>NZ_LT700189.1 GCF_900155425.1 Parabacteroides massiliensis
ACGCAAGCCGGTTTGAAAGGGTTTAATCGCAAAGGTCGTTTTGTTTTTCTTTCTACTTGTATAGATACATATTTGTTTGATTTGGAGTTCGTTTACAAAGCATGTCATCATCCAGCTTTGGTTATAGAGGAAATTCCGGTGAAGTTAAGAGAAGCTGTCTGTTTTCCGGTATTTGGAATTGAAACTTATTGGAAGGAGCTTTTACGGGTTTGTATATCAAGTAGAGATGAAAAGTTTAAACAGGTTTGAAACCAAGTTTGCAGATGATGTTATAAGTAAAAACACGCAGGGAACCGACACCTGGCACTTTTGTTTGTATCTCTCTAATAAACATTCAATTAAAGAGTGTCGGTTGGGTTTTGCAACCGGCACTGAACCGACACCTTTTTGTTTCCGGAGGTTTGTCCGGAGTTTCCTCGTTTCCACGGTGCAACTGATGCGGAATATGCCGGAAACTAATTCGAAAGTCATAGTAAACTAATTCAAAACATATAGCATATTGCTGATATGTAGTACTACCTATCCTCCTTATGTGGTACTACCTATTGTCGATTGGTAGTACTACATAAAGTCGATTGGTGGTAACTACTAACAGATACTTTACTATATGTTTTCATTTAGTTCTTCGGATGATTTGACTTAGTTTGTGGCAGGAAACGGATTAGTTTGTCCGGTTGCCTGAGACTGAAACTACTGATTTGTCGTAAGTGATTAATTATTAATAGCCTTGTTTGTCTGTGGAATAATTGTCTATTAATTGATGAAAAAAAAATGCATTTTTGCTCAGTATTTTTCTGAAGTTGTTCGTTTAGTATAAGTAATATGAACTAAAAATGGATTTTGATTATAGACTTTTAGCAAAATATTTGACAGGAATGCTTTCTCCTGAAGAAATGAAGCAGGTGGAAGAATGGCGTGCATTATCAATTGATAATGAAGAAGTTTTTTCTGAATTAATAAGGCTTCGTGTTTCGTGGAAGTTTACTCAATATAATACGCCGGAGCGTATTGAAAAGGCATTGGATGGATTGAATGCCAAGATAAATAATAGAAAGCGGTTTCAGGTATTCCGTACTGTAATGAGGTATGCAGCTGTGATTTTGCTGTTGTTTTCTTTCTCTTATGTAGGATGGAATTATTTGAAGCCCGACCGTTATGTGACGGTTACGGTGAAACAAGGGGAAGATGTGAAAAAAATCGTGCTTGCGGATGGTTCTTCTGTTTGGTTAAAGGCCGGTTCGTCATTGAAAATTCCGGAAACTTTTGCCAAAAACGATCGTAAACTCTCCTTGCAAGGAGAAGCATTCTTTGACGTTGCAAAGAATGACCAACTTCCACTGTATGTCTCAACGAATTATGTGAATATCAAGGTTCTTGGAACTGCTTTTAATGTAAAGACAGACGAGAAGCGGCAAAACGTAGAAACCGTTTTGACAAGAGGTAAAGTTGCTTTGCTCGATAAGCAATGGAACGCAGTTTTAGACATGTCACCGGGAGAAAAGGTGACATACAACAGCAATAAGAACGAATATACCACAGAGGTTGTGGATGTGAATATCTGTACGGCGTGGCGATTGAACCAGTTTGTCTTCGAAAATGTCACATTGAGGGAAATAGTCAACCAACTCTCCGTAAAATTTAATGTGAACATAAACCTGGAATCAACGAAGCTTGCCCGGCGTAAGTTCCGATGTGTGATCAATGAAGATGAAAGTTTACCTGATATCTTGAAACTCTTGAAGTATTTGGCTCCCATCCAATACCGGATAGAGGGGAAAGAAGTCTTTATATATGAATAATTAAAAGTGAATGCCTATGAAGAAATAGTAGATTGGAAAAGTAAAGTTAACACACACAACAAAAAAACTATAACTAGAAAAATTAGTACTAACATTATTGAATCACATGTATGATTAAAAATGCATCAATTGCTACATTAGCAATGTTTTTATCAGCTGCATCGCCTGCTATGGCGACAAGCGATGCGCATTCTTTGTATGTGAATCTGGAACTGGCCCTAAACCAAACGACTGTTGGTGCCGTCATACAAAGTATCAGTGAACAGACAGGGTATGAATTTTCTTATGATGAAACTTTATTATCGAAGAAAATTTCCAAAGTCTCTGTTAATCTAAAAAATGAACATATAGAAAATGTTCTGAAAGAGGTGTTTAAGAACACCGGTATCTCTTATAAGATCGTAAATAACCGTGTATTCCTGAAGGATAATAGTGTAAAAAAGATGAAACAGACAGAGGTCGTTTCGAACGGAATACAACAAGAAAAACGTACGATATCCGGGGTGATTGTCGACAAGGATGGTTTGGCGATAATCGGTGCGAATGTTACGCTTGAAGGAAACAAAGGAGTCGGTACAATAACGGATGTAGACGGAAATTTTGTCTTGAATGAAATACCGAATGGCGCCACTCTGCTTGTTTCTTATATCGGTTATAAAGATCAAAAGATTAAGATCGAAGGAGGACAAAATTCTTATCGGATAACGCTGTTAGAAGATACTCAGAAATTGGATGAAGTTATTGTGATTGGCTATGGTGTCGAAAAAAAGGTCAATCTGACAGGTGCAATAACCAATGTAAAGACAGAAGAACTGTCGACGATTTCAACGACTAACTTGTCAAACACTTTGGCCGGACGCGCACCGGGTTTGACAATTGTCGGTAGTTCCGGTTTTATGGGAGCCAGTTCTGAAATTCGTATGCGTGGTAGTTTTGGGGATCCGTTGTTTGTCATCGATGGGATTATCCGCGACAAGGCGGCGTTTGATGCTCTTGAACCCAATGAAATCGACCAGCTTAGCTTTTTGAAAGATGCTGCTACGGCTTCTGTTTATGGTTCCAAAGCAGGAAACGGTGTTGTATTGGTTACAACGAAATCCGGTGTGGATGCAATGGGAAAACCGAAGTTTGAATATCAGGGATCTTATACATTCAACAGGCCGACGCGTAAGCTCTTCTCTGATGAAATGAGCGCTTATAAAGAATTGGTGTATCAAAATCTGGTGGCTGAAGCCAATGGTTTGCCGATACCCAATAATGAAGAAGAAATGGAGTATGCAAAAACACATGATTACAATGTCAATGATTTGATTTGGCAAAATCCGTGGAACACGAAGCACTCCATCAGTGCAACAGGAGGAACGGAAAAAGTAAAATATTATGTGTTAGGTAATTTTATTAGAGAAGAGGGTTCTTACAAGAACTTGGAAAATAATAAATATTCTTTCCGTTCAAATTTGACGGTGAATTTATCTAAATATATATCTTTGAATGCCAATGTGTCTGGTTATCAAAAAAATGACAGACGGTTTAATTGGCCGGGCAGTGAGGATGATAGTGAAGATATATTTGACTTTTACCGGACTACGTTTAACTGTTTGAGAACAGTGCCTTCTTACGCTTATTTGGATGGAACTCCGGCAAATGAAAAAACAGATTATCCAGTTTACCCGGATGTAAGTAACTTTAAAGGTTGGAATGTCGCAGACGTTGTGTTAGGTGACCGTTATATCAAAACACGTAGACGCAATGTGAATGGCATTTTGTCTTTAAACATTGATTTGGGTAAGTTTTTACCGGGATTGTCAACTAAGGTTACGGGAAATTACATTATAAATGACTATGCCCGTAAGAAATATATGTCTCACCAGAAAGCATACAACTTCCAGTCTGGAGATCCCAATAACCGATTTGTGCCAGGTCCCCTGGATTTGAATAAGTATAATATTTATACGTTCGGTTCTAACTATGAGAGCTTGACTTATGGCGCTCGCCAGTTCTGGAATGAACAATTCGACTGGACATTGAACTACAAGAATTCATTCGGGAAGCACGAAGTTGGCGGAATGATCACTTTTGAACAAGCAGAAAGCCAGGGAGAGGCAATCTATGCTACAGCCAATGAACCTTTGACGAACTACGACCAGTGGTTTGTATATTCTACAGATCCAGAGAGACGGACCGTGTCTGTCAATGAATCTGAAAATTTAGGCTCGCATCTTTCTTGGATCGGACGTGCAACTTATAATTATGATTCCAAATATATGGCGGAATTCTCATTCCGGTATGATGGAAATAATAAGTTCCCGAAAAATCATCGATGGGGCTTTTTCCCTTCTGCATCTCTTGGATGGCGTATGAGCAGGGAAGCTTTTATGGAAAATGCTTCGGGATGGCTTGATGATTTGAAAGTGCGTGTCTCTTATGGTACGACCGGTAATGACTTGAATACGGCTAATAATTCGATCGGTTATTTCCAATATATAGAAAAGTATACAACGGGTAGTAGTTATCTGTTTGGAAAGGGATTGGCAAATGGTATTCAGACGGGTAGCATGCCGACTACTGATTTGACTTGGGCGACTTCGGCCACTATTAACGGTGGATTGGATTTCACCTTGTTAGGCAATAGATTGAGTGGAACGATCGATGGTTTTTATCGGAAAGAAACAAATATTTTGGGTTCCCGGACCACTACGTTACCAAGTACTTATGGTGCTACTTTAGCTCCTGAAAACTATGCAGAACGTTCATGGAGAGGTGGAGAATTAACGTTGAGTTGGAGGGATAAAATAAAACAAGGTATGAATTATTCCTTGTATATGAATATCGGATATTCTAAAGACCGTTGGGATGTCTTGGACGAATCTGTTATTTATATGACTGGTAATCTTAAGGACTTGTCTTTGGTCGGCATGTCGGCCGGACGTATCGTCGGACTGAAGGTAGACCATTTGCTGACAGATCAAGCTGAAGTGGATGAGTTGATTGCCAAAGGTTTTAAACAATATGGCCGAGATCCTTATTTGGGTGGGCTTTTGTTCCAGGATACTCGTGGTGATGGCTATTCTTTAGGACCGGATGGAAAGATTGACGGAAATGATGCTTATAACTTGTTAAGTGAAAATGGAACTCCCCGTATCAATTATGGTTTCGGTGGAAGCTTTAGCTGGAAAGGTATAACGATCGATATGCACTTCCAGGGAGTGGGTAGCTATGATCGTCTGATCGGTTGTAAAGCAACCAACGGTATGCCGCAATATGGTGGAAACACTCGTCCTTATTATCCGATTTGGACAAGCGAGAAGTGCTGGAGTCCGGAAAATCCGAATGGAGTTTATCCGCGGGTGATCGGTAAGAACCAGTATGAATCGGGTTATGGAAACACGGATTTCTGGATGCGTAATGGTGCTTATGTCCGTTTGAAGAATTTGAATATAGGGTATGATTTACCGGCTTCGATCTTACGTCCGTTAGGATTGCTCCAGGCTCAGGTGTTTATGAATGCAACGAATTTGTTTTCTATCTCAGCTATGAATGAATTCATGGATCCGGAGCAAAAATATTATGATTCATTCCCTTTGATGAGATCATTTACATTTGGACTTAACTTTTCATTCTAAAAATTGAAATTATGAAACTGAATAAATTAAAACATTCATTGGTCGGTTTAGCAGCCGTTCTGTTGTTTGATGGATGCAATAGCTTAGATATAGAGAATTTATGGAATTATGATGCAAATTTGGTTTGGAATGATGATAATCTGGCTACTGCGTATGTGACAGACCTTTATGGTGATATTTTTTCGGGTTGGAGTACCGGTGCGGATAATACGGCCGAACAACAGACTGGAATTCCTTTTATGTTGAGTACGATTACGACTTCCGGAGGCGGTTATAAACGTTGGAATTATACGAACATACGTAATATCAATTTAGGAATCGAATCTTTGGCTGAAGGGACTTGTTCCGAGTCTGTTAAAAACAGTTTGACCGGACAAATGCTCTTTATGCGGGCCTATCAATATGGCGAAATGATTGTTTATCATGGAGGAATGCCTTATATCACAAAAGCGCAGGATAAAGATAAGGACGATCTGTATGTGACCCGGAATTCTACAGCCGAATGCTTTGATCTGCTCATAAAGGATTTGGATGATGCCATCAGTTTGCTTCCGGCAAAAGCGAAAGGAAACGACTATGGACGCATAGACCAGTGCTTTGCGAAATCCTATAAGGCGAAGATGTTACTTTATAAGGCTTCTCCGCAGTTTAACCCCTCAAACATGTATGATAACAGGTATTGGAGTGAAGCTTACGAGGCTGCAAAAGAGGCTTATGACTTTTGTATCTCTCAAGGAATAAAACTGACGAATAAATATAGCGACAACTGGTTGGTGGATGGAAACTCGGAGGTCATATTCCCTATCATATATAGCAATCCTGATAAAACGGCAGGTTGGGAGAATACGATTCGACCGGCTTCATTGAGTCGTAGTAATGCAAGTAACACGCCGACTTGGGATATGGTGAAAGCATTCCCGATGTTAGATGGCAAAAGGTTTGATGATCCGACCGGCAAGTATTATGCAGGAAATGAGGAAGACTTTTTGCAGAAATTCTGGAAGAATAGAGATCCTCGGTTTGAAGATTGTATTTTGTATAATGCCGAGTTGTATCCCGTGGCCGGGACATTGACCGGATATCGCCAATACACATCTGTCGGAATCGCCGTTCGAGAAGATTCATATGGAATCAACCCGAATGTAGGAAGTACGGCAACGCAAAATGATGCTATTAGTGGCATGTATGTCCGTAAAGGCTCTGATGTTTCTTTAAGTCAGGATTTGGTATCTACTTTCGATCATGATTATCCGTTTATGAGATTAGCGGAAGTGATGTTTATTTATGCAGAAGCAGCGAATGAAACGGGACACCAGGATGTGGCTGTCGATATGTTGAAGCAAATTCGGAAACGTGCAGGGATCGAAGCCGGAGAGGATGGACTGTATGGATTGAAAGTCGGTAGTCGCGAAGAAATCCGGCAGGCAATTTTGGACGAACGCAATGTGGAACTGTGCTTTGAAGGACATCGTTTTATGGATCTTAGAAGAACACGCAATATGATGCAGTTGAATGGATTGCAGAAATTTGGAATTGAAGCGATTGCCATTAATGAAGATGGATCGGAAATGGCGATAGCGGAGGCCAAAAAAAGAGCGGATTCCTATTCGTTGACTCCTGATAATTTCAAATATGTTCTTAGAATGGTTCCGATCAGTGCCATTGCAGAAAATAAATTTTTAATTCAGGAATCCTATTATTTCTTCCCGATCCAGGAAAGTAAAATATTGGAAAACCCGAATCTCGAACAAAATAATAATTGGGGCGGAACTTTTAATCCGACAATGGAATAAATTATTACTTTTGTAATAGCAAATAATGAAGAGGGAGACCAAAAAAGAATAACAACCTTTTGGTTGTCCCTCTTTTTTTATAGTCATAATTTATTAACTTAATCTGTATCAGGCGATGAAAACTAAATTTTCTTTATTAATTTTTGCTTTGTTGTTTTTGTGTTCCGGGTTGAAGGCCCAAGAAAAGATAACGATAGGGGTTATTCAATATGATTTGAGCGATATTGATAAAAGCTTTAAAGAATTGCATGAACAAGGGTTCGGCTCTTGCGAACTGAATTATAGGAAGAATACGCTAACGAAAGAATTTGCAGAAAAAGTAAAGGCTGCATCCAAAAAACATAATATTAAGGTGACAACGGTTGTCGGTGTTCCGGGAAGCAAAAACCGATGGAATTTCAGACAAGGACCGGCTACGATCGGTTTGGTCCCGAAAGAAGAACGGGCAGAAAAGATTAAAGTATATCACGAAATGATCGACTTTTGCCAGATGGCAGAAATTCCCGCCATGCACTCTCACTTCGGTTTTATACCGGAAGATCCCTCTTCAGAACAATATAAGGACTTCATCAATGTCATGCAAGACTTGGCGAATTATGCCAAACAGCGCGGTGTGATGATCTATTTCGAGACAGGGCAGGAAACGCCGACGACTCTGATCCGTACCATTAAGGACATCGCCACCGGCAACGTGTTCATCAATTGCGACCTGGCCAATTTGTTGATGTACGGGAAATCGAATTCTCTGGATGCCGTGAAGTTGTTCGGCAGCCTGATCAAAGAATTTCATGCAAAAGACGGTAAATATCCGGATCCGAACAATCCGTATGAGTTGGGAGCAGAAGTGCCCATCCCTACCGGAGAGGTGAATTTCCCGGCTGTCATAGCCGAACTGAAGAAGCAAGGGTTCCAGGGAGCATTGACGATTGAATGTGAACTGAATGGAGCAAGACATGATTATGTCGTAAAAACACGCGAATATCTGCAAGGATTATTGGAAAAGTAGTATATTTGTCTGATATTTGTTTTATTTTGAAACAATTAGAGTAGCTAATCTATATAAATTATTATTTTTTACTATGAGAACAAGCAGAAGAGGTTTTCTGAAAACCCTTGGAGGGGTTGCACTCTTTTCGATTGTACCGCGCCATGTGTTGGGAAACGGGTATATCGCTCCGAGTGATCAATTGACTAAAGGTATTATTGGTACCGGAGGAATGGGTAGAGGCCATGTCAATTATGCCGGTACACGTTTGGTTGCCGTTTGTGACGTTGATAAAAATCACCTTGAATTGGGGAAGAATTTGGTGAAGGAAAAAATAGCCGCTTATCATGATTTCCGCGATTTGATCCTGGACCCGAATGTCGATATCGTGCACATCGCCACTCCGCCTCATTGGCATGGCATCATGTCTGTCGAGGCCGCTAAAGCCGGAAAAGACATCTGGTGTGAAAAACCGATGACCCGTACGATCGGTGAAGGAAAACGCGTGATGGAAGCCGTACAGCAATACGGACGTATGTTCCGCCTGAATACATGGTTCCGTTTCAAGGACCAGTTCTACGGATTGGGAACTCCCGTCAAACCGTTGAAGAAACTGGTGCAAAGCGGGCTGTTGGGATGGCCGTTGAAGGTGACGATCAGTGCGCATACCGGTTTCAACTGGAAATTCTACTGGGTAGGAAAAGAATATCTCGAACCGCAACCGGTTCCTTCAGAGTTGGATTACGACATGTGGCTCGGCCCGGCTCCTTATAAACCTTATAATGCACATCGTGTACACCAGACTTTCCGTGGATATTGGGATTATGACGGTGGCGGACTCGGAGATATGGGACAACACTATATCGACCCCGTACAATATATATTAGGTAAAGACGATACCAGCCCCGTTAAAGTGGAAGTGGATGCTCCTCAACAACATCCGGACGCTGTCGGTACGTGGCGTTCCATCACTTATACCTATGACGATGGTTGCCAGATAGTCCTCTGGGGTGGTGATTTCGGAGATCCGAATACGCCGTATATTGCCGGACCGAAAGGAAATGTTTATAAGAATTTCGTATGCGATATCCCTGATTGGGAAAAGAAACTGGCCGACTTCCCCGAACCCGAACCGCAGGTTACGGACTTTATCGAATGTGTGAAGACGCGCCAACCGTTTGCCCTGAACGAAAAGAACGGTTTCCGTTCGGCAACGATTGTCAATATGGGAGCTGTGGCTCTACGTTTGAACCGGACACTGAATTTCGACCCTGTAAAACTTGAATTTATTGACGACGAGGCTGCAAATCGTTTGCTGGACCAGCCGATGAGAGCTCCTTGGAATATCTAATTAATTGACAATTGATAGTTGGCAATTGACAATTACGTAAAATAAAATAAAATGAGAAAAGCATATATATCAATAGCTGCCTTACTGTTATGCGGAAGCATGCTGATGGCGCAGACTCCGGCCAACCGTACGGCCAAAACGACCGCAGCCGATGTGTTGGCTCAGATGCCTGCGGCGAAACAAGCGGCATACAATAAACTGATTGGTGATTTGAGTTCTACCGGCGAAGAGGGTGTCCTGCTGCTGGTAAACATGATAAACGCTCCGGGCAAAGGCAATAATGCGAATGTAGATTACGCTTTGAGCGGCTTGACGCATTACGTCATGGCGAAAGGGGAGGAAAACGCCCGGTTAGTGACTGCCAATGCTTATCTGAAAGCTTTGGAAATGGTGAACGAGCGCGAAACAAAAGCATTCATTATCCGCCAGCTTCAGATTTTGGGAAAAGACGAATGCATAGATGCACTGGCTTCTTACCTGAATGATGAGTCGTTGAGCGGTCCTGCTGCCCGCGCACTGGCTGCCAACGGCAGCGAAAAGGCCGGACAGGCTTTGGTTGCAGCCTTGAAGAGCCGTTCGGGTTCTCCCAAAACACAAAAGGATGTGATCCGTGCGATTGCCGATGCTCAGGTGAAAGAGGCGGAAGCTGTCTTGTTGACCTTGCAAGGAGCAGCCGATCCGGATATGCAGAAAGATGTCTTGTACGCCTTGAGCCGTGTCGGTGGTATTAATTCGATGCCGGTTTTGGCGAAAGCAGCCGAGAAGGCCGGCTACACGATGGAAGTGACCGGTGCCAACGAAGCCTATATCGCATTGTTGAAACAATTGGTTCCGAGCAATCGGGATGCGGTGATGAAAGCCGCAAAGAAATTGCAGAAAGATGCAGTAAAAGCCGGACAGGAACAGACACGGGAAGCTGCCCTGCAGATACTTTTGGCAGCCGAAGAACCGGCCAAAGTATCTAAGATGATCATCGCCGCCATGAAAGATCCGAGCAAGAACTACCGGAACGCGGCTTTGAGCTACGCGTCGGACTTTGCCGATAAGGAACTGTATATCGAATTGATGAAAATGGTTCCGAAAGCCAAACCGGAACTGAAGGTAGACATCTTGAACTGGATCGGACGCGAAGCCAAGAATCCGTCCAAACACGATGTTATCCGGGATCTGGAAATACGTTTCGACCTTCCTGCCAAGCAAATCTTGCTGGAGCAGCTCGGCGATGCTAACTTCGATGTGAAGCAGGCTGCCACCTGGACATTGGTGAAGATAGGCGATAAGTCCTATATCCCTTCGTTGGCTGAATTGTTGAAGAGCGACGACAAGCAAGTTGTCCTGTTGGGGCAAGATGCGTTGGCTGCCTTCCCCGGAGATATCGACGGTGCGGTGGCTAAAGCTGTCTCTTCTGCTGCCAATGAAGGTAAAATAGCCGGACTCGAATTGTTGGCCATGCGCAAGGCAACCGCCAATATCAACACGGTGTTGGATCAGATCCAGACGGGTTCTCCCGAAGTGAAAGCTGCGGCTTATGTAGCCTTGAAGGATGTGGTGGGAGAACGGGATATAACCAATATGTGCGGAATGCTGGAAACGGCTGATGCATTGGCTGTTCCTCCTATGCAACGGGCTGTTATTTCGGCTTTGTCCTCTCTTTCTGCTGCCGACCGGGTCGAAACGGTGACGCGCCGTATGTTGCAGGCCGGCAATAAGGACTATTTGTATTACCTGGTGTTGGCTTCTACCGGCCAACCGGATGCTTTGGCAACGATCGTGAAGGGGTTCCGTTCCAATACGGGTGTCAAACGTGATGCTGCCTTCGAAGCTTTGCTGAACTGGAAGGGTATCGAAGTGGCAGACGAATTGTATGCGATCTGCAAGGAAAATCCTTCTTCCAATTATTTTGATCCGGCTCTAACCGCTTATGTGAAATTGGTTTCCAATCCGGCGTTTACAGGTGAAAACCGTTTGTTAAGCCTGCGTAAGGCAATGGAAATAGCCAAAACGGATGCACAAAAGAATGCAATCTTGCAACAGATAGAGAAGACAGGAACATTCTTGGGTATGCTGTATGCAGGAGAATTCTTGGATCAGAAACCCGTGCAACAGGCTGCTGCCAATGCTGTCATGAATATTGCTTTGGGTAATAAGGAATATATGGGCACGAATGTCCGTGCCTTGTTGAACAAGGTGATGGAAGTACTTGACAATCCGGATGCCGGCTATCAGAAGGAAGCGATCAAGAAGCATCTGGCCGAAATGCCGCAGGGCGAAGGATTTGTTTCTTTGTTCAACGGCAAGGATCTGACCGGTTGGAAAGGTCTGGTGCAGAACCCGATTGCCCGTGCGAAGATGAAACCGGCACAGTTGGCCAAGGAACAGGCAAAGGCCGATGAAAACATGCGTCGGGATTGGAAAGTCGAAGATGGCCTGTTGGTATTCGAAGGTAGCGGTTACGACAACCTGTGTACGGAAAAGCAATACGGCGACTTCGAAATGTATGTGGACTGGATGCTTGATCCGGCCGGTCCCGAAGCGGATGCCGGTATCTATCTGCGTGGTACGCCTCAGGTACAGATATGGGATACTTCGCGTGTGAACGTAGGTGCGCAGGTCGGTTCCGGTGGATTGTACAACAACCAGGTGAACGAAAGCAAACCTTCGAAAGTGGCGGACAATAAGCTGGGCGAATGGAACAGCTTCTATATTAAGATGGTCGGTGACCGCGTAACGGTCGTGCTGAACGGCGAGAAAGTCGTGGATGATGTGATCCTGGAGAACTATTGGGATCGTAAACTCCCGATCTTCCCGATCGAACAGATCGAATTGCAGGCTCATGGCAGCAAGGTGTATTACCGGAATATCTATGTAAAGGAACTGGAACGCAAGGAGCCGTTCAAACTTTCGGCAGAGGAAGAGAAAGAAGGGTTCAAGGTTTTGTTTGACGGCACGAATATGCATGAATGGACAGGCAATACAGTCGACTATACTTTGGAGGACGGTTGCATTTCCATGATCCCGAGCAAGAGCTACGGCGGTAATTTATACACAAAGAATGAATACGGAAACTTTGTGTACCGTTTCGAGTTCCAGTTGACGCCGGGTGCCAATAACGGTGTCGGTATCCGTACCCCGATGGAAGGAGATGCCGCTTATGTCGGTATGGAGATCCAGATTCTGGATTGCGAACATCCTATTTATAAGAATATTACTCCTTTGCAGCATCACGGTTCCGTTTATGGCATTATCCCGGCCAAGGCAGACCATCATGATGCATTCAAACCTGCGGGCGAATGGAATTATGAAGAGATTGTGGCCGATGGCGATAATATCAAGGTGACGGTCAACGGTGTGGTGATCATGGAAGGTAATATCCGCGAAGCAACGAAGAACGGTACTGCCGACCATAAGAAACATCCGGGCTTGTTCAATAAGAAAGGACATATCGGTTTCTTGGGACATGGTTCTCCCGTTAAGTTCCGCAATATTCGTATTAAAGAGCTGAAATAACGCTTTTTTATCTATAGTTAAATAGCAGCATAGGCAGAAATTTGCTTATGCTGCTATTTTTTTTGTGTGGTAAATAGTATGTAGAAAATCCTTGAATATTAGGGGAAATAAAATTTGTCGGTTCGGTTTATTATCACGACTTTTGTGCGGAAGATAATAAATAACTCATATTCATGGATGCAGACCAGTATCAATTAATATTAGACAATGCTCAGGTTGGCTGGTGGAAAGCCGATTTAGAAGAAGGGTGTTATATTTGTTCGGATTATTTGATCAGTCTCCTGGAATTGAAGGGAGCGAAAATCCTTATGGCTGATTTTCTTTTGTTGATCCGTGAAGACTATCGGGACCGTATTGCCAGCGAGTTCGCTTTTTTTAAGGGTATCGGCATATATGAACAGATCTTTTCACTAAAAACTTGTTATGGGTATAGGTTTGTCCGTACAAAGATTTGCAAATGGGAAAAGGCTACTGATGGCAAATTGACCATATTGGGAATTTTACAGTTGATCCCTTTCAGCGAAACGGAAGAGAACAGGCCTGTGAACGGGCAGGTCGATAGTGTTCTAAGGCACTTGGGGAGTTTGTCGCGTGCCTTGTATTCCTTTATCCAGACAAATGATTTGCATAAATCGATCCATTCGGCCCTTACGGAGATTCTGTTTTCGATCGATACGAAAGGTCGTGCATATATTATGGAATATGAGGATGAAGGGTTGGTCGGTTGTACGTATGAGGTGTGCAATGAAGGGGTTGAACCGGTCCGTTCGTCTCTGCAAAATATTCCGGTCGCGACATTGTCTTGGTCTACAAAGAAAATTCAAAATTTATATCCGATCCTGATCAATAATCTGGATGAATTACCTCCTGAAGCGGTTGAGGAAAAACGTTACCTGAAAGCACGCGGAACATGTTCTCTGATATTAATCCCATTGATAATCAAAGGTGAATCTTGGGGGTATATGGGAATCGATATAGTAGATAAATATCGCATGTGGAGCTTGGAGGACTATCAATGGCTATCGTCCATTTCCAATATCATCAGTATAATAACGAAGATGGCCCGGACCAACGAAGCGTTGGACCATAGCGAGAAATTGCTTCGGAACATATATACCAATATTCCGGTCGGGATCGAACTGTATGATAAGAACGGTTATCTGGAGGATCTGAATAATATGGATGTCGAGATATTCGGCCTTCCCTCCAAAGAATCTGCTTTAGGTATCAATATCTTTGAAAATCCGATAATAAACGATGAAATACGAGAAAAACTAATTCGCAAGGAACCGGTCTCTTTTCACATGGATTATTCATTTAAAACGATCGAGGACAATTGCTTTTATCCGACAATGAAGAAAGGAACGATCGATATTTTTACGAAAGTCAGCATGTTGTATGACATACATGGCGATTTGATTAATTATATGTTTATCAATCTTGATAATACGGATAGGGCTGTCGCTTATAACCGTATCGAAGAGTTTGAGCATTTCTTCAGTTTGGTCAGCCGTTTTGCAAAAGTCGGGTATGTTAAATTCGATTTGTTAAATCATGATGGGTATGCTATCGGGCAATGGTATCAGAATTTGGGTGAAAAGGATGGAACGCCGTTATCGGAAATCATAGGTGTTTATAAGCACATCCATCCTGAAGACCGGAAGGCTATGCTTGATTTCTTTGAGCAGGTAAAGGTTGGGCGGGCTGATAGCATTCGGAAAGAATTAAGAGTGAGGCATGGGGAGGGTTGGCGTTGGACTCGTGTGAATGCAATGCGTAATACGCTCTCTGCCGACCCGGCGAAGTTGGAAATGATCAGTGTGAACTATGACATCACCGAACTAAAGGAAACACAGATGATGCGCGAGAAAGCGGAGGAGTTGGATCGTTTGAAATCAGCATTTCTTGCCAATATGAGCCATGAGATACGGACTCCGCTGAATGCTATTGTCGGTTTCTCCACGTTGCTGGTCGATACGGACGATCCGGAAGAAAAGAAGTTGTTTGTCGGGATTATCCAGAAAAACAACGAACTGTTGTTGCAACTGATCTCCGATGTGCTGGATCTGGCAAAGATAGAATCCGGCATAATCGAATTGAAGTTTGTCGATGTCGACCTGCGGGAACTGTGTAAAGAACTGGTTGTTTCGATGCGTATCAAAGTACCTGCTGAAGTCGCGCTTTGTGTGATTTCGGACCTGCCGCCCTGTATTATACGTTGTGATAAGATGAGGCTGACACAGATCATATCCAACTTGATCAATAATGCCATCAAGCACACCGGAAAGGGGGCAATCATGCTTGGTTATGAAGTTCGGCAGGATGAAATAGAGTTCTCTGTGGCGGATACCGGAGACGGCATGTCGCCTGAAGTGCAGCAACATGTGTTCGACCGCTTCTATAAGGGGAACAGCTTCAAGCAGGGAACAGGATTGGGGCTTTCTATCTGCAAGAGCATAATAGAACAGATAGGTGGAAAAATCGGGGTAGAGTCCGAGGAAGGGAAAGGGTCCCGTTTCTGGTTTACTTTACCCCGTTAGATTTATTCCTTATTCTTTTTCACCGTAGGACAAATCGCCGGCGTCGCCCAATCCGGGAACGATATAAGAATGATCGTCCAGTTCGTCGTCGACAGCCGCTACCCACACGGTTGTGAGCTCGTCCGGCATTTTACGTTTGATATATTCGATCGCTTGCTTGCTGGCAATGATGGAAGCGACATGGATATGTGCCGGGTGGCCTTTGGTGCGCAACGCTTCGTAGGCCAGTTCCATGGAACTGCCGGTAGCCAACATCGGGTCTGTTATGATCAATGTCTTGTCTGTTAATCGGGGAGAAGCGATGTATTCGATATGAATATCGAAGTTCAGGCGGTCCTTGTATTTTCTGTAAGCCGAAACGAATGCATTTTCCGCATTGTCCAGGTAGCTGAGGAAACCTTGATGGAAGGGAAGCCCGGCACGCAGGATCGTGCTGATGACGACAGAATCGTCGGGTGTGTTCATCGGTGCGATTCCCAAGGGAGATTGAATACCTTTTGTGCTGTAGGTAAAATTTTTACTGATTTCGTAAGCCATAATTTCACCGATTCGCTCGATGTTACGACGGAAGCGCATGCTGTCTTTTTGTATATTGACATCGCGCAATTCTGCGACAAACCGGTTTAACACCGAGTTTGATTCTCCAAGATTAACTATTTTCATGATTAGAATGTCATTTTTTCGGCGCCGAAATTACTCATAATTTGGATAGGTCGCAAAAAAGAAGGCAACCTTTTTTAGATTGCCTTCCTTTGTCAGGTAAAAAAAGTATCACTTCTTTTCTCCGGGTTTGTTAATTGCGTCCAGCAAATATTTGCCCGGTTTGAATTTCACGGTTGTTCTGGCTGGAATCATAACCGGGGTTCCAGTCTTGGGATTACGAGCTAAACGCTCAGTCTGCGGACGCGGTATGAATGTACCGAAACCGATCAATACGATCTCTTCGTTGTGAGACATAGCTTCGGTTACGATCTCAACATAAGCCTCCAGCATGCCTTTCGCTTTTTGTTTTGATAATCCCGATCTTAGGGCCAGAGCCTCAATTAAATCTGATTTGTTCATGAATGTTTTTAATTAATTAATGATATTCAAGGCAAATGTACGCTTTTCATTGATATGTTGTATCTTTTTTGGCATATAAAGAAATCAACGTTCATTTCTTATTTAACAGCATGTATGTACATTTGTTACGGTATACGGAACAAAAAATGTTAAATAGCCTTTGAAAGCAATATTTGGAAGGCTTTTTTATATACCTGCTGATTGATTTGATATTTATCGTTACTTTTGTCCTGCAAAATAAAACAGATGCAAAATGAGAATAGAAGAGAATTACTCGCTGGAGAAACATAATACTTTTCACCTTCCGGTGAAGACCCGCTGGTTTATGGAATATGAGAATGAAGAAGAACTGGGACGGATCTTCAGGGACGAATATTTCCAGGAATGTTTGTCGTTGCATATCGGAAGTGGCAGTAATCTGTTATTCATAAATGATTTTAACGGGATTATCCTGCATTCGCAGATCAAAGGCATCTCTGTCGCGGAAGAGACGGACGATTCGGTGCTGCTTCGTATCGGAGCGGCCGAGAAATGGGACGATGTGGTCGCTTATGCCGTGTCTGAAGGGTGGGGAGGAATCGAAAACCTGTCCGGCATACCGGGCGAAACCGGTGCTGCCGCTATCCAGAATATCGGGGCGTACGGTTCGGAAATCAAGGATGTGGTCGAGAAGGTGGAGGCATATAACCAGCTTTCGTTCGAGAAACGTACGTTTACAAATGAAGAATGTCTCTATGGTTACCGGGACAGCTTCTTCAAGAATGAACATAACGATCCGCATGTTGTTACTTTCGTATATATACGTTTGAGCAAAAAACCTCGATTCTCCGTCAATTACGGTAATTTGAAAGAGGAGCTGGCTAAATATCCGGAGCTTACGTTGCAAGCTGTGCGGGAGGCCGTGATTTCGATCCGTCGTCAGAAATTGCCTGATCCCGATAAATTGGGAAATGCCGGAAGTTTCTTTATGAACCCGGTTATTCCGGTTGCCCGTTACGAAAAGCTGAAAGAGCAGCATCCGGACATGCCGTCTTACCCGGCGGGAGAGGGGAAGGTGAAAGTGCCGGCAGGCTGGTTGATCGAGCAGTGCGGTTTTAAAGGCAAGTCGCATGGTGCGGTCGGCGTATATGAAAAGCAGGCGTTGGTATTGATTAATTTAGGTGAAGCCAAAGGGCATGAGATCGCATTGGTTGCCGAAAGTATCCGTACGGCCGTCCACGACCGGTTCGGCATCGAGATTATGCCTGAGGTGAAATATGTAGGATAAATGGAAATTTCGTTTTTAGGAACGGGAACTTCAACCGGAGTTCCCGAAATAGGTTGTCAGTGTGAGGTGTGTACCAGTTCGGATAAGCGGGATTGGCGTCTGCGTACATCCGTGCTGGTGGAAACGGATGGTAAACAGTTTCTGCTGGATTGCGGCCCGGATTTTCGTTGGCAGATGATCCGCAACAAGACGTATCACCTGGATGCGGTCTTGATTTCGCACGAACATTACGATCATGTCGGCGGGTTGGACGATCTGCGTCCTTTTTGCCGCGAAAAGGGAGTGGACGTGTATGCGGAAGATAATGTGGCGGAAGCTATCGAGACGCGTATCCCTTATGTGTTCCGTGCCCAGAAATATCCCGGAGTTCCGAACCTGGAACTTCACCGGATTGGGAACGAGCCTTTTGTGGTTGCCGGGATCCAGGTTACGCCGGTTAGGGTGATGCACGGGAAACTGCCGATCTTAGGTTACCGTATCGGGAATATGGCTTACCTGACAGATGTGAAGTATCTTCCGGAAGAAGAATATGCCAAACTCGAAGGTTTGGACGTGCTGATCCTGACCGCCCTTCGGCGAGGGCCTCATCCTACGCATGAATCGCTGGAAGAGGCCCTTGTCAATGTCGGACGGATAAGGCCGAAGGAAACATATCTGATCCACATGAGCCACCGTATCGGATTGCATGCGGTGGTGGAGAAGGAGTTGCCGCCTCATGTTCATCTGGCCTACGACGGATTGCGTGTTTACTGTCCTTGAGCGGAAATGAATGTTTCGCCATTCTTCGGGTTGCCGGAAGAAATCTCTCCGGCAATCAATTCATACCCCTTGTTGTTCGGATGGAGGCCGTCGCCGATAAACAGGCTTTCGTCTATTTTGCCGTCTTGCTGCAATAAGGCTGTTCCCGGATTGGCAAATTCGTAGCCTTCGGTTTCTACCATCTCTTTAATGTCGACGTTGATGTTCCTTACCCATTGTTCCTGATTGCGGCGGGGAAGGATGCCGATCACTTTGATGCTGGCTTCCGGTTGCCGCTGGCGAATGGCGGAAAGGAGGAAGCGAAGGCCCTCGACGATCTCTTTGTCGCTGTTCAGGCCGCAGTTGTTCGTGCCGATCATCAAAACGACTTTTTCGGCTTTATAGCCATCCAGTTCGCCATGATATACGCGCCAGAGCACATTTTCGATGCGGTCCCATCCGCAACCTAAGTTCTGGAAACCGGCAGGGCGCATGACTTTTTCCCATGTCTCCCGTCCGTTCTTGTTGCGATGTTCCGGTTCGCCACCCCAATAGTGGGTGATCGAGTTGCCTAAGATTACGGCTTTAGGCGGATGGTTGCGTACCTGCTCCAGGAAAGCGCGGTGACGTGTGCGCCATTCGTACATGTGCGGTTCCCGGCGTTGGGTGACGGGGATGGTTGTCGGCATGGAGCCAACAGGAATATGCAGGATTTCCCGAACCTTTCTTTCAACGACAGCCGCTTGTTGCTTCATCCCGAAGTCGGACGGATGCACATAGTCTACCCAACCGTCGGCAGGCATGTCCAGTTCTTCGCGTGTCAGATAATATACATCTTTGATTCCTTCGGACTGGATCTGTTCGTAGGCCTTGCGGGAGGCACGGTTCACCTGCTCGATTTCTTTGTGCTTTATGGTGTCTGTATGCATGTTGCTGTATCCGTCGTGTTCGATCAGCAGGATAGGCGCCGAGTGTTTTTCGCGGAGTTGCTTGACGGCGGCGATTGCCAGGGCGGTCACCTCTTCTTCTTTCTGATTGGGCAGGTTCGGCATGCAATCCAGTATGTACAACCGGGCATCCGTCTCATTGATAAATTGCAAAACTTCTTTCGCCAATTTGCCGTTACCGGAAAAACCGAGGTTTATGAGCGGATAGTCCAGCGAACGTTGGAGGATTGTTCCCCAGGCCATTGCCGGGCGGGAGGCGCAGGCTCCTTGTGCGATAGAAGTCCCGTACAAGACAATCGGCTTTTCGGGTGAAACGGGGATGAACTCGAGTTTTGCCTCTTCAGGCGTACCTATTTCCAGCCATTTCACTCCGTTGTACAGAGGCAGATAGAGCCGGTATTCGAAGCCTTTTTTGTGGTAGCGGTCTTTGCCTATATTATTATATGTATAGGTGACCGTGTCTTTGAATGAATAATTGCCGAAACAAAAATGCCATTCCCCGTCGCTGTTTATGCTGTAGAGGTCGACACCCGACACTCCGGTCGAAGGCATATGCGGCATATTCAGGCTGCCGGTAACGGCATAGCGGACTTTGATCTGCGGTGCGTCGCTGTAGAAATGAATGGCGAGTCCTGCCGAATGTCGTGACAGGTTCCATACAGCTTCGCTCACCTGGCCTTTTGCCCGTTCGGGCAGGCGTGTGTAAGAGTTTCCGATCTCTTTAATGAATCCTTGGTTTTGGATAACCGGAAAACCGGCTTCCATCGGGTTGTGCCATTTCCATTGGGCTGAGGCCGAAAGGAAAAACAGGCAACAAAACAGTAAATAAATAAGCTTTTTCATGGATATTATCTCTTTAATAACCGTATTATGATACAATATCAACAAAGATAAGACAATTTTGCAAAATCATTTATTAGTAAATCCAGTATATTTGTTGCACAATAACAAAATTTGAAAGCCATGAAAATAAAAGCTCTTATTGCATTCTTCCTGATGGGAAGCGTGTCGCTGGCGGCACAGAAAAACTATCAGTTGCAATCGCCTGACAAAAAACTGCAAGCAGTTGTTACGGTAGGCGACGATATCCGTTTTTCGTTTACACACGATGGGACCGAAGTGCTTGCCGCCTCTCCGATATCCATGACATTGCAGAATGGAGTCGTCTTGGGGGCAGACCCCAAAGTTTCGAAAGTGCTGAAAGCGGCAGTCGATAAAGTGATTCCTTCTCCTATTTATAAAAAAGCAGAAGTGCAGGATGTTTATAATGAAATGACACTCTCGTTCCGGGGTAATTACGGTCTTGTTTTCCGTATGTATAATGACGGCCTGGCCTATCGTTTCACGACAAAGATGAAGAATGATATCATCGTGGTGAATGAAGAGGCCGGTTATAATTTCTCTTCCGACCATACGGCTTTTGCTCCTTATGTGAACAGCAAGAAGGCTACTTTCGAGGAGCAATTCATGAATTCATTCGAGCAGCCTTATGTACACGAACCGATCACGAAGTTGAACAGCAAACGTCTGATGATCCTTCCGTTCTTGGTTGAACTGGATGGCGGCAAGAAACTTTGTATCACTGAGGCGGACCTGGAAGATTATCCCGGTATGTTCCTGAATAATTCGACAGACAAACCGATGTTGAAACCTGTGTTCGCTCCTTGCCCGAAAGTGAAAAAGCAAGGCGGCCACAACAATCTGCAGATGTTGGTGGAAGAACGCGAAGACTATATTGCCAAGACAAACGGTACGCGTGCTTTCCCGTGGCGTGTGTTTGTTGTTTCCGAGAATGACAAGCAGTTGGCGGATTGCGATATGGTGTATCGTCTGGCTTCTCCCTGCCGCCTGCAAGATGTTTCATGGGTGAAACCGGGCAAGGTTGCATGGGACTGGTGGAATGACTGGAATATCTATGGCGTGGATTTCCGTGCCGGCATCAACAATGAAACCTATAAATATTATATCGACTTTGCTGCCGAACATGGTATCGAATATGTGATTCTCGACGAAGGCTGGTCTGTCAATATGGCTGCCGACCTGATGCAGGTTATCCCGGAAATCAATATTCCCGAACTGGTGGATTATGGTAAATCCAAGAATGTCGGTATCATCCTCTGGGCCGGCTACCATGCATTCGACCGGGATATGGAAAAGGTGGTGAAACATTATTCCGAGATGGGAGTGAAGGGATTTAAGGTAGACTTTATGGACCGCGATGACCAGGAGATCATCGACTTCCTCTACAGAGGTGCCGAAACTTGTGCGAAATACAAGATGCTGGTCGATTATCATGGCATCTGCAAGCCGACAGGTTTGCAACGCACTTATCCGAACGTGATCAACTACGAAGGCGTTCATGGCTTGGAAAACATGAAGTGGGCGGCCAACACCTACGATATGCCGCTATACGACGTGACGATTCCTTTTGTCCGTATGGTTGCCGGTCCGATGGATTATACACAGGGTGCCATGCGCAATGCGATCCGCAGGAATTATGCTCCGGTCTATACCGAACCGATGAGCCAGGGAACGTGTTGCCACCAGCTGGCTACTTATGTGATCTTCGAGTCTCCGCTGAACATGTTGTGTGATAACCCTTCCAACTATAACCGGGAACCCGAATGTACGGAATTTATTGCCAACATCCCGACTGTATGGGAGAAGACGGTTGCTCTGGATGGTAAAGTAGGTGAGTTTGTAGCCATTGCCCGCCTTCACGGTGATAACTGGTATGTCGGCGCTTTGACGAATTGGGATGCCCGTGAGATGGAGCTTGACTTGTCTTTCTTGGGCGACGGCGACTATAAGCTGGAATTGTTCAAAGACGGTATCAATGCCGATCGTGCCGCCTGCGATTATAAGAAGGAGGTCATTCCTGTTCCCGCCGATCGCAAGGTAAAGGTGAAGATGGCTCCCGGTGGCGGTTGGGCTGCCAGGATTTATAAATAAACGCATTTCCCTGGCTCAACGACACGATAAAAACTCAACCCAGGGAGAAAGCTCTCATTTTTATTGCTATAATAGCTATTGCATGTCCAATGGCTATTATAGCATTTTTGTTTATTCAGGAATAATTGGCATACGGAGAATAATTTCCTGTTTCATAAAAAGGTAGGAGTAAACTCAATCCCCAAAGCACGAGCAATATAACTCCTTGCTGTGCCGACCTTTTCGGCTAACTCTTGCTGGGTAATCTTTAGTTCTTTCCGGCGGTCACGCAATATCTCGCCATAATACCACGCTATTCCGATTTTGCGTAAATGATTGATATATATAAATGCCGAAAGGCCTCAGTCTTTCGACTGAAGCCTTTCGGTTAATTGAGGTTCCTGGCGGTTTAAAATCTGTCAATATAATCTCTTTATTCTCAATTAATTAGAATATTCTTAGTTCCGCTACTGTAAAACAAATATTCTGTTTAAATCGTTTATTAATAAGCACAGAGATAAACTGATAATTTTGATTTGCAAAGAAAAAACGGAAAGATTTATTCTATTTCTTCTTATGAAGTGCGTCTAAGCCATGATAGACAAGTACTTCCTCAAAGCAGCTATCTCCGCTTCAACAACCAGCTTCTGAAAATCTTCCGGCAGATGTTCTGTGTGTGACTTCTCTAATGCCATGTAATAGTTTACCTTTTCATCATTGCTACCTTTCAAGGTGATAATAACGTAACCGTTACGAAGAAGATACAAGTTCATCAAAAGGCGAGAAGTGCGCCCATTGCCATCTATGAACGGATGAATCCGCACCAGTTCACCATGCAGATAGGCGGCAACAAGAACAGGATGTACCATTTCTTTCTCCATTTGCTTAAACCGAATCATAAAGTCCTCCATTTGCTTCTCTATGAGATACGGTTGCGGTGGCATATGCGCGCTACCTGAAATCATAACAGGAACAGTACGATACCTTCCGGCATTTTCCCGGTCTATCCCATGAAGAATAAGAGCGTGTATCTCTTTGATGGTACGTTCGCTTATCTCAATGTCCTGCTTGGCAATATCTTTAATATAACTGATGGCTTCGGTATGATTGATAGCTTCTAAGTGTTCACGCATGGACTTCCCTGAAATGGTAACACCTTCGTTTACCACAAGAGCGGTTTCCTGTAAAGTAAGCGTATTGCCTTCTATACGGTTACTTTCGTAGGTGTATTCAATATCCAAAGCATCCTGAATCTTCCTCAGGGCTTCTTCGGGCAGTGGACGCAAAATGGATAGCTGTTCTTTGAGAGCATCCACTTCTTTCAGAAGTTTCTTTATCGCTTCACTCATGGTCATTCTATTTCTTTAATTCGTTCTACTTGCTTATTTTAGGAAGTAATGCTTTCCACCATTCGGGAGGTACGTTTGTTTCCATCAATGAAAATCACTAAAGTTGTTCCAATCTGCTTTTTTAGTTTTTGAGTGCCATTCCTCCAATGGAGTCTTTGCATCTGCATGTTTCTCGTAGAAATCAACAAGTGGCTTTTTCTTGATAATCTTCATCGGCATGATATTTATCACAAAGGTATATATAAAATTCCATATAGCAAAACATAATTCCACGAATTGTATGTGTAAAACAAAAAAACAGGTAAAGCAAAGTTGAACAGGGTTAATCTTCTACCGCAAAGGCGTTATCTGCTTGAAAAACAAGAAAGGATTAGAAATTATCTTTCTAATCCTTTCTTGTTTTTGGAGGTTCCTGGCGGATTCGAACCGCCGTGAACGGTTTTGCAGACCGCTGACTAAGCCACTCATCCAAGGAACCGAAATAAAATAGTAAGAAGTAATTTTCAATTCTCAATTTTGAATTTTCAATTACCAAGAGGTTCCTGGCGGATTCGAACCGCCGTGAACGGTTTTGCAGACCGCTGACTAAGCCACTCATCCAAGGAACCAATATGTTTTCAAAATAACCATTCCGGTTTAGCGAGTGCAAAGAAAGAGAATATATTTGGAATATGCAAATCTTTTTCTCCCTTTTTGTTTTCAGGGAGGCTTGGAGAAGTAAGGAAAAAGAAGTTACTTTGTCATCTGTTAGCGTAAACAATAAGATAATGACATACATTGAAACTGAAATTCCCGGCGTGTGGATCATTGAACCGAAAGTTTTTAAAGATGCACGCGGTTACTTTATGGAGGCTTGGAAAAAGGCGGAGTTTGAAGAACATATCGGCAAAGTAGAGTTTGTGCAGGACAACGAGTCTTGTTCGTCGAAAGGTGTGTTGCGTGGGTTGCATTACCAATTGGCTCCTTATTCGCAGTCCAAGTTGGTGCGTGTGATAAAAGGATGTGTTTTGGATGTGGCCGTCGATCTGCGCAAAGGCTCTCCGACATTCGGGAAATATGTCGCCGTTGAGTTGTCGGACGAGAACAAACGCCAGTTTTTTATTCCGCAGGGATTCGCCCACGGTTTTCATGTCTTGAGCGAGGAGGCAGTTTTTACTTATAAGGTCGATAATCCCTATATGCCTACCCATGAACGCGGATTGCGTTTTGATGATCCGGTGGTCGGTGTGGATTGGAAGATACAGGATCCGTCTATCCTCAACTTGTCGGATAAAGACAAGAACGCCCCCTTGTTGCAGGATGCCGAATTGAATTTCGAATTATAAATCTAAAATCATAAATCATAAACATGAAGACTTATTTGGTTACCGGAGCCGCCGGCTTTATCGGCGCGAACTTCATTAAATATATGTTGGCAAAATATCCTGAAATAAAGATTGTTGTTCTGGATCTGCTGACCTATGCAGGTAATCTCGGAACGATTGCCGAAGATATCGACGGAAAGCGTTGCGAGTTTGTGAAAGGTGATATTTGCGACCGCGCGTTGACGGACGAGCTCTTTGCCAAATACCAGTTCGATTATGTCGTTAATTTTGCAGCGGAAAGCCATGTGGATCGTAGTATCGAGAATCCGCAGCTTTTCTTGGTTACGAATATATTGGGTACGCAAAACCTGCTCGATTCCGCCCGTAAAGCCTGGGTGACAGGCAAGGCGGCAACCGGCTATCCCGAATGGCGCGAGGGAGTCCGTTTCCACCAGGTTTCAACCGACGAGGTGTATGGCAGCCTGGGGGCTGAAGGCTATTTCCATGAAACGACTCCGCTGGATCCGCGCAGCCCGTATAGTGCGTCCAAAACGAGTGCCGACCTGTTTGTGCAGGCTTACTCCGAAACCTACAAGATGCCGGTCAGCATCACCCGCTGTTCCAACAACTACGGGCCGTATCATTTTCCGGAAAAGCTGATACCCCTGATTATTAAGAATATCCTCGAAGGCAAATCGCTTCCGGTTTATGGCGATGGGACGAATGTGCGCGACTGGCTGTATGTCGAAGACCACTGCAAGGCTATAGACCTGGTGATCCATAAGGGACGGGCTGGGGAGGTCTATAACGTAGGAGGCCATAACGAGAAGCAGAACATCGAGATCGTGAAGCTGACAATCAGTACCATCCGCCGGCTGATGACGGAACAACCCGAATACCGCCGGGTTCTGAAGAAAAAAGAGATCGGTGCGGACGGGCAGATTTCCATCGACTGGATCAACGACAGCCTGATTACTTTTGTAAAAGACCGTTTGGGGCATGACCAGCGTTATGCCATCGATCCGACAAAGATCACGAACGAACTGGGCTGGACGCCCGAAACTTCTTTCGAAACCGGTATCGTCAAAACGATCCGCTGGTATCTGGACAACCAGAAATGGGTGGAAGACATCACGGGAGGAGACTATATGAAATATTACGAGCAGATGTACGGGAACCGTTAAGGTTCCCTTTCTTCCGCAGCCTTAGCCAAAGCTGTTTTTTCTCCTAATTCCGGTGCCGCTTCCCTGAGCTGTTTGCGTACGGCATCGCGTATATCTTTCCTGATGTTCTTGCGTGTGCTGTCGAGTTCCGCCTGCTTGGCCGGTTTGAATATATCCTTGTATTTACATTTCGTTATCTTGTATTTGAAATCATCCGGATTGCCGGTGATGTCGATTCCCAACTTGAAAGGAACAGGCGATTTGAGAACCGATAGATGATAATTGAACGTCATGTCCAAATTATGTGTTCCTCCGACAGCCACCTTGTAACGGTCCATCTCCACCAGGAAAGGAAAGACTTCGATCTTATTGTCCTGAATGGCGAGATCCACGGAAATACTGTCTATCATATTCCGTTTCTTGTTTTTGAACATCAGCGTTTTGGATATTTCGGTAAATGTCTCTCCGTCCAGCAGTACCATATTGTTCCCGTGCAGATAGCAGGAAGAATTGATGGACGGCATAATGAGAGACATGGTCGAATCCATCTTGCAAGTAGCCGTGATCTGGCAGTCCAAGACTCCTTCGAACGAACGAAGCATCGGAACTAATGTGTCGATCGAAGGGAAGAGGGCGATCAATCTCTCCACCTTCACGTCTTCCATGTCGAGGTCTAAACCGGCGGTTGCCTCCTGTCCGTTCTTGGCACGGTAGACCATTGTCAGGTTTCCTTTTCCCATATTGGATTGTATATCGAGCTTGCTCAGGTTGATGCTCTGATCGCGCAGGACAATCTCACCAGTCACATTCTCTAACTTTAGATCCTTGAAATCAATGCGCTTTGCGTTCGTATGGAGAGCCATGTCGAGAAAAGCCGGGAGAACAAATAATTGGCTGGTCGTGTCGATTTTCGTTTGGGCGAGGCTGTCTTGCAGCGATTCAGCGTTGAGATGAGCTAAGTTCTCGTCACTGAGTGCCGGCTGGTTCGAATTTTCTGCATATTGCATACCGCTGTTGATCGACTGCATCAACTGGTTGCAATCGATATAGTCCGAACTTAGATTGAAATTCCCTTTCAATTTTCCTCCGCGGAGCATTGCCCTTCGGATATGGCTGATCTCGCCGTTAAGGGTAAAGTTGCTTTTGCCGAGATGCAGGCGGGCGTCTGTCAGCGTGATGTCGTTTGTGTTGAATGTCATCGTTGTCGGCTCCATCCACATCGGGAGCGGGAACAGACGGCTGAACCCTCGCATTTGTTTGAAGGAGATGCTGCCCCGGGCTTCCCATTTGTGTAGGAAATGGTTGGAGCGTGTGCGTTGTTCGTCGGTCGGTATGCGGCGCCGCAGCCGGTTGGCCATATGGGGGCGTCGTGCGTCCTGGTAGGGGAGAGCTTCGATCGTAAATGAACTTTCCGTCAGTGAGACTCCTGTCCGTAGAGGGGCGCTGATATATTTCAGCGTGTCGATCGAAATGACGGCAGCGGCTGTCGGCATCTGCTTGTCGGATACCGACGGCTTGATGCCCCCTTTCAGTTCGGTACGCCCGGCCACGATCCAGACGGAATCGGCCGTGCGGGTTCTCAGATGGTCGAAAGCCAATCGTCCGGTCAGCGGTATGACGGCAGTTGTGTCGATGACAGGCGAGGTCTGCACAAGCATCTCCATTTTACCGATGTTCGTGCTGATTTCATCTTTATATTTAATGTTCAGACTATCTATCCCCATCGTTATCCGCATCAGGTTGGGCGATTCTATGTAGAGGCTTTTCTGATGTGTCGTGTCGACTGCCAGATGGGCGGCGGAAACGAAAATATCCATGCCGAGCGGTTGGCTGAATGCTTTCAGTTTGTCTATATTGAGTTTTCCCGAACAGTGTATCATTCCGAACCGGCTTTCGACAAGGTCTTCCACGGTAAAGGAGGTCGAAAGGTCTGCATCCATTATGCCTTCCAGCAGCAGTGTGTCCGGATTAAGGAATTCCTGTCCCAATCGGGTGAAATCCACCTTCCCTTTCATCCCCGCCCGAACAGCCGGGTTCTCGAACAGATTGGTCACTTTTGCCTGCATATCCAACGAAGTGCCGAGCCCTTTCATCGTGAGCTGTTCGAGCGAGACGAAAGAAGAATCCGGAGAAGGTCCGTTCAGATGGATGTCCAGATCCATCTCCAGTGAGTCGAGACCTTGCTTGATCCCTTTGATGTGGTAGGAGCCGTTTTTTATCTTGCAGCACAGGTTCACGTTAGGCATGATACTGTCACCCAAGAAACCGTGAATGCTTCCTTCCGTAAGGATCGAACCTGCCGCCAGTGTTTTGTCGCGATTCTGGAAATATGCATCGGGTATGAATTTCAACAGATCGTTCATGTCCGATATTTTCAGCCCCATATCCATGTCGATACGTGTGCGCCGGTCTTCCGGAAAGTGGCGTATGGCACCGTTGGCAGTGAAAGGCAGATTGTTTACCATCAATTCCGCATCTTTCAAAGTCATCGAATTGTAGTGTTCGGCAAGTACCAACCTGCTTTTGAGGCGAAGCGACAAGTCGTTCTTCAGTGTGTAAGTCGGGTTTCTGAAAAGAAGAGAAGAACAGCCCGTTTCGAAATCGAGCATATTGGCTCCTCCCGTCAATGAGCCGTCGAGGCGCACGAAGAACCCCCGGATCTCGGTGAAGAGGTCTGCCTGGCGGTCGTCATACGTGAAATGCCCTCCATGAATGCGTACCTTTTGCAGGTCGATAGGAGGCAAAGTTTTTTTACCGGTCTCAGTTTCTGTCGACTCCGTTTCACTTTTGTAGATATCCCAGTTCGCACGTCCGTTTTTGTTGACGAATCCGTAGAAGCGTGGTCGCTCGATGGAAAGGTCCTTGATGGTGATCTTGCCGCCGAAAAGATAATCGAGCGGTTGCAAAGACAGAGTTGCCCGGCTGAAAGCAAGCAACGAATCGGAAGGGATCGCCAGTTCATCTTTATGAGCGGTCGAATCTTCGGCAGCGTGCGAGATCAGGTGGCCGTTTGTCAACTTCACGCCTAAATAAGGATAAGTTTCGAAATAGGTCAGTTCCACCCGTTCGCAATCCAAATGAGCATCGATGAACTTATTTGTCTGCTCGATAACCAGCGGTGTCAGTTTCTCCGGTGGCAATACTCCCCAGTTCAGAATACTGAACCCGATAGCCGGTAGTATGAAAACAAGGGTTACAACAGCCGGAACGATGATCGTCAGTATTTTCTTTTTCATATCTATTCTATCTCACGTATATTCCTGTCAAGAATTATTTTGAACAAATGTATGAAAAAGCCGGAAATGACGGAATGTATCTGTCCCCTTTTTTTGAATAATCCATCTATAAAGCTCATTCCATTTTGCCATTTGAAGATTGGCTCATGGGTATGCATGGTGAGGCCCCTTATTGTCAAAAACGAGCTGAAATTACAAAATCTGAGTTTGAATAGACGGTTTTCAGAGGTCTGTTTTTGGGTGTAAAAGGAGGTTGGAAAAAGGTTGTTCCCGTGAGGTGCGCAGTTTTTTCCCTCGAAGACGGTCTTCGTTGCCATGACGACCGTCTTTGTATGGGAGGAAGTCGGCACTCTGGAGCGATGAAGTCCATCCTTACGGCGATGAAGACGGTCGTCACGGAAACAAGTTGCCGGAATCCTTGAAAATGCCCTCCGGTTTCTTTTTGTATTCCCTCACTCTCCCTCTTGTTTTCCCGGATATTCGATTCTCCGGAAGTTTAGCTTTGTCGGAATGTCGAAAATTCCGGCAAAAAGATTGACAAACAGTCGGCTTTTTTTCATCTTTCAAGCGGACCGTTAGCCTGTATGCCACGAGAAGCACTGTTTCGGTGTACAAAAGTCAATCCGAAAACATCCGGCTTTCCAACTGAAATAGAAAAAACGGGGGATATTGTAAAATTTATTCTTGTTTCAAAATCAGTTTATACCCGATACCTCTTATATTAATGATCCTGATTCTTTCATCGCAGGAAAGTTTTTTACGTAACTTACAGATAAAAACATGAAGGACCCTAACTACCAGTTCCAGCATTTTGAATGGCTTTTTGAGGTAATCATTTCCCCCTAAATTAAATCCGTGCACCAAATCCTCGATAGAAGAGCGTGCTGTGAGAAATAATACGGGAATAGCTTGATTGTCCTTCCGGATTTGCTTTACCATCTAAAAGCCATCCATCTCCGGCATCATAATATCAGCAATGATCACATCAGGACTGTCTGTATAGTAAAGTTTTAATCCCTCTACACCATTCATGGCACATATCACATCGAATCCTTCATATTCAAGTGTATCCTTGATGATCATGGCCAATGTCTTTTCGTCCTCTACCAAAAGAACCTTAGATTTCCCTTTTTTCATTTTCTTGGTATTTTTATTGTGAATATACTCCCTCTTCCCAAAGTACTTTTCACAGAAATTTCTCCTTCATGTTTTTCTACAATTTGTTTGACATAAAAAAGTCCCAGTCCATACCCTTTGACATTGTGGATATTTCCATTCGGCACCCGATAAAATTTGTCAAATATGCGTTCTACATTTTGAACTTCAATCCCAATGCCGCAATCTTTAAAGGATATGTAGCTGTATCTTTCATCTTGAGAACAGTTTATTTCTATATTAGCAGTTTCTTTTGAGTATTTCATGCCATTGTCTATCAGATTGCTTATAACATTGCTAAGATGTACATTATCAGCATAGACTTCCATTTCGGCAGGATCAATATGGATTTTGAAGATTGCCGGTTTGTCTGATTTTAGCTGGTGTAAAGCTACTTGCTGGTTTATTATATCTTGTAGAGGAAGATTTTCTTTCTGTAGTGCAAGAGATTTCCGCCTTTCCATACTCATTGAGAGAATTTGCTCCACTAATCCACCCAATTGGGATAGCTGGTCAAGACATATCTGAAAGTATTCGGTTCTTTTCTTTTTGTCCTCACCCTGATGAAAATTCAACAACGAATCAATAGCCGAATAAGCCACTGCTATCGGAGTTTTGAGTTCGTGTGTCATATTGTTAGTGAAATCATCTTTCATTTCTTCAAGACTTTTTTGCCGTATGAGAACCTTAATTAGATATCCGAAAGCTATGCCTAACAAAATAATTATAAGCAGAGTGGAAACCAAAAGCCCTGCCACCTGTCTTAATATGAGACCGGTAAGTGATGGCATATGTACTTGGTAAGCATATTGCTTAGCCTTGTCATAGACATACAGGACTGTTTCTTCATCCGCATATTTTATTCCCGGATCCGGATTTGAAGTCCTGATAATCTTCTTTTCTTTGAGGTCTATCAGCTCAGAATAATAGACTTTTGAGTGTATACCTCTATTTGCCAGTTCTATATTTAACATACTGTCCAGCACACATAAGTTTATGGGGACAACAGAATCTATATTTTGATGTAAGGTGACTTTGATTTCGCTTACGATTTGTTCGAAAGTTGTAACGGGTTGGTTGGACACTTTGGATTGTATGACTGTGGACGTGTCTTTTTGTACGGTCGCCTGTGTGGATTCCAAAACTGTTTTATTCGAGAGAGTATCATTAGTTAATGACTTGTTTATAGCAAAACTATATTGATTATCGGAAACAAGAGTTATCTCTTTCAGGCGATATTGTATCTCTTTACCGTCCGCTTTGTCAATACATGAGTATATAATACTCAATATATCATTACTTCTATTTTTAATGAAAGAGCCGTGAATGGTGAATATAGAAATAAAAGAGAAAAGAGAAAATATAGGTCGTGTAAAGGATTTCCAATATTAGATAATGCTTTTTACGATTGGGTAGATACAGGCTGCTTAAGTTTTATCCATAAACAAAGCATAGAGGGTCCTTTGACTTTTGTTAGACATATATCTGCATCATTTAATATTAGAATTCTATTCCAATTGCCTGTCTGTATTTGGGGAATTTCCAATTCTCTATTGAATAAAGTGAATGTTGCTCCCAAATTATTAAAAACATATACGAGCCTATTAACAATAATCTCTATTTCTTGAATTAGTAAAAGTTGGTTTGCCTTTTTATTTTTCACAAGCATTATTACAGTTTCATCTTTTGACGTTCGTTCCAACATATAATTGAAATATCCAAAATATATGTGAGATGCGCCCAAATGTGTCAAGGTATATGGAGGAATCGTTTCTGTCTTTGTAACAATTCTTCGTTGGTAATCACCACAAATTTCATCAAAGTATTCAGAAGCAGATTTTTGATTATTCTTTATAGCTTCATCAAATACTTTTATAAATTCGTCTATTGAATATATTTGAGTTTCAATATTAAAGAGCTTATATAACGTTTTACTTTTTTTGAGTATACCCGCATCGTCACTTACAAAACAATCACAATATCCACCAAAGAAGCTATGCATGCAGTCAGTTTGCATATTATGGAGCTTAACTTTCCTTCGAGTTTCTTTACTAACTCCAAGTAAATCAAGGAGCATATAGGATACATAATATACAATAGTCGCGTCAGATGATTTAACGCCAAATTGGTTTATGACAGCTTTAATCGTTTCTATAAAAGATAATCCTAATGGGGCTGCTTTCAATTGATCGTTGAAAACATTCTCATTGTCCGAAGTTATTGATGTTGGGTTGTAATTTTTGACAGCATTATCCCTGATGTTTTTATATGAATTTTGGTCCTTGTAAAAATTATCCTTTACAAACTTCACGAATGAGATAAGATTCCCTTTATCTATTGTTAGTTCTTTTGAGTGTATTGGAGTCCTTTTCTTTAACCAATCAAACCCCAATTCTCCTCTTAAATCTTTGATGGCTATGTCTATTGTATTATTAATGGCATCACATTGTTCTTCTGTAATCTGTGACAAATCAAGATTGTAAAGCCAAGAAAAATCATCCGCTTTTGCTACATTACTAAATGCGGAACGTGGTGACTCTTTTGTTACACCAATATTAGGATATTCATAAAAAATATGATTACCATCCACAATAGATTGTATGAAATCCATCTCATCATACTTAATATCAGTCGTATCCTGCTGAAGATCGAATAAATGAGCATTTGAATACGGGAAAATAAACTCGTCCCGATGTGACAGTATTTTCTCACGCAAAACAAGATATTTTTCTTCTTGCGATTTGAACAGATGACTAAAAAGTTGTTTGTCAAAATATATAGTAACCATGTGTGTGCTGAAATTATTTATCTTTAAATCTTTTGATTTCTCTATCAAAATCGCTTTCAAGCAGTTCCATTTCGCGTTTGCGGTAGATTTCAAACTCCTTTTCTGCCTTCTCAATCGCTTGTTTATGCGAGATGTTTCCCTTGCCAATCAAAACCTTTCGCTTGTGTGCTATAATTTGGTTGTCCAGTGCTTCTATCCAATCTTTCATTGTCATAGGATTCATTTCCAACGCTTGGAACTCGGCAAAGTCCAAGAAACCGGAAACAAGCAGATTCAGACGTTGAAGTTCGATCTCGGACAAATAGTTCTTGGCAATCTTTACATCATCTTTGGTCACATAGTTTCCCTTGAAGTTCGTCATACCCACAAACGGCTTCTCGTTGTCCACACGATTGTATATCACTTCTGCCGCAGTATTTTCATGAACAGCATAATGCAGTTTGTTCTGTACGGTGGCGAAGAACATCTTTGTCATACTGTCGCGTGGGTCATAATCCGTAGCCGTAGCATAAATATCAGTGACTTGCTGATAGAAGTTGCGTTCGCTACTACGAATATCCCTAATGCGTTGCAGCAACTCACGGAAATAACGGTTACCTCCTTGCTTTAAACGTTCATCATCCATCGCGAATCCTTTTTGGATATACTCATGAAGCCGTTGTGTTGCCCATCGGCGGAAACGAGTTGCCACTTGAGACTGGACACGATAGCCCAAGGCGATGATCATATCAAGATTATAGTGGTCAATGTTACGTTTTACTTGACGATTTCCCTCCTGACGAACTAACAAGAATTTCTTGTTGGTTGCTTCCATGGTCAGTTCTCCATCCTTATAGATGTTATCTACATGCTGACTAATATTCTGTTGTGTAGTACAATAAATATCTGCCAACTGATTTTGTGTCAGCCACAAATCTTCATCAGCGAAACGCACCGAAACACGGGTTATTTCGTTATCGTCTTGATAGAGTATGATTTTGTTATCTTCGTTCATGATTACGTTTTCTAATTCAATCCTTAATGTAAATGATTTAGAACTTTAACTAAACCTGTTGGCGAAATTAAATTTATAAAAGAATTATGAATAAAAAGTTGTGCATATTATTGATATTTAGCAAATTAAAGGCGACTAAACTTTTAATAGCCAAATATCGTATACACAACCTATATGCAATATTCGCAAAAATTCTGAACATATGCAAGCAAGTAGCCGGCAATTTAGTCAATGAATCAGGGAATGTACCAAGAAAAGGAGTGGTTCCCTGATTCTCAGACCTTGAAATAGTGGCATTGAACATGACATCAGAGGCTGTTGGTATAAACAGTGAGTCATTGTTGTTTGCAAAGCTACAAGAATATAGGAATGAAATTCCCAATCTTATATCCCCCAGACAATACAATGACAGACGTAAAATTACTTCGTCCCTATGTAATGTAATCCGGGAAAGAATGGCAGCAGAAATGGATGGAGGCGAAGATTATTTCTGCATTGATTCGAAGCCGATAGAAGTATGTCGTTTAGCTCGTTCCAAGCGTTGCCGTATGGGAAAGAAGGATTTTGAGAAAGCTCCGTCAATTGGATACTGCGCATCACAAGGGGTGTATTATTACGGATATAAACTCCATGCGGTCTGTAGATTAAGTAGAGTCATACATTCCTTTGACATTACTAAGGCAAATATGCATGACATTTTGATATTTCACAAAAATCATCTTCTGTTATTATAAGTGTATGGCAAATTGTTTGTAATCAGAAGATTAAAATGATTTAATCAGGGGAAGGGTAGTTACAGGCTTGCCTACACTTTGTCGTGTTAAAAAATATTACCCTTAGGTGTAATTCCAAAAACATGGGGTACTAATCCGATTTTGAGGGGGTAGTAGTGACATTTTGATTATCTTTACAATCATCATGAAACATTTGCCGGAATAGAGCAGGATGGAACTACCCCAATTAATAAATAACATATTTGTTAAAGATAAAGCAGAAAAGGAAAAGCGTGAGTTCTATAATCGTATTTTTATGGTAAGTATGGATGGGGGTTTAACATAATTTGCTTGGTGCTGTGGTGAAGGTGTGTCCTATAAATTATTACCTTTGTGGCCAAAACAAGAAAGATAGAGAAAAGTGGCTTCAAAGATAACAAAAGGAATTATAATTTCGTTCTGGGTGCTGTTTGCCATGGCAGTAGGTGCTGTCGTTTTATTGTTTTCAGCAATAGCCAAAGGCTCGATAGGTTATATGCCTCCGGTCGAACAGCTTGAAAATCCGATTGATAAATATGCTTCACAGGTCGTGTCTGCCGATGGGAAGACGCTTGCGACTTATGCCCACAGTCAGGATAATCGTATTTTTGTCAACTATAACGACCTCTCGCCTGATTTGGTGAAAGCCTTGATCGCGACCGAGGATGTCCGTTTTGCAGAACATAGCGGTATCGATGCGCAAGGTTTGTTCCGTGCGGTCGTGAAACGTGGAATCCTGATGCAGAAAAGCGGCGGTGGCGGTAGTACCATTACGCAGCAGTTGGCCAAACAGCTTTTCTCGCCGAGTGCGGACAATGTGATGGAGCGTCTGTTCCAGAAGCCGATCGAATGGGTGATTGCCGTTCAGTTGGAACGTTTCTATACGAAGGAAGAGATCATTAATATGTATCTGAACAAGTTCGATTTCCTCTATAATGCTGTCGGCATTCAATCGGCAGCCCGTGTTTATTTCGGAAAAACGCCCAAGACATTGAAGATAGAGGAAGCCGCTACGTTGGTCGGGATGTGTAAGAATCCCTCTTATTTCAATCCTGTGCGGCATAACGACCGGACGCGCGGACGCCGGAATACGGTTCTGGATCAGATGTTGAAAGCCGGCTACATTACGCAGGCCGAATGCGATTCTCTGAAAAAATTGCCTCTTACCATACATTTCAGCCGCATGGACCATAAAGACGGCCTGGCGCCTTATTTCCGTGAGTATTTGCGCTTGACATTGACGGCGAAGAAACCCGAACGCAAGAATTATCGGGGATGGCAGATGCAGCAGTTTAAGGAAGATTCGCTTGCTTGGGAGACAAACCCGATGTATGGCTGGTGCAATAAGAACAAGAAACCGGACGGAGAGTTTTATAACTTGTATACCGACGGGCTGAAAATCTATACAACGATCGATTCCCGTATGCAGAAATATGCCGAAGATGCTGTCCGTGAACATATCGGGGGGTATTTGCAATCTGCTTTCTTCAAAGAAAAGAAAGGTAAGAGCTATGCTCCGTTCTCGCATGATTTGCGGCAAGGTGAAGTCGATACGATTTTCATGCGTGCGATGCATCAGACAGATCGTTATCGCGCGATGAAAAAGAGCGGGGCGAGTGAAAAAGAAATCAAGGCGGCCTTCAACGAGCCTGTCGAAATGCGTGTCTTCAGTTGGGACGGGGCGATCGATACGATCATGTCGCCGATGGATTCAATCCGTTACCACAAGAGTTTCCTGCGTACCGGATTTATGTCGATGGATCCGCGTACCGGCCATGTGAAGGCTTATGTGGGAGGAATAGATTATAATGACTTCCAGTATGATATGGTAAATGGCGGACGACGCCAGATCGGGTCTACTATCAAGCCGTTCCTTTATTCGTTGGCGATGATCGAGGGGATCAGCCCTTGCGATGAGATGTTGCATGTGCAGCAACGGTTGACCGATGAGAATGGCAAACTTTGGGAACCCCGTAATGCGAACAAGAAACTTATAGGCGAAATGGTTTCCGTGCAATGGGGGTTGCAGAATTCGGATAACTGGGTGACAGCCTGGTTGATGAGCCAGTTGTCCCCTTATACGTTTGTCCGTTTGCTCCATTCGTTTGGTTTGAAGAACGAGATGGATCCGGTGATTTCGATTTGTTTGGGTACTCCGGATGTGTCGGTAGGCGAAATGGTAAGTGCCTATACGACTTTTGCCAACAAAGGAATCCGTGTGGAACCGTTGTATGTGACCCGCATAGAAGATATGTCAGGAAATACGATTGCCAACTTCAATCCCCAGATGAGCGAGGTGCTGACGGAAGATGCTTCCTATAAGATGCTCCATATGCTGAAAAACGTGATAGACGGTGGTACAGGCGGACGCGTTCGTTCCCGTTATGGCATCAAAGCGCCGATGGGAGGAAAAACCGGTACGACACAGAATAACTCCGACGGTTGGTTTATGGGCTTTACGCCGAGCCTGGTGTCCGGTGTGTGGGTCGGCGGTGAGGATCGTTCCATCCATTTCGACCGGATGTCGGAAGGGCAGGGAGCCAGTATGGCTTTGCCGATCTATGGGCTTTATATGCAGAAGGTCTATGCCGATAAAACATTAGGCTATTCGCAAGAAGAAGATTTCGAAATCCCCGAACAATATCAAAATCCGTGTAAGATGACCACCGAAGAGGAGCGGAAGCAAACACCGGCAGACGTGGGTGGTATCGATAAGATGTTTGAGTAAAAGGCGATTTGCCATTGAAGGCAAGAAAGAAATGCATGGTTGTGGAATTGTCATTCCATGTCCATGCATTTCTTTTTTTATGCCGGTGCGTTTCTTTTTCATGGCGGTGGAACCATAATCGAAATTTATTTGTTAGATTTGTAAATGTTAACTTTCGAAATGAAGGATATGAATTTCAGAAATAAATACGTGTTGGCTATCGACCAGGGCACGACCTCTTCGAGAGCCATTCTTTTCAACCATCAAGGCAATATCATTACGCTGGCGCAGAAAACATTCCAGCAGTACTTTCCTAAACCCGGCTGGGTCGAACACGATCCGAACGAGATTTGGTACACACAGTCGTCAGCCATCAAGGAGGCTATGGCTAAGGCAGATGTGACGGATGCGCATATTGCCTGTATCGGTGTTGCCAACCAGCGCGAAACAACGATAATATGGGACCGGGAGACCGGTTTCCCTGTCTATAATGCCATCGTCTGGCAGGACAGACGTACGGCAGACTATTGCGAAGAATTGAAAGCAAAGGGATATGCCTCTCTAATCCAGGAGAAGACCGGATTGGTGATCGATGCTTATTTCTCCGCCACGAAGATACGCTGGATTCTGGATCATGTGAAAGGAGTCCGCGAGCGGGCCGAACGGGGGGAACTTTGTTTCGGTACGGTCGATTCCTGGCTGGTCTGGAAACTGACCCGCGGAACCGAATTTATTACGGATATCACGAATGCCTCCCGTACGATGCTGTTCAATATCCATACGCAGGAATGGGACAAGGAGCTACTCGACCTTTTCCAAATCCCGGCCTCCATGATGCCGGAAGTGAAAAGCAGCAGCGAGGTGTATTGCGAGACTTCCACCCCTGTCTTTAAGACCGGTATCCCGGTTTCGGGAATGGCGGGCGACCAGCAGGCCGCCCTGTTCGGCCAACTGTGTACGGATATCGGCATGATCAAGACGACATACGGGACAGGATGCTTTATGATCCTGAATACCGGAAGCAAGCCCGTTTTGTCTCAAAACAACCTGCTGACGACGATTGCCTGGAAGTTGGACGGGAAAGTGACGTACGCCCTGGAAGGAAGTGTTTTTGTCGGTGGGGCGGTCGTTCAATGGTTGCGCGACGAATTGGGGCTGATACAGAGCGCTGCTATCACGGAACAGTTAGCCAATTCCGTGCCGGATAACGGAGGTGTCTATTTTGTTCCGGCGCTGACCGGGTTGGGAGCGCCTTACTGGGACCAGTATGCCCGTGGCGCCATTGTCGGAATCACGCGCGGAACGAGTGCCGCCCATCTGACCCGTGCCGCCCTGGAAGGTATCTGTTACCAAGTCTACGATGTCCTGATGGCCATGGAAAACGATATACATGCCAAACCGAAAGAGATCCGTGTGGATGGCGGAGCGATTGCCAATAATTTCCTGATGCAATTCCAGGCAGATATCTGCCGTTGTCCGGTAGTCCGTCCGCATGTCCTCGAAACAACGGCTTTGGGCGCCGCTTATCTGGCCGGGCTGGCGATCGGCTACTGGAAAGATATGGACGAACTGAAAGGACAATGGTCTCTGGATAACATCTTTAGTGCAGAAATGCATGAAGAAACGGCCGAGGCCTTGCTTGCAGGATGGCATAAGGCGGTCGGGAGGAGTCTGAACTGGGCTACGGATTAATCGCATAAATAATCTATAATTTTATATACCATGAACTTACGAAACAAAGTCTCTGTCCTTCTGTTTTCTATTGTAACGGTTCCATTGTTTGCACAAACACCGCAGCAGGAATTGGAACGGCTTCAGCAAAACTATATCCAGTCCTTTATATCGAATGACGACCGGACGGCCTCATTGGTGGAACTCCTCTCCGGCATACAACCTGAGACGGAAATATCCGACCAGGTCGTTGTTGAACTTCACCAGCGTTATCCTTTCAACGTAGAAAAGATAACGGGATATATGGAAACGATCCGGGAAGACGGTTCCTGGCCCGATATTAACTATGACGACCAGAAACGATCGGGCTGGTCTGTCAAGGAACATGCCGACCGGGTGTTGGAACTTGCCAAGCTGTACAGGGCCGAAGAGGGCGATTGCCATTGGGGACCGAAACTCGAATCGGTCATTCACCGGGCGTTGGGCTATTGGTTTCGGGAGAAACCGGTCTGTAAGAACTGGTGGTATAACCAGATCGGCATACCTAAGACATTGGGACCGGCTTTCCTCCTGATGAAACAACAATTGAATCCGGAGGAAAAGGAGGCTGCCGTTGGAGTGATGGAAAATGCCAAGTTCGGCATGACGGGGCAGAATAAAGTATGGCTTGCCGGGAACGTGTTGATGCGCGGGTTGTTGCAGGACGACTTCGAATTGGTAAAGGCAGCCCGTGATACCATTGTCTCCGAGATAACGACCGGTATGCAGGAAGGGATCAAAAGCGACTGGAGCTTTCATCAGCACGGGCCACAGCAGCAATTCGGCAACTACGGATTGGCTTTCCTGACGGAGATGAGTTCCTATTCCGGCCTGTTTGCGGGAACCGTTTTTGCCTTGAACAAGGAACAGCAAGGGATTTTGAACTCTTTCCTTCTGAACGGCTACCGCTGGATTGTCTGGAAAGGATATATGGATGTCAATGCTCTGGACCGGCAATTGTTTCACAGCGCACAGATCCATAAGGCGTTCAGTCTGGCCTTTGCCACGAATGCCCTGATGCGTGGCAGTTCTGCCGAAGATATCCGGCAGATGAATGAGTTCCTGCAAGATAACTATGCGCCCGGAAGAAAAGGAAGCACTTTCACCGGACATAAACATTTCTGGGATTCCGACCAGACCGTTCATCGTTCCTCCACCTGGATGGCCTCGGTCAAGATGGCCTCCGACCGGGTGATCGGCACGGAACTGGTGAACGAAGACAACTTGAAAGGTTTTTATATGGGCGACGGCGCTCTTTACACGTACTGCCGTGGCGACGAATATCTGAATGTTTTCCCTTTCTGGGACTGGCGGAAAATTCCGGGTATTACCGCTTATGAGAGCGAGGCTCCCGTTCCTGCCTTTTTCAATTACGGGGCGCATGTGAGGAATAAGGCCGACTTTGTCGGAGGCGTGACGGATGGTGAGACCGGGATGACGGCGATGGTCTTGGACCGGGATGGTTTGCAAGCGCATAAGTCCTGGATTTTCACTCGCGATTATGTCCTTTGCTTAGGTGCCGGTATCTGTTCGGACAGCTCCTTGACGGTTACGACCTCCATCGACCAGCGGGTGAAACATGGCGATTTGCTCCGTTATGCAGGCAACAGTTGGGAACCGGTACGTGGAAAGTATGTCTCTTCTCCGGAGGAACAGCGTTTTTTCCATGATAACACAGGGTATATCCTGTTGCAGCCCGCCGTATGTGTGGCCGTTTCGGAAAAACGATCCGGGCGCTGGTGTGATTTTATGGGGTCGTATGCTCCTAAAACGGTGGAAGGCGAGATTGTCGGTCTCCATATCGATCATGGAAAAGCGGATGACGCCGGTTACCGGTATCTGGTACTTCCGGCTTCTACCGCTGAGAAGACGGCCGCTTTTGCGGTGCAGGATATCCGGGTGATCCGGAATGATAAATCCGTCCAGGCGGTTGCCGCCGGCGATTGTTTTTATGTGACGGCTTATGAGCCTCAGGTACTGGACCTGCAAAAAGGCTTGCAGGTCGATTTACAGACTCCGGGCATTTATATGTTCCGCCTGCATAACGGAAATTGGCTGATCGAGGCTGCCGATCCGACACACAAGCAACATGCCCTGTCGCTCAAAATGAACGGGAAGGATGTGAAGATTGTCTTTCCTTCTGGCCATGAACCGGGGAAAAATATTTCGTACCTTTGTCACGACTAAAATAAAAGAGATATGAATAGAACACTGATAAAAAACGCAACCGTCATCAACGAAGGCCGTACCTTTACCGGCTCGGTACTGATCGAGGGTGATAAGATTGCTGCCGTCTATGAAGGGACGATTCCGGCCGAAGCCGGTGATGCGGCCGTGATAGATGCTACCGGAAAATTCCTGCTTCCGGGTGCTATCGACGATCAGGTGCATTTCCGCGAACCCGGACTGACGCATAAGGGCGATATCGCCAGTGAAAGCCGTGCCGCCGTAGCCGGTGGAGTAACTACCTTCATGGATATGCCGAACACGAAGCCCCAGACGACGACTCTTGCCGACCTGGAATGGAAGCTGCAACGGGGAGCTGAGACGTCGGTCGCCAACTATTCCTTCTTCTTCGGCGGGACGAACGACAATATGGATGAAATCCGCAGGCTGGATCATAGCCGTGTGCCGGGGCTGAAACTCTTCCTCGGATCTTCCACCGGTAATATGCTGGTCGATAAAGAGGATAGCCTGGAACGTATTTTCGGCGAAGCCGGAATGCTTATCGCGATCCATGCCGAAAAGGAAGAAGTCATCAAACGGAACATTGCCTATTATACGGGCCTGTACGGTGAAGACCTGGATATTTCCTTTCATAGCAAAATACGTAGCGAAGAAGCCTGCTATGCCTCCTCGTCCGAAGCGGTCGAACTGGCTACACGCCTCGGTTCGCGTCTGCATATATTGCATCTTTCAACGGCAAAAGAACTCTCTTTGTTGAGCAACAAGCTTCCGCTCAGTGAGAAAAAGATCACGGGCGAAGTATGCGTGCATCATCTCTGGTTCCACGATGGCGATTATGGACTGTTTGGAAACCGTATCAAATGGAACCCGTCTATCAAAACACTGGCAGACCGTACGGCATTGCGCGAAGCCGTCAACAACAACACGATCGACATCGTGGCGACCGACCATGCTCCGCATCTCCTTTCCGAGAAGGAGGGAAGCTGCCTGAAAGCCGCTTCCGGAGGGCCGCTGATCCAACACTCGCTCATTGTCATGCTGGAGTTGGCGATGGAGGGCCGTTTCACTTACGAGAAGGTTGTGGAAAAGATGGCGCACATGCCGGCTGAACTTTTTCGCGTGGATCGTCGCGGTTACATCCGTCCCGGCTATTATGCCGACCTTGTTCTGGTTGATCCGAAAGAGACTTGGACGGTGGCAAAAGAAAACATACTGTATAAATGCGGCTGGTCTCCTTTCGAAGGCTACACATTCCATCATGCCGTTTGGAAAACATTCGTCAACGGGCAGTTAGCCTACGACAATGGCAGGGTGGATGATGAGGTCCGCGGGATGGAAGTCCAGTATAGTTGAAAGGTGAAAATTGAAAGTTGAAAGTTAACTTCGCATCCCCGTCACTTTCAACTTTCAATTTTCAACTGATATTAATCAGTTTGTGGGTTTGCAAGCTGAGGCGCCATTGGGGGTGGCGGAGGATATACTCTACCACCTCTTGGGTGTTTCGGCAGGAGCAGGGTTGGAGGAAATGCCAGGTCGCTTTCAATCCGGCATATTCCGTCAGGTCTTGTCCCGTATAAACCACTTTGACCTCGTCCATGTGTGCCAGTCTCAAAGGTGTTCCTTTCGGGGAACAGGTCACCCAGTCGATGCCTTCCGGCAACGGGTTTGTCCCGTTGGTTTCGATACAGATATATTTTCCCGCCCGGTGTAGCAGGTCGATAAAAGCCTGGTCGATCCAAAGCGAAGGCTCGCCTCCTGTCAGGATAACGACATTGGAAGGGAAAACTGAAATAGCCTGTAAAATCTCTTCATCAGACATCAAGGTTCCTTCTTCATGGCGAGTATCGCAAAAGCTGCATTTCAGGTTGCATCCGGAGAAACGGACGAAGACGGCAGGCGTGCCCGTATGGAAGCCTTCACCCTGAAGGCTGTAGAAAATCTCGTTAATCTTTCTCATAGATAGCTGTGTTTCCTTCTGATTCTTGAACTTCCACTTTGTAGCAGCAAGGGAGCTGGTCGCATATCCACCGGGCGATATTCTCGGCTGTCGGGTTAAAAGGTAGTACCTCGTTGAGGTTCCGGTGATCGAGCTGGTCTTTCACTATCCGCTTGATATGGCTGAAATCGATCACCATGCCATCTGCGTTTAATTCTTTGGAACGGCAATGCACAGTGACAATCCAGTTGTGGCCATGCAGATTTTCACATTTGCTCGGATAGGAAAGCGACAGACTGTGGGCTGCCGAAATCTCCATGCGTTTGATAACGGTATACATACGATAGAACTGTTTTAAAATGTTATGTCTGCACCTAATGTCACCTCGGTACGGGGTGCAAATTTACAGAAAAAATCGTGTCCCGAAGCGGAACTTAATAAGATGAAATATTAAAAATTTCTGTAGCGGTTTGTATGTATTTAAAATAAAGGACAAGAAGAGAACTGTTGTAAAAATGACCTTTTTTGTTGCAAAATAAAAATATTATGCATTAATTTGCTTCATAATCAAAGAAATGAAGAGGTTCTGAAATTTCTGTCCCAATATTCCGGCAGCAATCCGATACTGTTAAAAAATAGAAGAAGCTGCAAATAAGTTTCGATAATCTTAAAAATGTGTTTTATAATATCTTTTTTTATTTGTTCAGTAATTTAAAATACCGCATCTTTGCATGCAGATAACCTAAACAATCTTTTTGCCTTAAAGACTAATACCTATTAAAACCTATAAAGAGGACCTTTGCGAAAAGGTCCTCTTTATGATTTATAGGAGGTCATTCTTCTGTCTCTTCTATTTTTGACGATATTTTTCCGATCGCTTCGTTGAGTTTTTCTTCCGGTGGAATCACGTTGAAGTTGCCCCAGAACTTTTCATCGTAAGCAAATTGGGTCTCCGCAAAGATTGTCCGTGTCGGTAGTGCCTCGCTACGGGCAAAGCGGCTCACCTGGTTCGTGTCTATTTTGCAGGTAACCATCTCGAACCAGGTATGCAGCGGAAAAGTCCCGAACAGTTGTTTCCTTTTCTTTATCTTGAAAAAGAGGTCGCCCCGGACATGGTTGATGTAATACTGGCCGTTGTAGGGTTTGTACGTTACGGTATAGGTCACTTTCTGGGGAGTGATCTTCAGGTTACGGCTTTTTTTCTCTACCAGCATTCCGGTAGCCTGTTTGATATGTTTCGGGTTGATTTCGAAGTGGGCGCGGAGCAACGCGTTGTTTTCCGTGTCGATATACAGTTCTCCCCGGTAAAGAGCGGAATTGATATTCTCTTTTTGATCGAAATAGACCACGTGGGCCAACCGGTCGTCGATCACGGCGATGTCGGTAGAGGCATACATATAAGGTTCAGCTTTTTCATCCGTCAGAAGAAAGTCGGGCAATTCCTTTATCAGGTCCAGGTTAAGGCTGGCGTTGATTCCCGATTTCATCCGGGCGATGAGCGTGTCTTTTTCCTGTTGGCTGATGATCCGGCGCATTTTGAGCAGCTTGACCTGATCCGGTGCCGGATTGTGTTTGTAGGCGGATTTGTATACTTTGAACACTGCCTCCGTCAACCCGACGAATTTGTTTTTCCGTTCGATCCCTTCCCGGTAGAAAGTTGTCAGGTAAGCAGGCGATTGCGGATAGTTCTTCCTGATGCTCTCTTTCATGTCGTGAAGCAGGCGGAGCGGGTTGACGATACGTACGACGACTTCCTGGATCGGGATCATTTTGGCATCGAGCGCGATTACCGTGTGTTGCCCGGCGAGGAGGGAGGTCTCAATCTTGTGTGGCTCGTAGCCCAGGTGGGAGAAGTAGAGTGTGGACTGGCGGAGCGAATCGGGCAGTGTGAGCCGAAACTCCCCGTTTGCATTGGTGATGCTGCCGATCGAAGTATTGAGGACTCCTATGGTGCCCGCCTCGATCGGTTCATTCGTCTGTTTATCTTGCAGGATTCCTTTGACAATAAAATGGCTGTCAGTCTCTTTCGGAGGAATGGTGTCGGGGGTGGCTGTTTGGCTGACAGGTTGCGGTCCGGAGATCAGGATGTGATCGCCTATGACACGCAAGTTCAACTTTTTGTTTCCCACGATCAGATAGATTGCCTGCCGGATGGTGTAGTCGCCTTTCGGGACGTGTACCGTTTTTTCATTATCGATCAGTTTGCTGTCATAGATAAAGAGAAAGCCGGTTTGTTCCGATACTTTGTCAAGCAAGCGGTAGACGGTGTTTTTTTCTTTGGGAAAATGAATCATGCGAGCCAGAACATCATCGCCTTCCTCTGCGCGTAACAGGCCTGCCGGAAACAAAAGCATCCAAAGGCACAGAAAAAGAAAGCGAAAAATCCGAACCATTATCTTCATCCTGTTACAAATAATATTTAATTGTCAATTGAATAAAAGGATCGTGTTGTCCTGCCGTGTTGTCTTCAAGCCGAGGGCGAGGCAGATCAGTTCGGCCATTGCTTCGGGCGTATCGTTGGAGAAGGTGACGGTGAGCGTCCGGTTCCATAGTTCCGGTGTCGTTTCCAACCGGAGTTCCGGATTTTGCAGATTGATCACCCGCAGGATATCGCCTAACTTTTCATCCTTGAATCTGATTCGTTCGGTATAGCGGTCGAACAGCGCCGGATCGGGCGTCGTGCTCAATTGCAGTCTCCGGGAGAGGAGGGTAACGGTTTCCCCGGCTTTGACGTGTATGTCTTGGCCGCTCTTTTTCAATGTCACTTTCACTTTCCCCCGTTGTACGGACAGTTCGAAAGGGGAGCTACCGTTGCTTTTCACGTTGAAAGCAGTTCCTAACACTTCGATACGCGTATCTTCGGTTTCGATCACAAACGGCCGTTTGCGGTTGCCGGTTACGTCGAACAAGGCATTTCCCTGCAGGCTTACTTCCCGCCGGTCGGAAGAGAAATGTTCGGGAAACTTCAATGACGTGTTTCCTGCCAGATAGACCACAGAACCATCCTCGAGAGTGGTTACCAATGTCGTTGCCGTCTCGCTGTTCTGACGGGTGAGCAGATTCGGGTCCGTATCCCGCCCGGTGTTGTTCAGATAGGCCACAGACACAAGCAGGCAGAGAAGGGCGACGGCAGCAGCGGCCACACCCCCTTTCCATGCAAGGTTTCTGAACGGCGAAACAGGTTTGCCCGGAAGCAGGCCTTCTTTATCCAGACGTTGATACAGCGTGTTCCACGCCCGGTCGGTTTTTCTTTTATTTCTTTCTGTTTCAATCATGATTTCATATATTTTTCTAATTCGTCTCGTAATGTCCGGAGTGCTTTTGTCATTTCAGCTTCGACGGTCTTGACCGACAGGGAAAGGCAGGAAGCGATCTCCGCATATTTTTTCCCTTCGAAGCGATGCATCCGGAATATGCGGAGGCGGCGTTCGGGGAGCTTATCGAGTGTCCGGTTAATCAGGGCTTCCAATTCTTTGTATTCGATCAGCTCTTGCGGGTCGTCTCGTGTGCCGTCTTTGTCCGGACGGGAGAGGACGGCTTCCTTGTAGCGGTTTCGTACATCCTGATGTTCCCAATACTGGAGTGATTGGTTGCGCACGGCTCCATACAAATAGCTTTTTATCGTGTGGAACATTTGTAACCGTTCCCTTTCTTTCCAAAACACATAGAATAATTCCTGTACGATCTCTTCCGCGATATCCATTCTCCCGGTTATACCGGCTGCATACATACAAAGAGGCATATAGTACAGACGGAAAACTTCTTCAAAAGCCTTGACGTCTCCATTTTTGATCTTTGTAAGTGTAAGCAGGTCTTTCATGTTTAATAATTATTCAATGAGATAATGAGCCAATGTGCCAATTAGGAAATGTCGCTAATTTATACATTAATATCTTTATTGGCAAATTGGCACATTATTCAATTGGCATATTATCTACGTTGCTTCTTTAGTTTGTTGACAGCGTGCTCCAGTGATTCCGTTGGTTCGATGATGTTGTAGGAACCCCAGAAATCTTCGTCGGCAAAGTTGGAAACCTTGTCCGATAAGGACTGGTTCTGCTTGAATGCCATCTTGTAGGGGATGGAGTTGGCGTTGCTATCCTTGCCGTCCGTTACGACCATTTCCGAAAGGATGGTATAGTTGGTCGAGAACAACTTGCGTTTCCAGTCGCACTTGAAACGGACGCCGTTGCGTATGTAGCTCAGATAAGTCAGTCCGTCACGCTCCTTGTAGTTGACCAGGAAAGAGACTTCGACCGGTTTGAACCGCAGTCCGAACGGCTTTTTCCGGAGGATCGCCTGTGTGGCCTTGTTGCTGTCGTTCATGTCGAGGAAGAACTCGGCCCGTGTGAAAGAGAGCCGTTCCTTGTCGATATATAGTTTTCCGTAATAAAGGGCATACGGCAATATGGCTTGCGGTTCGAAATTGATGACATATTGTGGCCTGTCGTTGATCGTTGTCGCTTCTTCCATCCGGAATTTGTAGTAAGGAAGGCTTTCGAGGTCGAGCAAGACATCCGGATTCTTCACCACGTCCACATAGACGGACATGTTAGGACCTCCCAATAGCTTGACAGCCAATGTATCGCTCGCTTTCTGGCTGAGCAGCTTGCGGCCTTTGAATATCTGTACGCGATCGCGGTCTACTCCCTCGTCGTAAGGAGTCTTGTAGATATCGATCACCGCTTCCGAAATGTTGATGTACCGGCGTCCTTTCTGAGCCGTCTCGCGGTAGAACCCGGTCAGGAGGCTATGCTTCGAATTGTAGTTGGCCGGAATCTTTTTGATTGCTTCTTCCACCAAGTAACGCGGGTCGCGGGCATGGATAACGACTTCGTCGAGCATATTCGTGTAAGGGGTCAGCCATACGATCTGTTCTTTCACGTCTTTGCCGTTGAGTTCTATTTTGCTGTTGAAATATCCGAGGTGCGAAATCTCCACTTCTTTGGCCTGGATGGAATCCTTCACCTTGAAAGAAAATTCGCCGTCGGCGTTCGTGACCGTGCCGGTCGTACTGCCCGGAATGGAAATATTGACATATTCCAGGCTCTTTTTGCTCTTTTTGTCTTTAACGATACCACTGACCGTGATATAGTCCTTTTCGTCAGCCGGATCCGTTTGAGCTTGCAGAGGAGCGAGTCCTGCCAGCAACAATGTGATGAGCAAGCAGCCCCATAGTTGTTTATGCATCGTTTTCATATCTCATATAGTTTAATAAGTTAATACTCTTGTTCGTATTACTAAGATGGTTCAGCCGGCGAATACCCTATGCTTCGTCCTGATTTTTTTATTAAGATGAACATAGTTTGAAAATTTGACTATTTTTGTGCAGGTTATAGAAGATGATGAGACAATGACTGAGCAGGAGATAAGAAAATATTTGAGACAGATCGAAGAGGAAAATTCCCAGACTGCTTTGCGTAGCTTTTATAATCTGTGCTTCGACCGTTTTTTCCGTATTGCCTACTACTACCTGCATACGGAAGAATGGGCGCAGGAGGTTGTCCTCGATGTGTTTCTGAAAATGTGGGAACGCCGCGAGTCCTTGCATCATATCGCCAACCTGGAAGATTATTTCTTTATCACGATAAAAAATGCTTCCCTGAACTATCTCGAAAAAGAGCAACGCCGGAAAGACGTGGCGGCGGATGCTTTTGACGGTACGACCATATCCGGCGAATCGCCAGAAGACATCCTGGTCAGCGAGGAGCTTTTCGCCCACTATGTCAAAGCCCTCGACCGCCTGCCGGAGCGATGCCGTGAAGTCTTCATCCGTGTACGTGAAGAAAAGCAGTCCTATGCCGAGGTCGCCAAAGAGTTGGGCATAAGCGTCAATACGGTCGATGTGCAATTGCAGAAAGCAACCGGTCGGATGCGGGATATGCTGGCGCGTTATATAAACGGAACCGAAAGTTGAATATATCCGGCCGTAATGATGCGTCTCCGGCATTTTGATACACGGTCTTTTAGCGATGCAGTGCAGCGTTTCTTTTTTTTGAAGCATCTTATCTGTAAATAGAGATTATCGGACAATGATGCTGCCCGGATGGTTAAAGTATATATAAATGCTTGGAAGCTATTTGGAAACAGCTATATTTGTGAATAAAATGGATAGTTTATATTAATGAGGCTGAAAAGGTATTAAACCTGCCCCTTGGTATTTAGTCTAAAGAGTAGAAATATTATAAAGTAGAGGAGAAACGAATATGAAACCCATGAAATTAACATCTTTGATGGTTATGCTTCTGGTAGGCTTCAGTGCCGCGGCCCAGGAGGAGTTCTTTGATGATGTGTATTTCTCTTCCAGCAAAAAAGATAAAAAGGAAAAAACAGAAGAGAAGGTTATACAGCCTAAAGAGAATGCCGCGCGTACGACAATGGCGTCTACATACAGCACGGATAAAAGAAAAAGCACCGTGTCTGCTGAAGAACGCGATGTAGACGAATATAACCGCCGCTATGCTTCGGTCGATGTGGAAGAACCGTATGATGAAGATTCGGACGGTGAAGTCCTGGCTGAATACAACGACGATATGGATAATGATAAAACGGCTGCTTCCGTTTCTAAAAAGGAACGCCGTTCGGATACGGAATATACCGAACGTATCATCCGTTACCATTCACCGAGCAAGATAACGATTGCCGGAGCAGACCAGGTCGATCTGTATCTGAGTGACGGGTATTACGGTTATGGCTACGATACGGATTATTCCGATGGCCTGACCAACGTAAGTGTCAATGTGAACATCGGCAACGGCTGGGGTGGTTACTATGACCCGTGGTACAACGGCTGGTATGGCGGCTGGTACGGCGGTTGGTATGATCCTTGGATCTACAGTCCGGCCCGTTATTGGGGCTACGGTCCGTCCTTCGGCTTCGGCTGGGGTTGGGGCGGCTTCTATGCCGGCTACTGGGGCCCGTCTTGGGGTTGGGGACCCGGCTATTGGGGCGGCGGTTACTGGGGCGGTGGCTACTGGGGGCATCATCACCATTATGCTTCGCCGTATAGACACAATTATGTAGGTTCGAGAACTTCCGTAGGGCGTCGTTCGTATGCAAGCACAAGCGGAAACAGAGTTTCCCGCGCATCATCGGTTGGAAGCCGAACTTCTGCCGGCAGCAGAAACGCAACATCTTTGCGAGGCAGTAGCAGTACGGGACGTGTACGTTCGGCAGAAGGAGTTCGGGGGCGTACAAGTTCGGAGATAAATGGTCGTACAAGTACGGGAACAAGAAGTCGTACAAGCGTAGGTACTTCTGCACGTACATCTTCTTCAACGCGTTCATCTGCTGTAACAGAAGGACGTACACGGATTTCTCGTGAGAGTGCAGTCGGTTCCGGTTCTACCCGTTCTTCGAATCGCCAATACACGGCTCCGGCAAGAAGTAGCAACTCTACCACCCGTTCTTCAGGCACTTATGAAAGAAGTACCCAGCGTAGCAACAGCACTTTTTCTCCTTCGAGAAGTAGTAGCGGTAGCCGGAGTTCAATCGGAACATCTTCATCCGGAGGTTCCCGTTCATCCGGAGGCAGTTATGGTGGCGGCGGCGGACGTTCCAGTGGTGGCGGACGTAGCAGATAGGATAAGAGAGTCATATAATTAAAGGACACGCGAGTCGTGTCCTTGCTTTATTAAGATATTTAGAAATAAGAGAGACAATGAAGAAGGTGATTTGTTTATGTGCATCAGCATTACTTTTAGGTAGTGGTTCTATGTTCGCACAAGGAGAAATGGATGCTTATAAGTTCTCACAATATGATTTGAACGGGACAGCCCGTTATTTGTCTATGGGAGGTGCTTTCGGAGCATTGGGCGGTGATATCTCGGCAATGAGAACCAATCCTGCAGGTTTGGCTATCTATAGAAGTTCCGAGATCGTGACGACAGTAAGTCTGTCTTCTATTCAGACAAAAACGGATTGGTTAGGAATCGGGATGGATGATAAGAAGACCCGGTTTAATTTTGACAATATAGCTTATGTCGGTTATTTCCCTACAGGAAATGACGAAGGCCTGGTCGGATGGAATGTCGGTTTCGCCTATAACCGGGTGAAAAATTTTAACCGTCAGTATCGGATGGGGCGGGGAGCCGGAGGTTTTTCCATCTCTGATTATATGGCCGGTTATGCAAATTTGTGGAAAGACCCTGTAACTGATAAAGGGTTGACCGGTAATGATCTTTGGTCGACAGATTCATATAATCCATACTTATATCAAGATTGGCTGCCGACGTTGGCTTATAACGGAGGTCTGATTGATACAGACAATAAGAATCAAGCGGGAAGTTTCTATTCTCCCTTTGGATATAAGGACGAAAACAATAAATGGCAATCTTTAGAGGTGCAATCTGCTGATATGTTTGTCTCCGAAAAGGGGGCTATAGATAAATATGACTTTTCGTTTGCCACGAATATATCAAACCGTTTTTTTATCGGTGCAACTGTATCTGTAACAGATATCGATTATAATGCAACGACTCTTTATGATGAGGATTTTGGATATTTCAATGCGGAAGCTGAAAAAAATAATTTCAGGGATCAGCTTTATTGGGATAATTATTCATCGTTAAATGGAACGGGCTATTCTTTTAATTTAGGAGTGATTGCTCGTCCGACCGACTTTTTACGTTTGGGAGTAGCTTATAATTCGCCTACCTGGTATAAGATGACCAATTATTATAGTGCGGAGAGCCAGGCTTATATCTTTGATTATTATGCAGGAGACAAACAGAATCCGATAGATCCGAATAATCCGGATATGTCTCGGAAGGCTGAAACACCAACGGACTTCTATACCGAGTATCGTCTTCGTACATCTGATAAGTGGATATTCAGTGCAGCAGCCATTTTAGGGCAGGATGCTCTTATCAGTGTTGATTATGAATTGACAAACAATAAATCGATGCGTTTGCAGGACCGGGACGGATATGATCAGGAAGGAGATAATGGTGATATAAAGGATGATTTTCGTGTCAGCGGTATGCTGAAAGTCGGAGCAGAATATAAGGTCACCCCTCAATTTGCAATTCGTTTGGGAGGCGCTTGGCAAAATAGTCCGGTTCAGGAGCACATGAAATATAGTGAAACAGGAAGCATAGTGGAAGTTCTTCCTACCGGAACGCGTACAGCTTATACGGTAGATCATCATGTGAATTATTATACGGTGGGTTTAGGCTATCGTTTCACTCCTAATTTCTATATGGATTTGGCTTGCGTGTATCGCATGCAGAAAGAGGAGGTTTATCCATTCCCGCATCTGATTGACAGCGATAAGAATGTTCTGGTGGAATCTGTTCCCGCCACACTGAAAACAAACACGACAAAGGTTGCATTGACTTTAGGCTACAAGTTCTAAAAACTGAAGGTAATGTTTGTAGATGCGGTAAAACAAGAATTGTTGGGGAAGTTGAAACAAGAGCATTGTTTCTGGTCGTACAATGAAAGTTCTGTCAATGAGGTTTCGGATGAAATATTGATAGAGAAAACTTTGTTGCATTTGGATTTGGAAGAAATCAACCAATTGTTTCAGATATTTTCATTCAAGAAAATAAAACAAGTGTGGCTGAACTATCTTATTCCCCAAGAGGAATATCTTTATACGTTGAACCGCTTTTTAGCCTGGTATTACTTTAAAGTAAAGAAACCGGATGCCTATATCAAATCTATGGCTACTCGCCATCTTAATAAAATGTTAGTATGAAGGGATTGGCTCCGTATACACAGGCAATTTTTGAGGCTGTCTCTAATCTGGAGTGTATAAAGCCTTATCTTTTAGTTGGTGGCACAGCTTTGTCTCTACAGATAGGAACTCGCCAAAGTGAAGATTTGGACTTTATGAAATGGCGTACCTCAAAAACAGAGAACATGGAAGTCGCTTGGTTTCAGATAGAAAAAGAGCTTGCTTCGGTTGGAGAAATTCAGCATAAAGATATATTGGATATAGACCATGTGGAGTTTCTTGTGTCTGGGGTAAAGTTGTCGTTTTACGCGTGTCCTAAGTATTCTCCTGTCAATAATCCAGTGAATTATTTGAATAACATCAGATTGGCAGATGTCAGATCTATAGGGGCAATGAAGATGGAAGTCATGTTACGGCGAAGTAATTTCCGTGATTATTATGATATCTTTTCTATTTTGAAGAGTGGTGTGTCTATAAATGATTTAATATCTTTGGCATTGAGTTATTCAGGGCATAAGTTGAAATCTAAAAATTTGTTGGCAATGCTTACTAATAGCAATCGTTTCACCAGAGATGTCGGTTTCGATCAATTGCAACCTGTTTATTCTGTTACTGCACAAGAGATAGAAGAATTTATTAAATTCAGCCTGTTGTGAAATGCAGTTTAGTTCATAAAAGTCCCCTGTTTGTACATAAAACGTACGGACAGGGGGCTTTTTTTCTGACTTCGTCACTCAAAGAATGCTAATATTATAATTGATTGATAAATAGTATTTTGTGATTTTGTGTCACCTGTTTTTGGGTGACACGTTGGCGAAGTCAGGAAACACGACAAAGGTTGCATTGACTTTAGGCTACAAGTTCTAAAAAATATATAGATGTTATTGTAAATCCTCTCTCCGTACATTAAAAAGTTACAGAGAGAGGATTGGCTGTTATAAGAACAACGGTATATACTCCTGTTCCTATATTGTAATGTATGGATAGGGAGCATTTGTTTTTGGTCGTACAATGAGATAGTTGGTCGCTAAATTCTATGTGTATTTAATGTTGTATGATATTGAAACTTTTTGTATCTTTGTATCATGAGAAGAAAAATTGTAGCATACGGTCGATATTATAAAGATTTTTTGAAGACTTTGACTGAAAAAGAGCTCCAAAAGGTGAAGTATGTGCTTTCACTGCTTGAAACAGAAGACCGGATGCCAGTAAAGTTCATAAAGATTATGTGTGATGGTCTATATGAATTGCGAATATCATACAATGGAAATATTTACCGTATCTTCTTTATTTTTGATGAAGGACAAATAGTAGTATTGTTTAATGGTTTTCAGAAAAAGACCCCTAAAACTCCACCGTCAGAGATAGAGAAGGCATTAAAGATAAAGGAGGAATATTATGAGTACAAAAGACAACATGCTGACTGATATCAGCGCGGAACTTGATAATGAATTTGGTGCACCTGGAACTCCTGAACGCACTAAATTTGATGAAGAAGCCTACGCATTTTATACTGGTCAAATATTGTTGGATGCAAGGCGAGAAGCAAAAGTTACGCAATCCGAGCTTGCAAAGAGAATCAATGCAACCAAATCGTATATTTCACGTATTGAGAATGGCGCTATCAATCCAAGTGCTGCAACTTTTTACCGAATTATAAATGCACTTGGTCTAAGAATTGAAATAGTTAAGCCCATCGCTTGAAATGCAGTTTAGTTCATAAAAGCCCCCTGTTTGTACATGAAACGTACGGACAGGGGGCTTTTTTGTGTGAAAAAAAAGGAAATGTTTGCCTATTTAAAATACTTTTCGTTCTTTTGTCTTTGTAAATATAAATAATATCATTGTCTAACAATTTTAAATATCATTGCCTATAGCATAAACATTACTCAAGAAAAAACTAAAAATATAGAAGTAATGAAAACTTTAAGAATGATGACTGACGAAGAGTTGGTCGTTCTTTATGCAGAAGGTAATAATGCTGCTTTCGACGTGTTGTTGAATCGTTATAAAAGCAGCATACACTCCTACATTTACTTTATAGTTCATAACAAAGATCTCACCGAAGATATCTTTCAGGAGACTTTTGTCAAGGTGATTATGACTATCAAACAAGGCCGTTATACCGAAAACGGTAAGTTTAAGGCATGGATTACCCGTATCGCTCATAACCTGATTATCGACTACTTCCGTCAGGAACGCAATGAAAACACGGTTTCCAATGACGAAGTGGAAGTGGATCTTTTCAATAATATCAAACTTTGCGACAGCACGATCGAAGATAACATCGTGCGCCATCAGGTGTTGTCTGATGTGAAAAAACTGGTGAAACATCTTCCCGACAGCCAGCGTGAAGTATTGGAAATGCGTTATTATCAGGATCTCAGTTTTAAGGAAATTGCCGATATTACCGGTGTGAGCATCAATACGGCTTTGGGACGCATGCGCTATGCGATTCTGAATATGCGCCGCATGGCGGAAGAAAACAGCATCGAGCTGTCGATGGCTTGATTGATGGACATCGAATGTTGAAAATTTATTTTCTTGTCATACAATAAGGAGAGAGGCAGACCGTTTTATTATCGAACAAGATAAAAAAACGAGTTGCCTATGAAGAGACTTTCTACTCAATGTATGAATGAAATAGAAAATAAAACAGACAGAAACCGGAAAGAAAGGAAAACAACGCCACGTCGGCAAACACTTGATTTCCTTACTCAATTTGCGAGGGTTTATCATTCAGAACCCGCTTTACGCACGGAATTTTGTGGTTTTGTAATGAACTGAGGTTACCTTTGCAAAAAGCAAAAAAAGTATGAAACATAAAATAGCCCCTTCTCTGCTGGCTGCTGATTTTCTGAACTTGCAGCGAGAAGTGGAAATGATTAACGAGAGTGATGCCGATTGGTTGCATCTGGATATAATGGACGGCGTGTTCGTGCCTAATATATCGTTTGGCTTTCCGGTTTTGGAAGCATTGAAACCAATCTGCAAAAAACCGATGGATGTCCATCTGATGATCGTGGAACCGCAGAAGTTCATCCCCGAAGTAGCCGCTACGGGCGCTTATATGATGAATGTGCATTATGAAGCGTGCACGCATCTGCACCGTACGGTGGCGGCAATCAAAGAAGCGGGGATGAAGGCGGCCGTCACATTGAACCCGCATACGCCGATTTCCTTGTTGGAAGATATCCTGCAGGATTTGGATATGGTGTTGCTCATGTCGGTGAATCCGGGCTACGGCGGACAGAAGTTTATTGAACATTCGATAGACAAAACAGCTCGCCTGAAAGATATGATCCTGGCAAAAGGGTCGGACACCTTGATCGAAGTCGATGGCGGAGTAAACATGCAGACCGCGAAACCTCTGCTCGAAGTAGGAGCGGATGTGCTGGTTGCCGGCAGTTTTGTCTTCCGTTCTTCCGACCCGTTGAAGACGATCCGGGAACTGAAAGGATTATAATGTCGCCTCGTAGGGGCGGGGTTCTACTCCGCCCAGTCAGAATCTACCTTTATTGGATGTAATGGGCAGAGCAGAGCCCTGCCCCTACGGAAAATGACGTCCTTTGGGCAGAGCAGAGCCCTGCCCCTACGGAAAATGACGTCCTTTGGGCAGAGCAGAGCCCTGCCCCTACGGAATGACGTCTTTTGTGCAATACCGATCAAGCCTTAAACCAACCATTTCAAAACCTTACATTATGATAAAAGAATTACAGATCCGTCCCTTTGCCCGTCCGCTGCTTGTCTGGATTGCGGGGATTATACTACAGACCGTTTTTTCGTGTTGTACTTATTCCTGGGTATTACTATTGCTCCCTGTTATTATCATTACCACAGCCGGTCTTGCCTTGAGAGGGCAGGAGCATGTTTGTTATGAAACCCGTTGGCTGTGGGGAGCGGTTTTCTTGTCTCTGTTGCTTTTCCTTTCGATACAAAAGACTGCTTATTCGCAGTCTGAATCCTCGTCGGAACATCCGGTTTCCCTTCTTTCCCGTTGGGCGCAGGAAGAACAGCAACGATTATTGGAACCGATCGCAAAACTAAATCTGACCGATGAAGAGAAATCTGTACTGGCCACTATCACTGTCGGTTACCGGCAAGCTATGAGTCGGGAGGTGCGGAACCGTTTTTCGGCTACGGGGGTAGCACATATCCTGGCCGTAAGCGGCTTTCATGTGGCAATCGTCTGTGGCTTTTTATCTTTTCTTTTTTCTTTTCTCCCCAGGAATGGATGTTGCCGGTGGATTCGCTACATCTCGCTGCTCGTGCTATTGTGGGGATTTGCTGCGATAACAGGTTTGGCGGCCTCTTCTGTGAGGGCTGCGTTGATGCTTACGATGTATCTGACGGGCGGAGTGTTGGATAGGAGGGCGGAGCGTTATAATATATTGGCGGCTTCCGCTTTTTGCATGTTGGTTTATGAACCCTTGTACTTATTCGACATAGGTTTCCAGCTGAGTTATCTGGCCGTGCTGTCCATCCTTTATTTCCAGCCCCGGTTGCAGGCGTTGATAAAGGTGCATAATCCGTTTTTGAGGACACCGTGGGGATGGGTCACGGTCACCCTGTCGGCACAGGCGGGCACGACTTTTTTATGTCTGTATTATTTCGGGCAGTTTTCGACTGTCTTTTTGTTGACGAACTTGCCGCTTACGTTTCTTGCGACTTTGTTGATACCGGCAAGTTTGGTCTATATGATTTTGCCAGAATGGATTCTTGGGTATGGTTGGTTGCAGGTTGTCGTGGAATGGCTCGCGCGTGGTTTGCTTTGGATCGTAGACTCTTTTAGCCGGGTGCCGGGAGCGGTTTTTTCTTTCCGGTTCGATTTCCTGACGATGCTGGTGGCGTATGGAATGCTTCTGTCTACCTTGTGGTATGTTCATGCCGGACGTTCGCGCTATCTGCTTGTCTCTCTGTTTTTGTTGTTAATTATGCTTCTTGTCCGGGTGATTGAGAATTTAAAGCTGTGCTGAATCTAAAAAAAGTAGTACCTTTGTCACTGAAAATAAGAGAATATATGATTACGAAAATCATTCACGAAGAGAAAATTCAGAAAGCCAAGAAGTACGTCGAGAAAGGCGAAAGTTTTGTAATAGTGACACATGTTACCCCTGACGGGGATGCTATAGGTTCCGCATTGGGACTGTACCATTTTTTGACAACCTATGGAAAAGATAACGTGACGGTAGTGGTTCCCAACGATTTCCCAAAATTCTATAAATGGATGCCGGGAAATAAGGAAATTGTCATTCATGAGAAATATCCTGATTTTGCCGAACAGTTGATCCGGGATGCGGATGTCATTTTCTGCCTTGATTTCAACGAACCCAAACGTATCGAAAAACTGGCTCCGGCTGTTGTGGCGGCAGATGGGCGAAAGGTGATGATCGACCATCATCTGAATCCGGCCGATTTTTGCCGGGTCACGATGTCATATCCTGAAATGTCGTCTACGAGTGAGATGGTTTTTCGTTTCATCTGCCGCATGGGGATGTTCGACCTGATCAATAAAGATTGTGCCGCCTGCATCTATACGGGCATGATGACGGATACAGGTTCGTTTACCTACAATTCGAACAAGCCGGAGATTTATACGATCATAAGCGAACTGATCAAGAAAGGTATCGACAAGGATCTGATCTACCGGAAAGTGAACCAGGTCTATTCGGAAAGCCGTTTGCGCATGATGGGATATGTCCTGTATGAAAAGATGAAGATTTATCCGGAACAACATGCCGCTCTGATCACGCTTTCGTTGGAAGAGATGAACCGTTTCCGTTATGTGACAGGCGATACCGAAGGGTTTGTCAACCTGCCGTTGAGTATCGAAAATGTGGCTTTCAGTGTCTTTATCCGCGAAGATAAGGATTATGTGAAGATCTCGCTCCGGTCTGTCGGAGATTTCCCCTGCAACCAGTTTGCAAGCCTGTATTTCAATGGAGGCGGACATAAAAACGCTTCGGGGGGAGAATTTTGTGGTTCATTGGCCGATGCTGTAAACGTTTTTGAGAAAGGTTTAAGGGAATTTAATCCTAATAAAACAGAAGATTTAAATAAACATGCCTGAGATATGGCAGAGATTATATACATTTGCCATTCATTTACAATAAATAGTAACAGATGAAGAGAGGTTTTTATATCCTGTTGATTATGTGCGCTGCCATAATGGTGGTGTCGTGTGACAAGACAAAGTCATACACTGATATGTTGAAGGCCCAGAGAAAAGCGATCGAGCGTTTGCAGGTTGATAGCGGCCTGGTCTTTTTGGATGATTTCCCTGCGGATAGTATTTTTAAGGAAAATGAATTTGTAGAGTTGGATAATGGTGTTTATCTGAATATCGTCAATAAGGGAAACAGTGAACGTGCGGTGCTGGGGCAAACCGCGATCCGTTCCCGTTTCATCGCCCGGATGTTTATGGAAAGCAGCAGTATGGGAACCGGTACCGTCGACCTGCTCGGCCCGAATTCAAACGGTACGTATCCGGTAGAGTTCAGATATGGTTATTATACTTCTTTGAATCCGGATTACTCTTATACATGGGATATGTTTATTTGTGAAGGTTTGGGAGCCGGACTTCCTTATGTGGGAGACAGCGCGGTTGTCAAACTGATCGTTCCGTTTAAGCTGATGAGCAGTGATTTCCAAAGCTCCGGAACTCCTGTGTTTTTTGAGAAAGTGAAGTATACTTTTATAAAATAAATCTAACTAATGACACTGATTAAATCTATTTCCGGTATTCGTGGTACAATTGGCGGGAATCCGGAAGACGGGCTCAATCCGTTGGCTATTGTCAAGTTTGTGGCAGCTTATGCTACATTCATTAAGAAAAATACGAAGGTGACAACAAACAAGATCGTGGTAGGCCGTGATGCGCGTATCTCCGGTCCGATGGTTAAACAAGTCGTTCTCGGCACGCTTACCGGAATGGGCTTTGATGTGGTGGACATCGACCTGGCCACTACTCCGACCACCGAATTGGCTGTTGCCTGGGAAGAAGCTTGTGGCGGTATCATTTTGACAGCCAGCCATAATCCGAAACAATGGAATGCACTGAAGTTGTTGAACGAACGGGGTGAATTCCTGAATGCAGCCGAAGGTGCCGAGGTGCTGAAGATTGCTGCTGAAGAAAGTTTTGTATTTGCCGATGTCGACCATTTGGGAAAAGTCTATATCAACAATACCTATAACCAAAAGCACATCGAAAGCGTGTTGAAGCTGGATTTGGTGGATGTAGAGGCTATCAAGGCCGCTAATTTCCGTGTCGCTATCGACTGCGTGAACTCGGTGGGCGGTATCGTTATCCCCGAATTGCTTTCTGCTTTGGGGGTAAAGGAAATCTTCAAACTGCATTGTGCTCCTCACGGTAACTTTGCACACAATCCGGAGCCGATCCCTGAAAACCTGACGGAGATATCCAACCTGATGAAGCATGCCAAAGCCGATGTCGGTTTTGTTGTGGACCCGGACGTAGACCGTTTGGCCATTATCTGTGAAGACGGGGAGATGTTCGGAGAAGAATACACATTGGTGGCTGTCAGCGACTATGTCCTGAGCCATACACCGGGCAATACGGTCAGCAACCTGAGTTCGAGCCGTGCTCTGCGTGATGTTACCCGTGCTCATGGTTGCGAGTATAACGCGGCAGCAGTAGGCGAAGTGAATGTCGTGACGAAGATGAAAGCGACTAACGCCATCATCGGTGGTGAAGGCAATGGCGGTGTGATCTACCCGGCCAGCCATTACGGTCGTGATGCTTTGGTCGGTATCGCCCTGTTCCTGACTCATCTGGCAAAGAAACAGATGAAGACAAGCGAACTGCGTGCTACCTATCCTCCGTATTTCATTTCGAAGAAGAAAGTGGAACTGACTCCGGATATCAATGTCGATGCTATCCTGGCAAAAGTAAAAGAGAAATTCGCCCAATACGATATCACCGATATCGACGGCGTGAAGATCGACTTCCCTGAAAAATGGGTTCACCTGCGCAAGAGCAATACAGAACCGATCATCCGTATCTATTCCGAAGCTCACACGATGCAGGAAGCAGAAGAAATTGGCGACGAACTGATTCAGATCATTCGTGATATGTGTAAATAATCATTCATCGAGATAATAAAAAAAGAGGTCATGCTTGATTGCATGGCCTCTTTTTTTGCTTTTTCAAAACATATATGTTTTGAGTTTAAAACACCTATGTTTCGATTTCAAAACACCGGTGTTTTGAAATCACAGGTCTGCTGTTGCGGTTTTTTGTTGTTTACATGAACAATCGTTTGTATTCTCCTTCGAAGTTGGGCGTGAAAACACCTTTCCCTATGTTATCGAGGATTTCGGCCGGAGACCAGAAACGTCCGCCATCCAGTTCGGAAGGGTCGGGGGTGACCGGGCCTTCGTAAGTGGTACGGAAGGTGTTGACCAATTCTTTCTCTATGGCCGATTCGAATACATAACGGGTGATGAATTGCGGAACGAAATCTGTTATACCTAATTCCTCCCGTACTTCCCGGCGAAGGGCTTCTTCGACCGTCTCACCGTAGTCGATATGGCCTCCAACGGCTGTATCCCATTTACCGGGTTGGATATCTTTGTTCATCGAACGCTTTTGCAGGTAGAGCTCGCCTGCCTTATTGAAAATATGCAGATGCACCACCGGATGTAACATCTTCGATCCGCTATGACATTCCTTGCGGGTTGCCTTCCCTATTGTCTCTCCCTCCTCATTAACCAAAGGAAACCATTCTTCTTTCATCGATTTTTGATTTTTTAAAACCTATTTTTCCACAAAATACTTTGTAGTTCTTTATCTGTTATGTTTTCACGTTCTGATTTGTCGTAAATAAAGCGTAAACCAAACCTGTATCAGGCTTTTCCAATCCCACTGATAGCTTTTATCAGTTCTTCATCCGACAATCCTTCGCCATAGGTGGCGTAGTCCATGCGGAAAGTACAACCGTTTTTGTATTCGGAACAGCCGTAAGCTGTTTTGCCACGCAGTATACTGCCTTTCTTGCAGATTGGGCATACCGGCTTCGTGGGAACGGCTGCTGTTTCCGGCTGACCGGCTGTCTTTTCCTTTTTGGCACGCGGCTTGCGCGGTTTCTTTTCTTTCGGTTCTTTCGATCCTTTTTCGGGTTGGGGCTTTTCCGGAACGGCCTGCTCGATCGTGATGGTGCGTCCGGTCTGGTCGGAGAGGACGTTGATCACTACCTGGTGGACCATCTGCTTAAGCTCTTCCAAAAAAGTACGGGCCTCGTAAGTGCCCCGTTCGATCTGCCGGAGCTTCTTTTCCCAGAGGCCGGTCAGTTCGGCGCTTTTCAACAGTTCTTCCTGTATCGTGCCGATGAGTTCCACTCCGGTGGCCGTAGGGAAGAGGTTCTTGCGTTCCTTACGGATATAATTGCGTTTGAACAACGTCTCGATGATGGCGGCTCGGGTGGAAGGACGGCCTATGCCGTTTTCCTTCAGAGCGTCTCGCAATTCGTCGTTGTCCACCAGTTTGCCGGCGGTTTCCATTGCGCGGAGCAACGTCGCTTCGGTGTAGGGTTTGGGCGGTTGTGTCCATTTTTCACCTAATGTCGGTTTGTGGGGACCGCTTTCTCCTTTGACGAAATCCGGTAATACGCCTTCTTCGTCTGACGGTTCGGCATCCGGGTCCTTCTGCTCTGCTCCGAACACGACGCGCCATCCCGGTTTCAGTATCTGCTTGCCTGTTACTTTGAAATCCACTTTGCCGACTTTGCCCAACACCGTTGTGGTCGAGATCTCACAGTCCGGATAGAAAACCGCGATGAAACGGCGGGCCACCAGGTCGTACACCTTCCGCTCGTTGTCTGTCAGGTTACGTGCCGCTACACCGGTCGGGATGATGGCATGGTGGTCCGTCACCTTCGAGTTGTCGAACACACGTTTGTCTTTCCGTATCTTCGCTTTCAGCAGCGGGGCTGTCAGATCGGCGTAGTCGACCAGGCCGCTAAGCGTGTTGGGAACTTTCGGATAGATGTCGTCGCTCAGGAAAGTGGTGTCGACACGCGGGTAGGTCGTCACTTTCTTTTCGTATAACGACTGGATCAGCTTCAACGTGTCGTCAGCCGTGAATGCGAATTTCTTATTGCATTCCACCTGCAACGAGGTCAGGTCGAAGAGGCGGGGAGCATATTCCTTGCCTTTCTTTTCTGATATGTCGGTGACAGTAAAATCCTCTTGGCTGGCTATTTCCAGGAAAGCCTCCCCTTCTTCTTTCTTCGTGAATTTGCCTTTGGTGGCCGAAAAGGTCGTGTTCCGGTAGACTGTTTTCAGTTCCCAATAGGGTTCAGGCTTGAAGTTGTCTATTTCGGCCTGCCGGTTTACGATAAGTGCAAGGGTTGGCGTTTGCACCCGTCCGATGGAGAGCACTTGCCGGTTTTGCCCGTAGCGGAGCGTGTAGAGGCGCGTTGCGTTCATCCCTAACAGCCAGTCGCCGATGGCACGCGAAAGGCCTGCCTCATACAACCGGGTGAAATCGGATTGTTCTTTCAGGTGTTGGAAACCTTCGCGGATCGCTTCTTCAGTCAACGAAGATATCCACAGGCGATAGACCGGACATTTACAGCCTGCCTTTTGCATCACCCAACGCTGGATCAGCTCTCCTTCCTGGCCGGCATCCCCGCAGTTGATGACCATTTCAGCGTTCTGCATCAGCTCTTCGATTGTTTTGAACTGCTGTTCGTATGTCGGGTTGCTGATCAATTTGATCCCGAACCGTGGCGGGATCATCGGGAGAGAAGCCAAACTCCACCGTTTCCAGTTGTCCGAATAATCGTTGGGTTCTTTAAGAGTGCACAGATGTCCGAAAGTCCAGGTAACCTGATACCCGTTTCCTTCAATATACCCATTCATCCTTTTAGTCGCCCCGAGTACTTCAGCAATTTCGCGTGCTACACTGGGCTTTTCAGCTATACATACCTTCATCCGTAAAACACTCTTTTTTGAAATAGTCTTGCAAAAATACGTTTTCTTGATGACTTCCCGAAATCATATGTGTGATTTAAATAATCCTTTTAGATAGTTCGTTAAATCTGATAATTTGACATTGTGCTTCGTCTCTATGTTTACTGTACTTATAAGAAATAAGTATTGTTGTGAATGACGGGCGTGTGTGATCATGCAGGATGAGTTAACCCGATGTCCGTCTTTGATTCAGAATCCAGGATGGTGATAAGGGCCAAGAGAGAGGGAAGAGTTGTTTCTTTTTATTTGCTGATTCTTTCTGTGACGGGGACACCGGTGTCGGCTGTTATGCCTTGCAGTTCCACGTATTCCACATGGAGCGGATTGTTGGGACTGGCTTTGACATACAAGGATTGTAGGATGGCTTGCCGGTCGTTTATCTTGATGTGGCAGACGAAATGGTCTTTTTCCCAGCAGACTGTCAGTTCTCTTTCCGGATAGGCCGTGAGGGTGATCGTACAGGTCTGCTCCGTCTGCGAAACCACTTTGTAGCCGTAAGCCATCTTCTTTTGTATGAAACTTAGCCCGTTGGTTTTTCCCGGTTCCTTTTCCCGGTTCAGCCAATAAACATTAATGGGTTCTTTGGTGTCCAGCTTGCCATTGGTTTGGTTGGCATTGTAACAGACGAGATTACGGTTCAAGCTGCGTGCAATATGGAAAAGCCGGTCCGGTGTCGGATATGTGGACCCCGGATCGGCATTCCGGTTTTGCGGATAAGTATGGATGAATGTGCCCCATAATAGGCAATATGTTAATAATAGTCTTGTTATAAGGTGGATAGTGCTGTTCATAATTATTCATTTTATAAGATGAATATCATCAAATAAATAAATCGTTCCACAAGCATGAACCGGCCGGCTCAAACTTGTGGAACATACGGTTCACGTCTGTAGGAAAATTATTATTCGATATTCTTCCTGATCTTGGTCAGATATTCTTTCATCCCTTCCGAATCTTTGTTTTTGATGATCCCTTGCAGGATATCCAATTCTTCTTGGATGCGTGCGATCTGATGAGGCGTGCGCGGGTTGAAAAGGATTTCCGTTAGGAGATAATCATCTTCGGAAAGCAAGCCTCTGGCGATCTTCATGTGACGTTTGAAGGTCGTACCCGGAGCATCCTGGTGCTTCATCGTGGCTGCAAATACCATGGTAGATGCAAACGGAATACCGAGCGAGTAGGCCACGACTTTGTCATGTTCCTCGAAAGTATATTCGCATATGTGCAGACGCAGGCTGGAATAGATGTCTTTGAAGAATATTTTCCCCAGATGATCACCTTCGGAGATGATGATTGTATTTTCTTTTTCCAGTTGTCCCAGGTTGGCGAATGTCGGGCCAAACATCGGGTGGGTGGAGACATACGGGAAGCCGCATGTCTCATAAAATTCTTTCAGGTGTGTCTTGACCGATGCGATATCCGAGATGATACAATAGGGTTGCAGGTAAGGCATGACACTTTTGAATGCTTCGATCGTATAGCTCAGTGTCACGCAGTTGATGACTAATTCGGGTTTAAACTCGGCTACTTCTTCCGGCTTCTGCAGGCGAAGGGCGTTGTATATGAAACGCATCCGCTTCGGATCGCTCTCCAGCACAGCCACTTCGTGTTCGAAACTAAGCAAATCGGTGAAGAAAGATCCCATCTTCCCTGCACCCAATATAAGTATTTTCATTATCAATAACTGTTTAATGTATTAGTAATAATGTGCCAATGGGATAATTAAAGAGAATCTCCCATTAGCTGATTGGCATATTATTGGCACATTATTATTATTCATTCATGATGATCATCTGTTGACGGACGGATTCTTCATGAATTTCTTTCAGAATTTCTTTTACAAAGTCTGTGTTCAGTTCCATCTGTTCGCCCATATTGGAACGTTTTTCCAGAATCTCGCTATAGCGCGGTGATTGCAGGATCGGCATATTATGTTCTTTCTTATACACGCCTATTTCGCGGGAGATGCGCATACGTTTAGCTAACAGTTCCAATAATTGTTCGTCGATACCGTCGATCTGGCGGCGAAGTTCGGCCAGGTTTTCCGTTGTCTGGTTGGAGTCGCGGATAACCAATAAATTCAGAACGTAATCCAACACATCCGGTGTGATCTGCTGTGAAGCATCACTCCAGGCACAATCCGGGTTGCAATGCGATTCGATGATCAAACCGTCGAAACTCAAGTCCATAGCCTGCTGGCAGAGAGGAGCGATCAGTTCGCGTTTGCCTCCGATATGGCTCGGATCACAGAAAATAGGCAGGTTCGGCATACGGCGACGAAGTTCGATGGGGATATGCCAGAGCGGGAGGTTGCGGTACATCTTCTTATCGTAAGAGCTGAAACCGCGATGGATGGCTCCCAGGCGACGGATACCGGCACCATAGAGACGCTGGAAAGCTCCGATCCACAGTTCCAGATCCGGATTGACCGGATTCTTGATCAAAACAGGGACGTCTACACCCTTCAGTGCATCGGCGATCTCCTGTACGGCGAACGGGTTAACCGTTGTACGGGCTCCGATCCACAACACGTCGATCCCCGCTTTCAATGCTTCGAAAACATGGTCTTTCGTTGCCACTTCGGTAGCCACATACATACCTGTTTCCTTTTTTACCCGTTTCAACCATTGCAAGCCTTCTGCACCGATTCCTTCGAATCCACCCGGTTTGGTACGAGGTTTCCAGATTCCTGCGCGGAACAACTTGATGCCTTTGTCAGCGATTCCTCTGGCCGTTTCCATTACTTGCTCTTCTGTCTCAGCACTACACGGACCGGCGATTACGACAGGACGCTGTGGGTCTACACCGGGTAACATGATCGATTCTAATTCCATTTCCATAACCTTATAATTAATTGTCAATTGACAATTGTTTGTTTTATTGTTGTTTTTATTTGTTTCTTTCTTTTTCTCTTAAAAAATGGTCAATTGTCAATTCTTAATTGTCAATTGATCGAATTGTTTCAACGAAACAATTCGTCGAAGAGCCTCTTCCAAGGTCTCGTTTTTGCAACAGAGCGAGATACGGATGTAACGTTCGCCTTGGCTGCCGAAGATGAATCCCGGTGTCAGGAATACATTGGCTTCATACAAGACTCTGTCGGCTATCGCTTCGCTGCTTTTTGCCTCGGCGGGGATTTTTCCCCAGAGGAACATGCCCACCTGTTTTTCGTCATATTCGCATCCCAGAGCATGCATGATCTCTCCGGCGAGGCTGCGTCGGCTGCGGTACACCCGGTTCATATTGTCATACCATTCCTTCGGTGCGCTCAACGCTTCGACGGCTGCATGTTGCATCGGTTTGAACTGTCCGGAGTCGATATTGCTTTTCACTTTCAGTACCCACTGTACGAACTGTGCATTGGAGGCGAGCATTGCCATACGCCAACCCGGCATATTGTGTGCCTTGCTCATGGAGTTCATTTCGATACAGATGTCTTTGGCTCCCGGTACGGACAGGATGCTCAACGGATGCTCGTTCAGAATGAAACTATACGGGTTGTCGTTGCAGATGATGATCCCGTGCTTCTTTCCGAAAGCGACCAGCTTTTCGTACAGTTCCATGCTTGCATTGGCTCCTGTCGGCATATTGGGATAGTTGGTCCACATCAGTTTGACGTTCGAGAGGTCCATTTTTTCCAGCTCTTCGAAGTCCGGTTGCCAGCCCAACTCTTCTTTCAGTTCGTAAGGGATCAGATTGGCTTCGACCAATTTGCTTACCGAACTGTAGGTCGGATAGCCGGGGTTGGGAACCAACACGCCGTCACCCGGATTCAGGAATGCCAGCGAGATGTGCAAGATTCCTTCTTTGGAACCGATCAACGGCTGGATCTCCGTTTTCGGGTCGAGCTCTACGTTATACCATTTCTTATACCAGTCGGCGAAACCTTTACGCAGTTCGGGAATACCGATATACGGCTGATAACCGTGTTCGTTCGGCTGATGAGCATGTTCACACAAGGTCTCGATTGTCCGTTCTGAAGGAGGAAGGTCGGGACTGCCAACACCGAGGTTGATCACATTTTTACCTGCGGCATTCATTTCGGCTACTTCTTTCAGTTTCCTGGAAAAGTAGTATTCCTGTACGCTACCTACACGGTTAGCGGGTGTAATTGTTTTACACGCTTTGTTTTCCTTCTGCATATTCGCCTAATATTTTTAAGTCTTTTGTCAACGGTCTGATAGCATCCAATGCCTGTTTGTAGCGCAGGTAATCCGTAAATGTCAGATTGATATAAAACAGATATTCCCATTCGCGGCCGATGATCGGCAAGGATTGTATTTTTGAAAGATTCATGTCGTAGAAAGAGAGGACGGAGAGAACTTTGGAGAGGCTGCCGGCTGTGTGGGGGAGAGCGAAAACGAGAGACGCTTTGTTTTTGTCTTTTCCTTTGAGCATCTCGTCGGCCGTCCACCGGTCGGCTATTGCCAGGAAGCGGGTGAAGTTGCGTTTGTTTGTCTCGATCCCTTCGGCAAGGACTTCCATGTTGTATATCTGGGCGGCCAGTTTCCCGCAGATGGCGGCGTGTCCTTTCAGTTGGTTTTCCGAAATCCATCGGGCGCTCATGGCGGTGTCCTCCTTTTCGACTACTTTTGCGTTGGGCAGCGTATCGAGGAATTCGGTACATTGCATCAAGGCGATCGGGTGGGAGTTGACCTCTCTGACATCGTCGATGTTGGTCCCCGGAAGAGCAACCAGCGAGTGTGAGATGCGCAGTTTGTATTCACCGATAACCTGCAGGCCGCTTTCGCGGATCAGTTCATGGTTCTGCAACAAGCTACCTGCAATCGTGTTTTCGATCGCCATCATTCCCAGAATGGAAGGATCTTTCTTGATGGTCGAAATAACATCTCTGAATGTATTGCAACCGATAATTTCAATCTCTTCACCTTCGAAATAATTGCGGGCGGCTATATCGTGATACGAACCGGCTATTCCCTGGATTGCTACTTTCTTTTTCATCTTCTCTTTTTTTTTCTTTCAAATTGTCAATTGTTAATTCTCAATTGTCCATTAAAAAAAAAGTCCCACCGAAACCGGCAGGACTTCATATTTTGTTATTGATATATACATTCATTTATCAACGCTCTACATACAAACTCCTGCCTTCACTCTGCTAAAGTAAAAGTAATAAAAGTAATATGTAAAGCTAAATCGATTCATTTTGTCTCTTTGTTTTTTAATTCGCAGCAAAAGTAACGCTTTTTTGGAAAATACAAGCATAAAGTAATAATTTTTTTTCATTACATCCGAAATATTTATTCCTTCAGGGTTGTCTTCTTAGCCAGATAGACATGAATCGGTCGTATATTATGTATCCTTGTGTATCTTTGTAGACAATCTCCTTGTCAATGAGTTTTGCTAATGCCGTATTTATGCTGCTGGCTGCTTTCAGTTTGTATTTTGAGATGAATTTTCCGGAATTTATTTCAGTTACGATTCCCTCTTTCGCTATCGCTTTCATTAATTTGGTTGCCACTCCGGGATAAGCTGCTATCAAGTTCTTCCCATACGACGGGGGGCAATCAAAGTAATGTTTCGTTCGTTTTGCAACGCATTAGTGATTGTTTCCGTTTCTTTTAACCTGTCGCAAAAGTATTCAGGACTGTGATATCCGGCTATCAAAAATGGATTATTTAGTTTCATTCCCTTGTTTTATTGTTATTACGCGATTTGCGTTACGCAAATAACGTAATAAATTGCCGACTGTCCAAATAAACGAATACAAAATAAACGATATACGGGAGATGTGTTATTACGCGATCCTTTTTTAAACCACCCTCAATCCTGCTTGCAGCGTGCGCATTTCTTTCGGAACGGATTTCTTGATGCTTTCGGTCAGAATGTTTGCGATCGAATGCCGGATAAAATCTTTGCGGGTTATCCAAACGATTTCACGTGCCGGTTTGGGGATGGCAAACGGGCGTACCAGTTCTTTTTGCTGTTCGCTTAGCTGAAGGGTTGCCAGTTCCGGAATGAAAGTGATGCCGTTACCGCTTTCTACCATCCGCATAAAAGTCTCCAGACTTCCCAGGCGGTAGGCAGCCTGACGGAGTTTGACCTTCTCCATCTGGCAGAAACGCATCAGCTGATCGCGGAAACAATGCCCTTCATCCAGCAACCAAAGACGTTCGTCGCTGATATCGGCCGAACGGACCATCTCTTTCTTGAACACACTTTCGTTGCGGGCTACGTAGGCATAAAACTGTTCGTAGTACAGGGTACTTCCCTGTAGTTGCATCTCTGTCGGTTGGTTCGCGATGATGGCAGCGTCTATTTCTCCGTTCTGGAGGGCTTTTATTGTCGGGGCCGTTTGCATTTCCTGGATGCGGATATCCAGATCGGGGTGTTTCTCCGTTATTTGTTGGAAGAAGCGGGGAAGCAGATAAGGGGCAATCGTCGGTAACACTGCGAGGCGGAACGTGCCTTTCAAAGATTGCTCTTCTTCGTTTACGATCTCTTTGATGAGGGAAGCCTGGTGAAGGACGACACGTGCCTGATCGATCACCTTACGACCCGCAGGGGTAGGGCAGACCGGCTGTGTATTGCGGTCGAAAAGTTTCACTCCCAATTCATCTTCCAGCTTTTGGATCATCATGCTTAGTGTAGGTTGAGTCACGCGGCAATGTTCTGCCGCTTTGGCAAAATGGCGGTAAGTGTCTACGGCCAGGATGTATTCGAGTTGTTGGATGTTCATAATTCATTGTTTGTTGTTACAGACCCTATGATGATATTTTTTACGAAGGTAGAAAAAAAACATGGAATGTGGTAATTATCGCAGTCCGTTCTGCCGGACGCGTGATAGAATGAGTCTATGATGGTATAGAAATTATCTGTTTGACAGACGTTTATATCTGATGTATCTTTGCAGTACAAGAAAAATGAAAAGTATAACAATTAAAAAGGAAAGAATTATGAAGACATTAGATTATATCCATTTGGACGCAGTTGCAGCAGGTAAAGTCGTTGAAGCATTACAACAGTTGTTGGCCGATTATCAGGTGTTCTACACAAACCTTCGTGGTTTTCACTGGAACATCAAGGGACACGGTTTCTTTGTCCTTCACGGCAAATTCGAAGACATGTATAACGATGCCGCCGGAAAGGTGGATGAGCTGGCTGAGCGTATCCTGATGTTGGGAGGTGTTCCGGTTAACAAATTTAGTGAATATCTGAAAGTTGCCAAAGTAAAGGAAGTGTCGGGCGTATCTTGTGCAGACGAAGCGTTGGAAAACGTGCTGAACACTTACAGCCAGTTTATTGCCGAAGAACGTAAGTTGCTTTCTCTGGCTTCCGAATCCGGAGATGAAGCGACAGTAGCCCTGATGAGCGACTACCTGAAGGAACAGGAAAAATTGGTTTGGATGTTAGTGGCTTACTCTTCTTGCGACTGCAAGAAATAATAAGCGCATAAGTAATTAATAGTTTATTCGTTGCGTTTGGAAAAGGCAGCCTCGTAAGGAGACTGCCTTTTTTTGTTGGCGTTTAATTTATAGGATGTATCTTCCGTTCGTTTTTCTGTTTATATTTGTCCGAAAATAAGAGCTGAATGATGGACAGGATGGAAAAAGAACCGCTAATACAGGAATACCGGCGTCTTCCAGATGTGGCGGATGTAGACGGTTTGGTCTCTTTTATGGGCCGGCTGATGGATGGTCAGGAGAGTTTTTATTTTGATTTGCTGTTGGCTTCGCTGGTTCGTTTGCATCCGTACATAAAATCGGATGATGCGGAGCGTATGGCGCCGGTTTTCGAATGGGCTGGAACTGTAATGGAGATGCCGGAGAGCGAGATAGGAGGGTTGGATATGCTTACCGCCTCTTTCCTGCTTGACTATGCCGAAGTGCTTGCCGGATCGGAGAAACGAGCCAAAAGGGCGAAACAACAATCTTTTCAAGACTATAAGCCATATCGGGATCTTGAAAAATTGGCTTTTAGCCGTATGAAGGATCGTAATACGTTGCCTTTGCTTTCGACACCGACCCACCGTCCGGCCTGGATTGATCCGGTCGTGCTTGTCTCCCGGTTGTCGGAATATCAGAAAAAGGGATGCAGGCCGGACAACCTGGACTTTCAAATTGCGGTTTCGCGAGTGGCGCTGGATGATACGGACGAGGCTGTCCGCTTAGTCGAACAAGAGATGACGGGCGAATATCGCGAGCTGTTGCTCTTCCTGTTCAAGCCGGAAGCACGCCCGAAAGAGCCTTTTACGTCTCAGGCCGTTTGGATGACAGCAGCGTTGGTCAAAAGTCCTGATACCATCTATGGCGAGTTTGAGGATTTTCCTTATTCTTCCGTAAACCGTGCTTATTTGACGGGAGATATCCCCTGTGATGTGTTCACCTACGAAAAACCGTTTGAGAAGGTCGACCGTATCTTACAGTTGATTCCTCCGGCAAGCAAGAATGTCGCGATAAAATGGAGGTTTGGAGGCTATGCCTTGTATATGACGTATCGGCCTTGTTCCCGTGTCCCGCTTTTGGTGGAGACTTTTTGGCAGATGCCTTTACGGGAAAAGGACCTGAAGAGGCTCTTGTTGCTTTCTCCGAATGCGCCTCAGGTCTTGTTGGCTTTACTGGTGCGGGATCGCATAAGAGATTCCCATTGGAACGATCTGGAACTGACCAAGCTTAATTTGGTCGCTCTTGAGACTCTGTGCGAACTTGATTGGAAGTGGAGCGGAGGAATGGCTCTGACGTATCTGGCGGTGTGCCTGTTAAGCATCGACCGTTCTGTTCGTTTGTGCGCGGCGGATCTTTGGAGAGAACTTGTGGAGAAAGGCTTGATAGACAATGTGGCTTTAGGCAGGGTATTGGGTAAAATCCAATCATCGGAATGGGCGCCTGTGCAGAGAATTTCAGGACTGGTCCTTGAAATGTTGATCAACAGATCGTCTTTCCATAATAGGGAACTGTCTGTGCTGTTTGTCTCTTTTTTATCTTGCCTGCCGGAAAATCCGGTGAAGGATTTAAAGCGGTTGTTGGAGATCTTTTCAGAAATTCAAACGGTTAATGGCTGGCCGAAGGTGACAAACACCTTGCTTCTTTCTTTGCTTGCGGCATGGAAGAAAAACAGCAAATTGACAGAGGTGATAGAATCTTTATATTAAGAATGATGGAAAATAAGCCTATATTTGTGCTGTAATAGAATCGTATATTTTAAACGCAGATGGAAGATAAAATCATATTACCGGCAGAGTGGTACCCGCAAAGCGCCGTCCAGTTGACATGGCCGCATGAGGATACGGATTGGGCGCCCATATTGGAAGAAGTGATTCCTTGTTTCGTAGCGATAGCCAAAGAAGTGACCAAACACGAAAAACTCTTGATTGTCTGTCCGGACGAACAGGATGTCCGTAAACAATTGGGCGATGTGGATTACAGCCGCATCATTTTCCGGGAGATGGCGACGAATGATACCTGGGCACGCGATCATGGCGGCATTACGGTGTTCGATCAAGGAGAGCCGGCTGTGTATGACTTCGTGTTCAACGGGTGGGGAATGAAGTTCGCAGCAAACCTGGATAACCTGATTACGCGCCGGCTGTCCATAGAAGGAACATTTGCCGAAGGGGTTCCGGTTATCAATATGCAACCGTTCGTATTGGAAGGCGGCAGCATCGAATCGGATGGTAAGGGAACGTTGCTCACCACGGTCGAATGCCTCTCGTCTCTGAACCGGAACGAATATCTGCAAAAGGAAGAATTGGAAGCCTATCTGAAGGAAGTCTTCGGTTTTGAACGCATCTTATGGCTTGAAAACGGTTATTTGGCCGGTGATGACACGGATAGCCATGTCGACACGTTGGCACGCTTCTGCAGCGAAGATACGATCGCGTATGTGCAGTGTACGGATGAGTCGGATGAACATTTCGAGGAATTGCAGGCGATGGAACAAGAGTTGCAAGCCTTCAAACAGGCAAACGGCAAACCTTACCGGTTGATCGCCTTGCCGATGGCAGACCCGGTGGTATGGGAGGGCGAACGCCTTCCGGCTACTTATGCCAATTTTTTGATTATCAACGGAGCCGTATTGCTCCCTTATTATAATTCTCCAAAAGATGAACAGGCGAAGGCTGCTTTGCAGCAGGCCTTTCCGGATCGTGAGATTGTAGGAATCAATTGTTTGCCGTTGATTAAACAACATGGCTCGCTACATTGCGTGACGATGCAATATCCGGAAGGAGTCGTGTCTATTGACGATTGATAATAGACAATTGCGTGTTCAAATCATAAATCATAAATTATAAATCATAAATCATGAAGTTAGGGCTAGTGCAGCAGGCGAATAGCGGTGACCGGGCTGCCAATATTGAAAAACTGAAACAAAATATTCGGGCTTGTGCTTTGCAAGGTGCTGAATTGGTCGTTTTGCAGGAGTTGCATAACGGGCTTTATTTTTGCCAGACGGAGAATACCGACGTGTTCGATCAGGCGGAACCGATTCCGGGGCCTTCGACCGAAACATTCGGGGCGTTGGCAAAAGAACTGGAGATCGTGCTGGTTCTTTCTTTGTTTGAGAAACGGGCTCCCGGTTTGTATCACAATACGGCTGTCGTGATTGAGAAAGACGGTTCTATCGCCGGGAAATACCGGAAAATGCATATCCCGGATGATCCGGCTTATTATGAAAAGTTCTATTTCACTCCCGGTGATCTCGGCTTTGAACCGATCCGGACTTCGGTCGGCAAATTGGGTGTATTGGTCTGCTGGGACCAGTGGTATCCCGAAGCGGCCCGTCTGATGGCGATGAAAGGGGCGGAGCTGCTGATTTATCCGACAGCCATCGGTTGGGAAAGTACCGACACGGAGGAAGAGAAAAAACGCCAGTTAGGAGCCTGGGTGACTGTTCAGCGGGGGCATGCCGTGGCCAACGGGCTTCCGGTCGTTGCGGTAAACCGGGTAGGGCACGAGCCCGATCCGTCCGGACAGACGAATGGCATCCGGTTCTGGGGGAACAGTTTCGTAGCCGGTCCGCAGGGAGAACTCTTGGCCGAACTGTCCGATAAAGATGAAGAAATACGAATTGTGGAGATCGACAAGACCCGTAGCGAGAATGTCCGCCGTTGGTGGCCTTTCTTCCGTGATCGCCGTATCGATGCCTTTGGCGGATTGACCGAACGTTTTCTGATATGAAATTCTATAACCGTATGGAGGCCGTCTGCCGTATGAACCGATTGGGTGCGGAAAGACGGTCTTTCCTGTTTGTGATCGATTACGGGCAAGACCGGGTGATGGTGGAAGAGCCGGATCAGGTCGATCCGGAAGAGTTGCTCTACAACCTGGACGGCGTGACGAATGTCGCGGCTGCCGATCGTGTAAACGGCCGGGAGAACCGAGGTACTGCGATTCGATGGGAAACATTCCCGGTGACACAAGAGGCCTATGCAGATTCGTTTCATAAAGTTGTCGGGCATATCCGGGGCGGAAACTCTTACCTGGTCAACCTGACTTGTGCCACTCCTGTACGGACCGATCTGAGTTTGAAGGATATCTTTTCCCGTTCGGAAGCCCGATATAAGCTCTGGATGAAAGACCGTTTTGTCGTTTTCTCTCCTGAGATATTCGTGAAAATCCGGGATGGACATATCTATTCCTATCCGATGAAAGGAACGATCGACGCCACGTTGCCGGATGCCCGCAGGCGGATATTGGACGATCCGAAGGAAACGGCCGAACATGCTACGATTGTCGACCTGATCCGCAATGACCTGAGCATGGTCGCGACCGAAGTGACGGTGACCCGCTACCGGTACATAGACGAGCTGCCGACACATACAGGCGCTTTGTTGCAGGTCAGTTCGGAGATCCGGGGCCGTCTTGCCGGGAACTGGCAGGCAGAAGCAGGAGAGTTGCTGTTCCGTCTCCTTCCCGCAGGTTCCATTACCGGAGCGCCCAAAAAGAAAACAATGGAGATTATAGCGGAAGCCGAGACATACGAAAGAGGGTTCTATACCGGTGTCATGGGCTATTTTGACGGGGACAGCCTGAACAGTGCCGTCATGATCCGCTTTTTGGAACAACAGGCGGATGGCTCTTTGGTCTTTAAGAGTGGAGGAGGCATCACGTCCCGAAGTGATTTGACAAGCGAGTATAACGAAATGAAACAGAAAGTCTATGTCCCCATTTATTGAAACAATCCGGATCGAGAACGGGCGGATTTATAACTTGCCCTATCATAACCGGCGTATGAACGAGACACGCCGGGACGTGTTGCATCAAACCGGTACGCTTGATTTGAGTGACTATATCCACCCCGGAAACTACCGGGAGCGGACGAAGTGCCGTGTCGAATATGGTACGGAAATCCTGAAAACGGACTATGCCGCCTATCATATCCGCCCCGTATCCACCTTACGGCTGGTTGCCGGCAACGAAGCCGTCTATCGCTATAAAAGTACGGACCGGAGCGTGCTGAACCGTTTGTTCGCATCTCGCGGAACGGCAGACGATGTGCTGGTCGTCCGGAAAGGATGGTTGACCGACACCTCTATCTGCAACATTGCGCTCTGGAACGGGAAACAATGGATAACCCCTTCCAAGCCGTTGCTGGCAGGAACGAAAAGGGCCTCTTTGCTGGAGCAGGGAGAGATTGCCACGGGTGATATCCGTCCGGATGATTTGCCGGCTTATTCCCGTATCCGGCTGTTCAATGCGATGATTGAATTCGGCGAAATCGAGCTGCCGGTAGATAAGATCATGTTTTGACTCGAAAAGAAATCCGTCCTATTCCTTTTTAGGCAAACGAAGGACAAAGCGGATCAAGGCGACGAAGACCTTTCCGTATTTGTCGAGCTTGAGTTGTCCGACGCCCCGTATTTCGCTAAACTCGTCGAGCGTGACCGGTTTCTTCCGGACCATATCTTCGAGGGCGTCATCCGAAAAGAGGATATAAGCCGGAGTATGCTCGCGTTCGGCTATCTGCTTGCGGAGCTGTTGCAGGGAGTCGAGCAGCGTTTCATCCACAGAGGTGGATTCGATCGGGCGGATCGGACGATATCTGTAGCCGCCTTTCTTGGTCGGTAGGGCAAAATCTTTCGTCTTTTGGTAAATGGCTAAGAACGCCTGTTGTTCGCCGAAAAGGACTTTGCGCCCCAATGGAGTCACTTTCAGATGGCCGGCCGACATATAGTCGATTTCGATATAGCCGAGCTGAAGCATCTGGTATAGATATTCTTTCCACTCTTTGTAGCTGAGGTCCTTGCCCACGCCGAAAGTCTTTAGCTTGTCGTATCCTTTTTCTGTCAGTTCTTCCTTTTCGGCTCCCCGGAGTATATCGATCAGCAGGTGCATATTGGCCGTTTGCCCGGTACGGAAAATTCCGCTCAAGGCTTTCTGTACCAAGATGCTCCCGTCGAAACGCCGGGGCGGGTTCTTGCAGACGTCGCAGTTCCCGCAATCCTTGTCCGTCTCTTCTCCGAAATAGCTCAACAAGATACGGCGCCGGCAGATATCCGCCTCGCAATACCGGCGCATCCGGTTCAACTTCTGCAAGCAGACGTCCTTCTGCCCGCTTTCCTCCGCGAAACGGCGGAGGAGCAGGATGTCGCTCACGGAATAGAAAAGAAGCGTGTCGCTTTTCATCCCGTCCCGTCCGGCACGCCCTATCTCCTGGTAGTAGTTCTCGATGCTTGCCGGCATATTATAATGTACGACCCAGCGGACATTGCTTTTGTCTATCCCCATCCCGAATGCGACTGTTGCGCATACCACCTGGATGCGGTCGTTGATGAAGTCGTCCTGTGCTTTCTCGCGCTTGTCGGGGCTGAGGCCGGCATGATAGGCGACTGCCCGGATGCTGAACTCAGACAGCTCTTCGACCAAAGACTCCGTGCTGTTGCGGCTCATGCAGTAGATGATGCCGCTCTGCCGGTGGTGGCGGTTGATGAAATGGACAATAGCCGCGATCTTCTCTTTTTTGCTCAGTCCGCGGCGAACCGTGAGCGACAGGTTAGGCCGGTCGAAAGACGAAATGAATGTTTTCGGCTCCCGCAGTTTCAACTGGTTCACGATGTCAGTCCGGGTGATTTTGTCTGCCGTAGCCGTCAGGGCGACGATCGGGACGTTCGGGAAATTTTCTTTCAAGACGGAGAGCTGCGTATATTCGGGCCGAAAGTCATGTCCCCAATGCGAGATGCAATGTGCTTCGTCGATCGCGATCAGAGAAATGTCGATGCGGGGCAGAAGCCAATGCAGTTCGCTTATGATCCCTTCGGGCGAGATGTAGAGCAGTTTCACTTTGCCTTGTATGCAGAGTTGCCGTATCCGGTGGCGTTCTTCTTCCGGCATCATGCTGTTGAGCGAAGCTGCGGGGATTCCGTTGGCGATCAGCCCTTCGACCTGATCCTTCATCAATGCGATCAGAGGAGAGACTACGATGGCGGTTCCCGGCATATAGATTGCCGGAAGCTGGAAACAGATGGACTTGCCGCCGCCTGTAGGCATCAGGACCAGCGAGTCTTCTTTCTGCAAGATGCGTTGTATGATCTCGGCCTGTAAAGGACGAAACGAGGTGTATCCGAAGAATCGTTTGAGCAGCGATAATAATTCTTTCATGAGAATCAAAAAGAATCGAATGTTTTTAAAAAGCACGCAAATATAGCGAATAATTGCAGAGATACGAGATTTTTACGTACCTTTGTCACCATTATTTATTTAACGAGCCGCGACGGCTCATACCTATTATATGACATTTGAACAATTAGAATTGATCGAGCCGATACAGATGGCTCTCAAAGAAAGAAAGTACACAACTCCCACTCCCATACAAGCCGAAGCCATTCCCATAGTGTTGGACGGATTAGATTTGTTAGGTTGCGCACAGACAGGAACCGGTAAGACGGCGGCATTCTCCATCCCTATCCTCCAAAGGATCGAAAAGCAGATCTTAAGCGAAGATAGGCCGGGGATCAAAGCCTTGATCCTGGCTCCGACACGCGAATTGGCGATCCAGATCGGCGAAAGCTTTGCCGCTTACGGATGTTATACGCATGTGGCCCATACCGTTATTTTCGGAGGTGTGGGACAGAAACCGCAGACGGATGCATTAAACCGCGGCGTGGATGTATTGATTGCAACCCCCGGCCGTTTGTTAGATCTGATCAATCAGGGTTTTGTCCGTCTGAATACATTGGAATATTTTGTCCTGGACGAAGCGGACCGGATGCTGGATATGGGATTTATCCACGATATCAAACGCATCCTGCCTTTACTGCCTAAGAAGCGCCAGTCTCTGTTCTTCTCTGCGACGATGCCGCCTGAGATCGAGCGCCTGGCCGGGACGATCCTCCACGAACCGAAAAAAGTCGAGGTGACTCCTGCTTCTTCCACTGTCGATACGATCGACCAGTCGGTCTATTTTGTTGAGAAAGTCGAAAAGATCGACCTGTTGAAGAAACTGCTGGAAGACCGTTCGCTGGAATCCGTCTTGGTTTTTACCCGTACGAAGCACGGAGCCGACAAGGTCGCCCGTGTCTTGAACAAATCCGGGATCGGAGCAGAAGCCATTCATGGAAACAAAGGGCAGAGTGCCCGTCAGCGTGCCTTATCCAGTTTTAAGGATCATACGCTCCGTGTCTTGATCGCGACCGATATCGCTGCCCGCGGCATCGATGTCGACCATCTTTCGCATGTCATCAACTATGATTTGCCGAATGTGCCGGAAACCTATGTGCACCGTATCGGCCGTACCGGTCGTGCCGGCCATAGCGGGATCGCTTTCTCTTTTTGCGATGTGGAGGAGGTTCCCTACCTGAAAGATATCCAGAAGCTGATCGGCAAGGAAGTGCCGGTTGCCGGAGGTCATATGTTCGAAAGTGCCGAAGTAAAGGAAGCGGTTGCCGAAATGAAAAAAGCGATAAAAGAAAAGTCCAAGCGCCGGAACATGTTCGGGAGCAAACGGGATGGCAACTTTTGGCGGAATAAGAAGAGAACAGCTGCAAAATAATAGACGATATCCTTTGATATATGCATGGAATATTATAAATTTGCCCACTTAACATAAAATTCTAAATTGGAAAATGGAAAACACTCGTCGTTCATTCCTGAAAAAAATGACCGCTGCCGGAATCGGAACAGCAGGTCTTGCATTAAGTAGTAACGCCGCTGCTGCTACAGTTACAACAGAAACAGGTGCAGAAAAGAAAAAGAAACCTGCTGGCAAAGACGATGGCAAATTGCGCTTCGGCTTTATCGGCACAGGTTCCCGTTGTCATGAACATATCAACAACGTCTTGTCTATCCCCGGAAACAAGATCGTGGCTATCTGCGATATCCAGGCCGGTCCGATCCAGCGTACGTTGGATCATATCGCCAAATTCAACGTTCCGGCTCCGAAAGTATACACAGGCAGCGAGCGTGAATTTGAAAAGATGTTGAACAACGAAGAATTCGATTGTGTCATCATCGCCAGCCCGTGGGAATGGCACGTGCCGATGTCGGTTGCAGCCATGAAAGCAGGTGTGCCCTATGTCGGCGTGGAAGTATCTGCCGCCAATACCCTCGAAGAATGTTGGGATCTGGTCAACGTATCGGAAGCTACGGGAAGCCATCTGAACATCATGGAAAACGTTTGCTACCGTCGTGACTGTATGGCTGCGTTGAACATGGTTCGCAAAGGCCTGTTCGGTGAACTGATTCATGCAAGATGCGGATACGAACATGACTTGCGTGATGTGAAATTCAATGACGGACAACATTATACTTACCAGAAAGGCGGCGAATTGCGCATGGGTAAGGATGCATATGCCGAAGCCCAGTGGCGTACGAACCATTCTGTTCACCGTAATGGCGATGTCTATCCGACACATGGAATCGGACCGGTGGCAAACTGCCTTGATATCAACCGCGGTAACCGTTTCCTCTCTTTGTCCGCTATGGCAACCCAGTCTCGCGGCTTGCATAAGTTCATTGTAGACAAAGGCGGTGAAAACCATCCGTATGCCAAGATCAATTTCAACTTGGGCGATATCGTGACTTCGATGATCAAATGTGCGAACGGACAGACGGTTATCGTGACTCACGACACCAACTCTCCCCGTCCTTACTCTTTGGGCTTCCGCATTCAGGGAACCGAAGGCTTGTGGATGAACGACGGTGATCACATCTACGTAGAGAACCAGTCCAAACCTCACCGTTGGGATGATTCAGAAGAATGGCTCAAGAAGTTCGACCATACATTGTGGTCCAAACACGAAGCCGAAGCATCTCAGGCCGGACACGGCGGTATGGACTACGTGATGATGTTCGACTTGATCAACGCAATCCATAACAAGAAACCGGCTCCTATGGACTGCTACGATGCTGCTGCATGGAGTGCTATTTCCGCTTTGTCTGAGATGTCTGTCGCCCGTGGCGGCGCATTGGTCGACTTCCCTGACTTTACTCGCGGACAGTGGATCCACCGTCAGCCGGCATTTGCTTTGTCTGAATAAGAAAAACTGAAATATCCGAAAAAAAGGGGGAGGCTGTTTTGCCTTCCCCTTTTTTTATGGAACCGGGTGGCTATGTGAAGATTTCGGATTGATCCAATATTTCAAAGAACGTTTGTGAATCGATTACCCTGCAAATATATGGCTATATGAAAAAGCAGAGTCGATTAGAGTCGATTAGCGTCGATTAGAGTCGAATAGAGTCGATTAATTTTACATTTGTGGATTTTTTTCTCCTGATTGCGGATTGTTTTCGGATATAGAGCCCGTTGCTCCGTGGTGCGAAACATAGGTGTTTTGAATCCAAAACACCTATGTTTCCATTTCAAAACACCTATGTTTTGAAGGGAAGGCTGGTGTGTCGGTCTTTAGGGATTAGTCAAAAAAAAATTTGAAAAAATCCTATTTATATATCTTTATAAAAGAAATCTTCTGTTATATATTAAGATAGATCGCCAAAGTGAGTATGCATGTGATCGCCACACTATGCCATAAACTCCTGTCTGATAAGGCCCTGAGACCGGTCACGAATGCGCCAAACCGAGTAGTCATAAAAAATGTGCATTTTAATCGACTCTATTCGACGCTAATCGACTCTAATCGACTCTGGTTTTTTCTCGGTTCGTATCTTTGCAGGCAATCAGACAGGGATATTCTCTATCTCTTCCAGCCAAAGCTGCGACATCGCATCGCTCGGCATGCGCCAGTCTCCACGTGGCGAGAGGCTGACGGAGCCGACTTTGGGACCGTCCGGCAGGCAACTGCGCTTGAATTGTTGTTGGAAGAAGCGGCGGAAGAAGGTGTAGAGCCATTTCTTGATCGTAGCCTTGTCGTAGATGCCGGCAAACGCATTCTGTGCCAGGAAAAATATCTTGGACGGATGGGAGCCGAAACGCAGGAAATGGTAGAGGAAAAAGTCGTGCAGTTCGTACGGGCCGACCAGGTCCTCTGTCTTTTGTTTGATGTTGCCGTTTTCGTCTGCCGGGATCAGTTCGGGGCTGATCGGCGTGTCGACGATATCCAGCAAGGTGAGGCGGGAAGCGTTGTCCACCTTGTTGTTGGCAACCCATTCGACCAGATATTTGACCAATGTTTTGGGAATGCTTCCGTTCACGCCGTACATCGACATGTGGTCGCCGTTGTAGGTCGCCCAGCCGAGTGCCAGTTCGGAGAGGTCGCCGGTGCCGATGACGAGACCGTTCTTCCGGTTGGCGATATCCATCAGCAGTTGGGTACGTTCGCGTGCCTGGCTGTTTTCGTAGGTCACGTCGTGGACGGACGGATCGTGGCCGATGTCGTGGAAATGCTGCAGGCAGGCTTCCTTGATCGAGATTTCTTTCAGGGTGACACCGAGAGAGCGGATGAGGTCGCAGGCATTGGTGTAGGTGCGGTCGGTCGTGCCGAAACCGGGCATCGTGAGGCCGATGATCTGTTCGCGAGGCATCTTCAGGGCATCGAAGGTCATGACGGTCACGAGCAAAGCCAGTGTGGAGTCCAGGCCGCCCGAAATACCGACGACAGCCGTTTGGGCGTGTGTATGGACAAGGCGTTTGGCAAGGCCGGCAACCTGTATGTGGAATATCTCTTCACAGCGTTCCTTCAAGGCGTCTCCCGAGGGGGTGAACGGGTGCGGATCGACCGGACGTGTCAGGCTGAATCCGTTCGGAGTCCGGAGCTGGAAGTCTACGGCCTGTGCCTTTTCCTTCAGCAGGCCCGACGCCCCGTACATGAAGCTGGTGTTTACCTGCCGGTCGTTTTGCAATGTTTCGATATCGATCTCGCTGATGACGAGCTGTTCTTCCATCGTGAAGCGGGGAGATTCGGCAAGCAGGTTCCCGTTTTCGGCAATGATCCCGTTACCGGCAAAGACCAGGTCGGTACTCGATTCGCCGAAGCCGGAGGAAGCATAGACGTAGCCGGCCATGCAGCGGGCGGACTGCTGGCAGATCAGCGAACGCAGGTAGGCGTGTTTGCCGATCAGCTCGTTGCTGGCAGACAGGTTGAAGATGATGTTGGCTCCTTCCATTGCCAATAGCGAACTGGGAGGGACGGGAACCCAAAGGTCTTCGCATATCTCGATGCCGACCGAGAGCCGTCCCGAACGGAACAGCAGACGGCTGCCGAGCGGATATTCTTCTTTTCCGATGGAAATCGTCGATTCTCGAAGTTCCGTAGCGGAAGTGAACCAGCGTTGTTCCTGGAATTCTTTATAGTTAGGCAAGTAAGTTTTAGGGACGACACCCCGTATGACTCCTTTCTGGAAAACAACGGCGGCATTGATCAGCCGGTTTTCCGTCCGGAGCGGAACGCCGACGATGGTCAGGATATCCAGGTCTGCCGTGTTGTTGATCAACTGGATCAACGCTGCTTCTGCGCCATTGACCAGCGTCTGCTGGGCAAACAGGTCGAGGCAGGTGTAGGCAGTGACGGACAGTTCGGGGAAAGCGATTATCTGTACGCCTTTTTCCGATGCCTCTCGCATCAGATCTTCTATTTTGTCTATATTATAAAAACAATCCGCAACCTGTACATGCGGCACGGCGGCGGCAACTTTTACAAATCCGTAGTTCATATTCGTTTATATTTGTCTTATTGATTGTTTGAGTTTGTCCGGATCCTGACGGCAATCCCATAATAAAACGACTTGTATAAGATAATCATTTTCTATGGTATAAATAATTTTGTAATATCCTTCAATCAAAGAACGATATTGTTTCGTCCTATTGTCAAAAGCTGGTTCCACAGCTCCGATAAAAGGATTGTTTTTGATACGTAAATTATCTTTTTCGAGCTTGTTTACAAATTTTCGAGCGATAGTTCTCCCAAATTGTGTCAGGCAATAGGTGATGGCTAAATCAGCTTGTTTTTGTGCACGAGGTGCCCAGATTATTTCAATTTCTTTTTCCATTCTTCAAAGAATTGATGCATTTCTGTTTCTTTGATGCCTTTGCCTTCGCTTAGTTCTTTTTCAGCAATATCGATTTCTGCATTTGCTTCGTCTATATTGAAAGCGAGTGGGGATAGCAGATCATCTATCTTTTCCAGATAATCGTGGATAATGTTCTGTTTCCATTGTTGTAATTCCATTGCCGTCATGACGTAGACTCCTTTCTTGTTAAATTATGCTCCAAAGGTATGCAATTCCTTTGTAATAAAAAAAGAAGGGAAGCCATACTTCACAGCATGCTTCCCTTGCAAACACAAAACAATCAACAAAAAACTATCTGATGAATAATAATTCCCTGTACTTCGGCAATGTCCAGATCTGGTCGTCGACAACCAACTCTAATTTGTCGATGTGGTAGCGGATGGCTTCCAGCATCGGGACGATCTTGTCGTGGTAAGCGATTGCCTTTTCGCGTTCGCTCTCGATCTTGTTGGCAACTTTGCGAGCTTCCACCATTTCGTCTACCTTCTCTTTGATGAAGTTGGTCCGGTTGGCGATGTCTTCGATGATCTCCAGGTTGCGGGATGAAAGGACGGACGCCTTGTCGGCAGGGAAAAGGTCTTTCATCTTGTAGACGTTGTCGATCAGAGAAGTCTGGTATTTGGTGGCGGTCGGGATGATGTGGTTCATCGCCAGGTCGCCGAGTACGCGGGCTTCGATCTGTATCTTCTTCGTGTAGGTTTCCCATTTGACTTCGTTACGAGCTTCCAGTTCCTTGCGTGTCATGACACCGGTCGATTCGAACATCCGTACACTGCTTTCTTTCAGGTAGTTGTCGAAGATTACCGGTACGCTTGTCTCGCAGTCCAGTCCGCGACGGGCAGCTTCGGCTTTCCATTCGTCGCTGTAGCCGTTGCCGTCGAAATGGATTGCCTTGCATTCCTTGATGTCTTTGCGGAGCACTTCGAGTATGGCAGCGAATGTCTCCTTGCCATCGGCGATTTTTGCATCTACTTCGGCTTTGAAGGTCTTCAACTGTTCGGCTACGGCAGCGTTCAGGGCAAGCATGGCGGAAGCACAGTTGGCTTCGGAGCCTACGGCACGGAATTCGAAACGGTTGCCGGTGAAGGCGAAAGGCGAGGTACGGTTACGGTCCGTATTGTCGATCAGCAGTTCGGGGATGCGGGCGATGTCGAGCTTCATGCCCTGTTTGCCTGCCAACATCAGGTCTTCCGGTTCGCTTTTTTCGAGATGCTCCAGGACTTTCGACAACTGCGTGCCGAGGAAGCTGGAGATGATTGCTGGAGGTGCCTCGTTGGCTCCTAAACGATGGGCATTGGTGGCACTCGAAATGCTGGCTTTCAGCAATCCGTTGTGGTGGTAGACAGCCATCAGCACGTTGACGATGAAGGTGATGAAGCGGAGGTTCTCTTCCGGTGTCTTGCCCGGAGCCATCAGGAGGATGCCCGTGTCGGTTCCGAGCGACCAGTTGTTATGTTTGCCGGAACCGTTTACGCCCTTGAACGGCTTTTCGTGCAGCAGGACGCGGAAGCCGTGCTTACGGCTGATCTTGCGCATGAGGGCCATTACGAGCAGGTTGTGGTCGTTTGCCAAGTTGCATTCTTCGAAAATAGGAGCCAGTTCGAACTGGTTCGGGGCTACTTCGTTGTGGCGCGTTTTCAAAGGAATGCCTAATTTGAGCGCTTCGATCTCCAGGTCTTTCATGAATTCCAGGACGCGGGTCGGAATGGCGCCGAAGTAGTGGTCTTCCAACTGCTGGTTCTTCGAACTTTCGTGTCCCATCAACGTACGGCCTGTCAGCAACAGATCGGGGCGTGCGGCATACAAACCTTCATCGACCAGAAAGTATTCCTGTTCCCAACCCAGGTAGGCATACACCTTCTTAACATCCGGGTTGAAGTAGTGGCAAACATCTACGGCAGCTTTGTTGACGGCTTCGAGGGCTTTCAGCAGCGGTGCTTTGTAGTCCAGTGATTCGCCGGTATAAGCAATGAAGACAGTCGGGATGCAGAGCGTATCGCCTACGATAAAAGCAGGAGAGGAGGGGTCCCAGGCAGAATAACCGCGTGCTTCGAATGTGTTTCGGATACCACCGTTCGGAAAACTGGATGCATCCGGTTCCTGCTGGATCAACAGCTTGCCGGAAAACTCTTCGACCATGCCGCCTTTGCCGTCGTGTTCGACGAAAGCATCGTGCTTCTCGGCCGTTCCTTCGGTCAACGGGTGGAACCAGTGCGTGTAGTGGGTGGCACCCATTTCGATCGCCCACTTCTTCATGCCGGCGGCTACGGCGTCGGCAGTTTCGCGGTCGAGCGGAGTACCGTTGTCGATGCAGTCCGTGATCCGTTCATACGCTTTTTCAGTGAGGTATTTGAACATCTTCGCCCGGTTGAATACGTTCTGCCCGAAATAGTCGGATGGACGTTCGGCCGGAGCCGGTACTTCTGCAGCCTGTTTCTTGAAGGCTGTCTCTACTACTCTGAATCTTAACTTTGACATAGATATAATGATTTAATGTGATTACTTCCCGATGATTGGAAATCTTGTTTATTTTATATTGTTGATTGCAAATCGCTTTTTAGCCGGACTGCCGTTTAGCTGTTGTAGGCCGTTTCGCCATGCTCGTAGATGTCCAGCCCTTCTTCTTCCACACGTGCCGGAACACGCAGTCCGTGTATGATGTCCAGGCCCTTGAATACCACGAAACCCATTGTGGCTGCCCAGCAACCGACGACTGCCGCACCGAACACCTGTGCCAGCAGGAAGTTCACACTTCCGCTGTAGAAAAGCCCTTCTTCCGTGGCAAACAATCCAGCCAGGATCGTACCGAGGCATCCGCAGACACCATGTACGGAAGAGGCACCGACCGGATCGTCGATTTTTAGGACGTGGTCGATAAACTCGACCGCATAAATCATGATCGTACCGCAAATGGCGCCGATGATCACGGCCCCTAACGGAGACACCACGTCACAACCAGCAGTGATGCCGACCAGCCCGGCCAAGACCCCGTTCAGCGTTAATGAAAGAGAGGGTTTCTTATATTTGATCCAAGCTACGACCAGCGAAAGGAACCCCCCGGCGCAGGCAGCTAAGTTGGTTGTCAGGAATACGTGGGAGATCGCCATGCGGTTGCCTTCGCCCGAAGCAGCCAATTGCGAACCGGGGTTGAACCCGAACCAACCGAACCACAGGATGAACACACCGAGGCAGGCCAATGTCAGGCTATGTCCGGGAATGGCCCGCGATTTCTTGTCTTTTCCGTATTTGCCGATACGCGGCCCGATGATGGCTGCACCTACCAGAGCTACCCATCCGCCTACGGAGTGGACGACTGTGGAACCGGCAAAATCGTGGAAAGTCGTCCCGAACGTGTTCATCATAAAACTGCCCTCTTCGCTGTTCATCAGCCAGCCGCCTCCCCAGGTCCAGTGACCGCTGACGGGATAAATCAGCAAGCTGATCAGGATGGTATAGGCCAGATACATGGAGAATTTGGTCCGTTCAGCCATCGCACCGGAAACGATTGTGGCAGCTGTCGCGCAGAATACCGTCTGGAAGATCAGGAACCCTTCGACCGGTAGTTGAGAGTGATAGAAGTTCAGGTTGAACAGGTTGGGCGTCCCGATGAAACTGCCGGCTCCGAACATGATGCCGAAACCGACGGACCAGAACAGCAATGATCCCAACATGAAATCGAGCAGGTTCTTCATCAATATATTCGCCGTATTCTTGGTCCGGGTAAAGCCGGCTTCTACGAGAGCGAATCCCGGCTGCATGAAAAAAACTAACATGGCTGCAAGTAGCATCCACACGGTATCGAGTGATAGGGCTAAGTCTGTTATTGTATATGTAGTATCCATTGTGAATGATTGTTTAATTGATTGATTAGCCAATATGCCAATGGGTAAGATAGTGGTTTGGCATATTATTTATTTTTCCTGCTCCGCATTGTAGAGTGCTATATCACCGCGTTCCCCCGTGCGGATACGGATGGAATCTTCAACCGGAATGACAAAGATGCGCCCGTCGCCTATCTCGCCCGTTTGAGCGGCTTTGATGATGGCCTGTACGGTCTTCTCCACATTCTTGTCACGGACGACAATGGAGATCAGCGTACGTTCGATGTAGCTTGTGTCATATACGACACCACGGTAGATACGTCCTTGCCGTGCTTTACCGACCCCTCTCACGTCGTAGTACGAAAACCATTCGATGTCGGCTTCGAGAAGTGCCTCTTTCACCTCTTCGAACTTGGTCTTGCGAATAATTGCTTCAATCTTTTTCATAACCTTAAAGAGTTGGGGTGAAATCTCACCCGATTAATATTTTGGGAAAAGGTGTATAGAATGTCCGTCGCTTCAGTTGGGGATGGTTGCGGTATAACATTCTATAAAATCAATAAACTGGACGGACTTTTCTATACAATCCTTTTTCTTTTTTTATGATAAATGCGAATCAGCAGTTGGCTTTCTGATTCAAAAATTAAAAATTAACAAATGTAAGTAGAGCAATAGCCAACTTTCCAAAGGTATGTACCAACAGCCCTTTGGTAGCTCTTACTTTAGATGCTCTTTGAATTTCTGTTTTTTCATTCAGCCAGTTGAAAAAGGATTCGATAGGTTGTCTGACTTTAGAAACGGCTTGCGAGAAAAGGTCTCTTGCAGCTTTCTCCCTCTGTTTGAGAACTTCCGGTTCCCCTTTAATCTCTTTATGCGGAGTAAGCACTTTAACCGGATTGTTCTCATTAAAGAAAGAGAAATCGCTGTAAATCTTGTCTGCAAGCACCGTCTTTCCGGATAGGTATGGCACGCATTCGCTTTTGAATACGGTCAGGTCGTTGTCCGAAGCCGGTGTCAGAGTTATCATTTCCGGAAAAGGTAAGGTTCCCTCCCTACGCTGTCCTACCATATGCAGTTTCATGCCATAGTAGTACATGTTCTTAGTGGAGCAATACCCTTTTGATGTTATCTCCGTAGCTACTTTCCCCTCTCGGTTTTTCCCTTTACAGGTCACTATCGGCATAGAATCGACAATGGATATAATGGAGTCGCAATCCTTGGGCTTGAATGATTGTATCATGGTTTCCACCAGCACCTTAAATGTTTCTGAAAGCATATTTAGGCGTACGCAAAACGTTTGATAAGACGGCAATTTTGGAAACCATGATGACAGATACTCCTTAGCGAAGGTATGTATCTCCTTGATGTTGAAGTATCTCTGGCAGTACCCGCAGAACAGATAGATGGTAAGAACCTCCTCATCCGTAAACTCAGGATTGGAATTGTTACTGAATCTCTGGCAGTGGAAACGCAGAGAAGACTTATGGACATCACAGATATACATATACAAACCTATTAGTATTAACTTTTTCTCCTTGGGAATCATAATTAGAAAAATGAGTGGTTTTATTCTTCTAATTTACTGATTTTCAAGGAGATTACAAAATAAAATAATGAGATAATTAACTGAATTACAAACTTTTAAATCAAGAATCTGAAGATGTTTTCAACTGCTGATTCGCATGATAACCTAAATGTCCTTCGTTCGCTCAGATCAGCCATTTTTTTATTCTGGCCATGGCCTCCAACGTGTCGTCTCTGTCTCCGAAAGCAGTGAGGCGGAGAAAACCCTCGCCGCTGGGTCCGAACCCCACACCGGGAGTCCCTACTATGTTGACTTCGTAAAGCAGCTTGTCAAAAAACTTCCAGGAAGAGAGGTTGTTCGGTGTTTTCAACCAGATGTAAGGGGCGTTTTCGCCGCCATACACTTTCAAACCGCAGCTCTGGAGGCTTTCCCGCATGATACGGGCGTTGGTCATATAATAATCGATCGTTTTCTTGATCTGCGCTTTGCCCTCCGGACTGTATACCGCTTCGGCGCCTCGCTGGGTGATGTAGCTCGTACCGTTGAACTTTGTGCACTGGCGGCGGTTCCACATCCGGTTCAACGGAACCCGTTCGCCTGCCAGGGTGAAAGCGTTCAACTCTTTGGGAACAACCGTGTAACCGCACCGCACACCGGTGAAACCGGCTGTCTTGGAGAAGCTGCGGAATTCGATCGCCACCTTCTTCGCTCCCTTGATCTCATAGATAGAATGAGGAATGTTGGGGTCTTGGATGTAGGCCTCGTAAGCTGAGTCGTACATGATCAGGCAGTCATTGGCAAGGGCATAGTTCACCCATTTCTTCAGCTCGTCTTTCGTAAGTGTCGTCCCGGTCGGGTTGTTCGGGTAGCAGAGATAAATGATGTCTACGCGTCGGCTGGGCAGGTCGGGGACGAAGTTGTTGGCTTCCGTACAGGGAATGTAGACCACGTCGCTCCATTTGCTGTCTTCCAGTATGCCGGTCCGTCCGCTCATCACGTTCGAGTCGATATATACCGGATAGACCGGGTCTGTCACACCGATGCTGTTGTCGTGGCGAAGCATATCGCCTATGTTTCCGCAGTCGCTTTTCGCACCGTCGCTCACGAACACTTCGGCGGGTTCGAGGAAGATGCCGCGGCTGGCGTAATCGTTTTTGATGATGGCATCTATCAGAAAAGGATAGCCTTGTTCGGGGCCGTATCCGTGGAATGTATCCTTGCTTGCCATTTCATCGACCGCCTTATGCATGGCTTCGATGACGGCTGGGGCTAACGGTTGTGTCACATCGCCGATACCCATGCGGATAATCCTCTCTTTCGGATGTGTAACCTTAAAACTGTTTACCTTCTTTGCAATGTCCGAGAACAGGTAATTGTTTTGTAGCTTTAGGAAATGCTCATTAATCAGTGCCATACTCAATCAATCGTTTTTTGTTGTGTTTATATTTCCAGTTCCCCTTCGAATACTTTGACCGCTCCACCGGTCATATAGACATGTCCGGAACTTTCGTCCCAACGGATGGTGAGGGGGCCTCCATCCATGATGACTTTGGTTTTCCGTCCGGTTTTCCCACGTACTGCGCCTGCTACGGCTGTCGCACAAGCTCCGGTTCCGCAAGCCATCGTGATGCCGGAGCCGCGTTCCCAAACCCTCATCCGTACTTCGTCGGTGCTTAGTACTTGAACAAATTCTACATTTGTACGGTTCGGGAATAGCGGATGGCATTCCAATAAAGGTCCGATGACCGGCAGATTTATATTCGTAATATCTTCGACGAAAATGACGAGATGCGGGTTCCCCATCGAGACGACCGTTCCTGTATAAAAATTGCCTCCGGCTTCTATTTCAAGTGCCGTTTCGCCTACAGCCGGACAGCCCATGTCGACCGTCACTTCGGTTACCTCTTCGCGGGAACCGGAAAGTTGCCGGGTGGACAGTTGCAATTCCTTGATGCCGGATAGTGTTTCCAGCGTAACGATCTTTTTGTCTGTCAACCCCTTGTCATATACATATTTGCCAATGCAACGGGAGGCATTCCCGCACATCATGGCTTCGGAGCCGTCTGCATTGAAAATACGCATGCTGAAGTCGGCGATCTTTGAAGAACCGATCAGAACCAATCCGTCCGAGCCGATTCCGGTATGAGGCGCACTCAATCTGATGGCAAGTTCTTCCGGGTTTTGAATCGGAAAAGCCATTGTGTTCACGTATATATAATCGTTTCCGGCTCCGTGCATCTTTGTGAATTTGATTGGTTTTGTCATTTTACTTGTTATAATTTGTTTATTGTATCTTTTTGTTTTGTTACAGTGCAAATATACGACTTTTTGATATATTAGTTGCTAAAATTGTGTCTGGATGTACGAAAAATATATTGTTTGTGACGGATTGTTATAAACAGGTGGGTTTTGTGTTATATTTCGTAATGTTATGGCAGGTTTTATGTTTATGATTGTAAGTTGATTTAGGGAGAGAAGTGGCGGATCGGCTTACACAATGGTTTTTAACAAGAGAAGCGGGTGTGTATTCTATGTTTTCATGCAAGTAAAAACATAGAATGCACACCCGCTTCGGACAGGTTATTTCGCGTTCTCTATACGGAACGAGTAGCTATAGTTTTTGTTCTTTTCAATCTCATAATGCGGGCGCGGGCCTGGACCGCAACTGCCGTTTCCGATGCCACGCTGGATGCAGTCGAGGCTAAGGATCACTTCCGCACGGCGGATATTGTCGAGGTCGTGTCCGTAGGTCAGTCCCCACAGTTCCGGATCTGTGAAATGGAGCGCACTGAAGTTCAGGTGGTCTTTAGACGTGATGCGGATACCTTGGTTGTCGAGGCTTTTCAGTGTCAGCCAGCGTACATCGTCGCGGTTACCCATCGACTGGGCACGCACGTAGGCTTCTTTCATTCCGGTCACGGTGTTCTTGTACAGGCCGACATAGGCTGCATTTTTGCGGTCCCAATAGTTTTCGATCGGGCCGCGTCCGTACCATTCCACCTGTTCCAATCTTGGATTCAAAGCAACCTGGAGACCGAGACGAGGCAGGTTGAAGTCGTCGCCGGTTTTGAAAGTCGCATCCACATCGACCGTGCCGTTGGCATAGACCGTATAGGTGACGTCGAATGGCAGTACCACCTTTTTGTCTCCGTTTCCTACGGTCGCCTCCAGGCTTGTGGTAACGATGACCGACTTTTTGTCGGCAGACTGCTTCCAGTCGAATGACTGCTTCTTGACGGTGGTCGGCAAGTAATCCCGCTTGTCATTGTCCATTGCACGGAACCAGTTGAAATCGAGACCTTCCTTATTATAGATCATATCCGTACCGGCATAGCGCAGAGAAACCATTTTGCCTGTCTCCGGATTGAAAGCAATGAAAAATCCCGGAGCGCGGAACCCGGTCTGCTCTTTCTCTTCTTCCACTTTCAGCGTGTCGTTGAAAGCCATGTCGACAGGAGCGACCGCAACCTTTCCGGTCAGCGAATATTGTTCGGAAGCCACTTCGTGTCCGGCATTCGCCCAGTTGCAATCTTTTTTCAACCGGGCCGACAAATTAAGGAAATATTCGCTGCCGGCCTCCAAAGCTGTTTTATAAGGGATCGTCACTTCGATATCTTTGTTCGGGGCGACATTGCCTAAGGACAGTACGCCCGATTCGGCTACTTGTCCGTCTTTCATTAACTGCCATTGCAGGTCGAACTGATTCAGGTTCAGGAAGTCATAGCGGTTTTCCAGCTTCACCTTGCCGGCTTTGAGGTCTACCGGCTTGAATTTGATGTATTGGTACACTTTCTTCACCTCGATCAATTTTGGCGTCACCCGGCGGTCGGGAGTCACGATGCCGTTGCAGCAGAAATCGAAGTCGTTCGGTTTGTCGCCGAAGCCACCGCCGAAATAGTAGCGGTCAGGCAATTCGCCGTATTTGTTGATACCCTGGTCCACCCAGTCCCAGATACAACCGCCTATCATGCGGCAGGAGTGGTTTTCGATATAATCCCAATATTCGTCGAGGTTGCCGATCGCATTACCCATCGCGTGTGCATATTCGCAAAGGAAGAACGGCTTGTCGCTCTTCTCTTCGTCCTGTTGCTTCATCGACTCGATGGACGGATACATGCGGGAATCCATGTCGGCGATCCTGTTCTTTCCTTCGTAGTGGATCGGGCGCGGATCGAGTTTGCGTGCTTCCTCGTATACGGTGTCGAAGTTCTTGCCGTCGCCGGACTCGTTGCCCATAGACCAGAAGATGACGGACGGGTGGTTCTTGTCGCGCTCGATCATGCGAACCATACGGTCTACATAGGCCGGCAACCAGCTTTCCTTGTTGCTGATCGAATGGTTGCCGTGGCACTCGATATCGGCTTCGTCCATCACGTAGAGGCCATAGTAATCGTGCAATGCGTACATCTTGGCGTCGTTCGGATAGTGGCTCGTGCGGATCGTGTTCAGGTTATAACGCTTGAAAAGCAATATATCCTCGATCATCGACTCGACCGGAACTGCTTTCCCCTGCTGCGGATGGATGTCGTGGCGGTTAGCCCCTTTGAAGAACACCTGTTCGTTGTTGATGTATACCCGCTTGTTCTTGATCTCGATCTTGCGGAAACCGAACTGTGAAGACATCGCTTCGAGCGTTTTGCCCGTCTTGTCTTTCAGTTCCAGTATCGTCGTGTAGAGGTAGGGAGTCTCGGCAGACCAGAGATGCGGGTTCTTGATGTCTACGCTGGCTGTGCTGACCGCTTCCTGTCCTTTCCTGATGTCCTTGACAACATCGGAGATAATGGCCACCTGCTTGCCGTCCTTGTCCAGCAGCGTGATGTCGACAACCGCTTCGTCCACCGTTTTGCCATAGCTCGTCACGTTCGTGCGGACATTGAATGTCGCCCGGCTCAGGTCATCTTCCGCGAATGAAGCGGTCAGGTAGTAATCGCGCAAACGCAGTTTGGGAGTCGCGAACAGATAAACATCGCGATGGATACCGCTCAGGCGGAACATGTCCTGGTCTTCCAGGTAGCTGCCGTCGCTCCAGCGGTACACCTCGACAGCCAGGACGTTCTTTCCCGGTTTTACATATTTCGTGATATTGAATTCCGCGTCGTTATTCGCCCCTTGGCTGTATCCGACTTTCTTTCCGTTCACCCAAAGGTACATGGCGCTGTAGACACCGTCGAAATGGATAAAGATTTCACTTCCTTTCCAATCGTCCGGGATATTGAAGTCGCGGCGGTAGGAACCGACCGGGTTCGGTTCGTCCATGATCGTATATCCTTTCTTTCCTTGTATGAAAGGAGGGTTGTTGCGATGCGGATATGTGATATTCGTATAGATCGGCGTGCCGTATCCGTACATTTCCCAATTGGATGGAACCGGAATTTCTTTCCAGCCGGAAACGTCGTAGTTCGGTTTATAGAAATCGGCCGGACGTTCGGACGGCTGTTTCACCCAGTTGAATTTCCAGTTACCGTTCAACAGCTGGTAGCGCGGCGAGTTCGGGCGAAGCCAGGCTTTGCGGTAGTCGGGAGAGCTTTGCAGGCTTTCCACGGAGGGGAAGGGAACATAGGTCGTATGCCCCGGTTCCTTGTTGACGGCAAAGATGGTCTCGTTTTCCCAATCCTTGTCGCTCGATCCGCGCAAGGCTTCCTTGTCTATTTTGATGTTCGACCGGCGCAGCGTCCAATGTTGTCTGGCGTTGGTCGAATCGGCAACAAGCTGGAGAGCCGCTTTTCCCGGTTGCCCGTCATCGCTGATGCCGAGGTTCAGCCCGTTGGCTATGCAGGTGAACGTGTAGGTGTTTTCGCCTACTTTCGTGAGTTTCCAGAATTGGTTCATGTTGGTCGTCCCATTGTCCCACTGGATAACCGGACCCGGTTCTTTCGTGTTGTTGTTGTCCACGCATTTGTCTGTGAGAGGCGTACAGATCTTATAGACCCCATAGCCGGGAGTCGTCAGTTGCCATACTTGCGACACGCGGTTCTCCACACGGTTGTTGATGAATATCTGGGTTCCGTCGTCTTCGCTGTCTTGATTGTCGAGAACCAGATTGTTGCTGCTTACGATTTCGTAATAAGCGTTAGGATCGATCTCTTGTGAATGTCCTATTCGGGGAAGCATGGCCATAAACAGAAGCATGGCGAAGAGCATCCCGGTAGAAATCTTACTTTTCATATGAATATAGATTTGTATTATTTCTCAAAAGTAGGACAATTTGGCGGATAATCCTATTCCCGTTTCTGTATTTATTTTTACTTTTGTCTGTATATAAACAGAATAGGAGGAATATGGAAAGTGATAATTTTCAGTACGAGAGAGAAATGAAGTGGGATAATGCCGGTGAAGGTGTCGTCCGTCAGATCATGGCCTACAATGACGACCTGATGATGGTCAAGGTCAAGTTTGAAACCGGGGCTGTCGGCACGCCTCATACACACCCGCACACACAGGCGACTTATGTGGCAAGCGGTGTGTTCGAGTTTACGACGGATGGCGAGACAAAGATCGTCCGTCCGGGCGACGGCGTCTACATGAAACCGGGTGTCCTACACGGTTGCAAGTGCCTGGAGGCAGGCGTACTGATCGACACATTCAGCCCGATGCGCAAGGATTTTCTGTAATACATTAAAGGGTATAGTTTTTTAGGCTTTATGCTTTACGGCCTATCTCCGGCAATGTCCGGAGGTAGGCTATTTTTGTACCAATAAGGGCTATTGCATCTTACCCGTCAAGATTTCGTTTTCGAGGAAATCATATATATACAATGAACTTTGATAATATAAATGCGTTTTTACATCTTCAAGTTTGGCATAAGTATCGGAGTTATAAATAGTGCGCAAGGCTATTTCCGTATCCATTCCATGCCGTTCCATTAATAGCAAGGTGAGATCTTTGACTATACTTTCGACCATGTATTCTATTTCTTTCTTGTTCATAATCGTTTAAGTTTAGAAATTGCCGCTATTGTTCCAAAGAAATACTGAATTGTTATTCCTTTCATGTAAGTTAGCTTTTTGACAAGGGTTTCTAAGTCTATGATATCGTCTGTGTATCTACGTAATTGAAAACCAACACGATCATTGGCAATAGGACCTATCACAATGTCATAATCATGGATTGGATCCTTCATCGAATTATTTCTGTTAGCCAGTATAAAAAGAGCCCACTCTTCGGTGTAAGTATCAAATGATTTTACTTTCAGCTCGCCGGATGATAAGAGTGAAGCATCGAGTTCGAAAGCATATATAAAGACTTCACCTTCTCCCTGTTGGTCGATCTTAGCTTTAGCCATATCTATAGCCTGTCGTTTATCCGAAGTTAGGTAGAAGCCTTTACCGAAATCTTTATTAGGCTTAGATTTTGATAGATCTATTTGATCGAATGGTTTGTTTGTGCCGTGATATAGTATCATAGGACAAGCGCCCCTCCTTGGCGGTGACAAAAGTCGGTAATGTGTTTTATCACATCATTGAAAGAAAAAGTGTGTTCTACTCCATAATGTTTAGAAATAAATTCCAAACCTTTATATCTTTCAATGTAGTTGAAAGCCTGTTTCTTTTTTAGAGAATGGGCTTTTGCAAATTCCGATACACAAGCGATTAAGAATTCTACTTTATCTGCTATTGGGTAATTTGTATTCATATCATTTGCTGTTATTACCGATGATGTTCACAAAGATAGCGAAAATAAAATAATCCCCGTAGCAAAATATGGATTTAGGTGTGTTTTGTTACGGGGATCGGTATGTTAGTAGGCTGCTTCGTGTATTCCTTTCACTGCTCGGCCGCTGGGGTCGTTCATGTTTTTGAAGGAGGCATCCCAGGCGAGAGCTTCGGCAGTGGAACAGGCGACACTGGGTACGCTCGGCACGCTGCGGGCGGCGCTTTCACTGGGGAAATGTTCTTCGAAGATGGTACGGTAGAAGTATTCTTCTTTGTTCTGCGGCGTGTTGATCGGGAAGCGTCGGGCAGCATTCGCCATTTCGGTGTCGCTGACAGCCTCGGCTGTCACCTTCTTCAGGGTGTCGATCCAGCTGTAGCCGACACCGTCGGAGAACTGTTCTTTCTGACGCCAGGCGATTTCAGGAGGGAGCATGTCGGCAAAAGCTTCGCGGAGGATTTTCTTCTCGATCACACTGCCCGGACACATTTTTGCTTCGGGATTGAGGCGCATGGCAACGTCAAGAAACTCTTTGTCGAGGAAAGGAACGCGGCCTTCCACACCCCAGGCACACAGGCTTTTGTTGGCCCGTAGGCAATCGTACATGTAGAGTTTGCTCAGTTTGCGGACTGTCTCCTCGTGGAATGCCTTCGCATTCGGGGCTTTATGGAAATAGAGGTAACCGCCGAACACTTCGTCCGCCCCTTCACCGCTCAGCACCATCTTGATGCCCATCGACTTGATTACACGGGCCAGCAGGTACATCGGGGTAGAGGCACGGACAGTCGTCACGTCGTATGTTTCGATATAGTAGATCACGTCGCGGATGGCATCAAGCCCTTCCTCGATCGTGTAGTTGATCTCGTGGTGGACAGTACCGATATAATCAGCCACTTTCTTGGCTGCCGCCAAGTCGGGAGCGCCTTTGAGACCGACGGCGAAGGAGTGCAGCTGAGGCCACCACGCATCGGCCTTTCCTTCGGTCTCGATACGTTTGGCAGCATATTTTTTTGCGATGGCGGAGGTGATGGACGAGTCCAGGCCGCCGGAAAGAAGCACGCCGTAGGGCACGTCGCTCATTAGCTGGCGGCGTACGGCTGCTTCGAGGGCATCGTGCAGTTCCTCTACACTGGCGGGATTGTCTTTCACGTTGTCATACTCCATCCAGTCGCGGACGTACCAACGGGTGAAATCCTTATCGCGGCTATAGAAATAATGTCCCGGAGGAAACTGGTCGTATGAGGCGGCGAAACCTTCAAGTCCTTTCAGTTCGGAAGATACGAGAAGATGTCCTTCGTTGTCATAACCGATATAGAGAGGAATGACACCGATCGGGTCACGGGCGATCAGGTAGCAGTCGTTCGCTTCGTCATAGAGGGCGAAACCGAAGATACCGCTCAGTTTTTCCACACATCCGACACCATACTTGCGATAGAGGGCGAGGATGACCTCGCAGTCACTTCCGGTCTGGAATTCGTATTCGTCTTTCAGTTGTTCGCGGAGTTCGCGATGGTTGTATATCTCACCGTTGACGGTGAGGATCAGTTTGCCGTCTTTGCTTTTCAACGGTTGCCCTCCGGATGCCGGATCGACGATGGAGAGGCGTTCGTGGGCGAGAATGGCGGTCTTCCCTTGATAAATTCCGCTCCAGTCCGGACCGCGATGACGGATGCGTTTACTCATTTTTAAAGCCTGCTGACGAAGGTCGGCGGCGCTGCTATGGATGTTGAATATTGCTGTAATGCCACACATGGAAATTATGATTTTTAATTTATGAATTATGATTTATGGGGGTATAGGTATTTGTCGATGGCTGCGGCTGTTTTACGGCCGGAAGCCATGGCGCGGACAACAAGGCTGGCTCCGCTGACGGCATCGCCGGAAGCGAAGATGTTTGTGCCGGCTATCTGATTGGTTGTCGGATCGACGGCGATGTTACCGCGTGCGTCGACTGCGAGGGAAAGTTCTTTGACGAGCCCCTCCTGTTCGGGATGGATAAAACCCATTGCGAGAAACACGAGATCGGCTTCGATCACTTCCGTACGTCCGGTTTTACGCATTTCCGGACGACCGCCGTCTTTGGCGGGTAGCCATTCTACCTCTTCGACTTCGACACCTTTCAGGATGTTCTTGTCGCCAATGAAACGGACGGAGGCGAGATTCCAGCGGCGGATACAGCCCTCTTCGTGGCTACTGCTTGTTTTCAGTACCTGCGGATACATAGGCCAAGGGGTTGCCGGGTTATGCCCGACGGGAGGTTGGGGCATGATTTCGATTTGTGTCACGCTCGCGGCTCCGTGGCGGTTGGCAGTCCCGACACAGTCGCTTCCCGTGTCGCCGCCTCCGATGACGAGGACTTTCTTGCCCTTGCAGTTGATGATGCTTTTAGGCGGAATGGCGATGCCTTCGAGGATACGGTTCTGTTGTGACAACAGTTCGAGGGCGAAGTGGACACCTTTCAGATTGCGCCCTTCGATGGGAAGGTCGCGCGGCACTTCGGAACCGATGGCGACACAGACGGCATCGAACGTCGAGACGATCTCTTTGGCAGAAACTTCGCTTCCGACCATCGTGTTGACTTTAAAGATGATCCCTTCCTGTTCCATCAACCGGATGCGGCGGTCGATGATGTTCTTTCCTAATTTGAAATTCGGAATACCGAACCGGAGCAGGCCGCCCGGCAGTTCGTATTTCTCGAAAACCGTCACTTCGTATCCCAGGCGGTTCAGACGATTGGCGGCTGTCAGTCCGGCCGGACCGCTACCGATCACGGCTACCCGTTTGCCGTTGCGTACAGGGTGGACCGGTTGGATATATCCTTCACGGAAAGCAGCCTCGACGATGGAGGCTTCATTTTCGCGTATCGTGACAGGTTCGTCACAGCTCAGTTTCAGCACGCAGCTTTTCTCGCAGAGGGCAGGGCAGATGCGTCCGGTAAACTCCGGAAAGTCGCAAGTCTGCTCCAACACGTGGAAGGCTTCGCGCCATTTGCCTTTATAGAGCAGGTCCTGCCATTCGGGTTGTTTGTTACCCAGCGGGCATGCCCAGTGGCAGAAGGGCACACCGCAGTCCATGCAGCGGGAGGCCTGTGTGCGGCGGTCGCTGCTGTTGAGCGTTTGTTCTACTTCGCTAAAATCGTCGATGCGTTCGTGAACGGGACGATATCCGGCTTCTTGCCGGTGTATGGTGAGGAATGCTTTCGGATTTCCCATGTTGGTAATTTTATTTTATACTGATACTGTTTTTATGGCTCTGCTGCTTAGTAGTCGCGCTGCATTTCGGCGATCTTCTGCTGCAACTTCTTCATCTGCTCTTCCTGCAAGACCTTTTTGTATTCGATCGGGACGATCTGGATGAATTCATCCACATACTTGTCCCAGTTGTCGAGCATCTTGCCTGCGAGATGGCTGCCGGTGAAATGATAGTGTTTGCGGATCAACTCGTGCAGTTCCTTGCGTGTCGCACTGTCTTCGATCAGCGAGAGTTCGACCATTTCCATATTGCAGTAGTAATCGAAGTCCCCTTCCTTGTTCCAGACATACGCGACACCGCCGCTCATACCGGCAGCGAAGTTACGTCCTGTACGTCCGAGGACCACTACGCGGCCGCCGGTCATATATTCACAACAATGGTCACCGACCCCTTCCACGACAGCGATAGCGCCGGAATTACGTACGCAGAAACGTTCGCCAACCCGTCCGTTGATATACACTTCGCCGCTTGTCGCGCCATACATCAGGGTGTTTCCGGCAATCGTGTTGTTCTCGGCTACGAAGGTCGACCGTACCGGAGGCATCACGCTGATACGCCCGCCGCTCAATCCTTTGCCTAAGTAGTCGTTGGCTTCCCCTTCGAGGCGGAAGTTGACACCGTGCGCAAGGAAGGCGCCGAAGCTCTGTCCGGCTGAACCTTTGAACTTGATATTGAGCGTATGTTCCGGCAGTCCTGCGTTACCGTATCGTTTGGCGATCTCGCCGGAGAGCATGGCGCCAACCGAGCGGTCGGTGTTGGCTATGGCATAATCCAAAGAAATCTCCTGTTGATGCTCTATGGCCGGCATGGCATGCTGGATGATGTCGCGGTCTTTCACGTTGCCGATCATATGCTCCTGTTCCGTCGTGTGCCGGACGGCATGGGTGGCCGCCTGTGCCGGGACGTGCAGCAATTTGGAGAAATCGAGTAGAGCGTATTTGCCGGATGATGCAATGGGACGCAGAGTGATCAGTTCCGTGTGCCCGATGATGTCATCCAATCGTTTGAAGCCCATCTCAGCCAAATATTCCCGGACCTCTTCGGCGAGGAAGGTGAAGAAGTTCACCAAATATTCGTGGCGGCCGTGGAAACGTTTACGCAGCTCCTCGTTTTGAGTGGCGACACCTACCGGGCAGGTGTTCATGTGGCATTTGCGCATCATCACGCAGCCCAGCACGATCAGCGCGGAGGTGGCGAAACCAAACTCTTCGGCTCCCAACAGTGCCATAAGGACGATGTCGCGTCCGGTTTTCAACTGTCCGTCGGTTTGCAGGCGGACCTGTCCGCGAAGGTTGTTCATGACCAGGGTCTGCTGCGTCTCCGACAATCCCAATTCGGGAGGTAGCCCGGCGTAGCGGATGGAACTCATCGGTGAAGCTCCCGTTCCCCCTTCGGCTCCCGATATGACGATGCGGTCGGCTTTTGCTTTTGCCACACCTGCGGCGATCGTCCCGACACCGCTTTCCGATACCAGCTTCACGCTTATCTCGGCACGCGGGTTGACGTTCTTCAGGTCGAAGATCAACTGTGCCAGGTCTTCGATCGAGTAAATGTCGTGGTGAGGAGGAGGAGAGATCAGCGAGATACCCGGGATGGAGTGGCGTGTTTTGGCAATCACATCGTTAACCTTGAATCCCGGCAACTGTCCGCCTTCTCCCGGTTTTGCTCCCTGGGCGACCTTGATCTGTATTTCGTCTGCATTCACTAAGTATTCGGCTGTCACGCCGAAACGCCCGGAGGCCACCTGCTTGATGGCGGAACGGAGGGAGAGGCCGTCTTCGCGGGGAGTGAAACGGGCGGAGTCTTCGCCGCCTTCTCCGGTGTTACTGCGTCCGTGTATCTTGTTCATCGCCATCGCTATCGTCTCGTGTGCCTCCTTGCTGATCGAGCCGAAACTCATGGCGCCTGTGACGAAACGCTTCATGATCTCGCTTGCCGGTTCCACCTCTTCGACCGGAACGGGCTTTCCCGTCCGGAAAGTCAGGAAGTCGCGAAGGAAGATCGGTGCGTCCTTTTCGTCTACAAGATGCGTATATTCTTTGAACTTCTTATAGCTGCCCAGCCGGGTCGCCAATTGAAGGGTCGAGATCGTCTCCGGGTTCCATGCATGTTTCTCACCGTCTTTACGGAAACTGTATAGCCCTTTGTGTTCAAGAACCAGGCTGTCCACTTCCCCGCCGAAAGCCTGATGGTGCAGGGCGATGGCATCGGCGGCTATCTCTTGCAGGCGGATACCGCCTATGCTGCTTGCCGTCCCGCCGAAATAGGCATCGATGAGTACGTTCGAGAGACCGACTGCTTCGAACAGTTTGGCGCCGCGATAGCTGCGGATCGTGCTGATACCCATCTTGCTCATTACCTTGAACAAGCCTTTGCAAAGCGCTTTGATATAGTTCTTGCGGGCCATCTCGTAGTTGAGCTGTATCTCCTGCTTGTCTACCATATCCTGGAGGATGGCGAATGACATGTATGGGTTGATGGCGCTCGCCCCGTAACCTAAGAGCAGGGCGGCATGCATCACTTCGCGCATTTCCCCCGTCTCCACTATCAATGCAGTCTGTACGCGTTTCTGCACGGAGATCAGGTGGTGGTGCACAGCGCTGACGGCGAGAAGCGAAGGAATGGGAGCATGGGTCTCATCCACGTTCTTATCGCTCAGGATAATGTAGTTCACGCCGTCTGTAACGGATTGTTCCGCTTGTTTGCAAAGCTGGTCGAGGGCTGCTTTCAGTCCTTCGCTGCCCCGCGACACTTCGAAGAGCATCGGCAGTTTGACAGACTTGAAACCTTTGTAGCGGATGTTGCAAAGAATATCTAATTGTGTGTTGGTCAGTATCGGATGGGCAAGGCGCACCATTTTGCAATGTGCCTCGTTCGGTGTCAGGATGTTATTTCCCACTGCACCGATATATTCCGTCAAGCTCATGACTAATTCTTCACGAAGGGGGTCGATCGGTGGGTTCGTCACTTGGGCGAACTGTTGGCGGAAATAGTTGAACAACAGCTGCGGGCGTTCGGATAGGACGGCCAGTGGCGTGTCGTTCCCCATCGAACCGACCGGCTCGGCGCTACCTGTACACATCGGAGTGATAATGCGCTCGATATCCTCGCGGCTGTATCCGAAAGCACGCAGCATCCTGTCGTATCCGGCAACGGTGTGCGAGACACGGCGGCCTGATTTCAGTTCGTCCAGCTCTACCCGGTTGTTGGCCAACCAGACGCGGTAGGGTTGTGCGTCGGCAAGCTGTTTTTTCAGTTCGCCGTCGTAATAGATTTTGCCTTCTTCCGTATCGACCAACAGGATCTTGCCCGGTTGCAGGCGGCCTTTTTCTTTTATCTCACCCGGCTCGAAGTCCATCACACCCACTTCGGATGCCACGACCATCATGCCGTTTTTCGTGATCAGGTAGCGTGCCGGGCGCAGACCGTTACGGTCGAGCATCCCTCCGGCATATCGCCCGTCGCTGAAGAGCAGGGCGGCCGGTCCGTCCCACGGTTCCATCAGGATGGAATGATATTCGTAGAACGCTTTCAGGTCTTCCGATATCGGGTTCTTCTCATTGAAACTTTCCGGAACCAGCATTGCCATGGCATGCGGCAGGCTCATGCCGGACGCTACAAAGAACTCCAACACGTTGTCCAGCGAGGCGCTGTCGCTCATGCCCGGCTGGATGATCGGGCGTATCTCGTCTATGTTCGGGATGCGGGGAGAGGAGAGGACGCTTTCGCGTGCTTCCATCCAGCCCCGGTTGCCCCGTATCGTGTTGATCTCTCCGTTGTGTGCCAGAAGGCGGAATGGTTGTGCCAGGCTCCAGGTCGGGAATGTGTTCGTGCTGAAGCGGGAGTGGACGAGTGCCAACCCGCTTGTCAGGTAGTGGTTGGTCAGATCGGGAAAATAGTGGCGAAGCTGCATCGACTCCAGCATACCTTTATATATAATGCTCTTGGTGGAAAGCGACACCACGTAGAAATCTTTCTTGTCCGGTATGTCGGATGCCGCCACCCGTTTCTCGATCCGTTTACGGATGATGTAGAGTTTCAGTTCCAATGCTTGCTGATCGTCGCATCCGGTGATGAACACCTGCTTGATATCCGGTTCCGTGTCCTGTGCGTCTTTTCCTAAGATGTCTGTGTTGACAGGGACTTTGCGCAGATGCATCAAGGTCAGCCCTTCCTTTTCGATCTCTTCGATCATGATACTGAGTATGGCCGAACGCTGCTCTTCGTCTTTCGGAAAGAAGACCAGCCCGGTTCCGTACTTACCCTTTTCAGGTACAGGAATGCCTTGTAGTAAGATGAATTCATGTGGAATTTGTAACAAGATGCCTGCCCCGTCTCCGGTCTTGTTGTCTGCTCCTTCCGCACCTCGATGCCGCATGTTTTCCAATACCTTAAGGGCAGACTCTACAATGTCGTGTGATTTACCACCGTGGACGTTTACGACCAGTCCTACGCCGCAAGCGTCATGCTCGTTAGCAGGATCGTATAATCCTTGTTTGTTGTTCAAAAGGCTTCTCTCTTTCATCATTTGTTGACCTTATGTTTGTGTAATGTTTATTTGCTTATCAAAATGTTCGACAAATATACTATATGTGTTTCAAAATGTAATGTTGTTATGCATAAAAGATGAGAGGCTTTTTTATTTTAGGAATTGGTCTGTTTCTATTTGAAAGGATATGATTGATTTGTGTGATAATTTGTAATTATATTCTTGTTTTGTTGTATAAAAATGAAAGTTTATTGTGTTTTCTATGGAAATAATCAAAATGATAACAAATGAAGCTGGCCCTGTCTTTTTGCTTAGTCGCACTTGGTTGCTCTATTTTGCGTATATTTGACAAAACCAATAAAACTGTTTATATCATGGATATAAAAGTATTTCTTAATAACTTCCGTGAAGCCTTCGGGGAGAAAGTCGACTTACCCATTGTCTTTTGGTTTTCAGATCATTCAGTGAATCCGGTCGATAAGATCGGAGGCTGTCTGTTTAAATGTATGAAAGATGTCAGGGAAGGAAAGACGGTTACCCTGAGTGTCGATACTATCGGTTGTGGCGGAGGAAAGTTCTATGCCGGTTTTACGGAGATGCCGGAGCGTATACCGGGCTTCGTGTCGTTAAAGGAAAAGTACAAACAGACACCGGAGAAGGTATCGGAGTTTCTTGATGAACTGAAAGTCCCCAGGGCAAAGTCTGCTTACCTGAACTTTGCGCGTATGGACCAGGTGGAGAGCTTCGACAATCTGGAAGGGGTGTTGTTCCTGGCTACTCCCGATATGCTTTCCGGCCTGGCTACCTGGGCTTTTTTCGATAATAACGCGCCGGATGCCGTTACCTCTCTGTTCGGTTCGGGGTGTTGCTCCGTCGTGACACAAGCCGTTGTAGAAAACAACCGGGGAGGCAAGCGTACTTTTATCGGATTTTTCGATCCTTCGGTACGTCCTTATTTCGAACCGGATATTTTAAGTTTTATGATACCGTTGTCGCGGTTCCGTGAAATGTACGATACGATGAGAAGCTGTTGCCTTTTCGACACGCATGCCTGGGAGAAGGTAAAGGCGAGGATGGAGTGACATTTACCGGATACAGCCGGACGCGTTTCCCCGCGTCCGGCAATGTATGTGTCAGGTTACACCTGCAACACCAGAATAAAACGGCTGCCTTTTTTATATTCGGAATCTATGGACAGTGTGCCGTTCATTTTTGAAGCGATCAGGGAGCAGATAGGCAATCCCAGTCCGTCGCCATCGGCCAGATCCTTGATTTCGGTAAAAGGTTTGAAGAGCACCTCCTGCTTTTCGGCTGGAATGCCCGGACCGTTATCGGTCACGATAAACTGGCAGATATGGGCTCCTTTCTTCTTGAATTCCAGCTTGATTTTGCCCGAAGTCGTGTAGTTCGCTGCGTTCCTCAACAGATGCAGCAGGATGCGTTGCAACTGTTCGGCATTAGTCTTGATTTCTATCTTCGGAATATCCGTGGTGACTTCGACGCCCGGACGGACATCCTCTTTTATCTGTTCCATCACTTTCTCGCAGAAAGAGCTGACATTAAAAGATTGCGCTTCGTAGGTTTCCAGCAAGGAGTTTTCAAGCGAAGAAAGTTCTTGTATATGGTCTCCGAACTGTTTCAGGGTATCGATGCGTGCCTGTATGGCCTTTGCCTGTCCGGGTGAGGAGGCCTGCAGTCCGGCTACCGACTTGCTCATTCCTTCCAGCGTCGGTCCCATCTGCGCCGATATGCTTTGGATGAATCCGGTCTGTTGTTCGCTGTGCTCGGTGATGGTCTGGATAGTCTTCTTCAACTTCCGGTTCAGGATGATGAAACGCATGACCATGAATGCCAGGAACACCAACGCGGCAACCAGGATGGCGATCAGCGTGCAGAGTCCGGCGATGATATACTGCTTGACTGATAACTGGCCTTCTTTTTCCTGTATCGTTTGCAGGCTGCCATTGTATTTTTGTTGCAAGGCGTCCAATTTATCCTCTTCGGTAAGCTTCTTTACTGAATCGGTCCATACCATATATTTCTCGTAGGTCTGCTCCATCAGCGGGATATTATTGGCATTGCGTGCAATCGCGATTAGATTTTGATAGCATTCACTGATTTTGCCGTATTCCTTTTTCTCCCGGTATTGGTTGACGAGTTTGTTGAAAGCTGCGTCTCCTTCACTCTTCTGCCCGAAGATATAGTAGTAATCGGTTTTTGTGTACAACAGCTCTTCGGAAAGTCCGGGATTGCCTGATTCTTCGGCCAGGTTGTCCAGTGTGTTAAGCTGGAGTTGCGCCTGTGCGGCGTTTCTCAGTTTGATATACATTTGCAGGCGCTCTTTTGTGATCATAAAACGCAGGTCGTACAGTTTCTTTTGTTCCGCCTGCTCCTGGTTCGCCACTATCTGGTTCATTTGCCGGCAAAGCTCGAACGCATCCTGATAGTTGTTCTCACGGTAATAGAGGGAGGCCGCTTGTGTTCCGCATTCGATTGCCTGCGTTGCTTTTCCTTCATTTGCATACTCCTTATATGCCTGGATATAAAGATTGCGGGCTTTCATATAGTCTTTGTTCTCAAAGCTACTTTGGGCCTGTCGTTTAAAATTGTCCGCATTGTCTTGTGCCTGAAGGGAAACACAGAAACCGATGATGAGGATGATAATGGAGTAATAGATTCTCATAACTTGAATTTTAACGTTAGACAAATATACAGGTTTTTTACGATAAAGGATATGGAAATGTGAGATTTTCTGGATGTTGGCCGGTCGTACGGAACATATTTGTTATTATCAAAATGACAGCACTATCCCTTCTATTTTGAATTAGTAGGCTGTTTTTTGGAAATTAGTAGCAAGGGTAATATTTTTTAACAGTCTATATGATAGCCAAAACCCTGATTGGGTTGTCAAAAAGACAAAGTGGAAAAGATTGTCGAAAATAGATTCTTTGTTTGCTTCCCCGGAACAAAAACGCTCCGATTATGATTGTAAAGGAAAAGCCTTTTGCTTTCTTACAATTCGTATAGGGTGAAAGGGTTTTTTCTTTTCATTTGACAGAATTGTCGAAAGAGTATCGTTTTATAAAATAATTTAACCAAATGGTAGATAAAGTGATTATTTCTATTAATGTGTCAAATAAATTTCGTTTGTATGAACATTATGTAATATAATGTAAGTATCTTTGCAGTCGAAATAAACAAGATAGAACCAAATGGAAGTACTTAAGCACGAGTGTGGAGTCGCCATGGTCCGGTTACTAAAGCCTTTGGAATATTATCATCAGAAGTATGGAACCTGGATGTATGGGCTCAATAAGCTCTATTTGTTAATGGAAAAGCAGCACAACCGTGGTCAGGAAGGAGCCGGTTTAGCATGCGTCAAGTTGGAAGCCAGCCCCGGCGAAGAATATATGTTTCGGGAAAGAGCGTTAGGCACTGGAGCCATTACCGAAATATTTGCCGCCGTTCATGAACATTACAAAGATTTGCCACCCGGCAAACTGAACGATCCGCTTTTTGCCAAAACAAACCTACCTTTTGCAGGAGAGCTTTATATGGGACACCTGCGTTACAGTACAACCGGTAAGTCCGGTATTTCCTATGTCCATCCCTTTTTACGCCGCAACAACTGGAGAGCCAAGAACCTCGCTCTTTGCGGTAATTTCAATCTTACTAACGTACAAGATATTTTTGAAAAGATAACAGCCATCGGCCAGCATCCGCGTGCCTATGCCGACACATTCATCATGTTGGAACAGGTCGGGCATCGTTTGGACCGCGAGGTCGAACGCCTGTATCGGCTGTATGAGGCCGAAGGACTGAAAGGGATGGAGATCACCCATGCGATCGAAGCGAATGTCGACCTGTCGAATGTCCTGAAACGTTGTGCCCCGCTGTGGGACGGCGGTTTCGTGATCTGCGGGCTGACGGGGAGCGGCGAGTCTTTCAGCGTGCGCGATCCCTGGGGCATCCGTCCGGCGTTCTATTATGCCGATGACGAGATTGTGATCCTGGCGAGCGAACGTCCGGTGATCCAGACGGTCATGAACGTCTCTGTCGATGACATACGCGAACTGAAAAGAGGAGATGCGTTGATCATCAACAAGCAAGGCGAGTGGCATACGTCGCAGATCATGGAGCCGAAAGAGAATAAGGCCTGCTCGTTCGAACGCATCTACTTCTCGCGTGGAAGCGACCGGGATATTTACCGCGAACGGAAACGATTAGGGGAAAATCTTGTGCCAGCCGTACTAAAGGCAGTGGACAATGACTTGAACCATACGGTCTTCTCCTTTATTCCGAATACGGCGGAGGTCGCCTATTTCGGGTTGCAGGAGGGGATGAACGAATATCTGAACAGGAAGAAAAAGGAATGGATCACCGATCGCAGCCACCTGCTTCAGGAGGAAGAACTGGAACAAATCCTGTCCATGCGCGTCAGATGTGAAAAAGTAGCGATCAAGGATATAAAATTGCGTACTTTCATTGCCGAAGGAAACAGCCGTAACGACCTGGCTGCCCATGTGTATGACATCACGTATGGCAGTATCGTGCCTTTCGAAGACAATCTGGTCGTGATCGACGACAGTATCGTGCGTGGCACGACACTCCGGCAGAGTATCATCGGTATCCTGGACCGCCTGAACCCGAAGAAGATCGTGGTGGTCAGTTCGTCTCCGCAGGTGCGTTATCCGGACTATTACGGTATCGACATGTCTCGCATGAGCGAATTTATCGCGTTCAAGGCTGCCGTGGCGCTTTTAGTGGACAAGGGTATGGAATCCGTCTTGCTCGGTGCCTATAAGAAAGCCAAGCAACAACAGGCCGTGCCATGCGATACGACCGTGAACTATGTGAAGGAAATTTATGCGCCTTTCACCGATGAGGAAATCTCGGCCAAGATGGTGGAATTGCTTACCCCCGCCGGGACGCATGCGAAGGTGGAGATTGTCTACCAGACGCTCGAAGGGCTGCATGCCGCCTGTCCCGATCATCCGGGCGATTGGTACTTCTCTGGCGATTATCCGACGCCGGGTGGTGCGCGAATGGTGAACGAAGCGTTCATCCATTATATGGAAGAGGAATATTTGGAAAATGAAAAATGATAATTGAATAAGATTGAAAATGACAAGAAAAACAGCAACATTGGTCTTAGACGACGGAAGCATGTTTCACGGCTTCTCTTTTGGTTTCGACAAGGCAGTGGCCGGTGAGGTGGTGTTCAACACTGCCATGACCGGTTATCCCGAAAGTCTTACCGACCCTTCGTATGCCGGGCAGTTGATGGTTCTGACCTATCCGCTGGTCGGAAACTACGGGGTGCCTCCTTTCTCTATCGAAGAGAACGGCTTGCCTACCTTTATGGAGAGTGAGAAAATTCATGCGGAGGCGATTATCGTGAGTGACTATAGCGAAGAGTATAGCCACTGGAATGCTGTGGAAAGCCTCGGCGACTGGCTGAAACGTGAAAAGATCCCCGGAATCACCGGTATCGATACCCGTGCGCTGACGAAGAAAATCCGGGAGCATGGGGTAATGATGGGACGCATCGTTATCGGGGGTACCGATAACGAAGGTGAAAGTGGAAAGGTGAAAGGAGAAAGTGAAGGGGAAATGCCGGACTACGGGAGCATCAACTATGTGGACCGCGTTTCCTGTAAAGAGATCATTGCCTACCTGCCTGACGGAACGAAAATGTCGTTTCCCGTAGATACTGACAACTTTCAACTTTCAACTTTCAACTTTCAACTCTTAAAGCGTGTAGTGCTTCTCGATTGCGGTGTGAAGGCCAATATCATCCGTAACCTTTTGAAGCGGAATGTTGCTGTGATACGTGTCCCTTGGAACTACGATTTCAATCACCTGGAATATGACGGGCTTTTCCTTTCGAACGGTCCCGGCGACCCCGATACCTGCGATGCTGCCGTCCGGAACATCCGCAAGGCACTTGATGGGGACAAACCTATCTGCGGCATTTGCATGGGAAACCAGTTGCTTGCCAAAGCCGGAGGCGCTTCTATCTATAAGTTGAAATACGGCCACCGCAGCCATAACCAACCGGTACGCATGGTGGGGACGGATAAGTGTTTTATCACTTCCCAGAATCACGGCTACGCAGTGGCGGGCGACACGTTGGGGGCTGACTGGGAACCGCTCTTTATCAACATGAACGACGGGACGAACGAAGGGATCCGGCATAAGACGAAACCTTTCTTTTCATCCCAGTTCCATCCCGAAGCATGCAGTGGGCCGACCGATACGGAGTTCATCTTCGATAAGTTTGTCGACCTTCTTTAGGGAGTGAGGCAACGTACCTAAAAATGTTAACGAATAAAAGAGTCCGAAAAATGAAAGAAGATATAAAGAAAGTCCTGATACTTGGTTCCGGCGCCCTTAAGATCGGCGAAGCGGGCGAATTCGACTATTCAGGCAGCCAGGCTTTGAAAGCCATCAAGGAGGAGGGAATCCAGACAGTGCTTATCAATCCGAACATCGCTACGGTACAGACTTCGGAAGGAGTGGCGGATACCGTTTATTTCCTGCCCGTCACCCCCTTCTTCGTCGAAAAAGTGATCGCCAAAGAACGTCCGGATGGCATCCTGCTCGCTTTTGGAGGCCAGACGGCGTTGAACTGCGGTGTGGCGCTTTACCAAAGTGGTGTGCTGGAAAAATATAACGTCCGTGTACTCGGTACTCCGGTACAGGCGATCATGGATACGGAAGACCGCGAACTTTTTGTCCGCAAGCTCGACGAGATCGGTGTGAAGACGATCAAGAGCGAAGCTGTGGAGAATGCCGAAGATGCCCGCCGGGCTGCTGCCGAGTTAGGCTATCCGGTGATTGTCCGTGCCGCTTATGCACTGGGTGGCCTCGGTTCCGGCTTCTGCGACAACGAAGAGGAACTGGATATGCTGGTCGAAAAAGCCTTCTCTTTCTCTCCCCAGGTATTGGTGGAAAAGAGCTTGAAAGGGTGGAAAGAAGTGGAATATGAAGTGGTGCGCGACCGTTTCGACAATTGCATCACGGTCTGTAACATGGAGAACTTCGACCCGCTGGGCATCCATACCGGCGAAAGTATCGTGATCGCTCCGTCGCAGACACTGACCAACAGCGAATATCATAAACTGCGCGAACTGGCTATCCGGATCATCCGCCATGTCGGCATCGTGGGCGAATGTAACGTGCAGTATGCTTTCGATCCGGAGAGCGAAGACTACCGCGTGATCGAGGTGAACGCCCGTCTTTCCCGTTCGTCTGCGCTGGCCTCCAAAGCTACCGGTTATCCGTTGGCTTTCGTCGCTGCCAAGTTGGGATTGGGCTACGGCCTCTTCGACTTGAAAAACTCGGTGACAAAGACAACAAGCGCTTTCTTCGAACCGGCTCTCGATTATGTGGTCTGCAAGATTCCGCGTTGGGATTTAGGTAAGTTTCACGGCGTGGCCCGCGAATTAGGGTCGAGCATGAAATCTGTGGGTGAGGTGATGGCGATCGGCCGCACCTTCGAAGAGGCGATCCAAAAAGGGTTGCGTATGATCGGACAGGGCATGCATGGATTCGTTGAAAACAAGGAGCTGGTGATAGCCGACATCGACAAGGCGCTCCATGAACCGACCGACACCCGTATCTTCGTTATCTCCAAAGCATTCCGCGCCGGATATACCGTCGACCAGATACACGAACTGACCAAGATAGACCGGTGGTTCCTGCAAAAACTCTATGGAATCATGTGTACCTCCAAGGAGTTGCACAAATTGACAATTGAAAATGGACAATTGGCAATTAAAAAAGAATATCGCAATCCTGATGATTGTCAATCGTCCATTGTCCATTGTCAATTGCTTCGCAAAGCGAAACGGCAAGGTTTCTCCGATTTCCAGATAGCCCGCGCCTTCGGCCTTGAGGGAAATATAGAAAAAGGTATGATGCAGGTCCGCCAGTTCCGAAAGGAACACGGCATCGTCCCGGTAGTGAAGCAGATCGATACGCTGGCTGCCGAATACCCGGCGCAGACGAACTATCTGTATCTGACCTATAGCGGTACGGAAAACGACGTGCAGTATCAGGGTGACCATCGCTCTATCGTCGTGCTGGGTTCCGGTGCTTACCGGATCGGCAGCTCGGTCGAGTTCGACTGGTGTGGCGTGCAGGCGTTGGAAACGATCCGTAAGGAAGGTTGGCGTTCGGTGATGATCAACTACAATCCCGAAACGGTTTCGACCGACTATGATATGTGTGACCGCCTTTACTTCGATGAGCTGACCTTCGAGCGTGTGATGGATATCCTCGAACTGGAAAATCCGCACGGCGTGATTGTCTCGACAGGCGGCCAGATACCCAATAACTTGGCGATGCGCCTTGACGAACAGCATGTCAATATCTTAGGAACGTCTGCCAAGAGCATCGACAATGCCGAAGACCGTGAGAAGTTCTCCGCCATGCTGGATCGTATCGGTGTGGACCAGCCGCGTTGGAAAGAGCTTTCGTCGATGGAAGATATCAACGAGTTTGTGGCCGAAGTGGGCTTCCCGGTTCTGGTCCGTCCGAGCTATGTGCTGAGTGGCGCCGCCATGAATGTCTGCTCCAACCAGGAAGAGCTCGAACGCTTCCTGCAGCTGGCGGCCAACGTGTCGCAAAAACATCCGGTCGTTGTCAGCCAGTTCATCGAGCATGCTAAAGAAGTGGAAATGGATGCGGTGGCCGATAAAGGTGAGATTGTCATGTATGCCATCTCTGAACATATAGAGTTTGCCGGCGTGCATTCCGGTGATGCGACCATCCAGTTCCCCGCGCAAAAACTGTATGTCGAAACGGTTCGCCGGATCAAGCGTATCAGCAAGCAGATCGCAAAAGAGCTGAATATCTCCGGTCCGTTCAATATCCAGTATTTGGCGAAAGGCAACGAGATCAAGGTGATCGAGTGTAACCTCCGTGCGAGCCGTTCCTTCCCGTTCGTCAGCAAAGTCTTGAAGATTAACTTTATCGAACTGGCTACCCGTATCATGTTGGGCTTGCCTGTCGAGAAACCGAATAAGAACGAGTTCGATCTGGATTATGTAGGTATCAAAGCCTCCCAGTTCTCCTTCAACCGCTTGCAGAAGGCCGATCCCGTTTTGGGTGTCGACATGGCTTCGACGGGCGAAGTCGGATGTATCGGTGATGATGTTTCCGAAGCAGTTCTGAAGAGCATGCTTTCCGTCGGCCTCCGTATCCCGGAAAAGAACATCCTGCTCTCGACGGGTACACCGAAACAGAAAGTTGCCATGTTGGATGCCGCCAAGATGTTGGCATCGAAAGGTTACAACCTCTTCGCTACAGGCGGAACGCACCGTTTCCTCCGGGAAAACGGTATCCCCAGTACGTTGGTCTACTGGCCGAGCGAAGAAGGCAAGGAACCGCAAGCACTCGCTATGCTACACGAAAAGAAAATCGATATGGTTGTGAACATCCCGCGTGACCTTTCCGCCGGAGAGTTGGACAACGGCTACAAGATCCGCCGTGCCGCCATCGACCTGAACATCCCGCTTATCACGAATGCACGTCTGGCAAGTGCCTTTATCGAAGCATTCTGCACGTTGAGCATGGACGATATACAGATCCGGAGCTGGCAAGAGTATAAGTGATCCGTCACTTTTGGCTTGATATTTCTGTTACTTTTGGATCAAGCCAAAAGTAACAGAAATAATTACTACATTTGTGGTAATTAAAACAAACCAATATGAAGATAGGACTATTTATTCCTTGTTATATCAATGCGATATATCCGGAAGTTGGTGTTGCTTCCTATAAATTATTGAAAAGTCTCGGGTTGGATGTGGATTATCCATTAGACCAGACTTGCTGCGGCCAGCCGATGGCAAATGCCGGGTTCGAACATGAATCGGCAGGATTGGCGCTACGGATGGAAGAACTGTTCCGTCCGTATGATTATGTGGTTGGCCCTTCTGCCAGTTGCGTCGCTTTTGTAAAAGAGAATCATCCCGGCATCCTGGAAAAAGCCGGGCATGTGTGTATGAACAGCAAGAAGATTTATGACATTTGCGAGTTCCTGCACGACATCGTGAAGGTGAAAGAACTGAAAGCCGAATTTCCTCACAAAGTAAGTATTCACAATAGTTGCCACGGTGTGCGCGAGCTGCATCTTTCTTCTCCGAGCGAACGTAATATTCCGTATTACTCCAAATTGCGTGATCTCCTCTCTTTGGTGAAAGGCATCGAGATATTCGAACCGAAGCGGATAGACGAGTGTTGCGGTTTCGGCGGCATGTTTGCAATAGAGGAACCCGATGTGTCCGTTTGCATGGGACAAGATAAGGTGAAGGATCACATGAGCACGGGAGCCGAGTATATCACCGGCGCCGACAGCTCCTGCCTGATGCATATGGAAGGCGTGATCAAGCGTGGCAACCTTCCGATTAAAACGATTCATATTGTTGAAATATTAGCTTCCGGATTATGAGTACGAAACATTCAAAAGCAGCAGCCCGCTTCATCGAGAACCGCAAGCAGGAAGCTTGGCACGACGAAACCCTCTGGATGGTGCGTGCCAAACGGGATAAAATGAGCCATTCGCTTCCCGAATGGGAACGCTTGCGCGAACTGGCTTGTGAGATCAAACTTTATTCGAACAGCCATTTGGATGTCCTTTTGGAAGAGTTCGAGAAGAACGCCACGGCCAACGGAGCGATTGTCCATTGGGCGAAAGACGCGGCGGAACATAATGCGATCGTCGAGGAAATCCTGCAACAGCACAAGGCACATACGCTGATAAAGAGCAAATCCATGTTGACCGAAGAGTGTGGCATGAACGATTACCTGTTCGGAAAAGGTTACGATATAATCGAGAGCGACCTCGGCGAACGTATCCTTCAATGGATGAAACTTCATCCCAGCCATATCGTGATGCCCGCGATCCATATCAAGCGGCAGGAGGTGGGCGAGATGATGGAGCGCGTGTTAGGTACGGAAAAAGGCAACTCCGACCCGACCTATCTGACGCATGCCGTCCGTAAGAATATGCGTGAGAAATTCCTGACAGCCGATGTCGCCATGACGGGAGCTAACTTTGCAGTCGCTTCGACCGGCGAGATAGTGGTCTGCACCAACGAAGGAAATGCTGATATGGGAACTTCTTTCCCGAATGTCCACATCGCGACATTCGGAATGGAGAAGATCGTACCGGACCGTGAGTCGTTAGGTGTCTTTACTCGCCTGCTGGCACGTTCCGGCACGGGACAGCCGATTACTTCCTACACTTCTCACTATTGCAAACCGAAAGAAGGAGGCGAGTTCCATATCATTATTGTCGATAACGGCCGGAGCGATATCCTGGCACGTCCCGATCATATCCGTACGCTGAACTGTATCCGTTGTGGCGAGTGCATGAATACCTGTCCGGTCTATCGTCGTAGCGGCGGTTATTCCTATACCTATTTTATACCCGGCCCGATCGGGATCAACTTAGGGATGCTGAAAGACCCGGTGAAATATTCGGACAATGTTTCCGCCTGCTCGTTGTGCCTCTCTTGCTCGAACGTCTGCCCGGTCAAGATCGACCTCGGCGAACAGATCTATCGCTGGCGTCAGGACTTGGATAAGATAGGGAAAGCGAGTACGGAAAAAAAGGTTATGTCCGGTGGCATGAAGTTCCTGATGGAACGCCCGAAGCTGTTCAATACGGCTTTGAAATTTGCTCCGGTAGTCAATAAGATGCCTCGTTTTATGATCTACAACGCTCTGAATGCATGGGGCAAGGGCCGTGAATTGCCGGCTTTCGCCAAACAGTCGTTCAACGAAATGTGGAAAAGCAACAAGATAAAATAATACGACAATGAGTAGCAAAAACGATATATTATCCGCTATCCGCCGTCATACCGGCAAACGTTACGACAGGCCGGAACTGACGCTGGATGCCATCATTTACGAAGATAAAATCGCTCGGTTCACCGAATCCTTGAATGCTGCCGGAGGAAAAGCCGTCCTGATGCAGCCCGGCGACGATATCAACGATATTATCCGCCACCATTTTCCTGATGCAGCCCGCATCGCCTCCAATCTGTCCGGTATCACCTGTGCCACCTTTAACCCGGACGATCTCGACGATCCCCGCGAGTTGGACAATACTGATCTTGCCATCGTGGAAGGCCATTTCGGAGTAGCCGAGAACGGGGCTGTCTGGATTACCCGCCAGGTAAAGCATAAGGCCTTGTATTTTATCTCCGACAGTTTGGTCATACTGATCGACCGCAATTCGATCGTGAACAATATGCATGAAGCCTATAAACAGACGGAAAACATGACATACGATTTCGGTGCTTTCATCTCTGGCCCGTCTAAAACCGCCGATATCGAACAGGCACTTGTATTGGGTGCACACGGCCCGGTCGGGGTGTTGGTGGTGTTGAAATAAGATGTGTTTCCGTAAATAGCTAAAGAAAACAGGGTAACGTAGATCTTGCCAATTGAGCGGATTTGCATTACCCTATATTTTCTGTTGTTACTGATCTGCATTTCGTTTATTAAACAGCGAAGCAATCCATAACGTCAGAATGGCTCCGACTGTTGCCGTAATCAGACTGCCAATAATACCGGAAGCTGCAATTCCGAGTAATCCGAATACCCAGCCGCCCAATACACCGCCGATTATTCCCAAAATCAGATTGATTATTACTCCGAAGCCACCGCCCCGCATGATTTTACCGGCCAGAAAGCCGGCTGCTATACCTATGATAATGTACCATAAAAATCCCATAGCTTTTAAATTTTATGTTGTTATTGTATATATAACTGTTCATGGAGGCATGAAGTTTATTGCAGTAAAGGATTCCCTTTTCAAAACACCGGTGTTTTGCATGCAAAACATATATGTTTCGATTTTAAAACACCGATGCTTTGAAACAGCTGTCCGAATCTATTTTATGAATTATGTGGTAATACTTGGAAAAAAGATTATCTTTGTTTTCTAATTATATAAATACTCCGATGAAAATATTCAAGTAAGCCGGTTTCTACATATCGTAAATATCTTTCAGATGTAATTGCCAATTGTTCATTTTCGATTGTCGATTCTTTATTCCGGCCTTATCCTGTGCCATCCTTCGGCACGTTTGTGATTTATCTTTTTTAGTTTATAATCTTTTAATTCAAAGAAAACTATGTGCATATCCGTACATCAGCTATGCTATGTTCATGCTGACAAAGAACCACTTTTTCAAAACATAAACCTGACAGTCAATACAGGACAGCGTCTTGCGCTGGTGGGGAATAACGGTACGGGCAAATCGACTTTGTTGCGTATCATTGAAGGGAACCTGAAACCTTCATCGGGGGAGGTAGTGTGTTCTTCACGCCCTTATTATATTCCACAACATTTCGGACAGTTCGACAACCTGACGGTGGCGGAAGCCCTGCGGGTGGACGATCGGATAAAGGCGCTCCATGCCATTCTTGAAGGCGACGCCTCGGCAGAAAACTTTACTTGTTTGAATGGCGACTGGGATGTGGAAGAACGTTGTCTTTCCGCACTTGCTTCCTGGAATCTGGAGCATCTGCAACTGTCCCAGCCGATGTGTTCGTTGAGCGGAGGTGAAAAGATCCGGTTGCTCTTTTGCTGCCTTATGATCGGAAATAATGCACCGGATGTATTTATTTTGGACGAACCGACGAACAATCTGGACATACAAAGTGTTGAAATAATAACAGCGGCTATAAAGAGTTATAGTGGAACGGTGTTGTTGATCTCGCACGATCGTTATTTTGTGAAAGAAATAAAAATAAACCGTTCCGTTGAACTTTTTTGAGATCGATCCTGTTATTAAGATAGAGTGTTTTTCATGGTATTAGAATTAAGTTAGATTAGGTTATCCGTCCAGTTCGCGAGAATAGGGCGGTTTTCTTTTTTATATATATCCCAATCGTTTTAGGGTTTGTATTTCGAGCCGGTCAGGATGGCTTGGCTATCGTTGTTCCGCATCAGGGCTTCCGGAGTCGAATCTGTTTCCTTCATATATTTATCGATGATCTGCCAGCCGATCCAGCTGCCGAGATTGCCGGGAGCATCGCTTGCCAGGAATGTGGAAGGAACGTTATCGAAATATTTGCCTGTCGTCATCTGGTCAGGCGTATAAAGATGCTTGCGCTCTATGATAGCTTTCCACAGGTTCGATTCATTTTCCTTGCACCAGTTGTAGGATGTTTCCGTGTAGCCCATGAGTACTTCAGGCTTCAGTTCGGGAAATGCCAGGTGAATCAGGTATTTTATTTTGCCTTCGTAGACCATCCGGTCGAGCAGTACATTCTCTTTTCCTTCAAACGGAAATTCGGACATCAGCCATCCGGCAAGGTAATCGGGGACGATATGTTCGGGTGTCATTAACCGGCGCTGGAAATCGTAGAAGAAATCCTGGTACAGCGGATATCCCTCTCCTAAATACTTATCTGTCGAGATGGACAGCAGGCTGTCGCCAACCAGTACGTTCTGATTGAAACCGGAAACATGCATATAGATTGCCGGAATCTGCATCGACGGGAAGCAGCTCTTCAGCCATGCGAAACCGTTGCCGAGAGCTTGCTCGATTGGGGAAACATCGTCATATTGGCGGACTGCGTCGGCGTATAGCCCCTTCAGTGTCGGTTCGGAGTAATAGTTGATCAATTTGTCGAAAAAACCGGGCATTGCCGGAGACTTCATATTCAGGATGCCTTTCCCCAATATGTCGAGCATTTGCGGGTATTCGCGGACAAGTCCGGTTTGCAAGGATGAGTCGTTCGTTTCGACCAGCTTAAAAAGCTCCTTGTCGAAACGGTTGATCTTGATCGGGGCGGCCGAAGTGACAGCTGCCGGAATATGGGTATTCTGTCCGTTGCAACTGAAAAGGTAAAACGACAGAGAGAATATCAACAATAATTTCGCTTTCATAGGAATATCATTCATAAAGATGTATAGAACCGAACTGTTTCCATAAAAACGAATGTCGCCCGGTTATATTGTGTAAACCATTATCGTTTTATCAATACGGTAAGCCGGAGGGAAAGATCGAAAAAAACCATCTTTGCATTTACATTTTGAGTCACATGCCGTTCCGCTTTTGCCAACTCGTCCATGATGTCGATCACATTCCGTTCATTGATGAAAGGAGCGAACTTCACGGCAAAACCGGCTTCATCTATATTCATGTAATTGAGTTCAGGCGACTGGAACCTGTACATGAAGTTCTCGCGTATCAGATGCTGGCAATAAGCGAGGAAGTTCTTTTGTCGTTCACGCCCGATGCTTGCCAACACATCCGCCATGTCTTTCATGCCTCTGACATTGCGTGCCCAGGAATTGCGCATCATGCCTTTGAACTGTTCCAGGTAGAACTTGTTCTCTTCTCCCAGGCTGATTGCCTCGACCGCTTTCAGATAACTGCCGTTTGCCAGGTGGGCGACATGTTTGGCGTCTTCGGGAGTCAGGTTGAACCGGGAGATCATGGAGGCGGCGATATCTTCCGGATGGATTCCCCGAACGTTGATCCGTTGCGCGCGGGACAGGATCGTCCCCAAAATCTGATCGGGAAGTTCCGATACCATCAGGATCACCGTGTTTCGGGGAGGTTCTTCGATAATCTTCAGGAGTTTATTGGCACAGGTCGGATGGAGCTTTTCCGGTAACCAAACCAATAGGATGCGGTAGGTCGCTTCGTATATCTTAAGGCTCAGTTTACGGATGATCTCGTCGCTCTCTTTCGAATAGATCAAAGCCTGGGAGTTGCCGGCATCGATATAATCCAGCCAGTCGTCTATATTGAAATAGGGGCGGTCTTTCAGGAAACCTCTCCATTCGGAGAGATAATCGTCGCAGACCTCCTTTTTCTTTTCCTTCTTGGATACGATCGGGAATACGAAATGAAGGTCCGGATGGACCAATTCGTTGTACTTCACACACGACGGACAATGTCCGCATGAATCCGTTTCCGTCCGGTTCGTGCAGTTCAGGTAACGTGCGTAAGCCAATGCAAGAGGAAAAGCGCCTGCACCTCCCTGTTCCGTGAATAGCTGGGCGTGCGGGACGACACCTGTCTGTGCCGAATGTATAAGTCGTTTTTTTATTTCTTCCTGACCGATAATATCCTTGAAGTACATGTTGCTCCTTTATTGAGTTGATAGAGCAAAGGTACGAATAATCGGGGGAAATAAGAAGCCCGGACAAAAACCTGTGCTTGGATTGACAAAAAGTAATGCATGGTTTGTGTATATTTGCTTGTTGATGAACTTTTGTGTGAACTTTAATTATTTTATTCCGATATTTGATTTCAAAATGATAGTTGTTATCTTTGCGTCGTAAAAAGGAAAATCATATAAATACAGGTTGTGTTATGAATGTCCGGAAAAACGATGCTTCTATTCTGATTATATATACGGGAGGCACTATCGGAATGATAGAAAATCCTGAGACAGGTTCTCTGGAGGCCTTTAACTTCGAACATCTGGAGGTGCATGTCCCCGAACTGAAGAATCTTGGATATAAAATATCGTCTATTCAGTTCGACCCGCCGATGGATTCATCGGAGATGGGGCCGGATTCATGGATGAAGATCGTGCGGATCATAGCGGACCATTATCATGATTATGATGGTTTTGTCGTCCTGCATGGAACCGATACGATGGCATTTACCGCTTCCGCTTTGAGTTTTATGCTGGAGAACCTGAGTAAGCCGGTGATCCTGACCGGTTCGCAACTGCCGATCGGCATGTTGCGAACGGATGGAAAGGAAAATCTGATTACGGCGATAGAGATTGCCGCTGCCCGTGAAAACGATATGCCGTTGGTTCCCGAAGTCTGTATTTTCTTTGAAAACGACCTGTTGCGCGGAAATCGTACCAGCAAGACGAATGCGGATAATTTCAATGCGTTCCGTTCCTATAATTATCCCCCGCTGGCACACGCCGGCATTTCGATTAAGTATGATATTCCACAGATTTACCACCCGGTATCCAGAAAACCGCTGAAACCGCATTACTTGTTGGACCGGAATATTGCTATCCTGAAGATATTTCCCGGAATTTCTCCGCAGGTTGTGGAAAGCATTTTGAATATTCCCGGCTTGAAAGGCGTCGTGATGGAGACATTCGGTAGCGGGAACGCACCCGGATATGACTGGTTGCTGGAGATGCTGAAGGATGCAGTCGAACGGGGAATTGTCATTGTCAACGTCACCCAGTGCCTTGCCGGAAGTGTGGAAATGCATCGCTATGAAACCGGGCGCAAACTGTTGCAGGCTGGCGTGGTGAGCGGTTATGACAGTACGACCGAATGTGCGGTTGCCAAACTGATGTTCCTGTTCGGGCATGGCATGACACCGGACGAAGTAAAGGAACATCTGAATTGTTCGCTGATCGGGGAGATTACGATTGCTTGAAAATATAGTTTCTCCGGCATGGAAACATCGTTTCATGGGGACGGAAATATAGTTTCATTCCCATGAAACGATGTTTTCGTGTTTTAATATATTTCTTTAGCCACTTTGTAGACGCTATCCGATGCCATCATCGTATAGAAATGCAGACTTGGAACACCGTGTGCAATCAAATCTTTGCATTGTTGGATGCACCATTCGACGCCGACGGCTTTAGCCTCGTCGTCCGTCTTGCATTTACGAAGTTCCGCGGCAAACGGTTCGGGAATGTCCGAACGGAAAATCTTGGGCAATACGGTAAGCTGGTTCTTGAATACGATCGGCTTGATGCCCGGAATGATGGGGACCGTAATTCCTTCCGCCCGGCAGCGGTCTACGAATGCATAATATTTCTCGTTGTCGAAAAACATCTGTGTCACCAGATAGTCCGCGCCGTTCTTCACCTTCTCTTTCAGATAGAAAATATCCGATTCCATATTGGGCGCCTCTTCGTGTTTTTCCGGATAGCAAGCCATTCCGTAGGAGAACGGGGTCTCGTTAGCCTCGAATGTCGAACCGTCGATGGCGATTCCCTTATTGAAATCATTCACCTGTTTTTGGAGATCGGTTGCATGTTCGTGGTAAACGTCTGCTTTTTGTCCGGCTTCCAGAGTCTTGACATCCCCTCGGAGCAACAACAGGTCGTAAACGCCTAAAAAGTTCAGGTCGATCAGTGCATATTCCGTTTCATCCTTTGTGAACCCTTTACATATAATGTGGGGGACAGCTGTCACGCCATATTTGTTCTGGATGGCCGAAGCGATGGCGACCGATCCGGGACGTTTGCGGATGTTGACTTTCTGGAAACTGCCATCCGGCAAGGTCTTGTAAATATATTCGCTGTGATGAGACGTTATATTAATGTATTTAGGATCGAACTCGATCAGTTTATCGATGACATTATACACTTTCTGTATGCTGTTTCCTTTCAGAGGAGGAAGTATTTCGAATGAAAAAGCCGTACTCTTGCTGTTGTTGATCAGATCTATTACTTTCATATTGTTGTTATTTTTGACACAAAAGTAATGCTTTTTATTCGTTTTTACAATTCTGTCTGGCTAATTGAAACTTACCTGACGTTCTTAATGATTTTATCTTTTAGCGGCTTTTTTGTTTTAATCTGTCGTTTTATTAATATCTTTGCCTGTCAATAATCTAATTACGATAAGATATGGAAAATATTAATTGGTCTGATCTGTCATTCGGCTATATGAAGACAGACTATAATGTACGGTGTTACTATCGGGATGGCAAATGGGGTGAATTGGAAGTAAGTTCTTCTGAGATTATCAATATTCATATGGCTGCCACATGTTTGCATTACGGACAGGAGTCGTTTGAAGGGTTGAAAGCGTTCAGAGGGAAAGATGGTAAGATACGTGTGTTCCGTATGGATGAAAATGCCAAGCGGATGCAGTCTTCCAGCCATGGTATCAAAATGGCTGAGTTGCCCGTTGAGAAGTTCGAGGAAGCTGTCCGCAAGGTTGTAAAACTGAACGAACGTTTTGTTCCGCCTTATGAAAGCGGAGCAGCTCTATATATCCGCCCGTTGATGATCGGCATGGGAGCCCAGGTGGGTGTGAGACCGGCTTCCGAATATATGTTCATGGTGTTTGTGACGCCGGTAGGACCATACTTCAAAGGTGGTTTCAAACCGTCCAAAGTATGTATCATGCGCAGTTACGACCGCGCTGCTCCTCAAGGAACCGGTACGATCAAAGTTGGTGGTAACTATGCAGCCAGCCTCGTTGCAGGCGAAAAGGCTCACGAACTGGGATATGCCGCCGTTCTGTATTTGGATCCGAAGGAAAAGAAATATGTGGACGAATGCGGTCCGGCCAACTTCTTCGGAATCCGTGGTAACAGCTACATCACTCCGCAGTCTCATTCCATCCTGCCTTCTATCACGAACAAGAGCCTGCAACAGCTGGCAACCGACATGGGCCTGACGGTTGAACGCCGTGCGGTTCCGGTTGAAGAAATAGCTACATTCGATGAAGCTGCCGAATGTGGAACTGCTGCCGTTATCGCTCCGATTTCACAGATCGACGACCTGGATGCCAATAAATCTTATGTGATTGCAAAAGACGGCAAACCGGGACCTGTTTGCGAAAAACTATACAATAAATTGCGTGCTATCCAGTATGGCGATGAGCCCGATGTGTATAATTGGGTGACAGTGATTGAGTAATTATGATTGACAATGAACAGTAGACGGTGGGCAATTGACAATTTAGAATAGATGTTTTTTATGAAAATTGCAAACTCTGCATTGCAATTTGGAAAAGAATGTTTATATTTGCCCCGTTTAACGGGATGGATGAATTGTCAATTGTCCATTGTTAATTGTCAATTGAAAAGGTGGAAGCATTCTTTAGGACACATAAATACCTGGTAGAGCACTTGTATTCGCCGGTTCGCAGAGGACTGATGGATGAGATCGATTGGAATGATCGGTTGATTGGCATAAAAGGTTCCCGCGGAGTGGGAAAGACGACTTTTCTGCTGGATTATGCCCGTGAGCATTTTGGCGCGGACAATAAAGAGTGTCTTTACATAAATCTGAATCATTTTTATTTTACGGAACGTACACTGGTCGATTTTGCTTCTGAGTTCAGGGCAAAAGGGGGAAAGGTGTTGCTGATCGATCAAGTGTTCAAATATTCGGAATGGTCGAAAGAACTCCGCTATTGTTACGATAACTTCACCGACTTGAAGATTATATTCTCCGGTTCGTCCGTCATGCGGTTGAAAGAGGAAAATCCGGATCTGTCGGGCAAGGTGGTTTCGTATAACTTGCGCGGTTTTTCATTCCGGGAGTTTTTTAACCTGATGTCCGGAAACAGCGTTCCGGCTTATACGTTTGAAGAAATATTGGCCGACCATCGGGAGATAGCGAAAAGTATCTGTTCGGTGGGGAAACCGATGGCATACTTTCAAGACTATCTGCATCATGGCTTCTATCCGTTCTTCCTCGAGAAACGTAATTTCTCGGAGAATCTCTTGAAAACCATGAATATGACGTTGGAGGTAGACGTGTTGTATATAAAGCAAATCGAACAAAGTTATCTGCCCAAATTGCGCAAGCTGCTTTATTTGTTGGCGACAAGTGCCCCTTGTTCCCCCAATGTGAGCCAGTTGAGCAAAGACATAGAGACATCGCGGGCCACCGTGATGAACTATATCAAATACCTGGCCGATGCCCGTTTGGTGAACATGCTTTATCCGGTGGGAGAATCGTTTCCCAAGAAACCGTCCAAAGTATATATGTACAACTCCAATCTGATGTATCCCATCAGGCCGATGGAAGTGAATATGCAGTCTGTCCGTGAATCTTTCTTTTATAACCAACTGTTGAAGGACAATAAATTGAATGAAGGAGGAAAGAACGCACATTTTCTGGTCAATGGAATGTACAACTTCAGGATTGAAGAAAGCATGAAGGTGAAAAACAATCCGGATATGTATTATGCAATCGATAAGGTCGAAGTAGGAGAGGACAACATGATCCCGCTTTGGCTTTTTGGTTTTTTATATTGAATTCTTTTTAAATACTAATAGTAAGAGTCTATGACAAAACAAAAGAAATTTTTAACCTGTGATGGTAACCAGGCTGCTGCACATATTTCCTATATGTTCAGTGAAGTTGCTGCGATTTACCCCATCACCCCGTCGTCTACAATGGCAGAATATGTAGATGAATGGGCTGCTGCCGGACGTAAGAATATTTTCGGCGAAACTGTAATGGTACAGGAAATGCAATCAGAAGGTGGTGCTGCCGGTGCAGTCCACGGTTCGTTGCAAGCTGGTGCACTGACTACGACTTACACGGCTTCTCAGGGCTTGTTGCTGATGATCCCGAACATGTACAAGATCGCAGGTGAATTATTGCCTTGCGTATTCCATGTATCGGCTCGTACATTGGCTTCTCATGCACTGTGTATCTTCGGTGACCATCAGGACGTAATGTCTGCCCGTCAGACAGGTTTCGCCATGCTGGCCGAAGGATCTGTACAGGAAGTGATGGATCTGGCAGGTGTTGCTCACTTGGCTACGATCAAATCCCGCGTTCCGTTCGTGAACTTCTTCGACGGTTTCCGTACATCTCACGAAATCCAGAAGATCGAAGCATTGGAAAATGAAGACCTGGCTCCGCTGATCGACCAGAAGGCTCTGGCTGAATTCCGCGCACGTGCCTTGAATCCGAAAACTCCGGTTGCACGTGGTATGGCTGAAAACCCTGACCACTTCTTCCAACACAGAGAATCAAGCAACTCTTACTATGATGCAGTCCCTGCTATCGTAGAAGAATATATGAACGAAATCTCCAAGATCACAGGCCGTAAACACGGTTTGTTCGATTACTACGGAGCTGAAGACGCAGAACGTGTCATCATTGCAATGGGTTCTGTGACGGAAGCCGCACGCGAAGCTATCGACTATCTGACAGCCAAGGGTGAAAAAGTAGGTTTGGTTTCTGTTCACCTGTATCGTCCGTTCTCGGCTAAACACTTCTTGGCTGCTGTTCCTAAGACTGCTAAGAGTATTGCTGTTTTGGACCGTACAAAAGAACCGGGTGCAGTAGGCGAACCTCTGTATCTGGATGTAAAAGACTGTTTCTATGGTCAGGAGAATGCTCCGGTTATCGTAGGCGGCCGTTATGGTTTGGGTTCTAAGGACACGACTCCGGCCCAGATTCTTTCCGTATATGAAAACTTGGCATTGCCGATGCCGAAGAACCAGTTCACGATCGGTATCGTGGATGACGTAACCTTCACATCCCTGCCTCAGAAAGAGGAAATCGCTTTGGGTGGCGAAGGCATGTTCGAAGCCAAGTTCTACGGTTTGGGTGCAGACGGTACTGTCGGTGCCAACAAGAACTCGGTTAAGATCATCGGTGACAATACAAATAAATATTGCCAGGCTTATTTCTCTTACGACTCTAAGAAATCCGGCGGTTTCACTTGTTCTCACCTGCGTTTCGGCGATCATCCGATCCGCTCTACCTATTTGGTGAACACACCGAACTTCGTAGCTTGCCACGTTCAGGCTTACCTGCGCATGTATGATGTGACTCGCGGTTTGCGTGAGAACGGTACATTCTTGCTGAACACGGTATGGAATGGCGAAGAACTGGCAAAACACCTGCCTAACCGCGTAAAACGTTATTTCGCTCAGAAAAATATTACGGTTTATTATATCAACGCTACACAGATCGCATTGGAAATCGGTCTGGGCAACCGCACCAATACCATCCTGCAGTCTGCCTTCTTCCGTATCACAGGCGTAATCCCTGTTGATCTGGCTATCGAACAGATGAAGAAATTCATCGTGAAGTCTTATGGCAAGAAGGGTGAAGACGTTGTAAACAAGAACTATGCAGCTGTTGACCGCGGTGGCGAATACAACCAGTTGACTGTCGATCCTGCATGGGCTAACCTGCCGGATGATGAAGCAGTTGTAAACAACGATCCGGCGTTCATCAATGAAGTGGTTCGTCCTATCAACGGACAGGATGGCGACCTGTTGAAGGTTTCTGCTTTCAAAGGCATCGAAGACGGTACATGGCATCAGGGCACTGCAAAATATGAAAAACGTGGTGTAGCAGCGTTTGTTCCGGTTTGGAATGAAGCAAACTGTATCCAGTGTAACCAGTGTGCTTATGTTTGTCCTCACGCTTCTATCCGTCCGTTCGTTCTGAATGACGAAGAACAGAAGGGTGCAAACTTCCCGATGTTGGATGTGAAAGCTCCGGCTGCAATGAAGGGTATGAAGTTCCGTATGCAGGTAGACGTTATGGACTGCTTGGGTTGCGGTAACTGTGTCGATGTTTGTCCGGGATTCAAGGGCAACAAGGCGTTGTCTATGGTTCCGTTGGAAGGCCAGTTGGCTGAAGCTGACAACTGGACATATTGTGTGGCTAACGTAAGCTCTAAGCAGAGCCTGGTAGACATCAAGTCTAACGTGAAGAATTCTCAGTTCGCAACTCCGTTGTTCGAGTTCTCAGGCGCTTGCTCCGGTTGTGGTGAAACTCCGTATGTAAAACTGATCTCGCAATTGTTCGGTGACCGTGAAATGGTTGCTAACGCTACGGGATGTTCTTCCATCTATTCAGGTTCCGTTCCTTCTACTCCGTACACGACAAACGAAAAGGGTGAAGGTCCTGCATGGGCTAACTCTCTGTTCGAAGACTTCTGTGAATTTGGTCTGGGTATGGAACTGGCTAACGAAAAGATGCGTGCCCGTATCCAGAAGGCTATGGAAGCAGCTATCGCTTATGAAGGCACTCCGGCCGAATATAAAGAAGTATTCACGGCATGGATCGAAAACCAGAACGATGCCGAGAAGACGAAAGAACTGGCTGCACAGATCATTCCGATGGTTGAAGCAACCAAAGACAAATGTCCGAACTGCGCTACTATCGCCGAATTGAGCCACTTCCTGGTAAAACGCTCACAGTGGATTATCGGTGGTGACGGTGCTTCTTACGATATCGGTTACGGTGGTTTGGACCACGTGATCGCTTCCGGCAAGAACGTAAACATCTTGGTTCTGGATACCGAAGTTTATTCAAATACAGGTGGCCAGTCTTCAAAGGCTACTCCGGTCGGTGCTATCGCCAAGTTTGCTGCAGCTGGTAAGAGAGTCCGCAAGAAAGACTTGGGTTTGATGGCTACTACTTACGGTTACGTTTATGTAGCTCAGATCGCTATGGGCGCTGACCAGGCTCAGACCTTGAAGGCTATCCGCGAAGCTGAAGCTTATGACGGTCCTTCTCTGATCATCGCTTATGCTCCTTGTATCAACCACGGTTTGAAGAAAGGCATGGGTAAATCTCAGGCTGAAGAAAAAGAAGCTGTTGCATGCGGTTACTGGCACTTGTGGCGCTACAATCCTGCATTGGAAGCCGAAGGTAAGAACCCGTTCTCATTGGATTCCAAAGAACCGGATTGGAGCAAGTTCCAAGACTTCCTGAAAGGTGAAGTTCGTTTTGCATCCGTCATGAAGCAATATCCGACTGAAGCTGCCGAATTGTTTGCTGCCGCAGAAGAAAACGCTAAATGGCGTCTGCGTAGCTACAAACGTATGGCTGCTGAAAACTGGAGCATAGAAGAATAATTTGATTACGATCATTTAAGGGCGGAAATCCTTTTTCGCCCGGATAAAACAGAAAGCGGAGTCTCTGAAAGGAGGTTCCGCTTTTTTTGTTTAATCATTGGAAATCCGTATTTATTCTTACCTTTGTCGGGTAATGAGTTTAGGTTATGATTAAGGCAGTATTTTTTGATATAGATGGGACATTGGTCAGCTTTAAAACACATGTAGTCCCGAAATCCACCCTTCATGCGATCGAGTTGTTGAAGAAGAAGGGGATAAAAGTCTTTATAGCAACCGGCCGTCACCGCCGTTCGATTAACAATCTGGGCGATCTTGAGTTTGATGGCTATGTGACTTTGAATGGCGGCTATGTGTTTGCCGGGAAAGACGATGTGATTTATAAGCACAGCATTCCCGATAAGGATATCGAATCCTTGGTGCGTTACCAGGAAATGGAAGGCGAGTTCCCTTGTGCCTTCGTGCAGGAAGAGGAGATTTTCATGAACTATACGGATAAAGCCGTAAACGATGTGTTTCATCTGTTGAACTTCCCGGCTCCTCCCATCCGTCCGATCGAGGATATCTACGGAAAGACGGTTTACCAGTTGATCGCCTTTTTTACGGCAGAGCAGGAAAAGCGAATTATGCAAGTTTTGTCCCATTGTGAATCCACGCGGTGGAATCCTCTTTTTACGGATATCGTACCTCTTGGAAGCAGTAAGCGGGTCGGGATTGACAAGATGCTGGAACATTTCCATATCGGTCTGGACGAATGCATGGCCTTTGGCGATGGCGGAAATGATATCCAGATGCTTGGCCATGTCGGGATCGGAGTTGCCATGGGCAATGCTGCCGAAGAGGTGATGAACGCGGCCGGCTATGTGACGACCTCTGTCGATGAGAATGGAGTGTATAATGCACTGAAACATTTTGATATTATTTGATTCTTAACTGCTATTGGTGTAAATAGAGCTGTGGTGATGGGTGAGGTCTATTATGCTTGTAATTTTAAATATAGTTAAATGAGAGATATTTTATATGTTTTACAGCATGGATTCAAATAAAATACTTACCTTTGCACTGTAAACAAAAAGAAAGAGAAAGTTTAGGTTTAGTTATTATTAATCATTCTCCAAGCGTGGAGAATTTAAATGAGTAAAATTATGATGATGAGAGAAAATGAAAAAAGTATGCGTACTTTAGCTATGTTGCGTTACCAGGCTGATCGTTATCAGTCAGTAGGAAATGGTTCAATGTGTCAGCGGGTAAATGCTGAGATTCGCAAGTTGATGAACCAAATGAGCGAAAGCTCTAAAAATTGAACATTAAACAGTAAATAATTTTTTTAGATGTAGTCTCTTCACCATGGTCTTTCGAAAGACTGGTGAGAGATAGATGTGGGAGGCATTCGACGCTTATGAGATAGCGGAGTTTGGCCTTTTTTTATTTCAGTTAGCCTTGCATTAGTCCAATCCGACCATATTAAAAATTATCTCTGTGTTCCGTGATTATATATAGGCCTGATGTCGAAAGTACATATATATTCTTTATATTTGCATGATATAGAAAACTATAATCTGTAAAACACAATATCGAAATGAGAAAAGCGGGATTATTCTTAGTCTCTATTGCACTGAGTGCTACGTTATGGGCAGAGTCGCCCGAAAAGAAAGGGCTGGATGTCATTAACAAGGCAAATGCCGAGGCCTATATCGGTTTCCTGGCAAGCGATGCCTTGGAAGGGCGTGAGGCCGGTTTCCGTGGTGGACGCATTGCCGGTGAATATATTGTATCTAATTTGAAAACGATAGGGATCGAACCTCTGTTCGAATCCTATTACCAGCCTTTCGAGGCCTATAATAAGGAACGGCAGAAGCGGGGCCGTTTCCAGGTTCATCCGGATTCGATCGCGAAATTGAAACAAGGTGTCCATCAGAAGTTATCGATGAACAATATCTTGGGAAAGATCGAAGGGAAGAACCCGGACGAATATGTGATTATCGGTGCCCATTACGATCATCTCGGTGTTGATCCTATGCTGGACGGCGACCAGATATACAACGGGGCTGACGATAATGCTTCGGGTGTTTCGGCTGTCCTGCAGGTCGCAAAGGCGTTTTTGGCAACAGGTGTCCGTCCGGAGCGAACCGTTATTTTTGCTTTCTGGGACGGCGAAGAGAAAGGCTTGTTAGGCTCCAAGTACTTTGTGCAGACATTCCCGGAGATGGACAAGGTGAAAGGATACCTCAATTATGACATGATAGGCCGTAATAATGACGAGTCCAAGCCGACACACGTCGTTTATTTCTATACGGAAGCGCACCCTGTGTTTGGCGACTGGCTGAAAAACGATATCAAGGAATATGGTTTGAACCTGGCTCCTGATTATCGTCCGTGGGACAAACCGGTAGGAGGAAGCGATAACGCTTCGTTCGCCCTCTTGGATATTCCGGTCATCTGGTATCATACGGACGGCCATCCGGACTATCATATGCCGGGCGATCATGTGGAAAAGATCAACTGGAATAAGATTGTCGACATAACGAAAGCCTCCTTTCTGAATATGTGGAATTTGGCAAACGAAAAAGACTATTGAAACAATCATTCATACCTTTATAGCAAAACACCTATGTTTCGGATTCGAAACATAGGTGTTTTGTTTTTAAAATCTAAGTGATTGATTTTATCTTTTTGAAAATCAAAAAGTAAGGGCTAATTTCAAAGGTAACAGGTAACACATTAGTAGCAAAAGTCTTGCTGCATATTGCGTTTCTCTGCATAATTTCAAATATCTCTATCACAAAGATAGTCAATATTTTCGGGTGCAACAAATCAATCGAAAACTTTTAATTAAGGGCCGGCATTATTTGCTGGTCCTTTTTTTATTGGAAATTCGAAGGCATATCGATACTTTTTAAAATCTAAAGACAACTTCCAATCCTGCCGCATTTTATTCGGGCAAACAAAAAAAATAAAAGAAATAGGTATTGATAATAAGTGTATTACAGATAAAAAATAGGGCTGGCGGTATCCGTCAGCCCTATTTTTACATTTCCTTTTTCCCAAACTTTGCGGCAGAAAGAAGGATAAATGACGAACGAAAAAGAACAAAAGATGGAAGCAGGAAATGAAGACATCGAAATGCTGAAAGCATTAATCCAGAAGAGCTTCTCCGAGCAGCGGGAGCTCATCACCCGGCTGGAAACGGCACTGGATGCCATGACCAGCTTTAATGGCAAACAGATGCTGGACAGCCGTGACATGCGCCTGCAGCTGAAAGTCTGTGACCGGACCCTCATCCGCTGGCGTAACTCGGGCAAGCTGCCTTATTTCAAGCTGAGCGGCAAGATATACTTCTGGGCTTCCGATGTATACCGGTTCCTCCGTGAGGAATACAGGGACGAAAGTCCGGACATCAGAAATAACAAACCCGTAAAAAAATCATAGAAGATGGAAAATCAAAGTAAAGTCATCATGATCGAGCGCAACAAGTTTGCGTCTCTTGTCAAGGCGCATCGCAAATGCCTGCAGATGCTGAGTATCCTGGCCTATGCCTGCGCGACGAAGGAAGTGCAGCTGACCTTCACATTGGAAGAAATCTGCGAACTGCTGCAGATAAGCCGTGAGGAAGTGGAAAGACAAAGACAAAAAGGCTACATCCGCTTCGTCCACCGGAACGGCATGACAGTCTATGAAATCACCGACATCCTCCGGCTCAAGAACATGCTTGAGATGGGGGGTGTCTACCGGAAGATAGACGAGAAAGCCTTCATTCTGGAAGTGGCGGAGAAAGAAAAAAAAGAAACGGAACCTTCAATCAGATAATAAATATGAGACAGCTGGTACACGCCTCGCTTTTCAGCGGGTTTGGTGCGGCAGATCTTGCCGCCGAATGAATGGGATGGCGCAACGCCTTCCACTGTGAGATAGATGAGTTTTGTAACCGAATTTTAAATTACTGGTTCAGCCATGCAAAAAGTTATACGGATATTACAACTACGGATTTTCGGGGATGAAGGGGACGGATCGACATCCTCACGGGAGGTTTTCCATGCCAGCCCTTTTCCGTTGCCGGCCGGCGAAAGGGTGCGGAAGACAGCCGTTACCTCTGGCCTCACATGCTCCGTGCCATTCACGAGATCCGGCCCGGTTGGATTGTTGGTGAGAACGTTGGTGGCATCCTCCAGGTGGTACAGCCCGGCAAGGCGGCTCACGTGGGATGTCAGCCCTCTCTGTTCGGAGAGGATCAGCCTGTATACCGTAAGCGGGAGGAATACGTCGTCGAGACCATCTGCCGTGATCTTGAGCGTGAAGGATATACCGTCCAGCCGCTGCTTATTCCGGCTTGTGCCGTCGGTGCCCCGCACAGAAGGGACCGTGTCTGGTTTGTTGCCCACGCCGATAGCCTCGGACTTCAAGGTAAGGGGACCCGGAAGCCAACAGAAGGGCCTGCCGGAGATCATCCGCGAGATGCTGCTGCCCACCCCGACAGCAACGGAGATACACCACTGGCAACGGGTGGAACGTTGGAAACGTCAGGGGCGCACCTCCATGCACGAGACGGAAGACGGGGAGAAGAATCCCAACGGCCTGACGGACTTCCTTGACTTCCACGGGCTGCTCCCGACCTTGGAGCACATTGGGAGGAAGGGGAAGAACCCGCGGCAGGGCGGCCTTCCCGATTCCTTTGCCCAAACTGGGAGGAGTTTCCAACTCAATCCCCTGTTTGTGGCCGAGATGATGGGGTTCCCCACGAGCTGGACGGTATTACCTTTTCTTCCTGGCGGCAGCAGTCCGTCAAGGGATACGGGAACGCCATCGTCCCCCAGGTAATCCATGAGATATTCAAAGCGATAGAATCAACCTATAAACAGTAAACGACATGCGCACGTTAGTCATAACAGAACATCCCGAGTTCGGCAAGGTCCGGACCGTGGAAGCCGGAGGCAGGGTCTGGTTTTGCGCCAGGGACGTGGCCTCGGCATTGGGATACGCCAATCCCAAGGATGCCGTCAACCGGCATTGCAGGCCGAAGGGGGTATGCGTCCACGACCTCCTGACGGCAGGCGGCCGGCAGAAAGTGAAGTTCATCGACGAGGGGAACCTGTACCGCCTGATGGCCTGTAGCCGCCTGCCCTCGGCCGAGAGGTTCGAAAGCTGGATCTTCGACGAGCTGGTCCCCCGCACGCTCAAGGAGGGCGGCTACCTGCTGGAAAAAGAGGGGGAAACGGACGCGGAACTGCTCTCGCGGACCCTGCAACTGGCGGAGGCCAAGCTGAGAGAGCGTGACCGGTACATATCCGGACTGGAAAAGGAAAACGCGCTGAACGCCCTTAAATTGAGCCTGCAGGCCCCGAAAGTACGTTATTTCGACGAGGTGCTCCACTCTCCAAGCACTTACACGGTCACGCAGATCGCCAAGGAGTTGGGCATGAGCGGCAGGGAGCTGAACCGGAGGCTGAAGGCTCTCGGTATCCAGTTCCGCCTTGGCGGAACCTGGCTGCTTACCGCACGTTATCAGAAGGAAGGATACACACGGACCCATACGCACAGCTGGCAGAGCCGCTGCGGGGAAACCGGTACGGCCATGCATACGGTGTGGACCGAGAAGGGCCGTCTGTTCATCCACTGCCTCTTCAGCAGCCTGTCTCTCTTTTAACCTTTCGCCGCTGGCGGCAACAAAAAAAGGGCTGTTCCCCGTTATTTGGGAGAACAGCCCTTGAAATCTCCGTCCCGGACCTGGTTTATTTATCAAGGCATGTCTACCGAATGGCCCGCTCCCCTGATGGAGCTGTAATCCCCCCGGATCACTTTCCGCATTGACTTCAGGATATACTTGCACGTGCCACGTATATCGGAAAAGCCGAAGCCCAGCCAGCCGTCACTGAAATGCGCTTTTATACATTGGGTATTCCTGATATACCCCATATAATACATCTTGTCACCGCCGACCTCCCTTGCTTCCACTTGCACCTCGTAATATTCGCCTTCGTGCTCCACGCAGGCTTCCCACAGGCAGGTTTCCGTGTCTGCTTCCGGGTAAGACTCCCAACGTCTTACGCTATGCTCCACAATCCTCATGTCCAATTGTTTTTATTTTAGATTTTTATTGGTTTGACTCAACCGATTGAAGAATAAACTTTTAGCGAATTATTTGAGAAATAGAGGTAACGAGTTGGCAACCGTGCGAATTTCAGCGTTTTGCGTTGCTGTGCTGTCAAATAACTCTTTTTATTACAAAAGTACGAATTATTTTCTACAATGCAAATTCCTAAAGGTAATGTTCGTATATCGGGGACTTCCTCTTCCATAATTATTTGTTTTGCATTGAAACCCTGTCATCTACCGAAGAAATAAGCAGAGAATAAATGCTATCCAAAAGATTCTCATTTATGCCGAAACAACGCAAGATAGTTTTATCAAAATTTATTCGGTCGGCTTTTCGCACTTCCTTAAATATTGATTCTATTTCGCGGTGTTTTAAGGGTTGAAATGCTACTAAAACATCTGATTTCTGCGCATCATTAAGTAAATCAGGATTTAATACTTTCAGTTGTTTTAGATAATTAGCGTTTAGATCTAATGCGCCTAAATTGCGTGAAGTGCCTCGCATTTCGAGTGTTAAGAATGTAATAGCAGAATTGAATAAGGCGGCAATTAGCTCAACATCATAACCATCTTGTACACACATGGCAATCAAACGTTGGTCTATCGTAAATGGTGTTTGCGAGAAGGTGAAAAAGAAACGTTCAAACGGATTTATTGCTGTTATGATACTTGCTTGTTTGGGGCGAAGTGAATACCAATAAGGGCGGTGTCCGGCACAAGCCTGTTGTATTGTTTGGCTGCCATTTTTGTTTTGTGTGTTTGCAAAACGTTGAATCCACGACTTTGCACCATTGGGCAAATTGTCTATTTCATCTGGACAAACGAATAATCGAAATTGATAGTTTTCATCAAACTCTATTCGTTCTAATTCTGTTGGGCTTTTTACATACGGCAAAAGATATTGGTTTTCTATTCCTGAAGATGCAACATCTCTTTCGGGTATTACAAACATTTCATTCCAACCTGTACGTTCTCCACGAAAAACATTTATAACATTAGGATATAATTGTTTTAACGAACTGTCGAAACTTTCAAATAGGTTAGCAGAAATAAAATACTTTGCCCAATTATCCTTGTCGGTTATGGACTGTAATAATTTATGTTTAGGAACAATACAAACAGAAATACGGTCTTGCTGATTTAAGTATAAATCGTTGAAAGTTGAATCTTTATTCCACTTATTATTGTGGGTATCATCGCAATTGTCTATTTCAGTATAAAAATCTTCTATTTGTTGTATTTGACTTGCTGTATTATCCTGAGAAAAATAGTCTTTCAACTTAAAATCAATAGTTACAAATCTTGTAGGTTCTTCATTTGCCCCTTTTTGAAATACCGCATAAACGGTAGAAACTTGAGAATCAGAAAACCAATGTTCGGCATAGCTTTTCACTACATATTTGATATGAAAGTTGTCTAGTAAAAATTTCTTGAACTGAAATCCATATTCTTTACCAAGCCAAGCATTTGAAGTTATTATAGATAAAACGCCGCCATCTTTTAAAAAGCGGAATGAGTTGTACACACAATAAGTAAAATAATCAGAACGTTCATTGATTTTGAATGTTTTATCTTTAAGAAATGCTTGTTGCTGTGCTTGAAACTCGCCTCTGAAAAAGTTGGTTAAAACATCATTTGGAATATCTTCTTGCTGAATAAATGGGAAATTACTTGCAATACCATCAAATTGAGGTATAGCTAATTCAATGTGTTTCTTGTAATCTTTTGAATCGGGAAAACTTACTTTGTTACCTACATTCAGATTAAAAAAATCGTCACGAGTAACACGAGGAAAATTATCCGTTTGTGTTACATCTTGTTTGTACAAATTGATAACCGAAAGAATGGTGGGAAAATGTGAAACATCGTTACCCCAAATGTGATTCAGTAAGTCTGAATGATTGGTATTTCCATGAAACGCCATAATCTTGTAAAAAGCGTTCAAGAATGTACCTGTTCCCGAAGTCGGGTCAAACAAATTATCTTGGTTAGTTTGTACGGCAGGGAAAGCCACAAGATTAGCCAAAGTTTCAGGTGTAAAGTACTGACCGAATTTTTGCTTTTCCTCTTTGGGTACAAGGTTTTCAAGAATATTTCCGATTACAGCAGTCGGCAATATTCTAAAATCAAAATCAGTAAAAATATGAATTAAGTCAAATAAAGCCTTGTTTGTTGTGGCAGAATAACTTATATCGTCTGTAAAATAAGGTTTAAAAATTGCCTGATAATCAATTGCTTTTGCTTGGTCAAAATATGAGAAAAGTGTTGATTTTAAATTGGAAACATCTGTTATTGTAATATTTTCCAATTCGCCACTTAAATTTTCGCATAAAGTGAGGTAAAAAAGGGTTTTTCCAATCAAATTATAAAAAGTAAATTTCGCTAAAATTTGTTCAGGTACAACCGTTTCTGCACGACGGGAAGAAGAAGCTAAAATTTTCAATGTTGAACTTTCATAAATTTTCCATTGATTGAACTCCTTTCTAAAATCAGCATTGCTTCCCTTACATTCATTTATTGCCTTTTGAAATTGAGGAATAATTATATTGGAAGCACTACGGACTGCTTCAATAATATTTCCCGTAATATTTATGGCAGGCTTTAACTCTCCTGTCGTGTATAATTGCCCAAGGTCGTGCAAAATTTCATTTGCCCGTTGCTTTAATAATGTCTCGTTGTGGGCAAACTTTACAGGATCTGCAAGGTCATCACGGGTTGAAATAGAACGTTCTTTTTGATATTCCTTAATTTTACTAAGTGTATCTATGGAATAATTATCGGTGTCTATTTTCCAAATCACAGCTTCCGTGCCGTTCCATGTTACGAATGAATCGGATTGCAACTTCTTCGCCTTTTCCAACGCATTGTCAAGCATTACGGCATCATCAACAGCAGTATCAGGAAATTTAAGTTCCCAGCCATTGAAAATAATACCAGATACTTTGTCGGTAAATAACAGAACATCTGGAAATTTAGTTCTTCCTGATTCCATTTTAACACCTGTATCGTTTGTGGCATCTTCAAATACAGTTGTGCCGTGTTCTATGGCTGATTTTATCCAACTTATAAGTTGCCCAGCCCAATCTCTTTCATTCCTCTTTATTGTATTAGTCGCCATAATTATTTAGCAGTGGTTAATGCTGTTGTTGTGTGATTATCAAACGATCCATATTCAGTAACAGTAGCCAATTTTGAACGTAAAATTTCATTTATTCTATCGTTGCAAACTTTTATATAATCAATAGACTTTGTTTTATGAAGTAAGACATTTTTGTTTTTTTCTATGCCTATATAATTACGGTGTTCTAATGCTGCTGCTACTAAAAAACTACCACTACCGCAAGCATTGTCTAATATAGTATCGCCCGGATTGCTGAATGTGCGAATAAGATAACGTCCTAATTCAACAGGCTTTTGTGTAGGGTGATAAACTTTTCCCTCTGATTCCGCTGTTTTAAAATACACGAAATCCTCAATATTTTGTTCTTCATAACAAACTACATCATTAGGGTAGCGTTGTCCGTTACTTTGAACATGGCGGGGCTTAAAATCGCCATAGCTGCCTGTGTATTGGTCTTTGCGGATGCCTTTGTCATAACTTTCGCCCTTTGTCATTTGGGGATTGTATGTAGGTTGATTTTTATAAAACACACAAATATCCTCATGTTTGCGAAGTGGTTGTTTCTTAGCATTGAGAAAGTTTGTCGATTTCGATTTTATCCATACGATTTTATATTTGAACCAACTTTCGTTGCTTATTATTAGTTTAGCAGTAAACAGACCTTGCGCAGTTAAAACAATAGCTCCGTTATCCTTAATAATTCGAGTATATTCCGCCCAAAGTTTTTTTAGGTCTATTACTGAATCCCATTTATTTTGCGTTGTACCATAAGGCAAATCGCAAAGAATCATATCAATGGACTTGTCGGGGATATTTGGCATAATTTCCAAACAATCACCTTGTATTACTTGGTTTATATATTTATTTTTTTCCATATTCAACCATATTTTCTTGTACTACATTTAGAACTTTGTTGGCGTTATTTTCACCTTTTACCACAGTGTAAACTTGGTCGGCAAGCCAAAGAGTAAGCAGTTCTTCTTGGTCGACTTTGAGTATTTCGGCAAGTTTAACGACCTGTTCACGTTTGGCTCGGCGTTCACCACGTTCTATTTTGCTGTATAGACCATTGTCGATTTCGAGAGCAGCGGACAGTTGTCGTTGCAACAAGTTGTTTTGCTCTCTTAGCTGTTTGATTTTATCTGCAAACATCATTGGTAATCTTTTGACTTGACAATTTTTGTACAAAGATACAATAATCTTTTGAGGTATGGGAATGTTTGAACAAAAAAGTTTTCAACATTGTATGTTCCTATGGGGCAGTTTTAATATAACTGCCGTGCGCCTTTTCCATGTGCAATACTACGAATCCCATATCATATTTCCTTTCTTTTTTGGCTTGTGAAACATTGGTTTAATCTCTCTTTGAGGGCGGCAAATGCCGCCCTCATGGGGTGTGCAGAGGGGCTTGCCCCTTGCCTTATTGGGGAATTTTCAGCGATACGTAGTATTGCGGCTCGGAAAATTCCCTAATAAGCTACGGTATTTTCCCCGTAAATACCCTGCGGCGTGCCGTCCGTCTGTCCGTCTGCCTTTCGGCGGTGGCTGTCCCTGCCGCCTGCTTGCCCGTAACCCCCACCTTATTATTTTTCCCTTTCGGTCGATGGTGGGCGGCGGGGCGGTCGTTTCCGTTTTCAAAGGCTCTTTTGCACGGGGCGGTCGGATACAAGGTTTTCCCGATAAATACGCTCGCAGCGAAGCGAGAGGAAGATTTATCGGGAAACGGCGCAGCCGCCTGACCTTTTAGCCGACATAAAGCCCCGTGCTTGCTTTGCCTTTGTAAACGGAAATGATTGCTCCGCTTTCCTCTGAAAAGAGGAATAGAACCTGCAATATAATATATCACCATAGTGATAGGTTTGCATGCTGGTATGCTGGTACGTTTGTATGTTGGTATGTTGATATGTTGGTATATCATCATGCTTTCCAACGGCTGTTGGGCTTGCCGTCCGAAACAACCGATACGAATACCGTCGTTTTCTCTTTTCGCCCGTGTATAATCCTCTCTAATAATGCCCTGCGGACTTTCGCCGCCCCGAACGACTCGATACGGAAAGCGAGGGCGGCTATCGTTTCGAGGTTGTAAACCTCGATGTAACTTCTCTCCGGTAAGCGGATAAGGCGTTTTATGCCGTACTCTTTCAAAACTCCGCTTTTGCAGAGTGCCTTTATCCCTGCCCGAACCGTCGGGGCGATAACCCCGAACAGTTCGCAGATTTCCCGCACGGTCATGGCGGTTGCACCTATATCGCTCGGCAGGGAGATATTGCCCTGCCCGTCCATCGTGATAATGTTCCTTTCTTCTTTCATCGGGATTCTGTTTTTAATTAGATGGCTCGGCAGATATTCTTCTCCATATCCTCTAACTTGTGCGACAAGGTTTCCATGTCTTGGCTTATCTTCTGGGCGGTGATTTTGGCGTAAATTTGGGTGGTTTTTATGTTCGTGTGTCCCAAAAGGCGGCTCACCGTTTCGATGGGTACGCCGTGCGACAAAAGCACGGTCGTGGCGTTCGTGTGTCTTGCAACATGGTAGGTCAAACGCACCTTGAAACCGCATTGTCTGCCTATATCTTTGAGTATTTTGTTACAACTGCCGTTGCTCGGAACGGGGAAAACATGACCGTCCCGAGCCAGTCCCTTGTATTTCTCTATGATACGCTTGGGAACGTCCAAAAGACGGATGTTCGATTCGGTGTTGGTCTTCTTTCTTCGGGTGATTATCCACAGGTTGCCGTCGAAGAATGTTTGCAGGCGGTCGGCGGTGAGGTTCTTCACGTCGGAATACGCCAAACCCGTGAAAACAGAAAAGACGAACAAGTCCCGTACAAGTTCATGGGTGGCGTTCTTCATCGGTGCGTCCATAAGCGTCTGTATCTCCGTTTGGGTGAGGTAGCCCCTATCCACGCTTTCGGGAGAGTTGATATATCCGGCAAAGGGATTAAAGGGCAAACGCCCGTCGTTTCTCGCTATCGAAACGATGTGTTTCAACACAATCATGTAGCCCCACACGGTATTGGTGCGGCATTTCTTCTCCGTGCGCAGAAAGTACTCGAAGTCGTTGATGAACGTGAGGTTGAGTTCCTTTAACGGAATATCCTCACGCTTGTAGGTATGGGGCAGAAACTCCCGAATATGGTTGCAGACCGTCCGATAACGGGTAAATGTCCCTTGCGCCCTGCTGTGCCCGACCTTTTTGGCGAACTCGGCGTTGTGCTGTTCGAACAGCTTCAGCAAGGTTTCCTGCTTGACGCCGATACCGAGATAGGCATCTTTGAGCTTGGCGGCAGTAACATAACCGTCCGTCTGCATCAGTTCTTGGTAGCGGCGGTTTACCTCCACACGGATTTTATCTACCGCAAGGTTGATTCTCTGCGCTTCGATGCTCTTGCCCGAAGCACGGCTGTTCTTCACGTCCCACAACCGTGGGGAAACGTCCAGCTTGCAACTGAACTGTTTAATCTCGCCGTCCACCGTGATACGGCACATCAAAGGCAGGTTGCCGTTCGGCTTCTCGCTGCCTTTCTTCACGTAAAATAATACCTTGAATGTACTACGCATAACTCACTCCTTTTTTGGGTTACAAAATTAGTTATTAGTGAGTTACTGACAGCTATGTAAAACAACGCAAAACGCAGAAACAGAACCTTTTAGCAAGAAATCTGCACCCGTTACGGGAGTAACGAGGTGGTAACTGAACTTCTGCACCGTTTGGCTTCGAAGTGGTATTTCGTTGGCTCTGCCCCATAGAAAAACAAAGCGTAACGAACGCTCTATCAGCTAATTCGCTACGCTTTGCCCAAATTTACTTTTTCGTTATGTGTTTATTTTACAAAGTAAAGCGGCCATCCTGACCTTTCATAATGATACAACTCTCATTATCCATAACTTAACTTTATTTTTCTTTATTCCCGTACTCATCCGGGAACGGGAAGGCTATAGTTTTGGCCCCCTCCGGTTTTCCTTTTCCCTGAGTGTCCGGGTATCCCGCCGCGTCTCCTGCTGCCGTAGCGTGTCGGCAAGTATCCGGATGAAATGCCCGTAATCCTCCACGAGCTGCTGGACGCATTCGAGCCGCAGCGTGTGCGCCATGTTCGCCATCGGGCTTGTACTGCGGGCGGCGATGTCCTGCCTGAGCAACGTGTCCAGGCAGACATTCTGCCTCTTTTTCAGATACTCCAACACTTTTTCCGGACTGCCCGATTCCCTTGCCTTCTTTCTCAAGTCCCTGAAACATTTGTACAGGTAATACTCCTTGTACGCCTCTTCCGCGTGTGACTCGAAAAAGGAGAGGTAATCCTCACCGGCTTTTGCCGCCTTGTTCTGGATCTTTTCGTCCAGGAGTTCCATTTTCTCATTCAGCCGGTCCATAAACCGGACCATGCCTGGGTTCTGTCTTTCCATACCTTATCGTTTTAATCCGTTCGTCCTATGTTTTACGGGTTGTCTGTTTTCCTTTTTCATGTCCTCTTCCGGCTGTCCGAGGGAAAGGATACGCGAGAACTCCATGCAATCTTTCAGCACCTGCCGCGAGCATTCCAGCGACAGCGCGCGGCAGGTGTCCGCCATCGGGTGGGTGCCGCTTCCCGCCGGCGTTCCGCCCGTCAGCCTTTCCCTGTGGTACATGGCGATATCCCCGAAATACCTCTTCAGATCCTCCACGTCATCCGTCCTGCTGACTTTATTACGTAACAGGCGGTAATGCCCGCGCAGTAGCTCCCCCTTGTACAGGTACGCGGCTTTCCACTCAAAGAAACGGCAGTAGTCCGTAGAGGCGGACTCCAACCCCTCGCGCATGACATTCTCGACGGCTGCGATCTTGTTGTCCAGCAATTTCCGTAGTTTGCGGACGCTCCAGTTTTCCTGCCTCATATACGTTACATCTTTAATCCGTCCGGCCTCTTTCTTTCAGGGGCCTTCTTCGTTCTTATCTCCTTCTGGGGAGCCTTCATGGACAGAAGCCGTTCGAAGCCAGCATAATCCTTGACCAGTCCCTGCATACATTCCAGCCGGTAGGTATGTGCCAGATTGAAAATATCGTCCGTGCTACGCCTGCGGATACTCCCGCTGACCAGCTCCTTCAGGCATTCCTCCCGTTTATGCTGTATATATCCATGCACCTCCCCGGGAGCTTCCGCCACCCTGATTACCTGCCGGAGTTCCCCGTATTGCTTTACCATGAAATGGGACTTGAACAGCTCCTCCCCGTTCCACGCAAAATGATAAAGATAATCCCGGTCCAGTTTATCCCGGTTCTCCTTTATATTTTTTTCCTCGTTCCGTATCCGCATGTCCAGATACTCGGCAAGCTGCTCCATGCCGTATTTTTCCTGTTCCGTCATATTCTATAATACTTTTTTTTCCACTGTCACGATCGTATCATTATGCCACCCGCCGTGGGCGACCAATAGAATCTCTATGATTTCAAAACCGTATTTCTTGCCTATTCCACCAGAGTTCCATCCGCAGGTGATTACAATGCCTCCTTTTTTTACAATTCGGCCGATGGCCTCTTTCTGCCTGCTTCAGTATGAAGCCTGGGTGGTTTGCATATTGACCGTGATCCCTAACGCTTTATAACATTCCGCAACTTGCCGTGGAGAATAAGGAGGATCATATAGAACCGTATCCACACTATCCGGTTTAAATAAATTCAGGAAATCCGTGGCATCCATATGAAAATCAGTATCATACTGGGGATCAATATCATTCGTTACGTTCGCAAGCCTGTTCCCGGCCGCAAACGGATCTATGGTATAGCCGTTCGCGTATTTTTGAATGAGTTCCCGAATAGGCTTGATACTGAATGTACGACTGTTGGGCATTTGCCAAACTCTCCTAATCAACATATGGTTCCTTATTTTTAACGATGTCGGTCATATCTTTATCCTCGATGGAGAACGGGATGTCCAGTGTCCGTTCCACGCCGAAGTTGTCCACCGCCACGAAGCGGATCCCGGGATTGTCCCCACCCGTGTTCCGGTAAAAGAGGGTGAATACCTGACGGAGGATGTCCGTCGTGTCCAGCCCCGCGATGCCGGAGAGGTCCGTCAGCTCGCGGTTCACCAGTCTGGTTCCGTCCGCGGCGAACACCTCGCCGTCACCCTCCAGCTGTATGTATCCGACGCGGTAACGGGCCTCGCGGTAATCCCCCTCGCGGTTAAGCGTCAGACGGATCTCCACCGTCTCGTCGGGCGCGATGCCTTCCTGCAGGTACCAGGAAGAGAGCGAGAAGTCGTATGCCTGCCGCACCTCCAGACGGTCGTCGCAGCCGGCAAGGGTGCACGCCAGCAGGGCCAGCGCGCATCCCATGATGAATGTTCCTAATTTCATTGTTTCCAGTTCTTAAAAGATTAATCGATGATATATTTCAGCCCGACGGCCACTACCGTATGGAAGTGCCCTACGGACGAGCCGAAGAAGACACGCTGCCGGACATTGAAAAGAAAAGCCCAGCGGTCCGTAAGGTACGCCTCCATCTCGAATGCCGGGGCGAAACCGTAGATGAAGGCACCCTTGTGCAGCAGGGTCGCCCCGTCATAAAGGAGCCTGCCGTTCCGGTTTACCCTCTCATAACCGGCCAGCGCGGACAGGCCGGCGGACAGGAACACGTTCCTGCCCCTGTCCGAGAGGAACGGGAAGAGACAGCCCGCCTCCGCGGTGAACTGCTCCTTGGGAACCGCTATTTTCTTATAGGCGTAATGCTTCTTCACATAATCCGCCCCGAATACCCAGCGCGAGCGGTTGCGGTTGTAACGGCTCAGGGCCATCCCGATTTGGAAATTCCCCCTCAGGTGCCTTACGTTCCTTCCGAAGTCATCCACGCCGCCCAGCCTCAGTTCAAGCCCCGTCTGCCCGGGCAGGTAGCGTTGGGCGGAAACCTTGCCCGCCAAAGAGGACAGGAAGGCGCACATCATTATTATAAACAGATATTTCCTCATAGAATTACTCCTTTATCAGTTCGTCCACCAGTCCGGCGTCCACCAGGTCACTGTTCTCGATATGGAACCGCTGGTGGCGTCCGCCGCCTTTTTCGTAAATCTCCACCTCGATGAGCTTGTCATCGGGGATGACCACCTTGTGGAAAGCATAGACGATGCGTCCTTTCCCCTTGCCCTCTATGCGCCTCAGCTCGTTGAGCGCGCGCACCGGCTCGATGTAGGTCTCCTGCTGTGCCGTTCGCTTGGCCACTTTCTTGTCCACCACCTTGAAGCGCACGAAGTCAATGTCGAAGGGCACATGCGAGGAGTTGGCCAATGAGATGTGGAGGAACAGCAGGTCCTTATGCACATAGATGCCCTTGAGCAGGGCCTGCATCCCGAACTGGTGGCAACCGATATGCTTCACGTCCCTGCGGTCCAGACGGTGTACGGTGTACATCAGGCTGGCGATGACCGAAGGGTCCTCCTCGCCGAGCTCGGTCACACGGACGGCGCTTCCCTCAGTGGAGGATTCTGTCGGAAACCGGCTGTCCATATTGATGTTCAACGCTTCCGGCTCCTCCTCGTAGGAGACGAGGAACGAATAGAACGATCCGTCGCCCGTGATGACCGAGAAGTTCGTCTCGCCGGGGAAATCCCGGACGGCCGCCTTTACGCGCACCACGTTCTCCACGCCGTCCGCCTTGCCCGCGATGATGTCCGTGCTGCCCAGGTCGACATAGCGGACCTCCGAGGGGAAAAGGATATGAACCGTCTTGCTGAAGGGCACGCCGATCCTGTAGGGCGTGATGTGCTGGCCGGCGGTCAGGATCCTGACTCCGCCCTCCGGCTTGCGCTCCTGCGCCCGGCAGGTCATCCCCGCCAGCGCAGCCATGATTAAAAGAATGAATGTTCTCATCTTGAATGATTGCTTAAAAATTACAGTTAAACCTTGTTATTGCTTTTTTGTGACCAGTAACACCTTGTACCCGGCCTTCAGCTTTACCTTGACCGCCTTGACCCGCTGCGAGATGAACCGTGTCCCGCCTTGCAGGACACCCCGCGTGAGGTCCATCGCCACCTGCTGCCCGGCGGAACCGGCGAAGGAGATGCTGCCTCCCATGCTCTGGCTCACGTCCCCCAATACTTCCTTGGCGGCCGTCCGGCTTTCCGATCCCGGCACGAAGATGCCCCGCTGCCCGTCAATGTCATATGTGGCCAGTTCTACCGGGATGATATTCCCGGCATATTCGATGCTGCTTACCAGGATGTCCAGACGTTCCCCCCGGATGTCGGCCGTACCGGTCACCAGGCTGTTGGCCGGCACAGTGACACTTCCGGCCTGCAGGGGCTCGAGCAGGCGCAGCTTCACCCGTCCTCCCTGCTCGAGGGTCTGATTCTCGGAGATGCAGGCCGGGATGGTGTTCATCCCCATCCGGTAGCTGCTGCCCACCGCCGTGTTGAAACCGTAGTTCCTCTCCACGGCCAGTGAGGCGACAAACGCGGAATCCGTCAGCGGCTGCTCCAGGGCGGAGGTCGTTCCGCTCTCCGCCCGGCTGACGGGGACAGGCTCCGGCTTTTCTTCCTCCTTCGCCTCGCCGGGCGAGCCTTCCGGGTTGGGGGTCAGGTACCTGGCGGCCATCCGGTAGGACTGTTCCATCATCCGCTCGCGGGATTCCGCTCGCCGGTTTTCCGCTTCTGCCTCTTCCAGCCGGCGGTTCAGCTCATCCACCTTCTGTTCCAGGCCGCCGGCCGTTTCCTGCGGTGTCTCGTAGAAACTTTCCAGCTGCTCCGTGATCTTCTCGTAAGTGTCCGCCGACTGCCGTATGCTGCCGTTTGGAGCGGTGACGCTGTCCGTTTGCCCCTTACCTTCCAACAACCTTCCGGCAAGGTCGGAGAGCGACTGCATCCGTCTGTCTTTCTCACGCCGGACCTGCTGTCTTTCATAAACGTCCGTTTTATTCCCTTCCAGTTGGACCGCTGCCGGGTCCGGTACGTTCACGTTGAATCCGGAACCGCCCGCCACCGTTTCCCCGTTGTCACCGGAAGGGGCGAATATCCAGTAGAGGACAGCCAGGAATACCAGCACGAAGACCGGTATGACGATGTATTTCCTGCGGCGCAGGATTTCCTCCCCGCTAAGCCGCTTTTCCGGTTTTGTCCCTTTGGAGGGGATATCCCCGGCTTCCGCCGGCCGTGTGCCTTCCGGGGCTTCCCCGGCGGGCACGTGTCCTTCTTCCATGTTACTCTTCCTGTTTTCCATTCTGCTGGGGTTGTTTAATGGTCCGGTAAATACTTGTTACTTGTCCTTTCAGGGGATCGGGCAGCCTGCGCAGGGTATCCGTGAGGCTGCCTTCCCCGAAGGGAAGCTCCATGCGCTCCCTTGCCGGTGTCAGCCGGCCGGCGGCGCGCAGCAGGACGATACCCGATGCGATGCAGGTGAAGGCCAGCATCGCCACGAGGATGCCCCGTCTCTGTTTCTCGGAAAGGCCGTCCAAATATGCCTTCAGCCTTTCCCTTGCCGTTGATTTTATATCCATTTTCCAGATATTATTGAATGATTGATTACTGCGGGACACCGTTACCTTTCCACGGTACGCAGGTCCCTGTTTTCCAGAATCTCGAAATGCTCCGCAAGGAACCCTTGCGGGTTGTTGTCCGAGCGGACCGTGCTCTGCAGGCGGCAGCGTGTCACCAGGGAGCGTTCGGTGATGTTGCTCCCCCGGATGATCATCTGCCGGGCATAGGTGGTGACGCGGTAGGGATAGCTGTCGAAATCGCAGCTCATGCTGTCCACCACCACCGTCTGGTTGACGTTCCCGCTGATGAGCCGGTTGTAGAAACCTTTCTCGTTCCAGTCCCGGTAATACCCGTACAGGCTCTTGTCGGCCAGGTACATCGCCCGGTTTATATTCGACTCGATGGCCGCCTTGTCGGGGGCCAGCGTGAAGAACAGCTCGTGCAGGCGGCGCACGTGCTCCCTCGCTTCCACCGGGCGGTTGCGCGCGGCGTCCTGCGAGAGGGCCATGATGAGCGACTTTCCCTCGTCCAGCACGTAGATCTTCTCCCGCTGCTCCTCGGCGAACCGGTAGGACTTCCAGACGGAGAAAACGGTCAGGAGGGTGCAGGCGGCAAGGAACACGAGGCTGAACAGGCGGATCTGCCTGAACGAGGACTCGATGTTTTTTAAGCTCTTGAATTCCATGTCTTGAAATGAATGAATGTTATTACCCGGTTCGTCCTTACTTCTTCAGCAGCACTCCGGCCACGTTGCCCGTGGATGCCCCGGCTACGGCCCCGCCCACGTTGGCGGCCTTGCTTGCCGTGTTGTTCATGTTCCGGTTGTACGCCCCCATGCCGCCGGCCTGTACCACCCAGTTCGCCACGGTAGGGACACAGAAGTATCCCACCAGCCCGATGAGCATGAACACCAGATAGATGGCCGTCGATCCGTCCGGGGAGAAGACGCTCAGGGGATCCTGTATCATTTCCATCTCGCTTTGCAGCACCAGCGTCTGTATCTTGGCGAGCATCACCCCGAGCAGGTCGGAGATGGGCAGCCAGAGGTATACGCTGATATAACGGGCCAGCCACTGCACGAGCGTGCCCTGGAAACCGTCGAAGACCGAGATCGCGAAGGCTATAGGCCCCAGCACGGAGAGGACGATAAGAAAGAAGGTACGGATCGTGTCCACCACCAGCGAGGCGGCGCGGAAAAGGAACTCCATCACCTTGCGCATGATGGTCTGCACGATGCTTTGCAGGGAGAAGGAGTAACAGGTGTGGGACATCCGCTGCATCACCGCGTAGTCCTCCCCGTTCCAGCCCATGTCGGCGATCTCCTTCTCCAGCTCCTCGTCCGTGGGGTTGAACTCCCCGGTCACGGCCACCTTCAGGGGCATCTCGGAAAGCAGCCTGTCCTTTTCCTCCTGGAACTTCCTCACGTCGAAGGTCTGGTCGTGGAGCATGGCACCCGTTCCCTGCACGACGGGGCTCAGGATACCGTTCAGGCTTCCCAGTACTATCACGTCGAAGAACAGGATGCAGATGCCCAGGCAGAAGGGGCGCAGCATGCCGAACACGTCCACCGGTTCGGCACGCGAGAGGGACTGCCACACGCGGTAGGCTATGTAGAAGAGCGCGCCCAGGGCGGCGATGGCCGTGGCCAGCGTCATCATCGGCTGGCAGAGTTCGGTCATCTCGTCATACAGCCGGCGCAGGATACCGTGCAGGCTGTCGAAAGATAGGGATAGTAATACCATATAGTCTGTATCTTTTTAAAGGTTTACCAATAGCGTTCGTTCTCCCCGTAAAGTTTCAGGACCTGCTCGGTCTCGCCCTTCTCCCTGGCCCGCAGGTAGGAGACGCGCAGGTTCTTTCGGGTATAGTAGTTCACCAGCGTCCTGTAATGCCTCATCTCGCGGTACACCCTTTCTATGAGGTCCAGCCGTTCCTTGTCGGTCATGGACATGCCGGTGGGGTTGATGATGTCCTTCAGCCCGGCCACGGACGCGCTGCTTTTCTTCATGATGTTGTTGTAGCCGAAGGCGATGGCCTCCAGCTCCCGCTGCGTGTAGTTCCCGTCGGTGAGCATCTTCCCGTAGTTCGTCACATAGCTCTCCGAGATTTCCGAGAGCATCAGCACGGACTCCTTGACCTTCAGGCTCCCGCTCACCAGCGAGTTCACGCTCTTGAGCATGTCGTAGTATTTCCGGCTTTGCTCATAGATCTTCGAGGCCTCCTTGAAGGTGGACATGGCGTTCTGCGCCGTCTCGGAGGTCTCCACCATCTCGTTGACGCTGTTCACGATGCCCTGCGCCAGATTGCCCGGGTCGGTCACCACCCATTGCGCGTGCATGGCCGGTACGGTAAGTAAAAAGGCGCACAATGCGCTGAAAATTTTTCGTCTCATTGAATCGTTCTTTTAAATGTTTTACAAAGATTATTTCCTGCCGCTGTTCTTTTCGGCGGCCAGTACCCGTATGGCCTGTTCCATGCTGCCGGTCTTTGCCGCCATCCGTTCCACTTCCAGCTTCTCGCCCTCCTCCGTCGTGTAGGTAAGGTACTCGGCTGTGGAGGTCTCCGTGGCATAGACAGCCGACTGCACGCCTCCCAGTCCTATTCATACCTCCTTGTACCGGCGTGAGGGGTCGTTGGCACGGTTGATGGAGAGGATCTGCGAGCATTCCTTGTCGGTCAGCCCCAAAAGGGTCTGTATCCGTTCGAACTTGTTAAGGTACTTCCTCTGGTCCAGCAGGATCTTACAGTCCGAGTTGTTGATGATGGCCTCCTTCACGATCGGGGACGAGATGATGTCGTCCACCTCCTGCGTCACCACCACCGCCTCACCGAAATACTTCCTGACCGTCTTGAAAAGGTACAAGACATAGGCACTCATATTGGCCGACATCAGGGCTTTCCAACATTCTTCGATCAGTATCATCTTCCGGATGCCTTTCAGGCGGCGCATCTTGGAAATGAACGTCTCCATGATGATGAGCGTCACCACCGGAAGCAGCACCTTGTTCGATGATATGTTGTCCAGCTCGAAGACGATGAACCGCTTGTGGGTCAGGTCGATCTCCTTGTCCGAGTTCAGGAGGAAGTCATAGTCCCCTCCCTTGTAGAACGGCTCCAGCACGTTCAGGAACCCGTCGATGTCGAAGTCCTTCTCGCGCACCCTCTTTTTCTCCATCATCCGGCGGTAGTCGTCACGGACAAACTCGTAGAACCCGTTGAAGTCCGGCCGGAGTTCCGGGTTGTCCGTAATCCTGCGGATATAGGCGTTCACTGCGCCGGAGAGGGCGACCTCCTCGGAGCGTTTCGGCACCTCGTCCTCCCGCTTCCAAAGCGTCAGGATCAGCGTCTTGATGCTCTCCCTCTTTTCCACGTCAAACTGCCGGTCCTCGCTGTAGAAGGGATTGAAGGTGATCGGGCGGTCCTCCTCATATGTTATGTAGATCCCGTCCTCCCCGCGGGTGCGCTCATGGATGAGCCGGCACAGCCCCTTGTAGCTGTTTCCCGTATCCACCAGCAGGATGTGTGCACCCTGCTCGTAATAGTTGCGCACGAGATGGTTGGTAAAGAAGGACTTGCCGCTGCCCGAAGGCCCCAGAATAAATTTGTTGCGGTTTGTCGTGATGCCCCGTCTCATCGGTTCGTCCGAGATATCCAGATGGATGGGCCTGCCACTGAGCCGGTCCGCCATCTTGATGCCGAAGGGCGAGAGGGAGGAGGCGTAGTTCGTCTCCCCGATGAAGAGGCAGGCCGCCTGTTCGATGAACGTATGGAAAGACTCCTCGGCGGGAAAATCGCCCTCCCCGCCGGGGATACCCGCCCAGTAAAGGGTCGGCGCGTCCACGGTATTGTGCCGGGGCTTGCAGCCCATCTGTGCCAGGGCCGAGCCGGTGTCGTTCCGGATGTTCCTCAGCCTCTCCCTGTCCTCCGACCAGGCCATGACGTTGCAATGGCAACGCACGGGGACCAGCCCGAAGGAATGCGCCTCGTTCAGGTACTCCTCCGTCCACTGCCGGTTGATCTCGTTGGCGCGGCTGTAGCGCGAGAGGGAGCGCATATTCCTGGCCGCTTTCTCAAAATTCCGGAGGGTCTCTGCCGGATCATCTATGAACACGTACAGGTTGCAGATATGGTTATGGGGCAGCATCAGCCCCACGGGGGCGGCAAAGGAGAGGCGGCAGTCGCTGCGGTCGGTGGAATACTTCTCGAACCGCCCGTCCGTCCGCACCGCGGCGGGCAAGTCATCCGCGTCGGAAAGCGTATGCACCGAGAGCCGTTTGTCGCCGACGCGCATTTCCGCGCCCCCGAGCCGGATGTCCTCCAGCGTGGTGGTGTCCTCCTGCGAGAGGGAGAAGTATTTCTCCACCAGGCCGGCCTCCTTTCCCTTTCCGGTGATCTCCTCCGTCGTGAGCCGTTCCAGACGGACCAGCCCGGAGTCGCGGATGATGCGCTCGAACTGCTCCACGGCTTCCAGGAAGCGGAGGACGCCGTCCTTGTCGCGGACCTCCCTGGGGAGGATATGCCCCCTGCAGAGGACGGAGAAGTTGCTCTGCTGCCGCATGCGCCCCTTCGTGGTACGGGTGATGAACAGGTACGAGAAGTGGTTCAGGAAGGGCCGCTCGTTGAAATGGAGCTCGAAGCTGCGGTCAAGGAATCCCAGCTCCTCCCTGTCGGTGCGTGCCCTGTAGCCCTCCTCAAGGAACCAGTCCTGACGGTGGACGATGGTATGGCAGGGCAATACCCTAATGGCCTTCCCTCATGCGCCGTGCATGGCCTCGTAATCGTCGGAGGTGAGGGTGAAGATCTCCGGCAGGCGGACCTTGAAGCCGACGGTCACGTCCGCGTCCTTGGAGAGGATGCACCCGTCCTCGACGGCGAGAAGGGGAAACTTACTTTCCAGGGTGGACGCTTTGAGTATGTTTCGCATATTTTCTTCGTTTAAAAAGTGAGGTGATACGTTTTCTGTTGATGATGTAGTAGGGACGGTAACCTGCCGCCGCCAGCTTCATCAGCCCGTGGGGGCCGTATTTCCTGTTCAGGCGGAACACGCCCAGGGTGATTCCCGTGGCCGATACGACGCAGAGAGCGATGCAGAACCAGCGGTTCACGCCCGCCATGTAGAGGATGACGAACACGAGGAAGACGGCGAGCAGGCCGCCGGCAAAGAGGTAGAGGTACTGCGCCTTCAGGCCGCAGAACTCCACGTCCTGCCCGACGCCCTTGTTCAGCTTGTATTCCATATGGCATGGGGGTTACAGGAAGAACGACCTCAGCACCGTGGCCGCCACGATCAGGAACACGCAGGCCCCGAACCAGCTTCCGGCGGTCTTGCCCGTATCCGGATCGCCCGACGAGAACTTGGAATACACGCGGATGGCCCCGATCAGCCCGCAGAGCGCGCCGGCCGCATAAATCAGTTTCACGGCGGGGTCAAAATAGCTGTTCACCATCTGCGTGGCCTGTACCAGCCCGGCGGACCCGTCACCGGCGGCGAACGCGGGGGCTGCTCATGTGGCCAGTCATGCCAGCAGGAAGGCTGTTCTGGCCGGTATGCGCCCGATAAGGGATACCAATACGTCCGTCACTTTGCCCATAGGGGAGAATCGTAAAAATGAATGGGTTCTTGAATGTCTCATTGTTCTTATACCAATTTATAATAAATGTTTGTCAGACTTTCTTTTTTGACAGGCCGCGGGCATCCGGCCCGCGGCTTGTCCTTGCAACCACATGTTTACTGCCGGCATCAACCGGAATCATAATAACCGTACATCGTTACCTCCTTGTGTTAATTGTTTGCTACTCGTGTCGCTCTCTCTTCGGGACGGGATGTTCGCAAGGATCATCCCGAGTCATGATACACTTTCATACCTATATATTATGTCGGATTTCCTTTTTTACGGTCTGCGGACCCGGATGCCCGCGGACCGTTCTTGTAACCGCATGTTTACTGCCGGCATCAGCTGGAATCATGATAACCGTACATCGTTACCTCCTTCTTTAATTGTTTGCTACTCGTATCGCTCTCTCTTCGGGACGGGATGTCCGTAAGGATCATCCCGAGTCATGATATTCTTTCATGCCTGTATTCTATTATGTCAAATTTTTCTTTTAACGGGCTGCGGATCCGGATATCCGCGGACCGTTCTTGTAACCGTATGTTTACTGTCGGCATCAGCCGGAATCATGATAACTGTACATCGTTGCCTCCTTCTTTAATTGTTTGCTACTCGTGTTGCTCTCTTCAGGACGGGATGTCCGCCGGATCATCCCGAATCGTAATATCCGGTCATCGTTACCTCCTTCTTTAAAATTGGACCGTGCCGCCCGGCGGCTTTTGTTTTCTTGGGAAAATGTCCGCAAAGCGGATCAGCTTGAATCATGATACTTCTCCATACATTATATTATTGGTTATCGGGGTATGAAATCCATGATATCGAAATCCCTGATTATGCTTTCCCTGTCCTTTCCCGCTAGCAGGGGCGGCTCCCTGCCACTGTCCACGTACAGTCTTATGTACAGTTTCAATGTCTCGTCGCTGCCTAGGATGCCGGTCTGCAGAAGTCGTTCCACGTTGGTCCCCTCCAGCCGTTCCAATGTCTGGCGGGCATGGGATTGTTCCTGTTCTGAAAGGCGGTCCGTGGTCATGAACCTGGAGAGCAGGTCCATGTCGTCAAAGGTCACGCCTCTGGCGCGATGCGGATCGGGGCGTTCCACATAACCGGTGATCTCGTAGCGTTCCGGCACTTCCCCGTCCTCCGGTCTTCCGAAAGGATTGGGAAATTCGGGCACAGGTACCATTTTCTCTTTCGTGTCCGTATCCGTCCGCTTTTCGCTCATCGCGTATTCCTCGTCCATAGGCGGGGATTGCCATAACCGGTACCGGCTCCTGCCGATGACAGCTTCCTTAGACGCTTCTTCCTGTGCTTCCGCCGGTTTTTCCTTTATCGGGAAACTGGAGGCAGAACGCCGGTTTCCCCTCCATTTAAGGATGCTGCCCGTGTGGACATACTTCTCTATGCTTAGGTAGGAAGCATACAGGAACAGAAGAATGAATGCGTACTCCATACCGTTGTTATTGTCGTTTCGGATCCTGTTCCTCTATCTTCCGGATCAAGTCGGCATGTCTTTCCAGGTGCTCGAATATCACCCGGCTGACAAAGCTGCCTGTCGTGACATCCTCGCGTCCGATTGCCTGCACAAGCCCGGTCATACGTTCATAAACTACCTCGTCGATATCCAGGATAGTGGTCTCTGACGGATAGGAAGCGCGTCGGTAGGATTCAATGAGCCGCGTCAGACTTTCTTCCGCCATCTCTTCGGGATGCTCTTTACGGACCGGTTTCATTGTTACGGTGCAGGAAACCGCATTTGCATTTCCAGTTTTTTCCCTTGTGGATCTGATGTTTTCTTTCATTTTCATATCCATTATTTTAATATAATTGCTTTTTATAGAATTCCTTTATCTTCTCAATCAGGCCGGCTTTTTCCTTGAAATGGTCTATGATGATCCGGCTGGCAACTCCCGCTATTGTAAAGTCCTTGCGACGGACGATCCAGACCAGGTCGGAAAGGAGCCTGTATGCTTCCTTATCGATATGCAGGGGATTACGTCCGGGGGAAGAGAAATCATTCAGGTGGGAATTGATATATTCCCCGATGTCCTGTTCCTCAGATATTCCCCCGGCTTCCGGAAGAGGGATGTCATCTTCCTTACGGACCGGCATTGCTTTGGACGAGCTGGAGCTGTATATCCCTTGCGCACCCAAGGCAGCCACCTTCTCCAGGATAGCCTTCTCGTCAATCTGCCGGGGATTGATCTTTTTTCTTCCGGAACTTTCCATACTATGCGTCTGGTGAGGGTGAATACTTGCCCAGCCCGGTGATACCGCATATCTCGTCTACAAGCTCTACAAGCCCTGATCCTTTTATCTGGCGGTTGTCGGCCGGCAGCAAGGTAGAACGGAAGACACTCCCTTGCAGGGCACTCAGCTCCTTGTTATAACGCTTGGTGTCCGGGATGCATGTTTCCAGCAGGTGCAGCTTCGAGGCCCGCATGACCTTGTTCCATGATTCATAGGTTTCTTTGCGCTCATGTTTGTCGATCATGTTCCAAAACAGGTGGATTCCTCTCAAATCACAATTCCGGCGGGCAACCAGTTCTTCTTCGACTACGGCGGCGAACTGTAAGGAACTCTGCATCACGATATTGTCCGCCTTTAAAGGAATGAAAATGTGGTGCATGGAGGCCACGGTCTGAATTACGCCTATACTGCGGAGCGTGCCGGGAAGGTCGAACAGCACGATGTCAAACTCCATGCCACGTTCTTCCCGGTAGCGGTTGAAGTCAGCCACCGCATTTTCCGGATCGCTCTCTATAATCGGATAAGCAAGTTTCCGGAGCTGTTCATGTTGGCGGTAAAGGGCCACTTTCAGGGAATCGTTCTCCCCGATACGTTCCATGTCACGGCTTCTCATCTGGGTGATGCTGTGCTGGGGGGCATCGCAGTCCACCACGGCTACATTGTATCCCCGCTGGTAATGCAGGATACCGGCCGTGAGTACGGTGAAGGCGGTCTTGCCCACTCCTCCTTTCTGGCTGGCGAATGCGATAAATAAAGGTTCTTTTTCCATTGTCTTTTTATTCTGATGGTTTATACTTGCAGGGGATTCCTGCCGTTTCATGCCACAAAGGAAATAACAAGCGGAATGACCTCAAATACCCTGTCATGTATTGTCATGGATAGTCAGTTTTTGTCATGGCGGAAGGGGCGGTGAAAAGAAAAAAGGCTTTCCCGAAGGGAGTCGTGGAGCCAGCCTCCCTTGGGGAAAACAGGATACGGCGGACATCCGGTACCGTGAAAAAAGAAAAATCCCCGCCGGCACACTTCAAGGCCGACGGGGATCGCAATAATAAAGGAGCGGGCTTCTCAACCCGTGATGTAACCGTACTTTTTCAGGTCGTCCATGAAATGCTCTGGCGTGTCGGTCCTCACCGTCACCCCGTGCAGTTCCCTGTACCGCCCGGAGAAATTTACCATGTACTCCTCGTCGGTGCACTCGCTGTCAAACCAGCTGCCCTCACGCAGGATGCGTACAAACTCGGAAGGGTCGGAGGCGACAATCCTGCCGCCATCCGCCAAAATATACATATGCTTGTTCATGCCGATAGTTTTTTCGTTCTTAATTTATAATATAGTTTCTGTTCACTGTCAAGGAAGGGGATGTCCTGAAGTGCGGTGGCTGCGGGTACCTGTCCCCTTGTGGCAAAGGTAACCAATTTGTGGAGAAACAGCACCCAGTTACGTATTTTTGTGAAGTTGGTCGTTCCCGAATGCTGGCGGAACTCGACCGTCTTATGCCGTGAGTAGGCCTCGAGGTTCACCTTATGGTAACGGTCGCCGATCCTTCCTTTCAGCTCGTCCACCGTCCGGGCGGAACGTATCATCCCGTCAGAGACATGGCCCAATCCACGGCAATAATAGTTGTCCCTGCGGGATGCCGGCATGAACCTGTCGATGACCGGTTCCAGGTGCTTGTAGCTCAAGGCCAGGTTACGCCAGGTTTCCATGCTGAAACCGGCGGCATCGATATGTACGTGAAGCCCGCAGCTCTCGTTCACCTTCACGTCACACAGGTCGAGCACCCAGCAGATCTTCTCCAGTTCCCGCAGGCCGGCTTCGCCGACCAGGATCGGACTGACCAGCTCGAAGGTGTTGTTACCGCTTATACTGCTGTCCGTCACGAGTTTCCAATGCGGACGGGTGGTATGGTTGTAGCTTTCCACCGTAACCTCGATACCGGCCTCCCTGAGCTCGCGTGCAAGCCGTTCACGGGAGCAGTTGTAAGCCTCGATCTCAATACCAAACTTGCGGTTGAAAGTGTAATCCAGTGCGGCTGTCGCCGGATGGATATTCAGACCCTCCTCACGTTCCCTCATCCGGCGCAGGGCGTTCACTACAAAACCGTAATTGCCGTTGGTCACCATCCTCGCGATTTCCGCACGGGGAACCCCCAGAAGAAATAGCTGCTGGATCTTGCTTGTCTTCGTTGTCTCTTGTGCTAAAATGCTTCTAATTTGCTCGTTCATAACTTGTTAACTCCTTTATTATTACACTACTAAGGTAATGCTTTTATAGGAGAAGTCGTAATTATAAGAGCCTTATTATCATGCTATTAGCTTACTTTATCTTAGGCTAAAAGTCCTTATTTGAGGTTTCTGAATCTTATCAGCCGCAAGTTCAGGATGACAAAAGGCGACAATATATCGTAACAGCCGGATAGGAGTATATCATGATATGATAAGCCGCATAGGGCGTGATATCGGAATAGGAATAGATGGGGCTATGCTGATAGCGGTATAACGGGTTAACCGAATAGTGATATATCATGATATGACGAGTCGCATAGGACATGATATCGGAATATGGATAGACCGGGTTATGCTGATAGCGGTATAACGGGTTAGCCGGATTGTAATATATCATGATATGGCGAGCCACATAGGACGTGATATTGGGATAGGCGAAGCTACGCCGATAGTGATATAGCGAATTAAAGACTATGGGGAAGACATTTCCCAAAAATAGGTGAATTATACTGCCAATCAATGATATTTCACCTCCGGTTCTTTCTTATATGGCTATATGGTTATAGTACTATCGCAAATAACCATATAGCCGATATGAAGTATTTGTCTTCAAAAGACCGAAAATACGGAAAAACTGGCAAAAAACATATGTGTTTTGCCCCTGACAAAAGGCTTTATAGCATTATCAGGATATAGCGTGATATTCAAAACGTGGTCCGCTCCTGCGGACAGCAAGTTGTGTTTTCGTTAAACGAAAACCGGACGGTTTAACGGCAATTAAGCCGCTAAACCGTCCGCTTCCTAAGCTCCGAAGTCGCTTGATTTGTCATTACGGGTTATTCAAATAAATATATTAGTTTGTTCTTTTGCTGTCAGGATCGTGATTTTACTATCCTGATAGGAAACCGTTAATTTCCTTTAAATGACTTGCCTCCTCCCAATTGCATCACATGAGTGTAAAATCATGGATGCGGCTATCAGCATGTCCATACTGTTAAATGTTAAATATCCCAATTATCCAAAATCCTTTTCCTTCTTTACCATTATAATACAGTAGTAAACTAAAAACAAGGAATAATGATGGATAGGAAAAAGAAAAGGTTGCTTTCTCCATTGTTGGAGCGGACACTGGATGCGTTGAAAGGACAACGTAGCATGCAAACATTGGAGAACTACCATAGTAGTATAAATAAGGTAAAGGAATTTGTGGGTGATGGATGGGAACATCTGACGGTAGAAGACATCACAAGAGGTTGGACGGACAGATTCACCACATGGCTGGAAAGCCACCATGGCGACAAGCCTCAGACCGTAGACTTTTATCTTCGCACGTTCCGGGCTGTGTACGGCCATGCGCTGGCACTTTCTTCCGAGGGCACGGACGGGAAACCTTTCAGCGGACATCACACCGGCGGCAGCTTTCCTGCCAAACGTGCGCTCCGGAAAGAAGAAGTACAGCGTCTGCTCTCGCCCAGCTTGCGGCAGACACTGCCGGAGAACCAGCGTGAGGCGTTGGATGTGTTATTGTTCATCTTCTACGCCCGTGGAATGGTATTCAAGGATGTGTACGGGTTGACCCACCGGATGGTGACGGACCGGCACATCCGTTACCTGCGCAGCAAGACAGGCGTGCCCATTGATGTGGAGGTAGTGCCGGAACTGGAAGAAATCATGAAACGGTACCATCGGGAAGATTCGCCTTTCGTTTTCCCTTTCCTGCACGAGGCAAGGAAAGGATGTCCCGGAAAGGAGCTGCCGGAAGAATCCGCTTTGCGGCGAATCAATCGTACAGCCCGTATGATAGGGCGGAAAGTGGGACTCTCCGTACCTCTTACAACCTACGTGCTGCGCCACACGTGGGCAACATTAATGTTGGAAGACAGCCAGCCTGTGGAACTGATCAGCCAGTGCATGGGGCACACCTCGATACGTACCACGCAGATCTACCTTTCCCGTATCAGTAGCCGGAAGGTTGATACTGCTGTGGACGGCATGTACGACCGTATGCTACGGAAGCCCAAACATAAAAGAAAGGAAAGGGACATCCCGTCCGGTTGCCATCGAAAATCCGAATCCCCTGTATCGCAACCGATGGAAAACGGGAACACACATCCCCATGTTTCCCAAACTCCCGAAAACGAAAAATGTCCCTTTCTTAGCAAGAAAGAGACATTCGTTTCGTGTCACGTGAACACCGTAATATTTTTCGCTGCAAAGGTATATATTTCATACATTTGCAGCAAATTTTCTTCCGCTTTTTTTTTCTGTTTCACCTGATATTTCTTCCTGCCTTTCCGCCCTCTATTCTTTCCATGCGATGCGAAACACATTTTCAACCGCCTGTATCACAGAATTATATAAGTTTATTTCCCGTAATGTCTCTTTCTTGCTAAGAAAGGGACGCTCATTAAAGTGCCACCAAGATGTATGGAAAAGCGAAAAAAAATAGACAGGAAAGCAAATCCTGTTTCTTTTTCCCATCCAAATACAGTGAACCGTTGTATTTGCCGTACTATTCGCAAATGTACGGCAAATAGGCAAGAAAACATAAGGAGACGATAAAATGAAACAAATGACGAAGGAAAGGGGCGGGTCATGCTGAGTAACCCCACACGATACGGGCTAATCGCCTGCCGTTACCTTGTATGGGGCTGGCACAACAATGTTTGGCTCAATGCCCCCGAGATAGCGGCGCGTTACCACATGAACGTGCGTGCCCTCTCGCCGGCGTTGCGACGGTTGGTGATGGCAGGCATCCTGCGCTCACAATGCGGAGGAACAAGACCGGGCTTCATGCTCAGCCGTGCACCGGAGGAGGTGACGATGTTGGAGGTGGTGCGTGCGTTGGAAGGCAACTTCCGCATGGACTGCTGTCGCACGGTTCTCCCCTGCGTCCAGTGCTCGTGCGAGACAGACAGCAGTCGGGTTTGCGGAGTGTTCCGGGATATGCTCGACGAGCTTCGGTCGCGGCTGTCAAGCGTTTCGCTCGAAGACCACGCCGCCACGGAAGAATTTTCGGGGGGGGGTAAAACCCTGCAAACCAATAAGATAATAAATCATCCGAAAAATACCGGGCGATGGACACATGAGAATTAATAAATTAAAAAATACGATATGAGAAAAAAAATCATTCCGTCCCTGCTGCTGGCGGCACTGCTCGCCGGAAAGGCGCAAGCGGGTATCGTGTCGGACAGCCTCCGCACCACGATCTACTACCGCACGGCAAACGCACGGCTGGAGCTTCCCTACATGGACAACGACCGGCACCTTGCGGCACTGGGCGACAGCATCCGTTCTCTGGGAGCCGACCCTGCTGTAGTGCTCAGGCGTATCCTCATTCAGGGGTCCGCCTCTCCCGACGGTAACACGAAGTACAACAAGGAACTCGCCCGGAAACGTGGCGAGAATTTGCGGGATTATTTAAAAGACAACCTCTCTCTGCCCGACAGCATCTTCACACTCCAGCCGCAAGGAGAGGGCTGGAGCGAATTGGCTGAAAAGCTTGGACGTACCGATGCCCCTTGGCGCGACAAGGCAATCGCCATCATCCGTGACACACCCGAGTGGGTGGTACGCGAGGGCAAGGTGGTGGACGGTCGCAAACGTCAGCTAATGAACCTTGCCGGCGGACGCGCATGGCAATACATGAAGGAGAACCTCTTTGATAGCTTACGTAGCGGAGTGTTGGTAGTATGCGAGGTGGAACGAATCAAGCGGGTGATGGACCCCGAGCCGGCACAGGCCGAATTGAAACCGGCATCCGACAACGTAATGAACCCCGATGACACGGCGGACACCACCGAGAAGGAGATCGATACGACAGCCACACTTTATAATAAGGAGGACGATACGATTCCGCAGGACAACGCGGACAAGGAAGAAACGGAAAAGAAACCGTTCTTCATGGCGGTAAAGACGAACCTGCTCTACGACGTGGCCCTCGTTCCGAACGTGGGATTGGAGTTCTACCTCGGCCAGGGGTGGAGTATCAGTGGGAACTGGATGTACGCCTGGTGGAAGAACGACACCCGTCACCGCTACTGGCGTATCTACGGCGGCGAGCTTGACATCCGCAAGTACTTCGGACGGAAGGCAGCCGAAAAGCCATTACAGGGACACCACCTCGGCGTGTACGCCCAAGGTTTGACCTTCGACTTCGAGACGGGCGGCAAAGGATATCTGAGCAACTTCAGTTACGGTTTCGGGTTGGAATACGGTTATTCGCTGCCTGTCGCCAAGCGTCTGAACATAGACTTCGGTCTCTGTATCGGCTACGGTGGCGGCAAGTACAAGGTATATGAGCCGGAGGACGATTGCTACGTGTACAAAGAGACAAAACAGCGCCACTGGTTCGGTCCGACCCGGGCTGAAATCTCACTTATTTGGTTGCTGGGAAACGGCAATCAGAATAGCAAGAAAGGAGGAACGAAATGACACATATACGGATATACAAGGAATTGCGCAAGGTAATCGCAGGATGTCTGGCGGTAATGCTGCTGCCTTTATTCACGGCCTGTGAGCACAAGGATCTGTGTTACGACCATCCGCACTCGGCGAGCGTGGAGGTGGTGTTCGACTGGACGGAAGCTCCCGACGCCCACCCTGCCACGATGAGCCTTTACCTCTATCCGGAGGACGGTTCCGAGCCGATGCGTTACGAGTTCACCAAGCGCGAGGGCGGTACCATCGTCGTTCCGGAGGGTATGTACGATGCCCTTTGCGTAAACAGCGACAAGGAGACGCACCGCATAGTTGACAAGGAACGTATGGAGACATTTCAAGTGACAACGGGGAACACCCGCTCACTGCGTGGGACACTGGCCACGAGGTCGGAAACGGCACCGAAGGCACGCGGAGCAGAAGAGGAACGCAACGTAATGGAACCCGAAGCCCTGTGGAGCGACCATGCCGAGAGATTGGACATCAGCCCGGCGAGCGGCGTGAGGCGGATCGTCCTGACCCCGAAGCCACGGGTGAACACCTGCTCGGTGGAGGTCAGGAACGTGGAGAACCTGCGTCACGTAAGTGCCCTTAGCGCATCGCTGACGGGCATGGCTGGCGGCTGGCTGGCAGGAATTGACGAGCTGACAACTGAGAAGGTGACCATCCCGTTCGAGGTATGCGCCAACGAGGACAAGACTATGCTGACGGGCGATTTGAGCTTCTTCGGACACTGCCCGAAGGAAGCCGGAGAGCACAAGCTGATGATCTACGCGCTGATGTCAGACGGCAACACCTACTACTTCGAGGCGGACGTGACCGGCCAGCTGCATGATCCGGCACAGGATCCGACGCACATCGTCATCGTGATCGACAAACTGCCGCTTCCGAAACCCATCACCGGCGGCGGAGGCTTGCAGCCTACCGTAAAGGACTGGGAGGAAGTTCACATCAGCTTGCCGATGAGCTAAGCAGAGAACAAGTGGAACAGAAAAGTAAAAATACAAGTATATGAACAAATCTATTTATATCTGAAAAATTATACAAAAGGTTATCAATCAAATATTTTTTAATTTTAATTTTATTTTTTCAATTATGAACAAAATGATTTATTTGTGCGCAGCGGCTGCTTTGACGCTGGCATCATGTTCAAACGACGAGACTGTGGAAGTGGCACAGCAGAAAGGCATCAGTTTTCGTGCCGTAACAGGACTAAACACACGTGCCTCTGAAGTGACAACAGCCAACCTGAGTGCCCTCAAGGTTACAGCCTTTTGGGATAAGAACAACAACAAGTACGACGGTTTTGATACTGAAGTTGATTATGTAAAGGATGGTGGTGTATTTAATTCTGCCGTTTCAAAATTCTGGCCAAAAGATGAAAATGAAGTGTTGAGTTTCACCGCTTTCTCTGACAACTGGACAGGAACGAAAACCATTACAGACAAGAATACCATCAGCGTGGCTGGTGTGAAGATTGCAGGTACAGTAGCTGACCAAAAAGACATGGTATACGTTACAGGCGTGACCGGAACCAAGGCTGCCAATGAAACGAACGGTGTCGCATTGACATTGGGACACGCCCTTTCCCAGATCCAAATCTCTGCAAAGAGCGACAATACGGTCTACACATACCAGGTGAAAGGTATCCGTATCTCAAATGTTGACGGAGAGGCCAACTTCAATGTCGTAGATGGTACGTGGAGCAACAACGCTGCAAACGACCAGATTTATGAAGTGAAGTATGCCACTCCGGTAACTTTGAATGGTACTGCCCAGAGCATTATGGAACAAAAGCCGGATAACGGCACTAACTACAGTGACAATCTCATGCTGATCCCGCAAGGAGCTACCACGGCTTGGAACGTTGAAAACGACAAGATAAATACCAACAAAGGTACATACATCTCTGTACTGTTGAAAATCAAGAAAGGTACTGAAAATGTTTTCCCTGCTGAAGGTGATGATGCTTACGGTTGGGTTGCCGTTCCTGCTTCATTCACTTGGGAAAAGGGCAACAAGTATGTCTATACTTTGGACTTCACCAACGGTGCCGGACGTGTTGACCCTGTAACCCCCGGACCAGACGTTAAACCGCAACCGGACGGAAAAGACCCGGACAAGGGAGACAAGATCTTTGGCGATCCGATCAAGTTCACCGTTACGGTTACTCCTTGGAATCCCAAGGATAACGGTATCAATATGTAATCCGATATCCGTATAATCAAGAATCAATCCAAACCGCACTTCCGCCCGGTGGCTGTCCGCTGGATAGCACAGTACAGCCAAGGTAGGGAGTGCGCCCATCAGGCCGGACGAGGTTGAATGCAAGGCCGCCCACATACGGGGCGGCTCCTTTTCCGGTCACACAGAAAAGACAATCTAAAATAAAGAATAACTATGGCAAATAAAGCGATTCATGTATTGGCGGCAGCGGCGTTGCTCCTTGTCTCGTGTTCCAACGATGACACGGTGCAGGTAGCCTCCGGGACGGACATCCACTTCCGCACGGTAGTGGGCATGAGCACCCGTGCCCTCCCTGCCGACCTTGCCGGGCTGAAAGCCGCCGGCTTCAGCGTGTCGGCGTTCGCCACGACTGACAACGAGGAGAAATACGGATTTCGGGACCTGCTGTTCACGCACGAGGACGGCACGGAGAACGACTGGACGTCTGACCCCGTGAAGTATTGGCCGGAGGACGGCAGCGAGTTGCGCTTCGTGGCGGTCTGTCCCGAAGCCTCTGCTTGGGGTGGCACCTACGAGGGCGAAAAGCCCGGTGAGCTGAAAGTGACCGGCTTCAGTCCGGTAGCGGACATCACCGGACAAAAAGACCTGCTGGCAGGTTATGCCTCGGGCGATAGGAACAATGCCGCCAAGACGGAGATAGAGTTGCGCCACGTGCTCACGCAGGTAGAGGTACGTGCCAAGAACACCAATGCGACCTACCGCTACGACGTGAAGGCGGTACGCATCGGTTCCGTCCATTCCACGGGCGACTACACGTTCCCTTCGGAAACAAATGCCAACGGCAGCTGGACACTGAAGGACGGAAGCTACGCCTCCTATACCACCGCAGAGCTGACAGATCCGATACGCCTCACGTCTGACGCGAAAGGACTGATGGACGACAGTGGCACGGCGATGCTCCTTCCGCAACAACTTACGGCATGGGACACGAAAGACGACAAGGAAAACAAAAAGAACGGTTCCTATATCGCCCTGCTGTTGAAGATAACCACTGAAGCGGGTAGACAGGTCTATCCCTCCGCCGAGGGTGAATACGGCTGGGCGGCAGTGTCCATCGGAGGCCACGCGGAGAGCAAGAAGAACCTCTGGCAGCCGGGCGACAAGTTTGTCTACACGCTCGACTTGAGTAACGGTGCAGGGGTAATGCCCCCGGACAGCCCCGATCCCGGTGAACCGGTGCTGGAACAGCCCATCCGCTTCACGGTTACGGTGAATAACTGGGTGATTCGCCATCAGGACGTGAATCAGTAAGACAGAAAACGAATTACGAATAAAAAACGAATGACAGATATGAACTACAAGAACAAACTGATGGGCTTGTCGCTCATCCTATTGGCGGCGTTCTCCGCCTGTACGGACGATGTGGAGAACGGAGGACGTGACTCGGGCACGGACGACCACCGCATCACCTTTGCCGTGGGCACGGAATCCCCCGATGCCCGGACACGGGCGGACGGCAGCCTTCCGGATGCCGCCGGATCATACGAGACCAATTCCGTGGAGATGCAGGGCAAGCTGGACGGAAAAAACGTCTACCTCACTGCCGAAGTCTCTGACGGTCTCCCGGGTGACGACCAACCCTTGACACGAGGTACGCAGGTGACGGGGGGCGCACAGGTGGATGAATTTAGCGTGTCGGCTGCTATTTTAGATGCTAACGTTTTTGAACCCGAGACGTTGGATGTGATGTACAACGTGAAGGTGGCGAAAGACAACGCCTCTTCCACATGGACTACCGGAACGCCGTATTACTGGCCTACCGGCAAGAAACTGACTTTTTTCGCTTGGTATCCTTACAACTCGAAGAACCTGACCATCCCGAAAGACAACAATGTCAAGGATACAAAGCTGTTCTACGAGATACCCGAACAGGTAGCCGACCAAGAGGACTTTATGATGGCCAACAGCTATGAAGTGAGCGAGACATCAAGCGTGCCGATTTTTTTCAGACATATGCTCACGGCGGTGAAGTTCAAGACGAGCAACAACATCCCTGCCTGCACCGTCAAGTCCATCTCCCTGAAAGGAGTGAAATACAAAGGCTATCATAACTGGCAAGCACATAACAGCATTATATTATCTTGGAATCCGGATGCTGACACCAGAGACTTCACCTTGGACTTTCCCAATGGAAAGGAGGTAGCCGAGAATACCGAGACCGAACTCACGGGAAAGGGCGAGACTTTCTTCATGATGCCGCAGACATTTGGAGATGACAGCGAAGCCCGTTTGGAAGTGACGTTGGTGATGAATGGGGTAGAACAGACATTGAGTGCAAAGTTGAAGGACATTATGGCTAATGGGTCTGGTTATAGCTATTGGGTAGCAGGAATAGCGGTTACATATAATATCTCGCTCGACCAGAATGTCGAGTTGGAATTGAACAAGGATGTCTTCGTGGCTTCGGGTGCCGACGCCGTGATTTATGTGAAGAGCAACTGTGACTGGGAGTGTACACTGAGCGACCCGAACGGCATCACCGGCAGCGCCGCACCGGCCTTGTGCAAGCCGACGCTGAAAGGTAGCACCAGCGGAGTGCAGTCGGACAGTTTCGATAATGAAAACGCGAAACTCACCCTTGAAACCATCCAACCGACCGACACTGAGACGCGCAAGGGCAAGGTGAAGCTCACGTTTACGTTCCCTTCCAAACCGGGAAAGACGGTAGAGAAAGAGGTGACGCTGACTTCCAGTCTGATGGTGGAATATCCGACAGGAAGTGACATCTGGTACAAACTGTCCCAAGGGTCTATGAGTTGCCACGACTTGATGACCACCGATACGCCCACCTTGCCCGATAATGCCGACTTTGCCACGGCTATAGCCAAGGTGGTAGGTGCCGATGTGACATATAGTCGCGAACTGGTAGCGACAAGAACTGGAGGAACTTCTTATGATGGCGATCCGGCCGTCTTCACTTACTTCGGTATCCGCAGAGCCAAAGCCGACGGTTCGACCATCTTGGTGAACCTTTCCAGAATCACCTTGGAGAACTATGGCGGTTCAACTTTCGATGAAAAGAACTTCATGACTTGGGGTGGAACTTACTATCCAATAGGTAGCACATGGACGGTGACCAAAGACAACTATAATGTGAAGACTCACGTAGACGACATGGGTATGGATTTGCCTGTTTGGCAAAGCACTGCCATGGGTAACTGGGGATATGACCAAGCGTATGACTATAGTAGTTCTACTTTCCGCTATCCCGGTTACCACACCATCAAGAATAACAAGTTCGGCTACTACTCCATTGAAAAGGTCTCAAATTGAGAAACAGGCAAGGCAAGATCAATAACAGTTTGAACAATAAAAAAGACAAGATATGAACTACAGGAATAAACTAATGAGCCTTTCGCTCATCGCGCTGGCGGTATTCTCCGCCTGTACCAACGAGATGGAGAACGGCACTCACCCAGGAAAGGGAGACCAGCGTTTGAGCTTCGCCGTAAGTATGGGGGGCACGAACGCATGGAAACCGACAGCCGGCACTCGTGCGGCTTCCGATTTAGGGGAGAGTACGTACGAGCTGGAAACCGTTGAGATGGAAGGCAAGGTGAACGGGAAGACCGTCTACCTTACCGCAGAAGTGACGGACGGATTTCCCGGCGACAACCGCCCGATAACGCGCGGCACGCAAATCTCCGAGACCAACAAGACGAATATGGAGACCTTTGCCATATCGGCTTACACCAATGCCATCGGCACGCCCGACTTCATGTACAACGAGACGGTCACCTTAAACAAGGACGAAGGCCGTTGGTATCCCACGGGGACATACTACTGGCCCGCCAAGAAGCGGTTGAGCTTCTACGCATGGTTTCCCAGTGCGGCGGACGGCATGACGCTCACCGACAATACCCATCCGGGCGCACCCGTGATGACCTATATCGTGCCCGACGACGTGAAGAAGCAATAGGATGTGATGAGTGCCGTAGTCATCGGAAAGGATAATCCGACGGTAGACGGTTTCGCCACCACCGGCCTGACGTTCAACCACGCCCTCTCGGCAGTGAAGTTCGTGGCAGGGGATGACCTGCCCAACTGCGTGGTGAAGTCCATCAAGCTGGATGGCGTGCGCTACAAAGGTACTTACACGTTAGGAACGGACGCATGGACATTGACTGATGACACGCAAGCCTTTACCCTGCGTTTAAACAAAGTGGTGGCAGGAAACGGTGGAGCCATTACGGAGGATGGCAAAGGCGAGACCCTCTTCATGATGCCGCAGACATTGTCCGACGACGCGAAGATCGAGGTGGTGCTGAATGACGGAACTGCCGACTTTACGGTGGGCGCATCCATTGGAGGCACGAAATGGGAAATGGGCAAGACCTATACCTACCACATCTCGAACAATTTTGTGTCGCTGGTTACCACCAACGACAAGTTCGTTGCCTTTACGGATGAAACCCTGACGGATCAGGTGGCTTTCTTCTTGAGTGCGTCCGCAACTACTGCCGGGACTACGGGTGAAATCTTAGCCCCGGCTGGAGTAACCGTTACACCCACCACTTTTGCAAGCGGAGCGTCCAACCTCTCCGTGAAGGTCACTTGGCCCAAGGACATGGGGAATTATGTAAGCATGGAGATTTCTTTCGCTGGCAAGAAAAAACAGATTCTTATGTCCCGCCAGACACCCACCGAAGGGGATGCCTATTGGCTCTATTCCCTGCCCGAGACGACCAGCCAGCACTTGGAAAATGACATCATCGGCTTGCAGAACGCATCGGAATCGGACTGGATAGCCATGACCTCGTCTCCTACGTACACGAAGGACAATTATTCGCAGGTCATTTATGACAACTCCTCAAAGGGCGACATTTACCTGCAGACGTTGAGCATCCCGTCGGCGAACCGCTTCGCCTCGTTGCTTGCCACCAAAGAGGACTTTGACCAAAATGTGATGTACTGCGTGGAGCAGAAAGCCTTTACCGCCGATTTCGGGTTCAAGGATTGCGAGCGCAATATCTCGCGCGAATCGGAGAAATGGAATATCGTGTTGAACGGCGGACATTTCAAGGAGGATGTAACAAACCTGAAAGCCAGAGTGGTAATCTCGTCCGATGTTCCCGATACGCAAATCACAGATTTGGGACGTGACCTTACTTGCGGTGATCCGGTAGCCATATCTGTGGATAAGGCAACATCGACAGGTGTATCTGCCACTCCTTACGTGAAGAAACGTTGGGATAACTTGCAAAACAATACGGCTAACAATGGAACACGCAAGGTAAACGTACAGGTGAAAAATGACAACTTGGACGAGTGGTACGATTGCGGACCTGACGGATTGATGAGTGATAGGTTCACGTGGGGAAATAATTTTGCAATAGGATATAACCAATACCACGGACGTGGTAATAATTGGGATAATGGTGCACTTCCAATAGTCCGGGATTATTATGAAGTGCATCAGAAACACCCGATGTTTGGCTTGCACAGATGGTCTATAATTAGGGACAACGCTGATGCAAATATAATGGGGAACGCCCTATATATGATATTCTGTAGTGCCAGACAGTGGAACGGATGGAATAATAGAAGCATCTACCGCAATAGTATGTCGGGGGAATGGTCATACATTGCATGCAATCAGGCAAACTGCATTACTGATCCTGAAAATCCCAATTACAATGATGTCTATAATGGCGGCCGATTCATCACCATTGGCGTAAATGGTCGTAACTGGAGATGGTCATCTTGGCAAAACTATCCGGGACCTCTTACAGTATGGATTCCGGTAGTATACACTGACTCCCATTGCGGATTGAACGCACGCCCTACAGACGACACTCCCATTCCCGGAACATCGGTTAACGAATAGTGGCAAATCGCTTTAATAACCAACAAGATTATATATACACTTTAATTACATCAAGACTCTCCCCAGCACAGCGGGAGGGATTATGTATAATAACCCTAACAACTTGCCGCCCTTGTGAAAGACCGGCAAGTTACCCTTTATTTCAATAAAATTGAATACAGATGGAAACAACGAAGATATTGGAGACAGAAAAAGAAAACAAGGATGCCGTCCACCTCTATTGGAACGAAGCGGACGAGACTTGGAACGCCTACGGCAAATCGGCGGAGAACGCCCTACGCATCAACCTGGAACTCCGTGCGCTGACGGACAAGATGAATTTGGACGGCACAGAGGTGACACACCTGAAAGTGACCACCGAACAGTTCGAGCGGTACGGCCTTGCCGACTACTGCGTGGCGGTGGACGACGAGAGATTGAAACTGAAGATACCCGTGCATGGCTGAACGAACGGACATGAAGGACTTCGCCGCAAGGCTTGAGGAAGAGGCGGAAAAGAAGGTGGAGAAGATAGAGGCCGGAGACCTGAACATGATCAAGAAATCATTCGAAGCCTCGTTGGTGCTCGCGGACGCTTTCCTGCAACTGAAAGCCTTCATCGCGGACTATACTTTCCGTGACGAGGCAGAGGAAATCGAGTTCTTCAAGACGGTCAAACCCCGAATCTGCCACCGGCTCATCTACTACCGCAAGATATACAACATCGAGATGAACCGTCCCGTAGGCAACAAGTCGCAGCGAAGCTACCTGATAGACGAGATACGGGGCATCAACCGTTACAACGAGAAACGTTCGGACTTCGTGCGTTACTACCGCTCCGGACTGACCCACTTGGACGCACTCTATTACCTGCGGGGTAACCTTGACACGGCACTCTACTTGGAGTCGTTCCATCACGAGCGTGATCCGTCTTTCTCGACCAACTGTGACTTCATGGCGGCACGGCTTCTCGCCAACGAGCGGCTGATCCGCTACCTGACGAAAGAATTGGAGGTGTTCGAGCTGCGGCAAGCCGAAGAATCTTTGCTGAAGGTGTGCCTGACGTGGAAAGCGACGAAGACGGAACTGACCGAACTACTATTTGCATTGGACAGTCGCAAGGCATTCGGGGATGTCCCGTTGACAAGGCTGTCGGAGTATGTGCAGAGGGCATTCAACATCGAGTTGGACAAGAACCTGTCCCGGACATTCGGCGACCTGCGCATCCGCAATCGGCAGACGCCTTTCCTTGACAGCCTGAAGGCCGCACTGCTCAGGCGGATGAACCGCCCGCTGAACAACCGCCCCGGAGGGCGGAACAAAAAGACGCTTTGAGAAGGATAAGAATTGAATAATAACAAACAGAAACCTAAATAGAAAAGGACAATGAAACAGGTATTTATCAAACCTCTGTTGCTGCTGCTCGTGATACTGGCAGGGGCATCCTGCGACAAGGACGAGAAGGAAATCGGCTACGACGCGCTGCCCCAAAAGGCGCGGCAGTTCATCGCGCAGTATTTCCCCGGTGCGGAATGCACCCGTGCGGTGCGTGACAAGGACGATGGAACGACCGAATATGAGGCATGGCTCTCGGACGGAGCGGAACTGGAGTTCGACGAACAGGGCGAGTGGACGAGCGTGGACTGCAAGTTCTCCGCGCTGCCGGACGGCATCCTGCCGGAATCCATCGCGACGGACATCACCGCCCGTTACCCCGATGCCGTACCTTACAAGGTGGAGAAACAACCGGGCGGTTACGAGATAGACATCCCCGGCTGGGAACTGTACTACAACTATCAAGGCACGTTCATCCGCGCCGAGAGAGACCTGTAAAACTGCATGAAACACCAATAACTAAAGAGCTATGATCATCTATGACAGCAAAATCGCCCGTCTGCTGCAAGGCCGGCTGAATCCCTACGATTACGTGACCCTGCCTCTGGTTACCCTGACTGCCCTCCCTTATGGCGAGAAAGGCATTTGGGAAGAGATGGAGATGAGCATCCACCGCCGGCAATACACGGAATGTTTTTGTGTGTCCCTGCTGCCGTCCCTGCTTTTGGGCTGGCAGGTATGCTGGGGATTTGCCGCCCTGCCGCTGTTCGCTTACTACCTCCTTTACTGGGCTGAACGCTTGGCTGTCGGCCATTCAGCGTTTGATTACGAGGCAGAAAAAGAGAGCGAGGAAGTAAGCTACTTCGTGGTGCGCAAACATTTCGCTTGGCGCAAGTGGTATTGGAAAAAGGAGCTGCCGGCCATCGACCGAAGCTGGTTCTGCTAAAGGAACAGGACTGGCTCCTATACAGCTACTACAAGCGTGGGCTGCTGTCTGTTTAAGTTGTGTTCGGGCATCCTGGGGCCTTCTTTATGATTAAACGAGATGCAGCCCACCGCTTCCTTTTATCACATTCCTCTGGGCGGAAAAGGAAAGCGTGGAAGTAAAAAAGGAAAAAGTGCAATTTAGACATATATACGAAGAGTTACGATGAAGAAAACGGAATGCGTCCTTGTGAAAGGTCGCCAGATGTCCGCCGAAGGGTAGCAATGCCCGTAGGACACAGTTTTTTTGAATTTTTAGGAAAGTTCAATCCCCAAAAGGGATTGGATTTATTAAGTGGGAAACCACTTTTTTACATGGGAAAACAAGGCCCGCACTTGTGAAAGCCCGGAGCTTGTACTTTAGCATGGCAGCCTGCCAGCTTTACCCCGGCAGGCATGCCATGGAGATATTTTTTCGAAGTTAGTTCACTTCGCATCGGCGGATGCGGTACAAGTGAATGAAATTAAAATGTATGGAAGCTTCCACCTGTGACAGTCCGAAGCTTCCGTTTTTTATATGAACAGAATAAATTCAAAAACAAGAATAATATGGCAACATTAAAATTGAACAAATTCATACTTTTGCCGGGTAGAGCGCTGGCCGCCCTCGTGCGTTGTGGCTTCCCGGTAAGTGCGGGGATCGTGATGAAAACGTTTTCCCCCGATACGGGCCGCATATTTTACGAGAATGAAGTGAGTGACTATTTGCTGCACAAATTCTCTGAAATCGTGAGGTGGTACGAGGACTGCCCCTGCCCGACAGGCCGCCTCACGGCAGGCTCGCCGGTATGGGTGTTCCTTTCCGGCAAGGAACCCGAAAAGGACGATGCCCTCCTAAAGTCAGTACGCAAGGAGATAGACAACCGCCCCGTACGCGTGATCACCCGTGAAGATTTCCGGAGACGTATGTGCCTTCCCGGTCAACTCATCAGCCGGCTCGACCGCGTGGATGACGACATGCTCTCCGAGTTCCTGTGTCACACCCTGCTTTCCAAGCAGGACGGCACGTATGTGGACTCTCGCAGATGGGAAAGCGCCCAAAAGGGTGATCCCGTGCACGGCTTCATATCCGACATGCTGGCGGCGTGCCTCTCCGCCCGCCTGCCCATCGTGGACGGTGACCTGCCCGGCATCCTCACGCGGATGGCAAGACACCATATCCCGAGTGTCAGGGCGAAGCTGAGAGAACAGGACAGGATGATCCTGCAAGCCTGTCCCTCGCTGAATGAATATCAGCATGCAATGAAGTAGAAAATGCGTAGCTTATAAATGCAGACGAAATATAAAAACAAGCTGCGAACGTTATTCTTCTTAACTTAAAATGTTGGAACGCCAATATCAAATATTTTATGCTTTTGCTGGTTATTTTATCTGTGTAATTTGTGGATATTATATAGAAGTATGTATTTATAAATAAAAATCATGAACAATGGTATAATATGGTTGAAGTTAAAAATATCGTTCGGTTATGCCATCTTGGTTCTGTTGTCCGCATTCATTGTCTATCAGTTCCGTCAGGAACAAATGCAAAGACACATGCTACGTAAGAAGGAGAAAGAGCTGGTGGCGATACACCGTCTGGCTGAAAGAATCTACATCGACCTGCTGGACCTTTCCACCCATGCCGAGATTGCCGTCACATGGGATGATGACGACCTCGGGGAATACAGCCGCAAACGCCACGGGGTCTGCGACAGCCTGCAACTTCTGAAAGAATATGTCCATACCCCGTTACAAAAAAGCCATATCGACTCGTTGTGCCTTCTTCTTTGGAACAAGGAACTCCTTTTATCCAAGGCGGTACATACCTTCAAGGAACTGCAGGACATAGGTGGCATTGTACAAGAAAGCATTCCTGCCATTGTCTTGACAGCCCGGAAACAGGCTGCACGGCAAAAGGAAAATACGGCTTCTCCGGAAGCCGGTGCGGGAGATGTACCCAAAAAGAAAAGGAGTTTCCGGGATATCTTCCGTAGAAAAGAAAACAAATCCGCTTACCTGCAACAGAGGGAAGAGGCTGAACGTAAACGGCAATCCCTGTCCGTTCCCTCTTCAACCGGGACGACAACACGCATGCTCCGCTCCCTGAATGAAAGGGTCACCCGGGAACAGGCTGAAAGGCGGGCCAGGCTGCTGGCACAGATGGACAGCCTGTATGCCGGCAGTATGGAGTTGAACGGGAGGATGAACAATATGATCTCCGAATTTGAGCGGAAAAACAACGAACGTTTTACCGCACGCTACAGGGCCTTTGTCCTTGAACGGGACAATTCCTACCATATGGTGGCCGGCCTTGCCCTGTCCGTCTCCCTTCTGGCGATCATGCTGTATACCGTCATACACCGGGACCTGAACCGCCGTCTCCAATACGAGAGGGAGCTTGAACAGTCCGACAGGCGGAACAGGGAACTGCTCCGCTCACGCAAGGAGCTGATGGCCTCGGTTGCTCACGACCTGCGCGCCCCGCTGGCGGCCGTCAAAGGCTGCGCGGAACTGTTACCCTCGGAAAGCGACGTCAGCCGCAGGAGTGGCTATCTGGACAACATCCTGCACTCGGCCGATTACATGCTCGGCCTGGTAAACACGCTGATGGAATACCACCGGATGGATGAAGGCGAAGTTCGCTCCAATGACACGCTCTTTAGCCTAAAAGCCCTGTTCGAGGAAATAGCGGACAGTCATCGACTTATCGCCAGACAGAAGGACCTGGCGTTCACCGTATCCCTCTCAGGCTTGGACGTCGTCGTCTGCTGTGACAGCTCGCATATCCGGCAGATAGCCGGCAACCTGCTGTCCAATGCCCTGAAGTTCACACCCCACGGGGAGGTGCGCCTTGAGGCGGAATACTTGTATGGGGAACTTAGCATCTCTGTCCGGGATACCGGCGTGGGAATGAGCGCTGAGGAGAAAGAACGGATATTCGGGGCGTTTGAAAGGCTGGACAACGCGCGTAATATTCCAGGGTTCGGACTGGGGCTGGCGATCACGGCTCGGCTCGTGTCTGAAATGCGGGGCCGTGTAGAGGTAAAGAGCGCTCCCGGTGAAGGCAGCCGCTTCTCCGTTTTCCTTCCCGTACCACCGGCCGGACAGTCCGCCCCTCTGGAAGAGAAGGTGTTTCCGGCCTGTGAATTGCTCGGTGGCACCCGTGTGCTGGTCATGGATGACGACCGTATCCAGCAGGGGATCACCCGGGAGATGCTCTCCCGCAGCCGGATTCACTGTGACTGCTGCACGGATGTCCGGGAACTGATGGACTGCCTGAAAAGTCAGGAGTACGACCTTCTGCTGACCGACATACAGATGCCCGGTGCGGACGGCTTCTCGATCCTTGAACTGCTGAGGGGATCAAACATCCCCCGGGCAAGGGAGATTCCGGCCATAGCCGTCACGGCACATTCCGACAGGGAAGAGGAATACCTCTTCGCAGGTTTCGCCGGATGTATCCATAAGCCTTTCTCCGCGGAAGGGCTGGTGACCGCCATCATGCGGGTCATAAAAGGGAACGGGAAAGAGTGGAGGCCGGACTTCTCCCTCCTGCTTGCCGGAGAGGACAACCGGCAGGAAATGCTGGGGCTGTTTGTCAGTGAAAGCCGCAAGGACATCGAAAGGCTGTCGGCCGCCGTGAAAGAAAAGGACAGCCGGGAAATCATTTCCATCCTCCACAGGAGCCTGCCACTGTGGGAGACGGTGCGTCTGAACTATCCGGTAGCGGACCTGTGGGTGCTGGTCAAATCCGACGCGGGCCAATGGGAGGAAGAGGAATATGTGAAAATAGAAAAAATAATCGGTGCCGTCAGGGAACTGATATCCTATGCGGAACTGATGCAGAAAGAGGGAAAGGAATGAAAACGATACTGATTTTGGAAGATGACGTGATTTTCAGCCGCAGCATCGGCAACTGGCTGAAGAAGAAAGGGATGGCGACCGAACATGCCGCGACGCTGTCGGCTGCCCGCAAGGCCCTTTCCGCAAGGGAGTTCGACCTTGTCCTTGCAGACCTCCGCCTGCCGGACGGGAACAGCACCTCCCTGCTGGAATGGATGAACGAGAGGTTCTACGCCACCCCGTTCCTTATCATGACCAACTACGGGCAGGTGGAGAACGCGGTGGAAGCCATGCAGCTGGGGGCGGTCAATTACCTGTGCAAGCCTGTCCAGCCGGACAGGCTGCTGGAAGCCATCGGGAAGATATTCAGCCGTCCCCGACATGACGGGAACGAATTCTATCGCGGGGAGAGTGCCAAAGCGCGGGAAATGTACCAGCTAGTGGGGCTGGTGGCACGTTCCGACATTTCCGTGCTCATTCGGGGAGCCTCCGGTACGGGGAAGGAGCATATCGCCCGCGAGCTGCATGAACAAAGCCACCGTAGGGACAAGCCCTTCGTCCCGGTGGACTGCGGGACCATCACGGGTGACCTTGCCAAATCCGAATTTTTCGGACACCGCAAGGGGACGTTCACCGGTGCCTACGGTGACAGGTACGGGCTGTTTCAAGTGGCTGACGGGGGCACGCTGTTCCTTGACGAGATCGGCAACCTTTCCCCCGAGACACAGATGCTCCTGCTACGTGCCCTGCAGGAAAGACGCTACAAGCCCGTCGGCTCCACCCAGGAATACACCTTTGACGTCCGTCTGGTGGCCGCCACGAACGAGAACCTGGAGAGGGCGATATCCGAAGGACGTTTCCGGGAGGACCTGTTCCACCGCCTGAACGAGTTCACCATCAATGTCCCCCCTCTCTCGGAATGCGGGGAGGACATCCTTCCGCTGGCGGAGTTCTTCGTGAAGCATTTTTCAGAAAAGCACCGTAAGCCCGTACGCGGGTTCAACAGCCTGGCCGCGGCCTCATTGCAGAAATATCCCTGGCCCGGTAATATACGCGAGCTGAGAAACTGCATCCAACGTGCCGTCCTGCTCTCTGCCGACGGATGGATCTCACCGGAGGAACTGAATCTGGACCTCGCCGTCGGACGGGAGGAAACCGCCCCCATTCCGGAGGAAAAGGAAAAACAGCTGCTTCTCAGGACCCTTGAAGAGGCGGAGGGCAACCGTGCCCGTGCAGCCAGGATACTCGGCATCAGCCGGACTTCCCTGTACGAGAAACTGAGAAAATATCGGATTATATGAGCGGGCCGTTGTACAATACGGGCCAGCTCCGTGAGTCTCCTTCCGGAACCACAGCGAAATGAGAGTGTCATACAAGCGGCCGGACATGGTTTACATAAAATGTACATCCGCCTTACAGTTATTGTAAAGCGGTGTACATTTCTTTTTTTGAGCCTGTTTTCAACTGATATTTTTATCATGCTGAATATCTGACTATTAACAAGAAAATGCAATAGGCATCCACCGGATGGCATCATATTCGCCTTTAATATTCTGTCGTAAGGCATGAATTGTTAAACTAAAGTTTGAGCATATGAAAACATCAACAACACACCGCCTGCTGAACCATCTCCAAGAAGCCGTCCTGGAAGGAAAAAATGCTATGGAAAACGTATTGTCATCCGCCTACGATGAATTTTCAGACCATCTGGCCTCCCTGGCGGAAAGCGGGCTTCCCATCCCCAAGAGGCTGCGCCGCCTACGCCACATGGAGACGGAACTGGACGCCTATATGAATATGGCCGGAAGCAGGGTTGACAGCCGGACACATATCTATCTGATGAAGGCATCCGGCCTTGTCAGGACGGAGATAGAACTGTTGCATTTCGCGCTTCGGTATCCCGAATGCCGCGATACCGTTCCCGATACCGACAAGGGACGGACAGGCCTGTTCTCCCTTCGTTGGAAAGGTTCCTTGGTGAACCTGATGGAACTGATCGCCTCACTGCACTACCTGGGAGTGATAACAGACGGCAACGGCAACCGCCAGTCATTCGCCTCCCTGGTGGCGGCATTCGAGGAGTTCCTGCATATCCGAATCCCCAAGCCCTACGATTTGCGTGCGGACCTTGCCAGACGTAAGAAAACCCTCTCAGTACTGCTCCCAAAACTCCGGGAAGCCTTTGAAAAGAACATCATAAACTGCGGGATCGGGAACGGATGACAGGGAGGAAAATCCCCTGTCATGAATAGTCATCTCCTGTCACGAATAGTCACCTTCCGAAATTAGGCCGGTATACGAATTATCATTTACTTTGCCTCCGGTAAAAACATCAATAATATGGCTAAGATCAAACAGGCGTACAAGAAAGAGAAAACGGCCGTCTCCCGGACATGAAGAGGGGGCCGCAGTCCGAAGGAATCCTCCGAGCTTCATTCCTTTTACTACGGATTCCGTCTGAACGAGCTCCAGAACATCGAGTTCGAGCGGCTCTATGAGAATTCCGGTGCCGTAACCAAGTCGCAGTTCATCCTGTCGGCCATTTTCGACAAGCCGATGAAAGTGGTGAAAATCGACAAGGTTGCCACGGACTATTACATCAAGCTCACCAACCTGCAGAGCGAGTACCGCCGCGTCGGGGTGAACTACAACCAGGTTGTCAAGGCGGTCCACAGCGGGGAACTGACCGAAAAGAAAGCCCTCGCCCTGCTTTACAAGCTGGAACAGCTGACCGTGGAGCTCGTATCGTTAAACAAGGAAATCATCCGTCTTACCAAAGAGTTCGAACAATGGTTGCAAAGATAACATCCGGTGCCGCCATTTACGGGGCGCTGTATTACAATCAGGAAAAAGTGGAGAAAGGGAAAGCGCGGACACTGGCATGAAACCGCGTGATGGAGACACCGGAGGGAAAGGTCGGCATCTCCGAATGCATGCGCAGCTTCGAACCTTACCTTGCCATGAACCGCCGGACGGAAAAGCCGGTGATCCATCTCTCGCTCAATCCCCATCCCGATGACGTGCTCTCCGACGAACAGCTGGAAGCTATCGGGCGGGAATACATGGACAGGCTCGGATATGGCGACCAGCCTTACATTATCTTCCGCCATGACGACAACGCGCGTCCTCACATCCACATTGTCTCCCTGCGTATTGATGAACAGGGAAGAAAGCTGAGGGATTACAAGGAATGGGAGCGTTCGACGGACATCTGCCGGGAGCTGGAAAGGAAATACGGCCTGCTGCAGTCACGCGGGGAGGAATACAGGATTTCCCGGCCGATGACCGCGGTGGACCACACGAAAGGCGATCTGAAACACCAGATTGCGGGTGTGGTAAAACCGGCCGTACAGAATTACCGCTTCCAGTCGTTCAAGGAGTTCAGGGCACTGCTCGGACTTTTCAACGTGACCGTGGAGGAAGTGCATAAGGTCGTGGACGGGAAACGTTGCGACGGCCTGGTCTATGCGGCGACCGACGGGAATGGAAAACGTACCGGGGTCGGAATCAAATCCAGCGATATCGGGAAAAGCGTGGGATACCGTGCCCTCCAAAAGAGGTTCTCACAAAGCAGGGCATGGATGAAAAAGCATCCCCTGCCGGAAAAGACAAGGGAAAACATCCGTACGGCACTCTGCCGGGATACCCGTGAAGGATTCCTGCACGAGCTGGCAGGCAAAGGCATCGTGCCCGTACTCTGGGAGAACGGGGCGGGCGTGATCTACGGCGTGACCTATATAGACCATAATACCAGGGCGGTCTTCAAGGGATCGGCGCTCGGCAAGGAGTTCTCCGCTTCGGTTATCAACCGGAAATACGGCACGCCCCCGCCCGTCCCCGACAGGCCGGCTCCCGGACAGGAACCACCCGTAAATACGGACACAAGGGAGACGGGGCTTGCGGAAGGCCTACTGGATATCTTCTCCATGGAATCCTGTCCCTACCCGGCTGAGGACATTCCCCGGAATATTTATGGAAAGAAGAAAAAGAGGAAGGGGCGGAAAGGCCCGCGGATCAACTAACGAAGTATTCACGTATAACAACCAATCATAACCCATATGGCACAAGAAGATTCCAGAGGGCTCGGCAAGACCATCGACTTCATGCGGGCGGTCAGCATCCTGCTTCTCGTGATGAACATCTATTATTTCTGCTATCCGTTCTTCCATGCCGCCGGTTGTACCAACGGCATGGTGGACAGGATACTGCTGAACTTCCAGCGTGACACCGGACTGTTCACCGGCTCCCCCGTGACCAAATGCTTCAGCCTGATGTTCCTTTTCTTCTCCTCGATGGGAGCCAAAGGGCGGAGGGTCCCGGAGATGACATGAAGGCGTATCGGCTGCTACCTGGCAGCCGGGCTGCTCCTCTATTGGGGAAGCGAGCTTTTCCTCACCGCCGGCTGGAGTGTCCCGCTCACCACCCTTGCGTATGTGTCCGCCCTTGCCGCCGGGTACATCTGCCTGCTCACCGCAGGCATGTGGATCGGGCGTCTTTTAAAGGAACACCTGATGGATGACGTCTTCAATGAGGAGAACGAGTCCTTCATGCAGGAGACCCGCCTGATCACCAATGAATACTCGGTGAACCTGCCCACACGGTTCTATTACAAGAAGAAATGGCACAATGGGTGGATCAACGTCGTATTGCCCCAAAGGGGCTGCATGGTGGTCGGTTCGCCGGGCAGCGGGAAGAGCTACTGTGTCATCAACCAGTTCATCAAGCAGCAGATAGAGAAAGGCTATGCGCTTTACTGCTATGATTTCAAGTTCCCGGACCTGAGCCTTATCGTCTATAACCATCTGCTCAAGAACAAGGACAAGTACAAGGCGAACGTCCAGTTCTACGTGATCAATTTCGACGATCCGCGGCACAGCCACCGCTGCAACCCTATCAACCCAGCATTCATGTCCGACATCGCCGACGCCTATGAGTCAGCCTATGTAATAATGTTAAATTTAAATAAAACCTGGATACAGAAACAGGGTGACTTCTTCGTGGAGAGTCCGATCGTATTGTTCGCCGCCATCATATGGTATCTTAAAATCTACGAGAACGGGAAGTACTGTACCTTTCCCCATGCCATCGAGCTGCTGAACAAGCCCTACTCGGACATCTTCACCATCTTGACCTCGTACAGGGAGCTGGAGAACTACCTCTCGCCTTTCATGGACGCCTGGAAAGGCGGGGCGATGGAGCAGCTCCAGGGCCAGATCGCAAGTGCCAAGATCCCGCTCTCACGCATGATCAGCCCCTCGCTCTACTGGATTATGAGCGGGGACGACTTCACACTGGACATCAATAACCCGGACGCCCCCAAGGTCTTGTGCGTGGGCAACAACCCGGACCGGCAGAACATCTATTCGGCGGCCCTTGGGCTGTACAACGCCCGTATCGTCAAGATGGTGAACCGTAAGGGAAAGCTCAAGTGCTCCATCCTGGTGGACGAGGTCCCGACGATCTATTTCAAAGGGCTCGACACCCTGATAGCCACGGCCCGCAGCAACAAGGTGGCCGTCTGCCTGGGCGCGCAGGATTTCAGCCAGCTGGTACGCGACTACGGTGAAAAGGAGGCGCGCGTCATCCAGAACACCGTCGGCAATGTCTTTGCCGGGCAAGTGTTGGGGGAAACGGCCAAGAACCTTTCGGAACGGTTCGGGAAGGTGCTCCAGCAGCGCAAGTCCGTCAACATGACCCGTGAGGACACATCGACCAGCATCAGCACCCAGCTGGACTCGCTGATACCGGCCTCGAAAATATCCAACCTCTCCCAAGGCATGTTCGTGGGAAGCGTCTGCGACAGCTTCCAAGAGAAGATGGAGCAGAAAATCTTCCACTGCGAGATCGTTGTGGACAACGCGAGGGTGGCGGCAGAGACGAAAGCCTACAAACCGATCCCCGTGATTACGGACTTTACCGGCAGGGACGGCAAGGACCATATGCGGGAAGAGATAGAGCGTAACTACTACCGCATCAAGGAGGAGGTGGGCGGGATCATCCAAAAGGAGCTCCGCCGCATAGGGAATGACCCGGACCTGAAACATCTGCTGGAAACGGAAGATGACGGGTAACAATAGTTTTAACCATTCATTTTAATTTATCGAATCATGGAAAAGAAGAAAAACAGTGCGGGCTGTCTGCCCGGCAAACCCTGCTTCCCTTGGGTGGGAGGCAAGAGAAGACTGCTTCCGGTACTGATCCAGTCACTGCCGGAAAATATCACGGAAATGGAAACCTATGTGGAACCCTTTGTCGGGGGAGGCGCCCTGTTCTTCTGACTGAGACAGACCTATCCGCATATCCGTTGCGTGATCAACGACTCGAACGAGAGCCTGGTGAATGTCTACCGTGTCATACGCGACACGCCGGAAGAACTGGTCGGACTGCTTGCCGGCATCCAGGGTGAATACCACGCCCTTCAGGGACGTACAGAGAGAAGGGACTATTTCATGGAAAAGCGCAGGGTCTTCAACGAAGAGCACCCGGATGGTATCACACGTGCCGCCCTTTTCATTTTCTTCATGCGCACCTGCTATAACGGCATCTATTCGGTCAACCGCAAGGGCAGGCTCTCGGTAACCTTCGGTACGGGCAGCCGCGCCAGGATACTGGAGGAGGAACTGATCCGCTTCAACCACAAGCTGCTGCAGGGCGTCGTCATCCTGGACGGGGACTACCGCCAGACGGAAAAATACGCGGGAGAGAAATCGTTCTTTTATTTCGACCCGCCCTACAAACCCGTCAATGAGGCCGGTGCCTGTACCTCCTACATGCCGGACGACTTCGATGACGACTGCCAGATAGAACTGGCCGGATTCTGCAAGGACTTGGGAGAGAAAGGAAGCAAATGAATGCTCTCCAACTCCGATCCCCGTCAGAAGAACCCGGAGAACACCTTCTTCGACGACCTGTACGCCGGCTTCCATATCCAGCGGCTGAGCATCTTCCGCTCGGTTTGTTCCATAGCCGAGAAGAGGGAGACGGTCAACGAACTGCTGATCCGTAACTATTAAAGCCGGATATTCTTGATTGTATAAAGGAGCTGTCCAAAACGTCAGCTCCTTATTCATTTACTTACAGTCTGTAAGTATCCCCGAAAATATCATTCAATAAATTTGAGATTATTACTTTTTCTATCAGGGACAACAGCTTACAGCTGCCTTCCTCTTTTTCAACCCTCCCGGGTCTTTGCCTTCTGTCGCACCGACATCCACCCCGACCGGACTCTTTCCTGCAGGAACTCGTTCAAATCCTTGTGTGGCAGATAGTGTACGGCCTTGTCAGTTACTTTTTCGCACAGCCTTCCGATCTCCTCCACCGCCTTTCTGCCGGTTTCATCATTATCCAGGAAGCAACAGACCTGTCCGTAACTTTTAAGGATATCCACGGCTTTGGGCAGGTTGGCCACAGAATTGAGCACCACGCAGTCCGGCACGGCTTGCCCTTCCTTCAAGGCCAGGTACGAGAGATAGTCCATGAACCCCTCGAAAACCAGCACCGATGACTGCCGTCTATCCACTGCATTATGGCTGACATGCGTGATATCCTTGGGAGAGACCGCTCCTTTGAAGTACGGGTTACGTATCTCAATCCCCCCTTTCCTGTTTTTGAAACCGACCGCGAAATACCATTTGCCGCGCATGCGGTAATGTACCTCCACGCATTCCCTTGAGGCGATATCGGATGGAATACCCCTTGTCCCGAGATAATCCAGCAGGACGGTGTTCTTAAGAGGTGAGACGCGCAGTTCCTCAAAGGCCGATGCCACAGTCCGTCCTTTCGCAGGAGAAGGAACCGGCCTGAACGCCGGAAAATCGCTCCCGATCCTCTGCAATACGGTCGGGATATCCGTCACCCCGTACAGCTTTTGTGCCAGGTCGATGATACTGCCTCCGGTCCCCTCCCCGAAATCATGTCACAGGTTCAAGGAAAGGCTGACCTTGAATGACGGGGTACGCTCCTGCCTGAAAGGCGAAAGGTACCATACACTGTCCCCCTGTCTTCTGACAGGCGAGAATCCCGCCCGCCCGAGGAAATCCTCCAGCGGAATCTTCTTTACTTCCTCGATGTTCATCGCTTGCTTGTTTTACAGGTTATTTAAAAGGCGGCCATGAGAGCGGGTCCAGCGAGATGCCGTCCTTCCTTAATTCAAAATGCAGGTGGTTGCCGCTCGCCACTCCCGTATGCCCGACATTCCCGATATGCTGCCCGATACGGACATGAGTGCCCGTCCTTACATGCAGCCTGTCCATATGCGCGTACAGTGTCGAGTATCCTCCCGCATGCCGGACATGTACGAACCAGCCGTAACTCCGGCTGTAGCGTGCTTCGGCAACCCTGCCGTTACCCGCACTGTACACCGGAGTGCCATAAGGCGCGGCCAGGTCCACCCCCTGGTGGAACAGTCTCCTTCCCTTTACCGGATGCATCCTCATACCGAACGTGGACGAGACCCTGAAACGGGTGTATCTTCTGTCAAGGGGGAAAAGCACGGGATAATCCGTCAGGAGAATGAGGCTACGTCGGGACCTTCAAGGAACCGTTCACTTTACATCAGTACCGGTGAAATGTCCCTTTAACAATTCACCCTTGTTTCCGCCAGCCGTACCGTCCCCCCTCACACAGGAGGAGACTGACAAAAGGTGACAATACATGACTATCAATGACAACTTTCTCATAATCAGAATATTTTAAGACGAAGATAGTAATTTTATCTCCCGAAACGATTTATCCACTTTAAAATTAACAGTTATGGAAGAAGTAAAACCGACTGCTACAGGCAGCGAAAACGCCACCCAGGAACAGGGTTACCTGATGGCTTACGACAAGAAGGAACAGAAGGCGAAAGGTGTCAAGGGCATCGCGGCAAACGGAGAGCTGGAGACGCTCGAGGCCAATGAAACGAACAAGGACCAGTTTATCCGCGTGGACCGACATGGGAATTTCTTCACCAACTTCGGAAAGAACTTCATGTACCAGTACAACCATCCGACACGCTATGCGCTGTACCGGATGGAAGAGAAGACCCCGGTGGAGGAAGCCAAGCGTAGGATCGAGCAGGCACAGCTCCCCGAAAACGAGTCCTTAAGACGCGAGCTCTCCCGGGATAACCGGATCTACAACAACCACCTTTTCAACGAGCGCGAGATCAACTGGCAGCAGGCCGAGCGTTACGGGCTCACCCCGGACGTGCTCAGACAGACGGGCGACATGGAAAGGCTGTTGCAGGGCAGACAGTCCGGCATAGCCTATGACATCTCCATGAACACCGAGCTGGGACGCCAGAAGGGGGATGCCAAGCTCTCGCTCTTCCGCGACGAGAATGGCCTGGCCAAATTCGACCTGCACTTTATCCGCCAGGCTCCCAAGGTGGGACAGGAATACCGGGGATACAAGCTGGAGGAGGACGTGCTGGACGCCTTGAACCGGACGGGCAATGCCGGAAGGCTGGTAGACCTGGTCGTCGACTTCCGCAGTAAGGAGACGAAACCGTGCTACCTTTCAAAAGACCCGGTTACCAACGAGATGTTCTTCCTCCCGGCGGACCAGGCCCGCTGCCCCAAGAAAATCAAGGATTATACGCTCTCGCAGCAGGAGTACGCCGACTACACGGCCGGCAAGGAGGTCCCCATCGAGTTCAAGTCCTCAAACGGGAAAATCCTGCGGACCTCCATCCAGATGAGCGCCGCCGAACGCGGGACCGAGTTCCTGTGGGAAAGAAGCACGAAGAAGCCGGAGAACAGACAGGGGCAGGAACAGAAGGGCGGCTCACCGGAGAAAACGCAGAAGCCTGAAAAGAGGACCTATGCGCGCAAATCAAAGATAACCCCGAAAATGTAACGGCATGGCATCCATAAAAGACAACATGGAACAACTGGAGGAGCTGTTCAGGCAGGACGGCGGAGGGTACCTGCTCATCGGGTACGAAACCGGCATGGACAAGCCCCATGCCGCGATTTCCTACCAGCTTTACCCTGTCAATCCGGATCAGGACGGCATGACCTACCAGTTCCTCAGCCTGCTGCATGTCGGGATGGAGACCGCCCGAATATCGGCTTTCGTCCCCGATACCCGCCTGGAGATCTACCGCTTCCCCTGTATGTCCGATGTCCCTTCCATATCCCGGGACATCCCCGTGAAGGAATACATCACAGGCAAACTGCTGCCCCATATCCAAAGGTGCGGCCTGGAACCGGTGGTGAGCGTCAACCTGCGTGACGCGGTGTTCATGAGGTCTGTCCTGAAACGGTCCATGGAACCGGGCGGACGGCTGCGGCTGACAGCCGCAGAGCTCGACCGCCTGGTGAATTTCCGCCGGCAGCAGGACGAGAAGGCGCGGCTATACGGCTATGAGCCCGCCTACAGGCTGCCCCTGCATATCGTGGAAACATCAAGGGGTATACTTGTTTTCAGTGACGGGCCGACGGGTCGGAAAGGGCTGAAGGAGTTCTACCAACACCTGGCGGACAACTACTGGTGGATACACAGCGAACCGGGACCGGTCAAACAATATGACATGCATTCCGTTCCGGCAAGCCTGGCCCCGCTGATTGACGCCTCCTGCAGAAAAGATCCCGATATCGGAAGATACGTGTACGAGTTCACGGACTCCCCGGTACGGGCGGACCTGCCCGATGAAAGAAAACTGGAGCCGGTCTTCTTTACCGACATGACACCCTCCGCTGAAGGATACCGCAACCTCACGGAGTTTTCCGGATGCGGGATGAGCGGGTGCAACGCGGATATCTACCGGTTGCTCTCCCTTACCCGCCACTTCGACCGGCAGCTCATCCTTGACCCCGCCTTTTCCTACCGGCACCAGTTCCGGGAGTTCGTGGAACGCATGGACAGCTTTCTCCGGGGAAATCCCGGCGGCGATGACATGGGAAAGATACTGGACGACATGCACGGCAAGGCGGGGCGTATCCTGAAAACGGATTTCGACGTAAGGGGGCACCGCACCCTGGAACGGCTCCTGAATGACCGCAGCGTGCCGTTCCTCATCGGGGAACACGAGGCCGATGACACTTTGAGAAGGGCGCTGCTCGAAGGGAGATGGATTTACTTCCCCGGACTGTCGGCAAAAATGCCCGGACTCCGTTACATCCATGCCGATAAGACCTGCGACCGGGTCATGGCCTATAAGAATCCTCCAGGGCTCAAACCTGTATACCAGGTCAAGGACGGCAAGATCGTCCCTTATGAGGCGGGGGCAGTAAAAACGGATAAAACGCGGGCAAAGAGAAACGGGAAGAGGAACGGAAACTATTTAAAGTTATAGACATCATGGAGCAGACCTACACAGCGATAGAGACCTTGGGCGGCTTCCTTGCCTTTACCGACACGGCGGAAGGCAGGAGAAAGCTGCGGCAGTTCCTGCAACAGACGGCCGACGCCTATTTCAATCCGGCATTCAATTCCGGAGCGTTAAGTGTCTACAGGGCCGAAGGGGAACTTGGCAACCGCCCCTGGGTCAACCCGGGGAGGATGTGGTCGGACGAGTACCCCTATGGCCCGAAGCCTCATGGCGACCAGATGGAACTCCTCTACAGAGGTGAGATGAGACCCACTGCGGAGGACTTCCGCAGTTTCTGCCATAATGCGGGCTGTGAGATAAGTGCCCGCAACGTCAATATCACGGACACCCTGGATGCCCTGGAGCGTTATGACCGCCGGGTGGAGGAGTTACAACGGATACCCGCAAAATCTGCCCGCGACAGGGAGGAATTACTGCAGACCCTCGAGACCAGGAGGCAGCTGCAGAAACTGATGGACTCCGCCTATGATGTCCGAGGACACCGGACGGCCGGGAGAATACTGGACGACCCGGCGGAGCGCGTCATCCTGGAAGGAGTCCCGCTCTACGGACCTCACAGGAGCGTACTGAAAGAGGGCCTCGGGCTGTATCTGCCGCACGAAAGCGGGAACAACCCCTCGCATGCCTACGCGTGGGTGGACCAAGCTACGGACCGGATCATCTTCGGCGGCAACCCGCCTGTGGACCGGAAAACCGTCAGGATCAGACCGGAGGTCGAGAAGAGGCTGTACAGCCCGCCAGGAAAAACACGTAAAAGGATCGGGACACGTCCCAAAATGTAAAATAAGAAACATATGACAATGGAAAAAAGCAACAGGACCGCACCCTTGAAAGTGGTGCTCCGAAATCACGGTTACCTGCTGTTCTCCGGCAACAAGGCCGGTGAGGAGGCCCTCAGGGGATATCTCCAGCGTGCCGCTGACAGGTACTTCGAACCGCATGCCCATGACGGGGCGCTGGAGATCTACGAGTACTCCGGGCGGCGCAGGGAGCTGATGCACCATATCAACGGCGGCGGACATGGCATGTCCTGCCGGGAAGGGACGGGAAAGGCGGAATACATTCCACTGAAGGCCCTCCCCGCCTGGTTTGTCGACAGCCTCGAGCCAAGGCTCTACCATGCGATGAACCCGACAGCCGACGAATACCGGGGGCTGTTCTCCAAAGTGAAGGGATATACGGGTTTTGAACTCTCCTCCAGAGCGGAGAACGAGGACATATACCGCCTGCTATCGATCAGGGAGCGCGGCTACATGAATATCCATGACCGGCCGTTCACCTATTACAGGGAACTGCTTCCCCTGGCCGAACGGCTCGAAGAGGTGACGCAGGTGAAAGCCGCCGAGCTGTTTGACCCGCAGGCTTTCAGGAAACTTTCATCCGAGATAAGGAAAAAGGCGGACGATATCCTCCGCCGGGACTTTGACGTAAGGGGGCACCGGTCACTGGAGAAATACCTCAGTAATCCCGACACCGCCCTGCTCGTGGGAAACGTGAAGCTGGAGAACGAGCAGTTCAGGGTGCTCTCCGAAGGCCACGCCCTGTACCTTCCGGAGAATGACCGCCCCGCCTCACGGCACCTGCTCTACTGCATGGCGGATTTCATACAGCACAAATTACTGGTATCCGGTGAACCGTTCCCTGTCAGGACCTACCGGGTAAAGGACGGCATCCGTCATCCGGCAGGGCAGTGTGAGGAGTTACCAGAGAAAAGGAAAAGGACCGGACGGAAGCCTTCCGGCAGAAAATTATAAATTAAAACAGTACCACCATGTATATCGGATTCATATTGAACGGCAGGAACAACCTGGAATACTGCCGGATGCTGTCTTCTGACGCAAATGACCTGGACCGCCGGTTCGGGGAGTTCTGCTTCAGCCAGGTCAGGAAACAGCTGAAAGGGGCCTACCTGCCCGAGGAAAGGATCTACTGCATCGAGGCCGCCGATGGGGATAAGAACCGGGTGGAATCCCTTGTGCGGGATATAATCGACAGAGGCGCGTGGCCCTCCGACGACTACCAGAGGCTGCGGGATATCGGATTTGTCCATGAGACGGCCGACTCCTACAGGAGGACCGACAGCCGGGACTTTATTGTCGGCGAGCTTGAACGGACACTCCACAACGGGAGGGCGGGCAGGCTGCTGGAAGCCTACCACGACTTCCACCGGAGCCGCGAGAAGGATACCGGCAACCGTGTACTCACGGCTATACAGACCGGACAGGGCGTGCTGCTCTTCGATGACACAGGCCGGGGACTGGAGCGGGCGGAGAGCTATCTCCAGTATAATGCGGACAACTTCTTCAGCCCGATACACCGGAATACCGACAAACTGGGCGTCTATTATTTCAGCACGGACAACGCAAGGCTGGTGGAAAAGGCGCGGGAGTGTGGCAGTATGTTCACCCCTGATGACCGGTGCCGTTTCATCCCCGCCAGGGCGGAATTCCTCCGGGCGGACATCCTGCGGGGATGCAAGCCTGCCGTGGAGTGCGACATGTCCCCCGACCTCGCCCGATACCGGGAGATGCTGAAGACATTCAAGCTCAGGGAAAGTGAGACACCCTTCAACATCGGCATACTGGACAGGCTGTGCAGGACGGGAAATCTTGACGAGATGCCGGAAAACAGGAACTTCAGGCATTTCTGCAGCTTTTCCTCCCTGCACTCGCAGATGAACCATTCCTTCCTCTCCTCACAGGCGGACACGCTGCTCGGGAGCTCCATGAGACAAGCCGTCAGCGATACGGCACGGCGCATCCTGCAGAACGAATACGACGTGCGGGGATATGAATTGCCCACCCCGGATACGAGGCGCAGGCGGGAAAAGAAGCCGGAAAAGACAGGTAAAAAAACTAAAATAGGAAGATAATATGGCCTCGTGGTTGGAAAAGCTGGGACTGCAAAGAACGCGTCCCCCAAAAGAAGAGCTGAAGGACTTCTGTCTGGAACTGTGTCCGGACAACCGGATAGCCTCCTTCATGATAACGGACCATACGCCCCGAAGCGGGAACCCCTTCATCCGGTTTGTCAAGGAAGCGGCCCGTAAAGCCGTACTTGAGGAAGCCCGGGGTGTCCCCGACAACCTGTTGCTCTTCTATGCCGGCATCCGGAAAGAGGAGCTGCCCCCTGTCAGCGGACTGCAGGAGAAGGAACCCAGGCAGGCATGGCGTTTCATCATCGAAAACGGCGGGATCACGGACGGCAACTCCGTCCCGCTGAGACGGGCCGCCTACTTGGAGGCACACGGTGTGGAAACGGACCGCAGGAACCTGGAAGGGCTGGAACACTCGCCAGGCTACAAAGACTTCGTGGCATACGAGACCGCACGGGAACGTATCCTTCAAGGAAGGAGCGCCCGGTTCCTCGTGACCGCCGTAAAGACGGACCAAGGCGTCAGGGTGTTCAACAGGGGGCTGCACGGCCCGCGCCACCTGCACGAGTACCTGCAGGAAATAGCCGACAATTTCTACTCCCCCTGTGGAAAGGGACCGGGGACATTGTCCATATTCCGCATCGAGACCTCGTCAAAACGGCTGATGGAGATGTCCCGGCAGCCCGGACGGAGCTTCCCCGCCTCCCAGCCCGGACTGGAAGTGTTCGGAAGTTACCGTCCGGTAGCCTCCTTCGACCTCTCGCCCACGGCGGCCAACCTCGACAGGTTCGTTACGGCCGGCTCCCTGGAACTTTCCAGACGCAACCTGGATATCATGACATTGCAGGACATCGCGGAAAAGGGATACGCCCACCTGGCGCTGGAGGAGCCGTTCCGTTACAGGAGGGAGTTCGCCTCCGTGGAAAAAGAACTCGGAAGGCTATCCAGGGAAAAGGAGCTCCATCCGGACTTTCCCCTCGGGGAGAGGATGGCGGAGCTCCGGGAGACTTCCAGGAAGATCGCCGCCGCCCTGTTGGCAAGGGAGGGAGTCCGGACAGGAATGCCACGGTCGGAAACAAGGTATGCCGACAGGATATCACGCATGCTGGAGAGTCCGGCGGATATCCCGGGGGCGGCCGATACCGGCAAAAAGAGAAAACAACCCTCTTCCAAACGGAAACATGCCGAAGGAAGACAAGTAAAACTGTAAACTGCAAGCATATATGGCAACCAACAAACCACTTACCTCGGAAGAGGCCGTCGACATGGGCCGCCGCGCTGTCGGCCGACGGGCATTGATGCGGACACTGAGGGACATCTTCTCGTACCGTAACCCGCTGCGGCAGTTCATGGACGCCTACCGCTTCAACGTCATCCGCTGGAGCGCGTCCAACCTCAGGGAACCGACCCTCGGAAAACGTGTCAGGCTGTTCCTCGGCACCAGAAACCCGCTGCGGATTCTCCGCGACAACTTCCGGCAGAACCGCGCGGACCTGACAGCGGACTGGGAAAGGGCGGTCATCGGCCGTATCAACCTCTCGCTGGAAGAGCTGGGGAGCATCCCGCTGCATTCCAGGCCCCGTGACCTTGCCAAAAGGCTGGACCGTGTCGGGAGGATGATAAACCGGATGACCGGCTATGAGCATTGTCCCAGCCTGCTCACGGAGAGGCTGCTGCTCTCCACCTACAGGTATATATTCATGGCTCCCCATGACAGGCGGTTCGGCGCCCTCTGCCCGGACGGGATCTGCGGGATGCTGCGGCAGAACGGCGTGCCGCCGGAGAGCCTGTATTACCAGAACTACGAAAGCCTGCTGCAAGGAAGGGAGACGGTCATCTACGAGTTCACCTCTGGCGGGAAAGGGCTACAATATCTGCGTCCCTTGGAACACGTGAGGCTGGATGCCGGCCCGGGCGGGTATGACATGCTTCCCGCCCGCCGGCCCGACAGCCCGAAGGCCCCTTCCGTTCCCCATGGGACGGAAGATGCCGTACCGCTCTCCGAAAAGGCGGAAAAAAACGGAAGGGGTACCGTAAAGGAGAAAAGAACGGTCCGGAACGCAAAAGTCAAAAAGACAAAGGCCAACAACAAAGGCATGAGCATGTAACCAATTATTCACCTGATAAAGACAAAAATTATGAGAATCGTACTTACAGACAAGCCAGTCATGGCAAGGAGTATCGCCTCCGTACTGGGCGCCAACGAAAAGGCGGAAGGATATCTTTACGGCAACGGGTATGCCGTCACATGAACTTACGGCCACCTGCTGGCACAGGCACCGCCGTCCGCTTACGGGCCCGCCCGTGTGGAACGGCAGGCGCTTCCCCTCATTCCGGTCCCGTTCCGCCTCGTTGTCAGACAAGTCAGGACGGAGGAAGGGTATGTCACCGACCCGGTAGCCATCCGGCAGCTGGAAGTGCTCCGCGGGTTGCTCGAAAACGCCGACGCTCTGGTCATAGCCACGGACGCGGGGCGTGAAGGAGAACTGGTCAGCCGGTATCTCCTGGACTATCTCGGTTACCGTAAACCGGCCCTGCGCCTGTGGATATCCTCCCTGACGGAAAAGGCCATCCTGAATGGTTTCAAAAATCTGAGAGAGGACGGTGACTTCGACAACCTCGCCCTGGCGGCGAGGGCACGCAGGGAAGCGGACTGGATATTGGGCGTGAACGCGAGCATCGCCCTGGGGATAGCCGCCGGCATGGGCAACCACTCGCTCGGACGGGTGCAGACACCCACGCTGGCACTGGTCTGCCGCCGTTATCTTGAGAACAGGGATTTTGTGCCCGTGAGCTTTTACCATCTGCGGACCGGAGTCTGCAAGGACGGGCAGAAAGTTCTTTTCACGCGTCCTCTCCGGTATGAAAGGAAAGAGGATGCGGAAAAAGCCCGGGCCGGACTGGAGGGCGAAAGCCGCTGTACGGTCCTTGCCGTGGAAAAGAAAGAGAATATGGAGGAGCCGCCTCTGCCGCATGACCTGACCGGCCTGCAGCGGGAAGCCAATACACGCCTGGGCATGGCAGCCGGACAGACCCTCGCCGTCGTCCAAAGGCTCTACGAGAGAGGATACGTCTCATATCCGAGAACCGGATGCCGCCACATTCCGGAAGATATATTCGAGCAGGCACCCACACTCGTCGCCTCCCTTAAAGGACATCCCCGGTTCGGAAGGCACGCAGAAAGGCTGCTCGAGAAAGGGCTGAACCCTCATGCGGTGGACGGGAACAGCGTAACGGAACACCATGCCCTTCTCATCACGGGAGAGGTACCCGAAGGGCTCTCCCCGGACGAGCAGAACATCTACTCCTTGATCGCCGGGAGGATGCTGGAAGCATTTTCCGAAGGATGTGTCAGGGAGGTTGTACGTGTCAGGGCCGATTACGGCGGAATGGAATTCGAGGCCGAAACCTCATGTGTGAAGTATCCGGGATGGCGGGACATTTATAACGGACCGGACATGGCGGAAGAAAGCACCCCCTTGCCACAGTTCCATCAGGGAGAGACACTGGCGGTATTGGAAACAGAAATACTGGAAGACAGTACAAAGCCGCTGCCACCATTCACGGAAGCCGGACTGCTGGCTGCCATGGAAAACGCCGACGGTACGGCGGACGGTGAAAGCAAAAAGAAAATAACGGAGAGGTGCGGGCTCGGGACACCGGGCACCCGTGCGGGAATCATCGACCTGCTGGTGGCCCGCCGGTACGTAGAGCGTATCGGAAACCGTCTCATCCCTACGGAGAAGGGGCTGGAGATATACGGTATCGTAGGAGACAAGCTGATCGCCGATGCGGCTATGACGGCAGCCTGGGAAGAGGCACTGCGTGAAATCGAGGAAGGAAGGCTCAGTGCCGGGAAGTTCATGAAGGGTATCCATGAGTATGCACGGAAAATCGTATCGGAACTGCTCGCCCTGCAGGTCAGGAACCCGGGCGTGACAAGGTGCGCCTGCCCGAAATGTGGAACAGGAACAGTGACACTCTACGACAGGGTGGCCAAATGCGGAGATCCCGACTGCGCGTTCCATCTTCCGCGCATGTTCAACGGACGGGAGATGACAGACGAAGAGATGACACGGCTGATGGCATGGGAAGCTACCCCCTTCCTGAAATTTACCACCAAGGCGGGAAAACCCTATGAGGCGTCGCTCAGAATGGACGAGAATTACAAGGTGGAGCTTACATTCAAGGACAGCATGCGGGAGCTGTAACAGGACCGATACTGCAAGGGAAATGTCCCGGTCTGCTCTTTTCGGAGACTGGCCGGGATTTTCCGTTAATCAGGGTGTATGGAAAGTCCGTATATCATTACAACCGTCTCGGGCGTTACCACCTGATGTGTACCGACGGTAGCTCCCACCAAGTGAATGTCGGGGTTCCTTTCCCGAAGTGACGGAACGGAAAATGCCAGCGGCCCGCTTACGGAAAAGTTCATTGCCGATAGTTCAAGGAGTTGTTGTCCGCAAGGAGGTGGACAAGCCGGGGCTCAGGGTACGCTATGAGGAAGCTCCTGCCGCAATCACCATTCAATATCCTGTATGTAAATAATCCAGACGGCAGACACCCGTATCGAAATGTCTGCTTCCGATCAATTTCCAGACGGAAGGCGCAAGAGCGTCTCCGAACAGTCTGATACCACCCTGCAGTCTCGGGGAAAGGTAGATCACCATCTCGTCCACCATCCAGAACCTGAGCAGGCTGTCAACAAGCGGGAGTGTGTCAGGACTGGCCTCGACAAGGGCGATACCGTCCCCTTCCTCTTTCCATCGGGAAAGCGAGACGAAAGATACCGGTTCCTCAAGGTGCCGTACCGCCTTCTTCCTGATCCGGGTGATACCGTATTTGTCCGCAGAATCCTGCAACGCGGAGAGGGACTACCGCTCCAACAGGCAGCCGTCAAGGGAGAGAAAGGCCATAAGCTGAATCTTTGCCATAAGCTGAATGTTTAATGATACCGTCTATTTCGCAGGCAAAATCCATAAAAAAACGTGGACTTGCCCAGCCTAAAAGTGGAGCTCTGGTAAAGCTAAGAATAAAGGCTGTGCAAGCCACGCTATGACAATGCATAGCATAGCCTTACACAGAAGTCCTTTATTCTTTTGAAATTTACCAGATTTACAAAGTATGAATTGAAGAAGAAAATAAAAACCAATCAAATGAAAATAAATACACTGTATGATAAGTGATTATAGTGTATTTATATCTTCACTTGTTTTGCTTGATTATTGTTGCTTGGCTCTTTTTCGGTACATTTTTGTTTCTTATTTGTTCCTTAATCTCGGCTTTTATTTGTAGTTTTGCAGCAGAAATAACGAGTAAAAGAGGAGGAACTATGCCACGAATAAAAAAGCCTGCAAAAGTCAAAGAACCTATCCGTCTTCGGATGAAAGATTTAGCAAACGGAAACAAAAGTCTGTATTTGGATATCTATCGGGACGGTAAACGGACATATGAGTATCTGAAGATGTATCTTATCCCCGAAACGGATAATAATGCCCGTGTGCGGAACCAAACGACTATGGCGGCAGCTAATGCCATCAAATCGAAACGGATCATTCAACTTACCAACGGCGAAGCGGGTATCGAAACCCGTGAAAAGGTTTTTCTTCTGGACTGGATGGAAACCTACAAAGAGAATCAGGCGAAGCGAGGAAAGAAAGATGGAAACCAAATCCAAGTTACTATCCGCATCTTGGAAGATTATGTTGGAGAACGGGTAACGATGGATCAGATCGACAAGGCGTTCTGTCAAGAGTATATTGACTATCTGCTGACGGAATATCGGCCAAAGGGCAAGCGTGTATCGAACTTTACGCTCCATACCTACTACCGCATTCTGAACGGAGCTTTAAATGCTGCCGTGCGTGCGGAGATTATAAAAGTCAATCCTTTTACCAAAATCAACAATTCGGATAAAATCCGTCTGCCGGAGAGTAAGCGGTCGTATATGACCATCGAAGAGGTGCGGGCACTGATTGCTACTCCGATGAAAAACGAGGCCGTAAAACAGGCTTATTTGTTCTCCTGCTTCTGCGGACTGCGGATAAGTGATATTATCAGCTTGAAGTGGAAAGACGTGTTTGTCGATAGAGGACAATACCGTTTGGCTGTATCCATGCAAAAGACCAAAGAGTCGATTTATCTGCCACTTTCCCCCGAAGCCTTGAAGTGGATGCCGGAACGTGGAGAGAAGACATCGGAAGACCATGTATTCGATTTGCCGAGCCCAACGATGATAAACACGCTTCTCAAACCTTGGGCGAAAGCGGCTGGAATAGATAAGAGGTTTTCATTTCACACGAGCAGGCACACGTTCGCAACGATGATGCTGACGCTCGGTGCAGACCTCTACACGACCTCGAAACTGCTCGGCCATGCCGATGTGAAGATGACACAGGTGTACGCCAAAATCATCAATCAGAAAAAGGACGATGCAGTCAATTTAGTAAACGGATTGTTCGACTAAAGTTTACCAGCCGCGCATGCATATATAATTCAGTTTACTTTAGTATTTATATATAAGGGAGAAAAACTAAAGTAAACCGTTTTCGTGCAAATAACTGAAAAGAAAATTGGAGACTGTTCAGTTGTTCGAAACTGCACCTAAAACTGGGATGTCATTGCTCGGACGGTGGTGTTGAAAGACCAATGAAAGACAAACAAGATATAACCCTGTTCTTGTCGGATGAGGCAACACTATAAGGGGCAAATTCTTTCTTATCCCTCTTGTCGGATACCTACTCGACACGAACAGGTATAGGCTAAATTCTCCGATATGCGCAAAACACTCTGCCTATCCGTTTGCCGCTTTATAATCACCTCGATAGCGGACAATCTCATCGCTGCTGCTTGCAGATTGTATGGCAACCCTCCCAACGACGTAAGGCGATTGGGGTATTAGGCTCCCCAGAAGGGTTTATTACAGGCATACGGGCAAGCCCGAACTAAAACGGCTTTGGCGAACGTCTAATACCTACTATGAAGTCAGAGATTGGGAATTTTTCAATGAAAATGCCATAAAAGAGTATCACTGCAATAGTGCGCTTTTTAAATCTAGTACAAAGTCTAAATAATTATACGCCAAATTTCCAATCAAAATAAAGCTAAAATTCCAAATATAATTCCGTCATTTTTCCAAATAATCTTCGAAAACGAATTGAATTACAAAGAAATGTGCTATTTTTGCATAAAAAACACAATTCTATGGAATATAAAAATCGAATAGCAGATCAACTGCTACGTGATAAATTAGAGGCAATGGGTGCTGTGTTGATAGAAGGCCCCAAGGCTTGTGGCAAAACAACTACAGCAGAGCAACAGGCCAAAAGCATTATTTATATGGATGACCCTACCAAACAGCAGCAATACAAACAGATGGCGCAAACAAATATTAGCTTTTTGCTTGAGGGGGAAACTCCTCGTTTGATTGATGAATGGCAGGAAGTACCTCAATTTTGGGATGCCATCCGATTTGAGGTAGACCATAGAGGCGAGGATGGACAATTTATGCTTACGGGGTCTGCGGTACCTGCTGACGCCAAAGATATTCATCATACAGGTACTGGAAGATATGGATGGCTTACTATGCGCCCTATGAGTTTATGGGAATCTGGAGACTCTACTGGTGAGATAAGCTTATCGGATTTATTTCTTATGCCGGATAAAATAGGGGCTTTGAATAAACTTACACTGTCTATGCTCGCATTTATTGTTTGTCGCGGAGGATGGCCGAAAACTTTGCTAAAGAAAACGGAAAAGGCCGCACTGTTGCAAGCGACAGAATATTATAAAGCCATTACAAATAGCGATATATCACGTGCTGATAATGTGAAACGTGACGCAGAACGGGCCAAGAGAATTATGCGGTCATATGCCAGACACCAAGGATCTCAGGCGAGTATCGCTACAATCCTTGCCGACATATCGACAAATGAGCCGGAAAGCGTTAGCGACGAAACAATAGATTCTTACCTTAATGCTTTGCGTAAAATATTTGTAATTGAAGATATGCCGGCATGGAACCCCAATTTGAGGAGTAAAACTGCTATTCGCACATCGGATACAAGATATTATGTTGACCCTTCAGTGGGAGTAGCTGCACTTGGTCTTGGTCCCAATGATTTGATTAACGACCTGAATACATTCGGACTGTTTTTTGAAACAATGTGTATTCGGGACCTTCGGGTTTATGCAGATGCCTTGGATGGTTCAGTATATCATTATAGAGACAAGAACGGTTTGGAGTGCGATGCCGTGGTACACCTTCGTAATGGCTCGTATGGTCTTATTGAAATAAAATTGGGTGGAGACAGGTTAATTGAGGAGGGCGCAAAAACATTGACTGCACTTTCGAATATCATAGATACTACACGAATGAAAGCGCCTGCTTTCTGTATGGTACTGACAGGCGTTGGTGACTTTGCGTACAGGCGGACAGATGGAGTGTATGTAGTGCCAATTGGATGCTTGAAAAATTAATTATAAAATTCAGAGTTAAACTATTGATTAGACCAACACATTAATTCGTAGGCTTATTAGTGGAATTAATTCTAGCGGATGTTAAAAGCGACAAATCACACTCGGTTTTTATTGAAGAATCACTAATTTCATCAACGATATAAAAAAATAACTCATATGTCATTAAAACCAATTATCTTAAAAGGGGAACAAAAACGAGTTTTATTTTTGCCAGCAACTGATCCTATTCAAATTAAAGGAGTTGCAGGTAGTGGGAAAACAACTGTCGCATTGTATCGAGCAAAGCATTTACTCGATACTTATGCAAATCTATTTAACGAAGCAAAAGTTGCTATTTTTACATATAATAAAACTTTGGTAAAATATATTAATGCCATTGCTCCACAAATATCGGGAGGATATCGACCAGATACAGATGAGATAAAACCGACTAAACCTAAAGGGTTGAATGTTTATATAACGAGTTTCCATAAATGGGCATATCATTTTATAGAACAAAATGGGATCCCTCTACATGATATTGTTGATAATAAACGAATATACAAGACTATTTCAGGAAATTTTCAGTTAAGTGTCATATCTAGGATTAAAGCAAAATATTCTTCTCATGCCATTTCTAATAAATCTGTTGAGTTTTTCAGTGAAGAAATTTCTTGGATAAAAGGGAAGGCATTTCAATCAAAAGAAGAATATTTCGATGCAAAAAGAACTGGTAGAGGAACTAGCGATAGAGTTACAAAGTCAGATAAAGAAATAATTTGGAGCATCTTTGAAGACTATAATAATCAGCTTAAGACAAACGTGCAAGTAGACTTTGATGACTATGCCTTACTCTGTTTGAGAATATTGGATTCAAAACCTAATTTAGAGAAACCTTTTTCCCATATTATTATTGATGAAGCGCAAGATTTGAGTAAAGCTCAAATTCTTGTTATTTCACGACTTGTATCTGATGAAACAAAAAGTATTTCTGTGATTGCTGATGCTGCACAGAGAATTTATAAAAGTGGTTTTACATGGAGTGAAGTTGGTCTCAATGTACGAGGTGGAAGAACAATAGAACTCAAAAAGAATTATCGCAATACTGTGCAAATAGTTAAAGCGGCTCTCTCTCTTTTGGAAAAGGAAAATGATAAAAGCGATTTTACAACTGTTGAAACTGCAAGGAGTGGAAATGAAAAACCAATAGTCGGATATTTTGAGAATAAGAATGAGCAAAATTTATATTTATTAAAATCATTAAATCAATTAAAGACAAATAATAATATTAGCTCAACAGTCGTGCTTCATCGAAGCCGAAGTGGCCTAAATGAAATTCAGTCATTTTTAGAGGGAAATGGATATGACACACAAATATTATTAGACTCGGGAGAGATCGATTTTGAAAGAGAGTCTATTAAAATCTGTACACTATCATCTGTGAAAGGGCTTGAGTTTGACAATGTTTTTATTATAGATCTGAATGATGATATACTTCCTTATCCTCCAGGATTCAATGGAGAAGATGATGAATTACATATTTCTACAGAAAGACGTTTGTTGTACACCTCGATGACAAGAGCTAGAGAGCGATTATATCTTTTATCAAGTGGGGTGCCCTCTAGATATTTGACTGAAATAGATGAAAATTTGCTCGTAAAAGCCGACAATTAATAAAGTATAACATTCATATTTTGTGATTATGCAATTAAAATTAGACCATACTGCATTTGAAAAAGAAATAGAAGAGAGAGGAATTGAATATTTGATACATTTCACTCCAACCATAAATCTTATGGGTATTTTTGAACAAGGTAAATTACTTTCTAGAGCATTGCTTGAAGAATTCGATGTTGCTCAAACTGATATTCGTGACTATGTTGAGTTTACTGATGATATAAGATTTGATGATAAGAATTACATCAATCTCTCAATACAGCACCCTAATTCGTTTTTGTTTAATCGCTTTAGAGAAAAAACAGCAAATGAAAGCCATATTTATTGGTGTGTTCTGAAAATAGACAAGAAATATATTTATCGCCAAGATACTTTATTTTCAGTAACAAATGCTGCAAATAGTTATAATAAAAGGAATGTAGGAGTAACAGGTGATATTGATAAATTTCGAATGATGTTTACACCATCTTTGACTGTCGTAACATCTTATAATTCAAGAGTAATTTCACGGGGAACTTTGAAATCTAAATATCCCACGGATGAGCAAGCTGAGGTTTTAGTAAAAAATGAAATACCTGTATCTGATATTTTACAAGTTTGTTTTAGAGATGCCAATGATTTAGCGGCAGGAAAAGCTGCACTAAGTGGTTATAATACCGATAATTTTGTAGTAGATACTTCACTATTCATTAATTCAAGAATATAATATGAAACCTGAAACAAAATATAAAGGGAGCATTAAATTGTCGGCTATTGGAGATGCTTTGGGGTGGATGACTGAGTTTGAAACAAACACGCAATCGCTAAAAGAAAAATTTGGAAATGCTCGAATTGAAGAGTTTCATACTTGGGAAAAAAAAGTTGGTGGTAGATTTTATGGTTATGTAGATATTATCGAAGCCGGATCCTATTCAGACGATACGCAATTACTTCTTTCTGTTGCACGAAGTATAAAAAAAAACGGAGAGGTCGATCATAACTATTTTGCAAAAGTTGAACTTGCAAATTGGTTGACTTATGCGAGAGGTGGAGGTCGAACTGTAAAGATCGCTGCTGAAAAGATTAAAAGGAAATCAGTTACATGGTTCAGTAATTTTTATACATACAAAACGAATGGTGGAATTCTAGATTATAGGCAAAGTGGTGCAAATGGTGCTGCAATGAGGATTTTACCTATTGCGTTAGCTAATCTTGGAAATGTCGAAAAAATTAAAGAGGAGATTTTCTGCAATAGTATAATAACTCACGGACATCCAAGAGCGATTTTGGGTGCAATGTTATATGGTTATGCTATTGACCAAATTATAATTTTTAGACCAGAAGATTTTAATTGGGAAAATTATATTATTCGAATAGGATTAGATTTTCTTCAAAAATTTGACCTTGCATTTACTAATAGATATGAAATAAAAGAATGGATTAAAGAGTGGAATAAATTAAGTGATATAACGTTTGAGCGTCTTTATTCTGAAATAATAGTAGAAACACAGAATTATCTGAGATTTGCATTTCAAAGCATCAAACAAAATCTATCTGTAAAAGAAACACTGACGAAATTAGGGTGTTTTAACCAAGCTACAAAAGGATCTGGGACTTCAACTGTTATCGCTGGAATTTATTTAGCTGCAAAATTTCACGATAAGCCACTAAATGCAATTATAGAAGCGGTTAATGCATTAGGCTCTGATACTGATAGTATTGCAGCTTTTACAGGTGGACTTATAGGAGCGTTACATGGCAATAGCATAATCCCCAATAAATGGAAGTCAGTCCAAGATAATGACTATTTAGACAAAATTGCAGAACAGCTTTTATCTATTTCTGAGGATAGATTTATAAGTGTTCCATTTACATCGAATTCTAATCTGCAATCATTGAATAACATACATAAAGATGATTTTTCTTTGAATACAGAAGTAGAATTCATTCCATTAGGTAGAGGGAAAATCACTTTTATAGACAAACAACCTACTCTAACAAAGGGTAAATACAATCTGATACTTGGGGTTCATTTTGACAACGGTCAAAGTATTGTGGTATCACAGCTATTTGATACATTAGAGAATATAGATAACAATGTACACAAAAACAATGATGTTGAAGTGTTGCTTCAAATTGCAGAAAATAAGCTCCGCCCTAAAGCATTTGAGAAACTAAATGAATATGTTAACAAGCAAAAGAAAATATCAAAAGAGCAGCTTGATATTATGATGACGATTCTAATAAATGAAAAATAGGGTTGCAGCGAAAAGAAAAATACGAGCTTTACTTTATTCCCGTCTCATATATACGCTCATTAAAGTAAAGTCAAACAAAGGGTAGAAAAAGAGATGGCTGCGCCAAGACTTATTGGCTTCAGCCATTTTTCTTTTGGCTGCACTGTTGAAGAGGTAGAAGCTACGAAAATTCAGTTTAGTTTAGTCGGTTAGCTCTATATATAAGCTAAACCAAAGTAAACTATATTTATATAGGCATATTTGCTTTTCAGTATGCCTATGACTTAAGGTAAGAGGAAGTTAGGTGAAAAATAAAGGTGGCCTACGAGAAATTGAGATCCTTTTTCTTTTTTGGCTGCAAGTATGTTTACCAATAAATATTTCTCGGAACAGAGAGAAGAACAACCCACTGTAAAGTTCGGACTCCTTATGCAAACAAGTGAAGGGAATGAAACCTAATGAAAATAGAAAAGGTCTGAATTTGCTTTAATTGATGATTTTGTTTCTGTATTGTTCCTTAATTCGAGACAAAAAATAACAAACAATTCATTTATAAATATTTAAATATTTGTATATCAAAATTTACCAGATTCCACTTTTAGGACGTTCTGCGAACGTTATGTCTATATATCAAGAAAGAAGGAAAAATACCCCTTCTTTTCCCAAACTCATATTTTCGTTCCAAATATAGGAATTATTCTAAAAATCACGAAATATCCGCCCGGATAATCTTCCCGTCAAGGATTGGAAAGGGTATAGTGTTTCACGACGGGCTTTCAGGAAAGCATCTGACTATTAGTGACTATACATGACTATGCATGACACGGGAAAGTTACATCCCACTTTCCTCACTATCTTGCACCCGAAATCATTAAAAGAAATAAATATGGAACTGACAATTATCGAAACAAGCGCTTATCTGGAATTAAAGCGGCAGCTCAGCACGTTGTCCGTGCAAATGGAGGACCTCGTCCGGAAAATGGCTCCACCGGCTCCGGACAAATGAATGGATGCGCAGGAGGTATGCCTGGCGTTGGGAATCTCGAAAAGGTGTCTCCAGGCTTACCGTGACAGGGGACTGGTTCCCTGCTCACATATCGGCGGAAAATATTTCTACCGTGAGACGGACATACAGCAAATCCTGGAAGAAGGACTAATCAAAAACAGAAAATAACGGATGGCGGAAATCATTACCAGGGATTCGGAGGAGTTCAAGGAACTCACCGGATGGATCAGGAGATGCGGAAAGGCACTGGAAAACGCGACGGCACGAATCCGTCCGGGCATAGCCGACGAGCATTATCTCACGGGAGAGGAAGTCTGCGAGAAATTGCATGTATCCAGAAGGACACTTCAGGCACTCAGGGACGAGAAGGCAATCCCGTATACTTCCATTACCGCTGCAGGAGGCAAGCTGCTATACCCGGAAAGCGGACTGTACGAGGTACTGAAAAAGAACTATAAGGACTTCAGGCGATACGCCGGATAAACAAACGGTGCGTATTCACACAAAAAAACTCCTTCGGCCGGATCCGAGGCTGAAGGAGTTTCTTTATATAAGTTTCGGGGCTTAGTTGGCCAGCCGGTACGTGTCACCGATCTTCATACACAGCCTGTCCGTATCTTCCCCGACTTTCGGATTGATCAGCTCGGCATAAATCTGGGTGGAAAGAATGGACTTATGTCCCAACACCTTCTGCAAGGTTTCCAACGGCATCCCCTTTAAAATGGCCAGAACGGCAAAGGTATGGCGCCCGATGTGCGGGGTTATCTCGGTCGAGCAGCCGCATTTTCTGGTCAGAACCCTCAGACTGGATGCCATGGTCTGGTATTCGCCTACGGGAAACACCTTGTCAGGAGAACTTTTCTTTTCATTGTCCCCCCTGTACCTCTCGACCAGTTCGATGGCGATAGGAAGCAGCTTCACCACGTAGGCCACGCCGGTTTTTATACGGTTGCCCATCAGCCATGTACCACCCTCGGAATCCGTATGGATATTCTTGTACGTGATCTCCTTCAGATCCGCGTACGCCAGACCTGTGAAGCACATGAACAGGAACATGTCACGGATAGCCCGCTGGCGCTTGTAATTCAACTTGACATGGATGACGCTTTGCAAGTCCTCCTCGGTGAGGAAAGAACGCCGCTTGTATTCGGGCAGGCAGTCGAAACCGATGAACGGGTGAAGCCTTATCCAGCCTCTTTCCTGGGCGGTATACATCAGCCATTTCAGGGTGTTGACCCGGCCGAAAGCCGTCGAGCTCGCCAGGGCGCATGTCCCGAGCATCCAGTTGTAATAGTCCTCGATGAACTTCTTGTCAAGCTCGGCGATGGCTATATCCTCGATACGTCTCTTCTCTTTGAGGAAAAGCTGCAGATTCTTGTAGTCGGCCACCAGCCCGCGATAGGTGCTTGCCGCCTTTTCCTTGCCTATCTTTTCCTTGTAGGAGGCAAGCTGCTCCCTGAACAGTCCCATAAGGGTGTGATAATCGTCCCCGAAACCAAGATAGCGGTTGTAGACACTTTTGGCTGTCACCAGGCTGTCATGGTCGCAGACATACTGGTAATGCCTTGTGATCTGGGCCTTGATATTGTCAAGCTCCTGGTTCAGCCGTCTGGCCTCGTCGGATTTCCCTTTCGCCCTCTTGGCCTTGGCATCCCATAATGCCAGTGAAACTTCCCGCTTGCAACTGAAGCAGGCGGTGGTCTTGTTGATGGTTATACGTCCCATAATGGGCACCTTGCCATCTTTCAACGATTGGTTCTTGGTGTAAAACAACACGGAAAATGTACTTCTCATAAACTCGCTTCTTTTAGTTACAAAATTAATAAATATCGAGCTTTTTGAAGTTATGAAAAGTAACGCAATGCATTGAAAAATAATCGTTTATATTCCTTGAAATATCCGTATTCGCAAGGTAACGGATAAGTAACGGAAGTCGCAGCAAAATATGCCCCATAATGCCCGCTTTCTCTACCAACAACCCAAAATAGAAATTAATAACTATTTGATTGTTAATTGGTTTTCGCTACCTTTGCAATTTGTGAAAAAATACTTAGTTTTTCTTAGGAAAACATATATGTTTTAAAAACGATGCTTTCCGGCTAAAGGAAAGAGGTATTGTTCGTTTGTCCGGAGATAGATTAGGGATGGTGTCGCTTGCTTTTGCCTTTTACACCATATGTGCAAAATATTAGAGCTTTTTGGCTTTTGCGTATCGTGTTTATCTGTGTTTGTAATTAGTTCTAAAAGAACTCAGTGCATTTCATATCGGTGTCAAAGATATGGAAATTTTCCATCATCCTGTTATTTTCTGCAAAAAAATGCATAGAAGTCTCTTTTTTAACATTTTCTCCATTTGAGTCATACTGATATTGTGCTGTTCATCAGCAGAATGAATCTGCTGTAAATATATGGATCTATAAAAATAGATAAATAAAAAACCGTGGTCGAATTATAATCTATTTATTAATAAAAGTAAATCAAATCTATTGTATATTTTAATTAATTGTTGTATGATGTAGGTTTTGCATTGTAATATATTGATAATTAGATGATTTAAACTATAAGAAAAATTTGTATTCGAGTAAAAGCACCTGAGTTCTTTTAGAACTAATATCATTTTACACGCTAAAACGCGAAAATATATAGAACCTGTTTGTTTCATTGAATAAAATTTAGTACAAAAAGCGGAGTGTTTCTTTAAATTTAATAAAACGCGAATTTATGTTGAAAAATTTTAAACCCATCAGCTTAATCTTGCTGGCCGGAGCATTTTCTTTCCCGAAAGGAGCTTGGGCAGTACCGGCTATAGCCGGAGAAAGCCTGAACGTTTCCCAACAAAATGGAAAATGTTCAGGTGTTGTAGAAGATGAATTCGGCCCTGTTGCCGGAGCATCGGTAATTGTGAAAGGAACCACAAACGGCATCATGACCGATATGGATGGTAACTTTACTCTGGAAGGTGTAAAAAAGGGAGATATCATCCAGATATCTTTTATTGGTTACACGACTCAGGAACTTCAGTATACAGGACAACCTACTCTTCGTATCAAATTGACAGAAGACACCCAGAAATTGGATGAAGTTGTTGTTGTTGCATTCGGCACGCAAAAGAAAGTAAATGTAACCGGAGCTGTTTCGTCTGTCGGCGCAAAAGAACTTTCTGCCCGTCCGGTGAATTCGACAATCGACGCACTACAGGGAGTTGTGCCGGGCATGAACATCTCAACCAGTAATGCCGGTGGTTCTTTGAATGCAGATAAATCATTCAATATTCGCGGTTCGGGCAAGATCGGAGATTACGGGTCGGCTCTTACACCTTTGGTCTTGATTGATGGCATGGAAGGTGACATAAATGCGATCAATCCGCAAGATATCGAGAATATCTCCGTCCTGAAAGATGCCGCTGCTTCTTCAATTTATGGTTCCCGTGCTCCGGGAGGCGTTATTCTTGTAACGACCAAAAAAGGTAAAAGCGGAAAGGCGAACATCAACTATAACAACAACTTCCGTTTCAACTCTCCGTTGAACATGCCGCATATGGCAGATTCTTATAGTTTCGCTTTGGCTGTCAACGATCAGATAGCCAATACGGCTAATGCCGGTGCGCCTATGTATAGCGCGACGAAATTGCAACAGATTTTAGACTACCAACAAGGAAAAGGTTCTCAGTATATGTGGGATCTTAACGGACGTTGGAACTCATTCGATGATCCCAATCGTCTGGATATCATGCCTGCCGCAAATACAGACTGGCTCCATGAGTTATTCGGAAGCAGCTTTACCCAAGAACATTCGCTCAGTGTGAACGGAGGTTCTGAAGCGATGCAATATTATCTGTCTGCAAATTATTTGGATCAAGGAGGTTTGCTGGAATATGGAGATGACGGTAAAAAACGTTACTCTTTAACAGCTAAAGTCAATGCCGATCTGACTAAATGGTTGAAAGTGGGATATAGCATTCGTTTTAATCGTTCGGATTTCGAATCGCCTTCATTCGCCAATGCCGGTGCAAGTGACGTACATTCCAACGTGTTCTATTTCGATGTTTGTCGTTATTGGCCGGTAATTCCGGTTGTGGACCCTAATGGCTATTATACCGCTGAATCAAAGATTTACCAGCTGACTACAGGCGGACGTTATAAAACCCAGAGTGATGTTTTGGCACAACAATTGCAATTCCTGATCGAACCGATAAAAAATTGGAAAACGACTGTAGAATTGAACTACCGTTCAAACTATAATTTTGACCACACGGATTATCAGACGGCCTATGCTTATGATGTGAGTAAAAACCCGTATGCCATAGCAAATACGACTTCAGGCGTAAAAGAATATGGTTATAAGAGTAATTTCTTCAATCCGAATATTTTTACCGAGTATAGCAAACAATTGGAAAGCGGACATAATTTCAAGGTTATGGTCGGTTTCCAAAGCGAGTTGTTTAAAGAACGTCAGATTACGGCCCGGCAGGATGGAATCATGGCAGGAGTTCCGACGTTGAATACGACATCCGATAACTCACGTTCAAGCGGAGGTTATGCAGAATGGGCTACAGCCGGTTTCTTCGGTCGCGTTAATTACGACTATAAGGGACGTTATTTGGCTGAGGTAAACTTGCGTTATGACGGGACGTCTCGTTTTTTGGCAGACCAGCGTTGGAACTGGTTCCCTTCTTTCTCTGCAGGATGGAATATTGCCCGTGAAGATTTCTTCGAAGATATGACAGATCTGATCAGTACGTTGAAAATACGTGGATCATGGGGAGAATTGGGCAATCAAAACACGGAGAATTGGTATCCGTTCTATCGGACCATTACCTATAAACAGAATGATGGAAAGTGGCTGGTTAATGGACTTAAACCGAATACGGCAGCCGAATCGGCTTTGGTTTCCGCTTTATTGGGATGGGAAAAAACGCAAACATTAGATATTGGTTTTGACCTTGCCATGTTTAATAACCGTTTAAACGTCAATTTCGATTATTTCCAGCGTAAATCCAAAGACATAGTCGGACCGGCTCCTGAATTGCCTAATATCTTAGGTACAAAAGTTCCGAACGTAAACAATCTGGACATGACTTCCAAGGGTTGGGAGGTCATGGTTACATGGCGTGACCAGATCCGGGATTTCAGATATGGAGTAACATTGTCTCTTTCGGACAACCAGGTTGTTGTAGATAAATACCCGAATCCATCGAAAGACCTTGGGCAGAAATATTATAACGGTTCTCATTTAGGTGAAATCTGGGGCTATCAAACGATTGGGCTTGCCAAAACAGATCAGGAAATGCAAGATCATTTGTCTAAAGTGAACCAGTCTTCCTTGGGAAGCAATTGGGGCGCAGGAGATGTCATGTATGCAGACCGTAACGGAGATGGCGTTATCAATAAAGGCGATAACACTGTAGCGGATCATGGCGACCAGATATTATTGGGGAACTCCACTCCGCGTTACAATTTTGGTTTGAATTTGGACGGGGCATGGAAAGGTTTTGACCTGAAAATATTCTTGCAAGGTACGATGAAACGTGATTATATGCCTTCTGATGGAGCTATGATGTTCTGGGGATCTGTTGGTTATTGGCAGACAAACTTCTTTGAAAGCCATTTGGACTATTTCCGTCCGGCAGATACCGACAGTCCGTTAGGCGCCAATGTCAACGGTTATTATCCGCGTCCGGTACAGGATACAAAGAACCGCCAGGGGCAGAGCCGGTATTTACAAAATGCGGCTTATTGCCGTTTGAAGAATGTGACGTTAGGATATACGTTGCCTGTACAGTTGACAAACAAATTCTATGTGAGCAATTTGCGCCTGTTCGTTTCTGCGGAAAACCTGTTTACGATCACGAGCCTGGTAGATACTTTCGATCCTGAGACAATTGGCGTAGGTGACTGGGACGGATGTACTTATCCTCTGTCAAAAACCTTCTCGTTCGGTTTAAGTGCAACTTTTTAAATAATAGGAAATTATGAAGACATATATAAAAGTATTAACAATTGGGGCATTCATAATGGGGGGCCTGACAAATTGTAACGATTTTCTTGACAGAGAACCGTTAGACAAAGTTACTCCCGAAAAATTCTTTAATGCAGAAAGCGATTTAGCGGCGTATGCCATTAATAATTATAAATTTGAAACGGTAACCGACAGCTACGGAATCAATTTGTTCGGGTTAGACAACAATACGGATAATCAAGCAGGTACGGGCGATCCTAATTTCTGGATTCCCGGATTGAAGCAAGTAGCTTCTTCCGTCGGTGATAACGGTTATAAATGGGAAGATGTACGATCCTGCAATTATTTCTTTGATAACGTGTTGCCTAAATATGAAGCAGGAGAAATCAGCGGGAACCAAGACAATGTGAGACATTATATTGGCGAAATGTATGTCAACCGTGCTTATATTTATTATCAAATGCTCGTAAAATACGGAGATCTGCCTATCGTCACGACAGCACTGCCCGATATTGAAGATGAATTGATGAAAGCATCGGAACGTCAACCCCGTAATAAGGTGGCGCGTTTTATTATCGAAGACCTGAAAAAGGCAGAAGACTTGTTGTTGAATACGGCTCCGGGAGGCAAGAACCGCATCAGTAAAAACGTTGCTTATCTGCTTCATTCACGTGTCGCTCTTTTGGAAGCGACTTGGGAAAAGTACCATCAGGGAACAGCTTTCGTTCCGGGAGGCAATGGCTGGCCGGGCAAAGATGCACAAGGTTACAATGCTGATGCCGAAATCAATTATTTCTTGGATGAAGCAATCGCTTCTTCTAAAATAGTCGGTGATCAGATGGTCGGTAATTTGGCAAACAACACGGATGCTGCTGAAGGTATGGATGCCAATATGAATTCTCTGAATCCTTACTATACCATGTTCTGTGATGAGAATATGGAAGGATACGATGAGATTCTGATGTGGAAGAAATTTGACGAAGCATTGGGTGTCACCAGCAACCTGCAGATGGAGTTGGAACGTAACGGCGGAGGTTCGGGTTGGACACGCGGTATGGTCAATTCTTTCTTGATGCGTAATGGTTTGCCTATTTATGCAAGCGGTTCCGGCTATAATAAAGATTGGGAAAAAGAAGGAGTGAATGCTACCTTGCAGGATCGTGATTCGCGTATTGTGATCTTTACGAAAAAGCCGGGTGATGTGAATTTCTATCAACCGAACGGAACGCCGGCGCTTTGTGAAATCAGTTTCATATATGGAGATGCAGGAAGTCTGGCTACAACCGGTTTCATTATCAAAAAGGGTAAACACTATTCCAACCATATGGCTAACGACCATAGCGCCGGGACATCCGGTGGCATCGTATTCCGTGGAACAGAAGCGATGCTGATTTACATGGAAGCAAGCTATGAGAAAAACCGTGTGGTCGATGCTACGGCCGGTAATTATTGGAAAGCTTTGCGCCGCCGTGCCAATGTTGACGAAGATTATAATAAAACGATTGCCGCAACTATCATGTCGGAAGAGGCAAAAGGTGACTGGGGAGCATATTCGCACGGACAGTTGATCGACCCGACCCTATATAACATCCGCCGTGAACGTCGTAACGAGCTTTGTGCCGAAGCGTATCGTTGGACCGACCTGAAACGCTGGCGTGCATTGGACCAGATGAAGGTAAACCCTTATCGTATCGAAGGTATGTTGTATTGGGGTAGTGTCTATGAAAAAGAACTGGCTCATCTTTGCGTCGTAGACCCGGCGAAAGGAAATATGTCTGCGCCTGCATTAAGCAATTATATTGTTCCTTATGAAAAAACAGCCAATAGTGATATAGCTAAGCAATCAGGCTTTAAGTTCACACCTGCTCATTATTTGGAACCGATCAGTGTCGATGTCTTCCGTCAGACTGCCGTAGACAAAAATGATTTTTCGAGTGCGGTTATCTATCAGAATCCGGGATGGGGTTATCAAGCCAGTATGGGTGCGACGGAAGTCGAATAGGAAGTATTGGTTTTAATAGTTAAATCTTTTTAGGGCCGGCGGCTGTCTCTGTAGGGGAGAGGGCCGGCGGCTTTTGTTTTTTGTGGCTAAATCTAAAAAACGCCTCTTGAAAAGTTAAATACAAAACAACTTCTCTTTTTTTGTGTTACATATATCAAAAAAGATGTTGGTTTCAGCCAAGACATGTATCATAAATTAAACAAAAAACATTAGTTATGTTGAAGAGAATTAAGCCTGTCAGCATGGTTTTGCTTGCGAGCGCGTTGTGTTTCTCCGGAAATATATACGCCGCTTCAAGTGCAGGTAATCCGGACACTGGCATTTTGAGGCAAAATGCAAAAGTAACGGGAGTCGTCGAGGACGCGTTAGGACCGGTTGCCGGTGCGTCTGTCGTTATAAAAGGAACCACCAACGGAACAATGACCGATATGGATGGCAACTTCACGCTGGACGGGGTAAAAGAGGGGGATATAATCCAAATATCCTTTATCGGTTACACCACCCAGGAAATCCCTTATACCGGGCAAGCCTCTTTGTCCGTGCATCTTGAAGAAGACACGCAGAAATTGGATGAAGTAGTCGTGACTGCTTTGGGCATGAAGCGTGATAAAAAAGCATTGGGCTACGCCATGCAGGAATTGAAGGGAGACGATTTGTTGTCTTCCCGCGAACCGAATTTGGCCAATTCGTTGTCCGGTAAAGTATCCGGTTTGCAGATTGTCCGCTCCAGCAACGGGGTGGGAGGGTCTTCGAAGATCGTGCTCCGCGGTAACAGTTCGCTGACCGGCAGTAACCAACCGTTGATCGTGGTGGACGGTACGCCGATGGATAACTTCACCGGTGGGGTGGATGATGTCTGGGGTAACTCAGGTGCGGATATGGGTAACGGCCTCTCTGATATCAACCCCGAAGACATCGAGTCGATGACAGTTCTGAAAGGCGCTTCGGCTGCCGCTCTTTACGGTTCGAGAGCCGGTAACGGCGTGATCCTGATCACGACCAAATCGGGACGTAAAAACGAAGGTCTGGGAATTACGGTAAACGCCGGCATCACGACCGAATCCATCTTCCTGAAACCGGATATGCAAAACAGTTTCGGACAAGGCTCGGTCGGGGTTTACGACAACCAGTCCCGTTTGAGCTGGGGACCGAAAGCAGAAGGACAGACGGTGACGGACTGGCTCGGACGTCAGGTTCCTCTCCGGACGTATGACAATATCGACGCCTTCTTCCACACTGGAACCTCTTTTAACGAAGGTGTCAGCTTCCAGCAGAATATCAACGGGACTTCTGTCTTTACTTCTATCAACCGTTCGGATGATGCCGGTATCACACCGGAGTCGAAGCTGAATAAGACGAACATCACGTTGCGTGCCACCACATTCCTCGATAAGGCGGAGAAATGGAAAGTGGATACCAAAGTGAACTATATCAATATGAATGCCCACAACCGCCCGATCCAGGGGGTGAACCCGTCGAATGCGTTCAATACGATCTACGGCCTGCCTCGTTCCCTGAATGTCAGGGATTTTAAGAACAGCGTGGACGAAGAAGGCAATATGATCTGGTGGGACGCTTCCAAGAACCCGCAGGAAAATCCCTACTGGGTGACCAAATATCGGCAGAACAACGATACTCGTAACCGCCTTTTGGGAAACGTATCGCTGAAGTATGCACCGACCGATTGGTTCGATATCGAACTGCGCGGCGGTACCGACTATTATACGACAACCAAAAACGAGAAAGTGTATGCCGGAGGCAATACCTCTCCACGCGGTCTGTATAGCGAAGGTTCCGAAACTTTCTACGAAAACAACTACAGCTTTCTGGCTACCGCACACAAAGACAATTTGCTGGATCGCCTGGGTGGTTTCGTGACGTTCGGTGGCAACCTGATGATGCAGCAAAGAACCAAGATGAACGCATCGGCCGGCGAATTGCTGGTCCCGAACCTTTTCTCCCTGAACAACGGTATCAATAAACCGTCCGTTACCTCCGAGCTGATCCGCCGGAAGATGAACTCCCTTTACGGATCGTTGCAACTGAACTGGGATGGTTATCTGTTCCTGGACGTGACAGCCCGTAACGACTGGTCGTCTACGATGTCCAAAGCCAACCGCTCTTATTTCTATCCTTCGGTCAGCCTCTCCGGAGTGATCTCGGATATGTTGCCTAAGATAGGCGGAAGTATGCCGGAATGGTTTTCCTTTGCAAAGGTGAGGGCTTCTTATGCAGAGGTCGGTAATGATCTCGACCCCTATCAGCTGTACAATAATTACACGGTGGGAAAAGATGAGAACGGGAACACGACGGCCGCTCCCGGTCAAATCCTGTTTGATTCGAGTGTACGAAGCGAGCTGATCAAATCATGGGAAGCCGGTTTCGACGTGCGTTTCATACAAAACCGCTTGGGGTTGGACTTCGCCTGGTATAAGACGAATGCTACCCGCCAGTTGCTGAACCTGCCGCTCGACCCCTTTGCCGGCTATAGTTCCCGTAAGGTGAACGCCGGCAATATCCAGAACGAAGGTTTGGAAATCTCACTGAACGGCGCTATCTTCCAGAGCAATGATCCGCAGGGTTTCAACTGGAATGCGACAGCTCAGTTCTCTTTGAACCGCAATAAGATCATCGACCTTTATCCGGGAGTGACGCTTTATGACATCAAGACTTTGGATGCGATCCAGATCGTCGCGGCTCAAGGCGGTTATTATGGCGATATCTACGGACAGACTTTCCTGCGCGTGACGGATAAAGAAAGTCCGCATTATGGAAAAGTGATCGTCGGCGAAGACGGCCTGCCGCTGATCTCGACCGAGAAGAGCAAGGTGGGCAACCAAAGTCCGGACTGGATGCTTGGATTGACGAACAGTTTCTCTTATAAAGGGTTTAACCTAAGTTTCCTGGTCGACTTCCGTATCGGTGGCGACATCTATTCGGCAACGGCTTCTAGCTTGCATGTTCGTGGTAACGCAGCCGGAACGGTTGTGGACGGTGAACGCCGGGAGTTTGTCGTGCCTAACACGGTCGTCCAAGAAGACGGAAGATATGTGGAAAACAAGGTCCCGGTCACTCCTCAAAACTATTGGGAACGGATCGGATCGACCGGCAATTACGGTTTGCCGGAGGTTTTCACATACGATGCGACCAATATTCGCCTGCGTAACATCACCTTGGGATATACGTTCAACAAAGCAATGCTGAAAAAGACACCGTTCCAGCGTCTGAACCTGTCTGCAACCTGCAACAACGTCTGGATGATCCATTACAACTTGCCGGGTATCGATCCCGAATCCGTTTCGGCAACCAACACGAATGCGACCGGTTTCGAAAACGGGGCTGCTCCGACAAGCCGTTCGTTCACGTTTAACGTAACGGTGGGGTTCTGAAAAATTGAAAATTAAAAATAGAGAATTAAAGATATGAATACGAAGAATAAAATATTGGCAGGGCTGTTTTCCATGGTGGCATTGTTTTCATCTTGTAACGATTTTCAGGAGATAAATGAAGATCCGAACCAGGTAGACGAAAGCAAGGTGAAGCCGGAATGGTTTCTGAACGCCTCGATTATCGGTGACCAAATGAATCCGGAGATAGCCGAACGTATGTTTATCCTGACCTGGAACAGGGCATCTCGTTTCAACCGGGGAAACGGTTTCACGATCGGTACGGATAATAATGACTATATCACGCGCTACCTGAGCAACGACTACGCCGTGAAATGGTTGAACCAGGCGACTAAAGCCGTTCAGTTGGGCGAAAAGAAAGTGGCGGATGGCGAAGCGGACCTCTATCCCTATTATAAGAATGTGATCCAGATGGCACGTATCTGGCGGGCTTACCTGAACTCGGAGGTCTCTGACGGGTTCGGCCCGATTCCGGCATTGGATGCTTTCTCCGGTGTTCCAGGCGAGTACGATAGCGTGGACGCCATCTATACCTTTATTCTGAAAGAACTGAAGGAAGCGGAGGCCGCGCTCGATCCGTCGATCGATATGTCTCCGATGTCGGCGGAAGATGCTTTCTATGCGGGAAATGTGAGCATGTGGAAGAAATATGCCAATTCCTTGCGTATGCGTCTGGCGATGCGTATCGTGAATGCCAATCCGAAGTTGGCCGAGAGCGAGTTTGAAGATGCCGCCTCCAAAGGATATATTTCTTCGCTCTCCGAACTTGCCGGTGTGCAGGAAAAGGACGGATGGAGCGATTTGACCAGTGTCATGTCCCGTACCTGGAATGCACAGGCGATGTCTGTTACATTCAAGAATCTCGTGGTCGGTTTGGGAAGCAATGAATTTCCGCTACCCGATTCGTTGAAAGCACACCTGAAGAACCCGCATACTTACATGGGCTTATACCTGGATAAGCATTTCCCGTTGACGACCAACGATCCGTGTGCCGGATTCTATTTCGACGGCATTCCGCAATATGTCGATCCGCGTGCACCGAAACTGTTTAGTGTGGTAGGATGGAACGATGGTGTGGTCTATTCCGACTATATCGGGGCTGCCGGTGAGGTGAAACCAGTCTCCCTGTTCGATCCGGATGATCACACGAAACCGATGCTGACAATCGACCCTAAATACACCTGGGGCACATGGGTGGCAGGCGAATGGGATGTGAAAGGCAGTCTGGCTACCGAGTTGACAGGGAAGAACTATAACTATCCGTCCATATCCAAGCAATACCGTATGAGTACCCGGAAACGTGTCTATTTCGGTCCTTGGGAAAGCTATTTCCTGCTGGCTGAAGCCGGTGTGCGCGGTTGGAATGTTCCGGGCTCTCCCAAGTCGAACTACGAAAACGGAGTGACTGCCAGTTTCGAATATCACGGTTTGTTGAGTGAAGTGGGAGCTTATCTGTCTTCTACCGAGTATAACCGGATCGGGACGTCCGTCAATTTCGACCATACGACGGAGGCGAAGCCCTATACCGTAAACTATGTCGATCCGTATACGAAAGAGAACAAGACGATGACTTATGCATATCCGAAGAATTCCATCTACCGTGGCGGTGCCTACAATAACGATGCGATGACGAAGATATTCACGCAGAAATATATAGCCCAAGTCCCCTGGTTGCCGGAAGAGGCTTGGAGCGACCATCGCCGTATCGGATTGCCTTTCTTCGAGAACCAGGCAGTCGAAAAAGACTACAACCCGTTGAACCAAGTTCCGCTGACGGTTGCCGCTTCAAAAGAATGCCGTCTTGAATTTTATCCGAAGCGTTACCGCTACCCGGCCAATATCCAGACGAACAATCTCGAAGGTTATAACAAAGCCCTCGAACTGCTGGGCGGACCGGATGTGGTAGAGACAGCCTTATGGTGGGGCCTGAAGTAATGGCATTACGCCATATCGGGTAAAACAAAAAAGGTTGACAGATGAATTCTTGATCGAATGTCTGTCAACCTTTTTATGTGAATAATGCAAACTGCTTATTGCATGCCTTCAGTCGTTACTTCCTTGTTGATCTTTTTCACCAATCCCTGAAGTACGGCTCCCGGACCCAGTTCGATGAAATGATCGGCGCCATCGGCGATCATGTTCTGAACGCTCTGTGTCCAACGAACCGGGGCGGTCAGTTGGGCGATCAGGTTTGCCTTGATTGTTTCGGGGCAGGTTTCGCCTTTCGTGCTTACGTTTTGGTAAACAGGGCAAGCCGGTTTGTGGATCGGAGTCGCTTCGATAGCGGCAGCCAGTTCTGCACGGGCCGGTTCCATCAGAGGAGAGTGGAATGCACCACCCACTTTCAGCTTCAATGCACGTTTTGCACCGGCAGCCAACATCTTTTCACATGCGGCATCGATACCCGGTACGGTACCGGAGATGACAAGCTGTCCCGGACAGTTGTAGTTTGCACATACAACGACTTCACCTTCGATGCTTCGGCAGATCTCTTCTACTTTTTCGTCCGGCAAGGCCAGAACGGCAGCCATAGTCGAGGGAGTGGCTTCGCAGGCTTTCTGCATTGCCATAGCACGTTTGGATACCAGGACAAGTCCGTCTTCGAAAGACAAAGCTCCGGCAGCAACAAGAGCGGAGAATTCTCCTAAAGAGTGTCCGGCCGTCATATCCGGTTTGAACTGGTCACCTAATGTTTTTGCAAGAATGACTGAGTGTAAGAAAATGGCAGGCTGTGTTACTTTTGTCTGACGCAGATCTTCGTCTGTTCCGGCGAACATCAGATCTGTGATGCGGAAACCGAGGACTTCGTTAGCCTTTTCAAACATCTCTTTTGCAAGGGAATTGTTTTCGTAAAGGTCTTTCCCCATTCCGACAAACTGTGCACCCTGACCGGGAAATACATACGCTTTCATTTTTTCTAATCTTTTTCTAATTTCAGTTTTTTAAGATGGCGCAAAGGTAATAAATTTAGAATAATTGGGGTACTATTCATTACAAATTGTATCTTTGCCCCATCGATAACAGGAATATTAACGACTAATTTATACAATATCATGGATCAATTATTATTTCTTGGAAATTTAGGTACAGGCGAAATTGTTATTATCGCCATTGTTGTGTTGTTGCTTTTCGGTGGTAAAAAAATACCTGAACTGATGAAAGGTATCGGTAAAGGTGTGAAGAACTTCAAAGACGGTGTAAAAGGATTAGAAGACGACATTAAGCTGGACGATACGGATAAGAAGTAAAAGATGGCAGAATTAGAACAAGAAGAAATGTCCTTCTGGGACCACCTGGAAGCACTTCGTTGGACTTTGTTCCGTTCTTTTTTAGCGCTCTTTGTTTTTGCTATAGGCAGTTTTGCCTTTATGCGGGGGGATAATGGTATATTCCACCGTGTGATAGAGGCGCCTTGTTCCTCTGATTTTATTTTTTACAGATGGCTTTGCGAGTTGAACCAGTGGTTGATTAATATCAGTCCGTGGTTTGATGTATTGCCGGACTTCTGTAATGATAATTTTCATGTGCAGATTTTTAATATCAAACTGGCTTCTCAGTTCTTTACTCACATGACCACCTCGTTTTGGTTGGCTCTTGTGCTTACATTTCCCTATCTGATGTGGGAAATCTGGAAATTTATCAGTCCGGCTTTGTATGAGAATGAGAAGAAAAATGTCAGATGGGTATTTCTCTTAGGAACGATCATGTTCTTTATCGGATGTGCTGTCGGATATTTTATGGTATTTCCAATGACACTGCGTTTTTTAGCAACGTATGAATTGAGCTCTAATATCATAGAACAGGTATCTTTGGATTCGTATATGGATAATTTCCTGATGCTGATCTTTGTGATGGGAATTGTCTTTGAAATGCCGTTGGTTTCGTGGCTGCTGTCGCAGATCGGTTTGTTGAAGCGTTCGTTCTTCCATAAGTACAGGCGGCATGCGATTGTCGGACTGCTTGTTGCGGCAGCCTTCATTACTCCCAGCAGCGATCCGTTCACATTAAGTATCGTGTTCTTCCCGTTGTACGGGCTGTTCGAACTGAGTGCCCTCTTTGTGAAGAAGGATCCGCCCGAAGAAGATGATGTTGATGACGAAGATGAAGATAGTACGGAAATAGCACCGGCCTAAAACTGCGGACATCGTAAAATAGTTATATAAGAGAAGGTGTGCCAAAATGGGGTACACCTTCTTTTTTTATGCACAAAGCTCCGACTTGCGAAAGTTGGGGCTTTGTTATTTTATAAGGTTTAGCATTCTGAAAGATCAGGCTTTTTGTCTCCAAGCCATTTTATCGGGTTGTTCAGGGAAAATACAGGCTGTACGCCTGTCAAATGGAGGAAAACGGAGGTGGAGTAATATGCTGTGTTATGGATGGGGAAAATAATCTGAACGACAAAAAATAGCTTAAACGACAAAGACAAAATATTCTAAACCACAAAGATGTGTGATTCTGACAATTGAGGCAATTTTTATAGGCAAGAATCGGGCTGAATTTAAATCTTTTAGCTTATTTTGCACTTGTCAGTTGATCGGTTGAGCCTGCGTCATTTCCAAAAAGAGTAAAACAGGGTTTTATGGGTGATTTTAACGTGTGTAAAAGAAAATGCTACCCAAATAACTTCAAATAAAGACAACTCTATTTCAAGCGGCAAATGAGTTCTACAGCTTGATTTGAGTAATACAAACAGTAGGACTCTCCTTTGAAATGTCATGAAAAAGATTCATTTACTTCATTACTTATTGTTGTGCTGTTTGGTTCTTTCGGTAGCTACATCGTGCGGTGATGACAAGGATGGTTACGACCCCGACAATGTAAATGATCCCGAGAAGCGAACAGATCCTTTGCCTACAACCGACCAGTTAAGCGTAAGACACAACAACACGCTTTATTACCTTTCGTCTTGGAGCGAAGACGACCATGTGGTATCCGAGAACATGATAAACCGTTACAAGGAGGCGGTTCCTTATGCTCCGGGGAAGAAGATGGAGGTTGGCGACGCGTTCTTCTTTACCCGGCAGGACATAGACCTGATTCAGTCGGATACCGATTTGCTGGCTGACATCAAGGATATGTTCCATAAGCGGAGCATCGTGATGATGATGGAGGGAGGAACGAACGAGGATTTTGATACCGTCTGCACGTTGCTGGATTGCTATAATCCTTATATGAAGGAAGATGAGTCTTATTCGGACGAACTGCCGCTGTGGGTGTTTTCCGGACCGCTTCCGTCGGCGAGCGGATTCTATTCCAAGCTCAATGCGCTCAGTACTGCTATCGGAGCTGATGGCAAAGAATCTGTACAGACGATTAATGAATACGGGCAGGGATTTCATTGTGACATGACAAGTCAAAGTTTACAAAGAGCCCTGGAACCGAAAGCTCCGTCAAACGGTTCGTCGGATTTGAAAAACTTGATATCCGCCTATATCGTTATCGGTCAAAATAGCTATACCGCACCTCCTGTTTATGGACATGAAGGTAAAGGGACAGCCGATAATTTTCAAGTAGAAGCTAAGATATGGACCGCTTATAGCAAAGATCGGAAAGAACATTTTTATTTGGTGAACCTGGGTTTTATAGCCTATGTAGAACCTTCTTTTTATGGAGAATGGCATTCCCAGGTCGGTTCTCTGAAAATGAAAGCGTATGGCTTTTGCCTGACTGACGTAAATTTGGAATTCGCTCCGGTTCACCCAAATGGTGCCATTATTCATGCACATTCCCCACAAACAACAGAACGCCAGAGCTCTTATACCAGCAATGTCTCTTTCGAGTTAGGAGGAAGTGTCAGTGTCACCGGATCAGAGATTTCAGGAGGAATAAGCATTTCCAATAGCCATACGGAAACAATAAATGATATTGAAGTTATCAATAGAAGTAATCCAAACCAAGGAAGCCCACAGCTTAGGTGGCAGTTTAATTTACGCGAACCTTCTTCACATTTTAATATGTTTTGTTACGCGTCAAGTGCTGTCAATGGAGGTGCTAAGGCCGGGATAACCACTTGTAGCTTGTCCACGGATTTTATTATTTCAGTACCTGATGGAGCTGCCAACGAATGGAAACTAAGTATGTATCCAACACTGAAAGCATATGTCTTTAGTGACCTTTTTGGATTACATGATCAATATGAAACGCTATTTGATGATGCGACAGAAAGCTGGATTGGCATCGAAAAAGTTTTTAACTTGCCGACTGTCGATCTGAAAGATGAATGATTTGTTACGTTGATATTAATAATTTCTAAAGTTATTGGATTATGAGAAAAACATTCTTGGTGATGAGCATAGTTCTCTCGTTTACATTTATGATGTCATGTTCGAATGACGATGAGGTTGTTGTGCCAAATGAGGTTCCCCAAGAGGTGGACACTCCGCCCATCGACTCGTTAAAGGTGAAGACCCTTCAGCCTCCTACCGGATAGGAAAATCAGCCTGAATTCGTACTGCCGGCATCATCCACAACTTTGGGATTATCACTGCGTGCCAACCTGCTGCGTTGGGCAACCCTCACGCCCGACCTTGGTATCGAGTGGCGCATCACCCCGTCATGGGGAATATCCGTGAACGGCTCGTGGACTTCGTGGTCGTGGAATGACAAGGACAGAAGATACGCCCTTTGGGAAGTGACACCCGAATTCCGCCATTATATAGGTAAGGAGAAGCGCGGCTACCTTGGTGTAATGTTCAAGACAGGGCAGTTCATTTACAAGTTTTCCACGACCGGAAAACAAGGCGACCTGACGGGCGGCGGCATTACGGGAGGGTATCAATTAAGACTGAACAAAGCCCTCTCCATGGACTTTTCCCTCGGATTGGGTTATGTCCACGCAGATGTCGAGAAATACAAAGTTATCGAGGATGTACGTGTCCGTCAGGGCGGCAAAACCAAACATTGGATCGGACCTGTGCAGGCAGGTGTAACATTAGTATGGAATGTCTTTTAATGAAAGGAGGATATGATGACAAGAACAATTTATAATGTAGTAATCGTGGTGGCAGTGTTCGCCCTCTCGCTCACCTCCTGCGTGAAAGACAAGCTTTTCAATACCCCGCATCCCGACAAGGGAGCAGTGGTCGTGACGGCTGACTTCTCGCGGCGCGGCGAATCCTGTCCCGCACCGCGGGAGTATACATTGGTTATCAGCAGCGAGAGCTGCACCGCCCCGGCAGGGCAACCTTATTGCCACCCGGTAAAGTTCCTTCCCGGCAACTACCCGCTGACCGCTTGCAACGTTTGCGACAAGATGACAGCCGAAGGCGAGAACATCCGGATAAATACCCTGTCGGCAAACATTATCGACGCGATGCCCGGATACCTGTTCACCGCGCGACAAGAAATCACTGTCACCCGCGACGACACCCTGCATGTTCGCCTCCCGATGGCGCAGCGTACCAGAGACCTGCATTTCGAACTGACCGTCACGGAGGGTGACCCAAAACTGATAGCAGGTATCACCGGACGACTGGACGGTGTGGCGAGCGTGTTCGACCTCGCCACACAACGTCCCCAAACAGAACGTTTTGCGGTGGAACCCACCTTCACCCGTAGTAGCGACAAGGTGACAGCCGATGCCCGTCTGTTGGGCGTGGCAGGTGACGGACTGACCCTTACGCTCGACCTCACTTTCACCGACGGACGCACACAGCGCATAGAAAGCGATTTGACCGAGCTGCTCGCGGGATTCAACGCCGATGACATGACCGTTCCGCTGACCGTCAAGGGAAACTACTCACACCAATCGGTGCGGGCTTCACGGTGACGATAACCGATTGGGAGGTCGGCGAAAAGGAGAACGTTGTAATCAATTAAGAATATAATAAACAAAAATCAATTAGACATGAGAAACAAGTATTTTTTGCTGGCGGCTGCACTCCTCGCATTCGCCTCGTGCGACAAGAATGAAACGACGTCTTCCATAGATCCGACAGACCCCGCAAAGCGTGTGGCGGTGCAGTTCACAGGATCGACGCTCGACATTGAACCTGCCCCCGAGACACGTGCCGTGAGTCCGTGGAAACAAACCGGTAAAATAGGCATCTATGCCTTTTATCAGACATCAGACGAAATTGCGGACGACTACGCCAACGTGCCTTATGCCTGTGACGGTTCGGGCAACACCTTCACTCCGGTCGACAAGACCATCTACTTTCCTGTAAACGGCTCCAGACTCCGTTTCATGGCGTACTTCCCCCATCAGAATTTGACAGGTCCGATATATAAGACCGGAACAACATACAAGGTAGACCTCACCACGCAGCCGAACCCCGACGGACAGGCAGCGGTCGAACTGCTTTGGACGGGCGGCATAACGGCATCTGCCAATAAGATGCAGCCAAACGTATCGCTGAACTTCAAGCGCCAGTACGCCCGAATCATGCTGACCGTGAAAAACGGCAATGGCATCACCGCCGATGACCTGAAGAAGATGACGGTTTCCATTACCGACATGCACCGGAAGGCTGACTTTAACCTCATGACTGGCAGGCTGACCCCGACCGACAATGCAGCCTCCCTGACGCTGAAGGACTACACGGCGGACGGCACGGGACGCACCGCCCTCGTACTGCCGACTACAGCTGATGCCGGCCGCACCATGGACTTCACACTCGGCACAGACACCTTCCGCTGGCCGATTGGCGGCAAGGCTTTCGAGGCGGGCAAGTCCTATACCTATACAGTTACGGTAAACCGTACGCCGTTGGGACTCACCGCCACCGTCACCGAGTGGGAAGAGGGAGCAGGCGACAACGGAATAGCCGAATAAACAATAATGTCAACAATAGAACATCTACGAAAATGAACAAAATAACATTATGCTTGCTGGCAGCCCTTATATTGGCCGCCTGCTCGAAAGAGGAGGCGCCTGGTCTCGACATGCGGCAGGAACTGCGCCTGACGAGCGGCATCGAGGCCGTGACGCGCGGCGACGTGCAGAACACGCAGATAGTAGCCAATGAAAAGGTGTGGGCATGGGTGTCCGATGCCCACAAGGGCACGGCACTCTACAATGCAGAGCAGCTGACCGTCGGTACCAACGGCGAACTCACGGGCACCACGGAGATGTACTTCCCACAGACAGGCACCGCGGTGCTGATACGCGCCCTGCACGGTACGCTCTCCTCGCCGGCAAATATCGTGGCGGGCACCACTGCCTTCCCCACCGCCTTCGGTTTCACGGTAGCTGCTAACCAGAGTGCCGGAGGTGCTGCCTATGTGCAATCCGACCTCTTATATGCAGCACAGGAGGCTGCTAAGACGAAAAGTGCCGTGCAGCTCAAGTTCTACCACATGCTTTCGAAGTTAGAACTGAACATCACCAAGGATGCAACCGTGACGGACGACATCAATAACATTACGCTCGACGGCGTGGCGGTGGACGGCACATTCACTCCGGGGGCAACGGCGGACATCACGCGGCAGGCGGTGCGTTCGGCTATGGTCAAAACAGGTAATCAAACAGGGACAATGACCCTCGGCAAGGCACTGGCAGGGAGCAACGATGCCATTGTAGTCCCGCAGGATATGGGAAGCAAGAAGTTGACTTTCACCCTCGCCAGCGGTGGCGAGCTGTACTACACCTTTCCCGAAGGCAAGGCTTTCGAGAGCGGTAAGAAGCACATCTATAACGTGAAGCTGACCCTCACAGGTATCAAGGTTGAGAGTTCAATCGAGCCGTGGGACACATCGGAGGGGGCGACCGGAGGGGAAACAACGCTTTCGCCGGCTGCAAGAATCGGTGACTACTTCTATTCGGACGGTACTTTCTCTACAGACCTCGACCCCGACAAGACGGTAATCGGTATCATCTTCCAGACCAACCCGAAACGCATCGGACAGTCGGAGAAAGATGCGTTGGCAGCCAAAGGTGTCAGAGATCCGCACGGGCTGGTGATGTCCATAAAGTTTGCCGCCAAGGAAGTCAAGTGGAGCAACTCTTATCAGGATACAGCCTTGGATAATTGCCTGACATTTGCCGACAGCTACAAGGATATCAGTGGTCTGAAGAATACGACAACGCTCGGTACGGGAGATGAATTCCCCGCATTCAAGGTGATTGCTGATTTCAATGGTGTCAACCCCGTGCCGTCTAATGCTACGCAGTGGTTCTTGCCTTCCGCAGGCCAGTTGTGGGATCTGATAGAGGTTCTCGGGAAAGTGACCACGTTGGCAGCACAACGCACGAACACCGGTGACTTCTGGCAAAGCAAAGATGATTACTGCTTCGGCAACCTGAACAGCCGGTTAAAAAACGTACCTACAGCCGAAGAGTTTTTGGCTCCTGCCTATCTTTGGTCATCCTCGGAATCCGACGAATATAAAGCTTGGTGGTGGGGTGTGACTTCAAACAGTGTAAGCAGCCGCGCTCCGGGTAAGATGGAAACGGCAGACGTGCGGCCTATCCTGGCTTTTTAAAACAATGATGGCATGAAAACAAGAGAACTACAACGATTCCTGAAAGGCGGTGCGCGGTGGAGCATGGCAATACTGCTGCTTGCCGGTGGGTTGCTCACGGCGTGTAGCGACTATTCGGCTGACGAGACGCAGGGAGAACCCCTTCCTGCCGGCGAATGCCCCGTGATGCTGACGGCATCTGTCCGTGCTGCGACGCGCTCCACGGCTGACAACGATGCTTGGATGGGGGGCGAACAGGTGGCAGTCGAGGCTACCTCCTATTTGGTTGGTGTACAGCCGGAAGTGAAGATCTACACCACTGCTGCCGACGGTACACTGACCACCGGTATCCCTTTCTGGTGGGCACGCAATAACGAGTGGAAGCGACTTTGCGCATGGTACTGTGCTGATGGTTCTACTGCTCAAGGCGGTGCAAATGCCACGGCTGTTCCCGTCAAGTGGAGCGTCAAGGCCGACCAGCGAGGCGAAGGCTATGTGCAGAGCGACTTTCTCTTCGCCGTGACGGAGGCAAGCTATGCGGAATATGCCGCCAATCCCGTGCCGATGAAGTTCTACCACCAGACCGCCAAGGTAGTGGTGAACATCGTCAAGACGGGATACGCTACCTCTGCCGAACGGATTCGTTCGGTACACATCGGCAATGACCTGTTACTCGAAGCTGGCTTCAAAGCTCCGGACATCGGGGTATTGATTGGTGACTGGGGCTCGGGAGGCACACGAGGAGCCATTGAACCTCGTCTATTGCCTTCCCCGACAGATCCGGAGCAACATGTCGCCACCTATGAGGCACTCGTAATTCCGCAGGAAACCGCTGGCAAGTGTATGCTGACCGTGGAGACCGACCTCGGCACCACGCTCTACTACAATGCCCCTGCCGATGCCCAGCCTCTCGCTCCCGGCAAGGTACGTACCTATAATATTACGGTCAAAGCCGAACGGTTGGAAATGGAGACCGTGAGTAGTGGCGCATCTTCTGATCTATAATATTTGATTCTCGGACGACATAATCCGAGTATCCGTTGAGCCTGTGGTTGACCTCGATTGCCCGTCGGTCACCACGGGCTTTTATCGGGCTGTTCAGGGAAAATACAGGCTGTACGCCTGTCAAATGGAGGAAAACGGAGGTGGAGTAATATGCTGTGTTATGGATGGGGAAAATAATCTGAACGACAAAAAATAGCTTAAACGACAAAGACAAAATATTCTAAACTACAAAGATGTGTGATTCTGACAATTGAGGCGATTTTTGAATACAAGAATTAGGTTGAAATTAAATCTCTTGACTTATGTTTGTATGCTGAGTTCTGGATCAGAAATTCAAAAAAACATATAAAAATGAGCAAAAGAATTTTATTCCTTGTCTTGTTTCTGTGGCTGGCATCGACAATTTTTCCTGCTTTTGCACGGCAGAAAACAGACACGACCTACGCTTTCCGTTCCGTTCCGCAGAAGGAGATATCTCTGCGTGCCAACCTGCTTCGTTGGGCAACCCTCACACCCGACCTCGGTGTCGAGTGGCGTTTTAACCCGTCATGGAGCATATCCGTGAACGGCTCGTGGACATCATGGTCGTGGAATGACAAAGATAGAAGGTATGCCCTTTGGGAAGTGATGCCGGAACTCCGTTATTATATAGGGAAAGAAAAACACGGTTACCTTGGTGCCATTTTCAAGACAGGACAGTTCAATTACAAGCTCTCCGCGACAGGCAAGCAGGGCGACCTGATTGGCGGAGGACTAACCGGCGGTTATATGCTTAAGTTGAACCGCGCCCTCTCTCTCGACTTCTCCGTGGGCATAGGGGGTACCTATGCCGATTATGAAAAGTACGTGGTCATCGACAATGTGCGCGTGCGCCGTGGAAGCGAAAACAAGGATTATTGGGGTGTGAACCACCTCGGTGTGTCACTCGTATGGAACATCTTTTAAATAAGGGAGGAAACAGAATGAAAAGTAACCGACATATATTAATAACATATACGGCTGTTCTGGCCGCCATATTATTCGCTTCTTGTGTGAAAGACGAACTTTATGATACTCCGCATCCCGATAGTGGAGTGGTAGTCGTTACCGCAGATTGGAGCGATAGGAGCAGCGAGGCCGACATCCCTCAAGCATACACCCTGCGTATAGGCGGACTGGAGCAGGAGGCGAGCGGAGAAACAAACGTGTTCAACCGACTCCTGTCACCCGGCAAATACACCTTGACGGCATACAATAAACAGGACCAAATTACCGTCACCGACAATACCGCCTCGGTGAACGCCACGTCTGCCAAGCACATCAACCCCACGCCGGGTTATCTGTTCGCTTCGGTACAAGACATCAGTGTCTTGGCGGATGACACGCTGCGTGTCACGGCCCGGATGAAACAATTGGTACGCAGACTCGACATCGAACTGACCGCCACCGAAGGCGACTACAGCCGTGTACAGTCGGCTTCGGCAACGCTCTCCGGTGTGGCTTCGGTTGCGGACATAGCAACAGGCGAACGGAGTGCAGCGGCACAAGTAATAAACGCTTTCAGGCAAGACGGCAATAAGTTCACACTCTTTTTCCGACTGCTCGGTATCGTCCCGACGGAAGCACAGACGCTGACGGTAGACATCATTTTCAACAACGGTGACACGCAGCGGATAGTGAGCGACCTTACCGAGGCCATGAGGGACTTCAACAACGGCACCAAATCGATAAAACTTACGGGTAATCTGCTGCTACCGGTAGAGGCCGGGGTGACGGGCGCAACCATCACGGACTGGAACGAGGTAGAAAGCGGCAATGGGTACGCTAACTGACGATAAATATTTTAATCAAAAAACAATATTATGACAATGAATATGAAATTTTTCATTCTTGCAGTAGCAGCAACGCTATTGGCTGCGTGTACACAAGAGGACGAGGTACAAAACAATCCGGTGGAAGCACGAATCACGGCAGGCGTGAGCGGGCCGAAAACCCGCGCTGTGGACAACCGGTGGAATGCCGACCACATCGGCGTGATGGCGGTGGATGCACCGGGAGAGTTCACGACCATGGGCAAAAAGTACAAGAACGTGGAATACCAGACCGCAAGTACCGGAACCTCCGCCGACTTCGCCCCGACAACAGCCGGAGATGGCATTTTCTTCGAGGATGCCTCACGCGAGTTTACCTTCGCCGCCTATGCACCTTATGAAACAAGTCACGCGACATCCCTGCCCGGCAACAATGGGAAAATCACGGTAAACACGGAAAACCAACATACGGTGGCGAAGCAGGAAGCCATAGACTACATCTATGCCACGGGCGCGAAGGGAAGTAAAGGCAATCCGGTCATCAGCTTCACGGACAACACCGCCGCAGGCGGCAGCGACTGCTCCTTCAAGCACAAGATGGCCCGCCTTATCCTGAAAGTGCAGGTATCGGCTGCCGACGGATTCACCGAACCAAGTGTATTGCGGTTCGCCAACTACAAGCTGGGCGGGCTGATTCATGAGGGGACGTTCGATGTACTGACCGGAACAGCCACAGCCACGGGTACTGTCGTGAACGACTGGATGCTGATAGAATCCACGTATCCCACGCCTACCACACAAACTGTCACATACAAGTGCGTGTCGGACTACGATGTCAGCACGGGCGTGATGACCCTCACCATGATTCTGCTGCCGCAGACGCTCACCGACTTCCTGAACTTCGAGATTTCACCCAATGATGGAGAGAATCAGACTTACTCCAACGCGGGTTTGATTAAACCCGCGTTGGAGGCCGGTTACTCCTACACCTACACCATCACGGTAAAGAAGACGGAACTGACCCTCAGCGGAAGCACCATCGAAAACTGGAACGACGGTGGCAGCCATTCGGGTGATGCGAAGATGTAATGTGTCTGAAAGCCGCTGCCGTGCGTCAGGCGTAAACACGGCGGCACAAATAAACGAATAAATAAAAACAATATGATGGACAAATCATTGATAATAACATGGCTGTCAGGGCTGGCACTGCTTCTTGCCGGTTGCTCGCAAGACGATGCTTTGCAGCAGGACGGACTCCTGTTCGACGGCAAGTACCCACTGCAACTGACGGCGGAGGTGGCACATCCGCAGACCCGCGCCGGAGGCAAGGACACGTGGACGGGCGGCGAGGAGATTAGAGTGTCACTGGAAGGCGTGTTTGGCAATAAAACATACGTGATGGACGCATCGGGCAATGCAAGCCCGAAAGATACCGATAATACTTTCTACTGGAAGAACACCGATGAAGCCCGCGTCAGTGCATGGACTCTGAACCTGGAAATGGGAGAAACGGATATTTCCGACCAAAGTGGTGGGTACGCCGCTTTCGATGTCCTGTACGCCAGTGCCATGGGACGTTATGACCAAGCCGTAAATCTCCGTTTCATCCACCGCATGGCGAAAATCGAAGTAATTCTCAAGGCTGGCGAAGGCATTACAGATGAGGAATTGGAAGGTGCAACCGTCACCATTTTCGGAGACCCGGTAACGCACTCAACCTGCGGCTTGGTTGCACCTGGTGACCAATCGGACGGCGAGATAAAGCCCTATTACGATGTCGCAACGAAGAAATACGAGGCGTTGGTGCCGCCGCAGAATATGACGGGCAAGCCGCTCGTCCGAATAAGCATAGGCGGCAACGCCTTTACCTACGCTCCCGACACAGAAGCTGCCGGCAAATTTGACTTTTTCGGTGGCAGGCGGTATGCCTACACTATCACCGTGAAAGCAAACGGGATAGACGTGCAGACGGTGACCAGTGGCACGTGGGTTGCAAATGGCGAGGAGAACGTCACCTCCAAAAGGGTAAAGCAAAGATTCACGGCGGATGAACTTAAAATCGGTGACTACTTCTACTCCGACGGTACGTGGAGCGACGGCGGATTGCGCAAAATCTATGCTGACGGCAGTATGCATATAGACTATTATAAACCCGTCCCTTTACGTGGCAAGACAGTCGTCGGCATTGTTTTTCAGACGGACAAGAGCCGTATCGGTAAAAAGGAAAAGGAGAAGTTGGGCGGTGAAAACAAGGCGCATGGACTGGTTATGGCCGTTAAAAACGCAAACGCAGCAGAGAAAGTCATATGGAGCAACGAATCGCGGTACTTGGATTTGTTGAATGACTGCGTATCCAAATCCGATAATTATTCGGACATTAGCGGATACGGCAATTGTGAATCTATCCGTAGTTTAGAGGGCAACTTCGACAAGTATCCCGCATTACAGGCTGTTGATGGTTACAACACGACTTGCCCTGTCCCCACGACCACGACCGGCTGGTATCTTCCTTCCTCTGGCCAGTGGTGGGACATACTGCAGAATCTGGGCGGTTGTCCGGCTTTGGCGGATGGATATCAGCAAACCTCGTCAGACATCAATGAATTCTTCTGGTCGAACCAAGGAAATGTTCCCGACGCTTTGAATAAATGGATGTGGGGTATCGACGGTTGGGACAAATTCTCCTATTACCATCAGTTTTGGTCGTCTTCGAAGTTCAAGGGCAACACAATGCGGTATTGGGTAGCAAATTCTGATGATGGATGGATAAGCTGCCGATGGGGTAATGTTAATTTCCAGCTCTATGTTCGTCCCGTCCTTGCATTCTAATCTGTTTAATCCATTAAGAACATGAATATGAAGATACAAAACATATACCCACTCTTGCAAGTAGCATTGCTCCTGCTGCTTGCTACATCCTGCACGCAGGATGAGTTCCCTGTCGCACAAGACAAGGCGCGGCAATTCACCATCTCCGTGACCGACGGGGGATATACATTGGCAGTGGACGGTAGCACCACCCGCGCCGTGGAGAACGGCTATACCACCGAGTTCACCGAGGGCGATGCCTGCGGACTCTTCATGACCCGCGGCTTATACGAGGATAAGAAGATGATTTATTCCAACGTGAAACTGACCGCCGAGAGGGATGCCTCCACGGGCAAGCTCACATGGAAGCCCGAGGCCGGTACGACACTTGCCGGAGGACTGTCGGACGAGGAATGCTACCTCTACTACCCTTATAGAGCGGATTTGGACAACATAGTAGACATAAGCAAACTGTTAAACACAATTCAAGTTGATCCCCAATACCCTTTCTTCTATGCGCTTAAATCAAATTGGCCGGTGAAGTACGACCAAAGCTCGTATGCGGATTACGCTGCTTCCGACCTGATGACAGCCTCTTGCACACCCACATTGGAAAATGGTAAACTTCGGCTCGATTTCGTCATGGCCCACGAGTTTCCCTTGGTCGTCATCGAAATGCCGAAGACCGTTTACAAGTTTACCGATGCCCGGATTCCCGACTACACCGTGCCCTCTGCCACCACGTTCACCGGCTCTGCTAAGCCGCTGCGCATGGCCGATGGTACATACCGCTACTTGGTGCCCCCGTCCATGCCTGCTATCTGGGGAAGTTATGACGAGGGGAACAGGGAGTTTACCATCACCACGTCCGCGTCCCATCATGTCGTAGGGGAATACAAGAGATACAAGGTGGACGGCGCAGTGGAAACCATAAGAAACTACATTTTGCAGGTCGGTGATTTCTTCCTCGCCGACGGCAACCTGATGCCGAAATATGCCGAAGCCCCCGAAGTCCGGGCAGCCAATGTAGTAGGCATCGTTTTCCAAACCGACCCGAGCCGCATCGGTCAGGCAGAAAAAGATAAGTTGGGCGGCAATGTCCACGGTCTTGTCATGTCCGTGAAGAACGCCGCGACAGGCCAAAAGTGGGGTTCTTTTGACATAGACGAAGGATTGACGAATTGCGTGACAAAGGCACAGAACTACATAGACATCAGCGGTTACGGCAATTGCGAACTTATCCGTACCAATCGCGGCAACTTCGACAGCAATCCCGCGTTCAAGGCTGCCGACGGCTACAACACGACCTGCCCGATCCCTGCGACTACTACCGGCTGGTACCTTCCTTCTTCGGGTCAGTTGTGGGACATCCTGCGAAACTTGGGCGGCTGTCCGGCTTTGGCGGATAAAGATCAGCAGAACTCGCCGGACACCAGTGATTTCGCATGGCTGGAACAAGGAAACGTTCCCGCCGCTTTGAATGGATGGATGAAGAATATCGCCGATGAGGACAAGGATACATTCAAAGATGGCATTAACTCGTTTTGGTCGTCGTCGGAATGGAACTACAGCGCTGCACGGGAATGGTTCTTTTATAAAAGTGTGAATTGCATTCGGACCCAAAAAAATACCAGCAACATCGATGTGCGTCCCGTCCTTGCTTTCTGAGAAATCGGTATGCTGATGACTGTTTCCAAAAGCTGTTGTTCTATGGGAGGCGTGGGAGGTCATATCAGATGTAAAGATAATACATTATTCCCCCGAAATCCATCCGTATGTGGGCGAGTTTTGCTATATTTGTCAAAACTAAATTATGTAAGCATGAAGCACAAATTCTTATGGGTGGTCTCTTCGCTGGCTTTAATAGCCTGCACGCCTGAAAAACAACAGGAGACAGAGGATTATACACAGTATGTGAATCCTTTTATCGGAACGGACTTTACCGGTAATACCTATCCGGGAGCGCAGGTCCCTTTCGGGATGGTTCAGTTGAGCCCTGACAACGGGCTTCCCGGTTGGGATCGTATTTCCGGCTATTTTTATCCTGACACGACTATCGCCGGTTTCAGCCATACTCATTTGTCCGGAACAGGTGCAGGCGATTTGTACGATATCTCTTTCATGCCGGTGACACGCCCCTATAAGGAAGCGCCAGCTCCCTTAGGTATCTATTCTACTTTCTCGCATAACGATGAAGCGGCTTCGGCAGGCTATTACCGTGTATTACTGCAAGATTATAATATTAATGTAGAGTTGACGGCGACCGAACGTTGCGGTATCCAGCGTTATACGTTCCCCAAAGCGGAGGCTTCCGTCTTTCTGAATCTCAAAAAGGCGATGAACTGGGATTTCACGTTGGATTCGCGTATAGAGGTAGTCGATTCGGTGACGATCCGGGGGTATCGTTTCTCGCAAGGCTGGTCTCCTTTGCAGCATGTCTATTTTGAAACCCGTTTCTCGAAACCTTTCGTGGCTTATCAGATGGACACGACTGCCATCGTAACGAAAGATCGCGGCCGGATCGGAACGGCCTATATCGCCCGTTTCGATTTCAATACGGAAAAAGATGAAGAGATCCTGGTGACGACCGGTATATCCGGAACCAGTATGGAAGGAGCCGGCAGGAATTTGCGTGCGGAGGCTTCGAAAGACGATTTCGATTATTATCAGGCGCAAGCTGCCAAGAATTGGAATAAGCAGCTTTCCAAGATAGAGGTGAAGAGTCCGGATACCGATGACCTGGTGAAGTTCTACACAGCCTTGTACCATTCCATGCTCGCTCCGACTATCTACAGTGATGTGGACGGCGCCTATTACGGCCCGGACCGGCAGCTCCATAATGCGGACGGATGGACGAACTATTCCACTTTCTCGCTATGGGATACCTATCGCGCTTCCCATCCGCTGTTTACCTATACCGAACCGGAACGTGCAAACGATATGATCAAAGGATTCTTGAAATTTTATGAACAGAATGGAGCTTTGCCGTTATGGAATTTGTATGGTTGGGAAACCAATATGATGATCGGTTACCATGCCGTTCCTGTAATAGTAGACGCTTATCTGAAAGGTATCGGCAATTTTGATCCGGAAAAAGCGCTTGAGGCTTGTGTTGCCACGGCCAACCGTGACGATTACCGGGGAATCGGCGATTACAAGAAGTTAGGATATGTCCCGGCCAACAGCGATCCGAAAAAATGGGAGAACTGGTCGCTATCCAAGACTCTGGAGTATGCCTATGATGATTATTGCATTGCAACCATGGCGGAGAAGATGGGCAAGAAAGAAATTGCCGATGAATTCTATAAACGGGCCCAGAACTACCGGAATGTTTACAATCCGGCTACATCTTTTATGCAGCCACGTGACGAGAAAGGTAATTTTGCCGCTAATTTCAGCCCGGACGATTATACCGAAGATATTTGCGAAAGCAACGGTTGGCAATATTTCTGGTCTGTTCCTCAGGACCTGGACGGCCTGATCGGCCTGGTCGGAAGCAAAGAACGCTTTGCGGAGAAACTGGACAGCATGTTCACCTATGTTCCGAAATCAGAAGAAGACCTGCCGATTTTCAGTACCGGTATGATCGGGCAATATGCTCATGGCAACGAACCGAGCCATCATGTGATTTATTTGTATAACAAAGTAGGGCAACCTTGGAAGACGCAGAAATATGTGGCAGAGGTTCTGCATAACCTGTATTTGAATGCTCCGGATGGAATCTGCGGCAATGAGGATTGCGGACAGATGTCGGCCTGGTTCGTGTTCAGTTCGATGGGCTTCTATCCGGTCGATCCGATCAGCGGCAAGTATGAGATCGGAACTCCGATATTCCCGGAAGTGAAGATGCATCTGGCAAATGGCAAGGCCTTCACGGTTCTGGCTCCGGACGTAAGCCGTGAGAACATATATATACAGTCTGTGAAGTTGAACGGCCGGCCGTATGACAAGAGCTATATTACCCATGAGCAAATTATGAATGGCGACACATTGGAATTTGAAATGGGAAATCAACCGGGACCGGTCTGGTATAAATAATTGTGTGATTGTCATACATGGAGGTCGCCACGAAGCAAAAAGACAAGATGAGTGTAAAAGGAGAACTAAAAAGATGGTTTCTTTGCAAAAAAGTTATTACTTTGCAATTAATTTAGACTACTAACATTAAAAGATAACGAACTGGTACCATGATTTGGAACGAAACTATCGAATGTATGAGCCGCGAGGAAATGCGGAAATTACAGAGTATCCGTTTAAGACGGGTTGTTGAACACGCTTATCATAATTCTCCTTTTTACCGTAAAAAAATGCAGGAAATGGGGATTACCCCGGAAGACATCCATTCTATTGACGATATAGTGAAGCTTCCGTTCACTGTTAAACAGGACTTGCGGGATAATTATCCTTTCGGGCTGATGGCCGTGCCGATGTCGGAGATTGTCCGGTTGCACGCTTCTTCCGGTACGACGGGAAAGCCTATTGTTGTCGGCTATACCCGGAAAGACCTGTCTATCTGGGCTGAAGTTGTGGCACGATGTCTGACTGCTTATGGTTTGACAAAAAACGATTCCGTACAGGTTTCGTATGGTTACGGCCTGTTCACCGGAGGTTTGGGAGCGCATGCCGGAGTCGAGAATATCGGCGGAACGGTGATCCCGATGAGTAGTGGCAACACGCAGAAACAGATTCAGTTGATGCATGATTTCGGAGCCAAAGGGTTGGCTTGTACTCCTTCTTATGCGTTGTATTTGGCAGAAACGATTCACTCATCCGGCATTCCGTTGGAAGAATTCAAGTTGCGTGTCGGTGTTTTCGGTGCTGAACCCTGGACGGAAAACATGCGTAAAGAGCTGGAAAGCAAGTTGAACATTAAAGCATATGATATATATGGGCTGACGGAAATCTGCGGTCCTGGAGTCGGAGGCGAGTGCGAATGCCAGAACGGTACGCATTTGTGGGAAGACCATTTCTTCCCTGAAATTGTAGACCCGGTTACATTGGAGCCTGTAGAACCCGGACAACAGGGAGAACTGGTTTTCACGACATTGACAAAAGAAGGAATGCCGATGATCCGCTACCGTACGCGTGACCTGACACATTTGATCTATGACAAATGCGAGTGCGGACGTACGGCCGTTCGTATGGGGCGTATTCTCGGGCGTAGCGACGATATGTTGATTATACGCGGAGTGAACGTGTTCCCGTCGCAGGTGGAATCGGTGATTCTTGAATTGCCTGAATTCGAACCGCACTATCTGATTGTGGTCGACCGCGTGAACAATACGGATACATTCCAGATTCAGGTGGAAGTGCGTCAGGAATTTTATTCGGACGAAATGAACAAGATGATCGCTCTGAAGAAGAAAATCGCAAACCGTATGCAGAGCGTAATCGGTTTGCAACCCGATATAAAGATTGTCGAACCGCGCAGCATCGAGCGGAGTATGGGCAAAGCCAAACATGTGATCGATAATCGTAAATTGGAATAGGAGAGAAGTCACAAATAATAATTCATAAATAAAAATTCATCCCCCATGTTAATTAAACAGTTATCAATCTTTCTGGAGAATAAGAAAGGCCGTTTTACGGAAGTAGCAAAAATATTGGGTGAAGCCGGCGTGAACATGTCCGCTTTTACAGTAGCAGAAAACTCGGACTTCGGTATCTTGCGTTTGATCGTGTCGGATACGGATACAGCCATCAAGGTCTTGCGTGATCGTTTATATGCCGTGAGCGTAGCCGATGTCGTTTGCCTGCATTGTCCCAATCAGCCGGGCGCATTGGCTAAAGCAATGGATATCATTACTTCGGCCGGAATCTTTATTGAATATATGTATGCTTTTTCTCAGGGTGAGGCGGCCAATGTGATCATTCGTCCCGACAATGTGGAGAAGTGTGCAGAAGTTTTGAAAGCCAATAAACTGGAACTTATTGCGGCCAGTGACTTATATAAGTTGTAAATATTAACGTTAAGCGCTTCGTTTATTTGTCGGAAAACTTTAACTTTGCGCGCTAAAAGTATGTGAATGAAAAAGGTTGTATTTTTATTGATGATGATTACAGTTCTGTTATCTTCCTGCGGGGAGTATAACAAGATACTGAAAAGTACAGACTACGAACTGAAATATTCGTATGCAAAGAAGTATTTCAATGCAAAACAATATTCGAAGTCTGCCACTTTACTGGATGAACTGGTGCCTATATTCAAAGGTTCCGCTCAAGCTGAAGAATCTTTGTATCTGCTGGCGCAAAGCTATTACGGCCAAAAAGACTATCAGACTGCTTCGCAATACTTTAATACCTATTATACGACTTACCCGAAAGGCGAATACACCGAGTTGGCTCGTTATTATTCGGGTTATGGCTTGTATCTGGATTCTCCGGATCCCCGGTTGGACCAGACACAAACGTATGAAGCTATTAACCAGTTGCAATTATATTTGGAGTATTATCCGCAAAGCGAACGGGCAAAAGAAGCCCAGAACATCATGTTCGAATTGCAGGAAAAGCTCGCTTATAAGGAGCTGTTGGCAGTCCGGTTGTATTTCAACTTAGGTACCTATATGGGAAACAACTATCTTTCATGTGTGATTACCGCTCAAAACGCACTAAAGAACTATCCCTATTCAAAGTACAGGGAAGAGTTCATGTTCTATACCATCCGTGCCAAATATGAACTGGCTATCGTGAGTGTGGAAGAAAAGTTGCAAGGACGTTACCGTGAAGTTGTGGATGAATATTACAACTACATGAACGAGTATCCCGAAGGCAAGTACGTAAAACAGGTTCAGAAGTTCTACGACTATGCCAGCAAGCGAATAACAAATACGTATTAACGAAACAACTAATCAATAAAGTAAGTATGGATTACAGAAAGACTAACGCTCCGTCGAATACGATTACCCGCGACATGATGAAACTGTCGGCTGATACGGGTAATGTGTATGAAACCGTTGCAATCATTGGTAAACGTGCTAATCAGATCGCTGTAGAGATGAAACAGGATCTGGAAAAGAAACTACAGGAATTTGCTTCCTATAATGATAATCTGGAAGAAGTTTTTGAAAACAGAGAACAGATCGAGATTTCACGTTACTATGAAAAGCTCCCGAAACCGACTTTGATCGCAGCTAAGGAGTATGAAGAAGGTAAGGTGTATTATAAGAACCCTGCTAAGGAAAAAAATAACCTTTAATTGATTGACAATTGATAATAGACAATTGACAATTAGATGAGTCTCATCTGATAATGGTCAATAGCCTATTGTTAATTGTCAATTTTTTTTATCATGTTACAGAGAATACAAACTGTTTATTTGCTTATTATAGTGGCATTGACGATTGCCATTTTGTTTTTGCCGCTTGCCGTATTGCAGTCGGGCGACCAGTTGTTTATTTTTGATGCGACCGGCATCAGTACGATGGCAACCCAGCCGGAGCTTATTTATCCGACATGGGGGTTGTTCGCATTGGCAATCGTAATCTCTTTGCTGGCGCTTCTGACAATATTCCTGTTCAAGAAAAGAATCCTTCAAATACGCCTCTGTGTATTTAATGCGATTTTGATGTTAGGCTTCTACGGCCTCTTTGCTTTCTTTTACTGGAATCTGGGCAATCAAAAAGAGATTTTCTCATTAAGCCTGAAGATCGCCTTTTCTTTTCCGTTGGTTAGCCTGATTCTGGATTATTTGGCTATACGCAATATCGGGGCGGACGAAGCATTGGTGCGTTCTTTGGATCGCTTGAGATAATATTTTTGGAATATACACATAAAAGAAGAGGATGTCTCATCACTGGGACACCCTCTTTTTTTGGCCTAAATCTGATAGCCTAAAGACTATATTACCTCTGTTAGTATTGATGAACTCTTCATATTCCTGATGCAAAACAAATCCTTTGGTTAAGCACCGGATTTATGGGAAGAAAGGCGGCGTTTTTGTTTTGGGAGGAGCCTGCTGCCCATTCTTTGCTTGTTTACAGTGCAAAAGTATATGTAAGCCTTGATTTCTATGTTTGATATCGTCTAAGATTGTTCAGGAATTATCTTTTTTCGTATATTTGCTACATGAAAAAGCTGCTTGTCATATTATTTAGCCTATTCTTATGTATATCTTCTACACAAGCAGAATCCCCTAATTACTATTTTAAACAAATATCCTTGAAAGACGGCCTTTCGCAATCGACGGTCAATTGTGTGTTGAGTGACCATCAGGGTGTCATTTGGATAGGAACAAGTTTTGGGTTGAACCGTTTCGATCGTGAGAGGATCATGTCTTATAACAACGACAAGGATAATCCCTTTTCTATTCCCGGAAACGACATTCTTTTCTTGACAGAAGACCCCAATCATAATATTTGGATCGGAACCGATAGAGGACTGGCCCGGTATGATCGCGGCAAGGACAGGTTCGTGCGTATCACGTTTGCCGGTTTGCCTTTGCATGTGTACAGCTCGGTGGTAACGGATAATGGAGTCCTGTTCTTTGGTGCGGGAACAGCTTTCCGGTATTCTTATGTTGATAACCGGATTACGTTTTTATCGGTAAATGGGCCGGAAAGGGTGACCTCCATCTTCACACATGCCTATATGTACGATAAACAAAAACAGGTCGTATTGCTTGTTTGCCGTCGTAACGGACTTTGGTGGTATCATCTTGCAACGGGTAAACTGGAGCGGATTCCTTTTATTCCGATAAAAGAAGTCACGAGCGTATGTCTGGCTTCTTCCGGAGATATCTGGCTTTCGGCATATGCGGACGGGGTGTATGGATATACACGCGAAGGAAGGGAACGATGTCATCTGAATACGGGAAATCTGTTGAATAACGATGTCGTGTTGGATATAAAGGAAAGAGAAGGTGAACTGTGGTTGGCAACAGATGGAGGAGGAATTAATATCTATGATCCGGAGAAGCGGACCGTCCGTGTGATCGCTTATGTTCCCGGAGACAATAATTCGTTGCCGGTCAATTCTTTTGGCTGCCTTTACAATGATCAGGAGAAAAACATGTGGGCAGGCAGTATCCGAGGAGGATTGATCGGGATGAAAGAAATCTATCTCTACACATATGGAGATGTGCCCCCTGCTTCTACAGGAGGCCTGAGTTATAGGACCGTGACGAGCCTGTATGAAGACCGTGATCATATTTTGTGGTTTGGCACTGACGGTAACGGTATCAACCGGTTTGATCCACAAACCGGCCAGTTCCGGCATTATCCTGCGACATTCGATAAAAAGGTGGTTTCGATCGTTGAATATGATGAAGACGAGCTGTTGCTTTCGATATTCAGCCAGGGATTATACAGGTTTCATAAGAAGACCGGAGAACTTCGGGAATATGTAGTTGCCGATGCCGAAAAATCCCGTCGTCTGTTCCGTTTCGGACTGGCTGTACATTTGAACCGTCCGGATGAAGAACATTTTTATATTTATTCCGATAGCGTCTATTTGTACGACCAGCAGACTGGGCGTTTGGAGGTAATAAGATGTGAAGAAAAAGGGGTGGTGCTATCCGCTCTTATGGAAGTGCCCGGAGGCGAGATAGTCACGTATCTGCGCAGTTTTTCCAACCTGTTGGCACTGGACCATAAAGACCGTTCCATACGTGTCTTCTATACTCCGCCCGATTCTATCGGGACGATCGGAGCAGCGTGTCGGGATAAGGCGGGCTGTTTCTGGTTGGGAACATCTTCCGGCCTGTACAGGTATGACCCGGTGACAAAGCAGACTTCGGCTATCGAGGAGAACCGCTTTGCCGGTACAAATTCGTTGGGTTTTGACAGGCAGGGAAGGCTTTGGATCGGAACGCATAACGGGTTGTATGCTTACATTCCCGAAGAGGATAAAATGGTCGTTTTTGGAGAGTCGGACGGTGTTTATGCCAACGAGTATTTGTTCAAACCGCCTTTGCTGACAACTTCGGGCGATCTGTACATGGCCGGAGTGAACGGTTTGGTCTACATACGGAACAATGTGCCTTTCCCGGAGGAGGCCGATCCTTCGATCAATTTGCTGGATGTGGAGCTCGACGGCGTTTCTGTCGGTACTGATGTGATAAGAGATGGCAACAGGTTGTCGATTCCGTGGAATTATACATCATTGAATACCCGGATCATCGTGAAGGAAAACGATTTGATGCGGAAGAAACTGTTTCGCTATTACATAAAAGGCAGCCTGAATGAGACGATCGAACGCTCCGGCCATACGATCTCTTTCCATGCCCTTTCTGTCGGTGAGTATCATATTTGGGTATCCTGCAATAAAAGGAATGGTGACTGGAGCACTCCGGTTCAGTTGCTGACAATAACGGTTACACCTCCCTGGTGGAAGACGACAGGATTCTTAGTTCTGCTGATCTTGCTGATCTTGGGAGGCTCTGCTCTGACAGCCTGGCTGGTGGTATTGAAAAAGGAGCGTAAAATGGTCTGGGCGATCAAGGAACATGAGCGGAAGACGTATGAAGACCGGGTTCGTTTCCTGATCAATATCAGTCATGAACTTCGTACGCCTCTCACTCTGATATACGCTCCATTGAAACGGTTGCTCGCGTCGGGCGAGGTGAAGGACGATAGGTTGTTGCATTTGTTGACCGGCATTTTCAGGCAGACGCGCCGGATCAAAGATAGCATTAATATGGTACTGGATATCCGCAAGATGGAGGTCGGAGGCGAATCATTGAGCCTGACCAGGCAGCCTGTCAATGACTGGCTGCGGGAAGTCTCCGGAGATTTTGAGCTTGAATTTCAGGTCCGGGATATCCGGTTGGTTTATGATTTTGACGAATCGTTGGGAGAAGTGCCTTTCGATGTTTCCAAGTGTGAGATCGTCTTGTCCAACCTGTTGATGAATGCATTGAAGTTCAGCGAACCGAATACTGTCGTTGTCTTGTCTACGCGACGTAAACCGGACTATGTCCGCATATCCCTTTCGGATGAGGGCATCGGGTTGGATCATGTAGAAATCGACCGTCTGTTCACCCGTTTCTATCAAGGCAACCATGATCGGAAGGGAAGCGGCATCGGATTGTCGTATGCCCGGATGCTGGTTGAAATGCACGGAGGAAATATTGGTGCGCAAGCAAATGAAGGGCGGGGAGCGACTTTCTTTTTCGAACTGCCTCTGGAGAATACCTCCGTTTCTGTTGAAGCAAGGCCCTATATGTCCCAGTTGCTTCAGGCTTCCGATACCGAGATGCCCGATGCCGATGACTATCCGGTTGCCGGATATACGGTTATGGTGGTAGAAGATGAACCGGAATTGCGTAATTACCTGAAAGATGAATTGAACGGATATTTCAAAGAAGTTTATGTCGCGGGAGATGGCCGGCAGGCGCTTGAAATGATTCAGGCGAAGCTTCCCGATGTGGTTGTCAGTGATGTAATGATGCCCTATATGAACGGTTTCGAGTTGTGCCGCCGTATAAAGAGCAATGTGGAGATCAGCCATATCCCGGTTATCCTGTTGACAGCGCGTACCGATAGCGAAAGTACCGTACAGGGATATAAGTTAGGAGCCGATATGTACGTCTCGAAACCGTTCGACCTGGCTTTCCTGCTTGCAGTCCTGCGCAACCAGCTTAAGAGTCGTGAGATCATCCGAAACCGTTATAAGGAAACCGGACAGGTCGTTTCGCCTAAAACCGATACGATCAGCAATGCAGACGAACAATTTATACACAAGTTGAACAACTTGATTGTCAGCAACCTGGCCAATCCCGACATGGATGTGCAGTTTGTCGCTGCACAAATGGCCATGAGCCGTGCTTCGCTTTACAATAAACTGAAACAGCTTGCCGGCATCAGCATCGGCGATTATATCAACAAGTTCAGAATGGCCGAGGCCGTTCGCCTCCTTGCCGACAAGGATTTGAGTATACAGGAAGTATCGGAGAAAGCCGGTTTCTCCCATCAACGCTATTTCAGCACGGTCTTTAAACAGATATACGGCGTGACACCTTCACAATACAGGCAGGACTTATGATTTAAAACGCCGGAATCATGTACGTGAGCTTGGCCGAGATCACCTGTGAAGACGATTTGGAAAAGTAGTCTTCTTTACGGCTGTTGAAGATGTCGCCAAGGGCATAGTAGTAACGGCCTTCCAGCAGGAAAGAGCCGATTCCCGTACGGAGTTCGATACCCGGGCCGCCACATAGTCCCCAGTCGAATTTCTTTTCGACGGGCATATCGTGCTGTTCGTTTTCGGTGTTCGGCTTGGCCCCGTTCAGATTCTCGTCAGTCTTTTCGCCGAAAGCATAGCCTATTTTAGGCCCCAAATTGACAAACGCCCTGAAACGCTTACTGCCGAAATAGATATGTGTCAAGATCGGAAGTTCGAAATAGTTGATCGTCCGGCTGTATTTATACTGTGGCTGATCCTCAAACTTTTCATCCCATCCATGTTGGATGAAATTCAGTTCGGCCTGCAATCCGAGATTCTTTTCCGTGATCCACCGGAGCGTAAGTCCGCCCGTGTAGCCCATTTTCATTTTCTGCTGCACTTTCGTCTGGGCAAAGCTGACTTGGGAAAAAGTCGTACCGAAGGAAGCTCCCAAAGACAATTCCCGTTTGAACTTATCCTGCGCCTGGAGGCCGTTCAGGGCGACAAGGCCTATAATAGCTGTTGCAATAACTTTCCTGATCATCTTACTTCATTTCGTGTTACATTGAAATCACTCTGGTAATGAACAATAAAGATGTTCGTGTTGATGAAGCCTCCCCAATTGTTTACGCGATGGAAATCGAATCCGGTCTGTACGCCCCGGTAATGAATCTTATCCAGATTATTTTCGAAGTTGGAACCGTATTTGTTGATTGCTCCGATAAAGAACATGCCGGTGTCGAATCCTAAAATACCATATTTGGGGAATATGTTGATCAAGTTCTTGCTGTACCAGTTTTTATATTTGGTATAGAAGTCTGCCACCTCTTTCGAAAGGTTGTCTGCGTAGAAGTTGCTGTATATATACGTGTTCAGTGCATGGAAATCTTCCAGGCATTCACGCGTGTACGTCTGCCATTCGGGATAGCCGAACAAAGTCAGTCCGCATTCGGGCTTTGTTTCCGCCAGCATGCGCAACGGAGATTTGATCTTGTTCAAGGCATCCAGCGTACCCGATGTCGGCACGATGACATTCCGTTTGTCGGTTTTGAGAAGCGCTTCGATATCGGTTGTCAGGGTCTCGCCGTTGTAGTTGATTTCGCTGAACGGCATATTCCGCTGTTTCATCTCGGCTTTGAATGTTTTGATAAATTCGGTTTTATCCTTGCCATCCCTGATATTCAGCAGGATTATGTTGTCTTCCGCAAACAGGTCGCATCCGCCTTGAGCCGCCTTGGCATACAGGTAGGAGTGAGGCGTATTTACCTGGTAAACGTAGGCGTTCGACAGCACATCATCGTTTTTCGAGGTAAAAGGAATCACATATTTGATGTTATTCTTCTGTGCAAATTCCGCAACCGGGCCGATCTGGTCATTCTGTACGGCTCCGATAATGAGGTTGGCTTCTTTCAACGCGTCCTCTTTCAGAATCTCCTTCAGCTTCTTCGTCCCGTTTCCCGTGTCATAAACCGACAGATCGACAGAGCAACCAGTGTTTTTAAGACTGTCCACTGCCAGCAACAAGCCTTCGTAATATTCGATGAAACGCTGTGTTTCAGCAGAGGGAACAGCTTCGTTCGTCATGAACGGCAATAGAAGGGTCACTTTGACACTGTTGACGCGCTCGATGTTCTTCGGTCTCGATAATAACGCGTTTGCATCCCTTTCCGAAAGCGTGGCAGTTGCCGGTCCGGTCGTCATATTCTCTTCGGTTTGCACAGGTATTTTAATAACCATACCGGCCTTTACCCCTTCTTTCAGTTTCGGGTTCAGCTTGATCAGTTCATAGCTGGAAATGTTGAATTTCCGGCATATACGATACATGGTCTCTTTTTTCTGGATAGTATATTCAATTTCTTTGGTAACAGTCTTGACCTCCGTAACCGGCAAATCTTCCACTTGCGTCGCCGGAATACGGATTGTCCTGCCGATTGTAAAGGTGGAAGTCGACAATCCGGGGTTCGCTTTTACGATGGCGGTAGCGGGAACTGTATACCGGACGGATAAAGAATACAGTGTCTCTTTGGGCTGTATGGTATGGAATATATAATTTTCATCCTGTTTCTTCATTGTACTTCCAACCATGTCGCGCTGCGGAATTTTGAGGGTGGCGCCTGCTTTGATTCCCTCTTTGCTCTCCGGATTCAGCCGGTAAATATCATCGGGCGTAACCCCATACATGGTAGCGATTGCGTAAACGGTTTGTCCTCTCTCTATCGTATGAAAAAACACATTATTGTCTTGTCCGCTTGTAATAACCACTTGTGATCGGTTGTTTTGTGCATAGGCAGATACACCGGCCAGACTCAGAAAGAACGTCAGTACGAATATGTTAATCTTATTCATTTGCAGATTTGGATTATTTTACTGGCAAAGATACGAACAAAAAACGAGAGTAATAATAGATAAGTCTCTAAAGTGCTTTATCAGGCATCCCCGCTGGTGGGCTTATTGTAAAAAACGGCTTTAAAACGGCCATAGATCCCTTTGTTAGGTGTCTTCCGGACAATTGTTGCAGTGACGAAAAAAGTAGTTTTGGGAACCTCTTGCCGTGAGTTGCGCAGCAAATTCCCGCGACGACCGTCTTCGTCGCCGTGAAGTCAATGTTTATACAGAGTGAACTCGGCAGCTCACGGTAACGAAGACGGTCGTCAGGGCGATGAAGACGGTCGTCATAGGAATCTGCTGCCGGAATTCCGGAAAAGAGCCTTGTTCACTTTGCCATATTCCCGTATCCCCGTCTTGTTTTCTCAAATATTCGATTCTCCGGGAGTTTAGCTTTTCCGGAATGCAAGGAATCTGGAGGATTCGATTGACAGATGCAACACAAATTAGACGAACCAGGCGGAAGATTGGTCCGTGGTGTCAGAAAAAAGGCCATATAGATAGATAAAAGACAGATTGGATCTACAATTATTTTCTCTTGAAAATCCCCCAAAGATAGTTATTGTAAAAAATGATATAATCCCCACCCAAACATTTCTGATATCCATAAAAAAACGTATCTTTGTTTCATAAGTGTTTTTCCTCAGTCGTCCGCGTCGTTTCGGAAAGAGCTTGTTGCTATCTACATTGGAAGCCTATTTCGAGGGAAAGAAAGAACTCTTTGCCGGATTGGCTATCGAGCAGCTGGAGAAAGATTGGAAACAATATCCGGTTCTGCATCTTGATTTGAACACTCAAGAGTATAATTCGGTAGACAGTTTGAAGGAAAAATTGAATATTGCGTTGACCGAATGGGAGAAGGATTGTGGTGTGGAACCTGCTGAAAAATCTTTGGCGACCCGCTTTGAAGGAATCATAAAACGCACAAGCCGGAAGATGGGGCAGCGCGTTGTCATCTTGATCGATGAATATGATAAGCCAATGTTACAGGCGATCGGAAGGCCGGAATTGCAGGAAGCCTATCGCAGTTTACTGAAATCTTTTTATGGGGCGTTGAAAAGCGCTGACGGTTATATCCGTTTTGCGATGCTGACGGGTGTGACCAAGTTCAGCAAAGTGAGTGTGTTCAGTGACCTGAATAATCTGGAAGATATATCATTCCGCCGGAACTATAACGAACTATGTGGAATCAGTGAACAGGAACTGCAAGACAATTTAGGAGATGAGTTGCCGGAGTTTTCACGATCATTGGGTCTAACAGAACCGGAATTATGTGACAAACTCCGCCGGTATTATGATGGTTATCATTTTGCACCTGATACGGCGGGGATCTATAATCCGTTCAGTCTGCTTCATACCTTTAAGAATCGGGAATTTGGCAGTTATTGGTTTGCGACGGGTACGCCCTCCTATTTAGTAGAACTTCTTAAACGCAACCATTACGATCTTGACCGTTTGGCGCATGAAGAATTTGATGTTGAAATGTTTGGTGGTGTGGAATCGTTTGATTCCGATTTGTTTTCTGCTTTTTATCAGAACGGCTATCTGACAATCAAGGGATATGATCCTTGTTTTCGGATTAGCCAATTAGGGTTTCCTAATTTAGAGATTGAAAAGGGAATAGCCGGATTATTATAATCGGTGTGAACTCTTCAAAATCTGTTTTTATGAGCAATAAGCCCCTGCTATTTTTATCTTTTGTATGAACTTCAGGATCGTGTTGATTCTATATAAAGGAGGGGTGAACAAGCGGAATGTGTGATTGTTGAAAATACTGGGTGAATAATTAGTGAATATCAAAGTATATTGGTAATATTGCATTTGTAATTTGATAAATGCAATACGATGAAAAAACTCATATCCTCAATCTTTCTATTATTGATTTTAGGCCAGATCGCTTGCCGGCATCATTCTCATGTTCGCCCTCTTTTGCAGGAGGCGGAAGCGCTTATGTCGGATCATCCGGACAGTTCGTTGATCTTGTTGGAATCCGTCCGCTTTCCGGAAAAACTCTTGGTAGAAACCAAGTATGCTCATGAGAAATTGCAAAAAGAAAATTTGCAGTTGAAATTAAAAAAATGTTATTGGGGTGGTAGCTGTATAATCGGATTGGTTGCTGTTTTCAGTCTTGTTGTTTTAGTGATAATAAAAAGATTCAATCTACAAGTAAAAAATAAGATACAACTTATATCAAAGTTGAATGCACAGGTCGAGGATTTACAACAAAAGTTGAAGATAAATTCAGACAAACAGACTGAAAATCTGTCTGAAATTGCTTTTCTGTCTGGTCAATTAGTAGAAAATTCTGCTTGTATCCGCCAGATGGAAGAGATTCGTTTCCAGTTGATTCATGAAAATAAAAGATTAGAAAAGAAAAGTCTGGATTTTGAACAAACGATTCATTTGTTACGAGAAAATATTGTAAAATTGAACATGGATAAAATTCCTGATTTACCTCAGGAGGTTTCATTTGCTTTGCTGACCAAAATAAAGAAAGAGCTGTCCCCTCTTCAAGATGATGAGTGGGCTGAACTTTTCCTGATAGCCAACTTGCAGCACAAAAAAATTATGGATCGGCTGTCAGCCTCTTTCCCTCAATTGAAACCTGAAGATTTGAAACTATGTTGTTTGACCAAGCTGATGTTTACGAATGAAGAAATTTCTTCCATTTTTGATATACAAGTCGATGCTTTGGCCAAGCGAAAGCGTCGGCTTAGCATTAAATTTGGTAAAGAAAAATGGGATAAGGGAGGTTTTAATGCGTATATAGAAGAATTTTAACAGATGGTGTCCTTCTGTTTAAATCAGATTTTTTTATAAGATGCTAAGCCGGATGTGTCTAAAATGTTTATAGTTATTGAGTTATGCTTAATAAAACGGTTTGAGAAACGATATGTAACTTTTGGAAAATGTCCATTTCTCAGTAATAAGTTTCGTATACTTTTGCTTATAAAAAAACAGTGAAACCATGAAGCTTATTTATATAGGGGCATTGGATCCGGGAGATACATGCCGGTTGGTTTTGACCAGCCAGTTTGGAGATCGATTGGAAGAACGATCGACTGATCCGGATGGGAGAACGACATTTTGCCGGCTTCACTCTTCCGACTGAATTGAAATCACAGACTGTTTATGATATATATGCTATGCTTAATAAAAAACGAGGAAGCGATAAAGTTAGTGTGAAAATCCATACATTACAGGATGTGGGGCGAATGGATTGGAATCCAACACCGATAGATATGGAAGAACAGCTAATAAGTGCTTTTTAATGTATGGTAAAGTTTTAATAGAAAATAATTAGGGGAATGGATAAAAATAAAAACATAGTATTACACCAAATAGCTAATCATTTGATAATTAATTCAAGTTTTTTGATGGATTTGAGTCTGTATCACGGAAAAATGGGGATTGTACTGTTTTTCTACAACTATGCCCAATACACAGGGAATCCTGTTTATGAAGAGTTTGCTGGAGAGTTGTTGGATGAAATATTTGAAGAGGTCCATGATAATATCGGGATAGATTTTGAAAATGGGTTGTCTGGTATTGGATGGGGAATACTATATCTGCTAAAAAATAACTTTATAGTTGGAAGTCCAGATGATATATTGGAAGATATTGATAAGAAGATATTGGAGGTTAATTTATTGAAAATTATAGATTTATCCTTAGAGCGGGGTCTGGCTGGAATTGTTACTTATCTTACAAATCGATTATCAGTTCAATATGAAAAATCATGTTTTTATACTGATTTTATATCGGATTTACAAAAGTTGGTTGCTGATGAAAGATTAAATATAGGATTTGATCTGTGTTCTATTGTGAGTTTATACACTTATTCTTCTATTAAGAGAATAACAAGAAAATCGTTTGGTTTGTATGAAGGATATGCGGGGTATGGATTTAAATTAATGGCGAAATGAAAAAGCATGTGTATCTTTTTGATGAAAGCAGTAGGGCTTCTACATATGGAATAGGTACTTATGTCCAACAAATGATAGTTTGCCTGTCAAAAGTCTCTGAACTATTATTGTCAGTAGTTCGTGTGAGTGCAGATGTCGAGTATTTTGAAATAAGGGAAATCCAGGGATATATTGAATATTATATCCCTGAACCATACTTTTCAACTGAAGATAAGTCTCATATTCATAAACGGAATATTTGTTATCTTATGCGCTTGAATTGCAATTGTGCAAAAGATGATAAATATATTTTTTTATTTAGCCATATGACACATCTTGATTTGATACCCTATATAAAACAATGGTTGCCTAATAGTCGCTTTTATTTTACTGTACATTTTCAACGTTGGTGTTATAGTTTAAACGGAAATCTCCCTTGTTTTAAGCGAATTATTCATGCTGAAGTTAAAAAACTATCACTTGTAGAGCATGGAATATATGATTCGTATGTAAGGGAAAAAAAATATTATCAGATGGTCAATAAAGTAATTTGTCTTTCTAAATTTACCTATACATTATTAAAAGAAGAGTATGGTTTGTCTCCGGATAAACTAATGTTGATATATAATGGATTGAAAGATGAAAAGCAGGTGTTAGCTAATCAAATACGAAGCGAACTTAAAAAACGTCTGCATTTTTCCTTTAAAGAAAAGATTATTTTGTTTGTAGGACGTTTGGATGCGATTAAAGGAGCAGATATGTTGGTACAGGCGTTTCATGATTTGTTACAAGAGCATGAAAATTATCGATTGGTGATAATAGGAGATGGTGATTTTTCATCTTGTTTGGATAAATGTGGAACCGTTTGGAGTAAAATTACTTTTACCGGACGTTTAAACAAAGAACAAGTATATGATTTTTATCAGATAGCAGACATTGGTGTTATGCCTTCTATGCACGAACAATGTAGTTATGTCGCGATTGAGATGATGATGTTTGGGTTACCTATGATTATCTCAACAACAACAGGATTAAAGGAGATGATGCCGAATGAAAACTTTGGTTATACCTTTAATATGGAAAGCAATAGTGATGAAACAAGAAGGAAGTTAGCTTTGCTTATTGAAAAAGTACTGGAAAGTCCTTCATGGAAACGAAAGAAAATGAGAAAATCTTCGCGTCTTTCTTATGAAGAAAACTATTCAGTACATGATATGCAAAAAAAATATATAAATCTAATACTTTCCGATTGATTATGAAACAAGAATCTGTTCAATATTTAGATTGGCTATCATCTGTAATTACAGAAAATTTTTATGTAGTAGACTTGTTACAAAAGAAAATTTGTTATACCAATACTAATGGTTTTTTATTGTCAGGGTTAGAAAGGGATTTTCTTTCTAAGTCTATTTATGTGAATGATTTATCTTTATGGAAGGCAATGTTTAGGATCATCTTACAGTATCTTGAGATGGTTGGGGATGAGAGAAATGAAATAAACTATTTTTCTTGTACCTTTCGCATGCAATGCAAGTGTTCTTTTGTTTCGCGTCCATTGGTTCAAATGGTATATCAGAGAATAAAGTATATGTATGAAAATGATGTCTTGCGTTATCTGATATGTTTCATCAAACATACGACAATTAAAGATACAGGTAATTTACGGGTACAGAATAAAGATTGCAAATATTTTAGTGAATATGATTTTAAAACAAATCGTTGGGTATCAAAGGTTATGGAACCACTTACTGAACGTGAAATAATCATACTTATGCTTTCTAAACAAGGTAAAAGTTCAAAAGGAATAGCGAATGATTTATGTAGAAGTGAGAATACTATACGCAATCAGATAAAATCATTGTTCTTAAAGTTGAATGTGCATTCTATGCAAGCAGCTATTGAATATGCATGTAATCTGGATTTTTCTCAAAGATATAGTGGTAAGAATGAAGATTAGTCCAAGTAGGCTATTGTGCAGGTAGAAAAATAGTTCGACTTTTGTAATCAACAAATCGTTAGAGATATGAAAGAAGTAGGTAAATTAAAATTGAAGCAGCTGAAAAAGAATGAGCTAAAACGCCGTGAAATGAATGCTGTTAAGGGCGGCTGCTCTTGTAGTGGCGGATGTGGATGTGGCTTTGATGGTTTTTCTGATGGTCAGAACTATCAAAATAATTATGGCTATTAATCTTAAAATCGGCAATTGAAAGATTATTCTTGCAATTGCCGATTTCAATTTAATCCAATTTAAAATTATTGTATTTATGGCAAAATCAATTTTCCACACATCTGAGAATCAAAATACATATCTTTATGATATTCGGTCTCGCTTATCAATGCTGGTTCATCCTGATTTGAAAATAGCTGCTGAGGAGACGGGAGAAGTGGATTCATATTATAGAGGTAAATATGGCTATTTAAAAAATTGTGGTTTCTTTAAAGAAGGGGAATCTGTGAAGTTTGGAGAAATTACAGAATCAATGATAAGAGATAGTTTAATCCACACCCCGCAAATTACTTTCGAAACAACAGATTTTTGTAATTTGAATTGTACTTATTGTTCTTTTGGTGAATTATATGAAGGGTTTGATGAAAGAAATCATAAAAATATTGATATTGATTTTGCAAAGAAACTATTGAGGTTTGTTTTTAATAATAGACCTGAAAGTAAAAAACAGAAATTGCTTATTGGGTTTTATGGGGGAGAACCATTGTTTAATGGGAAGTTTATTCTGCAAATAGTAGATTTTGTTGATCAGTTAAAAAAAGAAAAATATATTGAAGTTGAGTATAATATAACAACAAATGCATTGCTTCTCCATAAGTATATGGATTTTTTTGTGAAAAATAGATTTAGAATACTGATTAGTTTAGATGGAAATAGAAAGAATCATAGTTATCGGTCCGTTCGAAAAGATGGAAATAATTCATTTGATAGAGTGATTGAAAATGTTGATAGAATGCAATACTTATATCCTGTTTATTTTGAAAAGTATGTTCGATTTAATGCTGTTTTACATGATCGTAATTCTGTTAAAGAAATACAGGAGTTTGTTTACGAAAGATATCATAAAGTATCTAGAATAGCACCTTTAGTTATGGTTGATTTGAATAAAAAAAATGAAGTTGTTGCTCAAAAAATGTATCGTAATAAGTTGGAAAGTGAAATAGATTTTCAAAAAGAAGAATCAGAATTGCTTCCAACTGTGCATGAGGAATTTTCGGTATTTAAGGAATTGATAGATTTTTTAAAATATTATTCTTTGAATTATTATGTTTCAAATATAACATCTTTGCTTTATGAAACTGAAAAAATTTTGCCAACATCAACCTGTTTACCAGGGCAAAAGAAAATATTATTGACTACTCATGGTAAATTGTTACCCTGTGAACGAGTTAATTATAAATATACTATAGGGGAGATTAGAGAAGATGTTGTTTTGAATATTCCAGAAATAACAGTTCGATATAAACATTATTACCATCATGTTCAAAAAATATGTCAGCATTGTTTTTTAAATAGGTTTTGCAATAATTGTATGTTACAACTAAAAATGTTGGATCAAGTAGATAAAAAAGATTTTGTATGTGAGCACTTTTGTAATGATAAGGGGTTAATGTATAAATTGTATCGTGTTCTTTCTTTTCTTGAAAAGTATCCATTGGATTTTTTTAAGATAGTTGAAAATCACGTAATATTATAAATAGAAAATATATGGATTATTGGTTTACAATTGAACCGTATGTGTATTTTAATGTTGTTAATGGCAAATCGCTGTTGTATAACACATTGGATGGCGCAGTTATAGAGTCGGATAGTATAGAAGTAGCATTATTGTTACAAAAGATACGAATCAAAGAAAATTGTGGTGTCGTTAAATTATCGAATGAGTGTTCTCAAAAGGGTGATCTAAAGGAATTTATTTCAGAGGTGCGTAAAAAATATATGGGTGATCTTATAGCTGTAAATTTATCAAAATGGAAGCCTGTTCAAGTTATGCCTATATTTAATTATATAAGCAATAATACAGTTGAACTTTATAAGAAACATAGTATAACTCCGTATAAAAATATTTTAAACAATCTTACTGATATTTATATCCATTTGAATAAGAATGTAGATATTGAATATTTAGTTTTGTTTTTACAATCTTTGCCTGAAAATTTAATAATTAATATTATTGGCAATTTTGATTCTGTTCCAAAATTGGATTTTTTGTGGGACTTTTTAAATGCTTCTTCTGCTCCAAAAAATATTATTTGTTCATTGGAGGAATTTGTATTGCTAAATCCTGTATATAAAAGAAATTTCTATTATAGAATATTAGTTGATAATTTTGTTGATGTTAAGTTGTTTAATACATCTGTTTTATACCTGTCTCAACAGTTATTATCATTTGAATATATTTTTAATGTTACATCAATAGAAGAATGCAATAAGGCAGAGGAAATTATTTCTCAATACGGAATACAAAATTGTTGTATCAATCCAATTTATACAGGTGAAAACATACTATTTTTTGAAAAGTATGTTTATCTAAGCAAAGAAGATATTCTATCAACGAAGATTTCTGTGAAAGACATTTTTTCGAATCAATCGATTAATGTATACGATTTCGGTAAAATACATATTATGCCCAATGGTGATGCTTATGCTAATGTAAATCATCCTATATTGGGAAATATATATAGAGATAGTATTTATGAGATAGTACAAAAAGAATTGGATGAAGGAAAATCTTGGTTTCGTATTAGAAATGAAGCCCCTTGTCATAATTGTCTTTATCAATGGCTGTGTCCATCTCCTTCTGATTGTGAAATACAAATAGGACGTTCAAATCTTTGTTTTATTAAATAATGTGAATATGACTATGAGTGTTAAAATGAAATATGTGATTTTATTTGTTCTATTTTTTGTGAGTTGTAGTGACAATCCACAATTTGATAGTAGCTTTCTTTTGGTTGATGTTACCAAAAATTATCCCTTAAAAGAGTTAGTTTTGCAGGATTTTATGGATGTGGAATATGTGCCGTTGGAGACGACAGACGAGTTCCTCTGCCAAGGTTTTGTACAAGATGTTACTGAAAATTGTATCATTGTTCGGAATTTTTCGCGGACCGGTGATATTTTCATTTTTGACCGGCAAGGGAGAGCTGTAAAAAAAATCAACCGGGTCGGGCAAGGGGGAGAAGAATATGTTTTGCTTTTAGAAGCTCTCTATGATGAAGAAACCGATGATTTGTTTGTCAGCGATTTGGGAAGAAAAATAATGATATACGACAAGGAAGGTAACTATAAGCGTTATTTCAAGGTACGGGAAAACGGCAAATACAAATCGATTAGAAATTTCGATCAGAATTATCTGATTTGTTATGATGGAAATGTCAGCAACGACGGCGAAACAAACGGACAAAACTTCCTGCTTGTCTCCAAACAAGACGGTAGTCAAAAAACAATCCATATTCCATTTGAAAAGCCGATTATAACAGCCGTCATATCCAAAACTTTCCAACCAGGGGTCACTTGGGGAATAACACCTCAAACGGATTTTCCTTTAGTTCCATATAAAGGAAAATGGATATTGATGGAACCCTCTTGCGATACATTATATACGCTTTCTCCTGACCTTGTTAAAAAACCGTTTATTGTACGAGAGCCTTCAATTCAAAACATGACCCCTGAAGTTTTCTTATTCTTGAGTATCATTACAGACCGTTACTATTTTATGGAAACGGTCAAAAGAGAATATGATTTTGCCGATAAAAAGGGCTATCCATCCACTAATTTAGTTTACGATAAGGAGGAGAATAAAATCTATCGCAGCATTGTATATAACGGGGATTATACTATAAAGGAAGATGTACAGATGAATTATATCCCGTTGAATCAAGATATTGCTTCTTGTCATATCATTCCGGCTCATGAATTGGTTGTCGCCTATCAAAAGGGGTGGCTGAAAGAAGGACGACTGAAAGAAATCTCCGCAACATTGGACGATGAGTCTAATCCTGTATTGATGTTTTATAAGCATAAAAAGAAGGAATAGATGCAACATTCAACAATAAGATATCATTTGCAACAGATATCAGACATGCTTGTTTTGAATGGAACATTAACAGAGTGTCCTGGCTTGGTACATGGTAAAATGGGAATTGCGATTTTCTTTTTTCACTATGCGAGGTTTACCAATAATATGTTATTTGCCGATTATGCGATGGATATACTTGGCGCAATACAAGAGCAAATACACATAAATAGTCCGGCTGATTATGAAAGTGGGATAGCGGGTATTGGCGTTGGTTTCGATTATTTGATTCGTAACAAATTTTTGTTAACGAAAGAGGATGTTTGTGAAGATTTTGATGAAAGAATGTATCGTGCAGTGATGTATGATCCTTGTTTTGATTTCAGTATGTATGACGGATTGACAGGATATGGACGATATTGGATGGCAAGGTTGTGTTATCAAGATGCTTCAAAAAGATCTCGAGAAAGTTTGCACAGTATAATTATGCAAATAGAAGATTCATGTATGGATATTCCTGAAGAAAACATTTGGGATGTATATTGTTTTTTGTACGATTTGCAAAAAATATTTGGTTTTACTTATAGTTTAAAGCTTTCGTGGATGTATAAAAAATGGTCTGCTTCATTTGTCGATATTGAAAAACGTTTTCTACGTTTGAGTCATTCTGTGGTAGGAGATGTTGCACATGTATGGCAATATAATCGTTATAGTAATGTCATCACATCGGGTAAATTAGAATTAACATTTAAACAAATTCAGGATTTGGATGTAGGAAAATCGATCAACATGGGATTGCTTAATGGTTTGGCTGGCGAAGGTTTGTTGCGATTGACGGTACTTGATTTGACTAATGTTGTATGGATGCAACTCTTATAAAGAAAATTGTTCAAAGATGAATCTCTATATTTTTAATGAAACTCGACGAGGTGCTGTATATGGTGTTGGAACCTATATAAGTGAATTGACTGGAGCATTGCAAACAAAAGGCATAAAAATTTGTGTGATAAATTTGTTCTCTGAAGTTCTTCAGGTTTATAGAGAAGAAATGAATGGTATCGATTATTGGCATTTCCCTTCACCGATACAAGAACAACGAACTTTTGATATAGAAAAACAACGGGCTTTATATTTTCGCAATGTTGTATATTTGCTTCAATTGCACATACAAGATAGAAAAAAAATGATATTCCATTTGAATTATCATCAAAATATATGTCTTGTTGAGGAGTTAAAGAAAGTATTTGATAATTGTAAAGTTATTTCAGTTGTACATTTTTCTGATTGGGGGGTTGTTGTTTTTGATAACTTGCAGCGTTTACGAGATATTTTGGCAGAAAAATTATCGGACAGTTTTGAGGAAAAACTGAAAAGATCTTTTGAAGAAGAAAAATTATATTATTCGAAAGTTGATCATATAATTTGCTTATCAGAGTATATGCAGGATGTTCTAAGTCGGGATTATGATCTTGATACAACAAGAATATCTATGATATCGAATGGCTTGGCTGAAGCTTCCAATATTGCAGTAAGTGATCTGTTTTTACGAAAGAAATGGAATTTGAGGAGTAATGAAAAAATAGTCCTTTTTGCCGGGCGTGTTGATGAAATTAAGGGGGTAAGTTATTTGATCAGAGCTTTTCGTGAAGTCTTGAAAATAGAATTAGATTGCCGTTTAATTATAGCTGGTAGTGGTAATTATGATTTGTTTTTCCAAGAAATTCAGGATATTTGTACGAAAATAACATTCACCGGTTTGTTGGATAAGAAGGAGTTATATGAATTGTATCGAATTGCTGACGTAGGTGTGGTGCCTTCTTTATTCGAACCTTTTGGATATGTACCGGTTGAAATGATGATGCATAAGTTACCTATTGTTGCTACTGCGACATCCGGTTTAAATGAGGTCGTGGATGAAAATTGTGCTTTGAAAATTCCACTTATAAGGTATTCTGACAGGGTTGAAATTGATACAAAGTTGTTAGCTGAGAAGATTTTGTATATATTATCCCATCCAAAAGAAGCACGTAAATTAGGAGAGAATGGCCGTAAAAGATATGAGCAGATGTATACTTCGGAAATATTTGGTCAAAAGATGATTCAATTTTATCAATCATTGTAATTAAACTATGGCTGTATTGGTTTCTGTTATTATGCCTGTTTATAATATGGCAAAATTTATTGAATCGGCAATCAATAGTATATTCCAGCAATCCTTTTCTGATTTTGAATTGATTGTTATTGATGATGCATCGGAAGATGGAACAGATGCGGTAGTTCAGAGTTATAAGGATCGGCAGATTATATTTGAACGTAATAGCTGCAACGTAGGTAATTATGTTTCCCGAAACAGAGGAATGCAACTGGCACAAGGAAAATATATAGCTGTTATGGACGCCGATGATATTGCCATGCCGGATCGGTTGGAAAAGCAGGTGGCTTATTTGGAAGAACATTCGGGTGTTTTGGCGGTGGGATCGGGATGTATATCGTTGCCTGGGGGAGTTTTGAGGAATGGGGTGTCTTCTTATCAGGAAATTCAGTTAGCTTTATTGAATAATAATTGTTTTGTACACTCTTCTTTGATGATCCGAAGAGAAATTTTGTTGAATTTAAATGGTTATAACGAACGATATTATTATTCGGCTGATTATGATTTGGTTTGTCGATTGGTTGCGGCAGGGAAGGTTGAATGTTTAGCAGACCCTTTAGTCGGATATCGTTATCATCCTTTTCAAATATCAGTTTTGCACAAAGAGAAGCAACAGTTTTTTGCGGATGAAATACGCCAGAAGTATCAAATGGATTTTATTAATCGTTATAAAAGAGTGAATCAGTCTTTAGTGGGAAGGGCGGAAGTGGCAGTTCCTTCCATTGGACAAGCGATTGCTTATTATACGTATGCTTTATATTCTGGTGATGTACGGTATGAACAAAAGGCAGATGAGTTGCTGGATCAGGTTTTTTCTGTTTTGTCAGCTGTAATTCCGGCTCGATTGGATTGTGGTTTGTTGGGGATTACTTGTGGTTTGATCTATCTGTTGCAGAATAGTTTTATAAAAGGCAATGAAGATGTGATTTTTGAAGAGATAGATGGTCTATTATTTGGTGAACTTTGTTTTTTAGTGGATAGGGAAGATTTTGACTGGTATGGATGGTTATATTATTTGCGACTTCGTATATCCCGTAGATGCCTGTTGAGGCAAGAAGCACAAAAGGGTATTTTCTGCAAAAATCTGGATTTCTTACTGGATTGTCTGATTAGTAAAATAGAAAAGGGACAGGCACTGGATAGAGAAGTCCTTTTTGAAATAGAACAGTTTCATCAGTCAAATACATGCAAAGAAAAAACTGCTTATATATTAGCTGCAAATGGAAAAGAATAGAGTAGAAGAGTATACATTGGATGTCATTACTGCGATTCTTACCGTTTGGAAACGTAACCATCTGGAAGAACAATTGCAGGCTTTATTGGGACAAACGGTTGTCCCTTCACATATATGGATCCAGCAGAGCCAGCATCATGTTGATGTTAGTGTGATTGTAGATAAATACAAGGATAGGGTTTGTTACTCTTGTTGGGAAAATAATCCTGGCGTATTTGGGCGTTTTGAATCTGTTATTCAAGTGGAAACTCCTTATATCTTTATTATAGATGATGATATGATACCGGGAGAAATGTTTATAGAGAATGCGTTAAGTACCTGTAAACGTTTAAATGCGATTATTAGTCCTCATGGTAGATTATTGTCGTCGGATGCGTGTCAAACGAAAATATTTGTTGGAGACGGATATCAATTTCAACATAGTTTTTGTTTGGAAGATACAGAAGTCGATTTTGGGAATAATGCTTGGTTTTTTAAGAAAGAATGGATTTCTTACTTTCTATCGAAAACTCCGTTGTATCGGAACAACGGTGAGGACATTCATTTTTCTGCTATGTGTAAACTATTGGGCAATATCCCGACTTATGTTCCTCGGCAAATTGTGCCTGTTGAATCCGGAAATGTGAAACGATATTATTCGGCGGATGAACATGCTTTGCATTTGAAACCATTGTTTAACAAAGAAAGGATTGATGTTGTCGAACGATTCAGAAATATTGGATGGCATTTGCGATTAGAGAAGAAAGGCGTAGAACAATGGGAGGACCGTTCATGTGCAATTTCGGTAGTTATGGCTGTGATAGAAAAAGATGCAGGTATGGCCATACAAAGTATATTGCAACAAACTTGGGTAGATTTTGAATTGATTCTTGTTTGTACGGATAAGAGGGGCATATCTTTAAATGGGGAAGATAAAAGAATTCGTTGGGTTGAGACAAAGGAAGAACTTTCGAAATATGTTTTGCTGAATATCGGCTGTGGCGTGGCCAAAGGGAAATATATTTGTATGATGGAGTCGGGATATGTTTCTTTTCCGGATCGATTGCAATCGCAATATGAATTTATGGAAGAGGAACAAGAGGTTGTTGCTGTAGGGGCGACTTTGGATGGTGAAAATTTGTTTTTGCCAACTGTCATTGTCAGACGGGATGTTTTACATCGAGTAAAATATTATGATGAATCTATTGGAAATTTAGCAGAGAATGATTTGCTTTATCGTTTATTACAAGTGGGTTCTATCGTACTTTTTGAGAATGTGTTTGTAAGTAAAACGGAACAGCCTATAAAAGTTAATTTATAAGTATGATAAAACTATCTCCTCCTACCTCCAACTCGAATCCGCTGACTGCACTTCTTCGTGTCTTCGCATGATCGCGAAGGTTTTTGCCGGACCTTTTTCCAAAGTAGTACGGGAGTTTGGCAATGATATCTTCAGCTATTCCTAAGAATTGATCTCCTGTGTCTTGCTGGTGGCAAGTAATGAGCTTTGGCCAAGCGAAAGCGTCGGCTTAGTATTAAATTTGGTAAAGAAAAATGGGATAAGGGAGGTTTTAATGCGTATATAGAAGAATTTTAACAGATAGTGTCCTTCTGTTTAAAGCAGATTTTTTTTGTAAGACACTAGTAGGATGTTCCTAAGATGTTTATAATTATTGAGTTATGCTTAATAAAACGGTTTGAGAAACGATATGTAACTTTTGGAAAATGTCCATTTCTCTGTAATAAGTTTCGTATACTTTTGCTTATAAAAAAACAGTGAAACCATGAAGCATATTTATATAGGGGCATTATGAAATTGTACAAAAGGAGTTAGATGAGGGATTGTCGTGGTTTCGTATTCGTAATGCTGAACCTTGTCGGAATTGTCTTTATCAATGGCTTTGTCCCCCTCCGTCTGATTATGAATTGAAAATCGGGCGTTTAAATCTTTGTCATGTTAAATAATCAAGCAAATTTATACATAATGAAAAAAATATTAATTCTCATTTCTATTACTCTGTTTTTTTTGTGTATAAGTTGTGAAGAAAAAATACAATCTTCTAGTGAGTTCGCATTGATTAATGTGGATAAAAATTATTCGTTTAAAGAATTGATTCTACAGAATTTTATGGATGTGGAATATATTCTATTAGAAACGAATGCTGATTTTTTGTGTGAGGGGTTTGTCCAAGATGTAGGAAAGAAATATATCATTGTAAGAAACTTTAAGCATACAGGTGATATTTTTATATTTGACCGGCAGGGCAGAGCTGTTAAGAAATTTAACCGAAGAGGACAAGGCGGTGAAGAATATGTTCTTTTGCTTGAAGTTGTTTTGGATGAAAAGCGTAGTGAATTGTTTGTGAATGATTGGGGACGTAAAATTGTAGTTTATGATTTAGATGGAAATTATAAACGGAGTTTTAAAGCGAAAGAGAATGCCAAATATCGTATGATGAGGAATTTTAATGAAGATTACTTGATTTGTTACGATGACTTGATTCCTGATGTAGAAACAGAGCCAAAGCAAGCAATGCTTCTTGTTTCCAAGCAAGATGGACAATATCAAGAAATAAAAATGCCATTTGAAAAAAAAGAGTTACAACAGTGCTTACTCCGCGTGATAAAAATGGGATGGTATATGGCGCATGGGCTCAAACAGATTATCCATTTGTTCCTTATCAGAAACAATGGATATTAATGGAACCTTCATGTGACACTCTGTATGTTTTATCAAAAGAACTTCAGAAAAAGCCCCTTATTATAAGGAATCCTTCTATTCAGACTATGGACCCAGAGAAATTTTTGTTTTTAAGCATTGTAACAGATCGGTATTATTTTATGGAGATTGTGACAAAAACATATAATTTTGGAACAAAAGAAGGTTTTCCTCGTATTAATTTAGTCTATGATAGACAAGTGAATGAAACACATCGTAGCATTGTATATAACGGGGATTATACTATAAAGGAAGATGTACAGATGAATTATATCCCGTTGAATCAAGATATTGCTTCTTGTCATATCATTCCGGCTCATGAATTGGTTGTCGCCTATCAAAAGGGGTGGCTGAAAGAAGGACGACTGAAAGAAATCTCCGCAACATTGGACGATGAGTCTAATCCTGTATTGATGTTTTATAAGCATAAAAGAAGGAATAGATGCAACATTCAACAATAAGATATCATTTGCATATCAATGTAATAGTGTTTCTCAAGCCATTTTTCCCAACTATTGATTCCGCACTGAAAATATATTGTTTAGGGGCATATTGATGAATTATTGCAGCCAAAAGAGAAGACAACGTTACTGCATATTTTCTTCTATGGAACACATGCATTGCCAATTTCTATATGTGTGCCTGTAATTCGTTCTAATTCACGTTTGTATCTTGTAATCCGTTTTTCGAGTAATACTTTCTCGTCTATACCTACTCTTTCCGGATTATAAGTTGTTTGGTTTGCAACCATGGCAAAGAATATCTCGGCTACCTTGTGGGCAGTGGCAATGACTGCGGCTTTACCTCCGGCCCGTGAACGTATTCTGCGGTAGAAGTTCCCCAATTGGTTCTTCGCATTGGCGAGCGAAGAAGCGATACTTCTAAAAATCAACCCGACATTGTTCCGACGGTGTGGCACGTGGCTTGATATTCTTTTTCCTCCTGATATCTTGGTGTTCGGTGAGATGTTGCACCAACAGCAGAACTGTTTGGAAGACGGGAACTTCCGGGTAAAGTCGTGCCCCAGTTCACTCATCAGTTCAAGTGCGGTCAGGTGGCTTATGCCCGGTATCTCAAAAACGTTTACTCCCCACATTTCGTATGCTTTCCTTTCCACGTCGAAGCTCACGGTATGCCTGGTCTTTTTATAATCGCGGCGTTTTTTTGCCGGGCTATATGAAGTATCTTCCACTTTGGCAACCTCCGCACGGTAGTTTTCCATGAGTTTCTCCAGTTCTGCATCGCACTCGCCAAGTTGGGTACAATAATGTTTGAAAGTATCATAGTTTTGTCTGAGGACAAACATGAGGTCTTCTTCCCAGTTGCCCTCAAGTGCCTTGGCTATTTCCTCTTTCGGGGTTTTGCACTGGATGTCAGCCAATTCCGCAAGTTTCTTGGGGTCACGTTCACCTGCAAGAATGGCCTCGATGATACGTATGCCGGATTTTCCCGTGATGTCAGACAGGACAAGCGTAAGTTTTATATTCATCTGCTGCATGGCTTTCTGCATACGCAGGACCATGCTTGAGGCTTCACGGGAGAGGGTGTCACGATGACGGGTAAGTGTCCTCATCCGTTTGGCGTCGTTGTGCGGTTGGAAACTTGCCTTGAGCAACCCGTACTGGTGCAGCAACATCAGCCATTCGGCATCCGACTCGTCGGTTTTCCTCTCCGTTATGTTCTTCACATCCCTTGCGTTGGTCAATACGACATCCAGCCCGTCCTCCTGAAGACGACAGAACAGCGGTATCCAGTACACCCCGGTGGATTCCATTGCGACTGTCTTTATGCCACATTCCCTAAGCCATGCCGAGATGGCATGTAGGTCGGATGTATATGCTCCGAACGCACGGTTGTTGTCCTTGGAGCGGTCAGCAGGGATGCAGACCTGCATGATACCGTCCGCGATGTCTATCCCAGCCGCATCGGGATTGACTATCCGAAGTTCCGCACCTTTGGCGCTCTTGACTTTTTTTGCTTTCTTTGCCATGGTAATATCGTTACTCTTGTTGATGGATAAATGGCATAAGCCATGTCCTGTCGATGAGCATTCTTCTATACGGCCTCTGACGACCAATCTTCGATTCGCAGGACAAGGAGCCATACTCTTTTGTGGGATTGAAAACCCAAGAAAAAAACGGCTTGCTTCTTATGCCTACAGCAAAGGTAACTAAAAACGTTTCTGCCGCCATAGGCGGCGGAAACGTTCTGTGTTCCACTCTGATTTCAATCAAGACAAAGGCTTGGCTTTACTCTTTTCGCTGCTATATATAATCGCATTTTTGTTGAAAAGAAGAAAAAACGATTTCCTTTCATGATATCATAATGGAATAGCAGCATAGAATTTTATTATCATCCTCTCTAAAAATATTTCCTTAGCATTTTTTTGTTGCATAATATTTTATATATTTGCAACAAAAAAGAATATACAATCCGTTGAGCCCAATATTACAGATTTAGCAAATAGCTGGCTCGAATCCTATAAATTGGATTATAAACTCGAGCAAGAGTCTTTGAATGAAGAGATTGACAAAGCTCTTGAAGACTACTTCTCTAAAAATGGAGGTGCAGGAGGTAAACGCCTGAAGAGTGCAGACCGAATCCCAGGAGAGTTGCCTTTTGTAACGGCCGGTGAAGCGGACGAGGGCATATCTGATTTTATCGGAAATGATGTGGCTCTCTTCTCTGAGAATACTACTACGATAGATATGTTTGGTTCTGCGAAATATAGGAATTATCATGCCAATGTTAGCACGATTAAAAACATGTAACGATGTTATTCGGATGGGAACGAATGGTGAAATAAATTTATTCGAAAAAGCAGAATATCATTCACTTGCAAAAATGTTTGATACAACTGAGCAGTAAATAATATACATGTATGATGGACTTCAACGAATACATACGCCAAGGTGAGCCGCAGAAGCGGGAGAAGGGTTACGCATGGCAGACCGCAATAGGGTTGCAGGCCGTCGATGGCTTGAAGCCTTCCGACTACTTGATTGAGACCGCACGTAAAGATATTGAGGGCGAGATTACAATTGACGAAGCCGAACAGCTTATTCGTAGCTATTATCAATCGAAAATAGCACATACGCCCGAAGATGCAGAAATCCACGAAGCGGATATGGCATCGACCAACATCCGTCGACTTCTTACCGAGAAAACTTTTGCTTTTACACTTGTCGGACTGACATCGATTCATCGTCGGATTTTTGACGGAGTTTTCAAATTTGCGGGGCAAATCCGCGATTACAACATTACCAAAACGGAATGGGTACTGTGCGGTGATACGGTGCTGTATGTTTCCGCTCCAGATCTCCGCAAAGCGATCGAATACGACTTGGAACAAGAACGCCAGTTCGACTATTCAAAAGTGGACAGGAATGGATTAGTGAGCCACATAGCCAAGTTCGTATCGGGATTGTGGCAAATCCATCCGTTTGGTGAGGGAAATACCCGAACGACTGCCGTGTTCACAATTCTCTATCTGCGTTCTATGGGCTTTGACGTAACAAACGACCTGTTCGCCAATCATTCGTGGTATTTCCGTAATGCGCTGGTACGTGCCAACTACCAAAACGTGCAAAAAGGCATCATGCGTAATTCCGAATATTTGGAGCAGTTCTTTCGTAATCTTCTGTTGGGTGAAAAGAATGAATTACGGAATCGATATATGGTGGTTAATGCTCCGGAAGAATTGAGGGCAGAACAAGTACAGCAAATCGACCGTACAAGTACCGAACAACCTACCGTACAAGTAACCGAACAAGTTCGCGCTTTGTTATTAGCTTTGTCAAACGAACAATTATCGTTAAAAGCATTGATGGAGAAAGTCGGTCTGAAACATCGTCCGACATTTTTGGAGAATTATATAAGCCCCGCTTCCGAAGCCGGTTTTCTCAAGGTGCTATATCCAGACAAGCCCAATCACCCGAGACAAAAATACCTGCTTACGGCAAAAGGGCTGGCTTTATATAACGAAATCAAGAAAATGTGTAAGCATTTGAAGAACTACAGGTGTTGAACCTTTCTCAGCGACAATAGCAACTGTCACTATGAACCTAATAGTTGCAGTTGCTATCGTTTTGTTGAGCCTATATGTTGCGATTGGGGTCGATTACCGGATTCTGCTGCAGTTTGTCTGGTTAACACGCTTTCCGGATGTTGCAACTTCCATTTGTGCGGAAGCAGGTTCAGTAGTTCCTCATTGGTAGCCTTCTTATGATAAGGCATTCGTGCAATGATGTCATTCTGGTAATCCCTCGGATTTACATCATGTGCCTTGCAGGTAGCCAGCAGGGAACAGATTACAGACATGTTGACGGCCGCCTCGTGGTTGCCGCAGAAGAGGTAATTCTTTCGTTCCAGCGTGATGGAACGGATGACATTTTCCGCCAGGTTGTTGTCCCATAACAGGTGTCCGTCTTCCAGGCATCGACATAGAGCATTCCCGGTTTGTGTTTGACAACACGGGTTACCTCTTCGCCTATTCTGCGGTACAGGGAAAGGTCCACGCCATCCGGCTTAATCACCTCGGTTTCAAGTATAGGTAGGTCTTCTATCATTTTTCGGTTCTGCCGTTTCCGGCTTTTTCCCCCGGCGGATTCCTTTTCTGTCTTTTCCACCGCTTCATCACGCTTTTCTTCAGCCTTTCGCTGCAGGCCGGCAAATTCATCCGCAAAGATTACCAGGTCACGTCATTCCATGGGATAGCTGTTTGATTCAGGATCGTATTCCGGTAGTTTGAAGCGACCTGCCTCCAGCCGTTTGACGTACATCACCATGCCACCGTCTTCCGCATGAAGCAGTTTTATGAGTTTGCGGCTGGACCCGACAAAAATGAACACGTCTCCATTCTTCACTTCGCTCCTCATCTTCTCATGCACCAGTCCGCACAGCGAACTGATACCCTTGCGCATATCTGTTCTGCCGGGACACAGAAAGTAGCGCATCGTATCGTTCAAGCTAAACATGGCCACCTTCGAGACTATGGGTTCAGTTCTATCAACAATTTCTCGGATCCGCTCCCGAAGTGGGCACGGAGTCCGTTGGGAAAAAGTAAGGATACACCCTGCGGTACCTGTTCTTCCAAGGTCAATTCCGCAGTTGGTTGCTTGAAGCTGATGGGAGCCAGCTCATGTTTGCGACTGTCGTTCTCGGCAGCACATTTTTTACGCCAGTAGTGATAGGTTATAACTTACACCTATCTGTTGCAGGTACAACTTCAATGGCAGGTCGCTTTGTTGAACCTGTAATTCTAATTCTTCAAATTCGGATCTGTTCATTACAATTAGGGGGTGATCATTCAATGACCCCTGAAATATTTCTTTATTCTGAAATTATTACTGACAAATATGATTTTATGCGGACGTATGAAAAAGCACACAATGGAAAAGAACAAGATTTGGTTTACGACAAACAGCAGAAAGCAGTTTTCCATTATACACTTTATAATAGGGATTACAAATATCAGAAATATTTAAGCTTAAAGGGAAAGAACATCAACGATGAGATCGTTTCAGTGGAATCACTTGATGCCTTTGATTTAATCAGAGACAACAAGAAAGGGTACTTACAAGGAGAATTAAAAGAAATTGCCTCTAAAATGACAGAAGAGGACAATGCGGTCATCTTGCTAATGAAGTGCAAAAAATAATACCATTATGTCAGCAAATAACCTTGTTCAAATAGAAAAAGATCTGCAACAAATTGCCGATAGTATTACCTATTTGCCGGATAAGGCAAAAAACTTATATATGATGTTATTTGAGATTTACTGATACGTTCGGGATATAAAATGACTACGTTCGGGATATTTGCGGTTGGTATGTTTACTTTGTAAATATTACATTTGTTATCTTTGAGTTGTGAATCTTAAATATTATTGATATCAATCTTATGCAAATTGGTGATACTCTAAATTGTCATTATATGCATTGAATAAAAAAGGGTACGATGATTTATCTTATATCAGATTTCATCGTGCCTTTTATTGTTTATTATTAAGAATATATGAATGAAAATATGTGATGTAATATTATATTTTATTTCGTTTATTGTTAGTGCAGGATGTAGATCTAATAGTGAACAGTCAAAAGTGATTGTCTCAAATAATATCATCAATGTGGATAAAGCTATTGATGATGGTTGTGATACATTTTTACTTAGTGATGTGGCAAGTGATATAGATATTATTCCGTTGGAGTTTGATGAAAGATATGTCTTTAACAATATCCGGAAAATTTGCATTGATGGAGATGATTTATTTTTGACCGCTGATCTTTCTGTTATTCTCCGTTATAATCGGAATGGCAGGTTACTGAATGCTGTCGGACGTTCTGGGGTAGGACCGGAAGATTATTTGCATTGTTTTGGAATAAGTCTTGATCCTGAATTGAAACGGGTATATGTGGCTTCCGGTTTCTGTTCAGAAAATAAGATAAAATCTTATACATATTCTGGAGCTTATCTCGGAAGTATAACTGTGGCAGAAAAAGGTTATAGTATGCTTGGTAGCGAAAGTGATTTTTATGATTATAAACAAGGGTTGCATATTTTTAGGAGGATGTTACCTTTGATGGATGGTGGTAAAGATATTTGGTTGTTGCAGATGCAAGATACGGCGGCAAATGTACTATCCTCTTTCTATAATAGCGTGGATTTAGCATATATAAATCTGATTAACGGGAATACTTTCGGTTGGGAAGATGATTTTAATTTAAAATTTTGGACGGAGAGAAGTCCTGTTTATAGTTTTTATCAAGATGATATGAATTTCGTATTTGAGGGGAATGATACTATATTCAAGTATGATTTTTTAAGTCAAAAGTTAAATCATGAATATATTCTGTACACAAATTACTCTCATGATATAGAAAAAGAGCGTAAAGCAGTTAAGTCTTTTGAAGAATGCCGGTATTTGAGAGTTGATGATATGTTTGAAACTTCAAAATATATATTTCTTTCGGTGGAAAAAGAGAATGCTTGCTTTTTAGTAAGATATGACAAAGAAGAAGAGTCGGCATGTGCGATTAAAAATGAAGGTGAAATTAGAAGTGGAGGTATCAATGGTACTTATTTTAGAGTAGTTAATCCCCCCGGATTTATAAATAATTTATCTGGAGGACCTGTTTTTTATCCGGAATTTAAAACCGAGAAAGAATGGGTTAAAGTTTATTCAGCAGAGGAATTATTAGAATGTATGGACAAAATAAAAGAAGAAGATGTTCTGATGCTAAATAAGAAAGAAAAATTATTATCAATACTGTCTTCTTTGAAAGAGGATGATAATCCAATATTGTTGGTCGTTAAACTAAAATAGTCTTATATTATATGAATGAAATCCAGCTAAAGTCTCAAATAGCATTTATCAATCGGTATAAAAAATAAAATCAATCGCTTTCAAAGAAATTGTGAAAGTTTATCCGATGTGCCGTTTGGCAGTGGTTGGTTCTACCGGTAATTGGGATTTTGTCCGAAAAAATTGTTACCCGATATTGTCTAAAATTCATTTTACAGGTGCGCTTTCTCCGGAAGAGGTGGATAAATGGTACCAGATTGCCGATATAGAGCTTTTGTCCTCTTATACGGAACAGTGTAGTTATGTAAGGTTGGGATAGTTTTAAGGATGAATTGGTAATGGCAACGCTCTCATTGTTGTACTCTCTTGATGAAAGAGGAAAGGAAAATATTGATGTTACGTGTCAATATAAAAATTCTTTGATGGATAAGGTAAAAAACTTATATCTGATGTTGCTTGAGATTTTCTGATACGTTCGGAATATCAAATGGATACGTTCGGGGCATTTGCTGTCAAATTGTTTGTTACGTAAAATACAGATAGTTAACTTTACGGAAATGATAAAAAATGTAATCATGAAAAGTGCTTTTTATAATCAATCTGATGAAAATACAATTTATCGAAATACTATTTGTTAGCCTTGTCGTTTCATGCAGTAGCCATGATGGTAAAAATAAAACTGAATCTTTGGTTGAAGAAGACAGTATCGTTCGTATCAGTATACCAGACGTATTAAAAGAAGAAAAAGTGGAACTTTATCTTAGTGGCGAAACGGATAAAATTGATATTGTTCCTTTAGAGACAACAGGACAGTCCTTGTTAAGTACTATAGTGGATGTATTTATAACAGATAAGGAGATTTTTATATGGGACTTAAAAAATGGGATATTTAGATTTTCTCATGATGGCACTTTTCTTAACAAAATAGGAAAACGTGGACAAGGTCCTGGTGAATATCTATATGTGAACCAACTGATCGTAGACCGGGATAAGGTATTGATATCTGAAGCAGGAAAAGAAAGTTCTGCAACAAAAAGAATTCATGTCTATGATTTTCAAGGACAGTTTTTGCAAACAATCTTAACTCCTAAATTATTTGTTGGAACATTGGGGACACTCTTATTCTTTAATGATGAAAAATTTGCAGTAGATCCTATCGCAGTATTTGATGATTTTCGTAAAAATTATTGGACTGTTGCTTTGTTGGATAGTTCCTTTAATATCAAAAAAGAATTTTATAATCCATCTTTCAAAGGACGAGAAAAGGATATTTGGGAGAATCGTTCTTTGTCTTATGGATGGAAGAACTTTTGGGAAGAGTCTGGCCCTTTCATTAGTATATATAAAAAGAATATGCACGTTTGTTTTTATCAAGAAGATACTGTCTATTTGTATGATAAGATAGAAAAAGAACTTAAGCCTAAATATATTTTGAATATGGGGAATAAGCCGGCTTTTGAAACTTCGCATCAATTTATTAAAGATCTGTCATTCTTTAAGTATATTTGTTTGTATAATATATATGAAACTCAGGAGAATTTTTATTTTGTTTGTACACGAGGTGACAAACTTTACAATATCCGTTATTCCAAAAAGAGTGGGGAGACTTTTATTAAAGAAAAACAAGCTGTTTTGCGGGAAAAATCATTACCCGGTTCACCCGGATTTATTCTTCGGTCTTATGATTTCCGTCGCTTAACTTTAAAGAACGATTTATGTGGTGGTGATTTTTATGTTCGATTTACACCTTCTGATAAATATTGGGTTTCAGTGATTGAGCCATCAAAAATAGAAGATCTTATGGTAGAAATCAAAAATGGGAGAGTTAAGAGTGAGGATTTGAAAAGGGAATTTATCAAGAAACTGGATATGATGAAAGAAGAGGATAATCCGATACTATTGATTGTAACTTTAAAATGACCATGAAATACTATAGATAGAATGAATTTTAGCTTTGCTGATACGTTCGGGATATCAAATGGGAACGTTCGGGACATTGGCTGTTCATTTATTTGTGGTATAAAATACGAATAGTTAATTTTAAGGAAACGATAAAATTTTAGGAATAGTTTCTAAATCATTATTGTTGATATATAATATTTAAAGCATATGAAAGCAATTGGTCGATTAAAAATTACTCAATTGAGTAAAGCTGAGTTGGGTAAGAGAGAGTTAAACCGTTTGGTCGGTGGTGAACGTTGTTGTCTTTGTGGATGCCATTATGAAGATAATGGAGGTTCTTCTACATCGGACAATAAAGGTGCTAATAACTCAGGTGGTGCAAGTGGGCTCTATTCTCCTGGTGGTGGAACTTCTGGCAATGCAACAGGTTCCTTTACATAATATTTAATGACAAATAAACCTAAGATTGTCAATGGAAGGGCTGTTATTATAAACAAATATTCCATTGACAATTTTTTATCTGAAAGTTATGGAAATTGTATATCTTATTTGTTTCTTACTATTGTTAGCTTGTAGTGAAAAAGACAAGAGAGAAGAATGCGTAAACGAAATGGTTGCTGAAATCAAGATTCCATCGAAACCTAAGTCAGTTTATAAATCTGAATATCTTTTGAGCGAAATAGCTTCAACGGTTGATTTTGTCCGGTTAGAGATCACGGATAAGTCTTTACTTCGTAATATAATGGATGTGAAAATTTCGGAACGTCACATTTTAGTCCATGATGTCGAGGGGGTATTTTTGTATACCCGTAATGGGAAGTTCTTGTCTAAGATAGGCCAAAAAGGGCAAGGACCGGAAGAATATACCTCAATAATGCTTAGCATTTTAGATGAAGAGCACAAGGAAATATTCTTGTTAAGCGGACAAGGGGGAATGAAAGTCTATGGATATGACGGATTATTTAAAAGAGTTGTTTCTGATACAAATCCGAAAGGATGGTTTTATATGGCCAATCCTCGATTTTTCTTATGGCAAGGATTTTGGTTTGTGAATAATCGTTTCCCATTAACCTATCCGGCAACTGATCTTTGGACATGGTCTTTGGCTGATAGAACCTTTAATATAGAAGAAAAATATTATAATCCAACGGTGTTAGAGCATAAAGATAGAATAGAGACACAGATAGGGGTTCTTTTGAATGAGCCATGTTTGTCTGAAAGTGAATATGCTACGGTGGATTTCTATGATGGCAGTTTTAAGATGTGTTATTTTGCCGGTGATACGATTTATAAGTATGATGTGGCAAGCCGGACTTTTGTTCCTGATTATATTTTGTCTTTTGAAGAAAAACCAACATTTGAAATGGCCTATAGTTGGGGAAAACAAGATATTCGTTTCTTTGATTTTTTGTGGAAACATGATTTTTTGGTATCGAAAGATTATCTTTATTTGTTTTTAGGAAGGAGGGAAGATTCTTATATCGCCCGATATGATTTGAAAACAGGTGGTATACAGTATTACGTATTCGACAATAAGGTAAACGAGAGGAGGCCAGCTCCCGGTATCATCCATCGTATATTGGACAAGCGCAAATTATTTTTTAAGAATGACCTTTCAGGTGGTGGTCTTTTTCATGTCGATTACAAGTCGGAGAATGGAAAATATGTGATCGATTGGATGGATTCTGAAGATATTGATAAGTATATAGATGTAGAAGATTTGAAAAAGGAGACTGTTAAAATTCCAGATTGTAAAAATAAACTCTTGAAACTGTTGGGACAATTGAGTGAGGATGAACAAATAGTGGTGATCGCAACATTAAAATGATTATATGTGTATGATATCAATAAGATGGCTTTGAAATTTTCTGATACGTTCGGGATATCAAATGGGTGCGTTCGGGACATTGGCTATTGATTTATTTGTGGTATAAAATACGAATAGTTAATTTTAAGGAAACGATAAAATTTCAGGAATAGTTTCTAAATCATTATTGTTGACATTTAATATTTAAAGCGTATGAAAGCAATTGGTCGATTAAAAATTACTCAATTGAATAAAGTCGAATTGAGTAAAAGAGAGCAGAACCATTTAGTTGGTGGTGAGAATTGTTGTATATGTGGATGTTTAGGACCATCAAGTTCGTTTGACAATTCTGGTGCCAATTATATAGGAGGTGCCAGTGGTTTGATTACTCGTCCAGGAATAGGTGGCGGTTCCGGCTCCTATGGCTAAATTATAGAGGTGCTGTAATACTTAAATAGATATATTTATGAAACCTTTTTTGTCCTTTGTACTATTTGTTTGTGTTATTTTTTCGTGTCGAAGTGCAGATCGAAGAACTGATGCTACTTTAGATTTATCTGAAAATGTGGAGAAATGTATTGATGTTGTTGGTACGTTAAAAAATGCTCAAAAACAATGTAAACAATTCCTATTAAGTGAATTGGCTGAATCTGTGGATATTGTGCCTTTGGAATTTACAGAGCATTCAATGATTTCTTCTATTAAAGATGTGCGAGTTTCTGATAATAATATTTTTGTTCATGATATAAAATCCGGTAAAATATTCAGGTTTGACCGGAAAGGGTATTTTATCAATTCGATAGGAAAGGTAGGGCAGGGACCTGGAGAATATATTCATCTGTTTTATATGGATATTGTCCTTGATAAAGAAGAAATCTACTTATATACAAATGTGGGGATGATGATTTATAATTTTGACGGTCAATTTATTAAACATATAGATGAAACACTACCTTTTGATTTATTTAATACGTTAGAACCACGTTTCTTTATACATAATAATCTGGTGTTCTTGAACGATCGTATTCCAGTTCAATCCAAAAAGGATTTATGGTCTTTGGCGTTAGTCGATAGTCAATTTAAAGTCGATAAAAAGTTTTATAATCCATCGTATGTTGGTATGGAGGACGAAATTATAAGTCATGGAACAAAATATGATAAACATGAAAATTATTGGACTGATGGGGATTTACTTGTCGATTTTCAGAATGATTGTTTTACATTGAGTTATTGGGGGGTAGATACAATATTTAAATATGTAGATTCTTCTGCTGAATTGGAGCCTATCTATAATTTGTATATGGGGAAAAGGCCCGCATTTAGGGTTTCTCATGAATGGATTAAGTCAGATGATTTTTGGAGATATTTCTGGTTGTATGATTTTTGTGATACAAAAGACTATTTATATTTGTCTGTGTGCGTAGATGAGAATAAATATAATCTTAGGTATGATAAACAAAATGGAAATGTTTCTTTTGTAAAAGATTTTGTTCAATTCCGTGAAGCGAATTTGGCAGATTTTCGATATCGGAGGATTAAAAATCCGCAATTTGAATTTGTAAATGATTTTTTCTCGAATACAAAGTTTATCGTGCAATATAAATCTTGTGGATATTATGTATGTGAGGTTCCTGTAGAAGTGTTTAATAATGAGGTTTCTAAATATGGTTTTGCCCCTAATGATTTACAAGAAGAGGGGAATTCTGTTCTATTGATTGCAACTTTAAAATAAGTATTATGAAAAATGAAGTAATAAAATTAGACAATAAGCATTCTTATCTTTATTCTAATAGTCATAAGATGTTTATGCTCTACAAAAATGGGCGAAAGGATGATTTTTTTGTTGAAGATGGGATAACTTTTAAGACAGATTATTCTTCTGAGGCAATAAAAATGAATTTGGCAAACTTGCGTCAACTTTTGATTGAAGTAACAGATACGTGTAATCTGCAATGTAAATATTGTGGTTATGGCGATTTGTATGCTAATTATGACAAAAGAGAAGCAAAATTACAACAATTTGCTAATGTGAAATTATTGATTGATCATCTTAGCGATTTGTGGAGGTCGGAGTATAATACTTCCTATAATAAAAATATTACTGTAGGATTTTATGGCGGTGAACCTTTGATGAATATGCGTTTGATAAAAGAGACTATCGCTTATTTAGAATCCTTGCAGGATGTGAACGTTAGCTTCTCATACAATATGACAACAAATGGTGTCTTATTGGACAGATATATGGATTTCTTGGTAGAAAAGAGTTTCAAGCTTCTCTTTAGCTTGGATGGCAATGAGTATAACTCTGGTTATCGGGTAGATAAACAGGGAAAGGGTTCTTATTCTAAAGTATTTACCAATATAAAACTTATGCAATCGACTTATCCGGACTTTTTCGATAAGAATGTCAATTTTAATGCTGTACTACATGATCGAAATTCTGTAGAAGATGTGTTTGCTTTTATTAAGCAGGAATTCGGTAAAACGCCTCGGGTTGCGGAATTGAATACAAATGGGGTGAGCGAAAAAGGGAAAGAGGAACTTAAACGTATGTTCAATAGTCGATATGATAGTTTTGATAAAGCGTCTGATATTTTTAAGTCGCAAGAAGAGAATCGAATGGAAGATTCTGCATCTACTTTTTTTCATACATTTGTTCGGGATTTTACCGGAAACTACTATAATTCTTATATTGATTTGTTTGATTCGGAAGATAGTACGACTTATATCCCAACCGGAACCTGTCGTCCGTTCGAGCGTAAAATATTCCTTACCGTAAATGGAAAAATTCTCCCTTGTGAAAAGATGGGGCAGAATCATGTTCTGGGGACTTTGAAAGATGGAATCCTTGATTTGGACTATGAAAGGGTTGGAGCTTATTATCACGATCTGTATGAGAAGGTGATAAAAAATTGCAAGACTTGTTTCTTGCAAAAGGCTTGTGGGCAGTGTATGTTTTTGCTGGAAGAAAAAGACGGAAAGTTGGTTTGTCCGGGTTATATGGGGAAGAACAGGTCGGCTGATTATTTTGCCCGTTATCTTTCTTACGCAGAAGAACATCCGGATTTGTATGAGTTTGTAATGAGTAATATTGCTGTTGATTAAAAATATAGAGAACATGGAAAACACAAAGAAATATTGGTTTTATCTGGAACCTTACACTTTTATTTTGGGAGAAGAAGGTCAATTTGTGGTTTATAATACTTTAAATTCTGCTTATTTGCATGCTCCTGAAACTCCGTTGGTGTCGGAGATATTGGCTTCGTTAAGAAAAGCCAGCAATGGATATTGCCTGGTTTTAAAGGAGGAACAGGCTTTGGATCCCATCTTTTATAATTTTGCATTACAAGTGAGGAATAGTTTTTCCGGAGATATTGTAGAGACAGAATCTGATATATCTAAACCTTTTTTATTCAAACCTATGTTGTTTTTGAATACCAATATACGGAAGGCTCTGGAAGAAGATCTTACTTTTCTTGGTGAACGGATTTTGGAAAATCTGAATGAAGTATCTTTATTTCTTCCCGGATCGTGTAGAGATGGCTGTTTCGGCTGCCAAGATTATTTTAAGCAAACGCTTCATTGTGCTTGTTTCGAAAAAAGAGGTTTGACTGTTGCTGATTATTTGTCTCTTTTGTTGGATATGAATACAAGTGGTGTCAATAAAGTCAATATATTAGGAGGGAATTTGTTGAGAAGTGACTGTTTTCATGATATATACCCAACACTGTCCGGTTGTAAATTCAAAAAGTCATACTATCTTTATTTTGATCATCTGACAGAAACTTGTAAGGACTGGCTGGAAGGGGAAAATTCAGAATTGGTTATTTCTGTCCATTCTGGTTTTGACAAAGAAGCAGTAGAATGCCAAATGGGTTTGTTTTCTTCTTATCCTGTTATTTGGCAATTCATTGTTTCTTCGAATGCGGGTGTTCAGGAAGTGGAGGCATTGAATTTTCCATCTTCTGTCCAAATCGAGATGAAACCTTTTTATACCGGTGAAAATATTTCATTCTTCAAAGAAAATGTATTTTGTTCGTTGGATGATATCCTTGTTGAACCGATTAGCCGTAAGGCGATTTTCAGACGGCAGACTTTGAATGAAAATTTCTTTGGTAAATTAACGATCGTTCCTTCCGGTGAAGTCTATGCAAATGTGAATTGTAAGCCTATAGGTGTCTATCCGCAGGATTCATTGAAGAAATTTGTTTTTGAAGAATTAGTGCATTCGACTGCGTGGTTTCGTTTACGGGATAAGCAGCCATGCAGTGGTTGTGCGAATAAATTTTTATGTCCTTCCATCTCTAATCATGAATTGGTGACGGGAAAAGAAAACTTCTGCTTGGTAAAAGAATAAAATTGTTAAATGGTAAATTCGGATATATGAATGAAATCCAGCTAAAGTCTCAAATAGCATTTATCAATCGTTATAAAAAACAAAATCAATCGATTGTTGAGGAAGCAGATCTTTCTTATTCTGTAGGCGGAGCATTTTTAGTCAGTCGAAAGGTGCATCTGCAGTCAGGTGGAGAAAACGAACATTTCTATGGTTGGGGACCGGAAGATGCGGAGCGGGTGAAGCGGATGGAGATATTGGGATTGCCTGTTTATCGGGCAAGTGGGCCGTTATTCCATTTATATCATCCTCGCAAGGAAAATTCTTGGTATGGAAGTGCCGACATTGAATTGGAGAATCGTCAGGAATTTTTGAATGTATGCAGCATGACTCGTAGTGAATTGCAAAAATATATTCAAACCCGATAAAAATAATATCAGGAGAAATGAGAATGGAGATAATGAAAACTTTTAGTTTTGAACAAAGAATGGTTCATCACCTAATCCTGAAAAGTCCCTTCATTAATGATTTGGGACTGTTTCACGGGAAGATGGGAATCGCTCTGTTCTTTTTCGAATATGGCCGATCTACCGGTTGTGATGTATACACCGATATAGCGGAAGAACTTTTGGATGATATCTGGGCACTTATCGATGCAGAACTGTCCATCAGTTTTGAATCCGGGTTGAGCGGGATTGGCTGGGGAATCGAATACTTGTTGCAGAACCGTTTTATAAGTGGTGATGGAAATGAAGTCTGTGAAGAAATGGACCGGATTATTATGCAAACGGATTTGTGTCGTTTGGATGACCAGCGTTTAGATACGGGATTGGAGGGACTATTTTATTATGTCTCGGCCAGAATGCAGGGAGCGGTTTCTCAAAAGAATCCGTTGCCATTCGATAGGCGATATCGGGAAAATTTACACCATGTAAATACTGTTTTTGATATGGATGATTTGGATGCGTTTTATAATCGGTATCCGGTGTCTGTCTCTCCTTTTTTGAGTTCTACCCTTTTGACAGAAGAAACTTATGTTTCAGCATCTTTGGGGCTGAAAGATGGGCTTGCCGGTTTTTTGTTGAAATAACAAATATAATGATTATGAAACATTTGTATATAACGAACGATTATGAAACCTCTTCCGGTAACGGGATCAGTACTTATATCCGGCAGTTGATAGCTTGTTTGTCCGGTGCAGATATTACGATTGGAATGTTGGTCTTTAATTCCGAGAAGGATGTTTTCGACATAGAAGAAATAGATGGAATCCGCCATTTTCATTTACCTCCGTTTCAAACTAAATCGATTCAAGATCATTCCCGGATCATCGATAAATTCCTCCGGTTGTATATTCCGGATTCTCCGGATAATATTTTTTTGATTAATTATAGCCCGTGCTCCCTATTGATGAAGATGATTCGTACATCGCATCCTTTGTCCAAACAAATTTATGTGATCCATGATATGGCTTGGACGTTACATTTATTTGGGGATGTTGACCGGTATATTCGAATTTTGAAACAAAAGGATCGGAAATATGTGGTTGAACGATACGCCTATCTGTTGGAAACTTATCGGGAAGAGGTTGAAATGTGTCGGTATGCAGATCGGGTTGTCTGTTTGTCTGAAGATACGTATCGTTTGTTGGAAACATCTTATTTCGTAGGGCGGGATAAATTACGGCTGATTCCGAATGCTTTGTTTGAACGAACAGTTTTGTGGTCAGAGAAGCAGAAGATGGTTTTTCGGAAAGAGATGATGTTGCCGGATGATGAGAAGATATTGCTTTATGTTGGTCGTATGACGGAACAAAAAGGCTTTATGGTTTGTCTCGAAGCTTTCAAAGAAATTGTGAAAGTTTATCCGATGTGCCGTTTGGCAGTGGTTGGTTCTACCGGTAATTGGGATTTTGTCCGAAAAAGTTGTTACCCGGTATTGTCTAAAATTCATTTTACAGGTGCGCTTTCTCCGGAAGAGGTGGATAAATGGTACCAGATTGTCGATATAGGGCTTTTGCCCTCTTATACGGAACAGTGTAGTTATGTAGGATTGGAGATGATCGCTCATCGGTTGCCGGTTGTAGCCTCGGATGGGTTTGGAGTACGCTGTATGTTTCAAAAACAAGAATATGTACGGGTTGCTCATATTGGAAATGTAAATCAAGCCGATAGTTTTAAGGATGAATTGGTAATGGCAACGCTATCATTGTTGCATTCTCTTGATGAAAGAGGAAAGGAAAATATTGATGTTACGTGTCAATATAAAAACTCTTTGATGGATAAGGTAAAAAACTTATATTTGATGTTATTCGAGGTTATCTGATACGTTCGGGATATCAAATGGGTACGTTCGGGGCATTTGCTGTCAATTTGTTTGTTGCGTAAAATACAGATAGTTAACTTTACGGAAATGATAAAAGATTATGAAAAACATCAGAAAGTTAAAAATTACACAATTAAGCAAGGCTGAGTTGGGTAAGAGAGAACAGAACCGTTTGGTCGGTGGTACGAAATGCTGTATTTGTGGTTGTGGAGGCCCGTCTTCTACTACAGATAATCATGGCGCAAATACAAGTGGTGGTGAGCATGGTTTGGTGAGTCCTGGTTGGAGTGGACTCGTAGGGGGAGTATACGCTTGATATTAGGATTGACTAAAAATGGTCAGGGTGGCTAAATCTGTATATTAGAACATAGATGACATGCCTCTTTGGCTATTTTTTATATTTAAAGTATGAAATATTATATGTTATTTTTATCTTTTTTTGTATCATGTATAAATCTATCTAAAGAAAAAGATATTTCTTCAAAAGATTTGATTTTGAAAAATATAGATTTGATTAATGGTATAAAGAATTCTGTCTCTGTTTTAAATCTTAGTGATGTATCGGAAAATATTGATATTGTTAAGTTGGAGTTAACAGAGCAATCTTTGCTTGGAGATATAGAAAATGTTTTTATAACTAATAATGATATTTTTATTGTTGATTATAAAAATGGTATTCTAAGATTCTCAAAAGAAGGTATATTTTTGAATAGAATTGGTCGGAAAGGGCAAGGACCAAGTGAATATTTATCCATTCCTCAAATGATCGTAAATGAAAAACTTTCATTAGTATATTTATTGACAACAAGAGGTCTTAAAGTTTTTGATTATGATGGTAAATACATAAAAACAATACCAAATACCTTGTTCGAGGATTTATTTTTTAGTCCTAATGGTAGGATCTTATTTACAGGTGAAAAATTCTTCCTAAATAATCAATTGCCAATACTTTTTCCTAATAAAGAATTGTGGACTTTAGCTTTAGTGGATACCTCCTTAAGTGTAGTAAAGAAGTTTTTTAATCCCTCTTTCAGGTTTTATGAGAATGAAATAAGAGAAAGAGCCGGTTCTGGAAATAGTTTGGTGAGAGATCAATGGACAGAACAAACAAAAACTCATATTGATTTTTATAATGATGATTTTAGAATGATTTATTATGGTGGTGATACTATTTATCAATATATTAAAAACTCCTTTTCTCCATGTTATATATTGGATTTAGGCGAGAGGCCCTCTTTTGAAATGTCTCATGAATGGTTGAAAAAAGTAGAATTTTTTTCTTATCTATGGTTGTATGATTTTTATGACACAAAAGACTTCTTTTATTTTGTTCTTGGTAAATCGAAAAACCTGTATACTGTTAAGTACGGGAAGAAGGATGGTGAATTGCAATCATTGAATAGTAAAAGTCAGATTATTGAAATGAAAAATCCGGCTTTTATACATAGGCGATTTAAGTATATGTTTGAGTTACATAACGACTTGATAGGTGGAGAATTTAAAGTTGATTATAAAACAAATAAATATTGGTGTGATATTATATATCCATCGGATTTGTTGAAGTATTATAATATAGAAGATATAAGAAATGAAAATGTTAAAATGAAGACAAGTAGGGATGATTATATTAAGATGTTAATGGATGTAAAAGAAGAAGATAATCCAATATTATTGATTGCAACTTTAAAATGAATATGAAATACTACATATGGGATGAATTTTATCTTTGCAGATACGTTCGGGATATCAAATGGGAACGTTCGAGACATTTGCTATTGATTGATTTGTGGTATAAAATACGAATAGTTAATTTTAAGGAAACGATAAAATTTCAGGAATAGTTTCTAAATCATTATTGTTGACATTTAATATTTAAAATATATGAAAGCAATTGGTCGATTAAAAATTACTCAATTGAATAAAGCAGAGTTGGGTAAGAGAGAGTTAAACCGTTTGATCGGTGGTGCAAATTGTTGTCTTTGTGGTTGTCATTATGCAGATCAGGAAGGCTCTTCTACCATAGATAATGGCGGAGCTAATAATAGTGGTGGTGCAAGTGGGCTGTATTCTCCTGGTGGTGGTGCTCAGTTTGGAGTAAGAGGATAATTTATAAAGTGGATTTATAAGGAGTCAGAGATGCCATTATATGGCATCTCTGACTATTTTTTTATCAATCAATATAGTGATATGAGAGTAAATTTGACTATTTTTTGTGCCTTTCTTCTTCTTTTTTGTTGTGCAGGCGATAAGTCTAAAACTAAAGAAGATGTTATACAGCAGGAGATTATAACACTTGATTTGACAAGATTGCAAAATATGCATGCATGTGACGAATATTTTCTTAGTGAATCAGTAGATAAGTTGGATATTGTGTTTTTAGAGTTGACAAATAACACTTTGATTAGTAATATTTTTGATATAAAAGTGACAGAGAAAGATATATTTGTATGTGATTATAAATCTGGTATTTCTCGTTTTGATCATGAGGGCCGTTTTTTAAACAAAATTGGAAGAAAAGGACAAGGGCCAGGTGAATATCAAGGTTTTTATAATATTGAAGTAGATGACGATAAAAAATATATTTATTTTTATGATTATGTGTACAGTAAAATCTTTAAATTTAATTTTGAAGGTGAATTTATTAATGACTCATTAAAACGTTTTTCAGATGTTATATCAGGGACTAATCCGTATGTATTGTTAGTAAATGATAAGTTATTTTTGATTGATCTGTTACCTGTTATTCATGAAAGAGAAAAGTATTTTACATTTGCATTGTTTGATGATAACTATCAGATTAAAAAGTATCTATATAATCCAGAACTATTAACACGAACAAAGGAGATTTGGGAGAATCGCCAACTTTCCTATGGATGGAAAAATTTCTGGACGGAAAAGAATCCATCTATAAGTGTCTATGATAAACAATTTATGATGAGCTTTTATGCTGGTGATACAATTTATAGATTTGATCTTGAAAATGAATGCTTCACCCCTCTTTTTATATTGAGAATGGGAGATAAGCCAACATTTGAAGAATCGCATCAATGGATAAAAGACGATAGCTTTTTTGATCATATTTTGTTATTGGATTTTCTCGACACTCAGAAATATATTTATTTCTATTTGTTTAAATCAAACCATTTATATATCCTGAAGTATGAAAAAGAAAATGGAAAACAATGTATTTATAAAGATGTAGCAACCATAGATCGTTGGAATATACCGGGATCGCCGAGTTTTGTGCGAAAATTGATAAAGTATTCATTATCATTTAAGAATGATTTTTGTGGAGGCTCTTTTTCTATAAACTATAGAAGTACTGGTAAGTATTGGGTTTCTGTTTTATTCCCTGAGCAAATGAAGGAGATAAAGACAGAGGAAATTGGGAAAGAAGTGGTGAAAGATCAAAATTTGATAAAAGAATATCTGAGGGTACTGGAAAATATAAGAGAAGATGATAATCCAATACTATTGATTGCAACGTTAAAATAAATATCATGAAAAAACAAGTAATAAAATTAGGCAATGAGCATTTTTAATCAATCGAATGTATATATGCAATATGGTGGCGAGAATGAATATTTTTATGGTTGGGGATCGGAAGAAGCAGAGTGGGTGAAATTTTTTCATAACAATTTGAAGGATAATTACAATGTGAGCAAGAAATAATGTATCTTTGAGGATGGATGATATCCTCCTCGGATCTGCCTCTTTCCGAGGGGGAGAAGATAATGGAGGTTTACCTGAAAGCAAAAGAACAAGTATAAGTAATCATTGATTAAAATTATATTATGGAAGAACTGACATTTGAAGGAACCTTTTTTAAGTATTCCAATAAAAATAATATCTGGAGAGTGGAATATGATGACATTATTTCCATTGAAAGTGACAAGCCTTATATCAGATTCTTGTTGGATGGGTCAAAAAAAATTGTCATGAAGAAGAGCTTGCTTGATGTTCAAAAGAATTTGAATGAAAGATTATTTGTACGGATCAATAGGAAAACCATTGTCAATATAAAAAAAGTTCAGTCAGTTGTTAAAAATGGGGATGTATATACTCTTTCGATGCAAAATGGCTTAGAGTATGTGGTGAGTATTAGAACGGTAAGTTTGGTTCGGAAATATTTTTTCCTGTTGAACTCTTCTGAAAAGAAGGGTGAATTTTAGCTTTGCCAGATATGTTTGGGGTATAAATAGGTACTCCATCTGGCCGGAAACATTTCCCTGTATTTTTCAAGAGGCATGTTCGGTGCATGTGGATTACAGGAATTACGGACGGCAATGTTTTGAAATTTCCTCTTTTATTCATAAATTGCATTCGTTATCCATTGGTGTTGAGCCGAAGGTATTAGTAACCTGTAAAATTTAATATTATGAAACGATTAGGAGAAATCCTATCTGATAACCCATATATTTCAGTCTGACTATGTTACGTGTTATTCTTATATGTAGTTTGGTTATTTCAACTTTGTGTCTTAGGGCACAAGGCAGAATGCAAATAAAAGTATCATTTCCGGAAGAAAAAATCAAGGCGAAAGATTTATTGGTACGTATTGAATATATTCCTTTGGAAACGACATTGGATTGCTTGATAGGAAAAAGCATGAATGTTTATGCATCAGGTGAGTATATTATTGTCACTCAGTTTTTTGGCAAAGCTTTTGCCTTTGATCGAAAAACGGGGCATTTCATTCGTGAAATCGGTCATCTTGGACAAGGTCCTGGTGAATATGCCGGTTTTTGGTCATTTCATGGGTTTTGTGATAAGGAGCAATTGCTTTATACGCATGAATGGACTCATTGGAAAGGATATGACATCCGGACAGGCAAAATGAAACAGGTGATCAAATCACCGCATAAAGGCGGCATTCAGAATCCTTATTTGTATAAATCCGGCATATATTTGGGGTATCTGAATAATGCGGGAAATACTCCCGAAAAATTGATGTTGTTTGATAAAGAAGGTGTTGTGAAAAAAGTATTTCCTCAATACCAACGATTTGAAAGGGAAAATAAGAATGAGTATAAAGCTAATCCTGGTATATTTTATGAATACGGTTCGAATATTTATTTTCAGGAAATAGAAACCGACAGTGTATTTCAGGTAACGGAAGATGCTTTGATACCGCATATCAATTATCAGCATTTGGAGCGTATAAAGCCTATTGTCTGTGGTGAGACGGACCGTTTTGTCGTTTCAAAGTATTATTTATGGAAAGAAAAAGAAGGACATGTTGTTGTCTACGATAAAAAGGCGAAAACCTCATATGTGGATTTTGCCTTTAAGAAATCATCTGATCAAAAGTTGTATGAAAAGTCGAATTTTTATGATATGAACTGCCAGGGAGAATTGATCTTTTTTTTGCAGCCCGCAGATATTGTTGATTATATAAAAAAACATCCGGAAAGTAAGAAAGAGTTGGATCCGCAGTTATTGGATTTGCAGGAAGACGACAATCCGGTGGTGATGATATTGAAATTGAAAGATTGACATTAAAAAATACATTATGGATATAACTGAACGTATAATCAACCATTTGGTCATGGCATCGAGTTTTACTTCGGACATCGGGCTGTATCATGGAAAGATGGGAATCGTTATCGCCCTCTGCCATTATGCCCGTTTTGCGCAAAAGCCACTCTTGTAATTAGACAAAAAGTAAAAGAATCATGAAAATAACCGTGTTTTTTCTTTTCATGGCATTTAACTTGTATTCGCAGTCCGTATTTATCGTAGATAATCGAAAGGCGAAAGAAAGTGCTATACTTTTGAGCTCTTTTGCTTCGAAGATAGAATATGTTTCGTTGGAGACAACATCGGAATGTTTGTTACGTCCATCGTCGCGTTATTATGTTACGGATAAATACATAGTTGCGGTATCGATGTTTGAGGCAGCCTATTTGTTTGATCGGAAAACAGGACGATATATACATCAGATAACAAGAAGGGGGCAGGCTCCGGGTGAGTTTGTATTCAAATGTGAGGATCAGTGTGGTTTGAGAAATGATATACTTTATATTAATAATGATAAATATTGGGAGGGGATTCATATCAAGACAAAGAAGAGTATGTGTAAAATAAGAAAGCCTGTTTCGATCTATCATAAGTATAATTTTATCAGTAATCCTTGGCCTTATCGAGATTCTCTTTTTATAGGATATGTTAATAATATAACCGGTAAAATAGATACGAAGCTTGTGGCGTTTAATTCGGCAGGAAAAGTATTGAAAGAATTTCCGAATTATGTAATTTATGATCATGTTGGCCGTGACAAACCGTTTTTTCATGGTGTTTATTATGAATATGGTGGGGATACCTATTTCAAGCAGTACCAAGGAAATGATACGATATTTTTGTTGAAGAATTATAATCTGATTCCACATGTCGTTTTTGCTTGGAATGAAGATCAAAAAAGATATCAATCCCAACCTGCTTTTTCGGAAAATCAGATATATATGTCATATTTTGTAGAAACGAAAAATTATATGATTTATGATTGCCAAGTGAATGGTCCTTTTGTCCCTAAAGAGATATATCAATGTATATATAATAAAAAAACGGGTTGTTTGCAAAGTTCGCGAAAACATAATTCCGGTTTTATAGATGATCTGGATTTTTTAGGAGAGATACATCCGGTTATGGCTGCTGATACTGAATTGATAGATGTTGTACCAGCTGAAAAATGGTTGGATTGGAAAAAGAAGAAGTCCAAAATGCCAATCAATATCAATGTTGATTTTGATAGTAATCCTATTATACGGATTATTCATATAAAATCATAGTTTCAATACTGCCGGACGAAAGTAATCCGGTGGCTGTGATTGTCGAAAAAATACTTCTTGTTTTTCTTATTGTATAATTTAAATATGGGGTGTCAGATGTTTGCTCCTTTGTTTTATAGCGGAAAAGATGTCTGGCATCTCTCTAAAATAAAATAGTATGAAATGGCATTTTCTTATATTATTAATAGCCTTTTGTTCATGTGGTAATTCAGAAAAGGATGCGGGCGACAATTTGCCCGTGGAGATTGATTTCTATGCGGCCGAAAAAAAACGTATTTATATGGATGAGCTTTTTGATAAGATAGAAGTCATTCCGTTGGAGACGACTCCGGATTGTTTATTGCAGGATTATCCGTGGATTGCAGGGATTACGGACGGCAATGTATTGATGAAGAATGATTTTGTCGGAGCTTGTTTGTTTAGCCGAAAAGAGGGGCGTTTCATTCATAACGTAGGTAAAAAAGGACAGGGACCAGATGAGTATATTCTTGTTGGGGGAACTTTCTGTAAAGAGAAGAACCTGATGTATGCTAATAGAGGAAACACTTGGATTGGAATCAATATTGAGACGAACAAAGTGGAAGAACGAGTGAAGAAACCTTATTTTACAAATCTAAAAATAGCCGGTGGAGTGGACAATCCTTATCGCTTGAATGATTCATTATATATGGGTTATATTAATAATATTACAGGTGATATAAAATACAAAATCGCAGTTTTTAATCGAAACGGTGAGGCAGTACATTTATATCCCAACCATTTATTGTATCCAAAGAAAAATCAGAATGAATTTATTTATGTGCCTGGAATTTTCTATCGTTATAAAAAAAAATTGTGTTTTTATAGTGGTATTGTGATGGATACGATCTACACGATAAAAGATACTTATTTGCAAGCCCGTTATGCTTTTCATTTCAATAAAAAAGGGTTTCCATATGAAAATATGGATTCACAGGATTTTAGCATTCTTGATTATACGACGTTGAGACGTTTTATGGAGTATGACAACAAATTGTTGTTTACGTATCGAGCTGGAAGTTTTGGTGAAGGTGTCGGCTTTTATGATAAAGGCAAGAAGACGACAATCCTATGTTCAAAAGAAGATCAGGCGATTCATTTCCGGGACGAGAGTTATCCTCCTTTTTATCCCCGTTATATGGATGAAGAGGGGAATGTTGCCGGCTGTTGGGAGGCTTCTGAGTGGCTGGACTTTGTGGAAGAGCATGAAGGGACAATCGATGTTCCTGAAAACTTGCGAGGTGTGAAATTTGACGATAATCCGATATTGGTAGTAGCAAGGATGAAAAAATAACATAAAAGAATGAATATATGGAATGTTTGATCTCAAGTTAAGAACCATGAAGAAAATAGTATTTATCGCATTGACAGTAATCAGTTGTGCTTGTTCAAATATAAAGCAAGAACAGGGGGTGGAAATCATTCCTTTAGGGCTGGCATTTGAACAACCTGGAGAAATTTCGGTAAAGGACGTCGGCAGTCATATTGATTATGTGCCGTTGGAGACGACAGATGAGTCGCTGATAGGAGATAGGGCTTATATCCGGATATTGAAAGATAAGCTGCTTGTAGGATCCCGTGAACAACCGGTAAAAATGTTCGATCGTAAGACGGGGAAATTCATCCGATGTGTCGGGAAGATCGGGCAAGGAGCGGATGAGTATCTGTTACAAGACGGTTTCCCGGTCTTTTGGACGGATGACGTGTCAGGCATCATCTATGTTCAAACGGAAGGTCAGCGGATTTTGCGTTTTGACGCAGACGGAAGTCCCTTGGAATCTATCCATCTGCCGGAAGGATTGCCGAGGTTGCAAGGATTGTCTGTGGTAGGGAACGGAGATGATTTGTATTTTTATCAAAAGACACTGTTCAAAAAGAATGAAGACAAAATATTCTCCTATAACATTCCGACAGGGAAACTGCATACGGAAATTGCGAATCAGGAGGATACGATACCTTTTGAACTGACCAAGACTCCGATCATTTTAGGAGGATATGGGAATAATCCTGCGTCTCCCCATTGTTTGATTTTATATTTGAAAAACGACAAAGTTGTTTTTGATTATGCCAAGGAACCTTGTTTATGGGCATTCGATGATCAGATCTATTTAAAAGAGAATTTCAATGATACCCTTTATTGCGTATCCGATCAGTCGCTGGAACCTCGATATGTATTTGACTTGGGGAGCAGGCATTGGTCTTACGAAGAGCGATATCACCCGGAAGGGAACGAGGATAAGATTGCTTTCAACTATGTGCTGGAAGGTGACAAAGTCCTGTTTTTTGTTTTCCAAACCAATTATTATGAGATCAACTATAAAGGATTGGGCAAAGACGAAACGTACTGGGGAATTTATGATAAAGAAAATGGACAGGTCAAGGTCATGGCGAAAGGAAAGATAGGCGATCCGGAAAACGGGCTTTTCGTCAAGTCTTTCCAGACAGCAACTGCCGAAGGTGAATTGGCCGGATTATTGGATATAGCCGAAGTAAAAGAATGGATCGAGGAGAATCCTTCTAAAAAAGATAATCAAGTCCGGCAACTCTTGTCTGATCTGCCGGACGAAAGTAATCCGGTAGCTGTGATTGTTAAATAAGTATTTTTTTGTTTTTATTGTGGAATTATAATGGATACGATCTATACAGCGAAAGACACCGGCCTGCAGATACGTTATGTTTTTCATTTTAATGAGCAAAGTTTTCCATACGAAAAAATGGATTCCCCGGAATTTAGAATTCTTGATTATTGTAGTTTAAACCGTTTAATGGAGTATGACCACAAATTGTTGTTTACGTATCGGGCTGGAAGTTTTGATGAAGGTGTCGGAATGTTGCCGGTTATTGGAGGGCTTCTGAGTGGCTGGACTTTGTGGAAGAGCATGAAGGAACGATCGATATTCCTGAAAACTTGCAAGATGTGAAATTTGACGATAACCCGATATTGGTGATAGCAAGGATGAAAAAATGCGATAACAGTTTGTAGCCAATCATTTCGGGATTTTGAATTGATTGTGGTGGACGTGCATCTACGGATGCTTCTTTGGAAATTTTGCTTTCGTATGATGATCCCAGTATTGTGATATTGAAAAATGTAACGCTTATGTAGGAGGATAATGTAGAAGAAGCCTTTGAACCATCAGACGCTAAAAGAATAGTATATAGTTTACCAATGAAAATGAAAAAGTTTTATTCTTTTTTCTTGGAACTTTAATTCTTAAGCTTTACCTTTGTAAAAAGATGATTGTTAACTAAATCTTATTTGTTATGAAACTTCCTTTAGTTTCTGTCGTGATGCCGACTTACAATGTTGAAAAATATGTTGAAGAAGCCATAAACAGCATCCTCAACCAGGCGTTTGAGGACTTGGAATTTTTTATTATAGATGATGTTCGACAGATCGTACACCTGAAATTCTCCGCTCCTATACCGATCCTCGCATTCAATAGCTGTTCAATAAAAAGAACGAAGGCTACTATCCCGCCAGAAACCAGGGATGCCGTTTGCTAAGGGAAAATATATTGCGGTAATCGTAATGGATGCAGAGATGTGGAATTGACAAAAGAAGAACAGAAGATGATCTTGGGTGGCTATGACGGAAAAGAAGGGTAAAAACGTGTGTTAATTGAATGAAATGGGTGTACCATAGTAGTATAGATATCAACCCAAATGGCACATCCTTTTTATTAAAGGAATAAACTTATATAATAATGACAAAATACATCGCAATAATCATACTCTCGTTATTCATTTCTTGTACTTCTCAAAAAGAGAATAGCGACAAACGAATCATCCCTGTTGCCGAGGTCATCGGGACAGGTGAAATTTTGAACTTGAGCAACTGTGCCAAGTCTGTCAGGTATATTCCTTTGGAAACGAATGACACTACTTTAATTGCAGGTATCAGTAGTATCTATAAGTTGGGCGAAATGTTTCTTGTACAAGATTACCGGCGCGGAGCAACAAGCCAATGCTTCCTTTATGACAAGCATGGGAAATATATCAGACAAATCGGGAAAAAAGGGCCAGGTCCTGATGAATATACGTTAATTAGATCGGTGGACGTACGTCCAAATACAAATACTATTTTCATGGACGTTAATACAAAATGTATGGAGTATGACACAAACGGTAACATGACAAAACATATCCGAATGCCGGAATGCCCGGACAAAATGACGATTTGGGAAAGTGTTCAAATAAATGATTCCATCTATCTATCCACATTAACCTCTTCCTTGCATCGTCATTACAAGGCCTTACTATTCAATATGGAAGGTAAAACAACCATGTTATATCCGAATCATTTAGGACGGATAAAAAATGAAAGAGGATGGGGTTCTTCTGATGGTAAATATTACCGCTTCAAAGATCAAATCCGACTTTGGCGCAGTTGGGATGACACGATCTTTACGATCAATAAAAAATTAGAACCGGAAGTTGCTTACATTTTTGACATGGGACCATACAAGGCTCCAATGGAATGGATGGAGTCTTATAGAACAGATTATGACCGAACGAATTATGTATTTCCGTATGCTATAAAGGAATCGTCCAAGTATTTATTCCTGAATTTTCAATGCGGACAAAATGCACCCGAAAAATATGAATATGAAATAACATCCACAAGTCCGGGGATGCAACAAAAACGTACATTGGTCAACGTTGATGTATTTGGATTATTCAACAAAAGCACCGGAAAACTTACTCTGCTAAACCAGCCTGTCAAACATAAATATTTAGGCTTTCGCAACGACTTGGACGGCGGTCCTTGTTTTTGGCCAATATATATATCTCCTGATGAAGAGATGGTCACTTGGTTTTCTGCAGACAAATTTTTAGAGATATACGAAACCTTGCCAAACCCTTCACCGGAACTAAAGGCATTGGCGGAAAAACTGATTCCGGACGACAATCCGGTGTTGATGATAGTTCAATTGAAATAGGAAAACGATGGATCATTCATTGTTGTATGAAATCTATGATACGTCGAATTTTAATTTATCTAAAAAAATACCAGCAATAATTTTGTGTGCTATATAAAGAATGTATGATAGACCTTTTCCCCCATTATCACCAACTCGAATCCGCTGATTGCGGTCCTTCGTGCCTCCGTATGATAGCGAAATATTACGGGCGGAGCTATTCTATCCAGTATCTTCGGGAACAGGCATTCATCACGCGCGAAGGGGTGTCGATGTTGGGTATCAGTGATGCTGCCGAGCGGATCGGGTTCCGGACGATGGGGGTGAAGATTACGTTGGAGCAGCTCAGGACGGAAGTGCCTTTGCCTTGCGTTTTGCACTGGAACCAGAACCATTTCGTCGTATTATATAAGGTAAAGAACGGAAAATATTATATCGCCGATCCGGCTACCCAAAAACTGGTCTATGAGGAATCAGAGTTGGCACGTTGCTGGTGTAGCACCGTGACGGAGGGAAAAGATACGGGAGCGGCATTGCTCTTCGAACCGGGACCTGACTTTTACGATCGCGAGGAGGAGGATACACGGGCAGGGAAAGGCTTGGCTTTTTTCTTCCGTTATCTGACTCCTTACCGGCGTGAACTGTTTCAGCTGGTATTAGGAATGCTGACGGCGAGCATCCTGCAACTGATCCTGCCGTTCCTGACGCAGAGCATGGTGGATACGGGTATCCGGGATGGTAATTTGAGTTTTATAACCTTGATATTGGTTGCGCAGCTGGTGATCTTTGTGGCCAAACTTTCCGTGGATTTTATCCGTAGCTGGATTTTGTTGCATATCAATACCCGGATCAATATCGCGTTGATCTCCGATTTTCTTGCCAAGCTGATGCGGTTGCCTTTGCATTTCTTCGATACGAAAATGGTGGGGGACATTATGCAGCGCATCGGTGACCATAACCGTATCGAGACGTTCATGACGGGTTCGTCCATCTCGACGCTTTTTTCGTTTGTCAATTTTATCGTGTTCGGGTTTGTGCTGGCGTATTATGACCTGACGATATTGGGTTTGTTTCTGGTCGGCAACGGGTTGTATGTGGCGTGGATATTGGCCTTTATGAAGTATCGGCGCGAACTGGATATAAAAAGGTTCGCACAGGCTGCGGGTGAACAGAGCAACCTTTTCCAGTTGGTGACGGGCATGCAAGAGATCAAGCTGAACAACTGCGAGACGGAGAAACGGTGGGAGTGGGAGCGCATCCAGGTGAAACTGTTCAAGATAAGTATCAAGGGCTTGGCCTTGCAACAATACCAACAGCTTGGGTCGGTGTTTTTTAATCAGATGACCAATATACTGATCTCCTTTTTGGCGGCCCGTGCTGTAGTTTCGGGTGAAATGACGTTGGGTATGATGATGTCGCTGACGTATATCGTAGGGCAGTTGACGGCTCCGATCGAGCAGTTCATCGGCTTCGCCCGTTCGTTTCAGGATGCGAAGATCAGTCTGGAGCGGCTCGGCGAGATCCACCAGAAGGAGGATGAGGAACAGACGCTTGCATTGAAAACGAACAGAATCCCGGAAGAACGGACGCTCCGGGTGGAGGATGTGTGTTTCAGCTATGACGGGGCGGATCGGGATTATGTGTTGGAACATGTCAGCCTCGCGATCCCGCAGCACAAGGTGACAGCTGTGGTGGGGGCGAGCGGCAGCGGGAAGACGACGCTTGTCAAGTTGCTGCTTGGCTTTTATGAACCGAACAAAGGGGCAATCCGGGTGGGAAACGTCTTACTGAAGGATTTGAACCCGCATGTGTGGCGTGCGCATACGGGTTGCGTGATGCAGGATGGTTTCATCTTTTCGGACACGATCGCGCGTAACATAGCGGTGGGGGCTGAATCGATCGACAAGGATCGTCTGCTGCATGCTGTTACGGTAGCAAATATCCGGGAGTTCATCGACTCGCTGCCATTGGGCTACAACACGAAGATCGGCATGGAAGGGAACGGCGTGAGCCAGGGGCAGAGGCAGCGTATCCTGATCGCCCGTGCGGTGTACAAGGATCCGGAGTTTATCTTCCTGGATGAAGCGACAAATGCTTTGGATGCCAATAACGAGAAAGAGATTATGGAACATCTGCACCGGTTTTACCGGGGCCGCACGGTGGTCGTGGTGGCGCACCGGTTGAGCACGGTCAAGGATGCGGACAACATCGTCGTCTTGGATAAAGGTCGCGTAGCCGAGGAGGGGACGCACGAAGTGCTGACGGCCCGACGCGGGATATACTACGAATTAGTAAAGAACCAATTGGAGTTGGGCAATTAAAAGAGGCTGATGCATATATGGAAACGGGAAAAGACATAGAGCTTCGCAGTGAAGCGGTGCAGGAAGTGATGGGGCATGTGCCGTCGCGGATCGTAAGGTGGGGAATCACGGTGTTGTTTGCCGTGGTGCTCATGCTTGTCGTGGGGAGTTTTTTCTTCCGTTATCCGGATGTGGTGGAGGCGGAGATGACGTTGACAAGCCGTAATCCGGTGACGGAAGTTGTGGCACGCACATCGGGCAGGGTGAGCAACCTGTATGTTGCCGACGGGCAGGAGGTGAAAGAGGGTTTGCCGTTGGCGGTGGTAGAGAACACGGCGGTGACGGAAGATGTGTTTCGGTTGAAGAAGCTGTTGGCGCGTTATGCCGGGGAACCGGAGCGGCTGGGCTATTACCTGCTGCAGGATGTCTGGCGGCTGGGGGATATCCAGTCTGCCTATACGGCTTTGGCGTCGAAAGATCCGGCATCGCGGGATTTCCGGGCTATGTTGGGGCAGTTGCTGGCAGCGGTGAGACGTTGGGAGATGGATTATTGCATCGAGGCCTCGGCGTCGGGGCGTGTACAGTTGTTGCGGCAGGGATACCCGAACCTGTATGTGCAGGGTGGCGACCTGTTTGCGCGGATCGTGCCGGAAGATCCCGGCGAATGGATCGGGCTGGCATCGATGCCGGTCGCGAGTTCGGGAAAGGTACGGAAAGGACAGCGTGTGATCGTCCGTTTCAGTAATTTCCCGGATCAAGAGTTCGGTATCGTGGAGGGGCGTGTGTCGTCGGTCTCGATGGTCCCGTTGGAAGACAATTACAGGGTGGAGATTGCCTTCCCCGGCGGACTGACCACCAATTACGGAATCTGTCTTCCTGTGATGCAGGAAATGAAAGCCACGGCCGGAATCGTAACAGAAGAATTACGTCTGATAGAGCGTCTCTTCCAACCACTGAAAAAGATCTTGCGGGAAGGAATGTAAGTGGTTTTCCGGGCGCGAGGGAACAATTTTCCCCCTCCGGAAATTGTATATGAAAGAAGAATTGGTTGCGTTGTTCGGCGGCGCAAAACCTACCGTCCGTTTGTATCATGAGTTATTGAAGTGTATGCCTCTTGAGGAAAGGGGCATTTTTTTTGACCGTACGTTCGGGCTTGCCCTGTCGGGTTGGATGGATCTGACGCTGTCTTACCGCTTGTTTTTAATACGCTTGATCAAGAAAAACCGTCAGCCGTTTGTTGATTATATCCGGCAAAAGACGGTGCTCGGTGAGTTTTTGTATGAGATGGACGAGTTAAATCTGTTCTTGAAGGTGCTTAATTTGTTGGTAGATCCGTATAAAAATCATAAATCATCGTATACGGAAATTTCTTTTTCTCTTTTACTCGTTTTTGATATAGGTTTGTCTGTCAAGTATTTGTCCGACAAAATCCGGTATGCCCGGATGGATTCGTTTGATTTTGCCGATCTGATGGAGAAAAGCAGTGAGATGGAGTGATAGAACGATGGTTTATTTTGTATGATCATGCCATCCAGGTCACATACCTGTAAATCATCATTTATACATCCGTCTCACTGCTTTTTTAACGGTTTGCGGGTACTCTATCTTTGCAATGTGATCAAAAACAAATTATTAATCATTTAAAAATTAAAGATTATGGCTCTGAAGTACAAATTGGTTCAGAAAAGAAATTTAGGCAAGGATCAGGAAGAAAATCCTGAAAAGGTGTATGCACAGATGGTCAGTGGTGACTTGGTGACGTTTGAAGAACTGATCGAAGAAGTAGGTGACAGCACTGTTGCCGGTAGTGCCGGTGTAAAGGCTGTATTGGACCGTCTGAATGTTGTTATGGCACGTCATTTGCGTAACGGACGCCGTGTGAATGTGGGTGAATTGGGAACTTTTCGTCTGAATTTCGGTTCGCAGGGTGTTGTCGGTTCCGATAATTTTAATACAGGGTTGATCCGTGAGCCCCGTGTACGTTTCCTACCGGGTAAGGCATTGCGCACCATGAAAAGCCTTACAAATTTCGAACGAATCGTGACGGAGGCCTCCGGATCGACTCCCGATGAGGGAGAGGAAGAAAGACCGGGGGAACTTTAGAATTGACAATCGGTAAATCATAAATCTCAAATCATAAATCATGAAGAGATTGACGGTTCAGCTGACAATGGCAGTCCTGCTCACAATGAGCGGGATTGTTCTTCTCTTTTGCGGATTCTGGATCGATCCGAGGGGAGAGGTGGATAACAGTGTGTTGGTAGCTTTTGGGGAGATCAGCACGTTTGCGGGGGCGCTTTTTGGGGTGGACTACTCTTATAAATTGAGAATCAAGAATTAAAAAAGTGAAGAGAAAAATGAGAGACGAGAAATTAAGTGAACATTTCAGATTGGAAGAGATGTGTTATAGCAGGACTGCGATAGAAAAAGGAATTGGGAATATACCGGGAGAAGAGGCTCTTGCGGCGTTGAAATATCTGGTTACGGGGTTGTTGGAGCCGTTGCGGAAGTTATATGGCAAGCCGGTCGGGGTGACAAGCGGGTATCGTAGCGAGGAGGTCAACCGGTTGGTGGGAGGTGTACCCGGCAGCCAGCATACGAAAGGGGAGGCTGCCGATTGTTATGTCCCTGATGTGGCGGAACTATTGGCTGTCTTACGGCTGTCGGAGCTTGAGTTTGACCAGGCGATCTTTTACCGGAAACGGAATTTCCTCCATTTGTCGTTAAAGAAAACCGGTAAAAACAGAATGCAGGTGCTTTTACGTCTTTTGGTACTGGTATTCCTGTTGTCAGGATGTGGGCTGAGCAGGCAGAACCATCGGCTGGAATCGGCAGCCAGTTTGGAGAGTGTCCGTTTGTCTGACAGGAAGATAGGGATGTTGAAAAAGGATATCCGCCTGACCGATACGGTTGCCTGGAATTTGCAACGGATTGTTTATTTCGCTCCTGACAGTACGGGAAAGCAATATACGGAATCTGTCACGACATTTCAAATGGATCGCAGCCGGCAGCTTGCCGATACCGGGGAGATCGTGGCATACCGGCAAACGGACTATACCGGCCGTCATAAGGAGGAAACACTTAGCCGGACGGAGACCCGCCGGATAACCCGTTCACCGGGCTGTTTTTTCTTTGTGATTGTTTTTTTATTCGTCTTGAGTTTCTTTCTTTATAAAAGATTGAAGTCCGGATAATGCAATAAAAAGGTATTTCTCTCCGTATAAATCCGTATAAAATAGTAATTTTGTAAGCTAATTAAGTTATGTATATGCTAAGAACGGAAATTAGGAAATTGGGCGGATTGATTTGTTTCTTGTTTGTGGTGTTGGCCATTCAGGCACAGCAATATACGGTGACAGGAGGAAACGGGGTTCCTTATTTGTTGGAAAACCAGGGGAATCGCATACGAGTCTATCTGGTGTATGGGATGGATAATGTGGAGATTAGCTATACGTCTTCGTCTGCCAATCATCAATGGTACAGGTATAAGCAAAAGGCATTGGACCGGCAACCGGTTTCGTGTGAACAGAACGGGATGACATCTGTTATCCGGAATATAGAGGATGGAACCGGATATTATGTGGAGGATCCGGCTTCCGGTTTGAATGGTTGGTATGTGTGGATCATCGATTATAGCAAATATGCTTTTAATGTCGAGAGTGTTACAGTCAAAGGAAATTGTGACGGATTTTGGCTGGAAGGTTCTCCGGCTGTCCCGGCCATGTATTATTATACTCCGTCGGGAAGCCGGCTGGCAGTGAAGCGGGAATTCGATGTCGCTTATCAAACATTGGAATGGTCTGAAGAAAACAAGTATTTTTCACCGAAGAATGTGCAAAGAACATTGACGGAAGGTCCTTATTCGGTAAAAATAAACGATGCCAATACAATCCCGTTGTGCGATACGGAGGTCACGCTTTCCGGCGATCAGTTTGCGAAACATTTCGGGTTGGAGAAATCGATCACTTCGGAGACCTATCAGGCGGTGGCTGTCGAAGTGCATGTCGATACGACGTTCATGATGGATAATGCGGAGAATATGACAGCCGGAGACGGAGAATATCTTTCCGCTCCGGTAACGGTCACATTCCGGGCGTATGCCAATGATCCGGTAGCAACACTGTATACTTGGAAGATATATAGGAGCGATCAGGAAAACGGAGCCGAGAATCCGCTGGTGGAATACAGGGATGAGGAGGTCGATTATACATTTACGGAGAAGGGCGATTATACGGCGGTTGCGACTGTCAGCAACGCGACGGGAGAATGCGAGGCGGTTTCCAATTCGATTGAAATCAAGGTTGCCGAATCGGAGCTGCAGATCCCGAACGCTTTCTCGCCCGGAACGACGCCCGGCATCAATGATGAGTTTCGCGTCGCCTACAAATCGCTTGTGACCTATAAGTGCTGGATATTCAACCGATGGGGGGTGCAGATGTATCATTCTACGAATCCGGCTGAAGGATGGGATGGTAAAAAAGGTGGAAAATATGTTGCTCCCGGTGTCTATTTTTATGTGATAGATGCGGTGGGATCGGATGGTATTAAATATAATAAAAAAGGTTCTATAAATATTCTTAGACCCAAGAAAATTGATGATGAAATTATTGAGCAGTAACAATATTGCCGGTTTTGTGGTGGGAAGCGCTGTGTGTCTGACTGCCTGCCTTTCCATCGGTTCGAGTGATTCGGAGAAAGTGAAAGACCAACGTCCGGTCGTTTCATCGGTGACCATGTCGCCGGATATACCTTCTTCCGCCTCTTTTTGCGGAAAGGATATCGATTTGACACGTTATAATATGCATGAGGGTTTTGACCGGGAATTGAGTAGTTTTACCTATTTCCATTCTACCTCCATGCTGCTGATCAAGCGGGCAAACCGCTATTTCCCGATAATCGAACCGATCCTGAAAGCCAATGGTATTCCGGACGACTTCAAGTATCTGGCGGTAATCGAGAGCCATCTTGATCCGCGTGTCTCATCGCCTGCGCGGGCAGTAGGGACCTGGCAATTGTTGGAAGGTACGGCACGTCAGTACGGGTTGACGATAACACCTACGGTTGACGAGCGTTGCGACGTGGCAAAGGCAACTGAGGCTGCCTGCCGTTATCTGAAAGCAGCCTATGAAAAATATGGGGATTGGGCAATGGTCGCATCTTCCTATAATGCCGGTATGGGACGTATATCGGGAGAGCTTGTCAAGCAGGATGCGGACAATTCGTTCGATCTCTGGCTGGTGGAGGAGACTACGCGCTATGTCTATCGGATCATGGCTATCAAGCAGATATTTGAAGCTCCCTATAAATATGGCTTCGTGTTGAGGGCGCAGGATTTGTATAAACCGATCGAGTGCGAGAGAGTTTCCGTCTCGACGGATATTCAGGAATTGTCCGATTTTGCCAAGAAGAATGGCATCACCTATGCCGATCTGAAGCGTTTTAATCCCTGGTTACGCGATCGTAAATTGCTGACGGGGGGAAAAACATATACGATCCGGATACCGAAAGAATCTGACATGTATTATAAAACGCCTAACACCTATGTGCATAATCCGGCCTGGGTGGTGAAATAAGAAAACTGAAAATGATGAAGGATAAGAATGCATTGGAAGGCGGTCGCATTTCCGTTTTAGGTGCCCGTGTCCATAATTTGAAGAATATAGATGTCGACATACCTCGTAACAAGCTATCCGTGATTACCGGTATGAGCGGTAGTGGTAAATCGTCTTTGGCTTTCGATACGATTTTTGCGGAAGGGCAACGCCGTTATGTGGAGACTTTCTCCGCTTATGCGCGTAATTTTTTGGGAAATATGGAGCGTCCGGATGTGGATAAGATCACCGGCTTGAGCCCTGTTATCTCGATCGAGCAGAAGACAACGAACAAGAATCCAAGATCCACGGTGGGGACGACTACCGAGATTTATGACTTTTTCCGTCTGCTTTATGCAAGGGCTGGAGAGGCTTATTCGTACCTGAGTGGCGAGAAGATGGTGAAATACACCGAAGAGCAGACGTTGGAGTTGATAATGAACCAGTATAAAGGAAAAAGAACCTATCTGCTTGCTCCGCTCGTCCGTAACCGCAAGGGACATTACAAGGAACTTTTCGAACAGATGCGGAAGAAAGGATATCTGAATGTCCGGGTGGACGGTGAGATGAAGGAGATATTTCATGGCATGAAGCTCGACCGGTATAAGATGCACAGCATAGAGGTTGTGATCGATAAGCTGGTTGTTTCGGAATCGGACGAACGCCGTTTGAAAGAAAGCTTGCGCGTCGCTATGAAGCAGGGTGACGGTCTGGTACTCGTGCTGGATGCCGAGACGAACGAAGTGCGCCATTTCAGCCGCCGGCTGATGGATCCGGTGACGGGGTTGTCTTACAGCGAACCGGCTCCCCATAATTTCTCGTTCAACTCTCCGCAGGGGGCTTGCCCGAAATGTAAAGGATTGGGGCAGGTCAATTTGTTGGACATGAACAAGATCGTACCCGATGCGTCGCTCAGTATCTACAGTGGCGGTATCGTGGCGTTGGGGAAATATAAAAATTCCCTGATATTCTGGCAGATCGAAGCTATTTGTGAGAAATATGGCGTAACGCTGAAAACCCCGATCAAAGACATCCCCGAAGAAGCGATCGATGAGATTATGAACGGGACGGACGAACGTCTGCAAATTAAAAACGAGTCGCTGGGTACTTCCAATTATTTCCTGTCGTATGAAGGAGTTGCCAAATATATCCTGATGCAGCAGGAGAGCGAGGCTTCCGCTTCTGCACAGAAATGGGCGGGACAGTTTATTCGGATGGCTACCTGTCCGGAATGTAACGGGCAACGGTTGAACAAGGAGGCGCTGCACTATAAGATTGCCGGAAAGAATATCGCTGAACTTTCGGCAATGGATATTTCCGAATTGTATGAGTGGCTGGATGGCATTGAAGACCGGTTGAATCCCAAACAGCGGCAAATAGCTGTCGAAATACTGAAGGAGATCCGTTCACGTCTGAAATTCCTGTTGGATGTCGGGCTGGATTACCTTGCTTTGAACCGTGCCTCGGCGACGTTATCGGGAGGTGAGAGCCAGCGTATCCGTTTGGCGACCCAGATCGGCAGCCAGCTGGTCAATGTGCTTTATATCCTGGATGAGCCGAGTATCGGGTTGCACCAACGGGATAACGTCCGTCTGATCAACTCGTTGAAGGAATTGCGCGATACGGGTAACTCTGTTGTCGTGGTCGAGCATGACAAGGACATGATGTTGAATGCGGACTATGTGGTCGATATGGGACCGAAGGCCGGCCGTCTGGGAGGAGAAGTGGTTTTTGCCGGAACTCCCGAAGAGATGTTGAAAGCCGACACGCTTACTTCGGCCTATCTGAATGGGAAGACGGAAATTGCCGTTCCGAAAGAGCGGCGGAAAGGGAACGGACAGTTCATCACGATAAAAGGGGCGAGCGGGAATAATCTGCGGAATGTGGATGTGGCATTCCCGTTGGGCACGTTGATCTGTGTCACGGGTGTGTCCGGCAGCGGAAAGTCTTCTTTGATCAACCGGACCTTGCAACCGATTCTCAGCCAGCATTTCTATCGTTCCTTGGAAGATCCGTTGCCTTACAAGTCGATAGAAGGGATAGACAATGTCGATAAGATAGTCAATGTAGACCAGTCACCGATCGGGCGTTCGCCGAGAAGCAATCCGGCTACTTATACCGGAGTCTTTTCGGATATCCGTAACCTGTTTGTGGATCTGCCTGAATCGAAAGTGCGCGGTTACAAACCCGGACGTTTTTCGTTCAATGTCTCCGGCGGACGTTGCGAGACGTGCAAGGGGAACGGATACAAGACGATTGAGATGAATTTCCTGCCGGATGTATTGGTCCCCTGTGAAGAATGTCATGGCAAGCGGTACAACCGGGAAACGTTGGAAGTCCGCTTTCGCGGGAAATCCATTGCGGACGTTTTGGATATGACAATCAACATGGCGGTGGAGTTTTTCGAGAATATCCCGTCGATCCTGTCGAAAGTGAAAGTCTTACAGGATGTCGGCCTGGGTTATATCAAGTTGGGGCAACCCTCTACGACTCTTTCCGGGGGGGAGAGCCAGCGTGTCAAACTGGCGACCGAACTGGCAAAGAAGGATACGGGCAAGACGCTTTATGTATTGGACGAGCCGACGACAGGTCTTCATTTCGAAGATATACGGGTTTTGCTGGGTGTCCTGAACAAGCTGGTGGATAAGGGAAATACGATCATCGTCATCGAACACAACCTCGATGTCATCAAATGTGCCGACTATCTGATCGATATGGGCCCCGAAGGCGGACGTAACGGTGGGCAGATCCTTTTCACCGGAACTCCCGAAGAAATGGTAAAAGCGAAAACAAAGAGCTATACGGCTCCATTTTTGAAAGACGAATTAAAAAAGCGATAAGAAATGAAGAATCCTATTCAGATGATTAAACAATGCGTGGAGAAGGAAGAACCTTACTTCTTGCTGCGCGGACAGGATTTATGTGCGTTGAAGGCCATTGAAACCTATTATGAGGAGGTGAAGAAGCATGTGAAAGATCCTTACTTTATTGAAGAGATAGAAGAGATAATGAAAGATTTCCGGGCTTTCCGGGAAGAACAGGAAACCCATATACCGGATTAAAAGATGGCGGACGACAGTTACAAAACCATAAAGCAGGTAGCCGAAGGGTACTATACGGAGAAGCGCAGCCGCTTTATCTCGTATGCGATCCCCGTGCGTACGGTGGAAGAGGTGAAAGAGCAACTGGACAAATACCGTAAACAGTATTACGACGCCCGCCACGTCTGCTGGGCCTATATGTTAGGACCCGAACGCCTCACTTTCCGTGCGAACGATGACGGTGAACCCTCGTCTACTGCGGGAAAACCGATCCTGGGACAGATCAACTCGAACGGACTGACGGATATCCTGATCGTCGTGGTCCGCTATTTCGGCGGAATCGAATTGGGAACGAGCGGCTTGATTGTCGCTTACCGGACAGCCGCCGCCGAAGCGATAGCTGCTGCCGAGATAGAAGAGCGTACTGTTGATGAGGATATCACCATTGCATTCGAATATCCTTATCTGAACGGAATCATGCGCATTGTCAAGGAAGAGAATCCGGTGATCGTCTCTCAAAAATTTGAAATGGATTGCGAAATGACACTTCGCATTCGCAAAGGAGAGGTTGAACGTCTGAAAGCGCGTTTATTGAAGGTGGAAAGTGCCTGTATTCCCAAAAACGAATTATGATTTCTGTGCTCACCATAGTGTTTAATTTAATTTTAACTGGTATATTTGTCGTGTGGGTTGAAAAACTGACCCGCAGCACTTACGAACTGGAGTCTGCAGGCAGGTAGGCTGATAGTTGTTAGGAAGAACTCAAAGGGATGCGGTCTGCGGATCGTTCCCTGTAAATATTTAATATCTATGGATAGAACCATTAACGTTATCCTTAAGCCGTTGCGTCGTTTCGCTATGCAGAAACCGAACGCGAGTATCTTATTGTTCATGGCTACGATTCTTGCCATGCTATTCGCCAATTCCCCCTGGGCAGAGTCTTATCACAACATCCTGTCTCATCCGATCGATTTGAAGATAGGCAATTTCACTCCGTTTATGCATCATGGCGAAGCGATGCCGATGTTGGCCTTTGTGAATGATGCTTTGATGGCGGTTTTCTTTTTTGTGATCGGATTGGAGATCAAACAGGAGATTCTGATCGGGGAGTTGAGTTCGGTACGGAAAGCGTTGCTCCCGATTATTGCGGCTTGCGGTGGAATGATCGTTCCGGTATTGTTTTATTTCCTGGTTTGCCCCTCTGCGCCCGATGTGCGAGGTGTGGCTATTCCGATGGCGACCGATATCGCCTTTGCGCTGGCTGTTTTAGGGCTGTTGGGGAAACGGGTACCACTCAGCATGCGTATCTTCTTGACAGCATTGGCGGTGGTGGACGATATTGGCGGCATTATCATTATCGCCTTGTTCTATAGTGGTGAGATTGCGTTCGAGCCTCTTCTGATCTCACTTGCCTTGTTGATATTGCTGTATGTGGGGGGAAAGATGAAGGTGAATAACATTGTCTTCTATTATATAATCGGTTTCTTCGTGTGGATGTTGTTTCTTGAATCGGGTATTCATCCGACGATAGCGGGGGTACTGGTCGCATTCACAGTTCCGGCTCGTCCGGTTGTCAAGTTAGATGATTTCACTTGCGAAATGACAGGTTATCTGGATATGCTGGATTACACCGAAGTACGTCATTCCAGGCAGGCTGCGGTTCTCTCGCCGACACAGATACAGGTCCTCAATAATATCCATTCATTGGCGGATAAAACGATCAGCCCGTTACAGAGCATCGCCGACAAACTCCATCCGTTAGTCAATTATCTGATCTTGCCACTTTTCGCTTTCGTTAATGCCGGCGTAACTTTCGGAGATATCGGGATCGGTTCGTTACCGGGAATCCCGTTGGCTGTATTCCTCGGTCTGTTTGTCGGAAAGTCGTTGGGTATATTCCTGTTTACTTATGTTTTTGTTCGTTTGCGTCTTGCCACGATGCCGGAAGGAGTGAGCAAGCGGAACCTTTTCGGGGTGTCGATGTTGGGGGGGATCGGTTTTACGGTTGCCCTCTTTATCGCAAACCTTTCTTTTGCAGGAATGCCCGATATTGGAGCGGAATTGTTGAACCAGGCGAAACTGGGTGTATTTGCCGGTTCGTTCATTTCCGGTTTGTGTGGCTATTTGATATTAAAAAAAGTATTACCTGAAAAAATATAGAGATGGACAGACGCAAATTTATTCAGACAGGAGTAGCCGGAATAGCCGGTTTATCTTTAGCCCGTACGGGGCTTGCCGATATACAGGTGACTGTTTCTTCGGATGTATCGGTCGACAGGGTGAAACTGGGAAAGACGGGGTTGAAAGTTTCCCGCATTGCTATGGGAACCGGAACGAAAGGTTGGAACTATCAATCCAACCAGACCCGGATCGGAATGGATAACTTTGTAAAAATGGCCCGTCACGGTTATGAACGAGGTATCCGCTTCTTTGACATGGCCGATATGTACGGTTCGCAGCCGTTTGTCGGAAAAGCCTTGAAAGAGCTACCCCGCGAGAAACTCACGCTGATGACGAAGATGTGGACTTACGAGGAAGGGTCGGAAAAGCGCGAAGCGGTAGAAACAACTCTCGACCGTTTCAGGCGGGAAGCCGGAACGGACTATTTCGATATCCTCCTGCTGCACTGCATGACGAAAGGCGACTGGGCGGAAACCCGTAAGTTTTATATGGACGGCCTGGCAAAAGCCAAGCAGGACGGCATTGTGAAAGCTGTCGGTGTCTCTTGCCATAACTGGGATGCGATGGTCGAGGCTGTCAACAACCCTTGGTGTGATGTTATCCTTGCTCGCCTGAATCCGTTCCAGAGCCATATGGACGGCACGCCTGAAGCCGTAAACGAACTTTTAGGTAAGGCCCGCAAGAAAGGCAAAGGTGTTATCGGAATGAAAATTTTCGGTGAAGGCAAACATGTTTCCGATGCCGAACGTGAACGTTCCATCCGTTTTGCTGTCACCGAAAGTAATCTGCATTGCATGACACTCGGCCTGGAGTCCATCGTGCAGATGGATGATGCGATAGAGCGGGTGATGCGGAATGCCAAAGGATAGTTGCTTTATTTCACTGTTCTGCATGCCTTGTGCCGGTACTGGTAATCTATCGTCAATGAGATAAAGATGATCAGTTCGGCACACGGAACAGCCAACCATAACCCCTTTTCTCCCAGCAGGTGAGGAAGAGCGAGGAAACAGATACTCATCAGGATGATCCCTCTCAAGAGCATAAAAAACATTGCTTTCTTTGCCAATTCGATACTCTGGTAGTACCCGATCCATGTAATATTCAAGGCAAAGCAAATAAATCCGGAGGCGAAGTAGGGGATTCCATTCGTCGCAATCTCGTAAGCCGGGCAACCGGGCTCCAGAAACATCGCTACGATATAAGGACAAAACAGATACATCACGGCAAAAGCCATCAGTCCGGAGATAAATGCTGTTTTCAACGAAAGCCGGAACGTCGCATGTACCCGTGCTGCATTTCCCGCACCATAGTTATAGCTGATGATCGGCTGGGCCGACTGGGCGATCGCGTTCGCGATCATGAATACAATAGGCAGGCAGTAGCAAGCTACGCTGTATGCCGCCACGCCATCTTCTTTCAGCATCCGGATAAAAGCATAGTTGCCGACTAGCATCATGCAGGCGATTGCCAATTCTCCCAACATCGCCGAAGCTCCCAAACGAATCATATATCCCGTGTTCCGACAGGTCAGGCGCAGGCTTTTCAGGCTCATTTTCAACTTGTATAAATGTAACGTCCTGGAGAAACCGAGCAAGTAGACCAAGACCATCAATCCGCCTGCCACCTCTGCTAACGCGGTTGCCAGTGCAGCCCCGGTCAACCCCATCTGCATCGGGAAGACGAAAATATAGTCGAGTACGACATTTATCAATGCCGGAATAACGTTGCACAACATTGCAAATTTCGGCGAACCGTCCAACCTGATCATAAACATCCCAATATTGGCAAGCATACTGAATATGGAGAACGGTACGATCCATTTCATATACTCCAGTACAAGCGGCAACAACTGGTCGGAGCTTCCCAGCATATAGGCCGTCTGTTTGTTGAATAGCATCACCAAAGATATTCCTGCTACCATCAACAGAAGGGACACCAGCAACGCCTGTGTGATATTGATGTTTGCGGCCTTGACCTTCCTTTGCGACAGGTGGACGGAGGCCACGACTGACGAACCTACCCCGAAAAGCAACCCGATCCCTGTCGTTATCATAAAAATCGGAGCGACGATATTGACGGCAGCTAATGCGTCACTCCCCACGCCACGTCCTACGAATATACCGTCGGCGATCGTGATGCACGCCATACAAACCATTCCTAATAATGTCGGGAAAAAGATTTTGCGGAATAGAACCGGAATGTTCATACTACCAAAATCAATACGATCTCTCTGCATACCTCAAATAACTTTTTATTTTGGTTTGCAAAAGTAGTCCTTTAAGTTCGGTTAAAAATACTATTGGGCAAAAAAATGGTAAAAAAGCGAGAATGATAATGTATATAAAAAACTTATATTTGCAGGAAGTCTGTTTATCTAACGTGTAACTGTTAATTTCAGAAAATATGGCGAAATATCTGTATTATATCTGTGCCTGCTGTCTTTTGTTCTTATTCAGCAGATGTGAGGGGAAAAGTAAAGGCGAGTCCGAGGAACAGCCTTTCAGTCCTTATGTGGAGGCGTTTACCTCCGGTACGATTTCAAGATATACACCCGTATATCTGATTTTCAATCAGGAAATAGCGACCGACAAGATGAAGCCTGACCAGCTTCGCAACTTAGTTAGGATCAAACCCGAAACAGCCGGAGAGTTCGCTTTCGAGAACAACCGGACGATCGTTTTCAAGCCCGCCAAAAGTTTCGAGCGCAATACCCGTTATGAGGTAAAGGCTGACCTATCGGAGTGGTTCGACACGGAGCGAAAGGACAAATATTTTACTTTCAGGTTCTCAACGCAATCTTTGCTGTTGCGTGCCAACTTGCAATCCGTCGATATCAACCAAAAGAATGAAAACGGTTATGACATTGTCTGTTCGTTGTTCACACCGGACAGAGAAACCCCCGAAACCGTAGAATCTCTTGTCCGTTTTTCTGAAAAAGCGGATGTCACCTGGCAGCATACCCCCGACGGGAAGAGGCACGAAGCCTCCATCCAGAACATACAAGCCGGGACGGAGGCGGCACGTTCCTTTAAGCTGTCCGTCGCCCCGAACAAACTAAATGTTCCGGAGGAAGAACTGTTATCCGTCAATATCCCCGATCTGAATGATTTTGCAGTATACGATGTCAAATATGTTGCAGAGCCGGAGCGCTACGTCGAGGTCTCTTTTACGAAACTGCTCGATGCGGCACAGAATATGCAGGGGCTTGCCTGGATCGACGGCAACAAATCGGAAGCGACCAATGTCGAGGGCAATAAGCTTCGCCTTTATCCCGATGCCGGTAGCAAAGGAGCCTTGAACGTTCATTTGAGCCAGAATATCAGAAGTAAAAACGGACTGAACCTGAAAGAGAGCGTTGTTCGCCAAATCGTTGTCAGCGATGAAAAACCGGAAGCCCGTTTTATTGGTGACGGTGTGATCATTCCGCAGTCCACACAGCTGACGATCCCCTTCCAGGCTGTCTACCTGCGTGGCGTGATAGTGCGTGTCATCAAGATATTCGAACAGAACATCGGGCAATTCCTCCAGATAAACGACCTTGACGGAACGGGCGACCTGATGCGTGTCGGCCGCCTGATTGCTCGTAAAACAATCTTCCTCGATGAAGACGCCGCTTCGGATCTAAGCCGTTGGAATACCTACGCAATCGATTTGAAAGAGCTGGTCGATCCCGAACCCGGTGCCATCTATCGGGTGGAATTGTCGTTCAACCGGGATCTGTCCGCCTATCCTTGTGAAGCTTTCGTGAAGAAAAGCAAAGAACAACTGCTTGCTGATGACGAGATCAAGTTCAAGGAAGAGAGCTGTCGGTTCGATGGAGGCGGTTACTACTACTATAATGGCGACTTCGACTGGTCAGACTATAAATACAGCGAGCGCAACGATCCCTGTTCGAACAGCTACTACTATAACACGACCGTCGGCAAGAATGTCCTTGCCACCAATCTCGGCCTGTTGGCGATGGCCGGTGAAGATAACGAAATGACTGTCCTTGTGCATAACATTCTGAATACCAATCCGGAGAAAGGTGTCAAAGTCGCTGCCTACAACTACCAGCGTCAGGAATTGGCTTCCGGCGTGACGGACGACAAAGGACAAGTGCGTTTCTCTCTGAAAGACAGCAAACCGTTCTACTTGACTGCTTCTTTCGGACAGCAACGCTCGTACCTTCGTGTGGACGACGGTTCGGCCTTGTCGTTAAGTTCGTTCGATGTCTCCGGCGAAGTCGTGCAGAAAGGCATCAAGGGGTTTATCTACGGTGACCGTGGCGTGTGGCGTCCGGGAGACACATTGCATCTCGGTTTTATGCTGAACGACCGCAGCCGGATGCTTCCTGCAAACCACCCGGTCATCATGGAACTCTACAACCCGCTCGGCCAGCTTTATTTGCGCAAGACTCAGACAAAAGGTGAATTAGGACTCTATGCCTTCGACATGCCGACCGAACCCGATGCCCCGACAGGAGCCTGGAATGTCAACGTGAATGTCGGCGGTGCCACTTTTACGAAGCGCCTCCGTATCGAAACGATCAAACCGAATCGTTTGAAGATATCCCTGACTATGCCTGAAAAAAAATTACTTCGGGGTGAACCGCTTGACGCCACTATGCATGTGGAATGGCTGCAAGGTGCGACCGCCCGTAACCTGAAATACGACATTCAAGGAACCTTCATATCGACCCCGACAACCTTTGCCGGTTATAAGAATTTTTATTTCGATGATCCGTCGAAAATTTTCAACAGTGAAGAAAGCAAAGTGATTTCCGGTACGACCGATGCCGCCGGCAATGCCATCATCAAGGCACGTTTCGAGATAGGAGCCTCGGCTCCCGGCATGTTGTTGGCGAACTTCGTTACCCGTGTATATGAGGAATCCGGAGATTTCAGCATCGATGCCAACCGAGCGTTCTATTCACCCTACCGGCGCTACGTCGGTATCAGGTCGCCCCAGCAAGATGGTGGGGAGCCGTTGAAGACCGGAACCGAATATAAATATGAAGTGGCCTCCGTCAATTACCTCGGACAGCCGGTAACCGATACCGAACTCGAAGTGAAGGTCTATAAAGTTTATTGGTATTGGTGGTGGAACTCCGACAACGGCAGCTTGGCGAACTACGTATCCAACTCATACAACAAGCCGGTGAAAACCTTTACCGTCCGTACGGGAGCGAATGGCACGGCCTCTTTCAATCTGAAGTATGCCGATGCCGATTGGGGGACCTATTTCATCTCGGTGAAAGACAAGGATAGCAAGCACTCCACCGGCGTGATGAACTATTTCGACTGGCCTTACAGCGAAGGGCGGCGCGATGCCGACGGCTCTTCATCCGCCAATATGCTTACCTTCAAGACCGACAAAGACACCTATGCGCCGGGAGAACAGATTGTCGTCACCTTCCCTTCCGTAAAGGGAAGCCGTGCGATTGTCAGCATCGAGAACGGCACGCGTGTCCTCTCGACTACCGAGCACATGTGTGAGGACCGGCAGACCACGGTCAAGATAGACGTCACCCCCGATATGCAGCCGAATGCGTACCTCTATATAACGTTGTTGCAACCGCACGGAATCACGAAGAACGATCTGCCGATCCGCATGTACGGTGTCGTTCCTTTCACGGTAACTTCTCCCGAAAGCCATTTGGCTCCGGTTATCCGTATGGCGGACGAGGTCAAGCCTGAAGCTCCTTACCACGTGACGGTTTCCGAAAAGAACGGTCGCGAGATGGCCTATACGCTGGCGATTGTCGACGAAGGGTTACTTGACCTGACCCGTTTTCGCACGCCCGATCCTTGGCAGGCGTTTAATGCTCGAGAGGCTTTGGGGGTCAATACCTGGGATTTATACAACTATGTGGTCGGCGCGTATGGCGGCCGCATCGAGCAACTGTTCAGTATCGGTGGCGACGATGCCTTGAACAAAGGCCCGAAAGCAATCGTGAACCGTTTCAAGCCGGTCGTACAGTTTGCCGGTCCGTTCTTACTGAAAAAGGGAGAAAAACGACAGCATACTTATATGATGCCGAACTATAACGGCCGTGTCCGTGTCATGGTTGTTACAGGAAACGGAGAGGCTTATGGCAACACGGAGAAGAGTGTGCTCGTGCGCAAGCCAGTCATGTTGCTCGGCACGCTTCCACGCGTCATCGGCATAGAAGAGGAAATGGTGGTCCCGGCTACTGTCTTTGCTACTGAGAAAGAGGTCGGAAACGTTCAGGTCACGATTGCTTGTTCCGATAATATGGAGGTGATCGGCGAGGCGAGCCGTACGTTGCATTTTGAAACGGTCAGCGACAAATTGGCGCAGTTCCGTATCCGTGTGAAAGATACCCCAGGAGTCGGACACGTGAAGATCACGGCTACCGGTGGAGGAGAAAAGTCTGTGTATGAAACCGATATCGAAATTCGTTCCGTGCGCCGTCCGCAAGTCAAGGTGACGCCTGTGACGCTCGAAGCCGGAAAGAGTTGGAAAGGAACGGTCGACCTGCCCGGAACGGACGGCACGAACTCCCTTGTGCTCGAAATGTCGGATGTCCAGCCCGTCAATCTCTCCACACGGTTGTCCTATCTGTTGGGCTATCCACATGGATGTGTCGAACAAATCACCTCGAAAGGATTCCCGCAACTATACTTAAGTGAGTTCGCTTCGTTGACCCGCGAACAAGAACAATCGGCCGAAGCGGATGTGAAAGAAGTGATCCGCCGCCTGCGCTCCTACCAGACGGTAGACGGTTCTTTCTCCTACTGGCCCGGTGGTACGAGTAGCAATGCCTGGGGTACTGTTTATGCCACCCACTTCCTGCTCGAAGCAGAAAAGAAGGGATATCTCGTGTCTGAGGCAATGAAGCGAAATGTGTTGAACGATTTGATCCGTATCGCCCGTAACTGGAAGCCGGCAACTTCTTCTTTTGCCGAATCCGAAGAGATGACTCAGGCATACCGTCTGTTTGTCCTTGCTTTAGGGCAAGCATCTGAGGTTGGCGCCATGAATCGCCTGAAAGAGAGTAAGACGCTCACGCCTATGAGCCGCTATCTGTTGGCGGGCGCTTACGCTTTGGCCGGCCGTCCGGATGTCTCGAAGGAGTTGATCGAAAAGACAACGGCTTTGACAACCGCTTATTCCGAATACGACCAGACGTTCGGCAGCGACCTGCGTGACAACTCGATCCGTCTGATGACGCTCTGCTTGCTCGACAACGGCAAGGAAGCAGCTCTCTTGGCGAATGAAATCTCCAAGACACTCGCTTCCGACGATTGGCTGAGCACGCAATCCACGGCGTTCAGCTTGGTGGCTCTTTCCAGTTATATGGAGAAATACAAGGTGTCCGGTTCGATGGACTTTTCCTATACCTTAGGAGGCAAGACGGAAAAAGTTTCCACCACTCGAAACATCTGGACGGAAACTTTGCTCGATAAGGCGGCCTCTTCCGTCTCTTTGGAGCTGAGAAACACCGGCAATTCTACTTTGTTTGCCCGTCTCGTGACCGAAGGAATCCCTGCCGAGGGCAAAGAAGATGCCTATGCGAACGGTCTGACACTTGCTGTCAGCTATATGGATCAGAACGGCCTTCCGGTGAATGCTTCCGCCTTGCAACAGGGTACGAACTTCACGGCCGTGGTGACCATTGCGAACCCGTCTGCGCGTGATTATAGCCACTTGGTGCTGACCGAGATTTTCCCGGCAGGCTGGGAGATACTGAACACGCGCTTCCTCACCACGGGTGGCACGGCCGACAACCGGGTGGCGGGCATCAACTACCAGGATATCCGCGATGATCGCGCCTACAGTTACATTGATTATCTGCCTGCCGGAAAACAGGTGACGGTCCGCATTAACCTCTGTGCCGTCTACCCCGGCCGTTTCTACTTGCCTCCGGTCTATTGCGAGGCAATGTACGACCGTCTGATCCGGGCGAATACGGCGGGTAAGATAGTAACGGTCGAGTGAATTTGGGTGTGGTTGCCTTGTTAAATCGGTAAGGAGGCACAGAGTTTTTCCAAATACTCTGCGTCTACCTCATCAAACTCATTCAGTTTGTCGCTATCGATGTCCAGTACGGCAACCACTTTTCCACCTCTGACTACCGGTACGACGATCTCCGACCGCGAGTCGGAGCTACAGGCAATGTGTCCCGGAAACTGCTCCACATCCGGGACAACGATTGTCCGTGCTTCTTTCCATGCAGTCCCGCATACACCTTTTCCATACCGGATGCGTGTGCAGGCAAGAGGGCCTTGGAACGGGGCGAGCACGAGCATCTCCTCTTTTACCCGGTAAAAACCGACCCAGAAGAAATCGAATGTCTGTTTCAGGGCTGCGGCGACATTCGCCATGTTGGCTACTGTATCTGTTTCTCCCGTTGTCAGCGATAGCAGTTGAGGGAGCAATGTCTCATACATTTCTTGTTTGTTCCCTCCGTTGATTATTAAATTTTCCGCCATATTCTTATGTTTTATGAGAGAACAAAAATAACCTTTTTATTCTAAATAAATTTTATTTACCTTTGTCTTGATACCAAAAATATTGATAGACATGGATAATAAAATCATATTGGCCATCGGCCGGCAGTTCGGTAGCGGTGGCCGTGAGATAGGGCAGAAGCTGGCAAAAGAGTTGGGCATCGGTTATTATGACAAGGAACTGATGGCGCTTGCCGCGAAAGAAAGCGGATTGAGCGAGGAATTTTTTGAGAAAGCTGACGAGAAGGCTTCCAGTGGTTTGGCTTATGCCTTTACGATGGGCTATTCGTATATGGGGTTGTTTCCGCCGTATGCGGATGTGTTGTCTAACGACCGTTTGTTTCTGTATCAGAGCGATACGATCCGTAATCTGGCAGAAAAAAATTCTTGTGTGATTGTCGGACGGTGTGCTGATTATATCTTGCGTGATGATCCCGACTGCCTGAGTTTCTTTATCCACAACAACAAAGAGAACCGCATTCAACGGATCATCGAAAGTCAAGGCCTGACGGTCGAAGAGGCGGAGGAATTGATGGTGAAGACAGACAAGTCGCGTGCCGCCTACTACAATTATTATACGAATAAGGAATGGGGAGTTGCATCTACTTACAACTTCTCGATAGATGTCTCGGTGCTGGGGATAGATGAAACAGTTGCGTTCATGAAGAATTTTGTGGAACGGAAAATGAACAAGCGTCCGCCACATTTCGGATAATTTATTATCTTTGCAACCGACTTATCATAGGGGTGCCTTACTATACAGGCTGAGATTATACCCATTGAACCTGCCGGATAACGCCGTGAAGGGAAAAGGTAGAATTACTAAATAAAGGGAAGCGTTACCTCTATGTGCTTCCCGATGTTTAAACTCTAATTATTATTTTGTAATGGAACAGATTGTTTCAACAGGAATTATTGACTCTTACTTTGCAAAGTTAAAGAGTAATTTGTCTATTGATGTCGCTATTGTCGGAGGGGGTCCTTCCGGTATTGTCGCTGCTTATTATCTGGCTAAGGCCGGAAAGAAGGTGGCATTGTTCGACCGCAAGCTGGCTCCCGGTGGAGGTATGTGGGGCGGCGCCATGATGTTTAACGATATCGTGGTTCAGGAAGAAGCTATGCCGATCGTACGCGAGTTGGGTGTAAGTTATAAGGATGCCGGAAACGGTACTTACATTATGGATTCAGTACACACGACTTCGGCTTTGATATATAACGCGACAAAAGCCGGTGCGACTATTTTCAACTGCTATTCCGTAGAAGACGTGGTGTTCCATAACGATGCCGTAGCCGGTGTGGTTGTGAACTGGGCTCCGGTGATCCGCGAAGGCATGCATGTGGACCCGCTGACGATCATGTCCAAGGCTGTTCTGGAGGGGACAGGCCATGATTGTGAAATTGCCCGCGTGGTGGCTCGCAAGAATGATATCAAGCTGAATACTCCGACCGGAGGCGTGATCGGCGAACGTTCGCTTAATGTCGAACTGGGTGAATCTACAACCGTAGAAAATACGAAAGAAATCTATCCGGGACTGTTCGTCTCCGGTATGGCGGCCAACGGTGTGAGTGGAAGTTTCCGTATGGGACCGATCTTCGGCGGTATGCTGATGAGCGGCAAGAAGGCGGCCGAACTTATTTGTGCTAAACTGGATAAATAGGACTTGCTCCCGATACGGGAAGATGTCCAGACATCTTTTTCAGGTATTTTAGGGCGGTGTTTCAAAAGGGGTGTAAGCTCTTTTTGAGATGCCGCCCTAATTTGTGTGTGCCCTATTGTTCCTGCTTCATCAAAACATAGGTGTTTTAAAGTCAAAACATAGGTGTTTTAAAACCGAATCACCGGTGTTTTGGAAACAGATGATTGCCGCTTTCCGAAATGCGGGTTTATCTGACAAATTCTGATGTGGTTTTCTTGTTATTTGGAAGGTATAATTGCGTAGTAATTAAAAACTTCTTATTTTTGTAGTCAGAAGTATGAGAGCTAAAAAGAAAATATATCAGTATGTAATGCTGCTCGTCAGTATCGTGGTGCTTATGTCGGTTGTCATACCGCACCATCACCATAGTAACGGGTTGCCATGCTATAAATCGCTTTCAGCCGAGGCAGCCCATGGCGGGCATGGAAGTTCTGAATCGCATGATTGCGGTTGCAACGGACATAACGTCGCACTCTACACTTCCGTCTTTTCGCATGTGACAGATGGAAACGTGAACCAGTACCTTTTCCCTTTGCTTGTATTGTTTGATTATATAAACCCTCCTGTTCCGGCCTTTTATAAGCTCTTGTTCGAAAAAGACCGGACCTACTACATCGAGTCCTTGCATGATACGTGGATCGCTTCTGCGTCAGGGCTTCGTGCGCCTCCGTACGAATTTGATTTATGATTTATAATTTATGATTTATATCACCTACACATAAATCATAAATCATAAATCACAAACCTTCTTTCCTTTTTATTCATAAATCATAAATCAAAATTCATAAATCATAATGAAAAAGATATATTTATTGTGGGTGGTTTTCGCCTACATTCTGGCAGGTTGCAATGGTAATACTGCGACACATGGAGAGCATGAACATGAAGCTCATGAACACGAAGAAGGACATGACCATGATCACGAAGGCCACGACCATGAACATGAAGGCCACGATCATGATCACGAACATGAAGAAGCCGGAGGAGGACATGCCGGTGAGATTTCTTTCAAGAAAGCATTGGCGGAAGCCGTCGGGTTGCAAACGCATAAAGTGGAGCCGGGCACTTTTACCGATGTGATCAAGACGAGCGGGCGGGTGATGGCTGCACAGGGAGAGGAATCGACTGTGGTGGCTACGGTTCCCGGAGTGGTGACATTCGGCAACCTGTCGTTTGTCGACGGGACGGCTGTTCGTAAAGGGCAGGCTATATTGAGTCTTGCTTCGAGCGGTTTGTCTGACGGGAATGTAGCGGCTAAAGCTAAATATGCATACGAGAATGCAAAGAAAGAATATGAACGTATGGAAGCCTTGATTGGCGATAAGATCGTTTCGGCCAAAGATTTCGAACAGGCTCGTCTGAACTATGAGAATGCGAAGGTGGCTTGGGAAGCGGTGGCCGGAAAACAGACGGCTAATGGTGTGTCTGTCGTTTCGCCGATGAACGGTTATCTGAAGAACCTGCAAGTGAAAGAGGGCGATTATGTGACGGTCGGCCAGCCGTTGGCAACAATCTCGCAGAATAGCCGCCTGGTATTGCGTGCGGAAGTTTCAGAGAAATATTACAACTATTTGCCTTCTGTCCAGTCCGCTAATTTCCGTACGTCGTACGATAACGTGACTTATAAACTATCCGAGCTGCGCGGACGTTTGCTCTCTTATGGAAAGGCCTCCGATGCCAACTCGTTTTATGTCCCGGTTACATTCGAGTTTGATAACAAAGGAGCCATAATCCCCGGTTCGTTTGTCGAAATCTATCTGCTTACCGCTCCGATGCAGAATGTGATCAGCGTTCCTGTCTCCGCCCTTATCGAAGAACAAGGAGTCTACTCCGTCTTTGTCCGCGAGCATGAAGAGGCCTATAAGAAAGTCCCTGTGACATTAGGAGCCGACAATGGTTCTGAGGTCCAGATCTTGAGCGGCTTGAAAGCCGGCGACGAAGTCGTGACGGCCGGTGCTTACCAGATCAAGTTGGCTTCTGCTTCTAATGCAATACCTGCACATACACATAACCATTAATGAATTGACAATTGACAATAGGCAATTGACTATTATTTACGCAAAAAGATTATGCTGAATAAAATAATATATTACTCGTTGCATAACAGGTTGGTTGTATTGATCTGTTCCCTGCTTCTGATGATTGCCGGAATGTATACTGCTTTCCATATGGATGTGGATGTATTTCCGGATTTGAATGCGCCGACCGTTGTCATTATGACGGAAGCGAATGGTATGGCTCCTGAAGAGGTGGAGCGTCTGGTGACTTTTCCGGTAGAAACGGCTGTGAACGGTGCGATGGATGTGCGCCGTGTCCGTTCGTCTTCTACGACAGGTTTTTCCGTCGTGTGGGTTGAGTTCGATTGGGGCACGGATATTTACCGGGCTCGTCAGATCGTTTCCGAAAAATTGGCGGTCGTCAGTGAAAGCCTGCCGGAGAATGTCGGGAAGCCGACGCTGGGCCCGCAGTCTTCCATTTTGGGAGAAATGATGATTATCGGGCTTACGGTCGATGAAACAAGTAAGGACGATTCGCAAGCCACTCCAACAACCCAAATGGACCTGCGCACGATTGCCGACTGGACCATCCGTCCACGGTTACTATCGACGGGAGGTGTGGCACAGGTTGCCGTGATCGGTGGCGATATCAAGGAATACCAGATATTGCTCGATCCCGCCCGTATGAAACATTACGGTGTCAGCCTTGATGAAGTACTGGCTGTTACCCGTAATATGAACAGGAATGCCAATGGCGGTGTCCTTTATGAATATGATAACGAATACATCATCCGCGGTGTCCTTTCGACCGCGAATGCAGAAGAGATCGGAAAGGGAGTCGTCAAGATTGTCGGGGATTTTCCCGTCCTGTTGGAAAATATCGCAACGGTGAAGGTCGGAAGCAAAAGCCCGAAGCTCGGAACAGCGTCCGAACGGGCAAAACCCGCCGTGTTGATCACGGTCACCAAGCAGCCCAACACCAGCACGATCGACTTGACGGAAAAGCTGGATGCGATTGTGGCAGACTTGCAGAAGAACCTGCCTGCCGATGTGCATGTCTCAACCGACATATTCCGTCAGAGCCGCTTTATCGATAGCTCTATTAATAATGTAAAGGACAGTTTGTTCGAAGGAAGTTTCTTCGTTGTTATTGTCTTGTTCCTGTTCCTGATGAATATCCGTACGACGGTGATTTCGTTGGTAGCCTTGCCTCTATCCTTGTTGGTTTCCATACTGACGTTGCATTATATGGGATTGACCATCAATACCATGAGTTTGGGAGGTATGGCGATTGCGATCGGTTCGCTGGTCGATGATGCGATTGTCGATGTTGAGAATGTGTATAAACGAATACGGGAGAATCGTTTGTTGCCGCCCGACCGGCAACTTTCCATCCTGGAAGTCGTGTTTGAAGCCTCTCGCGAAGTACGTATGCCGATTCTGAATTCGACATTGATTATCGTGGTCAGCTTCGTGCCCCTTTTCTTCCTGCATGGGATGGAAGGACGTATGTTGGTGCCGCTGGGTATCGCCTTTATTGTTGCATTGTTTGCCTCTACGGTCGTTGCGTTGACACTGACTCCGGTGTTGTGCAGCTATCTGCTGAACCAGAAGTCTACGGATAAGAAAGTGGAGAAGGAAGCGTGGGTGGCCCGTAAATTGAAAGAGTTATATGGCAAAGCCTTGAATGGAGCATTGGCTCATAAGAAAATGGTGTTGGGATGCACGATCGGTCTGTTCTTTGTCGCCTTGGGAACATTCTTTACGTTGGGGCGCAGCTTCCTGCCGTCGTTCAACGAAGGTTCGTTTACGATCAATGTCAGTTCTCTACCGGGTATCTCCCTCGAAGAATCGGACGAGATGGGACGACGGGCGGAAGAATTGCTGATGCAGGTCCCCGAAATCCAGACGGTTGCCCGTAAGACCGGACGTGCCGAGCTTGACGAGCATGCTTTAGGGGTGAACGTGTCGGAAATCGAAGCTCCGTTTGCCCTGAAAGACCGTAGCCGCGATGCCGTAATGAATGATGTCCGTAAGAAATTGTCTACCATCAGTGGCGCCAATATCGAAATCGGACAACCGATCTCTCACCGTATCGACGCCATGCTTTCCGGTACGGAAGCGAATATCGCAATCAAGCTGTTCGGTACGGACCTGAACTTGATGTTTACGGTCGGCAACCAAATCAAGGAAGCCATTCAGGGAATCCCCGGTCTGGTGGATTTGAAAGTGGAACAGCAGATCGAACGTCCGCAACTTACCATCACGCCCAAACGCGAGCTGATGGCCCAGTATGGCATTTCGTTGCCGGAGTTTGAAGAGTATGTCAATGTCATGCTGGGCGGCGAAGCGGTCAGCCAGGTGTATGACGACGGCAAGACATTCGACCTGACGGTGAAGACTTCGGACGAAAGCCGCGCCACAATGGAGGACATCCGTAATCTGATGATCGATGCGGGCGGTAAGAAAGTCCCGTTGAGCTATGTGGCGGATATCCGTTCCGTGACAGGTCCGAACACGATCAACCGCGAAAATGTACAACGCAAGATCGTGATCAGTGGCAACGTTTCCGAGCGCGACCTCCGTGGCGTTGTCAATGAGATACAGCAAAAAGTGGATACATCCATCCGGTTGCCCGAAGGCTATCATATCGAATATGGCGGACAGTTCGAGAGCGAACAGGCAGCCAGCCGTACGTTGTTGCTAACTTCGTTGATGTCTTTGTTGGTGATCTTCCTGTTGCTCTATAATGAGTTTAAGAATGCGAAGGAGAGTGGGGTTATTTTGTTAAACCTGCCGTTGGCGTTGATCGGAGGCGTGTTCATCTTGAGGTTGACTTCCGGCGAGATAAGTATTCCGGCGATTATCGGTTTTATCTCCCTGTTCGGTATCGCCACCCGTAACGGCATGTTGCTGATCAGCCACTATACGCATCTGCAGACCGTAGAGAATATGCCGCTTCAGCAAGCAGTCCTGCAAGGTTCTATGGACCGTTTGAACCCGATCCTGATGACGGCCCTCAGTTCGGCTCTCGCATTGATCCCGCTTGCACTGAATGGCGATTTGCCCGGCAACGAGATACAAAGCCCGATGGCAACCGTCATCTTGGGCGGGTTGTTGACATCCACTTTCCTGAACGGCTTCATCATCCCGATTGTTTATTTATTGATGAATAAAGAGAAATGATGATTTAAACAATAAAGAAATATGCAAATGAAACGATTCATATTAACAATAGCATTGGTTTCTTCAGCAATGGCCGCCGGGGCGCAAACGTCTATCGAGGAAGTGCTCCGGAGCGTAGAAGCCAACAACAAGGAATTGCAGGCAAACCGCCAGATGGTGACGGCTCAGAAGTTGGAAGCCAAATTGGACAACAACCTGCCGGACCCGTCCGTTTCCTATACGCATCAGTATGGAAATAAGGAAGGGATGGGAATACAAGGTGAGTTGGTGGCTTCCCAGTCTTTCGATTTCCCTACGGTCTATGTGCAGAAGAATAAATTGTCGAAAGCAAAAGGAGAGGGTTTCGACCGGCAAAGTGCGGAAATCCGCCAGCAGATTTTGTTGCAGGCCAAAGAAGTTTGTCTCGATTTGGTCTTGCTGAACCAGCAGAAGAACCTTTTGGACATCCGCCGGCAGAATGCCGAGCAGCTATCTGCCCTTTATGAGACACGTTTGCAGAATGGCGATGCCAATGTACTCGAAGTAAACAAGATCAACCTCGAACTGCTCAATGCAAAGAACGAAGCCCGCATGAACGAAGCTGCCCGCATGGCCAAGTTGCATGAGTTGGCGATGCTTAACGGCGGTATCGAGATTAATTTTACCGATACGGCCTATCTCCCGGTAGAAAACCCGTTGTCTTTTGTCGACTTGAAGCAGGAAGCGATCCCGGCCAATCGCCAGTTACTCTCTTTACAGAGTGAAAAGGCGGCGGCCCTGCGCCAGTTGAGTGTGAGCAAATCATTGAATCTGCCCGGCTTCGAATTGGGCTATCGTCTGAATACGGCTACCGGAGGCGAACGTTTCAATGGTTTTTTGGTGGGGATCAGCATTCCTCTTTTCTCCAATCGCAACCATGTAAAACAGGCGAAAGCGCAGAGCCTTTATACCGATTTGCAACTGGAAAGCGCGACGGCGACGATCGAAAGCGATTTGCTCCGGCTTTATAACCAATCGGTGGCCCTGAAGACCTCCATCGACGAGTATAGCGAAGTGTTGAAAAGCCAGAATAACCTGGCGTTGTTGAACAAGGCGATCCAAGCAGGACAAATCTCGATGATCGAATATTTTGTAGATGTCACCACGCTTTACCAAAGTATGCAGAATCATATGCAATTGCAGAATGAATACCAGAAAGTGATGGCTCAATTGTATAAATTCAAGTTATAAAAGTAGGAGAGGTGTCAAAAATTCCTTGTCCCTACGCTTGACGTGGGATCGAGGGAATATTGACACCTCCTTTTTGTTTCAGATATTTCTTTGTGGTGAAAATAAATTTTCATGCCGGTGAAAATTTATTTTCACCAGAGAGAAATTTTTTTTATCCTCCATGCAGGGCTTTATACATGCCCCCGTCCACCTTACAGACCGGAATCCGGTCCACCTGCCAAACTCAGTGTTTCGATATATGAATGGAGTGATTGTTGTGTATTGTGATTGTTGTTGTTATATAGGAACTTATGATGACATAGTTCTGTAAGAACTATGGATATTTGAATGGGAAAGTTGAAAATTAGAGGATTTACAAATCCTTTCCTGGATGGGTATCATTTTGCGTTCCTGAATAAAGAATAAAAACGGACATATAGACTATGTATATAAATGCAGATAACGTTTGTTGTGAAATAAGACATGGTGGCGGATTATTAATTGCGAATGTGTTAATTGTTTGTTTTGTAGAATGTTGTGATTAAAACATCGGTAAAAGGATTATTTGAATGGAAATTTCGTAACATGAATAAATCTTTTATATCTTTGTTGGCGACGAAACTCCTAAGTTCTTACAGAACTCTGCTGTTTAAAGAATGTTAAAGTAATATATATAAGTGGATGAACAAACCTATTTCTAACAAAGGATGTATGTTGAATAATTTTGACAGGATATATGTCACATATTATTCCCGTATGCTTCGTTTTGCCAAAGAATATGTATTGTTTGATGAGGATGCTGAGAATGTTGTTCAAGACGTGTTTCTTCTTTTATGGGAGAAGCGGGAAGTCTTGGATATACAGGTCAGTTTGGTTTCCTATCTTTTTTCGCTTGTGAAGAACCGGAGTCTCGATTATCTTCGTCATAAAGTGGTGGCAGAGGAATACAGACAAGAACTGACTTTTAAGCTGTCGGCCCTTGAACAATTGAACTATACTTTTACATCAGAAGAAGATATCGAGCAAGCCGTAACCAAAGCTATCGACAAGTTGCCCGAACGATGTCGTGAAATATTTTTAAAGAGCCGTATAGAAGGAATGAAATATCGGGAAATTGCCGATGAATTAGACATCTCAATGAATACGGTAGAGAACCAGATGTCCATAGCCTTAAAGAAACTTCGTATTGAATTGAAGGACTACTTGCCCCTGTTATTATTTCTGATTTGTGTTAAATAATATTTATTTGCGATTGTTTTTTGGTGGTAAATGAGAAGATAATCGCTCTTCCTTACAAAAGTGTGAGGAATGCATGAACTAATAACAAAATATTTTTATGGGGAAATAACTGCTAAGGAGAAAAAGCAGTTGTTTTCCGCTATGGAAACAGATGCAGAACTGAAAAAGGAGTTTTTGTCAGTTCAGAACCTTTGTGCTTTGACATCGTGGATTCCGGCAGAAAAGGACGAATCAGTTGCTGTCGGTAAACTTCTCGAATTTAAGCAAGCTCGCAAAGAAAAATCATTCGCAATCCCCTATAAGCATATTTTAGGATATGTAGCAACGATTTGTGTTGCTGTTTTTTCCACTTGGATGATCTCTAATCGGATAAATCGGTTCGTAGTTGAGGAACCCGTGATTATGTATGAAGAATTTACCACTCCTCCCGGACAACGTGCATTAGTGAAGTTGCATGATGGAACGACCGTTTGGCTGAATGCCCGTTCGACCTTGCGCTATCCGAATCGTTTCGAAAAGAATGAACGAAAAGTGGAACTGGACGGAGAGGCTTTTTTTGAAGTGGAGCGGAATGAGAAAGCGCCTTTTGTCGTCTCTACGGAAAAAGCGAATATAGAGGTGTTAGGCACTAAGTTTAATGTCTTTGCCTATAAAGAACATGACGAATTCAACACTTCGTTGGTTGAAGGTTCCGTAAAAGTTTATCAAGGTGATAGCGATAGCAACGCATTGACGATTTCGCCACACGAATGTGTTTTCTTGTCAAACGGCAAGTTGGTGAAGAGCTATTTCGATAATTCTGATTTTATGTTGTGGAAAGAAGGAGTCTATGCTTTTGACGATGCCTCTTTTAGTGATATCATTAAAAAGCTTGAGCTATATTATGATGTAACGATAGTGCAAAAAAACAAGCAACTGGATCGGTATAGATTTAGTGGCAAATTCCGCCAGCGAGACGGGGTGGAGAGTGTACTCCAGATTTTGCAAAAGGTCTATTCTTTTTCGTTTGTGAAGGATGAGGATAGAAATTGCATTACCATACGTTGAAACTCTTATAAAAGAGATAATAAAAAAACATGTTTAATCTTTAATTTAGTATCGTAGCCTATGATTTAGAAGAAAGAAAAAATAAGAAAAGCCGACAGATGTTCCCGCACCTGCCGACTTGAGAGCTAACACAAAATTCCAACAAATTAAGTATTAACAAGTAAACGAAGCAAAGTTATGAAAAAAGAACCGAAAATTCTAAATGCCATGAGAATTTCAGTATTCTTTCTTTTCCTTTGTGTATTCTCTTCATTTGCGACAGAAACAAGTTCGCAAAATGCACGAGTCAATATCAGCGGAAAGAATTTAACAATCGGAGAATTTATCGATCAAGTAGAAAAGCAAACAGATTATCTGTTTGTTTACAGTAAAAATGAGGTAAATACGAACGACGCCGTATCCGTCAAAGCGGGATCTAAGACGGTCGCTCAGTATTTGAGTGAAGCATTCGGTGATTCGAATGTAAAGTATGCTTTTGAGAACGATTATATCGTTCTGACAAAAAATGCGAGTCCAGTTGTTGCCCAAGATGGAAAAACAATTACTGGGGTTGTTACGGATGAATTGGGCCCGGTTGCCGGAGCCAATGTGATTGTAAAAGGTACCACCAACGGGACGATAACCGATATGGACGGAAAGTATTCTCTTTCGGGTGTTCCGGCTGGGGCAACCTTGCAAATATCCTATATCGGTTATCTGACAAAAGAAGTACCGGTCGGATCTCAATCGGAGATAAACGTTACTTTGCTTGAAGATTCGCAGGCTTTGGACGAAGTCGTGGTGGTCGGTTATGGTACGATGCGCAAATCAGACGTAACAGGTTCTATCAGTGTGGCTAAAGGTGAAGAATTGCTAAAGAGCCAGAATTTCAGTGCATTGGATAATTTGCGCGGTAAGGTTTCCGGTGTAAACATCTTTTCCAATTCCAGCCAGCCGGGAGCATATGCCAATCGTGTCGTGATCCGTGGTTTGGCTACGATCAATGCTTCTTCGAATCCATTGTATGTAGTGGATGGTGTGGTTATGGAGAATTTCGAATTGGTCAATCCGAATGACATCGAATCGATGGAAGTATTGAAAGATGCTTCAGCCGCTGCTATCTATGGTGCACGTGGTGCCAATGGCGTTATCATGGTGACGACGAAACGTGGCAAGAAAGACGGAGAAGGCACTTCCGTTAGTTATCAAGGTTCGGTCAGCGCAAGCCATATTGCCCGCAAGATGGATGTACTTACGGCTCAAGAGTGGTGTGACGCTTTCATGCAGGGGCTTGAAAACGAAAACAAATGGCAGGGAAAGAATTGGTCTTTGAATCGTGCCGACTGGTTTAACGATGCCGATTATTTCGATGCAAGCGGCAATCCGCTATATGATACAAACTGGCAAGACGAAGCAACTCGTACCGCTATTTCCCACAACCATCAGATCAATATTCAGCAAGCAGGGAAAAGTTCTTCCATGGGAGCATTCCTGAACTATACGGACCAGCAAGGTATCGTCAATAATACATATAATAAACGTATCAATGCGAAATTGGCCTACGATGCAAATCCGACTTCTTGGTTGTCCACATCTGTCAATGTATTGGTGAACCATACATGGGGACGTTATACTCCGGAAGATGGTGGCGGGCAGGAAGCACGCCGTACCATGATCGAAATGGTGCCATGGATGCCTGTCCGGGATAAAAACGGCAATTATACGACTTCGGCTTCATCTTCTATCGGAGATGTATTGGGTTTCGAAGGAATGTCTAATCCTGTCATGATCTTGGATATGCAGAAACGTATGCGTTACAATACTCAGATTTTCGGGAATGCCGCATTTACGTTCCATTTGGCTGAAGGACTGGATTTAAAGACTCAGTTGGGTATTGATAGCCATAACAGGACCTATCGTGGCTATTCTTCTATTGATTTGAACAACATCTCCATGCCGAACGGATGGGCTGAATACCAGAACTGGAATACCCTGTATTGGCAGGAAGAAACTTATCTGACCTATAATAAAGTGTTTGGAGATCATCGTATCAATGCTATGGTCGGTTTGTCTTGGCAAGAACGCACTCAGAAATGGAATAAGAGCCGTACGACCGGTTTTTCGGACGACTTCTTTGAAGATAACAATATGTCGGTAGGTACGACTCCTGATTCTCCTGAGTCTTCTTACACACGTTGGGCAATGAACTCTTATTTCTTACGTTTCGCTTATACGTATAAAGATCGTTATTCCGCAACCCTGACAGGACGTGTCGATGGTTCTTCCAAGTTCGGAGAGAACAACAAATATGCCGTTTTCCCATCAGCCGGCTTAGCTTGGAATATTTCGCAGGAAGACTTTTTGGCAGATAACAACACGATCAGCAATTTGAAATTGCATACAAGTTACGGTTTGACCGGTAACTCTGAAATCGATGTTTATAAATCGTTGGCACAAGTCTCATCCGGAACTTTGTTGCTGAATGGTGTGCGTGCGCCATATGCCTATGTCAACTCAATGGCCAATCCTGACCTGAAATGGGAAAAGACCGGCCAGTTCGATGTCGGTGTCGAATTAGGTTTGTTCCAAAGTCGTTTGAATTTCGATATAGCATATTATAACAAGAAAACGACCGATTTGCTTCTTGATTGTCCGTTGCCTCATTCAACCGGTTATTCAACCGTTTATAAGAATATCGGTTCCGTACGTAACTCCGGTTTGGATTTGATGATCAACTTCCGTCCGATCCAAAGCCAGGATTTTAGTTGGAATTCCACAATCAATTTGAACTATAACAAAAATAAGATCCTTCATTTAGGAGACAACGATGAAGATATCGAGATGAACAGCTGGGTAGGCGGTTCTGAAAGTATCTTGCGTGTCGGCGAAAATATGTCTTCATTCTATGGATATAGAAGATTAGGCGTTTATACCGAAGAAGACTATGAGAACGAAGAATGCACGTTGGACCAGATCGGTCGTGCAAAACGTACGGAAAAGAAGGAAATCTTGGGTAAAGGTATGCCGGACTGGACAGGTAGCTGGGTAAATACGTTCAATTATAAGAATTTTGATTTGACAATGGACTTGCAATTTGTTTGGGGAGTTGAAACCATGCAACAGTTCTACCATTCAACTTACGACCGTTTTGGAATCACGAACGGTTTGAGCAATATCCTGTATGACGCTTATAACGGGACGAATCCGAACACCATGCAACAAGCTATTTATTTGTGCAACTCAGGTCATGCCGGACAGGATACGACCGTTGATTCCCAGTGGATTGCCGATGGCTCTTATTTACGTTGCAATCTGTTGCAACTTGGTTACACATTCACTCCGAAAGCGATTAAATCGATCGGTTTGTCTGCTTTGCGTCTGTATGCGAGTGCAAATAACCTGTTCTTGATAACTTCGAAGGATTTCAACGGATATGATCCGGAATCAACCTCACAGGGTGATAGCAATAAGTTCGGGCAGAATATGACATTCTTCTCTTATCCGAGAGCAAGAACGTTTACTTTTGGCGTTAACGTAACATTTTAATTAATTAAAGGAGAATTCTAACGATGAAAAGAATATTGACAATGGTTGTTACATGCGCCTCTTTAATAGGGTTTAGTGCATGTTCGGACTTTTTGGATGAGGAGCCTAAGTCTTCATTGACAAGTGGAGCATTTTATAAAACGGAAGCTCAAGTGTTGGCAAATGTGAATTATCTGTATCGTACAGGTGCTTCTACTAAGTTAACAGGTGCAGGTAGTGCTTATATCGGACCTTTTGCTTCTGTAACAGGAAATTTGACAGGCTACTTTACGAATAGTTACGAAGGACAAGAATTGGTGTGTAAGTATTCACGAGAATTGACCCGCCAGCAAAACACGATGACGGTATCATCAACGATGGATGGTGTATGGGATGATTGCTATAAGGCCATTAATGTCGCCAATGGGGCTATCAAACACATACCGGAAGTTTCCATGTCTGAATCTGTAGCAAACCAGTTGATGGCGGAAGCTAAATTTTTCCGTGCATTCAATTATTTCAATCTGGTGAAAATTTTCGGACCCGTACCGATGCCTACGGAGCCTTATGAATCTATGGACAATCTATATTTGGAGCGTACTTCGACAGAACAGGTTTATGCGTTAATCGAATCAGATTTGAAAGATGCGGTAAATGCCCTGCCTGCAACTACGTTCTATAATAATGGAAATCGTGTTACGAAGTATGTGGCAGCTATGGCTTTGACTTCCGTCTATATGCAGGAAGGAAAGTATGCTGAAGCAGCTTCAACGGTGAAAACGGTTATCGATTCTCCTCATTCATTGACGGCAAACGGTGATCTGAGCATGAACAGCGCTTATAATAAAATCCGTTCGACAGATGGTTTGGACGAATCGATTTGGGCGTATGAGTTTGATGATGCCATCAGTAATGGCGGTTGGTGGCCTACGTATGCTTTTAACTCTTCCGCTACGGCTGTATTTGGCACTTATTCTATTTTCGAACGTGTATATGGCCCGATAGACCGATTCTTGAATGTATATGAATCCAACGATTTGCGTATCCAGCCTAACCAATTTTTCCATTGGAATTATACGAATCCGAATACAGGCAAGACATGGTCTTCCGAACAGGCAGGATGCTGGTTCTGGTATGATGAAGATGCATTGTTGAATACGGGACGTTCGACCAAAGACAAGGATTTGTATCGCTATGCAGAAGCATTGTTGGATGCGGCCGAGTCGATTGCACAATCTCAAGGTGTGACGGCCGAGGCTGCCGGTTATTTGGCACAGATAAAAGCCCGTGCCAACATGGAAGGCAAGTCTGCCGAGGCTATTGCTACCGATTTGCAGGCCTTGAGCCAGCAAGCCTTTATTGAAGAATGCTGGACTGAACGTCTGCGTGAGTTCCCATTGGAATTTAAGATTTGGGACGATTGTCTGCGTACGAAGAAGTTCCCGGTGATTTCCACGACAGAGAAAGGGCGTGTGACATATGTCGATTTGGTAGGAGCCCAAAATGCTTCCGGTGCGACATTCAAGTCATCTGACCTTCTGTGGCCGATCTCGTTGAACGAAATGCAACGCAATCCGAATTTGACGCAGAACGACGGATATCAGCTGAATTAATTGACTTAAAATCAGTTACTCCTTTATATAAACAGAGGTCGTTCGTTCACGAGTGGCCTCTGTTTTTTGGTATTAATAAATGGGGGATAACCCCGATCATATTGAAAACAAATCCAGAAATAAAAAAATTAAAGCAATGAAACTAAGTAAACAAGGAGCGATGGTGGGTATGATATGCCTTACCTCTCTCGTCTTTTCTTGCCAAGCACCGGAAAAGAAGCAACAAGTAGCAGCCACGGACTATACTGCTTATGTTGATCCGTATATCGGGTCAGGCGAACACGGACATGTCTTTGTCGGAGCCAATGTGCCTTTCGGCGCCGTGCAGGTCGGGCCGCAGAACATTCATAAAGGATGGGACTGGTGTTCCGGCTATCATTATTCGGATAGCGTGATTATCGGGTTCAGCCATACCCACCTGAGTGGTACGGGATGTGCCGACCTGGGCGATATCCTGGTGATGCCGTTTGTCGGAGAAGTCCGCACGGCACGTGGCGAACAGGACAATATCGAAGGCTCATGCGCCTCTTATTACAAGCACGAGAACGAATCGGTCGCCCCAGGCTACTACTCCCTTTTGATGGACAATGGCGTGAAAGTGGAGTTGACCTCTACCGAGCGTGTCGCCATGCACCACTATACGTTTCCGAAAAATCAAGCCGCTCATTTGCTGATCGACCTGAAAGAAGGGAACGGAGACAAATCGTACGACACGTATCTGAAGAAAGTCGATGAATATACAATAGAAGGTTATCGTTTCTCCCACGGATGGAGCCCCCAGCACAAGGTCTTTTTCGTAATGAAGTTTGACCAGCCGATTGCCTCTGTGCAAGTTTTCAAAGGTGACGAACCGGCCGGAGCCGACGAGCTGACCGCCGAAAACGTGAAAGGCGTTGTCTCTTTCCTGGACAATCCCGAGAACGTAATGGCCAAGGTGGCGATCTCTTCCGTCGGTTGTCCGAATGCCGGGCTGAACATGCAAACCGAGTTGCCGCATTGGGATTTTGCCCAGGTGCGCCAAGCCGCCAAAGAGAAATGGAACGACCAGTTGGCCTGTGTAGCAATAGACGGGGCGGACGAAAAAGACAGAAAAGTTTTCTATACCGCTCTTTACCATGCTTTTATTGCTCCGACTCTGTATTGCGATGTGAATGGCGAGTTTCGTGGGCAGGACGATCAGATATATAAGGACAATGATTGGACAAACTATTCCACCTTCTCTTTGTGGGATACCTACCGCACATTGAACCCGCTCTATACTATCATCGCGCCTGAGAAAGTAGACGACATCGTAAACTCGTTCCTGAGTATTTACGACCAACAGGGTAAGTTGCCGATCTGGCATTTGCTCGGTGGAGAAACCGATTGCATGCCGGGCTATAGTTCCGTGCCGGTCGTTGCGGATGCTTACCTCAAAGGTTTCGGCGGTTTCGACGCCGAGCGTGCTTTCCGGGCTATGGTCGGAACGGCAACAAACAAGAACCAGAAAGCAGTGCCTTATGTATTGGAAAAAGGCTTTATCCCGTGCGACAAAGTGCATGAAGCAACCTCCATCGCGATGGAATATGCCGTCGATGACTGGGGTATCGCTCTGATGGCGAAAAAGATGGGTAAGGACGATGCTTATGAAACTTATCTGAAGAGAGGAAAATATTATGCCCAGTATTTTGACACGGACATTCATTTCGTTCGTCCGAAAATGGAAGACGGAAGCTGGCGTACGCCGTATGACCCGTTCCGTTCCGTCCACGGGGTAGGCGATTTTACGGAAGGAACAGGCTGGCAATACACTTTCTTCGTGCCTCAGCATCCGGAAGGTCTGATCGGGATCATGGGAGGCGATGCTGCTTTTACGGCTAAGTTGGATTCCTTGTTCTGTGTCGAAGGCGATATGGGCGAAGGCGCTTCAAGTGATATCAGCGGTTTGATTGGGCAATATGCCCACGGCAACGAACCGAGCCACCACATTGCCTACCTTTATCCGTATGCCGGCGAACAATGGAAGACGGCCGAGAAGGTGCGCTACATTCAAAAAGAGTTCTATACCGACCAGCCCGATGGAATTATCGGTAACGAAGATTGCGGGCAGATGTCAGCCTGGCATATCATGTCTGCTTTAGGTTTCTACCAGGTGAACCCGTCGAACGGCGTGTTGGTCTTCGGAAGCCCCTTGTTTGAAAAAGCTTCGATCCGTTTGCCGGGTGGCAAGACGTTCGATGTCGTTGCCCAAAACAACAACGAAGAGAATATCTATATCCAGTCTGTGACATTGAACGGGCAGCCTTACGACAAGTCCTATATATTGTATGAAGACGTGATGAAGGGTGGAACGCTGACTTTCGTTATGGGCAACACTCCTAACAAACAATTCGGCGCGGCTCCGGAAAGTCGTCCGGTCTCTGCCGAATAGCCTTTTATGCTTTTAGTTAGGTTTTGATGGTTTTTAAGAAGAAAAGTTGCAGAGAGTGCAAAGAAAAACTTATCTTTAGCATCCAAATATAAAAGAGAAGCATAAATGAAGAAAAAAAGTATATGGGGTTTTGCCCTTGTAGCTATGCTGACCTGCTTGGGGAGGCCGGCCGTTGCGGCGGACGGGGCTTTTGATCCGGTAGAGTATGTTAATCCTTTAATGGGGACGCAATCGACGTATGAACTATCGGCCGGTAACACTTATCCGGCCATAGCACGTCCCTGGGGTATGAATTTCTGGACTCCGCAGACCGGAAAGATGGGTGACGGATGGGGGTATACCTATACCGCGAATAAGATACGCGGTTTCAAACAAACCCACCAACCGAGCCCCTGGATCAATGATTACGGCCAGTTTGCGATCATGCCGGTTGTCGGTTCTCCTGAATTCGATCAGGATAAACGCGCCAGTTGGTTTTCCCACAAGAGTGAGATCGCGAAACCGTATTACTACGAAGTCTATCTGGCGGAACATGACGTGAAGACCGAGTTGACACCGACGGACCGTGCCGCCATGTTTCGTTTCACTTTTCCCGAAAACGAACATTCTTATGTCGTAGTGGATGCGTTTGACAAAGGTTCCTACATCAAGGTGGTTCCCGAAGAAAACAAGATTATCGGCTATACGACAAAGAATAGCGGGGGGGTGCCGGACAATTTCAAGAACTATTTCGTCATCGAGTTTGACAAATCTTTCACCTACGAAGCGACCTTTGCCGATGCGGCTTTGAAGGAAGGTGCGCGCGAGCAGCAATCCGACCATGTCGGTGCCGTTATCGGTTTCAAGACGGCGAAAGGCGAGATAGTGCATGCGAAGGTAGCCTCTTCGTTTATCAGTTTCGAACAAGCTTCGCTCAATCTGAAAGAACTGGGAACTGACAATTTTGACACATTGGTGCAAAAAGGCAAAGAGGTATGGAATAAGGAGTTGAGCAAGATCGAGGTGGAAGGCGGGACGCTGGACCAGTATCGGACGTTCTATTCTTGTATGTACCGCTCGCTTCTGTTTCCTCGCAAATTTTATGAAATAGACGCGTCGGGGAAAATCGTACATTATAGCCCTTACAATGGGGAAGTATTGCCGGGCTATATGTTTACCGACACCGGTTTTTGGGATACGTTCCGTAGCCTGTTCCCGTTCCTGAACCTGATGTACCCGACTATGTCGAAGGAGATGCAGGAAGGCCTGATCAATACCTATAAGGAAAGCGGCTTCTTCCCCGAATGGGCGAGCCCCGGACATCGTGGTTGCATGGTGGGCAACAACTCGGCTTCGGTTCTTGTGGATGCTTATGTCAAGGGTATAAAAGTGGACGATCTCGAAACATTGTACAAAGGTTTGATCCACGGAACGGAAAATGTACACCCGACGGTTTCTTCTACCGGTCGCCTCGGACATGAATATTACAACAAGCTGGGTTATGTGCCTTATGATGTAAAGATCAACGAGAATGCCGCCCGTACGTTGGAATATGCCTATAACGACTGGTGTATTTACCAGATAGCAAAAGACTTGGGACGTCCAAAGAAAGAACTGGACCTGTATGCCAAGCGTGCGATGAACTACAAGAACCTGTTTGACAAGGAGACCAAACTGATGCGTGGAAAGAATAAAGACGGCAAGTTCATGGCACCTTTTTCGCCATTGAAATGGGGAGATGCTTTCACGGAAGGGAACAGCTGGCACTATACATGGTCGGTTTTCCACGATCCGCAAGGCCTGATCGATCTGATGGGCGGACGAAAGGAATTTGTCGCTATGCTGGATTCCGTATTTGCCGTTCCCCCTGTGTTTGACGATAGCTATTACGGACAGGTTATCCATGAGATACGTGAAATGCAGATTATGAATATGGGGAACTATGCGCATGGCAACCAGCCGATCCAACATATGATCTATCTGTACAACTATGCCGGTGAGCCTTGGAAAGCCCAATACTGGCTCCGCCAGGTGATGAACCGCATGTACACCCCGACACCGGACGGCTATTGCGGTGACGAAGATAACGGGCAGACTTCCGCCTGGTATGTCTTCTCCGCACTCGGCTTCTATCCGGTTGCTCCCGGAACGACGCAATATGTATTGGGCGCACCTTTGTTCAAGAAAGCCACCCTGCACTTCGAGAACGGAAAGAATCTGGTTATCAACGCGCCGGAGAACAGCGACAAGAATATCTATATCGAGTCCATGTCTTTCAACGGAAAGAATTACACCAAAAACTATCTGGAGCATTTCGAACTGCTGGAAGGCGGTGTCCTGGATGTCAAGATGGGAGACAAGCCGAACATGAACAGAGGCGTGAATCCGGAAGATTTGCCATATTCGTTTTCAGTGAATGAGAAACAAAAAAAATAAACGATGGAGATACTAAAGAAAACAGGAAAAATCTTATTGGGCGTCATGATCGGAGTTGCCATCATGATGATTGTCGACAGGTATTGTGTCAAAGGAAAGCGACCGGCAGCCGGCGATTTGCCGAAAGAACCGGTTGAATATGTCAATCCCTATATGGGGAACATCAGTCATCTGCTGGTGCCGACCTATCCGACCGTCCACCTGCCAAACAGCATGTTGCGTGTCTATCCCGAACGAAGCGACTTCACGGGAGACCGATTGGGAGGCCTGCCTCTCATCGTGACGAGCCATCGAGGCAGTTCGGCCTTCAACCTGAGTCCTTATCAAGGCGACGAGGCAGGGCTGAGACCGGTTATCCGGTATAGCTATGATCGGGAAAAAATCGTCCCGTATCGGTATCAGGTCTATTTGGACGATGCGAATATCGAGGTCGATTATGCCCCCTCTCACCAGAGCGCGGTTTACAACCTTACATTTGAGAAAGACGGACTGGCTTATCTGGTGTTCAATAGCCGTAACGGAGAGTTGAAATGTGATGGAAATACGGTCAGCGGTTTTCAATATGTAGATAAGAAAACGAAAGTCTATTTATATGCCGAAACAGACAAGGCGCCGGAGAAATCCGGTGTCCTGTCCGATGGAACCGTGAAGTTTGGTGAATCGTCCGTAGAAGGGAAAAATGCAGCTTTGGCATTGGCTTTCTCCGGTCAGAAAGAGATCAGCGTTCGTTATGGAATCTCTTTTATCAGCACGGAGCAAGCCCGGAAGAACCTGGAACGTGAGATCAACTCTTACGATGTGGATGCGATCGCCCGGATCGGACGCAACGAATGGAACGACGCTTTGGGCAAGATACAGGTGAGCGGAGGAAGCGAAAACGACAAGACTATTTTCTATACCTCCTTGTACCGTTGTTATGAACGCCCGGTGAACCTGAGTGAAGACGGTAAATACTATAGCGCCTTTGACGGCAAGATACATGATGACGGTGGCCATTCGTTCTATACCGACGACTGGATTTGGGATACTTATCGTGCCACCCATCCGCTTCGTATCCTGATCGATAAGGAGCGTGAGACCGATATTATCAATTCCTACCTCTTGATGGCCCAGCAGATGGGGACAAACTGGATGCCGACGTTTCCCGAAGTGACCGGCGATTCCCGTCGAATGAACTCCAACCACGCCGTAGCCACCGTTATCGATGCATGGCGGAAAGGTGTTCGCGGTTTCGATCTTGAAAAAGCCTACGAAGCAGCCCGTAAGGGTATCGAGGAAAAAACGCTGATCCCCTGGTCGGCGGCTCCTTCCGGATGGTTGGATGAGTTTTATAAGGAACATGGCTATATCCCCGCTTTGAAACCGGGAGAGAAGGAAACGGTAGAGAACGTCTCTCCGTGGGAAAAACGCCAGCCGGTCGCCGTTACCTTAGGGACGGCTTATGACGAATGGTGCCTTTCGCAGATTGCGGCCGAACTGGGAAAGAAAGAAGATGCGGAATATTTCCTTGCCCGGTCTTATAACTACCGGAACCTCTTTAATCCGGAAACCCGCTTCTTCCATCCGAAGGACAAGGACGGCCGTTTTATCGAAGGAGTGGACTACCGGTATTCCGGAGGCCTGGGAGCCCGTGATTATTATGATGAGAACAACGGCTATGTCTATCGTTGGGATGTACAACACAATATCGGCGACCTGGTTTCGCTCATCGGTGGAAACGAAGCCTTTACGGCTGCCCTCGATTCGATGTTCGATACACCCTTGGGCATGTCCAAATGGCAATTCTATTCGTTCCTGCCTGACCACACCGGCAATGTCGGCATGTTCTCGATGGCAAATGAACCGAGCCTGCATATCCCGTATCTCTATAATTATGCCGGGCAACCTTGGAAGACACAGAAGCGCATCCGTGTCCTGCTCGATGAATGGTTCCGTAATGACCTGATGGGTGTTCCCGGCGATGAAGACGGTGGTGGTATGTCGGCCTTCGTGGTGTTTAGTATGATGGGATTTTATCCGGTGACACCGGGATCCCCGACCTACAATATCGGCAGCCCTGTCTTTTCGGACGTGAAGATCGACCTTGGAAATGGTAATGTGTTTGAGATTGTGGCAGACGGTGCAACCCATGATAATAAATATGTGCAATCGGTTACGTTGAATGGCGAAGAATTGAACCGGCCCTGGTTTGACCATAGCCGGATTTCCGCCGGCGGCGTTCTGTCTCTGAAGATGGGACCGAAAGCCAATAAGGAATGGGGAGTCGGAAACCCGCCGCCATCGGTCGGTCCGAAGCAGCAGTAAGCCGGATAAAAAAATAGTCGTATATTTGTATACGTTATGGAGGAGAAAAAACGAAAGATAAACGCTGATAAAAAAAATTGGTATGTATTATATACCGCCCCAAGAGCGGAAAAACAGGTGAGAGACCGGGTGGGTGCGCTCGGAATCGAATGCTGGCTTCCGCTCCATCGTGCACCCCGGGTTTGGTCTGACCGTGTCAAGATTGTGGAATTGCCGTTGTTTAGCTCTTATCTGTTTGTACGGTGTACCGATCCTGTGTTGAGAAATCTGACCCGGGTGTATGGCGTGGCTCGTATTGTCTATTACAATGGAAAACCGGCCGTTGTCCGCCAAAGAGAAATCAATGCTATCCAGGAATTTCTCGATCAGGCCGCCGAACATGCTTTATGCCCCGGCGAAGAAGTCGAAATCCTTTGCGGGGCCATGAAACATATTTCCGGTAAAGTGAAGAGGGTCAAAAAGAATCACCTCTTTCTTTACCTCGAACAATTGGGAGCTACCGTCTGTGTCAGGCTGGACGAGGTGGCGAGGGTAGACCGGTTGAAATGATTGTCAATTGTCAATTGCAAAAAGCAGTTGCCGATAGACATAATCCATATCGACATGCTTTCTGACCAAAGCCGCCAACTTATCGTATTGTTCTTCTTTGAATGCGGCATAGTCGAAGGGGGCAGAGGTGCACGGTTGTGCGTCTTTGCTCCCTTTGTCAAAACCTTCGGCCAGGTTGTCCAAAACCTCCGGGTTGTCCAGTATCCCGTGCATATAGCTGCCCCAACACATGTTGTCCACGTAATAGCCGTCCGTCCGTCCGTCATCGAGGATGCAGACCGGGCTTTCGGGCGCGTCGCCAAGCCGTGTTGTCCGGCCCATGTGTATCTCGTAGCCCCGGCAATGGCCATGGAGGGCGTTTTGCGCCCCGTTTTTCCATACGTCGTCCGTACGCCCAGTGGAGGGCAGGAATGTGAAGGAACTTTGGCAGGTTACTTTCTCCGGTTCGATGACCGTACATTGCGGCAACAGGCCCAGCCCGGGAACGGCGGGCAGGTTACCCTCGATAGCGTCCGGGTCTTCGATCCGTGCCCCCATCATCTGATACCCACCACAGATGCCGATGATCTTTTTCCCGTTTTTGCGGGCGCGTATAATTGCATCGGCTATGCCGTTTGCCCGCAAGCTTTGCAAGTCTGAAAGTGTGTTCTTGGATCCGGGGATCAGGATGATATCCGCTTTTTCTATCTCATCGATGTTGTTCGTGTAATAAGCATTGAAACGGGGGTCCATGTCCAAAACATCGAAGTCGGTGAAATTGGACATCCGCTTTAACAGGATGATCGCCACGTTGATCTTTCCGTCCCGGAAGGCATTGTGTTTCATATCGAGGGCAACCGAATCTTCTTCTTCGATCTTGATGTCGCGAAACCAAGGGATCACGCCTACGACCGGCACACCGGTCAAGTCCTCGATTATCTTCCGCCCCTCGTCAAAGAGAGAAGCATCTCCTCTGAATTTATTGATAATGATACCTTTGATCAACGCTCTTTCTTCCGGTTTCAGCAGAGCGATTGTCCCGTAGACAGACCCGAAGACACCGCCCCGGTCTATGTCGGCGACCAAAAAGGTGGCTGCTCCCACCTGCTTGGCCATTCGCATGTTGGTGATGTCGCGCTCACGCAGGTTCAGTTCGGAAATACTGCCGGCTCCTTCCAGCACGATCGGGCTATAGCGGCTTTCCAGACGGTGGAAGGCAGCGACCGCCTCTTCGAACAATTTCTCTTTTCGGTTCTGCATGCCGAAATAATCCCGTGCCGACATGTTTCCGACCGGCCGGCCGTTCAAGATGACCTGAGAGCTTTTGTCATTTGTTGGTTTCAGCAACACCGGATTCATATCCGTATGCGGAGCGATCCCACAAGCTTCGGCCTGTACCACCTGCGCACGCCCCATTTCTCCACCTTCGGGCGTGGAGTAGGAGTTGAGCGACATGTTTTGCGCCTTGAACGGAGCCGGACGATATCCGTCTTGTTTGAATATACGGCAGAAAGCCGTATTAATAACGCTTTTGCCTGCATCGGAACAAGTCCCGACAAACATGATCGGTTTCAGGTGTTTGTTCATTTATTTTGGATTTATGTAGATGACACAAAAATGCAGCACAAAGATAGAATGCAATTTGTCATTTCTGTCGAAAAAAAAGACTGTTTTGGGTAGATTTTAATGTTAAAAATTTTTTGCGGGCGATAGTATTTTCAATAATTATGGTACGGATGGAACAAAATTCATTGTTTTTTGACGAATAGAGGTAAAGAATATGGTTATAATTTTGTAATGACGCTTTTTTCAATAGTGATTTCATGGACAAATAAGTGATAATTCCAAAAAAAGAATAACTTTGTAGGCGTTTAATACTTACATGGGAACAACTTAAAAATAAATATAAAAATGGATACAAAGATTCAGGAACTGACCGACAAGATCTACAAGGAAGGAGTAGAGAAAGGCAACGAAGAAGCAGGGCGAATCATTGCCGATGCAAATGCTCAGAAACAGGCTATTTTGACTGAAGCAGAAGCAGAAGCGAAACGTATTGTGGCGCAGGCTGAAAAGCAAGCAGCCGAGTTGAAAAAGAATACGGAAGCCGAATTGAAGTTGTTTGCCACCCAAGCTGTAGAAGCGCTGAAGAGCGAAGTGGTAAATCTCATTACCGGGAAAATCACCTCCTCCAATGTGAAAGCGATCGTTTCTGATACTGCATTTATGCAGAAAATGGTTTTAGAAATGGCAAAGGAATGGGTGGTGAAGGAAGCTATCACGATCCAGACGGCCGATGCCGATGCACTCACCCGGTATTTCGAAGCCAATGCCAAAAGTCTCTTGGATGGCGGTGTGAAAATTGAAAAAGTGAGCGGTCATGATGCCTCTTTCGCGATCGTCCCGGCTGACGGTTCGTATAAAGTTAGTTTCGGAGAAGACGAGTTTGTCGCTTTCTTCAAAGAATTCCTTCGTCCCGGATTGGTAGAAATGCTGTTCTGATATGGGTAAGTATTATTGCTTAATCGCAGGACTCCCCAATATCGCGCTCGACGATAGTAAACTGACCTATTCCATCAGCGAATTCAGACAGGAATTGGACGGCATACTGACGAAAGCCGATAAGAAGCTGATCGATCTGTTCTTCCTCAAATTCGACAATAAGAACCTGATTGATCATCTCAAACAACCGGACCGTGATTCGGATCAGAGGGGATGTATAACGTACGAAGAGTTCGATGCCCTTTACAAAGCATTGAAGGAAGAAGAAAAAATTCCCAAGAATGACCGGATACCTCCTTATTTCAAGGCGTTTTTCAGAGCTTACCTTGACGCGCAAGGAAAAGAAAACAATTCCGAAATCCCGTGGGAAGACCGCTTGGCAGCCCTTTACTATGCGTATGCCATGAAAAATCCGAACAGGTTCGTTCGCGATTGGTTCGAGTTGAATTTGAATATCAACAATATGCTGACGGCTATCACCTGTCGCAAACACGGCTTCGATAAAGCCAGCTATATCGTCGGAGAGAATGAAGTCGCCCAGGCGCTTCGTACATCCAACGCCCGTGATTTCGGGTTGGGAGATACGGTGGACTATTTGCCCGATCTCGGGCGTATTGCCGAAGAAACGGATTTGATGGTTCGCGAGAAGAAAGTGGACCTCTTGAAGTGGAAATGGCTCGAAGAACATACATTCTTTAAACCTTTCGACATAGAGAGTGTATTCGCCTATCTGCTGAAACTGGAAATGATCGAACGTTGGGTGACACTGGATAAGGCGACCGGTGAAAAGACTTTCCGTGAGATCGTCGGAGCGATGAAGAAAGGCAGCGATAATGCCTTGGAAGAATTTAAAAGAAACAATAAAAAATGATATCCGGATTTATGGTTTCAGATTTATGATTTATGCGTCGATGCCAAATCATAAGTCATACATCATAAATCATAAATAAACAGATTATGGCTACGAAAGGAATTGTAAAAGGAATCGTTTCCAACCTTGTTACCGTAGAGGTGGATGGACCGGTTTCCCAAAATGAGATCTGTTACATTTCCGTAGGAGGCGTGAAGCTGATGGCGGAAGTTATTAAGGTAATAGGCAAGAATGCTTTTGTACAGGTATTTGAGAGTACTCGCGGTATGCGCGTGGGCGACGAAGCCGAGTTTGAAGGACATATGTTGGAGGTAACGTTGGGACCGGGAATGTTGTCGCGCAACTACGATGGTTTGCAGAACGACCTCGACAAGATGGAAGGTGTTTTCCTCAAACGCGGAGAATACACGTTCCCGTTGGACAATGATAAGTTGTGGGATTTCAAACCTCTTGCCAAAGTGGGCGACAAGGTGGCCGCCGGTGCCTGGTTGGGTGAAGTAGACGAAAACTTCCAGCCTCACAAGATCATGGTCCCCTTTACCTTCAAGGGAGAATATACGATCAAGAGCCTGAAAGAAGCAGGACAATATACAATCAATGAGGTGATAGCCGTCCTGACGGACGAAGCCGGCAAAGATGTGGAGGTGACGATGATACAACGCTGGCCGGTAAAACGCGCCATCACCTGCTACAAAGAGAAGCCGCGCCCTTATAAGTTGCTCGAAACGGGGGTCCGTACGATCGATACGGTGAACCCGATTGTGGAAGGTGGTACAGGGTTTATCCCCGGACCGTTCGGAACCGGAAAGACCGTGCTTCAGCACGCCATCTCCAAACAGGCAGAAGCCGATATCGTGATCATTGCCGCTTGTGGTGAACGTGCGAACGAGGTGGTGGAAATCTTTACCGAGTTCCCCGAACTGGTCGATCCGCATACGGGCCGTAAGTTGATGGAGCGTACCATCATTATCGCCAATACGTCGAACATGCCCGTGGCCGCCCGTGAAGCGTCTGTCTACACGGCCATGACAATCGCTGAGTATTACAGGAGTATGGGATTGAAGGTGCTTTTGATGGCTGACTCGACTTCCCGTTGGGCACAGGCCTTGCGTGAAATGTCCAACCGTTTGGAAGAACTTCCCGGACCGGACGCGTTTCCGATGGACTTGTCCGCAATCGTGGCCAACTTCTATGCACGTGCCGGATATGTACATTTGAATAATGGTGAAACGGGTTCCGTTACTTTCATCGGCACGGTATCGCCCGCCGGTGGTAACCTTAAAGAGCCTGTGACGGAAAATACGAAGAAGGTGGCTCGTTGCTTCTACGCATTGGAGCAGGAGCGTGCCGACCGTAAACGCTATCCGGCTGTGAACCCGATCGATAGTTACTCTAAATACCTTGAATATCCCGAATTTCAGGAATATATAGCAGAACATATCTCTCCGACATGGATCGACAAGGTGAACGAGATCAAAACACGAATGTTGCGCGGTAAGGAAATTTCCGAACAGATCAACATCCTTGGTGACGATGGTGTACCGGTGGAATATCACGTGATCTTCTGGAAATCGGAACTGATCGACTTCGTGATCCTGCAACAGGATGCGTTCGATGCGATCGATGCGGTAACCCCGCTCGCACGTCAGGAGTTCATGTTGGACAAGGTTGTGAAGATTTGCCATACCGAGTTCAAGTTCGGCTCCTTCCTCGATGTAATGGAATACTTCAAGAAGATGATCAACATATTCAAGCAAATGAACTATTCCGAATATGAGAGTGAACAGTTCAAGGCGTTTAACGCCCAGCTCGATGAACTGATCGCTAAGCAATTGACAATGGATAATTGACAATTTAGAAAGGGAAATATATACAAACATTTAATTGTTAATTGACAATTAAAAAACGAAGTTTTTTTATGAAGGCTTTTCAAAAAATATATACAAAGATTACCCAGATTACAAAAGCGACCTGTTCGCTGAAAGCAACGGGGGTTGGGTATGACGAGTTGGCCTCTGTTGACGGCAAACTGGCTCAGGTGGTAAAGATTATCGGCGATGAAGTGACCCTGCAGGTCTTTTCCGGTACGGAAGGTATCCGTACGAATGCTGAAGTCGTGTTCATGGGAAAGGCTCCTTCCTTGAAGGTGGGTGACCAGCTGGCCGGCCGTTTCTTCAACGCGTATGGTGATCCGATTGATGGCGGTCCTGTACCCGAAGGTAAAGATGTCGAAATTGGTGGTCCGTCCGTGAACCCCGTTCGCCGCCAGCAACCATCCGAACTGATCGCTACGGGTATTGCCGGTATCGACTTGAACAACACGCTGGTGACCGGGCAGAAGATCCCGTTCTTCGCTGACCCCGACCAGCCGTTCAACCAGGTAATGGCAATGGTAGCCTTGCGGGCTCAGTCCGATAAGATTATCCTGGGTGGCATGGGTATGACGAATGACGATTATCTCTTTTTTAAGAATACGTTTAGCAACGCCGGTGCACTGGATCGTATCGTCAGTTTCATCAATACGACGGAAGACCCCTCTGTAGAACGCATCCTGATCCCTGATATGGCCTTGTGTGCGGCCGAATATTTTGCTGTGCAAAAGAACGAAAAGGTGTTGGTGCTGCTCACCGACATGACCAACTATGCGGATGCTTTGGCAATAGTCTCCAACCGTATGGACCAGATTCCGTCGAAAGACTCCATGCCGGGTTCCTTGTATTCCGATTTGGCCAAGATTTACGAGAAAGCTGTTCAGTTCCCTGCCGGCGGTTCGATTACGATTATTGCCGTGACGACTCTGTCCGGTGGCGACATTACGCATGCCGTGCCTGACAATACGGGCTATATCACCGAAGGCCAGTTGTACCTCCGTAAGGATAGCGATGTCGGCAAGGTGATCGTCGACCCGTTCCGAAGCCTGTCCCGTCTGAAACAATTGGTGACCGGAAAGAAGACGCGCGAAGACCATCCGCAGGTGATGAACGCCGCCGTCCGTCTGTATGCCGATGCCGCCAATGCGAAGACGAAGATGGAGAACGGTTTCGACCTGACAGACTACGACAATCGTACATTGGCTTTCGCAAAAGACTATTCCGAAAAGCTATTGGCTATCGACGTCAATCTCGATACGACCGAAATGCTCGATGTGGCATGGGATTTGTTCGGCGAGTATTTTGAACCGGCCGAAGTGAATATCAAACAGGCGTTGGTCGACAAATATTGGAAAAAGAATTGACAATTTAAAAAGTATGGCAATAAAGTTTCAATATAATAAAACTTCCCTTCAGCAATTGGAAAAGCAACTGAAGATGCGTGAGCGTTCCCTGCCAACGATCAAGAGCAAGGAAAGCGCCTTGCGTATCGAAGTGAAGCGGACTAAAGACGAAGTGACGAAATTGGAACTTCAGCTTGAACAGGAAATACAGAGTTATGAAAACATGGTGGCTCTGTGGAACGAGTTCAATCCCGAACTGATTGCGGTACGGGATGTTTCTCTTTCCACCAAAAAAATAGCCGGCGTGGTGGTTCCTGTGTTGGACGAGATCCAATTCGAGATCGGTCGTTACAGCCTGTTCAATGCCCCGGCTTGGTTTGCCGACGGTATCGAGCTATTGAAGAAGTTGGCGCGTACCGGTATCGAAGCCGAGTTTTCGGGAATGAAGTTGGAGTTGTTGGAGCATGCGCGGAAGAAAACTACTCAGAAGGTGAACCTTTTTGAGAAGGTGCAGATTCCGGGGTATAAAGATGCGATCCGCAAAGTGAAACGATTTATGGAAGACGAGGAAAGCCTCTCCAAATCATCACAAAAGATCATGCGGGCTAATCAGGAAAAGCGTAAAGCGAAAGAAGAAAAAGAGGAGGCTGAAGTATGATAGTAAAGATGAGCAAATATGCCTTCATGGTATATCATAGAGAATATGATGCATTCCTCACGACTCTCCGCGAATTGGGTGTTGTGCATGTGAAGGAAACGAACTCGATTTTGGACAATGCGGAACTACAGGCTCTGCTGGCCGAACGAAAACAGGTGGGAACAGCAATCCGCTATTGTAAGAGCTTGAATTCGCAGGTGAAAGGAGCGACTCTCGCTCCGGCACGGGAACTGACGAAGGCCGAAGGGCTGAAACTGGTGGACAATCTGGAAGAAATGCAGGAGAAGAAGGCCCGGTTGCAAGCGGAAAAAGCTTTGTTGGAGAAGGATATCGCTTATATGGATATCTGGGGAGAGTTCAGTTATGCAAATATCAGACGGCTGGAAAAAGCGGGCTTCGACGTGACGTTCTTTAGTTGCCCGACTTCCAAATACGAACCCAAATGGGGAGAAGAGTACAACGCTTTTCTGGTCAATAATTTCCAGTCGGTCACCTATTTCGTGACGATCACCAAGGCGGGGACACCGATTGACATCGATGCTGAACGTCCGAAAATGCCCGACCGGAGTTTGGCGAAACTTCATCTCGCGAAAGAACAATTACTTGACAATATCAAGGACTTGAACAATCAGTTGAAGGAGTTTGCCGCCGGTCAGTACAATACATTGATTGAGTTGGAAAAGAATATCCAAAACGAATTCAATCTCTCTCATACGTTGGTACAAACAGACCGCGAGGCCGGTGATAAGTTGATGTTGCTGGAAGGATTTGTCCCTACAGAAGAAGCTCAGGCTATGGAGGCCGCCCTTGAAAAAGATGGCTATTATTTTCAGGAATTGGACATACAGGACGGAGACCGGGTTCCGATCAAACTGAAAAATAATAAGTTCAACCGGTTGTACGAACCGATCACCAAGATGTTTTCCTTGCCGAACTACACCGAGTTCGACCCGACGCCGTTCTTCGCCCCCTTCTTTATGCTCTTTTTCGGACTTTGTTTCGGAGATGGTGGCTATGGCTTGCTGGTGATCATTGCTTGCACGATTATGAAGCGCAAGGTGGGGGCTGATTTCAAACCCTATCTGAGCCTGTTCCAGTATCTCGGTCTGGCGGCGCTGATTGTCGGAATCTGTACAGGATCGTTTTTCGGTATCGCTCTGGTCGATGTACCGGCGTTTGCCTCCGTAAAGGATTACTTTGTGAATAGTGATAACCTGATGACGTTCTCGATTATCATCGGTTTGGTGCAGATCGTATTCGGAAAGGCGGTTGCCGCTTTGAAGATCATGTCGCAAAAAGGAACAAAATACGGTATTGCCCCGTTTGCCTGGGTCTTTATCATTATTGCTCTGTGTTGCACATTTGGCCTGCCGATGCTGAACGTACAATTGTCCGACACGGTGAAGAATGTATTCTTAGGTATTGCGGCAGCCGGTTTGCTGGTGGCTTTTCTCTACAATTCTCCGGGAAAGAACATCTTCCTGAATTTCGGTACAGGACTTTGGAATACTTATAATATGGCTTCGGGTCTGTTGGGAGATACGCTTTCTTACATCCGTCTGTTCGCAATCGGGCTGACCGGGGCGATTCTGGGGGGCGTGTTCAACTCGCTGGCCGTCGACATGACGGAAGGAATGAATGTTGTCCTGCGTGCGGTTTGCATGTTGCTGATCCTGCTGGTTGGCCACTCGATCAACATTGGTCTCTGTACGATCAGTTCGCTGGTTCACCCGTTGCGTCTTATTTTCGTGGAATATTATAAGAATGCGGAATTCGAAGGTGGCGGAAAAGAGTACAAGCCGTTCAAAAAAGTATAAATAACAAAAGGGAAACATTTCCCTCTCAAAGAAAAATCAAATAATAACAAAAGAATAAATTAAAAACAATTTTCATTATGGAACCAATTTTATTAGCTTATCTGGGTATTGCGTTGATGACAGGGCTGACTTTTATCGGCAGTAGTTATGGTGTAACAATCTGCGGTAACGCCGTTGTTGGAGCAATGAAGAAAAATCCCGATGCACTGGGTACTTACATCGCATTAAGTGCGTTGCCCTCTTCTCAAGGGTTGTATGGATTCGTAGGTTACTTCATGATGCAGAAATTCTTGGTTGATAGCATCACGATGTTGAATGCGACAGCCGTATTCGGAGCCGGTTTGGTACTGGGTTTTGCCGGTCTGTTCTCTGCTATCCGTCAGGCAGAAGTTTGTGCAAATGGTATAGCTGGTGTAGGAGCCGGTCACAATGTGTTCGGTGCTACTATGGTGATGGCCGTATTCCCCGAATTGTATGCAATCTTGGCTTTGCTGGTTGTTATCCTGATCGGTGGCACTCTTCCGGTATAATTTGAATAAGAACAACGAAAAAGGCGGCATATAATGTCAATATTTTATATGCAGCCTTTTTTATTTGTATATATAAAATAACGTCAGATGAAGAAACAATTACTATTAATGACGCTTTGTGTCGGGATGTTCTGCGGAACGGAGGCTCAAGGGCAGGATGCAGAGCGGTTATCCGGATACGTTCAGGCGGAACGTTTTACGAAAGAAAAACTGAACACAATGCTTTTTTCCACATCCGTCGATCCGCATTGGTTTCAGAAAGGCAATAGCTTCTGGTACGAATATAAGACCGGTAACGGCAAAGCCTGGTATGTCGTCGACCCGGTGGCAAAGACGAAGCGTCCGCTTTTCGACCTGGACGATATTGCTGCACAGATAACCGAGATCGTCAAAGACCCGTTTACCGCCCAGCAGCTACCCATCCAGAAACTCGAAGCAGGGGAGGACGGACGTACTTTCACTTTCCAGATCACCTCTTCGCAAGATGCCAAAAAGGACACGACCGACAAGGACAAAGGCCCGAAGAAAGAGATATTCTTTTTCTCCTACGACTATCCCACGCGTAAATTGACCTGGCTCGAGGACAAGAAGAAAGAAACGAAATATCCGGACTGGGCCTCGTTTTCGCCCGACGGCAAAACGGTCGTGTATGCAAAAGACCTGAACCTCTACCGGATGTCTCGCGAGGACTACGAGAAATTGAAGAAAGACGATAAGGATAGCACGGTTACAGACATACAACTCACTACTTTCGGTGTGAAAGACTTCGGATTCGGCCAACCTTATAGCTTGCTGAACACCGACACGCTTTGCAACGGCAAGAGGAAAGGTGTTTGGGGGATCGTCTGGTCGCCTGATTCCCGTTATTTTGCCGTGACGGTTGAAGACGAGCGTGCCGTGAAAGACCTTTGGGTGATCAACTCTATGGCTTCGCCCCGTCCGACACTGGAAACCTATAAGTACCAGATGCCCGGTGAGAAGGAAGCCCCCGTCGAACACCTGTTCTTGTTCGATATGAACGACAACAGCTACAAGGAAATCCGCACGTCGGCATTCAAAGACCAGACGTTGCGCTTGGCACGTCGGCCGTGGGAACAGAAAGACCGTGACCGGAAGGAGGTGGCGAATGTCTGGCTGGGCGACAATGACCGTTTCTTCGTCACCCGTTCGAGCCGCGATCTGCACCGCATCGATATCTGTTCGTATACGGTCGGCCAGGATTCGATCCGTCCGATTATCGAAGAACGTATGAACACATATCAGGAAGTCCGTCCATTGGCTACCATCGGTAATGGCAAGGAACTGATCCAGTGGAGCGAACGCGACGGCTGGGCGCACCTCTATCTCTATGATGGCGAGGGTAACCTGAAGAATCGTATCACACGTGGTCCTTGGCATGTGGATCAGATCGTGAAGGTGGACGAAGCCAAACGTGTCGTTTACTTCTTGGCTAACGGGAAAGATAAAGATGAAAATCCCTACTACGAACACCTGTATCGTGTGGGCCTCGATGGAAACGGTTTGCAACAGGTCACTCCGGGCGACTATTTCCACACGGTCAGCATGGATGACAACGCGGCCTTCGTGGTCAACAACTATTCGCGCGTGAACACTATCCCACGTACGGATTTGATGGATAGCAACGGCCGGAAGCTGATGACGCTCGAAGAGAGCGACTTTTCAGGGTTGCTGGCTGCCGGTTACCAGTTTCCCGAACCTTTTAAGGTGAAGGCGGCAGATGGCGTGACCGACCTCTACGGTGTGATGTATAAACCCTTCAATTTCGATTCGACGGCCCTGTATCCGATCATCGATTATGTCTATCCGGGGCCGCAGGTCGAAGCTACCGTTTATCCGTTCAGCCGTATGAGTGTACGTACGGACCGTCTGGCACAGGCAGGCTTCATTGTGATCACGGTCGGAAACCGGGGCGGACATCCGAGCCGTTCAAAATGGTATCATAACTTCGGCTATGGTAATTTGCGCGATTATGGATTGGCGGATCAGAAGGCGGCTATCGAACAATTGGCCAACCGCTATTCATTCATCGATATCAACCGTGTCGGTATTCATGGCCATTCGGGTGGCGGATTCATGTCTACGGCAGCTATTCTGCAATATCCGGATTTCTTCAAGGTTGCCGTTTCGTGTGCCGGAAACCATGACAACCGCATTTATAACCGTTGGTGGAGTGAAACGCATCATGGCGTGAAGGAAGTGGTCAGCGAAAAGGGGGATACGACTTTCGTCTATAACATCAAGACGAACGAGGAGATCGCAAACAGGCTGAAAGGACATCTGATGCTTGTACATGGCGATATCGACAACAATGTTCATCCGGGCAATACGCTCCGTGTGGTAGACGCCTTGATCCGTGCAGGCAAACGCTTCGATATGTTGCTTTTACCGCAACAACGCCACGGTTTCGGCGACATGGACGAATATTTCTATTGGCGTATGGTCGACTATTTCTCCCGCAATCTGCTGGGCGAACAAGAAATATCGGTAGATATCCCGAAACGATAAAACAAAAAGGCGGTGTGTCAAAACACCGCCTTTTTGTTTTATTTCCCAGTATTCAATTTATGAATCAGGATTTCACTGGCCTTGAATTTTACTGATGTGCGGGCGCGTATCTTACATTCTTCGCCTGTACGAAGGTTACGCCCCGGGCGCTCTGTCTGATAATGAGGAACCAATTTGCCAAAATAATGAATGCTCACACCTTCTCCCTTTGCGAGTTTTTCAGTAATCAGTTCGATATATGAATTCAGAAATTTCTTTGCGGCAACGTCCGTACATTCCATCCGTTGTGCCAATTCCTTAATTAGTGCTCTTTTTGTAGTCATATAATAGTTGTTTTATCGTTATTGTTTTTCTTTCCGAACCCTGTCCCTGGGCGGATTTGTCTAAGATGAAAAGCGCGGGACTGTTGTCTTTAATACTATCGCTAATCCTGATTAGCGATAAACATAGCCCACGCTTTACAGATACGATAAAACGTTTGGAACTGATTGTTTCGCTACTTTCCCGGATGGCTTGAAATTGTCTAGATTTCTACTTAGGGATAATACTAAAACGCTTATAAGTGGAAAAAATATTGTCTTGTTAATTCATAGGCCCCTTTGTTAAATTGCCCGGTAGTCCTCCGAAGTCAGGCGTATTATAAAATGAAAAAGCGTGAGGACTGTTGTTCGGACTTAAGTAGAGGTTCTAGACAACCCGCCATGCAGTACTATACAACAGTTTGCTCACGCCCTTATGCTATATACGTAGGTATATAATCAAAACATGAGCATTTTTGTTTATGACCCTTCTATGGCTTGAAATTGTCTAGATTTCTACTTAAGGATAAACCAAAACGCTTTTTATATAAATCATAGATAATGTTTCCTTGACGCTTCAAGGTTCAATTACCACCACAAAGATAGGAAACATCTATGAAAAACCCGATTCATTTCATTAAAAAAGCTCTTATTTATTCACAGGTTTTGAGAATTTAATAAGGGCGTGAATTTATAATTTCCAATTCCCTATAGCAATAATAATGTCTAGATTCCTACTCCGATGAATTGGCTTTTTATCTCCATACCTGACCGCCTTTTCAATGAGATGTTCGGGATTTGTGACTGAAAGATACGATTTTGCATTCAAAAATCAAGTGACGTTTTAATTTGTTTACGACTCCGAAAGCCGATGGAAAGTTTGTGACAATCCGTATCTGGACTTTAAAAGTTTCGCGGACAAGGAGAGGGGTGTGGCGGAGGAGTGGCAGGTAAAAAAGGAAACAAGATGGAAACGGAAAGTCTTTCTTCGTAAAAATTTTACTTGATTATTATGGAGAATTACGATTTTATTTTTGGCACTATCGGATTTGCAACTGGCTGGAACGGTGGTCTCCTCTGAGGTTGTTCCTGAGATGGATGAAGGCATGGGAGAGAGGTAAACAATGTGGAAAAGGAAGAATGGATATGGCTTATTAAAAAATGTTATCAATGGATATTTTAATAATTCTTATCATGAAACGATTGGTGTTTGTCGGGTTGTTCATATCGGATTGTTGGGTTTGGTTAGGACAGGGAAATACCTGTGTTCCTATCGACTCACTAAGAAAAGTAGTTTATAAACTAATTTAAATAGTTTGCAAACTAAATATTTTAGTTATATTTGCTCCGAATAAATAAAATATCATGAAACGACTGACCGCAAGAGAAGAAGAAATCATGGGTTATTTCTGGACGAAAGGCCCTTTGTTCGTCAAGCAACTGCTCGAATTTTATGACGAACCAAAGCCGCATTTCAATACCCTTTCCACAATTGTACGCGGATTGGAGGAGAAAGGTTTTTTGGCACATAACACGTTTGGTAACACCTACCAATACTATGCCACCGTGACGGAAGCAGACTATAGCCGAGGCACGTTGAAGAATGTCATTGCCAAGTATTTCAACAACTCCTATCTTGGTGTTATCTCTTCATTGGTGAAGGAAGAGGAAATATCTGTGGAGGAACTGAAGGAACTGATAGAATCAATTGACAAAGGACAATTGACAATTGATAATTAAGAGAGTGAAGGATTTTTATTATTAATCTTTAATTCTTTCAACGTGGGAACATTTTTAGTCTTCATAATGAAATCTACCTGTTGCCTGGCGGTGTTCTACCTGTTCTATCGCCTGCTTTTGAGTCGGGATACGTTCCACCGTTTCAACCGGATGGCGCTTCTCGGCGTGATAGCTTTTTCTATGGCGGTTCCTTTTATGCGGTTTGCAACGGATGAACCGGCCATCGTGCAGCCTACGGTGTCGGATATCGGGCGGTTATTGCAAATGGCTGGGACTCCCGTGGAGGTAGAGAGTGGCCTTTCGTTTTGGTTAGTGGCTCTGTTTGTGGTCTATGCCAGCGGATGCCTCTTTTTTACGGGGCGGTTCCTCTATTCTGTTTGGCTGATTGTCCATCTGATTCGCTCGGGCGAGATGACCATGCTGGAGGATGGAACGCGGCTTGTCGTGACCGACCGGACGATCCCGCCTTTCAGCTGGATGAAATATATTGTCATTTCCCACATTGACATGGAAGAGAGCGGGGCTGAAATCTTGGCACACGAACATGCACATATCAGGGCTTACCATTCGTTGGATATGTGGCTTGCCGGATGTTGTGTTGTCCTGCATTGGTTCAATCCCGCCGCCTGGTTGCTAAAACAAGAGTTGCAGAACGTGCACGAATATGAGGCGGACGAGTGTGTGATTGCGCATGGTGTGGATGCAAAGCATTATCAATTATTATTAATAAAGAAAGCGGTCGGTGTACAACGTTTCACCTCTATGGCCAATAATTTCAACCATAGTAAACTTAAAAAACGAATTGCCATGATGTTAAAACAAAAATCAAATCCCTGGGCTCGCCTGAAGTACCTCTATGTGCTTCCGCTTGCAACCGTTGCCGTTGTTGCTTTTGCCCGCCCTGAGGTATCCGTACGGTTAGATGAAATTTCAGAAATCAACCTCTCCGATTTTTATTCCCGGTCCCAGAGCGAAGTGGAAGAAGAGGTAATTCGGCAACCGGATACAATCCCCTCGCAACAAATAACGGAGGAACAGGAAAAGCCACTCTATGTGTTGGACGGAATGGAAATGCCTGATTTGGACTTGAAACAACTCGACCCTGCTTTGATCGGTAGCATAACGGTCCTGAAAGAGGAAGGAGCAACCAGTGTCTACGGGAAGAAGGGGAAACACGGCGTGTTGCTCATCACAACGAAGCGGAGGGACAAGCTATTGGACAAACCGCGTGATACAGCAGGAAACAGGCTTTTCCTGCCACTTCCGGGGACGGATATCAAACTTCGACCTGCTCCCCGTATCGGAGGCCTTGCTCCCACGTTGGATCCTGTTGTTATCGTCGATGGGAAGGAGATGCCGTATAGTGAGTTCGAAAAGATCGAGACGGAAAGGATCCGTTCGATGAACATCCTGAATCAGGAATTGGCACTTCGGAAATACGGGAAAAAGTTTAAGGATAGAAGCGTGATGGAAATAGAGTTGAAAAGAAAAGATATATGAAGATGAAAAAAAGTTTATTACCGGTCGTCGTGGTGACTTGCCTGGCCTTTTGCGCTTGTGGCGGAGGCGAGGCTGAAAAAGCAAAAATCGAAGTGATCCCTTTGGGAGCGGCTTTTGACAATCAGACGGAGTTGAAGACTTCCGATTGTTTTAAGAAAATACGTTATGTTGCATTGGAAACGACCGATAGTTGCCAGGTCGGACAGGGGGCATATGCTACCGTTCTGAATGATTGGATTGTGGTGACATCCGGACGGAACCGTTGCCAGTTGTTCGATAAGAAGACAGGCCGTTTTATCCGTTCGATAGGGCATGTGGGCGAAGATCCCGAAGGCTATTCGAATGTTCACGGAGGATGGCAGAACCCGTATACCGACAAATTGAGTTTTCCCGGATGGAAAAATAAAATCGTTGTTTATGGGGCGGACGGTAAATTCGATCAGATCTGGACTCCTCCGATTCCTGCCGGACAATTCCCGGCAACAGCGGCGTTCGATTACTTGGACGCGGATATTATCGCCGGCTATTATTCTGCTACCGATAGCCTGCCGGCCCGTATCGCTTTGTTTCGTGGAGAAGAGGTTGTCCGTGTAGAATCATTGCTGACGGAGCAAGAGGGAGACGGGGCGATCACTCCGAACGACATCGCTTCCATCTCGGTTTTGAGAGATGGCGGAGACGGTATGATGATCATAAAATATAAAGACGATAAGTCTGCCGTTTATCCGCTTGGTAACAGCTGTTTCTGGCATGCGGACAAAGATCTCTATTTTCGCAAGTCTTACAACGATACGATCTATCGGGTGTCGGCCGTGAAGGAGTTGCAACCTGCGCGTGTATTGGATTTGGGGGTTCATGGATGGACTTATAACGAACGTTTCGAAGATAAGAAAGACGCTATCTATCCAACAAAGTTCATGGAAAACAAAGAGGTGGTCCTTTTCCGTTTTATGACAAATGTCTATAACGACAAGCAGAAGACCTATAATGCTCTTTACCGGAAAGCGGACGGAACCGTCAAAGTCTGTCCTTTCGATGATAAAATAACCGACGATACGAATGGCTTCCTTCCCTTGCAGCCCGTCTCTGTTTCTGCTTCCGGCGAATTTGCCGCCATTCTCCCTTCGGAAGAGGTCGTAACCTGGTTCGAAGATAACGCCGGTAAAACGGATATCCCCGCCGAAGTAGCCGCCTTGAAGAAAGTCGGTGAGGAAGATAATCCGGTAGTGGTAATCATGGAATAATAAATGTAGTATTATGGAAAACTTTAAAGTCGGAATTATTGGAGCCGGGCATATCGCCCGCAAAATGGCGCATACGTTGCGCGATATGGAAGGGGTTGAACCGTATGCGGTCGCTTCTCGTAATTTGGAAAATGCCGAAGGCTTTGCCCGTGAATGGGGTTTTACACGGGCTTACGGATCATACGAGGAATTGGCGGATGATCCCGAAGTGCAGTTGATTTATATCGCCACTCCTCATTCACATCATTTTGAACAAGCACGGATGTGCCTCGAAAAAGGTAAGCCTGTCCTATGTGAAAAAGCATTCACCGCCAATGCGGAGCAAGCGGAAGCGTTGATACGCTTGTCCAAAGAGAAAAAGGTTTTCTTGACTGAAGCAATCTGGACACGTTATATGCCTTTCTCCAGGACGATCCGTGAACTGGTCGACGGCGGTACGATCGGGCGTGTGATGATGCTGACGGCCAATATCGGCTATCCGATTGCCGAAAAGGAGCGCATCGCCAAACCGGAACTTTGTGGCGGTGCTTTGCTGGATATCGGCGTTTATCCGATCAACTTTGCAAGGATGCTTTTCGGCTCGGAGATTACGGGTATCACTTCTGCTTGCGTGAAAGGTGAGACTGGAGTGGATTTGCAGAGCAGCATTACTTTTGTGTATCGGAACCACCGGATGGCCGTTTTGCAAATGACCGCTTTTTGTGCGAACGACAGGCAGGGAGTTATTTCGGGAGATAAGGGATATATAATCGTCGACAATATCAACAACCCACAACAGGCAATCGTCTATTCGACGAGCCACGAGGAAGTGGCTCGCTACACCTGCCCGCCGCAGATAACGGGGTTCGAGTATCAGGTGCAAGCCTCTATCGACGCGATCCGCGAGGGAAAGATCGAAACGCCTTATATGCCGCATATGGAAACTTTGCATGTCATGCAGATGTTGGATGACCTTCGGTCTGAATGGGGCGTGCGGTTTCCGATGGATTGAACAATTGACAATTAACAATGGACAATTGACAATTAAATGTCTTTGAGACCTAATCGTCAATTGTCCATTGTTAATTGTCAATTGATCTCGTGGATGTTGACAGGAGATGATCCTGCATTATGTACTACTAATGTCTTTACACTTTCCAAGGCTTCCTTTTTCAATTTGATGTAATTTGCCGGGCCGGAATAGAGCACCTGTTTCACTTTTCCTTTCAAGGGAGTGCCTTCCACTACAACTTGGCTACGAGGGGAACCGGACAGATACAGTTCGAGCGAACCGCTTTTCCCCTTATCGATCGTGATGTGTGAACCAGCGGGCAATGTATTGACAGATTCCAGATTCTTGTCATACATCAGTCGGACAGGGTCGATGGAGGTGTCTCCCTTCGTTGTCACGGCAAATTCATACAGGTAGATTTGCATCTGCTTGTCCGTTGCATTCCGCATACGGATATAACGTGCTTCGGGAGCGATCTTTTCCAGTTTGAAGCGAGCCTGGTCGGTGGGTATATCTGCAATAGCCGTCCATTGTTTTCCGTCGGCGGACCATTCGAATACCCGTCCGTTGTTTTCACTCTTCGGCAGGCTGAAATTGAAAGAGGTAGCCTCTTTCTGCAACTCCCAAGTGAGGCCGAAGGATTGTCCCGGTTCGATGCGCAGTACCTCGTTCAGGCGGTTGTATCCGATCTGATCCTTGCCTTCCTTCAACGGCTGATATTTCAATTGTTCGATATCCGTCAGGATAGAAGCCTTGCTCATCCGGGTGGCGGTGGCATCTGCCTGGTCTGAGAACAGCAGGTTACTTTCGACCCCTGAATGTATCTCCTGTACGAACGGAGTCAGGACACGCGAGCCGACTTTCACCCCTTTCTGGTACGGATTTTGATTGTAGGTCCGGTCGATCATGCGCATGCTGTCGAGCAACGATGTGAGCGACAGATACGATTGCCAGGTAGTGACACGGTCCTCGCCTTGTCCGGCTTCGGCGGTACGGATAGCAGCTTGTCCGGCCTTCCCCAACAGGTGGAATTGCATCAGCCATGGTCTGATTTCGTCTATCAGCGCCGTGTTGCGGCTTGTTCCGATGGCGGCCGGAGCGGCTATGATTTCAGCGAACAATCGGTTCATCTGGTCGGCGGCATCTGCATTATAGTTGTGCTGGCGGAAGTCATTGAGAAATGCTCCGGCATAGCCGGCGTTACGGACAGACTCGTCGCGGCGGTAACGGTGGCCGTTCGGTCCCGGATCGCAATTGTTCTCGCAGAACGTCCGGAATGCTTCGGGCGCTTCCGGCAAAACATAACGGCAGGCTTCTACGAAATCGCTTTCAGGGTTATAGGCTTTCATGTTCCATGCATAATCGGCAACTCCGTAAAGGGCTACTTTGGAAGCTTCCGCCCGTTCCATCGGGTTGGCTACGAAACCGGACATGGCATACGCCGCATTCGGATCGAGTCCGTAAGACGGTCCCATCAGCAGATGATCGCGGCAATAGTCGCTTACCGGAAAATTCCACCAGACATATGACGGGCGCTGGATGCGCTTGTTCACCCATTCCTGCCCTTCGAGTGTGATATCGTGGATCACACTGTTACCGGTCCACATCACGTGGATGGCCGGGTCGAGCGTTCTGCCCAACACATCCAGGTAGTCGCTTCCCGCCCAGGCCCGGTTATATTCAGTCGGACACATGATCAGCGGGCTGACGCCTTCTTTTTTCTCGATAAATTCTTTTTGCAGGAAGTTGAGCAGGTCGGCTTGTTTGTCAGCCTTTGCTCCCTCTCCGGAAATATCATCGAAGAAGACCGCGAAAGAGCGGACTCCCAAATCGTACATCATTCCGAACTTGTTCAGCACATTCATCCGGTCTTCATCCGTCCATTTGATGTCCAGGCCCGGATGGATCGCCCAGACGAAATCCACCTTGTTGGCGGCGGCCTCCTTTACCAAGTCCTTGATCTGTGTCGCTTCCTTTTCCGGATAAGGTTTGCGCCAATTCGGGGAGCTGTGGTAGGGATCGTCCTTCGGTCCGTAGATATAAGTATTCATCTTCATCTTGCCATAAAAACGAAGCTGTTCGATTCGGTCGGCATGACTCCACGGATCGCCGTAGAAGCCTTCGACGGTTCCGCGGTATGCGATGTCGGGATAGTCTTTGATAGCACCGAGCGGAAGTGCCGTATTACCTTGCCCGTCGGTTTGTGCCAGTTGTTGCAATGTCTGTGCCGCGTAGAAAAGACCTCGATTGTCGGAAACGGCGATGTCGATTTCTTTGGGTGTGATAATTAATAGATAGGCCCCTGAACGTTTCAATTCTGGAACCTGGTCTTCCATCAACGTGATTTTGAGTGGTAGCGCTTCGGGATTGTCTGTCACCGGCAAGGTTTGTTTGATCAGTCGCATGGCGTCTTCATCCGGATGCTGCATGCCCGAAAGGATAAAACCATGAGGCGCTATCAACCGCTTGGTCGACAATGTGACTTCCTGTGGATGCGGATGGATAGCCGGCAAGGAATTTTGTGCTTGCAGGACACCTCCTAAAAAGAGGGCGGCGGTTAGATTTAGTAGTTTCATTTTTGAGTTATTTAGGTGATTAATTAATGAAAGAAGATTTACCGGTATGAAACAATTCATTTAGTTGCACACCGGTAAATTATAAATCATCATTTACCGTACCGAAAACAACAACGTCTTTCCGTTCACGTCGCTCCATTCTGTCAGAAGCAGGCGCAGATCCTTATATTCGGCAGGTGTATAAAGTTGCTTGTTCAGTTTCAGGTTGCGGGTGATAGTTGCCGTGCGTCCGTTTTTCTTGACGGTGATGGTCAGGTTGCCGGCGGCATTGCTGATCGTCTTGTCGGTTTCCGGTGTGCGCAGTTCCATGTTCTCCGGACATTCGATCGTGTATACATAGACTTCGCTGACAGGGCGTGGGATCAGCAGGTTTTCTTTCCTCTGGCTGTTCAGGTTACCATAAGGCAGATGGGAAAAACCATATCCGGCATCCGGAAGCGAGATCGTAGCATACCCGTTTTTCACTTCCAAAGGAGCCGTCTGGTTGCTCTCGTTGTTTCCTGTCGTGAAATAAGGCATCAACGCTTTGCCAACAGATTCTTTAGCGGATGTCGTCATTTTTCCATCTTTGAAACTGATCGTGATGTCACTCTTGATCTGGTAATCCTGTGGAACGGCCACGGCTACAGGCTTTCCTGTTTGCAGGCTGAAAAGCGGAGTCCTGTCGAAGTTCACCGTTTGCGGACGGCCGGTCGAATAAGTGGAGAACAGATACGATTCACCGTTCACCATACAGGAGACGAGCAACTGGTCGACCGCTTTCAGTGCCAACCCTTTGTCTGCATGAGCTTGGTAAGTCACCATCGGTTCGGCCTTGAAACCGGCTCCATTTAACAGGCCTGTGAGCAAGTTGGCTTTTTCGGCTTCGGTTCCGTAAGCAGAGCTCATGACTGCATCGGCTGGACGGAGGCGATAGCCGGTCTGGTCCAGTGTCAGCATATTGTTGGCAATATGGCTGGTTGTGTATTCGAGGATTGCTTTCAGTTTGTCTTCATCCTTGTCTTTCCCTTCGGTCAGGCTCTCTGCCAAAGTCGTGAGTTGTGGGTCGCCGGACGGATTGAACTGTTTGAGCAGGGTTGCCAAAGCTTCACCTTCGGATGCGTAGGTCGTGGCGGCGAGAAAAGGAACGTCGCCATTCCGGACAGAGACGAACGGGGCGCGGGAAGAAGCCGGCAGGTTACGCAATGTCCAGCTCGTCGTACGGGTTCCGGCGGATTGTTTGACGGAAGCTTTTGCCGGATTGTTTGCCAACGTGTAGGCAAGTTCTTTGGCTTCGGGTGTCACGATCGTCAGGGTGTATTCCTTGACGGGAGAGGATTGGAGCAGTTCTTCGAAAACATCCACCTCCGGCAGATAGCCCGGTTTGGATGTGACCGTGTAGTCGAGATAGATAGTCGCTCCCAGTTCCAGGCCCGTATGGACGACAACCACTTCTTTCAGATGATTGTAAGCCGGAGCATCAGCCGCGTTGCGGGGAAGAACTTCCACGAAGGCGTTGTCCGGTGTCTTGATGATCGTGCCGTCTTTCTGTTTGGTGTAAGACGAGTTGATCTTCAGTTCTTGGTATTGCGGATTGTACACGATGAAACTTTCTCCGTAGGTGCCGTTCATGGCCGTGTGAGTGAAAAGTGTCAGTTCCATGTCATAGCGGAACTCCTGGCTGCCATCGGCATTGAGTGTCCAGGTCTTTGCCAGTTTCTTGTATTCTGCTTCCGATGCTCCGAAGGCTGTCGTGGCCATTAGCAGCAGGCAAAGTAGGAAAGCAAGTTTATATTTGTTTTGTATCATTTGATTTTATGATTTATAATTTATGATTCATGAAGAGGGAGAACTTATCGTTTTATGACGATATAATCCCCGAATGACTTATGTGCATTCACAGCATCCCGGAATCCGTTCCAGTCGCCTGCCTCATACACGCGTTTCTTCAGCGCTAACTTTTGGTGCAACACTACTTTGTTGCCTTCCTGGCGGAGAGAACCTTCGAAGTCGGCGGCAGAACTTTGCGTGTTGTCTTCTTTTCCGTCACTCGCTAACTTATAGCCTGCGGGGAGTTGGATCGTTTCGTCCAGTTCGACCAGACGTGAACAGGCATCCTTGAAACCATACCGGCGTTCTTCGAGGTCGGTGTTGATGCGCAGATAGCTTTTTACCTGGTTGTAAAGATTGTTCATCACCATCGGCTTGAACAGCATCTCTCCTTCTCCCGGAAGGGCATAACCGGGAATCTCATAACGGAATGTCATTTTGATCGGTGCAGCCTGGTAGTTTTTCGGGTCTTTGCCATAATCCACGCCGATAAGACGGGCTTTAGGCGAAACGGCAAGAAGTTGGTTTTCCAATGCAGCTTGCCACTGAGATTGCCAGCCGGTGGTGAAGATGCGGCGGATATTGCTGTCCGACTGCCCTTCGGCCGTGATCGTGAACTGTCCGGTCAACGTGCCTTTTGCATCCAGGCGGTTGTCGGCTTTGATGCGGACGTAATGGTTTTCAGGTGCGGAAACCGGTGTGAGGCAAAGGTCGGAAGCTTCGGGAACTCCCGGCAAATAGTTCTGTTGTTGTTCGGCGCTACTCCACAATTCGCGGCAGAAAGGAACCCAGGTCGGATCGAGCGGCATATAGGTTCCGCTGGAAAGTTTCACGACGGCGACACAGTGGTTGAAGTGGTCGGCCGGAATGCTTTCCACACGGCTGCCAGCCATCGTCATGGCCGGATAGGCTTCGAAGCCAGCCATGCGCAGGAATGCGATCAAGGTTCCGGCAATATCTTTACAGACACCGCAACGGTCCGTATAGTTCATTTTCAGATTGTGCAGCGTGTAGCCTTCACCTTTGCCCATCGAAATGCCGGAGTAACGGATATTGTCGGCAACCCAATGAGTGAGAACGGCGATCTTTTCCATTTCCGTCTTTTTGCCTTTGATCAGCTCGTCCACTTTCTTTTGGGCTTCGGGAATAGCGTTGAAACTACCGTAGTCCTCGTTTACTTTATTGAACCAAAGAGATTTGTCTTGCCATCGTGGTGTGGATGACATCATCAGCTTCGGAGCGGCGTCGAACAGGTCTACCATGTTCGGTTCGCGCCGGGTCGGCATGATGTCCGTGCTGACGAACGTATAGGCTTTCCGGCCGTCCTCATAACGCATGGAGGAGGTACATTCACCTTGATAGAACTGGAACTGCATCTCTTTCTCCATCGGGATATTTACCTTATATACTTTGCGGACGGTCGGTTCGGTCGCCCAGAAAGGTACGATATCATAGAATTGTCCACGCATGGGTGGGATGAAACGGGATTCGTCATCGCCTGCTGTGGCAGAAGTCAGCAAGGCATAGGTGAAACCTTTCTTGTCGATCTGGTAGTCGATGATATCACCCGGATCGAGACGGCCGACTTCCATCATGATCTGACGGGCTCCCCAGTAGATGGCACGGGCAGGAGCGGCGTAGTCCTGCTGCCGGGTAATGTCGAGGTTGACCACGTCGCCGTTTGCCTTGTAGATGGTGACGCGATGGAACTCCGCATGTGCCGTCAGCGGGTCGTAATCGTATTTAAGGATGCGATTGGCGACAGCTCCGCGCGTGTTCATGACTTTGATGATCTTGCAGACAGCGAAGGAGCCGGAGCCGGTAGGCTGTACGGTCACGGAGGTGCTGTCGAGCAGGTTTACACAATCGTAACCTGCATATAATTCCGGCTTTTGTAGAGTCGGATCGGGTGCCATCCGGCAACTTTCCCCATTTTGTCCGTAGGCAGACGCCGTGGCGAGAAGGGCGGTGGCTAAGATTGATAAGTACTTCATAAAATATAGAGTTTTTTAAAATTGTTCATTGTCGATTCTCCCTTGTCAATTGCTTTGCCAGTTCCCGGCATGCCACCCTGTCGATCTTACCACTGTCGGTGAGTGGGATTGCTTCGACCCGGAGGATATGCTTCGGACGCTGGTATTTGGGTAATATCTCAAATATCTTTTCCCCTGATTCAGAGAAGAGATTGTCTCCCGGTAAGGGGGAAGATTGTTCTCCGGTGAAAGAAGAGGCTGTTTCCTTATCCGGAAAACGGTTGTTCTTTGCGGAGACCAATAAGGTCATCGCCTCTCCGAATTTCGGGTCTGGAACGGATGTTATGGCAAAGTTAGCAGAAATAACAGAACGCAGGGCTTCCTCCACTGTTTCTGTTTGTATTTTTATACCTCCGCTGTTGATGATGTTGTCTTTCCTTCCCAAGATGCGGAAACGGCCGTCCGGGAGTAACTCGGTGACATCGTTCGTGACGAGTGTCCCGTCGGCGACGAGCGGAGCGTCTATCACCAGTGTCCCGTCAGTCGAAAGTGATAACTTGACAGACGGGAAAGGCGTGTAATAAGGCGATGCTTCCGGTCCGTTCAACCTCCGGAGGGCGATATGCGAAAGTGTTTCCGTCATTCCATAGGTCGAGTAGGCACGGATAGGCAATTCTTGTATCCGGGCTTCCAGTTCGCGGTCTATGGAGCCACCGCCGATGATCAGGATATCGGTTTGGCAGAGGCGCTCCCGTTCTTCCGGTACTTGCAGTGTGTTGTATACTTGCAACGGGATCATGGCGGCGAACCGGAGTGGCATGTCGATGTCTGCCATCGGATGTCCGGAAGGTTCGCGCACGATCAGGTCCAATCCTGCCACGAGTGACCGGACGACCATCATCTTTCCGGCAATGTACCGGAGCGGCATGCAAAGGAGCGCCTTATCCCCTTGTCGTAATCCTAAATAATCGCAGGTGAGACGGGCGCTGTTTACCATCTGTTCCTTGCGGACCGTGATTCGTTTGGGTGTACCGGTCGAACCGGAAGTCTGTACCTCCAAGTAAGGAGAGTCAGACTCCCAGTCGCTCAAAAAAGAGGATAATTGGCAATTATCGGGGTAGTTTCTGTTTATCAATTGTTCATTGTCCATTGTCAATTATTAGTTGTCCATTGTCGATTGACAACGGCATGTCGATGTTGTTGGTGAAGAGGCCACCGGTTCCTAACCCTTGCGGAAGCGGATTGTCGAAAGTCGCGCACCATTGAGCGATGGCGTTCAGTCCGATGTTCGATTCCAAAGCCGAAGTGATCCACCAGCCGATCTGCCGCTCCTGAGCTTCCTTGATCCATTCGCCACAGCCGTACAGGCCTCCGTGAAGGGACGGTTTCAGGATGATATATTGCGGATTGATGAAAGAAAGCAATTCTTTTTTCTTCTCCGGTGTGTTGCAACCGATCAGTTCTTCGTCGAGTGCGATGGGAACCGGAGAAGAAGCGGCTAACAAGGCCATCTCATCCCACTGTCCGGCACGGATCGGCTGTTCGATCGAGTGCAAGTCCAGTTCTGCCAGGCGGTTCAACTTCGTCATGGCTTCATTGGGAGAGAAAGCGCCGTTGGCATCGACACGCAGTTCTATTTCATCGGACGAAAATTGTTTGCGGATGATGCGAAGTATTTCCAGTTCTTTATCGAAATCGATCGCCCCGATCTTCAGCTTGATGCAACGAAAGCCGGACTTGATTTTGTCTGCCGCCTGCTTCAACATCTCCTCATAGCTCCCCATCCAGACCAGTCCGTTGATCGGAATACCCGTCTCGCCACGCGAAAAAGGAGTGTCCCATAAGGCAAAGGAGCCAGCTTCAAAGTGGCGGATGGCAGTCTCCAGACCGAACAGGATGGATGGGTAGTCGCGCAGTTCGTCCACGTTGATTCTGCCTGTGCGGGTGTAGTTTTGGCAAGCCTTGGCCAAGACTTCTTCATATCCGGGGACATCGTCACAACTCAGTTTCGGCAGCGGGGCGCATTCGCCTATTCCCTGGCGACCGGGTGTCTCCTCTGCGGTGAGGCAGATGTACCAGCTCTTCCTCTCCGTGTAGGTTCCGCGCGAAGTCCCTGCCGGCTTTTTAAAGTACAAGGTCTTAGGGCGGATCTCTATGTGATAGTGCATTGCCATCGTGACTTCGGGATTATGGGAATTTCGGATAATCTTCGAAACGAGGGCGACGTTTTTCGAGGAACGCTTTACCTCCTTCCTGAGCTTCGTCGGTCATATAGTAGAGCATGGTGGCGTCACCTGCCAGTTCTTGGATTCCGGCCTGACCGTCCAGTTCGGCGTTGAGGCCGGCCTTGATCATGCGGAGGGCAAGCGGGCTGAGCAGCATCATTTCCTCGGCCCATCCGACATATTCGTCTTCAAGTTTGTCCAAAGGTACGACCTTGTTCACGAGGCCCATGTCGAGTGCCTCCTGTGCATTGTATTTGCGGCAAAGAAACCAAATCTCACGTGCTTTCTTCTGGCCGACGATACGAGCTAAATAGGATGAACCGAACCCGGCATCGAAACTCCCCACGCGAGGACCTGTCTGTCCGAATATCGCGTTTTCAGAAGCAATCGTCAGGTCGCAGACTACATGCAACACATGCCCGCCACCGATCGCAAAACCGTTTACGGCAGCGATCACCGGTTTCGGAATCGAGCGGATTTGCTTTTGTACATCGAGCACATTCAACCGTGCCACACCATCTTTGCCGATGTAGCCGCCATGACCTTTCACATGCATGTCGCCTCCGGCACAGAAAGCCGTGTCTCCGGCTCCTGTCAGTACGACGACATTGATATCCGGCCGTTCGCGGCAGATATAGAGGGCATCGCTCATTTCCGTTGTCGTAGTCGGGGTGAAAGCGTTGCGATAGCGTTCGCGGTTGATGGTGATGCGGGCGATCCCGTTGTAGAAATCAAACAGGATTTCTTCATATTCTTTGATGGTTTCCCATTCTCTTTTCATTCCCATATGATGAATCTTGTATTTATAAATTATGAGTTATTGACTGTTGAAATGCCGGCCATGATTGTAGCCGTATTGTTCTTATTTTTTTAATTGGTGATAATATTCTTTGAGTAGCCGTACATCTTCAGACGCATCCGTGAATACCTCCATCAGCATTGGCCGGTTGTGGGGGGTAGACTGGGTGAAAACAGCCATCGCATCCGTCAGTTCACCGTCGTTATGGACGGAAAAGTAGTCGAATCCCCGCTCTTCGGCCCATCCTTTGGCTGAAGTCTTGTGGGTGGCGGTCACGAAGCGGTGTGTCTTATCTTCCATTTTCAGTCCGGGGAGCGCCTGGAATATTTCGCCGCCTCCGTTATTGAGCAGCAGAATGCGCAGGTTACAGCCGAAGTTGGTGTTCCAAAGTGCGTTCATGTCATAAAAGAAACTCAGGTCTCCGATCACCACAAAGTTCAGTTTGTCCGAACAAACGGAGTAACCGATGGCGGTCGAAAGCGATCCTTCTATGCCGCTCGTCCCCCGGTTGCAGCAAACTTCGACATCTTCGGGGAGTGTGTATAACTGAGCGTAACGTATGGTCGAGCTGTTACCTAAATGCAAGGACGCAGGTGTCGGAAGCGATTGGATCAATGCTCCGATGGCTGCCATTTCCGAATAGCCGAATTCCGGTTGCGGCAGGTCGCGGGTGTTATTCTCCCAAATACGTGGAAACTCCGTTGTCCGGTTTTCCAACAGGTAAGCGATCTTTTCGAGAAATTCGAACGGGTCCATCTCGATAACGGTTGTCAGAGAACCGTAAAGGTCCGCCACTTCTCCGTCGAGCGAAACGTGCCAGTGTTCGCGAGGCGGGTGCTTGCGGAGAAACTGTTTGAGGCGTTTCGACACGATATGTCCGCCGTACGTGATCAGCAGGTCGGGAACCATCTTCTCTAATTTTTCTTCCGGCAGGGCATAGAGTGCAGCATCGAAATTCTTTACCGGGATGCCGGGAACGGTCTTGTTACCCGTATGCTCGGTAAGCCAGGCGAAATGTTTATACAGCAGTTTGGAATATTTCTTTTCAAAAAGATAAATCAGGTTCATTTGTCCGGCAACGATCATACGGCGGTTGTAGTTGTTCAGCCGTTCGATCAGCCCGGTATATTCACGGTCGTAAACGTTTAACCCTTGATAGCGGGTGATGACGCGCACCTTCGGCAGTTCTTCCGCGGTGAAACGGAACAGCGGTTCCGAGATCGGCACGTTGATATGCACCGGTCCTTTCCCGTGATGGTTCAGTTCGAGCAGGGCTTCGTTGATAAGACGGTTGCAATACCATTCGTCTTCGTCGGTATGTATCTCCGGCAGGTTGACGGATTTTTTGACAAGCGGGCCGAAGACACCGGGTTGAGGAAGTGTCTGCCCGTCCATCTGCCCGATCCACGCTCCGGGACGGTCTGCCGAGATCACGACCAACGGCACTTGCTGGTAGAAGGCTTCCGATACGGCAGGATGAATATTAAGTAACGCACTGCCCGATGTGCAGCAGACTGCCGCCGGGCTGCCGCCATGCAATGCCAGCCCGATCGCGAAGAAAGCCGCGCTCCGTTCGTCTGTCACCGGATAGCAGGAGAAGAACGGATGGTTGGCAATCGTATGTACGATAGGGGAGTTACGGCTACCGGGGCACAAAACGATTTTCTTGACGTTATGCTCGATGAGCAAAGCTACGAGCTGCAGGATGTTTTTCTTATCTGAGTACATAATGTATTTGTTTGCATTGTCATGCGATGGTTCGATCGCTTTTTCTGCAAAGATAACATCTGTGGGGCAGAAAACATTCATAATCTTAACGAAAAAGGCTTCGCCCCGGAACGATCCGGCAGGCGAAGCCTTTCTGCTTTTGTTTATTTCAAAAATTCTTTGTGTCAGAACTTCTGCATATTCAGGTTCTTGTCAACCAGGATGCCGTCGGTTGCTTTCAGGTTGAATTTGACTTTGCGTTTTGCTTTCAGTTTGATGGTAAAGAGGGCATCAGAACCTTCGAGCGTCTTTTTGTCACCGAGATTGACGAAAGTAGGATAGAGCGCCTTTTGGCCGTTGGTGTGCAGGCGGTCGTATGTCAGGTTCTCCATCGTACCGAGGTTTTTCGCTTCGATACCGACAAAATCATAATCCCGTTGGTCGTAAGGCAATGCGAAACTCAAGGCGTTGACGGCTTTGATACTGTCGCCTTTGACGGTGATTTCGACTGTTTCGCCGGCATTGTATGTCTGCTTCGGGGTGGAGAGGGAGAGCGTTCCGGCTACGCGGTCCGTACCCGGATTCTCGATACCGTCTTCCAATTGGGTTGCCACGACCGATATGTCGTAAGCATCGATCAGGCCGTTTTGGTTGATATCGCCTGCACTGACATAATCAAAATCGCTGTCGCCGCGGCGCAGCCCCGTGTAGTTCATGTACGAGGTCAGGTCGTTCGCATCGATCTTCTTGTCGTTGTTGATGTCACCCGGCAAATAGCTTTCCGTTCCCGGAACCTTGAATACATACAATTCGCGGCCGGAAGCGTAGTTGCCGACGCCTTCCGTGATATGCAACTTGATGTAGCGGGCTTTCGGCTGATCTTTGAATGTGAATACTTTCACATCGCCATTGCGTTCCCAGCGGAACGAATCGACCGCCGTCCAGTTTTCCTTATCCATGCTGTAGGCCACGTCGCCGGCAAGGATCGTACCGTTGCCTCCGTCCTGGCGACACAGATAATGGAACTTATCCAGTTGGTTGATGGTGCGCAGGTCGATGATCATGTCGAACGGCATCGCATTCTTGCGGTATTTCGTATGGAACATATCGCCCAACTCGGCAAAGTCGAACAGCCGGAAGATTTCGAAGCCTTCCTGTTCTTCGGCTGTCACCTCTCCGCGGATGCCTTTGATGGCAAACTCCAACGGGTTGGACTTGGTCTTGACGGAGAAAGCAGACCAGTCGGAATAACCGTCCTTGTTGACGGAACGGATCTTGAACGAATAGTCTGTTTCGGCAGAAAGATTGTCGAACAGGAGTTCGGTATTCTTGATCTGCGTGTAGAGCATGTCGTTAAATTCTATTTCGTAGAAGTCGGCGCCGGAGACTTTGTTCCAGGTCGGTTTCAGCGTGTAGGCTTCCGTGTTTTCGGCAGTCACCTGTGCTGTCGGAGCGGCCAGAGAGCCGGTAGAGACGCGGTGGGTGTCGGGCATGTCGAACCGGTAGCCGTCGAGGGTGACAACCGTTTCGTTCAGGACGATGTCTGTCGGAGCCAGTTTGACCAACAACTGCGGGTTCTTGGTGATCGTCACCTTTTTGAATTCGCTTCCTTTGGTGGCGAACTTGTTCAGGTTCGGAGCCGCATCGTAGAAATAGATGTTCGTGCCGTTCAGGTATTCGTCCATCGAACGAGCGGCTGCCAGTTTCACTTTGGAAGAACCGACTTTGGCAGTGATCTTCTTCGGCATTTCCGAGAGGTTGATACGCAGTTCGGTAGCCTTGTCTTTCACGAAGCCGTCGAAATCGCCTGTTGTCGGAAGGATGGTGATCGAGACTTTTGACGGGTCGTCGTTTTCGATTTTGATCCGTGTGGTTGTCCCTTTGCCGTTCAGATAAGCCTGTGTCCTGCCATCGTCGTCATATTCGGTGAACTCGCTATAACCGGACGGGTAAAGCTCATAGATGCGCAGGCTCTTGTCGATTTCCGCTACATTATTATTCGGGTTCGTCATCGGGATGATCGCACCGGCTTTCACGAATACCGGAAGTTTCCAAAGCGGAGAAGCGAAGTTGTTGACCACGCAGCCGCCTGTGTATTTCTCGCCGGTGAAATAGTCGAACCATTCGCCTTCAGGCAGGTAGATGCCGTCGCGGATGTCGTTGCCTTTCTCGTCCGCTTGCGTCTCTTGGTAGATCGGGGCGACGAGGAAGTACGGTCCGTACATGAACTGGTATTGTGTAGCCTTACCATACGTGTAAGGGTTCGGATCTTCAAGGAACATGGCGCGTATCATCGGCATGCCGTCTACCGCTTCGCGGGCGATGCTGTAGGCATACGGCATCAGGCTGGATTTCATCTTCAGATACGAGCGGTTGATGGAAGTTGCCGGTTCGCCCAAGGCGTGCGGATATTTCTCGTTCGATCCCCAGCCGTCCATATTCAGCTCCATTGGTGTCCAGGTTTTCCACTGGAAATCGCGGGTATTCATCGCCGGGTTCTTGCCTCCGAAGATACCGTCCATGTCGGACGTGATGTTCGGCTGTCCGGAAAGCCCCGAACCGATGTAAGTCGGGATGTGGAAACGGATATATTCCCATTGTCCGCCTGTCTGGTCGCCCGACCAGATGCCGGCATAACGCTGCGTGCCGGCCCAACCGTCGAGAGAGATGATGAACGGACGAGCGTCGTTTCCGTAATACGGCATGATGTATCCGACGTCGGCGACACCGTTCAGGCCGAACGAGTAGCCCCAGCCGACCCATGCCACGTCTGTTTTCAGGACCCGTACACCGGCATCGCGCACCTCCTTTACGATGTCACGCTGCAACAAGGCGCTGATGCTGTCTTTCGGATGCAGGTCGGATTGTGTCCAAAGCCCGATCTCGACACCGTTTTTGTGGGCGTAGTCGGCGAGGTTCTTTAGGTTTTGAATATTACCGTCCAATGTCTCGGTCTGTCCGTAGCCGGCTCCGTAGCCGTCGTTCGGCAACAACCAGCCTAACGGCATATCATGATTCTTGTAACGGTCGATCACGGCGCGGGCAGAGAACTGGTAGTTGTTCTTTTCTCCGTTCAGCGATTCCTTGATACCGCCATTGTCTTTCTGGCTTTCCTTGTAGCGCTTGCCGTCTTCGAAGAGGATGCCCTTTTCGTCTTCCACCCAGTAGTCGCGGTTGTATGCGTTCAGATGTCCCTGATAGAATCCGAATTTGGGCAGCAGTACCGGATTACCGGTCAGTTGGTAAAAATCGTTCAAGAGGGCGACCGGGCTGTCGTTGACCATATAGAAGGCATCCAGATAGTCTGTGTCGTGGGATAGTATTACCGTTCCTTTTTCGGCTGCACCGAAATCATATTTCCCCTGTTTGAAGGTATACCACATGAAACCGTAGCCGTTTGTCGACCAATAGTAAGGAGTCGGAGAGGCCACACCGCCGTCGGTCCAACTGTTCTGGTTTTCGATGGCTATGGCTTTTCCCTTATGTGAGAAACGTCCGTTCTGTACGCCGCCGCCGTAGAAATATTCATCGGGGTTTTCTTTCAGCGTCAGGATTGTTTTGCCCTTTTCGTAAACCACAGGTTTCGTCTCTTCGAAAACGATTTTGTTTGTGGCAAGATCGGTGACTTTCAGCAAGGCAGTCGATTTGTCCAATTGAAGCCTGACTCTGCCGGTCGTGATGGTCACTTGTCCGTTCTCGTCCTGGATGTCCAGTTGGGAAATCGGGCGGCGGGGATTATCCACCAGAATCCGTGCCTCCGGTTTTGCTTCCGGATCACGAAGGATGCCGCCGCTGTTGTCTTGGAACATGCGGAAGATGTTGTCTCCGTAGAAATCGAATGTCATCCGCTGATTGTTGGAGAACACGACGTCGACCGTAGTCGGGTTGATTTGTTGCACACTGACGATCGTTTGCGCCTGCCGGGCGATGGCAACTGTAGGATCGGAGGTTCCGGTCTCAGCCATTAATGGGGCAGGAGAAAACATCAATGGCGCCGCGAGAGCGATCAGGATCGCTTGTCTCTGTTTATGATTAGCCATTAAGCGTTTCATGTTGATTTTTGATTGAATTATTTAGATTTTTATATTCTGAGACAAAAGTACATAAAATATTTCGATGTTATTATGGGAAAACAAACCAACTGCGCCAAAACCGATTTTTTTGTTTTCCGGGGATCCGCTACAAGTTCCCGCATTCTTATTGTTATTGTAATAATTGGCCGAAATACCTGTTGGTTTATTTCGAAACACACAGGCATGAAAATCGATTTTCATACCCATAAAAATGAATTTTCCCTATAGGGTAATATTTTTTAATAATCTTGCATAAACTATAACGCTGATTATCAGTGTTGTCTAAAAAGGCTGTTTTAAAGGGGAATATTGTATTTTTTTAATAACCGGCAGGTCAGAAGCAACACTTGCGATAGTCTTTGGGTGACATCCCGACATATTGTTTGAAGTATTTCCCGAAAAAGGACTGGGTGGGGAAATTAAGCTGTGCGGCAATCTCTTTTATACTCAGGTCCGAGCTTTCAAGTAACTGTTTCGCTTCCGTAATGACCATCTGGACAATCCAGTAGGAAGCGCTGCTGCCTGATTTTTCCTTGATGATGCTTGAGAAGTAGCGGGGAGAAATATGTTGCTTCCTTGCGTAGTAGTTAACATCGCGTTCCTTGCGGTAGGAGCGGAAAAGAGACAACATGAAATTCTGAAATATCTGGTCTTTTTTGTCTTGCGGCAACGGCTGTAACGGCAGTTTGGTGAAATAAATGTTCAGTAATTCGTAACAGAATGTCTGCCCTATCGACTTGATCAGTTCCTGCATCAGGCGTTGTCGCTGTATGTTCATATCGGCTTTGTCCTCCTTTTTGATCCGGTTCTCCAAATCTTCAAGCAGTTTTGTGATGTGTGCATATTGCTCTTCGGACAACGAGACACACGGATGTTTCCGCATGAAAAGCAGGTTCTCGACATTTATCACTTTATTGACAATCGGGATGACATAATCCAAATCGACCTCGATAATCATCCCTTCCGCATCTTCGCTTTTGTGCAGAAGGCGTACCAAAGTGGACGGTTGGTAGATGTAGATGTCTCCATGCCTGATCTGAAAAGGTTCGTTTTCCAACGAAATTTCGATCTGTCCGCGATGGCAAAGGAAAAGGCCGCATTTGTTGAGCGTCGAAATGATTTGGCCATTCCGGAACGTTGGTGAAGCGTTGCTGGAAAGCAGCGTAAAGCAAAAAGGCAGTTGTTGGTTGGACATCTTTACTATCGAATTAGGATTTTCCTACAAAGAAAATATAATTTGCAGAATATTTACGTTCTCTTTTTCAAAAAAAATATACAAATGGAACAATTTATTATTCATATTGACCTTTTTGAGGTTGTTTTGCCTGGATAATTTTGCCGCTAAATAAATACACTTAAATTATGAAACGAATTTATTTCATTTTAGCGGGTATTCCCTTGTTTTTATTTATTTCTTGTGCCCGGCCGGAGAAAGGCCCAAAAGAGTCTCAGACAGTCAAGATCGACACGGTTGTTTCCGCCAGTGGTCAGACGGCGCTCCAGTTTCCGGGTAAAGTGAAAGCAGCACAAGACATCAGTTTGGCTTTCCGGGTGAGCGGAACAATTCGTAAAATATATGTAGAAGACGGTGCCCGTGTACGGGAAGGACAGTTGCTGGCCGAGTTGGATCCGACGGATTATCAGGTACAGCTGGATGCGACGGAAGCCGAATACAAACAGGTCAAGGCAGAGGCCGAACGTGTCATGGCGCTTTATAAAGAAAACGGGACCACACCCAACGTCAACGATAAAGCCGTGTACGGCCTGAAACAGATCACAGCCAAATATCAGCATCATAAAGACCAGTTGGAATACACCCGGCTGTATGCCCCTTTCAGCGGTTTCGTGCAGAAAAAACTGTTCGATGCACACGAGACGATCGGAGCAGGCATGCCCGTGATCTCGATGGTCAGCGCCGGCATTCCGGAGGTGGAAATCAACCTTCCGGCAGCCGACTATATCCGGCGGGACCGGTTCGACGGTTACCACTGTACGTTCGACCTCTATCCGGGAGAAACCTATCCGTTGAAATTGATTAGCGTCACTCCGAAAGCCAATGCGAACCAGTTGTACACGATGCGCCTGCAAATGGTTCCGGGCAAGTTGCCGCTTCCTTCACCGGGAATGAATACGATGGTCACGATCTATTGCAATGAGGACGAAGCACAGCCGGTTTCTGTTCCGAGCGGAGGACTCCTGCAAAAGGATGGCAAAACATATGTGTTCGTATATGATCCGTCTGCGGGAAAAGTGCATAGCAGCGAAGTGAAAGTGTTGCGCCTGTTGTCCGACGGACGTGCGGTAGTGGTCTCCGATACGCTGAAAGTCGGTGAAACAGTGGTCGCTTCCGGTGTGCATCATATTGAAGAAGGAGAAAGTGTCCGGCCTTTGGCTTCCGGTTCTAAAACGAATGTAGGAGGACTGTTGTGATGGATATAAGCAAATGGGGATTTCAGAACCGGAACCTGATCTATTTTCTGGTTGCGGTTTTGCTGGCAGGCGGAGCTTTGTCCTGCTATCAGATGAGTAAGCTGGAAGATCCGGAAATCAAGGTGAAGTTGGCGATGGTGGCAACTGTCTATCCGGGAGCTTCGGCACACCAGGTGGAATTGGAAGTGACGGATGTGCTCGAAAAGAGCATTCGTAAGATGGACGATGTAAATAATGTCGAAAGCTATTCGTTCAATGATCTGTCCTTGATCCAGGTCGAGCTGCTGACGACCGTCAAGGATGACGACGTGGAACAGCATTGGGACCTCCTCAGGCGGAAAGTGAACGATGCTTCCGCCACGCTTCCTTCCGGAGTCAACACGCCGATTGTCCAGGACGATTTCGGCAAAGTGTTCGGTATGTTCTACGCATTGACGGGTGACGGCCTGTCCGATCGCGAGATGGCCGATTATGCCGAACTGATCAAACGGGAAGTAATCGAAATAGAAGGAGTGGACCGGGTGGATATATACGGGAAACGCTCCGAATGTATCAATATCTCCCTCCTGCAGGACCGTATGGCCAATCTCGGCGTGAAGCCGGCAGAAGTGCTGGCCACTTTGAACGGGCAGAACGAGACGACCTACAGCGGTTATTATGATAACGGAGACAACCGCATCCGTGTGACGGTGAACGACCGTTTCAAGACGGTAGACGATATCGGCAAAATGCTTATCCAGGGGCATGACAACGACCAGTTGCGTTTGCGCGACATAGCCTTGATCGAGAAGGGTTATGAGGATCCTACCCGTAACGAACTGTTCTATAACCAGGAACGTTCGATCGGCCTTTTGATAGCCGCATCGAGCGGTTCGGATATCGTGAAGGTCGGCAAAGCCGTAGAAACGAAGCTGGCAGATTTGAAAGACAACCGCCTGCCTGCCGGAGTGGAATGCCATAAAATATTCTATCAGCCCGAACGTGTGGGAGATTCGCTTGGGACGTTTGTCATCAACCTGATCGAATCCGTCGTCATCGTTGTGCTGATCTTGATGTTGGCGATGGGCTTCAAGAGCGGGCTGATTATCGGTATCAGTTTGGTGGTGACTGTTTTCGGATCATTCCTTTTCCTGCAATTTGCCGGAGGAACGATGCAACGTGTCTCTCTGGCGGCTTTCGTGTTGGCGATGGGGATGCTGGTGGACAACGCCATCGTGATCATCGACGGCATATTGGTGGACCTGAAAGCCGGGAAAGACAGGATGGAGGCGATGACCGCTATCGGACGACAGACGGCGATGCCGTTGTTAGGGGCGACCCTGATCGCCATCATTGCCTTTCTGCCGATTTATATGTCGCCGGATACGGCAGGCGTTTATACGCGTGACCTGTTTATCGTACTGGCCGTTTCACTGTTGTTGAGCTGGGTGTTGGCCTTGCTCCATGTCCCGTTGATGGCAAATCGGCGGTTGCATCCGGCGGTGGAAAACAATGATTCCGGCAAACGTATATATAAAGGTAAGATATATGCCGCCTTGCGAGCCGCTTTGCGCTTCGGATTGTCGCACCGCCTCGGCTTCACGCTGACGATGGTCGCTCTGTTGCTCTTGTCTGCCTACAGCTACCGGTTCCTGCGCCAGGGATTCTTCCCCGATATGGTGTACGACCAGCTGTATATGGAATACAAACTTCCGGAGGGTAATAATTCCACCCGTGTGGCACATGACCTGAAAGAAATTGAAAACTACCTGAAAACCCGGAAGGAGATCACGAATGTGACTACCTCCATCGGCGGGACGCCGGGACGTTACAACCTGGTGCGAAGCATTGCCAATCCTTCATTGGCCTACGGGGAACTGATCATCGACTTTACATCTCCCGATGATTTGGTCAAGAACATCGACGAGATACAGAACTATCTGACACAGCAGTATCCGGATGCTTACGTCAAGCTGAAACGTTATAACCTGATGTTTAAGAAATATCCTATCGAGGCCCAGTTCTTGGGACCCGATCCTGCCGTCCTGCACCGTTTGGCCGACAGTGCACGGTATATTATGGAGAATACGCCGGAAGTCTGCCTGATTACGACCGACTGGGAGCCGCAGGTCCCGGTTCTGACTATCGAGTACGATCAGCCGGCTGCCCGTGCGTTGGGATTGAGCCGTAACGACGTGAGTCTTTCGTTGCTGACGGCTACGGGCGGTATTCCTATCGGCTCTTTCTACGAGGGCATCCATAAGAACAACATCTACCTGAAATGTCTGGACGAACAGGGAGAACCGATCGAAGACTTGGGAAACACGCAGGTCTTTTCGACGCTTCCTACGCTGAACGGCCTGCTGAACGAAGAAAACATGGTGAAACTGAAAGCCGGTACACTCTCGAAGGAGGAACTGATCGAAAGCCTGATGGGCAGTACGCCGCTGAAACAGATCAGCAAAGGTATCGACGTGCGTTGGGAAGATCCGGTCGTACCTCGCTATAACGGACAGCGCAGCCAGCGCGTGCAATGTTCTCCCGTTCCGGGTGTCGAGACGGAAAAGGCACGGCAGGCGGTTGCGGAGAAGTTGGAGCAGCTCGAACTTCCCGAAGGTTATTCGCTGCAATGGCAGGGTGAGAAGAACGCCAGCGACCAGTCCATGAAGTATCTGTTCAAGAACTTCCCGTTGGCCATTATCCTGATGATCGCGATCCTGATCATGCTGTTCAAGGATTACCGCAAGCCGGCCATTATCTTCTGTAGTATCCCGATGGTATTTGTCGGGGTGGTGATGACGATGCTGATAACCGGCAAGACGTTCAACTTTGTGGCTATTGTCGGGACATTGGGACTGATAGGAATGATCATAAAGAACGGTATCGTGCTGATGGATGAGATCACCTTGCAGATAGGACAGGGAACGGAACCGGTCACCGCGTTGATCGACAGTGCCCAGAGCCGTCTGCGTCCGGTGATGATGGCGGCCCTGACTACGATCTTGGGGATGATCCCGTTGCTGACCGACGCCATGTTCGGTTCGCTTGCAGCGTCCATCATGGGCGGATTGTTGTTCGGTACGGTGATCACGCTTATTTTTATTCCTGTCCTATACGCGTTATTCTTTCACATTAAACATGTAGACTGATGAAGAAAATATCTATTATCCTGTTGTCTATTCTCTGTCCGGCATCTCTTTTTGCACAAGAGACGTTGAGCTTGCAGCAGTGCCGGGAAATGGCGTTGCAATATAATAAGGAAATGGCGGCATCGGTGAAGCAGACCGAAAGCGCCTTGTACACGATGAGAAGCTATAAGGGAAATTTCTTCCCGAACTTCACTGCCAGCGGAATGGGTCTTTACAGTACGGCCGACGGCGGATATAGTTCCGGTGGTGGTTTTCTGCCTGTCTTTCCCGATGGGACCGGGCAGTCTTTGCCGACGGGAAGTTTTGCTTACTTTCCCGGTATCGATTTGAAGTATAAGGTCGGTACGGTCTATATGGGTGGCGTCAAAGTGGAACAGCCGCTTTATATGGGTGGCAAGATCCGGTCGGCCTACCGGATGTCTGTCTTAGGAAAGGAGATGGCCGAGATGAACGAGGTGCTGACGGCAACGGAAGTGATCCTCAAAACGGACAAGGCTTATGCTTTGGTCGTGAAAGCGCAAGAGATGAAGATCGTGGCGGACAAATACAACGCCGTGCTCCGGGAACTGCTGTCGAATATCGAAAGCGCTTACAAGCATGGTTTGAAACCGCAGAACGATGTACTGAAAGTGCAGGTGAAGCTGAACGAAAGCGAACTTTCCATCCGTAAGGCTGAGAATGCACTTCGGTTGGCGACCATGAACCTTTGCCATCTGATCGGGAAACCGCTTATCTCCGACATCCGCATTTCCGGCGATTATCCGGTGGTTGAAAAGGGACTGGATGTCCAAGTCTCCGATATCAGCGCCCGCCCCGAATATGCGATCCTGAACAAGCAGGTCGAGATCGCCGGGCAGCAGGTCCGGCTGAACCGTAGCGAGCTGTTGCCCAAAGTCGGTATCATGGGAGCTTATGATTATGTGCATGGCTTTGAGCTGAACGACCAGACGTTGATGGACAAAGGGAGTTTCTCCGTCTTGCTGAACGTGAGCATCCCGCTTTTCCATTTCGGCGAACGGAGCAATAAGGTGCGTGCCGCAAAAGCTAAGCTGCTGCAATCGCGCCTGGAACAGGAAAACATGAACGAACAGATGATGTTGGAGCTGACACAGGCTGCCAACAACCTCGATGAGGCGCGTTTGGAAAGCGAGCTTTCCGATCGTTCGCTCCTCCAGGCAGAAGAGAATATGAGAATCAGCAAAAGCCAGTATGATGTGGGTCTGGAGACGCTGTCGGACTATCTCGAAGCGCAGGCTTTGTGGCAGCAGGCTTATGAAACGCAGGTCGATGCCCATTTCCAGCTCTATCTGAATTATGTCGGATATCTGAAAGCGGCAGGGGCGTTGTATGATTCCACAGCTCGCGTGTCGAAAGAAAAATAGTAAAACAGATCAAGGCTCAACCGGCCCAGCTATTCTGGCAAAGGCGACTTTGTCAGGTAGCAGTCGTTCGTAAAATGATGCGAACGGAGTTGTGAAACCGGTTGGGCCTTGTCTGTTTTTTTAGATAGAGTTGTCTGTTTTTTAGATAATGCCGATAATCTGATTTTGAATAATTGCTTTAACTTATTTGTCTTGCATAAGTCAAGTCAATTACATAGTTTTGTTGCCATTAATGAAACAAAAAGTTTTGTTTAATCTAAAAAGAGAGATTTATGAAAAAAGTTTTTACATCGATTAGTCTGGCGTTATCTCTTATAGCGTCTTCCTTTTCCACTTCTGCACAGACGGTGCAGTTGAGTGAAGCTCAGAAAATAGAAATTCAAAAAGAAGTATTACCGGTCGTATTCGAACAGATCAAAGAGCAAACAGGTCTCGATATCCTGGGATTGGCACGACCGCAACTGAATTCGGATTTTATACAGAGTTTGCCGGTATTTAATGCTCAGAGTGGCCTGCGTTCGGATTCTCCAACGCCTTATAGTGTGAAACCGGATAGTATAATTGTGAATGTTGCTGCATTGGCTCCTGATGTCTCTCAGCTTATGACGAACGTAAAAGTTTTGTTTGGTGATTACAAAAAAATAGATATGCCTATAGATATAGCAGGGCTTTCAGGTAGCATCGAGATACCGCGTTTGATCAAAGTAACATCTAATTCAATTCTTCCCACTTTTCAAAATATAGCAGAAATCAAGATTGTTGCCAATGAAAATCCCAAGGCTCTTCTTGACATGGATATGGTTATTACATTGTGGGGTGAAGATACAACATATCAGTTAATAGGACTGACCATCGCTCAGAATGAATCTTTTGATTTTGAATTTAATGTAGAAATCGGAGAAGGATTACAGGATATATGGGGTCTTTTAAAAACTGTAGCTACATTACCTGAATTGCCTGAAATGAACTATTTGATTACTTTAGGTTTTTCACAAATTGGAACAGGTGTGATTCCGGCTTCTTTGTATGGTATACCGACAGCCGATGCAACAACAAGAATCCCGATGGGAGATGCTGCTGTTGCCCTTGATTTCACTAGTGATATGTTTATTAAAAATATTGCTCTTACTTCTTATAAAAATGCAAAAGCAGAGAAATGGAGCAAACTTTGGTTCGATATGGAACAGAAGACCACAGAGGATTTGGTATTGACGATTGATAATTTTGTTTATACGGATGAAGCAAAAACCGATTCTACATTCGCTGATAGAACAATCGTTACGATGAGCGATTATACCAAGAATGCGGCAGTGGCAAGCACTCATTCGGCTGTGAAATCTGTTATTAACCGCGTTGTTTCCGAACTGGCTACAGAAGGTCATGCAGCTTGGTATAAGATGCTGATCGAATCGGCAAAAGATTTGAATGGTGATGGTAATATCACAAACGAAGAAAAGGCAACAACGATGGAAATCGAAGTTACACCGTCTCTTGTCGGTACGGATGCTATTGCTGATATCAATATCAAATCGTATAGCTATTCCGAAACAGGAGATGCAACCCTGACAGAAATGAATGTGAAAGCAACCGCCAATCTGACCAACAATGTGATCAGAGTTGATCTGATCCCGGCTGGTTCTCCGGCTGCTGTGGGTAGTGCATATTTCACTTCCAACATCGCCGGTATCGTAACAAGCAACGATGATATCACGATCAATACCGTAAAGGTAACGCCGGTCGAAGGTGGGATCTATATCGATAATAGCGGAAAAGCTGCTTATCGTATCGTCAATATGAGCGGTGCTACGGTCGCTAACGGAACTGTTTCGGGTGACAATGCTTATATTTCAACCTCTTCTTTGGCAAAAGGCGTATATGTAATTGTCGTAACGGAAAATGGCGTTAGCCAGTCTGTGAAATTCGTTCGTTGATTATAAGGTATTAGTCTGGAATATTTAAAAAAGTGACGCCGGTTGTTTCCTCGGAAATAACCGGCGTTAATTTTTTCCCTTTGTCTTTCGCTTCTCTCTTTAAACCGGTGCTTTTCTGCATTTGATCCGGTGCATGGCAGAAACTATTTCGAAAGTCATGGTAAACTAATTCAAAGCATATGATATATTATTGTTATGTAGTACTACCAATCGTGGATAAGTAGTTACTACCTATTGTCCATAGGTAGTACTACATATAGTCGGTTGGTAGTAACTACTAATCGATACTTTGTTATATGTTTTCATTTAGTTCTTCGGGTGTTTCGACTTAGTTTGTGGCCTGAAATGAGTTAGTAGGTGGGTGAGCCAATCCTTGAAGCATAGAAACGTTAGCTGCGCTTTATGTATTTACCTCGGTGCTTTTTGATACAAGTAAATCGCGATAAACGTATACAATATATTCGGAATCCAGGCTGCCATAGCGGGACTGAGGTTGCCGTTGATGGCGAAGGTCGAGGTGACGGTGGTGAAGAGGATGTAAGAGAAACTCAAGGCCAGTCCGATACCGATGTTCAACCCCATGCCTCCTTTGATCTTGCGGGAAGAGAGCGAGGCACCGATGGAGGTCAGGATGAAGGCGGCCATGATGGCGGCAAAACGTTTGTGGTATTCGATCTGGAACGTCTGGATATTGCCGATTCCCCGTTTCTTCTGGCGGTCGATATAGGTGGACAGCTCGGGCGAAGTCATCGTCTCGCAGTCATTGACGGATATCAGGAAGTCCGAAGGGATGATCGTCAAGGTGGTGTCCATGCGGTTCCCTTCGGTGATATGCTCGCGCATTCCGTCGAAGTCGCGGATCATGTAGTCGATCAGAGTCCAGTTGTAAAGCGAATCATATTTGATGGAGTTTGCCGTGAGGCGTGAAATCATCTTCTTGTCCTCGAAGTGTTCCAAAGAGAAATGGTATCCCATCCCGGAACGCGCATCGTAGCGGTCGAAATAGGCGATCACGCCCGGCTCGATCTCCAATTGGGCGGAGCGGACATAGTCTACCTTCTTGTTCTTGATATATTTGTTTTGAAAGTCGATACGCGTGGCGTTGGCAGGCGGAATGATATAAGCGTTCAGCGCAAACGTGCTGAGTGCGATGATCCCTGCCGAAATCGCATAGGGCAACATCAGACGCCGGAAGCTCATCCCGCTCGCCAGCATGGCGATCACTTCCGAATTGTCTGCCAACTTCGAGGTGAAGAAGATAACGGCAATGAAAGTAAACAACGGACTGAACAGATTCGCGAAATACGGGATGAAGTTCATGTAATAGTCGAAGACGATCGCTTTCAACGGCACGTCCGGACTCAGGAACTTGTCGATCTTCTCGTTTATGTCGAAGACAACCGAGATGGCGATAATCAGGGCAATCGCAAAGATGTAAGTACCTAAGAACTGCTTGATGATGTACCAGTCTATCCGTTTCAGTTTGAATTTCATGTGACAGTTTGCTTATAACCGGTTTGATAACTGACGGACCATTTCACTCTTCCAGGTCGTGAAATCGCCGGCAATGATATGTTTGCGTGCCTCTTTTACGAGCCACAGGTAAAACGCAAGGTTATGGATCGAAGCCAGTTGAAGCCCTAACATTTCGTTCACCTTGATCAGATGATGCAGATACGCCTTGCTGTAGCGCGTATCAATAGCCGAATGAGCGTCCGGATCGATAGGAGAGAAGTCGTTCTCCCATTTCTTGTTGCGCATATTGATTGTGCCGAAACGAGTAAATATCTGTCCGTTGCGCCCGTTGCGCGTCGGCATGATGCAGTCGAACATATCGATACCCCGTTCGATCCCCTCTAATATATTGATCGGCGTACCGACTCCCATCAGGTAGCGAGGCTTGTCTTTCGGCAGGATTTCGTTGACTATTTCGATCATCTCATACATCTTCTCGGTCGGTTCGCCTACAGCCAGGCCGCCGATCGCATTGCCGTCGGCTTCCTTTTCAGCTACATTCTCGGCCGCTTTTCGACGCAGTTCCGGGTAGACACAGCCTTGTACAATCGGGAAAAGGCTTTGTTGGTAACCGTATTTCGGCTCCGTAGAGTTGAAACGTTCGAAACAACGGTCTAGCCAACGTTCCGTCAGGCCGAGAGACTTTTTCGCATACTCGTAGTCGGCATTGCCCGGACAGCATTCATCGAATGCCATAATGATATCCGCCCCGATGATACGTTGTATATCCATTACCTTTTCCGGGGTAAACAGATGCTTGGAGCCGTCGATATGCGAACGGAACATGGCGCCTTCCTCATGCAGTTTGCGGTTTTCGGAAAGAGAGAAAACCTGGAAACCACCGCTATCCGTCAGGATCGGCCGGCTCCATGTATTGAATTTGTGCAATCCGCCTGCCTGTTCCAATATTTCCAGTCCGGGGCGGAGATACAAATGATATGTGTTACCTAAAATGATTTGTGCGTTGATGTCTTCTTCCAACTCGGTCATGTGTACGCCTTTGACCGTGCCTTGCGTACCGACCGGCATAAAAATAGGCGTTTCGATTACTCCATGATCAGTGGTAATCCGCCCCGCCCTTGCATTTGATTTTGTGTCGTTATGTTGTAATTCGAATTTCATGGCTGCAAAGATAAAGAAAAGGCCTTACTTTCACAAATAAGGCCTCATAATATAGTCTGTTATAGTGGAATGTCCTTTGATCAGAAGCCGAAATCGTCGACCTCGACCTCTTTGATCTCTTCTTCTTTTGGCTTCTCGACGAATTTGTGCTCGACGTTCGACTTGACGATGATGGCACGCATCGGACGTACAGGGCAGATCGATTCGCATCCGCCGCATCCGATACAGAGGTCGGGATTGACCTGCGGGATTGTCAGCGTCCCTTTGTAGGGGACCATGTGCACGGCTTGGGTCGGGCAATGCTCTGCACAGGCTCCGCAGTCTTTCTCTTCCGTATTGACGACACAACGGCCTTTGAAGAAAGTGGCGATGCCGACCTGCGTCGTCGTCTTCTCTTCGACGGTCAGAGGCTTGATCGCTCCGGTGGGACAGACGTCGGAACAGACCGTGCATTCGTAATTGCAATAACTGCTGATATAGGCCAAACGCGGTTTCAACATATAATCCAAACCGTATTCCAACCCTGTGGGGCGCAAAACCTGGCTCGGACAGCGGACTACGCATATCTGGCATCCCGTACATTTATCTTTGAAACGTTCCAGGCTGATGGAACCCGGAGGCGTGACGGGAGGCCATTTCTTCCGGCCTTTTCTCTTCATTTTCCCTTTTCCTCCTTCGGCAATCGCAGACACGATCGGCAGTGAGGCGGCAACGGTTGCACTTGTGGCCAGGAATGTACGGCGTCCCTTGGTGTCAGGCTGGCCGGATTGTGATTCCTGTGCGGGCGGATTGTTTACTGGCGCTACTTCTTGCTTCTTGCCTGGAAATTGCAAACGATATTGCAAACCTCCTTTGGCACAGGAAGAAACACAGTTGAAGCAATCAACGCAGCGAGACGTGTCGACCGTCAGGTTTTTGCTGTCGATTGCTTCCGCCTTGCAGGTGTGTTCGCAGTTTCCGCAATGCGTACAGGCTTCCTTGTCGAATGTTATATGGAAGAACGAGTAGCGCGAGAAAAGACTCAACAACGCTCCGACAGGGCAGACCGTGTTACAGAACAGGCGTCCGCGGAAAACCGTCATGACAATGAAAACAAGCAACGCGATGGTTGCCGCGATCAGGCCGGAAACCGTCACGGTGCTGATCGTCACCTGGAACAACGAGTAGTTGTCTACTTTCATCAGCTGGTCGGCGAGTATGTTGTTTCCCCACATCACGACCGGACGGAACAGGCTTGCCGCAATACGCCCGAAGTTGCTGTAAGGGTCCAGGAGCAGGCACAATCCGCTAAAGCCGAAAACAGCCATGACCGCCGTAATTGCCAGCAGCACGTAGCGCAGCCGGTTCATCGGCTTGTGATACGTAAAACGGCGGCTTCCTTTCTTCTTTTTCTTGCCGATGCAAAACAGACGGTTGATGATATCCTGGAATACGCCTGCCGGACATATCGTGGAACAATAAATGCGTCCGAATACCAGTGCCAACAAGAAATGGAACACGATCAGGCCGACCATCCCGCCTAACAAGGCCGGCATCAGTTGCAGGTGCAGCAAGCGGTGTACGCTGTTCGGCAAAACTCCCGAAAAGTCTACAAAAAACAAAAGTATGGGTACAAAAAAGAGGATTGCGAGCAAAACTCTCAATCCCTTTAGATAATTCCGTTTCTTCATCAGATTTTAATACGTTTGATGTTTATTTTCTTCAGATCGGTAGAACCTAATTTAAGCGCTTCGCCTTTGCTCAGATGACCGACGGCTGCCATATCCAGTTTCTTTACTTGGTTGAACAATGCGAGGGCGGCCGTGTCGACGGCGACGATATTCGGAGAGACGATCATCGATTTCAATGTAGCCACGTCGGCTGCGCTTTTTCCCTGCGGGCCGTTCTGATGCATCATGCGGTAAGCGTCTACGATGTTCAGTACCGGTTTCTTCTGCCAGGTGCAGATGTCGGCGATACATTGCTGCAAGTCGTTCTGGTGGAAGAAGCGACGGTCCCAGACGATCCCCATCATGTTCTTCATCGCGCATGACAGCTTGGCTCCCCCGTGGTTCTTCAGGATGGGGACATTGATCCAGGCATCCGCATCGATCAGCGACTCGTGTATCTTGGCCTTTTTCAGCGTCACGCCACCGGGAATGGCTACTTCCTTGAAATATTTTTCGTCGTTACCCGGCATCATGATACCGCCTGCTTCCTTTACGGCGGCAGCGATACCGCTCGTTTCGTAGCATTTCTGCCAATTGTCGCACGTGTGGTCGAATACCGTCACCTTTTCAGCTCCTGCTTCGAAACATTTCTTTACGAGGGCTTTTATCAATTCCGGATTCGTATTCCCGGCCAGTTCCGGCGTACGGTCCCATCCGATATTGGGTTTGATAACGACTTTTTGTCCTTTCTTGATATACTTGCCGATGCCGCCAAGCGCTTCTAACGCTTTGTCGAGCATGACTTCCGGTTCACCGCCCATCACTGCTACCAGGTCGGGGGCTTGTTCTACTGCTACTGTATTCGAGGATAGAGCGGCCTGTAATCCTTCAAAGTTCAGAGATAAGGCTGCACCGGCTACGACACTGGTCTTAAGGAAATCACGACGTTTCATCTTATTTTATTGGTTTTATGTTGTTTGTAAAAGTTTTAACAAAGGTAGATAATCTCTAATATAAATTGTATATTTGACCTCCAAAAAAACATAAAAATGAATTTATATTCCTATGTTTCAATAGAATCCTTTGTCCGTGGATGTAAAGAGTCAAAGATACCGGGTACATTTACCCTGCGTATCCCTAATTTGCTGTACGCCAAACCGGACGAGGTAATCGGATACGGTTTATCCTTGCTTCGCCGTTCGATTGTGGTGCATGAAGAGCAAAATGGCATCAAGCAAGAGTTTAGTAAGCAAAATATCCCGTTTTTCAGGGAGAACCGGCGGATGCTTATCGGGCCGGAGATGGAAATGTACGCACTTTCCCTTTACCGGAATCCGGAAATACCTTCAGGAGTGAAGGAAAAGAATGCTCCCTGTCTGCGGTTGGCTTTCGATTATGGGGCGCTGGGTGAGTATAGCTTGTCGGAGAATAAATACTTGCTCTGCTGCAAGTATGATGAGGAGGAGAACCTGAACACGTTTGTCTCTCAGATGCGGCAGGAGTATGACAATTTCTTTTACGATGAAGAGCATACCGGGTTCAAGCGGGATTCACGTCTCTTCTCGATGCTTTGCAATGCCTGCCTGGAAGTACGGGAACCTCGTTGGGCTTCCGAACAGGAATGGGGGCTTGTGCAATTTTGTAGTCCGGAAGAGGCCGGATATGATTTTATGGATGGTAACCTGCTTCCTTACGTGGATTATGCGATCCCGTTCGACTGTCTCCGCCGGATCGCTTTGGTGAATCAGCCGGAAAACACCCCGACATATAGCGCCTTAGCCGGATTCCTCCAAAGCAAAGGACTGGCTCCCGATCGTTATTTGGAAGGGATAGGCGATGTAGAGGATATCGCTGATCGAATATGAGTAACAAAAACAATCTATATCTATGAATAAACTATTACTATTCATTATTCTTTTGTCATTTTGTCAATGTAAGAGAGAATATTCATTAAAAGAAGAAGTAACGGATTTGTTCCGGACCGAAATTGTTGTTCGTGGTGATAAGGCTCTGGTAGAAGAACCGGTGACAATTACCGCTTATAAAGCGGAAAGAAGTGCTGGAGGTATCCATGATTTCTATTCCGAGGGTGACTATTGGTGGCCTAATCCTGTAAGTCCGGATAGTGCCTATATACGCCGTGACGGGCAAACGAATCCTGATAATTTTGTAGCGCACCGTCACGCCATGATCCGTTTTAGTTCGTTGGTCGGTGATCTGGCTTCAGCCTGGTTGGTGACCAAAGACGAGAAATATATCCGGCAAGCGGTTCGGCATATCCATGCCTGGTTTGTCGATCCTGAAACCCGGATGAATCCCAACTTGCAATATGCTCAGGCAATCAAAGGAATTGCGACGGGACGGGGAATCGGCATTATTGACATGATACATCTTTTGGAAGTCGTACAATCTCTTATATTGATGGAACAGGCGGGCATTCTTTCTCCCGAAGATGCAGCCGGTACGCGAACTTGGTTTGCCGATTATCTGAAATGGCTGACCACGCATCCTTACGGGGTGGACGAGATGAATGCTAAAAACAATCATGGAACCTGTTGGGTGATGCAGGTTGCCCTGTTTGCCAAATATACGGGTGATCAAGACATGCTCCAATTTTGCCGGAATCGTTACGAATCGGTTTTGTTGCCTTCGCAGATGGCAGCAGATGGCAGTTTCCCGCTTGAGCTGAAACGGACGAAGCCTTACGGCTATTCCTTATTCAATCTGGATGCGATGGCTACGATCTGTCATATCCTTTCCGACCGGCAGCACGATCTTTGGCAGTTCACGACTGAAGATGGCCGTAATATGCAGAAAGCTGTTGCCTGGTTATATCCGTATATCGCCGATAAGTCAAGTTGGCCTTTTGCCGAAGATGTCATGTACTGGGATGAATGGCCGGTAGCTCAGCCGGCTCTTCTGTTCAGTGTTGTCAATTCTCCGAACAACGCCTATTGGGAAACTTGGAAACGTTTGGATCATTTCCCGGTAAACGATGAGGTAATCCGTAACTTGCCTATCCGCCATCCGTTATTGTGGTTGTGAAATATAATTTAATTGAATATCAGAATATGAAGTCTTTATTTGTTTCAAGCTTACTGTGGTTGTCCGTTTTGTCGGCTGTGGCCAAAGTGCCTTCGATGGAGAAGATCCGGCTGACGGACAACTGGGAATATCTGAAAGGCGACTTGGGGGGGATTTGGGAGGCTGTACGTCCGGCCTCTCCCGGAAGCCCGGAGACTGTTCCCATTTGGCAACCTGTCACGTTGCCTCATTGTTTTAATGCGGAAGATGCCGTGGACCCGGATGCGAATTATTACGAAGGCCCTGGTTGGTATAAAACCCTGCTGACGATAGACAATCCTTATTCGGACGGCCGTATCGTGCTCGATTTCGATGGAGCCGGACAGAAGACGGATGTCTATATTTATACGACTCATGTTGGTAGTCATGTGGGTGGTTACGACAGTTGGAATGTCGATATTACGGATGCAGTGAAAACATTCCTCGGAAGTAAGGATGCGGTGCGTTTCAAAGGCAAAGTGCCTCTGTCGATTCGTTGCGACAACTCTCGTGATTTGGAAATGATCCCGTCCGACTTGGCTGATTTTAATGTTTATGGTGGCTTGTACCGCTATTTGAATCTGGTCTATCTGCCGAAAGTCTCTTTTGAAACGATCCGTCTGGAACCATCTTTGTCTTCCGACCTGAAAGAAGGAACATTGAAAGTAAAGGCAGCATTTTATAATCCGGACGATGTGAAGAAAGCGGATGTGACCGTATCGGTCTACGATGCCGGCCGGAAGCCGGTCTTTACACAAACGATCGAAGGAGTATTGCCTTTGGGCAACCTGTCTTTGGCAGAAATGAAGATCAAGAATCCGGCTTTGTGGGATGTGGATACGCCACAACTCTATACCTGTGAGTTGACCGTAAAGACACCGGACCAGACTTTTACGACGGAAGAACGCTTCGGTTTCCGCCACGCAGAGTTTAAGGATAAAGGTCCATTCTTCCTGAACGGCAAACGTTTATTGTTGCAAGGCACACATCGCCATGAAGATCATGCAGGTGTGGCACAAGCCATGACGGAAGAGATGATGCGTTGTGAGATGCGGATGATGAAAGAGATGGGTGTGAACTTTATCCGATTGGGACATTATCAGCAATCTGAAATTATCCTGGACCTGTGCGACGAATTGGGTATTCTGGTATGGGAAGAAATTCCTTGGTGCCGAGGAGGCCTTGGTGGTGATGTCTACAAGGAGCAGGCGCGCCGGATGCTCGCTAACATGATCGATCAGCATCATAATCATCCGGCTGTTATCATCTGGGGGTTAGGAAATGAAAATGACTGGCCTAACGATTTCAGCACGTTCGACAAGAGTGCGATCCGTGCTTTTATGAAAGAGTTGCATGACATGGCACACCGTTTAGACGACACGCGTATGACGGCGATCCGCCGGTGTGAGTTCTGTAATGACATTGTTGATGTCTATTCGCCTTCTATCTGGGCAGGTTGGTATCGCGGTGTCTTTACCGACTATAAATCGATCTCCGAACAGGAGATGCAAAAGGTAAAACATTTCCTGCATGTAGAGTGGGGAGGCGATAGCCATGCCCGTCGTCATTCGGAAGATGCTTTCTATAATCTGAAGAACATCGAGGCCGGAAAAGGAGGTGACGAACGTGCCGGTGATGCTTCCCTGTATGGCGGTATTCCTCGTGCTTCGCGCGATGGTGACTGGTCGGAAAGTTATGTGGTTCGTCTGATCGACTGGCATCTGAAAGAGCAGGAGACAATGCCGTGGCTGACCGGTACGGCCTACTGGCCTTTCAAGGATTTTTCGACTCCGGTCCGTCCTGACAATCCTGTTCCTTATGTCAATCAAAAGGGTGTGGTCGAACGCGATTTTACTCCGAAAGAAAGCTATTACGTGTTCCAATCTTACTGGACGCAGAAGCCGATGATCCATATCTACGGTCATACTTGGCCGGTTCGTTGGGGTGGAAAAGACGACCGCAAAGAAATTCTGGTGTATTCCAACTGCGACGAAGTGGAACTTTTTGTCAACGGTGTGAGTCAGGGCGTGAAGCGGCGTAATAGTCAGGATTATCCGGCTGCAGGTCTGCGCTGGAACTGTGTTTACAAGGAAGGCATGAACGAAATACGGGCTGTCGGCGTAAAGAAAAAGGAGAAGAAGGAAGTCTCTGACATCATTCGCCAGGAATACCAAACTGCAAAATGGGATAAAGAAGCCGTGTGCCAAGTGAGTCTGCTTTCAGAAGAGGGGGATACGGCTTTGGTACAAGTACAACTGGTCGATAAAAACGGCATCCGTTGTCTCAGTTCCAAAAAGCAGATTGCGTTCGAGATTGCCGGCGATGGCAACCTGATCTGCAATTTAGGTACTTCAACCGGTAGTCGCAAGGTTCAGGCGTATAACGGTCGTGCCTTGATCCGTGTCAAGCGCAATGGTGGCAAGAGCCTGGTTGCCGTTAAATCGGAAGGGCTTCCGACAGTATTTCTGGAGTTGTAGAGTATCTTTATCCAGCTCTATGTTTAACTCTTAAAATCGCAGTAAAAATTAACCGAAGTATTGATGGATTGTACTATATTTGCAAAAAGTTAATTTAAAACGAATGGAGAATATGAAACCCCTGAACCCTGTCCAAAAAACGGTAGTAGGTGTTCAGTTTTTGTTTGTAGCGTTTGGCGCGACTGTTCTTGTCCCCTTGCTTGTTGGCCTTGATCCTTCCACCGCTCTCTTTACGGCGGGGATCGGTACGTTAATCTTTCATCTGGTAACGAAAGGAAAAGTTCCTATTTTTCTTGGAAGTAGCTTTGCTTTTGTGGCTCCTATCATAAAAGCGACCGAGTTATACGGTTTGCCCGGTACGATGTCCGGCTTGGTGGCTGTGGGTGCTGTCTACGGATTGATGAGCCTGTTGGTCCGTTGGAGAGGAATTGGTTTTATCAAACGGCTTTTTCCGCCGGTGGTGATCGGACCGGTTATTATCTTGATCGGTCTGTCGTTGGCCGGTTCCGGTGTGAATATGGCAAAGGAGAACTGGCCGCTGGCGCTGGTAGCTCTGCTTACTGCCATCCTTGCCTCTATGTTGGGACGGGGAATGTTGAAATTAATTCCTATCTTCTGTGGAATCATTGTCGGATATCTGACCGCAAGCCTGTTTGGCTTGGTCGATTTCAAGCCGGTGATCGAAGCCCCTTGGTTTGCCTTTCCGCAATTTGTTAAACCTTCATTGTCATGGGAAGCAATCATTTTTATGATTCCGGTAACGATTGCTCCCGTGATCGAACATATAGGCGATGTGTATGCTATCAACGAAGTGACAGGGAAAGACTTCGTAAAAGATCCGGGACTTCATCGTACGATGTTGGGAGATGGCTTGGCTTGTATTGTTGCCGGATTGATCGGGGGGCCTCCCGTTACGACCTATTCGGAGGTGACAGGAGCTATTTCGCTGACGAAGATTACGGATCCGGCCGTTATCCGTATTGCTGCTGTAAGTGGTATTGTGTTTTCTGTGTTCGGAAAGATCAGTGCGTTGCTTAAATCGATTCCTTCCGCCGTGTTAGGAGGTATCATGTTGCTGTTGTTCGGAACGATTGCCGCTGTCGGTATCAACAGTCTGATCCAGAATCGGACTAATCTGGGTGACACTCGCAACCTGATCATCGTTTCGTTGATCCTAACTTTCGGTATCGGTGGTGCCGCTATCGAATTCGGAGGTTTCACGATGGCCGGTATCGGACTTTCGGCTTTGCTGGGCGTTGTTCTGAACTTGGTATTGCCGAAAAGTAAGACTCAGTCGTAATTTCTGATTTTCAACTCTCAATTATCAATTAATTATTACCTTTGTGCCGCTTTTAACGTGAAGAAGCGGAAATATGTTTAATTAGTATTGGTAAAAGGGAATTTGTCTATGCAAAAATCTGACTGCATCATCGGTGTGGAGCATGTGTCTAAATTTTTTGGAGACAAGGCCGTATTGAATGATGTGAATTTGTCCGTCCGTAAGGGCGAGTTTGTAACCATTCTGGGGCCGTCCGGTTGTGGCAAGACGACATTATTGCGTCTGATTGCCGGATTCCAGACAGCTTCAGAAGGTATTATAACCATTGCGGGAAAAGAAATTACGCAAACACCCCCTCATAAACGTCCGGTCAATACCGTATTTCAGAAATACGCCCTTTTCCCCCATCTGAATGTTTTTAATAATATCGCTTTCGGCTTGAAGCTGAAAAAACTTCCGGCTGCCGTGATCGAGAAAAAGGTGAAGCAGGCTCTCAAGATGGTAGGAATGACCGATTACGAATATCGTGATGTGGATTCCCTTTCCGGCGGGCAACAACAACGCGTTGCGATTGCCCGGGCTATTGTGAACGAGCCGGAAGTACTCCTGTTGGACGAGCCGCTGGCAGCTCTTGACCTCAAGATGCGGAAGGATATGCAGATGGAGTTGAAGGAAATGCATAAGTCTCTTGGGATCACCTTTGTCTATGTCACCCACGATCAGGAGGAAGCGCTCACCTTGAGCGACACGATCGTCGTGATGAGCGAAGGAAAGATCCAGCAGATCGGAACGCCTATAGATATCTACAACGAACCGATCAATTCGTTTGTTGCCGACTTCATCGGTGAAAGTAACATCCTGAACGGCTTGATGGTCAAAGATAAATTAGTATCCTTTGCCGGACATGAGTTCGAATGCGTGGATGAAGGTTTCGGCGAACAGGCTCCGGTGGATGTCGTACTCCGCCCGGAAGACATTTATATTTTCGAACCGTCTGAAGCCGCCATGCTGACCGGGACGGTTACCTCCTCTATTTTCAAGGGCGTCCACTACGAAATGATGGTGCAGACACCGGAAGGCTATGAGTTTATGGTGCAGGACTACCATTGCTTCGATGCCGGACAGGAGGTCGGCCTGCTGGTCAAACCATTCGATATACACGTGATGAAAAAAGAACGTATCTGCAATACGTTCGAAGGAAAGATGGTGGATGCCACGCATGTGGAATTTTTAGGTTGTACGTTCGAATGCCGAGAGGTATCCGGTATTGAGCCGGAAACGCCCGTGCAGGTCGAAGTGGACTTTGACCACGTCATCCTGGAAGACAATGAAGAAGACGGACGTCTGACCGGCGAAGTGAAATTTATCCTTTACAAAGGCAACCATTATCATCTGACGGTGTTTACCGACTGGGACGAAGATATCTTTGTCGATACAAATGATGTCTGGGACGACGGCGACCGGGTCGGGATCACGATCGCTCCCGAAAATATACGGATTGTTCAATCAACTAAAAAGGAAGGAAGTGATAAGTAAGATTTCAGCTTTTTTTATGCGGCGTAGGAACTGGACGATTCCTTATGCCCTGTTTTTGGCTGTTTTTGTCGTAATGCCCTTGTTGCTGATCGTATTATATGCGTTTACAGATGCCGACGGCGCGTTCACTTTTGCTAATTTCCGTAAGTTCATGGTGCATCCTGAAGCGATGAACACGTTCGTTTATTCGATCGGGATTGCGATTATCACGACACTTGCCTGTCTTATCTTGGGTTATCCGGCTGCTTATATCTTGAGCCAGGAACGCTTCAACACCTCCCGGACGATGGTCGTGTTGTTCATCCTGCCGATGTGGGTGAATATCCTGATCCGTACACTGGCTACAGTGGCGCTGTTCGATTTCCTGAACCTGCCGCTGGGAGAAGGGGCGTTGGTTTTCGGTATGGTGTATAACTTTCTTCCGTTCATGATCTATCCTATTTATAATACATTGCAAAAGATGGACCGCAGCCTGATCGAGGCGGCACAGGACTTAGGCGCCAATCCGTTTCAAGTCTTTATGAAGACGATCCTGCCTCTTTCGATGCCCGGTGTGATGAGCGGGATCGTAATGGTTTTCATGCCGACAGTTTCCACGTTTGCCATTGCCGAATTGCTGACGATGAATAACATCAAACTGTTCGGTACGACTGTGCAGGAAAATATCTATAACGGCATGTGGAACTATGGCGCGGCTCTTTCTCTGATTATGTTGTTGCTGATCGGCGTTACCATCCTTTTTACGAATGAGGAAGACAACGCTTCAAACGAAGGGGGAGGTGTGATATGATGACGAAATGGATGGCAAAAGGATATCTGTGGTTGCTGTTGGCGCTGCTGTATTCTCCGATTCTGATTATTATGATTTTCTCGTTTACCGAAGCGAAAGTCTTGGGAAACTGGACGGGATTTTCAACCAAACTGTATAGTTCGCTGTTTACAGGAGGCGTGCAACGTTCGTTGGTGAGCGCGTTGTGGAATACGTTTGCCATTGCGATGATTGCGGCGACCGTCTCCACGCTGTTAGGCAGCATTGCGGCTATAGGCATTTTCAACCTGCGCTCACGGGCCCGCCAGGTGATGAATTTTGCTAATGCGATCCCGATGATGAATGCTGATATTATTACGGGTGTCTCTCTTTTCCTGCTGTTCGTGAGTTTTGGTGTTTCGCAGGGATTCACGACGGTCGTGCTGGCGCATATCACGTTCTGTACGCCTTATGTGGTCTTGAGTGTTATGCCTCGTCTGAAAAAGATGAATCAAAATGTTTATGAGGCGGCGCTCGATTTGGGGGCGACTCCTTTCCAGGCGTTGCGCAAGGTGATCTTGCCGGAGATTCGTCCGGGAATGATCAGCGGCTTTATATTGGCTTTTACGCTTTCGATCGACGATTTTGCCGTTACCATCTTTACGATCGGCAATGAGGGACTGGAAACCCTGTCGACCTTTATTTATGCGGATGCCCGCAAAGGAGGACTGACACCGGAGTTGCGTCCGCTGTCGACTATCATCTTCGTGACGGTACTTGTCCTTTTGATTGTGATTAATAAACGGGCGGAGAAGTCCAAAAGCTAATGAAGAAAAGCAGGAAATGAATAAACTGATTACAATAATTGCCGGCTGCATGCTCCTTTTAGGTGCAATGTCCTCATGTGGACGTACGGACGAGGAACGTAGCCATATCCTGAAAGTCTATAACTGGGGGGATTATATCGACGAAGATGTCTTGGCCGAGTTTCCCGCCTGGTATAAGGAACAGACCGGTGAGGATGTCCGGATCATCTACCAAGTGTTCGATATCAATGAAATTATGCTTACCAAGATCGAACGCGGGCATGAAGATTTCGACTTGGTCTGCCCGTCCGAATATATCATCGAACGGATGCTGAAGAAAAACCTCCTTATCCCGATAGATCGTAATTTCGGGAAGACGCCGGATTATCTGGATAATGTCTCTCCCTATATCCGTGAGCAATTGAATAAGCTAAGCCAACCGGGGCGGAAAACGAGCGACTATGTCGTGCCTTATATGTGGGGGACAGCGGGAATACTGTATAATAAGCAGTTTGTGGCCCAAGAAGAAGTGGAAAGCTGGAATTGTCTCTGGGATCCCCATTTCAGGAATAAGATTCTGATGAAAGACAGCTATCGCGATGCCTACGGTACTGCCATTATCTATGCTCATGCAAAGGAGCTGGCAGACGGTGTCGTAACGGTCGAACAGTTGATGAACGACAACTCTCCCGAAGCGATTGCCCTGGCAGAGGAATATCTGAAAAAGATGAAACCCAACATTGCCGGTTGGGAGGCTGACTTCGGTAAGGAGATGATGACGAAAGGCAAAGCGTGGCTCAACTTTACCTGGAGCGGAGATGCGGTTTGGGCGATGGACGAAGCAGAGGCTGTCGGGGTGGAACTGGACTATGAAGTACCCCGCGAAGGCAGCAATATCTGGTATGATGGTTGGGCGATCCCTAAATATGCCCGCAATGTAAAGGCCGCCAGTTATTTTATTGATTATCTTTGTCGTCCGGACGTCGCTTTGCGGAATATGGATGCCATTGGTTACGTCAGTGCCATTGCGACTCCCGAAATCATGGAAGCCAAGATCGATTCGACAATCGAGAAAGTGTCCGATCTGAGTTATTTCTTCGGTCACGGTGCGGATAGCATCCGGATCAATCCGGTACAATATCCCGACCGTAGGGTAGTGGAGCGTTGCGCCATGATCCGCGATTTCGGAGACCGGACGGAACTGGTTTTAGAGATGTGGAGCCGTGTGAAAGGAGATAACCTGAATACCGGAATCGTCTTGCTGATCTTTGCCGTGTTCGGAGTGTTATTTGTCTGGCTGGTATATCGCAGGATACGTCAATATAAACAGCAGCAACGACATCGCAGGCGTCGCCGTCGTTGGTAGTAATTGTTAGAATCAAAATTCTCTATTAAAAGAAGGTCATGGAAGGCATAAAAAATTTGGTTATAGATTTTGGCGGTGTGATTATCAACCTCACCCGTAATAGATGTATCGAGGCATTCGAAAGTTTGGGTGTTACAAATATACGCGAGCAGATAGTCAACAACTATCAGCAAAAGGATCTTTTTATGAAGATCGAGCTTGGTTCCATCACGACAGCGGAGTTTCGCGACGGTATCCGCCGTCTGGCACAGCAGCCTTTGACGGACGAACAGATCGATGCCGCCTGGATTGCCATGCTCGGTGATGTCCCGGATTATAAGCTGGAGCTTTTACTCGACCTTCGCAAGCATTACAATACGATGTTGCTTAGCAATACGAACGAGATCCATTGGAACTGGTCGGAAAAAAACTGTTTCTCCTATAAAGGCCATCATGCTTCCGACTTTTTCAATCACATTTATCTTTCCTACCGCCTTCATCTGTTGAAACCTGATGCCGAAATATTCGAATATGTCCTGCAAGACGCTAACATCCGTCCTGAAGAAACACTTTTCATAGACGATGCCGTCCCCAATTGCCGTACAGCGGAATCGCTTGGATTCCATACCTATACTCCCCAACCCCGTGAAGACTGGTCACATTTGTTTGGGAATATAAATCATAAATCATAGATCTTTCACCTTTAGTATATTGTATGAAGTCCCCACGTCATACACGTCATTTCCGTCTACCTTCTTGATGTAGTTAACGACACGGATGGTGACAGGAAGGATTATTACTTCATAGAGGGATTTCAGAGCCGCCTGTGTCCCGATCATGATAAAAAGTTCGCCAACCGGTATCAGTCCGGCGAAAGCGATCGGGAAAAAGATCATCGAATCGGCACTCTCGCCGACCAAAGTGGAGACGATGGCCCGTAAAGAGAAATTTTTTCCGGCCGAAGCTATCTTCATCTTACTCATCACATAAGCATTCAGGAACGAACCGACAAGAAAAGCCATCAGGCTCGCTATGGCGATACGTGGTGCCATCCCGAACACGAAGTTGAAACCTTCTTCGCCTTCCCAGAATGGAGCGGCAGGCAACATCACCGCCAATTGTGCAAATCCGATTACAAGGAAATTCGAAGCGAACCCGCTCCAGATAATCAGGCGTGCCTTCTTGAATCCCCATACTTCGGCAATACAGTCATTGATAATATAAGAGATCGGGAAAACGATCAGTCCGGCAGTCGCTGTGATGCCGAATACCTGTATGACTTTGGTTTCTAACAGGTTTGAAGCTACCAGGCAGATATTGAATAGGATGCCCAACAGCATGAACGGAACGGTTACGGTAGATGTCTTCTGCATATTTCTTGTTTTTAACGAGGTTTATCAAGCACTCGGTGAATAATGTAAAGGAACGTTTTTGGTATTTTGCAGGCAAAGGTAGAAATAAAAAGCGAGATAATGAAAACTATCTTAATCAGTCTTTTAAGAATAGCTTATAAGCAAGTGCGTGTACTTCCCTTCAATCATGATCGTGTTCGGTGATAATTTATAATTTCCCTAAATAGTGTTTTTCAAGGTATTCGTTGAATTTGTCTTTGTATTGGTTACCGATTGGGATATAGGTGTCTTTGCCATATATGATACGGTTGTTGGCGACAGCCGTTATCTTTTCCAAGTTGATGATGTAGGAGCGGTGGACGCGCATGAATCTTTCCGCAGGAAGGCGTTCTTCCAGCTTCTTCATGCTTAGTAAAGTCATGATTGGCTTTTGGTCTTCAAAGAAGATACGGATATATTCGTTCTGGCTCTCCATGTAAATGATTTTATTCATATCCAGCCGGATCATCTTATAGTCTGCCTTGATAAACAAGTTGTTATTGCTGTTTTCAGCCGGGATTTCCGGAAAGGCTTGCAAAGAAGACTGCGGGGTTTTTGTCTGTAGCTCGTATTGATGTAGCGCTTTATTGGCTGCTTTCAAAAACTCGTTGTAGCCGAAAGGTTTCAGCAGATAGTCGAGGGCATTCACCCTGAATCCTTCTATCGCATATTCCGTATAGGCCGTTGTGAAGATTATAATCGGTTTGTTGACCAGTGATTTGACAAAATCGACTCCGTTCAGGTCAGGCATGTTTATGTCGGCAAAGATGAGGTCTACCGATTCTTTCGCCAACAGGTCGAGCGCTTCCAGGGCACTGTTGCACGCCTTGACCAGTTTCAAGAAAGGGACTTTCTCTATATACCCTGTCAGTTGAATAAGCGCCAAAGGCTCATCATCTATCGTTATGCATCGTATCATAATTGTATGGGTATTATCAGAAGGACACGATATTGATCATCCTTATTTTCTATATGAAGTGTATAATTTGTATCGTAAAGCAAACGAAGACGTTTCCGGGTGTTATCCAAACCGATACCCGTGTCTTCCGTTTCCTTTTCTTCGAAGTAGCTGTTTACGATCAGGCAATCTAATTCCTGATCTTTGATTTTCATGGAAAGATGGATAAACGATTCACTTTTGTAGCTGATGCCGTGTTTGAAAGCATTTTCCAGGAAAGAGATGAAAAGCAGGGGCGGAATCTGTGTGTTCGGGATTTCATCGGGCAAGGAAATCCTGATATCCACCTGCTCCGTGTATCGGATCTTCATCAGCTCGATGTAGTTGGATAGGAAATGTATCTCCTTCTCCAGTGGTACGGAAGGCAGCGATGCGTCGTAGAGGACATACCGCATGATCTTGGACAGTTCCAAGACGGTCTTCTGTGCCTTTTCCTTGTCGATGTCGATCAGGGCATGGATATTGTTGAGCGTGTTCATGAAGAAATGCGGGTTGATCTGATGTTTCAGATAAGCGAGCTCCGCCTCGGAAGTCTGTTTTTCCAGGCTTTTCATCCGATGGTCATCGCGAATGGATTTGAACAGGAACTTGATCGCCATGTTTACCCCGATGATCAAGATGACGATCAGGAAGTGAGGCGCTATAAACGGAGGCAGCCGGAAACCACCCGGATTGGGCTGGCTGTCCGGATTGAACCGATGGCCGGGCATTTGGGGATTGGCCCGAAGCCTTTTTTCCGGGATCATCGGCGACCGTTGTTCCAACGCTTGTTCCCTGTTGTTGTTCCCCCATGGCGGACGATTGCCGGGCATGTCCTGGGCAGACATGTTTTTGATGCTGACGATGATCGTCAGCCCTATCGCGCAAATTGTGAACAACAGGTACAGCCACGATTTCTTACGGACCAGCAGGAATGGGAGCAGGATGTAATTATTGACTAAAAACAGTATGAGGAGTGGGCATATCATTTTCCAGGCATGGAAAGCCGATTCCCAGTCGAATTCGGAGGGACCCTTGAATCGGTCGGTGTCCCATAAAGGCATGACTAAGACCACTACCCAGATGATCAGGTAAATGAAATTCTCTAATAGTTGAAGCCTACGTTCCTGTTTTTCCATTTGGTATCCTTTTAAAACCGGAATTGTTTTGTGCAAAGATACGTGTTTGTCAAAAACTGGAATGGAAAATCAATGAATAGGGATATTTCATCGACGAAACGGGATATTTTTAGTAGATATTGGCCATGCTCACCAGTGGTTCGTACAGTTTCTCTATATCTTGGGCATCCAGTTCGATGGTGAGCTGGTCACCGGGGAGGATGGTTTGTCCGGCAGGCGAGATGTCTTTACGGTCGCGGTGGATATTTATAATTACGCAATGGTTGGGAAGTTTGAGAGTGTCGACCTCTTTGCTATCAAAATAGGCTCCGGCCATCACCTCCACGTCCAAAGTCAGCCGTTTCTGTTCCCTGAAAACTGGTTTGTTGATCATCTCTTCATAGAACATCACGTTGAACGGCTTTATTTCCAGCAGTTCCGTGAAATAATAGGTGAGTCCGCCTACTACGATGGAAGGATAGAAAACTTCGAAATGCCCCGTGATTTCCGTAATCAGGATAATGGCCGTGATAGGAGTGCGTACGACAGCGACCAGGAAGGCGCCCATCCCGATCAGCATGACATAGCTCACGCTTGCCATCCCGATGATCCCGTGTTGCACCAGGACGAGGGCATAGAGTTTGCCGATCAGTCCGCCTGTCACAAGTGTCGGGATGAAGCTCCCGCCCGGCAATCCGGAGGAGAAGGAGAAAACGGTAAACACCATGTGAAGGAACATCATTCCGGCAATCCAATAGATATTACCGTTGCCGCCTTCCGCCTGCTGCATCAGAAATTGTTCGCCTCCGCCGGTCAGGTCGGTGACGGTCAGCGAAATGAGGTAGGCCATGACCAGAAGCCCTAACAGCTTGATATGCTCCGGTTGCCGGATAGCCGGGAACATCCGTTTGGCGTATAGCATCAGCAGGGAATAGAATTTGCCGAAAACCGATACGATCACGGCAAACAGAAGATACAGCTTGAGGTGCAGTCCTATCGGCAGGTCGGGTACGATGGCCTGTATGTCGTGATACGGATTGATCGGGAAAATCGTACTGGCGATCGCTCCGGCGACGACACCGGCCAGGATCGTCGTGATAGCCGTTTTCGGTGCATCGAAGCGTTCGATCGATTCGATCACCAGCGTGGCGGCGGCAAGGGGAGCGGCAAAGGCGGCTGCCAATCCTGCACCTGCACCCGCGGCGAGAAGCTGCTTGCGTTCACCACCCAGGATATGTCCCCATTTGCCGACCAGGTCGCCTATATAGGACCCCATTTGTACGGAAGGCCCTTCGCGCCCCATCGAAAGGCCGCTGCTGAGCGTCAGGACACCGCCCGCGAACTTAGCCAGCAGTTGGCGGAAGGAATGTACATACTCGATGCGTCCGTTGATAACGGCCCGTGTCTGCGAAATACCTCCGCCTCCGATGTATGGCCACCGTCTGACCATACGGGCAATGAAGCAGAGTACTCCCCACAGGACAAGAAATAAGGCGATATGATAAAACCAAGGAGGTGAAGACTGGAAGAAGTTCTTCCGCATATTGAAGAAAAGTTGCAGCAAAAAGTGGTAAGGGACCGCCACCAATCCGGTCAGCAACCCCACGATCAGACTCACGAAATAGAGTCTGGCATCTACCAACTTCAGTTTTACTATCCGATTAACTTTCATCTCCCCTTAAACAGGGAGCAAAGGCCGTTGGTTTAACTTTCAATTCTCAATTATCAAAAACACCGGATATATCCCAACGAATAAGTCTCGTACAGATTGTCTTTCATTCCGTGGGTATACCGGAAAGAGATGATGTTTTTCTTGATCTCGTATCTGAGGTTGTTGCGCCAGTGTATGGGGCGGTCGCCGTTGTTCTCGTATCCGTAGAACCCGGCCAGGTTGGTGGCGAGCGTGAAACCTCTGTATTTGCCGGTGAACCCGACCCCGTAGGAGATGGCGTCGTTCTGGCGATGCACCATGTCGTTCGTCATCCAGCAATAGAACCCGACGAGCGCCTGCATACGGATCGAAGCCTTTCCGTCAGTGCTTTTCCACAGGTTCCGGCCGACGTTTACATCGAACCAGTAGGATGCGGCATCTGTAAAACGGGCATCGCACAGGCGGCCTCCACTGGCTGTCTTAATATTGGCACTGATGGTCGCATCCACCCATTTTTCGCTTCTCAGGACTTGGAAAAAGGAACTGATAATGACGTCGCCGTTATATTTGATCGGGCTTTCCGTCTCCACGGCGAAGCGTTCGTCACGTGTCTCCGGCGTCATTTTATATTTTTCCTTGAAACACCAGTTTATTTCGACTCCCGCACGTCCTCTGAAGAACGGCAACAGGGCGCGTCCAACGATGTCCCAAGTCTTGTCGCCAGTATAATAATGATATTCACCCCGTACTTCCACCTCGTACCGTTCGCTCACCTGTCCGTCTCTCATTTCCGGGATCGGGAAAGCGTTCGGTCCGAAATAGCGCGGGGAATAGATGAGCAGTTCTGTCTTGTCACGCCAGCTGTCGGCATGGCTGTCGGTTGCGAAAAAAGCAAATACGAATGTTGTCAGTAGTATTCGGGATAAATATTTCATTATGGATGTATTTTTTCTTCAGCCCACAAAAGTACATATTTCATATCGATTTAGTACATTTGCCTCAAACAAATCTTTAAACCATAGAATACCATGAGACATTTACATTTTGGAAAGCTGCTTTTTGTTGTCTTTTCCCTCTTGTTTGCCTGTACGGTTTCGGCGCGTAAACCGATTAAAACATTACTTATCACAGGACAAAACAACCATAACTGGCAGGTGAGCCACAACGTGCTGAAACAAATCCTGGAAAATTCCGGCCGTTTTGAAGTGGACTTTGCCGTTTCTCCCGAACAAGGCAAGGATATGTCCGGTTTTGTGCTCGACTTCAGCCCCTATCAATTGGTGGTACTGGACTATAACGGCGATTCATGGCCGGAGGAGACGAACCGTCGTTTCCTGGAATATGTGCAGAACGGCGGTGGCGTTGTCATCTACCATGCTGCCGACAACGCTTTCTCCAAATGGCCGGAGTTCAACAAGATATGTGCATTGGGAGGCTGGGAAGGACGTAACGAGAATTCCGGTCCTTATGTGTACTGGCAGGACGGCAAACTGGTCAAGGACAGTTCGGCCGGTCCGGGCGGTTCGCACGGGCGCCAGCACGAATATGTCTTGAACGGGCGTGACAAAGTGCATCCTATCGTGAAAGGCCTGCCCTTGAAATGGCGTCATGCCAAAGATGAACTTTATGACCGTATGCGGGGACCGGGCAATATCCGGGATATTTTGTATACAGCCTATTCGGACAAGGAAACAAATGGTTCCGGTCGTGAAGAACCGCTGATCTTTACGGTCGATTACGGGAATGCCCGCATCTTCCATACGATGCTTGGACATGCCGGTGCTACTCCGGAAGATAATATCGCGATGCAGTGTACGGGCTTCCAGGTGCTTTTGCTTCGTGGCGCCGAATGGGCGGCCACCGGAAAAGTGACCCAGAAAGTCCCGAAAGATTTCCCGACGGAGACTGCTTGCTCTTATCGGAAAGAGTATAAAGAAAATTGACAATTGGTAATTGACAATTGACAATTAAAGAAATGATCATCAAAACATTTCCAATTGTCAATTGTCAATTGTCAATTATCAGTCCTTAAAGCGGATATTCCTCGAACGCATACAACACCGTTGACAAATATCTCTCGCCTGTATCCGGCAATAGTGCCACGATTGTCTTTCCTTCGTTTTCCGGAAGTTTGGCCAGTTGCAGGGCGGCATATACGGCTGCACCGGAAGAAATGCCGACCAACAGGCCTTCCTTTTGTGCCAGTTCGCGCGATGTGCGGATGGCGTCGTCTCCTTCTACCTGGATGATTTCATCGACCACCGAGCTGTCGTAGGTTTTAGGAATAAAGCCTGCGCCGATCCCTTGTATCTTGTGTGGTCCGGGTTTTCCGCCTGAGAGCACGGGCGAATCGGCCGGTTCCACGGCTACGATCTTGACATTCGGGTTGTGCGCTTTCAGTCCTTTGCCAACGCCGCTGACCGTACCACCCGTTCCGACTCCTGCGACAAAGATGTCGACTTTGCCGTCCGTATCGCGCCAGATTTCCTGTGCGGTCGTCTTTGCATGTCGGGCAGGGTTTGCCGGGTTTTCAAACTGTTGCAAGATGATGGAGCCGGGTGTCTCGTCACGCAATGCTTCCGCTTTGGCGATAGCACCTTTCATCCCTTCCGCTCCGGGAGTGAGGACCAGGTTGGCACCTAATGCTTTCAGCAGGTTGCGGCGTTCCAGACTCATGGTTTCGGGCATTGTCAGTATCAATTTATAACCTTTGGCAGCCGAGACGAAAGCCAGTCCCACGCCTGTGTTCCCACTGGTCGGCTCTATGATTGTTGCTCCCGGTTTCAGCAAACCTTTTTCTTCCGCATCTTCGATCATTGCCAAAGCAATGCGGTCTTTTACGCTACCTGCCGGATTGAAATATTCCAGTTTTCCGATTACTTTTGCTTTCAGTCCTTTGCTTGCGTTGAAGTTTGAGAACTCTAACAACGGCGTATTGCCTACGAGGTCAGTCAGTTTTTTTGCTATGTGTGCCATATAAATTAAGAATTATAAATTTAAAATCTGATTTGTCAATTGTCTATTATCAATTGTCTGCTACAAAGGTAATCCTGTTTTCTGTCTCCTGAAATACCATAAATATGGTATATTTTTTCATGCATCCAGCAACCGCATCATCGTTTGCATTTTCGCCTCCGTTTCCAACCATTCGCTTTCTGCTTCCGAAGAGGCGAGAATACCTCCGCCTGCATACAAAACAAAAGCGTCTGGAAGGATGTTCATGCAGCGCAGGTTTACATACAGGTCGCTCTTCTCTTCGGGGGCCAGCCATCCGATAAAACCCGAGTAATAGCTCCGGTCGTGGCCTTCGTTCTCCCGTATAAAATGATACGTCTCTTCTTTGGGCAGCCCGCAGACGGCAGGTGTGGGATGGAGCCGTTTCAGCAGGTCGCCGAGTTTCTTGTTGTCGGGCAAAGGAAAACGGAAGTCGCTTTTCAGGTGTGACAATTCGCCGGCGCGTACCGGGACTGGTGCTGTCTCTGCCGGTTTGATGCCTAATGCTTGCAGTTGTTTGCGGATATAGAAAGAGACATATTCCTGTTCTTCCCTGTTTTTGTCGTCCCATTCTGTCGGCAGTTCTCCGTTTTGGAGCGGTTGAGTGCCGGCAAGGGCAACCGTATGCCATTCCCCGTTCTTGCCGGAGAGGATGATTTCGGGCGTACAGCCGAGCCACGTGCCTGTCGCAGGTGTATGGCAGAGATAAACATACGAATATTTGTATCGCCCGGTTGCCTTATGGAAAGCGGCGGCAGGGGAGAAGCCCGCTTTGCCTGCCGGGATCGTCTGGCTGCGTGAGAGCACGAGTTTCTCGAACTGCTTTCGGCGCAGCGGTTCGATGAAGGCATTGAAACGACGGCTGTAGTCTTCCTTCGGAGTTTTACGGCTTGAAACAAAAGTTTCACGATGATGGAACTCTTGTTCCGTAGGCATGGAACTTCTGTCCCATAGGCATGAAACAGTTGTTTCCTCGCCGAGCGGAAGTTCCTGGATGTCCGGGCGGATCAGTACGATCGGATGTTGTTGGCTGACATGGAAGGGAGCGATGACGAAACCGCTCTGTTCGTCCAGCTCTTCGATGTTATAGAGAAGACGTGCAGAACCGGAGGTCTGCATGGCGAAACGGGGTGCTTCTCCCGGTATCCGCCAGAGTGCAAAACTCCGGTTCTTTCTGATTAATGTGTCGATTGCGTTACAAACTCTTAATTCGTCTGGTGTCATTTCTTTTTTAATATACTGTTGACTACACGGATGGAAGAAACCAATTTATCCGTAGATGTGAATACATCGACGTTCCAAACGTGCGAAGAGCGTCCTTTGTGGATGATGGTTCCGACGGCGCGAACGGTATCTCCTTCATGGGCGGATGACATATGGTTGCCGCTGACCTGCATGCCGACCACGATTTCGTCCGGCTTGGCCAGGATCATCGATCCCAGCCCGGCAACTGTTTCGGCCAGTGCGAGTGTCGCCCCGCCGTGCAGGATTCCGAATGGCTGGCGGGTACGTTCGTCTACCGGCATGGTCGCTTCCACGCGGTCTTCGGATGCATAGGTGTATTGGATGCCGAGGTTTCCCATCAGGGCGTGCCGGGCACGCTTGTTCAGTTGGTCGAGCGGTACTTCCGTCGGGCGTATGTCGGCCAGAATTGCCCGTTCGACGGCTACGGCCACGCCTTCTTCTTCGTTGGTGAGCGTCGTTTTGTCCACACAAGCCTTAACCGAATCTGCTGCATTTCCCATTGCGATCCCGACACCGGCAAGCTGCAACATGGTCACGTCGCAAACACCGTCGCCGATCGCGATCACCTCTTCCGGCAGTACGGACAGTTTGGTCATCAATACGCCCAAAGTGTTTCCTTTGTCGATAAACTGCGGAACGACTTCTAAGAAGTAAGGTTCCGACCGGAATGCATCCAGCACACCGTCGAGGCGTTTCTTCCAATGATTCTCCAAACCGACGAGCGCCTCTTCGTCATCACTCGCCAGCATACATTTGCAGGGCGAAAAATCGACGGCTTCGACAAAGTTGTCGACACCGACTACCTGCATGTTGTTCAGGTTGGCCTCCTGGATGACGAACTTGTTGTCCGGTTTGTCTGTCAGGATGAAATCTTTGTGATAAGTGAAGATGGCAAAGTCGTTTTTCTTTGCTTTCTGTACGAAATAGGGGATCCATTCCGGATCGATACGTTTCTCAAATAAAAGTTCGCCGGTCTGCACGTTGATGATCTGACCGCCGTTGTAAGAAAGAATGTAACCTCCATAATGATTCAGTTCCAGCTTTTCAGCGATGGGCATGACTCCGTTAGTTGGTCTTCCTGATGCCAATACAATGTGTACTCCCATTTGCTGTACCTTCAGAAGGGCAGCCAGGGTACGGGGGCTGATCTCTTTTTTGTTGTTGAGCAGCGTCCCGTCTACGTCGAGAACTAATAATTTGTACTTCATGGGCTCTCTGTATTTTTTGTTATGTCCAACAAATATAGTGAATTTTTGCTACCATCCGCTTAATCGTGAGTGTGAAAGTTTTAGTCCACGATAATGATTTTGCACAAAATACAATATCCCCCTAAAAAAGGAGATATTGTATATTAGCTTGATTTTCTGTAGCCTGTGGGAAAAGGTAGTTTGTTAAAAAATATTACCCTTGCTACTAAATTGCGTTATATGGGGTACAAAATCGAAATAGATGCGGTAGTAGTTTCGATTTGGACCAATGGCTTTTTTATGAATATGACAATAAGGGGTTACGCCGGGAGAGGAGATTGAACGGTGATCACCTGCCCGTTCTCCCGGATATATTCGTATAGCCCCTTGTAGAAGGCGTGTCGTGTCAGTGTCGGTGCGTCTCCCAAGATCATCAGTTTCATGCGGGCGCGGGTGATGGCGACGTTCATGCGGCGCAGGTCGCCGAGGAAACCGATCTGTCCTTTGTCGTTGTCGCGTACGAGGCTGATCATGATCACATCGCGCTCCTGGCCCTGGAAGCCGTCTACGGTGTGGACGGTTATCAGGCGGCGGAAAGGTTTGAAGAAAGCGTTGCGCTTGATCAGTCCGCGGATATATTGAACCTGCGATTTGTAAGGCGAAATCAGTCCGAAGTCGATGCTTTCGTCCAAGACTCGTTCCTTGCCGACCTTTTCGATATATTTTTGCAAGGTCGAGACAAGCAGTGCCGCTTCGTCTCTGTTAATACGGCTCATGCTGTCGGCGAGCTGGTCTTCTTCGAAATGGCAGTCTGCCGTGTCGAGCCAGACGACAGGCGTATCGAACTCCAAGATGCCGCGATGCTTGACTTCCGGTGCGGATTGCAACTCGTCATGGTAGAACCAACGGGAAGGGAAACGCATGATGTCCTCGTTCATCCGGTACTGCGTTTTCAGAAGCGAGACAGTTTCGGGCTTCCGGTCAGTTATTTTTTGCATCAAGGTGTGATCCAATCCGCCGCGTGCCGCTTCCATACATTTGATGGTAGGAGGGAGCTGGTGATGGTCGCCTGCCAGAATGACCCGGTCCGCTTTGCCGATCGCGATCCAGCAGGCGGCTTCGAGAGCCTGGGCAGCTTCGTCGATAAAAAGAGTCGTGAAGTTGCGGTTGGTCAACACCCAGTTTGCCGATCCGACCAGCGTGCAGGCTACGACACGCGCCTCGTCGAACAGTTCCGTGTCGATCTTCACTTCCAGTTCTGTCGCCCGGAAACGGAGACGCGAGAGACGGTTACGGGCCGTTTCTTTCTCACTGTGGCTCTTTTTGCGGAGGTTGGATTGTATTTCGCGGATCGCCTTGCGGATTCCCCACAATTCGGCATAGTCGGGATGCGATTCGAAACGCCGTTCATAGGTGAAAGAAAGCATCTTGTCGTTTACACGTGTCGGATTGCCGATACGCAGGACATGGATGCCGCGATCCACCAGTTTTTCGGATATCCAGTCCACGGCCGTATTGCTTTGAGCACAGACCATTACCTGGTTTTCCCGGTGCAAAGTCTCATAGATGGCTTCCACCAAAGTGGTCGTTTTGCCGGTTCCGGGAGGGCCGTGTACGATCGATACGTCTTTTGCCGCCAATACGTGGTTGACCGCCTCTTCCTGCGATAGGTTCAGCCAGGGAAAGCGCATGGGGAAAAGCGTACGCCGGCCGACGGGAGTTTGGCCTAACAAAACATCACGCAAGTAGGCCAGCCGGTTTCCTTTCGCTTGGATAACGGCAGACAAGGCGTTGAACATCATCTTGTAGCTGGTCTCGTCGAAATAAAGCTGAACGCCGATTTCGCCTGCCTTCTGTATCTCCATAAGTGCGTTAGGAGAGGGCAAAACTACGACCATCCGGTCGTCTTCCACATAACTGATGACGGTCGTGAAGTTCAGGTATTCCGGTTTTCCGCCTCCTTTTGTCGTGAAGAAGCAGACCGGACGGCCATATTCGAAATTGTGTTCGATCTCTTTGTCTTCCAGCCGTTCGATTTCGACGACAAGCTGGTTCAGGGAATTATAGTAGTTCTTTCCCGGTACGACAGGATACCAGCACAGTCCTTGCTGGATGCGGCGGTGTATGCCGGCTTGCTCGGTTTGCTGGCGATACATCTCTTTTTCATATTCGAATTCTTTCTGCAGAAGCTCGTACTGATGTTGCAGGTCTGCTGTCGGAGTCTTGAATTGAGTCGTCATCATTCTTTGTTTAATCGGGCGCAAACTTACATAAAAAAACGCAATCGGATAGGGGTTTTTCGCCTTTCCGATGTCATTAAATCGAACAGATGGCTATCTTTGTTCATTAATTTGGAAGGATTAAAATTGAAGAGTATGAAAAACAGAGTTCTGTATGCGATCATATCTTTGTCGGTTCTGACAGGATGCGGTTCGATGAAGAATATGAGCCGGGAAGACCGGGCAGGCGTAGGAGCCCAGATAGGTGCTTTTGTCGGATGGCTTTTCGGCGGAGCGGTCGGAAATGCCATAGACGATGATATCGGCGGCGACATAGGGGCGTTTGTCGGGACGGCGGTAGGAGGAATCGCCGGTGCGCAGATTGCAGCAAATACAGGCGACAATGTCAGAGTGGAGAAAAGGAATCCGGGAAATTATACGCCGTCCTCTCATGTTCTCCTTCCCGATTTGCAGATCGAAGACATCCTATTGGAAGAGGATAGCCTTACTCGCGACAACAAGATCAATGCAGGCGAAACCTGCCGTATCTCCCTCGTGATCGTGAACAACAGTTTTCAGGATGCTTTGGACGTAGAACCGATAGTGAAAGTCAAGAAGGGCAAATACCTGAGACTGTCCGAGCCGGTCAAGATTGCAAAAATCACCCGCGATGACCGTATCACCTATAACGTCACGGTGCAGGCCTCCCCGAAGTTGCGTACGGGTGAAGCTGTGTTCAGTGTCCGCCTGGAAGAAGGGCGTGGCAACGGCACGGAAGAGGAAACCTTTACGGTCAAAACTGCCGGTGGCGACAAGTGATATCTTATCCGATGAGAGAATAAAACATCCATACAGAAAGGAGGACGAATAAAACAAATATGGCTAAAAGTAATTTTATTTTGGATAGATGGTTGGCATCTGCTTTTTCTTTCTCTATAGTCCTTTTTCGAATTTCTTTCATTTCTTCAACGGATGTATTGGGCAGTTGAGTACTGTTCCCGATTCCCATGAGCCTGTTTCGGGTTTCCTTTAGGCGTTCTCTGCTTAATTTCCGGAGCTCGCGGTTCTCTTTGTCCCGTTGTAACATATCATTTATGCAGCCTAAAGTTCCCATAATGTATTGATTATTTATTAGATGAAACAAATATACGTTTTTCTGTCGGGTATTTTCTTTAAATTAAAGAAATAGTTCAAATTATCTATGTTCTGCAATCGAAATATCTATGTTTTAAAAAGGATATCTTATCTTTGTACCGATTAAAGTCAAAGAATATCTATATCATGGATAAAACAACTCAAACACAAATCATTCAACTTATACATCAGGAAGTGATTCCCGCTATCGGCTGTACGGAACCGGTTGCGGTCGCATTGGCTGCCGCTAAGGCTGCCGAGACATTAGGCTGCAGGCCGGAGAAGACGGAAGTATTTCTGAGTGCCAACATCCTGAAGAATGCGATGGGCGTTGGAATACCCGGAACCGGAATGGTCGGGTTGCCGATAGCGATCGCTTTAGGCACGTTGATCGGGAAGTCTGCTTATGGCCTCGAAGTCTTGCGTGACCTCACGCCTGAAGCGCTTGCCGATGGAAAGCAGATGATCGAGGAGAAACGGATTCATATCGCTTTGAAGGAGAATGTCGACAAACTCTATATCGAAGTGATTTGTTCAGCTGGAGATGAAACGGCGCGGGTGATTATCTGCCATGAACATACGAATATCGTGTATGTGGAGAAGAATGGCGTGGTCTTGGCAGACCGGAGGAAAGAGGATGTTGCCTGCGACACTTCGGGCGGTGAAGACGAATTGAGGCTCTCTTTCTCTACCGTGTATGAGTTTGCGATGGAAATGCCGCTCGATGAGATACGTTTTATCCTGGAGACTGCCGATCTGAACCGGAAAGCGGCCGAGGCCTCCATGAAAGGTAATTTCGGCCATACGGTCAGCAAAACCGTTTCCGGCGCATACGGGCGTAAATATATGGGCGAGTCAGCCTATACCCACATGTTAGCAATGACGGCCGCCGCCTGCGACGCCCGCATGGATGGTGCCATGATCCCGGTGATGAGCAACTCCGGCAGTGGCAACCAAGGAATTGCAGCGACACTTCCCGTCCTTTCTTTTGCCGAAGATATCGGATGTTCGGAAGAGCAGTTGATTCGCGCCCTGATGTTGAGCCATCTGATGGTCATCTATATCAAACAAAGCCTGGGACGTCTGTCCGCTCTTTGCGGTTGCGTGGTGGCTGCCACGGGAGCCAGTTGCGGCATTACCTATCTGATGGGGGGTAATAAGGTGCAGATTTCCTATGCGATCAAGAACATGATCGGCAATATCACCGGTATGATTTGCGACGGGGCAAAACCCAGTTGCGCCATGAAAGTTTCCAGTGGCGTTTCGACTGCGATGCTATCCGCGCTGATGGCAATGGAAAACAAGGTGGTAACTCCGGTCGAGGGCATTATCGATGAGGATGTCGACAAGTCGATCATCAACCTGACTTCCATCGGTTCCAAAGGTATGGAAGCTACCGATAAACTGGTGCTGGATATTATGACCGGAAAATCCTGCTAACGAAATTGAGAATATGCTGACCGATATCCGTCTGTTGAGTCATCAATTGGCAAAACCCTGGTTCAAGAACCCGAAAGACTTGGTTGCCTGGATGGGAGCTATCCAGGCACAAGAATATACGATGGCGAAATGGGCGGTCGGGACTCGTTTGAAGTCTTCTTCGTTGCAGGCGGTGGACGATGCGCTTGCAAAGGGGGAAATCCTGCGTACCCATATATTGCGGCCGACTTGGCATTTCATAGCAGCAGAGGATATCCGCTGGATGCTGCAATTGTCGGGAGACCGTATACGGACAGCCTTCGATTCCTATGCAAAAAGCCGGAAGATGGAGATAACCGGAAGCTTCTATGCAAAAGGTTGCAGCTTGCTGGAACGATTGTTGGGTGGAAACAAGAGCCTGACAAAGCAGGAATTGGCGGATGAGTTCGGTCGGGCAGGGATCGAGGCGGACAATCACTTGATACATTATTTTCTGGTCCGTGCCGAAACGGATGGTTTTGTGTGCAGCGGGGTAGATAAAAACAAGAAGCCGACCTATGCTTTGCTGGAAGAACGTGTGCCTCCTGTGAAAGAACTCAACCGCGAAGAGGCGCTCGCCCGGCTGGCTACCTTATATTTTCAAAGCCATTCCCCGGCCACATTGCCTGATTTTGTCTGGTGGTCCGGCTTGACGGCGACCGAGGCACGGCATGCGGTTGCGTTGATCGAAGGCGATCTGCTTGCCGAAAAGTTTGATTCGGAAACTTTTTACCTGCATGCAACTTGCGACTTGAAGGCCCGTTGCCGGAAAGTGTTGCATCTGTTGCCCTCGTATGATGAATATCTGATCAGTTATAAAGACCGGACGACCGTTATGCTGCGCGAACATCATCCTAAAGCATTCAATACTTTCGGTATCTTTTACCCCGTAATCCTGTATAATGGCCGGATCGTCGGCAATTGGAAAAAAGATTCGAAAAAGAAAGCACTTGCTGTCGAAACGTCTTTGTTCGATGAATCTTTCGATCTTCCGGAAGATTTGCTGAAAAAGGCAGTCGATTATTATTGCTCTTTCCACACCCAAAAGTAGGGATTCCACACTCGGCTGTGGATTTTTTACACACTTTCCCCAATCCGTTCCACACTTCTCCGATTTCTTCTGTATGAAGTGTGCCGCTTTTATAGGCTTGTATATCAGTTGTTTGTTTTTTTAATGTGTCTTCTTCCCCGTTTCCGGCACGTCCTTTGCTGTTTCTTTACCAGAATTAGATATTATCCTTCCCGAGATATTGTTTTCTGATTGGATATTTGATTAGAAAAAGCTTATCGATATTAAATCCGCTTCGCCTGTGAAGGTAAAGCGGATTTTTCAGTTTAGAACCATTTGATCTTCCTGAAAATGAAGAACGATAAGGCCGATAGCGTGATGGAGACCATGACGATGATGGCGAAACCGTGCGGCATGTTCTCTCCGTAGATCGGGACGTTCATGCCGTAGAAGCTGGCGATGAGGGTGGGGACCATCAGGATGATGGAGATGGAGGTCATGCGCTTCATGATGGTGTTCACGTTGTTGGAGATGATGGAGGCGAACGCATCCATCGTACCGGTCAGGATGTCGCTATAGATATTGACCGTGAGGTGCGCCTGTTTCAACTCCGTTTCCACATCTTCCACCAGTTCGTTGTCCATATAGGCCGGTTCCTGGAAAATGCTTTGCAGTTTGCTGAGCATCACTTCGTTGCCACGGATGGAGGTGTTGAAGTAAACCATGCTCTTCTCTAACTTCATCAGGCGAAGCAGGTCTTCGTTGCGGATACTCTTTTCCAGTGCTTTTTCGGCGTGCGCCACCTCGTTGTTGATTTGTTTCAGATATTTCAGGAACCATACGGCAGACGAATGGATCAGCCGCAGGATCAGGTCGTATTTATGACGTACGACGACTTCTTTGCGGCGGGTATACCGGATAAAGTCCGGTATCAGTTCCGTCTTGTAGTAGCAAACGGATATGATGATTTCATTGTTTGTCATAATTCCCAGGGGAATGGTCGTGAAAGGAATACCCTGTTCCTGGCTCTGCACCGGAATCCGAATGATGGTCAATAACCAATTTCCCTCATATTCGATACGCGGGCGTTCGTCCGTATCGGCAATATCGCTTAAAAAAGATTCGGGAACATTGAATTGGTTTGTCAGGTAATGGATATCCTCTGCCGTAGGGCATTCTACATTGATCCAGCTGTTTGGAAGCCATTGGTCTTTTTCCACAAAGCCGGCTTCACAATAAAGAAAAGTTCTCATTATTGCCTCCTTTCGTTTTTGTCAACGTACAGAGGCCTTGCTGTTGTACCCCTGTGCGTTACTTGTTACTTTCTGTTTCTGTTTCTCGCGGAATACTGTCGTCCATAATTTATCATTACTTTTTACGGCTGCAAAGGTAGAAAAATCCGCCGATAAATGTGTTCCGGAAGCGGATTTTTGTCAAGTCCGTGAGATTGCATATCTGCGATAACGGTAATAGGCGATACCTGCCAAATCAGCCAGGAACCAACCGATAGGTATAGACCACCAAATACCGGTGGCCCCAATGGAGGGAATGGATGCCAGCCGATAAGAAAGGACGACACGTGTACCTAAAGACAGAATGGTAAGCACGACGGACATTCCCGGCATACGGATGGCCCGGTAGTAGCCGTAAAGGAGGAACAAGATACCGATACCTAAATAGAAAGTTCCTTCGATGTGCAGATATTCTGTTCCGATACGAAGTATTTCTGTCTCGTCCGGGCGGACGAAAATAAGCATCAAAGGCTTGGCAAAAAAGAAAACCAACAGCGAGATGACAAGGGAAAAGACGACCGTTATAAGAAATGCGCTGCGTACTCCCCGGCGGATGCGATCCCCTTTCTGCGCTCCGAAATTTTGGGCGACAAAGGTGGAAAAAGCATTCCCGAATTCCTGGACGGGCATATAGGCGAAGGAGTCGATCTTGACTGCTGCGGCGAATGCGGCCATGACGGCCGTACCAAAACTGTTTACCAACCCTTGCACCATCAATATTCCGAAGTTCATCACGGATTGTTGGACGCAAGTCAGTGTGGAGAAAGAAGTGATTTCTCTCAGGCTGGAACGGTCGAAGCGCATATCTTCCCGGTGTAATCGCAGTTCGGGACGGGTTTTATAGGTATACAGCAAGATACCGGAGGCCGCCGTTCCTTGTGCGATAACCGTTGCGGCCGCTGCTCCTTCGAGGCCTTGATCCAGGACAAGAATAAGAAACAAATCAAGCCCGATATTCAAAACGACCGATACAGCTAAAAACCATAAAGGTGTTACCGAATCGCCTACGGCCCGAAGCAACGCCGCATAAAAATTATACAGGAAAGTAAAAGCTATTCCCCAGAAAATGATCCACAGATAGTTACGCATCAACGGATAAATATCATAGGGAACTTGTAACCATCGCAAAATCGGATCGAGGCAAAGGAATACGGCTACATTCAGCAAAACAGTCACCGTGCCGATCAGCAGGAAAGAAACATAGATGCTACGTCGCAAGGCGGACAGGTCGCCGGCTCCGTATTGCAGAGAGAAAACCGTACCGCTTCCCATCGACAACCCAAGCAGGATAGAGATCAGGAAAACCATCAAGGTATAGGCGGAACCGACTGCTGCCAACGCATTTGCGCCGATACATTGTCCCACGATCAACGTATCGGCTATGTTGTAGCATTGTTGTAAAAGCGATCCTGCCAGCATCGGCAATGTGAATTGCAGCAGGGTGGTGGTTATACCTCCTTGTGTAAGGTCTCCTTTCCGTAACATTGTCAGCTCTTTTTATCCGTAAGTCTTGTATGAGTTTGCAAAAATACGAATTTAATCAGATAATCATTCTTTCGGGATTTCTGTAACCGGCCGGAATGGCGCCGAGCTTTTGTTTTGGGGTAGAATGAACGCTAATCGAGCATCAAACTCATATAAGCCTCCCGGCTCTGGTAGTCGAGCAACAGGCGGGTGAGCGATTGGGTGTCCATTTCTTTCAGTTCGCCGATGTTGAGAACGGAGTTTTCATGGGTGAAGGCCCAGTGATGGATGAGGCGGTCGCGGTCCAGGACACGTGCCATACCTAAGGGAAAAGTGCCCGGCCCGGTGAAAGGAGTGCGGTAGATGGCTTTTTCCACCTTGTTCTGGGTTGTTGCCTCTTGCAAGAGCAGGTTCTTGACGTGCTCGTTGTCGTACATCAACTCTTTGACATAGAGATGGTCGCCGGCAGGATAGAAAAAGATCATGCCTATCGGTTCGTCCTGGATGTTCAGAGCGGTCAACATCTGTCCGCCGGACATCTGCAAATCGCGCAGGATAGTGACGAAATCGTCATAATCATGCAACACATAGCAGGTACGTTCCCGCTGTTTCTTATTGAAAAAATGGTAGAGAGACTCCATCGAGGGTACTTCGGGCGGAACTACCAGGATGCCCTGTTCCCAAGTTGTTTCTTTAGGGCGGACATACGTTTCTTCCGAATAGTCGAAAGCCTCCGTATAGCCTAAATCACGGTAATAATCGAACAGCCACGGATCAGCCGGGATAATGACGGTCAAGGCCACCTTTCGGCTTTCCATCACCTCGAAGGCTTCCTGTATCAGTTGGCGCATGAGCCCCTGGCCGCGTTCGGAAGGATGGGTGCAGGCTCCGTATATATAGTTCACGGATATTTCCGTCCCGTAGTAAGTCATGACATACGGAAGCATTTGAAGGGCGGAAACGATCTTCCCGTCTTTCTTTATAAACAGGGCGTTTTCCTTCTTGTAAACCCGGTCGAAGAACAGTTTGATAAATTCTTCGCTGTCGTTGAAAGACGTACGCCACAGGTCGATTAATTGAGATTTGTTGTTATCCATTGTCCCATATTATTTTACAGGTTTCTTTATTGCTGCTGACTTTTCCAGTAAGATGACCGGGTTATACGAAAGTTTAGCCTGGCGCAACCCCGGAATACCCAAATCCTCCTCTCGGTTCACATATATATATTTCTCCGGAAGATGGGAGGCGAATTCATTGTTGATAACAGCATAAGCTCCCTCATAGTTCACATTCGCCTTTTCGACATGGACTCCGAATGTATTGTGGTTGATCGGGGCGCCGAAAGTGAAAGCTACAATCTGATGGTCCACGCAAATTGCTCCCCCCATAAGTCCCAATTCATCGTAATGGTTCAAGGCATAGATGATGGAACGGCGTTCGTCGTTCAGATCTTCCTCGTCGTTATCCCCCTGGTTGGCCTTGTACCATTTGCATTCGAGCTGGAGGCATTCGGGGACCAGTTCCGGTGTGATTGGAATATACCGGTAATCGAATTTCTTCTTGAAATTGTTGATATGATTGCGCTTTGCTTGGTATTTCTTCCCCTTCAGGGTTGCCAGGTCTTCACGCAAGTAGATGTAATCGAAATAATCCCGTTCGGGGATGTAGAAAAATCCGCCGGGGATCGCTTTTTCGAGTTCCTCTTTGGCCTCGGGCGTTACGCCTAACATGCAAAGCGGATGGCCCTGTTCGAGCGAGTCGGCTTCCAACAGTTCGATTGCCTGTTTCAAGTGTCCTTGTCCTGTTGGCGTCATATAAGCGACTCTTGTTTTGTTTTCGATCCAGAAGCGGATCAGCAAACAGCCGTTGACGATGGCAAACTCGCTATCGTAGAGGAATCGCCAACTGCAGATATTGGCAAATGAATAGTCGCAATTTTTGTAATTGCTCGGTATCGTGAATGACGTAATAATATCTTTGTCTTCGATTCCGATCGGTTTAAACGGTATCTTCATCTTTTTCTTTTTTGATGTGCAAATATAAAACTAATAAATATCAGTTAATCTAAAAAGACTTGTATGTGTTAAACTAATAACTATCTTTAAATGTTCGAAGTGTAATGGTTTTTATTTAAAAGAGAGAAGGATATGAATACAGGTAAAATATTACCGATCGACCTCTATCATACTGTGTCGACCGCTAATCTGACGTTGGAAAGAGCTTTAAAGATCGTTCACGTCGAAATCGGGCAGGATCATGAATGGCTGCCTTTGGAACCGGGTACTCTTGCGGTGGTCTGCCGGGCAGGAAAGTTCGAGTGTAAAGTGCTTGAAAAGGAAATCTCCATAGTTGGCGGGCAGGTGCTTCTGGCGTCAGCGGAAGAGGTGAGCGGTGTGTCCCGTTTTTCGGAGACGGGTTTTGAAGGGATTGTGATCTATGCCGGTAGCGAACTGCTGATTAACCGGCAACGTCTGATGTCCCGGACGATCACGCCAGACGAGTTGGAAGAGTCCGCTCTTTATATCCGGCTGATACAGTCGCAAATCGAACGAATGAGCGATGTCCGTGTCAAAGTGGTGGAGTCGCTTTTGCGTGCCCTTGTCTTCTTTCTCCAACAGGGAGGACATTTAGTGGATGACCGGGATCGCGAAGTCCCGCCTTTTTTCCACGATTTCGCGTTGCTGATTAGCCGTTACCATCATAATCCGGTCTATTTTTTTGCCGAGAAGTTGGGACTGACTTCGGCGGAATTGAATAATAAATGTAAATTGCATTCCGGTATTTCGGCTGCGGAATGGATCAGCCAGTATGTACTGCTTGAGGCAAAAGACTTACTGATCAAGACTCGCCTGAGGCCTTTCCGTATTGCCGTGATGCTTAATTTTTCTAATTACGATACCTTTGCGCGTTGGTTCAGACGACATACGGGAGAGTTGCCGGGTAATTGGAGATGAATGGAATCTCAGTGTATCGAAGGTGGCTAACATTTTCTTTGAATAAAATGGAAAGTTTAGCTATTGTGCTATAATTACTTTTCGTATCTTCACCGAAAATAAAATTTAAGTCTACGTTTTTTTAATTATAAAGTTGCGGGAATATGGTAATAGCTTATTTAAGAGTAGGAACGTCAAACAAAGAACTTCTGGAAGAACAGAAAGAAGAGATCAAACGCTATGCTTCGGATCATGATATGAATGTCGACAAGTGGGTTACGGATGTCATTGTCGGCAAAGGAAAGGAAGATGAACGTAATCTTGCTATGGTGTTGGATCGTATGCAAAAAGGAGATAGCCTGGTCTTGTTTGATATCTCCCGCTTGGGACGTACTTTGTCGGAAGTCATGGAAGCTATGAGCCGCTGTATGGAAAAAGGCATTCAGATATATAGTATAAAGGACCGGTATATCTTGGACAATACCTTGGATCTGCCGGTTATGGGGGACGTGTTCAAGCTAGTGGCGGAGATCGAACACAATTTGATGTCTACCCGTACCAAAGAGGCCTTGGACCATAGGAAGAAGACGGGAGGGGCGTTGGGACGTCCGAAGGGATCGGCCGCTAAACAGTCTTTCCTGGATATGAACAAAGAAGAGGTGATCAGTATGCTTGAACGCGGAGATACCGTTATCGAAATTTGTAAACGTTTTAATGTCTCCAGAAATACCTATTATATGTTCAAACGGAATTACGGGCTCTAAAACCAGTCTTTTTTCCGCATATACAACCAGGTCGAGAATGCTGTGAGCAGCATGAGTGACCAAGCTATGCCATATCCGTATTGCCAGTCCAATTCCGGCATCGTTTTGAAGTTCATTCCCCATATACCAGCCAGGAACGTAAGCGGGATGAAGATCGTGGATACGATTGTCAGACGTTTCATGATCGCATTCATGCGCAGGTCGTTATTGGATATATAGAGATCGACCAGGGAGGAGATGATTTCCCGACAACTCTCGGTTGTCTGGATGATGAACTGCAACTGGTCGGATAAGTCGTTATAGATGGGAAGGATATCGGCGCTTATGATCCCGTTCTCGGTGCGCAGCAGTTTGACGAATTGTTCCTTCAGCGGTTGGCTGTTCTTGCGGATAACCATATATTCTTTCCGGCGTTGCTGGATAAGCTGCCCCATATTACCTTGGTCGTTTTTGATATCGAGCAAGGTTTCTTCTATGTCTTCAAGCATTTCCTCCACTTTGGAAGCCGCTTCCACTAAATTGGCGATAATCGTATTCAAAAGAAATGCCAAGAGCAATCCGCTGTTTTTCCTACGGATGTTCAGCATGTCGGATTCGAGTGCTTTGTAGGCGTTTTCGAATACCGGATTGTTGCTTTCCGTAAAGCTGATGACCACATTCCCCGTGATCAGTATACTGATATGTTCGGAGTTGATCTCCATATTGGTGTCATAGTAGGAAGAGTTGAGCACGATAAGCATATGCCTGTCGTACTCTTCTATCTTGACTACGTGTTGGGGTGTCAGGATGTCTTTGGCATCCAGGTTGTGCATCCCGAATTCGTTGACGATACGTGTGATCGCCTCCGAGTCGGTCAGGCCGCTAACCTGGAACCAGTTGATGCTCTTTTCGTCGACAAACTTTTTGAATGACGTTTCGCTTGTCTTGAGCTCCCGCGTGTGCAAGTTGTCGGCGTTGTATTGTGTGAGGTTGATCCGCGTAACGGTCTCATGCTCGCCGGCATAGAAATATCGGTCGGCAAGATGCCGGTTCGAAATATGCTTGCGCTTGTGTGGATGTACATATTCTCTTCGCCTCATATCTGTTTGCTTTTATTCGAGTTCCACGACCGTAATGCCGGCGCCACCGAACTGGACATGTTCGTCGTGATACTGGCGGACGCCCGGAACAGTATGCAGGTAATCGCGTATCAGCTGGCGGAGTATGCCTGTCCCGGTCCCGTGCAGGATGCGGATACGGGCAGCGCCGACCTGTATGGCATCATCCACAAAATAGGTGACGGCCTGTAAGGCTTCGTCTCCTCTCATCCCCCTGACATCTATCTCTTGTTTGAAGTTCAGTTTCTTTTCATGCATATCGTCTGCTGTCTGGGTGCTGACGAATGTGCTTTTCTGGATCTCTTTCTTGATCTGTCCTTTGCTGACTTTTTCCAGTTGTTCCAGTTTGACCGTACTCTTGATCATGCCGAAAGCCACGACCGCCTGCTTTCCCAGAACTTCCATAACGGTTCCGGCAGAGACCTGTCCTTTGAGGCGGACGTTGTCGCCAACTTCTATGACATCGCGGTTGAAGACCTGTTTGGAGGCCGGCGCGTTTTGTTTTTGCTTTTTACGTTCTTTACGTTCCTGCAACTTCGCCATTTTGCGGGCGATCTTGTCGTCCTCTTCTTCGGTTGCTATCACAGAGGCCTTGAATTCTTCCAACGCTTTGCGGGCGAGCTTGGTCTGTTCCTTTTCCGCCTGTGCTTCTTTGATTTCGCGGATCGTGTTTTCGATCTTTGCGTTGGCTTCGGAAAGGATACGTTGTGCCTCTTCCTTGGCGTTGCGCATGATCTCTTTCCGTTGTTTGTTTACGGCTTCCAGGTCCTGCTCGTAGCGGGCGGTAATATCTTCCAGTTTCTTTTCTTGCTGGCGGATATTCTGCCGCTTGCTTTCCCAATAGCGTTTGTCGCGAACGATATCCTGAAGGTACTTATCCATATTGATATAGTCGGAACCTACTTTGGTTGCCGCATCGGCAATGACATCTTCCGGCAGGCCTATCTTCCGGGCTATCTCAACGGCGAAGGAGCTTCCCGGGTTGCCGATCGACAGCTTAAAGAGCGGTTGCATCAGGTGGCGGTCATAGAGCATGGCGCCGTTGACGATCCCTTCCGTGTCTTCTGCAAAATGCTTCAGGTTCTGATAGTGGGTTGTGATAACGCCGTAGCTGTGGTTCCGGTTGAAACGGTCCAGCAGGGCTTCGGCAATCGCACCGCCGATCTGTGGTTCCGTTCCGCTGCCGAATTCGTCGATCAGGATTAAAGTCTTGCTGTTGCAGTTCTTGACGAAAAATTTCATGTTCGTCAGGTGTGAACTGTAGGTACTTAAGTCGTTCTCGATGCTTTGTTCATCTCCGATGTCGATAAACAGGTTTTCGAACAATCCCGTTTTCGAGCTTTCATATACCGGAATCAGCAGACCGCATTGCAACATATATTGCAACAAACCGACCGTTTTCAGGCAAACGGATTTACCTCCCGCGTTCGGTCCGGAAATTATCAGCAGACGCTTTTTCTCTTCCAGGAGAATATCCAGCGGGACGATCTGCTTGTTTTGTCTCTGCAACGAGAGGAAGAGCAGGGGATGTGCGGCGCGTATCCAGTCGATCTGCTGTTTGTCCTCCAGGACCGGCTTGATTCCGTTCACCTGCTCGGCAAACAGCGCTTTGGCGCGGATGAAGTCGATCTCGGCCAGGAACTCGTAGGACTGCAGGATGTCGGGCACTAACGGACGGACGAAGTTTGTAAATTCCGTCAGTATCTTCATGATCTCCCGACGTTCGTCTCCTTCCAGTTCGCGGATGCGGTTGTTTGCCTCCACTACGGCTTCCGGCTCGATGAAGACGGTTTTGCCACTGGCCGATTCATCGTGTACGATCCCTTTGATCTTCCGTTTGAAAGCCGGAGCAACCGGAATCATCAGTCGCCCGTCGCGCATGGTGGGGGTGATATCTTTATCTACCACGCCTTCCGATTGGGCGGCGCGTAATATCGACTGCAAGCTGCGGGAGATACCGCTCATGGTAGCCGTGATCTCTTTTCGTATCTGCGCCAGTGAAGGAGAGGCATTGTCTTTCACCCGTCCGAACTTATCGAGGATCGCATCGATCTTCCCGATAAGTTGCGGGAATACTAAGATATCGCCGGCAAGGGCGGTCAAGGCCGGATACTTGATCTCTTCTCCCTCTTCCAAGGAAGGGCGGAAGAAACGGATGATGTCGTTGATCGTCTGGAGCGAACGTTTCAGGTCGAAAAGTTCTTTTTCATCCAGCCAAGTCCCTTCGGGGCGTATGCGTTTCAATGAATAACGCACATCGAAAAAATAACTGGCAGGAAACTCGTCTTCTCCATGCAGGATACGGACAAACTCGTCGGTCTGTTCCAGACGTTGGGTTACGGTTTGATAATCGGCAGAGAAACCCATCTCTGCTACCCGCTCTTCTCCGAGCGGGCTTAAACATTTTTCTGAAATCAAACGGCGTACTTTATCGAAGCCCGTTTTTTGTTCGAAATTTTGCGGGTATATCACGTTCTTGTAAATGCTTTATTTTACTTCGACCGTCACGGACCGGCGAATGGTCGGACGGACGATGATTTCCATTTTGTTCTTTCCCCTTTTGATATCGAACGTACAGGCATTGTTGCCGGACGGGTTGATATACGGGGCGTAATAATATAAATATGAGTAGGCGGCCTTATTGCCGGGTTTCTGGATCGCATCGGCTACCTGCGGGTATTTGGATGTCTCCCAAAACATACAACGTTTGAAACCGTTGGCATCCGTAAATTGAGTCTTCGGATCGCGGAATTTCATCGTGTTGGTAATGAATCCTTTGTATGCGGCGGAAAACTCTTCTGCCGTATAGCTCGTTTTCTGTTCGTTGATTTTCTCTACAATATCGCGAGGACGTAATCCGGCGGCATAGGCAGGCGAGTTCTTGTCGACGTCGATGATCTGTTCCATGCGGTCGATGTCGTAACTCAGCCCCGTATAATTGTAGGTTTTCTGATTGACTTTGAACGGCACGTTGCGCTGATATTTGACATACGGATATTGCATGCACATCAACGGCGCGTGGATACGGGCATATTCATCCAAGTGATACGAGTCTTCCAGCAGTTCGTTTGCTTCGCATTCCCACAGGATACGGCCCGGTACGTCGCGTTGGTCGATCAGGCGGAAACCGAACTGGAGCAAATATTCCGCTTCCGTTTCTGCAGACATCGGGTTCAGGAACGGGAATGCCTCCATCTTGCTGTGATTGAAGTTGTAACGATAGGTCGGCTCTTTTTCGACCAGAATCTTGTTCACTCCTTTATAGTTCGGATTCTTATCGAAGAAATAGAAAGTCTGTATGATGATGTCGGGACGGTCTGTGTCGACTGTCATCCCTTTCTTGGTCAACACCTTTTCGATACTTTCGTTGATGGCTGTTTCCAGCTTGTTGTTATTCTCGTCTATGGCAGAGAAGGCGAAAGTCTTGAACTCTCCGAAATCGACAGGGTCGGCGGTCACGGTTGTCTTGAACGGACAAATAAATTCCCGTTCGCTGGTCGTTTCGAGGCTGTACATCGAAAAAGCGGTGGCCAGTTGTTCTTCGGTAATCGCATTTCCTTTTTTGCATTCTTTCTTGACAAGCACCTGCTTGGACGGGTTTGCCAGATTGCCGATCGTCAACAGTACTTCGTTTTTCCCGGCGGAATTCAACATTTCACCTATCTCTTCCTGCGAAATATCGGTTGTTTGCACACCGTCGATCGTGAGGATTATATCGTTGGTCTTGATACCTGCAAGCTCTGCCGGCGAGTAAGGGATGACACCGGTGATAACCGGTTTGCTTTTCCCCCAGTGGTCGCTTTGGCTGATATCGTATGTAATTCCTAATCGACAGATATTCCGGTTCTGGGCAAAACCGGTAAGAAATGCAAATAATAACAGTAAAACTGACAAAATCGCTCTCTTCATAATTAAATTCTTCTTGTTTTATTAATCTTAAAATACTTTGTACTATGACGATAAATCATCTTTTTACTACACAAAGGTAAAGATATTTTTGTTCTATAAGAACAGTTGGCAATATATTTGATGTTATATTGGTGATTGATATCGACAAGAATAGTGCCGACAGATAGATCATATGATTGCTATAGGTATTATATCTTATTGATTATTAGATGATAATAAAAATATAAAATAAATTATGAACAAGACGAATTTTAATGGTAAGAAAGAAACTGCTGACAAAAAAGAACGCCAGAGAGTTGATGATGCGACAAAATTACAGAACGAACAGGTAAATGCGGCAGAAGAAAATACCGTATCTGACAATGTGACGGATGAAGAAGAGGAGCAGGGCCAGAAAGAGCTTAAGAAGAAGTATGACGAACTGAACGATTCCCACCTGCGCCTGATGGCAGAGTTCGACAACTACCGTAAACGTACATTGCGCGAAAAATCCGAACTGATCAAGAATGGTGGCGAAAGTGCTTTGACTCACCTGCTTCCCGTTATCGATGATTTCGAACGTGCTTTGCAGAACATCCGTTCGGCAGAAGATATAAAGGCCGTCACAGAGGGAGTGGAACTTATCTATTCGAAATTCATTTCTTATCTGTCCCATCAGAATGTAAAACCGATTGAAACAGTCGGCAAACCGTTTGATGCTGAAACGTCTGAAGCTATTGCCATGATTCCTGCGCCGGAACCCGACATGAAAGGCAAGGTTCTGGATTGTGTACAGACCGGTTATACTTTGAACGAAAAGGTGATTCGCCATGCTAAAGTGGTGGTAGGCGAATAATATACGACAGGATAATGAGCAAATAACAACAGACAGATACGAAGATGGCTAAAAGAGATTATTACGAAGTGCTGGGCGTCGAGAAGACAGCCTCGGCAGAAGAAATAAAGAAAGCTTACCGTAAAAAGGCGATCCAGTTCCACCCTGACAAGAATCCGGGTGACAAGCAGGCCGAAGAAAACTTTAAGGAGGCAGCTGAAGCGTATGACGTTTTGAGCGATCCTCAGAAACGCCAGCGTTATGATCAGTTCGGTCATGCCGGAGTGGGAGGCGCTTCACAAGGTGGCGGCTTTGGCGGAATGTCTATGGATGATATTTTCTCCCAGTTTGGAGACATCTTTGGCGGGCATTTCGGCGGCTTTGGCGGGTTCAGTGGCTTTGGTGGCGGTTCGCGTGGCGGCCGCCGGGTGAATCGGGGTTCGGATTTGCGTGTGAAAGTAAAGTTGAACCTGAAAGAGATCGCTACCGGAGTCGAGAAGAAGATCAAGGTTAAGAAATATGTGACCTGTTCCAAATGTCACGGTAGCGGGGCGGAGGACGATCACAGTTCCAAGACTTGTGAAACCTGCCATGGCAGCGGTGTTGTCACCCGTGTTGCCAATACTATCTTAGGACAGATGCAGACACAGACAACTTGTCCGACCTGTGGGGGTGAAGGAAAAATCATCACCAAGAAATGTAGCGAGTGTAACGGTGAAGGAATCGTGCGCGACGACGAGGTGATCACGATCAATATTCCGGCCGGTGTGGCAGAAGGCATGCAGCTTTCCATGAGTGGAAAGGGTAATGCGGCCCGTCATGGTGGTATAAACGGAGATTTGCTGATTCTGATCGAAGAAGAACCGCATCCGGAACTGATACGCGACGAGAACGACATCTTGTATAATCTGTTGTTGAGTGTGCCTCAGGCTGCTTTGGGAGGAACGGTTGAAGTTCCGACTATCGATGGCAAGGCAAAAGTAAAGATCGAGCCGGGGACCCAACCGGGAAAAGTGCTCCGTTTGCGAAACAAAGGGCTTCCCTCTGTTAACAGTTATGGAACGGGAGACCTGCTTGTAAACGTAAGCGTTTATATTCCGGAAACGTTGTCTGCGTCAGAAAAGGAGATCATGAACGGTTTGGAGAACTCTCCTAATTTCCAACCGAAGAAATCTGTCAAGGAGAAGATTTTCGATAAGTTCAGACATATGTTCGATTAACCTTTTCGTAGAGTTTGCTGATATAAAAAGGGCGAAGTTTTGATACTTCGCCCTTTTCTTTTTTTAACCTAATCGAATTCTACCCTACGGGTAGCAGGTAAAAAACACTAACAAAAGATGATGGTTTGGGTTTGGATTGTTTAATACTTGTTTAACAGTGTGTTATGTTGGTGATAATACCTGTGTATGGGTATTCCATTCCGGTAAATACCTAAAAAAAGGGATTTTGGGAAGTAGAGAATCATTGTATGTTTGCATCGAATTTTTAATTAATAAACAAAAGTTTTAGAACTATGTACAAATTGTTAACATTAGCTGCGCTGTTACTGGCGTTTTCCTTTTCTGCTTGCCAAAATAAGCAACAATCAACTTCGGAAGAAGGCGAAAAGAAAAGTTGTTGTGCCTCCGCAGCCGCCCAAACGGAAGTTAAAACGTTCACGCCAGAAGCATTGCTCACGAACGGCGCATCACTGGTAGACCTCGAAGTCGAACTGCAAGGAACCATTGCCCATGTCTGTTCACACGGAGGCCGGAAGTGTTTTTTGGCAGGCGACAAGCCTGGTATGAGAATCCAGGTCATGGCCGGTGGCGACATCAAGGCTTTTGACAAAAAGCAGATCGGGCAAGAGATCCGGGTAAAAGGGATTGTAAAAGAACATCGCATCCAAAAAGAAGCGATCGAAAAGCAGGAAAAATCTGTCACGGAAGAAATGTCCCAAGAGGGATGTACCGAAATGGAGCGTTGCAAGTCGGTCATGAGCAACGTCAAGCAGATGAAGCAGTGGATGGCCGATAACGAGAAAGACTATTATCCGGTCTATTACGTAGATGGCCAGCACTATGACGTGGTTCGGTAAACGGCCGTGTTGTTTCTAAGAGAGAGTGTTTGTGTTTTTATCGAATAGAAAAAGAATGAGGTATCAGTTAAATTATTGTGTGTAATGAATAAGAGAGTGTTTGTATTATTGGCCGGATCGTTTTTGATGGGTTTCTTGAGCTCTTGTAGCGAGAATGAGGGTCCGGGGACAATAGAGGAACAAAAAGTGTTAGTCAAATTCGTGGCGGCTCCGGCAATTGAAGGAGCGGTGGATGCAAAGATGCTGGATGGCTTGAATGCTGTCTTCACGGAAATCCGCAATCAAGACACGACCCATTGCATTTTGGATCAAAACGGAGAAGGATTGGTCAATTTGTATAAAGGAACCTATAACATCGCAATCGAAAGCAAGGTGCGCAACACGGCGGCTGCCCAAACGGATTCGATCGTTTTGTCTGTACGCATGGAGAACATATCGGTCAACCAAACCGGGCAGGAGATTTCCGGCAAGTTGAATGTATTTCCGGTAAATGCATCCGGCAACAATTTTATTTTCAGTGAAGTGTTTTTCAATGGAGAACGCAATACCGGTATCATGATGCATCCGGACCAATATATCGTTGTGTTCAACCCCACGAATGAAACACTTTATGCCGACGGTGTCTCGATTGGCGTTGCCAACCAGTTGACATGGGCGCCGAAAGAGCTTTGGTACGATTCGTTCTATCCGAACAGCGTCCCGATGCCCGGTTTTATCACGGTTCCGGGTAACGGCACGGAACATCCGGTAGCGCCGGGAGAGAAATTCGTGATCGCATTCACGGCTATCGACCATTCCAAATTGGTGGAGACCCTTGTTGTCGGAGGTGTCGAAAAAGTCATCGGATACGACCATGCCGTCGATCTTTCCGGAGCGGATTTCGAAGTCTATTACGGACCGGAGTCCGGCGATGTCGATAATCCGGAAGTGCCGAACATGCTGCTTACGGAAAATGGAGATGCCTACTTTACGAATCCGAGCCAAGGGAAACGATTTGCTGCAAGCTTCTCTTTGCAACCAAGAGGTTATTTTGCTCCGTTCATGTTTAAATTGGAGAATGGCGAAACAGCCACGATCGACAAGTTTGTAGCCGACAACTCCAAACCGTTCTACCATGTGATCCCGGAGACGGCAACGACACCTGCCGACACGATCGACGTGAAGATATTTGCCGTGCCCACGGAGATGATTATCGATGGCATCCAGACCAGCGACGTCCCGCAGGATATCAAAACCCGTACGATTCCTGAAGCCGTAGACAGAGGCAAGTTTTTGGTATCTGCCTGCCATAGCCAGGAATTGGCCATCCGCAAAGAGGTGAAAGTCGGAGAGAAAATTTTCTATCAAGACACGAACGACTCATCCAAGGACTTTGTGATGCAAAAAGGCCAAAATGCATATCCCAAAGGTTGGCGCGACAAATAATAAATATTGACCGAATGAACCGGAAAGGGATTTCCCTCCATGAAAAAACTTTCCGGTTCGCTTTTTTAATCATTATACCTGATATATGCCTCACAATACATCCATCATTTTCTTTTCAATCTGTCTCTTCTTTCTTTTATCTGTTCCCTGTCTGTCTGCCACAAACGATACGAAAAGTACCTATCAGGTGAAAGGGACTGTGCTTTCGGCCTCCGACGGAGAACCGGCCAGTTTCGCGATGGTATCGATCGGTGAATTCGATCTGAAGACAATCTGTGACATTGATGGGCACTTCCTCTTTGCAAAAGTTCCGGCCGGCATGCGGCAGATACAGGTGAGTTGCTTGGGGTACAGCCCGAAAGAACAGTCTGTCAACGTAGAGAAAGATACGGAACTTATCATAAAACTATCGGTCACCAGCGTTGCCTTGCCTGAATTTGAAGTCATGGCCAAACGGACGAAGCATGACAAGATAGTCGTCAACGAGGCAGCTCTCGAATATATCCAGCCGACATCGTTGGCCGATGTCCTTCTGTTGCTTCCGGGGAATGTCTATAAAGAAAACGATATGAGCAGTTTCGGGCAAATCTCATCGAGGCAGGTCGGAAGTGACGCCAATACATCTTTAGGCATTGCCGTCATGACGGATGGAGCACCGATTGTCAACGATGGGATGCGCACGCAATTGGTCGGCATAACCGACAACTCGACTTCTTACAGTGGCGATTCCGAAATCCGAAGCCGTACCGGAATGAACCAAGGCGTCGACATGCGCTACATCTCGACCGACCATATCCAAAGCGTCGAATTCACACGGGGCATCTCTTCTGCCCGCTATGGAAATCTCTCCAGCGGAATGATCCAGGTCAACTCCAAATATGGCGTTACGCCCCTCCGTGTACGTGTGAAAGCAGACCTGAAAAACAAACTGGCTTATGTCGGGAAAGGATTCCGGTTGTCGGAAAAAGCCGGAACACTCCATGTCGGGAGTGATTTCCTTCACTCCATAGACGACATACGGGAAGAGATGGATAAATTTTCACGCATAACGGCGCAGGTCTATTATAACAATCAGATAAAAACAGCAGATTACCAACTCCATCTGGATGCCAAACTGAATCAGACCATCACGGTCAATAAAATGAAGAAAGACGAAATGACATATCAGTACGACGAGTCGTACAAAGCTGACTATTCCAGGACCAACCTGTTGTTGAAGAGCAGCCTGACGCTGAACCGCACGTGGATCGACGAGATCGAATTCATGCTCTCTTCGGATCTTGTCTTCGACAAAATCAGTCGGCATAAGTTTGTGATCACATCCGGTGGCGGAGCTCTCAATATGCCGCTCGCAAAAGAGGAAGGAGAACACGAAGGAATGTTTCTGCCAAGTATGTATTACAGTGATTTTTATATCGATAATATTCCTGTCAACCTCTTCACCCAGTTGCATACGGCTTCGCGTTTCCAACTTTCCGGCCCGTTAAGCCTCCATTTCCAATACGGATTGGAATACAGACGATCCAAGAACAGAGGTGACGGGGCCGTTATCAAAGACGAGACACATCCGCCGTTTCCGCAAGACAATTCATACATGCGGCCGCGTCCCAACTGGCAGATACCGGCTCTCTCGATCGGAGCGGCTTACTTGCAGGCCGACCTGCTATATGGAATAGACGATTATAACCTATTTAAAATATCCTTGGGAGGACGAGCCACCCACATGTTCAATCTTCCTGACAATTACGCCTTGTCGAAACTCGTTTTGACCGAACCGCGCGTCAATGCCTCCTACACATTCGGGCAGGGATTGAAAAACACGTTTCGAATCGGATATGGAGTGGAAAACAAACTTCCGACTTTAGATTATCTCTATCCGGAGAAGCTCTATAAGGACTTCTACATGCTCAACGCGTTTACCAACAAAGAGGAATACAGGCGGTTGATCACTTACACGAATATCTTTGACATGGCCAACACGGATATCCGTGAGAATAAAAATCGAAAGATAGAGGCAGGATGGGATTTGGAGTATAAGGGACTGGACATCTCTGTTACGGCCTTTTATGAAAAAACGAAATCCGGATTTGAATATTTTACCGTCTACAATCCTCTGACTTACACGCTGTACAGCACCGTCAAGCCGGGTGCCGACATCAGCAACCGTATTCCCCAAAAGGAGGACTACCTGCCGGAACAATACAGTCTGTTCACCTCCTCTTCGCGTGTGATGAACAGCAGCAAGGTCATCAAGAAAGGCGTTGAATATAGGATTATCTTCCCTCGGATAGCACCTTTGTACACGACTATCGAACTGAACGGCGCTTTCTACAAGACAAACTATGGTTCTTCTTTGCCTGAATATTATTATCCGGACAAACGTGTCGCAAACAAACCCTACCCGTATGTCGGCATTTACGACACGGATCCGCAAAACGAATACCGGCGGCTGAACACGAATATATGGTTCAACACACACATTCCTAAGTGTAAACTGATTTTTACCAACTTTATCCAATTGGTTTGGATCGCATCGGAACAGTACAAAGATTCGAGAACGAAATATCCGTACGCTTATATTGATTTCAGTGGTACGGCACATCCTGTCGGCACATCCGAAATAGAAAAAATCAATTCTGACGATATCATCTTCCGGCAACTGAAGAAAACCATCTTGCCGATCGGGTATGCCAGAAATTCCAAGCCGGTTTCGCTTCTTTGGAATATCAAAGCGACTAAAGAATTCAACAAGTATGCCAAACTCTCATTTTTCGTCAACGGGATACTCGACATCCATCCCAAATACCTTTCGGGAGGCAAAACAACCGAAAGAGACTGGACCGATCCCTATTTCGGAGTAGAATTATTCTTGAATTTCAGCTTATAAACAATTGCATAGATGAGACGCTCTATTACATATATGATCTTGGCAGGATGGTTGACCACCATCCACCTCCAGGCGCAAACCTCTTTGTTGGGTGACCGGCTGAGAGATACGTTTTCACCTTCCGAAAAGCGTTACGACACGCAGTCGATGGATATGGAAACCCGGAAACTCCGGCAAACGTATGCGAATCCCGCGTTTTACGACATCGCGCGATCCGACAGTTCTTTCCAGACCGGCCGCTATCGGTCGATGATATCGGCTTCTTACTCGAACGGCCGTGTCGAGGGAGATTTCTTGCCTTATGAAGGAAACGCTTTCACTGATTTCCGTCTGACCGGTTTCGGGCAATATTCGATCCCGTCAGCCGGCACGCTTTTCGGAAAAGTGCAGTACGCACGCGGACGGCATAAGAATATCGGCTGGAACGCGATGCGGCATCCGGAACTCTATCTGCCATATATCGCGACCGATTCGATCGGTGGTGATTTTCATTTCGAAGACTATCATGTCGAAGGTGGATACGCCTTCTCTCTCGGCAACTGGCATTTGGGAGCGACCGGCTTTTTCCGGGGTGAACAAGCCTACCGGAAAACAGACCCGAGAGCTTTGAACAACACGACTTGGCTGAATGTAGGCATAGGCGCGGCACGGTCGTTCGGCGGTCATTTGCTGATGCTGAACGGAAGTTTCGGACGAAACAAGCAACACATGTCGTTGCGTTTCTGGAGACCGGGCGAACAACAACGCTTTTTCATTTGCTACGGCTTCGGCCTTTATGACCATCGGGCCAGCTCGATCCGCTTCGGATACTCCCGTATGTATTATATTAAGGAAGGGAGCGCACGGTTGACCTATCAATCCCCCTCTCGTCAACATCCGTTCGTCGTATATGCAAGCATAGGCTACGAATATGACCGCATGAAAGCGGAAGAGTCGAATGTCCAAGATTTGTATTTCTCACGGACCAACACATTTTCCCCGACCTTGCGGCTCGACTGGCAACCGGGAGGTGCATGGGACGTCTCCTTCCTGTTGGAAAGCCGGCTGGATAGGCGGAAAGGATATGAAAACATATTTGAAGAGTACCTGATAGATGAAGCCAACAACATCTACGATTTCCGGCTGATCGACACGCAACAAAAATACCTGTACAGCTATTCGGAGAGTATGGCGCAACTTCGGCTACGCTACCGGCCGCTTCCCGGACAGACCCTGAGCCTGCAAACCGGCGCTTCCTATTTCTTGCGCAAAGAAGAATACAGAGGGACGGACTACCGGGTGAAAAACTCCGCGATTCTCCCGCAGGCCCGAATCGGTTACCTGTTGGAAAAGAAACGATCGGAATGGGAATGGAACGTCCAGTACGGGAAAAGGATCGGAACGGGCAATACCTATCAGGTCGTCATGCAGAACCAATCCATACCACATTTGGATTTCCAGCATACATTCGCCCCGTATGCCTATTATGACTGCGACTATTCCTCTCTCCTGATCGCCGCCACATATGTCTGCCGTTTCAAACGGTTTGGTATCGGCGTCAACCTCAAATTGATGTACACCTCCGGGGAGCGGGACAAGGAAGCGGTCTATGCCGGGCAGGTCGGATTCGCTTCCTCCGCACCGATGATCGCCTCTTCACCTGCCAGGCATGACGAATGGTGGGGGAGCAGTTCTCTGTTTTTCGTATTCTGATGGAACGGAACCGGCCGTAAAAAAAGTATTGCACTCGTACTATTTGATAGTAAAAAGACTTTGCTTCCAAAACACCGGTGTTTTGGAAGCAAAGCATATATGTTTTCAAAGCAAAACATATATGCTTTGAAAAGGACCGTCGACGGGTTGTTTTAAACCTGCTTTCCCATTTGATAGGCTTCTTCCATGGCGGGGTTCCCGTTGATCTCTCCTTTGAGCCAAACGCCTAATCCGAACACGGTTCCTTTTATTACGGGAGCTTCCAAGCAGTCCAGGAATCCTTGGAACGTGTCGATCGTACGGAGCATTTTCTTACGGTCGTCTTCGGCTGCCGTTACGATGAAATAAAATTCCTTGCCGTTCATCTCCGTATATCTTCCGCAACAACGGTCTATCAGTGTTTTCATCTGAGCGCTCATCGTGTAGAAATAGACAGGAGTAGCCATTACGATTACGTCGGCATTCACCATTTTTTCGATGATCTCGGCCGCATCGTCTTTTTGAGGACACGGTTTCTGGTATTGGCTGCATGTGTTGCAGCCCGTGCAGTAGTGGATTGTTTTGTCTCTCAGGAAAATCTTTTCCACTTCATGGTTGCTCTCTATCGCACCACGCATAAATTCATCACAGAGTGTGTCGGAGTTGCCGCCACGCCGGGGGCTGGATGATAAGATCAATACTTTTTTTGCCATACTTTTATATTAGTTTAAATCGCTATTAAAAATGTCCCGAAGGAACAGATACAAAGTTACTGTAAAGGGCCGGTTGGGATTGTATATGAATTACGGGGATAAGTACCATTTTTACAGGAGAGGCATACATCCTGATTCTTGGTCAGCGGACAGGCGTATGGCCTGTTTGACAATGAAGGCCTGAATCAGAACAGGAAACCGAGCGAGAAACTCATTATGTTTGTTCGTTTTTCAATATTGAGAGTCCCTTTCTGGTCGGCATCGGTCTTACCTATCTCACGAAAATCGGAAGCGACCTCGCTCAAACCGAACTCGTAGCTGAAGTCAAGAAACAGACGCCAGATGCTGACTCCCAGTCCGGCGGCGATACTGATCCCGAAAGGCGTGTTGTCGTCTTCAAACTCGCGGGCACTGTCCGTCATATCCGTGCTGTAGCGTGTCTTGTAGTTGTATTTGATATTGGGGCCGAACATCATGCTTAATGCGTACGGACCTTCTTTTACCAGATAATAGCCGACCATCACCGGGACTTCGAGTGTGGCGGACTTATAGGTGATCCGGTTCTTGCCGATAGGCATTTGGGTGTTTGCCCCGTTCGGCAGGCTGCTTTCCGTTTGGGGAATGTTGAAACGTATGTCACCTTCCGTATATTGCCATGCCAAGCTGGGTTGAATATAGAAACGATCGATATTGACCCGTGCAAACGCGGCTGCCTGATAACCTACCTTATATTGCAGGCGTATGTCTTCCATCTCCTGATCGTTTATCGTCAACGATTTGACAATCGGGAGCGCGGCGCTGACTCCGACTTTTCCTCCCCAATTGAATATCTTGTCTTCGATCTTGATAAACTTTTGGGCTCCCGCCTGGAAACAGAAAGAGAGTATCAACAATGTAAGGTAAATTTTCTTCATGACTATTTTTTCTTTTTGACCGACCAGCCGAATTTACCGACAAAGTCGCCCAGTCCATAATATTTGCCATGCGAATAAGCCAGCAGGTCGGCACGTTGCATATCGAAGGCGCCCGTTTCCGGATCCAGATATTTGTCGTCGGCTTGCACGTTCACCACGTCGGCGATAAACATGTCATGGCTGCCTAATGCCAGGACTTCTTTTACCCGGCATTCGATACAGAGCGGACATTCTTCTATGGTCGGGGCGCTTACGACCGAGGCTTTTCCCGGTGTCAACTTCATTTCCTCGAACTTGGCATGGTCTTTTCCTGAATTGACGCCACACCAGTCGGTTGCATACGCCAACTCGCGGGTTGTCAGGTTAATCACGAATTCCATGTTTTTTTTCAGGATCGGATAGGAGTGACGCTCCGGGCGGACGGAGATATAACACATCGGCGGATTGGTGCATATCGTCCCCACCCATGCGACAGTTATAATATTGTATTCCGAAGGCTCGGATCCACAACTGACCATTACCGCAGGTAGCGGGTAGATCATCGTGCCGGGCTTCCAGTCGTGCTTCATAACAATTGACAATTGATAATTGACAATGGACAATTCAGGGACTGCGACAAATAATTGTCCATTGTCAATTGTTAATTATTTAATGATGATATCTTCTTTATTGATCTTGCGTTCGCAATAATGGCATCTGATCGTCCCCTTCTCTTTGTCGATTACATCGAAACGGGTCGGCATCGGTTCATTGTTGGTGATACATTTCGGATTGTTGCATTTTACGAGTCCCACCAGTTCGTTCGGTAAGGTAACGGTCTTTTTCTCCACCACTTCGTAATCGCGGATAATGTTCAGGATCACGTTCGGGGCGATCAGGGCAATCCGGTTGATCTCCTCGTCACAGAAGAATTTGTCGGATATCTTGATCATGCCTTTGCAACCCATTTTATTGCTGTGGAAATTGTTACCGATCGTGATCGTGTTGTCCATGTTTTCCAGTCCCAGTAATTTGGCTACTTTAAACAACTGGCTGGGGGGAATATGATCGATGGCAGTGCCGTTCTCTAAAGCGGCGACCTGCAATTCTTTTTTCTTTTCTGCTGACATAACTTTTTGTTAATTGATAATTGTCAATCGTCAATTTGAATATTTAATACTTCACAGATGATGGCCTGACGGGCGAACAGTCCGTTACGGGCCTGTTGGATATAGTAGGCTTTCGGATTATCGTCCACATCATAAGCGATTTCGTTCACGCGAGGCAGCGGATGCAGGATACGCAGGTTCTCACGGCTGTTTTTCAGCATGTCGTTCTTCAGGATATACACATTCTTCACACGTTCATACTCTTCGAGGTCGGTGAAGCGTTCACGTTGTACACGCGTCATATACAGAATGTCCGTCTGGTTGATGATATCTTCCGTAAATTCCGTATATTCATTGTATTTGATGCCATGCTTGTCACAGAAGTTTTTCTGTTCGTCCGGCATGCGGAGCTCGTTCGGCGCGATGAAGTTGAATGTCGGGTTGAAATGAGACATTCCCACTATCAGCGAGTGTACGGTACGTCCGTATTTCAGGTCGCCGACCATCGTGATGTTGAGATCCGTCAGTCTGCCTTGTGTCTTTTGGATGGAATAGAGGTCCAGCATGGTTTGGGAGGGATGCTGGTTTGCCCCGTCTCCGGCATTGATGATTGGTACGTCCGTGACTTCCGACGCATAGCGGGCAGCACCTTCCAGATGATGACGCATAATGATAAGATCGACATAGTTGCTTACCATCAGGATGGTATCTTTCAGAGTTTCGCCTTTGGAGGAACTGGTCGTGGAAGCATCGGAGAAACCGATCACACGGCCGCCCAAGCGGTTCACTGCAGTCTCGAAACTCAAGCGTGTGCGAGTGGAGGGTTCGAAGAACAAGGTCGCCGCCACTTTCCCTTCCAGCAGCTTACGGTTCGGATTTGCTTCAAACTTCCTGGCGTTATCCAGAATACGAAGAATGTCCTCTTTGGAACATTGATCGATAGAAACTAAACTTTTACTTTTCATTTATATGTTGTAATGTGTTTATTATCTGCTTTTTATCTCTTTATTCAATAGCCGGCGTAAAATATTTGTAAAAAAGTCGGCTGTTGATTCAGAGATATAACGTTTCTCGTTTGGCAAAGATAAGTTTTTCTATACGATATTGTAATCAGTGATTAAAGAAATGTGTTGAGATTTATTTTTTCTTGTTTCCGTGCGTCACTAATCATTTGCCCCACACAGTAAGCGTATGCTTCTTTGCGAAACTCCTCCCTCTCAGGTGAACCAACTTTGCCATATAGTTTGTCTAATACGACATCCATACTTCCAATTTTAGGATTTGCTTGCATAATATTCATTTAAAGAAGTCTATAAAGTAATTCTCATAATATAGTATTTCTCTTTCTTTTTTCATAATGCAAACATAGTAAAAGTTTACATATATAAAACTTTGTTAAGGCTTTTCTTCGATTATCGCCACAATTCTCTTTAGTTCCTCTATCGTGCTGGTTTTATAGAAGTCTCTTTTGTACTGGATGAGGGCAGTGCTGAGAAGATAGTTATTCCAACCACTTCATCTATAGGGTTGCCGCTATTAATATATTCATAGTAGAATAATGAATAAATGCTTTGGTAGTATTCGTATTATCACTATATTTGCATGGTAATTAAGTCCAAAGCGTTATGAGTTACAAATCAGTAAAAGACGTTGTAACTATGTTGCAAGAAAACGGTTTTGTTCTAAAGAGTCAGAAAGGTAGCCACATGAAGTTTGAAAAAGACGGTAAAGTTGTTATCATACCGAATCATCACAGCAAAGGAGTTGAGAAAGGCACTTATTACAGCATTTTGAGACAAGCGGGGCTAAAGTAGCCCCCTTGTTCTCTCAATTAAAAAACGGAGGTAATTATGAAAACGGTAGAAGTAATTGTAGAACATGCAGGAAAGAACTTGAGTGCTTATATCGAAGGAGCTCCTGTTATTACAGTCGGTAATGACATGAAGGAGTTGGAGGATAATATGAAGGAGGCGATCGAGTTATATTTGGAAGATAACGATAGTCCCTGCGAAGTGTTGTCTGGGGAATTTGAATTGAAGTTTAAGATTGATGCTGCTACATTTATCAACTATTACAGTAATATCTTTACTAAGGCTGCATTGAGCCGTATTACAGGAATCAATGAACGTCAGTTGTGGCATTATGCTGCCGGCGTGCATAAGCCTCGCAGACAACAGTTAGAGAAAATTCAGAGGGGTATTCAATCATTGACAAAGGAGTTAGCAGCAATAAACTTGTTATAGTATGGTGGATGTTGGAGTATAAAAAATTGGTAATTATGTCTATTTACAAAATAGTAAAACTCCATATAAGATAACAAAAATAGAATATAGAGTAGTGTAAATTGAACTGTGTCACCGAACACTTATTGTATAATATTGTTTCTTTAACAAAGATGCGTATCTTTTGTCAATTGTATTAAATCCTGGCTTTTCTCCTTGAAAAAAGGCCTTCTTGCCGTGAGGTGCATTGTTTTTTCCCACGAAGACGGTCTTCATTACTTTGACGACCGTCTTCATACATGGTGATCTCGGCATCTCACGGCAACGACGACCGTCTTCATTTCAACGACGACCGTCTTCATGGGCATAAGGGCCTGAATCCCTTTTCAAATATCCCAAGCCGCCACCAATCTTTTTTGCTACAGACAAATCTCAGGAGGTTGAGCTTTTCCAAAATGCAAGTGTTTATCCCTTTTCGATCTCTCTCGAAACAATATATTTTCATTCCCTGCCGGTCTCATATATCCGTTTATCAGCAAAACAGAAAAAACAGTATCAAAATATCAAACTAAAATACTCTGATATTTTGATCGAAAGAGAAAAAGCGGGAAATAGGGGTTATTGTTCGGAATGTATTACAAAAAAGGACCTGTTTCGTTGAAGTTTGGATACTTTACGGAAACAGGTCCTTGAGGAATAGGTAAAAGGTTTGGTTTTAATAAGGCATTTGGTTTTTATGGAAAAAATATTTTCTTATTCTCTGCCGCCACCCAAAGCCTGATACAGATTGATCACGCTTTGTATTTCGGTGAACCGGTTAGCCGTTTGCGACAACTGTGCACTTAACAAAGACTGGCGGGCGGTCAGCACTTCCAGGTAGGTGGTCGTACCGTGTTCCATCAGTAGAGAGGTGCTCTCCAAGGCCTTTTCCAGAGACTGGATTTGTTTTTCGAACAAGACTGTTTTTGCCTTGCTTGTCTGGCAGGCGACCAACGCATCGTTGACTTCGCTGCCGGCTTTCAGCAATGTTTGCTGGAATGCCAGGCTTGCTTCTTCCTGCTGGGCTTTGGCAATGCGATATTGGGCCATGATCTGTCCTTTGTTGAACAATGGCTGTGTGAGCGAGCTGACTGCCGAAGCCAGGAATTTGCCCGGATTGACGATCATGCCCCCTGCCGAGTTGGTCCATCCGGCGCTTCCGCTCAATACGATGGAAGGATAGAAAGCGGCGCGGGCTTGGTTGGTCACGTAAAAGGCCTGTTCCAGCGAACGTTCGGCAACACGCACGTCGGGGCGGTTCGACAACATCTGCATCGGTACGCCGACGGCCACGTCTTCCGGGAGTTGCTGGTCTGCCAATTTCCCGCGTTCGTAGCGGCGTGGGGTCTCTGCGAGCAACAGGGCGAGACTGTTTTCGACCTGGTTGATCTGCTCTTTCAGGTCGAGAATGGAAGTCTGCACGCTGTAGTAAGCCGCTTCCATCTGGGATGTGGCCGCCTCGTTGGTTAATCCGGCATCCATCAAGGCGCGGGTAGAAGCCACCGTCTCTTTCCAGGATTCTTCTGTCTGTTGCGAAATGGCCAACTGCTCATCCAGCATCAACAATGTATAGTATACGTTGGCAATCCCGGCTATCAACTGGGTACGCACGGCTTGCTGGTAGTCCTTGCTTTGGGCATACAGCGCCTTGCTCTGTTGCTTGGCATTGCGCAGACGTCCGAAAATGTCCAGTTCCCAACTGGCAGTGACAGGCAGCGTGTATGTCTTGGTCGCTTTCCCGCCGTCGAAACTGCTGATTGTTCCTTGCGGGGAAAGTGCGAACGAAGGTAGAAAAGCGAGCTTTGCCGACATTAACGCCGCTTCAGCCTCCTCGATCTGCAATTGGGCGGACCGGAGGTCGGTGTTGTTTTGTAACCCTTGTTCGATGAGAGCCTGCAATTGCGGATCCGTAAAGAGTTCCCGCCAGTTCACATTGCCGAAGTTGGTCGTATCATCGACAGCCACCTCTTCTCCGTACAGGTTGTCCGGAGTTGTCTCGGCCGGTTGATATTTGGTGTATATGCCGCAACTGCTCAACAGAGCGGTTGCGGTTGTCAATACGATTATTTTCTTCATACCTTATTTATTTTCATTGTTTAAACCGTTACGTTCGATTTGGCTTTTTTGCTTTTCCAACGCAACTTGTATATCGGTTTCCTCTTCCATCGGCGGACGGATTTTCTCTTGCAGATATTCGAAGGTGATGTAGAATACCGGCACGACAAACAGCAAAGCCAATGTCCCGACAGCCATACCGCCGACAACCCCTGTTCCCAATGAACTGTTACCGTTGGCTCCGGCTCCGGATGCGAACATAAGCGGAAGCATACCGAAGATCATCGTAAGCACGGTCATCAAAATCGGACGCAAACGGGCTTGTGCAGCCGAATAAGCAGATTCGACGATCCCCATTCCTTTACGGCGACGTTCGATGGCGAACTCGGTGATCAGAATCGCTGTCTTGGCCAAAAGTCCGATCAACATGATGACACCGGTCTGCAAGTAAATGTTATTTTCCAATCCGAACAGTTTGGCAAACAGGAACGAACCCATCAACCCGAACGGAACGGACAGGATAACGGCCCAAGGTACAAGGAAGCTTTCGTACAGACAAGCTAAGATCAGGTAGATAAGCAAGATACAGACGGCATAGATAAAGAGTGTCTGCGAACCTCCGGAGTTGGCCTCTTCACGTGCCATACCGCCATATTCGTATCCGTATCCTGTCGGCAACATCTGGGCAGCCACCTCTTCGATGACCTGCTGCACTTCACCGGTAGAATAGCCCGGTGCCGGGTTTACATTGACCGTGATACTACTAAAAAGGTTGAAGCGGTTGGCCACTTCAGGTCCGAGTATCCGTTTCAAGGTTACGAACTGGCTGATCGGAGCCATTTCCGTCCCGTTGCGGACGAACATATTGTTCAAGGCTTGCTCGTCAAGACGATATTCAGGCGAGGCTTGCGACATCACGCGGTATACTTTTCCGAACTGGTTGTAGTTGGAAATGTATGCGCCACCGCAATAACTGCCCAATACTTCGAGTACTGTCGAAGGTGAAATCCCGGCCCGTTTACATTTGGCTGCATCTACATCGACCGATATCTGCGGGAAGTTCATGGCATAGGAGGTATAAGCCATCGCCACTTCGGGACGTTGGTTCAAAGCTCCGATATACTGCATGGCATTGCCATAGAACGTGTTCATATCTCCGCCTGTACGGTCCTGCAAGTTCAACTCGATAGCGTTACCCAGGCCGTAACCCGGAATCATACCCGGCTGGAAACTGAATATCTGCGCCTCTTTGATTTGGGCGAATTGTGCGTTCAGGCGGGCTATCACTGCATCGGAAATATGTTCGGCCCCTTTTCTTTCATCCCAGTTTTTCAGACGGATGATCGCCATACCGTAGGATGTGCCCTGTCCGGCCAGGAAGCCGTAACCGGCCACGCGGGAGTAGTGTTCAATCTCCGGAGTGTTCTGTAAGATGTTCTCAACCTTGTCAAGCACCTTGCCTGTCTCTTCCAGTGTGCTACCCGGTGCGATGGCTATGTTCGCCATAATGACACCTTGATCTTCTTGCGGGACAAGCCCTGTTTTGGTATTGTTGATCAGCCAACCCAGCAGGATGACGGATGCAATCAGCCCGGCCCATACCATCCAACGGTGATGGATGAAGAACATGACGCCTTTCTTGTATTTGCCCAACACGGCATTGAAGGAGGCATTGTAGGCTGCACGTACACGTCCGTTAATGCTTTTGGCACTCTTGTTTCCATCGCTCGGACGCATCATCATCGCGCACAGGGCGGGACAGAGCGTCAAGGCGCAAATCATGGAAAGACCAACGGAAGTCGCCATCGTCACACCGAATTGCGTGTAGAAGATACCGGAAGTACCGCCCATGAAAGTTACCGGTACGAACACGGCCATGAACACGCAGGTACAGGAAATGACGGCCATCGTTACGTCGCCCATCGCATCTTTTGTCGCCTGGTAGGACGAGGTGTAGCCCGAATCGAATTTAGCCTGTACGGCTTCCACCACCACGATCGCGTCATCCACCACCGTACCGATGGCAAGCACCAATGCGAAAAGAGTCAAGATGTTGATCGTAAAACCGGCGGCAGTCAAACAGGCGAATGTACCGATCAGAGAAACGATGATCGAAATAGACGGGATCAGCGTACTCTTGAAATCCTGCAGGAAGAAATACACCACAAGGATTACGAGGATGATCGCCACGATCAGCGTTTCCACCACATTATATATAGAGGCGAAAAGGAAGTCGTTGGAACTCATCATCGTGATGAATTCTGTCCCTGTAGGCAATTCTTCTTTTATCTTTTCCAGTTCGGCGGCAATACGCTTGTTTACTTCCGTTGCATTGGAGCCGGCTACCTGGTAGATCAGGAATGTTACGGCCGGCTTGCCGTCCATCTGGCTGTCGAAACCGTAACTTAAGGTTCCCAACTCGACTTTGGCCACGTCTTTCAGGCGTAAGACGGACCCATCTTCTTGGGCACGGACAACGATATCCTGGAATTCTTCCACGCTTTTCAGACGTCCGCGGTATTTCATGGTGTACTGAAACACGTTTTTGGAATTTTCTCCTAACGAACCGGTAGGAGCCTCGATGTTCTGTTCGCCTAATACGGATGTCACGTCCGAAGGAACCAATCCGTATTGTGCCATTCGTTCGGGATTCAACCAGATACGCATACTGTAGGTGTCGCCCAACTCCATTACGTCGCCTACGCCTTCGATACGTTTGATACGCGGGATAACGTTGATGTCGAGGTAGTTTCCGAGAAATGTCTTGTCATACCGTCCATCGGAACTGACAAGTGCATCGATCTGCAAGAAGCTGGTCTGCCGTTTTTGGGTACTGACACCGATACGGGTCACTTCGGCAGGCAACAGACCTTGTGCTTTCGTCACGCGGTTCTGTACGTTGACGGCCGCCATATCGGGGTTTGTCCCTTGGTTGAAGTATACCTCGATCGTAGCCGAACCGGCATTGGTCGCCGTAGAGGTCATGTACATCATGTTTTCCACACCGTTGATGCTTTCTTCCAGCGGCATGATGACACTGTTCATCACCGCATCGGCATCCGCTCCGGTATAAGTAGCCGATACATGGACGGTAGGCGGTGCAATATCGGGATATTGCTCGACCGGCAAAGTAAAGAGCGAAATCAATCCGATCGCCAAAATAAGAATGGAGATGGAGATGGCCATCACGGGCCGTTTGATAAATATATTTCCTTTCATACTTCGATCCTTTATTTAACTTGCGTTCCTTCATGTACCAATCCGGCTCCTTCGGAGACGATCTCTTCGCCAACCTTCAATCCGTCGAGTACGATGTATTCGCGGCCATCGTTGATTTCAGCCACGGTAATCAATGTGGAAACTGCCTTGCCGTCTGCCACTTTATAGACAATCGTCTTGTCCTGCATACGGACAGTCGCGCCTTGAGGAATCACGATGCAGTCCTTGTAGGCCTGCGGTATGAGCACGTTGCCGGAGGCTCCGCTATGAAGCAGGCGGGATTCGTTGGGGAATACGGCACGTACGCCGACTGTCCCGGTCTTCCGGTCGATCACTCCGCTGATAGATTCGATTTTCCCTTTCTGCTCATAAACAGACTGGTCGTTCAGTTTCAACGACACTTCCGGCATGTTTGCCAACGCTTCGTCCATGCTTTTATATTGACGGCTCATAGCCAGCAATTGGTTTTCTGTCATGGAGAAGTAGACATACATGTTCGAATTGTCTGAAACCGTTGTCAGCGGTTGGGGAATACTGGCGCTGACCAAGGCTCCGGCACGGTAAGGCAACATGCCGACAACTCCGTCGGCCGGGCTTTTGACTTCTGTGTAAGACAAGTTGTTGCGGGCGTTCAGCTCCTGAGCTTCAGCCTGTGCCAACTGTGCTTTGGCGGTCAGGTAATTGTTCTCGCTTGTTTTCAGGTTGAAAGCAGAAACAACTTTCTTTGCAAACAATTCTTTAGTACTGTTGTAGTTCAGTTCGGCGGTAGCCAAAGCTGCTTTTGCCACTTCGACGTTTGCCAGGGCTGTCTTCAGGGCTGCCTTGTAAGGGACTTGGTCGATGACAAAAAGTAATTGTCCTTTCTTTACAACCTGTCCTTCCGTTACACAAAGCCGTTCGATGGTTCCTGATACTTGCGGATAAATATCTATGTCCTGACGTCCTCGGATCGTGGCCGAATAGGATGTTGTCAACTCTTTGTCTGCCGTAGAAACTTTCATTGTCGCATAAGATGCTTTCATCTGTGCATCCGGTGCATGTTTACAGGATGTCATCCACATTGTCGTACAGCCGATAACTGCCATCAGCCGTATCCATTTTGCATTTGCTCTTGTCATATTGTTCATTATTTTAGAAGTGCCGCAAATGTACCTTGAAAAAGAGCTGCGTTATTTGTCTGAATATCTATATAAATCTTCCAGATTGATACAGTATAGATATTTTAAGAAAAGAATACTTGAAAAAAATAAATAACTATAACTTATTGCGATGTGGTTTGTAAATCGGGCGTTTAGAAGAGGTGATCGGTTAATGGGTGGACTATAAGGTTTCACAAAAGAGAAAGTGGCGTACCGAAATGTATTTGTTTCCGCGCTTGACGCGAGGACAAATACATTTCAGCACACCACTTCTGCTGTCGTCTTTATTCTCTTATTGCAGGAATTCTACCAGTTTGGTCGGCAGATAGAATGTGTTGTTTTTGTCAACATACACGATTACCGAATTCAGGCGGATTTCTTCCTGGCCTTTCTTTCCGATCGTCACGATGTTGCTGAACGGCGTGATGTTGATTTGTTTCTTTTTGTTCTTCACGACCAAAGAAGGAGAACCTTTTTCGTCTTTTGCCGGAACGATTTCACATTTGAAGTCTTTGAATACTTCCGTGTGAGGAGCGAAGTTGCCGGCTGTCAGTTCTTCCAACGTATCGTGAGTCATTCCGAACAGGGAGCAGAGGTAATGGTTCAGCTCGATGTTCGTGTGCATACCGATCGGCAGGCTTGCACGGTCCGGATGATATGCTGCGATGAACACTTCTTCGCCCGTGTGACCGCCGGTTGTGAAACCGAAGCAAGTGCGGGATGTCAGCAATTGGGACATGAAAGAGGTCAGTGAACCGCTATACAAAGAACCTTTGCCTTTTATCGAACGTTCGTTTTCCGGTATCGGACTGTTTTTATAGTCTTTGCAATGGTTCAAGGCATCCAGTTCTTCGGGTGTCAGTTCGAAACCTGCGTATGTGCGGAATACGTTCTGTACTTCGGAAGCCGGAACACTGTTTACCTTCTTGGCGAAACCTTCGGCTGTCAGTTTGTACAAAGAGAACTGGTGGAACAGCTGATCTTTGCTCAGTTTGTCGTAGCCTGCGCAGTCGCGGCGGCCGATGCTGATACCGCTGTTGCCGTGGTCGGGAACCATGATGACAGCAGTTTCGCCGTTCTGACGGGCAAATTCGAGAGCCGCACCGCAAGCACGGTCATAGGCCAGAAAATCGGTTGCCATGCCGACCGGGTCGTTCGCATGGGCTGCCCAGTCGACCTTGCTGCCTTCCACCATCAGGAAGAAGCCGTTCGGGTTCTGGGATAACTTTTCGATTGCCTTGCGTGTCATTTCTTCCAAAGAAGGCTGTTTGGCCGGGTCGCGGTCGATGTCGTAAGCCATTTCTCTGTCTCCGAACAGGGCCCACATATTGTTACCTTTATAATTGCGCATACCGTCGATGTCATTCTTGAAGACTCCGTATCCGTTACCTTTCAGATAGGCTTCGCTTTCTTCGGGAAGCAGGCTGGCACCACCGCCGATCACTACGTTCAGGTCGTTGTGAGCCATCTGCGGAGCGATCCATTCATATTTGCCGCGGTTGTAGCTGTGGGCGGAACAGTCGGCCGGAGTTGCATGCGGGAATTCGCAGGTAAAGACCAGTCCCGTTGCTTTGCCCTGTTTCATTTTGGCGGCTTCCAAGACGGTTGTCAACGGTTGGAAAGCGCGTGCCGGATCGGTCGGGTAGATGTCGTTGTCGCCGTCGTTCTCCGGATAAGTGGAAACGTAGCCCGTACGGCTGGGCTGTCCTGTCATGTAGCAAGAGGTCGTGGGTGCCGAGTCGCCGATCGGGGCATTTGAAGAATGTGTCCGGATCGTACCGCAGAGATACGGGTCGATGTTCAATTTCGGCTTGTCGGGGTTGGTGTACCATTGCAGCCAACGTGCTGTGGATACTGTAGCCAGCGATGTTCCGTCCGGGATCAGAAGAATGACGTTCTTCACCGGTTTTACGTTTTCTACATCCTGGGCTTTTACCGGCATGAAGATGACAGCCAGTAATAAGAGAAGTGAGATTGTTTTTTTCATTATGATTTATGATTTATGATTTATGATTTATGATTTATGATTTATGATTTATGATTTATGATTTATGATTTATGATTTATGATTTATTTGTCTAATTGTATGATATCTTCTGTGAAGTGCGTGAGCTTCTCCAGTCCGGTTTCCGTAACAAGGAAACTGTTTTCGATGCCGACGGCGCCGACCCCCGGTATCACGTATTTCGGTTCGAGTGCGAATACCATGTTCGGCTCCAACTTGTCTTTCGAGCGGGGCGTAAGTACCGGAAGCTCGTTTATCTGGAGGCCGATGCCGTGCCCTACGAATTTGGCTTGCTGCCTGGTCCCCATGAAATAAGCGCCGAGTCCTTGGCTTTCGGTTATTTTGGCGGCGATTTCATACAGCTCGGCACAGGGTGTTCCCGGTCGGACGATATTCTCGATCTCGCTTTCGATAAGGAGAGCGGTCTGATGTGCCCGGTAAGCGAGTTCGGGCAGGCGGCCGACAGCGAACACGCGCGTCATGTCCGTCATATAAGCCGTATAGTTTCCCGCCATGTCCACCATGACGGCCGTGCCTTCTTTCAGGACCGTCCCGTTCGCTCCTAACGGGCAGGAAGCATCGATGCCGCCACCGCCCAGGGCAAAGTCGAAAGGTGAGGGGGCTTCGGCGTTTTCCCCTGCCAGGATACTTCCCATAAAGATATCCATATTGGCTCCGAAAGCACGGAACAGTCCGATGGAACCGTTCTTGCGCATCCGTTTTTCTATTTCATACTGGAATTCGAGGTCTGTCATTCCGGGGTGGAAACATTCGGGAACTTCGGCATATGTCTTGGCATGGCGTTCGGCCGAGATACGAAACATCTCGATCTCGTGCGGCGTCTTTATCCGGCGCAGTTCACGCATCATGGCAGTCGCGTTTCCCGTCTCTTTCGGATTGAAGATTTTTTGCAGACGAATGTAGTCGTTGTATGTCAGTTCGTCGGCTTCGAGCAAGAGTTTCTCCGGCATTTTCAGTCCGTGGGAAGCGAACAGTTCGGGCATCTGTTCCGGTTTGCGGATGTATTCCACGTGGTCGCCGGTCAAACCGTTCGGGCGTTTCACGAAGAACCGGGGAACTCCTTCCGCTGGAAGATAGAAATAGCCGTTATAGATATGTCCGGTTGTATAATACAGATTCACATCCACGCTGAGCAGGCATCCGTCAGCGTTTATCTTCTGCATCGCCTGCTGCATGCGGTCCCATTTCAGCTTGAGGTCGCCAATCAATTCTTTTTGTATCATTTCCAACTCTTATTTTATCCGACCCCAAAGATATTAAATTAATGTCGGGATTGGAATGATTTTAAGTATTAAATCTTGATTAAATTTAGAATTGTTCGAGCACTTGTATCCGTTTTTCAATGGGCGGATGAGTGGCGAAAAGTCCGCTTAAACCGCTCAATGCGCTTTTGGCCTGTTTGCCTGGATGTTGGATGAAAAGCTGGGCTACGTCTTCCCGTTTGACGGCTTCGATGTCGGGATCGGCGGATATTTTCCGCAGTGCGCTGGCGAGGGCGAGCGGGTTCTTGGTCATCTCGGCTGCTCCGGCATCGGCCAGGTATTCCCGTTTGCGCGAGATGGCGAAACGCATCAGCATGGAGAAGAAATAACCGATGGCTGCAACGATCATGACTAAGACGATGATGATTGCGGTGTTGTTTTTCTCGTCTCTCCTGTTCCCCATCGACGAGTAGTAGACGGAGCGCATGGCCATCTGTGCGAGCATGGCGAAGATGCCGACAAAGACAATCGAAACGATCATCAGGCGTACGTCATTGTTGCGGATATGCGACAGTTCGTGCGCAATGACCGCTTCCAGTTCTTGGTCGTCCAGCTTGTCGATGATTCCGCGCGAGAGGCTGACGGTGTATGTTTTGTCGTTGATGCCGCTTGCAAAAGCGTTCAGCGAATCGTCGTTGATGACATTGATTTTGGGCATTTTCATACCCTGGCTCATGCACAGGTTTTCCACCAGGTTATAGACCCTTTTGTTTTCCATTCTCGACAAGGGTTCGGAACCGGTTGCCGAGTTGATGATGCTTGTGTTGGCGAAATAGGCGATGATGAACCAGATGAGTACGCCGCCCAGCACGTATGGCGCCAGATGGACGAACATCCCGGTGGAATATTTGAGCAGCTCGGCTTTCGTCATGCCGTCGTCGTTCATTGCCAACAGGTGGAGCAGGTAACAGAACGCAAAAAGCAATCCCATCACCAGGCAGGGAAAGAGGCAGAGCAGGAGCAGGGACCTGAAATTGTTCCTGCTCTTTTGGGTTTGTATGCCGACGTATTGCATCCTTAGAACTTGATTTTAGGTGCTTCTTCGAGTGTGGCGCGTTGCTCGCCCAGGTCAAACATCATTTCCTTCTTGAAACCGAACATGCCGGCGATCAGGTTGGACGGGAATGTCTCGACTGCGTTGTTCAACTCTTTCGTTGCCGAATTGAAATAACGGCGTACGGCAGCCAGTTTGTTCTCAAGGTCGGAAATTTCTTCCTGCAACTGCAAGAAATTCTGGTTGGCTTTCAGGTCCGGATAGGCTTCGAGCGTGATCTTCAATCCGGCCAATGCGGAAGTCAGGGCATTTTCGGCCACGATCTTATCGTCGATCGTTTTGGCACTGATCGCCCCGTTACGGGCGTTGATGACGCGTTCCAATGTCTCTTTCTCGTGTGAGGCATAGCCTTTGACCGTTTCGACCAACTGTGGGATAAGGTCGTGGCGTTGCTTGAGCTGCACGTCGATGTCGGCAAATGCGTTCTCGCGGTTGTTGCGCAATTTCACTAACGAGTTATACAAAGAAACGATCCAGATTGCCAGGATCGCGATCACTGCTATTAAAATGATTGTCGTCATAGTCTTTTACTGTTTTTAAGTATGAGTTACTACCACAAAGTTAAGAATAAAAAGTGGAATATGGAAAATCACAGATGATAATGTGTTTTTTCTTGTTTCACACAAACAGGACTTCTCGACCATGGAACAGGAAATTGCTTCCTACGACATATTGCCTGGCAGTAGGCGAGAACTGCTCTTCCACGGTGACATGCAAATGGCCGGAAAGAATGGCTTTCAGTAAAGGTTCTTTCTTTAGATAAGCGATAAAATCCCGTGTGGTGGCATCCGTTTTTTGTGCTTTGTAATCACCCGTAGGTGTATAGTTTTCGTCATTTATGTCTGAAGCGAACTTGTTTTCCCAAAATCTTTGGGAAGCCCTCCAGATTTGATCAGTGGTGAATGGCACATGCATGCAAAGCACGATGGGGATGTTCTTCTTCACTTCTTCTTTGAAAAGAGCCACCTGGTGAGGTGTCACCGTTCCATACACATCATCCAAAGTGATGAAGTTGACGCCGTTTATTACCTGAGATTGGAATGAAATGTCAAAAGGGTAGACTTTTTGGAGCAAATCCCTTGTATAGTCTTTGTATGTTTCTGTATTTTCTTGTTTGGGATTTTTACTAATACCCATATCTATGGAAAATTCATGGTTCCCGATGCATCCACAGATATCTTTGCCAAAATATCTGCGTACCAGATCGAAGTTGGCTTCGCTTTGCCAGTCAATCAAATCGCCCGTGTGGACTATGTAATCCGCATGTTCTTTGGCCCAAGTCAAAGAGTCTCTTAAAGCCTCTTCCTGCCTTCCTCCGAAGCATTGGGTCCGGCTTTCTTTCAATCTTTGTTTGATCTCGTTTTCATGCGGGTAGGCTGCTGTCAAATGAGTGTCGGAAATGTGGAGTACCGTAAACGGTTTTTTCAATCCGATTTCAATAGTTGCAAAAGCCAAGGCTAATCTTTCATATTGGCCACGCTTCGGAAATACTGAAGGATTATCTTCTGCCATTGCCGGTAATTGCGAAACAGCTAAAATAGCTCCGGCTCCTGTGATTCTTTTAAAGAAATTTCTTCTGTCAATGTTGTTACTCATGGTTCGTCTGTAAGTTTTTATTCGTTGACAAACTTACAAATTAAATTGTAGATGTTCAAAAATGGCTTGATCTTTAATGGGATATTCTGTCTTTTTTTTCTTTTGCGATTGTCACGTTGAGACTTTGAATGAATATGGTTATTGCCAGAGCCAATGAAATAAGTATCGCTGCTATGACCATGCAATGGTGAAAACGCATGTCGCAATCGGAAATGCCTTCTGATGTTGACACCATGAGGGACAGTCCTATGGCTCCGCCTATCTGATGGGTTACATTGACAAAGCCGGAAGCGGCCCCAGTGTTTTTGCTGTCCACTCCCTCTATGCCGAGATTCGTAAGCGGACTCATGGCAAGCCCCTGCCCGAAACCGATAAGAATCATTGGCAGGCATATAGCAAACAGATAAGGGCCGTCACACCTTGCTTGTGCAAGCCAGACAAATCCGATGACAAGCATCATAAGCCCGGATAGCAAGACCGGTATGTTGCCATGTTTTCCGACTAACCGTGGAACAGCCAAAGCACCGCAAAAGGTAGTGAGGGTCATCGGCAGAAAAGAACAACCTGTTTGAAGCGATGTAAATCCGAAACCGTTTTGAAGGAATATCGATATGGCGAAGTTGTAGCCCATCAATGCTCCTATCATAAGCAGACGTGCCACATAGCCGTTACACCGGTTCTTGGAAAAGAAAAGACATCCCGGAACGATGGGAAAAACAGCTTCCCTTTCAACTTTTCCAAAAATCAAAAGACAGATGCTTGACACGATTAGCCACATCCAAAGACTCTTGGCTCCGTCAATGGCGTAGACAAACGTAAAGACAGCCACTGCCGATAATATCGTGCCGCGTATATCCAAGCGGGCTTTTACCGTATTCTCTCTATGCAGCCATTTGGCTGCGTATGCAAACATTCCCAATGTTAGGGGAATGTTGACCAAAAAGCCCCATCGCCATGATCCGTAACTCGTGATGGCGCCGCCAAGCACCAACCCTACGCAAAGTCCCAGTCCCGATATGCTGCCATACCATGCCACGACTTTCACCCTTTCTTTCCCTTGGAAGTAATCCATGATGAGCCCGAGTGCCGCAGGTGCCATCGCGGCAGAGCCGACGCCTTGTGCAAAGCGTGAGACAATCATCAGCATGGCTGTCTGCGACAATCCGGCCCCCAAAGACCCGATGCAGAATAAGACAATGGAAATACAGAACAGCCGTTTGCGTCCATAAATGTCACCAAGCCGTCCTCCGGCCAACATGAAACCTCCGAATGCCAGTACATAGGCGTTTTGTACCCACGACATAGCCATGTCGCCCAGATGCAGGTCGGATGCAATTTCTGCGATTGCCGTTATGACGAGCGAACCGTCTATGCCGACCACCAGATAGCTTGACAGAACAAGTGCGAGCACCACACGTTTGCGTTTCTCTTCCTCTGTCGTGTCTCGTGTTATATCCATATCGTTTATGCTCCTTTCTTTTGCGGTGCAAAGTTTCGATGATTCCGGATTGTTTCTGGTAGCGAAATCTCTGATAAAAATATATAAATCACATTTTTCGACTTTTTATATTACAATAAAAGCTGTTTTTTTCGTTTTTATAGTCGTTCAGGAACAAAAGCAATAGGAATTCATGGCAAACATCAAGATTTGTGACATAAGCAGTTATAATGAAATGGTGGGAGCAGAAACGCTGCATCCGCTTGTTGGGGTAATCGACTTCGGCAAGTTGCCTCCCATCCTGTTCGACAGTCCGCAGCGGATGTTCGGATACTACGCCGTTTATCTGAAAGGAAAGAAATACACGGAGTTGCACTATGGCGACAGCCTGTATGATTATAGCGAAGGCGCATTGGTGTTTTTCGCTCCGGGACAGATCGCCGGTTCGGAGGCTGACGGGCAACGGCATCAGGTGCAAGGGCATGTATTGATGTTTGCTCCCGAGCTGCTTGCTGGAACTCCGTTGCAGGGAGCCATGTCGCGCTATTCTTATTTCTCCTATAACACCAACGAAGCCCTGTTCCCGACCGAACGTGAAAAGAATTTGCTTGTGGATGTTTTCGGGAAAATCGACGACGAACTACATACCGGCACCCCCGACATGCTTATCATCACAGACTACATAAAGCTCGTGCTTGACTATTGCTTGCATGCTTACGACCGTCAGTTCGATGCCTTGCCGGTAGCGAACAACGACATATTGGCACGTTTTGAAGAAATATGTAATGACTATTTCGAACGTAAACTTCCGGTGACCAACGGATTGCTCACCGTACAGTATTGTGCCGAAAAACTTTGTCTCTCCGTCAACTATTTCAGCGACTTGATACGCAAGACCACAGGACTCTCGCCACAGAAGCACATCCGACAAAAGACCTTGGAGAAAGCCAAAGAACTGCTGCTTACGACATCAGGGCGGATCAACGAAATAGCCGAAGAACTCGGATTCCGCCAACCGCAGAATTTCAACAATTGGTTCAAAAAAATCGAACAGTGCACACCGAATGCTTATAGGAATAAAATAATGACTTAATATGTTTCGTATGTTTGCATAATCGGTGTCTGGCGAATATTGTTTTTCGGTATACCCCCGAAAGGGGATTTGAAGCTTTGATGCAAATCAGATTACACAAGCTATTAGCCAAAAACAATAACATACATAACATATCCCAAGAATGCAATAGTTAATAATACCCTGGAACCTGTGATTACTTTTAATAAAATCCAAAGCCAATCCAAAAATGTCCATCCCCAAGCGATTAATTTTATAACTAAAGTTCTTATAAGGTCCTCATTTGTTATTATTATCTCAAAACTTAATAGATAAGAGGCTATGATGAGTATAAGAAACATTAGTCCCAATCCGACTATGGCAAAACCAGCAATTCCCCATAGGAGAAAACAAATGATGTCTTGTATTAGTTCTATCATATTTTTGATTTAATCATTTACTGATAAAAGAAGGTTCTCTATCTCTTTTATATTGTTTCTTCAATTTTTCTTCTTCTGATTCATAGCAGTATTACCATTAAAAACACTTCCAGAGGAGCAATTAAATAAAAAACTCTCCAATCATGTCCTTCATCTGATGAAAAATCACTTCTATTATCAAAGAACAAGTAGGTGTTAACGTTATTACTGATAGAATAATACCTAATCTGTCTATACTTCATATGTACAATGAGTTTGGTGTAAAAATTAAGTTATTTGTTTGAATATCAAAGATGTATTTATAATAATTGTTGATATAATAAGACATTAACAATTATTGCTATGTTCTCGATGGATAAAAATACAGAGATTTATTGTATCGTAAATGATTTTGGTGAAAAAATGCAGAAATCAAAAAAAGACATGATGAAAGAATGTTTTTCCCACAAAATCATAGGCGCTTATTCAAGTTTTGCAAGAAATATTCTTATGTTTGTAAACGATTACCTTATTTTAATATTGAAGAAACAATTATGGAGTTGGTGCTGAATACATTTGGAACTTCGTTAAGTCGTGATAATGAAGGATTTGTTATTCTTTCGAAAGATGGAAAACAACGTATTCCATCTGAAGGTATTTCTTCTATTCAGATTGGTCGTGGAGCGCAAATTACAAGTGATGCAGTGTTACTTGCGATCGAGCGGGAAATCGAAGTGCTGTTTATGGATAAGAGTGGGCAACCGCTTGGAAGGATTTGGAGTCCGAAATATGGCTCTGTTTCATTGATCAGGAAGGGGCAATTGAGCTTTACTTTTACCAAAGACGCTGTGTTTTGGATCAAAGATATTATTTCCAGAAAGATCGAAAATCAGCAGGCTTTATTATTGATGATGATCCCTCGGGCTGATGAAATAGAAAGGGAGGTGAACAAATCAATCAACCGACTGGAGGACTACCGAACGAAAGTGAGAGGAATCGATGGAGAGATCGTTTCAGATGTGGCTCCAACTTTGCGAGGATGGGAAGGACTCTCTTCTAAAATATATTTTAAGACTTTAAATTTGTTTCTTCCCGAAAGATATCGTTTTGAAGCAAGAAGCCAACATCCAGCTTTGGATGTGGCGAATGCATTGTTTAATTATGGATATGGTTTGTTGTACGGGAAAATTGAGGGAGCTTTGATAAAAACCGGTATTGACCCGTACATCGGAGTTATGCACAGAGATGACTATAACCGTCCGGTTTTGGTGTATGATGTTATTGAATTATATCGTGTTTGGGTAGATTATGTCGTATGTTCTTTGTTGATGCAGGAAGTGGTAACTGATGAATACTATTCTGTTCGAGAAGATGGCTCCTGTTGGCTTGAAGCTTTGGGACGTCGAGTACTTATTCAGTCGTTGAATGATTATTTGGATGAGGTTGTAACGATGAAGGGACTTTCGAGAAGTCGCTTGACACAATTATCTTTGTATGCTCAGGAACTTGCACAACAATGGAAAAAATATATTTAGGTATGATTTCAGCGGGAGTCAATATAACAAGCGGAGCGGATCCGTTGCGTAAGGTGACGGTAAAGTATTTTTATGATTCGTTGCGTAATCCTCGTCCGGAGATATTATCTTCTATTCGTCAGCTCCGAATAGCCCGGGAGATAGATGGCAAGCAATATAATTTACTAAAACGTCGTTTGCCTTATTTGGTTTGTGGAATGTTCAATCCTCCGTATCGTAAAACAGAAAATTTTGCTTATGTCGAGTATTTCATTATAGACATAGATCACCTTTCTGATAAAGGATTTTCTATTACTGAATTGCGCAAATCAATTGAAAAAGATGAACGGGTGGTTTTGTCGTTTCTCTCTCCCAGCGAAGATGGATTAAAAGTTTTTTTCAAATTGAAAGAACGTTGTTATGACTCAGGTTTGTATTCAGTGTTTTATAAAGCTTTTTCATTGGAATTCAGTAAGCAATATGCTTTGCAACAGGTTGTTGATACACGCACGAGTGATGTGACACGCGCTTGCTTTATCAGCGTGGATCCTGATGCTTATTATAATCCGAATGCCACATCGGTCGATATGAATGCTTTTATCAATTCTGATAATCCGTTTGCTTTGTTTGAACAGAAACGGCAACAGGAAAAAATCATGAAAGCGAATGCTTCCTCTTCAAGTTCGAAAGAACCGAATACTTCTGATCCAGACAAAGAGGTGATTGAACGGATTAAACAATTGCTTAATCCAAAGGTGAAAAAAGAACGAGACATTGTGTTTGCTCCTCATGAATTAGATGAGATGATGGCTATTCTTAAGCCTTATGTCGAACAGACTGGTGTTGGTATAACCGAAGTGATCAATATTCAATATGGTAAGAAAATTCGCTTTAAGATGGGAATGAAGCAAGCCGAAGTAAACCTGTTTTTTGGAAAGAAAGGTTTTTCGATTGTACAATCTCCTCGTACGGGGACGAATGCTGATTTGAATCAACTGATGGCAGACTTGATAACTGGATTTATAAAAGAACAATAATCGGTGATCAAGATGGTTAAGAAATCTCGTAAGGTTTTGACCTTTGTAGATAAAATGCAGAAGTTTATTCATGCTGGCATATCCGGATCGGCAGTTCCTAACCGATTGGGAAATGGAGTGGAGGATTTGTCTTCATTGGATGAACGTATAGAAAGAGTTTTAGGTATTGTAAATCGAATAAACAGGCCGTCTTCTAATATGTTGTTTTTTGTTATGTATGATATAGAAAGTAATAAGGTTCGTCATCAGGTTGTCAAATACTTGCAACGGAAAGGATGCATGCGTGTCCAGCGGTCAATTTTTTTGGCAGATTTGGCGATGTCGGAATATGATTGCATACGGAAAGACTTGGCGGAGGTGCAGGCGGCTTATGAAAATAATGATAGCATATTGATTGTTCCGATATCGTCGGATTATTTACGTTCAATGAAGATAATTGGCCAAAAAATAGAATTAGATATAATCATGCACAATAAAAATACTTTGTTTTTTTGAAAGAGCCGTTTATGGCATGCATTGTTTTTCAATACAAAATGTAATGAAAGTTCTTTGACATATTGAATTTATGATTATCTTTGCACTCTCAAAATTTAGAGCTATTTTTTGTGAAAATATAAAAAAATCTTAGGTTTTAGAGTGAGAAGTGAATGAATGATAGTGCGTTGGTAATTTTGCTCTCGTATATAGTATTCCAGTATAATAAGGATTAAGACTTCTCTGTATCACACATCCGTAATCTTTTAAAGCAACTCGTATATAGTATTCCAGTATAATAAGGATTAAGACACTATCGAACATTACTATACGCCTCACGGCGGTTTTGCGCTCGTATATAGTATTCCAGTATAATAAGGATTAAGACGGCGTCTGCTTTGCTATCCTTATATACCTTAGAATACTCGTATATAGTATTCCAGTATAATAAGGATTAAGACCGTCGGTAATGTCTGGCGTAATTGGTCTAAGTCTTTTTTCTCGTATATAGTATTCCAGTATAATAAGGATTAAGACCAGGCAATGTTCTAATGATAACCTGTAAGTCTTTGAATACTCGTATATAGTATTCCAGTATAATAAGGATTAAGACTCATAATTCGAACCTGCCCAACCGTTTTGCGTGTAAAAACTCGTATATAGTATTCCAGTATAATAAGGATTAAGACCGCCGACATTCGACAACGGTCTGTCTGCTTTGTTCAATACTCGTATATAGTATTCCAGTATAATAAGGATTAAGACTAAAAACTCATGAAAAAGAATGTCACATTTCATAATTTCTCGTATATAGTATTCCAGTATAATAAGGATTAAGACATCCTTTCCTTTTTATCATTAATACTATAGAAACTATACTCGTATATAGTATTCCAGTATAATAAGGATTAAGACTACGAGGTGGCGCGCGCTATATTGTTATTAGATTATCCTCGTATATAGTATTCCAGTATAATAAGGATTAAGACTCTTTAAATAAGTTTATAGATTCTTCTTAAAATATTACTCGTATATAGTATTCCAGTATAATAAGGATTAAGACCCAGTAGCCATCAGCCCAAACGGTAACCTCTTTAAGGCCTCGTATATAGTATTCCAGTATAATAAGGATTAAGACTTCGCTTCCTTCGCTTTCAGACACGTCTTGATCGCTCGTATATAGTATTCCAGTATAATAAGGATTAAGACTTTTCATTCAGAAAAAGTTTAATTAAACGAAATAGCCCTCGTATATAGTATTCCAGTATAATAAGGATTAAGACAAAAGGGTGATCCTTATTTGGAACGAGCAGGACAAGGTCTCGTATATAGTATTCCAGTATAATAAGGATTAAGACTAGAAGCATTAGCCTTTATGGCTTCACTTTGCAACCTCGTATATAGTATTCCAGTATAATAAGGATTAAGACACAGCATGATATCGTTCATCCGAAGAGCAGTATATATCCTCGTATATAGTATTCCAGTATAATAAGGATTAAGACTGGTCCGAGCTTGCTTCGAGTGTCAAAAATATATTTCTCTCGTATATAGTATTCCAGTATAATAAGGATTAAGACAATTACGGCTAAGAGTCGTGACAGCCATTTTTGTACCTCGTATATAGTATTCCAGTATAATAAGGATTAAGACGCTACCAATTGTTTTTTATCTTTGGCAACACCTGATACCCTCGTATATAGTATTCCAGTATAATAAGAATTAAGACTTCACCTCAAATTCAAAATCACTAATTTTTCCCGTGTGCTCGTATATAGTATTCCAGTATAATAAGGATTAAGACATTTTCCCGTTCAAAAATAAGGACATAGAGCTTTCCGCTCGTATATAGTATTCCAGTATAATAAGGATTAAGACATCACCAACAATGATGCAATGGGTGTAGTCACTCAAATTCTCGTATATAGTATTCCAGTATAATAAGGATTAAGACTGCGTCAAATTCCACCTATATTACCATCAGACCAAACTCGTATATAGTATTCCAGTGTAATAAGGATTAGTAGGAGAATGGAAGAAATGGCTTTTCTGTCACTTTTATGATTGATTTGCATTAAAAAGTTTGTTTTCCGATTGGGAAACTTTATTTTTGTGGAAATCTAAAAAAAATCTATGTTTGGGAAAATCGAATCTGTTCAAATTCCATTTCATTTCGTGTTATGTTATAAGAGTAATTATTGTCAGGCTGATAGGTGTTTGTGTTATCAGGTTATTGATTATGTGTCGGAAAAGTGGCATATAGTAAATATTGTTAATCCGTCTTCATTCATTTTGATGGAGAGTGTGAATTATTCAAGACTTGTAATTTGATAAAATATGTTTATGGGTATGACGGAGGTTTTTAATCGTGTACAAATGAGAATCCTGGCTGAGTGGTTGCAATAAATAAAAAATAATAATAGAGAGATGAAAAAGATAAAGATTTTGTGTGTTCGCTTCCAAAATGAGTTACGGCCTGACGAAATCGAGATGTTCCGTGGAGCCGTGTTAAGTAAACTACAACAGTCGACTTCTATTTTGTTTCATAACCACTTGGGCAATGGTTATCGTTATTCTTATCCCTTAATTCAGTATAAATGTTTGGATAAGAAAGCGGCTATAGTCTGTTTAGAAGAGGGGACGGAAGTGATTGGGGAGCTGTTTTCTGTGGGTGATTTCTGTTTCCGGATTGGAACCCGAGTGGTAGAGATGAAGATTAGTTCAATAAAGCCATACCAGATGTTGGTGCAATTATGGGACACCTCGTTTGTCTATCGTCTAACTCGCTGGTTACCGTTCAACGAAGAAAACTATCGTGTCTATCAAGCTATGGAAGGTCTTGCAGATCGTTATATTTTCCTTGAAAAGATGTTAGTTGGTAATATTCTCTCATTCGCGAAAGGAATGGGCATCTATTTTAAAGACCGGATTACGTGTAAAATTCTTGAAATCGAAGAACCTTACTGGGTTATATACAAAGGTGTGCGTATGATGGCATTCAATATCTGTTTCAAGTCAAACCTTTCCCTTCCAGATAATATTGGCTTGGGTAAAGGTGTAAGCCTTGGAAATGGCCTTTTACGTACACATTTTCCCCTGAAAAATTGACTTTTATTTTTTTTATTTATTATATTTGGAACGGATATAGTTCTTAGTCTAATAAGTTATGGAAAATTGTAGAGAACGCATTTATTTGGCTGCTTTGCTACATGATATAGGAAAGTTTTATCAACGGGCGGATCAGGCTTTTTCAGACCGGTATAATACGTTGTCGGATTCTTCAAAGCGAATGGCAGAGTTGATATGTCCTGTAAATGAATATGGAAAATTTGGGTATCAGCATGTTGTTTGGACAAACGAATTGTTCGAACGGTTCAGCCGTAAGTTGACGGAGATTCCGGGTATGAAACAAAATCTGTTTTATGATGAGGTGGATGATTCATTGGCCAATTTGGCGTGTAATCATCATGTTCCGCGAACTGAACAACAGGCTTTAGTTTCATTAGCTGATTGGTGGAGTGCGGGCATAGATCGACGTGATCCGAAAGAAAAAGAGAATAGTGATGATGTCGAGCCTATCAAGTGGGGAAAGAACCGGTATAAGCAAATTCCTTTGTATTCCATATTCAATCAATTGTTTGGAGGTGATTCTCGATATGCATTTCCTTTGTTACCACTTGTATTGGAAGAAAGTTTATTTCCTCATGAGGTCAAACAGAAAGAAGATGGTACAGGTCAAGCCTGTTATGCGTTTTTGTGGAAAAAATTTGTCGAAGAGTTTGAATTGCTTCCGACTGACACGTTCAGCGCTTTTTCGGAAAGTCTGATTTATTTGTTGAAGAAATATACTTGGTGCATACCATCTAACACGATGGATATGGCTAATGTGAGTTTGTTTGAACACTTGAAGACTACGGCTGCATTTGCTGATTGTTTATGGCTTTACAAACAAGAAAATCCGGATGACTTTTCATGGAATCCTTCTTGTTACCGATTGGATTTGAAACAGGGTGTTTGTCCAGTTCTGTTGATTGGAGGAGAAATTTCTGGTATACAGAAATTTATATATAATGTATCCTCGCAAAAGGCTGCTGTCAGTTTGAAGGGACGTTCTTTTTATTTGCAATTATTGATAGATTCCATTGTTCAGCGGATCATCAACCGTTTAAAGGTGACAATCGGTCATGTCGTTTATTCTTCTGGAGGTAAATTCTTTATGCTTTTGCCCAATACGGAAAAAGTGAAAGGTGTTTTAAATGAATTGGGAAAGGAGTTTGAACTTTTTTTGTGGAAACAACACAAGGGAACTTTATTATTCAATTGGGATTCTGTCGCTTTTGCGTATGAAACAGGGTCTGGACAATTGTATTTCGAAGGGAATAGGCAGTCCTTGGGGGCTTTGTGGAAACGTCTTTCGGATAAATTAGTAGAGCGGAAAAATCGTAAATTTAGTTCGGTTCTGTTAGCTGATTATGACAATATTTTTGTTCCTCAAACAGTAGATCCTGAATGTAGAATTTGTGCCGTGACAGGGATAGAATCAGCAGACTGTGTAATGGTTGGTTCAAAACAGGAAAATTCGATTTATGTTTTGCCATCGGTTAAAGAACAGATTGATTTAGGAAATGTATTGAAAGATGCCGATTATATACTGACCCATAAATCAGCTGGAGGAGTGGATTATCTGGCGAACCGTTCGAAATTTGATATCTCGGTAGTTGGTGTGCACAGCTACTTCTTTGACCAGAAAGAATTGACTGACGATTATGCACATTTCCGTAAGATCACATCTGCTGATGTGAACCGTGTGAAGCGGATCAATAATACAAACTTTTTGGCTGCTCAGTTGAAGGGGCGGCAGGTTAGCTATGGCTTTCAGTTTTATGGAGGAAATGAACAGGCTAAATCAGGTGCAAACCTTAAAACATTCGAAGAATTGGCCGATGGTTCTTATTTGGGAATTTTGAGGATGGATGTCGATAATTTGGGACGAATATTTATAGAAGGACTTCCTGAACAAGATAAGAGTTTTGCTGCCTATTCAACATTGTCTTTTATGTTAGATTATTTCTTCAGTGGTTATCTGAATGTGATTCGTGAGCGATATAAAGCGGATGTCAATATTCTGTATGCCGGTGGCGATGATGTCTTTGCTATTGGGCGTTGGAAACAGTTGCTTTTGTTCGCACGTGATGTCAGGACAGAGTTCACCAGGTTTGTTGGGCGTAGGGATGTGACGATTTCAGGAGGAATCGTTATTGTGGATCGTAAATTTCCGATAGCCAAGGCTGCCGAACTTGCAGGGGATGCGGAAGATGCTGCCAAAAAGTTCAAGGGAGAGAAGAAGGATGCTTTGAATCTTTTCGGAGAGAATATTTCTTGGGAAGATGAGTTCAATTTCGTAGAAGGTTATAAAGAATGGTTTGTCGATTTGTGCAATAAGGAAGCGATGCCGGTTTCCATCTTGCATAAATTGATGAGTTTTTGTGGTGAAATGAAACGTGGCGAGTATGGTTATATTTGGCATACGGCCTATTTTCTGACACGGTTCTCTGAGGGAAAAAGTGATCGAATTGTTAATTTTTGCAGAGAACTAATGTGTATTTTGTGTGATAAAAGGACATATGAACTGATTGCTATTTCTGCTCGGTGGGCAGAATTGGAATTAAGATTTGAAAAGTAAGAACTAAAAACATAATAGTATGGCATATCCAAATGATAAAATGAAAAAGGATTGGATTCAGAATGGGATATCCAATGAAGCAGTGGAATGGGCTAAATCTTTTGGAGAGTATTTAACAAAGAAGGACGTAAAGGATGTTTTAAGTACTTCGCAACTTAGAAAGTTTTTTGGGGAATTGCGGCGTATCGATTCTGACTTTTCTCATAAAAAAAACGACATTATTATGCTGAAGCCTATGTTGGCTTATGCAGTCGGTAGAGATAAGAAGAAGACAAAAACCAAAGAATTCGGAGAAGAAATGTCTAAGGGTATAGACGCTATCCGTTTAGAAGATGAGGTTCATGCGAAGAATGACTTCAAGAATTTCCTGAAGATATTTGAGGCAATTGTAGCGTATCATAAATTTTATGGAGGAGAGTAAAATATGAAAAGACTGATATCTAAAATAAAAGTAACAGCAGAATTGGAACTGCTCACTGGATTACACATTGGAGAAAATAGTGATAATGTGGAAATTGGAGGTATAGATTCACCGGTTATTAAATCTCCTTTGTATCGAGGTCAGCCCTATATTCCTGGAAGTTCGTTGAAAGGAAAGATGCGTTGTTTGTTGGAACAAATGAATGGTTCTTCTAAAGTGGGCGGTTGTGACAAGATTAATAATTTGTTTGGCTATTCACTTGAAAATAAACCTTCCAAGTTAATAGTTCGAGATGCCTATATGTTGGAATCTTCTGTAAAGGAATTGGAAAATTGCGATAGTTTGGATATGCCTTACACGGAGAGTAAATGGGAAAACACCATTGATCGGGTAAAGGGAACAGCTGAGCATCCTCGACAAATAGAACGAGTACCAGCCGGTGTATGGTTTCATGTTGAATTTATAGTAAATGTATGGGATGATGATAAGGAAGAGGACTTGCTCGGTTTGTTGGATGAAGGTATTAAAGCATTGGAGAATGATTATTTGGGAGGTAATGGTAGTCGTGGGTATGGACAAGTGAAGTTTAGTCCCAGAAAAATAGAACCAGTTTTCCTGAAATCGAAATCAAATTAAAAATTGATCGTATGGCTTCTTTCACGGTTTATAAATTGCATTTTACATCACCGTTGCATATTGGAGATAATCGATTGGATTATAGTATCAGCATGAAAATGATCCAATCTGATACTTTATATGCAGCGGTTACATCTTGTTTGGCCATGTTGGGGGAAGTGATACCGGAAGATGGCGATTTAGGATGTACGATAAGTTCCTTATTTCCTTTTTATCAAAAGAATAAACAGTCTCTTCCTGTTTATTTTTTCCCGAAACCATTGAAGAATATGTTGCTTATAGATAATATTCAATATGCCAAAAAAGTAAAAAAGGTGGGATGGTTGGATAAAAACTATTTTGAGCGGATGATACAAGGTAAGACATTGTTTGGGGATAAATCCATCATAGACGATTTACGGAATGAGTTTCTGACTTGCCAACCCATTCCGGATAAGTTCATAGTGTCGGAAGTTTTATCACGAGTGACGGTTTCGCGGACAGGGGAAGAGGATGCCGTTCCTTTTTATATGGATCGTGTTTATTATAAAGATTATTCTGGTTTGTTTTTCTTGGCACAAGGCGATACCTCTTTATTGAACAAAGGATTGGAGTTGTTGCAACATCAAGGATTAGGAACGGATCGGAATGTTGGAAACGGTTATTTCTTTTATGAAACAGATACATTGGATTTGAATTGTCCTGAGACATCGGAAAACGTAGTTACCCTATCCATGTTTATACCGGATAAGAAAGAGGAGTTGACCCAGATGGTTCAGGGAGAGAATGTCGCTTATGATTTTGTTCGTCGTGGTGGATGGATTACCACTCCACCCAATCTGACTCTGCGTAAGAATGTAATATATGCATTTACACCAGCATCTGTTTTTCATGGTGAAGATGTGACTTCTCCTTTCTGTAAAGGGAAAATAGTCAATTTGAATCCTCGCGTGAATGGCTTGGAGATGATAGATCATCCGATATGGCGGAATGGAAAAGCTATTTTTATACCGATAAGATTTTAGTTTATGGAAGAACTGAATAAGAAATATCCAATAGAGATAGAGATTGTTACGCCGGTCTGCATTGGTGGCGGTGCAGACAAGGATTGGATTAATGGTCTTGATTTTGTGGAATCAGAAAGGAAGATCTACAAATTGAATCTTCGCCGTCTGCTTCATCCTGATTCGGGTGTGGATGTAGAACGGTTGCTTCCCTTATTTGAGAGGAAAGATAAACAGGGAGTACTGAGGTTGTTAGGAAATAAGTTGGATATTGTTTCGGATACAGTGTTTGATATGACTTTTTCATCTACGAATGACATAAAAGCATTTATCAAAAATGAACTGTCAGGGAAACCGATTATACCCGGGAGTTCCTTGAAAGGGGCGGTGCGATCTGTTTTGTTTAAAGAATTGAAGGATCCTGATCAAAAACAAGAAAAATATGTTTTTGGAGAATCGAATAGAGGAAATGAATTTATGCGTTTTGTCAAGTTTTCGGATGTGGAATTTGATCAAACAGGTTTGGTTAATACCAAAATATTCAATTTAAGAAGCGGAGAAAGACCTCGTACATTGGAAGGAGGTTGGAAACATGGTGGAAAAGAAACTTCTTCTATATTTAAACCATTTGGGTTTAATACGATATACGAAGTTTTAATGCCTGGACAAAAGGCGGATGGGGTTATTTTATTGTCTGATAAAATGTTTGATTCATTTTATGATAGTGATAATCCTAAAGATGTATCATATTTTAAGGTGGAAGATAAACGACGTTTATTGAATGTTTCAAACCTGTTCCAATGTATTAATAACCATACGAAGGTTTATTTGGATAAGGAAATAGATTTCTTCGAGACATATCAGGCGGATCGTGTGGATTCTATTTTAGATAATCTGCGTGAAATAAGGTCAAGATTGAATTCCCTGCCTTCATCTTCATGTATTTTGAAGATGGCTGTCGGCTCTGGTTTCCATTCAATAACGGGAGATTGGCAATTTGATGATTTCTTGATTGATGATATTTGCTCACAGAAGAGAAATCGAGGTTATTTTAATTTTAAACCGTCGGCAAAGTCTCGGAAGATTGCTATTACCCAAGAGTCTTTTTCTTTAATGGGTTTTGTCCTGTTGCGATTGTTATCGGAAGATGAAATTAAGGTAAAGGAACAGATACAAAAGATACGTTTTGAGAAAATCGAACAATTAAAAAAACAGGAAGAAAAAAAGAAAAGGGAAACATTCGAACTGCAAGAAAAGAAAGGTAGATATGAGTTGTTTATTCGAGAAGCCGAAGAATGTATGGAAGGAGGTGACAAGGTTGCAGCTTTATCTAAATATAAAATGGCAGCAATAACCTATCCTGACGGCGGTTTGCATGATACGGCAATACATGAAATAGAATCGTTTTTGCAACGGCAGTTGGAAAAGGAAGAGTTGGAAAAGGAAAACAAAGAAGCTGAACGTGAGAGATTGCAAAAGCAACAAGAGTTCGTGGATGGTGGTTTATCTTTTTTGACCGAAGAAAGAGAAGGAAAGTTTGTTGTTAAGGATTTAAAGATGGCTGTCAGCAGGACTGAAAGTTGGCTGAAAAAATCTGGATGTAAATATGTTCCGGTGGATCAGGAGAGTATATTGATACAAACACTGATTCGCCTTTATAGAACTGAAAAGAAACGTGATTTGAAAAGATGGGAAAAAGTATCGGAAGGTAATTGGAAGTCGATATCCAAGATTGTATCAGAGGAGAGGATTCAGATTATTTTTGAGAAAGTAATAGGATAGATATGGCTAAAATACATATAACATTGGTTGGAGGGCAGCCAGCTCCTGTCTATCATGGAATTGTTGCGACAAAACCGGATAGGATTGTGTTTGTCTATTCGGATGAAAGCCGGGAGGTAGTGGAAGCTTTAAAAAGGGAAATAGATATTCCGGTTGAAGAGCAACAACCATTGGATCCGACAAATCCGGTAGAGATTTTGCGTAGGGCAGAAACGTTGGTAAAGAAATATGAGAATGATGAGGTAACGGTGAATATTTCCAGCGGATTGAAATCGTGGTCGCATCTGTTCGGCGTTACTTTTGATAAGCAGCCCAATGCAGCCGTTGTATATATGGACCAAAATAATATCTTATGGAATTATCGAACCATGCAACCGTTATCAGATTTTGAGTTTGATATGCGTACGTTGTTCCGTCTGTATGGAAATTCATTGGAGAATAATTATAAGAAACTTTCGGATTATACGGAAGAAGATGATAGAGCAGTAGAAAAGATAGAAGAGATACGTCTGTTCAATACGAAATCGTTTAATTCTTTGGTCGCATTGTTGGATTCGAAAAAGCAAAATCAATTGAAGACTTGTTCGATAGGTAGTTTTAAGGATAAAGAAAACTATGTAGAGTGGATTCGAAAAAATTCCGTTAAAGAGAATGACAAGGTTATATTATCCTTGTTTCATGAAAGAAAAGGTAAAAAAAGTTGGGATATTGTTTCACCAAATGCGATTAGTTTGGTATTCAATTCAGGATGGTTTGAATATAAAGTGGCTAAATTATTGTCGTCATGGGAGAAGGCAAAAGAGGTATGTTTGAATTGTCGTTTTCCGTTTAAACGGGATTTAGATAAAAATGAGATCGATATAATTGTCAATACAGGAACTAAATTGTTGTTTGTGGAATGTAAAACTCAAATTGCAAAAACGACTGATATTGATAAGTTCAGAAGTGTAGTTAAAACGTATGGCGGAACAGGTAGCAAGGGATTGTTTGTTACGAAAGAAAAATTGTCAGATGTAGCGAGAGCAAAATGTATAGAAAATGCGATATTGTCTTTTTCTTTTAAAGATGCTGAAAACTGGAATTTGCAACCAGAAAAAGCCTTGGCTTTACTTCTGGATAATGAATTGTTTAACATTAATGCAAAATAAATATGGCTCGGAAAGTTTTTATCTCTGTTTTAGGGTATAGTAATTATGGTAAATGTTTTTATACACGCTTGAGTGATAATTTCAAATCGGATGAGGTCCGTTATGTTCAGGAAGCAACGTTGCAATATCTGATGTCTATATCGGAATGGACTACAGATGATTGTGCTTATATTCTTTTGACAAAAGGGGCTGAACAAAAGAATTGGATTGATAATGGACATTGTGAATATGGAACAAATGTATCCATACAACAACCGGGATTAGCATCTGTATTGGAAACAAGGCATTTCCCTTTTTCTATAATTCCGGTCAAGGATATTCCTGACGGTAATGATGAGAAAGAAATATGGACGATATTCGAACGTGTGTTTTCGTTGATTCAAGAAGGTGATGAAATTTATTTTGATTTGACACATGGATTTCGTTATTTGCCAATGTTGATACTTGTTCTTGGTAATTATTCTAAATTACTGAAGAATGTAGTTGTGAAAAGTATCACGTATGGTAATTATGAGGCGCGTAATAAAGAGACCAATGAAGCTCCTTTGATTGACTTGTTGTCGTTATCTAACTTACAAGATTGGACTTCGGCTTCAGCTAGTTTTCTTAGAAATGGAAATTTGTCGATGTTAAAATATTTATGTAAACAAAATTTGGATCCAATATTGAAAGAAACTAAAGGTTCCGATTTGAATGCGAAAACGTTAAGTCAGTATATGAATGCCTTAGAAAAAGTGGTCGATGACATGAATATTTGTCGTGGAGTAAGTATTTTGAAAGGCGATAACATAAAAAATTTATTAGAATGTTCTAACCGGTTATCGGCTGTAATCATTGAACCCATGAAACCAATTGTTGATTGCTTGAAAAGCTCATTTGCCAACTTCATGCCTTCAATGAATATAAAAAATGGTTATTTTGCTGCTAAATGGTGTTTTGAAAATCAATTGTATCAACAGTCTCTTACGATCTTGCATGAAACAATCATTTCTCATATTTGTGAGAGTGAAGGTTTGTGTATTACTGATGAAAGAGAGAGAGAGGCAGTCAATAAGAGTTTCTATATTTTTATTAATGGTGTAGAAAAAGAAAAGTGGGATTGTGATGAGAAGCAAGCGCAATTAATAGAAAAAATGTTGCATAATAGTTGTATAAAAGTTTTGGCTTCAACATTCATGGTTACAACTAATTTGAGAAATGATTACAACCATGCAGGTATGCGTTCTTGTCCGACAAAACGAACAGGGTTGATAAATAATTTGAGAGAACGTTTGGATATTATTCTTTCTATGATTGAGAATAAGGAAATATGTTCATAAACCTATCCAACCATCCCTCTCATACTTGGTCTGCTGAGCAATTGGGAGCTGCTCGGCATTATGGTGGTGATATTGTCGATATACCTTTTCCTTCAGTATCGGCGATGGCGAATGAAGAGATTGTTGCTTGTTTGGCGAAGGAATATGTTGGTGATATTGTTTCGCGTTATGATCCAAAGCGGGATGTGTTTCATGTGATGGGAGAGATGTGTTTTTCGTTTGCATTGGTCCGGTTGTTACAACAGGCTGGATTTGTGTGTGTGGCTTCGACTTCGGAAAGGATTGTGCAAGAAGAGGAGCCGGGGCATAAGGAGGTATTCTTTAATTTTGTTCGGTTCAGGCAATATGGAATCTAAGAAAAAGACAGAGAAAGATAATTTGGTATTGACAGCCAATCAGCAATGTGTTTTGGAGGCGTTAGTAGAGTTTATTCGAGACAAAAAAGCAAGAATTTTTATTCTTTGCGGATATGCTGGTACAGGGAAGACGACAATGATGAAAGTGTTTATTGGGGAGTTGGAACGGCGTAATCTACCTTTTTCCTTGTTGGCATCAACGGGAAGGGCTGCCAAGATATTGTCGAATGCAACGAAACATTCCGCCTCTACGGTACATAGTTTGATTTATAAGTTTGATGATTTGAATCAGAATATGGACAAATTGGTGGCGCAGCGAGAAAAGAACGGTATGGATAAATCCGTGCAATTATTGTTGAATTTTTCGCTGGTTCCGGTTGGGGAGTATTCCGGAGAGTCGAAATATTACATCGTAGATGAATCCTCCATGATTTCGGATGTTGTTGACAAGAATGCGACACAGGCCTGTTTCGGGAGTGGACGTTTATTAGCGGACCTGTTGGCTTTTGATCCGAAAGGAAAATTCGTTTTTGTCGGAGATATTTGTCAGTTGCCACCGATATTGCAGGAAAATTCGCCTGCATTATCATCCGAATATATAGGGAAGACTTACGATATACCAGTTGAAAAGATGGAACTGACCGCGATTGTACGCCAAGATAGTGGAAATGATTTGATACTGTCTGCTCAGAAAATGCGTGCTTTGTATGTGCACCCTCCGGTCTGCACGTGGGGCCGGTTCCCTTTACGCGGGTATGAGCATATTCGTTTGTATCCCTCTCAATTTAACTTGTTGAGCGCCTATATCGAAGATATCAAACTGAAAGGGTACAATGCGGTTACGATGCTTACGCAGTCGAATAAAGCGTGTATGGAATTGACACGTATCATCAGACCTTCTTTGGGATTTCATACTGAACAGATACAAGTTGGCGATTTGTTGCTTGTCACACAGAACAACTATATTTCCGGACTGATGAATGGAGACATGGTAAAGATAATAGAGATCGGTACAAGGCGGGATAGAGCTGGTTTGACTTTTGTTTATGTCAAGGTGGAAGAATTGTTTACCAAGACTGTCTATTCTCAGTTAATGATAGAAAACATCGTGTATGATTCGGTGACCAATTTGACGCAAACGCAACAGAAAGAACTGTTTATTGATTTCTTTATCCGCATGAGAGATAAAGGAATTAGGCAAAAGAGCGAAGCTTTCAATAAGGCAATGATGACGGATCCATATCTGAATGCCCTTAGAGTTGTGTTCGGTTATGTCCTAACTTGCCATAAGGCACAAGGTGGGGAGTGGGAAGAAGTTTATTTAGATATTCCGAGGCGGATTGCCAGAGAACCGAAAGCGGCTACATACCAGTGGTTGTATACGGCTATGACTCGTGCACGAAACACATTGCATATAGTGGATGATTTTTATGTTCAATAGTATTTAGATATATAATTAATATGGGAAACAAGAGCAGTCTTGGTGGGTACCCTGTATTCATTTGTACATTTTCAGTATATCATTCCCTGTAATTTTATTCCCCGAAATCTGATAACATCTCAATACGGTCGTTCATCTCTTCTTTTATTTGATGGCTCCAATAGGCATCAACCCCCGCTATATCCGCATATCGCTGGTAGTCGCTGACAACACCGATTGCCTTTTCTATGAGAGAGTCGGCTCCTTTTATATTGTATTTTTTGGCTATCTCGAGTAAGTCTCCACGTTTAAAGGCTGAGTTTTTGTTGTTTATGCTCAAGCAGTGACGATTTACGTATCCCGGAGCCGACGGATCGACCAAGAATGTGAAATCATAGGTAGGGGTAATATGCCACACCCCGTCTTGTCCCATCATGAAACTGAAATTCTTATTGTGGTCATCCACATTTCCTCCAAGCACATTCATGGTCATGGACAGGAACAGTTGTTGCATTTCCATCGGCATGATACCAATACGACAAGCGGTTTCAAACAGAGACTCATAACTGTCTGCTACCGGATTCATTGCTGCTAAAGTCTGGATATGAATTTTCTCATTTCCTTTGCGGTCAAACCGTTCTGTCAGGAAATGTACATCCTTTTCTCCTTCAATAAGCATCGATGGCATCATTTCCATCCCTGCGTCCTGCGCCATCAAGTAATAGCTATATTCAATACGTGTTGTCGGCAGGTCAAGATGCTCATCAAATTTGATTATCATTGGGGTGAAACCGGATGTGGGAGCATTTACCTGTCCCGAATAGCACTCATAGGTCTCCTTATTCATATGAATGATCGCTTTCGCTCTACGGCCACCGGCTGATGTTCCCACCTTGAACAGGCTCTCGATCATCAAGTCTGGCTGCATTTTCGCTTTGAAGTCCTTAGCTTCGTTCAAGGCAGCACGGGCAAGCCTATACAGGTCGGCAATTTCCACTTTAAACGGTTTTTCCATTTCTTCTGCGGCAGGAGGTATGAACTCCAACGCTCCCATTCCTCGCCTGCCGATGTAGGCCAAACGGTCGAGCGATGACAGGTCACGGGATTTTATATGATGCACTTTTGCCCATTCATTAAATATCCTATTTCCCCAATGGTCAGGCAGTGAATCGGCTATGAAAGAGGGCAGGCCGCAGAAGCTCTTGTCGTCCTCCGCATAAACAGGCAATCCGCGCTGGACGGTTACACCATTTATTGGGGCTTGCAATGGAGCGATGTCATAACCACCCTTTATAAAGTCGCCGTCGAAATAAAAACATACCTTTTCAGTATATTTTTCCTTATAGGCTACCAGTGTGCCAACTTTCCGATTCCACAAAAAGACATCAAGATTTTGTATCATTCTCGTTTCTCCTTACTCTTTTAGGGATTAATTTGTTTAGCTGTTTCAGTGCCAGTGGCGGCATGGGTAATTTAGGCAGCAAATCACAGACGCGTTTCTCCATGCCGATTATCCGCAACAAGGATATGAAATTGTTTAGGGTCATGTTTTGATTGACTCCCTGTTCAAAATGGCTTATTGTGGCAAGGCTCACACCGGATTTCTCCGCCATTTCCTTTTGGCTCATCCGGGCAGCAAGCCTGTACTCCTTTATGCGCTTTGCCAAAAGTAGCATAATATCTTGGTTGGTTACATAATCTGCATCACTCATAACGTGGTAGAATATTACTATTTAATTGCAAAAATACAAAATAATATCCATATATTACTACTATGTGTGGGGTTTCTTCTGATTATGTAAGAAATCATTCATTTGATTTTTTCGTATGACATGATTTGGGCAGGCAAATCTTTTTGCTGGATAAATGTTTGCTTTCCGGCGGATCTGTGAGTACCTTTGTATGATACCAATACATTATATTATGTTAGACAAATTGGATTATTCTTTGGTTCCTTATGATTTTGCGTTTTGTTTTGACGGGAAATGCCGGCGTGCTTCTACCTGTCTGCGTTATCAGGCGTCGCGCTATATTCCGAAAGAGTCCTGGGCGGTGAGGGTGGTCAATCCGGAGCGTGTTGTTCCCGATGGCGATTGTTGCGGGTTCATGGATGACAGTCCGCTGAGAAACGCATACGGCATGGATCATCTGCTGGACAATATTCCTTATCGCGAGGCTAAGGAGATACGGAGGGAGATGAGGGAGTATTTCGGGACTACTCATTTTTACCGGCTGAAACGCAAGGAGCGTTGTTTCACTCCCGAAGGCCAGCAATATGTGCACGACCTGCTCCGCCGGTACGGTGTCGAAGGAGAGCCGGTGTTTGACCGGTATGAAGAAAATTTCGGTTGGGAATGCAATCCTGATACTACGGCATGAAAAAAAGGTTTCCATTGCATGAAAATAAATTTTCCATAGGTAGAAAATAAATTTTCATGCGGTGGAAAATTTATTTTCACTGTTTGGAGAGGGGTGAAACATTTTGAGGTTTCTGAAAAGATTCGGTCTCTTACGGGAGTTGCTTGTGTTGGAAAAAGCCCTATATTTGTATCCGTCAATCGATATAGTTAACTCAAAAAGACATTGTGTATATGGAAAAACAAAAACAGTCCCGGCGGTTGCTGTCGCTGGATGCCCTGCGAGGGTTTGATATGTTCTTTATTATGGGAGGGGCTTCCCTTTTCGTTGCGTTGGCAACGTTGTTTCCGAATCCTTTTTTTCAGGCGATAGCCGATCAGATGCATCATGTGAAGTGGAACGGGCTGACACAGCACGACACGATCTTTCCGCTGTTTCTGTTTATCGCCGGCATCTCGTTCCCTTTCTCTTTGGAGAAGCAGCGGGAGCAGGGGAAGAGCGAGTCGGATATCTATAAGAAGATCATCCGCCGCGGTCTGACGTTGGTGTTGCTGGGATGTGTCTATAACGGATTGTTGCAGTTTGACTTTACGAATCTTCGCTATGCCAGTGTCTTGGCGCGTATCGGGTTGGGATGGATGTTTGCCGCCTTGTTGTTCGTACATTTCCGCACTTCTGTCCGGGCGTGGATAGCCGGGGCAATCTTGGTCGGCTATTGGGTTTGGATGGCTTTTATCCCTGTGCCGGGAGCAGAAGCCGGGCCGTTCACGTTGGAAGGTAACTGGGTCGGCTATGTGGACCGTTTGTTGTTGCCGGGGCGTTTACATCAAGGATTTTTTGACCCGGAAGGGTTGTTGTCCACGTTACCGGGAATTGTGACGGCTATGTTGGGAATGTTTACGGGCGAGTTCATCAAGTTGCATAAAGAAGGACTGACGGATAAGCGGAAGGTGGCAGGCTTGGTGCTGGCCGGTGCGTTGTTGCTGGTGGCAGGGTTGTTGTGGAGCTTGGTGTTCCCGATCAACAAAAAGCTGTGGAGCAGTTCGTTCGTCTGTGTCGTCGGAGCTTATTCGGTTTGGATGTTCGCCCTGTTTTATTACATTGTCGACGTGTTGGAGTGGCGTAAATGGACGTTCTTCTTCAAGGTGATCGGCGTGAATTCCATCACGATCTATCTGGCCCAGGAGTTCATCAACTTCTCTTTCACCTCCGACGCCCTGTTCGGGGGGCTTGCCGGGCTGATGCCGGAGGCCGTCCGGCCGTTGATCGGTTCGATCGGCTACATCGCTGTTTGTTGGGGATTCCTCTACTTCCTGTATCGTCAGCGTATTTTCTTGAAAGTGTGAGAAGATTTCATAAATCATAAATTGTAAATCATAATGAAACCTGCTTATAAACGCCTGGAGTCGCTCGACGTGTTGCGTGGCTTCGATTTGTTTTGCCTGGTGGCTTTGGAAGGCATTCTGCATCCTCTCGGACGTGCGATAGATGCGGCGTGGTATGACGACTTTCTGTGGTGCTTCTCTCATGTGCAATGGGAGGGTTTCTCTTCGTGGGACTTGGTGATGCCGCTCTTCATGTTCATGGCGGGCGTGTCGATGCCCTTTGCCCTTTCCCGCTATAAGGCGATGCCGGATAAAGGGGCGGTCTACCGCCGTATCGTCAAACGCGTGATATTGCTTTGGATCTTCGGAATGATGTGTCAGGGGAACCTGTTGGGATTGGACCCTGACCGGATTTATCTTTATTCGAACACCTTGCAGGCGATTGCGATGGGCTACCTGATCGCGGCCATGCTGTTCCTGCATGTGCGGCTCTCCGTGCAGATCGGGGCGGCGGTCGTCCTCTTGTTGGTCTATTGGGGGGCGATGCAGTTCATTACGGTCGATGGCTACGGAGGCGGTAACTACACGCCCGACGGAAACCTGGCCGAATGGGTGGACCGCACCGTGTTGGGGCGGTTCCGGGATGCAGCCGTGGTCGAGAACGGGCAAGTCGTGTTTGCCGAATCCTATCGTTATACGTGGATATTAAGCAGCCTGAACTTCGGAGTGACGGTGCTGACCGGACTCTTTGCCGGACATATCCTGAAAAGCGCGATGGACCGGAAACGTAAATGGCAATGGCTGTTAGGCATCGGTGTGGCGATGGTTGCCTTGGGCTGGCTGTGGGGATTGCAGCTTCCGGTGATCAAGAAGATATGGACAAGTTCGATGGTGCTGGTCAGCAGCGGCTACTGCTTCCTGCTGATGGGTGTGTTCTATTATTGGATCGATTATAAGGGACACGGGAAGAATCTGACCTGGCTGAAAGTCTACGGCATGAATTCGATCGTGGCTTACATGTTGGCTAACGTGATTAGTTTCAGAAGTATAGGAACATCCCTCTTCCATGGTCTCGAACAATATATAGGAAATTATTATCCGGCTTTGATTGCAACGTCGAACGCGTTGATAATTTATGTAATTTTGTGGCTGCTTTATAAACGTAATATATTTTTGAAAGTGTGAGAGGAATGAAGGTGTGTCAAAATATAAATCATAAATCATAAATCATAAATCATAAACCGATGGAATCAATCAAGCAAATATACCGGATCGGCCACGGACCGTCCAGTAGCCATACGATGGGGCCGATGCGAGCTGCCCGGATGTTCTTGGAACGTAATCAGGGCGCAGCGCGGTTTGATGTCACTCTCTATGGCAGCCTGGCAGCCACAGGCAAGGGACACATGACGGATGCAGCCATTCTCGAAGTGCTCAGTCCGGTAGCCAAAACCAACATCATCTGGGAACCGAAGGTGTTCCTGCCTTTCCACCCGAACGGTCTCCAGTTCCGTTCGTTTGACGAAAGCGGCAAGGAGTTGGAAAACTGGACGATTTACAGTATCGGCGGCGGAACGCTGGCAAACGAAACCTACAACGAGTTGACACAAGGGCAGGTCTACGAAATGCATACCATCAAGGATATACAAGCCTGGTGTGAGAAAACCGGCTATTCCTACTGGGAATATGTCGAACAGTGCGAAGGTCCGCAGATATGGGATTATCTGGCCGAAGTATGGGATGTGATGCAACAGGCGGTCCATAACGGGCTCGAAACCGAAGGCATTTTGCCCGGTGGCCTGGGAATCCGTCGTAAGGCGTCCGACTATATGATCCGTGCCAAAGGTTATGGCAGCAGCATCAAAAACCGCGGGATGGTCTATGCGTATGCATTGGCTGTTTCCGAAGAGAACGCTTGCGGAGGCCAGATCGTGACTGCTCCGACCTGCGGTTCGTGCGGTGTGATGCCTGCCGTGCTCTATCACCTGAAAGAGTCTCGCGATTTCCGTGATTCCCGTATCTTGCGTGCGTTGGCGACTGCCGGGTTGTTCGGCAATGTGGTGCGTACGAATGCATCCGTTTCCGGGGCCGAGGTAGGATGCCAGGGAGAGGTTGGTGTGGCTTGTGCGATGGCGGCAGCGGCGGCCAGCCAGTTGTTCGGCGGGACGCCTGCCCAGATCGAGTATGCGGCCGAGATGGGGCTGGAGCACCACTTGGGGCTGACGTGCGATCCTGTTTGCGGACTGGTCCAGATACCCTGCATCGAACGTAATGCCTTTGCGGCAGCCCGTGCGTTGGATGCGAATACTTTCTCCAACTTCTCCGATGGCAAGCACCGGGTAAGTTTCGACCAAGTAGTCGAAGTGATGCGCCAGACCGGAAACGACCTGCCGAGCCTCTATAAGGAAACATCCGAGGGCGGGCTGGCTAAGAATATGGAACGGAAATGAGAAGATTTATGATTTATGATTTATGATTTATTAAAGAAAAACATATCATAAATCATAAATCATAAATCATAAATCATAAATCATAAATGAAAATTCTAACTCATAAATGAAAAGAAGTTTATATCTGCTATTGTGTGCTGCCGCATTGGTTTCGTGCGGGCAGCCGAAACAACAACAGGAGGCCGCTGCCGATGTCGTGACCAGTGGTAATCCGATATTCGAGGGCTGGTATGCCGATCCCGAAGGAATCATTTACGACGATACCTATTGGGTTTTCCCGACTTGGAGTGATGCGTATGAGAAACAGACCCATTTCGACTGCTTTTCATCCAAAGACCTCGTGAACTGGACGAAGCATTCGTCTGTGCTCGACACCTCTGCCGTGAAATGGGCGAAGAGAGCCATGTGGGCACCGTCTATCATCCATAAGGACGGCAAATATTATTTCTTCTTCGGAGCCAACGACGTGCATGAAGGCGAAGTGGGAGGAATCGGGGTTGCCGTCAGCGACCGCCCGGAAGGCCCGTATAAGGACCTGTTAGGCAAACCGCTTATCAACGAGATCGTGAACGGGGCGCAGCCGATCGACCAGTTCGTTTTTCATGACGACGACGGTCGCTACTATATGTATTACGGAGGTTGGGGACATTGCAATGTCGTCCTTCTGAACGACGACTTCACCGGGCTGGTTCCTTTTGAAGACGGAACGGTCTATAAGGAGGTGACACCTGACAAATATGTGGAAGGTCCGTTCATGTTCAAGAAGAACGGCAAATACTATTTCATGTGGAGCGAAGGAGGGTGGACCGGTCCCGACTATTGTGTCGCTTATGCGATTGCCGATTCGCCATTCGGGCCGTTCGACCGTGTCGCCACGATTCTCCAGCAAGATTCGACGATAGCGCGAGGTGCCGGACATCATTCGGTTATGCATGTCCCGAATTCCGAAGATTATTACATCGTCTACCATCGTCGTCCGCTGAACGACAATACCCGCGACCACCGTGTGACTTGTATCGACCGGATGACTTTCGATGAGAACGGATTCATAAATCCTGTTAAAATGACTTTCGAAGGTGTTCCTGCCCGTACAATAGGTAAGTAAGGACGATTTAATCGCTAAAAGATATTAAAACAGGAGTGTAGCTGTTGCACTCCTGTTTTTTTGTACTACTTTTGACACATGTGTCAGACACGAGTGATAAAATATTTAATAACATTACAGCGATGAGTACAGAAGAACTTCAGGACATGGAAAGCCGGATAATCGAAGCAGCGAAGCGGGTGTTTGTCCGAAAAGGATATGAGGCGACCAAGATGAGCGATATCGCTCTTGAAGTCGGCCTCGGCCGTACGGCCTTGCATTATTATTTCCGGACGAAGGAGATGCTTTTCGACGCTATCTTCGGCCGGTTGATGGGAGTATTGTTGCCTAATATAGAGATGATCGTGAACGAGCCTGTGTCCTGCTTGGAGAAAATTCCCAGGATTGTAGACCAATACCTGATGATCGTCCATGCCAATCCCTCTTTCCCGATTTTTGTGGTGAATGAGTTCAACCGGGACCCGGATCATCTATACAGAGTCATTCTGAAAGAGCCGGAACGCCTTGGACTGTTCCTGCGGTTACGGGAACAAATGTTGGAGGAAATGGAAAAAGGAATATTGAGAAAGATACCTTTGGTTTATTTGGTTTCTACGCTAATGAGCCTGGTCGTGTTTCCTGTGTTGGCGAGAAACCCGTTGACGAATGTCTTCTTTGAAGGCGATCCCCGGAAGTTTGAAGTCTTTTTACAGGAACGCGGTACATTTATCAAAGAAGTGTTGATCCGGTTGCTTACTCCGGACCGGCCGAAGGTGGAGGACGAATGAGAGGAGAATATACATATATGAAACGAATGAACTTGAATGGATGGAAACGGTTAGCCTTTGTGTTGCTCGTCTTTCCCCTTGTGGCGGAAGGAGCGGGGGCACAGGAGCGTATAACGTTGGGCGAGTGCTACGAATGGGCGCATGCCAACTATCCGCAGATACACCGGTACGGGCTGATCGAACAGACCGAACAGTATAACCTGTCCAATGCCGCCAAAGGCTGGCTGCCACAGCTCTCGGTCAATGCGAAAGCGACGTATCAGAGCGACGTGACAAAGTTGCCGTTCGATGCCGACAAGCTGTCGGCAATCATTCCCGGAATCGAGATACCGACACTCAGCAAGGACCAGTATCAGGTCGTGGCCGAAGTGAACCAGACGATCTGGGACGGTGGCGTGATCCGTTCCGCCCGCCGGTTGACGGAAGCACAGGCAACGGCCGACCGGGAACAACTGAACAGCAACCTCTATGCCTTGAACGACCGGGTGAACCAGCTTTATTTCGGCTGTCTCCTGCAAGACGAACTGATCCGTCAGAACGGTTTGCTCCAGAAAGAGTTGCAGCTCAATATCGACCGTATCTCGGCCATGATGGAGAATGGCGTTGCCAACCTGTCCGACCGCGAAAGCATGGAAGTCGAGTTGTTGAACGCCCGCCAGAAGGCGATAGAGTTGAAAGCCGCCCGTTCGGCCTACGGCAAGATGCTGGCGGCCTTGATCGGCCGTCCGGATAGCGGGGCGTTCGTGCTGGAAGTCCCTTCGCTGCCGGAGGCTCCTTCGTTGTCGCCTGTGATCAGCCGGCCGGAGCTTCGTGCGTTGGATGCCCAAAGCGAGTTGCTCGAATTGCAGAACAAACAGTTGACCGCCGGGCTGATGCCTCGTATCGGTGCTTTCTTCCAGGGCGGTTACGGCCGTCCGGGGTTGAATATGCTGGAAGACAGTTTCAATCCGTTCTACATCGCCGGTGTCCGTCTGAGTTGGAACATGGGTAAATTATATACCTTGAAGAACGATCGCCGGAAGATTGCCACGGACCGCCGGGCGGTGGAAGTTGAGCGGGAGACATTCCTCTTCAATACCCGTCTCCAATTGACACAGCAGAACACGGAGATCAGGAAGATGACCGAACTGATGAAAGCCGACGATGAGATCATCCGCCTCCGCTCCAGTATCAAGAAGGCGGCCGAAGCCAAGCTGGCGAACGGCGTGATCTCCGTCACCGACCTCATCCACGAGATCAACTCCGAAGACCTGGCCCGCCAGGCGGCTGCCACGCACCGGATACAACAGTTGCAATCAATCTATAATCATAATGTTACTTTTGGCTTGACCCAAAAGTAACCAAAAAGATCAAGGTTTGTCTGTTACTTTTGGCTTGATCCAAAAGTAACCAAAAAGTCAAGGCTTAAGCTGACGAGCTACTTCGTTCCCTTCGTTCGCTGTCGCGTCTGAAACTCGCTTCGCTCAAACAGCAGACGCTCCGGGCGCTCACTGCGGTCACTGCGCTTAACGCTCGCCAGCTTAGGCCGGGAGCAGAGCCGGAACGGCTCTTTGGGGATTGCCGATACCGACACCTATATAACAGGCGGTATCGGCAATCATAGGAGAAAGCGGAGCTTTTTAGGAAAGGCCTAAGCGGACGGGCGTAAAGCGGAGGGTGAAGGCGTAGCGTCCGGAGCCTGCGCTGTTTGAGCGAAGCGAGTTTCGCAGGCGACAGCGTAGCCTTCACCCGGAGTAGCCCGTCCGGTTGAGCCTTGATCTTTTGGTTACTTTTGGATCAAGCCAAAAGTAACAGAACAACAGTTGGATGTAATCCAACGAAAAAAGAAAGTTGGATGCGACCCAACGAAAAAAAATCTAGGGTATCGGGCAAAGCCCGCTCCACAGGCGACAGCGTAGCCTTCGCCCGGAGTAGCCCGTCCGGTTGAGCCTTGATCTTTTGGTTACTTTGGGATCAAGCCAAAAGTAACAGACAAACAAATAAATAATTGAAATTAAACATCAATCAATATGAAACCGATTCTTTTATTCAGTTTAGCGTTAGCTCTGTCGGCTTGCAGTGGCAACAAGAACGACTTCGATGCCACAGGAGCATTCGAATCCACCGAAATAATCGTTTCTTCGGAGGCGAACGGGAAGATCATGGAACTGAACCTGCAGGAAGGCGACCGGCTTGAAGCGGGCGCCGTGTTGGGTTATGTGGACAGTATGCAGCTTTACCTCCGGAAGAAGCAACTCGAAGCGGGCCTCCGTAGCGTGGACATCCGCAAACCGGATATCCGCAAACAGATCGCTTCCCTCGAACAGCAGATCGCCGTCGCCCGGAGCGAACAGCAGCGTATGGAGAACCTGGTAAAGGCGAAAGCCGGCAACCAGAAACAGGTCGATGACATCGTCAACAACATTAAGGTGCTGCAAAAGCAATTGGATGCCCAATATTCGACCTTGCATAAAACGACGAGCGGGGCGGATGCCGAAGCGGAAAGCATCGTCTACCAGATCATGCAGCTGGACGACCAGTTGCAGAAAAGCCGCATCGTCAACCCGCAGTCCGGCACTGTCCTCGTTAAATATGCCGAACCGGGCGAAGTCACGGCTGCCGGCAAGCCTCTTTATAAGATAGCCGACACCGATCTGCTGTATCTTCGCGCTTACCCTACCGCCGAACAGCTTACGCAGTTGAAACTCGGGCAGCGGGTGCGTGTCTTTGCCGATTTCGGAGAAAAGGGACAAAAGGAATATCCCGGCACGATCACCTGGATTTCCGAAAAGTCGGAATTTACCCCGAAAGGAATCCAGACCAAGAACGAACGGGCCAATCTGGTCTATGCCGTCAAGATAGCTGTCAGGAACGATGGCTATTTGAAGATCGGACAATATGGGGAAGTCCTTTTTAAGTGACAATTGAGAATTGACAATGATGAGAGAGATTGATATTCGACATATAAATAAGGCTTATGGGGAGGTTCGGGCTTTGCAGGACATCTCGTTGCACATCGGCGAAGGGGAGCTCTTCGGGCTGATCGGGCCGGACGGGGCGGGCAAGACATCGCTGTTCAGGATACTGACCACCCTGCTGCTGGCAGACAGCGGTACGGCTTCGGTCTGCGGACTGGATGTCGTACGCGATTATAAGGAGATCCGTTGGCGGGTAGGGTATATGCCGGGGCGTTTCTCCCTTTATCAAGACTTGACGGTGGAAGAGAACCTGAACTTCTTTGCTACCGTGTTCAATACGACTGTCCGGGAGAACTACGACCTGATCCGGGATATTTATGTCCAGATAGAGCCTTTCAAGAAACGGAAAGCCGGGAAGCTCTCCGGCGGGATGAAGCAGAAGTTGGCCTTGAGCTGTGCGCTGATCCATCGGCCCGATGTCCTTTTCTTGGACGAGCCGACGACGGGTGTCGATCCTGTTTCGCGTGTGGAGTTTTGGGATATGCTGGACCGGTTGAAGAGGCAAGGGATCACGATTCTGGTTTCGACGCCCTATATGGACGAGGCTTCCCGTTGCGACCGTATCGCGCTGATGCGTGGCGGACGTTGCCTGTCGGTCGATACGCCGGAAGGCATCCGCGCTACGTTCGACAAATATTTGTATGCCGTCCGGTCGGCTTCGATGTACAAACTGTTGCTCGACCTCAGAACATATCCGGATGCGGACTCCTGTTTCTCTTTCGGAGACGCGCATCATTTCTCCATTCGCAAGGAGGTGGTGGATAAAGAAGGAGAAGCCGTCTTCCGCAAGGATCTGCAAGCATTCCTGACGGCAAAAGGACATGCGGATATCGGCATCGAACCGATAAAACCAGGTATAGAAGATTGTTTTATGGCTTTATGATTATGAATGTAATAGAAACAGATAAACTGACGAAATGCTTCGGTTCCTTTACCGCCGTCGACCATATCAGCTTCGCGGTAGGCGAGGGGGAGATTTTCGGTTTCTTGGGAGCGAACGGAGCCGGCAAGACGACTGCCATGCGTATGTTGTGCGGCCTTTCGACACCGACCTCCGGGACGGGAAAGGTCGCCGGTTTCGATATCTATAAGGAAACGGAACAGATCAAACGGCATATCGGCTACATGAGCCAGAAGTTTTCCCTCTACGGAGACCTGAAGGTCTGGGAGAACATCCGCTTGTATGGCGGTATCTACGGCTTGTCCGAGAAGCAACTGAAAGCGAAGACGGACGAGCTGCTCCGGGTTCTTGACCTGGAGAACGAACGGAACACCTTGGTCGATGCCCTGCCGTTGGGCTGGAAGCAAAAGCTGGCTTTCTCCGTCGCCATCATCCACGAACCCCGGATCGTTTTCCTGGACGAACCGACCGGAGGTGTCGATCCCGTCACCCGCCGCCAGTTCTGGGAGCTGATCTACCAGGCTGCCGAACGAGGCATTACGGTCTTTGTCACCACCCACTATATGGACGAGGCGGAGTATTGCAACCGTGTCTCCATCATGGTAGACGGTAAGATCGAAGCCTTGGACAGCCCTTCCGCCCTCAAATCGTCTTTCAAGGCCGGTAATATGAACGAAGTCTTCCATGCGTTGGCACGGAGAGCGAAGAGAACGGAAAATTGATAATTGAGAATTGAAAATTAAAGAATAAGCATGAAAAGTCCTTTGGTCGCTTTTGTTAGAAAGGAATTTATCCACATCTTCCGTGACAAGCGGACGATGATGATCCTGTTGTTGATGCCTGTCGTCCTGATCATCCTCTTCGGCTATGCCATTACGACGGAGATCAAGTGTGTGCCTATCGCAATCCTGGACCAGAGCCGGGACGAGGTGACGCAGAAGATGATTTCCCATTTTGTCGCCAGCGAGTATTTCGAGCTCTATAAGATGATCGATAACGTAGAAGAGGGCCGGGCCCTTTTCCGTCAGGGTAAAGTCCGGATGGTTTTAATAGTTGAAAGGGGAAAGGTGAAAGGTGAAAGCGAAATCCAGCTATTGGTCGACGCGACCGATCCGAACGAAGCGACGCAGCTATCTGCGTATGCTACGCAGATAGCAGTTGAGCAACTTTCACCTTTCACCTTTCACCTTTCAACTGGCAAAGGAATTGTGCCGGTAATTTCTTTGCTCTACAACCCCCAGCTTCGTGGGGCGTACAACTTCGTGCCCGGTGTCATGGGGCTGATCCTGATTCTGATCTGTGCCATGATGACCTCCGTCGGGATCGTGAAGGAGAAAGAGATAGGGACGATGGAAGTGCTTCTCGTTTCTCCGCTGAAGCCGGTCTATATCATTCTGGCCAAAGCGACTCCCTATCTGTTGTTGAGCTTAGTGAATATAGCCACCATACTGGCTTTGTCGTACTTCCTTCTGGATGTGCCGATCAACGGCAGCCTGTTGCTGTTAGTGGGCGTTTCCGTCCTCTACGCCTTGGTGGCGTTGTGCCTGGGGTTGTTGATCTCGACGATAGCCGACACCCAGCAGGCCGCCATGCTGATCAGTGCCGTTGTCCTGATGCTGCCCGTCATATTGCTTAGCGGGATGGTGTTCCCGATCGAGAATATGCCGGAGATACTGCAAGTCATATCCAATATCGTACCGGCCAAATGGTATATCATCGCCGTGAAAGATATCATGATTAAAGGCCTGGGCCTCGGTTCCGTCCTGCAGGAAATAGGCATACTGTCCCTGATGGTTGTCGTGCTGATAGGCTTGAGTGTGAAACGTTTTAAAATACGATTATGATGAGGATGCTGAAATACTTATTGGAGAAGGAGTTCAAACAGATCAAGCGGGACCGGTTCCTGCCCCGTATCATCTTCCTTTTGCCGGTCATACAGTTGATGGTTCTTCCTTTTGCCGCTAATTTCGAGATGCGGAATATCAATCTGAGCATCGTCGACAACGACCATTCCGTCCTTTCCCGCAGGCTGACGGACAAGGTCCTGTCTTCCGGCTACTTCCGCCTGGCGGATGTCTCGCCCCGCTACGACGAGGCTTTGGTTTCCATCGAAAGCAATGCCGCCGATATCATCCTTGAGATACCGTCCCGTTTCGAAGAACGGTTGGGGCGGGAGGGAACGGCCGAGCTTCTGATAGCCGCCAATGCTGTGAACGGGACGAAAGGAGGGATAGGCAGTTCCTACCTCGCGTCCATCATCCAGGATTTCAATCAGGAGAAAAACCTTTTGCCCGTATCGGCCGGTGGAGGAGACGGAATCCGTGTCACGAACCTGTTCAATCCGCATCTGAATTATAAGAACTACATGGTTCCCGGTATCATGGCATTCCTGCTGACGCTTATCGGCGGTTTCCTTTCCGCCCTGAACATCGTGAGCGAAAAGGAGAAAGGGACGATCGAACAGATCAACGTGACGCCTGTCCCGAAAGCCCTGTTCCTGCTCTCCAAGCTGATCCCGTTCTGGATTATCGGGCTGATCCTGCTCACGATAGGCACCTGTATCGCCTGGTTGGTCTACGGATTGCTGCCGGTAGGCAATATGGGGATCATCTATCTGTTTGCGGCTGTCTACCTGATGGCGTTCACCGGTTTCGGCCTGGCTATCTCGTCCGTCTCGTCCACCCAGCAGCAGGCCATGTTTACGGCTTTCTTTTTTATGATTATATTTGTCCTCCTGAGCGGAATGTTTACCCCCGTCAGCAGTATGCCGGTCTGGGCACAGGAACTGACGCGTTTCAATCCGCTCCGCTATCTGGTCGAAGTGATGCGGATGGTTTATCTGAAAGGCAGCACTTTGTCAGACCTCACCGGCCACTTCATAGCTGTTTGCCTGTTCGCCCTGTTCTTTAACATATTGGCTATCGTCAGCTATAAGAAGAGTTGAAAGGTGAAAGTGAAAATGCAAATAGCAACGCGAAGCAACTTTCAACTTTCACCTTTCAACTATAATGTGTTTTACGACATACTTAACCAATTTTTACAAACATTCTGCCATTCTTTCTTCATACTCTTTTATATTTGATCCAAATCTGAAACAATATTTCAAATATGAAAAGCGTTGTTCCAAATATGGAAAAAGCAGAAGAGAACTACAAGGTCCCGAATCTCGAAAAAGGGATTGCCGTACTTGAGTACTTGTCGCTTCGCACCCAGGGTGAGACGCTTCAGGAAATCAAGTCGGATCTTGATATATCCCAAACTACGGCCTATCGTATTTTGAATACGTTGGTGCGTTTGGACTATTTGATTTATAATGAAGATACAAAACGATACAAGTTGTCCCGCAAATTACTAACTTTGGGGTTCAGATCGTTGAATGAGCACAATTTGCTGGAAACGGTTCTGCCTCGTTTGCGTGATTTGCGCGATCAGGTGAAAGAGACAGCTTGTTTCGGCGTGTTGGGAGACCGGAAAGGTATCTTTATCGAGCAGGCCCAGGGACATCATACGTTCCGTTTTGTCCTCTCGCCGGGGAAATCTTTCGATTTGCATTGTTCGGCCCCGGGAAAGGCTATCATGGCTTATCTGCCGAATACAGTCCGGGACCGGTATTTGTCTTATATGGAGTTTACACGCTACAACGCCCGGACTATTACTACACGTGATGCTTATCTGGAGGAACTTGAGAGAGTCCGGAAATTGGGCTATGCCTTGGATAATGAGGAAGAGTTGAACGGTGTGATTTGCATTGGGACGCCTATCTTTAATTATACGGGCTATCCTTGTGGGGCAATCTGGATTTCCGGCCCGAAGGACCGGCTGTCGAAAGAGGTCGTACGGACTTCGGCCGATTGCATAAAGAAAGTGGCTCAGACGATATCTCTTGAGTTAGGATATATAAAGCAAAAAAAATATAATATACCATGAAAACACGAAAATACATGTTTAAAAACTCTCTGGTGGCTTGTTTTGCCTGCTGTTGCATCTCCTTTGCTTCAGCAGGCAACCCACCGTTCTTCCCGACTGATGTCGCGACGAATGCGAAAGGTGAGTTGTTGATGACAGATAAAGGCGTTAAGCGTGTTGACGTTTTTTCGCCTGACGGCAAAGCGTTGTTGCGTTCTTTCCCGATGGACGAAGCGCCCACGGGTATCCTCGTGGATGGCGACAAGGCGTATGTGACGACATTCGGAACGACAGGCCACTTACAGATCCTGTCGCTCGAATCGGGCAGGGTGGAGGCTTCCATTCCGACCGGTTCGGGAGCATGCCATCCGATGTTCGGTCCGGACAAGAAACATATATATGTATGCAATCAGTTCCAGACCACCATTTCCGAAGTCGATCCGGTTGCGCGGAAGGTGGTGCGTACGGTAAAGGTCTTGCGCGAACCGAAGTCTGCCGTGTTCAGCAAAGATGGCAAATACATGTTCGTAACGAACTTCCTGCCGGCCCAACGGGCAGACCTCGATTATGTGGCTGCCTGCGTATCCGTGATCGAGATGGATGGCTTCACGAAGGTGAAAGACATCCGGCTGGCAAACGGCAGCAATGCCCTCCGTGGAATTTGTATCACTCCCGACGGCAAGTATATATATGTATCGCACAACTTAGGACGTTTCACCGTTCCTACATCGCAGTTGCAGCAGGGATGGATGAACACGAGCGCATTCAGCGTGATCGATGTCGAGAAGCAGGACTTCCTGGGAGCCATCGTCGTGGATGAACCCGAACGTGGTGCAGCTGGTATCTGGAGCATTGCCTGCAATGACGAGTCCGTTTTCATCTCCCATTCGGGAACACACGAAGTCAGCGTGATCGACCATAAGGCGATGTTGGAGAAATTCCTGAACTATCCCAATAAGGCGATGCTGGATTACGACTTGACTTTTCTCTACGGCCTTCGCGAACGTGTCCCCTTGGAAGGAAACGGCCCTCGCAGCATGATCCTGGACGGTGACAAGCTGATAATCCCGACCTACTTTGCCGATGTCCTGAACATAATGGATATCAACACGAACGGAGTGACAGCGGTCGAGCTGAATCCCGGACGCGAGGAGACAGCCGAAAACAAAGGCGAACGCTACTTTAACGATGCTTCGCACTGCTTCCAGAACTGGCAGAGTTGTAACGGCTGCCACCCCGGAGATGCCCGTACGGACGGCATGAACTGGGACTTGATGAACGACGGTGTCGGCAATTCCAAGAACTGCAAGAGCCTGCTCTTTAGCCATGTGACTCCTCCCAACATGATTTCCGGTATCCGTGAACATGCGGAACGGGCTGTGCGGGCCGGCTTTAACTTCATCCAGTTCTATGACGTCTCCGAAGAAGACGCCGTTTGTGTGGATGCCTATTTGAAATCGCTTCGCCCCGTGCCCAGTCCTTATCTGGTGAACGGCGAGCTGTCCGATTTGGCAAAGGAAGGGCAGAAGGTTTTTGAAAAGCTGAAATGCGGGGAATGCCATAGCGGTGTTTACTATACGGACATGAAATACCACCGTATAGGCGAAGATATCGAGTTCGAAAAAGGCTGGGACACCCCGACTTTGCGCGAAGTATGGCGTACGGCTCCTTATCTGTTCGACGGGCGTGCAGCCACCATGAAAGAAGTGTTCAGCGTCCATAAACACGGCATCGAAAAGAAAGTTTCAGAGAAAGATATCGAAGCATTAACCGAATATGTGAACTCTTTATGAATTATTGCGATAAAATACATTACAATATCTATACGACCGGACTGGCAGCCTTCGACAAGATGGTAGACGCCCTGCTGGCGCAGTTGCCCCAAGACGAGCAGATTCTCCGTTTGGCCTTCTTCGGCATGCCGAACGACAACGAACAGTATGTCGCCCGCCGCATCATACTGCGCGAGAAGATCCGTAAGTTCTACGGGAATCACGAGCCGGTGCTGAGCTACGTTTCCCAACCGCCTCTGAATGCAGGGTTGATCCTGGAGGTCCATAGCTACAAAGCGGATGAAGGCGATCATATCACCTTCCGCCGCCACGAAGGTTTCCCGTATGTCGTGCTGGAGAATGCCGACGGCCGTTTTCTCTTTGCCGGCGGTTTCCACGGCGATGTGATCAACTTCGGTATCCAGCAACAGTCGAACGAAGTCTTTGGCATGATAGGAGAGGTGATGCGCCGGGAAGGTTTCCCCGTCAACAGCATCATCCGCCAGTGGAACTACATCGAGCAGATCACCCGCTTCGACGGGCCTGACCAGCATTACCAGATGTTCAACAACGCCCGTGCCGATTTCTACGGAAGGACAAACTGGAACAATGGCTATCCTGCCGCTACCGGTATCGGGGCTAACCTGGGAGGCATACTGGTCGACTTGGATGCGGCTGTGTTTGCCCGTCCCGGATGCTATGCCACCCCGATCGACAACAAGTTGCAGATAGCCGCCCATGCCTATTCGGACCAGGTCCTCGAAGCCGCCCAACAGAAGAAAGCGACACCGAAGTTCGAACGGGCCAAGAGCATGACCTTCGACGACCGGCGGATCGTCTACATATCCGGTACGGCCGCTATCCGCGGAGAAGAAAGCCTAGTAGGCGTAGGCCTCGGACGCCAGCTCCATATCACGATGGAAAACATCGGCCAGCTGATCGGCAAGGCGAAACTGAAAATGCTGCGTGTCTATCTGAAAGAGAAATCCTTCTACGAAGAGGCGCGGCAGTTGCTCGAAGGATATAACCTGGACATTCCCATATCTTATATGTGGGCGGATGTGTGCCGGGATGAGCTGTTGATCGAAATAGAAGGAATCGCCATCGAATAAGAACAAATATTACTAACTAAATAAACAAGAGAAAAAAATGAAAAAGAATTTGATGAAATCAGTCGCTATGGGAGCGCTTTTGCTTTCTATGGCTGCATGTTGCGGTAAGACATCTACCGGCGAATCTTCCTGCTGCTCGTCTGCAGGCGAAGGAGAATGCACCGAACAGTGCGGTGGCAACAATAAGGGTTGTAACAACAATGCTAACTGTAAAAATAATAAAGAAATGAAGTATTCAAAGAAGTACACGAATGCCGACTTCTACAAAGACGGCAAGTTCCAACAGGATGTTGCTATTGAAGCAATGAAAGACATGTTCGCGTTTTACGATGTTCCTTTCACCGAACTGATGGCTAAGGACATGTGGGTGACAGATTTCGGTCTGGGCGATTTTGAAAACGTAGGTATGGGTGGTATCTTCTGGATCAACGATCCTGAATATGGCTACTTCGCTCACGCCATCTACCTGCTTCCGGGACAGATGATCCCCGAACATGCACATGTAAAGACTAAATTCCCGGCTAAACATGAATCCTGGATGGTTGAAAAGGGATGGGTATACAACTTCTCTGAAATTGGCGACGAGACTCCTAATGCTCCTGCCATTCCTGCTACTCACGGTGCGATCAAGAGCAAAAACTTCGTCGTACAGCATGTAGGTGATGTTCTTCGCTTGAAAAAATTGGAATCATTCCACTTTATGATGGCTGGTCCTGAAGGTGCTATTGTTGATGAATGGGCATGCTACCATGATAATGATGGCTTGCGTTTCACCAACACAAAAGCTGCGTTATAATTAAGTAATAACACCTTATAATTTATTACATGAATAAATACTATTTATTAGTATCACTCCTTCTGTCCTCTTCTGTCATGGTGTCTGCCGGACCCAAACAGAAGAAGGCGGAAACGTGGATTGATGCCTCAGTCAAAGCTAAAACGGAATTGCAGGCAAAACTGAAGAAATCCGGAATGCCCGTCATCTCTACTTGGATGAAGCACAAGGCGAAAGCCGAGCCCTTCGTGGTAGACCTGAAAGGGGTGGATAAACTGGTGCTTGTGACAGCCGGAGGTCCCGACGGTACGGACTACGACCAGGCGGTATGGGCGAATGCCCGTTTGATTAAAGCCGATGGTACAGCCGTATGGTTGGACGAAGTTCCTTACGAATATGGTGTTGCAGGTTGGGCGAAACCCAAGATGAACACGAACGCATACGATCATGAGATCGTGATTGCCGGAAAGGAATACAAACACGGTGTGTTCTGCCATGCAAACGGTACGTTAGTGTATCCGGTGGGTGGCCAGTATGTCCGTTTTGAAGCCGAAGTCGGTATCGACGACACGTCGAGCGGCGGAAGCGTATTCTTCCAGGCATTGAATACGGTTCCGACTTTTGTGGCAGAAGAACTGAATGCTAAATATCCGGAAGAGATCGGGATGCTGGGTGCCGTGCTGGACGGCCTGGACACCTGGTTGATCACCCCGGATGCTTCTGTTGAAAAACAGGCTGCGGATAATGCGATCTCCCGGTTGAAGGACGGAGCGTACTATTCGAATATAGCCAAGCAGATCGATAACGAAAAAGATCTCGACACGCAGATACATAAATATCTCGAACTGGTAGAGAAAGTACAGGACGTGTATACGCTTCAGTGCGATTTGGAATGGCTGAACGTGGAAGCCGTCAAATTGGCTTTTGCCGATATGAAAAAGCAGAAAGGCTATGATGCCGCCAAATATGAACCGATGCTGAACGAGCTGGTCCGTCTCGAGAAGAAAGGTTTCAACGGTATCTATAACGGAGACGAACAGGCCACAGCCGATGCCAAGAAAGCGTTGGAATGCAAACGTGCCATCTTGCTCGCCAACCCGTTGCTGGATGCCGACAAGATCGTGGCTGCCCGCTTCAAAGTAGGTTCGAAAGCCCACCAGATCATGACACCTTCCTTGGGTACGCAGGCCAACAACTGGAGTAACCAGGAGTCTGCCGGCCGTTCCGGTTTCGATGCCGAGATCGTCGAACTCTCCAACCTGCGTGGCGATATACAGATGCGCCAGGTCTACAAACCGAAGAACGGTTCGTCCATCGCCGACCTCAAACTGCATTGGAACGGAGACCGCGTGATGTTCACACAGACACAGGACGACAGGCGTTGGAACATCTATGAAGTGAATCTGGATGGAACAGGCTTCAAGCCGCTTGTGGAAAACGACGAGCCGGATCTGGAGTTCTACGATGGAACTTACCTGCCCGACGGCCGTGTGATCGCCATCTCCAATATCGGATACCAGGGCGTTCCCTGTGTGAACGGTAGCGATGCGGTCGGTAACATGGTGCTCTACAACCCGAAGGACAAGAGCATGCGCCGTCTGACATTCGACCAGGATGCCAACTGGAACCCGGTCATCATGAATAACGGCCGCGTGATGTACACCCGTTGGGAGTACACCGACCTGACCCACTATTATTCCCGTATCGTGATGCACATGAACCCTGACGGAACGGAAAACAAAGCTCTCTACGGCAGCGGTGCGATGTTCCCGAACAGTACGTTCGACGTGCAGCCGTTGCCCGGCCACGGTTCGGCTTTCGTCGGCATCATCTCCGGCCACCACGGTGTGGCACGTTCCGGCCGTCTGATCGTCTTCGACCCGACCAAGGGACGTAAGAGCACTGCCGGCATGGTACAGGAAATCCCTTACCGCAACCGTCCGGTCAAGGAAGAGATCAAAGACCGGCTGGTGGATGACGTATGGCCGCAGTTCGTCAAACCGACTCCGCTGAACGACAAATACTTCCTGGTGGCAGCCAAGTTGGATCCGCATGCCTTGTGGGGACTTTATCTGGTCGATGTCTACGACAACGTGACCTGTCTGATGCAGGCTGAAGGCGAAGGCTATATCAGCCCGATCCTGGTACAGAAGACGAAGACACCTCCGTCCATTCCCGACCGTGTGAAGCTGAACGAAAAAGAAGCCACCTTCTTTATCCAGGATATTTACGAAGGCGAAGGCCTGAAAGGAATTCCTCGCGGAACTGTCAAGTCCCTGCGCCTGCATGCCTACGAATATGCTTATGTGAAGACGAAGTCCGACCATAACTGGCACGGGATCCAGTCCGGATGGGATATCAAACGTATCTTGGGAACGGTTCCTGTCGAAGAAGACGGTTCGGTGATCTTCAAAGCTCCTGCCAATACGCCGATCTCTATCCAGCCGTTGGATAAGGATGGTGTCGCCATCCAGTGGATGCGAAGCTGGGTGACAGGCCAGCCGGGCGAAGTGGTCTCCTGTATCGGTTGCCACGAAGACCAGAACTCGATCGCGATGCCGAAGCGTGTGACCGCTTCGCAGAAAGCCCCGTCAACCCTGACTCTGCCCGAAGGCGGAACCCGTTCTTTCACGTTCGACCTGGAAATGCAGCCGATCCTGGATCGCGCATGTATCGCCTGCCATAACGGTGAAGGAAAAGCGTTCGACCTGCGTGGCGGAAAGAAAGACAAGTTGGGCTATGGCACATCTTATCTGAATCTGCACCCGTACGTGCATCGTCAGGGTGGTGAAGGCGATATGGTTGTTTTGCAGCCCTACGAATACCATCCCAACACGAGCGAATTGGTACGCCTGCTGAAGAAAGGCCACCACAACGTGAAACTGACCGACAAGGAATGGAAGACGCTCTACAACTGGATCGACTACAACGCTCCCGACAAAGGTTACTTCAATGCAAACGTCCTGACCGAGCTTCCTTATAAAGGATTCGACCAGATCAAACGTCGTAAGGAATTGACCGACAAGTATGCCAACGGAGCCGGTGTAGACTGGAAGAAAGAGATCGCCGACTATGCCGACTATCTGAAGAAGCAAGGCCCGATCACTCCGGAAATGCCTGAAAAGGCCGCTCCGGTGAAGGAAAAGACCGTGAAGGTAAAAGGTTGGCCGTTCGGTCCTGACCGGATCAAAGAAATGCTGGCTAAGGAACCTGAAACCCGTAAGGTGGTCGAGATCGCTCCGGGCGTGAAGGTGAACTTCGTCCGTATTCCTGCCGGCGAATTCGTGATGGGTAGCTATCATGGCGAACCCGATGCCTATCCGACAGCCAAAGTGAAGATCAGCAAAGGCTTCTGGATGGCTGAACTGGAGACGACCAACGAACAGTTCCAGACCGTCTTCCCGGATCACGATAGCCGTTTCGTGGACCAGCAGTGGAAAGACCACGTGAACCAAGGTTATCCGGCCAACAAACCCGAACAGCCTGTGATCCGTGTCAGCTACAACGATGCTATGGAATTCTGCCAGAAAGTAAGCGAGAAGACAGGCCTCAAGATCACGCTTCCGACCGAAGCACAGTGGGAATGGGCTTGCCGTGCAGGTAGCGACCAGGACTTCTGGTATGGCGACATGCACACGGACTTCGGCAAGAAGGACAACCTGGCCGACAAGACAACGCTGCTGTTCGCCGTTTACGGTGTAGACCCGCAGCCGATGTCGAAGACCAACCCGTGGTACAAATACTATACCTTCCTTCCGAAAGAAGAGAGCGTAGACGACGGCAACCTGGTCCAGGTGGGCGGCAAGGCATACGAAGCCAACCCGTTCGGGCTGTACAGCATGCACGGCAACGTAGCCGAATGGACCCGTTCCGACTATGTATCGTATCCGTATAATGAGAAGACGAAAGAGACATCCGAATACAAGGTGGCCCGCGGCGGTTCTTATATCGACCGTCCGAAATATGCCGCTTCCCACACGCGTAAGGCTTACTACCCGTACCAGCGTGTGTTCAATGTCGGTTTCCGTATGATCATTGAAGATTGATAAATAAATGATGTATAGATAATATCTATCAACCCAAGGAGAACACAGATGTGGCAGATTGCCACAGATTATTCCGTCAAACGATAAATCTGCGTACATTTGCCGCATCTGTGAACTCTAATAAAAAAGTAAATGAAAACAAATCTTGAAAGATTTTTCTCCTCCTTCGTAACGACGATCGTCCTGTTACTGATCTATGCCTTTGGCCTGGCCGTTGCCACTTTCATCGAAAAGTATCACGGTACAGCAGCTGCCAAAGCAATGGTTTATTATTCCCCCCTGTTTTTCCTGCTCCAATTCCTTTTGGTCGTCAACTTCATCGCGGCCACCCTCAAACACCAATACCTGAAACGTGGCAAATGGGGACTGATGCTGACTCATTTCGCCTTTATCGTCATCCTTCTCGGCGCCCTGACCTCTTTCCTTTTCGGCGAAGAAGGAATCCTGCATCTGCGTGAAGGAGAGACAAGCGACCGGATCGCTGTCCGCACTTCCGATAACACGACATTCCATACCCTGCCTTTTTCCGTTGAACTGAAGAAATTCACCTTAACCCGCTATCCCGGTTCCGCCAGTCCCTCTTCCTACGAGAGCGAAGTGATCGTCCATGTGGACGGGAAGGACCGCGAAGAACGCATCTTTATGAATAACGTGCTGGATGTAAAAGGCTATCGCTTCTTCCAGGCCTCTTACGACCAGGACGAACACGGGACCATCCTTTCCGTCAACCGCGACGTGGCAGGACGGAACATCACCTATACAGGCTATCTGCTGCTGCTCATCGGTCTGATCCTTTGTCTGGTCGGCAAGGACTCCCGCTTCATGCGCCAGAGCCGCCGCCTGAAAGAATTGCGCAAAGCGACCGGCGTGACGGTCGTGCTGCTTGCCCTCCTTGCCGTTTCGATGCAAGCGGGAGCAAAAGAAAAAACATCCCCGATGCTCGATGCCGTGCAGAAATATGCGGTCAGCCCGGAACATGCCGCCCGCTTCGGCGCCCTCCCGGTCCAGTCGGGCAACGGCCGTATGATGCCGGTCAACACGTTCTCTTCCGAGATTCTCCGTAAGCTCCATAAGTCGGACAAGATCGGCAAGCTCAACTCCGACCAGTTCCTCCTGAGCCTCCTGGCGATGCCGGATATGTGGATGCGCATTCCCTTTATCGCCCTCTCCAATCCCGAACTGGCAGCCCGCTATGGCCTGACGGACGGCGAGTGCGCCTATATCCAGGTCTTCGACGACAACGGCAACTACAAGCTGCAGGAGAAGCTCGAAGAAGCCTACAACAAGATGCCTGCCCAGCGCACGCGCTTCGACAAGGACCTGATGAAACTGGACGAACAACTGAACATCTTCCACCAGCTGATCAACTACCAGATGCTGAACCTCTTCCCCAAAGAAGACGATCCGAACCATAAATGGTACGCACCCGGCGACGACCTTTCCGCCTTCAGCGGCAAAGACTCCATGTTCGTCTCCCGCATCTTCGAGTGGTATTTGGGCGAAGTGCAGGAAGCCCTGAAAAGCGGCGACTGGGCGAAAGCCGACGAAGTGGTCGGCATGATCGACACCTACCAGCAAGCCAAGAACAAGACACTCGATATCAGTCCGAAGCGTATGCAGACCGAGTTGAAGTATAACAGGATGGATGTCTTCCGCTATTGCAAGATCGGCTACCTGGTCCTGGGCGGGCTCCTGCTGGTCCTGTCCTTCGCGATGCTGTTCCGCCGTAGCCGTTGGATGAAGGTTGCCGCCTGGCTGACAGGGATCGGTGTGCTGGTCGTCTTCCACTACCACATGTTCGGTATGGGGATGCGCTGGTATATCGGAGGCTATGCCCCCTGGAGCAACTCCTACGAGACGATGGTCTACGTGGGGTGGGCGACCGTCCTCGCCGGCCTCTTGTTCGTGCGTCGCAGCACGATCACCCTCGCACTGGCCACCCTCTTCGGCGGTATCATCCTCTTCGTGTCCGGCCTGAACTGGATGGACCCGGAGATCAACCCGCTCGTCCCGGTCCTGAAATCGCCGTGGCTGATGTTCCATGTGGCAGTCATTGTCGCCGCTTACGGTTTCTTCGGCATCAGCTGCCTGATCGGGCTGACCGATATGGTGATGATGTCCATTACCGGGAAGAAGAACAAAGAGATATTGAAAGCCCGTATCACCGAACTGAGCATCGTGAGCGAGATGGCGCTCTGGATAGGGCTTGCCCTGATGACCGTCGGCACTTTCCTCGGAGCCGTCTGGGCAAACGAGTCCTGGGGCCGTTACTGGGGGTGGGACCCGAAGGAGACCTGGGCGTTGATCACGATGGTCGTCTATGCCGTGGTGACCCATCTCCACCTGGTGAAACGCCTGTACAGCCTGTGGCTCTTCAACCTGGCGTCCGTGGTTGCGTTCGCCTCCGTGCTGATGACTTTCTTCGGGGTCAACTATTTCCTGAGCGGAATGCATTCATACGGTCAAAATGATAACGTGAACGGGATATTCACCTATCTTTATATCGCCTTGGGAATAGTCGTCATCCTGGCTGTCCTTTCCTACAGGAAATGGAAAACAAAGATGTAAAACATAGAGGTTTTGGATTTGAGAGAACTGATAACAAACAAATATAATACAAACACTTAAAATTAATTAGTCATGAGAACATTTAATCACGTCGGTATCGTAACGACAGAAAAAGTAGAAGGAGCAGTGTATAACGAAGGTTTGAAAGTTTGGTTGACAGACTACAACAAAAGCCCGAACCGCATCGAATTCCTGAAATTCGAAGAAGGAAGCTGCCTGCCCGAACTGGTACAGAAACAAGGACACATCGCCTATGTCGTTCCTTCTTTGGAAGAAGAACTGAAAGGCAAGAAAGTGATCTTCGCCCCGGCTGTATGCGACGAACACCTGACGATCGCATTCATCGAAGAAGAAGGCATCGCCATCGAAATCATGGAGATCAAATAAGAGAGACATATTAATAACATTAAATAAAGGAGGAAAATACCATGTCAGACATCAAGACAAAATTTATAAATGATCCCGAACAGATAACCCCCGAATTGTTGGAAGGGTATGTATTGGCCTATCCGGACCAGGTTAAGTTGGGAGGCGAGAACATCGTCGTACGTGCCAATCCGAAGAGCGAAGACAAAGTGGCTATCGTAACGTTGGGCGGATCCGGCCACGAACCTGCCTTGAGCGGCTTCGTAGGCGAAGGCATGCTGGACTGCTCCGTTGTGGGCGATATCTTTGCCGCTCCCGGCGCACAACGCCTGTTCCAGGCTCTGCAACTGATGAAACGCGAAGCCGGCATCCTGCTGGTTGTCCTGAACCACTCCGGCGACGTGATGAGTGCGAACATGGCTTGCCAGTTGGCAGAACGTGTCGGCATCAAAGTGAAACAAGTATTGACCCACGACGATATCAGTGCCGGTATCGACGCCGATGTCAACGACCGTCGTGGCCTGGCCGGATGCGTTCCTTTGTATAAGATCCTGGGCGCTGCATCCGAAGAAGGCAAGACTCTGGACGAACTGGTCGAAATTGCCGAACGCTATAACAAGAACGTCGCTACCTTGGCCGTAGCCATGCGCTCTTGCACGCATCCGCAGAACGGCGGAACGATCACCGACCTGCCCCAGGGCATCATGGAGATCGGTATGGGACAGCACGGCGAAGGCGGTGGCGGACAGAAACCGCTCGTATCGGCCGACGCTACGGCAGCCGAAATGGTAGACCTGCTCTGCCAACAGCTCAAACCGAAAGCCGGCGACAAGATGATGCTTATCATCAACGGCGTGGGAGCGACTACCCACATGGAACTGAACATCATCTTCCGCAAAGCCTACAAAGAACTGGAAGCCCGCGGCCTTCAGGTTGTCGTGAGCCGTATCCAGGAAATCCTGACCGTACAGGAACAGGCCGGTTTCCAGATGATCATGGCCATCCTCGACGAAGACCATATCGACTATCTGAAAAACAAACGTGCTGATGCACCTTACTGGACAACAATCGGTAAATAAACAAAATATGAAACAACTGACAATCGAAAACTTCAAGGCGATGCTCGACACCGCCTTGAAGAATATCAAGGAGCGCGAAGACGAATTTTCTAAACTGGACGCTGTCATCGGCGACGGTGACCACGGCCAGGCAATCGTGACCGCCATGTCCGCCATCGTGGCTACGGCCAAGAAAGGGACGGAATTCAAAGCCATGCTGAACGACATGGGCTTTGACGTCATGTTGCAGGTAAGCGGTTCCACCAGTACGCTCTTAGGCGCCTTCTTCCTCGGCATGAGCGACCATGCTTCCGGAACGGAGCTGGATGCAGCCGGAGTGAAAGCCATGTTTGCCGGCGGCCTTGCCAACGTGCAGAAACAGACGAAAGCCCAGAAAGGCGACAAGACCATGATGGACGCCCTGATTCCTGCCGTCGAAGCGATCCAGGCCTGTCCTTCGGACGACATCAAGGAGATCCTCGAAGCCGGTGCGAAAGCCGCCCTTGCCGGTGCAGCTTCGACCGTGGAGATGAAAGCCAACTTCGGTCGTGCCCGCAACTACGGCGAACGCTCCATCGGCTATGCCGATAGCGGTGCCACCTCCTGGAGCTGCATGTTCGAATCGTTCGCGCAAGCACTGTAAAGATTTATGATTTATGATTTATGATTTATCACCGACGCATAAATCATAAATCATAAATCGTAAATTCCCAAATCATAAATCATAAATTATAAATCATAAATCATAAATTCTATGGCAGATATGGATGGGTTCAGAGAAGCGAATAACTTCGGCTTCGGACAAACTACCCAATTTGACAATTTTCATGTAAAAGGCGCTTCCAACCTCCCTTGGGGTATGAAAGACCGCCTCTCTCGTATCTTCAACCCGAAAACGGGCCGTGCCGTCATGTTGGCATTCGACCACGGGTTCATCATGGGTCCGACTTCAGGTTTGGAACGTATCGACCTGAACATCGTTCCCCTTGTGCAGTATGCCGACTGTATCATGTGTACGCGCGGTATCCTGCAGACTTCCATTCCCGCTAACATCAACAAACCCGTTTGCCTCCGTTCGGATGCCGGTTCGACGATCCTGACCGAGCTGAACCGCAACGTCCTGATCGATATCGAAGATGCGATCCGCTACAACGCCTCCGCCATGGCCGTCATGTTCTCTGCCGGCGACGGCGAACAGGAAGCCCTCACGGCAGCCAACCTTGTCGAAGCAGTCGACCTGGGCAACCGCTACGGTATCCCCGTCATGGGTGTGACGGCTGTCGGCAAACAGATGGCACGCGACTCCCGCTACTTCGCACTCGCTTCACGCGTATGTGCCGAAAACGGAGCCTCCATCGTGAAGACCTACTACTGCGAAGGCTTCGAGAAAGTAGCCGCCTCCTGTCCGGTTCCCGTTGTGATCGCCGGCGGAAAGAAACTGCCCGAAAAGGAAGCACTCGAACTCTGCTACAACGCTGTCAACGACGGTGCAGCCGGTGTCGATATGGGACGCAACGTCTTCCAGAGTGAAAACCCGGCCGCGATGATCCAAGCCGTCCACGCTGTCGTTCACGAAGGCCTGACACCTGAACAGGGTTTCGAAATGTTCAAGGATTTACAGAAATGATGAGCCGATCGACTCATTGATAAATTATTAAGTATGCATAAGCTATTTACATACCTCTGTTCCGCACTGTTGTTGGTGACCGCTACCTCTTGCGAGAAGAAGACAGAAAAATTGCTGTTGGGCGGTTCCGGCTGGAACAAGATCGTGATCATCGACAAGGACACCAAGCAGATAGAGTGGGAGCATCCCCTTGAAAAAGGCTGGGAATGCAACTCGGCAGTCGCCACCCCCGACGGAAACATCCTCTTCGCCTATGCCAGAGGAGCGAAACTGATCGACCGCAATCACCGGGAGATATGGAACATTGCCGCCCCCGATACCTGCGAGATGCAGACCGCCCGCGTGTTGCCCGACGGCAACTACCTCTTGGGTTGGGTAGGCCATCCGGCCGTTATCATGGAAGTGAGCCCGGCAGGCGATATCCTGTCGCGTACCGAATACGAGACAGGCATCGACCATCCGCACGCCCAGTTCCGCCAGCTGAACAAGAATGCCCGCGGCAACTACCTGATGCCCCTCTTTGCCACCTCCGACGTGCGCGAGCTCTCTCCTGAAGGCGAAGTGGTGAAGATCACCCGCCTCGAAGGAACGCCTTTCACCACATTGGAGTTGGACGGCGGTAACTATTGGGTAGCCTGTGGCGATGGTCATTCCTTGATGGAAGTGAACCTCGACAACGGCGAAGTGGCCCGTCGCTTCGGTGAAAACGATATCGATGGTGTCCGCCTGTTCTTCGTTGCCGGACTGCTTCCGGCAAAGGATGGCGGCCTGTACGTCTGCAACTGGCAAGGACACGACAAGAATGCCGTAGAGGCCAAGAGCCCCCAGGTATTCGAGATCAACGATAAAGGAGAAGTTATCTGGAGTCTGAACGACAACGGAAAGTTCGGTATGATTTCTACGATTAGCACGATAGAATAAAGAAGACCTTCTCTTTTGCTTTTTCAGGGCGGTGTTGTCAAAACAGCCTTGTTCCCGCGTCAGCGTGGGAGACAAGTACGTTTTGACGATACCGCCCTAATTCGTATCTGCACATGATCCCTTTCTCTTCCCGCTTCCCCGAAAAGAAAAACGAAACCGCTTCCCCCTCCGGAATTCCCATAAAAAAATGACTACCGAAAACGTACGTTTTCGGTAGTCATTTTGACGGAGCAAATATACTTAAAATATTTGAAATCAGAAAACTTTGTTTGTCTTTTATTTTTCTGTTTATCAATCAGATCGATTCGGCAAGACGTCGTTTCTTGAAAACCAACGGTTAACAATCTTTTATAAATAAAATGACTAAAAAAAACGTACGTTTTCATTAGTCATTTTGAAGATGCTTAATCTTCATGTAGTCAGAACGTTATGTCTTCATTTCTTATGGGACTGACGGACTTTTGTATGGGGCAGATTGAATGTTAATTAGTTTAAAATCAGCGTTTTACCGAAAACGGTTAACAAAGAAAAAAGCAAAAACGATCATCTTTCCTTTTCAAACGGCAGAATAAAGAGCAAGCGGAATAATTTTATTTAGAAATGATCTAAATAAAAATTGAAATAAAACTTTTTCAATATAGAAAGATAATCAATCGGTATATGATCGGTGAAAAACGGTATGTATCCGCTTGTGATAAAAAGAAAAATATTCTTGTGAATATAAGTTTAAATTTGGATTATCACGTGATTATCATATGTTTTTGAAATATACTGGTACTGCCTATCAATTAGGCAGTTAAGATTATAAAAAAATGAATATCGAAGATTTTAAATATCTTTGTCTTACTGAAATAAAAATGTTATTTGTCGTCCGAAATAGGCGTTCTTCCGCCTATGATATTTTGTGCGGGATGCACAAAATATCACAATTCCTAAACGATTTAATGACATTTATCTCGGTAGATTGGTGCCAAAGTAAGTCAAGTACGTTACCCATTAATGGGACTGACGAGCTTTCGTGTGGAACTATTAATACTTTAATCATATGAAAATCAACTATTTATTATCGAGGCTGACGCGGGAAAAGTACATTAACCGATGGGTAATTCTTTTGATAGACCTGTTCCTTTCTGTTTTTTCGACCGTCACATCCTTGGCTCTGATCAGTTACATTTTAGATTGCGATTATTCAAATCAGACAGTATTCAGCGTATTCCTGGCATCGGTCTGTTGCAGCCTTGTCAGTTTTTTCATATGCCAGACCTATAAAGGAATCATCCGTCACTCTGCTTTCACCGAGACCGGGCGTATCGCCATGGCCTCTTCCCTGAAAGGAGCGACCATCCTGCCGACCCTCTTTTTGATAACCGATGTTTTCACCTTCCGAGGTTTCCTGTTGGGAAGCATCATCGATTTCTTTCTCACCTTCTTTATCCTGACGATTTTCCGTGTCTTCCTCATTACCGCCTACACCTTCGTAGTGAGCAGCATGACATCCCGCAGCAAAGACAAAATCTTTATTTTCGGCTATGATAAATCCTATCCGTCACTCTTGAACGAAGCGTTCTTACGCGAAAACTCATCCTACCAGGTTGAAGGCTTTCTCCGTTTCGGAACTCGGATCTCCATGCGTATAGGCAACTATAAAGTCTATTTCATCTCCGACCAGGCCGAGTTCAACCGCTTGATGAACCGCTATAACATCAAGGCCATCCTCTTCACCGACTATAAGGTCGTCAAAGAAGAAAGCGAACGTCTGGTCCGTTTCTGCGAGAAGAAGAAGATCCGCATGTTGCTCCTGCCCTCCGTCGACGAGCTCCGTGGAGGCAAGATACAGTTGCACTCCCTTCCCGAAGTCCGTGTCGAAGACCTGTTAGGACGCGAAGAGATCCGCATCAACATGACCGAGATCGCCAATTCGTTGAAAGGCAAAGTCGTTTTGGTCACCGGAGCCGCCGGTTCCATCGGCAGCGAGCTCTGTCGTCAGCTCTGCCGGTTCGGCCTGAAGCAATTGGTTCTGTTCGACAGTGCCGAAACCCCGATGCACAACATCCGGTTGGAACTGGAAGAAAAATTTCCCGATGTCGAGTTCGTCCCCGTCATGGGAGATGTCCGCATGATCCACCGTGTCGAGAACGTCTACCAGCGTTTCCATCCCCAGATCGTCTTCCATGCAGCCGCCTACAAGCATGTGCCCCTGATGGAAGAGAACCCCTGCGAAGCCGTCCATACGAATGTCTACGGCACGCGCAACGTGGCCGATATGGCAGTCAAATACGGAGTGGAGAAGTTCGTCATGGTCTCGACCGACAAAGCCGTCAACCCGACCAACGTCATGGGTGCCTCCAAACGCCTGGCAGAGATGTACGTGCAAAGCTTGAGCGTCGCCATCAGCAAAGGCCGCTACCCCGGTAAGACCCGCTTCATCACCACCCGTTTCGGTAACGTCTTGGGAAGCAACGGATCCGTCATACCCCGTTTCCGCGAGCAGTTGGCAAAGGGCGGTCCCCTGACCGTCACCCATCCCGACATCATCCGCTACTTCATGACGATCCCCGAAGCCTGCCGTCTGGTCCTGGAAGCCGCCTTTATGGGCAAAGGCAATGAAATCTTCGTGTTCGACATGGGGACTCCCGTGAAGATAGCCGACCTGGCACGCCGCATGATCGAGCTTGCCGGCCTTGTCCCCGGTAAAGACATCGAGATCAAATACACCGGCCTCCGTCCGGGCGAAAAGCTCTACGAAGAACTCTTGGCAACCAAAGAAAACACCCTGCCTACTGAAAACGAAAAGATCTTCCGTGCCCAAGTCCGCGAATACGACTACGAAGACATCTGCACGGTCATCACCCCCCTGATCGATCTTGCAGTCCGAGTCGACAAGATGGGCACCGTCCGAATGATGAAAGGAATCGTCCCCGAGTTCAAAAGCAAGAATTCAGTCTACGAAGCTCTCGACAAAGAATAAAATCCTTATCTTTGTCACAAAAGAGTTCTGAATGCGTTTAAATTCGAAAGAAATACAGTCCATAGTCCGGATTGCCAAAGAAATCTATGGCGAGGATGTATCCGTCTACCTGTTCGGCTCCCGTACCGACGATACGAAACGAGGAGGCGATATCGATCTCTTGATCCGGACAGAATCCCCTAAAAAAGGAATATTGGACCGTATTCGGATGAAAGCCCGTCTGAAGCAAACATTAGGCGATCAGAAAATCGACATAATCGGCGATTACGAAAACTCCGCCGTCACCGTAGAAGCCCAAACAACAGGAATACGTTTGTTATGACAATGAATTCAGCCCGATAGCCTTGATTGGAAAAAGTTGAATAACTTTCTGCTTACATTTTTTGCGGTATTGTCCATCCTCTGTTTTCTCGGAGGCTGTTATGCCGATGGCGTATGTATCTGGCTATCCTTTCTGACATTGTCGATTTGGCCGATATTGGCAGGCAACCTGTTGTTGCTGCCGATACAATTATTCACCAAGAAGAAATGGAAAAGCATAGTCCCACTGTTGGCGGTCCTGCTTCACGCAGAATACCTGTCAGCCGTTTATCAACCCCCATATTGGAGTAGACCGGCTGCCGTCCCACAAGAAGGAACCCCGCTGACCGTAGTCACCTACAACGCCAGCCATTTCTATTGGAACAAAAAGTACACCATGAACGAAGCCGCCGCTTATATCAAGAAGCAGCAACCCGATATCATCTGTTTCCAGGAAGCCCCCGATAACGGCTATTACCACCCGGACAGCATCCGGCAAGCCTTTGCCTATGCACCCTACCGGTCTATCAGCCGGCGCACGGACCATTCGCCCGTAGCGATCTATAGCCGCTATCCGATCCATCAGGTAAAGACAGCCATCACCGCCCCCGGCAAGACCCTGAAAGTCCGTGTCAAAGCCGCCAAAGATTTGATTCATAAAATGAAAGACAACTACCGGAAACGAGCCGATCAAGCCGATTCGATCCACGCCGAGATCGAACGCTCCCCATATCCGGTCCTTGTCTGTGGCGACTTCAACGACACCCCCGCTTCCTACACCTACCGTCAGATCCGAAAAGGCCTGACAGACGGTTTCCGTGATTGCGGAAGCGGTTACCAATACACATTCCGGCAGTTATACAAACTCTGGCGCATCGACTACGTTTTCTATTCGAAACCGTTAAAAGGCCATGAATGCTACTCCCCGGAAAAATCTTATAGCGACCATGATATGGTTGTTTGGAAAGGAATAATGAATTAATTAAATCTATTTTGTATGAAAATTGCAATAGCAGGAACAGGTTATGTAGGTCTTAGTATAGCGACCCTTTTGGCTCAACACCATCAAGTGACGGCCGTGGATGTTATACCTGAGAAAGTGGATATGCTCAATCATAAGCAATCACCGATTCAAGATGAGTATATTGAAAAGTATTTGGCTGAAAAACCATTGAATTTGACAGCCACGCTCGATGGAGCAAAAGCCTATCGCGATGCAGACTTTGTCGTGATAGCGGCACCTACCAATTACGATCCTGTCAAGAACCATTTTGATACCCACCATATCGAAGAGGTGATCGATCTGGTGTTAAGTGTCAATCCCGATGCCGTCATGGTGATTAAATCCACCATTCCGGTAGGCTATTGCCGTAGCCTGTATGTCAAGTATGCAAGCAAGGGCATAAAGAAGTTCAATCTGCTGTTCTCACCGGAGTTTCTCCGCGAAAGCAAAGCACTCTATGATAATCTTTACCCAAGCCGCATAATTGTAGGCACACCCAAGATAATCAGCAACGATCAGTTTGGAGAAGAGAACGAAGCGATCAAAGCCGTAGCCGATATCCCGGCACTGGAAAAGGCCGCCCATATATTTGCCTCTCTTTTGCAGGAAGGCGCTATCAAAGAAGACATCCCCACGCTTTTTATGGGAATGAAAGAAGCCGAAGCCGTCAAACTCTTTGCCAACACCTACCTTGCCCTTCGCGTAAGCTATTTTAATGAATTGGATACATACGCCGAAATGAAAGGTTTGGATTCAAAAGCAATCATCGAAGGCGTAGGCCTTGACCCCCGTATCGGAACGCACTACAACAATCCATCTTTCGGTTACGGCGGCTACTGCTTACCCAAAGACACGAAACAATTGCTCGCCAACTATCAAGACGTCCCCCAAAACATGATGTCAGCCATAGTGGAATCCAACAAGACCCGTAAGGACTACATAGCAGATGCAGTGCTGCGTAAGGCGGGATATTATGCTGAAAACGGTCAGTGGGATGCAAGCAAGGAACAGAATTGTGTCATCGGTGTATACCGTTTGACGATGAAATCCAATTCGGACAACTTCCGTCAGTCAGCCATTCAAGGTATCATGAAGCGCATCAAAGCAAAAGGTGCGGAAGTGATCATTTATGAGCCGACCCTTGAAGACGGCACCACATTCTTTGGCAGTAAAATCGTTAACAACCTTGATGAATTCAAGCTACAGAGCAAGGCCATCATTGCCAATCGTTTTGACGACTGCCTGAAAGATGTGGAAAGTAAAGTCTATACGCGAGATATTTTCAGAAGAGATTAAGATATGGTAGAGTATAATGTAAATCTTGAAGGCAAGACAGTCCTTGTGACAGGTGCCGCCGGTTTTATCGGTAGCAACCTTGTCAAGCGTCTTTTCCAGGATGTTCAGCACATCAAAGTTATCGGTATAGATTCTATCACCGACTACTATGATGTCAACATCAAATATGAACGCCTGAAAGAAATCGAGTCTTTGAATTGTGATTGGACATTTGTGCATGCATCTATAGCCGATAAAGACGTAGTGGAAAAGATATTCACGGAAAATGATATTGCAGTTGTTGTGAATCTTGCAGCCCAAGCAGGAGTCCGTTATAGCATCACTAATCCCGATGCCTATATCCAAAGCAATCTCATAGGCTTCTACAACATACTCGAAGCCTGTCGTCACCACGAAGTGGAACATCTCGTCTATGCCTCTTCTTCATCTGTGTATGGCAGCAATAAGAAAGTGCCCTATTCAACAGACGATAAGGTCGATAACCCGGTCTCTCTTTATGCTGCCACCAAGAAAAGCAATGAACTAATGGCTCATGCCTACTCTAAGCTATACAACATACCATCAACAGGTCTGCGTTTCTTTACCGTTTACGGTCCTGCCGGCCGTCCCGATATGGCCTACTTCAGCTTCACCGATAAACTCGTAAAAGGTGGAACCATCAAGATCTTCAACTACGGCAATTGCAAACGCGACTTCACCTATGTGGATGATATCGTAGAAGGCGTTGTCCGCATAATGCAGCACGCTCCTGAAAAGCAGAATGGTGAAGATGGATTGCCAATACCCCCGTACAAAGTGTATAACATCGGCAACAGCCACCCTGAAAACCTTCTTGAGTTTGTAACCATCCTCCAAGAAGAGCTTGTCCGTGCAGGAGTACTTCCCGAAAACTACGATTTTGAAGCACATAAAGAACTTGTACCAATGCAGCCGGGCGATGTACCTGTAACTTATGCAGATACAACACCTTTGGAGCAAGACTTTGGTTTTAAACCAAACACAAGTCTGAGGGAAGGTTTGAGGCATTTTACCGAGTGGTATGTGCGGTATTATAAAAAATGAAGTTAAACAATTGAAATATAAAACAATGAGCATTTTTGCAGGCAAAACCCTTATGATTACCGGTGGAACAGGTTCTTTTGGTAATGCAGTATTAAATCGTTTTCTTCGTACGGATATCGGTGAAATCCGTATTTTCTCACGTGATGAAAAGAAACAAGACGATATGCGTCATGAATATCAGTCCAAGTATCCGGATGTTGCAAACAAGATAAAGTTCTTTATTGGCGATGTACGCGATATTCAATCATGCCGTAACGCAATGCCGGGTGTTGACTATATATTCCATGCAGCCGCATTGAAACAAGTTCCGAGTTGCGAATTCTTCCCGATGGAAGCAGTAAAAACGAATGTAATCGGTACAGACAATATTTTGACCGCAGCCATCGAAGCAGGCGTTGGAGCCGTAATCTGTCTTTCGACAGACAAGGCAGCCTATCCCATCAATGCCATGGGTATCTCCAAGGCTATTGAAGAAAAGGTAGCAGTAGCTAAGAGCCGTTACTCCGGTAAGACAAAAATATGCTGCACCCGCTATGGCAATGTCATGTGTTCCCGTGGTTCTGTCATCCCTCTTTGGATAGACCAGATTCGCAACGGTAATCCTATAACCCTTACCGAACCGAAAATGACTCGTTTCATCATGTCTCTGGAAGAAGCCGTAGACCTCGTGCTATTCGCCTTTGAACATGGTCAGAACGGAGACATCCTTGTACAAAAGGCTCCTGCTTGTACCATCCAAATTCAGGCAGAAGCTGTGTGCGAGTTGTTCGGGGGCAAGAAAGAGGATATCAAGGTCATTGGCATCCGTCATGGCGAGAAGATGTACGAAACATTGCTCACAAAAGAAGAATGTGCCAAAGCAGAAGATATGGGTAACTTCTACCGTGTCCCGGCTGACAACCGCGGTTTGAACTACGACAAGTATTTTAAGGAAGGTGATACGAAACGTTCCGAAGTTGATGAGTTTAATTCCAATAATGCCTATCTTCTTAGTCTTGAGGAAACGAAAGAAAAGATTGCATCGTTAGACTATATCAAGAAAGAATTAAGTGGCGAAGGCAACTTCATTCAGTAATAATCGAAGTATGAAGATTTTAGTTACAGGGGCCAAAGGTTTTGTCGGTAAGAACCTTTGTGCCCAACTTAATAATATCAAGGACGGTAAAACACGCTGTTATGGCGACTTGAAGATCGACGAGGTTTTTGAGTACGATCTTGACTCTATGCCCGAACAGCTTGACGCATGGTGTAAGGAGTGTGACTTCGTTTTTAATTTGGCAGGTGTCAACCGTCCCAAAGATAACGACGAGTTCATGAAAGGCAACTTCGGCTTTGCTTCCACATTGCTCGACACATTGAAGAAGCACGGCAATAATTGTCCGGTCATGCTCTCCAGCTCTCAGCAAGCATCCTTGACCGGTCGTTTCGGCAACAGCGAATACGGCAGAAGTAAGAAAGCAGGCGAAGACCTCTTCCTTGAATATGGTAAGGAAACCGGAGCTAAGGTATTGGTATATCGTTTTCCTAACCTCTACGGCAAGTGGTGCAGGCCCAATTACAATTCGGCCGTTGCCACATTCTGCAACAACATCGCCAATGACTTGCCTATTACAGTCAACGACCCAAGTGTGGAACTCGAACTTCTCTATATCGACGACCTTGTTGACGAAATGATTCATGCGTTAAAGGGTGAAGAACATCATTGTGAGTTTGACGGCTTGGAAGTGATCCCTTCAGCCGAAGGTCGCTATTGTTACTGTCCTGTCACGCACAAGGCGACACTCGGTGAGATTGTAGACCTGCTCCATCAGTTTGCGGATATGCCCAAGACACTGATGATACCCGAAATCCCCGCAGATTCTTTTGCCAAACGTCTTTACAGTACATTCCTTTCATATTTACCGAAGGAAAAGGCTATCTTTGATTTGAAAATGAATGTTGACAGTCGAGGTTCATTTACAGAACTTGTCCACACGTTGAATTGCGGACAGGTCAGCATCAACATCTCAAAGCCGGGTATCACGAAAGGCGAACATTGGCACAACACCAAGTGGGAACAATTCATCGTAGTAAGCGGTCATGGACTTATTCAGCTCCGTAAGGAAGGAACAGACGAAATACTTAACTACGAGGTGAGCGGTGATAAGATTCAATCAGTCATCATGCTCCCCGGTTATACCCACAACATCATCAACCTTTCAGAAACAGAAGATTTGGTGACTGTTATGTATTGCAATGAGATATTTGACCCGAATAAGCCGGATACTTATTTCGATAAAGTAGAACAGAAATAAAGTTAGAATAATATGGAGAAGCAACCCAAATTTGATTATTCAGATATAAAATTCAAAGATAACGGTAAACTGAAGTTGATAATAGTAGTCGGCACTCGTCCTGAAATTATTCGCCTTGCAGCTGTTATCAACAAATGCCGTCAGTATTTCGATGTCATTCTTGCCCATACAGGCCAGAACTACGATTATACCCTTAACGGCATCTTCTTCAAAGATTTGAAGTTAGCAGAGCCGGAGGTCTATATGGATGCCGTAGGTGATGATCTTGGTGCCACTTGTGGCAATATCATCAACTGCTCATACAAACTTTTTGTACAAGCAAAGCCAGATGCCGTATTGGTGTTAGGAGATACCAATTCATGTCTGAGCGTTATCGGAGCAAAGCGTCTGCATATCCCCATCTTCCACATGGAAGCGGGTAACCGTTGTAAAGACGAATGTCTGCCGGAAGAAACCAATCGCCGTATCGTCGACATCATCAGCGATGTAAACATGGCATATAGCGAGCATGCCCGTCGTTACCTTGCCGACTGCGGTTTACCTAAAGAGCGCACTTACGTCACCGGTTCTCCTATGGCAGAGGTTTTGCATAATAACCTCGTAGAGATTGAAGCAAGTGATATTCATCAACGTCTTGGTTTGGAAAAAGGAAAGTATATCCTCCTCTCTGCCCATCGTGAAGAGAATATCGACACAGAGAAGAACTTCATATCCCTGTTCTCTGCAATTAACAAAATGGCAGAAAAATACGACATGCCGATACTCTATAGCTGCCACCCACGCAGCCGTAACCGCCTTGCAGCCTCCGGCTTCCAACTCGATAAACGTGTCATCCAACACGAACCTCTCGGCTTCCACGACTACAATTGCCTTCAGATGAATGCTTTTGCAGTAGTCAGTGACTCAGGCACTCTTCCCGAAGAATCCTCTTTCTTCACCAGTGTCGGTCATCCTTTCCCTGCCATCTGCATCCGTACATCAACAGAACGCCCCGAAGCAATAGACAAAGGCGACTTCATCATCGCTGGCATTGACGAGAAAAGTCTTCTTCAGGCAGTTGATACCGCCGTTGAACTTTGCCGTGACGGTCAACACGGAATTCCGGTTCCCGATTATGTCGATGAGAACGTCAGTACAAAGGTTGTGAAGATTGTACAGTCTTATGTGGGGATTGTTAATAAGATGGTGTGGAGGAAATTTTAATAAGTTTTTTTACCTCATGAAAATATGATCATGGAACTCCAAAGTGAATATGGAGTAAAGTGGAATACGCTTGAATTTCAAGGTTGGAATTGTGCAGATGTAATCTTTATAAGTATTCATCATTTTAAGGTTGGAAAATTTCTTGATTCAATAAGGAATGTTGATAAGATTCCTGAAAATGATTAGGATGTGGTAATAGAGGAAGATATATGGCGTGACGTTAATGTGACAATACTCAAGGGTGTTATCAGTGGTAGAGGAACAATTGTGGCTGCAGGTTCAGTAGTAACAAAAAGTTGTCCCCATATAGAATTATCGGAGGTATATCTGCTAAGGTAATTAAGAAAAAATTCACCAATGAAGAAATTAGGTTACATGAATTGGTATTGTATAACTATTCGGATCGTATAAATAACGGATAGAATATGACAATTTACGAATGATTTATCATCATTATACCTATTAGGGAATATATACTTTGTTACTTTTATATTTCTTCTAGTGCTTGTTTGGGAAAAGGTTTAAAGATAAAGAATAACACGGATGCTCAAGAGAAGTTTGTTGAGGATAGTGTTGTTTACATTATATCTCATAAGTAGTTTTGGCGAGTATACAAATGATACTGAATTTTTGCAATCAATGTTTTTTGTATTTGGTTGGAAATAACCTTTTATAAAATTAGGGCTAATGATTCACTATTAGTATGTCCATATTCACTATATGAGTTTTTAGGAGCAAAGTTGCCGACTTCGCTGTAGATGGTGAAATAAACGAAGGAATCCACTATATATTATTAAGGTGAGTGGTTTCAATGGGCATTCGTTTAAATTTATAAAGTTAAGGATTTATTTGTGTATATAATTGTTGGCCAAAAACAACAGATAGTATCTAATGTCAGACAGGTCATTACATAATAAAAGAATAGCAAAGAATACTCTCTTTCTCTACTTGAGAATGGGATTGGTGCTAATAGTGTCGCTCTTTAGTACTAGGGTGGTACTACAGGCTTTGGACATTGAAGATTATGGAATTAATAATGTTGTCAGTGGTTTCGTGACAATGTTTGCGTTTTTGAATACCTCAATGTCTAATGGTGTACAGAGGTTTTATAATTTTTCTCTTGGAAGAAAGAATGGATACAGTATTAAAGATGTATATAATACAGCTCTCCAGATACAAGGTATTTTAGTTGTAATCTTATTGGTTCTTCTTGAAACATTTGGAATGTGGTATATTCATACTCAGATGGTTATTCCAATAGACCGATTCGCTGCTGCTCAGTGGGTATTCCAGTTTTCTGTGCTATCACTGATACTTCTTGTTCTTCAGATACCATATAGTGCTGCTATTATGGCGTATGAAAAGATGGACTATTATGCATACCTCAGTATTTTTGAGGTGTTGGCAAAGTTAGGCGTCGCTTATGTAATTAAGTATACAACATTTGATAAACTGATTCTCTATGGAGCTTTTAATATGCTTGTATCGTTAATCTGCTTCTTCTTGTATTATGGTTATGCCAAATGTCACTTTCAAGATTTAAAGTTTGATTTTATTATCAGAAAGCAACTTTTTAAACCGATGTTGTTTTTTTCAGGATGGAATGGATTGGGCTCGTTTGCTTACATGATAAAGAGTCAAGGTTTAAATATGCTCCTAAATGTATTTTTTGGACCTATAGTTAATGCAGCTCGTGGGGTTTCGAATATGGTGATGAGTGCTATTCAGGGATTCCAATCAAATATTGTAATTGCTTTCCGTCCACAATTGATACAATCTTATGCAACAGGAGACAACGAGAGAGTATTAAAACTATTTTATAGTTTGTCAAAGGTGTCTTTTATTCTTTTGGCTATGCTTTCAATACCAGTTATTATAGAGATAGAATATATTCTTCATTTGTGGCTAGGTGATACCATTCCTGACTATACTATTCCCTTTACAATATTAGTACTTGTAAATATGATTATCAGTAGTTTAAATACTCCTGTCTCTCAGGTCGTTCATGCAACAGGAAAGATGAAGAACTATCAGATAGGAACCTGTTTGATGGTTTGCGCTATCCTACCAGTTTCGTGGGTATTTTTGAAATTAGGTTTTGATCCTGTTGTAGTTTACTGGGTAAGTCTTATTATTACTATCGTAAATCAACTTGTATGTAATCTGCTTCTGAAAAAGGTGTATCCGTATAGTTTGAAGGAATATTGTAGAAAAGTAATTATCCCGTGTGTGGCCTTTGTGATCCTTGTTCCTTTGCTTCCATTTGCTATTACAATGATATTCCCTATTTCCTTCTTACGTTTGCTCCTGACTGGTGCTATGAGTGTTTTGATATCTATTACAGTTTCATATATTTTAGTCCTTGACAAGTCTGAAAGGACTATGTTCTTGAACTTTATTAAACGAAAGAATGATAAACAAATTATTGACTAAATACTTAGATACCAAAAAGATTCAATATGAGACTCATGTTGATCTTAAAAAAAGAACTTGGATTCATAGAGGTGGTATAGCAGGTATATTTATCTCGCCTGTAAGTGCAGATGAACTGGAGACGATTGTATCTTTCCTTTATTCGGAGGAGATTTCATTTCTATTAATAGGGCACACTTCCAACCTTTACATTTTGAACGAATGTAATATCCCTGTTGTGGTCTCTACTGCAAAGTGCAAGTATTTCCATGTAGAAAATGGGGAACTCTTCTGTGAAGCCGGTGTGGGAGTAATAAACCTCTCCAAGCAAATGATAAAGCAAGGTATTAAAGGCTTTGAATATTTAACAGGACTTCCAGGTACTGTTGGAGCAGCACTTGTGAATAATAGTTCATGTAGAGAAAATAGTATTTCTGAATTACTTGTGAGCGCAAGAGTTGTACTGAAGGATGGCACCATTAAGATTTTTCATCCTGAAGATTTCAAATATGAATTTAGAAACTCAGTGTTCAAGAAACATGAAGTTGAAGGCACGATCATTTCTACTGTTCTCAAGGTGACTTTTGGTGATGCTGCCAAGATGCAACAAATGGCAGAAGAAAACGATCAAGATAGGGCTAAGCGATTGGAAGGATATTCCAAAAATCTCGGCTGTACTGTAAACCGATGCTTTATTAATGGGAGGATGGCCTTGTGGTTAAAAATAGTTTTATTTGTAAATGGATTATTCGCAAGACTATTCATAAAAACGGAAGATGGAAGAAGTAATCAAAGAAAAAATTTGATTTGTACTCTCACTGGATATAAATCTATAGCCCCCTATGTAAGCCAAAAGAATCCAATTATTTTTAGTTGGATTGATGAAGGTGCCGATATCGCATTCCCTCTTTATCTTGAGTTTATGAGAAAGGTGTACAAGACAGATAAAACAGAAATTGAAATAATACGATAATATGACAAAAGTAAATCTTTTGACTATACATTATGGTAAATGCTATGGTGCCGTTATGCAGACATTCGCTACTTGCAGAATGCTCGAGCAAGCAGGTCATACTGTTAGGGTAATCAATCTGATCAATCCTTCTCAAAAAGGGAATTGGAAGAGTATTCACTACTGGATGGATTGTATCCGAGAATTTCAGTTTTGGTTTTTCAAGAAAAAGTATTTTTCGAAACTTACAAATAAAGCATATTCTATTGAGGAGATCAATCTACCTAAATCGGATGTTACTGTTGTAGGAAGTGATCAAGTATGGAATCGTGACATTACAGGTTGCTTTGGATATTCTTTTTTTCTTGATTTTGTAAATGGCCAACGAAAAGTTGCTATGTCATCAAGCTTTGGAAAAGAGGTATGGGACGAGGACAAAAAGTATACAGCGGCCGCGAAAGCTTTGCTTTCGCAATTCTGTGCTATTTCTGTTCGTGAATCTTCTGGGGTCAAGATACTCAATAGCATAATGAAACTTGAAGCAATCAATCTTCCTGACCCTACACTCGGATATGGAAAGTTTGAGGATCTGGTTCTAAATCACAAACCTCTGCATCAAGTGTTTCCTTTTCTTCTCTTGAATGATAGTAAGGCGAAGGAGAAGGCGAATCATATTGCAAACACCCTTGGTTTGCCCTTGTTTGTACACTCTTCTTTTTCTTCTAGGATTCTAAATGGTCCAAGACACTGGCTTACACGAATCAGAAACTCTGAATACGTTATTACAGATTCATTTCATGGATTGGCTCTTAGTCTCATCTTCAACAAACAGTTCTTTGTGTTCTGTGCATCAGAAAAAAAGTTTACTCGACTGCGTTCACTATTACAGTTATTTTCGCTGGAATATAGGTATGTAGAAAGCGTTGAAGATTTTGAAAGAAGAAAAGAGGAACTTCTTTGTCCAATTGATTACGTTCATGTAAACATAGTCTTAAAAAGTGAACAAGAGCGTTATCGTTCCTTTATTCAGAATTCAATATGAAAAAAATACTAATAGTAGTACCGGGGTGTCGAACTGGTGGAGTGTTGTCTTCATTAATTGCATTACTTAATTCGACATTTGTTGAGAGATACGATATCCATCTTTTCGTGATGAACACCTATGGTGAACACCTACAATCAGAACTTGCCCAATTCTCTATTGGAAAGAATCTTGGTACATCTTTGCTTAATGCCAATGTCGTAAATAGTTCTGGTATTCGGAAGTTGATATTGATATTATTCAAACTAATATTGAAAATACCTTTTTTGGGGAAATTTTTCTCTAATTGTATAGAAACATCAACCATAAGGAGTATAGAAAAGGATAACTATGATTGTGTTATCTCATTTCAGGAGAGTGCGTCACTACCTTTTGTTGCTAAGTTTTCCAATCCCAATAAAATCACATGGATACATTGTGATTATTCGAGAATATTTACAAATAAAATGGATGAATATGCAGTGTTTTCAAAATATTGCAAAATTGTAACAGTTTCAGAGTATACAAGAGTTTCATTTTGTAAATTACTTCCATCTCTTGAATCAAGAGTGGTAGTTATTTACAATATAATGGACTCAAGTGCGATTATCCAGAAATCGAAAGAACCAATAGATGATGATCGTTTTAGTATAGAAGAATTTACAATAATTTCCGTCGGCAGAATATCTGCTGTTAAACAATTTAATCTTATTCCTTCAATAGCATCAAATCTAAAGACAAGAGGTCTTGCTTTTAAATGGTATATACTTGGAGGAAAGCATGAAATAGAGCCATATCGGAAATTGATGCAGGCTATTTCAGATTATTCCGTAGAAAATGAGGTCATTTGTTTAGGTAATAAAACTAATCCATATCCATACTTCAAGGTGGCGGATTTGTTAGTTTCAACATCCAGCTCAGAAGCATGTCCTATGATTTTTAATGAAGCTAAGATATTAAACCTTCCTGTTGTGACGAATAATTTTGGTTCAGCGCATGAATTTATTGTAGAGGGACAAGATGGGCAAATATGTTCATTAACGGTAATGGCTGATGTAATCGATAATATCATTCATACACAAAGAAGATTTAATCCACATATTTCGATTGATTTTGATGAGCAGTATATATTATCACAAATTGACAAACTTTTGATTTAAAAAAACATGAATGAAACAAGATACTATAAAAGATACTATAAATATTATCTCTTTTTGTTGGTAATATTGTGCACATGGTTCAGTACAATCGTTGCTCCTCCTATGCCTATTCGATTGGTGTATTTGGCAGCTCTAATTATACCTGCATATTTGTATGCTCCCAATCTTATAGTACCAGTATTGATATGTTTCACAGGTATAGCGGCATATGGATTCTCATGCTCGTATATGCCAACAGAGTTATATTATTATTTAATAATTATGTTTCTTTTATTGGGCTTTGGTTTGCAAAGAAATTTGAAAACACAACGTCCATCAATATTGTTTACCTGCTTCTGTTTATATGTTTTATGTATTGATCTGCTGGGAGGAGAAAGGTTAGAGAATATTGATTATAGCATGTTGGTTGTATTAATATCTTTCTTTTTTGTGAGTAAAAAAGGACATGAGGAAAGCTCTTATATTTTAAGCTTCATTATGGTATCTCTGATTATATGTCTATATTTCTTCACTTATGGCCAGAGTGGAGCTGTAGAAGTTTCTGAAGATGGTCGAACGGCATGGAAGGATTCTAATTATCTTGGCAATGTATGTGGTATGGGTATTGTTCTTGCCTACAACGTACTTATAAATAACCTTTATACGAACAAAAAATTTAAATATCTCTGTTTGCTTACCGTTATTATTGGAGTGATAATGATTGCTCTTAATGCCTCACGAGGAGCATTTCTTTCAATGGCTGTTGCAATTACGATTATTACGTTATTCGCAAGAATCAAAACGAGTTCAAAATTTGGAATAGTTATAGCTGTTTTTTTGAGTGTTGTTATAATGTATAGTATGGGATTATTCAAGGTACTTGAAGAGAGAGTTATGAGTGATGACGGTACTGGAAATGCTCGAACAATTATTTGGGCAGCAAAGTTAGATGCGTACTCACAACTGTCTTTACTTGAAAAAGTATTTGGAATAGGATATAGGAGGGGCTTCGAACTTGCAATTCCAGGAGGTTTTGGCTTTCACTGCGATTATATTGCGTGGTTGGTTGACTATGGCATTGCTGGCTTATTGTTCTTTATATCCTTATTAATATATCCTTTAAAGCTAGTATGGAATCGACAATCACAAAGACCAATTGTTTTATCATTGATACTCTTTTTAGCGACTTGTTGTTCTACATTAGAGCCACTGACTGCTGGGCGATTGGCATATTGGTATTTCTATATGCTTATAGTTCTGTTTGCTCGTTGGAGCAGTCAACAAACTAATTAACATTGATAAATTATGTATATACGATCTCGCAACCACCTCCACTTCTATCTTCAGGCGGACATGATGATGAATAGAGGGTACTTCAAAGAACCTCTCAAGATGAAGTTATTGCATCTTGTTGCTCCAGATTACATCATGGAGTTTCTTAAAATAATGAGAAAGGTACAATATTACTCTCAATGTAAATTTTCGGGGGGGGTATTTTGCTTATAATCAATAAGTTATTGTTTTTTAGATTGTCTCGTAAACTTGGATTCAGTATCGGATATAATGCTTGCGATTACGGATTGGTCATTCCTCACTATGGAACCATCGTTGTGGGAAACACTAATAAGATAGGTCCATACGCCGTTTTACATACCTCCACTTGTATTACTGATACAGGGAGAATAATAGGCAAAGGTTTGAGTTTATCTACTGGTGCAAAGATTACAGGGGGTGATATGTTGGGTGATCATATTGTTGTGGCTGCTAATTCCGTAGTCACCAAATCCTTCCCTGAAGGTAATGCTTTGCTCACAGGAATGCCTGCGGTGAAAAAAAAAGAATTGTCAGATTGGTATTCGTCGCTGAGTGGTGAGATGAAAAGAAGGGCAGATGCAATAGAGTGTCTTAAAATAAAAATGGGAATTGAATAAATGAGTAAAAAAGGAAAGTTCTACATTCTAAATTGGGTGTTCAGCTATGGTTCTGCCAGTAGCAACAGATTATTAGCGTACGCTAATAGTGCGGCTGAACAAGGATATAAAGTTGATATTGTGGTATTTCTAAGGATGGAGTTGAAGAATTGCCATCCGAGGGAAGGAGTCACAATCAGAGGGCTAAAACCTTGTAGAGTTCAAAATAAAATATTCTCTAAATTATTATCCTTTTTCACCACCATTTGGTTTTTGCTTACTGAAGTAAAGAAAGAGGATAGATTGCTACTGTATGGATCTGCAGAATATCTGCCTTTCCTTGTGTGGTTTAGGCGGAGACAGACTTACTTTGAATTGACAGAGTGTCCAGATTTGTTTAAGCCAAAAAATTATCCATGGTGTTACTATAAAAGACTTTGGAAACGTTTGAATGGTATCTTCGTCATTTCGAGTAATCTGAAGAAGTATTTTGTAGATTATGGCGTGGATTCTAAGAAAATTCATATTATCAATATGATAGTGGATTCATCTCGTTTTGAAGGAATAAAGCGAGACCCTAATGTTGAAAAGTATATTGCTTACTGTGGTAATGTCAACAAGGATAGCAAGGATGGTGTTGGAGACCTGATAGCTTCATTTGTTAGATATCATAAGAAGTATAAAGACAGAAAACTCTATATTATTGGTCCTATCGTGTCGCAAGAACAGAAGCAGGAGTATGAAGAATTTTTGAGGTCATCGAACGTTCTTGATAGCGTAGTTTTTACAGACTCCATTTCTCCTACTGCAATACCTCAGTATTTCGTGAATGCAGAGATGTTAGTTCTTGCACGTCCTGATAACATTCAAGCGAAGTATGGCTTTCCGACAAAACTTGGTGAGTATCTTCTTTCCTGTAGGCCTGTAGTCCTGACTGATGTTGGAAACATCTTGGATTTCCTTGCTGATGGACAAAGTGCTTTCATTGCTCAACCTGGTAATGTTACCAGTATCTCTGATAAGATGATGGAAGTTTCAGAATACTCAGATCGGGCTGATATTATTGCTGCTACAGGTAAAGAGGTGGCTATGAAGGAGTTCAATAGTACCACGGAAACAGCAAAATTACTGTCAATAATGTTCAACTAAATAATGCCCTTATTATACATGCGTACTATAACCCTCATTTATGAACGCCATCATTATCTTTATCGATGGCTAAAACCTATGCTTGCTGCTCGCAAGGAATTTAAGAAATTAGGATATAAAGTAGAGTATCAAAGTATTGTAGATTACTTTCCTATTTTCCGTGGAAGTCTTCAGAAGAAATTGGAACATGCTTCTATAAAGTCTGCATGTCAGGGAAAATTTGATATTGTGATGATGGCTTTCCATCACTCCACATCGGATTTTTGCATGAAACTAACAGCTGAAAAGCGTGCTGAAGTACTGAAGAAAATCAAGGCTCATTGTAATACTCTCGTTTGGTTAGATACAGCGGATAGTACAGGAACTTGTATGTTCGACGTAATGCCATACGTTGATCTCTATTTCAAGAAACAGGTACTTAAGAATACTGAAGATTATTGTCGTGATGTATATGGTACACGTACATTTTGCGAATATTATCATGACATGCTGAAGATTGAGGATGATGTCATTACTCAACGATACTATCCACATACAGAGAAGCAGTATCTGAGTAAACTTCGTGTGGCTTGGAATGTAGGTATAGGTGATTTATATGCCGTTAAACCTATTCAACTTATCATGCATCCATTTAGTGTAACGAAACCAAAATTCTTGAGTCCTGATAGTGAGCGTCCGTTGGATGTGCAGTATCGTGGCAGTGGTTATTCTCCTATTGCAGGCTATCCACGTTCTCGTAGTAGAGAACTGATGATGGAGATGATGGGGGAGTCTATCATCAAAATTTCGGACATTACTAAGCGTATACCCAAAGAAGAATTTATCAAGGAAGGACAGAGTTCCAAGTGCATTCTTTCACCTTTTGGTTGGGGAGAGATTTGTGGTCGAGACTTTGAGGCATTCGTGTATGGCGGTTGTATGATCAAACAGGACATGAGTCATTGCGTTACTTATCCTAATGCATATCAGCCAGGAGTAACATACGTTCCACTTAAATGGGATTTCTCCGATTTCAAAGAAAAACTATCTAAGGCAACTTCTCCAGAATATAAGGAACTTGCTAAAAAAGCACAAGAGTACTACAAGCATTTCTTTACTCCTGAAGGGCGTATGGATTTTGCTAAACATATTGTGTCAGAATTGGAAAGATGATGAAATATATCGAGTGTAAATTGTTGAATAATAGCGATTTAAATGCTATTAACAATGGGGGGGGGGAAAATAAAGAACCTTCTATTCAATGAATCTTTTTCTTTTACTTTTTGGTTTCGAATCGGTAGTTGGTTAGAATATAGTAATCATGGGTTTTTACGTTTTATATTCACTTTGTTCTATCGAAGAAAAATGCGTAGAACAGGAAGACAAATACCTTTGGGAACACGAATTGGGGGAGGTTTTAGATTGATTCACTATGGAACAGTTGTAATTCATCGGAAAGCTATAATAGGAAAGAATTGCACAATACTCCATAATGTTACAATAGGAAAGACTCATAAAGGCGTTCCTTCTATTGGTGATAATGTCATGATTGGGGCAAATGCTGTTTTGGTTGGACCTATACATGTGGGAAATAATGTTGTGATCGGGGCAGGAAGTGTAGTCGTGAAAGATGTCCCTGATAATGCTTGTGTTGCTGGTAACCCAGGGAGAATTGTGTCACAAAATGGTTTAATTGCAGGAAAAGGATATTAATTATGAAATACGATTATTTGATTGTTGGTTCTGGTCTTTTTGGAGCTACGTTTGCTTATAAAGCTAAACATGCAGGTAAAAAAGTGCTTGTTATTGATAAACGTCCACATCTTGGTGGTAATGTGTATTGCGAGAACATTGAGGGCATTAACGTGCATAAATATGGTGCGCACATTTTCCATACCAACAACAAAGAGGTATGGAATTTCGTGAACTCTATTGTAGAGTTTAACCGCTACACAAACTGTCCTATGGCAAACTACAAAGGTGAGCTCTACAATTTGCCTTTTAATATGAATACTTTCAATCGTATGTGGCCGGAGGTACATACACCAGCCGAGGCTCAAGTAAAGATTGACGAGCAGAAAGCAGAAGCTGTAGCTGCTCTTGATGGTCGTGAACCACAGAACTTGGAGGAACAAGCACTTTGTCTTGTGGGTAAGGATATTTTCTACAAGCTCATAAAGGAGTACACGGAGAAACAATGGGGACGTGACTGCAAGGATCTTCCAGCTTTCATTATCAAGCGTCTGCCGGTGCGCATGATCTTCGATAACAATTACTTCAATGACAGATATCAAGGAATTCCTATTGGAGGTTACAACAAACTGATTGATGGATTGCTTGAAGGAGTTGAATGTGAAATTGGTGTCGATTTCTTCCATTCTGAATACAAAGATTGGCAGAAGTATGCCGACAAACTCGTTTATACAGGCGCAGTGGATGAGTATTTTGACTACAAATTAGGTAGGCTCGACTGGCGTACTGTTAGTTTTAAAACTCGTGTAGAGAATACTCCTAACTATCAAGGAAATGCTGTGGTGAACTACACTAGTCACAATGAACTTTATACTCGTGTGATTGAACACAAACATTTCGAGATGTTTGGTCAGGAGGTTTATGATTGTTTAAAGACTGTTGTTTCGGAGGAATACTCAACAGAGTATAAGGAAGGCATGGAACCATACTATCCAGTAAATGATGATTGTAATAATGCCCTTGCTGAGAAATATCGTCAATTGACTGAACAGGAAGAAAACGTCATCTTTGGAGGTCGTCTCGGTCAGTATAAATATTTTGATATGGCTCCAACGATTGAACAGGTTTTGAATATTATTATCTAATAATTATTATGTCAGTTAAACACTTTTTTGAAGTTTATTCTCCCAAGCGCATGTGGAGAAAGATTTGGTTAGGTCTTGCTGGACTTCCTATGCTTCCTCAATATCGAGCTAAGTTCCTGAAAATGGGGGGGGGTAAATATTAAAGGACGAGCTTTGGTTTATGGTGGAACGTTAATTGATACAGTTGCTCCAGACAAAATTTTTATTGGTAATAATGTAGCAATTACAGCAGGTACAAAGATATTGACCCATTATCTTGATCCAACATCAAAAGGCAGAAGATTTCGGATCGGAGAGGTCCGTATAGAGGACGATGTATTCATCGGAGTGAATGTAGTAATTTGCAATTCGGTTACTATAGGACAAGGGGCTATTATAGGAGCCGGTAGTATTGTTACAAAAGATATTCCACCATACCAGGTATGGGCAGGTAATCCTGCAAAATTCATAAAAGAAAGAGAACACTAATAGGAATATATGAAGAGAATTTCAATTCTTGTATCGACAATAGATTCAGGAGGGGCGGAAAAACAAGCGGTATTACTTGCTACCCATCTATCAAAACGGACAGATGTGAATTTGATTGTGTTGTATGGTGATTATCCGGAATATAAATACAATGTGGATTTACTTGCTGAAAGTAATGTGAAAGTTCATAAGCTCTTTGGCAATATGCTTTCGAAGATGGGGCATATTAGGAATATTTTGAAAGAGACAAAAACAGATGTGCTACTGAACTACCTTACAATGCCTGATTTTGTAGGTTCGTTCGTAGGCCGTATGTGTGGTATAAGGGTATATAATGGCATACGTAATTCTCGCCTACCCAAAGGTAAGATGTTAATGGAGAAGTTGGCGCATAATCTGTGGGCTACTGGCACTATTTACAACTGCTATTCGGGTGCGGATTATTTCGGAAATCTTGGCTTTCATAAGAGCAAGAACATCGTAATACCGAACTGTTTTCCCAATATAGCCGAACCTATAGCTCGCCAAGAACATAAGGTGAAAAACATCATTACAGTCGGTCGTTTTGACCCGCAGAAGGATTATGAGACGCTTATAGCAGGTGTTGCCCTATTGGAGCGGAACGACTTCCGTCTTAGCATCGTAGGATATGGCTCACTTGAAGGACAGATTAGAAATTGGGTGAAGGAATATGGCATAGAAAAGAAGAGCGACATATACATTAAGCCAAATAACGTATTTGAATTAGAACAGAATGCTGATATTTATCTCTCTACCAGTCTTTTTGAAGGTACGAGCAATAGTATCATGGAAGCTTTAAACTGGAGTTTGCCAGTAGTGGCAACCAATGTGGGTGACAATGATCATTTAGTAATAGATGGAGAGAATGGGTTTCTGCATCCTATAGGTGACGTGAATGGAATAGCTGCGTCACTCTGTCGTCTGTTGGATTCTTCTGACTTACGCAACAAAATGGGACAGAAAAGCAATCAGATTCTCAGAGAAAGTTATTCATTGGAGTTATTCGAAAGGAGATACATGGATTTAATAGAAGGACGTTAAATAGTTTATGAGAACAGTATTCATAGGTGCGCATGAGGATCCGAATGGGATCAACTCTTATACCTTTAACCTTGCACTTGCCCTAAAAAAATGTGGCTTCGAATCATTGGTGATGGCGTTTGGTTCGTGTAACAAAATAACAGACTATAAAGGTGTCACCATAAAACAATACAAGACTCATGGTGGTACAATCACGAGTCTTCCTACTTTATATTTCAAGTCAATACCTTATCTGATTAAACACCGTAAAGAGATAGATATGGTATCGTATCAGACAGTGACGTATTCTGTGATACCTGCGTTTATCGCTCGACTGTTTGGAATGAAGACTTGTGCAATAATTCATAGTCTGCCAGAGGATAGTCCAAAGCATAGTGCAAAGAAGAAGAAAATTATGGTAACCACAATGAAGATTGCCCTTGCATTTACGCGCAATGTGATTACCGTCAGCCATACTAAGGCGCAGGAAGTGTATGAGCGATACGGAAAGAAATGTAGGGTGTTACCTTGTGGTGTGTTTATGCCTGAAGTAAAAGAATTGAATACTAATGTTCTGGAGAAGAATGGCATCAATGTAGGTAAGTTTTTCTTGACGATAGGACGTATAGATCCTATCAAGAACTATGAAGTACTGATTGACGCTTTTAAGCAGCATGATTATGGTGAGTATCAACTGGTGATAGGTGGCGATGTTAACAATGCTTACGGAAAAACAGTCGTGGAACGTGCAGCAGGTTGCAAGAACATCATATTTCCAGGGATTGTATGTGGGGATACTAAAAGCGCATTGTTAAAAAACTGTATGGCTTATTGTTTAGTATCTTCTTCGGAAGGATTACCTATTGCTCTTCTTGAGGGTATGTCGTATGGGAAGATTCCTGTAGTGACTCGCATTCCTTCCATCATGGAGGTTCTGGAAAAATACAAAATTGGTCTTTGGAGTGAGGTGAAGAATGTAGGACAGTTGGCTGCTAATATGCAGACTGTGGAGAATGACTATGAGAATTTGAAAGAACAAGGTGAGAAAGCTCGTAAAATAGTAGAAAAGAATTATACATGGCCGCAGATATGTGACCAATATTTGAATTTGGTAAAAGAATTTTAAGATATGAACATATTGATTACTGGAGTCCACGGTTTTGTAGGCTCAAACTTGGTAAAATATCTCGCCAAGGAGAATACAATATATGGGTTGGACATTGTACAACCTCAGAAGGATGGTGTGATGTGTACTTTCAGTTGGGATGCATTAGACGTTGAAAATGGACTACCTGAAATTGATGCCATTATTCATTTGGCAGGAATGGCACATGACACTCGCAATAAGAGTGCTGCTGATGTTTACTTTAAGGTGAATACAGGACTGACGCAGAAAATCTTCGATTGGTATATGGCTTCACCAACTGCCAAGAAGTTTGTATTTTTCTCTACGGTGAAGAGTGCTGCCGACCGTGTGAAGGGTGAATTCCTGACCGAAGAATGTGTGCCTACACCTGTGGGTCCTTATGGAGAGAGCAAGATTAAGGCGGAGGACTATATCATCAAAAAGTTTGCGCCGAAGGCTCTTAAACGTCCGTTCCACAATTTTGATGATAGCGATAGTATTGTATCGGATAAACAAGTTTACATCATACGCCCTTGCATGATTCATGGTCCTGGTAATAAGGGTAATTTGAATATGTTGTATGGTGTGGTGAAGAAAGGCATTCCTTGGCCATTGGGAGCGTTTGAGAATCGTCGCTCGTTTACTTCTATTGGTAATCTTTGTGTTGTGATAGAAGGGTTGTTGACAAAGTCTGTTCCTTCGGGTATATACCACATGGGTGATGACGAAGCTCTCTCAACCAACGAACTTATTGAGGTGATTTGTGAGGCAATAGGTAAGAAAGCACACATCTGGCGCATTCCGAAAGGGCTGATGAATGGTGTGGCAAAGGTGGGCGGTTGGTTACACCTGCCGTTGAATCCTCTCCGTATGCAGAAACTCACGGAAAACTATGTGGTGAGCAACAAGAAGATCAAATCTGCATTGGGTATTGATGCGATGCCGATTCGTGCCAAGGATGGTCTGATTGATACAATCCGGAGCTTCGGAAAGTAAACGCTTGTTGAAAAGAGTTCAAGTATGATGCGTGATTATTGCAAGCAAAACGATATAGAATCAAAAACTATCTATTTTAGGTATACACACGATTAAAAGATTTCACCAATATAGATATACGAATATAGTATTGATAGTAAGTAATAACAAAACGAAATGAAAATGTATATTTTAATTTTTTTCATACTCTTATTGGCAGAACTTATTTATTTCCGTATTGCAGATAAGTGTAACATCATCGATAAACCCAATGAGCGTTCATCTCATTCGATGATTATCTTACGTGGTGGTGGTATTATTTTTTTGGTTGGTGCATGGGTATGGAGCGGATTTTATGGTTTTCAGTATCCGTGGATGTTGGCGGCGGTGACTTTGGCTGCTGGGATATCGTTTGTGGATGATATTCATAGTTTGCCAGACTCAGTGCGTCTTGTAGCGCAGTTTGTAGCTATGGGGTTGATGTTCCATCAGTTGGATATTTTGCATTTGGATATGTGGTGGATCGTGATTCTTGCATTGATCGTGTGCGTGGGAGCGACGAATATTATCAATTTTATGGATGGAGTGAATGGTATTACGGGAGGATATTCTTTGGCGGTGCTTGTTCCTTTGTTGTTGATGAACAAAAAGATACATTTTATGGAGAGTTCTTTTTTGATTGTCATGATCCTGTCTGTACTGGTATTTTGTTTGTTCAATTTCCGTCCTAAAAATCGGGCGAAGTGTTTTGCCGGGGATGTGGGAAGTATCGGGATCGCTTTTATCTTATTGTTCTCTATCGGGAAATTGGTGATGCAGACCGGAGATATAACTTGGCTGTCTTTTCTTGTGGTGTATGGTGTGGACGGTTGCCTTACGATCTGTCATCGGATAATGCTTCATGAAAACTTAGGTGAAGCACACCGAAAACATGCATACCAGTTGATGGCGAACGAATTGAATATGTCTCATCCTGTGGTCAGCCTTATTTATATGGTGTTGCAGTTGGCTGTTTCTTTGATTATGGTATATGTGTTACCGGATCAGGCGGTTGTTCATTGGGTTTATTTGGGAATCGTGATCGTCTTGCTGGCTGTAGCTTATCTTGTGTTTATGAAGAAATATTATCATCTGCACGAGAAATATCTTGAATCATTGAAGAGATGATTGAACCGAGCATGATTTTGAGATTAATGGGCGAGTATATGTGAGTACGAATAATAAATAGATGAGTGATGTTGGAGTTGCCGGAAGGAAAAGAGGAATTGACCGGGCGTCTTTCGCAGGTGTTGGAGGAGCGTTTGGATGAGCTTTGGGAGTCGGGGGTGTTGGATCAGGAGAGGTTGGATGAGGTGAGGGGGATGCATCTTCGTACGGAGTTGTTCTTGTGATGGGTATTATTGGAGAAGAGGGGCAAGAATTGTAGAAGGAGGGGGGTGCCGGAAGGAAATAATCCTTATATTTGCTTCCTTAACAATGATGATTGTGGGGACGGTGACTTCTGATGTTTGTGACTTTGTCGATTGGAGGTTGGGTTGGTGATAAATTGGAAAATGTAAGATGATATGAATATTCTGGGCATAGATGCTTTACGTGCTGATATTTTTAAGGAACTTATGAAGTTGGATAAGGAAAAGTTGTCTGAGGTTTATAAGTTTGTTAAAAAACTGGCTTCAAAAGAGGCTTCTGAAGTGCAGTTGTTGCAAGATATATTGGATAAATCTGCTGATTACGCAGTTAAAGCTTATGAACGGGGTGATTTCCGGTCTACTGAGGAAGTTATGGGGCTGCAAGGTGATAAACTTCGGGAAGGGCATAGGTTCGTTAAGTCTTTGGTTGATATTCGTGAAACGAAAGATAAAGAATATGTGATGCCTGATGATTTGTTGCAAAAAGTGGCCGAATATACCATGAAAAACATAGAAAATGAGGGATCGTACTACACAACAGATGAGGTTGATGAATATATAAATAGAAGAATGGGTTGGAAGTGAACAAGATGGTCTGGAGAAAATATTGATAGGAAACAGGGGGTGTCCCTTGAAAAATTGAATAGTTGAATAGTATGGAGATACAAAGGATTGATAAGGAGTTGCTTGCGGGGCTTCATCGGGAGGCGGTGGCGAGTGAGCGGAGGCGGATGAATTTTGATTTGCGTACTTCGGGACGGGATCAGAGCCAGAGGATGCTTAATGCGTTGGAGCCGGGGACGGTCGTTCCGGTTCACCGGCATGCGGAGACGGCGGAAACGACGGTCTGCATAGAGGGGTGGCTGGATGTTGTCCTCTATGACGAGGTGCCCGCTACGGATGGGGCCGAAGGGGAACGGAAATTCATGGAGGTCTCGCGCGTGACCCTTTGCCCGCGCGAAGGCAAATACGGCGTGCAGATTCCCTTGGGCGTATGGCATAGCGTGGACGTCAAAGAGCCAAGCACCATCTTCGAAGCCAAAGACGGCGCTTATGTGAGCGCTTTGTCGCCGAGCAAATAAAAGTCGCGGAATTTGCGCGGGAGGTGTTTCTGGCAACAAAAGAGGGGATTTCCGGTTTGATATTGTTTTTTGGGTTATCTTTGTAATCTTATTAAGTCGATTATGATTAAAGATATATCAATAAAATCATTTGGACCTATTGCTGATGTAAAATGTGAGGATCTTGGCAGTATTAATTTGCTCATTGGTCACAATGGGTCGGGAAAGACATTTTTCCTTAAAGGGGTTTATGCTGCTTTGAAAACCATTGAACAATATCAACGGGGAAAGGAGCCTCGGTCGTTCAAGGAGATATTGTCCGATTCGTTGTATTGGACTTTTCAGGTCAATTCCTTGGGTTCGTTGGTCAGGAAGAATGAACAAAGCTTGGAGTTTTCCATGTCTTCGGACAGCGGAGAAGAGTTCTGCTATACATTTGGCATCGCGACCACGAAGCTTGTACAGAATGTTACGGATACGTTTGCATCCACTGAGGTGAACAATGTGTTTATTCCGGCGAAAGAGATTGTTTCGATTCAGGATGTGATACTTCGTTCTTTTGATGTAGATAAGTCTTTTGGCTTTGATAAGTCGTATGTCGATTTGTCGCGGGCTCTGAACAGGACAATGATGGGGCGTAACTATAAAGATTTTTCCGATGCAAGGGAATGTCTTGACGACGCGATTGGGGGACGAATTGAGTATGACGATGATAAAAAGGCATGGATATTCAGGGACAAAGACCGGCGGATATTTGAAATCAACATAACATCGGAGGGTATCAAGCGGTTGGCTATTCTGGATCTGCTTTTGGGCAACCATTATCTGACTCGTAAGTCTATCGTCATTATAGATGAAGCAGAGGCTAATCTGCATCCGGAGATGATCCGTCGTTTTATGGAGATCCTTGTCTTATTGGCAAAGGCCGGCCTGCAGATATTTATCTCCACCCATTCTTATTTTGTCATAAAAAACCTTTACATTCTTGCCCATCGAAACAAAATGCGTATTCCTACCTTGTCGTTTGTAGACGGGAAGGCAGAACAAAGTGATTTGTTGGATGGCATGCCGGAGAATCCTATCATCCGCGAATCCATAAATATATAGGATATGATAGGCATACTGAAAATAGCGTGTATGTCCAAAACGGAAGCTACAGAGGGGTATCCTTGTTTATGTGGTAAATAAATTGTTTCTTTGTATAAACAAATAAGTTTGGATTTCTATGGCGGCAGACTTGGCTTTATATATTCCTTCTATCGAGATTAGCGGTTTCAAATCGCTGAAGCATTTGAAAATAGATTCGTTTGGCTCTATTAATTTGCTGACGGGAGACAATAATGTCGGTAAATCGACTTTGCTGGAAGCATTGTTTGTCTATGTTGCGGAGGGGAATAGCGATGTCCTGTTTCGGATTGCGGGCGAAAGGATGAATTGTTTCGAGTCTCGTTTGGAAGAAGATGACGAATATACAAAAAAAATCTTTGCCTCTTTTTTTACGGATTGGAAACTTGCATACGGGAATAATATTCTGATAACGTCCGGAACAAATAAATCGTTGCAGATCGAGTTTGCGAATTATTATGAGGTCGAGGTACAAAATGAGGGAGGAGATACCTATTTCCGCCGGCAGCTGATTCGTACGGAACAGGAACTGAATGATTTATCTGACATCGAAAAATATGAAGCCATCATAGTCAAATATGAAGGCGAGGAGCAATTGGTTCCGTTCAATCGTGCCAGAATGAAATTGCGGAGAAGGCAAAGCGATATAAAGAACATACAGTTTATCCGTACTTCGTCTTATTCGGAAGAGGTGAATGCTCGTTTATGGGACAATATCGCATTGACAGACTTGGAAGCAGAGGTTATAAATGCTTTGAGGATCATAGAACCGGATATCAAGGGTATTGCTTTTTTGGAAGAACCGGTGAGATCAAGTTCGTTGTCCGGTCGTCGGAGAGCTGCTTATATTACTTATTGTGGCAAAGAAGGGCGTTTCCCTTTGAGTGTGATGGGGGACGGCATGAATCGTATATTGTCTCTTATTTTGGGACTGGTAAATTGCAAGGATGGCGTTTGTTTCATCGACGAGATTGAAAACGGTGTTTATTACCGTCGTCAATCGGCTTTATGGAAGATCATATCACATCTTGTCGGGAAACTGCATATACAATTGTTTGCAACGACACATAGCAATGATTGCGTGAAAAGTTTCGCTGAATCCGTTACTGGTATAACTGCAAAATTGATCCGTTTGGAAAAAAGGGAAAAGGGATTGAAAGCTGTCGATTATACAGCAGAAGAAGTTTCAATTGCTGCAAATAATGACATCGAAGTCCGCTGATATGGAAAAGAACCAAATAAGATACCGGCTGTTGGTCGAAGGGAAAAACGATCAGCATGTAATTTGGAATTTAGCGCAGCGTCTCGGATTGAAGAAGACTTTCGAAGTGGTTGCAAAAGGTTCGTATTCAGAGATTATCTCTGTCTTGCCGACGGAACTGAAAAGTACGAATACGTTGGAGCGTTTAGGCGTTATAGTCGATGCGGATGTGAATATAGACGGTCATTGGCAGGCTATCCGGAATATTTTGCTCAAAAGCGGATTCTATGAAGTTCCCGAATGTTTGCCGGAAGACGGGCTGGTCTGTCAGCCGATTGATCCGGAACAATTAGTTTTCGGTGTTTGGATAATGCCTGACAATCATTTGAAAGGGATGGTTGAAGATTTCATCATACAAATGATCCCTGACACTGATAATGACCGGTTATTGAAGAAAGCGGATGCTGTTTTACAAGAACTTGAAGATAATAAATGGAACCTCTATAAGATCGCTCACCATTCGAAAGCCCGGATTCATACTTGGTTGTCTTGGCATGACGAACCCGGACTTCCGATGGGAACTGCCATAACGAAACAGGTTCTGTCAACAGATAATGATCTGTGCAGGATATTCGTCGGATGGCTTAAGCGCATGTTTGATTGCTAATCAGATGCGGAGGGCAGTAGATGCAGAAGGGGCCTTTATGTGAGGAAGGCTTTGTAGAGGCTGGCGATTCCGCCGGAGAGCATCAAGGTGTAGCCGGAGAGGCCGAGCCAGTCGGCTTCGAGGGGCCGGGAGAGAGGAGCGAGAGTATCGCTCCCAGAGCGGCGAGAGTCATTTCCGTATCCCCCCTCCACAGGGAGAGTAGGGATAGGAGGCTCAGGCAGAGGACAAGGACAAAGGTTGTCACCGGCAACCGGTTGTTTACGCCGGGGAAAGATGACCCGGGCGAGGGTGGTGATGAAATTGAGGATGGTTTCAAGGATGTTCATGAATTATGATTTATGATTTATGATTTATGATTTGAGACTGGATATTGGGAAATAAAAAATTGAGTGTATGAAAAAATTGAAAACTTATACCATATCCGAAAAGGACAGTTCTTCCGTACAGGAACCGGGCGTTTCTTATTTGCTTGAAAATCCTGTTGTCGAGGCATATCCTGTCATGTCTATGGAGGAGGCCTTGAAGAACGGCATGACGCTGGAAGAATCCAAACAACGGATCTTGAAAAGGATCATGATTGAAGTTGTTTTTCGATTTTTTTGCTGATTTTGACCAATAATGCTTGGTAGGCGGCGCGGTTGTCGCCGTTGACTTCGCTGATGTATTTGCTTTGGGAGATTTTCCGGGCAAAGGCTTTTGCGTCGTTGCTGGCATCGGCGGCAAAGGGATAGGCGGAGCGGACCAGGCGGGCATAGTCCATGAAGGAGTCTGCGGGGCTGTCGTAGACGCGGAAACGGAGGGAGTGGGCGCCGAGCTCGATGCCTTCGCCTTTCCACCAGACGTTGGGACGGCCGTAGGCGGTGATGCCGAAATAGTTGTGGTGCTCGACGGCAAGTGTGCTCTGTCCCCAACCGGACTCGATCGCCGCTTGTGCGAGGATGACTACCGGATTGATCCGGAAGGCTTCCCCCGCCTTTTGGGCCAGGGGAAGGAGAGGGTGTAAAAATTCGCTTTGCTTCATTTTTTCCTTTGAAGATTAAAGAGTTGTTTTCTTCGAAAATTAGAGAGTTAAAGAATTAAGAGAGAGAGGGGGCTACAGTTCGCCGGGGCGTTCGTCGCCTCCATCGCCGCCGGTGCCGCCGGTGCCGCCGGTGTTGCCGCCGCCGGACGATTCGGACGAGGCGTCTTTTTTGGGGACGTAGCGTTCGAAGGAGACGGTGTTGACGATGTTCTTCAGCATCGTGCCGGGGTAGAAGACGATGTGGGCACGGTTGAAGAGGGCGGTGCTGAAGCCGTCGACGGTGGGCGATCCTTTACTGCCGGCAACCATGCGGAAGCTGCCGAACTCGCCCAAGTGGATGGACTCGCCGTCGGAAAGGGCTTCGTTCATGACTTTGATCAGGCCGTCGAGGACCAGGATGATCTCTCCGCGGCTGGCGGTACAGAGGTTTTCGATACGGGTACAGATCTTGTTCAGCGTCAATTGTTTCGTGATGCTGGTCTGTGCATGGTAAAGGGTCGAACCTTCGGCTGCGCCTTTGCTCATGTCTTTGCGTTTGACGAGAGTGTAAACTAATGGCATAAAATTAGGAATTTAAAGGTGAATAATTGATAAAACTAATATCGCATGGAAAACGGCCGTGTGGATATCTGATTGATCGGGTTTGCCCTTATTGACTATACAAAGATACGACAGGGAAAAACTTCGGAGTCGATTAGAGTCGATTAGCGTCGATTAGAGTCGAATAGAGTCGATTAATTTTCGTAGATTTGCCGGCGGAGAGAGAATTTCGAAACATAGGTGTTTTAAAGTCAAAACATAGGTGTTTTGGTTGCGAAACATAGGTGTTTCGGGGGTATAGGGAATAAAGGAAGAATGCCATATAATGCTAAAAATCTAACTAAAAACAAAGACAAAAATGAACAAACAAAAAGGTATGAGTGACGGCTTCATGGACGAGTTCGTGAAGTTTCTGAAAAAAAAGTAGGAGAGATAGTCGGAAGGAACATGTCGTTTCCGCTCCTGCAGGAATATATCGAGAAGTTGGACGACGAACGCGAGGTGACACTGTTTTTGCTCGCATTCCTGTTCAAAGTGATGCAAACCAAGAGTGTGAAGGCGTGGATCCGTTTGGCGGATCGTTTTTTCGCGACTTACAGTGACGAACTCTACCGCTATAGCGGTTATTGGAAGGAAGGTACGGGGAATGCCAGAATATGGGTGGCCCGCCCCGAACAGTTCATAAGCTATATGGGGGCGATGATGCGAACCGGGATTATCGGGGATTGCTCGTTTGTCCGTCTGGCCAGTTACATATACCTGGTTTTCGACACCGGGAACATGGAAATCACTCTTTTGAACAAGCTGAAGGAGCAAAATCCGGAGGCTGAAACGATCACGAATGTGATGAATGCAGATTTTAAGGCATTTAAGTAGTTTTTTAAAAGTAAATAATAATCTGATTTTAAGCACTGTATGGCATTCTTTGCTCTAAAATAAAATCTGGGTGAAATGGTTTTCATAATTTGAGGTCCGGGTTGTAATTTTGTGATCTCGGTAGGGACCGAATTTGATATTCTGAAAAAATTTGAAAAATTGCTATTTATATATCTTTTTAAGAAGAATCTTTCTTATATATTAAGATAGATCGCCATTGAGAGTGGTCGTGTGCGCGCCACGCCATGTTGTAAGTAGCTGTTTCATAGTTTGCTCAGACCGGTCAACCAAACGCCAAACCGAGTAACCAATTTTATAAACTTAATTCCAACCATTTTTATGGATGCAAATTTGAGCAGAGACAAGGTGGCCGGATTCTTGGGACAATCGTTTGTCCGAATACCGCGCAAAGTGTTTACCATGCTATTTCACGGGAAAGGCCGTGAGAAATCGATCGGTATGGCGTATCTGATTTTGATTTCGGAAGTGTATTTCGCTGACGGAAGCGTATGTCTGAGAAAACGCACCTATACGTGCAAACGTGGTGAGTATGTCGGGCGATGCAATGAACTTGCCGCATGTTGCGGAATGAGCGGCACGACTTTACGCCGAAGCCTTAAATGGCTGGAAAAAGAAGGCCTTATTGATATAAATCGTCTCGAAGATGGGATTTTCATCCGTGTATGCGGATATGACTTTATCATGGGTTTCCGTCAGAAGAAGGATGCAGTAAAAGCCGTGGAGGGGCGAGCAGCTTTCCAGGCTTTGGAAGATGCGGAACGTCTTATGGGCGGACGCAGCATGCAGTTCGATTGTTGTGCTGCCGCAAACGAGGAAGGAGGCATGGCATGATGAACGGTGAAGAAACGAACGGAGGAGTCTCTTTGGACGATATGGAAAAGGCGTTGATCTGCCTTCTGATGACCTCGATGGAAGCGCCGGTGCGTGCCGAATATGGAGGGCTGACCTCGGATATGTTTGCCGACGGCTCGTTGGGGTTTGTCTACGAAGTGATCATGAAAATTCATGCAACGGGAGTCCGTCCGGACATGGTGTTGGTGGAACGCGGAATGCGCGAAGCGGACGAAAAGAAGGCTTCCAAGCTGGGCGGCCTGTCGTTCCTGTTGCCCTATATGCTGAATGTGCGCCACGACGGGAATGTGGCGGCCTATGTGGATGGAATCAAGAAACAATATAAACTGAGATGCCTCGCTACGCTGTTCAGCACGATGGCGTTCAAGTCCGGCGAGGTCTCTTCCGTTCCGGAGGAGCTGGTAGACGAGGCCGAACGCCAGTTGATGGAATTCCGCCAGTACACGTCAGAAGGCGCACCGGTGCGCACGATCGGCGAACTTGCCGTCGAAGCAATGGCATGGCATCACCGTCGTTTCGGCGGCGGGTTGGAGACGGAACAGGTGAAGAGCGGGCTGACGGAGTTCGACTACGTGACGGGTGGTTTCCACAACACGGAGCTGACGATCATCGCCGGACGTCCGAGCGACGGGAAAACGGCTGTCACGTTGCAGATGGCGCTGAACGCGGCGCGTGCCGGGAAATCGGTCTGTTTCTTCAGCCTGGAAATGTCGAGCCTGCAGATGCTGAACCGCGTGTTGGCGGGGATGACGGACGTGAACCCGGACCACCTGCGTGTCAACAAACCGACCGAACGCGAGTTGGGTGTCTTGGAAGAGGCTGCCGACCGCTTGAAGGACCTGCCTTTCTATCTCGACTATACGGCCGGGGCTACCGTCGAACAGATACGTGCGAAAGCCATGTTGCAATGCCGTCTGGGGAAATGCGACCTGGTGGTCGTGGACTACTTGCACCTCTTGGGCGGCGAACGCAAGAGAGGCGAGACGCAGGAACAGATGGTCGGCCGCAATATACGCGCACTGAAACAACTGGCGCTGGACTGCAACCGCCCGGTGCTGACGGTCTCGCAGATGAACCGTGCCTGCGAGTTGCGTAGCGACAAGGCGTATCTGCCGGTGATGAGCGACTTGCGCGATTCGGGAACGATCGAACAGGTGGCGGATTGCGTGGCATTCATCTACCGTCCCGAACGCTATGGTTTCACCCGCGACGAGAAGACGGGCCACAGCCTGGTGGGGGTCGGCAAAATCTATATAGCGAAGAACCGCAACGGCTCGATCGGCATCGCCCGTTTCCGTTACAACCCTTCGTTCACCCGTATCACGGATTATATCCAACCCGGAACGCAATCTACTTTAGCTCTGTCATGACGAAGCAAGAAATACAAGAACTGAAAGCCTCCCTGTCGATCAGGGAGGTGATCGGGCGCTATATGACACTGAACCGTGTCGGTCGCCGCTGGATGGGACTCTGCCCTTTCCACGGCGACCGACATCCCTCCCTCTCCGTCAACGAAGAGAAGGGCAGCTTTGTTTGCTATGCTTGCGGGGAGAGGGGCGATGTGTTCGCCTTTGTCAGCAAGGTTGAGAACGTCGGTTTTATTGAGGCGGTGAAGAAATTGACAGTGGACAATGTGAATCGATTGACTGTGGACAACGGACAATTGCCAATTAAGAAAAAGGAAAAGGGGAAAGGGGGTAATGTCGACGCGAAGCGGTTGACGGACGACAATATCGACGCGAAGCGATTGCCGATTGAAAAGATACAAAAAGAAAACGAGATTTTCTTGGCCTCCTTAATGCCGGTAGGTAGCGGTTGTTCGGAGTTGTCCCCTACCTGGTTGGATTTCGGGGTGGGACAGTCGCCTTTTATGGTTCCTAAATATTGGTGGTCGATGCGGAACCGGTTGGTTTTTCCCGTGCGTGACGAGGAGGGACGGCTGGTCGGGTTTGCCGGCCGGTGGTTGTCGGGCGAGGAAGAGAAGAAGAAATACGTCAATTCGAGGACGAGCGAGTTGTATCGGAAGAGCGAGCTGTTGTACGGGTTGTACGAAGGACGCGAGGCGATTCGCCGGGAAGGGTGTGTTTTTTTGGTCGAAGGGTATAAGGATGTGCTGGCGATGCATGCGGCAGGGTTCAAGCATACGGTAGGGTTGTGCGGGACGATACTGAGCAAGGAGCACATTGCTTTGCTGAAACGATATGCGACATCTGTCCGCGTGATGCTGGATGCCGACAAGGCAGGGCGCAAGGGGACGGATGATGCCATCCCGGCCTTTATGGGCGAAGGGATGGAGGCCGTACGGATCGGTTTGCCCGAAGGAGACGATCCGGATTCGCTCTTTCGCCGCCTGGGGAAGGAGGCGTTTGCCGCCTATGTCCGCGAGGCGGTACGACGGACACTGCCTTCGGACGAACAGCTGTTGCTCGGACGTATCCGCAAAGGGATCGGGCTTCTGTCCGATGTCTCGGAGACGGAGAGAAGAGAACGCCTGCTGCTGACGTTGGACGATTACCTGGAACAGTTGAAAGGGCTTTCCGCCGAAGCATCTCGTCCGGCGACAATGGACTGGAGGTGGGCATGACCGGTACGGCAGATGATATAGAAGAAAGAAAATGGAAAAACCGTTCCGCCACCCTCCGGTGGCTGGGACGACAATATAGCCCCGATGTCGCTCCTGAAGTAGCTTCGAGGCGTTTGAAACAGTGGATCGTAGGCAACCCCATCCTGTCCGGCCTCTTGCAGGAGAACGGATGGACGCCTTCACAACGGGTGTTGACTCCGAAACAGGTGGAGCAGATTGTAAGAATCCTTGGGGAGCCTTGAATGTTGCTTTTGGGTGTTTCCTCCCTAAAGCGACATTCAAGGCTTTGGTTGGCACCTAAAAATGCTTTTTTGATATTTGGTTTATATTGGTTTTTTAGGGTTGGCACCCTCAGGGCTTTTTTGTTGGGTTGCACCCAACTTGTTCTGTTACTTTTGGCTTGACCCAAAAGTAACCAAAAAGTCAAGGCCGAACCTGGTTCGCTACTTCGTTTCCTTCGTTCGCTGTCGCGTCTGAAACTCGCTTCGCTCAGACAGCAGACGCTCCGGGCGCTCACTACGGTCACTGCGCTTAACGCTCGCCAGCTTAGGCCGGGAGTAGAGCCGGAACGGCTCTTTGGGGATTGCCGATAACGGTGGTTTTGTGTTATTTATATGATGCGATTGATATGATGCGATTGATATGATGCGATTGATGCAATTTGTAGTCAGCAATATTTATATAATGCAGTAGGGGGTGTTGGTGATCTTATGCGGGAGGGCAGAGCAGAGCCCTGCCCCTACGGGGTGGGGTGCGCAAAAGAACAGGCCTTATCAATTGGATATTTATACGGTCAGTTTTCATGCGATCCCGCGTCAAGCGCGGGGACAAGATAGTTTTGGCATATTCCTACGGGGGGATGCAAAAGGGAGATACAAGGAAATAAAAGGGAGATACAGAGATAGAGGATATAAAAAACAAAGGAAGAGGTGGTGTTGATGATATTATACACAAAGAGGTGGGTGAGGTTGATGATTTTATGTGGAAGGGCGGAATGGTGTTGGTGATTTTGCGGGAGGGCAGAGCAGAGCCCTGCCCCTACGGGGTGGGGATGCAAAAGGGAGATACAAGGAAATAAAAAGGGAGATACAAGGAAACAACAGGGAGATATAAAGAAACAAAAAGGGGGATGCAAAAGGAAAAGGGAAAAGAAAAGAAAAACAGGCGGTATCGGCAATCATAAGAGAAAGCTTCGCTTTCTGGGAAAGGCCTAAGCGGACGGGCGTAAAGCGGAGGGTGAAGGCGTAGCGTCCGGAGCCTGCGCTGTTTGAGCGAAGCGAGTTTCGCAGGCGACAGCGTAGCCTTCGCCCGGAGTAGCCCGGTCGGTTGAGCCTTGATCTTTTGGTTACTTTTGGATCAAGCCAAAAGTAACAGACAAAACAGTTGGATGTAATCCAACGAAAAAAGATAACAGTTGAGTGTAACCCAACGAAAGAGAAAAAACAACCTGTTGGATGCAACCCAACGAAAAAGAAAGGAAAAACAGGCAGTATCGGCAATCATAAGAGAAAGCTCCGCTTTCTGGGAAAGGCCTAAGCGGACGGGCGTAAAGCGGAGGGTGAAGGCGTAGCGTCCGGAGCCTGCGCTGTTTGAGCGAAGCGAGTTTCGCAGGCGACAGCGTAGCCTTCGCCCGGAGTAGCCCGGTCGGTTGAGCCTTGATCTTTTGGTTACTTTTGGATCAAGCCAAAAGTAACAGACAAAACAGTTGGATGTAATCCAACGAAAAAAAGACAACAATAGGATGTTATCCAACAAAAAAGAAAGAAAAAAAAAGTGCGATCCGATTTAAGACAATGTTTAGTATCTTTGTAATTTGATTTATAAATCGTATGCAGAAATCATGAATAGTATTCAGAAATCATAAATCGGAAGCAAAATTATAATCACATAATATTTTAACAAAATGAAAAAGAAAAAATTGTGGAGCGCAATGTTAGCGATGAACTTGATTGCGACAACGAGTGTAGGGTTTACCAGGGGGGAAGATGACGATGGCCAGGCAGCCGGAATCATGACCGGGAACAGAAGAGTGAGAATCAGGAATTATATATTGATGTGCATGGCAGTACTCTGTACCTCCTGCGCATCTTACAAGAAAGTAGTTTATTTGCAGGATGTCGAACCGCTGAAACAGCAGGTGATCGAGCAGAAGTACGAAGTGTATATCCACAACGACGATTTGCTGGCGATCATGGTGAACAGTAAGAACCCGGAACTGGCGTTGCCGTTCAACATGCCGATGATATCCTACCAGATCGGCAGCCAAAGCTTACCGCAGCAGCGCGTGTTGGGCTATCTGGTCGACACGAACGGGGAGATCGACTTCCCGATCTTAGGCAAGATGCACGTGGCAGGACTGACCCGCCTGCAGTTGACGGAACTGATCAAGCAACGTCTGACAGAAGAGGACCTGATCAAGGATCCCGTCGTGACGGTGCAGTTCCTGAACTACAAAGTGTCGGTGATGGGCGAAGTGAACCGTCCGGGATCGTTCAACATTTCGGGCGACCGTATCACCCTGCTCGAAGCCTTGAGTATGGCCGGCGACCTGACGATCTACGGACGACGGGACCGGGTGGCCGTGATCCGCGAAAATGACGGGCAACGGACGATCCTGTACCATGACCTCCGGTCGTCCGACGTCTTCAACTCTCCCTGCTATTACCTGCAACAGAACGACATCGTGTATGTCGAACCAAACAATTCGAAAGCGGGACAGAGCGAGATCAACCAGAACAAATCGGTGGGCGTGTGGTTGTCTGCCGGCTCGATCCTGGTTTCCATCGTGTCTCTGATCGTGACATTAACAAAGTAAAAGTAAAAGAAAAGATACTATGAACACTGAACAAGAAACGAACACTCGAGTGGAGGAGAACGAACTGAACCTGGAGGATATCCTACAGGTAGTATTGGCCAACTGGCATTGGTTCGTCCTGTCTGTCGTGATATGCGCCGGGGCAGCGTTCCTCTATCTGAAATGGGCGCCCAAGGTATACACCCGGACAGCTTCGGTACTGATAAAAGACGACGCGAAAGGCGGTGCGCTGAGCGAATCGGCCGCATTCGAGGATTTAGGAATTTTCGGCACGAAGCGGAATGTGGATAACGAAGTGCTGGTATTCAAGTCCAGGCGATTGATGACCGAAGTGGCGCGTAACCTGCATCTGGACGTGAGCTACACGGTGAAGGAAGGATTGCGTACGGTGGAACTCTACACCCAGTCGCCCGTCCTGCTCTCATTCCCCGATGCGGAAGAGGCGCAAGCCTTCTCGTTGCGGGCAAAACCGATCTCGGCGGAAGAGGTGGTATTGTCCGACTTCGTGATTGACGACGAGTCGGCCGGCGAACCGATGACAGTGGCGCTGAACGACACCGTCACGACACCCGTCGGACGAGTAGTGGTGGTCCCGTCGCTTTACTACGGCGACAAGTATTTCAACACGACCGTGCAGGTGACGAAGTCGCCGTTGCAGAACGTGGCGATCGGTTTCCAAGCAAACTTGCAGGCCACGTTGGCGAGCAAGACGGCCACGATCATCAACCTGACGCTCCAGGACGTCTCCATCCCCCGTGCGGAAGATGTGATCAACACGCTGATCTCCGTCTACAACACAGACGCGATCAACGACAAGAACCAGATCGTGATGAACACCTCCAACTTCATCAACGACCGTCTGATCGTGATCGAGAAGGAGCTGGGCAGCGTGGATTCGGACATCGAGTCCTACAAGCGTGAACACCAGCTGACGGACATCTCGTCCGAGACAGGCATGTACCTGCAGACCTCCAGCCGCAACCAGCAGGAGGGGTTGAGCTTGGAGAACCAGTTGAGCCTGGCGAAATATATCAAAAACTATCTGACTGATCCCGGCAAGAGCTCGGAACTGATCCCGGCGAACACGGGCATCTCGGACGTGAACATCGAGTCGCAGATCGGGGAATACAACGAGATGTTGCTCAAACGCGACAAGCTGATCAGCAACAGTAGCAACAAGAACCCGGTGGTGCAGGACCTGAACAACTCGCTGATCGCGATGAAGCAGACCATCATCCGCTCGGTGGACAACCTGATCGTCGGCCTGAACATCAAGATAAAGAATATACAGGCACAGGAAGAACAGACGAACCGCCGCATCTCGGCCGTGCCGACCCAGCAGAAGGAGATACTTTCGGTGGAACGCCGCCAGAAGATCAAGGAAGAGCTGTATCTCTACCTGCTGAACAAACGCGAGGAGAACGAGCTGACGCAGCGGATGACGGAAAGCAACGCGCGCATCATCGACCCGGCGTCGGGAAGCAATGTGCCGGTGGCTCCGAAATCGATGATGATCTTCCTGGCTTCCATCGTGTTGGGATGTGCGATCCCGGCAGGCGTCCTGTGGATGCTGGTGATCAGCGACACGAAGGTACGCTCGCGCAAGGATGTGGAGGGAGTCCTTTCCGTTCCGTTCTTGGGTGAAATCCCGATGCGCGACAAGAAAGACAAGAACGAAGTGGTGGTGCATGAGAATGGGCGCGACTCGGTTTCGGAGGCGTTCCGCATTGTGCGTACCAACATGGATTTCATGCGGGTGAAGGATAAGAACATGCAGGTGGTGATGTTCACCTCGTTCAATCCGGGAGCCGGCAAGACGTTCGTGTCCATCAACTTGGCAATGAGCTTTGCCCTGACGCACAAGAAGGTCGTCTTGGTCGACCTCGATATTCGTAAGGGTACCCTTAGCTCCCATGTCAAAGTCTCTGACATGGGAGTCACCAACTATTTATCCGGTCGTGTCGACAACGTCGATGAGATCATCCGGAAAGGAGAACTGTACGACAAGCTGGATATCATCCATGCCGGTCCTGTTCCGCCCAACCCGGCTGAGCTTTTGTTGAGCGACAGGTTGGAAACGTTGGTAGCCGAACTGCGCAAGCGGTATGACTATATCATCCTGGACAACGTACCGGCGGGTGTGGTCGCCGATGCGGTGATCGTCAACCGGGTGGCCGACTTGACGATCTATGTTGTCCGTGTAGGCAGAATGGACCGCCGCGCCCTTCCCGAAGTGGAGAAACTCTACAAGGAAGGCAAGCTGCGTAACATGAGCCTGATCCTGAACGGGACGATGTACAAGCATGGCACGTATGGTTATCATTACGGATATGGATACGGCTATGGCTATGGTTACGGCTACGGGTATGGCGACGGACATAATAAAAAGAAATAAAAAAATGTTTTCCTTACTTTTTCCAAAGAAAAAATTGATTCACACCGATTTGTTGAAAGGGACGGCAGATGTGCATTCGCATCTGCTGCCCGGTGTGGATGATGGCGTGCAAAGCGTCGAAGATATGTGTGCTGCCTTGAAAGCGATGCAGTCGGTCGGTGTCAAGCGGGTTTTCATGACTCCCCATGTGATGTCGGACATGCCCGGCAACCGGCGTGGTTTTCTGCAGGAGCATTTTGCCAAGATGAAAGAGCTTGCTCCCGAAGGGATCGAGCTGCGGTTGGCGGCGGAGTATATGCTGGACAGCGGTTTCCGTGCGCAGATGGCAGACGGGCTGCTGACGTATGCGGACAGGCAGGTACTGGTCGAGACTTCTTATCTTTCGCCGCCCCCCGACTATCTGAGCTTGCTCTACGAACTGAGGCTGGAGGGCTATACGCCTGTCTTGGCTCATCCGGAGCGGTATATGTATATGACGGAGGATGATTATTTCCGGCTGCGCGACAAGGGCTACAAGTTCCAGTTGAACCTCTTCTCCTTTGCCGGCGTGTACGGGAGCCGTCCTGCCAAATATGCCGCCTACCTGATGAAAGAGGGTTTCTACGACTATGTCGGTTCCGACCTGCACCACCCCGACGACTACCGCCGGAACCTCGCCCACGTGAAACTCCCTTCCAAAATGCTCGACAGGCTGAGAGGAGTGTTGGAGAATAATCGGTGGCTTTGAGGAATTGACGGTTGGCAGTTGGCAATTTTGGCGATTGACAGTTTAGGCTGACGCGGCACCACTTGGCTGACGCGGAAGAAACGGCTGGCTTGTCGGATGCACCACTTGGCAGACGCAGAAAACGCAGAGTAATGCAGATTTAATTTTATGAATAAATGATCTGTGTTATTCTGCGTTTTCTGTGTTTATGAAGATTGTGCTTTTACCGCAAGCAACGCCGTCAATATCTATTTAACGACAATCCATCTATGCTTGAAAAATCCCCACTTGCTGAAAGAGCTATACAATACCGCAGTCACAATGATACCGATACCATCAGGAATGAGAAAACACTCATCTACTATCAAATGAATTACCACAATGCCACTTTTCCAGCAATCCCCAAGTCAATGGTTGCAGTTACCACCAAGTTGTTCTTGTGTCAAGTTCTGTTCTATGCGAGCCTTCTTGATGGCTTCTCCCAAACGGTAAGCATGCAACGCTTCATCCACGTCACTCTCAAAAGCGTCACGTTTCGGAGTGCCAACTTTCCCAAAGTGCTTGTCAAGCACATCGTCCAATGGGGTAAGATTCATCTGTGCCATAATTATTTGTTTTTGAAATATTCTTTTCTCTAACTTCGAGATTTGAGTGCGTTGTACCCCGATACGCTCACCAGGTTCTTCTTGTGTAAGTTTTTGTGCCAATCGAGCCTTGCGTATGGGAGTCGGGTTTCCATGGCTTCACGCTCTGGAGTCCCTTTTTTACCCCAAAGTTTATCTTTCATGTCATCTGCCGGTATCAATTTCATCTTTCAGACAAAGATAATATTCTGTTTCCAAGCAACGATACGATTTTATGTTTTTCCTCTGTGCCTATCTGAATTTTAACACTCTTCTCTCATACATTTGAACTTGGCACATATACTTATGTTTTACCACAAGTGGTTGACAGACGGGAGAAAATATCCCCTGGGAAATTTGTACCGTAACAGGGTTTATGTAAATTTGCAGTTGTACTTCAAAATTGCATAAATGAATATGGAAACGAAATATATCCGCAGGGAATTATCCGCCGTAATAGAAGAGGCGTACCGCTATTTCCCGGTCATAACCGTTACCGGTCCCCGTCAATCCGGCAAGACAACGCTGATCCGTAATCAGTTCCCGCACCTGCCGTACTACTCTTTGGAGAACCTCGACGTGCGGAACTTTGCCGAAAACGATCCGGTTGCTTTTCTGAACCAGCATGCAGAGGGCATGATCCTCGATGAAGTGCATAATGCCCCGAATCTTTTATCGTATATACAAGGCATTGTGGACGATGATGCAGACCGGCGGTTTATCCTTTCAGGCAGTTCACAGTTCGCCATGCTGAAAAAGGTTACGCAATCCTTGGCGGGACGTACCGCTGTATTCGAGCTGCTGCCTATGTCCTATTCCGAGATACGGGAAATAGCCGCCGATACACCGCTTGACCATCTGCTGCTGAACGGGTTCTATCCTGCGATTTATTCAGGACGCAACGTGCCCAAATTCCTTTATCCGGCCTACATGAAAACCTATCTGGACAAGGATGTGCGTGATTTGCTGCAAATCAAAGACATGATGCAGTTCCACACGTTTATCCGTCTTTGTGCCGGGCGTATCGGCTCACTGTTCAAAGCCTCTGAACTGGCGAACGAAATCGGTGTCAGCTCGCATACAGTCACGGCGTGGCTCTCCGTCTTGCAGGCATCTTATATCGTGGCCTTGCTGCCCCCATATTTTGAGAATACACGCAAACGTCTGACTAAAACCCCCAAGCTCTACTTTACGGACACGGGGCTTGCCTGTTATCTGCTCGGTATCGAATCTCCGGAACAGCTCGCTCGGGATAGAATGCGGGGGGCGTTGTTCGAGAATTTCATCGTGATGGAAGCATTGAAACGGCGGTATAACCAAGGCAAGGAGAGCAATCTCTATTTCTATCGAGACTCGAACCAGAATGAGATTGATCTGTTACTGAAAAAAAGTTCAGGATTTTACGGTATCGAAATCAAGTCGGCAATGACTTACCATACGGACTTTGAAAAGGCCTTGAAACAGATGGACGACTGGATCAAAGGTCCCGTAGAGGGAAAGGCTGTGATCTATGCGGGCACGCTCGAAAATACCGCCGGAGAAATCAGCCTGCTGAATTATGCCCATCTGGACGATGTGTTGTAGTGGGTTGCCAAGGAGCGCGGTCGCTATTGCCGTCTCAAGGAGTGCGTGGCCGCTCTACAGGCGGACGGAAGGCCTTGCTATTTTAAGTCTTAATTTAATATTATTGAATATAAATATGTCAAAGAAATCCACTTTTGCGTGATTTTTCTTGATAAAATGTTTGAATTATCAATGATTATTCGTAGCTTTACAGCGTCAGTCCCCACCAAGCCTCTCAACGATGCTCAAATGCGTGGGGCTTTTTTGTATATATACGTTTACTCTCAAAATACGCTAATGGAAAGATTGCCACACTTCATGAAACATTATATGTCAGAGACAGATTTAGTGGCTCTGTTAGAAGGTCGTGGACTTATCATTTCTGATGAGACCAAGACGGTGCGTTATTTGGAGAGCATAGGGTACTATCGCCTTTCCGCTTATATGTACCCATTATTGAAAGTTCCAAAGGAATCTCATCAGTATAAAGAAGGTACAACTTTCCAACAAGTGCTGAACCTGTATCGCTTCGACAAAAAGTTGCGCATGCTTCTTCTCAATGAGATTGAGAAAGTAGAGGTAGCTGTTCGTCGTGCCATTATGAATATTCCAGTGCAGATGACAGGGGATATTTATTGGCTGACAAATTCTGTTCACATTGCCAATCAAAGGACTTTTCAAGACACCAAGAACACCATCGACAGAGAATATACGAAATCAACAGAAGAGTTCATCAAGCACTTTAAGAACAGCTATTGTAATCCATATCCTCCAGCATGGATTTTAGGCGAGTTACTGACAATGGGCAACGTGAATATGGTTTACCGTAATCTGAAAGCAGACAAGATACGTAAGCGTATCTCACATTACTTCGGCTTGCAGCCAATCGTTTTGGAATCTTGGATAACATCTTTGACATTGTTGAGAAATGCCTGTTGCCACCATTCGAGAGTCTGGAACAAGGTAAGTTCAATTATGCCTGTTTCTCCAAGAAGAATTGCTCATCCTTGGATTAACCTCCCGACAAACCCTCAAAGAGTTTATTTCACAATCTGCATCATCAAGTATTTTCTTGACATCATATCACCGAACAATGATATGCTTGATAAGATGAATATTCTATTTTCCAATTTTCCGGAGATTAATCTGGCGGCTCTCGGATTTCCAAAAGGATGGGAAAGAGAGCCGCTATGGACACAAACAATATAGTTAATCTTGTCGCAAATCTTTTCCATATTTATCACCAACGGCTGATTGAACCGCCGCCGCCTGAAGCGCCTCCGCCCCAGCTGCCTCCACTGCCGCCCCAACTGCTTCCGGGGGTGGTGTTGCCGAAGATGATGGGGGTGTCGTTGCGTTGGAGACGGTCGGTGGTACGGTTTTTCTTTTCTGTGTAGCCGCAGTTCTTGCAGCGCCAGAGTTCTTCGACCAGTCCTTCGCTGTCGTAGGTTGCACGCCGCAGGACTTGCCGGCCGGCATAGACGAGCGTTTTTTGTCCGCAACGGGGACAGACACGCGGGCGGTGCATGTAGGACGACCGTATGAGGCAGGCTATGAGGGCGGAGAGGATGAAAATGATAAGGAAGATCCCGATTATTTCGAAAAACTCCTCGTCGTCCATCTCCTGCTCGTCACCGATGATGGAGGCCCGTTCGTAGTCGCTTGCCATCAGGTAGTTTTTGACGGCCTCGACGCCTTTCAGCATTCCCGCGCTGTAGTCGCCGGCTTTGAAGTCGGGGAGCATGTAGCGCTGTTGCATGCGGTAGCAGATGGCATCGGGGAGGACGCCTTCGAGCCCGTAGCCTGTCTCGAAGACGACGGAACGCTGCGGAGGGTCTGTCACGAGCTGGATCAGCAGGCCGTTGTCCTTTCCCTTTTTACCCGGTTTCCAGTATTGGAAGAGGTCGGTGGCGAACATGCGGGCATCGTTGTCGCCGATGCTTTTTACCGCGACAACGGCAATCTCGATGCCGAGGCTGTCTTCCACCGTCCGGAGCAGGCTGTTGATGCGTGCCGCATCGTCGGGGCGGATGATCCCGTCGGGGTTGCTGACGTAGTTGTTGCGGTCCGCAAGGCGTACGTTCGGGATTGTCTCGATCGTATAGGAAGGCGAGGCGGCGGCAGACAGCCACAGCGGGAACAGCAGGAGCAGGGCGAGGCGGCAGACACCTGTCAAGCGCATTCTTTCCATCTTGCCCGGTAATTTAGAATTCTACCTTAGGCGCTTTTTCCGCACCCGTTTCGGCAGTGAAATAGGCTTTCGGTTGGAAGCCGAACATGCCGGCGAGTATGTTGGAAGGGAAGCTACGGATATAGGTGTTGTAGGTTTGTGCGACTTCGTTGAAGCGTTTACGTTCGACGGATATCCGGTTTTCCGTTCCTTCCAGTTGGGCCTGCAGTTCGGAGAAGTTCTGGTTGGCTTTCAGGTCCGGATAGCGTTCGAGCACGACCATCAGGCGCGAGAGGGCGCTGCTCAGTTCACCTTGTGCGGCTTGGAATTTCTTCATCGACTCTTCGTTCAGGTTCGAGGGGTCGATGGTGGTCTGTGTCGCCTGTGCACGGGCGCTGACGACACCTTCGAGCGTCTCTTTCTCGTGAGCGGCATAGCCTTTCACGGTGTTGACCAGGTTCGGGATCAGGTCCATACGGCGCTGGTACTGGTTCTCGACTTGGCTCCAGGCTGTCTTGACGTTTTCGTCTTGAGCCACCATCGTGTTATACGTTCCTTTTACCCATGAAAAGAGGGAGATACCGAGGATTGCAACCACCGCAAGGGTGATCCATAGAGCTTTGTGTTTCATCTTTTTAATTCATTTATAGGTTGTGTTGTTGCCAAATCGGGCCAATGCTATGAAAAACAATGCAAAATTAGTAAAAAGAACTGACAATTCTCCATATGCCTCTTGTTAATTCGGCCTGTTGTCATACCTGTTGGGAAAATATAATGGAGGATGTTTGCAATAAAACCGGGGATTTTACGTTATTGTAGAGTAAAAACGATAGCATGTATGTCCTTTCGTCTGATACATATCATCTTTTTGCTGGTCGCTTTCGCAGCCTCCGATGCCGCATGGGGGCAGGAGGAGGGGCTTGCTTCTTATTATCATGACCGTTTCCACGGGCGTAAGGCAGCCAGCGGACGGGTTCATGACGGAGACGAACTGGTGGCGGCTCACCGGAAACATCCTTTCGGCACTTTTCTGCGTGTCACCAATCTGGCCAATATGAAACGGGTGATCGTCTGTGTCACCGATCGCGGCCCTTTCCGCAAAGGCCGTATCATCGATGTCTCTGCCGGTGCGGCCGAACTTTTGGACTTTAAGAAAAAAGGCCTTGCCCGTGTACGCGTCGAGGTCGTTCCGGGAAAGATAGATCTTAGCCTTCTCGACCTTCTCTATCCGCAAATCCCTTTCCTTGAAGTGGACCACCTTCGGGTGAAACCGCCTTACAGGGTCGATAGGGGCAGATAATCTAATGATTTTCTAATTTCATTTAAGAGGATTCTAATCGGATATCCGGGGGGGATTCGTACGCAGGTCCGTACATTTGCCGCAAAAAAAGGAAAAGCAAATGTACAGACCTGTTTTATTGATCCTGTTGATGATCCGTGTGTGGACGGGGGCGGCACAGGAAGGAGTTGTCCGCCTGTCGTTGGACGATGCCCTCGAACGTTTTGCCGCCTGCAATCTGTCTTTGATCGCCGAACGCTATCATGTCGATATGGCAGAGGCGCAAGTGACGCAGGCAAAGTTGTTCGAGAACCCGGTCATTTCGTTCGAACAGAATGTCTACAATCGCAATAACGGCAAGTATTTCGACCTGGGGAAGGAGGGAGAGGCCGTGGTGGAGATCGAACAGCTGATCTATATCGCCGGCCAGCGCAACAAGCGGGTACGCTTGGAAAAGCTCAATAAGGAGATGGCGGTGTATCAGTTTGAAGAGGTGATCCGCACGCTTCGGGGAGAGCTGAAGGAGAAGTTTGTCGATCTTTACTACACCCGCAAATCATTGTCGGTCTATGACCGGGAGATCGGATATCTGTCGACCGTCCTGGATGTTTATAAGGAACAGAATGCGAAAGGGAATGTCTCCCTCTTGGAGAAGTCGCGCATACAGGCTTTGTTGCTTTCGCTGAAACAGGAGAGGAACGGCATATCGAACGAGGCGGTCGCCTTGGAAGGGGATCTGCGTTTGCTTTTGGGGCTGAAGAGGGAGGAGGTTCCGGAACCGCTTTTCGACGAATCGGCCTTGGACCGCATCGAGCTGGAGAAGCTGCCGCTTGCCGAATTGAGTGCACGCATGGCCGGACGTCCCGACCTGAAACAGGCGGAGGCAGGCATACGGGCTTCGGAGGCGGATGTGCGCCTGCAGCGGTCGCTCGCTTTTCCCGAAGTGAGCCTGAAAGGGGCTTATGACAGGGCGGGGAACTTCTGCAACAATTACTTCGCAATAGGGTTGAGCGTTTCTGTCCCCATCTTCAACCGCAATCAGGGAAACATCAAATCGGCACGTCTCTCCGTCCTTCGCAACAACACACTGGCAGAGCAGGCACGCAGGCAGGCGGATAACGAGCTTTTCGCTTGTTACACGAAGCTGGCAAAGGCACTGGAACTTTATCGCTCTTCGGATTATGAACTGGAACGAGACTTCGACCGTATCATCGAAGGTGTGAACGCCGGTTTCCGGAAGCGCAACATCAGCCTGTTGGAGTTTATCGATTATTACGAGGCATATAAGGAAACATGTTTGCAGCTATACGGGATGAAGAGGGATGTGGTGATGGCGGCGGAGGGGTTGAATACTATAGTGGGGGATGCTTTTGGATTGATCCAAAAGTGACCGGAAAAGATCAAGGTCGAACTTGGTTTGCTACTTCGTTCGCTGTCGCGTCTGAGGCTTGCTTCGCTCAAATACAAGATTCTTTTTTGTTGGGTTTTACCCAACTTGTTCTGTTACTTTTGGCTTGACCCAAAAGTAACCAAAAAGTCAAGGCTTAAGCTGACGAGCTACTTCGTTCCCTTCGTTCGCTGTCGCGTCTGAAACTCGCTTCGCTCAAACAGCAGACGCTCCGGGCGCTCACTACGGTCACTGCGCTTAACGCTCGCCAGCTTAGGCCGGGAGCAGAGCCGGAACGGCTCTTTGGGGATTGCCGATAACGGTGGTTTATATTATTTATATGATGCGATATATATGATGCGATATATATGATGCGATATATATGATGCGATATATATGATGTGATATATAATATGCGATATATATAAAACAGTATATATAAAGCAATAGGGGTGTGATCTTTTGCGGGAGGGCAGAGCAGAGCCCTGCCCCTACGGGGTTGGGGATGCAAAAGGGAGATAGAAGATATAAAGGAACAAAGGAAGAGGTGGTGTTGATGTATTATACATAAAGAGGTGGGTGAGGTTGATGATTTTATGTGGAAGGGCGGAATGGTGTTGGTGATTTTTGCGGGAGGGCAGAGCAGAGCCCTGCCCCTACGGGGTTGGGGAATGTAAAAGGGAGGTACAAAGAAATAAAAGGGAGAAACAAGGAAACAAAAAGGGAAATGCAAAAGGGGAAGGAAAAGAAAAAGAAAAAAGAAACAGGCGGTATCGGCAATCATAAGAGAAAGCGGAGCTTTCTGGGAAAGGCCTAAGCGGACGGGCGTAAAGCGGAGGGTGAAGGCGTAGCGTCCGGAGCCTGCGCTGTTTGAGCGAAGCGAGTTTCGCAGGCGACAGCGTAGCCTTCACCCGGAGTAGCCCGTCCGCTTAGGCCTTGATCTTTTGGTTACTTTTGGATCAAGCCAAAAGTAACAGAACAACAGTTGGATGTAACCCAACGAAAAAAAGAAATAGTTGGATGCAACCCAACGAAAAAGAAAAAAACAACCTGTTGGATGCAACCCAACGAAAAAGAAAAGAAAAACAGGCGGTATCGGCAATCATAAGAGAAAGCGGAGCTTTTTAGGAAAGGCCTAAGCGGACGGGCGTAAAGCGGAGGGTGAAGGCGTAGCGTCCGGAGCCTGCGCTGTTTGAGCGAAGCGAGTTTCGCAGGCGACAGCGTAGCCTTCACCCGGAGTAGCCCGTCCGGTTGAGCCTTGATCTTTTGGTTACTTTTGGATCAAGCCAAAAGTAACAGAACAACAGTTGGATGTAATCCAACGAAAAAAGACAACAGTTGGATGCAACCCAACAAATAAGGAATAACAAAAAATTAAATATTATCAATATGAATAAGAAAAATCTTTTTCTACTCATTCTTTTTCCCCTGTTTTTGTCATGCGGCAACCACGCCGTCATGCCCGAAGAAACCAATACAGGGTTGATGTTGACGGACAGTCTCCGGCAGGTAGTCTCGGTCGATACCGTACGGAAAACACCTTTGAGCGACGAGCTGCTGTTGAACGGCCGTGTCACTTTCGATGCAGGGCAGGTGGCCCATGTGTATCCCATCTTCGGAGGGACCGTTACGCAGGTGGAGGTTGAAGCCGGCGATTATGTGAAGAAAGGCGAGCTCCTTGCCGTTATTAGGAGCAGCGAAGTGGCCGATTTCGAGAAACAGCAGAAAGATGCCGCCCATCAGCTCGCTTTGGCCGACCGTAACCTCGATGCGGTTCGGGACATGCTCGAAAGCGGAACAGCCTCCGAGCGTGATCTCTTGCAAGCCGAGCAGGAAGCCGCCAATGCGAAGGCGGAGGTGAAAAGGCTCCGTGAGGTGTATGACATCTACCGGATCGGTTCCAACTCGACTTACGACATAACCTCTCCCGTCTCCGGTTTTGTGGTCGGGAAGAACATCAGCCGGGATATGCAGATCCGCTCCGACCGGGAAGAAGAGCTGTTCACCGTCTCCGGTCTGGACGATGTCTGGGTGATGGCGGATGTGTACGAAAGCGATATCCGTAAGATACGGGAAGGAGCCGGTGTCCGCATCACGACACTCGCCTACGGGAAGGACCGGGAGTTTGCCGGGGCGATCGACAAAGTATATAACCTGCTCGATAGCGAGAGCAAGACGATGAAGGTCCGTATCAAATTGGACAACAAGGATTATATGCTTAAACCGGGAATGTTTACGAACGTGTATGTACAATGCAGGGTAGAAGGACGGCTCATGCCCCGCATACCGTCACATGCCCTGATATTCGAGGGAGGCAAGCAGTATGTCGTGTGTGTCGGTACGGATGGCAGCCTGCGGATGCAGGAAGTCGCCGTCAGCAAGCAGACGGACGAATACTGCTACCTGGAAGCCGGATTGGAAGAAGGAGACGTGGTCGTGAACAAGAATGCCCTGTTGGTCTATAATGCTTTAAAATAAGAAACGAGATGCATACCTTTATAGATAGAATCATCACCTTTTCGCTCAGGAACAAGTTCTTCATCTTTTTCCTGACCGTGATAGCCGTTATCGCCGGGGCGGTCAGTTTCCTTCATACGCCTGTCGACGCTTTTCCCGATGTGACGAACACGAAGGTGACGATCATTACCCAATGGCCGGGACGGAGCGCGGAGGAGATCGAGAAGTTCATCACGATCCCGGTCGAGATAGCCATGAACCCGGTACAGAAGAAGACGGATATCCGGAGTACGACACTGTTCGGGCTGTCGGTCATCCAAGTGATGTTTGACGACGACGTGGACGATTTCTATGCCCGCCAGCAAGTCTATAACCTCTTGAACGATGCGGACCTGCCGGAAGGAGTGACACCGGAGGTGCAACCGTTGTACGGGCCTACGGGAGAGATTTTCCGGTACACGCTGCGCAGCGACAAGCGGACGGTTAGGGAGTTGAAGACTTTCCAGGATTGGGTGATCGAGCGGAAACTGAGAGCAGTTCCCGGAGTGGCGGATATCGTCAGCTTCGGAGGAGAGGTGAAAACCTTCGAGGTGAGCGTGAATCCGAACCGGCTGATCAACTACGGGGTGACGACGCTTGAACTCTATGACGCCATAGCCAAGAGCAATATCAACGTAGGAGGTGACGTGATCACACGGAGCTCGCAGGCGTATGTCGTCCGGGGGATCGGCTTGATCAACGACGTGAAGGAGATCGAGAACATCGTGGTGAAGAACATCAACGGCACGCCCATCCTGGTGAAGAACCTGGCGGACGTGCACGAGTCTTCCTTGCCCCGTCTCGGACAGGTCGGACGGATGGAAGAGGACGACGTGGTGCAGGGGATCATCGTGATGCGGAAAGGGGAGAACCCCGGCGAGGTGATCGCTGCGCTGAAAGACAAGATAGCCGATATACAGCAAAATTCGTTGCCGGAGGATGTGCGGATCGTCCCCTTTTATGACCGGGAAAACTTGGTGGACCTGGCGGTGCATACGGTGACCCACAACCTGATAGAGGGAATCCTGTTGGTGACTTTCATCGTGCTGATATTTATGGCGGACTGGCGTACGACCATCGTCGTGTCGATCATCATCCCGTTGGCACTGCTCTTTGCCTTCATCTGCCTCCGGGTGATGGGGATGAGCGCGAACCTGCTCTCGATGGGGGCGATAGACTTCGGTATCATCATTGACGGGGCGGTCGTGATGGTGGAAGGGCTGTTTGTCGCGCTCGACAGGAAAGCCCGCGAAGTGGGGATGCCCGCCTTCAACGTGATGAGCAAGATGGGGATTATCCGGCATACGGCGAAAGACCGGGCGAAGGCCGTGTTCTTTTCCAAGCTGATCATCATCACGGCGTTGGTCCCGATCTTCTCTTTCCAGAAAGTCGAAGGGAAGATGTTCAGCCCGTTGGCCTATACGTTAGGGTTTGCCTTGTTGGGAGCCTTGATCTTTACGCTGACACTTGTGCCGGTCCTTTCGTCGATGCTGTTGAAGAAGAATGTGAGGGAGAAGCATAACCCGTTCCTGGCCTGGGTGAACCGGATGGCGACGGGACTGTTCGACCGTTGCCATGCCCATAAACGGATGACGATAACCGTTACGACACTGGTGGCGGCAGTCGGGCTCTGGTGCTTCACCTTGTTAGGCACGGAGTTCCTGCCGCAACTGAACGAAGGTTCCATCTATATCCGGGCGACGCTTCCGCAGAGCATCTCGCTGGACGAGTCCGTGGAACTGGCAAACCGGATGAGGCGCACGTTGGCTTCTTATCCCGAAGTCCGCCAGGTCCTGTCGCAGACGGGACGGCCGAACGACGGGACGGATGCGACAGGTTTCTACAACATCGAGTTTCATGTGGACATCTATCCGGAGAAGCAATGGGAGAGCAAGCTGACGAAAGCGGAACTGATCGAGAAGATGCAGGAACGGCTGGGTGTCTATCCGGGAGTGGATTTCAACTTCTCGCAACCGATCAGCGACAACGTGGAGGAGGCGGCAAGCGGTGTGAAAGGCTCTATCGCAGTGAAGGTGTTCGGCAAGGACCTGTACGAGTCGGAACAGAAGGCGGTCGAGGTGTATAAGGTCCTGCAGACGGTCGAAGGGATCGAAGATCTGGGAGTGATCCGCAATATCGGACAGCCCGAACTGAGGATCGAGCTGAACGAATCACGCCTGGCGCGTTACGGCGTGGCGAAGGAGGACGTGCAGTCGATCATCGAGATGGCGATCGGAGGAAAGAGCGCCTCGCTGCTTTACGAGGACGAACGGAAATTCAACATCATGGTACGCTATGAATCCTCTTTCCGCCGCGGCGAGGACGAGATCGGCAAGATTCTGGTCCCTGCACGCGACGGGGCGATGATACCGGTCAAGGAACTGGCGGATATCCGTACGATTACGGGACCGCTGATTATCTACCGCGACAACCATGCCCGCTTCTGCGCCGTCAAGTTCTCCGTCCGCGGACGGGATATGGGGACGGCTGTCGCCGAAGCGCAGCAGAAGGTGAAGAAGCAGGTCCGCCTGCCTGAAGGCTACACCCTGAAATGGACAGGAGATTTCGAGAACCAGCAACGGGCCACGAAGCGGTTGGCGCAGGTCGTGCCGGTCAGTATCGCGATTATCTTTATCATCCTTTTCGTCCTCTTCGGGAATGCCCGCGATGCAGGACTGGTCTTGCTGAATGTGCCGTATGCCGCGGTCGGAGGGATTTTGGCTTTGCTGCTTACCCGTTTCAACTTCTCGATATCGGCAGGTATCGGGTTTATCGCCCTCTTCGGTATCTGCATACAGAACGGAGTGATCATGATATCGGACATCAAGAGCAACCTGAAGGCACGCAGCCCGTTGGAGCAGGCCGTCAAGCAGAGTGTCCGTTCGCGTGTCCGCTCCGTCCTGATGACGGCTTCGATGGCAGCCATCGGCCTGATGCCGGCGGCGCTCAGCCACGGCATCGGTTCGGAGAGCCAGCGGCCGTTGGCGATCGTCATCATCGGCGGACTGATCGGAGCGACCTTCTTCACGCTCTTCGTCTTCCCCCTGATGGTCGAAACCTTTTATCGCCGGATGTTGTACGACAAGAATGGAAAATTGTTGCAACGCAAACTGTAAAGAGATTGGGGATGTAAAAGGATATGTCCTATATTTGTAGTCCGATACGCACAACAAACATACGATGGCAAAGATATTATTAGTAGAAGATGAAATAAACATCGCCTCCTTCATCGAACGAGGCTTGCAGGAGTTCGGCCATGAAGTCCGCGTGGCCAATGACGGGCAAGCCGGCTGGGAGCTGGTCCGCCAGGAGGATTTCCAACTGTTGATACTCGACATCATCATGCCGAAGATGAACGGCCTGCAACTCTGTAAGCAATATCGGCAGGCGTATGGCTACCAGTCGCCCGTCATCATGCTGACCGCCTTGGGGACGACGGACGACATCGTGAACGGGCTGGATGCCGGAGCCGACGACTACCTGGTGAAACCTTTCAGTTTCCAGGAATTGGAAGCCCGCATCAAAGCCCTTTTGCGGCGTACGGGAGCGGAACCGGCCATGCCGCTTCTGAGTTGTGGCGACCTGACGCTCGATCCGTCCGGCCACCGGGCGATCCGTGGCAAGATGGTCATCGACCTGACCGTGAAGGAATACCGCCTGCTCGAATATCTGATTCGGAACCAGGGAACGGCGTTGAGCCGTCTGGAGTTGCTGAAAAACGTCTGGGACAAGAATTTCGATACGAACACGAATGTGGTGGATGTCTATGTCAATTACCTGCGTAGTAAGATCGACAAGGATTTCGACCGTAAGCTGATCCGCACCGTAGTGGGAGTGGGCTATATGATGGAAGCATGAAGACGGGAGACAAGATAGCGCTTTTCTATACGGCTATCACGATCGGCATTATTTCGATGGTGACAGTCGTTTTCTATTTTGTGGCGACCGACTATATCAACCGCCTCTACTATTCCTATCTGACGGAAAAAGCATACGCGACGGCACAGAAGCACTGGGAAAAGGATGAGCTGAACGAAGAGGATTACGCCCGTATCCAGCAGCATTATGAGGAGACGTTGCCTGTCGCAGCGGAAATATTGCTGAATGCCGACAGCATCGCGGAGACGCGTGCAACCTTGTCCCGCTACCTGACCGACGAGAAGATCACTTCCTTGTATGCCGGCAATGTAGTCCGTTTCCAGGAAGGGAAAGAATTGGGAGCGGCTGTCTACTATCCGGACAACGAGGGTAATTTCATCGTGCTGGTGGTGTCGAGCAACCAGTACGGCGGAGATATCCAGCAACGGATCGGCTGGCTGCTGTTGGGGATGCTGGTGGTCAGTTCCGTCCTGGTCTATTTCGTCGGCCGTTTGTATGCGACGCGCATGGTCGACCGCATTGATGCGGCTTACCGGAGTGAGAAGTCTTTTATCAGCAATGCGTCCCATGAACTGAACAACCCGCTTACGGCCATCCAGGGAGAATGCGAGATCAGCTTGTTGAAGGAACGTACGCCGGCGGAATACCAGGCTGCTTTGGGGCGTATCGCCTCCGAGACGAAACGCATCATCCTGCTGATGAAGAACCTGCTCTTTCTCTCTCATGGAGATAAGGAGATTCTGAAGAATGCACGTGAGACGGTTTTGCTGGCCGACTTCCTGATGCAGTTCGTCGGCAACCGCGTTCGTTTTACGACCGACCACTTCGCTTTTGCCATCGAAGCGAATCCGTATCTGCTGAAGATCGCTATCGGCAACATCCTGAACAACGCTTGCAAATATTCGGGAGAGGCACCCGTCGAAATGCGGCTGAGAGGCGCTGTCCTGACCATAACGGACACGGGAATCGGCATCCCGGAGGAAGAAATCGCCCGCGTATACCAACCCTTCTACCGTGCTTCCAACACGCGCGAGTTTGCCGGACATGGCATCGGGCTCAGTCTTTCCATGCGTATCCTGAGAAGCTACGGGGCCCGAATCACAATTACGTCCGAAGTCGGAAAAGGCACAACGGTAGAGATCGAATTTCCGTAAGTTTTAGGCTGTTATGCTTGGATGGATGGAAAGAATGGTTATCTTTGTGATATTGTTTGACTAAAAGTATTAGCTATGAATATAAAAGAAAAAACAGGAAATTTCTTGCTGGACATTGCAAAATTGATCTTTGCCGGTATTATTATCGGAGGCATAATGACCGAAGAAATCAATAGATGGGTGTTGTATTTATTGGGGCTTTTTGCATTTGTATTAATTATTGTGATAGGTTTTGTATTATGTAGTCAAGTAAAAAAGGAGGATTGAACAATGGCTTTTATTATATCTTTTTGTGCAATGTCGATAGCGGCAATATTGATACCGCTCTATTTCGTTCATCGGGATAATAAGCGTAATGCAGCCGCAAATAAGGAAGGACAGTCTTCAAAGAAAGGTTGAAGATAAACTTCATTATAAGAACTATATATGGGGCCGGTCGAGTACTTCTTAGCCGGATCTTTCCTTTCAACATTTAGGCCGTTTCGATTGTTAGATATATAAAAACAAATAACCATGGCATACAAAATTGCATTCTTTGGAGCTAAACCGTACGATATAGCTTCATTCGACAAAGTAAATGAAAAGTACAATTACGACATTCGTTACTACAAAGGACACCTGAATCCGAATAATCTGGTCTTGACGCAAGATGCGGATGCGGTCTGTATCTTTGTCAACGACACCGCCGATGCCGCCGTGATCGATACGATGGTGAACAACGGCGTCAAACTGCTGGCCCTCCGCTGTGCCGGTTTCAATAATGTGGACCTGAAAGCGGCCAAAGGAAAGTTGCCGGTTGTCCGCGTACCGGCCTATTCGCCTTATGCCGTAGCCGAATATTCGCTTGCCCTGATGCTGTCGCTCAACCGGAAGATACACCGTGCCTACTGGCGTACGCGAGACGGAAACTTCTCGCTGAACGGCCTGATGGGATTCGATATGCACGGCAAGACGATCGGTATTATCGGCACGGGAAAGATAGCCAAGATCCTGATCCGTATGCTGAAAGGGTTCGGGATGCGTATTCTGGCCTATGACCTTTATCCCGACATGAAGTTCGCCGAAGAGGAAAGTTTTTCTTATGTCTCGTTGGACGAGCTGTATCGCGAGTCGGACATCATCTCCCTGCACTGCCCGCTGACCGACCAGACAAAATACATGATCGACAAAAACTCCATCGACAAGATGAAGGAAGGCGTGATGATCATCAATACAGGCCGCGGCCAACTGATCAACACCAACGACCTGATCGAAGGCCTGAAGGAAAAGAAGATCATGGCTGCCGGCCTGGACGTGTATGAGGAGGAGGGCGAATACTTCTATGAAGACAAATCGGACAAAATCATCGACGATGATGTGTTGGCCCGTCTGCTTTCTTTTAATAATGTGATAGTTACTTCACATCAAGCTTTTTTTACGAAGGAGGCTCTGCATAACATCGCCGAGACAACCCTTCGGAATATCGACGACTTCCGCCATCACCGTCCGTTGGTGAACGAAGTTATTCTGTAAAAAGACTATGTTTATATCGCTGATTTGTTATATTTTTGTAGCCATTGTCCGGTGTGAGCCAGGCAATGGCTATTATTTTTAGATATAAACAGATATGGAAATAGACAGTCGTACAGGTCTGGTGCTTGAAGGAGGAGGGATGCGTGCCATCTTCACCGTCGGAGTGCTGGACTGCTTTATGGATCATGAGATTTGGTTTCCCTATACGATCGGCGTGTCCGCCGGAGCGAGCAACGGCATTTCGTATGCCTCCCGGCAGCGCGGGCGTTCCCGGTTCAGCAATATCGACCTGCTGGAAAAATATGATTATATCGGTCTCAGGCATTTCCTGCGGGGACGGGGATATATCGACATGAAATACCTTTTTTATATTTATCCGGAGAAGTATTATCCGCTCGACTACGAGACTTACTTCAAGTCGCCGAACCGCTTCGTCATGGTCACCAGCAATTGCCTGACGGGCGAGGCCGAATATTTCGAGGAGAAACAGGATGCGGACCGCCTGGTCGATATCTGCTGTGCCTCCTGCACGCTTCCGGTGCTTTGTCCGGTGACGTATGTCGACGGTATTCCGATGGTCGACGGCGGTGTCTGCGATGCCATCCCGATCCAGCATGCCATCGACGACGGTTTCCGCAAGAACGTGATCATCCTGACACGCAACAAAGGCTACCGGAAGGAAGAAAAAGACTTCTGGCTGCCCGGCTTCATCTACCGCCGGTATCCCGCCATCCGGAAGCAGTTGAAGCTGCGCTACCGCAAGTATAACGAAGTGCTGGACTATATCGACGAGTTGGAAGCGAAAGGAGACGCGATCGTCATCCGCCCGCAAAAGAAAATGGAAGTCGGCCGCACCACCAACGACCGCAAGAAACTCTCCGCCCTGTATGACGAAGGCTATGCCATCGGCCAATCCATCGTCGAAAACAACCGCTTCGATTTCGAAACACCGGTGATTTGAAATCGAAACACCGGTGATTTGGATCCAAAACATATATGTTTCGCATTTGCCATCTACATGTGCCGCTTTATATTTGTCAATCAGAATAATAATGCGTATCTTTGTAGAAAGCTCAAAAGATAAGGATATGGATACAACAATCAAATTTCCATCGAATCTTCCAAGTGATTTTGTCCGTTTATTGCTGTCAATGAGCGATAGGATGAAATTATATGTGATCAAATTGTTGACGGATAGTATGTTGAAATCAGAAAAGGATGCAACCGATGATAAAAATTATACAGAACGGATGTTGAAGAAACACGCCGGATCATGGAATGGCGAAGAATCTACGGATGATTTGATGAATAAGATTCGTGAGAATTCCTCGACTCGTGAACCTTTGATATTCTGATTATGGCTCAGCAATACATCCTTGATAGTAATATTTGTATACATCTGTTGCGTAATCGTAAAGAAGTTGTACGTGCAATAGCTGAAGTCGGATGGCGCAACTGCCATATTACGGAGTTGACTGTTGTAGAGTTGTATTATGGAGCTGAGTGCAGCCAAAACCCACGGAAGAATAGGGCGGAAGTATTCTCATTTTTAGATGATATCGATATCCTGCCGTTTAGTGTCTGTATTAATGAATTTTGCCGACAGAAATTCCGGTTGCGTAAATCGGGCGCGTTAATTGAAGATACAGATTTGTATATTGGCGCTTCTGCTGTAGCGATGGGGTATACGTTAGTTACAGAAAATATCAAACATTTATCCCGCCTGGAAAACATAAACCTGCTGAATTGGGTGAATCGATAACGATTCTAATAAATGGAGCCGTTAAAATTCGGATTATTCGAGGAAAAGCCTTACATTTGTATATTAACACACTAAAAAGATGCGAGTGATGATGAATAATTATGCAAACTACCTGTATATAGCCATTCGCGCTGCTATCGAAGCAGGCAAGGCTATCATGGATATTTATACCGATCCGGAATCCGATTTCGGCATCGAACGTAAAGCCGATAATTCCCCTTTGACAAAAGCCGACAAGAAAGCCCATGCGATTATCTCGATGGCCCTGTCCGTGACGCCTTTCCCGGTGTTGAGCGAGGAAGGGAAGGAAATCCCTTTTGCCGAACGCTCCGGTTGGGATATGCTCTGGATCGTGGACCCGCTGGACGGGACGAAGGAGTTTATCAAGAAAAACGGCGAATTCACGGTTAATATCGCCCTTGTGAAGGAGGGGGTTCCGGTATTGGGCGTGATCTACGTGCCGGTACGGAAAGAGTTGTATTTCGCAGCAGACTCGGTCGGAGCATTCAAGCTGGCGGAGATAGACAACGGATACCAGCCTTCGATGGACGAGATAAAAGCAAAAGCCGTACGCCTGCCCATGTCGATGGGACACCAGGGAGTCGTGGTGGTCGCTTCGCGTTCGCACCAGACGGAAGAAACGACAGCCTTTATCGAGAATCTGCGTAAGCAGGGACAGCCGGTTACACTGATCAGCAGCGGCAGCAGCTTGAAAATCTGCCTGGTTGCGGAAGGAACGGCCGATGTGTATCCCCGTTTCGCACCGACGATGGAGTGGGATACCGCCGCCGGACATGCGATCGCGCGGGCTGCCGGATGCGATGTCTATCATATCGATGGCAAAACACCTTTAAAGTATAATAAGGAAGACCTCCATAACCCTTGGTTCATTGTCAAGCCACTCTGACGGACGGTTTGTTCCGTTTGCTGAAACTTTTGGTTTGTAAGCAAGATAATCCCTAAAATAGGTTATCGTAATGAGAATAGATTTAATATTCTTATTACATTTGCAAACGTAACGGAATAATTGACAATTGACAATGGACAATTAATAGTCTCTGTTCTTAATTGTCAATTGTCAATTGTTAATTGAAAGGATGAACTTTGAAATAATATTTGTGTTGCTGGCGTTAGCCGGCATGATCGCGGCGTTGATATGGGATGGGCTGAGGCCCGGAATCGTGTTGCTTACGGTTGTAGTGCTATTTCTTTGTGCAGGGATATTGACACCGAAGGAAATGCTCGAAGGCTTCAGCAACAAAGGGATGATAACCGTCGGGATGCTTTTTCTGGTAAGCGAAGGCATTCGTCAAAGCGGAGCGTTGGGACAGCTTATAAAGAAATTGTTGCCGGAAGGAAAAACAACTGTCTTCAAGGCGCAATTGCGTATGCTCCCGCCGATTGCTTTTATCTCCGCTTTTCTGAACAACACGCCTGTTGTCGTTATCTTTGCTCCTATCATCAAGCGCTGGGCGGAGTCGGTCAAGCTGCCGGCGACGAAATTCCTGATTCCACTTTCGTTTGTGACCATTTTAGGCGGTATCTGTACCCTGATCGGGACATCGACCAACCTCGTTGTGCACGGTATGATCCTCGAAGCCGGATATGAAGGGTTTACGATGTTCGAGCTTGGAAGGGTCGGGGTTTTCATCGCGCTGGCCGGCATTATTTACCTGTTCGCGTTCTCCAACAAACTGTTGCCCGATTCCCGTACCGACCGCTACGAGGAGGAAGAGGAAGACGGCAATCCCGGTAACCTGCATCCGGTGGAAGCCGTGTTGGGTTCCCGTTTTCCGGGTATCAACAAGACGTTGGGCGAGTTCAACTTTACCCGTCATTACGGTGCGATCGTGAAGGAAGTGAAGAGCGGCGGACAACGGTTCACACGCGATCTCGACAAGGTGACGTTGCACGAAGGCGATACGCTGGTCCTCTGGGCGGACGATACGTTCGTGCCGACGTGGGGCGAATCCAGTGTCTTCCTTTTGCTCGCCAACGGCAAGGACGGAACGGAACCGGTTTCCCGCAAGAAGCGCTGGCTGGCATTGGGCTTGCTGATCTTTATGATCGTCGGCGCCACGGTAGGAGAGCTGCCTGTGGTGAAAGAGGCGTTTCCCGAAATCCGGCTGGATATGTTTTTCTTTGTCTGCATCACGACCATCATCATGGCGTGGACCAAGATTTTCCCTCCTAAAAAATATACCAAATATATATCCTGGGATATTCTGATTACGATAGCCTGTGCCTTTGCCATCAGCAAGGCGATGGAGAATTCCGGTTTCGCAGCTCTGATAGCCCGTCATATTATCGGCATGTCCAGCAGCATGGGGCCGTATGCTCTGTTGGCGATCGTCTTTCTTATCACCAATATCTTTACGGAGCTGATCACGAACAATGCGGCTGCGGCGCTCAGCTTCCCGATCGCCTTGTCGGTCGCTACGCAGCTCGGCGTGGACCCGACACCGTTCTTTGTGGTGATCTGCATGGCGGCATCCGCAAGTTTCAGTACGCCGATCGGCTATCAGACCAATCTGATCGTGCAAGGTATCGGCGGTTATAAGTTCACGGACTTCGTAAAAATCGGCCTGCCGCTTAACTTAATCACTTTTTTGATCTCGGTGTTCGTGATACCGATGATCTGGAAATTCTAAACAGTTGACAATCGATGATTGGCAATTGACAATTAATAAGATTACTGACAATGGAAGATAAACAAAATAACATCTATCCTATTTTCGATAGGATGATGACAAGGGAAGATAAGGAGCGTTTGTTGAAGCAACGCAGTGTGATGGTGTGGTTTACCGGGCTGAGCGGTTCCGGGAAGAGCACGGTGGCGATAGCGCTTGAGCGCGAACTGCACAAGTGCGGTTTGCTGTGCCGCATCCTGGACGGCGACAATATCCGTAGCGGGATCAACAACAATCTCGGCTTCTCGGCCGAAGACCGGGTAGAGAATATCCGCCGTATCGCCGAAGTAAGCAAACTCTTTATCGATACAGGCATTATCACGATAGCGGCTTTTATCAGCCCGAATAACGATTTGAGGGAAATGGCGGCTTCCATTATCGGGAGAGAAAACTTCCTGGAGATATATGTCAGCACTCCGATCGAAGAGTGCGAACGACGCGATGTCAAAGGTTTGTATGCGAAAGCACGCCGGGGCGAGATCAAGGATTTCACGGGAGTTTCCGCACCGTTCGAAGCACCCGAACATCCGGACCTGACGTTAGACACTTCCGTGTTGAGCCTGGAGGAATCCGTTCAGAAGCTGATGGACCTGATCATACCGAAAGTAATCGTTGCAAGACAATCATAAATAATGCGAATCAGCAGTTGAAAACATCTTCAGATTCTTGATTTAAAAGTTTGTAATTCAGTTAATTATCTCATTATTTTATTTTGTAATCTCCTTGAAAATCAGTAAATTAGAAGAATAAAACCACTCATTTTTCTAATTATGATTCCCAAGGAGAAAAAGTTAATACTAATAGGTTTGTATATGTATATCTGTGATGTCCATAAGTCTTCTCTGCGTTTCCACTGCCAGAGATTCAGTAACAATTCCAATCCTGAGTTTACGGATGAGGAGGTTCTTACCATCTATCTGTTCTGCGGGTACTGCCAGAGATACTTCAACATCAAGGAGATACATACCTTCGCTAAGGAGTATCTGTCATCATGGTTTCCAAAATTGCCGTCTTATCAAACGTTTTGCGTACGCCTAAATATGCTTTCAGAAACATTTAAGGTGCTGGTGGAAACCATGATACAATCATTCAAGCCCAAGGATTGCGACTCCATTATATCCATTGTCGATTCTATGCCGATAGTGACCTGTAAAGGGAAAAACCGAGAGGGGAAAGTAGCTACGGAGATAACATCAAAAGGGTATTGCTCCACTAAGAACATGTACTACTATGGCATGAAACTGCATATGGTAGGACAGCGTAGGGAGGGAACCTTACCTTTTCCGGAAATGATAACTCTGACACCGGCTTCGGACAACGACCTGACCGTATTCAAAAGCGAATGCGTGCCATACCTATCCGGAAAGACGGTGCTTGCAGACAAGATTTACAGCGATTTCTCTTTCTTTAATGAGAACAATCCGGTTAAAGTGCTTACTCCGCATAAAGAGATTAAAGGGGAACCGGAAGTTCTCAAACAGAGGGAGAAAGCTGCAAGAGACCTTTTCTCGCAAGCCGTTTCTAAAGTCAGACAACCTATCGAATCCTTTTTCAACTGGCTGAATGAAAAAACAGAAATTCAAAGAGCATCTAAAGTAAGAGCTACCAAAGGGCTGTTGGTACATACCTTTGGAAAGTTGGCTATTGCTCTACTTACATTTGTTAATTTTTAATTTTTGAATCAGAAAGCCAACTGCTGATTCGCATAAATAAGTAATCAAAATAATACAATCCTATAATTATGTCAGATTATAAATTAAGCCATTTACAGGAACTGGAAGCCGAGTCTATCCATATCATCCGGGAGGTAGCTGCCGAGTTCGAGAATCCTGTTATGCTTTATTCTATCGGAAAAGACTCTTCCGTCATGGTTCGCCTGGCAGAAAAGGCTTTTTATCCGGGAAAAGTTCCTTTTCCTTTGATGCACATCGATTCCAAGTGGAAATTTAAGGAGATGATCCAGTTCCGCGACGACTATGCGAAGAAATTCGGATGGAACCTGATCGTCGAATCCAATATGGAAGCCTTTCGTGCAGGCGTAGGCCCTTTCACGCATGGCAGCAAGGTGCATACAGATCTGATGAAGACGCAGGCGTTGTTGCACGCACTCGACAAGTATAAGTTTGATGCTGCTTTCGGCGGAGCACGGCGCGATGAAGAGAAGAGCCGTGCGAAAGAACGCATCTATTCGTTTCGCGACAAGTTCCACCAGTGGGACCCGAAGAACCAGCGTCCGGAGTTGTGGGACATCTACAACGCCCGTGTCCACAAGGGGGAGAGCATCCGTGTGTTCCCGTTGTCCAACTGGACGGAGCTGGATATCTGGCAATATATCCGCCTGGAGAATATTCCGATCGTACCGTTGTATTTTGCCAAAGAACGCCCCTGCGTAGAGATCGACGGCAATCTGATCATGGCGGACGACGACCGTTTGCCGGAACAGTATCGCGACCAGGTCAGGATGCGCATGGTCCGTTTCCGTACCTTGGGTTGCTGGCCGCTGACAGGCGCTGTGGAAAGCAATGCCGACACGATTGAAAAGATCGTCGAAGAGATGATGACGACAACCAAGAGCGAACGTACGACCCGCGTGATCGACTTCGACCAGGATGCAAGTATGGAACAGAAAAAAAGAGAAGGATATTTTTAATTAGTTGAAAGTGGAGAGTTGAAAGTGGCTTCGCGTCACTATTTTCATTTTCAACTTTCAACTTTCACCTTTCACCTTTCAACTTAAAATATATGGCAACATTAAATATAAAAGAATACCTCGACAGAGATGAACAAAAGGATTTGCTTCGCTTCTTGACTGCCGGTTCGGTGGATGATGGCAAATCGACGCTGATCGGTCGTCTGTTGTTCGACAGCAAGAAATTGTATGAAGACCAGTTGGATGCTCTCGAACGCGACAGCAAGCGCATGGGGAACGCCGGCGACCATATCGACTACGCCCTGTTGCTGGACGGCCTGAAAGCCGAACGCGAACAGGGGATCACCATCGATGTGGCTTATCGCTATTTCAGTACGAACAACCGCAAGTTCATCATTGCCGACACTCCGGGACACGAACAGTACACCCGCAACATGATCACCGGCGGTTCGACCGCCAACCTCGCCATCATCCTGGTGGATGCCCGTACGGGGGTGATTACGCAGACACGCCGCCACACCTACCTGGTTTCGCTTTTAGGTATCAAGCATGTGGTGCTGGCGGTCAACAAGATGGACCTGGTCGATTTCGACAAGAATGTTTTCGACAAGATCGTTTCCGATTATAAGGAGTTTGTCGCTCCACTGAACATCCCGGATATCACCTGCATACCGCTGTCCGCTTTGGATGGCGACAATGTGGTGGAGAAGAGTGACCGTACGCCTTGGTACGAAGGGCCGGCGTTGCTGGATTTCCTCGAAACGGTTCCTATCGACCAGGACCGCAACTTCGAGGATTTTCGCTATCCGGTGCAATATGTCCTGCGTCCGAACCTGGACTTCCGCGGCTTCTGCGGGAAAGTGGCCAGCGGCATCGTTCGCAAAGGCGATACGGTGATGGCTCTGCCTTCCGGCAAAACATCCAAAGTGAAGAGCATCGTGACCTACGACGGAGAGCTGGACTATGCGTTCCCTCCCCAATGCATCACCATCACGCTGGAAGACGAGATCGATGTTTCGCGCGGTGAAATGCTCGTCCATCCGGACAACCTGCCGATGGCGGACCGTAACTTCGAAGCCATGCTGGTATGGATGGACGAAGAGCCGATGGACGTAAGCAAGCAATTCTATATCAAGCATACGACCAACCTGACGCGTGCACATGTGGACAGCATCCGCTATAAAGTGAATGTCAATACGATGGAACAGTTGTCAATTGAAAACGGACAATTGACGGCGGACAGCCTGCCGATGAAGCTGAACGAGATCGCTTGTGTGACCTTCACGACCGGAAAGGAACTGTTCTTCGATCCGTACCGGAAAAACAAGCAGACCGGAGCTTTTATCCTGATCGACCCGATCACGAACAACACGTCTGCCGTTGGCATGATACTGGATAAATTGTCAATGGAAGAAGAAGAGGCAGCAGATAATTGTCAATTGCCAATTGTCAATTGCCAATTGAATTTGTCCGCTTTAGGTATCGGCGAAGAGCATTACGAAGCGATTGAAAAGGCATGTAAGGCCCTCGAAAAACAAGGAGTCAAAGTAGAATTAACAAAATAGAAATATAAACCCGGACAATCGTCAATTGCTCTTTTAAGTCGTCAATTGCCAATTGTCCATTGTCAATTATCAAAATGGGATTACTGGAATTTGACAAACTCCCGATCAATACTTTAGTGGGGGCCGACTGGAAAACATTCAAGGCTGTGACAGCCAATAAAACGATCGATAAGGGATTTCGCAATAAATATTTCCTGACAAAATCCGTTTGCCGCCTGCTCAGCCTGTTGCAACCGTTCGAGGATATGCGCTACCGCAAGATTGCGGACAAGCCGTTGGAGATGGACCCTGTGTTCATTCTCGGACATTGGCGCAGCGGGACGACTTTCATGCACAATGTCTTTTCGTGCGACAAGCATTTCGGCTACAATACGACCTATCAGACCGTATTCCCGAACCTGATGCTCTGGGGACAGCCTTTCTTCAAGAAGAACATGGCGTTCCTGATGCCCGACAAGCGTCCGACCGACAATATGGAGTTGAAGGTGGATCTTCCCCAGGAAGAGGAATTTGCACTGGCGAATATGATGCCTTACACGTATTACAACTTCTGGTTCTTCCCGAAGCATATGCTTGAATATTGCGATCGCTATCTGCTATTCGACAACATCAGCGAACACGAGCGGGAAGTGTTTAAGAAAACGTTTCTCAAACTGATCAAGATTTCCCTCTGGAATACGAAGGGAACCCAGTTCCTGAGTAAGAATCCGCCTCATACGGGACGTGTGAAGACACTGGTGGAAATGTTCCCGAATGCCAAATTCATCTACCTGAAGCGAAATCCGTACACCGTGTTCGAGAGCACGCGCAGCTTCTTCACCAATACGATCCAGCCGCTCCGCCTGCAGGACATCTCCAACGAGCAGATCGAAAGCAACTTTATCGAAGTGTATCGCCGTTTGTTCTATAAATATGAAGAACAAAAGCACCTGATACCCGAAGGAAACCTGGTCGAGGTGAAGTTCGAGGATTTCGAACAGGATACTTTTGCCATGACAGAGGATATATACAAGAAATTAAACCTCCCCGGCTTTGAAGAGTCTAAAGCAGAAATCGAGAAATACCTCGGAAAAAAGAAGGGCTATAAAAAGAACCAGTACAAGTATGACGACCGCACGGTGCGGCTTGTGGAAGAAAACTGGGGGATGGCTCTCAAGGAGTGGGGGTATTCTTTATAATTGACAATTGTCAGTTGTCGGTTTTGCCGGCTTAGGGATTTTAGAAAAAACAGAAATTGAAATGAAACAGAAAGCAAAACTCCTCTTTCTCTTGGGAATTGTCAATTGCCAGTTGTCAGTTGTCAATAGCCAAGAGCATGTGGTGCCGTTCAGCTTTGGAGATATGGACCATTGGGTGGTTCGTGAGATACATGAATCAGGCATCATCGGAGGAAACACGAAATATTTGTATGAGCTGGGACCGACCGATACGATCATCGGCAACACGGCCTATACGAACCGGGGAGGTTCGCCGTGGGCAAACTCCAACGTGATGGCCAAGGTGGCTGGCGTGGTGAAGACCAATACCTCTGTTTTCCCGGAAAGGCGGGACGACGGTTGGTGTGCGCGTCTGGAGACACGGATGGAAAGCGTGAAGGTTCTCGGCCTGGTCGATATAGAAGTGGTGGCTGCCGGTTCCGTTTTTCTCGGAACCGTACACGAACCGATCAAGGGAACCAAGAACCCGCAGGCCATGCTGAACAGCGGAGTGGAGTTTACCAAGAAACCCAAAGCGTTGCGCTTTGACTATAAGGTGAAGTTGGCTCCGGAAAAGAACCGCATCCGCAGTACAGGCTTCAGCCGTAAGTCGACTGTTGCCGGACAAGACTCGATCGCTGCCATTCTTTTCCTACAGAAACGTTGGGAAGATAAGAACGGGAACATATATGCCAAACGTGTCGGGACGATGGTGCAACGCTATACGGAATCCAGCGAAGGCTGGGTGAACGACGCGACCTACCCGATCCTCTATGGCGATATTTCGAAGCAACCGGAGTATAAGCCCTATATGCGGATTCAGGTGGAAGAACGCTATGCCATGAACAGCCGGGGAGAAAGTGTCCCTATCCGGGAAGTGGGATGGGCCGAGGAAGACGAATCGCCGACCCACATGGTCTTGCAGTTCACCTCGAGCCACGGCGGCGCCTACATCGGTTCGCCGGGCAATACGATGTGGATCGATAATGTAAAACTTATATATTAGGTGAAAGTTGAAAGTCGAAAGTGATAAATTTTCCCTTTTAACTTTCACCTTCCATCTTTCAACTGGAAAAAATGAAAGCAAAAGATAGAATAACAGCACTTCGCGAAGCGTTGGAACAGCATAATTACAACTATTATGTGCTTTCGGCGCCGACGATATCGGACCGTGAGTTCGACGAGATGATGAAAGAGTTGCAGACCCTTGAAGAGGCGTATCCCGAATATGCCGACCCTCACTCGCCGACGCAACGGGTGGGGAGCGACCTTTCCAAAGAGTTTGAACAGGTGGTGCATAAATATCCGATGCTTTCGTTGGGCAATACCTATTCGGAAGAGGAAGTGAAGGATTTCTACGAGCGCATAGCCCGTGACTTGAACGAACCTTTCGAGATCGTCGCCGAGTTGAAATATGACGGGACCTCCATCTCCCTGACATACGAGGACGGACGTCTGGTCCGTGCCGTGACGCGTGGCGACGGAACGCGTGGCGACGACGTGACGGCCAACGTGAAGACTATCCGTTCGGTTCCTTTGAAGCTGATGGGCGGCCAATACCCGGCAGCATTTGAGATAAGGGGGGAGATACTGCTCCCCTGGGCCGAGTTCGACCGTCTGAACAAGGAACGCGAAGAGCAGGAGGAACCTCTTTTCGCCAATCCGCGCAATGCCGCTTCGGGAACGCTGAAGCAACAGAACCCGGCTATCGTGGCAGCCCGCAAGCTGGATGCCTATTTCTATTATCTGTTGGGAGAGGAGCTACCGGCGGAGACGCATTTCGATAACCTGGAAGCGGCCCGTTCATGGGGATTCAAGATCCCGAACGTGATCCGCGTATGCAACAGCTTGGAAGATATATACGATTATATCGCCTATTGGGACACCGAACGTAAGAACCTGCCGGTTGCGACAGACGGGATCGTTCTGAAGGTAAACTCATTACGCCAACAACGCAATTTGGGCTTTACGGCCAAGAGCCCGCGTTGGGCGATAGCCTACAAGTTCCAGGCCGAACGTGCCGTGACACGTCTTAACTCCGTCTCTTTCCAGGTCGGACGGACAGGCGCCGTTACTCCGGTCGCCAATCTGGAACCGGTCTTGCTGGCCGGGACGACAGTGAAGCGTGCCTCCCTCCACAATGCGGATATCATCGAAGGGCTCGACCTGCATTTGGGCGACATGGTGTTTGTGGAGAAAGGCGGCGAGATCATTCCGAAGATTGTCGGTGTCGATGTCGAAGCCCGCGGGTTGCTGGTCGGCGACAAGGTCTGTTTTATCCGTTCCTGCCCCGAATGCGGCACACCGTTGGTGCGTCTTGAAGGAGAAGCGGCCCACTACTGCCCGAACGAAGCCGGCTGTCCTCCCCAGATCAAGGGGAAGATCGAACATTTCGTTACCCGTAGGGCCATGAACATCAATATGGGCCCGGAGACTGTCGAAGATTTGTATGAAGCCGGCTATGTCAAAGACTCGGCGGATCTCTATACGTTGAAGATTTCCGATCTGCTGCGCTTGGAACGCTGGGCTGACAAGAGCGCCCGCAACCTGCTGGCGAGCCTCGAAGAATCCAAACAGGTTCCCTTCGAAAGGGTCCTCTACGGGCTGGGGATTCGTTTTGTGGGCGAGACGGTGGCAAAACGCCTGGTCTCCGCTTTCCACTCGATGGATCAGCTGGAGCATGCTTCTTTTGAAGAATTGACAGCCGTGGATGAGATCGGCGAACGGATTGCCCAAAGCATCATCGCTTACTTTGCCGACGATCGTAACAGGACGTTGGTGAACCGTCTGAAAGAATACGGGCTGCAGATGTCCGTGGCCGAAGAAAAGCTGGCCAACCGTTCCGAAAAACTGAAAGGCTTGAGCATCGTTATCAGCGGGACGTTCGCCAAGCACTCCCGCGACGAATACAAAGCCATGATCGAGCAGCATGGCGGAAAGAACAGCGGCTCGGTGTCCGGCAAGACCGATTATATCCTGGCAGGAGATAATATGGGACCCGCCAAACTCGAAAAGGCCGCCAAGTTAGGGGTGAAGATTATAAACGAAGACGAATTTTTAAATATGATAGCGGAATGAGGCTGACGAATTATTTGATTAAAAAGAAAGTGCAGTCTTTAGCTGCCGGGGCTGCCGGCCGCAAGCATGAGTCCTGTACGCTGGAAGAAGCAGGTCATGTCCTGGTTCTTTATCAGGCAGACGACCGCGAGATGATCGAACCTTGCTTGGACGCTTTGCGAAAGAAGAACAAGAAGGTGCAGGTTTGTGTCTATGTATCCGGAGGAGCTCCGGTTTCGGAAACGGATGCCTCGTGCATCCCGGTCCATGCCGGAAAGGACGTGAACATCTGGCAGGTCCCTTCCGATGCTGTCCTGAAGCGGTTCAAGACAATCGAGGCGGATATCCTGATCGATCTTACGCGCCCCGACTGCTACCCGATGCAATACCTTATGCTACAGCATCCTTGCAAGTTTAAGGTCGGAGTGAAACATGCCGATTTCGACTTGTACGATCTGTCCATCTCAGTAACAGAGCGTGAAGATATCAAGCATTTATTCGAACATATATTATTTTATTTGCAGGCGATACGCTCAAAATGATATAAATTCCTTATTTTTGCATCACCGTTGACAATTGACAATGGAACTATGGACGAGTAAAGTCACAATTGTCCCTTTATCCATTATTAATTGTCAATTGTCAATTATCAATTGTCAATTATAATCATGGCAGACATAAATTTAAAAGGAATGGGCGTGGCGTTGATCACTCCCTTTAAAGAAGATGAGAGTGTGGACTATGAGGCGTTGGCCCGGCTTGTAGACTACCAGTTGCAGAATGGAACCGATTATCTGGTTGTGTTGGGAACCACTGCGGAAACCCCTACGCTTACAGAAGAAGAAAAGAAGAATATTATCGATTTGGTCGTAACGAAGGTAAACGGACGTATCCCCATCGTCCTGGGAGTTGGCGGAAACTGTACGCGCACGGTCGTCGAAAAGTTGAAAAACGATAACTTCGACGGTATAGATGCAATCCTGTCTGTCGTACCTTACTACAATAAACCGTCTCAAGAAGGAATCTACCAACATTATAAAGCGATTGCGGAGGCGACCTCGTTACCGATAGTCCTGTATAACGTTCCGGGACGTACCGGCGTGAACATGACGGCCGAGACTACGCTGCGTATCGCCCGTGAGTTCAAGAACGTGATCGCCGTCAAGGAGGCTTCCGGCAATATCACCCAGATGGACGATATCATCAAGAACAAACCGGCGAACTTCAATGTGATTTCAGGAGACGACGGAATCACGTTCCCGCTTATTACGCTGGGAGCAGTCGGTGTGATCTCTGTAATCGGCAATGCTTTCCCGCGTGAGTTCAGCCGCATGGTGCGTCTGGCATTGGCGGGCGACTACGATAGCGCCCGCACGATCCACCACAGCTTTACGGAACTGTTCAGTTTGCTCTTTATCGACGGCAATCCGGCAGGAGCGAAGAGCATGCTGAACGCAATGGGCTTTATCGAAAACAAATTGCGCCTGCCCTTGGTCCCGACCCGTATCACGACGTTCGAAAAGATCCGTGACGTGCTACGTCAGTTAAGCATCAAGTGTTAAGATATTCCATGTAGGGGCGGGGTTCTACTCCGCCCAATATCCACCAAGGGGTTCTACTCCGCCCGATATCGCATCAAGGGGTTCTCCTCCGCCCAATGTCATACCAATCGTAAAGGCAGGGTTGTTCTACTCCGCCCGATACACAACCCCGTATAATCTCCCGTATTTAATTTGCGCCTCTATATTCGTTAGGCGTATATCCGACGTTTTTCTTGAATACGCGTGTGAAGTGTTGGGGGTATTTGAATCCCAGTTCGTAAGCGATTTCGCTGACGGTTTTGCTCGTATCCAGGATCTTTTCTTTGGCGATGTCGATCAGCCGTAGTTGGATATGTTCTTGTGCGGACTTGCCTGTTTCCTTTTTTATCAGGTCGCCTAAGTAGTTGGCGGAAAGATGCAGTTGGTCGGCACAGTAACGTACGGATGGCAAACCGATCGTTTGCGGTTTGTCGCTCTGGAAGTAGCTGTTCACGACATTCTCGAACTTGGAAAGGATGTCTTTGTTCACGTTTTCGCGAGTGATGAACTGACGGTCGTAAAAACGGATGCTGTAGTTGAGTAAAAGCTCGATATTGGAGACAATCAGCATTTTGCTGTGTTTGTCGACTCCCCGGTTCAATTCTTCGCTGATGTTATTCAGGCAATCGATGATGACACTGCGTTCCTGTTCGGAGATATGAAGAGCTTCGTTCACCTCATACGAGAAAAATGTATAATCCTTCATATTGCGTCCGAGGGATGTGCCGCGGATCAGGTCGGGATGGAATAACAGGGCGTGGCCTTTCGGTTGGAAATACTCGCCGTTGTCATCGAAGCCGATCACCTGTCCGGGAGCCAGAAAAACCAGCGTGCCTTCCTGATAATCGTAATAGTTGCGTCCGTATCGCAAATCTCCGCATTTGACCTCTTTCAAAAAGACGGCATAGAAGCCGAAGCTCATGCGTGCGTGTTTCATCATCCGGGACGATTTCGACAGATCGAGAACACTAACCAGCGGATGCAGCGTTTCCTGGCCTACCATTTCATTGTACTGGCGAATATTATCCAGTTTAATAATTTCTCCCATAACCTTTTTTATTTGTTGCATGACAAAGATAATATTTTTTTCTTCTTATCGTCCATACGTTTCAGTACTTCCGTAATAATGGTAAGCATAACTGTAATTTATATACAGTCTGAGTCATTGTTCCGGAATACCTTTGCAAGAAAAAAGAAGAAGATGAAAAAGAGAACATTTTTATTGACAATGGCAAGTATGTTGGTTGCCGGTCCGGAACTGTTGAAAGCGCAGGCCTCGCCAGCAAAAAAGAAAAGTCTGGTGGCCTATTTTTCCCGTAGGGGATATAACTATCTGAATGGCGAGATCGTCTTTCTGCAGGTCGGGAATACGGAAGTGGTCGCAAAGAAAATCCGCGAACTGACGGGCAGCGATTTGTTTCAGATCGAAACCGTGAAGTCCTATCCGGAAGATTATAATGAAACGACAACCGTCGCCAAGAAAGAACAGAACGAGAATGCCCGTCCGGAGTTGACCCGTACTGTCGACGGCATGGATGATTACGATGTGATCTACCTGGGGTATCCGAACTGGTGGGGAACCATGCCGATGGCCGTGCATACTTTCCTCGAATCGTACGATTTTGCCGGGAAAACGATCATCCCTTTCTGTACTCACGAAGGAAGCGCGATGGGGCGCAGCGAAGGAGACATAAAGAAACTCTGTCCCAAAGCCAAAGTCCTGTCCGGATTGGCTATCAAAGGCGGCAGCGTCAATAAATCGGACGAGAAGATCGCAGCCTGGTGTAAGACCTCCCGGTCGTGATGACCGGTAAAGTATGTTTTTCTAAACCGGAAAGGCAGGATTTTGGAATAAGTCATTACCTTTGCATCCGGTTTAGAAAAATGATGAATTATGACACTCCCGGAAGACCCGATGATGCTTTTCAGTGTCATCAATATGAAATTACGTGATAATTATTCTTCTCTTGACGAATTGTGTGACGATATGCATATCCGGAAAGAGGAACTTGTTCAAAAACTGAAGAACGCTGGGTTTGAATATAGCCCGGAGAATAACAAGTTCTGGTAATCAACGGAAATCGCTATTGTCGTTTTCATGCATACCTCGACCGACGGATATCAAATGGATTGATTCATATTGTTTTTTTGTATATATTTGCTGTCATTTAATAAAAAGTGAAAGAGATATGAAAACAAGATTGATGATGTTCGTGGCGGTTATCGCCTTGTTCATTTTAAGTGGTTGCAGCGATTCCAAAGAGTCGTATGTGAAAGATTTCAAGAAGTTTATCGAGAAGGTGGAAGCCGCCGGTAGCGATTATACGGAAGAAGACTGGAAGAAAGCCGATGAGAAATTCGAAGTCTTTGCAGGTGACCGCTACGAGAAGTTCAGCTCCGAACTGACAATCGACGAGCAGGTGGAGATCACCAAACTGAAAGCGGCCTATGCGACCCGTAGAGGACTTTCGACCTTGAAGAACGGAGTAGACAAACTCCTCGACAGCGATATGCTCAAAATGGGAAAGAACAAGAAATAACATTAGCAGGGTTTTGATGTCATGAAACTTAAGTTATCTTTTTTAGTTCTTTTCGCCCTGGCCGTCTTTTCGGCGAGAGGGGCAGTTGTCGATACGCTGTCCGTTTACAGCGAGGCTATGAAAAAGAATGTTCAGGTCGTTGTCGTTTCGCCTGAAGGTAACCGTATGCCGAAACCGGTTGTCTACCTGTTGCACGGATATGGAGGAAATGCGAAAACCTGGATTTCCATGAAGCCGGAGCTGAAAGAAATTGCAGACCGCGACGGCCTGATTTTTGTCTGTCCCGACGGTAAGAACAGTTGGTATTGGGACAGCCCGAAAGATCCGTCCTACCGTTATGAGACATTCGTCTCTTCCGAACTGATCAACTATATCGATTCCAAGTATCCGACGGTGAGAGACCGTTCCGGTCGTGCCATTACCGGGCTGAGCATGGGCGGACACGGGGCCATGTGGCTCTCTTTCCGTCATAAGGATGTGTTTGGCGCTGCCGGCAGTACGAGTGGCGGAGTCGATATCCGCCCGTTCCCCAACAACTGGGAGATGAGCAAGCAGCTCGGAAACGAGAGCGACAATCAGGACGTTTGGAACCGCCATACGGCAATCACGCAGATCGACCGTATCAAGAACGGCGAGTTGGCTATTATCTTCGATTGCGGCTACAGCGATTTCTTTTTCGAAGTGAATAACGACTTCCATGAAAAGCTGCTGAAATATAAGATCGACCATGATTTCCTGGTTCGTCCCGGAGCGCATAACGGCGAATACTGGAAGAACTCGATCGATTACCAGATACTGTTCTTTAAAAAGTTCTTCGATAAAAACAAAGGAAAGAATTAGACAGGTGTGGCCTGGTTGCAAAACACCTATGTTTCGAAATCAAAACACCGGTGATTCGTTTCCGAAACACCGGTGTTTTGCCATATATAAAGGATATGGTGGTTTGTCTTTTTAGCTTAACCCCTCGATCACGCCGTTTTTGATGTCGATGCGTTTTGCCTGCGGGTCTTTCGGCAGTCCCGGCATACGCATGATTTCGCCCATGATGACAACGATCATTTCCGCACCGTTGTTGATTATGATGTCGCGCACTTTCAACTCGAAGTTTTTGGCAACCCCGTAGGCTTTCGGATCGGAAGAGAACGAATACTGCGTCTTGGCGATGCAGATAGGGTAGTGGGAGATTCCGAGGCTCTCGATCTGTTTGATTTTCTTGTCTGCCAATGTCGTGTAGGTGACAGAGGCTGCCCCGTAGATCTGTTCGGACACCTTTTTTATCTTGCTGCGGATCGGTTCGTCGTCCTCGTAGATGTATGTAAGCGGAGCGGAAGGTTTCTTTTCGATCGTGTCGACCACCAGTTTCGCCAGGTCTACGCCTCCTTCGCCACCGGCGGCGAATACGTTGTTCATGCAGAAACCTACGCCTATCTCGCGGCAGTGTTCAGCCACCAGTGCGATTTCCTCGTCCGTATCGGATGCATATCTGTTGAAGGTCACGATCACTTCCTGGCCGAAGCGTTTCATGTTCTCGACATGTTTGTCCAGGTTTTCGAACCCGTTTTTCAGCCCTTCGATGTTCTGTTCCTTGATCTTGTCTTCCGGTACGCCTCCGTGCAGCTTCAAGCTCTGGGCTGTTGCCACGATAACCGTCAGTTTCGGTGCCAGTCCGGCTTTGCGGCATTTGATGTCGAAAAACTTTTCAGCACCCAAGTCGGCGCCGAAGCCGGCCTCCGTAATGACATAGTCGCCATACGTCAACGCCATCTTGGTCGCCAGGACGGAGTTGCAACCATGTGCGATGTTGGCAAACGGACCTCCGTGCACGAATGCGGCGGTGTTCTCGGTTGTCTGCACCAGGTTGGGCAGGAGGGCGTCTTTCAGCAATACCGTGATCGCTCCGGCCACTCCCAGATCGTTTACGGTGAAAGGTTTGCCCTCGTTCGTATATCCCAACAGAATGTTACCGACACGGCGTTTCAAGTCTTCGATGTCCGTTGCCAGACAAAGTATTGCCATGATTTCCGAAGCAGGCGTGATGTCGAAGCCCGTCTCCGTCGGTACGCCGTTGGCCGATCCGCCCAGGCCGGAGACGATGTTGCGCAAGCTGCGGTCGTTCACGTCCAGCACGCGTTTCCATTTGATCTCTTTCAGACCTTCGCAGGTACCACGCGTCTGGTAGATGTAGTTGTCGAGCAACGCCGTGATCATATTGTGGGCGGAAGTGACCGCATGGAAGTCGCCCGTAAAATGAAGGTTGATGTTTTCCATCGGCAACACCTGCGAGTATCCGCCTCCGGCAGCTCCGCCCTTCATGCCGAAACACGGGCCCAGTGATGGTTCGCGCAAGGCGACGACTGCCTTTTTACCGATCTTGTTCAATCCCAAAGCCAGCCCGATCGAAACGGTCGTCTTTCCGATTCCCGCTTTTGTAGGAGTGATGGCTGTAACCAGGATAAGGTTGTGCTGTTTGATCTTCTCTTCGTCAATCAGATGGAGGGGTATCTTGGCGATGTATCTGCCGTAATTCAAAACTTCTTCGCGCGGAATACCTAATCCGGCAGCAATTTCCTTTATTTTGCGCAGAGAGGCCTCTCTTGCAATTTCTATGTCCGATTTCATGTCTTATGTAAGTTTTTTAGGAGTAAACAAAAGTAAATATATTTTTATATACTAACAAAACGAATGGCCGGGTAGTTTAGATATTATTGGATGATCATCAAGGAAAAGTATGGAAATGTTTTTTCCAGAATTTGTTTTCTGTCGGAAGTATGGAATTCCTTCCCGGTCCCGACATTCTCGAAATAGTGGAAGTTCGCTTCCGGATGCAACCGGATGCAGGCATGGACGGCCTCCACGCATTGGGAGAGTTTCATGATGACGATCACGTAGCCGGCCTTGATCTTTTCCGACAATTCTTCCGCTGTCAGTGTCCCGGGAATGACGATGATCTGTTCTTCCTGCTTGACGATATGCAGGCCGGCCAAAGCGCCTGCCGCAATGAAAGCGGGGATTCCGGCGGTCCGTTCCACTTCGATGCGGTTCTCCCTGAATTTGTCGTATATGTATTGTATGGAAGAATAGAACCCGGCATCGCCTTCTGCCACAATGACCACCTTTTTCCCTTCGTTCCAGGCAGATGCTGCCTTTTCATACAAGGCATCGTAGACTTTCCAGGCCTCGGTACGGTCTTTGCTCATCGGGAGCGTGAAGAGCCGGACCACAGGTTTCCCGATTTCCAGTTCTTCGATGATACGGGCTGCACGGGAGAGGGGTTGCCCGTTCTTGTTCATGGTGGCGGGGCAATAGATGATATCGGCCTGTCGGAGTTTTTTCAAGCCTTTCAGGGTGATCAGTTCGGGGTCTCCCGGACCGAGCGATACGAAGCAGATGGGGTGCGACATGTGCGTTTGATTTATTTGGTGCGCAAAAGTGAGGAAAATCGAGGAACTTTCCAAATTCGCATTCTACAATTGTCAAATATTTGATATCTTTGTCTTTTGAAACAGGTTTCCCTGTCCTTCTTACACAGGACAGGGATTAAAAGGGAACCGGGTGGAAATCCCGGACAGACCACGCTGCTGTGAAACTTCGGGAACATGCCGGCAATATACTCTATGCCACTGATCGGGGGATCGGGAAGGTGTCCGGGATGGAAGTAAGTCAGAAGACCTGCCGTTTCGGTTTGGAAGAGTTTCGTCCTCGTGGGGTGGACAAGGCTTGTCCGGTTTAATAAAATAATTATTGAATATGAAAAAATGCCTGGCAGGGTGTTGCCTGCTTATGTCGTTGTGTGTCGTATCCTCGTGTACGACCCGGAACAATCAACAGACCGACAAGACGGAGACGACGGAAGAGAGTGCGTTGTCCGATGTCCGTATTGTGCCGGAGTATGCCCGTGGTTTCGAATTGTCCTATCGGGACGGATATGTCTTGCTGGATATCCGGGACCCGCAGAATGAGGAAAGCACGACTTTCCATTATGCGCTTGTCAGAAGAGGGACGAAACCCGCCGGCATCCCCGAATCGCATACCGTGATCGAAACGCCGATCAGAAGTGTTATTTGCATGACCTCTTTGCAGTTGTCCAATTTCATCAAGTTGGGCGAACTGGACAAGGTCGTAGGGGTGACCAGTACCCGGCATCTGTTCAACAAAGAGATGAACGAACGCCTCAGGAGCGGAAAGACCGCCAAGATCGGCATAGAAGGGAATTTCGACAACGAGGTGATCATGAGCATGAACCCCGACCTGATCCTTGTCTCGCCCTTCAAACGAGGCGGATACGAGACCTTGAAGGATGTCGGCATCCCGTTGATCCCGCATTTAGGCTATAAGGAGATGACGCCGTTGGGGCAGGCGGAATGGGTGAAATTCGTCGGTCTGTTGTTGGGACAGGAGCAAAAGGCGAACGAGACGTTCGATGCCATCGCGGCCCGTTATAATGAATTGAAAGAGCTGACGGCGGAAGGAAAAGTGAAGAAACGCCCGGTCGTGCTGAGCGGCGAGATGCGGGGCGGTAACTGGTATGCCGTGGGAGGGGAGAGCTTCCTCGCCCAACTCTTCAAGGATGCCGGAGCCGACTATTTCCTGAAAGACGACAAACGTTCGGGAGGCGTGACGCTCGATTTCGAAAGCGTCTACAACCAGGGTGACGAAGCCGATTTCTGGCGTATCGTGAACAGCTATCCGGGCAAGTTCAGCTATGAGGCGTTGAAGGAGCAAGATCCGCGTTATGCCGATTTCCGTGCTTTCAAGGAGAAAGGGATCATCTATTGCAACATGAAAGATACGCCTTTCTACGAAAGCATGCCGACCGAGCCGGAAGTCGTGCTGGCCGACCTGCTGCATATCTTCCACCCGGACCTGTTGCCTGATCATACACCTGTTTATTATGCCCGACTCAAATAAGCTGTACGAATGAGACATTCCACTACATTTCTGATGTTGCTCATCGTAGCGTCTATCCTGGTCCTGATGTTCCTGAACCTGGTGTTAGGATCTGTGTCCATCCCGTTGAAGTCTGTCTGGAACATTATTTGCGGGCTAGGAGACGAGCCGGTGACCTGGCAGAATATCGTCTGGAAATCGCGTCTTCCGCAAGCATTGACAGCTTTGGTGGCGGGAGCGGGCCTGGCGATAAGCGGTTTGCAGATGCAGACTGTTTTCCGGAATCCGCTGGCAGGGCCTTCCGTGCTGGGGATCAGTTCCGGTGCGAGTATGGGCGTGGCCTTTGTGGTGCTGTTGAGCGGTAGCCTCGGAGGGGTTGCGCTCAGCAAGTTGGGATTTATGGGAGAAATTGCGCTTTCGATTGCGGCTGTGGTTGGTTCGCTGTCGGTGATGGCGTTGATCGTATATGTGTCGCAGAAGGTGAAGGGGAACGTGACGCTGCTGATCATCGGCGTGATGATCGGCTACGTGGCGAATGCGGTGATCGGCGTGCTGAAGTTCTTCAGCGTGGAAGAGGACATCCGCGCCTACGTGATCTGGGGATTGGGCAGTTTCTCCCGTGTCTCCGGTAACCAGATGATGCTGTTTGTCGCGATCATGGCGATTCTGATCCCTTTGTCCTTCTTGCTGATCAAGACGCTGAACCTGATGCTGCTCGGTGACGGCTATGCCCGTAACTTGGGGCTGAACATCAAGCGGGCACGTCTTCTGGTTATCACCTCGGCGGGAGTACTGACGGCGATCGTGACGGCCTATTGCGGACCGATCATCTTTCTTGGCTTGGCCGTTCCGCATCTGTGCCGGGCCATATTCCAAACGTCCGACCATCGGGTCCTGATGCCTGCCGTCCTATTTGCCGGTGCCGCGTTGGCACTCGCCTGTAACCTGATTGCCCGGATGCCCGGCTTCGAAGGGGCTTTGCCGGTCAACTCGGTGACGGCTCTGGTCGGTGCTCCGGTAGTGGCCTCCGTGCTATTCCGCAAACGTAAGAACGAACTGAACGAATGATGAAACAAGATACGATTCATATAAACGACCTCTCCATCGGTTACCGGACAAAGAACGACACCAAGTTGGTGGCGAGCCACATACAGGCCCGGATTTATAGTGGAGAATTGACCTGCCTGTTAGGAGCGAACGGAGTCGGGAAGTCGACACTCTTGCGTACGCTGTCGGCCTTCCAACCGAAATTGGAAGGCGAGATTGCCATCTTGGGACGTGATGTGGACAGCTATTCGGACAAGGAGCTGAGCACGACGATCGGGGTTGTCTTGACGGAGAAATGTGACATCCGGAATATGTCCGTGCGGGAATTGGTCGAGATGGGGCGCAGCCCCTACACCGGTTTCTGGGGGCGGTTGGGCAAAGAGGACAAGCAGGTCGTGGAAGAATCGATCGCCCTGGTACGGATCGAGAACCTGGCCTCCCGCATGGTTCACACCCTGTCTGACGGGGAACGGCAGAAGGTCATGATCGCTAAGGCACTGGCCCAGGAAACGCCCGTGATCTTCCTGGACGAACCGACTGCTTTCCTTGATTTTCCGAGTAAGGTGGAGATCATGCAATTGCTCCATCATCTGACACGGAGCATGAATAAGACGATTTTCCTCTCCACGCACGACCTCGAACTGGCGCTCCAGATCGCCGACAGGATTTGGCTGATGGACCGGTCGAACGGGATTGCGACCGGGACGCCCGAAGACCTTGCCCTGAGCGGTCATCTGAGCGGTTTCTTCGCCCGCAAGGGAATCGTGTTCGATACGGAGACCGGTCTGTTCCGCATCGATAACCAGTATTCGAGAGAAATACGCCTGACCGGTCACGGACAGAAGTATGCAATGGTCCGCAAGGCACTCCAACGGAACGGCATACGTGCCGGCCGGAATGTGGAATCGCCTGTGTGGATCGAGACGGGCGATCTGTCTGCCGCTTCTGCGTTCCAGATTCACTATCCCGACGGGCATACGCAAGCTGCCGATACCATAGAATCCCTTTTGCAGCAACTTGCCGTCTGACAAAAAAGCCTAAAAGGAAAAACTTTTTCCGTTTCGTTTGTTATTTCTATCAAAAAACAAATGATATGAGAAAGTATTTCCTTTATGCCAGCCTGTTGTTCGCGGGAATGTTTACCGCTTGTGATAACGAAGATGCGGACGGGATCGATCCGTCGATTCCTTTCTACCAGAATTTGGGTGTCGAATATAATGTTACGCAGAACCATACCCATATAGGAGCCAATTTCAATAAGTATAACAGCGAAGGGGCCAATCTGCGCCTACCCGCCAAAGGCATTCTTTTTAACGGGAAAGAACCGGACTTCCTGGGGATGGGAACCTATATGTATATGTTGTCGGAATCAGGGTTGGCTCCGGTCACGTTCACCTTTACCCGCTGGAAAGGGCAGGTTTATACAAACAAGGCATCTATCGACGATGTCGATCCGATCGCGCTTCCCGAATCCCTGACGTCTATCAAAAGCAATGGCGCAACCGTCATCACCTGGATCGGAAAACCGATCGGGAAGGACGAATATGTCCAGGCGCACCTGACCTACGACGGCGGAGTCTATGATGTCAACAATACGCAGGAAGGCGCGACCTTCGTCACGCTGAACTTTACGAACCCGGCCTCTGCCGCCAAGGGAACCCTGTTCCTGAGCCGCATCAAAAAACTCCCCTTACAGGAGAGCAATGGTGCTGCAGGAGGAAAGATCGATGTCTCCTACGTGCGGAACAAGGATGTTACGTTTGAATAATCATGATTGAAAGGCTATTTCCCCGCTTTCCGAAATCAGCAGGACGGAGAGCTTCCCGTCGGGGAGCAGAGGAGCGCAATGTTCCCAGCATTTCTGCAACAAGAGCGGGAAGAAACGTTGCTGTTCGGCCTCGCTGAACAGTTCCCATAGTTCCCTGGCAAGCGTCAGGGAATCTATTTTTTGTACGGATTCCGGTTGGCAGCCAGCCTCTCCGGCCAGTCCTTTCAGAAAGGCTTTGTTCATGACGACTTTCTTGCTATGCGTGTCCAGTGCTCCTTCCGCCAGTTTGACGGCTTTACCGATCATGATTCCCATGATGACTTCGTCGAATTGCAGTTCGGCGGCTATTTTCAGCGTCTCCCCGATAAAGTTCCCGTAGTGTACGAACATCTGCGGAGGAAGTTCTTCCGAAAACCGCTCCGCCAGGTAAGCCTTCAGGAAACGTTCGCTTTTTGCCCCAGAGTTGATGATGAGGCGGGAACATCCTATTGCTTTCGCCACTTCGGCTTCTTTCCGGATGGAGGCGATAAAGGCGTCGTTCGAAAAAGGACGTACGATCCCGGATGTCCCGATGATCGAAATCCCGCCGACGATCCCCAACTTCGGATTGAATGTCCGGGCGGCCAACTCTTTACCGCCCGGAACGGAGATCGTGACGACCACCTCCTTTATCTTGCCTGACAGGCCGTTTTCTTCCAATACCGCTGTCAGCTCTCCGGTCATCAGGCGGCGGGGAGTGGCATTGATGGCTGGTCCGCCTATTTCGAGGCCGAGGCCGGGAAGTGTCACCGTGCCGACCCCTTCACCGCCCCGGAACAGGATAACGGGGGCGGGAGATTGTCCTGCCTGCAACTCGATGCGGGCAATGACGGAACAGCCGTTTGTCACGTCTGGATCGTCGCCGGAGTCCTTTATAACCGTGCACATGGCGGTGTTGTCCGCCCATTCGGTGGCAGCGACGGGGAGTGTGATCTTTTCTCCGGAAGGAAGCGTGATGCAACTTACCGTTTGTTCCGTCCGGCTCAGAAGGGCGACCAAGGCGGCTTTGGCAGCTGCCGTAGCACATGCGCCGGTCGTGAAACCACTCCGGAGCGGGAAGAAACCGGGAGCCAGGCGTTCGATGGCTTTGCGAAGCCCTTCCACACCTTGCACGAAGGTGAAACTGTCGGGCAGGAGAGGACGCTGTATGACATAAACGGGAATGCCGAAGGCCTCGGCTGCTTCGACCTTTTCCCTGAAATATCCGCTTTCTCCGCTTTCTTTAGTCAGTATGGCATCCGGATGAAGCCGTTCCAGCAGTCCCTTTTCATCTTCCCCTTCATGAAAGAAAACGAGCCGTTCTCTCGGAAACCCCTCGGACTCGGCAAGCGAAAGCGACTCTTCCCGGTCCAGGATACGGAACCAACAGGGCGTCTGTTCCCAGTAAGGGCGCAGTTTCGCAATGGTCTTGACACCTGTCAGGGCCAGCAAGTTACAGATCCCGTCTGCACGCATGCGGTCGATGGCGGCGGCATAATCCGTACACCATACCAACCGCTTGTCCCGTGCGGGATATTGCCTTTCCAACCGGACGACCGGAATCTGGAGCCGGGAGGAAACCTTTGCAAGTGTCCGGTGCAACCGGATGGCGAAAGGGTGGGCGGCATCGACCAACAACGAGATTTCTTTCTCACGGCAGAACTGTTCCATCTCTTCTTCCTCCATACCTCCGGTGAGCCGGATGGCGTGGACGGCATCGATCGTCTGTTCGCTTCCGACCGTCGAGTAGTAGTAGGGCTTGCCCGCACTCTCGACGACTTGTACGGCCTTGCGGCCTTCGGTTGTTCCTCCTAAGATCAGTATCATGACGTGTGTCTCGCTAATGGCGGAAAAGATGTTTGAACTCGTCTGCATAAAGGCGGGAAAGTCCCTCCCTGTTGTCTATGGCATCGCCGACGACTAACAAGGTTGTCAGCGTCAGGTTGTTTTCTTTTACGATCCGTTCCAGGTCTTTCAACTCGCCCCGGTAGATGCGTTCGTCTTTCCAAGTCAGCTTGTAGCAGGCGGCTACCGGTGTCGTCGGCGGGTAATGTTCCAAAAGCTCTTTCTGGACCTTCCCGGCAATGCCGGCGCTCAGGAAGATGCACATTGTGCTTTGGCTGGCGGCCAATTTATGCAGCTGCTCTTTCTCCGGCATGGGCGTACGTCCTTCGCCACGCGTCAGGATGATGGTCTGCACCTTTTCGGGAATGGTGAACTGGGAGCGGAGAGCTGCCGCGGCTGCCTGGAACGAGGAGATTCCCGGTGTGATATGGTAGCTCATGCCGTAGCGGTCGAAGAAGGCCATCTGTTCCTGTATAGCCCCGTAGATGCAGGGATCGCCCGTATGCAAACGTACGACGAACAGCCCTTTGTCATAGAACTCTTTCATGAGGGCGAATTGTTCTTCCAGGTTCATGTCGGCAGAGCTGCGAACCGTCGCCCCTTTCTTGGCGCACAGGGTGAGCTCTTTGGGAACGAGGCTTCCGGCATAGAGGATCAGGTCCGCGTTTTCCAGCATTCGTCTGCCCCGGATGGAGATCAGTTCCGGGTCGCCCGGTCCGGCTCCGACGATCTCGATGTGTCCGTGTCCCGGTTTTTCTTTTTGCCCGCTGCCTTCTTCGTCCCGTACTGCCGATTTGTTGATGGCTATCGCATAGGTGAAGTCTTTCGTCTGCCCTTTTTGTTTTTCCACTAATAACGGGCCGCCTTCCGCACTCAGGATGGCTGCCGCCTCCGAGACGCTGCCCGATCCGGTGACTTGCTTTACTGTGGAAGAGGGATGGGGTACGGGAATCTTGTCCAGTTCCTCTGCCGGATAGGTCTTGAACGGGCGGTGCAGGTAGGTGTCCGCCAATTCCTTCAATATCGGTTCGTCTTTCTTCAGATCGATGGAAGAGACATCGGCTATGCTCTTCAAGTTGAGTCCGGACAAGTTGGAGCAGAGAGACAAATCCGTGAGGACGGATCTCATGTCCGCCAATCCCTTTTTGCATCCGACGCCTAAGTGAAGCACCTTCGGGAAGAATGACAGGCAGGGGATGGGAGATTGGGGATAGTAATAGGGGCTGACCGTGATCAGCAGGTCATATTTTCCCAAGTCGATATCTTTATACTTGTAGAAGATATCCACGTGTGGGGGGCAGGTCTTTTTCATATAATCCGTCCCCTCCGTGCGGACATGGAGCAGGAGGGCGGTCGGCCGGCGGTTGACGAAGCGGGTGATGCATTCGTTCATCGCCCGTTTCCTCGAAACGTCGAAAGTCTTGTCGTCCGTTTCCTCTAAGCCCGTGTGCCGGGAACAGTGTAGGCCCTCTTGCTGGTTGTAGGCCTCCTGTTCCCAGCCGTATTGCCGCGCCAACGTGTCCAATGCCCAGAGTCCCTGGTTGTCGCTCTGGGTTGTGACAACCGCCTCGGCGCCCAGTATGCGGGCCAATTCGTGTGTCAGTTCGTTCGCCCCGCCGATATGGCCGGACAGTACCGACACGACATACTTGCCGGAACTGTCGAGGCAGACAACTGCCGGGTCCGTGTACTTGCTCTTGATGTACGGAGCGATACTCCGTACGCAAATGCCCATCGCCCCGATAAACACTATCGCTTCCGATTTATCGAAAAGGTCGCCGGCCAACTCTTCGAAAGAGGTGAATAGTTCGACATCGTTATCTGCTTCTCTGCAATAGATAACGGTTTTACCCGGATATTCGTTCCGGATTTTGCGTGCTAACGGCAGACTGCTTGCCGAAACCACAAGAATATTCAGCATATTTTTAGACATGATCTTTACTTGTTGCACAAAAGATTGTAATTGGATTATTGGAATCGACCGTAATGTTCATTTCCGAATGCAGTTTCAGGCCGTTTTCTTTGACCGCTTCCCGAAACAGATTGCAGCTTTCTTCCGAAACGGAGTTGAAGACGATCTTGCCGTTCCGGTTGTCCAGGTGAGAAACGACCTTACGGATGATCTCTTTCAGCTTGCCGCCATGACCGCCGATGAATACGGCATCGACAGCCGTATTCTCTTCGATCGGCAGGTCCAGAAAGTTGCCGATATGCAGGTTTATGCCGGGAGCGCTGTGCTGGCGTGCATTTGCCCGGATGATGCTCTCGCATTCTTCCCGCACTTCGAAAGCCCGGATATCCAGGTGAGGATACTGGCGTCGCGCTTCGATCGAGACCGATCCGGTACAGGCACCGATATCCCAGAAGGAGCGGCTGTCATGCAACTCCAGCAGGCTCAGGTCTATCACCCGTATCGGTGCTTTGGTGATCATCTTTGTCCGGTTGTTCAGCAAGACGAACTTGGTGTCGGGTATGCCTAAAGCCGGTCGTTGCTGCGTGCTGTTCGGATCCTTCATCAGCAGGACGCAGTTCGGATTGGAGAAACTCATCTCGCTGATTTCCTCGATCGGGTAGGTTTTATAGATTTTCTCCTTCTCCGGGTTACCCAGGTGTTCGGCTACCCGCATGGTGTAATCCTTGTCCAGATGATATTCCATCATCCTCTTGGCTATGGCGTCGGGCGTATGGACCCGGTCGGTCAGTACACCGATCAACGGCCGGTATTCCAGTAACGCCCGGTCGAGTTCGTGCCACGGCCGGCCGGTGACGGATACGGCGTGCATGTTCTCATATGCGATTTGTTCGTGGTGTGCGAACATCTGCAATGAGTTGAAGTAGGGGAATACTTTCATGCTTACCTCCAATAGCTTTTTCCGGACGGTGGAAGCGAAACCGAAGAAGAACGGGTCTCCCGAAACAAAGGAGACGATCACTTTGTCTTCCTGGATCAACCGGCTGTATTCGGCAAGGACGGCGTCTATCGGAGCCTTGATCTCGATCCATACCGCATCGGCGGGCAGGAACGGCCTCACGATCTCGTAATGCCGCTTTCCTCCGGAAAAGATGTTGTCGTGTTTGATACTTTTGATAATGCCCTCTATATGTCCGGGTTGCGGATTATCATCCATCCCGACCATGTAGATGTGTGTTTTACCGTAATTTTCTACTGTTTCTTCAGGCTTCATACGTCTCTACCGGGTTTTAATTGTTCAGCATCATTGTAACATAAGATCGCGTTTACCAGAGTCGCGGCGAGGTTGCTGCCGCCTTTCCGTCCTTCGATGATGAGTTTAGGAATGGAGGTAAACGGCTTTACCATGTGTTTGGATTCCTGCACGTGCACGAAACCGACAGGAGCGGCAATGATGCCGGCGGGAGTGGCTTTCCCTTTCCTTACCAGCTCACACAGTTCCATTAATGCGGTCGGCGCATTGCCGAAAACATATAATGCATCGGGATGTTCCTGTACGGCAAGCCTAATGCCGGCCTGTGTACGGGTGATTCCTTTTTCTGTTGCAAGTTGTGCGGTCCGCTCGTCCTGCAAATAACATTTCACCTCGATCCCCATACGTTGCAAGGCGCCTTTGCGGATGCCTGAAGCGGCCATTGTGACGTCTGTGATGATGGTGCGCACCTCGCCCCGGCTGAATTTTTCGTAGAGGGAAGCCACCGCGTGATCGTCGATCCGTAGGATGTTCTCCATATCGAAATCGGCTGTCGTGTGGATGGCATGGAGCAAGGCCCATTTCTTGTCGAGCGGTATTTCTTTGTTCTTGAGTTCTTTCTCGATGGTACGGAAACTGCGGATCATGATGTCCTGACCGATCCCGACATCCGTTTTCATCTTGATCTCCCCGTAATAGCCGCGCGGTGTTATGAATTTACCGCCGGCCTCGTACGACTGGGAGTTTCCGATCAGGATGACGGTGAACATGTCGACCTGCTCAGGGTCGAACGCTGCCAGCGTGGTCAGGTTGACAACCTGCTCTTCGCGTCCGGCCTGGCGGACGTAGCCGACCGGTGTTTCGGGTGCGCGTTCTTCGAGAAACAGCTCCTTGAGGCGATATAGCTGCCAGTAGCGCCCTTCGCTTTTCGGATTGTAGACGGCTGTCACGAAGTCGCCGGTGGCAGCGGCCCGTATGCGTTTTTCAATCCGCAGCCAGGGGGTCATCAGGTCGGAGAGGGAGATGATACAGAGGTCATGTCCGATAGGCGCTCCCAAAAGCGAAGCTGCTTTTTGGAACGCGCTGATACCGGGTACGACCTCGATCTCCACTTGCGGCGCCTCTTTTTTTACTTGCATTTCATAGATCAACGGGGCCATTCCGTAGATTCCGGCATCACCGGAACTGATCACTGTCACTGTTTTTCCTTCCGAAGCATATTTGTAGGCCTCTTCGGCACGTGCTTTCTCACGCTTCATCCCGGTATCGATGCATTGGGCATCCGGACGGATTATATCTTGTATAAACTGGAAATAATAATTATATCCGATAATCACATCCGACCGGCTGATGGCAGATAACGCTGCCGGCGTTATGTCTTCGCGACTTCCCGGACCAATGCCGGCAACAATAATTTTCCCTTTGTCCATATGAGCTGTTTGTAAATTAACAGAAACAAAGGTACGATTTTCTTTATTTAATTTTCCTCAGCAGGTTGGTATAAATACCGTTTGATGCTCCGTTTCGGTGTCTTTTCGAATTCTTCCTGATAAAGTTTGAAACAGGCCACTTTGCTGTAGGCAGGCATTTCGGTGTTCAGCAGGTCGATGTTCTGCTGCATCAGCCCCTCGATTTCGGAGTGTTGGATACCGGCTTTGTCCACCTGCTCCCAGTCCGGATAGATCAAGGCGACCAGTTTGCCTCCTTGCGAAATGATCAACGACTCGGCCACGTACAACATATTGTTCAGGCGGTCTTCGATCTCTTCGGGATAGATGTTCTGTCCGTTGGAACTCAGGATCATGCTCTTGCTTCGTCCGCGGATGTAGAGGAAGCCGTCTTTGTCGAGCGTCCCCAAGTCGCCTGTCCGCAGCCAGCCGTTGGGCAGCATCACCGCCTTTGTCGCTTCCGGATTTTTGTAGTAGCCTAACATCACGTTCATGCCGCGGACCAGGATTTCGCCTACTTCGTTCTCCGGATCGTCCGAGTCGATCCGGATTTCCATGCGGTCGACAACGCGGCCTACCGAACCTTGCTTGAACGTATCCCACTGTTCGTAGGAAACCAGCGGACCGCATTCCGTCATCCCGTAGCCCACCGTATAGCGGAAGTCGATGGATTTGAGGAACGTCTCTACCTCTTTGTTGATGGCGGCACCGCCGATCACGATCTCACCGAAGTTCCCGCCGAAGGAGGCTTCCAGCTTTCGGGCGATCTTCTCGCGTACCTTCTGGTCGACATACGGTACTTTGAGCAGAAGCTTGATCAACGGCTTGTCCAGTTCGGGGAAAACCTTGTTCTTGATGATCTTCTCGATGATGAGAGGAACGGCGAGGATCAGCGCCGGACGGACCGTCGCAAATGCCTCCGCAATGATTTTCGGACTTGGCGTACGTGTCAGGAAATGAACGTGGCAGCCTTTGTTGACAGAGTTCAGCACTTCGAACGCCAATCCGTACATGTGGGCCATCGGCAACATGCAGACGATGTTGTCTCCCGGATGGATGAACGGCAGGTGGTCGTAGGCGAACTGCGTGTTGCTCCACAGGCTGCGATAGGGGATCATGACTCCTTTCGAGAAACTGGTCGTGCCGGACGTATAGTTCAGGATTGCCAGTTCTTCCGGATCTTCGACATGATATTTCACGTCGTTGGCGGTGAAGGAGCGAGGGTATTTCTTACCGAAATATTCGTTGATGCGGTCGCGTACGGTGCGTACCTCCTTATTCTTGCAGTCGATGATGGAGAAGTTGTCCAACATCATGAACAGTTTGACATCCGGCATCATATCCTCGTTCATGTTCTCCCAGTTGTTGGAACCGGCCAATACGGCTTTCGCGCCCGAATGGTTGACGATATGATGGATATTGTCGGGTTTGAACTCATGCAGGATCGGTACGGCAACAGCCCCGTAAGCCAGTATGCCGAAGAAGCAGATCGCCCAGTTGGAGGAGTTGCGCCCGACGATGGCCACTTTGTCGCCTTTCTTGATACCGGCATGTTCCAGCAGGATGTGGAACTTCTCTATCCGCCGTGCGACGTCTTTGAAATGAAAGGTATGCCCATTGTAATCGGAGAAAGCGGGGAGGTCCCAATGCTCCTTCATGCTTCTCTCTATAAGGCCCAAGAAACGATTATCCATAGTGATGTAATTTTAAAAAGAACCGGAATATCCGTGAGAATGTTGCAAAGATAACAAAGAAACGATATGTTTATACGGAAACCCAAGAAGCCTCTTTCCAAAACATATATGTTTTGAATGCAAAACACCTATGCTTTGAATGCAAAACATAGGTGTTTTAAGATAGGAGGGTAGTTGCTTACCACGGAGTGATCGTCACGTTGCGGAATTGCACTTCCTTGCCTTCGCTTTGCAGTCCGATGTAACCTTCCTTCACTTTGTTCGTTCCGGTGTTCTGGTAAACGCCGTTGATGTAAACCGTGATGACACCGTCTTTTACGAAAACGTTGGCTTCGTTCCATTCACCGGCAGGCTTTTCGCTGTCTTGGTTCGCTTTTTGGATTTTCGGGAAAGCGGGGCGGGGTTGCCCTGGCTTGTTCTGGTATTCGGCCAGATCCGAACCGCCAAGCAGGACGAAATCACCTGCATTGTCAAACATCAGGTTACATTCGATACCGTTCGGGAACGGGTTTTTCGGCTCTTCGATCAGCAGGAAGATACCGCTGTTTGCCTTTTCTTTGCCGTTCGGCCAACGGTATTCCACGTGCAGTTTGTAATTCCCGTATTTTTCTTTCGTATACATATATCCGAAAGGTTGTCCCGTGATGTTGATGACTCCGTCTTTTACTGAATATACCTGTTCGGCAGGAACGGAATTCTTGTCTACAACGAAGTTCCAGCCGGAAAGGTCTTTTCCGTTGAACAGCTTGGTCGTTTTCTGTGCATTCGTGTCACTGCCGAAACACAAAAAGGCGGCAGCCACTACTGCCATCGATAACATTCTTTTTTTCATGGTCTTATAAAATTATTTATAGATGATTAATCGACAATAAGTTTACGATAACGTACGCGTTTCGGCTCCACGTCGCCCAGCTGTTTGCGCTTGTATTCTTCATACTCCGAGTAGGAACCTTCGTAGAAGACGACATTCGAATCCCCTTCGAACGAAAGGATATGCGTACAGATACGGTCGAGGAACCAACGGTCGTGAGAAACGACAACCGCACAACCGGCAAAGTTCTCCAATCCTTCTTCGAGTGCCCGAAGCGTGTTCACGTCGATATCGTTGGTCGGTTCGTCGAGCAACAACACGTTCGCTTCCGCTTTCAGCGTGAGGGCCAGATGCAGGCGGTTTCGTTCGCCTCCGGAAAGCACGCCGCAAAGTTTTTCTTGGTCGGCTCCCGCAAAATTAAATTTGGAGAGATAAGCGCGGGAGTTGATTTCCTTGCCGCCGACACGGATGAATTCCTGTCCGCCGGAAACGACTTGATAAACGGTCTTCTTCGGATCGATGTCTTTATGCGTCTGGTCTGCATAACCGACCTTTACTGTTTCGCCCACTTCAAAAGTCCCTTTATCGATGCTTTCCATGCCCATGATCATCTTGAACAGCGTGGTCTTACCTGCACCGTTCGGACCGATCACACCGACGATTCCGTTCGGAGGCAACATGAAGTTCAGGTCGTCAAACAGCAGTTTGTCGCCGAATGCTTTTGCCACATGCTGTGCCTCGATCACCTTGTTGCCCAAGCGTGGACCGTTCGGGATAAAGATTTCCAGCTTGGCTTCCCGTTCTTTCTGGTCTTCGTTCAAAAGGGCTTCGTACGAATTCAGACGGGCTTTTCCTTTTGCCTGGCGGGCTTTCGGGGCCATATTGATCCATTCCAACTCGCGTTCCAATGTCTTGCGGCGTTTGCTTGCCTGCTTTTCTTCCTGTGCCATGCGTTTGGTCTTTTGGTCCAGCCAGGATGAGTAGTTTCCTTTCCAAGGAATACCTTCTCCGCGATCCAGTTCCAGAATCCATCCGGCCACATGGTCGAGGAAGTAACGGTCGTGCGTGATGCAGATAACCGTACCTGCGTATTGCTGCAAATGCTGCTCCAGCCAGTCGATCGACTCGGCGTCCAAGTGGTTGGTCGGTTCGTCCAGCAACAGGACGTCCGGCTGCTGCAACAACAAACGGCAGAGAGCCACACGGCGGCGTTCGCCTCCCGACAGCGTGTCGACCACCTGGTCTTCAGGCGGGCAGCGCAGGGCGTCCATCGCTCTTTCCAAGCGGCTGTCAAGGTTCCAAGCATCGGTTGCATCTATCTTATCTTGCAATTCGGCCTGCCGGTTGATCAGTGCGTCCATCTTGTCCGGATCTTCGAGCACTTCGGGATCGCCGAATTTTTCGTTTACTTCTTCATATTCCTTGAGGGTGTCCACGATCTCCTGTACACCTTCCTGCACAATTTCCTTTACCGTCTTGCCCGGTTCCAGTTTCGGGTCCTGTTCCAAATATCCGACGGAATATCCGGGAGAGAAAACCACCTCGCCCTGGTATTCTTTTTCGACACCGGCAATAATTTTCAGCAATGTAGATTTACCGGAACCGTTCAAACCGATGATCCCGATCTTCGCTCCATAGAAAAAGGACAGGTAAATATTTTTCAATACTTGTTTTTGAGGCGGAAAGACTTTACTCACGCCTACCATCGAGAAAATAATTTTCTTGTCGTCTGCCATGTTTCAAATTATGTGTGTTTATATGATCTTTTTTCTTCGTGGACAAACTTACATAAATATCTTCATAGTTCATATATGTCGGAAGAAAATAGCAACATTTTTACCCTTCTCACCTCCCTTAATTTTTGATCGCTGTAGCAACCATAAGGATCCACGGCCGTCTGTTTCTCAGCCAAAGCAAGCCTTAGCCGATGTTTTTTCTGAATGAAAAACAAATAAAAAATACGCCCAATACTTGTACGATAAAAAATAATCGCATATCTTTGCACACGCATTACAAAAGTAACGCACAGGATGATTCGCTAGCTCAGCAGGTAGAGCACATCCCTTTTAAGGATGGGGTCCTGGGTTCGAACCCCAGGCGGATCACTGAAAGTTTAAGAAAAAGAAATCCTTGATAATTAAATATTATCAAGGATTTCTTTTTCTGGCAGGTAGCAGAAAATATTTAATGGTTAACTAAATCACATATCTTCTAACGATAAACAAACCATTTCAACTTGATACTTCGGTAACAACTTTTTTAAGATGTTCCACCTTTGTTGCCAGTAGTTCAGGCTTAAAATTTTCCTTTTGCCGTTTTACTTCGGCTGCCACTGCTTGGTTTTTCTCCAATTTCAGGGCAACAATATCAATTTCATTTTGATTGCCTTTAGGCTCCCACCATGAGCCAATAGCGCGATATTGAGAACTTTCTGCAAATTGCTGTTTGAAATACCTTTCCAACTGCTTTCTACTGCTTAATATTGCCACCATAATGATAAACAGAATTATTATGGTAACTTACACTCACTTCGGCAAACAACCTGATGTTCTCAAACATCTTGTTCTCTGCGATGTTCTTCAAATTGAGAAACCGCAGATATATGTAGAAACAAATTCAGCGTGTGCCATCTATACAATGACACATACCCCCGAACAAGAATATGGTATTTATCATTTCTTGAACGAAGCGAACACGGATGCTACATTGCAAAACTCTCTTTATTATCAATTGGAGAATGAAAGCATGGCAAACGGAAACTATTTAGGTTCTCCTGCATTAGCCATGAAAGTATTGAATAATGACGCTAAGGGGTGTCTATTCTTTGATTTAGAAAAAAGGCAGGCATTAAGGACTATGCGTGTTCAGAACTGATTATGAACTCCATAAAGAAAGATACAATAGTTTGTAATCCGGGCATATTGGGAAGCGGAATTTTAGCGACCAACCTATCCCAAAAATCCAATTCGATGATTCAGAATTATAGCAAAAAACGGGTTAGAATATACAAAAACGCTCGATATAAAGAGTTTGACGGAAGTTTATATAATGATACAATTCATCAATGATCGGATTGAATGATTTCTGTGAAGCTAATTCCATCAGATAAAACCAATTGTTTAGCATGAAATGTAAAAAAAGATTACTTTTGTATCCTAACGATTTGGATACATGGATGAAACGACATATAAAATCTTGATGGGGGCTTCGGCTTTCATGGTGGCGATGCTGGGAGGCATGCTGGCGGCTACGACGATACAGCAGGAAGAAGGGTTGGAGAAGCTACGGAAAGCACGGAATATCATTGTTCCTTCTTATTTTGTCTTGGCGCTTCTTAGTGCGTTGTGCTGCTTTACGGGATATGACTCCCGCATCGAGTCGGCCAGCACACTTTTGGTTGCTTCCTATCAAGCGTTGCTTTTCACGATGTCCATGATGGTTTTCATACGTCCGGCTGAGGTCCGGTGGAAAACGGTAGGCAAGCAGGCGGCAGGTATCACCGTGGTGGGGATGATCTTGTCTGGCGTTATGATGTTTACAGATTATTTTTTCTGCTTCTTTTATGTAGGCCTTGCGCTTTATGTTGCCCAATTGCTTTTTTATACCAGGAAGTTTATGCAGGCTTATCGGAAGACGGTCCAAGAGGTGGAGGATTACTATGACGATGATGAGGAAAGTCGTCTGGCGTGGATAAAAACCGGTTTCTATTCCGCATTGGCTATCGGCATCGTGGCTATCATCATCATGTTCCGTCCCGGCTTGTACATGCTGTTCGTCCCGCTATATGTGGCTTTTTATGGTTTCATGGTCATGTGGTTTATCAATTACTATCATAGAATGAAATTTGCATTTCCCGTTCTTGCGGTACCGCAAGACAGTGCAGACGCAACTTGTTGCGTCTGCACTGTCTTGCCAATTGTTCCGGAAACTGTATTAGAGGAAATAGGCCATGCAACAATAGCACCGGATACAAGAAAAGAAGCCATCGTTTCGGAAGATATGCAACCTGAGACGGATGAACCTATGGAAAGAAGAACCGAAAAACCGGATAAACCCAATTGTATTGAAACGACGCAACTGCTAAAAGAGAGGCTGCAAAGATACATAGATGAAAAAGAATATTGTCAAAAAGATGTTCCTTCCAGCATCGTAATAGAATCTTTCGGGATAAACCAGTCATTCTTCCGGCAATACATGAAAGACCATTACAAAATGGATTTCCGCCCGTGGCGCAAAGAACTTCGTTTGCGTGAAGCAGTCCGTCTGTTTGCCGAACACCCTGAATACAGTATTGACAAGGTCTGCGAAATGGTAGGCTACAATGACAGCGGCAATTTCAACCGTGATTTCAAAAAGATGACGGGAATGACGCCCAAGTGCTACTCCAATAAATCTGTTTAAGAAGAACTGTCTTTCGTTAGTTGAAAATTGTCTTCCGTTAATTATCGGTTGTTTTTCATCCGTTTTCTCCTTTTTGAGCATATAAAAATTGTTTTTCGTTCATTTGAACCAAAGACAATTGATTTTATTTGCCCTCAGTTTTTGCTATTTATACTTTTGTAAGGAACCGAAAGAAGGTTGTAAAGCTCACTGGCTGGCAGGTGCAGGAAGTGGTGGATATAACCAATCAAATGATAATTTTTAAATAGCAAATATCATGATGAAGACAAATTATCTGTTTATCGGCATGGCAGTCCTGATGATGGGCGCATGCAGCAACGATGAGAATGAACCGCAAGTGAATAACGGACGTATAGCCGTTTCCTTTGCCGGTGGAATCACGCTGACCCGCGCCACGACCGATGCGTGGGAGGCAAACGACGACATCGGCATCTATATGCTGGAACACGGGACAAAGACTGTGGCAGACGGTGCCGCCAACCGCAAGTATGTGACCACCGCCGGAGATGGGAAGTTTACGCCTGCCGGGGTAGAACAGACCATTTACTTTCCGTTGAGCGCGGATGAAAAAGTGGACTTCGTCGCTTACTACCCGCAAACCGGTCTGACAGGCGATATATATAAGGTAGACGTGAGCGACCAAAAGAACCCTGCCGGCATCGACCTGTTATGGAGCGACAACGCCGAGGGGAAGGATAATAACGCCACAACGGTCGATTTGAAGTTCTACCACCGCCTGAGCCGCGTGGAAGTGGAGTTTACTGCCGGTGAAGGCGTGGATGATGCGGAACTGGCAGGCATGAGTCTCACTCTGAGCAAACAACCGATGAAGGCAGACTTCAACGTGTTGCAGAACACGCTGTCCGTCGGACAGGATCTTGCCACCCTTACGTTGAACACAGCCGCCGATGGCAAGATTTCTTCCGCCATCATCCTGCCGCAAGAGGGTACAAGCGGGAGGATGATGGAGATAACCTTGATGGATAATACTGTATTGACATGGCCGATAGAAGCCGACCGAATCTTTGAACAGGGCAAGAATACGGTTTTCAACATTACGCTGAAACGTACACCTGTCGGTACGCACGTAGTGGTAAATGCTACCGTCCAGCCGTGGGGCACGCAAGGCATAGTGTCGGGCGATTTGGAAATATAATTTTAACAAGAAACAAAAGCTTATGAAAGTAACGAAACATCTATTTATCGCTTTCGTGCTGGCTGCACTGACACTGACGGCTTGCCACAACGATGATGAAAAACCAGGCTTCAATACCCTGCCCGAAGGCGCAGTACACATCACTGCCGACATAGAGGGAGTACAGACACGCGCGCCGCAGCTCGATGCAGATGGCGAAGGCTCGTTCGAGCCTACCGACGAATGGGGCATGTACACTTTTACGGGAGATGCCACATCTCCGGCATACAGTAACAAAAACATTACTTACAAGGCCGACAACAGCAATCCACTTTATTGGAAAGATCTCAGTGAAACGGAAGCGGTGACTTTCTCCGCCTACTACCCGCGTATCACGGAAACCATTGTCGATCCTGCGGCATACATGTATATGCCTCAAATATTGAACAATGCGGACGACCTGCTCCACGCCACTGCCACAGCAAGTAAGGGTGAGACGGTGGCACTGACATTCAAACATCTGATGCATCGGCTTGTTGTCAAACTGATTGCCGGAGAGGGCATGATCGGTGCAGATTTGTCTTCTGCCCTGATAAACTCCGCAACAAAGGATAATGCGCCTACGATGTTTTCCGGCGTGGAGGTTAATTTGCTGACCGGTGCGGTGAACTATAGTAGCGCAACGGGCGCTGTCGCGTTTTCTAACGAGGGCAGTGGCTATGCCGACTGGAAAGTGGCACCTCAAGACTTGACCGCAGGTGCGGAATGGCTTAGGATAAAGGTTGGCGATGATACGTGGTACTATAATGTACCTGCCGACCTGAATACTGCCGAACCCGGTAACCAAACTCGTCTCGAAAGCGGCAAGCGGCTCACCCTTAACCTTACGCTGAAAAAGGATCAGCAAACGGGAAAGACCGAGGTGGAACTGACCGCTTCCGAAATCTCCGGTTGGGGCGATGGTGGAACGATTACGGATGAAGTGGCGATAGGCGGTGCCGCTTCCGGTGTCACTACCTACGAAGCCCTGCTCGCTGCCCTGAAGACGGGTGGCGCTTCGGCAGACGCTCCGACGCTTGTCACGCTGGGCAGTGATATTACGATACCCGCAGGCGGCGACTACAACACTCCTTCCATGACCGACAACGGCTATTTCAAAATAGACGGTGGCGGACACACCCTGACTTGGGAGCAAGGCAGTTACTATTTTTTCGGCAATGCCAATGCCACAGCCAATGCCGTTTATATCGAATTAGCCAATATCAATTTGGTTCAGCAAGATATGTACATGGGTGCCGTGATATGTATGTATAATGGTAAGATTACGCTGAGTGGGAATGTGACATTGAACGGGGGTGGTATGATTATGGTTTATGGCAAGGAGTCGGTATTGGAATTAGGTGACGGCTGCGAATTGTCTTATGCGACAGGTAGTTCGCTCTGTGCATCCATCGTGAATGGCGCCACCCTCGTGCTGAACGGAGGAACGACCGCCGCCGGAGCTTACATAGAGCTAACCTGTAATCTTGCCTCGCTCGTTTCCTATCCCCTTATCTCCGTTCCGAAAGCCCTTACGGGTGATGTGCACCTCTATCTCGGTCTGCCCGGTGTAACCCCCATCGCCCAAGGAATCGGTGGTTACCAACTGACGCAGACGGACTGCGATTGGCTGAAAGTGAATCCGGAGTCGGTGGTCAGCCTTTATGGAGAACAAACGAGGAAATATGGTGATAAGTTTGAACTTTATCTCGCTTCGAAGGATAGTCAAATCAAGTTGCGCAGAAAAAATCTTCCACCCGGTATCTCCGGTAATATCAATATGACCGGCATGACTGCCGAGGAGGCAAAGGCTGCCATTGAGAATGCTCTTGATGCGGAGTTCACCGAACTCAAGTTGACGGGCGAACTTTCCAAGATAGGAATGGGCGGTAATTGGGGTACATTTGCCAATAACCCCCGAATCACGAAATGCGACCTCAGCGGAGTGACGGGTTGGGGGACACCGGCAACTTTGCCCGAGCGCACTTTCCTGAATTGCACCGCCTTGCAGGGAGTGCTGCTTCCCAATGACGTGCAGGTAATCGGAGTGAATGCCTTTTACGGCTGTGCTTCGCTGACTGCGGTGAATCTTTTGCAGGTTACCCGGATTGAACAAGGAGCATTTCGGGGTTGCACTTCACTGGAGGCGCTCACACTGGATAATGTGGCTGCGATAGGCTTGGAGGCTTTCTTTGGATGCACGTCTCTACAGACACTTGAACTGCCGAAGTGCACGAAATTCGCCAATTATATCGTAACTGGTTGCAGCAGCCTTACTCGGATAGAGGTTACTGCAGTCGGAAATATCGTCCACATAGAAGAAGATGATAGAGATATAGAGCATTACGCTGTTTTTCACAATAGAACCCCCGTTCATTCCGGAGAGAACGCATTCAATCCCGCTAAGTGTGACCTTGTGCTGAATGTGGACAAACATCCCGATACCGGCGCGGCTCTCCCCAAAGCCACAGCCAACGGTGAATGGACGATTGGGGCCGATGCGCATTTCATGAAATGGAAAAGCATTACTTTTCGGCAGTAGTCCATGTGCCGACTTTCGCCTCCGATCGGGAGAAGAACTCTTCCGATACGGTGGATGATGAACTTACCGGAGATAGTAGCGAGGGTGGCGAGAATGAGAATCCGTTAGAATAAAAATAATAAAAAATATGAATATGAAGAATAAGATATCAAACATTCCGGTGTTCGTTTCCACTATCGGATTAGCGTGCCTTCTCCTGTTGGCAGGTTGCTCGCAGGACGATGTGCAAACTCCGGACGATGGCACGAAAGATGGCAATATCATCCGCTTTACCTCCACCATCATCGACTTCACGAACAGCGATGCCGCCAATGACCCCGAAACACGTGCCATCATCAATCCGGACGGAACGGGCAATTTCACCGGTGGCGACCAAATAAGGCTTTGGACTTACATGGTCGACTTTCCCGACTTCATTATCAGTGATATGAGCGAAAAGTACACCCTGACCAATAATGGCAACACGTGGGATGGTTTCACCCCAACTTGGGACGAGTTGGGAGAGGCGACAGCCGAACGGCGGCGTTTTTTCTTCGCCCATTATCCCCAACAGGCATGGGGCAGTTCCGATAATGAGTTTAAGTTCAGCGTTGCAACTGATCAAAGCACCATCGAAGCCTATGAAGCCTCCGACTTGCTGGAAGCCCAATCAAGATACTCGGAAAAGCCGCAGGACGGCACCGTAAATCTCTCTTTTTATCACGCGATGGCAAGAATCACGGTGAAGCTCGTGGGAGGAAACGGGGTATCTGCGGATGAGGTAAACCGGGCCACAATCATCCTTAAATCCATGCCTGTCCGTTGTGCAAAACAGTATTCCGGGGATACAGAGACAGACGTAACGTTACGCGATGATATTATCCCGAGAAAATCGGACAGCTCCGGTACAAACACGTTCTATGCCCTTGTTCCCCCGCATTCGGTGGGAAATGGATTGGAAATTGAAATCACCGTTTCCGGCAAGGTGGTAAGCTATAAAACGATGGAATTGAAACATCTTGCCAGCGGTAATGAATACCTCATCACCCTTACGCTGACTAATAGCGGGGGAGGTGTAAGTGCCGACAGCGGTAGCGGTGATAACTACTCCCCCGGAGGAGGCATCGACTATTGAAAATAAATAAAGCATTCCATAGATATGAGAAAAATAAATATATTACTATTAGCAGGGGTTGTCATGTCGCTTGGGTCATGCAGCAAAGATGAAACGATCACCGGACAACCCGAAGGGAAAAGCGGTGCGCCGCAACTGGCAGCGACTGTGGAACAGCTTCCGGTCACCCGGTCGGGCGTAATAGAGAACAACGGCAACTATGCAGACGGTGAAAAATTCTATTGGAGCAACGGAGATGCTACCACCGTTCTTTTCCGAAATCCAAGTATGACGGAAGCAACCCAGTACAAAAAAGCAGAATATGTGGCAAGCGTTGCAGGAGGTGTACAAAGCAATAACTGTACATTTCAGGCCACTCAGCCGGAAAGCCTCGATAATGGCACATACACGGCATACGGTCTTTATCCGACCTCGGCTTGGGAAGTCAGAGCCGACTACTACTCTTTCCTTGAAACAAATATCCCCACCTATCAAACACAGACACAGGCGAATTCTACACACTTGGGAGCCTATATGCTGATGAAAGCCCAAAGCGATGTAACAGTAGACGGCAGTACTCCTATAAAGCTCACCTACAACCATCTTGCTTCGGTAGTGCGCTTTGTCGTTTGGAATAATTCGGGCAACAATAATTTGAGACTGGAAAATATAATTGTAAAACTGAGTTCCGGCAAAGCGGTGTTCGCAACCAAAGCTAAATTGACTGATGTCGATGCTACTTCGTTGTCGGTTTCCGACTATATGAATGTGCCGGTTTTGACCTTACGGCTGACCGGCGATGCCCGGAATTTCTCGACCCAAGATGGGAAAAAACGGTGCGAAGGCTATATGGTTGTGTTGCCCACCGCTACAGATGCGTTTGAAGATTCTGATGATTTAATGTTTGAACTATCTTTCTCTGAAGGAAACAATAACTATCTTGTTACTAAAACGTACCCAATCGGGACTTCCCTCCAGTTCCTTTCAAACGGAATAGAACAGGGCAAGAGTTATTATTTCCAATTGAAAGTGGAATCGGGTGATCTTAATGCAATAACTGGTACCTCCTATGCTGTTGGCGATTATTGGCCCGATAATACCAGTCCCGTAGGTATCGTATTCTGGGTGAAGCCGGGTAGTTTGGGTACTCAGGGTAAAGTAGTGGGACTGGGAGAGACTTATGTCACTAAATGGGGTGTAGATAATGATGAACAAGCAGCGGGAGTAGCTGGTATCCGCAGCGTTACGGACGGAGCGACAGCTACCAAGAGTATGATTGCTAAATACAAGAGCAGTGGCACATTCTCGGCAGATTACCCCGCCTTTCACTACATTTATAATACGATGAACAGTGGTAACGAAAACGGAGTTTGGTATTTGCCTGCCCGTGATGAGTTGAAAATGCTTTATGCCGGATATAGCGGCAAGGTGTACGAGGAGATTACTGATTGGATAACAAGTAAAATGCCGGGTTATGATTCGGAAAACTGCAAAATGGCTCGTGCCGCATTCAATTCCAGTCTTACAGCAAAAGGCGGAATGGCTTTTGGCAGTAGCGGCAATTCTGCCAATTGGTACTATTTGTCTTCATCGGAAGTAGTATCAACAAGATCTTACAGTTTTAATCTTGAAGATGGGCAGTATAGTATGGATGAGAAAAACATAGATGTCAATATCCGCTGGATAAGAGACTTTTAGCATCATAGTCAGGAACAGACAAAATCCAATATACCCTTTCATATAGAAATCACCGTGGGTGGTCAAACGGTTACCTATCCCACCCCTGAAGGGCTGACTGAGTTGGAAGGCGGAAAGGAACAGGTGGATTTGTTAGGCAATCTCATCCATAGTCAAATGCCTTATATGGGGGTTCTGTACGTTAGGTCAGATGTTTGTCGCCAGCTTTTTCCAGATTCCACCTCACAATGGACACCCTTGCTATTGGCTAAACGATTCCCGCTATTAGGGCTCGTTAGGAACTTACATCTATTAGAATAAGCTCATGCCGAGCATACCTAAGTAATCCTACTCCGCCAATTACCTGTTAGATTTGCCGAAGTGGAATTATTTATAGGATTCCGTTGTCTTTGCAAGAAGAATCCTTTTCTTGTTATCCCAAGCAATCTATTACGACTCCGCAGACACGGCTCTTTCATTTAAAGTAGAAGTAACGATATATTGCCCCTTACCCGATTCATTGCGAATCGGGTATTTCTTTTATTTTTCGTATGTCAGATAGTTATACTTTTATCAAAATCTATTTTTTTGTCATTTTTGGCGAAGAAAACGTAAAAGTCTGGTAAAGCCCATTGATACCTTCCTCATGAGTTCCGCCATCCCCTTTCTCTTGTCATCCCTCTTTTTACGGAGTCCTTTCCATATAAAGAACAGCGAGTGTACAATTCTTTGTATGGTATCAAGGTTTCTGGTGGCTCTTGCCGACTTGCGTTTTATCCTGTCTTGCAGCAGATTGCAATCCAGTGTCCAGTGCATGCTTTCTATCGACCAGTGATTGCGCACCAACGAACCCAACGCCGGAGTATCTGTTGGCAGACTGCTCACATACAGTCTCTTTTCAGCGGTCTGTGCGCCAGACGACTTCTTTACCGTGTCGGATTCATATTCTATAACCGTCATGTTTCCTCCCCATTTTTCCTTGTCGGCTATGATGTCAAGACCGTCAAAGATACGATAGGTTCTGGTTTCGATTCTGCCGTGGCCGAGTACCGGTCCCTCCGTGTAGGAATACACAGGAGCCTGTCCTTTGAGTCTGTCTTCCACGCCATAACGCAGGGATGGCTGGTTCGCTTTTAGCTCTATAAGGAAATCACCCCCGTTCTCTCTGATTCTGTCAATGATGCACTTTTGCATGGACATGGCATCGGCTGTGACTATTTTTCCTGATATGTTGATTTTGTCGATAAGCCGCGGTATGGCTTTAATCTCATTGCTTTTCTCCCGGCAGGCTTCGGTTGCCAATGTGATGCTGGTATTGTATGAATACGCCGACACGATATCGGGATTGCGCCCGTTGTCCAACACGGTGCCACGCTCGGCTTTGCCATCCACGCAGATTATTTCCTTATCTCCTTCCTTCGGTGGAACAACTCCGCAAACTCCTGCATCCTGTCTGCAAGTGCCAGTTCATCGATACCGTGTTCCACGCGGCAGAGGGTCGCCTCGGACGGCACACCGTTCTTCAGCATGCCCAATTGGCGGAATTTCTTAATGCATAATTCGGAGTATCCCCACCCAGTATTTCCTCCTCAATTAGCATCTTTTGAATTGTAACTCATAGCATTCAAAATCGCCAAATTGCACCATATTCACCCAATTTAGGAGTAAATTTGGGTAAAAATGAAAGAAAACAGTTTCAAAAATCAGTTATTTCGGAGCATATACACCCATCCGGATGAGTGTTTCGACCCTATTTCGGAGCATTGCCACCCACCTGGTACCCCTGATTGCATTTCGGAGCATTGCCACCCAGTCAAACACTACTTCCCTATACCTTTGTGCCCTAAATTTAACAGGTAACAAATTAATGCACAAAACGATGGCTGGTAAAATAACAGAAATGAGTAAACTTAAGCAAATTCTTCAATTACATGAAAGTGGAGTTTCTAACCGTTCAATCGCTTCACAACTGGGAATCTACAAAGAAACGGTCAACAAGTATATACGCAATTTAAAACCTTGTCAGTGGGTGTTAAAGAGCTATTGGAGAAAGACGAACCGGAATTGGAACGAATCTTTAACGGTGGCGCCCCGGCCTATACGGACAAGCGCTTCGATGATTTTTCCAAGCGCTTACCCTATCTGGAAAAGGAACTTGGACGTAAACATGTGACCCGGATACAGCTTTGGGAAGAATATATTGCCGAATATCCTGCCGGCTATGGTTTCACCCAGTTTTGCTTCCACCTGAACCAACACAGAATCGCCCAACAGCCTTCTACGGTGTTAGTGAACAGTTATGTTGCCGGTGAAAAGTGCTATGTCGATTTTGCCGACGATACGATGCAGTACGTTGATATGGATACCGGAGAAGTCATCAAGGTACAGACCTTTGTAGGCTGCCTTCCCTATACGGACTATGCGTTTGCCATCTGTGTCCCTTCACAGAAAAGCGAGGACTTTATTTATGCCATCACCCGTATGTTTACCTTTTTCGAGGGTGTCACTAAAATAGTTGTACCGGATAACCTGAAGTCCGCCGTAGTTAAAAGCGACCGCTACGAGCCTGAAATAAACCGTTTGATGGAACACCTGGGCAATCACTACGGTTTTGTAACCCTGCCGACAAGGCCGGGCAAACCAAAAGATAAATCCCTGGTTGAGAATCAGGTCAGGCTGATATACCAACGGGTATACGTTCCTTTGCGTAAGCGGGTTTTCTTCTCTTTAGAGGAACTGAACAAGGCCGTCCTGGAACAAGTCAGGCTACACAACCGCAAACGGATGCAGCAGCGTCCATACAGCCGGGAGGAACACTTCATCAGTGATGAGAAGAAGACGCTCAAACCCTTACCCGGTACCCCTTTCGAAGTGCAGTATGACACAGAACTGACTGTCAGTGCCAACTGCTGTATCTACCTGGGCAGGGACAAACATTACTACTCTGTCCCTTATCAACATATCGGGCAGAAGGTAAAGGTAATCTATACCCGCACGTTGGTCAAGGTGTACCTTAAAGGCGAGCGCATAGCTACCCACCCGCGTATAGAGAGTTTTGGCTACAGCATGAAGGAGGAACACCTGGCTTCACACTCGAATGCATACACAAAGCGTTCCATGGCATACTACAATCAAAAAGCGGGTGAGAAGTCCGCAGTGCTGAAAGAGTTCTTCGAGTTGATGTTCGCTTCACAAAACGTGCCGCCGGAGTTCTTTTATAAACGCTGTGACGGCCTGTTGCGCCTGCAAAGGATAACTCGCTGAAGTTATCAGGAATGGCGCGTTTATGGGCTTCACTCGGTGAAACCAAACGCCTGGACAAACTCACGCTTGTTGATGGATTAATGTTGCTTTTACAAGCGGAGAAAGACACCCGTACCACCAATCGGAACGCCCGCCTTATAAAAGAGGCGGACTTCCGCTACGGTGCTACTCTGGAACAACTCGAAGCCGGCAGCCATCGGGGAATAGACCCTAACATGCTGGCTCTGTTAGGCACGGGAAGCTATGTGGACAAAGGCGAATCCGTCCTGATCACCGGTGCCGCAGGAGTAGGCAAAAGCTATCTGGCTACAGCGTTGGGAAACAAAGCCTGTAATCAGGGATACAAGGTCAACTATTTCAATATGCAGAAACTTTTGGGCAAGCTCAGGTTGGCACGGGTGGATGGAACCATTATCAAGCTGATTACCAAAATATCCAAGGTGGACTTGCTTATCATCGATGATTTTGGCACGAAGGCGCTGTAGGGACAGCAACAGAATGACTTCATGGAGATCATAGAGGACAGGCATGGAAGAAAGGCCACTATCATTGCCAGTCAATTACCCGTCAGCAAGTGGTATGATGTCATCGGAAATGAAGTCATTGCTGATGCGATCCTGGACAGAATTGTACACTCTTCGCATCGTTTTGACTTAAAAGGTGAGAGTTTAAGAAAGAAATTATAAATTTGTAACCCAATGCCATTTTATAGGAAACAAACTGGGTGGATATGACCGAAATGCCTGGGTGGGTATCACCGAAATATGCAATTTTTACATACGATAAAATCAAACTATAAAAAAGTCCGATAGCTTTGCTTTAGCTTATCGGACTTTTTCAGTATGCTCGGTATGGGTATTATCTAACGGGTGCAAGTCTTGAGTGAGCCCTAATAGCGGGAATCACATAGTCAATGGAAGGGTGTCCATCGTGAGTCGGAATCTGAAAGAAGCCGGCGGCAAACATCTGGTCTGACGGACAGAAACTTCATATAAGGCATTTGACCGTGGGTAAGGTTACTGAACAAGCCAAAGCCCTATAGCTGGGCGATTCTGTGTTGGTTCAGGTGAAAGCAAAACTGGGTGAAGCCATAGCCGGCAGGATATTCGGCAATATATTCTTTCCAAAGCTGCATCCGGGTCACATGTTACGTCCAAGTCCCTTTTCCAGATAGGGTAACCGCTTGGAGAAATCGTCAAAGCACTTCTCCGTATAGGGCAGGGCGCCACCGTTAAAGATTCGTTCCAATTCCGGTTCGTCTTTCTCTAATAGTTCTTTAACACTCACTGACAAGATTTCATTTGGAATATACTCATAGGATATTCTTTTTTTGAGTGAATTTACTTAGAAAGTCAAATGAAAATTGAGATACGGAATGATTTATCACTTATCTTTGTCGCATGACTACCAATAAAATAACCCCCGAAGAATTATGGGCAAGACAGCAGATCAGCCCGCTGGATGTGGACTATGATTTGTGGAATGAGCGCAGGGCATCCATACAGACATTCTCACAAATGAGCCAGAGTTGCATCTTTATGGTAGATGTTTTCAAAGAACGGTACGATTTTGCATCCGATAATTTTGCGACTATCTTCGGATATAACCCTACATGGATAAAGACGATTCGGAAGCAGGGAGATTTATTGGAGGAACGGATTCATCCGGACGACCGGGTACAACTCATCGAGTACCAGATTGAACACGGGCAGTTCATCTATTCACTTCCACAGGAACAAAGAAATGATTATCAGCAGATATTCCAAATTCGTATGCTGAATGCCCGGCAGGAATATGTGAATGTAACCAGTCGTCACCAAGTGGTTCAAAAGGACAAGAGTGGGAAGGCATGGATGATTATGGGAGTGATGGATATTGCGCCTGACCAAACTCCTATGGAGCGAATCAAGCGGATGGTTATTAATCGTAAGACGGGTGAAATACTTGCATCGGCAGTTGTTCCGGCAGACCAGCAATTAACCAAACGGGAAAAGGAAATACTCTTATTAATCCGACAGGGCTTTTTGAGCAAGGAAATTGCATATAAACTGAACCTTAGTATTTACACGGTGAACAATCACCGCAAGAATATATTGGCAAAACTGAATGTCGATAATGTGATCGAAGCCATCAACTGGGCAGAAAGTTTCGGTATTCTCTATTGATTACGGCAACCAATCCAAGCTGTTTGTCAGTGGATTGGTTTTTCTCCATTGTTCCAGTTCTTCGTAACTGCAGACTCCACCCTCGAAGACAGCATGATAGATTTCTATGCCGGGAATCTGCACACCGTCCGGCACATCGAATTTAATTTGAAGGATGGTTTGCTTGATTTCTGGAGTAAGGTGGTTTGCGATAGCTGCGGTTACTTTCTCTACCACACCGTCATATTTTGAGCCTCTGCGGATGTGAATCATGTCGAACTTCCATGTATTCCTGTCCTCGTCTTCGTAGAGAACGTGCCATTCAATGCATTCTTCTTCCGTCTGAATCAGATTCTTATAGTGGATTTCCTTTAAAGAGAGCCGTTCGGCAAGTTCCTGCATTACAGAAAAGCTGGCTGCAATATCCAGTGTATCGGTATAAATATGCAGGTCTATATCCCTATTCTTTGCCAACAGTCCGGTTTTGAGTGAGCCTACCGGATAGACGGTTGCTCCTATACGTTCCCATGCCGGGATAATACCGGTATGTTCCAGTATTTTCCAAGCGGTTTGCTGATTATGTAGGGCAAGTTCAAGAATATCCATGTCGTTCATTTTGAGCGTACAAAGATATAAAACTTATGGATATGTAGCTATAAATAGCCATTTACTATCTTGCTCGATTACAGTAATTTTGCGCATCGTTTTGTTTTGGCTCTATTTTCATCCTTTAGCAATAAATCACGATGGTATTCAATCAAACAGAGAAGCAGGAAAGAAGCTATTTGCAGCAAATAATCAATCGTCTGAAACAGATAATTGGCCATACCGATGTGTCCGTGAAAGATCATGTAGATACATTGGCGGAGTATAAAGACTACCTTTGGAATAATAAAGATATTGATCCGCATGAGATACGCTCCATGCGTGAAAGCATACTGAATCATTTTGCCATAGGCGAAAGTGTAATCGACAAACGCCGACGGCTTACTAAAATAGTGGATATTCCTTACTTCGGACGAATCGACTTTCAAGAGAAGAACGGGAGCCATCCGATAATCCCTGTTTATATCGGCATCCACACCTTTTACGACACCGAAAGCCGGACAACCGTGCTTTACGATTGGCGGGCGCCTATTTCGAGTATGTTCTACGACCATGAACTGGGCGAAGCATCTTATCAATCCCCATCGGGAGAGATAAAAGGGAATATTTCCCTGAAACGCCAATACCGAATCCGGGCTGGAAAGATGGAATTCATGATCGAAAGTGCGCTGACCGTTCACGATGATATTCTGCAAAAGGAGCTTAGTGCTAATGCGGATGATAAGATGAAGAATATTGTTGCCACCATCCAGCGAGAACAAAACCGAATTATCCGTAATGAGGAAGCCCGAACGCTCATCATTCAGGGTGTGGCGGGTTCGGGCAAAACTTCTATTGCCCTGCACCGTATCGCCTACTTGTTGTATGCTTTTCAGGGCAGCATCTCTTCAAAAGATATATTGATCGTTTCTCCGAACAAGGTGTTTGCCGATTACATTTCTAACGTCCTGCCCGAACTGGGCGAAGAAACCGTACCGGAATCCAGCATGGAACAGATACTTTCCGAAGTACTGAATCACAAATACAAATACCTTGGCTTTTTCGAGCAAGTGGATGAATTGCTGACAAAACCAACACCGAATTTTATCGAGCGAATCGAATATAAATCCTCTTTTGACTTCATCGCCAGTCTGGATCGCTTCATTCTACATATCGAAAATCACTACTTTAGGGCAGAAGATGTGAAGCTAACCAAGCATATCATCGTCCCGGCTGAATTTATCAAAGAGCAATTCCACCGTTTCAACCGCTACCCCATGCGCCAGCGGTTCGAGGCTATGACGGATTATATTCTCGATATGATGAAAGTACAGTACGCTTTCACTGTGACGACTGCCGAACGGAATTTCCTGAAAAAAGAAATCAAGAGAATGTTTGCCGGAAACAATGACTTGCAGGTCTATAAAGATTTCTTCGCATGGACGGGTAAACCGGAACTGTTTAAAATGCGGAAGAACCGCACGCTTGAATATGCCGACTTAGCACCGTTGGCGTATCTGCATATCGCTTTGGAAGGTGGTACAAAGAACAGTGTCAAACATTTGCTGGTAGATGAGATGCAAGATTATTCTCCCATCCAATATAAGGTAATGCAAAAGCTATTCCCTTGCCGGAAAACGGTATTGGGCGATGTCAGCCAGTCGGTCAATCCTTACGGTTCGTCTACTGCGGATATGATTCAGAAAGCTCTTGCCGCAGGCGAAGTGATGAAGCTATGCAAAAGTTACCGCTCTACTTGCGAGATCACAGATTTTGCACAGAAAATACGGACAAACATCGAGCTTGAACCGGTCGCACGACACGGAGAGAAACCACGAGTACTACAATTTACGAATGAGAAAGAAGAACTATCTTCCATCAAAGAATTAATTGCCACCTATCAGGCATCCGCCTATAAATCACTGGGGATTGTCTGCAAAACCGAATTGCAAGCCCGTGAGATGGCAGATAAATTGCAAATTCCTGATATTCATTTCCTATCGAACCAAAGTTCAGCTTTTGTTCAGGGTATTGTTATCACCTCTGCCCACATGGCAAAAGGTTTGGAATTTGATGAAGTGATTATCCCACAGGCAGACGATAGAAATTATCATTCGGAAATCGACCGGAGTATGCTATATGTGGCGGTCACGAGGGCAATGCACCGTTTAACACTGACCTATAACGGAACAAAACACACGCCATTCATCTAATCCATGTTTGTGAGACCTCCTCGGACTTTACATCTTATACCCACTTCATTTACTCCAATCATTCCGAATAACTATAGAATTTTGATTTGTTGGCAATCTCATCCATAGTCAAATGCCTTATATGGGGTTTCTGTACGTTAGGTCAGATGTTTGCCGCCAGCTTTTTTCAGATTCCACCTCACAACGGACACCCTTGCTATTGGCTAAACGATTCCCGCTATTAGGGCTCGTTAGGAACTTACATCTATTAGAATAAGCTCATGCCGAGCATACCTAAGTAATCCCACTCCGCCAATTACCTGTTAGAATTGCCGAAGTGGAATTATTTATGGAATTCCGTAGTCTTTGCAAGAAGAATCCTTTTCTTGTTATCCCAAGCAATCTATTACGACTCCGCAGAAAAAGAAAAATACATTCATAAGAAGAATCCAAAGGTTTTTCCTAATTTTGCAATCATGAATATAAGTTGGTTTGAAATAAAGCCTTATGAAAATGAGCTGCCTACTAACTATGCAGATAGAATAGGCAGATTATATACTGATACAGTCACTGCTACCTTTAAGAAAAGTAACGGTCAGTTTTTCACACCGGTATCTATCGCCTATTTTATGGGTAAACAAATAAATACGGATAAGGATTCTGTCTCCGTATTAGATCCGGGATGTGGAACTGCCATATTATCATGTGCCGTGATTGAGAATCTGGTTTTGCAATCAAAGGTAAAACGGATAGAATTGGTTACATACGAAACCGATGAGAACCTTATACCGGGATTACAAAAAGTTCTGGAATATATAACAATATGGGGGATGCGCCATAATGTCCGGATTGATTGCCGTTCATATTGTGAGGACTTTATTTTATCCAATTATTCAGTATTATATTCTGATACAATTTATGAAAGGGCTGAGAATTTGCAGAAATATGATTTGATCATATCCAATCCTCCCTATTTCAAGCTTTCCAAAGAAGACAAACGGGTGAAAGCTGCCCAATGCATTATAGACGGACAGCCCAATATATACTCTATATTTATGGCTATATCAGCTTTATTGCTTGCGGAACAAGGTCAGATGATTTATATAACCCCAAGAAGTTTTACTTCGGGAAGATATTTCCGTTTGTTCCGAAATTTCCTGTTTAAGCATGTACAGATAAATTTTGTCCACCTTTTCAATACCCGGAAAGATACGTTTTCCAAAGATAATGTGCTTCAGGAAACAATTATAATGAAATGTTCCCCTAAAAAAAAAGCAGATTATAATGTCGTTTTATCATACAGTGAGGGGCTTTCCGACTTGGCTACCCCTGCAATCAAAGAAGTACAGCGGAAAGAAATCATTGACATTACCTCAAAAGAATTGATATTGCATTTGCCGGTCAGCCTTGAAGACGAGAAAATTATCAGGCTGTTCAAATCATGGGATGGCAACCTGAACAAATATCATATCCAGATTTCCACCGGCCCGGTTGTGGCTTTTCGCTCAAAGGAACAGTTATGCGAAACCTCCGGAGAAGGGACCGCTGCACTATATTGGTTGCATAACGTAGTAAAGATGCTGGCTGATCATCCTGTCGTAAAGGAAGGAAAACCCCAATTCATCCGTATAAATGAAATGTCTGTATCCACCTTGTTACCCAACAAGAACTATGTCCTGCTACGGCGTTTCAGTTCCAAAGACGATAATAGCCGGTTAATTGCCGCACCTTATTTTGGGAACATGACTTCCTGCGCATATGTAGGAATCGAAAACAAACTGAACTATATCTATCGTCCAAAAGGACACTTGAACCGTATGGAGGTAATGGGGATAGCCGCCTTATTGAATAGCGATTTGTTCGATAATTATTTCAGAACATTCAATGGAAATGTAAATGTTAGTGCTACGGAACTGAGGGAGATGCCCATGCCTCCCCTTGAAGTCATTGAGCGTATCGGAAAAGACCTGATTGCCATGAATGATTATTCTATGGCAAACGTAAATAAGATTGTAAACAAATATTTTATGTGATATGAGTAAAATAAGTGATGCACAAGATATATTGTCTGTGTTGGGCTTGCCTCCGGCACAGCAGAATGAAATATCCGCTTTGACTTTACTTGCATTATGCGGATTAAAAGAGAAAGACAGCTGGGCGGATGCCACTCGCAAGAGCTTAAAAATAAGCAAGGATATTATGGCATTTGTCAATGAAAACTATAAAAAAGAGCAGCCGTATGCCCCAAATACACGGGAAACTTTCAGACGGCAGGTGCTTCATCAGTTCTTGCAGGCACGTATTGTAGATTATAACCCGGATAATCCGGCTTTACCGGTGAACAGTCCAAACGCCCATTACAAACTGACAGAAGAAGCCTATGAAACAATAAAATCATACAATACCCAAGAATGGGAAATAAGAGCCCAAAACTTTAATGATGCAGTAGGACGATTGATTGAAGAGTATGAGAAAGGCCGTGAGAAGGAAATGATACCGGTTACTATTGAAGGTATGGAGTTTAAACTGTCTCTGGGCAAGCATAATGAAGTACAAGCGGCAGTCATTAATGAATTTGCACCCCGTTTTGCGGCAGGCGCAAAAGTCCTTTATATTGGTGATACAGCCAATAAAGACCTTTATTGTAACAAGGAGCTTTTAAAAGAAATTGGCATTCCAATCACAGAACACAGTAAACTGCCGGATATTGTCATTTATGACAGTAATAAAGAGTGGCTATTCTTAATAGAAGTGGTTACTTCGCATGGGCCGGTATCTCCCAAACGTGTAATCGAGCTGGAAGATTTCACGAAAGAATGCAAAGCAGGGAAAGTATATGTTACCGCTTTTCCTGAGAGAGCCGAGTTCAAGAAACATGTGGCTGATATTGCATGGGAAACCGAAGTTTGGATAGCGGAAAATCCAGATCATATGATTCATTTTAATGGAGATAGATTTATAGGGCCGAGATAAAAAATAGAAACTGAATATATGGAATATTTTTTTTACACATAGCTGAAAACGATCTTAATCGTGATTTTATTGCCGCTCTTCGTAACTACGCAGAAGAACAAATATATCTGCCGTGAAATACTCTATGCTTTGGAAGCTTACTCTCCGAAAATGATAGAGAAAAGCTATCGAATGAATAAAACAGGCGTTTGGGAAGCACCCGAAACGGAATAAAAAACATTAAATTCAACAACTCTGAACATCGAAGAATAACCGTGCTTTACGATTGCGGGCGCCCATTTCGAGTATGTTCACATCCCTGAACTGGGCGAAGAAACCGTACCCCGAAACCTGCATAGAGCAGATATTTTCCGAAGTGCTGAATTACAAATACAAATACCTTAGTTTTTTCGAGCAAGCGAATGTTTGTCGGAAACAATGACTTGCAAGTTATGAGGGGTATTTCTTCTATAATATTGATATTCTTTGAGTGACGAAGTCAGGACTTCATGTCCAAAGTAATGTATATCATTTTCTACAATATCCCCTCTCGTTTCTATTCCGAATGAAAAAACGGATGCTTTCAGATTGACTTTTATATGCCGGAACGGTACTTTTCGTGACATACATACAAACAGTCTGCCTGGGTTATGAAAACAGCCTGCCGTTTGTCAATCTTTTTACCGGAGTTTCTGACATTTCTGCAAAGCCTAACTTCTGTAGAATCGGATATTCGGAGAAACAAGGAGGAGAGTAGGGGAATATGGGAAAGTATTTGAGGGTATTTTCAAGGATTCCGGCATTCCGTTTCCGTAACGACCGTCTTCACTGCCATGACGACCGTCTTCGTTGCCGTGAGCTGCCGGGTTCACCTTATATGAAAACGGTCGTCATGGCAATGAAGACGGTCGTCAGGAGAAAAAACCGCGCACCTCACGGGAAAGAGCCTTCCCAAGACCTTATTTGGGATCCGCAAAAATTGTTTGAGGATCCGTTCGCGGAGGGAATTAAGGCCGTTTTCAAGGTGTTTTTTACAATAAGGGGGGGCTACCTGCGTCAATTGCTTGTCATACGCTTGATTTGCTCAGGTTACAGTTGTTTCTCCAACCGTGCAATTCGTTTTTCGGTTGACGGATGCGTACTCATTATGTATTCGGTAAAAGTCGGACGTTCACCGTAAACTTCTTCCATCCTTTTCAACCGGCGGAGGAAAGAAAGCAATCCTTCGCCGCAGCCATATTCCACAGCATAGGTATCACAACGGTATTCGGTATATTTATTGATATTCACGTCTGCTATCCGGCTGATACCGTAGATAATCCGATGAAGCAGTTTATAAACAATCCACCATAATTTCGCTATAAGTTCACCCACAAAGCTCAAAGCCGGAACTAATGCAAACACCATACTGCCAATTATACTGAATATTAAGGCTGGAAGAAGAAATATACCATAAAGGCAGCGGTAACCGAACGATTCCATTGAGAATAAAAGTACCCGATAGACGAAGTCGTAATGGGAGATATGTCCCACTTCATGACAGATGACACCCTTCAGTTCCTCATCCGAAGCAAAGGCAAGTATTCCGCCCGTCAATCCTATCGTGTTGAAACCGAATGCGGTAGCATTTATCCGTGTGTCATTGTTTCGATAAAGTTTCAGTTTCCGATTCATCCCCATTTCCGAAAGCAACCGTTCCAGCCTCATGCGATCGGAATTGTTCAGAGGACGATATCCCTCTTTTCTACGTAGCATCCATACGTTAACCGGAGAAATGGAATAAAGGATGAATAACAGCAAAAGATAGTACGGCAACGTCATGACTAAATGTGGAATCACTCCCTTGTCAAACACCCCCGGTATGTATGCCGGCCATATATGACGCAAGATTGAAAGTAGTAATGCGTAAAACACCGTAATAAAGACAAAATTCACTATTGTGACATAGGCCAACAGCAACAACTTGCAAAGGATACGGAATATTCTGAGTGTTGTTTTCATGCGTATATGATTGAATTATTTGACTTCCGGCTAAATATAGAAACAAATTTTGTACAATCCGGAATAATTACTTATTCATTTGTTTTTATTAAGCAAATTATGATCAACAGCAGAAAAGAGGATTTTCGATGAGAAGATAGCTCATAAGGGATTAACTAATAATATTGTATGAATTTGATGTACAATCTCTCCAATTGCGAAATCACTGATTTCGCAATTGGATGAATATAATTTCACCCTCCCTATTAAGCATCTGGATTGGACGCACAATCTTGTATTGATAAAGCAGGTTAAAGATATTCGTGCACGCTATTGGTATATGGTCCAGAGCATTACCAATCACTGGACGACACGCTATCTGCAAGAAGCCATCAAACTTGATGATTATGGCAAGCATGGAGCGTTGGCTAACAATTTCACTGAAACCCTGCCTGTACCGGAAGCAAATGATGTGAAATCAATGCTCAAAGACCCATATATATTTGATATGCTGACTTTCACTGAGCAATACAATGAGCGTGACGTGGAAATCGGTTTGGTGAAGCATGTGGAGAAATTCCTTGTAGAAATGGGTGCTGGCTTTGCTTTCATGGGACGGCAGTATCACATAGAGGTGTCAGGTGATGATTATTATATTGACATATTGATGTATAATACCTTTCTGCACCGCTATTTGGTGATTGAATTGAAAGATACGGAATTTATACCGGAGTATATCGGCAAACTGAATTTCTACTGCTCTGCCGTAGATGATGTTCTTTGTCGAGAGGAGGACAGCCGGACTATCGGACTGTTGCTTTGCAAGAGTAAAGACCGCATCAAGGCAGAATATGCCTTGCGTGATATTCAGAAGCCTATCGGAATTTCCGATTATGAATTAGGGCAAGCTCTACCGAAAGATTTCCGAGGTAGTTTGCCTACTATTGAAAAAATTGAGAAAGAATTAGAATCTGACAGGTGATAAACAAAAATAGTAATATTTTCAAGACAAATTATTCCCTCTAATTAGGGTTCGCTGAATAAATCATTTCAAATTAATCGCAGAGACTGCTTGAAGTTAAAAAAACGACAATCTCAGCGATTGGTATACAGATCAAGTGCCCACCATAATTTCGCTATAATTTCGCTCGTCAATCCAATCTATGATCTCGGTTACCCCTCTACGATGTGTCTTGCCCTTTTGACATTTAGATAGGAGAAAGAGGGGTTTCGCTATTAAACTGAATGTTAAAAAATATTAGCCTTGCGGGTAATTTCAAATAGAAGCCTTACTAATCCGATTTTTGTGGGGTAGTGCTATCTTTTTGATATTTGATAAAAGAAGATTCGCAGGGAATTCTTGTTGGGATTCTTCCGTTTTTTTTATTTTCTTCATATTATTTGATTTGTAGTAAGGGAATATTCCTATATTTGCATCATAGCATTTGTTTTTTATTATAAGTCTCAACTTGTCGGAAGAAAGAAGAGCGTGTTGATGTTTTTACTTTGTACCTTAGGATTTTCTGATGGAAATCTATGAATCTTCTCTTGTAGGCAATAGATGAAATTTTATTAATCATGGATAAATTGCAGAGTATGAAAAAAACGATTTTACAGCTATTGTTCATTTTTTTCCTGTCCATCCCTTTAACTTTCGGACAGACGGCAGATAAAAACAGTTTTTGGAGCAAATGGGGAGTAGGGGGTGGCTATAACTTTCTGAATAATTCGGATGACCCGGAAGATCCATTTGACAAACGGACGTTTGAATTGTCGGTGAAGTATCGGCTTACAGACAGGCATTCGTTTTACCTGATGGTTCCTCTTTATGTGGAGAATAGTAAGAAATTACGAAAAAATTATAATTCAGACAATGCCATTCCCTGTTTGCATCGTATCTGGGGAACGGAACTCGGATATAATTATACCGTGTTTGATTGGATGAATATCAGTGCATTCGGAGGTATAGGCTTAGGTTATTTACATTCGAGCAGAGACACCAAAAATCTTACAGAGTGGGATGGAAATAAATGGACTGACTATTTTATGATAAGGAGAAAGTATAATGGCTATGGTTTATCACCTCAAGTAGGTATTGCTTATCGGTTTCAGCATGTAGGATGTGAATTGAAATATAAATACAGTTTGTACCGGATGAAGAGTGATATGCAGTGGATAGAATCCGATGGACATGTAATTGAAGGATATGAACGGTATCGATTCGATCATTATTTTGAATCATTGCATGGTTTGTCGATAGGATTGTTTTATTACTTTTAAATATTGGAATCATGAAAACGAAAATATTAGGAATTTTATTAGGATTTTGTGCAATATTATCTGCCGTCCATGCACAAACAATCGCAGAAGACGGACAACATAAGGAATTGGCTTGGCCTACGGAACAAACGTGTTACATTGCTATGGAGCCGACCAATGGAACAATCAATTTCATAACTTGGCATGTTACGAATGGTTCTTTTTCGCCAACTTCGGATGTGAGTTCTATTCAGGGAAATAATTTGAGAAGTGTTTGTGTTTATTGGAAAAATCCGAAAGTAACAGGTACAACAGCCCCAAAAGGTTCCGTTTATGCAGAGATAACTTATACGCAAGCTGGTAATACGAAAGTGGAAAAAACGATGACAATTTACCAAGGAATTAAGAGTTATAATGGGGTAACACCTCCCAGTCTAACCAAAGATGGTGGAACGACGATCCCATTTGGGATACAATCTTTTGAAATATATTTTTCAAAGGCATTTTATCTTCCCTATAAGGATGGTGGGAAAAATGTTTCTGTTCAAAAACTGGAATGGAGTTTGCCTTCTGAATGGAGTTCTGGAAGCAGTATTATAGAGAGTGGTGAGCCAAGCATAAAGATTACTACCGACTATTTCAGCGAAGGCACGATAAAAGTCCGAGGAATCAGCTCGTTTTATCCAGAAGATAAGACTAACTATTCGGAAATAAAGATTAAGCGACAGTTTAGTTTTGAAGAATATCCTTCTTCTGTTAAATATGGAGAATCGAGTACTTACAGGTATACCGTCCCTTTAATTTCCGGAGTCTCCTATGAATGGAATGTTCCTGCCGGTTGGACGATTGTAACGGGAGGAAATACTTATTCTGCAACAATTGCAAAAAATCCTTGTGCAACGAGTACAGATATCAAAGTTCGATTGAAAGCCGGATCTCAGCAGTCCGGTTGGTATACTGCTCCCAAGGCGACGATCCTTCCACCGGATATGACTATTCCGAATATTGAACAATTCCGAGATGTTGATATATCCATTGACATACCGAATGATCGGGTTCAATCGTTTTCTATTTCGGGTAATGGTGTTGAGATTGTTGGTGGACAAGGTTCGAACAAGTTGGTTTGCCGTTTTAATAAAGCAGGCAGCCAAGAAATAAATGTGTCGGTGTCATTGAAAGGCTGTGATACTCCCTTTACATTTAAAAAACAAGTGGAGGTCTCGAAGATTCAGTTAAGCATCAATGGCTCGGATATAACTTGTTCGTCCGATCCGTTGAATACCTATAGTATTTCCGATTTGCCCAATCAAGCGACAGTTGTATGGTCGTGCAGTGGAGGAATCGAAATTGCAGGTAGTAATATAGGTTCGAGTTGTAGTTTTAAAGGAAAGGCCGCTGGTAATGCACAAGTTCAAGCAACAATAAAAGTTAGCGGAGAAACGTTAGAACTTTCGAAAAATATTGAAGTTGCCTCCAGTACAGGCAGTCCCTACATTTCTTATACTTCCGATGATCGTTATATCAATCTGACTTGTCATACGCCGAATATTTATGGTATCCGTGAATTTATATGGGATGCTGTTGCGACAGGTAGTGGCGGATCTTCCCAAAGTTCACATATGGGACCTGGAGGGTATTATTGGACGCTTCCAAAAGGAAGTTACAAAGTGGAATGTATCGTTGTTACACAATGTGCCCGAATGGTGACATCCGCGACAATTGGTGGTTATCGTTCGAGTACTTATCCAAATCCGGTAGATCATACTTTATATGTCAATATATCAGATATGCCGTTAGCCGAGAATGCAATTTCTACTGCGTCTTTCGGACAAAATCGGTTGGGTAAATCGTATGAACTTCGTTTATTTAACTTTAAAGGAATGCTTGTTCGTAACTTGCGTGTACAGGAAAATGCAATATCAATCGATGTGTCAAGCTTACCGGAAGGTAATTATTTTCTTCATATTATATTGGAAGAAGGAAAGGAACCTGAGGTGCATAAGGTTGTGATAGCCCATTAATCTTTGGAGATGTTATTAATGGTGATGTCAAAACAGCTTTTACTTCGCGGATTCTCTTTTACAAGGTTCGGAGAACCGGATAAAAAGTATTACTTTTGAAGCCCGATAATAATTTGAACAATGGCAGAAAAAGGAAAAAATACAGGAGGCAAAGGGAAGCAGAAACCGGTTATAGTGCCGGATATGGGGCGTTTGCAACCGCAAGCACGTGAGTTGGAAGAGGCGGTGCTGGGCGCTCTGATGCTTGAAAAGGATGCATATTCCATTGTCAGTGAGATTTTGAAACCGGAGTGTTTCTATGAGAAGGCGCATGAGAAAATCTATGCCGCCATCGTGGACTTGGCGATCAGCCAGCGTCCGGTGGATATGCTTACTGTCACCGAGCAACTGAAGAAACGCGGCGAGTTGGATGAGGTAGGCGGCCCGTTCTATATATCCCAACTGACCGGAAAGGTGGCCAGTAGCGCCCATATCGAATACCATGCCCGTATCATCGCCCAGAAATATCTGGCGCGTGAGCTGATCTCTTTCACTGCCATGATACAAAGCAAGGCTTTTGACGAGACGATCGACGTGGAAGACCTGATGCAGGAAGCCGAAGGAAAACTCTTTGAGATTTCCCAACGCAACGTGAAGAAAGACGTGACCCAGATCAACCCCGTAATCAAGGAAGCGATGGTGCTGCTTGAGAAAGCGGCCAATCAAAAAGAGGGGTTGAGCGGTCTGCGTACCGGTTTCGAAGGATTGGACAAGATGACTTCGGGATGGCAGAATTCCGACCTGATCATCATTGCCGCCCGTCCTGCGATGGGTAAGACGGCATTCGTCCTCTCTATGGCCAAGAATATGGCGGTGAACTTTAACACGCCGGTCGCCCTGTTCTCCCTTGAAATGAGTAACGTCCAGTTGGTGAACCGTCTGATCGTGAACGTATGCGAGATTCCGGGCGAGAAGATCAAGAGCGGACGTCTGGAAAACTATGAATGGGAACAGTTGGACTTCAAAATAAAAGAGTTGTACGATGCGCCGATTTATGTAGACGATACGCCGAGTCTTTCGGTGTTCGAACTGCGTACGAAAGCCCGTCGCCTGGTGCGTGAGCATGGGATCAAGATCATCATCATCGACTACCTTCAGCTGATGAATGCGAGCGGCATGAGTTTCGGCAGCCGTGAACAGGAAGTAAGTACCATTTCACGATCCTTGAAAGGGCTGGCGAAAGAACTGAACATCCCGATCATTGCCCTGTCGCAGTTGAACCGTGGCGTCGAGGCGCGTCAGGGAGCGGAAGGGAAACGCCCGCAGCTGGCCGACTTGCGTGAATCCGGTGCGATCGAGCAAGACGCCGATATGGTTTGTTTCATCCACCGTCCGGAGTATTATAAGATAACGGAAGACGAACGCGGCAATTCGCTGATCGGCCTGGCCGAGATCATTATCGCCAAGCACCGTAATGGTGCGGTCGGAGATGTGCGCCTTCGTTTCAAGAGCGAGTTCGCCAAGTTCATGAATGTGGACGAAGACGTTCCGGTCCGCGAGTTCTCCTCCAATATGAACGGTTCGGGTCCGATGGAAGCCATGCCGCCCATACCGCCAGCCGGAGCCGATTTCTTGGCGCCAGGGAATAATGAGGTGCCGTTTTAATTATTATCTATCCCCTTTTCAAAATATAGGTGTTTCGATCTTAAAACATATATGCTTTGTTTGCAAAACACCTATGTTTTGAATTCGGATGTCTTTTCCTTTATATATTGGTTCATTTGCCATCGGACGAATCTTTTCCGCTGATGTCCAATATGTCCTTGACTGTATACCAAATCACGAACAGGACCATGACGCATCCGATTGCGATTCCTCCGACTCTGATGACTGTACCGATGTATTCTTCCATGTTTTCCAAGTATAATTTTCGTAAATATACGGATAATATGACCGTATTCTTGTTTTTTCGGGAAAATATATTGGCGAAGTGTCGTGGAGAGGCGGATACCTATCATAAATGACAGATATTTTATCAATTTTGTAACACAATCTTGTGGTTATCTCCTTATTTTTGTTTTTTGTAATTCTTAAATTCTTTGTATTTATGATAATTCCATTTAAGGTGAAGACCTTCTCATTCCTGTTGGCTTGTGCCTGCTCGACGGCAGCGATGGCGCAAGTTGTCAATGACTCTCCTGTCAGACATGTGAAGATATCCGGTTATGTAGGGACTCGGATCGCAGATTGTATCGAACATCGTGTGAAAGCGCAGGATGTGGACCATCTGGTCGAACCGTTCCGCCACCAGAACGAGCAGTCGCGCTGGCAAAGCGAATTCTGGGGAAAATGGATACAAGGAGCGATCGCTTCCTATCGTTATAACCGGGACCCGGAACTGTACCGGATCATAAAGAAGGCTGCCGAATCGCTTATGGCAACACAACAACCGGACGGCTATATCGGGAATTATGCACCGGAATACCAGTTGCAACAGTGGGATGTCTGGGGACGCAAGTATACATCATTGGGGTTGATCGCCTGGTATGATCTGTCGGAGGATAAGAAAGCATTGGAGGCGGCTTGCAAAGTGGTCGACCATCTGATGACGCAGGTCGGGCCCGGAAAGGTGGATATCGTCTCGACCGGCAATTATATCGGCATGCCGAGTTCGTCCGTCCTCGAACCTGTCATGTATCTCTATAACCGGACGAAAGAGAAACGTTATCTTGATTTTGCCCAATATATCGTCGGACAGTGGGAGACCCCCGGCGGTCCGCAGTTGATCAGCAAAGCCATTGCCGATGTGCCCGTGGCCAACCGTTTCCCGCATCCGAAAACCTGGTTTTCGAGGGAGAACGGACAGAAAGCGTATGAAATGATGTCTTGCTACGAGGGGTTGCTCGAACTCTACAAGGTAACAGGCAACCCGCTTTATCTCTCTGTCGTGGAAAAGACGGTCGGGCATATCGTACGCGAAGAGATCAACGTGGCCGGATCGGGCAGCGCGTTCGAATGCTGGTATGGCGGGAAGGAACGGCAGACACAACCGACTTACCACACGATGGAAACGTGCGTGACCTTTACCTGGATGCAGCTTTGCAACCGCCTGTTGCAGATAACGGGCAATTCCCTGTATGCCGATTACATGGAGACGGCTATCTATAATGCATTGATGGCCTCTTTGAAAGCGGATGCTTCGCAGATAGCCAAATACAGTCCGCTGGAAGGGTGGCGCCACGAAGGGGAGGAGCAGTGCGGCATGCACATCAACTGTTGTAATGCGAACGGCCCGCGTGCTTTTGCCATGATCCCCGGGTTCGCTTATCAGGTGCAGGATGATTGCGTCCGGGTAAATTTCTATGCTCCCTCGGAAGCGGAATTGGTATTGCCGGGCAAGAAAACGGTCCGGTTGAAGCAAACGACCGACTATCCGCAGACGGATCAGATCGAGATAGAGGTCGATCCGGCAAAAGAGACAGCTTTCACCATCGCCTTGCGTATCCCGGCATGGAGCCGGATCGCGACGGTCTCCGTGAATGGGAAGCCGGAGGACGGTGTCCTGCCGGGCGCTTACCTGTCGGTGAACCGTAAGTGGAAGAAGGGCGACCGGATCACGGTCAAGCTCGATTTGCGTGCCCGTCTGGTGGAATGCAACCAGGCACAGGCCATCGTGCGCGGTCCGCTTGTCTTGGCTCGCGACAGCCGCTTCGGGGATGGTTTTGTCGATGAAACGGCTGTTGTCGTGAGCAAAGACGGATATGTGGAGTTGACACCTGTGGAAGCCCCCGGTTTTGCGTGGATGGCCTTCACCGCCCCGATGGTGCTGGGGACGGACCTGGAAAGCAACCGGGCCCCGAAACAGATCCATTTATGCGATTTTGCTTCTGCAGGAAATACGTGGGACAAAACGCAGCGTTACCGGGTGTGGTTGCCGAAGACATTGAATGTGATGCATTCGCCTTATAAGCCGTACAACCAATAGATAAATAAAAATTCGTACCTTTGTATCCCTAAAAATACAAGATACGTGGAAGAATATCTGAAACAATTGAATGAAAGTCAGCGCGCAGCGGTTGTCTATACCGACGGCCCTTCGCTTGTGGTAGCAGGGGCCGGATCCGGAAAGACACGCGTGCTGACCTACAAGATAGCTTATCTCTTAAGGCAGGGATTGCCACCGCAAAGTATTCTGGCACTCACTTTTACCAATAAAGCGGCACGCGAGATGAAAGAGCGTATTGCCTCTCTGACGGATGAACGGACGGCACGGCGGTTGTGGATGGGGACGTTCCATTCCATCTTTTCCCGTATTCTCCGTTCCGAGGCGGAACGTATCGGTTATCCGTCCAATTTCACCATCTACGATGCGGCAGATTCCAAAAGCCTGCTCCGTTCCATCATGAAGGAGATGCAGCTCGACGACAAGGTGTATCGTCCGGGAATGGTGCAGAGCCGTATCTCGAATGCGAAAAATGCGCTTATCTCTTATAAGGCGTACGAGCAGAACAAGGAGTTGGTGCAACATGATATAGATTCGAAAGTCCCTTTGCTGCGTGAGATATATAAACGGTACCAGAACCGTTGTCTGCAAGCGGGGGCGATGGATTTCGACGATTTGCTGCTGCAAACGAACATCCTCTTCCGCGATCATCCGGATGTGCTGGAGAAATACAGAAGCTTTTTTCAGTTTGTGCTGGTGGACGAGTACCAGGATACGAACTTTGCCCAGCATCTGATCGTACAACGCTTGTGCGAAGTGCACCGGCATATCTGTGTGGTTGGAGATGATGCGCAAAGCATCTATTCTTTCCGAGGAGCCAATATCGATAATATCCTGCAATTCAAGAACCAGTATCCGGGTTGCCATATTTTCAAACTGGAACGGAACTACCGTTCGACGCAAAATATCGTAAATGCGGCGAACAGCCTGATCGACAAGAATATGAAGCAGATCAGGAAAACCGTCTATTCGGAAAAGGAAGAGGGCAGCAAGTTGTCCGTCTGTTCGTCCTATTCCGATTATGAAGAGGGATATGCCGTTGCGGGCAAGATTAACGAGATGAGGATGCGGAATTATGATTATGCCGATTTTGCCATCCTGTACCGGACAAACGCGCAATCCCGCATTCTGGAAGAGGCTTTGCGTAAAAGAGGAATCCCATATAAGATATACGGAGGCTTGTCTTTCTACCAACGTAAAGAGGTGAAGGATGTCATTTCGTATCTTCGCCTGATTATCAACCCGCATGACGAGGAGGCTCTCAAACGTGTGATAAACTATCCGGCTCGCGGGATAGGCGATACGACTTTGAATAAATTGACAGCCGCCGCCACGGAACATAATGTCAGTTTGTGGACCGTGCTGAACGACCCGATCGGATATGCACTGCCCGTCAATAGTGGGACGGCGAAGAAGCTGAGTGATTTCCGGGAGCTTATCGCCGGTTTTATCGAACGGAATGTCAAGCTCTCTGCCGAAGAAATCGCCTCTGCGGTGGTGAAGGAAAGCGGTATTGTCAGCGTCTTGTTTCAGGATCGTTCGGTGGAAGGAATCAGCAAGCAGGAAAACTTGCAGGAGTTGTTGAAGGGTATTGCCGAGTTTTGCGAGATACGCCGCGAGGAAGGGGCGGAACATGTCTCGCTCGCCGACTTCCTCTCCGAGGTTTCGTTGTTGACAGACCAGGATAACGATAAGGAAGAACAGGCAAACAAGGTGACGATGATGACGGTACATGCCGCCAAAGGTCTGGAATTCCGGAATGTTTTCGTTGTCGGGCTGGAAGAGGACCTGTTCCCCTCTGCCATGTCGAAAGACAATCCGAGAGCGGTGGAAGAAGAACGCCGCCTCTTTTACGTCGCCATCACCCGTGCGGAAGAAAACTGTGTGCTGACATACGCCAAGAGCCGCTATCGTAATGGCCAGAGCGCGATGTGTTCGCCCAGCCGTTTCTTGAAAGATATTGATACCCGATATCTTTCTATGTCGGCAGATTCTGTTGCCGGTGGTTCATTTGCCGCCACTCGTCGTTCCCCGGCTTTTTCCTCTCCTTTCCAACAACCGAAAGCAATGGAAGAAGAGGCCTATGTCTCTCCGGTCGCTCAGGCAGTCGGACGGCAGGCACGTCTGACACGGATGGAAACGGCTTCTTCATCTCCAGTCCCGTCTTCTGCCTCGGCATCCGATCTGTCAGGCTTGCATGTCGGGGCTAAAGTCCGGCACGATCGCTTCGGGGAAGGTGAAGTGATCGCCATTGAAGGGGAAGGCGGCAACGCAAAAGCAACCGTTTCGTTTGCTCATTTCGGCCAAAAACAGCTGCTACTGAAATTTGCACGCTTGACAGTTGCCGAATAAATCATATCTTTGTCCGACAGAATAAAAAGAAAAATACTAACCGGATGATAGACTTCAATATGATACCATCTCCCTGTTATGTGATGGAAGAAGAGTTGCTCCGCCGTAATTTGTCACTGATCAAGAGTGTGAAGGAAAGGGCGGGGGTGAATATAATCTTGGCTTTTAAGGCGTTTGCCATGTGGAAAGCATTTCCGATCGTGCGTGAATATATCCCGTATTCGACAGCAAGTTCAAAGTTTGAGGCCAGGTTGGCTTTCGAAGAGATGGGCAGCCGGGCGCATACCTATTCGCCGGCCTATACGGAAGGCGATTTCCCGGATATTTTAAGATACAGCAGCCATGTGACGTTCAATTCGCTCACGCAGTTCGAGCGTTTCTACCCGATGGTACAGGCAGACGGAAACCGGGTTTCGTGCGGTCTGCGCATCAATCCTGAATATTCGGATGTCGAAACGGATTTGTATAATCCTTGTGCGCCGGGTTCCCGGATGGGAGTGATCAGCGACCTTTTGGGCGACCGGTTGCCCGATGGTGTCGAAGGCTTGCATTTTCATACGCTTTGCGAATCGAGTTCGTATGATCTGGAAAAGACGTTGGGAGAAGTGGAAAAACGTTTCGGCCGTTTCCTGCCGCATATCAAATGGTTGAATATGGGAGGCGGACATCTGATGACACGAAAAGGCTATGACACGGAACATCTGATCGGGCTGTTGCAGGCGTTCAAGGCCAAATACCCGAATCTCGAAATCATCATGGAGCCGGGAAGCGCATTTGCGTGGCAAACCGGATTCCTGCTGACGACGGTGGTGGATATCGTGGAGAATCATGGCATTAAGACCGCGATTATAGACGCCTCTTTCACCTGCCACATGCCGGACTGTCTGGAGATGCCCTATAAACCGGTGATTCGCGGGGCTATAGAGCCGGAGGAAGGAAAACCGACCTATCGTATCGGAGGAAACAGTTGCCTGAGTGGTGATTACATGGGCGATTGGTCTTTCGAACAACCCTTGAAAGTGGGGGATAAATTGATTTTTGAAGATATGATCCATTATACCGTTGTCAAAACAACCATGTTTAACGGAATCCCGCATCCATCCTTGGCTTTGTGGAGCAAGGAGGACCGGCTTGTGATGTACAGGGAGTTCGGCTACGAAGACTACAAGGCGAGAATGGACTAAATAATTGTCAATTGATAATTGTCAATTGTCAATTATTTAGTAATTTAGCGCACTTATTCAAAAGAAGAACAAAAATAAATAAAGGTATGGGTATTTTTAGCTTTTTCAGTAAGGAAAAAAAGGAGACTCTGGACAAGGGGTTATCTAAGACAAAAGAAAATGTATTTTCTAAGATTACCAGAGCCATTGCCGGCAAGAGCAAGGTGGATGACGAAGTCCTGGATAATCTGGAAGAGGTACTGATCACATCCGATGTCGGAGTAGATACTACGCTGAAAATCATATCCCGTATCGAAGACCGCGTAGCCAGAGACAAATACGTGACGACCGGTGAACTGACAGCGATCCTGCGTGAAGAGATCGCCTCCCTGCTTACGGAAAATCATACGGAAGATCTGGAGTCGTTTACGGTTCCGGAAGACAAGAAGCCGTATGTCATCATGGTCGTAGGCGTGAACGGGGTAGGCAAGACGACCACGATCGGCAAACTGGCTTATCAGTTCAAGAAGGCCGGCAAGAATGTATATTTGGGAGCTGCCGATACGTTCCGCGCCGCAGCCGTGGAGCAATTGGTGATTTGGAGCGAACGGGTGGGAGTGCCTATCGTGAAGCAGAAAATGGGTTCCGACCCTGCTTCGGTGGCATTCGACACGTTGAGCTCGGCAAAGGCGAACGGGGCGGATGTGGTTATCATCGACACCGCCGGCCGCCTGCATAACAAGATCAACCTGATGAACGAGCTGACCAAGATCAAGAACGTAATGAAGAAAGTGGTCCCCGACGCACCGCACGAAGTCTTGCTGGTATTGGACGGGTCTACCGGACAAAACGCATTTGAACAAGCCAAGCAGTTTACAGCCGCGACCGAGGTGAATGCGTTGGCGGTTACCAAATTGGACGGTACGGCCAAAGGTGGCGTTGTGATCGGTATTTCAGATCATTTCCGTATTCCTGTCAAGTATATTGGTTTGGGAGAAGGAATAGAGGACCTCCAGGTATTCAATCGGAAAGAATTTGTAAACTCCCTTTTCGGAGAATAAAGGAAGTTTGTACCATTAAATATGAGGAAAAATAAAGTAGACATTATAACGTTGGGGTGTTCGAAGAACCTGGTGGACTCGGAGCAGCTTATGCGCCAGTTCGTGGCGAACGGGTATACCGTCGAACATGATCCCCATAAGATTAACGGTGAAATCGTTGTTGTGAATACCTGCGGTTTTATCGGGGATGCCCAGGAAGAATCGATCAATATGATACTCGATCTGGGAGAGGCCAAGAAGAAAGGGAAGATCGGCAAACTGTTTGTCATGGGATGCCTTTCCGAACGGTTTCTGAAAGACTTGGAAAACGAGTTGCCGGAAGTCGACCGTTTCTATGGAAAGTTCAACTGGAAAGAGCTGCTGAACGATTTGGGCAAATCCTACCACAGAGAATTGGCTGCCGACCGCGTCTTGACGACTCCCCGGCACTACGCCTACCTGAAGATCGCCGAAGGGTGCGACCGCACCTGTTCGTATTGCGCCATCCCGATCAGCACGGGGCATTACCAGTCCGTACCGATGGAAGAGATCGAGAATGAAGTCCGTCTGCTGGTGAAGCAGGGGGTGAAAGAATTTCAGGTGATCGCTCAGGATTTGACTTACTACGGGTTGGATTTGTATAAGCGCCAGGCCTTGCCGGAGCTGGTGGAACGCATATCCGATATTCCGGGAGTGGAATGGATCCGCTTGCATTATGGCTATCCGTCCCATTTCCCTTATGACCTGCTCAGGGTGATGCGCGAACGCGATAATGTCTGCAAATATATGGATATCGCCCTTCAGCATATCAGCGACCCGATGTTGAAGAAAATGCGCCGCAACATCACGAAAGAAGAAACGTATGCCTTGATACGCCGGATGCGGGAAGAAGTCCCCGGCATTCATCTGCGTACGACCCTGATGGTCGGCCACCCGGGGGAAACCGAGCAGGATTTCGAAGAGCTGGTCGAGTTCGTAAAGAAAGCCCGTTTCGAACGTATGGGGGCCTTTGCTTACAGCCATGAGGAAGGCACTTATTCGTTTAAACATTATACCGATGACATCGCCCCGGAGGTCAAGCAAGACCGTTTGGACTATCTGATGCGTATACAGGAAGGAATTTCGGCCGAAGTGAACGGCTCCAAGATCGGAAAGGAATTTAAGGTGATGGTCGACCGGGAAGAGGAAGATTTCTATGTCGGGCGTACGGAATTCGATTCGCCGGAGGTCGATCCTGAAATTCTTATATCTAAAGATAAACCGTTGATTCCCGGAATATTCTACAACGTACGGATTGACGATGCACAGGCTTTCGACCTGTATGGAAGCGTACTTTAATTTGATATAAAAACTGCAAAGATGTTTGTCGGTTTACGAAAAAATAACTAATATAGCTGCATAATCTATTAATGGATGCGGATATGAAAAATAAGGAACTGGTTACTGAACTTGCTTCCCGTATGGGTTGGACTGCGCAGGAAGTCGCTGAAACGCTTTCTGTCTTGAGTTCCGTCGTCAGTTCGCGCCTGGTAGATAACGACACCATATATTTGCAGGGCTTCGGCCAGTTCGAAGTGAAAAAGAAAGCGGAACGGATCTCGGTCAATCCTTCGAATGGCAAACGGTATTTGGTTCCTCCCAAACTCGTCCCGGTGTTTAAATCCGGAACGACGGTCAAGAATAAACTTAAAGAATTAGGCGAACATGAATAACCGGCTGACGATACAGGATTTGGCCGGTCTGTTGGCCGAATATACAGGTAAAGACAAGAATAGTTCCGAACGCTTTTTGAGGGAATTCATAGCGGTCGTATCAGAAGGTGTCTATACGGACAAGCTGGTAAAGGTCAAAGGTCTCGGCACTTTTAAAATCATTCCGGTGGAGAAACGTGAGAGCATCCATGTGAACACGGGTGAACGTTTCGTAATCCCGGGACACTATAAGTTTTCCTTCCTGCCGGACAAGGAGCTTCGGGAGCTTGTCAACAAGCCGTTCTCTTTTTTTGAAACGACCGAACTGGGGGAAAATGTCGATTTTAGCGATATGGATGTCGTGCCGGACGAACCGGAAATAAAAGAGGCGGAAGACGAATCGGTCGAGGAGGTGATGCCGGAAGAAGACCCGGTTGTATCTTCAGAAGAAGAACCTGCCGGGCAGCCCGAAGATGAAGGGATGGATACCCTTGAACCGGTTGTGGACGGACGCCCTGAGGATTCCGAACCTGACAGTCCGAGCGAAGAGGCAGAAACCGGCCCGGATGCGGGACGAAAGAAACCCCGCACGAAGCGGATTGTCGTTGTTTCTGTGTTTGTATTCCTCCTTTTGCTATTCAATATCGGGCTTTACCTGAATCGAGCGTGCTTTTTCGAAAAGGAAAAAGAGACCTTGAAGGTTGATACGGTCTTTCCCAAAGGAGAAACAGTTGCGACCGAAGTCGTTGCGGATACGGCAACCGTTTTTGCCAAAGAAGATTCCGCCAGGATTGTGAGCGAAACAACGGAGGAAAAGCCGGCTGTTAAATCTGAAGCCGCTTCGCCTGAAGTCATTGCCCGTGTCAAGATCGAGCCGGGAAGCCGCCTGACGCTGATCTCGCTGAAATATTATGGAAGCAAATTGTTCTGGGTATATCTGTATGAGTATAACAAAAACGTCATAAAGGATCCGAATAACGTGCCTATCGGCACTGTGATCGAGGTGCCTGCACCGGAAATGTACGGCATCGACTGCCGTGACCGTTCTTCCATCGAAAAAGCCGCTGCCCGCCAGACTGAGATACTGAGTGGCAAACAGTAACGAAAACCCTCTCTTTTAAGTAAAATAAAACAAAATAGTTCTGTGCGGGTTAGTATTATTTAACTGCAAAAGTGCAGAATACGAATTTAACATTTCTAATTTTGTGCATCTTAAAAAAGCGAATAAAAATAGTAACAAAATAATTGAAGAGAATCTATGAGTCAGACAGTAGACATTCGTGAGTTGAACGAGCGAATTGAAAGTAAGAGTTCGTTTGTGAACATGATTACGATGGGTATGGACCAGGTAATTGTTGGACAGAAACATTTGGTTGAATCATTATTGATCGGTCTGCTTTCGGATGGCCATATCCTGCTGGAAGGTGTGCCGGGATTGGCAAAGACATTGGCCATTAAGACGCTGGCATCATTGATCGATGCGAAATACAGCCGTATCCAGTTCACGCCGGACTTGTTGCCGGCCGATGTGATCGGTACGATGATTTATAGTCAGAAAAGCGAAGAATTCCAAGTTAAACAAGGACCAGTCTTCGCTAATTTTGTATTGGCGGATGAAATCAACCGTGCTCCGGCAAAGGTGCAGAGCGCCCTTCTGGAAGCAATGCAGGAACGCCAGGTGACAATCAGCGAAAACACATACAAATTGCCGTCTCCTTTCTTGGTTATGGCGACCCAGAACCCGATCGAGCAGGAAGGAACCTATCCGCTGCCTGAAGCACAGGTAGACCGTTTCATGCTGAAGGTCATCATCAACTATCCGAAGAAAGAAGAAGAAAAGCTGATTATCCGTCAGAATATCTCCGGAGTGAAACCGGACATCAAACCGATCTTGAGCAAAGACGAAATCCTGGAGGCACGTAAAGTCGTCCGTGAGGTTTATCTGGACGAAAAGATCGAGCGCTATATCGTAGACATCGTGTTCGCTACCCGTTTCCCGCAGGAACATGGCTTGGCAAACTTAGCTAACATGATCTCCTTCGGTGCCTCTCCGCGTGCATCCATCAATTTGGCATTGGCAGCACGTGCGTACGCCTTTATCAAACGCAGAGGGTATGTGATCCCCGAAGATATCCGTGCCGTATGCCACGACGTGATGCGCCACCGTATTGGTTTGAGCTACGAAGCGGAAGCCAATAACCTGACATCCGAAGAGGTGATCAGCGAAATTCTGAACAAAGTCGAAGTCCCTTAATATGGAAACAAGTGAACTATTAAAGAAGGTTCGACGGATTGAGATAAAGACTCGCGGCCTGTCCCGCAATATATTTGCCGGGCAATACCATTCGGCGTTCAAAGGGCGCGGTATGGCGTTTAGCGAAGTGCGCGAGTATCAATACGGAGACGATATCCGCGATATAGACTGGAACGTGACCGCCCGCTATGTCCGCCCTTATGTGAAGGTGTTCGAAGAAGAACGGGAGCTGACGGTGATGTTGCTGATCGACGTGTCGGGAAGTAGGGACTTTGGTTCCGTGAATGTAATGAAGAAAGAAGTCATTACGGAGATCGCGGCGACACTGGCCTTTTCGGCTATCCAGAACAACGACAAGATCGGCGTGGTGTTCTTCTCCGACAAGATAGAGAAATTCATTCCTCCCCAGAAAGGGAAGAAACATATCTTGTATGTCATTCGCGAACTGATCGACTTCCAACCGGATAAAAAACAGACCAATATTGCACAGGCACTGAAATATCTGACCAATGCGATCAAGAAGCGTTGTACGGCTTTCCTGATCTCCGACTTTATCGACAAGGACGGTTTCAAGGATGCCTTGACCATCGCCAACCGCAAGCATGACGTGGTGGCCATACAGGTATATGACCGCCGCGAGACGGAACTACCGGCTGTGGGACTGATGAAGATCAAGGATGCGGAGACCGGACAGGAGCGTTGGATAGACAGTTCGTCTGCCCGTGTACGGGCCGCCTACAAAGAGTGGTGGGATCGCCGGCAGGCAGCCATGAGCGATTCGTTTAAGAAATGTCGTGTCGATTCGGTTTCCGTCCGTACGGAAGATGATTATGTGAAAGCATTGATTGCTCTTTTTGACAAACGTAATTAAAGCAAACAAATGAAATTAATAAAGAAAAGCATTCTGTTACTTGCACTTGCCGGCGGAACGTTCCTGTCCGGCGGGAAAGCGTATGCGCAGCAGGCACTCGTTGACGTCCGTGTCGATTCTGCCGCTATACTGATCGGAGAACAGACTGTTTTACATTTGACGGTAACGACAGACAAAGATAAAGACGTCCGGCTCGTCATTCCGCGCGACACGTTGATGGCGGGAGTGGAGGTGCTGGAAATCCCGAAAGCGGACTCCACCTTGATCGAAAACGACCGCCTGCTGATCAAGCAGGACTTGCTGGTGACCTCTTTCGACTCTTCCCTTTATTTGTTGCCCCCGTTCATGGTGATCGACGGGCCGGATACCGTTTACTCCAACCAAGTAGCCTTGAAGGTGTCGACAGTTCCTGTCAATGCCGACAAACCGGAGGAGTTTTACGATATCAAAAGCGTCTGGAAGCCGCCTTTTGTATTGGCCGATTACTATCCCTGGATATTCGGCGTATTGCTGGCTCTGTTCCTGGTCTGTGTGGTTGCCTACGTGATCAAACGTATGCGTAACCGCCAATCCATCCTGCCGTTCAAAAAACCGGAACCGAAACTTCCGCCTCACGAACAGGCGATCAAGGAACTCGACGAGATCAAGCAGCAGAAACTCTGGCAACAGGGTCGCAGCAAGGAGTATTATACGTTGATTACGGAGACGTTGCGCCGTTATATCGTGGAGCGTTTCGGTATCAATGCGATGGAAATGACTTCCGGCGAGATACTCGATCTCATCCGTAAGCAGCAGGAGGCGACTTCGGTCTATGAAAGCCTGAAACAGATCATGCAACTGGCCGATTTCGTGAAGTTCGCGAAGATGAATCCGCTGCCCGACGAGAACGACTTGAGCATGATGAACGCTTATCTGTTCGTTAACCAGACGAAAGTGGAAGAGATTCCTGTTCCCGGAGAAGGTGAAAAGGCTGAAGATGAAGTAAAGGCTGTAGAAAAGAATGATTCAAATATAAGGAAAGAATAAGATGGTATTTGCAAATCCTACATATCTGTATTTGTTATTGTTGCTGATCCCGATGATCGGATGGTACGTCTACAAACTGAGCAAGAATCAGGCAAGTTTGCAGGTATCGTCTACAGAAGGTTTCGATGCTCCGGGAGCAAGCTCCTGGAAAGTCTGGCTCAGGCATGTCCCTTTCATTTTGCGTATGGCGGCAGTGGCTGTCCTGATCGTGATATTGGCGCGGCCGCAGTCGACCAACAGTTGGCAGAACTCTTCGACGGAAGGTATCGACATCGTGCTGGCAATGGATATCTCGACCAGTATGATGGCGCAGGACTTGAAGCCGAACCGTCTGGAAGCATCCAAAGATGTGGCGTCTGCTTTTATCAACGGCCGTCCGAACGATAATATCGGTTTGGTCGTGTTTGCGGCGGAGAGTTTCACGCAATGCCCGTTGACAACCGACCATACGGTCCTGCTGAACCTCTTCAAGGATGTCCAGCCGGGTATAATCCAGGATGGGACGGCGATCGGCCTGGGGTTGGCGAATGCAGTCAGCCGAATCAAAGACAGCCAGGCCAAGTCGAAGGTGATTATCCTGTTGACGGACGGTGTGAACAACCAGGGCGAGATCGCTCCGGTGACGGCTGCCGAGATAGCCAAGACGTTCGGGGTCCGTGTCTATACGATCGGTGTCGGAACGCAGGGCAAGGCTCCGTATCCGTTCCAGACAGCCTTCGGTGTCCAGTATATGGATGTCGACGTGGAGATCGACGAGCCGACTCTGAAGCAGATTGCCGCTACGACCGGCGGACAGTATTTCCGTGCGACGGATAATGCCAGCCTGAAGGAAATCTATTCGGAAATCGACAAGATGGAGAAGACGAAGATCAGCGTGCAGGAATACAGTAAAAAACAGGAAGAGTACAAGAATTGGGCGATCCTGCTGTTCTCGCTGTTGCTGGTCGAGATATTATTGAGAAATACATTGTTAAGAAATATACCGTAAATATAAAAGGCTTATGTTTCGTTTTGCACATCCGGACTTTTTATACTTGCTCTTCCTGCTTCCCGTGTTGGTTGCATTCTATGTGTATGCAATCGTCTTGAAGAAGAAGGCAATCAAGAAATATGGTAATCCCGAATTGTTGGCAGAGTTGATGCCGGAGGTTTCTCCCAAGCGTCAGCATCTGAAGTTTTGGCTGTTGTTCGGAGCCATTACGATGGTTATCATAGTCATGGCCGGACCGCAGTTCGGTTCCAAACTGGAGACAGTGAAGCGTCAGGGAGTGGAGATCATGGTTTGTCTGGACGTATCCAACTCGATGTTGGCGGAAGATGTTTCGCCCGATCGTCTGTCCAAGGCCAAACAGATGTTGTCCAAGCTGACTGACGGCTTTTCGAATGATAAGGTCGGACTGATCGTTTTCGCAGGAGATGCTTTCACGCAGCTCCCCATCACTTCCGATTATGTCTCGGCCAAGATGTTCCTTTCATCCATCAACCCGTCGATGGTGTCGACACAAGGTACGGCTATCGGGGCTGCCATCAACCTGGCGATGCGTTCCTTTACGCCGAGCGAGACATCGGACAAGGCGATTATCCTGATCACCGATGGCGAGAACCACGAAGACGATGCTGTGAAAGCAGCTGCCGCGGCAGCAGAAAAAGGCATTCATGTGAACATTGTCGGTATGGGTGATCCGAAAGGTTCTCCGATCCCGGTAGACGGCAGCAACAACTACATGAAGGATAAGGAGGGAAATGTGGTGATCACGAAGTTGAATGAAGAGATGTGCCAGGAGATTGCGGCTGCCGGCCATGGGACGTATGTCCGTGCCGACAACACGAACTCTGCGCTTCGTACACTTCAAAAAGAGATCGATAAAATGAATAAATCGGAACTGGACAGCAAAGTCTATTCGGAATATGACGAACGTTTCCAGACATTCGCCTGGATCGCCTTGATTCTGCTTCTGGTGGATTTCATGACGTTGGACCGCAAGAACCGTATATTCAGAAAAGTAAAACTATTCTCTTAATGCTATGGACAAGATGAAACGTATGCGAAAATCGATTATATGGATGGCGGCATTCATGTTCTGCTGTGGAACTGTGTTGGCTCAGAAAGCGGAACGTAAGAATGTACGGGAGGGAAATAAACTGTATGAGACGGAAAAGTTTACCGAGGCGGAAATCGCTTACCGGAAAAGCTTGGAAGTGAACCCGCGTTCGTCCGAAGGGACCTACAACCTGGGGAACGCCCTGTATAAGCAGAAGAAATTCCCTGAAGCAGCCGAGCAGTACCAGCTGATAGCCGGACAGGGAGAAAAGATGATCGAAACGCCCGAAGGCAAAGCCCGCTTGGCGGAAATTTATCATAATGTCGGAAATATTGGCATGCAGAATAAGGAGTATGCCAAAAGTGTCGAAGCTTACAAACAATCTTTGCGCCTGAATCCGAAAGATGATGAGACACGCTATAATCTGGCTTTGGCACAAAAGTTGTTGCAGGACCAGCAGAATCAGCAGAATGAAGATCAAAATCAGGATCAGAACGAAGACAAGAAGGAAGATCAGGATAAACAAGATCAACAGCAGCAGAATCAGGATCAGCAACAACAGCAGGATGACAAGAAGCAGGATAAGACACAGGAACAACAGCAGCAACAACAAGAGCAGATGAGCAAGGATAACGCTCAGCAGATGTTGGATGCTTTCCTGCAGGATGAAAAAGACACTCAGGAGAAGGTGAAGAAAGCGCAGGCTCAACAGCAACAGCGCCGTCGCACGGATAAAGAGTGGTAAACGGAAATTGAAAATTAAAAAGTAAGAATTAAAAAATAAGGATTGAGGAATGAGGAAATTAGTTTTCTTATTTATTCTCTTTGCAACTTTCGGAGTGGTGGCCAGGGCGGCGGATGTGACGTTCAAGGCTTCTGCTCCGGAAGCTGTCGTTATGGGAGAAACTTTCAGATTGTCGTACACGGTGAATGCGGAAGGTAAGGATATACGTGTACCGGAAATACCGGACTTCGAGGTATTGATAGGTCCGTCTACTTCCACAAATATGAGTACCCAGATCATTAACGGTAAAATGACAACCGAAACGTCATTGACGTTTACCTATATCCTCCAACCGAAGAAAGAGGGTACTTTCAACATCGCACCGGCAACAATCAAGGTCAAAGGTGCCAACTATACCTCTAACGCATTGGTGATAAAAGTGCTTCCTCCCGATAAGGCGGAAGAGGCAACCAAGGGCGGTTCGACCGGTACCGGTATCAGTAAGGACGATGCTTTTCTGACAATCGATGTTTCTAAACGGAATGTGTATGAACAGGAAGGTATTTTGGTTACGTTTAAATTGTATGTAAGAAAAGATATCGGAGGTATCGACCAGCCTAAGTTCCCCGAATTTACAGGATTCCTTGCCCAAGAGGTAGAACTGCCTCAAAATAAGCAACTGGTAATGGAAAACTATAAGGGAAAGAACTACGGGACTGCCATTATAAAACAAACGGTATTGTATCCTCAGCGCTCAGGAAAGATTACGATTCCTTCCGGCAAACTGGATATTGTTTTGCGTGTGCCCGGACCGGCCAAACAAAGAAGTAGCGTATTCGACGATTTCTTCGGTTCATCGTCTTATATTGATGTGAAGAAAGAATTGACAACTCCCCCTGTAACGATCGATGTCAAACCGTTGCCATCAGGTAAACCGGCTTCATTCTCCGGTGCGGTGGGCAATTTCACAATGACATCCAGCATCAGTTCCAATAATGTAAAGACAGATGATGCCGTTACCGTAAAGGTTAAGATTTCCGGTAATGGAAACATCAAGCTGGTAAAGAATCCGGAAGTCGCTTTCCCGAACGATTTCGACGTTTATGATCCGAAGGTAGACGTAGACCTCAAGACCACCACGGCAGGAACTTCCGGTACGAAGACGATCGAATATATGGCCATCCCTCGTTATGCAGGCGATTTCGAAATTCCGGCTATCGCATTCTCTTATTTCGATACGAAGACCGATTCATATAAGACGATTACTTCCGAACCGTACAAGCTGCATGTAGAGCAAGGTAAGGGAGGTGGAACACCTTCTCCTGTCGTTTCTAACTTCAGCAACAAGGAGAGCGTTAAATACTTGGGTAAGGATATCCGTTACCTGAAGGTGAACGACATTCATTTCGTTCCGAATAATGAACTTTTCTTCGGTTCATTCATGTACTATATGTGCTACCTGATCCCGGCAATCCTCTTCATTGTCTTCTTCTTCATCTACCGCAAGCAGGTGAAAGAAAATTCCAACTTGGCATTGGTCCGTACGAAGAAAGCCAATAAGATGGCAGTAAGACGTCTGAAAAATGCCGGCAAGCTGATGAAGGAAAACAAGAAAGAAGAATTCTATGACGAAGTGCTTCGTGCCTTGTGGGGTTACCTGAGCGACAAGTTGAGCATCCCGCAGGCCAACCTGACAAAAGACAATGTCGAAACGGAACTGGCAAAATACGGTGTGGACGATGCTTTGATCAAAGAATTTATGGACATCCTGAACACTTGCGAGTTTGCCCGCTATGCTCCGGCACAGGCATCGGATGCGATGGATAAGTTATATGAACAGACTGTGGATGCCATTGGTAAAATGGAAAATACAATTAAAAAGTAACGCGATGAAGATGAATATAAATATGAAAAAGATCGTATTCTTCCTCTTGGTCCAGTTTGTTGCCTTAGGGGCATTTGCTCAAGAGGCGGCGATCAAAGAAGCAGAAGCTGCCTATACGAAAGAAGACTATGGCAAGGCTATCGAACTCTATGAAGGGCTTTTGAAAACTTATGGCGAATCGGCCGATATCTACTATAATTTGGGAAACGCCTATTATAAGGAAAACAAGATTGCTCCGGCCATCCTGAATTATGAACGTGCCTTGTTGTTGGACCCGGGAGACGGGGACATTCGTTTCAACTTGCAGTTGGCTCGTCAGAAATCGGTGGACAAACTTGAACCGGTAGGCGATTTCTTCCTGCACCGTTGGTTCGACAAGATTCAGAATTTAGGAGCTGCCGATTCATGGGCACAGACCGGTATTGTTTGCTTTATCCTCTTTATCGGATGCCTGATCCTGTTTTTCTTTTCCAAATGGATTCATTTGAAGAAGATCGGTTTTTACCTGGGACTGGTATTCCTTGTATTGGTCATATTCTCCAATATATTTGCCGCCAATCAGAAGAGCGAGTTGGTAAACCGGAAAAGCGGGATCGTATTTGCCCCGACTGTTACGGTGAAAAGTTCTCCTGATGCAAGCGGGACCGATCTGTTCATTCTGCATGAAGGAACAAAAGTTTCCGTCAAAAGCAAGTTGGGAGATTGGAATGAAATAGAAATGGAAGATGGAAATGTGGGCTGGATGCCGAGTAAAGACATGGAAATCATTTAAGATTTAAGATTTATAATTTATGATTTATCATCGGTGCATAAATCATAAATTATAAATCTTAAATCACAAATCATCTTTCTTATGGTTGAAAAAATACTGATTTACGAACGCGATGCGTTCTTTGCGCTTAACGGCAGCGACTCTGCTTTTCTGGATCGTTTCATGTGGATCTTCACAGGAAAGGCAGTTTGGCTGCCGTTAGCCTTTCTGATCCTGTTGGTGCTGATCTATAAAAAGAACTGGCGTGAGTCCTTATTGATTCTGTTGGCGATCGTATTGGTCGTTACGCTGTGCGACCAGTTTGCTTCTCACGTCTGTAAACCTATCTTCACCCGTTTTCGCCCGACTCATCATCCTGATTTCATGGATCAGGTGAAAACGGTTTTCGGATACCGGGGAGGTCTTTACGGCTTTATCTCCAGCCATGCCGCGAATGCATTTGGTTTTGCGACCCTTATGGCTCTCATCTTGCGAGACAAGTTGTTCGGCTGGACAATCTTTTTATGGGCGGCTCTTACGGCTTATACGCGAGTTTATCTCGGAGTCCATTTTATCTCGGATATCGTACCGGGGGCTATCGTGGGCGTGTTCTTCGGCTATATAACCTACAAACTCTATGTTTTGGGGCGTTCTAAGCTGTTGCCTGCAGAAATGAATTTCCAAGAACCTTTGTATTCGAAAAAACGTATTCGCCTCATTGTCTATGCTATATATGTGACGATACTGGTTATTATTGTTTTTAATGTGCCGTTGGCGGCTTGCTTGCAAAAGTGATACATGTCGTAAAGCATGTTTATTTTCTTAGAATAATTTTGTTGTTGTAATTTATAATGACTAAGTTAGTGGCATGAAAATAAACGAAGTATTAACCTTCAAAATAAGAAAGCCATGACAAAAACTATTACATTTAATGAACTTCGCAAACTGAAAGACAGTTTGCCTGATGGAAGTACTCACCGTATTGCTGATGAATTGGGAATCTCTGTTGAAACAGTTCGCAACTACTTCGGTGGGCATAATTTTAAAGATGGTAAAAGTTGTGGAATACATATTGAACCGGGACCTGACGGAGGTTTGGTTGTATTGGACGATACCACAATATTCGAACGTGCTTTGCAGATACTTGCCGAAAACGAGGAAGTGTCGGAAGCACAGGAAGCGTAAAGAAATTCATTCTCTTTAAGAATCCCATAGCTGATTATAAAAGATGCTGTGGGATTTTTTTTACTCAACATTTAGTGATTTCCGATTGTTTAATTTCTAAAAACACACGAGTATGGAAGATAAATTAGTAACGTTAGCGATTCACACGTTCGAGAAAGCTCAGATTCTCAAAACGATACTTGAAACAGAGGGGATTGAAGTCTACATACACAATGTAAACCAAATCCAACCAGTGGTTTCGGCTGGTGTACGTGTGCGAATTAAAGAAAGTGATCTGCCTCATGCCTTGCGTATCATCGAAGACAGCAAATGGTTCAACGAAGATGCCGAACAGGAGGAAAAAGCCGGTCCGCAGGAAAAGAAAATATTGATACCGATAGACTTTTCCGACTACTCTATCAAAGCGTGTGAATTGGGAATCAACTATGCCCATAAAGTCGGAGCCGAAGTGATGATCATGCACGCTTACTTCAGTCCTTATTTTCCGTCTGCCATTCCGATGGGCGACACGCTGGCCTACCAGGTGAACGAAGAAGAGACGGCACAGAATATCTTGAAGCGTGTCCAGATTGACATGGAAAATATCTGTACGTTGATCAATCGTAAGATACAATCCGGCGAACTGCCTAAAGTGAAATATAATTATGTACTCCGCGAAGGTTTGCCGGAAGAAGAGATTATCGCTTACTGCAAGGAGTGCCATCCGTCTTTGATCGTGATGGGAACTCGTGGAAAGAGCCAGAAAGATATGGATCTGATCGGGAGCGTCACGGGCGAAGTGATCGAGGTGAATAAGGTCCCTGTCCTGGCCATTCCTGAAAATGTACCTTTTGAGGATTTGAGCGAAGTCGAGAATATAGCCTTTGCCACATCCTTTAACCAACGCGACCTGGTGGCGTTCGATGAGTTTATGGAAATCATCAAACCGTATAATGTCCATATCCATCTGTTCAATATCTCGACGAGCAAAGACGAATGGAATGAAATACGTTTGACCGGAGTTAACGAATATTTTAAAAGGCAATATCCGGAAGCCCATATCACCCATACGGTTTTGGCTGATGGCGATCTGCTGTTAGCTATTGAAAAGTTTGTGCGGGACGAACATATCGACGTGATAGCACTCAGTACTTATCGCCGGAATATTCTGGCGCGTATGTTCAATCCTTCTATCGCCCGTAAGATGCTGTTCCATACCGATACACCGTTGCTGGTGATGCACGCGTAGGGCATTTAGGCACGGATTTAGTCCGTGCCTTTTCTTTTTGCTTTGCTCCAAGTTCCATTTCCTTTGTTTTTGTTCAGGTAGAAGAAACCCCGAATCACATTTACATTCATAAAGATGAAATAATAGGGGATGAACAGCAGCTTATTGCGCAGGTTTCGTTGTTCCATCCTGTAACCGGCATAGGCGGCAACGTAAAACAGCAGTTGCAGGGTGAGTGTTCCTATATAGAAAGGATTTCCCGACAGGGCGAGGATCAGATTTACGGGCAATAGCAAGAAAAGCATCAACGGGGTGAGCGTCCAACGTAGCACGCGGTGGCTGATATATTGGAAACTCAACATACCGTAGCGGAAAATATTGAACAGGCCCCTAAGACGCCAGACCGATTGCAGGCCGCCGGCAGCTATCCGTATCTTTCGTTTCTCTTCTTCTTTCATATTCAAAGAAGCTGTTTCTGTAGCATAGGCTTCCTTGCAATAGGCAATTTTGTAACCTTTGGCGGCAATGCGAAGTGAGAGGATGAAATCGTCCAACAAGGTGTCTGACGGCATCTGTTCGAACAGACGGGTTTGTATGGCGAAAAGTTCCCCAGCCGCACCAACTGCCGAATAAAGACGATCGTCCAAATCTTTCAAGGCCGACTCGTATTTCCAATAGAAGCCTTCTCCGGCGGTTGCTCCTTGGGCGGATTGGGTATCGACTCTTTTTTCACCAGCCACACATCCGACTTTAGGGTTTGAAAAACAGCGGACAATTTCTTTTATGGCTTCCGTATTCAGCATCGTGTTGGCATCCGTAAAAACGACATAGGGTGTCGAGACGTATTGCATTCCCCGGTTCAAAGCCTCAGTTTTGCCTTTCCGTTCGGGAGTGAAGAAGACGGAGACATCTTCATAGGCAGCCAGCCGTTCGTTCGTGTGGTCGTCTGACCCGTCGGTCACCCATACGATACGGAGTTTATCGGAAGGATAGGAGAGATCCCGGCAGTTTTCCATCTTTTGCCGGACGATGTCTTCTTCGTTGTAGGCGGCAATGAAGAGTGTCACGTCAGGCAGAGAGGCCGGGAGGGGGTGGATCGCTTTCTTTTTAACTGTTTCTTTGATATGAACTATGAGGTATAGCAGGATTCCATAACCGATATAGGTATAAAAGACGATAAACAGTCCGAACCAAAATAAGAAAACGAAGAGGGGATATGTCTGTTCCATATAGTTTTTTGTATAAATCATATTATTCCGAGTGCAGCAAATGTACTTAAATTATCTTCTGTCTTTCACGTATTGAAGGATTAAATTTTCCGATAATATATAACAATCAATATATTTTGCTTTTTTAGTAAAAACAAATCATTACATTTGTAGACGACAAAAAAATAAACGAATCTAAGGGGTAAAATACATGAAATCTATATTGGTGACCGGGGGAGCCGGGTTTATAGGGTCGCATTTATGCAAGCGATTAATAAGAGAAGGAAACAGGGTGATCTGTCTGGATAATTATTTTACCGGCTCGAAGGGTTTTGTGCATGCCCTGCTTAAGCATTCCGGGTTTCAATTGGTCGAACACGATGTGACTATTCCCTATAAAGCGACTTCAACGATTGATGAAATCTACAACTTGGCATGTCCGGCTTCGCCGATCCACTATCAGTATGATCCGATTAAAACGATCAAGACTTCCATCTTAGGAGCTATCAATATGTTGGATTTGGCCCAAGAACAGGGAGCCCGTATTTTGCAGGCTTCGACCAGTGAAGTGTATGGCGATCCGCTTGTCCATCCGCAGCCTGAATCGTATTGGGGAAATGTGAACACGGTCGGGCTTCGCAGTTGTTATGACGAGGGTAAACGGGCTTCCGAAACGCTTTTCATGGACTACTATCGGGAGAGGAAACTGAAAACAAAAATTATTCGCATTTTTAATACCTACGGACCTAATATGGCCATCAATGACGGTCGTGTGGTTTCCAACTTTATTATTCAGGCTCTTAAAGGAGAAAACATCACAGTCTATGGCTGTGGACACCAGACTCGCAGCTTCCAGTATGTGGATGATTTGGTGGAGGGAATGATCCGTATGATGTCAACCGAAGACAGTTTTACAGGTCCGGTCAACTTGGGTAATCCCGATGAGTTTACGATGCTTGAACTGGCGCAGCATGTCATCCGCCTCACGGAATCCAGTTCGGAGATTGTTTTCCGGCCTTTGCCGTCCGACGATCCCAAATTGCGAAAACCGGATATTTCGCTTGCCCGGGAGAAACTCCACAACTGGACACCCTCTGTCTCTTTGGATGAAGGATTAAGAAGGACAATCCATTATTTTCAAAATTTATAAAGACAAAGATATGTTATTGATAGAAATACTGGAGATCATCTTGTTTATATGTTTTTCCGTAAACATATTGTATTTGCTTGTTTTTAGCATTGCTTCCGTGTTTGGAAAACGAGAGAAGAGAGAAGAAAAGGCCGTTTCTTATCGCCGTATCGCCATATTGGTACCGGCCTACAAGGAAGACCGGGTGATCATGGAGTGTGTGGAGTCTTGCTTGCACCAGAATTATCCGCGCGACCGGTATGATGTGATAGTTATTTCCGATCGGATGGAACCGGAAACAAACGAGAAGTTGTCGGCTTTGCCCCTTATTCTGGAGGTTGTGCACTTCGGGAACAGCACGAAAGCAAAGGCGTTGAATTTGGCGATGAGCCATCTGTCGGGCTACGATTTAGCCTTGATTCTGGATGCGGATAACATCATCGCTCCCGATTATCTCAACCAAATCAATGCTGCTCCTTTCACAGAAAATATAGTCGGTTACCAGACACACCGGACGGCTAAAAATAAAAACACGAGCCTTGCTTGCCTCGATGCCGTAAGCGAGGAAATCAATAACAGTATTTTACGGCAAGGACATGTGAACATGGGATTCTCGGCAGCCTTGATCGGTTCGGGAATGGTTTTCGATTTTGAACTGATCAAGAAGGAACTGTCCGGAATCGATGCGGTAGGCGGTTTTGACCGTGCATTGGAACTGACTTTGTTTAAGGCCGGCAAACGTATAGGGTATCTGCCGGATGTTTATGTCCTTGACGAAAAGATACAGAATCATAGAGATTTTATCCGTCAGCGCAGGCGTTGGCTGTCTGCTCAAACCCATTACCTGCAACAGTTTATTGGCGATATGCCCGGAGCGTTGTTGGATAAGAATTGGGACTATTGCGATAAACTGTTTCAGCAAATGAGTATTCCCCGCTTGCTTCTACTGGGTGGAACGTTCATTACAGCTTTGTTTACCTCTTGCATATCTTGGTATGCAGCTTTAAAATGGTGGATATTGTTCGGAGCTTTGGTGGTGGCTTTGTTAATTGCCGTCCCCCGGAGTTTGTATACCGTACGAATGCTGGTAGCCTTTGTGCGGTTACCTGAAATATTTTTTTATATGTTTCTGAATCTATTCCGTTTGCGGGGAGCAAATAAGCAGTTTATCCACACGGAACACCACGGGAAGACATCGTAAGTAAGATAGCGTCATAAATCCGTTCTGAATTCCTGTTGTCGAGTGGTGGCAGGAATTCGTTTATTCTTTTTAAATATGTTTCTTTGACATTGCCGTTCTTTTCCAGAATGTCTTTTATCTGTAGAATCAAATCTTTTTCTTGAATCACAACGGGGCCGAACCCATCGGAATCATATTTGAAATACCCTTCTTGATAATGTTCTGTGTATTCTCTTTGATCGAATTGATAGTAGATAAGCGGTTTTCTCATGTATGCAAAGTCAAAGGCGACGCTTGAGTAGTCCGTTATCAAAATAGAACTTTCTATAAGTAAGGATTGTACGTCAAAATTATTTCGGCCGGCAATCATGATTCGGGGATTGTTGCAAGAAAAGACATTAATATAACTTTGAAATTCATAATGCAGATAAAAGATTAATTGATAATTATGAATATCCAAAAGATTGGCAACTTCTTCACTATTCAGCAGGTGTTGGAATGTTTTATAATAAGAACTGAGCATAAATCTGTTTTGCTCTATGTCAGTAGCTTCAGCCGCAGTATTGTTCGCTGCCAACCATTTTCGCCACGTGGGCATAACCAATATCTGTTTTTTGCATTTTCCCATATTGTCGAATAAAGAATCGAAACGGCTTAAGCCTGTACTGACGACCGTGTTTTCAGGCCAATGCCCCATGGTTTCTATAAAATCTCGTTCACGTGGTGCTGTTGTGATAAATAGATGCGGTCTAAGGTGTTTGGGTTGTTTCTCCTTATCAATCAGGTTGAGATATTTTTGAATGATACCGTGTTGAAGGAAAACGATGGTTTGTTTAGCCGGAACAAACCAACCCAATGATTCGATACAACTATATCCGGTGTAACCATGGAAACAATAAGGGGATGTGACGCCTCGTTCGTGAGTGCTTATACTGCATTCGGCAGCTAAATAATAGAAAATATGCTTATAAGTATTGTAATGGATTACGTTGGCTTTGAACCGGTCTAATTTTTTTTCATCAGGCGAGTCTTTGATGATGACATAGTAAGTGTTAATATCAGGATGTCTTTCTCTCATGTAAAGGAAAAAGGAAAAACCGTTATCACGAGCTTCCGTTGCCCGTTCCATTACCAACCATATCCTTTTCTTGATTAGTTTTCTTTTGAAGAGGTGCAAGATTATGTATCCGACACTCAGTCGCATGAAAGCCTTGATACAGGCAATTCTATATTTGAACCAAATGCGTTTTCTTACTTTTTTTGTTAGATTTAGTATGTTCATGAGGTTTTTAGACAAAACTACATAAAAAATTGATTCAGAATGCAATTCAGGTAAAAATGTATATGGAAAATACTTAAAACGAGGATTTAAATACCTATTTTTGTGAAAATTACATTTATGGAAGTTCATGCTCAAATATCCGTTATAGTCCCGGTATATAATGCCGGTCAGCATTTGGACAGATGCATAAAGAGTATTTTATGTCAGTCGTTCGTTGATTTTGAATTGTTGCTGATAAATGACGGAAGCTCTGACGACAGTGCTTCCATATGCGATAATTATGCATCAGGGGACAATAGGATACGCGTTTTTCATCAAAATAATACGGGAGTAAGCGCTGCGAGGAATCTGGGGCTGAAGGAAATGCGTGGTAAGTATCTTGCATTTGTGGATGCAGATGACTATGTCTCTCCTTACTATTTAGCCGATTTATATGCCGGTTTACGTTTGGATAAGGGAAGCGGCCTTATCATTCAGAGCCTTGTACAGGTAACTCCTGAAGGAGAAGAGCTTTCTAAGAAAAGGGCGGGAAATGCATTTGTCGGGTCTGTGGACTTCGGTATGGCTATTTGTGATTATCGGTTGTATGAACAAGGATATATTGCATCTAAATTGTACGATGTAAAGCTGATCCGGAAATATGAACTTTGCTTTGATGAAAGGATCAAAGTGTTGGAAGATCTTTTTTTCATGTACCAATATATGTTGTATTGCGATTATTTGGTATTGAGCAATACGTCGAACTATAGCTATGTCAGATATCCCACCTCCGGTTGCCGGACTCTTCATCCTTTCGATTCGGTTTATACAGGATTTCGCTTCTATCAGGAATTGGTGGACAGGTTGACTGCTAAATGGGAATTCCCGCAAGAAGAAAAGCGAAAGGGGTTGTATGCTTCTTTGATGTTAGGGTTTGATTGGTCGTTGAAGACTGATTACTGGCAAAAGCATAATATTTCCCGTAAAAAACGGATTTCCCATTTATGTTTGCTTATAAGCGATAATTATAGGATGATGTGTGATTATTACCATCCGGTTTATAAACTTGATAAAATAGGGAAAATTTTCTTGAAGTTCCACCTCTACGGTTTATATGATTGTTATATGATCTTTTTGATAAAAATGAATATAACATCTTTCTTGCATGCACCACGTCCGTAAAACAAAAGATTCAAAAACTTGGTAAAATGTTATATTCGATCATTATCCCCCATAAGAATATTCCGCAGTTGTTACAACGATGTCTGGATTCTATCCCCCGGCGAGAGGATATACAGATTATAGTGATTGATGACAACAGTTCTCCCGAAATAGTGGATTTTGCGCATTTTCCCGGAAGAGAGCGGGATGATGTTGAAATCGTTTTTACCCGAGAGGGCCGGGGAGCAGGCTATGCCCGCAATGAAGGATTGAAACGGGCAAAGGGGAAATGGTTATTGTTTGCGGATACCGACGATTTCTTTTTGCCGGATTTTTTGAAAACACTGGATGTTTATGGTGATACAGACTATGATTTGGTAACTTTCCGTGCCGAAAGTGCCGATTGCGATACATTGAAGCCTGTTCCGTCACGTCAAGGATACTATGGAGTGTATGAAAAAATTACAGAAGATGTGGATGTGGATTATTTGAAATACCGTAACGACGTACCGTGGGCGAAGATGATTTCCGCAAAGTTGGTACAGGAACATTCTATCCGTTTTGACGAAACGCCGGCAGCTAATGATGTGATGTTTTCGGCTTATGTAGACTATTATGCCTGTAAGGCGGCTGCTTGTTCCGCTTCTATTTATTGTGCTACGGTCAGACCTGATTCTTTGCAATATGCTCCTGTGCTAAAAAATCTTTTGGCACGCGTGACTGTCGCATGCCGTCTCAATCGTTTTCTGCGTCGGATAGGGCGTAAGGATAAGTATATATATAGTTATTCTCGTGTGGTACAATGTCGCAAATGTTTTGGCCGTAAAGGTTATCTTAAAGCTTTGTCCGTATGGCTTAGCCATGAGTGCCGTGAGAACATCGGTAAAACATTTTCCGATTTACTGAAAGCCAAGTTCGGACGTTAGCAAAATTTGCCACATAATTAGGTAGATTCTGTATCTTTGACCGGTGTATAATAAGGTACTAAATAATTGATGAAACCTTCAGCAAACATATCATTGATTGCGAAAACAACTGTCATACTATCATGTTTTGCTTTATAAGTCATGAATATTGATGCTTGCGTGAGATGATAGTAACCATGATGGATGTTTTTTTCAACTATCATACCATCATGGATGTAATTGCTTTTTCTTACGAGTCATATAGCTTATTTTCAGCAATATAGTTATATATCTTTATCGAGACCCAGGTGTCGGACACCAGCAGACCCGGGTCTCAATACCCTTCAGATGGGGGTGTAAATGGCCCTGATACGGGCATCTCGAGGAAGAGATATAACGTCTTTTGCGAAAAAAGTAGCGTGTTCCGGGGAAAAACTTATGTGTCCCGAAAAACTTTCCTCCAAATCCGTCTCGATAAAAGCCTCATTCCGTCTGAAAAGATATAGAACAAAGAGATGAAGATCAGTAAAAATAAAGTAGACGAGTAGAAAGCGTAAAGAATCCAGCTCCCGTATCCGTTTGTCGGGTCAAGCAATGGAAAAACAAATAATATACCATCGGCCGCCGACCAGGATAACAAAAGCAATGCCGCATATTTCACGATGTTCTTCCAATAGAGGGAAACAGGCCTTTTGAAACCATGTTTATATAGAAAATAAACTTTCCAAACGCAAACGATAGTCAGCGAACTGGCTATATCGCCCAATAAAACGCCCGGAAGCCCCCATAGGCTGCCACCCGCCAAAGCAACGACAACCGTAATGATCAATGTCACGATCGGAGCCCAGGTGTCATGATACAAACCATAGCCGTTGATGAATTGATCGACCGTACCTCTGTACTGGCTGACAAAAAAGTTAGCCAGGATTATGATCAAAACAGAATGGGGCAAGACATAATCTGCTCCTAACCAAATGGTGATAAACGGATCTATCAGGTGATAGAGGGCGAAAGTGAAAAAACCGGCTATCACAAAACGCAAGGAATTGAGTTCCCAAAACACCTGTTGAATTCTCTTTTGGTCACCTTCTGCTATCAGATGGCCGACTCCGGCTCCTGTACTTCCCAACAGATTATTCACCAGTAAGTTCAGCTTTGTAATCAACAACATGTAGTTGCCATAATAAGCGACTAACTTCAGAGACGTAAAGGCATAAACCAGAAACGGGAGCAATTGTGAACGGCCTGTACCTGCCAAGACGTGTACAAATAGTTGGCGGGATTTTCGTATGATGATCTTATGCTCCTCATATTTTTCTTTCCCGACGGCAACACTGCATTTCAGCCAGGGATAGACTTGGTCGATCTTCCGGTTCAAGACAAGTGAATACAGGAGGCCGAAAATCAGTTCGATCGCTATCCACAAATAATAGCTGCCTGTATAACAGACCAATGCCATCTGCAATAAAGTCTTCACCAGATTTGCTGTCTGCGAGTAGGCCGTAACCACATAGTTCCGTTGGTCCGCCCCTAAAAGGACTTGTCGGTAATTGACGAAGTAGCCGATCAGGGAAGAGGCCAAGAAAGAAAAATAGGCGAAATAGATAACGCCCGGTTCGAACTCCGTATTTTTGAATATAAGCGGGAAGAAAAGAGGCAGTATTCCGCCTGATACCAAAATGGACAAACCGACGTAGCGATACAGGTAACCTAACACGGAGATGATTTCCCGTAGCTTTTCCCGGTCTTTTTCGAATAGAGGCTTGTAAAGAATATATCCCATGGAAGCGCCGATTCCCAAGTTTGCCAGATTTAAGAACCCCAAGAGGTTCTGCAATGTCCCCGTCAGCCCAATGAAGTCGGCTCCCAGTTGCTCCAAGAATATTTTCCGGGAGAAAAAAGAGATGAATAGGGTGATGACATAGAAAAGGACATTCACCTTCGCGTTCAGAAAACTCTTATGCAGGCGGGATTCAGACATGAGTCTCTTTTATGTTATCTTTTAATCCGTGGAAAGAGCCTTTCATGAAAGCGGCCAGCATTTCCTTTTCGTTACGTATGCCATACAAAAGAATATTTTTAGGGATGACGATAAACAATAGATAAGATAAAGCCAACGCCTTAAAGAATGTTTTATAATTGCGTCTTGTGAACAAGATTCTACTACGTGTCAGATAGTATAAGCGAAGCGGAGTACCGCGTTTGATCGTCATGCTTTCTTTATGGAATACGGATACAGCCGGTTCAAACCAGGTTTGGTATCCGGCTCTTTGAAGTTGCAAGCTCCAATCTAATTCTTCATAAAAGAGAAAATATATTTCGGTCATCAGTCCGGCACGTTCCAATACTTTGCGGGATGTGAACATACAGGCTCCATGAATAAAAGCAGTAGGAACCGCCTGGTCGTATTGCCCATGATCAATTTGATTCGTACCGATCTTCCGGTTACTTATCCGGATAGGGTTCATCGGTGTATAACCGGCATACTGGATTATGTCCCGGTGATCCTCGTATTTGATTTTCGGAGAAACAGCCCCGATTGCAGATGAAGATTGCATGCGGTTAACCAATGTTTCGAGAAAAGGCCCGTTTATGACTACATCATTGTTGACGAACAAAATGTATTCTCCAGCGGAATGACCGTATCCAATATTGTTGCCGCCGGCGAATCCTGAATTTTGTCCCGGCCAGATAATAGTCGCATCGGGATAATCGCTTTTCAACTGCAAGGCCTCGTCTTTTGCCGGAGAGTTATCGACGACAATGATTTCATACGGATAAGTTTCATGCTTCCGGATGCTGTCGATCAGTTCGCATGTGTCTTTATATCCGTTGTAATTGATAGTAATGATCGATACCATATCAGAAGGTTTGAAACTGTTCGATAATATCATATATTTTCCGGACGCAATGTTGCCAACTGTGCGTCCGGGCGAAACGAATGCGTTGTTCTTCTTTGTTTTTATCACCGCATTCTTTCAGTGCGGCATCCAAGGCATGAAGATACTCTTCGGTATTCGCCGGCAGGTAGGCATATCCGGCAAAGATATCTCTCATCGTATGGGTGCTGGTTGCCACGATGGTTTTACCCATGGCCAAATACTCATCTATCTTCAGCGGATAGTTCCCGTCTGTAATGTCATTGACGATTTGCGGGTTGATGCAAACGTCGCAGCCGGAAATATAGGCCGGTAATGTTTCCACTCGTTTTTTTCCTAAGAAATACACATTGGGTAACCGGTGGAGAGGATGGTTGCCGAACGTTTCATCTTCCGGTCCAATGAACACGAAATTGTATTGAGGTCGGCCTTGTGCCACCTCCATCAGCAAGTCGCAATCCAAACGCAGGGCGATCACACTGCCCACATACCCGATAATCGGAGAAGGTATCTGTTTCAGGTCTTCGGGAACATCCCAATTTTTCCCGGCATCATACAACTCTAAGTTGACACCGGTCTCGACCGGAAAAGTATTCAGGTTATATCTCTTGAAACGTATGGCAAACTGTGTAGAGTTGGTCAAAACAAGGTCCGACTTTGCCGCCAGCATGGCTTCGAGCCGTGCTCCGTTTTTTATCCAGTACGGTTGCCCGATGATGAAATCCCTGCAATAATAAATAGAAAGAGCCGGTTTGATGTATTCTTTTAGATATTGGCTCCGATAGATGTCGGTGTCGATCAGGTGTACGTAGTCCGTGAATCCGAATTGGACCGCTACCTCACAAATATAATCTGCGATCATTTTGTTGTTTATCCTGTTTACGGTATCGAACAGCCGGGCCGTAGGCAGTCCGCCTACCGGAAAGATACAGAAAGGACAATCTGCCACCCACATCCTTTCATTGATCCGGCGGATGGGAGATACCCGTTTTTTGACTACCTCCATCCTGTGTTTCCATGCAGCATCCTTGTTCCCTCGAAGGCGTGTGGAATAGTCCATCGGGGTATTTATATATAAGACACGATTCGTCTTGGAAATTTCCAAAGCCATGTTTTTGATGGTACTGCCTATTTCGATGTCCCAGGGCTGCAGGCTGGTAATGACAAAGTCGCGATTTTTCATGATGGTATTATTTTGATTTGACAGTTGATTGATATAGTTTTAACAGTTTACGGGCAGTCTGTTCCCATGAAAAACATTTGGCACGTCCGAGCCCATAAGCGGATTGTTTTAGATAATATTCTTTATCCTGTTCCAATAAAAGAAGTTGAACCGCTATTGATTGTTCGTCAGCCGGATCTGTCAGAATAGCGCCTTCGCCTCCGATCTCCGGCATGGATGAAGTGTTGGACGTTATTACCGGGATGCCGCAAGCCATTGCTTCCAGCAAAGGAATGCCGAAGCTTTCCCGTAAAGATGTATAAAGAAAAGCAAAAGCCCCATTATATATAAAAGGCAAATCAGTGTTGGCTATATAACCCGGCAGATGCAGGTAAGGGCGGATATCCTCCAAACCTGTTTCTTTTAGAATTTCATCTACATATTCAGGTTTCAGGTCTGCGATTAAAAGGGGGCGTTTTTCTTTGGATTGTTGCAGGTACAAATGATATGCTTTCAATGTACGGGGCGTATTTTTCTTGGGGTCCGTGTTCCCTAAGAAAAACAAATAGCCGGTTGCCGGTATGTATTTTTGTGTGACAGCTTTTATGTTGTCCAACGGATGAAAATAACTACTGAAACCGTTATGGACAGCCAAAATCCTGTCCTCCGGCAAATGAAGCGTTTCCCGTATCCGGTCGCGTTCGAAATGAGACACGGTGACTATTTTCCTGCATTTAGGCAAAATGCGAGGCACAACAAGACGCCTGTAGTACCATCCCATATTTTGATAAAGAGATTTACTGCTGTCCTGTCTGTCCTCCAAAAAGATAATATCATGAAGAGTCAGGATCAGAGGAACCTGAATATGCAAAGGTGCAGTATTGCTTGTGCAATGAAGCAAATCCGGTTTGCATTTCTTTATCGCACGTGGCAACGCCCATTGTTCCCAGAGTGGATAAGTCGGGCATTTCACTTCGATGATATGTACATTGCCTGTCTCTTCCAGGCAGCGGTCTGTTCCAGGACTTACAAAAATGAAATATTCATTCTCTTTATCTATTTTCTGTAGCTCCCGGATAGTTTCGAGGGCTACGAAATCCATTCCGTGTTTGTTCGGGCGGAAAATGCGTTGTGCTTCTATTGCGATTTTCATTTTGTCGGACTCTATATTTATTTATTTGCCCCTCTCAAACGGAAAAGATTGAGGAACATTAAAATGAACAGGATCGGCAGGCTGATGATAGCTTTGCGGAAACGATTGTCTACCAGATAATCCGGTATAGCTATGAAAAATGAAACGATCAGCATAAATGTGATTCCCCACCATTTAAAAGATAAAGCCCAATCGAACCAAGTTGCCACGATTGACAAAATCACCAGAAAACCGAGTAAGATTATCCGCGGAGGCATCATCCATTGTAAAAGTTTGTCACAATAATCCCAGTTGCCCGAAAAGAAAGCCTTAGGGAGTTTCCATAAGCCGGAAAATAAATTCATGAATTGCATGGCGATCCATCTGCGCCGTTGTTCGTAAAACTGTCCTTTCTTTTCGATTTTTTCATCGTAAGTATAAACATCTTCCAGGAATTCGATATAGATATTCTGTGAAAGCAACATGCTTTCAAGTTGTTTGTCCACTCCGACATGAGCGGCTTTATAAATATACTGTTTAAACCAATCATAGTCAAAAGCCATACCTGAACCTATCAATGCGGAAGAAAAGCCCAGATGGGTATGTCCGGAACGGAAAATGGAATTATTTATTTCTTCGCTGACCGCATCCAAGACAGCTGTACTGGTATTCCTGTTTTTGGCAACCCGGTGCGTTTGGATGGCAAGGCATCCGGAGTAATAGGCATCGTTCAGTTTGTTCAGAAAAGAGGTGTTTACGATATTGTCCGCATCCATGATTACGACCATGTCGTATTTTTCAGTTTTCGTACTCAGATAATCCATGGCAAGACGGAGTGCGTTTGTTTTGGTACTTTGAGCATATCCGGCTTCCAACACCGTAATGGATGGCAATGTTTTCAATGTCTGAACGGTTTTTTCCTGCATACTGTCGGTTATCACGATAACTTCATACATATAAAGCGGATAATCCTGTTCCAAAAAAGAACAGACAGAGTTAACGATAACCGTTTCTCCTTGGTAGACAGGAAAGAGGACGGCAAAGCGGTATTTCTTCCGCGCGGGAGGATATTTGTTTCTTGTTTTTTTTAATGAAGCCAATGAAAAGATGAAGATATACAATACTGCTATCAGAAACAAAAGAAATATGATTGCATCTGCATATTCTATCAGTTTTTCTCCGTTGGAGATCCACCATTTGTTTATTTCATATTCAAAATCCATATTATAATGTATTTATATTGGGTTCTAACTTGGTTTGTCCTGTTAATTCATTGTCATACGATTTTCCTAAAACAAGAAATGTCTGAAATATATACACGATATATCCTGTCGGATACTGCCAGAAAAAGTTATTGCCGTATGCGCTGAGCATAATGCCCCATAGCCCGCAATTCATGGCTATCAGCATGCCTTTCAACTCTCTGTTTCGTATCCGGAACATGATCAAATAGGCACTGTATGCAATGACAAACAATAGAATGGCGATATGCAGGCATAATCCGACTATGCCAAACTGTACCCAAATACTGACATAGTGCGAGTCGGTCGGTATCTCGGTTGTAAAACGACGGGAAAAGCGCCTGCCTTCTCCTCCCGCCAGGCCGACGCCTTCACCGAATGGTTTATGAACCATATATTCGGCAAGTCGTTTTTGATTTTCTTTTCTGACCATGTAGGAGGCATCTTTCTCCGGATGAAAAGCCGTACGCATGCGTCGTATTTGCCGATTTGAATCCAAAAGGCTCGTATGGGCGAAAAAAATATAGATAAACAGCAAACAAATAACTCCTCCTGCTATATGGCGGATATCTTTATTGAGAAGAATAAACATGGCTAATCCTCCGAGAGGCACAATTATAGCACCACGCGTACCGGACATCATCAATGCATAAGCGGCCAATAAAGAGACGAACCTGTAGTAATACCGGAGTTTTTTATTCGAGACATAAAAAGATAGAATCATATAAATGACAGCAGCCATTCCCATATTCGAACCGAAATTCCCGGCATCCGAGAATATGGAAAAGTAGCGGGTCCCGGTGCGCAGAAGATGAGTCCTGTAACTCGTGCTTTTTATCAGCCAGTCGGTTTCTCCCGAATCAAATCCAATGTAGCGTTGCATCAATGCTTTGCCGACAGCTATCAGGGTGAAGACAGACAGCAGGAATAATATTCTTTTGATATCCCTGGTTTTATTCAATAGAAGGGAGGTCAGTAACACTAACAGTGTGAAATTGTAAAAAGAACCACGGGTGAATATCCAGGCTTCTGTCACTGCAGAGGGGTTGAACAACTCAAAAAAGACATAAATCATCCAGGCAAGCGATATGTATAGCAGTTTATTGTTGGCTCTGTTCCAGGGTATTTTACCGCCGCATAAAGCATAAAGAAATATACTGGCCAATAGAAAGACAATGATGATATCCATTATTACACTACTGTTTTGAACATCCACATAACGCAGTATCCCGATAAAAAAGTAGTTCAGCGCAAATAAGGTTATGAATCCCCAATAAGGCTTGTTCAGCACGACAACAACATAGAAAGCGAGAAAAGGCATAATTACGACAACCGCCGCCATCAGCCATGCTTGTTTCAGCAATACATAAGCCAACAGTATAAGTCCTATTACCAATAGAGGATAGGGGCTGAAAGAGGAATTCGTATTTCTTTTTATCCCTTCCATTTTTATGTTTTATTGGCCGTGATCCCGAATTGATTAAGCCGGAATATCAAATTTTTCAGTCCTGAATAGGGAGGTAGTTGACCGGTAAAGTCTTCTACAAATTCTCGTTCCGTACGATTCAACAGCAAATAAAGAGGCTTGTCTTTTATTTGTTTCTTGAAATGTTCCAAAAGCTGTGTATCGCTGGTTGTCCATACCCGGCATGCATCTGCGACTAACAAATTGACTTGTGCTTCCTGCAACAACGCAGAGGGAATAGGATAGTCTCTCAAAGGAGGATATTTGACTATCAGGATATCAGGACTTTCTTGTCCGCGTGGAGGCTCGTAGATACTATGAATACTGTTGGCTTGAGCGTATACCATAGATTGTGAGTTGTAGTCTTTGTCGTAAGATATGAATTTGACACCGAACCCCAAATCTTCCCAATATTCCTGCAAATAAGAAGCTATGAAGTTTTTCCCTTCCTGCTCTTCGAAACTGATCAAATTGATGATTGAAGTACGTCTCGGTTGTAGAAAGACATTTAGTTGATTGCAGCAATAGGCTGCGACAATCCTGTTTGAGGCTTTCGTAAACCCCCGGTATCTCAAATTGATGTGTCCTGTAAATGCAGCCAGGACCGGAAGGCCGGTGAGCCGTTTGGCTCGGTCGGCATCCCGTAGGGTACGGTCCAGTAATTCTATCAGCAGATTGAATCCGATAATGAAGAATATACTGCCAAAAAAGGAGGCTATAACCAGCAACAACCGCTTGCTTTTATCACTGAGGATCGGATACGTCGGTTCGGAAATCAATCTTAATGTCGCAGAGGTGAGTTGTATGTCTTTCTGCTTCATTTTAGCCATGTTCAGAGCATGCAACATTTGCAAATAGGATTGTTCCAGTACTTTGATTTCGCGTTGTTGCCTGTCTATCTGCGTTCCGATAGGCGAATAAATCTTATATTGCTCATTGTAGACTTCTCTTCTCTGATCCAACACGTCCAATTCTGCTTTCGCTTTTGTCTTCACGATCGTTTGCCTGAGCCATTCGTCCACAAGCCCGTTGATCGCAATTCCTTCTTTGCTCTCTTTGTAGCTGTTTATCATGGTTGTCAAAGAGGCAATCTTTTGTTCGGCGTTCTTTAGCTGTTCCTTATGTTCTTGAAGTTCCGTATTTTTAACCTGCATTTCTTCCGAACTGAATGTTTCGATTTCGGTTATTTTGCCGTTGATGGTTGAAATCTCATTCAGAGCCTGGATAAAATCGTCATTGGTTTTTACCAATTTAGTCCGTATATCCATGTATTGTTCCATTTCCAGCACGACTTTGTCCGCACTTTCGTAAGCCCTCCGGGTCGCTTCATATCGGTTTTCAAAATCAGAATATGAATTGGCGATAGCTTTTGTTTGTTCCGAGTAGTTGATTATACTGTTTTCTATACTGTAATTAACCAATTTGTCCTCCAGGCTTGATAGTTTTGTCTGTTGCCTTATGAGTTCTTTTTCGTAATAGGCTACGATATCATTGGTCGTTTTATAGCGTATGTCTTCGTAGGCGGCACGCAATTCGTCATATATGAGTTTGATCGTATTCAGGGTGATGCCGGGGTCTGTCGTTTGGTAAAAAATCTCTATAAGATCACTGTTGCCCAACCTTTTTGCCCCGAGAGACGATAGTTTGTTATAGCTGTAGAACGCTCCGTCGCCATTCAATAAGCCATACAAAAAATTCTCAGGATCGTTTTTCATGTATTTCATGAAATTGTCAATCGTTTTTTCTTCGGAGGTTTTGTCGACCAGTTGTAATAAGTCTTCCGGTATAATTTTGATCAGGCTTTGGTAATTCTTGGTTCTTATATAAACGTTGTCCTGATCGGGATCACCGTGGACGAGATTGATAGCGAGCAATTTGATAGCGATGTTTTTCTGTATGCCTTTTTCTTTAGTCAATTTGACAAGGTTGTCGAACATATTCTCTACAGATTTCCAGTTTGCCGGTTGCTGGTCGCTGTTTAGCCCGGTATCGGAGACAATACCGGTATAAATCGTCGCTTTTACGGTATACGTTTTAGGAATGAAACGGGAGAAATAGATCACTAACCCTGTAACAATGGCAGTGCCGAATATCAGTTGAAATCGAATCCGGTAAAGAAAACGTATTATGTATAATGTGACATTCATTATTCTTCCTGGCTACCTCTGTTGATAATCTTTACATTCGTGAGCATTTCCAACAGGGTGACAGCGTTATGCAAAGCGGCGCGGCCTTCTTGATAGGAGATTACGGCACTTGAACGACGTCCCCTCTCAAGAGAAAGAGTGGTAATATTTATTTTCCCGTTAATAAAATCCTGCTCGGATATTTTCATTTGGGCATTGTAGAGTGCCGCAGCGTCTGACTTGGCCTTTAGTGTCGCCAATTGCTGGAGCACGTTGTTATAGGCTTGCAAAATCATCAATTTTCGTTCCTCTACCGACATTTCATATTGAGATTGCAGTTGAGCATACCGTGCCTTCTTCACATTGTTTTTTTGTTTTCTGCTCACCAAATCGCCGATCGGGATACTGATGGAGGCTCCTGCATTGTATAGATTCTGGTTGTTTCCCACATTGCTGATTATGGGTTCTCCGTCTGTAGAAGAAGTGGAATAGAGGTTATTTCGCCCGTATTGATATGTTCCTTGCAGCCTCAGATAGCTAAGCCACTCCCGTTGGGTGATTTCCCTATCCGCCCTTGCCTCGTCCCGTTTTGCTTCGTATATTTTGACGGAAGGATGCTCATAGACGGATTGGAGAAACACGGAGAGGGGAGGTAGTTGGACGCGTTCGTAATCATCCAACATGGCCTGTATGGAGTCGGGGTCTGACTTGGCACCGACTTCTACGATCGTAGCTTTGTCCGTATAGCTTTTACGTTTTTGCGGCATACAGTATACAGAACTGAATATCAATAAGAAGATAAGTGCTGTTTTCATGTTGTTCTTCCTCCGGATTTAGACATTTTCTTTTTGAATGAAAGCCGTAAAAGTGCGGAAGATGATTTTCATATCCATGCTGAAAGAAAAAGTCCGTGCATATTTTATATCCAATTGTTTACGTTCTTCCGGGGATAGGCTGCCTCCGTTGCCTCGTTTTTCAACCTGCCAAAGGCCGGTCAACCCGGAAGGGGCCATGAAACGTTCGATGTAATTGTCGGAGGTCAATTGTTCCGCCTCGTAAATGGGCAGAGGGCGATTGCCGACGACAGACATGTCTCCTTTTAGGATATTGAACAACTGCGGAAGTTCGTCGATGCTGTATTTCCGCAAAATCCGCCCTACACGAGTGACACGCGGGTCGTTCTCTATTTTAAAGAAGGTATTGGCGCGTTCTATCGATTTGCTTTTTAAATAGTCATGCTCTCTCATGCTAAAGTCATCGGAATATAAAAGAGAGCCTGCCGATTGAGGATCATTTGCCAATGGTTTCTGCTGTACAGCAGAGGCAGAAGGGGCAACCCCTTCTACTTCTATGTTATACTGGTTTTGAGTTTTATATTCAGCCAACCTTTTATCCGCATCGGGATACATGGATCTGAATTTGTAAAAGTCGAATATTTTATAGTTAGTGCCGACCCGCTTGGATTTATAGACGATAGGGCCTTTGCTTTCCAACTCTATAGCAATAACAGTGATTGCCAAAACAGGAGACAAACATAATATAGCCCCTAAGGAGGCTGCAATATCAAAAGTCCGTTTCCAAAAAGGTAGCCGGAAAGAGTACAATCTGTCCGCCTCTTTGTCATTCTTTTCACAGATCGCTTTTTTGCTTAGGAAGTCTTCGGCGATCGCAAGTAAACGAAGCAATTCTTCTTTTGTTATGCTTTCCGTGATAACACAATTGACCCCCGTTCTTATGTATGCGATTTTTTCTTCTTTATCCAGGGAGCTTGCAAATAAGATGATATAGGCGTTTGAATAGAGTTTCCGTAGTTTTAGAATTACATCCAAATCATCCTTGATGTCGTTGTTTTCCAAAAAGACGCAAAAATTGACAGGATTCACATGGACCATGGCCTGGCAAAACTGTGTAAGCGTCGGGCATTCTACGACGTGTTGGTCCAAGGCTCTTTCCAACCTGCCGGGCAATGAAGAGTGATTTCCGAAGAAGATATATTCCATATCCGTTATTTTACAAGTCTTTTAATCCTGATCCTTAACTCTTCGGGATTGAATGGTTTTATTATAAAATCTTCAGCTCCTTCTTCCAGCAGGCGTATTCGTGTAGAACTGCTTTCTTCACTTGATAATACTAAAATCGGGATGTGATTGAAAAGATCATTCCTTTTCAAATAACATACGAATTCTTCACCACCCATTTCCGGCATGTTCAAATCTGAAATTATACCGTCCGGAATATTTCCCTCGTTCATCCATGAAATGGCTTTTATTGGATTTTCCATATACACCACTTTATAGGAACTGGACAAATAGATCATGATGATCTTTGCTATCTCCGGCTTGTCATCAACAATTAGAATAGACTTCATTCTTGGCAATTTTGTGTTACCCTACAATTATTTAACTCTAAAAAAACTCGTTAGACTTCTTCACTTTTCACTTTATCCTGCCCCCCTTTCGGACTTCGGGTAGAGTTTAGATTTTATAAATTCATTGAAATAATATGGTCTTTGTGAAGACGTCGATGCAAAAATAGAGAAAACTTTTGAAGATTAAAGTATATTGTAAATTATTTTTGCGGTAATGATGATTTGTCAGAAGTTTTCCGATTCGTTGTTCCTGTTGTCAAGGTATGGTTCGAGGGGTACAGATTACGCAGACGAGCATAAGTCTGTATAAACCTGCGCTCGTCTGCGTCTTGTTTGTTTTTGGGCATGCTTTCTTTTTATCCTTCAACTTGCACCTTTACAATCACTTTGCGGATATTACCCTGGCCGATACCGGGAGCATGGCCGTCTTCGGGAAAATAAATGGCGAACTGCCCCGGATATATCTTGGTGTAGGCAGTCGGACGGTCGATATAGAAAGCGATGTCTTTTTGTTCGTTATAAGGAGTCGACTCTTCCTGTAGTTCACATCCCGGCTTCCAACCGATTTTTTCCACACCCAACAAAGGCATCTGGATATCGATATATTTTGTGTGTGTTTCGATAGCGGCATCTTTCTTTTCCTTTCCAAAGATACTGACAACGTTTACATACAAGCGAGAGCCTTCCAGTTCATACTTACCATCTTCCACTTTAGAGAAGTCCGTAGATTTCAAATAGTCGAATGCTTTTTTGAATAGAGGATGCAGGCATTCGATTCTTTCTGTGTTGTTCAATGAATCAAGTATCATACGTTTTATTTTTTTAATTCGTTTATTCGTTTGATTACTGGACAAAGGTCGCATATTCGAATGTTAAATAATAGCCCCTTTCTGCAAATAATTCTATTAAAATCAAAGAATATTTATTTGGTTACAATATAACCGAATAAGCTGTATCTTTGTTATACTAATGAGACAAATTTGACATTTTAACGCGATATGAGAGAAACAGAAACAAAGGTATTGCCTGTTCTTGAAATGAGTTGTGCCGTTTGTGCGGCCAATGTGGAGAGTACGGTACAGGCATTGCCCGGTGTGGAGAAGGCGGCCGTGAATTTTGCGGCGGGAACGTTGACGGTCACTTATAGGCCGTCTGTCATCACTTTGGGGGCTATGCAAGCAGCCGTGCAGGCTGCCGGATATGACCTGATAGTAGAAGCGAAAGATCCTGTAGCCATGCAGGAAGAGATGGCCGGAAAACATTACAGGACATTGAGGAGGAATACCATAGGTGCTTGGACGCTGTCCGTTCCGTTGGCTCTTTTGGGGATGGTGTTCATGCATGTGCCGTATGGGAACTGGGTCATGATGATGCTGGCATTGGGCATTATGGTGTTTTTCGGGCGTTCGTTCTATGTGAACGGCGTGCGGCATGCTCTCAAGGGAAAGGCCAATATGGACACATTGGTCGCACTCAGCACTTCGATAGCCTTCCTGTTCAGCCTATTCAATACCCTATGTCCCGGATTTTGGCTGGAAAAGGGGTTGGAGCCGCATGTCTATTATGAGGCTTCAGGTGTGATCATTGCATTCGTCTTGCTGGGTAAACTGATGGAAGAGCGGGCGAAGAACAGCACGTCATCTGCTATAAAAGGACTGATGGGATTGCAGCCCAAAACAGCTCGTTTGGTTACGGACGGGCGAGAAGAGGAAGTTCCTATTTCGGCTCTTCAGGTCGGAAATACAGTCAGTGTGCGGCCGGGTGAAAAGATTCCGGTGGACGGAACGCTTTTGCAAGGAAGCTCTTCGGTGGACGAAAGCATGCTGAGCGGAGAACCGATTCCGGTGGAGAAAAATGCCGGTGACCGGGTGTTGGCCGGAACGATCAACCAGAAGGGAGCCTTCACGATGGAGGCGACAAGTGTCGGGGAGACGACCGTCTTGGCCCAGATCGTGCAGATGGTACAGTCGGCACAGGGAAGCAAGGCTCCCGTTCAGCGGATAGTAGACAAAATAAGCGGAATCTTTGTTCCTGTTGTCGTGTCGCTTTCGTTGGTTACCTTCGTTTGCTGGTTGGTGATAGGGGGAGAGGGCTATTTTTCGTATGCTTTGTTGTCGGCCGTTTCGGTGTTGGTCATTGCTTGCCCGTGTGCGTTGGGATTGGCTACGCCGACAGCTTTGATGGTCGGAATGGGGAAAGGGGCCGAACGGCATATCCTGATCAAGGATGCTTTTGCCCTGGAAAATCTATGCAAGGTCGATACGGTTGTATTGGACAAGACCGGGACATTGACGGAAGGAGTCCCGGTTGTCACGGATTCATACTGGATTTCGGACGATAACGCCCTCTATTTGGATATCCTGTACACGGCGGAACAGAAGTCCGAACATCCGTTGGCCTCCGCAATCATCCGTTGGTTGGAAGATTCCGGAGCAAAGGTGTGTGAGACAGAAAACTTCGAGAGCCTGACAGGACGTGGCGTCCGCATCCAGGTCGAAGGAGCCACCTACTGGGTGGGAAGCCAGGGATTACTCGAAATATTCCGGGCCGATATTCCGGAAAAGGCGCGTAAAGAAATCGGACGGTGGCAGGAAGAGGGGCAAAGTGTTGTCTTCTATGGCCTGGAAAACCGCCTGTTGGCGGTCCTGGCGATTTCGGACCGCATCAAGCCGACTTCGGCAGATGCCGTTAAGGAACTGAAAAAACAGGGAATAGAAGTACACCTTCTGACGGGCGACGGTATCCGGACGGCCGAACAGGTCGCCGCGACATTGGGGATCGATCATTATAAGGCGGGAGTGATGCCGAACGATAAAGAGGAATATATCGTATCTTTGCAACGGAAAGGGAAGAAAGTGGCAATGGTAGGCGACGGCATTAACGACTCGCAGGCGCTTGCACGGGCCGATGTCAGCATTGCGATGGGAAAAGGAACCGATATTGCAATGGATGTGGCTATGGTCACGCTTATCACGTCCGATTTGTTGCTGCTTCCCGATGCGATCCGTTTGTCCAAACAGACAGTCCGCCTGATTTATCAGAACCTGTTCTGGGCCTTCATATATAATGTGATCGGCATTCCGTTGGCTGCGGGCGTTCTGTACCCGATAAACGGACTGCTGTTGAACCCGATGTTAGCGAGTGCCGCAATGGCTTTCAGTTCCGTATCGGTGGTATTGAACAGCTTACGATTAAAATTCATGAAATAACAAAAAAATATGATTTATGAATTGCAATTTCGTAGTAATATCACTATTTTTTTGTACTCATAAATCATAAATCATAAATCATAAATCATAAATCATAAATCATAAATCATAAATCATAAATCATAACAACTATGGCAACAACAAAATTTAAAACAAATGCAAAGTGTGGTGGATGTGTAGCGGCAATCGGTGCAAAGCTCAATACGTTAATGGCTTCGGATGACTGGTCGATCGATCTGGCCGATCCGAACAAGATATTGGAAGTGAAAGTCGATATTGCCCCTGCAACTGTGATTGCAGCCGTAAAAGAGGCCGGGTTCAAGGCCGAACAATTGTAAGCTGATGATTGCCCGGCAACGACAAACATACGGTGAAGAGGTGGCCAATGTCTTGACACATGGCGCCGGGATGCTCTTTGGGATAACCGCCATCGTCATCTTGATGATGGCGGCAATCCGAAGCGGTAATCCTTGGGCGGTCGGCAGTTTTGCCGTTTATGCCGTTTGCATGACACTCTCGTATGTGACTTCTACATTTTACCATGCTTCGACCCGCGCACGGCAGAAAAGGCTTTTGCGCCGTTTCGACCACAGTGCGATTTACCTGCATATTGCGGGAACTTATACGCCTTTTACGCTGGTGGCCCTCCGGCAGGAAGGGTATTGGGGCTGGTCGCTGTTCGCTATCGTATGGCTCGCGGCAGTGGCAGGTGTCTGGCTAAGTTTCCGAAAGATGAAAAAGAAAGATCATCTGAAAACAGTTTGCTACCTGGCGATGGGTTGGGTGGTCGTAATTGCTTTTAAGCCTTTGCTTCAGGTCTTTCGTGAGACCGGTTCGATGGATGTCCTGTACTGGCTGATCGGAGGAGGGCTGTTTTACACGGTGGGATGCTTGTTTTTCTTTTTAGACAAATACAGGTATATGCATTCCGTGTGGCATATCTTCGTGCTGGGAGGCAGCATCTGCCATTTTATCTCGATATACCTGTTGGTATAAAGAAAAAGGAGAAAGCGATTGCCACTTTCTCCTTTTTTTATTCATTACATTCTTCCGGATGCTCTCTTCTATAGCCCACTAAAATCCACTCCGTCGAATATCAACGAAGGCACACGCCAACTGGAGTATTTGCGCGGGTCGTTGCCGACTTCGGCCAAATTGTTCCATAAGGAGATCATGTTGCCTGTTGCGTTCATTTCGGAGATGGGCTGTGTCAGTTTGCCTTTTTCAATCAGGAAACCTTCCACACCGTAGGAAAAGTCACCGGTCGTACTGTTGCTGTTGCCACCGTTGAAACCCGTTACCAGAATACCTTTGTCGACAGACGCGATCAGGCCATCCGTGTCTTTATTGCCCATCTGCATGGTCAGGATAGAAGGGGAGGCGATCGTTTGTTTCATATTCATCTTGTTGGCCGAATAGGTATCGATGAAATAGGTTTTCAGGACACCGTTTTCAAACACCGGCAAACGTTTGGTCGCAACGCCTTCGCCATCGAAATAGCGTGCGCCGGATGCGCCTACCATGTGCGGTTCGTCGATGATCGTCAGGCGGTCACCCAATACTTTCCGGTCGATTTTGTCCAACAGGAAAGAGTTTTTTTGCTGGATGGAAGAACCGTACAGCGCATCGATTACCGGAGAGAGCAGACGGGAGGAATTCATGTTGTCCACAACCATCTGATACTTGCCGGAAGCCACCTTTTTCTGCCCTAATTTGCGCATTACGCGTTCCAGGGCTTTTGTGCCCAGACCTTCCTTAACCAGCGAATCGTAGTAAAGAGAAGAATCGAACCAGTAAGATTCGGGACGGGCGTCTCCTTCGCCTTTGATGCTTACACTAGCAACCAAGCTGAAAGAAGAGCCGGATGCTTCTCCTTCGAAGCCGTTGCTGGCAACCATATATTTGAAATCCTTTTCGTCGCTGTAGGATGAATTGGCTGAGATGATACGGTCGTCTTTCCCCATCATCTCGTTGCATACGTTCATCGCCAGTGCCACTTTGTCGTCCGGCTGGATCGAGTCGAACTTCGGATCGATCAGTTGCAGGTCGGCGCCGCCGCCTTTATAATAGAGAGATGCGTCGGGTAGCGTACGCGCCTTGTCTTCCGCCAGAAAGCGAGTGGAAGCGATACCGTTGCGGATGAAACCTTCCAGTTCCTTTTTGTCCAGGCGGTTTGTCGAGAAGGAACCGAAGCGCCCGTCTACATACAGATGGATCACCAGGCTGTTTTCCGAGGCCTGTTGCAAACGGTCCATTTTCATGTCGCGTATTTCGAAAGAACTGCTCGACCCGTTATAGATGCTTACACGTGAGGCCTGGCAACCGTTTTTCAGGGCAAACTCCATGGCCCACTGAGCCAGCTTTTTATTTTCGTTTGTTATCATGTCTACTAATTTATGATTGATGATTTATGAATTATGATTTCGGATTATAGATTTATGTGTCAGCGGATAAATCATAAATCTGAAATCATAAATCAAATCAATTTTCTCCTCCTACTGTAAGTTTACTAACCAAGGCTGACGGCATACCGCAGGTTACCGGACAGGATTGCCCGTCCTTGCCGCATGTCCAGGTGCCGTTGTCCATTTGGTAATTGTTCCCGACCATCGTGATATCGGCCAACGCACGCGGACCATTCCCGATGATGTTGATGTCCTTGATCGGCTGTGTCAGTTTGCCGTTCTCGATCAGGTAACCGTCTTTCACGAAGAAGGTGAAGTCGCCCGCACCGATCTGTACCTGTCCGTTGGTAAAGCTGGAGGCATAGATGCCTTTCTTCACGGTCGAGATCATTTCTTCTTCCGTCACGTTTCCGGCTTCCATATAAGTGGCACGCATACGCGGGATCGGCATCTGGCGGAATGATTCGCGGCGGCCGTTGCCCGTCGACGGGATACCGTAATATTTGGCACTGATACGGTCGTGCAGGTAGCTGGTCAGGACGCCTTCTTTCACGATGTAGGTCTTCTGCCCGGCAATGCCTTCGTCGTCGATATTGACGGAACCGCGGTTGAAAGGAATCGTACCGTCGTCCACCACGTTGATATGTTCGTTACAAACTTTCTTGTTCAGCTGGTCGGAGAAGATAGACGTGTTCTTGCGATTGAAGTCGGCTTCGAAAGCATGGCCGATTGCTTCGTGCAGCAAGATTCCGGAACCTCCGGCGCCCATTACGACCGGCATTTCGCCTCCTTTAGGCTTGATGGCCTGGAACAGGATGGAGGTTTTCTCCACCGCCTCCTTGGCCACTTCGGCAATGATATCGTCTGTCAGGAATTCCGCTCCCATACGGAAAGCGCGGGATGCATACGAGTTTTCGATCTTCCCGTTTTCCTCCATGATGCAGACCGCACCTAACGTCACCATCGGGCGATAGTCGTAGTACATCTGTCCTTCGGAATTGCAGAACAAGATATGGGAAGTCATGTCTCCCAACGAAGCCATCACCTTGTGTACCCGTTTATCGAGCGCAAAAATCTGGTCGTTCAGTTTCTGGAGATACGGAGTCTTTGCATTTACGGCGAGTTCGTCCCACGGAGTCTGTACGCCGTAATAATTGTTCAGGATCGGTTCTTCCGTCAGGCCTACCGGAGCTTTCCCGGCCGAACCGGTTGCGATACGGGCTGCCGTACGGGCTGCTTTCAGCATCTCGTCGAGAGTCACGTTTTCCACATACGCATAACCGGTCTGGTCGCCGGCCAATACACGCACACCCATACCGAAATCGATATTGGAGGAAGCGCGGTTTACGGCTCCGTCCTGCAATCCGATGTTATTCCGGTAGGAATGTTCAAAGAAAAGATCGGCATAGTCGCCGCCTTTTTCGAGTGCTGCCGTCAGCACTTTCTTCATGTCGCTTTCGCTGACACCGAAATGGTTTTGAGCGAATGAGATACCGGTGGCCTGATCTGTTCCGTTTCCGGTACAACTTCCTAAGAATGAGGGAGCCGCTAATGATCCAAGCATAACCATACCTCCTGTTTTGATAAAATCACGTCTGTTGATTTTCACGTTATATTTGTTGATTTGTAATTTATGATTTATGATTTTTCATTGTGTCAATTGTGCTTCGCCCATTGCATCACATTGGCAGGCGGGCGTTCGGCCAAGAGTTCTTTTTTCATGAAATCCATGTAAGGAGCCACGTGTTTGAAAAACTTCTTGTAACCTTTACATAGGTAGTTCAATCCGGGTTCGCCGTTTGCCGTATGGAGGAAACGGTTTTTGGGACATTCGCCGTTGCAGGCAAAGAGGAACTCGCACTCCTTGCACTGGGTGGGGAGTTTTTCATATTTGTCTGCCCCGAACTTCAGTTGGCGTTGGCTGTACATCATTTCGGTGAGTGTCCGGGTGTGGATGTTGCCCAACTTGTATTCCGGGAATACAAAGTGGTCGCAAGCATATACATCGCCGTTGAACTCCATCACTCCGGCATGTCCGCAAGTACGCGCTAACGTACAGACCCCCGGTTGTTCGCCCACCCAGTTTGCCAGTGTGGAGTCGAAAAGCTGGATATAATAATTCCCGACATCTTCTTTCAGCCATTCGTCGAAGACGGCGCAAAGGAAATCGCCCCATTTTCCGGCGTCGACCGTAAAAGGCGCCAGTTTGATGTTGGCATCCTGTTGTTCGGGCGAGGTGAGCAACGTCCCGTCCTGATGGAATCCGAGACGTTCAACGATCGGAGCGAACTGGATGTAGTGGCAATCTATTTCTTTGAAAAAGCGATAGAATTCCAGCGGATAATCCACATTGTAGTCATTGACGACAGCCATCGCATTGTATTCCACGCCGTGCTTTTTCATCAGCTCGATTCCTTTCATCACTTTATAGAAGGAGGGAAGCCCTTGCCTGTTGCGGCGATATTCGTCATGAAACTCCTGGGGACCGTCTATCGAAACTCCCACAAGGAAGTTGTTCTCCTTGAAGAAACGACACCAGTCATCGTTCAGCAACGTCCCGTTTGTCTGTATGCAGTTGTCGATCTGGCGGCCACGGCCGTACTTGCGTTGCAGCTCCAACGCCTTCCGGTAGAAACTGATCGGGCGCATCAGCGTTTCTCCGCCATGCCAGGTAAAGAGAACCTGCGGCATCGTCTGGCATTCCAGATATTCCTTGATGAATTTTTCCAGCAACTGTTCGCTCATGACATGGTTTTTCACCTCCGGGTAAAGTTTCCCCTTCTCCAGGTAGTAGCAATATTCGCACGCCAGGTTACAAACCGAACCGACGGGTTTCAACATGACATATACGGGTTTCGCGAACGGAGATATATATGGATTGCTCATATTATAATTGACAATTGATAATTGACAATCGACAATTACCGGGTAATTATCTTTTGTCAAATTTTAATTACAAAGGTAGTTCTTTTAACGGATGAATGTCATTTTTTACCGTGTTTTTTTCTTATAGCGGTTGTAATCGGTGACAAATCCTTCGCAGAGCCAGTTTGCAAGGGCCTGGCGGTTGTCGCTCAAGATGATTCGTTGCTGGTCGAAACTGTTCTGGATATTGCCCAACTCGACGAAAACGGAGGCCGGTGTCGTGTGTCTCAACACGTAGAGATTCCGCCCGTCCACTGTCCCGGTAAACCCGCGTCCCGGTTGATGCTTCTTGTATTTATGGGAGAAAGTCGTCCGCATGGTTTTCGCCAGATGTTTGCTTTCGGAGTTCTTGTCCTGGTGGTAGAAAAAAACATCGGTCTGGTGGCCTTTGTTACGGCTGTCCACATGCACGAAGATAGCCCGTTTGTAGGCGTATTTATCTTGCTTGAACAAGGTGTTTATTTTGTCGCTCCGTTGTTTCAGGCGGCGAACCTGGTTGAAAGGGATCGGGCTGCCCATGCAGGTCTCCCGTTTGCTGTTGTTCAGGTATTTGTCGTTGCGTATTCCGTCTTTGGCATCCTGGATGATGATGTGGACTTTGGCTCCTTTCATCATCAGGTTGCGTGCCAGGCGGAGCACGATGTCGTAGGCATATTCGTCTTCGTGCAACTCGACTTTGCCAATCCGCCCGATTGCCCCCGGATCGGGACCTCCATGTCCGCTGACCAGGTAGAAGCAGGCGCCTTTCAATTCGGACGATGTCACTTTGTAGGAGGCCAGGTCCTTACCGAACAGCGGTTCGTAGTTCGCCCGTTTGGCAGCGGCCGCTGCGACAGCTTCTTTTCCCTGTAAGGGGGGAAGCGTGTATTTGACTCCCATCCGAAGGACGTTTCCTTTGCCTAACTTGGTTCTGTTCAGCTCGATGAACTGCTTCTGGTATGCGGCGCCTGTGCGGTTATGGCGTTTGAGGAACAGGGTGACGCCTTCTCCTTTCTTGGGAAAGGCTTTTTCCTGAGCCTGTAGCCGGTTGGTGCAAAGTATGGTAAAAAATAATGCGAATATGATACTAAGTTTGAACTTCATCGGTGATATGTTGCTAATGCGAACAAAAATACAGCTTTTTCGGGATTGTGCAATACATCGTTATGCAGATTCCGAAAATGTGACAATATCCCCCTCTAAAAGCATGTTTTAGACGCCCGCTGAAAACCAGCGTTATAGCATGTATAAGATTATTAAAAAATATTACCCTTGCGGGAAAATCTATTTTTATGGGTATGAAAATGGATTTTCATGCTTATGTGTTTCGATTTAAACGAATGGGTATTTTGGAAAAAATAAACAATAAGCACGCACAACCAAGAATAAAAAAACATTTGACAATGTAGGAAGTTTGATTGAGGAAATATAATTGATTTACTTAGAATCGGCAGTCATTCTGAGTTGTTCGGTAAAAAAAAGTAACTTACTTCAATGAATGGTTGCCGATTCGGTATTCTCAAATCAAATGATTCATTGCCATGTATTTCCAAAGAGGGGCTGCATGGAGCGCTTGTTTGATCCGGTCGTTCAGTAGTAATTCTTTTACTTCGTCGAGAGTCAGGAGGTGGACGCTCAGGTCTTCAGTCGCTTCAAGATGTTGGGCTGTGACCGGTTCGACATCCGTGGCAAGATAGCAATAGGTGAGGTTGGTGTGGGTACTCGGATTGACACCTATGACCATCAGTTCGCTCCAATTCCCGTTGCCGTAACCGGTCTCTTCAAGCAATTCCCGCCGGGCGGAGACGAGTGGGGAAGCGTCTTCCTTTTCGCAGACACCGGCACAAAGTTCGTAAGCCGTGATACCCAGGCCATGGCGATACTGGCTGACAAATACGAATTTCTGTTCTTTGGTGATTGCGATCACATTGATCCATTCCGGATATTCGAATATATAATATTCAGGAATCCTGTTCCCGTTCGGCAATTCCACTTCCTCCTTGCGCACGGTAAACCAAGGCTGGCGGGACAGATATTCACTTTTCAATACTTTCCAGTTTCTGTTTTTCGGTGTTTCCATATTTGTTGTTTGTTGGTATGTAATAAATAATGATGTCCCGTAGGGGCGGGATTCTACTCCGCCCAATGCAAATGACATCCGTTTTGTCCGGGGCCAATGAATGGATCCCAATATCCGGATTCAATGGGCGGATCCAATGGGCAGAGCAGAGCCCTGCCCCTACGAGCGACAATTATATTGTATGACAATGCCATCCATATCATCAATATAAATATGAAACGGAAGATTTTGTAATAAATTGCGTATGTTTCGTATCTTTGTGGTTTCGAAAGAGAGTACTCAGATGAATAAAGATAATAATTTCGGCAGGCTTTTGCTCCTGCTACTTATTACGTTAGGTATCTGCTTGGGATTTTATTACTTACCGGACCAGTTGTTCGGGATGAAAATAAAAAAAGTTGATTTGCTTTCCGATCTCAGGATAAAGCCTGAATCCTTAGCTATGGATTCCTTACGTATGCAATTGGAACAACCGGATACGGTCCGGATAGATTCGGCCGCCGTGCGCGATTCGATCCTGAAAACAACGGGCATCGATTCTGTCGCGCTTGCACTGCGCGACTCGCTCTACAAGGTTATGTATGCAGACCAGGGAGCCGATTCGCTGGGAACGCGTATCGAGGATTACTCCGTCGGGCACATAGGTCTGAAACGGTTCTTTGCCGCTCTGGGAAATAGCAGAGAGGCGGACCGACCGGTGCGTGTCGCCTTTTTGGGTGATTCGTTTATCGAAGGTGATATCGTGGTGGCCGATTTCCGTTCGGGAATGCAGGAGCAGTTCGGAGGGCACGGAGTCGGGTTCGTCCCGATTACGTCGGTCGCCGCCCAGTTCCGCCCGACGATCGAGCAGAAGGCGGAAGGTTGGACCACCTGGTCCATGCTGACGGACCACCATCACCGGTATACGCTTTCCGGAATGACGTTCGAACCGAAAGAAGAGAAGCCGTCCATCTCGGTGAAGACGACAGACCGTTATCCTGAATTGAAAACGGTTTCTTCCCTCAAATTCTTGTATGAAACGAATACCCGCACACGGATGGAATTGGTTTGCAACGGCACGTCCGATACGATCCGCGAAACCTTGGAACCGACCTCCGTCATCACGCAATACGAACAGACGGGGACCTTTACGGAGGCCTCTTTCAGCTTTGCCGATACGGCAGGTTTCCGTGCTCTCGGGGTTGCACTCGAAGATAATTCAGGGGTGATCGTGGACAATTATTCGTTGCGTGGCAATTCCGGTATGATCCTTTCAAGGTTGGACAGCGCCCGTTGCCGGGAGTTGAACGAGATACGCCCCTATGATCTGGTCGTTTTGCAGTACGGGTTGAATATCGTCAGCGACAGCGTTCTCCAGTATGGTTGGTACGCCAAACGGATGGAAGAAGCCGTACGCCACGTGCGCGTCTGTTTTCCGGATGCCGACATCCTGATGTTGGGCGTTTCGGACAGAAGCCGGCAAGTAGACGGATCATTCGAAACGATGCCCGCCGTATTGGCCTTGTTGCACGCGCAGCGGCAGGCAGCCCGCCGTTCGGGTGTCGCTTTCTGGAATGTTTTCGGGGCGATGGGAGGAGAAAACAGTATGGTCCGGTTCGTCGAAAACAACTGGGCCAGCAAAGATTATACACATTTGAGTTTCAGAGGAGGAAAAGAGATCGCTTCTGCCTTGTTGAATGCAATATTATTAGAAAAGGAGTTTTATGATGAAGCAGACAAAGTGGCTCGTTAGTCTATCGACTTGCTTGGTTTGGATGGCAGTCAGTGCCGCCGGTGCAAAAGGGAAGCTGCCCCTTCCCGCGCTCCCTTCCCGCACTTATTCGATCGGGCAGGAGGTCGATTCGATCCTGTCGCCCTCGTCGTTGCAGGCTTTCTTTGCCGGGCTGGATTCGCTCAGGGCTGGGAAGGATACCGTATTGACGATCGTCCATTTAGGCGATTCCCACATACAGGCCGGCTATTATTCGGGCAAGGTGATGCGTCTCTTGCAGGAGCAGTTCGGGAATGCCGGACGCGGATGGATCGCCCCTTTCAAGTTGAGCCGGACAAATGAGCCGGACGACTATTTCATCTCCTCTGCCGTCCGCGAATGGGTGGCGGGACGTTGCATACAAGCCAACAAGAAATGTCCGGTCGGAATCGGCGGGATCGGTATCCAATCCGTCTCACCCTCCATCAATCTGGATGTCCGGATAGCCCCTAACAACGGGGCAGGCTATTCTTTCAACCGGGCAATCCTCTACCGGGGGGAGAAATCCATGCCGATGTTACCGACCGGCCCGCTCAAAGATTCCGTACAGACTTCCTTGGCAACAGTTCCGGCTGTCGCAGGTGTCCTGGCCGATACGTTCCGCATCTCTTATCCGGTGGATACGTTGCAACTGCACAGCACCCGGCGAAAGCAAGGCACGGACAAGTTGTTGCCGGCCTCCACTTTCAAAAATGTTTATTACGGTTTCAACCTGACAAACGGCAATCCGGGTATCCTCTACCATTCGGTCGGTGTGAACGGGGCGATGTATGTCAATTACACGGACGAAACCTACGTCCGCCAGTTGGCCTTGCTGAAACCGTCTTTGTTGATTGTTTCGCTGGGGACGAACGAAACTTTCGGCCGTCGTTTCCGTACGGAAGAATTCGGCGGGCAGGTTCGTGCGTTCGTTTCTCTTGTCAAGAAATATATGCCGGAGACGGCTATCATGCTCACCACTCCACCGGAATGCTATAAGCGGACGTATGTCAATAAAAAACGGACGTATGTCCGCAACGCGAATACTCAGCTCGCCGCAAAGGCAATTGTAAAAGCAGCTCATGAAGAGGGGGTAGCTTGTTGGGACTTGTTTGCCGCCACGGGCGGGAAGGGTTCTTGCGTCAAATGGCACAAGGAGAAGTTGATGGGGCGCGACCGTATCCATTTCACAAAGGAAGGTTATCGCGAACAAGGGACGCTTTTGGTAAGAGCACTTCTGCGTTCTTACCAATGGACAAAAAACGAGAAAGCCGGGGAAACGGAAGAATTGGAGAAAGCGGAGGAAAGATTATGACGAATTTTATTATATCTCAATTAGCGAATACAATCCCTCAATTGTCAATTATCAATAGTCAATTGTCCATTGATAAGCTGGGCGATTTGTTGGTTTACCAGCGAAGCGAGCCGATGCTTTTCAGCAGCGGGTTGTTTTTCTTCCTTTTTATCGGTTTCCTGATTATCTATATGTCGCTCAGGAAGCATCTGCTGACACGTATTATTTACGTCACGTTGTTTTCCCTCTATTTCTATTATAAGAGCAGCGGGATGTTTTTTCTTCTCTTGCTGTTTGTCGCGACATCCGATTTTTGCATCGCGCAGTGCATGGCCAGGACAGTTTCCCGGTGGGGACGTAAGGCTTGGGTTGTCCTGAGCCTGTGTATCGACTTAGGGCTGTTGGGATATTTCAAATACTTCAATTTCCTGCGTGAGATCGCGGCTTCCGTCGCCCATGAATTGGGATACCAGTTGGGGAACGCTTCGTTGCAGAACATAACCTATCAGCCGTTGGATATCTTTCTGCCGGTCGGCATCTCTTTCTTTACGTTCCAGACCATCAGCTACGTGATCGATGTGTACCGGGGCAGGATAGACCCCCTCCGGCGTTGGATCGACTATGTTTTCTACGTCTCTTTCTTTCCGCAGTTGGTGGCCGGCCCGATCGTCCGGGCACGCGATTTCATCCCGCAGATTTATAAGACGCCGGCCGTCACGCGGGCCGAATTCGGGGAAGGGCTTTTCCTCGTCTTGTGCGGACTCTTCAAGAAAACCGTCATATCCGACTATATCAGCCTGAACTTCGTCGACCGCATATTCGATGCTCCTTTGCTTTACACGGGAGTGGAAAACCTGTTGGGCGTGTATGGCTATGCCTTGCAGATTTATTGCGATTTCTCCGGCTATTCGGATATGGCGATCGGGATTGCGTTGCTGTTAGGATTCCGCTTTAACGTGAACTTCGATTCGCCTTACCAGTCGGCGACCATCACGGAGTTCTGGCGACGCTGGCATATCTCGCTTTCTTCATGGTTGAAAGACTATTTGTATATTTCGCTCGGAGGCAACCGGAAAGGGAAAATACGGACATACATCAACCTGCTGATAACGATGTTGCTGGGTGGTCTGTGGCACGGGGCTTCCGTGAGTTTTATCCTCTGGGGCGCCCTGCATGGGGTTGCGCTGGCCGTGCATAAGTTCATGATGAGCCATTTCAGCAGTTTCAAGCCCTTAGGGTCGGAAATGAAACCTTGGAGAAGAGTGTTAGGCATCTTGCTTACTTTCCATCTGGTGTGCTTCGGCTGGATCTTGTTCCGTGCCGATTCGATGCAGGCGGTAGGAGAGATGCTGACGCAGATTTTCACGAATTTCCACCCGGAGGTCTTCACACAGTTTGTGACGGGCTATAAAGGGGTATTTATCTTGATGGTGGTGGGTTACATTCTGCATTTCATGCCGAAATCGGCCGAAAACGGCTTGCAGGCGGTAGTCACCCGCTCTCCTTTGCTTGTGCAGGCGGTGATGTTGGCAATCGCGATTTTTGTTGTCGTGCAATTCAAGAGTGCCGGCGTACAGCCGTTTATATACTTTCAGTTCTGAAAGGCTCGGTCTGATTGCGATAGCGAATGAAATAATGAGATTTTGTCAAATATTATAACCTTAAATACATTGAGTGGGTATGAAACGGAAGTTATCATTGTTCTTTTGGGTTTTATTTTTGTCCATATCTGTTTACGGGCAAAAAAGGCAACCGGTGGATGAAGTCGCTTCTATTCAACAAACATCGGATTGGCAAGCGCATTATTGGAAGAAGCATAAGACTTTCAAAGCCTTGGGATGGACTTTTTCCATGGTCGGGGTTGCTTCGGTCGGAGGAGCATATTGTTTGGCGCTATCCGGACTTGAAGCCCCATATTCCAAGTCGCGGAACGTAGGATCTGCAGCACTTTTGATAGGAGGAGGCTGTCTGATATTGGCCAGTATCCCCATGTTCTGCTTGGGATATTCCAACAAACGGAAAGCCCGTTCAATCTCTTTGCAAGGCCAGAACCTTTCTTCTCCGCTTCCGGACGGCTCTGTCTCTTTCCGTCCGGGAGTCTCATTGTGTATGACTTTCTGACAAATGAAACAAAAATATGATTTATTTTTGTATTTGTTCTTTTCCGATCTCATCCAAATAACCGCAAGCCACCTCTACCGTCGGTACGTTCTTGATCACGATACTGCGTTTCCCGTTTTGTTCGCGAAGCATGCATTCACGTGGATGCTTCTGAATGAAGCTGAGTAGTTTGTCGAAAGCTTCACTCTCGTAATAGGGACTGTTGGGATTAGTGACAAGAAAGATGCTCATCTGCCCTTTTTTCAGAATGACTTTTTCCATGCCCAGCATCTTTGCCATGCGACGAAGACGAACGACACGGATCAGCTCTTTTCCTTCTTTCGGGACTTTCCCGAAACGGTCTTTCAGACGCTCGGTGAAAGCAAGGATATCGCGTTCTTCCTCCATCTTATCCAACTCGCGATAGAGGGAGACACGCTCGGAATCGTTCGGAATGTAAGTCGGCGGGAACATCAGTTCCAGATCGCTTTCGATATAAGTTTCGCGGACATATTCACTACCGGTGTCGGGGCGCTTTTCGGTCGCATCGGAATACAGGTCGGCAAATTCTTCCGCTTTCAGTTCGTCAACGGCTTCTTCCAATATCTTCTGGTATGTTTCGTAGCCTAAGTCGGCGATGAAACCGCTTTGTTCGGCTCCCAACATATTTCCGGCTCCCCGGATGTCGAGATCCTGCATGGCAATATGGATACCGCTTCCCAGCTCCGAGAAATTCTCGATCGCCTGCAAACGGCGGCGTGCTTCCTGCGTAAGGCTTGACAGGGGTGGAGAGAGGAGGTAGCAGAAGGCTTTCCGGTTACTTCGTCCGACACGGCCGCGTAATTGATGCAGGTCGGACAATCCGAACTGCTGTGCGTTGTTGATAATGATCGTATTTGCATTCGGCACGTCGATTCCGCTTTCCACAATGCTTGTGGCGATCAGCACGTCGTATTCGTAATTGACGAAATCCAGAATGATCTTTTCCAGTTTATCCGGCTCCATCTGTCCGTGTCCGACAGCAATACGGGCATCCGGTACTTCGCGTTTGACGAGCGCCTCCATTTCATAAATATTCTGGATACGGTTGTTGATGAAGAAAACCTGCCCGTTACGACTCATCTCGAAGTTGATGGCTTCACGGATAATGTCCGGGTTAAACCGTTCTACCTCTGTTTGCACCGGGTAGCGGTTGGGTGGGGGAGTCGTGATGCTCGACAGGTCACGGGCTCCCATCAGCGAGAATTGCAGGGTACGGGGGATCGGCGTTGCGGTCATGGTGAGCGTGTCTACGTTTGCTTTCAACTGGCGCAACTTCTCTTTGACAGATACACCGAACTTCTGTTCCTCGTCGATAATCAGCAGGCCAAGGTCTTTGAATGTGACATCTTTTCCGACGATACGATGAGTCCCGATGATGATGTTAATATTCCCCTCCTTCAAGTCTTTCAATGTCTCTCTGATCTCTTTCGCCGTACGCGCCCGGCTGATATATTCGATCCGGCAGGGAAAGTCTTTCAACCGTTCGGAGAATGTCTGGTAATGCTGGAATGCTAACACCGTAGTCGGGACCAGCACGGCAACTTGCTTGTTATCCGAAACGGCTTTGAAAGCAGCACGGATGGCTACTTCCGTTTTCCCGAAGCCCACGTCTCCACAGATCAGACGGTCCATCGGACGGTCGCTTTCCATGTCGGCCTTGACATCGGCTGTCGCTTTCATCTGGTCAGGAGTGTCTTCATAAATAAAACTGGCTTCCAGTTCGTGCTGCATGAAGCTGTCCGGGCTGTATGCGAAACCTTTTTCTTGTTTTCGTTTGGAGTAGAGGAGAATCAGGTCGCGGGCGATATCTTTCACTTTCGACTTGGTGCGTTCCTTCATCTTTTCCCAAGCCCCCGTTCCGAGTTTGCTCAGTTTGGGTGGTTCCCCGCTCTCTTTGCCTTTATACTTGGACAATTTATGGAGGGAGTGGATGCTGACGAATATAATGTCGTTGTTCTGGTAGATCAGCTTGATGGCTTCTTGCATTTTACCGTTCACTTCCGTACGAACCAACCCTCCAAACTGTCCGACACCATGATCGATATGCACGATGTAGTCGCCGGTCGTGAATTGGTTCAACTCCTTTAGCGACAGAGAGAGTTTTCCACTTCGTGCCTTGTCGCTTTTCAGGTTGAATTTATGGAATCGGTCGAATAACTGGTGATCCGTGAAAAGGCAGACACGCAAAGTTTCGTCGGCAAAACCTTCATGTATAGTCTTGTTGACAGAGGTAAAAGGTATATCGTCTCCCCGGTCCTCAAAGATGGCCCGGATACGGGCAGCTTGCTTTTCTACATCACTCAGTATATATAATGTATAGCCGTCTTCCAAATATTTGTGGAAAGATTCACTTACCAAATCAAAGTTTTTATGATAGATTGGTTGTGCTTCCATAGAGAAAGCCAAGGTTGCATCGACTACTCCCGCCACCCGCGTACCGAAATGGAGACGGCAGAAACCGAGCGCCGCATGTAGAAAGTCCTCTCCGGTAATCAATTTGGCCCGCAGTTGTTCGATGTCGGCAAACGATTCTTCATCGCCTATGATCGGTTCTTCATTCCAGATACTGCTGATACGCTCTTTTACCCATGCCAAGTCTTTGCAGGCGAGCAACGTCTCGGACGGCAATGAGTCCAACAGGGACGAGTTGGTCCGGTTCCCTTTTGTCATTTCAGGGACGATATAGATACTGTCCAGTTTTTCTTTGGATAGCTGTGTTTCTACATCGAACGAACGGATCGTCTCTACCTCGTTTCCAAAAAAGTCGATACGATAAGGAAATTCATATGAGAACGAGAATACGTCTAAGATACTGCCACGCATCGCATACTGCCCCGGTTCGTAAACGTAATCAACCTGTTCGAAACCGTATTCGTCCAACACGTCGGAAACAAACATATTGTCCAACTTCTCACCAACACTGATCTTCAGCGTATTTTCTTTCAGGACCTCCCGTGAAATCACTTTCTCCGCCAATGCCTCCGGATAGGTGACAATGACGAAAGGTGCAGTCGGATCCTGCAACGTACTGAGAACTTCTGTCCGCAGGATTTCGTTGGCAGGGTCCACATGTCCGTACTTGATAGCACGCCGATAGGCAGAGGGAAAGAAATAGATGCCGTCACCTCCGGTGAGTTGCACCAGATCATGATAAAAGTAGCCGGCTTCCTCCAGATCATTCAATACACACACATAGTTTCCCCTTCTTTTAAAAAAAAGAGAAGCTATTGTCATTGCGGCCCCTGAACCGTTCAGCCCTTTCAGAAATATATTGCGGGATGTTTTGCTTTTTAACAGGGTATTTAACGCCGTCACTTGTGGATGAGCGGCATATTGTTTTAGTAAATCTTGTATCTCCAACGGATGAATTGCAAATTGATAATTGATAAATGAAAATTGTATATGTGCAAAATTACGGAAAATGTTACAATGATCTTCCTAAAACCAACGAAAATATCTACCTTCGCACCTAAGTTGTCAATTGAAATAAGTAGATTCTTCTCATTTTCAATTTTCAATTTTCAAATTTCAATTAAACAGAGGATTATGTCAGACAGTATTGTTATTATACCTACGTATAACGAGAAGGAGAATATAGAAAGTATTATTCGGGTTGTATTTGGGTTGGAGAAAGAATTTCATATTTTGATTATAGATGATGGATCGCCCGATGGTACGGCAGATATTGTAAAACGATTGCAAAAAGAGTTTCCCGAACGTCTTTTTATGGTGGAACGTAAAGGTAAGTTAGGATTGGGTACGGCTTATATCTGCGGATTCAAGTGGGCTATAGAGCATAAGTATGATTTTATATTCGAAATGGATGCGGACTTCAGTCATAATCCGAATGATCTTCCCAAATTATATGCGGCCTGCACGGAACAGGGGGCTGATGTCGCGGTCGGTTCCCGCTACTGCAATGGTGTGAATGTTGTGAACTGGCCGTTAGGGCGTGTGCTGATGTCTTATTATGCTTCTGTATATGTCCGTTTTGTTACCGGAATGAAAGTACAGGATACGACAGCCGGTTTCAAATGCTACCGCCGCGAGGTACTTGAGACGATTGATTTGGATCGTATCCATTTCAAAGGATATGCGTTCCAGATAGAAATGAAGTTTACGGCATATAAGTGTGGCTATAAAATTGTGGAAGTTCCCATTATCTTTATCAATCGTGTATTAGGTACTTCCAAGATGAACTCCTCTATCTTCGGGGAAGCACTGTTTGGTGTATTGAAATTGAAATGGTGGAGTCTGTTTCGTAAATACCCCCAAAAAGGAAACCGGAAAGCGATTGCCGAATAGTACCATTATTATAAAAGCAATAAAAAAGCTGCACCTTTGAAAGATGCAGCTTTTTTATTGCTTTTATATGCTATTGTTTGTTATTCTCAATTCAATGCTTTCAAGGAGAAATGGAAGGAAGTGCCTTTCCCTTCTTCGGAATCGAACCACATTTTACCACCGAGTTGCTCGACAAAATCTTTGCACAGCATTAAGCCCAGGCCGGATCCTTTTTCATTATTCGTTCCGTAAGAAGTAAAATGAGTGTTTTGCTTCAGCAACTTACCCTGGTCTTCCATCTTGATTCCTTTACCTGAGTCTTTCACACTGACAATGACGAAATCCCCGTCTTTTTTGGTCGATACCGTAATCACGCCTTTTTCGTAGCTGAACTTGACAGCATTGGAAACCAGATTACGGACGATTGTCTTTACCATATCGATGTCTGTCGCCCCCATCAGTTCTTTATCCAGACCTTCGAGCGTGATGGATATGCCTTTCTGGGTTGCCATCGGAATAAATATCTCGGCAGTACTGTTGACTATACTGTTGATGTCGACCTGCTGTCTGTAAATATTCTGTTTGTTCAAACGATTCTTCGCCCATTTCAGGAGGTTGTCGAGAAGTTGGAATATTTCTTCCGATGTCTTGTTCATCATTTGAAGCATTTCGTATACCTCGTCGCTGACCTGATTCTTATCGACCATCATCAGGATAGCGTTATTCATCATCTTCAATGAACCAAGCGGAGAGCGCAAATCGTGTGCAATAACAGAATAGAGCGTATCGCGAGATTCGATCGTGTTTTCAAGTTCCTGCTTGATACGTTTAATACTGAACAGTTCATAGCGATGGGCGACACGTTTTACCAATTCTTCCCGTTGAAAAGGTTTTGTTACATATTCCGTCGCTCCCAACTGGTAACCTTTTACGATACTTTGCATATCACTTAAGGCCGACATGATAATGACAGGGATATTGTTGGTTTCCGGATTGCTTTTCAAATGCTGCAACACTTCGTATCCATCCATCTCCGGCATCATAATATCGAGCAAGATAAGATTGGGATGCTTTTCCTGGGCGATACGTAACGCTTTGGTTCCACAGTCTGTCGTCAGTAGCGTATAACCTTCTTTTTTCAGTATCGCCTGCACAAGCATAACGTTAGTTGGCACATCGTCTACCACTAATACTGTATATTGTGATGCTAAATTTTCCATTTGATTTCGTATTTTTCTTGATATTCAAATACTATCAATGATACAAAAGTATTGAATTCTGTCGACATAATCGTCTTTTCCTGAAAAATAAATTCTATTTCGGAAAAATATCTCTTTTGCATATTTAGCGTGTACAGCTAAAACGCTTGATATAGGTTGAAATGGAGTTTTTTATTGAAATTATTCTTTAAGTTTGCACCATGAAATCGAATTTAGTTTTTTTAGTGCTCATATTAGCCGGTTGTCAGCCGGAAATGCCTGTGACATCCTCTATTCTGGTGGATGGGGACGGCTTGACAATTCCTGTAAACAAGGATCTGTATGGTTTGACCATTGAGGAAATCAACCATGCGGTGGATGGCGGTATTTATGCGGAATTGATACAAAACCGGAGTTTTGAAGATGGAGTGCCTCCCTTGAACTGCCCGTACGACCCTGTCCGCCGAGTCCTGACTACTCCGAATGGATGGAGTATTCCTTTCTTACGTTCTGATTCGGTGCCGGGATGGCATCGCTTTTCTGCGACATCTTATATCTATCCCGACACAAAGGAGCTGATTAACGACAAGAACCGGCGTTCCCTGTTGGTCTCGGTGTCTGCTTCTGCCGAATCGGGAAAAGGAGGTGTCGTTGCTGAAGGGTATGGAGGAATACCTCTTCACGAAGGCGAGAAATATGATTTGTCTTTCTATATAAAAGGAGCCTCTATGGTTCCGAAGACAGTAAGTCTGACTTTGGCTGATTCTACCGGAGAAACGGCTTTCAGCGAAGTTTTCCGTGTAGCACCGACCTATGAATGGAGGAAGTACAAGCATACTTTTACCGCGAACTCGAATACAAATAAAGCCGTGTTGACAATAACGACTGACAGTTCGGCCGTTTTCTGGCTGGATGTCGTATCCTTGTTTCCTCAAAAAACATGGAAAGATCGTCCGAACGGATTACGTCCGGAACTGATGGAATTGATTGCGGCATTGAAGCCGGCGTTCATTCGTTTTCCCGGCGGAAGTTTTGTTGAAGGATATACGGCCGGAACCTACCCGGTCTGGCGTGAAACGGTAGGAGACATCGCCGAACGCAAACACTTCTGGAATGTATGGGCATATGGCACGACCAACGGCATTGGCTATCATGAGTATCTCCAAATGTGTGAAGACTTGGAAGCCGAACCGGTCTATGTCATCAATAGCGGTGTGACCAACCAAAGCCGCCGTCCGCGTTACGAAGACATAACGGCGATGGGAAAACTGGTACAAGACGCCTTGGACGCCATCGCTTATGCCAACGAGCCGACCGATTCCGTTATGGGAGCTTTACGGGCCGGTCATGGACATCCGGAACCTTTCGGGTTGAAGTATGTGGAGATCGGTAGCGAAAATTACGGTCTGGAATATTCCAGACGCTTCGAACTGTTTAAGAAAGCGATCCAAGAAACCTATCCGGACGTTACGGTGATAAGCAGTTCCGAGGTCAGAAAGAAAAACAGGAATGAATGGTCGGATACTCATTTTTATTCAAGCGAATCGTTTTTGATCTCCAATCACAACCGTTTTGTTGCCGGACGTACGCGCCGGATGCCACCTGCCTTTATCGGAGAATTCGGTTTATCCGGCGGAGCTGCTCCCGGAAGTTTGCGGGCTGCCATCGGGGAGGCTTGTTTCCTTGTCGGAGCAGAGAACGGGCAAGACATCGTGAAACGTTTGGCTTATGCCCCGGTTTTAGGGAATACGAAATACAAGATAGAACGCTATCCGGCCATTTCTTTTGACGGTGAACAGATCGCTCTTTCGCCCTCTTACCATCTGTTGCGAATGTTCGGCAACAACAGGGGAGACGAAGTGCTGAAGACCGAAGTCCATACCTATCAGAAACCTCAGGTTACCTTCGGACGTGCCGGTATCGAGATGTTCGATAACAGCTATGAATTTAAAGAGGTGAAAATAGATAATTCGCCTGTTACGGAAGGAACTGTCATGACCGGAGGGTGGACAGTCGACCGGGGAAGACTGACACCGGTTGCAAACAGATGGAACTACATCCTTTTAGGCGATCCGTCTGCCTATGATTATATCTTTTCGGCAGATATCAGGAGGACGAAGGGAAGCGGACAAATCCAATTCCGTGTGCGTGATAACGGGCTGCCCGGAGAACGGAATGACTATATCGGACTGACGATCGGCACCGGTCTTGTCGAGTTCTACCGCCAGGCAGGAGGAGTGAGGGATACGTTGCGTACGCCTGTCCTTTATCCGTTCCAGAGTAATCGCTGGTATAACGTGAAGATCGCTTGTAAAGGGGAACAAATCGGTTGTTTCGTGAATGACACACTGGTTCATGAAGCAATACTACCCGGCATACCTTCTTTGGTTTCTACCGCTGCACTGGATAAGGAGACGAATATGATTATACTGAAGGTGATCAACACGACCCAGCACGAAGAGAAGACGGAGTTGAACCTGCAAGGTATCAGTGTTAAAAATACGGCGGAGATTATTCAACTCACAGGCGATCCCGAAGCGCGTAACACATACGGCAAACCCGACGAGATCATACCGGAGACAAAAGAAATATCCTTCTCGTTGAGTGGTCCCAAGGTATACAGTTTTCCTCCGAACTCGATTACGATAATGAAATTAAAAATCGATTGATAACATTTAGGCACGGATTACACGGGGAAATCCGTGCCTAAAATGTTTTCTTAATGAACTAACATCTCAGGAGTGATCTTGACAAACTTATCAGTATCGGCTTTGCGGAGTTTCACGCTTCCGTCGTTCCAGTTTGAAGGCCATCCGCCAATGATATGTCCCAAGAATACCACCTTGATCTCGTGCAAGCCTTTAGACAAAGCAGCCGAACTGTCGTGACGGGAGAAACGTTTCACTTCACCTCCGTTATTCACTAACAATTTACCATCGATCCATACTTCTTCGTTGTCGGAAGAAATATAGTAAACGCCGTCTTCAGGAATATTGACGTAACCGGTTGCTATGGCAGCATATTGCTTGACACCGCGCATAGATTCGCTTGTTTTCACTACGCTGGTGATTTCACGCAGATCTTTGATGACCGATTTCTTCCATTCTTTTACGTCTCCCAGTTTGGATGAATTCAAGAACATGCCGTCGGTCACTTGCATTTCCAATCCCGGAGTAGTCTTGGCAACTTCCTTGGCAGGAGCTAAGGCTTGCTTTTCAACTGTGATCGTACGAGTCTTACTCATTTTGCCGGAAGGCAATACGGAGCGAATCTTCAGAACACCGGATTCCGTAAATTCGATCGGGGCGGAATAGACGGCAGATTCCTGAGCCGGTTCGGTTCCGTCGATTGTATAAACCATCTTGACCGGACGGGTTGTCTTGAATTCCAGAGAAGCTTTGTCGGTGAATGCAACGAAATTACATGAACCGTTCGGCTGTTCCGGCTGCGGAATATGGTAGTTGATGTTCAGTTCGTCCAAACGAACCAAAGCATTATCCAAGCGACGTTCGAAATCTTTATAATCTTTGCGTGCCAGTGTAGTCCAGCCGATTTCGGCTAATGCCAACACACGTGGATAAGCACGATATTCCACCAGGTCCGTGTTGTACATATATTCAGACCAAAGGTTTGTTTGTACACCCTTGATCAAGTTTGCCTTTCCGGTAGCGACCAAAGTATCGGGCGTCGGATTGTATGCATACACTCTCGACAACGGATCGTAGCCGCCGATAGAAACCGGTTCGATCTTCGGATCTCCTTGGAACTGGTCAATGTACATGCCGCCGCTTCCTGGAGTCATGATCGCTTCATGTCCCATGTTTGCAGCAGCGATACCGCCTTCTTCACCACGCCAGGACATAACGGTTGCGGAAGGAGCGAGGCCGCCTTCGAGGATTTCATCCCATCCGATGATCTTTTTACCATGCTTGTCGGACAGGTATTTCTCCATGCGCTGAACGAAATAGCTCTGTAACTTTTCTTCGGCAGAGTTATTCTTGTCGGCTTTCAAGCCTTCCTCACGGATACGTTTCTGGCAGAGCGGGCATTCTTTCCAACTTGATTTCGGACATTCGTCACCACCGATGTGAATATACTCACCGGGGAAAAGAGGTGCGACTTCGTCAAAAACATCCTGCAGGAACTCGAAAGGTTTTTCCTTTCCGGCACACAATACGATGTCTTCCACACCCCAGATGATACGCGGGGTAGTCGGTTCGCCCTTACAAGACAATTCAGGATATGCGGAGATTGCGGCCAACTCATGTCCCGGAAGTTCGATTTCGGGAACGATCGTAATAAAACGGTCTGCTGCATATTTTACCACATCTTTGATCTGTTCCTGCGTATAGAAACCGCCATATTCCGTTCCTTCGCCATCGATACGCTTGGAACCGATCTCTGTCAGTTTCGGATATTTTTTGATTTCGATACGCCAACCCTGATCGTCCGTCAGATGCCAGTGCATGCGGTTGATCTTGAACAAGGCCAGTACATCGAGGTGTTTCTTAACGTTCTCTACCGGGATGAAATGACGGCAAGGATCCAACATGATACCACGATATTCGAAACGCGGTTCGTCTTTCACCGTTACGCTGGGAGCAGTCCAGGCAATACCGTTCACGACTGCCGGACTTTCAATTTCGGCCGGAAGCAATTGCATGAATGTTTGCATACCGTAGAACAGGCCTTGCGGGGTTTTAGCCTTGACCGTCACGCCTTGCGGAGTGACATCCAACGTGTAGCCCTCGTTGTTTACATCCAGTGCCCCGTCGATTGCCAGCGTAATGCCGTTGGAGGCAGCCTTGTCACTGACTGTTATCTGATAGCCGGTGGCAAGATTCATTTGGGCGGCAAAATATTCAGCTACTGTTTTAGCTTCCGGAGTGGAAGCGGAGAAAGCTGTGTTTTTGCTTAGTTTAAAACTGCCCTCGTTCTGGACGAGGCTTACCGGCATCGGGATCACATTGATACCTTGATTGTAAGGCATCTGTTTTGTCGGTCCTTCGCTGCATGACGCAAGGATACAAAGTGCTGCGCCTGCACACATCGATAAAAGTGTTTTCATAAATTATTTATGTAATTTGATTGATTTAGAAAAAGAAAGAAAGAGATTTATGATTTATAATTTATGATTTATTTTTGTGACGCATAAATCATAAATTATAAATCATAAATCTATACATTACCACGCGAAGATTGGATATTCCTTCATGATGCTGTTTACTTTTTCGCGAACAGCAGTGATAGTCTTGTCGCATTCAGGTGCAGTCAGCACGGTATCGATCAATTCGACGATCTCGGCCATCAGCGGTTCTTTGGCGCCACGGGTGGTGATTGCCGGTGTTCCGACACGGATACCTGAAGTCTGGAATGCCGAACGGCTGTCGAACGGAACCATATTCTTGTTTACGGTGATATCGGCAGCAACAAGAGCTTTTTCTGCAACCTTACCGGTCAGTTCGGGGAATTTCTTGCGCAGGTCGATCAACATGCTATGATTGTCCGTACCATCTGAAATGATCTTGTAACCTTTGTCCATGAATGCTTTTGCCATAGCAGCCGCATTTGCCTTTACCTGAGCCTGATAGGTCTTATATTCCGGTTCCAGTGCTTCGCCGAAAGCTACGGCTTTGGCAGCGATCACATGTTCCAGCGGACCTCCCTGGATGCCGGGGAATACGGCGGAATCCAACAATTGAGACATTTTTTTGATCTCTCCCTTCGGAGTCTTCTTACCCCAAGGATTTTCGAAATCTTTACCCAGGAGGATGATACCGCCACGCGGACCACGCAAAGTCTTGTGGGTCGTGGAAGTTACGATATGAGCATATTCCAACGGGTTATTCAGCAATCCGGCAGCGATCAGACCGGCAGGGTGAGCCATATCGATCATCAAAAGGGCACCAACCTTGTCAGCAATCTCACGCATCCGTTTGTAGTCCCATTCACGGGAATAAGCGGAACCGCCACCTACGATCAATTTCGGTTTTTCACGTAAAGCGACTTCTTCCATCTGGTCGTAATCAACACGGCCGGTGTCTTCTTTAACATTATATTCCGTAGCATGGTATAAGATACCCGAACTGTTTACTGGAGAACCGTGGGAAAGGTGCCCGCCGTGTGCCAGGTTCAGGCCAAGGAATGTATCACCGGGATTCAGGACTGCCAGAAATACGGCAGCATTAGCCTGTGCTCCGGAGTGTGGCTGTACGTTGGCCCATTCTGCATTGAAAATCTGTTTCAACCGTTCGATAGCGATGGTTTCGCTCTGGTCTACTACTTCGCAACCTCCATAATAGCGCTTGCCGGGATATCCTTCAGCGTATTTGTTGGTCAGACAGCTACCCATGGCTTGCATCACCTGGTCGCTTACAAAGTTTTCGGAAGCAATCAGTTCAATGCCTTTCAGCTGGCGCTGATGTTCCTTCTCAATGATGTCGAAAATGATATTGTCTCTTTTCATTACATGTAAAATTGGTTATTGCAATGAGTCCCCCTCTCTTTTTAGGGGATCGTTGGCAAATTTACGATAAAAAATCATATACGGAGATAAAATCATATCGAAATATCCTTATAACTTCAACATTGTATATAGGTTGGATGGATCTTGGCGACAATCGAAAATGGCCACAATATAGATTCGTTCTTCTCTTCTGATAAGATAGATGATTTTATAATCTCCTTCGATCAGGGAACGAAAAGATTCTGTTCCTTGATAGTAGGATTCTACTTTTCCTACAATAGGGGAAACGGGTTAAACGATCTACCTGCTTCTTAATGGGGGAGATCCGTTTTTGAATCGTTTTCTTGCCAAAGGCTTTGTAGAAGTCGTAAATTTCTTTCATTTGTCTGATTGCTTGATCAGTCCAATAAGGCTTTAGGTTATCCATTATGTCTTTATTGTTTTACCAGGTTTTCATTTCTTCCTCTAATTCTTCAGTGGAAAGATATCTCCCTTCATCAATATCAGCTAATGACTGACGAAGTATCTCCATCTGCTCTTCATGCGTGTAAACGCAAGGACGTTTCATCGGGATAACATTCATGTCCTTGAATTTATCCAAGGCTTTTCTCAGGTAATCGATCAGTCTCGGATTGTCTGTTTCCAATATTTCTTCAATCAGAAGCTGTTTTTGTGCATTCAATTCCATTGTTGTCATAATATAAAGTATTTATCTGTGTGTCGATGCAGTTGCAAATATAGGTATATCAAAAGAAAAAGCCCGGTTTTATGCGGGCTTTTTCTTTTGACTGTTTTATTTTCTGATTTTCACAACTTTCCCCATCTTACTGCTATCGTAGGCTGCCTCGATCAGACGGATGACAGGCAACACGCCGGCGGCATCCGTCAGGAGTGGTTCGCCGTGGCGGAGATGTCGGTAAATATTGTCGTAAAATCCGCCGTAATTTCCGGCATGGCTGGGATATTTGCGTCGGACGACGTTGCCGTCTTTCTCTGTGTGAAGGAGTCCCCATATGCTTTCGTCTTCAACACCCCAGCCGGGAGAGCCGGGCATCAGCCCTTCGTTCAGGTCTGCTTCCTGACGGTCCAAGCCGTATTTGACGAAAGATCCTTCCGTGCCGTGCAAGACGAAGCGGGGTTCGGGTTCGCACATCAGGTAGCTGGATTTCAAGGTGACTTTGACATGTGGCGCCTTGGAAGGGCGGAGCAGATGGATCACAAAATAATCGTCAACCTTGCCGCCCGTACGAATGATGTCGATATCGGCAAAAACGGCTTCCGGCATGCCGAACAACTGAACCGCCTGATCGATCACATGAGCCCCCAGGTTATAGGTCAGGCCGCCGCCCAACTCTCCGGTTTCCTTCCATGTCCCCGGTTTTATAAAGTTACGGTAGCGGGGATAAGTCGATTCGAACTCTACAAGACGTCCCAGCAGTCCTTTATCCAGTATTTCCCGAACCGTCAGGAAATCCGAATCCCAGCGTCTGTTCTGATACACGCTTATAGCCAGTCCTTTGGAGCGGGCGAGGTCGACCAGTTCTTGCCCTTGTTCTACGGTTGTCGTGAAAGGTTTCTCGACAATCACATTCTTTCCGGCCTCCAGTGCTTTCCGGGCGTAGTCGTAATGCGTACTGTCGGGCGTATTGATGACAACCAGTTCTAACTCATCCAACGCAACGAGTTCATCGAAACTGCGCACAATACGGGCTGAAGGATAACGTTCTTTCGACAGTTCCTTGCTGCGCTCCGTGATTGCCGTCAGGCAAAAAGCCGGGTTCGTACTGATAAAGGGGGCATGAAATATTTGCCCAGACATGCCGAAGGCGGCCAATCCAGTTTTGATCTTCTCCATCTTTATGAAAGTTTGTTTTTGCGAAGATATGAATTTCTCCATCAAAATATCAGAAATTTGCAAACAATGTGAACGGAGTATTTACTTTTCAAGCAGGATGATCATGCCGCTCCGTCCCATAATCTCGCATCGCTCCAGATTGTTCACCCGGCTACCCCACTGGATGTTTCTTATTTCCGGCAATGAAATCGTAGCCGGATGGAAGCCTAAAGCTTTCTCGTCGATGGATATTTTTGCCTTTTGCGGCAGGTCCGTCCAGTTGGCTATCACGAGAAGGGCTTTGTCCCCGTTCGTATAGACCGTTGCCGGAAGATTCGCATTATCCGTCTTGACAGGGCTGTTTTCGTCCCAGTAGCCATGCATGGATGCTTTATCCATCCCGAACGAATCCCACAATTGCCAAAGCGGGACAGGGTTGCCGCTCCAAGGCAGGCGAGGAAGCATACCGAATATCATACCCCGGAAAGGATTACGCGCGTCCAGTGTCTCGCTTAACAGGCCAAACGGAATACCTGACATTTCCACTAACCAGAAGTCGGCCGTATTGTCAGCATTGAAACCTTCGCCAATCCAGGTACGATCGACGTAGGGAAGAAGTTCCGTATAGAGGTGCAGGGAGTTGGCATAGCCGGCCCACTGGTTCATGTGGTTCCAGGAGTGGATGTCGATCAGCCGCCGTTTACCGTCGGCGTCGAGGATGCGCCGGGCACGCTGCAGTGTTTTGCGGTCAAGGGCGCTGTCGTCGATATAAATGCCGTCGACTCCTAAGTTTTTCACCATCCAATCCAGCCCGGCCAGATAATAGTTGTTCCAACGGGAATCGGGAGTCGTAATAACGGAAATGTCCATATCACCCGCATATTTTCCCTCTTTGAAAGCGTTGTACCAGGCAGGAATGAAGTGCGTGGCGAGATTCTTGTTCAGCCACTCGTTCGGCCCGTTACGATGGATCAACGTACGTGTGTCTTTTCCGGGACCGTCATGGATCACTTCTCCGCCCAGGCTTCGCAAGGCCCAGAGTTCGGGGATTTTCACGGTCAGTTCGCGCGTTGTGTAATATAACCGGACTCCGAGGTTTTTGCTGTGTGCTTCGGAGATGAAACGTTTCAGGTCGGCAACCGACTCGTCATAATACGGATAGTTGATGAAAGGATAAATATCTTTCTTATGATGGACATTGATCAAGTTCGCTCCAGCTTTCTGGGCAGCCGGGATATAGCCGGCGCTGACGTCGCTGTTCGAATGATAGAAACGCTCCGTTGCCTGCAATTCCAGGTCGATCGGTTTAACAGGCGTGATTTGCATGTCGAAGTTGTAATGCAGGACTTCGTCTTTGCGTAAACTGCGTTCGCCACTGTAGACGATCATTCGTGTTTCGCCCTCTTTTTCTGGGCGGATACGGATACCGCCTCTGTTGTTGTTTCCCCAGGAAAGGGGCAGGTTCAATTTGCCGAGTGCATAATAGATATTGACCAACGGACGCACAAAATTCTCATCCATGAAATGAAGGTTAAGGCCGGCGTTGACGTTACCCATCCAGATTTTGTCCTGATGCTTGCCGGTGTCCCATTTCCATGATATCAGCGTGTCCGGACGAAATCCGCCTTTGTGCCCCAATCCCATCATATACTTGGAGGCATAAGCCGTGTAAGGAATTTCCAAACGTATATCCTTGATCTCGACATCTTTTTTCGGTTTGACCTGAAGATGAATACTGCCGATACCGTCGAACCCGAAAGTACCCTGGCACACGACATCGAAGTTACGGCTCTTTTGCTTCGTTTCCCAACTGACGGAAGCGTCATTGCGGCTCGTGACACGGAGACTTCCGGGGGTCAAGGCCTCCTGTCCGTCGGGAGTCTCGATGACAAACGCCATTCCTTTTGCCAGGACGGCATTCGAGATTGAATCACTGAGCCGGTTGTTGGCATCGTAACAAGTGTTTATCCTGCACGGCAGCCCGCTCGAAGAAAGTTCGATTTCACCGCCCAACCAGGAGAGAGTTTTCTTTCGGACGGCCACCGGAGTGTAAGGCGCAGTCGGTTCATCGGCTTTCCCTAATGTGGAGTTGAGCCAGCGCAGACGGGTTTTCCGCCATCCTTCGTCATCGCCATGATTGGCGATCGGCGAACCCGACACGCTCAGTTCGATTGCTATCTCGACCGGTTTGCCGTTGCCTTCCTTCACGAAAGCCTTTCCTTTATACCGTCCTTCGGCAGAAGCCGGAATGTCCATCCCGATCCAGAGAGCTTGCACATGTCCTTTGGGGACACTGACGGTTTTCCGGAATGTTTGCCCGTCGGTGTCGGTTCCTCCTTGGTTGAAACACTGAAATGAGGAGGATTTGATCTTATTCCCATCTCCATTGGTCAAATCGGAGAATGAAACGGAGACGTCTTTCAGCTCCTCGAAAGGAGTGAACACACCGATTTGCCACGTGTAGAACTCTCCGGGCCGGCAGTCGCCTTCCAATTGCAGCCAGGTCTCGTAGGCACGTTCCGTCCAACGGGCTGGGATGGTCTGGTCGAGACGGATATCATGCATCCGGTCTTCGGCAAAGCAAAAATAGCCTGCCGCCGGTTTCCGTGCCAACAATTCTTGCATGGCGGCATTCGAGGCAGCCTGTCGCATTTCCGAATCTTGTTCGTTAACAGTTCCGGAGCGTTTCAGGTCATCGAAAGCATTCGTGACCGTTTCTTGGGCTTTCAGTCCGGCGTTGCCCCAGGTCAGGAGCAACGCAACGGCTGTCAGGATTGTTTTCTTCATCTTGTTCGTTTACATTAGTATTGTCATATCGAGGTGCTATTCACCCAGGTTTTCAAAGATGTTGCCTTCATGGATTTCATCTGCCTTGATTTCATCTTTATAATATTCGGCGGCGAGGCGGACATACTTTTTATACAGGCGGGTAGCGGTTTCCACTTCGTCGCCTTGCGTGATAGGGGTGCGGACTTTGCCGGGCGTGGAAACGAACTGAAGTTCCCAGTCACCCAACATGCTGTAGAAATCGTTGGCACGGAAAGCTTCACGGCCGTGTGTTTGCGGCAATCCTTCTTCGCTGTAGCTTGTCCCGGCGTCGAGATGCTCCTGAAGCATGGCGTAGAACTTTTCCCAGCGTTTCAGATAATATCCGTCTATCAAACCCGTCCATTCCCGCCAAGAGTAGTCGAAGATAAGCGGATCGCCATCGGCCCCCCACACTGTGACAAGCGCGGTCGCGTCTTTTTCAAAGAGGTCTTTTTCTTCCTTGTTATCTCCCCAACTACGAGCCTGGGTCAACCATTTGTCAAAGTTGAATTCCGGACGCGTTCGCAACAGCTCGTCGGCATCGCGCAGCATTTCGAGAAAACGGCCGCTATGCAGGGCGAACGCTTCCTTGTCTTTTTTGCGGAACGCCTCTGCCGCCTGTTTATGGATGGCCTGTCCGAGGTTGGACATCAACTGGCGCTGGACATCGACTATATCGAAACGATAAGGATCGGACCCCTTCAGCCGGTCGGCGTCTTTCAGCAACAAGCTTTCGGCCTGGACTACCGACAGAGGGGAGTAGGGTATCCCCAGGCCGGCGTTAGGACCGGATTTCTTCACATCCACAGCGGGGCGGGCAGCGATGATGGAACTGCGTTCCGTCCCGTTTGTTCCCGGACGATAGGGTCCTTCCAACAGATGCCGCCAAGCCTGACGGGCGCTTTCGGACGGTTTGCCGTAGCGACGGTCTGCGTAACGGTCGAGCCATTTTTCGATATCGACCTCTTCCTTATGCAGCGGCATTTCGAAAGCCAGATCATAATAGACCGGATTTTGCTCGATAGACTCCATAAAGAGACCGGAGCCGCAAACATTCGGGTTCTTTCTTACCGCATTCGCGTATTGGTTGGAGGCAAGCAGGCGCAAATCTCCGTGCAGGTTGATACGTCCTCCGAAGTTATGCAGGTTTCCGGCAACGAGCGGATACCCCCAGCAAGCATTTTCCTGCTGGCTTCTGGCCCCGTTCAGGTCCAGGATCAGCAGATTCTCTTTCGGAACAGCTTTCACGATCGGTTCGCGAAGGCTCCATGCCTGCATGGCCCAAATCGAGTTCGGGTCAAAATCGTCGAAGAGTTGGTGGATGGCGTTGCCGACGGCACTCAAATATTCCGGCGTGTCGACAGGCGGTTGGCTTTCGTGGAACGGATCGGCCGCATAAACGCCATGCGCCCCGTAGAGTTTTTTCTCTTCTTCCAGGAAGTCGCGCCCGATCACGGTGAACAACGAATCGGTCGGGTCCAACTGCGCCGCCCCGGTGAAACCGCACCAGGATGGTTGCAACTGTATCTTGGCATCCGGGTATTTTTCTTTCAGCTCACGCGGGACATAACCGGAAAATCCTTGTTGAATGGGTTGCATGCCCAGTTCCAGCTCCCGGTCGATAATCTGTTTTCCCAGAACGATATGCTTGTCGATCCAAGATTTGGGAAGCGGGCCGCCATAACTTTGCAGGTTCTGCATCCATTGCCATGCGAAATGTCCGGGACCGGCCAGGAACCGGCGGGCTTCCTCGTCCGTAAACTTGTGTTTGAGGAGGGTATTGTACCAGACTGCTTCCAGTCCGACAACGGACAAGGGCATGTTAATCGAGTTCATTGCCATAAAGTCGAGTTCCCGTTGCCAGCGTTCCCAATCCCACCAGGCTGCCGAGTAGCTGACCGTACAATAGTTCATGTAGACGCGGTATTTGCCGTTGATCGTGTTTTTAACAGGGACGGGCATCGGCAATTGTTCCGGCAGGTCCAGTTGATTGCCGAACCAGGAAACGTGTGCGTCGCAGGTATATTTCAGATACTGGTTGAACGCCGTCGCCAGTGAGACCGTGTTGTTTCCGCGCAGTACGACTTTGCCGTTGTCGGACGTGATCTCATAGGCGTCCATCCCATCGACAGGTTCCATTAATTCCAGTTTGAATTGATTTCCGTATCCGGGAGTCACGCGTTCGATCAAGTCGTAGGCCGCCTGTATCCGAGGATCTTTCTTACATCCTGTAGTGCACACGAGGATGAAGCTAAGCAGTAGTAATTTGAGTTTCATTTTTTTTGTTTGTTGAAATTAGATATTACAATCATAAGACGAACAAAAAAAGCGTTTCCCTATGGCGGGCGACGCTTTTTTTGTTATTGTACTATTTTCAATCCTCTCAAATCGTTGCCGGAGACATTCTGGAAGACGCTGAGCCCAAATTCCGGAATTACGGCCAGTACATGGTCGAACACGTCGGATTGAATGCTTTCGTAAGGGACCCAGTCTTTCACGGAGGAGAAGAAATAGAGTTCGATCGGTATGCCGGTTTCCGTCGGCTGCAACTGGCGGACCATGCAGGTCAGTTCCTTGCTGACCTCCGGAAGGCTTTTCAGATAATTGACCAGGTAGGCGCGAAACACGCCGATATTCGTTTGCCGCCGGCCGTTCACACGGATGGAGCCGTCGATCCGGTGCTCTTCGTTATAGGCGTCCAGTTCTTTTTCTTTCTTGTCGATATAGTCTGCCAGCAAAGAAATTTTACGGAATTTGGCCAACATCTCCGGTGTGCAGAAGCTCACGCTGTTCATGTCGATATTGATGGAACGCTTGATCCGTCGTCCGGGAGATTCCGACATGCCACGCCAGTTCTGGAAAGCATCGCTCACCAGGGCGTAAGGGGGGATCGTCGTGATCGTATTGTCGAAGTTCTTGACTTTGACTGCGTTCAGCGTGACTTCGGTAACCGTCCCGTTCGCCCCGTATTTCTCCATCGTGATCCAGTCGCCCGGACGCAGCATGTCGTTGATCGAAAGTTGTATGCCTGCCACAAATCCCAAGATCGTATCTTTGAACACCAACATCAGGATAGCGGCGGAAGCACCCAGTCCGGCGAACAGCGTCGCCGGGGATTTTCCGATCAGAATACTGATGATCAGTATGAAGCCGATAAAGGAAACGGCGACCTGCAGCAGTTGGATGAAGCCTTTCAGCGGTTTGTTCCTGAACGATTCTTTCCGGTTGTATATTTCATGGACGACATTCAGGGAAGCGTTGATGAAGCGAAGCGAAATGGCAATGATATAAATCTGGCATATCATTTGCAGGATTCCCAATATCTTCGGCGCCTCGTCGGCCGGAAAAGCCAACGGCAACAACACATACACCAGGATGGCGGGGATCATGTGCATCAGCTTGTTGATAATCTTGCGCTCGACGATCAGATCGTCCCACTGGTTGCGGGTTCTCTTCGCAAGCCGTTTGAACATATTCAGGAAGATATAACGACAGGCGTAGTCGATGCCGACCGTCACGACTATGATCAGAAACAGGACGATCGCATTGTCCAGTTCATTTGCCGAACTACTGATAATACCCCATTCGATCAGACGATTGTTAATCCATTCTTGTATTGCGTGCATATTCTTTAAATGATTGGTCAAGTGTACTTGCGATAACCTGGAATTTCCATACAAAGCTAACTAAAAAAATACAATATACCCCATAAAAAGCGACAAAAAGGCCATTATCCTAATATATAGCCGATTAGCTAAAACACCAGTTTCTTAAAAAATATTACCCCTGCGGGAAATTTTATTTTTATGGGTATGAAAATCGATTTTCATGCTTGTGTGTTTCGATTTGGACCAATGGGTGTTTTTGCAAATTCGACAATAAGGCCAGTCTTTCCCTTGTCGCCTTATTTATGAATACTGGTAAACTTTCAGTTCGAATTTGGGAATCATTGCGAAGAAATGGTCGAAAATGTCCGACTGGATACGTTCGTATTCTTTCCATACTTTATTGCGGGAGAAGAAATATATCTGGATCGGCACGCCATATTCGGTCGATTGCAACTGGCTGATGATCAGATCGAGGTCGGTATTGACGACCGGAAGACTTGTCAGGTATCTCTCCACATAGACACGGAATATCTGCGAATTGGTAGGCACGACGCCTTCGTCAGGCTTGTAGTCGGCAAGCAGCGGGATCTCCTTGCGGAACGTGTCGAGCATGTCCGGCGTGCAGAACTTGATGGTATTGAGGTCGAGAAAGATGGATTTCATCACACGGCGACCGCCCGATTCGACCATTCCACGCCAGTTCTGGAACGAAACGTTTACCAACGTGTAAGGCGGGATGGTGGAGATGGTATTGTCGAAGTTCCGTATCTTGACCGTGTTCAGCGTGATCTCCTGCACGATCCCGTTCGCGTTCGATCCCGGAACCGTGATCCAGTCGCCCGGTCGCAGCATGTCGTTGGCGGAAAGCTGTATGCCCGCCACGAATCCTAAGATCGTATCTTTGAATACCAACATCAGGATCGCCGCCGAAGCGCCCAATCCGGCAAACAGGCTTGCCGGCGACTTGCCGATCAGGATGGCGATGATGACGATCCCGCCGATAAAGAACAGCAAGACCTGAAGCACCTGCATGAACCCTTTGATCGGGTGGTCCTTACTTGCTTGCCGCATATTGTACATATCCAGAAACACCAGAATAAAACCGTTTATCGCCAGCAGCAAAGCGGACACGATATACACGGCGCATATTTTCTGGGACAAAAGCAACAATCCTTTTCCCCGTATAAACGCCAGAGGCAACAGGGCGTAGACCAGGAGGGCGGGTATCGTGTGGACCAGGTGATGGGCTACCTTGCGTTTGAGAAGCAACGAATCCCACTGGTAACGCGTATGCTGCGCCAGTTTTTTCATGCTGCCGACAAAGATCGCCTGACACAGGTAATCCAGCCCGATCGCCAGTATGACCAGCAATGCAGCGATAATCATCTCGTCGAAAGTATCGGCAATCTTAGGGTCTACGCCCCAGCCGATCAGGATGCCGTTCATCCAACTGCCTAAGTTCACCATATCGTATTTGCTTTTTTATTTTGGATAACAACTCAATATTCGTTTGGTTTACTATAATCAATTGCAAATATCTGATTAATTTTTTTACCTTTGACGCTAATATTACAAATCTGTAAAAGATCGTGAACTTAAAATTAGTGATGATGGCATTTGCATGTTGTTCTTATCAATCGCAAGCAGAGGACTTGAACGCTCTCAAAGTTAAAGAATATAAACTGGAAAACGGACTGACCGTTTGGCTGAACGAAGATCACAGCCAGCCGAAGGTTTTCGGTGCCATCGTCGTGAAAGCAGGAGCGAAGGACTGTCCGGGCACAGGGATCGCCCACTATTTCGAGCATATGATGTTTAAGGGGACGGAACGCATCGGGACGCTCGACTACGAGTCGGAGAAAGTCTTGCTGGATTCCATCGCCATGAAATACGACGAACTGGCCATGACGGAAGATGCCGAAACACGCGCCCGCCTGCAGAAGGAGATCAACGAGCTGAGCATCCGCTCTTCCGAATATGTCATTCCCAACGAGTTCAACCGGCTCATCAGCAGGTTCGGCGGTTCCGGGCTGAACGCGGCGACCTCGTACGACGCCACATTCTATTTCAATACGTTTTCCCCGCAATATATGGTCCAATGGGCGGAGATCAACAGCGAACGCCTGATCAACCCCGTCTTCCGCCTTTTCCAAAGCGAACTGGAAACGGTTTATGAGGAGAAGAACATGTACGGAGACTTCATCGGCGGCCAGGTGATGGACACGTTGATGGCACGCTATTTCGGCCCGCACCCGTATGCTTACCCGATTCTCGGCAGCACGAAGAGCCTCAAGAATCCGCGGCTGACGGAAATGCGCAAGTTCTTCGAGGACTATTACGTGGCCTCCAATATGGCGCTGGTCCTTAGCGGCGATTTCGATACGCAGCAGGTTATGCCTATACTGGAAAAGGACTTTTCACGCATCCGTCCGGGCAATGTGCCGAAGCAGGAGAAGGTGATGCTCCCGCCGTTCAACGGGCGGGAGAGAATGAAGGTGAAGTTCCCGATCCCCTTTATCAAGGCGATGGCGTTTGGTTTCCGGGGCGTTCCGGCCAACCACGAGGACCAGGTTGCCCTGAATATAGCGGTCAACCTGCTGAACAACACCAACGGCACGGGCTATCTGGACAAACTGATGGTGGAACATAAGCTGATGGGAGCCGTTGCCATCCACAATAGCTTGAACGAGGCGGGGATCCTTGCGATCGCCATTATGCCGAAGTTGCTGGTCCAGTCGTACGGTTCGGCCGAAAAGATGGTCTGGAACGAGATCAACCGGGTGAAGAACGGAGACTTCAGCGACGATGTGTTCAGCAGCCTGAAGCTGGAACAGAAACGTCAGTATGCTTCCGCATTGGAGAATATCGACTCGCGTGCGACGGTCATGATGAATCTGTTCTCGCAAGGAAAGAGTTGGGACGATTATCTGAACGAGGTAGCACGGATCGAGTCCATTACGAAAGAGGATGTCGTGCGTGTCGCCCAAAAATATTTCAGTAATAACTATCTGTGCGTAACCAAGAGCACGGGAAAATACCCGAAGGACAATCTGCCGAAACCGGCTTTTGCCCCGGTCGTTCCCCGGCATGCAGACGCTTCGTCTTCTTATGCCGAAGAGCTGGAAAAGATACCGGAACAGCACGTGGCGCCGCGTATCATCGATTTCGAGAAGGATGTGAAGACGTCGAAGCTGGCTCCTTTGGTGACGTTGTACACGACGCCCAATCCGCTGAACGATATTTTCACCTTCAATATATCCTATGGGATAGGCGCGTTGGAACAACCGGTGTTGATGCAGCTCGCCAACTACCTGCAACTGTTAGGGACCGATTCTTTGTCTTTCGAACAGTTCCGCGGCCGCTTGCAATCGATCGGGAGCACGCTTGCTTTCGACGTGACGCCCGATGCTTTTGTCATGAAGGTGACCGGTTTCGATAACCGTATCGACGAGACGATGGAACTCGTGGGCGACTTTATCCGCCATGCGAAGGCAGACGACAAGAAGCTCCGCCAGGTTGTGGACGAGGCCAAAGTCTCGAACAAAGCTTTTTTCAAGTCGGGCGACAATGTGGCGTCGGCCTTGCTTGAACAGGTGAAATATGGTGGCCAATCCCGTTACCTGCGCAAGCTTTCACTCTCGCAGGTCAGGAAGTTGAAGGGCAAAGACCTGCTGGCGGCCTACGATAAGGTACGGAGCATGCAGTGCGACCTTCATTACTGCGGCACATTGCCCGCAGAGAAGGTGATCGGGACGATTCGCCGGCATATCCCGTTGGAGCGGACGACCGTGGCCACTCATTCTCCCTATTACCGCGAGTTGAAGCAATACGACCGGCCGACCGTCTTTTTTATCGATATGCCGGATATGGCACAGAGCATCGTTTACGGCTATGTCAAAGGCGATCCTGTCGACGACAATGCTTCCCGCCATGCTTCCCAACTGTTCTCCATCTACTTCGGGGGCGATATGTCGTCGCTGATGTTCCAGGAGATAAGGGAGTTCCGTTCTTTTGCATACCGGACAAGCGGGCGGTATCAGTTGCCGAACCATGTGCATAAGGGAGCTGCCGGATCTTTTACGGCGATGTTGTCCACTCAGAGCGACAAGACGCTGGATGCGTTGGGCGTACTGGATTCGCTGATCCGGGAAATGCCGTTGAAACCGGAAAGGGTGGAGGCGGTCAAACAGACGTTGACCAACCATATCAACAACGATTATCCGCCTTTCCGCAGCCTTTCCGAAAAAGTGGCGAGTGCGCGGATGGAAGGTTTCGACCGTGATCCGGCTGAAGAATTCCTGCAGGATATCGCTACGATGGATATGCAGGATATTTCCCGTTTCTACCAGGAGCAGATTCATGGCCGCCCGGTCGTTTACGTGATTGCCGGGAACCGGAAACACATCGATATGAAGAAGCTGGCCGGATACGGCACGATAGTCAAAGTGAAAAAGAAAGAAATCTATAACAATTGACAATTTTTAAAAAGCGTGTATAGTAAAGACGAACTCAAGAACCTGAAACTTGAATTTTGGGAAAGTTTCGCCGCATTTTGTGAAGTACAGCCGTATCTGAGAAGACGCAAGAAGATATGGACTTTGTATGATACGAAAGTGAAAGGAGTTGAACTTAAATTCGATGCGACAAGAGATGGGGCGTTTGTCATCCTCGAAGTGAACCATAAGGGCGAAGAAGCCCGTCTGGAAATGTTCGAACGCCTGACGTGGTATAAGGAGACGCTGGAAAAGGATTTCCCGGAGGGATTGACCTGGGACATTTGCTTCGTGCGTGACACGGGAAAGCAGGTAGCCCGTATTTATACATCCAAATCCGGAATCGATTTTCACCGCCGTCAGGACTGGGGAGAGTTTTTCTCCTTTATGGCAAGCCAGATGTATCTGTTGGAACGGAACTTCATGTCCATAGCAGAGTATTTAAGGGAATAGGGATATTTATGATTTTTGAATGATGGTTTGTGTCATGTTTAAACAATTTATTGGTATAGCTTCTATCGCATTCTTAAGTGCTTGCGGTAGTCCTGCGCCGGATACGGCGCTGTTGCAACCGGGAGTCAGCCGGGAATTGGCTCAGTTCAGGAAAGAACATTTCGAGGGAGTACGTTACAACCTCTTTTTCTCCATCCCCGAATCCCGCAAGGAGGCCGTCACAGGCAAAGCGGAAATAACGCTTGCCATTCGTGAAAAACAGCCTGTTATCATAGACTTCCGGGGAGAACCGGAACAGGTCGCCTCGGTTTTGTTGAACGGCCGGAAAGTTCCTTATACAGTGAAGGACGAACATATCGTGGTCGACGCCAAAGAGGTGGCAGAAGGAGAGAATCGCGTGAGCATCGAATTTACGGCTAACGACCAGTCGCTGAACCGCCGGGACGAGTTTCTTTATACGTTGCTGGTTCCCGACCGGGCGCGTACGCTCTTCCCTTGTTTCGACCAGCCGGACATGAAATCGATTTTCACCCTCTCGTTGGAGGTTCCGTCTTCCTGGCAGGCTGTCGCCAACGGGGCAATCGAGCAGGAGGATTCGACTTCCGTCGCCGGACGCAGGCGGGTTTCTTTCCGGGAGACGGAACCGCTCAGCACCTATCTTTTCTCTTTTGTCGCCGGTAAGCTGACACGAGAAACATATTCGCGCAACGGACGGAATATTTCGATCTACCATCGCGAGACCGACCCGAAGAAAGTGGCACAGTGTCCCGACATCGCATCCGAAGTGTTCGACGCGCTCGAATGGCAGGAGGAATATACCCGGATACCGTATCCTTTCGCCAAATACGACCTGATCATTTTACCGGGATTCCAGTTCGGCGGAATGGAACATACGGGAGCGACTTTATATACGGACGGGCGGATGTTCCTGAACGAAAACCCGACACTGAACGAGCGTCTGTCACGCAGTTCCCTGATTGCGCACGAGACGTCGCACATGTGGTTCGGCGACTTCGTGACGATGGAGTGGTTCAATGATGTATGGACAAAAGAGGTCTTTGCCAATTATTATGCCTCCCAGATGATCGAGCCTCTGTTTCCGGAGGTGAACCATTCCCTGAATTTCATGCTCGACTATATCCCCGCGGCCTATTCCGAAGACCGTACTGCCGGAGCCAATCCGGTCAAGCAGCAACTGGAGAACATGCGGGATGCCGGACTGATGTACGGTAATATCATCTATGACAAGTCTCCGGTTATCCTGGAAATGCTGATCAAGAAAATGGGGAAGGAGCCTTTCAGGAATGGGATCCGGGAATATCTGAAGACGTATGCATACGGAAATGCGACTTGGGAAGGCTTGATCGGTATCCTGGACAAATATACGGACGACGATCTGGCAGCCTGGAGCCGGGTTTGGGTGAATGAAAAGGGCATGCCGGAGATATGTGGAGTGATATCCGAAGATGGCAAATCGTTGCAGGTCTCGCAGAAAGATCCGTTAGGACGTGGGCTGCTGTGGGAACAAGATTTGTCTTTTCTGGTTGTCTATCCCGACGGAGGGACGGAGGACGTGCAAGTTTCCTTTGGAAAAGAACAGGCGTCATGCCTCAAGGTGTTGAAAAGGCAGGCGGGCGAAGGCTGTTTCGTCATGCCCAACGCCGATGGCAAAGGATATGGTTTCTTCCGCCTGCTTGAGAAAGATGCGAAGGCTTGTTTGGCCAACCTTCCCGCTTGCAAGGACGAGGTGTTGAGAGGTTCCTTGTTGATTACGTTGTACGAGAATTTATTGAACCGGACGATCCCTGCAGAGCTTTATATGGAAGCGATGTTGGATTATCTGCCTACGGAAAACAATTCTCTGTTGTTCTCGGCCGCCCTCGGATATACCGGCAATTGCCAGCGTCTCTATCTCGCTGATCCGGAGAGACTGGAACAGGTGCTCTGGCAAATCGTGACAACGGCAGAACAACCCCAGCAACGTCTGCAGGCGTTCCGCCAATATCGTTCCGTTGCCCGTTCGCCGGAAGCGGTCGGAAAACTATACGCGCTCTGGAAAGACCAAAAAGCGCCTGCCGGATGTTCGCTGAGCGAAAACGATTATATCAGCCTGTCCTACGGCCTGGCAATCCAAATGCCTGACAAAGCCGATGAAATTGTTGCAACCCAGCAAGCACGGATCACCAACCCGGACCGCAAACGGCAATATGCGTTCATCTCGCCCTCCGTTTCTCCCCGAAAGGAAGTGCGCGACAGTGTGTTTGCTTCTCTGCTCGTAGCCGAGAACCGTCGTGTCGAACCGTGGGCTTCGGCTGCCTTGTCGAACCTGAACTGCCAGTTGCGCCAGAAAGAAGCGGTCGGTTATATCCGTCCGGCTCTGGAAATCTTGCAGGATGTGCAACGTACGGGAGATATCTTTTTCCCGCGCAGCTGGGTACGGGCTTTGCTGGGCGGACATACTTCGCCGGAAGCCAGGAAAGAGGTGGACGACTTCTTTGCCGCCTATCCGGACTATCCGGTCCTGCTTTCGAATAAAATCCGTCAGCAGGCGGACCATTTGTACAGATAACCGGGATTAGCGGGGCTAAACAGGTCTCATAATAAAAAAATAGCCCCGCTAAGCTAATCTTTTGTAAGTTTTATTTGTCAATTCAATTATTTTTGTAACTTTGCAGCATAAAAATAATAACAAATGAAAAGTTTAGTTCTGCATCTCCACCATCATCATTACAACGGGCAATAGTTCGGTGGGCTGTGTGGTATGTAGAAACATATGATATAAAGGAATAAGGCTTGCCGTTTACGGTGAGCCTTTTTTTGTTTCTGGAATAATATATATAAACGAAATAAACAATGTTACGAATCGCAGTACAATCAAAAGGTCGTCTTTACGATGAAACAATGCTTCTCTTGGAAGAAGCCGGTATTAAACTGAACAAAGGAAAACGTATTTTGCTGTTGTCGGCAAAAGGTTTTCCGGTGGAAGTCTTGTTCTTGCGCGATGACGATATTCCACAATCAGTAGCCAATGGCGTTGCCGATGTCGGTATCGTAGGCGAAAACGAATATGTAGAGAAAGGGCAGGAGGCCAAGCTGATCAAACGTCTGGGATTCAGTAAATGCCGTCTTTCACTCGCCATTCCGAAAGATGAAGACTACCAAGGGGTGGAATGGTTCTCAGGAAAAACGATCGCAACTTCCTATCCGGAAATACTGAAGACTTACCTGGCTGAAAAGGGCGTGAAAGCAGACCTTCACGTAATCAGCGGCTCTGTGGAAATCGCTCCGGGCATCGGCCTTGCGGATGCGATTTTCGATATCGTCAGCTCAGGCAGTACACTGGTGAGCAATCAGCTTAAAGAGGTGGAAGTCATCATGGAGAGCGAAGCTTTGTTGATTGCCAACAACAACCTGTCGGATGAAAAACAAGCTATCCTGGACGAACTGTTGTTCCGTTTCGAAGCGATCCAGGTAGCGGAAGGCAAGAAGTATGTATTGCTGAACGCTCCGAAAGACAAGATGGACGAGATCATAGAAGTGCTGCCGGGCATGAAGAGCCCGACCATCACGCCGCTTGCCGATGAGAACTGGGTGTCTGTCCAGTCCGTTATTGCGGAGAAACATTTCTGGGAAATCATCGGTAAATTGAAATCGTTGGGAGCGGAAGGTATATTGGTGTTACCGATCGAGAAAATGATCTTATAAATTATGGAAGTAATCAAATATCCGTCAAGAGAAGAATGGGCTTCATTAGCCCAGCGTCCGGCACTGGATGTCACGACACTGTTCGACACTGTTCGTACGGTGCTGGATGAAGTCCGGGAGGGAGGAGATGCTGCCGTTATCAGGTATGAGGAAAAGTTCGACAAAATAGATCCTGCCACTTTCAAAGGGTTGCAGGTTTCAGAACAGGAATTGGCAGAAGCGAAAGAGCTCGTGCCTGAAGACCTGAAACAGGCTATCCGCCAGGCAAAGAACAATATAGAACTATTTCACGCCTCACAACGTTTTACGGGGAAGAAGGTGGAGACGACACCGGGTGTCACCTGCTGGCAGAAAGCGGTCGCGATAGAAAAGGTCGGTTTGTATATTCCCGGCGGAACGGCTCCTCTTTTCTCTACCGTCCTGATGTTGGCTGTCCCGGCACATATTGCCGGCTGTAAGGAAATCGTGCTTTGTACGCCTCCGAACAGGGAAGGGAAGGTACACCCTGCCATCCTCTTTGCAGCGGAAACGGCAGGTGTCAGCAAAATATTCAAGGCCGGGGGAATCCAGGCCATAGCGGCGATGGCTTACGGAACAGAATCGGTTCCGAAGGTCTATAAGATATTCGGTCCCGGTAACCAGTATGTGACAGCGGCCAAACAGTTGGTCAGCCTGAAAGAGGTGGCTATCGACATGCCTGCCGGTCCTTCCGAAGTGGAAGTGATAGCGGATGAATCGGCCAATCCGGCTTTTATCGCCGCCGATTTCCTTTCCCAGGCGGAACATGGCGTGGACAGCCAAGCCATGCTGGTGACGGCATCCGAAAGCGTCGTCGAACCGGTCATGCAAGCGATCCGGGAACAACTGGACCGGCTGCCTCGTAAGGAGATCACGGAAAAATCGTTGAGCCACAGCCGTCTTATCGTGCTGAAGGATAAACAGGAAGTGATCGACTTCACCAACCTGTACGCACCGGAACATCTGATTATCCAGACGGCCGACTATGCTGATATTGCCGGACAGATAGAGAATGCAGGCAGTGTCTTTATGGGACCCTATACGCCGGAAAGCGCCGGTGACTACGCTTCCGGGACGAACCATACATTACCGACCAACGGATATGCAAAAGCCTACAGTGGTGTGAACTTGGACAGCTTTATCAAAAAGATCACGTTCCAGGAGATCACGGCCGACGGTATCAAGCGGTTGGGCGAAACGATCCGGACAATGGCAGCCAACGAGCAGTTGGATGCACACAAGAATGCAGTAACAATCAGATTGAAAACATTATGAAAGACTTAAAAAATTTGGTCAGACCCAATGTCTGGAACATGAAGCCGTACTCGTCTGCCAGAGACGAGTTTCAAGGCAATGCCTCTGTTTTCCTGGATGCGAACGAAAATCCGTTTAACAGACCGTACAACCGATATCCCGATCCCTTGCAATGGGAACTGAAGAAAAAGATTGCGGAGATCAAAGGGGTGAAACGCGAGTCTATCTTCCTGGGGAACGGGAGTGACGAACCGATCGATCTGATTATCCGTGCGTTTTGCGAACCGTCTATCGACAGCGTCGTGAGCATCGATCCTTCCTACGGTATGTATGAAGTGGCGGCCAATGTCAATAACGTAGAGTTCCGGAAGATCAAGCTGGACGAAAAGTTCGACCTGGATACGGACAGCCTTCTGGAAGCGGCAGATGATTGGGTGAAGGTGATATTCCTGTGTTCTCCCAACAACCCGACGGGAAATAACCTGAGCCGTGATCGCCTTTATAAAGTATTGAATACTTTCCAGGGAATCGTTGTGATCGACGAGGCTTATGTCGATTTCTCCATCGAACCTTCTTTCTTGGGTGAGCTGGACAAATTTCCGAACCTGATTGTCCTGCAGACTATGTCGAAAGCATGGGGAGCTGCCGGAATCCGGTTGGGAATGGCTTTTGCTTCTCCCGAAATCATCGCGATCCTCAATAAGATCAAATATCCGTACAATGTAAATCTGCTGACTCAGGAACGTGCCTTGTATATGCTCGAAAACAAGGAACAGATGGAAAGCCAACTTCGTTCGATCCTCTCCGAACGGATTCGTTTGCAGACCGAATTACCGGAGTTGAACTGCGTGCGCAAGATTTATCCTACGGATGCAAACTTTATCCTGGTCGATGTGACAAACGCCGATACGGTCTATAAGAATCTGGTCAGACAGGGAATCATTGTCCGCAACCGGACTAACGTGACCATGTGTAACGGCTGCCTTCGAATTACGGTTGGCAAACCGGGTGAAAACGATGCTTTGATTAATGCGCTTAAAAGAATGTAGGGATTTATGATTTGAGATTTATAATTTATGAAATGACACGTCATAAATTATAAATCTCAAATCATAAATCATAAATCATAAATCATCAATGAAAAGAGCTTTATTTATAGATAGGGACGGGACGCTTGTGATAGAGCCGCCGGTAGACTATCAACTGGACAGCCTGGAGAAGCTGGAATTCTATCCGAAGGTATTCCGCAACCTGTACTTTATCCGTAAGCAGTTGGATTTCGAGTTTGTGATGGTGACGAACCAGGACGGGTTGGGTACGGATTCTTTTCCGGAAGAGACGTTCTGGCCGGCACACAACAAGATGTTGAAGACATTGGAAGGCGAGGGGATCCGTTTCGACGATATCCTGATCGACCGTTCTTTTCCGGAAGAAAACTCTCCGAACCGGAAACCTCGCACGGGCATGTTGGGTAACTACCTGTCCGGCGAATACGACCTGGCAAACAGCTATGTGATAGGTGACCGGCTGACAGATATGCAGCTGGCTGTCAATTTGGGGGCAAAAGGGATATGGCTTCGTCCGGATGACGACGAGGCCCGACAGTTACTCACGGAGAATACGGCTATTTCTCCCGTCCTGATTACGGACGACTGGGACCGGATCACGGAATATCTTTTTGCCGGAGAACGCCGGGCCACTGTTAGACGAACGACAAGGGAGACAGACATTTTTGTGGATGTGAACTTGGACGGACATGGGCGGACGGAGATTTCCACCGGTCTCGGTTTCTTCGACCATATGCTCGACCAGATTGGGAAACATTCGGGTATCGACTTGACGGTACGGGTGAAAGGGGATCTGGAAGTAGACGAACATCATACGATAGAGGATACGGCTATTGCGCTTGGAGAAGCTTTGTTAAAGGCTTTGGGCGATAAGAGAGGGATCGAACGCTACGGTTACTGTCTGCCGATGGACGATTGCCTGTGCAGTGTGGCGCTTGATTTCGGCGGACGTCCTTGGTTGGTTTGGGATGCGGAGTTCCACCGTGAGAAAGTAGGGGATATGCCGACCGAAATGTTCCTGCATTTCTTTAAGAGCCTGAGCGATACAGCCCGCATGAACCTGAACATCAAAGCGGAAGGCACGAACGAACACCACAAGATCGAAGGTATCTTCAAGGCTTTGGCCCGTTCCATCAAGATGGCCATCCGACGCGATATCTACAGGTTTGAACTGCCGAGCACGAAAGGAACTTTGTAGATTTATGATTTTAGATTTATGATTTATTGTCGACACATAAATCATAAATCTAAAATCATAAATTATAATTACTCCGCCGTCGGTCCTTCCACATAAAGCCTGCCGTTCTCATCGATTCCCATCTTGTCGATAAAGACGACCCGCTGGTTTCCCGTTTTCTGGGTGTAACCATGATAAACACAATACATCTGCTTGCCGTCTTTTGACCAGGTCACGCTGTTGTGTCCCGTACCGGTAACGATGCCACCTTGCTCCACATTTTTTTGAAGTACAGGATTGTCGTTCGATTTGACAAACGGGCCGAGCGGACTTTTTGCCGTTGCATAGCCAACAGCATAATTCTTGCCTTTATAATAATTGGCCGAATACATCATATAGTAAGTATCTCCCTTTTTCAGCGTGTAAGGTCCTTCCGTCCAACGGCGGTTGATCTCGCCCGAAGTAACGGAGCGGCTTTCCCATTCGGATTGCGTGTCGTCCAGTTTTACAGGCGGACGGAGCAGCAGGACCGGTTCGCCGATCACCTCTGTCAAATCCGGCTTTACCTCGATGCCGTATATCCAGCTTTCCTCTATCTCGTCGAACTTTCCTTCTTTTTTAGCCTGTTCGGCAATTTCGCTTTCCACCGGATGTTTGTAGCAACAACGGGAATAATACAGATAGGTCCGTCCATTCTCGTCGTCGATCAGGTTCCCGTCGATAGCCGGATAGCCCGGATCAAACAAAGGTTTGTCGGATAACTCCTTGAAGGGGCCTGTCGGTTTGTCTGCAACGGCCACTCCGATACGGAAGTTTTCCAGTTCGTTAGTCGGGTTTTCTTTCCAGTCGGCACTGTACAACATATAGAACTTCCCGTTCCGTTCGTACACCTCCGGAGCCCAGAAGTTGGCGACTCCCCATGATCCCGGAACGTTACCCCGGAACACCTGTCCTTCGGCTTTCCAGTTCACCAAGTCGGGAGAGGAATACACACTGAAGCCGTCGACGGCGCCTCCGCCTGTTCCATACATATAGTATATGCCGTCCGAAGCCAGCAATACATACGGATCACCAAACTGCACGGGAAGGGGATTGGTATGCACGATACCTTCTTCTTCCTGTTGTTCCTTCTGCACTTTGTGTGTGCAGGAAGAAAAAGTGAATACTGCTAAAAGCAATATTACAAATTGTTTCATTTGTCTCATAAAATGTCTGTAAAATTAAAAACACATAATAAATAGCGACAAATATACGAATTTGAAATTATTTCCTTTCCTTTGACTCCCGATTTAAGCAGAAAAAGAGTATATAGTATGATTAGAAATACATTGATAGCGCTTTGTGTGATCCTGTTCGCCTCATGCAGTAAAGGCACAGAATCCAAACTGTTCGGTAAATGGCAATTACAGAAGGTGGAAACAAGCGGCGACGTGCAGAATGTCGATACGGTTTATTTCAATTTTGAACATTCTTTGTTTATGTACCAGGTGTATGTCGCAAAAACCAATTCTTTCCGCCATCAATATGGTTACAACGCGTTGGAAGGAGAAAAAACATTGTTGTTGGAGTTGGAGAACGATCCGGGTCCGGTCAGTAAATTCCTGCCTTATACCGATTGGAATTCAGCTAAACAAACTTATACAATCGATAAACTGAACACCAAGCAACTGATCCTAAGCTGCGAGGGAAAAACGTATACGTTCCGGAAGTTCTAAAGATAAAGGCCGGGCATATTCCGGCAACCGCAAATCCTCTCCTTGAAAAGCGGCAAACATCCCTTTTCAAAACATATATGATTTGATTTCAAAACACCTATGTTTTGCATTCAAATCATATATGTTTTAAAAATGATACATACTACTCGTCTTTCTTTATGATATCCGCCACTTCCGCCCGTGCTTCCCGGATCAGATCTTCCGGTGCGATCCGTATTTGCAAACCCCGTTGTCCGGCACTGACATAAATGTGGTCGAACTGTCCGGCTGTGTGATGGATGTAGGTCGGGAAATGCTTTTTCATGCCGATGGGGGAACAGCCGCCACGGATATAGCCGGTGAGGGGCAGGAGTTCCTTGACCGGGATCATTTCACAGCTTTTGTTGCCGGAGACCTTGGCAGCCTTTTTCAGATCGACTTCGTCGGCACCGGGAATGACACAGACAAAATACCCGCTTTTGTCACCGTGCAGGACAAGCGTCTTGAATACTTGCGCGACATTCTCGCCTAACTGGCCGGCAACGTGTGTCGCGCTCAGATCGTTTTCATCTACTTCATAAGGAACCAACTGATAAGCGACTTTGGCTTTGTCCAGAAGGCGTGCTACGTTTGTTTTGTTGATTTTCATCGCTACTATAAAAAGCTGTTTTTTATATTCCTTTCATAGAAAGCCCGACCCGTTTGCGCACGAGGTCGACACTTAACACTTTCACTTTCACATGTTGATGGATCGAGACGACTTGCGTCGGATCGCTGACAAAGCGATCTGCAAGCTCGGATATATGAACCAGTCCGTTCTCCTTGATGCCGACATCGACAAAACAGCCGAAATTCGTTATGTTGGTGACGATGCCCGGCAGCACTTGCCCTTCTTTCAGGTCTTCGATCGTTTTGACTGTCGGATCGAAAGAAAATACCTGGATGGTCTGGCGCGGATCGCGTCCCGGCTTGTCCAGTTCTTCCATGATATCCAGCAGGGTCGGCATCCCGACTTTGTCCGTTACATATTTCTTCAAGTCGAGCTTTTTCTTCAATTCCTTATTGCTGATCAGCTCGGCGACAGTACATTTCAAGTCTTTGGCCATCTGTTCGACGATCGGATAACTTTCAGGATGGACAGCCGAGTTGTCCAACGGGTTCTTGCCTCCCTGAATACGAAGGAAACCGGCGCTTTGTTCGAATGCCTTTTCTCCCATGCGGGGCACTTTCAGCAGTTCGCGGCGGGACCGGAAAGGCCCGTGTTCGGTACGGTAGTCGACAATGTTCTGTGCCAGTGCCGGACCGAGTCCGGAGATATAGGTCAGCAGATGTTTGCTTGCCGTGTTGACATTCACGCCAACCAGGTTCACGCAACTTTCCACCGTCTGGTCGAGACTCTTTTTCAGGGCGCCCTGCTCGACGTCATGCTGGTATTGCCCGACACCGATGCTTTTCGGATCGATCTTGACCAACTCGGCAAGCGGGTCCATCAGGCGACGGCCGATGCTGACGGCGCCACGGACCGTCACGTCATATTCGGGAAACTCGTCGCGGGCGATCTTGGAGGCGGAATAGATGGACGCTCCGTTCTCGCTGACCACGAATACCTGCACCTTGCGGTCGTAGCGGATATTGGTGATGAACTGTTCCGTCTCGCGGCTTGCCGTCCCGTTCCCGATAGCGATGGCGTCGATGGCGTATGTGGCGACCAATTGTGCCACTTTGGCAGCCGCTTTGCTTTTTTCGTTCTGGGGCGGATGGGGATAGATCGCTTCGTTATGCAACAATGTCCCTTGCGCATCGAGGCAAACCAGTTTGCAACCGGTACGGTAGCCGGGATCGACACCCAACACGCGCTTCTGTCCCAATGGCGGCGCCAACAACAGTTGGCGCAGGTTCTCGGCAAACACGCGTATCGCCTCTTCGTCGGCTTTCGCCTTGCTCAGGTTGGCAAATTCGGTTTCGATGGAAGGTTTCAACAAGCGCTTGAAAGAGTCGTCTACGGCTGCCGATACCTGGTCGGACGCTTCGCCCCGTCCTTTCACGAAACGGCGTTTCAGACGATCCAGGCAGCCCTCCGTGTCTGGTGAAATGCTTACACGCAGAATGCCTTCCGCTTCGCCTCGGCGCAGGGCCAGCAGGCGGTGTGAACTCGTTCGGTTCAGCGGTTCGCTGAATTCGAAATAATCGCGGTACTTGGCGCCCTCTTCCTCTTTTCCTTTGACGACTTTGGAGGTGATAACCGCTGTGTGCGAGAATGAATTCCGGACGGCGTTACGTGCCTCTTCGTTCTCGTTCACCCATTCGGCAATGATGTCGCGTGCTCCTTGCAACGCATCTTCTTCGCTCTTCACATCTCCTTTGACAAAGGTCGCCGCGCGGGCGGACAAATCCCGTTCGTTCTGCATCATCACAACTTTGGCAAGAGGTTCGAGCCCTTTCCTGCGGGCGATCTCCGCTTTGGTGACTCGTTTGGGTTTGTAGGGCAGATACAGGTCTTCTATTTCGGTGCTGTCCCACGAATCCTCGATCCGTTTTTTCAGTTCGGGAGTCAGTTTGCCTTGTTCTTCTATAGAAGACAAGATACTTTCTTTTCTCTTCTTCAGTTCGGTCAACTTGTCCAACTGGTCTTTGATATTGCCGATCTGGACTTCATCCAGTCCTCCGGTCACCTCTTTGCGGTACCGGCTGATGAAGGGAATTGTCGCTCCTTCTCCCAGCAACCCGATGGTCCGTTCCACCTGTCCGGCCGGAATGTTCAGGCTGCGGGAGATCAGCGTATGAAATGATGTTACCATATATTCTAAAAATCAGGATTCGGATGCCTGTTCGCTCTTCTTTACGTTCGTGACGATTTCCTGTTTGTCCTTATCGAAGTCGACAACGATCGTATCTCCTTCGCCGACAGACGCACGGATAATCATTTCAGCCATTTCGTCTTCCAGGTATTTCTGGATGGCGCGTTTCAGCGGACGTGCCCCGAACTGGATGTCATAGCCTTTGGTGGCGATAAAATCTTTGGCGGCATCTGTCAGTTCCAATGAATATCCCAGGCCGGCCACACGTTTGTAAAGGCCTTGCAACTCGATATCGATGATCTTATGGATCGCTTCCTTATCCAGTTGGTCGAACATGATGATGTCGTCCACACGGTTCAGGAACTCCGGAGCGAACGCCTTGTTCAACGCTTTCTGGATGACACTGCGCGAAAAGTCCTTATCCGGTTCACCGGCTGCCTGCGAACTGAAACCGACACCACGGCCGAAGTCTTTCAACTGGCGTGTACCGATATTGGATGTCATGATCAGAATCGTATTCTTAAAGTCTATCCGTCTGCCAAGGCTGTCAGTCAGACGGCCTTCGTCCAAGACTTGCAGCAGCAGGTTGAACACGTCCGGATGCGCTTTTTCGATTTCATCCAGAAGGACGACAGAGTAGGGTTTACGGCGGACCTTCTCGGTCAACTGGCCGCCTTCTTCATAACCTACATATCCCGGAGGCGCACCGATCAGACGGGACACCGCAAACTTTTCAAGGTATTCGCTCATGTCGATACGGACCAAAGCGTCTGCCGAATCAAACAGATATTCAGCCAATTTCTTGGCCAGATGAGTCTTGCCGACACCTGTCGGTCCTAAGAACATGAACGTCCCGATCGGTTTGTTCGGATCCTTCAGCCCGACGCGGTTACGCTGGATCGCTTTTACTATCTTCTGGACGGCATCATCCTGGCCGACCACTTTCTTCTTCAGGTTCTCGGCCATTTCGAGCAGCTTCAGGTTTTCAGCTTTTGCGATACGCTGAACGGGAACTCCTGACATCATGGCTACAACTTCTGCCACCTTATCTTCATCCACCGTTTCGCGGTGTTCCTGCAATTCCTGTTCCCATTTCGCTTTGGCCGCTTCCAGCTGCAGGAGATACTGGCGCTCCTTGTCGCGGAAGCTGGCTGCCAGCTCGAAGTTCTGCGACTTAACGGCCGCGAGCTTCTCCGTCTTGGTCGCTTCGATCTTGGCTTCCAGTTCTTCGATGCTCTTCGGAACCGTGATATTAGATATATGTACGCGAGAACCGGCTTCATCCAACGCATCGATCGCCTTATCGGGGAAGTTGCGGTCGCTGATGTAACGTTCCGTCAGCTTCACACAAGCCTGCAGGGCTTCGGGCGTATAGATCACGTTGTGGTGTTCTTCGTAGCGGGCCTTGATGTTTTGCAGGATTTGCAACGTCTCTTCCGCTGTTGTCGGATCGACGATCACTTTCTGGAAACGACGTTCCAACGCTCCGTCTTTCTCGATATTCTTACGGTATTCATCGAGCGTCGTAGCGCCGATACATTGTATTTCGCCACGGGCCAAAGCCGGCTTCAGCATATTGGCGGCATCCATTGAACCGGAAGCCGAACCCGCACCGACGATCGTATGTATCTCATCGATAAACAGAATGATGTTCGGGTTCTTCGACAGTTCGTTCAGGATCGCTTTGATACGCTCTTCAAACTGGCCGCGGTATTTGGTCCCTGCCACGATAGAGGCCATATCCAGGCTGATCACGCGCTTGTCGAACAATACGCGGGAAACTTTACGCTGGATGATACGCAGGGCCAAGCCTTCCACGATCGCCGATTTGCCGACACCCGGTTCGCCGATCAGAACAGGATTGTTTTTCTTGCGACGGCTCAATATCTGCGCCAGGCGTTCGATTTCTTTCTCGCGTCCGACAATCGGGTCGAGGCGGTTTTCCGCTGCCGCGCGTGTCATATCCGTACCGAAGTTATCCAACACAGGCGTGTCGTTCGGCGATTTGGGCTGTGCCGATCCGGCTCCGGAAGAGGAGCGGGGAGACTCCCGACGGGAAGAGAAATCATCGTCTTCGTCTTCATCATCGTCTGTGTAACCATCGCTGATTTCCTCAAAATGTTCGGCAACGTCTTCACCGGCAAAATCCTCCATGCGCTTCAAACCCGTACCGCTCACCAGGTAATTATATATGCTGCGATACGTTATGCCCGCTTCGTTCAGCACTTTTGCCGCAACGTTAAACTCTTCTTTCAGAATGGCCAGAAGCAGATGTTCCGTTCCGGTTTCTTCTTTCTTGAACAAGCGCGATTCAAGCATGCTCATACGCAAGACACGCTCGGTTGTTTTACTGATGGCGATGTCATGCTGGACAGCTTCTTCGGCATCGATTGTATTCTTGATTTCTTGTTCGATCTTTCCTTTAATAGCCCACTCGTCGACATTCAGTTCACGCAGGGCCTGCACGGCTTTCCCTTCGCCGTCGCGAATAATTCCAAGCATTAAGTGTTCCGGTCCGATATAACTGTTCTGAAGCCTTGCTGCTTCTTCGCGGCTATATTCAATAACGTCCATTAATCTCTTTGAATAGTTATTTTTCATATTATAATAATGTACTGTGATCATGCAAATGTAATAAACTCTCGCTATATATCTAACAAAATCCGTGCCATTATTCCTTAAAAGAAAATAAAGCAGACGAAAGCAAATTTGTCATATTATCATAAATAACAAGCTTATTCCACCATAAAGAAACGTTAAAAAATATTACCCTATAGTGTAATTCTAAAAACATGCCCTACTAATCCCATTTTCATGGGGTGGTAGTTTCATTTTGATAGTTTGGATCCGGATCTCCCCGGACAAGTAAATTCTAAAATTTCGAGCCAAAAACTTTCGTGATACACGGAAAAGCCTTACCTTAGTGCACTTTTTGAAAGGTGAGATATTGAGTGTAATTAATATAAAACTAAATGGTTGATCAAGACAGAATTATTAAGATTAACATCGAGGAGGAAATGAAATCGGCATACATTGACTATTCAATGTCTGTCATAGTTTCGCGTGCCCTTCCGGATGTTAGGGATGGTTTTAAACCGGTTCATCGTCGTATTTTATTCGGGATGAATGAATTAGGTAACACATCCGACAAACCTTATAAAAAATCTGCGAGAATTGTTGGTGAAGTTTTAGGTAAATACCATCCACACGGCGACTCGTCCGTCTATTTCGCAATGGTTCGTATGGCACAGACATGGTCTATGCGCTATACACTGGTGGATGGACAAGGAAACTTCGGTTCGGTGGACGGCGACAGCCCTGCCGCCATGCGTTACACGGAAGCAAGGTTAAGCAAGCTTGCCGAAGAAATGCTTCGCGATATAGACAAAGACACGGTTGATTTCCAGCTTAACTTCGACGATACGCTGAAAGAACCGACCGTATTGCCGACTCGCATTCCGAACCTGCTGGTAAACGGTGCTTCCGGTATTGCCGTCGGTATGGCAACAAACATGCCGACACACAACCTTAGCGAGGTGCTGGATGGCTGTATGGCATACATCGATGCCCACGGAGAAATGGAAGTGGCTGATTTGATGCAATATATCAAAGCACCGGATTTCCCGACCGGCGCAACCATCTATGGATATGCCGGCGTAAAAGATGCCTTCGAAACAGGTAAAGGGCGCATTGTCCTGCGAGGCAAAGCAGAAATCGAGACGGAAAACAACCACGAGAAGATTATCATTTCGGAAATACCCTACGGTGTAAATAAAGCCGAACTGATCAAATACATTGCCGATTTAGTGAACGAAAAGCGCATAGACGGCATATCGAATGTAAACGACGAGTCGGACCGCCAAGGCATGAGAATCGTCGTAGACGTGAAAAGAGATGCAAATTCGAGCGTCGTGCTCAACAAGCTGTACAAGATGACGGCATTGCAGTCCTCTTTCAGCGTCAACAATATCGCCCTGGTGAACGGACGCCCCAAATTGCTCAATCTGAAAGATTTGATCAAAGCGTTTGTCGACCATAGACATGAAGTCGTGATCCGCCGTACGAAATACGACTTGAAGAAAGCCGAAGAACGCGCCCATATCCTGGAAGGTCTCATCATAGCTTCCGACAATATCGACGAAGTCATCGCGATCATCAAATCGTCTAAAAGCCCGGTTGAAGCCGTCGAACGGCTGAAAGAACGTTTCTCCCTGTCGGACGTACAGGCTCGCGCCATCGTGGAAATGAGACTTCGCCAGTTGACAGGCCTGGAACAAGACAAACTTCGTGCAGAATATGAAGAAATCGAAAAATTAATCGCATATTTGAAGGAAATTCTGGAAAATGACGATCTTTGTATGAAAGTCATCAAAGACGAGTTGCAGGAAATCAAGGACAAGTACGGAGACGAGCGCAAGACAGACATCGTCTATGCCTCAGAAGAGCTTAATCCTGAAGACTTCTATGCGGATGACGAGATGATCATCACCATCTCCCACATGGGATACATCAAGCGTACGCCGCTCAGTGAATTCCGTGCTCAGGGACGCGGCGGAGTAGGGGCCAAAGGTTCTGAAACACGTGATGAAGATTTCGTGGAATACATCTACCCGGCTTCCATGCACGCCACCTTGCTGATTTTTACAGCAAAAGGAAAATGCTATTGGCTGAAAGTATTCGAAATCCCGGAAGGAGCAAAGAACTCGAAAGGAAGAGCGATCCAGAACTTGTTGAACATCGAACAAGACGACAAAGTCAATGCCTTCATCCGCGTAAAGAAACTGACGACAGATACAGAGTTTATCAATTCTCATTACCTGTTGTTCTGCACAAAGAAAGGCGTGATCAAGAAGACACTGCTGGAAGCATATTCCCGTCCCCGCCAGAATGGCGTGAATGCCATCACATTGCGTGAAGACGACGGCCTGATCGAAGTTTGTATGACAAACGGCAACAATGAAGTCCTGATTGCAAACCGCAACGGACGTGCCATCCGTTTCCACGAAAACGCAGTACGCGTTATGGGCCGTACCGCATCCGGAGTGAGAGGCATGACACTTGATGACGATCCGAACGACGAAGTCGTAGGAATGGTTTGCGTCAAGGACAAAGAAAAGGAAACCGTACTGGTAGTGTCCGAACAAGGTTACGGCAAACGTTCCAATATCGAAGATTATCGTATTACGAACCGTGGAGGTAAAGGTGTCAAAACCATCAACATTACGGAAAAGACCGGTAAACTTGTTGCCATCAAGAATGTTACGGAAGAAAACGATATTATGATCATTAATAAATCCGGTATCGCAATCCGTATGAAGGTATCCGATCTGAATGTCATCGGACGTGCGACACAAGGAGTACGCCTGATCAATTTAGGGAAACGTAATGACGAAATCGCCTCTGTATGTAAAGTACTGTCACAGACTGAAGAAGAAATCGCCGAAGAAAAAGCACAACGCGAAGCTTCAGAAAATGCGGCAAGTCATGAACATCCGATAGAGAATACCGGTTTCGAAGATGTCTCTGATGATGTCGAAAGCAATGAAAATGCAAACGATACAGAAGAAACAACGGAGGAATAATTTAAACAAAATAGAATATTAATCTCAAATCACTATCACAAATGAAACGAGTATTATTAACAGTTGCACTATGTGTTGCAGCATCTGCCTCTTTCGCACAGAAAAAAGTCGTAAGCGAGGCACAGAGTATCGCAAAAGGCAGTAATGCAGATTTCGGAGAAGCCAGAACCTTGATCAAAGGTGCATTGGAAAATCCGGAAACTAAAAATGACGCTAAAACTTGGTATGTAGCAGGTTTTATTGAAGATCAGCAGTTCAATGCTGAAAGAGCTAAACAAATCTTGGGACAGCAACCCAACGAACCGGTTATGTACGAAGCTCTGTATGGTATTTTACCTTATTTCCAGAAAGCCTACGAACTGGATCAGTTGCCAAACGAAAAAGGTAAAGTAAAACCTAAATTCACAAAAGATATCCAAAGTATCCTGAGTGCAAACCATGTATATCTGTTCAACGGTGGAGCATATTACTTCGATAAACAAGAGTACAAGAAAGCATACGATTTCTTCAACCAGTATGTGGAAATATCCGAACTGCCAATGTTTGCAGGAACTCAGACAGCAGAAAAAGACTCGACATTCATGACAGTTCAGTTCTACGCAGCAGCAGCCGCTTCTTTAACAAAAGATTCCAAATTAGCTATTGCCGCCCTGGAACGTGCAAAGAAAACTCCCTATCGTCAATATGATGTTTATCAGTATCTTTGCTACGAATATGGAGAAGCAAAAACAGCTCAGGACTCTCTTATGCTGGAAAAAACATTTGAAGAAGGTATGCAGATTTTCCCGGATTCAGCTTTCTTTTTGAATAACTTGATCAACACCTACATCTATTCCAATAGAAATGAAAAAGCAGTGGAAATGCTGAATGTTGCAATCCAGAAAAACCCGAACGATGCAAACCTTTACAATGTAATGGGACGTGTCTATGAAACAGGACTGAAAGATAATGACAATGCAGAAAAATACTTCAAAACAGCATTGGAAAAAGATCCGAATCTGACAGATGCACTTTCTAACATCGGCCGTATCTATTACAATCAGGGTGTGAACAAACTGAGTGAAGCCAATATGATCAATGATAGCAAGAAATATCAGGAAGAATTAGGCTTGGCAAAAGAATTGTTCAAAAAAGCTCTTCCATATTATAAGAAAGCTCATGAAGCAGACCCCGGAAAGATGGATAACATGATTGCTTTGAGAGGTATCTATTACAATCTGAACATGGGTCCGGAACTGGAAGCTATCGAAGCAGAAATGAATAAATAAAATAGCTCAGAAAATTTATTGATAAAGGAGTTCTCTGAATTGAGAGCTCCTTTTTTTATGTAAAAACTCTTTTTCCCGTTATCAATAAATCTTTTCCGCGATGTAGAGGAATCTTTTTCAATGTTGGGTGCAGAACCGGTTGCTATGAGTGCGTTAGGAGGATCTTGTGCCGTTCTCATCCTGAAGTTCCACAATCCTATTAAACATAATCGTAATTATTTTAATTAAAAGCCTGAAACAGAAGCAGATAGCATATAAATAAAAATCCGCATCCAGCTTCACAGCTACATATAAAATGACATAAAAAAGGCGTGACCATTGCCACGCCTAAAAAGTTGTTAGACTGCTATTAATTCTTCTCCCAATACATGTAATGCTTCTTTTATTTGCATTTTCCTCTGAATGCTTGGTTTTTTAATGCCGTAAATATATTTAGAAAGAAGACTTTTATTAATTCCCATACTCCGTGCTACTTCTGACACGTTCAGTTGAGGGAAGCGTTTAAATATGGCAGCTATTTCATTTTCATAATCAGGCTCCACAGTCTCGAAGAAACTGGAAATATGAATATCTTCATCTAATGATTCCCAACGGACATCATCACCAAACTTTCCTATCTTGAAATTAAGACGATCTTTATCACTTGCTTCTTTCAGTAAAGGAAATGCTTCTAACGGACGACTGAAAGTTTTTCCTGTGTCCGTTTTCATATAAATGCGATTTGCGTCAAACCAAATGTCTTTTATTATATCCATAACTTTTAGTTTTATTGATTATTCTCCGTGATATCTTCTCCAAGCGTCAATTATATCATCTTGATATGTTTCAATAATCACCAATGCTTTTTTTTAATCCTTTGGCTTTATACCATTATTCGATACAAGTTCTATTTTGGAATAAACATTAACTTTTGCCTTACCATCACCATTTTCTATATGAACATGAATAGGCAAATGTTCTTCTGAATAGAAATAAAATCGAATACCAAAAAGTTCAAATAAAGTTGGCATAACTACATGATGTTTAATTTTATGATACAAATAAAGGGATAAATATTTATCCCTGCAAATAAACAGCCGAAAAAATAGCGGCAACTTCAAAGAATCACTACTAACTGTTCTATTTTTCTTATTACAAAATTATAAACCCCGCAATTTTTCTGCCAACATGTCAATTATCTGTTACGTATTACAAGTTAAATGCGATCAAAGCCCTTTATTTATGCTAAACATAAAAAATCCGCATCCAGCTTCACAGCTACATGCGGATCAAACAAATAACAAACTCTACTTATATGAAAAAACAAATACTACTAACTTTATAATATATGATTGGAATTTCTTTGGATGCAAATTCCGAACTCATTTTATCTTATAACAGTATACAGACCTGTTTGGTTCAGAAAAAACAGAAAAAAAATCATTTACCTTCGACAGCACGTGTCTGCAAGACTTTGGAATCAGGCGGTACGCTATGGGTCAGCCAGATATTGCCACCGATTACGGAACCGCGGCCGATTGTGATCCGGCCCAAAATAGAAGCATTGGAATAGATCGTAACATAATCTTCTATAATCGGATGGCGTGGCACGTCCATAGGCAAGCCTTCTTCATCCAGAGTAAAACTCTTTGCCCCCAACGTCACGCCTTGATAGAGACGGACATGATTTCCGATCACAGCCGTCTGCCCGATCACAACGCCTGTTCCATGATCTATACTGAAATATTCTCCTATCTGCGCTCCCGGATGAATGTCTATTCCCGTGTCTGAATGGGCCATTTCCGTTATGATACGCGGAATCACGGGCACACCGAGTTTCAATAGCTCATGTGCCACTCGCTGATAAAGAATGGCATGGATTGCCGGATAACAAAAAATAATTTCACTTGGACTTTGGGCTGCCGGATCGCCATCTAAGATCGCTTTCACATCTGTCGATAACAGATACTTGATATGCGGAATCTTATTAATGAAAGCGATGGCTATTTCTGATGCGCGATCCTTTGAGTCACAACAACGTTCGACCTCAAAGCACAGGCCGTTATAGATTTGTTCATGCAACAGATCGTAGGCCTGTTCCAGATATACGCCCGTATAATATTGTATGGTGTCGGTCTGTGCCTCCTGTTCCGTCCCAAAGAAACCGGGGAAAATAATCTTGCGAAGCAGGCTCATGATCTCCCTGAGCGCTGTCACCGACGGTGATGTTTTTTGGTGTAGCGGAATGTATTTATACTCCGCTGAACCTGTAGCTGACAAGAGTTCTACGTTTTTTTGAATCTCTTCTAATATCTTTGTTCTGTTCATGATCAATTATCCCATATCGGATTATACATGATAAATTTGTTGACATAATAAAGATCCTGTCCCAAAATATAGATTATACCATTCAACATAAACATGTGATAATTGTTCATGCGATAACCCAATAAAGAACGAGCAGTCCATTCACTGCTTGACAAATTATATTCCCATATCTTCCCGTTATTGTCAATCATAAAGAAGCTGTTTCGCCGTTCATCATAAACGCCTGATGAAACACTTCCTATTTTTTCAGGAATAGATATCTGATTCCATATCTTCAAACTGTCCGAAGATTCCCAGAAGCCGTTTCTTATGCCGCTTCCGCCTTCTCCCAATCCGGCATAGACCTTATCTCCTACGACCTGAACAATGCCGCCGCGCTGACGGGCCGGAAATTCAGCGACCATTTCCCAATCCGCGTCCGGAGAAGACAGGTCGTAGCGCAATATCTTATTCATATTATTGCTTCCATCCGATCCGCCCAAGACATACAAAGAATCGCGATAGACGAAGCTGACAGAACCGAAACGGCCTTCAGGCAATGAATATCGCGCTGGTTCCGACCAGTTGTTGTCCAAATTGTATATCTGGCAATCAGCCCCTATCGTTTGTTTGTCTATACCGCCAAGGAGATATGCCTGGCTCCCATAAACAGCGGTACTCATCTGAGAGTAGGCTTTAGGGCAATCGGCCATGGAAATCCATTCATCTGCCTCTACATTATATCCAAACATTTCTTTACTGCGTTCACCTCCTAAGTCTCCCCCTACGACATAGATACGATCATCAAGTATGAACCCGGCAGAAAATTGCCTGTTAACTCCGGGATAAATATTTTTATTCTCAAAAATATTCGGGGTGGTGAAAGATTTGATTTCGCCATAACCGGTCAAACCGCTTTCATTAGTGGCATAAGTTCTTACATAATAGACTGTATTACCCTTTAACGACGGCAATGCATACATGAAAAGCGTATCGTCTACGGCAACATGATTATCCTTGACACTCGGCTCCCGATTGCTTGAAGACCAGCAAATCCCCCACTCGACGGCGGCACTGTTACCTCCATTCTGCAATTCACCGCCAATATGAACCGTTCCGTCGCTTTTGATCGAGTCCGGAGTGATAGCAAATGTGATAATATTCGGCTTCTCGCTTTTTGTCGAAATCGTAATTTCTTCTTCACTATATACCGTTCCGAACTCATTCACGGCATAAGCACGTGCATAATACTTCTTGGCCGATTCCAAATTTCGTATTCTCCCGGTAAACAGACCGTCATCTGTCATGTTTGTGCACATGACCGTATCGGCCTCTATCGTCGGTTCTTCTTCAACACTCCAACAAAAACCATAGGCACTGACAGGCGCATCTCCTTCATTGATCAGGAAAGCCGAGAGATCGGCAGTGGTGAAAGTCGTACTGTCTTTTATCAAATTCAGCTTGCCTACCAAAGGTTTGCCATCTGTAGTCCTGAAAGAATCCACATTGAAAGCAAATTCGCCAAACTGATTTTTGGCAAAAGCACGTACATAATACCAGGTCTCCGGCTCGAGGTTCGTTATGTGGCAAGAGAAAGTATCGACAAGAGCCAAATCACTCTCTTCGTATGTGATGATTGAATCTTGATCCGAAGGTTCGATATTTCCGGCTTGTTCTTTCTTTTTGTAGTAGAAGCCTAACTTTTCAATGCCGACTCCCCTGCTTTTCACCTTCCCTTTCACCCAGACGGAAATAGCTTTTACGGTGGCGCTATCCACATCCAAAGTCGCGACTTCACCAATACCGTTTATTGTCGTATAGACTCCTTCTGTTTTTGAAAAAGCTGTATCTACATCATTAATGGCATAGGCATATACATAATATTTCGTACTATCTTCCAAGTTGGACATCGTTACCGTAAAATCATGGTTTTCGATTTTATCTGCTTTTTCAAATCGTTTGTCACGCATGTTTTCATGCGGTTCCGTTCCCTTTTGTGTACTCCAGCAAACCCCACATTCTTTTATCGGCAGACCGTTTTCTTTCACTACTTGAGCCCTTAACGTGATCGAAGAGGCATATGCTTCCCCTTCCATTGAAGTCTCGGAAACCTCCGGTGCCTTTGCATTCTGCAAGCGTGTATCCATATCCGGATCTTCCACACATCCGGACAGTATCCATAAAAATGAAACTGCTGCTAAAAAGATTGAGTATATGTATTTCATAAATTATTCTTATTAGAAAAACAGGCCGATACCGGCATTCAAATCAACATATTTAAAATTCAATGTATTGCATCCCGCACTTACAAACACAGGACCGACTTTGATCATTACATCCAGATCGGCCGCCAATCCACTATAGGAATAATCCAAATTCTTCGCCCAATAGGATTTTTCTATCCTGTGATCCGAGTTGTCGATTGTGGCATATTCACATAATAATTCCCGACTGCCATATCCCAGACCGACAGACGTATATAACCAAGATGTACATTTGAAAACCACCCCCGCCGTTCCGGCATAACTATTCACCTTTTTCTTGTTCGTGAAATGATAGGCGTTATCGGATGTTGAACCAACCAGTTCATCCGTACCTCTGCATTCCCCGTCATAATCGTCAAAGCCCAGATTGGTTTTAAAACGAATAAACCACCCGAAACGGGATTTCACGCCTCCCACAGTCAGGCCATAAGGAGCTTCTATGGAGTAGGCATAACCCAAAAAGAACTTCATCGGTTCTTTGGGTTTGTCCGTCTTTATTTGATTGCCAGGTGAATAAAAGGCAGGTTCCGTCGGTTTGCGGAGTGTTTCCAAGCGGTCTTGCCAGGATTTTGCCAAAGTTTCATTTTTGGAAGTTCCTATTCCCTCGGTATAATAGACTATCAACCGCGAAATAGCGGTCGTATCCTCATTGTTGGCCATCAGTTCCAGGCAAGCCCGACATTTGTTCATCAAACTATGCATTGAAGGACGCATCCGCTGGTTGGCTAACCATATCGAAGTGAGCTGCCCGATACTGTAAGGGTCACATTGCACGACACCTTCTTCATACCACATCCTTGCATCACTATAGTCCAGACGTTTCATCGCCTCGTCTCCTTTTCTGTTATATTCTGTTTTTTGTTGGGCCAGCAAGCACACCGGCAATACAACAAAAAGAATCAAAATCATCCAAAGTCTTTTCATAAACACGTTTAATAATACGTTGATCCTTCATTTATCAATACGCCATCAGCATTATAGATATCGAACAAACCATCTTTACGTTCGAAAGCACGGCCATTTTCGGCGATCCCGACATTGCGGTATTTACATGGAATACGTTCGTTCGCATCCGAATCGATTGCTCCGTATAACATGGTCGATTTCTTTCGTACAATCGTAAAATTCCCGAAAGTCTTCTTCATCTCATATTGAGCTTTCCTGTCGGCCAAGAGTTTGGCTGCTTCCTTCTCGTCGCAAGAAATCAGAAGACGTACGACCTCTTCCGTCAATTTGGTTTCTTTCGCTTTCGTGAAATCTTTCTTTGCATTCGTAAAATCAGCTTTCCCCATCTTCTCCTTGCCGGAAGCTATCAGAGCGGCATATTCCGCATCAATTTCTTCGACGGTAGGCTGTAGTGGCTGTATTGTTATTTTATTCTCTTCTACCGGAATCCGCTTTGTTTCGGGTTGTTTCCGAGGTTCATCAACAACAACGGGTATAGCTTTTTCCGGCTGTCGCACCATTGTCGTTTCCGTTTTCTTATCTTCCTTGTCAAGCATAGGTTCTTCTTTCACCTCCGGAACAGTCGTTTCCGGAAGCTGTTGCTCCGAATCTTTTTTTTCTTCGACCGGACTGACCAACTCCGTTACGTTCGGTTTCGTAGAGGCTTTGTTTCCCTGAACCAGGAAAGCGACAGCAGATCCTACGCAGGCAAATATAGCAATAACCACGGAAACCAGTATCCACTTCCTTCTTTTCTTACGGGGTGACTGATAAACGATTTCGTCGCTGTTTACAACCGTTCGGTCTTCATCGTTCTCATTATAAGTCGATTGTTCACTTTGATGAATGACTGTTGTCTCATCATCCTCTTCTTGTCCGTCTGTATTTTGCAATTTATTTGCGGGAGTTTCTTCTTCTTCCGCAGGAAGATCTAATGCTGCCATCATTTCGGCTATCGTCTGGAAACGATCGGCCGGAATGATTTGCATTGCCTTGATTATGGCAGCTTCCGTCTTAGGCGATATATCCTTATTCAGTTCCGACGGTTTCAGTAAAGGATGTGTCGCCCGCAAAATAGATTCGGTCGGTATTTTCCCCGTCAAAAGGTTGTACATGGTAGCACCCAACGAATAGATATCCGGACAAGGTGAAAAGCTCTGTGTCCCTTCGTTGTCATATTGTTCGATCGAAGCAAATCCTTTTGACAAGGTAAGCATGGTCGTACTGGTTTCCTGTTGCTCGATATCGTATCGTTTGCTTACGCCGAAATCGATCAGACGCGCTTTCCCTGACGAGTCGATCAGGATATTGCTGGGTTTGATATCCAAATGAAGGATGTTCTTTTCGTGTACAAACCGGAGTGCTTCTCCTATTTGGCGAACATATCTGAGTACTTTCGTTTCCGGCAATACGCCTTCCCGCTCCATCATATACTTGAGGGAACAGCCGGAAATGTATTCCATGGCTATATAAGCCGTGTCGTTTTCTTCGAAAACCTCTAGTACATTCACTATATGGGGATGGTGGACTTCAGAAAGTATCTTGGCTTCCTTGATAAGTTTTTCCTTGAATTTATCGAAAAGAGCTCTTCCTGTCTCGGAGTGTACCTTGACAGCAAAAGATTCAGCTTCTCTGTAACAATAATCTTTAAAGAAGTATTCTTTTATACAAATAGGCACCTCTGTTTGCACAGTTCCTAACGAACCCTTCACCTCCGTATACCAGACGCCTTTGTAAGTTATACCAAAGCCCCCCTGACCAATTACATGAGTGATCCGATATTTTCCATTCTGAAGAACATGTCCGTTTGGCAAATTCATAACATCTATGCGCAATTCTATTAATCTGCCAAAATTACGTTATTTATATAAAAGAATAAAGGAAAGAAAGTATATTTTGTTTAATTCCTGTGAAATCTAATACATTTTGTATGGGGATGATATAAAAAGAAAAGTTATCGCGTGTTTTCCCGCTGCAAGCAGACATAATTGCATTTTTAATCTCTTCCGGGCTGCCGGAATGCTCGAATATATCAGAAAGTTCCTCATTGCTAAGGCGTTCGAGCACACCGTCCGAACACATAAACAGATAATCTCCGGCTTTGATATCGTTCAAAAGCACGACATCGGCTTCTGTCGGACGGTTCGTTCCTTGGATTGCCCGTATGATTACGTTCCGCTGCGGGTGGTGTGCGGCCTCTTCACGGGTGATTTTTCCCAATTTCACCAACGAATTGACCAGTGAGTGATCTTCGGTCCGGAACAAGATTTCTCCCTTACGGAAATGGTAAATCCGGCTGTCTCCCACATGTGCCAGAGTTATGCCGGTTGTCCCTACAAAGGTCATGGTCAGAGTGGTAGCCATTCCTTTGGCTTCCGGATGAATTGCTACATAGTCATCAAAACGTGCTTCGGTATAACGAATTGCTTTATTTATGAAACCGGCGTTCGGTTCACCTTCACGAAAAGTTGAAAAAAAAGCCTGAAAAGACTCGCAAGCCAACGAACTTGCAATTTCCCCTTTTTCTGCGCCTCCGACACCATCACAGACCAGAAACAAGTTTTGATTGGAGTTTACTGTTTCCGGTAGAGGAAAGATGGAATCTTCATTATTCAATCTGCCTCCTTTTTCGCTGACAGCCCAAGGTTTGCCGATCGTTATATTCATATAGCATAGACCATTTTTATTCATTAAACCGGAGAACTGTGTGACCTATAATAATTTCATCATTATTATTGAGTACGACAATCTCTCCATTCTCTAAGTAATTGCTATTATATAACGTATGATTTTTGCTATTATTGTCAGAAAGATAATGTTTATAGCCGCCTTTGGCATCTTTTTTCACCTCGATCCGAATATGTTCCCGGCTCATTGATTTATCAGCCGTCACAATACCGATCGTAGCATTGGACGTATTGGATTTTCGTCCGATAATATGGACTCCTTCCTGAAGTGGAAAAGTTTGCCCAGGCGTATCAGCATTTGCTATTACAGAGAGACGTCCGGTTGTCATACAAAGAGGCTGTATCAGAACCGTTTCCGATTCAGATGTGGCACTTCCTTTCTCCATTGACAACAAAGAAACAGGAATCGGTTGTTTGCACTTCGGACATTTGAAAGAGGTGATATCGAGGGGAATTTTCCCCTCGTCTACCTTTAACCCAACATGGCAATGTGGACATTTAACGGAAATCATAGGATAAACGATATATCAGATCCGTCAATATCTGTTGAATATGTATCCAGCATGTCTGCATCGGACAACATAACAGTGTCATCAGATAGTGTAATAAAATCAGAAGCATCAATGCTTTCATCAATCATCACAACATCCGACAAATCGTTTTCCCCGTCCACATCCACGATAACAGCGTCAGTCGATATAACGTCGTCGCTGTCTAATGTCACGAATGTGTAATCCTCTTCTTGCATAAAATGTTATAATTAAATTTTCTGGAAACAAAAGTAAGGAAACGGACTGACATCCAAACACAAAATAGTTCCTTATAATCAAATGTTTGGGTTTACTGTACGAAAGTATTACTTTTAGTATATGAAACGGGAATCCTACTCGCTCACCCATTTAGCCTTACAGGAAGGCATCGGGCATTGTTTTCTGTTGCGTAATGATTCCCAGGGTATTTCACCTAAGAACGTTCCACACTTGGGGCATACATAGTCGATTTTGAATTGATTGGTCAAATCTTGCAACAATTGCGGGATCTTGGCCGACTGTTTCGCACCCAGGTAGATACCGACTGTCGGAGCGCAGACCGTAATAAACAAACTTAGCCCGAACAATTCCGGACTTCCTTTCCCCAAAAAGCCAATCACGACCCCCACTACACCGGGGATGGCAAACGGAAGAGACTGAAACAATCTGGTTTTAAATTGGTTGGACGATTGTATCTTAACCTTTGCTTGAATGTAATTGTCATACACCTGCTTCAGTGCTGCAAATTCCTCGCTGTAATCATTGCTGGACTTCAGGGCTTCAGACATGTTTAACACATAATTGTCTCCCAGTTTGATTGTGTCGCTTGGAGTTACATGTTTCTTAACGATTTGGGAGCCATTGACAAATGTTCCGTTTGTCGACCCCAAATCTTCAAGCAGCCAACATCCTCCCTCTTCACGAACCAGCTTTGCGTGGTGGCGGCTTACATGAGGATCGTTCACTACAAAATCATTATCGTTTGCTTTTCCAATCTTAATGATCATTCCGTAATTTCTTTTGGTTCCTCTGTTTTTCCCATTTCCTTTTCGAGTGTGTCTTTCAGCACCTTCAAAGGATCTTTGGATATCACCAGTTCTCTCGGTTTTCCATCTTGTGTCAGCAATAACAGTTTCTGCTTGGGCAAGTTTATCTGTAAGATATGATTTTTATTGATGATATGGCTTTTGCCAACGCGCATCAAGATTGCGTTACAACCTGCCACCTGCTTCTCCAATATTTCTTCAATTTTTCCTATGTTAATTGCAAATGTAAATTGAATTCCGTTGGATAAAAGTAGTTTAGTGTAATTTCTATCGGCTTCAAAATAGAGGATTTGCCCTATTTTGATGCGCAACAATTCATCTCTCGTCTTAATTATTAAATATCGCTCCATACGTAGATATTGTTTATTCATTCATCATCAAAAAACAAATATACATTATTTTGTGATTTCTTCGACACTTTTTTCCACAAATTATTTTCAGAAAACCATCAGAAACCATAATAAAATAAGAAACGGTCTTCTATCGGATGTCTTGGATGTAACCATGCCGGATGAAGAATCGTTGCGTTGGGATGCAATTGATGTAGATCTTGAGATCGACAGCATAATTCATCCGGAGTGTTATCCGATATCTTTTTAAATGATAAATCCCTGCTAACCGAGAAGTTAACAGGGATTTATTACTACCAAACAAATCAAAATCCATCACTATAACATAACCTTTTCTTTACTCTGATAGTGTGTAAACAGATACGTTCGCTTGGCATATATTCTGCGACCAATTATGTCGGAGATCAGTCCTCTATAGCTGCCTGCGCCGCTGCGATACGTGCGATCGGGACGCGGAACGGTGAGCAGGACACATAGTTCAATCCTACTTTGTGGCAGAACTTCACAGAAGAAGGTTCACCGCCATGTTCGCCGCAGATACCGCATTTCAGGTCCGGACGGATAGCACGGCCTTTTTCGGTGGCCATACGAACCAATTGCCCCACCCCTTTCTGATCGAGGACCTGGAACGGATCGACTTTCAGAATCTTCTTTTCCAGATAAACCGGCAGGAAGGAAGCGATATCGTCGCGTGAGTAGCCGAATGTCATCTGCGTCAGGTCGTTTGTTCCGAATGAGAAGAACTCGGCAGAAGAAGCAATACGGTCTGCTGTCAATGCGGCACGCGGAATTTCGATCATCGTTCCGACCTTGAAGTCGATACTGTCTCCCATTTCCTCGAACAGTTGTGCGGCAGTTTCACGGATCACTTTTTCTTGTTCCTTGAATTCATACAAGATACCCGTCAGCGGAACCATGATTTCAGGTTTTGCTTCGATACCTTCTTTCTTCAATTCAAGAGCGGCTCCCAAAATGGCGCGTGTTTGCATTTCCGTGATTTCAGGATATGTATTCCCCAAACGGCAACCACGGTGTCCCAACATCGGATTGTGTTCACATAGCGATTCCACGCGTTTTTGGATTTCTTTGACCGATACGCCCATTGCTTCCGCCATTTCTGCCTGGCCTTTCAGATCATGAGGCACGAATTCGTGCAAAGGAGGATCGAGCAAACGTACGGTTACCGGACAGCCAGCCATTGCCTTGAAAATACCTTTGAAGTCTTCCTTCTGGTAAGGCAATATCTTTGCCAGAGCTTTCTTACGTCCTTCCGCATCTTCCGCCAGGATCATTTCACGCATGGCTTTGATTTTTTCACCTTCGAAGAACATATGTTCCGTACGGCACAAACCAATGCCTACGGCTCCGAAATTACGTGCGATCGTCGCATCGTGCGGTGTGTCGGCATTCGTGCGGACCTGCAATTTCGTATATTTATCTGCCAGTGTCATCAATTCGGCAAAGTCGCCAGACAGTTCGGCAGCCTTCGTTTCTACTTTTCCGACATAAACCGTGCCGGTCGTACCGTTGATAGAAATATAGTCGCCTTCTTTGAGCTTAACGCCATCTACTTCGACTGTCTTATTCTTATAATCGATTTCCAAAGCACCGGCACCGGAAACACAACATTTGCCCATACCGCGTGCGACAACGGCTGCATGCGAAGTCATACCGCCACGAGCAGTCAGGATACCTTCGGCGACAGCCATACCGGCCAAATCTTCAGGAGATGTTTCGATACGGACCATTACGACTTTCTTGCCGTCTGCATACCATTTTGCGGCATCATCGGCAAAGAACACGATCTGTCCCGTAGCCGCCCCCGGAGATGCAGGTAAACCTTTCACCCAAACTTTTGCCTGTTTCTCGGCCACCTTGTCGAATACAGGGTGAAGCAATTCGTCCAGTTTATTCGGTTCGATACGTTTCAATGCTGTTTTTTCGTCAATCATACCTTGATGTAACAAATCGATTGCGATTTTAACCATTGCTGCACCGGTACGCTTCCCGTTACGGGTTTGCAGGAACCACAGTTTTCCTTCCTGTACGGTGAATTCCATATCCTGCATATCACGATAATGGTTTTCCAGTTTTGTTTGCAGCTCGTCCAGTTGTTTATAGATTTCCGGCATGGCCTCTTCCATCGAAGGATATTTGGCTGCGCGTTCTTCTTCTGAAATACCGGCGCGTTCCGCCCAACGTTGCGAACCGATCTTGGTGATCTGTTGCGGTGTGCGGATACCGGCAACAACGTCTTCGCCTTGCGCGTTGATCAAGTATTCACCGTTGAAGAGGTCTTCTCCGTTTCCGGCATCGCGAGAGAAACATACGCCGGTGGCGGAAGTATCGCCCATATTACCGAACACCATAGCCTGCACGCTGACAGCCGTACCCCATTCGGCAGGAATTCCTTCCATCTTGCGATAGAGGATGGCACGTTCGTTCATCCAACTGTCAAACACGGCACAGATGGCGCCCCAAAGCTGTTCGTAGGCGGAAGTCGGAAAATCCTTACCTGTCTGAGCCTTGACTGCCGCTTTGAATTTAGCGACCAGTGTCTTCAGGTCTTCCACATCCAGTTCATTGTCTAACTTGACGCCTTTTGCTTCCTTGACTTCTTCAATGATTGCTTCAAACGGATCGATATCATCCTTGTTTGTCGGTTTCATACCCAACACAACGTCTCCGTACATCTGTACGAAACGGCGATATGAATCCCATGCAAAACGGGGATTATTCGTTTTACGGCTCAGGCCTTCCACTACTTCATCGTTCAGCCCTAAGTTCAGGATCGTATCCATCATACCCGGCATAGACGCGCGGGCTCCGGAACGAACTGACACCAACAACGGATTGGCTACGTCTCCAAACTTTGAATTCATCAACGTCTCAATATTGGCAATCGCCTTTTCAACGTCTGATTTCAACAATTCAACCACTTTGTCTTTTCCCAAATCATAATATTCGGAACATACCTCTGTGGTAATCGTAAATCCCGGAGGAACCGGAACGCCAATCAGATTCATTTCGGCAAGGTTCGCACCCTTGCCTCCCAGCAGATTTCTCATATCCGCTTTCCCTTCGGCTTTTCCATTTCCGAATGTGTAAACTCTTTTTCTTTCCATATTCGACAGTATTTAAACAATATTTAAATTTAGATTTCAGGTTTGCCATCTCCAGATTGCAATGTTGCAAATATATGCTATTTAAAAGTCGCATTCGCACCTATGGTTAAATAAATTTAGATGTTTTACAACTATTTTTTATTATCCATATCCGGTAAATAACTACATTAGCGTGCGGAAATTTTTAAAGCCTAAAGAAACAGCCTGTATTCCAAAAGTCTTTTCATGAGATTTTTGGAATGCAGGCTGTTTGGTATCAGTACGTTACCTCGCGTATCGATCACTTTTCGATTCGTATACGTGCATCTACGGCAAACAATCCACGTTCGGTTGCGACAAGCGGATTGATATCCATCTCCTTGATTTCGGAAGCAAAACGGAGCAGCGTGGACAGGCGGACTATGATATCCGCGTATTGCTGTTCATCCACTCCCCGCTGTCCTCGTGTTCCTTTTATAATCGGATAACCGCGCAAGGAGCGGATCATGGAATAGGTCTCGTCATACGACAAAGGCGACAGACCGTACGACACGTCTTTCAGCACTTCGACAAAAATGCCACCCAGGCCGCAAAGCACGACATGACCGAAACGGTCTTCATACTTGGCGCCTAAGAACAACTCCTGCCCTTTCAACATCGGCTGTACCATGACGGCCGTCACATCAGGCAGACGCATCATCCGTTCATATTCGAAAATCAGATGTTCTTCGCTGCGGATATTCAGCGCGACACCCCCTATATCGCTCTTATGTATAGGACCGACCACCTTGGCAACAACCGGGAACTTCACCTTCTTGGCAAAAGCGACCAATTCGTCGCGGTCGGTCGACGTGAACTCTTCTACCAACGGTATCTGGGCTGCTTTCAACAGAGTACGGATTTCTCCGGGATTCAAATAGCCGCTACCCGGCAACCGGTCGATAATACGGCGGACTTCAGGTACATCGACGCCATACAACTGAATATCCGTACTCATAGGTTTCGGCGTATTGAGCACACGCGAGAGGGCTGTCCCCAACGTCACTTCATCCGAAAAGTTCACATGGCCTTTCTTCACGAAACTTTGCACTTCCGGGCCAGCCGTGACGATGGACGGCAACACCGGGAAAATCGGTTTTTTGCACTCCTCCATTTTCTTATGGAGCACTTCGTAGGCATCATATAGTTTGACCAATCCCGGACTGCCGAAGATGACCATCATCAGGTCGATATCTTCAAAACGGTTTTCACAGAAATCGATGGCGGTAGCCAGATGTTCGGGAGTACCCGTACCGATGATATCTATCGGATTGCCGACGGCAGCACCCGGATATAGTTTGGATTTCAACTCTGCAGCGATCGGGCCATCCAGTTTGGGAACGTTCAGCCGTCCCTTTTCCAGCGCATCCGCCAGCATTACGGCCGGACCTCCGGCATGCGTGATAATCGCACAGTTCTTGCCTTTCACTTCTTTCAAGGTGAAGATACTGGCAACGGTCGTCAATTCTTCACGGCTGAAACAACGCACGATACCCGCTTTGCGGAACAGGGCTTCCACTGCCGAGTCGGAACTGGCGATCGCCCCTGTATGGGAAGACGCGGCACGCTTGCCGACATCCGTACTGCCCGCTTTGATGGCTGCGATATGGCAACCCTTGCGAATCAGAGAAGAGGCATGATACAAGAGCTTATCCGGATTCTTGATCTGCTCGACATAGAGCATCTTTATTTTGGAGTCAAGGACCGGGTCGAAGTTGCGGTCCATATATTCGATCACTTCTTCCACACCGATCTGCTTGGAGTTGCCGACAGACCAGACCGAAGAAAAACGAAGTCCTTTTGTCAATGCCGATTCGATAATGAAAAGCGCCGTACCGCCTGAACTGGAAACAAAATCGACTCCGTCTGCATGAAACTCGGGAATCGGCTGGGTGAAAACACCATGATAGTGCATATTCATCAAACCGATGCAGTTCGGTCCGATCAATGAAGCTCCGGCCTCATTAATGCTTTTCAGCATCTGCTCTTCCAGGATCGCCCCTTCATGCGTCTCTTCTCCGAAGCCAGCCGAAATGACAATGAACGCCTTTACGTTTTTCTGTTTGGCAAGCACATCCACCACCTCCGGACAGGCCGGACCGGGAATGGAGATGACAGCCAGTTCCGTCTCCGGAATATCATACACCGAATGATAAGATTTCAAACCCTGCACATCATCCTCTTTGGCATTTACGACATACAGTTCACCTTTATACTTTCCGTCCAGCAGATTACGGACCAAGCGGCCACCCGGTTTATGCACATTATTGGATCCTCCCACCACTACGATGCTCTGAGGATTGATTAATTCTCGGTTAATCATGACATTTTGATTAATTTGGTTCAATGACTGGGAACAAATATAGTTTATTTCTCCATTTATTCATCAAATTCAGCGTAAATTATTTACATTTTGTACATTCTTGAGCCATTGCGCCAAGCATCCACCTCTATACATTATATATATAGCCTTCTACACGGGCACGGAGCCATAAAAAAAGAGCTGCCCCCTTTGACAGGAACAGCTCTTTTTTGCTAATAATCTACTGATTAACTTTTCTTCAAAACCTTTATCAGATCTTCCGGGGTTACATTGGCGGCGATAATAACCCCTTTGTCGTCGATCAGGAAGTTACGGAATCCCTTTTGCAGGTTATACTTCCCAAACAAATCTGACTTTCTGCCAAGCTCATCATGAAATTGCTTTGCCCCATCCAATTTGTCGGCCTTTACCGTTTCGGCAAAAATGGATTCTTTCTCATCCAAAGAGATCGAATACATCGCAATCTTGTCTGAACTCAACTTGTTAACTTCATTCCATAATCGAACGTTACGGGCCCGCGATTCAGCATCGTAAGCTGCCCAGAAATTCAGCAATGTGTAACGTCCTGAATGATTTTGGAAACTAAAATTGCTTCCGTTTCCTAAAGACTCTATTCTCGGAGCAAGGTCGCCAGGGTTAGTACCGACTGTCGGCTTTGCGTTTTTAGTTCCGGCAGACACTGCAAGCAGCGCAACCGCAACAAAGAGAACATAAGCTCTTACTTTCATATCATCATTTTTATGTTAAACTTAATCGGAGCAGCGTTTGATTGCCTTTTCCTCCGACTCCTGATTTTCAGGATGCAAACAAGGGCTTCACCTTCGCTAAGGAATCGCTTTCTTGTTTTTAACGGTTGCAAATATACAGGCAAAAGCCTCATTCAACCAAATGTTATAACACTTTTCTATCCAAAAGCAAGATTTTTTATATGTTTTATTGCATCAATAGGACGAAAAACAATATGTTTTGCAGCATATTGTTAACTTTTTTTATTATACCTTATTCTTTCCGGTCGCCATCATAAGGCGAAGGCATCGGCATGCCTTCCTTTATATATTCATCATATACAACAGTCGGATGGTCCTGTAAAGACGCGACGTTATACTCTTCTCTGAAGTTATCGCGACGGAAATTTTTCAGCTTCAGGTTTTCCGAACTGTAGGTACGCAAGGTCTGCCTTTTGTTGCCGGTCAAAGAACTTTCCACTACTTCCGAATCCAAAATATTCATTTTTGGCGTGAGGGACGGTAAAAGTTTCTGTTCGAGCAATCCGCGATAAGCCCCGATGTATTCACACCAGACGGCATTACCGCGCATAAAAATACGATAAGTATAATTGGACCATGCTGTCCGGATATGGATTTCATGTTGCCAAATTTCAATACAAGCTTCCGACTCGAAGTTCGGGTCCTTGATCGTTACCCGTTCCAGCCCATGCATCTTTTCCAGGATTTGCGTTTGCCATTTGTCTGAATGCATTATTTCTGCAATAATTTCAGGCAGTCTTTCCTTAATTTCAAACTGAATCTTCATCTTCGTGTGCCTGCCAGTCAGGACTTCTTAAGGTTGCCAGGTTCTGTTATTAATATAGTGTCTCTAAATCAATAACAATAGAAGTACATGATTTGTTCACAAAATCATTACTTTTTTGAAAACACCGACCATGATGTGTCTTTTGTCGGATAGCCTGCACATCTTTACAAACACTGTTAAATCGCTAACAGACAACATTCTTTTCCCATTTTACTCTCACTTTCGTTTCTTTGTCGTATATTTGCGATATACAATAATAATCATGCATTTTTAGCATAATATGGGGTAAAAGTAAAACGTTAGCTTATGGGACTAATACTAATCATAGAAACGATAGTCTGTATCATTCTTCTATTGCTTTTGATCAGAAGTAACAGAAAACGGACCCAAAACCTGGTACTGAGCAGCATCAATTTCGGGCTCGTGTTTGTCGATAAAAACTATGTCGTCCAATGGGAATCGACAGCCAACCTGCACGGAATTGCCAAAGGAAGACATTATTGCGCCGGAAAAATTTGTTACCAAACCGCAATGAACCGCCAAACACCTTGTCTGCAATGTGCTTTAAACGAAGCGATAGAAACAGGAAAACCGGTATGCCATGAGCTGGTCGAAAAAAATACGGTTATCGAAATCAGCGCCATTCCGGTCTATACAAAAACCGGAGAGATACAAGGCGGCCTGATGAAGATTGAAGATATCTCGGATAAAAAGCGTATCGAACGCCTGCAATACGAAGTAAAGAAAGCTGATGAAGCCAACCGCTTGAAATCTGCCTTTCTGGCAAATATGAGCCATGAAATCCGTACTCCATTGAATGCCATCATCGGTTTCTCCAACCTATTGGTCGAGACAGACGATCCGAAAGAGAAAAAGGAGTTTGTCCATATCATCACCTCCAACAACGAGCTGTTGCTGCAACTGATCAACGATATCATCGATATGTCAAAAATAGAATCCGGGACCCTCGATTTTACCTATTCCGAGACCGATATCAACCAGCTGATGGAAGATATTTGCCAGCAAATGAAAATAAAAAACAAAAGGTCGGATTCCGTCAGAATCGAATTCGTACAAAAGCAACCCGAATGCATTATCAATACGGATAGTAACCGCATCATGCAAATCATGATTAATTTCATGACCAATGCCATAAAATTTACCGAACGAGGCAGCATATCCTTCGGTTATGAAAAATCTGAACAAGACATCTACTTTTTTGTTAAAGATACAGGAATCGGTATTCCGCCAGACAAGAAAGACCTGATATTCGACCGCTTTGTCAAATTGAACGTTTTCGCACAAGGAACAGGACTCGGCCTGCCTATCTGTGCCATGATTGTCAACAAATTCGGTGGAATAATCGGCGTAGATTCACAACAAGGCGAAGGGTCGACCTTTTGGTTTCGTTTGCCTCTCTGAAATAAAATCCGGTTTCTTTAAAAATAGGTTTATCTACATTAATAAGAATAGTCAATGTTTAAACATTTTGTAGTATTTGCAGGAGCCTCTTTGTTTGCAGTCTTTTTGCCGGCAAAGGCTCAGGAGCAACGCGACATTATAGCGATCTCCTCCGAAGAAATAACGACTCCTTCAGATACTGCGTCACGGAAGGAAGTTGTCACCGTAGACGGAGTGGCACTGAACGAAAAGCAGCAGAAACGCTACTACCGCCAATTACGTAAGGATTCCATCCGAGCCCGTAAAAACATCTGGTGGTCCATACTGGGCGGTCCTTCATACACACCGGAAGCTTCGTTGGGCGTCGGCGGTGCTGTCCTCGCCAGCTTCCGGATGAATAAACAGGACACGATTTCCCAACGTTCTTTCCTGCCTGCCGGCTTGAACCTTTCCATAAACGGGACTATCGTTGCCGCAGGCGCCGGAACGTTTTTCTTCAATGAGAACCGTTTTCGCATCTACATGAATTATGGTTACCGGAACGAGCCTTCACACTATTACGGGAAAGGATTTGAAAAGGCGGAGAATCTCGAAAGAGGCGACTCCACGACCCGGTTCCATCGAAGCTATTTTCAATTGTATCCTCGATTTGTATGGGAAGTCCGTCCGCATTTCTATTTAGGCGGCTTGTTTGACCTGAACTACACAAAGGTTTCGGATGTCAATCCGGTAATGAAAAACGATCCCTATTACCAAAAATTCAAAAGCAAAGACTCGGATGGCAGCAAATACTTCAACGTCGGTATTGGCGGGCTCATCCAATATGACACTCGCGACGATGTGGCCACACCGACACGCGGCATGCTGTTAGGAGCCAATTTCAAACTGTTCGGCAAATATTTGGGAGGCGCCTATAACTACGAGATCATCGAGCTTGAATACCGGCACTTCAAAAACGTGTTCCGTCCGCGCAGCACACTTGCCTGGATTGCCAAGAGCCAGGTCGGTTTAGGCGACGTCCCTTTTACGGAACTCCCGACTTTCGGTTCTCCATTCGACCTTCGTGGTTATTATATGGGCAAATACCGCGACAAATCAATGGCCTACGGGATCGTTGAATACCGTCATATGTTCGGCTCCCCGGCCAAATACAAGAGCGGGAACTTCTGGGCAAAATGCGGCTTTGTCGCATGGGCCGGGACCGGGACGATCGGGGAAACTCCTTTTGACTGGCATAAATGGAAACTCAATTTCGGAGCCGGCCTCCGCTTCCAGATGCAGCCGGGAAAGAACTTCAGGCTGGATATCGGGAAAGAACCCGGACAACCGGGCATGCAGGTCTATATGAATATGACAGAGGCTTTCTAAGCATACAAAATCCGTGCCTGAAAGCCCCCGTAATATGTCAGAATGATCAGAATGACATTCGCATCATAAACCGAACGCCTCTCGTCTGGATACCCAGATGGTCGCGATAGTTCAAACGCCAAACATAATCAAGACGAAGGAACTTAAAGATGTTTTCAATGCCGACACTGGCTTCCATATAAGGAGCTTTACCAAACGTGTAGGAACCGTCAGGGAAAAGATACAGGCCGTCTCCCCCGTTCATCGGATTGTTTTTCTCCGTCAGATGTCCCCACATGCCACGGAAACAAAAGACCTCTCTCCATTTCAACTTCTTGACAAGCGGCAGGCGGTTCAGCAAGTTTCCGTTCATATAGTATGTCAAATCCCAAGAAGCATATTCATCGCTGATGAACTCCATCGCGTTCATGTTCGTATAAGACTCCGGCTGGATCGTATACGAAAGGTTGGCGTTCGGCAGGATCAACAAAGGATACGGAACCTTGTTCCATACTTTCCCTGCTTTCGTGATAAGGTCGATATAGCCGAAAGCCGAGAACCAGAAACGCTTCTGAATGCCGATATCCGTACGATGATAATCGTATGACGAGCCCAGCAGATTCTTCTTTGCCATTACATGGCTGAAGTTGAAGATCAGCGCATCGAAAGTGATCGGATAACGGATGTTACGTGTCTGGTAGAACTTTTCATCCTTCGCATAGCGGAACTTCAATTCCAGTTCCGTCATGTCATAGCTCTTGACGGGGCTGATGGTCCCATCCGGCCCGATCCGGTCAAACACGGCATATTCGGTTGCATATTCGCGACGGTTACGGACGACAGCCCCATAGGCCAGGCCGTTATAATGTTCATGGTAGTAGGTCAGTTCGGCTTGCCGCAAATAAGTGGCCCGCGTATCTTTCTGGCGTTTCCAGGCCAGGAACATATTATCCTTGCTGGCATACATATATTGCTGTCCCAACTGGTTGATATCGTACATATACTCCAAGCGGATCGAGTTCAGCGGGAACTCCTTGCGATATTCTTTACGGTCATTGAACGAATACTCGACAAGAGCATCATATTTCAGCTTTTCGTCTTTTGTCCCATACGCCATATATCCGTCAAAGAACAGGTTCTTGCTAAATGCCGTCGTCGTTGTCCCTCCCACGCGGAAACGGGCTCCTTCGATCGCATTACCACTGATTGCCGTGTTCATGGGACCGAACTCGAACTTGCTCTTCAGCGGGTCCTTATTCGTCGGGATATAGCCGGAGACAAGGACCGAAACAACTTTTTCCGTTATATAGAAAATCGGGACGGAACGGAATTTGGCCATCAGTTTTTCGACCGAGTTCGGATTCTTCTTTATCGCTTCTTCCGGACGATTGCTTGTCCAGAAATCTTCCGATTGCTGATAGGCATCCTTCAGCGTTATGACAGGCGAACTTTCCTTAAACACAAGCGCCCGTTCGGCATCGGGTTCGTCAAAAGAATGGTTGCTGTAGATATTCAGCCGCCGTGCATACATGCCTTTCGATTTCTCGCTCAATTTGAAGTTTACATTGATGTCGTCCTTCGTAATGATACGGGTACTGTCGGGCGTACGTTCGAACGTTTGCTCGATCGTCATTCCGGAAACGAAGTTCAGGTTGATGTCTTTAGGGACATTCAAGACGGCCTTCTGCACAAAGAACGTGGAGTCGAGCGTGACAAACAGATGGCCGGTGAAACCGAATGTCTCCGAGTTGAAAGGGACAAATCCCAAATCCACACATTTCTGTCCGTTCACATTCACGGTATCGAGCAAATAATATTTGTAATAATTCGGCCCGATGGTAGACAACGGACTGACAAAACGTTGTAGAAACAAAGGAATATCATTCTTGAAGATATCGACTTCCCGGAAAACTTCGTTCAAAAACTGCTGGATACCGTCACGCGAGAATATTTCATCCACACCGGACGATTTGTTTCCTTTTACAACACGTCTCTCGGACTTCGGCTCTTTGCGGTAGTAGACCGATTCCACTTTTTCCTTTTCCGACACCGGAAGAATGGTCGTACCGACATCAAGCGTATCGACAAAATCAATCAGGAAATCGAACTTGCCCGGCTTTCCGTTCTTTTTGGGCTTGGGCTGATAGTCATTCATCGCAAAGACCATCTTCTCATATTGGTCGTATTGGAAATAATCGTGGTTGCGCGGGTCATTGCTTTCGCGTGAGGCGATCACCTGCTTTACAAACTTGACAGCCGGATTTTCTTTCTTGCTGTATTTTTCCTTCTTGGGTTTTACGACGACTTCATTCAACGTAATCCCGTTCGGAGCCAACTTTATATCCAGATTATTCGTCTTTCCCGGAACGATTTTTATTTCTTTCGTATCGTATCCCAAATAAGACACTTCCAGGTTTCTGACATCGGTCGACGCCGAGAATGAGAAATTTCCATCTCCGTCCGTCGCTGTTCCTATCGTTGTTCCTTTAAATATAAGAGACACGTAAGGTAAACCCTCACCCGTAATCGAATCGGTTACAATTCCCTTTATAATCGTGTTCTGTCCGTTCGCAATCCATACCGTAAACAAGGATGCCAGCAAAAAAACAATCTTTTTCCCCATCACAACTTCTTTTCCTTATTATCTTTACTTTTTCCCTAAATAAAAACCGGTGCAAAAATATAACAGATTCTTCATATAGAGTGTTCCAAAACGCACACATTATATTCCATTTACAAAAAATCTTCCTACCTTTGCCTCCCGAAAGGGGTGCCATACTGTTAACGGGCTGAGATCATACCCTCGCGAACCTGATGCGGGTAATGCCGCCGTAGGAAAGGACAGACAAGGCTTTTTCCCTCCTTTTTATATGTAGAAATGAATACAAACGCGACGTTTCGCTATCCGGTAGCGCTTACTATTGCCGGTTCAGACAGCGGCGGTGGGGCCGGAATACAGGCGGACCTGAAAACATTTTCGGCTTTAGGAGTCTTCGGAGCCTCTGCCATCACATCGATAACGGCTCAAAACACACAAGGAGTAAGAGGAATACAAGCTATTTCCCCGGAGATAGTCGAAGGGCAGATTCATGCCGTATTCGAAGACTTGACCGTCGATGCCGTCAAGATCGGGATGCTGCATAACCGGGAAGCGGCCCGGATTGTAGCCCGTTCGATCGACCGTTTCTCCCCGTCAAAAATCATTCTCGATCCGGTTATGATCTCCACAAGCGGCAGCAAGCTGATAGAAGATGAAACCATCGAAATCATCGTGAGAGAACTTTTTCACCGCGTCACGCTGGTCACCCCCAATATCGACGAAGCCGCTTTCCTTTCCGGCATGCCGATACGCGACGAGGAAGAAATGGGTATTGCCGCCCAGAAGTTGCTCTCTTTGGGATGCCGTGCCGTATTGATGAAAGGCGGCCACTTGGAAGGCAAAGAAATGGCCGATATCCTGTTCACACGCGACGAGGAAGCTCCGCTCCGTCTGGCAGTGCCGGCCATTCATACTCAAAACACGCATGGAACCGGCTGTACGCTCTCGTCGGCCATTGCCGCCTACATGGCTTTGGGCAAAGAGTTGCCGGAGGCCGTACGTGCGGCAAAAGATTACATAACGGCAGCCCTTCGTGCCGGGGCCGATGTGAAGACCGGACACGGACACGGGCCCCTCGATCACTTCTTCGCTCCCGTTCCCCTCATAAAAATGAAAATATGAAAAAGCTGATTGTCATTACTTCGCCACGCTTTTTCCGGGGAGAAGAGGTCATTCTTTCACATCTGTTTGACGAAGGAATGCAGTGCCTGCACCTGCGAAAACCGGATAGCGACGCTAATGAATTGCGCAAGTTGCTGGATCGGCTTCCGGATGCCTGCTATCCGAAAATCGTGCTCCACGACTGTTTCGACCTGGCAATGGAATACGGTTTGGGCGGCGTGCACCTGAACAGACGCAACAGCCGGACACCGGACGGTTTTGCCGGCACAATCAGCCGTTCGTGCCATTCGATCGAAGAGCTCGAACAGTTCCGTAAACTCGACTATCTGTTTCTAAGCCCTATCTATCAAAGCATATCCAAAGAAGGTTACGGAAACGGTTTTGAGACGGAAACACTCAGGCAGGCTTCCGAGGCCGGGATCATCAACGATAAAGTCATAGCCTTAGGAGGCATAGACCTGACGACGCTTCCGCTTCTGCGTCCCTTCCGTTTCGGGGGAGCTGCCGTATTGGGGGCTCTCTGGGGAAATCATCCTTCGGCGGATCAAGAGCACTCTATTCTCACACAATATAAAAAGCTACAAGCATGGAATTAGATGATTTTTTATATACAAGTGCCGCCGGCAGAAGAAGATATGCCTGTTTTAGCGGCACAAACCGGTTGATGTTCATCACCCATCGTACGGACAAACACACCGAACTGGACGAAATCAAGATGGTGACCGAAGGCGGTTGTTCCTGGGTCCAGCTCCGCATGAAGGAGAATCCGGACTTGGAAGTAGCCAAGGCTGTCTCCCGTTTTACACAGTTCGATTGCCAGACAGCTTGCACCTGCTGCCTGGACGATGATCTGGAGATGGCTTTCAAAGCCGGCATCCATTGTGTCCATTTAGGGAAAAACGACATGCCGGTCTCCGAAGCCTGGCACCGCATCATCGAAAAAGGACAAGAGGAACTCTTCCTTGTGGGAGCAACGGCCAACACGTTCGAAGATATCCTGAAAGCAGACCGGGAAGGAGCGTCCTACATCGGTCTGGGTCCTTATCGCTACACCGAGACCAAAAAGAACCTGAGCCCTATATTGGGGTTGGAAGGGTATCGAAAAATCATAGGGCAATGTAGAGAAGCTGGCCTCGAAATTCCTATCTTTGCCATCGGAGGGATCGAATTTGAAGACATTGCCCCGCTGATGGAAACAGGAATAGAAGGCATCGCCGTTTCCGGAGCGATCATCAACGCCGAAGATCCGGTCGAAGAAACACGGCGTTTCATCCGGGAGATCAACAAACATAAACCGGCCCCTCGCAGAGACGATTCAAAAATATAAATAATATATATAACACTATGGCAAATAAAAACAGAATACGCATCACGTATCCTTCATCGGAAAAAATCTACATACCCGGCAATATCCACAACATAAAGGTGGGTATGAGAAAGATTAAAATACTGGATACCGTCATACGCGATGAGAACGGGCAACTGGTTCACAAAAAAAACAATCCCGTCATCGTCTATGACACCAGCGGCCCCTATTCGGACCCGAAAATCCCCGTCAATACGCAAAACGGCATTCCCCGCATCCGCGAGTCCTGGTATGCAGGCCGCAAAGACCTGATGCGCCTGGAAGAACTGACTTCCGATTACGGACGGCAACGTCTGGCCGATTCCTCGCTGGATCACATCCGTTTCCCGAAACAACACCTGCCCTACCGTGCCAAAGCAGGTAAAAACATCACCCAATTGTATTATGCGAAACGGCGCATCATCACTCCGGAAATGGAATATGTCGCCATCCGCGAAAACCAACAGATCGAGGCGTTAGGATTGAAATCATATATCACTCCCGAATTTGTCCGCAAAGAAATTGCTGCCGGACGCGCCATCATCCCGGCAAACATCAACCACCCCGAAGCCGAACCGATGATCATCGGCCGGAAATTCCTGGTGAAGATCAACACCAACATCGGCAATTCTGCCCTCTCGTCCGGCATCGACGAAGAGATCGAAAAAGCCGTATGGAGTTGCAAATGGGGAGGCGACACTTTGATGGACCTTTCGACTGGCGACAATATTCATGAAACCCGCGAATGGATCATCCGCAACTGTCCGGTCCCGATGGGGACAGTCCCCATCTACCAGGCACTGGAAAAAGTGAACGGGAAGATAGAAGACCTGAGTTGGGAAATCTACCGCGACACACTGATCGAACAGGCAGAACAGGGAGTCGACTATTTCACCATCCATGCCGGTTTGCTCAAGAAACATATCGAACTGACACAGACGCGCCTGACCGGCATCGTCTCACGCGGCGGCTCAATCATGGCCAAATGGATGCAAATCCACAATGAAGAGAATTTCCTGTATACGCATTTCGCCGAGATATGCGAGATATTGAAAATGTATGACATTGCCGTTTCGATCGGCGACGGGCTTCGTCCGGGCTCCATCTACGATGCGAACGATGCCGCCCAGTTTGCCGAGCTGCATACGATGGGCGAACTGACACAGATCGCCTGGGACCAGTTCGTGCAGGTCATCATCGAAGGTCCGGGCCATGTCCCGATGAATAAGATTCAGGAAAACATGAAGGAGCAGCAGTATGCCTGCCACAATGCCCCGTTCTACACGTTAGGCCCGCTGACCACGGATATCGCTCCCGGCTACGACCATATCACATCGGCCATCGGAGCCGCCCAGATTGCCTGGCACGGCACGGCGATGATCTGCTACGTCACCCCGAAAGAACATCTCGGTTTGCCGGATAAGGAAGATGTCCGCACAGGAGTCGTCGCCTACAAGATTGCCGCCCACGCCGCCGACCTGGCAAAGGGACATCCCGGAGCACAGGTCCGCGACAATGCCTTGAGCAAAGCCCGCTTCGAATTCCGCTGGAAAGACCAGTTCAACCTGTCTCTCGATCCGGAACGTGCCCTGCAATATTACAAAGACAGCGCCGTGACGGATGGCGAATACTGCACGATGTGCGGCCCTAACTTCTGCGCCATGCGGTTAAGCAAGGATTTGCATAAGGAGAATTGCTGATCATAAGGATCATTCCTCTTGTACCGTGGCAAGGATATATACACGATGTGTCTTATATCCTTGCCGCTGTACAAGTTTTTCTTCCTCATACTTTTTGAAATCGTTTTTCGCCATATAATACGTGCACCCCACAAACCTCTGGTAATCGGTCAGGTTTATAAAGTTGTGCATTTCCAAATAAGCCATCAACTTGGCCTTACGTCCCTCATAATTGAACTTCGACACGTTCGTCCGCTTCACCTTCAAAGGCTGGCTTTCGCACACCTTCTTTTTCAGTTTCTTCGCGCAACGGAAATTCACGCCGTCCACCTTCACTTTATACAGCTCCTCGCCTTTCTCGTTCACGCCGTCCTTAACGGTCTTCAAGGAAGGCGAAAAGAACCCCAGTCCGTCCAGTTCCACACAGGAACCGTACGACAGTTCCCTCCCGACATACTTGGACAAAGCATCCAAAACCCCTTTGATGTCGGCCGAGTTGACCGAACAGCACTCATTGATGAACGAGCAGATCTCATCCAGCTTCTTCGTCTCTTTACTGATCAGCCGGGCATACGCACGCTTTTCACTTGTTCCCTGTTCGTTTTTTGCCGGCATTTGGTAAATACCGAATTGTACCCGTTTCATCTCTTCTTTTCAATTTGATTGATAACAAAATCCCACCTCTCGCTTGTCGCCATCCGATATCATCACGGTTGCCAGGCAATGTATCCGAGATCAGATGCAAGTGTAATTTGTTTTCGACAATGCCGTGTACATATACGACAACGACGAAAAGCTTCCCCGCAATGCCGTACATATACATGACAATGTCATAAACAGATTACACTTGCATCAAATGTACGAAATATAATGATAAACAATCTATTTCTTCTCAGTATTTCGACTGTATTTCGGTACTCTTGTGGGAAAACCGCCTAAAGTTTCTTCCCGATATAGAATACATATCCGTAGAATTCTTTATACCTGTGGTACAACTCCATTTCGTGGCGTTCACTGAGAATCAGTTCTTCAGCAGCCTTATTTCCTCGATGTTTCTCCCGGAAAGCCTGTTGCATTTTACAACATGGAGCAAAATAATGCTCCGTCCAGCAATTTTCAGGCAGGATGAAAGTTGCGACAGGAATATAGCCTGCATTCTGCATTTGAGCGACTTTATTCGGGATCGTATCTATTTCCGTGTAGTGTGCCATCCAGTAGTCATAAATTTCTGCCGGCCGTTCGGCGGTAAACCACGAAGCCTCCGAGACGGCAATATATCCATCCTTCTTTAGATATTGCCTCCATTCATTTAAACCTCGTTCGAAACCAATATTATAGATCGCTCCTTCGGACCAAATCAGGTCTACGGATTCTTTCTCGAAAGGCAGCGTTTCCTGCATCGAACCGACGATTCCCTTTACCCGGCCGGACAAACCAAGAGTGCGGGCATTCCTGTTGAAGATATTGATAAAGTCGGGAAAGAGATCAAGTCCCGTAATCTGTCCCGGAGTGTTTTGTGCCAGTGTCATGGTCTGCCCGCCTGTACCACAACCAAGGTCGGCAATACGGGATTCCGTGGTCAGATTGTCAATAAACCCCAACGCCTTTATCGTGACTTCGGGGCTACCCGGTCCCTGACGTTCTACATTCGAAAAGTATTCACAGATTAAATTAAAATCGAATTCGTGGATAGTTTTACATTCGTTACTCATTATCGTAATGTGTTAGAAAGCATACACGTGAAAGACATAATGATGCCCAACACCATATTGTATGCCGATTATTAAAATAAGAAATATAAATATATAAAGAACCACCCTCGGAAAGGACTATCCGAGAGCAAACGAAAAGACAATCTGTTCCGGAAGAACAGATTGTTTACTAAACCAAATCCGATTTACATGTTTTTGTCATGCCGCAAAAATATACAAACTTTTGTTTTTCAACAAATTCGTCGCGAATAAAAATTCTACAACTGTAAGTGTAAAATAGGATATTCTTTGCCTTCTCCGTCTAAAGCCGATCTTTTGTATACGCTAAAGCCCATATGCTTATAAAAACCGACGGCTTGGCCATTTTGCTCATTCACGTCCACCTTGGTCACTTGCAAATTATCGATGGCATAAGTGATTAGTTTTTTCCCTATTCCGGTACCTCGATAATTGTTGTCAATAAACAGCATTTCAAGATTCCCTTCTGCAATTCCCATAAATCCGATTAAGATACCCTCTTGCTCAAAACCGAATAGAGCGACATGTTGAAAATATACCGGAAGTTGTTCTTTATAGTATAGAAAATCTTCTTCTTTAAGAAAATCATGCGTACTCAATACTGCACTTTCCCAAATCTCCATCAAACGCGGATAATCCGTAACTCTAATTTTTCTGATCATAATGTTGTATTTGCCGATTCTAAAAGCCTACATTTTTCGGCATCGCAAATATACAATTTATTAATCTATAACACGTTAAAAACGCATCTTTGATATTGGAGATATCCTATATTTCTTTGTTTTTCAAGTATATTTGACTACATTTGCACAATATTCGTGTAATACAAAAACATAATACTCGTGTAATACAAAAACACAATATCCGTGTAATACATAAAAGAATCAAGACAATGGCAACAATAGCAGAGCTATTAGCATCTTCTTTGGATGCACTGAAACAAGTACAACGGGGTGAGGATTTTATGATAATTAAAAATAGCGACTTATCCCGGACACACATAAAAAGATTGGTTGATAATCATTTTCTCAAACCCATCATAAAGGGCTGGTATGTGGTTACCGACCCAAGAGCGATGCCGGGCGACAGTACGGCGTGGTTTGCTTCGTTTTGGAACTTTATTACCCGTTATGCAAATGAACGCTATGGCAATGAGTGGTGTCTATCTGCCGAACAATCGTTGTCGATATATACAGGTGCTACCACCATACCTAACCAAGTTCTTATAAGAGCACCTAAAGGCAATGATTATATGGTTTCGTTAATTCCTCCGACTTCCATTTTCAATTTAGAGGCGGAATTACCCTCGAAGATTGATACGAACAATCTGTATAATCTCAATCTTTATACATTGGCGGAAGCTATTATTGTAGCTACGCCTACCATGTATCGCAATGATGCACTAACGATGCGGACTGCCCTTGCAATGGTTCATGATAGTTCAGATATTTTGAAGATATTGGTAGATACCGGGCAAACAGTCCGAGCAGGCAGGGTGATTGGCGCATTCCGTAATATCGGGCGGACGGACATTGCCAATGAAATTGCTGGAACAATGAAGCGTATGGGCTATACCGTTTATGAAGAAGACCCGTTTGAAAAGGTGATGGAAATTCAAGTTTCACAATCTCCATACACCACCCGTTTACGTTTAATGTGGCAGAATATGAGAGAGGATGTTGTAGCCAATTTCACTCGGCTTAAAAGTAATCTTTCCGTCAAAGAATTTTTAGAGCGAATGGAAACCCGATATAAGTTGGATGCTTATCACTCCCTGTCTATCGAGGGGTATCGGGTTACTGACGAATTAATAAATAAAGTAAAAAGCGGCGCATGGAAACCGGATGGAGAAGATATGGATTCAAAAAATGCGCTTGCTGCACGTGGTTATTGGCAAGCTTTTCAAGAAGTCAAAAAGAGTGTATCCGATATTTTCAAAGGTAATAATAGTGCAGAGGTAGCGGAACGGGACTTAGCCGTATGGCACAGCGAAATGTTCAAGCCCTGCGTAACGGCGGGTATTGTCAAACCTTCCGATATTGTCGGTTATCGTTCCCATCAAGTCTATATTCGTAACTCAATGCACACGCCTCTGAATCCAAGTGCACTTCGTGATGCCATGGTCACTTTGTTCGAATTGCTTAAAGAAGAACCGGAAGCCTGCGTAAGAGCCGTTTTAGGACATTTCCTGTTTACTTATATTCATCCCTTTATGGATGGAAACGGTCGTATCGGACGGTTCTTAATGAATACCATGTTGGCATCGGGCGGTTACGATTGGCTGATTATCCCCGTGGAAAGGCGGGATGAATACATGGCAACCCTCGAAAGAGCAAGTGTTGAGGGAGATATAGTTTCTTTTGCAAAATTTTTGTCGAGTATTTAATTCAACAGTGGAAAGTCTTTTGCCAATACAGATCGGAGAGCATACAAAAACACAATGGAAGTATTTGATACAAAAAAAGGAGCTACTTGATTAAGTAACTCCTTTTTCTCAACGTCGGGGTACCAGGATTCGAACCTGGGACCCCCTGCTCCCAAAGCAGGTGCGCTAACCGGACTGCGCTACACCCCGTTTTTGCAATTCCTTTATTTTTGATTGCGGTGCAAAGGTATATATTTATTTTTAACTACCAAATATTTCATTGCTTTTTTTATTTGCGTACATTCGCATCAATTTAGGAGATCATTACAACAATGTGTATCCCTCCCCTTTATTGACTTTCTGGATAAACATATTGCATACCAATCTGTTATATATCAAATAATGAAACAAAATTTAAATAATTAAGAATTTATGACAATCGCTTATATACGTACATATTCAAATAAACAACAAGCGGAGAACCAGAAAAATGCAATCGAGCAATTTGCAAAAGCAAAGAAAATTGAGATTGATAAATGGTTGAAATGTGCTAAAGACTCTTTCCAAGGGGAAAACCGGCTCGAATACGTGATAAAGACTTTGCAGGAAGGCGATACTGTTATCGTAGCCGATGTTACCCGGATCAGCCGGAAATTGATGGAGATCATGCATCTCATTTTGTTGTGCCTCGAAAAGAAAGTGACGCTTTACAGCATCAAGGAAGGCTATTTGTTTGAAGATAACGAAGACAACGGCAAAACACAGGCATTCGCATTCGGGCTTGTTTCCGAAATAGAAAGCAAGCTTATTTCCACCCGTACGAAAGAAGCACTAATGGCCAGCAAGAATAAAGGGACGAAATTGGGACGTCCTTTAGGAAGCCTCAAAACCGATTTTCTCCTTTCCCAGAAGAAACAGATCGAAAGAGAACTGAAAGAAGAAAATGCGAAGTATAGCGAATTAGCCGATTATTACAAGGTCTCTCTAAGCAGTTTCAAGCGTTTCGTCCGGAAAAACATACCGGACCTTCCTTCAAAAAAGAAAAAGAAAGACGATGTCGAATAAATACAAAAAGAGAGGCGGTGTGTCAAAAAAAATAAATTTGACACACCGCCTTTTACTTTATGCTATTTGACAGTTTAGCACCGCCAAACCGGTTGGAAATCCGGAGCAAACAATCTGTTTCTTATTTCAAGGCTGCGAGCACCTGGGGCATCATTGTCCAGATGCTATTTTCATCTTGAGCCGTGTAAATATTACCATCGACTTCAGACTTGTTGTCTGTTGCCTTTCCTTTTTGTATAGCCGGCTTTGCAAGCGGATGGACAGCAACCGTCTTTCCATCGATAGCACCTGCCATGTCGAACAGCATTGCTCCGGCACAATGGCCGATCATGATTTTCCCCTTTTGCCCAAACGCTGCAAGGACAGCCATCAGGTCCTGGTTGTATGGTTCTCCTGCATGTTGGGCAAACTGCGGTATAGCGTCTCCACATGAAAATACCAGCGCATCAAAGTCATCTTCATGCCCTTTCAGGTTTGCGATGACATCGTCTACGGTCAAAGCGATACCGGAGTTTGTACGAATCTCCTTCGAATTGCTGACGGCAAACACTTTATAAGAAATGCCATTTTCAAAAAATGCTTCCAGATACTGGAACAATCCACATCCGTTAACCGGATTCACTGCCAAAACTGCTACTTTCTTTGCCATGATAATAATAATTTTAGTGACACATTAGTTCTTTTTGGTAAGTTTATTACCTTTGTGCAGCAAAGATAAGCAGTCTGATTCGGTAAAACAAGAACGCACCTCTGAATAAGCTACTTACACGAATGTAACTATTATTGAAACACAAGGCGCTAGTAAAAACAAAAAAAATGAAAAATTTTCATCCGACAGGAAATTGTCCCATCCGGGACATCTTGTGCAGGCTCGGCGACAAATGGTCGATGCTTGTCATGGTCACTCTGAACGCAAACGGCACGATGCGTTTCAGCGACATCCAAAAAACGATTTCCGACATTTCCCAACGTATGCTGACCGTCACGCTCCGGACGTTGGAAACCGACGGGCTTGTTTCGAGAACGGTCTACGCCGAAGTCCCGCCCAGGGTCGAATACCAACTTACGGAAACCGGCCAAACGCTGATGCCACACATCGAAAGCCTTGTCGGTTGGGCATTGGAGCATATGGCGGTTATTTTCGAAAGCCGGGAAAAGGCAGGGTAGCCTCATAATGGATAGTCAAAATCTTTTGCGCAAAGTATTTTACGATGTATTTTATCTCTATCTTTGCGCAAAAATTAAAAATTAATCATCTTGGCAAGAAATAAGAAGCAGTTGCCTTTATTGGAAAAGGTAACAATAACAGATGTAGCCGCAGAGGGAAAGGCTATCGCACGAGTGAACGACATGGTGGTATTCGTACCTTTTGTCGCCCCCGGAGATGTCATCGACATACAGTTGACACGTAAGAAACATAGTTATGCGGAGGGAAAAGCAGTACATTTTCATGAATATTCGCCCCTGCGTGCCGTACCGTTCTGCGAACATTTCGGCGTATGCGGCGGCTGTAAATGGCAGCATCTTCCCTACGAGGAACAGATTCGCTACAAACACAAACAGGTTATCGACAACCTGACGCGCATCGGCAAGATCGAGATGGAAGAAATCCTACCGATCAAAGGTTCCAAACACACGACTTTCTATCGTAACAAGCTCGAATTTACGTTCTCAAACAAGAAATGGCTGACGGAAGAGGAGGTGAAAACCGGAGCCAAATTCGATTGCATGAATGCGGTAGGTTTCCATATTCCGGGAATGTTCGACAAGGTGCTCGACATTCACAAATGCTGGTTGCAGAACGACATATCGAACCGTATCCGTCTGGCGGTCAAGGAATATTGTCTGACACACGAAGGTTATCCGTTCTTCGACCTTCGTAATCAGGAAGGGTTTGTGCGTACATTGATGATCCGCACCGCTTCGACAGGCGACCTGATGGTGGTGTTGGTGTTCTTCCACGAAGATGTGGAACGTCGCGAAGCGCTTCTCTCCTATGTTGCCGAGCAGTTCCCGGAGATAACGTCACTGATGTATGTCATTAATGGAAAATGCAACGATACGATTACAGACCAGGACGTTCTCGTGTTCCGCGGAAAAGATCATATCATCGAAGAGATGGAAGGGCTCCGATTCAAAGTCGGTCCGAAATCATTCTACCAGACCAACAGCGAACAGGCTTACGAGCTGTACAAGGTTGCCCGCGAGTTTGCCGGGCTGACCGGAAACGAAATGGTTTACGACTTGTACACCGGAACCGGCACGATCGCCAACTTCGTCTCCCGCCAGGCAAAGAAAGTGATCGGCATCGAATATGTGCCCGAAGCAATCGAAGACGCCAAAGTCAACTCCGCACTGAACAAGATCGAAAATACACTGTTCTATGCCGGAGACATGAAAGACATCCTGACACAGGATTTCATCAACCAACACGGCCGTCCGGATGTTATCATCACAGACCCGCCCCGTGCCGGCATGCATGACGACGTGATCAACACGATCCTCTTTGCCGAGCCGGAACGTATCGTTTATGTGAGCTGCAACCCGGCGACACAGGCACGCGACCTGAGCTTGCTCTCCGTGAAATATGCCGTCAAGAAGGTACAACCGGTCGATATGTTCCCGCATACGCATCATGTGGAGAACGTAGTCCTCTTGGAGAAATTGGAAAAATAAGAATTAAGAAATGAAAAAGGTCATCCTCTTGTTTTTTGTGACGCTGTTGTTGTCCGGCTGCAATCGTGCGAGGCAGGAACAAGGACAGGAGGATGACAACGTGACGATCGACCTGCCGCAACTGAAAGCGCAGGGCGAAATAACCGCCGTCACGCTATACAGCTCGACTTCCTATTTCCAGTATAAGATGCAGCCGATGGGTTACGAATATGAGCTGATCAAGGATTTTGCCCGTTCGGAAGGATTGAAATTGAACATCAAGGTTGCAGAAAGCCCTACGAAGTTGATCGAGATGCTGGAAGCAGGCGAGGCGGATGTAGTCGCCTACCCGGTCCAGATCAGCAACCGCATGAAAGAAAAGCTGATCTACTGCGGACGGGAAGAGCAAGACTGCCAAGTGCTGGTCCAACGTGCCAACAAAGGCGACAAGGTGATCACCGACGTGACGGAACTGCTCGGAAAAGATGTCTATGCAAAGCCGGGAACCAAATACTTCGAACGGCTGAAAAACCTCGATGTCGAACTGGGCGGCGGCATACGGATTCACGAAGTGGATGCCGACACGGTGACGACGGAGGATCTGATCGGCATGGTTTCGCAGGGAGAAATTCCTTACACCGTAAGCAATGAGAACATAGCCCGCCTGAATAAAACTTATTTCTGGAACCTGAACGTTTCGCTGAAGATCAGCTTCATGCAACGTTCCTCATGGGTCGTACGCAAAAGCAGTCCCGAACTGGCCAAAGCCATCGACACCTGGGCAACCGACAAGGCGGCAACGCATGTCTACAAAGCTTTGACGAAACGTTATTTCGAACTGGGCAAACAACCCGTCACAGCTGAACTGCCGGAAGTCAAGAACGGCCATGTCTCGCCTTACGACGAACTCTTTCGCAAACATGCCAAAAACATCGGATGGAACTGGCAGTTGCTTGCCTCGATCAGCTACCAAGAATCCCGCTTCAATCCGGACGTCGTCTCATGGGCCGGCGCGGAAGGACTGATGGGGATCATGCCGAATACAGCCAAGGCTTTAGGTGTGACACCTCACGAACTGAAAGACCCCGATACGGGCATCCGCACAGGCGTGGATTGCCTGCGCCGTTTTCGCCAGGGATTCGGAAAGGTGACCGATCCGGTCGAAAAGATCAAGTTCACGCTGGCAGCCTACAATGCCGGAATCGGGCATGTTTACGACGCGCAACGTTTGGCCGAGAAATACGGCAAGAATCCGTATGTATGGGATGACAATGTGGCCGAATATATCCGGCTGAAAAACGATCCGGAATACTACAACGATCCGGTCTGCAAACACGGCTACCTGCGTGGTTCGGAAACCTTCAACTATGTGCGCGAAGTGATGGAACGTTACAACTACTACCTGACAAAGACTGGCAAAAAAGGTTAGGACCTGATATTCAATGCAGACTGAAGGGCACACCCTCGCCGGCCTGCCCGCCATCCCGGATCGGAAAAAGAACGCCAAGCCCTACTTTGCATAGGGATACTAAAAAAATAATGCCTCCGAATATATATACGGATTACAATTTATTCCTATCTTTGGTAGCATTAAACTAAATTTATAATATCATGTTCGCTAAAGAAACTTATATCGCCCGCAGGGCTAAATTAAAACAGACGATAGGTTCCGGCCTGCTGTTATTTTTAGGCAACGATGAGTCCGGCATGAACTATGCCGATAACACATACCATTTCCGCCAGGATTCCACTTTCCTGTATTTCTTCGGACTTCCCTACGCCGGATTGTCTGCCATCATCGACATCGACAACGACCGGGAGATCATCTTCGGCGACGAATTGACGATCGACGCGATCGTCTGGATGGGAACACAACCGACGCTGAAGGAAAAGAGCGAAGCCGCCGGTATCACCGAAGTCCGTCCGTTCAAGGAAATCGAAGCTTATCTGAAGAACGCGCAGCAAAAAGGCCAGCCGATCCATTACCTGCCGACCTACCGTGCCGAACATCAGATCAAGCTGTTCCAATGGTTAGGCATCGTTCCGGGAGCCGAAAAACCTTCCGTTCCTTTCATCATGGGCGTAGTCAACCAGCGTAACTATAAGAGCGAAGAAGAAATTGCCGAAATAGAAAAGGCCTGTATCGTGACTGCCGACATGCATCTGGCCGCCATGCGTACCGTCCGTCCGGGCATCCGCGAAAGCGAAGTGGCTGCCGCCGTTGCCGAAGTGGCTTTTGCAAACAATTACGAACTCTCCTTCCCGATCATCGCGACGATCAACGGACAGACTTTGCACAACCACGATCATAGCAACATGATCAAGAGCGGTGACATGCTTCTGCTCGATGCCGGCGCCGAAACGGAGATGGGATATGCCGGCGATATGTCGTCCACGATTCCTGCCGATGCCAAATTCACGCCTCGTCAACGCGAGATCTACGATATCCAGGTTGCCGCCCACGAAGCGGCTGTCGCAGCTTTGCGTCCGGGTATCCCGTTTGTCGACGTATATGAATTGTCCTGCAAAGTGATCATGGAAGGCTTGAAGGACTTAGGATTCGTGAAAGGCGACCCGATGGAAGCCGTAAAAGCCGGCGCTCATGCCATGTTCATGCCTTGCGGCTTGGGACACATGATGGGACTGGATGTCCACGATATGGAAAACCTCGGCGAAGTGTATGTCGGGTATGACGGCCAGCCGAAAAGCACAGAGTTCGGACGCAAGTCTCTCCGCCTCGGACGCAAATTGGAACCGGGCTTTGTCCTGACCATCGAGCCGGGTGTTTATTTCATCCCCGAACTGATGGACCTCTGGAGAAGCCAGAACAAGTTCACTGAATTCATCAACTACGACAAGCTCTTCACATACAAGGATTTCAGCGGTATACGCAACGAAGAGGACTACCTGATCACCGAAAACGGCGCCCGCCTGTTAGGTAAAAAGATCCCTCTCCACGCAGAAGACGTAGAAGCCGTAAAAAAATAAAAAACAAAACCAACACAATAAGAGAGAGAGTGCCCCGCATTGTATTTGCGAGACACTCTCTCGTGTTTTTATCTGATTTTTTTACAACTTTTATCCCTTTCCGGAAGTTATATACTCGAGAACTGTTTCTATTTTGTGCCGTGATAAAGAAGATGTTGTTCATATTATCTCTGATCTGCCTGTTCGTGCAGGAAGGGAAGATTGCAACCGAAGAAAACAGCGCATCCCCCTTACCTTCCGCCGTCGTGGCAATCCTTGACAGGTTGCCGGATTCCGGTACAGAGCAGGAACAGCTCGATTACGGAAAAATATCCCGGTTCTCATGTATCGGGCTTTGCGTGGCGCCCCGTTCACAGGTCTTGCAGGAGAACTACAAACGGCTGGCAAAAACAGTGTCCAGGCAGTTTGAAGTGTTTCTGCAAAAAGAACAAGACTTGCTCAACAAAACTTCCGAGACTTTACGAATCGTACAATCCTTAAAATTCTCTTCTCTCCGCATACGTGCAGGCCATTGGGTCTACACACTCCGAAAAATTATTATTTAGCACTCTCCGGGAACTTGGTGATTTTACGTTACTTCCGGCATTTGCACCGGGAGCAGAATTGTTATTCGTTTATTTTAATCAAGAATTTATGTTAAGTCTATTCATTTCTACGCTGGAGATGATGGGCCTTACCTTTGTCATCGGCCTTTTTGTCGCCGGTGTCATCAAAGGTATTGCTTTCTGGGCCGACTCCCTGGAATATCATCACTCGCATGCTGCCGAACTGGCGCAATTCAACAAAATAAACAAGCTCCGTGTCAAGCTCGGTGAACTGTTAGGCCTTGTTTCTCCCGAAGGGACAGAGCAACTCGACGACGAACGCGAAGACTTCGCAAGAGGCGAGAATCCGGATCTGGCCAATATGAGGCCTGAAGGCTACTATCATGGTGTCAGCCACGGAATATCGCAACTCAACTTGATCGACTATTACTACCCTCATGACAGCCACTTCATGCATCTGAAAAAGAAAGGACAGATCATGAAGAAACGAAACTCAAATAAAAACAAATCTCTTTCTCCTGAAGAATAAAAAAACGTAACTGGCAATATGGAAAATATAGATTTCTTAGGACTGTTCCAAGGTTTTGGGACAATGGTGGCCGGTGGATGGCTATTGGCTGCGGCCCGTATATTTCTGATCTTTTTAGGTGGGTTACTGGTCTATCTGGGTTGGAAAAATGTGCTCGAACCGATGGTTATGATCCCGATGGGATTAGGTATGATCGCAATCAATTGCGGTACGCTGATTATGCCGGGCGGTACATTGGGCAACCTTTTCCTAGACCCGATGCTTTCCGACACGGACGAATTGATGAACGTCATGCAGATCGACTTCCTGCAACCGGTCTATACGCTGACATTCAGCAACGGATTGATAGCCTGTTTTGTGTTTATGGGAATCGGTACGCTGCTGGACGTCGGCTACCTGTTGCAAAAACCGTTTGCAAGCCTGTTCCTGGCACTGTGTGCCGAACTGGGTACATTCCTGACTCTCCCGATTGCCTCCGCCATCGGTTTGAATTTGGAAGAAAGCGCCTCCGTAGCTATGGTTGGAGGAGCCGACGGCCCGATGGTATTGTTCACTTCACTCGTGCTGGCCAAGCATCTGTTCGTGCCGATCACGGTAGTTGCCTATCTCTATCTCGGACTTACCTACGGAGGCTATCCGTATCTGGTGAAACTACTGATTCCAAAACGCCTGCGTGCAATCAAGATGACGACAAAAAAGGCGCCCAAAACCTATGATGCCAAAGTAAAGCTGGCTTTTTCCGTAATCTTATGCGCGGTGCTGTGTTTTCTGTTTCCAGTTGCTTCCCCGCTGTTCTTCTCCCTGTTTCTGGGTGTTGCGATCCGCGAATCCGGCATGAAGCATATTTATGATTTCGTCAGCGGTCCGCTTCTGTATGGTTCGACTTTCATGTTGGGCCTGCTGTTGGGAGTCCTTTGCGACGCCAAGCTATTGCTCGATCCGAAAATCTTGAAACTCCTGGTCTTGGGTATCGCAGCTTTATTATTGTCCGGCATCGGTGGTATCATTGGTGGATATGTCATGTATTTCATCAAGAAAGGCAATTATAATCCGGTGATCGGCATCGCAGCCGTAAGTTGCGTACCGACCACGGCCAAGGTGGCGCAGAAATTGGTCAGCAAGGAGAACCCCGATTCCTTCATTTTGGGAGACGCTTTAGGCGCCAACATCTCCGGTGTTATCACTTCTGCCATCATCACAGGTATCTATATAACGCTTATTCCATATCTATGATAAAGCGGTATTATTTTAGGAAAACACTTTTTAGTTAAAAGAATTATTCGTTTCTTCGCCTTACAATTACAATAAGTATGGAACAAAAAGACGAAATAATACTGATAAACATAAATGGCACGGATCGTCCGGGAGTGACTGCCGCCCTAACCGAGATACTGGCCCAGAATAATGCGGTTATTCTGGACATCGGTCAGGCAGACATCCATAGCAATCTCTCCTTGGGCATCTTGTTTCAAAGTAGCGAAGGCAATTCGGGAAATATCCTGAAAGAGCTGCTCTTCAAAAGCTATGAACTCGATGTGAACATCCGTTTCAACCCCATCACCGAAGAGGCTTATAACCAATGGGTCTCCATGCAAGGCAAGAACCGGTATATCATAACGATCCTGGGGCGGAAACTGACTGCCCGGCAGATTGCCGGCGTTACGCGCATTGTTGCCGACCAGGATATGAACATCGACGACATCAAACGCCTGACAGGACGTATCCCTTTGGACGAGAATGCCCGTACGCCGAAAGCCAGTGTGGAATTTTCCGTACGCGGTACGCCGAGGGATAAGGAACAGATGAAGGCCGACTTCATGAAACTTTCCGCCGAACAGGAGATGGATATCTCTTTTCAGGAAGAAAGTATGTTCCGACGCATGCGCCGCCTGATCTGCTTCGATATGGATTCGACACTGATCGAAACGGAGGTGATCGATGAACTGGCCATCCGGGCCGGTGTCGGCGACCAGGTGAAAGCCATTACCGAAGCAGCCATGCGGGGAGAAATCGACTTCTGTGAAAGTTTCCGCCAACGTTGTGCTTTGTTGAAGGGCCTGGATGTTTCCGTTATGCAGGAAATAGCCGAGAATCTGCCGATTACCGAAGGGGTGGACCGCTTGATGCGTATATTGAAAAAGGTAGGTTTCAAGATTGCAATCCTTTCCGGTGGCTTTACCTATTTCGGCAACTATCTGAAACAGAAATACAACATCGACTATGTCTATGCCAACGAACTTGAAGTGGAGAACGGAAAACTGACCGGGCGCCATGTCGGCGACATAGTGGACGGGAAACGCAAAGCGGAACTGCTCCGCCTCATTGCGCAAGTCGAGAACGTGGATATCCGCCAGACGGTCGCTGTCGGAGACGGTGCCAACGACTTGCCGATGATCAGTATTGCCGGTCTCGGAATCGCTTTCCACGCCAAGCCGAAAGTAAAGGCTACGGCCAAACAGTCCATTTCAACGATCGGGCTGGACGGTATCCTGTACTTCTTGGGCTACAAAGATTCCTATCTGGATGAAAGAATGTGAAATCGATTTATGATGTATAATTATTATATAGGCATAAATCATAAATCATAAATAGTAAAATGATCAGACACATCGTAATGTTCAAATTGAAGGAGTTTGCAACTCCGGCCGATAAACAGGCCAAAATGCAGGAAATCAAAACGGGATTAGAAGCATTGATCGACAAAATTGACGTATTGCGCATGATCCGCGTAGATTTTAACGTAAACCCGGCAGAGACATGGGATATCATCCTGACTACGGAGCTGGACACACTTGAAGATGTCAGCACGTATGCCAACCATCCCGAACATGTAGCCGTAGCCAAAGGCATCATCGGTCCCGTCAAGGCAGACAGGGCTTGCGTCGATTATGAATATTAAAAACAAAGGATTCCACATGAAAGACATCGATATTGAGGAACGAGCGAACCGGGCGACTCGAAATTTCGAAGCAGGTTATAATTGTGCACAATCTGTCTTTCTGGCTTACTCGGATGTCTTTGATTTGGATATGGAGACAGCCAAGAAGATATCTGTCTCTTTTGGAGGGGGTGTAGGCCGTATGCGTGAGATTTGCGGAACAGTCAGTGCAATGGCTATGCTGGCGGGATTCAAATATCCGGTTTTGGATATCACCGATCAGGAAGCCCGCACCAGAAATTATGCGATGGTGCAGAAAATGGCTGATATATTTAAGGAAAAGCACGGGACGATCATCTGTCGCCAGCTTTTGCCGCCTGAAGACGCAGCAGCCACAACACCGGCACCCGCCGCCCGTACACAAGAATATTATCAGAAGCGGCCCTGTAGAAGATTTATTGAAGATTCGGCCCGCATTGCAGGGAAAATGCTGAAAGGTGAATTGGATTGATGGCTTATGCCATCAATCTGATTTGTGTAACAATACCCAAACTCCGTATTTCGTTGAATAAGTTCGTATAAGAGGAAATTGCTTTTACGTTCACTTTGTATGTGATAACGGACCGGTCCTCTTTATAAAATGTTTCGAAAGAAACACTCACGATAAAAACGCCCTTACTTTCCAATATTTTACGGACAGCCTTTAAATCGGGTGTTGCCGTAGAGCAAGTAATAGTCAGTATCTTATTGACGCCATTCAGGAACATTCTTCTCTCCAAACGTTCCAAACTGACCAGTATGAAAAGTGTTATGACAGTCGCCATAGCAGCCGGAATATACATTCCGGCTCCTACAGCCAAACCTATTACCGCCATTACCCAGATACAAGCCGCCGTAGTCAGTCCATGCACACTCCCGTGGCTTTGGATAATTGCTCCCGCTCCGAGGAAACCGATACCCGAAAGCACTTGTGCCGCAATACGTCCCGGATCGCCATTCAAGAAATTGGGATAACATTGAGGAATCCAAATAGAGACCAGCATGGCTGCTGTCGAACCCATACAGATCAACGTAAAGGTTCGCATACCCGCTTCCCGTCTCCTGAACTGGCGTTCTATCCCGATGACAGCTCCCAGGAAGAAACTGATCAACAACTTTACGGCTGCCGTATAGGGGGTAATAACCGTGTTTTGTAATATGTCGTTTATCTGTTCTAACATACTTATTGCTTTAGTAACATGCAAATATAAATATATTTGTTTGATTACTTGACCTCTGTAATTTCAATCACATGACTATTGGTCGGCCGGCTTGAAAATACAGGAATGCCGACATTCATCAAGAACTCTCCGGAGAACGTTTTGCCATTGCAGGACAATCTGGATTGCGTACCCGGAACCAGGTTGATTTCCTTCAGCTCGTAACGGGCGTCCTTCTTCAACCCCTGTAAACGAAGAGATTGCATCGGCTCTGCATATCTCGGATGGATATCGAAGGCAAACAAGACTGCCTTGTCCGCATTGCCGTTGGCATACATAACGGCAGCGTGTTGGTTTTCATAAGGCGAATGCAAACGGTATTGGTCTCCGTCCATAATAACATCGTTCAGGCGTTTGAAGTTAGCCACAGCCTCCTTGCAATATTGCTGGTCCGCCTGGCTCATTTCATAGACACGGATATCGAAACCTAATTTACACATACTGGCTACATCCGTACGGAACTTGACCGACTGTTTTCCCCAACTCGTTACATGGGCAGCCATGCTTTTAGCCGGGAAGAAGTGAGAATACCCCCATTGGATATAGATGCGCTCTACGGCATCCGTATTATCGCTCGGCCAGAACTCAGTGAAATACTTCAACGCTTCATAGTCGCAACGGCCACCACCACCGGAACACAGCATCATCGGCAGATTCGGATATTTCTGTTTGATCCGTTCCAGCACATTATACAGACCACGTACATACTCGATGTATAAATGGGACTGCTGGTCTTTCAGATACGGAGAGTAGATATTCGTTATCGGGCTGTTGCAATCCCATTTGAAATAAGCGATACCCGGATATTTCGTCATCAGATTGTCTACCACGCCATATACATAATCCTGGACTTTCGGATTAGTCAAATCCAAAACCATCTGGTTTCTAAAGTAATACTCGTCACGATTCGGCAAATGGATCACCCAGTCCTTATGTTTCTCATACAATTCGCTTTTCGGGCTTACCATTTCCGGCTCGATCCACAAACCGAACTTAATGCCTCTGTCCGTTGCTTCCTTCACCAGCTTTCCGATACCGTTAGGCAACTTGGTCACGGTCTCTTCCCAGTCTCCCAAGCCCTGATGGTCACTGCTGCGAGGATATTTATTGGCAAACCAACCATCGTCAAGCAGGAACATGTCGACTCCCAAAGCGACGGCTTCATCCATAATATTCACCAACTTGTCTTCGTTAAAGTCAAAATAGGTCGCTTCCCAATTGTTCAGCAATGTCATACGGGATTTCTCTCCGTCTTTCAACTGATGCTTGCGTGCCCAACGTTGGAAATCGCGGCTGGCCTTGCCTTTCCCTTCCGTGCTGTAGGTGAAAATAAATTCCGGCGTGCGAAACACTTCGTTCGGTTTCAGCGAGTATTCCGAAGCATACGGGTTGATGCCGGAAAGGATGCGCAGGCCGTTCTCGTTGTCCACTTCGAACGTGAAACGGTAATTACCTGTCCATCCGATAGTTCCGAATAATACATTCCCCACGTTCTCCTCCGCTTTTCTGTCCAGGGCAAGCAAAAAGAACGGAGAACAAAACATGTTGGAACGGCTTCCCAATTTGGTGTCCAACATCTTTTTGCCGAAAGTCAGTTCGGTTTCCTTCATATTGACTTCATGTGCCCAATCTCCTGCAAATTCGGTCAGAAAATACTTGCTGCCGTTCAAATGCAACAAAGAGGAAGCATAGTTGTAAAGGGTTACGGGCTTCTTCTCCTGATGTGAAATCTCGGCATATTCCTTGATGATGTTTTCCTTTGGATAAGCGATGAAATGCAACTTCACTTCGACCGGGTATTTATCATCTTTCAAAAGGATTACCGTCTCGTTAACTCCCGGCTGAAGCTGTTTGCTTTCGTGGGAGACGTATTTCAGGAGCAGGGACGGGTTGCCGTCATTATGCAAAACACGGATGGCAGGTTCGAAATAATCTTCCATACCATGTGTCAGATAGGCTTCATTTCCGAGAGGTAATTGTGCAATATCCGAATCAAATGACAGTTTTTGTCCCAGATAAGATTGATACAAACGACCATTTTTATCATCAACCTTATAAATAAGGCTAATGTCATCGGTCGTAATTGGAATCACAGTTTTTCCATTTGCATTCAGCGTTGCTGATATCGCTATTAGACATAGCAAAAAAAGATGTCTGATCTTCATGTTTTTCTTCTACAATTTATTAAATAGATATTACAATTCCAAGGTTTATTTTATTTACGAACAAAGATATTATAATTATTGGAATAATAATGTTCCAAGAAATAAAAAAACACAATAAAAAAGCCGGTAAAACGCATAAAATAAGTCGTTTTACCAGCTTTTCCTTAATATGTTATTCCGAAAAGGATTATTTCATCCTTTTTCTTTATGCATTCAAAGCTCCGGTCAATTCGCGGACAGACGAAAATCCGTGTCTGTTACAATAATCGTCCATCCCTTCAATAACCTTTATGCCAACGGCAGGGTCTATAAAATTGTAGGTTCCGATCTGGATTGCCGTAGCTCCGGCCAGCATGAACTCCACTGCATCTTTCCAGTTTGAAATACCGCCCAGACCGATAATAGGAATCTTCACCGCCTTATAAGTCTGCCATACCATCCGTAAGGCAACCGGCTTTACACAAGGGCCGGAAAGACCGCCGGTTATTGTAGATAACACCGGTTTACGCTTCTCCGCGTCAATGGCCATTCCCAGCATGGTATTAATCAATGAAACGGAATCAGCTCCCTCGGCTTCGACCGCCTTAGCGATCTCCGTGATGTCGGTCACATTAGGGGAAAGTTTTACAATAAGGGTCTTCGGATAAACCTTACGGACAGCCTTCACTACTTCGCTTGCCCCACTTGTCGTCACTCCGAAAGCCATGCCTCCCTGCTTTACATTCGGACAGGAAATATTCAGTTCGATAGCCGGTATCTTGTCCAGATCCGCTATCTTTTCAGCACATTCCACATACGTTTCTACAGAGGAACCGCTTACATTTACAATCATGTTCGTATCGATATCCTTAATCTTCGGATAAATATGATCAACAAAATATTGTGCTCCTTTATTCTGCAGACCTACTGCATTCAACATTCCCGAAGGGGTTTCCGCCATACGGGGATACAGGTTCCCTTCGCGTGGCTGGATCGTTGTTCCTTTCACAAAAATACCGCCCAAACGGGAGATATCCATAAAGTCCGAATATTCAATGCCATATCCGAAAGTACCCGATGCCGTCATAACCGGGTTCTTCAATTGTAAATTACCGATGTTTACGTTTAATTCAGCCATGTCAAATTTTCTATATTAAATACAGGTCCTTCAGTACATACACACACATGATGTTCATCCTTAGTCTTCTCCACGCAGCATAAACAAGCTCCTATACCACAAGCCATTGTGTTTTCAAGAGATACTTCGCATGCAATAGAGTTTGCGTGAGCATATTTGGCAACAGCCATCATCATTGGTTTGGGGCCACAAGTGTAAATCTGGTCGAAATGTACATCTTTCAAGATGGAATGATTGGTTACATATCCCTTTTCGCCCAATGAACCGTCTTCTGTTGTAACATACACGGTTCCAAACTGTTCGAACTGTTTCAATTGTAACACATCCTCTTTAGAACGGGCTCCCAAAAGGAACGTAGGTGTATAACCGGCTTTTTTCAGGATTGCACCCAGGTACAACATCGGAGCCGTCCCGACACCGCCGCCGATCAGCAGAAGTTTCTGTCCTTTATCGGTGGCTGGCAACGTGAAACCGTTCCCCAAAGGCAGCATGATATTAATAATATCGCCCGGCTTATACTCGGCCATCCGGCGCGTCCCGTCACCAACTAACTGAACGAGCAACCACAGTTCATTTGTCGTTCTGTCAACATAATTAATTGAGATCGGACGACGAAGAAATGTGGTCGGAGAGTTATCCACGCGTACCTGAACGAACTGTCCCGGCAACATATCCGGCAGGATCTGATCAGATGTTAGTTTAAGCAGGCAGTAATTTTTGTGAAGGTTGCAGTTTTCAGTCACCTTCATGTCAAGCATGTACTTCTTCATATAATATGATTAGTCTAATTCTTATACAAAGATACATGAATATGGTATATAAACCAAAGCAAGCTATTCTTTCTTGTTCTTTTCAGAAATAAAAGTGTCAAATGTATTATCGGTATAAAACACCATTATTTTACTTATTTTTCTGGTAGTTGTTTCTTGTTGTATAATATGCTCAACAACAGGCTGTTTGACACTGTTTACAGGTGTATCAACCCTCATTTCCTTGCGATATTCGAGAGCAACTTGACCTTCGGGCGGATTTATTGCCGTATTCGAGAACAAATCGGGCTGTGTCAACACATGATCCCGAATCATTTCGCCTTTGCCGAAAAGGAGCCAGTCGGAATCCACATAAGTGAATCGCCCCAGAATCTTTATAAGGACATCCAGACTTACATTATTTCTTCCGTTCAAAATATGCGACATTGCTGAACGCTGGATACCGATTGCTTCTGCAAATTTAGAAGGAGTCAAGCCTTCACGTTCCATTATTTGGGTAATACGTTCTATCATTTTTGTAAATCCTGATTTATTTATAGAAATACTGACATTATGTCTGTTTGTATAGTACAAAATGTATACAAATCAATGATGATACAAATATACACCATAATTCTCAATTGTGCAATTCAATTATATAAACTTAAACCGTTATAATTGTAATCAAATAGTAACAAATGTTTGTGGTATAATTGTAAACCGATTGTTTTAGCGTAATAAACATATTAAAGTTTTACTTTACAAATAATATTTATTTTATTGTTATTCTTTTTGTTATAGATAGGTACAATCTGAAAAAAACTCCTGTTTACCCACATTTGTTACATATGTAGCAGAATAATTAATGTATTAGATTAATTATTCGACATAATAGGGTGGCTTATGATTATTTATGCCGAAAACATAAAGTAGAGATAAATGTTTTATTTTTACTTGTTCAAGATAGTAATGTAAACAGGAACAAATGTTACTCCTTTATTATTTGTATACAAAACGAACCAACACGACCTCTCTTTTATGCAAAAAGTCGAAGTTTACATTTATAACATGGCACTGTATTGTTCACGATTAAACACATTACTAAGAGGGAGTGATTTTGTTTACTGACAAAGTGTCCCTATTTATTCTCGTCTCGTAATGGAATGAATAATTTTTGTAACGTTCGGCCTCTAATCCTTCTCATTTGGGAGATTTTTGTGAACTGATATTAGGGAAAAGACAAATATTAAAATCTCAAGAGGGTAAAATCAATGATAAAAGACTGATAAACAAGAAAAAGAGGCTTTTTATCCGGTTCAACTTTCCTGTTGTTCCAGACAAAAAGCCTCTTCTTTGGGCTAATCAAGTGTGAAAATCGTTTTAATGCAGGATTTTGTAGAGCAATTCCTTTAAAAGCTCGGCATCGGATACGGATGTGTTTTCCACTCCCTTCGAACGGGCATCCGTCAGACGGATATCGCTGATCAGGTTGAACACCTTCATCGCCGAGTAGTTTCGCATTCCTAAAAGATAATCCTTAACCTGAAATGTTCCCCGAAGTCCGAGTGCCGTCATCAGGCCGGTTTCGGAACGATCCTTCGTATAGTAGCAAATCAGGAGGTTCGAGAAATAGTTAAATAATACAGGAAGGGTCATCTGGATCGGATTGCTTTTCGGGTTCTTCTCGAAGTAGCGGGCAATGCGGTTCGCCTTCAATACATCTTTCACGGCAAGTGCCTTTATCAGCTCGAAGTTATTGTATTCTTTACTGATCCCGATATTCTGCTCCACCAGCTCCGGCGTGATGCGTTTTGCGCCTTTTTCAGGCAAGATCAGTGCCAGTTTATCCAATTCCTTACTCAGGCGGCTCAAGTCGTTTCCAAGAAAATCTGAAAGCATCTGTGCCGCCTTTCCGTCTATTCCTATCGAACGCAGTTGCATGAAAGAAGTGATAAAGGCCAGCATCTTGTAGTCGGGAATCTTTTTGGACTCGAACAGCACTCCGATTTTATCCGTCGCAGAAGCCAGCGACTTGCGGCGATCCAGGTTTTTATATTTATAATTGATGACCAGAACAGTCGACATTAACGGGTTCTTGACATAGTTCGACAGAAGCTCGATATCTCGAATTAATTGAGCTTCCCGGACAACTACTAACTGATATTTTGACATCATCGGAAAACGACGTGCCGCATTAATTATAGATGCCGCATCCGTATCTGCTCCATACATGATAATTTGGTTAAAATCTCGTTCGGATTCTTCCAATACATTTTCGAGAAGCAGGTCCGTTATCCGATCCATAAAAAAAGGTTCGTCGCCCATCATTATATAGACAGGTGCGAATTTTTTAGCGACAATATCCCGACATATTTCCTCGTATGTATATTCTTTTTTTGCCATATTTGCGTGTGATTTCAATTAAAATTACCAACTGAAACGGATGTGTCGGATCGTCTTTTTTCCATCAATAATCTGGCGAAGCGCTTCCACCCCCAACATCACATGCTCTTCCGCAAAGTTCCGGGTCACTTCCCGGTCGCTGGCTTCCGTTTTCACTCCGTCTTCTTCCATCGGTTTGTCGGAAATCATCAATAAGGCACCTGTCGGGATTTCGTTTGCAAAGCCTGCCGTGAACAAGGTGGCCGTTTCCATATCGATACCGGTGGCATGCGTACGGCGAAGGTAGTTTTTGAAATCATTGTCATATTCCCATACCCGCCGGTTCGTCGTATAGACGGTCCCGGTCCAGTAGTCTTTTCCCCGGTCACGTATGGCGGACGAGATGGCACGCATCATCGAGAAAGCCGGGAGCGACGGCACTTCTGCCGGCAGGTATTCGTTCGAAGTCCCTTCTCCCCGGATAGCCGCAATCGGCATGACATAGTCTCCCAGGTTGTTTGCCTTCTTCAATCCTCCGCATTTTCCCAGAAAGAGCACGGCCGTCGGCTTTATTGCCGATAGCAAATCCATGATTGTCGCCGCATTCGCACTTCCCATCCCGAAGTTGATAATCGTGATGCCATTGGCAGCTGCGTTAGGCATGGAGTTTTTCAGTCCTAAGATCGGCACGTTAAAATGGTTGGCAAACAGCTCCACATACTTCGTAAAGTTGGTAAGCAGGATATATTTATCGAAGTCCTCCAGTTTCCGTTCCGTATAGCGTGGCAACCAATTTTCGACAATTTCTTGTTTTGTTTTCATAAATCACTACCTTTGATGGTCTATTTTTCACAGAATAAAAGAACAAATATACTAAATGCTTGCATTAAACTTACCCGGTTTCGCACCTAAAGTGGCAGAAAAAGATGGAAAACGTACAATCTTCGATCCCGTACGGCAAAAATATGTGGCCCTGACTCCCGAAGAATGGGTACGCCAGCATTTTGTCAATTATCTGATCACCCGGAAGAGTTACCCGAAAGAGCTGTTGGCAAACGAAGTGCTGGTCAAGCTGAACGGAACCGCCAAACGTTGCGACACGGTCGCTTACAACCGTTTTCTGGAGCCTTTGGTCATTGTCGAGTATAAAGCGCCCCACATAAACATCAGCAAGGCTGTTTTTGACCAGATAGCCCGTTACAATATGGTGCTGCATGTCGAATACCTGATCGTCAGCAACGGCTTGAACCATTATTGCTGCAAAATCGACTATAACAACCGGACATACGCTTTTTTGGAAGGAATACCTGCATACGACGAACTATAAAGCTGTTTTTGCCAAAGATGAGTATCATTTTCAAAACACCTATGTTTTGCATTCAAATCATAGGTGTTTTGAAATCAAATCATATATGTTTTGAAAAGAGATGTCTGTTGCAATGAACACAAATACAAAAGACACATACAGGTAAACAACAAACCCTACTTAAGATTCACAGAACGGATGCGGTCTGATCCTTATATATCATAACGGAATCGGAGATTGGCATATTGACCGGCCTGTTGACATATACGGAATTACTATCCTTTATGACAGGCTGGTCAGTCGTTTTCTTCTCATTGAAGATGAGTGAATACCCTAAGATTACTGCAAAAAAAGATAATATCAACGCTTTCATATTCTATTACAATTTTAATATCATATATAAGTATGATGTATTAAAAACGCAAAATGCTGCACTATATTACAAAATAGATACACTTTCTTTGTATTTCTTTCGTTGCAGCTCGTCTTTCATCCTTGACTTCTGAAGATAACAAGCTAATACATAGAATAGTTTAAACAAAAAAATCGGGGAAAGAATAAATTCCCTTCCCCGACTCTATTTTTGTTATGTTCGAATAACCGGTTATGCGCCGAAATTGTCGAAATGCAACATTTCAAGCGGCACGCCCAGATTGTCCAGCATATTTTCCACTGCTTTTGACATCGGGCCCGGACCACACATGTAGTATTCGATATCTTCCGGAGCTTCGTGATCCTTCAGGTACGTATCGTAGATTACCTGATGAACGAAACCTGCCGTGTACTTCACTCCTGCCGCATCTGCTGCCGGATCCGGACGGTCGAGCGCCAGATGGAATGTGAAGTTCGGGAATTCTTTTTCGATTTCCAGGAAATCGTTCAGATAGAATACTTCGTTCAGAGCACGTGCGCCGTAGAAGTATGACATCTTGCGATCCGTCGTCTTCAGAGTCTTCGTCATGTGCATGATCTGAGCACGAAGCGGAGCCATACCGGCACCACCGCCGATCCACATCATCTCTCTCTTCGAGTTGAAGATCGGATGGAAATCACCGTAAGGACCGCTCATCGTCACCTTATCGCCCGGTTTCAGGGTAAAGATATAAGAAGAAGCGATACCCGGCATCACATCCTGGAAGCCCACTTCGGGTTTCGGTTTGAACGGCGGGGTAGCGATACGTACCGTCAACATGATACGGTCGCCTTCAGCAGGATAGTTAGCCATAGAATATGCACGGATGGTCGGCGTGTCGTTCTTGCATTTCAGCGTGAACAGGCCGAACTTTTCCCATGCCGGCAAATATTCATCGCCGATCAACGATTTGTCGATATCCTTGTTGTAATCCATTGCGTATGCCGGAATTTTGATCTGTGCATAAGAACCCGGCACGAAGTCCATGTGTTCGCCCTTAGGCAACGCCACGATAAACTCTTTGATAAAAGTAGCCACGTTCTTGTTGGAGATCACTTCGCATTCCCATTCCTTTACGCCGAAAACTTCGTCCGGAACCTGAACGACCATATCTTCCTTCACTTTGCACTGACATGCCAGACGCCAGTGTTCCTTAATCTGTTTACGAGAGAAAAAGCCTTTCTCTGTCGGCAGGATTTCTCCGCCGCCTTCCAACACCTGTGCACGGCACTGGCCACATTTACCACCACCGCCACAAGCCGAAGACAAGAAGATACCACCACTCTGCAAGCCTGCCAGCAAAGTACTTCCTATCGGAGTCTCAATATCTTTTTCTCCATTTACCTTCAGGTCTACATTTCCTGACGGTACCAATTTTGCTTTGGCCACCAACAACGCGCCTACCAGGATCAGCGTAATCACCAAGAAGATTACGGCACCTGCTGCGATCGTAAGACTGCCAGTCGTCATTAATAAAGTCATTTCTGTAATAAGTTTAATGCGTTAATATTATATCTTAAGACCTGAGAAGCACATGAATGCCATACCCATCAAACCTGTGATGATAAAGGTAATACCAAGACCTTTCAACGGTTTGGGGATATCCGAGTATGCCAGTTTTTCACGGATGGCGGCCATACCGACGATAGCCAGCATCCAACCGATACCAGAACCTAAGCCATAAACAGTAGCAACACCTACGTTAGAAAATGCCTTTTGTTGCATAAACAGAGAACCACCCAGGATAGCGCAGTTTACAGCGATCAGCGGCAAAAAGATACCCAGAGAAGCATACAGGGCCGGAGCAAACTTTTCCACTACCATTTCCACCAGCTGCGTAAACGAAGCGATGATGGCGATAAAGATAATGAAAGCAAGGAAGCTCAGGTTCACACCAGCAAATTCAGCACCCAGCCATTGCAGAGCGCCTTCCTTCAATACATAATTTTCAAGCATATAGTTGATCGGCAACGTACATGTCAGAATGAACGTCACAGCCATACCTAATCCCAAAGCAGTCTTCACGTTCTTGGAAACAGCCAGGAAAGAACACATACCCAGATAGTATGCGAAAATCATGTTGTCTACAAAGATCGAGCGGACAAATGTGCTTAATAATTCTTCCATTCTATTATTCTTTTAATAGTTAGCATTAATTTTCCTGAAGTTCCTTGTTACGAGAACGATGAACCCAAATAATCACGGCGATCACGATCAACGCCATCGGAGGCAGGATCATCAAACCGTTGTTCACATAACCGAAGTCATAGAATGCCTGCGGAATAACCTGGAATCCCAGCAACGTACCGGAGCCTAACAGCTCGCGGAAGAAACCGACGATCACCAGGATCAATGCATAACCCAGACCGTTGCCGATACCGTCGAGGAACGATTCCCACGGGCCGTTACCCAACGCAAAAGCTTCCAGGCGTCCCATCAGGATACAGTTGGTAATGATCAGACCCACAAACACGGAAAGCTGTTTGTTTACGTCATAGGCAAACGCTTTCAGCACTTCACTCACAATAGTCACCAACGCAGCAACCACTACCAGCTGCACGATAATACGGATACGGTTAGGAATCGTATTACGAAGTAATGAAATAATCACGTTGGCAAAAGCCACAACAGCTGTTACTGAAAGCCCCATTACGATAGCCGGCTCCAGTTTTGATGTTACAGCCAGCGCAGAGCAGATACCCAACATCTGGACGATGACCGGGTTGTTTACGCTAAGCGGGCCTAACAGAACTTCTTTATTCTTTTCAGATAATAATCCCATCTTCTACTTAATTTTGTGAGGTTAAAAACTTAACATAACCATTCAAACTATTAAATAACATCGCCTGTACTCCCTGGCTTGTAATCGTACCGCCGGAAATACCGTCTACATAATCCTGACCGGCAACGCTCTTGCCAGGCTTAACGACTGCGATAGACTTGAATGTACCGTCCATGAACAGTTTCTTACCCTTGAATTCATTGCTGAATGCAGGTTTTGCTATTTCAGCTCCCAATCCCGGAGTTTCACCCTGGTGGCTGAAATCGGTACCATAAACCGTGTTCTTATCGCTGTCTACAGAGAGATATCCCCACAGCGGTCCCCACAAACCAGCACCATGCAAAGCCATGATATATTTGAGCTGTCCGTCCACGTTTGCAACAAAAACCGGATACTGGTGTTCGGATGCCGCTTTCACAACATCGGTTGCAAACGCATCACCTTCTACCTTTTCCCCGTTTTCATTTACCAGAAATGCTTCTTTAATCAATTCGTTATATTTGGCTTCGGCCTCATTGGCAGGAACCGACACATTGATCGAACGCAAAATCTGTTGCCGTTTGTCGTTCTCTTCATTCTTCTGCTGGAAGGTTCTCAGCGATTGCGACGTGAATGCCAAAACAACAGCTACCAATACGACCATAACAGAAGCATAAACAACAGTATACGCGTTACTGTCTCTATCCAATCCCTTTTTCTTGCCGGCAGCCGCCTCGTTTTTCACCTCTTCGAAATCGGAAGCGGGAGCTGCACATACAGGACAAACATCCGGAGCTTTATTTCCTTCGTGGATATATCCACATACATTACATTTATATTTAGCCATACTCCTTCTTTCTTTATTTGATTACACGTTTCAATCTGCGGTTGATGTTAGCTTCCACTACATAGTAGTCGATCAGCGGAGCGAATACATTCATCAACAGGATAGCGAGCATCATACCTTCAGGATAACCCGGATTCAATGCACGAATGATGATAGCCATAGCTCCTACCAGGAAACCATAGATATACTTGCCTGTCTCCGTACGGGCAGAAGTGACAGGGTCGGTAGCCATAAACACAGCACCGAATGCGAAACCACCCAGGAACAGCTGATCCAACGGAGATACGCACATGGCCACTGTCGTTCCGATCATATTGAAGATAAGCGACATGACTGCGCCACCCACAAATACGGAAACCATTGTCTTCCAGCTTGCGATCTTTGTGAACAGAAGGATAACCGCACCGATCAGGATCGCCAATACGGACGTTTCACCGATCGAACCCGGAATCAGACCTAAGAACATGTCCCATGTGGAGATCGGATGCCCGAGAACATCGACAGCCTGGAACGAACCGATCATATCCTTGCCTGCGATAGCAACCTGCCCCAGCGGAGTCGCACCGGAGAAACCGTCTACCACCTGGCCACCACCGATACCGAACGTATCAGCCGTACGGACAAACACCTGGTCGCCAGACATGGCTGCCGGATATGCGAAGAACAGGAAGGCACGCGTAACCAACGCTACGTTAAATACGTTATAACCTGTACCGCCAAATACTTCCTTGGCAAAAACAACGGCGAATGCAGTAGCTACGGCGATCATCCACAGCGGAGTGTCGACAGGGACGATCATCGGGATCAGGATACCCGAAACCAGGAAACCTTCCTGGATTTCTTCCTTCTTTACCTGGGCAACAGCAAATTCGATACCCAAACCTACCACATACGAAACAATGATTTTAGGCAATACAGCCAGAAAACCAAAAATAAAAGTCATGAGAAATCCCGGATCAGCCCCTACTGCGAGGTTATGCTGATAACCGACATTGTACATACCAAAAAGCAAAGCGGGCAACAAAGCAATGATGACCACGGTCATCGTACGCTTCGAGTCAATATAGTCATGAATGTGTACGCCTGATTTGGAAGTTGTGTTCGGAACAAACAGGAATGTTTCGAAACCTTCAAAAACAGAACGGAACATCGCCAGCTTTCCGCCTTCCTCGAAGTTAGGCTTAATCTTGTCGAGGTAATTCCTTAACGCTTTCAATGTATTCTAATTTTTAATGTTATTAATTCATTTCCTTGTATAATAGATCCAAACCTTGACGAACGATCTTCTGAATTTCGAGTTTGGACGTATCGACGAATTCGCAAAGGGCAAAATCCTCGGGCGCTACTTCATAAATACCCAGGTTTTCCATCTTATCGATATCGAATGCGATAATAGCCTTCAACAGATATTCCGGCATGATGTCCATCGGGAACACTTTATCGTATTCGTTGGACATGATCATGGCACGTTTACCTCCCTTGATACGGGCGTCTATTACATATTCCTTGTTCTTGCCCATCAACCAGGCAGGGAATGAATGGCTCACACTGAATTTTCCGAAGCCGGGGGTTGCCCAACCTAAGAAGTCGTGCGTCTCGTCTCCTTCCGGGATAACCGTTATCTGATTGTCATAGGCTCCCAGGTAATCGTCTTTCATGACTTTCGTACCGCTCAACACGTTGCCGCTGATGATACGGATGTCTTCGTTGCCGTTCATGATCTTTCCGTCAACCAGGCTACTGATCGTACAACCGGCGATTGTCTTGATGTATCCTCTCTCGGTCGTTTCGGAACCGGTTATCACAACCAGACGGCCGAAATCGGCAACGCCCTTATTGAACAAACGGCCGATTATGATCACGTCGGCAGGATTCACCGTCCAAACCACTTCTCCCTTGTTGATGGGCTTGATGTGATTAATCTGTACTCCCACATTGGCTGCCGGATGCGGACCTTCCACTTCTACCGTTTCAACGCCTTTCACACTAACGGAAGAACCCTTGCGGATGCCGACATATACCTTGCCGTCGGTCAGTTTGGCAAGAGCATCCAACCCGGCCTGAAAATCAGCTTCCTGTCCTTTCACGATGAAATCGAAGTTCGGAGCTAACGGTGCGGAATAGAATGCAGAAACAAAAATGTCACGCGGTTCGTCAGCCGGCGAAGCGACGATGTCATACGGACGTTGTTTGATAAACGGCCACATACCGGCTTGCAGTATTGCCTCCTTTACCTCTTCTCTCTTCAGGGAAGCTACATTTTTCTTACCGAAATCTTCGTACTCGACTTGCGCTTCCGGCTTAACGACCACGCTAAGCACTTTACGCTTCTCTCCTCGATTTACGGCAGTTACTTCGCCACTGACGGGCGAAACAAACTTGATCTCCGGGCGGTTCTTATCGATCATCAATACAGAACCGGCTTTGACTTTTTCTCCTACTTTGGCAACAACTTTGGGTACAATACCGTTATAATGATCGGGAACGATAGCATAACTATCGCTTTTCCCTCCGTTTAACAGTACGTCCGAAGCTTTACCCTTCAGATTAATGTCTAAACCCTTTTTAATCTTAATCACATTTGCCATGATACAACTAAAATTGTTTATATGTAATTTTCCCGCAAAAGTAAGCAATTTTTTATGCTTTAAAGCAGAGAAAGGGAAATAATTAAAGAAATAATTCCATAATTTTGCATCAAGAAAGATAGAAATATGAAAAAGAGAGTGTACAGTTTACTATTTATGATGCTTTTTGCCCTTTCCATCGGGGCAGATGCACAGGTGAAGTACTTCACCAATGTCAATAGCAAGCAGATAAAAACGCTTCAGGTGAAAGTCGCCGGAGAGTTGATATCCGAGCCCTACATAACCCTGGGAGGAGAAGAACGGATCGAAATCAATTTCGACGGTTTGGGCAGCGGATACACACGGTATGCTTATAATGTGGTGTACTGCAATGCCGACTGGACACAATCGCAACTGAGCCCGATCGAATACATGAACGGCTTCCAAGGAACGACGATCGACGATTTCGCCAATTCCATCGGGACCACGACCCAATATTCGAACTACCGGTTGTTGCTCCCGAACGACGACATCCAGTTCAAAGTCTCCGGCAACTACGCCATCCAGGTCTACAATGAAGACACGCCGGACCAGATCATTCTCACGGCCTGCTTCTCCGTGGCAGAACCGGTCGTCAACATTTCGGCCTCGGTGAGCGGAAACACGGACATCGACACCAACCAGAGCCACCAGCAGGTCAGCTTCAACATCAACAACAAGAATTTCCCGATCACTTATCCGCAGACGGACCTGAAGATATTCGTTTATCAGGATAACCGGCGCGATAACGCCGTGACAGACCTGCAACCGATGAGCATCCTGGAGAACCAAATCTCCTATACGTATAACCGCAACCTGATTTTCCCGGCCGGAAACGAGTACCGCCGCATGGAATTCCTAAGCAACAAATACAACGGCATGCACGTCGAAAACATCTCCTTCCACAATCCCTACTATAATGTGGAACTCATGACCGATTACAAACGGGATAAAGGCACCTACCAATACGACCAGGACCAGGACGGCCGCTTCTTCATCCGTTGCAGCGACTGTAACGATCCGGATACGGAAGCGGATTATTATATCGTGCATTTCACGCTTGCATGCGATCCGCTGCCCGACGGGAGCGTCTATCTGAACGGCGAGCTATTTAATAATGTATTGGACGAAAAGAGCAAGATGGGCTATAACTTCGAGACAAAGCAATACGAAAAAGCGGTACTCCTCAAACAGGGAAGTTACAATTACCAGTATTTGTTTGTCCCGACCGGCTCCACTGTCGGCCAGACAGGCCCGATAGAAGGCAATTTCTACCAGACGCAAAACGAATACAGCATCTATGTCTATTACCGTCCGATGGGCGCCCGCTACGACCGGCTGATCGGCGTCACGACCGTAAGAAACGAGATGCAGGTATTCTAAGTCGCTCACTTCACCCGCTTTCCTATCACATAGGTAGCCAGGATATTCCGGTCATCCCCGATGGTTTGCAGGCCGAACAGTTTGTTCTCCAACGTCCACTTTCCATTGCGCTTCAGATAATCCATGCGTACTTGCTGGGAGGGCGTGGCGGCATAGTCCACGACGATGAAGTCCGCCTTCCGGGCTTTCCCGAAACAGCCGATTTCATCGTCCAGATGAAGTGCTTTAGCGGCTCCCAACGTACATTTATATAACGACTCGAACACAGACATCGGATATCCGTTAAGTTGCTGCACCTTATACGACTCTCCCATCGTGCGCAGCAAAGAGAAAGAGGTCCCGGCTCCGACATCCGTCGCCAATACCGTTTGCATGCCGATGCGGTTGGCTTGCTGCATATCGAACAGGCCGCTGCCCAAAAAGAGATTGGATGTAGGACAATGCGCTACGACGGAACCGGATTCGGCCAGCCGTCGGCATTCGGAATCAGACAGATGAATACAATGCCCGAAGACGGAGCGGTCCGTAACCAATCCTGCCCGCTCGTATACTTCCAGGTAATCCCGGCAATCGGGAAACAAGGAAAGCGTGTTGTCGATCTCGTCTTTATTTTCGGAAAGATGTGTCTGGATATAAGTGTCCGGATATTGCTCGTGCAAACGTCCGGCAGCAATCAGTTGTCCCGCCGAACAGGATATGGCGAAACGAGGCGTGATGACATAGCGGTTCCGTCCTTTGCCATGCCAGGTTTCAATCAAGGAGCGGCTTTCGGATTCTCCCTGCTCCGCCGTATCGGTCAACCCCGCCGGAGCATTCCGGTCCATCAGCACTTTTCCCGCCAGCATGCACATATCATATTCCGACGCGACGGAGAAGAGGGCGGTGACGGATGCCGGATGTACCGTCGCGTAAGCCATGCAGGCCGTCGTTCCGTTCCGGAACAACTCCTGTATAAAGAAACGGGCCATCCTGTCCGCATGCTCCGAAGAAGCAAACGCCTGTTCCGCAGGAAAGGTATAGTCATCCAGCCAATCCAGCAACTGCTTCCCATACATGCCGGTTATCTCGGTTTGCGGGTAATGGATATGGGAGTCGATAAATCCGGGCATCAGGAGTTTACCGGAATAATCAACCAGTCCATAATCGCCATAACGCCCTTTAATCTCCTCAAAAGGCCCGCAATCGACTATCTCCCCTTTCCGTACGGCCAGTGCCCCATCGGGGAAATAGCGATAAGCGTCTTTTCTGTTTGACGGAGAATCGATAAAATCAAAAACTTCTCCTCTGTATAATGTCAGTTCACTCATCTTTCTTTTCTTTTATTGGTTCGACATGTAAGACGATATGGGTTGACGGGCCGTATTTCAAACGCAACTTCTTTTCTATCTCCTTCGTCAACTCATGCGCACGGCCTACGGTTGTTTGCCCGTCGACCCGGATATGTACTTCTATTGCGAAATCATTACCGATCCTGCGCGTACATAAATTATGGGGGTTCCTGACCTCCGGCGTCTCATTTATGATAGAGAGAATCTCTTCTTCGATCTCGCCCGGCAACGATTTTTCCAGCAAATCATTAATTGCAGGTATGACCAGTTGAAAGGCCACCTTCACGATCAATATGCTGACGATCACGGCAGCTATCGGGTCCAGCACACGCCAGTTGTCGCCCAAGAGGATGGCGCCTCCGATACCTAACGCCGTCCCGATAGAAGAAAAAGCATCCGAACGATGATGCCACGCATTCGCGATAACGGCCTGGCTGTTCTCCCGCTTTCCGACATGTAGCGTCAGTCGAAACAGGGCTTCCTTTATCAGAATAGAGACAATGGCGGCAATAAACGCAATCTTACCGGGGCTTTCCAACTGTTCGCCTCTAAAATAGAACCCGAAAATCTTATTCGTCCCTTCCCAAAAGAGGCCGGCTCCCACACACACCAAGACGATCCCGATGACCGTGGTAGCCAGGGTCTCGTATTTTCCGTGCCCGTAGTCATGGCTTTTGTCTTTCGGTTTGGACGATATGTCGATGAAGAGCAAAACGATTACATCCGTCACGAAATCGGACAACGAATGGACAGCATCTGCTATCATGGCGCTACTGTGCCCTAACACACCTGCTATGAATTTGAAAACCAATAGCAGAAAATTGGCGAGCGATCCGGTCAAGGTCACAGCCATGATTTTTCTTTTTCTATTATGCTCTTTCATTTTCTATTATGCTCTTTCATTATTCTCTTTAATGGGCAACAAATTTATAAAAAAACAAATCCTTTTTCCCCTCTTCTAACGGCAAGCCGCCGTGCGATTAAATATTATTAATATCGCCCATAAGACTGTAAACAATAAAAATCTTACCTTTGCCGTCTACATCCGAGAAGGAACAACGTTAAATACATGGTAAGATTTATCCGTTATATAATATTAATAGCCCTGCTACAACCAGTAGCAGGAACTCCCCTATCATACGCCCAAAGTGTCACTTCGGCATCCGGTATTGTCAAAGATTCGATCACCGGCGAACCGCTTCCGTTCGTATCCGTCTATTTTGACGGGTCGACTATCGGAGCCATGACAGACGACAACGGAGCGTTCACCCTCCAGAACAACCAAGGCTACACCAAACTGGCTGCCGCCTCATTGGGCTACGATACTAAATTCATCGACCTCAAGCCCGGCAAGACGAACGACAATCTGGAATTGCTGTTAAAGCCGACAGCTTTCGAGATATCGGAAGTCGTGGTCAAACCCAAAAGAGAAAAATATACCCGCAAGGACAACCCGGCTGTAGAGCTTATCAAAAAAGTAATTGCCCACAAGAACGACAACCGGATCGAGGCAAAACCGGAATATCAAACGGAAGTGTACGAAAAACTCAGCCTGTCGCTGGATAATTTCAATCCGAACCTCGACAAGAACAAGTTCTTGAAAAAGTTCAAGTTCATCAAAAACTACCTGGACACGTCCGAGTTTAACGGCAAACCGATCCTGACCGTTTCCGTGCGTGAAAACCTGTCGGACTTCTACTACCGGAAAAATCCGAAGACGGAAAAGACGATCGTCAGAGCCAAACGCATGCAGGGGATCGACAAGTCTTTGGATGATGGTGGCGGCATAACGTCCAACCTGGAAGAGATATTCAAGAGCATCAATATTTTCGACAACAACATTCCCATCCTACTGAACCGGTTCGTCAGCCCGTTGTCATCGACATTAGCGACCACCTACTACCATTACTACATCATGGATACGCTCGATGTGGGAGGAGACAAATGTGTGGATCTGGCTTTCGTCCCGGCAAACAGCGAAAGCTACGGGTTTACGGGACGGCTTTACATAACGCTCGACGGCAATTATGCGGTCAAGAAAGTACTGTTGAACACCCCCGCCAACATCAACCTGAACTGGGTGGACAAGCTCCGTATCGAACAGGAGTTCAAGCAACTGCCGGATAGCACTTGGATACTCGACCAAGAAAACACCTTTGTCAATTTCTACGTGGTGAAGGGGACCCAACAACTCTATGCGCACCAGCTCAGGAATTACGACAATTATCAGTTCAGCGTGCAAAATGCAGACTCCGTTTTCGGTCTCTTGGGGGCAATGCATGTCTTGCCGGAAGCGACGGAACAGCCGGATACGTTCTGGGTGCACAACCGCCCTATCCCGCTGAAAGAGAAGGAAGACGCACTAAAAGATTTATTGGGGCAATTGCGGAAAGTCCCCGCCTTCAATGCCATCATCAAAACCGCGGAAATCCTGATAACGGGCTATATACCGACAGCCAATGACAAGAAAGTGACCAAATTCGACTTCGGCCCGATGAATACGACCTTCAGCGCGAACCACCTGGAAGGGTTCCGCATGCGTGTGGGAGGAATGACGACCGCCAACCTTAATCCGTATTGGTTTGCAAGCGGCTATCTGGCTTACGGGACAAACGACCGCAAGTTCAAATACAACCTGAAACTAACGCACAGCTTTACCAAAAAAGAATATCACGAAGGAGAAAACCCGGTCAACAACCTGTCGTTCATCCAGGAATATGACGTGTACACTCCGGGGCAGGATTTCCTTTTCACAAGCAAGGATAATATTTTCGTCGCTTGGAAAGTAGGCGAACCGGTGACCAAGATGCAGTATATCCGTAAAAGCGTACTGCAATACGAGAAAGAATGGCTGAACGGCTTGACTTGGAAGTCTTGGATGATGAACCAGAACAACGAGGCGGCAGGAACGCTTCAGTACATCAGACGAGACGAATCCGGAAATTTATTCAACATAAAAGACTTCACGACATCCGAAATCGGGACACAGTTGCGTTTCGCTCCGGGCGAACGCGCCTACAACGGACGTTCGGGTAAAGAATCCATATTCAACCTCTCCAAAGACGCTCCCGTATTCAAGCTCTCCCACCAATTGGGCTTTAAAGGCGTGTTGGGCGGCGATTACAACTACAACCATACGGAGCTCAGCGCCGAGAAACGCATCTGGCTTTCTTCGTTCGGGCATATCGATGCGCAGGTTAAAGCGGGCAAAGTGTGGGACAAGGTTCCTTTCCCTCTGCTGATTCTGCCGAATACGAACCAATCCATCACCATCCAGCCGGAAGCGTTCCACATGATGAACGCGTTGGAATTCGTGACCGACCAATACGTATCGTTCAATGCCACCTACTACATGAAAGGTTGGCTTCTGAACCGCATTCCGGGCATCAAGTGGCTGCGTCTGCGTGAAGTCCTTTCCTTTAATATGATCTATGGCGGACTGACGGATAAAAACAATCCGACCTTGACACCGGGGCTTTTCCTGCTGCCGGAAGGGACACAGCCGTTAGGCAACACTCCATACATGGAATGCAGCGTCGGTTTGGAAAACATATTCAAGATACTGCGCATCGATTATTACAGACGCCTGACCTACCTGGACCATCCAGACATCAAGAAGGGAGGCATCCGTATTGCGTTGAGATTCACTTTCTAACATGCGAGACTTAAAGAAGAATGGTTGATCCGAATAGCTCACATTTACATCATGCCCCTAACCCCTGGGCGCTGACACCTCTGGTTGTTTTTCTATTATCCTACCTTGCCGTGTCTGTCATTGCTGGCGATTTCTACAAGATGCCAATCACCGTCGCCTTTGTCATCGCCTCGGTAGTAGCCATCGCCATCTCCAAAGGAGGCAGACTCAGCAACCGGATCGAACAATTCTGCCGGGGAGCGGCCAACAGTAATATCATGCTGATGGTATTGATCTTCATCCTTGCCGGAGCTTTCGCCCAGACCGCCAAAGCGATGGGTGCGGTGGACGCGACCGTGAATTTGGCCATGTCCATCCTGCCGGGCAATCTGTTGGCAGCCGGAATTTTCCTTGCCGCCTGTTTCATTTCCATCTCCGTCGGGACATCAGTCGGGACAATCGTCGCCCTGGCCCCTGTTGCCGTAGGGATCGCCGGGAAAACCGGAATGCCCGATGCCCTGATGTTGGGCGTTGTCGTGAGCGGAGCCATGTTCGGAGACAACCTGTCTTTCATCTCGGATACCACAATCGTCGCCACCCGTACGCAAGGTTGCAATATGAACGACAAGTTCAAGATGAACATTCGGATCGCCCTTCCGATCGCCCTGTTGACCGGCTTCATCTATGTGCTGATCGGAAACGGAGTCGGGAGCGGATATGAGACAGGACCGGTCGAATGGGGCAAAGTCCTGCCCTATCTGGTTGTCCTCGTAACGGCCATTTGCGGCGTGAATGTCATGATGGTCCTGATAATCGGGATTGTCCTTTCCGGTATCGTCGGGCTGCTGACAGGCGGGTTCGATATCTGGGGATGGAATGCTTCGATGGGGTTAGGTATCACGAATATGGGCGAACTGATCATCGTGACTCTGCTGGCCGGCGGGATGCTGGAAATGATCCGGTACAACGGAGGCATCGACTGGATCATCCTGAAACTCACTTCCCGCATCCGTTCCTCCAAAGGAGCCGAATTGAGCATCGCTTCGCTGATCAGCTTCGCCAACCTTTGTACCGCAAACAACACCATCGCCCTGATCATGGCAGGCCCGATAGCCAAAGATATCGCCGATCGCTTCAAGATAGATCCGCGCCGCAGCGCCAGCCTGTTAGACATTTTTTCCTGCTTCGTACAGGGCATCATACCATACGGCGCACAATTGCTGATGGCGGCCGGCCTGGGGCATGTCTCTCCCATCGAGATCATGCAATATCTGTATTATCCCTATCTGTTGGGAGCCGGGGCCTTACTGGCGATCGCCTTCAATTATCCTCGCAAATACAGCCTGAACAAAGGATAAGGCAACTTGCCGGACCAAAGTTCAAACACATCCTTGCCAAGCAAACCGGAATTTGCCCGACAGGCAGCTTCCGAAGGCACGAGACTTCACAAATTCAGAATTATCAAAATGACACTGCTACCCCACCAAAATCGAATTAGTACCCCATATATCAGAATTTACACTAAAGGGTAATATTTTTTAACAATCTTCGTGGTAGCCAAAACCTCCTTTTGCTATCAAAATGACCAAATGACCAAGAGAGAAAATAGTCCCTGTGTTTAATTATATAAATCTCAATTTATATCGTAAATTTGCATTACGTTTTATCTATAACAAAAAAGATGTACACACCGCCATTCACCATATCGCCCCAAGCCATCAATCTGATTGCCGAGATAGCCGCACAGATCGAACGCTACGCTATCCGGCTGGAACAAACAGACGGCATCAGGTTGCGTAAAGCAAATCGTATCAAGACGATTCATAGCTCATTGGCCATCGAAGGCAACAGCTTGACCGAAGGGCAGGTTAAGGATATCATCAACGGTAAAACCATCGTTGCTCCTCTTCGCGAAATACAAGAGGTAAAAAATGCAATTGATACATACGAACTTTATCCACTTCTGGATCCTTTTAGCATAAAGGATTTGCTGAAAGCCCACAGTGTCATGATGAAAGCGTTGATTGACGATGCCGGACGCTTTCGCCGTACCGGCGTAGGGATTTTCGGCGAACAAGGCTGCGTGCATGTTGCCCCACCTGCCGACCTTGTGCCCTCTTTGATGCACGATTTGTTCGATTGGTTGATAAACGCACCGGACCATTTGCTTGTTCGCTCCTGTGTATTCCATTACGAATTTGAATTCATCCACCCGTTCAGCGACGGGAATGGACGTTGCGGACGTTTGTGGCAATCACTCATATTAGGGCAACTGCATCCGCTATTTGCCCATCTGCCTGTTGAAAATATGGTTTACGCCAATCAACAAGAATATTACAATGCCATTACGGAAAGCAATAGCCGCACAGATTGTTGCCCTTTTATCAATTTCATGCTTCAGGAAATATTAAACACATTGAAGTCCCACCAAGGAGAAGCAATAGATCCGCATGTCGGTATAAATGTCGGAACAAATGTCGGTATAAATGTCGGTATAAACGAACAGAAGCTTCTCTCCCTTATCGCCCGTTCTCCTCATATTTCCGCACGCGAAATGGCTGCCTCCTTAGGGATAACACAACGCCAATGTGAACGCATTCTGGCAACACTGAAACAACAACAACGAATCCGTCGTTCCGGTTCCAACAAATCCGGTTATTGGGAAATCATTGGCTGACTACTGGATTTTCCCAATAAAACGCCATAAAAATCCAAAATAAACCATACATTTGCATTCTAATAACATGAATCAAACACAATTATAATACCAAAAACGATGGAATATTGGCAGAAAGATATTGAGACCATGAATCGCAAAGACTTGGAGAAACTACAGTTGGAGCGATTGAAAAAGACAATTGAAGCAGCCGGGAATTCACCTTTCTACAAAAAAGTATTGGCAGAAAACGGCATCACCGCCGACAGTATACAATCATTGGACGATTTGCAGAAGATCCCTTTCACGACGAAAGACGACCTCCGCAACAATTATCCGTTCGGCATGGCGGCTATTCCTATCCGGAAATGCGTACGCATCCACTCGTCGAGCGGCACGACAGGCAACCCTACGGTCGTGTTGCATTCGGCCAAGGACCTGGACCAATGGGCTAACCAGGTGGCACGCTGTATGTATATGGTAGGCATCCGCGACACGGACGTATTCCAGAACACTTCCGGCTACGGAATGTTTACCGGCGGGCTGGGGTTCCAATACGGAGCCGAAAAATTAGGCTGCCTGACCGTACCGGCAGCAGCAGGCAATACCAAACGGCAGATCAAGTTCATCACGGATTTCGGGACGACCTGCCTCCACATCATTCCCAGCTATGCCACCCGCCTGGCGGAAGTGATGTATGAAATGGGGATCGACCCCCGCCGCGACACCAAGCTGCACACCGTTTGTATCGGCGCCGAGCCCCACTCGGAAGAACAACGCCGCCGGATCGAACAGCTGTTAGGCGTAAAAGCATACAACTGTTTCGGGATGTCGGAAATGAACGGTCCCGGCGTCGCTTTCGAATGCACGGAACAGAACGGGCTCCATATCTGGGAAGATAACGTAATCGTAGAGATTATCGACCCTGTCACGCTCCAACCGGTAAAAGAAGGCGAAGTCGGCGAATTGGTCCTGACGACCATTAACCGCGAGGCAATGCCTTTGCTCCGCTACCGTACCCGCGACCTGACCTGTATCCTTCCGGGAGAATGCCCTTGCGGACGGACACACAAACGCCTGGCGCGTTTCAAAGGCCGCAGCGACGACATGATTATCCTGAAAGGGGTCAACCTCTTCCCGATCCAGATCGAAAAGATACTGATGCAGTTTAAAGAACTGGGCAGCAACTACCTGATTACGATCGAAACGGTAGGCAACAACGACGAAATGCTGATCGAAGTGGAACTGAGCGACCTGTTTACCGACGATTACAGCGTCTTGCAACGTCTGACAAAGGAAATCACCCGCCAGTTGAAAGACGAGTTGCTCCTCACTCCCCACCTGAAACTGGTAGCCAAAGGTTCTCTGCCGGTACAGGACGGGAAAGCCGTCCGGGTGAAAGATTTGCGCAGGCTTTGTTAATTCATCATTCATACATCTAAAATCATAAATCAACATGACAGTCAATCAGATTTCTATTTTTCTGGAAAACAAATACGGGAAGCTAAGCGAAATCCTCGCTATGCTGGCCGAAGAGAAGATACGGATCATTGCCGCGACAGTGGCAGACACGTCCGAATACGGTATTCTGCGCATCATCGTCAGCGATCCCCAAAAGGCATATAAAATCCTGAAAGGCAACAATGTCAGCGCGAACCTGACCGATGTGCTGGCAATCGTCACGAACTCCTGTGCAGGCAGCTTTGCCCAAACCTTGTCCTGCTTCACGAAAGCCGGCGTCAGCATCGAATATATGTATTGCTTCTCAGCCAATGGGAAATCGATCCTGATCTTACGCACGAACAACCGGGAAGCCGCCCGCGAAGTGATCCGCCGTCAGAACCTGGAATATATCTGTGAAAGTGATTTGATCAAATTATAAAAAAACAACAATACATGTTCGGAATAAGCGACCCCGGCATCTGGCTGGCCTACCTGTTAGCCCTCGTCTGCCTGTTTTATTCCATTTGGTTCGGAATAACCCATTGGAATAAAGACGACGAGGATAGTACTAACCCACAACAGCCGGAAAAATGAGCACACTGACTTTAGGTATCGTAGTAATCATCTATATGTTCATTCTGGCCTGGCTGGGATACATCGGATACAAACAGACGAAAAATGCCAGCGATTACTTGCTGGGGGGACGAAAAGTGAATCCCATCATCATGGCCCTTTCATACGGGGCGACCTTTATCTCCGCATCGGCCATTGTCGGTTTCGGAGGAGTAGCGGCCACGTTCGGGATGGGAATCCAATGGCTTTGCTTGCTGAATATGTTCATGGGCGTTGTCATCGCTTTCATCATATTCGGGCGAAACACCCGTAAGTTAGGCGAAAGATACAATGCCCGCACATTCCCGCAATTATTGGGATTGCACTATAATTCGCGTGCCATACAGGTGTTCATCGCCGCCATCATCTTTATCGGCATGCCGCTGTATGCGGCTGTCGTGATGAAAGGAGGCGCAGTGTTCATCGAACAGATGTTCCACATAGACCTGCATCTGGCACTGCTCATTTTCACGCTTATAGTAGCAGCCTACGTCATCACGGGAGGCATTAAAGGCGTGCTATACACGGACGCTTTGCAGGCCGTCATCATGTTCGCCTGCATGCTGTTCCTGCTGTTCTGGTTCTACCGGGTGATGGATATGGGCTTCATCGAAGCCAACCGGAAACTGACGGAAATCGCCCCGCTTGTCCCTGAACGGTTCAAGGAGGTCGGACACCAGGGCTGGACGGCCATGCCGGTGGCAGGGTCTCCGCAGTGGTACACCCTCGTCACCTCGCTTATCCTGGGCGTCGGCATCGGCTGCCTCGCCCAACCACAGCTGGTCGTACGCTTCATGATGGTGGAAAGCACCAAGCAGTTGAACCGGGGCGTCCTGATCGGGTGTGTATTCCTGATCGTGACCGTCGGCGCCATTTATCATGTCGGCGCGTTATCGAACCTCTTTTTCCTGAAAACGGATGGCGTGGTGGCGTCTGAAGCCATCAAGGATATGGACAAGATCATCCCGCTGTTTATCGACCGGGCAATGCCGGAATGGTTCAGCGCCGTTTTCATGCTCTGCATCCTGTCGGCAAGCATGTCCACGCTCAGCGCCCAGTTCCACACGATGGGAGCCTCTTTCGGGGCAGACATATTCCCCAAGCTGGGACACCGGAAGAACACCAACTCGACGATGGGCGTACGCATCGGAGTGCTTTGTTCCATCCTGGTCAGCTACATAATCTGCTATACGCTGAGCGCAGGGATCATAGCACGCGGAACAGCCTTGTTCATGGGAATTTGCGCCGCCACCTTCCTCCCGGCCTACTTCTGCTCCCTTTTCTGGAAGAAAGCGACCAAGGAAGGAGCGTTGGCAAGCTTATGGACGGGTGCGCTGGCAAGCTTGTTCGCCATGCTGTTCCTTCACAAGGCGGAAGCCGGAGCGGTCGGCCTATGCAAAATGCTGTTCGGCCGCGATGTCCTGATCGACGTCTATCCCTGGTTCGCCATCGACCCGATCCTGTTCGCTTTGCCTTTATCCGCCCTTGCGATGGTTCTCGTGAGCCTGGCAACATATAAGAAGCAAGATATCCGAAGAGACTGATAACTTGTCAGTCAAAATGTCATTTTGTTTGTTTGGCATTGTTTTTGTAACTAAACATTGCGTAACTGATCATAGTTACAGGAAACAATAAGTATAACATCAAAATATTTTATATCGGATTATGGCAAAACAAGGAAACATAGGTGTTACGAGTGAGAACATCTTCCCTATCATCAAAAAATTTTTGTATAGTGATCACGAAATTTTTCTTCGTGAATTGGTATCTAACGCCGTTGATGCAACGCAGAAGTTGAAAACATTGGCTTCCGTCGGTGAGTTCAAAGGAGAACTGGGAGATTTGGCCGTACATGTCAGTTTCGATAACGATACGATCAAAATCTCCGACCGCGGTATCGGTATGACCGCCGAAGAGATCGACAAATATATCAACCAGATCGCCTTCTCCGGCGCTGAAGAGTTCGTTGAAAAATACAAGAACGACGCAGCCGCCATCATCGGTCACTTCGGACTCGGTTTCTATTCTTCCTTCATGGTTTCCAAGAAAGTGGAGATCGTCACCAAATCGTATAAAGAAGGAGCCGTTCCTATGAAATGGAGCTGCGACGGCACACCCGAATACACTCTGGAAGAAACGGAAAAAGAAGATCGCGGAACAGATATCATCCTGTATATCGACGACGAGAACAAAGATTTCCTGAACAAAGACAAGATCAACGGCCTTCTGACCAAATACTGCCGTTACCTGCCGGTCCCCATCGCATTCGGAAAGAAGCAGGAATGGAAAGACGGGAAATATGTCGATACAGACGAAGACAACATCATCAACGACATCCAGCCGGCATGGGTTCGCAAGCCGACCGACATGACCGATGAAGACTATAAGAAATTCTATCAGGACCTGTATCCGATGTCCGACGAACCTCTGTTCTGGATTCACCTGAACGTGGACTACCCGTTCCATCTGACCGGTATTCTGTATTTCCCGCGTATCAAGAGCAACATCGACCTGCATCGCAACAAGATACAGTTATACTGCAACCAAGTGTTCGTCACCGATTCGGTCGAAGGCATCGTTCCTGAATTCCTGACACTGCTGCACGGTGTGCTCGACTCTCCGGATATCCCGCTGAACGTGTCCCGTTCTTACCTGCAGAGCGACCAGAATGTGAAAAAGATCTCCAACCACATCATGAAAAAAGTGGCAGATCGTCTGGAAGAAATATTCAAGAACGACCGTCCGCAATTCGAAGAAAAGTGGGACAGCCTGAAACTCTTCATCCAGTACGGAATGCTGAGCGAAGAGAAATTCTACGACCGCGCAGCCAAATTCGCTCTCTTGAAGGATGTGGACGGCAAATATTATACATTCGAAGAGTACAAAGCGCTGACGGAAGCCAACCAGACAGACAAGGAAGGCAACCTCGTCTACCTTTATACGACGAACGCGAATGACCAGTACAGCTATATCCAGGCGGCAAAAGACAAAGCTTACAGCGTGTTGATCATGGACGGCCAGTTGGATGTCCACGCCATCAGCCAGATGGAACAGAAGTTCGAAAAGACACGTTTTGTACGTGTGGATAGCGACACGATCGATAATCTGATCCGCAAGGAGGATGCCAACAAGGTCACGCTGAATGAAGATGAAAAGAACGCCCTGCAGGAAATGTTCAAGAGCCAGTTGCCGAAGATCGAAAAGACTGACTTCATCGTCACATTCGAGGCATTGGGCGAAAACTCCAATCCGGTCATGCTGACCCAGAGCGAGTATATGCGCCGTATGCGTGAAATGTCTGCCATGCAGCCGGGCATGTCGTTCTACGGCGAATTGCCTGACAGCTACAACATGGTGCTGAACACAGACCACGAACTGGTCAAGAAAATCCTGACTGAAGAAGAAGCAGCCTGTGCCGAGAAACTGAACCCGATCCTTTCCGACCTGAAAGGCTGGAAAGCACGTCAGTCCGACCTGCGCGAAGCCCAGAGCAAGAAGAAAGAAGAAGAAATCACTTCTGAAGAAAAGGAAGACATGACGAATACGAACAAAAAGATCGACGAGCTGGTAGGACAGCGCAACAGCATCCTGTCCGAATATGCCGCCGGAAACAAACTGGTCAGCCAGTTGATCGACCTTGCCCTGTTGGCAAACGGCATGTTGAAGGGTGAAGCATTGAGCCGGTTCATCAAACGCAGCGTCCAGATGATCGGTTAAAGCTAAACCGGAAGATAGAAGATCATAATAACAAAAGGGTGTCAAAACTCCCAACCGGTGTCGTGCCTGGCACCGGTTGGGATGGTTTTGACACCCTTTTTTGTCTCTTTCTTCTTATTCCGGCAATTATCCACCCTCCCCCTCTCATTGCATTTCGACCGGTAGCCTGAACCCCCGTTAGCCTGCCGGATCAACAAAACGGACCGATTTTATGTTGTATTTTATATTTCAAACTCTTGTAGTCTGAAAAATAACGACTACATTTGAGTTCTTTAAGCAGAGAAGAGACAAGTATGAAAAAAATAGCTGTACTGGCAGCCCTGTTATTTGTGGCCTTGCAAACAGGATATGCCCAAAAAGTGGGACTGGTTTTGAGTGGCGGCGGTGCAAAAGGCGCCGCCCATATAGGAGTAATCAAAGCTTTGGAAGAGAACGGGATACCCATTGATTACATCACGGGGACATCTGCCGGTGCAATTGTCGGCAGCCTCTATGCGATGGGATATACGCCTGAAGAAATGGTGGAACTGATGCTCTCCGAAGAGTTCAGTTACTGGCAAACCGGAACAGTGGAAAACGAGTACAAATATTATTTCAAACGCCCGGACCCGACACCTGAATTCGGCCATTTCTCCATCGACATGACCGACTCGCTGCAGGTGAAAGCCAATTTCCTCCCACAAAGTCTGATCAATCCGATCCAGATGAATCAAGCATTTATGGCCTTGTTTTCGCAGGCTACGGCAAAGGCCGGCTGGAATTTCGACAACCTCTTCGTCCCGTTCCGCTGCGTGGCCTCGGATATCTACAGCAAGAAAGCCATTATCTTCAAAAACGGAGATCTCGGAGATGCCGTCCGCGCATCGATGACGTTCCCCTTCTTCTTCCAACCTATCTGGAAAGACAGCGTCCCTATTTTCGACGGCGGCATCTACGACAACTTCCCGGTCGGCCCGATGAAGGAGGCTTTCCATCCGGACTTCATCTTCGGTTCGACCGTGGCAGGAGGCAACAACAAGCCTTCGTCCAATCCTTATAACCAACTGGAAACGATGATCATGCAGAAAACGGAATACGACGTTCCCGAAGACGAAGGCATGATGATCAAATTCAGCTTTCCCACCGTCTCCCTGCTCGATTTCCAAAAGGCGCGGGAATTGATGGATATCGGCTACAAACGGACGATGGAGATGATCGACTCCATCAAAGCACGTGTTCCCCGGCGCGTGGAGCTAAGCGAAGTCAACAAGCACCGCGAGGCTTACAAACAGAGCCTTCCGCCGCTGATTTTCCAGAATATATATGTGACAGGCGTGAATGAATCGCAAAAGAAATATATTGAATCACAGCTCCATCGCGACATCAACCACGAATTCTCGATGGAAGAGTTCAAACGTGCTTATTTCAAGATGCTGACCTATTCCAAAATCAAAGAGATATTGCCCCACGCCGTTTATAACCGGAAGGAAAAGAAGTTCGACCTCTATCTCGATGTCAAGATGAAGGAAGAGATCACGGTAGGATTCGGAGGCAACGTCTCTTCCTACCAAGCCAACCAGTTGTTCCTCGGACTGGGATACCAGTATTTGAGACGGTATGCCGCTGACGTGAACGCCAATTTCCAAGTAGGCAACTCGTTCAGCGGCGTGATGCTGAACGGCCGTATCTATTTGCAGACGAGGATACCGACCTACCTGAATTGGCAAGGCGTGTTCTCGGACAAGAAATACTCCGAAAGCCAGTCTTTGTTCTACGAAGACGTGCTGCCGGCTTTCATCCACCAGAAAGAACTGTACACGAAAGTCAAGTTGGGATTCCCGTTCCTGAACCGCGCCAAAGCCGAGATCGGTTTTGCTTACGGCCGGCTGAACGATTACTATTTCCAGACTTCCAACATGACGTTCCCGAACGCGACCACCGACCACAGTTGGTATGACCTGTTTGCCGGTTCACTCAGCATCGAACGCAACTCGCTGGACTACAAACAATATCCGATCTCCGGACGAAAACAATTCTTGGTGGCGCAATATGTAACCGGAACAGAAAAATACATGCCGTCTCCCATTACGGATATGGGCACATTCGACCGGGAAGTTCATAGCTGGCTGCAAATGAAAGGCGAATGGGAACAGTACAAAACAATCAGCCCGCATTTCAACCTCGGCTTCATGAGTGAATTCGTGCTCTCCAGCAAGAATCTGCTGAACAACTACACCGCTTCCGTCTTGCAAGCGCCAGCCTTCACGCCGACGCCCCATAGCCAGATTGTCTTCAACGAAGCGTTTCGTGCCAATCAGTATGCGGCATTCGGATTGTCGCCGATCTGGAAATTCAGCAAATTGCTGCACTTCCGCCTCGACATGTACGGTTTCGCCCCGTTATACGAGATAAAAAAAGAAGAAATATGGAACAACAACACATACACGGCAATCCCCTATTACGGGAAATTCCTTCGTTCTTTTAAGTATATGGGCGAAGCAGCCCTTGTTTTACAACTGCCTTTCGCCTGCATCAGCCTGTATGCAAACGGATACAGCTATCCGGCTAAAAATTTTAACTTCGGCTTGAATATTGGTTATCTGATATTTAACCCGAAGATGCTTGATTAGTTAAAAAAAAGATATCGAAAAGACTTGCACATATAAAAGAAAGTGCTACCTTTGCACACGCAATCACGAAATAATGGCCGCGTAGCTCAACTGAATAGAGTAGCTGACTACGGATCAGCCGGTTACAGGTTTGAATCCTGTCGCGGTCACCATTTCAAGATGAAGTTTGAACAAAAATGAAGATTGGCCGCGTAGCTCAACTGAATAGAGTAGCTGACTACGGATCAGCCGGTTACAGGTTTGAATCCTGTCGCGGTCACCATTCAGATAAAGTTTAAACAAAAATATAAAGATTGGCCGCGTAGCTCAACTGAATAGAGTAGCTGACTACGGATCAGCCGGTTACAGGTTTGAATCCTGTCGCGGTCACAACAACAAAAAAGACTGTTCAACTAAGCGTGGACAGTCTTTTTTGTTGTTTAAAAACGGAATTACCCCCGGTGGGTCTATTTTTATCATCTCAAACTGTTTCCCTGCCCACAGCCCTCTGTTTCAAGAAATCTGCTTCAAAGCCTGTGCCAACTGGTCCGGGCACGATGTCCCACGTCCGCGGCAATCGATGCCTTCCAGGCGGCGGATCGCTTCGCCGACCTCCATACCGACCAGCAGTTTGGACAGGCCTTGCGTATTTCCCTGGCAACCGCCGATGATCTGAACATTTTTAATTACGTTGTCTTCCGAGTCGATAATCATCATTTTAGAACACACTCCGCCGGTCGGAGTATAAGCAACACGTTGTTTATTCATACTTTTCTGTTTCTAATTATAATGTAACAGGCCACAAAGATAAAATAATTTGAGACAACGACCAATCCTTAAGTATTGGCCTAATTTCACAAAAGAAACAAATTATTCAAGATATATCGGGAAGTATGATGTTTTATCCGAAAAGAATGCTTTCCTTTGTATCAACAAACAATAAGAGATTATATCGATTTGATTTTTCACATGTATCTTCTCAATTATATATTGAGCATTTTCACCTCTGATAAATAACTTCCTTAAATTCGATTGTTGAATTATTAATTTTTTTATTTTTATATTTTATGAACATGTATATTGGTAACCTTAGCTACAATGTTAGGGAATCGGATTTAAGAGATGTAATGGAAGAGTTCGGAACAGTTGATTCAGTAAAACTTATCATCGATCGCGACACAAGAAGATCAAAAGGTTTTGCATTCGTCGAAATGCCGGAAACATCCGAAGCACAGAAAGCAATCAGAGATTTGAACGGAGCCACTTATGAAGGCCGTCAAATGATTGTAAAAGAAGCACTCCCAAGAAATTAATTCTACTGAATTATAAAAGCTAATTTGAGAAGGATATCCGTTTTCGGGTATCCTTCTCTTGTTTATTCCAACTATCATTTTAAACAAACTCTTTTTTCCTAAAAGATTTGTGCCTAACTTTGCAAGATATAAATAACAACAACATGACATACGAAGAGACGCTACACTATCTATATACCAGTATTCCTGTTTTTCAGAATGCCGGACCTTCAGCCTACAAACCCGGATTAGGAACCAGTATCGCACTGGACGACCATTTAGGCAATCCGCATAAAGCATACAAAACAATACACGTTGCCGGAACGAACGGCAAAGGTTCCGTCAGCCACCTGCTGGCTGCGATCCTGCGCCAATCGGGATATAAAGTCGGGCTTTACACCTCCCCGCACCTGATCGACTTCCGCGAACGAATCCGGGTAAACGGGCAAAAGATCCCCAAAGAATATGTAATGGATTTTGTAGAACGCAACCGCTCTTTCTTCGAACCTCTCCAACCGTCCTTCTTCGAACTGACTTCCAGCATGGCTTTCGACTATTTTCGTGCAGAGAAGGTGGACTATGCCGTTATCGAAGTCGGCATGGGCGGCCGCCTGGACAGTACCAATATCATCACTCCCATCCTGAGCATCATTACGAACATCAGCCTGGACCACACCCAGTTCTTGGGAGATACGGTCGAAAAGATAGCTTTTGAGAAAGCCGGCATCATCAAGAAAGACGTTCCGGCACTGATCGGCGAAGTCGACCGCCACAGTGTGGCAAAAGTCTTTGCCGATGCAGCCGTCAAAGCCGGCACATTGGTCTATTTCGCCCAGGACGAAGGGTTGCTGAAAGAATCGTACCTGATGGACACGGGCGAATGGTATCTGGATTCTGCAGAATACGGGCAGCTGTTCGGCGAACTGGGCGGTGTCGTGCAGTTCAGGAACGCAATTACCGTATTGGGGGCTATCAACCTGTTGAAGGTTGCCGGCGTAAACATTCCGGTTGAAGCGATACGGGAAGGTTTCGGACATGTGGTCGAACTGACAGGGCTGATGGGGCGCTGGCAGGTCCTGCAACAAAACCCGAAAGTCGTGTGCGACACCGGGCACAACGTCGGAGGTTGGCAATACCTGAGCATCCAGCTTAAAGAAGAACTGAAGCAGCATAAGCATCTCTTCATGATCGTCGGCATGGTGAACGACAAAGATATAGACGGCGTGTTGGACCTGATGCCGGAAAACGCCTTTTACTTTTTCACGCAAGCATCCGTGCAACGGGCAATGCCTGCGGAAGATTTTGCGACGAAAGCTCTCCTCCACGGTTTGTCGGGCACGATCTGCGACTCCGTACCGGAAGCCGTGGAAAAGGCATTGGCACGAGCCGGGAAGGACGACATGATCTTTATCGGCGGCAGCACTTTCGTCGTGGCAGATGCTCTGCCTTTGTTTCCCGAAGAAAACAAATAACATAATTCAATAACAAATATCATGACAGAACAAATTCAAAGAAAACTGAGTGAATCGAAGACAGCGAGATGGTTCGTACTGGCGCTCGTCGCATTCACTATGCTCTGCGGATACTTCATCACGGATATGATGGCTCCGCTGCAGGACTTACTGCAAACTCCCGTCGAAGGCGGCGGACTGGGATGGACAGCCAATGAATATGGTAAATTCACCAGTGCCTACGGTTGGTTCAACGTATTTTTCCTGATGCTTATCTTCGGAGGGATGATCCTGGACAAGATGGGCGTACGCTTCACCGGCTTGATGTCAACATGCATCATGCTTATCGGTGTGTTTATCAAATGGTTCGGTATATCGCACAACTTCGATGGGGCAACCGTCACCATTTTCGGTTCCGAATATGGGTATCCGTTGGTGATCGCTTCATTAGGATACGCCTTGTTCGGTGTCGGCGTCGAGATTGCCGGTATCACCGTTTCGAAAATCATCGTAAAGTGGTTCAAAGGCAAAGAGATGGCTCTGGCAATGGGGCTGGAAATGGCTTGTGCCCGTATCGGCACGGGGTTGGCGATCGGTGTCACGCCTTTGCTGAGCCGCGCGTTCGGCAACTCCATCAGCATGCCGATCTTCATCGGTTTGATTTTGCTTTGCATCGGTTTGTTGTCCTTCATCGTATTCGTTGTCATGGATAAAAAACGGGATGCCGAAGATGCCGCCAACGCTACCGGAGAAGAAGATGCGGAAGAGCCGTTCCGTTTCGGCGATATCTTGGATATCATTACGTTAAAGGGATTCTGGTATATGGCGCTCCTTTGCGTTCTGTTCTATTCGGCCGTTTTCCCCTTCCTGAAATATGCTCCGAACCTGATGATCAACAAGTTTGGTATCGATCCGGAATGGTCCGGTGTCATTCCGGCCTTACTGCCGTTCGGTAATATCCTCCTGACCCCGTTCTTCGGAAACTTGTACGACCGCAAGGGAAAGGGAGCCACCATCATGATTATCGGTTCCATCATGCTGATATTTATCCACCTCACATTCTCCATCCCGATGCTGGACAACTGGCTGGTCGCCCTGGGGCTGATCCTGCTGTTAGGCATCGCCTTCTCACTGGTTCCTTCCGCCATGTGGCCTTCCGTTCCGAAGATCATTCCGGAAAACAAATTGGGGACTGCCTACGCTCTGATATTCTGGGTACAGAACTGGGGGCTGATGGGGGTTCCGTATATGATCGGCATCGTGTTGGATGCATACTGCATCACCGGAGAAATCAACGGCAAACCGACCTACGACTATACGATCCCGATGTTGATCTTCACCTGCTTCGGTATTCTGGCGCTTGTGATCTCCTTGTTGCTGAAACGTGAAGACCGCATCAAGGGCTACGGCCTGGAACTCCCGAACATCAAAAAGGAAGCAGATGTTGTTCTGGCTGAAGAGATGATCGGCGAAGGACAAAGATAAGCACCGGAAGGCGAGGTAAAACTTCTTCCTTCAGGATTTTTCAGGCACGGAATTTTCCATGAAATCCGTGCCTGAATCATATCAATAAGAATTTTTTACAATTGTCAATCATTAAAAAGAGACTATATAATATGATCTGTTTTCCCAATGCCAAAATAAACCTGGGGCTGAATGTCGTAAGCAAACGTCCGGATGGTTACCATAATATCGAAACCATTTTCTATCCGATCCCGGTGAAAGATGCGCTGGAAATAGTCAGGGCCGATACATTCTCTTTCACGCAAACGGGGATTCCGGTAGATGCTCCGGCGGAAAAGAATCTGGTTGTAAAAGCTCTGAACCTGCTGAAGTCGCGGTATGAAATCCCGGAACTGGAAGTTCATCTGCTGAAAGCCATTCCCTTCGGGGCCGGACTTGGCGGAGGCTCGGCCGATGCCGCCTTTATGCTGAAACTGCTGAACGACTATTGCCGGCTTCATCTTCCACAAGATGATCTGGAAAAACTGGCCTCTTCCATCGGGGCGGATTGTCCGTTCTTTATCCGCAATACGCCGGTATTCGCTTCCGGCACGGGAAATATCTTCGAAACGGTCGAATTGTCGCTGGCCGGTTACCATCTCTGCCTCGTCAAACCGGATGTCGCCGTCTCGACACCTGAAGCCTATTCGATGGTGACGCCCGCTGCTCCGGCAATCTCTCTGAAAGAAATCGTCCGGAGACCTGTCGAAGAATGGAAAGAACTGATGGTAAACGATTTCGAGAGAAGCGTCTTCCCGAAACATCCGGTCATTGCCGGGATCAAAGAGACACTGTACGAAAAGGGGGCCGTATATGCTTCCATGTCCGGATCAGGCTCTTCCGTGTTCGGCTTGTTCAGAGAAGCGACCGACCTCAAAGGCTTGTTTACCGATTGTTTTGTCTGGGAAGGACAACTGCCATGAACAATTCCAAATACACACAATACATGAATCAGAAAATTAAACTTATCCCGTTACTCCTCTTTTCGGTTTTTGCCACACAAGCGGCGGAAGACGTTAAAGTGAAGCAGTACTTCCATGCCGGGCCGATAACGGTCAATAAACCGATCCTGGCAGACAGCCTGAATGTCAATGGAAAGCCTTTCGATGCGAAAAACCTGGTCAAATCGACTATCCCGTTCGAGCGTGCCTTGAGCAACGCAAGCGTGGTCGAAACAGACACCGCCGGACTGATTACCGTCCCGGCACCCGAAAAAGGATATGCCTTGCATCTCTATTCGTTCTACCTGAACAGCGACCGCTACACGAAAGGTTCGCTGGAAGTTTCCGGACCGGGGACATTCGAAGTGTTTGTCAACGATAAACCGGTCGGCGCCACTTCCGAGTTGGCCTTGGAACCATACCGCTATAAAGTGGTCATCAAATATCTGACAGCCGCCACCGACACCTGTCCAGCCACGCTGACAGCCAAATTCAAGAGCGAAGAGGAAGCCCGGGTCATAGCCTCCCTCGATCCTGAAAAGCGATACACGCCACGCGATATCCTGAAAGGAACGCAATTCAGTGGAACGAGCCTCTCGCCGGACGGGAAATATGTGTTGGTCAAATATTATACCTGCATGGAAGGTGGGAAAAACGAACAATACGCCCAGTTGCGGGATGCGGCGACCGGACGGGTTTTATTGCAGGACAAAGGGTTTATCCTGACTGCCGACTGGATGCCGACGAGCAACAAGATGTATTTCACCCGCACCGGAATGAACGGAAAAGAACTGGTGACCGTCGATCCGTCGACCATGCAGGAAGATGTCCTGGCGGAAAACCTGCCGGAAGGCAGCTTCAGCTTCACCCCGGACGAAAAGACATTGCTCTACACCATCCGGGAAGAAGGCCCTAAAGACGGACCGGATATGCTTCGCATCCTGGAACCGAACGACCGTCTGCCGGGGTTCCGCAACCGCTACTTCATCTGGCGCTACGATCTTCAGACCGGCCTGTACGAGCAGTTGACATATGGGCATAACAACACCTTCATCAACGATGTCAGTGCCGACAGCCGTTACCTGCTGTTCAGCACCAGCGAACAGGATTACACTTCGCTGCCTCACTCCAGCAATTCCATGTATAAGTTGGATTTGCAGACCATGGCGGTCGACACCTTATGGGAAAAAGCCAAATACATCAATGGAGCGACCTTCTCGCCGGACGGCAAACAGTTGATGGTGTCCGGTTCCGGCAATGCGTTCGACAACATCGGCCTGAACATCAAAGAGGGGCAGATATCCAACACCTACGACGGACAGCTTTTCCTCTACGATCCGGCAACGCGGAAAGCGAAAGCGCTTACCAAAGACTTCAACCCGAACGTCACGAGTGCAGTGTGGAGCAAATTCGACGGACAGATATACATGTTGACAGAGGATCAGGATTACCAGCGTGTCTATACCTGCAATCCGGCCAACGGAAAAATCAGCCGACTCGACCTGCCGGAAGATGTCATCTACAATTATTCACTGGCCGAAACCGCTCCGGTCATGTACTACTACGGACAGAGCGTATCCAACGCCAACCGCCTGTACAGCTACAACACCAAGAGCAGGAAGACGCAACTGATCTACGACTTGTCGGCCGACAGGCTGAAAGACATCAAGTTCGGAGAAGTGCACGACTGGAATTTCACTTCTGACGACGGAACCGTCATTCAAGGCCGCTATTATCTCCCGCCCAACTTCGACGCTTCCCGGAAATATCCGATGATCGTCTATTACTACGGTGGAACCTCTCCTACTAACCGTGCGTTGGAACTCAGATACTCCATGCACATGTATGCCGCCCTCGGCTATGTGGTCTATACGTTGAACCCAAGCGGTACGACCGGGTTCGGACAAGAATTCGCCGCCCGTCACGTAAATGCCTGGGGAGACAAGACTGCCGATGAAATCATCCGGGGGACAGAACTGTTCTGCAAAGAACATTCGTTTGTCAACCCGAAGAAAATCGGTTGTATCGGTGCCAGCTACGGCGGCTTCATGACACAATATCTACAGACAAAAACCAACCTGTTTGCCGCCGCCGTCAGTCATGCAGGTATCAGTGCCCTGAGCGGATATTGGGGTGAAGGTTATTGGGGATACGGATATTGCTCGGTTGCCAATACAGGCACTTACCCGTGGAATAATCCGGAGTTTTATACCAAACATAGTCCGCTGTTCAATGCCGACAAGATCAAAACTCCTCTCCTTCTGCTTCACGGAAATGCCGACACGAATGTGCCCGTCGGTGAAAGCATCCAGATGTTCCTGGCTTTGAAACTACTTGGAAAAACAGTCGAATTCGTACAGGTAGACGGAGAGAACCACGGTATTGCGGATTATAAGAAACGCCTCGAATGGCAGAATACCATCTTTGCCTGGTTCGCCAAATACCTGAAAGACGAACCACAGTGGTGGGATGCTCTTTATCCGGAAAGACATCTATGACAGAATATAATTCGTATCTTTGCAGCCATGAAAACATTCAGACCGGAGGCATGGCTGCCTACTACAAAAAAAGAAGTTGAAGCCCGCGGATGGGACTATATAGATGTGATACTTTTCAGCGGAGACGCCTATGTGGACCATCCTTCATTCGGGGCTGCCGTCATCGGACGGACACTCGAAGCGATGGGACTGCGCGTAGCAATCGTTCCGCAACCGGACTGGCGTGGGGATTACCGGGATTTCAAAAAGCTGGGAGCCCCCCGCCTGTTCTTCGGTGTCTCTGCCGGAGCGATGGATTCGATGATCAACCACTATACGGCCAACAAGCGCCTGCGCAGCGATGATGCCTACACACCGGACCGCCGTGCCGGCATGCGCCCCGATTATCCCAGCATCGTTTACACGAAGATACTGAAAGAAATCTACCCGGATGTTCCCGTCGTACTGGGTGGCATAGAGGCTTCTTTGCGGCGGGTCACACATTACGACTACTGGCAGGACAAACTGCTCCCCGGAATCCTGAAAGACAGCCCAGCCGATTTGCTGATATACGGCATGGGGGAACTTCCTCTGAAAGAACTGGTCAGCCGGCTACAGGCGGGAACTCCCTTCCGCGAGATCAAAGACATACGGCAAACAGCCTATCTGGCTGACACGGTAGAGCCACTCCCGGACGATATCAATCTTTTTTCCCACGAAGAATGCCTGCGCGACAAACTGAAACAGGCGAAGAACTTCAGACACATAGAGGAAGAATCCAACAAACAGCAGGCTTCTCGTATCCTGCAAAAGGTAGGCAGACAGACAATAGTCGTCAATCCTCCTTTCCCGCCTATGACGGAAGAAGAGATAGATGCGTCGTTCGACCTGCCCTACACCCGCCTGCCCCATCCCAAATACAAAGGAAAGACGATACCGGCTTTCGAGATGATCAAGTTCTCGGTAAATATCCACCGGGGATGTTTCGGAGGCTGTGCTTTCTGTACCATCTCGGCACATCAGGGGAAGTTCATCGCTTCGCGAAGCAAAGAGTCGATACTGAAAGAAGTGAAGAAGATTACGCAGATGCCGGACTTCAAAGGATATCTGAGCGATCTCGGCGGTCCTTCGGCCAATATGTACCGGATGAAAGGAAAGAATCCGGATATCTGCGCCCGGTGCAAGAAGCCGTCATGCATCTCTCCTGTCGTCTGCAAGAACCTGAATGCAGATCATACGCCGCTGTTAGAGATATACAAAGAAGTGGATAGTATGCCGGGAATCAAACGTTCGTTTATCGGTAGCGGTGTCCGCTATGACCTGCTCTTGCACCGGTATGAGGATGACAATCTGAACAAGGCTGCCCATACCTATATGGAGGAACTGATAGCCCGCCATGTTTCCGGCCGCCTCAAAGTCGCTCCCGAACATACGGAAGACAATGTCCTGAAGATGATGCGCAAACCGTCATTCGAACTTTTCGGGCAATTCAAAAAGATATTCGACCGTGTAAACAAACAACACGGACTGAACCAGCAACTAATCCCTTATTTCATATCCAGCCATCCCGGTTGCACCGAGGCGGATATGGCAAACCTGGCCATCCAAACCAAGAAGCTGCATTTCCAACTCGAACAGGTACAGGATTTCACCCCCACTCCCATGACGTTAGCAACGGAGATGTACTACACGGGTTATCATCCTTATACATTGGAAAAGGTATATACGGCCCATACGAAAGAACAGAAACTGGCACAGCGCCAGTTCTTCTTCTGGTATAAACCGGAGTTCCGACGCCAGATCACACAAGCGTTGCAAAAGATAGGAAAGAAAGATTTGATCGGAAAGTTGTTCGGAAAGTAAGTTGCCAAGCGATATAAAACAAAAGGGCGGTGTGTATTCTATGTTTTCATGCAAGTAAAACATAGAATACACACCGCCCTTTTTCTAAATACAGCTTATTCCTTTACGGCAATCACTTCAATCTCTACCAGGCCGTTCTTCGGCAATGTCTTGACTGCAACGGCAGAACGAGCCGGGAAAGTTCCTTCGAACTGAGAAGCATACACTTCGTTCATAGCAGCGAAATCACCCATGTCAGCCAGGAATACGGTTGTCTTTACGACATCGTTGATGCTGAGGCCGGCTTCTTTCAAGATTGCCTGTATATTCTTGAATGCCTGTGCGGTCTGCTCTTTCACTCCTCCTTCAGCAAAATTGCCTGTTGCGGGGTCAAGTCCCAACTGGCCGGAAGCAAACAGCATATTTCCTACTTGCACAGCCTGGCTGTACGGGCCGATAGCGGCTGGTGCATTTTTTGTTGCGATAACTTTCTTCATTGTTTCTTTATTTTTATAACGTTATTGTGCTTGTTCATTCATCCGCTGGCGAACCACTTCATAGATAAGAATGGAAGAGGCGACCGATACGTTCAGCGAACCGATCGTGCCGAACTGCGGAATCTTCACCATGCTGTCGCAGATACGAAGATTATCCATCGAAACTCCCTTATCTTCCGCTCCCATTACGATAGCCACAGGTCCGTCATACTTGATAGATGTATAATTCTCAAAAGCTTTTTCACTGGCCGCATAGACTTTTACGCCGGAGGCCTGTAAGAAACGGATGGCTTCCGTAATGCTTTTTTCCTTGCAGACAGGCAATACATGGAGTGCACCTGCCGAGGTCTTAATCGCATCGGCATTCACCGTCACGCTTCCTCTTGAAGGAATCACGATCGCATCCACACCGGCACATTCGCAGGTACGGGCAATAGCACCGAAGTTACGGACATCCGTAACCCCATCCAACAAGACGATAAACGGATTCTTTCCTTGTTCATATACAAACGGAATAATATTTTCCAACCGTTCGTACGTGACAGCCGGGATAAAGGCTATTACCCCTTGATGGTTCTTACGCGTCAAACGATCGAGACGTTCGGCAGGCACACGCTGTACAGGTATGTCTCGCCCTTTCAGAACTTCAAACAGCTCGCGGGACAGGTCTCCCTGCAATTCACGTTTCACCAATATTTTATCAATCTCCTTATCGGCCTGGATTGCCTCTATCACGGCACGGATGCCGAACACCATTTCGTTTTCTTTCATTATGCTATATCTTTTCCGTTTTTATCACCGGGCTAATCGATTAGCCCGGCTCTGAGTCCGACAAAGGTACAAAGATTTACGCTTTTATTATATATTTTTCTCCATGTTCCGCCTGTTGCTCGTCCGTTGACGGCTATTTGAGCGAGCCTTGCTGGAGCGCTTGTCCTCTTTTTTGTCCTTATCGTAACGTTTATCCCCATTCCGGTCCGGACGTTTTTTATCATATTTATCCTGATTGTACTTGTTTTTGTGATTATCGTACTTATTCTTGTGATTATCGGGACCGGGACGACCTCCCTGAAAGTTCGAACGGTCGTATTTGCCGGGTTTCCACTGTCCATTGTCATGGTGGGGACGGCCATCGTTATGATTCGGTTGAGGACGATCATACCTGTCCGGCTTCCATTGTCCGTGGTTGTGACCGGGACGATCATACTTGCCGGGATACCATTTACCGTCATCAAAGCGGTCGAACCACCGGTTGTTCGTATATTCCCATTGGCAATGCCAGTAATGATCCTCATAATGGTGACAGACATTGGACGGACGATAGTGCGGATAGTGCGGATTATTGTACCATCCTCTCCAATCATGGATACGCGTCGGTGTCTCACGGACAAACCGCACATACAAACGGAACTGTGAAGGTGAAAAGATACGTTGCAATTTCCGGTCTCGTTCCATACGCAACTTATATATCTTCTGGGCAGACTGGTCCCAATAACGGTAATGCTTACATGCTTCACGCTCGATCCTCTCTCCGTACCGGTGAATGATCTTATGATACTCGGCCGCCTGACGGTTCGTCATACGGATTGCCTGTTCCATCCAAAGGCAGTTCTGACAATGAGGTTCATTCCACCCGAAACTGATCCAAAACTGTGCATATCCCTGCAAGCTGCAAAAAAGGACTGCCATTAATATAATACTCAATCTCTTCATGACATTCGATTTTTAATTAACACTTACACTTTGTTGCTATTATGACCATACAGCGATGAAAAGGTTTAATTTCTCGCTTTCAACAATTCTTTCGCATTCGCAATCGAAGCACTGGTCAGCGAAGCGCCGCTCAGCATACGCGCAATTTCTTTCACGCGCTCTTCCTTACTCATTTTCCGGATGCGGGTAACGGTCCGGTCATCCGTATCTTCCTTATAGACAAAATAATGATCTTTTCCTTTAGCTGCGATCTGGGGAAGATGGGTAATGGCAAAAACCTGCATCTTCGTGCCCAGTTCCTGCATGATATCCCCCATTTTATCGGCAATATCCCCGGAAACCCCCGTATCCACTTCATCAAAAATAATGGCTGGCAACGCTGTAAATCCGGCAATCATCGCCTTGATACATAACATCAGGCGGGATATCTCGCCACCGGATGCCGTCTGAGCCACCGGTTGCAGTTCCGCACTCTTATTGGCGGAAAACATAAACCGGATTTCGTCCATTCCATCGCTTTCCGGCTCTTGTTTGGGAACAAAGTCGATCGCAAAACGCATATTCGGCATACCCAGCGGAACAACCATTTCCATCAATTGGGAGGCGATGGCTTTTGAAGCGATCTTACGCTGCTCGCTCAATACGGCCGCCTGTTGAAGCAATTCCCGGTGAGAGACCTCCAACTGTTTCTTTAACGATTCGATCTGTTCATCGAAAGAATCGATCTCCTTCAGCTGCTCATCATATTTATCCCGCAATTCCATCAGTTCTTCGACTTTGGAAACCCGGTGTTTCTGTTCCAAGGTGTATAACGTATTGAGACGTTCGTTCACCCAGTCCAAGCGTTCGGGATTAAATTCGACATCTTCCTTCAGCACTTCCGTTTCGGAAGCCAGGTCGTTCATATCGATATAGGCAGAACGCAGGCGTTCGGCTATTTCTTTTGCTTTCGGGTAATAACGTTCCAGGTTGTCTGCGGTGGAAAGGGCTTCTTTTATCAGTTGGACGGCTCCTTGTTGTTCCTCCCCGTCCAGCAGTTGGGTGATCTTATAAAGAGAACCTTTTATCTCTTCGGCATGGGAAAGGGTTTCCAACTCCTGTTCCAGTTCCTCCTGCTCACCGGCTACCAAACCGGCATCGGTCAGCTGCTCCAACTGGAAACGCACATAGTCTTCCTCCTGCTTCGTCTGAAGAGCCTTTTCACTCAGTTCTTTCAGTTCTCTTCTCAAAGACTGGTAACGACTGTACTCCTTCCGGTAGAGGATCAGCAGGATATCGTTTTCGGCCATTACATCGATTACTTTCAGTTGAAAGCGGTTATCCCCCAACAAAAGATTCTGGTGTTGCGAATGGATATCGATCAGCCGGCTCCCCAATTCCTTCACCACGGAGAGCGGGACAGGCGAATCGTTTACAAAAGCACGAGATTTTCCCGATGCAAACAACTCCCGGCGAAGGATGCAAATCTCCGCATCATATTCCAGGTCATTCGTGAGAAAGAATTCTTCCAGTTTATAGCGGGAAACATCGAAGACTGCTTCTATCACACATTTTTCAGAACCTTTCTTAATGCTCTTTCCATCCGCACGCTGTCCCAAAACCAGGGAAAGAGCACCCAATATAATGGACTTTCCTGCACCCGTCTCACCGGTTATCACAGAAAAACCTTTGTCGAACTTAATGTCCAGGCTGTCTATCAAAACAAAGTTCCGTATGAATAAAGACTTCAGCATAGCTATTTCCAGATTACTTTTTAAGTGATTCCATACGCGTCGTGAGGGCAGGATACAGGTTTGACAACATTTTGTAGCCTTCCTGCTTCTCCGTCGCCGTAGCTTTCGAATAGATCAAAACGACTTCATCCAGTTTGGAGTCGGCGAACATCTGAAGCAACGGCGATGTCGGCCGGGTACTCTTGACCTGCTCCAGAACCGGAAGCAAACCGATTACGGTCGTACGGCCACGATCCGGGTTTGCGGCCATTTCATCGAGTCCCTTACGATGATAGTTATACCACATATCCCGAAACAGTTCCGAAGTATTGTCCGTCAGAGCTGTTGCCAGAGCATGGCGGTTACGGTCGTTTTCAAAAGCTTTCCACCCTGTCCATGTCGGTTGCGCCTGTGCCAGGCTCACGATCTGCATGGCCTGTCCGAGGAAGGCTGTGCCTCCTTTCGGGGAAAAGCTGTCGAAATCCAGCCCAAGGATCGTATAGATATAGAAAACAACCGTTGCGATCAGGTTGCTGCTCAACGTATTTTCGGTGTATTCCAACGGTTCGAACTCCGTATAGTCGAAAGAAAGTTCCGTGTCGCGATAATTCAGCAACGTAGTGGTGTAGCTGGAGTTATATACCGGACGGCGTGCCTGCACCTGTATCTCGCCTTTAAAACTATTGTCCGATACCATTTCGTTGATGATGAGAGTCATGGAGCAGTCGATACGTTCGTTCACGGCGAAAGTAGCATCTGTCCACTTTTTGTTATTGACGAAATCATTCAATGCATCCTGCAAGGTTTTGAATACCTGCTTATTCGTACTCTGCACCTTATCACTGTTTATGGTGATGCGGGCATTCAACTCCTGCGCCTTACCTATAAAAGGAGCAGCTCCCAACAAGCATATGCATAACAATTTCTTAATCATTCTCATTTTACTAATGTTGCCAATTTGTTTACAATATCAACGGCCACTCCCTGTTTGCTCTTCAGCGGATAAACAGTCGTCCCGCCTTCCTTGTCGATGATCGTGATCTTATTCGTGTCGCAACGGAAACCGGCACCTGCATCCCTCAAGGAATTCAAGACGATGAAATCGAGGTTTTTCCGCTTCAGTTTTCCTTCCGCATGAGCTGTCTCGTCATTTGTCTCCAATGCGAAGCCTACCAGGACCTGTTTTTCACGCTTGATCGCTCCTAACGAGGCTGCGATATCCTTGTTCGGAACCAGGCGGAGCGTCATTTCCCCTTTCGTCTCCCGTTTGATCTTCTCGCTTGCCTGCTCATCCGGACGATAATCCGCCACGGCAGCACAAAGGATACCGGCATCCGCCTCCGGGAAAGCCGCCATGGCCGCCTGATACATCTCTTCGGCCGATTCGACATCGACCCGTTTGATATTCGGATGGACCGCCTTCAAAGACACCGGTCCTGCGATCAATGTCACTTCGGCTCCCTGTTCTGCACACGCTTCGGCCAATGCAAATCCCATCTTTCCGGAAGAATAGTTACCTATAAAACGTACGGGATCTATCTTTTCATATGTCGGACCGGCAGTTATTACAATCTTTTTTTTTTCAAGCCGTGTTTGGGATGCAAAGAAATCTTCCAAGACCGCCACGATCTTATCCGGTTCTTCCATACGTCCCTTGCCCACTAGATGACTGGCAAGTTCCCCTTCGGCAGGTTCGATAATATGGTTACCGAACGAACGGAGCCGTTCCAAGTTCTGCCCGGTGGAAGGATGCGCGAACATATCCAAATCCATCGCAGGTGCTATAAAAACCGGAGCTTTGCATGACAGGTATGTCGTGACCAGCATATTGTCGGCAATGCCATTCGCCATCTTCCCGATCGTCGAAGCAGTGGCCGGTGCGACCAGCATGGCATCGGCCCAGAGGCCGAGATCGACATGGCTGTTCCACGTACCGTCGCGATTCGAGAAAAACTCGCTGATCACCGGATGGCTGCTCAACGTGGATAACGTGAGCGGCGTAATGAATTCTTTTCCCGCAGGGGTAATGACTACTTGCACCTCCGCCCCTTTCTTCACAAGGGCACGGATGATATAGGCGGCTTTATAGGCAGCGATGCTCCCTGTTATCCCCAATATGATATGTTTACCTTTCAGCATTTTATTCGATATGCGGTCCCCCTTTTTCAAAACACCTATGTTTTGACTTTAAAACACCTATGTTTTGAAAACGAAACATATATGTTTTGAAAGAGGATGTCCCTTGTTCCATTTTTATTACAAACGCAGTGCCATTATCTCACGCGCCACACGGCTGTCTATATTGTGATGTTCGCCCAATTTCCAACCCTGTTTGTCCACAGGAGCGGCAAGGGCATCCAAATCTTTTTCCGTGATGCCACATTCACCGAGGCGCGTTTTCAGTCCCATACGGCGAAAAAAATCCTCACAGGCCGCAATTGTCTTGCGTGCCCTATCCTCTTCCGTTCCATCCGTAATGCCAAAAACGACTTCGCCCATACGAGCCAGCTTGATCTGCTTCTCTTTAAACATATAGGTCATGACACCCGGCAAGAGAATAGCCAGTGTCTGTGCATGATCCAGGCCGAACTGCGCCGTCAACGCATAGCCCATGCGGTGGGAAGACCAGTCCTGCGGAACTCCCTGCCCGATCCAGACATTCAGCGCATTGGTCGCCGCCCACATCAGGTTGGCACGGATATCGTAGTCGTTCGGATTGTCCAAAACCTTCAGTCCCTCTTCATGGATGACACGCATCAAGCCTTCCGCGAAGGCATCCTGCACTTTCGCGTTGACCGGGTAAGTCAGATACTGCTCCACGACATGAATAAACGAGTCGACCACCCCGTTCGCCACCTGACGCGCAGGGAGTGAATAGGTCACTTCCGGATCCAGCACGGAAAACTTCGGGAATACCAACGGACTGGCGAAATTCAGTTTCTCACGAGTCGATGCACGGGAAATAACCGAACGTTCGTTCATCTCCGAACCGGTCGCAGCCAACGTAAGTACCGTACCCAAAGGCAAGGCGCTCTTTATCTCGCCGCCTTTCGAAAGGATATCCCACGGATCGCCTTCGAAACCGACAGACACCGCAATGAACTTTGTCGCGTCGATCACCGAACCGCCGCCTACAGCCAGCAGAAAATCAATCTTCTTCTCTTTGACGACCTCCACGGCCTTCATGCAGGTTTCGTAATGCGGATTTGGTTCGATACCCGGAAATTCGGCCACTTCAAAACCTTCCAGTGCCTTTGTCACCTGGTCGTAGATGCCGTTTTTCTTTATGCTTCCGCCGCCATAAACCATCAGCACTCTGCTTCCTGCCGGAATCAAAGCTGACAAACGGGCAATGGAACCTTTGCCGAAAACAACCTTTACAGGGTTACAAAACTCAAAATTATTCATGCCTCTCTTATTACTTCGAATTAAAACCTCTCAACTTTATTTCAGTCAGTATTTTCTTGGTGTTCAAAGGAAAGTCGCCATTCATGATCCAGGAATAATATCCGGGATCGTTCTTCAGCACTTCCTCTACCAGACGGCCCTTATACTTGCCGAAGTTTATCACCTCTTCCCCCTTGTCGTTGTATACCATACGTCCGGCAAAGTCCACATTATTCGTAAAGCTCGAATATTGGGAAAGGAAATTTATGTCATTCTGCAATTCCGGATACCGGTCCAACTGCGCTTTCAGAACCTCATAAGTCGCCATCGTATCGGCTTCTGCCGTATGGGCGTTTTCAAGGCTTTTGTTACAGTAGAACTTATAAGCGGCCGAAAGCGTACGCTGTTCCATCTTATGGAAAATGGTCTGTACGTCTACGAACTTGCGTTTGTTCAAATCGATGTCGACACCTGCCCGCAGAAACTCTTCCGCCAGCAAAGGAATATCGAAGCGATTGGAGTTATATCCCGCCAAATCGCATCCTTCGATCTGGGTTGCCAGCGATTTGGCTATTTCTTTAAAAGTAGGACAGTCTTTTACATCTTCGTCAGTGATGCCGTGAATAGCGGTCGACTCCGGTGGAATGGGCATTTCCGGATTGATCCGTCTCGTTTTAGCTTCTTCTTTTCCATTCGGATAGACCTTGACAAAGGAGATTTCCACGATACGGTCTTTAACAATATTAATACCCGTCGTCTCCAAGTCGAAAAAAACCAACGGGTTTTTCAGGTTTAACTGCATTTCTTATATTTTAATCATTCAACATCATAGGCATCAGCAACATCAGCAAGTCCTCGTTCTCTTCGTTTTCCGAAGGGACGATCAGACCGGCACGTGAAGGATCGGCCAATTCGAATATCACCTCCTCCGAGGTGATGTTGCTCAATATTTCAATCAGATATGTTGCCTTGAACCCGATGCTCAATTCGGTTCCGTCAAAGCTGCAAACGATCTTTTCTTCGGCGGAAGTGGAGAAATCGATATCCTGTGCGGAGACAAGCATCTCGCTCTCCTTCAGTTGCAACTTGACAAGGCTGCTCGCCGGGTTGGAGAAAACGGATACACGCTTCAAGGCATTCAGGAAAGAGATACGGTCGATCGTTACCTTGAAAGGATTCTCCTGCGGGATCACACTGTTGTAATTCGGATAACAGCCCTCGATCAGACGGCAAACCATTTCGAAATTGGAACAGTTGACATAGGCGTTGTTATCATCGAACTTGATGCTGACCATCTCCTCTTCTTTCGATAAAAGGCCTTTCAGCAAGTTTGCGGGCTTCTTCGGCAAAATGAAAGAAGCTCTTTCCGGTGATTTTACCGAAAGGTTGCGCAGGCGCACCAGCTTATGGCCGTCGGAAGCGACGAATGTCAAATCGTCCGTATGAATATCGAAATAGATTCCGTTCATCACCGGACGGAGTTCGTCGTCAGCCGTAGCAAACAGCGAGCGGCTGATGCCGTTCAGCAACATCTGTGCGTCCATCATAACGGAGATTGCATTCTCATTCAGCGGTTTCTGTTGCGGATATGTGTCTCCCTTTTGCCCGATAAAATTATATTTACCATTCTGGAAATGGATAAAGATTTCCAGATTCTCGTCGTTAATATCGAAAGTCAGCGGCTGTTCGGGCAACTCCTTCAACGGGTCGAGCAAGATTTTTGCCGAAACCGCGAAAAGTCCGCTCCCCTGTGCATTCATCACGTCAACGGATGTAACCAGACGTGTTTCAGCATCCGAAGCCGTTATAGAGAGTTTATTACCCTCCAGGTTGAAAAGGAAATTGTCCAAGATAGGTAATGAATTCTTAGAAGCAATAACTTTGCTAATAGATTGCAAACGTGATAACAGCGCTGTGCTGGATACATCAAATCTCATGGTTCTTATTATTTATTTGTTTCTATTTATTATTTATCAACATCTTGTAGGTTCGACTCACGGACACCCAACCAACCGGACAACCGCGGATTCGCCCACACAAAATTATGAAAATATTCCATATAACCACCCCGAATGGAAACAAAAAAAGAGGCCCTTCCCCCTATGGAGAAGAACCTCTCTTCGTATCTTGATATTACGCTCTCTTATTTAGCGAAATAATCTTTAACAGCTTCGTTAGGAATCATTTCTTCCTGGAAGATGTAAGCACCGGTCTTCGGGGACTTAACCATCTTGATTACTTTAGAATAGGTACGACCGTCACCTTTCTTAAATGTTGCAACCGCTTTTTTTGCCATTGTTTAATCTCCTCTTACTTAATTTCTTTGTGTAACGTCATCTTCTTCAGGATAGGATTGTACTTCATCAGCTCCAATCTCTGAGTTGTATTCTTTCTGTTCTTTGTAGTAATATAACGAGAAGTACCCGGCATACCACTTTCTTTGTGCTCCGTGCATTCAAGGATTACCTGAACTCTGTTACCTTTTGCTTTCTTTGCCATTCTTTATTTCCTCCTCAAATTAAGCGTTTAAATAACCTTTTTCAGCAGCTTTCTTAATTGCTGCATCCAAACCAAGTTTATTGATAGTACGCAAGCCAGCGGCTGAAATATTCAGGCTAACCCAACAATCCTGTTCTACCCAGTAGAACTTTTTAGTAAACAGGTTCACATCAAACTTACGTTTCGTTCTTCTCTTAGAGTGAGAAACGTTGTTGCCAACCATTGCTTTCTTTCCGGTAATTTGACAAATTTTAGACATCGCTAATCTTTCTTTTTAATATTACGAAATTTAAGTCAACTCCTGCTATCTGTCTTCCCTTTTTGAACTGCATCTTGAACAAAAACAAAGATTCTAATAGAGTTTCTCTTCTTTTACGGGGCACAAAGGTACAAATTATTTTGATTCGTACACAAGAAATCAGCAAATAAATCGGTTCTTTCTGCTATTTTTCCTTAATTTATTCTGTATAAGAATATCAAGACCCGCTGCTGCATAGATTGTTATCGCGAACAAGTAGGGATAATGATAGCGGGAAGTGATCACAAACAAAACCGTCACGGCCGTCCCCAAAACAGGAATCAGGAGATAGGCATTCCGCTCCCGTAACAGATCGCGCCGGTTCGTCCAAACATAATAAATGAATAGCAAAAGCACGATGTAATAGACAATGCTTTTCAACACAAGACAAATAATTAACTCAGTCAATTTCAAACTATTGCCCTGCACTTTCGAAAGTACTACTCTAAATCCCATATCCGGTTTCACACGCTCTGCCCAGGTATCTTCACAATATAAAGCGACCAACTTGAAGGGCAGTTGGGAAATATACTTAAACGGATGTTCCGAGATCCAACGGATCGACGCACGCTTCAGCAGACTGTCCCGTTCCATATAGGTATAATCTCCGGGAGGAAGGCAAATATAATTGTCCGGATCACCGAAGCCATTAAAATTGACTAAACCGTTTGCTTCATCAAAAGAGCTCATTGCCAAGTTATAGCCTCCTGACACCGCTTGATAGACAAAATAGCCGGTTCTCATCTTCACACTCTGCCCGATCAGGAAAACAGTCAAGACAAGCGGCAAGGCCAATGCGGCATAAGACTGCCACCGCCGCTTTTGCACGATGAAAAGGAGCAAAATCACGAATAAAAAGACAATTGCCAAAGGACGGAACCAGTTGGCCAGCGCGATCAACACTCCGGCGACAGCCACAGGCAACAACCGGCGAATATTGCATAACAGCAGGGCTGTCAACAACAGGAAAGTAAAAGGCAAATCAGTCAATACGGCTATCGGGGCATATAGATTTGAGAAAATCAACATATATAATATAGCAGCGTAATAGCCCGTTTTAATCGAGAATATCTCTCCGGCCAACTTCCGTATTTCGAATACCATGGCAATATTCATCAACAAATTCAGCAACCGGACATAAGAGAAAGATCCGAAAAGATGATAGATCCCGATCAAAAGGTTTACATAGCCCGGGCCGAAAATAAAATCCTCATATTGGTTGTGCACGTCCGGATACCAAGTGCCTCGCGCAATACACTCCGAAGCCAGTTTCACATAAGCCAGGGCATCGTCGTGATTGGGCATATTCCAATATTTCACCACCAGACAGACCTGCAGGACCACCCATAAACCAAACATGACTCTAAAAACGGCCGGCAATTTTTTCCCAATCATTCCTTTTGCTCTTTTTAGGGATACAAAGATACAACCTTTCCACCACTAATCCGCCCGTGGCTGATTAATTCCACCGGCCCATTCAAAGCATCCCCTTCTTTTCTTTAAGGTTCCACTTTTATATTCAGAGCCGTCGTATGCTTGATCTCGTTCAGAACAAAAGAGCTTTGCATTTTCACAATCCCTTCCACCTTCGTCAGCTTCTCGAACACGAACCTGTCGTAAGCTTCAAAATCTTTGACAACCACTTTCAGAAAGAAATCATACATCCCGCCGATCGAATAACATTCGATAATCTCATCCATTCCTTTCATGGCTTCCTTGAAACGCTGAATATGCTCGTCATTATGAACATTCAGGGAGACATTACAGAATACGACCAGTGGAAGTCCGACCTTTTTGTTGTCTATCAGCGCAACATAGTTCTTTATGTATCCTTCCTCCTCAAGCCTTCTGATCCGTTCGTAAACGGGCGTTTTCGAGATATTCAACTCCGCACAAAGCTCCTTCATGTTTATTTTTGCATTGTTTTGAAGCGCTTTTAAAATCATTACGTCCGTCTTGTCCAACTGTAGCATAGTATTATTTCCTGTTTTAAGGGGTAAAACATTTTTCTTTTTTGAACTTATTCCTGCCAAACGTCAATCTACAGGACAATTTCCTTATTTTGCAAATATAATAAAAATTATTATCCTTATTGAATATATTTGTAGTGATTTTTCCGTTTCACCATGCAACATAAACAATACAAAATATGACTGCAAGTAACAAAATGTACCGCTATCATTTCCTGGCAATCCTGACCGTTATCATCTGGGGTACGACCTTCGTTTCCACGAAAGTTCTGATCGGTAACGGGCTGACTCCGGTCGAAATTCTTCTCTACCGCTTTTCATTGGCTTATATCGGAATCTGTTTTTTCTGCCCGCGCAAGCTATTGGCCAATTCTTGGAAAGACGAGCTTCTTTTTCTCGGAGCCGGACTTTGCGGCGGTTCGCTCTATTTTGTGTCCGAGAATACAGCTTTGGGGATCACGCTTGCCTCCAATGTTTCGCTGATAATCTGTACCGCCCCTATCCTGACCGCCTTTCTCTCCCGCCTGTTCCATAAAGGCGAAAGATTGAAAAGCCATTTGATCTACGGTTCGCTGATGGCATTGCTCGGTGTGGCCCTTGTCGTCTTCAACGGGAGTTTCATCTTGCAGATCAATCCGCTCGGAGATGTCTTGACACTGATTGCCGCTCTCATGTGGGCATTCTACGGTCTGATTCTGAGACGTCTCGGAGGTCGCTACCCGACGCTTTTCATTACCCGCAAGGTCTTTTTCTATGGAATTGTGACTTTAATTCCTGTCCTGGTCATTTCTCCTATCCATCCGCAAATTGCCGTGCTGACGCAACCGTCCGTTATCTGTAATCTGTTGTTCTTAGGGATCATAGCTTCACTGCTCTGCTATATCATGTGGAATACCGCAGTGAAAGAGTTGGGAGTCGTCCGGACGACAAACTATATTTATGTAGTTCCGCTCGTGACCCTTCTTACCTCCGCCCTTGTCATCGACGAAACGATCACGGTTGTAGCCTTGTTCGGCTCCGTCTTCATCCTGTCGGGAGTATATATGGCGGAAAGGGGAATTACGTTCCTGAAGAAGTAAAAGTCCGCTCACTGAGCGGATATAAATCAGGCACGGATTTCATGGAAAACACGGAAAGAAAATAAATTCATCCGTGAAATTCATGAAATCCGTGCCTAAATTATTGTGACAAAGATGTTTCCGGTTACTGCAGACGACGAATACCCACCGCCTTATTATACTGGGCGAGAGACACTTTCTGCTGATACCAGGTCTGGATCAGGCTGCTATAGGATTGAATCCAGGAAAGCTGGGCGGAAAGGACATCGAGGATCGGAAGTTTTCCCTCGTTATAGCTGAACGTGTTCAGGTCGAGGTTCTCTTCGGCTATCTTGCAAGCCTCTTCGGCGACATCGATCTGTTTCGTGTTTTCCGTCAGGCTGGTCCACGAGTTGGCTACTTCCTGGGAAATCTGGTCACGTGCATAATCCATCGCATATTCCTTACTGCGCAGAATGGCTTTCTGGGAATTCACCTCCTTGAAACGGGCTCCCCAATGAAACAAAGGTATCTTCAGGGAGGCAAAGACGGCTGGTGTCCAAAGCTGGTCGGAACCTTTCACGTTCAACATCGGAGTCCCCCATGTCCCCTGGAATCCGATCGCCAGCGTCGGGTTGTATTTGGCTTTCGACAAATTGATCTGCCGCTTCTGGTATTCGATATTCAATCGGGAGATCGTGAAGTCCGGGCGGTTCTGCAAAGCAGCCTCTTCCCCTATGTGCATCGGCAACGGCTGTTCCTTCGTGATGGCATCGGCAATCTCCACCGGTGTCATAGGAGGAACGCCCATCAGCACGTTCAGGTTCTGCAAGGCGATCTGATAGTCTTTATACGCAGCGCTTTTGTTCAATTCCGCTTCTTTCAGACGCGACTGCACCTGCAGGAGGTCTGTCTTACTGATCTGCCCGTCATTGAAACGGGTAGTCAGCACGTTTGCCAATTCCTGCACGATATCGACATACTGGCACATGACATCGTACATGCCTTTGCGGGCTGCCGCAGACCAGTAGCTCAGGTCGGCGGCATACACGATGTTATCCGTCGTCAGGTCTTCCGCCTCGGAAGCGATCTGTCCCTGTATCTGGGCGGCCTTGTAATTGTTGTAGATTTGTCCGCCGGCATAGAGAGGCTGGCTTACGGTAGCACCCAGGCTATAGGTGTTGTGATCCATTTCGACTGACATGCCCGGACCGAAATCCAAATCGTACTTATTGATACGGTACTGGTAGCTGCCGGAGAAATCGAGAGCCGGGAAGAAAGCGGTCTTGGCCGCCTTGATAGCATGCTGCATCGCAATACGCTCTTCCGTACTCTGTTTGATCTGGCGGCTATATTCAAGCACCTTCTGCTTGTAGTCCGCAGCCGTGACGGGCTTTTCCTGTGCTCCCACCGATAAAGCCCCCAACAGCATACAACCGATAATTATTTTATTTCTCATATTTTATATTATACCGATTTAATCTTAAAGAATATACAATAGGTCACAGGAAGCACGAAGATGGTCAGGATGGTCGAAACGAACAAACCTCCCATAATCGTCGCTGCCATACCGGCAAACATGGCATCGCCCAACAACGGCAACATACCCAAGATTGTTGTTCCCGATGCCATCGTCACCGGAACGATACGCGTCTTGGTCGCCTCGATCACCGCATTGACCGGCGACAGGCCACTGCCAAGCTGCAATCCGATTTCGTCCACCAGTACGATCGCATTCTTGATATTCATACCGATCAGCCCCAACAGTCCCAACATGGCAAAGAAGTCGAGCGACTTGCCGAACACCAGCAAACCCAATACCACACCGATGAAGATCAGAGGCAACATACACATGATCAAGACCGGCTTCCGGTAGTATTTCGGGAACAGGAACAACAGAGTGAGATAGATCAGGCCGAACATCAACGGGATATTGGCAGCAATCGCCTTGTTCCCTTTATCCTGTTCGGACTGTTCGCCGAAGTATTGCAGTTTATATCCTTCGGGAACCTGTACCTCCTGTTGCACCTCCTGCCACAACTGGCTGAAAGCAGCCATCGTATTGGCACCACGTTTCGGTTCGCACTGCATCATCATATAACGCTGGCGATTGTAACGCTTCACGACGCTGTACTCATAATCGAGCGAAAAGTCGTCGATCACCTGCTCCACTTTGACAGAACGGCCTTTGGCACTGTAGACCGGCAAGGTCTTGATATCGTTCAGGTTCATCGAATCCCGGTCGGCATCTTTCAGCAGGATCGGCATAAACACATCTCCCTCGCGATACTCTCCTAAAGGCAGGCCGTTGGTTGCCGAACGAAGCGAATAGGCCATCTGCTGGCGGGTGATACCCAGGCGAAGACCTTTTTCCTGCGAGTACAACGGCTTCCATACCGGAACCTTGTTTCCCCAGCTGTTGCGCACTTCCATCACCATGTCGTTCTTGCGGGCGATTTCCTGTGCACGCTGCGTCAACGCCACCAGCGTATCTATATTATCACCGACAAACCCGATTTCAATTGCGGCATCGGGCACGGGAGACAAAGCAAACAGGGCCGAGCGGGTCAAAATATCCGGATAGTTGGCGACCATATATTCATAGAACTTGTTTTCTTCGCTCTGCGCATCTTTCGCGTCCTTGGTCTCGATCAGGACATTGGCGAAGTTCGGTTTCGGTCCGATAGACGAACTTGCCAGGTAATAACGCACCGGCGAGCCTCCCAACGTGAACGAATAAGACTTGATCTTATCATTATTTTTGAGATACTCTTCTATCTTGATCACATTCCTTTCCACATCATCGATACCATACCCTTCCGGGAAGATCAGGTCGGCACGGAAATAGGGCTTGTTCATGATCGGGAAAAAGCTCTGCGGCATGATGCTCATGATAAACAGAGACAGGAACAAAGTCGCCACAACCGAAGCGAGCGTCAGATAACGACGCTTGATCAGGCGCCCCAGGACCTTTTCAAACTTATGATACAGTTGGGTGTCGTACGGATCTTTGGATTCGCCCGGTTTCGCCTCTTTCAAGATGAAATTACCGAAAGTCGTCGTTTGCGTCAATGCCAAGATCCAGCTCAGTCCGAGAGACACGGCAAGCACGATGAACAACGGCTTGACGATTTCGGCCACGGAAGCCGGCGCCAAATACATCGGCAAGAAAGAACAAACAGCGATAAAGGTCGCGCCCAACAATGCCCACTGCGGTTTGGTGGCCCCGTCGATCAACGCCTGGTAGCGTGACAGGCCGCGCTTGATGCCGACCTGCGCATTGTCGGTCACCACAATCGCGTTGTCCACCAACATACCCATCGCAATGATGAAAGCGGCAAGAGACGTACGGTTCAGCCCGACACCCCAGATCAGCATGATCAGCAATGTTCCGCCCACCGAGAAAAGCAGCGAACTGCCCACCAGCATACCGGCACGCGATCCCATCACAAGGAAGATGATCACAATCACGATGAGCAACGATTCGATCAGGTTCAAGATAAACCCGTTATTCGCTTCGTTGGCAATCTTGTTTTCCGGATAGATGGTTTTCAGATCCATCCCGATCGGGAAAAGCTGTTCCATCTCTTTCAGATGTTCGGCTACTGCATTGCCGACAGCCACGACATCGTCTTTCGCACCCGTGGCCACCCCGATACCGATGGCCCGTTTGCCATCCACACGCATCAGGTTGGAAGGCGGATCCATATAGCCCCGTTCGATGGTGGCGATATCGCCCAGGCGCACTTCGCCGCCGCCTTTGGTGACAATCAACTGGTCGCGTATATCTTCTATGCTTTTATAAGTACCTTCGGCACGTACACGAAGCTGGTAGGTCCCGGTCAGGATCTCACCCGTGTTGACCAACAAGTTCTGGGTTTGCAGGACCTGCTGGATCGAATTCGGGTCGATCCCCAGGTTTGCCAACTTGGGAACAGAGATGCGCACATTCACGACCTGCGTCTGTTCCGCAAACAGATAGACCTTCTGCACACCGCGGATAGGCGTCAGCTCGGTCTTTATCTTCTGCGCCCAATCGCGCATATCGTCGTAAGTAAAACCTTCGTCGGCGGTCAGGGCGTAATAGATACCGAACACGTCCCCGAAGTCGTCGCTCACATTGATGGCGGAAGCTCCGCTCGGAAGGCGGGGTTGTATGTTAGCCACCTTGCGGCGCAATTCGTCCCACTTGACCGGCATATAATCCGGCGCCAAAGTCGGCTGCAATTCGATGGATATCTTCGACATGCCGAAATAAGATTCAGACTTGATCTGAAAAACATCCGACATGGACTGAATTTCCCGTTCGATAGGTTCCGTTATCAATTTTTCCACCTCCAGAGGAGTAGCACCCGGATATTGCGTAACCAAAACGGCCTGCTTGATCACGAAAGGCGAGTCCTCCTTCTTCGGCAATTTAAAGAAAGAATATATACCCCCGATCAGCATCACTGCCAAAAAGAAATATATAATCTTCTTATTCTCTAAGGAATATACTGGAAGATTCATTGTTTATCGGCTTAATCTGTTAATACTTTTACCTGTTGTCCGTCAACCAGACGGGTAGCTCCGGCCGAAACGACCCGGTCGCCGGCATTCAGTCCACTGGTTATTATGACATTGTCTTTTCCTACCAGTCCGGCTTCTTCAATCCGGCGACGTTCCACCTTTTGCGATTGAGCGTTATAAACAAAGACAAATTTGTCATTATTCTCCTCACTGGCCACAATGGCGGAAAGAGGCGCCAGCATCGCTCCCTCGTTAAAGCTCGCGCTCTCGATATGCAGCACCACGCGACAGGAGAATCCGACAGCCACTTTGTATTTGTTCAGATTAAATTCGGGATCGTCGATATACAGGAAGACAGGAACTCCGGAACCATCGGGAGACGCTTCCACATATTCCTTCACCTTCGCTTTGAAGCGGACACCCTTGTAGTTGTCAAACTCCACGTAGATCTGATAAGGTGTCGAGAAATAGGTGATGTTCGTTTCAGGCATCGTATACTGGATCTGTAACTTGTTCGGGTTGATCAGGCAAACGATCCCCTGACCGGCCTGTACCTTCTGATAGTTCTCCACATATTTCTTCTGGATAAATCCATCGAACGGAGCACGCAGTTTCGTCTGTTCCAACTGGTTCTGCGCATATTCGAATGCAGCCTTTGCATTGGAATAGGAAGCTTCGGTCGCTTCATATTCCTGCTTCGAGATAGCCTGTTTGGACAACAGCTTCTTGGCACGTTGCAGCTGTGCTTCGGCTGTTTGATAAGAAGCTTTCTTCGCTTCATATTCCCATTTGAAATCCTGCGGGTCGATCTCTGCCACGACCTGTCCCGTACGGACTTTCTGTCCTTCATTCACATTCAACGAAATCAGCGGCCCGGACATCTTAAAGGCCAGGTCACTGAACTGGTCCGGCGAAACGACGCCGCTAAACGACTTCTCCACAAGATTCAACGAGGTCACTTCCGCCAACTTCACCGGACGGGGGCCTTGCTCCTTCACCGGCGGCTGACTACACGACATCAATGCTGCCAATACAAAAACGGGGATCAATTTACCATTCATGATAACTTGCATTTAGTTATTTGTTATTACTATTATATCCTTGCTAATCGTATGTCCAGGTTTTCACACCGTGGATATACAACATTCTTTTAAAATCCATTGTTCTGGTTTCTTTCGGATTTCCAGATATATGCATCAAAACGACCAACTGCTCCAATCGATCGTCGCCTCCATTTCTTTTTCCTGATCGTCGGGGATAGACGGGAAGAAGTCAATGCCGGTCACCTTTTCCACGCTGTCGATAGGTATCACCATTGATTTCAGCGAACTGCCTTCATAATCTCTGTTTTCGAAAAGGAACCCGATGCCTTTATAACCTTTCTCCGTATGATAACATAATACTTTATAAAAAGATTTGGGTATCGCCACCCTGTTCTTCCCTAACCGTTTCATATCGCTTGTGATGACCGGTCCCGTGACGATCAGCAACGAACCGTTGTCCAACGCCCACAAGCGGCACTGCTCTTCCAGTTCTTTCCAGATGCCCCGGTTCAATTTCGGTTTTTGCGGACAGATATTGCTCAGATAAAAAGATTCGCGCATGGCTTTTGCAGACCATTTCATATCGCCTGCCGGAGCCAAATGCCCACGATCGTAGCCTGTACGCGTATAGTCTTCGTTCATAGCCGTCGCACCTTTCACCTGCGGGTCGGGAACGAACTTATTGGAACGTTCCGTCTTTTTGCTTTTGGCCTCCGTCGCCGTCAGTTCGTATGCGACCCAGTTGGCAATACAATAGTCGGAATTATAAGAGACCGTATATCCCTCATGCTTGATAACCTGCTCCCGGCGTTTTTCTTTCAAACGCGGTATCTCTGTATTTGCAGGGACTTTAAATGTCTTAGTGGAAGATTGGGCAGGAACTTTCTTGGCCGGCGTTTTATCCTGCGCCTTCTGATCCGGACCGGCCACAGCCTTTTCAGAAGCAACAACACCCGGTTTCTTTTCCTCTGAAACCACCGGCTTATGTCCCTCCACCGGAGCAAAGTAATCGTATATAAACAAAAATCCTATAAAACAAGCCACTACGATAAAGGCCCCTATAAACATCCGCTTCACAGAGGAAAGGACAGACGATGCTTTTCGTCCCTTTTTCCGTGGTTTCCTTGCGCTTTTTCTCTTTGCCATTTCTCTTAATAAAACCTATTCCTATTCAAGCGCAAAAATAGACAATATAAAGATGCTATACAACACACCCAAAGGGAATGTATTGGTTTGGATTGTTAGAAAAGAGTGCCACGATTAAAATGATAAACAAATCTAATCTATCCGGGTAAACTGACAAAAGACATCATTTATGAATACTGGGCGGTGTGTCTACTTGTCCGCCCAGTTTCATTTTTGATGCCTTCTTTCTTAATTACAACGGAAGTTCCGAAAATCAGGATTTCATTTTTTCCATCGTTTAAGTGTAGGGAAATACTTTTTCATCTCAGCAATCGCCTCTTCTTCAGTATATCGGGTACCGCAGGCTCCGTTAAATTCATCAAGAAAACGAACGCAATGTTCGATCATGCCTTCCATGGTACAATCCTGAACAAAGGCGCCATCTTTGTAGCAATAGCAGCAGTAATCCTGACTGGCAGAACCGTCCTGATTGGTTCCAAATAGTTCTGTGCTTTGCATCGGCATACCGCAGCTCTGGCAAAAAAGATTCAGGTATTTGCCATCTTTTACAAACACGTTGTCGATCCAGTAGGTAGACGATTTGGGTGTAAACTTGAGCACACAATACTGAGGATCATTTACTCCGCCAGGAATATGGGGAAGCATCCAGTCATCCCAGAGCGATTCTTTTACACGTTGATCGGTCACAATCTCCATTTCACCCGTGTAAACCACACTGTTTTCGCCCTCTACGATAGAGATTCCGGCCTTTGAGTTCGCCTTAAAGTGAGCTGTTTTTGCCGTGGAAGTCCCGGTTGAAAAATAGATCCCTCCATTCTTGTCTTTGAGTTTCACCATTGCCACCGGACGGGGATAGCCATTCTCGTCGATAGATGCTACTGTAACCACCTCGGCTGCGGCAACGATCTGTGCCGCTTTTTCTTCGATGTTCATAATTGTTGAATTTTATGTTTTTATTCCGTTTCGGGTACTTCCCAAACGCCTACTTTTTTCAATTGTTGCAATATAGTTAAGTTTGGAGTTGCTCAGGGGATTTATCATGAAGATTTAAGTGTTATTATGTATACGCAAAAAGGAGGGCTGAACACCCTCCTTTTTCACATGATCCAAACCGGAACGATATGCTCATAATACCGGGATGACAAACGAATGCTTGCCGGATTCCAATCGTTCCATCCGGTTTTTCGAGACCGGGACTTCGGCGGTTGTTCCTTCGGGGACGGAGAGGACGACTTGTATCTTTTTACCCTTCCGTTTCAACGACACCTCGATCTTGCCGAAATGAGTGTCGACCGTCGCGGAGGCATCGGTCAATGTCCCCATTTGAGGGCAGACCTTGAAGGAACGGAAACCAGGCGAGGTAGGTTCTATTCCGCACACTTTCTGGCTCAGCAACGTAAGCGGTCCGCCGCTCCAGGCATGGTTGATCGTGCCACCGCCGAAACCGTCCGAACCGATTCCCCACCCTTCGAACAGGGTCGTATATTCGGTGTAGTTCATCATTCGCGTATAGCGCTGTTTGATTCTCTCCAAGGCCAACGTCGGCTCATTCATCTGGAACAAGGCTTCGAGCACGTATTTCTCCATATAAGGGCTGGCATGATGTTCCTTCTTCAGGACTTTGGCCAAGATGGGGTATTTATCGGCGGAAGCCAAGCCGGAAACGACAGCCATTGCCTGCGCACGGTCGTCCGTTTCTCCCTTATAGCCGGGAGAACGATAGTCGGAACCGGTCCAGAACTTCGTGTCGAAACATTTCTCGATGCTATACATCATGCGGCTGTTCTCCTCGGCATCGGCCGTTTTTCCGAGTTGCAGGGCAAAAGCCTTCTCAGCTTTCAAGGCCAGGTAATACCAGCAATTAGCCAACACATCCATATCGATGTTCTCTCCCCAGTCGCCCCAGCTCCAATCGCCGCCGCGCCCGATGACCAGGCCGCTCTTGTCAACTTGCCATACCTCGTGCAGATAGCGGTGCATACGATCGTAAACATCGGCAACGAAACTGCTGTCGCCACTATAATAATACTGGGTGTAGAAACCGTACCAGCCCACCGAAGCCAACATTTGCAACGGCAGTTCTTTCCGCCAGTTGCCAGCCGGGACCGGAGCGAAAATCACACCGTCTTCGCGTTGCCAGTTCATCAGCTCGTGGATGCCTTTCAGCGCCAGTTTATGGCTGGAGGGAGAAAGGGCATAGAAAGCCTCGCCCAATTCGTTCACCTCGTCGCCCCACCATTGCGCCCGTTCGCGATCCGGACAATCCATATAGCTGTCGCGCATCGTTATATATAAGGTACGGGCCGAACGTTTCCACAGTTCGTTCATAAACGGATCGTTGCAACTGAAAGAACCTGTAAATTCGGTATCGTAACCGGTCTCCCGGAATTTCACATCCAACACCTTCACGCCTTCCGGCAGGATATACTGCATCTCGTGGCCGTTCATCCAACCGTAGTTTTCATATTCCTGCACGCCGTCGCGCGTGATATATTCGGCACGGACGTTGTATTGGGAACCACCCTCATAGTTGTCCGTCCGGATATGGATCACCTTGCCGGCAGGAGCTTCGACTTTCAGGTAGGGAGTCACCTGGCTGTTATACGGCAGGCGGCAGTAAAGCGTATCGCCTGCAGCCGACCGGCGGACATCGACATACGGTTTCAGGCCAGAGTCTTTCCAAAGAGGGATCGGACGTCGGACCAACTTGCCAAAAGGCGCCCCCTCGGCAGACGAAACGATCTCGGCATTCGGCATGCTGCCTGTGTAGCCGGGCAGGTTCCATCCGGACATTTCCATCCGGGCATCGAACCGGATGTTGCTTTCCGGCAGACGGAAATTGGGATGGGGCGCTTCCGTACTCTGATAGGCATCATATACGATGCATTGCCAACTTTTGTCGGAAACGATTTCTATTCCGGGAGCCGTAGCTTCAAACAGCAAAGCAGCCAGGCCGCTGTTCATGTGGCTGAATCCGCTCTTGCCGAAATGCCAGACCAGCACGGCAATCGTATTCTCGCCGTTTTGCAGATAGGGTGCGATCTCGACCGGATCGTAATAAGTGCCGTATGGAGAAGGTCCTCGTTTCAATCCCCCCTCGAAGACGACCAGACGGCCGTTTATCCACAGCCAGTATTTGCTGTCGGCAGCAATGCGGGCGGTTAATGTTTGCGGAACCTTGTCTATACGGACGGTTTTGCGGAAAGCCAGCCAAGTATTCGTCGTACTCTGGCAACGTTCCGTATTGATCCAATGTGCCTTCCAGCCGGATTCGGCTCGGCCGGAGGCGAAGCATCCGATCAACAGTAGCAATAGGAAATAATGCTTCATGGTATTCTCGTTTAATAAGTATTCACATATGTACCCGAACCGACCGTTTCCGTCTTATCGCCGACACGGATCTCGGCCGTACAACCGGACGGGATCGTCACGGTGAGCGTAACCTTGCCGCCTTCCCGTTTCCATTCGCTCGAAATCATTCCGCGTACGGAGCGATACTCACCTTTCGCCCAATCCATTCCTTCCACAAAATGAGGCGTGATCAGGATGTGGCGGAATCCGGGTTCAGCGGCATCATAGTTGATGCCGGCAAGCTGGTTCATCATCCAGGCGGAGACATCTCCCATAAAGACATGGTTCAGGGAAGCATCGCGAAATTCAGGGCTTAACGTCCATGTTTCGGGCAACGTCGTATACCCCATCGTCTCTACCCAATAGCCCCAAGAGGGAGCTTCCGTCTTCGTGATCATCTTCATGGCGTCCTCGACATAGCCGTAGCGCGTCAGCATGGCCGGAACAGACTTGCTTCCGAGCAGGCCGAAATCGAGAAAATGGTTGTTGGCACGTACGACCTCGCAAAGTTTATCGGCGACCAACTGCTCCTTTCCTTCCGGCACGATCCCTAAATAGAGCGCGATCGCCTGTGCCGTCTGAGTTCCTTCGGCATAGACTCCTGTTTCGGGATTGAAGAACCGGCTGTTGACCAAGTCTTTCAGCTCATCGGCTTTCTGCCGGTACGGGGCGGCATCTTTGCCCAACAGTTCGGCGAAACGGGCCATCAAGGTATAATCCAGATAATAATAGGCGGTAGAGGTATAGGTATTGTCGGTCGTAGACTTCCAGTACACCCAGTCTCCCAAGCCGAATGTCAGGTAACCACCGTCTTTCTCTTTCGCTTTCAGGTAATCCAGATAGCGCAACATCGTAGGATAGAGATTCTCGATACTGCGTGTCTCACCGTAATAGTTATACAGGGCGTTCGGGATGATAAACATGGCAGCATCCCATACCGGGCCGGGCCATTCGCCATATCCCCAACCACTGGACGGGATAATGCCGGAGATTTCGCCGGCTTCGCGCTGGTTGTCGATGAAGTCGTTCATCCATTTTTCGTACAAGGTGATGCCGTCGAACCCCAACAGGCCGAGATCGATCGCGATATGCGCATCGGCCGTCCATCCGTTCTTCTCCCGCTGCGGGCAATCGGTCGGGATGCTGTGCAGGTTGCTGCGGTAGGCTTCCATTGTCGCCTTCCATATCTTGTTCAGCAACGGATCGGAGCAGGCGAACGAACCGACGGGATCTACCGCCGTATGCATAAACAGCCCCGTCAGGCTCTCTTTTGCCAGGGTCACGGGAGCCGAACTTTCGACCTCCACATACTGAAAACCGTGATAAGCAAAAGAAGGCATGAAGACTTCCTCCTCACCCGTTCCTTTCAGCGTGAACACGTCCATCTGGAAGACCTCGCCCGGTTTCACGGGATGATAATAGACATCGATATTTCCCTGTTCCAGACGACCGTCCTTCTTCAGCAGCTCCCCATGCTTCAGGGTGATCCGCGTACCGGGAGCACCTTTCACCTTCAGGCGGGACAAGCCGGCAAAGTTCTTTTCGAAAGAGAACACATAGAGTTTGTCACTGAATTTCTTCATCGAAACGGGCGACAATTCTTCCGTAATCCGGATTCCCGGCATCTGCTGGGCGACCAACAAGGGAGCCGGAGCTTCCGTCACCTGTGCCGGAGCCCACTTGCTATCGTCGAATCCGTCCGCGTTCCAACCGTTTTCTTCCAACGTAGCGTCATATTTGTCGCCGCTGTAGATATTATTATAGGTATAGGGGCCGGTCGCCGTGCGCCAGCTCTCGTCGGTGGTGACGATCTCGGTTGTGCCGTCGGCATAGCGCAGACGCAGTTCGCAGAGCATCCGGGGACGATTGCGCCAACGGGCCGTCTCGAAGTTCCAGACAGCTTTGGACTGTACGTTGTGCCAGCCATTGCCCAAAACGGCAGCGATGGCGTTGCCTCCCTGTTTTAAAAGAGAGGTCACATCGTGCGTCACATACAGGATGCGTTTGTCAAAATGCGTATACCCCGGATCAAGATAGTTCTCTCCTACCCGCTTGCCGTTGATAAACAGATCGTAATAGCCGGCGGCAGCCACATACACGCGGGCTTCTTCGATTGCTTTTCCGAGTGTAAAAGCTTTGCGGAACATGGGGGCCGGCTCAAACTCCTTGTCGTGGCTGTCGGTTATCCATTTTCCCGACCAGTCGGACGGGTTGAACTTGGCTGTTTCGAAAGTAGCCGTTTCCGAAGTCTTGCAAACATTCCCGTCCCGATCCCATACCGTCACGTTCCAATAGTAGCGGGTATGCGGTTCCAATGCCATGTTGCCGGTGTACGGTTGCAGATTATCCGGCGAAGTCCCGATACGGATTTCCGAACGGGAAGCCAGGAAGTTCTTCTCGCCACCTTTGTACTCCCAGGTGAAACGGGGACTTCGGGTATCCAGCCCGATCGGTTCGCGCAGGTATTCGGTCCGCAAATTAACCGGAACCGTAAGCTCGTTTTTACCTTTACAACCCAACAACGAGAGAAAAGCAAGCGAGCAGATCAACAGAGTGTTTTTCTTTCCCATATCTGATTTGATTATTGTAATATTTTTACTTCGGACGGTGCGTCGATCCGGCTCCGGACTTTCCCGTCGGCACCTTTTTCGTGGCGGACGGTGATCACGCCGTAAGAAGTCGGGAACGTTCCTTCCACCCACTCCAAATCACCCAAATGAGGAGTGATCCGGACAACGCGGCAACCCGGTTCCACCACCTGAACGCCCAACACATATTCACTCAGCCAGGAGGTCGGACCGGAAGCCCAACCGTGGCAAAGGCTATGGCGGAAACCTTTATAGCAATAAGCTCCGTAATCGCCATGAATATCTTTCTTGCCTGCCGGAACCGGTTCATCGATGCGGGAAGCGCCGGGCAACCAGTCCAAGTTGAAATCTTCCCAAAAAGTGGTCGCACCCAAATCGAGCATCGCGCCCCAGAATTGACGGATCACGTCGATCGCGCCCTGATAATTGCCGGCGGCAGCCATCGCACGCAGCATATAATAGCCATAGAAAGTAGAGAATCCATGCCCTCCGTTTACCGTGAGGTACTTCCGGTCGGCCTCTTCCGGTTTCATCAACCCCGCCAACGCCAACAGAGAAGCTGCCTGCTTCGATCCCGGCGCGTCCGGGGCGACACCGGATTTCAGGAAAGGCTTTATCACCTTCGAAGCCGCCTTGGTCATTCTGTCCTTCACGGCTTCGCATTCGGCCGCCAACGCATCTTCGCCCAATACTTTGCAAAGTTCGCCGCCCGCTTTCATCGCCTGTAACATCAAAGCCTGCAAGCCGGCATTTATGGCAACCGGGTTTTCATTGGACGGCCAATCGAGGAAACGGCCTCCTCCGTCGAGCTTCTCCACGCCGTCTTCACCGACCTTGGAGATCAGAAGACGAAGCAAACCGGTCAGATAGTTCTTTTGTTCCTTCAGGTAGGCCAAATCTCCCTGATAGTAATACCAGTCGCGATGGATCAGCAACCACCAGATGGAGTAGCTGCACATCCCGTTCATCCATTCGGGCAACGGCGTGATATCGCGGATCAGGTCAAGGCTTTTCGGAACGACTTCATTATAACCGAAAACGGTATTTACGGTCATCACTTCCGGGTGAAGGTCGCCCACCCAAACCAGACGGTCGCGCTTGATCCCGTCCCAGAGGTATTCCTGCATATTCAGATGTACGGTGTAGGCACCGGTCTGCCAGATATTGTTCAACCGTTCGTCGTTGCAACGGAAAGATCCTTTATAAGGAATATCACGGAAAGTCGAGATGGCACGGACTTCCTTCAGATGCAATTCGGCGGAATCGTCCAAGAGGTCGATACGTACGAAACGGAAACCGGAATTACCAACTTCCATGACACCCAGCCAAGGCAGGCGAATGGTAAAATCGCGCATGGCATGATCGTTGGTAGCTCCGTTTACACCGTCGATGTCACACATTGCTTCGCTGACAGACTCGCCGAAACGAACGCGTATGGCCACCGGTTCGTGCGAGGCCGGCATCCCGGTGACTATCTGGAGACCGCCTTGCAGCTCTTTTCCGAAATCGAAGAGGATGGCGGGGTGCTGCCGGTCGGTACTTGTCAAACGGCAAATCGAACGGTTTGCCAGATCGGACTGCCCGTTTCCGGGAAGAAGCAAATGGTCTGCGCCCTGTATCAATTGGCTTTCCTGCTGCCATACGATGCGTGCGGGAGGCAGATATTCGCGCACACGACTATCCCGCTGTTGGGCAAACAACGGGACAGAGAAGAAAAGAAATATGAGAATAAAAAACTGTTTCATGGTACATGGGGGTTTATATGGATGATGACACTTATCGGTGTGAAACATGGATAACATGGCTATACAAAATTATTATCGTCCGTATTTCAATGGGCGGAGTAGAACCCCGCCCCTACGGTATGCCATTATTTTATTGCGCACCGATAAATCATAAATCTCAAAGTCCAAACGCCGGGACCAAATCATCCAACTGCTTGTCGGTCATGCCGGCGGGTTCGTATCCGGCCATGCGTGCACTGAAATAGATTTGGGCGGACTTGCTCAGGGTGTCTATTGCGTCGAAACATTCGATCAGGTCTTCGCCGACTGCCAGAATACCGTGTTTCTCCCAGAATACGACATCGTGCTTTTCCAATTGTTTAATGGTGGCACGTGCCAAATCCAGCGTACCGGGTATTTCATAGGGAACGATGCCGACACCTTTCGGGACAATGATACGGCATTCGGGAATCATGCTCCACAACGTGCGGGTGATGACGTCCGAATCCAGGAAGGGTTTGCAATGCGTCATACCGATCAGGTCGGTCGGGTGCGTATGCAGAACGACCTTATTATCACGTCCCAGGCTGCGCAGATAATTATGCATCATCAGGTGCGAAGGTAACTCGGAAGTAGGCAGAATCAATTGTTCGGCAATGATATCATAACTTTTGCCATCTCCGGCGATACGGATCAGCGAACCGTTGGCAAACGGGTCTTGTGCGACATAACGCATCCGCTTTCCGGTGCCGGTGACATAGAAAATATGTCCGGCAAGGGCAGTCATCGCCTCCTGTAAAGGAATAGCCGGTCCCAGTGCGGGAAGTGCTTTTTCGACGTCGCCCATCAGGTCGGTCAGGTTTACGGAAATGTTACCGCCGTTGCGTTCCGCCCATCCTTTTGTCCAGAGATAGCCGGCCACTTCGGCGATACGGCCGATTTCGGCCATCAATTTTTCATTGTTTCTGATTGTTTTCATTTTACTTATATATCTTTTTTATGAGGGACACGCCCTCCGACTCAAAATCGTTCTTCACTTAATCAAGTCCGATCATTATCTTAAATCAGATTAGGCAGCAAAAGCGAGAATATCAGGAGACACATGCCGCAGACCAAAACAACGATCGTCTGCCGGCTCACCCCTTTCCACTCTTTCAGGATAATGCCCCACACATTGCTGAAGATCACATTCAGCGACATCAGTATGCTCCACGAAAAAGCCAACATCACCGGAGAATCGGCAAAATAGCTCTTTCCCATTCCCAACCCGAAGAATTGCGAATACCACAAGACACCTGCCAACGCGCAAAATAAGACATTATTCAGCAAAGTACCGCCCGATACGGAGAAATAATCTTTCCCCGTCCCGTTCTTTACATTCTGGAAGAGGCAATAAGAGGCGTTCGTGATAAAGCCTCCGATCGTCACCAACAGGATCACCGGGTTCAGCGCGAACAACTCGCTTGCGCCGGACTGCTTCGCCTTCTCAAGGATCGGAGCGCCGGATTCCAGTCCCAGATTGAAACAGGCACTCATCACTCCCGCCAAAAGAGCGACAAGCAAGCCTTTCGTCAACGCAAAATCCTTTACGGCCGCTTTCTTTTCCTCTTCGGTCATATTACGGGCACGAAGACTTCCGGCATACCCGATCACGGCGATACCGGCAAGCGTGATGCACACGCCGATCAGCAGGACCAGTCCGTCGCCATGAAACAAGTCCGTTCCGCCAAATACGGCCGGGAAAAGCGTTCCGAAACCGGCACACGTTCCAAGCGCGATGCTCTGGCCGAGCGCAACCCCCAGATAGCGCATGCTCAACCCGAAGGTCAGGCCGCCGATTCCCCACAGGATTCCGTAGATAACGGCTCCTGCTGCTCCGCCGGCACTCCACAGCTCCGGAAGGCTGCTCCCGTCGGGAACGGCAAGTTGCGCTCCCAAGAACGGAAAGACGAGCCAGGCAAAAACGCCCTGCACCAGCCAGAAGCTTTCCCAACTCCAACCCTTGACTTTATTGATCGGGACATAGGAACTGCTCTGCCCGAAGCTGCCAATTGCAATTATGATCAATCCAATGATTATTTCCATTATCGTTTGCTTGTTACTTCGGCTTCATATTTTTCTATCTCAGCAATATAATCCTCACCTACCGGAACGTCGTTTTGCAGGCAGAACATATCCCAGACGGCTGTCCACGGAAGGCTCTTCAGTTCCTCCTGCAAAGCCAGGCGTTGGAAAAACTTGCCTTCGGCCTCGTATTGCTGCAAGGTCGCAGACGGTTCGAGAAGGGCTTGCATAAAGGCTTTCTGCGTGGCGCGGCAACCGATCACGTAGGCTCCGATACGGTTGATCGTCGCATCGAAATAGTCCAGGCCGATATGCACCCGATCCAAAGCCTTGCAACGGATGATTTCGCGTGCCAGGTCGAGCAGGTCGTCGTTCAGGATCACCACATGGTCGCTGTCCCAACGAACCGGACGGCTCACGTGCAACATGATCTCCGGCGTAAAGAGAAGCAGGGCGGAAACCTTGTCGGCGATACTTTCGGTCAGATGGAAATGGCCCGTGTCGAGCGTCACGATCTTATTCTTCTTCGCACCGTAGCCCAAGTAGAAATCGTAGGAACCGACCGTATAACTTTCCAGGCCAATGCCGAACAGTTTGGCTTCGATACAGTCCTTCATATTCTTATACTCGGTTGCAAAAATCTCGTCAAGCGACTGTTCCAGTATCTGGCGGTATTTGAGACGGCTGGCAGGCACTTCCTTGCTGCCGTCGTGAATCCAGAGGTTCATGATACAGGGATCATCCTGATATTTCCCCATCTCTTCGCTGATCCAGCGGCAACGTTTCGTATGTTCGATCCAGAAATTACGGATCGCATCGTCGGGATTAGCCAACGTCAGATTGCCGCTTTTCGGATGCGAGAAAGACGTGCTGTTGAAATCCAGCTTCATCCCGTTCTCTTTCGCCCACTGCATCCAGCTTTCGAAGTGAACGGGTTCCACTTCGTCGCGATCGACCTTTTTGCCCTGGAAGTCGCCATATATTTCATGCAGGTTCAAGCGGTGTTTGCCGGCGATCATCGAAGCCGCCTTCAGGACATCGGCACGAACTTCGTCGATCGTGCGGGCACGTCCCGGATAGTTGCCTGTCACCTGGATCCCGCCCGTCAGCGAACCGCCCTGGTTCTCGAAGCCGCTCACGTCGTCCGCCTGCCAACAATGCATGGAGAGAGAAATCTTCTGCAATTTGTCCATTGCTTCCTTCACATCCACTCCGACAGCTGCATAGCGTTCAACAGCTGCCTCATACGCTTGTCTGATAATGTTTTCTTTTGTCATGGTCTTATTTTTTTGAGGTTACAGATTGATATTTCTTAAAAGCCTCTTCCCATTCGCCACCGCCTTCCGGGAGGAAGACAGCCGGCGATAGGAAAGAGTTGATCAAACGGCGCATCTCCCAACGGTCGGCCACTAATCCTGCCGCCCTCGCCTGCACCATACAGTTGCCGATTGCCGTTGCCTCGGAAGGTCCTGCCACAACCGGCATGTTTATTACATTTGCCGTAAACTGATTGAGAAGATTATTCATCGATCCTCCCCCGATCACGTGCAATTTGCGAATCTGGAAAGGAGCTATTTCGGATAACAGCGCCAGTACCTCCCTGTAGCGGAATGCCAGGCTTTCAAAGATACAACGGATAAATTCGTCATCCTCCACAGGTTCCTGCTGCCCCGTCTCGCGGCAATAGTTCCTGATCGCCTCCGTCATGCTCGGCGGGTTGGCGAAACGCGGATCGTCGGGGTTCACGAAACAACGGAAAGGCGTCGCCCGTTCCGCCATCTTGACTATCGCCGGATAGGAATAATCGCGTCCGGCCTTCTCCCACTCTTTCCGGCACTGTTCGAGCAGCCACATCCCCGTGATATTTTTCAGGAAACGGGTCGTCCCGTCTATACCGCCCTCGTTCGTGAAGTTATGCCTGAAAGATTCTTCCGAGATAATCGGTTCTTCCGTCTCGATCCCCATAAGGCTCCATGTGCCGCTGCTAAGATAGGCAAATTCCCGGTCTGCAGCCGGAACGGCGGCGACGGCCGAAGCCGTATCATGGCCGGCAACCGCGATGACCGGCACTTTGCCGATCCCCGTTTCCCGCGCAAGCGCATCGGTCAGCTCTCCTACCACCGTCCCCGGCATTACGACCGGGCGCATGATGGACGGGGCCACACCGGCCGCTTCCAACAAGGAAGCCTCGAATTTCTTCGTCACCGGATTCAGCAACCCGGAAGTGGAAGCATCCGTATATTCGCATACCTTTTTGCCCGTCAACAGGTAAGAAAGCAGGTCGGGCATGAAGAGTATCTCTTCGGCGGCCTCCAGCGGCCCGAAGCCTTCCTGCTTAGCTCTGAACAACTGGAAAACACTATTGAAGTTCATGATCTGTATGCCGGTGAGCCGGTAGACTTCCGAACGAGGAATCCGCCGGAAATATTCTTCCGGAGCTCCTTCCGTGTAAGGATCGCGATACGCACGCGGCAGCCCCAACAGCGTGCCGTCTTTCGCCAGATATCCGAAATCGACTCCCCAGGTATCGATCCCGACAGAGTCCGGGACCACGTTCCGGCGTGCACAAATCGTGAGGCTTTCTTTCAAGGCATCATACAATTGATAGATGTTCCAGTAATATTTCCCATGCAACTCCATGATCGCATTCGGGAAGCGGTGGAGTTCCTGCATTTCAAATTTGTCACCGACCAAAGTGCCAAGCACGGCACGTCCGCTGGTCGCTCCTATGTCAAAAGCTAAAAAGTTATATTTCTTCATGGTACAACAAAGTTGTTTGTTTTACAATTGCAAAAGTAAACGGTAAATTACTATCTTTGCTTTTGAAAATGATTTTAAACCTTTCAAATCTGACAGAGGAGATGGAGAAACAACTAAACGATCAATCGAGATACCTGACGATAAGTGCGACAGACGAAGAATGGGGAATCGTCGTCACGACCGTCGGCTACCAGTTCATTCCCCCGAAAGGGAACTATCCTCTTTCGAAACATCCAGACAATTACAGCTTCAAGCCGCAGACCGGACGAATCCTGAACGAGTACCAACTGGTCTACATCACAAAGGGAAGCGGCTATTTTTCTTCACAATCCTGCAAGATGCAAAAGATAAACGCAGGCACGATGATCCTGCTTTTTCCGGGAGAATGGCACAGCTACTATCCCGACAGCGAGACGGGGTGGGACGAATACTGGGTCGGTTTTCGCGGTATCCACATCGACAAACGTGTGGAGAAACGCTTCTTTACCCGCGAAGAGCCGTTGCAGCACATAGGGCTCAGCGCGACGATCGTCGGGCTGTATGAGGACATCCTGAAATTCGCCTCGCAGGAAAAAACGGGCTACCAGGAGATGATTTCGAGCATCGTCCTCCATATACTGGGCACGGTCTATTATAAAAGAAGGAACAACTCCTTTACGAATGCCTACGTTGTGGACAAGATCAACGAAGCACGCATCCTGATGAAAGAGCAGGTGGAAAACCCGCTGACACCGGAGGAGATAGCTTCCCGCCTGGGGCTCGGCTACTCTTGGTTCCGCCGCATGTTCAAAGAATATACAGGCGTGTCGCCCGCCCAGTACCAATTGCAACAGAAACTACTGAAGGCAAAGGAACTGCTCACCAGCAGCAGCATGAACATCTCGGAAATCGCCTACAGCCTCAAGTTCGAGAATGCCGGACAGTTCTCCACCTTCTTCAAGAAAAAAGAGGGCATGACGCCGTCAGAGTTTAGGAACAATGGACAATTGACTATTGACAATTAAAAAAATACGGCTTACCGAAATTGTCAATTCTCAATTGTCAATTAAAAAAGTGATTTTCTTGTTCATCATATAGTTGACGGCGCCATAGATGAAGAGCCCGAGAAACTGGGCGAGGTATTCGTTCAGGTTGAAGATTTCCACCATAACGAGCAATGCGAGGAACTGGGCGCAGTAGGCACACCCGAATGCGATCAGGAAAAGAGGCACCTCACGGTGGAGCTTGCCGGTACGGGAAGAAAACACCCAGTATTTGCTCCAAAAGAAATTATTGATCTGCGCAATCACGTAGGCGATGATATTGGTAGCGATGTAGTTACAACCGAGCTTGTCCATCATCAGCCAGACAATCAAGACCGTAATCAGCGCATTCAGCGTGCCGATCAGCATAAACCGTATCACGCGTACCATATTTTTAGATTGTGAGACCAAACCCGTTTCCTGCTGTTTTGTTCTTTGACATTTGAATTTTCGGGGGACAAATATACAGGAATATTATGTAAATAGCCATACAAAAGGTCAAAAGTATGGCAAGCAACGCGTATCTTTGCCTTCATGAAATACTTATTGTTTTGCACAATCAGCCTGTTATCCCTCGCCGCCTGCATCCGCGAGGATGTGCCGTCTGCGGATGGCTTTGCTTTGGCGGAAGGTAACCCGTTGCCCGAATTCAGTATTTCCAACCCGTATGGGACGGTATCGAAAAAGGACCTGGAAAACAAATTCGCCCTGATCATTTTTTTCAGTACGACCTGCTCCGACTGCCGGAAAGCTTTTCCCGATATATACGCTTTATATAATGTATATAAAAACGATCCCTCCGTCCGTGTGCTCCTGATCGCCCGCAGCGAAACAGAAGAGCAGGTGGCGGCCTATTTCAGGGAACAGCAATACGACATGGAGTTTTTCGCCGACCCGGACCGGAAAACCTATTCCCTCTTTGCCGACAACATCATCCCCCGCGTATTCCTTGCCGGGAAGGACGGCACGCTTATCCTGACGCAAACGGAAAAGGTGGATGCGGAAGAGATCAAGGCTGCCATCCCAAACCTCTTGACTGGCCTTACCTCGAAAAGCGATACAAACCTGCAGATCTCGACCGAAAACCAAGACAGCACCGACTTCGCACTGTTCCCCAATCCCACCGACACGCTGACGCTGATACCTTTCTTCAACTCCTTCCTCGCCCGTTACGGGCAGAATCAAATATTTTGGAAAATTCCGCAAAAATCGGTCGCCTGAAAATAATCCGATTCTCAGAACACAAAAACAGAGGCTATGCCGTAAAACTTAATTACGACACAGCCTCCCTTTTCTGGATCCAGCCAGAACCTGCATGTAGGCATCACCTAATATTACTTCCATACAAACAAAATAATTAGAAATAATCTAAAGATTATTTACATAATAAGCAAAAGATTATTATATTTGTGGTGTCAAACAACACGAGTGATAATTTTAAATTTAAGCCTATGACAAAAGAAGAGCGGGAGGAGCTCATTCAACAAAAGGAAAATCTCAAGTTACTTTTTGAATTCCACAGCGGAAATCGGGTAATAAAGGGAGATCCGGAATTCGAACAGCACATAAACGATATTTTGGATATGATTGCTGAAATAGAAGAAAAACTAAAAGAGTAACTAACAAATCCCCTCTTCGGAGAGGCACAAAAAGTATATATATGAAGGATTTATCAAAGTTTTTACCAACCGATGACATGCGGGCGGATTTTGAAAAATTCAAAAGCATGTCACCTGAAGAACGTGCTGCTTTCCAGGAAGAACGAACTCGGAAAGTAGAAGCTCTGCCGGAAGACGAACAAGCTGCTTTTATCAAGGCTACCCATCAAGGATTAGTTGCGATCAAAGACGAGCTGCAGGATATCAAATTGACATTAGAATTAGGAGATGTGGCAAATGCTCTTTCTTTAAGTTATATTGCGAAGACGTACTTTGGTAAAAGTAAAAATTGGCTTTACCAGCGTTTGAATGGCTATAAAGTAAATGGGAAACCAGCACAGTTTACAGAAGAAGAACGCAAACGTTTTGCAGAAGCTCTCCTTGATTTGAGCCGGCGAATAAATGAAACTGCGCTTAAGTTTGCTTGAGCTCGGATTGTTTAACAGCAATTATGAAGAGGCTGCGTCAAAATAGGCGCAGCCTCTTTTTTGTAAGCTGTTGACAAACATAAAACAAAGCCCAGGCTTTCCCAAGCGTGGGTTTTGTCATGTCAGTATCTCGGATTATACGTCCGAAGATCAAATATTTTGGAAAATTCCGCAAAAATCGGTTGCCTGAAAATAATCCGATTCTCAGAACACAAAAACAGAGGCTATGCCGTAAAACTTAATTACGACACAGCCTCCCTTTTCTTCTCCTCTTCTCTCCGTATGACGGTTCCTCTACAATTCGCCGGGACGTTCTTCTTCACCTCCGCCGGAATCGTTCGTTTCGGAATTGCTGACGACGAAAGCGAACCGTTCGAACTGGGTATTCTCTCTCGCTTTGCGAAGTAACGACCCCGGACTGAACACGATGCGCGGAGTCTTGATCATCTCCGAATCAAACTCTTCGTCCGTCGCACTCCCGGTCGAACCGACACCGTAGCGGAAATTTCCAAACTCCCCGAACTGCACGCGCCGACCGGATGCCAAATGTTTGCGAATCAGGTAATTCATACGGTCGATCACCCCTTTCACCTGGTTGGTCGGAATACCCGCCTCCACGATTTCGTCCAAAAGGGATTCGAAACTGACCAGTTCCATATAAACCGGCTGTGCATACATCTTTTCAGGAACCTCTTCCTGATCCTTACCCATGTTCTTCTTCTTCACCAAACGATACTTTACTGACATAACTGTTTAATTTTTTAATTCGTGAATAACTTCTGAAATGCTTTGTTCTCGAAAACATGACAAAGATACTCCCCCTAAAAACAGTCCTGTCGCCATCTGTCGCCCTATGTCGGCATTTGTGGAGATGCATGGGCGGATGTAGGCAAAAAACAACAATCAGACTCCATTATAAATAAAATGAGCCCAGTACGATACCGAGCTCATTATTTAAATATTTTACAACGTTTCCAATTTTCAAAATTCGCTTCAAAATAAAACGTTCCTTTATTTACCAATGCTATTCAACTATCATAAAATTCCATTCTATATCCTGAGGATTACGAGGATACCATGTTTTACCATCAAGTTGTACACAAAAAGTAGTCAAAATCATTTTGTTATCACTATAATCTGCAAAATAGTTTCTTTTGACATTCCACAAGCCTCCTCCAACTACAGGATCAGTACCATATCCACATTTAGGAGAATCATCCGGATAAAAATGATCAGAGTTTATATTGGGTATTTCATATGTAACTTTATACGTATTAGCTATTTTTGTTCCTTGTACATATTCACCTCCTGTTTGGTCGGGATTTTTAGGATACATACTAACAACAGAAGTCTCTCCAAATTTTTCCATTGTAGTATATCCTTTTACAGTACGCGATATAATTGTACCTCCTGGTACTATTATAATTTTACCTGTATAATAGTATGTATATCCATTTTCATCACGATTATGATATCTACCAATTAAAACACTTGTCGCATCAGACTTGAACCATTCTCCAGAAGATTCTTTTGATATTAATGTAGAACCTGAGTCTAATACAGTAGTGCCTTCTCCATTCAACTTAACTAAAGCTGTTGCATATTGTGTTTTTCCATTTTCATCACCATCGTGTTTTCGCCCGACAATAACTCGATTTATCGGTGCTTCAAATCTCCCAAAAGATTCTTTAATAGAAGTATGCCATTGTACATCTTCAACAGTAATAATTCCAGATACAGATTTACCATCTTTATCTACTGCTTTAAGCGTTGAATACTCATATGTCGTTTGTCCATTTTCATCACCAACATGGTGACGTCCTGTTATAACACAATTTACAGGGCATAAAAAATAGCTTTTACTTTCTTTCATACTTTGTGAAAGACTTCTTACGTTAGGAACAATAATAATTTCGTCCATAATTTTTTTAATTTAATTGTTGATTGATTTTATATTTATATCCGCACTTATTCTTATCATTGTATCGTACATACTATAAAGAAAGAAATGACTCCGTTTTTCACCATAACATCTAAAATGACAAATAGAATCATTAATCGTAAAATAATCAATATTATCAAAACAAAAATTCGTTTTAGAACTATTGTTTTTAATCCACTCTATGCTATCATTTACGAAAGTAATATTTAGATCATCAAATTTAGTTTTATTTTTTCTGAAACATTTATTTATATTATCAATTTGATATGAGTATTGATTTTTATCTAAAGAATATATTTTCTTTCCAAACAAAATTACGTTTTCTTCAAAGAACAATTCTTCTATGGGGTTTCCGAATTTAGTACATAAAGTAAAAGATGATCCCTCTTTTATTTCTATGCAACAGTTGCGCGTTTCATACTCATCATCTTCTTTCGAACAAGAAATGAAGATCATGATAATATACAAAAACAAACAATATTTATACATAGCAATCATATATTCAATATATTAACATTCCATTTAAGATTATCAGGAGCACAAGGGAACCATATTTTGGGAGCACTACCAGAGACAACAAAGAACACAAGGCTTGTATTCATTGTAAACGTAGATTTATAGGTATTATATTGACCTACATATCCTCTTCGTGCATTTACAAAATTATCAGTTCTCGGATTATCTAATAACAAACCGCATTCTAATGATTCAGCCACATTGGGACGTTGATTACTTTGAAGTTGGAGTAAATAATAAGCCAATCCTATAGTTACATAATAGTCCTTATGGGCAGTGATACCCAATTTATCTGCTGTCTGAAAATCAGAAATATTGATTTTCAAATCAGAACATCCTTCATATGCTACAAAATCGATAAATCCGATCTTTGATACAGTGTTTATATCTGCTTTTAGAGCTAATTCAGAATATGTAAGTAAATAGTTATTTTTTAAAGAACCAAGATTTACTCTTTCATTTAAAAACAAATAAAACTCTTCCAAAGAAGGAATGACCGTAACTCCGCTTATTGAATCAACAGGTGCAATAAGACCTTTTGTAAATACTGTTTCAAAGTCATTTATAGCATCATTGGAACAAGAGCCACTTAATAAGCATAATAAGACGATATAAAAATAATTCATTTTGATATATTTATTAATTAGTTGTTAACAAGCAAATTGATTTCATTTTTATGATTTGGATACAACTAAAATACAAGGTAAAAAACAAGATCAGATATTTACAATCGATCACAATTCAAAAACGCCCCTCAATTAGTTTTATCAATTTTCATCAAAAATATAAAAATATTTATAGATTTACAAATTTTTTATCTACAATCTATCGATTATTTATTATATTTAACACAATACAGTTGTTTCTTATAAGTCGATTGCGCACACTCCTTTTCAAGAATCTCCATCTAAACAAAGAGCGCAGGCCTCTTTTGTGACCTGCGCTCCTTTTCTTGTACTCTTCTCTCCGTATGACGGTTTCCTCTACAATTCGCCGGGGCGTTCTTCTTCGCCTCCGCCGGAATCGTTCGTTTCGGAATTGCTGACGGCGAAAAACGGTGGGGAAATTTTTCCTTATTGTATCATTCTCCCAAATACCCATTGGTCCAAATCGAAACTCTATCGCGTTTATTTTGGTTTTATACCCCATATATTTCAATTTTCCCTATAGGGTAATATTTTTTAACAAACATGTTTTTCGATAATCAGCTATTATCCAGCATAATACAGTAATACAGGCTTCTAAGAGGGGATATTGTATTCTGCTGTAGTTTCGCACTCTTGTATCTGTCCCTCTTTTCAGGTTACAATAATCTTGCATCGGCTTCACAACCGGCAATATAGCTGTCTATGCCAGCTTCAAAGTCTGCACGGAGCTCGTCTATGGTATTTCCTTCGTAAAGAATAAGATCTTTACTCATGACAAGCACCTTACCAAAAAGACAATTGTCAGCTTTGCTATATTCAACTGAACCTTTATATCCTTTGTATTCTAAGTAATCCATAATCGTGTTATTTAATATATCCTTTACTCTTTAAATGTTGATAAACAGTTTTCATCATCCACTCCTTCATTATACTTCCGGGATGGGGTTTATGAATGTCTATATACTCTCCGGTTTGCTCATTCTTAAACCGAACACGGGAGCCAGATGACGCGCCTTTGTTATGTACATCCCGCCATAATCGTAGGGCGGTTACAACACAAGAAAATGCTTTCGTTTGCTGCCGGCGCTGAGTTTTTTGAAAAAATCGAGCTTTTTGACTGATGGATACATAAAAACGACATCATACCATTCTTGGCATCTCTGCCAGAAGGTGATATGATGTCGAGATGCGAAAATTATTTTTTCTTCTTAAATACTCCTTTTACATTTCCTAAAGTGCTCTTTGCGGCATTCTTTACTTTGTCGGCAGCGCTTTGGGGCTCAGCTTCCGGCTGGTCGTCAGAGGCCGGTTCCGAGACAGATGGTGCTGCGTTGCTTACAACCTGTTCCGGTTGGGCAGGATTTCCGGCTAACCCGTTAAAATACTCCTTCAAGCGTTCATCCTCGTTTTTACTGCCCGATGTAGTTCTCACCTTGCCACTTTGTTTTCCATGCGTACTGCTGCTTAGGGTGATTTCTATCGGTTCTTGTGTCTTGGCATCAAGCTGCATTACCACATTGTATATATCCGTTTTGCCATATTCGTTAAGCTCTTTGCTCTTGAGGCTGAACGTCTCCTGGTTTCCTACTTTCTTGTAGTTCTGAATCTCAAAGCAAGGATCTTCATCTCCCGCCTCCATCCAATAGAGTTTCTTGTTTCGTTCTATCACATGTCGTCCGCTACAATCTGTATAGAGTAATTGCACCTGAGCAAACGAAGACATTGCCATTACAGAAAAGGCAACTGTCATAAAGAATTTTGTTTTCATAGCCGTAACTACATTAATTGTTGTCTATTTATCAGAATTAAGTATTTAATAAAGTCTATGCAATATTCTGAAAAAATATTTATTCCTGCAAATTGACGGGCGGTTTTTTTCCTGCAAAGAGTGCTAACCACAGTATACAATATTCTTTAAGAACCTATATCTGCGAATTCTTTGCTTTCCATCATTTGCTGACGGAAATACATTTCCAAAGACAAACCGGAGAAAGTCGGATAATCCTTTTTAACGATATCAGCCAAACGTTCGAAATTCTGTATCTCTATATAATTTTGATACTTGATAAAATACCGGAACCAGAAACGCAGAAACAGATCCGATTGCTGACAGGATAGAAAAATAATTGCCGTATTTTTTCCCGAACTCCTGTACCAGCAAAGCCTGTCCTTCAGTCAGAAAAGAGGAATCGGATTTGATTTTACGCTCGTAAAATTTACGGTGGTAAATTTTTAAATCAATAACAAAGCTACTAATAATTTCGAGAATATAATATCATTCCGTGCCTTGATTATAATTCTAAAACAGCCGTATATGAAATCAACGGGTAAAAAACCTTTGAAATATAGGACTTTTCAACTACTTTTGCCGGCTTGGAACCAGGAAGTCGAACCTTTAATGGAAATTCCGGAGTTCGATTTTTGGTTTACGCTATTACTAAATCCATCAATTCTTTCTCCTCTTTTTCATGTACCGGAAAGTGAACCTACGGGTTTTTAATAACTTAAATAAACAATAACAATAAAATGGCAAGACCCATAAGAAAAGGACTCGGCTATTTCCCGTTGGACACCCATTTCATGGCCGACAGGAAAATACAACGCCTTGCGCAACGATACGGATGCAACGGCATCTGTATCTATATCGCCACCTTGTGCGAGATCTACGGCGGGAACGGATATTATGCCCGCTATGACAGCGATTTCTGTTTCGACATCGGTTTCACGACCGGGCAGGACGAAACGCTTGTGAAAGATGTGATCGAATTCTGTGTGCAACTCCGACTCTTCGACAGCGAATTGATGGAATACCGGCAGATACTTTCGTCCGTCGGTATCCAACAGCGTTTCGAAGAGATCAGCCGGCGGACGGCGGTACGGATCGACACGGATATCAACCTGCTCACTCCTTCCCGGACACTGTCGGCCGACAAGAACGGGACTACTGCGCCTCATACGGAAGTTAATGTTGCAGAAACAACCGTTACTGCTGCAAAAACGAGCGTTCATGAAGACGTCGACAAGGTTACTGCAACGGAAACCAGTGTTTCTGTCGCAAAAACCGCTGTAAATATAAATGGAAATATAAATAAAAACACGACTACAAAAAAAGGTGGATTTTATGGAAATCAATCATCAAACGATTATGGGGAAACAGCCCGGCGGGCAGAAATCCTCCGCATGGCTCAAGAAGCAACAAAAGGTTGCTGACATGTGCAAACGCTACGGGCCGGCCGGCCAGTTCCTGAAACTGTTCACTCCCGACCTGCAGATCGCCACGGCACGCAACGAGGCGCGGGCTTATCTCGGCTCCGCCCCGTCGCTGGAGGTCATTGCCGAAGGCTACGGCTGGCAGACAGCCATCGTCTGGCTCTGCATACAGATCGAGAACCTCAACAACTTCACGGGGGTCAGGGAGAAGATGCCGGTCGCACGACAGAAGGACCTGGCGGCTCTGATATTGGCGGAATATCCGAACCTGAAGGCTTCGGAAATCCTGCTTTTCTTCCACCGTCTCAAATGCGGGCGCTACGGGCGGTTCTACGGAATGGTGGATGCGCTGTTCATCACCTCCTCGCTCCTGCAATTCACGGAGCAGCGGCACACGGAGCTTATCCGTTACAAAGAGGAACAGGCGCGTTTCGAAAAGGAAGCCGCACCTCCTGCCGACACGGGGAAGTACGTGACGCGTGAAGAATATCTCGAACAAAAACGTTTAAAAGAAAAATCAAATGGATAAGGACAGAATCTACGGCCATACAGAATTGGCCATGCTGTATTTCAAGAACATACAGCCAAAATCAGCTTCCACGCAGTTGGCTCGCTGGATCAGACGTGACGAAGAATTGTGGGAAGAACTGTTGTTGGCTGGCTATCGCAAAGGCCAAAAAATATTCACCCCGCTGCAAACCACCATCCTCGTCGACCATCTGGGCGAGCCGGAAACCTGGATTGTCAAATAACAACCGCCTCAGGTAAAGCTTTCCTTCTCTTCGACTTCCCGGATCCTACCCGGGAACGGCTGTTTACGTCGACTTATACCGACAAACAATGACACTCGCCGACAGATACCGATTCCTTATCACGCCTTCCTCCTACTTTCGCTTCCGAGAATTGAAACTTGAAAATTAAAAACTGAAAATCATGAGAAAAATCAATCTGATCGTCTTGCATTGTTCTGCCACGAGGGAGACACAAGACTACACGCCCGAACAGTTGGAACGCGACCACATGGCACGCGGGTTCGTCCGGGCAGGCTACAACTACTATGTCCGCCGCAACGGACAGATTGCCCCCATGCGCCCCCTCGAACAGGTTCCGGCACATGTGAAGGGACACAACCGCAACAGCATCGGAATCTGCTACGAAGGCGGGTTGGACACTGCCGGCAATCCGGAAGACACCCGGACGGAGGAACAGAAAGAATCACTCAAAATCTTGCTGAGACTTCTGAAAATCAGATTTCCGACAAGCCGGATATGCGGACACCGGGATTTAGGGGCGCGCAAAGCTTGTCCTTGTTTTAACGCAGAGGAAGAATATGCGGGATTGTAAGAAAATGCACCACCCGTTCACCTGCCAGCTGGCTGTGGCCATCGCGCTGTCGCTGGCGGGGATCACACTGCTGTTCATGGGGTTCTGGTGCACGCCGGCAGGCGAGATACATAATTCCGTGTTGGTCGGGTTCGGCGAAATATCTACTTTCGCCGGTGCGTTGTTCGGAGTCGACTATACCTACAAATACAAATACGGGAAACAGAATGAAAAAGAATAAAGGGCTTCGATTTGCAGCCGGATACTTGCTGGCAGGGACGATATCGCTCCTGCCGGCCTGCTCGGTGCGGAAACAACAGGAAAAATCGACGTGGCGACAGGTGGAATCTGTCCGCCTGTACACGGACAGCCTCTTCTCGACCCACAAACGCCGGACGGAGAGCGAGCGTGTCCGCCGGTGGGAAATGGTCCGCCTCTCTCCGCCCGACAGCACGGGCAGGCAACATGTGTCGGCCGTCGTCCGCAGCCGTGACGACAGCCGCAGCCGTTCTTTCTCCGAGGACAGCTTGCAGCGGAACATCGCCGGAGCCGCCCGCCAAGAAGAGGACAGCCGGTCGGCCGAAAAGACGGAAAAACAGCAGGCTCCCCTCCTCGTCTGGCAATGGGCCGCCGGACTCGTCGCCGTAATCGCGGCTGTTGCGGGACTGCGCCGGACCAGCCGTTGTCAGCGGTCTGCGATAGGCCGGTAAGGTTGCGCTTCGAGAACGTTCTTATAGGCCGGGCGGATGATACGTTTGCCATCGAAGTTCAACTCTTCGATGCGGTGGGCGGTCCACCCGACGATACGTGCCATGGCGAACAGAGGCGTGTAGATTTCCTGCGGCAATCCGATCATTTCATATACGAAACCGGAATAGAAATCGACATTCGAGGAAACGCGTTTCTTCGTTCCTTTATGTTTGGCGAAACATTCGATGGCCCGCTCTTCGAGCAATTCGAGGAAAGCAAATTCCTCTTCACGCCCTTTTTCTTTCGCCAGGTCGCGTGCCAGTTCTTTCAAGACAACGGCGCGGGGGTCGGAAATCGTATAGACGGCGTGTCCGATGCCGTAGATCAGGCCGGTCTTGTTATAGGCTTCTTTGTTCAGCATCCGCATGAAATAGGTGTCAATCTCGTCCACGTTTTTCCAGTCGGCAATGTTTTCTTTCAGATGATGGAACATATCGACTACCTGGATATTGGCTCCTCCGTGCAGCGGGCCTTTCAGCGAACCGATACCGGCGGCAATGGAAGAATAGGTGTCTGTTCCGGTCGAGCTGGTCACGCGGACGGTAAACGTGGAGTTGTTACCTCCGCCGTGTTCGGCCTGCAAGACAAGCAGCAGATCGAGCGTACGGGCTTCCAGGCCGGTGAAATCTTTTTTCAGCATGTGAAGGAAGTTCTCGGCGATCGAAAGGTTTTCGTGCGGATGGCGGATATGCAACGAGCGGCCTTGCTGGCTGTGCCGGTAAATATTGTAGGCATAGGCGATGATGGTCGGGAAACGGGAGATCAGTTCGATCGACTGGCGCATCAGGTTGTCGCGCGAGGTATCGTCGGGGTTCGGATCGAACGTGTACATTTCGAGTACGCTGCGGGCCAGGATGTTCATGATGTTTTGCCCCTCCAGGTCCAGGATGTTCATCTTCGTCTTCTGTTCGAGCGGCATATTGTCGCAGATCAGCTCCTTGAAGCCTGCCAATTCTTCTTTGTCGGACAGCTTGCCGGACAAAAGCAGGTAGGCTGCCTCTTCGAAGCCGAAACGTTTTTCCTCGATCAGCCCGTGTGCGATGTCTTCCACATCGTAGCCGCGGTAAAACAGCTTTCCGGGGATCGCTTTCAGGCCGCCTTCAGGCAGGCGTTCGTAGCCGACCACGTTACCGACTTTCGTCAGCCCTACCAGCACACCCGTCCCGTCTTCGTTACGAAGCCCGCGCTTCACATTGTACATCGGGAACAGTTCGTTGTCGATCTTGCATGTTTCTTTGGATGCATCGGACAATTTATAAATGATATATTCCTTTTTCATCGTAATAAATTTCAATCGGTTCAATTTTTCTCTTGTCGCAACTTATAGGAACTGTTTCTATAGAACAGCCATGAGATATTCGCCAAACTCTTTAGTGCCGAGAGATTGCCCGTCCGGCATGAAGCGGGCGAGGTCACGGGTGGCTTTCCCTTCTGAGAAGGCGCGTTCGAGTGCAGCGGTTATCAGCCTTCCGGCCTCGTTCCACCCCATATATTCGAGCATCATGACGGAGGAAAGCAAAAGCGAGCAGGGATTCACGATGTTCTTGCCGGCAATGTTGGGTGCCGTCCCATGTGTCGCCTCGAAGATCGCATAGCCGCTGTCGTAGTTGATGTTGGCTCCCGGCGCGATACCGATACCGCCAACCATCGCCGCCAACTGGTCGGAGACATAATCGCCATTGAGATTCAGCGTGGCAATCACCGAATATTCTTCCGGCACAAGGAGGGTGTTCTGAAGGAAGGCGTCGGCAATCACATCTTTGATGACGACCTTTCCGGTAGCTTCGGCATCCAACAGAGCGGTAGCGGCGGCATCCTCTCCTTTTTCCTTTTTGATCTTCTCATACTGGGGCCACGTAAAAGTCTTATCGGGGAATTCGCGTTCGGCCAACGCATATCCCCACAGTTTGAAGCCGCCTTCCGTAAATTTCATGATGTTTCCCTTATGTACCAACGTGACGCTGGGCAGGTGGTTGGCCAGGGCAAATTCGATAGCGGCGCGTACGAGCCGTTCTGTCCCCTCGATCGAAACGGGTTTCACGCCGAAGGAGGAAGTTTCGGGAAAACGCACCTTCGTCACACCCATCTCTTCCGTCATGAATTTGAGGAATTTGCGAGCTTCAGGCGTCCCTTGCTGCCATTCGATGCCGGCATAGATATCTTCTGTATTCTCGCGGAAGATATACATATCGACTTTTTCCGGCTCTTTGATAGGTGTCACAACTCCGCGGAACCAACGTACCGGACGGAGGCAGACATAGAGGTCGAGGGTCTGCCTAAGAGCAACGTTCAATGAACGGATGCCACCGCCGATAGGCGTTGTCAGCGGGCCTTTGATCCCGATCATATATTCGCGGAAAGCTTCCATCGTCTCGTCGGGCAACCAACTGCCGGTCTGCTTGAAGGCTTTTTCACCCGCCAATACTTCCTTCCATTCGATCACTCGCTGGCCGCCATACGCCCTGCCGACCGCTTCACCAACAATGCGCCGGCAAACCGGCGTGATCTCCGCACCGACCCCGTCACCTTCGATAAACGGGATCACTACTTTATCGGGAACATGGAGGTTCCCGTTTTCTTTTGTTATTTTATTCATAATCTTCATTTTTTCAATGCTGATCCCGCCTTAAACCATTTTATCTGCAACTCATTATAGGTATGATTCACGGCGAACGATTCTTCCGTGCCGTCGGCATGGTAAAGGATTGCCGTCAGCGGTTTTCCGGGAGCGAACCCGTTCAGGCCGACGATCGATATCTTGTCTTCTTCGCGTACTTTCTTATAGTCATCCTTATCGGCAAAAGTGAGGGCAAGCATACCTTGTTTTTTCAGGTTCGTTTCATGGATGCGGGCGAAACTCTTGGCAAGGATCACTTTTACATTCAGGAAACGGGGTTCCATGGCAGCATGTTCGCGGGACGATCCCTCGCCATAATTCTCTTCCGCTACGACGATAGATGAAATTCCCTTTGCCTTATACTGTTTGGCGACGGCCGACACAGCCTCATACTCGCCGTTCAGCTGGTTCAGCACGCAGTTTGTCTTACCGTTGAAAGCATTCACGGCTCCCATCAGCATATTGTCCGAAATATTCTCCAAATGGCCGCGAAAACGGAGCCACGGGCCGGCCATCGAGATATGGTCGGTCGTACATTTGCCTTCGGCCTTCAGCAACAGCGGCATTTCGATCAGGTCTTTGCCGTCCCAGGCAGCGAAAGGCTTCAAGGCCTGCAAGCGGTTGGAACCGGGATCGATCGCCACAACGGCGTCCTTACCCGTCGGGGCTATATAACCGTTGTCTTTCACGTCGAAGCCTTTCGGCGGAAAGTCTGTGCCTTCCGGTTCTTTCAGCTTCACATCGCGTCCGTCGGCGGTTTTCAGCGTATCGGTCAGTGGGTTGAAGCAGAGGTCTCCGGCGATGGTCAGCGCCAGCGTCAGTTCCGGGGAAGCGACAAAGGCATACGTGTTCGGGTTGCCGTCTGCACGTTTGGCGAAATTACGGTTAAAGGAGGTGACGATGGAGTTTTTACGCGTATTGTCGTCGGTATGCCGTTTCCATTGCCCGATACACGGACCGCAGGCATTGGCCATAATCGTCGCGCCGATTTTCTCGAAATCTCCGAGGATACCGTCCCGTTCGGCCGTATAGCGTATTTGCTCGGAGCCGGGATTGACAATCAGCGAGGCTGCCACCGGTATCTTGTCTTCGGCTGCCTGGCGGGCGATCGAAGCGGCACGGCTCAGATCCTGGTAGGACGAGTTCGTACAGGAACCGATCAGCCCGACCTCCATCTTACGAGGCCAGCCGTGCTGTTTCACTTTGGCGGCAAATTCGGAAATAGGCGTTGCCGCATCCGGTGTGAACGGGCCGTTGATATGCGGCTCCAGTTCGGACAAATTGATTACGATCACACGGTCGTAGAAAGAATCCGGCTGTGCCCGCACGTCCATATCGGCTTCCAAACAGTCGGAGATGGCTGTCGCCCACTCGGCCACATCGTCGCGTCCTGTAGCACGCAAATAAGCGGCCATGTTCAGATCGAACGGGAAAAGGGAAGTCGTGGCGCCAACCTCGGCTCCCATGTTACAGATAGTTGCTTTGCCTGTCGCGGACAGGGATGCGGCACCGGGACCGAAATATTCGATGATGGCATTCGTTCCTCCCTTCACGGTGAGGATTCCTGCCAGTTTCAGGATCACGTCTTTCGGGGAGGTCCATCCGCTCAGGCTACCAGTCAGTTTTACACCTATCAGTTTCGGCATTTTCAACTCCCATTCCATACCGGCCATCACATCCACGGCGTCGGCACCGCCCACGCCGATAGCGATCATTCCCAAACCGCCCGCATTCGGCGTATGCGAGTCCGTACCGACCATCATGCCGCCGGGAAAAGCGTAGTTCTCAAGCACTACCTGATGGATAATGCCGGCTCCCGGTTTCCAAAAGCCGATACCGTACTTGTCGGAAACGGATTTTAGGAAATCGTAGACCTCGCTGTTGCTCTGCGTAGCCGTTGCGATATCCGTCTTAGCTCCCATATTCGCTTGGATCAGGTGATCGCAGTGCACGGTGGCAGGAACGGCCGATTTGGATTTTCCTGCATTCATGAACTGAAGCAACGCCATCTGCGCGGTCGCATCCTGCATCGCGACACGGTCAGGACGGAAATTCACATAATCTTCACCACGGCGGAAAGGACAGATGTTCGATTCTTCATACAAATGTGCATATAATATTTTTTCAGCCAGGGTCAACGGACGGCCAACCTGTTCGCGGGCTGCATCCACCCGCTTCGGGAAATTAGAATAAAAGCTTCTCAGCATGTCAATGTCGTACACCATATCTATCTTTTTTTATTGGTTAGCAATACCGGCAGATTCTTTCCACTTGTCCGCATAGCTATGCAGGATGGAAGCGATCCCTTTCCCGATACGGACGTAATCTTCTTTTTTCAGATTAGCCAAAGAACAGCGGATGGACCACTCCGGAGCATCGAAACCACCGCCGTTGAGCAACACTAACGATGTTTCCTGTGCCAGGCGGAACACGACATCGACCGGCTCGTAGTTTTCCTGCAGGTAGGCAACGAAATCATCCCCGTAGAACTTCTTTGCCCAGACCAGCATATCTATCTCGCTGTAGTAGCCGGCACGCAACGGATCGTCCAACAAGGTGAAACCGGTGCTTTCCCAAAGCGTATGAAGACGGTCGTGTATGATCTGTTGCATCTTCGTCTTATAGGCATTCTCGCGGTCCAGCAGTGCAAAAGCGGCAAAAAGCGCCATTTGCGTCTGTTGCGGCAGCGAAAGCCCGGCGGTATGGTTCAAGGCAACCTGACGGCTGTCGGCAACCATGCGGTCGATGAAACGGATTTCCTCCGGATGGAGCGAAATGCTGCCATAGCGTTTGTTCAACTGCTCTTTCTGCCCGTCCGGTAGCTCCTTCAACATCCGGTCGTATATATTATCTTCGTGCAGCGCGACAACGGCCAGGCGCCAACCCGTCGCTCCGAAATATTTGGAAAAGGAATAGACGCAGAGGGTGTTCTCCGGCAATTCGGCCATGACCGAACGGAAATGGGGGACGTAAGTCGCATAGACATCATCGGTGATGATCATCAGGTTCGGATTGTCATTGCGCACGATATCCACGATACGTTTCATCAGGCCGTCTGTGAGGCCGTAAGAAGGCGGATTGCTCGGATTGACGATAAAGGCGGCTTTGACTGACGGGTCTTTCAGTACGTCCAGGTCTTTTTCCTTGTACTGCCAGGTATGGTAGCCGTCTTTTGTCATTTTACAGGCATGGATTTCGGTTACATCGAATAAGTAGCGGGCTTGTTCCGGTATCTCTATATAAGGGGTGAATACCGGGGCAAACAGGACGACCTTATCGCCTTTGCCAAGAAGGAAATTTTGCTGCAGGGAGTCGAATATGTAGCACATCGCGGCTGTTCCGCCTTCAGTGGCGAAGAGGTCGAACTTTCCTTTGGGCGGACGGTTGTCACACAATTCCTGCTTCAGGTAGTCTTCGACCAGCACTTCCGTATATTTCAGGATGCGGTCGGGAACGGGATACTGGTCTCCGATGACGCCTTCCGCCCATTCGTGTACGAGGTCGTTCTCATCGACTCCTTTCTCGTTCACCAGGTAATCGTAGGTATCCTTCAGCAGCGCCATGCCGGGAGAGCCGGCGTGTTTCACTAAGAATTGCGTAAAACGGGAGGCGATACGTTTCTTTTCGGGGATACCGGCAAGCCCGATCATCTCTCCTGCATATTCGGAAGTGCGGGCACATTCTTCCAACGCGAACTGGCCGAGCAGGAAAAAGGCTTCGCGGGGTACGGTGCTGATCCAGTTCGGATTGCCACGTCCTGCGTTCAACATGATGTGCGTACTCTTGCGGGCACTCTCGTCCGCAAGGTCTATCAGGATATTTTTCAGTTCGAAGGGACTGATCTCCGACATTTTCTTTTCGTATTCACGAGTGATTTTGTGTTCCATAGAGATATAACTTTATTGATTATAATGAGTATATACAAAAAACAACTTCTCCCAAGGTCTTTCAGGTCATCAAGAGGACGATCACGACACCCCAGATGATCAACAGCGTATTACCAACCGCGTATGTTACCGTGTAGCCCAACGCGGGTGTCTGGCTCTCAACGGCGTCCTCCACTGCGCCTAAAGCTGCGGTGGTCGTACGCGCTCCGGATGTACAGCCCAACGTAATGGCCGGATGGAACTTAAAGACATATCTTCCCAACAGCACACCGACGATCAGCGGGATAGCGGTAGCCAACGCTCCGATAAAGAAAAGGCTGACGCCGACCTCCTTCAACCCGGTGACAAAGCTCGGTCCGGCCGTAATGCCGACTACGGCGATGAACATGTTCAACCCGACGTTATTCAGCACCCAAAGGGAAGGTTCCGGGATTCGTCCGAAAGTCGGATGCTTGGAACGCAACCACCCGAAGACTAATCCGGCGATCAACGCGCCGCCACTCGTACTCAGGCTGATGGGGACACCTCCTAAATGGATAGCCAAAGCCCCCACTACACCGCCGAGGAAGATTCCGAGACCGACGAAAATCATATCTGTCTGGTTCGTCGGGCGGTCGGCATAGCCTAATGTGTTGGCTGCCGCATTCACCTCCAATTTTGTGCCGACCAGCTCCAGTATGTCGCCGGGATCGATCGTCGTGGCAGCCAAAACCGGGATGTTGATGCCGGCACGTTTGATGCTTTTGATGCTGACACCGTGCATAACCGGCAACCTGCGCAATTTGGCGATCGTCATGCCTGCATATTTTCTGCGGGAGATCAATACGGGCAAAGTTTCGGCCGGGAAGTCCAACAGCTCGATATCATTGACTTCGTCGCCGATCCAGTCTTCCTCTCCGACCACAAATTCACGACGGCCGCTGAGCACGACTTCGTTTCCTTCCAGAAGCATCTGGCCGGGCTTCGCGTCCCGGATCACACCATCGATACGGACCCGTTCGACGAAAAGGCGTCTCCCTTGTCCTTCCAAATAATCTTCCAGCTCCTTCACGGTCTTTCCCGCCCCGAACCAGTCGTTGCTGATCTTGTAGGCGCGGAACGTGATCGGACGGGCGGCAGGCATGAAGCCGGGTTGCTCGCTTTCGTCATCCGAACCCATTTTGGCTTCCAGCTCGCGACAGGCTTTCTTGACCGATTCGATTCCGCCCAACAGACGGGGAGCGATATCGCTCATGATCCAGGCGGAACCGGCCGTACCGAAAATATAAGAGACGGCATAGGCAACCGGCATGACGTTGATCATGTCCGTTTTATCTGCTGCCGGTATTCCCAACTGGTTAATCGTATCTTCGGCCACTCCGAGCACAGCGGATATCGTCTGCGAACCCGCCAACAAACCGGCTGCTTCTCCGGCAGAATAGCCCATGATTTTCGCCAGCACAAAGGGGGCCAGCAGACAGAACAGACACATCACGACGGCAAACAACACCTGTGGCAGCCCCTCCTTTTTCAATCCTCGGAAAAATTGCGGACCGACACTATATCCTACGGCAAACAAAAACATCAGAAAAAACACCGATTTCAGCGGGCCTCCGATATCGATATGCAATTGCCCGATTAACACACCGACCAGCAAAACACTGGTTACCGTTCCTAACGTGAACTTCTTAATCTTGAATTTACCGATCCAAAAACCGAAAGCCAACGTGAGAAAGATGGCAAGCTCCGGATAATGCCGGAGCAAATTGGTAAACCATTCCATATATCTATTTTTTTGGCGTTAATAAAATCGATTATGAAACACGGCAAGGGAAAGAGTTGTTGTGTTAAACCAAATGAAAGCAAAGTTAAATTTATAGTTGGCATGTCTAATTTAATGTATATCTTTGCCCCGCTTAGGTGATATAACTGCCATCCGGTAGTTATATAAAAGGGAATCCGGTGGAAATCCGGAACAGTGCCCGCTACTGTAAAGCCATATTGAAGAAGAAAGCAATCTCTATGCCACTATCCGGAAGGATGGGAAGGCCGCTTTCGGACAGGCTAAGTCAGGAAACCTGCCAGGCAAGATAAAAATAACTCTCCCGGGGTCAGGACAGTTATTGACACACATATACAAAAAACGAAACAATCTCTCTCTGAAAAAGATGAAATGTCGGCGAACAGCCTTTACGGGTTGCTTACCTGGACATATATATATATATAATCTGTTTTAATATAAATTTATCACCTATGAACAAAAACAAATGGATTTACTTGCTGGCTTTCCTGTTCTGCATATTCATGCAACCCATACAGGCAGAAGGCAACTTTGTCGAATCGGACCTGTTCGGTTCCATGCAAACGGGAGACAAGGCGGCCTTACTGGTCGTACATTTCGGAACGACACACGACGACACGCGTGCCCTGACCATTGACGCTGTCAACAAAAAAATGACGGAAACTTTTCCCGGCCTCGAAGTCCGTGAAGCCTGGACTTCCCGTATCATCGCGTTCCGCCTGAAAACACGGGACATCTACAAATCGAATCCGGAAGAAGCACTCGCCCGGTTGAAAGCCGACGGATATACACATGTGCTGATCCAGTCGTCCAACATCATCGAAGGGATCGAGATGGAGTCACTACGAAAAGATGTAGCCACACATGAAAAGGATTTCAAGGAAATCCGTATCGGTACTCCTCTTCTTTTCACTCCGGAGGATTATGAAGCCGTCATAGCCGCAATCACGCCTAACGGAATCCGGGACGGCGCCGTCCTATTGGTCGGACACGGAACCTACACACCGACAACGGCACAATACGCCATGATGGATTATATGCTGAAAGCAAAAGGGTTTGACAACTACATAGTCGGAACGATCGAAGGTTACCCCTCTTTTGACGACGCATTGATCCAAATTAAAAAAGGCGGATACAAAAAAGTACAGTTGATGCCTTTCATGTTTGTCGCAGGTGAACATGCCAAAAACGATATCTCCGGCGACTGGAAGGATGAACTCGAAAAACAGGGGTATGAAGTGACGGTGTTCATGGAAGGTCTCGGACAAAACCCGGCAGTCCAGGACATATTCGTGGAACATGCCCGCTTCAGCGCTACCCACAAATACCTGGACATTGTCAAGAAGAAAAAGGATTATGCCGAGGGCAAAGAAAAATACGAATAAAATATGTTCACAAAATTTCTAAGGAATATACACAAGATATTGGGCTTACCGCTCAGTATCTTGTTTTTCCTTTGGTTTGCCTCCGGGATCGTAATGATTTATCATTCTTTTCCACGTGCATCTCAAGAGAAAAGAATAGCCAATCTGCAACCTCTCCCCGATATGCTGCCCAACCTGAACCTCCTATCGGAAACCTTGTCCGATTCGGCTCGTTTACAATCCCTGACCTTGGAGATGTATGCCGGTCGGCCGGTACTGAACCTCAGAGGCAAAAACGTGCCGAACAGGATATATGCAGACTCGCTCGTTCCGATGGAACCATACGATGCAAGAGAGATCGGAATGATTGTCTCTCAATGGTGTACGGCATCTGTCCTACGAGTGGATACTGTCTATAAACCGGACCAGTGGATTCCGTTCGGCAGGCCCGAAAATTTTTTCCCTGTCTACAAATATATCTTCTCCGATGCAGACAAACACGAGTTGTATATCTCCCCCAAAGACGGAAAAGTCCTGCAAATGACCGACAAGAGTGAGCGTTTATGGGCCTGGTTGGGAGCGATCCCGCACTGGGTCTATTTCACCGTGCTCAGGCAGAACCAGCCGGCATGGATCAATTTCGTGAAATGGACTTCCGGTATCGGGACAATCATGTGCTTGGCAGGATTTGTTCTCTCGCTCCGTATCGCCTGGAAGAACAGAAACCGCAGATGGGGAGTCCCGTACCGGAAAAGATGGTATCGTTGGCATCATGTCAGTGGGCTGTTATTCGGGATTTTTGCCGCCACTTTCGCTTTCAGCGGGATGATGTCGCTCATGGATATCCCGGATTGGTTGAAAAAAGCGCCAAAAGAACAACGTCGGGAACATCCTTTCCGAATGTCGGGTGGCAGCAAGCCGATCCTACCGGACAGCTACGTTCTCGATTACCGAAAAGCGGCTCAGGCAGCTACAGATATCAAGCAAATCGAATGGGCAAGCTGGAACGGACACCCGTATTATCGGCTGACAACGGCCGGACAAACGATTAATATCGATGCATCGGACAGTACAGCTACACGCCTCTTTATCCTCACCGAAGAGAGGATCCGCAGCGAAATGCAGAAGATGTACGGAGACAGTATCCGATGGGAAATGGAGCTTATCACGGAGTTTGACAACGATTATTTCTCCCGAAAACGAGAACCGAACTCACTGCCGGTCTACCGTGTGAGTGTGGATGACGACATGCATACCCGCCATTATTTCAACCCACAGACTCTCCGCCAACAACGAACAGACGACGACGGGCGTATACGCCATCTGCTATACCGGGGACTGCATTGTCTGGATTTCAAGTTTTTGACAGACCACATCTGGCTTTGGAACATCGTCATGTATACACTCATGATCGGAGGCACTTTCCTGTCCCTGACCGGAGTGGTACTTACTTTTAAATGGATCATCCGAAATATAAAACATATATTTCACAACAACTAAAAAATGAACAAAATAGCATTTCTTTTAATGTGTATCGGATGCGTTACTTCCGCTACCGCGCAACGCAGCATCACGGATACGACATTTACCGTCAGCAACGTGGAGATCGTCGCAAACAAAAAACAAGCTCTGCAAGACAAGCCGGTCGAACTTTTAGGCATGGACGTTCCCTTGAAATTCCTGCCGATCACAGTGACCCGCCTGGATTCCAAAACAATGGAACGCAAGCATATCACGAATATGGAAGATGCCGTACGTTTCCTTCCGGGCGTCGTCATGAGTTCGAATCAGCTCGGCGCTTTCCAACGGTACAGCGTGCGTGGAACGACAGACGCCGTCTTCGCTTTCGACGGCATTCGTGACGACCGTACTCTGTTGAATACCGTTCCTTTCGGCGACCTTTCGTCCGTCGAGTCCATCGAAGTAATCAAAGGGCCTGCCTCCGTCCTGAGCGGCTATTCCGTCATGGGAGGCGTAATCAACATCATACGGAAAAAGGCATCAGCCGAATTTACAGCTAATGCAAGCGTCAGCTACGGTAGCTGGGACCAGAAGGAAGCGACCGTCGGGATGGAAGTCACCAAGAAAGGGTATCTCGAAGCAAACGTTTCGTTCAACGACGACCACTACACGACCGACATCGGCGGCGCTCCGGTCATGCCAGGCGATATGTTTGCCACGGCAACCGGACAGCCTTTTGCCGCCAGTGGCGAACGGAACCCGATGGCGGACTACGAAACCGTATAGATGCTTCCGGTCCGGAATCCGCACTACGTACGCGATTGGTGGGACAGCAAAGTGTCGGCAACATCCATCAGCCGTTATCAGACCAATGGTTTCTACCTGCCAATACCGGATGTATCCGTTTATGCGTCAGCTGCTTCTTTCTTCAAGCCGAACAACACGACCTACAATGCCGGGTTCATCTACCTCGACAAGAACGGAAACGAGTTCAACCCCGATAAATCGGACGGCGAAGTTTTCAAACCAGAGAAAGGTTACCAACTCGAACTCGGGGCACGTTACGAACTGAACCGCATGCTGGAACTGAACGGTAGCGTGTTCTACATCCGCAAACACAATGTCGTAAAGACCATCGGCAACAAAACGATCGAGAACAACGGGGCGGTAGAAGAAAAGAGCGTTCGAGCACAAGTAGGCCGTGAAGTTTCGAAAGGATTCGACCTGGACCTGACGTTCCGCCCCGTTTCCACCTTGGAGATCGTAGGCGGCCTGGGCTGGTCGGACAGACGGACGATTGCCAGCAACCTCGACTGGATTCCGGAAGATGCCGACTGGGTTACATATAACGAAGACGGATCGATCAACCTCCGTGCAACCAATGTTCCCCGCGCAACGTTCTACACATACGCCGACTATACGATTCCCAAAGGCGTATTGAAAAACCTTTCTTTCCACCTGAGCGGAACATTCACCGACCGTATCTACAGCGATATCAAAAACGACGTGTATGAACCGGCGCGTTATATTATCGATGCCGGTATCTTCTACACGGTCAATCAGCAAGTCACATTGGCCTTCAACGCATACAACCTGCTCAACAAGAAATATTTCGAATACACGACCCGACTGGCCAAGCCATTCCATTTCATGGCTACGGTTTCCTATCGGCTCTGAGACTATCCCCCGATAGCCGTTTCGATCCCGTAACCGGCGAATATCTCCCGGCAACGTTCGATCGTTTCGTCCGAAGGGGTAGCGAATGCATAGTGATCCGGATTGTAGGCCGTGCCCAATTTTTCATGCTTGCCTTTGCCAATGTCATGATAGGGAAGCAGGTTTACAGTCCGGTGCTTCCATGGCAACGAGGCCAGGAAAGCGGCACTGCGTGTTATATTTTCTTCATCGGCATTCACACCTTCGATAAGCGGGATACGAAGATAAAAATCGTGTCCCGTTTCTGCAACCATCCGAAGATTGGACAGGATCAATTCGTTCGGGACACCGCAATATTCCTTGTGCTTGTCCGAATCCATCAGCTTCAAGTCGACAAGGAGAAGTTCGCAATTGTCCATCACGCCGCGTACGATCTCCGGCCGGGCGAAAAGCGTCGTATCGACAGCCCGGTGGATTCCCCGTTCCCCGCAACGGCACAACAAATCCAGTAGCGGTTCGGGATGCAACAACGGCTCTCCCCCGCAAAACGTCACGCCTCCCTCCGAACGGTCCATGAAAACGGTCTCCTTCTCAATCTCCATCATCAAGGCATCGGCCGAATACTCCGTACCGGATATCTCCATCGCCAAAGCCGGACACACCTCTCCACAGGTCCCGCACAGGAAACAACGCGCCCTGTCCGTCACGATCCCCTCCGGCGTGAATGTCAACGCCTTCTCAGGACAAGCCTCGACACACGTCCGGCAACCGATGCATTTCTTTTTCGTGTAGAGTTTTTGCTTCCGGCTGGAGATTCCCTCCGGATTATGGCACCATACGCACGACAGGGGGCAACCTTTCATAAAGATCGTGATCCGGATACCCGGTCCGTCGTTGATGGCGTATCGTTTTATATCAAATATCAGCATATTTTGTCAATTGTCAATCATCAATTGCCAATCCTTTAAAACGTTTCCTGTTCCGTCCGCATGATCACGTCTGCCTGCAGATCGACATTCATATCGTTGAAATAATCGCTGTAACCGGCTACGCGGACCAGAAGGTCGCGATAATCTTCCGGGCATTTCTGGGCGGCATAAAGCGTCTCCGTATCGACGATATTGAACTGGATGTGATGTCCGCCCAAGGCAAAATAGCTACGGATCAGCGAAGCCAACTTGGAGATATCCTCCTCACGCTTCAGCAGGCTCGGCAGGAAACGCTGGTTCAGCAACGTCCCGCCGCTCTTCACCTGGTCAAGCTTGCCGAGAGACTTGATAACGGCAGACGGCCCGTGCGTATCGGCTCCATGAGACGGAGACGTGCCGTCCGAGATGGCACGTCCGGCCAAGCGTCCGTTAGGAGTCGCCCCCATCACCTTGCCGAAATACACATGGCAAGTGGTAGACAGCATATTCAGATGGAAACATTCGCCTTTCGTGTTCGGTTTTCCTTCGATCGTATCATACAGATCATCGAACATCTTCACGGCAATACTGTCGGCATATTCGTCGTCGTTCCCGAAGAACGGCGTGCGGTTCAGGATCGTCTGGCGCATCGCCTCGGCTCCCTCGAAATTATCCGCCATCGCTTTCAGCAGTTCGCCCATCGACCAGCGCTTGTCTTCGAATATATGTTTTTTCAGCGTCGCCAGGCTGTCGGTAACCGTACCGAGCCCCGTACACTGGATATAGGTCGTATTATAGCGCGGGCCGCAGTTATAGTAATCCCGTCCTTTCGCTATGCAATCGTCGATGAAGAGAGACAGGAAGGTGGCCGGTGCATATTTGGCAAACATACGGTCGATATAATTGCTGACACGCACCTTCATATCCACGAAATAACGGAGTTGCTTCATGAAAGCGGCATACAGTTCGCCATAGCTGCCGAAGCTGCGCGGATCGCCCGTTTCCAGTCCCACCTTACGTCCGGAAACCGGATCGACACCGTTGTTGAGCGTCACCTCCAAAATCTTCGGCACATTCAGGTAACCGGTCAGCACGTACGCCTCCTTGCCGAACGCCCCGACCTCTATGCAGCCGCTGCAACCGCCTTCACGCGCATCCTGCAAGGATTTTCCCTGGCGCATCAACTCCTGGATATACACATCCGGATTGAAAACAGACGGATAGCCATGCCCCTGGCGGATCACCTTGCAGCCAGCACGCAGGAAACGTTCCGGCGTACGGGCACTGATATGGATGGCACTGCCGGGCTGCAGGATATGCAGTTCTTCGATTGTTTCGAGCATGATATAGGACACTTCGCTCACCCCGTCGCTGCCATCGGCTTTCACACCGCCGATATTCAGGTTCGTAAAGTCGTTGTACGTGCCGCTTTCCTTAGCCGTGATGCCTACTTTGGGAGGAGCCGTGTGGTTATTCACCTTGATGAAGAAGCACGACATCAACTCCTTTGCCTCGTCACGTGTCAACGTGCCGTCGGCAATCCCTTTTTCGTAGAAAGGAGCCAGATGCTGGTCGAAATGGCCGGGATTCATCGCATCCCAACCGTTCAGCTCGGTGATCGTCCCTAAGTGGACGAACCAATACATCTGGATCGCTTCCCAATAGTCGCGGGGAGCATAGGCCGGAACCCGGCGGCAAACTTCGGCGATACGGTGCAGCTCGGCCACCCGTTTCGGGTCTTTCTCCGTCAGCGACATTTCGTCGGCGAGGTCCGCATGCCGTTCGGCAAACAGGATGGCGGCATCGCACGAGATGGACATGGCTGTCAGTTCCTCCTGCTTGTCGGTCGCTTCGGGGTCGTTCATGAAATCGAGCCCGTCCAGCTCTTTCCGGATACGTTCCTTCAAATCCAGCAACCCGTACTTATAGACCTTCCCGTCCAAAGCAGTATGTCCCGGTGCGCGTTGTTCCATAAATTCGGTGAACATGCCCACCTCGTAGGCCTCCTTCCACTCCTGAGGCACATGGTTGAAGATGCGTTCTCGCTGCGTGCGTCCTTTCCAATAGGGGATCACTTCGCGTTCGTAGGTGTCGATGTCTTCCCGGCTGATCGTATAACGCTGCAATTCGCGCGTGTTCAGGACATGCAGGTCCTCCACACTATGGCAGGTCAGTTCCGGGAAGGTCGGCACACATTTCGGTTTCGGCCCGCGTTCGCCCACGATCAGCTCGTCCTTGCCGATATAGATCGTCTTCTGCTTGCATATCTCATAAAAATTCATGGCCCGGAGAATCGGGATCGGGTATTTTCCGTAGTTTTCCTTGTAGAAACGAGTTTCTATCAAAGCGCGTTCGATAGACAGGGAGGGCTCGGCATCAAACGTCTCTTGGCGAAGACGTTTGATCCGATCATTCATTCCATAGGCATTTGCCTCTACTGCGGGGGCAAAATTGGATGCACTGTGCGGTGCACGTTGAGCTGTGATTGTAGTCATAATATATTAATATAAAAGGTTATTTCTCTATTCTTCATTAAATCCGGTCAATCCCATACGCCTTCAACTTGTTGTAAAGCGTTTTGCGGTCGATTCCCAGCAACTGGGCTGCCCTGGTCTTATTGTTGCCGGCTTCTTGCAGGGCGCGTCTGATCATTTCGCATTCGTGCGATTCGTTTTTCAGTTGAATATTGACTGGAGCGGAAACCGGGGCGGCAGTCAGTTCTTCCGGAAGCTCGTTGCGGGTAATATAGCGACCGGTCGCCAACAAGGTGGCATACTTGATCGCGTTCTTCATCTGCCGCAAGTTGCCCGGCCAGGAATAAGACTGGAAAATCCGGATCACTTCATTATCAAAACCGATAATATCTTTCTGCAATTCCATATTGGCCTGGTCCAGGAAGTTGTTGGCAAACAGCAAAAGATCCTCTTTCCGCTCTTTCAGGTCGGGGATGCGGACCGTGAACTCGTTGATACGATGATATAAATCTTCACGAAAATCACCCTTGTCGATCGCAGCACGCAGGTTCTCGTTTGTCGCGGAGACAAGACGGACGTTGATCGCTATCTCCTGATTGCTGCCGATCGGTTTCACCTTCCGCTCCTGCAAGGCACGAAGTAGCTGCACCTGCACTTCATAAGACAAATTGCCTATCTCGTCCAAAAAGATCGTACCGCCTTGGGCAGCGACAAAAGCGCCTTCCTTATTATCGATGGCCCCGGTGAACGACCCCTTCACATGCCCGAAAAATTCGGATGCGGCCAAGTCTTTCGGGATAGCTCCGCAGTCTACCGCAATAAAAGGAGCTTTCTTGCGGTTGCTCTGTTCGTGAATGCGACGGGCGACATACTCTTTCCCCGTACCGCTCGAACCGGTAATCAGAACAGACATATCTGTCGGAGCGACCAGACGCACATGCTCGTAGAGCTGGCGGGCAGCCTGGCTCTGTCCCTCCACATAGCGGCCGGGCGTTCCTCCCGACGGTTCGGGACGTTTGGCAGGACGTGCAGGGCGTTCCGGCTCGGTTGCAGAAGCTGCCCCGCCTGTTTCCGTCTTTATCACATCCTTGATTTTACCTAAAAGCTCTTCCGGGTTCAACGGTTTGGCGATATAATCAGACGCCCCCGATTTGATTGCCTGTACGGCGGTTTGTATCTCCGCATAGCTGGTCATCATAATCAAGGGAATTGCAAAATTGTTTTCTTTTATCCATTTCAACAGATCGATTCCATCTCCGTCCGGCAAACGCAAATCAGACAGGATCAAATCGAAAGAGGCATTCTCTATCCGGTTTCGAGCATCCGAAACCGACGATACCGAACTGACCTCGAAACCTTTCTTTCCAAGCCAAGTTTTCAGCATCAAAGAGAATGTTATATCATCTTCTAAAATCAGAATAGACGGCATATCGTTCTTTTTTGTTTCTTATGCAAAGATAAAGAAGAATTGACAATGGACAATTGGCAACGGGCAATTAAATACAGCTCGTCGCATTTGTCAATTGCAAAAAGCCCACGTCGCCTTGCGCCATGCCCCCTCGAACGGGCCTTGCTTGAATTTCTTCAGCCACCAATGGCAGAAGCCCAACTGAAGGACGAACAACAAGACACCGACACCGAAGCTGGCCGTCGTCCCTAAAACATTATAAAGCGACAAACCGTAGCCGAAATAAATGAACGAGCCGATAATGGACTGTGTCAAATAGTTTGTCAAACTCATCTTTCCATACGGAACCAAACCGTGCAGCACCTTATGGGCCGCAACCTGTTGCCACAGGAAAACGAAGCAGGCCACCAACACGCACATGAAAGAGAAATTGCGGAAAGAGGAGACAACCGTGTTCATCGGAGTCAACATCGCCTTATTGGAGATCAGGCTCGGAAGAGAAGCCGCAATGAAATACAAGGGGACAAAACAGACCGCACCTATAATCAGCGTCCGCATCCAGAAAACACGATGTTCGGACAGGTTGACAAACAGCCGTCTGCGCCCGATCAGCATGCCCAACAGGAACAAAGAGGCCGTCTGGAAGAAACGTCCGTACCCCCACGCCCACAACAGGCTGAACAACTGGCCGTCCCAAAGGTTAGACTTGACCATCGCCCAGAAATCCGGCTGCGAAAGGAATGGATACATGCGTTGGCTGTGAATATACCATCCGCTGGTTGCCGGCACATAGCCGGGATTCATCAGCGCATAGAAAAACTTGCCGAGTTCGAGCGGCTGGAGCATCAGGATAATAGCAGCAATGAGAACTGCCCGGTCACTCCATTTGCAGGCCAACACGAGCACCACGCCGATTATGGAGTAAAGCACCAGTATGTCGCCGGGGAAAAACGCCCCGTTGAAACAGCCGATAATGAACAGGAGAAAAAGCCGCCACAGGAAACGCAGGCGGAAATCTTTACCCTTCTTTGCCTGGTTGTCATATTGGATGAAAAACTGAACCCGAACAGCAGGGAGAAAATCGCGTATGCTTTCCCGGAAAAAAGGAAGAACAAGGTATCCCATACCCCTTTATCCATCGCCTGCATAAACGCCGAAGAAGCGGCAGGGAAGTCATAAAGGTTGAAATGTTCGATATTGTGCAGTAAGATTATAGCCATAACGGCAAAACCGCGTAATGCATCCACCACCTCGATACGAGGCGACTTAGCCAAAAGTCCGTGCTCCATTGGTAATGATTTATGATTTATGATTGACCATTTTACGAAGAGCAAAAATAGGGAAAAAGAAGTCATATAAAACAAAAAAGCACCCTTTTCGGTGCTTTTTTTGTTTGCAGACTTAAAATAGATACTCGAACATAGTAATTTTAAAACGGTTTTTTAATGTAGAAACGTCCACTTCCGCTTCTTGACATAGAAGAAGCGAATATCGTGCCAAACTCGACCCGGCACATGCTTCATTTTTCGTAAACTCTTCTAATATAACAGATAAGTCATACAGAATGTTTCATAAAGGCTGAATATCGTTTCATCACGAATGGGGAATTCGTAGACCACGGTGGGGAATTTTTCTACAGATACCGTTCCACAGCCTGCCCCACGATAACACCCGCCTGGCGGATCACCTCGGATAAAAGCCGTTTCCAGCCGTCGTCTGTCAACGCTTCGTCGTTCTTCTCAAGGATTCTCAGCTGGGCCACCAGGTCGGAAGCGCCCAACATGGTGAAAAGGGGGATCAGCTTATGGGAGATTTTGGCAGCCGGACCACGTTCGGTCTTCTCCAAGGCTTGTCGCAACAACGAAATGCTCTTGTTCGTCTCCTCGGCAAAGGTCCGGATAATGGATGCGGAGGCTTCTTTGTCTTCGCCGGCAAAAGCGGTGAGCGAATCGAAATTGAATTCGGGCGACACCTCGGTTTGTATATCGGCCTGCAGCAGGCTATTCAACAAGGTGATCAGCTGCTTAGCCGTGAAAGGTTTGTTCAAGAACCCGGTGAACCCGGCTTCCAGATAGTGGGTATGCTCGTTTTCCACACTGGCCGAGAGCGCGATGACGGGGACGGCCTGCGTTCCGGGGACACCCGACGAACGAATAGCGTCGAGCAGGCCGTAGCCATCCATGCCCGGCATCTGTATGTCGGTTATGATCGCATCGAAAGAGCGGTTACGCAGAATATCGACCACGGCAAACGGGTTCGAACAACTGGCGACCTCCACATGGTTCCGTTTCAGAAACTCTTCCGTCAGCGCCAGTTGAAGCGGATCGTCGTCGACCAGCAAGCAATAGATTTCGCGCCCACCGAAACTGCCGGTCTCCGTTTCGTCCTCTTCGACAGACGGGGCGGACGGCAATGCCTGCACTTCCGATTCCTGCAACGGCAGGACGATCGTAAAATCGCTGCCTTTTCCCGGAACGCTCTTCAACGACAACGTCCCTCCCATCAGCTCGATCAGCTTGCGGGTGATGGAAAGCCCGAGGCCGAAACCTTCTTCCTTTTCGGTTTCCGACAGGCGGGCGAACTCGCCGAAAATCTTCTCCTGCTCCTCTTCCGGAATTCCGATGCCGGAGTCGGAGACGGTAACGGACAATTGAGAATCGACTATTGACAATTTGACTATCAGGACGATGCGGCCTTCGTGCGTAAACTTGATGGCGTTGGACAGGAGATTGCCGACCACCTGGCGGAGGCGTATCGGATCGCCGGAATAGATACGGTCCATCCCCTCCTCTTTCATGTTCAAGACAAAAGCCAGTCCCTTCGCCTCGGCCATCGGGCGGAAACTCCCGTATATTTCGTTAAAGAGCGTACGCACGCTGAAAGGCACGTTCTGTATCTCCATCTGCCCCGACTCCAAGCGGTGAAAATCGAGCAAACCGTTCACCAGCGAAAGGATATGGTCTGCCGATCCGGTCATGTTCTCCAGATAATAGCGCTGCCTTTCGTCCGGACGACGGCGCATCAGCAGTTCGATATAGCCGATTATGGACGAAAGCGGCGCCCGGATATCATGGCTGATCGTCAGCATCAGCTTCTCCCGCCTGTGGAGCAGGTCTTCGGCATATTGCTTGGCTTTCTCCAATTGCTGCCGGTAATATTGGCTCTTGGAGATATCGCGCGTGATCAGGATGATAAAGACTACCACGATAATCAGCGACAAGACGGCGACGGCGGCAATAAGATAGGAGGTTTCGCGCAGCACCTCTTGCTTCTTCACGACACGCTCCATCGACGCGTTCATCTCTTCTTCTTCTATGTCGCGCAACATCTGGTTGATCCGGCTTGTGATGATGCTGTTGTTGTAGCGCAGGTTGGCGGCGCGTTCCAGAAGCCGGTCGACAAGTTGCTTACGCTGGTCGGCCACACTGTCCTGCAAGTTTTTCAGGACCGTCACGATCGTATCCGCCGGGTTAAAGGTGTTCACCAGCGTGTCGGTCACGATCTGCCGGGTCGTGTTCACGACAACGACCGAATCTGTTTTGGGCGGAGAAAAGGCATCGGCAAGGCGACGGAAAAAACCGCGCTGCTTACGTGCCTGGGGTGTCTTTACGGAATCTTGGTGCACGATCACGCGTTCCTGTATCTCGACCTGCCGGACCATCGTATCCTGCCGGGCGATCACCTTCTCGATGTTTTGCGTGTAGAGCTGCTCGGAATTCGCCTCGCGCCAGGTTTCCAACAGGCGGCGCGTGTTCCGGCGCTTTTGTTCGATCAGCATGTCGATCGTGTCGATCTTGGGATACAACGCGGGATTCGAGACCAGCGTACGCAGAGAATCCATGTTCTGCAGTGCCTTGTTCAGCGTACGGTTGAAATGGTTGATCTCTCCTTGCGGACGCCCTATCACTTGCCCGAGCGCTTCGCTTTCGTACAACAGCGACAAGGTATTGGTCACGAGGTAGACCTTCTCGCGCGATTTATGGTCCGGGTCGTCTTCGACGGCAAACTGTTCGATGATGTTATAGATGTAAACGACCGAACACACAGCCATCAGGATCAGCAACAAGTATCCCACGATGACTTTACTTGCGATATGCCCGTTTTGCGTGCTCATCAGTCTTTCTTATAGGCCATTTTCCATTTGTCCAGCATAATGAAATCGGCTTTCTTCAAGCCTACTTTCCAGAAAGGGACCGGCTCGTCGTGGTCTCCGAGAAACATACGGTCGCGCACGGCAAAAGCGGGGTTGGTCAGTGCCAGCGTGGAGTCGGACACCGAAGTCCGTACACCGGCAATGTCCAATACCGTATGGAACACGCTGTTCGTGCTGACCGGGTAAGCGCCGTGAGACACCGCCGTCCGGTATTTTTCCGGGAAAACCTCCCGGTAATCGTCCGAAAACCAGATGATGTACGGGATATGGAGCTGATAGTAAGTCGGGATCGGCGAAGCATGCAGGTAACGGGCACGCGCATCATCGAAAATATCCTCTCCGTGGTCGCTCAGATAAAGCATCGCCGAGCAGGACTGTTTCTTTTTCAGCATGTCGACGATTTCTCCCAAGACATAATCCGTGTAACGGATCGAATTGTCATAAGCATTGCGCAGTTCTTTCTTATAAGACTGGCGGATGCCCTCGGCCTTGTCCGGCGTGTAGATCCGGAACTCGGCCGGATAACGCTCGTGATAGTTGAAATGCGACCCGTAGGTGTGGAGGACGACAAACATGTCATCGTCCGATTTGTCCAGCTCCTTTTCCAGATAGGGCAAAAGGGCGGCATCGTGCAACGAGGTCAGATAGGATCCGGTGTTGAACGTGCTCATGTCGATAAACGTATCGGCCTCCCGGTAGAAAGCTCCGATCATCGAAGTGGTCAATTTCTGGTTGGCGATGACGAGCGTGCGGAAACCGGCTTCCTTGAAAGCGGTGACAATGCTTTTCTCGTCGTAAATCACGCCATAGTTTTCCGCACTGGCGGCAGACAGGATGATCGGGACGCTCTTGTGCGTGTTGTTGGATTGCGTCACGACATCCGTAAAATGGACCATGCCGTCGAGCTCTTTCATCCGCGGAGTCGTATTGCGTTCATACCCGTACAGGCTCCATTCCATAGCTCGCGAGGTCTCTCCCACCACAAGCACGTAAATCTCCCGTTTGCCATCCGCTCGTTCCGTCCGGACCGAATTGAACTTGAAATCGGCGGATGAAACGGAATAGTTGGCATTCTTGTTCGATTTGGTAATCGCAAAATAGAGGTTATAAAGCGCATTGACCGGATAGACGTCGTTCTTGAGCGAGAAACTGTGCTTTTGCAAAGAGGGCAGAAAACAGAGCAACACACCCACCACGAAAAGCCCCAAGCTCCTGAACGCCCATTTCTTACGGAAAACGGCGCTCAACTTGTCTTCCATGCGGACCGAACGCATAGCCAGCCACAAGGTCGGAAGCGTATAAAAGAGAAAGACGCAAATGATGACGAGAAAAATGTTTCCTAACAATTCGCTCGCCTCGGAAGCGTTCGAACTTGTCAGGTTCAGGAACATGTCTACCGCTATCACCGACTCGCCAAAAAGGTACAACAAGACCAACTGCCCTCCGTCCAATATGATCTTCGGCAACAGGCACCAGACCACCACTCCGGGTTTGCGTGCCAGCAGCAAGATTCCCATCCAAAACGCCAAAGGCATGATGATGGAGGCAAGTCCGACCGAAACGGGAAGAGGCTCCGTGAACAGAAAAACACAGTTCGGGATGATGAAAAGCAAGCCGAACAAGAAATATAAGTGTTCCTGTGAAGATATCCAACGCAAAATATTAGTAAAGTATCTCATCGATTTCACCTAAAGATGCATCCTAACTGCTGCACCTTTTTCGTTACATTTTTGATAAAAAACATTATGACTGGCAAAAATAGAAGTAATCTTCCACATGCAGACATATCCGACACACAAAAAAAGTTATCAAAGAGAGAATCTTTGCTATTCTAAATTATTCGTTTTTTACAACTTTGGCCAGATTTCCGTTAGCAGCTTTTAAAACTTGCCCAAACACAGTAAAAAGCACAATCAAAATAATACCTCCCAATATTGCCGCCAATAGCCACAACGGAATATTTATATGGTAAGCATATCTTTGAAGCCAATGTGCCATGACATAATAAGCCAGTGGCAATGCAATAAAACCTGCCACAAGGATAAGTATCGTATATTCGCGAAAAAACAAATTGATAATATCTTTAGTCCCGGCTCCGGCAATTTTACGAATAGCGATCTCTTTGCGGCGACGTTGGGTCGCAGTCGTAGCTACAGCATAAATGCCGAATAGAGATATTAAAAGACTAACAATTGCCAATATGGAAAACAATTTCAAACCAACCTGCTCAGAATAATTCAAATGATCATATAGTTCATTGAGCAGCATCAAGCGATTATCTGTCAAACAGACATCTACACTCGGCAAAATTGAATTTATCTGTTGAATAACCTCTTGCTCTTGACCTGAAACAACACGAATATACCAAATATCCTCCATGCCCGGACGCAAAATACTTGGATAAATAGGGCTTCGGAAAGATAACGAGTGGAAGTTTCTTACTACGCCGATTACTTCATATTCCTCCATCGGAGCCAATCCATCGCTACTGATAAAAAAAGGGCTTATACGTACAACTGTTCCTATCGGATGCTCATTAAGTCCCATCACCCGGACTGCTTCTTCATTGAGAACGATCTTCTTATTTTCGTTTTTTCCCCACCATCGGCCTTTCAACAATTCCAAATCAAACGTTTCTGCAAATTTGTCTCCAACAGGGATCCATTGAAAAACAGACTTGTCCAAATCATCTTTACCAGGCCATTCAACCTCGCTTGTCATTAAATCTGATCGAACATTTTGTCCAGGTTCAAACGAGGTCGTAGAAATATTCACAACTTGCGGTATTGCTTCGAGTTTTTGTGTCAATGCGGCTTTATTATTCGCAAGTTTAGCATTTGCACTGTACAACTGGATAATCCCATCAGGATCAAACCCCAAATCTTTTTGGGAAATAAAACGCATTTGCATCATTATCACTGAAACAGCAACAATAAACACTATACTTACAGCGAATTGCAACGATATGGCAATTCGCTGCAATTCACTTTTCCGGCTTGTTTTTTTCATTGACAAATTTTTCATTATCAAACGATTCAAATTCAATAAAGGAATAAGATTGGCAACAAAAAGACATAATAGCGTAATCAAACTGCACAAAACAGAAAAACGTAACAAAAGCGGTATATCCATCACGATACCCAACAGATTGGCTAACAAAGGAGAAACAAGGGAAATGAAACATCCTCCCAACAGTAGTGCGACTAATGCAATACAGGTTTGTTCAAACATCATCTGCAAAATAATTTGAAAATTTGTTGCTCCATATACCATACGTTGGCGAAATTCATGAACACGTTGCAAGAATAGCCCAAGATACAAATTCAGAAAATTAAACAACGCGCTTAACATCAATAAAATTCCAGCCACTACTAATAATTGTATGAAATTAAACGTGAAAGGCAAATTGGTATTTAAATGATGACGAACCTCTTTTATCGGCAATATATTCAATTCGATATTGGGGTTCACGTTTATTTGCGAAGTAAAGTCACGAAGTTGTATGGCCAATCCGTCTATATCCGTATGTGAATGGATTTTTACATACAAATTGTTGTTAAAATAGCTCCATTGTTCCGCTTCCGGCATTATCATCGATGCGTCTTGCAAGGCTGGATAGTTGAGAAGTGCATCAAATGGCAAATTGGTGTTCAAAGGCGGATCCTTGACTACCGCAGTCACTGTGCAGGATCCAAAAATACGGGAAAGCGAATTTTCCAATTTTTGCCCGATAGCTTTTTCCACACTGCCGAACAAACGCGTGGCTATAGTTTCCGTCAAAACCATATTTCCGGCAACTTGCAATGCTTGCTGCATATCACCGATAACACACTCTTGCGGAAAAACTCGAAAAAAAGCCGTATCGGCACAGATTGTATTCAATTGAGTGTAATAGGTCTTTTCGATATTGTTATAATCCAACCGTTCACAGATGAAATCTGTGGAGGACTCTATCACCGGAAACTGCTTGAGTAATTTCTTTCCTAAAATACCCGGTACTCGTTCGTTTATTTTTCCGGATTGCTTTTCCACTGAATAAATGCGGCATATCTGATCTGCATCGGGATAAAAACCATCGTATGTGGTTTCATAATACATCCAATAAAGAGCCGGGACAAAGCATAACAAAGCAAATGCGAGTCCAAAAACAGCTGTAAATGACTGTATCTTAAACCTATTAAGGTTCCGAAAGGTAATTTTGAAATATTGTTTGACAATATACATTTGATTATTCATATTTTTTCGAATTAGGTTTCACATGACATAGATTAGAATATCCGATAGCTATTTCATATTTGGATGGAGAAGGACAATACCATTGATATATACATGTATCACATGGAGATTGATCACGAATTCGAAACCAAGATAAACCTTCTTCTATTTCTTTTTGTACTAAATCATAAATACTATTCATATATATATTACCCAACTTCGGATGATCCATATTCGCATAAACATCACCATTGGACATAATATTGATTTTACCAAAATCATAAGCATTCATCGATTGGCGAATATAAAAATCTTTTATTGAAATAGATGCAGACAAAATATCTTCCTTAGAAAGATATATATGTTTTTTAAAAAAGAGAATATTATCTCCTGTATATATTGGATTTAATTGAAATTTTTCAATTTTATACTTTTCAGTTAACAACTCAACTTTCAAGCAATCTTCTTCAGAAGATACATCAAAAATGTATTCCACATCTAAAGAATGATTATATAAAATATCTATCGATTTATTCCATTCATTAATTTCTATTGGTAAATGAACAGATACTTTAAACTTAAAATTGTTCAAATCAATTCGCAAATGAGTTAAATTTTTATATGAACAAATAATATATTTATTAGAAGAATGATTCACTAAAAAAAACAACAGATCTTCATGATTTAATATGTCATTCCAATCTCCAACCACATTAAAAACCACTATATTAGGTATTGATCTTAAAATCGGTATTAACAGTCTATCACTAATGTTCGAATCCACATGAATACTTATCTCTGATAAATTCTCTAATACATTCTTATTATCTGACAAATAGATATTTTTAGGATTAACACCTTTAGTTATAAAATCATAATAAGGCAATAACTGTATTGGTTTTCCATTCGACAAACCAACTTCTATAATATCTCCCATAAATTTTTCTCGAAGTTGAAAAATAAATTGCCTAATATCCAAATGATTATATCTTTCATATGACAAGAATAGCACACCGCAATTTTCTTTTTGAAGTGTCTCACGCATTAATTCTACTACTTCCAATTTATTTGATTCCACAATTTGTTTATCTAAAGTGTTATACAATACCACTTCTTTATCTGAAAATCCGACAAACACATATGGTTCAATTGCAAACCAGTAGTTATTGATTTTTTCTTCTAATTCCATATATCAAATTATTATTAATTTAAATTTTCTATAATAGAAAAAAATTCATTCGGATATTTTTCTAAAAAAGAAAAGTATTCATATAGAGTTTTCTCAAAATTTTCTTGATCTTGAAAATAATCACAATTCAAATCCTCTGAATCCAATTTATCCATATTGACAAAGTGAAATATGCAGGAACCACAAAATTTATAACAATAACAACGCTCACAAATATCCAATGCATGTTCAAAATAATAGTTATATCTTTGTGCTATTTCCTGAAAGTCAATTTCAACATTATCGTTTACTTTCCCTAACGAATATCTAAAATTTATCTTTTCACATGGCAGTAGTTTATTCTTAACAGTTAAAAATATTTTAAGAGAAAACGGCAAACAAGTTCCTGTTGGTAGATATTTTTCTTTCTTATTGTAGAGACTTATTTTATTCAATACATAGTAATTTATATTGTAATACTTTACAAAATTCACTAATTCATGAAAAAAAGATGTTTCATACTGTGTTTTTTGTATTTTGTTCAAACATTCATTTTGATATATTGTTTCACTTTCTCTTTTACTCTGAAACATTCTATCCAAAACGTCTTTTTTATCAGGTTTACAATCAGCCATATTTAATTCTATAATAGCAGGTATTTTATTATATCGCGAATAAATAAACTCATAAATATTTTTTACAGAGTTTCTATCATGTAAAACCGATATAAAATTCACGTATTTATCGAAATATTTTACACATTTTTCTTGTATTAAATCGATATTCCGAATTACAGTATCAAAAGAATTTTTTTCTCCTTTACCAAAAATTCGATAAGCATGATTGTTTTTATCCCCATCCAAACTAATTGTTAAATAGATTTTGTTTGCCACTAAAAAATCCAAATGCTTATATATTAATGTAGCATTTGTTGTCATCGAATACTCTATATCTAATATCTTATTTGTATTTAATTGACTTACAACATCTATAATCTGTTGTATAAAATTCATGTTCAGTAAAGGTTCGCCTCCATAGAAACCAATCATCAGCTTATTTTTACAGCTCTTAGCTTTTAAATTAAATACATACTTAAGAAGTTTTATAGCATTCTCAATATACAAATTATTATATTCCCTTTTATCTGTTACCTGAAACATCTTTCCATAACCGCAGTATACACAGTTTAAATTACATGAATCCGTAACTTCAAATACGATTTGCGTAGTTTGTATAATACTATCTAAAACGTCTATTTCACTCACTTTCTTAAATTGTGGAACTACGGTTTCTGTAAAAAAACCTTTCTTTTTCAAATAAGCATACTTTTTCAAATAATAAGGATCAACATCTCGAAACTGTTCATATACTTTTTTAATTTCAGGGTGTATCAACAATGATAATCTTGATCGATCATCATATATATAATAATTGTTGTTGACTGTCGAATGAATAAGCGTTTGTATCATAATCGTATCGTTTAGTTACCTTTTAAACTATCATTTGATAATGCATAAAAACTCATCTATGAGTTTATTTGAGATAAAAAAATATCCGAAAACCCTCTTTACGAGACTCAAAAACTCACGAATAAAAGTCTCAATAAAAAACGAGTTTTCGGATACCTTAAATTAAGAGTAAACTTTCTGAATTCTCTGAATAAAACATTATTTACTCACCGGAACTGCTTTACACCAATATTCACTGGCTCCGCCACCTCCCATGCAGCTACACTTGGAGGCACCACCTTTTAAGCCATTCATAGCACGCTTTTCTAACTCATTCTCACTAAAACGAGTCAATTTGATTTTGTCCAAAATCTTTTTTTCCATAAATACACCCTCCATTGATTATGCATTGATACTGGTACAAATATAAGCATATCAAGGAAATAAAACACACAATTTTTGTTTATATTCCACAATAAACACTATATTTTATAGGCTTCTTACGCTATATCAAGCCATTCACCGCTTGTCTCCATGTTTTCGCTGACTACACATACTTTCGGTCTAGCATGCCTATGCGTTGATTCTATTCTATCGGAAGCCCGATTGTTGTATCATAACGACTGACTAGATATGGGGCTTCACCGCAGGAAATTTCCATTCTTATCGTCTAAACGTATGACTTCCAAGTCTTGTTATCTGGAAAAGAAATTTTGTTTGGACCGGCCATCCATGTATGCCGAGTATCGTCAACAGTGTTGAATACATCTTTTCGTCTGAACCAAGCTTCGTCTACAAGATTATTTTAACATGAGCTTAGTAAAATTCATAATGCAAGTCTTTGTTTAATCCATTGCGGAGCAATGCTGTAATCGTATTTGATTTCATCGGGACTGCCATATTTTTCAATGGCTTGTTTTATGATTGCGACCTGTTCATCTGTCACGTTATCTTTCCCTAATTCTTTCATGGCAGCGGCTATAAGTGGAAACAAGTCCGTCTTATAAGCAAAATTGCGGGGTACACTACGCTTGAAGATGATTTTACGATTCCCGATAGTAAGTTCCCTTGCTGCGGCATCTGTTAAATAGACCGCATTCATCGTAACCTGTGTAGAAAGTCCTAATTTGTTCAACGCAGTCAATCCACTGGGTATAATACGAGCCTTATCCTTTTCTGCTATAGCGTATGCTATATCTTCAATAGACGGGCGAAGCACACCATACTTATTTCGTAAAGGATATAAATAAAGGCCTTGCGAAAGGCGTATGAGCATACCTTCCTTTTCTAGTCGGGAAAGGGCACGGGTAACCAACCCGTCATTATTGAGATGGGCAAAATCACTTACCATATAAAGCCTGTTCGGCCCGTTTCGGTCTATGATATTTCGTATCTCCTTTGTTAGTATTGTCTTCATATCCGCAATGATTCCATTTGCAAAGATACCATATTACTCTCTTGAAGTGGTAATAAAATGTCCGAAATTCTTAAAGAAAATCAGACATTACAAAGAATTCTTCGTGGTTTGATATCTCAATCCTAACTATATTATGTTGTGATAGTTTGTGATTTCTTTTGGAACCGGATGTCATTTCGTCGGCAAAACAGCCATTATTGTGTGCATATAGATATGTTAAAAAATATTACCCTATAGTGTAATTCCCAATATACGGGGTACTAATCCGATTTAGACGGGGTGGCGTGACATTTTGATATTTCAATAATCTTGCAAATGTTTTCAAAAATCTTGCAATATGCCGCCGGAAAGGCCTTGCGGTTTCGGACTGTCGTTTTTTCTCTTTAACTTCGGGCAACCGAAAGGAGAGATTATTCAGATTCATAACAATAATAACAAAGACAAAATGAAAAGACAAATCATGCTGCTATCGGCTTGTACGGCCGCACTGCTGAGCGCTTGTTCGTCAAACACGCGCATCGCAAGCGAAGTATATGCCCCTGCTGCCAAAAACGAATTGCGGGCGCCTGCCACACCGTTGGTGACGATCGACCCGTACACCAGTGCCTGGTCGTTTGCCGACCGCCTGAACGAAGAAAGCGTGCGCCACTGGACCGGGCGTAACTTCCCGCTGCTGGGAAGCCTGCGCGTAGACGGCGTTTCATACCGGTTCATGGGGACGGACAAAGTCGAAGTGACGCCGGTCGTCGGCACGGCGGCTTCCGGACTGTGGGAGGCGGCTTACACATTCGGAGAGCCGGAAGGAGAATGGACCGCCGTCGACTATGAAGCAAAAGGCTGGAAAACGGGCAAGGCCGCATTCGGGACAGACGACAACCCGTATCGCTCCACGCCCTGGCAGGACGGCGACATCTGGGTACGCCGCTCGTTCGACTGGCCCGAAGGGACGGACAAGGAAGACCTGATCCTGCAATATTCGCACGACGACAACATCGAATTGTACATCAACGGCAAACAGGTTGCCGTAACCGGCAACGGGCTGGATTACGACCTGCTGAAGGAAATCCCGCAGGAAGTGGCAAACACGCTCAAACCGACCGGAAATATCCTGGCCGCCCATTGCCGCAACAATGGCGGGGGCGCCTATGTGGACATGGGTATCATGAAAAAGGTGAAACGGGGAGACACGTTTGACGACAAAGCAATCCAGACGTCGGCCACCGTCATGCCGACGCAAACGTACTATACGTTCGAATGCGGCCCCGTCGAACTGGAGCTGATCTTCACGGCTCCGATGCTGATGGACGATCTGGAGGCCATGACTGCCCCGTACAATTATATTACGTACCAGGCTCGTTCGCTGGACGGCCGGGCACATGATGTCCGGTTATACCTGGAGGCGACCCCGCAATGGGCCGTCAACACGACGGACCAGCTCGTCTCTTTCGAGAAGATAGAAAAAGACGGATATGTCTATCTGAAGACCGGCTCCGTCGACCAGGATGTCTTGGGCAAGAAGGGAGACGACGTGCGGATCGACTGGGGCTATTTCTATCTCTCGGCCGCGCAATCGGCGGATGTGACGGTTGCCATAGATGAATATTATGCGGCAAAGAAAGCATTCATGACCGACGGCAAATTGTCGGGCAAGGCGGACAATGTGTCTCCGGATATGGAAAAACAGATGACGGTCCTCGCCTATTCGGACAACTTGGGCAATGTCGGCGAAAAGACCGTGGCCGGACATTTGCTGATCGGATATGACGATTTGTATGCCATCCAGTATTTCAACGACAACAGGATGGCATATTGGAAACACGACGGGCAGACGGATATTTTCGACGCCTTCGTCAAAGGGCAGAAAGAGTATGCCGGAATGATGAAACGGTGTGCGGATTTCGACGGACGGCTGATGCAGGAAACGGCGGCTGCCGGCGGACAAAAATATGCCGAACTGTGCGCCTTAGCTTACCGCCAGGCTGTTTCCGCCCATAAGCTGGTGACGGACAAGGAGGGCAACCTACTGTTCTTTTCGAAAGAGAATTTCAGCAACGGCTCGATCGGGACCGTCGACATCACCTACCCGTCGGCGCCGCTGTTCTTATGCTACAATCCCGAACTCCTGAAGGGGATGATGAACCCGATCTTCTACTACAACGAAAGCGGCAAATGGAACAAGCCGTTCCCCTCGCACGATGTCGGCACTTATCCGCTGGCCAACGGGCAGACCTACGGCGGCGATATGCCGGTCGAAGAATCAGGCAACATGCTGATCCTCGCGACAGCCATCGCGACAATCGAAGGTAATGCAGGCTATGCGGCCAAACATTGGGACGTATTGACAATCTGGGCCGATTATCTGAAGAAAGAGGGCCTTGACCCGGACAACCAGTTATGCACCGACGATTTTGCCGGCCATTTCGCCCACAACACCAACCTCTCCATCAAGGCGATCATGGGTGTGGCTGGCTACGGCAAGATGGCCGGAATGTTGGGTAAGAAGGAGATAGCGGATTCTTATCTGGCGGCAGCTCGCGAAATGGCCGGCAAATGGATCGCGATGGCAAAAGACGGAGACCACTACAAACTGACCTTCGACAAGCCCGGCACGTGGAGCCAGAAATACAACCTCGTCTGGGACCGCCTGTTAGGACTGGACATCTTCCCTTCGGAAATAGCCGGAACGGAAACAGCCTACTACAAGACCAAACAAAACAAATATGGCTTGCCGTTGGACAACCGCGAAGACTATACCAAATCCGACTGGATCCTGTGGAGCGCCTGCCTGACCGGTGATGCGGCCGATTTCGAAGCGCTGATGCTCCCGGTCTGGAAATACGCCAACGAAACGACCTCGCGCGTCCCGCTGAGCGACTGGCACTACACTTCCGACGGAACACAACGCGGATTCCAAGCCCGTTCGGTCGTCGGCGGCTACTATATGCGGCTGCTGGAAAACCGGCTGAAAAAACAATGACAATGAAGGTGTGTCAAAATATATTTGTTCCCGCGCTTGACGCGGGAACAAATATATTTTGACACACCTCTATCTTCTCACTGTGCGATCTTTTGGATAATACCGACAAACTCTTCGTTCGTCATCCGTATGTCCGGCTCCTTGTAATTCACGTAATCCTCAAAATAATCGCTGGCGATATCCGCCACGATCTCTGAACCGTCCAGCCCGAAAGAACTCACCAGTTTCTCCACCTTGCCGCGAATCCGGCGGATCACCTGCAGGCGGTCCTCATAACGGTCCGGTTTTTCCTGCTCCGTCACATGCTCGTTGCGGGCAATCAGATAAACGACCGTATAAAACTTGTCCACATCTCCGAATACCGGGACGAACAATGCTTTCTTTTCTTCTGGCAATGCAGCCAATGTCTTCTGGATTTCTGTCATTATTATGCTTATTTTTATTGGTTGGCGAAGATAATATATTCCGTTCATAGACTAAGTCTATCCTACGATAAATAATATGTATTTCATTCTATGAACAAATCTCAAACAGGGAATGTTTGAATAATAGAAACAACATAAAACAGATTGGTCATGCTTACACTATGCCTCAGTTTATTATTGTTGATCACAAATAATAGTCAGATAACAGATAAAAAAGAAAAAGTTATGAAATTTGAATTAATCCAGTTACCCTATGCAGCCGACGCGCTGGAACCGGTCATAAGCAAAGAAACGATAGAGTTTCATCATGGCAAGCATTTGCAGGCTTATGTCAATAACCTGAACAACCTGATTCAGGGAACCAAGTTCGAAAACGCGACCCTGGAACAGATCGTGGCAGAATCCGACGGCGCTATTTTCAACAATGCCGGACAGACGCTCAACCACAATCTGTACTTCACTCAGTTCTCCCCCTATGGCGGAGGCAGGCCGACCGGCGCTCTCTCCAAAGCGATCGACGCGACTTGGGGCTCGTTCGAAAACTTCCAGAAAGAATTCGTGGCTGCCGGGACCGCTCTATTCGGCTCCGGATGGGTATGGCTGGCCAAAGATAAAGACGGAAAACTCTCAATTACCAAAGAAGCCAACGGTAGCAATCCGATTGCTCACGGATTGAAACCGATCCTGGGATTCGACGTATGGGAACATGCCTACTACCTCGATTACCGGAATCGCCGTCCCGATCATTTGAATGCTTTGTGGAAAATCATCGATTGGGACACCGTTGGCAGAAGATATTAATATCAAGATATTCCAAGTTCTTCCCTTACCGGCATAAACAAAAAGTCCTCTCCGAGCTCCCAACAGAACTCTGAGAGGACTTTTTGGGAAAAATGTCACATATTATTCCGTTAAACTATTGCATAATTAAAAATAATGCGTACCTTTGCACCCGCAATCGAGAGAGATTGACATCATTAACAAAATGAATGCCTCTTTAGCTCAGTTGGCCAGAGCACGTGATTTGTAATCTCGGGGTCGTTGGTTCGAATCCGACAAGAGGCTCAAAACAATTGAACAAGGGCAGTTACCAGAGTGGCCAAATGGGGCTGACTGTAACTCAGCTGGCTTTCGCCTTCGGTGGTTCGAATCCATCACTGCCCACAAAAAGACCTGAAAGATTTTTTCTTTCAGGTCTTTTTGCATTATACCCGTTCCACCGCCCTCATAATCTTTGTTCCCAAACCCGCCTATCCGAAGTTTCGGATTGACCCGAAGCTTCTCCCGCTAATCCTCCGATTGTCTATAAAAAGGTGACAGGTTATTATAAGCAAACTTCGTCTGCAACAACGGAAATATATATGATTATCTCAACTCAAGAACCCGGCCCCAAAATGGCAAAAAAAAGAAAAGCCCTGTAATATTGAATTACAGAGCTTTTCCTTTTTCTAGCGGTCCGGACGGGACTCGAACCCGCGACCCCATGCGTGACAGGCATGTATTCTAACCAGCTGAACTACCGAACCTGAACTTTCATCTTACAATCTCTCTCGATTGCGGTGCAAAGATAAATACTATTTTTAATCTCGCAACAGTTTCGTGAAAAAAATTTACATCGGATGGATTATTTTTTTACTTTTGCCTTTCATAATAAACAATAGCAACAATAGCAATCATGAAGAATACTCCGGTAGATTATCAGACGGCCAGAAAAATTATAGATGGCTACGGACTTCCCGATTTCGGGAAAGCGACGATCCGCGAGGTCGTTGCCATATCCACACAACTCGAACAAGAGACTAAAACGGAATTTATCCACATGGAAATGGGCGTTCCCGGACTGAAAGCAGCTCAGGTCGGCGTCGATGCCGAGATCAAGGCCCTTCAGAATGGCGTTGCCTCCATCTATCCGAATATCAACGGCACACCCGATGTAAAAACGGAAGCGTCCCGTTTTATCAAGGCGTTTATCGATGTCGACGTGGCGCCGGAAGGCTGCGTCCCCGTAACCGGTTCCATGCAGGGGACATTCGCATCGTTCCTCGTCTGCGGACAATGCACGCCGGGAAAGGACACGATTCTCTTTATCGATCCGGGATTTCCGGTCCAGAAACAGCAGATCACGGTCATGGGCTATAAATACGAATCGTTCGACGTGTACGAATACCGGGGCGAAAAACTCCGGGACATACTGGAACAATATCTCTCCAAAGGAAACATCGCAGCCATGATCTACTCCAACCCCAACAATCCGGCCTGGTTCTGCCTGACGGAAGAAGAGTTGAAAATCATCGGAGAGATGGCAGACAAATACGACACGATCGTGATCGAAGACCTGGCCTATTTCGCCATGGACTTCCGCAAACCGTTGGGCAAACCGTTTGAAGCACCTTTCCAGGCCACCGTTGCCCGCTATACGGATAATTACATCTTGCAGATTTCCGGCTCAAAAGCATTCAGCTACGCCGGCCAGCGTATCGGCATCACGGCAATCTCCGACAAACTGTATCACCGGGCCTATCCCGGACTGACACAGCGCTACGGGGGCGGAACGTTCGGAACCGTGTACATCCACCGCGTTCTGTATGCCCTGTCGTCCGGCACAAGCCATTCGGCACAATTCGCATTGGCTGCCATGTTCAAAGCAGCGGCAGACGGGACGTTCGATTTCATTTCGGAAGTAAAAGAATACGGACGCCGGGCGGAAAAGCTGAAAAAGATATTTACCGATCATGGTTTCCGGATTGTCTACGACCATGACCTGGACGAACCGATTGCGGACGGCTTCTATTTCACCATTACCTATCCGGGAATGACAGGCGGAGAACTGATGGAAGAGCTTATTTATTACGGCGTAAGCGCCATCTCTTTGAGCACGACAGGCAGCAACCAAGAAGGGCTGCGTGCTTGTACTTCTTTTATCAAACCGCATCAATATGCCCTTCTCGAAGAGCGTCTGAAGCTGTTCGAAGAGAATCACACTGTATAATTAACGTAAGCCGGGCTTTTATTTATAGTTCATTAACATGAAAGTCCGGCTTTTCGTTTGTTTCTTTTATTCAAAAGCTATATATTGTCGCTGTTTTTATTAACCAGCAAGCATCACTCTGTCATGGCAATGTATAACAACATATTCAAAATAACTCATAATGACGTGCTTCCGGCTCAGGGAAGTATCCTAATATCAGAACCTTTCTTACAAGATGCCTACTTCCAACGTTCCGTCGTACTATTGGTCGAACACACGCAAGAGGGGTCGACGGGCTTTGTATTAAACAAGAAAACAGAGTTGTCGGTCAACACTTTTTTTGCCGATTTGCAAGGATTTCCGGATATGCCGATCTATATAGGCGGTCCGGTCAGCTCGAACCGCCTGTTTTTCATCCATTCCTTGGGAGACCTGATTATCCCGAACTCCCTCAAGATAAACGATCATCTCTATTTCGATGGTGATTTCAACGCATTGATACGTTACATTAAGAACGGACACCCTGTCGAGGGGAAAATAAAATTCTTCTTAGGATACTCCGGATGGCAAAAAGGACAACTGCATAATGAAATAGATCAAAACTCATGGGTTGTAAGCCGTTCCTCCAACCGGAACGTGCTGCTGGCCGAAGGTGAAGACTTCTGGAAAAAATCGCTCGAATCGCTCGGCAGCCAATATGAGACATGGACCAAATATCCGAAAGAACCGTCTTTGAACTAAAGACTTATGATTTATATGTTGATAATAATTCATAAATCATAAATTCTCTCCCTGATTCTCTGCATAATCAAAACATCCGAATAACCGTCTTTGGTTGCTATCCAGTCTGCCAGTCTGCCCGTCACGGTAAAACCGCAACGGGTGAAGAGTGCTTTGCTGGCTTCATTTCCTATCGGGATATGCACGAAAAGCTGGTGTAACTTCAAATAAGAAAAAGCATATCCGACCAACAGTTCCAACGCTTCTGTCGCCAGTCCGTTCTTCTGGTAAAGCGGATCGACCAGTATGCCTACTCCCGCCCTGCGGTGATGCGGATCGAAATCGTACAAATCCAACATGCCGACCGTCGCACCCGTGGCACAAAGGTCGATCATCAGGCGCAACTGCTTCAAATCGAATATATCCCGATGGGATTCAGCTATATATTCTTTCAACAGATAGCGTGAATAAGGCGCTAACGTATTCCCAAGCTCCCACCATTCGGGATTGTTTTCCCAGGCATAGAGCAGTTCCAAATCTTCCGGCTCCAAGGCACGAAGGCGGAGGGTATTGTTTTGAAGTAGGTTCATTTTTTATTGACAATTGACAGTTGACAGTTGACAATGAGAAATCGCCCGGTGCAATTTTCAATTGTCAATTTTCAATTCTCCATTAATAACTATATGATAGTTGATCTTTTTATCGACCATCTTGTCCATCAACAAAAGCATCTGCTCGAAACGGGTGTCCGGATAGCAGAATGCCAAATCGGTAAAGCGTTTCATCTGGTTGCGGCGGCAGATGGCATCCATCACGCGTTCTTCGTCCAGATTCCAGAGATTGACATATTCCAGATCGGGCATCCGTTTCACACAAGCAGCCTTCACCTTCTCAAATTCCTCTTCACGGCACAGCACCAACAGGCGGCGATGTTTTGTCCGGGGCTTCCGTTTCAACCCCAACATGCCGGCGATGGCGGAAAGGGATGCTTTCAGCAAAACAGCCAAACGGATGAACGTGCCCATCAGCCAACCTGAATGCGGATAATATTTCCGGTAGAATATCAGCATAGCTCCGTAAAAGGCTTTTACATATTTCATATCGTCCTGCTTCGTGCTTTCTCCTTTATAATGGAGGATACGCTCAGGGATATAATAATTCGTATAGCCTCCTTGCACAATCCTGTATGACAGGTCGATGTCTTCGCCATACATAAAGAAAGACTCGTCCAACAGCCCCACTTTATCCAGTGCTTCGCGACGAAGGAACATGAAAGCGCCTGCCAAGACCTCGACCTCATGTTGCTTCTCCTTATTCAAATACGGCAGGCTGTAACGGGCGAACAGCCGGGAAGAAGGGAACAGTTTCGACAACCCGAATATCTTACAGAAAGACACCCAGGGAGAAGGAAAACTCCGCTTGCTCTCTGCCAGGAAAGCACCGTGCCCGTCCAACATTTTCACCCCGATGCCGCCCGCCTCAGGGTGTTCGTCCATAAAGAAACAAAGGGAGCGCACACTCTCCTCGCCTATCACGGTGTCGGGGTTCAGCAGGAGGACATATTCTCCGCTACTGATCCGGATCGCCTGGTTATTGGCCTTGGCAAATCCCGGATTATCTTGATTCTCGATAAAAGTGACTTCCGGGAAACGCGGGCGAAGGTATTCGACAGAACCGTCGGTCGAATGATTATCGACCACCAGCACTTCCGCCTCCATCCCCTGGATGGCAGCACGGACGGAACAGAGGCACTGTTCGAGAAAATACTTTACGTTGTAGTTGACTATTATGATTGAGAGTTTCATGGGGGTTTATGATTTATGATTTATGATTTATCAATGCTGCGTAAATCATAAATCTGTTACAGTTTGATGGAGTCGTTGAAGCTGGTACGGTTCACGATGGAACGCCCCAGCGTTATTTCATCGGCATATTCGATTTCGTCGCCGATGGAGACACCACGGGCGATGACGGATATCTTCACATCATAGGTGGAGAGTTTGCGGTAGATGAAAAAGTTCGTCGTGTCGCCCTCCATTGTCGTACTGAGCGCCAGGACGACTTCCTTCACGTCGCCTCCGGCAACCCGCTGTACCAGGCTGTCGATCTGCAAATCGCCCGGACCTATCCCGTCCATCGGCGAAATGATGCCGCCCAGGACATGATAAACGCCGCGAAACTGCCCCGTGTTTTCGATCGCCATCACTTCTTTGATATTCTCGACCACACAGACCGTCGAATGGTCACGCTGCGGGTCGGCGCAGATAGAGCACACGTCATCGTCACATATATTATGGCAAACCTTGCAATATTTCACATCCCGGCGGAGTGCCAACAGGGCGGACGCAAACCCTTCCGTGTAGCCGACATCCCGGCGGAGCATATAGAGCGCCAGCCTGAGCGCCGTCTTCCGCCCCACTCCCGGCAATGACGACAATGCGTTCACCGCATTTTCCAATAAGGCTGATGGATATTTTTGATTCATTCGTTTCTTTATCTTCCTCCACCGCAAAGATAAACAAAATCTCCCGCCTGCAAAACATTCCCCCAGGCTGCAAAAAAACATCCTCATACCTCACATAAAACCAGTGCCCTGCTTCACAGCGATGATTATATAATTACCGCCATCGATTGCTGAAGATATACGCTCCAAGGCCATACTTGTTTCTTAGCAAGAAATAATGTAGCTTTGCGACATGTATATATACGATAATTTCTAACTAAAATAATAAACACCGTGAAAAAGGAAGATGAAGAAAAGGTGAGCGGGCTACCGGAAAACGCCTACAGAGAACTGAAAGAAGGTGAGGAATATAAACCCATCCTGTCGCCCGACAAACAGTATCGGGAAGTAACCCCCTGGTCCGTATTCTGGGGACTTGTCATGGCCGTCCTGTTCAGCGCAGCGGCAGCTTTCCTCGGACTGAAAGTCGGACAGGTATTCGAGGCCGCCATCCCGATTGCGATCATAGCAGTCGGATTGTCCAGCGGGTTCAAACGTAAAAACGCGCTGGGTGAAAACGTCATTATCCAGTCCATCGGTGCGAACAGCGGCGTGATCGTGGCAGGAGCCATCTTTACGCTTCCCGCCCTTTACATCTTGCAGGACAAATATCCGGAGATCACGATCAATTTCTTCGAAGTATTCATGAGTTCGCTTTTGGGCGGTATCCTCGGCATCCTGCTCCTGATCCCGTTCCGGAAGTATTTCGTATCGACCATGCACGGTAAATACCCGTTTCCGGAAGCAACAGCCACCACGCAGGTATTGGTGTCCGGCGAGAAGGGTGGCAACCAGGCGAAACCGCTTATCTATGCGGGCTTGATCGGTGGTCTGTACGACTTCATCATCGCGACCTTCGGTTGGTGGAGCGAGACCGTCAGTACGCGCATCATCGGTGCCGGCGAGATGCTGGCCGACAAGGCGAAAGTCGTATTCAAAGTAAATACCGGCGCCGCCGTGTTGGGTTTGGGTTATATCATCGGATTGAAATATTCGGCCATCATCTGTGCCGGCTCATTCTTGGTATGGTTGGTAATCATCCCGTTGATGTCTGCCGTTTTCGGCGCCGATGTCCTGACATTCGGCAATGACGCCATCACGCAAACGGTAGGAAGCATGAGCGCGGAACAGATTTTCACCACCTACGCCCGCCATATCGGTATCGGAGGCATTGCGACAGCCGGCGTGATCGGCATCATCAAATCATGGGGCATCATCAAGGGAGCCGTAGGACTGGCATCCAAAGAACTGAAAGGAAAAACGGGAGCCGTGCAGACGGAAGAGATCCGCACACAGAAAGACCTTTCGATGAAAGTGATCGCCATCGGGATCTTTGCAACGTTGATCATGACATATCTGTTCTTCCATTTCGGCGTGCTGGAAAACTGGTATTATGCGTTGATCGGACTGTTGATCGTCGGGATAATCGCTTTCCTTTTCACGACCGTTGCCGCCAATGCGATCGCCATCGTCGGGACCAACCCCGTATCCGGCATGACGTTGATGACCTTGATCCTGGCATCCATCATTCTGGTTGCCGCCGGGCTGAAAGGGACGGCCGGCATGGTATCGGCACTGATCATCGGCGGCGTGGTGTGTACGGCGCTTTCGATGGCAGGTGGTTTTATCACAGACTTGAAGATCGGATATTGGATCGGCAGCACGCCCGCCAAGCAGGAAAGCTGGAAGTTCCTCGGAACCTTGGTATCGGCAGCAACCGTAGGCGGTGTAATCCTGATCCTGAATCAGACATACGGTTTCACGAGCGGGCAACTGGCCGCTCCGCAAGCCAATGCGATGGCTGCAGTCATCGAACCGTTGATGAGCGGCTCGGGCGCTCCATGGGCGTTGTATGCTATCGGAGCCGTACTGGCCATCATTCTGAACTTCTGCAAGATTCCGGCACTGGCATTCGCCTTGGGCATGTTCATCCCGCTGGAGCTGAACACGCCGTTGCTGATCGGTGGCGCCATAAGTTGGTATGTAGGCAGCCGCAGCAAAGACCAGGCACTGAACAATGCACGTCTGGAAAAAGGGACTTTGCTGGCATCCGGTTTCATCGCAGGCGGAGCCTTGATGGGAGTCGTCAGCGCAGCCATGCGTTTTGCCGGCATCAACCTGATCGATACCGAATGGATGGAAAGCAACATGGCCGGAGCACTGGCCATCGTGATGTACATCCTGCTAATCGTTTACTTGGCGGTAAGTTCGTTAAAAGCGAAGGAATAATGTAAAAAATATGCCAATGTGCCAATTATAGCCGCGTTCTTATCATTGGGGCATATTGGCACATTAAATAATTATTAATAATGGAAGCACCAGTAGTCAACGTCGGCATTATGACGGAAAAAGCCGTTTCGTTTGTATTTCATGGAGAATATGTACATACGGAAACCGGGAAATTCCTGACGGGGGAACAACGCGCGTTATTCGTAAACGACAATATCGTTTTTAACGGGAAACTGTTCAAAGAGATATTCTTTGAACCGGCCTCCCCATCCTCGTCTTTCGAATTGAAGGCTGTCACCATAGGTCGCAACTTCCACTGGCAACGACAGGAAGATCAATGCTTCAAAGGAGCGTTCAACCTGGTGGCCGGTGAAAACGGGATTGTGGTCATCAACCAAGTAGATGTAGAAGAATACCTGACCAGCGTCATTTCCTCTGAAATGAACGCACAGGCTTCGAAAGAGCTGCTGAAGGCACATGCCGTCATCTCCCGCAGCTGGCTGCTCGCACAGGTCGAAAAGAACTTCCGCCAGGGAGGAAAAGAGGAGAAATGGCAAAGCTGCTACCGGGACAACGAACAACTGGTGCGCTGGTACGACCGCGAAGACCATCACATCTTCGACGTCTGTGCCGACGACCATTGCCAGCGCTACCAAGGAATTACCCGTGCTTCCAACCCGGTCGTCCAAAAGGTGATCCTCGAAACAAGGGGCGAAATACTGACGGATGGCGAAACGATCTGCGACGCCCGCTTCTCCAAATGCTGCGGAGGCGTAACGGAACAGTTCGAACACTGCTGGGAACCGGTCTCCCATTCCTACCTGACTGCATTGAGAGACAGCCGGGAGACAACCTTCCCGGACCTCACTCAGGAAGAAGAGGCGCAGAAATGGATTCGCTCCGCTCCCGAAGCCTTTTGCAACACATCCGACAAAAAGATCCTCAGCCAGGTGCTGAACAACTACGATCTGGAGACGACAGACTTTTATCGCTGGAAAGTGTCCTACAGGCAGGAAGAATTAGCCGAACTGATCCATCGCAAAAGCGGTATCGACTTCGGCCAGATCCTGGACCTGGTTCCGGTCAGCCGCGGCACTTCCGGCCGCATCGAGATGCTGAAGATCATCGGGACGCGCCGGACCTTTACCATCGGCAAGGAATTGGAGATACGCCGGACCTTGTCCGAAACACATCTGTACAGCTCAGCTTTTGTCGTGGACAAAGAAGAGGTTCAATTCGACATTCCCGGACGGTTCGTCCTGACCGGCGCCGGCTGGGGGCACGGCGTGGGGCTGTGCCAGATCGGAGCTGCCATGATGGCGGACGAGGGATATGATTACCGGCAGATTCTCTCCCACTACTTTCCCGGTGCTTCTGTTGAGAAACGGTACTGAAGAGATTTATGATTTATGATTTATGATTTATCATCGACACATAAATCATAAATCATAAATCAAAAAGGCTGCGTATCCGAAGATCGCAGCCTTTTCTTTATTGTGTTTACCTATTTGTCTCCGGTCTTGTAAAACCGGTTGCCTTGACTCTCACGAGCTCCAGCTGATACAAAGGAACAAGAAATTAATAACATAAGCAAAACAAAATAGACAAAAAGCTCAAATTCTCCTGCGAAAACAGCTATTTCACCGACGAATCGAAAAATAATTACAGATAGTTTTCATTTTTATCTGCATCTTTGCGGCAAATTAACAACAAATCATGAACAGCTATATCATCCTCTTTATCATAGCCGCCTATTTCAGCATCCTTCTGCTGATAGCCTGGATCACGGGGCGGAAAAGTTCAAGCAACGAAGCGTTTTTCCTCGGCAACCGCAAATCTCCTTGGTATATCGTATCGATCGGAATGGTCGGGACATCGCTTTCGGGTGTCACATTCGTCTCCGTTCCGGGTATGGTGCGCAGCATAGACATGACCTATATGCAGACCGTCTTAGGGTTCTTTTTCGGATATATCCTGATCGCCAAAGTATTGTTGCCGCTTTATTACAAGTTGCAGCTAACTTCCATCTATTCGTATTTGGACGACCGGATCGGGCGGCATAGTTATAAAACGGGGGCTTCCTTTTTCCTTCTCTCCAAGATCGTGGGGGCGGCGGCGCGGCTCTACCTGGTCGTGCTGATCCTGCAACATTATGTATTCAATGCCTGGAACATACCGTTCGCCGTTACGGTCGTCATCAGCATCTTTCTGGTCTGGCTCTACACCTACCGGAGCGGCATCAAAACAATCATCTGGACAGACACGCTGCAAGCCCTATGCCTGGTCGCCATGCTGATCGTGATCATCTGGCAAGTGAAAGACAAGATGCAACTGGATTTTGCAGGCATGGCACAGACCTTACAGGCCAGCCCGCACTTCCGCATCTTCGAGTTTGGCGACTGGAACAGCACACAGCATTTCGTGAAACAGTTTTTCAGCGGAATCTTTATCACCATCGTAATGACCGGCCTCGATCAGGACATGATGCAGAAAAACCTTTCCTGCAAGAGTTTGAAAGACGCGCAAAAGAACATGTACATCTATGGTTTTGCCTTTACTCCGGTCAATTTCCTGTTCCTTTCACTTGGCGTCCTGCTGCTGACGCTCGCATCGCAGCAGCATATCGAGCTGCCGGCACTGAACGACGATATTCTCCCGATGTTCTGTACCTCCGGCATATTGGGACATTCGATCCTGATCTTCTTCACGATCGGAATCATCGCGGCGGCCTTCAGCAGCGCCGATTCAGCCTTGACTGCCCTTACGACCTCTTTCTGCATCGACATTTTAGGGGTTGAAAAGGAGAAGGCGCAATCCGCCAAACGCACCCGCCTGGCGGTCCATCTGATGATCTCCGTCCTGTTTGCCATCATCATACTCGCGTTCAAGGCGATCAACAGCCGGAGCGTGATCGATGCCATTTACATGATCGCGTCCTATACGTACGGTCCGCTGCTCGGCCTTTTTGTGTTCGGGTTATTTACGAAAAAACATCCTCGTGACAAATTTGTTCCTTATATTTGCATTGCCTCTCCTCTGATCTGTTTCCTGACGGATTATTTAGTGACACGGCATACGGGATATGTTTTCGGCTACGAGATGTTGATGCTGAACGGGGCTATCACTTTCTGGGGACTGTGGCTTTGTTCAACGGACAATAAACAACGGACAACGGGCAATTTGGAGAAAAAAGAATATTAACACATGACGAGCGGCGATGACAAGAGACAATCCAATTGTCAATTGCCAATTGTCAATAAAAAAACACCGTTTCAATGGAAATCAAAAGTGCAGAATTTGTTATCAGTAACACAAACGTAAAGAAATGTCCCGCAGGAGACCTGCCGGAATACGCTTTTATCGGGCGTAGCAATGTTGGCAAATCTTCCCTCATCAATATGCTGACCGGTAAAAAAGGACTCGCCATGACCTCTCAGAAACCGGGGAAGACTATGCTTATCAATCATTTCCTTATCAACGGGCAATGGTATCTGGTCGATCTTCCCGGCTATGGTTTTGCCCAACGGGGAAAAGAAGGACGCGAAAACATCCAGCGGATCATCGAAGATTATATTCTGGAACGCGAACAGCTTACGTGCCTGTTTGTCCTGATCGACTGCCGCCACGATCCGCAAAAGATCGACTTGGAATTTATGGAATGGCTTGGAGAAAACGGCATTCCCTTTTCTCTCATCTTCACAAAGATCGACAAAATCAGCAAAGGCCGCCTGCAGGAAAACCTGAAAGCTTACCAGACGAAGCTGTTGGAATCATGGGAAGAACTTCCTCCCATCCTCCTCTCCTCTTCCGAAAAGAAAGAAGGAAGGGATGAAATTCTTGATTACATCGACGAGATCAATAAAAGCCTGTAAAATCCGTCTTTCTTGCTGAAAAAGAACTACATTTGCGAATATTACAAAACCCAAACAAGTAAAAGTATGAATACATTGAATTTGCAAGGAGAACGCCTCGAACTGTTCAACCAGATTGCCAACCTTGACAACGAAAGTTTTGCTAAGGTAAAGAGGTATGTCAAAAGGGTTGTCCATAAACATCATCAAATCAAACCGGATGAAACCTTTCTTGATGATATAGATATCATCACAGATGAAGAAATCGAGAATGCGATGAAACCATTAACCGATGAAGAGAAGTTCAATCGGCTTACCGAATCGGAAAACGATCCATTTTATTACACACAAGATGATGTAAGAAAAGCCGTAGCTTCATGGAGACTCCATTAGAAATCAGATGGAGTAAAACAGCACGAAAAGAAGCACGGACAATCTATGCTTGGTACAAGAAAAAAATGGGGATATCCACGGCTGACAAATTTATTGATGGGATTCTCCATACCATTGATTTATTGGCTTTAAATCCCAATATGGGGCAGCCTGTTCCTAATAATATTTTATATAAGAAAGAATACCGGATCTTTGTCGAACACAAAAATCATAGTATTATTTATTATGTCAAAAAGAATACCTTAAACATTCATGGCATCTGGCCCAACAGCCAAAACCCCGAAGGCATTGACAAACGATTAAAATAAAAAAAGTCCGGTAAAGAACTCCAAAACCTTACCGGACTTTTCTTTTCCCACTGCTTAATAGCTGATTTTACACCCCACAAAATAACTGCGCGGCATTCCGGGACCGTAGATATATTTGGAGTCACGGTCCTTGCCTTGATCGAAATCGTTCTGATAGGCCTCGAATATGTTCTGAACGCCGGCATTCACCTGCAAAGTCACCGACTTATACAAAGGGAAATCGTAAGCGACCTTCATATTCAGATCAAAGAAATCAGGCGTTTTCTCTTCCCGGTCATCCGAAACGTAACCGGCCAGATGTTGCACCAGCATGGTTCCCGTATAGGTCCCGGTCAGCGAAACGGACAGACGTTTGACCGGCGTAAAGGTGGAAGTGAAATAGCCGTACACATCCGGCGTACGGAACATTTTTTTCTGTGCCGGCAGGTCCGGGTTCGTCTCGCTCCAAGTCACGGCCTCCTTGTAACGGCTGCGCTGGATGGTGGCGCCCGCCTGAAGTTGCAGCCAGGCATATGCCATCTTTCCTTCCAAATTGACTCCCATCACGCGGGCTCCGTCCTTGTTGCGGCGTTCCATGATCAGGTTGCCCTGCTCGTCATGTCCTTTCTCCTGCAAGAAGAACACATCGCTCAGGTCCGTATAGAAGCCTTCCACCAGCAGGTTCAACTGGACAGGGCCGAAACGATGGTAGAAGTCTGCCGAAGCACTGACGCTCTTGGACTTCTCCTCTTTCAGGTCTTCGCCAAGCTGGATAATCGCCACTTCGCCACCGACGGCCGCCACATGCAGATCCTCGTCAAACGCCTGCGGGGCGCGAAAACCGCTCGAATAGGACAAACGAAGATTGATGTCTTCGGTCGGATTGAAACGGACGTTCGCACGCGGGCTGAAGATCAGATGATCGATCAGATTATGTTTGTCGAAACGGCCGCCGACCAGGAAACTCCATTTCTCATTCTTCCACTCGTTCTGCAGGAACAGACTACCGATATGGACCGTCTGGTCCACGATGCGGTTATACCCCAACATCTCGTCCTTCAGTTCGTCGAAGTTATATTCCAGGCCGCCGGTAAACTCCGCCGGCATAAACAAGCACTTGTCGGCCGAATAGGAATACTGCGAGCCGGCGACAACCGTCATGTCCGTCGTGTGCCCGTAGGCATCCGGATTGCGGTTGGTCCCGTAATAACTCTTCCGGTTCGTATGCTGCGCGGAAGTATAGACGTTCAGCCGATGTTTATAATCTTTGGAGAAAAGGTCGAACTTCAGGCCGCCGCCATTGATGCTGTGGTCCGTCTGTTCCGCCACCCACGCTTCGTGAGGCGGCCGGCCGATCTGGTCGCCACCGCGCCGGTATTCGCTTATATTATGGTATTCGAAACTTAGCTTGGAATAGGTGCTCGTCTTCACATAAGACCTGAACCCGACCGTCCGGGCTTCCAACTGGCCGAGTTCGGTGAAACCGTCTCCGTCATGGTCGTAAGCCGAACGGTGGCGGCTCTGTCCGAAGAGATAGATGCCGGCTTTGTGGTCGTCCGTCACCAAAGAAGCATTCAAGGTCGTATTATTGTCCGGCCGGCTTCCTCCGACCATCGTCAGCGAGTGGGCGATCTGGGCCGAGTTGCGCAAGGGCTCTTTCGTAATGATATTGATCGTGCCCGCAATGGCCGAAGAACCGAAAAGGGCGGAACCGCCGCCGCGCATGATCTCGACGCGCTCGATCATATTGGCCGGAATCTGCTCGAGACCGTACACGCCCGTCAGCGCACTGAATATGGGACGGCTGTCCACCAGTATCTGCGTGTAGGGACCTTCCAGTCCATTGATGCGCACCTGCTGGAAACCGCAGTTCTGGCAATTGTTTTCCACCCGTACGCCCGGCTGGAAGTTCAGCCCGTCGGCAAGCGAAGTGGAATGCGTCGTCTCGAACATTTTCGAATCCAACACGTTCACAAGCGACGGAGCCATACGGCGGGTCGTCTCGTTCCGGTTTGCCGAAACCACGACTCCATCCAGAGACAGGGCTTCTTCTTCCGCCTCGAAATTGATTTCCAACGTCTTTCCCTTTTTCAACGTCACGGGTGTCTCGACCGTTTTATAGCCCATCGTCTTCATCACGACCGTGAACGTCCCTTCGGGCAGGTTCTTCAGATAATAATGTCCCGTGGCGTCGGTCGCAGTCCCGATAGTCGTCCCTTTCAGAAAGATCGTAATAAAGGACAAGTGTTCGCCGGTTTTCCGGTCCACTACATGCCCGACAATGTTCGCGTCCGATGGATTCAAGGCAGGACCATCCTCCGCCCGCGCAACCGTAAAGGCACAGCACAGGCATAGTATAATTATGACAATCTTATTCATTTCGTTTGTTCTGATAAAATAAATAATGATAAAAAAATAACTGGAAAACTTTACACGCAACAGCAGCTTCCTTTGCATGAAAATTTTGTTTCATGCAGGAGAAAATAAAGTTTCCCGCCGGAGAAAATAAATTTTCACCTATATGAAAGAGACTGAAAATTTATTTCCACCATTTCTCAAAAGGTGAAAACTTTTTGAAATTCCACCAACGGATAGACGCTATTTTATCAGGCAAAAGGAGGAGCGCGAAGAGACAGTTTCCCCAGGACGGGGATCAGGTGATTCGGATAGACCGGATTTTCAATTACTTTATAATTCGATGCGGCATAAATCTGCAGGAGTAACGAATGAACCACGCCATCCTGCACCTGCACGATCGTCAGCAAATGAAACAGCTGGACTTCCGAAAGAGACGAGTGATGATGGCAAGTGCCGTCTGCCGTCTTCTTGAACGGGTGCGAATGGACAATCGTCGTGCCACTCTCGACATGGACGTGCATAAACAAAGAAATACTGCTGTAGTACACTATAAAAAGTGCAGGCAGCAACCATTTCATATATTTAGCCATTGTCTGTTTCACATTCTGCTCCTGTTAAATTAAGAACGCGAAGATAAAACAAATAGCCGAGACCAGCAAATACACAAAAATCGAGCAACTAAATGTAAGCGACCGATGCCATATTCATAATAAATTGTTACTTTTGTGCGCAATTTTCGAAAGACAAACAATAAATAAACATATAAAGTCTATGGCTAAGATCACTAAAGAAGATGCACTCCGCTATCATGCGGAAGGCAAACCGGGAAAGATAGAAGTCATTCCCACCAAGCCCTATAGTACCCAGACGGATTTGTCGCTGGCTTATTCGCCGGGCGTCGCCGAACCTTGTCTGGAAATCGAGAAGAATCCGTTGGATGCTTACAAATATACTTCTAAAGGAAACCTGGTAGCCGTCATTTCAAATGGTACTGCCGTGTTGGGATTAGGAGATATAGGCCCGTTGGCGGGCAAGCCGGTGATGGAAGGAAAAGGATTGTTGTTCAAGATATTTGCCGGTATCGACGTCTTCGACATCGAAGTGAACGAGAAAGACCCTGACAAATTTATCGAGACGGTCAAGGCCATCGCCCCCACTTTCGGCGGCATCAACCTCGAAGATATCAAAGCTCCCGAATGTTTCAAGATCGAAACACGCCTGAAAGAAGAACTGGACATTCCGGTCATGCATGACGACCAACACGGGACGGCCATTATCTCCGGAGCAGGTCTGATCAACGCACTGGAGGTTGCCGGAAAGAAGATCGAAGATGTGAAGATCGTCGTGAACGGTGCCGGAGCCGCTTCCATTTCTTGCACGAAACTATACATAATGTTAGGGGCAAAGAAGGAAAACATCATCATGTGCGACAGCAAAGGGGTTATCTCCACGCATCGTACGGACCTGAACGAATCCAAGAAATTCTTCGCCACCGACCGCGACATCAAGACATTGGCGGAAGCCGTCGTCGGAGCGGACGTGTTCTTGGGATTATCGGTTGCCAACGTGTTGACGCAGGATATGGTCCGCTCCATGAATGCGAACCCGATCGTGTTCGCTTTGGCCAACCCGAATCCGGAAATCTCGTATGCCGACGCAATGGCTTCACGCGATGATATTATTTTTGCCACAGGCCGTTCCGACTATCCGAACCAGATCAACAATGTGTTGGGATTCCCTTATATCTTCCGCGGAGCATTGGATACGCACGCCAAAGCGATCAACGAAGAGATGAAATTAGCAGCCGTCTATGCCATTGCCGAACTGGCCAAAGAACCGGTTCCCGACGTCGTAAACGCTGCCTACAAGCTGAAACGCACCACTTTCGGACGCGATTATATCCTGCCGAAAGCGCTCGATCCGCGACTCCTCACCCGTGTTTCCTGTGCCGTTGCCAAGGCAGCCATCGAATCCGGCGTATCCCGTAAGACGATCACCGACTGGGAAGGATATGCAAACCACCTGCGCGAAATGATGGGATATGACAACAAGCTGCTCCGTTCGTTCACCGACATGGCAAAAGCCAATCCGAAACGGGTAGTCTTTGCAGAAGCCAACCATGTCAACATGCTGAAAGCCGCTGCCGAGGCAAAAGCCGAAGGTATCTGCATCCCCATCCTGCTGGGCAACGAAGAACGTTTGGCTAAGATCGCGGCTGAAGAAAACATCAGCCTCGAAGGTATCGAGATCGTCAACCTTCGCCACGACCGCGAAACGGAACGCCGCCATCGTTACGCCAAGATACTGTCCGAGAAGAAAGCCCGCGAAGGCGTGACGTATGCAGAGGCTTGCGAAAAGATGGTCGACCGCAACGCATTCGGTATGATGATGGTCGAGACAGGCGACGCCGATGCTTTCGTGACGGGCGTTTACAGCCGCTACTCCGAAGTGACCAAGATGGCAGAGCAGATCATCGGCATCCGTCCGTCTTACACGCATTTCGGAGCTCTGAACATCCTGACTTGCAAGAAAGGGACGTTCTTCATCGCCGATACGCTGATCAACCGCCACCCGTCGACGGAAGTGCTGATCGACATCGCCCGCCTGACCCAGGACGCCGTGAAGTTCTTCGCGCACGAACCGGTCATGGCAATGTTGTCATACTCCAACTTCGGTTCCGACAAGCAGGGCAGCCCGCTAAAAGTACACGATGCGATCGACTACTTGCACAAAAACTATCCGGATATGATGGTAGACGGCGAAATGCAGGTCAACTTCGCTCTGGACAAGAAACTGCGTGACGATATGTATCCGTTCAACAAACTGAAAGGCAAAGACGTCAACACGCTGATCTTCCCGAACCTGAGTTCGGCCAACAGCGCTTACAAGTTGCTCGACACGCTCGGTATCAGCGAAACGATCGGCCCGATCCAGATGGGCTTGAACAAGCCGATCCACTTCACCGACGTAGAAAGTTCTACGCGCGATATCTTGAACCTGACGACTGTCGCTGTCGTGGATGCGATTGTACAAGAACAGATCGAAAAAGGAGAATAATCAAACTTCTCATAAAAAACAGCGATGAGACTTTTCGTTTCATCGCTGTTTTTTATTATCCGTATACACATATCAGAACAACTTCCCATCCTTTTCTCTATCTTTGTCCCCCAAATTGTTTAGGTTTCATATTTATGGCTACTACTACCAAAGAAATGACGGAGGGGGCTCCCCTGCCGCTTATTCTCAATTTTACTTTTCCGCTGTTGCTGGGAAACATATTGCAACAGACCTATTCGCTTGTGGATGCCGCTATCGTCGGGAAATTCTTGGGGATCAATGATCTGGCGGCGATCGGGGCAAGCACTTCAGTTGTGTTTCTGATTTTAGGATTTTGCAACGGGTGCTGTTGCGGGTTCGGAATCCCCGTGGCACAGAAATTCGGGGCAAAGGACTACAAGACAATGCGACGATACGTGACGGTCAGTTTGCAGCTGGCAGCCCTGATGTCGATCGTTATTGCAGTCTTGACAAGCATATACTGCGCCGATATCCTGCGAAGCATGCGGACACCGGAGAATATTTTTCAGGGAGCATACTATTATCTGCTCGTGACGTTTATCGGAGTGCCTTGCACGTTCTTCTACAACCTGCTGTCCAGCATCATACGTGCACTCGGTGACAGTAAAACGCCATTCTGGTTTCTGCTGTTCTCTACCGTATTGAACATCGTGCTCGACTTGTTCTGCATCCTCGTGCTGGGATGGGGCGTGTTGGGGGCCGGTATCGCAACGGTCGTCTCGCAAGGCGTGTCGGCAGTTCTCTGTTATTTTTATATGTACAAGCATTTCCCGATCCTGGGAGGGACAGCCGACGATCGGAAATTCCGCTTTCCTCTGGCCAAAAACCTTTTGTATATCGGTGTGCCGATGGGACTTCAATTCTCCATTACGGCAATCGGCAGCATCATGCTTCAAAGCGCCAACAATGCATTGGGAACAGCTTGCGTAGCCGCTTTCACGGCTGCCATGCGAATCAAGATGTTCTTCATCTGCGCCTTTGAAAGCCTCGGCATAGCAATGGCAACCTATACGGGACAAAACTACGGAGCCGGAAAACCCGAACGCATCTGGCTGGGGATCAAGGCCAGCTCGTTGATGATGATGATCTACGCCGTCTTCACTTTTACAATCCTGATATTGACCTCCGACAAGATATCGCTGTTGTTCGTAGACGCTTCGGAAACGGAAATACTGAAGGACACGGTACTTTTCCTCCATGTCTCCTGCTATTTCTTCCCGATCCTGGGACTGCTCTGCATCTTGCGCTACACCATACAAGGCGCAGGATACACCAACCTGGCGATGCTTTCCGGAGTTTCCGAAATGATCGCCCGTACGCTGGTCAGTATCTACGCCGTGCCGGTATTCGGATTCCTGGCCGTCTGCTATGGCGACCCGACCGCTTGGATAGCAGCAGACCTGTTCCTCGTCCCGGCTTTCATATATGTCTACCGGAAACTGAAAGCTTCACTTTCCGGCGTAAAGAAACAAACGGCCTACATGTAAAATAAACAGAAAGAAATAAAAAGAGGCAAACATTTATACGGCAGGTCTGTTTTTTAAGGGCTAAATCTAAACAAAAAAGTTATGCACATACGTACATGGTGTTATGTTGTGCTCTGCCTGTCCCTGCCGATAACGTTGCCTGCACAGAAAGAGCACAAATACCTGGATCACGCGTTACCGGAAGCGTGGCAGGAAGACGACAGTGATTTTCAACAGACATTGCCGGTAGACGACCGGTGGTGGAAAAACTTCAACGATCCTACGCTGGATTCGCTGATTGAAGTGGCCGTCAAGCAGAACTACTCCGTCCTGATGGCGGCAGACCGCATCGCTATGGCAAAAGCCAATCTGCGCATACAACAAGGCAGCTATTCGCCGACCTTGGGGCTCGCTGCCGGTTGGACCCGCCAACAAAGCAGCGGCCATACAAGCAGCCTGCCGCAGACGACAACCCAATACAGCGATGCCGCCTTGTCCATGAACTGGGAGCTCGATGTGTTCGGAAGCATCCGCAACCGCGTAAAGGCCCAAAAAGAGAACTTTGCAGCCTCCAAAGAGGACTATAACGCCGTGATGGTCTCCCTTTGCGCACAGGTGGCCTCTGCCTACATCAACCTGCGGGAACTGCAACAGGAAGTGGAAGTCGTCAAAAAGAACTGCCTGTCGCAACAGGCGGTCGTCATGATCACGGAAAAAAGATACGAGACAGGACTTGTCTCGAAATTGGATGTCGCACAGGCCTTATCCGTCTACTACGACACAAAGTCTTCCCTGCCCATGCTGGAAGCCGGGATCATCCGGTACACAAACGCATTGGGCGTACTGATGGGGCTCTATCCCTGGGACGTACGGAAAATCATGGAGACGCGGAAACCTCTGCCGGAATATATCGAGACGGTCGGCATCGGCATCCCCGCCAACCTGCTGCTGCGCCGGCCGGACATCCGCGCGGCCGAACGCCTGGTGAATGCACAGGCGGCATCGCTCGGCGCTTCCAAATCGGACTGGTGGCCGAAGGTTTTCGTCAAGGGGTCGGTAGGCTTCGCTTCCCACGATCTGGACAAACTGGTCAACCATAACAGTTTCACCTACGAGATCGCCCCTGCCATCTCCTGGAATTTCTTCCAGGGGACGAAATTGGCGCAGACGACACGACTGGCAAAAGCACAGCTCGACGAGTCGATCCGGCAATTCAACCAGGATGTGCTGACAGCCGTCCAGGAAGTGGACAATGCCATGAATTCCTATAAGAACTCGATCAAGCAGATCGTCGCGCTCCGGGAAGTCGTCAACCAGGGGAGACAGACGTTGGAACTTTCGCTCGACCTCTACAAACAGGGGCTTACTCCTTTCCAGAATGTCCTGGACGCACAACGCTCCCTCCTCTCCTACGAAAACGAACTGACACAAGCCAAAGGCTCGTCCCTGTTGAGCCTGATACAACTTTACCAGGCGTTAGGCGGCGGTTGGGAAAATGAGAATTAAAAATTAAGAATAAAAAAATAAGAGAGATGAAGACTGCTATTAAAATAGGGATTATGGGATTGTCCATCATCCTGCTTGCCGGATGCAAAGAGAAAAGTCACCAGACGGAGACGCCGGCCCCTTCCATCAGTGTCGCGACACCGGTCGTGCAAGACATCACGCTGACAAAAGACTATCCGGGCTATTTGAGCTCCGACCGCATGGTCAACCTGGTAGCACGCGTGAACGGATACCTGCAATCCTCGCAACTCGTGCCGGGTGCGAAAGTAAAGAAAGGCGATCTGATATTCGTGATCGAACCGGAAGTCTACCAAAACAATGTCAGCCAGGCGGAAGCTGCGCTGAACACGGCCAAAGCCCAGGTCGAATATGCCCGCAGCAATTACGAACGCATGAAAGAAGCCGCCAAAAGCGGAGCCGTCAGCCAGATACAGGTCTTGCAAGCCGAATCGACCGCAGCGGAAATGGAAGCATCCGTACACAATGCCGAAGCTGCTTTGAAAACCGCCCGGACCAACCTGAGCTATTGCTACATTCGGGCTCCCTACGACGGACGTGTCACCCGTGCCAGCTATGACGTAGGCAATTATATCAACGGTGCCGGCCAGCCCGTCACTTTGGCTACCTTATATAAAGACGACCTCATGTACGTCAATTTCAATATAGAAGACAACCAGTTCATGCGGATGAAAATGATTGCCGCCCAGAACGATCCGAACGTCAAGATGCCAACCCACATTTCCGTACGCCTCGGGCAGGACGGGCGGAAAAGGTACACCGGGACATTGGACTATCTCTCGCCCAACGTCGACCTGTCGACCGGTACGCTGAACGTCCGCGCCAATCTCGAAAACAAAGACGGCGAACTGAAAAGCGGGCTGTACGTAACGATCACACTGCCCTACAGCGAACAGAAAAACGCAGTCCTCGTGCGCGACGCCTCCATCGGAACCGACCAGTTGGGGAAATTCCTGTATGTCGTAAACGACTCGAATGTCGTACGATACCGCCATATCGAACCCGGACAGTTGGTGAACGATACGCTCCGGCAGGTCATCAGCGGCATACGCCCCGACGAACGATATGTGACAACCGCCCTGCTGAAAGTCAGAGACGGCATGAGTATTAAGCCTATAAAATAAAAAGCTATGGTAAAATTCTTCATAAACAGACCGATATTCGCTACCGTCCTCGCCCTGATCCTGGTGGTAGCCGGATTGGTCACGCTACATATACTTCCTATCGCGCAATATCCGGAAATCACGCCGCCGACCGTACAGGTTTCGGCTTTCTACCCGGGTGCGGATGCGGAAACAGTGGCGCAGACCGTAGGATTGCCCATCGAACAACAGGTGAACGGTGTGGACGGAATGCTCTATATGAGCTCCAACTCTTCCAGCTCGGGAGCCTACTCGCTGACCATCACGTTCGCAGTCGGAACCGATATCGACATGGCGACCGTCATGGTGCAGAACCGTGTCAGCATTGCACAAAGCAGCCTGCCGGAAGCCGTGATCGTACAAGGCATCACCACCAAGAAGCAATCGTCCAACATCGTCATGATGCTGACGCTGAGCGCCCGCGACTCCACATACAGCGGGCTATACCTGAGCAACTACGCCAGCCTCAACATGACGGACGAGTTGACACGTCTGCCGGGAGTCGGCTCCGTCAGTGTCATGGGAGCCGGAAGCTACAGCATGCGTATATGGCTCGACCCGAACGCCATGCGTATCCGTAACCTAACACCGGACATGATCTTCCAGGCAATCTCGACACAGAACACACAGGTTTCGGCCGGTTACGTCGGGCAGCCGATAGCCCAAGCGGACAATCCGTTCCAGTACACGTTGACGGTTAAAGGTCGCTTGACGACTCCTGAAGAATTCGGAGACATCATCCTCCGTACGGAAGAGGGCGGAAAAATCCTCCGACTGAAGGATGTCGCCCGTATCGAACTGGGCAGTTCTTCCTATAATGTCACCTCCAAACTGAAAGGCCGGCCGAGTGCCGCCATAGCCATTTACCAGCTCCCCGGCTCCAATTCGCTGGAAGTGGCCAAAGGGGTACGGGAGAAAATGGAACAGTTGGCGGCGAACCTGCCGGAAGGAGTCGTTTATGACGTGACACTGGACACGACGCAGGTGATCAATGCCTCCATCGACGAAGTGCTCGTCACTTTCCTGGAGACGACAGCCCTCGTCATACTGGTTATCTTCCTGTTCCTCCAGAACTTCCGTGCCGTCATCATTCCCTGTATCACCATCCCCGTCTCTCTGATAGGGACACTGGCGGTCATGTCGGCCTTGGGATTCTCGATCAACACGCTGACTTTGTTCGGGTTGATCCTGGCCATCGCGATCGTGGTGGACGACGCGATCGTGGTGGTGGAAAACTCGTCGCGGCTCATGGATACGGGGAAATATACCGCCCGTGAAGCCGTGACAGAAGCGATGGAAGAAATTGTCGGCCCGATCGTAGGCGTCGTGCTGGTGTTGCTGGCCGTCTTTATCCCGACGACCTTCATCAGCGGTATCTCCGGGCAATTATACAAACAATTCGCCCTGACAATCGCTGCCGCCACCGTCTTAAGCGGTTTCAACTCGCTGACGCTTACGCCCGCCCTGTGCGCCCTGTTCCTGCAGGCGAACAAAGAGCCGAAATTCTTTGTATTCAAAGCCTTCAACAAGGGGTTCGGCAAAACCCAGAAAATATATGACGCCATTGTCGGCCGCATGCTGAAAAGCCCGTTTGCCACGATGGTGGTATTCGGGGTCATAACGGTCATTGCCGTCGTCATGTTCATGCGCTGGCCGACCACATTCATCCCGGAAGAGGATGACGGTTATTTCCTGGTATCCTCCCAGCTCCCGCCGGCAGCCAGCCTGAGCCGTACGGAAGCCGTCGGGAAGCAGATCGACAAGATCCTCGACAGCTATCCAGAAGTCAAGACCTATATCGGGGTAAACGGTTTCTCCATCATGGGTGGCGGCGAACTCTCGAACGCCGGGACCTATTTCGTGATCCTGAAAAACTGGAACGAGCGAAAAGGCAAAGAGCATACCGCCTCGGCCGTCGTAAACCGTTTCAACCGCGAAGCCTACGGCATCCAGGAAGCACAGATATTCGCAATGGTCCCTCCTGCCATCCCCGGATTGGGAGCTTCGGGAGGCCTGCAACTCCAATTGGAGGACCGTAAGAATCTGGGACCGACGGAGATGCAGCATGCCATCGAAACACTGCAAGCCACGTACCGGAGCAAACCGCAACTGCTCAGCCTTTCCAGCATGTATCAAGCCAACGTTCCGCAATACAAACTGGAGATCGACCGCGACAAGGTGCAATTGCTCGGCCTGCAGCTCAACCAGGTTTTCGCGACTCTAAGCTACTACATGGGGGCTGCCTATGTAAACGATTTCGTCGAATTCGGGCGTATCTACCAGGTCAAGATCGAGGCCAACGACCAGGCTCAAAAACTTATAGACGACGTGTTGCACCTGAGCCTCGAAAACAAGTCAGGCAAAATGGTCCCTTTCTCCGCCTTTACGGAGGTGAAGGAGCAGTTGGGATTGGACCAGATCAACCTGTATAATATGTATAAGTCGGCATCCATCACCTGCATAGCCAATCCGAAATATAGTTCCGGCGAAGCGATCCAGGCCATGGAAGAGCTCGTACAGGAACAGTTAGGCAACAATTTCGGATACGAATGGACCTCCGTCGCTTATCAGGAAACGAAAGCGGGTTCCACCACCATGCTCGTCTTTGCAATGGCCCTTTTGGTCGCCTTCCTGGTCCTTTCGGCCCAGTATGAAAGCTGGACAAGCCCGATCGCTGCCATTATGGGACTTCCGATCGCCTTGTTAGGAGCCATTTTGGGATGTTTCGTCATGGGCGTGCCGGTCAGCATTTATACGCAAATCGGTATCATCCTGCTGATCGCCCTCTCGGCGAAGAACGGTATCCTGATTGTCGAATTTGCCCGCGACTACCACAAAGCCGGTAACCCGATACGCGAAGCCGCGCTCGAAGCCGGTCATGTCCGCCTGCGTCCGATCCTGATGACTTCGTTCGCATTCGTCTTAGGAGTCATGCCTTTGCTGTTTGCAACGGGAGCCGGAGCGGGAAGCCGCCTGTCCTTAGGCGCGGCAGTCGTATTCGGCATGGCGGTAAACACCATTTTTGCCACGATGTTTATCCCCAGCTTCTACGAGTTGATGCAATTATTCCAGGAAAAGGTATTGGACAAATTCAACCGGAAACAGAAATAAGCCGGGATACGGGTGGTAACGCCACCGGACACACATAGACATAATCCAAACATCAGGGGTTGTCTAAAAAGTCACTCATTCATCCTTGAGAACACTTTTCAGACAACCCCTTTATTGTGGCAAAGGCTGTTTTGACACTGCCGAAAAGGGACTTTTTAGACAGCCCCTTTTCTTTATCAATCGACTTTATATTCTCCTATCTGCTTGAACCCGTTCAGGAAATCCGCAACCGGCAGACGTTTCTTACCGGCCAGTTGCACGGACAGCAGACGCAGATATCCGTCTTCCACTGCGATATCGATATAACTCTTACGATCGGTCCGGATGGTTCCGACGGGAAGTTCATGCGCGGCAGGGTGTTTCTCTGCCTGATAGATTTTCAAAGAGGTGCGCACGCCTTCCGGAGAAACGATTTCGGTCCAGGCCGCCGGATAGGGAGACAGACCGCGGACGAAGTCATAGATCTTTTTCACCGGCTGATGCCAGTCGATACGGCAAGTCTCCTTGAAAATCTTCGGAGCGGGACGAAGTTCGGAAGGATCTTTGTAAAATTCTTCCTGAGGGACAGCATCCGTTTTTCCTTCCAACAGCAAATCGACGGTCTCCAACACCAAGCCGGCTCCCATTGTCATCAGTGAATCATGAACAATGCCCACATCATCCGTATCGGCAACAGGCAGATGCTTCTGGCGGATGATCTTGCCCGTGTCGATCTCGTGGGTCAGGAAAAAGGTAGTCACACCGGTTTCCGTATCTCCGTTGATCACCGCCCAGTTGATAGGCGCAGCTCCTCTGTATTGGGGGAGCAAAGAGGCATGGAGGTTGAACGTCCCCAGACGAGGCATATTCCAGACAACCTCCGGCAGCATACGGAAAGCGACAACGATCTGCAAGTCCGCCTTCAAAGCCCGCAGCTCGGAAAGGAAAGCTTCATCTTTCAGTTTTTCGGGCTGGAGCACCGGCAATCCCTTCGACAGGGCATATTGCTTCACCGGACTTGCCTGCAGGACACTGCCATGACGGCCGACCGGCTTGTCCGGCATCGTTATCACCCCGACTATATTATATCCGCCCTCAACCAAGGCACGCAGGCTCTCCACCGCAAAATCGGGAGTGCCCATATAAACGATTCGTAAATCTTCTTTCTTCATTTTTTTTAATCTCCTGAAAAGTTTTCAACCAACACTTCGCGGTATGAATTAAATATCTTCGATTTGGACATAAAGCCGATGTATCGTCCCTCCTCGTCCACGACCGGCAGGTTCCAGGCTTTCGTATCGTCAAAGACACGCATGATCTGCTCCATGGGCGTCCCTACCTGGATCTTGGCAGGCGCCGAGACCATGAACTTGGAGACGTGGAAACGGTTGTATAGCTCCGGCCGGAACATGATGTTACGGATGTTATCCAACAGGACGAGCCCCAGCAGGATTCCTCGCTCGTCGATGACCGGAAACGTGTTTCGCCCGCTTTTGGCAATCACCTTCACCATATCTCCCAATGACATTTCGGGAGAGACGGTCAGGAAGTCGCGCTCGATCACACTGTCGGTATTCAGCAACGTCAGCACGGCACGGTCTTTATGATGGGTGAGCAACTCTCCTTTTTGGGCCAGACGCATCGAATAGATACTGTGCGGAAGGAACATCTTGATCGTGATATAGGAACTCACGGATACGATCATCAGCGGAAGGAAAAGAGCATATCCGCCGGTCAGCTCGGCAATCAGGAAAACACCGGTCAGCGGCGCATGCATGACGCCGGACATGATTCCCGCCATTCCCAACAAGGCGAAATTCTTCTCCGACAGATACATCGTAAAAGGAAAATAGTTGGACGCATGCGCAAACACGAACCCGGCTATACATCCCAGGTACAAACTGGGAGCGAATATACCACCGCAACCACCGCCTGCATTCGTCGCACTCGAAGCAAAGACCTTGAACAACAAGATCAGCGTAAGGAATATCTGCAATCCCCAATAGGTATCGTTCAGGCTGTAGAACATACTCTTATCCATGATATGGGAGAACTGTCCGTTCAACAAAGACGAGATCGTGTCGTAACCTTCACCGTAGAGCGGCGGGAATATGAAGATCAGCACACTCAGCATGATCCCCCCGACGACGAATTTCTTCCAGTAATTATTCAAGCTCCGGTACATCCCCTCGACCCGGTTCATGACTTTGGTGAAATAGAGAGACACCAGGCCGCAGAAGACACCAAGCAGCAGCACATAAGGGATGCGCTCGATCACAAACGCTTCGGTCTGCGAAAAGGGGAACATCGCTTCCGTACCCGTAAAGATATAGGAGACCGTCGCAGCCGTCACCGAAGTGATGAGCAGGGGCAACACCGACGTCATCGTCAGGTCCAGCAACAGAACTTCCACCACAAACACCACCCCGGCTATCGGCGCCTTGAAGATGCCGGCTATCGCACCGGCAGCACCGCAGCCGACCAACAGCATCAGCGTCTTTTGCTCCATGCGGAACAGGCGGCCCAGGTTGGAACCGATCGCCGCTCCCGTCAACACGATAGGCGCTTCCGCTCCGACCGACCCACCGAAACCGATGGTGACGGAACTGGCGACAATGGATGTCCATATGTTATGGGGTTTGATGCGGCTCTTTCGTTGGGATATGGCATAGAGTATCTTCGTCACCCCGTGGCTGATATCATCCCGTACGATATACTTCACAAACAAGCCGGCAAGCAGGATGCCGATCACCGGATAAAGCAGGTACAGGTAGTTCGCTCCATCCAGATTGAAATTGCCGGTCAGAAGATGCTGTATGAAGTGGATGATCGACTTCAGGATAATAGCCGCCGCCGCCGTGCAGATACCGACCAGGAAACTCACGACCAGTATGAAATGCTTCTCTTTTATATGCTTGTCCCGCCACAGCAGGAAGCGATAGAAAAATTGAAAATTATCCTTCATAATCACACAACCTCTAATTTTTTTATTTTTAATTCCTAATTCGTCAAATCCCCTTACCGGTGATTACTGTTTTAACCGTATAGATCAGAATTGTCAGATCCAATGTCAGCGACATATTTTCGTAATACAATATATCATATTCCATACGCTCCACCATCTTGTCCACATTCGCCGCATAACCGTATTTCACCATCCCCAACGAGGTAATGCCCGGACGGACGTTGTGCAGCAGATAGTAGTAAGGAGCCGTCTTGACAATCTCGTCGATAAAATATTTCCGTTCGGGGCGCGGTCCGACCATCGACATATCCCCTTTCAGCACGTTCCAGAACTGCGGCAATTCGTCCAGCCGGTATTTCCGCATGATACGTCCGAAAGGCGTTACACGCGGATCATCTTCCGATGAAAGCGCCGGGCCGTTCTCTTCGGCATCGACATACATGGAGCGGAACTTGTACATCAAAAACGGCTGTCCGAGATAACCGATCCGCTCCTGGCGGAAGAACACGGGCCCCGGAGAGTCTTTCTTCACCCGCCACGCGATATAGACGAATAAGGGAGAGAGCAACAGCAAGGCCACTGCGGAACAGGCCTTGTCCAGAAAAAGCTTTATGTTTTGTTCGGCCGGCGAGAAGTTGTTATCCGTCACGTCGACCAACGGGATTCCCCGTATCGTCCGAAGCCGGATTTTCGACAGCATGTCGAACCGGTCCGCCAGCACTTTTATCGGGCGTTTATACCGGTAGAGCGAATAGAGGATGCCCATGAGCGCCTTGTTATTCTTCGACTCGACAGCCAGAACGATTTCGTCCACATTCACTTTTCCCATCAGAAGCGGAATGTCTGCCACCGTCCCCACGACCTGTTTCCGGTCGGCCTTGACCGGCGTCTTCTCGTCTTCGGCGACAAAGCCGCAAATATCATAGCCCAGGCGATACAGATCGCGGGCGATGCGGACCGCTTTCTCTCCCGCTCCGACAATCAGCACGTTCATCGCCCACTCCCGGTTCTTTATTTTCCGTACTCCGTTCTGCGTAATCAGCAAACGCGGGATATAGGTCAGGAAGAACTGCAATCCGAACATTCCGAAGAACAGCTTGTAATAGATGTCGATCGACCGGGGAATATCGTCGAGCAGCAAAGTAAAGAAGACGAAAATCGTCCCGATCAACACGGTGATGAATGTCGAGAAAAGTTCGGTGAGGCGAGATTTCCCGAACGGCTTGTTGTAATAGCCAGAAAAATAGTAAAGCACCAGCCAGAAAAAGGGAATGACAATCTGGCCGGAAAGAACGCCCGGATATAGCAAATAATCAAGCAGACTATCTGTCCCTTCATTAATGACATACAAGACTTCATAACGGAGGGTATTGAATAACAACCACGCAACCGAAGCCGATATGAAATCCGACAATATGTATTTTTCCGCCTGCTTGTTCTTCTTCATTTTTATCTGATTACCTGAATAACGCCACCGTCTCCTAATTTGATGATATTGGAAGGTTTGGCCTTGCTCGTATCATCCTGGCGATATTTCACAACATAATCGACCCCGTTCTTAATAATGTCCGACACCTCGCTGAAATTGCCCGGCGAAGGTTCGCCGCTCACGTTGGCCGAAGTAGAGACCAACGGCTTGCGGAAACGTTCGCACAGTTTATGGGAGAACTCTTCACCGGTCACCCGTATGCCGACGCTTGCGTCTTCACCCAAAAGATTCTTCGCCAGATTCTTCGCATGAGGATAGATAATCGTAAGCGGTTTATCCGCCACCTCGATCAGGTCCCAGGCTATGTCGGGCATATCCGACACGTACATGCTCAGTCTTGCCGGGCTGTCGACCAATACCAACATGGCCTTATTGTCCGTTCTTTTCTTCAGCTCGTACACTTTCTGTACGGCTTTCTCATTGGTCGCATCGCAACCGATCCCCCAGATCGTATCTGTAGGATAGAGTATTATGCCTCCCGCCCGCATGATTTCGCAGGCTTTTTGAATGTCTTCCGTCATCGTTGTTTTCAATAATGTCACAAATGTACAAATCATTCGCGGACTTGGAAACAAATGAAATAAAAATTAGATGCCTATGTAATCTATATTCCGCATTGCCGAAAATATTTTCGACAATGCGGAACATCTTCTTGACAACGTCATTTATATACACGACATTGGCAAAAACAAATTACACTTGCATCCGATTGCGGATTCACTAAAAGGGACATCAATTCCCATGCAGAAGAAATGAATGCAAATTTCCCGGAAATTATAATTTAATAAAAAAGCAAGCCGCCAAACAAAAATATCCATTTATATTATCTAACTTTACGGATTCAAATATATTGGGGGCTTTATCACCATAAGCCCGCATACCCGATATGTTTCTGAGACGAAAAAAAAGAAAAAACAATATATAATGATTACAAAATGGAACTTTCGAACCCCAACAGAAGAAGAGTTACATAAGAGAGACAAGCTGGCAGGCGAACTGGGACTCAGTCCGGTCGTATGTCTTTTGCTCGTTCAACGAGGACTCACCACTGTTGAAGAGGTGAAGAAATTCTTTAAACCCAGCTTGAACGACCTGCATGATCCATTCCTCATGCCGGATATGGAAAAGGCCGTCAAGCGCTTGAACAAAGCATTGGGTAATAAAGAAAAGATTTTGATTTACGGAGACTACGACGTAGACGGCACAACCGCCGTTTCGTTGGTCTACAAGTATTTGCGTCCTTATTCGTCGGCTTTGGATTTTTATATTCCGGACCGCTATGACGAAGGATACGGGATTTCGTATAAAGGGATCGACTACGCCCGGGATAACGGGATCACGCTGGTCATCTCGCTCGACTGCGGCATCAAAGCCATCGAAAAGATCGAATATGCCAACCGATTGGGCATCGACTTCATCATCTGCGACCACCATATGCCGGACGACACGCTGCCGGATGCGGTCGCCGTGCTGGATGCCAAGCGGGTGGACTCCGTCTATCCGTACGAACACCTGTCGGGATGCGGCGTCGGTTTCAAGTTCATGCAGGCATTCGCCAAAAGCAACAACTTCCCGTTTGCCGACCTGGAGAAACTGCTGGAGCTGACCGCCGTCAGCATCGCTTCGGACATCGTCCCCATCACCGGCGAAAACCGCATACTGGCCTATTACGGCCTGAAACAGCTCAACAGCAATCCGAGCCTCGGCCTGAAAGGGATCATCGACATCTGCGGCTTATCGGGCAAAGAGATCACGATCAGCGACATCGTCTTTAAGATCGGGCCGCGCATCAACGCTTCCGGCCGCATGATGAACGGCAAGGAGGCGGTCGAACTGCTCCTGGCGAAGGATGTGGACGTGGCACGCGAAAAGAGCGAAAGCATCAACCAATATAACGAAGAACGCCGCGAACTGGACAAGAAGATCACGGACGAGGCGAACGCCATCATCGACGAATTCCAGAATATGGAAGACCGCAAGGCGATCATCGTCTACAATCCGGGGTGGCACAAAGGGGTGATCGGGATCGTCGCTTCACGCCTGACGGAAAAATATTACCGCCCGGCAGTCGTCCTGACGAAATCGTCCGAACTGATAACCGGTTCCGCACGTTCGGTTACGGGATTCGACATATACAAAGCAATCGAAAACTGCCGCGACCTGTTGGAAAACTTCGGGGGCCACACCTATGCCGCCGGGCTCTCCCTGAAAGAAGAGAATCTGGAAGCCTTTACCCAGCGGTTCCTCAAACTGGCTGCCGACGAGATCATCCCCGAACAGATGATACCGCAGATCGACATAGATGCCGTACTGGACCTGCAAGATATCAACGCCAAGTTCATGAGCGAACTGAAAAAGATGAACCCGTTCGGCCCGGACAACCAGAAGCCCGTATTCTGCTCGCTCGGAGTCAAGGATTACGGAACCAGCAAACTGGTCGGGAAAGACTTGGAACATATCAAGCTGGAACTGATCGACGACAAGTCGAACACGCCGATACACGGCATCGCTTTCGGCATGCACCAGCACAATGCGTATATCAAGGAGATGAAACCTTTCAATATCTGCTACACCATCGAGGAGAACACCTACAACGGCAACACGTCGTTGCAACTGATGGTGAAGGACATCAAGGAGAACGATATATGAAGGGATGCGGTGGATGTCTACCATAAGATTTTAGGAAAGTATTGGGGATACCCGGCTTTCCGCCCTTTACAGGAGGATATCATCCGTTCCGTCTGTGCCGGGAAAGACACGCTCGGGCTCATGCCGACGGGAGGTGGAAAATCGATCACCTTCCAGGTTCCGGCACTGGCGATGGAGGGAATTTGCCTGGTCGTCACGCCGCTTATCGCTCTGATGCGCGACCAGGTCGACAATCTGCGCCGGGTCGGGATCAAAGCTACGGCTGTCTATTCGGGCATGGAGTACCAGGAGATTGCGGCCGAATTGGAGTCTTGCGTTTCCGGACAATACAAGTTTCTGTATGTCTCGCCCGAACGCCTTGCCACCGGCTTCTTCAAAGAAAAGCTGCGAGCCATGAACGTCTGCATCTTGGTGGTAGACGAAAGCCATTGCATCTCGCAATGGGGCTATGACTTCCGCCCTTCCTATCTCCATATTGCCGACATACGGGAGCAACTGCCCGGCGTACCGGTACTGGCGCTGACGGCGACAGCCACGCCCGAAGTAGTGGACGAGATACAGGAACGGCTGCTTTTCAAGGAGAAAAACGTTTTCCTGAAAAGTTTCGCCCGCCCGAATCTTGCCTATATCGTACGTCACACGGACAACAAGCAGTACACGTTGTCCTACATACTCGGAAAAGTGCCGGGTACGGCCATCGTCTATACCCGAAACCGGAAACAGACAAAAGACACGGCCCTTTTCCTTCGACAAGTCGGGATATCAGCCGATTTCTTCCATGCCGGGTTGAGCCGCAAAGAAAAAGAGATACGGCAGCAACGCTGGAAAAACAACGAATGCCGGGTTATAGTCACGACAAACGCTTTCGGGATGGGAATCGACAAACCGGACGTGCGGTTGGTGGTCCATCTGGACATGCCGGGATCATTGGAGGAATATTTCCAGGAGGCAGGCCGTGCCGGACGGGACAGCCGGAAAGCCTTTGCAGTGGTTCTCTATACGGACATAGACAACTTCCTGCTAAAAAAACGGATCGAGAACGAATTTCCGGAAAAAAGCCTGATCAGGCAAGTGTACGGATCATTGGAAAAGTATTACCCTATACAGGAAGAACACGGGAAGGAGGTCATACACGAATTTTCCATGGTCGATTTCAGTTCCACTTGCGGTTTTTTCCCGCTGCAGGTGTATCATGCGCTGAACTTGTTGGAACTGTCCGGTTACATCGAATATACCGAAGAAGAGGACGAATCGACTTTTCCCGCTACCGCCCGGATCACCTATACGCATCCACGTCTGAAAAAAAAGGATCTCGTTATCCCTCCCTCCGTTTACGAAGAGCGCCGCGAAAGGGCGAAAAAGCGTATCGAGAAAGTGAAGGAATACATGGGCAGGGAAGATATCTGCCGCAGCCGCCTGTTGCTCGCCTATTTCGGAGAAATGGATACGAAAGATTGCGGATGCTGCGATATCTGCCTTTCCAAAAACGATTCCGGGCTGACCAACCGGGATTTCAACGCCATACGCGACCGGCTGCTCGAACTGCTTTCAGACCGGCAATCCCTGCCGGCCTCCGCCTTGAACGAATCTCTGCCTTTCACCGAAGATAAAATCGTCGCCACCGTCCGTTTCCTGGCCGAGCATGACGAACGGTTTTATTTCAAAGATGGGGAGATCGGAATGCGTGGCAGGCTTTCATTTTAAAACATATATGTTTTGGCTTCAAAACATATATGTTTCGCTTTCGAAACACCGGTGTTTCAAATAAGGGACAAATATCCGGCAATTCCTTCCGCACACCGTTCTCCGTCGATGGCGGCGGAAACGATCCCGCCTGCATAGCCGGCGCCTTCGCCACAAGGGAAAAGGCCTTTCAGGGTTACGTGCTGGTAGCTTTCCTTGTCGCGCAGGATGCGGACGGGCGAGGAGGTTCGGGTTTCGACCCCGATCATTACCGCTTCGTTGGTCAGGAAGCCTTTGGAGACTTTGCCGAAATGGCGGAAGCCTTCACGCAGGCGGCCGGTGACGAACTCCGGCATCCAGAAATGCAACGGAGAAGCCAGCAGGCCGGGCGTATAAGAGGATTCGGGGAGATCGAAAGAGTTTTTCTTGTTCACGAAGTCGGCCATCCGTTGCGCCGGGGCGGTTTGTTTCATCCCGCCGTTCAACCAGCAGACTTCTTCCAAACGTTCCTGGAAGGCCATCAACGCGAGTGGCGAATCCTGGCTGACCGTCATTTCTTCGTGCTTCATCAATTCGGGATAGTCTTCCGGGCGTATCTCCACCACCATGCCGGAGTTCGACCAGCGGGAACCACGATTGGAAGGAGACATTCCGTTGACCACCACCTGCCGGGGACCGCTTGCCGCCGGAACGACGAAGCCGCCGGGACACATGCAGAAAGAATAGACTCCGCGGCCGCCGGATTGCGCCACAAAACTATATTCGGCTGCCGGCAGATATTTGCCCCGCCCCTCCTTGCGATGATATTGTATCTGGTCGATCAGCATCTGCGGATGCTCCAACCGGACACCGACGGCAATGCCTTTGGCCTCGATCGGGATTTGCCGGTCGTGAAGGTAGCGATACACGTCGCGGGCGGAATGGCCTGTTGCCAGGATGACCGGGCCCGAAAAGCTTTCGCCTGTATTCGTCTCGACTCCTATCACTTCCCCGTTCCGGATGACCAAGGCATCCATTCGGGTCTCGAAATGGACTTCCCCGCCACAGCGGATGATCTGTTCGCGGATATTCTCGATCACGCGCGGCAATTTGTCCGTCCCGATATGCGGATGGGCATCGGCCAGGATCGAAGTGCTTGCTCCGAACTGGCAGAAGACATTCAGAATCTTATCGACCGAACCCCGTTTCTTGCTGCGGGTGTAGAGCTTGCCGTCGGAATAGGCGCCGGCTCCCCCTTCGCCGAAGCTGTAGTTGGACTCTTCGTTCACCTTATGCTCGCGGCTGATCAGGGCGATATCCTTTTTACGTTCGCGCACGTTCTTTCCTCGTTCGATCACGACCGGACGCAACCCCAACTCTATCAGGCGGAGGGCGGCAAACAAACCGCCCGGCCCCGCTCCTACGACCACGACAGGTTTCCCGCCCGACACGTCTTTATATTCCACCGACCGGAATTCCGGTTCGTCCGGTTCCTCGTCGATAAAAGCACGCAGCTTGACATTCACATAGATGGTCCGCTGACGCGCATCGATGGAACGCTTCAACACCCGGACGGTATGAATATGCGGAACAGATGTTCCCGTCTCACGAGCGACCACCTGCTTCAACGACTGTTCGTTGGCTGCCTCTTCGGGCAATATACGGAGTTGTAATTCTTGTATCATCGTTTATTACTTTTTTAGATTCAAATAAAAAATCAAACCGGCCTGCGCCCTGTACCCGCTCCAGTCCACCTTAAAATCCGACGGGAACTCTGTATGCCCGGACGAATGCTTCTGCTTCACGGCATCCCATTCATAAGCGATGTTCACGTTCAGCGCGACATGGCGGCACAGGCCGAACTTGATGCCGAAAGCCGGCTCCACAAAGAAATTCTTGCCGGAAAAACGATCTTCCTCCTCGTATCCTGCTGCGGGATCAGACTCGACAAACAAACGATTCGACTCGTGCACCCTGTTCAGCACAACGCCCGTCGAAAGCTGCACGTACGGTTCGAACGTAAAAATACTGATTTCTTCCTTAACCAAACGGAAACGGTAAAAAGCGCCGAGCTTATACCCTTTGTTGCGCAGCTCGTAGTTGCAGGAACCGGAATAATCCGTTACCCCCTTCTTGCCGGCCGTATTCATATAGTTGAAAAGAGCTCCCGCGTGATGACGCCGCCATTCGATCCCCACACGGGTGTCTTGTGTCACATAACCGGGAAACTCATCCGTAACCAGCGCATTGGTCACGGGAAGCATCTGGTTCTTCAGGATATCTTTCATATCGGACATCTGATATGTGCCGTGACCGATATTGTATTCGATTGTCAGCGACTGAGCCTGCCCCGTCCGGACAAATGCAAGCATAAGGCATATAAACAAGATGGTTCGCTTCATTTCTTCGGATTGTTTTCAGGGTTAGACGTATTATCGGAAACATCCAAGACAGCCTTACCGAGAGAGTAAGGACGGATGGTTTCATCTTTGAAATAAATATAGACTTCGTAAGTTCCACCGGCGCCAGCATAGGTTTCGTCGACAAAAGAGCGCTGGTCGAAACGGTTGCTTCTCCGGATATAAACCACATTGTCATAGCTGTATTCAATCGTAAAATGATCAAATCCGTCACGAAGAGATTCGTCCACGTCCCAAAAGATTTCGGGATGCCCGTTTTCGTCCATCCGATACCGGAGGTTTTTGTCACTTCCCGTACGCGCATTGATCTTGAGAGGCCAACTGCGCTTTTCCACATACTGCTCGGCTCCGACCTGTCCGGCAACCGTCCCGTTATTCATCCGGGCGAAAACCTCGCACGACAACTCATAAGAGCCATTCGGAATCCGATCCATATCCAGCATGAAATCACATCGCTTCCCCGTGCTTTCCCATTCCATCTCGCCTAAACGGACGATCATCCTTTCCACTTCGAACCCGGCCGAAATAAAAAGTTCGCAACTGGCAGCTCCGCTATTTTCGGCTACATAGGCCTTTTCATCCTGATGATAGGCAAAACCATAAAACTGCACATCCGTCAAAACCGAATCGACCTGCAGTCTCCCTAAATCCACAAAATTCTCCCCCAACCGGTACTCGCAGCTTGTAAACAGGAAGAGAACACTCACAAATAGATAAACAACACTTTTATTCATATACATATAAACTTATCCGAACAATTGCCGGAAAGCCTCCTCCACCTTGCGCACTTGCACGATCTGCATCTTGCACTTGGACGTGTCGAAGCCTTTCAGGTTATTGTGCGGGATGATAATACGCGAGAAACCCAATTTTTCCGCTTCCAGGATACGCTGCTCGATACGGTTCACCGGGCGGATCTCGCCCGAAAGCCCCACCTCGCCACACATACAGATACCCGGCTCGATCGAAATATCGAGGCTCGAAGAAAGGACCGCACTGATCACCGCCAGGTCGATCGCCGGATCGTTCACCTTCAACCCGCCGGCAATATTCAGAAAGACGTCTTTCTGAACCAGCTTGAACCCGGCACGCTTTTCGAGCACCGCGAGCAGCATGTTCATTCGCCTCAGGTCGAATCCCGTCGCACTGCGCTGGGGAGTCCCGTAAACTGCCGAACTAACCAACGCCTGCGTCTCGATCAGGAAAGGACGGATGCCTTCGATCGCCGCTGCAATGGCCACGCCGCTCAACCCCTCGTGATTCTGCGTCAACAGCAGTTCGGATGGGTTGCTGACTTCGCGAAGACCGTCCTGGCGCATCTCGTAGATACCCAATTCGGCCGTACTTCCGAAACGGTTTTTGATACCCCTGAGGATGCGGTACATATAATGCTGGTCGCCCTCGAACTGCAGGACGGTGTCGACGATATGCTCGAGCACCTTCGGCCCGGCAATGCTTCCTTCCTTGTTGATGTGCCCGATCAGGAGGACAGGCGTACCGCTCTCCTTTGCATATTTCAGGATGGCCGCGCTACACTCACGCACCTGCGAAACGCTTCCGGGGGAAGACTCGACCAGCTCGGTATAAATGGTCTGTATCGAGTCGATGATCAGGAGGTCGGGCTGTACGTTGCGGGCCTGGACAAATATCTGTTCGAGATTGGTTTCGCAGAGGATGAAGCAATCCGGGTTCTCATGTGCGATACGGTCGGCACGAAGTTTCAACTGGCGGCTGCTCTCCTCGCCTGAAACGTAAAGCGTACGGAGTCCCTTCAATCCTAAAACGGTTTGCAGGACGAGAGTAGACTTCCCGATGCCCGGTTCGCCGCCGATCAGGACCAACGATCCTTTCACCAGACCGCCACCGAGGACACGGTTCAACTCCTGATCGCCGAGGTCGATGCGCGTTTCCTCTTCGGAAGTAATGTCGCGAAGCAGTACAGGGCGCACAGGGCCTGCCCCTTCAGGGCGGATAAATCCCGCCCCGGCCCGTTTCCCGGCCGGTTCCTTTGCCACGATCTCCTCGACATACGTGTTCCATTCCCCGCAGGAAGGACATTTTCCGATCCATTTCGGAGAATCAGCCCCGCAGTTGGAGCAGACATATACGGTTTTTGCTTTTGCCATAACCTCTTTTATTTATTTCGATGCACAATGGGAGGCCCGCGAAACTCTCAAAAGAGTCATTCCGGTCCGTTGTGCGTTGACAGCGATGCGTTGTATCAGCCGAAAAGATCGAGCGTCAACTGTTTTTTCTCCGCCTCTAACTTACGCAAATGGCGTTTTCCTTGCGGCGTAATGATTTCCATCTTATCGAAGCGGGTACGGATCACGGTTTCGACCGTGTAGCTGATATTGACCACTTCACCCAGTTCGCTTATCTTCCGTTGTATCTCCAGCACGCAATCGATACACATGCCACTCTTGAAGACGATCTTTTCATCGAACATATCTTTCTTGAAGTCTTCGTCGCACATGTAGAAGTCGATTGTCTCGCCGCCTTTGTTGTAGATGCCTTTCCAGCGGTAACGGGCGTCTTTCAGCACAGGCGAGATGATTTCTATCGTCGCTTTGTTATCTTTGACCGGAGGCAACTCATCGGAACGGAGGATATAATAGTCAAACTGTTCGCGTTTAACCTCCAACGACCCCGAGCGGCTGCGGTTGTTTTCGTTCAGTTCGCGCAGGGTGAACTTCGTCACTTTCGGATAGCCGCGCACAGCTTCGTAAAAATTCGATTTGCACTTGCAGACGCGAGGCGATGCGCTTAGCAGTTCCACCAATTCGCGCGTGACTGTCACGCCGGGAGATTTCTTCCTGAGATTCGTGCGCAACAAGGCAACTTCGCGCTGCATCTTTTCTTCGTCGGCCGCCGAACGGTCCTGGGCCGGCTGCCCGCCGACCAAAAGGGACGGACGTGTCCACACTTGCATAAACAAATTGAGAAGAATGGAGATCAGACGGCTGTTCTCTCCAGCCACCGACCAGATTTCGCGAAACCCTTCCTGCTGGGCTAAAGACTCACAATAAATAGTCATTTTGATATCCAACATGTCTGCCAGCGTCCGGACAAGCGAGAGCACCTCCTTTTCCGAACGGTGTTTGATCATGGCATCCATGTAGTTGGATTTATCGTTGAAGTAGTATCGCAGTTCGAGTTTGTTATCAAACTTTATCATGACTTACTCTGTTTTGGGTTTTCGATCGAAGAACGGGTTTTTCGAGGATGCGCTCACGGGGATCGCCATCACGCATTTACAATCGTCCAACATCCCCAAACGTTGTGCAGCCAGTCCGGCACTGAACATCACACGTGTGTCCAGGCGCAAATCCGATGCCGTGGCACAAGCCGAACCGATCGCAATGCCCAAGTCCACCGAATTGATCGCACAAGGAACGGCTTCCGGCTTCTCCGCACAGGTCGGGAATCCGCAGTGCGCACAATTCAAGCCCTGTACCTGCTGGCGCGTACCGACAATCATGATGGCTTCGGCTTGAAGGATATTGTCGGCATCACGCAAAAAGAATTTCAAACCGGTTTCGCCCGACATGATGACAAGTTCTTCGGAAAGGTGCTTGATGTCCTCGTCCGTCACCATTGCCACTTCGATAATGTCGATACCTTTCCCCTTCGGAGCTGTCCGGGCAGCTGTCATCATCTGACGAACAGCCTGTAACACATGCTCGTGTCGTATTTCTCTTTCGTTCTGTATCATTTTAATATTGGTTTAGCACGAACAAAGATAATAAATACTCGTTTTATAGTTCAAGATTTGTCATCTTTTCTGTAACATCAAAAGGATAACCGGGATATTCGTAAATACCGAAACGGGGTTCGGTCACTCCTTCGGAATAGTTCCAGATGCTGACATATTCCCGTACCTCCTCGCCCATATCCTGCAACTGGCGCAGGTAGGCGGCGACAGACTTGTTCTCGGCGATGTAGACCTCTCCCATCCGGTCGATAATCGGGCTGTGGCGACGTCCGGCGTCATGGTCGAATTTCAGGATGCGTTTACCTTCGGACGTCAAGCCGACTGTCCGGAAGGTCATGCTTTTGCCAATGGCAGGAAGATTCAGCACACTGCGGTCTGTAGCGGCAAAAAGAAGATGGTTCTCTTTCAGGAAACCGGACAGTTTCTTTCCCAAGGGCCGTTCATAGCGGATCAGCCGGTACAGCTCCTTCTGTTTCTCTTTCGGGACAAGTCCGAAAACCTTCTCCTCCTGTTGCTCCTGCAAGGAACGGCTGTTTGGGGTAAACACGGCATAGTTTTCGTGGAAGCCCTTGACCGAGAAAGTATAATAGCACACCACCCCCATCGCATTCAACGTCTGGCGAAGTTTTGCCGTATGCCCTCGCCGGGAAGCGGCAACGGTGTAGACCAACTGGTTGGTGATGATCCAGCCGGCGGAGAGGATAGCCTCGATCGCCTTCTTTGCTTCCGGCGTGACCTCTAATGGAGACTGGAAATGTGTCTGTACGATAAACTGTGTGACACCGACACGCGAGGCCTTATCTCTGAAATCCCTCAAGAGGCCAACCAGTTCGTCCGTAATCCTAAGAGGCAGATAGGCAAGCAGACGCGAACCCAGACGAACCCGTTGCAGTTCGGCGTATTTCTCCCCATCAGGCCGGCTCTCGTTGTTTTTCCGTTTCCGGACCGCCATCTTGTAGACGGCATCGAGTATGTTGCGAAGCGTCGCGTTCTGGCTCATCAACGCGTCGCCTCCGGTGATCAGTATATCCCTGAGCTGTGCGTCATCTTCAAAATAGCGCATCAGGCGGCGTAGTTTCCGATCCCAGGCCTCCTTCGGCTTCAGGGATTCAAAATCAAAATTCAACCGTTCGCTCTGAAAATCGTACATCCGCTGGCAGGAGGCGCACAAGCCGCCGCAGGCACGTCCCATCGAATCGGGAATGAGAATCGCCACCTCCGGGTAGCGGCGGTGTATGTTGTGTCCTTCCGGCAACAACCATCCGGCGGCATTCGGCTGCCCCGCCACGACGACGTCTTCTTTTTCCCACGCCTTGATCTGCCCGTATGTCTCGACCAGTTCCTTCGAATAGAGGATATACGAACGGATGGCCTCATCGTCATACCCGCTTGTATTCGTGTTCAGCAAAGAAAGGTAGTAAGGAGTCACAAAGAACGGCATGCCTTTCTTGCGGGCACGCGCCAACAGGTCCAGCGTCTCCACCGAAAGGGAACCGCCGAGGAAATAGTTCAATTCCGTCGGGCTTTTGAAAGCCATTGCAAGATGGAAACGGCTGGTATCCCACCATTCCTGCACCTTGATGTATTTCTCGGCATAGCCCATTCCTTCCGCAAACTGAAACCGGGAAGCCGGGGCATGGCGCCGTTCGATCTTGCGTATCAGTCCGGCTATGATCCGCTCTTTGTTGGAACGGCGGATCTCCATCACCTCTTCGTCCAACCCAGTCGGCCAGCGGTTCATCTGCCGTTTGACAAGCGAGCGGTCCGGCACGATCTTCTCCGGGTTTTCCAACAATTCGAATTGCCGGAAGAGGTCGATAAAGAAGTCCGGCGAAACGACCTCCTCCAGTTTTCCGGTCAGAAATTGCCACAGGCGGGTTATCGTCCGTATCGGAATTTCTTCGCCTGTCGATAGTTCGAAGACTGTCGTATCGTCATGTTCGATCAACAGAAGAATACGCTTCGCCACGGCATTTCCCTCCTTGTTTCCACCGGCCGTCCCGCCGATGCGGGAAGAAACAAAAGAGCGCAGGGCTTCTTTGAAAAGCGCTGCGCTCTCATTTTCTTCCGCCATCGTCACCAGCTGGGGAAAATCTTTTCTAAATACTTTTGTCAATTGCGAAATGTCGTACGACAGTAATCTTCTTTTTATCATAAGCAAATACTTTTAGGTGGGATCATAGCATGTTATTTTGAAAACATCCATCTACAAATGTAACCTTTTTCTGCTACCACCAAAAGCACGTCACTTATAAAACATCTTAAAACTCCTTACAAATCACAGCAAAATGACAATACACGTACATATATGTTACCTTTTCATCACTTCCGCTTCATCTTCACCTCATACAGGTCGTGCCGGCGGTCTTTCAAGTTGCGGACACTTCCGTAGGTATGCAATTCGTTCAGCAAATCGAGGTCTACGTCCGACACTAAGATCATTTCCGTATTCGGGGTCGCCTCCGCCCTTTTCCCGTCTGTCGGGAAAGCAAAGTCGCACGGGGTGAAGACGCCGGACTGCGCATACTGGATATCCATGTTATGTACGCGAGGCAGGTTGCCGACGCTGCCGGCTATGACAACAAAGCATTCGTTTTCGATCGCACGTGCCTGCGCACAGACACGGACACGCGAATAGGCGTTCTGCGTATCGGTCAGGAAGGGCACAAAGAGTATCTGCATTCCCTGGTCCGCCATGATACGCGAGAGTTCCGGGAATTCGACATCGTAGCAGATCAGGACACCAATCTTGGCACAGTCCGTTTCGAAAGTCCGGACCATCTTGCCGCCGGAAAGCCCCCAGCTCTTCGCCTCATCGGGCGTGATATGCACTTTCTCGTATGTCTCATAACTTCCGTCGCGACGGCAGAGGAAACCGACGTTATACAATCCGTCGTCTTTGATCAACGGCATGCTTCCGGTGATGATATTGATGTTGTAGCTGATCGCCAGGTTGATGAAGCGGTTCAGCATCTCGTCCGTATATTTCGCCAGCTCGCGGATAGCCTCCGACTCGCTCATGTGGTTGAACTTAGCCATCAGAGGGGCATTGAAATATTCGGGGAAAAGGATAAAGTCGCTCTTATAATCGGACACGGCATCCACAAAAAACTCCACCTGCTCGAACACGTCGTCGAGGCCCTTGTAAGGTCGCATCTGCCACTGGACAAGGCCGACACGGACGGTCGTCTTGGTCGAAACGATTTCCGGGGTCGGCTGGTAATAGATATTGTCCCATTGCAGCAGGGTTGCATAATGCTTGGATTCCTCGTCGTTCGGCAAGTAGTTCGTCATCACTTTGCGAACGTGGAAATCGTTCGATATCTGGAAAGTCAGCACCGGGTCGTAAATTTCTCTTTTACGGACCTTGTCGATATATTCCTTCGGGCGCATCGTATCTGCATATTTATGATAATTCGGGATACGTCCGCCGAACATAATCGCTTTCAAATTCAGGCTTTCGCACAGTTCCTTCCGGTAATCATACATACGCCGTGCCAGGCGCAAGCCCCGGTAATCGGGATGGATAAAGACTTCGATACCATAGAGAATATTACCTTTCGGGTTATGCGTGTTAAAGGTTTCGTTGCCGGTAACAAAGGCGTAGGTATGGTCGTTCTTCACCTTGTCGTAATCGACGATGATAGACAAGGCGCAACCCACGATCTTATCGTCCACGACCGTAACCACCTGCCCTTCCGGGAAAATAGTGATCAACTTCTTGATTTGCTCACGTGTCCAAAACACATCCGAGCCATCTGAATAAACTCTTGTGAAAGATTGAGATAATTGTTGGTAGTCCGCCATCTGTAGGGTACGGACCTCTACTTTGTTAATCTTAGGAGCGTGTTCCATTTCTCATTTCATTTTTGTAAGATCGCCGCAAAAATATAAAAAGTTTCATCCGGATAAAACAAAAAACGCCACGACAGCCCAAAAAACATGGGGTCGAAGCGAAACGAACACAAAAAAAGGCCACTGACAACCAGTGACCTTCAGCGGAGAAAGCGGGATTCGAACCCGCGAAACCCTTTAGGGGTTTACACGCTTTCCAGGCGTGCCTCTTCAACCACTCGAGCATCTCTCCTTTTCGGTTGAAAACCATGTAAATCCGGAAGCAGCCAGCCTCCATAAAACGTAAAAAGCAGCTTTTGCTGCTTTCAGCGGAGAAAGAGGGATTCGAACCCCCGGAACCTCTCGGTTCAACGGTTTTCAAGACCGCCGCAATCGACCACTCTGCCATCTCTCCTCGTCTCTAAGACGGGTGCAAAAATAGAGGGTTCATTTGAATTATGCAAGCTTTTCGTTTCATTTCTTCTCTTTTTTTCTGATTTTCATTCCTCTTTTTCTGATTTTCAAACACATAATAGAATGTCGAATACATAAAAAAACGACCTAAATATTATGTAGTAACATGCACATGCTTCTTCTTTGAAAGAAAATTGTGCGCCATCATCGGGAAAAGTTCCAGGAGCAGGATTTCTTTTTCGTTTTCGGCCAACCGGGTCTCCATTTCTTCCACAAGGGGATTCTCCTGCATTTCATAATCGGACGGATCATAGGGAACTTCATCTCGCGATCCGGTGATCTTCAATCGAAACTCAGGATCGACCGGGACCGGTGTCTTTCCATACTCGCCTTTTACCAGGGCGATGAACTGGTTGGAGGGATTGCTGTACATCGGACGTCCCTTCAGCTGATCCAACGCGCACGAGACTGCCTGAGCCCCGATGATCTGGCTCGTCGGCGTAACCAAAGGCGGCAATCCGGCATCCATACGTACCCGTGGGATCAACGACATCGCTTTTTCCAGCAAGTCCGACTGCCCCAACTGTTTCAACTGGGCTACCATATTCGTGTACATGCCTCCCGGTATCTGAGCCTTCTTCACCAGTTCGTCGGGTTCGGGAAAATCAAAATATTCTTCTATGGCACGGCAGAAGAGCAGCAAATCGTCCTCTTTATCTTTCCGGGCGGCGTCTATGGCATCGTTGAAGAAACGGTCGATCTCGTTCGGTATCCTGTCCGTCAGCGGATTAAACGGCTTAGGCAGTTGTTTTGCCATATCGAAAGCCGACAACTCTTTGCGGATATCCAGCAAATGGGAATTGATTCTCGCGATTGCTTCCATATTGATATCCAGCTCGATTCCCATCTTTTTGCAGAACACGTACACCAGTTCGACTGCCGGAGCGGCTGTTCCACCGGCGAAATACCAGATGTTGGTATCGACAATATCCACCCCGTTGACGATAGCGGCCAAGACCGAGGCCAGGCCATATCCGGGCGTACAATGGGTATGAAAATCCACCGGAACTTTGAGATGTTTTTTGAACAGACGCACCATTTCGGCGCTTCTTCCCGGCGGGATCAGGCCGCTCATGTCTTTAATCGTGATCATGTCGGCTCCCAATGCCACCATTTGAAGCGCCTTATTCAGAAAATATTCGTTTGTGAAAACAGGCTTATGCAACGGATGTCCGTGTAAAGCTGCGACAATTCTCTCAACGGCCGAATGGTACGGATCGATCGTGTAGCAGACAGCACAATCGGCCATTCCGCCGAAGCGTTTCACATATCTGACCGTCGATTTTATATTCTCCACATCGTTCAACGCATCGAATATGCGCATGATATCCAATCCCGATTCTATGGAGTTGCGACAGAAGCCTTTTATGAGCTTATCCGGATAAGGATTGTAACCGAACAGGTTACGTCCGCGTGAAAGGGCCGCCAACTTAGATGCGTCTCCTACGGCAACTTTTATTTTCTCCAATCGCTCCCACGGGTCTTCTTCCAGATATCGCATGATGGAATCGGGCACGGCGCCACCCCATATTTCCATCGCATAAAAACCGGCTTCTTTGTAAAAAGGAAGCACTCTGTCTATCTGTTTTTGTGACATTCGCGTTGCAAAAGCAGATTGCTGACCATCCCGGAGAGTCAGATCCCGAATCAAAAGTTTTCGTATCATACCTAATAAATTGTTTAGACCGTTTCAGACTTAATCTGTTTTTATAACCAAAAACGAAACGACTTTGATTGAAATTAGCGGGTTAAGAATAGCAAATGTTTATAAAAACGAACTTTTCCGCTTATCTTTTTGGCTTTCCATACTTTATTGGAATATAAAATAAAAACTATCTTTGGGGATTCATAACAACAAATTCAACAGACACATGACAATCTCCGGTACATCCGACACATTCCGAAAAGCAGAAACGACAGACATCGAACGGATCTGGCAAATTATCGGGCAGGCAAAAGCCCAAATGCAACGTCTTGGAAGCCAGCAATGGGACGAGAACTATCCGGCCATCGAGCATATCCGTCAAGACATACAGGACGGAAACGGATATGTCGTTTGCCGGGAAGGCCGGGTTGTTGCCTACGGAGTCATTTCGTTCGACGGCGAACCGGTCTATAAAGGCATAGAGGGCAGATGGTCGAACGACCTGCCATACGTCATCGTCCATCGCCTGGCTGTTGCCGACGAGATGAAACGGCAAGGCATGGCAAAGCGGTTTATGCTGCAAGCCGAGGAGGTGAGCCGCAGGAAAGGCGTCTACAATTTCCGCGTGGACACGAAATACGACAATGCTTACATGCTTCACCTGATCGACACGTTGGGTTTCCGGTATTGCGGCGAAGTGTATTACCGGAACAACAGCGCAAGGAAAGCTTTCGAAAAGACGATCCGTCCTCACTCCCTCCCGATAGGCATTTCCGGCTATACGATCCGGGAAGCGACTTTCGAGGATGCAGCCCCTATCTTCGAGGCGATCGACAAGAACCGGGAAGACTTGCGCATCTGGCTGCCTTTTGTCGACAGGCTCAAGAGCGTTGCGGACGAACAGGAATTCCTGCAATCCGTGTTGGCCGTCCCTTACGGGCAACGCGATCCTGTTTACATTCTGGAACAAGGGGAAACAATTTGCGGGCTGGCCGGTTTCCATTTCTCCGATGCTCCCAACCATCGTACGGAAATTGGCTACTGGCTGCTTCCCGCCTACCGCGGAAAAGGAATCATCACGCACGCCGTCCGTCACCTTTGCCAATGGGCTGTCCGCGAACGCAACATAAACCGTATCCAAATCCGGTGTGCCACCGGCAACTTACCGAGCAACGCCATCCCGAAACGTTTGGGCTTCACGCTGGAAGGGACCGAGCGGGATGGAGAATTGCTGGTATCAAACGAATATGTAAATATTAATGTATATAGTATATTAAAAAAAGAAGTCGACTCATGGAACAAGAAATCCAATTAAACGGCCACAACAAAGCCGAATATCCTCCGATGCATACGGCGGAACATATTTTGAACCAGACGATGGTCCGCATGTTCGGTTGCCCTCGTTCAAAGAATGCGCATATAGAAAGGAAAAAGAGCAAATGCGACTACGAGCTGCCGGAAGAACCGACTGCCGAGATGATGGCAGAGGTGGAACGCCGGATCAATGAGGTGATCGACCGGCATCTGCCCGTTACAATCGAATTTGTGCCGAAAGCGGAAGCCGGGGCAATCGTCGATCTCAGCAAATTGCCGGAAGACACAAGCGAGACGCTGCGCATTGTCCGTATCGGGGATTATGACGCCTGCGCGTGTATCGGAGCACATGTCGAGAACACGTCTGAAATCGGACATTTCAAAATGCTGACATACGATTATGCCGACGGCCGGTTGCGCCTGCGTTTCAAACTGACGGAATAATTTATAAAACCAGACAACACCGAAAACCAACAACTTGGGAGGGGATATGCCATCCGCGTTTTGCGAAAAAAAATACAATATCCCCTCCTGAAGCAAGAATATCACATAAACACATAGCCCACAGCCATATACCCCAAAAGCCTGTTTCTTAAAAAATATTACCCTATAGGGAAATTTGAATTATATAGGGTACAAAATCGAATTTGATGCAGTAGTAGTTTCGATTCGAACCAATGGCTTTTTTGGGAATAAGACAATAAGGGAAACGACCGGATGGACAAAACCGATCCCGACAAAGCGCAAAACGAACGAATTCCACTTTTCAAGCATTCCCATGCAAAGACGGCAAAGCAAGGCCGTTTTTTATTTATGCCAACAATTTATAGAATTTGAAACAACGAAATAGAATATTTTTGTGTAAGTTTGCGTCCGCTAAGCGTGATATTTTAATACAGAACTTAAATATAAGAGTTATGCAATCAATTGACAATTTCAATTTTGCCGGCAAAAAGGCATTTGTAAGAGTTGACTTCAACGTTCCTCTGGACGAAAACTTCAACATCACAGACGACACTCGTATCCGTGCCGCCCTTCCTACTCTGAAAAAGATTTTGGCAGACGGTGGTAGTGTAATCATCGGCTCTCACCTGGGACGTCCGAAAGGCGTTACTGACAAATATTCACTGAAACACATCCTGAAACACGTTTCCGAACTGCTGGGTGTCGATGTTCAGTTTGCTAACGACTGTATCGGCGAAGAAGCCGGCGCTAAAGCTGCCGCTCTGCAACCGGGCGAAGCATTATTGCTTGAAAACCTTCGTTTCTATGCTGAAGAAGAAGGCAAACCGAGAGGTTTGGCAGAAGATGCGACAGACGAAGAAAAGAAAGCAGCCAAGAAAGCCGTTAAAGAAAGCCAGAAAGAATTTACAAAGAGATTGGCCTCCTATGCCGATTGCTATGTAAACGACGCATTCGGTACGGCTCACCGTGCTCACGCTTCTACGGCATTGATCGCCGATTACTTCGACGCTGACCACAAAATGTTCGGCTACCTGATGGAAAAAGAAGTAAAAGCGGTTGAAAAAGTAATGAACGACATCACTCGTCCGTTTACTGCAATCATGGGTGGTTCCAAGGTTTCTTCCAAGATCGAAATCATCGAAAACCTGTTGAACAAGGTAGACAACCTGATCATCACCGGCGGTATGACTTACACCTTCACGAAGGCTATGGGCGGCAAGATCGGCAAATCAATCTGCGAAGATGACAAGCTGGATCTGGCTATCGACCTGATGAAGAAAGCAAAAGAAAAAGGCGTAAACCTGGTATTGGCTGTCGACGCCAAGATTGCCGACGATTTCAGCAACGACGCCAAGACTGCTTATGCCGACGTAAACGAAATTCCTGACGGATGGGAAGGCCTTGACATCGGTCCGAAGACTATCGCTCTTTATGCCGAAGTTATCAAGAACTCCAAGACTATCCTGTGGAACGGTCCTACAGGCGTATTCGAATTCGAAAACTTCACAGACGGTTCCCGCGCAGTCGGCGAAGCAATCGTTGAAGCAACCAAGAACGGCGCTTTCTCTTTAGTAGGCGGCGGAGACTCTGTAGCATGTGTTAACAAGTTCGGTCTGGCAAGCGGCGTTTCTTACGTTTCTACAGGCGGTGGCGCTCTGCTGGAAGCCATCGAAGGCAAAGTTCTTCCGGGTATCGCAGCTATCAAAGGCGAAGCATACAAATAAGAATAATCCTTATCCATTAAATAGAAGGCCGCTCCTTTCGGGGAGTGGCTTTTTTTGTTCCATACAATTTTATGCTTACCTGTACGTTCTAAGAAAGAACAAACATCCGGAAATATCTTAATCAGATAAGCGGAACAAATTACCTATTTTATGAAAACATTATTTTTCGTGTTATGCCTCTTCCTTTCTGTAGAAGGAGCTCTGAGCCAAGAAACCGGCAAATTGTATGCAACTCTTTCCGAGCTGCTAAACGAAACAAGCAGCAGTACATTGAACGTTATTAAGGAAAAACGGAACAAAAACCAACTGTTTATGTCCGGAGGAGGAGACTTCAAAATATATAATGGGGACAAAGAGCTCGATAAGGAGATCAAGAAAAAGACCTTTGCCATCGAGATTGATGACACGCTGTACATCAATTGCATCGGATTAAAATTCAAAAAGCGTCCAATCGGAGCCTGGTTTGCACCAGGTCTTATTTGTAAAGGGAAAGTTTATTTCACAGCAATTCCCACAGGCTCAAATGCAGCTATAGCATTCGGGGTCGTTGGAGCAGCAGTACAATCAGCTAATGCAGCTTCATCACGTGTTTTCTACGAAGTAGACGATTCCGAAAAAAAGTTGAAATTAGACAGAGTGGATTCGAAAAAAATGGAAGAATTATTACAAAGATATCCGGAATTGCTGGAACGATACCAAAAAGAAGCATTCAAGGAACATATAGAAATTGTCGGTAAATATTTGCAAGCGATCAAGCAGCAGGAATAATAAGTACAAATATTTTTGTACCTTTGCGCGTTATATTTAGAATCAAAAGAAAAAACATATAGAATTATAAGGAAATGGCAAAAGAGCTGAAAGAACTGACTCCGAGAAGTGTGAACTACTCGCAGTGGTACCAGGATCTGGTGATCAAAGCGGATCTGGCAGAGAATTCTGCAGTACGCGGCTGTATGGTGATCAAGCCCTACGGATATGCAATTTGGGAAAAAATGCAACGTATCCTCGACGATATGTTCAAGGAAACAGGTCACGTAAACGCTTACTTCCCCTTGCTGATCCCGAAATCATTCCTGAGCAAGGAAGCCGAACATGTGGAAGGCTTCGCCAAAGAATGTGCCGTTGTAACGCACTATCGTTTGAAAACAAACCACGACGGCACAGGTGTCGTGGTCGATCCGGCCGCCAAGCTGGAAGAAGAGCTGATTATCCGTCCGACTTCCGAGACAATTATCTGGAACACCTATCGCAACTGGATACAGTCTTACCGCGACCTGCCTATTCTTTGCAACCAATGGGCAAACGTGATGCGTTGGGAAATGCGTACGCGCCTCTTCCTCCGTACCGCTGAATTCCTGTGGCAGGAAGGACACACCGCCCACGCGACACGCGAAGAAGCTGAAATCGAAGCAAAGAAGATGCAGGGAGTATATGCTGATTTTGCCGAGAACTATATGGCGATGCCGGTCATCAAAGGTGTCAAGTCTGCAAGCGAACGTTTCGCCGGTGCATTGGACACCTACACGATCGAAGCGATGATGCAGGACGGAAAAGCACTGCAAGCCGGGACCTCCCACTTCTTGGGACAGAACTTCGGCAAGGCATTCGACGTCACCTTCATCGACAAGAACGGAAAGAGCGACTACGCCTGGGCCACTTCCTGGGGAGTTTCAACCCGCCTGATCGGCGCCCTGATCATGTCCCACTCCGACGATAACGGACTGGTATTGCCTCCCCACCTCGCTCCTATCCAGGTGGTAATCATCCCGATCTACCGCAGTGCAGAGCAACTGGCGCAGATCAGCGAGAAGGTAAACGGCATCGTTACCAAACTGAAAGCGCTGGGCATCTCCGTCAAATTTGACGACGCCGACAACAAGAAACCGGGATGGAAATTCGCCGAATACGAACTGAAAGGCGTTCCTGTCCGTCTGGCAATGGGCGGGCGCGACCTGGAGAACAACACGATCGAAGTGATGCGTCGCGACACACTGGAAAAAGAAACCGTGACTTGCGACAACATCGAAACATACGTTCAGAACCTGCTGGAAGAAATCCAGAAGAACATCTTCCAGAAAGCACTCGACCACCGTACGGAAAGAACGATCACGGTCGACACCTACGAAGAGTTCAAGGAAAAGATCGAAGAAGGCTACTTCATCATGGCTCACTGGGACGGAACGCCCGAAACGGAAGAGCTGGTGAAGAACGAAACGAAAGCCACGATCCGTTGCATTCCTTTGGCCGGCGACAAAACTCCGGGCAAATGCATGGTGACCGGCAAACCTTCCGCACAACGCGTATTGTTTGCACGAGCTTACTAAGCCGCCCGAACCCGCACACATACGAAAGAAACAAAAATTCCATCGGCCTGAAACTCTTGTTCCACGTCGATGGAATTTTTGTTTCATGCCGATGGAATTTTTGTTTCCCGCCTATCATTTTTTTATTTATCTTTGGCAAACGAACGAATCGAAAGACTTGTTATGGATTTAATTCTACCAACCAATCAAAATACTTCAGCACCCGTAACCCTCGACACGAAAGTGCTGGTCGTAATCGGGGCTAACGGAGCCGGCAAAAGCTCCTTCGGCAGAGACCTGCACCAACGCTATGCCGGACAAAGCGCATGGATATCCGGAATGCACTCCCTCTTCCTCAGCAGCGATGACAACAAGGCTCCGGCGGACGGCAACGAGCTGGCACGGCTTCAGTCCATGATTGCGGAACGGCTTTTCATGCCGCGCATGTCAGAATACGAAAAACTGATCCTGCACCTGCAAACGGAAGAATTCGAAGCCGCCGTCCAATATAAGGAAGAGAGCAAACAGACACACGGCCTATTGCCGCCTGTCACCAAGATAGACCGCATCCAGACGATCTGGGAAAAGATGTTCCCGCACAACCGCCTGGTACGCAAATCGGGCTTTATCGAACTGGCTTCCACCTGTATCAATGGAGATTCTTATACGGCCGGCCGGATGAGCGACGGCGAAAAACTGGTATTCTACCTGATCGGAGCCGTGCTTTGTGCTCAGGAAAATGCATTGCTAATCATCGAAGAGCCGGAAGTCCTGCTGCACGACTCCATCAAAAATGCTTTATGGGACGAGATAGAAGCCATGCGCCCGGATTGCACGTATGTGTATCTGACGCACGACATCGACTTTGCCGCCTCACGCGATAACAGCAAGCGCCTCTGGATACGCTCTTACAACGGGGACGACCGGATATGGGACTACGAACTGATCGAAAACAACGACAGTTTCCCGGAAGAGGTCTATATGGAAATCCTGGGCAGCCGCAAACCGATCCTCTTTATCGAAGGAACCGACTCCAACAGCATAGACAGCCGCCTCTATCCGCTTATCTTCCCGGACTATAAGGTAAAACCGATGGGTGGTTGCCAGAAAGTCATCGAGACGACAAAGGCTTTCGCCCAGTTGAAAGATTTCCATACGCTGGATTCCAAAGGGATCGTCGACCGCGACCGCCGCACGGATGGGGAAATAGCTTACCTGCGCGAACAACACATCTACGTTCCCGATGTGGCCGAAGTGGAAAACCTGCTGATGCTGGAGCCGGTTATCAAGACCGTCGCCGCCCGCCTGATGAAAGACCCCGAACAGGTCTTCAACCAAGTCAAAGAAAACGTGATCAGACTTTTCCTGAAAGATCTCGAAAGCCAGGTTTTGCTTCATGCCCGCCACCGCGTACAGAAAAAACTGGAAACGGCTCTGAACCGGAAAATGAGCACGGTAGACGAACTGAGCGAACACGTGGAAAGCATCCGCGAAACCGTGCATGTGGACGAAATATATACGGGAATCAAAGACAAATTCATCCAGTTTGCCGAAACAGGCGACTACAAAAACATTCTTCGTGTCTACAACCAGAAAGGGATGCTGCCCCAATCGCAACTATGCAAATACTGCGGCATCAGCAATAAAGAGAGCTATCTAAACCTCATCCTCTCTATTTTGAAAGAAAACAGAGAAGATGCCGAGATCATCCGGACTTCCATCAAAGAATGTTTAGGAACATAAAAAAGTTTCCTGAAATGAAGAAAAAGTCCGTAAAAAGTCGTTCTTTTGCACTCTAAATTAAAATAAATATAATGAGGGGTGAAAGCTCCTTACCTATTTAAACTATGCGTACACCTACTCTTCAATATCTTTATCTGCAAAAGCCGGTAACGATGGTTATTGTCATTTGCATAATATCGGTCCTTCCCTGGATCGGGATGGGAGATTTTTCAACCAAAGGAGAACCTCGCGAAGCAGCGGTTGCCGTCTCCATGCTCGAAACCGGCAATTGGGTTTTACCACAGGTCTATGCGGACGAATTTGCATACAAGCCGCCGTTGGCACATTGGCTGATGGCTGCCGCCTCTTTGCCGCAGGGCTATGTCTCCGAGTTCACTTCGCGGTTACCGTCTGCACTGGCCTTTATCATGCTGATCGGGTTCACGCTGGTTTTCTTCGGCAAACGTTTGCGCTTCCAACAGGCATTCATAGCCACGCTATTGCTCATCACCTGTATAGAGATTCACCGGGCAGCCATGACCACACGTGTGGATATGCTGCTGACAACCTTTATCGTGATCGGGCTTTATCAGCTATACCGATGGGAAGACAAACTGGAGCTGAAAGGAGTGCCGATCGCCATTCCGGCCTTATTGGGATGTGCCGTACTGACGAAAGGGCCTGTGGGTGTCGTCCTGCCGCTGTTTGTCTTCGGCGTCTATTTGCTGATGCTTCGTAAATACTCTTATTTGGTGATATTCAAAGCGCTTCTTTACGCCGGCATTTCGTCTATGTTTCTGCCCCTATTGTGGTATGTCGCTGCCTGGAAACAGGGAGGCGATGCATTCCTGAATGTGGTGCTGGCAGAGAATTTCGGACGTTTCTTCCACCTCAGCACGCCTGAAATCCACTACAATTTAGGGCATGAAAACGGAGTCTGGTACAACTTCATGACATTGGCTGCGGGATTTGTCCCCTGGACGATCTTCTTCTTTTTCTCTTTATTCGGACTGAAACTGCACAAACCGGAAAAGCCGCTGAAAGAGACATTGGCCGGCATCTGGAATAGCATCCGGTCGATGGAAAAAGAGAAACTGTTCAGCCTGGTAGCATTGGTTTGCATCATTTTCTTCTATTCGATACCTTCCAGCAAACGAAGCGTATATCTGATGCCGGCTTATCCGTTCATTGCTATTTTTCTGGCTCAATATACCTTATATATCACAGAATACCGGACGAAGGTAACCCGCGTGTTCGCTGCTTTCATGGCTTCCGTCACGGCCGTCGTCGTGATAGCCGTCGGCCTGACGATGGCCGGAGCTATCGATCCTGCCAGGATTGCAAGCCAGTACACAAGCCGCCAATCGACATTGGAAATGGTCGGGTTGGTTTCGAATATGTTCGCTCATCCCTGCGGGCTGACAATCTGCATCCTGACAGTCCTTTTGGCGATTCTGGCGACTGTCTACTATCAGATGTTCAAGAAGATCAACATCAAGATCCTGTATGCGACGATAGCATTGTCCTTTGCCATTAACTTGCTGATCGACGGTGTTGTCATGCGCGGTATACGCCAGGGAAGTTCCGCCCGTCCGTTTGCCGAACAGGTTCAGAAAGAATATCAGTTGGACGAAATGAATATGTATGTGATGAACGACCTGAAGACATACACCAATCTTTATGGGCTGAACTTCTATTTAGGTAACAAATTCCATAACTTCGGACAGGAGCAGCCGGTGAGTGGTTTTATGTTCTGCACGGTGAAAGACTTGGATACGATCCAAAAAAATTATGGAGATAAGTACACCTTCAGTCTACTTACCTCCACAAAGAATGTTATAGCCGACGTACGTCAAAGGATCGTACTGTGCAGCTTCTCACAAAACGAATAATCAATATTTAAAGACTTTGCCGCCGGCAAGCACTTCTTGCCTTGTTTCATCGAATGTGGCTTTCTCGCCTGTCCGAAGAGACGCCGTGCACATGATGTTGGCAATGGAATGGTTGTAGCCGGCCTCTACCGGAGCGTTCGGTTGACGACGGCTCTTCACGCATTCCATCCAGTTACGCATATGCAGGTTTGTCATCGGGTCGGCTCCTGTATTGGAACCGGTTTCCGCCTTGATAGAAGGCAATTCGAATTCTTCCAACAGATTCGGCTGCATTCCCATTTCATCCGCGAAACGTTTGGTCAGACCGCCTTCCGATGTCACTTTATTCGTATCCAGATTCAACGTCCCGCCATTGGAGAAGTACAATTCTTTTGTCCCGCCGGCCGAGTTATGCATACGGGAAGAATAGACAACCTGGAAATTCTGCGTACCGTCGGGCGTACCGTAATCGAACACTGCCGTCATCGTATCGTAGCTGCGGCGTCCGTCATTCCATTGGTAAATGCCACCGTTGGCAGCAACGCTGCGCGGGTGGTTGCAGCCGGTAAACCAATGTACCGTATCGATCTGATGCGACATCCACTGGCCGGGAATACCGGAAGAATACGGCCAGAACAGGCGGTATTCCAAATATTTGCGCGGATCCCACTCTTCGTACGGACGGTTCAGCAGGAAGCGCTTCCAGTCCGTATCCTTCTCGAAACATTGTGCAACCAAAGCCGGACGACGCCAGCGTCCGGGTTGGTTGACGTTCCAGCACATCTCCACCATCGTGATCTTGCCGAACTTTCCGGAACGGATAAAGTCGTTGGCGGCATGGTAGTTCGGAGCCGAACGGCGTTGGGAACCAATCTGCACGATCTTTCCACTTTCCAACACGGCTTTACGGGCGGCACGGGCATCCTCCATCGTTTCAGCAAAAGGTTTTTCGACATAGGCATCGCATCCGGCTTTGACAGCTTCGATACAATGCAGAGCGTGCTGGAAATCGGCAGTGGCAACGATCACCGCATCGCACATCTTGGCGTCATACAGCTCTTCGTTGTTACGGAATGCTTTCACCTTCTTTCCATATTTCTCCTGAAAGAAAGCAACACCTTCTTCTCTGCGTCGTTTCCAAATGTCGGAAATAGCGACAATTTCAAATCCCAACCCATCGGCACAAGCCATAAAAGCCGGAATCAGAGAATGGCGGGCACGATCTGAAAAACCGACAATGCCCACACGGATCTTCTCGTTCGCCCCCCTTATGCCGGCATAACTTTCAGAACTGAAGCCTAATCCGCCAATCGTCAGACCGGCGGCGCCCAAGGCACTGTGTTTGAGGAAATCTCTACGTGTTGTCATGGTTCCTTTTTTTGTTAGTTAACTACTTGAGTTCTCTGATTTTGATATTCCGGAAAGAAACTTCGTCCCAGTGATCCTGCAAAAGGATATGACCTTTTTCTGCTGTACCGAACGGTCCGAATTCAGCATATTCATTCTTCGCGAATTTGCTGCCTTTCACCAATTCCAGGAAGGCATCCGAAGCCCAATCATATTCAACGGTCTTAAAGCCGTTCATCCAATGTTCGACGTGTTTGTTGGGGAATACTTTGATAACACCCTTGTTCCACTGCCCGACGCCATTGAAACGTTTGTTTTTCGCAGGGATAATATCATACAGGCTGGAAACCGTACGGCTGCCGGGATAAGTCGTGTACAATTTAGCATCCGGATGCTTGCTGTCGTCCAATACCTGATATTCCGGACCGATCACAAAACCTTTACGCTTTTCGCTTTCCTGGATCAAATACTTCACACCGCTGTTTGCACCTTCCGTCAATTTGAATTCGAAGCTCAATTCAAATGCGCCAAACTCATCGACCGTCAGGATATCACCTCCTCTTTTGCCTTCCGGACCGCCATTCTTCATAACAGTCAGTTCGCCATTTTCAATCTTCCAACCGTTTTCGGGGAATGCTTCCTGTCCGGCCCCACGCCAGCCGTTAGAGGTCTTGCCATCGAACAGCAGTTTCCATCCGGCAGCCTTTTCTGTTTCTGTCAGCGTATTCGGAATGCAGTTCACTTCCGGAGCCAACTGCCCTTGCATACGTTCGGCTTCCAGGTTTTCTGTCTTGATACGGATGTTGCGCCACCAGATTTCCTTGCCTTCTTTAGACTGGTCTTTGCCGATTCCATGAACCTGGAAAGCGATAAAGCCTTCCGGTGTCATATCGTCTACCAAGTTGGCAGTATTCACACCGTTCAACCAGATACGGATGCTGCTGCCGATGGCTTCAATACGATACTTGTTCCAATCATCTCTTTTGTAAGCGGCACGGCCTGCTTCATTATCCGTCAGAGGAACCAGCCAGCCACGACGGGCTTCGTCATAAACGCCTCCGCTCCAGGCACGGTCGGACGGGTCAATTTCACACTGGTAGCCATGTACACGCCCATCCTTATAATCCGGCCGGCTTTCGCTACGGAATTGTACTCCGGAATTCAAGCTCGGATCACACTTTACTTCAAATTCAAGGATGAAGTCACCATAAACCTGCTCGGTTGCCATAAAACTATTCGGCTGCCCGGAAACGGATTTACCGACCATACAACCGTCTTCCACACGGTAAGGAGCTTCTCCGTTCAACTGCTTGAAGCCGGTAAAATCCTTACCATTAAACAACTTCTGCCATCCGTCGTTTGGTTGGCAGGCACCACACAGCAAAGTCAGAGACAAAGCCGCTAATTTTAAATACGCTTTCATTTGTTTTTGATACTATATTAGTTAGACAATCAAATTTCCTCCGTTAACAAAATGTGTACGTGCACAAAGATATATGTTTTTATACTTTCACAGCATTAAATCTCAAAAAAATCAATAAAATTCATGGAAAGAACGGTCTTTTTGCCAAAGCAATGACAATTATAAAAAAATACATCGTTAGGATTATACCCCGATTAGAAGTATCTTTGTGTGCAAATTATTATAAATGAATTTATTGTTATGGAACAACAGTTAATGAAGACTGCTTTTTTTGATTTCGACGGTGTGGTTGTAGATACTGAACCTATTTACGATATTTACTGGAATGAAGCCGGGGAACGCTATCAGACGGGAATCCCCAATTTCGCATCATGCATCAAAGGCACAACATTACCCTATATCTTAGATAAGTATTTTTCCGATCGGTCTGAAGAATTTAAAGAAATGGTAACCCGCGAATCAATGGAGTTCGAACAAGAAATGCTTTTTCCACCGGTTCCGGGTGCAATGGAGTTTATCCATCTTCTGAAAAGCAAAGGAGTAAAAGTCGGTCTGGTCACCAGCTCCGACGATGCCAAGCTAAAACGGGCTTTCCGCCTTCTGAAACTCGACAATCTGTTCGACACGGTCGTGAGCGCCGACCGGATCACGAAAGGCAAACCGGACCCGATGTGTTATTTGCTTGCTGCTTCCGACCTGCATGTATCACCTGCCGATTGTTTGGTATTTGAAGATTCTTTTGCCGGAATACAGGCCGGAACAAATGCGGGTATGCGGGTTATCGGACTTAGCACGACCAATTCTGAAGAGTCTTTAAAGGACAGAGTCTACCAAGTCATACCCGATTTCAAAAACATCACGTTCGAAGAATACCTGAAATGGTAGAACGGGGAGAGAAAACATATTGGCCGTTTAGAAAATAAAAAAGGGGATGCGTCGAAACATCCCCTTTCTTCATATATACAAAAACTCGCTTTTCTTAGAAATTATATCCGACACGGACAGCCAATGCTGCGGCATCCAAATCCTTTATGATATTATATTTGGCTTCCACTCCGACTGAAACACGGTCTGTCGCATACACTTCGCCTCCCAAACCGATATTGGCACCGAAACGGGTTTCGTTAGCACTGGTATGATGACCTAAGTCTGCTTTCCAAAACGAAAGACTTAAACCTGCCAAAGGATAAAAACCGAACATCTCGCTCAATTTAAACACATAATGAGCATTCATATCAATCGCCCATGCACTCAGGCCGTCATCCTTTACCAAATAAGTAAGAGATGGAGTCAGACGAAACGCATCTGTTACACAATAACGATAATCAAGGCCGATAGTGGCATTGCCGATATCATTAAAATTGTAACCTAAACTGAAACCCAATGAGGATTGCCCTTGCTGCGTCTGCGCGTACGCACCTATACTGAACAGCGTCAGCATCAACATAACAATTAATTTTTTCATACTTTTCCTATTTAGTACAACAATATCTGCCGCCAAATATAGTATTTTTTCCTATAAAGACAATTATTTCACTTTTAATTTATCTCCTGCGCTCTTTACTATACTGCGGTAATAGTCCTCATCGTAGCCGGGAAAATCAGGATATTCGGATAATCCGTAACCGTTCTGTTTGAATTGTCCGTTTTCCTCTTTCTTCACATTACCGTCTATATATTTGACCAATAGATACTCTCCCAATTCCTTCCAACGGGCCGTAGCCTGATCGGCAGTCGTCGTACTGAACCAGGTCAGAAATTTGACTGCTTCCGCCGGATTCTTGGCATACAATTCCATGGCAGCCTTGTCGATAGCCGGAACAGTCCGTTGATAACCATTCTCCAATTCCTGCTGAACAGGACGGATATCCTGAATCATATAGCTATATTTGCCATACGCCATATTAGCCACCCAGTTGTGAATCCAAAAAGCAGATGTCCAGGAAAAATTCATCATATCGCCATTTCCGACACGATAACATTCGGGCGAAGCCGTCACCGAACAATAGATCGGCGTGAAGACAGCCATATCCGCATCATCCACCCCGAACCAAAGGATTCCGCCGATCGCATCCGGCAACCAGTCACGCATCTGCGGAACAATCACAAAACCGGTCTGTTGCGTGGCGATCGCACGTTCGTTCGTATATTCCTGGCCGTCCACTTTGAAAGTCATCGGACGCCAACGATACGGAACCTTATACGGACCGGCACCGGCATCTTTTGTCATATCCAGATCCGTTCCTTCGAAATGGTCGCGCATACCGTTCTGCACATCCTGAACGGACAACAAACGGTCTGGCTTGATATACAAAGGCATCGGTTTCTTCGTCACATCACCCTTGATCAAGTCCGTATATCGGTCCATCGACTTATCATATTTGCGGAAAAAAGACCACACCCGAGCTTCACAACCACGCAGAGAACCGAAATCATACGGACAATAGGCTTTCTGAAAACTGAAATCCTTATCCTTGCCGCTGAAATATCCCTTTTCACGGGCAAAAGAGACAACATCCGGCGAATAGATGCAGTTTTCCTTATCGTCAAACGGGATCTGCTGAATACGGGATTGGTTGGCATGAGCCGAGATGCAATCGTCCGGAATGCGGATAGCGACCCAGACAGCACCTTTGTTTCCCGGACCTTTACCGATCATTTCCATCACCCAGGCTTCGTTCTTATCGGCAATAGAGAATGTCTCTCCACTGCTATAGTAGCCATAATCCTTAACCAGACCGGTCATAACCCGGATAGCCTCCCGTGCCGTCTTGGAACGTTGCAAAGCGACATAAATCAGACTGCCGTAATCCATGATTCCGGTTGTGTCGACCAGTTCGGGACGGCCACCGAAAGTACTTTCCGTAATCGCGACCTGATGTTCATTCATATTACCGACAACCGAATAGGTCTGTTCAACCTGCGGAATCTGCCCCAACGGTTTATGGGTATCCCACTCGATGATATCCAGCATCGCCCCTTTCGGCCAGGTCGCTGCCGGCCAACGATACAGTTCGCCATACAACGTATGCGAATCTGCCGCATAACTGATCATTACAGAGCCGTCAACCGAGGCTTTCTTTCCCACCAGCAGCCCTGTACAAGCAAGAGCTTCCGCTGCGGGAAGCATAACGGCACAGGCAGCCATTAAAATCCATGTTTTTCTCATATAAATAAAGTTTATGCAAATAATAACATATATACGCCGGCACCGCTGCAATAGCCGACCAGTGCCAGAATTGAAAATCGTTTGGTATAATACATGAAATCGATCTTTTCCAGTCCCATTACCGTCACACCGGTTGCAGAACCGATAATCAGGATGCTACCGCCGGTCACGGCACAGTAGGCAAGGAATGTCCAAAAACCTCCGTCCGACACGAAGAACTGTGCATAAGGAGCCAGATTGGCCGCATCCGGTACGATCGGATACATCCCCATTGTTGCCGCCACCAAAGCCACATTGTCCACACAGGAAGAGAAAACGCCGATCACGAAACTGATCAGATAAGGTTCGTGCACATGCTTATCCAGGAAAGCGGACATCAACCCCAACTGACCGGATGTTTCCAAAGCCCCGACCGCCATCAGAACACCCAGGAAGAAAAAGATCGTCGCCAAGTCGATGTTCGGAAGCAACTGGGAGATACGCAACTTGTTGGATTCGTGCACATGCAGCCTACTGTACATAATATCCGTATAGAACCACAGAATCACCAACCCCAGCAAGACGCCCAGGAAAGGCGGGAGGTTTGTCAACATCTGAAAGACCGGAACCAAAGCCAATGAAAGGACACCGATCACAAAGATCACCCGGCGTGCATGATTCGGGATCTCCGGTATATATTCGTCCGTCATTTCCTCTTCGCTCATCACACGTAAAGTCGCATTTTTCTTAAACAGCCAGAAATTAGCAATCGTCAGAGGTACAAGCAAGTTGACCAATGCCGGAAGGAACACATGCGAAATCTGGTGCATCGCCGTGACATTCTTACCCACCCACAGCAAAATGGTTGTCACATCACCGATCGGCGACCACGAGCCACCTGCGTTTGCTGCGATAATCACCATACAGGCATACTTCAAACGATCCGTCCGGTCCGGAACCAATTTCCGCAACACAGCCATAATCACGATAGCAGCAGCCAGATTATCCAATAAAGCAGAGAAGAAAAAAGTAGCAAAACTTATATACCACAATAACTTTCTTTTATTGGAAGTGCGGATATATCCGGTCACAGCCCTGAAACCGCCATGCTTATCCACGATATCGACAATCAGCATGGAACACATGACAAAGAAAAGCGTTTCAGCGACATTACCTAAATGATAAACAATCGAACGGTTTGTGATAAAAGTAACAAACTGATCTTTCAGAGAAGCATTTGCCATTTCCGGATTTTGGGTCAAAAACTCCTGGAACAAAAGACTGGAGCGTTCGACAAAAATACTATAGGCGTCAAACATCAATATCATCCACAATGATATCGCCACAAGCAAAGCTGTCGCAGCTTTATTTATCTTTATCTTATCTTCCAATGCAATTGCAAGAATCCCTAAAATAAAGATGACAGGCATTAATATAAACATAATATTATGTATTAATTTGTTATTTATTCGCAAAAGCAGAAATTATTGCTCCAACTTTTGCTTGTTTAGAAAAATCATTGTACATTTGGGCTTTCATAGTTAAGGTTTTGGTTAAATAATAGAAAGGAGTGACTTGTGAAGGCCGCTCCTTTCGCTTTTATATAGAATACAGATATTCAATTTCTTCAGCCCAAACAGACTCATCCGGCGTTTCCAGAATCAGAGGAATATCATCAAATCGGGGATCATCCATCAGCATCTTAAATGTAGTCAGCCCCATCACTCCTTTCCCAATACTGTCATGGCGGTCCACACGGGTAGCCAGCTCTTTCTTGGAATCGTTTATATGCATGCCACGCAGATAAGAGAAACCGATTACTTCGTCAAAGTGGCGGAATGTTTCCGTAAAACCATCGACAGTCTTGATGTCATAGCCGGCAGCCAACGTATGGGCCGTATCTATACAAACTCCGACACGTGATTTATCTTCCACCTTATTTATAATGTAAGCAAGTTGCTCGAAGGTATATCCCAAGTTGGTTCCCTGTCCGGCCGTATTTTCCAGTACGGCACAAACCCCCGAAGTCCGGTCCAGCGCCCAATTGATCGAATCGGCTATACGCGTCAGACAGTCCTCCACATCCATCTGGTTCAGATGGCTTCCGGGATGGAAATTCAAACGATCCAATCCCAATTGTTCACAACGTTGCATCTCATCCAGGAAAGCATCCCGTGATTTCTGCAAACCCTCCGCTTCCGGGTGTCCCAGATTGATCAGGTAGCTGTCGTGCGGAAGAATATGTTCTGCCGCATACCCGAATTCTTCACAACGTTCTTTGAAGAGGGAAATGCTCTTTTTTGTCAGCGGAGAAGATTTCCATTGACGCTGATTACGGGTAAACAGGGCAAAAGCCTTCGCCCCTATCGCATGCGCATTCACCGGAGCATTTTCAACTCCACCGGATGCCGACACATGTGCTCCAATATACTTCATTTGTCATTTATGTTTTATTGTTCATTCACCTCCGATAATTATTTGCCTCAGCTTTATCGGTCTACAAAAGTAACAAAAAACACGGACATATTCGTTTTTATCCTTTTATCATCGTCAGCAGCATCTTGAACCGTTCTACGGCAAACACTGCATGAGGCGCATTGACAGGAAAGACTATGCTTTCTCCTGTTCCAACGGTAAATTTATTTCCGTTCACCGTAATTTCAGCCGTTCCTTCCAAAATCTGGACCAACGCATCAAACGGGGCTGTATGTTCACTCAATCCCTCTCCTTTATCGAAAGAGAACAAAGTGATATTTCCGGCTGTGCTTTTAATCAGTTGTTTACTAATGACTCCTCCCTCCGAATATTCGATCAGGGACTTCAAATCCAATACGATTCCTTTTTCAAAAGACTTTTCCATGATTTTAAAACATTTATGTATACATATAATTGTTGTGGAGGGAGATTTGTTCAAAAAAAATGGCGGTGTGTCAAAAAAACACCGCCATTGTCATTTATCAGAGTAGATCGGAGGCTAATTCGGACAATTGGCTACGTTCGCCTTTGATCAGGTTGATGTGGGCAAACAACTCTTGCCCTCTCATTTTATCCACCATATAGGCGAGGCCATTGCTCTGTGCATCCAGATAAGGAGAGTCGATCTGCTGGATATCTCCGGTAAACACCATTTTCGTTCCTTCGCCCGCACGGGTAATAATCGTTTTAATCTCGTGCGGAGTCAGATTCTGCGCCTCATCGATGATACAGAACGTTTCCGAAAGGCTTCGCCCGCGGATGAAGGCCAACGCCTCGATCACAAGTTGCCCGTTCTTTTGCAAATCATCTATCTTACGGGCATCCGAGCCACCGGGCGTAAACTGCCCCTTTATCACGTTCAGGTTATCGAACAAAGGTTGCATATAAGGAGCCACCTTCTGCTTCTCATCGCCGGGCAGGAATCCCAAGTCCTTATTTGCCAAAGCGACGATAGGACGTGCCAGCAGAATCTGCTTGTAAACATTCGCCTGTTTCAAAGCCGAAGCCAAAGCCAGCAAGGTTTTACCGGTTCCGGCCTTTCCTGTCAGCCCGATCAGTTTCACATCCGGATCGTTCAGCACTTCGAAAGCAAAACTCTGTTCCGCATTGCGGGGCTGAATGCCATAATTACTGCCTTTTTCCACTTTCTTGAACTTATTGGTAAAGGGGTTATAACGGGCCAGAACAGAATTGCGCACACTCTTTAAGATGAAACATTCGTTAGGTTCCAGTTTCGACTTTATGTCGAACAGGTCGGCATCGATGCCGTCAGGCGAAGCATACATCTTGTCAATCAAATCCGGATCTATGTTTTCGTAAGTATCTTGTGCACGTTCAAAGATATCGACATTCGTAACCTTGTCGGTTATATAATCTTCCGCTTCGATCCCCAATGAGCGCGCTTTCATACGCAGGTTCACGTCTTTCGTCACCAGAATGGTTTTCACATTCCGGTTTTTTTCCGCCTCGGCAACTGACCACGTACATGACAAAATACGATGGTCTGCGGTCTTTTCAGGGAATGACTGGTAAATCTTTTCCTGATATTTGTCACCGGTCACCACATACAAAGTGCCTTTGCCCGGTCCGAGCGAGGCTCCTTTTAGAAAGAGATCGTTGCTGGTCAACGTATCCAACTCGCGTACAAACTCGCGGGCGTTGTAGTTAATCTGGTCGCTCCCTTTCTTAAACTTATCCAACTCTTCCAACACGACGATCGGGAGATAAATATCATTCTCTTGAAAGTTCTCAATACATTTGTAATCGTGCAGTATGACATTCGTGTCAAGCACAAAATTCTTCTTTGTTCCCATGATCTTTCGATTTAATGATTATGCCTCTAAGATAGAAATATTTCCGGGACATTATCCTTTGACATCCAAGAATATGTCAAATAGACCAATTAATTCCACTTTTTTACAAAAACCGGAGATTGCGTCTTCCTTTATTTTCTATTTTTGCGATATAAAATGTCAAATTTAAATCCATGAAAAAGTACAAATTCATCACATGCATGTTGCTGCTTGCCGGATGCCTGTCGGCACAGAACAACATGTCGGCCCTGCTTCCCATGCCGAACCAGGTCAAACAAACCGACAGTAAGAAAGATTTCGTCATAAGCGACAAGACAGTCATACAAACGAATCTGCCGGAAGACGCCTTTTGTATTGCAGAGTTAAAAAAAATCGTGCGTGAAAGAACAGGAAAAACGCCTGTCCTATCCTCTTCTTCCGGATCCAGCAATTCCGTCATTCGCCTCATGCTGGACCCTTCGGTCGAAGGAGACGAACATTACCTGCTATCCGTATCCGAAAGGACCGTCAGCATAAAAGGGGCGACACAGGGCGCCATCCTGTACGGGCTTATGACCTTGGACCAGATTCTGCTGGGAGATGCATGCCGGACTTTGTCGGGAAAGATCGCTCCGGTCGAAATCGACGATCAACCCCGCTTCGGCTACCGTTCATTGATGTTGGATCCGGCACGCCATTTCCTGCCGGCCGAAGATGTGAAGTTTTATATCGACCAGATGGTACGATATAAATATAATGTATTGCAGCTACACCTGACAGACGACCAGGGCTGGCGCATCGAAATAAAAAAACACCCCCGGCTGACCGAAAAAGGTGAATTTTATACGCAGGAAGAATTAAAGGACCTGGTGCATTATGCAGCCGAACGGAATGTCCGGATCATTCCGGAGCTGGATATCCCCGGACATACGGTAGCCGTACTCGCCGCTTATCCCGAATTGGGTTGCAGCCACACCGACACCATTCCCAAAATTGTCGGCGAAACCGTCAACCTCATGCTTTGTGCCAATAACGACAAAGTCTATTCCTTATATAAGGATATCCTGACAGAAGTAGCCTCCGTCTTCCCCGCCCCCTATATCCATTTAGGAGGAGATGAAGCGATCATCGACGCGAACTGGGGTAAATGCGAACACTGTCGGTCACTTATGAAACAGTTGGGCTATACGAAACCGACCGAATTGATGAACTATTTCTTCGGCAAAATTCTGCCTGTCGTACGCGAAAACGGAAAAAAACCGATGCTATGGTGTGAGCTGGACAATATCCGCATGCCGGCACACGAATACCTGTTCGACTATCCGAAAGACGCAGTCCTGATAACCTGGCGTTACGGCCTGACACCGTTATGCACGGAACTGACCGCCCGCCACGGAAACACGCTGATTATGGCACCGGGAGAATACACATATCTCGATTATCCGCAATATAAGAACGATTTTCCGGAGTTCAACAACTGGGGGATGCCGGTCACCACGCTGGAAACCACCTACCAGTTCGATCCGGGCTACGGTCTGCCGGCCGACCGGCAAGCTCATATCGCAGGTGTCAACGGGACATTGTGGGCAGAAGCAATGCCGGACATCAACCGTGTCACCTACATGACGTATCCTCGCGGCCTGGCACTTGCCGAAGCCGGATGGACGCAGATGGAACATCGCGATTGGGAATCTTTCAAGAAGCGTATGTACCCGAACCTGTCGGAACTGATGAAACGCGGCGTTTCCGTACGAGTACCGTTCGAGATCGTCCGTCACCCGCAAAAGAAATAAAAAAGGAGTTACTTTTGAAAACTTAATGAATATTCCCTACTTTTACAACCGGGTTTTGAAAACCGGCATCAACGAACACATTAAAATTAAACACATAACAAATTTATGAAAAAGATTTTCAGCTTATTGTTAGCAGCCTCCGCGTTTGCGTGCACGCAGGAGAAAGAGGTTGAGATAACCATCAGCAACCCGTCTGCCACGGACCGCACGAACGAAATCACCGAAATCTCTTCGGACGCCGTTGTCAAACTGAAGGGCAAGACATTCATCATTTCAGACAACACCGGCTCGCAAGTTCCCTACCAGGTAACGTACGACAACAAGATCATTTTCCCGGTTTCCGTCAAAGCCGGCGAAAACGTAACCTACAAGCTCACGCCCGGAACCCCCGAAGAGTTTAAAACGATTGCCTGCGGCAAACAATATCCCGAACGTGTGGACGATGTTGCCTGGGAAAACGACCGTATCGCCTTCCGCACCTACGGCCCGGCTTTGCAGGCCAGTGGCGAGAAAGCCTATGGTTGCGACATTTGGGTAAAATGCGTATCCGAACCGATCGTCGACATGCGTTACAAAACCGAACTGGACCCGGAAACAAGAGCTAAAATCGCTGAACTGCGCAAGACTGATCCGAAAGCAGCGCAAAAGTTGGCCGAATCTGTTTCCTACCATATCGATCATGGCAACGGCTTGGACTACTACAAGGTCGGCCCGACGTTAGGCGCCGGTACTTCCGCCCTGCTGGCAAACGACTCTATCGTTTATCCGTATTGCTACAAAGACTTCCAGATACTGGACAACGGCCCGTTGCGCTTCACAGTCAAGCTGGTTTACAATCCTCTGACCGTGAAAGGGAACAATAATGTAATCGAAACCCGCGTGATCTCTCTCGACGCCGGTTCGCAGATGAATAAATACACAATCACCTACGATAACCTGGCCGAAGCGACTCCGGTTGTGACCGGTATCGTTTTGCATGAGCCGAGCGAAGACTATCAGGCCGATGCCGCAAAAGGTTACATCGCCTATGCCGACCCGGCAGATCCCGTAAACGGACAAATCTATGTAGCAGCCGTATTCCCGGAAAAGGTCAACGAAGCCAAAGCCGTCACCTTTTCCGACAAAGAAAAGGCTGAACGCGGCGCAGACGGCCATGTTTTGGCTTACAGCACCTACAATCCCGGTAGCAGCTATACGTACTACAGTGGCGCCGGCTGGAGCAAATGGGGATTTGAAAACTCCGGCAAATGGTTCGAATATGTACAGAAGTTCGCTCAGAACCTGAAAGAACCGCTGACTGTAACGATAAAATAAAATCCGGATCAAATAAAAAAAGAAAAAGGGGGCATCTGATTTTTGATGCTCCCTTTTTCTTTTTTTATCCGCCTATGTTTTCTTTGGCCATCTTCCGATATCCGGCCATGAAATTATTTAAGGCCTCTGTTCTTCAATAAAGGACCCGTGCCCGGTTCTTTGCCGCGGAAGTTCTTGTACATATCCATCGCATCGTCGATTCCGCCCGGTGTCAGGACATACGTACGGAATTTGGCGGCCATGTCAGGATTGAAGATATCGCCGGTTTCCTTAAACGCCTCATAAGCATCGGCATCCAGCACTTCCGCCCAGATATAGCTGTAGTAGCCGGCAGTATAACCGCCTCCCATCGTGTGGTTGAAATAGGTTGTCCGGTAGCGGGGAGGAATCTGTTTCAACAAGCCCCGGCCATCCAAGACCGTCTTTTCGAACATCATGACATCCATATCTTCCGGAACTTCTTTCAGGACATGAAAATCCATATCGAGCAAGGAAGCGGCCAGATATTCGGTCGTCGCGAAACCTTGTCCGTATTTGCCACTCTTGTCCAGTTTCTCGATCAGGCCCGCCGGAATGATTTCGCCCGTCTGGTAATGTTTGGCATATACTTTCAGCACTTCCGGCTCGAACACCCAATGTTCCATAATCTGGGACGGCAGCTCGACGAAATCGCGGGGAACGCCCGACACTCCGTAATAATGAACATCTTTGAAAAGATTATGCAGCCCATGACCGAATTCATGGAACAACGTGCTCGCTTCGTCGGCACTCAACAGAGCCGGTTGTCCTTCAGCCGGTTGGGAGAAGTTGCACACGATCGTGACAACCGGGGCCAACCGCTTGCCATCCTTATAGGTCTGCGAACGATAGGTCCCGCACCAAGCTCCTCCTCTTTTGCTTGCACGCGGGAAGAAGTCGAAATAGATGATTCCCAAATGCGTACCGTCTTTATCCTTGCATTCGAAGGCCTGCGCTTCGGGATGGGGCAACGGGATATTCCGGACCGGTGTAAAAGTGATGCCATACAATTTGCCCGCAACATAGAAAGCGCCGTCGCGAACGTTGTCCAATTTCAGGTAAGGCCGTACTTGGTTCTCGTCCAGGTCAAACTTCGCTTTCTTGGCCTTTTCGAAATAATAACGCCAGTCCCAACCTTCCGCTTCGAAATTGCCGCCCTCTTTCTTGATTTCGGCATTGATGTCGGCCAGTTCCTCTTTGGCTTTAGCAAGAGCAGGCGTCCAGACCTCATCCAGCAAAGCATACACTTTATCCGAAGACTTCGCCATGCGATCTTCCAAGACAAAAGAAGCATAATCGTCGTATCCCATCAGTTTAGCTTTTTCGAGGCGCAGGGAGACCAGGTCGCGGACCACCTTCTTGTTGTCGGCCTCGTTGCCGTTATTGCCCCGGTTGATATAACCGTTGAAGATTTTCTCACGCAAAGCGCGGTTATCCGCATATTGCAAGAACGGCATCACACTCGGATTATGCAACGTGAAAAGCCATTTTCCTTCCATTCCGGCAGCTTCAGCCGCTTTGGCTGCATTCGCAACCAAGCTCTCAGGCAGGCCGGACAGGTCTTCTTTCTTATCGATCACCAACCGGAAATCGTTCGTTTCCTTCAGCATGTTCTGGCCGAAAGTAAGCTGAAGCATGGAAATGCCGCTGTTCAGCTCGCGCAGCTTCTCCTGTTTGTCGGCAGGCAGATTGGCTCCGCCACGGACAAAATCCTTATAGGTTTCTTCCAGCAGTTTCTTCTGCTCCTTGTCCAGGTTGAATTTGGCCTGGTTGTCATAGACGGACTTCACACGGGCAAAGAGAGCCGGGTTCAGGCTGATATCGTCACTATGTTTGGAAAGCAGCGGAGAGAGCTCGCGGCTGAGCGCCTGCATTTCGTCATTCGTGTTGACACTGTTCTGCCCATAAAACACGGTACTCACTCTTTTCAGCAACTTCCCGCTCTGGTCGAGCGCGACGATCGTGTTCTCGAAATCAGGTACGGAACGCTGTTTCACGATCGCCTCGATCTCCTGCTTCTGTTCTTCCATGCCTTGCAAAAATGCAGGCTTGTAGTCGGCTAACGTAATCTTCTCGAACGGAGGAACGCCAAACGGAGTGGTGAACTCTGCCATAAAAGGGTTCTCTGTCGTTTTTTCGTTCTTGTCGGTCGAAACGCATGCACTCAACATAACGGCCAAACCGGCAGCAATAAATGTTCTCTTCATTCTTTTTCCTGGTTTTATGTATATAAATAAATCGTTATCTCCACATAATCGCCACAAAAATAGGCAATATATTGTATCTTTTCCCCCTTATTGTCATATTTATAAAAAAGCCATTGGTCTGAATCGAAACTACTACCGCATCTATTTTGATTTTATACCCCGTTTAATCCAAATTACCCATAAGGGTAATATTTTTTAACAAACATCCATTTCTTCATATTCTCTGAATATCAAAAACTTATGACTATTTATCCTTTAAAGGGGGGATATTGTAAAAAACGGCGGTATGCCAAACCGTCCTTATTCCCGCGTGGAGCACGGAAACAGAACAGTTCGGCCTACCGCCGTTTTTCCTCAGAAAGAGCCTTATTCCTATTTTAAGCCACGGTTCTGCAATAGCGGGTCGATACTCGGTTCCTTGCCACGGAAGTTTTTGTACATGACCATGCCTTCGTCAATGCCTCCCGGCGACAAAACGTATGTACGGAACTTGGCGGCCACTTCGGGATTGAAGATGTCACCCGTCTCTTTGAACGCCTCAAAAGCATCGCAATCCAGCACTTCCGCCCAAATGTAGCTGTAGTAGCCGGCCGTATAACCGCCTTCCATCGTATGCCCGAAATATGTGCCCCAATAACGAGGAGCGATCTGTTTCAACAAGCCTCGCCCGTACATGGCATCCGATTCGAACTTTTCGACATCCAAATCTGCCGGGACCTCTTTCAAAACATGATAGTCCATGTCCAACAAAGAAGAAGCCACATATTCGGTTGTTGCAAAGCCTTGTCCGTACTTGCCGCTCTTCACTATTTTATCGACGATCGCCTGCGGGATCACTTCGCCTGTTTCATGATGTTTGGCATAGACCTTCAAGACTTCCGGTTCGAACACCCAATGCTCCATCACCTGCGAAGGAAGCTCGACGAAATCGCGGGGAACGCCCGACACACCATTATAATGGACATCGGCAAAAAGCCCGTTCAAGGCATGTCCGAATTCGTGGAAAACGGTTTCAGCCTCGTCGGCGCTCAACAAGGCAGGCTGTCCGTCTGCCGGTTTGCTGAAGTTGAACACAGTCGTCACTATCGGAGCAACGCGCTTGCCGTCCTTATACGTCTGGTCGCGATAACCTCCGCACCAAGCACCGCCGCTCTTTCCCGGACGGGTAAAGAAGTCCATATAGAGCAGACCCAAGGATGTGCCGTCTTTGTCCTTACATTCGAAAACCTGGGCATCCGGATCGGGCAGCGGCATGTTATGCAACGGCGCAAAAGTGATGCCGTAGAGTTTGTTCGCCACATAGAAAGCACCTTCCCTGACATTGTTGAGCTCCAAATACGGGCGGACTTCGTTTTCGTCCAGGTCAAACTTCGCTTTCTTGGCTTTTTCGAAATAATAACGCCAGTCCCACGCTTCAGCTTCGAAGTTACCGCCTTCTTTCTTGATCTCGGCGTTGATATCCGCCAGCTCTTCCTTCGCTTTTACAAGAGCGGGAGTCCATATCTTGTTCAACAAATCGTAGACGTTCTTTTCGTTCTTCGCCATGTTTTCTTCCAACACGTATGCGGCAAAGTCTTCATAGCCTAACAATTTGGCTTTTTCCAAACGGGCGGCAACCAGCTTCTTGATCACGTCCTTGTTGTCGTTTGCATTGTTGTTATTGCCGCGGCAGACATAGGCATTATATATTTTCTCACGCAAGGCACGATTGTCGGCATATTGCAGGAAAGGCATCACACTGGGGTTATGCAACGTGAAAATCCACTTCCCGTCCATTCCGGCCTCTTTAGCCGTAGCAGCAGCGGCGGCAATCAGCGTTTCGGGCAGGCCGGACAGGTCTTCTTTCTTATCGACCACGAGCTGGAAAGCATTTGTCTCTTTCAACGTGTTCTGTCCGAAAGTCAGTTCCAGCATGGAAATCTGTTCGTTCAGTTTACGAAGTTCCGCCTGTTTGCCGGCCTCCAGGTTGGCACCGCCTCTGACAAACCCTTTGTAGGTTTCTTCGAGCAGTTTCTTCTGTTCCTTGTCCAGGTTCAGCTTTGCCTGATTCTCATATACGGATTTTACACGGGCAAAAAGCTGCGGATTCAAGCTGATATCGTCGCTATGTTTGGAGAGCAACGGCGAAAGTTCCTGTTCAAGAGCCTGGATCTCATCATTCGTGTTGACGCTCGCCTGACCGCCGAAAGCATAGGCGACCTTCATGAGCAGTTCGCCGCTACGGTCCAGCGCGGCAATCGTATTCTCAAAAGTGGCTTCATCGGGATTGTTTACGATCGCCTCAATTTCTGCCGTTTGTTCCTCCATGCCTTTCAGGAAAGCCGGCTTGTAATGTTCTACTTTGATTTGTTCAAAAGGAGGGACTCCGAACGGTGTCGTGTACTCGGTAAAGAACGGATTCATGGCGGAAGCATCAGCTCCATCGCTCTTCTTTGATGAGTTACATGCTCCTAAAACGACTGCCAGCCCGGCAGCCATAAGTGTTTTGTTCATGTCTGTAATTATTAATTTGTTCTGGTTGCAAAGGTATGTAATTAAACCAAAAATTGTTTATCGATTTGTGTATTAGATTGTAATAGCTTTTACTTAAAACATGTGATAAGTCATGAATAGAACGATAACCGATGAGGGAAAGCGGCATATTTTCATTAATATTGCAATCTGTATGAACCAAATAAAAAAATGAACATGAATAGAATTTGTCAACTTTTCGGTATCCAATATCCGATCATACAAGGCGGAATGGTCTGGTGCAGCGGTTGGCGGCTGGCCTCGGCGGTCAGCAACGCAGGCGGCCTGGGGCTGATCGGTGCAGGCTCCATGCACCCTGAGGTTTTACGCGAACATATCCGCAAATGCCAGGCGGCCACCGGCAAACCTTTCGGCGTGAACGTCCCATTGATGTATCCCGAACTCGAAACCTTGATGAACATACTGGTGGAAGAAGGCGTGAAGATTGTTTTCACTTCAGCCGGCAATCCCAAAACGTGGACGAGTTTTCTGAAAGGACACGGGATGAAAGTCGCGCACGTCGTCAGCAGTTCCAAGTTTGCCGTCAAATGCGAGCAGGCCGGCGTCGATGCCATCGTTGCCGAAGGTTTTGAAGCCGGCGGGCATAACGGACGTGAAGAGACCACGACTCTTTGCCTGATACCCGCCGTACGCCGCGCCACGTCTCTCCCATTGATGGCTGCCGGTGGTATCGGAACGGGCAGCGCCATGCTGGCGACTTTCGTCCTCGGAGCCGAAGGAGTCCAGATAGGCACGCGTTTCGCCCTGACAAAAGAAAGTTCCGCACACGAGAATTTCAAGCAACTGTGCCTCAGCCTGAACGAAGGCGACACGAAGCTTTTGCTGAAGAAACTCTCTCCCACCCGTCTGGTTAAAGGAGGTTTCGCCACAGCCGTCGAAGAGGCCGAAGCCCGTGGCGCGTCTGTCGAGGAAATGAAAGAACTGTTAGGAAAAGGACGCGCCAAGAAAGGCATTTTCGAAGGTGATCTCCAAGAAGGAGAACTGGAAATCGGACAAGTCGCATCCCTCTTCCGCGAAACGCAAACCGCAGCCGAAGTCATAAAAGAAATCATGGAAGACTTCCGCTATTCAAGTATCAACACCTCATTATCCTTGTAGCTTTCATAGCTGGAAACGATTACTTTTTCACCGGCTTCCAGGCCGTCGATGACTTCGTAGTATTGCGGGTTCTGACGGCCGATCTTGATTTTGCGGCGATATGCTTTCTTGCCGTCTTTGTCAAGAACGAAAATCCAGCTGCCGCCTGTACTCTGGAAGAAGGTTCCGCGCGGGATGATGATGCTTTCCGTCGGTTGTCCGAGTTCCAGATTGATATAATAGGTCTGTCCGCTGCGGATATTGTCCGGGCGTTCGCCGGTGAAGACGAAATCCGTACGGAACTTGCCGTCGCGCACTTCCGGATAGACTTTGCGTACGCTCAATTCAAAATCCGAGCCCTGGCGTTCGAACGTTGCGGACAACCCTTTTTTCACACGGTCGATATAATGTTCGTCTATCAGGGCCTCGATCTTATAGTCCGACAGGTCGTTTATCTGTCCGATCTTCTGTCCGGCCGAGACGTTCTGCCCCAACACGACATCCAGCAGCCCCAATTCACCGTCGATCTGCGAGCGTACATTCAAATGTTCCTTGCGTTCATGCACCAGAGCGATGTTTTTACGCATATTGGACAAGCTGGTTTCCATTTCGTCCATCTGGATCGTGCGGGAGATCGAATCCTGGCGCAAACGTTCGACTACCAGATCATATTTCTTAGTCGCCAATTCATAGTCTTCCTTTGCTTTCAGGAATTCTTCCTTGGCAATCAAACTTTCTTCGTACAATTTCTTCTGTTGTTTATAAGCACGGCGATAGCGCGTCATATCGACATCCAACTGCGCCTTTTCCAACTGATTGTTCAATTTGTCCTGCTCCATCGTCACCTGGGTGTTACGAAGGAAGTTTTGCTTTTCAGCCAACTGGGCTTCGGCATCCAATATCTGCAGGTCGAGGTTTGAATTGGAAAGCCGGATGATCACATCCCCTTTCTTCACCTGCGCCCCTTCTTCCACAACTTTCTCCTGTACGATACCGCCTTCTTCCGGGCTGAGCTGTACAACCGTAATGGGCTGTACCTGACCGTTCACACGGACGAAATCGTTAAACAACTCTTTCGTCACATTTCCGATATTGACACCACGGGCATCAACTTTCAATGTCGAAGCGTGGTCACCGAAAATAATCCATCCTACCAAAACCAAGAAAAAAGCGCCACCTGCCACGTAAGGAATATGCTTCTTCTGAAGACCTTTCTTTTTTTCTAACTGTATATCCATGATTATATGTTTTTTTATTTCTTAAACTTTCAATTTTCAACTATCAATTTTCAGCAACCAACGGTTGTCCTTTGTAATAATCAACCTGCCGGCATTTCATTGTGTACAGCAAACGCCTCTGTAAGAGATCGGCCTTGGAGTTCAACAAAGTCGTCGCATTCGTCTGCACGTCGAGCGGGCTCATCAGCCCTTCCTCGAATTTGCGAAGGGTGACCTGGTAGGCCAAGGCGTCGGCCTCTACTTTCTTCTCCATCTGGATCGTTTCTTTTGCATAGCCTTCCCGGTCGAGAATGGCTTGCTCTACATCTTTCTGCAACTGTCGAAGCGTTTCGGTTTGCTTTTCATAAGCGATCCGGACATTGTTACGGGCACGGCGCACATTGGTAATCCGCGACAGGCCGTCAAACAAAGGGAAACTAAAACTAAAATAGATATATTCTCCGCGATTATTCTTAAACTGGTTTTTAAAAGAGGCAGGAGCATTCTCCGATTTCAAGTTTTCGAAGTAACTGGTGCTGATGCCGGCTTGGAGCGAAAGAGTGGGTAGTAATTGGCCTTTCGTTATCAGGTAATTCATTTTACTGGTTTTCACTTGAAAAGCGGCCTGCAAGGCGGTCGGGTTGTTTGCCATAGCGTAATCCTGAATGGCACTGACCGATTCTTCGGCCAATATGTCCTGCACGGGAGGCACAACCGTATCGATATCGAGAGCCAAATCAGACGGGTAATTCATCGCGTTCTTCAAGGTCATCATCGCCGTATTATAAAGATTCTGCTGATGTGTCAGGTTATAATCGTCACCGGCCACCTGCGATTCGATCTGGGCGACATCCGCCTTTCCCTTCAAGCCCAATTCCTCCTGCCGGCGTGTCTTGTATAAAAGACGCTGGCTGTCTTCCAACTTCTCGGAACACATCTTCACCAGTCCCTGATAATAGACAACCGTAATAAACGCGTCCATAATACTGATTGCCAAATCATCTTTTTGCTTCTGCAAATCATTTCTTCCCATGTGGCGGTTCATATTTGCCAAACGCCACTGGTTGATCAACTGCCCGCCTCTGAAAAGCGGCAACGATGCGTACGCGCCATAACCGTTATTAAAGGTGGAAGTGTTCACATAGGTATTCGTTCCAGGGTCTACAGAACGCCCGAACCTGTACTGCGCGTCCACCTGCGTGCTGATAGAAGGCAAAAAGGAAGCTATGGCAGACTGTTGCTCGGCTTTATATGTGTTATTGGTATAAAGCTGCTGCTTGACCTTCGGACTGTTCTCCACCGCATACCGCATGCACTCGTCCAAACTCCATATTTTATCCTGGGCCATCATCGAGGCAACCAGGGTAAATGAAAGAACTGTTGTAAATATGATCTTTTTCATTGCTATGTTATTTTCTACCTGATAAAATGCAAAGAACGTGCCAAAACATGCAAGACACTATATCACAGCAAATTATCAAAACAAGCAATTTTATCGAGTGTCAAAAAATTAGACACTGCTGTAAAAGAATTGGACAATGAAAACTCATATTTCGTAGAACATATCCTCTTTCCATCTTCCCGGATTATGGCGGATATAACAAGCAATCCTGTCGTAATCATTAAAATTCCGGATTATATGTTCATAATAATTTCGTTGCCACAAATGACATCCATATTTATTATTGTTGTATCTGTTATATCGCTTTGTCGATAAAGATTTAAATGCGCAAACAATATCTCCCAACGTAGGGGCAGAGCAGAGCCCTGCCCCTACAAGTTCGATAATGGCATGAAAATGGTTAGGCATAATTGTGTATTCATGTAAAACTACAGGGAAACGTTGTTCTATGCTTAGCCATTCTTGTCGAACAATTTCTCCTGTATCATTTATTTCCATGATATCTTCCTTTATATTCCCCAATAATTGCCGTCTGTCTTGTACACATATCGTCAAGAAATACAAACCATTACTACTATAATCACAACCTTTTATGCGAATAGAGTGCCTATCGTATTTTTCCATAGCCTATACGTTTTAATTAATGAATAACAAAGATACGATTATCATCAGAACAACAAAATTTCTTTTAAATTATCAGTTACTCCAACAGAACAAATTATCTTTGCAGCAGACATATAAGAAAAACAGATGACAAAACAAGGCACCATACTGGTAGTAGACGATAACAAAGGAATCCTTACCGCTGTACAGATGCTGTTAGGCACTTGTTTCGAGAAGGTGATCACGATCTCTACTCCCAATAAAATAAAGGCCACACTACATGACGAAAATATAGATGTGGTTCTGCTGGATATGAATTTCAGTGCCGGTATCAACACCGGCAACGAAGGTTTGTTCTGGCTTTCGGAAATAAAAAAGGAAGATGCCTCGATACAGGTCGTCCTTTTTACTGCCTACGCGGATATCGACCTTGCCGTACGGGGAATCAAGGAGGGGGCAACGGATTTCGTGGTCAAACCTTGGGATAACGCCAAGCTGCTGGAGACTCTGAAAACGGCCTATAATATCCGGACGGCAAACCGCAAAGGCATTGCGATCGACACGGGCAAACTCGTCGTTTCCAAAGAAAGCGGGATGTTCTGGGGAGAAAGCAACGCCATGCAACAACTTCGCTCCCTGATCGAGAAAGTCGCCCGGACGGATGCCAACATATTGGTCACCGGTGAAAACGGGACCGGCAAGGAGATGCTCGCCCGCGAAATCCACATGCTATCCAACCGGAAAAAGGAAGCTTTGGTCCCGGTCGATATGGGAGCCATCACGGAAACACTTTTCGAAAGCGAACTGTTCGGGCATGTCAAAGGCGCTTTCACCGACGCACGGGCAGACCGTCCGGGAAAATTTGAGGTCGCCAACAATGGCACGCTGTTCCTCGACGAGATAGGAAACCTCTCCTACCACCTGCAAGCCAAGCTGTTGACCGCCCTGCAACGTCGCAGCATTGTCCGTGTGGGGAGCAGCAATACGCCTATCCCGGTCAACATCCGCCTGATCTGTGCAACCAACCGCGACCTGGAAGAGATGGTGCAAAAAGGGGAATTCCGCGAGGACCTGCTCTATCGCATCAATACGATCCATGTGGAGATACCGCCCCTTAGGGAACGGCCGGAAGACATTGTTCCCCTTACCGAAATATTCCTTTCCAAATATGCCAAGCTCTATGGGAAACCGGCCATGCGCCTCAGCCCGGATGCCAAAGAAAAACTGAAAGCACAACCTTGGTTCGGAAATATCCGGGAGCTCGAACACACGATCGAAAAGGCTGTCATCATCGCCGAAGGAAGTGTGTTGGACGGCAACGATTTTGATTTTCCACGCGCAAAAAAGGAGTCCGTGAACAAAGAAGCGACTACACTGGAAGAGATGGAATATAACATGATTAAAAATGCGATGGATAAGTACAACGGCAATTTGTCGCTCGTTGCAAACCAGTTGGGGATTTCCCGCCAGACTTTGTACAATAAGATCAAACGATACGAATTATAATGCTGATGAAAGGACTCTACCATAATTTTCATTTCCGTATTGCTGTTTTCATTCTTCTGACAATAGCCGATACTTATTTTGCACTCCAAAAGGAATGGATATGGTTTGTCCCGGCCTTGGCCGTGTGGGTTTTCTTCCTTCGGTTGATCTTGTTGTCCGACAAACAAAACGCCCAGAAGGTGGCTTTCATGTTCGATGCGATAGACAACAGCGACTATGCTTTCCGGTACGCGACACGCGGACGCTCGTCGAACGACAAACTGGTCAGCGAATCACTTAACCGCATCACGCAGATACTCTTCCAGGCCAAAGCGGATGCCGTTCAAAAAGAGAAATATTACGAGCTGATCATGAATTGCGTCAATACAGGTATCATTGTGCTCGATGACAACGGCGTGATTTTCCAGACAAACAACGAGGCTTTGAGGTTGCTCGGGCTGACCGTCTTTACCAACGTCCGCCAACTGGCCCGTATAGACGAGAACCTGAAAAACACCATACAAAACATCCAACCGGGCGACAAGCACCAGATATCTTTCACCAACGAACGCGGCAACGTGCACCTTTCGATCCGCGTTTCGGAAATGACACTGCAGGACAAGCATGTACGCATCCTGGCGATCAACGATATCAACAGCGAGCTGGACGACAAGGAAATCGATTCGTGGATTCGCCTGACACGTGTGCTGACCCATGAAATCATGAATTCGGTCACTCCTATCACTTCTCTCAGCGACACCCTTCTCTCTTTGCACCAAAATGCGGACGACGAGATTCGCAACGGGCTGGAAGTGATCAGCGCAACAGGGAAAAGCCTGATCTCTTTCGTGGAGTCATACCGTAAATTCACACATATCCCGACGCCCGAACCGACCCTCTTTTATGTCCAAAAATTTGTGGAACGCATGGTGAAGCTGGCTCGCCACCATACTAACTACCCCAATATCACAATCAATGTCAACGTAGAGCCTTCCGACCTGATCGTTTATGCGGACGAGAACCTGATCTCTCAGGTTGTCCTGAATCTGCTGAAAAACGCCATGCAAGCAATCGGCAGCGAACAGGCTGACGGCCTGATCGAAGTAAAAGCCTATTGCAACGAAGAAGAAGCTGTCCTGATCGAAGTCAGCAACAACGGACCCGCAATTCCGCCGGAAGAAGCCGAACATATTTTCGTCCCGTTCTTCACCACCAAAGAAGGCGGCAGCGGCATCGGACTTTCCATCTCCCGCCAGATCATGCGCCTTTCGGGAGGCAGCATCGCCTTGAAGAGCGCACCGGCAGCCAAACGGACGACATTCATACTGACATTCCCCTGATGAACCGGCAGTTATTGAAACAAAACATATCTGTCGATAAAAATTATCAATTGCCAAGAACATTTCCTCCACCAAATATTTTATATCTTTGGACGGAAAATGACATAAACCATTAGTATGAACATTTTAGACAAACTAAAAATCAACCACCGTCCGAGTGCCGGCGCTCTGGACTTGCTGAAATATATCGGGCCGGGATTACTTGTGACTGTAGGCTTTATCGATCCGGGAAACTGGGCGACCAATCTGGCAGCCGGTTCCGAATTCGGTTATGCCCTGCTCTGGGTTGTCACTTTTTCCTCTATCATGCTGATTATCATCCAGCACAATGTCGCTCACTTAGGGATCGTCACGGGGCTTTGCCTCTCGGAAGCGACCAACAAATATATGCCGCGCATGCTGAGCCGCCCCATCCTGCTCTCTGCCATGATGGCCAGCATTTCGACCTCGCTTGCCGAAGTGCTGGGAGGCGCCATCGCCCTTAGGATGCTGTTCGGGATGCCGATCAAAATAGGGGCTGTCATTGTGACGATCGTCTGCCTCGTAATGTTGCTCACGAATACATACAGCAAGATAGAGCGTTGGATCATCACGTTCGTTTCGATCATCGGACTGTCGTTTTTGTATGAACTGGCACTGGTTGACGCACAATGGGGAGCTGCCATCGAAGGATGGATCAAACCGACTTTCCCTGAAAACTCCATGCTGATCATCATGAGCGTACTGGGAGCCGTCGTCATGCCCCACAACCTGTTTCTCCATTCGGAAGTCATACAGAGCCGCGAATGGAACCTCGAAGACGAGTCGGTGATCAAAAAACAACTGAAATATGAATTCTACGATACGCTGTTATCCATGATTATCGGTTGGGCGATCAACTCGGCCATGATCATACTGGCTGCAGCAACCTTTTTCAAGCAGAATATTGCGGTTGACGAACTGGACCAGGCACAACAGTTGTTAGCCCCGTTGGTCGGAAACAATGCCGGAGCCATATTTGCCGGTGCGCTTCTACTGGCAGGCATTTCCTCTACAATCACCTCCGGAATAGCCGGAGCATCCATCTTTGCCGGGTTTTACGGTGAAGCATACAATCACAAAGACCTGCATTCCAAATTAGGAGTTTTGCTGTCTTTTATCCCTGCTTTACTCATTATTTTTGTCGTTGGAGACCCGTTCAAAGGCCTAATTTACTCGCAAATGTTGCTGAGCGTGCAGTTGCCGATCACCGTTTTCACACAAGTTTATCTGACATCCAACAAGAAAGTAATGGGCAAATTTGTGAATTCACGATCCACAACGATCATTTTAGTCACTTTAGGGGCACTTGTGACCTTCTTAAACGTTGCGCTTCTGATAAGCCTAATTTAATACAATAACCCCAACCCAAAAGACACCAGATGCAGGAGTACTGCTTCACCTCCTGCATTGATGTTTTATCTTGCTCGCATCCGATATTCACACTTCTGCATACGACATGAATTTCAAGCAAACACGACCTAAAAACCATGCAAGTGCATCGAAAAACCCATGCAAGTGCAATTCCAACTCCATGCAAGTGTATTCAGACAGTCATACAGGCAAAACCAAGCTCCTTTAAATCATCAAAATGACAATAAGTCAAAAAATTAAATCTGATTTAATCCCGTTTTTTTCCGATTTAATCCCTTTTTTTCCGGAAAAAAGTACACAAAGAAAAGAAAAGGAAAAAAAAGAAAAGCAAAGGAAATCTCTCTCACTCCGTTCAAAAAGAGAAATACGTGTGGGAACTCTTTCCTCCTGAAAAAAACAGAACAAAAGAAAAGACTGAAAACAGTTGCATTCCGGCCTTTATTTCACTATCTTTGCAAACTGCGAATAGACAAATTTAACTACAAAGATGAGCGATATCAAAACAAACGAACCGGAAGAAAGCAAAAAGAGCTTGAACTTCATTGAAGCAATGGTGGAAAAAGATTTGGCTGAAGGCAAGAACAAAGGCCGTATACAGACCCGTTTCCCGCCCGAACCCAATGGATACCTGCATATCGGACATGCAAAAGCCATCTGCTTGGATTTCGGCATTGCCAAAAAATACGGAGGTGTCTGCAACCTGCGCTTCGATGACACCAATCCGGTGAAAGAAGATCTGGAATATGTGGACGCCATCAAAGAAGACATCGAATGGCTGGGTTACCACTGGGATAATATTTACTACGCATCCGACTACTTCCAGCAACTTTGGGATTTCGCCATCCGGTTGATCAAGGAAGGAAAAGCATATATCGACGAACAGACTTCCGAACAGATCGCTTCCCAGAAAGGGACGCCGACACAACCGGGCACAAACAGCCCCTATCGTGACCGCCCGATCGAAGAAAACCTGGAACTGTTCCACAAAATGAACAGCGGCGAACTGGAAGAAGGATCGATGGTGTTGCGTGCCAAGATCGACATGGCAAACCCGAACATGCACTTCCGCGACCCGATCATCTACCGAATCGTCAAGACTCCGCACCATCGTACCGGCGACAAGTGGAAAGCATACCCGATGTACGATTTTGCACACGGACAGAGCGATTTCTTCGAAGGTGTCACCCACTCGTTGTGCACGCTGGAGTTTGTTGTGCACCGTCCGTTGTACGACCTGTTCATCGACTGGTTGAAAGAAGGCAAGGACCTCGACGATAACCGTCCGCGTCAGACAGAGTTCAACAAGCTGAACCTGAGCTACACGCTGATGAGCAAACGCAACCTGCTGATCCTCGTAAAAGAAGGCCTGGTACACGACTGGGACGATCCCCGTATGCCGACAATCTGCGGTTTCCGCCGTCGCGGTTATTCACCGGAAGCGATCCACAAATTCATCGACAAAATCGGCTATACCACTTATGATGCGCTGAACGAATTTGCGTTGTTGGAAAGTGCAGTCCGCGAAGACCTCAACACCCGCGCAACCCGTGTATCGGCAGTGCTGAACCCGGTTAAACTCATCATCACCAACTATCCGGAAGGACAGGTGGAAGAGATGGAAGCGATCAACAATCCCGAAGATCCGTCGGCAGGCAGCCATACGATCGAATTCAGCCGCGAACTATGGATCGAACGGGAAGACTTTATGGAAGATGCTCCGAAAAAGTTCTTCCGTATGACTCCCGGACAGGAAGTTCGCCTGAAAAACGCCTATATCGTAAAATGCACAGGCTGCAAGAAAGACGAGAACGGCGAGATCACGGAAATCTACTGCGAATACGACCCGAACACCAAGAGCGGTATGCCGGACAGTAACCGGAAAGTCAAAGGTACGCTCCACTGGTTGAGCTGTGCACACTGCCTGCCGGCAGAAGTCCGTCTGTACGACCGCCTGTGGAAAGTAGAGAACCCACGCGACGAAATGGCGGCTATCCGTGAAGCGAAAAACTGCTCGCCTTTGGAAGCGATGAAAGAGATCATCAATCCGGACTCCCTGAAAGTGCTGACAAATTGCTATGTCGAAAAGTTCCTAGCAAGCGCCAAACCGCTCGACTACCTGCAGTTCCAACGTATCGGCTATTTCAATGTTGATAAAGATTCAACAGCCGACAAATTAGTCTTCAACCGCACAGTATCCCTGAAAGATACCTGGAGCAAGGTGAAAGATAAATAATGAGCCAAAGGATAATGTGCCAATATGCCAATGAAGAAAAACATTTATATTGGCCCATTGACACATTATTTCATTAGTACATTGGCTCATTGATTAATTATTATACAGTATGAAGAAAAAAGATATTTCACGCCTGTTACAACGTTATCTGTCCGGCCATCAAGAAGGCAAGGATGCCTATTTTGATGCAGATGAGATTGATGAGCTGTTGGACAGCTTTGAAGAATCTGACGACTATACTTACTATGATGAAGTCCTGGCTTTAGGGCTGCGGCTTCATCCCGGTAATCCCGATTTACAGGTCAAACAATGCAAGTCGTATGTCTACAACGAAGACTATGACAGTGCACTCGTTCTGATCGAATCAATAGCCGAAACCGACAATCAGGATCTCGACATGTTACGTCTCGAATGTTACGTCATGCAGGATTCGTACGACAAAGTAATCGAACATATAGAAAAGCTTATCGCCGACAAATGCGAATATCTGGAAACGATATTCGAATATATCGCACCGATCCTGGGAGATGTGGAAATGACTAAAGAGGCACACGATTTCATCAACCGCGGCCTTATGCTTTTCCCTGACAACCTGATCTTGAAAGACGAGCTTTGCTACAACCTGGAAATGGAAGGCGATATTAAAAAGGCGATCGAGGTCTGTAACGAACTGATCGACAAGAACCCCTACTCCAACGACTACTGGTTCACATTGGGCCGCCTCTACTCCATCAGCGAAGACTATGAGAAAGCGATCGAAGCATTCGATTTTGCTCTCACATGCGACGACTCGAACGAAGAGTTGAAGATACTGAAGGGGCATTGCCTGTACATGAACGGAAATTACGAGAAGGCGCTCGAAGTGTATAATGATGTCAAGAAGGCCGATGAGACCTATACACCACGTCTTATGCCCCTGCTTGCCGAATGTTATGTCAAGCTGGAGGACTATGAAAAAGCTTATGTTTTGCTGAAAGAGCTACTAAAGCAGAAAAACCTGCATGAAGTGAGTTCAGGTTCTTATATCAGCTATATCCTATGCTGCGTCGAAACAGGACATAAGGAAGAAGCTTCCGATACCTTGATGAAAGCGGCCAAGCTATTTCCTTACAATATCCGTATCCTATCCATGCTGGTCCTGGCCCATATGGAAAACGGTGACGAGCATAAGGCACAGGAAGCGACCGACCTCCTTTTCATGGCTTTCGAAGAAATGGAAAATAAGCAGCTGGATGATTTTAAAAACTTATACCGTACCGGGCAGTATTTTTTTATGAAAGGAAATATCGACGAGGCTTTGCAATATTTCAATAAAGTCTTGAATGCTGTTCCTGGCATGCCTTATATACACCTTCACATAGCAATGGCGTATCTGGCAAAGGGAGATATAGAACATTTCTGCGAACACTACAAGAAGACTTCTCCCGAAGAATTGTTCGACTATCTGAAAAAAGTCGGATTCGATTTAGATGGGATAATCGATCATTTCGGCTTCAAGCATATTCCTCCGGAAGACTTGGTAAAAGAATTCCTAAAGAATAAGGATAACAATAATTAAGTATGAAAAGAAATCTAAAAGACTACGGCCTATTAGTTCTAAAAGGCATGGGCATGGGTGCGGCAGATGTCGTGCCCGGCGTATCAGGCGGTACCATCGCCTTCATTGTTGGAATCTATGAAGAGTTGATCGATTCGATCAAAAGTATTAACGGAGCCAGCCTCAAACTGCTCTTCACCGGAAAAATCGCGGCATTCTGGAAAGCGATCAATGCCAACTTCCTGCTGTCCATCGTGGCAGGGATCGGGATCAGTATCTTTTCGTTGGCCAAACTCATCACCTGGCTGCTGACAGACCACCCGATCCTGGTCTGGTCCTTCTTCTTCGGATTGGTACTGGCTTCTACCTGGTTCGTTTCCAAAGATATCAAGAAGTGGGATTGGAAAACGATCCTGAGTTACATCATCGGGATTATCATAGCTTTTTACATAACGGTTGCAACACCGGCCGAGACACCTTCCAATCTGTTCTTTATCTTCCTTTGCGGGGCAATAGCTATCTGCGCCATGATCTTGCCGGGTATATCGGGCAGTTTCATTTTAGTGCTGTTAGGCAAGTATTTCTATATCATGGAGGCGGTAAAAACATTCAATGTCCCCGTGATGCTGATGTTTATTTGCGGTGCAGCAATCGGTATCACCAGTTTCTCCCGTATCCTTTCGTTTGCCCTTCGCCGGTTTCACGACATTACGATCTCCGTATTGGCCGGCTTTATGCTGGGATCGCTGAACAAGGTCTGGCCTTGGAAAGAAACGATCGAAACCTATACGGACAGTCATGGAGTCGTAAAACCGTTAGTCGAAGCCAACATCATGCCGAATCAACTTGTTTGGGAGGCTATCGGTCTGATGATCTTAGGTTATGCCATTGTCTACCTCCTGGAAAAGCTCTCGTCGAAAACAGTCGAATAGACAAACGCCTCTACCGCATGGGAAAGAATATAGGCGGCTGGTGTAGGATTGGTTGCCGAATAGCCATTTTTCAGTTCTTCGAGCATCTCTTTCTTTCCCGGTCCCAAGACCGGGACCAGCAATGGCGAATCATTCAGGATCAGCGGGCCAGTCATCGTAATGCGATACTGATGAGATCCGGAATGTTGGGAAACAGCATAATTACGGCTATCTGTCAATAACGGCAAAGTATCCGGAAAGATGGATGCGGTATGCGCATCGCCTCCGATCCCCAGTATGATGCAATCGAAACAAGGCAATTGCCCGTGCCGAGGCAGATACTCCTTCACGACACGCGAATAGCGCATCGCTTCCGTCCCCGGCTCCACTTCGCCATGAATGCGGTGCACATGGTCGGCCGGAATATGCAGCGGCTTGAACAAAAGCTCGTTTGCATATCTATAATTACTATCCGGGGCGGTTGGCGGAACGCATCGTTCATCCACCCAAAAGAAACGGACCGCATCCCAGTCGATCTTGTCTCTATATTCATCTCTCCAAAGAACAAACATTTTTTGTGCCGTCTCTCCTCCCGACAAGGCGAGGTTGAAAGGCCGACTGTCATCCTTCCGGTCCATATAGCGGACAAGTTCACCGGTCATTGCCTGGAGGGCATCTTTATCGTCTTTAAAATTTTCTATTATCATAATCATCTATTTTATATCATTGACAACTTTGGCAAGAGCACTCCTTCGGTATCATCCCCAACTTGGCCTTTTCGAGCGGGCCGTCCTCACCGGGAGTATAGAAAAACAGATTTTTTGCGCCCTCTTCTTTCCAATGATGAAGGATCGGGTCGATCAATCGCCAACTTGCCTCCAAAGCATCACTACGAGCATACAAAGTCGAATCGCCCAACATGGCATCGAGCAACAGACGCTCATAGGCATCGGGCAGATAGTTCTTCGAAAGCGAATCATAGCGGAAATCCATACCGACCTGCTTCACCGTGAAACCGGCTCCCGGCATCTTCAGACCGAACTTCAGCGTGATGCTCTCATTCGGCTGGATACGGATAATCAGTTTGTTACAGGAGCCACCCGAACACTGTCCGGCGAATAACTGATGAGGAGTGGACTTGAAGTTCACCACAATCTCCGAACTCTTTTCCGACAACTTCTTTCCGGTAAAAATATAGAACGGGACATCGCTCCAGCGCCAGTTATCGATAAACATTTTCATGGCGACGTAAGTCTCCGTGGTGGAGTCCGGCGCCACATTCTTCTCTTCCCGATAGCCCTCGTACTGGCCACGCACAATCAGGTTGTCCATATCATGCGTCTTATACGGACGCAAAGCGCGGAACACTTTCACAATCTCATCGCGGATCGGTTCCGGTTCGAACACCGAAGGCGACTCCATCGCCGTAAAGGCCATCAGTTGTATCAGGTGGTTCTGGATCATATCTCGCAAGGCTCCCGCCCCATCATAATATTTGCCACGATTCTCCACACCAAGCGTTTCCGAGGCGCTGATCTCGATCGAATCGATATAATTACGGTTCCACAACGGTTCGAATATACCGTTGGAGAAACGGAGTACCAAGATGTTCTGCACCGTCTCCTTTCCTAAATAATGGTCGATACGGTAAATTTCCTTTTCATCGAAGATATGGATAAGATGCTTGTTCAGCCGTTCGGCCGATTCAAGGCTCGTTCCGAAAGGCTTCTCCACGATCACGCGACGCCAGCCATCCTTGCTTCCGGCAACATTCATCCCGTTTTCTTTCAGGCAAGCCGGAATCAGTTCATACATCGCCGGCGGTGTAGCAAGGTAATAAATGATCCTGTCCGGTAACTGCAGCTCTTGTTGTAACAGACGGATACGATCTTTCAGTCTGCGGTATTCGGCAGAACGGGTCGAATCGAAAGCAAGGTAAAAGACACGGCGAAGGAAACTGTCCAGTTCGGCTTCGTCCACCTCTCTGTTCTTCAGGGATTCCCGGATATGCACCTTTTCGAAAGCGCGATATTCATCATCGGAATATTCCGTACGGGCCGCCCCCAAGATGGAGAAGCGCTCCGGCAATAATCCCCGAACGTGCAGCTCATAGAGCGAAGGCAGAAGTTTCCGCCCCGTCAGGTCGCCGGAAGCTCCGAATATGACTAACAATTGATTGTTTGCTGTTTTCATTTGCTTTTAAAATTTAATGATGCCGAAGCCCGTTGGGACACGGTTCTACTCCGCCCGATGAAAATCACCCTATCGGACAACGATAGGCAGAGCAGAGCCCTGCCCCTACAAGAGACGATGTCGGTAATTCAGACGTTATACGTTCCCGAAACCGTACGGCCACCTTCTCCTGTCCAGTCGGTGTGGAAGAAATGACCACGTTCGCGATCGACACGTTCGTAAGTATGAGCTCCGAAATAGTCGCGTTGCGCCTGAATCATATTAGCAGCCGAATGCAGCGTGCACAGCCCGTCGAAGTAACTTAATGCCGAACTCATGGCAGGCAGTGCAATCCCACTCAACGCTCCTTCGGCGACAATCCGGCGCCAAGCGGGAAGAGAAGCCTGTATCTTGTTACGGAAAAAGTCATCGAAGAGCAAGTTTTCCAAGTCCGGCTCCTTCCGGTATGCATCCGTGACCTTTTGCAAGAAGACGGAACGGATGATACACCCTTTACGCCAGATACGGGCAATCGTCCCGTAATCCAACTCCCACCCATAATGAACGGAAGCCCGGTGAAGCAAAGAGAATCCTTGTGCATAGGAAACCAGCTTGGCTGCGTATAGTGCCTGGCGGACGTCTTCAATAGACAATTGAGAATTGACAATTGACAAATTTTCTTTCTCTTCCAATTGTCCATTATCTACTTTCAATTGTCCATTGTAAAGTCTTGCCGCCTTTACTCGCTCGGGATATAAGGCCGAGAGCAGGCGGGCGTAGACAGCTTCCGTAATCAACGTCAGCGGATCGTTCTCGTCCATTGCCGCAATTGCGCTCCATTTACCGGTTCCTTTCTGTCCGGCGACATCCAATATCTTGTCGAGCAACGGTTTTCCGTCTTCATCACGGAAACGCAAGATACGGGCAGTTATCTCGATCAGGAAACTATCCAATTCCCCACCGTTCCATTCATCAAAAACAACGGCCATCGCATCGTTGTCCAATCCTTTCCGCCTCTTCAACAGCGAATAAGCTTCGGAAATAAGCTGCATATCGCCATATTCGATACCATTGTGCACCATTTTCACAAAATGGCCTGCTCCCCCCGTTCCGATCCATTCGCAGCAAGGCGAACCGTCGTCCAACTTGACGGAAATTCCCTGCAAGAAACCTTTCACCAGCGGCCAGGCATCCGCCGAACCTCCGGGCATCACGGACGGACCGTGCAAGGCTCCTTCCTCGCCACCCGAAATCCCGGTTCCGACAAAATAGATCCCTTTCTCCTCCAAATCCTTCACACGCCGTTCCGTGTCGTGAAAATCAGAATTGCCTCCGTCGATAATCACATCGCCCGGTGAAAGGAAAGGGAGCAATTGCGAGACCAGCTCGTCTACGGGACGCCCCGCCTTGACCATCATCATGATGACATGGGAACTTTTTACCGAACCGACCAATTGTCCGATCGAATGCGTTCCGATAAAATGCCTGCCTTTGCCCCGGCCACTGACAAAACGGTCCACGACACCCTCTTCTCCGGGTACGCTCCGGTTATATACAGCCACCGTGAAACCTTTACTTTCCATATTGAGCGCCAAGTTCTCGCCCATCACGGCAAGCCCGATCAATCCTATATCAGCTTTCATATCTCAGTTGTTTCATTTTATGTTGAAATCTATTTAAGGAACACTCTTTTTAACCTAATTGTTTCCAACAAATTTCTATTTATCATTCCGTTTTCTCTTCGACAGCCCGTTATTTTTCGCAAACTTTAGATACATTTGAACCCACAAATCACCTGAATCACCATAAGACGGATAACATGAATAAAGCAGTAATAGCCATCGACTCTTTTAAAGGCTGCCTGACCTCGAAAGAGGCCGGGAGTGCAGTAATGGAAGGAATCAAAACGATCTTTCCCGATTGTGAAACCTTGCTGTTTCCGATCGCCGACGGAGGCGAAGGAATGCTGGACGTACTCATCTCCGCAACAAAAGGAAAATACCGGACCCTGCCGGCACACGGTCCTTTGATGGAACCCATGCAGGGCCGGTACGGCATTTCGGGCGACGGGCAGACAGCCCTGATCGAGATGGCGGCCGTCAGCGGTTTGCCTTTGGTCCCCGAAGGGAAAAGGAATCCGATGCTGACAACTACTTACGGGACGGGAGAACTGATTTTCGACGCACTCGAACAAGGTTGCCGCCGCTTTATCGTGGGCATAGGCGGCAGTGCCACCAACGACGCAGGGTTAGGAGCGCTGCAAGCCTTAGGGTTCCGTTTCCTGGACAAACGGGGAAACCGGTTGGGGACAGGCGGCAAGATCATGTCGCAGGTAGCCTCCATCGACACATCTACCGTACATCCGGCATTAAAGGAGGCCCGCTTCACGATCGCCTGCGACGTGCGTAATCCCTTCTGCGGATCTGATGGAGCAGCTTATGTCTTCGCTCCGCAAAAGGGAGCCGATACCAGGATGGTCAAAGAGCTGGACGAGGGGATGCAGACGCTTTCACGGGTTATCCGGTCGGTTACCGGCAAAGACATTTCGGATATTCCCGGAGCCGGGGCAGCCGGAGGAATGGGCGGAGGTTTCCTGGCGTTCCTGAATGCCGAGTTGAAGCCGGGTATCCGCCTGATGCTGGACACGCTGGACTTCGGCAAGAAAATAAAGGGAGCCGACCTGATCTTTACCGGTGAAGGACGGGCCGATCGGCAGACAGCGATGGGAAAAGTGCCCTCCGGTATACTGGAAGAGGCCCGGAAACAGAATATTCCCGTCATCGTGCTTGCGGGAAGCATAGAAGATACGGACCAGATGAACCGGGCCGGCTTTCAGGGAATATTCTCGATCACACCCGGCCCCGTCACGATGGAGAAAGCGATGGAATCGGAGTTTGCCAAAGAAAACATCCGCAGGTTGGTGATTCAGATTTGTTCGGTAATCCGCCCGTTCAGAAATTCTTCTTCTCGTCGATGATATATTCCGGACGCGCTTTGATCTCGTCAAACAAGATGCCGACATACTGGCCTAACACACCGACCGTCAGCAATTGGACGCCACCAAAGAAAATGACGGAAGTCATGATGGAGGTCCAGCCTGTTTCAGCATTACTGAAGCCGTATATCTTGCCTAAGGTAAACCAGACGGCCAGTATGATGCCGACCAATACGGCAACGAACCCCAAGCTCGTCGCCAGGCGCAACGGCTTTTTGGAGAAATAAAGCATGGCGGTGGTGGCAAACTTCCACATCTTGCTGAACGGATATTTCGTCTCTCCGGCGATGCGTGCCTCCCGTTCGTAATAGAAAGGAACCTGTTTGAACCCGACCCAGCTGATCAGTCCGCGAATATATTTCCCTCGCTCCTGAAAACGGTCGAACTGGTCCATTACCTTCCGGTCTATCATACGGAAATCGCCTGTATCCAACGGGAAATTCACATCACTCATATAGTTCAGCATACGGTAAAAAGCCTTCGCCGTCACTTTCTTGAAAAGCCCTTCCCCTTCGCGGGACTTGCGGACGCAATAAACCACGTTCGCCTGCTCCTTTTCTTGCATTTCAAGGATGGAAGGGATAAGTTCGGGAGGGTCCTGCATATCGGCATCCAGTATGACAGCCAGATCGGCATCACAATTATTGATACCTGCCGTTACAGCTGGCTGATGTCCGAAGTTGCGGGAGAAATGGATCACCTTCACTTGCGGGTCGGAAGCCGCGATCTCGTCCAGCATCGGGCGCGTCCGGTCTCTGCTGCCGTCGTTGATATAGATGATTTCCGTTAGAACAGAGAGCTTCTGCAACGCCTCCCGTGTACGCCGGTATGATTCGGCAATGACCAACTCCTCGTTATAACAAGGGACTATGACCGCAAGTTTCTTCATCTGCATTTAAGCCTTAAAAGTATAGAATTTATTCATGATAAAATTAATCACCGTATAAAAAGCCATTGCTATCAATTGGTTATAATACGAGTCGATCGACAGGTATGGATTCAGGACATACACCAAAAGCCCCAACTGCAACAGATAGCACACTCCGAACACGACACCGAAACGGACGGCACTGCCGATCCATCCGGCCGAGCTCCGGAATGTCCATTGCTTATTCCATATAAAACTATTCAACACGCCTGCAGCATAACCGACCACATTCGAAACGACATCCGAACATCCGAACAGCTTCATCATGATCCAGATGACAACGGCGGTTATCACCGTATTACTCACTCCCACTATACCATATTTAATGGCTTGCTTGACTGTTTCCTCCATTCTTTCTTATAATCTCATCCACTTCCTCGGCCGACAGCTCCTTCACGTTCGTAATCGTGAAGACCTGCGAAAGAAAATCTCCATATTGGTTACATTCGTTGATCACCCTGTCCAGCGTCAGCTTGATATCGGCCCGGACCGGGATCAGGAAAACCAGTTCCATATGTTTTTCCCCTATTGTCAACCGCTCGATTTCGCAATCCGCTTTTTCAAGGAAATAGGGGAATTCTCGTTCGATCACTTTCTTCTGATACTCCAGAAACGGTTTCAGTTCATTCGCCAGGATCAGCACATAAAAGCGCAACTTTTCCCCTTTTCCTCCCAAACCGGTAGAGATATAAATCTGCTTCTCGTCCGACAGTTCGGATTCCAGAGCGATACGGCTTTCCATCAAAGCCATATAAGCCCAATCCGCCACATCCGGGTCCGGAGCTTGAGCATATTCTTCCAGTATCCGGTATGCTTTTACCTGCCGCGAAGTAGCGAGCATAGACAATACAAACTTCTTATGTTCCGCTGTCGATTCGGGATCGTCCAGGCTATTCTCGAAAATCGAAAAATCCATTTCCGAAACATCCGGCTTATCCGGATCTTTCCTGATCTTTTCCGAATATTTAAAATACTCCATCTGCCGTTCTACGGGTACACGCTGTTCTAATATATGGAAATGTCCGTCAATCTTACTAAAAGAGTCCCGGAACTTCTTGAAAATATCATTATCCTCTTTCATAAAGCCTGCTTTTTAGTTCTGTACATATCCAATAAAACAAGAAACCAAGACAAATGTAAGGCTTTTTTCGCGATAAATAACTTATAGCAGGGATAAAATTACGCTCCGGCATCAACAAGGGGAAGCCCAAGCCGACCGGAAACAGGACAAACATTCCGGCATTCACTATTTTGAAACCGGCCGATGCATCATATAATTTTCAATCAGAACAGCCATCTCCGCCGCCGGCACTTTCTCGACCAGACGAAGATCCCGGCCTTTTTCGTCAGGTGTCCAGCTATTGGCACCTTCATCATTCACGACACGGAATGTCCCGCGCACTACATTATAATAAGGCTCATATCCTTTGACCGCCACCAGCACAGCCGTCAGGTCCCAACTCATCCGGCCGTCCGGATCGCCTTCGGCAAAGCAGAGCGAATAGGCATCTTTCACCGGGCTGTTCTCCACGTCCGCCTGTACCAGCTTTTTCCCCGTAAAGATCACATTTCCGATTTCAAAACCGCTGAATATGATTTCCGTCGGCCATTGCTCCGCCACCACACGGGATGCCGGCGTATCGCAATAGACATTAAATTCTTTCCCTTCGGGGAACAAGCCGGCCATCGAAACCAACCGTTTCACCTTCTTTGCGACCAATTCACGGCCGGAAAGCGGGCTGAACTCGTCACCACCGGAAAGCAAAAGATCCTTCAGGTTGGTGAAAAAACCGATCGTACAGACCACGACGCTGCTATCCGGCTGTGCACTCAAAATCCGTCGATAGACCTTCACGGCATCCGGCGCATCCGAGGTTTTTGCCGTTTTATGCGGATAACGGGCCGGAAGCTCTTCGGTCCATTTCGTCTTATGCCAAGTCGTCAGCGAAACGCCTCCCTCGCTTTTCGGGGCGCCGACCGGGATGTCAGGCCGGTTGAAATAGGTGTTCAACACTTCTATGCAAGGAACGACATGCTCGTCTTTATTAGACGAAACCGTCGCCAAGACATTCACTTGCCCGCTATCTGCCAAGGCATGCATCAGAGCCATCGCACCGACATCGTCATAGTCCGGCCCTAAATCCGTATCCAATATCAGGTTGACAGGCCGCGCGATTGCTTTTTCCGGAACTGTAGGTTTTCCGGAACAGGCCGCCAGCAAAACAGCCAAACAGGTAAAAAGAATCGATTTTTTCATATTATTAAATTCACATAAAATTCTATATTCCGCAAATATATGCAAAAAACGCGATTTACGGACAAGCGGATAAGTTTGTGAAACAGATCACAAAGAATACCGGACAAAAGCCATCAGGCTAAACCAGTTTTTAAAATCTCCGGGAATCGTTTTCTTGACCGCGCTTCCGGGGACAGTAAACGCCGTATTCAAGTGGAAATACCATTGACGCGAATAAAAATACTTGACCGTAAGATTCAATTCCGTTCCGTAATACCGGCCTTTCATAACCGACAACCCGGGATTGCCACCCAGGTTATTGCTCTGCGGAGCCATAAAAGACCAAAGCTGGGTGACTGTCTGCAGCTTGGATACGGGCGAATAGACCAATTGCAGCAAGTGCGACATTTCATTGGAGTTCTGTACGATCTTATACATATTCGACCCCTGCACCCACTGTTCGCCGGTTCCACCCGTATACAACGCATCCCAACGCTCATAGGCCTTTGTTTTAGGATTATCTCCGGAAAAATATGCAAACCGGTAACTCAACGCCGGCCTACCGGGGCTATCGGCAAAACTCCAACCGGCCTGAGCATACCAGGCATACGCCCTCATTTTATAACGGCTATTGGTCTGATACCCACCTTCGGTCTTATAAAACCATCCGGGGCGACCTGCCGGTTGATTGCCATAGAGGCGCAAATTATAGACCCACAAACCTTTCCGATTCAAAACCGTCCCGTCAGGCAAGTAATATTTGACCTCCGAACGCGGCGAATGCAGTAGGCTGGCGCCCAGTTGGAACCGGTCGTTACGGTTTATTTCAAAATTGACGCCGTTCAGTATCGTATGGCTATAGAATATAGGCAATTCGTTCGGGCGCAACTGAAAAGCTTGGAAATTCACCCTGTCCCAACGCAAAGAGGCCAAAAACAACCTTCTGGCCGCCCAACGCGGGTTGATCTGCAGGCCGGCGCGTTCCTGTCCGTTCATAGAGGTATTGATGATCAGCCAGCCGTTACCCAATACAAACTGTTTCCTTCCGTAAAGCACGCTATAGGCATACTCGTGATCTTCCGCCAACCGTTTTCCTCCGATAAATCCGGCAAAAGCATCTTCCACCTCACCATGAAACCGCGACTTATCGGTAAACAGTTCCCGCCCGGCACTGAAAGACAGAATATAACCGGCACCTCCGTACAGATGAAAATTCCATTTCGGCACGATCCGGACGATTCCATATATTCCTCCCATGGCAAACCCTTCCAACCAGGCCGTGTAGCCTTTTCCGGCCGGATTCTCGGCCAACGGATTACCGTCAAGCAAAGGAGCCGGCCGTGCGAACCAGGCATTATTGTTGCTATAAGCCATTTCGGAGGCCGACATTTTGAAGGTCAGCAGCGAATGCGGGCCGGAATAGATTACCGGAAAAGCTTTTATATCCTCAAACAGATTTGCCTGCCGGGAAGTCGTTTCGTCCTCCCCGGACAGGCGGACCGACACTTGCAGGTCATAACTGCCGTCTCCCTGCGGAACGAGATGATAGGAGGCCTCTTCCACAAACGGCAGATTTTTGATTTGCGACATATAATAGGTCACCTGAAATTCGTTGAAATGAGTATACGGGTACACTTGGAAAGCCTCCTCCACCAATTGCTTCTGCCGGACCGCCTTCAACGAGTCCGCGGGCTGATGACCGTATGCGAACAGCACGGATTGTATGCGTTCTCCTTCATAGACAGATTGAGCATTATTACTCTGGGCAGACATCCGGAATACCCCGAATAAGAATGCGAATAAAAACAAAACAAACAACTTCATGCGTCCCGAATAATTAATAGTCCGTCCAACCGCCATCTGTAGCGATAATAGATCCCGTAATCGCAGATGCTTCGTCCGAAATCAGATACAACATGGTCGAGGCTTGTTCCCAGGGAAAAGAACCGCGATGCTCGGAGTCGCAATATTTCAGGAGGCTCATGGTTTTTATTTTCCCCATGCCGAAGCCGACACCCGCTTTTTGCCGGGCCGCCACAAATTCTTCCGCCCGTTCCACCATAGGAGTCCTTGTTTCCGCCATATTGACGGAGTTGATACGGATCCCGTAAGGGGCATAGTCGATTGCTGCATTGCGCACAAGTCCGTTCACGGCATGTTTGCTGGCTACATAGGCCGGATTGCCTGACAGGCCGGTCATTCCGGCGATGGACCCGACAACAACGATTGCGCCTCCGTTACCCTGTTCGATCATCCGATTGAGCACTGCACGCATCGACTTGAACGTCCCCGCCGCATTGGTGGCAAAGACCTTATCCCAGTATTCATCGGTGGCTTGCGTGATGACATTGGGCATCAATTTGCGTTGCGCCTCATCATATTCAAAAGGAGTCCCGGAAAACACACCGTCCATCACCCCTGCATTCAAGCAGGCATAATCCAATTTGCCGTAAGCTTTGACCGTCTCGTCCACGGCCTTTCGGCAATCCTCGTCCTTTTGAATATTGCCATAAACAAACAGCACATTCAACCCCAGGCGGCTCAACGAATCGGCTACGTGCCTCCCGTCTTCTTCGAGCCAGTCCATGATGACGACATCCGCCCCTTCCTTGGCGGCCCGTATAGCCGTCCATTTGCCGATGCCGCGGGCCCCACCGGTGATCAAAATCGATTTTCCCTGGAACCGTTCCGGAATAAAATAGTTTTCGGACAACCGGTTCACATTATGTTTCCGGGGCATATCCACCTCTTTTTTATCCTGCTGCGCCGAAAGCAAGGTGACACTCAGCGCCATGATGGCGAAAAAAAATAACTTTCTCATAACTTCTCTGCTTTAATATTATCATTTACATAAACACAATCCGGCAGAGAAAGGTTTGACCTGCCGCAGCGGGAAGACAGCCTCGATCCTGACGACACAAACGGGAGCACACCGGCCTATATCGGCAAAAACAGTAATACGGGGCATAATATCGGTAATTTATCTACAAAGAGAATAAGAATTCATGCCGACCTTTGCAGAGAGTTCAATAAGTACCAGTCTAATTCATATAAAAACATCAAGTAATGAGAAAAATAATCATATCAGCATTGCTGGCAGCCGGAGTCACGGCAGTTATTGCCGGAAACAGGATGATTGAAAAAGAGAGAGTTCAAACAGATAAAAAGAATATAGAAATGGAAGATTTAACATTGACGACAGAATGGGATAAGATTTTCCCGAAAAGTGATAAAGTGAATCACAGCAAGGTGACGTTTCGCAACCGCTACGGCATCACGCTTGCCGCCGACCTGTACACACCGAAGAATGCGGAGGGGAAAATGGCGGCCATCGCGGTTTCCGGTCCTTTCGGAGCCGTGAAGGAGCAGGCGTCGGGCCTCTATGCACAGACAATGGCCGAACGCGGTTTCCTGACCATCGCCTTCGATCCCTCGTACACCGGTGAGAGCGGCGGGACACCTCGCTACGTGGCCTCTCCCGACATCAACACCGAGGATTTTTGCGCAGCCGTGGATTTCCTTTCTATCCGCGATGACGTGGATCCCGAACGCATCGGCATCATCGGTATTTGCGGCTGGGGCGGCATGGCGATCAACGCTGCCGCTATCGACACCCGCATCAAGGCCACGGTCGCTTCCACGATGTACGACATGAGCCGGGTAAGCGCAAACGGCTATTTCGATTCCATGAACGCCGACCAGCGCCATGAACTTCGCCGCCAGCTCAACGAACAACGTACGGCAGACGCGAAGAACGGATCGTACGCGCTCGCCGGCGGAGTGGTCGACCCTCTGCCCGACGATGCTCCCTGGTTCGTAAAGGACTATCACAACTATTACAAAACCAGCCGCGGCTATCACAAGCGGTCGCTCAACTCCAACGGAGGATGGAACAAGACATCGGCCCTTTCGTTCATCAACATGCCTCTGCTCTCCTACAGCGACGAAATCCGCAGTGCCGTGCTCATGATACACGGCGAGAAAGCGCACTCCCGCTATTTCAGCGAAGACGCGTTCAAGAAACTGACGGGTGACAACAAAGAGTTGATGATCATCCCCGGTGCCAGCCATGTCGACCTATACGACAACCTGTCGGTCATCCCGTTCGACAAAATCGACCGTTTTTTCCATGAATACTTGAAATAATAAAATATGCAACAGATCAAACATACCGAATTCGGTGGCGAACGTCCTTTGTTCGCCACACATGACCTCCAGTTGAACGACGTAACGATCCACGCCGGAGAGTCCGCACTGAAAGAGTGTACCAACATCATAGCTGTCGATTGCCGTTTCGAAGGGAAATACCCGTTTTGGCACGTAGACGGTTTCGCAGTCAGGAACTGCCTCTTTACCGAAGGGGCACGGGCAGCGCTGTGGTATTCGAAAAACCTCGTGATGACCGATACAAGGGTGGAAGCCCCGAAGATGTTCCGCGAGATGGACGGCATCCGGTTGGAGAACGTCCAGATCCCCAACGCGCAGGAAACTCTCTGGCACTGCAGCAATGTGGAACTCAAGAACGTGCAGGTCGACAATGCCGACTACCTCTTCATGCACAGCGAGAACATCCGCATCGAGGATTATTCGCAGAACGGCAATTACTCGTTCCAATACTGCAAGAACGTTGAAATACGGAACGCTGTCATCCATTCGAAAGACGCTTTCTGGAACACCGAGAACGTGACTGTCTACAACACCGAACTCGACGGCGAATACCTGGGCTGGCACTCCAAGAACCTGCGCCTGGTGAATTGCAAGATTTCGGGCACGCAACCGCTTTGCTACGCCACCAACCTGGTGATGGAAAACTGCGTGATGGCCGACGACTGCGACCTTGCCTTCGAATGCAGCTCCGTCCAAGCCACCATCAACGGCCCGATACGCAGCGTGAAAAACCCGCGCACCGGGAGCATTACGGCCGAAAGCTACGGCGAGATCATCCTCGACAAGAACATCAAGGCTCCCGCCGACTGCAAACTGAAGTTGCGGGACGAACATTCCGACTTTTCCGCTTGAGAGATATGAAGAACGACATGAAATACGATTTTGACGAGATAATTCCGCGCCGCGGCACGAACTCCTATAAATGGGACAGTGCCGCCAATGCCGACGTATTGCCGATGTGGGTAGCCGATATGGATTTCCATACGGCTCCCGCCATCGTCAAGGCCTTGCAGCGACGTGTTTCGCACGGTATTTTCGGCTATACCCGCGTGCCGGACTCCTATTACAAGGCCGTGACGGACTGGTTCGGACGCCGGCATGGCTGGACGATACAAAAAGACTGGATCATCTACACGTCGGGCGTCGTGCCGGCCATCTCGGCCATCATCAAGGCTTTGGCCGAACCAGGCGACCATGTGCTGGTCCAGACACCCGTCTACAACTGTTTCTTCTCGTCCATCCGCAACAACGGCTGCCAATGCGTCAGCAATCCGCTGATCCGCACCGGCGATTCATTCATCATCGACTATGAAGACCTGGAGAGGAAAGCGGCTGATCCGAAGGCTAAAATCCTGCTGTTGTGCAATCCCCACAATCCGGCGGGAAGGGTATGGACACGCGACGAGCTGTTGCGGATCGGGAACATCTGCCTTCGCAACGGCGTAACGGTGGTCTCGGACGAAATCCACTGCGAACTGACATATCCGGGACACGACTACACGCCGTTCGCCTCCCTGTCGGAACAATTCCTGCTAAATTCCGTCACTTGCCTGTCTCCCAGCAAAGCGTTCAACATAGCCGGACTACAGATAGCCAACATCGTTTCGGCGAGCGAAAGCATGCGCCGGAAAATCGACAAGGCGATTAACATCAACGAAGTGTGCGATGTCAACCCCTTCGGCGTCGAAGCCACGATAGCTGCCTACAACGAAGGAGAGGATTGGCTGGATGCGCTCACGGCATACCTGGAATCGAACTACCTGTTCATGAAGGAATTTTGCCGGAACCACTTGCCGGATTTCCCGATAGCGACGCTGGAAGGCACTTACCTGGTTTGGATGGACTGCTCGACACTCCACATCGCGTCGGAAAAGCTGGAACATCTGTTAGTGGAACAAGCCGGACTGTGGCTGAACGCCGGAACCATGTACGGCGCGGAAGGGGAAGGTTTCATGCGCTGGAACATCGCCTGTCCCCGTTCCACCTTGATAAAAGGGTTGGAACGGTTCAGGGATTTCATCCGAAACAGACCGGACAAAGGGTGATTGCCGGGTGAGCCGGAAGGCTTTCTTGATACAAAAAATGACAATATCCCCCTCTTTTTCCCGCAATACTATTATACAACTGATTATTACCGTATTGCAGAAACGGCTGTTTCTTAAAAAATATTACCCCTACGGGTAATTTCAAAAATATGGGGTATAAAATCAAAATAAATGCCTTACTGTTTCGATTTAGACCAACAGGTATCGGGCGGTATATTACAATAAGGACGAAAATTACAACAAGGTATCGGAAAGTGTACCGGACAAGGTTCACAGTTTGATCCGGTAGACGGAGAAGCTGAGCGGCTTCAAAGTCACTTCCGCTTGCGGGACCTCCAGCTCGATATCGGAAACGACCGGGACTACCGCCGAAGGGCGGCACAACGTGTTTTTGGCTTCCAGGTCGGAGGAATGGAGCAACGTGAGCGTCCCTTTATGTTTACCGGCCGGAAGGCCGTTCAAGTCCAACTTGACCCGTTTGTCGCGGATTCCGGTATTGGCGACTTTGATGATCAGTTCGCCCGAATGCTTGTCGACCGCCGCTGTGGCATACAAATCCTGCTGCCCGGTGACCGCTTCGCCTTGCATGGTCAGCGGAACGACGTTCGTACCGGCATTATGGCCATATAGCTGCTGCACATAATAGTTAGGAGTCTTCACAAGCGAAAGGTTGTCGAACCAGATCAGGTCCGGGCGCCATTGCCAAGCATCCACATGGGCGAAAAGCGGAGCGTACGTGCATAAGTGCACCACATCCGCATTACGCTCGAAACCGGTCATAAAAGCTGCTTCGCACAAAGCGGCCAGAAAACTGTTCTCGCGGTTGGCAGGATGGCAGGCATATTCGCCGGCAAACACTTTCGGCCCTTGGCGGTCATACGAATCATAGCGTTTGGCCCCGTTCAGAAACCATTCGGGAGAGCGGTAGAAATGTTCGTCCACCAGATCCACATTCAGACGCTTCATCTCCGGCCAGAGGTAATCGAAATCCGCCCCCTCCGATTGCGGGCCGGAGCTGCCGATGATCTTTATCTCCGGATATTTGGCACGAATCGCTTTGACAAACAGTTCGAGGCGTTCGGGATAAAGCGGTCCCCACTGTTCGTTGCCGATGGCAATGAGTTTCAGGTTGAAAGGAGCCGGATGTCCCATATCGGCACGTATCTTTCCCCATTTGCCGGTCACCGGGCCGTTGGCAAACTCGATCAGGTCGAGGGCGTCGTCTATATAAGGTTGCAGTTCGTCTACCGGACAATTTTCGTTCGGGTCCTGGTTCTCATACTGGCAGGAAAGGCCGCAGTTCAACACGGGAAGCGGTTCCGCCCCGATATCTTCGCTCAACTGGAAATATTCGAAAAAGCCCAGGCCGTAGGACTGATAATAATCCGGAAATTTCTTATGCGGGAACGTATAGTTCCAACGATTGATGTTGACCGGACGGTTCTCGACCGGCCCGATCGTGTTTTTCCACTGGTAGCGGGTAGCCTTGTTCGTTCCCTCCACGATGCAACCGCCGGGAAAACGGAAGACGCCCGGCTTCAGGTCTTTCAATGCCTGCGCCAAATCGGCACGCATACCGTTCGGACGGTTGTTGAACGTCTTTTGAGGGAACAACGAAATGTGTTCGAGGTCGACAGTCCCTTTCGTCGCCATCGTGATACGCAGGCGGGAACGGGCCTCGGTCGCTCCCGGGGTCAGGACAACCGTGTATTTCTTCCATTCCTTGCCGCTCACCTCGATCTCTTTTTGCTCGTACAGGTCGTTCCGGCTGTCCACCAGGTTTATACGCAGCTTGACCGGCGCATCGCCGGACCGGGTGCGGGCATATAAAGAGAAGTCGTACTTCTCCCCTTCCTTGATGCCGATCCCATTGAAACCTTCATTGTCGAGGCCGGTTCCGGTCAGCTCCTTTTCATAAGAAAGGCGGACATAATGCGGATTACGGTCGAAACAGGGCTTCTGGGTCTGCACACTGACATTCCCGAAGGGCGTCCAGCCTCCGAACGGATTTTCAAACTCGAAAGAACGGTTCTTGACAAGTTCGGCATACAGGCCGCCATCGGCCCCGAAATTGATATCTTCAAAAAAGATCCCGTACATGGTCGACTGGATAGGCGCACCTGTTTTCTGCACATCTATCTTAAATTCATTACTTTGTGCCATTAAACCGACAACACCCATGCTAAACAGACACAGGGTAATGGCTTTTTTCATACTTTTTGTCATAGGTATGTGTTTTTCCGTGAATACAAAGATTATTTAGTTACAAATGTACACTAACAATTCCGATTGAAAGAAGACGAATCGCCCGTTTTAGCAGACAAAAAGCCGTTTTATGCTATAAAACATCTTTAAAGTAGCGCATGAATACAAAGAAGAGAGTAATTTTACACACAATTTTGAAACTATATTTACATGAAGAACGAAAGCACGCTGTCTGGCTTGACTGTAGCTAATTTCAGCAAGCAAATAGACGGCAAGGAGACGACGTTGTGCATCCTTACAAATAATAAAGGCGCAGAACTTACCATTACCAACTACGGTGCAAAGATTGTATCGCTTATGGTACCGGATCGGTCCGGAAAGTTAACCGATGTAGTGACAGGACACAATTCTATAGACGAATACCTGGTTTCCGAAGAACCTTATTTCGGAGCTATCTGCGGCCGATACGGCAACCGTATCGCGGGCGGGAAATTCACATTAGACGGTGTCGTGTACGACAAGTTGGCTATCAACAACGGGCCGAACAGCCTGCACGGTGGTTTGAAAGGCTTCAATTCCGTTGTCTGGGACCTGAACAAGATCGACGGCCAGACGGTAGAGTTGAAATACACGTCTGCCGACGGCGAAGAAGGTTTCCCCGGAAAACTGGATACGACAGTGACCTACCATCTGTCTGACGACAACGAAGTCGTAATCACGTACCACGCCGTGACGGACAAACCGACCGTACTGAACCTGACCAACCACTCCTACTTCAACCTCTCCGGCCAGGGCGATCCTTCCGTATATGATCACATACTGACAATCAATGCGGATTACTATCTGCCGACCGACGAGACATCCATCCCTTACGGCCCGAAGGAAAAAGTGGAAGGAACCCCGATGGACTTCCGCACTCCGCACGAAGTGGGCGAACGTATCGATGAAGATTTCGAAGCGCTGAATTTCGGAAAAGGATATGACCATACATATATATTAAATAAAAAAGAAGAAAACGAGCTGTCGCTCTGTGCCCGTTGCGTATCGCCCAAAACCGGCATCGTAATGGAATGCTACACCACGCAGCCGGGCGTACAATTATATACGGGTAACTGGATGACCGGCAATTTCGTCGGAAAGAACGGGAAACGCTATCCGGCACGCGCCGCCCTCTGCCTGGAAACACAGCACTATCCCGACAGTCCGAACAAACCGGAATATCCGTCTACCGTCCTGCGTCCGGGCGAAACGTTCCTGAGCAAGACGATTTACAAATTCTCTGCCGAATAACAAATAACAAATTAATAATAACAAAAAAAACATCAATCAATGACTCAACAAAAAAAACAATGGAGTGCCATCATCATCATGATTGCACTTTTTGCAATGATCGCATTCGTGACAAATCTTTGTTCACCAATGGCTATTATCGTAAAGAATGACTTCGGAGCAAGCAATGTCCTTGCCCAAATCGGGAACTATGGTAACTTCATCGCCTATCTGGTAATGGGAATCCCGGCCGGTATGTTAATTGCCAAATACGGCTACAAGAAAACAGCTCTTATCGGCCTGGTTATCGGTATCGTCGGTATTTTAATCCAATGGCTCAGCGGCCACGTAGGCAAGGAAAGCGCTTTCTTGGTTTACCTGATCGGAGCGTTTACCTGCGGTTTCACTATGTGTATTTTGAACTGCGTTGTCAACCCGATGCTGAACTTGCTGGGTGGCGGCGGAAACAAAGGTAACCAGCTGATCCAGCTCGGAGGTGTGTTCAACAGTACTGCAGCCGTTGTTTGTTACATCCTGATGGGTGCTCTTATCGGGGATGCAGCCAAAGCTCATATCGCTGACGCTACTCCTGCCCTGATGATCGCTTTGGCTATCTTCGTCGTTGCATTCGTAGTGATCATGTTCACTAAAATCGAAGAACCAGAACAGGCTCCGGTCGACACAAGCTTGATCAAAGGCGCCTTGAGCCACCGTCACTTTGCTTTGGGAGCATTGGCTATCTTCCTGTACATGAGCGTCGAAGTAGGAACACCGACCTACATCCTGCAATATCTGACATCCAAAGGCATACCGGCCAGCACCGTCGGTCTTATCGTAGCCGTTTACTGGCTGATGATGCTTATCGGACGTTTCGTGGGAGCAAGTATCGGTGCTAAAATTTCCAGCCGCGCGATGATCACGACTGTCGCAAGCGCCACGTTGCTGTTAGTGGGCTTCGGAATGTTTTCACCTGAAACAAGCACGGTTGAAGTTCCCGGTATAGACTGGGCTTCATTAAGTGTCATCTGGCAGGAAGTGCCCGTCGGTATTCTGGCATTCCTTCTCGTAGGTCTCTGCACCAGCGTAATGTGGGGCGGTATCTTCAACATGGCTGTCGAAGGATTAGGCAAATACACGGCTATTGCCAGTGGTATCTTTATGACAATGGTGTTCGGTTGCGCCGTAATGGTTGCTATCCAGGGTTGGGTTGCCGATATGACCGACTACATGACCAGCTACTGGGTTGTGCTTTTCAGTGCTGCCTACATTTTATTCTATGCTGCCATCGGTTCCAAACCGGCGAAAAAATCAGAATAAGACTACAATATATATGCCAATTCATGAAATTATCCGGTTACAAACAAAAGCCGGATAATTTCTTTATTTATAACAACATCTAAAAAATTAAAGTCATGCAACAAAAGATCAGAAATAAATTTCAGGAGTTATTCTCTACAGAAGGTAGCGTATACGCATCTCCGGGCCGTGTTAACCTGATTGGCGAACATACCGACTATAACGGCGGTTTCGTGTTTCCGGGTGCTATCGACAAAGGTATGATTGCCGAAATCAAACCGAACGGCACGGGCAAAGTCCGCGCTTTCTCCGTTGACCTGAACGACTATGCCGAATTCGGCCTGAACGAAGAAGACGCTCCAAAAGCAAGCTGGGCAAGATATATTTTCGGCGTTTGCCGCGAAACCATCAAACGAGGCGGGCAGATCCAAGGATTCGACACCGTGTTTGCAGGCGACGTTCCTCTGGGCGCAGGCATGTCCTCTTCCGCTGCATTGGAAAGCACCTATGCGTTTGCCTTGAACGACTTGTTCACGCTGAACATCGATAAATTCGAATTGGCTAAGATCGGCCAGTCTACGGAACATAACTATTGCGGCGTAAACTGCGGTATCATGGACCAGTTCGCTTCCGTATTCGGAAAAAAAGGCAGCTTGATCCGCTTGGATTGCCGCTCGCTCGAATATAAATATTTCCCGTTCCACCCGGTCGGCTACAAATTGGTGTTGCTGGACTCTGTCGTTAAGCACGAACTGGCCTCTTCGGCCTACAACAAACGTCGTCAGTCTTGCGAAAACGCAGCCGCTGCAATCCGCCGCAATCATCCGGAAGTAGAATTCCTGCGCGATGCGACAATGGATATGCTGAACGAAGTGAAAGGCGACATCAGCGCTGAAGATTATATGCGTGCCGAATATGTGATCGAAGAAGTACAGCGCGTGCTCGATGTTTGCGACGCTCTGGAAAAAGACGACTACGAAACCGTTGGCAAGAAGATGTACGAAACACACCACGGCATGAGCAAATTGTATGAAGTCAGCTGCGAAGAACTGGACTTCCTCAACGAGGTTGCCAAGAAATGCGGTGTAACGGGCTCACGCGTGATGGGCGGCGGTTTCGGCGGTTGCACAATCAACCTGGTGAAAGAAGAAAAATATGATGCATTCGTAAAAGAAGCATTCGAATCTTACACGGCCAAATTCGGTCACGAACCTAAGTTATATAATGTAGTGATCAGCGACGGTGCACGCAAACTTGCATAATAAATAAATTGTAATTCCATAAAAATCATGACAACCGCTTTTTATCAGAATGAAACCAAATTTTACGTTGCCGTAGATTGCATCATACTCGGATTCGACCAAAAAGAGCTCAATGTATTACTCTATAAACGTAAATTTGAACCTATGATGGGGCAATGGTCGCTGATGGGCGGTTTTATCAAAGCGGGTGAAAGTATCGAGGAAGCCGCATCACGCGTGCTGACCGATTGTACCGGCATCGATAATCTTTTTATGGAACAGGTAGGTGCTTACGGAGATGTTACCCGCGACCTCGGAGAACGGGTCATCTCCGTAGCATACTATTCACTCGTCAATATGAACGACTTCAGTGCCGAGACACTGGAGGAACACAAGGCGGTCTGGATCAAAATCAGCGAAATCCCGCAACTTATTTTCGACCATAACCAAATGATCACCGACACATTGGCCCGCCTGCGCAAAAAAGCAGCTACCCGCCCGGTCGGATTCAATCTGCTTCCCGAAAAATTCACGTTACCACAACTACAAAACCTGTATGAAGCCATCTACCAGACCCAACTGGACAAACGCAACTTCCGTAAAAAACTGAATGCAATGGACATTCTGGAGAAGTTGGATGAGAAAGACAAAAAAAGTTCCAAAAGAGGGGCTTTCTATTATATGTTCAACAAAGAAAAATACGACCATCTGCTGGAACAAGGATTCTATTTCTCCTTATAGGAAAGGGTTTCAGTATCGGCCGGACCACGAAAATCATCCGCCGTATCTTGCTCTCTATGAGAAATATCGGGGATCAGGCAACTTTACCGAAAATGAATTGTTTCAAGGATAGGATGGTCATTACGAAGAGATTGTATATCTTTGCAAAAAAATAAAAATAATTCATCACAATGAACGATATTAATTTAATGAACAAAGCAGCGGATAACATCCGTATTCTGGCTGCGTCAATGGTAGAAAAAGCAAAATCCGGTCACCCCGGTGGTGCAATGGGTGGTGCAGACTTTGTGAACGTTCTGTTTTCAGAGTTCCTCGTGTATGATCCAAAAAATCCTACATGGGAAGGCAGAGACCGCTACTTCCAAGACCCGGGACACATGTCTCCGATGCTTTATTCAGTACTCGCCCTCACAGGTAAATTCACGATCGACGAACTGAAAGAGTTCCGCCAGTGGGGTAGCGTGACTCCGGGCCATCCCGAAGTCAACGTGATGCGTGGTATAGAAAACACATCCGGCCCGCTGGGACAAGGCCACACTTACGCCGTAGGTGCCGCTATCGCAGCCAAGTTCCTGAAAGCACGCCTGGGTGACGTTATGAATCAGACGATATACACATATATTTCCGACGGTGGCATCCAGGAAGAAATTTCCCAAGGAGCCGGACGTATCGCCGGTACGCTGGGACTGGACAACCTGATCATGTTCTACGATGCCAACAACATCCAGCTTTCCACGACCGTAGACGAAGTGACTACAGAAAATGTAGCCATGAAATACGAAGCATGGGGTTGGAAAGTCATCACGATCAACGGAAACGACGTGACGGAAATACGCCGGGCATTGACAGAAGCGAAAGCCGAAACATCCCGTCCTACCCTGATCATCGGTAACACGATCATGGGTAAAGGCGCCGTGGGTGCAGACAAGAGCAGCTACGAGAACAAGGTGTCCACACACGGACAACCCCTTTCGGCAGCCGGCGTCTCCATGGCAGACACCATCTTGAACTTAGGCGGAAACCCGGACGATCCGTTCCAGATATTTCCCGAAGTTGCAGAACTGTATGCCAAACGTGCCAAAGAACTGGAGGCAATCGTTGCGGAACGCTATGCAGCCAAAGCAGAATGGGCGAAAGCCAATTCGGAACTGGCAGCCAAGATGGAACTGTGGTTTTCAGGCAAAGCGCCTGTCATCGACTGGAAGGCTATCGAACAGAAACCGAACCTGGCGACCCGCGCCGCTTCGGCAACCGTCTTAGGCGTGCTGGCAACCCAGGTGGAAAACATGATCGTTTCTTCAGCCGACCTTTCCAACTCAGACAAGACAGATGGCTTCCTGAAGAAAACACATGCATTCGTGAAAGGCGATTTCAGCGGAGCATTCCTTCAGGCCGGTGTAGCCGAACTGACGATGGCCTGCATATGTATCGGTATGTCGCTCCACGGAGGTGTAATCGTGGCTTGCGGCACGTTCTTCGTATTCTCCGACTACATGAAACCGGCTATCCGAATGGCTGCCCTGATGGAACAACCGGTTAAGTTCGTCTGGTCTCATGATGCCTTCCGCGTAGGTGAAGACGGACCGACACACGAACCGGTCGAGCAGGAAGCACAGATCCGCCTGATGGAAAAACTGAAGAACCACAAGGGACACAACTCCATGTTGGTACTTCGCCCGGCAGACGTGACCGAGACGACAATCGCCTGGAAGATGGCAATGGAAAACACAGCCACTCCGACAGCTTTGATCCTTTCCCGTCAGAACATCACGGACCTGCCCGCAAAAGGGAACCGTTACGACGAGGCTTTGCAGGCCGAAAAGGGTGCTTATATCGTAGAAAGTGACGAAAACCCGGATGTAATCATGGTTGCTTCCGGTTCGGAAGTCTCCACATTGGAAGAAGGGGCAGCATTGCTTCGTGCCGACGGAATCAAGATCCGCATCGTATCTGTCCCGTCTGAAGGTTTATTCCGCAGCCAAAGCAAAGAATACCAGGAATCCGTCATTCCGACAGGAAGCAAGGTATTCGGGCTTACAGCCGGCCTGCCGGTCAACCTGGAAGGACTGGTCGGGGCCAACGGCAAGGTTTGGGGACTCGAATCATTCGGTTTCTCCGCTCCATACAAGGTTTTGGACGAAAAGCTCGGTTTCACGGGACAGAACGTATACAATCAGGTAAAAGAATTATTGAACTAATTTTCTGATTTATGATTTATAATTTATGATTTATGAAGAGTTAGTAAATCATAAATTATAAATCATAAATCTCCAAACTCCTCTAACAGATAAAGATGAAAACATTAGGTTTATGCAGTGACCACGCTGGATACGAACTGAAAGAATTCGTAAAACAAATACTCGACTCGAAAGGATTAGCCTATAAGGATTTCGGAACCAATTCGACAGCAAGTTGCGACTATCCCGACTACGCCCATCCGCTTGCCCAAGCTGTAGAAGCCGGCGAAGTATATCCCGGAATAGCCATTTGCGGATCCGGCAACGGAATTGCCATGACACTCAATAAACATCAAGGAATACGGGCCGCCCTGTGCTGGCAGGAAGAGATAGCTCGTCTCGCACGCGAACACAACGATGCCAACATTCTTGTAATGCCCGGCAGATTTATCAGTCAAGAGGAAGCTACCCGCACGCTCGAAGCCTTCCTGAACACCGCCTTCGAAGGTGGCCGGCATCAGCGCAGGATAGACAAAATCCCTTTGTGATATCATTATTATCTGTCACGAAGGTGTGTCAAAACTATCTTGTTCCCGCGCTTGACGCGGGATCGCATGAAAACTGACCGTATAAATATCTGATTGATAAGGCCTGTTCTTTTGCGGCTCCGCGTCAAGCGCGTGGACAAGTATATTTTGACACACCTTCGTTTTTAGCTCTGCAAGCATCAGTTATTAGTTCTGCGAGCACCGGTATTCATTTGGAGCGAGACCGGTTATCTTTTTAAATATCAAACTGAAATATTGCACGCTCGGATAGCCCAGCCGGCAAGCAATAGCGGAAGGCGCACTGTCCGTTTTCAGCAAGAGATTCTTGGCGATATACAATCGTTTAAGTTGGAAATATTCGGTAAGCGTCTTGCCCGTTTCAAAGATCAACAGATCATTGAAATAAGCGACAGACAAGTTCAGAATTCCTGCGCAATAGGCATCGGTGGGCAGTTGGCCGTCCTGCAACTTACCGGAGGCGATATATTCGTCGAGAATCTTATCCATCTTCTCCAGAATCGCCTTGTTTTTGTTTTCACGGGTAATGAACTGTCGCTCGTAATAGCGCGTACAGTAATCCAGCAACAACTCGATATGGCGGGACAGGATGGTACTGCTATGGGCGTCGATGGCATGATGGAGTTCGTCTTCGATATTTTCGAGACAACAGGTCACTTTCGCCGTTTCCCGTTGCGAAAGATGCAATGCCTCTTCCTTACGGTAGGAAAAGAACGTATAATTCTCGATATGGTTTTTCAACGAGGTGCGGAACAACAAATCGGGATGGAATGCCAAAAGATAGCCTTTGTCGGGAAGCGTATTGTTTTCGCTCATACCGAAAACCTCGCCGGGAGTAAGAAACACCATCGTTGCATTAGAATAATCGTAATATTTGCGCCCGCAACAATCGCATTCGTTTTCACAGTCTTCAATCAACAGGATAGCATAAAATTCGAACCTTACAGCATCCTGTTCCAAATTCGGATTCTCCAGATTGATAATACTTACCTGCGGATGCAACGTCTCGCACCCCAAACACCGATTGCATTCGCATACGGTCTTAATATCCAACGTTTTTTCTTTCATCGTCCAAAAAATCACTCATCTGTTGTTTTATGCCGATATTCATCCGGCCGCCTATTGTCCAAATCAACCATACTGACCAGCGGACTCAGCGTTTCAAGGCCACACAATTTGCGATACAGGTTCGCACGATCCCAATTGATTATCTTATCCATAAACGCAAACATTTAACTTACCGAGTCAAACAATGAATATCCATCTATCATTTACAACATTCTGGCAACAAAAGTAAAAGATAACGCTGACTTCTCCTTTACCCCAATTACGGATTACATAACCATTGTTACTGATTTTATCTTGTAAAAAGCGGTTCCTGACTATCGGCACAAGCTTCTCTTTCTCTATCCTTTTCCGGACCAGCAGAAATTTTCGCTACCCCCTCTTTCTGTTGTTACCTCCGGAGAGGATATGACCGATGTAGCCGGTAGTTCGTCCGGAGCCTCCCCGTTCGCATAAAGCAACTGATACGGAACACGCCGGAAACTAATTCAAAGCTCATAGTAAACTAATTCAAAACATACCACAGACTATTTATATGTAGTACTACCTATCGCGAATACGTAGTTACTACCAACCGTCCATATGTAGTACTACATACGGGCAATAAGTAGTACTACCAATAAATACTTTACTATATGTTCCCATTTAGTTCTTCGGGTGCTTTGACTTAGTTTGTGGCATGAAACGGATTAGTTTGCCTCCACGACGGGTTTACATTCCAATATCACCGACAAGTTGCTTCCGGCTGTTTATGCGTACCCCCCAATAAATATCGGGTGAGCCCAGATATACATAATTACCTATTCTTAATTCTCTAACATCAATCATAATAACGCTGCAATCTTACGCACCTTATTAATTTTCTCCATAAACCTGTTGTCTTTTTTTGCCATTTGTAAATTGTAAGATGTTTGCATATTAAGCAAAGGTTCCGCATCTAAATCTAACGCGGCTTCTATGAGCATAGCATACTCTGTATTTAATGAACGCTTTGCATTCAGAATTTCATTTAATACGGTATAAGACACCCCCATCTCTTTAGCAAGTTTCTTTTGAGAAATACCCCTAAATTCAATTTCATCTTTTAACACTTCTCCCGGATGTGTCGGTTCAAAAGGAATCAAGTTATTAGCTATCATTTTAGGGTCTACGCCATCTATTTTAATCATAACTTTCTATTTATTTATAATGGTTAGACAATTCAATTATATTACAAATGGTAGTCATTACTTCACCTTGCACCTCTGCGATTGTAAATTCAATACGATATTGATTATTTACACTAACAGAGCAAAAGTCTTTTTTATCCCCTGATAATTTTTCAAAACTCAGTCCATTGTATTTACAAAGTGAAGTTATATCAGGGACACCGATCATTATATCTATACAACGTTTATATCTACGTACTATATCAAGTTGAAAACGATGCTTTTTATCATTCGCCTTTCCAAACTCATACAGTTCTTTCAAATACTCTTTATCAAACGTTACTACCATCTCATTTGTTTCTTTGACGTAAAGATAGCATTTTAATCTTATATATTCGCATATTTGCGAATCATTTTCAGCATAATTTTTGCCCTTCGTATTTGGGTCAATATTCCGGTTTTCGGACTGATCCCAATTTTCCTTAACAATAGGGTATATAAACAAAAACAGCACTTCACAGAATCAACTGTAAAATGCTGTTTATTAACTTGTTGCTTTTGTGACCTGGGAGGGGCTCGAACCCTCGACCCAATGATTAAGAGTCATTTGCTCTACCAACTGAGCTACCAAGTCGATGTTTGTCGGTTTTGTTTGTAAAGTGACCTGGGAGGGGCTCGAACCCTCGACCCAATGATTAAGAGTCATTTGCTCTACCAACTGAGCTACCAAGTCATTTTATAAGCTATCGTTGTTTCTCGATTGCGGGTGCAAAGATAGGTGTTTAATTTTTCTTTGCAAACTTTTCCTGCAATTTTTTACTGAAAATTTTACTCGAATTCAAAAACTTCAGACGGTGTAGTCCGCTTCAGCGCATGCAGGGAGACATCCTTTCCTACCCGTACTCCCTCTTGGAACAGGCGGAAATCGACAGTCTTATAGGCAAGTTCGGGATGATTATTGTCACGGCTCAAATGGCACAACCAGATATCTTTCAGTTTGGGATCATAATGGGTAGCGAGGAATTCGGCAGCTTCGCGGTTACTCAAATGTCCGGTCGGGCTGGCTACGCGTTCTTTCAGGAAAGCAGGATACGTACCGAACTGCAACATCTCCTCGTCATAGTTGGCTTCTATGATCAGGTGGTTCGCCATGCTCATATATTTGCTTACTGTTTCGGTTATATGACCGACATCCGTTGCCAGCGTGAACTTATGGTTGCCGTATTCGATATAATAGCCAACATTGTCGGTACTGTCATGCGGCACTTCGAAAGCGGTAATGCGGAAATCGCGGATCATAAAAGGCACTTCCTTTTCGATCACCTTACGCGAATTGACAAGCGTTTCCTCCACGTAGCGGCTCTTGCTGATCCCTCGGTGGACGGCTTCCGTCGTATAAACCGGTATACAGAGTTTTTCTCCCAAAAAACCTACGGTCTTGATATGATCGGCATGATCATGCGTGATCAGGACTGCAACAATTTTGGAGAAATCGATCGCTTTATCCTTCAACACCTTCTTTATGGTACGAATACCGATACCTGCATCAATCAACACGCCGAATTCGGGTGTTCCCAGATAATAGCAGTTTCCACTGCTGCCACTTGCTAAACTCAGAAATGATAGTTTCATTTTAATGTCCAATTCAGTCCTTAACAGGAATTACGGGCGAAACGTGTCGGGGATCGTCACCTCCCCGATCAGCGAACAGTTCATGTGGTCTTTCACCTCTTCCGGCGTCAGGCCATGTCCGAAAAGAAACATGAGCTTGGTGACGGCACTTTCGGTCGTGCTGTCGAATCCGCTTATCACCCCCGCTTCCAACAATTTATGCCCTGTCTCATACCGGTGCATTTCCACGCTTCCGGCACTACACTGGGTTACATTCACAATCACAATTCCACGGTTCACTGCATCTTTCAGCATCGCCAGGAACCAATCGTAGCACGGTGCGTTACCGCTTCCGAACGTCTCCATCACGACTCCTTTCAGCCCCGGTATGTTGAGGATGCTTTCCACTACCTGGGGAGAAATCCCGGGGAAAAGCTTCAGCACCGCGATATTCCGGTCCAAAAGGTAATGCGGTTTCAACGGCCTTCGCGAGACGGGATGGTAAATCTGCCCGTTGTCATACTTTATATAGATGCCGGCATGTGCCAGCGGCGGATAATTGTATGAACGGAAAGCATTGAAATTGTCCGCATTGATCTTACTCGTACGGTTGCCTCTCAACAAGTCATTTTCGAAAAAGATACAGACCTCCGGCACAACCGGGACACCGTTTTCCTTGGCGGCGGCGATCTCGATGGCGGTGATCAGGTTTTCTTTTCCGTCGGTCCGCAGCATGCCGATCGGCAATTGCGAACCGGTAAAGATGACCGGTTTACTCAAATTCTCCAGCATAAAACTCAAAGCGGATGCCGTGAAAGACATCGTGTCCGTACCGTGAAGCACGACAAAGCCGTCGTACAGGTGGTAATTGTCGGCAATAATCTTCACGATCTTCATCCATGACTCCGGTCCCATCTCCGACGAATCCATAGCCGGATCGAACTGGATGGTCGAAACCGCATACCCAAGCTTTTTCAGCTCCGGCATATTATCCTTCAAATGTTGGAAATTGAACGATTCCAGCACACCTGTTTCGGGGTTTTCGATCATACCGATCGTTCCGCCGGTATAGATAAGCAGGATCGAGGCCTTCTCACTTTGGGTGTTCATATTTGCTGTCATAGATCGCAAAGTTAATAATTTTATTCTTCTCCTTTCAATACCGGGACGCTTATATGATATTTTACCGCCACAATCCGGGAAACGAATATACCGGTGGCAGCGATAAGTTGCGTCAGCGACGGCCCGATTCCCATCTGCAGGCATGCATAGTAAATAATGCCTCCGAACACGCATGCCAGCGCATAAATATCTTTTCGGAAGATCAGCGGAACCTCATTGATCAGGATATCGCGGATCATTCCGCCGAAAGCCCCCGTAATCGTCCCCATCACAACAGCCACCCACATCGGAAAACCGAATGCGAGCGCCTTCTCGATGCCGACCACGCCGAACAGTCCCAGCCCGATGGCATCGAAAATGAAGAAAGTATTGTTCAAACTGATCACATATTTCCGGAAGATGATAACGAAGAGCAGCGCCAGTGCCGATATGATAAGATAAGAGGCCTGTTCCATCCAGAAAGGGGTGGCATTGAGCAGGATATCGCGGATCGTACCGCCTCCCACCGCCGTAACCACACCGACGACATAGGCTCCGAACCAATCAAATTGTTTGGCCGAAGCCAAACGGATGCCGCTAATCGCAAAAGCGAATGTCCCGGTATAATCGCAAAACGTAATGAAGTCTATCATTTTGATTTTTTCTGCAAAAATAAGTATTTCCTCGCAATGTTGCGGTTTTCTATCGAGATGACCTGATAATAATTTAAACCAAACGAATATCCGGTTGTTAATTATGCATAAGTTTGCATTCTAAAAAGTACTGAAGACTATCTAATTAAGGGAAAAATGAAGAAATTTATATTGACCGGACTTGTTTGTCTGTTTTCGTTCCCCGCCTATATACGGGGACAAGAATATATACCTCAAATTACACATCGCCATTATATAAGCGACACGACTCTATTCCAGCCCCGTCACCCTTGGAAGGCGGCGCTCGAAACATTCGGGATCAATATGCTCGTCTGGAGTTTCGACCGGTACATCGTAAAAGAAGACTGGGCCTATATTAACGGCCATACGATCAAAAGCAATTTCAGAAAAGGGCCGGTATGGGACACCGACCAGTTCACGACAAACCTGTTCTCCCATCCCTACCACGGTTCGCTCTATTTCAACACAGCCCGCAGCAACGGGATGAACTTCTGGCAGTCCGCCCCGTTTGCGGCCGGCGGCAGCCTGATGTGGGAATTCTTTATGGAGAACGAACCGCCTTCGATCAACGACATGCTGGCGACCACGTTCGGCGGAATCGAATTGGGGGAAATCACCTACCGGCTGTCCGACCTGTTCATCGACAACCGTTCGTCGGGAGCCGAACGTGTGGGCCGCGAGGTGTTGGCGGGCCTCCTGTCGCCGGTCCGCGCCTTCAACCGCATCATTTCAGGAGAAGCCTGGCGCCACAGTCCATCCAAAGGGCGAACCTATTCTTCCGTTCCCGTCAACTTCATCGTCACGATGGGCCCTCGCTTCCTGGCGGAGCAGGAAGGATCGAAACGGGGGACCACCAGCCTGAACATCAATTTCCGCATCGACTACGGGAATCCTATCAACGATGATTTTTATTCGCCCTACGAATGGTTCCGCTTCAACTTCGGGATGGATCTGTTCTCCGCCCAGCCGGTTGTCAGCCAAGTCAACGCCGTCGGGGCTTTATGGGGAAAAACGGTTTGGACGAAAGGACCGCGTACTCTTTCCGCCGGACTATTCCAACATTTCGACTTCTATAACTCAGAGCTCCGCAACGGAAGCGAACTGACCGTTCCTCCTTACCGTATCGCAGCTCCGGCAGCAGCAGGAGGCGGCCTTATTTATTACAAGCAGGCCACAGCGGGAGACAAAACGGATATTTATGCCGAGCTGTACGCAAACGGCGTTGCTTTAGGCGCCAGCCTCTCGGACTATATGCTGCTCGGCGAACGGGATTACAATTTGGGAAGCGGCTACAGCACAAAAGCCGGAGCCGGTGTCATCTACAACAAACGGCTGGCCTTCCTGCTCAACATGGAAAACTATCATATCTTCACCTGGAAAGGCTACGACCGGGATATCGACTGGTCGCAGACAGATCCGAGCACCCTGAATATCCAGGGCGATGCCGGAAACGCGCGTCTGACCATCTTCTCGATGAAACTGGCTTATTTATTGAAGGACAAGTGGAACATCACCCTGACAAACCGCTATTTCTCACGACGGACGAACTACCGGTATTATCCGCGGGTGGATTATTCCACTTACGACCTGATGCTCGGGCTGGGTATACGGATTTAATTCTTCCGCTCCAACTCGTTCAGGTTCTCCATTTTCTTGCGTTGCAGGAATTCGTAGATGCCTTCGAGATGCTCCGTCACCTTCTTGTTGCCGAATTCATAGACTTTGGTGACAAGGCCGTCCAGGAAGTCGCGGTCATGCGAAACGACGATCAGCGTCCCGTCGAAGTCCATCAAGGCTTGCTTCAGGATATCTTTCGTTTTCATGTCCAGATGGTTCGTCGGCTCGTCGAGGATCAGCAGGTTGACGGGTTCCAGCAACAGCTTGATCATGGCCAGGCGGGTACGCTCGCCACCGGACAGCACCTTTACTTTTTTTGCCGAGTTCTCGCCGCCGAACATGAAAGCGCCCAACAGATCTTTGATCTTGTTGCGGATATCGCCTTTTGCGACGTCGTCTATGGTCTGGAACACCGTCAGGTTTTCATCCAAGAGGGAGGCCTGGTTCTGTGCGAAATAACCGATCATCACGTTGTGGCCGATCGTCAGCGTGCCGTCATGTTCGATTTCTTTCATGATACACTTCACCAGCGTGGATTTGCCTTCGCCGTTCTTTCCGACGAAAGCGATCTTGTCACCCCGCTCGATCGTCAGGTTGGCATTGCGGAAAACAGTGTGGTCGCCATACGATTTCGAGACATTCTCGATCGTCACCGGATAGGAACCCGAACGGGGCGAAGGCGGGAACTTCAGGCGCAGAGCGGAAGTGTCTTCTTCATCGACTTCCAGTATTTCCAGCTTTTCAAGCATCTTCACACGGCTCTGCACCTGCAAGGTCTTGGAATAAGTGCCTTTGAAACGTTCGATAAAGTCCTTCGTTTCGGCAATGAACTTCTGCTGCTCGGCGTAGGCCTTCTGTTGCTGTTCGCGGCGCTCCTTTCGCAGTTGCAGGTATTGGCTGTAATTGACTTTATAGTCATAGATGCGCCCCATCGTCACTTCGATCGTGCGGGTCGTGATATGGTCCACGAACGCGCGGTCGTGGCTGATCACCACAACTGCCTGCCCGTTATCGATCAGGAAGTCTTCCAACCACTGGATGGACTCGATATCGAGGTGGTTGGTCGGCTCGTCCAGCAAAAGCACATCCGGTTTCTTCAACAACAGTTTTGCCAATTCGATACGCATGCGCCAACCGCCGCTGAACTCGCTTGTCTGGCGGGCAAAGTCTTCGCGGGTGAAACCAAGCCCTAACAGAGTCTTCTCGATATCGGCGTCATAATTGATTTCCTCGATGGAATAGAACTTCTCGCTCAACGTCGACACGCGTTCGATCAGTTCCATATAGCTGTCCGATTCATAATCGGTACGTGTCTCCAATTCTTTGTTGAGAGCAGCGATCTCCGCCTCCATCTCGTGCAGATGGGCGAAAGCCTGGGCTGTCTCTTCAAACACCGTACGGCCGTCTTCCGTCATCAAATGCTGCGGAAGATACGCGACAACGGTGTCTTTCGGTGCGGACACCTTTCCGCGAGTCGGTTCGCGCACACCTGCCAAAATCTTCAACAAAGTCGATTTACCCGCCCCGTTCTTTCCCATCAGGGCAATCCGGTCTTTTTCATTAATGACAAAAGATATGTCCGAAAACAATGTGCTACCGCCAAACTCTACTGTTAGTCCGTCTACTGAAATCATATTATATATAATGTATTGCTTTTATAAAACGAGCGGCAAAGGTAAGAAATAAATAGGAACGAAACTTTAGAGGGAAGGATATTCCACATTGAAATTTACAAAAAAACGACAATATCCCCCCTCCAAGCCCATTCCTACCACAAACAACTGATTCACAAAAGCATAATCCAAAAGGCTGTTTCTTAAAAAATATTACCCTTAGGGGTAATTTGAACTAAACAGGGTAGAAAATCAAATTAGATGCGGTAGTAGTTTCATTTTGGACCAACGCCTTTTTTGAAAGAATGACAATAAGCCCTTTCCTCCTCCCCCCAAAACGTCAGTCCAGGTTTTTCTCATGCAGCCAGGCAGAAAGCAAATCCGCCACTTCGAGATTATTTAAATCCGAGAAGGGGAAATGTGTGTTACCATGCAATCCGGCTTCCGGCAGATGGACAACCGTGACGTCACCGCCCAATTCGTTCAACATTTGCGCCCATTTACGCATCAGGTGCAAGCGTCGCGTCCATTCGTATAATTCCGGCCGTTCGTCCGTTTCCGGCAGATTGTCTCCGTAATACACGATAATCGGTATTTCAGTGTAGGCCATGAAGTCAGACATAGGAACCTCGATCCCCTCCGTTTTCCGGGAAAGCGTCAGAATCTTTCCCTCTTCCGGAACTTGTCCTTCGGGAAAAGGAATTCCCCCACCCGGCTCATAAGACACGATTCCTTTGATATTCCTCGTCTTCAACAGCGTTCTCCACCCGACAGGGCCACCCTGGGAATGCGTGACGAAGACAGCCGGCCCTATCTTGTCGAACAAAGCAGCGTAGGCATCGGAATAGACTTCGAAATCCGTGGAACCGACGTTCGGTGTCATCTGGCGGAAATACTGATCGAGCGCATCCTTGTCACGGCTGAACTGCACCCCTTCGAAATAATCAGGCCACACACCGAGACGAAAACGGTTGAACCACACCTCCTCATCGAAAACGGGCGACAAGGTAACCGTCTCCGTCCCCCTTCCGGCATTGCCTCGCCGGGGCTGATCGACAAGATAGGTGGAGAATCCCCGGTGCAAAAAGATATTTTGAAATCCTTCGCGCCCGTCAGGCGTCGTCTCCCAGGTTTTGGAAAATTGGCCTACTCCGTGGGCAAAAACGAGGGGATATTTCCGTGCGTCGGCCGGCTTCTGGTAAAACACGTATGCATGGTCACCATGATAAGTATGTCCGAGCGAATCGGTCATCACCGTGCCGCCAACGGCAAAACTACCTTGTTCGGTAATCTTCAAGACTAAACTTCGAGAACAGGCTGCCAATAAAAGCAACATACTCATACCCAATGCAATCAAGCTTTTCATTTCCGTTCTTTTTTTAATCATTTCTGTACTTTAGACTCCTGCAAGGCATCATAACGGCTGCCGATGACCGGAATGGCGGCGACAGCCTCCTCCAGTTCTTTCATTTCGCTGTCCGTGAAACGGACTTCTGCCGCCCGCAGGTTTTCTTCCAGATGGGAGAGTTTTGTCGTTCCGGGGATCGGTACGATAAACGGCTTCTTGTTCATCAACCATGCCAACGCGACTTGCGCCGGAGTGAGGCCGCGCGTTCTGCCGAATGCGTTAAGCACTTCCACGATACGCATATTGGAACGAATGGCATCGGGTTGGAAACGCGGCAAAGTCTGACGGTTGTCATTCGTCGCATCGAATCGTGTATATTCATTGATCATGCCACCCAAGAACCCTCGGTTGAGCGGGCTGTACGGGACAAAACCGATCCCCAACTCCTCGCAAACCGGTAATACGCTCTCCTCCACTTTGCGGTGCATGAAATGGTATTCGCTCTGTATGACCGTGACGGGACAGACCGCATGCGCACGGCGGATCGTGTCGGCGTTTACTTCGCAAAGCCCGAAATGCAATACTTTCCCTTCCCGGATCAGCTCTTTGACAGTATCGGCCACGGTTTCGACAGGTGTGTTCGGATCAATGCGGTGTTGGTAAAAAATGCCAAGTGTTTCGACACCGAGGTTACGTAAAGAGTTTTCACAAACCCGGCGGATATTGGCCGGAGTGCTATCCTCCTCGGTCTTTATCTGCACGCCGTTTACAAATTTATGTCCGAATTTGGAAGAAACGAACACACGGTCCGCATACCCCTTCAAAGCCTCCCCTACCAGCTTCTCGTTCTTTTGGTAACCATAGCTTTCCGCAGTATCGAAAAGCGTCACGCCACGTTCGATTGCTTCACGTATCAAGGCTATCGCCTGCTCCTTGCCGGGATGCTGACTGCGATGGTGGTTCAATCCCATGCAACCGAAACCCTGTGCCGAAACGTTCATGGCGGCAGTGCCGCTACCCAATGTCCGACGACTACGAACGGCAGCCATGCCTGCAAGGTTTATGCCCGAATCTCCGGACACGCTCATTACAGACGGTTCTGAAACTGCCGCCTTCCCGGTTGTCGAAGCCACGCAAAATGTCGTACCGGCCAATACCGCCTGTCTCAGAAAACCACGACGGCTCATGCCGTGCCCATTGTTCCATTCCTTTTTCATTTCCTTTTTCATTTTTTAGTTGTTCTGTTTCCTGTTGCAAAAATAGAGGGAAACATGTACACGGCCTGTACCAAAACTACAGATAGAAATACCTATTTTATCGATCGCCCGATAAATCGATCGTTCTACCCTCCTTTTCTGCCGGGAAAAAGTAACTTTGTATCCATAAAAAGATTTGTCTATGAATGAAATAATGAAAATCGACACAGTCCGGCAATACAACGACTATTTCGGCGTGGGGACTTTACACCCCTTGGTCAGCGTCATCGAAGGAAGTAAAGCAAAACCGCTGCGGTATTGCCGGAAGTTATACAACCTATATGCCGTCTTATTGAAAGATACAGACTGCGGACAGTTGAAATATGGGCAAAGCCGCTACGACTACCAACAAGGCACAATGCTCTTCTTGGCACCCGGACAGACAATGGGGTCTGAGGACGACGGAATGCTGCATCAACCCGAAGGATGGGTATTGGCATTCCATCCCGATCTTTTGCAAAAGACGCCGTTAGCCCGTCTGATAAAAGAATATTCCTATTTTTCCTATAACGCAAACGAAGCATTGCATCTTTCGGGACAAGAACGCGAAACCGTTCTCGAATGTATGAATAAGATACGGACGGAATTGCAACATCCCGTCGACAAACACAGCCGATCGCTGATTACGGACAATATCAAGCTGCTGCTCGACTACTGTATCCGCTTCTACGATCGCCAATTCATCATGCGCGAAAATACCAACCATGATATCCTGACACGTTTCGAAAGTCTTTTGGATGATTATTTCGCCTCGGATGCACCGGCGCAAAGCGGTATGCCTTCGGTGCAGTATTGCGCCGGCAAACTCTGCCTGTCGCCCAATTACCTGGGAGACCTGTTAAGGAAAGAAACCGGAATGTCTGCCTTGAAACACATTCAGCAGAAAACATTGGACATAGCCAGGGAACGAATGTCCGACACCTCGAAATCCATCGGCGAGATATCTTACGAATTAGGATTTCCTTATCCCCAGCATTTCAGCCGTTGGTTCAAGAAAATGACAGGATATACACCCAACGGGTACAGGATGGAAAACTGATCGGCCGCGTTTTGCCATTCCCCGCCCCGCCGAAAGAGAAGGCTTACTTCACGACTTCCGGCCGTATCAAACCGCCACCGATCGAAACACGGTCCTCTCCCGTCAGGGACATATCGATAATGTAAGAGTTTCGCTGGTTCACCTCCGTCCGGCTCTTATGGGCATGGAAGACATAGCGGTATCTGCCTGTCCTATCCAAAAACGGTGCGCCATGGCCGGTTCCGACCAGTTCCTCCACTTTATGCAGAAGCGGGTTTTTGCGGCTTTTCTTCCACGGGCCGAAAGGAGAATCCGATGTGGCATAGCCTACGGCGTAGTCCTGGCTCCTGAAGTCATTGGCAGAATAGAACATATAATAAAGCCCGTCCTGCTTGACGACGGATGGCCCTTCGGCAACCTTGCCGAACACCAGTTCCCACGGTTCGGCAGCCTCGATACATTGCGTCAATGTTTCTTCCTTGATTTCTTTCAGGTTATCTTTCAGCTCGGCACACCAGATCACATTACCGTTCGTAAAACGGACGAAATAAAGGTAGGCCTTCCCGTCTTCATCGAAAAATACAGAAGTGTCTATTCCCTTTTCTTCCCGGATCGGCTTCTTTTCATCCTGGACGAACGGCCCGAAAGGAGAATCGGACGTAGCGACACAGACATGCTCCTCCACCGAATAGTACATATAAAATTTCTTCTCCTTCGCGACATAATACACTTCCGGAGCCCAGAACCATTTGTCGCCATAAGAGTCTTCCTTGCTCAACGCCAACCGGGAAGAACGTTTCCACGATTTCAAGTCTTTCGAACTATACACCTCGAAACCGTCCGCACGGGATGTCCCGTACGCATAATATGTATCTTCATAAAACAGGACATAGGGATCGGCAATCGGCAAGACAGCCGAAACCAACTCTTCGCCCCAGGCTGCCACGCTCACGGCAACAGTACACAACACACTCAGGAAGATTTTCTTCAACACATTCATACTCATATACATTCGTTTATTCCGTAAAAAAGGAGAATTATTACACACCGGCAAAGATAAAGAAATATTTTCTTCCACAATATATTTGTATTGTATACGGAAATTCATATCTTTGCACCCGCTAATACAAACAGCTTAAATTAATTATTCAAACATGGCAACAAAAATTAGATTGCAGAGACACGGTCGTAAAAGCTACGCTTTTTATCAGATCGTAGTCGCAGACAGCAGGGCTCCACGTGATGGAAAGTTTATTGAAAGGATAGGTTCTTATAATCCGAACACTAATCCTGCTACAGTAGATTTGAACTTCGAAAGAGCTTTGTATTGGTTACAGGTAGGTGCACAGCCTACAGATACCACTCGTAACATTCTTTCCCGTGAAGGCGTTTGCTTGAAAAAGCACTTGCTGGAAGGCGTTAAGAAGGGTGCATTCGACGAAGCAACAGCTGAAAATAAATTTCAGGCTTGGTTGAAAAACAAACAGGCTTCAGTTCAGGCTGTAAAGGACAAAGATAGCGAAGCTGCAAAAGCTGCAGAAAAAGCTCGTCTGGAAGCAGAAAAAGAAGCAAACAAGGCAAAAGCAGAAATCGTAGCTAAAAAGAAAGCAGAATTGGCAGCCGCTGAAGCTGCTAAGCAAGCTGAAGAAGCAGCTGCTGCCGCTCCGGCAGAAGAAGCTCCTGCAGCAGAAAGCGCTGAATAATTCGGGCTTTGCCAAAATAAAAAAGAGGACACCCTTTCGGATGTCCTCTTTTTTTTGAGACTTTATTTTTTCAGCAAGAAATTATCTATCTGCTCTACAAACTGTTCTTTCGACAAAGCCCCCTGGGCTATCTGAGGTTTGCCTGTCTTGGGAATGAACAACAACGTCGGGATACTCTGTATGCCGAATGCCGAAGCCAGTTCTTTTTCATTATCTACATTTATCTTATAAATAACGATATCATCCTTATACTGCGCAGCCAGTTCTTCCAAGATCGGAGAAACTTTTTTGCAAGGACCGCACCAGTCAGCATAAAAATCAATGATAGCCGGTTTATTTCCTTCGTATACCCATTGAGTCTGGTTCTTCGTGTAATTATATACTTTTGACAGAAAGTCCGCCTTATTCAATGCAATCACTTCCCCCCGCGCTGCTGTTTTTTCTGTTTCACTCTTTTCTGTTTTTGCCGACATGGAGCAACTAACTAAAATCAGCGCGACTGAAACCAACAATAGACTTTTCAAACTTCTCATATAAAACTTATTACTATTTAATTATTACCACTTACAAAAATAACAATAAAAAGACACAAACGCTTTTTTTCAGTGGTTAAAAGAAAAAGAATAGAGTGAAAAAGAAAAATACCCATCGCCAAATTTGATTATCCCAAAATAATCACTACCTTTGCACCGCAATCAAAAGAAACGATTGCACAACATATTTTTTTGGAGAGATGGCAGAGTGGTCGATTGCGGCGGTCTTGAAAACCGTTGAACTGAGAGGTTCCGGGGGTTCGAATCCCTCTTTCTCCGCCAAGGGGTTGTGTCAAAATAGACACAGCCCCTTTTTATATTCAAATCTCCCATGTACGCGCGAGTAAAAGAATCGAGGATTCGGGTATAAATATCCGTAAATTGTATACAAACCGACTTATTCAAATACTGTAAATTTGCAACGTGAAAATCAACAATCTGCCAGATGGGCATCGGGCAGATCTGTTCATGGAAAGTCAAATAGATAAATAAGGTAATAAATAATGGTAAAAACAATTTTGGGTGCTCTGTCACTGCTTGCCATGTTATCGTGCAGTACAGCTGTGAAGGAAAACACCGCTCAACCCGATATACAACCGGGGATGTGCGCCAAAGAGCCGATGACGGCCGACGGTATCGTAAGGCTGTCGAAAATCGAGGTTTTTCCGCAATATCTCGACGAGTATATGAAATACGCAACCGAGGTGGGCGAAATTTCCCTGCGCACCGAACCGGGCGTGCTGACAATGTATGCCGTCGGCGAAAAGGAAAATCCTTGTAAGATAACGATTCTCGAAACGTATGCGAGCCAGGAAGCTTACAAGAAACATATCGCTTCGGAACACTTTCAGAAATACAAGCAAGGAACGCTGCACATGGTCAAATCGTTGGTTTTGTCCGACCAGACACCACTCAATCCGGCAAATAAACTCAATAACTTCATACAACAAACAGAATGACAATGAACAAGATTTTTTTCATTTCAATATTCAGCATCTTAACATTCAATGTTATGGCACAAGAAAAGAAGATAGTACAGACAGCAGGGCGCACTCAACTTGGCGAGTTTGCCCCCAAATTTGCGGAACTCAATGACGATGTTCTCTTCGGAGAGGTATGGAGCCGCACTGATAAATTGGGTCTTCGTGACCGTAGTTTAGTAACTATTACCTCTCTTATCAGTCAGGGTATCACGGACAACTCGCTCGTGTTCCACCTCCAGTCGGCAAAGAAGAACGGTATTACCCGTACCGAGATCGCCGAAATCATCACTCACATCGGTTTTTATGCGGGTTGGCCCAAAGCATGGGCGGCGTTCAATCTGGCCAAAGGCGTATGGGCTGAAGATACGGCCGGCGAAGATGCCAAAGCTGCGTTCCAGCGCGAAATGATTTTCCCTATCGGCGAACCGAATACGGCATACGCCAAATACTTCATCGGTAACAGCTACCTCGCACCCGTTTCGCGCGAGCAAGTGTCGATTTCAAACGTCACTTTCGAACCTCGTTGCCGTAACAACTGGCATATTCACAAGGCTGCGAAAGGCGGTGGACAGATGCTTATCGGCGTAGCCGGCCGCGGTTGGTATCAGGAAGAAGGCAAGCAGGCTGTGGAAATTCTGCCCGGTACGGTAATCCACATCCCGGCTAACGTGAAACATTGGCATGGAGCGGCTGCCGACAGTTGGTTCGCTCATTTGGCGTTCGAGGTTCCGGGTGAAAAAACATCAAACGAATGGCTCGAACCGATGACGGACGAAGAGTACGACAAACTCGAACAGAATAAGCAGTAACCCCTGCCAATCCTGTTTTATCCAAGAAGCGCTTCAACACCTTTATAAACAATCTGATGGAAACAGAAAAAGGAAAGACAGATTACCTGCTATCACTCATCCGGGAAGGGAAACGAATGACACTGGGGCAGCAGTTGCGCTTGACTGCATACCTCAGTGTCCCTGCTATTATGGCGCAGGTGTCTTCTATAGCCATGCAGTATATCGACGCTTCGATGGTGGGCAGTTTGGGCGCAAAAGCCGCTGCCTCCATCGGATTGGTCTCGACCACCACATGGTTGTTTTGGGGATTATGCGCTGCCGCTGCAACAGGGTTTTCCGTTCAGGTAGCGCACCGGATCGGAGCCGGGGATTTCGCGGGGGCTAAAAAGATACTTCGCCAGTCGGTTACGGCTACGCTTGTTTTCAGTTCACTATTGGCGTTTGTCGGCATTTTCATCAGTGGCATGCTTCCCGGTTGGCTGGGCGGCGACGAAACGATACGAGACGATTCATCCCTCTATTTCCGAATATTCTCGCTTTTCCTGCCTGCTTTGCAGTTGAACTTCCTTGCGGGAGGCATGTTGCGTTGCAGTGGAAACATGCGTGTGCCCAGTATGCTGAACGTACTGATGTGCTTTTTGGACGTCATGTTCAACTTCTTCCTGATTTTCCCCTCGCGGCAGGTCGAATGGTTTGGGGCGAGACTTACCGTTCCTGGTGCAGGCTTGGATGTGGAAGGTGCGATATTGGGAACGGTATTGGCTGAATTCATTACTGCCGGCGGGATGATGTGGTATCTTTGCCGTCGTTCGCCCATGCTGAGACTATTCGGGGAGCAGGGAGGTTTTCTACCCCGGAAAGAAACGCTGCTCAAAGCTGTCCGTATTTCCCTGCCGATGGGATTCGAACATATTGCCATTTGTGGGGCACAGATCATGACAACCGTTATCGTTGCTCCGCTCGGTATCGCTGCCATTGCTGCCAATTCATTCGCCATCATCGCCGAAAGCCTTTGCTATATGCCCGGCTACGGTATTTCGGAGGCTGCCACGACGCTGGTCGGACAGAGTCTTGGAGCAAACCGTATCCGGCTACTCCGCCGTTTCGCCAATATTACCGTCTGGTCAGGAATGTTGATTATGGGGATCATGGGAGCACTGATGTATGCGGCAGCCCCGCAAATCATCGGAGTGATGACTCCCGTAGAGGAAATCCGCACGTTGGGAATCGAAATCTTACGGATAGAGGCCTTTGCCGAACCGATGTTTGCAGCGTCTATCGTTGCCTACGGTGTATTCGTGGGGGTCGGAGGTACATTCGTACCCAGCCTGATGAACTTCGGCAGTATTTGGGGCGTGAGGCTGACACTGGCGGCATGGCTCGCTCCGACGATGGGACTGCGTGGCGTATGGCTTGCCATGTGTATCGAGCTTTGTTTTCGAGGGACGATCTTCCTTATCAGGCTGTGGGGCGGTAACTGGATTTACAAATTACGAGTAAAAAGATGAGTTTTATGTAATACTCGTTAAAAAATAGAATAGAAAACAGAGAAGAAATCACACACAAACACTTACATTTGTGTTTTACAATTTAACAAACAACTTATATGGAACAATCAACAGGCAAACCCCCACGTATCGAAGTGGTCGATGCATTAAGAGGATTCGCCGTCATGGCCATTATTTTAGTGCATAATCTGGAACATTTTATTTTTCCCGTCTATCCGACGGAACAACCTGCATGGCTGACTGTTCTGGACGAAGGAGTGTTTAACGTCATATTCTCCCTGTTTGCAGGAAAAGCCTATGCCATTTTCGCTCTCCTATTCGGGTTTACATTCTATATCCAATGCCATAACCAGGAAAAGAAAGGAAAAGATTTCGGTTACCGCTTTTTATGGCGGTTGGTTCTCCTACTTGGTTTCGCGACACTGAATGCGGCTTTTTTCCCGGCCGGAGATGTGTTGCTATTGTTCGTCGTGGTAGGGCTTGTTTTGTTTCTGGTCCGCAAATGGAGCAATAAAGCGATCTTTGTGACAGCGGTGATATTGCTGCTGCAACCGATTGAATGGTATCATTATATAATGAACCTGCTTAACCCTGCCCATGCTTTGCCGGATCTCGGCGTAGGCGCCATGTACGGAGAAGTCGCCGAATATACCAAAGCCGGAAATTTCTGGGACTTCATTTGGGGAAATATTACATTAGGACAGAAAGCAAGTTTGTACTGGGCTATCGGAGCCGGACGTTTTCTGCAAACAGCCGGACTGTTCCTGTTAGGGTTTTACATCGGCCGAAAAGAATTGTTTGTCACCACGGACACGCATCTGCGATTTTGGGTAAAGACCCTTATTATTGCAGCAATCTGCTTCGCTCCGCTATATTCATTGAAAGAACAAATCATGGCCGGTGGCAATGCCTTGATCAAACAAACTGTGGGAACAGTTTTCGACATGTGGCAGAAATTTGCTTTCACCTTCGTCCTTGTTTCTTCATTTGTGATCTTGTACCAAAAAGAATGCTTCAAGAAAGCGGTTTCGGCTTTGCGCTTTTATGGTAAAATGAGCCTGACCAACTATATTACGCAATCAATCATGGGAGCGGTCATTTATTTCCCGTTCGGGCTCTATTTAGCTCCTTATTGTGGCTACACCGTCAGTTTGCTGATCGGATTCATCCTTTTCCTCCTACAAGTTTGGTTCAGCAAATGGTGGCTGGCAAGCCACAAGCAGGGTCCTCTGGAAAGCATCTGGCATAAATGGACTTGGATGTTTTAGGCATTTGCTTTCCGTGCCAGCTCGAACAGTTTCGGATTAATATGGCAATAACCATCGACATTCTTGTCCAAATAATCCTGATGATATTCTTCTGCGGCATAAAAATTGGCGAGCGGCATCACCTCTATGGCAATCGGTTTCGTATATTCCTTTGCCAGTTCTTTAATGGCGGTTTCGATCACCGGAACATCCTTTTTATCGGTATAATAAATACCCGTACGATACTGTAAACCGCTATCTCCGCCCTGACGGTTGACACTGGTCGGATCTATTGTCTGAAAATACAGATTCAGCAATAGGTCCAGACCTACCGTTTGCGGATCATAAACAACTTTCACCGTTTCCGCAGCTCCGGTATTTCCGGTACAAACCTCCTTATAAGTTGGGTTGGGAACTTGGCTGTTGGCATAACCGACTTCCGTTTTTTCCACACCTCTGATCTGTTTCAGGAAATGTTCCGTACCCCAAAAACAACCGCCTGCCAGATATATTTCAGCCTTGTCTTTCATATTCATATTTTCTTTTTCCATTTAAATCAAACTCTTTCAAATTACCGGCGTTGCCAGCCCGGCTGACACATGCCAATAACAATGCAATAATAACAATATTTCTCATAGCCTTTCTGTTTTTCAATAACAAATCGAAAATATTTTTTGTTGTTATAGAAAAATTAAAGTCATAACATACAAATGGGAAATAAAGATTATCAAAAACGTGTGGCAGCCATACATGACTTGTCCGGATTCGGGAAATGCTCTTTAACGGTTGCATTGCCTATCCTCTCCGCCGCCGGAATAGAAGCGTGTGCCATGCCGACCGCCATATTATCGACTCATACAGGAGGAATCAGCGGCTATACATACCGCGACCTGACAAGTGACATGCGGGCTTTTATGCAACACTGGAAATCGCTTGAGATACAATTCGATGCAACCTACAGCGGTTTCTTAGGATCGTTCGAACAATTGGATCTTGTCAAAGAGTTTTTCAAACTGTTCAGATCGGAAAACAATCTGATCTTGGTAGACCCGGTGATGGCAGATAACGGCGAACTATACCGCATATTCCAACCTGAGTTTGCCGCAGGCATGCGATCCCTATGCAAAAAGGCGGACATCATCGTCCCTAACCTGACCGAGGCGGCCTTGCTATTGGAAGAAAGTTACCATCCCGGTCCTTACACGCAGGCCTACATTGAAAGGATCTTAAAAAAGCTAAGTAAGCTCGGACCTGAAAAGATCGTACTGACCGGCGTATACTTTGAAGAAAAAGAACTGGGAGCCGCAACCTACGACAAAGGAAAAAATTCGATAAATTACCTGTTTACCGAAAGGATACCGGGCAGTTATCACGGCACGGGCGATGTTTTTGCAAGTGCTCTGTTGTCCGGTCTGCTAAATAACTTCAGCCTAAACGAATCAGCGCAGATAGCCGTAAATTTCACAGCCGGCAGCATACGCCGGACATACAATGCAAAAACAGATTATCGCTTTGGTGTTAATTTTGAACAATGTATTCCCTACTTTCTAAAAGAACTCAAACAGATATAATTATTCCAATTTTATTTTTCATCTTTGTAAAAATAATAAGATAAGAAAACATGAATAAAACTAAAATAGCAATTTCCGGCATAGGAGCTGTTGGCGGCTACTACGGAGGACTATTAGCAGCCCGTTACAAAGACACCGAAGGAATTGACATCTATTTCATCTCCCGGGGCGAAAATCTGAAAGAGATCCGCAAGAATGGCATCGAAATCAAAAATACATTCCTGACAATTAAAGCAAGGCCTACCCTCGCAACCGACAATCCAGCTGAGATAGGACCGGTCGATTATTTATTCTGTTGCACCAAAAGCTACGACTTGGAAGAGAACATAGCCCAACTGGCCCCGGTGATCGGCCCGAATACGGTTATCATCCCCTTGCTGAACGGAGCGGATATAGCAGAACGCATACAGCAGTTATTGCCGAACAATGAGATATGGAAAGGATGCGTTTACATCGGTTCCCGTCTGGTCAAACCGGGAAAGGTGGAAAAGTTCACCATAAAAGACAGGATGGTCTTCGGCAGCAAGGATACATCAACAAGTACAGGCAATTCGCGGACCACCCCGACAAAACGGCAGAAAGAATTGCAGGAAATATTGGCTAACGCCCGTATCTCAACCACAATACCGGATGATATAGACATGGAAATCTGGAAGAAATTCTTCATGATCTCGACCGCCGCCACCATCACCTCCTATTTCAATGAGACGATCAGCGAAGCGATAAACAACCATATCGACCTGTTCATCACGTTAGGTTACGAACTCAAAAGCGTAGCCGTAGCCAAAGGAATCCCCCTGCCGGAAGACCAGATATTCTCCGCCATCGACGCTCAGAAGATCATGCCGAACAACTCCACCACCTCCATGCACAGCGACTTCCAAAAAGGTCACCGTACCGAGGTGGAAACATTGACCGGCTATGTCGTACGGGCGGCCCAAGAACTGGGGATCGAAGTTCCGACCTATCAGTTCATGTACAAAGGGCTGACCGAATTTCCCTATCCGGCAGCAAATTAATCCCAAATAAGGGAAGGGGGGGGGTGAGGATTGTCCCCTTCCGCTTATTTCTATTTGATCCAGACAAACAATTCTAATTATTAATAGCATATGAAAAGCAAATTCTATCTTTCTCTTATCCTGTGCTTTCTATTCAATATGGCAGGATATTCGCAGAGTACAGTTTTCGAATCACTCTCTTTCGAAAGTAACAAATTAGGCAGAAAAGTTTCCTATTCCATCTATCTGCCCTCCGACTACAACACCTCGAAAAGAAATTACCCCGTCCTCTATCTATTGCATGGTTATACGGACAATGAAACCAACTGGATACAGATGGGACAGATGAAAACGATTGCCGACCGTGCCATCGCAAATGAGGAAGCCGTTCCGATGATCATCGTCATGCCAGACGCATGGGATACCTGGTATATCAACCAATACGACGGAAAAGCGCCTTATGAAGACATGTTTTTTGAAGAACTTATCCCCTATATGGAAAAAACGTACCGGATTTGCAGTAATAAAGAAAGCCGGGCGATTGCCGGATTGTCAATGGGTGGCTACGGTTCGTTCCTGTACAGCTTGCATCATCCGGATATGTTTTGCGCATGTGCCCCGTTGAGTGCTGCCGTCTTTGACGACACAGTCATGGAAGCAAGAAAAAACAAATCGCATAAGGATCTATTCAACCGTCTGTTCGGACCGGGAGACGAACATTGGCAACAAAACAATGTCATGAAGATCCTTTCCGACTGGAATCAGAACGACTTGCCCAAAATCCGTTACTACATCGATTGCGGCGACGACGACAGTTTGCTGGACGGAAATATGCAGGTACACCAGATCATGAGGCAAAAAGGAATCAAACACGAATTCCGGGTACGCGATGGCGGCCATACATGGACCTATTGGCGGACAGCTTTGCCTGAAGTTCTGAAGTTTGTCAGCCAGGCTTTTTGCAGAAGTTGACAAAACCGTAATATTGGTACACCAAACTGTAATCTGTGTAAGTTGTAAATCATATTCTTTCATTATTTTTGCAACATAGAATAACAGACTTTCTAAAAAGAGCTTATTATGTTGCGAACAATCAGACTTACAACTGCACTTATCTGTTTTACGCTCGTCACCCTGCTGTTTCTCGACTTCACGGGAACATTGCATACGTGGTTCGGGTGGCTGGCGAAAATACAGTTCCTGCCGGCGGTTTTGGCATTAAACCTCGGCGTAGTACTGTTTCTTATTGCATTGACCTGGCTTCTCGGACGGGTTTACTGCTCCGTGATTTGCCCTCTCGGCATATTCCAGGATACTGTTTCATGGCTGGCGGGGAAACGGAAAAAAAATCGTTTCCGGTATTCCCCCGCCTTATCCTGGCTAAGATACGGGGTTTTGGCGATATTTATCCTTGCCATGGTCGGCGGATTAGGTGCATGGGCCGCATTGATCGCACCTTACAGCGCTTACGGACGTATCGCCTCCAATTTGTTCGCCCCTCTCTGGCAATGGGGAAACAACCTGCTGGCCTACTTAGCCGAACGGGCAGACAGCTATGCATTCTACGAAACGGAAGTTTGGCTGCGAAGCCTCCCTACTTTCATCATTTCATTGCAGCAATTACCTTTATCACTCTAATCATACTTGCCTGGCGAAACGGACGGACCTATTGCAACACAATCTGTCCGGTAGGTACGGTTTTGGGTTTGATCTCCCGTTTTTCCGTTTTCAAACCGGTCATCGATACGTCCAAATGTAACAGCTGCGGCTTGTGTGCTCGTAATTGCAAAGCAGCCTGCATCAATGCGAAAGCACACGAGATAGACTACAGCCGTTGCGTCGCCTGCATGGATTGTATCAACAAATGCCGGCAGGGAGCCATCCACTACACACGCAGAAAGGCAAACAAGGCTGAAACACAAGCCAACCAATCCGGTGCAGCCCGGCCCGACCGTCGCAAGTTCTTTACCGTATCGGCATTGCTTGCCACTTCTGCTGCACTGAAAGCCCAGGAAAAAGCACAACTTCCGGACAAGAAAGTCGACGGCGGATTAGCCGTTATCGAAGATAAAAAGAAACCGAACCGCGCAACGCCGATCACACCTCCGGGCTCGTTGAGCGCAGCCAACTTCTCCCGGCATTGCACCGCATGTCAGCTCTGTGTGTCGGTTTGTACGAACCATGTACTGCGCCCATCGGAAAGCCTGCATACGTTTATGCAACCGGAGATGTCGTACGAACGAGGATATTGCCGTCCCGAATGCACCAAATGTTCGGAAGTCTGCCCGGCCGGAGCTATTCGTCCGATTACCAAAGCAGACAAAACAGCTATTCAGATCGGGCATGCCGTACTGATCCAGGAAAACTGCATCGTCAACCGAGACGGCGTCACCTGCGGCAACTGCGCACGCCACTGCCCAAGCCAAGCAATCCAGATGGTGGCAAAAGACCCGAACGACCCGGACTCACCACTACTGCCGGTCGTAAACGAAGAAAAATGTATCGGTTGCGGAGCCTGTGAAAACCTGTGCCCGTCCCGTCCGTTCAGCGCCATTTATGTGGAAGGACACGAACATCACCGGAATATTTAATCAGAAATAAAAAAAGAATCATCCTATATGAATAAAGACAATCACCAAACGATAAACCGTCGCGACTTCCTGAAGATCGTAGGAATCAGCACGGCAACCACTGCCCCATTGCTCTCCGGGTGCAGTTCAAACAACAGAGCGAACGCAGGAACAAGCAGCTCCACCCCTATTCCGACGGATCAGATGACGCACCGCACGACACCGTCCACAAAAGACAAGGTTTCCATCCTCGGCTACGGATGCATGCGACTGCCGACCATTGCCAAAAGCAGCGCAAGGGAAAGCGACGACGAAATCGACCAAGAGATGGTCAACCGGCTGACCGACTATGCCATCGAACACGGCGTGAACTATTTCGACACATCGCCCGCCTATTGCAAAGGACGTTCGGAGCATGCTGTGGGGATCGCCCTCAGCCGTTATCCGCGTGACAAATATTATATCGCCACCAAGCTCTCGAACTTTTCTCCCGACACATGGAGCCGCGAGGCCTCTATCGCGATGTATCACAATTCGCTCAAGGAACTGCAAGTTGATTATCTCGACTATATGCTGCTCCACGGGATCGGTATGGGTGGCATGGAAGCCTACGAAAACCGGTATGTCAAGAACGGCATACTCGACTTTCTGCTCGAAGAGCGCAAGGCAGGGCGTATCCGCAACTTAGGTTTCTCTTATCACGGAGATATAGAAGTGTTCGATTATTTGCTTTCGAAGCACGACGAGTATCAATGGGATTTCGTCCAGATCCAGTTGAACTACTTAGACTGGAAACACGCCAAGGAGATCAACCCGCGGAACACCGATGCTGAATATCTATACGGGGAATTGCAGAAACGAGGAATACCCGCCATCATCATGGAGCCGCTACTCGGTGGCCGGCTTTCGAACGTGCACGACCATATCGTCGCCCGCCTGAAACAACGCGAACCGGGACGTAGCGTCGCATCCTGGGCCTTTCGGTTTGCCGGTTCGTTTCCAGGTGTGCTCACCGTGCTGAGCGGCATGACTTACATGGAACACTTGCAAGACAATCTCCGCTCCTTCTGTCCGTTGCAGCCGTTGACGGAAGAGGAAAACCATTTCTTGTTTGACACCGCCGACTTGATGATGCAATATCCGACCGTCCCGTGTAACGACTGCAAATATTGCATGCCTTGCCCCTACGGGATCGATATTCCGGGGATTTTGCTTCATTACAATAAGTGCGTGAACGAAGGAAACGTTCCACAGGGCGGACAGGATGAAAACTACCGCGAAGCCCGCCGCGCCTATCTGATCGGGTACGACCGCAGCGTTCCGAAGCTCCGCCAGGCTGATCATTGCACGAGTTGCGGCCAATGCAATCCGCACTGCCCGCAGGGAATCGACATTCCGAAAGTCTTACAACGGATCGACCATTTCGTCGAACAACTGAAACAAGAGACATTGTAAAGAAGCTTTTCCGAATCAGAGTTAGTACTTAAAAAACGGGGATGCGACCGGATTGTTCCGGCACATCCCCGTTCCCAAATCATCCATCTCTCCTGCCTCAGAGATTATATTCTCCCTTTCAAAAGCAACCCTCGCCGAGATTTTAGCGCCATATAGTTGAATATCAAAAACACTGTAGTGCCCAACAAGGCGAAAACCGAACCGATCAACGCCGTACTTTCCACCCCTGCGCCATGTTCGATCGCTAATCCACCGAAATAAGCCCCCACAGCATTTCCTAAGTTAAAAGCAAGCTGCACCATTGCTCCGCCCATCATTTCTCCGCCGGGCGAATATTGAAGCAATAACAATTGCTGCGGAGAAGAAACGGCAAACAGACAACCGGTACAAACGCACATCAGCAAAGCGGACAAAAAGCCAGACGAGGCGAAAATATAAATCATCAGAAGTGAAGCGAACATCAAGAACTGCATGGACATCGCCACAACACCCGGCGTAAAACGATCGGAAAAATGTCCTCCCAAATAGTTACCGACACACATGCTCGCACCTGCCAGCAACATCAATACCGGCATCGTCCCGACGCTGAAACCGGACACCTCCGTCATCAACGGGTTGACATAACTGTACCAGCAAAAAGCCCCTCCGTTTCCCAGCATGGTAGCAGCAATCAGCATCCAAGGCTCCGGCCTTTTCAAAAAGCGGAACTGTCCTTTCAGATTAGTTGCCGGCAGAGCAGGCAAAACAGGGACCCAGCGCCGGATAAAACAAATCGTCACACCACCCCATACCGCAGCAATCACAAAGACTAAACGCCAAGACAGGGAATGTCCCAGAAAATTCCCGGCCGGGACACCGAACAAATTAGCGACCGTCATTCCCATAATCATAATCGCTACGGCAGAAGTGCTTTTCCCTTTCTCCGCCAAACGGCTGGCGACAATCGAACCGACTCCGAAGTAAGCCCCATGCGGTAATCCCGATATAAACCGGGCACACACACCCATCCAATAATCGGACGACAAAGCCATCAGCAGGTTCCCTGTAACGGAAAGCCCGACCAAGGCAAGCAGGATCGTACGCAACGGCCAACTTCTGGCCACCAGCACGACCAATGGTGCTCCCACGCAGACCCCCAACGCATAAGCCGAAATAAGATGTCCGGCTTCAGATAAAGAAATATTAAATCCCGCCGCCACATCCGGCAAGATACTCATCATAATAAACTCTGCAATCCCCAGCCCGAATGTGCCAAAGGACAATGCATACAAACCTTTCTTCATAACCTAATTCAATCTTTTTGTTTTTCCGGCTGCAAAGAAACAACAAAATTATCATTTTCCACAAATGTCCTTAAACGGGCAATACAAGCAGGCTTTGCCGTTCGGGGTTTGCCGGAATGGAGTTTCTGTGTCGAAGATTTCATCCAGGCAATTTCGCAGGCTGTTTTCAAAATCCGTACGATAATTGTCGAAGTCCAAGACCTGTTCTGTCTTGAACCGGTCCGTACGGCGATAAATACCGGAGTCGAAAGAGGGAGAAAAAAGAGTCCGCATGTAATAGATACCCGGCTGGATCGCTTTCGCCCCATACATCCATGCATACATAAAGACCTGCATGACAGCCTTGGCACGATCTTTATCCTCTTTGTCGAAAAGGGCCTCGACTGAAGTGAACTGTGTCGTTCCGCTCCCACTCTTGTAGTCGATGATGCGGACAGCATCGCGCACTTCGTCTATACGGTCGATGAATCCTTTCAGCTGGATTTCGCTCTTATCCGCCAACGGGAAAAGGTTTTTTATCTTCTTTTCCGATTCGATATAACGGAAAGGAGTCAGTTTGGCATCCCGTTCCAGCACTTTCTCCACATATTTGCGGATCATCTCGCCGATCAGGAAATTCTGTCCGGTAAGCGGACGAACGATATCTGTCTTAAAGAAAATCTCGGCAAAAGCACGGGCAACCGCCCCCATCAACATTGGCGTATCCTTCCGGATCGCTTTCAGCAGATCGGCCGTCACCATCTTCCCGCAGAAAGGCTGATACAATTCTTCCATCACCTTATGCAGGATGCTTCCGAAAATATTACTTTCGATCGTTTCGCTCACCTCTTCTTCTTCCCGTATGCCTTCGACAACGGAGAAATAGAACTTCAGCGGACAATCCAAATAAGTATTGACTGCACTTGCCGATATCGCCCTCTCTCCGCCACGCCGGAAAGCCGCCAGGCGGTTCATGACTTCCTTCGTCTTTGCCACCTGCAAGGCCGGAGTCTTGGAAGAAGAGACGTTGTAAACGACCAGTTTGTTCCGTATCGGTTCCTCATAATGATAATGCAATTGATGGACGAAACGACTCACCTCGCCCGTCTGCAATCCGTTACTCCGGGTGTCATAGAGCAGGCTGACGTGGCTGGCACGGTAGATCAAACGATAGAAATGATACGCCCAAACGCTGTCCTGATGCTCGTATGTCGGCAGGCCGAATCCTCGGCGAAGATTATAAGGAATGAACGAATTGGCTGCTTTCCTTAACGGGAAAATTCCTTCATTCATCGAAAGGATAATCAATCGGTCGAAATCGAGCGCACGAGTCTCCAAAACCCCCATGATCTGCAAGCCGGAAAGAGGTTCGCCGTGGAAAGGGATCGTAATCGTGTCTGTCACACGTTTCAGCAAACGGAAATAGGTATCGATCTTCATTTCGACATTCGCCTCCTGCATGACTTCCTTCATCCGGTTGACGGTAGCGAAATAATGGAAGATAAACTCTTGCTCGATATCGTTAATAGTTGAAAGTTGAGAGTCGGAAGTTGAAAGTTGCTCCGCGTCACTATCTATATTTTCCACTTTCCACTTTCCACTTTCCACTGCTTTATTCAACTCCTGCAACACGCCAATCAGATAATCGGAGAAAGCATCCACCGCCGTTACCGGCGTAAAGAGAATGGACAACAAGGGGGTCTTGTTCAGATCGTCATAGGATATGTAAATCTTGTTGTTTTCCGAAATATCTTTCACCAGGTCGGAAACCACCTCAGGAGAGGTCGTCGAGACATACCGATGGTTCAAGATCGGCAAGACATCCCGAAAATAAAACACCGGTCGCCGGTCCACATAGCGAATGTTCTTTTGCAAAGCCAGAATATATTCCATCAAAGAAGCGACCGGCGTACCGGCCAACGGATATCCCATCGTCACGTTGATCCGCCTGATTTGTTCGGGGATGGCATTCAAGACCGGGATCAACAAGTGTTCATCCGGCAGGATCACAGCCGTCCGCAACGCTTCTTCCGCGCTCATCTCGTCTTCCTTGCAAAGTTCACTTAAAAGACTGTGCACCTGTTTGGCCTGTCCGATGCCGGAAGGAATGCCGATCACCTCTATCTTCTTTTTGCCGCCATCTTCATTGTCAGTTGCCAATTGCCCATTGCCAATTAATTGCGACGGGAATTGCCGCAAATTGCGTTCTACGAAGTAAGAGGCTTTATTATCCGGATCCGTCACTTTCGGCGAAGCATAATCCCAATAGAAATCGGCTATTCCCCGTTTCTGCAACTCGGACAGGAAACGTTCTTCGGCCACAGAGAGGGCGTTCAGGCCGACAAACACGACTTTCGTATAAGGAAGGTCGCAACATTCGTTTTTCTCCAGCAGCTCGACCACTTCCCGAAAAATCATCCCTTCATATCCCTTGCCTTCGGCAGCAAGCGCTTCCCGCAAATCGGCATATAGGGCGTATAGAATTTGCCAGACTGCCAAAAACTGTTCCTGGTTGGGCGTATCTCCTTTCGGATAGAAAGAAGACCAAAAGGTCCGGATAGCCGCAATCTGTTCGGGGCTTAAAAAGCTGAAATCATTCTCAATCTCACGAAGGTCCGTCACGTTTGTAAAAAGCATGCGGGCGTCAACCATGTATTTGTCGATATCATCGAAGTCATTCAACAACATTTCCCCCCAATAAAGAAACTCGTCGAATGTTTCGGAAGAACCGCTATGGTCCAAATAGATATCATACAGTTTAAACAACATGCTGATCCGGTCTGCCGTCTGCTTTCCGCTCAACTGCACAAACAAATCGTTGATCGTCAGGATCGTCGGCGAGAAAAGCGGTTTCTCCGATACTTCCGACAAATATTTCTGAAAGAACAGCCCCGTACGGCGGTTCGGAAAAACAAAAGCCAAGCGGCTGACTTCTGCTCCGTATTTGGAATAAAACAGGGATGCGACCTGATATAAGAATGGTATCATTAGTTGTTTGAATTGGTAAATGTTGATTTATCGGTATGGGACTTGGATGACACGGCCATACAAAATAATTGTCGTTTGTAGGGGCAGGGCTCTGCTCTGCCCTTCGAATCCGGCAAGGCGGACTTTATTTTCATTGGGCGGAGTAGAACCCCGCCCCTACGAGACACCATTATTTCATTATACACCAGTAAATCAGTATTTATATTATTTTATTGCAATATACTCTCTATCGCCTGCAACTCTTCCGTTGTAAAAGCCGTGTTTTGCAACGCCTTCAAATTGTCCGCCAACTGCGCGACCGAACTGGCGCCCACCAGGACACTCGTCACCCGGTCGTCCTTCAGCAGCCAGGCAAGCGCCATTTCCGCAAGCGTCTGGCCGCGTTGTTTTGCAAGCTCATTCAACTGGCGGATTCTATTTATCTTTTCTTCCGTCACCTGCTCGCGTTGCAGATGGCCCGTAGATTTGGCAGCACGTGAATTTTCGGGGATACCGTTCAAGTATTTGTCCGTCAGCAAGCCCTGTGCCAACGGCGAGAAGGCGATCATTCCCACCCCTTCCTGCTTCAGCAGCGGCAAGAGTTCCGGTTCGGTCCAGCGATCCAACATCGAATAGCGTGCCTGATGAATCAGACAAGGCACACGATGCTCCTTCAAGACAGCGAGTGCCTTGCCGGTCTGTTCGGCATTGTAGTTCGAGATCCCGACATACAAGGCTTTTCCCTGTCGGACGATGTCGGCCAACGCTCCCATCGTTTCCTCGACCGGCGTCTGCGGGTCCGGACGATGCGAATAGAAAATGTCCACATATTCCAATCCCATCCGTCCGAGGCTCTGGTCCAGGCTTGCCATCAGATACTTGCGACTTCCCCAGTTTCCATACGGACCGGGCCACATATCATATCCCGCCTTCGTGGAAATAACAAGCTCGTCCCGGTATCTTCCCAGGCCTTTCTTCAGGATACGGCCGAAGTTTTCTTCCGCCGATCCGTATGCAGGACCGTAATTATTGGCAAGGTCAAAATGTGTAATCCCATTATCAAAAGCGGTATGTGCAATCTGAATGAAGTTGTCGAACACATCCACGCTGCCAAAGTTATGCCACAATCCCAAAGAGATGGCCGGCAACAGCAATCCGCTCCGCCCGCAACGCCTGTAAACCATATCGGCATACCGGTTATCATTTGCTTTGTATATTTCCATACTATGATATTTTAGTTACCATGAATCTTTTTTCAGAGATACAAATATAATCAAGAATACCCAAAGAACAGGCCATTCGGACAAAAACAAAAAAAGGCCATCCTCACGGACAGCCAATCTTCATTGTTAACCTTAAATCTAATACCATGAAAAACACGATGCAAATATAGCGGTTTTATGTTATGTAGCATACATTTCTATTTGGAAATCTCATTTATTTAAATCTATTTAACGAAAACATGCTGCAAAACATAATTAACCAACACCGTTTGCAACCAACCGAAGCCTGTTTTCCACCAACCCTGTACCTATTCTTTTCGAAAAAACGACAATATCCCCCATAAAGAGCCAAAAACCACATAAAATTCTAATCTACAACAGCATGCAAGAAATAGATGTTTGTTAAAAAATATTACCCTTATATGTAATTTGATCTAAACGGGGTAGAAAACTCAAATAGATGCGGTAGTAGTTTCGATTTGAACCAATGGCTTTTTGAAGGATATTACAATAAGGGATCAAAAAAAAGACAAGGCACATTTTAGAATAAGCAAAACAATCTTTACCTTTTTAAATAAAATATATATTTTTGCCACATCAAAAAACAGCAAGTTTATTAATAACGTAACTTATTCGTAAATTATGGGAACAATTATTTGGATTGTCGGTATTGTATGTACCGTCTTGGCGATCGTGGATGTATTCAAAAAAAACATCACGACTATTGGGAAAATCATCATGACCGTGCTTTTGCTTCTTACCAGCTGGATAGGGTTGGCACTCTATTATTTTTGGGCAAAAAATCATGTAACAGAATGGTTTAAATAATCTAACCGGAGATTTATGTTTTAACACAAGTCCCCTTCTAATATTTATTGACATGAAAAAATATTTAGCAGAAATGGTCGGCACAATGGTGCTGGTTCTTATGGGGTGCGGCAGCGCAATCTTCAATGGTGGTTGCGGCAGTCCGGCACAGGTATTAATGGTAGCGATGGCTTTCGGGCTTTCGGTTGTGGCAATGGCCTATACAATTGGAGGCATATCGGGTTGCCACATCAACCCGGCAATCACGTTGGGGTGTATGTTGTCCGGACGTATGAAGAGCAATGAAGGATTGATGTACATGCTTTTCCAAGTGATCGGAGCATTCATTGGTTCCGGTATCCTATATCTCTTAACATCCAACATCGACATGGCATACGCCACTACGACCGGAGCCAATGCATGTGCCGCCGGTGTGAGTACGATAGGTGGCTTGTTGGCTGAAATCGTGTTCACTTGTGTGTTTGTCTTTGTTGTATTGGGCACAACCGATGCCAAGAAAGGAGCCGGCAATTTTGCAGGGTTAGCCATAGGTTTATCTTTAGTGTTGGTACATATCGTATGCATACCTATCACTGGCACGTCCGTAAACCCGGCACGCAGCATCGCTCCCGCCGTATTTCAAGGTGGAGAAGCTTTATCACAACTTTGGTTGTTTATTGTTGGCCCATTCATAGGCGCAGCTTTGTCTGCTCTGATCTGGAAGATGGTCGGCGATCTCAAACAAAATGACTAAAAACAGAAATGGCCATCCGTCACGGACAGCCAATCTTCATTGTTAACCTTAAATCTAATACCATGAAAAACACGATGCAAATATAGAGAGTTTATGTTATGCAGCATAATAATACCTCTAAAAAGTGCGCATCCTTAACCTGATTTAACTATTTCATGTTTTACAACATAGTTTTTCAGGCATTTTTGCATTAGTTGCCTCCAACACCGGCAATCGCTATGTCTGCATAGAGACAACCTTTACAATGCCGGATAAAAACGACGCAAATAAAAAGGCGGCCATCCCGAAGGACAGCCGCCTTTTTTGTATCGATCTCTTAATGACCGGTGAAAATCTTACTTCTTGAAACGTTCTTTCAGCTTAGCCAGCATATCCTGTGTCATGGAATCCAGATCATACTCCGGTTTCCAGCCCCATTCTTCACGGGCACATGTGTCGTCCAGAGAGTTTGGCCATGATTCTGCGATAGCCTGACGCAACGGATCCACATTATATTCCATCTGGAAGTCCGGCATATACTTTTTGATATTATTATAAATAATCTCAGGATCAAAGCTCATGGAAGCGATGTTGAAAGAGTTACGATGGACGAACTTCGTCGAGTCGGCTTCCATAATTTCAATAGCAGCACGCAGACCGTCCGGCATATACATCATATCCATGAATGTACCCTGTTTGATCGGACATACGAACTTTTCACCTTTGGCTGCCGAATAATAGATATCGACAGCATAGTCGGTCGTACCACCACCCGGAGGTGTCACATAAGAGATAAGCCCCGGAAAACGGACGGAACGAGTGTCGACACCGAAACGGATATAGTAGTAGTCGCTCAACAATTCTCCGGAAACCTTTGTAACACCGTACATCGTACGCGGATTACGGATCGTGTCCTGCGGAGTCTTATCCTTCGGCGTGTTATTTCCGAACACACCGATTGAACTCGGAGTGAATACCGCACAATGCATTTCGCGGGCAACTTCCAATACGTTAAACAAACCACCCATACCTATTTTCCAGGCAAGCTGCGGTTTTGCTTCTGCAACGGCAGACAGCAATGCAGCCAAGTTATAAATCGTATCTACCTTATACTTGGACACCGTCTCAGCAATCTGCTGTTCGTTTGTAATGTCGACAATTGCAGATGGTCCGGATTCCAGCAGTTCGCCTTTAGGCTCCTGTCCGGGAATGTAACCTGCTACAATGTTTCCACCGTAGATACCTCTCAACTTCATGGTTAACTCTGATCCAATCTGACCGGTAGAACCAATTACTAATACATTTTTCATTGCGTTTGATGTTTTTTTAAGTTTTTTCGGTGACAAAGGTATAGAGAATAAAAACATTTATGTATGAAATTCTTGTATTTTTTAGCTCATATATTCAAAAAAAATATGACCTTTGCCACATCGGCAGACATAATATTTTGCAACTTGTCTGCGATTTAAAGAGATCTAAATTCAACTTAATTAAAAATACTAACAAAAAACAAAGTTATGTACGGTAAACTGAAAGATTTCCTTACTCAGGAATTGGCAAACATCAAAGCTGCCGGTTTGTATAAGAACGAGCGTATCATCACCACTCCTCAAAGAGCCGACATCAAAGTAAACGCCGGAAGCGACGTTTTGAACTTCTGTGCAAACAACTATCTGGGCCTGTCTGACAACCAACGTCTGATCAAGGCTGCCAAAGAAGCTATGGATACACACGGATACGGCATGTCGTCCGTCCGTTTCATCTGCGGTACACAGGATCTGCACAAACAACTGGAAGCCGCTATCTCCGATTACTTCAAGACTGAAGATACGATCCTGTACGCAGCATGTTTCGATGCCAACGGGGGGTTGTTCGAACCGCTGTTCACGGAAGAAGACGCAATCATCTCCGACGCTTTGAACCATGCTTCCATCATCGACGGTGTACGTCTTTGCAAGGCAAAACGCTACCGTTATGCCAACGCAGACATGGCCGATCTGGAACGTTGCCTGCAAGAAGCCCAGGCACAACGTCACCGCATCATCGCAACAGACGGCGTGTTCTCGATGGACGGAAATGTGGCTCCGATGGACAAGATATGCGAACTGGCCGAAAAATACGATGCCTTGGTAATGGTCGACGAGTCTCACTCTGCCGGTGTCGTCGGTCCGACCGGACACGGTGTTGCCGAACAGTTCAATTGCTACGGACGCATAGACGTTTTCACCGGTACGCTGGGTAAAGCATTCGGTGGCGCCATGGGCGGATTCACAACCGGAAAGAAAGAGATCATCGACATGTTGCGCCAGCGCTCCCGTCCTTACCTGTTTTCCAACTCTGTTGCCCCCGCTATCGTAGGCGCCAGTCTGGAAATGTTCAAGATGCTGAAAGAAAACGACGACCTGCATACGAAACTGATGAACAACGTCAACTACTTCCGCGACAAGATGCTGGCTGCCGGTTTCGACATCAAACCGACCCAGTCCGCCATCTGCGCCGTTATGCTGTATGACGCTAAATTATCCCAGGATTTCGCTGCCAAGATGCAGGAAGAAGGCATTTATGTAACCGGCTTCTACTATCCGGTAGTACCTAAAGGCCAGGCTCGTATCCGCGTACAGCTGTCCGCCGGCCACGAAACGGCACATCTGGATAAAGCAATCGCTGCATTTATCAAAGTAGGAAAAGAACTGAACGTAATCAAATAAGTTCGTTTTGAAGCAAAAGAGCAAAGGCGAGGACTGGAAACGGTCTTCGCCTTTTTCTTTTAAATGGACTATTCTTCAAAAGAAAAGAATTACCTTTGTCCTATCACAAAACAACGTAAGAATATGAGAACAACCGTAATTATAGACGACAGCCGTCCCGAAGCGAAAGCTCTGATCGAATATCTGCGCACTCTCAATTATGTGGAGATAGAAGACGAAGAAGAGGAAACAGACTTCGGCCTCTGCTATTCCATGCAGGAAATGGATTCCAAATTGGACCAGGCTTTAAAGGAGATGGAAGAAGGGGGTGGCATGGATCATGAGGAAGTCTTTAAAAGAATAATGAAAACATTTGATGATTAATGTGATGAAAAAAATAAAATGGTCTTCCGGGGCAAACAAGGATTTGGATCGGCTTCGTTTTTATTGTGAAGCTTTTTTTGGAAATCGCTTAGCAAAAAAAATCATTGCATCTACTATGAATAAAATCGATCAGCTCGGAACTTTCCCCAGTATCGGGCCGTTGGAACCTTTGCTGAACCACCGTCCCGAACCTTGGCGTTCGCTTGTCATACATCGGAACGTAAAGGTTATTTATCTGATCAGGCAAGAGTCAGTGAATATTGCTGCATTATGGGACACCAGACGAGAACCGAAATCCCTTGCCAATTATATCGATCACATAGTCCAAACAGAACCTGCTATTTTAAACGAACCTTCAATTCCATATATAAAAACAGACAAGTAAAAAATTTATGCAACTCAGTAACTATCATAGTCATTGTACATTCTGTGACGGGCGGAGCATGCCGGAAGACTTCGTTAAATTTGCTGTCTCGCACGGATTTCGCGCCTACGGCTTTTCTTCCCACTCGCCACTGCCGTTCGAAACATTTTGGAACATGTCGAAAGACGATATGCCCGAATACTTGATGGAGATAGAACGGCTGAAAAAGAAATACAGCGACCGGTTGGAAATATATGTAGGATTGGAAATCGATTTCTTAGACAAGAGCTACAACGCGTCCATCCCCTACTTCCGTAACCTGCCGCTCGATTACCGTATCGGTTCCATTCATTTTCTACCTATCGCACAGCCGCTTGCAGAGAAGAACATGGTGTGCATCGACGGTTCTTTCCGGGAATACCAGAAGTCGGTCGACACCTACTACGACGGGGATATCCGCAAATTGGTCGCCCACTATTTCAACTCCACGCAGCAAATGATCGAAGCCGGCGGGATCGACATCGTCGGACACATGGACAAGATATACATGAACGGCCATAAGTGCGAAGGTTTCGACCTGCAAGCAGACTGGTACCAGAAACCACTCGACGACTGCCTGCACCTGATTGCCGAAAAAGGGCTGATGGTCGAAGTCAACACGAAAAACCTCATGAAGAAGCAGGAGGTCTATCCGCACGCCGACTATCTGCACCGCCTGCGCGAACTGGACATTCCGGTGATGGTAAACTCCGACTGCCACTATCCCGACTTGGTGAACGACGGACGTGCGGAAGCATTCGAACTGCTGAAAAAAGCCGGTTTCAGGTCTACCCGCGAACTGGTCGGCGGGCAATGGCAGGATGTGGCGATCTGACGTATTTGTAACATGATTGTAACATGTATTTCATTCCATCGAAACACAGAACCGCGTCCTTTGCAGATGTAAATTGTATTGGTAATAAATATAAGAGACAAAATTATGGCTACACCGAAGATTCTTGTAGTGGACGACGAAGAGGATTTATGCGAGATCCTCAAGTTCAATCTTGAAATAGAAGGGTATGAGGTAGACACGGCTTTCAGTGCCGAAGAAGCGTTGAAGCTGGACATTGCCTCCTACCAATTGCTGCTTTTGGACGTCATGATGGGTGAAATATCCGGATTCAAGATGGCCAGTATCCTCAGGAAGGAAGAAAAGACGGCCGATATCCCCATCATCTTTCTGACGGCCAAAGACACCGAAAACGATATGCTGACCGGGTTCAACTTGGGAGCTGACGACTATATATCCAAGCCCTTCTCCATCCGCCAGGTAGTGGCACGCGTGAAAGCCGTGCTGCGCCGCACATCGGATAAAGAGAAAGAACAGGGAAACGAATGCCTCAAATACGAAACCCTCTCACTCGACACGAAGCGGATCAAAGCCACCGTCGACGGGCAGGAAGTCCCGCTCACCAAAAAAGAGTTCGAGATACTGAAACTCCTCCTCGAAAACAAAGGGAACGTGTTCTCGCGCGAAGAAATCCTTTCCCGGATATGGAAAGACGAAGTGTATGTGCTCGACCGTACCATCGATGTAAACATCACCCGCCTGCGCAAAAAGATCGGGCCATACGGCAAGAACATCGTGACGCGCCTCGGTTTCGGATATTGCTTTGAGAATTGAAAGTTGAGAGCTGAAAGTGGAAAGCGGAGGACACACAGACCTCAACTCTCAACTTTCAGCACCCAACTTTCAATCCTCCACTTTCAACTTTTAACTTTCAACTCATATTATGGTCAAGATAGAATCAACGACAAACAGCAGGATACCTTTCAGCCAACGGCTTTTCTGGTCGATATTCGCCATGTTCCTGGGATTCACGGCTTGCTTCTTGCTGTTCCAGTATCAGCGGGAACGGGAATTTGCACAGGAGAAGTTGAATAACGTGTTGGGGAACTACAACTACCAGCTCTTCCGCCGCACGCAGCAGGCCGAAGACATCAACAAGGTGGTCCACCGGTTTATCGCCGACATTCCTCAAAAGGATCTTCGCGTGACCATTATCGACCCGGAAGGCAAAGTCCTGTTCGACAATAGCGGCGCAGAGGAGTTCAACAACCATAACGACCGCAGCGAGGTGCGCAAGGCACGCCTCTACAACGAAGGGTTCGCCATCCGCTCGTCCAACTCGACCGGCAAGCGCTATTTCTACACGGCGACGAATATCGGCGGCTATATCTACCGCTCCGCCCTTCCGTGGGATCCTTACACGCAGCGCGTACTGACGATCGACAAGGATTTCATCTACTTCATGGCGTTGATGACGCTGATATTCTTCTTCGTCCTCTCGCGTTTCACGTTCAGCATCGGGCAGACGATCTCGAAACTGCGCGACTTCGCCCTGAACGTGGAGAAAGGCCGCATATCGGAAAACGAATATGTCTTTCCCAACGACGAGCTTGGAGACATCTCGAAGAACATCGTCGGGCTTTACCACCGCCAGCAGAAGGCCAAGAACGAACTTTCGATGGAACGCGAGAAACTGATCAAGCATTTCCAATACGCAAAGGAGGGTTTCGCCATGTTCACGCCGGAAGGAAGGGAGATATTGTCCAACATCCTGTTCGTACAGTTCGCAAACCTGATTTCCGACATACAGATACGGCAGTCGGAAGATGCGATCGACATCCCGGAACTGGAACCGATCCAGAAGTTCATCTCCCAAAATATCCCGAATACGAACCGCAAGCGTAAAGTGCTGCGCGAATCGGTCACGGTGGACAAGAACGGGAAGATTTTCCTGATCGAATGTATCCTGTTTCTCGACAACAGCTACGAGATATCCATCAACGACATATCCCGCCAGGAAGAAGAGAGCCGGATGAAACGGCAACTGACCCAGAACGTGGCGCACGAGCTGAAAACTCCCGTCAGCAGCATCCAGGGTTATCTCGAAACGATCATCAGCAACCCGGAACTGCCGGAAGACAAGCGCCGGTTCTTCCTCGAACGCTGCTACTCGCAGAGCACGAGGCTCACGGGGCTGCTGCGCGACATCTCTGTTTTGAACCGCCTGGACGAGGCTTCCGAAATGTTCGAGTTGTCGGAAGTGAACATCCGCAAACTGGTTGGCGAGATCGAGAAGGAATGTTCGAAGGAGATGGAAGAAAAGAAGATCACGACAGAGGTGATCCTGCCGGGCGACCCGACGATTCATGGCAACTACTCGTTGCTCTACTCCATCTTCCGCAACCTCTACGACAATGCGATCGCATATGCGGGCGAGGGCATCCATATCACGGTGAATTGCTACAAGGAAGATCCGAAGTTCTACTATTTCAGCTTCTCGGACAATGGTGTCGGTGTCTCGGAAGAACACGTGAACCGCATCTTCGAACGCTTCTACCGTGTCGACAAGGGCCGCAGCCGCAAAGTCGGCGGGACAGGCCTGGGACTCTCCATCGTCAAAAACGGCGTGAACTTCCACAAAGGGCAGATCTCCGCCAAGAGCGGGCTGGGCAAGGGGATGACGTTTTTCTTTACTTTAAAGAAAAAAATTTGATGTAGTTACTTTTCTCTTGAAAGAAAAGTAACTACTCCTTCACGCTATCCACCGGATTCTCATTAGCCGTTCGCCAGTTCTGGAAGGAAACGGTCAGAAAGGTGACGAGGAAGATGACACCGAAAGCCAAGGCGAACACCCACCAGTAGACAGGCGTACGATAGGCAAAATTTTCGAGCCAGCCGGCGACCGAGAGATAAGCGACCGGTGTGGCAAGGAGGAAGCAGACCACGACGATCATAAGATACCTGCGATTAAACATCAGCAGGATATCCGTCACCGTCGCCCCGTAGACCTTGCGGATACCGATCTCCCGCCGGCGGTACTGCGTCTCGAAGATCACCAGCCCGAAGACACCGACGACCGAGATCAGGATCGCCAGCAAGCTCGCCCCTGTCACCATCTTCTTCACAAACTCCTCGCGGTGGTACAGCCGGTTATAGAACGCATCGTAGAACTCCACCTCCAACGGATAGGAAGCATCCAGCCCCGCCACCACCTCGCGAAGACGTTCGACCGCCTTCGTCACATCCGCCCCCGCCTTGAGACGAATATAGGCATAACCCAACCATTGGAAGCCATTGCCGGGCGAGACACAGAAAGCGATGTTCTGTTCCTCCTCCCGGAGCGAAGTCAGCTTCACATCACCTATAAAACCGGCGATCCGTCCCGCGCACCACCCCATGTCGATCATCCCCCCTACTTCGAGATTGTTCGCCCGGCGAGCCGTCTCGTTGAATATAAAATGGAAATTGCCATCCTCGTCGTCCGATGGCGAAAAACCATTGCCATCCGTCACCCTGATCCCCATCACATCGAGAAACGAAGGGGAGACATTTAGAAAGAAACCGAAAAAAGTCTCTTCCTTGTGCGTAAACTTGTAAGTCGAATAGGCATCCTCGCCCCCGACCTTCTGGGCGGAGAAAGCGATGCCTTCTATATCGGGATATTTCATCAACTGGTTGGTAAAAGCCTCCTTGTGTCGGGTGCACAGGTCGCGGCTAAGCTCGGTGATCATGATCTGGTCCCGATCGAACCCAAGCGCATAATGGCGCATGAAATAGTTCTGCAACTGGATGATACACGCCCCGACAATCAGGGCGATGGAGACGATATACTGGAATCCTATCAACGCCGTGCGCAACCGCCGCCCGCTCCGCGACAGGCCGAAACTCCCTTTCAGCACCAGCGCAGGCGGGAAAGAGGTGATATACCAGGCCGGATAGATACCCGCCAGGACCCCCACCAACAAGGCGATCGCCCCTGTCGCTATCACGAGGAAAAGGTTCGACAGCAACCGGATATCCGCCTCCACGAACGACAGGTATTGCCCCCGGTTCAACAGATAGACCCAGACGAGCGCCAAGAGATAGGCCATCAGGCAAATCCCCGCCGCCTCCACCAGCAACGACAGGCGGAGCGTCGCGTCCGGGCTCCCCAACACCTTCTGCGTGTTGATGCTCCGGATGCGCATGGGGGTGAGCGCCGTACTGAAATTCATATAATTGACTGCCGCAATCAACAGGATTAACCAGGCAATGAGGAAAAGCAAGCGTACCGTCTCCGGGCTTTGTGTCCTGAGGGGACTGCTTCCCCAGACGTCCTGCATATTCATATAATGAATATCTTCAAGCGGCAGCAACCGGAGGTGCAGATGTTCGCATCCCCAGATTTGTGAGAAATCGAACGTCCGATTGAAATTGTCCTCCACAGCCTTGGCAGATTCAGGACTATCGAGGAGCAGGTAGCAGAGCCAGTTCGACCCACCCCACTCGGTAGGTTTGCGGTAAGAGGCATCGATTGCGGAGTAGATCGTATTGCCCAGCTGTGTATTCTCCGGAAAATCGCGGTAGACGCCCCCCACCGTCAGGTCACGGCCGACCTTCGTCCAGACACTCTCCTTGAAATGGAGCTGCCGCCCTACAGCCGGTTCGCCGCCGAACATCCGCCGTGCCATGCTCTCCGGGATAATCGCCTTTTCGGGATCGGCAAGACAATCCTTATCCCCTTCGACAAAAGAGAACCCGAACATATCCACGATGGCAGGATGGCAAGTCGTCACATTCTCGCGAAATCCTTTCGCCTCGCTCCCCTCGCCGACCGAGAGATAGTTCCGTTTGTCATAAGGAGTGATCATCGTCCCCGCCTCGATATGGGGAGAAGAGGCGATCAGTACGTCGGGAAAAGCGCCGGGATAGATCACGCGTCCGTTCGCCATCACACTGTCGCAGAGTTCGGCCAGGAAGATCCGCCCTGCCTTCGGATGGCAACGGTCGAAACGCCGGTCGTAGTCCACCTGCATCATAATCACCAAGAATGCTGTAAAGGCAACAGACAGACCTATGATATTCAGTCCTGCCGCCATCCTAAAACGCCTGAGTACACTCAAGAAGTTGCGCAAAAGTGTTTTCATCACTGATTGTATTTGTTCTATTATGCTCGATAAGATACAAAAATTATGCCACAACGCATAATTGATTGAATCGCAGAGTTATACCAAAGCAACAACCGACACTCTCTGTCCAAATTTTAGACAAGAGTGTCCAATATTTTGACAGTTTCGCGTCGCCTTTCTCCCGACAATTCAGACATTTTTAATATCTATTGAAAATCAAAGGATAAAAAGATTATTTCCTATCTAATTTAAGGTACTTTTGCCTACGATGTGACACCGACCGGTAAGACGGCTGGAAAAAACATCCCGACATGCGGCATGCGAACAGGAAAACAAAGAATTGCCTTACCTGGCCGAAAACAGTGCCGTGACAAACCTGATCCAGGATTTGGAAGAATTTGATAACCGCGAGGAAGAAGAAGAACGCCCCGGCGAACTGTCCGATCCGGCAAGCTCGCCGCTCGACGGCGTTTCGCTGGACAATGTCACCAACCGCCTCCAAATGGCAGGCCTCGACAGATGGGTGGCACGGTTGAAAGAGGCAAATGAAAAATTCATCGTCATCTTCACCAACCGCAACAGCCAGCAGGCTACCATCGTCACCGGCGCGACTAAAACAGCCCGCCAGGATACCGACGCGGCCTACCGCGCCATCGTCAAACGTCTCAACGCGTTGGCCGAAGTGAACGGCGATACCGACTATCTGGAGATCATCAACAACCTGAACAACCTCATCGACCGCCAGAAAACCATCCTCGCCACCCGCAAAACCCTCAACGCCAAAAAAGCTGCCCAAAAGCCGGAAGGCGGCGGCAAGCCGGACGACGAGAGACCGGGAGAACTGTAGGCTATTAATCATTAAGAGCAAAAAAAACGGGCTTCGCATTGGGATTTTTCCCGTTCGCGAAGCCCGTTTTTTCTAATTATCAATTGTCAATTGCTTTTCACGCTCTCTACCGGATTGGCATTCGCTGCCTGCCAGCTCTGGAAGAAGACAGCCAGGAAGGAGATCAGGAGGCAGAAAAGGCCAGCTGTGATGAAGATCAGCGGGCTAAGCGTGATCCGGTAGCTGTAGTCCGCCAGCCATTGATTCATGAAAAACCAGCTCAGCGGTGTCGCGATCACGAACGCAATCCCGACATACATCAGGAACGTGCCGACGAGGCGCACCAGGATTCCCCGGTTGTCCGAACCGAACACCTTGCGGATCGCCACCTCCTGCGAACGTTGCAGGATGAAATAGGTCGACATCGCAAGCAGCCCCAACAGTGAGATCAGGATCGCAATGCAGGCAAAGATCACCACAATCTTTGTCAGACGGATCTGCGATTCGAAATGCTCTTGAATGCTCTGGTCGATAAATTTCCCCTCGAAAGGAACCCCCGACACTTCCTCGAACACCTTGCGCACAGACTCGTATGCCTTGACAGGATCGCCCTGCACTTCGACCACATAGCTCCACGGCCACCAGTCCGATTCCGTCTTTCGGAAACGGAACATCACCGGCGAATTCTCCTGCGTGATGTCTCTCAACTGGAAATCACGGATCACACCTAATATAGGGGTCGCATTCTCGCCCCATCTGAAAGAAGGAGCATCTTCGGGTAATTCCATCTGTTTAAAAGCCAGTTCGTTTAGGTACCAACCCTGGTCGGAATTGGCCACATGGTTGTCCGACTTGATCTCGAAACCGAAAATACGGAAAGCGGCGCTGTCGACTTGTATTTGCTGGAAGCTGAGCGACTTGTCCTCGTAAGTGCCGCTCATGTTGTTCGTCCCGCTCGAAGGCGTCCCGTTGCTGTGGCCGACGGCCTTGACCATCGGAAGCTGGCGCAACATATCTTCCGCCCGTTCCATCTCGCTCTTCGAACGGAAAATATTGTCCGATTCGATTATGTTCGCCGTGTTGTAGCCCAACGGCGCATGGATCAGATGGTCGATCTGGAGATACATCGTCAGCGAGGCAGCGATCATGGCGATCGTGATCACATTCTGGAACGTGATGAAGACCTTGCTGAACACCATCTTCGTCTGCCGGCGGAACGTCCCGCGCACCACGTCGATCGGTTTGGCCGACGAGATCATCAAAGCCGGAAGCAACCCCGACAAAGCCCCCGTCAGCACGATAAACAGGACGATCGCCCCTATCCAAAGCGGTGTCACCAGCACATCGAACGTCAAGCGCACCTGCAACAAGTCATTGGCATACGGCAGTGCAACTTTGGCCAACATCAGCCCGATGGCAAACGAAACGACCGTCAGGAAGGTAGCCTCCAACATCAGCCTGAGGAACAGTTCCACACGCGAAGAACCCAAAAGGCGGCGTGTCGCCATCTCCTTCGCCCGCTGGCCGGCCTGTGCCACCGTCAGGTTGATATAGTTGATGATCGCAAAAATCAAGATCAGGATGCCGACGGACATCAGGACCAACGAAAAACGCTTGTCGCCTTGGTTCAAGCTATGCACCATCGTGTTTCCGAAATAAATCTCCGAAAGCGGAACGATGCGCACTTCCTTCACGAAATCCATCTTGTAAAGCCAATACCGCTCCTTGAAAAAGCTCAGTATCTCATCCGTCCGCCCCTTCAAATCCATCCCCGGCTTCAGCAATAGGAACGAAATACAGGAGCCGGCGTTGCCCTGGTTCTCCTTCGACAATGATTGGTTGAACTCCGTCACCCGCTCGATACGCACCACCAGGTCTGTGTTCGGAATCACCGAACGGTTGATGTCTTCCATGACACCGGTCACCATGACATTGGTCGAGTCGCTGATACGCAAGCTCTTCCCGATCGGATCGTCACCACCGAACACCTTCCGGGCAAAACTTTCCGAAACAACCGCACTGTAGGGATCTGCCAATACCCGGTCGCGGTCACCATCGAGCATTTTGAACGAAAAGACGTCGAAGAATGTCGAATCCGCATACACAAGATCGCCCGTCAACTTCTTGTCGCCATAAAAAATTTGGCAGCCCTTCCCCTGGTCCGTAATGACCGGGCAGACTTTCTCTATCTCCGGATAACGCTCTTCCAGCCAATAGGAAACCGGCACGGCCGATTCCAAAAACTCTTCATTGCCAATGGCAACGATCCGGTCGTAATTCGCCTGCTGCTTGTCGATATTCAACTCCCGTTCCACATATACCGCAATCAGGATCACGAACATCAGCGAAACGGACAAGCCGAAGACATCGATCGCCGTGTATCCCTTGTTCCGGCTCAGGAATTTCAGGAAAGATTTTATATTTAACAGATTATTCATCGTGTATTCCATTTATAATTCATAACTCCAAACCCATATCTCATAAAGAACATACCCGACTTTCCCAAGCCGGATATGATCACTAAATAAATTAGAATGTGTCTATGTTCTATCTTAGAAAAATTAAATGAATTCGCTTACAGACGACACGATGCTACCGTCGAACAGGTTGATCACCCGGTGGGCGAAACTCGCGTCGTGTTTGGAGTGTGTCACCATGACAATGGTGGTTCCCTCTTTGTTCAGTTCGGTCAGGAGTTGCATCACTTCGGCTCCGTTCTTGGAGTCCAGGTTACCGGTCGGCTCATCGGCGAGGATGATCTTCGGGTTCGAAACGACGGCACGGGCAATGGCGACACGCTGTTGCTGGCCTCCGGACAGTTGTTGCGGGAAATGACTGGAACGATGGCTGATGTTCATACGTTTCAGTATGTCGTTGACCATCTGCTTGCGCTCGCTTGCCTTTACTTTCAGGTAGGTAAGCGGCAATTCCACGTTCTCGAACACGTTCAGTTCGTCGATCAGGTTGAAGCTTTGGAACACGAAACCGATATTCCCTTTACGCACTTGCGTACGTTCTTTTTCTTTCAGATGCCCGACTTCCTTGTCTGCCAAGTAATAGTCGCCCGATGTCGGGTTGTCCAGCAAACCCAAAATATTCAATAAGGTGGACTTGCCACAGCCGGAAGGTCCCATGATGGCGACAAACTCCCCATCCTTCACCTCCATCGACACCCCGTTCAATGCTATCGTTTCTACTTCTTCCGTACGGAAAAACTTGCTTAATCCTTCAATTTTAATCATGACTGTATCAGTTTTTGTTGTTATTACTTCTTTCTTGCCTTATTATTAGCAAACAACGTGCCAAACATCATAAACCACTTATTTACAGTTCTATAATAATTTTGATATTTCCCGTAAGTGTCTAATTTTTGGACAGTGGTGTAAAGATATTAGACACTCACCAGAAAAAACAGGGCAAGGTTTATCCCCATTCGCTTTCTTCCTTGAAGTCGAAACGTTCAATCTTCGTGATTCGTATTTCTCCGTTCCGAAGCATATATTCGTTTCCTTTGAACTTTTTGTTCAAATCTTCCAATGAAAAAGAGATATCCGAAGTCCCGGCTGCAAAACGGTAGAAAGACGGCATAACCTTACCGTCTATTTTCGATTCCATCACCTTATAGGCAGATTCCTTGTCCTTTCTGAACGCATCGAGAAACTCATCCAGCAATTTCGGATTATCCTTTCTCGAAAATGTGATCGTAATCACCTCTTTTACCGGCTTCTTCGTTTTCCGGTCTTTATCGTAGATCACATCGACATTTACCTTCTCCATCGACTCGCATTTTTTCATCAATGCATTCAGATTCGCCTGCGCCAGCAAATCGCCTGCCAAGCTCCCTGTCATCAACAGGGCGGCTGTTAAAATAAAATTTCTTGTTTTCATACTTTATGTTATTAAATGAATCATCATTAGTCCTTATGTTCCCTCTCCAACCTCTCGATATCCGATTCGAACCGCTCGACTTCGTTCTCTTTCGTTTGGATATTATCCATTGTTTTCTCGTACTGGCGCAAAGGACACAACGCCAGCCGTTCCTTTTCGTACTGCTTTTTTTCTGCCTGCCGGATCACCTCGTCCAACTCACGCGCCACCGCTTCAGGTATCTCCGTCTTCACGCCGTTACGAATGATGTAGCTACCGGCATACGGATTGAAATCATCTTCCCCGATCCCCTCTCCTTTGTTCAAGAATAAGAACAACAACAAAGAAGCCGCTACTGCCATCCCCATCCATAATCCTCTTTTAAAAAAAGAAATACGACGGGCCGCCTTCGAAGTTTTTTGCCTTTCTTCCATCTCCCCGGCAATCCCGGTTTCAAAATATCCGAATACCGGACGGTAGTTTTTCAGATGCTCCGGCAACTCCGGACGGGCGAAGAAGGCATACAGCTCCTGCTCCTCGGCATTGGTTGTCTCCCCTTCGAAGAAACGTTCCAATAGGTTTTCGATATAGATATATTCGTCTGCTTTCATCTTGTTACATTTTTAAGAATAGTTCCCTGACTTTTTTACGTGCACGCGAGAGGTTCACCCGGACGGCTTCAGGCGTACTGCCGGTCAATTCTGCAATCTCCTTCACTTCGAAGCCGTCGACATGCTTCATCCGCAGTATCGTCTGCTGGAGGCCGGGAAGCTGCTCCATGATATGCATCACCCGGCTGACGCTGTCTTTCTGTTCCAACGCGATATACGGATCATCATCTGCCGCAAGCATCGCCGAGCCGGACAGTTTTTCCGGCTTGTACTGGAATGTACGGAGACGGTTCAGGCAAAGATGTTTCGTAATCTGCACGGCAAGAGCCTCCACACTGTCGTAGCGTTCCAATTCATCACGGATATACCACAACTTCAGGAACACCTCCTGGACGACATCCTCCACATCTTCGGGGTCATCCAGCAGACGCCGGGCACATCCCGACAACTTTCCCCGCAAGGGTACGACTTCTATTTTAAACTGTTCTTGTTCCATTCTATTAAAAAGACACGCCACTCGGACAAACGTAACATGGTTTATAAAAAAAATACCCGGCAAGTATTCTTGGTTACCTGCCGGGTGTGTTTTTATTTACCCACCGGGAAAACAATATCCCGGACTACTCCGATTTCAAACTTTCGACCGGATTGGAATTCGCCACCGTCCATGCGCGGTACAGGACACATGCGATGATCAACGCGTAGACCGACATAGCGCCGAATAGGAAGATGAAAAATCCGATGGGCGCCCTTTCCGTAAAATTCTCCAACCATCCCATACCGGAATAATAAGCGACCGTCATGCCGATCACAATAGCCGGAACCGCAATATAGGAGATGTCTTGGGAGATCATCTTCAGGATGTCCCATGCCGTCGCCCCGTTCACCTTGCGGATCGCTATTTCGCGTCCGCGGCGGTTCGTCTCGTCGCTGGTATATCCCAACAGGCCGATCAAAGCGATAATCAAGGTAACAAGGCCGCCGATCAGGACCGAGTCGCGAAACATGCGGGAATCTTTATACAGGTCGATCATATCCATATAGTAAGCCGTCACCGTAACATTCCGGTCGGGCATTACGCCTTCCAGCACTTTTTGCGCCTTTTTCAGGTTCTCCGGAGACATCTCATGGAATTTGATCAAAATCATCGGTGTATTTTCACCATAGAACAGGACCGTCGGACGTGGGTCCGGATGGCCGGTGCTACCGATACAAATATCTTCATATACGCCGCAGATGGTAAGCGGCGCCCCATTATGGCTATGTTCCGTAATTATAACGTTCTTGCCTATCGCGCTCCCGGTCCAACCGGCCACCCGCTCCATCTTCTTGACGAAAGAACGGCTGACCATCACTTTGTTCGAGGCCGACCCATCCGAACGGAACACTTCTCCTTCAATGACCGGAATCTCCATCAGGGGAAAGAAACCATCTTTCACCGCATACATGTCGGCAATATTGAACAGCTCGCGATCATCTCCGGGAAGCAAAACATTATTTCCCGACATCCTCGAAATCGGCAGGGCATAGCAGGCCGAAACCATGTCTACTTCGGGTATCTTGCGCAACTCCTCGATTGCCACGTTCCGGACGGATTCGTCCACGCCCCATGTCGAGCAATAAGCCAACTTCTCATAAGCATATCCGGGGTTGACATTCACCATATAATCATATTGCCTATTGATGACCGACAACAACGCCACCAGATAGGATGTAGCCAGAAACTGGACGAACAGCAGGCAAAGTTTCCAATACCTGCGCGACTCTTTAATATTACGGAACGCGGCTGCCACCGGAATACGCAGGAACATATAGGTCGGGATCAAACCGGTGATGAAAAAGATCACGACGCAGATACCGGCCAGAACCACAAGGGTCTGTACCGAAAACAACGCGCCCAACGTAGCTCCCAGCAGTTCTTCCGTTTTCGTACGGAACAGAACGATCAGGAAAGCGGCAAGCAGCAGAGAAATCAGCATATGCAGACACGTTTCCGACATGATCATGCCGAACAGGTCTCTATCGGAAGCCCCATAACATTTATGAACGGCGACCTCTTTGGTCCGGTTGATCAGCGTGGAAATCACGATAAGCACATAGTTCATCACAGCCGTAAAGATGAGCACAAAAGCCAATAAGCCCAATAGGGTATTCATGCCCTTCACCTCATCGCTGTTGCTGTGCATGTCTATCAGCGGAACCAGGCTATAGGTCAAATCGACTCCCGCTTTTTTCACCTCCTCCAGATCGCAATGCCGTCCCTGCATCTCGCGGATGGCAGTCGCCAGGCTTTTCGGATCAGTGCCGGGATAAAGTTTCACATATCCCAGGTAACGGTCATTCCCCAACCAGTTTTCACGACTCCATTTACTCATTCCTTCCAAAGAAGCGATGATCTCAAAACGCAGATGTGAATTTTCAGGGACATCTTCAAACACCCCGCCTATCGTATAGGTCTGTCCCGGACTGGATTCAAATTCGAATTCCTTGTTCAAAGCCTGTTCCGGGCCTCCCAACAATTTGGCTATACGGTTCGAGACCATCACGTATCCCGGACGGGCCAAAGTCTCTTTCGGGTTTCCGATCAGTATGGGACGCGGCAAGACGTCGAAAACATTCGTATCGCCCATCACGACATAACGGGCCGAGTAACGGCTTCCGTCCTTTGTCTTGAAGAACTCCCTTTCTCCTCCCATATAGGTCAGGCGGGTTGCCTTTTCAACTTCCGGGATCTCGACCTGCATAGCCGTGGCCACACCTCCGCTCACCTGTCCATAAGACTTATATTCTCCGTCCCGGATGATATTCTCATGCAAACGGTAAATGCGGTCGCTGTCCGGATAAAATTTATCAAACGAACGTTCAAAACAAACTTTCGATATAAGGACAAGCCCCATTGCCAGTCCGACTCCCAAGGATAATATCTTTATCCCGTTACTTCTGCCTTTCTTAAATAGCGAACGTAATGCTATGTTCAAGTTTTTCATATCGTGTATTTATTATATTCTGCCCATTAAGATTCAAAAAGCGTGCCAAAACGACCAACACACTAATATACAAACAGATAAACGCACAGCCATTTTTTCCAAGTGTCCAATTATTTGACAATGGTGTACAATAATTAGACACTCCGGGGTTTAACCGCGTCTTTTTTCCGCAAAAAGCATTTTGTCACCTTTATCCCTAAAAAGCACGACCGTTTGCTATGTTAAAAAATATTACCCTTGCTACTAATTTCCAAAACACGGGGTAGTAATCCGATTTAGACGGGGTGTAGTGACATTTTGATAAAAACAAGATGTTACAAAAGAAAGGCCGTGCCTGTTAACCGGGGTTACTCACATATTCCCTATTTTTGCACCATGAAACGGAACATACTTGCTCTCTATCTGATCAAACTATCCAAATGGTTCACACTGGTAATGCCCATCATCGTGCTTTTTTACGAAAAACACGGGTTAGGATTGCAGGACGTGTTTATACTGAAGAGCGTCTATTCGGTAGCTGCCGTAGCGTTGGAGATACCTTCGGGTTATCTGGCCGATGTCTGGGGACGGCGCAAATGTCTGATATGCGGGTGTATCCTTTTCTTTTTCGGATATCTGTGCTATTCGTTCACATCGACATTCACGGCTTTTCTTTTTGCCGAAATCTTGCTGGGGACGGGGCAAACGATGGTGAATGGAGCGGATTCGGCCTTGCTGTACGATACGACCGCACAATACAAAAAAGAGAACTTATATCTGCGGTATGAAGGGCGCATCACCATGATCGGCAATTTTGCGGAAGCGCTTGCAGGCATATTCGGCGGGTTACTGGCGGCTTATTCTCTCCGGTTTCCTTTTTATGGCCAGGCGATCATTGCTTTCACCGGCATTCCTGCGGCATTCGCGCTGAAGGAAATAAACCGTTCGGGCAAAATCCGGAATCCGGTCGGCGAAATTGTGCGGATCATCAAATATTCTTTGGTCACCAACAAAAAGCTCTGCTATAACATTATGTTTTCCGGAATCATCGGGGCGGGCACCCTCACGATGGCCTGGTTCGTACAGCCGGTGCTGATGTATCTGAAAACGCCCGTGTCCTGGTATGGCGTCATTTGGACGGTACTGAACCTGACGGTCGGACTTGCCGCCCTCTGGTCCGACCGCGTGGACAACTATTTCGGGCCGCGCAAGATGGGAGTCCTCATCCTTGCGGTGATCGTCGGCGGATATGTCGCGCTCGCTTTCAACCTGACATACGCCGGCCTTGCCATCCTGCTCGTCTTTTACATATTTCGCGGGTTTGCCACTCCTATCCTGAAAGGATATATCAACCAGATGACCTTTTCCGAGATGAGGGCGACGGTGCTTTCCATCCGTAACTTCATTATCCGTCTGATGTTCGCCGCTATCGCCCCCTTCATCGGCTGGCTGAATGACATGTATTCCCTCCAGGCAGCCCTGCTCGTTTCAGCCGGGATCATACTGTTACCGGGAGGGATATTCTTAGTGTTGCAGTTCAGAAAAGAAGCAGACTAAAAGAAAGCTACAGGAATCCCTGTCTTTTCAAAAAATCGTCCGTCAAAGTCCGGACCTTATAATAATCTTCCGTAAGCGGCTTTCTGTATAGAAAGATCGGATGTCCGGCCCCTTCAAAAAGATGGAGTTCGCAATCCACACCTTTCTGCAAAAGTTTATCCCGGTAAGTTTCAATCGTTTCGACCGAAACGAGAGGGTCTTTCGTCCCAAGCAATATCAGAGTGGGAGGAGTTGCTTTCGACACATGATGGAGCGGCGAGATTTGTTTGAAATCTCTTTGGATTTCCGGAAAACCATAACCTCGCGAAACCATGTCTACAACCGGATAATATAACACGGAGAGATTCGGCCTGTAACCCGCCGAAACAGCCTCCTCACTTCCGATCGTTCCGAGGGCGGCAGCCAAATGCCCTCCGGCAGAACCTCCGGCAACGGCTATCTTATCCGGATCAAGCTGACAGTCCGAAGCATGGCTTCGCAACCAGCAGATTGCATCTTTGGCGTCCTCGAAACTCTCGAACGGAGTCGAATGATGCAGATACTCGATCCGATAGTCAACCGATACGGCAACCATTCCTTTTGATGCATAATAAGCACATTCACGGTAAAACTGAAGCGGAGTACCTAATTTCCAACCGCCTCCGAAAAAGTACACAATCGCCGGCCTTTTCTCGCCGGCCTTCATATTCCGGGGCCTAAAGACATGAAGTGTCAATGAATCTCCTTTTTCCAATTTTTTATACCCGATTATCTCCGGAGAAAAGGCCATCTCTGAAGGAGCCAATACTTTTTTCAACGCTTCAAACCAGACAGCCGCCATTTTTTCCGCGCCGGCTTCATTCGGATGTACTTTATCGTGAACCGTATATTTTCGCCAATCAAAATCCTGTGCCTGATTGACCAAAAAGACTTGTCCTGAGTTTAGTCCGGCAACCATTTCCGCTATCTTCTCGTTCAATTCCGGGATATACGAATATTTAGGCAGTTTCCCGCTTGGTATTGCCTGGGCGACCAAAATACGGGCCTCCGGGTTGATCGCCAGTATTGTGTTGATAATAGACTTGTAAGAAGCAATCATTCCGGAGACAGGCTTTTCTTCCGCAAAATGGTTGTGGCCGGCATGGAGCAATACGATATCTGCCGGATAAAGCCGGTAGAGGCTGTCGATCTTCGACGCCAAAAACTCTACATTCTTGCCGCTGAAACCGCAATGATTAAGCGTTCCGATCCGGCATTTGCTCTCACGGGGACCGATAAAATCAAACTGATACCCGGCTGTAAACAATTTCTCCCAAAGCGGATACAAATAGCAAGTGAAAAAATCCGCTCCTTCCGTAATGGAATCACCTAATCCCATCAGGGTAAACCGTTCCTGCTTTTTCTCCTGTCCGGTGGTAGCGACGGAACAGCACAATAAAGAAAATAATAACAGATATAAAGAAAGATATCTATGTTTCATGGCTTTCAGGCTTGCAAGATTATATTTGAAATGAAGAAGAACCAGATACGCGGATAACACGCACCTGGTTCTTCTTTGACTTTGAGGTATTTTATTGGACAACCGGTTTGTCTTTCAACATACCTCCTTCGTTATAACGCTGGTTGTTCGGCAATCCTTTCTTGTTCACACCCTCTTTCATCAATGTCTTCAAATCATCCAGATGCGAACGGTAAACGCCACGGGGCGTCACGCCGTATTTCTTGCACAATGACGCGGCCATACCGACTACCTCGCCCATCATACCTGTCGTCCGCATCACACGAACCGTTCCCAAGGCCACGTGGGTGACACTGATATTACGGCCGGCCATAAACAGGTTGTCCACATTGCGCGAATACAGGCAACGATACGGAACGGCATACGGATAAATCAAGATATGCTTCGTGACAGCCTTAAATTCATTGCCGGGGAAATATTCACTGTTTTTCGGGTCCTGCCAATGCAAATCGATGCTCCATGTCGTGGCGAAAGAGGCGTCTTCATGGAACACGTTTTTCGTGACATCGTCTTCCTTTAAAATATAATCGCCCATCAGACGACGAGATTCACGCTTGCCGGCCACATAAGCCACCCAGCCTAATTTGCGGTTCTTATACGGGGCGTTTTCCTTCATATGGTTTTTCAGATAACTCCAGTTCGAATAGACGACCAGCATCCCATAATCACGGATACGTTCGAAGTCCTTGATCTGGTCGAAATTCATACCGGTCTCCCAGGTCCATTCTCCCATCATCACCTTTTCGCAATTCTTGTCGTTGAACTCCACTCCATAGCTGAACTCCGGAAAAGGACTCGACTTCTTGTTATCCACTGAATACCACTGGACGGAAGAACCCATTGTCAACTTGTCTGCTTTCTCCGGGGCGATGCTTTCACCAAACTCGTCACGGCCTTCACGTCCCATACGGAAGTCGGCGCCCGCCAGGTAACCGATCGTCCCGTCTCCCGTACAATCGGAAAACAGAGGAGCCTCGAACCTTAACTCTTTACCGCTTTCGATGTGCTTGACAACAACCGATGTGATCTTATCGCCTTCCTTCGTCACCCCTATCGCACGATAGTTCAGGAAAAGAGACACATTCTTTTCTCCTGCCAGCCAATCCATTTTCTTTTGGTCCTCATAATTTTCGGCAGGTTGGGCATTGCCTCCCTTTTCCGGGCCAAATTCTTTCTGCAGGCCGCCAAGTTCCTTATAAGTCCCTTCTTCGATACGGCCTCCCAAATGAACACGTATCTCCGAACTGTTATTTCCACCTACCACAGGACGGTCATTGATCAAAGCCACCTTACAGCCCAAACGGCCGGCCGACACAGCCGCACTCATCCCTGCTATACCGGCTCCCACAACCACCAAGTCATATTTGCCGGCAACCGGTGCTTCGTCCGGCAGCCCCAATGCTTTACGGCGGAATGCTTCCAGCTCCTTGATATCCGACGGAGGCATCTTGCCGGCTTCCGTGGTAAAGTAGACCGCATCGCAACGACCGTCAAATCCGGTCAAATCATGCAGTTTGATTACGGTTTTCAGATTCTTGACAGACACCTTTCCGGCAATCTGCCACATCCAGGCAGAACCCTCCGCTCCCAAAGGAGAGGTCATCTTCTTACCCCCGACAGACAAACTGAATTTACCGGGACCTTCCCCTTTTTTCCACGGGGAAGTCCAGTTGTAGGTACGGACATATACATAATATTCTCCTTTTTCAGGAAACGTCACTTCGGTCGAAGCATCATCGACGGGTACACCCATCCCGTGCGCCAAAAGGTAGGGTGATCCCATCAAATCCATAAACTGCTGGTCTACCTTCCAACCTCCTTTGTTGCTGAAACTTTCGGCTTCGACAAAAAGTTCTGCCGCTCGGCCGGTTCCCAAACTCACTAAAAACAATAATGCTAAAATTACACGAGTCTTCATGATATGTTGCTTTCTATTATCACACTTTATCTATAATTCAGCCAAGCTGTCGCTTTCGTATCCGTATCCGAAACGAAACGAATCCATCTTGCCTGGAACGATTCCGGAAGTTGTTGAACAAGTTTTTCTCCCGGCTTTACCGTATAAGAGGCATACTCCATCCAATCACCGTTTCCTGTCGGATCAACCTCGACAGTCATTACCACATTTTTATCAGATTGGTGAGACAGGGCAAGTTCTTTTTTATCGTAAAAAGCAATCAGATAAGGATCAGAAGCGATACCTGCTTTTACATCCGCATCCTTCCATGGGCCACCCTGGCCGACCGGTTTACCCAAAGACCACAAATCATCTATGACACCAACCCAAACGGCTGCTTTCCCGTCATCGGATACGACAACATGAGGATTGTCTCTGCCCTCTTCGGGAGTCACGCCTGTCAAGACAAGCATGCCTCGATAAGAGGCATAATCATTGATGCGATAATTATGTGTCGATATAGGACGAATCTTTGCATAGCCATCCGCATTTTCAGCCGGAAGTTCGTAAAACGTACCCATGCAGGAGAACAGATCTCGTTCTGTTGCGACTTCACGGCAAATACGGAGTAATCCCTGATCTGTCAGCGCCTTATACGTTTCTTGTCCCAAAGGCAAACGCCAACGGCGGCCTGAATCATCCACAACCAGGACCGAACTCTCGTCAATTGTTATGACTTGTTCCGGTATTGCAAACTTATTACGGATGAAATCGGCTGTTTCGGCATCTTCTTTACGGACCAGTTCCAATTCTTCACCCATTTCATAATAACCGGTTTCCGTGACCTTCCCTTCTGCCGCCACATTGGCCAACAAACCTAAAGCACGGCGGTTATCGCCCAATCCGTACAACAAGCCACCGGTCGTCGTTGCTTTATCAACCGGAGTCAAACCTTTATAGATCGGGTCTGAAGAGGCCGAACGGGTATCTGCTGCCGTATAATTGAAACTTACCGTCGCCATCGTGTTCTTATCTGCTTTCACCCGAATCCACTCTCCTTTCTCCATCGCACTGAACGGCACGGAGACTGCTTTTCCGGCGTTGACTGTTACCGATTTCAGTGTCTTCCATTCATTATTGCCTGATTCATCCACTTCGAACGTAAATGTCACGGGCTGCTTGCCTTCGTTTTTCACCCAACCGAAACGATTGGTCCAGCCACTGAACAAAAAGGGCTCGGAAACTTCATTCGCTTTTACGCTCTCTTTCGCCCAGACTGCACCCTCGGCTGTAGCCGGTCCTAATTCGTCAGGCTTTGTCAAAGAGGTGAACCACAAATTTGAATTGGATTGGCCGGGACCTTCTATGTTGCCCTTCGCTTTTCGTTTATTCAAGAATTCTTTTTGAGCAGAATCGTCACAACCGAAAACCAATTGATCATTCCAACGGGTAAAATCGCCGATCACCTTCAAATAGGCGGAACGTGGGCGGATTCCGGCAGAATTACCGGCTGTAAACATAGCCGGGAAATGCCAGAACATCCCGTGCATCGTCATTAAATATTCAGGTTGCGACTCAGTCCCGACATTTCGGATACGCGGCCATTCCGTATTCCAACCATGCGCTCCGTCATAACTGTGGCTGGCTTTAGGCAAACGATAGAAAGACCATCCTTTTTTAGCATCACGCACGCCTAAAATAATCGACTTGTAATCCCATCCGGTCGCCCAAATAGGGTCTGTCTCAGGATTCGCATTGCCATAGATTCCACCCGGGCCCGTCACTTCGACAAACTGGTTACGACGAACCGTTTTCCAATCCTTTCCGTCCCATTCAGCCAGAACTCCGGCCTCCACGTCAAACTTTCTCAATGCTTCCTGGGTCCCTTCTCCGTTGTTCGTAAAATACATACGCCCTTGCCCGGAATATAGCCCTTTGCCATGTACACCCGGCAACAAAGCGTTTACAGGCCCGGCATCCGTATCATTCTTTTTTTGTTTCTTGTTATTTCCATCCTGGTACAGTTCTTTTACCTCAAGTGTATTTACATCCACCTCATAAAAGCCTTCTTCCATTGTCCCATAATAAATCTTATTGGCAGGATCCGTCAGGTGACGGGCATTTCCGGTATGCCGTCCAGGCATTACCGTATAAGGTATCACACGGACTTTTCCTGTTTTATCAATCGCATAAGGACCAATGAAAAGTTGATCGCTTTCTTTATGAATCATTCTGTTTGCAGGTGTGCCACCGATGCTCTCGTCATGTACGATCTGCCGATAATCGGACGTCACCTCATACAATTTATCGGAAGAGCCATTCGGCAAGTGAGGCCCATAAGTAACCACCCATAAACGATCGGCCCAAGGCACGACAGCCCCCGTCCCGCATTCGCCCTCATTATTATAATAAGCCAAACGGGGATAAATGCCGGATATGGAATCCGGCGCTTTTTTGACATCTTTCTGTGTCGTACAACCGAACAGGGAAAATGCGGCTAATAAACCAACAACATTCAATTTCATATCATCTACTGTTTTAGGTAAAATATCAAAAAAAGGGCTTCTCATATTTCTATATGATAATATATAAACAGAGAAGCCCCAATATATCGACTATACCCTATTAATCAAATTATTTTAACTTCAAAAAACATTACCATTTCGGATTTTGTGACAGATTTTCATTGATAAGTCTATCTGCAGCAGGTACCGGCCACAAATAATCGCGGCTTTCATCGAATTTACGTTCTGTTGCCACAGTGATATATCCCTTTTCCGCCATTTCGCTTAAATCGGCAATGCCGTCTTCATCGATCTGCGGAATGCCGCCTATCGGATAGTTACCATCTTTCCAGTTCTGAATCAACTGTTTGTATTCAGCAGAAACGGCATTTTCATCGCCACCCCAAGAGGTACTGCCGGACCATGCACGATTCAAGAAATAAATCGGACGGTTAAAAACTTTACCGGCAATCTTCCAACGGATCAAATCGCTATAACGATGACCTTCCCAAGCCATTTCAATGAAACGCTCGGTACGGATGATCGTACGTAGCTGTTGCTGCGTTCCTTCCGTTACTCTCGGATACTCAAGGCCTGTTCCGTTGTAAGCTCTTTCACGCAATTTATTGATCGTTGCATCCAGCACTTCTTGGCTACATTGGTTCATCTCATTCATCGCTTCAGCATACATCAACAAGACATCGCCATAACGCAGCATGGGATAAGTAGTCGGTGCACCCGCTTTACCATTTTCCAAAAACGATTCATCGATATATTTTTTAAACAACAAACCGGTGTATGAAGCATGTTCCGCTCTTGCTTTAGAATCATTATTCCCTACTTGCGCTCCGTCAGAAATTCTTTGGACGGTTGTTTTTATGGGAGATGGAGAATATTCATAGCCTAACCATTTATAATCCTGCGGATCATACGTTCCATCCAGCACGCTTTTGTTGTATGCTGTCGCAAAAGGCACAATCGTCATTGCCATACGTGGATCCCGGTTCTCAAAAAAGTCTTTCGGGTTGTAAAGCGGAGATTCGTCGATCGGTTTGCCGTCAATGCAAGGATAAGCACAAACCAATTCATAAGACGGAGCCTTTTGTCCACCCCATCCGCCTGAAAGACGAGAGATGCAATTCAGGACATCAGATGCAGCCCAATAATAGTTCTTCAACGTCACATCCCCACGGAAGAAGAAAATCCATTCGTCAGACCAAGAAGCCGTAAACAAATCCCGATAGTTGGCATGCAATTTATATACATTCAAATCCATGCAATTCTTGGCCGCTACGGCAGCGGTAGCGTAATCTTCATTATAAATGGCGATTCTCGCTTTAAATGCATAAGCAGCCCCTTTCGTGGCACGCTGGATACCTGAATAACTATTCGGCAAACGTTCCGCTGCCTTGTCCAAGCATTCGTAGCTGTAAGCCAACACATCGGCTTTCGGAGAACGGGAAGCGGTGTAAGCTTCCTCCAGGCTCATGCCCTCTTTGTCCAGGATCGCATCACCCCAATGGAAAGCCAGCATACCGTAAGCATATCCTAAATAGAAATAGGCTTCACCTTCATATTGGGCTATATCTTTTTCCGACACGCCCATAGCACGTGCACGATCCATATTTTTGATTATACGCAAAGCACGAGCGATGCCTTTATAATAGTTTTCCCAACGTTTGGCAATCGTTCCGTCTTCAGATGTCAATGTCCCGTTATTCACAGCCGATGTTGTGTTTCGGGCAGTCACATCATCTCCCCATGTCATATCGTCAATCGGGAAAAAATCCGTACGATAGAAATCATTCAAAGACATTTCTATTTCTGCCTGAGAAGAATACCAATTCTCGCTTGATCCTTCAGAAAGAGGATTTAAATTAAGATCGACACACGACATGAGCATGAATAGAGATGCGGTACATATAGAAAGTTTTATCTTTTTCATATCACTATAAATTTAAAATTTAACATTAGCGCCAAATGTAAAAGAAGTGGATATAAAGTCGGAACTTGCGCCTATTTCCGGATCCCATCCTTTAGGATAATGGCTTATAGCTGGAAGATCGTTTATTGTAGCGTATATCCGAAGCCCTCTGATGAAACACTTATCCATAAGTTTCTGTGGCAACGAATATCCCAATGTGATGTTCTTGACACGGAAATAAGCTCCGTTGAACAACCAATAATCAGACCCTGTATAAGTATTGGTCGTATTGGTATAGGTCAGACGAGGATATTTGGCATTCCTGTTCTGGTCTTCCGTATTATGCTGGCTCCAATAGTTGCCCAACACAAGAGAGGGCACGGCTCCCCATTGTTCTTTCAACGGTTGAATCCAAGCTGAATTAAAGAGTACATTCTGATGTCCTACGCCTTGGAAAGAAAGCGAGAAGTCCCAATCCTTCCAACCCAAGGAAAGATTTCCTCCAAACTGAAACTCCGGCAAGGAATTGCCCAAACGGACTTTATCATCTGCATTGATAACGCCATCTCCGTTCACATCGACATATTTAATATTACCGGCCTTATCGTTAGCCGTGAGTGTCGGATACTTGTTTCCTTCCGAATCATACAGATCTGCATCTGTAATAAACAGGCCGTCGGTCTTATACATGAACCACTCATAATAATAAGAACCTTCTTCATAAATCTTATTGCCATCGATCGTTCTTCTGTCTCCTAAATAGCCCATTTTCGAACGATAGTCGGACAGATTGAAGGATACGCCATAAGAGATATCACCAATCTGGTCACGCCAACCGGCTTCAAACTCCCAACCGTGCGTGTACATATCACCGGCATTTTGCTTCGGTGCGGAGAATCCGGCATAAGAGGGGAAACCTAACGTCAAAAGCATATCAGATGTTTTCTTGTAATAGTAATCTCCCGTCAAAGTCAAACGATTGTTCAGCAAAGTAAGATCAACACCAACGTCATAAGTCGTCGTCGTTTCCCACGTAATGTTGTTGAATGCATAATAATATTGCGCTGCGTTTTGTATGGCTGTCACCGACTGGGAACCCTTGTCATACATATAACTGTTTCCGAAATTGATAGCGGCCTGATATGGGAATTCAGAATCACTGATACGCTCATTTCCCAATGAACCAATAGAAGCACGTACTTTCAAATAATCGATCTGTTTGTTTTTGGGGAACCAAGGTTCGCTTGAAACAACCCAACCTGCCGATATGGAAGGGAACACGCCCCAACGGTAGTCAGCAGCAAAACGAGAAGAGGCATCTGCGCGGACATTCGCCTGTAACATATACCGGTCTTTGTATGAATACATGGCACGTCCGAATACAGATTGATAAGCATTGTGGCCTGCATTGCCTGAGTTATATTGGTAATCTTCCGGCCCAAGATTCAAATAAGGATAAGTATCCAATTCATAATTGTTTCTCGACGCGCCCAAATTTTCCCATTTATATTTGTAACCTTCATATCCGACCATTGCATTCAAAGAATGATCATTCCATCTGTTCTGGTAATTGGCATAGAACTGATAGGTACGGCTTTGCGTTATATTTCGTGTTTCACTAAGAGATGTAGTCTTATTGTTTTGTGCAGCAATGGTGCTTCCGTCTTCATAATACACATTCACTGCTTTTACAAACTTTTTCCCTGTTAAAAACGAATATCGGGGAGCAAAAACAGCCGAAAGCGTCAATCCCTTGATCGGAGTCAAATCCAATTGGGCCTTTCCACCGAATTTATAATAATTATTCTTGTCCGTTCCTCCTTCATTGAGCATAGCCAACGGGTTGGCTCCGGATTTCACATCAGCATAGCGTCCGTCTTCCCAATAAGGATTGTAATAGGGAGCAGTCAGATAAGCCCAATAAACAGGATTGATGGTTGCAGGAGATACACTCTTCGAAGTAGAAAAATCGATATCGATATTGGCACGGATCCAGGAATTGATCTTATAATCGTTGTTGACTCGACCTGCATAGCGTTCATACGACTTATTTGCATAATATCCATCTGCCGTCTGGTAATTGAACGAAAATTTGGATTGCAACTTATCCGTGCCGCCTGAAACATTAAAGTTATGCTGTTGATGAGAAGTTGTATTTTTCAACAACAAATCGGCCCAATCCGTATCCGGATAATGATAGGGATCCGTTGCGTTGTTAGCCATCCAGGAGTTAATGGTTTCCTGCGAATACTGCGAATATGGGTTAGACGCACCATCGTTCCACTTAATCTCATTTTGAACATTCATCCAATCGATCACATTCCCGTTTGTCGGCCGAGCAGTCGGTTTGTCAATGGAATATTCATAATTGTAATCCAAATTGAATTTATTCTCTTTGGCTCTCTTGGTCGTGATCAATATGACACCTGCTGCTGCACGGGACCCGTAGATAGAGGCCGAAGCGGCATCTTTCAAAACACTCATGGTCTCTACATCTGAAGCTACGACATCATTCAACGAGCCTGGCACACCGTCAATAATAACAAGCGGATCATTATTGGAAAGTGTCGTGACACCACGGACACGTATGGTTGCCGAACTACCGGGACCACCGGAAGAACGCGTCACCTCCACTCCTGAAATCTGCCCCTGCATAGCCGTAGACAGCATTTGAGTAGAACGCTCTGTCAGAGAAGTCCCCTTGATACTGGAGATCGGACCGGTCAAATCACCCTTACGTGCCGAACCATAACCAATCACCACAACTTCATCCAACAATTCCGCATCTTCTTTCATTGTTATAGACACGGCTGTTTTATTTTTTACAGATATTTCACTCTGAATGTATCCTATATAGGAAACTATTAATGTTGCATCTGATGCAACATCAAGGGAAAACTTCCCTTCGGCATCCGTAATCGTTCCGTTCGTTGTTCCTTTCTCAATCACGTTGGCGCCAATAACCGGTAGACCTGATTCATCTAAGACAACTCCCGTTATTACTTTCTGATTCTGCTGCACACCTGTCAAAGAAGAACTTTCCGAAGCCTTGATTAATACCTGGCGATCAATTATCTGATACTTATATCCTGTATTATTCAATACCTGATCCAGTACTTCTTCCAGTGTCGCATTTTTAGCATTAACACTTGCAATTTTATTAACGTTTACACGATTGTCGTTAAAGAAGAATGTAAATTCACTGCTTTTTTCAATTTCTCTAAGGATTTCGATAATGCTGCTGTTCTGTTTGTTGATCGATACCTTGTAACTCTGCGCATAGGTAGAGGCAGAAATGCAACATGCAACTCCTAACGAAAATAAGGTTGTGATCTTCATGATACGTTTAGTTTTTCTAAATAATGGGATACAATAATCCCTGCCACTGTTTTTTTTCATAACTTTGTAATAGTTTTTGATGAATAATAAATGCAAGTCTTTGGCTTGGACTCCTTACGACAAGCATTTTTGAAAACTCTCTGATTGGAAGGTGCTTGCCGGCATCTTCCAATTTTTTTGAAGGCTAACTTTTTTATTCCATAGGCATTAGAATTTAATTATTATAATAAGTTATTTTAAAGTCAATATATAATCGCCGTTCTCCACCTCTTTATACAGCAATGGGGAGGATACCTTTATCATAAAAAGTATCCGTTCCAGCGATTCGTCTCTCACCTTGAAAGTAAACCGGTATTTGTCTGCGAGGTCTTTCTGGCACATCACCTTTCTGCCATACCATTGTTCGAGGCGCGGGATGATCATGGATAGTTTTTCGTTTTCGAAACTCAGCATCTTTTGTTTGCGCCAAGCGGTATATTTATCGGCATCAACAATTTGTTTGGTGACTTTTCCGGTTTGACGGTCCATCAAGATTTTTTCATTGGGAGAGACAAGGTATTCCTGCATTTTATCTGTTTCTTTGTCCGCTATGCTAACTTTGATCTTGCCATTCAGAAGAATCGTTTCTATCTTGTTTTCCATATCGTAGCTGAAGAGTTCGAACGCGGTTCCCAATGCCTCTACGCTCATATCCTCGGTGTGGACGATAAAAGGTTTTTCGCGGTTCTTCGCCACATCGAAAAAGGCTTGCCCGTTTAATGTGATCTCGCGCGTCTTACCGGAGAAACGGGCAGGATAAGTCAAACGGCTGCCCGGTCCCATCTGCACTTTCGTCCCGTCCGGCAAAGAGACGGATTCCATATTCTGGATTCCGGAACTTACAACATACATCAGGACATTCGCCCTGTCCTGCAACGCGAAATAAGCAACTCCGGCCACCCCTAATACCAGCAAGACGGAGGCAACCATGCTATATACCTTATAAAACGCAACTTTCCGTCCTTCGCCCTGTTGCCAGACTGTCCTGCAAATATTCCGCCAGATAGACGGTTCGTCCGGGCAATCGCTTCTCTCTGCATCCGGAGCGTTATCCCATTGCCACTCCATTTTTTTCGTCACCCGGCGAGACGACTGCAAGGCTATGCGCTCTTCTTCGGTCAGCGCATCCTGCATCAGTTTCTTCAATATATATTTTTTGTCTTCGTATTCCATTTTAATCGCTTTACAAATATAAATACACGCAAGCGATTCTTTCCCCCTATCCGATACGAAAAAAAAATACAAATTATTTTTGCAGTACTGTTTTTCATCCTGCCCCAAGCGGGCAAAAAAGCAAGAAAGCTATTAAACTCTTAGAATTTCTTTATAAGGAAAGACGGATTCACCCTCAGATAAATCCCGGCTGAGAAACTGGTTTTGGCTGGCGATTTATAGCCATCCTGTCCCGTACCGCGAAAAACGACAGGCAGATGTTCGTATATATCCAAATCGATGCCCAATGAAAAACCTTTTGCCAGTTCACGCGAATACTCCAGACCCAAATAGGCACAGGAAGGATCATCGAAGGTAAGACCTTCATCGGATGTCGAGACAGCTCCATAAAACGGACTGCCGAACATGGATATAAACTGATGGCATCTCCAGTAGGAAGTCTTCACACGGAAATCATAAATATCGGCTGACGCGCGTACATATATACCATAACCTTTATCGAATGGCCATATCTTACCGGCCTGTTGATAATAACCGGTAGCATCCAATTCCACATTTACTTTTTTGAATATCTTATGGCCTGTGTTCCATACGCCTCCAAATCCGACCGCCCCATTCATCAATGTCTGGACAGAATTGGTTTGGATCGTGTCGATCTCCCCTCCCCGATGCTGAGCCAAAACCTGCAAAGGCGCATAGAAATGAAAACGTGAATCCGGATCGTTAAACTTGAAACGGGCAGACAATCCGACCGTAAAGGCTTCCTGATGGACATCTTTCCTGAAAATAAAACTTTCCCAATTCACCCATGCATCCAAATCGAACCGGCGGGAATTATATAACAATTGCAATCCCATCTCCGGATCGGCAAGCATATTCAATTCCGGATTGTACAACGGTTCTATCAGATTATGGTTGGCCGCTCCATACAAATCGCCCAGCACGATATTCACATGGTCGGATAAGGCCACCTGCGCCCGGAACCAGGGAAGTGCATGAAAACCTTTCTGATACTGATCTCCTTTCCAATATGCAATATCCTGATAAGCCATATTCGGATAGCGATTCGCCCCCCAAAAACGTTGCAGATGCACACCGGCTTCGAGTTTCAGCATTTCCAACGGATAATAGACCGCCTTTGCCTGCAACCAAAGCCCCGGCAACGTATAACCTTTCATAAACGAACCGGCATACTCATCATCTTTAAAGAAACTCAGGTTATCTATTTCGACCGAAAGTTCTCCTTTCTTTTCCGGATCGATCCGATAATCCGTTTTGAAAACACGGTCCGGAATCTGGGCATGAAGTGTATGAACAAACGAAGTTCCCGCCAAACAGAACAGGAAACACAGGCCTAAGCGCAAACAGGGAATGTGTAAAAAACTTTTCATCAACTGCAAATTTAAGTACAAACGTAACAATTAAAAAGGAATAAACGAAGAACGGGGATATAGAATCTAATCCATATCCCCGTTCATATACTTTGAAGCTATTTGTATTAGCGTCTCGGCGTTGCTTCTTTTACAACCATCTGGCGACCTTCGTATTCAGCCCCGTTTAATTCTTCGATAGCGTTTCTTGCTTCGTTTTCGTTAGGAAGTTCTGCAAATGCAAAACCTTTAGAACGACGAGTGTCACGGTCTATGATCAATTTAACTGATTCAACTGTACCGTACTCTTCCAAAACCTGTTGTAAGTCTGATTCTCTAACCCGATAGTTCAGGTTACCAATGTAAATATTCATACAAAAATGATATAAAATAATTAATAAAAAAATTTGAAACAATAAAACTTTAAGGAAAGATCAATGTCTGCTAAATCATATTCTGTTATGAATATTAAGTCGGAGATAAAGAGCTATACAAACAGTTTTGCTTGTCGGGTACAAAGAAAAGCATTTAAAATAGATATGGCACCATAAAACAAAAAATTAATTCATAACAATTCAAAAAAGACATATTCAAAAAAGATTTTCTCTATAGAACCTCCTTAGAATCACTAAGGGTTGGAAAAAGAGGCTTTGATACAATAATATGTGAAAAAAGCCTATTTTATAGTATTTCTGACCAATTAAGCCGGTATAGAGCCTTTTATGTCTCAATCAGAAAGCCTAATTTTGCCCCAATCATTTTGAACTTAATTTGACATGGAAAAAATCGAAGTTAAAGAAGCCAAAGGAAAACTTGGTATTCTGGTTGTTGGGGTAGGTGGTGCAGTTGCCACTACTATGATCACAGGTACGCTGGCTGCACGTAAAGGACTGGCAAAGCCTATCGGCTCTATCACACAGTTAGCAACAATGCGTTTAGAAAACGGAGAAGAAAAAGCGATCAAAGATATTGTTCCTCTGACCGACCTGAATGACATCGTTTTCGGCGGATGGGATATTTTCCCTGATAATGCATACGAAGCGGCTATGTACGCTGAAGTCTTGAAAGAAAAAGACCTGAACGGTGTAAAAGACGAATTGGAGGCAATCAAGCCGATGCCGGCCGCTTTCGACCATAATTGGGCAAAACGTTTGAACGGCACGCACATCAAACAGGCTGCTACCCGTTGGGACATGGTTGAACAGCTCCGCCAGGACATACGTGAATTCAAGGCTGCCAACAATTGCGAACGTATCGCTGTTCTGTGGGCCGCAAGTACGGAAATCTATATCCCGCTGTCTGACGAGCACATGTCTCTTGCAGCTTTGGAGAAAGCAATGAAGGACAATAACACGGAGGCTGTTTCTCCAAGTATGTGTTATGCTTACGCTGCTATTGCAGAAGGTGCTCCATTTATCATGGGCGCTCCTAACCTGTGCGTGGATACTCCTGCTATGTGGGAATTCTCCAAAAAGATGAATGTGCCTATCTCCGGCAAGGACTTCAAGAGCGGACAGACATTGATGAAGACAGTGTTGGCTCCGATGTTCAAAACCCGTATGTTGGGTGTAAGCGGTTGGTTCTCCACCAATATCTTAGGAAACCGCGACGGCGAAGTGTTGGACGATCCCGCAAACTTCAAGACAAAAGAAGTCAGCAAGCTATCTGTCATCGACAACATCTTCGAACCCGAAAAATTCCCGGACCTGTACGGAGACGTATATCATAAGGTACGTATCAACTACTATCCTCCCCGCAAGGACAACAAAGAAGCATGGGATAACATCGACATCTTCGGCTGGATGGGTTATCCGATGGAAATCAAGGTAAACTTCCTTTGCCGTGACTCTATCCTGGCTGCTCCTATCGCGCTTGACCTGGTGTTGTTCAGCGATCTGGCCTTGCGTGCAGGCATGTGTGGCATCCAAACTTGGTTGTCGTTCTTCTGCAAGAGCCCGATGCATGATTTCGAACATCAACCTGTACATGACCTGTTCCAGCAATGGAGAATGGTTAAACAGACGTTGCGCGATATGATCGGGGAAAAAGCGCCCAGCTATCTGGATTAAAAATTCAAGGCAATACAAACTTAGTTTCATAAGGATGAAACTTTTGTTCCATGCCTATGAAACTGAAATTCCATGCTGATGGAATTCTCGATATAACTTTCTCCCGGATAAGGGGGAAAGTTTTATTCTTTTTATAACTTTGCACACATTTTACTGACAGGATGAAAAAAGTTCCACTAATTCATATTATTATTGCAACAGGCTTCGGTTCCGGTTTTTCTCCGTTTGCTCCGGGAACGGCAGGAGCTTTATTAGCTACATTGATCTGGCTTGCATTGTCTTGCGCCGTATCTCCTACCCAACTTCTTATCATAACAGCATTGTTGGTCGTTTTTTTTACGATTGCCGGCATCCGTTCGGCAAACGCAGTCGAGCCCGTTTGGGGAGAAGATCCTTCGCGGGTGGTGGTAGACGAAATGGTAGGAGTCTGGATTCCGCTTCTGGCTGCACCGGCAGGCAACCTGTGGTATGCACTGGCAGCATTCGTACTGTTCCGCCTGTTCGATATTTTCAAGCCGTTGGGCATACGCAAGATGGAAAGTCTCAAGGGCGGAGTCGGAGTAATGATGGATGATATTTTGGCTGGGATATATAGCCTCTTCCTCCTAATCGGTGCAAGATGGTTGATTGGATAAAGAAAAGTGCAAGAGCGTTTTCGGAGAAAGGTGGGATATTCATGTTCATGCGAGCCCAATTTTCTTCGCAGATTGCCAGTGCGACAGACTTTCTGGTCACAATCTTGTTGGTCAAATTATTTGGAATTTATTACGTGTATGCAACTTTCACGGGATCTGTCTGTGGCGGGATCGTGAACTGCATCATCAATTATAAATGGACATTCAAATCCAAAGAATGCAAGAAACGGCATGTGATGGTAAAATACCTGTTGGTCTGGATCGGCAGTATCTTACTGAATACCTGGGGCATCTACTTCATGACGGAAACGATCAGCAGGAGTCCCTGGGTCCAGGAGACGCTGAAACACTATATCGACGACTTGTTCGTCTTCTCCAAGGTGGTCGTCTCGCTGCTTGTCGGATTTCTTTGGAACTATAATATGCAACGTGTCTTTGTCTACAAGAACTGTAGGATCAGAGGCCGTTTCCAGAGAGTGAACTCAAAATAAAAACAAAATAGTAAAATATGAAATTCAAAGTTTTTAGAGATTGGTTGCAACAGACGATCTACAAGATCATCAACCCGATCGTACATGGAATGATTAAAATTGGAATTACCCCCAATTTTATTACGACGACAGGATTAATCCTGAATATTGTGGCTGCCTGCATATTCCTTTATGCAGGAATGAAGGGAGAGCGAGGTGATTTCAACTATATCGGTTGGGGTGGCGGCATCATCCTGTTTGCCGGGCTGTTCGACATGATGGACGGGCAGGTGGCGCGTATCGGAAAAATGAGTTCCACGTTCGGAGCTTTGTACGATTCTGTACTGGACCGCTATAGTGAACTGACAGTTTTCTTCGGAATCTGTTTCTACCTGATCAATCAAGGATATGTAATCAGTTCGATCGTTGCTTTTGTCGCTTTGATCGGCTCGCTGATGGTAAGCTACGTCCGCGCTCGTGCCGAAGGGTTGGGACTTGAATGCAAAGTGGGCTTCATGCAACGCCCCGAACGTGTGGTGCTGACCGGATTAGGCGCCCTTTGCTGTGGAATCTTTGCTCCTATGCTGGAAAACAACGAGACATTCGAACCGATCATGATATTCGTCATTCCTTTGCTAATCGTTGCGATATTCTCCAACATCACGGCATTCGCACGCCTGAACCATTGTCGTAAACTATTGAGCAGCAAAGGCAACGAATGAAAGAGACTATTGTACTCCCGTCAAAGAAGGAGGCTGGAACTGTTATCGGCCTGGCAGCGTTGTTTCTTTTGCTGACAGCCGTATGCATCGGACTACGCCCGGAGCATGTATTCATGGTCGGCCTGTACCTGCTCCTCTTCTTCGCCGGCAAGACAACCCGTAAGTTGGCTGTTGCCTTGTTGCCGTTCGCTCTTTTCGGCATTTCATACGACTGGATGCGTGTTTTCCCAAACTACGAGGCGAACCCGATCGATGTGGAAGGCCTGTATAATCTGGAAAAAAGCTTGTTCGGCATAAACGACAATGGGAATATCCTGATTCCTTGCGAGTATTTCGCAATCCATAATTGCCAGATAGCAGACTTCCTTGCAGGTGTATTTTATCTCTGCTGGGTTCCTGTTCCGATCGCCTTCGGGTTGTGGCTCTATCTCAAGGGAGAACGTAATTTGTATCTCCGTTTCTCGATGGTATTCTTGTTTGTCAACCTGATCGGTTTTGCAGGGTATTATATTCATCCGGCAGCACCACCTTGGTATGCGATCAATTATGGCTTCGAACCGATACTCGACACTCCGGGCAATGTTGCCGGACTCGGCAGGTTCGACGCATTGACCGGCCTCTCGATCTTCGATTCCATCTATGGCCGCAACGCGAACGTATTCGCGGCAGTTCCATCATTACATGCCGCATATATGGTTGTGGCACTATGTTATGCGATTATCAATAGATGCAATAAATTTGTGATTGTTCTGTTTGCCATCATCATGGTGGGAATTTGGGGAACAGCAGTTTACACCTCACATCATTATATTATAGATGTAACATTGGGTATTTGTTGTGCTCTTTTAGGAATCTTACTTTTCGAGAAAGGATTGATGAAGACAGGCTGGTTCAAAAACTTCTTCAACCAGTATTATAACTACATTAAATAATGTACCAATTAAAGAGTTTCTTCACATTGGCACATTATTCATTGCATCCCGACCTTTTTTGAAATAGCATGACATCTTAACTTTGCCACAAATAAAAGTTAGGATGTCATGTATAAACAAACTCTACCATTATTCCTGTGCATACTCTTGTCTGCATGCGACTTGATCGATTACCATCCGTATGACGGCCGACTCACCATTTCCGAACGCGATATCAACGGTCACAACATCCCGCTTATCGAGGCAGCAACAAAAGATAAAGATACGATCCGCTTCGTCCTGATAGGCGACACCCAGCGTAGTTATGATGAGACGGAAGATTTCGTAAAACATATCAATACTAAAAAAGACAGTATCGATTTCATCATACACGGAGGAGACTACACCGAGTTCGGCATGAAGAAAGAATACGAGTGGGCCGTCGATATATTATCGAAGCTCGATATCCCGTACGTCGGATTGATCGGTAACCATGACGTAATCGGTAATGGCGACCAGGTTTTCAACAAATTGTTTGGAGCAGAAAACTTTTCCTTTATCGTCCGGGATGTCAAATTCGTTTGTCTCAACACCAATGCAATCGAATACGACTACTCCCACCCTGTTCCCGATTTCGGTTTCCTGAAAGAGGAACTGCAAGACAGCACCCGCCATTACAGCCGTACGGTCGTCGCCATGCATGCACGCCCCGGAAGCGAACAGTTCGATAATAACATAAAAGACGTATTCCAACTATATATCCGTGAATTCCCCTCTTTGCAGTTCTGTCTGAATGCTCATAACCATCAGTTACAAGTGGAGGATATTTTCGACGACGGGATCATCTACTATGGTTGTAGCAATATAGCCAAACGCAACTACATATTATTCACCCTAACCCCGGACAACTACACGTATGAAGTTATCGATTTTTAAATGGATGCTCCTATTTCTCTTCCTGACCGGCACCTTACAGGCACAGGAGGCAATCGAGGATGATGTGCGATATAAAAAACGTGTGGAGAAATATATATCCAGATGGGAGAAACTCATTCCCCGTTATACCAAACTACAGTTTGCCGGATCAATGGGTATGCTTTCACTCGGAACAGGTTGGAATTATTATCGCAATCACTGGGAAACAGATCTATATTTGGGAATAGTTCCCCGCAACTCGGACCATCATGCTATGGCAACCCTTACGCTCAAACAGAATTATTACCCCTGGAACATCCATATCGCCGACAAGTTGTCTTTCGAACCTCTCGCCTGCGGTGTCTATATCAATACTCTTTTAGATCGTGACTTCTGGGGCAAACAGCCGGACAAATATCCGCAAGGCTATTACTGGTTCTCCACCCGCATCCGTACCCATGTTTTCGTCGGAGAGCGATTCACATTGAAGTTAGACACAAAAAAGAGCTGGCATAAATCCATCTCTTTCTTTTACGAACTCAGCACCTGTGACCTGTATCTGATAAACAAGATCGGAAACGGTTATCTGAAACCCAAAGACTATCTGAGCCTCTCGTTCGGCCTCAAACTACAAATCCTGTAAAACAAAAAAACGGGAGGTGTCATTACGACAGCCTCCCGTTCCCCATAAACTACATAAAACACTTAAAAGAACGAATTTCGCATTAAAATGCAAGACCTAAGCGGATACCCCAGTTATTCAATCCATCGATCGAATAGCTCAGGACATCTCCTTTGTTGGTTGCATAATTATAGTAGGCAGCGATATGCAGACCAATCTGTTTCTGAGGTGTAAAATACATATTCATACCGATTTCGGGAGATACATAGAAACCCCAGTTACGGTCGTATACTTTCATTACATTCATATAAGTCGACATTTCGCTGTAGCTTGCACCCAGCTGTACACCGGCATAAGGTTGGAACTGGCTTTCGGGAGCCACGTTGTAACGAAAAGCTGCACCGAAAGGCAACTGGAAAATAGAATGTTGCTGGTCGGAAGTGATGGCCGATGTAGAACTTACCGGCAATGTCTGCCGATCGATATACTTATTGTTGGTATGATAAGAGATAAATGCTCCGACCGAGAAATTAGGAATTACATAATAACCGGCTTCTGCATGTGCCCCCCAACCACTTGTCTTGTCTGAGAATTCCTGGCTGAACGGAGAGTTGATCTGCCAGTCGACATTAAAATACATGTTCTTTACAACCTGGGCGCCAGCCAGAGAAGGTATCGCTAAACAGGCGACAAGTAAAGCGATTAATTTTATTGATTTATACATCTTTTTCATAAGACTCAAATTTATCTTTTAATTCGCGTTTAATTATTTTTTCAAGTACGGTGACTGTACAAAAGCCTGCTCGATAGCACGAGTAGAAAGTTGGATATTTACTTTGTCGGAACCGGACAACAAGCCTGTCATGTAAGCAGTCCAAAGAACCGGAAGTTTAGCATCCGTGGATTTCGGTTGCGGAGCTTTCAAGTCGACCATTTCGACCAACAAAGAACCTATGCTATAGCTGTACACTACAGGATACGGATAATACCATCCATCCCATGCACCAGTCCAGTTACCCCAGTAGCCATACCACCAGTTATATCCCGGATAGCCCCACCACCAATAAGGATTGTCATGATAGTTGGTAAAGTAATTTACATTTTTCACGAAAGAAACCTGCAAACCCAGATCTGCATCTTCTTTATCCATCGTACGTGTGTAACCACGGCCCTCCATGCCATTAACCAAAGTAGAGACGATATCGCCGGCTTCAGTTGCACTCCAGAATTCCGGTTTCTCGCTGTTACCGATTACCATTACACTGTCAGGGATGTAGAAAGTTGTAAACGATCCGAAATCAGCACTCTTGTTGTGATCTGTGAATACTACGAAATCATCGCTTAGTTTTGACATGTCCGGATCTTTCTGGCAAGACGCCAGTAAAAGAACCAATAAGAAAAAAGGAAGAATCTTTTTCATCTCATTCAACGTTTAAAACAGTTTATACTATTATTTATGCACTTATATATAAGTTACTATTTAAACAACATGAACTAAAAAAGGTTTGCATTCTCTCTTTTCAAGAGTGTTAATTAACTTGTCTGAAGATTTTGGAACGGTTATAAACGACTGTTAATGAACACAACAATCTCGTGTATTATCCAGTGATAAGGCCGTCCATTCTTAATGGACAGTAGTGCATCGGGGTATATTTTAATCCATCTGTTTCCTGTTCTTCTGAAGTCTTTGAAAAGCCTAAACTTTCATAGAACTTCACAGCGTACGACGATGAATTGACAGTTATCTGCATTTGATTTTGATCGGCATAGACAGAATCAAATAATTGTCTACCAATACCTCTGCGATGGAACTTCCACACTCAACAAACACATCGAGTGCCAAAGAGACAGCCTTTTCATATTCGGAATTATTCAGTTGTCGAATATTCAAGATCGATCTTATTATTAAAAACTTGTAAGAACTTCATTTCACCTATTGCCTCAATAAGTTTTTGATTTCAATAAAATGTTGCCCATACTTCAACCAACGATTTGCAAAACTTTTGAACTTATTTCATTTGCTCAGATTCTTTGCCATCCAAAAATTGGTGAGAGAAAGCTGATTTGCTTTCCGTTTTTGTTCTTCCATTACTATATACCCCCTTTTTTCAAAGAACGGGCGGGCTGTTAAACTTACTTCTGATGTAATCCGTATGATTCTTGTTGCAGTTGCATACCGTTCTATTTCATTTAGAAGTATCGTAGCAATGCCTTTACCTTGAAAATCTTTATGAACAAACATAGAATGCAAATAGCCTTGTTGGGTAATGGATGCAAAGCCGACAACCTGTGACTGTTGATTAGTTGCTACAATAAAATAATGCGTCCTAATCATTTCTTTTATATGGGAGATATCGTTTCCGCACGAAGCCCAATCTTCCACTTCTGCTTTTGAATAATCAAATTTGTTTATATTGAGGACTGTATCTTGAAATAAATCTTTGATTTCAAGGAGATCAGTCGGCTGGGCTATTCTAATTGTAAAATCTGTATTCATATTCTTAACACTCATATTACCTGCGACAAGGCCTACTATGTTTGATAATTGCTGTTTATCAATAGTTATCAAACATAAAGATACAAATATATGGATATTTCTCAGATAAACATGTTTTATTACCGGTTTATGTTTAAGTGGATGTGGTTATCGTCAAAAAAAGGGATGCCCGGCTTTCGGACATCCCTTTCATGATTCTGATTTCTGCAATTTCTTACTGTAATGTTCCCTGCTGTGCTTCCTGCACCATCTTTGAGTTCGGAAGGATAAGGATTTCTACACGGCGATTCAGAGCACGTCCCTCAGGGGTGCTGTTGTCGGCAACCGGTTCATGTATACCTTTGCCTTCATAAGTCATGCGCTTACTGCTCACGCCTTGGTCTTCCATCAGGTAATCGAATACGCTCTTTGCCCGTTTTTCAGACAAGGTTTGGTTGTAGTCAACCTTTCCTGTATTATCCGTATGTCCTATGATTTTAATGTCCGTATCCGGATTGGCATTCAAGCTGGTAGCCAAATCACGCAACGCACTCTTGGAAGCGGCACTGACTGTGCTTGAATTGGTTGCAAACAAGATACCCGAATCAAACGTAACCTTCAGCGCCTCACCGTTGTTGATGGTTTCAACCGTTGTTTCTTCCGGCAATGTCGCTTCCAGTTCTTTCTTCTGTTTGTCCATCTTCTTGCCGATCAGGGCTCCTGCCGTACCGCCCACGGCAGCACCGATTATCGAACCTAACGCAGTATTACCGGCCAATGCGCCGACACCGGCTCCAACTGCCGCACCTCCACCGACTCCGATAGCTGTTCCTTTAGCGGTATTATTCCATGTTCCACAACTCGTAAAAATGACTGCCATACAAAGCAGCAAAACTGATAACAACTTAAAATTTCTCATCTTCTTCTTATTCTTTATATAAACTATATTGTAACCATACAACAGTCTATTAATCGAACATGTTGATAGAATCGCAATATTCAAGTTCTCCTTGTACAATAAAAGTAATGTCTTCAGATGCGAACTTGCCTACGCCGTCTTTTTGCGCATTCTTTACAACAAACCCGATCAATTCATTTTCATCAATATCAATTTCAGCATTGTCATCGGCATTTTCATCAAGAAATCCCTTTGACTCATAAAATTCATAAATCAGGTCTACAATGTAATTGATATCGTCATTACTGAATTTCCCTTTCAATTCCTGGGGAAGATAGTTCTGGATAAATGCTACAGAATCTTCTTCATCGTAAATTAAATCGTCTTTGTCACTCATATCTTTTTAATTTTTGGTTGATAGATACTGCAAACATAAACAAAAATATTCGTTATCCATGCAGGTACTCTCAAAAATCAATTCCGAATGCCCTAAAACACCTGCCTTAAAGCATAGCTTTACGGTGGCTAACCCTATGCTTTAGCTAACGTAAAGCATAGGGTTAGCCAAACCGGCTTTTACCGTCTCTGCAGGCAGTTGTCACAACACCCGCAACGTGTCCCTTCCATACCGAAATATTCGGAAATAAACTCCTGCCGGCAGCCGTTTGTTTCGAGATATTCAACGACTTTTTCGATTCGCATTTTGAAAGCCGCCAATCGGTTTTCATAGGATGCGGTCGTAATGACAAGACGGTCCAAAGGGACGCGGATCATCTTAAAGGTGATCCGGGGTTCTTTTCGGGGAGGGACATAATAGAAGCCGACATTTCGCAGATAGCCCAATACTTTCGCGACGACACGCGGTTCCAATCCTGTTTTTCTTGCCAGCAGATCGACACTGACAAAAACTCCTGCTGAAAAGAGTCCTTCGTAATTCCGTAAAACCTCGACAGCGACTTTGGCGGCCGGAGAATCATCGTTCAGGAAACGATCCATCGTCCAACGGGGTTGGTCATACCGCAGATAGGGTTGTGAATTAGGGTAGGGTTCAAAAGTAAGATAGTTCGACAAAGACAATATTTCGAGGGAGGAACGCAAACGGCCTTTATCGAAATGCCAGTTCTTCAGGAACTCCGGTTCGTCGAGATAGACCACCACTCCTTCCCCGTCGCCTTCCGCGATCTGAAAATGATTGCACAACGCTTCGTATACACGTTTGATATACTCGATCGTCGGGAAGGCATTGGAAGGGCGCCTTTTTATGTCCGTTATGTCCTGCGGCCCCAACAGAGCCACGGCATAGGCCCGTTTTCCATCACGGCCTGCACGCCCCGCTTCCTGGTAATAGGCTTCCATCGAATCGGGAAATTCGGTATGGATGACCAACCGTACGTCTCCCTTATCGATCCCCATTCCGAATGCATTGGTGGCGACCAGCACACGCGTAAATCCTTTCACCCAATTGGTCTGCCGCTCCGTCTTCACAACCGGGTCCAGGCCGGCATGGAAATATTCGGCTGAAATACCTGCTGCCCGTAACTTTCCGGCATATTCTTCCACCCCTTTGCGGGTACGGCTGTAGATCACGGCGGAACCGGGTACGGCAGATAAGATATGGCAGATTTCCTTCAATTTATTGTCCGTCTTACGGACTACGAACGAAAGGTTTTTCCGTTCGAAAGAGGTCTTGAATATCCGATATCCTTTGCGGAAATGAAGCTGCTCGCAGATGTCGGCCACTACGGCAGCCGTGGCCGAAGCCGTCACGGCGATTACCCGAACATGCGGTATGGCGTCGCGGATATCCGCGATCAAACGATAGTCACGGCGAAAATCGTTTCCCCATTGGGAGATACAGTGCGCTTCATCCACGACCAGCAAATTCACTTTGCGGGACAAGGTCTTCAACTTCTCCTGAAACAGTTCGGAGGAAATACGTTCGGGAGAAATATAAAGAAACTTATAATCTCCCAAGATACAATTATCCAGTTGTTGCAAAATCTCCCAATGTGGCATTTCCGAACTGATAAACGCCGACAAAATGCCTCGCTTTTGCAGGTTCTTCACCTGGTCCTTCATCAAAGCAACAAGCGGACTGACCACAAGGCAAATACCCGGATTCGCCAATGCCGGGACCTGGAAAGTAATGGATTTACCTCCGCCCGTCGGCATAAGCGCCAACGTGTCGTGCCCGGACAGAATACTGTCTATGACTTCAGCCTGTCCCGGCCGAAACCCGTCATAGCCCCAGTAGTGTTTCAGAACTTGTAATGGATTGTGCATTGTATCGAACGTTTCTGCAAAGATAGGATATCCGGGGCAATAAAAAAAAGGCCTGCCCCTTTTGGGAGCAGAGCCTTTCACATAAATATATATCAATCAAACCATCCTCGATCAGTTCTTGAAGACCAGTCCGCTACCGTCGCTGTCGATTGTGATCGGGCGATCTTTATTGACCGTTCCGCCCAGCAACTCTTTGGACAGTTCGTTCAGGACATACTTCTGGATGACACGTTTCACAGGACGGGCACCGAACTGCGGGTCGAACCCTTTGTCCGAGATAAACGCCAGAGCTGCATCTGTAAATTCCAGGGCTATGCCATTCTGAGACAACATCTTCTTCACGCTATTCAACTGAAGGGTAACGATCTTACGGATCTCCTCTTCGTTAAGCGGAGTAAACATAATGATGTCGTCAATACGGTTCAGAAACTCCGGACGGATCGTCTTCTTCAGCAATTCCAACACCTGGACCTTCGTTTCATCGACAACCTTGTCGTGTGTTTCGGGAGTCATCTTCTCGAAGTTTTCACGAATCAAGGACGATCCCATGTTACTGGTCATGATGATGATCGTGTTCTTGAAGTTGACGACACGCCCCTTATTGTCGGTCAGACGTCCGTCATCCAATACCTGCAAAAGGATATTGAAAACATCCGGGTGAGCCTTTTCGATCTCATCAAACAGAACGACCGAATAAGGTTTACGGCGGATAGCTTCCGTCAACTGGCCGCCTTCATCATATCCGACATATCCCGGAGGCGCACCGATCAGACGAGTCGCACTGAACTTCTCCTGATATTCGCTCATATCGATACGCGTCATCATGTTCTCGTCGTCAAACAGATATTCCGCCAACGCTTTGGCCAACTCTGTCTTACCGACACCCGTCGTACCGAGGAAGATGAACGAACCGATCGGTCGTTTCGGGTCTTGCAATCCGGCACGGCTACGGCGTACGGCATCAGCTATAGCACTGATAGCTTCCTCCTGCCCGATCACACGTGTGTGCAATTCGGATTCCAGATGGAGCAATTTTTCCTTTTCGCTCTGCATCATCTTGCTGACAGGGATTCCGGTCCAACGAGACACCACATCGGCAATATCTTCGCTGTCCACCTCTTCCTTGATCATGGCGGCAGCACCTTGCATCGTCTTCAGTTTCGCCTGAACTTCCTTGATCTCTTCCTCCTTCTGTTTGATCTTTCCGTAACGGATTTCGGCTACCCGTCCGTAGTCGCCTTCACGCTCGGCCTTATCGGCTTCAAACTTCAGGTTCTCGATATCGATCTTGTTCTGCTGTATCTTGTTGATCTGCTCTTTTTCGCTTTGCCACTGGGCCTTCTGCTTCGTTTCCTCGTCCTTCAGGTCGGCAATTTCCTTATTGAGCTGTTCCAACTTATCCGTATCGTTTTCGCGCTTGATCGCCTCACGTTCGATTTCCAACTGTTTGATACGGCGGGAAACCTCATCAAGAGATTCCGGCACAGAGTCGATCTGCAAACGCAAACGGGCTGCAGCCTCATCCATCAGGTCGATCGCCTTGTCGGGCAAGAACCGGTCGGTGATGTATCGCGTAGACAACTGGACGGCAGCGATGATCGCATCATCTTTGATACGGACCTTATGGTGGTTCTCATATTTTTCCTTCAAACCACGCAGAATGGAAATGGCATCCAATTCATTCGGTTCGTCTACCATGACAATCTGGAAACGACGTTCGAGCGCCTTATCTTTCTCAAAATACTTCTGATATTCATCCAATGTCGTCGCACCGATCGAACGCAATTCGCCACGTGCCAACGCCGGTTTCAGGATATTAGCGGCATCCATCGCGCCTTCGCCCTTTCCGGCACCGACCAATGTATGGATCTCATCGATAAAAAGAATGATTTCTCCTTCCGATTTGGTCACTTCATTGACTACTGCTTTCAGACGTTCTTCAAACTCACCTTTGTATTTGGCTCCGGCAACCAAAGCACCCATATCCAAAGAGAAAATCTGTTTCGATTTCAGGTTCTCCGGTACGTCGCCCCGCACGATACGATGGGCAAGCCCTTCGGCAATCGCCGTCTTACCGACACCCGGCTCACCGATCAGGATCGGGTTGTTTTTCGTACGACGGCTCAGAATCTGAAGTACACGACGGATTTCGTCGTCACGACCGATCACCGGATCCAATTTGCCGCTACGGGCACGTTCGTTCAAATTGATTGCATATTTACCCAATGCGTCGTATGTATCTTCGGCAGACTGGCTGGTCACCTTATTCCCTTTCCGCAGTTCTTCAATTGCCTGGCGCAATTCATTTTCCGTCACACCGGCATCTTTCAGTATCTGGGAAGCAGTGCTTTTTTCGGTAAACAAGGCCAAAATGACCGGCTCCAAAGAAACGTACTGGTCTCCCATTTTGGAAGAATAGTCGATCGCTTTCTGCAAAACAGCATTCGCCTCACTCGACAGGTAAGGTTCTCCACCGGATACTTTCGGCAGCGAACTGATCTGTGCATCCAATACACGATTCAGATTCTGAATATTGACACCCAGTTTCTGAAAGATGAAATTAGTCACACTTTCGCCCGTCATAATGACACCTTTCAGCAGATGTACGGCTTCGATCGCCTGCTGCCCATGCTGGGTGGCAAGTTGTACGGCCTGCTGGACGGCCTCCTGTGCTTTAATTGTAAAATTGTTTAAGTTCATATAGTTATACTCCTTTCTATTCTATTTTGTTTTTGAATTTCACATACATTCCTACAAAACAAATACCAAAAACAAAAATACGCCATTTTGTCATATATTTTAAACTTCAACGTAAAACGGACCTGTCGAACAGTCCCGTTCCATGCCGTTTTTTACATATTTTCGGAGGAAAAACAAGGCGGCAGGGAAAAAGGTTTACTATTATAAGAACCTGTTTTTATATCCCAAACAGAAAATGAAGAGACTTTCCGGCTTGAAACTTTCCGGCAGCGTTGCCTGCATAAATCTCTCCATTCGTGAGCGTCAGCTTCTTCACCGGAGCTCCAACCTTAAAATCCAGGTCTTTGAAATTGATCCAGAAAATATCGGGACTAAGCGTCGACTCGAAATAGTACACTTTATTTTTTTGATCCGCTACCGTACGCCAGCGAGTCGAAGCGATATTGGGCTGTTCGGGAATGGAGATTCCCAAAGGAACCGAAACATTGCGCATCACACTGAAAACTCCGGCAACAGCCTGCCTGAAATTATCGGTTTGCGGCAGCGCCTGGATATAAAACGATGCACGGACAAAGCGATCGGAAGCACGGTTTGTTCCGGGCAGCATGACAAGACCGCCGATCTGCTTCCAGTAATCGTTCAAAGTCAACTGTTTGTCATAGGTCGGAGAATTTGTCATTATCTGGCATTCACGTCCTTCGTGAATAATCAGATTGCCGTTGATATATTCAAAGATGGCGCTATTCCCGGTCGCGTCTGAAACCGAGAGATGCAAAGTAGACTTTGCCCCGTTGGGTAAATCCGGGTCATCGATACGGAAAATCTCCCGGCTCAGTTCATTCACCGCTTCGTCCACCGTCGCAAAATTGTCCAAAACATATTGAGCCCAGATGCTCAATCCCATCACCGGACGACTGTCATTCGGACGATGATAAGAGGATTCGGTCAGGAAAAGCAAGTTCGCCACCAGGCCTTTTTCATTCATGCCGTCACAAACCCCGATATCATAGCCGGCCGTCACGACACTCCCGTATTTGGAAGTCCACGTTACCGTATTGTCCGTAATTCCTCCCCGTTTCTCCATTCCCCGCGGGAAAAGATAAATATTAGACTGCGGATCTTCTTTCCAATCCATCGTCCGCCCTGTCACGATCATATCATCCGGTCCTAAATAGACCGCACGCGTACAGGCATTGCTTTGCTCTGCAAAAAACAGCACACCTGAAACAGCCACAGAAAAGGCTGCTAACTTATTCCTTCTTGCCATAACTATAATTTAAAAAACATGTCCAAACTATATTTATAACAGGGATATAAGAACGATAGTTTCAAATATAAATAAGTGTTCTCACATTCTCTTTACAACAACAAATTTTTCACCGCCTCCTGGTAATCCGCCAACCGGGAGCTTTTCAATATTTTTTTCCGGAGCCGTTTCTCTGCATCCGGCAACAGATAGTCCCAAAGGGTCTTCATCTTGTCGAGTATCTGATGTTCGCCTCCCTCCAAACGGGAAGAATAGCCCGCCATCAGCAAAGCATGGAAAGCAGACAACTTTTCTTTCTTCTCACGGGCGGTAAGCGGTGTATCGGATACATATTCAGCTGCCAACCAAGGAGAAGACAACAGACCGCGTCCGAGCATGATCCCTTTCAAACGAGGGAAACGTCCGGTCAACGAACGAATATCCGGCAAGGTCCGGATGTCTCCATTATAAAAAAGCGGAAGCGTGCATGATTCGTAGAAACGGGAAAAAGCCACCCGGTCAGTCTCTCCTTTATATTGCTGCGTGCCGATCCTGGGATGCAACGTGAGATGCGTGAGAGGCAATCCGTTCAGAAAAGGAAGAAGAGCTTGTGCCTCATCCGGAGAATCCCAACCTAACCGCAGTTTGACCGAAAACCGTATCTCCGGGTATTCAAAGATCGTTTCCAACAACGCTCTCACCTCATCCGGATAAGGCAGGATACCCGCTCCCCGGTGTTGTCGTGCCTGCATCGGGAAAGGACAACCTAAATTGATATCGGCACGCCGGTAGCCCGACTCACGAAACAAGCCGGCAATCCGGCGGAACTCTTCGGGCGAGGCTGCGATCATCTGGGGAACAAGCGAGGCAGATGTATTTGCCTCCGGTGCAAGATCCCGTAGTTCCTTATTGCGGAAACCGCCCTTTTCGAGACGGACAAACGGAGTGTAATAGGTCTCGACTCCCCCGAATACCCGTGCATGCGCTTCCCGGTAGACCGAGTCGGTATATCCTTGCAAAGGGGCAAAATGAACAGCATACGATTCCATCATCCCGGAAACATTTCTGTGAAGAGTGAATGAAGACGTGCTTTGGCCGCTTCGAAATCCTGTTCCGCCCCCAACTCTTTCTCAAGCGAAGTAACCCCTTTATCCTTAAAGCCGCAAGGATTGATCAGGGAGAAATAATCCAGGTTCGTATTTATATTCAAAGCAAAGCCGTGCATGGTGACGAAACGGCTGCTTTTCACGCCGATCGCACAAATCTTACGGGCCTTTCCCGGCACATCAGGATCGATCCACACGCCTGTAGCTCCTGCGAACCGCTCTCCTTTAATGCCATAGAGAGCCAAAAAACGGATAATCGTTTCCTCCAACCTGTCGATGTATTGCTTGAGCCCCAACTTCCAGACATCGAGATCGAAGACCGGATATCCGGTGATTTGTCCGGGCCCGTGATACGTGATATCCCCTCCTCGGTTGATATGATAGAAAGAGATACCTCGCTGTGCGAGCAGTTCTTCCGGGATCAGCAGGTTGGCGTCCTTACCGCTTTTTCCAATCGTCAGAACCGGCAGGTGTTCGCAGAAAAACAACCGGTTTTCCCCGGTCAAACCTTGTGCTTTCGCTTCCAACAGGGCGTTGAACGCAGCCGTTTGGCGCTCCAGTGCCTTCTCATATTCGATACGTCCGAGGTCGTGGTATATAAAATGACTCATATGATTATCGTTCTTATGTGAATATTCTTTTCAGGCAGACGGGCCGTCGTGCCGGATTCCGCCCGGAGTTTCTTCCGTTTGCGTACTTTCCTGCTGCCGGATTCGGGGTCGGGATCACCACCGTCATACCCCATTTCGATCTTTAGCAGTTTGCCCATCAGCGAAACGATCTTCGCCTGCCGTTTCAGCATGTAAGGAGAAGGTTTTGCGGAATTGAACTTGCGGGGATTCGGTAAGGTCGCAGCGATCAGGGCTGCATCCGTCTTCGTCAGTTTATAGGCCGGTTTTTTGAAATGGGCCTGTGCGACTGCTTCGGCTCCATAAATGCCATCTCCCATTTCGATCGAGTTCAGATAGACTTCCATGATACGTTCCTTTCCCCAGATCCATTCGATCAGGACGGTGAAATAGGCCTCAATGCCTTTGCGCAAATAGGTTCTTCCGGGCCAGAGGAACACGTTCTTGGCAGTCTGTTGCGAGATCGTGCTCGCCCCACGCACGCGCTTGCCCTTTTCGGCATCGGCACGGGCTTTCTGTATCTGCGTCATATCGAAACCGTGATGATCGAGAAAGAGATTGTCTTCCGAAGCCACGACCGCCTGTGCCAGTGGCTGGGCGATCTTCTTCATCGGCACCCATTTGTGTTCCAGTTTGAAGGGCTTTCCGTCCCGGAACTGTTCGTACATCCGGATGAACATCAGCGGAGTGTAATAAACAGGAATGAACTTATATGCCACCACTGCCAACAAACTGGAAACAAACAGGAACAGTAACAGATTCCGGCTTCCTATCAGTATTTTCTTCAGTATGCGCATCGATTCTTGTCTTTTCGAATGGCAAACTTACGGATTTATTTCCAATATTGTTCCATCTGCTCCAGTGTCTTGCCTTTTGTTTCGGGAACGAATTTCCAGATAAACAAGGCAGCCAGAATTCCCATGATGCCATAAACCCAGTAGGCCATGCCATGATTGAACGTATCGGTCAGATACTGGCTCTTATCAAGCATCGGGAAAGTCCAGGAGACAAGGAAATTGGCAATCCACTGCCCTGCCACGGCAATACTCATCACCGTCGAACGGATCGTATTCGGGAAAATCTCAGCCAGCAATACCCAGCAGACCGGCCCCCACGACATCGCAAAACCAGCCGTGTACACCAACATGCAAACTAATGAGCCGATACCGACGGAATGCGTATAGAAAGTCGTCCCCAAGACCATCATCGAGACAGCCATGACCAACGCCCCGATAATCATCAGCGGACGGCGCCCGAACTGATCGACCGTAAAGATAGCCAGCACGGTAAAGGAAAGATTCACGGCTCCCACCACGATCTGCTGCAACAAGGCGGCATCAGTGGCAGCCCCCATTGTCTTAAATATCTCCGGCGCATAATACAACACGACGTTGATCCCGACAAACTGCTGAAAACCGGACAACATGACACCGACAAATATGATCAGCATGCCGAACGAACGTACCGGGAAGGCCAGAGAGACAAAAAAGCTACCGATCAAAGCAATCTCCAATGCGCTTGTATTGCCCGCCAGCTCCAAAGCCCCGTACAAAAGCAGAAACAACACCAGCCACATTCCCATAAACAGGAAATAGGGACGCATGGAAGGTTCCTTTTTTCTGAAACTATCTTTTATTTCCTCCAGTTCGGGTGCTGCTTTTTCTTTTCCCATCAGGCGGTCCAGTACAGAGAGTGCCTTATCCGTTTTGCCGCGCATCACCAAATAACGGGGTGTTTCCGGAACAAACTTCAGAAGGACCAGGAAGAACAAAGCCGGGATAATCTCGGAGGCGAACATCCAACGCCACCCGATCGCATGCAACCAGGCGGCATCACCCTGCAACGCGATGCTGTAATTCACGAAATAGACGACAAGCATACCGAAGATGATCGCGAACTGATTCCATGACACTAAATTCCCTCGTTTCTCTGCAGGCGCCATCTCGGCTATATACATCGGAGAAACCATAGAAGCCAAACCGACTCCCACACCGCCGACAATCCGGTAAAACACAAAAAGGTACATGTACGTATGGTCACCGCTGCCGGGCATCCCGACAAACAGCTCCGGCCATGCCGAACCGATTGCCGACAGCAAAAACAGGATGGCAGCCAACACAAGCGTAGGTTTCCGTCCATACTTCTGGCTGATCCAGCCGGCAAAAGAGGCGCCCAAGATACAACCGATCAGGGCACTGCTCACGACAAACCCTTCAAGCGCATTCGCCTGATCCAACGGTAGCCCGAAAGGTTCGATGAAGAATTTACGCAGCGATTCGACCGTTCCGGATATCACCGCTGTATCATATCCGAATAATAATCCCCCCAATGTCGCCACAAGGGTGATTCCAAAAATGTAGTAATTGTTGTTTTTCACGATAGAGATTCATATAGGTAAATAATGATTTATCGGTATGGGACTTGGATGACACGGCCATACAAAATAATTGTCGTTTGTAGGGGCAGGGCTCTACTCTGCCCATCGAACCGGCAAGGCGGACTTTATTTTCATCGGGCGGAGTAGAACCCCACCCCTACGAGACACCATTATTTTATTGCACACCGGTAAATCAGTATTTATATGTTATTAAATGTACTGGTTGATAATCATCTCATACAATTCCTGTTTCCCGCTGATCTGCTTCGGTTCACCACCGGCAAGGGCAATCGTGCGCAGATCTTCGAGGAGGAGTTTGCCTTCTTCGAACTTCTTTCCTTCGCCCCCATCGAAGCTGGCGTAACGTTCGGCACGCATTTTCTTGTAATCGGAATGTTCCAGGATATCGGCAGCGACCATCAAAGCACGGGCAAAAGAATCCATGCCACCGATATGAGCCAGGAAGATATCATCCAGATCGGTCGAGTTACGGCGCGTCTTGGCATCGAAGTTCGTACCGCCTGTAGTCAGGCCGCCCGCCTCGAGGATGACCAACCAAGCCTGTGTCAATTCGTAGATGTCAACCGGGAACTGGTCCGTATCCCAACCATTTTGATAATCACCGCGGTTGGCATCGATACTGCACAACATGCCCGCATCGGCGGCAGCCTGAAGTTCATGTTCGAATGTATGTCCGGCCAGTGTAGCATGGTTTACTTCGATATTGATGGCAAAATCCTTGTCGAGGCCATAATGGCGCAAGAAACCGATAACCGTTTCCGTATCCACGTCATACTGATGTTTGGTCGGTTCCATCGGTTTAGGCTCAACCAGGAAAGTACCCTTGAAACCGTTCTTACGGGCATAGTCGCGTGCCATCGTCAACATCATGGCGAGATGTTCCTTTTCGCGTTTCATGTTGGTGTTCAGCAAACTCATATAGCCCTCACGTCCGCCCCAGAACACATAGTTTTCGCCACCTAAGGCAATACAAGCGTCGATCGCGTTCTTGATCTGCGTGCCGGCACAAGCCACAGCAGGGAAATAAGGATTTGTGGCAGCCCCGTTCATATAACGTTTATGCCCGAACACATTGGCGGTAGACCACAACAGCTTCTTCCCTGTCGCTTCCTGATGTTGCTTGGCATGTTCGACCATCGTATGCAGGTCCTTTTCAAATTCGGCCAACGTCGGCGCTTCATCCACAACATCCACATCGTGGAAACAATAGTAAGGGATGTTACACTTCGTCATAAATTCGAAAGCGGCATCCATTTTATATTTAGCACGGGAAATACGGTCTGCACCCGCATTCCAAGGAAATGTTTTCGTCCCGCCTCCGAACTGGTCGGCTCCTTCCGCACACAACGTATGCCAATAGGCCATAGCGAAACGCAGGTGATCTTTCAGTGTTTTTCCCATTACGACCTTGTTTTCATCATAATAATGAAAAGCCATCGGATTTTTCGATTCACGTCCTTCAAACTCTATTTTTCCAATACCTGGAAAAAATTCTTTTTCACCTTTAAAGTAATTCATGATAATAAATATTTTATTGATTACACAATTTTTTCGTTTATAAACAGCTTCTTCATTACGCCAAAGCCTTCTCCAACCGTTCCTTCCAAACCTCGAAAGCCCCGCAGTACTTGTCTGCTTTCAGCCCGTCCGGCTCTATCACATCGATCTTCTTCAGGGAAGCAAACGCCTCTTCGGCCGACGTGTAGATGCCGGCGCCTATACCGGCGCCTTTGGCTGCTCCGGCAGCCCCGTTCGTATCGTAAAGTTCGATCACCGCCCCCGTCACGCCTGCCAGCGCATCCCGGAAAATCGGGCTTAGGAACAGGTTGGCATTACCGGCACGGATCACCCCGATATCGATCCCCATCTCATTCATGATATCCATACCATATTTGAAAGAGAAGACAATCCCCTCTTGTGCGGCACGGGCGATATGAGCTTTATTGTGGATATTGAAATTCAGCCCGTGAATGGAACAGTCCACCTGCTTGTTCTGTAACATGCGCTCCGCCCCGTTTCCGAAAGGCAGGATCGACAGGCCTTCCGAACCGATCGGCACGGTTGCCGCCAGTTCGTTCAAAGCAGGGTAGCTTATACCTTCCGGAGCCACATTCCGCTTCACCCACGAATTGAGGATCCCTACACCGTTGATACACAGAAGTACCCCCAAACGTATACGGTCGGCCGAATGGTTCACATGCGCAAACGTATTCACACGGGACAACGTGTCGTAGTTCACCTTGCCGTTCACACCGTACACGACCCCCGACGTTCCGCCCGTAGCAGCTATCTCACCCGGATTCAGGACATTCAGCGACAACGCGTTGTTCGGTTGGTCGCCTGCCCGATAAGTAACCGGCGTACCCTTCTTCAAGCCCAACTCCGAAGCGACCGATCCGAGCAATTCTCCCTGCACACCGAAAGTCGGACGGATATCCGGGATCAGTTCCTTGCTGAACCCGAAATAGCCCATCAAGTCTTCGGAAACGCAGTTATTCCGGAAATCCCAGAAGATACCTTCCGAAAGCCCCGAAACAGTCGTCACGATATCGCCCGTCATACGCATGGCGATAAAGTCGCCCGGCAACATGAATTTATGTACCTGTTCGAATATCTGCGGTTCGGTTTCCTTCACCCAGGCAAGTTTGGATGCCGTAAAGTTTCCGGGAGAGTTCAGCAAATGAGCCAAGCATTGCTTCTCGCCAATCGCCTTGAAAGCATATTCACCATAATTCACCGCACGGCTGTCGCACCAGATAATGGCCGGGCGCAGCACCTGCATCTTTTTGTCCACCAGCACAAGCCCATGCATCTGATACGAGATGCCGATCGCATCTATCTCCGTCCCCTTGATGCCCGCTTTCGCGACCGCACCCTTGATCGCTTCTTTCAGATACATCCACCAATCATCCGGATTCTGCTCTGCCCAACCGGGACGTACGGCTTTGATCGCCGCCTCTTCTTTCGGATAAAAATCGGAGGCAAGCGTCAACCCCGTATCTTTATCGACAATAGAAGCCTTCACCGAAGAACTTCCGATATCACAACCCAATAAACACATACTATCTATTTATATCTTATTAAACTTCGAATATAACTTGTTGTATTTCACCCTGTCGAACCGGTAATAGCGGGCTGCCCGGTGGTTCACGCCCTTTTCCACTTCATCCGTTTGCACGATATACTCCATCGACATCATCTTTTTATGGAAATTGCGCACATCTATATCCTTATTGTAAACGATCTCGAAAATGCGCCGCAACTGGTAAGCCGTAAACTTCGACGGAAGATAATCGAAAACGATGCCCGGTTCCGCATCCACCCAGCACCGTATCTCTTCTCTGGCAGCTTCAATAATCTCCTTATGATCGAATGGCAGATGTGGCAATTCATTGACAGGCGCCCAAATCAGGGTATCGGACATTTCTCCCTTCGTCATTTTTTTCCCGAACTTGCATAATGCCAGATAAGCGACCGTCACGATCCGTGTGATTTTCATCTTGGAAGCTTTTTCCAACCATTGCACATCTTCTTTGTTCTTGGTGCGGGAGGGAGATCCGAAACTGCGGAACTGTTTCAAGGTAACACGTTTCAGGCCTGTCGCTTCGTTCAAGACGCGATAAGCCGCCGTATCCAGATCTTCGCTTTCATAAATCAGGCTTCCCGGCAATTTATAGCGTTTTTCGTTACTACCGGCAACTTGCCTTTCGACGAGCAATACGCATAGTTTATCTTCGTTTGTCCCGAGCAATACGCAATCGACCGAAACGTGCGGATAAAACATTTCATGCTTATCTTTCTGTGTTTCCATAATATCATAATAAAGATTCTGTGCAAATATAAGGCTAAAAAAGATATGGACATAATGTAATTCTAACAATATCTACTTAAAAGGATAAAAAGCCCATTATTTAACATATATTGCATTTGCGTAAGTAGAATACAGGGGGGGGGGCACAAACCGGCCGAAACCGGATGCCGGCCTATTCTTTTTGCGGTATCTTGGACACCAGGACTTTGTCTATACGGGCGCCGTCCATATCGACGATCTCGAATTCGAAGTTCAGCCAGCTCAATTTCTCGCCTGTCTTAGGAACCCGTTCCAGGATCTCCAGGATCAGTCCGCTAAGCGTATTATAATCATGCTCGGCATACAAATCTTCCATGTCGAAATATTCAAGGAAATCATAGAAACTGTACTGCCCGTCTACCAGCCAGGTTCCATCAGGCCGCTCGACGATCTCGGCCTCTTCTCCTACATCGGGAACCTGCCCGATCAGGCCTTCCATGATATCTTTCAGGGTCACGATCCCCTGGATGCCACCAAACTCGTCCGTGACGATGCCATATTTCACACGTGCCTGCTTGAACTGTTCCAACGCATTATACACGCTCTGGTTTTCCGGCATAAACTCCGCCGGGCGTATCACCTGGGACAAAGAGAAACCCGGCTCGTCGATACGGCCGAACAAGTCTTTCAGATAGACGACACCTTTTATCTCGTCAAACTTTCCGGCGGCAACCGGATAGATGTTGAATAGATTTTCCTGAACCTTCTCGCGTATCTGCTCGATGCTGTCCGTCAGGTCCAACCATACAAGTTCGCTGCGATGCGTCATGATAGAACCGACATTGCGGTCGCCCAGGTTAAACACGCGCTCGACGATGTCCTGTTCGACTTCCTGCACTTCGCCGCCATCAAAGCCTTCTTTGACAATTGCTTTGATTTCTTCTTCCGTCACCTTGTTATCTTCCGTCGCGTCGGTCCCGATCAGTTTGACGGTCAAGGCCGTACTTTTGGACAACAGCCACACGAAAGGCGAGGCAACCAGCGAGAGTAAGTTCATCGGTTTGGCGACCAGCATCGACACCCGCTCCGCGTAGCCCATACCGATACGTTTGGGGACCAGCTCGCCTATAATCAGTGTCAGGTAAGTGACGATCACGACAATCGTGGTTTTGGAAATACCCAATGCATAAGGTTCCAGAAAAGGAATGCGGCGGACATGCTCAGCCAGGTCATAGGCAAAAGCTTCGCCCGAATACAAACCGGTCAAAATACCGATAAGCGTAATCCCGATCTGGATAGTCGAAAGAAACCGATCCGGTTCGTTTGCCAGCTTCAATGCGGTTTTGGCAGATTTGTTACCTCGTTTCGCTTCTACTTCGAGGCGTGCTTTACGTGCAGAAACCAAAGCGATCTCCGACATAGAAAGAAGGCCGTTCAATAAGATAAGACCGATTATAATAAGTATTTCCATTTGCTATATGCACAGCGATTGATTAGAGAGGCGAAGATATGAATTATTCGAGTTCCGACGGCCTAACCTTATGAAAATAAATCTAATTTATACATAAAAAAAGGTGGCGTATCTAAAATGCCTTGTTCTCGCGCCTGACGCGGAGATAAGCACATTTGGACACACCACCTTTTATTTCGATGAGTTTAGCTAACTCATATTTATTCAATCACCTCGCCTTGTTCATTCAGGACAATGGTTTGCTCCTTTTGATCTTTGTCGACAAGTACGATTTTATACTTCTTGGCTTCATCGGTTTCGGCCACGTAGGCTTCCTTCACCGCACACCCCTCGTAAGATTTGGCTATTGCATCCAGTACGGCTTGAGGAAGCTCTTTCAGTTCGATTTTCACGAAATCATCCTGCATAACGTTTTCGACCGATACCTGTACTGCCGATGCCTGTACACTTTGTGATGCGAATGCCACACATGCTACTACTGCTACCATTAAAACAATCTTTTTCATGACTCTAACAAATTTAAAATTAATACCTAAATGATTGAAGAACTTCATTCAATCTGATCAAGTAAGTACAAGGATCGTACCACGGCAGCGTGCCAAAGACTCGGAAATATCTATTAAGGGCTTACAAAACAAGGCGTACAAAAAACAGATCCGTACCGGATGCCAATCCGTGAAATGTAGAAAAGGCTGTAGATGACTGTGTATTTTTTCTACATAAATTGTGGCACATCTCTCCTTATGTCCATTTTTCTTGTTAATTTAGCCACATCATTAATGAAATCTAATAGAATATGAATTTAAGTGATCCCAAAGATTGTCTGTATTGCCAGAACAATCAGACTTTACACGATCTGATGATCGAAATCGCTCCCCTCTCTGTATCCAGACTGTTCCTATTTAAAGAACAGACGTATCACGGGCGTTGCCTGGTTGCCTACAAAGACCATGTGCACGACTTGAACATGCTCAGCGATGAAGAACGGAATGCGTTTATGGCCGATGTCGTACGGGTGACCCGCGCGATGCAGAAAGTGTTTAATCCGCAGAAGATTAATTACGGCGCATATTCGGATAAACTGTCGCACCTTCATTTCCATTTGGCTCCGAAATATGAAGGAGGACCGGACTTTGGCGGGACATTCACCATGAACCCCCAAAAGGTGTATTTGACGGATGCGGAATATCAGGATATGGTTGAGAAGATAAAGGCGGCGTTATAAGGATTTCAGATTTATGATTTATGATTTATTTTATCGACACATAAATCATAAATCATAAATCATAAATTTTTTGCTTATTTTACGAATGAAGATTTCAGCAGGTAGTCGACACTTTTTTTCACGCCTTCGAACTGATGTCCGCTACTCGTTCCTTCCATTTCAACGAAAAAGTCTTTGTGTCCGTTTGCGTAGAAGTGCTTGAATATCTGTTCGAAGTTCATCATGCCGGAATCACCCAGGACATAGCGGTCTTTGATATGGAGCACCTTGATACGGTCTGCATATTTCGTGATATACTCGACCGGGTCCTGCTGGCCCATAACGGCCCAGTAAACGTCCATCTCAAAGAAAACCAACGACGGGTCGGTATTCGCCAGGAAGATGTCATAGACCTTTTCTCCCTTGTTGTTACGCCCGAACTTCATTTCCGTGCCGCCGGGAACCACCTTGGCAAATTCCATATCATGATTATGATAGCCGAACGGTATGCCGGCCGCTTTCACGATCTGCCCGGCTTCGTTGAAGACTTCGCAAACATATTTCGTTTCTTCCACGCTGCGGGTACTGGGCTGACCGGGCTGAACCAGGTATTTCACACCTAACTTGGCATGGTCGTCGGCCGTCTTTTTCCAGAATTCCTTTATTGTATTCAGGTTGTCCTTCGTGTATTCGCGAACAGGAGGATTCACATGTGAGCTCAGGATCTTTATGCCGGCATCGTCCGCCATCTTCTTGAAGTCCATCAGTTCGACATCGCGGATCTTACCATTACCGTAACCGGCAAGTTCGATGGTCTGATACCCCATCTTTTTCAGCTTCTTCAATCCTCCCGGAACATCCTTGTACAGCTCATTGCCTAAAGAGTAGATTTGCAAACCGATATTCTTAGCAGCCGCCGTTTCGAGAACGGCTGATGTCGCAGGCTGTGCCGCAACAGCATTCCCTACCTTACCGGCCATCAGGCCTCCCAACGTAAGCAGGGATGCATTTCTCAAAAAGTTTCTTCTATTAATCATGGTCTATTAAATTTAGATAGCTCCAAAGGTATGATTTTATTCTGAAAGTTAGTCCATTTTTCCTGAAAAACATGATCAGATAAACTCGTTCACCGATGAGACGATACTACCGTCGAACAGGTTGATGATCCGGTGGGCGAAGCTGGCGTCGTGTTTGGAGTGGGTCACCATGACGATCGTGGTTCCCTCCCGGTTCAGTTCGGTCAGGAGTTGCATCACTTCGGCTCCGTTCTTGGAGTCCAGGTTACCGGTCGGTTCATCGGCAAGGATGATCTTCGGATTCGAAACAACGGCACGGGCGATGGCCACACGTTGCTGCTGTCCTCCGGAAAGCTGCTGCGGAAAATGGCTGGCACGGTGGCTGATGTTCATCCGTTTCAGGATATCGTTCACCATCTGCTTACGTTCGGCGGCTTTCACTTTCAGGTAGGTAAGCGGAAGTTCTACGTTCTCGAACACGTTCAGTTCGTCGATCAGGTTGAAACTCTGGAACACGAAACCGATGTTGCCTTTACGGACCTGCGTGCGTTCTTTTTCCTTGAGATGCCCGACCTCCTTTCCGGCCAGGTAATAATTGCCCGATGTCGGATTATCCAGCAAACCCAAGATATTCAGCAACGTTGATTTGCCACAGCCGGAAGGGCCCATGACAGCCACAAATTCGCCGTCTTTCACTTCCAAGGAAACATTGTTCAATGCTATCGTCTCCACCTCTTCCGTACGAAAACTCTTACTTAAACCTTCGATCTTTATCATGACTTTCTTGATTTATGATTTTATTTCTTTATTCTTGACTCTTTTTTCTTGATTACTCAGACTTTATGTTCTTTACCGGATTTTCATTCGCGACATGCCAGTTCTGGTATGTCACCGTCAGGACCGTGATCACGCCCACCACCAGGAAAGCCAACGGCAACACCCACCAATACATCGGCGTGCGGTAGGCGAAGTTCTCCAACCAACGGTGTACGCCGTACCAGGCGACCGGAGCTCCGAGCAGAAAACATACCAGCAGAATCCAGAAGTAGTTCACGTTGAACATATACAGGATTTCGCCCGTCGTCGACCCCAACACCTTGCGCACGGCAATCTCCTTCCGCCTGTATTCGCTTTCGAACACGACAAGGCCGAACACGCCCACGATCGAGATAAAGATGGCGACAAGGCTGAACAACGTGATCAAAGAACCGATCTTCAATTCCTTTTCATAGGTGTGCTGCAACACTTCGTCATAGAAACGGACAACAAAAGGATACTCCGAATCGAACATTTCAAGCGATTCGCGCACATGCTCCATCCCGGCGCGAAGATTGCTTCCGGCCTTGAACTTCACGTAGGCGATATTATAATAGTTGCCTTCCTTCCCCCACTGGTATTTTCCCCAGAGATAGAAAGCCATCGGAGTGACCTCCTGGCGGAAAGAGGCGAACTTGATATCGGGGATGAAACCGATGATCTCGTCACCGTCGATCTTTTCGTTCAACTTCATTTCGAACTGCGCCTTCGCCTTTTCGTTGAATATATAGCAACCTGTCTCCTTCAGTTCGTCTTCCGGACGGAAATCACGGCCTTCTTTGACTTCTATGCCCATCACTTTCAGGAAAGAAGAGGAGACCGGAAGACACTGGAAGCTTATATTTTCGCTGTTATAGTTGCGTCCCCATCCCATATACTGGTCTCCACTGGAAAGCAGAAACTGGGAATAGGTCACGTCTTCCACGCCTGAGAACGATTTCAACTGGTTCGTGAAAGCATCCCGGTCCTTATTGATGTTATTATTCAGGTGTACGATGATCATCTCTTCCTTGTCATATCCCAACGGCGCATTCTGCATGTAATGGTTTTGCAGGTACATAAACAAAGAACCGATAATCAGGACGAAGGAAGCCACGAACTGAATGCCGACCAGCATGCTCCGCATCCGTCGCCCGGAAAGGGAAAGGCCGAAACTTCCTTTCAGCACCAGTGCCGGCGGGAAAGAGGTGATATAGTAGGAAGGATAAAGGCCGGCCAGCACTCCCACGATCGCTGCAATCACGGCCGTACCGGCAATGATCGCCGGCTGCGCCCCGAACGACATGTCGGCATCCACCAGCGAGGCGATCGGTGTTTTTTGTGCCAGATACAAGAACAGGAGCGAAAGCAGATAAGCAAACAGGCTGACACAAACTGCCTCAACCAACAAACTTCCGCGCAGCATGCTGTCGGAACTGCCCAGAACCTTCTGCGTATTGATGCTCTTGATGCGCATGGGGGTCAGCGCCGTGCTGAAGTTGGTGAAATTGATGCCGGCGATCAGAATGATGACAAAAGCGATGGAGAAAAGCACCAGCAACGTCTGGCGGCTCGCTTTCGGCATCGAATCGAAATCCACGTTGTTCAGGAAATGGAGATCCGGCATAGAGGTCAGGCGAAGGTCGAGGTTATCATCTCCTTCTCCCCATTTGAAATCGTCGCCAAAGATTTCTTTCGCATTAAAATTTTTCTTGAAATTGTCCAGGACATTCTCCTTGTTGGCCGGATCGTCGAGACGGACAAAAACCAAATAGTTCCAGTTTCCCCAGTTATTATAGTTTTCCTTCGGGTCCATCGCCATGTATATGATGTTCTTCAAAGCTGAATTACGGGGAAAATCCTTATATATGCCTTTTACGATTTTCGCATCTTCCGCTGCGTTGGCAGAGATCAGTTGCTTGCCTATCGCCGGTTCATCTCCGAAAATCTTTTTCGCCATGCTTTCCGGAAGGACCACGCTGTTGGGCTCATCCAAAGACCGCTCGTTTCCCTCAAGCATATCGAAATGGAACACACTCAAGACTCCGGGAGTCGCGCCCCACGCATCTTCCTTATAGCTCGTCCGTTGCCCGCCTTGCTCGACATAGAAGAAACGGTTGCCCACCCAACCACTCAGAAGGCATCCTTCTTTTATATGGGGAGACGATTCGACAAACGCCCGCGCAAACGGACGGTTGATAATGGCCTGCGACCCTTCTGTTCCCTGCACGACATCCAACCGGAATATGGCATCTGCATCCCGCAGGCTGCGATCGAACGTATAATCATAATTCACTTGCATCATGATGAGCATAAAAGCCACAAAAGCAATGCTCAACCCCAACACATTCAAAATAGAGGCCGTCTTGAACCGACGGAGCACACTAAAGAAATTTCGTAAAATAGTTTTCATATCCTGTTGTTATTGTTTTATTCACTTTTAAGACTGTCGACCGGATTCGCATTCGCGACAAAAGGAACAAAAAGCATGCCAAACAACATAATCAACTAACATTCAATATTGTAATAAAACGTAGCACAAACAGCAGTGTCCAATATTTAGACACTACTGTCTATTTTTTTGACAGTCAGCCTCCAGGGGATTATCCAACATGCCTGTCCAGGGTACGGGAGATTGTCGGGACACCTGGAAAGCCGTAAAGCGCCGTCGGAACAAAGCTGTTTCAACATATCCGCTTTGGGAAGACTAAAGCTATGGGTTAGGGAGGGGACTTGCCGGATATTAATGGGCAGAGCAGAGCCCTGCCCCTACGATCTTTTTCTCTTATTGTCATATTTCTCAAAAAGGTATTGGTTCAAATCGAAACTACTACTGCGTCTAATTTGATTTTATACCCCGTTTAATTCAAATTTCCCTATAGGGTAATATTTTTTAAGAAACAGGTATTTTCACCATATCTTTAATAATCAAACATTTATAGCACAAATATGATTTAAGGAGGGATATTGTATTTTTTTGTAGGCAACAGGGATAATCAATAGGCTCAATGAAAGCGATGTTGCCTTGTCGGATATCAATGGGCAGAGCAGAGCCCTGCCCCTACGGGACGATGATCATTTTCGAAGAGAAATTCAAGGGGTTCCGGTTGGGAATAGACAAGAAAATGATTAACTTTGAAGGGTAAAACGAAATGGCGAATGATTGTCTTCCACCTGTTTTTCATAAAATTGCTGATAGGGGCGTTCCTGCATCTGAGCAACCCTCGGACGCTCTTTCCGGAGGCGTGCTCCACCCTGCTCTATTCTTCCGACGGACAGTTGTTGGGGGCACGGATCGCACCGGACGGACAATGGCGTTTCCCTCCGGCAGACAGTCTTCCCGACAAGTTCGTGACCTGCCTGCTGACCTACGAAGACAAACGCTTCTTCCGGCATCCGGGGGTAGACCCTGCCGCCATCGTCAGGGCCATGTGGATCAACCTCAGCCGGGGCAAGGTCGTCAGCGGGGGGAGCACGATCACCATGCAGCTGGCACGGATCGCGCGGGGCAACCGCGACCGCACCCTGTATGAAAAAATGGTCGAAACCGGTTATGCCCTTCTCCTGGAAACAGCCTTCGACAAACATCAGATCCTGAACCTCTATGCCTCGCACGCCCCGTTCGGAGGGAATGTGGTAGGCATCGAGACGGCGGCCTGGCGCTATTTCGGGCGAAGTGCCGCCGACCTCTCGTGGGCCGAAAGCGCCACACTCGCCGTCCTGCCCAACTCGCCCGCCCTAATCCATCCCGGACGTAACCGGGCACGGCTGAAAGCCAAACGCGACAAGCTCCTGGCCGCCTTAAAGGAGAGAGGGATACTGGACGAAACCGAATACGGGCTCTCGCTCCTCGAACCGCTCCCCAAAGCGCCCGTGCCTCTGCCCGACGAAGCCCCTCACCTGCTCGAACGGTTGGCGGCCGACGCTCCGGGAACGCGCATCACGACCTCCGTCAACCGGATGCTGCAACGCCAGACGCAGGAGCTCGTCAACCGCTACGCCCGCGACTATGCCTCCAACCACATCCATAACCTGGCCGCCCTCGTCGCCGATGCCGAAACGGGCGAGGTGCTCGCCTATGCGGGAAACGTCACCTTCAAGGCCGATGCCCGCAAAGGGAACCAGGTAGACATCATCACTTCGCCGCGCAGCACGGGCAGCATCCTGAAGCCCTTCCTTTATGCCGCCATGCTGCACGACGGGCAACTGCTCCCCGGCACGCTCGTTTCGGACGTGCCCCTGAACCTGAACGGCTTCTCGCCGCAAAACTACAACAAGACATTCTACGGGGCGGTCCCGGCGCACCGAGCGATCGAACGTTCGCTCAACGTCCCGCTGGTACGGATGCTTTCGGCCTACAACACGGGGCGGTTCATGTCGCTGCTGAAAAAGGCGGGCATGACCACGTTGCGCTTTTCCGAAGAGCATTACGGGGCTTCGCTGATCCTGGGAGGCGCCGAAGGGACGCTATGGGACCTCACCGGCATGTATGCTTCACTGGCACGTACGCTCGCACATTACCGGACTTACAACGGGCGGTATGACCCGGCGGATATTCATCCGCTCACTCCTTATCCGGCTCCTCCGACCGATCCGGTCCGCTCCATAGCCGACAGAAGGCTGACGGACAAACCGCTCCTCTCCGCCGCTTCCATCTGGTTCGCCTTCGAAGCGATGTCGGCACTGAACCGCCCCGAAGAGGAGGCGGACTGGCAGCAGTTCGGCTCCATGAAGCAGGTGGCCTGGAAAACGGGGACGAGCTATGGCGGGCGGGACGCCTGGGCGATCGGGACGACCCCGCGCTATACGGTCGGCGTATGGGTGGGCAACGCTTCGGGAGAAGGCCGGCCGGGACTGACAGGCGTGGGCAATGCCGCACCCGTCCTCTTCGACCTGTTCTCGCTCCTGCCGGGAAGCGGCTGGTTCGACATGCCTTACGACGAACTCCTCCCGATGGCCATCTGCCGTCTCAGCGGCCACAAGGCCTCTGCAATCTGTGACCAGGTGGACACGCTCTACATGCCGCGCTCGGCCGACAAGACGGAGGTCTGCCCCTACCACCGGCTTGTCCATCTTTCCGCAGACGGCCGTTTCCGGGTGAACAGCTCGTGCGAGTCGGTCGGCCGGATGATCGCACGCCCGTGGTTCGTACTGCCTCCTTCCGAAGAATATTATTACCGGAACTATCATATCGACTACGCGCCCCTGCCTCCTGTCAGACCGGGATGCGGCGAAGACCGGAACCGGCAGATCGAACTGATCTATCCCGAGCATAACGCCATCCTCTATCTTCCGAAAGGCTTCTCCGGCAAACGGGAAAAATTCGTGTTCAAAGCCGCCCATGCCCGTCCGGATGCCATCCTCTACTGGCATCTCGACGACACGTTTATCGGCGAAACAGCGGACCACCACCAGATCAGCAGCTCTGCTCCCCCCGGCAAACACCGCCTGACGCTGGTCGACGACCAAGGCAACCGAAAGACGATATCGTTCGAGGTGAAATAATCAAAACTGTTTCCCAAAAAGACTCGTTCTGCAAAGTTTTTACTACCTTTGGCAATCGCAAATGAGATAGATTAGTGTTACATTAGTTTTTAAATATATATAGTTATGGCGAAAATAAAAGGAGCTGTTGTTGTTAACACAGAACGATGTAAAGGGTGTAACCTTTGCGTAGTAGCCTGCCCGTCGGATGTACTCGAATTGCACCCGCGTGAAGTAAACGACAAGGGATACCATTATGTGTACATGAAAAACCCTGACAACTGCATCGGTTGTGCAAGTTGCGGGTTAGTCTGTCCGGACGGTTGTTTAACCATCTACAAGAAGAGAATTGACAATTAAATATAAGGTATGGCAGAAGAAGTAAAATTAATGAAAGGTAACGAAGCCATCGCCCATGCGGCTATCCGCTACGGCGTAGACGGTTACTTCGGCTACCCGATCACTCCGCAGTCGGAGATACTCGAAACCCTGATGGCCGAGATGCCGTGGGAAACAACCGGAATGGTCGTGCTGCAGGCAGAAAGTGAAGTGGCAGCCATCAATATGGTATACGGAGGAGCCAGCACGGGCAAACGTGTGATGACCTCCTCGTCCAGCCCCGGTGTCAGTCTGAAACAAGAAGGCATATCTTATCTCGCAGGAGCCGAACTGCCCTGCCTGATCGTGAACGTGATGCGTGGCGGCCCCGGCCTGGGAACGATCCAGCCCAGCCAGGCAGACTATTTCCAGACAGTCAAAGGCGGCGGCCACGGCGACTACCGCCTGATCACGCTCGCCCCCTCTTCCGTACAGGAAATGGCGGACTTCGTCGGACTGGGTTTCGAACTTGCTTTCAAATACAGTAATCCTGCTATTATCCTGGCAGACGGCATCATCGGCCAGATGATGGAAAAAGTGGTACTGCCGCCTTTCCATACACGCCGCACAGAGGAAGAAATCATAGCCGAATGCCCGTGGGCCACACAGGGGAAGACAGCCGGCCGCAAACCGAATGTCATTACTTCACTGGAACTGGACCCGGCTAAGATGGAGGAGAACAACATCCGCTTCCAGGCCAAATATCGGAAGATCGAAGAAAACGAAGTCCGCTACGAAGAGTTCCAGTGCGAAGATGCCGAATATCTGCTGATCGCATTCGGTTCTTCCGCCCGTATCTGTCAGAAAGTGGTGGAAATAGCCCGTGCGGAAGGTATCAAGCTCGGCCTGCTCCGCCCTATCACGTTGTGGCCGTTCCCCAAGAAAGTGATCGCCGCTTATGCCGACAAGGTAAAAGGCATGCTTTCCGTCGAACTGAACGCCGGACAGATGGTCGAAGACGTACGTCTGGCCGTAAACGGCAAGGTAAAGGTCGAACACTTCGGCCGTCTCGGCGGTATCGTGTTCACACCGGATGAAGTCCTGAATGCTCTGAAAAAGAATTTTGATTTATGATCCATTATGTCATAAATAAACCATAAATCATAAAGTAACAACGATGATTCGCGGAAGTAAAATTGACATGATATTGACCTGGTTATTCATGATTTTGGCTATAGCAGCAGTAGTCTGTTACTTCGCTTTTCCGGAAAACCGATTGCCTTTCCTGTACTGCGGTGGCGCGGCGATCTGTTTCCGCCTGGTTCAATATCTGATGAGATTTATTAATTAATAATGAGCAAATGTGCCAATGTGCAAACTATATTATTGGCACATTGGCACATTTACTCATTGAAAAATTATTCACAGTATGGAAATTAATGATATAATTAAACCGGAGAACCTGGTATATGAAAAGCCCAGGTTGATGAATGAAAATCCCATGCACTACTGTCCCGGTTGCAGCCACGGCGTGATACACAAGTTGATTGCCGAAGTGATCGCCGAGATGGGCATGGAAGATAAAACGATCGGTATCTCTCCTGTCGGATGCGCAGTTTTTGCCTACAATTATCTGGATATCGACTGGATCGAAGCAGCCCACGGACGTGCACCAGCCATCGCGACTGCCGTCAAGCGGCTGAACCCGAGCAAGATGGTATTCACCTACCAGGGAGACGGTGACCTGGCTGCCATCGGCACTGCCGAAACAATCCATGCAGCCAACCGTGGAGAAAATATCGTGATCGTATTCGTCAACAATGCCATCTATGGCATGACAGGCGGCCAGATGGCTCCTACCACACTGGAAGGAATGCCGACAGCAACCTGCCCCTACGGCCGTAACATTGCCCTAAACGGCTATCCGTTGAAGATCGGCGACCTGCTTGCACAGTTGGAAGGGACCTGCCTGGTCACCCGCCAGAGCGTACAGACCGCTGCTGCCGTCCGCAAAGCAAAGAAAATGCTCCGCAAAGCCTTCGAAAACTCGATGGCCGGCAAAGGTACTTCGATTGTCGAATTCGTTTCCACTTGTTCTTCCGGTTGGAAAATGACACCTGAAAAGGCTAATAAATGGATGGAAGAGAACATGATCCCGTTCTATCCGTTAGGAGACCTCAAGAACAAGGAATAATAATTTGCCAGGCACTTCTATCGGGGCTAATATTAATGAAGCTCAAAATAGTGAAAGTCGCGTTGAGATATTACGACTTATAAACAGTATAATTAGTTCAGCCAAAAAGTCTGTGTGATTTCAAATTGGCACATTGGCTCATTGGCTCATTATAAAATTATTGACACAATGAAACAAGAGATAATAATAGCAGGTTTCGGAGGACAAGGGGTTTTGTCAATGGGTAAGATCCTGGCTTATTCCGGCCTGATGGAAGGGAAGGAAGTCAGTTGGATGCCTTCCTACGGTCCCGAACAACGGGGCGGGACAGCCAACGTAACCGTTATTCTGAGTGACGACCGCATCAGTTCTCCCGTACTGAACGAGTATGATATTGCCATCATCCTGAACCAGCCCTCTATGGACAAGTTCGAAAACAAGGTGAAAAAAGGCGGCATCATCATTTATGACGGATATGGAATCCATACACCGGTGAAACGGACCGATGTCAGCGTATATCGCGTGGATGCAATGGACGCGGCCACCGAGATGAAAAACGAGAAAGCATTCAACATGCTGATCCTCGGCGGATTGCTGAAAATCGTCCCGATGGTGAAACTGGAAAACGTATTGTTAGGCTTGAAGAAATCTCTGCCCGAACGCCACCACAAACTCATCCCTATGAACGAGGCGGCAATCAAAAAAGGAATGGAGATTATACAATGTGATAATGAACCAATTGAATAATGTGTCTATTGGCACATTATTCAATTGACACATTATTCGTATCTTTGCCCCCCATGAAGCATAGCTTATACATATTATTACTCTTGATAATATCCGCTTCGGCTCTGCATGCGCAACGTCGGCCGGGCGGAGACCGGAAAGGATTCTCACTCGGGAACCTGTCAAAAGCCAACCAGGAAGTTCCGGACAGCCTGCTGGTTCCGGACAGCGCAGCAATAAACGACAGACGTATCACCGCCTATCGGCTTACTCCTCTGTTGGGCGATCCTTATATTGCTCCGTTGGACACGCACAAACTGAATTTCGCCAACAGCACGCTGGTGGAATCCGAATCGCTGGCAGTCGGCTACCTGGCCAATACGGGATCACCGGCACAAACCCGTATCTTCTCCGAACGCAAGGAACCACGGGATTTCCTGTTTGCCGATGCTTACGATTATTATATCACAGACCCCCGGAACGCACTGTATTACAACACGAAAATTCCTTATACGAACGTGATGTACACGACCATGGGGGGAAGTGAAAGCAAAAACGAACGGCTGAAAGGAACGCTGACCATGAACTTCGGCCCGAAGATCAACGTAGGTGGCGATCTGGACTATATCTACAGCCGCGGATATTACAAGAATAACGGCAACAAGCTGTTGAGCTACCGCCTTTTCGGCAGTTACAAGTCGGATCGTTACGAAGCGCATGCTTACTTGAGCAACTTCAACTTCATCAATTACGAAAACGGAGGATTGGCCAACGACTCGGTCATCACCAACCCGGACCAATATTTTGCCGGCGAGAGGAACCAGGACGACCCAAAGGCTTTCGATACGCGCTATCCGGTCAAAGCCTGGAACCGTGTGCGGGGCAAACAGTATTTCCTCAGCCACCATTATAACCTCGGATTCGAACGCGAACTGGAAGGGGAAGTGGACACGCTGGGAAATCCCGTGAAAGTATTCATTCCCGTATCCAGTATCATTCATACACTGGAATATCAGGACAACCGTCGCCGTTTCCGTTCGGAAGCGGACCAAAACCTGAACGAATGCTATCTGACTCCGGATGGAGATCCTCGTGTTTTCGGTTTGGAAAACGGGACGAGTGTCGACGACCGTACCTCCTATTGGAATCTGCGCAATACGTTCGGGCTCTCCCTTCGCGAAGGTTTTCAGGACTGGGCGAAGTTCGGCATCACCGCCTTTGCGACGTTCGACAAGCGCAAATTCCAGTTGCCGGCCCAGATACCGGGGTTGTCTTATGATCCCGAATACGGAAGCGGGTTGGATGCTTCTCCTTCCTCCATCGAATTTCCGGTGGCACAGGTGTATGACGAATTCTCGACATATATCGGAGCCGAAATCTCCAAACGTAAAGGAAATATCCTGACTTACAATGCCCGCGGAGAACTTTGCGTCGTGGGTGACGACATCGGGGAATTTCGGGCAACGGGAAACCTGCAAACCAGATTCAAGCTCTTCAAAAAAGACGCGACGATCAGTGCGGAAGGATACATCAAGAATGTCACTCCTTCGTTCTATATGCGCCACTTCCATTCCCGCTATTTTTGGTGGGACAACCGGGACATGAACATGATCCAGCAAATCTATGCCGGAGCCAAGATCAACCTGGAGTCCACACGGACACAGTTGTCTGCCGGGATCGAAAGCATACAGAACTACGTATTCTTCAACAAACAAGGAATGCCGGAACAGAAAAGCGGAAACCTGCAAGTGATAAATGCCCGCATCAAACAAGATGTCATGCACCGCGCTTTCGGATGGGAAAATGAAGTGGCCTACCAGTTGAGCAGCGACAAAAGCGTGCTGCCTTTGCCCCAAATCAGCCTGTACACCAATATGTATCTGAAATTTAAGGTAGCAAAGGTATTGATGGTCCAGTTGGGGGCCAATATGTATTATAACACTTCCTACTACGCCCCGTATTACGAACCGGCCACACAGCAGTTCCAGATACAGGACGAAGTGAAAGTCGGCAATTTCCCGCTTGTCAACGCCTATGTCAACTTCCACCTGAAGCAGGCCCGTTTCTTTGTGATGGGCTACAACCTGGGTTCCAAGTTCGTCAATCCGAACTACTTCTCACTGGCGCATTATCCGCTGGATCCGTTTGTCTTGAAAATGGGCGTGGCTGTCACATTCAACAACTGATTGTATGAAATCGAGGAAACTGATAGGAGTCTATGCCGGGCTGCTGGTAATCGCCGTTGCAACCATGATCATGCTATGGCGCCTGAAAAACATGTCGAAGGCAGAAGTTCTCCCACGCGACTATCCGGAGATCAAAGCAGAGGGAATCCTGCGGCTGGTGACTGAATACAACCAATCGGGTTATTATGTGGCAGGCGACACAATAGAAGGTTTCCAATACGAACTGAGCCAGGCTATCGCCCGGTTATCAGGCCTGGAAGTACAAACGCTTTTGGAGATGAGCCTGGCCGAAAGTTTCGATATGCTCGAAGAGAACAAATGCGATATTGTCGCCCGCAACATCCCGATCACCAGCGAGATCAAAGAGAAATATCTGTTCACCGAACCAATCGTCCTCGACAAACAAGTCCTGATACAACGAACGGAAGCAGCCAATAACGGGACCAAACCCATCCGTAACCAGCTTGACCTGGCCGGCAAGACTCTCTATATTCCGAAAGATTCTCCCGCCCGGCTCAGGCTGCAAAACTTAGGACATGAGATCGGCGATACGATTTACGTGGTAGAAGACGAATTATACTCCGGTGAACAGCTTGCCATCATGGTCGCCAAAGGAGACATCGATTATGCCGTCTGCGACCAGCAGATAGCCGTCCTTTCCCAAAAACAACTTCCGGAAATAGATATCAAAACAGACATAAGTTTCACGCAACTCCAATCCTGGGCAGTCCGCAAAGACTCCCCTATCCTGCTCGACAGCCTGAACAGCTGGCTGGAACAGATACGCAAGAACGGTACATTCGACAAAATATACAAGAAATATTACAAATAGCGCGACAATGAATCTTATTCTTATCGAGGTTTCCCCTATAAAAACGTGACTAAAACTTATATTTTATCTAAAAAACAACTCTTTTCTAAGAAGAGCGGCGTTCTATGTAATAATTATTGCCAAATATTATCTACCTTTACCGGGAATTTAATGATGAAAGATGAGATTTGACGAATTGGATTTAGAAGAGGCCGTATTGGATGGCCTTGACGCAATGAATTTTCAGGAGACTACTCCGGTACAGGAACTAACGATTCCGGTTATTTTGGAAGGGAAAGACATTATCGCCTGTGCACAGACGGGGACAGGAAAAACTGCCGCATACGTGCTGCCGGTGATCAATGAACTCAGCAAAGGATTACATCCGGCCAATGCGATCAATGCCGTTATCATGGCTCCTACACGCGAATTGGCCCAACAGATCGACCAGCAAATCGAAGGTTTCACCTACTTTGTTCCGGTTTCCGCCGTTGCCGTTTACGGTGGTACGGACGGTATTGCCTGGGAACAGCAAAAGCGTGGGATGGAAATGGGTGCCGATATTGTGATCGCTACCCCCGGACGCCTGTTGTCGCATATCAAGTTGGGGACTGTCGACCTGTCGCAGGTTTCCTTCTTCGTCCTGGATGAAGCGGACCGGATGCTCGACATGGGATTTTATGACGATATCATGCAGGTCTACAAACTATTGCCTGAAAACTGCCAGACAATCATGTTCTCCGCCACAATGCCTCCCAAGATCCGGACACTGGCTCAAACGATCCTGAAAAATCCGGAAGAAGTCAAGATAGCCATCTCCCGTCCACCCGAAACAATCATGCAAACGGCCTATATCTGCTATGATATGCAGAAATTGCACATATTGGAAGACCTGTTCTCGCAGAGCCGCCCACAACGTGTCATCATATTTTCATCTTCAAAAATGAAAGTAAAGGAGCTGGCAACCACCCTCAAACGAATGAAGTTCAACGTGGCAGCCATGCATTCGGATCTTGAGCAGTCGCAGCGTGAAGAGGTGATGAAAGAGTTTAAGAACGGACATATCGACATCCTTGTTGCCACAGACGTCGTCTCGCGTGGTATCGATATCAACGACATCAAGCTGGTAGTCAATTTCGACATTCCCCACGACCCGGAAGACTACGTACACCGCATCGGCCGTACCGCACGCGGAACAAACGGTGAAGGGTTAGCCATCACATTCGTTTCGGTCGAAGAACAATCCCAATTCAAATGTATCGAAGATTTTCTGGAAAAGGAAGTCTACAAAATACCGATCGATCCCAAATTCGGTGAAACTCCTTTATACGAACCCGAAAAATACTCCAACATGCGCCGTGGCAGAGGACGTCCCCGCAAAGACAGCGGAAATGCAAAAAAAGACAACCGCCCCAGCGGTAACAACAACAACCAACGCCGCAGGGGAAGACCGAGAAAGGAAGCATAAGCAACGCTTATAGAGTGATAAAGAGGTGTCAATCCTTCAACGCGAAGCATGATACTCTATTCTTTTGATTGTAACAAATAAAAAACGCAGACCGGGTCGAGCCCGGTCTGCGTTTTTTATATATCAAGTATCTTCTATTTATCCGTTCATCGAAGCCAGGAACTCCATATTGTCGAATGTCTGTTCCATGCGTTTCTTAACAAATTCCATAGCCTCCATAGAGTTCATATCGGCCAGGTACTTACGCAGGATCCACATACGGTTCACCGTGCTTTCATCCTGCAACAGGTCGTCGCGGCGTGTGCTAGAAGCTGTGATATCGACAGCCGGATAAACGCGTTTGTTCGCCAACTTGCGATCCAACTGCAATTCCATATTACCCGTACCCTTGAATTCTTCAAAGATCACATCGTCCATCTTCGAACCGGTTTCTGTCAACGCCGTTGCCAGGATCGTCAGGCTACCGCCGTTTTCTATGTTACGGGCAGCCCCGAAGAAACGTTTCGGTTTCTGCAAAGCATTTGCATCCACACCACCGGAGAGAACCTTTCCGGAAGCCGGTTGAACCGTATTGTAAGCACGAGCCAGACGCGTGATGGAGTCTAACAGGATCACAACATCATGCCCACATTCCACCATACGTTTAGCCTTGTTCAAGACGATTTCCGCTATCTTCACATGGCGTTCAGCCGGTTCGTCGAAAGTAGAAGCGATCACTTCTGCATCCACGCTACGGGCCATATCGGTTACCTCTTCAGGACGTTCGTCGATCAGCAGGATAATCATATACACTTCAGGATGGTTGGCGGCAATCGCATTGGCGATATCTTTCAACAGCATCGTCTTACCGGTCTTCGGCTGCGCCACGATCAGACCACGCTGTCCTTTGCCGATCGGTGAGAACAGGTCTACTACACGTACGGCGATATTGTCATACACTTTCGGAGACTTGCGGGCCGTCAACATGAATTTTTCGTCCGGGAAAAGCGGAGTCAGATGATCGAAAGGAACACGGTCGCGGACCTCTTCCGGCGTACGGCCGTTGATCTTATCCACTTTGACGAGCGGGAAATATTTTTCACCTTCCTTCGGAGGACGGATAGCTCCCTCTACCACGTCGCCAGTCTTCAGGCCGAACAACTTGATCTGCGATTGCGATACATAAATATCATCCGGAGAAGTCAGGTAGTTATAATCGGAAGAACGCAGGAAACCATATCCGTCGGGCATCATTTCCAACACGCCTACACCGGTCAGTATGCCGTCAAACTCATACTGTTTTTCCTGCACTGCATTGTTATTGTTGCGCTGGTTGTTATGATTATTCTGATTGTTCTGTCGGTTGTTATTCAGACGTGGATTGTTTTGCTGAGCCGCTGCAGGTTGTTCACCCTGCGCTTTCGGTTCCGGTTTGGCTGACGTAGAAGAGAATGGGAAAAGCTGGTCGAGAACCGATTTGGTGTCCGGATGGCGGAATACCACACGTTTAGGTTCGTCTGCCGGAGTTGAAACCGGAGCAGCTGGCGTTTCTACAACAACCGGTTCTTCCATTACTTCAGAAGCGACTTCGGCCGGCAGTTCTCCGTTATCCGATTCCACCACAACGGGAGGAAGCAACGGTTTTGCTACAGGCTTGTCGGTTTTCTTAACCATTTTCTTTGCTGCCGGTTTTACTGTTTCGGCAGGAGAATTGGCTGTCGTGTCAGCTGCTTGAACAAGAGCTTCAGACACGGGAGCATTGGCTGAAACCGGCTTTTTAGAGACGGCAGCTTCTTCGTTTTTCTGGACAGGGACGGCAGCCGTAGCCACTTTTTCTTTCTTTTCGATACGTGTCCGTTTCTTACGTTCAGGTTGTTCAGGAACTACTGAAGCAACTCCTTCTACCGGAACTTCAACAGGTGTGGCGGGAGCAGCAGCCTTAGTTTTGGTCTCAGCTTTTGCACCCTTCGGAGCCGCCGCTTTTGTTTTCTTAGCCTTAGTCAGCCTTTCCGCTTTCTTGGCTTCCTTTTCTTTCTCCTTTTCAGCCTGAATGCCGGCGTAAGAAATAGCCTGTTCGTCAAGAATTTTGTATACAAGTTCCTCTTTCTTAAGAGAACTTACTTTTTTAATACCTAACTCTTCCGCTATACTTTGCAACTCAGGAAGGAGTTTTTCATTTAGTTCTAGAATGTTATATTTTTGCATAATGCGAAGTGAATAATAAAAACGACGTACTTACACGACCTGACACGGCACGCGTACAACGCAATCATTGTATCTTTTATAATTTGATAATTAATAATTTCATGTGAAAACCGGATTGTTCAGCTAATTTGAATCATTAGTAACACATCTGCGGAGTAAATCTTTGCAAATGTAATAATATTTTCAGTTACTCTCGCTTTTTGTCGGAAAAAAATTCACAACTAACACTCTTTTAGTTGTTTTATCCAGGCAAAAACGATTATCTGAACGTTCTCCTACAATCCAGATAACAGCATCTCCGCTGCATAAGAGCCAAGTTCGTTCTTTATCGAAACGGCTGAACTTATGATCCGAGAAATAATCGCTTAATTTTTTCCGCCCTTTCATGCCAAAAGGAATAAACCAATCTCCCTCTTTCCATGTACGCAGGGTAAGCGGAAAAGTCAGTTTGTCGTAATCAAAATAGGCGATGTTTTTATCTTTCCGGATATGGAACTCTTCTTTTAGAACAATCTTCTCGAAAGAAAGTTCAACAGGACCGGACCAAACATTCTCGCCGCCGGTCAGTGTATATTCACAAACCTTTTCTTTTACAAGGGGAGACAACAATAAGTAGTCCCGATCTTTTATCAACCGGTGTGTTGAAGAGAAAAAAGTTTTGCCTGATTCTTTCGTCAGGGACAAATAAACATCCTCTGCCACCGGACGAGTAAAGCCATAGGTTTTGAGCAACTCATATAAAATAGCTTCGGGCGACGGGTAACACATCAGGGAGGCAATAGAAAGACGATCTCCTTGCTCGACCACGGTATTCCTCGCCTCTTCCACCACATGCAAATAAACGGCTTCAGCCGCCGACAGATGTTCGGACGTACGGGCTATCGCCTCCTTCACGGAAGGGTTGATCTCTTTCAAAAGCGGAAGGACACGCAGGCGGATAAAGTTGCGCGTATAGGCCTCGGAAAGATTGGTACTGTCAGTCACATACGTCAGCCCGCGTCCGGCAAGCCATTTCAAGATATCCTCACGGCTCACGGCAAGCAAAGGGCGTACCACAAATCCGTTCTTAGGGCGAATCCCGCTCATTCCCCGAATACCGGTTCCGCGTACCAGGTTCATCAGAAGTGTTTCCACACTGTCGTCACGATGATGGGCCACGGCAACTGCTTGCGACCCGGTTGCGACCCGTTGTTCTTCGAACCAGCCATAGCGCAACTCGCGAGCAGCCATTTCAATGGAAAGATGACGGTCGGCCGCATATTTCCGGGTGTCGAAGTCCGTCATAATAAAAGGTACGTCCAGTTTTCGGGCATACTCTCTTACAAACTGCTCGTCACGCAGGGATTCGTCTCCCCGCAAATGAAAATTACAATGCGCCGCTATACAGGAATAGCCCGACTCCACCAAAAGGGTGAGTAGGGCTATTGAATCAGCTCCGCCACTTACACCGACCAGAACCGGACGGTTTTCCGTAAGCAACCGGTATTTCTCTATATATGCACGGACAACGTCGCGCATCCGATTAATCTTCTACACCTGCCAATTCAGGGTCGATCATGATACGACCACAGTATTCGCAAACGATAATTTTTTTACGCAACTTGATATCCAACTGTTTCTGAGGCGGAATCTTGTTGAAACAACCACCACAAGCACCACGCTGTACATATACGACAGCCAAACCGTTACGCGCTCCCTTACGAATACGTTTGAAAGCAGTCAACAGGCGCGGCTCGATATTCGCTTCCAGTTTCTTTGCTTTTTCGCGCAGTCTCTCTTCGTCCTGTTTGGTTTCGGAAATGATCTGTTCCAATTCGCTCTGCTTCTGGACCAAGTCCGCTTTACGACCCTCCAGTCTTTCGGACAGTTCGGCTATTTCTTCCTTCTTACGGTTGACCGCTTCACCGAATTCACGAATCTTCTTTTCAGAAAACTCGATTTCAAGTCCCTGGAATTCTATTTCTTTTGACAAGTTGTCGAACTCACGGTTGTTACGCACGTTATCCAACTGCGTTTTATATTTTTCAATCAGACCGGTTGACTCCGTAATCTTATGTTTCTGTTCTACAACAGCGTTTTCAAAGTCTTTAATTTCCGACTGATAGTTCTGAAGACGTGTTTCCAGACCAGCGATCTCATCTTCCAGGTCTTGTACCTCCAAAGGAAGTTCGCCGCGAAGCGTCTTGATCTTATCAATTTCAGTCATCATCGTCTGAAGCTGATACAGCGTAGAAAGCTTTTCTTCAACTGTAATCTCTTTTTCAGCTGATTGTTTATCTGTAGCCATTCTATAAATATTTTACCGGGTTTGAATTAACATTCGAAAAATGCACCGCAAAGGTAGGGAATTTTTTCGATATTATGTTATAAAAGATGTCTTTTGTACAGACTTCACTTTCATAATGACCAATAACCGCCAGCAGAATCAGGTCTTCCACATCGTAAAAGTCATTATATTTAGCCTCTCCCGTAATGAAAACGTCCGCACCGTAGTTGATCGCGTCTTTGATCAGGAAAGCCCCGCTCCCTCCGCATAAAGCAACTTCCCGTATCGGTTTACCGATCAAGGCGGAATGCTTCACGCACCCCACCTGAAACAGTTCTTTGACCCGTTGCAGGAAGGCCAGTTCGTCCTCTTCTTCAGGCAACTCACCCACTACCCCCGAACCGACCTGGTTCCAAGCATTGTCCAATGGATAGAAATCGAACACAGGCTCTTCGTAAGGATGGACGGAAAGCAATGCACGGGTCACCGTCGATTTGCGGAAAGCGGGTAATATCGTTTCGATACGGATTTCCCGTTCCACATGCAACTCGCCGATTTCACCACAGAACGGATTCGTTCCTTCACCGGCACGGAAAGTTCCGTTACCCGGCAGGTTGAAACTGCATGAATCATAGTCGCCAATCGTTCCGGCTCCCGCATTGAACAGAGTCGTCCTCACCAAATCGGCATAGGCTTCCGGCACAAAAGTAACCAACTTCAGCAATGCTCCTTTCTGCGGGCTCAGGACACGGACATTCTCCAGCCCGATCAGTTCTGCCAAACGGAAGTTCACGCCTCCCGCCGCATTATCGAGATTGGTATGGGCGGCATAGACCACCAAGTCATACTTGCAGGCTTTCATCATACACCGCTCGATATAAGTCGAGCCGGTCAGAGATTTGAATGCTTTAAAGGCCAAAGGATGATGAGAGACAATCAAGTTACACCCCATCTCTATCGCCTCATCCACGACTTCTTCGGTGACGTCGAGGCAAAGAAGCGCACCGGTAGCCGGCTGATTCACATCGCCTACCTGCACACCTGCATTGTCAAAGCTCTCCTGCAATGGCAACGGGGCGTATTGTTCGATTTCTTTCAGTATATCCTTAACCTTTAACATAATCAACAATTTATAAACAAATCAATTTGCCAATAGGCCAATGAACCATTCATCAGCATACCGGCAAATCGACCTATCGGTATATTACTCCTTAATATCTACTTTCAGGCATAATTCTTCCAACTGCGAATCATCCAGTTGTCCGGGTGCATCCAACATGACATCGCGGCCGGAGTTGTTTTTCGGGAATGCGATACAGTCACGGATAGAATCCAAACCGGCAAACAGAGATACCCAACGGTCCAGACCGTAGGCCAGACCTCCATGAGGAGGCGCACCGTATTTGAAGGCATTCATTAAGAAACCGAAACGTTCCTGCGCCTTTTCTTCGGTGAAGCCCAACAACTGGAACATCTTATCCTGCAACTTGCTATCGTGGATACGGATAGAACCGCCACCCACTTCGACACCATTGATCACCATGTCGTATGCATTCGCACGGACGGCTCCCGTATCGCTATCCAACAAAGGAATATCTTCAGGTTTGGGAGAAGTAAACGGATGGTGCATTGCATAGAAACGCTGATCTTCTTCGCTCCACTCGAACAGAGGGAAATCGATCACCCACAGGCAGGCAAACTTGTTCTTGTCACGCAACCCCAACTGACCGGCCACTTCCAGACGCAATTCGCAAAGCTGTTTGCGCGTCTTCATTGCATCGTCGCCGGAAAGGATCAAAATCAGGTCGCCCGGTTTTGCACCAAAGGCTTCCTTCATCTGCTGCAATACTTCCTGCGTATAGAATTTATCCACGCTCGACTTCACATTGCCATCGGCTTCCACACGGGCGTATACCATGCCCTTCGCACCGATCTGCGGACGTTTCACAAACTCGGTCAGCGCATCCAATTGCTTGCGCGTATAAGAGGCTGCCCCTTCCGCACAGATACCGCCTACATAAGCTGCGCTATCGAATACGGAGAAACCATGTCCTTTCATGATGTCCATCAGTTCGACAAACTTCATATCGAAACGCAGGTCCGGCTTGTCGCTTCCGTAATATTTCATGGCGTCATGCCAAGTCATACGCGGGAAAGCTTCTTTTATATCGATACCACGAATCACCTTGAACAGATGCTTGGCCATTCCTTCGAAAATGTTCAGCACGTCTTCCTGTTCCACAAAGCTCATTTCGCAGTCGATTTGTGTAAATTCGGGCTGGCGGTCCGCACGCAGGTCTTCGTCACGAAAACATTTCACGATCTGGAAATAACGGTCGAAACCAGAAACCATCAACAACTGTTTCAATGTCTGCGGTGACTGGGGCAACGCGTAGAACTGTCCGGGATTCATGCGGGAAGGCACGACAAAGTCACGCGCCCCTTCAGGCGTAGAGTTGACCAACACCGGAGTTTCCACTTCCAGGAATCCTTGCTTATCCAGATAGTTACGCACCTCGAAAGCCATACGATGACGCAGTTCCAGGTTTTTGCGGACGGCGTTGCGGCGCAAATCCAGATAACGGTATTTCATACGCAGGTCGTCACCCCCGTCCGTATCGTCTTCAATCGTGAAAGGAGGAGTCACGGCTGCATTCAGGACATTCAGTTCCGATACGATGATTTCGATCTCACCTGTAGGGATATTCGGGTTTTTGCTGGAACGTTCGCGAACGGTTCCTGTTACCTGGATAACATATTCGCGTCCCAGTTTATTTGCTTTCTCACAAAGAGCGGCATCAACTTCCTGGTTAAACACCAATTGTGTAATACCGTAACGGTCGCGGATGTCCACGAACGTCATGCCACCCATCTTACGGGTTTTCTGTACCCAGCCGGCCAGCGTAATCACCAAGCCTTCGTCAGCAAGGCGCAGGTCGCCACATGTTCTTGTTCTATACATATGATATGGATTAAACTATTATTTTCAAACTATGGCTGCAAAGATAATAATATATAAGGACGTTATCGCCAAATCCGCTGAAAAACCGGACTGCGGCACCTAAATATTTTCTTGCAAAAAGAGTTTCCTTATCTGGTATCCGGTTAATGTTCACTCTCCAATGTGAACCGCAACGTTCCGGCATTGACCAGTTCCTGTTGCGAGATCGTATAACCTTTCAGCCTTTTACCATCGGCCGTCACCTCCTTAATATAAATATCATCCGGTGTCGGATGGGAGGATTCGATCACCAGGCTGCCTTTCGGATAGAACTTCTCATCCAGCCGGATCGTCACCTTGTCGAAAGTCGGAGAAGTCAAGACATAATCCAGGTCACCGGGACAGGCAGGATAGAATCCCATCATCGAGAAGATCGCCCAGGTAGACATCGTCCCCGTATCGTCGTTGCCGGGAAGCCCGTTGGGGGCATTGTGATAATATTTGCCCAACAATTCGCGAACCTGCCTTTGCGTACGCCAGGCTTCTCCCTTGAAATAGCTGAAAAGATACGGATAGGCGATATCCGGCTCGTTTGCCATATCGTAGTACCCTTTGTCGAAAACCATCTGCAACTTATCGACAAACTTCTTCTGTCCGCCCATCAGTTTGGCAAGGCCTTTGACATCGTGAGGAACATAGAACGTGTAGTTCCAGGCGTTTCCTTCATGGAAACCGGGGCTCGGCTCGAAGTTCTCCCCTTGCTTCGGATCGAATGGAGAATAGAACGTGCCATCGGGCAGGATGGGACGAAGCGTGCCGAACTCCTTGCAATAGTAATGCTTATAGCCCATAGCCCGTTCACGGAACAGCTTAGCGTCTTCCTTCTTTCCCAACGCATCTGCCAACAACGAGAGATTCCAGTCGGCGATATAATATTCCAAAGCATGCGAAACCGAATTATCATACTGTTCACGCAAGGGGACGTAGCCTTTGCTCATATAGTCGTTATTGTCCGGGTGGAGCAGATTGAACTCGCCGGGAGTAGTAGCGCCCTTGCGCATGCCTTCGTAGGCAGTCTCGATATCGTAATCGCGCAAACCGCGCATATAAGCATCCACGATATAAGGGATAGACGGATCACCTTCCATCGTCAGCGTCTCGCGTCCGTACAGTTCCCACTTCGGAAGCCATCCGCTTTCCTTGTACATGTCGATCATGGTGCGGATGATGTCGAGCTGCTTTTCGGGATAGAGCAACGTCATCAATGTACTGACATTGCGGTAGGTGTCCCAGAGCGAAAAGACCGTGTAGCGGTTTCCGGTAGTATGGCCGACTTTCAGGCTTTCCATCATCGGATATTCGCCATTCACGTCCTGGATGATGTTCGGATGGATCAGCAGGTGGTACATGGCGGTATAGAAAATCGTCTTATCGTCGTTCGTCCCGCCTTCCACCATCACACGCGACAGATCGTCGTTCCACATCTTGCCGGCAACCGCACGCACTTTGTCGAAATTGAAATCCGGCTGTTCGGTGTTCATATTCAGGCGGGCATTCTCGATGCTGACAAACGAGACACCCATCTTTACTTCAATCACCTCGCCTTCTTCGGTATCATACTTGAACCAGACGCCGATGTCGTCACCGCTCATCTCACGATCGTACTTCGTATACAATTTATATTTGCCGGAATAGACATCCCATTCCGCTTCCACTCCCTTCATCTCGCGCTGCTTCTTCCAGTAGCCGGCCTGCTTGGGGGCTTTGCTGAGCTTCATCACGAAATAGATCGGGAAAACGGCTTGCGGGTTATAGCAGAACGTTCCGAGCAACTTGCTCCCCTCTATCTCCGTATCGCTCACCATACGGACAGTCGCACCGGTCTCGTTCGTCAGCCCTTCACCCAGGTTCAAGAGGATATTCCCCTGCCCCTTCGGGAAAGTAAAACGTGTCAGGCCGGTACGCATGGAGGCGGTCGCTTCCGTCTTGATGTTATATTTCGTCAGGATATTACTGTAATAGCCGGGATGGGCCACCTCGTTCTTATATCCGCTGCCATATTCGTGATAATCCACATTCAGTTCCCCGGAAGTAGGCATCAGCAACAGGCTTCCCATCTCCGGACAACCGACACCGCTCAGGTTGACATGTGCATAGCCGGTGAAGAAACTATTATCAGCCGAATAAGGTGTGGACCACCACTGGCTGTCTTTGTCAAACTTATTACTTGTCGACCCCATCACATTGAAAGGGGTGACACTCATCATTCCTTGGGGGCAAATCGCACCCGGATTGGTCGTCCCGTAGTTGCTTGTCCCGATAAACGGGTTCACATAATCGACCGGCTGTTGCGCGGAGACCAGCGCTGAACAGCAACTTAACAGAAAAGAGAACAACAATATCTTCATAGCACCAATTCTTATTTTTAATTCTTAATTTTCAATCTACCAAACGACGATCTCATCCGCAAAAATAAAACCGGGATTCGCCCTTGGCGCTTTCAAACGGACATAACGGGTTTTCCAGTTACCGTCGAACGTATATTCCTGGAACAGGAGGTTCGGATCATCTGCCGGAATCGTTGTTGGAACAATCCCACGGGAAATAAAGTTTTCACCATCTTCCGAAGTCTGCAGCTCCACTTGTCCGGGCTGGAACACTCCCGGGCCGGTCAGCTGCATGAAACGGACAGACACTTTATGGATATCCGTTTCCCCTTCCATATCGATCACACAGTCTAGGTCATCCAAATAGCCTTGCCAACGTCCGTCCAGATAAGTCAGGCCACCGCGATAACCATCCAACAGGGCGTTCATTCCTCCGGCCATATAGCCTTTGTAGAGCTTACTATTATAATGTATAGGCTTATTGATGGCCCGATGGTAATCCACCTTCTTTTCCGTCGGTGTCCCTTGAAGCACTCCGCCCCGGAAAATGGCGGCTTTGATATGAGCGGAATCCTGCACGATTATCGGCCCGGTGTAAAAGGCGGACGATGCAGCCGGAACGGAACCGTCCGTCGTGTAGCGGATTTCTGCCGGATATTTCTCGGCATCCAGTATGACTTCAATCTTTCTGCCTGCCGTATCGACCCGCATGGTCACTTCTATTTCGTCCGAAAGGGTGAAAGTACGGATTCCCATTCCTTGCAATTGGGAAATATGCGCATTCATGCGGGGTTTGAAATCTTCCCATGTCCGTAATTCCTGCGGCGTCCATCCTATCTCGGCTACGGCAAGAGCCCGCGGGAACATCATATATTCCAGATGTTCGGGTGTCTGGATGTATTCGGTCCAGGTATTGGCTTGCACACCCAAAATATGCCGGCATTCCTCCTCCGTCAACGAATCCGCCGGGACAGGGTCATAGCTATACACTTTCTTTATCGGCGTATAGCCACCGATGGCATACGGCTGTGTCTTCGGATCGGCCTGATAGAAATCCAAATACATATAATTGCCCGGTGTCATCACCACATCATGTCCCATCCGTGCCGATTTGATTCCACCGTCTTCTCCTCGCCATGACATGACAGTAGCTTCCGGAGCCAGGCCGCCTTCCAGTATCTCGTCCCAGCCGATCAGCTTGCGATCCTTTGAATTCAGAAACTCTTCAGCCCTATGAATCATGTAACTCTGAAGCTCGTCCACGCTCTTCATTCCTTTTTTCTTCATCAAAGCCTGGCACTTCGGGCATTTTTTCCAGGCGGACTTCCCGGCTTCATCGCCGCCGACATGGATATATTCGGACGGGAAAAGATCGATCACCTCCGCCAATACATCTTCCATGAATGTAAACGACTGCTCGTTGCCGATACAAAAATCGCCGTTCAGGTAAGGCTTGCCGGAACAACTCAGTTCGGGATAGGCCATCAGAACCTCCTCCGAATGTCCCGGAAATTCGATCTCCGGTATTATGTTTATATGCTTGGAAGCCGCATGTTCCACAATCTCCCGAATGTCTTCCTTCGTATAGTAACCGCCATAAGCGCCCGGTGTTCCTTCCGGCAGATACTTACGGTCGTGCCCGTCCCACCACTTCCGCCAATCGGATTCGGTGCGGAAGGCCGTTTCAGAAGTCAGCTTCGGATATTTGTCTATCTCAATACGCCATCCTCCGGCATCCGTCAGGTGCATATGCAGGGTGTTCAGCTTGTAAAAAGACATCACATCCAGCAATTTCATCACTTCTTCTTTGGAAAAGAAATGGCGGGAAACATCCAGATGTAATCCCCGATACCCAAAACGAGGATTATCCCGGATCGAAACACATGGCACCTCTCCTCCGGCATAGAGTTGGCGTAGCGTCTGTATCCCATAGAACAGGCCGTCCGGAGAACCGGCACGCAGGTCGATTCCTTTCGACGTCACATCCAACTGATAACCTTCCAGGCTTCCGGACCAGGCATCATCGATCACGGTATTGATATTCCGGGCAGATTGCTCACCGAATAAAGCGAGGCTGTCGGCCCTGAAGGTTCCTCCGGTCATTGTCATCTGTTCCGGTTTGGGAATAAGATTGACTTGCCGGACCTCCTCCGAAGTGCAGGAAACGAATAGTAACAAGCAGGCGAAAGCCAGTTCGGTTACACAATTGCGAGACTGTTTTGGCAGTAACATAAAATATTTAGTTTAGTGTGTTTTATTCTTGGTGGGTAAATATACGAAGAAAAAACGGACAAACCCCTATTCCAAATAAAAAGCTATGCTTTAGCTACCCTAACCCATAGCCTTACACTGTCTAAAGCTATGCTTTACGGGGTACAAAAAAAGAGGATATGCCTATTCAGGCATATCCTCCTATGTAAAGAAAGCCGCACCGTAGATATGAACAAACTCCGTATGACAGGATTTGAGTGCTTTGCCATCTTTGTAATCCGCCGTGCTAAGCATGCCCCGAAGGGTGCGGCCCGCCATTAACGACAAGAGCTGTGTCTCGGAATTAAAATAAACTGATGAGTTTCCCAATCGAACATGTGCGGCTAACTCATTTTTCTTATCACAAAGATATGCAATAGGAATGAGACCTCCAAACTTTTGACAAAAAAAAGAGCTCCATTTCTGAAGCTCTTTTCCAATTGCCATATAATGTCAATTATTTAACTTTAGCAACGATTGCTTTGAAAGCTTCCGGGTGGTTCATAGCCAAGTCGGCAAGAACTTTACGGTTGATTTCGATACCTGCTGCGTGTAAAGCTCCCATCAGGCGAGAATAAGACATACCTTCCAGACGGGCAGCAGCATTGATACGCTGAATCCACAGTGCGCGGAAGTTACGTTTCTTGTTACGACGGTCACGGAATGCATAAGTCAAACCTTTTTCCCAGGTATTCTTAGCAACGGTCCACACGTTCTTACGTGCACCATAGTAACCACGGGTAAGTTTTAAAATCCGTTTTTTTTTTGCTCTTGAAGCAACATGATTTACTGATCTAGGCATAATACTAATCTGTTTTGAATGTTAGCGTCATCACTCTTTCGGATGATCTTATTTGCTAAATACATTCGGTTAATAAAAATCTTGTAAAACTCGCTTAATTAAAAAAGATTACTTTAAACCAAGCAACTGTTTAACGTTGCTTACGTCTACACCGGCAACCAAGCCTGTGTGAGTAAGATTTCTCTTCTGCTTTGTAGTCTTCTTCGTCAGAATGTGACTTTTAAAAGCGTGTTTTCTTTTGATTTTACCTGTTCCGGTAAGAGCGAATCTTTTTTTGGCACCGGAATTAGTCTTCATCTTAGGCATTTTCCAATATGTTTTAATTATTAAACTTTACACCCTCTAATGGGGTGGTTTCTTTCTTTATTATTCAGACTCTTCAGTCTTAGGCTTGGGAGTGACGATCACCTTCTTCACTACCGGTTTTGAAACGGCAGGTTTGGAAGCTGCGGCAGCTCCGGCTTTCTTCGGTGTCAGCATGATGATCATACGCTTACCTTCCAATACCGGCAATTGTTCTACCTTTCCGTATTCCTCCAAGTCATTGGCAAAACGAAGCAACAATACCTCTCCTTGCTCTTTGAAAAGAATGGAACGTCCTTTAAAGAACACATATGCTTTTACTTTTGCTCCTTCTTCCAAAAATCCCTTGGCATGCTTCAACTTGAAGTTGTAATCATGATCATCGGTCTGAGGTCCGAAACGAATCTCCTTCACAACCACTTTCACAGATTTCGCCTTCTGTTCCTTCTGGCGCTTCTTCTGTTGATAAAGGAATTTCTGATAATCAGTAATTCGACAAACGGGGGGCGCAGCATTCGGTGAAATTTCAACCAGATCGAGCCCTTGATCTTCAGCCATCTTTAATGCCTGAGAAGTAGGATAAACTCCCTGCTCTACGTTATCACCTACTAAACGAACTTCACGAACACGAATACGTTCGTTGATTCTATACTGTTCTTTCAGACTGTCATTCTTCATTCAAAAAGATTTATTCTCCTCGTTATTAGTTAATTAATTATTATCTTTCTTCCAGTGATTCATCTGATCCTCTATCTCACCTTTCAAAAGCGCTGCAAAGGTAGTAATTTTCATCGAACCTTTATCACCTTCGCCCTGTTTTCTTACAGAAACTTCATTATTTTCTGCTTCTTTCTCTCCGACAATAAGCATATAAGGAATACGTTTCAATTCCGTATCGCGGATTTTACGCCCAATTTTCTCATTACGGTCATCCACCAATACACTCAGGTCTTCAGCCTCGAGCTGACGTTTTATCTCATTGGCATAATCGTTGAACTTCTCGCTGATCGGCAGGATCGCCACCTGGTCCGGAGTCAGCCATAACGGGAACTTACCACCCGTATGTTCGATCAGCACGGCGACGAAACGCTCCATAGAGCCGAACGGCGCACGGTGGATCATGACAGGACGGTGTTTCTTATTGTCTTCACCCGTATATTCCAGTTCGAAACGTTCCGGCAGATTGTAGTCTACCTGGATCGTACCTAACTGCCAACGGCGGCCGATGGCATCTTTCACCATAAAGTCCAGTTTAGGACCATAGAAAGCTGCCTCGCCATATTCGATCTTGGCTTTCAGTCCTTTTTCCTGACAAGCTTCGATGATAGCGCTTTCGGCTTTCTCCCAGTTTTCTTCCGAACCGATGTATTTATCCCGGTTCACCTTGTCGCGCAGAGAAATCTGTGCTTCAAAGTTTTCAAAATCCAAAGCTTTAAAGATGATAAAGATAATATCCATCACCTTCAGGAACTCGTCTTTCAACTGGTCGGGACGGCAAAACAGATGGGCGTCATCCTGCGTAAAGCCACGCACCCTTGTCAAGCCGTGCAGTTCACCGCTCTGTTCATAACGATACACAGTTCCGAACTCTGCGAAACGCAGGGGCAGATCCTTGTATGAACGCGGGAATGCTTTGAATATTTCACAGTGGTGGGGGCAGTTCATCGGTTTCAACAAGAACTCTTCACCCTCCTGCGGGGTATGGATCGGCTGGAACGAATCCTTACCGTATTTAGCGTAGTGGCCGGAAGTCACATACAACTGCTTGCCTCCGATATGCGGAGTCATCACCTGTTGGTAGCCGTATTTCTTCTGGATACGTTTCAAGAAATCTTCCAGCTTCAGGCGCAACTGCGTACCACGCGGCAACCACAACGGAAGCCCTGCTCCTACAGCCGAAGAGAATGTAAACAGTTCGAGTTCCTTTCCTATCTTACGATGGTCGCGTTTCTTGGCTTCTTCCATCAATGCCAGATATTCGTCCAGCATCTTTTTCTTCGGGAAAGTGATACCGTAGAGACGAACCAACTGTTTACGCTTTTCGTCACCACGCCAATAGGCTCCGGCAACACTCATTATTTTTACAGCTTTCAAATAAGATGTATTCGGCAAGTGCGGTCCCCGGCACAAGTCAGTAAACGAACCCTGCGTATAGGTCGTGATCGTACCGTCTTCCAACTCGCTGATAAGTTCTGTTTTATACACTTCACCTCTGTCACCAAACATTTTCAAAGCATCAGCCTTCGAAATATCCTGGCGTTTGATTTCCTCTTTCTTCGCTACCAGTTCAAGCATCTTTGCTTCGATAGCAGGAAAATCTCCTTCTTTGATAACGGCTTCGCCCGGATCCACATCATAGTAGAACCCGTTTTCAATAGCCGGTCCGATACCGAATTTGATACCTGGATACAACTCCTGCAAAGCTTCTGCCATCAAGTGAGCACTGGAATGCCAAAACGCATGCTTACCTTCCTCGTCTTCCCACTTGAAAAGTTTGATGGCGGCATCTTGGTTGATCGGACGGGTCAAATCCCAAATCTCACCATTTACGCTCGCAGCCAGAACTTCCTGTGCCAGACGGGAACTGATGCTTTCCGCAATCTGCATGGCGGTCGTTCCTTCGGCATATTCTTTTACAGAATTATCCGGAAATGTAATCTTTATCATAATCTGTTCACTATAAATTCCTAAAAATTAATCAGGATGCAAATTTAGTATTCTTTTTTTGTTAAACAGAACTTTTGGGTAAAAAGTTTTTTTATTGCATTATCCGGACTTCAATCTTTTATAAAGAAAGAAGCCCCAAGTTAGATTTATAAGATTGAAACTATTTCCGTCAAATCTTTTCTTGGGGATGATTTTTCAGGTAGTTGTTTCACATATCCCAATGAAACAATTGCCACTGGATATTGAGTTGGAGATAAATGAAGATTTTGCTTTAATATATCAGCGTCAAAATTACATACCCAGCAGCTTCCTATACCTTGTTCGGCTGCAGCTAAACAAATATGCTCAGTTGCTATCGCTGCATCAACATCAGAATGATTTTTATTGTCTGATTTTCTCACCCAAGCCACAGCACTGTCTACACAGACAATAATATAAAGTGGAGCTCCAGCAAACCAATCACGAGGATAAGAGTGTTGAACCAACTGTTTTTGTTTATCACTTTTTATGACAAAGAAATGCCAAGGTTGATAATTTACGGCGGAAGGAGCCAAACGGGCACATTCCAAAATGTAATCAAGTTTTTCTTGTTCAACCATATCAGAAGAATAGTTTCTTGCTGAATAGCGTCGTTTTGTAAGTTCTAAGAAATTCATAAGCAGTGTTATTTTGATTTTCGACAAAGTTATACCTAATTTTTATTCAAATATAGGCATAAACTTTTGTTATATTGGTCTAATTACAGGACAAACAGGTGTTCCGCTTTCCAGAGAATGACCTGAAACGGGTACTTTATGCCTCCGTCCGAAATGCCTGCCCGGATTATCTCCACCGATTTTTTCATACGCAAGAATATGCGAGTTGGATTCACCTCTATCTTGACGTATATTGAAAAACAATCCGTAAAAGGGTGAAGGCAGGCCTCTGTTATTTGAATTTAATGAAACAAACAATAGAATTATCCTCTTCCGTCATTTGAGTGACTATCTCTTTTAATTTCGTTCCCTCGTCAGTAGGATGTTGATCTATAAAATTTGTAATATTATCACGGTCATCAACAATTGCAGGTGCGGGGATAAGACCTATTGCTATGCCAGAACTCTGGTACAAAGGATCGACAACCATATTGGAGACAAGATCATCTATAAAATAATCCTTACTCTTTTCACCCTTGTAATCAAACTCGTATCTTTTATCCTGATGCCCAGTTCGACTGATTTGCCCAGTCTTTTTATCACAGATGGCATAATATATCTCTGTTGCTGCATACATCCTAAACAATAAAAACCGGTTAGATTCAAATACATAAGAATTGGGTTTCATCAAAGGGCCTCCTACCCAAACCTTGTCTTTCGTATCTTTTTTAAACAACCCATCTCTATCAAGAGCCAACTTTCCGGTCAATACCAAATCAGGAATTAGAGTTTCTTTCGTCACTTGATAAATAGTATCATTGCCATATTCCAACATATAAAAATTTCCATCATTGTTCCATAATGGATTAACATCCGGGCCATAATGCTCTAATCCATCTCTCGAGATGGGATATAAATAACTACCAAAAGACTTGACTATTTTTCCGTTATAACCCCGAAAAGCAAATGCTTTTCCTTCATAAGGCAAAAAACGATAAGCAGAACTTGTTCTTTCTGCAATCAAAATGCTGTCATACATAGTTAGACAAGATGCGTTTCGATCCAAATTGACTTTCTTTTTAAAAACCCCATCAAAATCATAAACCAACAATTGCTGCGTATGAAGGTCATGTGCATATAGTAATTTATTTTCACTATCGATCATCAATGGAGCAGTCAAATTTGTATATTCACCTGGGCCTTGCCCTTTACCACCTATTTGCCTTATAAAATTACCGTTCCAATCATATTGATAAATAAGCTGTGGTCCCATCAAGAATATAAACTGATCAGTAGATTGAATATCATAGATGAAGAAATCACGAACCAAAGGCTCATTAGATAACTTGACAAAAGATATCTCAGAAGCAATTTCTGACAAATTATTACGATATTCCGATATTTCTTCATAGATAGGAATATGCTTATCTTCAGGTCTGATATTCACATCTTCCTCGACCACAAGTGTATCGATTTCTGACAAAATTGAGGATGTATTATTTGCCTTATTAGAACATCCTAACAAACAAAATAAAAGAATAATATATATATATGTTTTCATGTTTTCTACTAACATTGTGAATAATATAAATCACCATAGGTATAATATGCAACCACCATCCCCATATCCGGATAAGCAATATCCGGCCATTCGACGTTTTTTTGTCCGTCATCAGCACCGACTGCACAAACATCAGGATGAGCTTCCAAATATCGAAACTGCTTCTCCAAACGCTCCGGCATAGCAATGTCATCAGCATCCATCATGGCAAGATACTGTCCCTTTGCCATTTGAATCGCCCTATTACGACATTTATAAGTACCTTGATGTTCGGAGCTATCAAGATAAACAAGACGCTCGTCTGTATAGGATCGAACAATAGTATCCGTCCGATCTGTTGAGGCATCATTGATAATGATGAGTTCTATAAAAGGATAGGTTTGCCACAAAATGGAATCTATCGCCTCTTGTACATATTGCTCTTCATCATATACAGACATAATTATCGATATCCATATTTTTTCTTTCATTCCCAATTCTCTATTTATATATTAAAAGATTTCGTTCAACTCATTGCAAAATTTCAAAATTCAATAATCCTCAAACAGTTCCCATTAAAACAACTTTCTTAACTACCATCCTACTCATAATCACACTGTTTGAATTTTAATACCATTAAAATAAACAAATCTTCATCTTCCATTTGCTCGAACACAGATTTCAGATTTCCACCTAATTTTCCAGCGCCATCCGCTCTTTCCAAATCTTCTTTCCACAAAACTCTGATTCCCGTATGAGGATCAGACGAACATTCGCCAATCCGCGTCATCATTTCAGCAGGCGTAACAATCAAACTTTGACCATTATAATCAGGATTATATACTTCCACTTCATAATATTTTTGAGCCAACTTATCGTACATATACCCTTGTTGTTCCATTCCTTTACGAGTCCGAAAGTCATATTCCTTTTTTTGCGTGGAGAAAAACAAATAATGATCAGTCTCAATGAAACCATGCACCACAATTTGAGGTTCCATATCATGAATCGATGGTGTACGAACAAATACAGGTAGTAAACGTGAATCCGGCGTGTAAGCAAATATTGTGTCTGTTCCATATTCTGTCAATAAAATATTGTTGCCATTCTTTATTGCATAAGAATTACTTAAAGAGACATTCATTGTATTCCCATCTCCATAGTTTTTTACAATTCGACTGTCAAATTTTCCAACTCTATAAATATCTATATCCTTTGTTTTTCCATCTTTTTTAGACAATAAATAAAATGGACTACTTTCAGACAGTTTATCGTGACAAACCAAATATTCTTCATTATAGTTATAAAATGCATCTATCGAGCAAGGGATCTTTTCCCTGTTTCTCAAAGGCAATGTTCGTTTATATTTTCCAAATCGATCATATACTTTCAGTACATTTGGAACGCTAAATACGAAAAATTCATCTCGGTATTCATCATATATCTGTAACCAATAATATGGGAGATATTCGGTTGGTCCTTGCCCCATCTTTGAAATTGAACTTTGTGGATTTCCCTGACGATCAAGAAAAACAAAATCGCCTCCAAAATAATTAAACATAACAAAATAATGATCTGTAATATAAACAAAATTTGTATATAAAAAACCATCATTTGAAAGTGGAATAATATATTCTACTTCGGCAATATCATGTATATCAATTTTTTTAAATTCATACTTCTTTGCAACATCAAACGTCATAATACCTGAATACTTCTGTTGTTCACTACTAACACAAGAAAAGCAAAGATAGAAAAACAAAATAGACAAAAAAATATAGTTATTCATATTCGATCATTTTGAATTAATCATACAAAAATAAAACTCAAATTCCTGTCGTATTTGTAAATATATTCGGAACCTTGTAGAAATTGCATATTTCGGTGATACCCACCCAGGCATTTCGGTCATATCCACCCAGTTTGTTTCCTATAAAATGGCATTGGGGTGCAAATTTATAATTTCTTTCTTAAACTCTCACCTTTTAAGTCAAAACGATGCGAAGAGTGTACAATTCTGTCCAGGATCGCATCAGCAATGACTTCATTTCCGATGACATCATACCACTTGCTGACGGGCAATTGACTGGCAATGATAGTAGCCTTCCTTCCATGCCTGTCTTCTATGATCTCCATGAAGTCTTTCTGTTGCTGTCCCTCCAGCGCCTTCATGCCAAAATCATCGATGATAAGCAAGTCCACCTTGGATATTTTGGTAATCAGCTTGATAATGGTTCCATCCACCCGTGCCAACCTGAGCTTGCCCAAAAGTTTCTGCATATTGAAATAGTTGACCTTGTATCCCTGATTACAGGCTTTGTTTCCCAACGCTGTAGCCAGATAGCTTTTGCCTACTCCTGCGGCACCGGTGATCAGGACGGATTCGCCTTTGTCCACATAGCTTCCCGTGCCTAACAGAGCCAGCATGTTAGGGTCTATTCCCCGATGACTACCGGTTTCGAGTTGTTCCAGAGTAGCACCGTAGCGGAAGTCCGCCTCTTTTATAAGGCGGGCGTTCCGATTGGTGGTACGGGTGTCTTTCTCCGCTTGTAAAAGCAACATTAATCCATCAACAAGCGTGAGTTTGTCCAGACGCTTGGTTTCACCGAATGAAGCCCATAAACGCGCCATTCCTGATAACTTCAGCGAGTTATCCTTTGCAGGCGTAACAGGCCGTCACAGCGTTTGTAAAAGAACTCCGGTGGCACGTTTTGTGAAGCGAACATCAACTCGAAGAACTCTTTCAGCACTGCGGACTTCTCACCCGCTTTTTGATTGTAGTATGCCATGGAACGCTTTGTGTATGCATTCGAGTGTGAAGCCAGGTGTTCCTCCTTCATGCTGTAGCCAAAACCTTCTATACGCGGGTGGGTAGCTATGCGCTCGCCTTTAAGGTACACCTTGACCAACGTGCGGGTATAGATTACCTTTACCTTCTGCCCGATATGTTGGTAAGGGACAGAGTAGTAATGTTTGTCCCTGCCCAGGTAGATACAGCAGTTGGCACTGACAGTCAGTTCTGTGTCATACTGCACTTCGAAAGAGGTACCGGGTAAGGGTTTGAGCGTCTTTTTCTCATCACTGATGAAGTGTTCCTCCCGGCTGTATGGACGCTGCTGCATCCGTTTGTGGTTGTGTAGCCTGACTTGCTCCAAGACGGCCTTGTTCAGTTCCTCTAAAGAGAAGAAAACCCGCTTACGCAAAGGAGCGTATACCCGTTGGTATATCAGCCTGACCTGATTCTCAACCAGGGATTTATCTTTTGGCTTGCCCGGCCTTGCCGGCAGGGTTACAAAACCGTAGTGATTGCCCAGGTGTTCCATCAAGCGGTTTATTTCAGGCTCGTAGCGGTCGCTTTTAACTACGGCGGACTTCAGGTTATCCGGTACAACTATTTTGGTGACACCCTCGAAAAAAGCAAACATACGGGTGATGGCATAAATAAAGTCCTCGCTTTTCTGTGAAGGGACACCGATGGCAAACGCATAGTCCGTATAGGGAAGGCAGCCTACAAAGGTCTGTACCTTGATGACTTCTCCGGTATCCATATCAATGTACTGCATCGTATCGCCGGCAAAATCGACATAGCACTTTTCACCGGCAACATAACTGTTCACTAACACCGTAGAAGGCTGTTGGGCGATTCTGTATTGGTTCAGGTGGAAGCAAAACTGGGTGAAACCATAGCCGGCAGGATATTCGGCAATATATTCTTCCCAAAGCTGTATCCGGGTCACATGTTTACGTCCAAGTTCCTTTTCCAGATAGGGTAAGCGCTTGGAAAAATCATCGAAGCGCTTGTTCGTATAGGCCGGGGCGCCACCGTTAAAGATTCGTTCCAATTCCGGTTCGTCTTTCTCCAATAGCTCTTTAACACCCACTGACAAGGTTTTAAATTGACGTATATACTTGTTGACCGTTTCTTTGTAGATTCCCAGTTGTGAAGCAATCGAACGGTTAGAAACTCCACTTTCATGTAATTGAAGAATTTGCTTAAGTTTACTCATTTCTGTTATTTTACCAGCCATCGTTTTGTGCATTAATTTGTTACCTGTTAAATTTAGGGCACAAAGGTATAGGGAAGTAGCGTTTGACTGGGTGGCAATGCTCCGAAATAGGGTCGAAACACTCATCCGGATGGGTGTATATGCTCCGAAATAACTGATTTTTGAAACTGTTTTCTTTCATTTTTACCCGAATTTACTCCTAAATTGGGTGAATATGGTGCAATTTGGCGATTTTGAATGCTATGAGTTACAATTCAAAAGATGCTAATTGAGGAGGAAATACTGGGTGGGGATGCTCCGAATTATGCACCTGCCCGAAGCCTACGGATTTACAGGATTCCGCAGGGAGCACCTGCCCATCCTGCCGCAGGAGTTCAAGTACGTACCCCGGCAAATACGGGAAGGAAAGGAATACAAACCCGATCCCGGCGTGCTCAAGCAACTGAAGGTCATCCGGGAGGTCTTTGACCGTTCCGACCGCATCATCATGGCGACCGATGCCGGGCGCGAGGGTGATGCCATCCACCGCTATATCTACAGCTATCTCGGTTGCCGCAAGCCCTGCCTCCGCCTATGGGTCTCCTCGCTGACCGACCGTGCCATCCGCGACGGGCTGGAAAACCTCAGACCCGGCGGCGACTACGATAACCTCTACCGGGCCGCCGAAGCACGCGCCATCGCCGATTACTTGATCGGAATAAACGCCACCCAAGCGTTGAGCATCGCCGCCGGAGGGGGGATCTATTCGCTCGGACGGGTGCAGACTCCCACGCTCGCGTTGGTCTGTTCACGCTATTTGGAGAACAGGGATTTCGTTCCGCAGACCTACCATCAGCTGAAAGTCACCACGGCAAAGGACGGCAAGGCGTTCGCCGTATTCTCCGAGCAACGCTACGACACCCAAGAAGAGGCAAAGAAGGTACTTGCCACCGTGACAGCGGCCGGAACGGTTTCGGTGGACGAGGTACAACGTAAGGATGCAAGCCAAGAGCCGCCACTGTTGTATGACCTGACCGCTTTGCAGAAGGATGCCAACAGCCGGTTCGGATTCTCGGCTGAAAGGACGTTGGCGTTGGCACAGTCCCTTTACGAAAAAAAGGTGCTGAGCTATCCGCGTACCGGCTCCCGTTTCATCCCGGAAGACGTGTTTGACGAGATGCCCGAGCGTATTGCCGCTTTGGAAACCCATCCGGTTCTTGCTGTACAGGCTGCCCGTTTGAAAGACGCGGTGCTCAACCGACACAGCGTGAATGACCGGAAAGTCACCGACCACCATGCGCTTATCCTTACCGAGTGCCGGCCCGGAGAGTTGTCCGAAGACGAACGCAAGGTGTACGACATGGTGGCCGCCCGGCTGCTCGAAGCCTTTTCCGAACGCTGTCTGAAAGAAGTCACCACCGTAAGCCTTACGGCCGGCGATTGCCGTTTTTCTGTCAAGGGAACGCAGGTCAAGTCCGCCGGATGGCGTGCCGTGCGTGCCGAACGGGAGGAGGACGAAGAGGAGGTGGCATTGCCAGTCCTGCTACCCGGTGAGAACCTGCCCGTGCAGACCGCCGAAAGCAGCCTGCTTTCCGCTATGGAGCACTGTGGCAAGGAGGTACAGAAGGAGGAATACCGGAGCTACTTGGAAGAGGTCGGCATCGGGACGCCGGCTACCCGCACCTCCATCATCGAGACCCTGATCGCCAGAGGTTACATGTGCCGGGAGAAGAGAAACCTCGTGCCGACAGAAAAGGGGCTTGCCGTATATGGTATCGTGAAGGACAGGCGTATCGCCGATGTCGGGATGACCGGGCAATGGGAGGCTGCGCTCGCCAAGATTGAGAACGGGGAGATGGATTCCGGCACGTTCCGCAGGGGAATCGAGGCTTATGCCGTCCAAATCACGGAGGAACTCTTGCAGGTACAAGTCCCTTCTGCGGAGGGCGAACGCATCCCATGTCCCAAGTGTAGGTCCGGGCGTATCCTCTTTTACCCCAAGGTTGCCAAATGCAGCAACGTGGATTGCCCGTTCACCGTCTTCCGTAACAAAGGCGGAAAACGGCTTTCCGACAGGCAGATAACCGACCTTGTGGTCAAGGGGAAGACGGAGCTGGTCAAGGGGTTCAAGAGTAAGGAAGACAAGTCCTTCGATGCCCGTCTCGTCCTTGACAAGGACTTCCGCATCGGGTACGAGTTTCCGCCACGAAAGGACGGGAAGAGATAATATTCCTTAATAACCAACCAATTAGTATGGCAACAAGGCGTAAACTTACAGCTGAAATTTGGCATAAAGGATTGATTCTTCCGTGGCAAAATTTGCATAATCAAAGATTTTGTTATACTTTTGCCACAGAAATCAATTGTCAGGACAAATATATCATGAATGAAAATCGAATCATAGGACGTAACCTCAAGTCCTTGCGTGAAGCAAATAGTTACACACAAGAACAGGTTGCTTCATATCTTGGCATCAACCGTTCTGCATATGCCAACTACGAAACAGGAGAAAGAGAAGTCCCTATTGATGTTTTGGAGAAAGCCTGCAACCTGTTTGGCTGTGAAATGGAACTATTGTTCGACAAAGACGAAAAAGCAGTCAAGAATATGCTTGTATGTGCGTTCCGTGCCGATAATCTCAGCGAAAATGACCTAAAAGAGGTCAGTGCATTCAAGGAGATCGTATTGAACTATATGAAAATGGAAAGACTATTGGCCGAATGAAGAAACTTACCATTGAAACAGCAGAGGAAATTGCCCTCAAAATGAGAACAATTCTTCGAGTAGGTGCAAGCGAACCCCTCAATATGAAGACAGCACTTAGACAGCTGAACATCATGACCATATACAGACCATTGTCAGAGGGAATCTGGGGACTGTCGCTCAAATCGAGCAATGGCAAGATGTTCATGCTCGTAAGCAGCAATGCGACAAAAGGCAGTCAACATTTTACCATAGCGCATGAGTTGTTTCACCTGTTCTATGACGATAATCCCAAGCCGCATTTATACAAGAACAGCATGGCAACGGACTCCGCAGAGCGTTCCGCCAATATGTTTGCTTCGGCTTTATTGATGCCAAAGGAGGGATTGTCATATAACATCCCTGCAAACGAGTTGATTGACAAAAACGTTGCCATTGACACCGCCTTGCGGATCGAACAACTCTATGGCGTATCTCACTCCACACTCATTGTCAGGCTGAAAGAGCTCAAAATAATTTCTGCACAAAATGCGGACAGGCTCATGAATCTGAGTATCCGGCATGAAGCGTCACTGCGGGGATATGATTTGTCTCTTTACTACAAGGGAAACGAGAATCTCGTTCTTGGAGATTATGGCACAAAGGCAAAAAGGCTTTTTGATGAAGAGCGTATATCGGAAGGGCATTATATTGAACTAATGAGAAAAATCGGTTATGAAGAAAATAAAGATAATTCTTGATGCGGATGTTCTCATTCACTTTTCAAAAGCCGGAAAACTTTCTTTGCTTCCAACGATACTGCCGGAATATGACCATACCATACTGAGTGCGGTTTATGAGGAGACCCTTTCCATTCGAACCCAGATAGATAATCAGATTAACTTTTTGAAGAACATGGAAGTTCTTCCCTTTAACCCCACGGGGCAAATGAGGTTGGAATACGCAAGTCTTAGATCAAAGTATGGCAAAGGAGAAAGTGCCTGCATGGCTTTCTGCCGGTTTACCAACAATGTCATCGGTAGCAGCAACCTACGTGATATTAAAGAATATTGTGCGGCACAGCAAATCACCTATCTCACGACATTGGACTTCCTCTATTATGCGTATATTAGAGGAAAAATGTCAAAAGACGAGTGTGACGGGTTCATTCTCGAAGTCAATGCCAAGGGAAGCAAGCTCCCTACAATAGACATATCTCAATATTCGCCCAACACACAGATATGACTATACTATAGAATCAAACGAAAGCCTACCTATGGTGACAAATGACACACCATGAGTAGGCTTTCTTGTGGTGGCAATAGATTGGTATTCCATTTTCAGTCTGTTTTCCGCCCCTCCACCGCCTCGAACCGTTTCCGTATGAACTCATGCACGTCCCGTGTACGGTAAAACACCTTGCCGCTGATGGTGAAGTAGGGCAAGGCACCGATGGCGCGGTATCGTTGCAACGTGCGGATTCCCACTTTCAGCAGCAGGCACAAGTCCTGATTGTCCAGTATCTCGTCACCGTCCAGCGTGTTGTTCTTCTTCAGCAGCCTCTCCAGCAACTTGTCCGTCCGGTCGAAGCGGTCCATGATGCGCTCCATCCATCCCTCAAACTCTTCCCTGTCTGTATACATAGCTGTCTCCTTCCTTTTCAATGATTTCCTTTTCCCTCATGTAGCGGATATACCCTTTGGCCGTCCGTTCCTTGACCTCTAACATTTCCTGTATCAGTTCGCACAGCTCGATATAGCCGTACCTGTCCTGACGGGCAAACGCCTCGCGTGCCATGTCCGCCAGTTCCCTTTCCTTGCGTTTCTCCTTCTCCGCTCTCGGCTTCTCCCCGACATAGACGGGCATCCCGGCCTTCTGGTCCCACCTAAACTGCATCAGCGGGACATCCAACGGGCTGCCGTCACGCACTTTCAGTGCTTTCACCACCGATATTTCCGGGTTCTCGTCCTTCTCGATGGAGAGGATGGCAGCGGACTTCCGTTGCAGCTCGCTGCCCAAATGTCCGCGCAGCTTCAGGCCGTTCGGCACGAAGTGCACGACGGCGACCACGCAGGTACGGTAAATCCCGGCCAGCCGGTAGATCTCGTCGATGAGAGCCACGCTTTCCGCCTCGTCATTGGCGCAGCGGATCAGGTCGGCCACGCCGTCTATCACCACTAAATGGATGCCACCGTGCAGGTAATGGTACTTGTCCATGCTCTGTATGATGGCGGTCAGGCGTTCGTTCCTCGACATCCCGGTCAGGCAGTAAGCGTGCAGGAAGAGCGGCATCCGGTCCAGTCCGGCACGTTTGAGCAGGCGGCCTACGTTCTTGTAGAGCTGTTGCTCGCTCTGTTCCGTATCGTACAGCAGAACGGCACGCCCCTTGCGGTTCGGCTCGACCTTCACGCCCAACAGGTCGTTTTCCTTTTCCACCTCCTGAACCGCCCCGGCAACCAATGCGGCCGTGTAGTTGCTTTTGCCCGTCCCTTCGCCGCCGGTGATGCAGAGGATGTTCTCCTCCGTGCCGAGAGGCACCTCTCCGGCGGTGATGATGCTCACCGCCTGTTGGGGAGGGTGGTCATAGTCAATCTCACAGGATTTCAGCGCGGCAAACGTGTCGCCATAGAGCGTGTCTAACAGTTTCAGGAACAACCCGGTCAATTCCTCCCTCGTATGTCCCGTTCGGAAAAAGTCGGTCACGTCCTTTTCCTCCTTTGTCCCGGCCAGCGGAAGCACGATTCGCTTCACCCCGTACTCGGAGAGTTGTGACACCAGCCGTTCCGAACACTCCAAACCGGTCTTGTCCGTGTCATACAGCAACAGGATGTGCTTGAAGCGGTAGGACACCTTCCGTAAGAACCTCTGCGGCACAGGGGACGTTTCCGAATTGAAGCAGACGGCATGGAAGCCATGCGCAGTCAACGTAAGGACATCTTTCTCGCCGCCCGTGATAAATAACAGGTCGCCTTTCGAGGGTAGCTGTTCCAGACCGAAGCAATATCCCTCTCCCGTGTGTCCGCCATAGACAAAGCGGAGTTCCGATTTCGGGCGGTACACCTTCATGCCCCATTTCCCCTTGTAACCGAACATCGGTTCCGCTGGGGTAGAGGAGAATCCGAACGGCCTGCCGTCCCTCGTCTCGCTACGGTATTCCTGAAGAGAGACAACCCCGTAGCGGTGCAACGTCTCTTCCGTGATACCCGATGCCCCCAATAAGCCCGTTCACTTTCGCTGAACGGCTTCTCTATGGCCTGAAATTTCGCTATCCGCCGGTTTTCCACCGATGGTTCTGCCTTTTCCGGTTCTTCACGGGTGGAATCCGTTTCCGGACGGACAATCTGTAAAGACCGCTTGTCCTGCATGTCCGTCTGCCCGTAACCGGCAATGCCGAGACAAAGCTCACGGTCTATTGTCTCCAGCACCTCCACAAAGTCCGCAGCGTTCTTGCAGTCCAGCCCTTTCAGCTTCGCCACGAGGAAGAAGCAATCTCCGGAATAGTCGCCGTTCCCGAAATCCTTCATCTTGTACGTTCCGCTACGGCGGTCGTAATACACGTTGCACGAAGCCTTGTGGTCGTCATACAAGGGGTTCAGGAAATTCCGGCCCACCCTCCATTTCACGGGAAGGTAATGGCGGAACACGTCCAGCCCGTTGTTGGTTCTCGTCAGAATCTCGTCCTTGCCGATCATCTCGCACCGCCTTTCCTTTTCAGGGTCATGGCATACCTTTCGGTCAGGCGGTCTACCTGTTCGGAAGTGGTTTTCACCAACCGTTTTTCCACAAAGGCATCTATTTCCGCTCTCGGATAGCGCAGGTTCTTCCCATACTGGGAGTATGACACTTCACCCTGCATACGGTAACGCTGCAACGTGCGTGAACTGACGCCCAACGCCTCGCATACCTCTTTCCCCGTCATCCACTTGCCGTCATTTACGGAATCTTCCCCCGTCCGTTTCCGGGCTTCCTCTTCCCGCCTGACGGCTTCCTCCACGTATGCGGTGATGGAATCCAGTTTTTCCATGAGCCGGAGGTATGCCCGGCTCTCCATCGTAATTACTTCCATGATGTTTTCCTTTAATGTTTGCCGCAAAGTTCGGCAGTTTGCGGACAGAAGCACACGAGGTCGGTACGACTAAATTTCAATGCAATCTATCTGATTGTTCATCATATAGATTGCATTATAAACAACCGTTGGATTGACTTTGAATGACAAGTATTTTACTCGGTATAAACAGAATCGACTGACAAAAACCGGAACAAGCAGTGCAAAAGTGGCTTTTCTCTCTTACGAAATAGCTTATACCGACATCGGTATAAGGATTGTTTGCAAATAAAAATTCCATTTTGCAAAGATCAAATGCTTTACAAAATGGAATCATATTATTCCAAGCCGGCTCGTCAAGTTTCTTATCCTTCGTCTTGCAGGATAGCTACCAATTTATAAACCCCTGAAGACGGATTCTGCAATTCCTTTAGTTGCTTGGCTCTTTTGACCGCCGTTTCCAAATTCTCTTTGAGGAAAGCCTGTTGGGGCTCGCTGAACGATGACTTTTGATAGCTGTTCCACACAGTGTCACTTTTCTTCAATTCTTGCAATGCCGCTTTCGTGCTTAGTGCCGTTTTTTGATCCTTGCCGTGCAATAACAGCCAAACCTCAATGCACGGGTTACTTAGAAGGAGTTCGGCTTTGCAAGACAGGATTTTCTCATTGACGGCCGGAACATCCATGTCATACATGAGGAACGTACTGACCTTGTCCCCTGCCGAAATTTTCACCTCGCGTGTACGGCTATCGACAAGGGATTGGGTTATCTTCGTACCCTCTATGTGTGAAATAATGCGCACCGGTGACTTATACCATTTCTTCAACAGGTTGATGTAGCAGACTTCGGTTTCTCCCTCGCAAATGACCAGAGCGATCTTGCGCATTCTCTTGACGGACGTTTTTTCTCTTCTGCTCGCCATAGTCATTCCTCCAGCAATTGTTTGATGCACTCGACGGAAGAATCGACATACGGGACAGCGTCAAAGCGACCCTGTATGTACCCCTTTTCCGCATCCATGTTTTCACGGAAATCCTTGAAGTCATAGAGCGAATATACTTCCGTCGCACCGTTCTCCGTCTTGTTTACAAATACGATCTGGTCCCTTCGGAGACGCTTGACGTCAATCAGGTTGGTATTGTGCGAAGAAAATAGCAACTGGCTTCCCTCCGAAGCATGGATCAAATCAAGAATGAAATCGGCCAATCGCGTATGCAGTCCCATATCGAACTCGTCCATCATGATGCCCTTTTTATACTTCACCACATCAAGCAACCTTAGCAGGATTTGGAACAACTTCCGGGTTCCGCTGGATTCCTCCATATCCATATCGAACATCACATCCGGCTGGTTCCGATGGACGGTTTTGAACCGCAAAATATCTACAAGCCTGTAGGAAAGTTCCGCCTGTCCCGGGACGACCGTCGGCGCAGGAATCTGTTCCTTCCGCACGTCTATGTCGGTAATGTCCGTGTCACATATCTCCAGAGCCTTTAGGATAACACGCTTGTAGGTATTGAAGCTGTCGAGTACCATCATGTCGTTCACATTGACAAGCCCCAGCAGGAACTGGTTCATGAAATACCGGTATAGTTTCTGCCCGATTTCCCGATTCATGGAACTTGCCCGGCTAAGAAAAAGGTTCTTGTCGCTCGTGTTAAGCACCACGTCGCCGGGTTTTGCAATTACTCCGTTTCCAAAGCTATATGTTCCGTCAGCCTTGCGGACAAACACCTTGGCTCGTCTACCGACAGGATAGTGGTACAGGCTTTCTGCAAGGATTTTGCTCTTGGTTAATTCAAAGGCATATTCGTATTCCACGTTTTCACAGACAAAATCAATCAGGAATTTGCTTGGCTTGTCTTGCATACCGTCAAATTTGAACGGCTCGAAATTGAAAACCGCACCTTCGTTATTAAGGTGTGATTCAAGAACCATCCGACAGCAAAAACTGATGGCTGTGAGGATGTTGGATTTGCCCGAAGCGTTCGGTCCGAACAACCCCACCGACTTCAATATGGGGACACCGTTCCATTCCATGACATTATGCTTCAACTCACGAGCCAAAGCCGTGTTGATATTTGCAGCACGGAAGTCTATTCTGATTCTGTCCTTGATGGAATAGAAATTTTCAAATTCAATTTTAAGTATCATTAAAAGTCTATATTTGTAGCTTTCCTGCAAATATAGACTTTTAATTTAATGTATCAATCACTTATTGATAAAATATAGGTTGATTAGTGATACTTTAACATTCACTTTCCTCCCGGCCGTATCACATACGATGGATTGTTCCGAATCTCCCAGCGTTCCAGCTTGTCGCTGCCCGTAAGTATCAGCCGCTCGTAAAGGTATGTGATGATCGGCTGCGAGGGCAATACCACGCGGCTGTCCGCCGTGAACTCTCGGAGCGGACGGTCGAAACGCCGGCTCTGGAAGTCCGAGAGAGTGATTTCTGCAAGCTGCATCTTACCATTCTTCTCCATCGCCACGAACAGCGAGCTGTCGTCCTTGCCTTTCGCCACCGAGCGGATTTTTACGCCGGTTGGCGTGGTTACGGAAGTGGGCGTATTGTCCTTTTGCGCCTCTATCTCGCTTATCTTCCATGCGTAAACGATGCCCGAACGGGGGATGAAGGCGTACAGCGAGTCTCCGATGACCTCCATGTCGTAGGAATCCCCCTGCGGCTCCGTGCCGCTGCCGATGAAGTTGCCGGGCGTGCTCAGACGGGCGAACACGGCATTGTTGTTCGCTGCCATGAGTTCGATGGCTTCGCGGTCGAACACGCGGACGTTCTGTTCCTTTGAATCGCGAACAAAGGCGAAGCGTTTCGTAGCCGCCACACAGCCAGCCCACGACACGTTGCTTGCCGGCCACGAGCCTGTGCCCAGTCGGGTCAGGTATGTTCCGGTACGCTTGTCAAACACCTGCACCTCGCGGTTGTTACCGGCGGCCACGAACAGGTGGTCGCCCTCCACGTACACGTCACGGGCAAGGGTTCTGTCCCCGTTGGCGATGCTCCGCTTGTAGGTCAGGGCTTCCGCATCGAACACGTCCACGCAGCTTTCTGCTGCGTTTGCCACGTACAGCTCGCCTTCGTCCAAGCAGAGGTTCACGGCTTGCAGGGTGCGGTTCTCGCCCAAGTCGGCGGCGGTACGTACCGTGTATCCGTCCAGATAGTAGTTGTCCATCACCGATACGGTGTCCACCGGTTGCGGCACGTAACGGTCTTCCGTGATTTCGCGTATCTCGGTCTGCTCACAGGCCGTCAATATCCCTACGATACCTGCGCATATCATTATGCCTTTCTTCATTTCGTTTCCTCCTTTCCTTTGGCCGTGGTAACTGTTACCGGGTGCTCGGTGAAGTATTTCACGAGCCGGCTTTGCTTGTAAAACTTCTCGATGTTCTGTTCCAACACCGCGTCGTCTTGGAAGATGGCATTGATGTCGCAGTCACGGTAAGGTGCGTTCTCCGGCTTGTGGAAGCCCAAGAGGTTGCGGTCGGTATAGGGCAGGTCTCCTTTGCGGCTCAGCCACATGTGCAGCTGCCAGATGAACACCGTCCAGCCCACGTTCACGCCGGCCTCGTTGTTCGCACCGTAGGTCATGTTGCTGTTGTGCGAATATCCCATGCAGTGCATGAACTCGTGGGCGATGGCCTCCCATCCGCTGAATGAGGCGTAGTGCCCGTAGAAGTTCCAGTCCGTCACCGTCCAGATATATCCACCGCCCAGTCCGCCGTAGGCCGGGCTGCTCTGTCCCAAAATGAAGGTCTTCTCGGCTTTGAAGCGTTCCTTCTCCGTCTGGTACTTGTCGGCATCGAAGAGAATCTTGTCGTTGTCGCACAGGTCGCCACCCATCACCTCGCTGAAGTGCGATAGTACATAGTCGTATTCGGGCGTGGTCATCATGTAGGCATAGTTGCTCACGATAACAACCCATTCGCGGGCGTATATGGGCCGCAATTCCCTGTAGGGGCAGTTGTCTCCTGCGGTGGGTGTCCAGCTATAATTGGAAAAGCTGCACGTCCACTTGGCATCTATCTTCTGTAGTTTCTTGAAATGTTCGTCGTCGCTCTGAAGGCGTACCATCATGTGCTCCATGTCAAGGTGCGGGCACTCGAAGCTGACGAATCCGCCGTCCGCCGTGCGACACACGTTACGCCGTCCCACGAATGAGGGCTTGAACGTGAAACGGGAGAAGCCGGGGATGGAGTCGAGGTAGGCCACGGGCAGGTATTCCCCGACTTCGGGGATGTACATTTCGAGCGTCACATCATAGATGGTTTTTGCCGACCAGCTGGTGATGCGGAGCGAATCATCTTCGGCGGTCTGCCGCACGCTGATCAGCTCGTCGGTGCGGAAGGTGTAATCCGCCTTGCCCACGATTTCCGACGAGGGGTCGGCAAGGTTCAGAATGTGACGGGCGTGCTCTGCTGGTAACTTTCCATAGGTCACGGTGTCCGTGCGGAAGTCGTCCTTGAAGGGGATCTCGATGTCGTTGTACACCGTCTCGTCCTCGTAGACGGTGGAGCAGGCTACAGGCAGCAGCATGGCCGCGCATAGCAAGGCCCATAAGCCCTTTCGGGTCATGTCTTTTGTTCTTGTCTTGTCATTCATTCGATTGTTCTTGTCTATTTTTGCAGGTTCGTTCATAATCGTACTTCTTGCGTTCCTATCGGCTTGCCCTTAGTCATCCATTTCTATCAGGCGGAATCTGGGGTCGAAAGTCAGTTCCAGCCGGTTGTTCAACTTCACCTCATAGCCCTTGCGGTCGCGTTCCACCTTGCAGATGTAGCTGTCGGAGTAATGTTCCTTCACGAAAGTCAGGATGGGCAGCGGAACGATAGCCACGGGCACGGTGTCAAGGCGGCAGTCCACTTCCTTCCACTCGCCGTCCTTGTCGAACTCCACCCCGGTGCCATCGGCATAGCGCACCTCGTAGGTCGTTTTCAGGTGCTCGCGCTCCAACGTGACGAGCATGGCACGTTTTCCCTTGAAATGTTTCTTCAGGAAAGTTTGCGACTTGGCTGGAAGCTGTTCTGCCGTGATCGGTCTCTTGTTGTCGGCACAGGCCGGCAGGACGATGCAAAGGACAAAAGCCACGCAAATGCTGACGGTGGCGATTGTACGGTCGAATCTCATTTTCATGTTTTCAGTTTTTTATCTGTTGTTCTTTTCTTTTCATCGTTTGTCACTCCATACTGAAGCCGGTTGCCCTTAGCGAGCAGGATTGCAGGATCATCCTGTCCAGCTCGTTCCGTTTCGCCCGGACGGAGTGGATGCAGCCTTCCGCCATGTGCGTGAGGATGCCGGACAGGTCTCCGTCAACTATCGGCAGACGGGCGGAGATACACGCCGCCAACGTATCGAACACGAAGCCGTGTACCGGGTCGCCTTTCTTGGCACTTTCCCATCTGCGTGCGTCCACATACGTGCCGTCCTGCCTGAAGAGTAGGGTGTGGCAGAGTAGCTCGGACAAGATGCCATCATCCACCCGTTCGAGCCGTTTGATGAGCTGACCGGGAAGGCTGACGCACCTGCGGTAATTCTCACGGGTAATCACGCGCACCGGGCGGTTGCCGGATTCCTTGCGTACCGATTGCAAGAGCTCGTTATTTTCCTTTTCTCCCTCTTCGGGGAGGAACACCCATATCGGGGCGTCCGCCGTAAGGTGTCCTGTCGGACAGGGGCTGTCCTCGTACCATCTCACGATTTCCGCATACTTGTGCCACAGGTAATCACGCACGGCACGTTCGTACCGTGAATGGTCCGCACGGGGGAACAAGGTCTTCATCACTAATTCCCCTGCCACCGGGAAACCGCAACGCACGAGGGCGGACACCGTCTTTCCCGGCAAAAGTATCAAATTATTCCATTTCAATGTTTTCATTGCCATATTATTTAATCGTTCTTGTTTATTGACTTTATCGCATTCCGTAAATAAAAAAACGGAAGCTCCGGGCTGTCGCAGGCGGAAGCTCCCTGATTCTTCGTTGTCTTCACTTGTACCGCATCCGCCGATGCGAAGTGAACTAACTATTGGTATATCGGCTTGCCGGGAATTCGGACAAGCCAAAACACTAAAATACCCAAGAAGTCCCGGCCTTTCGCAAGGGCGGAACTCCTATGTCTTTTCTCTCTTATATATTTGTCTGAATTGCACTTTTCTTATTTTAGCAGAGCCAGTCTCGGTCGATGGCCGGCAGTTCCTTTTTCCAATACCATTTCCACCAAGCGAAGCGTTTGCGCACCACGAAGTAGCTTACTTCCTCGCTTTCTTTTTCCGCCTCGTAGTCGAACGCCAAATGGCCGACAGCCAACCGTTCCGCCCAATAGAGGATGTAATATGTGAACAGTGGCAGGGCGGCAAGTCCCCAGCACACCTGCCAGCCCAGAAGCAGGGACGGCAGCAGTGCCGCAAGGAAACATTCCGTGTACTGTCGGCGGTGGATGCTCATCTCCATCTCCTCCCAAATTCCTTGCTCTCCGTAGGGGAGGGCGGTCAGGGTGACAATCGGGAGGGTCACGTAATCGTAGGGGTTCAGCCGGCCTTGCAGCAGCCGGGCGATTTTGCTGTCATATATGAACATAGTGTCAGGTTTTAATCGTTCTTGAAATTTACCAGTCCCTTTCGGCACGGATGAACGTGCCTTGATAGTTGTAGTACAATTCCCAGCAGGGAATATCTATCTCGTAACCGCCCGGTTGTTTCTCCACCTTGTAAGGTACAGCATCGGGGTAACGGGTGGCGATGTCCGTCGCGATGGCTTCGGGCAAAATACCCTCTGGCAGCGCGGAGAACTTGCAGTCCACGCTCGTCCAGTCGCCTTGCTTGTCAAAGTCCAGCTCCGTGCCGTCCGAGAGCCATGCCTCGTACTCGGTCGTGCCGTCGTCCTTGTCACGCACGATGCGGCTGCATTCCGCCATTGGGAAGTACTGCGCAATGAACAGCTGCGCCTTCTGGGGCAGAGCGTCGTAGCCGATTTCCTTTTCGTCCTTGTCGCAGGATACTACCGTCAGTATCACGGACAGCAGCAACCATGTCTTGATAAGCACCTGTTTCATGTTCTTTTTATTTTATTGGGTTCCCATTTGTTTTTTTTAATTTACCTTTTTCATAGCGTCTTTCTGTTCCGCCCTCCGGGACGGCTGTTCATCGGGCGGTTCATCCGCCTGAGCAGCGCGGCTTTCAGGCTGTCAAGGAAAGGCGTCTGCCGGTTGCGGATGCGCAGGTCGCCGAATGTCCGGGACAGGTTCTTGTCCAGCTCGATGTTGAACGCCCGCTGCACGTACTCCGACAGTCTTGTCAACGGGACATCCCCGAATGCCTTACGGCTGTCCAATGCGAACAGCAGTTCGGTCAGCTCCGTCTTCGTCGCTTCCCATGTCAGGCGCACCTTCGGCAACGATTCTTCGGCTTGCCGCAGCTCGAACGCCTCTAATTCCTTCGTCAGGTAACGGATCAGCCGCTCGTTGGCAAGAAGCCGTGCCGCCATGAAGTCACAGTTGGTCGAGAAGGACGGATCACGCTCGTGATGGAACGACTCCAAGTAGAGTGCCGTGTCAAGGTTGCCACGCAGGTAATAGAGTGCGTCCAAGTGGGTCAGCCCAGAGCGGTAGTAACGTACGAAATCCGAACGTTTCTCGTTGTAACGGTTGATGCCCCGTATCTCGTCTATCAGGTAGCTTCGCTGTGACTCGTTGCCTACGGGACGGTTCATCTCGATGTTGTATATCTTACGGTAGTAGATGAGCCGGTGGCAGATTCGGGGCTTGATTGTCTTGAAGAACTCGATTTCCTCCGCTTCGTCACGGAACGTGTACCCCGCTATGAAGGCTTTCAGTTGCAGGAAAGCGTCCGCGAGCACCAACGAGGCTTCGAATGACTTCTTGATCATGTTCAGGTCTCCGGCCTCTATCTTCTCCACTTTCTTTTCTGCCTCTTCCTCAAGCCTTGCGGCGAAATCCTTCATGTCCGTCTCAGCCATGCACGGGTATCTTCAGTTCCAAAAGCTCGTCATCCACCGCCACGCAGTAGTCGGCAAGGCCGTACCGCTCAAACTGTCCGGTGGTCACTTTCAGGTGTGTCACCTGTGTGCCATCCAGCTCCGCCTTGTCCGTCAGCGTGCGGAGTTCGGGGTTGATACGCAGGGCGTTCTCTGCCGATGTGCCGTAGGCATTCCACGTCTTGTCCGCCTCGTTCCAATGGAGGTGGACGGCATCCTTGTTGTCTCTTTCCGTTTCAAGTATCTTTGTTTCCATATTCGTATTCTTATATGTATTAACTTAGGGGGAACTTGCCGGTCTTTCACAAGGGCGGCAAGTTATAGGGTTATTATACATATCCCTCCCCGCTGTGCAGGGGAGAGTCTTGATGTATTTAAAGTGTATATATAATCTTGTTGGTTACGAAAGCAAATTACACCGTTCGACACGTCTCTCAGAATTGTAATTCGTTTTCGTAATTCTAAAGTTCAAATTGTAATAGATTGATTATATTACTTATACTTATCAGAATAAGCTCTGTAATTATTATAAATGGTCTCTTGTTCTATGGGCGTATCGTTTGTAGGACGATTCTGGATATACTTAACAGCAAAAGAAGTTGCGGTTTCACTTGTGGTAAAGTACCTCGCGCCCTCACTGTCTGTATACCACCTTGCACCTTGTACAGGAACATATACATATTGTCCCGGAGTACTTAGTCTACCTTCTATATAGTCTTTATAAGTATAAGCATTAGTAGTAGACATAGCTCTTACAATTGCTTTTAACTGGCTTAAAGTACTTTTATTTTCAGACACGTCTCTTACATATACGTTGTTTGCACCCTTAGCTGCGCTCCACCACATATATGCAGGGTCGTCACACGTATTTCCAGTACATTGCCATTGGGTAGTCCCGAAGAAAGGATGGTCTTTGTGAACATTCCAACAGGTAGTATAAAGGGGAGCGATACAATAATCGTACTTATTCATTGATCCGTATGGAGCATCACCCAAACGAACTCCTGAAGAGCCATGCGCAATGACAAAATCGTCGTTTGATTTTGTGTCTTTTCCCCAAGTCATCCAGTCATGCATTGTTCCTGAGACATTCAAATCTATCCAATCATCATCCACGCTTGCATTCTGTATTTGCAAATGAACGGTACGTTTGCCATTGTTTGCAGCCGTGTTCTCTTGTGTGTCCCACCGTTTCTTCACGTACGATGACGTACCGCCCGTAGAGGTACAGGTTATGAGCGCATCGTCCCCATACGTAAGAGAACCATCATCCGTCACTCCGTCTTGTCCGGCATCCATCACTACACGTGCCTTTATCTGTGCTCCATCCTTGAAGCGTCCGCCTGTTACGGCTATATTCCATTTCTCCGCCTCACGAGAAATGTTTCGTTCACAATCCTTGAAACCGAAATCGGCGGTAAAGGCTTTCTGCTCCACGCAGTACATTATATTCTGTTTGAAGTCCTCCTTACAAGCAAGCAATGATGCGAAGCGGTTCTCACTCGGAACACTCAATGTTTGCAGGTAGATGTCGCCCTTCGAAGCGTTATTGTAGATGGCTTGGTATTTTGCATTCTTGTTGTAGGTGGACAACGGGGTGATGGCCAACCAATCCGATTCCGTTATATTTTGAACTTCTATAATGTCACCATCGGAGTATTCGTCCTTAAAAGGCTGGCTGGTTGTTTCCGGCAAAGAGTAAATCCAGAACCCACCATCCTCTTCAAAGATATTTGTTTCACCATCTACACGATTTGCTTCCACATCGGGGCGAATTACCCAAAGCCGTTTATCATCTTTATACTGCTGGAAGTCAGATAAACTTTTAGATATCGTCACTTCGGTATATACCCAGTTTTCTTTCCCCTTCCAAGAGATTTTGATTGGGATGTTTGAGCCGGGTGTTATAGTTTTAGGGGTAACACTTATTACAGCATTTTGATCAAAATCTTCTGCGGAAAAGATCATTCGCGTGTCATTGGGGTCAGACGAACTGAAATTCACATAGAAAGCTATCTGGTCTTTCATCTCATCCGTCTTATCCACATAGGCTACAAACTTCTCGTTCGATACACCTATGTAAACGAAGTTGTACGAGATTTTATAAATATAGGTCTTACCCTTTTCCCACGTACCACTGAGGGCTGCACCCACAGTGAACTCGGTGTTGTCGGTATTCATAAACGTCACCTCCACCTTTGCACCGTCCAAGGTCTGCGGCACCAAGAAGAAAGTCTCGTCCTCCCGAGTAACAGGCGAACCTTCTGTGCCTTCCACAGCGTTATACCCCCAACTGACGGTGAAATCTTTCTTATCGGATTTTACTTCTGTCCAAGTTGAAGAGGCTATATCATACGTACCTTCATACTGCAAGTTGTACAGTTTGACGGACTTTACCACACAGTTGGACAGGTCGCTTCCTGCCACGAATTTCACGGCCGATAAGGCATGGTTGAAGGTCAAGGGTATGGCTTCCTGTTCACTCTGATTGGTAGCGACAGCCGTCATCACGTCCATCTGCTTTTTCACGTCGTCGGGAGCGGTGTAATGGAGCTTTGGAGTACCGTTCTCGTCAGCACCCGATACGGTCAAGCCTTCCGCGTTGGCGGTGTGCGGATACCAGGCATAGAAGTTCAGGGACTTGACGCCCGGCCAGTAGAATTTCTCTTCGGGATACCAATAATAAGTACCGTTCTCAGGGCTCCCCTTCGTTGTCGGCACGCTATACATGAAGTCGGCTGTGCCCGTAATATCCGTATAGGCCGATACGGCAAAGGTCTCCATGATACCGTCTTTCGTCTTGTTGTCCTCGGTTACCTGCGTCCCCCGTGTCATTATCCGGTTGTCACCGGGAAATCCGTCCGTCACTTCGGCAGTTAGGTAGACGGTCTTCCCATTCACCTTACCCTCCATCTCGACGGGTTCAAGCTGTTGCGTGGCAGGAGTGGAAGCCGCACGAGTGCCGTCCGCCTTCGTCCACGTTTGCGAGCCGGGCGTACTCACGGCAAAGCTCAGGCTGTGGTCGCCCTTGACAGGACGTTGACCTCCGTTTTCCACCTCGTCCGTACAGGCGGAAAACACTGCCAGTGCGATGAGCGAAAGGCTCATTAGTCTTTTTCTTGCTGTCATATAGTTATTTATTTTATTTCGTTATTCCTTTGGCAAACAGAAACGACATCTCTGTTTTTTTCTTTCCGTTTCAAGTACTTTCGTTGTTCCCATCTGTATCCTATATGGATTGGATATAATACATTCCTCTCGTTATACACAAGAAGAATGTATTGCTTATTTATGCTATTAAAACGATTTATCTTTATTCGTTTACCGATTTCCCGGAAATAGGAAGCTCGTCTGTAGGACGGTCACTCGATTCACAATAATCCGCAGCATATACTATCGGATACCACTGCGCACAGTGTGCGCCATCACTCCAGCTGGCATCCCAATTGTTTGGCCAGTCACCTTTTCCTCCTACCATGAAAGTTCCAATATCGTTGTTATATATAGCATTCCAAGCAGACTGAGGATTATCAGGGTCAACAATACTGGTGACCTTGGTACACCCTTGATATAGCATATTTGGACTTAGTCCAACAACTCCATAAAGACTATTGACATTCAAACCATTCAGCCCTTTAGAGGCACTATGTACCGCATATAGGGGATTAGTGTTTACATCTGCCTTCGTATCTAATCTCGGAATAGTCCACCTGTATAAGCCGAACAGAGGGTGGTTCTTATGCACCTTCCAATATGCTGTTAATATTTTGGTTGCACAATCGTTCCAATCGTTTTTAGTAGTTTCTCCGGCATAATAAGTATCAGTTCCTATGCAATAATTCTTTCCCCAGTAGAATCTGTCACTCATAGTTCCTTTGGTGTCTATATCGCACCAATCGTCCGAATCCGCTCTTTTCACTTGCACGTTTACTGTTCGTTCGCCATTGTTGGTTGCATCGTTAACCCCGTTGTCCCAACGCTTCTTCACGTAGGGTTTGACAGAAATGCCTGTCATTGTTGCCTTGTCAATGTATATGCTTGCAGGATCACCGTAAGTAAGGTCTCGTCCCAAGTCAGAAATTTGTGTATCGTCTATGTTGGAAGAGATGACCACACGTGCTTGCAATTTCGTGACCTCGTCTTTTAAGCGTGCGCCTGTCGCATCCACTACGATATTCCATTTCTCCGCCTCACGAGAGATATTTCGTTCGCAATCCTTGAAACCGAAGTCAGCAGTAAGGGTTTTCTGCTCCACGCAGTACATTAGCATTTTATCTTCTCTGTCATCTTCACTTTTAGTTATCGCCATATTGGCATATAGCCAGTTCTTTGTTCCATCCCAAGAGACTTTGATAGGTATGTTTGAGCCGGGTGTTATAGTCTTAGGTGTAACAGTCAGGCCGCCATTTTTCGGAGAAATGATTATTCTTGTGTCATTTGGGTCAGACGAACTGAAATTCACATAGAAAGCTATTTGGTCTTTCATCTCATCCGTCTTATCCACATAGGCAACAAACTTCTCGTTCGATACACCTATGTAAACGAAGTTGTACGAGATTTTATAAATATAGGTCTTACCCTTTTCCCACGTACCACTGAGGGATGCGCCCACAGTGAACTCGGTGTTGTCGGTATTCATAAACGTCACCTCCACCTTTACTCCGTCCAAGGTTTGCGGCACTAAGAAGAAAGTCTCGTCTTCCCGAGTCACAGGCGAGCCTTCCGAGCCTTCCACTGCGTTATAACCCCAACTGACGATGAAATCTTTCTTATCGGGCTTTACTTCTGTCCAAGAGGAAGAGGCTATATCATACGTACCTTCATACTGCAAGTTGTACAGTTTGACGGACTTTACCACACAGTTGGGGAGGTCGCTTCCTGCCACGAATTTCACGGCCGATAAGGCATGGTTGAAGGTCAAGGGTATGGCTTCCTGTTCTGCCTGGTTGGTAGCGACAGCCGTCATCACGTCCATCTGCTTCTTCACGTCGTTGGGAGCGGTGTAATGGAGCTTTGGAGTACCGTTCTCGTCAGCACCCGATACGGTCAAGCCTTCCGCATTGGCAGTGTGCGGATACCAGGCATAGAAGTTCAGGGACTTGACACCCGGCCAGTAGAATTTCTCTTCGGGATACCAATAATAAGTACCGTTCTCAGGGCTTCCCATCGTTGTCGGCACGCTATACATGAAGTCGGCTGTGCCCGTAATATCCGTATAGGCCGATACGGCGAAGGTCTCCATGATGCCGTCTTTCGCCTTGTTGTCATCGGTTACCTGCGTGCCGCGCGTCATCGGACGATTTTCACCGGGAAATCCGTCGGTTACTTCAGCGGATAGGTAGACGGTCTTCCCGTTCACCTTCCCCTCCATTTCGACGGGTTCAAGCTCTTGCGTGGCAGGAGCGGAAGCCGCATGAGTGCCGTCCGCCTTCGTCCACGTTTGCGAGCCGGGCGTACTCACGGCGAAGCTCAGGCTGTGGTCGCCCTTGACAGGGCGTTGACCACCGTTCTCCACCACGTCCGTACAGGCGGAGAACACTGCCAGCGCGATGAACGAAAGGATCATCAGTCTGTTCCTGTAGTTCATATCTTGTCTTTTTTATTGTTCAAACTGTTATTGTTCTTGCCTGTTTCTCAATTCGATACCTTTTCGATGGAGTAGATGGTCAAGTTGGTATTCTGCATGGTACGATAGCCCGGCATCATATACACTTGGTCCATAAACGAAAAGTTAGCTTGGTTATATGACCACGAGGGCGCAGCAATACTTTCCCAAACAGACTTTTTCCCTAAGTCTTCGGTATCCGTCGTCACGTTGAAGTTGTCTTTGTTTACCACCCATGTGCTGCCTATCGGATAATAAATGTCACCCCATGTCATGAAGTTCTTTTCATCGAAAGTCAATGAGCCATCCTGACGCTCCAAAGTAATTACGGAGAATGTTACCGTCGTCGTCGAACCGTCAGCCTTGGCTCTACGGATAGCGAACTTGGTCAAACACTGGGTGGCATCATCGTCATTGAGCACCCTGGTAGCCACCAGTTCGCGGCTATACGTCACATCGGCACCTGCCACCTTGGCTATGGCCGTGGCAAAGTCGGCATTGTCGGGTATGGCCGGAATATCGGTTGTCACCAACTTTTCTCCGGTTATGGTTCCTTTGGTCACTTTGTACCAGATGTCACTTCCTGTCGGATATTCCACCATCAGACTGGAAGTCAGCGTCACCTCTTTCTCCACCGTCTTTCCCGGTTTGGAAGGGAACGTAAACGTGAGCTTCATCTTGCCCTTGCGCGTCTCAGTGTCGGTCGGTTGGATGGTTTCAAGGGTGAGTTTCGCTTTTTCATTATCGAAACTGTCCGACTGCACTCCGCTGGTGCTACCTTTCAGCGTCGGCTTGCACAAGGCCGGTGCGGCCGTTCCCGTGATGCCGTTCGGGTCGCTCATCGTACACTCCCAGTCACAGTTGCTCTTCACGTAAATCACGGCGTCGGCACCCGAAGCCACGAAGACGTCCTTGTTCAATTCCAACTCGACATTCTGGTCGAGCGAGATATTATATGTAACCGTTGTTGTCGGACTCCAACCTGAGAAATAACCATTGGTAAGGTCCTTCAGCTTGGCACCGATGGTCTGTTCCGTGCCGTTCATCTCCAACGTCACCTCCAAACGGGCTTCGCTGTCATCACCGAACGTCTGCGGCATCATGAAAAAGGTCTCGCCCTCTCCCGTGAGTTCGGTCTCGGTATTCTCGGAAACCTTCTTTCCATTGGGAAAGTCCAAGGTGAAGTCTCGGGTGTCAGCATCCGGATTCCAAGGTAATATACCGCTGCCATGTGCTTGCCAGTTATGATAGCCTTTGTATTTCACTTTTTTCAAAGCGATGGACTTGACGGTGCAGGCAGGGATGTTGTTGCCCGTCTTGAACTTCACCGCCGTGAGCATATGTCTGAACCAAATCGGCACGCTCGATGTCTCGCTCACGTCATAGCTGTTGGCCATCATAAAGTCCTCTTGGTCGGCTACCTGTTCGGGTATCTCGTAGAACAGCTTCGTATCCTTGACATTGTTGTCTTTCGGGATGGTCAGGTTCTTCGAGTTGTAAGGATACCAAGCGAAAAAAGTCAGTTTCTTGCCGGTAGGCCAATAGTACGGCGTTTCTGTACTCCATGTGGAAGCGGCGTTGTCTTTCGTCACCTTCACGTTGTACATCACATCCAACGTCTCGGGTTCAAAAACGTTGGCATCTAAAATAGCAGCCGACACACTAAATTCATCCACCTGTGCGACCCCCGTCACCTGCGTGCCGCGTGTCAAGGGCTGACCGTCGCCCGGGAAGCCGTCGGAGACTTCGGCGGTGAGGTAGACGGTTTTTCCGTCCAGCTTGCCCTGCATCTCCACGGAATTGGTCTCGTATGATTCGGCGGCACCCGGAAGGCTGCCGTCCGCCCGTGTCCGGGCATCGGGGGATTCCGTGCCCACGGCAAAGGTGATGCGGTGGTCGCCCGTACCCGAGTCACGGCCTCCGTTCTCCACATCGTCCGTACAGGCGGAGAACGCCGCCAATAGGATGAGCGACAAGCCCATCAGTTTGTTCTTGTAGTTCATATCTGTCATTCGTTTATTATTCGTAATTCGTTTTCTGTCTTACAGGTTCACGTCCTGCTGGCGAATCACCCAGTTATTCACCGTAACCGTGAAGCGGATGGGCTGTCCCAGCACCGGTTCACCGGGATCGGGGCTGTCCGGGGGCATTACCCCTGCACCGTTACTCAAGTCGAGCGTGTAGACAAACTTGTCGCCCGGCTGCCAGAGGTTCTTCCTGCTCTCCGCATGGCCTCCGACGGGCACGGCCGCCCAGCCGTATTCGCCCTCCGCGTAGGGGTAGACCTGCCTGCCCGTGGCGGTGGTTATCTTCAGCAGTAGGGCGACATAGGCACCGTTCCCCGTGTTCGCCTTGTCGTTCTCCACGTTCCATGCCGTGAGCCGTTGCGGAAGGAGCATCGCCGTACCGCCATCGCCCATGAGTGATGTGGCATCCGCCGTAAGGCGTACAGGCTCTTTTAAGTTCTTCGTGGTATAGGAAGCGTAGCTGCCGTCTTTCAGCGTCCAGCTGCCATCGGTATTTATCGCTGAAGGGAACGTATAGTCGCCCGTGGAGCGGACGGAACCGATGCGCACCGCCTTCACGTCGTAGCGGTAGGTATTGTTCGAACTCTTAGCACGCACCTCCACCTGCGTGAGCACGTGGCGCAACTCTATCTCCGTCTTGGCGGCATTGTTCCTGCTGCCCGAGGCGTAGCCGGCCAGCAGGTCTTTTTGTCCGGCGATGTCCGCTGCCGGACTGAAGCCGGTCACTTTCAGCTCGCCGGGATTTTCGCCCTCGTAGGTGCCACCCCAAGCCGTGGCTTCGGGACAGGATGCCACGAAGCGCAACTCGCTGCCGTCGTCAGGCCAATATTTCACGGGGTCGGACGTCCAGTCGTTCTCCGTGCCGTCCTCGTGCGTGAACAGCAGGTTCCGGAACCCGTACTTCTCCTCGTTGCCGGCCGTGGCGAACGCCGACACGCTGAAACCGGCAGCTTTCAGCCCGGCAAGGTCGGCAGGGAGGGCGCGGGTGTTCATGCCCACCGTCGTGCGGAAACGGATGCCTTTCCCCGAAGCTACCTGCACCGTGTCGTCGTTGGAGCACGAGGCAAGGATCAAGGCCGCTGCCGCCAATACATGAATCGCTTTATTTGCCATAGTTATTCTTTATTTTAAATTGTCTATTCAGTGTGACCGGAAAAGGACATTCAACCTCGCCCGGCCTAAGGGTGCGCTTCCTGCCTTGACCGTGTGTGCGGACGGTCGCCGGGCGGAAGCGCGGTTTGGTTATTGATTTTTGATTATACGGATGTCGGATTACATGCCGATGTTGTTCTCTTGGGGATTCCAAGGAGTAACCGTAACGGTGAACTTGATCGGGTCACCCAAGATCTTATCTCCCGGTTTTGGGTCTTTTCCGTCCGGTTGTGGCTTAACATCCGGTCCCGGAGTTACAGGGTCAACACGTCCTGCACCGTTGGTGAAGTCCAAAGTATAGACATACTTATTGCCCTTTACCCAAGTGAATGAGGCGGGAACGGCAGCCCAACCGTAAGTGTCATCACCTTCAGCAGGGAAAACGTTTTCAGTGCCTTTCTTGATTTTCAACAATACAGAGATGTATGTACCTTTTTGGGTATTTGTCTGGTCGTTTTCAACATCCCAAGCCGTAGTTGTGCCAGTACCGTCTACACCAGCCTGCGGAAGCAGCATGAGGTTGTTGCCTTCGGCTTTCATGATTGTTTGAGCGGTACCATTCAAGGTTATCGCATTGTCGTAAGTCACATTGTAAACTTGGTCGTTTGCACCGTTGTTGCTCCACTTATCGGTAACGACATCGAAGTCGGCCTCTCCGTCAACGTTTGAAATACGGATACCTTTCACTTGGTATGTGTAGACCGTATTGTCGCTCTTTGCAGAGATTTGGATCTGGGAAAGGGCGTGTCCCAATACCAATGGAACGCCGGCAGTTTCGTTGGCTACTTTGGTTCCTGTTGCACCTGTAACGTATACCATGTCCGCTTGCTGGTCCACATCTGTGTTAATCTCGACACTACCCACGCTGATGGTATTCTTGTCCGTGATAGTTTTATTTCCTGTCCAGTTATTGGAGAAAGCGGTGAAGCTCAACTTCTCATTTTCCTGGTCTTTTCCTGGCCAGTATACAGGAATGGCGGAATTAAAATCGCCATTGCTGTCCTTTTTATAAAGAACCTCACCATTAGTAAAACCGTCGTACTTGTTGTTGTTCGCATCCCAAAAGGCTGTTACCTGAATTTCACTCAGGTTTGCCGTTGTCACTTCAGAAGCACGTGTGTTCAGTCCTGTTACGGCACGGAAACTGATGCCTTTCTGCTGTGCCACTTCCACAGTCTCGTCGTTTGAACATGATGCCAGCGTCAAAGCAGCCGCTGCGCACAAATAAATCATTTTGTTCATAATTGAAAAAATAAAATTTAAAATGAATAATTAAAAAAATAATTGATTGATAACCTTTTGTATAACTTTTCAGATTCATTTCAGGGGAGCATCTTTCGTCTCGTCCGTCCAGCCGTCCACCGTGACATTAAACTTTTCCGAGTCTTTCAGGTCCACGTTCTTGTCATCAGTGCCCCACTCGCTGACCGTCACACCGAAGCGTATCAGGCCACCTAAGATGGGGTCTGCCTTGGCAGGGTCTTTGCTTGCATCCCAGTCAGTTCCCGGATCCATGGGGTCAACTTTTCCGGCACCATTGGTGAAGTCGAGCGTATAAACATATTTCTTGCCCTTTTCCCATTCAAATGATACTGGTATGGCAGCCCATGCATAACCGCCAACCTTATCGGGATAAACAGTCGCTCCTAACTTCATCTGGATATTTACCAAAACGGATATGTAAGAACCTACGACGGCATTTTGATCTGCCGGATTTAAAGATAATGGTATCTCAAAACTATCTCCGGATGATTGCTTTCCGTCCCAAGCCTCCACTATATAAGGCAACACAATGGCATTGCCTGCTTTTCCCATAATGGATTGGACAGTTTCCGTTAAATCTATCGGCGTATCATAAGTGGTCTCATAACACATGTATGTCCCATTTGCATGCCATTCTTCATTTTTGAAATCAAAATCACCTCCTCCCAACGCGCTGTATATGCGGACACCTTTCACCTTGTACACATAGTTGCTGTTTTCATTTTTGGCACTAATTTGGATTTGTGTAAGCGCGTGCTTCATCTCCAGCGGTACGCCCACTTTTCCGTAGTCGGCTTTCGTGCCTCTCACATTGCTGACATAAGTCATATCCTGCTGCTCGGCTATCCCGTCCGCTATGGCGACATCGTGCATCCATTGATTCGTTGAGCCGGTGAAATCACGCGTGCCGCTCCAGTTGCCTGAAAGTACGGTGAAAGTCAATTCGCCGGTTTCCGGCCAATAATAAGGCTTGGCAGAGTTGAAGAAGCCCGTACCGTCCTTTTGGAATATGACATTGTCAAAGTACAGGCTTGTTCCTTGATAGGCCGTCACGCAGAGGGTATTCAAATTACTAACGTCAGCCACCACGCCACGGGTATTCGCACCCATCATGCTGCGGAAGCTGATGGCGTTCTCCTGCGCCTGTTCCACGACCTCGTCGTTGGAGCATGAAGCCAGCATCATCGCGGCAGCCGCACATATATAAATCGATTTGTTCATATACTTGTATTTTTACTTTTCTGTTCCACTTGTTCTCTGCTTAGCTCATCGGTAAGCTGATGTGCACTTCTTCCCAATCCTTCACGGTAGGCTGCAATCCTCCACCACCAGACACCGGTTTCGGAAGCGGCAACTTGTCGATCACGATGACTATATGCGTCGGGTCCTGTGCCGGGTCGTGCAGCTGGTCTGTCACGTCCGCCTCGAAGTAGTAGGTGTTGCCGTCCGAAATCAGCGCATAGATCATCAGCTTGTGCGTGCCGGTTTCTTTCGGACAATGGCCGAAGAAGCTCAAACTGCCCGACAACTGCGTCTTCTCCTCATTGGCGTGTACCTCGAACGGGATGGTCACTTTCTCGGTTGTCAACTCGTCGATTCCTGCCAGCCAGCCGCCCGCCATACCCGTCACGGACGCGCTAAGTGCACTCACGTGACGCAGGTTCTCCACGTTTCTGACCTCCACCGTACAAGTGTTCACCCGTGGCTTCGGGGTCAGGACGATCCGCTTCACGCCGCTCGCCGGACCGATGTCCAACCGCTCGGCATGGTCACTCCAGAGGGCCTCGGGTTCCATCACGCTGCGCTCCTCTTCCGCGCCCCGTGCCAGCGGGGCCGTCTCCGACCGGGTGGCCAGTGCGCCGCGAAGCGAACGGGTGTCTCCGGTGGTCACTTGAAACGTCTCCATGCGCTCCTTGTTTTGGATGCGGTGCGTCTCCTTGTCGCTGTTCACGCAGAGGGCGTCATACATACCCTCCGGGACGATGATGGTGCCGCCCTCGTGCTTGGTGAACTCGTAGCGCATAGGTTCGGAGCCGTCCTCCGGATAGAGGTAGAGGCTCATCGTGGCAGGGTGCGCGTCGGGGGCTTCCGTCCAGTCGAACACGACCTCCACGTTCGCCGAGTGCGGATGGTCGTAGCACAGGTCCTTGTGCTCGCAGGCCGCAAGCAGGGGAAGCAGCATCACCGCCAGACATCCCGCGATTGCCTTGCGCAATTCCTTGTATATCCGTATATGTGTCATTTCGTTCCTCCTTTCTTGTTCTCGTTGCCGTGTCCCAGCAGCCAGACGAGCGAGATTTCCGCCTTCGTCGGGCCGAACCAGCGGCGTTTCTTCGTTTCCTTGTATACATAGCAGCCGTCCTCCGGATCGTATACTTTGTACTTGCCACCGCCGTAACCGACACCGAGGCCGAAGTCGATGTTAAGACGCTTGGCGACAGGCAGCGAGTAGCCGTATTCCACGCCCACGCCGTAGCCGAAGTCGCTCAGGTAGCCTTTGCCGCCCGTCTCGAAGTCGTAGGTCAGCCCTTGGGCGTACACGCCGAGGTGGTGTCCCTGCAACGGTTTTTCGGCAGCCTTGCGACCGAAGTACTTGCGCACTTCCAGCTCGCCGCCGTACACGCGCCAGTAGCGGTGCTTGGCATCCTTGCTCCACCATGCATACATCCAATCGCCGCAGACGCTCCAGCCTTTCCCGAGGTAGAACTCCAGTCCCACGTTCGGAACGAGTGCCGCGTCGTAGAGCAGGTTCGTCTTTACAGCCATGAAGAACGGCTTCCCGCCGTTTCCTACTTCCGTGTTGTCCTGCGGAACCGTCTCGTCCTCCTTGTTATATAAGGTGGCGGTGGATTCGGGCTCTGTCGACGGGGTTTCTTCAGTGTTATCGGCTGTCATGTCGGTTGCCTGTCTCACTTCGGCGGACGTGGGTTCGGGTTCAGGTTTCACCTGTTCCATGCGTTCCACCTCGCACACCACGAGTGCGCCGCTGCGCAGGCTGTCGAAGAGGTTCTCCATCATATATTGCCACGCGCGTCCGCCGGAAAGGTTCATGAGCTGGCGCTTGCGGCCGTCGACCACCTTGCCCTCGCGAACCACCCATTCGGGCGTGTCGCGGATGATGGCCAGTGCCTTGTCGCGCCAAGGAACGTCGGTGCGGGCGAGTTTCTCTGCCAGCTCGTCCCAGCCCTCGCCCAGCGACTGGAGCGTGAAGATGCTGTCGGGAAGCGAGAGGTTCCCTTTCAGATAGTCGCGTAGTTCCTCGCCGCGTTTTCTGGCGAGCTCCTTATTAAACTTGCTGTTCCCCTCGGGCGATGCCGACGACTGGATACGGATACGCCTGAGCACAGCCGCAGGGTCGGCTTCCAAAGCGCGGATGCTGTCCCCCAGTGCCGACAGGTGGCGGGCGTTGTCCATGTACGGTAGCTCCAGCCGTGCGCTCGCGGTGCGGTAGTACACCGTGGTGCGGAGGCTGTCCGACACGGTGGCCGCCTGCGCGCTTCCGGCGAGCAGCGTCGCCAGCAACAGGGACGGAATGAATCTTTTTCTCATATCGTATTTTTTAATTTTAGTTGTCTTTATCTCATGCGTTATCGCTGGAATATTCCGGAATAGTACGCTATATTATTGGTTTGCAAGGCTTTATACCCCCCCCGAAAATTCTTCCGTTGCGGCGTGCTCCTCGAGCGACACATCCGAAAGTCTCCGCCGCAGTTCGTCCAGCATGTCGCGGAATACCCCGCAGACCAGGCAGCATTCCGTCTCGCATGAGCACCGGACGCTTGAAAGCACCGTGCGGCAGCAGTCCATGCGGAAGTTCCCTTCCAGCGCGCGCACCACTTCCAGCATCGTCACCTCCTCCGGTGGGCGGCTGAGCATGAAACCCGGCCTCGTCCCTCCGCACTGCGAGCGCAGGATGCCTGCCAGCACCAGCCGCCGCAACGCCGGAGAGAGGGCACGCACGTTCATCCGGTAACGCTCCGCTATCTCGGGTGCGTTGAGCCATACGCCGTTGTGCCAGCCCCATACAAGGTAGCGGCAGGCGATCAGCCCGTATCGCGTGGGGTTCGTCAACATATCTCACCCCTTTCCTCTGTCATTCGTTTCATTTTCTATCGTCTCCTTATGCTTTCTTTCCAGTGCCTTTGCATTTGCGAACTGTACGGCAAATACGGTGATTAACTGTATTTGAAATGGAAAAAGAAATGGGAATGTCACCCGTTTAATTTTCGCTTTTCCATACATTATAATGCCCCTTGACGCGTGTCCCTTTCTTAATGAGAAAGAGACATTATGGAAAATTGATTTGTATAATTCTGTGATACAGGCGGTTGAAAAGGTATTTCACCTTGCGTGGAAATAATAGAGGAAAGGAAGGTAGAAAGAAATGTCGGGTAAAACGGAGAAAAAAGCGGAAGAAAATTTGCAGCAAACCTGTGAAATATATACTTTTGCAACGAAATTTATTACGGTGTTCATGTGACACGAAAAGGATGTCTCTTTCTCATTAAGAAAGGGACATTTTTTGTTTTCGGGAGTTTGGGAAATATGCGGCTGTGTGTTTCTGTTTTCCAAAAGTTGCGATGCAAGGGATTCGGTTTTTCGGCAGCATCCGGACGGGATGTCCCTTTCCTTTCTTTTATGTTTGGGCTGCCGCAGCATCCGGTCGTACATGCCGTTCACAGCGGTGTCAACCTTATGGCTGCTGATGCGCGAAAGGTAGATTTGCGTGGTGCGTATCGAAGTGTGTCCCATGCACTGGCTGATAAGTTCAACCGGTTGGCTGTCCTCCAGCATCAGTGTCGCCCATGTGTGGCGCAATACGTAGGTGGTGAGCGGCACGGAGAGTCCCGTCTTTCTGCCAATCTCGTGCATGGAACGGTTGATCCGCCGCAGGGCGGATTCCTCAGAGAGTTCCTCCCCGCAACACCCTTTTCTTGTCTTGTGTAGGAAAGGGAAAACGAAAGGAGAATCTTCTCGATAATACCGTTTCATGATTTCTTCCAGTTCAGGCACAACCTCCACGTCGATGGGCACGCCGGTCTTGCTGCGCAGGTAACGGATATGCCGGTCCGTCACCATACGGCGGGTCAGGTTGTATACATCCTTGAATACCATTCCGCGGGCGTAAAGGATGAACAGCAATACGTCCAATGCCTCACGCCGGTTCTCCGGCAGTGTCTGCCGCAAGGCCGGAGAGAGCAGACGCTGCACCTCTTCTTTCCGGAGCGCACGTTTGGCGGGGAAGCTGCTCCCGCCGTGATGTCCGCCGAAAGGTTTCCCGTCCGTTTTATTGTCTGAAAGTGCAAGTGAATGACTGTACAACGCACGGAACGTGCGAAGGTAAAAGTCCACGGTCTGAGGTTTGTCGGCGTGGCGGCTTTCCAGCCATGTGGTGAATCTGTCCGTCCAACCTCTTGTGATGTCTTCTACCGTCAGATGTTCCCATCCATCCCCCACAAATTCCTTTACCTTATTTATACTACTGTGGTAGTTCTCCAACGTTTGCACGCTACGTTGTCCTTTCAATGCTTCCAGTGTCCGATCCAACAATGGAGAAAGTAACGTTTTCTTTTTCCTATCCATCATTATTCCTTGTTTTTAGTTTACTACATTATAATGGTAAAGAAGGAAAAGGATTTTGGATAATTGGGATATTTAACATTTAACAGCACTGATGTGGCGATAGCCGCATTCCATGATTTTACGGTCATGATGCAACTGGGAGGTGGCAAGTTATTTAAAGAAAATTAACGGTTTCCTGTCAGGAAAGTAAAATCACGATCCTGATTGCAAGAATATAGGCTGATATTTAGCCATTAATTTCCATTCATCTTTGATGATTTTGTTAAGGATGGATTTTATACTCCATCAATAGAATTCTTTTCTATTAGCAAAGATACTGTAATAGAACACCATGAAAATTTGCTGAATTACTGAATCGCAGAACATCAAGTTTACTTGAATGTTATGCTTATGTGCTAATTTCTACAATACCACTACCACCAAACAATGAGCGGTATCAAACGAGATACCAAAAGGGAACATCAGCACAATTGCATTTTCAGAAGAACGACCAAGATAAAATTGCACAAACACTAATTTCAACCTGTTTACAACCCAATAGTACGGCACAGGAAAAGCCTTTTTCTGACCACATATAAAACGTTGGTGCAAGGTGCACGTATATCTATATAGATACGTGCACCTTGCACCAAATGTCAACAGATTATTTATCAATTATTTAGCAAGACGAAAAATCGGAGCAAAATCACCACTTTTTTGCACCGATTCAAAAATCTCGTTCCATGCCCCTGTTTTTTATCAGTCAAGAGCCTAAAAAAGCCCTATACTTTTCCACTTTTCAGTCAAATTTCCTATCTTTGTCCCGTTATCAGTGCAGAGCAAGGCAATGCAGCGAAACGTGCACTGCTACTAAATAGCTACCTGTTACTGAATTTTATTCTCTTTCAGTCTTGAATATCAAATAATTAAATTATTTCCTCATTTTTTCGTATAAAAAGCGAGGAATATAGTTGGTAAAGGCAGAGCGTATTTAGGGGTACTCTCTGCCTTTATTTGGATTGTTTATAAGATTTTATGCTGCTACGGTAACTTCTTGACTATTCCAAGAAAGCTGTTTCTAAATCCAATAGTTTTTTCTTGGCTGCAAGTCCACCGCCATACCCGGTAAGCGAGCCGTCACTCCCAATCACCCTATGACAAGGGACAAAAATCGAGATGGCATTAGCTCCATTGGCATTGGCTACTGCACGAACAGCCCTTGGCATACCTATTCGAGATGCCATCTCTCCATAGGAAACCGTCTTTCCATAAGGTATTTTCAACAGTTCATTCCACACCTTTTTCTGAAAATTCGTACCTACGAATAATAATGGTAAGTCAAATTTCTTGCGCTTCCCAGCAAAAAACTCATCAAGCAACACAATCGCCTTTTCGATTACAGCAGATGAGCTATCTTCAAAATCTGCTTGTAACACACGTTTCAATCTTTTATCCACATGGTCACGGTGTTTCTCCACTTGCCAGTCGCACAGGCAGAGCTTGTCGTTGAACGAACCTAACAACAATGTGCCACATGGAGATTCGTAACGTTTTGTCTTGACTATATTCTTCTTGTACATTTCTTTCATGCTTTTTCGATTTTCCACATTTTGTCCAATATATCAATGGCATAAGTAGAGCGGAACACTCTTTTCCTAAAAGCCATGATGCCTTTTACATCCAGATTGTCCTCAAAAGAATTGACAAGGAAATCTGCTTCAAGAAGTATGCGATGGTCTGCTGTTTTCACATTGTCATATGTGTGATGATGCCCGATAAGCCAGCAGATACGTTCTGTCTGAGCTTCTGTAAAGCCACCAACTTCCGTCAACAATTTACGGGCTTCATTTGGTCCCAGTTCCTCTTGTGCCTTTCCGTTACAATTTCCATACTTGACTTCCGCAAGATGAATGCCTATGTCGTGTAGTATGGCAGCAGCTTCAAGGATAAGTTGCGTTTCTTCATCCAAGTTTTCTGATATACCAATGGTTGCAGCAAAGTCGTGTACTTTCACAAAATGTTGTATGCGTGGCACGTCCCCACTATCATAGTTTATCATTGCCCTCATCAGTTGGGCGAGTTGTATGTTCATTTGCTTACTATTTAAATTTTTAATATCTCAAACTTGCCAGACACAATTTGTTGCGCCGCATTACGAATATACCCCAAAACGATTCGCCTATGCGAGCCGCACTCTTCACGTTCCCCTCACTGATGAACTTGACCAACTTGTCATGCAATGGCTGGGACAAGGCAATGCTTCGATACATTTCCGCAAGAATCGTATTGTGCGTAGCTTCTGCCACAGACACATGGAATAGAACGTCAGCCTTGATGCAGCCTTCCAAGTCACCGTTCACAGCGACTTTCTCGCGATTTTGCGCACATTTCCTGATTTTCTCAATATCATTGGGGGTTCTCCGTTGTGCCGCTATAGCAGACAAAGGCATGTCGAGGATATTGCGCACCTCTTTGAGTCCCTGTATGTCAGCACGCTTTATCCTTTCTTCAAACGATTGGTCTTTGGGAATAGTACTTTTCACAAAAGTTCCACGTCCTTGTTGTACACTTAAATATCCCATATTGGAAAGGGTCTTTACAGCTTCTCTAATGGTAGAACGTCCCACACCGAACAATTTCATCAGTTCGGGTTCTGTTGGCAATTTCTCTTCCTCATTCAACTCACCGACTTCTATCTGTTTCCTTATATGCTCCACGACTTCATCGGCAAGCGATTTTTTTTGCATCATGTTCTTTTGCTTTATGATTATTCGTAATATCATCCGATGAATATGAAGCAAAAGTAACAATATTATGCTGTTATTACGAATAAGTTTGCAACATTTAATATTATCCCGGCCATCACTGGAAAAAGGCTTATGCATATTGCTTGTCGTTGAAAACCTTCAAAACGGGACGCCAAAGATTTTCTGCAAGCTCTGCACCACACTCCTTCTCCCATTCGGTCAACGTGATATTCAATTTTTCCTTCATTTTCTACAATATCCCCTATTTTTTCTATTTCAAATGAAAAACCGGACGTTTTCAGATTGACTTTTATACACCGGAACGGTACTTTTCGTGACGCACATATAAACAGCCTGCTTGGATTATGAAAAAAGCTTGCCGTTTGTCAATCTTTTTACCGGAGTTCCTGACATTTCTGCAAAGCCTAACTTCTGTAGAATCGGATATTCAGAGAAACAAGGGGGAGAGTAAGGGAATATGGAAAAGTATTTGAGGGTATTCTCAAGGATTCCGGCATTCCGTTTCCGCAACGACCGTCTTCACCGCCATAACGACCGTCTTCGTTGCCGTGAACTGCAGGGTTCACCTTATATGAAAACGGTCGTCATGGCAATGAAGACGGTCGTCAGGAGAAAAAACCGCGCACCTCATGGAAAAGAGCCTTTCCAAGACCTTATTTGGGATCCGTAAAAATTGTTTGCGGATCCGCTCGTGAAGGGATTTCAGGCCGTTTTCAAGATGTTTTTTACAATAAGGGGGGGGGGAAGGGCTTACCGACGTCAATTGCTTGTCATACGCTTGATGATGCTATAAGCATTGATGATACCCAACTCTCCGGCTTTGCTCAGATCGGCGATTCCCCGGTTGGCATCTCCTTGCGAAAGACGAGCCAATCCACGGTTGAAATAAGCCTCGGCAAATTCCGGATCGCGTTGGATCGCCTCACTGTAGTCCTGGATGGCTGCACGGAAATCACGTTGCGCACAACGCAGGTTTCCACGATTGAAATAAGCATATACGAAACCCGGATTCAATTTGATTACCATGTCGTAATCACGCGTAATCATTTCATGCTCGTAAGCCCGCTTATTATCTTTCAAGGATGCGGAAGTCGGATCGGATGTCGCCGGCGTACGAACAACCGCCGGATTCTTGCCCATCTTAAGGTTCATGCTCATAGCAAAATCATCTTGAGAATTGGCGGCTTGCGACATATTATAGTCAAGTTGCTTATAGCGGACGACGGCTCGATTGAAATAGGCCATTGCAAAATTCGGGTCCAGTTCGATCACCTTCGTATAGTCCTTTATCGCTTCGGTAAAGTCCTGCACAAGCATAAAATCCAAAGCTCGCCCGAAATAAGCATCCACATCGTTCGGATTCTTCACGATATGAGCCGAGAAGTTATCGATAGAGGCGAAATGTGTGGCAACCTGATCTTCCGTGAGGGCTGCCTCCTCGTTTGTGAGACGCAACTTACGTTCCAATACCAGGCGGGCATTGTAATCTTCCACCATCTTATCATAATAAACCAACTTCTTTACTTGATCTATTTTTTCGTAATAGGTCAGGACAAACATCGGTTCCAAATCCACACGTACGTTGCGGTCCTGCACCCGTCCGCGAATTTCACTGTTATACTTCGTCTTGCGTACCTCTTCTTCATCATACACGACAAGGCGGTTGAACTTATCGATATTCTTATCCGACTGCTCACGCGTATTTTCATCTTTAGATGTCGGATCAGCCGATTGCGTACCAGCGTTGTTCCCATTCCGGGAAGCGACCGCATTACCCGAAGAGTTTCCATTCTTCTTTTGCTGTTCCATATTATAGGCAGTCCAGTAGTCACGATCGGCTCCCACTTCGTCATGCATTTTCCGCTTCACCTCCGCACGGCTGTAATAACCGGCGACAAAGTTCGGATACTGCTGCAACACGACATCAAAATCATGTACGGCTCCCTGATAATCACCCGTTTCGTAGCGCAACAACGCCCGGTTGTAATAAGCCATATAGTTATCCGGTTCGATCTCGATCACAACATCGAAGTCTTCGATAGCCCGGTTATTATCACCGATCTGGGCCCGAAGCAATCCCCGGTTAAAGCGTGCAATCAGGTTGTGGCTATCCATGCCGACTACCTGGTCGTAATCCGCCATAGCGCCACGCAAGTCCTTCAACTGATAGCGCACCAAGCCTCTATTGATATAATAACCGCTCTCGCGGGTATTCAGACGGATAGCCTCGTTCAGATCGGCAAGCGCATCTTTCAAGTTGTTCATTTGGTAAAGCAGGATCGCCCGGTTTCCATAAGCAGGAGCATAATAGGGATCCATGCTGATCGCCTTATCATAATCGGCAAGCGCCTTGACCGTATCTCCCTTCTCGGTGTACATCGCACCACGCGTCAGATAGTTCATGGAATATTTGGGGTGGGCCGCCATCAGGTCGTCAAAAACTTTTTCTGCTTCATTAAAATCTTTCTTCTGGATATTGGCAACCGCCATGTTCACCAGCATCTGACGGTCTTCCGCCTTAAATTCCAACCCTTTTTTGTAATCAGCTATTGCTTCGTCAAACTTCTCCTGGCTCTGACGGGCAATACCACGCGCGTAATATGCCTGCACAAGGAAAGGGTTTCGCTCAAGACAAAGCGTACAGTCTTCTTCTGCTCCTTTATAATCGTCCAGATTGATTTTTGCCACAGCACGGTAGAAATACGGTTCAGCCAACCAAGGTTTCGATTTGATAACCTGATTAAAATATTGTATAGAAAGAACATAGTCCTCAAAATACAAAGCATTGCGTCCGATAGTCAATACACGGTCCGTATTGATCTGTGCAAACATGGCCAACGAACACAGCTGGAATATAAATAAAAGAATCGCTTTCTTCATCTATTATAAAAATATTCAACATTGATCAGTCGCAAAAGTAAGTAAATAATCTTAGCCGTTAAAACCAATCTATAAAAAAAGCTTTCACAGACTGCAAAACAGTGTGAAAGCTTTCTATATTTATTTGCTTCAGCTATTTACTTCGGCTGAATCTTAACCATCAAATGATCTTTGGGTATCTTATCACCTTCCTTCACTCCCAGTTCGACAATCGTACCTGCCACGGGTGCAACCACCCGGTTGTACATCTTCATCGCCTGATGGATCAGTAGCAACTGGCCGGCTTCGACTTCCTGGCCTTTTTGCACTTCCACTTTAACGATCGTCCCGGGAAGATGAGAAATCACATCACCGACAAAGGGCTTATGCCACATTTTGCGGTTCTTATATTTTGCAGTCAGCGTCGTTTTATATTTGCGAGCCGTTACTACAAAATCCACATATTCGTTCTCTTTCTCTTTCTTTTCCATATCCAAAAGTTTTTACAGCGTTAATTAGAACGGAGGCAATCCGTGCTTCTTAGCCGGCCTGTATTCCTCTTTCAATACAGAAAGTTTAAGCGCGTGAAGCAACAAGGAACGTGTTTCTTTCGGCTCGATAACAGAATCGATGAATCCTTTGGACGCAGCCACGTAAGGATTTGCGAATTTCTCGATATATTCCTTTACCTTTTCCTGGCGCATTGCGTTTTGGTCTTCTGCTTCCATGATCTCCTTACGGAAGATGATATTGGCAGCTCCTTCCGGTCCCATTACCGCAATTTCCGCACTCGGCCATGCAAACATAAAGTCCGCACCCAGGTGGCGTGAGTTCATGGCGATATAACCGCCGCCATAGGCCTTACGCAGGATAACCGTGATCTTGGGTACGGTCGCTTCGGAATAAGCATACAGCACTTTTGCACCGTGGCGGATCACACCGGCATGTTCCTGGTCGACACCCGGCAAATAGCCCGGCATATCCTCCAACGTGATAATCGGAATATTGAAAGAATCGCAGAAACGGATAAAACGTGCAGCCTTATCGGCACTGTCACAATCCAGCACACCGGCCAATACCATCGGCTGGTTGGCTACGAAACCGACTGTTTCACCTCCCATACGGCCGAAACCGATCACAATGTTGGCTGCCCACAGTTCCTGTACCTCCAAGAAGTCGGAATCATCCACGATACATTTGATAACGTTACGTACATCATACGGTTGCTTCGGATCTGCGGGAACTACTTCTTCGATGTTCATGATCGCAGCAGGTTCCTTCGGTTCTGCCATTTTTGCACGTTCCCGGTTATTCCACGGGATAAAGCTGACCAGACGTTTAACCTGCTCGAAACATTCCTGTTCGCTCTGAGCATAGAAATGAGCGTTACCGGTTGTTTCAGCATGGACGCGTGCACCTCCCAGGTCTTCCATAGAGATATCTTCGCCCAACACGGTCTTGATCACGTTAGGACCTGTAATAAACATCTTGGAGATGTTTTCTACGACAAACACGAAGTCCGTCAAAGCCGGAGAATATACGGCTCCACCGGCACAAGGTCCCAGAATCAAAGAAATCTGAGGAATAACACCGGAAGCAATTGTATTGCGATAGAATATTTCACCATACCCTGCCAATGCGCCTACACCTTCCTGGATACGCGCACCGCCCGAGTCGTTGATTCCAATAATCGGACATTTCATTTTCAAAGCATGATCCATGATCTTCGTGATCTTACGTGCATGCTGCAAGCCCAGCGAACCACCGGCAACCGTAAAGTCCTGCGCATAGATACAAACCGGAGCACCAAAGATCGTACCTGTACCTGTAACAACACCATCACCGGGTAAATCTTTCTTATCCATACCGAAATCACGACCATCGTGCTTCACGAACAGGTCATATTCGTGGAAAGAATTCTTGTCCAACAAGGATAGAATACGATCACGGGCTGTCAATTTACCCATCGCGATCTGCTTTTCGATGGCGGCTTCGCCTCCACCCATCTCAACGACGGCTTTCTTTTCCCTGAGGGCCTGAATGTTTTTACTTAAATCTGTCATACTGATTAGTTAATAGAGTTCTTATTACTTACCAACCGCTTTTGCTTTATAGGAGCAACGGGCTGTTCCTTTAATAATACTATTTAATTTGCTTTTATTCAACTGACGGCGGATCCCGGAAATATTGTCGATAAAAACATGGCCTTCCAGATGTTCGCACTCATGCTGTACGACACGGGCGGCAAATCCTTCTACCGTTTCTTCATGTTCTTTCCAATCTTCATCCAGGTATTTCACGCGCACTTTTGCCGAACGGGACACTTTCTCATGTACCCCCGGCAGACTCAGGCAACCTTCTTCCATCGAAACTTCTTCTTCGCTTTTTTCAAGGAAAACAGGATTGATCATCGCACGCTTGAATCCTTTACATTCGGGGAAATCATCTCCCATCACGTCGGCATCGATTACCAAAAGGCGTAATGACAAACCGACCTGCGGAGCAGCCAGCCCTACGCCATCGGCATTGTACATCGTCTCAAACATATTGGCTACCAATTGTTTCAACTCCGGGTAATCCATCGGAACTTCTTCAGCCTCTTTTCTTAACACAGGCTGTCCATATAAATATACTGGCAAAATCATAACTTTTATAACTGATATTTCTTATTTTCCAAATATGACTGCAAGATAATAACCGCACTGATCTCATCCACCAATCCTTTATCCTGCCTTTTCTTTTTCTTCAATCCTCCGTCCAACATTGCCTTATGCGCCAAAACGGAAGTAAATCGTTCATCGTAATATTCCACCGGAATATCCGGAAGCGTCCGTTTCAAGTGTGTAACAAAAGCTTCCACATATTTCATATTTTCTGAAGGTTCGTTGTTCATCTGTTTCGGAAGGCCGACTACAAAACGCTCGACAGGTTCGCGCGAGACGTAGTCCGCCAGAAACTTCACGAGTTCGCCACTCGGAACGGTTGTCAGTCCGTTTGCTATCATCTGCAACGTATCCGTAACTGCCAATCCGGTACGTTTCCGACCATAATCAATTGCTATAATCCTTCCCATCGGGCACAAAGATAACATAAATTCAACTCTTAATTACACATATATACAAAAAGTGTGCAATTTTATACTTAGTATGCGTTCTTTTCTCCTTTGAACATATTGAGAACCGTCACGACTATAATCTTAAGATCCAGGAAGAAAGACCAGTTCTCGATATACCAGACATCTCGTTTCACACGGCCTTCCATCTGTTCCAATGTTTTTGTTTCTCCTCTGTAGCCTGTTACCTGTGCCCAACCTGTCACACCCGGTTTGACCAGATGGCGAACCATGTACTTGTCGATTAGCGCAGAGTATTGCTCGGTATGCTTCAGCATATGGGGACGCGGCCCTACGACAGACATTTCTCCTCTCAACACATTAATAAATTGGGGAAATTCATCCAGGTTCGTCCGACGAAGAAAATCTCCGACCTTCGTTTTACGCGGGTCGTTTTTCACCGCCTGCAGGGAATCAGCCTGTGCATTGACTTTCATCGTGCGAAACTTATAGCACCTGAAATCCTGCCCGTACAGTCCCGTTCTTTTTTGCTTGAACAAAATAGGCCCCGGGGAGCTCAGCTTGATCATGATACCGACCACGACATACAATATCGGGAATATCGTCACCAGAATTATGGTAGAAAAAAGAATATCGAACGTACGCTTCAACGCCCGGTTATAGGCTGCCTGCAAAGGTTCGCGGCGGACAGTCATCAAAGGAATGGACTCCAAGACCTCCATCACAAGACTCTTCTTCAAGTTCCGATAAAATTCCGGCACGATATAGAAACGGATCATGTGCTTCTCCGCAAAATTCAGCAGACGGACGATCTTTTCATCGTTCGTACCAGGCAAGGTACAGTAAATTTCATCCACATCATTTGCCAACACAAAGTCTTCCACTTCATTTGTCATACCCAAATAATTCGGGAGGACAGATTTCAAGGACAGGTTATCATCAAAGAACCCTAAGATATTGAAACCGTAGGACAGATCGTCCTTCATCACCTTATACAGTTCCATCCCGTTCTTCCCGGCTCCGACAATCACTATCTTCTTGAAGTTATATCCTTTCCGGCGATACATCTTCAAAGTTACGCGTACAATAACACGCCACAACGAAAATATAACAATCGTAACGACATAATAAATCAACAGGAAAGTCGCCAGCACATCCCCGACATTCAGAAAAATCAGGCACGTGGCAAACAGGAAAAACATGATCGTAACCAACAGGAAAGCCCTTTGCACAATTTTGTCGATAAAGACAATGGACAGATGCAACTGCAAAGGGACAAAATAGAGGGAGAAAAAATAACAGAAATTCAACAAAAGCACCACCTCACGCAAATTCTCAGTGATAGCTGATGTATATAAATTATTCAATCCATAGTAGACAAGAAAGAAAAGAAGATTCAGAACGATCAGATCCCCAACGCCTATCAACCATTGAATAAGATAACCATGTTTTTTATTTAACTCCATAACAACGCTCTAAAATCATGCAAAAATAAGCAATATTTCCGAGCAAAAAAAAGGCTGCACAGATTATGTGCAGCCCTTCGGAATATAATCAGAAATTAATTAATTATTTGCAGACATGATAACAACACGGTTCCAGTTGTTTTCGCTGTACGGCTGAACATCAGAACCCTTCCATTCGATTGTGATCTGGCTGGAAGAGATACCGTATTTGTCGATCAATTCTTTAGCAACGGCTCTTGCACGTTTTTCAGAAAGCTGCATATTGTAAGAACCTGTACCAGTTTTCTTATCAGCATAACCGATAACCTTGATAGGCACATTGTTATCTTTCATGAACTGTGCAGTATTATAGATGCTAACCTGCTGGTTCTTGTCGATCTTAGCGCTATTGATACGGAAGTATACCACATTGTCTACATAGTTGTTAACAACGTTAGTTACGACTTCTTCGCATTCAGGACAAGAAACCGGACGTTTGCTCAATTCGTCGTTTTCAGCACGCAAAGCGTTGATCTGGCCGTTCAGGTCGTTCAACAAAGCGTAGTCCATCGGTTCCAACACTTCGAAATCAGTCTTACCCAGTTTGAAAGTCAAACCTGCGCTCAACTGGCCGATACCGTCAGTCAGGTGGTACATAGCAACACGGTTAAACTGTTCGTTCAGCAATGAACCCTGAACTTCAACGTTCAAATCCACACGTTTGCTCAAACGGAATGCAGTCAAGATACCGAAGTTAACCGTCGGAGATTCTGTTCTTGGAATACCTCTGTTATCATCGGAGTTTTTGAAACGCTGTGCGTAACCAAGACCGATCCAAGGAATCAAACGGAATACTTTCTTTTCATTATAAGGAGCCCAGAAATTCGTTACATCCCACAACAAATCGGCATGAGCGGCTGCATATTTATTGTGCTGCATAAATGTAGCGCCTGTGTTTTCAAAACCGTGCAACACACCACCGTTCAACTGGAGACGCAGAGCCAAATACGGATTGAACCATTTACCGACAGAGAACTGAGGAGCGAAATTCAAACGATTTTTAAAATCGGCTTCACTGTTCTGGTCACCAAATAAAACACTTGCACCACCGGCAATAGAAATAAACCAGTTGTCGCCAGCTTTGTTCTTTTTGAAGTTTGTTTTATAACCCGCCTCGTTACTAAATCCAACCTGCGGTTTAAATTCCTGCGCAGAAACAGAGAAAACAAAACCTGACAACAAAGCTAAAAGTAATACTTTAGTCTTCATATTCATCAACATTTTAATTAAACAATCAATTACCTCTAATCTTGCTCAAATATATTGCAAAATTAACTCTTTTTCCAATTATAACAAATAAAAACAATAAAAGTTTGATTCTACTCAAAATAATTCAATATCTCATAGCCGCCTTTTCTAAGATACGATTCTTTCTTCATCAACTTTATATCATTGGATATCATATCCGCTATTAATGCGGGCAAATCGTACTTCGGCTCCCAGCCTAAGCGGGTGCGAGCCTTTGTCGCATCACCGATCAGCAGCTCGACTTCGGTCGGACGAAAATATTGCGGATCGACACCAACCACCTCATTCCCAATTCGTTTCCGAAGATTATCGAGATAAGCCTCACCGACTCTTTCAATAAACACTTTTTCGTCAATATAGTTTAAGACAGCTACCTCATTAACATTTTCTCCTTTAAAAAGAATTTCCACGCCAATCTCGGCGAACGCCATTTTCAAAAAATCGCGGATAGTTGTCGTAATTCCCGTCGCTATGACGTAATCGGACGGTTCGTCCTGCTGAAGGATGGCATACATCGCACGGACATAGTCTTTTGCATGTCCCCAGTCGCGTTTGGAAGAAAGATTCCCCATATAAACCTTTTTCTGCATGCCTAAAGCAATACGGGAAACAGCCCGCGTCACCTTACGCGTCACGAAGGTTTCCCCTCTCAGAGGAGACTCATGGTTGAACAAAATGCCGTTCGACGCATGCATTTTATAGGCCTCACGATAGTTCACCGTTATCCAGTAACCGTAAAGTTTGGCTACGGCATACGGACTTCTCGGATAAAAAGGAGTCGTTTCTTTCTGTGGAACTTCCTGCACCAAACCATAAAGTTCGGATGTGGAAGCCTGGTAAATACGTGTCTTGGGGATCAGGTTCAGCAGACGAACCGCCTCCAGGATACGCAAGACACCCAGACCATCGGCATTAGCCGTATATTCGGGAGTATCGAAACTCACTTTCACATGACTCATAGCCGCCAGATTATATATCTCGTCCGGCTGTGTCTCACCGATGATACGAGTCAGGTTCAAACTGTCGGTCAGATCGCCATAATGCAAGATCAGATTACGGTTTTCCACATGCGGGTCCTGATAAAGATGGTCGATACGATCCGTGTTGAACATAGACGACCGGCGCTTGATGCCGTGTACTACATATCCCTTCTTAATCAAATATTCGGCCAGGTAAGCTCCGTCCTGCCCTGTTATTCCTGTTATTAATGCAACTTTGCTCACTTTTTGATGTATGATTTGTGATTTATGATTTATGTTTCCAGATTTATGTTTCCAGATTTATGATTTGAGATTTATGATTTATTATCAACGCATAAATCATAAATCTCAAATCATAAATGCTGCAAGTACCAATTATAGAGGCGTTCAACCCCTTCGTCCACTTCAATCGTATGATGCCAACCCAAAGCATGCAGCTTCGTAACATCCGTCAGTTTACGCATCGTCCCGTCCGGTTTGGACGAATCAAATACGATATTACCCGTAAAACCGACCTTTTCACGGATCAGGGAAGCCACTTCCCGGATGGTGAGTTCTTTTCCTGTACCTATATTAATATGTGTATTCCGGATATCGCCGGTAGCAGGACAGACATCGGCAAAATCGACCTTTTCCATCACATAGACGGAAGCGTCTGCCATCTCTTCGCTCCAAAGGAACTCACGGAGCGGTTCGCCTGTGCCCCATAGCTCCACTTTACCGGGATAGATGCCATACTTGGCAAGGAGCTCCAATATTTCGGATTCGGAAGCATCACCGGATACGTTTTCAACCGGACGTCCATCCAAATCCTTCCGGACAGCATCCCAATTTCCTTCGGAAAGACATTTGCCTAAATGTATTTTACGGATCATGGCCGGCAGCACATGCGAAGTCTCCAGGTTGAAATTATCATTCGGCCCATACAGGTTGGTCGGCATCACGGCAATATAGTTAGTCCCGTATTGCAAGTTATAACTCTCGCACATCTTGATCCCGGCAATCTTGGCAATCGCATAAGGTTCATTCGTATATTCGAGAGGCGAAGCAAGCAGGCAATCCTCCGGCATCGGTTGCGGAGCGTTTCCCGGATAAATGCAAGTACTCCCCAAGAACAGGAGTTTCTTTACCTTATTCAGATAAGAAGCATGAATCACATTGTTCTGAATCATTAGATTCTCGTAAATAAAGTCGGCGCGGTAACGGCTGTTCGCCATAATTCCTCCGACATGGGCGGCCGACAGGAACACATATTCCGGCTTCTCGACCGCAAAGAAATCATGAACGGCCTGCTGGTCGGTCAAATCCAGTTCCATATGCGTACGCAAGACAAAATTCGTATACCCTTTTGTCTTCAGATTCTTCAGGATGGCGGAACCGACCAGGCCCCGATGACCTGCTACAAATATTTTACTATCCTTATTCATTTTCTCCTTTTATCAATTTCAGCAGATATTGTCCGTACTGGTTCTTCAGCATCGGAGAGGCAACCTGCCTCAACCGTTCAGCATCGATCCAGCCGTTCCGGTAAGCGATTTCTTCCAGGCAGGCTATTTTCAACCCTTGCCGTTTTTCGATCACCTCGACGAAGGTAGAGGCTTCGGAAAGAGAATCGTGCGTGCCGGTGTCAAGCCAGGCAAAACCACGTCCTAAAAGGCGGACTTTCAATTCTTCGTCCTTCAGGAATTCCTGGTTGACAGTCGTAATTTCCAGTTCTCCACGGGCGGAAGGTTTAATCCGTTTGGCAACCTCCACCACCTTATTCGGATAGAAATAGAGACCGACAACCGCATAATTCGATTTCGGGCATGCCGGTTTTTCTTCAATGCTCAACACATTTCCCGCCTCATCGAATTCGGCCACGCCATAGCGTTCCGGATCATTGACGTAATAACCGAAGACTGTTGCTTTTTGTTCGTTTTCCGCATCGGCCACGGCGCCTTTCAGCATAGCCGTAAAACTCTGCCCGTAAAAGATATTGTCGCCCAAAACCAAGCAAACGGAATCATTCCCGATAAACTCCTCTCCGATCAGAAAAGCCTGTGCCAATCCGTCCGGCGAAGGCTGTTCGGCATACTCGAAACGAACGCCATAATCGGAGCCGTCGCCTAACAGACGCCGGAAACCGGGAAGATCCTGCGGTGTGGAAATCACCAATATCTCGCGTATTCCGGCCAGCATCAACACTGACACCGGATAATAGACCATCGGTTTATCATAAATAGGCAATAACTGTTTTGAAACTCCTTTGGTTATCGGATACAAACGCGTACCGGACCCTCCTGCTAAAACAATACCTTTCATAATCTTCTATGATTTATAACTTATGATTTTGAATTTATGTATCAATAGTAATTCAAAATCATAAACCCTTAATAATTATAATGAAGGGCAAATGTATTAAAAATAATTCACTTTACCGGCCCGGCGGAACTTTTCTTTCCCAAGGTTTGTTACAAAGTAGATTTCAAAATAATTAAAAAACGAATTTATTATGAAGACTTTTATTGACACAATCAACTTCGGAGTAAAAAACTGGTGGGTTTCCCTGCTGCTGGGGCTGCTTTATATCCTTATTGCAATCTGCCTGATGTTCACACCACTGGCAAGCTATATCGCACTGAGCGTTTTGTTCAGCATTTCCATGTTTGTCAGCGGCACGCTGGAAATCCTTTTTGCCGTCTCCAACAAAAAGAATATTTCCAGTTGGGGCTGGTATCTGGCAAGCGGTATCATCGACTTGATTTTAGGCATCTACCTAATGGCCAATATCGGTTTGAGCATGGCTGTGTTGCCTTTCATCGTTGCCTTCTGGCTGATGTTCCGCGGTTTTGCTTCAACCGGCTATGCTATGGACCTGAAACGTTATGGGACTCGCAACTGGGGCTGGTATATGGCTTTCGGCGTACTGGCGATCCTTTGCAGTATCGGCATCATCTGGCAGCCGGGCCTCGGCGTGCTATCTCTTGTCTATATGATCGCATACACTCTGCTGATCATCGGAATCTTCCGGGTCATGCTTTCCTTCGAGCTGAAGAGCCTGCACAAACGGAACAAAGAATACAACGGATAATCCGTTCGGAATATTAAAATGGCGGCCGGTCGACCATCCGCAAAGTTACCTGCTGTTCGGATGAAGCTCCGACAAAACCCAAACCGCCCGACACGTTTTGAGGGACAATGACCGGCTCCATAAAAGTTTCGTTATAATCTTCCGAATTCAGGCAGTTCATCGCACGCAAATAACGATAATACGGTTGTGATATGCTCAACAGGCGGACCGTGACATCCAAGTAATAATGATCTTTTCTATTCGATTCGCTAATATTGGGAACAGAGGTGTAGACTTTAAGGGTGTACGAGCCGTTTTCAAAACGCCCGTCCGTGAAGACATTGTTGAGATTACGGACTGTCAAATCCAGGATACCGAATTTGTCGTCGTCGGCAGTCGTAAGATGCCCGTCGGTCAACACGATATCCTCTTGGTTGATAATTTCGGGATAAAAAGGAAAGGGACCGTATCTGACACCATCTTCCGAAGAAACCCGGTATGTATTTTCTTCGATAATAAGACGGTAATAGTTTTTCTCGTTCGGACGGTCGTGGATCGTTATTTTGTATTGCATGCAATCCATCATACTGTAGCTGCCCCTCAGCTGCGTACGGAGTGTATCCACACGGATGGGTTCTTCGATCGGCAACGGGATTTCCACCTCGCAGCCGGCCCGGTATTGCCCGTCTCCGGTTGTCGCCTCAAAGCGAATGTGATCACCGGGGCGGAAAGGGGTTTTCAACTTACAATTGGGATCACCGGAAAAGGCATAGACCTTCTCCACCTGCGCCGTTTCGGTCTTTTCGCCATTGACATAGACGGTAATGGAGCCATTGGACACATAATCCGCCTGCAGCTCGTCATCCTCGACCATGCGCAGGAACACTCCGTTCTCTTCCTTTCCGGCTTCGAGAAAAGCATTCATCAGAAGTTGCGGAGCTTGCGGCTTGTCCATGTATGGAAGTTCATTTTCGCAAGCCGGGAACAGCATGGAAGCCAGTATGAATAACAGGGATAATTTCTTTTTCATAATTCTACCTCTTTTTTTATCAGAACCGGTATGTATAGGTAATCGAAGGGACACAAGGCAGAAGCGTCTGCTTTATCAGTTTCGTTTTTTGCTTCCAGATTGTCTCATAGCTACCATCCGGCTTAATATGTTCTACTCCGATATATTCTTCTTCCTTATAGACAAGGTTGGGAGTCATGGCATTATAGGCGTTATAGATCGAAATATTCCAAGTCTGCATGCCACGACGCAGTTTCTTATGGAAATTGATGCTCAGATTCAACCGGTGACTGACGGGGAGACGGTAATTGTTGCGATGGGAAATGTAGTCGATCAAGTTGCCCGATGCCGTCCCGGTACGCTGCTCGGCGACCGTAGCCGTTCCGCCCGTATTGAAAACCCAAGTGATCCCAATATCCGTTTTCTTGCTGAAAGCATGGTTCACACAAAGGTTGATGTTGTGGCGCCGGTCGTATTTATAAGGGAAACGTTCGCCGTTGTTGACTGTCCCATCCTTGAACCGGCGGTCGCTCTTGGCGATCGTATACCCCAACCATCCCGTTGTTTTCCCGATGGTTTTTTGGGCTAAAACCTCCAGGCCGAACGAACGTCCCCGGCCCATCTCCACCTTTTCCTGCCATCCGCCGGATGATCCGAAAAAGGTGGCGCCATCCTGGTATTCCAACACATTATGCATATCCTTATAATAACTTTCCAAAGAGAACTCCCACCCTTTCACACCGGTATAATAACCGCCGACAGCATACTGGAAAGAGTGCATCGGGCGGATATCTTTAGTTACGGGGACCCACAAATCGGTCGGCAGCGAAATCGGCGAGGATGACAACAGGTGGACATACTGTTCCATCTGCGTGAAGGAGGCCTTTGCCGCAAAATCGTCATGAAAACGATATCGGGCAGAGAGGCGAGGTTGTGCCGACAGGTAGCCTTTCCCTTGCGTGGAAAACAGAGAGAGATGGATACCGGCATTCAGGCTCAGACGGTCGCCGATATCGACATTGTCTTCGGCATAGAGCGAGAACTCGTGTCCGTGCAGATAGCTGTTCGAAGAATCGTTGTAGACAGTGTCCTGCGCCGTCTGCCCGTCTGCGGCTTCTTTCACACGCGAGGTAGTCACCTCCGGGCGGAACGTATGATACAGATAGGTAGCCCCGAACTTGACATGATGGTCAGGGGCAGGCATATAATCGAAATCCGTCCGAAAACTCCAGTCGTGTATACCGGAACGGTAATCGGAATTATAGACATACGATTCGTTTTTATCGGTTATCCGATTGCCGTCTTTGTCCGTCTCGAAGATGTCTTTCCGGTAAGCGTCTGCCATGCTCATCTGATAATGGTTGTATGCCACGGTCGTATTGCTGAATAGCTTGCTGTTGAAGACATAATTCCACCGTCCGGCAGCAATCGTGTTCCCCCAGTTGAAATCGATCCGGCTGTTGTAGAAATACATACTCGCCCCATAGTTATTCGAATAGCCGTCATATTCCTTGTCCTGCTTATAATCGTAATGGTCTTTCCCTTTGTAGAAACTGAGGAACAGGCGGCTACGGTCGGAAAACTTATGGTTCACCTTGGCATTGATATCATAGAAATAGTAATTGTACTTCTTGTCCTCCGGCAAAAACGGCCTTGCCACCAGGTCGAGATAGGTACGGCGACCGGTCAGGCAAAAGGATGTCCTGTCTTTCAGGATCGGGCCTTCGAGGTGCAGCTTGCTGGTCAACAGACCGATGCTGACCGTGCCGTGGTAATTCTGCATATCGCCGTCGTTTGTCCGGATATCCACGATAGAAGACAGACGGCCGCCGTAGCGGGCGGGAAACGACCCTTTGAAAAGCGTGACCTTTTTCATCGCTTCCGGCGTGAAGATGGAGAACACACCCAACATATGGTCGGCATTGTAGATGGGGATACCATCCAGAAGGATCAGGTTCTGATCCGGTCCGCCTCCTCTCACATACAGTCCGCTGAACCCTTCCGTTCCGGCCTGTACGCCGGGCATCAACTGGATCGTTTTGAGGATATCGGCCTCACCCAAGATGGCCGGCGTATTCTTGATCTGTGTCATCGGGATGTCCAACGTGCCCATACCCGTTGCCCGGATGCCTGTCTCTTTCTTTTCGGATAGGACGACGACTTCCGCCAACTGGTTATTGGTCTGCAAGCGGATGTTCATCACTGTGTCCCGGTCTAAGAAGAAACGGCAATGCTTGGTTTCATATCCTAAATACGAAAAGAAAAGTCCGGTCTCTCCTTCCGGCAAGGTGAGGCTGTAGAACCCGAAAGGATTCGTCGAAGTCCCGGTATGATAGCCGGATTCCAGGACATTGGCGCCGATCAGCGTTTCGGACGACAAGGAATCGGTTATATATCCGCTGACCGTATATTTACGGGAAACAGGCCGTTCGCCTAACAAGATGTGCGTGCCGGAGATTTTAAACGTTATCGCTTCCTGCCTGAATGCTTGTTGCAGGATTTCCTCGATGGTCTTCTGGCGGACATCGAGGGTGACGGGCTGCCGAAGCCGCACTCTTTCGCCATAGATAAACGAAAAGCCGGTGGAGTCCTCCAGCCGGCGGACTAAAGTGTCCAGCGTGGCTTGCCGGACCTGGAAGTCCAGACGCGCCGCCCGGTCTTGTGCGACGAGCGGCGCAATTCTGAAAACTATCCATAATAGAAGAATAAGCCGGGCAAACCGGCGGAGACAATATAGGTAATAATTCATGACTTAGTTAAGTTTAGAATGGATCCAGATCGTGTCATTTACCTTTGCATAACTGAAATTTCCGGCAGACTGAAGCAGATCGAGCATCTGATCCAAACTCTCGCCTCCGGTAAAATGCGCCCTGATACGAAAATCCTTTATATCTTCATCCGTAATCTTGATTTTCACGTGAAAAGCATTTGACAACTCCCGTGCAATCTCCTGCAACGGCAGATAGTCAAAATGAAAATGGCCGTCGCGCCAACCGATAGCCGTACGGTTTTCCTCTGTTTTTTCTTCCTTCAATGTTTTGTCGGCCCGATTGTAAATGGCACTTTCCCCGGGAGAAAGCCTAAGCCGCCTGCTACCAGCCGGTGCACTGACGGCAACGGAACCTTCCAACAGAGTCGTCTTCACTTCTGCATCACCGGGATAGGCTTCAACATTAAAATGTGTTCCGAGCACTTCGACCTCGACTGGGTCCGCTTTCACGATAAAGGGATGCAGGGTGTCTTTCTCGACTTCGAAATAAGCCTCCCCCTGCAATTGCACTTCCCGCCTGTCCGCTTTGAAACGGTCCGGATAGGTCAAAGAGGAATAGCGGTTCAGCGTCACCTTCGTACGGTCCGGCAAAGTGATTACCGATATGGCCGGACCGGCTGAAACTGTCTGCATCGTTGCCGGCTTTCGGTAATCATAGATAAACCAGCTTGTAAGGCAAAGAAGGACGGATGCTGCGACAGCTCCTGCCAGAGGGAACAGCCTCAGCCGCTTCGCCCGGGGAGGAACGATCCGCCTCTCCAACAATTTCCAACTTTCGGGAGCGGAATAACGTCCGCGGGGCGAACGTGTGGAAGCAACGAGCTTGTCCAGTGTCTTTTCTATAGGATCGTATGAAGGTTCCATGCTTTTCTCTTCTGTTTGATTTCAGAGATAAAGACAGGTGGAAACAAGAAACTCACTATGCACTTTCCGTAAAAATAAACAACAGAACGTTTTTTTTCATTTTAGCTTTGATTTTGGGATACAATACCTCTACCCATGCAGGTGTGGCATGGGCAGGAATTCTATAGTTAGGAATCAATCTGTTAGACAATAATTTATTTAAATCTCGATGAATCGATGCCTTTATGGTATTTCCGTTTATTGGCATTTCCGAAATTATACTTTACGGTCAGTGAATAAACAGGTTGATGTTTGTTGATTTTGTATCTTGCATAAGTTTTATCGTTCAGATCCACACCTCTGTTTGTCCTATTCAATACATTGGACACATTAAATCCGAGATCGAAATGTCTTATTTTGTATGAGATATCGAATCCTAACTTAAAGAAAGGATCGGAAATACCTTGTTGTAGATATAATTTGGGCTGATAATACAAATCATAACCTATATTGAGATTGTCTATTATTTCATATTGTGTTTGGTTTGTCAAATAAAAGCCCTTATAGTCTGTATTATAGTATTCTCCCAAATCGACTTTAGTATTCGTGTATTTCCCATATCCGAACCAAGTTCCCAAATATCCGGACAACCTGTCATTCAAAAAAACATACGGGCAATTCATTCTAAATATGAACCTGTTTTCGTCAGAAGAGTTCAGGTTTGTTGTCGCTACTTGGAAAGAGTTCTCCTCGTTTTTGCTGATTTTGCTGATAATATCTTTCGTGTGCATATAGATGAATTCGAGATATAAGAAGTCAAGAAACATACTTCCTAATGTGGCAGAATAGAATCTGGACGGCTTAAGATCCGGATTCCCGACCGAATAAGCATATTTCGAGGTATACTTATAATTGGGCACGTAGTCCAGAAAATGGGGACGGTCTATTCCTGAAGCCAACCGCAAAGATACATCTGCTATCGAACCCACTTTTTGATAGATGGAGAAAAACGGAAAATAATCCATCCGGTTATAGTCATACTTTTTGTTGTCGACTTGCGAACGAGCCGAATAATCGGTATATTCCAAGCGTAATCCGGCAGAAACGGAAGTATTTTCATGTTTATAAGCGTATTCAACGAATCCTCCGTACGTGTTTTCGTGCATATTGTATCGGTCGGCATACAGAAAATCTTCTACCGTCAAATCTTTTTCTATAAACTGGCTTTTGGGATGTATATTTCCGAGAGCAACGTGAACGCCGGCTTTCAAGGTTGAACCGGGATTGAGCAGAAACTTATAGTTGTATTTCATTTGGTGTTGATAACCGTAGTGCCGGTTTATCGTGTTATGTTGCAACTCTGATTCTATCTCCCCACCGGTCGTTGATTCGTTGTTGAAACCCGTGTTATGTGCTTTTCCCCATATAATGCCATAGCCAATAATGTGTTGGTGCCGAAGCGTGTCGTTGGAAGCGAACTCCATTTCTACAGTATACAGATCGTCATCAAAATCTTGGCTGGCGATTCCTTTGGTCTGCTCTTGCCGTTTCTCGTCCGGTTTGAAAGCCATCAAGTTGTCCGCATGGGTTGTCCCGTTGTCATAAAAACCTGTGACCGCTCCAAACAGTTTATGACCTTGCTTCGTTTCCCATTCCAAGTTGAGGCTGCCGAAGTAATCATCTTCCCTTGAGTTTGTCTTATAGTCGAACAAGGATGTTGCAGAAGAATTGGCATACGTTGATTCTTCTTTTGTGTCTTTGCGGTCATAAATATTATAATAGCCCAAGGACAAATCCATGTAGAAATTATTTTTGTTGTACATCAGGAAAGCATTCCCGTTTCCGTATACCCCGCCCTTCCGTATATTCAATTCACTGCCGATCTGGGTTGCAAGCATGTTCTCTTCTTTTTTCAGGATGATGTTGATGCTTCCATTTTCCGAAGCCAGATCGCCGGCTGACGAGATTGGTGTTATTACGATCTCTTTTACTTTGTCGGTCGGGATCGCCCGTAAGAATGCTTCAATGCTTTTCCCGCTTAAATTTCTTTTATGGCCGTTGACCAGCAGGGCTGTCGGGCGTCCGTTTTGGGTGATTCCGCTGGATGTAATTTGTATGCTCGGCAAAATTTGTAATAGACGTGGCAAGTTGTAGGTGACAAGGTTACCTAATGTTTTTGGTGCAAACACGATGTTTCCTTCGCTATTCATTCTCATAGCTTTGGTGTAACTACTGGTAACAACAACTTCGTCAATATTTTCTACACGCTCATCCATGACAAAGAGATGTTCTTTTTCGCTCGGTACTACTTTCTTGCTGAGAGGATTGAATGCCACATGCGTAATATTGACCTGATATTCTGGTTTGGGAGGAAGCGCCATCGTAAAAAAGCCCAAAGTATCGCTTAATGTATAACCGATTATTTGACTGTTGTCATTTTGCACTTCCACATAAGCAGATCCTACGGGATTTTTCTTTTGGTCTACGATTTTACCTCTCAATAAAATAGTTTCTCCAAAAGCGGGAAAACTACAAAAAAGTAGAATATAAAAAAATAGTAATTTAGTCATGTTTGTATACTGTTTTTTGTTTTTGTATTAAAATAGAGGAGAGAATGTATCTAAGAAGAAAATCGTTTTTCTCATAAAATTTAGATTTATCAGTTTTTCAGCAAAGAAAGAGATATTATTTGAAAATCACAACTTTTTATAAAAATAAATTACCGCGTCACCACAACTCTTTTATCTAAGAGAATTTGTATCCTTAATCTCCGGATACAGCAGAACAATCAGGGGGGTAACTTCAAACACAAACTTGAAGATATACTCGTGCTTCTACATCGGGGAGACTCAGACACCACATCTTCGTGCATTGACTAAATACCTGCTATCTGTTTGCAGATATCGAGATATTTTGCGAATATTGCATATAAGTTGTGCATATGAAAGCCAACAGGTAAGACGATATCTTTATCAATGAACAATGTTTATTGTAAAATAGAAGAATTATGACACGCATTATTAGAACATTACTTATCGCAATCACAATGATTGTGTCTTATGTAACCGTATTTGCACAGCAGATTTTCCATGAGCAATTGGCAGAAATCGAAGCCAAACACTTCGTTCAAGAGTTGGCTTTCAGCGATGCCGTCACCGAGAAAATAGAATTCTCCAAAGAGACTTTTTCTAACGAAACGATGACATTGCCATACCGCAAAGCAACTATTCCTGGTTACGGAGACAAGGCTTCGCTTGTCATATATCTGCATGGAGGCTCCAGTAAGGGCGACGACAACGAGACTCAGATGCAGGAACCAGGCATCAAAGCCATTGCCTTATGGCTGTCTGAGAACAACCGTAAGGCCATCATGCTCGTACCGCAATGTCCTGCGGATAAGGCATGGCTTGGCTCTACCCAAGATATTTTGGAAACTCTACTCAAAACATATATAGACAGAGGCGTGGCTGATGCCAATAAGGTTTACATCTTTGGCGGTTCTATGGGTGGAACAGGCACATGGAACATGCTCTCCAATCATCCGGATTTGTTTGCCGCTGCCATGCCTGTTGCAGGCAATCCGACAGGTTTGAATGCCGAGGCAGTTTCACAAGTTCCGATTTACACCGTTATGGGTACTGCTGACAAAATCATGAAAATATCAAATGTCGAAGTCTTTCTGACTGAAATGGATGAATGCAAGGCTGAATATAAGTTTGATATTGAAGACGGTTGGACTCATGAGGATGTATGTAAGAAGAGCTATACCAACGAGCGTCTTGCATGGGTTTTCAAACATGTTAAAGGGCAACCAACAGGAATAGCACCTATAGCCAAGGATGACAGCAAATTAGTCAATACAGCCTGGTATTCCATCAATGGACAAAGACTAACATCCGAACCGACTCAAAAGGGTATTTATATCAGATGTAGTCTGTATAGCAATGGTAAAGTCATAACCGATAAATATTATAAAAACTGAAAACTTCGTGTAGAATATAAAGTGTCATTTTATTATCTCTATTCGAATAAATCAGTACTTTATGAAAGGTTAAAAAATATTACCCGTTAGTGTAATTCAAAAAACATGGGGTACTAATCCGATTTGGAGGGGGTAGTAGTGACATTTTGATAATCTTAAAATCATATTCCTCCATCATCTCGGATATATTTCTGAAAAACAAGAGAAATTAAAAGGAAAGACCGGACTGTTCAAATAAAATAAACAAAAAAACGGCCGAATTATTTGCAGTTTGTCAGAGAATGCATATATTTGCTGCCGAAATAACAAAAAAAGTCATGAGAACAAGTATAGTAAATACATATTGGTGGTGGCGCTCTTTACAACTCATAAGGTCGTAAGGAACCAGTCCTCATGTATATACCATCGTGATATAAAAAAGGTCTGTCGTACTTACGGCAGGCCTTTTTCCGTTTAAGGCGATTACAAAGATTTGAAAAGATAAAAAGAATAAATAATAACAGATAAAACGATGAAAACGTATCAAGTTGATGAAAATGGGTATTATGGTGAGTTTGGAGGGGCATATGTGCCCGAAATACTTCACCAATGTGTGGAAAATTTACAGAAGAAGTATCTGGAAGTATTGGAAAGCGACAGCTTCAAAAAAGAATTCAACCAGTTGCTTCGGGACTATGTCGGACGCCCTTCCCCTCTTTACCTGGCAAAAAGGTTGAGCGAGAAGTATGGTTGCAAGATATATCTGAAGCGTGAGGACCTGAACCATACCGGCGCTCACAAGATCAACAACACGATCGGACAAATACTACTGGCACGCCGGATGGGGAAAACCCGTATCATAGCCGAGACGGGAGCCGGACAGCACGGCGTGGCTACCGCTACCGTCTGTGCGTTGATGAATATGGAATGTATCGTCTATATGGGCAAGACGGATGTGGAACGCCAACATGCAAATGTGCAGAAGATGGAGATGCTGGGCGCGACGGTCGTCCCCGTCACTTCCGGCAATATGACACTGAAAGACGCGACCAACGAAGCGATCCGCGACTGGTGTTGCCATCCTTCCGACACGTACTATATCATCGGATCGACAGTCGGCCCTCATCCTTATCCGGACATGGTGGCGCGTTTGCAATCCGTCATCAGCGAAGAGATCAAAAAGCAGTTGTTGGAACAGGAAGGGCGTGACTATCCGGACTATCTGATCGCCTGCGTGGGCGGTGGAAGCAACGCAGCCGGGACGATCTACCATTTTATTGATGACGAACGGGTGAAAATCGTTCTTGCCGAAGCAGGCGGTTTGGGGATTACGACCGGGAAAAGCGCGGCAACCATCCAGTTAGGCAAGAAAGGCATCATACATGGAGCGCGTACGTTAGTGATGCAAAACGAGGACGGACAGATAGAAGAACCCTACTCCATCTCTGCCGGGCTGGACTATCCGGGTATCGGGCCGATCCACGCCAACCTGTCGGAAACTCACCGGGCAACGATTCTTGCCGTCAATGACGACGAGGCGTTAGATGCGGCCTTTTGCCTGACACGTATCGAGGGTATTATCCCGGCACTTGAAAGTGCACATGCATTAGGTGCATTACCCAAGATAAAGTTCAAACCGGAAGACGTCGTTGTCCTGACGGTATCGGGCCGGGGAGACAAGGATATGGAAACTTATATTAATCACAAATCAACAACGGACAATTGACAATTCAAAAAAACATGGACTATACATTTAAAACAATAAGCAGAAAGGTGCTCGGCGACCTTCACACACCTGTCAGTATCTACTTGAAGGTCCGGGATATTTATCCGGAATCGGCCTTATTGGAAAGTTCCGACTTTCATGGGAACGAAAACAGCCTTTCCTATATAGCGCTTTGTCCGCTGGCAAGCATCGGAATCAACAATGGAGAATGTACGGCTATCTTTCCTGATGGGAAAAGCGAGGTTACGCCATTGACGGAAACATTCAATGTGGCGGATGCCATGAATGCGTTTTTAAAACGCTTCTCGATAGAAGGTCCCGACAGGAAAGTCTGCGGACTGTTCGGATATACGGCTTTTGACGCCGTACGCTACTTTGAGAACATCCCGGTGATGGAAGCACACCATGAAGAAAACGATGCTCCCGATATGCTCTACATATTATATAAGTATGTACTTGTGTTCAATCACTTCAAAAACGAGTTGACACTGGTCGAACTGCTGCAACCGGGCGAAAACTCCAATTTGCAGGAAATAGAGACATTGATCGAAAACCGAAACTATGCATCTTACAACTTCCAGGCCATCGGCCCTGAAACATCTCCGATCAGCGGGGAAGAATACAAAGCGATGGTGCGGGAAGGCATCCGCCACTGCCTCCGCGGAGACGTATTCCAGATCGTACTGAGCCGCCGGTTCGAGCAAGCGTTCAAAGGAGACGATTTCAAGGTTTACCGTGCTCTCCGGAGTATAAATCCGTCTCCCTACCTGTTTTATTTCGACTTCGGAGGATTCCGCATTTTCGGTTCCTCACCTGAAACGCACTGCAAAGTCGCCAACGGACATGCAAGCATCGACCCGATCGCAGGCACGGCTTTCCGCACGGGAGATGTCGCCTTGGACAAACAGCGCACCGAAGCTCTGCTCGCCGATCCGAAAGAGAATGCCGAGCATGTAATGTTAGTCGACCTTGCCCGCAACGACCTCTCGCGCAATGCACATGACGTGCAGGTCGATTTCTACAAGGAAGTGCAATACTACAGCCATGTCATCCATCTGGTGTCGCGTGTCAGCGGTGAGATCAATGCTGATAGCAATCCGGTCAAGACCTACATAGACACATTCCCTGCCGGAACACTGAGCGGGGCACCGAAGGTACGCGCCATGCAGCTGATTACGGATATAGAAAAGCATAATCGAGGCGCCTATGGCGGTTGCATCGGGTTTATCGGCTTTGACGGCGACCTGAACCAAGCGATCACGATCCGCACATTCGTCAGCCGTGGAAATGTCCTGTACTACCAAGCAGGAGCCGGCATTGTCGCCAAAAGCAACGATGAGCGGGAATTGCAGGAAGTCAACAACAAATTAGGCGCTTTGAAGAAAGCGATCGATCTGGCAACAACGCTAATCAATTGACAATTAAACCAACAAACAAAGTTTTTTATGAAAGTATTACTATTCGATAATTATGATTCCTTTACCTACAACTTGTTGCACATACTGAAGGAATTGGGTGTGGATGTTGAAGTACATCGCAATGACAAGATATCATTAGATGAAGTGGAACGTTTTGACAAGATCCTTTTGTCTCCCGGTCCGGGCATCCCGGAAGAGGCCGGTATCCTGCTGCCGTTGATCCGTCGCTATGCTCCGACCAAGAGCATCTTAGGCGTCTGCCTCGGAGAGCAGGCCATCGGAGAAGCATTCGGCGCAACGCTTATCAACCTGACGGATGTTCATCACGGAGTCTGTTCGGACATACGGGTGATAGTGAAAGATCCGTTGTTTGCAGGTCTGGAATCCGGTTTCCGTGCCGGTCGCTACCATTCGTGGGTCGTCTCAAAAGAAAATTTCCCCGACTGCCTGGAGATCACGGCGGAAGATACAGAGGAAGGACAAATCATGGCACTCCGCCATCGCGAATATGATGTTCGCGGCATCCAGTTCCACCCGGAATCCGTACTGACACCCAAGGGAAAGACAATCATACGAAACTGGATCTCGGGATCTGAAAATTGAAAGTTGAAAATTGAAAATTCGGAATGGAAAATGAAAGATATATTATATAGATTATTCGAACATCAGTATTTAGGACGTGACGAGGCACGGACGATTCTTCAGAACATTGCGGAAGGCAAGTATAATGATTCACAGATTGCCAGCTTGATAACGGTATACCTGATGCGTAATATCTCCGTTGAAGAGTTGGCTGGTTTCCGGGAGGCACTGCTCGATATGCGTGTCCCGGTGGATTTGTCGGAGTTCAAGCCGATCGACATCGTGGGGACAGGAGGCGATGGGAAGAATACGTTTAATATCAGCACGACTTCCTGCTTTGTCGTAGCCGGTGCCGGATATAACGTTGTGAAACACGGAAACTACGGAGCGACTTCGGTCAGTGGCGCCAGTAACGTAATGGAGCAACATGGTGTGAAGTTTACGACCGATATCGACCGGTTGCGCCGTTCGATGGAAACCTGCCATATTGCCTACCTGCATGCGCCGCTGTTCAATCCGGCATTGAAAGCCGTTGCTCCGGTACGGAAAAGCTTGGGAGTACGCAGCTTCTTCAACATGCTCGGTCCGCTGGTCAACCCGGTGATGCCGACCTACCAGTTGTTAGGTGTGTACAACCTGCCATTGCTCAGGCTTTACAGCTACACCTACCAGGAGAGCGGTACGCGTTTTGCCATCGTACATAGCCTCGACGGATATGACGAAATCTCGCTGACAGCGGAATTCAAGGTCGCAATGCCAGAAAAAGAGAAACTCTACACACCCGAAATGTTAGGTTTTCCCCGCGCAACGGAAGCGGAACTGGATGGCGGCGAGACTGTGGCTGAAGCAGCCCGCATCTTTGACGATGTCCTGAACAACCGGGCGACTCCGGCACAAAAGAATTGTGTAATCGCCAATTCCGCTTTCGCTATCCAAGTCATCTGCCCCGAAAAGAAAATCACGGAATGCTTGGACGAAGCCCGCGAAGCATTGGAAAGCGGTAAAGCATTGCAAACATTCAACACGTTCATCAATTTGAATAGCAAATAATATGAATGATATATTACAAGATATTATAGTGAATAAACGCATCGAAGTGGAGCGGCAAAAACAAGCTGTCCGGTTACAGACCTTGTTGGGGTTGGGCGGTGAACGGCTCGAACGCCCTACCCGTTCCATGCGGGCGGCTCTCGCAGCATCCTCGTCGGGTATCATTGCCGAGTTTAAGCGGAAAAGCCCTTCGAAAGGCTGGCTACACCCCGATGCAGCCGTAGCCGATGTGTTGCCTGCTTATGAAAAGGGCGGTGCTTCCGCCTGTTCCGTCCTGACCGATTCGAACTTTTTCGGAGGCTCTTTAGGAGACCTTTGCAAAGCACGCAGCCTAGTAGACCTGCCTTTGTTGAGGAAAGACTTCATCATTGACGAATATCAACTTTATCAGGCACGCGTGATGGGGGCCGATGCCGTCCTGCTGATCGCCGCCTGTCTTACTCCGGAACAGTGCCTTACATTTGCGGAGTTAGCCCACATCCTCGACATGGAAGTGCTGTTGGAAATCCATTCCGAAGGAGAACTTGAACACCTCAACACATTTGTCGATATGCTGGGCGTGAATAACCGCAACCTCGGAACATTTCATACTGACGTGGAAAACTCCTTCCGCCTGGCAAAGGCAATGCAAACGGTCACTCGCGAAAGAGGCCTCTCTCCTCTGTTAGTGTCGGAAAGCGGCATTTCGGCAACGGCCACCGTCTCGAACCTCAGGGAAGCCGGTTTTTGCGGATTCCTGATCGGCGAGACGTTCATGAAAACCGATGTGCCGGGCGACACGCTCACTCAATTCATAGGAGGATTGTCATGATCATCAAAGTTTGCGGAATGCGCGATCCCGAAAACATACGGGAGGTCGCCGCCTTGGGTGTCGACTGGATAGGACTGATATTCTTCGCGAGAAGCCCGCGAAGAATAATGGACAATGAACAATGGACGATTGGCTATGGCGGCAAGCGGCACTCCAATTGTCAATTGCCAATTATCAATTGCCCAGTGAAAAAGGTCGGTGTTTTTGTCAACGCTTCCTTTGAGGAGTTGACGAAAACAGCGGAATCTTTCCATCTCGATTACCTGCAACTGCACGGGAACGAGACGCCGGACGATTGCCATGCCCTGCAAAAGCGCGGCTATTCGCTGATCAAGGCTTTCCAGATTGCGACAGCCGACGATCTCGAACAAACGGCCGGCTACGAGGGACGCGTCGATTACTTTCTTTTCGATACCAAATGTAACAGTTATGGAGGTTCCGGCAGACAATTCGATTGGTCCGTACTTGAAGCCTATCAAGGCAAGACACCTTTTCTGTTAAGTGGAGGCCTCCGACCGGAAAGCGCCAAGGCTATACGCTCTTTCCGGCATCCCCGTTTTGCAGGGATCGACCTGAACAGCGGATTCGAGATCGAGCCGGGTTTGAAAGACATTGGAAAACTAAAGGAGTTCCTAACAGAGATTCAAAATCATAATTCAAAAATCTGAAATCACAAATCAAAAAAATGAACCGTATTACAAACTTATTCAACACGAAAAAGAACGGAATCCTTTCCGTCTTCTTCACCGCCGGATATCCGAACTTGAATGATACGACGAAGATATTAAAAGAGTTAGAAAAAAAAGGAATTGACATGGTCGAGATCGGTATTCCCTTCTCCGACCCGATGGCGGACGGCCCGGTAATCCAGGAAGCCTCCACTGCCGCGTTACGAAACGGGATGTCGCTACGCCTCCTGTTCGACCAGTTGGAAAATATCCGTCAAGATGTGCATATCCCGATTATCCTGATGGGTTATCTGAACCCGATCATGCAGTATGGTTTCGAAGCGTTCTGCAAGAAATGCGTGCAGACAGGTGTGGACGGCATGATCATCCCGGACCTGCCTTTCGCCGATTATATGGCGGATTATAAAGCCATCGCCGACCAGTATAACCTCAAAATGATCATGCTCATCACCCCCGAAACGTCTGAAGAACGTATCCGTCTGATCGACGAACATACAAGCGGTTTCATCTATATGGTATCGAGCGCCGCCACGACCGGAGCACAACAGAGTTTCAACGAACAAAAGCAGGCTTATTTCCACCGCATCAACGGGATGGGCCTCCGGAATCCGCGATTGGTCGGTTTCGGCATATCGAACAAAGCCACTTTCGAGGCTGCCGCCGCTAACTCATCAGGGGCTATCATCGGCAGCAAATTCATACAACTATTGAAAAACGAACCGATCGCCGTTGCCGTCGATAAGTTGCTGGCAGCCCTCCAGGAATGAACAGTCGTCCCCCAGCAAACAGGGCTGGGGGACGGCAATAAATCAGGCTTACCTCAAAGGACTACTACTCTCTTCCACCTCCCAACGCTTGATACAGATTGATCACACCTTGTATTTCCGTAAAACGGTTCGCCACTTGCGTCAACTGTGCGTTCAGTAAACTCTGTTGGGCCGTCAGAACTTCCAAATAGGTTGTATTTCCGTACTGCATCGTCAAAGAAGTACTTTCGTATGCTTTTTCAAGCGAAGCTATCTGTTTCTCGAAAAGCCCAGCCTTATCACGGGCAGTCTGGTACTTCACCAACGCATCGTTCACCTCTGATCCGGCATTGAGAAGAGCCTGGCGAAAACTTAATTCGGCCTCCTCCTGTTGTGCTTTGGCGATCTTCAACTGAGCGATATTCGCTCCTCGGTTGAACAATGGCTGAGTGAGCGACCCGATAGCCGTCGCAAGAAATTTCCCCGGATTGACGATCATGCTTCCGGCCGAATTTGTCCATCCGGCACTGCCGCTTAAGACAACAGATGGATAGAACGCGGAACGTGCTTGGTTGGTGGCATAGAAAGCGCTTTCGAGCGAATGTTCCGCACGGCGCACATCAGGACGGTTTGAAAGCATCTGCATCGGAATGCCTACGGCAAGATGATCGGGCAATGCTTGTCCTTCCAACTTGCCACGCCCGACACTGCGAGGGCTTTCCGCCAACAGAAGCGACAGGCTGTTTTCCGTCTGGTTGATCTGCTCCTTCAAGTCGAGTATCGAGGTAGAAATACTGTAATAGGTAGCCTCCATCTGCGATACGGCGGCTTCGTTTGCCAAGCCCGCATCCATCAAGGCGCGTGTGGCATCGACGGTTTCCTTCCACGATTGCTGCGTACGTTCCGAGATCGCAAGCTGCTCATCCAGCATCAACAATGTATAGTAGACATTGGCTATACCGGACACAAGCTGTGTCTGAACCGCCTGCCTGTAGTCATGACTCTGTTCGAGCAACGCTCTTGCCTGGCGCTTGGCATTACGCATACGGCCGAAAATATCCAATTCCCAACTGGCTGTGACGGGCACGGAATAGGCCTGTGTAGCTTTGCCTCCATCGAAACTGCTCACCGTTCCCTGTGGGGCGAGGGCAAACGAGGGCAGGAAAGCCAACTTGGCAGACATCAGCGTGGCCTCGGCCTCCTCGACACGCCACTGTGCGGACTGAAGGTCGGTATTGTTTTGCAAGCCCTGTTCGATCAATTCACGAAGATGCGGATCGGTAAAGACTTCCCGCCAGCCAAGATTGCCAAGATTGTCCGCGCTGTCGCTCAGTGCGACCTCTTCTCCGTAGAGGTCTTCCGGAACTTGGGTCGACGGTTTATATTTCGTATAGATGCCGCAGCTATTCAGTGTGAACGCTGCGACGGTTATAATCAATATCTCTTTTCTCATTTTTTCTCTTCGTTTTTACTTTCCATGTAACGTTCTCTTTCCTCCTCTGCTTCCACATACTCTTCCTGGATCTGCCAATCGGAAGCCGGCTGAAACTGGATGGGACGGACCTTCTCTTGCAAATATTGGAACACGATGAACAAAGAAGGTACGACAAACAGCAACGCCAGCGTACCGATCAGCATACCTCCAACCGTACCCGTACCTAAGGAACTGTTACCGTTGGCTCCTACTCCCGTCGCCACCATCAAGGGCAACAATCCGAATATCATCGTTCCGGCTGTCATCAGGATCGGGCGCAAACGGGCTTTGGCAGCCGAAAGAGCGGCAGAAGTCAGGCTCATTCCGGCTTTACGGCGCTCGGTCGCATACTCCGTCAGCAGGATGGCGGTCTTGGCAAGCAAACCGATCAGCATGATCAGACCTGTCTGCAAGTATATATTATTCTCCAAGCCCATCATTTTGGCAAAAAGGAAAGATCCGGTCAAGCCAAACGGGACAGCCAGCAACACCGCGAACGGGATCAGGAAACTTTCGTAAAGTGCGCTCAGGATCAAATAGATCATGAGGAAGCAAATGCCGAAGATGATGATGGTCGTATTGCTCTGTGTATTCTCTTCGCGGGTAATTCCTCCGAAATCATAGCCGTAGCCTTTCGGAAGGGCCTGCTCGGCTGTCTCCTGTACGGCACGGATGGCGTCGCCGGTACTGTAGCCTTCTGCCGGCATCGCGTTCACGGCTATGGAGTTGTACATATTGAAACGGCTCAAGGATTCCGCTCCATAGCTGCGTGTCAGTGTCACGAACTGACTGAGCGGCGACATTTCTCCATTGGCCATGCGTACGAAGATATTGCTCAGGGAAGCCTCGTCGACACGGTATTTCGGATCGGCCTGTATCATCACTTTGTACACCTTGGAAAAACGGTTGAAGTTAGAGACATACTGTCCTCCATAGTAGCCCGACAGCGTGCTGAGCACCGCATCCGGTGTTATCCCGGCACGCTTGCACTTCGAAGCATCGATCTCTACGATCCATTGCGGATAACGGACATCGAAAGTAGAGTAAGCCATCGAGATTTCGGGACGTTGGTTCAGTGCCCCTAAATATTGCTGTGTCGTCGTGAAGAACGTACCGATATCACCGCCTTGCTTATCCTGCATATGCAGTTCCAGCGCGTTACCCATGCCATAACCGGGGATCATTCCCGGAGAGATGGCGAAGACACTGGCGTCCTTTATGTCCGCCGTCATGCCGTAGACTTGCCCGATAACGGCTTGCACGTCTTCTCCCTTGCCCGTACGTTCGTCCCACGGTTTGAGCTTCAGAATCAACATACCGAAAGAGTTTCCCTGTCCGGCCAGCAGACCGTAACCGGAGACTTTCTGGACATGCAACACCTGCGGGATGCCCTCCAAACGCTGTTCGATGCGCTTCATCACATCGTCCGTCGTCTTTAGCGAGCTACCGGCTGCCGTACTGACATTAACAAAGACGACACCTTGGTCTTCGTCGGGCACCAGACTCGTTTTCGTCGTGTTCATCAGAAATGCCAACAGCACGACAGAGCAGGCAAGCAGCGACCAGACCATCCACTTCCGTTTGATAAAGAACAGCACTCCCTTCTTATACTTTTCGACCATCGAATCGAATGCTGCATTGAAAGCTTTACGGAAACGGGCGGCAAAGTTATTGTTCTGCATGCCGTCCTCATTAATATAAGGCTTCAGGAAAAGGGCACAAAGCGCCGGACTCAACGTCAGTGCGTTGACTGCCGATATTCCGACCGCTACCGCCATTGTCAAACCGAACTGGGTATAGAACGTTCCCGAAGTCCCGCTCATGAACGAAACCGGGATAAACACGGCCATAAACACCAGTGAAGAGGTGATAACGGCATTACTGATTCCTTTCATCGCATCGATACTGGCCATATAGGAAGAGCGGTACCCGACATCGAAGCGTGCCTGCACCGCCTCGACGACGACAATCGCATCGTCCACCACGGTCCCGATCACCAATACCAATGCAAACAAGGTAATCAGGTTGATACTGAACCCGGCAATCGACATAAATGCAAACGTCCCGATCAGCGAAACCACGATCCCCACCAGCGGGATAACCGTCGAACGGATATCCTGCAAGAATACATACACCACTAAGATCACCAACAGGATAGCTTCAAATAAAGTCTTTATCACCTCATGAATTGATGCGAACAGGAAGTCGTTGGAGCTCATCACCTGAGTCAGCTCCACACCCTTAGGTAAATCTTTCCGCGCTTCTTCCAGGAATGCGTCGATATTCTGGTTTACTTCCGTAGCGTTTGAACCGGCTGTCTGGAAGATCATACAGGAAACACCGGGGTGCCCGTCCATACCGCCATGATAGGCATAGGTTTCCTCCCCCATTTCGATATCAGCGATAGTCTTCAGTTTCAACACCTCACCATCCTCGGTCGAACGGATCACGATTTCGCCGAACTCTTCGGGTGTGATCAGGCGACCTTTATACTTCATGGTGTACTGGTAAGTTTCATCCGAATTCTCACCAAACGATCCGGTCGCCGACTCGATATTCTGCTCGGCAAGCACCTGCGTCACATCCGAAGGAATCAGTTTGTACTGGGCCATCACATCCGGCTTCATCCAGATACGCATACTGTAGTCGCCTCCCATGACCATCATGTCGCCGACACCCTGTATACGAAGGATGGAAGGTTTCAGGTTGATACTGATGTAATTGGAGAGAAACTTCTCGTCGTACGAGTCGTCCGGGCTGTACAGTGAAAACATCTGCAAGATACTGGTTTGCCGCTTGGAAGTCGTAACACCGACCTGCGTTACCTCGGCCGGCAACTGGCCGGTGGCTTTCGAGACACGGTTCTGGACGTTGACGGCTGCCATATCCGGATTTGTCCCTTGCTTGAAGTAAACGGTAATGCTGACCGTGCCCGCATTAGAGGCAGACGAAGTCATATATGTCATATCTTCCACACCGTTTATCGCCTCTTCCAACGGGGCGACGACACTCTTCAGCAAGGTTTCCGCACTCGCCCCGAAATAAGTAGTACTCACTTGGATCGTAGGCGGGGCAATGTCGGGGTATTGTTCTACGGGCAATGTAAAAAGCCCGATAATGCCCACAACGACTATCGAAATAGAGATGACAGCCGACAGGATGGGGCGTTCTATAAAGGTTCTTAAATTCATTTTCTTCTCTTAGTTTTGTTTTATTTTAATTGGAGTTCCTTCGCGCAGCAAACCGACACCTTCCGCTACAATCACATCGCCGGCTTGCAATCCGTTGTCGACGATATACTCCTGGCCTCCGTTCACACGGGTCACACTGACTGGCGCAGACTGTGCCTTGCCGTCCACAATCTTATAGACATACACCTTATCCTGTATTTCGAATGTGGTAGATTGCGGAATGACCAGGCTTCCTTTCTTAGAAACCGGCAGGACGACATTCCCCGAAGTTCCGCTATACAACAAGCCTTTCCCGTTCGGGAACACGGCACGAAGGCTGGCTGTCCCGGTGTTCCGGTCAACTACACCACTGATGGTCTCGACCTTTCCTTTTTCTTCATACACCGATTGGTCGTTCAACATCAATTCCACCTCCGGCATTTCCTTCAAGGCTTCGGCTTTCGAACCGTATTGCCGTGTCAGAGCAAGCAATTGGTTCTCTGTCATCGAAAAGTACACATACATGTCCGAGTTATCCGAAACCGTAGTCAGTGGCTGCGGCAAACCGGCACTCACCAACGCCCCGACTCGATAAGGCAAAGTTCCGACCACCCCGTCACACGGACTCTTCACTTCCGTATAAGAGAGATTGTTACGGGCACTCAATTCCTGGGCTTTCATCTGAGCCAACTGCGCTTTGGCGCTTAGCCAATTATTCTCGGCTGTTTTCAGATCGAAATCGGAAACGACGTTACGGGCACGAAGTTCCTTTTTGCTGTCGTAAGTCAGCTTGGCTGTCGCCAACGACGCCGTAGCAGCCTCCACGTTTGCCTCCGCTGTCTGCAAAGCGGCCTGGTAGGGCACCTGATCAATCACGAACAGCACTTGCCCGCGACGGACCACCTGTCCTTCCTCTACACAGAGTTTAGTTATAAAGCCTGATACTTGCGGATAGATGTCGATATCCTGCCGCCCACGGATTGTCGCCGAATAAGTAGTGGAGATTACTTTGTCGGAAGGTTGTACCTGCAACACTGCATACTCCGCTTCCATTTCTACCGATGGCGCTTGCTTGCAAGACACCATTAACGCTGCGCAACTGATAATACCTAATAGTTGCATCCATCTTTTGTTCATCATTATCATTTTCCAATCTTTAATTCGCGGCAAAGGTAGAGGTGATTTGTCAAGCGATAGAGTTCAAGAGTTAGCCCATATTGTTCAAAACAGGAATATTTCATCTTTATTTAAAGAATAAATCGGTATTTTTGTAACCAAAACAAGAATAGAATGGAAACTTTACGCACAACCACCGAAGATCCCTTTTTCGTCGGGACAAACAATTGTTCCGATATGACCCAACATCTTTTCAAACTGGAAGACGCCTGCATCTTTTTCTGCCATAGCGGAGAAGCCCGGATCGAAATCGATTTGTTGAAATACGATATCGTACCTAATACGCAGATCGTTTTCCTACCCAACAGCATTGTCAGTTATTCATATGCCAGTCCGGACCTCTCTATCTCTTATATAGCATTTTCCAAAATACTCTTCCAGGAAGCGACAGCCCGCCTTGATCCTTCTTTCATCCATTTTCTGAAAGAGAATCCGGTCGTCACGCTACCAGCCGAGCGTACACGTACCATTAACGGACTCATCATTGCACTGGAAGACCTCTATAAAGACAAAGAAAACTGTTTCCGGCTGCAGATCCTCCGTAACTACATACAAAGTTTTCTTTTGGACATTTACGATAAAACACATCGCATCTTCGAGCAGAACCGCCCGGAAGGAATCAGCCGGCAGGAAGAATTGTTCAAACGGTTCATCCAGCTGATACACCAACACTGTCTCAGCCAACGCGAAGTCTCATTCTACGCCCAAAAGATGTTCATCACCCCCCGCTATCTGTCGGCTATCGTGCAAGCAGTCTCCGGAGAAACAGCAAAAAACATCATCGACAAACATGTCATACTCGAAATAAAGGTTTTGCTGGAATCGACAGACCTGAGCATACAGGAAATAGCCAACCGCCTCCAGTTTCCGGACCAGTCGTTTTTCGGCAGGTATTTCAAGAAGCATACCGGCATCTCTCCACTATACTACAGGCGCAAACTCCGTTAACCAGGTTCCGGTTAACAGGCACGAAACAAAAGTTTGCTGCGCATAAAACTTTTGTTTCATGCCTATGAAAGGTTTTTCTCTCCTTCCTTATCCGATTATTCAAAGATTCATCGTATATTTGTCGTTAGGTTTAAAACCTTGTAAACGGTATATTAACAAGATTAATTCTATTAGTAAATGGGAAGAGTATTAGTTATTGGTGCAGGGGGCGTTAGTACCGTTGCTGTTAAGAAGATCGCGATGAACGCGGATGTCTTTACCGATATCATGGTTGCCAGCCGCACGAAAAGCAAGTGCGACCGGATCGCTGCTGATATCAAGAATGTAAAGGTACAAACAGCACAGGTCGATGCAGACAACGTGGAAGAACTCGTTGCCTTGTTCAATTCCTTCAAACCGGACTTAGTAGTAAACCTGGCTTTGCCCTATCAGGACCTCCACATCATGGATGCCTGCCTGGCATACGGTGTCAGCTATCTCGACACGGCCAATTACGAACCGCTGGACGAAGCTAAATACCAATACAGTTGGCAGTGGGCATACAAGAAACGTTTCGAGGATGCCGGCCTGACCGCTATCCTGGGTTGCGGGTTCGATCCGGGCGTAACGGGTGTATATACGGCTTATGCAGCCAAACATCATTTCGATGAAATACAATATCTGGATATCGTAGACTGTAACGCCGGAGACCATCATAAGGCATTTGCCACCAACTTCAACCCGGAAATCAATATCCGCGAAATTACCCAACGGGGTAAATATTTCGAAGACGGAGAATGGAAGGAAACAGACCCTCTGTCCGTACACAAACCGTTGAACTATCCGAATGTCGGCCCGAGGGAGTCTTACCTGATGTACCACGAAGAATTGGAAAGCCTGACCAAGAACTTCCCGACGATCAAACGTGCCCGTTTCTGGATGACTTTCGGACAGGAATATCTGACGCACTTGCGTGTGATCCAGAACATCGGTATGGCACGCATCGATCCGATCATGTATAACGGACAGGAAATCGTCCCGATCCAGTTCCTGAAAGCCGTTTTGCCCAATCCGGGAGATCTGGGAGAGAACTATACAGGCGAAACATCCATCGGTTGCCGTATCCGCGGTATCAAGGATGGCAAGGAAATGACCTACTACGTTTATAATAACTGTAGCCACCATGCTGCTTATCTGGAAACAGGAGCACAAGGCGTAAGCTACACGACCGGCGTTCCGGCCATGATCGGAGCCAAACTGTTCATGCAAGGGCTTTGGAAAAAACCGGGAGTCTGGAACGTGGAAGAGTTCGATCCAGATCCGTTCATGAAGGAACTGAACGAACAAGGTCTGCCTTGGCACGAACTGTTCAATATTGATCTGGAACTCTGAACAATTGACAATTGATAATTGTCAATTAATTAAATAGTGCGTAACATTTACAACATATTACGGCTTGGAACACAAATCAAAAGCAGAAGGCTCAAATTATTGGGCCTCTGGTTGTTTCATGTGTTAGGCAAACGATACATCGGCGTTTTTCTCGATCCGGTACTGGCCTGCAACTTCCGCTGTAAGATGTGTTATTTCAGCGATGAGGAGAAAAGGAAAAGCCTGCGAGGCACCTTGAGATATGAAGAGATAGAAGCCATTGCCGAAAGCCTGTTCCACCGTGCCTTGAAACTTCAGGTCGACTGCGGGGCGGAACCGACTTTACACAAGGATCTGGTCAAGATCATCGCACTGGGCAAACGACACAACGTCCCTTACGTTTCACTTACGACAAACGGGAACCTGCTGACAAAAGAGCTGTTAGCCGCTGCCGTAGAAAACGGGTTGGATGAGTTGACTCTCTCGGCACATGGTTTTACGCGCGAAACATACGAGTATCTGATGACGAACGGCAAATTCGATTTGTTCCGCAGGTTGCTCGCCAACGTCGCAGAAATAAAGAAACAGTATCCGCAGTTCAAGTTACGCATCAATTATACGATCAACAACGACAACCTCGAAGAACTAAGCCGGATATGGGATATTGTCGGAAACGAACTGGACATTCTGCAACTCCGTCCGATACAGAAGATAGGAGAGAGCGAATATCAGGATTTCGATCTGACTAATATCTATGCGAGGTATGATGCCGTACTGGTTCCACTGATAGAAGAATGCCACCGCAGGCATATCACCTGCCTGGCTCCCGACAAGCAGAACATCATCATACTGGAGGAAAACGAAGCGGACGACAACAGTATCGAAAAGATTACATACTGCTATGTTTCTCCTCAGGATTGCTGGCAAGATGATTTCGATTACCGAACGGAAACATTCGAGTCGTATGCCGCCGGCCATCACATGGGAAGAAAACTGTTTTGGAAAGTTTTCGGACGGAAAGCCAGCCGGAAAGCGGACGTTACGCGCAAGATGAACTATAACATCAAGTAAAATAAATATATGGCAATACAAATAGGAGATAAAGCTCCCGAAGTTCTGGGACTTGACCAGAACGGGAAAGAGATAAAGCTGAGCGATTTCAAAGGTAAGAAGTTGGCTCTCTATTTCTACCCGAAAGACAATACCAGCGGTTGTACGGCGGAAGCGTGCAGCCTGCGGGACGGCTACAAGGAATTGCAAACTGCCGGCTACGAAGTAGTGGGTGTCAGCAAAGACAGTGCCAAGTCTCATCAGGGATTTATCGCAAAACAAGAACTACCTTTCAGCCTCATCGCTGATACGGATACGACCCTGCAACAGCAGTTCGGGGTTTGGGCAGAAAAGAAACTGTACGGGCGTTCATACATGGGGACTCTCCGTACCACCTTTATTATAGATGAAGACGGTATCGTCACCAATATCATCGGCCCGAAAGAGGTGAAGACTAAAGACCATGCAAATCAAATCCTTAATCTATAAAAGGAAATGGCAAAAGAAGATTTATTCGAAGAAGGCAAGCAGCCTGCAACCGGAAAACCGGCTGTAAACGCAGACAAATTGAAAGCGCTCCGCGCAGCAATGGACAAGATCGAAAAGAGCTACGGAAAAGGTTCGATCATGAAGTTGGGCGATGAGAGTGTCGAAAATATCGAAGTGATCCCGACCGGCTCTATTGCCCTGAACGCAGCATTAGGCGTAGGTGGTTATCCCAAAGGCCGTGTGATCGAAATCTACGGACCGGAATCATCCGGTAAGACAACCCTTGCAATCCATGCGATTGCCGAAGCACAGAAAAGCGGCGGTATCGCTGCATTTATCGATGCGGAACATGCTTTCGACCGCTTTTATGCAGAAAAGTTGGGAGTAGATGTCGAAAACCTGTGGATTTCCCAACCGGATAACGGCGAGCAGGCATTGGAAATCGCCGAACAGCTGATCCGTTCATCCGCTGTGGATATTATCGTAATCGACTCGGTTGCCGCCCTGACTCCGAAAGCGGAAATCGAAGGCGACATGGGTGATAGCAAAATGGGGCTACAGGCACGATTGATGTCTCAGGCTCTTCGTAAATTGACCGCTGCAATCAATAAGACAAACACGACTTGCATATTCATCAACCAGTTGCGTGACAAGATCGGCGTGATGTTCGGCAATCCGGAAACGACTACCGGTGGTAATGCGCTGAAGTTTTATGCCTCTGTCCGCCTGGATATCCGCAGCATCGGCAAATTAAAAGACGGTGATGATATCAAAGGTAACCAGGTGCGCGTAAAAGTGGTTAAGAACAAGGTCGCTCCTCCTTTTCGGAAAGCAGAGTTCGACATCATGTTCGGTGAAGGCATCTCCAAAGCCGGTGAGATAATCGACTTGGGCGCTGAACTGAACATCATCAAGAAAAGCGGTTCGTGGTACAGCTACAACGACACAAAATTAGGGCAGGGACGTGATGCCGCCAAACAATGCGTTGCCGACAACCCTGAACTGGCAGACGAATTGTCCGGCTTGATCTTTGAAGCGTTAAAAGGATAACAGAACACGGAAGCCGTACAAAATAAAAATTTTCCTCTTGAGGAAATGTATTCCCTCTATTTCCTCAAGAGGATGCAGATTTGTTTTTTGTATGTATTTCCCTATTTTCTTTTAGTAAAAAAATAGTGACAAATAAAGAAAAATACCGTTTACTCTGCCAAACAGAAATAGATATCCCCATCTTCTCGCAGGCGTGGTGGCTTGATGCGGTATGTGGAGAAAAGAACTGGGATGTGTCATTAGTAGAGGCTAATGATAAAATTCTCGCATCGATGCCTTACTATCAGCCGCACCCCGGCATTATAACCATGCCTTCTTATACGCAAACGATGGGACCTTGGCAAACAAAAGAATCCGCCAATAGCAAATATACCACTCTACTAAGCAAGCGTCAGGCATTCTACAAACAACTCATAGCACAATTGCCTCGCTTCACTTTCTTTTTACAAAACTTTTCTTACCAAGTTACAGATTGGCTTCCATTCTATTGGGAAGGATTCCGGCAAACAACACGATACACCTACATCCTTCATCATATAAAAAATCATCAAATGATTTGGGAGAATATGAATTCCAACCTAAGAGGACATATCACACAAGCCTCTGCCAAAAATGGAATCATTGTCAAAACAGGTGTCCCCATCGATGATTTTCTGTCTATTCAGGAAAAGACATTTTTACGGCAAAATATTAAAAACAAAGAAAATCAATCTACACTAAGAACCCTCATTGAAGTCTCCAGGGAAAGAGGGCAGGGAGAAATATGGGGCGGATATGATCCCGAGGGGCGATTGCATGCTGCCATTTTTGTTGTTTGGGAAAATTTTTCCGCCTATAACTTAGCAGCCGGCGGAGACCCCGCTCTTCGGAAATCCGGAGCACACAGTTTGATTTTATGGGAGGCAATCCGTCATGTTTCACAATATACCGACACATTCGACTTCGAAGGTTCTATGATTCCGGGAGTCGAACGCTTTTTCCGCGAATTCGGAGCAATTCAAACCCCTTTCTTCACAATAACCAAAGGGAAATTAAGTTTATTAAATAGAGCCTGTTTAAAAATAGGAAGAATAATAAACAGATAGATTATTTATGATACTAAACAGTTATAATAATATACTGGTTTTGGCTCCTCATACGGACGACGGGGAATTGGGGCTGGGGGGAACCATAAGCAAACTTATCGAACTGGGAAAGAAAGTAACCTATGTCGCGTTTTCGACCGCCCAGCAATCCGTTCCCGAAGGTTTTCCAAAAGATATTTTGAAAACGGAAGTCAAGAAAGCGACTGCCAAATTGGGAATATTGCCTGAGAACCTCATCATCTACAATTATGAAGTCCGTAAACTCGGATATGTCCGGCAGGAGATATTGGAAGAACTGATCCGCCTAAAAAAAGCGAACAGTTTTGACCTTGTTTTCATTCCAAGCCTGCACGACATTCACCAGGACCATACGACTATCGCCCAGGAAGGCCTACGCGCTTTCAAAAATACAACTCTGCTGGGCTACGAGCTGATATGGAACAATCTGACATTTAACACGCAATGTTTTGTCGAGCTTAACAGGAAACACATTCAGGCCAAAGTTGAAGCATTAAAAGCATACGAATCACAAGGAGCACGCGATTATCTATCCGAAGAGTTCATCTTTTCACTGGCAAAAACACGTGGTGTACAAGCGGGTTGTCCTTATGCTGAAGCATTCGAAGTAGTCCGTTTGTTCCTGTAAAGCGAAAGACTATATGAAAGCCGTTATTTCTTATATAATCAAATTTCTGATAGGAGGAGAAAATGCAGGTGCGCTGAGCAGCCTTGTCGGTTACACGTCAGACCCGAACCAATTCTCCCGTTATCGCGTAGTCATCATCCCCTCTCCTTTTTTCCGGGATGAAGTTTACGGGACAACCGAGTCTATGCCAAAACTGCCACTGGAAGAAATAGAAGGCGTACCTCTGCTTTTCGGTTCTTCCAAAATAGAATGGCAGGGCGATACGTGGGTGGTACATGCCGACATCATCGCCAGTGCCTATTTCCTGCTGACGCGATATGAAGAAATACGGAAACGAAACATACGGGACATTCACGGCCGTTTTCCGGGAAAAGAATCCCTACCTTTCAAAGCCGGATTCATCCATCGCCCGATAGTTGACGAGTACGGTAGATTGTTACGTCGCTGGTTACGCCAGGCACGTGTACAGCCGGTCGTCGAACCGGCCCCACGCATACAGAAAATATGGTTGACACATGATGTGGATGCTCCTTTCTTTTGCCGGACTTTCCGTAATCTGATACGGGAAACGATTAAAGGCAAAGGACTGATACAAGCCTGGAAAATGTTCAACGGTCCGCTACAAGAAGATCCGTTCTACACATTCCCCTGGTTTTTGGAACAACAAAACGAGTTAAAGGCTGCTATCGGAAAAGAGCGTTGCGAATCTCTGTTCTTTATCAAATCGGGTGGATCATCCGTTTATGACAAGCCTCACTATAAACTGCATTCTAAGGATTTACAAGAACTTTTGCTCCTCTGCAAAATTGAGAAAGCACGGATTGGACTACACTCCAGCTACGATGCCGGTAAAACTCCGGCACTCATCTCAACGGAAAAAGAACAGTTGGAGAAGCAAACCGGAAAACCTGTCACTTACAATCGGCATCATTACCTGGCCTCACGTGAACCGGAGGATATGGACTGGTTGGAAAAAGCGGGAATAACAGACGATTTCACGATGGGATATCCGGATGTTGCCGGTTTTCGCCTCGGCACTTCCCGTCCGGTACATTGGATTAACCCGGAGAACAGACGCATCTCTTCACTTGTACTCCATCCGTTGACAATTATGGAATGCAGTCTGAACGAACCTGTTTATATGAATCTCGACTATGAGGATGCGCTTGCCTACTCGAGACAACTGATCCAACAGGTGGTACGTGCCAACGGCGAACTGGTGCTGCTTTGGCACAACGACTCCATCACCACCCGGATCAAGCCAAATGTATCTGTCGACTGGCAGCGAAAACTATTCGCTGCCATCATTAAAGAATTGGTAAAATCATGAAGATACTGATATTATGCGATATGTTTCCCCCTGCATTCGGACCGCGAATGGGCTATTTATGCAAATATATGAAGCGGGCCGGATGGGAACCAGTCGTTGTCACCGAGCGAATAGATGACAACACGTTTTCTTTTCTAAAGGGTGAAACATCTGTCACATATGTAAATTTCTTTCGTTCCAAAAGAAAAATCCTGCATAAGTTAGAATGGATATGCGTATTCATACTCGACTTCTTCTTCCATTATAAAGACAAGAAGATGGCAAAAGTAGCCTCCCGTTTGCTGGAAAAAGGGACATATGCCGGTATCCTGTGCAGTTCATACCGGGCTTTTCCTCTGCCGGCTGCCCGATATGTGGCAGAGAAACACCATCTGCCGTTAGTAATCGACCTGCGGGATATAATCGAACAATATGCCTCCAATGAATATATCGCTCATAACTTTCATACCTTTTCCTGGTTAGACAAAAAAATCACGGCTGCATTCCGCCATAAACTGCTACGAGACAGAAACAACGCTTTGAGGAAGGCAGATATGGTCACGACCATTTCCCCTTGGCACGTGGAAAAACTCAAAGCCTACAACCCCAATACGGAATTGGTTTACAACGGTTACGATCCGGAACTCTTCTATCCCGAACAGCACCGGACCGCCCAATTTGTCATCACCTATACCGGACGTTTGATCAGTTTGGCAACACGTGACCCCCGGTTGCTTTTCGAGGCCGTCAGCCGGTTGGACCGTGAAAAACTCATTGATCCGGACAAGTTTCGGATCCAATGGTATGTCGATTCCGAATCAAAAGCGATCATCATGCAGGCTGCAACCGCTTACCCGGTCGCCCGGTATATGGATTTTTTCAATTATATACCCGCTTCCGAGATTCCAGGTGTATTAAACCGCAGTTCCATCCTGCTGCAACTCGCCAATACCTTTGCGTCCGATGGTCCCAAAGGGTTTATGACTACCAAGCTTTTCGAGTCGATGGCAGTTGAAAAACCTTTACTCTGCGTAAAAAGCGATGAAAGCTACCTTGAAGCCGCCATCCGGAAAACCCGTTCCGGACTGGCAGCCCGGACAGCTGAAGAGGCCTATCGTTTTATCCTGTACCATTATCGGTTTTGGCAGGATAATGGATACACATACATAGATACGAACAAAAAAGAAGTAGAATATTTCTCCCGAAAAAAACAAACTGAACAATTTATGCGTATCTTTACCCGACTAAACAGTAAATGACAGAAATGGAAAGTCACCTGAACATTATAGCTTTCAATATACCTTGGCCAGCCAACTATGGAGGAATCATCGACGTATATTATAAAATGAAGGCTCTGCGCCAGTGCGGTGTGAAGATTATCTTACACTGTTTTGAATACGAACGTGCGCATTCGGCCGAACTGGAAGCTATCAGTGAAAAGGTATATTACTACAAACGGCATACGGGATTGCGTACCAATATAACCCTGTTGCCTTATAATGTATACAGCCGCAAACATCCTGAACTGATCGCCAATCTGCTGAAGAACGATTATCCGATCTTGTTCGAAGGACTCCATTGCTGTTATTACATAAACGATCCGCGACTGAAAAACAGGAAAAAGATTTACAGGGAAGCTAATATCGAACATGACTATTATTTCCACTTGGCACAGGCGGAGAGCCATCTAATCCGAAAAAGTTTCTTCCGGATAGAGGCTTGGCGATTCAAACTTTATCAGAAAGTACTGAAACATGCAGATTTGATTATTGCCGTATCGACAACCGATGCCGATTACCTTCGACACCGGTTTCCCGACAAACCGGTCGAGTTCATGCCATGTTTCCATACCAACGATCAAATTACGGTTAAGCCGGGTTCTTCCGATTTTATCCTTTATCATGGCAAACTATCCGTGATTGAAAATACACAAGCAGCGCTCTATCTCATCCGAAACGTGTTCTGCAAGCTGAATTGCCATTGTATCATTGCAGGTATGGACCCGCCAGCTTCTTTGTTGAACGCGGCAGCTCCTTATCCGAATATCCGTATCGAAGCTAATCCTTCAGAAGAGCTGATGAATAAGTTGATACACGATGCACAAATACATGTCTTGATCACTTTCCAAGCGACCGGATTAAAACTGAAACTGCTAAACAGCCTCTTTGCCGGACGCCATACTGTGGTCAACCGGCTGATGATAACAGGTAGCGGCCTGGAACAGCTCTGCCATATTGCCGATACTCCAGATGAAATGATCCACATTTGTCGGGAGTTGATGCATACTGATATGGTCCCGGAGTTGATCGAACAGCGCCGCAACTTCCTCTATCCAACTTATTCCAATCAATATCAAGGAAAACTTCTATACAATTTTATTTATGAAAACAAATAATATAATAAAAATTCTAACGGATTTCGAGCAGAAAATAATAGAGATCGATTTTGATAAACTACCGATCAGTGATTATAACAAAAAGTATATAGCTAACATAAAATCAGCTCATTGCTACTACATAAACATATACGCTTATGTTCAATCCGTAATGAGATCGATCACGCTATTGAATAAGGATATCATTATGGTAGACTATGGTGGCGGATGCGGTTTTTTCAGTATTCTGGCAAAAATGCTCGGAGTCCACAAAGTCATTTATATAGATCGGAATCCCGACTCCGTAAAGACAGTAAAAGAGGTGAGTAAAGTTTTCGGAATCGGACCGGACGTAATCATTTGCGGAGACTCGCCCGACCTGGTCGCATGGTGTCAAGAGAATCAAGTAAAACCGCACGCTGTCGTCGGACTTGATGTGATCGAACATATTTACAATCTCCGACATTTCTTCGCCGACATCTCCTCGCTCAACCAAAATCTGAGTTTAGTCTTCATGACCGGCTCCAACCCGAAGAATTTCTGGAAATGCAGAAAACTCAGAAAAGAAATGGATGCTTATGAAAAAGGAAATGCCGCCACTCCAAACTATTATACCAAAAGATTGGAATTCATTAAACGGACCTATCCGGATATGGAGAAAAGCAAGGCTCATGAATATGCAGCTATCACTCGCGGGATGAACTATGAGGATATCCAGTATTTCATCCAATCGAACAACTACGATGGAACAGGCGCTGCTACGTTAACCGGATATCAGGACAAGCACAACACCTGTGACCCGGAAACCGGCAATTATATGGAACGTATTCTCCCTCTAAAAGAATATCGTTATCTCTTGTCTGGGGAAGAAGACGGATTGTGCTTTATACAAGTGGGGTTCTACAACCTCTTTGGGAAAAACAAACTGAAGAACTTATGTGCCATGATCGCCAATAAATTGATCAGGAGTATCGGGGCTTGGGGAATACGTATTTCCCCTTTCATCATCATAACTTCCATACGCTACAGACTGGAAAAGTAGTTGCACATACTCCTTTTCCCAATCGGCAGGTTTCAAGATTGTCTCATTCCAAAGGAGCAGGTCTATATCGATCGGGATCTTCCCCTTTCGTTTGCTGTCCGACATGCGTCCCAATCTTTTTTCCATCTCCTTCAAAACCCGTTTCACCTCTTCCAGTGAAGCATCCGTACCGGCAATAGCCACCTGATTCAAGAATAGGCTTGAATCAGGCAAACCAATCGGCTCCGTATAAGCCGCTTCAGAGAACCGGATCGAGCTGAAATAAGCACGTAACAGACCAACCGCAGATCTCAGATTCGCTTCGCAATCGGTATTAGACCCCAAACATAATATAGCATTGTTCCACATAGTCGTATTTTAAAGCCTTTACGACAACAAAACTAACAAAAAATACCTACAATATGGTATTGACCATATTACCATTTCATACTACCTTTGCGCAAGATTAAAAAAAGATGAGATTATCAGAACTTCGTACAGGCGAAAAAGGAGTTATAGTAAAGGTAATGGGGCGCGGAGCCTTTCGCAAGCGCATTATCGAAATGGGATTTATCAGAGGAAAAGAGGTCGATGTCATCCAGAACGCACCGCTTAAGGATCCTATACACTATCGCGTAATGGGGTATGACGTTTCGTTGAGAAGAAACGATGCACAAATGATAGAAGTCGTCAGTGCGGCTGAATTCACGAAAAACTGTAGCGGGTTACCGGAAAACCGCCCGGTAGATTCTTATATCCAAACATCCAGCAAGAGTTTGCAGGCTATGGCCATGCACAAAGGCAAAACCATCAATGTCGCATTGGTCGGAAATCCCAATTGCGGTAAAACATCTTTATTTAATTTCGCCTCCGGTGCACATGAGCATGTCGGCAACTATAGCGGCGTGACCGTCGATGCCAAAGCCGGGACATTCCATCAGAACGGTTACACCTTCAAGATTGTAGACCTTCCAGGAACCTATTCCCTGTCGGCTTATACCCCTGAAGAACTCTACGTTCGCAAGCATCTGAGTGAGGAACAACCGGACGTCGTAATCAATGTTGTCGATGCTTCCAACCTGGAACGAAACCTATACCTGACCTGCCAATTGATCGACATGGACGAACGTATGGTCATCGCCCTCAACATGTATGACGAACTGGAACGGCATGGAAATAAGTTCGACCATAACTCTCTCTCAAAGATGATCGGTACGCCAATTGTCCCGACCATCAGTAAGACCGGTTTCGGTATTGAAGAACTTTTCAACCGCGTCATAAAGGTCTACGAAGAAGAAGATCCTGTGCTCCGCCATATTCACATCAACTATGGTGAGGTATTGGAAAAGGCCATTTATTCGGTAAGGCAGACTTTGAAACAGAACGGGAATGTCTCCAAAAGCCTTTCCAAACGTTACCTTGCCATCAAATTACTTGAGGGTGATCCGGAAGTGGAAACATTTGTCAAGTCATTGTCTGGTTCCGAAGCAGTCATCCAGGAACGCGACCGCAATGTTGCTCAAATCGAAACCCTTCTGAAAGAAGATTGCGAAACAGCTTTCACCAACGCCCGCTACGGTTTTATTTCCGGAGCATTGCGTGAGACCTACGAGCAAAACAAAATAGAAGAAGCGACAAGCACACAGATCATCGATCTCTTCGTTACCCATAAAGTACTGGGCTTCCCGATTTTCATTCTCTTTATGTGGATCATGTTCGAAGCTACTTTCCGCCTGGGAGAATACCCGATGGAATGGATCGAATCGTTCGTGGGTTGGATCGGAGAGTTCATACGTGGAAATATGAGTGAAGGTCCGTTGAAAGATCTGTTGGTGGACGGTATTATCGGAGGGGTGGGAGGCGTTATCGTATTCCTTCCCAACATCTTGATACTGTACGCCTTTATATCCTTCATGGAAGATTCCGGCTATATGGCACGTGCCGCTTTCATCATGGATAAGATCATGCATAAAATGGGGCTGCACGGCAAATCGTTTATCCCGCTTGTGATGGGCTTCGGTTGCAACGTACCGGCTATCATGGCTTCTCGTACGATCGAAAGCCGTAACAGCCGGATGATCACCATGCTGGTAAACCCGTTGATGAGTTGCAGCGCCCGTCTTCCGGTATATGTCTTGCTGACAGGTGCTTTCTTTCCGCAGACAGCTGGAACGGTCATGATGATCCTCTATGCTTCGGGTATCCTGCTTGCCGTCCTGATGGCACGCCTATTCAAACGTTTCCTATTCAATGACGAAGATATACCTTTCGTGATGGAGCTCCCCCCCTATCGCATGCCGACAGGAAAGTCTATCATGATTCATATGTGGGAAAAGGCCAAACAATACCTGCACAAGATGGGAGGCGTCATCCTGATCGCTTCTATCATCATCTGGTTCTTGGGATATTTTCCCCGCCACTCGAAAAACAGCGATATTTTTGACAAACAGATAGCCGAAGTGGAGCAGTCCGATACAAATCCGGAAGATAAAGTGGAAACAATCGCCGAACTGGAACGCCTGAAATCGATGGACCATCAACAGGAATCCTATATCGGCCGCATCGGCCAGGCCATACAACCGGTACTCCATCCGTTGGGATTCGACTGGAAGATGAGTGTCAGCCTGTTGACAGGCATGGCAGCCAAAGAAGTAGTCGTCAGCACATTGAGCGTCTTATACACAGGAGAGTCGGATGACAGCCAGGTCCTGACCGAACGCTTGAAACAGGATAAGAATGCCGATGGAGAACCTGTCTTCACCCCATTGATCGCTCTGAGTTTCATGCTCTTCGTTCTGATCTATTTTCCTTGTATCGCTACGATATCGGCTATTGTCAATGAATCCGGTTCGTGGAAATGGGGGATATTCGTAATCTTTTATACTTGTGTACTTGCGTGGATTGTCTCATGCGTGGTCTACCAGACAGGACACCTTTTTATGAATTTATTTAGTTAACAACAGAATACAAAATATTTTAATCATGTGGCAGGAAATAGCAGTTGTCATCATCGGTCTTGTCGTCATTTTCCACATCGGGAAAAAAATTTACAGATTCCTAACACACTCCACCGGAACGAGTAAATCTTGTTGCCATGGATGTTCGGGATGTACACTAAAGGACAACAACCGGAGCAAAGATAAAAAGATGCATAAGAAAGTCTACCTACTGGCTATATTGGGGATTCTTTCTATCGTTTCCTGCAAAGACAACAAGAAACAATATTACGAAGAAAGCGGAACTGTGTTTCATACCCTATACACGATCAAATATGAAGCCTCCCAGATTTTAACGGATAAAATAGATGCCGAATTGCAAAAGTTCAACCTGTCCCTGAATCCTTTCAACCCTAATTCGATCATCGCGAAAGTAAATAACAATGAACCGGTAGAGGTAGACGAATGGTTTACAGAGGTATTCAATAAATCAATGGAAGTCTCCCGCAATTCAGATGGTGTTTTCGATATTACCTGCGCCCCTTTGGTCAATCTTTGGGGATTCGGGTTCAATAAAAAAGACAGTGTGACACCTGCCATGATCGACAGCCTCAAAGCTTTTGTCGGTTACCGGAAAGTGCATCTGGAAGGCAAAAAGGTCGTAAAAGACGATCCCCGCCTGTTACTTAACTGCTCCGCCATAGCCAAAGGATATTCCTGTGACGTGATCGCTCGCCTCCTTGAAAAGGAAGGAGTGGAAAACTATATGATTTTGATAGGCGGCGAAGTAGTGGTAAAGGGAGTCAATCAGAATGGCGTATGCTGGCGAACCGGCATCAACCTTCCGGAAGAAGATCCGGAAGGTATCAAATATAATTATGACGAAATCGTCCAGCTTTGTAAAAAAGGTGCGATTGCCACCTCCGGCAATTACCGTAATTTTTATATCAAAGACGGTAAAAAATATGCTCACACGATCGATCCCCGTACCGGTTATCCTGCCGAACAAAGTGTATTGAGCGCCACAATCGTTGCTGACGATTGCATGACGGCCGATGCCTATGCCACTGCATTTATGGCGATGGGATTGGAAAAAGCCAGGCAAATGGCTGATTCCTTACCAGAGATTGAATATTATGTGATATATGCCGATGAGAATGGGAAGCACCAAATTGAATATTCAAAAGGAATGCTCCAATACCTGCCTAAACGGAAACCAATGTAAGCTCGGCCCCTTCTTGATTGGTATAAATTGCACAAGAAAGGTCCTGATCCTAAAACTTTTTCAACTCCTGGTAAAGCAACCTGACCGGCAATCCCATCACATTATAAAAACTACCATTGATAGCTTCGACTGCCACATAACCGATCCACTCCTGTATGCCATAGCTGCCGGCTTTATCAAACGGGCGGTACTTATCGACATAGTAGATGATCTCGTCGTCGTCCAGATCGGCAAAACAAACAGCAGATGAAGCGAAAAAAGAAACAGTTTTCTCCTTTGTCGTAATGCAAACGCCGGTAATCACCTCATGTACACGTCCGGACAGTTTCCGAAGCATCGTGATAGCATCTTCGCGGTCTTTTGGTTTTCCTAAAATTTCACCGAAAGTCCACACGATCGTATCGGCTGTGATCAACAATTCGTCTGCCGACATGGAAGGAATGTAGGCTTCCGCCTTTTTCCTGGCGATATAGACCGGTACCTCGTCCGGCCGCAATGTTTTGGGAAAAGATTCGTCTATCCCCGGGATTGTCTGTACTTCAAAGTCAATATCCAGTCCAGCCAGCAATTCGCGCCGTCGGGGAGAATTGGAGCCTAATACAATTTTATATTGACTTAAGTTAGAGAGTATGCTTTTCATTATCCTATTTTTTTCAGTTTAGTGCTACCAGCCGAAAGCCTCGTCACCCATCCAAAGACCTTGAGCTTTCATGGTTTGTTCGATTACATCACGGGCAACGCCGGTTCCTCCGTTCTTGTGGGAGATATATTTGGCGATACGCTTGATTTCAGGAGCTGCATCTGCGGGTGCCACAGGCAGGCCGACCATTGTCATCACTTCATAATCGGGGATATCGTCCCCAGCATACATAACCTCTTCAGGTTGCAGACCTGTCTTTTCCAGAAAATCCTTGTAATCGTGGACTTTCACAGCACTCTTCATATAAATATGGGTAATGCCGAGACGCGAAAAACGAATCTGTACCGCTTCCGTGTATCCCCCGGTAATAATGGCTACATGATAGCCTTTCTTGACGGCGAGCTGCAAAGCATAGCCATCCTTTATATTAACGGTACGCATAGGGTCACCGTTCGGATGCAAGGGAATTACATCACAGGACAACACACCGTCCACATCAAAAACAAAAGCCTTTATCTTACTCAGATCATAATTGATACTACTCATGTTGTGCCTCCTTATGTATGCTTTGGCTGATCAACCGGTAGATCGTCCGCATATCGGGATCGTCCAGCATAGCCAAATGTTTATTGATCACATTCTCATCGTACCGGATAGCCGGGCCGGTCTGTGCCTCCCTCGGCGACATCGTGTGTATCTTGGCTGCCGTTTCGTCGATAAGCGGCAGTAGGACATCGGCCGGTATACCCTGTCCCTGCAATAATTTAACAGCCAACGCATAAATATGGTTGGTAAAATTGCAGGCAAAGACAGCCGCCAGATGCAAACTTTTACGTTTGTCGGACGACAGGAAACGGACATTTTCCGAAAGCTTCTCCGCCAATTGTTGCAATTTGCCGGAATTTTCAGACGTATTGGCTTCAAGGAAAAAAGGAATCACACTGAAATCCACCTCACGTGTTTTGCTAAACGTCTGCATCGGATACAGGACTCCATAGTTGGCCACATGGCCGCTGAAAATATCCATCGGCATACTGCCTGCCGTATGTACCCACAAGCCATTGTTCGGCCTGACACGGGCAATCACATCCGCCAAAACCGTATCTTTTAAGGAAAAGACATACAGGTCGGCATCCGTATCGACAGCTTCGGGATCGTTTGTCCAAGGACAGCCCAACAAGGTGGCCAGCTGCTGCGCATTTTCCGGCGTATGGCTATACACCTGCCCGATCTGCATTCCTTTGCGGTGCATTTCGAGCGACAAACGCGTTGCCAGGTTGCCGGAGCCTAAAAAGATGATTTTCATGCTTCCTCCTGTTGGTTTTCAGTTGGCATGCGGAAAGTTCCGAGATGTATCTTTTCCCATTGCAGGTGCGATTCGTCAAACGGCTTACGTTCCTGGTCCTTATATCCGATACCGATGATGGACAGGACTTCCAATTGGTAAGGTACGCCAAGCAATCCTCGCACATACTGCGCGGCATCCGTATCGTCTTCCGTCTGCCGGTTGCGGATCTGGCACCAGCAACTGCCCAATCCCAAATCTTCAGCTTGCAATTGCATATAGATAGAAGCAATCGAAGCATCTTCTACCCAAACATCGCTTTCCAGCACATTCGCCAACACAACGACGGCCAACGCGCAATCTTTCAGAAACGCAGCTCCTGCCGGTTTACACACCGACAACTTGGCCAACATCTCCTTATCTTCCACGACAACAAACTGCCAAGGATTTTTTCGTTTGGAAGCCGGTGCCATCAAGGCGGCTTTCAATATCATTTCCACCTGCTCCGGATTCAGTAACTGCTCCGTGAACTTACGGGTACTTCTTCTGTTCTTTATTAATGTTGCGAAACTTTCCATTTACATTTTACTTTATTGATTGCGAAAGAGAAAACAAAGATAGTGAGATTTTCGGTATGACAAAAACCGACTTTATTCCCAGCCTCCTCCCAACGCTTTGTAAAGGTAGACTGTCGACAGCAGTTCGTCAAGCATCGCCTTGTTCAGGCTGAGTTGAGCGTCAAGCAAACCACGCTGGGCGTCAAGAACGTCCATATAGTTAGTGACACCGTTGATATACTGCAATTGTGCCAATTGGAGGTAAGTATCGGCAGCATTGAGCAATTTTTCGTATGACAGGCGGACCTCCTTTGCCTTGCGGATCGTGACGATTGCATCACCCACTTCTTTAAAAGCGCCGAGCACGCTTTTCTGGTAATTATAGACTTCCTGTTCATAGCGGGCACGAGCCGCTTTCAGTTTCGCTTTGTTCTTACCCATAGCAAACAACGGTTGTAACAAATCACCAACAAGGAACCATGCGGGACTCTTGATAAAATTCGTCAGTTCTTCGTTTTCAAAGCCTAAATTACCAGTCAAACTGATCCTTGGAAAAAGATCGGTTTGAGCCACTCCTACCCTGGCATTCGCTTCGCGCAGTTTCTGCTCGGCTTGTCGTATGTCAGGACGCCTTTCAAGCAAGGAAGAAGGCAGGCCGACCGGCAATGTTTCCGGTAAATGTTGTTCACGTAAGGACAATCCGCGCGGGACATTCCCCGAATACTGTCCAAGCAGGAAAGAAAGGTCATTCTCCTTTATCTTGATCTTCCGTTCAAGCGAAGGAAGCAGAGTTTCCGTACGTGCCAGTTCCACCTGTGCCTGGCTGTAGGATGTCTCGGAAGTCAGGCCACCTTCGAAGCGCAGCTTGGCCAGGCGGACACCTTCGCGACGGGCAGCCAACGTATGGCGCACGATATCCAGTTCCTGATCGAGTGCGCAAAGTTCATAATAAGCGGCAGCTACTTCCGCCACCAATGTCATCTGCAAGGCACGGCGTGCTTCTACCGACTGCAGATAGGCGGCAATTCCCGCTTCATTTGCCCAGCGAAGGTTCCCCCACAGGTCCAATTCCCACGAGAGAGTCAGTTTGGCTCCGTATTCGGGATCGTGTTTCGGGTTATCACCTCCATAATTCAGGCGCTCTTTCTGTCCGTAAATCCGGGCCCCTATTTCCGGAAACTGATCAGCGAAAGATATCCGTTTCGAAGCGATCATCTCCTTAATCTTCGCCGCGGCGATTTTCATGTCTTTATTATTATCGAGAGCGATGGTGATCAAGCGCTGCAAAGTCGTATCGGCATACAGGCTCTGCCAGGAGACACTGTCTATCGAAGCGGTATCCGCCCCTGTCACAATCTCTTCCGGAAGGTTCAGTTCCGGGCGAGCGTACTTCTTGCCGATCTTGCAGGAAGAAAGCATCAGCATAAAGGAGAGGGCTATGAATATATAGATATTTCGTTTCATTGTAATTATTTGCTTATTGTTCGACGAAGAATACGTTCCATTCTGACTTTACCTTTTATCTTGTAAATCAAGACGAAGAAGAAAGGAACCAAAACGATCCCGACAGTGATAGCGACCAGCATCCCGAAGAACACACCGGTGCCGATACTGTGGCGGGAGGCAGAACCCGGTCCGCTTGCCAATACCATCGGAAGCATGCCCAGGACAAAAGCCAATGAGGTCATCAGGATCGGACGGAAACGCATCCGGGAAGCATGAAGGGCAGCTTTGACAACCTCGACTCCGGAATCGACCTGTACTTTGGCGAACTCGACGATCAGAATCGCATTCTTTGCGGCCAAACCGATCAACGTCACCAGACCGATTTGAAAATAAATGTCGTTGTGCAGGCCCGTCGCCCATATTCCGAGGTAAGCCCCCAATGCAGCAACCGGCAATGAAAGCAGTACAGCAATCGGCACAATCCAACTTTCATATTGGGCGGCCAAGAAAAGGAATACGAAAAGGAATACCAGTGCCAGCACGAATCCGGTCTGTCCGCCGGCCTTTTTCTCCTGGTAGGAAAGTCCGCTCCATTCCAATCCGATGTTCTCCGGCAGATGCTCACGGGCAATCCGCTGCATGGCTGCCATTGCTTCGCCAGAGCTATATCCGGGAGCGGCAACAGCACTGATAGCGGCTGTCGTGAACATATTAAAACGTTTGATCGTTCCCGGTCCGGTCGTATAGCTGGCCGTCCCCAGAGCTGTCAACGGGACCATCGAACCGTTCTGTGCACGGACGAAAAACAGGCCAAGATTATCACGCGTTGCACGATATGGGGCCTCTGCCTGGATATACACCTTATATATACGGTTGAACATGTTGAAATCGTTCACGTAGACGGAACCTAAATAAGCCTTCATGGTCGAAAAGATATCTGTCAACGGGATACCAAGGAACTTCGCGCGGTCGCGGTCTACATTGAAATAGAGCTGCGGTATCTCCGACTGCAAGGCTGATGACACACCAGTCAGCTCCGGCGTTTGCGATGCATAGAGCATAAACGTATCGGCTGCCGCCACCAAGTTTTCCCAACTGGCATCACCACGGGCCTCCAGTTGCATTTCCAAACCTCCGCTCTCTCCTAACCCCGGAATCACAGGAGGACGGTTCAGGTAGGCCAATATTTCTGGATAATATAAAAACTCCTTACGGCATTGTTCCATTACGTCCTCCACTCCCATATTGGAAGATTTGCGTTCTTCCCAAGGTTTCAGAATAACGGTCAAGGTGGAACGGCTCTGCGAAGTTCCGACACGTGTGCTGCTACCGGTCACATTCTGCACATATGCGACAGCTGGCAGGTTCTCGATGAAAGCGATGGCACGGTCTGTGACTTTACGTGTCCGTTCCAAAGTCGCTCCTTCGGGCATCACCAGTTCGACAGTAAAGAACCCTTGGTCTTCTTCGGGTATAAAACTGGTCGGGATCATCCGGTTCAGCACGAAGATAAATATGATCACCATTCCGAAACCAGCCAAGATACGCTTCGGGTTCCGAATCGCTTTTTCCAGCAAATGGCCGTATTTATTATTTCCTTTGGCCAGCCAGATATTGATTTTACGGAAGACAATATTCTTTTTCTTCCTGTTCGGGCGCAGGATTATCGCACACATGGCAGGGCTCAATGTCAATGCCACGACCGTAGACAATAGTACGGAGACTACAATCGTAATGGAGAACTGACGATACAAAGCTCCGGTAATTCCGCTCAAAAAGCTGACAGGGACAAACACGGCCGCCAACACCATAGAAGTAGCAATCAAGGCCCCCGACAACTCGCGCATAGCTTTATGAGTAGCCTCGCGTGCCGTCAGGTGCTCTTCATGCATCAAACGTTCCACATTTTCCACCACGACGATCGCATCATCCACTACAATACCGATTGCCAGAATCAAGCCTAACAGTGTCAACATATTGAGTGAAAAGCCCATGATCAGCATAAAACCGAATGTCCCGATCAGAGAGATAGGAACGGCAATTGTCGGGATCAAGGCTGCACGCCAGTTCTGCAAGGACAGAAATACCACCAATACGACCAAAAACAAGGCCTCAAACAGGGTTTTATATACCTCATGGATAGACTGTGATATATATTCGGTTGCATCAAAGGGGAACTTATATTCCACCCCTTCAGGAAAGTTCCGACTAATCTCTTTCATCGCTTCCTTTACATTCGTAGCCACCTCCAGCGCATTGGCTCCCGGCAGCATATAGATAGCGAGTATTGCTGCATTTTTTCCGTTCAGCCCACTTTCCGTTGAATAAGAAGAGGCTTCGAGCGAAACTCTTGCCACATCACGAATACGGACAATAGAACCATCCGGGTTGGCACGGACTACAATATCTTCGAACTCCTTTACCGTAGACAAACGTCCTCTGGCAGTAACAGGCAGGGTGATATCGACATCCAATACAGGTTGTTTTCCCAACTCGCCAGCTGCCGATTCACTGTTTTGCTCTTTCAAGGCATTCTGCAAGTCCTTTACTGTCAACCCCATGTTTGCCAGACGATCCGGATAAACCCATATCTGCATTCCATAATAACGGCTACCGATATTCGAAACACGACCTACACCGGGAATACGACGTAGCACATCCAATACGTTTATAGTCGCAAAGTTACTCAAATAGATTTCGTCGAAACGGGGATCGTCCGAAAGCAGACTCAATGTCATCAACTGGCTGGCTGATTGTTTTTCTACCGTGATGCCGTTCTGCACAACGTCTGCCGGCAAGCGGGACTCCGCCAGTTTCACACGGTTCTGGATTTCTACGGCCGAAAGGTCCGGATTCGCATTCACATCGAACGTGACAGTGATATTCAGACCTCCCGAATTGGAGCTACTACTTTGCATATAGATCATACCCGGCGTACCGTTCAACTCCTGTTCTATAGGAGTCGCAACAGCTTGCGATACCGTCATGGCACTTGCGCCCGGATACGAGGCACTAATCTTCACAACCGGCGGAGTGATCTGTGGATACTGGTCCACCGGCAACATCACCAACCCTATAATCCCGACAATAACAATCACCAAAGAAAGTACTGTCGAGAAAACGGGCCGATCTATAAAGAATCCCGGTTTCATTCTCCTTCCTCCTTTGCCTTTAATGCTTCAATTGCTTTATCGTCACCCGCCTGCACCGGCTGTACCAGCATACCGGGGACCAACTTATGATAGCCTTCTATTACAACTTGTTCATTTTCTCCCAATCCACGTTCTATGACAATATTGTTCCCGATTTCCGGTCCGGTCTGTACAAAACGCTTTTCTGCCACATTGTCCCGGCGGACTACATAAATGAAAGCGCCTCCTTTCTCTATGGAAATAGCTTTACGGGGAACAACAATTGCACGTTCACGGACATCCAACAAGAGTTTCACTTTTGTGAACTGCCCCGGAAGAAGTTTCTGGTTCGGGTTGGGAAGTTCAGCGCGCACACCGAATGTACCAGTCTGCGGATCGACAATCGGATCGGCAAAATCCACTATCCCTTTAACAGGATATTCGGAATCGTCGGCTAAGGTAACCGTCACGGTCGGTTGCCAGGAACGGGACGTGTCTTGCTCTCCGAACTTAATATTACGACGTTCGGCACGCAGATAGTCCAATGCTGTCATCTTGAAGTCCACCAAAACAGTATCGCTCTTTACGACAGCCGCCAATTTGGAGTTTACACCGGGACCGACCAAGGCACCGACATCCACAAAACGCTCACTAATATATCCGGCCAACGGAGAGGTTACAGTCGTATAGCTCAATTCAAGTTGCGCCTGGTCCAGATCGGCCTTGCTCATGGCGATATCCGCTTCTGCATCGCCTAACGATGCTAATGCATTGTCCAAGTCCAATTGGCTGGCAGCATGCTGTTCGTACAGAGGCTGCAAACGTTCTACATCACGTTTGGCTTTTGCAGCTTGTGCTTCGTCCTTTTTCAGCTGTGCTTTGGCTTTCTCTACCTTTGCCCTATAAAGAGCTGAATTTATAATGAAAAGAGGTTCGTTCTGCTTTACTTCCTTTCCTTCCACAAACAACATCTTTTCCAGATAACCTTCAACGCGGGCATGTATCTCAACGAACCGGGCTGCCCGGATACGTCCGACATATTCACCAAAAATCTGTACATCCTCCTTCGCCGGTTTATCTACAATCACGAGAGGCCTCAAAGGTTCATCCTTATGTCGACATCCAGTTGCTAACACTATCAAGGCTAAAAACACGGCCTTTTTAACCAATCTTTCTCCTTCCATTTTCCAAGATTTATAATTGACATTTAAACTTGCTATATATCTATATCTAAATTAAGAAATGAAATAATCGTACCATTGTTTTTAACTGATACATTAAAAAAGATTATATCGCTTATTTTTAATACAATACACTTAGTATGAAATAGCTCGTTTTTCTAAAAGACAATCCATATATGTAGAATTATTCCACATTCTTTCTAAAAAATCCCCAATTATGATACCCAAGTGTTTGATTATGCATGCATGCTGGGGGGAATACGAAAAAAGCCAATCCAAAACTGAATCGGCTTTCATCATCGAGTGTTGTTTTTGCCTGCACTCTCATTCTAAAACGGCGGCTATCTACTCTCCCACTTTTACGCAGTACCATCGACGTGGTTGGGCTTAACTTCTCTGTTCGAAAAAACAAATCAACAACGAAGAGTTTGATCCTGGCTCAGGATGAACGCTAGCGACAGGCTTAACACATGCAAGTCGAGGGGCAGCATGGTTTGTAGCAATACAAACTGATGGCGACCGGCGCACGGGTGAGTAACGCGTATGCAACTTACCTATCAGAGGGGGATAGCCCGGCGAAAGTCGGATTAATACCCCATAAAACAGGGGTCCCGCATGGGAATATTTGTTAAAGATTTATTGCTGATAGATAGGCATGCGTTCCATTAGGCAGTTGGCGGGGTAACGGCCCACCAAACCGACGATGGATAGGGGTTCTGAGAGGAAGGTCCCCCACATTGGTACTGAGACACGGACCAAACTCCTACGGGAGGCAGCAGTGAGGAATATTGGTCAATGGCCGAGAGGCTGAACCAGCCAAGTCGCGTGAAGGAAGAAGGATCTATGGTTTGTAAACTTCTTTTATAGGGGAATAAAGTGAGGGACGTGTCCCTTTTTGTATGTACCCTATGAATAAGCATCGGCTAACTCCGTGCCAGCAGCCGCGGTAATACGGAGGATGCGAGCGTTATCCGGATTTATTGGGTTTAAAGGGTGCGTAGGTTGTTTTTTAAGTCAGCGGTGAAAGTTTGTGGCTTAACCATAAAATTGCCGTTGAAACTGGGGAACTTGAGTGTGTTTGAGGTAGGCGGAATGCGTGGTGTAGCGGTGAAATGCATAGATATCACGCAGAACTCCAATTGCGAAGGCAGCTTACTAAACCATAACTGACACTGAAGCACGAAAGCGTGGGGATCAAACAGGATTAGATACCCTGGTAGTCCACGCAGTAAACGATGATTACTAGGAGTTTGCGATAGACAGTAAGCTCTACAGCGAAAGCGTTAAGTAATCCACCTGGGGAGTACGCCGGCAACGGTGAAACTCAAAGGAATTGACGGGGGCCCGCACAAGCGGAGGAACATGTGGTTTAATTCGATGATACGCGAGGAACCTTACCCGGGTTTGAACGTAGTTTGACGGAAGTGGAAACACTTTTTCTAGCAATAGCAAATTACGAGGTGCTGCATGGTTGTCGTCAGCTCGTGCCGTGAGGTGTCGGCTTAAGTGCCATAACGAGCGCAACCCTTATCACTAGTTACTAACAGGTATAGCTGAGGACTCTGGTGAGACTGCCAGCGTAAGCTGTGAGGAAGGTGGGGATGACGTCAAATCAGCACGGCCCTTACATCCGGGGCGACACACGTGTTACAATGGCATGGACAAAGGGCAGCTACCTGGCGACAGGATGCTAATCTCCAAACCATGTCTCAGTTCGGATCGGAGTCTGCAACTCGACTCCGTGAAGCTGGATTCGCTAGTAATCGCGCATCAGCCATGGCGCGGTGAATACGTTCCCGGGCCTTGTACACACCGCCCGTCAAGCCATGGGAGCCGGGGGTACCTGAAGTCCGTAACCGTAAGGATCGGCCTAGGGTAAAACTGGTGACTGGGGCTAAGTCGTAACAAGGTAGCCGTACCGGAAGGTGCGGCTGGAACACCTCCTTTCTGGAGCCTGAATCTTGTAAGAGAAGTAGGAGAAGGTATGTTGCTCTCTGGTACTACGGTTGAATATGTATAAAAATATGATCTTTATAGCTGGAAGGGCCAGTGAAAGAGAAAAAAGAGGCTGAGATAAGAAAATCTCAGGCAACATGAAAGTTGACAGTCCTATAGCTCAGTTGGTTAGAGCGCTACACTGATAATGTAGAGGTCGGCAGTTCAACTCTGCCTGGGACTACCATAAAAAAAGACGGGGGATTAGCTCAGCTGGCTAGAGCATCTGCTTTGCACGCAGAGGGTCAACGGTTCGAATCCGTTATTCTCCACAAAAAGCCTCCCAAAAAGAGGCAGAAAAAGATCTTTGACGTATTGGACAACTTCAAAAAAGTTAAGTAACGAAAAATAAGAGCAAGCTGAAGATATATCAATCCGACGCGATACTCCAAATGTTAATTGAAAAATTAAAGGTTTGGAAAGAGTGTCAGTGATAAAGAAAGTAAGCAAGGGCAGACGGTGGATGCCTTGGCTCTCGGAGGCGAAGAAGGACGTGATAAGCTGCGATAAGCCCGGGGAAGGTGCAAATAACCCTTGATCCCGGGATTTCCGAATGGGGCAACCCGGCAGGTTGAAGGCCTGCCATTCCGTAAGGAAGGCGAACGTGGGGAACTGAAACATCTAAGTACCCATAGGAGAAGAAAACAAAAGTGATTCCGCAAGTAGTGGCGAGCGAACGCGGAACAGCCCAAACCGATGATGTTTAGGCATTATCGGGGTAGTAGGACCACGATGTGGCAAGAAGTTAGGAAAGTAGAACGTTTTGGAAAAGACGGCCGTAGACGGTGAAAGCCCTGTATACGACTTCCTGAAGAAGCCTAGTGGTATCCTGAGTAGCGCGGAGCACGAGGAATTCTGCGTGAACCAGCGGGGCCCATCCCGTAAGGCTAAATACTCCCGAGAGACCGATAGCGAACCAGTACCGTGAGGGAAAGGTGAAAAGCACCTCGAACAGAGGAGTGAAATAGTCCCTGAAACCGTCTGCCTACAAGCGGTCGGAGCAACGCAAGTTGTGACGGCGTGCCTTTTGCATAATGAACCTACGAGTTACTTTCTCCGGCAAGGTTAAGGGCTTCAGGCCCGTAGCCGAAGCGAAAGCGAGTCTGAATAGGGCGTATAGTCGGAGTGAGTAGACGCGAAACCAAGTGATCTACCCTTGGTCAGGATGAAGGTTGGGTAACACCAACTGGAGGTCCGAATGGGTATACGTTGAAAAGTGTTCCAATGAACTGAGGGTAGGGGTGAAAGGCTAATCAAACTTGGAGATAGCTCGTACTCCCCGAAATGCATTTAGGTGCAGCCTATGGTTAGTATAGTATGAGGTAGAGCGACTGATTGGATGCGAGGGCTTCACCGCCTATCAAGTCCAGATAAACTCCGAATGCGTGCTATATATTGCCATGGAGTGAGGGCGCGGGTGCTAAGGTCCGCGTCCGAGAGGAGAAGAATCCAGACCATCAGCTAAGGTCCCCAAATGACAGTTAAGTTGAACTAACGAAGTCGGACTGCAGAGACAGCTAGGATGTTGGCTTGGAAGCAGCCATTCATTTAAAGAGTGCGTAACAGCTCACTAGTCGAGGAGTCCGGCATGGATAATACTCGGGCATAAACTGTCTACCGAAGCTATGGATGTAGTAATACATGGTAGGGGAGCATTCCAACGGCGCCGAAGGTAAAGGATGACCTTTGCTGGAGCTTTTGGAAAAGCAAATGTAGGTATAAGTAACGATAAAGGAGGTGAGAAACCTCCTCGCCGAAAGACTAAGGTTTCCTGATCAACGTTAATCGGATCAGGGTAAGTCGGGACCTAAGGATAAGCCGAACGGCGATTCCGATGGAAGAATGGTTTAATATTCCCATACTACTTTATGGAGCGATGTGGAGACGGAGAAGTGACAGTCCTGCCGACTGACGGAATAGTCGGTTGAAGGGTGTAGACGTAGATTCCTGTAGGCAAATCCGCAGGGAGAGTCGAACCTAACAGTATGCCGAGTGCTTGCACAAGGCAATATGGATGTAATCAGGCTCCCTAGAAAATCCGCTAAGCATATTCATAAAGTACCCGTACCGTAAACGGACACACGTAGTTGGGTTGAAAATACTGAGGCGCTCGAGTGATTCACGGTTAAGGAACTAGGCAAATTGACCCTGTAACTTCGGGATAAAGGGTCCCTACTGAGAGGTAGGGCGCAGAGAATAGGTCCAGGCAACTGTTTAACAAAAACACATGGCTGTGCGAAATAGAAATATGAGGTATACAGCCTGACACCTGCCCGGTGCTGGAAGGTTAAGAGGAGAGCTTATCGCAAGAGAAGGTTTGAATTGAAGCCCCAGTAAACGGCGGCCGTAACTATAACGGTCCTAAGGTAGCGAAATTCCTTGTCGGGTAAGTTCCGACCTGCACGAATGGTGTAATGATCTGGACACTGTCTCAACCGTGAGCTCGGTGAAATTGTAGTATCGGTGAAGATGCCGATTACCCGCGATGGGACGAAAAGACCCCGTGAACCTTTACTATAGCTTTACATTGAATTTGGGCAACGGATGTGTAGGATAGGCCGGAGGCAATGAATCAGGCACGCCAGTGTTTGTGGAGCCGCCGTTGAAATACGGCCCTTTTGTTGTTTGAGTTCTAACTCGCAGGAGCGAGGACACTGTATGGTGGGTAGTTTGACTGGGGTGGTCGCCTCCAAAAGAGTAACGGAGGCTTCTAAAGGTACCCTCAGACCGATTGGTAACCGGTCGCAGAGTGTAATGGCATAAGGGTGCTTGACTGGGAGACCTACAAGTCGATCAGGTAGGAAACTAGAGCATAGTGATCCGGTGGTTCCGCATGGAAGGGCCATCGCTCAAAGGATAAAAGGTACTCCGGGGATAACAGGCTGATCGCTCCCAAGAGCTCATATCGACGGAGCGGTTTGGCACCTCGATGTCGGCTCGTCACATCCTGGGGCTGGAGAAGGTCCCAAGGGTTGGGCTGTTCGCCCATTAAAGTGGCACGCGAGCTGGGTTCAGAACGTCGTGAGACAGTTCGGTCTCTATCTATCGTGGGCGTAGGATATTTGAGGGGCTCTGACACTAGTACGAGAGGACCGTGTTGGACAGACCACTGGTTTACCGGTTGTTCCGCCAGGAGCACCGCCGGGTATCTAAGTCTGGATTGGATAAGTGCTGAAAGCATCTAAGTACGAAGCCAGCCTCAAGATGAGATATCCCTTAAGGGTCGTTGTAGACTACGACGTAGATAGGCTACAGGTGTAAGGGCAGTAATGTCGAAGCCGAGTAGTACTAATAGCCCGAGACTTTCGAATCATGAAAGGGTTGATATATCAGCAGGACGGCTTTAGGGTCGTAAGCTCGAAATGAGAGAAGTTACGTAAAAAAAGCTTTTTGCAGTTGTCCAGTCAAAAGTCTTGATAAAAAGAACAAAAGAGATTAAGGTGGTTATAGCGTTGGGGATCCACCTCTTCCCATTCCGAACAGAGAAGTTAAGCCCAACCACGTCGATGGTACTGCGTAAAAGTGGGAGAGTAGATAGCCGCCGTTTTAGAATGAGAGTGCAGGCAAAAACAACACTCGATGATGAAAGCCGATTCAGTTTTGAGTCGGCTTTTTTCGTATTACTATACTATAATTTGTTCGGGTGATTACGGATCAGGCTCCCCCCGATAAACTATGACGGCTCCCCCATTTATAGGGGGAGATTGGAGGCTCTCCCCCTAATAGATGTTCATTGGATATTATTGTCTTTATTGATTAATCGGATTCCTTCAGTTTCGAGATTTATTATCTTTTGTTTGTAAAGAGCTCCGATGGCCTGTTTGAAAGCTTTTTTGCTGCAGCGAAATAGAGAATAGATCAGTTCAGGTTCACTTTTGTCATGAACGGCTATATATCCACCTTGGGCTTTGAGTGAATCCAGAATTATCTTGGAAATGCCTTCGACCTTTTGATATCCTAAGGGAGTGAGACTGACATCAATTTTTTCATCTTCCCTAACTTCTTTGATGTATCCTTTTACATGTTCCCCTTTTTCTAGACGTTGAAAAACCTCGCTATGATAAACCAGTCCCCAATGAGTGTTGTTTATAATTACTTTATATCCTATTTCAGTTTCTTCAGCAACTAGCAAATCGACTTCCTGATTAAAGGAATAATCCGGTATTACATTATCCAAATATTTATCAACTCTTGCAGAGGCAACAATGCGTCCGGTAACATGATCTACATGCACATATACCAAGTACCATTTCCCTTCCCGCATGGGCATTTTTTGTTCCTTAAAAGGAACCAATAAATCCTTCATTAATCCCCATTCCAGAAAAGCTCCGGTATTATTGACAGATTTCACTTCCATAAACTGAAATTCTCCTACTTGGGCAAGTGGTTTGGCCGTCGTTGCAATCAACCTTCCTTCATTGTCGTGGTAAATAAAAACTTCGACTTCATCTCCCGGTTTTACATTCTTGGGTACATAACGGGCAGGCAAAAGTATCTCCACTCCATCTCCCCCATCCAGATAAACTCCAAAGTCCAGATCCTTTACGATCTTTAATGTGTTATATTTCCCTATTTCAACCATTCTCCTATTTATTTTAAGGCAAAAGTACGGGAAAATAGCCTAATATCCTATATTTTTTATTTCTCAAGCAGCAATATAACAAAATTTGCATCGTTATAGTAGTAATAGTTTTTATAAGGAGTTTTTAAAGGGATGGTTCCTTTGAAAGTTGTATCTTTGTAGTTCTAATTTTGAAATACTTATATAATAGCATGAGATTGAAATATTATTTGTTTGCCATTTTCTGTGGATTGATGTGTGCATGTTCGGCACCAAAAGATGTGATTTATTTTCAGGGAATAGATGATTTGACCCCTGAGCAGTTAACAAAAATGAGTCAAACATATACTACCAAAATAACAAGTGATGATTTATTATCAATTAATGTTACAGCATGGGATCCTGCTGCTGTAACTCCTTTTAATCCACCTGTATATGCTTATTCAGCACAAGGTGAACAGCCTCTTGTCGCCTCTCAAAGTCAATATACTTACTTAGTAGATCCCAAGGGTAATATAAATTTCCCTGTTCTAGGCGAAATTCATGTTGCGGGTTTGACTAGGCAAGATATTGCAGCTAAGTTGGAAAATATGATATCTAAATATGTGGAAAATCCATTAGTAAATGTCCAGCTTTTGAATTTTAAGATTACCATGATGGGAGAAATCTCTCGTCCAGGATCTTTCACTATAAAAAATGATAGAATTTCTGTTTTGGATGCTATTGGTATGGCTGGAGATTTACCTTTGACGGCGAATCGGAAAAATATATTAGTGATACGGGATAATGATGGTGTAAAAGAAACTTATCGGATGGATATAACAGATCCTGCAATATTTGCATCTCCGGGATTCTACTTGAAACAAAATGATATTGTTTATGTAGAACCAATCAAGAATAAACAACGTGCTCGTACAAGTTCTGATCGGCAGTTTACGATGTCGTTGTTGACTTCAATAATTAGTTCTGTATCGATTATCACAAGCATGGTAATTACAATTGTAAATCTTAATAGAAATTAGTATAAGATATGAATGCAATTCAACATGATAATGAGACTATTAGTCTGAAGAAAATAGTAATATATTATATTCGCCATTGGAAATTATTTGTTTATGCAGCAATTATATCTTTAATACCAGCATTGTTGTATTTAATATTTACACCTCGTACTTATGAAATTGCAGCAAAAATACAATTGATAGAGGATAAGAGCAGTTCGAGTAATGGTTTTAACGTTGGAGATGCTTCTGGATTAATGAAGTCTTTTGGTTTAGGAGGAATCGGAGGAGGAGGAATTAATTTGGATGATGAAATGGCTAAGCTTACTTCCAACTCGACATTGAAAAATGTGGTGCTAAAATTGGGCTTAAATATTTCTTATTATAAGCCGTATGCCTATAAGTATAAAATGTATGAGAACATTCCTTTGATATTGTATGTGGATTCGACTACAGAAAATGAATTAGATTGTATAGTTACTTTTGATGTTGACATAAGGAAAGATGGTAAGATTAAAGTTAAGACAGAAGCTTTAAAAGAAAAAAAACTATTTGAATTTGAGTCTTTGCCTGCAAAAATAAAGTTAAAGGAAGGAAATTTTATTTTAGCATATAGAAATGAAGAAATCAAACCTTTGTCATTAACTTTGGATATATCACCTGCAGGTTGGGTCGCAGAAGATATATTCCGGGATTTTACGTTTGACGAATATTCCAAAAATGCGAATGTTATTGAAATTTCTTATATAGATTATGAAAGACGTAGAGGTCTTAATATGTTAAATACTTTAGTTGATGTTTATAATAGTCAGGAGGATTCGATTAAACGAACTGAAGGAATGAAATCATTGGCTTTTTTGGAAGAACGTATTCAACATGTAATGGCTGATTTGAGTGAAACAGAAGTTTCTATAGAACGTTATAAATTGAAAAATAAAATGACAGATATTGAAGCTGATGTTCAATTCTATGTAGAGCAATTGAAAGAGTTACAGGTTAAAATTATTGAATTAGAGGCTCAAAATCGATTAATTGAAATGCTGAATGTATATATTAAAGATCCTCAGAATAAGTATAATCTGATACCTTCTTTGCTTTCTACAGGAGAGGGTGATAAGGCTGGTCCTATAACTACATATAATGAAGCATTATTGGAACGAGCTAAATTATTGCAAACAACAAAAGGGCATAATCCTCTTATTGGGCAGATAAATAAGCAGGTGGACCAACTTAGGGAAAGTGTTTTTCTTGCAATAGAAAATTCTCAAAAGGCAATACAGTTTACTTTAAACGATTTAAAGGGAAAAGAAAAACTGATAATGGACAAAATGGGGATAGTTCCATCTTTGGAAAGAGAATATATTGATTATAAACGTCAACAAGAAATTTATCAAGCTGTTTATTTAATTCTTTTACAAAAGAGAGAAGATATTGCTTTGGCTATAGGAGAGTCTAAAGATCGGGCGAGATTTGTTGAAAAGGCATATGTAAAGCAATCTCCAATCGGCCCTAGAAAACTTTATGCAGCAATAGGAATGTTTCTTTTTACTTTGATTATTCCGGTTGCATTTCTATTTGGTCGGGAACAATTTAGTGCATTAAGAAAAGAATATAAAGAAACGAAGTAAGATATGCAAAAAGTATTGGTTACAGGGGCTGATGGTTTTATCGGGTCTCATTTGACTGAAATGTTATTGGAACAAGGATATAAAGTCAAAGCACTTTCATATTATAATTCTTTCAATGATTGGGGATGGTTGAATAATGTTAAGCATCCTGAATTAGAGGTGGTGACTGGTGATGTACGTGATTCTCATTTCTGTAAGTATATAACTCAGGATGTTGAGATTATTTTCCATTTGGCAGCATTGATTGCGATTCCTTATTCTTATGTTGCGCCGGATAGTTATGTGGATACAAATATAAAAGGGACCTTGAATATTTGCCAGGCAGCAAAAGAAAACGGAGTGAAAAGAATTCTTGTAACCTCGACTTCGGAGGTGTATGGAACTGCACGTTATGTTCCGATTGATGAAAGTCATCCTAAGCAACCACAGTCGCCTTATTCTGCAACGAAAATTGGAGCGGATGCAATCGCAATGAGTTTCTATAATGCTTTTGCACTGCCAGTAGTGTTAGTGAGACCGTTCAATACATATGGCCCCCGTCAATCAGCTCGGGCTATTATACCAACCATTATAACGCAAATAGCAAATGGAAAGAAAGAGATAAAGTTAGGAGATTTGACTCCGACGCGTGATTTTAATTTCGTAAAAGATACTTGCAAAGGGTTTATTGAATTATCTAGATGTGATGCGGCGATTGGACAAGAAGTCAATATTTGTAGCAACAATGAAATTTCGATGCGTGATACTCTGAATTTAATAGCTCATCTGATGAATTCAGATGTTAAGTTCATAGAAGATCAGGCTCGTATCCGCCCTAAGAATTCTGAGGTTTTCCGCTTATGGGGAGATAATGCAAAAATAAAATCCTTAACAGGATATGAGCCTTCTTATTCTTTGGAAGAAGGTTTAAAGGAAACGATAAATTGGTTTTTGGATAAAGATAATTTGAAAAAATATAAAACTGATATATACAATGTATGAACCTGTAATTGATTTTATACATGAATTATATCATTCGGATGACTTTGTACCCCTTCATGCCCCTTGTTTTATCGGCAATGAAAAGAAATATCTGAATGAGTGTATTGATACGACATTTGTTTCGAGTGTTGGTAAGTTTGTAGATCGGTTTGAGGAAATGGTTGCCGATTATACAGGGGCGGCAAAGGCTGTTGTCTGTGTAAATGGGACAAATGCTCTTCATATGGCTTTGTTATTGGCGGGGGTAGAGCGTGAAGATGAAGTAATATCTCAGGCTTTGACATTTATTGCTACTGCAAATGCAATAAGTTATATAGGCGCTCATCCTGTTTTTATAGATGTAGATCGGGAAACGATGAGCTTGTCTCCTGGCAGTTTAAGAAAATGGCTTTCTACATTTGCAGACATAAAGGATGGCACTTGCTATAATAAAGAGACAGGACGGAGAGTGAAAGCATGTGTCCCAATGCATACATTCGGGCATCCTGCTAGATTAGCGGAGCTTGTACAAATATGTGAACAGTATCATATCGAATTAATAGAGGATGCAGCTGAAAGCATCGGTAGTTTGTATAGGGGTAGGCATACTGGTACTTGGGGTAAGATTAGTGCGCTAAGTTTTAATGGTAATAAAACGATTACGACTGGTGGAGGCGGTATGTTGTTGTTCCAGGATGCCGAATTGGGTGCTTATGCAAAACACTTAACGACGCAAGCTAAGGTTCCTCATCGTTGGGAGTTTATGCATGATCATGTCGGTTATAATTATCGTATGCCTAATATAAATGCGGCGTTAGGTTGTGCACAGATGGAGAATCTGGATCGTTTTATAGATAATAAACGTGAAACTGCTGAAAAATATAAAATCTTTTTCAAAGATACACCAATTGAGTTTTTTTCCGAACCGGAAGAATGTCGTTCCAATTATTGGTTGAATGCGGTTTTATTGCCTGATAAGGTGGCACGTGATGAATTTTTGACCTATACAAATGATCATGGAGTTATGACACGACCAATTTGGGGATTGATGAATAAACAACCAATGTTTGCAGGTTGCCAGACGGACGATCTGACGAATACGTATTGGTTTGAGGAACGTGTTGTAAATATTCCAAGTAGTGTTAGGTTATGAGAGACCCTAATAATATAGTATTGGTCGGTGGTGGCGGACATTGCAAATCGGTGATAGATGTAGCTGAGAGTGCAGGTTATACGATACTTGGTATACTTGATATGCCAGAATATGTCGGTAGTTCTGTTTTGGGATATCCGGTTGTCGGGACGGATGAAGATTTGGTTAAATATGTGGATAAAGCCTTGTTTATTGTGACGGTAGGACATATAAAGGATGCGTATCTGCGAATCCGGTTGCACGAACATATTCAATCAGTTGGTGGTCGTTTAGCTACGATTGTGGCTTCTACAGCTCATGTCTCTCGTTATGCTTCTATAGGTGAAGGAAGTGTCGTGTTACATAATGCAATGGTTAATGCGAACGCTCACATCGGGAAAGGTTGCATCATCAATACATTTGCCAATATTGAGCATGATGCAGTTATTGGTGATTTTTGCCATATTTCTACAGGGGCAATGGTGAATGGTAATTGTACAGTTGGGCAGGGGGTCTTTTTAGGAAGTCAATCTGTGATGGTGAACGGCATTGGTATTATGGATTCTTGTGTTATTGCAGCCGGCAGTGTTGTGCGTAAAAATATAGTGAAAAAAGGCATTTATTCTGGTAATCCAGCATTATTAAAGATAAAATTGTAAGATATGAAACATACTCTTGTTATAGCGGAGGCTGGTGTAAATCATAATGGTTCGTTGGAAATAGCGAAACAGTTGATTGATGTGGCTGCAGAGGCAGGGGTTGATTATGTTAAGTTTCAAACCTTTAAAACAGAGTTGTTGGTCTCAAAAAATGCAGTCAAGGCAGAGTATCAACAAAAAAATCTGTGTGATGGTAATGATTCCCAGTACCAAATGTTGAAACAACTAGAACTTACTAGGGAACAGCATTTGATATTGATAAATTATTGTAAAAAGAAAGGTGTAAAATTCTTATCTACAGCTTTTGATTTGGATAGTATCGATTTCCTTACAGAAATTCATTTGGGATTGTGGAAAATCCCTTCGGGAGAAATTACCAATTATCCTTATTTAAGAAAGATTGCCCGAAGGGGAGAACCTGTAATCCTGTCTTCCGGAATGAGTGGATATCGGGAAATAGAAGAAGCGTTGGCAGTTTTGGAGGAAAATGGTGTCCGACATAATGATATAATAATACTCCATTGTAATACAGAATATCCGACTCCTATGGAAGATGTGAATCTGCGGGCTATGCAGTCTATTGCTGAGAGATTTCATGTCGAAGTCGGATATTCAGATCATACAAGAGGTATAGAAGTTCCTATTGCGGCTGTTGCATTGGGAGCTTCTGTTATAGAAAAGCATTTTACTTTGGATCGGAATATGGAGGGGCCAGATCATAAGGCCTCTTTGGAACCGGATGAACTGAAGAGAATGGTTTCATCTATTCGAAATATAGAAAAGGCTTTAGGAGATGCCGAAAAGCGGATAACTCCTTCTGAAGTTAAAAATGTAGAAGTCGCCAGGAAAAGCATCGTTGCAGCGTCCAAAATAGAGAAAGGTGAGATTTTTACAGAACAGAATCTGACTGTAAAACGTCCGGGAAACGGAATCTCTCCCATGCAATGGTTGGATGTGGTAGGAAAAACGGCAACGAGATTATATGAACCAGATGATCTGATAGAATTATGAGAAAAATATGCGTTATAACTGGTAGCCGTGCTGAATATGGTTTACTAAGTGGCCTAATGAAGCAAATAGATGAATCTGAAGATTTAAAATTACAGATCATAGCAACCAATATGCACCTTTCTCCTGAGTTTGGCTTGACGTATAAGGAAATAGAGAAAGATGGTTTTGTTATTGATAAGCGGGTTGAAATGCTGCTTTCTTCGGATACATCAAGTGCTACAGCTAAATCCGTAGGATTAGGGATGATTGGTTTTGCCGATGCCTATGAAGACCTGCGTCCTGACTTGATTGTTGTTTTAGGTGACCGATATGAAATTCTGGCAGCTGTTTCCACTGCCTTGTTTTTTAAGATTCCTGTTGCTCATTTACATGGAGGAGAAATAACGGAAGGTGCCTATGACGATGCGATTCGCCATGCGATTACCAAGATGAGTCATTTGCATTTTACTTCGACGGAAGAATATCGAAAAAGGGTGATTCAGTTGGGAGAAAGTCCGGATCGGGTGTTTAATGTCGGAGCTATTGGAGTTGAAAATATAAAAAAAAGCTCTTTCCTTTCAAAAGAAGAATTGGAGAATAGTTTGGATTTTAAATTGGGCGATAAGTCCCTACTTGTCACGTTCCATCCTGTAACTTTGGAAACGTGTACGACACGGGAACAATGTGATAATTTATTGGAAGTCTTAACTAAACATTCGGAATATCGGATCCTTTTTACATTTCCGAATTCAGATACGGACGGGTGTGTCATAGTAGACTGTATAAAAGATTTTGTTGCAAAGAATAAAGACCGAGCAATCGCTTTTAAGTCTTTGGGTAAGCTTCGTTATCTTTCCGCATTGAAATATGTCTCTGCTGTTATTGGTAATTCTTCGAGTGGTATCTTGGAAGTTCCGAGTTTCGGAATACCGACTCTGGATATTGGAGACCGTCAAAAGGGACGTATTGCTGCAAAAAGTGTGGTACATAGCGGAGTGTCAATGGAAGAGATAGAACAGGGTTTTAAATTAATTTTCTCTGAAGAAATTCAATCAGTAGCAAAATTGCGAAATAATCCGTATGAAAAGGATGGTACCACAGATATGATTGTTTTTCAGTTGAAAACTTATCCATTAGAAAACTTGGTTCAGAAATCATTTTATAATTTGTAATATGGATGCAAACTCAAAATATATAATAGATGAGAGTCTTAATATCGGGGAGGCTTTAGTTGCATTGAATCAACTATCAAATGATATTTTAACTCTGTTTGTTGTAGACGGGCAGGGAAGAATGGTCGGTTCGTTGACCGACGGAGATATCCGTCGGTGTCTGATTAAAGGAGTGAATTTGGATGCACCTGTTTCTATGGCAATGAATCGAAATTTTCATTATTTGCAATATGGTAATATTTCTATTGATGAAATAAAAACATTAAAATCAAAGAAGATAGTTTTATTGCCCTATTTGGATTGTGATAGGCGTATAATTAAAATATATAACCTTCAGAAACAGAAGTCTATTTTACCTGTTGACGCGGTTTTAATGGCAGGAGGAAAAGGATTGCGTCTACGCCCGTTGACAGAAACAGTCCCTAAGCCATTGTTGAAGGTGGGTAATAAACCGATCATAGATTATAATATAGATCATTTAATAGAATATGGTATTGATCATATTTCTATAACTGTAAATTATTTAAGAGAACAGATTGAGTCATATATTGCCGAATCCCGTGTAGATTCTAATATACGTTGTATTCGTGAACCACAGTATTTAGGGACAATAGGATCGATTAGATATGTAGAATGTTTTCATCACGATACGGTATTAGTGATGAATTCGGATTTGTTTACAAATATAAATTATGAAGATTTCTTCTCTCATTTTTCGGAGCATCAGGCCGATATGTCTGTGGCGGCAGTGCCTTACTCTGTTTCAGTTCCGTATGGAATATTTGATTTAGACGGGCGGGAGATTAAAGGCATAAAAGAAAAACCGACATTCAATTATTATGCTAATGCTGGTATATATTTGATAAAGAAAAATTTATTGGAACTTATTCCTTCAAATATATTCTTTGATGCAACGGATTTTCTTAATCTGTTAATTTCGAAGGGCTATAAAGTCATACGTTATCCAATTACCGGGTATTGGTTGGATATAGGTAAGTTTGAAGATTTTGATAAAGCTCAGGAATTAGTAAACCATTTATAATTGAATAATGAAATTGTTGTATTTGATACCAGCGAGAGGAGGAAGTAAGGGTATTCCTCGTAAGAATATAAAGGAATTATCGGGAAAGCCTTTAATTGCCTATTCAATTGATGTGGCTCGTCAATTGACGGATGACTGTAATATTTGTATATCGACTGATGATGATGAAATTATGCAAGTTGTTACATCTTATGGTTTGACAGTGCCGTTTAAAAGACCTGATTTTCTTGCTACTGATTCGGTCGGTACATACGAGGTCATTTTGCATGCAATTGATTTTTACGAGAACTTAGGGGTTAACTATGATGCTGTAGTCCTTTTACAACCGACTTCTCCTTTGCGGACAGCTCAGCAGGTAATGGAAGCTATTGAATTATACGATAAGTCTGTTGATGCTGTTGTTTCCGTATGCGAATCTCCTCAGAATCCATATTATAATTTATTTGAAGAAAATAGGGATGGATATCTTCACATCTCAAAAGGAAATGGTACTTTTAGGAGACGTCAGGATACGCCTTCTGTTTGGATGTTTAATGGAGCTATTTACGTATTTAATGTGGAGTCATTGCGTAAGGGGTATTTTGATAGTTTTAAGAAAATACGCAAGTATGTTATGCCACTGGATATGTCTGTTGATTTAGATACCCTTACAGATTGGATATATTTGGAAGCTGTAATGAATAAAAGAAAGTAGCATGTCTTTCGCTTTGATAAATAAGATACGGACTAATATATTGTTCAGGAACGGAACGCTATTCGCTTTCTTTTCTTTTCTGAATAGTGGCATTGGTTTTTTGCTGTTACTGGTGTTAGCCAGTTTTATACCTCCCTCTGAATACGGTGAGTTGAATCTGTTTAACACATTTGTGACATTGTTGTCTATTTTTATTTCATTGAATGCAACAGGTATTATTGCTGTTGATTTTTTTTCTGCGGAGAAAACGCTACTTCGGCGGATGTTAAGTACTGTTTTATGTTTGTCTTCCGTATCATTTCTTGTTTTTTCATTATTACTCTTGTTCTTTTCTGCTTTTTTTGAACGAATAATCGGATTGTCTACTGAGTATCAATGGTTGGGGTTGTTGGTATGCTATATGCAAGTATTTTCTACTGTCAATCTGGATATTTGGCGTTTGGAGGAAAATCCTCTTTCATATGGAATATATAGTGTCGCAACAGTTTTTGCAAACTTTATCTTGACTTTAATTCTGGTTATTGGTTTCCATTGGGGGTGGTTGGGACGAGTGTATGCACAGGTTGCCGTTAGTATGCTGTTCTTTTTTGTCAGTATCTACTTCCTAATAAGAAGAGGCTATCTTCAAAGGTTGATGCCAAATAAAGAAACTGTAAAATCTGCTTTGGATTTTGGTATTCCATTGATTCCTCATAGCGCATCTGCCTGGATTCGCCAAGGTTTGGATCGGTATGTGATTAATTACTTTTATATGGCAACCCAAGTCGGAATATATAGTTTTGCTTACAATTTTGCTAATATTATTCAGATTATAGGATTGGCTTTTAATGCGACAAATTCGGTATATATATATAAGAATCTTGCCAATATAGAGGCGGATACATCCAGCCGTTTATTGAAGCAAACGAAAGTCATGATTTTATTTTTTGCAATCATTACATTATGTGTTTATGTCGGGACTTCTGTCTTTATACCGATTTTTGTTCCTAAATACACAGATGCAGTATCCTATTTATTCCCGTTATGCATGAGTGCCTTTTTTCAATGTGTATATTATCTCTTTGTGAATTATCTGTTTTATTATAAGAAAACAAAAAAGTTAATGTATATAACATTTTCAATGTCTCTCTTTCATGTACTGCTATCTGTGTTGTTGACGCGATATTCGGTGATGTACACGGCTTATGTAACGATGATTGTAAACATGATGATTGTATTAGGAGTTTTTTTGTATAGTCGTCGGGTTTATAAATTAATATAGGTTGGCATGAAAAAAATAGTGATGATAGGCCATGAGCCATTAACAGAAAGGACTAAATCTATATTTTATATAGAAGATTTTATTCAAGCTGGCGTTGAGTTTGAATATTGGGATATTTCTCAGTATATATTTCCAGGCATGCGATTGACAGAGGAAGTTGAGGTTTCTTATATAAGAAAATTCACTCAATTGTGGCAAGTCCGACAGCAATTAGTGTCTGCCGATATTGGCAATATAGTGTTTATAATAGAGGTTCGTAAAAATTGGCAGTCGAGGAAATTTTATAAATTGTTGTCGGATCATCATTGTTTTACGGTGAGGATTGATATGTACGGGAATACGGTCTTGAACATTTCTTTGTGGCAGAAGTTGAGGAATGTACAGTTGAAAAGGATTGTAAAGATGCTATCAAATCGGGTTGAGGAATATGCTTTGAGTATATATAAAAGAATAAATAAGGTGAAGGACTTTGATGTTGTTTTCTCTTCTTCTATTTTGTTTCCGGGTAGGATTCCCATCAATCATCCTGATTATGAAAAATATTTTGAAAATCAATCGTCCACAAGGGGGGAGTATGCGGTTTTTTTGGATATTTATTACCCTTTGCATCCTGATTTGCTTTATATGATGGGGATGAAAGCAGTATCTCCTTTATCTTATCAGGAAAGTTTAAGAACTTTTTTTGACAAGTTTGAAGATAAATATGGTATACCGGTGATAATCGCAGCTCATCCTAAGGCTAAATATGTAGGATCAGAGTTTGGAGATAGAAGGATTGTTCAAGGTGAAACGGGGGCTTTAGTAAAAGGGGCCAATATGGTATTGTTGCATACGAGTAACTCTGTTTCTTATTGTATCTTATATGACAAACCAATGGCTTTGATCACAAATAAGGAATATGGTAAAAATCGTGATTTGTCATCAACTCAAAAGAAGTTGTCTCTGTTATTAAAAATGCCGATATTTGATGTAGATCATATCGATATGACTGATTTTAATCCTCGAAAACTGAATCAAGAAGAACGGAGTGAGTATATATATTCTTATTTGACATCCAAGAATACGGAAATGAAAAGGAATAAAGATATCCTATTGGCTAAGTTATTAAATTTGTAATACAATGAAGGAGCTATCGATAATAATACCAGTCTATAATGTTCAAAATTATTTAGAAGATTGCTTGCTTAGTATATACAAGCAATCGTTGTCTTTGGAAACATTCGAAGTCATTGCTGTGAATGACGGTTCAACGGATAAAAGTATTGATATCCTGAGGAAATATGAGGAGATATATCCGAATATGATTATAATATCTCAGAAAAATAGTGGGCAATCGGTGGCCAGGAATAACGGATTGACTGTGGCAAGCGGAAAATATGTTTTTTTTATGGATTCTGATGATTATCTTTGTTTGGATTCATTGGCTTCTCTTTTGTCAAAAGCGACGGAACACGATCTGGATGTTTTGAGGTTTGATTATAAATATGTTGATGAAGAAGGACATGAATTGGATAAAAAAACAAATCGTGATAAGAGAATGCAATATAGTGGTCGGTTAGTAGATGGACAATTTTTGTATGAACATCTTTATCAAGGAGAATTCTTTTGCTTGTCTTTAATCAAAAGAAGTTTTTTATTAAAATATTCTATTCAATATAAAGAAGGGGCTTTTTTTGAAGATGTGGAATATGCCTTAAAAATTGCTTACCATGCAAATAAGGTTGTTTATATGGATTCTTGTATTTATGCATATCGCCAAAGAGGAACTTCAACAATTTATACAATTGATAAAAAGAAAGTAACGGATATAATAGGGGCTTCTATCTCTGTTTTGCAATACATAGAAGATCCTTCTCTCGGTAATGGCTTTAAGAATGTAATAAAAGAAACGGTAACGAGTTTAATGGTTTTTGCTTTATTGCGTATAGCTGAATTGAAAGAGAGAGAAGTGCAGAAAAGTTTATGTGTTTTAATTCATGAATCAGGTATCTCTCATTTACAGCCTGGTAAAGAAGTGAAAGAATACATTATATCTTGTGGCTTTAATGTTATGGGCGGATGGAATGTCGTACGGATTTTGTATCCGGTTGTTTGGCTAAAAAAAAAGTTAAGGGGATAAAAAAAGTTTTTTCTATGATGCAGTTTTTTTATATTTGATTCCATTAAGATGAAATATTCTGTAGAGATGGAAAAGAGTGGTTATTTTTGTGGAATAGGTATATTTTTGCTATTATTGTTCTCCCAATGTTCTTCAGATGTGGTGGAAGAAGAGATTATTCCTTATATATTTAAATCTAATGCATTGTTTGTTGAATCTTCTTTGGATATACCGCGAAGGAGTGAGGGGGATATTTTGTTATTGACAGATGGGAGACTTCTTTTGATCTATACTAAATTTGTGGGAGGATATGAAGACCATGATCATGCTGTGTTAGTGAAGCGAATTTCAAAAGATAAGGGACAAACGTGGTCTGAAGAAATGGAGTTTATTGATCAAAGAGGTCATTTAAACGTGATGTCAGCTTCTTTATTGCAATTGAAGGATGGTGGTTTGGCTTTGTTCTATTTAGTCAAAAATAGTAATAAGGACTGTTATCCAGTTGTCCGGTTTTCTGCTGATAATGGAGAGAATTGGTCGGAACCTACGGCTTGTATTTCGCCAGAAAGTGGCTATTATATTATGAATAACTCTCGTGCTATCCAGTTGTCTACGGGACGGATAGTTATACCTATTTCCCAACATATCGTTGATAAAGCTGGAGTGTTTTCAGAAAGCGGCATAATCTTTTGTTGTTATTCTGATGATGGTGGGAAAAATTGGTGTAAGGGTAAATCATTTACATCACCGGATCGGTCATTAGTGTTGCAAGAACCGGGAATTGTCGAGTTGTCCGATGGTAAGATTCTCATGTATATAAGAACAAACAGCGGATATCAATATTATTCTTATTCGGATAATAGAGGGTATTCTTGGGGTAAACTCTCTCGAAGTCCTTTAGAATCACCGTTGGCTCCAGCTTTGATAGAAAGGAATCCTTATACGAAAGCTTTGGTTGCCGTATGGAATAAAAGTAAAAGCGAACGAATGCCTCTTTGTATTGCCTCCTCTTTTAATGAAGGTACGATGTGGAGTAATAAAGCTTTATTAGAGAATCAAAATGGTTATTTGGCCTGTTATCCGGCAATGGAATTTTTGTCGGATAATGAGATGCTTGTTTTGTATAGCATATCGAAACAAGAACAATGGGGATTGGGTAGTTTGAAATTAGTGTATGTTCGGTCTTATTGATGTTTAGTTAATGAAACAGAGGATATCTATTCACACTTTGTGCTCAGACGGTCGATTCAGCACATTAATTTAAGAACCGTCCAAATTTATACTTGAAAAAAATAAAGATAACAAAATAATGGACAATATACTGATAACTTCGCCATCTTTGGATACAAAAGATAATGTAAGTGGCATTTCTTCGATAACCCGTTTATTGATGTCGTATAATACGAAAGTAAATTATTATCATTTTGTATTAGGGAGGAAGGATAATTCAAAACGTGGTCTTTTTTGGTTGATTACTCAGATGAAAACACCATTTAAGATATTGACTTTTGTTAGGAAGCATCATATTTCAGCAGTACATTTTAATATAGGTTTTGAACCTTTGTCTTTATTGCGGGATGTATTTCCTTATTTTTTACTCTATTTGAAAGGATTGCCTTTGTATCTTCATATTCATGGGGGACGTTATATATCATCTATTCCTGATAGTATAATATTACGATCGATTATTAAATTCTTTTTGAAGAAAAGTACTGAAATATTGGTGTTGAGTAGTACCGAATGTGATTATTTGTCGTTACATTATCCTTTTCTTTTTGGAAAAAAGATTTGGGTTATACCAAATGCAGTCGAGATACCGAAAGAAAATGAATTGAAAAAGGATTATCAAAGTGAGTTTTTGAATATATTGTACTTGGGACGTATTGATCGAAAAAAAGGGTTGGAAACCATTGCAAGGTCTTTAAATGAATTATCCGATAAAGGAATTTCTTATCGATTTTATTTATGTGGAGTAGGTCCGGATAAGGATTGGTTTATAAAACAGTTAAACGGAGCAGCTTATGCATCTATTATCGACAAAGGGTTGGTCTATGGAGAAATGAAAAAAGAAGTACTTTCCTTATCCCATATCTTTTTGTTGCCATCTTTTTTTGAAGGGCTTCCTATGGCATTGTTGGAGAGTATGGGAAGTGCAGTTGTCCCGATAGTTACTCCTGTTGGTTCTATGTCGGTTGTCGTACAAGATCATGAAAATGGATTTTTGATTAACGATGATACAGCAATTACTGATATTATAGTGCGCTTAAACCAGGAGCGAAACTTGCTTGCTGCAATGGCTTTTCGAAGTCGAAAAACTATAATGGAACAGTTCTCTATCACTCGATATGTTGATATGATCAATGAAATATATTGTTCAGTTTAATTTTAAGAATTTGATATATAAATATTGGGTTGTTTATTATATATCGTTTCCAAAGGCGCTTGGGGTCTTGGAATAATCTGCCTAACCACTCTAAACCACAATCTATCATCCATTTAGCTGGTCTTTTTTTTACTTCAGCATAAAAATCGAAGACTGCTCCTATACCAGTGATAACGGAAGCTTTAATCTCTGATTTATTTTCTATAATCCATTTCTCTTGTTTAGGTGCAGTCATACCAACAAATAAGACATCAGGATTGAAAGAATTGATATTTTGTATCATACTCTTGTTATCTTGTTCAGAAAATACGCTTTTGAAAGGAGGACTGTAGGTCTCTGCTTGAATATTAGGATACTCTTTCTGCAATTTGTTTTTTATTTTATCCAAAGTTTCTTGAGATGCTCCGAGATAAAAACATTTACCTGCTTTTTCATTTAGTGTGTGCAGGATCATTTCGTGTAAATCAGCACCAGCCACTTTATGTATTTTATTCCCTGTTAGGAATTTGGCGGCCAATACGATTGCAATTCCATCCGGTAATAAAATGTCACTAGTCAATAATGCATTTTTAAATATGGTATCCTTTTCTGCTGTTACCCACGAGTGCGCGTTGATTGTATTAATGACCGTTTTTGAAACAGGTATATTATCGAATATGTAATTTTTTGCAATTTGATAATCTTGTAAAGATATGAATTGTGCCTTCATGTTGATTATGATTGTTTTATCGGTTGAGATATTTCGTTTTTTAAATCGTGATTATTAGATAATATAAGTCCGAGAAGCATCAGCATGAAAAATCCTTTGTTGCTTGTAAACGAGGCATCTGCTATGTTTTCGATTATACAATATCCTGTAATTAAGAGTGTTAATGCAAATATTTTAGTCTCTTGTGTTTTTGAAAATATCGTATAAGATTTTTTTAATAGATAAAGCCAGAATGATATAAATAAACAAATTCCAACGATTCCGAATTGTGCGAGAGACGGATAATAGGTATCTGCGATAAACGACCAGTCGTTTTTACTGATTCCCCATACATTGTCAATATCATATTTACTGTATAAGGGGGAGTAGTAATATCCAGATGTATGTGTGGCGAAACTTGCAAGTCCGCTACCGAAAGGTAGATAGTCTACAAATATACTGATTGATGTTGCATATAAAACAAATCGGGCAATATCACTTTTCTCTGTCCCATTCATCATGAAACCTTGTCCAAAATAAAGCATAATTTTTTCCCAAGCAACAAGTATTATAATTGTGACACTACATGTTAATATCGATATGTTTTTAATGTTTATCTTTAGATGATCTGGATTTTCAAAATATAAGATAGTGACTATGGATAATGCATAAAATCCATAAAATTTGGATCGTCCGGAAACAAGTCCTATGGTTAACATTATTAAAAAAATAATTTTATCTTTTTTTGTGTAATTTGAAGCGTATAAATATACAATTGATATTGCGGTTATTACTCCTGCGAAATTTGTAGGATGTATCATTATTGTAGGTATTGTCTGAGGAATTATTATATTGACCAATCCTATTGGCAGTAAGATGAACCAAAATAGCAACATGAGTTGTTTAAGTAATAAACGCTGAGTATTACTGAATTGTGGTTTTAATTGATACATACAGAAAAATGCCAAATAGGGTTTCATTTGTATGATTAAGTCCATTAATATCGCTTTTTTATTATTGCTACCGATCCATAGAGAATAGCATAGATAGAAAAGAAAAACGAATAATGTAAACAGAAAGACTTTATTGATTTTCCAGTCTTTGGATCGAAATAGGGAAAAAAGAAAAATTATAAGTAAGCATAAACCACAAATTTCATCTATGGATTTGAATCTTATGACATCATGAAGAACAACTCCGAATGTGATAGTGATTATAAATAATTTGTATAAAATATTATTTAGGAATGTTTGCATCTCATTGTTTGCTATGGATTATGTAATTTGTGACAAAGATACCACTTCGCTTGAAATTAGGCAAAGTAAGTAAGGTTAATTGTTCTTTTATTTGGTAGTCTTCATGTATTTAATTGGACCGAATATGTCAAACCACATCCATTTCGACTGGACTATAAAGTGCTTGTTGTGTAACAACGCCAACCGTTTGGTGACGAGTCTGTCATCTTGGATGTGAGAATGGCAAATTTTATCCGTTGAAATAGATATGTTCGATCAGGATTTTGGTTCCGATGAAGATTAGGATTAAGCCGCCGATCAGGTCTAATTTGAGATCTATCTTGCGGCTGAAGTGGTTTCCGAAGTAGACTCCGAATGCTGAGAACAAGAATGTGACGATTCCTATTGTCAGGGCTTCCAGTGCAATGCCTGTTTCGATGCAGGCGAGCGATATGCCGACTGCCAGAGCGTCGATGCTTGTCGCAATGCCCAGGCCGCAAAGTGTCTTGTAGCACAGCGGGTTCGTCTTGCAATTTTTTTCTTTTTCTTCCTTTGTGCTTTCGTATATCATTTTACCTCCGAGGTAAAGCAGCAGCAGGAAGGCGATCCAGTGATCGAATGCTGTGATATATTTCTTGAAACTCAGCCCTGCCAGATAACCGGCTATGGTCATCCCGGCCTGGAATCCTCCCATTACGCAACCGATCTTCAGCATGTGGTGATGTTTGTAGTTTTGAATGAGGGCTCCGCCTGCGACAGAAACCGCGAGACTGTCCATCGACAGCCCCACAGCCAGTAACACTATTTCTATAAATGACATATTATATTAAAATATTTCTTCCTTGATGATCATCTCCTATACCTTTCCTTCTTTTTTGGGGGATGCGTGCTTGCGCGTCTAACAACGCTTCTGTACACCTGTTTCAGCAGGTTTATAATTCTGTTTCGATTTTATATTTGTTTCGATTGGGTGAATCCCTCGAAATCAATTCTCCGATGAATCCTGCGAGGAACATTTGTGTTCCGAGGATCATGGCTGTCAGCGAAACATAAAAATAGGGCGAGTTGGTGACCAATGGCCGCAAATCTCCTGTACAGATAGAAATCAGTTTCGCGCCCAGTACGATGACCAGTGCTATGAAACCGATAAAAAACATCACGCTTCCCCATAATCCGAAGAAATGCATCGGTTTCTTGCCGAATTTGGAGGTGAACCAGAGGGTGATCAAGTCCAGATAACCGTTCACGAAACGGTTCAGCCCGAACTTGGTCGTTCCATATTTGCGTGCTTGGTGATGCACCACTTTTTCACCGATCTTGTTGAATCCTGCGATTTTGGCAAGGTAGGGGATGTAGCGGTGCATGTCGTTATAGATTTCTATATTCTTGATGACGATATTCTTGTAGGCTTTGAGTCCACAGTTGAAATCGTGCAGGTTTGTGATGCCGGAGAACTTTCGTGCCGTAGCGTTGAACAACTTGGTCGGGATGGTTTTCGACAACGGGTCGTAGCGTTTTTTCTTCCAGCCCGACACCAGGTCGTAGCCGTCTTCGGTGATCATCCTATACAGTTCGGGAATTTCGTCGGGGCTGTCTTGAAGGTCGGCGTCCATTGTGATGACCACATCTCCTTTTGCCCGTTGGAAACCGCAGTTCAGACCGGGGGATTTACCGTAGTTGCGACGGAACTTGACTGCGTGTACCACTTCCGGATTTTTGCTTTTAAGCGCTTCGATCACCTCCCATGAGTTGTCCGTGCTCCCGTCGTTGATAAAGATTACTTCGTAACTGAAGTTATGTTCTTTCATCACCCGCTCTATCCATGCAAACAGTTCTGGAAGAGATTCGGCTTCATTGTACAATGGTATAACTACTGATATGTCCATTATTTGTTTTTTATATTCTTCTTATTTTTCTTCGGACACCGGGTTTGCTGTTTGTTTGCGGCAAATCAGTGCTGCTACCGGTATGGATAATATGATCCCGTAAAATATATTATTGAAAATACCTTGAATAGCCATGTGGATGGGGGTGATGTTGGTCCGGCTGATGGCTTCGATCATTTCGCTGTTGAAGTCAGCCTCTTTCAGCATAGCTATAGCCTGTGTCATCGTGTTGCTTAGGAAATCGGGCGGAGCGATAAACTGGAAGAATATGAAATGCTCGATCGAAACGATCAGGGCAGCGAAGAAGTACAGCATGATGCCGAATCGCCATGCGTGGAAGAAACTGATGCTTCCTCCTATGTCCTGCCGGTAACGTTTGGTCAGGTAGTAGGCGATGAAAGGAACGGCAAGGCTCAAGCCTTCATAAATAAGGATAAGCGAGGGAATGGAGTACCCGAAGATGAGGAACAGATATTTTATTACCCAATAGATCCCCATAGCCAGGCCATAAGACATCGCACATTTCAGCAGTAAACCTTTATTCTCTTCCATGATAACGCTGTTTTTAATGTTCTCATCAGCAAAATTACTCCTTTTACGAGAATATACAATGCTTAGAATTGACAATTGACAATCGGCAATTGACAATTAACGAACGATTAACAGATAATTAACAATTGAACATAAAAAAAGACAATTGACAATCGCAATTAGATATCTTTCTTAATTGTCAATTGTCAATTGTCCTTTTATTTCGAGCCTCTTGTCGGATTCGAACCAACGACCCCGAGATTACAAATCACGTGCTCTGGCCAACTGAGCTAAAGAGGCAGGTGGGTAAGCTTACTACATCGCGCCGCTACAACCAAGTACCCTTGCTGCGGTCAAGCCCTGGGGGATTCCGAGGGAGCATGCCGTGTAGGACTTACCCGGGTGCAAAAGTAGATATTATTTTTTACAAAGCAAGCGTTTTCTGCCAGTATGGGTGTTATTTATTTGTAAGTGGTTGGAAACCTTTGGCTTTTAGATATGTTAAAAAATATATGCAGGGCGCTTGTGGGGAGGGCTTGTGAGGAAAAACCATTTGTCATTCTGGTAGTGAAAATGCGAAAATGATGTGAAATAGCTATGTTAAAAAATATTACCCTTGCTACTAATTCTGTTTTCCCGCTATTGAAACTCGATTTAGACGGGGTGTTGTGTTATTTTGATAGTAGAAGATTGAAAAGTAGAGCTTGTTTATAAGGAAAGGATATTTCGGATTTATAAATAATCTTGTACCTTTGCGTTCAAATTCAAAAATCAAAAACACTATTTACAATGGGTGGTTTTTTCGGAACTATTTCTAAGTCGGCCTGTTCAACTGATTTATTCTATGGCACCGACTATAATTCTCATCTGGGGACCCGGCGTGGCGGTATGGCTACATACGATAAGGAGGTCGGGTTCACACGTTCGATTCACAATCTGGAAAGTTCTTATTTTCGTACAAAGTTCGAGTCTTCTCTCGATAAGTTTGTGGGAAATGCCGGTATCGGCATTATCAGCGATACGGATGCGCAGCCGATCGTCATCAACTCTCATCTCGGAAAGTTCGCTATCGTGACGGTTGCGAAGATCAATAATGTCGATGAGTTGGAACAGGACTTGCTGAAGGCCAACATGCACTTTTCCGAACTGAGTTCGGGCAAGACGAATCTGACCGAACTTGTGGCGTTGCTGATCACGCAGGGAAAAAACTTTGTCGAAGGAATAGAAAATGTCTATGACCGTATCAAAGGTTCCTGCTCCATGTTGTTGCTTACGGAAGACGGCATCATCGTGGCACGCGACAAGTGGGGACGAACGCCTATTATTATAGGTAAGAAAGAGGGCGCTTTTGCCGCGACGAGCGAATCGAGCAGTTTGCCCAATTTGGATTATGAGATAGACCGATTTGTCGGACCGGGTGAAATCTTGTGCATGCGTGCCGATGGTATCGAGCAGATGCGCCGGCCGAACGAAAAGATGCAGATATGTTCCTTCTTGTGGGTTTATTATGGTTTCCCCGTCTCTTGCTATGAGGGAAGGAATGTCGAGGAAGTCCGTTTCCAATGTGGCTACAAGATGGGAAAGAAAGATGAGAGCAAGGTGGATTGTGTCTGCGGTATTCCCGATTCGGGTGTCGGCATGGCCTTGGGGTATGCCGAAGGAAAAGGAGCGCCTTACCATCGGGCTATCGCCAAATACACGCCGACCTGGCCGCGCAGCTTCACTCCGGCCAACCAGGAAATGCGTTCGCTCGTGGCCAAGATGAAACTGATTCCCAACCGGGCCATGCTGGAAGGCAAGCGTATCCTGTTTTGTGACGACTCGATCGTACGTGGGACACAGCTTCGCGACAACGTGAAAATTCTGTATGACTACGGAGCAAAAGAGGTGCATATGCGTATTGCCTGTCCGCCCCTTATCTACGGTTGCCCATTTATCGGCTTTACTTCGTCGAAGAGCGACCTTGAACTGATCACCCGCCGGATCATCAAAGAACTGGAAGGAGACGAGAACAAGAACCTGGAGAAATATGCGACAACCGATTCGCCTGAATATCAAAAAATGGTGCAGATCATTGCCGAACGTTTCGGCCTGAGCTCGTTAAAGTTCAATACGCTGGAGACGCTCATCGAAGCGATCGGTTTGCCGAAATGCAAAGTCTGTACGCATTGTTTCGACGGAAGCAGTTGTTTCTAAAGAGATGTGACCGGATGATATAAGGAAAATCATGTGCAGAAATGCACATGATTTTTTTGTTGTTAATGACACTTTGTTTACTTTTATGGCTTGTAACATTAATGATAAGCTTATGACAGTAACAGATAGATTTTTGAAGTACGTGACGTTCGACACCGAGTCGAGCGAAACGACAGGCGTGACCCCCAGTACGCCGGGACAGCGCGTGTTTGCCGAAGCATTGGTGAAAGAGTTGGAAGAGGTCGGATTGGAAGATATCACCCTCGACGACAAGAGCTACCTGATGGCTACCCTGCCGGCCAATACGGCAAAGGAAGTTCCGACGATCGGCTTTATCGCCCATTTGGATACCAGTCCCGATATGTCGGGCAAGGATGTCAAGCCCCGTATCGTGAACTATAAGGGAGGCGATATCGTGTTGTGTGCCGAAGAGAACGTGGTGCTCTCGCCGCTCATGTTTCCCGAACTGAACGATTATAAGGAACAGGACATCATCGTGGCCAACGGCAAGACTTTGCTGGGAGCAGACGATAAAGGGGGAGTGGCCGCTATCATCGCCGCCATGAAATACCTGAAAGATCATCCGGAGATCGAACACGGCAAGATCCGTATCGGGTTTACGCCCGATGAAGAGATAGGAGCCGGAGCCGACTATTTCGATGTCGAAAAGTTCGGTTGCGAATGGGCCTATACGATCGACGGCGGGCAGATCGGCGAGTTGGAATACGAGAACTTCAATGCTGCCGGAGCCAAAGTCGTTTTCAAAGGGCTGAACGTGCATCCGGGATATGCCAAAGACAAGATGCTGAACGCATCGTTGCTGGCGGTGGAGTTTGCCTCCTGGCTGCCTGTCGCACAGCGTCCCGAACATACGTCCGGCTATGAAGGCTTTTTCCACCTGACCGGCATGAGCGGAACGGTCGAAGAGGCTTCCCTTTCCTATATTATACGCGACCATGTGCGCACTGCTTTCGAACAGAAGAAGGAGCTGTTGCGCGAGTTGGTGAAACGCATGAACGAGATGCATCCGGGCAGCACGACGCTCGAAATGCGCGACCAGTATTACAATATGCGTGAAGTGGTCGAACCGAAGAAGTTTATCGTGGACCTGGCGTTCGATGCTATGAAGGAAGCCGGTGTCACGCCTTTGGTGAAACCGATCCGCGGAGGGACGGACGGCGCTCGCCTGTCTTTCATGGGACTGCCTTGCCCGAATATCTTCGCCGGCGGGTTGAACTTCCACGGCCGTTATGAGTTCCTGCCGGTCAAGTCGCTTGAAAAGAGCATGGAGACGGTCGTTAAAATAGCAGAATTGTTAGTCAAAGGAAATTATAAATCATAAATCACAAATCATAAATCATGAAAACAACTCCGTTTACCGACGTGCACATCGCACTCGGTGCCAAAATGCATGAATTTGCAGGTTTCAACATGCCGATCGAGTATACCGGTATTATCGACGAACACATGACCGTAGTGAACGGTGTAGGCGTGTTCGATGTTTCCCACATGGGCGAGTTCTGGGTAAAAGGCCCGAACGCCCTGGCATTCATCCAGAGCATCACCTCGAACGACGCTTCCGTGTTGCCGATCGGCAAGGCTCAATATACTTGCTTCCCGAATGACAAGGGCGGTATCGTGGACGACCTGTTGGTCTATCATTATGAACCGGAAAAATACCTGTTGGTCGTCAATGCAGGCAATATCGCCAAAGACTGGGACTGGTGCGTAAGCCATAACACGGTAGGGGCGGAACTGGAGAACTCTTCCGACCGTACTGCACAGCTGGCTGTCCAGGGTCCGAAAGCCATCGAGGTTTTGCAACGTCTGACTCCGGTCGACCTGTCTTCCATCCCTTACTATTCGTTTGTGACAGGCGAGTTTGCCGGTTGCAAGAACGTCATCATCTCCAATACGGGATATACCGGAGCCGGAGGTTTCGAACTTTATTTCTATCCGGAAGAGGCCATGACGATCTGGAACGCCATCTTCGAAGCCGGCAAGCCCGAAGGTATCAAACCGATCGGCCTGGGGGCACGCGACACGTTGCGTCTGGAAATGGGCTTCTGCCTGTACGGCAACGACCTCGACGACACTACTTCGCCGATCGAAGCCGGTCTGGGATGGATCACCAAGTTTGCCGAAGGCAAGAACTTCACCAACCGTGCCGAACTGGAACGTCAGAAGAAAGAAGGCGTTAGCCGCAAGTTGTGCGCTTTCGAACTGGTCGACAAAGGTATTCCCCGCCACGGCTACGAAATCGTAGATGCCGCAGACAACATCATCGGGGTGGTGACATCCGGAACCATGTCGCCTGTCTTGAAAAAAGGTATCGGTATGGGATATGTGAAACCTGAATTTGCGAAAGTCGGGACCGAAATCTTTATCAAAGTCCGGAATCGCAATCTGAAAGCCCAGGTCGTAAAAGCACCGTTCCGCAAGTAAGACGAGATAGATAGGAAAACCCATAGGGTTAGGAGGTGTAAAGCATAGCTTTAGCCACCGTAACCCTATGGGTTTTGTCGTGCTTCGGATTTTGTTGTGATTATAGTGGGGGAAATGGGAGATGTTTTGTAAGTTTGCATCCCGAATAAAAAAGAGGATATTTCTATGTTGAATTTTCTGAAAAACTGGACATTGCCCGTTGCGATGCTTGCCGGAGCATTGGGGTATTTTGCTTTTGCCAATTTCGCTTTTCTGGAGCCGACAAAACCGTTCATGAATTCTTTTATCGCCTACCTGACTCCCGCTCTTATTTTTGCGCAACTATTGCTGACTTTCTGTAAAGTGCAACCGCACGAACTGCTGCCTTCTCCCTGGCATGGATGGTTGCTGTTGTTCCAGCTTGTTTCGGCTTCTCTGGTGGCCTCTTTGTTGATATTTGTGCATATGGATGGCGCCTACAAGGAGGTTTTCGAGGGTGCGATGGTCTGCCTGATCTGCCCGACGGCTACGGCAGCGGCTGTTATCACCGGCAAGTTGGGAGGGAGCGCGTCCAGCCTGACGACTTACACGTTGTTGTCGAACATCCTGGCGGCGGTAATCGTCCCGCTGATGTTCCCGTTGGTAGAACCCCATGCCGATATAACCTTTATGGCTGCTTTCCTGAAGATATTGAGTAAGGTGTTCCCCTTGCTGCTCTGTCCGTTTTTCCTGGCGATGCTGTTTCGCTATTTCCTACCGAGGCTGCATCATTATCTGTTGGGTTTCCGCGATCTTGCCTTCTATCTCTGGGGTGTCGCGCTTGCCATCGTGACGGCGCAGACCGTGAAGTCTCTTGCCGAAAGCAGTGCTCCGGCAGGAGTGGAGATGCTGATAGCCTTAGCCGGGTTCGTCACCTGCGCCATCCAGTTCTATTTGGGCAAAAGGATCGGGACCCGCTATTCCGACCGCATCAGTGCCGGGCAGGCCCTCGGCCAGAAAAACACCGTACTCGCCATCTGGATGGCCTATACCTATCTGGACCCTCTTTCATCGGTCGGCCCCGGATCATACGTCCTGTGGCAAAACATTTTTAACAGCTACCAGCTTTGGAAAAAGAGGAGGAATGAAATAAAATAATGAAAGTAAGATAATATGTATGGCGAAAAATGCCTTCTAATACAAATGTTATATGCTTATATTTCATTATCAATATACTTTATAACCCTACATGGGTTTCCTACGGCAACACAATTATCAGGAATAGAACGAGTGACAACGCTTCCGGCTCCGATAACACTGTTTTTACCAATAGTTACGCCCGGTAAAACAATGCTTCCTCCTCCAATCCATGCGCCATCACAAATTTTTATAGGTAACGCATACGTTTTGCAGATTCCTGTCTTTATCTCCTCATCATTCATTATCCTTTCGTGCACTTTCGTTGAATGGGTAGCGGTATATAGCTGCACATTGGAGGCTATCAGTACGTTATTGCCGATTTCAATGATATTGTTATCTACAAATGTGCAATTCATGTTGATGACTACCTGATTGCCAACAAAAATATGTTTCCCGTATTCACAGTGGAAATCAATATCTAAATGAACATTTTCACCTATTTTACCGAATAATTTCTGTAAGATGTTTCTTTTCAGTTCTACATCAGCATAATCCGTATTGTTCAATTCTTTTAGTAATCTTTTAGCATTCAATGCCATTGTTGCCAATTCCTTATCACCACCATTGAATACTTCTCCTGCCAAACATTTTTCCAATTCTGTTTTCATGTCTTAGTATTTTAATAAAAATAGTTCATTGCTTTCCATAAAGTGTGAGTTTTTGTCTACAAAATAAAACATTTGGGTTTACAGTAAATTTACCCTATGTTAAAAAAAGCCTTTCTTATCCTGCTTAACGATTGTTGTGTCATACCTAAGAAGGATGCGATATATCCTAAGTTGGCCCGTTGGAAAAGAGTGGGATATTCTTGCACAAAATGTTCATACCGTTCTTTGGCAGACCAGTTCAACCTGCGGATATGAGTATCTTGCAGTTTGAGGAAGTTCTCCTGTTGGAGAACTCTCATCCAATTGGCTATATCGATGTTTGATTTATACAGGACGTTTAATGTTTCTATGGAGATGGAATAAACCAATGTATCTTCCAGAGTCTCTACATATTCAAATCCGGCTTTGTTCCTGTACAAATCCCATGAGCCGCAGGTGACATCACCTTCCAAAGAGAACCATGTGGTTATTTCTTTTCCGTTATGCAGGATGTATGAGCGTGTCATGCCTTTTTCTATGAAATAAATATGCTTGTCTAAATGGTTGGCTTGTACAATAATGGTTTTGGCAGGGAACAACTGTGGTCTCAGATTCTCTTTTAAGAGGTTTAATGAATCATCCTGCATCGGATAATATTCTTTTATTTTTCTGATTATATTGTTCATTGTTGGTGACTTTTATTTGAATATTATCATTGGACTTGTAGCCAGCCCGTTAGTTTAGCAAAATAATCACCCCTGAACCGATGACCATGATTATTGCACCCAGCAATTTCTTTTTGATATTCTGTTCTTTGAATATCCGATATCCTAAGATGATGCTTACTAAGGTGGATAATTGGAATAGAGCCAAAGCATATCCGACATTCATGTGCGAGAAGACATAGTTTGTCGTGTATTGCATGGTTCCGATGCATAGGACCAAACAACCGTATGCCGGCAAATGATGGCATTTTATCTGTTTCAGTTCTTTCAGAAAACGAACTTTGAAAAAGAAAAGAAGTATAAAAGAGAAAAACGTCCCGAACCAGCACCAAAAGAAAAAAGAAACCATGGTAGAGGAATAAAGAATGACTTTCTTTATAAATATAGCTTCGATGGCTGTCAATACCATTGCCGCGATACGATACTGTATATCCTTGTTTTTTAATAGTCTCCAGGAGAAACGCTCTTGCATTGTGTCTAATACGAAGTAGCTGCCGTAAATAATTAGGATGATGCCGGCTATACCCCAGATATTGGGAATTTCGTGCAGGAAAACAATACCGACTAAAATGCCTACTACCGATTTGTAGGAATTGATCGGTCCTAAAATCGAAAGGTCTCCGCCCTGTAGCGCTTTGACTAAAAAACCATTGCCTATTGCACCGAACACTCCGGCAATGATTCCGTAATACCAGCTTAGTTCAGATACCTGTCCCCAATCTTGCCTCCATGCCGGAACGATACAAAGAATGCTCAATATGAAAAAAGTCAGGAAATTGACCAGCAGCGGATGGTTTTGTTGTTCGGTCAATTTCTTCTGAAAAACATTTCCTATCGGATTGGATAGGATACGCAGAATGAGTGAGAAGGCTGTTGCTAACATTTGTCCATTAGATGCATTAGAATAAAATATAGTTTTTCGGTTAAAGACATTTCTGTCAGCCGTGAGTCGGGGCCAGCAGAAGTTCATAGTCTATGACGTCCAGCCAACGGTCGAACTTCAAGCCTACCTTTTTGAAGCGGGAGACTTGTTTGAACCCAAGTCTTTCATGCAAGATGTTACTGGCTTCGTTCCCCTCCGTGATGCAGGCTATCAAAGCGCAATAGCCATTTTCGCGACATGCTTCAATCAGTTTTTGCATCAGGAGCGTGCCGATCCCTTTTCCGGTATGCCCGGAAGACAGATAAACGGTCGTTTCCAGCGTATAGCGGTAGGCAGCACGCTCTTTCCATGTATGGGCATAACAATAACCGACGATTTTCTTGTCCTCCTCATAAACGAAATAAGGGAAAGATGAAGATATTTCAGTAATCCGGGTGCGCATTTCTTCTTCCTGTACCGGTTCCGTGTCGAAAGTCGCTACGCTATGCACTACATATTCATTATAAATATCCGCGATCGCCTTCGCATCCTGAAGTTTCACCTGTCTGACCATATCTTTATTATCTTGTATTCTTGTCGCAAAAATAATGTATTGGAAGGAAAATAATCCCTATTTTTGTAAAATAATTAATATAGGTATGAGATTAAGCAACGAATGGTTTACTGCTCTTTCGGAGAATGAATCCGGACAACTGGTCACCGTTTCCGGTCGTGATGAATTAACTGAATTTATTCAGTCGGGCAAGTTCAAAGAGCGGGTGGAAATCACCTGGAAATATGAAGGTGACGACAAAGGAATGCCTTCCGAAACGCTTGCCGAAAAGATGGAAGAGGTACAGGAAGTTTTGCGTAAGGCAATGGAAAAGGACAAACTCTCGATTCTGACCGGTGTTTATACCGGAGGCGGAGAGAGGGTATGGGTATATTATACCCGGACTGTCCGCGTCTTTGGCGAACGGTTGAACGAAGCTCTGGCCCCGTTTGAAATGTTGCCGCTCTCTATCTATACGGAGGTAGACCCCGAATGGGAGGAATATTTGGATATGTACGAGATGAAAGAATGGGCCATTGAATGAGATTTCGCCCGTACGGAAAAGATAAAAAACAGCCTTGTTCCCGCGCTTGACACAGGAACAAGGCTGTTTCCACAATAACACAGTGGCTTTTGGAGGTAAGCCGAATATTATTGTTTTAATAAATAAGATTTGAAACTTTCGAAGTCCTTGTCCATCCCGACGCTTTGTTTTTCTCCTTGCATGAAGGCTTTCAGTTTGGCGGGGATTTCGATGTCGGCCTCCAGTATTTTGTCTACCGTCCCTTTGAACTTCGCCGGATGGGCGGTTTCAAGGAACAGGCCTGTTTCGTTTGGGGACAGCCCGCTTTCTATCAATGCCTGATAGCCGCAAGCACCGTGCGGGTCCAATATGTAACCGGTCTCGTCGTACACCTGCTTCATGGTAGTCCCGATCTCTTCGTCCGTGAAACGGTAACCACTGATCAGTTGGCAGATTTCCGCATGCGGGTTACCGTTCTTGCCGTACAAGTCCAGGATACGGGCGAAGTTACTCGGATCGCCGACATCCATCGCATTGGCAATGGTCGGGACGGAAGGGCGCGGCGTGTAGACACCCGTACGGAGATATTCCAGGAATACATCGTTGCGGTTGTTGGCTGCCACGAAGCGTTTGATCGGCAACCCCATCCGGTGGGCGAACAATCCGGCTGTGATATTGCCGAAGTTCCCACTGGGGACGGATACGACCAGTTCGTCCGCTTTGCCCGCCTTGTCCAGTTGGGCATACGCGTTGAAGTAGTAGAATGATTGCGGAAGGAAACGCGCCACATTGATAGAGTTGGCAGAGGTCAGTTTCATGTGGCGGTTCAACTCTTCGTCCATGAAGGCTGACTTGACCAATGCCTGGCAGTCGTCGAATGTCCCGTCTACTTCCAGTGCCGTGATGTTTTGTCCGAGCGTGGTGAACTGGCATTCCTGGATCGGGCTAACTTTCCCTTTCGGATAGAGTACATATACGTGAATGCCCGGTACGCCGAGAAAACCGTTTGCAACGGCACTCCCCGTATCTCCGGATGTGGCCACTAATACGTTCACCTGTTTCAAGCCCTCTTTCTGGATGAAATAACCTAACAGGCGGGCCATGAAGCGCCCTCCAACATCCTTAAAAGCCAAAGTCGGGCCGTGGAATAGTTCAAGGCTGTAGATATTGTCGCGTACGGGGACGACCGGTGTCTCGAACGAGAGCGTGTCCCGGACGATCGCATCGAGCGTTTCCGGCTCTATATCTTCCCCGAAGAAAGCCCGTGCTACCGTACAGGCGATTTCATGGAACGATTTGTTTTTGAGATCGGAAATCACATCTTTGTCCAAAGGCCGGATGTGTTCCGGCATATATAACCCTTTGTCACCTGCAAGACCTTTTACGACGGCTTCTTCCAGTGAGGCAAGCGGTGCTTGCTTGTTCGTGCTGTAATAGTTCATACTAATTCTTTTATAAATTCGTCTTTCTCTAATATGCCGTATTTCCCTTCCAGTACGGAGAACTCGTCGAAACGTGTCACGCCGTCAGGCTCTTGTCCCGGTTTATAGATGAGGAATGGGACGGGAATGTTCGTATGCGTGCGGATGGCACAAGGAGTCGGATGGTCGGGTAGGACGGCAATCGCCACCGGCTCATCCCATTTCTGCAACTCTTCGAAGATAATGCCGATGGCTCGTTTGTCCAGATCCTCGATGGTCCGGATTTTCAGATCGACATCCCCTTCGTGTCCGGCTTCGTCGCTGGCTTCGACATGCAGGTAGACAAAATCGTTTGTCTTCAATGCTTCGAGAGCGGCATGCGCCTTTCCTTCATAGTTCGTGTCGTAGAGCCCGGTAGCACCTTCCACATCGATCACCTTCAATCCGGCATATACGCCTATGCCCCGTATCAGATCGACGGCCGAGATGACGGCCCCCTGCTTGAAGCCATACATTTCCTGCATGGTCTGCATAGCCGGACGATATCCCGGCGACCAGGGCCATATGCTGTTTGCCGGGTCTTTCCCGATGGCGATACGCCGGCGGTTGACGGGGTGGTCTTTCAGTATCTCCTGCGATTTCAGGATCAGGTCGTTCAGCAGCTCGGCCGTTTCTTGTGCTTCGGGGACTTCCGGCTTGATCATCAAGGGGCGGAAGGGATGGAGAGGCACATCGTGCGGGGGAGTGCAATCCAGGCGTTTGTCGCCTCCTTTCACCACTAACAGATGGCGGTAAGACACACCGGTATAGAAATGTATGCGGTCGGACCCAAACTGTTCGTTCAGAAAGCAGATCAGTTCATTTGCTTCTTCCGTGGTGATATGGCCGGATGAATGGTTCTTCAGAATGTCGCCTTCCACGCAGACCAGGTTACAGCGCATGGCCATTTCACCCGGTTTCAGGTCATATCCGATGCTGGCCGCTTCCAGCACGCCCCGCCCTTCGTAGACGGTCGGGAGGTCGTAACCTAATACGGCCATATTCGCCACTTCACTTCCAGGATGGAAACCGTCGGCAACGGTCTTCATACGTCCGGTAACCCCCATTTCGGCCAGTTTGTCCATATAGGGAGTGTCCGCATACTGCATCGGGGTCTTGCCGCCCAAAGCTTCTATCGGCTCGTCGGCCATACCGTCTCCCAAGATGATTATACTTTTCATATCAGTCTTTCATAATTGTCAATTATCAATTGACAATTGTTTAACGGATGTTAGCAATCGAAATAATATCAGCGAAGACTCCGGCTGCCGTAACATCGGCTCCGGCTCCATATCCTTTGATGATCATAGGATACTCATGGTAGCGTTCGGTAGAGATCATGATGATGTTGTTGCTGCCTTCCAGTTCGTAGAACGGATGGTGTGCATCAACCTCCTGCAAACCGACCTCGCAGGCTCCGTTTTCCATCTTGGCGACGAAACGGAAATGCTTGTCTTCTGCTTCTAGTTGTTGGCGCTTTTCTTCAAACTGGGCGTCCAGTCCCTGTATGTTGCGCCAGAAATCATCCAGCGAACCTTCGAAATAGTTTTCGGGAATGAAAAGGTTGCGCTTCACATCTTCCTGCTCCACTTTGTAACCGGCTTCGCGTGCCAGGATCACCAGTTTGCGGATCACATCCTTGCCGCTCAGGTCGATACGGGGGTCCGGTTCGGAATATCCTTCTTCTTTTGCCATCATGATCGCTTTGCTGAAAGGAATGTCCGCGCTCAATGTGTTGAAGATATAGTTGAGTGTACCGGAAAGGACAGCCTCCAGTTTCAAGATATGGTCGCCGCTGTTGATCAGGTCGTTCATCGTGTTGATGATCGGCAGTCCGGCTCCGACATTTGTTTCGAACAGGAACTTGATGCCACGGTGGCGGGCCGTTTCTTTCAGTTTGATATAGTTTTCGTATGAAGAGGATGCGGCGATCTTGTTTGCCGCAACGACTGATACGTTGTTGTTCAGTAATGTTTCGTATAGATCGGAGACTGCCTGGTTAGCCGTGCAATCCACGAACACCGAGTTAAAGATATTCATCTTCAGAATCTCTTCTTTCAGATGTTCGGGCGAACTTTCTTGTCCGTTCTTTTTCAGTTCGTCGATGCAGGTTTCCAGTTTCAGCCCTTCACGGCAGAAGATGGCATGCTTGCTGTTGGCTATGCCGACTACATTCAGCTTCAGCCCGTTCTGCTGCATCAGCTTCGGTTGCTGGATGCGGATCTGTTCCAACAAATTGCCACCGACTGTGCCGACACCTGCGATGAAAAGGTTTAACACCTTGTATTGGGAGAGAAAAAAGGAATCGTGGATGGAGTTCAATGCTTTACGCAGGTACTTCAGTTTGATGACGAACGAAATGTTCGTTTCGGATGCACCTTGTGCACAGGCGATCACGCTGATACCTGCGCTACCCAATGTTCCGAATAGCCTGCCAGCAATACCGGGAGTGCGCTTCATGTTTTCGCCTACGATAGCGACGGTTGCCAGATCCTTTTCCGCTACCGTGTCGCTCATGTCGCCTTGGGCGCGTTCAAGTGCGAACTCTTCGTCCAGGACTTTGACCGCCAGGTCGGCGTCTGCATTTCGGACGGCAAACGTCGTATTGTTTTCCGAACTGGCCTGCGACACCATAAACACACTGATGCCGTTCTTGGCCAATGTTTTGAAAATACGGTAGTTGACACCGATAACCCCCACCATGCCCAAACCTTGTACCGTAATCAGGCAGGTGTCGTTGATAGACGAGATACCTTTGATGATCGCTTTGCTGTCATCCGGTACACGTTCTTTGGAGATATAAGTACCCCTTGCTGTCGGGTTGAAGGTATTCAGGATGCGGATCGGTATGTTTTTGTGGTAGACCGGGTAGATTGTAGGAGGATAAATCACCTTTGCCCCGAAGTTACACAGCTCCATCGCTTCCGTAAAGGTCAGCCGGTCGATGACGTAGGCCGAACTGATCACACGCGGGTCGGCTGTCATGAAGCCGTCCACATCCGTCCAGATCTCCAGCCGGCGTGCACCTAAAGCCGTTGCCAGGATGGAGGCGGTATAGTCGGAACCTCCTCGTCCGAGGTTGGTCACTTCCCCTTCCTTGCTGGAAGAGATGAAACCGGGTACCAGCGATACTTTGGGTAACGGGTTGAATGTTTCTTCGATCAGCTTGTTTGTTGATTCGAAATCAACGATATGCTTGTTGAATTGTTTGACCGTCTTGATGAATTTGCGCGAGTCGAACAGTTTGGCATCGTTTATCACATTCGAAACGATCAGCGAGGAGATACGCTCGCCGTAGCTGACGATCGTGTCGGAAGTCTTGGCAGACAGGTCGTTGATGAGATACACACCTTTGTAAATATTACCCAGTTCGTCGAGCAAAGCCATCACTTGCTTCTGCACTTCGATCCGCTTTGTTTGGTCGGGAATAACACCTTGTATGACGTCGAGATGGCGGGTTACGATTTCGGAAAACTCTCTTTCGTAGGCTACATCTCCGTTTGCCGCCATCGAGGCTGTCTTCAGCAGTTTGTCCGTGATCCCCCCTAAGGCGGATACTACAACGATTACAGGCTCTTCAATAGCCTCTACTATCTTCTTTACACTCAGAATGCTATCCACGGAACCTACGGATGTTCCGCCGAATTTCAATACTTTCATCGATATGTATTTGTTTAGTCGACAATCGGAAATCGACAATCGGCAGTTTATAAACAGAACTGCATGCCGGTTTGAGAATGTCAGTTATTTACTAATAATTATTGATTGATTTGAAAAAAAACGCAAGTGCAATGTGAGAATTGCAACAAAGCGGGACGTGGTCTCCGCACTTGTTTGTTTGTATATGCTAAACCCCCCAAGGGGTCATTGTCAGTGCCCAGGTATGATATGTGAAACCTGTTAATGTCATTTGCGATTTTTCTTGTGTTTATATTTACGTCGGCAATATTACGCATTATTTTTCAAATGCAAGCATTTTTTTAAGTAAAAGTTGAAATCTGACAGATAAAAGTTCAATCTGACGGCAAAACGAAGGTGCTATGTTAAAATTCCAGATACCAGGGAGGAAACGTGACTGCTGATGTATTTTACTGCATTGTGCAAAACTTCCCGGCTGTATTATTGCCTGTTCGTGGATAATGCGTACATTTGATGAATCATATAACAAATAAAAAACATTAACTATGAAAAAAGAAGAATCAGATCTGAAAATCATGGAAGAGATGGAAAGAAGAGAGTTGCAGGATAGGTATATCCGTTTCGATTGGGCTATCAAGCGTTTATTGCGCCAGAAAGCCAACTTTGGCGTGCTTGAAGGTTTCCTGACTGTTATGATAGGCGAAGAGGTCAAGATATTGGAAATCCTCGAAAGCGAAGGCAACCAGACGGCTTTCGACGATAAATTCAACCGTGTCGATGTCAAGGCTTTGAACAGCAAAGGCGAAATCATCATCGTAGAAGTCCAGAACACCCGCGAACTGTATTATCTCGAACGTATCCTCTACGGTGTTGCTAAAGCTATCACCGAACATATATCTTTGGGCGAGAGTTACCAGAAAGTGAAGAAGGTATATTCCATCAGCATCCTTTATTTCGACCTCGGTGTCGGGACGGACTATTTCTATCACGGGCAGAATCACTTCATCGGTGTTCACACCGGAGATCAGTTACGTATCAACACACGCGATCGCGACGCTGTCATCCCCCGCCTACCGGCCGAAATCTTTCCCGAATACATATTGATCCGCGTGAACGAGTTCGACAAGGTAGCGAGTACTCCGCTCGACGAATGGATCGAATACCTGAAAGATGGTACAATTCGTCCGGACACGACTGTCCCTGGCCTTCGCGAAGCCCGTGAGAAATTGAAATACGACTCCATGACCCGTGGAGAACGCTATGCCTATGAAGAACATCTCACCAATGTTGTGATCCTGGAAGACGCTATTGAGAATGCCAAATGGGAAGGCCTTACCGAAGGAAAGGCTGAAGGACTCGCCGAGGGGGAAACGAAAGCCATGCGCCAAGCTGCTACCAACATGAAGCAGATGGGGATGGATGCCGTCGCTATTTCAAACTGCACCGGTCTGACGGCCGATGAGATCGAAAAACTATAGGCAGGACGTTCCTCTGCATGGTTTTGTTGATTGACCGGTTACGTGTTCTGTTCCCGGTCCATATCTTCCCGGCTTTTGCTCTGTGTCACGAGATAAACACCTATGAAGACCAGGATCGCCGACAGGAATTTCTGCCAAGAAAGAGTGTCTTGCCCGATCATGACGGCGATGAACGAGGCGACGATCGGTTGCACATAGTTGTACATGCTGACTGTTGTCGGGCGGATTCGCTTCAACGACATCGGGATGAGTAGATAGGGGAGGAACGTCGCCCCGAAGAGGACGTAGAAGATCGCGCTTAATTCTGTAAAATCCAACGTTTCACGGTGGAAAGCGGGAGCATCGAGCACATGCCGGAAGGTGAAAGGAACCAATGTCAGCGTTGTGAACAAGAACATCCACTTCATCATTGTGACCGATGAATAGCGCAGGGAAAGCGGTTTCGACAGAACCAGGTAGATGGCGTACATCAACCCGCTGACAATCATCATCACGTCACCGTCGAGACTGCTGATACTGTCCGTGGCATGTGTAGAATTGAAGACAAGCAACAGACCGCCGCTGACTCCCATGAACACCCCGAATGATTTTTTTCGGGTGATCGGCTCCTTCAGTATGACGGCCGCCAACAGCAGAACGAAGATCGGCACGGCGGTGGCGATGATGGAGGCATCGACAGGAGAAGAACGGTTCAGCCCGACGATGAACAACCCTTGATTGATTCCCACCCCACAAAGAGCACAGACAAAAAGCATCCCTAAGTCTTTCAACGGCACTTTCTCTTTTACCGTGAAGAGAGACACGATCCAGAACATCACGCAGGCGAAAGCCATGCGCATGATCGTAAGACCTTCGGGGGGAACGTGTGCCGGCAGCAGATATTTGGATATCGGCATGTTGACGGCAAACAGGATGTTGGTTATCAATATCAGGATGTGACCTTTCAGTTTCTCGCTGTTCATGATAGATGTTCTTATTTATAACGTTCTTTTTCTTTGATAAATCCGTTGCGGAACGCATAAAGGAGTTTTTCCAGATCATGGATCTGCTGTTGCAGGTCCACTCCCTTGTCTGTATCCTTGACCATCTGGCGATGGGAGTTCAGCTCCACGACGATGGTGGTGGAGCGGATGTCCTTGCCTTCCTTGATGGCCTGGTCGGCCGACAGGAATGGTTCGTGTTGCACGAGTTGGAAGCCACGCGAATGGTAGACCAAGGTATAACCGGCAATGCCTGTCTCCGGGTGGTAGGCCTTGGAGAAGCCTCCGTCAATGACAAGCAGTTTGCCGTTCGCTTTGATCGGATTCTCACCTTGGATGGAGCGTACGGGGACATGCCCGTTGATGATGTGGCGGTGCTGGCCGGTGACGCCGAATTCGTCTAACAGCATGTCGCAGACTGATTCTTCTTCCCTGAGGGAATAGTAGGCGCCTTTTTCTTCCTTCTGTACCGATTTGTCGTCAATGAAGCAACGTTCGAAAGTCGCCATCCGGCTCTTGTCGAAAAGAGGAGAGTCCTTGCCTTCCCAGAGGTACCAGATGTAGTCCATTGCAAAGTCCTTCTCCGGACTGTCGTCGGCATCGAAATAGGCGGTACGTACCAACTGGTCTGCTTTGTCCAGCAGACTTTTGCCTTTATATTCCGTCCCTTCGATTCTGACAGCCTTGAGTGTTCCGTCCGGGTTCATCGGGACGGAGGCGTGGAAGAGCAAGTTGGAGTTGCAGACTTGGTACATGCTGCCATGCGTGAACAGGCAGCGCATATGCTTTTTCAGTTTCTCGCTGCATTCGAACGAATGTTTGATACGTCGCATCAGTTCTTCCTCCTCGATGGAGAGGGCATAGGGATCTTTAGCGTTGAGGGTCGGCCAGTTTTTGTCTTTCAACTCATATTCCTTTCCTTCAATGCGGATCGTCCCATGGCGGAGGTCGATGTGGTGGAGCAACAGACGGTCGTCCATCCCGAATTCCGGACGGCGGCGGATGATCTCGCCCTCCACTTTGAACTGTATGATTGTAATCGCCTTGTGCATGCGGGCGATCAGTTGGGTTGTCTTTTCGTCGAAAGTCACATCCGATGCGTTCGTGCGCGGGATGAACAGTTCGCAGGGATCATCTCCATAGACTTCCATTGCGAATGTCGCCAGGGGCAGGAGGTTGATGCCGTAGCCGTCTTCCAAAGTCGCCAGGTTGCCGTAGCGCATGCACATGCGGATCACGTTGGCGATGCTACCCGCATTGCCGGCAGCGGCTCCCATCCAGAGGATGTCATGGTTACCCCACTGGATATCGAAGTTATGGTAGTCGCAAAGTGTGTCCATGATGATGTGGGCACCCGGTCCACGGTCGTAGATGTCACCGATGATGTGCAGCAGATCGATTGTCAGGCGTTGGATCAGGTTACACATGGCGATGATGAAGTCGTTTGAGCGGCCGGTCGAGATGATCGTGTTGATGATTTGGTCTACATAAGCAGATTTGTTCGGCTCGTCGCTCGACTCGTGAAGCAGTTCCTGGATGATATAGGAGAACTCCTTCGGCAAGGCCTTACGCACTTTTGAACGCGTATATTTGGACGATACGTTCCGGCATACGCGCACCAGTTGGTTCAGGGTGATCAGATACCAGTCGTCCAGGTCTTTTTCGTACTGCCGGATCAGTTCCAGTTTCTGTTCCGGGTAGTAGATCAGCGTGCACAGTTCCTTCTTTTCGAAATCGCGCAGCGTGTTGCTGAATATCTCGTTTACTTTACGTTTGATCGCACCGGAGGCATTCTTTAGCACATGGTTGAAAGCTTGGTACTCACCGTGAATGTCGGACAGGAAATGCTCCGTCCCTTTCGGCAGGTTCAGGATGGCCTCCAGGTTGATGATTTCCGTACAGGCATCTGCCACCGTCGGAAAGCTGCGTGCCAACAGCGTCAGGTAGCGCAGGTCGTTTAATACATGTTCTGCTGTTATATCTTTAGTCATACACTATTTTTTTGTCAATCGATTGAAACGTCTCCAAAGTAACAGTCCGAGTGTGGTCAGACTGATCGGAAAGCCACACCAAACACCGATGGCTCCCCAGCCGAAGGTGAATCCGCACAGGTAACCGATGGGGAGTGCCAGCCCGAAGTGGCAGAAGAAAGCCATATAGGCCATGTATTTGACATCAGAGATGCCGCGCAGGGCGTTGGCGAAGAGGATTTGCAGCCCGTCGCCTGCCTGGTACAGGATTATTGACCAGGCGAGCAGGGCGACCAGTTCGACCACCTCTTTTTCCGGTGTGATGATATATCCCATATTGTTGCGGAAGATAAAGATCAAGAGGACTACGATGGTTGCCGTTCCCATGACCAGATGCAACCCGGCAAAGGATGCGTGCCGTATGGCAGGCCAGTCGTTCCACCCTCGGAAGTTGCTTACCCGTATGGCGACCGCTGCTGCTATGCCGTAATAGACCATGAAGCCGAGCGTGGTGATCACGCCTGCTACCTGGTGGGCGGCAAGAGCTGTGCTTCCCAGCCAACCCATCATGATGACGCTTAGGCTGAATGAACCAGTCTCGACTCCCATCTGAAAGCCGACCGGCAAACCGAGGCGGGCCAGATTGCCTATGCTTGTCCGGTTGATTGTCCCTTTCTTGAATCCTTCTCTGTAAAGTTTGTAACGGGAATGTCGGGTAAACAGGATGCAGAATATGACGAATGTCAGGATGCGGCTGGCGAGCGTCGAGATGCCGGCGCCGGTAAGCCCCAATTCGGGACATCCGAAGTTGCCGTATATCAATAGGTAGTTCCCGATGATGTTGAGCACGTTAGCTCCTAACATGACGCACATCGGGGTGACCGTGTCTGTCGTGCCGTCGCTGAACTGTTTGAACGAGTTGAACAACATGGTGAAGATAACCGAAAAAAGCTGCAATATGTAGTAGGGTACGATATAGGGCATCAGCTCTTCCGGCTGTTTCAGGATGTGGATGTTCAAGAGCAGTACCAACATGCAGAGACTGAGCGTCAGCCCCACGGCAAAATTGATGCAAAGGCTGTTTTTCAGTGTCTCACCCGCCTTGGCATATTCTTTTCGCGCAAAATAGCCTCCGATGATGGGCGTCAGCCCGTAGGAGAATCCCATTCCTGCAATAAACACAAGGTTGAAGAAGTTGTTGACGAAGGATGCGGCAGCCAGCTCTGCCGTGCTGTGATGCCCAACCATGATGTTGTCGGCGAAGCCTACAATAATAATGCCCAGCTGTCCCAACATGATCGGGACACCCAGGCGTATCGTTTCTTTGTAATGTTTCTTGTATACCGAAAACTGCATCATTCCAAAACCTCTACCGACTTGATTACTATATTTTCCATCGGGCGGTCTTGTTTGTTGGTCTTTACTTGTTGAATTGCGTCTACCACGTCCAGACCTTCCACCACTTCGCCATATACGGTGTATTGATTGTCGAGGAAGGGCACGCCGCCGATCGTCTTGTAGGTTTCACGCAGTTCGGCGGGCATCTTCGTCTCGTCTTTCCGTTTTTCGGCCTCCAGTTCGGTCTTGCCGATCAGAGTGTCGCGGAGCACAGCGAGCTCTTCTTTGTTGCCGCTGCGGTAGAGCTCCATGATCTTGGGCTTGTTTTCCGTCTGGAGGCGGCTGAAGATGGCTTGTTTCAGACGCCCCTCCAATTGCTTTTCCATCTGGCCAAGTTCGGCTTCCGAATATTTCTTACCCGTGACGATATAAAACTGCGAGGCTGACGATGCTTTTTCAGGATTCACTTCGTCTCCGGTACGTGCGGCACACAGGGCGCCTTTTTTATGGAAATATTTGGGATAGTTGAACTCCGCCGGAACGGTATAGCCCAAGTCTCCGGCTCCTAACGGCTTGTTCATCGGGGCATCTTTGGATGTTACGTCGCCACCTTGTACCATAAAGTCTTTGATGACGCGGTGGAACAGCAGGCCGTCGTATTGTCCGGCTTTCGCCAGCTTGATGAAATTGTCGCGGTGTTGCGGAGTATCGTTGTATAATTTGATTTTTATCTTTCCGAGCGTGGTGTCCATCACCACTGATGTTTCTTTCGTTTCCATTCTTTGTTGTTTATTTGTTGACTATCTTCATTGATTTGATCTTGATGTTCTTGACGGGACGGTCCTCTGCGTTAGTCTCGGTAAACTGGATCTTGTCGACTACTTTCATGCCGCTTACGACTTCGCCGAAGATCGTATATTTGCCATCCAGATGAGGTGTGCCGCCTTCCAGCATATAGGCTTGACGCTGTTCGGGGGTGAGGGTGATGCCTTGTTCCTTTTCCATCTTGTCGAGTTCCATTTCCGTAAAGAACTTGCCGGTTACGATATAGAACTGGGTAGCCGACGAGGCGCGTTCGGGATTCTCTTCATCGCCTGTACGGGCGGCGGCGAACATGCCGCGTTTATGGAAATACTTCGGGTACACGATCTCTGCTGGAATGGTGTAGCCCAGGTCACCATCACCTAAATGTTGTTCAATTGGAGCATCCTTTGAATTGATGTCGCCCGCTTGCACCATAAATTGCTTGATGACACGGTGGAACAACAACCCGTCGTAGCGGTGCTCGTTCACGTTCTTGATAAAATTGTCACGGTGCTGGGGTGTATCATTAAAGAGTTTCACTTTGATCTTTCCCATATCGGTGTCGATCAGTACCAGCGTTTCAACCTCTTGCGCTTGCAAATGAACGGATATAAGGGCCGAAAGGACCACTAAGCATATAGCAAACAGCTTTTTCATCTTCATCTTATTTTTATATTATGGCAACAAAAATAGTGATATTTACTCGTTAAAGCAATCATTTAACACAACCTTTTCCGTCGGTATCTGTTCAAGTTGGTAATTCATCTAAACAAAAAGCACATTTATGAAAACATTGTTGAAAAGCGCAGTTCTACTGCTCGGAATGGGACTGGTTTCTGTCCATTCCCACGCTCAGAAAGTTGTGGTTGAGGATAACGAACCTAACTCGGTCATGTTTGTCTCCATCGATAAGGCAGGCAACGAAATTATCCGGATCATGAATGAGACGCAAAGTCCTCGTTTCCACGAACCGAAAGAGCCTCGTTTCCTGTTGACTGACCGGAAAGGCCGTTTTGCACTCGGTATCGGAGGATATGTGAAACTGGCAGCCGAATATGATTTTGGCGGTATTTCCGATAATATAGATTTTTATCCGGCATTGATTCCCGGTAAGGGGCAGTCGTACGTGCGGAACCAGTTCCAGATGGACGCCACTACGAGTTCCATCTTTTTGAAACTGGTCGGACATACGGACTTGTTGGGCGATTTCGTAGTGTATACCGCCGGCAACTTCCGGGGAGGTAGCGGTAAGATATTCGAGTTGAGGAATGCTTATGTGTCGGCGCGTGGTTTTACGGCAGGCTACGATTACGGTTCGTTCATGGACTTGGGCAATGTGCCTGCTACGATTGATTTCGCCGGTCCTAACGGGATGTCGATCTATCATGCCACGCAGATCCGTTACGAACATGCACTTGCCAAGGGCTTGAAAGCCGGTATCGGCGTGGAAATGCCGGTTGTGGACGGTCTGACGAATGATCATGTCAGCATTGCCAAGCAGCGGATGCCGAACTTCCCGGTCTACGTGCAGTACGGTTGGAACCCTAAAAGCCATTTCCGGGCAGCGGCTATCATTCGCAGTATGAGTTACGACAATTTGACTGCTCGCAAGGCGGAGTCGGAGATCGGATGGGGTGTACTGGCTTCTGCTACCTTCAATGTGACGAATCGTTTGCAGGTCTATGGACAGGGTGTGTATGGCAAGGGGATCGGACAGTTCCTGAACGATATGAGCATGTTGAATGTCGATATGGCTCCGAACCCTGAAAAGAATGGGAAGATGCAGGTGCTCCCGATGATGGGATGGTTTGCCGGGATGCAGTATAATTTCTCTCCGAAAGTGTTTGTCACCAGCACATACGGGCAGTCACGCCTGTACAGCCATGACGGTTATCCGGCCACTCCTTCCGGACAGTACCGCTATGGTCAGTATCTGAATGCCACACTTTTTTGGAACATCACTTCCAACCTGCAGGCCGGTGCCGAATATCTACGTGGTTGGCGTACGGATTTCAACGGCGATACACGTCATGCCAACCGGGTGAATCTGGCGGTACAGTATAGTTTCTAAGAATATTTGAACCTTTAAATGATGATTTATGGTTTAAACCTGTCAAAATGTGAAACATTATCATAGTGAACAATAAAATCCCCGCAGTGAAACAGAAAACACTGCGGGGATTCTTTTTTATTGGACTTGATCTTGTTTGCTTAGAACAATTTAGCAGGATATTCACCGGCATTGACCAATGCTTGGATCTTGTCTACTACTTCCTGGCGGTCTTCCGGATAGGTGACACCGAACCATTTGCTGGCGGTATCTAACACTTCGACCGTAGCCGTCTTGTCATTGATCAATTTATCAACCATCAGCGGAATGAAGAATTCGCTCTTCAGGTTTTCCATGTTCTTCGGATCGCTCAGGAAAGTCTTGAAGAATTCCTGGCTGTAAGCGAAGTAATCAGGAGTGAAGCCCCAGAAGTTCATGCTTACCGGGGTCGTGTCGGGGGTAGCTGTCCATTCGCCGTTGTCGTCGATGTATTTCACTTCTCCGTCGATGCGCTGGATCTTGGTACGTTCGACAACGGATGTCAACAGATGGTTTTCATCTGTACTACAGATACCGCGTGATACTGTACCGCTTTCGCTCAATGTGTTGCCTACACGAAAACCTACCATTGAGTACACATTCTTAGAACCTTCCGGCAGGGAGGCAAGGAACTTGCCCATTACTTGGAAAGAGTCGCGACCATAGAAGTCGTCGCAGTTGATAACGGCAAACGGTTCTTTGATCACGTCGGCACCCATCATGACTGCATGGTTCGTTCCCCACGGTTTGGTACGTTCTGCCGGGCAGGTGAATCCTTCGGGCAGGTTGTCCAATGCCTGGAATACCAGTTCACACGGGATGTGACTTTCATATTTGGAGAGGATTTTGTCGCGAAAATCCTGTTCGAAATCTTTACGGATAACGAAAACAAGTTTGCCGAAACCGGCATGGATAGCATCGTAGATAGAATAATCCATGATTGTTTCGCCGTTAGGCCCCAGTCCGTCTAATTGCTTCAAGCCTCCATAGCGGCTTCCCATTCCGGCAGCCAATAAGAATAATGTAGGTTTCATAATTTTCAAGTTTATATAGTGTTTTTGTTTTCTTCGGACAAAAGTAGAAAATAAATATGATTTTTGATTTATGATTTATGATTTATTCATTTACTCCTGACCTGATACTACAAACAACGCCATGTTCATTCCACTTCCAGCACGACAATCGATTTGGCAGGCAGGTCGATTTTGAGTTGTCCCTTTTCTATTTTCGCACCGTTGAAGGTCGCCGGTTTTACGACATCCGGTTTCTCGAAGGTGTTGTGGTCGTTGATGGATGCGGAGGTCAGGATACGTCCGTTCACACTCTTTATCTTCTGCCCCTGCAGGTCGAGGGTGATGTTTTGGGCGTTGTCGACATCTACATTGGCCAAAGAGATATGGATATGTCCGTTCTTGTCTTTGGAAGCAGAGGCGCTAACCATCGGCACTTCGCGATTGTCGCGCACTTTGGCTTTATCGCAAATCAGGTCCATCGGCAGGAATGTGGCATCCTGGTGCACGTTGTACATCTGGAAAACATAGTAGGTCGGCGTGAGCAACATCTTCGGGCCGTTCGTCAGGATCATGGATTGGAGCACGTTGACAATCTGAGCGATGTTGGTCATCCGGACGCGATCCGTATATTTGTGGAACACGTTCAGGGTAAGGGCTGCCACGAAAGCGTCGCGCATGGTGTTCTGCTGGTACAGGTGGCCGTTGATCGTGCCCGGTTCTTCGTCCCACCAGGTTCCCCACTCGTCCACCATCAGACCGATTTTCTTCTGCGGGTCGTATTTGTCCATGATCTGGATATGTTTCCTGACGACATCTTCTATTTCAAGACATTTGCCCATTGTCCAGTAGTAATCGTCTTTGTTGAAATCCGTAGCCGATCCTTTGCTGCCATTCCATCCCGTCACCGTGTAATAGTGCAGGGATATACCGTCCATGCGGCCGCCCACGTTTTTCATCAGCGTTTCCGTCCAGTTGTAGTCGTAGTCGCTGGCACCACTGGCGATCTTGAAAAGTCGGTTCCCGTCGTAATTACGGCAGTAAGTGGAGTAGCGGCGGTAGAGGTCGGCGTAATATTCAGGGCGCATGCTTCCGCCACATCCCCAGCTTTCGTTGCCGACACCGATGAATTTGACTTTCCATGCCTTGTCGCGTCCGTTTTGCCGGCGCAGGCGGGCCATCGGGCTGTCTCCTTCCGATGTCATATATTCGACCCACTTGGCCATCTCTTCGACGGTTCCGCTGCCGACATTGGCGCTGATGTAAGGTTCACAACCTAACAGTTCGCAGAGGTTCAGGAATTCATGTGTACCAAAACTGTTGTCTTCGATCGTGCCGCCCCAGTTGTTGTTCACCATCTTGGGGCGGTTTTCCTTCGGACCGATCCCGTCCATCCAGTGGTATTCGTCGGCAAAGCAGCCGCCCGGCCAGCGGAGGTTGGGGATTTTCAGCTCTTTTAAGGCATTCAGCACGTCGTTGCGGTAGCCTTGCGTATTGGGTATTTCAGATTCAGGGCCGACCCAAAGCCCGCCATAGATGCAGGTTCCGAGGTGCTCGGCAAATTGACCGTAGATATGTTTGCTGATCAGTTGGTTTCCCTGCTCAGGATAGATACGGATGCTCGCGTCTTTCTGGGCGAAGAGGGGCAGCACGGCGGCTGCCATTAAACTTGCTAATACTGTTTTCATGTCTAATAGATTTAAAATTTGAACGGGTTCGTTTTTGTGTATGCCTTATACTCTTTGACCATGCCCGGATATCCTTCTTCTGCTCGAGGCAGGTATTGGAAACCGGAGACAACCACTTCTTCGCGCAGGTCGATCACGACTTGATGCGGGTATTTGTCACCGCGTGCCGTACTCCAATAAGTCGATTCCTGCAGGTCGAATATTTTATCGGCGGTAAAGTTACCGCCCCGTGTCTCTTCACTGTCGGCATATGCGATCTGCCAGTGCTGGCGGGAGAGTGGTTTCCCGTTTTCGTCCAACAGATAGAATTCGGCTATGGCGGCGTTGTCTTTGCCATCCTGGGCGCTCAGTGCTTCGAGACAGAAGAAACGGGTTTTCACCGGCGCGTCGAATTTGACTTCCTGCCAGCCGTTGCCGGCTTTCAACGTACCCGAGGCTACCGGCTTTTCGTTTTTGAGATTCAGGTTTTCACCATCCTTACGGTGTGTCATCGGTGCTTCGGCACGCAACATATCCAGGATCGGTTTGTCCAGGCCTTTGATCGTTGCTTTTTCCGGACCTAATAAATCGAGTACGATAATTTCATTTTCGCCTTTCTTCAGCCAGCAGCCCGGCATGAAGAGTGTTTGTTGCGGCCCGATTTTCCAGAAGCGGCCCATCGCTTTCCCGTTTACCCAAACCATGCCTTTTCCCCAGGTCTGCATATCGAGGAATACGTCGCCTGTTTCTTCCAAGTTGAATGTCGCACGGTAATAGGCCGGTCCGTCTGATTTCTTGCCCGGAGCATACTTTTTGTCTTTCACGAACGGGTAATCCACCGGAAAACTATACACCTGCCAATTCTTCAATTCCTGAGTGGAGCCTTCGTTCAGCAATTCCACTTTCTCAGTGATTCCTTTGCGGTCGTGGATCGCTTTGTCGAAGTTGACACGTCCCATAGCCTCAATCAGAATGTCCAACTGTGTCCCGGCAGCTAAAGCCGGCAGTTTAAGGGAGTTCTCGCCGCGGCGGCGGTCCAGGCGTCCCAAGAGTTTCCCGTTTGCATAGACCTGTGCCCAGTCGTGCACTTCCGTAATTAGGAGGATAGTGCCGGAGGTCACGGCAGGAAGTGTAGTCCGGTACAGGATTGTTCCCCAGCCTTGGTCGAACTGTTCCATCGGTTTGATGTCTTCAGAAGTCTTCGGCTCCGGCAGGTTTCCGAATAAAGGAGCGACTTCCTTTATCTCGAATTCAGGTATTTCGATGATCGGTTTAGCAGCCGGTACTTCAGACTGTGTTTCGCCTTCGTCCATATAGCCGGCAAGAAGTTCACGCAATTTGAAATATTTGGGGGTTGTCCATCCTGCCTCGCTGATAGGCGCGTCATAATCGTAAGAACTGCACATAGCCGAGTAGGCGGGGCTGTTGGCTCCTCCCCAATGGCCGAAAGTCGTTCCTCCATGCGTCATGTAGAGAGAGAACGAAATGTTGCGGTCGAGCATGTCCTTGATACCGGATACCATCGTTTCCGCATCGCGTGTCTCGTGCTTGCGTCCCCAATGATCGAACCATCCACTCCAGAACTCGCTACACATGAGCGGGGTGTTGGGGCGTACTTCTTTCAGTTTTTTGAATTGTTCGTCGATATTGGCACCCGTACCGAAATTGACGGTCCATACCAGGTCGTCAAGGGCATTGTTCTGGAAGTTGGAACTCCAGTCACACTGGAACAGAGGAACGTCTGTAAATCCTGCACCCTTCACGATGTCGCGGATGTTGGCGATGTATTCCTTGTCTGTCGCATAGGAACCGTATTCATTTTCGACCTGTACCATAATAATATTGCCTCCTTTTGTGATCTGGAGGTCGGCAAGCTGTTTCCCGATTTCATTCATGAACAGTTTGGTCCGTTCCAGGAAATAAGGATCGTTGGTACGCAGTTTGATATCTTCTTTTTTCAGCAACCACCAGGGCAGTCCTCCCATTTCCCATTCGGAGCAGACGTAAGGGCCGGGGCGCAGCATGATATACATATCGTATTTTTGAGCCAGGCGGCAGAAAGCGGCAATGTCGTTCTGTCCGCTGAAATCGAATTCGCCGGGTTTTTGTTCATGAATATTCCAAAAGGCATAGATGCAGATCGTATTCATGCCAAGAGCTTTGCAAAGTTGGATGCGGTGTTCCCAGTATTCGGCCGGAATACGGGTGTAATGGATTTCCGCGGCTTTGATCACAAACGGTTTCCCGTCTAACAGAAATGTTTTGTCGCTGATCGTAAAAGTGTGTTCTCCAGCCGGCTTTTGGTTACAGCCGGAAAGGACAATGAGAAACAGTGCTATCAGCCAGGATGCTGTGTTCTGTAGGTACTTCATGATATAAAATTAGTTTATAAATATTATCCGGCGATAAAAGTACATAAATTACACTTATGTGCGGGATATTTGTGGGGCATAAATGGAAAAAATAGTTCCATTTGCTTCAATTTGTGTACCTTTGCCATGTAAAATGAATGATTAAACGTTGAACAAGATGAAAAAGTTAATGGTAATACCGCTTGTTGCCGCCGGAATGGCCGCAATGGTGGGATGCAGTAAAACTCCTGCGAAGGACGCTGTAAAGAATGATGCTATTAATCTGGCAAACCTGGACACAACCGTGGCTCCGGGAATCGATTTCTATCAGTATGCTTGTGGTGGTTGGATGAAGAATAATCCGCTGAAACCGGAATATGCCCGTTTCGGTACTTTCGACCAGCTCAGGGATAACAATCAGGAACAGATCCGTACGCTTATTGAAGGTCTCAGTGAGACACCGCAACAGGAGGGGAGCGTCGGGCAGAAGATCGGTATGCTGTTCGCAATGGGGATGGATAGCGTGAAACTGAATGAAGACGGTTATGCTCCGATTAAGGATCAGCTCGCTGAAATCAACAAGTTAGGAACGAAAGACGAACTGACCAAGATGGTGGCGACCTTGCATAAGGAGGGAATGGCTCCTTTCTTTGCCTTGTATGTCGGGGCTGATGAAAAGAACAGTTCCATGAATATTGTACAGTTGTACCAAGCCGGACTGGGTATGGGGGATCGTGATTACTACCTGCTGGAAGACGAAAGCAGCCAGAAGATGCGCGAAGCCTATAAAAACTATATTACCCGCCTGTTTACTTTGATCGGAAGTTCTCCCGAACAGGCCGATGCTGCCGTCGATGCGGTCATGAAGATCGAAAAAGGCATTGCCGAAGTTTCTTTCAGCCGTGAAGATTTGCGTGATTCCCGGAAGAACTACAATAAGATGTCTGTCGAAGACTTCAAAGCCAAGAACGATCCGTTGAACTGGGATGTTTATTTCGAAAGCATGGGGATGATGGATATCAAATATCTGGATGCGAAACAGCTCCCGTTCTACGAAGGTCTGTCTGCCTTGATGAAGAATACGACTTTGGATGAACAAAAATATTACCTGACATTCAACCTGCTTAGCTCTGCCGCTCCTTACTTGAGCGATCCGTTTGTCGCAGCAAATTTTGATTTCTATGGCAAGACGATGTCCGGCCGTCAGGAACAGCAGCCACGCTGGAAACGTGCTTTATCTACGGTGAACGGTGCCTTGTCGGAAGCTGTCGGCCAGATGTATGTGGCTAAATATTTCCCCGCCTCTTCCAAGGAAAAAATGTTGAAGATGGTCGGCGACTTGCAGAAAGCTTTGGGTGACCGTATCTCCGGCCTGGAATGGATGAGCGATGCCACTAAGGCGAAGGCGCAGGAAAAATTGGCCGCTTTTATCGTCAAGATCGGTTATCCCGACACTTGGCGCGACTACAGTGGCCTGGAGATCAAGAATGATTCTTATTGGGCGAACGTGTGCCGTTCCAATATCTTTGAAGTCAATTATATGTTAGCGGATGTAGACAAACCGGTCGATAAAGCTCGTTGGGGAATGAGCCCGCAGACGGTAAACGCTTATTACAATCCGACAACGAACGAGATTTGTTTCCCTGCCGCCATCTTGCAACCTCCTTTCTTTAATCCGGAAGCTGACGACGCTGTGAACTATGGTGCTATCGGCGTCGTGATCGGCCACGAAATGACTCACGGATTCGATGACCAAGGACGCAACTATGATAAGGAGGGCAACTTGAGCGACTGGTGGACGGCCGAAGATGCCGCTCTCTTTACGCAACGTGCCGACCGCCTGGCTCAGCAATATAGCGATATCATTGTTGTGGACAGCGTTCATGCCAACGGTCGTTTCACATTGGGAGAAAACATTGCCGACCAGGGAGGCTTAATGGTCGCACATTTGGCTTACCTCAACTCTTTGGAAGGAAAAGGAACACCGGCTCCGATCGACGGTTTTACCAACGAACAGCGTTTCTATCTGGGTTACGCCAATCTTTGGGCCCAAAACATCCGTCCTGAAGAGATCTTGCGTCTGACCAAGATCGATCCGCACTCATTAGGCAAGTGGCGTGTCAATGCCGCCCTCCGCAATATCGATGCTTTCTACGCCGCATTCGATATCAAAGAAGGCGAACCGATGTATATGTTGCCGGCTGACCGGGTGGTGATTTGGTAAGACGGAAAGAAACGGTTCTTTTCCGGAAAGCGAGTGTACGGTAGTTTGTAAAAAACATTTGCAGAAAGAGATGTATCGAAGTGTTATTGCTTTGATATATCTCTTTTTGTATATTTGCATCTTTCTTTAACACTTTAACAATTTAGGATAAGATGAGAAGGTTTTTTATGCTGGCAGCTTTGCTGGCTATTGTTTGTTGCGGAAAGGCACAGAATGTGCAGTTACATTATGATTTCGGGGGCGCTCTTTATGACAAGGATTTACACGGCCGTCCGGTGTTGACCTCGACGGTGGAAATGTTTAAAGCAGATAAATGGGGAAGTACCTATTTCTTTGTTGATATGGATTATACCAGTAAAGGTGTTGCTGCCGGTTATTGGGAGATCGCCCGCGAGTTGCGTTTCTGGCAGCCGCCATTTTCCATACATGTCGAATATAATGGTGGAGCATCGAACAGTTTTTCCTACAATAACGCTTATCTCGGCGGTGCGACCTATACGTGGAACAGTTCTGACTTTACGAAAGGTTTTACACTTACCGCCATGTATAAATATATCCAGAAACACAAGGAACCAAACAACTTCCAGTTGACAAGTACGTGGTATATCCATTTTGCCAAGAACGGTCTTTGTACATTCAGCGGTTTTGCCGACTGGTGGAGGGAACGGACCGATTATGCAGACGGCAGCCATCGAAACTTTATTTTCCTGAGCGAACCGCAGTTTTGGGTGAATCTGAACAAATTGAAACATGTTGATGATAAGTTCAAACTGAGTGTCGGTAGCGAGGTAGAGCTGAGCCAGAATTTTGGCGCACGTAAAGGATTTTATGCCATTCCTACATTGGCAATTAAGTGGTCATTCGATTAATCGGGTTGGATATGCTGAAGAAATTACTTGGGTTCGACCCACAGACAATGACATTGCGGACGGAGATTATTGCCGGAATTACGACATTCCTGACAATGAGTTATATTCTGGCTGTCAACCCCTCTATCCTGGCAACGACGGGGATGGACAAAGGTGCTGTTTTTACCGCAACCGCTTTGGCATCGGCTCTTGCTACCTTACTGCTGGCTTTTATGGCAAAATTGCCTTTTGCTCAGGCTCCCAGTATGGCGCTGAATGCCTTTTTCGCTTTTACGCTGGTGCAAGGTATGGGATATTCTTGGCAAACCGCCATGACGGCGATGTTTGTGGAAGGAGTGATTTTTATCTTGATTACATTCCTGAACATTCGGGAGGTGATATTGAATAGCATACCGAAGAATTTACGCTTCGCCATTTCAGCGGGGATCGGTATGTTCATTGCTTTTATCGGTTTGAAGAATGCCGGTATTATCGTTTCAAACCCGGCGACTTTCGTGATGTTCGGATCGTTTACTCCGGTTTCGGTTTTGGCGATGGTCGGAATTCTGTTGAGCGGTATCCTGATCTTGAGAAAGGTGAAGGGAGCCTTGTTCTACAGCATATTGATCTGTACACTGGTCGGCATTCCGTTGGGCGTGACAGAAATCCCGGATGGGTTTCTGCCAGTCTCCGTTCCTCATTCGATGGCACCAACGTTTTGTCAGTTCGATTTTAACGAGTTCTTTACGCTGGATATGGCAATCGTTATCTTTACTTTGCTGTTTATGAATATATTCGATACGGTCGGTACGCTGGTCGGATTGGCTTCGAAAACAGGTATTATGGAGGAAGACGGGCAGATACCCCACGTAAAGGAGGCGATGATGTCCGATGCGATCGGTACGACGGTCGGATCCATGATGGGAAGTTCTACGATTACCACCTATGTGGAAAGTGCTTCCGGCATTGCAGAGGGTGGACGTTCGGGGTTCACATCGCTGGTGACGGGTATGATGTTTCTGTTGGCTTTGTTTTTTGCACCCCTGTTTCTGTTGATCCCGAGTGCGGCAACAACAGGAGCTTTGGTGCTGGTCGGGGTCTTTATGATGGATTCTATCACTAAAATCGATATGGACGACATATCTGAGGCTCTTCCTGCCTTTATTACCATGATCATGATGGTGCTGACCTATTCTATTGCCGATGGAATGGTCTTGGGACTACTGTGCTATGTGTTGGTCAAGTTGGGATGTGGTAAACATAAGGAGATAAGCCCTACCATGTATGTGTTGGCAGCCCTGTTTATTTTGAAATTTATTTTTGCATAAAAGCCGTCAGAAGGTGTCGCGAAGTAACCAGAACAGGTAAATCACATAGATGAGAATCAAAGCGGCCCCTTCTGTCCGGGATATTTTTTGTCCGCTTTTCATCAGCGGCAATAACAAAATGGATATAGCCAGCATGACCAGCAGGTCGATGTAGTTTACATTTTTGGCCTCGATGGGATGCATAAGCGAACAGGAACCGGCTATGGCCAGTATGTTGAATAGGTTTGAGCCGACGATGTTCCCGATGGCAATATCCGTTTTGTGTTTGTAGGCGGCAACGACGGATGTTGCCAGTTCCGGCATGCTGGTTCCGGCTGCAACGATTGTAAGTCCGATAACCGCCTCGCTCACACCGAGCTCTTTGGCAATGGAAACAGCATTGTCCACCAATAATCGGGATGCAAAGACCAGAACGACCAGGCCGCCGATGATGGTCAGTGTATCAACAGCCCAGTGTTTAGGCTGCTCTTCGAGTTCCAAGTTCGGCTCTTCTTCCTGTTTACGAGAGTAAAGTAGGCTGAATAATGTGTAAATAATGATTCCTGTTAGAAAGAAAAGTCCTTCCATCCGGCCTAATGTCCCGTTCCAGAAAAGGATGGTGAACAGTATGGTTGCGGCCAACATGATCGGGATGTCAATTCGGAGCAATTGTTTTTTTACCTGAAGCGGGCAAATGGTTGCTGAAACTCCTAATATAACCCCGATATTAAAGATGTTCGAACCTACGATGTTCCCGATTGCTATATCCCCCTGTCCCCTGAGCGTGGCGCCCAAGCTTACCGCCAGTTCGGGGGCGCTTGTCCCGAATGCAACAATGGTCAGACCGATTACCAATGGTGAAATATTGGCTTTGAGGGCTAAAGCGGAACTCCCTTGAACCAACCAACCGGCCCCAATGTAAAGCGCCATCAGAGAGAGAATCAATAACGTCAGACTTGTTATCATGGTCTCTTTTTTCTTATTAGTTTGTTAATTGTTAAAAAAATGTCCTGCTTCCTGTCGCCCGGCAAAGGATATTTGCCGTAACCAAGTAAACAGCAAGTTGTTTTATAGGCAGAAAAACGTACCTTGGAAAACCTCGCGATCACCACGAAGCAAACAACAGGAAGCTACCAGACATTGATTGATAGTTAAGGGCAGTTAAGGGTTATTCTTTTAATATTCGTATTCTTCATCCTTCGGACTGTTGGCTTCCTGTCGCATGTGTATGATTCGTAAAACAATCATTGCTACACTCAGCAGGGCAAGACCACCCATTGTTATCTCTTTTAATAACACATTAGAGAAGTCGGAAGTCCCGATTAATACCAAAATGATGAATGACAACATCATAGTTGCATCCACAAGATCTTTATTAATTTTCATATCTGTACTTTTTTGGCTGTGAAACGATCCTTTATTTTTCGGGAGTGGCTGTTTCTTCCGTTGTGGAAGGAGTGCTAAGGCCTTTCATGATACCAAACAGACCCACGCCGAGGGCTCCCATAACGATTACCAGTTTCAGATAATCATTCGGAATGATGGAACTGCAAGCGAGTATACAACCAATAATAGTAATAACGATATAAATATAGATACTGAATTTATTCTTTTTAGTAGACATAATTATTTTGATTTTAAAGTGAATAATGAATTGTTTGCATTTTTGTAAATGCAATAGGAAAACAGTATGGAATATGTATCCCATACAAAATTGGAGATTATTCACCTACAATCAAATAATGATTTTCCGCAAGGCGTACACGTGATATCCCATGCGGCAAAGGAGAGTTGAAAAGTTAATGGTTTGATGTGTTGTTACCACTTCTGATACTTTCCTTAAAAGATTGATTTCTTTCAAGCGAAAATACTGGGTAGCTCTTTCTTCAATTTTTAGTAACCGTATGTTAAATGTGTTGCTGACATTCTGAATGGTTCTACGAGGTGTCAGGCAATTGCTACCTTTCAAGTCATTACCTAAGATTTCCAGATTATGCTGCATGTCTGCGGTCCCTTTTTCCATCATAACAGCCTCTTTCTGTGCCTGCAAATCAAGCATAGTATCATTGTCCTGTACGTCTTCGGGTACAAAAAGCAACATACCGAACAGCAGAGTCAATATGAATAGGAAATTCTTCATGCTGCAAAGATATATGAATTTTTACGTAAAAAACAAATATGTGCCCTTTTTGTTTTTAATTTTGCATGCAATTATACTGAAAACAGATTATGAAAGATAAAAAATCTCTTGTTGGAGCTTGGATGGAGGCAGCACGCCCCAGGACTTTGCCGGCTTCTGTCAGTCCGGTTTTGTTGGGGAGTGCATTGGCCTATTATGACGGGATGTTCGATATCATGCCGGCAGTATTGTGTTTTTTTGTGGCTCTTTTCGCCCAGATAGCCAGTAACTTTGCAAATGATTATTTCGATTTCAAGAAGGGAGCCGACCGCGAAGACCGGTTAGGGCCGGAGCGGGCGGTTGCGCAGGGCTGGATCACGCCGAAGGCTATGCTGGCTGGTACATTTGTTACATTAGGGCTGGCTTGCCTGTTCGGTTTGTTGCTGATCTGTTTTGCTGACTGGCGGCTGATATGGGTGGGAATTGCGATCGCCGTATGTGTGTTGGCCTATTCTGCCGGGCCTTTTCCTTTGGCTTATAACGGGCTGGGAGATGTCTGCGTATTGTTGTTTTACGGAGTTATACCGGTTTGTTTTACCTATTATATACAAACGTTGAGTTTCTCTTTGTTGTCTTTTTTATTATCTGTGGCCTTGGGGCTTTTGTCTGTGAATATTTTAGTTGTCAATAATTATCGGGATTACGAACAGGACAAGGTTACTCGTAAACGGACGACAATCGTTTTGTTCGGTCGCCGTTTTGGCCGGGTATTTTATATTTTGAATGAATGTATTGCGTTTCTCCTGGTTCTTCCGCTTATCCTGGATGCTCCCTGGTGGATTCTGTTTTTATTTGGAATCCTGTTCGCCCTTTGCTTTTACACGACGCGGGAATTGTTTACATTGGAAGGGAGAGCTTTAAATCGCACGTTGGGGCATACTGCACGCAATGTTTTTCTTTTTGCAGCCATTCTTTCTTTGTTATTTTTATATGCAGGTGCCGGCCTGTAATCAGGACGCCGTAAGTTCTTTTCTCAATGCCTGCCAAGGCCAATGTCGCATATAAGAGATGTTATTCAATCTGTCTGCCGTAATCCTTTAAACGATGTTTAAAAGAAACTAATAAATTATGTTTTGCAACATAGTTCCATTAGGACTAAGTTATATATGGATGGTGCTAATAGGAAGATTATTAGATGGTTATTGCATAATGAGGATTAAACACTTTTTTATCTTTTAGCGTTTGATTATTATATTTCTAACTTAATTTTTATTATTTGAAATATTGTATATATATTTGCAGTGTTAAAAAAGCCACAGTCCTAATGGAACTATGACAGATTGTGATATTTTATTATTAAAGTATATAATAATGGTGAAGTAGCATTAGGCTGAAGAAATTTTTAAACGCTGAAAAAATATCTCTCTCTTGGAGGGATAGTACATATTAATCACAGATAAACTTAAATCAAGATGGAAAATTTTTTTGATCGTAATGATTTTCTGCGACAAAAAACACTGAAGACAATGGGGATGGCAGGCTTGATGTTATTAGCCTTTTCTTCGTCTTTGTATGCAGAAGATGTTTCCTTGTTGAAGCCACATGCTGGAACTAATGTCACTCAGCAGGCATCTACGTTGAAGGGTGTCGTATCGGACGATTTTGGACCGGTAGCAGGTGCTTCTGTTGTAGTTAAAGGCACAACTAATGGTGTTATGACCGGAATGGACGGAAGTTTTGTCCTGAATGGTGTAAAGAGAGGGGATGTAATAGTTATTTCCTACATCGGTTTTGCAACCCAGGAGATTACTTACACCGGACAAACAACCTTAAATGTGAAAATGAAAGAAGATTCACAACAATTGGATGAAGTCGTTGTTGTTGGTTTCGGTACACAGAAAAAGGTGAATTTGACAGGTGCAGTGAGCATGGTCAACGCAGATGTGATTGAATCACGACCTGTTCAAAATGTTTCTCAAGCATTACAGGGGGTTGTTCCCGGCTTGAACTTTTCAGTGAATACGGGTGGAGGAACATTGGACAATAAGCTGAATGTCAATATTCGTGGTACAGGTTCTATCGGTGACGGATCCGGTTCTTCGCCGTTAGTCCTGATTGATGGTATCGAAGGGGATATGAATACGATTAACCCTGCGGATATTGAATCTATATCTGTATTGAAAGATGCCGCATCTTCTTCTATCTATGGTTCTCGTGCTTCTTTCGGTGTGATTTTGATTAAGACCAAAGGCGGGCAATCAGGCAAAGTCAATGTTAACTACACAGGAAACGTCCGTTTCACGGATGCCTTGCAGGTTCCGGAAATGATGGATTCCTATCAGTTTGCCCAATATTTTAATGCGGCTGCTGCAAATGCCGGTCAAAGTGCCGTCTTCAGTGCAGAAGTCATGCAGCGTATTCAAGATTATCAGGCTGGCAAGATCAGTACCGTTTCGACTGCCAATTCGCAGAACAAATGGAATATGTATAGTGGATCAAATGCTAATACAGACTGGTTCAGTGAAGTTTATCGAGATTGGGTCCCTTCGCATGAACATAATTTGAGTGTGAGTGGTGGTTCTGAGAAAGTCACTTATCGTGTGAGCGGTAGCTTTTTAAACCAACGAGGCCTTATCCGTTATGGCGAAGACCGTTTCAAACGTTATACGATGGATGCTAAAATCTCGGCACAGTTGGCAAGTTGGGCGAGTTTGAATTACACGAGTAAATGGTCTCGTGAAGATTACAGTCGTCCTACCTATATGACGGGTTTGTTCTTCCACAACATCGCACGTCGCTGGCCGACCTGCCCGGTGTATGACGATAATGGTTATCTGGCAGAGGGCATGGAGTTGCTTCAGATGCGTGATGGCGGTGTGCAAACACAACAGAAGAACTATTATACACAGCAGTTAGGATTGAGGTTGGAACCAATTAAGGATTGGACGATCAATATTGATGGTAATATGCGTACACATACCAATAATCAACATTGGGCCGTATTGCCGGTTTATGCTCATGATGCAGATGGCGCTCCTTATGCGATTAGTTGGGATGGTGGCGCTTCCTATTCTCCGGGAGCCAGCCGCGTTATGGAAAGCCGTTATATAGAAGATTATTTCACGACCAACTTTTATACGGACTACGCAAAAACGATCGGTGACCATTATTTCAAAGTCATGGTCGGTTTCAATGCCGAATTGACGAAATACGACACGATGTCCGGTCAAGGTGATAAACTGATATCTGCTGAAACCCCGTATTTAGGTCAGACTACCTCTGAACAGAAAGTCAGTGGCGGACGGGCTGAAAATGCAGTAGCCGGTTTCTTTGGGCGTATCAATTATAACTACAAGGAACGGTATATGATTGAATTGAATGGCCGCTACGACGGATCTTCCCGTTTTGTCGGTGACAAGCGTTGGGGGTTCTTCCCTTCGGTTTCTGTAGGTTGGAACCTTGCGCGTGAAGAATTTGTGGGTGATTTAAGCGAATTGTTCAGCACATTGAAAGTGAGAGGTTCTTGGGGACAATTGGGAAATACCGATACACAAGATGCATGGTATCCGTTCTACCAGACGATGCCGACAGGAACGGCCAGTGGCGGATGGTTGATCAATGGTGTGAAACCGAATGTTGCAGGGCTTCCGGGTATCGTAAGTTCTCTGAAAACATGGGAAACGATCGAATCTTGGGACGTCGGTCTGGACTGGGCTTTGTTGAATAACCGTTTGACAGGTTCATTTGACTACTTTACCCGTTATACTTACGACATGATTGGGCCGGCTCCTGAATTGCCAAGCGTGTTAGGTGCTACTCCTCCGAAGATTAACAACTCGGACATGAAATCGTACGGTTTTGAACTGGAACTTTCCTGGAGAGATCGTATCGGGGATTTCAGCTACGGAGCTAAATTCGTTTTGTCTGATGACCAACAGGTGATAACCAATTATCCAAATGATTCGAAATCTTTGGATATCGCTCACTACAGTGGAAAGAAGTTGAATTCCATTTGGGGATATACGACTGTCGGTATTGCACAATCACAGGAAGAGATGGATGCTCATATTGCCAACAACAGACCGAGCTGGGGTTCCAATTGGAGTGCGGGCGATATCATGTATGCAGATTTGAACGGTGACGGCGTTGTCAATTCCGGAGCCAATACGGTTGATAATCCGGGCGACCGTACCATCATCGGTAACAGTACTCCTCGTTATAAATTCGGTCTGACATTGGATGCTGCTTGGAAAGGCATTGATTTCTCTGTCTTCTTCCAGGGAGTAGGCAAACGTGATTACTGGTTGTCCGGCCCGTATTTCTGGGGTGCTTCCGGTGGTATGTGGCAGTCTGCCGGATTCAAGCAGCATTGGGACTTCTGGCGTCCGGAAGGCGATCCTTTAGGAGCAAACTTGAACGCTTATTATCCGAGAGCCAGTTTCGATGGTACGAAGAACCAATACGTTCAAAGCGGTTATTTGCAGAACGCAGCTTACATCCGTATGAAAAATATCCAGTTAGGATATACATTGCCGAAGCAGTGGGTTTCTAAAGCCGGCATGTCTTCTGTTCGAGTTTATGTATCCGGTGACAATTTGCTGACGATATCCGATATTACGGGTATATTCGACCCTGAAACTTTAGGTGGAGCTTGGGGAGATGGAAAATTGTATCCGTTGTGTAAAACGATTTCCGTTGGTTTAAACGTTAATTTCTAAAAAATTAAATCATGAAACTGAATTTAAAAAAACTATATATTTATCCGATCGTAGCGACCATGGGGTTTTTGCCACTGTCTTGTAACGATTTTTTGGATAGAGAGCCGATTTCAAGCATTACTCCAGCGCAATATTTTAATTCTGCTGATGAATTAGGTGCTTATGCTGCCAATTATTATACGTCGGTCATACCCAGTTATGCCGATGCCTATGCTGCCGGTCCGTTGAATATGGATAGCGATACCGATAACATGGTGCATGGAGAAGCCAACACGACTCTTTTTGCTCCTAACCGTTGGCTGGTTCCGTCATCCGGAGGACCTGACTTTACTTTGATCCGTGCTATGAATTACTTTTTGGAACAAGTATTGCCGAAGCATGAAGCCGGCAATATTTCCGGATCGGAGGAAGATATCAACCAATATATCGGTGAGATCTATTTCATGCGTGCATCGGTCTATTTTGACCGATTGAAAGCCTATGGTGATTTCCCGATCATCACGACTGTCCCTGAAGATAAGTCGGACGAGCTGATCGAACTGAGCAAACGTGCACCTCGTAACGAAGTGGCCCGTTTCATCCTAAGCGATCTGGATAAAGCAATTTCGATGTTGAAATCCGGAAAAGCATATAACAAAGTACGGATAGGCAAGGAGATGGCCTTGTTGATGAAGTCAAGAGTCGCTTTGTATGAAGCCTCTTTTGAAAGATACCATAAAGGTACTCCGCGTGTTCCGGGAGAACAGGGTTGGCCGGGAGCGAATAAAGAATATAATGCCGGCAAGACTTTCAATATCGACAGTGATATTGATTTCTTCCTGACCGAAGCGATGAGCGCATCCAAAGAGGTGGCCGATAATCACAGTTTGGCGCAGAACACAAAAGTGTTGAACCCTGCCGTTAACCAGGTTTACGGATGGAACCCTTATTTCGAGATGTTCTCCATGCCGGATCCCAGTACTGTCGACGAGGTATTGCTGTGGCGCGATTTTGATGCGGATCTTAGTATGACTCATGGTTTCATGGCTTATATCCTGGAAGGTGGAAACAATGGTATGACGAAGAGCTATGTAGATGCCTTTCTGATGGAAAACGGTTTGCCTATCTATGCAAGCAATTCCGGCTATCAGGGAGATGTGACTATCGACCAGCAGAAAGCAGGCCGCGACGGTCGTTTGCAGTTGTTCTTGTTCGGCGAGTCGACCGTATTGACGAACGAAGATTCGTTGGGTTACTTTAAAACGCCTGAAGTCGTTGCTTTGACAGAACATCGCGACCGTACCGGTTTCCGCCAGCGTAAGTGGTATTGCTACGATCTGACGCAGATCCGTAACGGTGTGCGTGGTACGAACGGTATTGTCATTGCTCGTGCAACGGAAGCTTACCTGAATTATATCGAAGCTTCTTATATGAAAAACGGATCTATCGATGGAACGGCTTCTTCATATTGGAGACAATTGCGTGAACGTGCAGGCATCGATCCCGACTTCAATAAGACGATCGCTGCAACCGATCTTTCCAAAGAACCGGATTGGGCTGTCTATTCAGGATCGCAGAAAGTGGATGCAACGCTTTATAACATCCGTCGCGAACGTCGTTGTGAGTTTATCGGTGAAGGTAGAAGACAAGACGATTTGATTCGTTGGAGATCTTTCGATGCTTTGTTCCCGGAAAACATGGGTAGATATATTCCGGAAGGTGTTAATTTCTGGACTGAGATGTACAAGAATGAAGCTTATCTGAAAAAGAACGAAGCCGGCGAGATTACGACCGAGTCTGCTTTGATAGAACAGAAAGACGGTCTTCCTTCTGCTAACATTTCAAACCGGAACGATAGCAAGTATATCCGTCCGTATCACGTTGTAAAAGAAAATAACGAAGTATGGGATGGCTACCAGTGGAAGAAAGCTTATTATCTGCAGCCTTATTCCATTTTGGAACTGACATTGGCTTCTCCTGATGGACAATTGGAAACTTCTAATTTGTATCAGAATCCATATTGGCCGACAGTAGCCAGTGGCACTGCGTTGGAATAATTTTTCAACATATAATATAATTTGTGTTTGGTCGTGAGAGTTCGTGAGAATACTCACGACCTTTATAATTACATCGAGGCCGTAATTTGAACTTTGTCAGCAATGTGAGTAAAGATAAATTTGCTGACCGCAGTCCAAATTACGGCCTCGGTTATAATTAGGTTACAAAAGCAATCCGGCGGCTACCTCTTCCGCAACCGCATCGTTCTTGATGGCGGCTACCAAGGCGAGACCGAAATTCATGACTAATCCGGGACCTTTACCGGTTATCACGTTGTCGGAAACTTCAACAGCTTCGCCTGTGACGTTCGCACCGATCAGTTTCGGTTCAAAACCCGGATAGCAGGTCGCGTTACGGCCTTTTAATAAGCCGAGTCCGCCCAATACCATCGGAGCGGCACAGATTGCAGCGACGATACGGCCTTCGCGGTATTGCCCGAGCAATGCTTCTTTGACTGCCTCCGAATTGTTCAGGTTCGATGCGCCCGGCATACCTCCGGGGAGAATGAGGGCATCCGCGTCGTTCAATATGGCGTTGTCCAATGTCGTGTCGGCTGTGACCGGAACATGGTGTGCGCCAATGACAACCGGATCGGATGTGATGGAAACGGTTGTAACTTCGATTCCGCCGCGACGCAGAATATCGACAGTACCCAAGGCTTCCATCTCTTCGAAACCATTCGCTAAGAATACAATTGCTTTCTTCATGATTTATGGATTATAATTTATGATTTGTGATTTATGAATTATGATTTATGAGCTACAGATAAATCATAATTCATAAATCATTTAAGTTTATACAGATAGGTGATTGTACCACTCTGGTTGTTCGCTCCGCTGATACTGTTGAACTTGGCGCGTTTGGCCGCATCCAAAGCACTTTTGCGCATGGAATTGTTGTCGATGTTGGTACCTTTGCCTATTTCTGCAAATATAACATTACCTTTCGGATCTACCGTAATGTTGATTACGATCCGTCCCTCTTCCTGGATCGTGTAGGCAGGGCGGGGAAGGCCTCCTGCACCGATCGAACGTCCGTTCAGGTTGAATGAGCCGTAGCCACCCACACCTTCATTGGCTCCGTGGTCGGAATTACCGAACGGGCTGCCCTGGTTGCCGGTTCCTGATTCGGCATCTCCCTGGCTGTTTCCGGCCTGGCTACCCATACCGAAAGCACCTGCAACTTTGTTGCTGATGGCCTGTTCTTTCTTACGGCGCTCTTCGGCGAGCCGTTTCTTTTCGGCTTCTTCCTTGCGGATGCGTTCTTTTTCAGCTTCCTCTTTCCGTCTCTTTTCCTCTTCTTTTTTGCGAAGCTCTTCTTTCTCTTTTTTCTTTTTCGCTTCTTCGATCGCAACGCTTTCCTCCATATCCTGCGTTACCAGTTCTTCCTTGGGAGTTTCAACCTTCGGTTTGGGCACTGGAGGAGGAGGAGTGGTCGTTTCCTGAGGAAGTTCCTGTCCGGTATATTTAGGTTCGAATGTTCCTGCCGCCGCATTGACATTCCCGAAGTTCACCAGAATACCGCCGTCCTCATCAGGCACGACAGTCTTCAGGACCGTGAAACCCAGAATCAGCAGGATGAACAGGTGGAAGGCCACCGAACCTGCTATACCATATATGTCATCTTTATTTAACTTCATGAATTATGAATTATAATTTATGATTTATGAATTCTGATTTATGGTTTATCATCGACGCCTAAATCAGAAATCAGAATTCATAAATCTCAACTATTTCTGTGGTCGGGTGGCAAGCACCATTTTAAACTTATTCTGGTTTGCAATGTTCAGAATACGTACGATTTCTTTATAAGGGACCGTTTCGTCTGCATACAAGGCTACAAACATTTCCGGTTCTTTTGCATAACTGTCTTGCAGGAACGGTGTGATCTCTTCGAATGACACCTGTTTTTCCCGTTGGTTACCGAAAGCGACGTAGTAATTCAGATTCGCATCTATCGTGACACGCGTAAGCGGCTTGGCTGCTGTTTGCTTTTGTGCTTGCGGGAGTGTCACCTTGATGGCATTCGGAATCACCACAGTGGAGGTAACCATGAAGAAAATCAACAGCAAGAATATGACATCCGTCATAGAGGCCATACTAAAGCTTTCGTTTACTTTTGTTCTTCGTTTTAAAGCCATAACTTTTTGATTTATGATTTATGATTTGTGATTGTATCTGTGTCGGGATAAATCACAAATCATGAATCTTTAGTTTGCCGGTTCGTTCAATAAATCCATGAATTCCATGGTGCGGGCTTCCATCTTGTTTACCACGTTGTCTACCTGCGAAACCAGGTAGTTGTAAGCAAACAGGGTGATGATGCCGACTACCAGACCGCCTACCGTCGTTACCAATGCTTCGTAGATACCCCCGGACAACAGGGATACGTCTACGTTTGTTCCGGCATTGGCCATATCGAAGAAAGCACGTACCATACCGGTCACCGTCCCTAAGAATCCCAACATGGGAGCGCCCGCGGCCGTCGTGGCGATCAACGGAAATCCTTTTTCGAGTTTGGCAATCTCCAGGTTACCCACGTTCTCGATAGCAACCAGCACGTCGTTCATCGGACGCCCCAGGCGGGTGATGCCTTTCTCGATCATACGGGCGGAAGGAGTGTTGGTGCTCCGGCACAGGTTCAGGGCCGAATCGACCTTTCCTTCATGGATATAGTCCTTGATGCGGTTCATAAATGTTTCATCCTCCTTGCCGGCACGGCGGATGACCATCAGGCGTTGGATAAATATATAACATGCCATCAGCGACAGTAACAATAAGACAACCATAATCCAACCTCCTTTAAAAGCCAGGTCGATTACATTGATTTCTGCTTCCGTGGGTGCTGTTACTGCCGTGAGGTCCGGCATCTGTTCTGCTGTTTGTGTCCCTACTGCCTGCAGGGAAAGTAAAATACTCATATTTGATTTATGATTTATGAATTATGATTTAATGAATTATCTATTAATTGTCAATTATCCATTATCCATTGTCAATTGATAAGACATTCTTTATATAAGCGGATTGTTTCTTTTAGCCCGTAATAGAGTGCATCGCAGATCAACGCATGGCCAATGGAAACTTCATCCAGTCCCGGAATATTTTGATGGAAATAAGCCAGGTTTTCCAAACTCAGGTCATGACCGGCATTTACGCCTAATCCCAAGTTCTTGGCAAGTCCGGCGGCAGCGATGAAGGGAGCGATTGCTTCTTCGCGGTTTACGGGATAGAGGCTCGCATATGGTTCCGTGTATAACTCGATACGGTCGGTCCCTGTCTTGGCGGCCAACTTGATGTTTTCAAGGTCCGTCCCGACGAAAATGGAAGTACGGATACCGTGTGAAGTGAAAGTATCGACTAACTCGCTCAACTGGTCGAAGTGGGCTTTCACATCCCAACCTGCATTTGAGGTGATGGCGTCGGGTGCATCCGGCACAAGTGTCACCTGCGTCGGTTTTACTTTCAGAACCAGGTCTATGAACTTCTCGCAAGGATAACCTTCTATGTTAAACTCTGTTTTTATTTCAGGTTTCAAGGCATATACATCGCTGTATCGGATATGACGTTCGTCCGGTCTGGGATGAACGGTAATTCCTTGTGCACCGAAAGCTTCACAGTCTAATGCTACTTTTAATACGTTTGGTACATTGCCACCGCGTGCGTTACGAATGGTTGCGACCTTGTTAATGTTTACACTTAAATTTGTCATCGTATATCGTTATATCTTTTTTCTTTCATTACATTTGCACAAAAGTATCGGCAAATTTAGCAGTATTTAGGGAATATACAGAAGAATGTTGGTGAAAGATTTCATAACGAAGGAAATTCCGGTGTTAAAAAGTTTTGACACCGGAGAATATGCATTAGCCTTGATGGATGATTTTAAGTTAAAGCATCTGCCGTTGTTAAGCGAAAACGTATATCGGTGTCTGGTTTCTGAAAAAGACCTGTTGGCGATGCCGGATCCGACTGCTACTATCGGAGATCCGGTACTGTTTTCACCGAGTGTTCAAGAAGATTCCCATATCCATGAGGCGCTTGCGTTGGTCACCCGCTATCGGTTGAGCCTCCTTCCTGTCGTGAGCGCGGAGGGAGAATATCGCGGAGCCGTTACGCGCGATACACTGATCGATATCCTGTCCGAACTTTGTAACGCCGATACGGCCGGAAGCGTATTTGTGCTGGAAGTGATGCCGCAAGATTATTCGCTGACGGATATCGCCCGTCTGGTCGAGGCGAATAATGCGCATGTCCTGAGTCTGCTTTCCTATACGGATAAGAAAACCGGACGGTTGCACCTGGTTGTCAAGATCGATCTGGAAGATGCTTCTCCTGTGATCCGGAGTTTCGAACGTTTCAATTATACCGTCCTCTATTATTTCTTGGAAAAAGGGGTAGTGGATGACCTTTTACAACAACGAATGGAAGAGTTGGTCCGTTATATGAACATATAGGAAATTGAAAATTGAGAATTTAAAATGAAAAAAGTAGGAGTTTTCGGAAGTGAATATCAGGCAGACAAACAACTTGTGATTAAGCGTTTGTTTGAAAAACTGGTTTCTTTGGAAGCAGAAGTTTTTGTGGATCGTGACTTTTTTCTCTTCCTTACGGATGCTTTGAATTATGAACCGCCGGTATCGGGCATTCTGACAAACGACGAGTTTGATCTGGATGTGGCATTGAGCTTGGGAGGAGACGGAACATTCCTGCGTACTGCCGCCAGGGTGAATAAGCAGGATATCCCCATTTTAGGCATCAATACCGGGCGCCTCGGTTTTTTGGCAGATGTGGCAAGCAACGATATAGAAGATACATTGGATGAATTATTCAAAAACTATTATAAGACGGAAGAACGTACATTGTTGCGCCTTCATACGGAAGACCGCGTATTTCACGGTTATAATTATGCTTTGAATGAAATAGCGATCCTGAAACGGGACACCTCTTCCATGATTACAATCCATACGGCGCTTAACGGGGAATACCTGACTTCTTATCAGGCCGACGGTCTGGTTATTTCCACACCGACAGGTTCGACGGCCTATTCGATGAGCGTGAACGGTCCGATTATCATTCCACAAAGTAAGAATTTGGTGTTGAGTCCGGTCGCGCCGCATTCGTTGAATGTCCGTCCGTTGGTCATCCCGGATTCTTTTACGATCACATTGGGAGTGGAAAGCCGGAATAAGTATTTCCTGATCGCCCTTGACGGGCGTTCCGAGATATTTCCGACCGGCATACAACTACGGGTGAGTAAAGCGGATTATACGACCAAGGTGATCAAACGATACAATCATACTTTTTATCAGACTCTCCGTGAAAAACTCATGTGGGGCGCTGATACGAGGATGAAATAAGCCTTAAAACTATGTTTTGCAGCATGATTTTGTTAAACATGGTTAAGTAAATGAATTTTCCAAACAAAAATGTATGCTACATAACATAAAGTGCATATATTTGCACTGTGTTTTTCATGGTATTAGATTTAAGGTTAACAATGAAGATTGGCTGTCCGTGAGGATGGCCTTTTTTTGTATATGGTATTTACAACATACCGGCTGTTTTGCTTTTGCTATGGCGGTATGGATTTGCAGGGTACCTGCAGAAAATTTAAACAGGCTTTTAAATGTCACCGTTTGATAGTTTATTTGATTATCTTTGCGAGTTCAATGTAAGGGCCGAATGAGGTGAATATGCGAGAAATATCAATACATAGCGATACTATAGAAAAACTTAAACAAGGTTCTTATGAAGCGTTTGATACATTATATAATATGTACGCGGATTCTTTGTACGGATTTGCCTTGTTGCATACCAAGTCTGCTGTCCAGGCTGAAGACATCGTGCAGGAGACGTTTCTCAAGCTGTGGAACATGCGTGCCTCCTTGTCTGTCGAGGGCTCTTTCAAATCCATGTTATTCACGATCGCCAGGAATCATGTGATCGACGTTTTCCGCCAACAAATCAACCGCCCGGATTTTGAAGATTATATTCGTTTTTGTGAAGACGAGAACCTTTTGGATAACACTTCCGTTGAAAAAATATATTACGATGATTTTATCGACAAGCTGGCGATTGCCAAGCAAAAACTGACTCCTGCACAGCGGAACATCTTTGAAATGAGCCGTGAGGAAGGAATGAGTAATGCCGAGATTGCCGTTCTTTCGGATGTCTCTGAGCAAACGGTAAAGAACCATTTGTCCGCCGCCTTAAAGATCCTGCGTGAAGAACTCAGGAAATATAATTTCCTTTTTGCCCTTTTCATATAAGGGAATCGAAAAACACATCCTCTCTTTTAAGTCTTTCGAGTGACTCTCTAAATATTTTCAGCTGTTTCATATTGGTGAAAATAAATTTTCATGCCGGAGAAAATAAATTTTCACCGGGGTGAAAAAATTTTTTCTTCAGCATGAAACAAAAAATATGTTTTAGAACACATGAAAATGTCTGGTACTTTTCCGGAGCTTCTTCGTGTAACTATAAACAATCGACAAATTATGACCGAATTATTTGACAGATTATATTCTCAATTTTTAAGAGGAAAGATCAATCGGCAAGAATTCAGAAGCTTCAAGGAATCCTTGAATCATCTTTCGGATCAGGAACTGTCCGAAAGGATGGAGTCGTTTTGGAATGAGCATACCGTCTATCCGTCTCTGGAGGTCGGGCGTAAGCAGGAAATTCAGCGGAGGCTTCGTTCACAGATAAATCCATCAAAGACCTCCATTCGCTGGTCTCGTATTGTGGCGGCGGTGGCCGTGGTTGCCGTCTTGTCCGTTACGGCGTGGAATTTTTCTCTGTTGCATGAATTGCAGAACGGGAATGCTTCTTTCCTTGCGGAAGTCCCGGCCGGGGATAGAGTGCAGTTGACGTTGCCGGATAAGAGTTCTGTCAAATTGAATTCGGAAAGTTCCTTGTCTTATGCCTATGTCGGAGGCAAGCGTATTGCCCGCTTGGAAGGCGAAGGTTATTTTCAGGTTTCCAAAGATACGAGACATCCGTTTGTCGTGCAGGTAGGCAGCTTGAATATCGAAGTGTTGGGAACTTGTTTCAATGTCTGTTCGTATAAAGAGAACGACTTTGTGGAGACTTCTCTGATTGAAGGTTCTGTACGTCTTTACGACTCCAAGTCGCCTTCTGAAAGTATAATTCTGAAGCCGTCGCAGAAAGCGATCTATTCGAAAAATAATGGAAAAATCAGTTTCCACAATACAGACAATGTAAAAGAAACCGCTTGGATACAAAATCGTCTGGTGTTCGAATCGGAAAAGTTGGGTTCGGTGTTCCAAAAGATTGAAAGATGGTATGGTGTGCATATCGAGCTGCTTTGTCCGGAGATTGTGAACGACCCGATTACCGGTTCGTTTAGGGGCGAACAACTTCCGTACGTCATGGAAGCTCTGAAAATCCAGTATGGGTTTGATTATGAAATCACAGGAAACAAGGTTACGATCAATAAATCAAATCAATTAAAAATAAAATAAGCCTATGAGATGAACAGGTGAAATAAGAGAAAAAGTGTTTTTTAAATCAATTGTTTAATTCTAACTTAAGTCTATTTATCATAGTCATGAAGAAAGTATTTCGGAGTGCAGCACTCCTGTTTTTGTGTACGACCGTGTACGCACAGGACATTTCGCAAACCATGTCAATGAATTTGCAGAATGTCACATTGAAAGAATTTTTTAAGAATCTGGAGGCACAGACTTCTTTTTCAGTAGTTTATCGGGATGTTATTCTAAGCGAAAATCCGGATGTCGTCGTTTCCGTTTCCAATCGCCCGTTAAAGGATATCCTGTCTCAGGTATTGGAAAAACATGGCCTTTCCTACAAGGTGAGCAACAAGACGATTGTCATTGTCAAAGCCGAAGCACAGACTCCGGTGAAACAGCAAAAAGCAAAGAAAATATCCGGTGTGATTACCGATGAGACGGGACTTCCGGTAGCCGGAGCGAACATCGTGGTCAAGGGTACGACCAGTGGGACCATCTCGGACATGGATGGTAACTTCTCTTTGGAGGCTGCTCCGGGAGATTTGCTGGAAATATCCTATATCGGCTTTTTGCCGATGGAGGTAAAGGTCGACAACAAGAATACGCTTGACATCCTGATGAAAGAGGATGCACAAGGGTTGGATGAAGTAGTCGTGGTCGGATATGGTACGGTGAAGAAGAGAGACTTGACAGGGGCGGTGGCTTCTGTTGGCGCGGCCAAGATTGCAGCCGTCCCGACCTCTACAGCATCGGAAGCCTTGCAGGGACGTATTCCGGGGGTTGTCGTTTCAAATGCCAACTGGTCACCGGGCTCAACTCCGAACGTGATGATTCGTGGTAAACGTTCGATCACGGCAAGTAACGACCCGTTGTATGTGATCGACGGCGTTCCTGTTACCGGGGGCATCGGTGAAATCAGTCCGTCGGATATCGAATCTATGGAAGTGTTGAAAGATGCGTCGGCAACAGCTATCTATGGTGCTCGTGGTGCGAACGGTGTGATCCTGATCACGACCAAGCAAGGTAAATCAGGCAAGACGCAGATCGACTATAACGGATATGTCGGAGCACAGACAATCCTGAACCAACTTGAGCTTTGGGATGGTCCGGAATATGCCGAATATACGCGTGAGGCTTATCGCAATACGAGCAATAATTCGATTCGCTACAATTCGGATGTGGCTTCAAGAGAACAGGATATGGTCTGCCCGGGATTCACACGCGACCCGTCGATCATGGAATCTGTCATGATGGGTTGGGGCGATGATGGCGTTTACTATCCATCCCGTGTCCGTACGACCCGCTATATGGACCATGTGACCCGCACCGGAATGGTGACCGACCACCAGTTGAGCATCCGCGGCGGTGGAGAACGGACGAACTTCCTGGCTTCCGCTACTTACAATAAGAATAACGGTATCTTCAAAGATGAGGATTATGAACGCTATTCGATCCGTTTGAACCTGAACCATGAGATTAATAAATATGTAAAGATCGGGGCGCAGACACAATATTCGCATGCCATCCAGCAACGCGGGGCCGGGCTTGCCGGTGGCTGGCGTTTGAGCCCGTTGGCTCAGTTGTGGGATGAAAACGGCGAGATTATTCCGTTGCCGGGTTCTTATAATGTATATAACACGATGATGGACCTTGTTCCGGGAGCTGTGGATCGTCCGTTGAAGACTACCCGCTACTTGGGCAGCTACTCACTGGATATCAAATTGCCGGTCGACGGCCTGAAATTCCGTTCGAATTTGGGTATCGATGCCCGTACCGTGCAGGACTATGAGTTCAGGTCTGCCAAAACCAGCAACCGGGGCATGGGTACTTCTTATGCCAAGAACGCTGTGGACAAATACACGATGTTTACCTTGGAAAACATGCTTTTCTACGATAAGACCTTTAATGACAAGCATACGTTGGGGGTGACTTTGTTGCAGTCCGTCCAGGAAGATAAAAAAGAGAATGTGAATGTCGCAGTGGAGAACCTGCCGGCAGATAACCTGAAATATTATGATATGGGATCGGGGTTGGTGACCAACACGATCGGCAGTTCGATGATTAAGTGGAATATGGCTTCTTTCATGGGACGTATCAATTATAACTATTTAGGGCGTTACCTGTTGACGGTTTCCGCCCGTTATGACGGCTCTTCCCGTTTGGCCGACGGACACAAATGGGTGCTTTTTCCTTCTGCCGCATTGGCATGGCGTATCAATGAAGAGTCTTTCATGTCGAGTACATCCGGATGGTTGGATAACTTGAAACTGAGACTCGGTTTCGGTAAGACCGGCAACTCGGCCGTGGATCCTTATCAGACGAAAGGTACGTTGTCGTTGATCCGTTACCCGTTCGATAACGGTGCGTCCGGAACGATCGGGTATGCTCCGAATGCGATGGCGAACAGTTTGTTGACTTGGGAAACGACGGACCAGTGGAACTTGGGTATCGATTTCGGTGTGTTGAGAGGGCGCATCAACGGTACGATCGATTTGTATATGCAGAACACGCATGATCTGCTGTTGAAACGCCAGTTACCGGTTGTCTCTGGCTTCTCGGACGTGCTTTCGAATGTAGGCAAGACACGCAATAAAGGTATAGAAGTCTCTATCAATTCAGTGAACATCAATACGAAAGATTTCCAATGGACAACGGATTTGATGTTGTCTTCGAACAAGGAAGAAATCGTGGAACTGTATAATGGCAAGAACGATGATATCGGTAGCAAATGGTTTATCGGCCAGCCGGTGAATGTTCATTACGATTACAAGAAAGTGGGAATCTGGCAGAACACGGAATCAGACCTTGCCGAGATGGCGAAATTTGCCGCCAACGGTACGGACTTCGCTCCGGGCGATATCAAGATACAGGATGTGAACGGCGACTATAAGATCACGGATGCCGATAAGCAGATTCTGGGTAACCCGCGTCCGAAACTGATTGCCAGTATGGTGAATACATTCAACTATAAAGGTTTCGACCTGTCTGTCTTTTTATATGCGAGTTTCGGCGCTATGTTGTATAACGATATTTATGCAGTGGAACATTGCGGGCGTAACGGAGGGGTGAAAGTAGACTACTGGACACCGAACAACCCGACGAACGCTTATCCTCGTCCGAGTATCGACGAAGAACGCCCGATTTATATCACGTCCACCTATTATGAAAAGGCAGATTTCCTGCGCGTGAAGACAATGACATTGGGATATACCTTGCCGAAGGACCTGACCAAGAAGTTCTTGGTTGAGAAACTGCGTGTTTATTTTACGGCCCAGAATCCGTTTGTCTTCACCAATTATACGGGTATTGACCCGGAAGCTGCAAAAGTGGACGATGCCGGTAATCCTAAAACAGATGGTAGCGGTTTTGGTACTCCGAGTGTCAGCTCCTGGATTTTTGGTATAAACTTGACTTTGTAATTTTAATCTTATAAATAAAGAATGAAAATGAAATCTATATATTACTATATGCTGGCAGGTCTGACGCTTTCTACATCAGGCTGCAGCAGCTGGTTAAGCGAAGACGACGCTCCGGTGATGTCGTACGATTATTATGAAACCGAAGCCGGAGTAAATGCGGCTATTACGGCGGCTTACGGTTTCCTCCGTTGGGGTGTCGGCGGCGAACGTTTCGATGTTTTGACCGAACATGGTACGGATCTGTTCACGGAAGGCGAAGATGGCAGCCACCGCGAATCGTACAATAAGTATGCGACGCAGTTGAACCCGGATGACGGTATTTTGTACGAGATGTGGCAAAACCATTACAAGGGAATCAGCGATGCCAATATCGCCATGCAGAAGATTCTGGATTCACGGGATTTGCTTGAGAATGTGAAATCGCAGAGCTATGCGGAAATGCAGTTTATCCGTGCTTATCTCTATTTTGACCTGGTGCAGCAGTTCGGACGCATACCATTGGTTTCCGAAGGTAGTTTTGATATCCGTACGAGCTTCAAACGCGCACCGGTGGCCGATATCTACAATTTGATTATAAGCGATTTACGTAATGCGGTGGAGAATCTGCCGGAAAAGGTCTCCACCAAAGGCCGTGCCACCTGCTATTCGGCTGCACATCTGTTGTCCAAAGTGTATCTGACCCGTGGCAGTGCCGTCAGTGATCAGCGTGGACAAAAGGCGACCGATATGGACAGTACGCTATACTATGCCGAGAAGGTGATCAACAGTGGTGTTTTTGCTCTTCAGGAAAACTTCTCTTCCCTGTGGGATATCAGCAACCAGGGAAATTCCGAAGTCGTGTTTGCCGTGCAGTTCACAACCGAGCCGATGTTTAACGGGGACGGTAATAAACAACACCTTTATTGGTTGTCGTGGTATGAAGACCAGCCGGGTATGTTGCGCGACATTGCGAACGGCCGTCCGTTCCGTCGTCATGTGGCGACAAAGAAGACAATGGACGATCTGTATGACCGTCTGCATGATTCTCGTTTTTACAAGAGTTTCAAGTGGGTATATTATGCCAATAACGTAAATACGCTGCCTGTTTGGGAATCCCTCTCTTATGATGGTTCTGTCTATTTTACCCCGGATCCGTCTAAAGGACAGATTGCCGGCCAGCTGAAATTCCAGCATGGCGATACGGCGATTTATTATACGATGGAAAAAACCGGATACCAGTCGAACAGTGATGAAATGCGTAAGTTCCGTGCCAACTATACGTATTCTTATTTCCCTCGCGAAATGCATTCGATCCGTTATTATCCGTCACTGGTGAAATATCTTGATCCGAGCCGTCCTTCCGTATCCGAAGAAAAGGGATCTCGCGAATGGGTACGTATGCGTTTGGGCGAAACATATCTGTTGGCAGCGGAAGCAGCCGGCCGTAAAGGCGATTTCGACAAGGCCGCCGAATATATCAACGTGATCCGCAAGCGTGCCGCTTGGGCCGAAGGCGAACAGAAAGACCAACAGATTTGGCTTTTCGAAGGTGGCGCGAACGATACGCAGAGCACATATGACGCTCTGAAGGTTTCTCCTGCCGACCTGCAAGGCGATTTTGTCGAATTTATCCTGAACGAACGCGGACGTGAATTGTTGGGAGAGACCAACCGTTGGGAAGATTTGGTTCGTTGTGAACTGTTGTACGACTGGGTGAAGAAGTACAATCCGGATGCGATCTATATCAAACCGTATCACAAACTTCGTCCTATCCCGCAGAAACACATCGATCGTCTGAACCCTGTCGGCGAACTCAGCGAAGAGCAGAATGAAGGTTATTATTAATGTCTGTGTTTAGAGATTAAGCGATATAAATATAGGTATTAGTCAAAAAGTGGCCGGCTGCGATGGAATAGATGATATTCCGTTCGTAGTCGGCTTTTTTGTGTTTTTTATCCGTTTTCTTTCATGACACAGGCAAAGATGCTATCTTTGTGTACGTCAAGATCACGGACTACGGGTTTTTATTAGAACGAGTGGTTTTGATTTTTATGTAAATGTTGTACACATGATTTATGTCAAGATCCAAAAATAAGATATGAAGAGAGTTTTCTGCCCCAAGTGTGATAATCAGTTAGCGTTTGACGAAACAAAATATCCGGATGGTAAAGTGTTGGCATTCGTATGCCCGCAATGTGGTTCTCAGTTTAAAATCAAGTTAGGACGAAAAGTTGTCCGTACCAAGTCCGGACAGGAGAAAGAGGTGAAGGAACCGGATTTTTCCTGCGGTTATATTACAGTAATCGAGAATACCTTCGGATTCAAACAGGAACTTCCCCTCATAATGGGCGATAACGTAATCGGCCGTCGTAACAAAGATACCGATGGAGTCGATGTACCCATCATCACGAGTGACCCCAGCATGGGCCGTAAACACTGCGTGATAAATGTAAAAGAAGATAAGGAAGGAAAACTCGTTTACACATTGCGCGATTTTCCAAGCCTTACCGGAACATTCCTGTGCAGCGTCCTTGTCGGAAAGAAAGAACAGGTACGGATCGGGGAAGGAGCCATTGTGACGATCGGCGCTACCACCTTTATTCTACATGTGCCGGGAGGAGAGGAAGAGTAGGGGTTGCGATTGGAACTTAGAAACTGTCCGGAGTGAAACCGACCTCCTGCATCAGGGCGATAAGGGAGATAAGGGGAATTTGGCGTAGGTTTCGGGAGAGATGGATGCAAAAAATCCTTTTCGACTCCGGGACAGTGAACTAAGCTAAAGAATCATTATTCATGCTTTTTGTTTTTGACTTCGAGTATAAAACAACTCATACCGGGTTTGGCTTATGCTCTTTTACATAAAGAACCACAAAGATATTAAACGAAAGTTTTACTAATTATGGTAGAATAGACCTTAAATAACTGTATGTTAGCTTGTAATCCTGTTTTGTGTTGAAAAGGCAAGTGTTAACTCACGAGGTTCTTGTCAGGCCTTAAAAAGAAACTCTAAGGGCTGGGAAACAATAGAGGTGGCCACCTTGTTATAAGTCATAAATTTCGCAAAAAACTAAATTTAGACGTATTTATGATTTGTAACTTTACTTACTTCAGCATCGCCCTGTTGTGGTTTCTTCCTGCCTTTGCCTCTGCTCAGACAGAGCCGATGGACTTGTCGCTGGAGCAATCTCTTGCGCTCTTGCAGAGCGAGAACAAAAGTCTCAGGATTGCCGGAAAGGAAGTGGAGCTGGCGAAGAATGAACATCAGAAACTCAATGCTTTCTGGTATCCAACGGTCAGTGCCGCGGGAGCTTATGTACATATGTCGAACCCGGTTGAGGTACGCCAGTCCCTGGACCAGTTTACCGATCCTGCAAAAGAGTATGTTCATTCCATCCTGCCCAACGACCAGTTTGTCTCATCTCTTCTCGATAAGATCGGACAAAACATATTGACGCTGCCGCTCATCTCGCAGAACGTCACGTCGATCGATGCAAATCTGACCTGGCCCATCTTTACAGGTGGCAAACGCATCTATGCCAGTAAGATCGGTAAGAAACTCGTATCCGTCGCCGAAGTCAACCGCGAACAGGTAAGGGCGAACCAGCAAGCATTGCTGATCGAAAGCTATTTCGGCTTGCGCCTCGGCCAACGGGTTGTCGAGGTAAAGACGGAAACCTACAACTCCCTGAAAACCCATTACGACCAGGCTCTGAAGCTGGAAAAGCAAGGAATGATCAACCGGGCCGAGCGCCTTGTCGCCCAGGTAAGCATGGAGGAGGCGAAGCGTGAGCTCGAATCAGCCCGGAAAGATCTCGAAGTTGCTGGCCAGGCACTCAAGAGCTTGATCAACATAGGGGAAGGACAAGAAATCCGCACGACGACCTCCCTTTTTATCAATGAGAACATTCCTTCGGCTGACTACTTCAAGGAGATGATCCCTTTTAACAACTACTTGGTCAACCAACTGAAGCTACAGGAAAACATCGCCGGTGACCAGTTGAAGATCGGACGTTCAGGCTATCTTCCCAACATCGCCCTGATCGGCAAGCAGACCCTCTATGCGGACGGACTCGACAAATATCTCATGCCGCGCACGATGATCGGGGTTGGCTTTACCTGGAATATCTTCGACGGCCTCGACCGGGAGAAACGCATCCGCCAGGCACGCCTGGCCAGCCAGTCGCTCGCCATCGGCAAAGAGAAAGCCGTGACCGATTTGCAGGTAGGGGTCGATAAGTTCTACTCCCAGATGCAGAATGCGATGGATAATGTCAAAGCATTGAATACAACACTTGAAATGAGCAACGAACTGGTTCGCATCCGCGAGAAGTCCTTCAAGGAGGGAATGGCGACCTCCTCGGATGTGGTAGACGCCGAAGTGGTGTTATCGAAGGTAAAGACTGCCTTTCTGCTTGCCTACTACCAGTACGATGTGGCACTCGCCAACCTGCTGTCCATTTGTGGCATTCCCGAAGCTTTTCACCAATACCGGATGGATGGTAAAACAGAGATATTGTAAACATAAAACCGTATAATCATGGACAAATCAAAGAAATACCTGACGATCTCTTTCATAGTAGTGTTGATCGCCGTAATCATTATATCTTTCGCGGGCATGTTCCTGTTGAAGAGCAAACCTGTGATTTTGCAGGGGCAGATCGAAGCAACCGAGATACGCATCTCCGGGAAGCTACCTGGCCGTATCGACACTTTCTTGGTAAAGGAAGGGCAGAACGTAAAGGCGGGCGACACGCTTGTCGTCATCAACAGCCCTGAAGCGCTCGCCAAATACCAACAAGTGAATGCTTTCGAAAATATCGCCCGTTTCCAGAACCAGAAGGTAGACGAGGGAACGCGTAAGCAGATTATTGCCACCGTCCAGCAGCTTTGGAACAAATCGAAGTCGGACCTCGAACTGGCAAAGACCACTTACAACCGTATAGAGGCCTTGTATAAGGACAGCGTTGTTTCTTCGCAACGGCGGGATGAGGTGAAAGCCTTGTATGATGCCGCCGTGGCTGGTGAACGGGCGGCCTGGAACCAATACCAGATGGCGCTCGACGGCGCCCAGATACAGGACAAAGAGAGTGCCCGCTCCTTGGTGAACGCTGCTAAAGGAACGGTCGACGAGGTCGCCGCCCTCTTGCAGGACGCTCGCCTGACAGCACCGGAATCCGGCCAGATATCGACAATCTTCCCGAAAAGGGGAGAGCTGGTAGGAGCCGGGATGCCCATCATGAACCTGATCGTGCTTGACGACGTGCATATCGTACTGAATGTTCGCGAAGACCGCCTGCCGTTCTTTCCGATGGGAGGGACGTTTGTCGCTGATGTCCCGGCAATCAATAAGAAGAACATCGAGTTCAAGATCAATTATGTCAGTCCTTTAGGCAGCTTTGCCACTTGGAAGTCGACCAAGCAGACAGGTAGCTATGACCTCCGTACGTTCGAAATACATGCCTTGCCGGTTGAAAAGGTGGATGGGTTACGTCCCGGAATGTCGGCTTTGGTTGAATTGGCAATGGATAATTGAGAATGGATAATTTTAAGAATAGTATGATGAATTGTCCATTGTTCATTGTTCATTGCCCATTCGTACGAGTTCTTCGAAGGGAACTTGTACGGATGGTTTCGCGGCGTCTCTATTTTGGGGTGTGCATCGTGTTGCCACTGTTCTGTATCTTCTTCATGTCCACTATCTTCGGGAATGGGCAGATGGAGAACATACCCGTTGGCATTGTCGATGAAGACAATACCTCTATGTCGAGAGAAATCGTGCGGACTGTCGAGGCTGTCCCTACTTTCAAGGTCACACGCCACTATGCTGACGAAGCGGCTGCTCGGCGTGCCACCCAGTCAAAAGAAATATACGGATACCTCGTGATTCCCATTGGTTTCACGGCCGATGCCACTGCTGGACGGCAGGCGACGCTTGCCTACTACTACCACTATGCTCTCCTGAGCGTCGGCGGTGAGGTGCGTGGCGCTTTTGAAACCGTCCTCCGCCAACTATCGATGGCCCCGATTGTGATGCAGGCTACCGCCTTGGGAATCGGGGAGGAGCGGATCTCCACATTCCTGCTCCCTGTCAAGGCCAGCAATCATCCCTTGTTCAATCCCGATCTGGACTACTCGGTTTACTTGAGCAACCCTTTCTTCTTCATCTTCTTTCAGGTCATTATCTTGCTGGCAACGGTCTATATCGTCGGCAGTGAGATCAAATTCGGGACGGGGGCGGAGTGGCTCTTGTCGGCAGGCGGCAATATCGTGACGGCGGTAGCGGGAAAGCTGTTGCCCTACACTGTTATCTTCAGCCTGATGGGCATATTGGCGAACTACGTCATGTTCGGTCTTATGAACATACCGTTTTCATGCGGTTTCTGGCCGCTCAATCTTACGGCGATCCTGTTTGTCGTTTCGACACAAGCGCTGGCGGTCTTCATCTTCTCCGTCTTTCCTGCGCTCAGTCTCATTATCAGCATCGTGTCAATGGTCGGCTCGCTTGGCGCAACGCTGTCAGGTGTGACTTTTCCTGTGCCTTCGATGTATGCACCGGTACATTATGCCTCCTACCTGTTCCCTGTCCGTCACTTCACCGAGATCTACCAGAACTTGCTTTATGGAGATTACGGTTTTGCCTGGACCTGGGTTAACTATGCTGCGCTGCTCTGTTTTCTTATTCCTGCGCTGCTGATGTTGCCTCGTTTGAAGAAAGCAATTGTGAACGAAGAGAAATGGAGGCATCTCGTCTCTTAAAAAAAAGGAAAATGAATATGAAAGTAATATCTGTTATACACAATGAGTTCAAGACGATTGCCGGCAGTTTTCCCATTCTGCTCGTGCTGATGGGCGGTATCTTTGTCTATGGCTTGCTGTACAATTATATGTATGCTCCCGACCTGGTCCGTAAAGTCCCGGTCGCTGTTGTCGATCATTCCCATAGTGAATTGAGCCGCCACTACGTCCGCCTGCTCGATGCCACCCCGCAAGTCGATGTCGTGACTACGGCTACCGGTTACCCTGAGGCTCAGGATATGATGAAGTCAGGCCAGGTGGCCGGTATTCTCTATCTGCCGGACAACTTCGAGGACCGTGTTGCCCGTGGCGAAGAATCTGTCTTCATTATGTACGAGACGACGAGCGCTTTCCTCTACTACCTTGCTATGCAGGAAGCTTCGGCCGCCTCCATGTTGGCACTGAACGATGGCTACCGGTCGGAAATGCTGGTGTTCCTACCTCAGCAGGCCGCCCCGAAACTCGCCTCTGTCCAGGCTGTCGGGGTAGTCGGGACCGCCCTGTACAATCCGACTGAAGGGTATAGGACTTATCTGATTCCTTCGGTTTTGGTTGTGATCATCTTCCAGACGTTGATGATGGTGATCGCCATGATTAGCGGTGATGAACGGCACAGTGGCTCGATTGTCCGTTTTGCCGGCAATCCCGTGAATCTCTCTTGGGGGCGGATGGCACAGGTGGTGATAGGCAAAACGTTTGTCTATGGCATGCTATACGCGGTTTTCGCTTTGTTTCTCTTGGGACTGATCCCCTTGATGTTCGGTCTGCCGGATATAGGCAACCCGCTTTATGTTATCATGCTGATGATTCCTTTCCTGTTGGCGACCAGCTTCTTCGGACTTACAGCATCCCTATTCTTTACGGATTCTGACGCGCCGCTTCTGATGATTGCTTTCTTCTCTGTCGGCCTCATTTTCCTCTCCGGTGTCTCGTATCCGATGGAATTGATGCCCTGGTACTGGAAACTGGCTCATTATCTCATTCCGGCGGCTCCGGCGACTATGGCTTATGTCAAGCTGAACTCGATGGGCGCTTCGATGAGCGAGATACAACCTGAATATATTACTCTGTGGATACAGTGTGCGTTTTATTTCGTGACGGCATGTCTGGTTTATAGGTATAATATCCGGAAAGCGATGTCAAAATCGCTTTCTTAACACCATGATGCGTATATTCTAAGATAAATACTTACATTTGCGTCTGTATCTCTGATAACATGAAAAAGAAATGAAACGAATACTACATTTGATCTTGATCAGCTGCCTGTGCTTCTCGGCGGCAGCACAGAAAAACGCCCCTAAATGGATGGATAAAGCCAAGAGGGCGGTCTTTACAATTACCACTTATGGAAAGGATGGAAATAAGCTCGCGACCAGTACGGGATTCTTTATCTCTGAAACAGGCGAGGCTGTCTCAGCATACGATATCTTTAAGGGAGCTGAGAAAGCAATGGTTACGGACTTCGAGGGAAAGACTTTTCCGGTTAAGAATATCCAAGGTGCGGACGAACTGTATGACGCCGTGAAGTTTCAGGTCGAAGTGCCGAAGAAGGCTGCTTTCCTGCCGATCGCCGCCGATCCGGTAGCAAACGGGACGAATGCCTATCTGCTGTTGTATTCTACCGGTAAGAACGTGGTCTTTAAATCTGGTGCTATTACCGAAGTAAGCAAACTGAAAGATCCGTATAAATATTATAAGATGGCAATCGCATTGGAGGAAAACGAACTCAATGCTCCATTGCTGACTCCCGAAGGTGAAGTGTTCGGGCTCGCTCAGGCGGATGCCGGTGGAAAGAAAGATATTTGTTACGGTCTTTCCGCCGGATATGTAGGGAGTCTGGCAATAGGTTCTGCTGATTATCTGAACTCTGCATACCGCAATATCTATATGCCGAAAGGATGGCCGAAGGAATTGGATCAGGCAACCGTAGCTCTTTATTTGATCAGTGGGACGCAGGATGCAAAGACACGCTTGGAAACGGTCAACGATTTTATCGCCACTTTTCCGAATGTCCCCGACGGTTACCTGAACCGTTCCGATCTTTATGCCTATAATCGTGCGGAATTGGCAAACTCTACGGCTGAACAGGCCGTTTACCTGCAAAAGGCATTGGACGACATAAAAACCGCTTCCAGATATAGCGACAAGAAAGGTGATTTCTGGTATAACCAGGCTAAGCTGATCTACGGTGTTGCTTCGGCCGACAGTACGCTGACCGATCCTGCCTGGACAATCGAAGCCGCCATGGAGGCGTTGGACAAGGCGATCGAAGAGAACAACTTGCCTGCCTACCACCAATTAAGGGCGGATATCCTGTTCAATAAAGGAGAATTCCAACAGGCGTTTGATGAATACATGATCGTTAACAACAGCGATGTCGCCTCTGCTTCTTCCTATTATTGGGCGGCAAAGGCAAAGGAACGGGTTACCGGTTTTAATATCGGTGACGTGATCGACCTACTCGACAAGGCGATCGAGAAATGCGGGACGAACATGAATGCCGAGGCGGCAGCTTATGTGTTGGAACGGATCGATTGGCGCTTGCGCCTTGCACAATACACGGAGGCTATCACCGATTATGATCTCTATTATACATTGGTCGGTGGCCAGGTGTTTCCAAACTTTTTCTTTCTGCGCGAACAGGCCAAGTTTCGCGCTGGTGATTTGGAGGGGGCTTTGAAGGATATCCAGACTGCTATACAGGGAAGTCCCGATACGCCCGACTACTATGCGGAAGAAGCCTCTATTTACGTTCGCCAGCAGAAGTATGAAGATGCACTGAAAAGCATAGAGAAGGCTATCGCGATTGCTCCTGATTTCGGAGCTTGCTACCGTTTAAGGGGCGTTTGTTACGTTCGTTTGGAGAAGAAAGCAGAAGCTTGCGAGGCATTTAACAAAGCGAAGGAATTGGGTGACCCGCTTGCCGAAAAACTGATAAAGGAACATTGTAAATAAGAGATGAATATGAAGAAACTGATGAATGTATTGTCGTTGCTGTTTGTCGCTGTCCTGTTGTTTGGTACGGCTTGCCAGAACAATAAGAAGAAGGAGGCGGAGAACGTGAATGTGACGTTGTTCGATAAGGAGCTGCCGGAGATCAAGACACTGGTCAACGGCGAGTGGGAGTTGGTGAGTGGCAAGAATGCCCGTGAGTTCTGCGAGTATGAGAATACATTCATCAAGTTTGCTGACGACCAGTATGTTTGGACGGAAGACGGCAAAGCCGAACCGGGTGCTTTGAACTGGCGCAAAGCGGATACGGGAGCCGGATATGAAGCTTATCTGATGGATGTCTTCTACGAGACCAACCCGGCCTATCCTGTCTCTATCAAAGGTGATACTCTTATCCTGCAAGATTGCTCTAAAACAGGATATAAATATACATTGGTTAGAAAATAGCTTGTATCACAGTCTGATATTTTGCCGGGGTTCATTCGATAGGCGAACCGGATGACTGGTGGCGATTGTCCGAAACATCTGATGTCTCTTATCGAGTGAACCGGACCGGCTTATAAGAAAGAAGGGTTAGTGTTAGGGAAAAAGGGACTTTCAATGTTTGGTATGTGTACTAATCTGTTTTTAAGTCTTTTCAGTAAAAATGATTTGTCTTGGAATGACTCCTGGATAATTAGTTGACGATTGCAGATGAACAGCGGTTGGCGCATGGATATATCTGTGTTTCGACTTACTTGCTTCTTGGAATATCTGATTCCTGTTATCATTGTTTTATTGAATGAACTTTTATAATTGTGTTGTTTATAAAATAACAACTGACATTCATTTTTGTTTTGATTTGAGACCTATTTTTCTGATTATATTTTCATTTCATGCAATTAGCCGCTTTAGGAATGACGCAGTCCTTTATAATCCCGCAGGATGAGCGTGAAGTTTCGGATTATTACAAAACCGGGTTCCAACTGGAGAAATGATTTGTTCGTCATAATCCGAGAACAGCCCTCACCCTTCTATCCCTTGATTTTCTACATATAGAAAGACAGGGTGAGTAGCTTTAGAAACTCCGTTACCAATTAATTTTTCTTGTCCCTTATTATGTTCTGTGCATATTTCGGTGATACCCACCCAGGCATTTCGGTCATATCCACCCAGTTTGTTTCCTATAAAATGGCATTGGGTTACAAATTTATAATTTCTTTCTTAAACTCTCACCTTTTAAGTCAAAACGATGCGAAGAGTGTACAATTCTGTCCAGGATCGCATCAGCAATGACTTCATTTCCGATGACATCATACCACTTGCTGACGGGTAATTGACTGGCAATGATAGTGGCCTTTCTTCCATGCCTGTCCTCTATGATCTCCATGAAGTCATTCTGTTGCTGTCCCTACAGCGCCTTCGTGCCAAAATCATCGATGATAAGCAAGTCCACCTTGGATATTTTGGTAATCAGCTTGATAATGGTTCCATCCACCCGTGCCAACCTGAGCTTGCCCAAAAGTTTCTGCATATTGAAATAGTTGACCTTGTATCCCTGATTACAGGCTTTGTTTCCCAACGCTGTAGCCAGATAGCTTTTGCCTACTCCTGCGGCACCGGTGATCAGGACGGATTCGCCTTTGTCCACATAGCTTCCCGTGCCTAACAGAGCCAGCATGTTAGGGTCTATTCCCCGATGGCTGCCGGCTTCGAGTTGTTCCAGAGTAGCACCGTAGCGGAAGTCCGCCTCTTTTATAAGGCGGGCGTTCCGATTGGTGGTACGGGTGTCTTTCTCCGCTTGTAAAAGCAACATTAATCCATCAACAAGCGTGAGTTTGTCCAGGCGTTTGGTTTCACCGAGTGAAGCCCATAAACGCGCCATTCCTGATAACTTCAGCGAGTTATCCTTTGCAGGCGCAACAGGCCGTCACAGCGTTTATAAAAGAACTCCGGCGGCACGTTTTGTGAAGCGAACATCAACTCGAAGAACTCTTTCAGCACTGCGGACTTCTCACCCGCTTTTTGATTGTAGTATGCCATGGAACGCTTTGTGTATGCATTCGAGTGTGAAGCCAGGTGTTCCTCCTTCATGCTGTAGCCAAAACTCTCTATACGCGGGTGGGTAGCTATGCGCTCGCCTTTAAGGTACACCTTGACCAACGTGCGGGTATAGATTACCTTTACCTTCTGCCCGATATGTTGATAAGGGACAGAGTAGTAATGTTTGTCCCTGCCCAGGTAGATACAGCAGTTGGCACTGACAGTCAGTTCTGTGTCATACTGCACTTCGAAAGGGGTACCGGGTAAGGGTTTGAGCGTCTTCTTCTCATCACTGATGAAGTGTTCCTCCCGGCTGTATGGACGCTGCTGCATCCGTTTGCGGTTGTGTAGCCTGACTTGTTCCAGGACGGCCTTGTTCAGTTCCTCTAAAGAGAAGAAAACCCGCTTACGCAAAGGAACGTATACCCGTTGGTATATCAGCCTGACCTGATTCTCAACCAGGGATTTATCTTTTGGTTTGCCCGGCCTTGTCGGCAGGGTTACAAAACCGTAGTGATTGCCCAGGTGTTCCATCAAACGGTTTATTTCAGGCTCGTAGCGGTCGCTTTTAACTACGGCGGACTTCAGGTTATCCGGTACAACTATTTTGGTGACACCCTCGAAAAAAGCAAACATACGGGTGATGGCATAAATAAAGTCCTCGCTTTTCTGTGAAGGGACACAGATGGCAAACGCATAGTCCGTATAGGGAAGGCAGCCTACAAAGGTCTGTACCTTGATGACTTCTCCGGTATCCATATCAACGTACTGCATCGTATCGCCGGCAAAATCGACATAGCACTTTTCACCGGCAACATAACTGTTCACTAACACCGTAGAAGGCTGTTGGGCGATTCTGTGTTGGTTCAGGTGGAAGCAAAACTGGGTGAAGCCATAGCCGGCAGGATATTCGGCAATATATTCTTCCCAAAGCTGCATCCGGGTCACATGTTTACGTCCAAGTTCCTTTTCCAGATAGGGTAAGCGCTTGGAAAAATCATCGAAGCGCTTGTCCGTATAGGCCGGGGCGCCACCGTTAAAGATTCGTTCCAATTCCGGTTCGTCTTTCTCCAATAGCTCTTTAACACCCACTGACAAGGTTTTAAATTGACGTATATACTTGTTGACCGTTTCTTTGTAGATTCCCAGTTGTGAAGCGATTGAACGGTTAGAAACTCCACTTTCATGTAATTGAAGAATTTGCTTAAGTTTACTCATTTCTGTTATTTTACCAGCCATCGTTTTGTGCATTAATTTGTTACCTGTTAAATTTAGGGCACAAAGGTATAGGGAAGTAGTGTTTGACTGGGTGGCAATGCTCCGAAATGCAATCAGGGGTACCAGGTGGGTGGCAATGCTCCGAAATAGGGTCGAAACACTCATCCGGATGGGTGTATATGCTCCGAAATAACTGATTTTTGAAACTGTTTTCTTTCATTTTTACCCGAATTTACTCCTAAATTGGGTGAATATGGTGCAATTTGGCGATTTTGAATGCTATGAGTTACAATTCAAAAGATGCTAATTGAGGAGGAAACACTGGGTGGGGATGCTCCGAATTATGCAATGTTCTGTAAAGACCTCAAATAAACTTTTCTCTTTTAAAGATTCGATCTTTTCTTGAAACGCTTCACATAGAAGTTTGGCTGTAATGATAAAACCTCTATCCAACAATTCTGCTTCTTTCTGATACAGTTTGGCTTTTACGGCTTTCAGATAGTTGTTGAGGCTTTTGGCTTCCTCATCTTTACCTTTTATTTGTTGCTTGGTTTTGTCCCATTTATCAATATGAACCTGTTTCCCTGTAGAAAAGGAACATCTTTCACCATTGATAGTGATTATAACTTCAATAGGAGCATTCCCATTTTTCCGAACTTTACTTTCTCTTATAAAGAAGAGAATAGAAAATGAACTTCTAACCATCTTGTTTAATCTTTAAAATTAGACATTTAGAAGTTCTTTTATTTACGTATATTGCTGAGGATTAGATTGTTGTAATGATTTTTTGTGACCGTTTTTATGAAAAAGCAAAAATGGTCACAAATTGGTCACAAAAAACTTTCAAACTAATCGTTTTTAGGTAGGAAATATCTTTTCCTGTTTTCTCTTAAAAATGAAAAATCATGAATGCTTTCTATGTTTCCTATATCCTAACCCCAATACTTTACAAAGAATATTTGTTGTTTAAAGGAGCATCTGATTGGGCAAGAAAGAAGAAGTATGTAAGATATTCCTATAAACAAAAACTCCTGTAATCATAACGATCACAGGAGTTTATATATGAGAATTGTTTGATTACTTCTTCATGGCTTCTTCTATAGCAACTGCTACTGCAACCGTAGCACCAACCATCGGGTTGTTACCCATACCCAAGAATCCCATCATTTCCACGTGAGCAGGAACAGATGAAGAACCCGCGAACTGAGCATCACCGTGCATACGGCCCATAGTGTCGGTCATACCATAAGAAGCAGGACCTGCAGCCATGTTGTCCGGGTGCAGTGTACGACCAGTACCACCACCTGAAGCTACAGAGAAATACGGGTGGCCGTTTTCCATACATTCTTTTTTGTAAGTACCTGCAACCGGGTGCTGGAAGCGAGTCGGGTTAGTTGAGTTACCTGTGATAGACACGTCAACGCCTTCTTTACGCATGATAGCAACACCTTCGCGAACATCGTCAGCGCCGTAGCACTTAACTTTTGCACGCAGACCGTTTGAGTATGCTTTTTCTGCGATTACATTTACTTCACCGGTCATATAGTCGAACTGAGTCTGAACGTAAGTGAAGCCGTTGATACGGGAAATGATTTTAGCAGCGTCCTTACCCAGACCGTTCAGAATAACGCGCAACGGTTCTTTACGAACTTTGTTTGCCATTTCGGCAATTTTGATAGCGCCTTCTGCAGCGGCGAAAGATTCGTGACCTGCCAAGAATGCGAAACATTTTGTTTCTTCACGAAGCAGACGGGCAGCCAAGTTACCGTGTCCGATACCTACCTTACGATCGTCAGCAACAGAACCGGCAATACAGAATGCTTGCAGACCGATACCGATAGCTTCAGCAGCTTCGGCTGCGTTTGTGCAGCCTTTCTTGATTGCAATCGCAGCACCTACAACGTAAGCCCAGCAAGCATTTTCGAAACAGATAGGTTGTGTTTCCTTACACATTGTATAAGGGTCGATACCTTTAGCGTCGCAGATAGCCTTTGCATCTTCGATGCCGTTGATACCATATTCTTTTAAAACCGCGTTGATATGATCGATACGGCGGTCATAACTTTCAAATAAAGCCATATTATTTATTTACTTTTTTAAATTCTTATTTACCAGAAATAAAGATATCAGAAAATTGAAAACAAGCACACCACCGCAGCAGGCCACATAAAAAGCCATCCAAGGACGGTCCGGCTTAATCAGGAAGTAAGCGATAACCGTTGCCACTATGGTGATGGCAATCAGCCCGGAGAGGACGCGTGTCAGTGTTTTCTTATTCATTACGAGGATCGATATATTTTACAGCTTCTTTGAAACGACCGTAAGAGCCCTTAGCTTTTTCCAGTGCTTCGTTAGCATCCATACCCTTCTTTACCATATCCATGAATTTGCCCAGGTGAACAAATTCGTAACCGATTACTTCGTCGTCTGCATCGAGAGCCATACGAGTACAGTAGCCTTCAGCCATTTCCAGATAACGAGTACCCTTAGCCAATGTTCCGTACATTGTACCAACCTGGCTGCGCAGACCTTTACCCAAGTCTTCCAGACCTGCACCGATAGGCAGACCGTCTTCAGAGAAAGCAGACTGTGTACGACCGTAAACGATCTGCAGGAACAATTCGCGCATTGCAGTGTTGATAGCGTCACAAACAAGGTCCGTGTTCAATGCTTCCAGCAGTGTTTTGCCCGGTAGAATTTCAGAAGCCATTGCAGCAGAGTGAGTCATACCTGAACAACCGATAGTTTCTACAAGTGCTTCTTGGATAATTCCTTCTTTAACGTTCAGTGTCAGCTTACATCCACCCTGTTTCGGTGCACACCAGCCGATACCGTGAGTCAAACCAGAAATGTCAGAAATCTGAGTCGCTCTAACCCACTTTCCTTCTTCAGGAATCGGAGCACACTGGTGGTTAGCTCCCTTCTTTACAACACACATGTGTTGAACTTCTTGTGAATAAATCATAATCGCTAATTTATTATATTAAAGTGATAATAAAACTTTATGCTAATTTTTATGTAAGATCGCTTTCTAAAAGACTGCACAAAGATAAAATTTTAAATTCAGCCGTGCAACAGGTCGGGTTATTTCAAAACTTCTTTAATTTTATCTTCCAGTTCTTGGCCGTGCAGGTTCTTGGCGATGATCGTGCCATCTTTATCGACCAGAACGGTATGAGGAATGCTGTTGACGCCATAAAGGGCCGCACCGCCGTTCTGCCAGCCTTTCAAGTCGGACAACTGTGTCCAGGTGATGTTCAGGTCTTTTACACCTTTGGCCCATGCATCGGCTTTGCTGTCCAGTGAGATGCCGACGATATCGAATCCTTTTCCTTTATAATCTTTGTGTGCTTTGACCAGATTCGGCATTTCTGCGCGGCAGGGAGGACACCAGGAGGCCCAAAAATCAATCAGGACGACTTTGCCGTTACCGACGTATTCGGAGAGCTTGTGTATTTCGCCTTTGGCATCCGGCATTTCAAAATCCGTAAACTTCTGTCCTACGGCAACCTTTTTCAGCACATTCAGGTGATCGATCATGTAGCTGATTCCCGGAACGGATTTAAAAGATGAATCAGCTTTGGAGATGATTTCATTTTGCTGTTCTTCGTCGATGTTGTAACGAAAATCGTAGAGATTCTTGGCAGCAGACTGTTTGTCCGTATGAGTTAGGATGTAGTTGACAACGGCATCGGTAATCTTCCTGTCGATTTCATCATATTTGGCTTCCGCCTGTTTGATCAGGCTTTCATTGCCCGACTTCATATCAGCGATCAATTTATCTATGCCGGAACGTAAGTTTTTGATCTTGGCCTGTAGCTCGCTTTGGTCATCGTTTTCAGGAGTTCCGCTAACAGTGGAGGTCGAATCCAGTACTGCAGTCAATTTCCCGTTTTCAAGCACGAAAGTCGCCGTGAACGGAGCGTTCTCTCCGGGAGCGACACGTACAGGTTCAACCACTTCTTCCGAAAAGCGGAGGATACGTAGGACCGGAACATTCTGCGTGCCTTTTAAGGTGAAAATCCCGTTTTGAACTAAAGCACTGTCTTGTGGTACAGCTTCTTTTACCCCATATTCATAAAGGTATACATACTTACCGTTCAAATCACTGTTTGAAACGGTACCGGTGATTTCGTAACCCGGTTTTTCGCTACAGGCTGCAAGAAGCAGGATGGAAGCGGCGATAGGAAGATACTTTTTCATATACTTACGTTGTCTTAAAACGATTAATACTTTATAGTTACAGACGTTTGGTGCAAAAGTAAGAAAAAATTGACACATTATTTGCTATATTTGCAGTCTAATAACCGTTATTATGAATTTATTCTATATAGATACCAGATATGCGGCGTTTTTCCGTTTAATTAGGTCTGTCATTGTCTGTTTGTACCTGTTTGCCAGTCCGGCATCGGCGGAGATTTCCTTGCATGTTGCGGATAACATCGATTTGTCGAACAACGCCATACTTGATATGTACCAGGATGAGAACGGTTACATGTGGATCGGTACTTATGATGGCCTGAACCTGTACAATGGCAAAGACACGCGTGTGTTTCGCTTTGAACCGGACAACAAAAATACTTTATGCAGCAATATCATTAATAAAATAATGTATGGCGGAGATGGCTATTTGTGGATATCGACTTCTATGGGTTTAAATAGGTTCTCGTTGATAGACAGGAAAGTAACAGAGTCTTATACGGAATATCCCGAATGTTTGAATGTTGTGGCTGATTCAGCCGGTAATACGTTGCTTATAAAACAAAAGAATTTTATCTCCTGTTATTCTCCCCAAACCGGTTCTTTTTTGGATATACATGTTCAAGGAATGAGTGAAGATGCAGCCAAAGTCTTGTTTGTCGACGGAGAAAGAAAGTTTTTTATTCTTGACAGCGACGGCTATCTGTTAGAGATATCCCCCGACTTCAAATCCTTCCCTATTACATTGGATATAAAGAGAACCCTGATCCATGAGAAGAAGATAGACTGCGCTTACTATCTCGATGGCAGTCTGTACTATGTGGATAAAGAAAAACGTATTTATTCTTACCGGATGAAAGAACGCAAGAAAGAGTTCCTGGCCGATCTTACCGGTTGGATGGATAAATATGGAAAACTTTCCCGCATCGTATTGTTTCATTCTGCTCCGTATCTGGTTTTCAGGAATGGGCTTTTACTAAACATCGATAATCCCGAAGAAGCCTTGGAGTTTGATGTCGGGTTGTTCTGTGTTTTGCCTGACAGGAAACAAGACATCCTTTGGGTCGGGACAGACGGGCAGGGTATCCAGATGTATTATGACAAGTATAACCTGTTTTCAGGAATTCTGCTTGAAGATTTGCCGATTGTCATGCGAAATCCGGTCCGTTCGATCTATACTGAAGATGAAAAAGTGATCTGGTTCGGAACGAAAGGAAATGGTTTTGTACGTGTGGAAGATTATGATTCTTACGAAAAGGGGAAAATACCGACAGAGAAGATCAAACATTTCACAACCTCGAACGGCTTGTCCAGTGACCGTGTCTATTGTTTCCGTAAAAGCGATTATTATCCCTGGGTGTGGATTGGGACGGAAGGGCCGGGATTGTCCTATTATTCTTTGGTGGATAAGCAGGTTCATACGATGGCAAGCCTTGTTGATACAAAGATCAGGTATGTCCATGCCATCCGTGAAGTGAATGATTCGACATTATGGATGGCAACGACCGGAGATGGCTTGCTGGAAGTGGTCATTGGCAGAAAAGAAGGAATGCCTGTCATTAAGTATGTAAAGTCTTTTGTCCTTGAAAAGGATGGAAAAGTTTGTAATGAGTTCCATTCTATGAATTATGATGACGAGGCTTCTCTTCTTTATTTAGGGAGCCGTGGAGGATATGGGTTGGTTCGTTTTAATCTGCTGACTAAGGAATACGAATTTATTCCGATGAATAATGCCGGTAACCGGGCGGTAGGCGATGTGCTTTGCATGTGCTATAGCCGAGATTCAACTTTTTATCTGGGAGCCAGTTCAGGTATGACGCAGATGAAATTGCGTTTGGGAAACTCGGCGGAGGTACGCCAGTATGGCAGGGTCGATGGCATCAAGAATGATATGGTTCATGGTATTTTGGAAGATTCTGACGGATGCATTTGGATGAGCACGAATAAAGGACTGACCAGATATAATCCTCACAATCGTTTTTTCCATAATTATGAAAGTCCCGATCTGAATGTGACGGAATTCTCGGATGATGCTTATTGGAAGTGTCCTTACACGGGAAAATTGTTCTTCGGTGGAATTAACGGGTTGATATGGGTAGATCCGCAAAACGACTGGCAGGAAAATTATAAGCCTGCCTTGCATTTTTTTGAATTGAAGATGGGGAATGAAACGCATAGTTTGTACGACTATACGGATCAGAAAACCGGATATGTGACTATTCCTCCAAACATATCCACATTTTCGATTTCTTTTGTGGCGACCGACTATATACACGGGGAAAACTATGAGTATTCGTACCTATTGGTAAACTATAATACATCGTGGACTGAACTGCAAAAAGACAACGAGGTCACTTTTACGAAGTTGCCCTATGGCAATTATGTTTTGAAAGTCCGTTACAAGAATGATGTGTTCGATTCGGATGGCCAAGAGTATTTTTTGCATATACGAGTGTTGCCTCCTTGGTATCGCAGTTCGTGGGCTATGATTATTTATGGCCTGTTGTTGGCCGCCGCATGTTTGGGCATCGTGTATTGGTTGCGCCGCCGGATTGTGGAAAAGCAAGCCGAAGTCGCCCGGAAGATCAGCGAAGAACAAAAAGAAAAACTGTATGAAGCGAAACTGAATTTCTTTGCCAATATTACGCATGAGCTTTGCACGCCTTTGACCTTAATTAATGGTGTGAACGATTATATCAAAGCTTCCGCCGGCCGGTTGACTGACGGAAAACTGGAGAAATATGCCCGTATCTTGGGCGAGAATGTCACAAACTTGAATGAATTGATCCAAGAAATTCTGGATGTCAGAAAGATTGAGGAAGTCGGGTTCAGCCGTATACATATCAAACGGGTGTCTATAAGCGGTTTGATCCGGAAACAATGCGAATCATTTATGCCTGTTGCCGAGCAGAACGGGATCAATTTTATTTTCGATGAGACCGGTGAACCTGTTTATTGGAATACGGATGTCCCCAGCCTGAAGAAGATTATACGAAATTTGGTGTCGAATGCATTCAAGTACACGGCTCAGAAAGGCACGATCGAGGTTTCTGTCCGGGTAGAAAATGATTCTTTAATAATAAAGGTATATAATACGGGTAAGGGAATTGCGGAAGCTGACTTGAAAACGATATTCGACCGTTTCCATATTTTAGGAGATTTGGATGGTAATAATTATACTCAGATGACATCCAGAAACGGGTTGGGGCTTTTTATCAGCCACAGCATGGTTCAACTGCTTCATGGAGAGATAAGGGTGGAAAGCCAGGAAGGCGAATATGCAGAGTTTATTGTTACACTGCCTCATTTGGAGGCAGAGGAGGCAGAATCGGAAGGGCAAGCCGAGGAGGATGTCCCGATTGTTAAACCGGTGGTTTCAGCAACCACATCCGAGGCTGAAGTGAATACCGATAATCCGGTTATATTGGTGGTCGATGACAACCGGGATATTGTTTGGTTGATCAAGGAAACGCTATCGTCCAAATATGTCGTCCGGGAAGCATTTAGTGCAGAAGAAGCTTTGACTTTGATGGAGCAGCAAACACCGGATTTGATTATTACGGATATCATGATGCCGAGTATGGATGGTTTTGCATTGATCAGCCGTATCAAGTCCGACAAGTTTACCCGGCATATACCATTGATTATTGTGTCTGCAAAAGTTTCGGAAAACGAGCAGGCAGAAGGTCTGGATCTGGGAGCAGATGTTTACCTGACCAAGCCGTTCTCGTCTGTAGTACTCCATTCTGTCGTGAATCGTTTGATCTCGAATAAAAAAGAACTGAAAGACTATTATTATTCCCCGGAAAGTGCATACGAACAGTCCGGTGGGCAGTTGATCCATCAGGAAGATAAAGAGTTTATGGATTCCGTGACAGCCATAATCAAGGAAAATCTTGCACAGGATACGTTACGTCCTGAGTTTATAGCCGGTAAATTAGGCTTGAATACGCGTGCTTTGTATCGCCGTTTTAAAAAAATTTCACCGTTAACGCCGAGCGATTTCATCAAGGACTACCGTATGATGCATGCAGCCCGGCTTTTAGTCACGACAAATCTGAGCGTGCAGGAAATCATCTACCAGGTCGGAATCTCTAACAAATCCTATTTCTATCGTGAGTTTTCAGCCAAATACGGAATGACCCCCCGACAGTATAGAACCAGAGGAATAGAGGACCGCTGATACATTATTTATTCATTTAAATGTCTTAATTGAACAAAAGAGTGTCATGATTATCTACGGATAAATATGGCACTCTTTCTTTGTTTTCTCATGTTGCTGTGATTATAAATGCTTATGATCCAGTGAAAATCCTATGAAATATAATAAGTGTCCCGGTTGTATAAAAAGGTATTATAATTGACCATTTGTTAATTATGCTATTTTTTTGTGTCTTGAGGTTACTACCGGATTAGTTAAAACCATTTAATATTGTGCCGAATTGTAAAACAAATTAATGCCTATGAAGGAAACAACTTGAAAAGAATGTGTCAAACACGAAAGTATTTAAAATTATTAATTTAAACAATTGTTTCAAGAATCATGAAAACTTCCAAACAGATGTCCTTGATGGGCATCGCAAAAGTTTCTACATTTTGTTTATTGGTTTCGGCTTTTTCCGCAAGTCCGCTGGACGTGAATGCGTCGGGTATGCCGGAGATAAACATTGTGCAGCAGAATAAGAAAGTGACAGGTACCGTGGTTGACAATTACGGCGATCCGGTTATTGGTGCTAATGTCGTTGTCAAAGGAACGACAATCGGTAATATTACCGATGTGAATGGTACATTTACAGTTGAAAATGTACCGGATAATGCAATATTGCAGATCTCTTATATCGGATTTAAGACTTTGGATGTTCCGGTAAAGGGACAGACTTCTTTAAATATCACATTGCAGGAGGATGCCGAAAACTTGCAAGAAGTGGTGGTTGTCGGTTACGGTTCTTCCGTGAAGAAGGACTTGACGACAGCCGTGACGAGTGTCAGTAGCAAAGATTTCTTGGCCGGTGCCGTGAACGACCCGATGCAGATGGTCGACGGTAAAGTGGCCGGTGTTGTCGTGAACAGTGTCGCTGCTGCCGACCCGAACACAAGCGGTAGCATCCAGGTACGTGGAGCTTCTTCTTTGAAAGCCGGCAACAGCCCGCTGATCGTGATTGACGGTATGCCGGGTGGCGACTTGCGTAACTTGGCGCAGTCCGATATCGAATCCATTACTGTATTGAAAGACGGTTCAGCCGCGGCTATCTACGGTTCTCGCGGTGCCAATGGCGTTATTTTGGTTACCACCAAGCAGGGTAAGTCGGGCAAGACAACCATTACATATGACGGATATGTCGAACATGACTTCGTGGCAAGCAAGCCCGATGTTTTGGATCCGGACACCTATTTGGAGAAGGTTACGGGAGCTGTTGATTACGGACATCGTACCAACTGGTATGACGAGCTGATCAACAAGAACAATTTCGGTCATAACCACAATATTTCCTTGTCGGGCGGTAGCGAATCGACGATTTTCCGTCTGTCAACCAATTTCAAGGACAAGGAAGGTTTGGATATCGCTTCCAAACGTAAGGAATATGGTTTGCGGAGTAATTTCAAGCATACGACATTGGAAGGCCTGTTGGAAGTGGGCGGTAATTTCTCTTATCGTGTGGCCGACGAAGATGATACGGACTACGGTTCGTTCAAACAGGCTGTCCAGTTGAACCCGACTTACAGCGTGGATGAAATGGATATATTCAAAGGTAATAGTTATTCATATAACCCGGTCAAAAACTTGACGGAACAGGAAAACGGCGCAAAACAGGAATATTCCACGGTTGACCTGAATGTGAAGTTGAACATCTTGAAAAACCTGAACACCGAGTTGAGGCTGGGGCGTCAGGGACACAACAAGAAACAATCCCAATACAAGTTCAAAACACACCGGGATTGTATCAACGGAGGCTATAATGGTTATGCTTTCTTGAAACAAGAGGCTTGGACCGATTGGACGTTGGAATGGTTGGGCAACTACTCCTTCAAGATCAACGACGTGCATGACTTCAAGATCATGGGCGGTTATTCTTTCCAGCAGTTCGATTACGAATGGTTCTCGGCTTCCAACCGCGATTTCCCATCAGACGCTTTCTTGTATAACTATATCCAAGGTGGTGATTACGAAAAGGTAAGCGGCCGTTTGGGTATGGAATCTCATAAGGAAGAAGAAAAGACGATCGCATTCTTGGGGCGTGTCAATTATAACTGGAATGACGTGATCTTGTTTACCGGATCTTTGCGCCATGAAGGAAACTCCAAGTTCGGAGCCGACCATAAGTGGGGGCTTTTCCCGGCAGCATCTGCCGCTTGGCGTGTATCCAAATTGCCGGTATTCGAAAACAGTTCGGTTGTTGACGATTTAAAGCTTCGTTTTTCTTACGGTGTGACCGGGCGTTCCGGATTCAGCCGCTATACGGCACAGGCTATATATACCGGTTACGGTCAGTATTATAGCGACACGTATGGCCAGTTTATCATGGGATACGGACCGGGTAACAATCCTAACTATGATTTGTCTTGGGAAAAACAGATATCTTATAACTTGGGTATTGACTACACTTTGTTCAACTCTCGCCTGTCCGGTAGCTTCGATGCGTTCGTGCGTGAAGGACGTGACATTATCGGCGACTACAACGTTCCGCTTCCTCCGTATTTGCATTCGACGATTGTGGCAAACGTAGGTACGACTACGTCTAAAGGTTTTGAATTTCAGGTGAATTGGGATGCTGTACAGACGAAGGATTTCTCTTATTCGACAAACTTGAATTTTGCTTATACGAAATCCAAACTGAAATCATTCTCCAATGAAAAGTACCAGTTGGGATATATCGAAGGTGATGGTTTCCCGTCTCCGGGTAACCCCGGTTCTGCCCAGCGTTTGGAAGATGGTGTCGAGATTGGTTCTTTCTATGGATTCCGTTATGCGGGTGTAGACGATGCCGGCAACATTCTGATTTGGGAAAAAGGAGAAAAAGGCGGCACTACGAAGTTGGGTACCGACGGTGACGAACATGACAAGGTGTATTTGGAAGGAACAGGTGTTCCCAAATGGGAATTGTCTTGGGGCAACACCTTCAGATACAAAGATTTCGATTTGTCGTTGTTCTTCCGTGGCCGTTTCCGTTACAAGGTTATGAACCAGTATGAAATGTATTATGGCTTGCAAGTGATAGCTTCTGATAACAAGTTGGCTTCCGCATACGAAGAAAATGCTCATATCAAGGGACCGAAAGTGATTTGCGATTATTTCTTGCAGAATGGTAATTATTTGCGTTTGGACAACATCACGTTGGGATGGACTCCGAAATTGAATACGAAGTGGATTTCCAATTTACGTGTGTATGGTACATTGAAGAATGTATTTACATTGACAAAGTATTCGGGTGTGGATCCGACGACGGTGACGACAACTGGTTTGTGGCCGGGAATCGGTGGCATGGAAGTATATCCGACTGCCAGAAATCTGACGTTTGGCGTACAAATCACTTATTAATCAAATTAGGAGACAGAACATGAAAAAGATAAAATTATTATGCGCTGCCGGTTTGTTGGGTGCTCTTGCCATGACATCTTGTACGGACCTGACAGAAAAAGTATATTCGGATTTGGTGAGAGACAATTACTATACCGATAAATTATCCGTAGAGGCTGCCGTAGTCCGTTGTTTCGAACATAGTGACAATGTTACGTGGCGTGGTGATATCTGGAAATTGCAGGAATTGACCGGCGACCATTTTGTTTGGACGCAGAAAGGGCGTCATGGATATGATGACGGTCAGTGGATTCGCCTGCACGAACACAAATGGAACTATATCCAAGGGCAGGTGAATGGTGCTTGGGTGGCTTCTTATCAGTGTATCAGCCAGGTAAACACCGTATTGCGTGACTTCAATACGGTTGATTTCAGTGCAATTGGCGTTACGGAGGAGGAAAAGAGTGCTTATTACAGCGATTTGCGTGTGCTACGCGCTTGGTATTATATGTTCTTGTTGGACTTTTACCGCCAAGTGCCTATTGCCACGGAAGAGCAGGCTGCCGATGAAATAGTTCCTCAAAGCACGGCTAAGGAAGTGTTTGATTTTATCGAGTCGGAGTTGAAAGAATGTATCCCGACATTACCGAAAGAAAAACGTCTTGGTCGTTGGACACAAGGACCGGCAGCGGGCCTGTTGGTTCGCCTCTACCTGAATGCAAATGTTTGGGTAAATGAAGACCATTATCAGGATTGCAAGCAGTGGGCAGAAGATATTATCGCCGGAAAGTATGGCACGTATAGCATCAACCAGCAAGACTATCGTGATCCGTTCCGTTCCGGTATCAATAACTACCAGTCTCCCGAAAATATGTTTGAATTCTGGCATGAACGTGGCCGTTTGGAACAACAGACGATGTGGGGAGACGGCATGCACTATTCAGCAGCCCAGACAATCGGCAGTGACGGTGGCGGAAACAACGGTATCCATTTGCAGCCTTCACGCGACTTCCAGGGGAATGTCTACCAGTTTGCGAGCGGACTTGGAAATCCGTTTGAAAAGTATGCAAAATGCGATTACCGCGTGATTCCGTTCCATACCACGGATGCAAAGGGCGGTTATGAAGGTTTCTTCCTGCAAGGTGCGCAGATGAAATACGATGAAGCGAAACAGTTTGGTTTTACGGATGAAAATGTAAACGGGTCAGAGGAATGGACTGGTTTCCCACTGGTATTTGTCGACCAGGTAGGACGTTTCTCCGAAGACAAGTCGTTGAATGCCGATAATAAACGCCAGGTATTGTTGGACGCTGCTGCCCGTGGCGGTTATTTCATTTGTAATGATGCCGATGTGATATCCAAAGGGTCTCAGGTGACAACCGGTGAAGAGAATTCCGGTTTCCGTTTCAATAAATTCCCTTATTTGCCGGATCATGACGGTCTGTTCCGTTCTCAGTCCACTCCTGAAATGCGCTTGTCCGAGATGTATTACTCTTTGGCAGAATGCTATTACAGAGAAGGGAATAAGGCAAAGGCAGCAGAACTGCTGGATTATGTACGGGTAAGGAATTACCCTGCGGAGGAATGGCCGAAATATAGCTATGTGGCAAATCCGGATAAGTTGACAGACGCCGAGTTTTTGGATGAATGGGGACGCGAGTTCATCGGTGAACGCCGCCGCCGTGTCGATCTGATCCGTTGGAACAAGTTCCATGAAGAATGGTGGAATAAGGAGAAAGACGCTACGGACAAAGAGTATAGCTATTTCCCGATTCCTCAGAGACAGTTGAACGCAAGTCCGATCCTGAAGCAAACGACTCCGGGTTGGGAATAATATGATGGTCAAACCTGAAGGAACAGCTGTTTTTTCAGAATAAATAGGAAAAGTCTGCCAAGAGCGTTATTCTTGGCAGACTTTTTTGTTGATATACCCTTGCTTCTTATTTGTAATCCTATCCCTTATTGTCAAATATTTTCATATTCTTAAAAAAAACGATTGGTTCAAATCGAAACTACTACTGCATCTAATTCGGTTTTCTACCCTGTTTAATTCAATTTTCCCTATAGGGTAATATTTTTTAACAAACAAGGTTTTTTGTATAATGCTTAGATTAAGGATTTTATGATATATGGCTGTTTAAGGAGGGGGATATTGTCATTTTTTTGAACAGGGAGGGGATCGGTGGAGAATCCAGTAGCAAAGGTGTCATGGATGTTCAAAAATGTGTCATAATCAACAGCTATGTAAAAATGGTACTCTTTTGGCGTTTTAGTGTTACTTCTTTCATGTTAAGATCTTCTAATATTGCTGTCGAATTACAAAAATAGAAGAAAAGGCAGAATAGAGATTCCCCCTGTCTTTTATAATGTAACCATGTTATAGTGTTAAACTAAAAAGCAAAAAAATGATGAAAGAATCTAAGCTATTATCCCCAAAAGGGATGGTGAAGGCCTCAGTCTTGTGCTTGTTAATGTCTGCTTTTTCTGTTAGTACCGCATTTGCCATTCCGTTATCGGATAGTGATGTGATGGTCATGCAGCAGGATAGGACTTTGACGGGTACTGTAGTCGATAACTTCGGCGATCCGATTATTGGAGCCAATGTTATCGTTAAAGGAACAACGATCGGTAATATTACCGATGTAAGCGGTACATTTACTGTCGAAAATGTACCGCTTAATGCTGTATTACAAATTTCTTATATTGGTTTTAAAACATTAGAAGTTCCGGTAAAAGGTCAGACTACCTTTCGGATCACTTTGCAGGAAGACCTTGAGCAATTGCAAGAAGTCGTGGTAGTCGGTTACGGTTCTTCCGTGAAGAAAGACTTGACAACAGCGGTTACGAGTGTCAGTAGCAAAGACTTCTTGGCCGGCGCAGTGAACGACCCGATGCAGATGGTCGATGGTAAAGTAGCCGGTGTTGTAGTTAACAGTGTTGCCGCAGCCGACCCGAACACAAGCGGTAGCATCCAGGTACGTGGAGCTTCTTCTTTGAAAGCCGGCAACAGCCCGCTGATCGTGATTGACGGTATGCCGGGCGGAGATTTGCGTAATTTGGCGCAGTCGGATATCGAATCCATTACTGTATTGAAAGACGGTTCTGCCGCAGCTATCTACGGTTCTCGCGGTGCAAACGGTGTAATATTGGTAACGACCAAGCAAGGAAGAGCAGGAAAGACGACCATCACGTATGACGGATATGTCGAACATGACTTTGTCGCGAGTAAGCCGGATGTTTTGGGGGCGGATGCATATCTGGAAAAAGTTACAGGTGCTGTCGAGTATGGACATCGTACCAATTGGTATGACGAATTGATCAATAAAAATAATTTCGGCCACAATCACAATATTTCCTTGTCCGGCGGTAGCGAATCGACGATTTTCCGTATGTCTGCGAATTTCAAGGGCAAGGAGGGTTTGGATATCGCTTCCAATCGTAAAGAGTATGGGCTGCGTGGAAACTTCAAACATACTACTCTGGAAGGCTTGGTTGAAGTCGGTGGAAATTTTTCTTACCGTGTCGCCGACGAGGATTATACGGACTATGCTTCGTTCAAGCAAGCTGTCCAGTTAAACCCGACTTACAGCGTGGACGAAATGGATATATTCAAAGGTAACAGCTACTCTTTCAACCCGATCAAGAACTTGACGGAACAGGAAAATGGAGCAAGACAGGAATATTCCACGATCGACTTGAACTTAAAGCTGAACATTCTTAAAAATCTGAACACCGAGTTGAAGCTTGGTCGTCAGGGGCACAACAAGAAACAGTCTCAGTATAAGTTTAAGACACATAAGGATTGTATCAATGGAAATTACAATGGTTATGCGTTCTTGAAACAGGAAGCCTGGACAGACTGGACGTTGGAATGGTTGGGCAACTATTCGTTCAAGATCAATGACGAACATGATTTCAAAATCATGGGCGGTTATTCCTACCAGCAATTCGATTACGAATGGTTTTCGGCATCGAACCGTGATTTTCCTTCCGATGCTTTCTTATATAATTATATCCAAGGTGGCGAGTACGAAAAGGTGAACGGCCGTTTGGGTATGGAATCTCATAAGGAAGAAGAAAAAACGATTGCATTTTTGGGACGTATCAACTATAATTGGAATGATGTATTCCTGTTTACCGGATCTCTGCGTCATGAAGGTAACTCCAAATTTGGTGAAGACCATAAGTGGGGGCTTTTCCCGGCGGCATCCGCTGCTTGGCGCGTGTCCAAATTGCCGGTGTTCGAAAACAGTTCTGCCGTTGACGATTTGAAACTTCGTGTTTCGTATGGTGTGACCGGACGTTCCGGATTCGACCGTTATACGGCACAAGCTAAATATTCTGGATACGGGCAGTATTATAGTGATACCTACGGCAAGTTTATCATGGGATATGGACCGGGCAACAACCCGAACTATGACTTGGCTTGGGAAAAACAAATCTCTTACAATTTAGGTATCGATTATACCTTGTTCAACTCTCGTTTGTCCGGTAGCTTTGATGCATTCGTTCGTGAAGGTCGTGATGTAATCGGTGAATATCCGGTTCCTTTACCTCCGTATCTGCATGATAAAATCTATGCCAATGTAGGTACGACGACCTCTAAAGGTTTTGAATTACAGGTGAATTGGGATGCTGTGCAGACGAAGGATTTCTCTTATTCGACAAACTTGAATTTGGCCTATACAAAATCCAAGTTGAAATCTTTCTCCAATGAAAAGTACCAGTTGGGTTATATCGAGGGCGACGGTTTCCCTTCTCCGGGTAATCCGGGTTCGGCCCAGCGTTTGGAAGACGGAATCGAGATCGGTTCTTTCTATGGGTTCCGTTATGCAGGCGTAGATGATGCCGGAAATATCATGATTTGGGAAAAAGGTGCAGAAGGTGGCACAACGAAGTTAGGGGCTGATGGCGACGAACAAGACAAAGTTTATCTGGAAGGAACAGGCGTTCCCAAATGGGAATTGTCTTGGGGCAACACGTTCAGATACAAAGATTTTGATTTGTCGTTGTTCTTCCGTGGCCGTTTCCGCTATCAGGTAATGAACCAATATGAAATGTATTATGGCTTGCAAGTGATAGCTTCTGATAACAAGTTGGCTTCCGCATACGAAGAAAATGCTCATATCAAGGGGCCGAAAGTGATTTGCGACTACTTCTTGCAGAATGGTAATTATTTGCGTTTGGATAATATCACGTTGGGATGGACTCCGAAATTGAAAACTAAGTGGGTTTCCAATTTACGTGTGTATAGTACGTTGAAGAATGTATTTACATTGACAAAGTATTCGGGTGTGGATCCGACGACGGTGACGACAACTGGTTTGTGGCCGGGAATCGGTGGCATGGAAGTATATCCGACCGCAAGAAATATGACGTTTGGTGTACAAATCACTTATTAATCAAATTAGGAGACAGAACATGAAAAAGATAAAATTATTATGCGCTGCCGGTTTGTTGGGTGCTCTTGCCATGACATCTTGTACGGACCTGACAGAAAAAGTATATTCGGATTTGGTGAGAGACAATTATTATACGGATAAATTGTCTGTTGAAGCAGCCGTAGTCCGTTGTTTCGAACATAGTGACAATGTTACGTGGCGTGGTGATATCTGGAAATTGCAGGAATTGACCGGCGACCATTTTGTTTGGACGCAGAAAGGGCGTCATGGATATGATGACGGTCAGTGGATTCGCCTGCACGAACACAAATGGAACTATATCCAGGGGCAGATCAATGGTGCCTGGGTGAACTCTTATCAGTGCATCAGCCAGGTGAATACGGTTCTACGCGATTTCAATACAATTGATTTCGGGGCGATTGGTATTACAGAAGAGGAAAAAAGCGCTTATTACAGTGATCTGCGTACATTGCGTGCCTGGTATTATATGTTTTTGCTGGACTTCTTCCGTCAGGTTCCGATTGCAACTGAACAGCAAGCTACAGATGAGATCGTATCTCAAAGCACGACGAAAGAAGTGTTTGATTTTATTGAATCCGAATTAAAGGAAGTTATCCCGACATTACCGAAAGAAAAACGTCTTGGTCGTTGGACACAAGGACCGGCAGCGGGCCTGTTGGTTCGCCTCTACCTGAATGCAAATGTTTGGGTAAATGAAGACCATTATCAGGATTGCAAGCAGTGGGCTGAAGATATTATCGCCGGGAAGTATGGCACGTATAGCATCAACCAGCAAGACTATCGTGATCCGTTCCGTTCCGGTATCAATAACTACCAGTCTCCAGAAAACATGTTTGAATTCTGGCATGAACGTGGCCGTTTGGAACAACAGACGATGTGGGCAGATGGTATGCACTATTCGGCAGCCCAGACAATCGGTAGTGACGGTGGCGGAAACAACGGTATCCATTTGCAGCCTTCACGCGACTTCCAGGGGAATGTCTACCAGTTTGCGAGCGGACTTGGAAATCCGTTTGAAAAGTATGCAAAATGCGATTACCGCGTGATCCCGTTCCATACCACGGATGCAAAGGGAGGTTATGAAGGTTTCTTCCTGCAAGGTGCGCAGATGAAATACGATGAAGCGAAACAGTTTGGTTTTACGGATGAAAATGTAAACGGATCAGAGGAATGGACCGGTTTCCCGTTGATTTTTGTCGACCAGGTAGGACGTTTCTCCGAAGACAAATCCTTGAATAGTGAGAACAAGAAGCAGTATTTATTGGAGGTCGCTGCCCGTGGCGGTTATTTCATTTGTAATGATGCTGATGTGATATCCAAAGGGTCTCAGGTGACAACCGGTGAAGAGAACTCAGGTTTCCGTTTCAATAAATTCCCTTATTTGCCGGATCATGACGGTCTGTTCCGTTCTCAGTCCACTCCTGAAATGCGTTTGTCCGAGATGTATTACTCTTTGGCAGAATGCTATTACAGAGAAGGGAATAAGGCAAAGGCAGCAGAACTGCTGGATTATGTACGGGTAAGGAATTACCCTGCGGAGGAATGGCCGAAATATAGCTATGTGGCAAATCCGGATAAGTTGACAGACGCCGAGTTTTTGGATGAATGGGGACGCGAGTTCATCGGTGAACGCCGCCGCCGTGTCGATCTGATCCGTTGGAACAAGTTCCATGAAGAATGGTGGAATAAGGAGAAAGACGCTACGGACAAAGAGTATAGCTATTTCCCGATTCCTCAGAGACAGTTGAACGCAAGTCCGGTCCTGAAGCAAACGACTCCGGGTTGGGACTGAAAATGCATGACCGACCGAAAGAATAGCTGTTTTGAATATTAACGTAGCACTTAATTATAGATATAGGCTATTTTGAGGGAATAATCAGACAAGCCTGCTAAGTTTTTCTTGGCAGGCTTGTACGGCTTTACGAAAGATCAAGGGTGTCATAATTTTCCTGAATAGTGTCATGGATGACCAATGTTGATTGTGGTATTCTTTAGGTATTTGAGTGTTACTCTTGCATAAAAGAATATTTTTTAATATTGCCGTTGATTTGAGAAAGAGAAAAAAAGATTATAGCTGATGTGAAAAAATAATAAGGGAGTTTGTGTTTTTAGTTTTAATCTCCGCTGGAGATGATTTAGTATCTCCAGCGGACTCTTTTTACTAATTGTCGGATAAAGGAAAAACTGAAATATTTGTGAAGTATGAAGAGTTATGTGTTAATGTCGATAGGTTTATTATTATGTTCTTGTCAGGCAAAATTACCGGTGAATGTTCCAGAATTGTCAGATGGGAATCCGACAACTTGTTTTGTGGGAACGAAAGGGGTAAACAAAGTGATTTTTGATCAGCAATATACGGCTCCCTTCCAAAGTTATAAAATCTATTCATCCGGCGAGACGCCTGCACATGATCCGTCTGCCTGGACATTGAAAGGGTCGTTCGACGGAAAGAACTGGGTGGTTGTGGATGAACGGAAAGATCAGACGTTCTGCTCTCGCTATCAGGAAATCCTTTGCCCGATAACCCAACCATCCAATTACAAACAATATATGCTGGAAGCCAGTACGGCTGCCGGTGACACGTTGGTGCTGGGCGATGTCCTGTTCTTCGATACCAATTTAGATGCCAATTGGGAAAATTTCAACTATCCTGATGTCGACTTTAAAGTGCTCGATCCGGAGACGAAGGGTGCTTCTGTTTATACCGGACTGGTACAGGATCCGGATGCCTACATCCGCTTTCATGCACGCAAAGTGGCGGAGATACTGTTCTATACGGATAAGGATACGATGAACGACGTACAGAAAATCGAATATACATTGAAAGATTATGACGGAGTGTCAGCCAAAGGTGGTACCCCGCCTGTCATCTCGATTGTCTACAGCACACAGCATATCGAGAAATCGGCAAACGAATCCCTTTATAAGCTCGATTTCGAAACACGTGGCGTTCTGTACCACGAATTGGTGCACGCCTATCAGTTCGAACCGAAAGGTATCGGTTCCTACTCGACCAACAAGACTTTCTGGGCTTGTATCGAAGGACTGGCGGATGCTGTCCGTGCCCAGGCCGGATATTTCGATATGAGTACCCGCAAACCGGGCGGCAACTGGATGGACGGTTATCGTACGACCGGCTTTTTTATCCAATGGCTGACAACCAAAGACTCGGATGCCATCCGCAAATTCCATGAGACGGTCCGCGACCTCGACGAATGGAGTTTCGACAAAGCGATGAAGCGTATGTTTGGCGAAGATGCCAGCATTGAAGGGCTGTGGAATGAATATCAGGCTTTTTTATCAAAATAAAATAGAAAAAGATCCATGAAGAAGACAATTCTTTTATTTTCTGCATTGCTGACCCTTGGGAGCTTGTCCGCACAGGATAAGACCGCATGGGTAAACCCGATTATCGGGACGAACGGGATGGGACATACGTTTCCGGGGGCTTGCGTGCCTTTCGGACTGGTTCAGTTGAGCCCGGACACGGATACGATCCCTCATAACGTGGATGGCAAGTACCAGCCGCGTGCTTATGAATATTGTGCCGGCTATCAACATAAGGACAGCAGTATCGTCGGGTTCAGCCATACGCATTTCAGCGGAACCGGACATTCCGATCTTGGCGATATCCTGATTATGCCGGTCACCGGCGAATTGAAACTGAATCCCGGAACGGCAACCGATCCGGACGGTGGTTACCGTTCGCGTTTCTCACACGATACGGAAGTATCCCGTCCCGGCTACTATGAAGTGATGCTGGCCGACTACGGCGTGAAAGCACAGCTGACGGCAACCAAGCGGGTGGGCGTACATAAATATACGTTCCCGAAAGATGCCGGGAACCAGCGGATTATCTTGGATATGATCCACGGTATCTACAATTACGACGGGAAAGTCCTTTGGACAAATATCCGGGTTGAAAACGATACGCTGGTCACGGGCTATCGTATCACGAACGGATGGGCTCGTACCAACTATACCTATTTCGCCATGTCTTTCTCCAAACCGGTCGTTCATTACGGGTGCGAAGAAAAGGCAAAGGTCAATTACCGGGGCGGATACGGTAAATTCAATATGAAAGAAAACTTTCCGGATATAGGCGGACGCAAGATCGTTGCTTATTTTGATTTCGATCCAGCGGCTTCCGAAGGTTTGGAAGTGAAAGTCGCCCTTTCGGGTGTCAGTACCGACGGCGCTTTGAAAAATCTGCGGGCTGAAGCCTCCGGCTATAGTTTCGACCAATTGGCGGCTCGTGCCGGTGAAACCTGGAATAAGGAATTGTCCGTTCTCGAAGCTAACGGTACGGACGATCAGTTGGCGATGTTGTACACTTCTTTGTATCACACCATGATCAATCCTTGCGTCTATACGGATGTGGACGGACAGTATCGCGGATTGGATCATAATATTCATAAAGCGGACGATTTCACGAACTACACGGTTTTTTCCGTTTGGGACACCTATCGTGCCCTGCATCCGCTGTTCAACATCATCAATCGCCGGGTTAATACGGATATCGCCCGCTCCATGCTGAAACATTGCGAGCAGAGTGTACATAAGGCTTTGCCTATCTGGAGCCACATGGCAAATGAAAACTGGTGCATGATCGGATATCATTCCGTTTCTGTTTTGGCCGATGCCGTAGCGAAAGGTCTTCCGTTGGACAAGGAAGAGGTTTTGAAAGCGATGGTGAGCAGTTCCACGATTCCTTATCTGGACGGGACCGGCGAATATATGGAAAAAGGGTATGTCGCCCTCGACCATAACGGCAGCGCCGCTTCTCTGACGTTGGAGTATGCGTATGACGACTGGACGATCTATCACACGGCTCTTTTGGCCGGCAATCGTTCTGTTGCGGATACGTATAAAAAACGGGCGGCCAATTATACGAATGTTTTCGATACGAATATCGGGTATGCCCGTCCGCGTTATGCCGACGGACGCTGGAAAGAGAATTTCAATTTGCTGAGTACGCATGGTGAAGGTTTTATCGAAGGAAACGCATTGAACTATTCTTTCTATGTGCCGCAGGATGTGAACAACATGATTCGCCTGATGGGAGGGGAGAAGTCCTTTGTCTCCAAGCTCGATTCTCTGTTTATGATGCATCTGCCTGCCGAATTTTTCGCCCAGACCGAAGATGTGACGGAGGAGGGCTTGCTGGGTGGCTATGTGCATGGCAACGAACCGAGCCATCATATCCCGTTCCTGTATGCCTGGACCTCGCAACCCTGGAAAACGCAATATTGGCAGCGTGAAATAATGAATAAGATGTACCGCAATAATATTGACGGCTTGTGCGGCAACGATGACTGCGGGCAGATGTCCGCCTGGTATATACTGTCTTCGATGGGATTCTATCCGGTTTGTCCGGGAACGGACCAGTATGTGTTGGGGGCTCCTTACTTGCCTTATATAAAGGTAACGCTTGAAAACGGCAAGACATTTGAGGTAAAGGCCGACAAGGTAAGCGACAAAAAACGCTATGTCAAGTCGGTCAAGCTGAATGGCAAGCCCTATACGAAAGGGTTCATTACTCAGCAGGATATTATGGACGGCGGTACGCTGACATTCGAAATGACCTCTTCTCCCAATAAAAAACGTGTTTTTAACGGGACAGACAGACCCTATTCTTTGTCTTCAAATTAATTAAACATATTCTATCCATGAAGAAATTATTTATTTTAGCGATTACGTTTTGCAGCAGCCTCTTTACGGTGGATGCGGCCGACAAAAAGGACCTGGTGGATTACGTGAATCCGCTGGTTGGAAGCCAGTCGAAGATTTCTCTCTCGACAGGTAACACTTATCCGGCGATTGCCATGCCTTGGGGTATGAATTTCTGGATGCCACAGACCGGAAAGATGGGAGACGGCTGGGCGTACACATACGACGCGGACAAGATCCGTGGTTTCAAGCAGACTCACCAGCCCAGTCCGTGGATCAACGATTACGGACAGTTCGTCATCATGCCGGTTACCGGAAAAGTGGTGTTTAACCAGGATAAACGCGCCAGTTGGTTCTCCCATAAGGCAGAAGTGGCAAAGCCGAACTATTACCGGGTGTATCTGGCTGACCATGACGTTGTGACGGAAATCACGCCGACGGAACGTGCCGCCATGTTTCGCTTCACTTTCCCCGAATCGGACAACTCGTATGTGATTGTCGATGCTTTCGACCGTGGTTCTTATGTCAAGATCATACCCGAAGAAAATAAGATCATCGGCTACACGACTCGCAACAGCGGTGGGGTTCCTCAGAATTTCCGCAACTACTTCGTTGTCGTGTTCGACAAACCGTTTACCTATAAGGCGACTGTCGGTGACGATGAAATCCGCAAAGGTGAAACTGAAGCGAAAGAAAATCATACCGGTGCCATTATTGGTTTTTCAACCCGTAAAGGCGAGATTGTTCATGCTCGTGTAGCTTCTTCTTTTATCAGCCCTGAACAGGCGGAATTGAACCTGAAAGAATTGGGAGGCCGTTCGTTTGACGAAGTGGCCGAAGCCGGTCGTCAGGTATGGAATGAAACGTTGGGACGTATCGCCGTGGAAGACGATGATGTGGACAAACTGCGCACATTCTATTCATGCCTGTACCGCTCGCTGCTGTTCCCACGCAGTTTCTATGAATTGGATGCCAATGGCAAAGTGGTGCACTACAGCCCGTATAACGGAGAAGTGCTGCCGGGTTATATGTTCACCGATACCGGTTTCTGGGATACGTTCCGTTGCTTGTTCCCGTTCCTGAACCTGATGTATCCGGATATGAATACGAAGATGCAGGAGGGTTTAGCCAATACATATAAGGAAAGCGGTTTCCTGCCGGAATGGGCAAGTCCGGGACATCGTGGTTGCATGGTCGGCAATAACTCGGCTTCGGTTGTGGCGGATGCTTACCTGAAAGGACTTCGCGGATATGACATCGAGACGCTTTGGGAAGCTGTTGTACATGGAGCTAACAGCGTACATCCGAAGGTGAAATCGACCGGACGTCTGGGATATGAATATTACAACGAATTGGGCTATGTGCCTTATGACGTGAAAATCAATGAAAGTGCCGCCCGTACGTTGGAATATGCTTATGATGACTGGGCCATTTATAAATTAGGTAAGGCTTTAGGCAAACCGGAATCCGAAATTGCCGTTTTCGCCAAACATGCGATGAACTATAAGAACCTGTTCGATCCTGAAACCAAGTTGATGCGTGGCCGTAACGAGGATGGCTCATTCCAGTCTCCGTTCAATCCGCTGAAATGGGGCGATGCTTTTACGGAAGGCAACAGCTGGCATTATACCTGGTCGGTTTTCCATGATCCGCAGGGGCTGATCGACCTGATGGGAGGAAAGGTCGGTTTCAACGCCATGATGGATTCCGTATTCAATGTCCCGCCTTTGTTCGATGACAGCTATTACGGCGGCGTGATCCATGAAATCCGCGAAATGCAGATTATGAACATGGGAAACTACGCGCATGGCAACCAGCCGATCCAGCACATGATCTACCTGTACAACTATTCCGGCGAACCCTGGAAAGCGCAGTATTGGGTGCGTGAAGTGATGGACAAGCTCTATTTCGCGACTCCTGACGGTTATTGCGGAGATGAGGATAACGGGCAGACTTCGGCATGGTATGTATTCTCGGCTCTCGGCTTCTATCCGGTTTGTCCGGGTACGGACCAGTATATCTTGGGATCTCCGCTGTTCAAAAGTGTGACGCTGAATCTGGAAAACGGCAAGAAGGTTGTGATCAAGGCCAACAATAATGGCGAGGCGAACCGTTACATTTCGTCCATGAAAGTGAATGGCAAGAACTATACGAAGAATTATCTGACACACGGCGACTTGATGCGTGGCATGAACATTCTTTATAATATGTCGGCTACACCTAACAAAAGCCGGGGTACGCAGGACAGTGACGCTCCTTACTCTTTCTCCAAAGAATTGGGGAAATAAATAAGATTGCATATAGCGCAGGCTGGAAGCATTAATATTAACATAAGCACTTAATTATAATAGAACTTTCAGCTTGACTATAATCAAAAGGACTGTTTGGATCTTGTTTCAGATAGTCCTTTTTATTTATACTAACAATAGTTTGAATATGAAATTACGAATTTGTACTTTGATCGCTGCATCGTGCGTCGCCTTATCCGGCACGGCACAGAATGAAAAGTTGACGGAATACGTCAATCCGATGGTCGGAACAGATGGTTACGGTAATGTGTATCCGGGGGCGCAGATCCCGTTCGGGGGAATTCAGATCAGTCCGGATACGGATGCCAAATACTATGACGCGGCTGCCGGCTATAAATATAACCACACTTCGATCTTAGGGTTCAGCCTGACGCATCTTAGCGGAACCGGTATTCCCGACCTGGGAGATTTCCTGTTTATTCCCGGAACCGGAGATATGAAACTGGAACCCAGAAGCCGTGAAAATCCTGATGAGGGCTATCGTTCCCGATACACGCACGATGAGGAACAGGCCACTCCAAACTATTATGCCGTCCACCTGCAGGACTACGGTGTGAAGGCGGAGATGACGGCAGGCCTGCGGAGCGGAATGTTTCGTTTCACTTATCCCGAATCGGAAAAGTCATTTATCATGATCGATATGAACCATACGCTTTGGCAGTCGTGTGAATGGGCCAATCTGCGCATGGAAAACGATTCGACCATCACGGGCTATAAGTTGGTGAAAGGGTGGGGACCCGAACGCCATGTCTATTTTACGGCTGTCTTTTCCCGGAAATTGACGGGGCTGCGCTTCATGCAGGATAAAAAGCCGGTGATTTATAATACATCCCGGTTCAGGAGTGACCGTGAGGCCTGGGGGAAAAATCTGATGGCGTGTCTTTCTTTCGCAACCGAGGAAGGGGATGAGGTGATCGTGAAAACGGCTATCTCTTCCGTCAGTACCGCCGGAGCGAAAATGAACATGCGAGAACTGGACGGACTGACATTCGATGGACTAAAGGAAAAAGGGGTGGACCTATGGGAGAAAGAATTGCAAAAATACCGGATAACCGCCGATCGGAAGACAAAGGAAACGTTTTATACTTCTGCCTACCATGCCGCCCTTCATCCGTTTGTTTTCCAGGATGCGGATGGCAGTTTCAGAGGTTTGGACAAGAATATCGAGCAGGCGAAAGGTTTTACCAACTATACGACTTTTTCCTTGTGGGACACCTACCGGGCTTTGCATCCTTGGTTCAACTTGGTGCATCAGGACATAAATGCTGACATCGCCAATTCAATGTTGGCCCACTTTGACAAAAGCGTGGAGAAGATGCTTCCTGTCTGGTCTTTTTACGGAAACGAGACGTGGTGCATGATTGGCTATCATGCGGTTTCCGTTCTGGCGGATATGATAGTCAAAGGTGTAAAAGGTTTTGATTACGAACGGGCGTATGAGGCGATGAAAACAACTGCCTTGAACGAACATTACGACTGTTTGCCCGACTATATGCGGAATGGCTACGTCCCGTTTGACAAGGAAGCTGAATCTGTTTCCAAAACATTGGAATATGCCTATGACGATTATTGTATCGCACAGGCTGCCAAAGCTTTGGGTAAGACGGACGATTATCGTTACTTCCTGAACCGTTCTCTTTCTTATCAGACCTTGATTGATCCGGAAACGAAGTATATGCGTGGCCGTGACAGTCAGGGTAATTGGCGTACTCCGTTTACTCCGATAGCTTATCAGGGGCCGGGCTCGGTGAACGGTTGGGGAGATATTACCGAAGGTTTTACGATGCAATATACATGGACAGTTCCGCATGATGTGCAGGGATACATCAATCTGGCAGGGAAAAAATTGTTCGAGAAACGTTTGGATGAACTTTTTACCGTTGAGTTGCCGGATGATATACCGGGCGCTCACGATATCCAGGGGCGTATCGGGGGCTATTGGCATGGCAACGAACCTTGTCATCATGTCGCTTATCTGTATAACTATCTGGGTAAACCGTGGAAGTGCCAGAAGTGGATACGTGAGATAGTCGATCGTTTTTATGGTAACGAACCCGGTTCTTTGAGCGGTAATGACGATTGTGGGCAGATGTCGGCCTGGTATATGTTCAACTGCGCAGGTTTCTATCCGGTTGCTCCGTCCAGTAATATATATAATGTAGGTTCACCTTGTGTCGAGGCGCTTTCCATCACCATGAGCAACGGGAAGGAGATCCGTATGACAACAGAAAACTGGTCGAAAGAGAATGTCTATGTAAAAGAATTGTATGTGAACGGAAAGAAATACGACAAGTCGTATCTGACTTACGAAGATGTGCAAGCCGGTATCACGCTTCATTTCGTGATGAGCGACAGGCCGAACTACAAGCGTGCCGTTTCAGCGGACGCCCGTCCGGCTTCATTGTCTTTGCCGGGCAAAACGATGTTTTATCAGAAATAATTTTTATATTTGCACCGCCTTTAATTAGGAATCAGATACTTTCTAAATAAATCAGATTAAGAAATGACAAAGAGTGCATTACAAATTGCAAGAGCAGCTTACCAGCCAAAGGTTCCCGCTGCATTGAAAGGCGCTGTGAAAGCCGTAGATGGTGAGTATACACAATCAGTTGCCGATCAGGACGAAATCAAGAAATTGTTCCCGAACACGTACGGAATGCCAGTCGTTACTTTCGAAAAGAGTAACGAGAAGAAAGAGCTGCCGGCAATGAACGTCGGTGTGATCCTTTCCGGAGGTCAGGCTCCTGGTGGCCATAACGTGATTGCAGGTCTGTTCGACGGTATCAAGGCTAATAACGCAGCTTCTCGTCTGTATGGCTTTATCCTGGGACCTGGCGGTCTGATCGATCATAAATATATGGAACTGACAGCTGACATTATCGACGAATACCGTAACACGGGTGGTTTCGATATGATCGGTTCTGGTCGTACCAAACTGGAAACAAAAGAACAGTTCGACAAAGGGTTGGAAATCCTGAAAGAGCTGAACATCAAAGCTCTGGTTATCATCGGTGGAGATGACTCCAACACAAATGCCTGCGTATTGGCCGAATATTACAAGGCTACAGGTGCCGGCGTTCAGGTAATCGGCTGTCCGAAGACGATTGACGGTGACCTGAAGAACGAGCAGATCGAAACTTCTTTTGGTTTCGACACTGCTTGCAAGGTCTATTCCGAAGTTATCGGTAATATCCAGCGTGACTGTAACTCTGCACAGAAATACTGGCACTTCATCAAATTGATGGGACGTTCCGCTTCCCATATCGCTTTGGAATGTGCTTTGCAGACTCAGCCGAACATCTGTATCATCTCCGAAGAAGTGGAAGAAAAGAACATGTCTTTGGACGATATCGTGACGTATATTGCCGGAATCGTTGCCAAACGTGCTGCCGAAGGACATAACTTCGGTACGGTGCTGATCCCCGAAGGTCTGATCGAATTCGTCCCGGCCATGAAACGCCTGATTGCCGAGCTGAATGACTTCCTGGCTAAACACGATGCAGAATTCAAGATGATCAAGAAGAGCGAACAGCGTGCTTACATCATCAGCAAGCTGACAAAAGAAAATTCCGACCTGTATGCTTCTCTGCCAGAAGGCGTGGCTCGTCAGTTGTCTTTGGATCGTGACCCGCACGGAAACGTTCAGGTTTCTCTGATCGAAACAGAAAAGCTGCTGTCTGAAATGGTAGGCAAGAAGTTGGCTGAATGGAAAGCAGAAGGCAAATATAACGGTAAGTTCGCTGCACAGCACCACTTCTTCGGATATGAAGGCCGTTGCGCAGCTCCGTCCAACTACGATGCAGACTATTGCTATTCTTTGGGCTACACGGCTTCTTGCCTGATCGCTGCCGGCAAGACCGGTTATATGTCTTCCGTACGTAACACGACTGCTCCGGCTGACAAATGGATCGCTGGCGGTATCCCTGTAACCATGATGATGAACATGGAAAAACGTCACGGCGAAATGAAACCGGTTATCCAGAAAGCGCTGGTTAAGCTCGATGGTGCTCCTTTCAAGAAATTCGCAGCCAACCGCGACGAATGGGCTATGACGACAAGCTATGTTTATCCCGGTCCTATCCAGTACTTCGGTCCGACTGAAGTTTGCGACGAACCGACCAAGACATTGCAGTTGGAACAGGCAAAATAATATATCCGACGATATATAATTATCAATAAATGATAGAGGTAAGGCATTCCGCTTTACCTCTATTTTTTTTCATACTATCTGCTTCCATATAATAATTAAGTATTATTTTAATATGTGGCAATATAAGGTTTTTCCGTATCTTTGGACTTCGATAATCATTAAAACAACAATCTTATGTTTTCAGGAATTGTAGAAGAAACAGCTCAGGTCGTGGCGATCGAGCATGATAAGGACAACATTCATATCACGATGAAATGCTCTTTTGTCGATGAATTGAAGATTGACCAGAGTGTGGCCCATAATGGGGTTTGCCTGACAGTGGTCCGCAAAGATGGTGATACATTCACTACCACAGCTATGCGCGAAACCCTGGAACGTTCCAACCTGGGGCTGCTAAAACCCGGTTCGCTCGTGAATCTGGAGCGCAGTATGATGATGAACGGACGCCTGGACGGACATATCGTACAGGGACATGTTGACCAGACCGCCGTTTGCACAAGCGTGGAAGATGCCAACGGAAGCTGGTATTATACCTTCGAATATCCGTTCGATAAGGAAATGGCACAGCAGGGATATATCACTGTCGAGAAAGGTTCCGTCTGTGTCAACGGTGTCAGCCTGACCGTCTGCAATTCGAAACAGAACAGTTTTCAGGTGGCGATCATTCCGTATACGCACGATAACACCAACTTCTGCCAGATCGAAAAAGGTACGGTCGTCAATCTTGAATTCGATATCGTAGGTAAGTATATCAGTAAAATGATGCAGTTCAAATGAAAGATTTCCTCTCTTTAGCAAGCCGGCGTCAAAGTGACCGGGCTTTTGATCCGCAGCGTCCGGTTGAGAAGGAGAAATTGCAACGTATTCTGGAGGCGGCGTGTCTCGCGCCGTCTGCCTGTAATTCGCAACCTTGGCATTTTATCGTGGTGGATGATCCCGAACTGAAGAACCGGGTGGCGGACGCAACTTCGAACCGTGTTCTGGGAATGAATCATTTCACCAAACAGGCGCCCGTACATATCTTGGTCGTGGAGGAGAAACCGAACCTGACGGCAGGTATAGGCTCGTGGATCAAGGACAAGAATTTCTCCCATCTGGATATCGGCATAACGGCTGCCCATCTTGTGCTGGCTGCCGAAGACGAAGGGTTGGGAAGTTGCATAGTCGGTTGGTTCGATGAAACGAAAGTCCGTAAACTATTGGATATCCCCTCCGGCAAACGCGTTCTGTTGGATATCGTCATCGGCTATTCCACCCAGCCGGACAGACCCAAGAAGCGCAAAGATCCGAAAGAGGTGATCAGCTATAATCGGTATTGAATTCTACAGGTAAATAATGAAGGTGTCAAAACAGCCTTCATTATTTATTGTTTTGTCCCTTCCTTGATAATACATCTCCGTTTCCAGATCCCCGTCTTGTAATAAACGAAGGTCACGATCAACCCGATTGTGATGCTGAAACCGATCGCCCACCAGATTCCGCTACGTCCCAACCACGAACTGAGATAATAGGCAAGAGGAATACGGATTAGCCAGAGGCAAACCAAGCTGGTTATCATTGGAAATAGAGTGTCTCCGGCTCCCCTGAGCGCCCCGTTATACACATTCAGCGCTCCGTGTATGATGAAGAAACCACCGATAATCAGCAGATATTCCTTTCCGATCGCCACGACATCCGCGTCTTTCGTGAAAACCTTCATCATCTCGTCGCCGAACAGATAAACGGCAGTAAAAGTCAATAGCCCCAAGACTACATTTGTGTACATAGTAAACCGTACCCCTTTTTTCACCCGTTCCAGCTTCCCTGCTCCGATATTTTGTCCGCAAAAAGCGGCCAATGCTCCAGACAGGGTGAGGACGGCCTGTGTGATGATCGTATCTATTTTCCCGGCGGCTCCGTAGGCTGTCAGCGTGTTGGTCCCGAAACTGTTCACAATCCCCAACAAGGCGATCAACCCGAGGGCGATCGCGCATTGCTGTACGCTTGTCGGTAGTCCGATTTTCAGACTCTCTTTGAATAGCTTCCAGTCGAACAGCATATCTTGCTTTTTGATGGACAACAAAGGGTGCGTGTTGTTTACATACGCCAAAGCGATACACATACCGATCCCCTGCGAAATGACCGTCGCCCGTGCCGCTCCCTCGATGCCCCATTCGAATACGAGTATGAAAAGCAGGTCGAACACAATGTTCAGGATTGTCGTGATCAGAATGAACAGCATGGGACGGACAGACTCGCCTACACCTCGCAAAATCGAAATGATGCTGTTGAAGGTCACGAACAGAAATGTCCCTCCTATATAAATACGGAAATAAGCCACCGCTTGCGGAATGACCTCTTCCGGTGTATTGGTCAGGCGGAAAACCGGTTCGGCGAAAATAATCCCGGCAATGGACAATGTCACGCCCCCGACTAACATGAAGATGAAGAAGGACGAAAATGCAAGCTGCACCTTCTGGTACAGTTTAGCTCCGAAAAGTTGAGAAATGACTACCGTCGTTCCACTTCCGACACCGATCACGAATGAAATGATGAAGTAATAGATGAAGAAGGAAGCCGATACAGCCGCCAATGCCTCTTTCCCCAGAAACTGTCCGACAATAATGCTGTCTGTTATGTTATAGAACTGTTGCAGCAGATTCCCGATCAACAACGGTAATGCAAAGCGAACGATCACTTTCCATACCTTCCCCTTCGTCAGATCCGTATTTCCTTTTTTTTTGTCCATCCCCTAATAATTGTCAATTGTCAATTTCCCGTTGTCAATTGTTCAAAGGTCTTTCAATAAAATGTTATCATTTGCCTTAATCATGTCTTCGCGGGTTTTCAGCAAGGCTTTCCATTCTTTGTTGAACAATTTGGATGTATCGATTTTGAAGTTCTCCGATCCGTATTCGTCCATGCGGGTCAACAGGTAGCTGACTGTGATCTTGTTTATGTCGATCGCCGGTTGATAGTGGACAACGCGTTCATCGTTCCCGTAATTGACTTCGATAATAATGTGCAATTCGACCAACTGATAGAGTAGCTGTGTCGTGATGCGGATCGGTATGCGGTAAGCGTCCGACAGTTCATCCGCCGTATAAGGTTTTTCTCCCTTTACGAATCGTTTTACGATCAGGGAAGCAATCAGCAACGTGAGGAAATCTTTATATCGTCGGCTGATGTTCTTGCTGTCCCGTTCGAAACTGAATTTTTTCACGTTCTGGGAAGCATACGAAATTTCCGCTCCGAACAGGCAGATCAGCCATGACAGTTGCAACCACAGCAACAACAGGGGCAAGGCGGCAAAACTACCGTAAATAGCGTTGTATTTACTCACCCAAATCTGTCCACTGATGTAGATAAACTGAAAGAACTGGAAAGCGATGCCAGACAGGATTCCGGCAACCAGCCCGTTTACAAACCGAACCTTCGTATTGGGTAATGAAATATAAAGCCCCGTGAATGCAAGAATCGTAATGATATAAGGTGTTATGTTCAGTATGAGCTCGACTAACGGCGTAAAAAAGAAATATTGGCTGATAAACGAGTTTTGCAAAGTTGACAGGAAAATGGACAAACCACTGGAGGCCGTCATCAACACCGGAAGGATCAGGAATAAGGCCAGATAGTCGGATATTTTCCGGTACCACGGGCGTGATTTTTGTATCTGCCAAATATCGTTGAATGTATCTTCTATCGAAGAAATCAGGTTGATAACCGTGTAAAACAACAGGATTAAACCGACCCCGATGATTACGCCTCCCTGTGCCTGCGCCAAGTAGCTTTCCACGAACTCGAATGCTTTGCTCAGTTCGGCTTCATGTCCGGGAAAATAGTCGAACAGCTCCTGGCGTACTGTCCCTTGGAAACCAAACCCTTTGGCTATCCCTAACAATACGGCCAATAGAGGGACGATGGATAGCAACGTGCAGTAGGTGAGGGCTGATGCTTTTGTCTGCAGGTTTTCGCTCTGGAATCCTCTGACAGCAAGAATGATGGTCTTGATTATATTGATATAAAGTTCTTTCAGACCGCTTACTTCATTTTCGGTTATCCGCCAAATGTCGTAAGTGACGAAACGGATTGTTCTTGCCAATAAGGCGTTGATCCGTTCTCCAAGCGTCTTTTTATCGGTAGTCTTCATATATATAATAATGTGCCAATAAATTGAATGTGCCAATATACCAATAGAAAAACCATTGAATTGGCATATTGTTGAATTGGTATATTGGCACATTATAAAAAAGCAGTCTGCCTATAAGCCGGGTTCTGTACTCCCGCTTGTGCGGGAGCGTCTGCCATTTATCTCGTCTTACTGTCACCAGTAAGCTTTAGCGGTCTACCCCCCGGCATCGGACGAGCAATCCTACATGCGCCGGTATACATGACCTTACAACCCATAAGACGTACGGCATCCCATATTGCTATAGGACCCGGTGAGCTCTTGCCTCACCTTTTCACCCTTACCGGACGAATCCGGCGGTCGTTTTCTGTTACGTTACTCCACCCTCGCGGACAGCTTCCCGTTAAGAAGTATGGTGCTCTTTGTTGCCCGGACGTTCCTCCCACCTTGAAAGATGAGCGACAGACCGGCAGACTGCGATGGGGGCAAAGGTAATTCTTTTAATTGACAATTGGCAATTGAAAATTGAAAATTAGGATAGCCACATCAAAATAGTTCGATATGGTTCTCTTTTCATTTTCTGCCAGTCTAATTTGTTTTTGATGATGTCATGTATATGTTCGACGTTGTCATGTATATTTTCGGTATTGTCGTATATGTTTTCGACATTGTCGAAAATAGATTACATAGGCATCTAATGGCAGATTCATAGGGAACATTCTGCCTTTCCTGCTGTTATAGTATTGAATATATGACCATTTGTCAGACGGTCGATTGTTAAAAAGGTACTTTGCATTACACAGTACTGTTAATCGCAGTTAAGCCCTCGCAGAGTGCCGTTAAAAGTGATAAAAAAACAGTCCCAAATGGAATAATCGCACGTTTTTTGAGCTTTCTTTGTCGAAAGAAAAGTGTTAAATTTAAATGTTTGATAAAATAGTAAGAGTATGAAAAAGATGTGGAAAAATGTGCTTGGTGTAGTTCTCGTAGCTGCAATCAGCGCGGGTGCGGCAGTTGGGACAAGTGCTTACTTGATTAATAAGAATCAATCGGTATATGGTACTTCCGGCTCAACCAATACCTTCAATCAGCCGATCCGGTTAGCCGGTTATAATACGGTTGCTGCAGAGAATACGGATTTTACTACGGCTGCAGAAAGTACGGTTCATGGCGTTGTGCATATTAAGGCCACGACTAATGCCAAACAATATGCCGACGGAGGGAATCAGCAGCAGTATGTCGATCCGTTTGAATACTTCTTCGGATTTGGAGGACGTGGAGGTTTTCAACGCCCGCAACCGCAACCAAAGGTAGGAGCTGGTTCAGGGGTGATCATTTCGACAGATGGATATATCATAACGAACAATCATGTGATTGATGGAGCGGATGAATTGGAAGTGACATTGAATGATAACCGTAAGTTTGTTGCTAAATTGGTCGGAACCGACCCGACGACGGATATCGCTTTGCTTAAGATCGATGCGAAAGACCTTCCTACCATTCCGTTCGGTGATTCTGAAAAACTGAAAGTAGGAGAGTGGGTGTTGGCTGTAGGTAACCCGTTTAATCTTACTTCCACGGTTACAGCCGGTATTGTGAGTGCGAAAGGGCGTGGCATCTCGATGGGAGGTGGAGATAAGAGCAAGATCGAGTCGTTTATCCAGACTGATGCTGCCGTGAACCCTGGTAACAGTGGTGGAGCGCTGGTGAATACGAAAGGTGAGTTGATAGGTATCAATACCGCTATTTATTCCGAAACAGGGAACTTTGCCGGTTACTCTTTTGCTGTACCTATCAGCATTGCGGGGAAAGTGGCAAACGACTTGAAACAGTATGGTACGGTACAGCGTGCAATCCTGGGCGTACAGATTATGAGCGTGGGTGACATTGCCGACATGCTGGGTTATCCGAATCTGCCGGCTAAGCAGAAGGAAGAACTGAGCGCCTTGAAATCTAAAATAAAAGTTTCCGAAGGTGCGTGTGTGTCTGATTTCGCAGATCGCAGTACTGCTAAGGAAGCCGGAATTGAGAAGGGCGACGTGATTGTAGCCGTAAATGGTGCAAAAGTGAAATCTGCAAATGCTTTGCAGGAACAGATCAGTAAATATCGTCCGGGTGACAAAGTACAGGTAACGGTAGACCGTAATGGTAGCACCAAGACATTTAATGTAGAACTTCGTAATGCACAGGGAAGTACGGCCGTTGTAAAAAGTGCCGCCGACAGTGGCGAAGTTTTAGGAGCTGCTTTTAGTGCGTTGACAAACGAGCAAAAACGTGAATTGGGTGTAAGCTATGGTATTGAAGTGACCGGTTTGCTTAATGGTAAACTGAAAGATGCCGGAATCAAAAAAGGATTCATTATCATGGTTGTGAACGATCAGAAGATTTCGTCGCCCGAACAACTGGAGAAAATAGTTGACAAGGTTTTGAAAGGCAGTGAAAACGATCGTTACATCGTAGTGAAAGGTTTTTATCCGAATGGACGTACGAAAGTATATGCTATAGATCTGGCCGAATAATAAAATAACGTTATATTCGTCTTATTTGGCGGGAAGATTGTTAAAGGTTTATAATTGGCTGGGTGTAGGGTGCATCCAGCCAATTCTGTCAATAAAAATAATATTATCTTTGCACCCTGATATTCTCAATATAAAAACATTGGATGAGACAGTTAAAGATCACAAAGTCCATTACCAATCGCGAAAGCGCTTCTCTTGACAAGTATCTTCAGGAAATAGGCCGTGAAGATCTGATCACAGTAGAAGAAGAAGTAGAATTGGCACAGGCTATCAAAAGAGGCGACCGGAGAGCATTGGAAAAATTAACCAGAGCGAATCTGCGTTTTGTTGTATCTGTAGCTAAACAATATCAAAATCAGGGGTTAAGTTTACCGGATCTTATTAATGAAGGTAACCTGGGGTTGATTAAGGCAGCTGAAAAATTTGACGAGACCAGAGGCTTTAAGTTTATTTCCTATGCTGTGTGGTGGATTCGTCAGTCTATTTTGCAGGCTTTGGCAGAACAGTCAAGAATCGTACGTCTTCCGTTGAATCAGGTGGGTTCGTTGAATAAAATCAGCAAAGCCTTCTCTAAATTCGAACAAGAAAATGAACGAAGACCTTCTCCTGAAGAACTTGCAGACGAATTGGATATTCCGGTAGATAAGATTTCGGATACCTTAAAAGTATCGGGAAGGCATATCTCGGTGGATGCCCCGTTTGTGGAAGGCGAAGACAACAGCCTTTTGGATGTGCTTGTTAACGATGATGCTCCTATCGCTGACCGGTCGTTAATGAACGAGTCATTGGCAAAAGAAATTGATCGAGCCCTTGCTACATTAACCGAAAGAGAATGTGAGATAATCAAAATGTTTTTCGGTATAGGCTGTCAGGAAATGACATTGGAAGAGATTGGCGACAAATTTGGCCTCACAAGAGAGCGCGTCCGCCAGATCAAGGAAAAAGCAATTAGAAGATTAAGGCAAGGAACACGTAGCAAGCTCCTCAAATCGTATTTAGGTTAATCTCCTTAGGAGAAAAACAAAAGGATTTAAAAGCCTCTTATCCGTCAGGGTAAGGGGCTTTCTTATTGGTATGACCTCGGTTCAGTCTTTCTTACGTACATTATTATACATATAAAAAGTCCGTTTGCATGAATTGAAAATAGCGGCCTGTATCATACAGAAAAAAGTTTGGGTTGTAACAGTCAGTGTTTCAGAAGTTATCGTAAAAACATCACAAGAGGGATAAAAAATAGTTGCAAAAATGTTTGGTGCGTATGTTGTAAAGCATTACTTTTGCATCCGCATTCGAGAGAGAACGCAGGTGTTTAAATGATGAAACAAAAAACTTTTGAAAAAAGTTCCGAAGAAATTTGGAAGTTAAAAATAAAAGTTGTTATCTTTGCACCCACGTTCGTTAAATGAACGCACAAGTTCTTTGAAAGATTTACATATCAACAAGTAGTACAAGAGACGTATTAATAATACGAAACATACCGTCAAGGACTACAATAAAGAGACGAGATTCTGAGCGAAGGTATAAAAAACTCTTTTTCTATTGATTCAATCCTATATTTCAGAAACCCTTTGATGATATGCGGAGGATGGTGTATCGGGCAGAATTGCCCTATGTGAAGCCCCCAATACGGGACATAAGCATCTTTCCATATTTCATTTTGAAATGGTCCGGCTTCCTCCACAAGACCACCTTCATTTACTTTGAGCCATAACAGGTCTTGACCTTTGTCCTCTAAAACTATCTTAACCATCGCCTATGCCATTTTAAGTTTCTCTATCTCGGTATATACTCGCCTCAGACCTCCACGTGTCTTGCGTACAATCTGCGCTATATCCGCACCTGCCGGAGCATTTACTTTAGCCACCGTCCGAGCTTGGGTATTCAAAAACGCCTCACGCTCCTTGCCGTCATCAGGTGTCACCTTGCTGTAACGGTCTCCATAACGGCTCAACATCTCAGTATAGCCCACTTTCTTACATTCTATCGAACGATTGATTTTTTCTTTCAAACCATCCGCACCCATCATATACCAAGCACAACTGCGTTCGGTGGCATTCCACAAAGCCTTCAGCTCAAGGAACGCCTCATACTGCAAATCCCCGGCCTCGTCCAAAATAATAAGCGGATTCTCAATGGAACGGAGGTAATAAGTCAAATCCTCGTATACATCGCTATATTTACCTTTGGCATCCACTCCGAACTCCGCAGCTATCTTACGCACCAGCTTCAGCTTAGTCTTCACCTGCGAGCAGTCGATATACACGGCATTCTTGTGGTTCTGCACATAATACCTTGCAGTAAAAGTCTTTCCGATGTTTGGAATGTCGCATAGGATAGCCGACAGGCTCGACTGCTGGGAGAACTCAAGCTGGGCGGTTATATACTCGAACGTGGCGGTCTTGGCAACCTTCCACTCCATATCGGCACGGAGGCCCACACCCAAACGACGGGCTATACTTATCCAGTTGGCATCACTAAGGGCTTTATCCGTCTGTCCGTTCTTAATGGCACTGTACACCGATGTGCTGATGCCAAGGGAGGCGGCATGTTTCGCGTCACTCGGATAGTTCGCACGGTTGGCAGCTATCGCTCCCAAAATCTTCTGTTTTTGCGCTTCTGTAATCATAATTCAAACGCTGTTATAATGTTATTCTAATCGTATTCTTACATATCTCCAATAGCCATTGCCGCCATATTGGTCGGCTGCCATTCGTAAGCTTCATCGAGTTCTTCAGGAACAGGTGCCGTAGATAATACAAGGCTTTCCGTTTCCTCATCTTCTTCCTCACGTTGGACCGGTGCCACACCTACCTGACCGATAGCGTTATCACGTACCCATTTGTCAAAGTGACTCATTATCTTTGCCTGTTCCGTATAAGCTGCCTTATCTTCTTCGGTCTGTTCCGCCATTACACGGCTATAAGTCACAACCGGGCGCACCTTGTCGATATAGCGGTCATTCTGATACAGGAACACATCGGTCGGTTTGCCTTCCTCATCCGGCAAATAGAAAGCCGTCACCTTGCGGTTATTAGACTCCAACTTCTCAAGAACCTCCGGACCGCTCAGCCACCAGTCAGCGCATGCCACACGTACCGTACTATTCCGTCTTACGCTTGTTTCCACCCTCTCGCCAATATAACGGCTCAGGGTCAGTTTATCAAGCGGGCGCAGAGTCGGGTTGATTCTCGACACAAGCACATCCCAGCGGGTCATGCCCGGATATTTCTTCTGGTTGGGGTGCAGCGTGTTGTTCCATTCAGCACAATCCCTGCGGTCATCTGCCACAAGTTCCTCAAACGTATAATATTTCCTATCCTCGTAGGTATGGTTCCCACTGTCGCTGATTTTCTTCTGATCCACACGCCGTGCCCCTTTACCGTACCAACGACCCACTCCTTCATGGTTCTTATGGGCGATGGTAGTCTTGAACGCGCCGTTCAACGGTTCAGCATATTTGTCCTGAGAGTTCAACGGTGCACAAAAGTGCACAAACTTGAACACCTCACCGGCTTTCAGGAAGCCCTCCTTGTACTTGCTCATCAAATGCTGCTCCACCTCGATACCGGCAGGCATCCCCCACCCGTTACGCTCAATCAGGCGGAACATATCCCGGAAACAGGCAACCACAAGAGCTTCGTCTTTATCACGGCCGTAAGCAAGCCCCACACGGCACTGGCTCACCACATCGTAGGCATAATAAGCATGTACGTATTCACCACCCTTCATGCGACGCGGAAGATCCACGTCATCCATCGTAATCTGGGACAAGGAGAACTCTCCACTGTGGCGGTGCATGTGTGGCATTTGCTCGTGGTAGAATTCCGACCACCCACGACGCTTTTTCTCTATGAGTACCTGGTTGGCCGGCTTGTTCAAGATGTTGCGAATGGTACTTTCGCTCAGTTCTTTCGGATCACCGTTCTTATCCGTAAAATCGTTATGGTTGAATATTTCCCCGGTTTCCAAATCCCATACCTCCAACTCACCGCACACAAAGGAGATATACATCTCGTGTACGTCACTGCCATAAGGCTGGTTCGGCAGCACCGTGATGCTCAGCACGAGACGCTCGGTCTTGTAATCCACTTTCCTCGCACACTGGTTACCGAACTTTCCACTGATAAGGCACTCATAACCGTACTGCTTGTACTCGTTCACCTTCTTTCGGAAACGCAAGGTACTCGCCGGCAAATCATGCCCGAACTCTTCGCGCAGCGTCTCAATGGTAGTAGCCATCATGCTCCAATCATACTTCTCTCCCATTAACTTTCGATAATCACGACTACGATTGTACAACTTGATACAAGTATTCAGTACTGAAGCATTTATCGCATACTTTCTGGCAAGCTCGTCAGAAGCCTTATCGCTGGACTGCCGGGCAGCCCAATCCATAAAGAAAGCGACGGCAGCCTGATCAAGCTCGTAATTCGATATTATCCAGCCACGCAAAAGCACGGCATTGCCACCAGGATATTTCTCCTCGACTTTTTCTTTGTAAGAGGTAGGCAGACTATCAATAACAATCAAAGCTCCATTTCCTTTCGCTCCACCACCACGACGTGCTACCTTTATCCGGCCACTGGATGCCATATACTTGTAATTCGGAACAGTCATTATTCCGCCATCAACAAGTTCACGAAACGATATGCAAAGTTTGTTATCGAAAAATTCCATACTCACACCTCCTTATTTCAATGCGGCCGCAAAATTTTGGATGCTGTCTATATTGGAAAATGTCACATTATCATAATGTCTCACCTCTTCCCCTTTATAAATCACCACACCCGTGCTGTCGTTTTTACTGATCTCTAACAATGCGCCGTTCGGAAAATATTGGCGTATCACGTTATCATGGTCGTGTAGTGTCTCCATAACCGGAGCAACCGCCATTAAAATACCACCACGCTCACGGGCGGTCTTCTGGATCCTACGGATGGTATCCGTATCCTGCTCAAAACGCAGGGCTTTCCAAACCGTCACGCTGCTTACTTTGAATTTCTTGGCCAAAAACTGACGATCCTCACTTGTTACATGAATATACTTCTTCATATTCCACTTATTTAAATTCGTTTATAATCGGTTTCAAACTCACGCCGTAGCAGCTCATCAAGCGCCGAATAAGATTCTTTACATAAAAATCAGGTGCGGAAAACACAATCCCGGTCTCTTCAGTGTATCTGAAACTGATACCGTCCATCATCAACACGTAAGCGACTTTGTGCTTCACGCTTTGTGTCTGCCATTCTTTGATTTCTTCGTTCATTTTCTTTAAGTGCTAAAATTCGTTATTCTCGACCCTTTTCTGTATCTTTGGCCGCTCGTTAATTTATTAACTCGATGCAAATATAGTGTGAGATTTTCATACTACAAAATATTTAAGTGTAATTTTTCATACCAAACTCATTTTATGGAGGAAAATATCAGATTCATTCAAATACTTGACGAGTTAAAAGCTCAAGGGCAAATAACCGATTATGTACAAGCAGCAAGCATACTTGGCACAAATAAAGCTGGCATAAGCGACATAAAAAGTGGTCGGAAGAAATTATCAATAGAGCTACTCAGAAGTCTGAAATATTCATACCCTAATATTTCGATTGATTGGATCATCATGGGAACAGGGGATGCTTTCATAACAATGAAAGAGAAGCAGGAAACCACAGATGCACACTTATTCGTACAAACCATAACCCAACAAGCGGAAGAAATCGGCCGTCTCAAAGAACAAATTCGCCAAATGAATCTTGAAAAAGGGAAACCTGCATCGGATGCGTACACTTCTGGAGATGCAAATGTAGGGTAGAGCGCACTTTTACCATCCGGAGAACATGAAACGTTACCCTGAGGATACCCCCGATTATACCTTCAGACTCCCCTCTCTCAGTATTCCCCCTCCATCCACCCCATATAATCGCCTGAAAAGGACTGATAATCCGTTATATAATAATGTATGCTTTTTATAGGTGGTGGTTTTTAGGGTGGGTGTATCAAGGCATCTTTTACACCTATCATTCAAAAAACCATATTTTACCATACTTCCAACTACCCCCTCTCAAAACCGTGTTTACTAACCCCAGTTCTTATAAAAACTAACCCCACTTTCTAACCCCAATACTATCCCCACCTCCAAAATTGCCACTCCAAGTGTCACACCAAATGTAGAAATCGCCATCTGAGAGCACAAAAAAAGGAGACCATAAGTCTCCCCTACAAGAATAACTGCAGAATGGTGTTTTTCTTTCGTTCTAATGCCATTCTAATCTATTCACCTATCTCCTCTCCTACTCCCTGAAATAAGCGTAGATTGCTTGATTATAGCCCTTTTAGTGCATACTGTTCCATTACCGGACAGACCGGCATGTAACAGATAATTCTTGGTCGCACCCACCTGTTCCGCCGTCAAAACCGTATAAACAGCCGAAATACTACTAAAATACCAATCTCTTCGCTTTGTTCCGTCTATTCCGTGCGTCAAATGCACATGTATAACCTTTGCCATATCACTATATTTTATAGTGCAAATATACTAAATAATCATTATATGGAATATTTTATAAACATATAATCCAAAAACAAGGCATAAAAAAAGCGGTCTACAACCGCTATCTTCCTCTCCTACTTACACACCATGTAAACTTCATGTAAGCCCATTTAAAGCAATCGCCAAACCGATGAAACCCAAACAGCCCCCCTCGTAAACAGAAATTAAACCTGCGTAAACGTTTCGTTTTGCGGGAGTTCCTTCTATCCTTCCCCGTAACCTATTGTATTATAAAGCGATGTGTTGTTTTATTCAATATATCGTTTTATACGCTTCGTTCTGTGCCCCGTATATAGCATCCATAACAGAACGAGCAAGATAATTTTCCAGCCATTGCCCTTTACCATCATTATGGTTGACCTGCCATACTTTGTTTACGAAAAGTTCACGTGGCCGGCTTCTCACCATGGATCCTGCCAATTCCAAATTTGAATAGACCGATTCGGGCACTTCATCCCAAACAATACCGCTTTGGCAGCCGGAAAGGACAGTTATACCCAAAACGAACGTAAATATTAAATTCTTTATTTTCATGATTTTCTTGTTTTACATTATTGATAACTTCTGTTTTCCCACCCTGGGTTTTGAACAAAATTGCCATTTACATCCAATGTTGTGCGAGCAAAAGGTAATTTATAGTATACGGCATCATTAAATTTACGTTCATAGTAAACCACATTTCCACTCAGAGATGTAATTTGGCGGATATCAAAATGAGGCGTGAAATATTGGGGGTCATCTTTAGAGGCCAAATATCCGTTTTCTTCTACTTCTGAACTTTCAATTCCTTTACGAAAAATGAACATGCCCTTAGACGATTGGTTTAACTCTTCAATGGTTGTTTTACCTTCCGATTCGCCCCATCTCAGCAAGTCGAAATAACGGAATCCAGGAATTTCGAATGCAAATTCGATACGACGTTGTAATTTGTATTCTTCCCACAGATTGTGACCAACCACCGATTCGTCAAAACTATCCAAGCCTGCGCGATTACGAATTTGGTCAACAGCATCACGTACTTCGTTTTCTCTTCCACCCAACTTATAGGCTGCTTCTGCATAGTTTAACAATGCTTCAGCATAACGGACTTGAAAATAAGAAAGCGCAGATTGAGTGTAATTAACCGTTCCGTCTTCATTAAAACGCCCTACCGTATATTTCGTCGGATAATAGCTTGTTACAGTCGATTGTGCACGTCCTGTAATCGCTAACTTTTCAGAATTCCTGAATTCTGTATGAAGCGCACTATATCTTTCCGAACGGGTCGGTACCGATAAGTCGATCCATGTACGAACCAAATACCGATGTTCATTTCTATTAGCGAAATAACTACTGTCATAAATGATCGTGGCATAGAAACGTTTATCACGGTCAGTATACATTTGTAGGTAATTTTCGCTTTCAGCGGCCAATTCTCCATTTTCATTTAGAGTTACACCCATTTCTTTTGCTTGAGTTGTTTTCCACCATTGCATCCATTTACCTGTAGCTTTATCTCTCTGATAGTAACAATCAACCAATTCCTGCGTAGGGTATGAACCGCCACGATCCCCTCCCCAATCAGGAGAGAAATTAGTAGTCGCACCATACATACGTCCTTCCGGATGTGAATACTTCATCGGACTGAACCCAGATCTATTTGCTTCGTTAAACATGACCGGCCAAATGGCTTCTACCGATTGATGTCCGGTAGAAGTATTGAACAGATTACTATAATCCGGATCCAGTTGATATTTGCCAATCACTGATTTTGCAGCGTCATAAGCCAGTTGATAATAATGGTCCGCATTTTTTGAGAATCTATAAAGAGCCTTACTTTCCGTTGATCCCGATAGCCTATCGTAAAGGCCTTTTACTGACGCTTCGGCAGCACAAGCAGCAGCTAATGCAGAACGCGATTTTAACACTTGTACAGCCTGCTCGTTTATCAATCCCAAAGTAGGCGTAACGGTTGTCTGCTTAAAATATTCCAATGCTTTGTCATAATCAGACAAAATTTGATCAAAGACCTCTTCGCGACTGTTTTGTGGCAGCATGGTCTCATCGAAAATAGTCATTGTTCTTGTTATGATCGGCATGACCCCCCAGAATCTTTCCATGTCGGCATAGAATAATCCACGGAAAGCATAGCTTTCCGCCAACAGTTGAGCGCGTTCCGAATCGGTCATATTGGGAACTTCCGGTATACGTTCGATAGCCAAGTTCGCCTGACGGATTTTTTTATAACCGGCATCCCATGGGGCTCCGATTAGACCGGTGACGCTGTTGAGTTCATCATATTCCCTATAATTGAAGCTATACTGGCGAAACGTATTCTGGTCGCGGTCAATATTACCGCAAGCATTGTCGGACCATTGTTCCGATTGAAATGCAATATTTGCACCTGCCGGACTCCACAAATAAAACTGATTGACCAATGTGCGCGTCAATTGAGCATTTGACCAAAATTGTTCTTCGCCAATTTTGTTAGTCGGTTCTATTCCTAACGGATCACAACCAGAAAGACTAACCGCAGCGCATAAGGCTAATATATTTAATTTCTTCATCTTATTCTTTTCTAATGTATTACAATGTTAATGTTGCACTCAATGTGAATGAACGTTGAGTCGGATAGCTTCCCAATTTGTTACCTCCCCAAATAGAGTTAGCGGGCAAATATTCAGGATCTGTCATGTTATGGAACGGGTTGCTTTTCTTCACCCATGTACAAACATTGTTGGCAATGAAGTTTACGCTTAACCCTTTGATGTAATCTACTTTTTTAAGAACCCGACGTTTCAAATCATAGCTGACACTGATGTTCTTCAATTTCAGATATGAAGCATCGTATGCCCATACATCGACATAATTATACCCCCATCCGTAGCTGGAATTTGTCGGCAATGGAAGTTTATTGGCAATAGGATTGCTTGGCGTATAAGATTCTTGGAATAAATATTTACCATATTTCCAGTAATAATCCTGTTGCGAACGAGCCGGAGATGTCACATCACCGGAGACACTGGTCGCTCCTTGGAAAAAGACTTCAAAACTAAAATCTTTCCATCCCATACCCAATGTGACACCATACAATGTTTGGGGCGTCGTACCTCCACCTTCATTATATGCATAGTCGGCAATACCTAACACACCATCGCCGTTACGGTCATCCATACGGAACGTACCGATCGTGTGGTTGCGTTTAAAATGCAAATAGGAGTTATACATATCATCGTAAGAAGTGAAAATACCATTTGTCTGCCATGAAGTTCTATAGGTTTCCGCATGAGCATTTACCCCCAAATCATTCAGGTTGGCATAGTAATAATCGGTACTTTTATCAGCATGTCTTACTGTTACTTCTTCCCAATGCGTATAGTTTGCACCAAGCCTATAAGTGAAGTCGCCGATACGGTCGTTCCAATTTAAAGAAAATTCCACACCGCCTTTATGAGTTGTCACGTATGGAGCATTCATTTTCGGCGTATTAGGCAAACCTAAGATCGGGGTATAAGTCAGCTCCGGATTCATATCTATTTCATCACCCTTATCCAAGTACAGGTAGGTATCGAATGATCCGGACAAACGGTCTTTCAAAAAACTGAAATCAACACCTCCACTAATTTGCTGTGACTCGCCCCATGTCAGATTGCTGGATACATTGGTTTCTGTCCAAGCTGAATTTGCCCCCATGTTTTCTCCTAACAGAATCGTATTAGTCAGGCCATATTGGTTCATATAGCTGAATGGTTGGGACAATTCGTTACCCACAATACCATAGCCGACACGTATCTTGAATGAGTTGATCAAATCAGTGTTCAGAATGTCTTTGATGAATGTTTCCTCCGTAAGCATCCACCCTGCTGATGCAGCGTAGAAGAATCCCCAACGTTTATCCGGGTGGTAGCACAACGATCCGTTATAGTTGGCACTCAATTGTAACATATATTTGCTGTCGTAATCATAAGTGAGACGACCAACCAAAGAAGCTGACCCCCATAGCCCTTCGTCCCCGCTCATTGAGTCCATGGTCGATCCTCCGTTTATCTGCGTATTATAAATAGCCGGATAACCATATTTTTTAGCCATTGTCGAATTAGTCCTTCTCTTTTGACTGGTATAGTTGAGCATCGCACTCAAGTTGTGTTTGCCAAACGAACGGACATAGTCGGCTTGGACAATACCGGTTGTCAACGAATAATTATTCCAAGTCTGAGACAATTTGGCATTATTGGGGTTATAGCTGTTTTCCTGAGTTGAATACGGAGCACTGTATACGCCTATTTGCGGATATTCGAATGTCTTATTCATGGAATTGCTGTAGTTGAAGTTGACACTTGTACTAACAGATAATCCTTCTACCCACGGTAAACTCCATTTTAAACCGATGTTACTTTGCAAACGATAGTCATCTGTATTATTGAAACCTGTTCGTAAGCGGGCATCCAAGCTATTGGATCTTTCCAATCCTGTTGTCCAGTTTCGAGGAATATTGTTCGCTTCATTGTCTTCAATCAAGATGTTATTAAAAATATTATCACCGCCATACGGTTTTTTATTTTTAGCCATCACTCCATTCAAATTCAATGTAAATCTTAAACTTTTATCCTTCAAAAGATAAGCATCCGTATTGACAATGGCGTTATACTGTTCATAGTTGTAAGAATCACTGATACCAGATTGGTTCATATATCCCAAACTCGAATAATATCTAACTCTTTCGCTACCGCCTCTTACGCTCAAGTTTGTTTGTGACATGGGTTGAACATGGTCGAACCAATCCCATGGGTCATAGTCGCCATAATAGTTTTCAATGTCCCCACCTTGTGTTTTAAATGGATTGAAATAGTCGGCGATTTCATTCTGTGTAAACCCTAAACCGTATTTTTGGTTAACCATGTCGGTGATTTCCTGACGGCCATATCCTTGAGAAGAGAGGTGAGCCATGTAGTATTTGGACATTTCCGTTGCGTTGTATGCCGGGCTTTCAGCCATGCTTGCTGCATACAATTCGTTCTTTTTATTCACGTAGTCCCAAGTACTCATAGGCTTGAACTTATAAGACGGCGTCATTATGGTCATTTTTTGGCTTACCGATATTTCCAGCATGCCATCTTGTCCTTTTTTGGTAGTCACCACCACAACACCGTCTTTTGCACGCGGACCGTATACAGCTGTAGCTGACGCATCCTTCAGAATACTCATAGAAGCAATGTCATCCGGACGTAAACGGTTGAAGAAGACTTCACCTTGGCTGGTTTCCATTACCACATCGTCAATTACATACAGTATTTGGCTACCACCACGAATCCAAATTTTGGATGTTTCACCTGGGGCTCCCGACCGTGCTTGTGAGATAATACCTGATACACGACCACCTAATCCGTCACTGGGAGAAGTTACCGGTAATTTGGCTATTGATTCGATTTTGACGTTTACGGCTGCCGCAGTCAGTGTTTTGGTTTTCTGAACGCCACTAAAACCAGTCACCACAACTTCGTCTAAGGCCTGTGAATCTTCCTGAAGTTTGACGTTCAAGTTAGAAGTTCCTGTGTACTTGACCTCTTGAGTTGTGTAACCGACAAAAGAAATTTGAATCGTAGCTCCATTCTTGACATCTTCTAATACAACTCTACCGTCTAAGTCGGTGATATTACCATTAGTTGTACCTTTTACAACTACAGATGCTCCGGTTACAGGACCGAAATCATCCACAACAAAAACCGTCACCTTCCCATTTTGCTGGGAAATGTTTACGTTTGGTTTAATGGGAACTATGTCTGCCATTATGTTCTCTGACGAACAAAATGCACCGGCAAGTAGCATTAAACCAATTGGATTGAAGTTTTTCAACATAATTAATTTAGTTTGATATTAATTAGAAATAGGTATAAATTGTGTTTTTTCATAATAAACAAAACTGATTATATATCACAAACTACGCAGTTCATGCATCATAAGCAATGTTATTCATGTCTTCCAAAACATTTTATTTTCTTTTCACCCGTATCATTAATTTATTATATTTCGGGATATTACGTTGCAACCGTAAATACATTCACATTCACATATCCTCATAAAAAGTTAAATTTCCTATATTGCCATGAATTTTTATTTTTTCCGTTGTCATATCAATATTTGTTTAATTAGTTCCATAAGAACTGTGGTTTTTTATTCACACCAATTAACTAAATCAGCGTATTTTCAAGAGTAGATTTGTTAATTTATAAAAAACAGAATGTTTTTTCGCTTTTTATCAAAGCGTTATTGTATATTTGTCACAAATTTTATATCGTAGTTCTTATGGAACTAATTAAACGCAAGTTTATTTTAACATTTACAAGTAAAGAATAAACAAATATCAACAAATCAACACCAACAATTGGCCTCTTAGCCCCTAAACAATCCGAGCATAGATATATCACCCTGCATTTTTCCGGTATGCTTCTCGATCATAATCCTATTAGATAGCAATAGGAATTTAACTAAAAGAAAAACGGGATAAAAGTATTTTTACTTTTATCCCGTTTTTCTTCAGAGCAAATGAATTGCTCTTGATTATAATATCTTATTTACTTAATCATATCAAATCCCGTATACGGAACCAACGCTTTGGGGATGCGGATACCTTCGGGGGTTTGGTTGTTTTCGAGCAAGGCGGCTACGATACGCGGCAAAGCCAATGCGCTTCCATTCAGCGTGTGGCAGAGCTGTGTCTTTTTGTTTTCGTCACGGTAACGGCATTTCAGACGGTTTGCCTGGTAATTGTCGAAGTTTGAAACCGAACTTACTTCCAACCAACGTTTCTGGGCTTCCGAATAAACTTCGAAGTCGAAGCAGATAGCTGCCGTGAAACTCATATCACCACCACAAAGGCGCAAGATACGATAAGGAAGTTCCAGTTTCTGGAGCAACCCTTCGACATGGTCCAGCATTTCCTGATGAGACTGTTTGGAATGTTCCGGTTTGTCGATACGAACCAATTCCACTTTGGAGAATTCATGCAGGCGGTTCAGTCCGCGTACATCTTTTCCATAAGAGCCGGCTTCGCGACGGAAACACTGCGTATAGGCACAATTCTTGATCGGCAACTGCTTTTCATCGAGGATAACATCACGATAGATATTGGTGACCGGAACTTCGGCTGTCGGGATCAGATAAAGGTCATCCACTTCGCAATGATACATCTGTCCTTCTTTATCGGGCAACTGGCCTGTACCATAACCGGAAGCTGCATTCACGACTGTCGGCGGCATGACTTCCGTATAACCGGATTTGCGGGCTTCATCCAGGAAGAAGTTTATCAGCGCACGCTGCAACTGCGCACCCTGTCCTTTGTAAACCGGGAAACCGGCACCTGTGATCTTCACGCCCAGGTCGAAATCGATCAGGTCATATTTCTTTGCCAACTCCCAATGAGGCAGTGCGTCTTTCGGCAGTTCCGTCTCCATACCGCCCATCTTTTCAACCTTATTATCGTCAGCACCCACACCTTCGGGCACTTCTTCGTAAGGGACGTTCGGGATTGTATAGAGCAGGTTCTGCATATCTTCGGCTGCCTGATCCATTTCTGCCTGGAGAGTCTTGTTGGCTTCCTTGATCTCGGCAACACGTTGCTTAGCGATCTCGGCTTCTTCTTTTTTACCTTCTTTCATCAGCATGCCGATGGCCTTCGAAGCCTGGTTCACCTCTGCCAGGTTTTTATCTAATTGATTTTGCGCACCACGTCTTTTATCGTTCAGTTCGATCACTTTTGCTATGCTTTCCCGTGCACCTTTAAAGTGTTTCTTTTCCAGACCACGGATCACCCGGTCTGTTTCTTCCGTAATTACTTTAAGTGTCAACATACTTCAATGATGTTTTTTTATTTGAGTTGCAAAGATAATCAAGATTTATGATTTATGATTTATGATTTATGATTTATCATCGACGCATAAATCATAAATCATAAATTCCTCACCCGTCCGCCTGCAAGCCACGACCGGACATAATAAGGTTCGCTTAGGCTGCTGACGATCACGCCGTTCGAAGTGCTGGTATGGATGAACTTTCCGTTTTTCAGATAGATACCGACATGATTGGGCACATTCTTCTTTCCCCTGCCCGTCCGGAAAAACACAAGGTCGCCTTCTCTCAAATCGGCACGACTGATTTTCTTGCAATTATGTTTCAGCATATCGGCCGACGAACGAGCCAATTGTTTTCCATATACTTCACGGAATACGATCGCCACAAAACCGGAGCAGTCCACTCCTTTTTTTGTTAATCCTCCCAGCCGGTGAGGGACACCAAGCCATCTGGCCCCTTCATTATACAGATATATATTATCGTCCGAAGTCAGACGGACACCGTAGAGCCGGGAGAGTTCCTTCGGCCCTTTGAAATCTGCCGGCAAGGCAACCTGCTGCTTCTTGCTGCCGCAAGACGTAAGCGTCAGGATCAAAAGCAACAGGATTCCGATATAATAAGATGTGATAAAATTTCTACGCGTCATGATGGCAAAGATAACAAAAAATCATTCCCCGATAATCGCCATCTCTCTTTTTTAAGGTAAGCGCCAGACTGCCGAAATATTACGAATCGAGCCTTTGTCGTCAAGTTGCCAAACGATCCGGTTGTTGCGATCTATTTCCACAAGTTTCGGCTGGGATTTATCCTTGCTATGCCCGTTCCAGTTACAGAGCAGCGTCGTCCCGTCGCCATAACGGGATAACTCGGCGACAAACAGAAGAGACAGGCCTTCCAAATCGTCAGACGTAACCGAACGTTCGATTTTCCATGTTTTGGTATCTATTTCAACCCAACGATGCCCATCGCCACATCCGACCAACAAACGCTTGCCTCTTTTCAATTGCTTGACAGAAAAAGGAGCACCACCCACCTCCACTCGGTTTATAATCTGCCCGGAGACGTTCATCTCAATCAATTCACCGGAACCGAAAAGAGGGATCAGATACGTGTTTCGCTTCGTTTTCTCAATCTGGCGAAACTGGTCATGTACAGTTTTAATACCCGTTTCAAAACGAATCTCCTTGACAGGATATCCTTCTTTGTCCAACTCGACTATCCTTGCCGGATGCCCGCAAATAGCAAGCAGGTAACCTCCGTCAGACAGCTGTGTAGCCGTAAAAAGTTCTTCGTTCCGGTCGACCTTATAGTCCCAGATAACGCGTTGTTCCGGTGTGATAAGCCGTGCACCGGCGGTATAGGCGTAAAGGATATTCCGTTCACGAGTGACTTCCACGTCGTTACAGTCTTCCCCTTTGCCAATCGTATGCACCCATTCGAAACGGCAAGTCCGCCTATCGACAACAGCCACCTTATCCCAGCCGCAGCCGGCAAGCAAAAACTTTTCACCTTTATATTTTTTCCGGAAAGAAAAAGAAGAATCCTCCGGTTTTCCTGCCTGTACCGTACAGGTAATCAGGCAGGAAAGAAGGACAGACATGAGTATTTGGTTTGAAAATCGTATCATATTCATTCATTTTCCATCATCACAACGCGGAATCCCACATTATATACTTTCTGATAATCCCGATAAGGCAGACGGAAAGAGGAGGTATTGCGGAAAGGACGGTCATACCAGGAACCACCGCGAACGACCCGTTTCACACCCGGAACCGTCGCCGGGTCATTCCGCCCGTCATCCGCCCGGTAAGGATAAGGTTTATAAGCAGAACGTGTCCACTCCCATACGTTTCCGTGCATATCGAACAACTCCCAAGGATTACGGATGTAACGCCCGACCGGTTCGGAAACAAACCCTCCGTCATTGTAAGTCGTATCGCGCGGAATCCAATCGTCATACTTATTGGGATTTTCTATAATCCGGGCACTTTCATAGAACTTATAAGCCGTACAAGCGGCAAATTCTTTCAACTTGATATCCCCCATATTGGCATAAGGAGAAAAGTCTGCGTCCTGTCCGCCAAACCAAAAAGGCGTGCTGCTGCCTGCACGGCATGCCCATTCCCACTGTGCTTCGTCAGGGAGGGTGAATTGAAGTCCGGTCTTTCCTGAAAGCCAGTGACAAAAATCCATCGCCTGTTGCCAGGAAAGGCGTACGGCTGGTTGATTATCGTCGTTCAACGAATAGCCTCGGCGTCCGAACTGGTAACCGTGGCGATGTTCGTCGCGGCTGTCATGTGCCGGATCGAAAACACGGAATTGCCGGTTTGTGATTTCGAACTGCCCGATCCAGAAAGGTTTGTCGATGGTAACGGCTGTTTGCGGCATTTCGTCCGGCTGACGCGTACTTCCCATAATAAAGCTACCAGCCGGCACTTTGATCATCCGAAGTTCCACGCCATCGGCTATTTCGATCGTCATCTGAAAATTGCCAAGTGCGATCTGGCGATTTTGCGATTCTTCCCAAGCGACATATGGTTTAGTCTCCGGATCATAAAGCGGCCAGCCTTTGAGAACCGTATCGCCGACATTTACCATCGGGCGGTCAGGCTTTTCGTAGGCTATCCCGGTCGGCAATTCGGGCAGCCACTCCATGTCGTGTGCCGGCGCACCGAACATCTCACGATAGAGTTCGCGAAGCCGGCGGCTGTTTTCCGTCCTGTCGTAAGTCGAGATATCCTTCCGGCGTCCATGGAAAGGAGCGTTGAAATCGATCCAGCAAGCAAGACGGAGCATAGAAGCCGAGTCGAGCTTCACATTATAATGTCCTTTAGCAAGGAGCTGCATCAGTTCGGTCTGGTCGGCATGTACATCCATCGGAGTAAGCATATGCATATCGCTCTCGATTCCCGGACGGCGCACATAGCGGTGCAGATCGGCATACGAACGGGTGAAATGCCCTCCGTACTCAGTGGAAGCACGGCCCGATATCTGAGATGTCCAGTCGGTGATCCATTTATCCCCTTTCAGATAAGGACGGCTATTGTCTTCACGGCTATGGCAACCCACACAATAACGATCAAGTACCGGTTGGACTTCATGGCGATAACTGAAACCGCGCTCTTTGCCTTGCCACTCCTGTATCTTTTGCGGCACTTTCCCGAACGCTTTCACTTTGCGGGGAATGGCAACCATGCTCCGGTCTTCGTGACAACCGATACAAGAAAGGACCTCGCCCGGCATGGCCGTAAACCAACTCCGCATGATCTGCAATGCTTTACCTTCGGCATCAAGCGGCTGGATAAAGACCGGCGTATTGGCAGGAACCTGGAAGATGGCAGAACCATCATCTTCGACATCCACTTCGCCGATAATCCGTTTTATATCCCAAGGTCCATCCATGCCGATCGTTCCTAAAAGGCCACCTTGACGCCAAGGGCTGAAATCGTATGTGCCGACGCGCAACTTCTTTACCGTGCCCCGGGGAATTCCTTTCAACCCGTCACCAGCATATACATCTTGCAGGAAAACCGTCCCGGTCGTAAGTTCGGGTTTCACCTGATTGGGGATTACAGGCGGCGTAGCCCGCTTCTCCACCAAAACCGGTTCCAGATAGGCCACTCCCTCATCTTCGCGGATCAAGGTCATATTATCGAAACTATCCACCAGATAAAGCCCCCAAAGCGATTTGGGAGACGCTTTCATGGCAACAAGAAAATAGGTATCGCTCAACGGCCAGGGCTGCAGGAAACGAGGCCAACATCCATCAGCCTGACGATCCCGGACTTCGGGCAGCACTTTACGTCCGGAATAAGGGATTTCGGCCACTACCCCCTCGGCTTCACGGCGTCCCTTATTGACATCTATAATCACGAGGCGACCGCTGCGAGGCGTGCTGTGATGCCCGGTCACAATCCCGACCATTGCCGAAGGCCGTCCCGGAATAGGACGTGCATCGAAATAAGAAGTAGGGAAATAGGAGTTGGAACCGTAATAAGCACGCTGGTTCGTACCGTCCGGATTCATCGTGAAAGTAATACGCGAATTGGCATGTGGCAGATCGGCATATTCCCAGCGTTGATACAGGATCATGCCGTTTTCCATCACCACAGGTCCCCAATTGCTATCTTGATCGTATGTCAACTGCCGGGTTTTGCCGGTCGAAGGATCATAACGGAACAGTCCGCTCATGTTGCTGCCTCCATCGGTGCAAGGCAGACCGAGGAATGTCCCGGTCGAACAGAATATGTAGCTGCCGTCAGGCGCATAACATCCTTCGAAAGAATCAAAATCACGATATGCTTCCGGTGTCAACTGGCGTGACGTACCGTCTTTCAGGTTAAGTTCGAAAAGATGCCAACGATTATTCGTGCCAATCGACGAATACATCATGCGATCACCATCGAAATGAGGTTCCGGATCGGCAATAATCGTGCCTTTCTGAGGTTTGTATATCGTTTTCTGTTCGATATGCCCCGGCTTAATCCGGAAAGAGACAAATTCATTATTCCAACCCTCCGCCGGATGAGGAATGGCAAAGTTGTTATGGAAATTATCAGGAGCAACGCCAAGCGCTCCTCCTATGGCAGTCCGAGCCTTGTCACCCAATGTCCGACGGACGGCAACCACTTGTTTGTCGCGGATCAACGGATTGGCAAGCAAAGTGGCATCCAGTTCGCGCAAGATGTCTTCAGCCTGCCGTATCGCTTTCTTATCGCCTTTACGAATTCCTTCAATCAGCCGGGAACGGTTTTCTTCAAGTTCTTGTAACGCTTTCTCCCAGTCGGTTCCGGGTTGAAAATCCGCTTTATACCGGGTTTGCAGAGAACGGACGGCCGCCTGGAATTTCTTCGCCTGATAATGTTGCAGGCGCATATCCAGCCCTTGTGCTGCGGCAAAGGAGGTCATTATTCCTGTCGCCAGTAAACAAACGATCAGATTAATACGTTTCATGGTTTTAAATTTTCAGATGATTAGCTGCAAAGATAAAGGTTTCACTTCCCCTAAAGTTAACAATATATGTACAATACTTTGCAAAATCCGATATATTCTCCTGGAAACCTTTTATCTTTGCCTCATATATTATCTATTAGTCTGCTAATATGAAGATACTTAATAACCGAAATACGCTATCGCTCCAAATGATATATGCCGGTTACCATCGTGCCGGAAAGGAATGGTGTTATGAAAACATCATCAGCCCTTTCTCTCGCCTGTATTTAATAAACGAAGGAAAAGCGGCTGTTTACATGAACAAGAAAAAGTATGAATTATCAGCCGGCGAATTGTTCATTATCCCAAAGTTCACGTTCCACACATACGAATGCGACAACTTTATGAATCATTATTACATCTGCTTTTTCGACCAACTGATCGGAGGTAGAAGCCTGTTTGAAAACACGACTATCCGCTATCAGCTTCCGGCCAAGGAGATAGACCGGATGCTTATGTTGCGTTTTCTCGAACTGAACCCCGACTGCGCCATCCGCAATCCGAACCCCAAAACATACGACAACAAGGACAACCTTTACACTGTCAACCAAAGCCGCTCCAACTATGACCTCGCTACCGAGATCGAGAGCAACGGTATCCTTTTGCAGCTCTTCTCACGTTTCTTGGGGGAAACGAAGTTTCTGGAGCCGGAATCCCGCAATCAGTATGAACGGCTCAATCTCGCCCTCAATTATATCGACAATCATCTGCAACAAAGCATCCTCGTGAGCGACCTGGCTGAATTGATGTGCATCAGCGCTGACCATTTTTCGCGCATTTTCCGGCGGGTTATAGGCATGGGGCCCTGCCAATACATCCAGGCCAAACGGATCGAACGCGCCCAGACTCTGCTTTTGACTTCCCGCCTCAGCATCAAGGAGATTGCAGAGACAGTCGGCATTTCCAACCTTTCCCAATTCTCCAAACTGTTTTCCAAACAGACCAATCATTCCCCACGTGAATATCGGGATACGATTTAAAAGAAACACGCTCTGCTATCAACCAAAAAAGCGGTATACCCTTTCGGATATACCGCTTTTGTTATCTTAGAAACTCTTTCTTATGCTTCTGCTACAACTTTTTTTACAGAAACGAAAGAACGGTTTTCTTTGCCTCTACGGAAAGTTACTACGCCATCAACCAAAGCATACAACGTATGGTCTTTACCGATACCTACGTTTTCACCCGGATGATGAACTGTTCCTCTCTGGCGAACGATGATGTTGCCTGCTTTAGCAACTTCGCCACCGAAAAGCTTAACACCTAATCTCTTACTTTGTGATTCACGGCCGTTCTTAGAACTACCCACACCTTTCTTATGTGCCATTTCTTCTTTTCTCCTTTAAACGTTAAGCAACAATTTCTTTTACACTCACTTCAGTGAACTGCTGACGGTGACCGTTCAGTTTACGATAACCTTTTCTTCTCTTCTTGTGGAAGATCAGCACTTTTTCACCTTTTACCAGCGGAGACAGTACTTCGCATACTACCTTTGCGCCTTCTACGGTAGGAACGCCTACTTTAACTTCGCCATTGTTGTCAACCAACAATACTTTTTCAAATTCCACAACAGCACCGCTTTCTGCGTTCTGAATGTGATGAACGAACAACTTCTTTCCTTCTTCAGCCTTGAACTGCTGTCCGTTAATTTCTACGATTACGTACATCTGTCTTTTTATATTTAAACAGGTTATGTCCCGGAGGTGGATACACTTCTAAGCATCACTTGTTTACCTCCTGCAGAATTCAGAGCGCAAAATTACGGTTTCTTGACGTATCATCCAAATCTTTTCGAAACTATTTTCCAAAATGGTAGCTTCCCGAACCAATCTCGATTTCCATATATTCTTCCGTTGCCGAAACTCTGAGCACACCCGGCTGCTTACCGACCGTCACGTTATATTTCTTCGGAATCCGGACGATAGCCGACGTATTGCCCGGCAACGTGATGTCCCAGCCAAAGTTACCATCCTTCTTGGTCCATGCGCTCTTGATCTCCCCGTACACCGAACCGTAAGAGGCGGAAACCTCGTCAAGGCCATCGGGGAAAACAGGCGCCATCACCAGCTTCTTGAAACCGACTGCATCGGGAGCACATTTGATGCCGGCCAGGTTTTCGTAGTACCAGATCAGCAAGTCGCCGAGCAACATCACATGGTTGGCGGAGTTCATGGCCGGATCAGCCGTATCGCCGTTCCAAAGTTCCCAGATGGTTGTCGCACCGTTCTTAATCATATACCCCCAACTCGGATAAGTCTCGTTCGTCAGTATCTTGTAGGCCATATCGACACGCCCGTACTCGGTCAGCCCGCGCATCAGATGCTGGATTCCCAAGACTCCGGTACTGACATGCCCGTTAAAATCTCCCTCTGTCTTTTTCACGATATTATTGAAAACTTTTTCTTCATATCCTTCCGGCACAAGTCCGAGACGCAAAGAGAGAATGTTAGCCGTAACCGTGTTATTGCCATATTCCGCCGTTTCTTCATTAAAGAACCGGGCATTATAGGCCGCTTTCATTTTTGCCGCCAAGGATTCGTAGCCGGGGATATCGGCATCCTGTCCGCAGATACGGGCAAAACCGATCATCTTATTCAACAAATCATAATAGACCGTCGTGCTGAGAATAGCGCCGTCCGTCTTGCGGGAAGGATCTTTGGAATGGATCAGCTCCTGCGATTCGGGAGGCATACACCAGTCGCCATACTGGTCTTTCGTCATGATATAATCCTTCATGGTCGTCTCTTCCATGTGTTCCATCCAGCGTTTCATGGCCGGATAATGGGCACGGATCGCACTGTCGTCGCCAAACTGGCGATACAGCATGTCGGCAACATTGAAGAATGCGGACGGCCAGGTCACGTCGTCGGCGTAGATCACCCAGTAATTCGGAGAGACATCCGAGATGCTTCCTTCTGGGCTCATGGAATCCTCGATATCTTGCAACCACTTGTTATACAGCTGGGCATTATTAAAAATAAAGGCTTCCCCGTAAGCTCCCGTCGCACGGTCGCCCAACCAGCCGAGACGTTCGTCACGCTGCGGGCAGTCGGTCGGCATTCCGCGATAATTTCCCCGGATCCCCCAATACGCGTTCTTATGGATCCGATCGACCAGCGGGTTGGATGTTTCAAAACGTCCGGTTGTCGCCATCTCGTCATAAATCACATGCCCGGTAAACGCAGACAACTCCGGTTTATAATCGAGCCCAGAAACTTCCACAAAACGGAAACCATGATAAACGAAACGAGGCTGCCAACTGAAATCGCCGTCTTTCGCCGGTGTATAGATATCTGTCACCTGTGCGGTCCGCAAGTTTGCCAGATAGAGCGAACCGTCTTTCTGTAACAGTTCGGCGAACTTCATCGACACAGGTTTGTCTTTCTCCCCTTTCAAGTCGACAGAGAGCCAACCGACCATGTTCTGCCCCATGTCCAGGATATACTTTCCATCGGGACGTTCAAAAATGGCAACCGGTTTCAATGTTTCCTGTACGCGGAGATTCGGGTTCTGCTGTGCGGTCAGCTTTCCGGCTGGAGCTTCCATCACATCGGGTGTCTTCCATGCGCCGTCGTCGAAGCCATTCGTATTCCAACCTTCCATTTCGAGGCGGGCATCATATTCTTCGCCATCAAACTCGTTATTGGCGACGATCGGGCCTTTCGAGGTGATTTTCCAAGACGCATCGCTGGCAACCGTCGCCTGCGACCCGTCTGCATATTCGATCTGAAGCTGCGCAAGCAAACGGGGCAAACCGAATGTCTTCATCCCCGGATTACGCATCGAGAAGAAACGTCCGTTTCCCAAAACCACGCCCAACGTGTTCTTGTCCGGAGCCACCAAAGCCGTCACATCATATACATTATAATATATACGTTCATCATACAGGGACGGCATCGGGGCAAACACATCCTCGCTCACTTTCTTTCCGTTCAGGTAGGCTTCATACGAGCCGAGGCCGGAGACATAGAGGACGGCTCTTTTCACCGCCTTATCCGCCGTAAACTCTTTTCGCAGATAACGGGCCGCCAAACGTGTCTTGTTGTTTCCTCCTGCCACACCGAGCTCTTCGCCCGGATTAGAGAGGGAATCTTCACCAATCCAAGTTGCTTTCCATTCCGAATCATCGAGCAAAGCCATCGACCAGCTGCCGGCATCGCTCCAAGGAGTATCACCCTGGTTAGTCGTCAATTTCACACGCCAATAGTAAGGCTTTCCAGATTCCAAAGGCTTACCGCCGTACGGGACCAAGATTGACTCATCCGAACGGACAACACCCGAATCCCACAAAAGATCGTCACCGGATTCCAATTGTCCAGGAGAAGCTGCCACCTGTATCTGATAGGCTGCCTGCTTCAAATTCGGCTTGCCGGAAGCGAGCTGCCAAGAAAAACGAGGTTGCACCACATTGATTCCCAATGGATTTTCTTTCATCTCCAACCGGAGGTTCTTCACTTTGACGGTCGAATCGGACGAACATCCCGCCCATCCCAAGGCCAAAGCGGCCAGAAACAATAGAACTATCTTTTTCATATCGTTGCGATTTAATCTGTTAATAGCATGACTTTGTTCTCAAAGAAAATGTTTTTTCCCATAAACTCCATTTCTAAAAATGATTTTATATCTTATGATTTTGATAAAAAGAGAATCAAGCGGCCTTGCTACCATTTACAAGACCGATCGAAAGGGAGAACCGGCTCGGTCCCGGTCCGTTTTCAATTCTATGCAAGTGTAATCTGTTTTTGGCATTGTCGAGAACATACACGACAAGGACAAGAATATATACGACAACGCAGAAAACATACACGACAAGGCAGAAAACAAATTACACTTACATCAAATCGAGAATACATCAGGTTGCATTCCTAAAGCAATTTAAGTACTTTTGCCTGTAATTAATGAATAAAAAAGAGATCAATATGAATTATTACGAACTTACATTCACATACACCTCCCCGGTCGAGACCGGCATTATCAATGACGTTCTGGCTGCCGAACTGGGAGAGATCGGTTTCGAAAGTTTTACCGAAAACGAAAACGGGTTGCAAGGGTACATTTCCGACCAATTATATAATGTAAAAGGATTGCAGGACAAACTTGCCGAATTTCCGTTGGAAAACGTGGAAATCCATTTTACCGAGACACTGGTGGAAAGCAAGGACTGGAACGAAGAATGGGAAAAGAACTATTTCAAGCCGATCCGCATCGGCAAGGACTGCATCATCCGCGCTTCCTTTCACGAATACGAACCGGGCTACACCTATGACATCATCATCGACCCGAAGATGGCGTTCGGGACCGGCAACCATGAGACAACATTTCTGATGATCAGCGAGATGCTCAAACTGGACCTTACCGGTAAGGAGCTGCTCGACATGGGGTGCGGGACAGCCGTACTGGCCATACTCGCCCGCATGAAAGGAGCCGGACGCGTGGTGGGCATCGACATCGACGAATGGGCTTACAACAATGCACTCGAAAACATCCGCCTCAACAATACGAACGATATCCAAATCGCCCTCGGAGGAGCTGAACAGATCCCGGCCTTCGGGAAGTTCGACTTCGTGTTCGCCAATATCAACCGGAATATCCTGCTGAACGACATCCGCCATTACAACGAATGCATGAAACCCGGAGCCATCCTTTACATGAGCGGTTTTTATGTGCAAGACATTCCTGCCATCGAAGAAGAATGCAAACGCAACGGATTGGCATTGTTGTCGCACACGGAGAAGAATAATTGGGCCGCAGTGAAAGTCCTGAAGCAATAACATTAAATAACCCTAAAAGTTAAGGTCCAAATAAACTATCATTCAAGTATATTCGTTATCTTAGTAGCAACATTATAAAAAGAAAAAGTTATGAAAAACGTAGATTCTAAATTATTACTGGGATTAGTAGTTGGTGCAGCCGTTGGCGCCGCAGTCGGTTATCTGGCAGCAACAGATAAAAGAGAACAACTACTGGAAGAATTGAATGGTGTAGTCGGAAAAGTAAAAGAAGGCTTCAATTCTGCTCTTGCCAAATATAAAGAAGGAAAAGCTGAAATTGCAAAAACGACAGAAGAAATCGTAGCCGAATAATTTTGTATGGAGAAAAACTCAGGTGAAATCTTCCGTGAACTGAAAAAAGATCTTTCAGCTTACGTGGAGTTGAAGCTCGAACTCCTAAAATTAAACACATACGAGAGAACGGGAAAGGTCATTGCCGTTCTCTCGTATGGTGTTATTTTATTATTTCTGGCTTTCTTTGCGATTCTGTTCATTTTCCTCGCTTTAGGATTTTTCCTGGGGGAACTGTTCGGTTCGGTTAGTTCGGGATTCGGCGTCGTAGCCGTGCTCTATCTGCTGCTGATCGGCCTTATTGTCATGAACAAAGACAGAATCAGCAATAAAGTATTAAACGTTGTGATCTCCGCATTGACAACAAATGATGATAAAACAAATACGACGGACAATGGACAATCCGCAACAGACACCTCTGGAGAAACTGATTTCTGAGCGTCGCCGCATCCAACAGGAATGCATGGTACAGGAACAGAAATTGAATGCCGATTTCTCTTACATACAGGAGAACGCCGGGACTTTGTTGCTGTCAGGCCTCTCCACCCTCTTGCTTCCTAACACAAAAGCCAAATCCAAAGAGACGGAAAACAGCCAGCCGGCGCAGGTATCGGATGTTCCATCCATGTCGCTGGGCCTTGCCGACTATCTTTCTGTGGCACAAGGATTATTGCCCGTTGCTTGGGAAGTTGCACGTCCACTATTGACCGCATGGGGCATCCAAAAAGTCCAAGCGTGGATAATAAAGAAACTTTTTAAGAAAAAGAAATAAGCCCCAACAATTAATTTATGTTAGAGAGCATATTTTTCTTGATCTAATTCCCGTACAATAAAAAAAATGACTAAATTTGCAGTCGTTAAAAACAGAGTGTGGCGAATGTATTTTCCTTGCAACTGTTTTAAGTTAAATTGGAGATAAGTAATATTTTTAATAAACCCATAAAAGTTTTATTACAATGATTAAAGTAGGTATTAACGGTTTCGGCCGTATCGGACGTTTCGTTTTCCGTGCTGCTCAGAAGAGAAGCGATATTCAGATCGTAGGTATTAACGACCTTTGCCCGGTTGATTACTTGGCATACATGCTGAAATACGACACAATGCACGGTCAGTTCGACGGAACTATCGAAGCTGACGTTGAAAACAGCAAGCTGATCGTAAACGGTAAAGAAATCCGCGTAACAGCAGAACGCAACCCGGCTGATTTGAAGTGGGATGCAGTAGGTGCTGAATACGTAGTAGAATCTACTGGTTTGTTCCTGACTCAGGAAAAGGCTCAGGCTCATATCGAAGCTGGTGCTAAATATGTAGTTATGTCTGCTCCTTCTAAGGATGCAACTCCTATGTTCGTTTGCGGTGTAAACGAAAAAACATATGTTAAAGGTACTCAGTTCGTTTCTAACGCTTCTTGTACTACTAACTGTTTGGCTCCTATCGCTAAGGTTCTGAACGACAAATGGGGTATCACAGACGGTTTGATGACAACTGTTCACTCTACAACTGCAACTCAGAAGACTGTTGACGGTCCGTCTATGAAGGACTGGAGAGGTGGCCGTGCTGCTTCCGGCAACATCATCCCTTCTTCTACAGGTGCTGCTAAGGCTGTAGGTAAAGTTATTCCTGAACTGAACGGCAAATTGACTGGTATGTCAATGCGTGTTCCGACTTTGGACGTTTCTGTTGTTGACTTGACAGTTAACTTGGCTAAACCGGCTACTTACGCTGAAATCTGCGCTGCTATGAAGGAAGCTTCTGAAGGCGAACTGAAAGGCGTACTGGGTTACACTGAAGATGCAGTTGTTTCTTCTGACTTCTTGGGTGACACTCGTACTTCTATCTTCGATGCTAAAGCTGGTATCGCTCTGACAGATACATTCGTAAAGGTTGTTTCTTGGTATGATAACGAAATCGGTTATTCTAACAAGGTTCTCGACCTGATCGCTCACATGGCATCTGTAAACTGCTAATCAAAACAAGATTACATAGTTTGAAAGCCGCATCTTTCGAGGTGCGGCTTTTTTTGTATATCTTTGCATCACTATGGATGCCTATCAACTTATCACTGTTTTAGGGCCGACTGCTTCCGGCAAAACCACATTTGCCGCAGCACTTGCCGCCCGGCTGGACACGGAGATCATCAGCGCCGACTCCAGACAAATCTACCGTTCGATGGATATCGGGACCGGAAAGGACCTGGCAGACTATACGGTAAACGGGAAAGCGATTCCTTACCATCTGATCGACATCTGCGATCCGGGATATAAATATAACGTATTCGAATATCAGCATGATTTCTTCCGGGCTTATGAAGCAATCCGGAAAACAGGGAAACTGCCGATTTTATGCGGTGGTACGGGCATGTACATAGAAGCCGTCCTGAAAGGATATAAGCTTTTGGATGTACCCCAGAACCCTGAGTTGCGAGAGTCCTTGAAAGACAAGTCGCTTCCCGAACTGGAACAGATACTTGCCGGCTACAAGGTCCTCCATAACAAGACAGATGTGGATACCGCCCAACGGGCCATCCGGGCAATCGAAATAGAAGAATATTATAAAAACGAAGCGCCGGATGCCAATGAATATGATCCGGTTGACAGCCTGATCATCGGCATCGACATAGACCGGGAGCTACGCCGCGAAAAGATTTCCCGCCGCCTGCGTGACCGCCTGGATGAAGGAATGGTGGACGAGGTGCGGAAGCTCATAGATTCGGGAGTCAAGCCGGAAGATCTTATCTACTACGGGCTGGAATATAAATATCTTACTTTATATATAATCGGCAAACTGTCTTATGAGGAAATGGTTTCCCAACTGGAAATCGCCATACACCAGTTTGCCAAACGACAAATGACCTGGTTCAGGGGCATGGAACGCCGGGGAAGCACCATCCATTGGATAGATGCGACATTGCCGACAGAAGAAAAGATAGAGATGGCATTGGAGTTACTGAATTTATAGAGATATTTGAACCTTTAAATGGTGATTTATCGGTATATAATAAAAATAATGGCGATCCGTAGGGGCGGGGTTCTACTCCGCCCATGTAATCAAGCCATGGGCAGAGCAGAGCCCTGCCCCTACGAAACGACAATCATTTTGCATAACCATGTCATCCATGTTTTAGATAAATCAGTATTTACAAATCAAACCTGTTGAATTTTGAAACAAAACAATTTATATACATTGCTATGATAACAGTTAATGATTTAAAGAATAAAGATAATTTCTTTCTGATGGCAGGTCCCTGCGTAATAGAAGGAGAAGATATGGCACTGCGTATTGCAGAGAAAGCTGTCGGCATCACGAATAAACTGAATATCCCGTATGTATTCAAAGGATCATACCGGAAAGCCAACCGCTCGCGGCTGGATTCCTTCACTGGCATAGGTGATGAGAAAGCGCTGAAAATTCTCCGTAAGGTAGGCGAAACGTTCGGCATCCCGACCGTAACCGATATTCATGAAACGGCTGAAGCGGCAATGGCTGCCGAGTATGTGGATGTCCTGCAAATCCCGGCTTTCCTCTGCCGGCAAACAGACTTGTTGGTCGCTGCTGCCAAGACGGGAAAGATTGTCAATATCAAAAAGGGACAGTTCCTCTCACCGGGAGCCATGCAATTTGCCACACAAAAAGTGGCCGATGCAGGAAATGAAAACATCATGATTACGGAAAGGGGCACAACTTTCGGCTATACGGATCTGGTTGTCGATTATCGGGGCATTCCTCAAATGCAGCAGTTCGGCTATCCCGTTATCATGGATGCGACCCACTCTCTGCAACAACCCAACCAAACTTCAGGCGTGACAGGCGGACTCCCTGCTCTGATCGAGACGATAGCCAAAGCAGCCATTGCCGTTGGTGTTGACGGACTATTCATCGAAACCCATCCGGAACCCTCCAAAGCCAAATCCGACGGTGCGAATATGCTGCAACTCGACTTATTGGAAGGACTGCTAATTAAGTTGGTGAGGATACGGGAAGCGGTCAGGGGTTATTGACCATTGAGAATTGACAATTGACAATTAAAGTGCGAAACAAAAAATTGTCAATTGTCAATTATATCACCCCATCTTGCTTATTTTCTTGAGCTTGTCTTCGTCTATCAGTTTGATCTTTCGACCATCGATTGCGATAATGTGCTCAGCAACAAATGTAGACAATGTACGGATTGCATTAGACGTCGTCATGTTTGAAAGATTGGCTAAATCTTCGCGAGAAAGATAAATACTTAATGTCGCCCCATCTTCCTCCAAACCGTAACTGTCTTTCAGGAATAACAAGGATTCTGCCAAACGACCCCGGATATGTTTCTGAGTAAGGTTGACTGTTCGCTCGTCAGCAATTCCCAAATCAAGAGAAAGCTGGCGGATAAAGAACATGGCAAGGTTCGCATTGCCCATTAAAAGATCCGTAACAACAGTCATCGGAATCAGGCATACCGTCGAAGCTTCAAAAGCGGAAGCATTCGTCAAGTAATTTTCCTGAGCAAAGTTTGCCCGGTAGCCAAAGTATTGCACCGGTTTAATCATCCGAATGATCTGGCTTCGTCCGCCAACACCTTCTTTAAAGATTTTAACCTTGCCTTTTAATAAGCACATCATGTCTCTCGGTTCGTCGCCCTCGCAATATATCAACTCGTTACGTTTGAAATGCTGGATCGTCGAATTATTACGGAGAACATCCCGCTCTTTTTCGGTCAGGACTCTCCACACTTCTGCCAAACTGGCCGATAGATCGACCTCTTCTTTTTGTTGTTTAACCACGACTGCTATATAACATACTTATGAAGCACAAATGTAATACTTTTCTTTTAAAAGGTGAATAAGTTTAATATGATAAATTAATAAAATCAGAACATTTTTACTCTCTTTCACCCGGAATTTCGATTTTATTCGTTACGTTTGTAAAGAAAGAGATGATAATTTGTTGAAAAAGCATTTTAAAATAATCATTCTGCTTTTTATCGCAGTAAATGCCTTAGCTAACCCTGACGGTAGTTATGGAAATCTTTTATTGTTGGGCCGGTCTCCTAAAACAGCATCCTCCCAGCAAGGGGATTCTATTATGAAGAAGGTGATCAAACATGCCGACAAATACAAGACAATCGTTTCGCGGTACGAAGCGGAAATATATATCAAAGGCAAGGCGGAAATCCTCAAACAAAATTTCTTGATGCGTTTCGCCCACCATCTTTTCCCGGTAGACCGAAAGAACAAGGATATGATCTTCGAGATGGTCAGCCACTCCAAATTCAACACTCCGAACAACTACTTGCACAGCTTCGAAGCGATAAACGGGAACAGCATCCCCAACGGTACAAAGCAGCAGGAAGTCTTGACGTTCCTGAATCTGAATGTCTATTCGCCAACCATCTACAACGAAGGAATCATCATGCCGGTAGCCCATGAAGCATTCAAATACTACAACTTCAACCTGGAAAGCATCGAAATAACCGACAACCTGAAAATCTATAAGATACGTTTCATGCCCAAGCTATGGAGCCAAAAGCTCATTTGCGGAGATCTGTACATCACCGACAAAGACTGGCACATCGACAAGATCGACGTAAACGGACGTTTTTCCTTTGCCGAATTTAACCTGGTCATGACATTCGGACGGGATTACCGCCATTTCATCCTGCCGCAAAAGGCAGACCTCTTTCTCCGGTACCATGTGCTGGGAAATGCCATCGCCAGTTACTATCATACGTCATTCAAATACGAAGCCGTTGAATGGGTTGAAGAAGACTATGAGGATAAAAAACACCACTCTCTCGACCTGACCGGATATTACCAACTGTCTTCCGATACGATCCCGATCCTCAGCGACAGCAGCTACTGGAAGAAAAAACGGGACATTCCACTGACGCAGGAAGAAGAAAAAAAATATGAAAAGACAATCATCAGGACAACTCAAGCCGGCGACACAAGCAACATTCAGAAATACCTGAAAATAACAGAACGCCTGACCAACACCATCAACCTGGATTACAAAACAACTCGTCTGAAATACTCCGGTATCCTGAATCCTTTCCAGTTGGGCTATTCCGGGCGGAACGGTATCACCTACAGGCAACAACTCCGTTTCAGCAAGACTTTCAATAAGGACCGCCAGTTGCGTTTCCGACCGGAAGTCGGTTTCGTATTTAAACGGAAAGAATTTTTCTTCAAGTTCGAGGGAGACTGGGAATATCTCCCGGAAAAACAAGGTGCCTTGAGCCTTAGCCTCGGAAACACCAACCAGGGATATTCATCCAGGATCATGAACGAAATCAACGAACAGCTGAAAGACTCCGCCTTCAATTTCAAGGACCTGGACCAGGAATACTTCAAGCACTATTATATAGAACTCAAGAACCGGATCGAACTGTTCAACGGTTTCCAAATGACGGCCGGAATTTCCTATCACCGTCGCATGCCCACCCGAAAAAGCACCATAAGTTTAGGAAACGGCGTTACGGAGATCATCAACGAAAACTATCACGATTTTATCCCTACAATCGGTTTTTCCTACACCCCCAGACAATACTACTGGATGGACGGTTACCGGAAAGAATATCTCTACTCCTACTATCCGACCGTCTCCATCGAATTCGGGCGGGCCATACCAGGCGTATGGAAAAGCAGCGGCAATTACGGACGTGTGGAAGCCGATATCCACCAGAGCATTTATCTGGGTTTGTCGCGCCGGTTCAACTACCATATCAGTGGAGGATTCTATACGGCCCAAAAGTCAACCTACTTTGCCGACTACCGGTATTTCACACGCCACAACTTTCCCGAATCATGGGGAGGGGATGATTTCGGGGGCGTCTTCCACCAGCTAAGAAACGTGTGGTTCAATGCTTCCGACAAATATGTCCAGACACATGTCATGTACGAAAGCCCGTTCATGCTTTTCCAACTATTCAAACCGGAGGCCACCAAACATGTCATCTCCGAACGTTTTTACCTCAGCCAGTTATGGATGCCGGTCAAACCCAGCTACACGGAAATCGGATACGGTTTCGGTAACCATATCTTCAACGTAGCCGCTTTCGTCGGGTTCGACAAATTAAAATATGACGGGATCGGATTCAAGTTTGCATTCGAACTCTTCCAATAGGTTCAAAACTGTGGACGGACAATCCGAATACCGCAGTTGCGCTTGATGCCTTGCACATACTCCTGCAAGGGGTCTTCGTTCACGATCACTCGCTTTTGGGTGGTCGAGGCATGGATAAAAGTAAGTTTATCTCCTTCCCGGCAGATAATGCCGACGTGTGAGATATCCAGCCCTTTCACCGTCGTGACAAAACAAACGATATCGCCATTCCTGATTTGACCGGCATGCGCATTGATTTCATCCTGCGGGATATAATAGTGCGGACGGGCGCTGATTTCCTTTTCCTTCGCCGCCATTATCGCGATACGTTCCGGATTGCCTTTCAACTGCTTGTAGCTATCGGGGTGTGTGGACATAAAGGACAGGTCGAGCTGAAGCGGCCGCCCCCCGATCTCTTTCGTGACATCCTTCAGATAACCTTTCTTTTCGTTTTCATATATCCAGTCGGCCGTATAATGAAGACGATCCGTATAATCGAGTGTCGCATTGCCGGAATTCCGGTAACGCATCTCTTTCAAGACTGAAGCATACCCGTCAAATGTGAGGCGATGTTTGACAGACCAGACCAAAGCGGTCGTATTCTCTACCAAAGTCATACAATCCAGACCACGCAGGTTGACCACCAGTCTTTCGGGAACATCCTCCAATGTCCCTGCCACATAAGGAGTTTCCAAGAAGAAACGGGCGGTCTCCACCATCAGGTCACCTGTAGGCAAAGCCGCTTCCTCTTTCATTGCGGCACAATAACGTTCGTAAATGTCCTTATCCTCCTGGGCTTTCCCGGACAAGGAGAGAAAGGCTAAAAAGAATAAATAAAATAGTGTTCGTTTCATTTCTTGATTCAAATTCAATCCTTCTTTGCCGCCAACAGGTCTTCCAACTTCACCAACTCGTCACGGAACTGCGCAGCTTCGATAAAGTCCAGCTTCTTGGCCGCCTCCATCATCTGCTTCTTCGTCCGTTCGATCGCTTTTTCAAGCTGTTTACGGTTCATATACTGAACTACCGGATCTGCAACCAGACTGGGCTCCGGTTCCACGTAAGCATACGGTTCGCCGGTAGACGGTTGTTGTTTCTCCGCTACCAGGGAAACACTGTTTTTAATGACCTGCTTAGGTGTAATACCATGTTTTTCGTTATAAGCGAGCTGTTTTTCACGCCTGCGGGCCGTTTCGTCCATCGTCAGGCGCATGCTGTCTGTTATCTTGTCAGCGTAGAAGATTACCTTCCCGTTCACATTTCGGGCGGCACGCCCGGCTGTCTGCGTCAGCGAACGGTGCGAGCGCAGGAAACCTTCCTTATCGGCATCTAAGATGGCAACCAAAGAGACTTCCGGCAAGTCAAGCCCTTCACGTAGCAGGTTGACACCGATCAGCACATCGAACAGCCCTTTCCGCAAATCGTCCATGATCTGAATGCGCTCCAACGTATCGACATCGCTATGGATATAGTTGCAGCGGATTCCCATGCGTGTCAGGTATGTAGTCAGTTCCTCCGCCATACGTTTCGTCAAGGTCGTCACCAGTACCCGTTCGTCTACAGCGGCACGTTGCGTGATCTCCTCCATCAGGTCGTCGATCTGGTTCAGCGTCGGACGCACCTCGATAACCGGGTCGAGCAAGCCAGTCGGACGGATCACCTGGTCCACCACGATCCCTTCGCTCTTAGCCAGCTCGTAGTCGGCAGGCGTCGCACTCACGTAAATCGCCAGCGGAGTCAGCGACTCGAACTCATCGAATGTCAACGGGCGGTTATCCATCGCTGCCGGCAGACGGAAACCATAATCCACCAGGTTTTTCTTTCGGGAATAATCACCTCCGTACATCGCCCGTATCTGCGGAATCGTCACGTGGCTCTCATCGACCACCAACAGAAAGTCTTTCGGGAAATAATCGAGCAGGCAGAAAGGCCGTTCGCCCGCCTGTCTACCGTCGAAATAGCGGGAATAGTTCTCGATACCGGAGCAATGCCCCAGTTCGCGTATCATTTCCAGGTCGAACGTGACACGCTCATACAAACGTTTCGCTTCGTAAGGCTTGCCTATCTCCCGCAGGTAATTCACTTGCGTCCCCAGATCGACATCGATCTGTCCGATAGCGGTGTTGATACGTTCCTGGGTGGTCACGAAGAGGTTGGTCGGATAGATATTCAGTTCATCCTGCTCGTCTATCTCCTGCCCGGTCTGCGGATCGAACGAAGAGATACGGTCTACCTCGTCATCCCAGAACTCGATACGATAGGCTGCTCCGTCAAAAGTTTCGATAGCCGGAAAAATATCAACCGTATCGCCGTTTACACGAAAGCAGCCTCTGTTGAACTCTATTTTATTATTGACATAAAGGGCATCCACGAAACGACGCAACAGTTTATCCCGGTCTATCCGCATTCCCTTCTCCAGATGCACCACCTTCTCGGCAAAAGCTGTCGGGTCTGCCATGCCATACAGGCAGGAGACAGACGAAACGACAATAACATCCTTCCGCCCCGACAACAGCGAAGCGGTTGCACGCAGGCGAAGTTTATCGATCTCGTCGTTGATCTGCAAATCCTTTTCTATATAGGTGTCCGTCGTCGGCAGGTAAGCCTCCGGCTGGTAATAATCGTAATAGGAGACGAAATATTCGACGGCATTGTTCGGGAAAAAGGCCTTGAACTCACTGTACAACTGGGCAGCGAGGGTTTTGTTATGACTCAGGATCAAGGTCGGCTTCTGCACTTCCTTGATCACATTGGCGATAGTAAAAGTCTTTCCGGACCCTGTCACCCCTAATAAGGTCTGGAAAGGCACACCATTCTTTATACCGTCAGACAAAGCGGCTATCGCTTCCGGCTGATCGCCTGTCGGACTGAATGGAGAAGATAATTCAAAATTCATTCTTTATTTAATAGGTTATACAGTTACGCATTCAGGGAAATCCGGCCCTTCGTTTTACCGGAGTAACTCGTCCAACGAGAGATAACCAAACTGCATCTCGTCGTTCATGCTCAACAGCAAACGTTTATTGCGATCGTCATAGCAAAGCCTGACCACAGGACGGCCGACATCAAGCGTCTTCAGATAATTACCATCCAAATCGAATACCAGCAACAGAGAAGCCGTAAATCCGTCTTCCTCCTGACGATGTTTTCCGGAATAAGCCGTCACGATCTTGTCACCGCAAAACACGCCATCGATATGTTGATAGACATCATTCCACTCGCCATGCCGCCATACCGGACCATAAACATTGTATTTCAGATTTCCATCCAAATCACAGATCGTCAGCAGGTCGTCCCGCGAATAAACATCCACATAGATGCCATGCTCCATCGAAACGATGCAAGCCGCTCGTTTCTTTTTAATCTCAGGATGTTCGTAGGGCATCAGACGGACTTTCCCCGTCTGCATATTCCAACATCCGACAGCAGTTTTGAAATCATTTGTCCCGATCGGGACGATCGTCCTACCGATACAAAGCGTGTCGGAAACATAGACGACATCGCTCGGCACACGGTCTTCCGGGAAAGTACATTTGACCGCAGGCATATAGTCGGGATTGACCAGCAGGCTATCCAAGACATAGGTGTACAATTTCATCCGAGCATTATCAGGGAAGTAGAAACACCCCTTTTGTTCATTCATAATCAACACTCCGGGATTGGCTATCTCTCCCGGCCCCTGTCCTTTGTTTACCGTACTCAAAACAGGTTTATAGGTAAACCTGTCGAACAGGTGCACGATCTTATCGATAGCCGTCCAATTATACTCGACGACAATTAAATAATCGCCCAGCACATACAGTTGATTGTTATTGCCGACCAGCACGTCTCCGGTCCCGATCTCCACCACCTTGTCCAGCACATCGACCACTTTGTCCCGGCTTTTCTGATATTTTTCCTGCACCGGCGGTTGCGTACAAGACAAGCCCAGCACCATCAAGCCCCAAATCACCCCGCTCCATCGGCTCATTCCATCTTTCCTTTCATTATTCAAGTTGTTTAGGTATAACCATCCAGAGGATCAGGTAAGCGATCACACCGGAAAACACCGTAAAGATACTTAATAATATATACCCGATACGCACTAATGTAGGGTCCCAACCGAAATAATCGGCGATACCCGCACAAACACCTGCTATCATCCCGTTATTCGAACGGTAAAGTTTTTTAGGTTCTTCCATTGTTCTTTCGTTTTTTATTGTTTATCCTTTATTTTACGTTACAAATATACTTATAATACTCGATAACTATACAACACATAGCTGTTCGGTTCCGAAAGGGAAAAACGAATCCGCCCGTCCTTGTCGACCATACTGCGAAATGCTTTTCCTGCACCGAGAACCGGAGTAAATTCGACCTGTTCGCCCGGTTCGAAGAACGTATCCATATCGAATGACTCCTCCTTGTTAAACTCCCTGAACAACAGGAAATATCCTTTCTTGTCCTTCACGGACTGGAAACCACACCATGACTTACCCGAAGGCTCATCTCCCACAGGAAAGACATATCCGGTATGGAAATCATGCTGTACCGTTTTATATTTCTTGATCACTTCGCCTGTCGAAAAAGCTTCGTCCGGCAAGTTAGCTGCTTCAAACCAGGCCAATGGCTGGGCTGCCATCGTTATTGCAAACAAATAATCGAATGAATAAGTTGACGGAGCGAATTTATCACCGGTATATTTCTCCTTGTTACGCCATTTGTTCAGGAATTCGATCTGCAACGACTGGGGAGCGACATAGCGTGACAGCATCCACAGGTTACGCAGCGACCAGTACGGATAATAGTTACCCCAATCCGTATAACGGTTTTCCAAAAAGATGTTTCCATATTCATTGAAGAAGAAATATCCTCCCCTTCGTCCGGCTGTCGCGTCCAGGTTCAAGACAGCTTTCCATCCGGTCGCTTCCATCACCCGGTTATAGAGACTGCGCAGACGGCTTTCTGCCAATTTGTTATCAAAAAAAGTCCCATCGATTTTAAAGGTACGGATACCATATTTCTCATACAAGGCGATCAGCGCATCAGCATCTTTCTGCCAATCGGCATAATCATGTTGTATGCTGGGATTGAACCAAAGACACACTTCGATTCCTAACTCTTTACCACGTTTCACGATAGGCGCCAGGCCATTCGGAAAACGGATCGGATCGGGTGTCCAGTAATCCGGGTTATCCCAAATATTCTTGAAACTGCCACCATAGGCAGAGTTTGCACTACGTCCGGCCTGCCATCCGTCATCGATCTGGAAATGAGTGATTCCCAACTTGGCTGCCAGTTCCAGTTCCTTCAGACAGAAAGCCTCGTTCACACGTGTGTCTTGTCCCCTGTCGCCCCAGGTATTCAGCATCACCATCTCGTCGCGGTCTTCGAGGAACGGGCGAATGCGCATCTGGTAATTACGAAGCGCCATCCGTTTCTGTTTCTCACCTGAACGGTAGGTTCCGGTCACATAGCTATAAGCCTTTGTCCACTCATCAGTCTTTATATCCGCACTGTCGACCCCCAAACCGACCATCCGGAAAGTTCCCTCGCTCACCAGATAATCACCACCCGGATAGTAGAGCTGCACATTTGACGTAGGCGCCTCTTTCAACATGAAAAAGCCGGCTTCTTTCTCCATATTCTCTGCAAACAGCAGATTGCCACGATAGAGACAATCCCGATAAGAAAGTGCATGAACAGGGCGAACCAATGTATTAAAACGGTCGGTGACGTCAAAAAACTCCACTGCCTCCAACTGCCAGTGCTTTCCTTCCAGCATAAGCTGTTCCATCACCGGGACATTCCCGCCTTGCGAATTTTGCGTCAGTTTTTCTATATTCTGCAAGTCGGCAGGATTATCCAACGCCTTTATCCATTTCTGCGAAGCCTGTCCTTTCAGATACAATTCGCAGGCGATGGCTGGACAACCAGGATATATCTTGAGAATTTTCCTCACCTGCAAATTCCCGGCTTTATACTCCACCGTTGCACGCAGATGGTTTGTATATTGCAAAGAAGCAGGTACTTCCTCTATCCGGACAGAAGCTTCGCTCCCCTCCTTTTCCTCGCCGGGGAGGGAGAGGTCTGGCTGATTGTTCCGAAGCCGCCAAACCAAGCCATTCCCTTTATCTTCCAGTTTACAAGTAATCAGATTGCCGTTATTCCAGAGCCAGCTACGCTTGATCAAACTGTTTTCGATTGTCAGCGTGTCTTGTTTCAACTCTATCTTACAATCTTCCGCCACCTTCTTATATGATTGGACTGCAAAAGTCGGAGCGGTCAAAAATAATGAGAACAGGGTTACCCCCAACAACTGTTTTTTCATATTGATATTGAAATATTATAAATGGTTTCCTTACAGGTAGGCAGACACCTTCTTGCGGTCCGTTTCGACCGTCTCGAACTCGGAGGATACGATACTGCTTCCCATCGGGACATTCTCGTTCCGGTATTCCATCTTGCTGTAGACGATGCTGCGCGCGGATGTATGGAACTCCTTCGCTCCAGTTTCCGCTTCGATACGAGCGATGTTATTCTCCCGAACCCCGCATCCTGGCATGATAATGATGCGTCCTGCCGCACGTTTCACCAGTTCGGCAATGAGGGGAATCCCTTTCACGGCATCGGACTGCTGACCGGAAGTCAGGATACGGTCGCAACCTAATCCAATCAACTGCTCCAAAGCGGCAAAGGGGTCTCGGCAAACATCAAAAGCGCGATGGCAGGTGACAGACAGCGGCTTGGCAGCCTCGATCAGCCGGCGCATCAAAGGGACATCGATATCCCCGTCTTTCGTCAGGCAACCAAAGACCACACCGTGCACCTTCAACTGTTTGCACAGTTCGATATCCAACAACATCGACTGAATCTCTGCCGGTGTATAGAGAAAGTCGCCTCCACGCGGACGAATAATCACATTTATATCGATAGACGAAGTGAGTACTTGTGCCGTCCGGATCTCCCCGTAGCTGGGAGTCGTCCCCCCTTCCGGAATACCGGCACAAAGTTCCACACGCTTAGCCCCTCCGGCTTCTGCTTCCACACAGCTTTGCGCGGAGTTTGCACAAATTTCGATAACACGAGTCGGTTTCATAAGAATCTTACCTTTATTGTTTCTATTAGTCACAAAGATAAAACTATTATGCGAAACTTTTCTATACTCCCAATCTATACGTAAGGACATCACCCTAAATAGTTTCCCAATACACCAAAAAAATCAGAAGGTCGCTTTGGCTAATTTGACGGATTTTCTACTTTTGTACCCCCAAAGATAAACAGGTTATCATGAAATCAGAAGCTTACAAAGGGCATTTGGCCATGCTGATGGCAAACGTATTGTGGGGATGTATGTCGCCCTCTTCCAAAATTGTCTTATCCAGTGGATTAGTAAATGCAGTCTCTCTAACGACCTTCCGAATGTTGGGCGCAGCAATCGTATTTTGGATCGCATCGATCTTCACCCGTAAGGAACATGTTCCTCATGAAGACTTGAAACATCTGTTCTTCGCCGCCCTCTTCGGAATCGTATTCAACCAGGGAACCTATATATTCGGCGTGTCGTTGACTTCACCTATAGACGCAACGATCGTTGCCACTTCCACGCCCATCATCACCATGGTCATCGCCGCTTTCTATTTGAAAGAGCCGATTACGGGAACAAAGATACTCGGTATCTTTGTCGGAGCGGCAGGTGCCCTGACACTTATATTGAGCGGACAGCAGGCGGCTACAACCGGGAATGGCAGCAGTAACGTGTGGGGGGATATCCTTTGTCTGATCGCACAATGCAGTTTTTCAATTTATGTAGTTGTCTACAAAGGACTGATCGGACGGTACTCACCGGTGACGCTGATGAAATGGATGTTCACCTATTCGGCAATCTGCACGATTCCCTTCTCCTACAACAGTGTCGCAAGCATCGACTTCGCCACTCTGCCCCTGAATATCTACCTGAACATTGCGATTGTCGTATTGGGAGGAACATTCTTCGCTTACCTTCTCGTCCCGATCGGCCAACGGATTTTACGCCCGACAGTTGCGACCATGTACAATTATGTCCAGCCGATCATCGCATCCATCATTACGGTTATAGTCGGCCTGGATACGTTCGGATTGATGAAAAGCATTGCAATCGCGTTAGTATTCCTTGGAGTTTATATCGTTACACGAAGTAAATCAAGGGAACAGCTAAAACAGCTAAAAGGAGAAAAATAAAAGCGACTTCGCATCCTGTTTATAAATCGGCAGAAAGTCGAAACTACTTTCAACATTCTACACTCAACTGCTCCATCGCTTTCCAAAGGGGATCTGCAGGCACAGGAGCAACAATACTGACCGGTTGTTTCGATACAGGATGGATGAATTCGGCACTGCGGGAATGCAGGCTGATGCCGCCGTCCGGATTGGAACGGGGAAAACCGTATTTCAAATCGCCTTTGATAGGGCACCCCATCTTGGCAAGTTGGCAACGAATTTGATGATGACGGCCTGTCTTCAGGTCTATAGCCAACAAATAATAGTTGTCTGAGCGGGCAATCAGCTTATAATGCAAGATTGCTTTCTTGGCATTCGGGCGTTCCGTGTCGTAAGCATAGCTTTTGTTTTGCTTCTCGTTGCGGACCAACCAATTTACCAACTCGCCCTCTTCTGCCGGCGGGCAGTTCTTCACGATAGCCCAATAAGTCTTCTTCACCTCGCCAACCCGGAACATCTCGTTCAGACGGGCGAGCGCCTTGCTCGTTTTGGCAAATAACACGACACCGCTGACCGGGCGGTCCAAACGATGCGTAACACCGACAAAAACATTTCCAGGCTTACAATATTTTTCTTTCAGCCATACCTTCAGCATGTCCGAAAGAGGAGTATCACCGGTTTTATCTCCTTGTACAATCTCACGGCAAGTCTTGTTCACCGCTATGATATGATTATCTTCGTAAATAACCTCCATGAGTTCAGATTTATGATTTATGATTTATAATTTATGATTTATATTGGTGATGTTTGAAATCATAAATTATAAATCATAAATTTATTTACATATTCATGCCGCCATCAACTTGGATCACCTGGCCTGATACATAAGAAGACATATCGGAAGCCAGGAATGTAGCGATGTTTGCCACATCTTCAGGCGTACCGCCACGACGCAGAGGAATCTTCTTTGCCCATTCGGCCTTTACTTCTTCCGGCAGACCGGCTGTCATATCGGTAATAATGAAGCCCGGAGCGATTGCATTGGCACGGATACCGCGTGAACCCAGTTCCTGTGCGATAGACTTAGCCAAACCAATCATACCGGCCTTGGATGCCGAATAGTTACTCTGGCCGGCATTGCCGTGTACACCTACGACGGAAGCCATATTTATAATGCTGCCCGAACGCTGTTTCATCATCACCGGAGTACAAGCGTGGATAAAGTTGAAAGCCGATTTCAGGTTGACACCGATAACAGCATCCCATTGGCCTTCGCTCATACGCATCATCAGACCGTCTTTCGTGATACCCGCATTGTTCACAAGGATATCCACACGGCCGAAATCCTTTACGATTTCAGCTACGACATTGTGTGTTTCTTCGAAATTGGCAGCGTTGGAAGCATAGCCTTTTGCTTTAACACCCAATGCTTCGATTTCTTTCTGGGTAGCCAGACCATTTTCATCAATCACCAAATCTGTGAATGCGATGTTTGCTCCTTCAGAAGCGAACTTCAATGCAATCGCCTTGCCAATACCACGTGCGGCACCGGTAACAATTGCCACTTTACCTTCTAATAATTTCATATTAATTCCAATTTAAATTCAACACTTGATCAAGCATGCACCCGTAGAATAGCCACCGCCGAACACGGTAATGGCCACCAGGTCACCATTCTTGAAACTATGATCATTTTGGGCGTATACCAGTGCAGAGCTTACCGAACCGGTATTTCCCAATTCTTCAATATTATGCAGAAATTTCTCTTCCGCCAAATTGAGCTGTTTAGCTATATTGGACATGATACGCATATTGGCCTGATGACCGATGAAATATGTCAGGTTGTCCAACGTATAGCCATTCTTTTCCAACAGATAGAGCACGTTCTTCGGCATATAGGTGCAAGCCTGGATAAACACATCGCGTCCTTCCGGCATCATGATGCCGCCGTCTCGCGGACGAAGATGAACCGCATCCGGTGCCTTGCCCAGGTAACCGAGTCCTTGTGTATATACTTCTACAATTTCGGAATCCTTTTCCGAAATGCGCTCTTTCGAAATGAAGAAAGCCGCTGCCGCATCGCCCCAAAGATGGCCTGCTTTCGGATCTGTTTCGTTATAGTAGGCAGAGTTCTTGTCGGCAGAAAGGACCAATGCTTTTGTCGCTTTTCCCATGGCAAAATATCCTTCCACAACTTCCAGTGCATTCAAAAATGAAGAACAGGCGGAAGAAAGATAGAGCGCTTTTGCATTTTCAATATTGAATTCATGCTGAGCAAGATGAGCCGCAGTCGCTACCGTATCGTACGGAGAATAAGAGGCTGAAATAATCAAATCCACATCCGTAATATCATACGGTAATTTAGGTAGAGCGTTACGAACAGCTTCCATACTCATAGTATTGATATTTTCCTCCGCTTTCGCCTTAGACCGGGAACGAATCCCTGTACGCTGTTCAATCCATTCACTGGTTAGCCCGTTTAACTCTAAAAAATGTTGGTTATCGACCCGTTCTTCAGGTACATAAAACCCTGTTGCATTAATAAACATTCCTCAGTTTCGTGTTACTTTATCTTTATACCATTGAATATCAAATTCATTACATTATCTCTCCGTTTAATCCGCTGGCTGATATTATCCCCCATGATTCCACGTATGTACGGAACTTCCAACCCCTTCAAGGCATGGTGAAGGACGACCGCCGTAATCTCGGTATCAGGCATCGCAAAAATACCTTCCTTCACCCCGGCTTCCAAAATTCCCTGTATCAGTTCCGTCTCACGGATATCGAAATTCTTCCTGATCTTCTCCACCCGCCAAATATCACGAAAAAAATTAGCTTTCAATGTCCCGTTACGAAACACCAGCGCCTTGATAGCATCCAATCTTGCATAAAGAAACGTCATCAACTTCTCGTCTGCCGGTAAGTCTTTCGCCGCTACATCCTGCAGCATCTTGTATAGTTGGTCCAGCTCGGACTCGACTACAGCCAGATAAATTTCATTTTTACTTTTAAAATAGGTGTAAAGCGTGCGCCTTCCCTTTTTGGATGCCTGTGCAATATCGTTCATTGTCGTATTATCCACCCCCATGCGGGCAAACAATTGTCTGGCCACATCCACCAACATCTCACGTGTTTTAGAAACTGTCATCGGCATTCGTATTGCACATTTTGATTAAAACTGTGCGCAAAAGTACCGGAAAAAATAATAACTACCAAAAACATACTTACATTTTATCCAAACGAACCTTTATAATAGAGATATGGACCAATTGCTTGCTAAAAGAACGGGGTTATTCCCCTAAAATCGTTCCCGATATTTCTTCCAACTGAAAAATAAAGATGAAAAAACGAAGAAAATTGCCGAAAAATTTGTTTTCTTAAAAAGAAATCGTACTTTTGCACTCGCAATCAGGAAATGATAGCAACTATATCGCGGAGTGGAGCAGTGGTAGCTCGTTGGGCTCATAACCCAAAGGTCGTAAGTTCGAGTCTTGCCTCCGCAACTCATCAAGCCTTTGATTCTTTAGAATCGGAGGCTTTTTTACTTTCCCTAAAATTTATTAGACCTATTTAAATTTGAAATGAACTCTCCGGCACATTTGTTGTTATTCTATATATGTATTAAAAATCAAAAAAAGAAGTAGACTTAATAACATATATAAATATGGCTTATATAGATTATTACAAAATTTTGGGAGTAGACAAAAGCGCTTCGCAGGATGACGTCAAAAAGGCGTACAAAAAGCTTGCGCGGAAATACCATCCCGATTTGAATCCGAATGACCCCGATGCTCACCGCAAGTTTCAGGAAATAAATGAAGCCAACGAGGTGCTCAGCGACCCGGAGAAACGGAAGAAATACGACCAGTATGGAGAAAACTGGAAACACGCCGATGAATTCGAAGCCCAGCAACAGCAATATCGCCAATACCAGAACGGACAAGGCGGAGGAACCTACTGGAGCAGTTCAGGCGATGGAAGCGAATTCTCAGACTTCTTCGAACAGATGTTCGGAGGTATGGGTGGCAGAAGTGGACGCAGCAGTAGAAGCAGTTATAGTTTCCGCGGACAGGATTACACGACAGAGTTGCAGGTCTCTTTGTCAGATGCTGCCAAAACGCACAAACAGATCATCAGCGTAAACGGCAAGAACCTGCGTATCACAATTCCGGCAGGTATTGCCGACGGACAGACCATCAAGTTGAAAGGACAGGGCGGACCGGGTGTAAACGGCGGACCGGCAGGCGATTTGTATATCACCTTCCACATTCCGGAAGACAGTCGGTTCAAACGGGTAGGCGATGACTTGTACGTTACCGCTCCTTTAAATCTGTACACGGCAATTCTCGGTGGCGAGCAGATTGTCGAGACAATGGACAGCAAAGTCAAGCTCAAGATTAAACCGGGAACCCAAAACAACACGAAAGTGAGGTTGAAAGGAAAAGGTTTCCCTGTTTATAAGGAAGAAGGGAAGTTCGGTGACATGATAGTAACCTACTCTATCGACATCCCGACCAATCTGACGGACAAACAAAAAGATTTGTTCCGCGAAATACAAAGTCTTAATTAAAAAACGAGATTGTTATGCAAACAGATTTAATCATAGTCAATGAATACTGCCGGATATGCCATATCGAGCCATCGTTTCTCTACCTGCTGCAAAAAGGCGGCCTGATAGAGATCGATACTGTAGAAGGGGAAAGCTACCTGCCCGCCTCCCAATTGTATGACGTAGAACGATATACGCGTATGTATTACGACCTGTCTATCAACATAGAGGGAATAGATGCCATTCATCATTTACTGGGCCGGGTAGAGTCCTTGCAACAGGAGGTTAATCGGTTGAAAAGTAAACTGAGGCTATACGAAACAGAAAATCATGATTCGATAGAAGATTTATAAACTATCAAAATGCAGTTTATAAAGGCATCAGAGTCGGGGTACAAGAATATTTTACAATCTATTTGTAAATAAATTTGGATTATAAGAATATTTTTGTACCTTTGCACACGCAATCAGGAATGATAACAACTATATCGCGGAGTGGAGCAGTGGTAGCTCGTTGGGCTCATAACCCAAAGGTCGTAAGTTCGAGTCTTGCCTCCGCAACTTTTTGAGGAATAAGCATAAAAGGCGACGTACAGTCAATGTATGTCGCCTTTTTGTTATTTTACGGCATATCAAATGCTTAGCTTACTCTTCTACACGCAAAAATAATGTAGGGATGATACCTACATGTAGGGATGAACGCAAAAGTTTCAATAAATATTTTTCGTGAAACTAAAGTTTCAAATAGTTTCTGCCTTTGAAACCTTAGTTTCAACCGAGGAAACTTTTGTTTCATCGGTCGAAACTTTTGTTTCCTCGGTTGAAACTTTTGTTTCGACCGCGAACACTTCAGTTTCGACCGCAGACATTTCAGTTTCGACCGCGAACACTTTTGTTTCGACCGCAGACATTTTTGTTTCAAAGCTTGAAAATAAGAAAGGTTTCCTTTTTTTATTTACCTTTGTTTCCATATAAAAAAGGAACATGAGTCAGATAGAATTGATCCTGAGCCGCCACGGCGAGACGGAAGAAAACAAACGACATATTATGCAAGGCCAACTTCCCGGCCACCTGTCGGAACAGGGTAAACAGCAGGCCGAGGCACTGGCTGAAATGCTGGACAAGGAAGAATTGGACGTGATCGTGTGCAGCGACCTCGCACGCAGTTATGACACGGCAATGGCCGTTGCCCGGCGGAAAGGATTACAACCGGTGGCGACACCCCTCCTTCGTGAAATGGACTGGGGCATATATACCGGAAAAATAGCGGATGAAATGGATTTTACGACACTACCCGAAAGCGTGGAGACTATAGACGCCTTGTATAAAAGAGCGGGGGATTTTGTCAATTTCCTGAAAAAGGAATTTCCGGGGAAACGGATTCTGGCAATCGGACATGGCGGCTTCAATCGTGCCATCATCGCGCAGTTAGAGAAACTGCCTACGGAGAAGATACTGACTTTACCGATCATGAAGAACACGGCATGCCTGCGTTTCACGCTGCCGTAATCTTCAGATGGTCTATTTTTTCAGCAATATGCTTTTATATCTGGGGATGAACTACACAGAAAGTACCCGATGATTTGCTAACTAACTTATCATCACAATAAATCTCACATTCACAAAAGTGGAGATGTCTTCCCGGTTTCACCACATAGCCTTTTGCAATCAATTCTTCTCCCCAAGCCGCCCGTAAAAAGGATATTTTAAGTTCGGCGGTCAGTACGTCGCGATCCAAAGGCAGCATCGTGTAAGCGGCAAAACCGGCAATCGTATCGGCAAGAGCTGCCAGGACACCCCCATGAATAACACCGCTATACTGCCGCTGTTCATCGTGCAAAGGCATGCGGGCCTCTACCCTTCCCTCTTCCACCACCGTAAAATCAATTCCTAAATGATTGACATACGGATTCGTATTCACACGGCTTATCAGCCGTTCCTTTACTTCCTGATCCATATATTATATTATCCGGTTCTTTAAATCCTTAGCGAAAGGTGATCGTACAATTTTCCAGGCTGTCGATAATGGCAAGGCTCTCCACACGAACATTCGCTGCATTCAGCACATCGCGTCCTTTTTGAAATGCCTTTTCAATGATAAAGCCCATTCCTTCCAACTTGGCTCCAGACTGTTTCACCAGGTCAAGTACTCCCATAGCTGCATTGCCATACGCCAGGAAGTCATCTATAAAGAGAATGTGGTCGTCGGGGGTCAGAAAGTTATTACTGATACACACCGTATAATCGCGGTCTTTCGTAAACGAATGAACAACGGTAGACAACATATTCTCCATCGTCTTCGGCTGTTTTTTCTTTATGAAAACAACCGGCAGATGCATGATATATCCCACCATGATAGCCGGAGCGATGCCACTTGCTTCTATCGTCACAATTTTATTGATATCTGTATCCCGAAAACGGTAAATAAATTCTTCTGCCACTTTATAAAGCAACATCGGATCCATCTGATGATTGATAAAACTGTCAACCTTTAAAATTCCACCCGGAAAACATCTGCCATCCTGCAGAATACGTTGTTTAAGTAATTCCATTTTTATTCTGTTTTATCTTCTTTGACTCGTATCAATACATTCGCGAAAATAGCGGCAAGCCCTCCGGTCGTGATCCCGGAAGAAAAGATGCCTTTTATAGCTTCAGGTGCCGTATTCAGGATATCCGGCATCAGCTCCACCCCTAAACCAAGCGAAAGACTGACTGCCAAAACCAAAGTCGCTTTCCGGTTTATTTCCTGCGAGGCGATAATCCGTATGCCGGCAGCCGCAACCGTACCGAACATCAACAAAGTCGCCCCACCCAGCACGGGATCCGGCATCAAGGAAAAGACTACTCCGACAATCGGGAACAGTCCCAGCAGCACCAGCATACCGGCAATATAATATCCGACATACCGGCTGGCAACTCCCGTCAACTGGATAATACCATTATTCTGTGCAAAGATCGAATTGGGAAAAGAGTTGAAAACTCCGGCAATAAAGGAGTTTACCCCATCCGCCAGCACACCCCCCGAAACACGCTTCAGGTAGCCCTCTCCTTCTATTGACTTACCTGAAATCATCGAGTTGGCCGTCACATCGCCGGTAGCCTCGATCGCCGTAATCAGATACACCAGACCAATAGCGACAAAGGCGGAAAAATTCAGGTCCAAACCATATTTGAAAGGCATCGGGATATTGAATCCCATCAAACTTTGCGAAGAAGCGGCTGCCATATCGACCATACCGAGAAAGTAGGCCAGCACATAACCGATACACAATCCCAACACAATCGAACTCATACGAAGGTATTTGTTCTTGCACCGGTTAAAGAACAAGACACTCAATAATACTATCGCAGCCACCCCTATATTCCGGATGCTTCCGAACGTTCCGTTATCCATCGCGCCATACCCGCCGCCACAAGAAACGACTCCTACCTTGATCAGGCTAAGCCCGATCAGCAGCACCACGATACCCGATACCAGCGGAGTAATGATGGACCGCATATACTTAAATGTCCGGCTAATCACCATCTCGATCGGAGCAGCCGCAATACACGCCCCGAATATAAGAGGTAATCCACCTGCCAACCCTGCCGTTATGATCGGGCCGATAAAAGAAAAACTCGTCCCTTGGATACAAAGCAACTTCGCTCCTACCGGACCAATCCGACGACATTGTATGAATGTCGAGACACCGGAAGCAAAAAGAGCCATCGAAACCAAGAAACCGGTCGTTTCAAGATCCAGTTTCAAGGCACCGGCAATAATCAACGGCGGAGTAATGATCGCCACAAAGATCGCTAACAAATGTTGTAAAGCAGCAAACATTGCTTCCTTAAAAGGAGGACGGTCGTCTATACCGTAAATCAGATCGGTTTTTCCAACTGGCTTAATCGTTTCATCCAGTTCTTTCGGGTTCAAATTCATACTTCTATACGTCTGTTACAAATTCAATTCTTTTAATGTTTCCCCTTTCGTATTCAGCACACGAAGAGTCATTTGTTTTCCTTTCTTCTGCAAAACCATCACCGTAGCGCCATCCATCCGGTAACCGCCTCCCACGATGACAGGATAACCGTTGCCATTCGCACCTTTGGGAATATAAGCAAAACGATGAGTGTGCGCATTTAGACCGACTGCAAACGGAGCTTTCTCAAGAAGTGCTCCCCACTCGTCACGACAAGGATTATACGAATCATAATCATCTCCTCTTCCAAAGATTGGGACATGATGGATCAGCACCCGTTTGGTTGCTTTCTTGAAAGCCTTGGACGCCAACTCTTCCTTGAGGAAACCCGCCTGTGCCTTACGCAAGTCCGAAAAATCGTTCAACCCATAATACACCCAATGCGTATCCGGCTTGTCTTCACCGCAATCCAACATGACGAAACGCGTATCACCCCAGTTGAAAGCACCGTAAGTCTTATCGCCCACATAGTCGAAAAGGCTGCGCAAGCCGATCGAATAGGCATTGCGTATTTCATGGTTTCCGCGGATATAGAATACAGGAACCCGACTGGCTCCAACCGTTTCATTCAGTTCGCTGAGAAAATGGGTCGCCTCGTCATGGTTGGCCGGGTCATCGATGCAGTCGCCATTAAAAATAACAAAATCATATTTCAAATCCTTCACCTGTCTATATAACGCCTGCAAAGTCTCGGAATGTTTGTGCAGATCGTTAAATATAATGGCAGTAAAATCGGTATCTGTCGCAGCAGGCAAGGTAAAAGTATGGAAATCGGAGACGGCCGTTTCGCCAAACACCTTCTTATAAGCCTGATAAAGCATGATTTCCTGCGAACAAATCCGATAATAATAGGTTTTTCCCGGTTCCAAACCGTCCAACCTGATTTTATTTTGCAGACCGTTGCAGATCACTTGCCCGTCCACAATCGTACGAGCCCTTTGCAGATGTTCCTTATCGGTTCCATATTCCACCCAACTATAAGTAGGGACAGTAGTCTGCCACATGACCGTAATCCCGTTTCCTACGGGATTCTGCAAGTAAGGTTCCGTACGGAATATCTTGGCTGCAGGTTGGTTGAAGATAATATCCGTAAGGACCGGACGATGGTCGGAAGCAGCCGGTTCGTCCCATACACGGGCTGAAATACGGGTAAAGGCTGTCGTATCTTTGGCATAGGCAGCGATGTAATCAATTGTTTCGTCGGGTTTATCCGCCGGGAAAGTAGGTTTCTTCGTATCCGTCAGAATCACAAAATCGTTCTGTAACTGCCGGATAAATTCCGAATCGGGATGTGCATTCATATCACCGGCAATAAAGAAAGGCTTGTTTGCCGAAGCCGCCACCTGCTTGATGACCGGCAGGGAAAGCATCCGGTCTTCCTCCGTCAGCGAAAGATGCGTACAACAGTAGATATACTTTTCAAATTCCACGACAAGCAGTGCACGGGCTTCTTCTCTTCCCGGCAAGGACAGGTAGTGATAACCGAGGGGCTTCTCCTTGCTCAACATACCGATTCCGTACTTTCCACCGTCATAATCGATTGCCGGAGCGTACATATGATGCATCAAAGTGAGTTCGGCAATTTCGCGCAAGACATCTTTTCCTCCGCTACGGCCTGTCACACTGTCAATCTCCTGGACAGCCACGACATCCGGACAAACCTTATTAATCACTTCCGCCGTACGCCGGAAATCGGCCACATTGTCCATTCCCCTGCCACTACGGATGTTATAACTCATAATACGCAACGTATTATTCTCGCGCTCGCTTCTCTCCTTAGAATGGATTCTCCCCAGAGGCAACAGCAATATCAATACTGCAGCCAACCAAACCGCCTGTTTCATTTTATCGCCAGATTTATAGATTAGGACACAAAAGTAACAACTTTCCATGAGTCCGACAAGATAAATCATTGTCGGGCCTCCATACACCGATATTTTATTTTACAATAACGAAGAAGAGGATTCTTTAAATATGCCATCCAACGTCCGTATCATCTCGTCGATATCCTCATCCGTCGTGTCCCATGAAGTAACAAAGCGCGCCTCATTGGCCTCTTCATTCCACATATAAAAGAAATATTTTTCTTGCAATTTCTTTAATGGTTCCGTAGGAATGGTAAAGAAAAGCTGGTTGGATTCTATTTTCTGGGTAAACCGTATCTGCGGATACTTTTTCAAGGCTTCTGCCAACCGGTAAGCACGATTGTTGGCATTCCGTGCGTTTTCCAGCCACAGGTCATTTTCCAGATAAGGGATAAACTGGCAGGAAAGATAGCGTAGTTTGGAAGCCAATTGAGCAGATTGCTTTCTAAAATACTGCAAATTCCCGGTTATCTCCGGACGGAAAGAAACGACCGCTTCCCCCATCATCATTCCATTCTTGGTTCCTCCCAAACTAAGGATATCCACCCCGGCATCGACAGTCACCTCACGCATCGAACAATTCAGGTAAGCACAAGCGTTTGCCAGACGTGCCCCATCCATATGCAAATACATATCATAAGCATGCAACAGATCGGCAATTGCCTTTACCTCCTCGATCGTATAAACCGTCCCCAGTTCGGAAACTTGTGAAATATAAACGGCTTTCGGTTGCGAATGATGGCAGACGCCGAAATTATGCAGGTGAGATTTGATCAATTCCGGCGTCAGTTTTCCATCCCGAGTCGGAATCGTCACGACAGCACAGCCGGTCATACGGGCAGGAGCGCCACACTCGTCCACATTGATGTGAGCCGTTTCAGCACACAAAATACTATTGAACGGACGTGTCACAGCCTGCAATGCCACAGAGTTGGCACCCGTTCCGTTAAAAACAAAAAAAGGCGATGCCATTTCGCCAAACACGTCTTTTATTTTCGCAGTAGCAGCTGCTGTCCAAGGATCATCGCCATATCCTGCCGCATGATTATCGTTCGCCTTTATTACGGCCTCCATCACCAAAGGATGAACTCCTGAATTGTTATCACTTGCAAAACTTCTCATCTCAGTTTAAAATTTTGCGCCAAAAGTAATAAAAATATTTGCAAATATGACATTTTTTCCGAAAGTACGAACTATCAGCGACAATTTTGTAATATAAAAGAGGATGCAAGTGCATAATTCAATAAAAAACAGCATCAAACAATGAAAAATCATAGTGCCGATTCCGTACTTGCGGGCGAGTAACCGAACTTCGCCTTGTAGCTACGCGAGAAAAAAGCCACGCCGGAGAAACCGACCTCCATCGCCACATCCTGTATCTTCCTTTTTCCCTCCGAAAGCATCCGGTGGGCTTCTGAAAGCCGCTTGTCTATCAGCCATTTCTGCGGAGAGGTGTTCGTCACTTTCTTGAAATCGCGCTTGAACGTGGAAAGGCTACGCCCTGTATAGTTTGCCAGTTCCTCCATGCTGAGATCGTACATATAATTCTCGTTCATGAAAGCCATAAGGTCTATTTTCCACGGTTCGGTGAAATCGAACAGAGATGCGTAAACGTTCTTGTCTGTCTTCAGTACGACACGCAACCCTTCGTTTATTTTCAGTTTTATCCATTCCTCATCGGGAGCGGTAAGGGAATCATAATAGGGACGTATCGACTCGAAAAGGCTGACCACATCGGGACGGACGGGGATTTTCAACACGCTTGCCTTGCTACGTTTGGCATCAGTGGGCAAAGAGTCCTTGTCCATCTTTCGATAGTAGTCCATCAAGAAATTCCGGGAGAACGCCAATGCCACGGAAGTATACGGCTTGCCGTCCTTCGCGCAATGTTTGTGCATACTGACACGGTTGTCTTTCCGGACAAAAGCACACTCCCCTTCATGGAAACGGGTAAACCTCCCGTTTTCCTCTATTTCCATCTCACCTGAATGCAGATAAAACAGTGTATGATCTTTGACTGTAAAGGTACATACCCTGTCTGTTTCGTGCAGATAGGTGAGAAATATGTTCGAGTAGTTTATTATCTTATATTCTTCCATGCCTCGTTCTTTTCCACAAAGGTAGCTAAAAAAGAATAGATTAGAGGATAAACCCGAATTTCTTTTCAACATGATATACTGTCTTATTGTGATACTGCAAATTTAGCGACCAGAAACCAATGAGGCTTGACTGTGCAGTTCATTTTTGTTGTTTAAGAAGTTCACAAGTCATTTGAGCTTCACAGAAAAAAACAATGGACTTGACAGGAAAATCCTTTCCTCCTATTCGCCCTAACTTTGCCACCGACAAACAAAGGAAACGAGAAAAATTTTAGGCACATTACCTGTGAGTATTATGAAATATTTAACAATAATAAAACGATGAATCATGGAAAAAGTATCATTATCCACACCATTAGGTCGTATTACGGTCATTGACGCATTGCGCGGATTTGCCTTGTTGGGCGTTGTGCTTGTACACATGACGCAGCATTATGGCATCTTTTCTTTCTCGAACAGAGGGATGAGCGAACCATTATCCCCCGCTTTTGACGAGTTTGTCCGATGGCTTACAGCGAATGTCTTGTCCGGACGTTTCATTAATATCTTCTCTTTCCTTTTCGGATTGAGTTTTTTCATCCAAATAGACAGAGCTAAGAGAAAGGGGATAGATTTTCATAAACGATTTGTTTGGAGGATGATTATCCTGTTTGTGATTGGTATCGTTGGTAACTGTTTTTATACAGCGGATATTTTACCCATTTATGCGATACTCGGAATAGTCCTTGTTTTTTTGTCAAGATTCAAGAATCAGGTATTAGTCGTAATAACAGCATTGCTGTTGCTGGGTACTCCGAGATTGTTGATGGTAGGATATGACCGATTAAACCAAACAGAGTTGGTGCAAAACGGCATACAAAGAACATCAGAGGAGCGTCCGTCCGTCAGACCATCTATGCAAATGGAGAAACCATCGTTCATCAATTCAGCCAAAAACAACCTGACTAATGGCTTGGAGATGAAAATGAATATCCAATTCGGGAAATATGGTCGTGGCTATCTCACGATGGCTCTTTTCATCTTAGGTTTGATAGCAGGACGTTTCCGTTTCTTTGAAACAGTACATGAGCGGAAAAAGAGAAATGTTTTATTATTCATAGGATTTACGTTAGGAACGTTGCTGATAGATGGGCTTATTAAATTATTCCCCGCACATAATGTAGGCTATTTCACTTTTATGATGCCGAATGTGGAAGTAACGCCGTCATTACTAATGGTGGCAATGTTGGGTGACATTAGTACCGTGTTATTTTCCGGAGCGTTGGTCATGGGATTTATTATCTGTTATCATCTGAACGGTATCGGGAAATATTTGAATGTATTATCACCTTACGGACGAATGGGGTTAACCAACTATGAATTGCAAAACATCACGGGTTGTCTTGTATTCTCTCCGTGGGCGTTCGGTACTGTCTTCGGTAATTGGGGAGCAACGGAGGTCTTCCTACTGGGATTGAGCATTTATATTTTGCAAATAGTAATTAGCAGGTACTGGCTAAGATCCTTTCTGTATGGTCCGTTGGAATGGCTATGGCGTTCGGCAACCTATTTACAAAGACAGCCGTTAAAAAAATCCAGCAAAACACATTAAAATTTATACAGAATAAGGAATAGGAGTGCTTATTTTCAACGTTCTAAAACCTTATTTGACATATTGTCTATTGTTCCACGGTGGGGAGATAACGATGGGCGGCTACTCGAACAACATCGTGGTGGACGAGCATTTCGCTGTGAAGATTCCCGAAGGGGCTGACCTGAAGCGTATAGCCCCGCTGCTTTGCGCCGGAATCATCACCTATTCGCCCATCATGTTCAGCCACGTGAAGAAAGGCGACAAGGTGGGCGTGGCAGGTTTCGGAGGATTGGGACACATGGCGGTGCAGTACGCCGTATCGCTCGGGACGGATGTTACCGTGTTCGACGTCACGGAAGAGAAGCGAGAGGATGCCCTGCGCATGGGGGCAGCCCGCTATGTGAACGTGAACAATCCAGAAGAACTGAAAGGATTGAACAACACGATGGACTTCATCATTAGCACTATCCCTGCCCGTTACGAGCCGCTGATGTACGTCTCCATGCTCAAGAAGGACGGCGAGCTTGCCATCGACGAAGCCTACCGTAAGGTGGCTGCCGGAGAAGTGAAGTTCCGCTATGTGATAGATATGTCAACGTTAAAATAAAATGGAAAAGATGACTCATTTATTACTTACCATTCTGACGGCTGTCCCCCTGTTCGGGACAGCCTCTTGCACAACACAAGAGAACGAAAAGCCTCTTATGGAACAGGGGACACCTGTTACGCCGGACGATACCCCGAACGACACGGGAGAGCAGGACGGAGCACCAACATATGCCCCCGTTCCCGACGAGTATAGGACAACCTGCACAGAAGCCGGGACGATTGAGACGCTGGATTACGTGGCGCACGATGCCGACGGTTCGCCGAGAGACAAGCAATGCCGCGTGTACCTGCCCTACGGCTATGACAGTGGCAAGCAATACGAAGTACTTTATCTGATGCACGGCTATGGCGGAGGAATACGCACCATATTCGAGGGAACGACCAACAGGCGCAAGCTGCAAAACGTAGTAGACCACCTCATTGCCAATGGCAGGATGCGCCCGATGATAGTAGTGACCCCGACTATCACGAATTATCAGACTGAGGAAAACTGGACACAATTCCCGAAAGAACTGCGCGAGGACATCATCCCTGCCGTGGAGGGCAGATATTCCACCTACGCCCAGAGCACATCGCCCGAAGATCTGATAGCATCACGCGACCACCGCGCCTTCGGAGGCTTCTCGATGGGGAGCACAACCACATGGAACGTGTTTGAATTTGATTTGGCATACTTCCGCACGTTCATCCCGATAAGCGGCACAAGCTGGGCATTGGGACACATGGCGGAGGAAGAACTTGCCGATGCTACTGCCGGACTAATGCGCCAAAGCGTCATCGACCAAGGCTACACAAAAGACGATTTCTTCATCTTCGCTGCCACAGGTACAAACGACATCGCCTATCCGTTGCACACCCACATAGAAGCTATGCAGCGACTGACGGATATGTTCGCCTATGATTACCGCCCGTCTGTGGGAAATCTCTACTTCCTGCTGGCACAAGGAGGGCAGCACAATTACGACTGGGTGACGGACTATTTCTATGCCATCCTGCCACATCTGTTTCCTCCGACTGACGAGCCTTCGGAAATTTCCAACAACACCTTTGCTACGGGAAAGCAAGTGGCGAGGGGTGACCATTACAATTTATAACCTGAATCCCTTGCCTTTCCTTTGCGGTTGTATAGGTCGGCGCATGTTCTGCCTTAACTTTTCGGGGACCAAAGCACGGCTGTTCTTCACGTCCCACAAGCATGGGGGAACTCCACCGTGATACGGCACATCAAAGGCTGGTTACCGTTTAGCTTCGAGGTAGTATTCCATTGGCTCTGTCCCATAAAAAACAAAGCGTAACGAACGCTGTATCAGCCAATTCGCTACGCTTTTCCCAAATTTACTTTTTTGCTATGTGTTTATTTTAAACTTCACTCAACTCTGATGAAAATCTTTCAATACTTTCTGTAATTCCTGACGGGCAAAAAAGATACGACTTTTTACCGTTCCTAAGGGTACACAAAGCTTTTCTGCAATCTCATTATACTTATAGCCACTCAAAAACATAGAGAAAGGAACTTTCAACTCGTCATTCAAAGCATTTATTGCTTTTGTGATTTCTTTAATTTGATAAGCACCGTCAGGAGAGTCAAAACCTGAGTCATTCACAACATCCAGATTATACAAGTCGACCCCTTGGTCGACGACTGTCTGTGTACGAACGATTTTATGGTAATTATTAATAAAGATATTACGCATCACAGTTAAGACCCACCCTTTAAAATTAATATTATCTACAAACTTTTCCTGATTGTCTAAAACTTTCAGCGTTGTGTCTTGCATCAAATCTTGGGCGTCATCCCTATTTGCGGTGAGCATTAATGCAAAATTCATCATATTTTCTTGCATGCTCAATAATTTTTTCTGAAATTGCAACGCATTCATATTACTTGTTTTTTTAATGTTTAATACCGGTTTGGCACTATCCTCAGCATTGAAGGACATTACAAATGTAGGAATAATATTTTAAATACAATGCAGTTTGATGATTATTAATATTAAAAATCGTAACTTAATACATTTATAACAAACTGTATTGAAAATGAGCAGTATTTATAAGTTTCCGAGCGATTAAAATACAAAATTCACGACATGTTTGTTACAAATTCGTACAACATGTAAAAGAAAGGGAGAATAATATAAATGAAAAAAAAATTAGGACTTTTTTTAACTGTCATATTAATTCAGATAACACCACTCATATCGGCGGCAGGTTCCTCACACCCGTTAGTATATAAAATCGACATAAAAAAAGAAATCAGCAGCACCACGCGCCTGTATCTTAGCAATGGTTTAGCGGAAGCCAACGCTTTAGGAGCAGAAGCCGTCCTGATCCATATGAACACATACGGCGGCCAAGTGGATGCGGCCGACTCGATGCGTACGGCCATTCTGTACAGCCCTATCCCTGTATATGTCTTCATCGACAACAATGCAGCTTCTGCCGGGGCGCTCATTTCCATCGCCTGCAAGAAAATTTATATGCGAAAGGGCGCTAATATCGGGGCAGCCACCGTCGTGAACCAAACAGGAGCGGCAATGCCGGACAAATACCAATCCTATATGCGTTCCATGATGCGCTCGACAGCCGAGGCACACGGACAGGATACGATCATACAAAAAAACGACACCCTATACAAATGGAAGCGAGATCCGCTAATTGCCGAAGCTATGGTAGACGAACGGGTTGCCATTCCGAACCTGATAGATACAGGAAAAGTCCTTACTTTCACCGCGCAGGAAGCTCAAAAATGGGGGTATTGCGACGGCATTGCCGAAAATCCGGATGAAGTAATCACGCAATATTTGGGATATAAAGACTACGAAATGAAAAGTTATACCCCCAGTTGGCAGGATGATTTAAAAGGATTTTTGATGAACCCTATTTTTCAGTCTATCCTGATCATTATTATCATCGGTGGCATTTACTTTGAAATGCAAACACCAGGACTGGGCTTTCCCTCTGCAGCTGCATTACTGGCGGCAATCCTCTACTTTGCACCACTCTATATAGACGGATTAGCGGCAAACTGGGAAATTTTGATCTTCATTACCGGCATTCTATTACTTGCGGTGGAAATATTTATCATTCCGGGATTCGGGGTTGCCGGAATAAGCGGCATTATTTTGGTTATCGGCGGCTTGGTCATGGGTTTGCTGAACAATGACAACTTCGATTTCGAAAGAGTCAGCGGAAAAGAGATAGGAGAAGCGACGTTGACAGTCTTGGTAGGATTAGTGGCCGGTTTCGGTCTGATGATTTGGCTCTCCAATAAAATCGGACACCGGGGAATGTTCCGGAAAGTCGCACTGAATACAGATTTGAAAGACGCGATATCCTCTCCAGACTTATCTTCGCTGACCGGGAAAGAGGGAATAGCCGCTACCGTATTGCGTCCTTCCGGAAAAGTTTCGATCGACGGAGAATATTATGACGGAGTTTCCGAATCGGGCTTTATAGAAAAAGGGGACAAGGTCAAGGTCGTTCGCTTCGAGAATGCACAAGTGTATGTGGAAAAACTTTAAGCCACGGGTACAAGTTTTTTTGACGCCCCACCTACGCCAGGACGCGCCTGTATAAGATATGCTTGTCGATTACGACATACTGTAAGGCGTCCATGGCCAGGAGATCGCTCAGGATGTTTTTCGCTGTATAATAATTGATCCGCCCGATCCGGCAAAACTGGCTGATATTGATATGAGGATGATTATCAAGATAGGCAAACAAACGTTCTACGGGTTTGCTTATCTTCAATAAAGTCCCGTCCGGTTCATGTTTTTTCTGCCAGGCAAGTACCAGCACTTCATTTGCCAATATATTTTCATCGGCGACCCTTATGTAGGCTTTAAACTTATCATCCTTATCGGGAGCGGTATACGGTTTATCCGGACTGGGAGCAATGTATACTTCAAGAACCGTCTTGCCATTCACCTCCCAACGTGTCGCCTCAAAAGGCACTTCCGGCCGGGTGTACATCCTGGAGGCAGCTTCAATCATATAATATTCTTCTTCGCTACGGACACCGGAGATATTCCCGTTATCTTTCACTCCGATCAAAAGACGCCCGCCGTCTGTATTGGCAAAAGCACTCAGCGTACGCGCAATTTTTTTACTGTCGCTCACTTCGAACTTAAAATCAAGTTGCTGGTGTTCCCCCTGCTCTATCAACGCTTCTATCGGATGTTTCTTCTTCATTTTGGCAATTTTTTAGGTCGGCAAAATTAAAATAAATACATAACTTTGCCAACGGAAAAAACAATGAAAGCATGTCTCAAATACCATCACTTATATCGGACCTTGCTGTCATACTGATTTCAGCAGGATTGATTACCTTGCTTTTCAAAAGATTAAAGCAACCGGTCGTACTTGGATATATTGTTGCCGGAATTCTTGCCGGCCCGTCCATCACACTGATTCCTACCGTCACGAATGTAGAAAGTATCCGTATCTGGGCGGATATAGGCGTTATCTTCCTTTTGTTCGCTTTAGGGCTCGACTTCAGTTTCAAAAAGCTGATGAAAGTCGGCGGAACAGCAGTGATCGGGGCTATCACCATCGTGATAGGCATGATGACACTCGGCTATATTACCGGATTGTCTTTAGGTTGGGGGCATATGAACAGTCTTTTCCTCGGAGGAATGCTTTCCATGTCGTCCACAACGATTATCTTTAAAGCATTCGACGATATGGGACTGCGCAACCAACGGTTTGCGGGGGTTGTATTCGGAATCCTCGTTGTCGAAGACTTGTTTGCCGTTTTGCTGATGGTTTTGCTATCAACATTGGCAGTCAGCAAGCACGTAGAGGGAATAGAGCTGCTCAACAGTGTGATCAAATTGGGTGTTTTTCTGCTTTTCTGTTTCGTTATCGGCATTTATCTGATTCCCTCTTTTTTGAAAAAAGCCAGGACTTTCCTGAATGACGAGACTTTGTTGATCGTCAGTCTGGGACTATGCCTCGGCATGGTTATCATAGCTACGAAGGCAGGCTTTTCATCCGCTTTGGGAGCTTTCGTCATGGGATCTATTCTGGCAGAAACCATCGATGCGGAACATATCGAACACATTATTAAACCGGTAAAGGATCTTTTCGGAGCCATATTCTTTGTCTCCGTGGGAATGCTGATCGATCCGGCCTTGCTGTGGGAATACAAAATTCCGATCCTGATCCTCACATTGGTCGTTATAGTCGGACAGATATTATTTGCCAGCTTTGGCGTATTGCTTTCCGGCCAACCGGTCAAAATAGCCATACAGTCCGGTTTCTCACTCGCCCAAATAGGTGAATTCGCTTTTATTATCGCATCATTAGGACTCTCATTAGGGGTAACCGACAAATTCCTTTATCCCATTGTCGTGGCGGTTTCGGTCGTTACGACTTTCTTTACGCCTTACATGATTCGCATGGCAGAACCGGCATGCCGGATTGCCGACCGGGTTATCCCGAAGTCATGGATGAAGTTTCTCGAACGCTATTCCTCCGGCTCCAACACCATACATCAGAAAAGCGCCTGGAATAAATTATTGAAAGCCCTGCTCCGTATAGTCGGCACTTATACAGCCGTCACCCTTGTCCTGATCTTCATCTGGCTTCAGTTCGTAGCACCTTTTATCATGAAGGAACTCCCCGGCATACGGGGAGCCGGTATCTCACTCGTGCTGATTCTGCTAATAATAGCCCCCATGTTGCGTGCGATCATGATGAAGAAGAATCATTCAGCCGAATTCCAACAATTATGGCTGGACAGTAAATACAACCGAGGCCCATTGGTTTCGCTGTTTATTCTACGTATTATATTATGTATAGGCCTGGTCATGCTGCCTGTCGCTCATTTGCTAAATGCCGCAGTCGGTATCGTATTGGCGATCGCAGCCACAGTCATCGTTATTGTCATTTTGTCCAAACGGCTGAAAAGACAGTCTATCCTGATGGAACGGCATTTCTTCAGCAACCTGTCCGCACGCGAATTGGAAAACGAACGGAAAGCCCCGATCAACCAACGGTTTGCCAACCACCTGTTGGAACGCGACCTTCACTTGGCCGATTTTGAAGTGAAGCAGAATTCTCCCAGCATGGGAAAAACTTTGAAAGAACTCAATTTCCGCCAAAAATGTAATGTCAACATCGTGACTATTATCCGAGGAGAACAGCGGATTAATATTCCCGGAGGAGAAGAGCGCCTCTATCCGTTTGACAAACTGGTCGTAGTCGGTGCGGATGACGATCTCGAACATTTCCGCCAATATCTGGTCGAACGATACAAAAAGGCCGAAACCAACAAGGAGCAGAAGACACACGAAGTCAACATGGAGCAATTCACCATCGCCGAAGGCTCTCACCTGATCGGACGGACAATCCTGGAATCCGGTATACGAGATAAGTCTGCCTGTCTGGTCATCGGTATCGAACGAGGTTCGTCTTCTATCAAGAACCCATCTCCATCAACTGTTTTTGAGGAGGGGGATATTGTATGGATTGTCGGAGAACATGAGAAAGTTCTTCGGTTGAGTGAAGGGAAAACGGTGAGCAATTGACAAATTCATAATTCATAAATCATAAATCATGAAGTTTATAGGTATTATTCCAGCGCGTTACGCCTCTACCCGCTTTCCGGGGAAACCACTTGCCGATATGGCAGGCAAACCGATGATCCGACGGGTATACGAACAAGTCCAAAACGTACTTGATGCTGTTTGTGTGGCTACGGACGACAGCCGCATAGAAACAGCCGTCCGGGCTTTCGGAGGAAATGTCGTCATGACCTCCGACCAACACAAGAGTGGTACGGATCGCTGCTATGAAGCGTATTGTAAAATAGGAGACGGATACGACGTGGTTGTCAACATACAAGGCGACGAACCTTTCATCCAACCGGAACAGATCGAAACATTAAAAGCATGTTTCATCGATGACAGCGTCCAAATCGCCACTCTGGTAAAACCTTTCCGCCCGGATGACGATTTCGAAACAACCCTATTCAACGCCAATTCGCCGAAAGTAGTCTTGAACAAGAATAATGAAGCCCTGTATTTCAGCCGTTCGATTATTCCTTATATGAGAGGCAGGAAATACACCGAATGGTTGCCGAACCACACCTACTACAAGCATATCGGACTATATGCTTACCGTGCCGACACATTAAAAGAGATCACACATCTTCCCCAGTCCCCTCTGGAACTGGCAGAAAGCCTGGAACAACTGCGCTGGTTGGAAAACGGCTACAAGATTAAAGTCGGAATTACCCAACAGGAAACAATCGGAATCGACACACCGGAAGATATGGAAAAGGCATTGGCTTTCCTTAAAAACCAGCATGCTGCAAAATAAATTCTCCGTATATGAAAACAGGCAAAGAACGCAAATTCGTTCCTTGCCTGTCATATCTCTATTATCAAACTATTTCAAGAAATGTAATCTTACCTCTTTCTTTGCTGTTTTTGTCTTTCCAATTGGGCCTGTTGTGCTTTCTGAGCCTCTTCCAGACGCTTCATGAAACCGGATTTCTTCATCGGTTTCTTTTTATTCTCTTCCAACTTGGCCAACAGCTTATCTTCGTTAATCGTATAACGGAAGATCACCGTCTGTAAGATCGTGATCAATGTAGAGATGAAGTAATAGTAGGTCAAACCGGATGCATACTGGTTGAAGAATACCAACATCATCAGCGGCATCATGTACATCATCGCCTTCATTCCCGGCATCTGCTGCTGCCCGGTGTTGGTCTGATCCATATTGAACTTCGTATATATAATGTTCGTTACGGTCATCAACAAACAGAACAAACTGATGTGATTGCCGAAGTACGGTGTGATTATAGGAATATATGTATTCCAGCTCACAATCGCATCATAGGTAGACAAGTCGTGCGCCCAAAGGAAACTCTGATGACGCAATTCGATTGCCGACGGGAAGAACATGAACAGGGCGACCAGAATCGGCATCTGCAACAACATCGGAACACATCCTGCCATCGGGCTCACCCCGGCACGGCTATACAGCTCCATTGTCGCACGTTGGCGCTCTACGGCCTTATCCTGTCCCGGATATTTGGCATTGAGCTCTTCCACCTGCGGACGCAACACACGCATCTTGGCTGATGACATATAAGACTTATACGTCAACGGGAACAGGATCAGCTTTACGATAACCGTCAGCAGGAAGATCAACAAACCGTAGCTATGGATGAACTGCCCGAGGAAGTTAAACAACGGAATGACGAAATACTGGTTCACCCAACGGAAAATGCCCCATCCCAGCGGAACGATCTTTTCCAGATCCAACTGGCCGGCCTTTTCCACTCCTTCATCGTAAGATTTCAACAGAGGGAACAGGTTGGGACCAAAATAGAAGCGCATATCCGTCGCTTCATTCCCCTTCAAGTCGAAAGGAACGGAAGTCGTCGTCTTATACTCTTTCAGGAAAGGACCGTCTTCGGACAGCATCTTCGAATCGATAGTCGTCGACTCGAATCCTTCGTTCCCGGCAATCAGGATAGAAGAAAAATACATGTCTTTATAAGCGATCCATTTCAACCGGTTAGACAATTGCTTGCTGTCGCTCTTGGTCTCGCTCAAGTATTCCACATCGTCAGCCATAAATTTATAGTACACCGTTGCATAACGGTCTTCAAACTTACGGCCTTTCTCCTGCTGGGTTATTTTTTGCTGCCACAACAGGTCCAAAGCAGTCGTACCCGGTGACAGGACACCATTCAAACCAGTTCCCTTAATGGAGAACTGCAACATATAATCGTCCGGTTTCAAGGTATACATAAAATCCAGATGGCTGCCCTCGCCTGTATTCAGACGCATGGTGATGCTGTTCGGATCATTTCCTTTTACAGGGGTAAAATACAAATCGCCGGTACTCACCACCCGGTTATCGGCCGTTACCAATGTGAAATCGAACTTCGAATCCTTTTCATCAAAAAGCACTAAAGGTTCGCCTTTATAATTATCGTACTCTTTCAGGCGGACATACCCGATACGTCCTCCCTTATTATCCAAACGGACTTCAATCAGTTCGTTTTCCAAAACAGTGGAACCATCCTCACCTGTCATTGCATCGGCGAAAACACCAAATGTGCTTTGTAAACGGGCAAGCCGTACGGAATCGGGCAAACCGGCCAGTTCATCGTCCGCTTTTGCTTCTTTATTCAACTCTTTCTGCTGCTCCAGCTGCTTTGCGTATTCTATCTGGGCTATCGAATCCTGCATCCGGCGTTGTGCTTCTATCTGCTCCGGTGTAGGTCTGTTCAACCAGGTAAATACAATTAAGACAAGTCCAATAAGCAGGAAACCTATTATCGTGTTTTTATCCATCTATGATTCTTATTTTTTATTTTCAACTGCAGCTTTAACAAAGCTGACGAAAAGCGGGTTCGGATTAACGACCGTACTGTTATATTCCGGATGGAACTGAACGCCAACAAACCATTTCAAGGCCGGTATCTCAACGACTTCAACCAAGTTCGATTCCGGATTTTCGCCTACGCACATCATACCGGCAGCTTCAAACTTATCGCGATATTCGCTGTTGAATTCAAAACGATGGCGATGGCGTTCCTGAATATGCGTCTGTCCATATGCTTCATAAACCTTAGAACCTTTCTTCAGAACACAGTCGTATGCGCCCAAACGCATAGAACCGCCCATATTGGTTACGTTCTTCTGCTCTTCCATCAGGTCGATCACCTTATACGGAGTGTTCGGTTCCATTTCTGTCGAATTGGCATCCTTCAGTCCCATTACATCGCGGGCAAATTCGATCACCATGCACTGCATACCCAAACAGATACCCAGACAAGGGACATCGTTTTCACGGGCATACTTCAATGCGGCAAATTTACCTTCAATACCACGCTGTCCGAATCCCGGAGCAATCAGGATTCCGTCCATATCTTTCAACAATTCGGCAGCATTGCCGTCATTCAGTTTTTCGGAATGGAACAAATGCAAATCCAACTTACGATCATTATAAATAGCGGCCTGCAACAGAGATTCGTCGATCGACTTATAAGCATCCTGCAGTTCGACATATTTACCGACCAACCCTATCTTGACTGTTTCGGTAGCGTCAGCCTTACGCTGCAAGAATTGATGCCAAGGTTTCATTTCCGGTGTCGGCCCGACTTCCAGCCCGACTTTGCGCAAGATCACTTCGTCCATCTTCTGGCGCTGCAATACCAGCGGTACTTCGTAGATCGTCGGGACGTCGATCGACTGTATGACGGCATCCTGCGCCACATTACAGAAAAGGGCTACCTTACTTAATATATTAGCGCTCAACTCATGTTCGGTACGCAACACCAGGACATCCGGCTGAATACCCAACTCCTGCAGTTGTTTTACGGAATGCTGTGTCGGTTTTGTCTTATATTCTTTTGCAGCCGCGATATAAGGCACATAAGTAAGATGTACGCATATACAATTCTTACCCAATTCCCATTTCAGCTGACGTACGCTTTCGATAAACGGAAGAGATTCGATATCGCCAACCGTACCACCGATCTCTGTGATCACGAAATCAAACTTGTATTTATTTCCCAGCAATTTCACATTGCGTTTGATCTCGTCCGTGATATGAGGCACCACCTGGACAGTCTTTCCCAGGTAATCCCCTTTACGTTCTTTGTTAATAACGCTCTGATAGATGCGCCCTGTAGTGATGTTATTTGCGCGGGTTGTCTGAACATTCAGGAAACGTTCGTAATGTCCGAGGTCCAAATCCGCTTCATGTCCGTCTACGGTAACATAGCATTCCCCATGCTCGTACGGGTTCAACGTTCCCGGATCGATATTAATATAGGGGTCAAATTTCTGAATGGTAACCTTGTAGCCTCTTGCCTGAAGCAGTTTACCCAATGATGCGGCAATAATTCCCTTACCTAAAGAAGAGACCACGCCGCCCGTAACGAAGATGTACTTTGTATCTGCCACGATAGTAATATTTTAATTATCTTTTAATTGCACACTCGCATTTCAAAACTGCAAAGTTACACAATTTCATTCATATAACAAGGGAGGAAAGAAAAAACATCTTTTGTCTTTTTGACAGCAAAAGAGGGTTGATCCTCTCCATATAGATATGTTAAAAAATATTACCCGTGATAGTAATTTCATTTTCATGGGGTAGAAAATAGATTTTCAGGATAGGACTGTAGCATTTTGTCAATCGAAAAAGAGGCATATCTTTCATTTTTATTTTCATTCCAAAGAAAATAACGTATCTTCGTTGTTATAAAAGAAAGATATAAAATACACATAAGATGAAAAGTTTAAATGGTTCAGTCCTGCGTTGCATATTTGCAATCGTTTTGGGGCTTGTCTTGGTTCTTTGGCCGGAAGCGGCCGTTACTTACCTCGTGATAACGATCGGTATCTGTTTTATCATACCCGGCTTATTCTCGCTCTTAAATTATTTCACCCGTGAGAAAGTGGAAGGCGAGCCGAGTCCAATGTTTCCGATCGACGGAGCGGGCAGCATCTTGTTCGGAGCATGGTTAGTGATCATGCCTCAGTTTTTTGTCAGCATACTCATGTATATTTTAGGAGCTTTACTGGTTATTGCAGGTGTGCAACAGTTGATTTCCCTGATTTCCGCCCGCAAATGGTGTACGGTTCCCTACGGATTCTATATCATACCGTCCTTGATCCTGATAACAGGAGTTATGATCCTCGCCTACCCGTTCGGAGCAGCGGCCAACACATTTGTGATTTTCGGAGTCGCCTGTCTGATCTACGGCCTGTCCGAATTGATCAACTGGTATAAGTTCAGTAAAAGATAAGAGAGCCCGGAGTACCGCCTGTTTCAGGACTTACGGTACTCCATCGGAGAAATCCCCATATGTTTCTTAAAGAATTTCCCGAAAGTCGACTGATCGGAGAAATGAAGGACATCCGCCACCTGTTGGACGGTTGCTTGCGGGGCTTTTAAAAGGATTTTTGCCTCGACGATCAGGGCATCGTCTATCCACTTGTTAGCGGATTTGCCCGTCAGTTCCTTCAGGATCAACGACAGATACTGTGGCGTGATAAATAACTTTTCAGCATAAAAAGTAACCACATGTTGTTCCTTGCAATGTTCAAACAACAATTGCAGAAACTGTTCGAACAATTCTTCCTTACGGGAAAGCGTCGGCCGGATCAAACGGTCTTTCTTATTCAAGAATATATTCCCCAACTCCAACAAGAAACCAATAAAGGCGTTCTGCACCAGCTCTTTCTGATAGAAATGGGTACGTTCTCTCATCTTATTCCGCATAAACTGCATGCAATCGGCCAGCTTTACAGTTTCTTCCGGTTCCAATTCCGTACAAGGATTCTTACGAAGTTCCATATAGTTCGCAATCGCCTGAGTCCGGTTGCCTCCACCGGGATTGCAATCGTCCAAAAACTCTTTGGCCGCAATCAGCAAGCGGCCTTTAAAATCCTTACTGATTTTATCAAGCTGGAGCGCATGAGTAGGCATGATCGTTATAAAGCTATTCGGTTTGACCGTATAAGAGACATAATCCAACTGTATTTCAAGCGTTCCCTCCAAAGTCAACACCATCAAAAGCGCATTCAACCGCATCGGGACAAAATGCTCCGGCGAGTCGGGATCCCCGATATCCATACCTCCGTCAAGATCTGCGATCGAAAAAATATCCTGAAAACTATCACGGAAAATAATACTCTTATTTAACTCCGCCAATTCAACTAAAGGAAGCTTCTCCATCTTTACATATTTACTAATCGTGTATTTGCAAAGGTATATATTTTTTCAATAAACGGAAAAATGTTTCATTTTTTACCAATGAATAACGGTTTTTCAGGAATATAAAAGGTTATTTTTATTCGTTTCCGACTAATTCCGTAACAGAATAAACCTTTTTAGTTTTCCAAATTAGACAGACCTTTGCAACATCAGATCATATAAACAGCAATCACTAAAACAGATGGTCACAAAAGAACAAATAATGTTAACGGCATTCGACTTGTTTTCCGAACACGGGATTAAGAATGTCAGCATGGATGACATCGCCCATAACGCGAGTATATCTAAGCGGACCCTTTACGAACTTTTTGAGGATAAGGAAACGTTGCTAACAGAATGCATAAACCTGAGTTATACCCAAATGAAGTTATCCATGAAGCATTTCGAATCCGAGCCGATAACAGCCCTTGAGGTTGCGTTGCTTTTCTATGAAGAACTCATGAGACGCCCTCGTTGGTTTAACCGCAAATTCTATGATGACCTGAAACGTTATCCGAAAGCATTGCAAAAAACAGAAGATGAGAAATCCCGCTTTTTGAAGAAATGCATAAAACTGCTGTCACGAGGAGTAAAAGAAGGTGTCTTTCAACCGAATATCAACTTCGAGATTGTCGCTTTGTTGGCAAAAGAGCAGATGAAGATGGTTTGCCCGTCCAAAGCTCTCTCCAATCACTCCGTGGCTGAAGTGTCCAATACGATTCTTTATGCCTTCCTTCGGGGAATCTCTACGGAAAAAGGCATTGCCATTTTAGACCGTTATTTATTGAAATATACACAGAAACAATTTGTTTGAACAAACAATTTTATTAGAAATCAAATTTACCTATTTTAAATGAAACTATTCTTAATGACAAAAAAGATGATATGGATAGTAATAGCGCTACTTCCATCTTTACCCTTCCCCTCTGCTAAAGCTCAGGACACACTCGTTCTCGATATAGGGAAAGCCCTTGAAATCGCGCTAAGTGAAAATCCTACTGTAAAAGTGGCAAATAAGGAAATCCAGAAGAAAAAATATGCGCAAAAAGGTTCATATGCCGCTCTATTCCCCCAAGTCAGTTTTGCAGCCGACTACAACCGGACCTTGAAAAAACAGGTGATGTATATGGATGGCTTCGACATGGGAAGCACCGAAATCCCCGGCATGGAAGACATGCCGAATATGGACGAAGGAATCGAAGTGGGACGTGACAACAACTGGAACCTCGGTTTCAACGCCTCGATGCCGATTGTCAATGCCACCCTCTGGAAAAGCTTGAGCATCTCGGCCATCGACGTGGAACTGGCTATCGAACAGGCTCGTTCGTCTAAAATAGCGATGGTCAACCAAGTAAAAAAAGGATATTACGGCGTACTTCTTGCAAGCGATTCATACCGCGTATTTAAGGAGAGCTATGACAACGCGATGGAAAATTACCTGGATATCAAGCGCAAGTTCGAACAGGGAATTGTTGCCGAATATGACCTGATACGCGCCAATGTCACCGTAAAAAACAGCGAACCCAATATGTTGCAGGCAGAAAACGCATTGGTCCTTGCCAAATGGCAATTGAAAGCACTGTTGGGCATGGATCTGGACATAAATATCGAATGTAAAGGACAACTGACCGACTTTGAAAAGGATTTATTCGGCGATTTTCTTTCGACAGACACAACACTGGCCAACAATACAGACCTGAAGCAGATGGATTTGCAGGCCAAGCAATTGGAAAATACACTGACCATGCAAAAGTTTGATTATTTGCCGACACTGTCGCTCACAGGGCTATATCAGTGGACGGCTATGAACAACGATTTCAAGTTCAAAGACTATCGGTGGAACCCCTACTCCATGGTCGGCGTCTCACTCTCCATTCCGATCTTTTCCGGCGGCAGCAAGTTCTATAAGATCAAACAAACAAGAAATTCGCTCGAACAGTTGAACCTGCAAAGAGAGGATACACAGCGGAACCTGCAACTGGCAATCAAGCAATACATAGACAATATGAATACCTGCGTCAAACGGTTCGACGCTTCACAGAAGGGAGTGGAACAAGCCGAACGAGGATATATGATCTCACAGAAACGTTACGACACAGGCGCCGGGACCCTACTCGAAATGAACGATTCGGAATTGGCACTGACACAGGCCAAACTGAATTTCAACCAGGCCATCTACGACTATATGGTTGCAAAGGCTGACCTGGAAAAGGTGTTAGGCCAGCAAGAATTTTAAAGAACAGAAAATAGACATAGAATAAAATTATCACAAGATGGAAACAAATAAAAGACAACACTTCATATCACTCCTCATTCTACCATTATTGCTGTCCTGTTCAGGAGAAAAGAAAGATCCGGCACAAACGGAAAGCGTCAGCAATAAAGTCTTAGTGAGAGTAGAAACTGTTTCTGCACAAGAGGTAGAGCAACTCAGTGAATTTACAGCAACTGTCGAAGCCAACATTTCCAACAATATCGCACCGCAAACTCCGGTACGCATAGAGACGTTGTTTGCGGAAGTCGGCGACCATGTAAAAACAGGACAACTCTTGGTCAAGATGGACGAAACGAATCTCAAACAGGCAAAAATACAATTGGACAACCAGGAACTGGAATTCAAACGTATCGACGAGCTATACAAAGTCGGCGGTGCATCCAAATCAGCCTGGGATGCACAGAAAACACAGCTGGACATAAGCCGTGCCGCCTACAAGAACTTACAGGAGAACACACAGCTGCTGAGTCCGGTCGCCGGTATCGTAACTGCCCGTAACTACGATAGCGGCGATATGTATAGCGGAGGCTCGCCGATTTTCACCGTAGAACAGATCCGTCCGGTCAAACTGCTGATCAACGTATCCGAAAGCCTCTTCACGAAAGTAAAAAAAGGAAAAGATGTCGACATCCGGCTGGATGTATATGGAGACGAAGTGTTCAAAGGAAAAGTCAGCCTGGTTTACCCGACTATCGATCCGAATACACGCACATTCCCTGTCGAAATCAAAATCGACAACAGCGATGAACGGGTCCGCCCGGGGATGTTTGCCCGCGTGACGATCGGTTTCGGCACACAAAACCATGTGGTCGCCCCGGACCTCGCAATCGTAAAACAGTCCGGTGCAGGGGATCGTTATATATATGTATATAAAGACGGCAAAGTCTCTTACGAAAAAGTGGAACTCGGACGTCGCATGGGAAACAAATATGAAGTCATTTCGGGTGTAAACAACGGCGACCAGGTAGTAGTATCCGGCCAGAGCCGCTTGAACAACGGAATGGAAGTAGAAATCGAAAAGTAAGAGACAAACATTATGAGCTTATATGCAACAGCGGTAAAAAAACCGATTACGACAGCCCTTGTCTTTGTGGCGATCGTGATCTTCGGTCTTTTTTCATTAACCAGATTATCAGTAGACTTGCTGCCGGAGATCGAGACAAACACGATCATGGTCATGACCTCCTATGCCGGCGCCAGCGCTGCGGATATCGAAATGAACGTCTCCAAGCCGTTGGAGAACGTGTTGAACAGCGTCAGCGACCTGAAGCACATCACGTCACAGTCGCGTGAAAACATCTCGATCATCACACTCGAATTCGACTATGGCACGGACATCGACGTGGCGACAAACGACGTGCGCGACAAACTGGACGTCGCCGAGCCGATGTTGCCGGATGATGTGGACAATCCCATCATTTTCAAATTCGGCACAAACGATATTCCGATCATCATCCTGTCGGTTACGGCGGAAGAGAGCACGAACGCCCTGTACAAGATTCTGGACGACAAGGTCTCGAACCCGCTTGCGCGTATCAGCGGCGTAGGAGCGGTTTCCATTTCCGGCACGCCGACACGTGAAATACAGGTCTATTGCGACCCGTACAAACTGGAAGCATACGGGATTTCAATCGAAGGAATATCCGCTATCATCGCACAGGAAAACCGGAACACTCCGGGTGGCAGCGTGGATATCGGTTCCAATTCTTATGCGCTTCGCGTACAGGGTGAGTTTACGGATGCACACCAGATGGATAATCTCGTGGTCGGCCATAAAGATAACAAGACCATCTACCTGCGTGATATTGCCCGTATAGAAGACAGCATCGAAGAACGTGCCCAAGAGACTTACAACAACGGCAAGAAAGGCGGTATGATCGTTATCCAGAAGCAATCGGGAGCCAACTCGGTGAATATAGCCAAAAAGGTCCACCAGAAACTGCCTGAAATCCAGGAAAGCCTGCCTTCGGATGTCAAGTTAGGGGTAATTCTGGATACCTCCACTAACATCTTGAATACGATCGACAGCCTGAAGGAGACCATTTTCATCACCTTCATCATCGTTATGCTGGTGGTGTTCGTGTTTCTCGGACGATGGAGAGCGACGTTTATCATCATCCTGACCATCCCGATCTCGTTGATAGCCTCCTTCGCATACCTGCTTGCATCCGGCAATACTCTGAACATTATCTCGCTGAGTTCACTTTCCATAGCTATCGGCATGGTCGTGGATGACGCGATCGTAGTATTGGAAAACATTACGACCCATATCGAAAAAGGCAGTGCGCCGAAACAGGCTGCCGTACACGCGACAAACGAGGTGGCTATCTCCGTCATTGCCTCGACTCTGACCATGTTGGCCGTATTCCTGCCTTTGACCATGGTGACGGGTATGGCGGGTATTTTGTTCAAACAGTTAGGTTGGATCGTCAGTATCATCATGATTGTTTCGACGGTCGGAGCACTGACACTGACTCCGATGTTGAGTTCGCAATTACTCAAGCAAAACCCTAAAAAAGGCCGTTTGTACATTTTGTTCTTCACACCGATTGAAAAGGCCCTGGATGCTTTGGATCATGGCTACTCCCGTTTCCTTTACTGGGCGGTACGCCACCGCAAAACAGTCATATTCGGTGCAACTTTGATCTTTGCTGGAAGCATGTTGTTGATTCCGACCATCAAGACGGAATTCTTCCCTACACAGGATAACGCGCAGATCAGTGTCCACATCGAATTGCCGGTCGGGACCCGTCAAGACATTACCCGTAAACTGGCATTGGAAATCGATGAACTGTTCCGACAGAAATATCCGGAAATAAAGACCAGCAACTTCACCGAAGGGCAGGCCGACTCCGATAATACCTGGGCACAACTGAGCAACAACGGGACACATATCATCGACTATTATATCAATATGCTGAGCGTCGGCGATCGCGAACGCGGCATGGTTGAAATCTGCGAAGAGATGCGTAAGGATCTGGCTAAATATCCGGAGATCAAAACATTCAAGGTCATCGAAGGCGGACAGGAAGAAGGTATGGGCGGACAGAACGCCGTCGACATCGAAATCTATGGTTTCGACTTCGGCCGGACCGATGCCGTAGCAGCCGAACTGGCCGAAAGGATGCGCCGGGTGAAAGGTTGTTCACAGGTTAACATCAGTCGCGAGGACTACATACCAGAATATCAAGTCGATTTCGACCGAGAAAAGCTGGCGATCAACGGATTGAATATCACAACGGCTGCCATGGCTTTGCGTAACCGCATCAATGGCTCGACCGCATCCAAGTATCGTGAAGACGGTGACGAATATGACATAAAGGTACGCTACGCCCCTGAATTCCGCCAGTCTGTCGAAGATATCGAAAATATCCTGGTCTACAACAGTGCCGGTCAAGGAATCCGTATCCGCGACCTGGGCAAAGTAGTAGAACGAATGACACCTCCGACCATCGAACGTAAAGACCGCGAACGCGTCATTACCGTATCGGCGGTTGTCGGGAAAGGAGCAGCCATGAGCGATATTGTAACAGCCACCCGGAACCAACTGAAGGAGATGGACATACCATCGGATGTCAGTTGGCAGTTAGGCGGGACATACGAAGACCAGATGGACACCTTCTTCGACTTGACAATTCTGATGATCCTGATCATCATTTTGGTGTTTATCGTAATGGCCGCCCAGTTCGAATCACTGACTGATCCGTTTGTAATCATGTTCTCCATCCCCTTTGCCTTCACCGGTATAATCTTGGGACTGGCAATCACGCAGACACCATTGGGCGTTATGGCGCTGATCGGCCTGATCATGTTGATGGGAATCGTTGTCAAGAATGGTATCGTGCTGATCGACTACACGATCCTTTGCCGGGAAAGAGGGATGGGAATCCTGACCGCAGTAGTGACAGCCGGAAAATCCCGTCTTCGTCCGGTATTGATGACCACGCTGACTACCGTATTGGGCATGATCCCGATGGCTGTCGGGACGGGAGAAGGTTCGGAAATGTGGCGTTCGATGGGTATGACAGTCGCATGGGGACTTTCAGTGTCTACTTTGATCACTTTGGTCATCGTACCGGTCGTGTACAGTGTGTTTGCCGGGAACGGAGTCCGACGCAAACATCGCAAAATGGTAAAAAAATAATATATTTTCCAAAAAAAATAAACAACAAATAGAAATAAGTTAATATGAAAGCTATATTTGTATCATTTAATCAAGCATATTACGAAATGATCCTGAATGCGATGGACCGGAATAACATCCGGGGCTTCACATATTGGGATGAAGTTCAGGGACGTGGAAGCAAGACCGGAGAGCCGCATTATGGAAATCATGCCTGGCCTACACTGAACTCAGCAATCCTGGCAATGGTTGATGACGAAAAAGTCGACCATTTCCTGGAGATACTTCATCAGATGGATCAGAAGACAGAAGCGCAAGGATTACGCGCTTTTGTCTGGAACATCGAAAAAACAATTTAAAAACATAATGAACGATTCTTTTAATATTCTTATTTTTAGCAAGGACTATAATCAGGGTACTACCATTCAAGACTCTATAAAAGCTGCCGGATACGACTCACAAGTATTCGACCAGGAAGAAGCGGCGTATGAGGGTTTCCTTTCCAGAAATTTCACCCTCTGTATCATCGACCACGATATGGACAGGAAAGAAACGCGGACATTGGCTGCTATGATCAAAAGTTCGGAGAACATCATCCCTGTCATCTTTCTGTGTGAACATCCGACGAGAGAAGAAATAGCCTTACTATTTTCATTCCATGCGGATGATGTGATACGCAAACCTCTTGACGCCGAGATATTGCAAGCCCGGATTAAGGCGATACAGAATCGTTACCGCCCTCAAAACAAAAAAGAGGTAAAAATCTATCTTTTCGGAAAATTCAAATTCGACTTGTCCAAACAACTCTTGTCCATAGAAGACAAAACAACCAAACTGACAACCAAAGAAGCCGATTTGCTGACGTTGCTATGTCAACACGCAAACAATATGATAGAGAGGATGTATGCCCTGCAAGTCATATGGAAAAGCGACAATTACTTCAGTGCCCGAAGTATGGATGTTTATATCACCAAGCTACGCAAATTATTGCAAGACGATCCTACCATCAAAATTATAAACGTCCACGGGAGAGGTTATAAATTATCAACACACGAAGATGGCAACTGAACATTTTACCTTATTTCTAATCGTAATGGCTGTGATCGCCGCCATTGTCTTCATAGCCCTTTACTTCGTTGAAGCCGGTTATGGAATGTTGTTCGATAAAAAATGGGGATTTCCGATACCGAACAAGATTGCTTGGATCTGTATGGAAGCGCCGGTTTTTATCGTCATGTTTTTATTATGGAACGGATCGGAACGCCAGTTCGAGACAGTACCGCTCCTGATATTCTTGTTCTTCGAGCTGCACTATTTCCAACGGTCTTTTATTTTTCCTTTGCTGATAAAAGGCAAAAGTAAAATGCCGGCAGGTATCATGCTTATGGGAATCACTTTCAATCTCCTGAACGGCTATATGCAGGGAGAATGGATTTTTCACCTGGCACCGCAGGATATGTATACGGAAAGCTGGTTGTACAGCCCTCAATTCATTATCGGGACAATCTTGTTTTTCACAGGAATGGCAATCAACATCCAGTCGGACCATATTGTCCGCCACCTCAGAAAACCCGGCGACACGAACCATTATCTACCTAAAAAAGGCCTGTTCAAATATGTGACGTCAGCCAACTATTTCGGGGAGATCGTGGAATGGTGCGGATTTGCAATCCTGACCTGGAGTGCAAGCGGAGCTATTTTCGCATGGTGGACATTTGCAAACCTTGTACCTCGCGCAAACACCATCTATCATAAATACAAAGCGATGTTTGGCAACGAGCTGGGAAACCGGAAACGGATTATCCCTTTTATATATTGAATGAAAAACTCATATAGATAATGGAAAAAGAATCTGTACTGTTCACGCCCGGTAAAATCGGGCCGTTGACCCTAAGAAACCGGACGATACGGGCAGCTGCATTTGAAAGCATGTGCCCCGGGAACGCACCTTCCGACATGTTGTACGACTACCACAAATCGGTTGCCGCCGGCGGGATCGGCATGACGACTTTGGCCTATGCGGCTGTTACGCAAAGCGGGCTTTCTTTCGAACGCCAACTTTGGATGCGCCCGGATATCATTCCCGGAGTAAAACGTATCACCGACGCCATCCATAAAGAAGGCGCGGCCGCCTCCATACAACTCGGACATTGCGGAAACATGTCCCACAAAAACATCTGCGGATGCACGCCAATCTCTGCATCCAGCGGTTTCAACATCTATTCTCCCACTCTTGTACGAGGAATGAAGCCATCCGAAATCGTGGCTATGGCAAAAGCTTTCGGACAAGCAGTTCATTTGGCACGCGAAGCAGGGATGGATGCTGTGGAAATACATGCCGGCCACGGTTATCTGATCAGCCAGTTCCTTTCTCCCTATACCAACCACAGGAAGGACGAATATGGCGGCAGTTTGCAAAACCGGATGCGCTTTATGAAAATGTGCATGGACGAAGTGATGAAAGCAGCCGGACAGGATATGGCCGTGTTGGTAAAGATGAATATGCGCGACGGTTTCAAAGGCGGAATGGAACTTGATGAGACACTCGAAGTGGCCCGTACCCTGCAGGACGAATGTGGAGCACAGGCTTTGATACTCAGCGGGGGCTTTGTCAGCCGTGCCCCGATGTACGTGATGCGGGGTTCCATGCCGATCCATGCACTGACTCATTATATGCCTTTCGGTTGGTTGCCGATCGGTGTCAAAATGGCGGGACGGTTCATGATCCCGTCCGTGCCGTTCAAAGAGGCTTACTTCCTGGAAGATGCCCTGAAGTTCAGGGCGGCTTTAAAAATGCCGCTTGTCTATGTAGGCGGTCTGATCTCACGCGAGAAGATAGACGAAGTCTTGAACGACGGTTTCGAATTCGTGAGCATGGCACGCGCCTTGCTGAACGATCCGTCATTCGTAAACAAGATGAAAGAAGACGAACATGCCCGTTGCGATTGCGGACATAGCAACTATTGCATTGCCCGCATGTATTCCATCGAAATGGCATGCCACAAACATATTCAGAATTTACCCAAGAGTATTGTCAAAGAAATAGAAAAGTTAGAATATAAGTAATGGAAAAAGGATTAGCCATCATAACCGGTGCCGACGGAGGCATGGGACAAGTAATCACGGCAGCCCTCGCTAAAGCGGGCTATCCGGTGATTATGGCATGCCTCGATCCGGAAAAAGCCGCACCCGTATGCACCCGGATTCAGCAAGAAACCGGCAACACGCAGATTGAAGTACGAGCAATCGATCTCGCTTCCCTCTCGTCCGTAAACAATTTTACCGGTCAATTACTAAAAGAAGGGCGTCCCATCAGCCGTCTGATGAACAATGCAGGAATCCTGACGACACCGGTACGCAGAACCGAAGACGGGTTGGAGACAATCGTAAGTGTCAATTATATGGCTCCTTACATGCTCACCCGCCAGTTATTGCCTTTGATGCAACCGGGTTGCCGCATTGTAAACACGGTGTCCTGCACGTATGCTATCGGCCGGATCGAACCGGATTTCTTTGAAAAAGGAAGAAACGGACGCTTTTTCCGTATCCCGGTATACAGCAATACCAAACTGGCGCTGCTATTATTCACCCAAGAACTTGCCGAACGGCTCCAAGACAAAGATATCACCATAAATGCATCAGACCCGGGAATTGTCAGTACGAACATGATCACGATGCAGGCCTGGTTCGACCCGCTTACCGACATCCTGTTCCGCCCCTTTATCAAAACACCGGAGCAAGGTGCGGCAACCGCCATCCATCTGGCTCTTTCGGATGAAGCGAAAGATAAAAACGGTTGTTGCTACGCCAACTGCAAAAAAAGGAATGTCTCGGAACGCATCCGGCATCATGTACAGCAAAAACAACTCTGGGACGATACGGAAACCTGGCTCCGACAAAAAGGATTCCGGTTCTGAACCGGCATGTTCTTTTATGAAACTAAAAATTCATGCAGGCAAGATTTTGCAGATATAAATATAAATCGTACCTTTGCACCGCTTTTAACCCCCGTACGTGTGATGGGAAATTAGAAAGCATAAACATCTAATTTTGAGTAACACAAAAATTAAAACAAAATGAAGACATTTCAATTAGAAGGAAAGTCTAGAGAAGTAGCCGCTACTTCTGCAGACCAGAAGAGAGCCTTGAAGGCTATGCGTAAGAACGACGAAATTCCTGCTGTACTGTACGGCGGTGAAAAAGTATCTCATTTCACTATCGCAAAAGACAGTGTCCGTAACTTGGTTTACAGCCCTGAAATCTTTGTTGTAGAACTGACAATCGACGGCAAGAAGACAATGGCCATCGTTAAAGACATCCAGTTCCAGCCTGTAACCGACGCTATCCTGCACATGGACTTCATGGAAGTATCAGAAAGCAAACCGGTAGTAATGGAAGTTCCGGTTGTTTTGGAAGGTCACGCCGAAGGTGTTAAAGCCGGTGGTAAACTGAACTTACAGATGAGAAAGCTGAAAGTAAAAGCCCTTTACACAGCAATTCCTGAGAAATTACACATCAACGTCGATCACCTGGGATTAGGTAAGACTATGCAGGTTGGCGCATTACACTTCGACGGTCTTGAACTGATGAACGCTAAGAACGCTGTTGTTTGCGCCGTTCAGTTGACTCGTGCCGCTCGTGGTGCTCAGGCTAAGGCATAATAAAATTATTATTCCTAAATAATGTAAGGGGAGAATATTCAGCAGAGTATTCTTCCCTTTGTTATATACTAAAAACAACATAACGATGAAATATCTGATAACAGGACTTGGAAATATCGGCTCCGAATATTTAGGGACCCGTCATAACATCGGATTCCGCGTTGTAAACGCATTGGCTGAAGATGCCGGCGTCTCTTTCACGGAAGAACGTTATGGTGCAATCGCACGGATGCGTGTCAAGAACTGTGAGCTGATCGTACTGAAGCCTAACACATTCATGAACCTGAGCGGCAATGCCGTCCGCTACTGGTTGCAGAAAGAAAACATTCCGGTTGAGAACCTGTTAGTCGTAGTGGACGACCTGGCACTCCCCTTCGGAACACTCCGTCTGAAACCGAAAGGCAGCGATGCCGGACACAACGGACTGAAAAATATCCAACAGTTGTTAGGCACTCAAGAATACAGCCGTCTTCGTTTCGGTATCGGCAGCGATTTCCCGCGTGGAGGACAAATCAACTATGTGCTTGGCAAGTTTCCGCCGGAAGAACTCCGGGAGATGCCGGAAAAGATAAAACGGGCGGTAGAAATCATCAAAAGCTTCTGCCTGGCCGGCGTACAGAATACAATGAACCAATACAATAATAAATAAAAGGACAATTGTTTCTTGTCAAAAGTTTATGAATGAAGTTCGTATAGACAAATGGATGTGGGCCACCCGCATATTCAAAACACGTACCATAGCAGCCGAGGCTTGCAAGAAAAACAGGGTGATGATAAACGGGGTCAACGTAAAACCTTCCCGCATGATCAAGGTCGGAGAAGTGATTCAGGTACGAAAGCCGCCTGTCACCTTTTCCTTCAAGGTGCTCGATTTAACAGAGCGCCGTATGGGAGCCAAACTGGTGCCCGATTATCTGGAAAACGTTACGACTCCCGACCAATACGAGATATTGGAAATGAACCGCATATCCGGATTCGTAGACCGTGCACGAGGTTTAGGTCGTCCGACCAAGAAAGACCGTCGCGAACTGGAACAGTTTACCGATCCGGGAATGATGGACGACGGATTCGATTTCGATTTCGACTTCGAGGATCCGGAAGATGAAGAATAGGCCCGTTTCTCACAACAAAGGTTGTAGCTCCTTTTCGAATATCTGCCTGCTGATTATACGATAATGCGGCGAATAGGATTCTTCGAAAACCTGGCTGTGATGCCCTACATATTCACCTCGGTCCAAACGCTCTTCTATTTCTTTGCGGTCGGCTTCGTAATCGGGCAGGGAAAGTCCCATCGAACGGATAACAGACTCTATCCGAAGCCATTCTTTTTGCCACTCGGCAACCGTAACAGGCCGGATACCGTTCACGCTCCGGACAAATGCATCAAAGAATGTTTGATAAGAGATCCGGCCGTTTTTGATAACCGATAGGTTTACCCTGAGAAAGTTACCCTCCCAACCGGTCGGCTCCGCAACATCTCCGGCACACTCCGTATAGGAGGCAAGTTCGCGACGCAAGTAGTTGCCGGCAGCTGTCGTGTCGCTGATGATATGTCCGGGACCGAATTTATCCTGAAAGAAATTTTTGTATAAGTCTTTCAAGGTAGATTTCGGATAGGTTTGCATCTGCCGGGAGACGGCATCACGCACCGCTTTTTCGAAATCCTTCTTTTCTGTTTCTGTCGCTGAAAGACAAAGACAGAAAAGAAGGAATAAAGTCAGAAAACTGTATTTCCGCATTGCTTATCTAATTACTTCTTTTAGTTTCTTATGCAAATCCTCGCCAGTTATGTTTTTAGCGATTATCACTCCATCCGGATCTAACAGGACATTGGACGGAATCCCACGGACACCATAAAGAGCCGGTATTTCCGAATCCCAATATTTCAAATCGGAAAGGTGCGTCCAAGTCAGATTGTCGTCGGCAATTGCTTTCAGCCACTTGCTCTTATCCTTATCCAACGATATTCCCACAATCGTAAAGTTCTTATCCTTATATTCATTAAATGCCTTCACCACATTCGGATTCTCGCGACGACAAGGAGGACACCAGGAAGCCCAGAAATCCAGCAATACATATTTACCTCTGAAGTCAGACAGTGACACGGATACTCCCGCTGTATCCGGTAACGCAAATCCAGGAGCCACCTTCCCTATCTGCACATTTTCCAATTGCTTGATAATGCCATCCAAATCTTTCACATACGGGCAATCGGCCAGTTCGGGAGAAATCTTGGCACGAGTCGCTTTCAGTTCATCCAACGGCAGTTGATAAGTGAAGTAACGATACAGGAAAAAAGCAGCGGCAGGCGAAGCCGGATACTTGGTGACCAGACTGTCTATGTCATATCCTTCTTCAAAAACCTTTCCGGCATTTTCCTGAAAGATAGCATTGACAGGAGAGTTCCGGACCGTAATCGTTTCGCCGTCATTACTTATCTGCACATCCATATTTGTATTTTCGACAAAGAGCTGAACCGGATAATTCATATCTTCTGTTGCCAGACCAAACAATAACGGCTGGTCGACTTCTCCTTTAAAAGTAAACTTACCCTCTTTCACTTCTGCCGTATCGACATCAAAAAACATCTTATTCCGGAAAGACTTGAGATAGATTTTTCCATCCGTCCTACCGGTCACTTCGCCATTTATCACATAACCTTTCGGTGCTTCCTGACAACTCGCCAACGTCAGTGCCACCAGGGCTGTCGCTACTAATCGTTTCATTTCTATCTGTTTTGTTTATTATTTAATCTCAGGATGATGATACCGTCCCTTTTTCTGCGTTCCCTTTCCATATTCGATCGCACGAACCGGACAGCGGTGGATGCAAGCGACACACTGCACACAAGTATCCGCCCAAACAGGCTTCCCTGCCTGCATGCTGATCGTTCCGGTCGGACAGATCCGTTCGCATAACCCACAGGAAACACATGCATCCGTCACCCGAAAAGAATTACTTCCGATAGCCAGATGTGCAAAAAGAGGATAAATCCAGTAGCTTTTCAAACCGGGCATACTTCCTGTATGATACAAAGCGTCCGGCCGATGTTCCCGAATTGCATCGATAATCCCCGCCACACGCACTGGGGCTTCTTGCAATTTTCGCTCCTCCACTTCTTTGTCATCCACATCGAAACCAGGCAGCAAGATATAGTTGTTCGGCATAATGACAGAGTATGCAGCCGTAAGCGATATCGCCCTTTTTCCTAAAGCCTTTCCGATCAGCCGATCCGTATATCCACATTCATCCCCACAGGTAGAAACAGAACAGACCGGTTGCCCGGCATATCCGTTTAAAGTCAGACGGGAGATAAAACGGGTAACAGGCACTGCCGGCCCCCAGGAATGCACGGGATAGACGAACAATATCTTTTCATCCGGACGAACCTGATAAATCAAGTCTTTCTTTTCCTTATGCAGTTCATCCGCGATAGAAATCAGCGGTTCTCCTAACGCCTCACTCAGAGCCTTTGCCACCCAAAGAGAGTTTCCCGTTCCGGTAAAGTAAAATATCATATTCCTATTCTTGTTTGACGTACAAAAATACGGATAAATCAAGAATATCTCTTGCTTCTACCTTATTAAGAAACCTAAATAACAACGTTATGACTACAATTCCACATCCCAGATTCCGGCACTCTTTTCCAATTCCACCAAAGCCGTGCTGTAATTAAACAAGGTTTCGATGTACTGGGCTTGTACTTCATCGTAAGTTCGTTGTGCGTCAAGAACTTCCAGTAAAGATACTTCTCCTCGGTTGTAGCTGTATATCTTACCATCTATCACTTCACGTGCCTGGCTGAGCATACCTTTTTCATAATGCTCCACCTGCTTGGAGAAAGATTGATAACTACGATATGCCTGCATAACTTCTGTCTGAACCTGTAGCAACGCCTGCTGATATTGGGTTTCGGCCTGCTGTTCACGGAAACGGGCAGCACGGACAGCCCCCTTGTTGAAGTTGGAAAACTTCAAGGGGACGGCAATGCCGGCTGTTACTCCCGTGAAAGGAGGAGCAGGCGCTTCTTCGTTATACACGCGAGCATTACGGCTGACCGCAACAGACAGGTCCACATCCGTATTCCGTTCACGTCGGGCGACCTTCAAGGCACGAGAAGCGACCTCCTTATTCTTTAGGGCTGCCACCAGGTCGGCACGATTCTCCACGGCATTAGAAAGCAGATCCGCCATTATGAAATCGCGGGATGATATACGCAAGTCAGCTTGTGGCTGAAAAAGAGTGTCATGTGCAAATGTACCGGTCAGCAAGTTCAGATTGGAGAAAGCATTCTGCAACTCGGCATCAGCCTGCAACAGTTCGTTATGTAGTATTCCGGCTTCCAGACGACTCTGCGTAGCATCGATCTCCATGATTTTACCTAAAGAATGGCGGACACTGTCACTTTCCGCCAACTGCCGGATATTTTCGTAAGCATTCTCCTTTACTTTATACAATTCGTATTGTTTCAATGCCTCCAGATAGGAAACGGTAGCTTCCGAACGCAGATTGCGGAAATAATCGGCAAGTAATGCTTTCGTCAGTTCATTTTCACTGCGAGCAAGAGCTATGCCGGCACTACGTTTGCCAAAAGTAAACGTCTTGCTTAACTCGACTTCCACCCCCTCACCCATTTGGAGGCTGTTATTCTCATTATTAAAATAGGAAACGGACAAGTTCGGATCGTTGAAAACTTTGGCTGCCGTCACTTCAGCCTCCGATACGTTCACGTTCAGACGCTCTGCGGCGTACTCCAGGTTGCCTTCTACAACCTTCTCCATATATTGACGATAAGAAAGAGGAACGATTTGCTGGGCAGAAAGCGACAAAGTGCCACATAAACCGATTATAGACAAATATAATTTCATTACGATTCTATCTTATTGATTATTCAATTTATAACAACGACTCCCCGCTTCCGATACTTTTATCCACTTCCCGAAGCGGCTCTTTGTCGAGATAACGCTTCTCTACCATATAATATAGGGCAGGAAGCACATACAAAGTAATAACGGTTGCGAACAGCAAGCCATATACAATAACAGTTGCCAACGGGCGCTGCACATCCGACCCGATGCCGGTACTGAGGGATGCAGGTAGCAAACCGAGAACGGCAACCGTAGCAGTCATGAGGATCGGACGAAAACGATGCTTGGTCCCAGTAATAACCGATTCCTTGAAATCGCGTCCACGCGTACGGAGGTTGTTGATATGCGAAATCATTATGACTCCGTTCTGGATGGCGACTCCGATCAGAGCGATAAAACCGACCGCAGATGAGACGTTCAACGTCATTCCTCGCACATTCAACGCCAGCATACCACCAAACAGGGCCAACGGAACGACACACATCATCAAGGCCGCCTGCCGAAACTTGCCACAGGCGGCAAACAAGAGCAACAACATAATTCCCAAAGCCAACGGCACGACAGCGGCCAAACGGCTATAGGCACGATACTGGTTTTCGAATTGTCCGGCCCATTTGAGATGCATCTGTTCGTGATCGTACTTCACATCCCGGTCAATTATCTTATTCGCCTTATTCAAAAAGGCAGTCAGGTCGACTCCACGCAAGTTTACACGAACCGTCAGATGACGCTTGTTCATCTCGCGGGTAATAGTGCTGGCTCCGGTTGTCATCTTGATATCGGCAACCTGCGAAAGCGGTATCTTCGTTCCCGCATCCGTCGTGAGCAACAGATTCCCGATCCGTTCGGGTGAGTTGCGGCTGGCATCGTCGAAACGACAGATCACATCATAGCTCTTGCTGCCAAAAAAAATCGGGGAGATTGCTTCCCCGCCGATTGCCAACTCGATCAGGTCCGCCACATCCGACACATTCAAACCATACTGTGCAATACGGTCGCGGTTGGCAATAATCTGAAGCTGGGGAAGAGGCGGTTCCTGGTCCACGGCGACATCGGCCGCTCCCGGAATCGTCTTCAAGACATTGGCTACCTTTTCGGCGATGTGGCGTGTTTCGGTAACATCATCTCCATAGATTTTCAAAGCCAGGTCGCTATGCGCACCGGCAATCTGGTCCATCACCATGTCGATGATCGGCTGGGAGAAACCGACGGAGTAGCCCGGCATGGTAGAAAGCTTTTCAGACATTTCCTCGATCAGATCGGCTTTCGTCTTTCCATATTTCCATGTGCTGTAAGGTTTAAGGCCGACGCCACATTCGATATGAGACAGAGAAAACGCCTCCGCACCTTCATCGTCACGCCCAACCTGCGTCATGACATACGACACTTCATCAAACTGCTTCAACGTCTTGCGCAACTCGGCTCCCATTTCTTTCGACTTCTCGATAGAAATACCCGGAGGCAGCTGCACCTGTATCCAGATCGCCCCTTCATCCAAAGGCGGCAGAAAATCCTTGCCGACGGTATAACTCAGCACACCTGCGCCGACCAGGATTAGGACCAACGGCATCAGAACCCGTTTCGGCTTTTCCAACAGAGTCGTTATCTGCCTGTTGTATCCTTCCGAAAGTTTTTCGAGCCAACGGTTATGATAGAGCTTACGTGGCTTGCAATAAGCAAAGAAGGCCAATCCCGGAATCAACAATAAGGCCACACACAAAGCCCCGATCAAAGCATATCCCACCGTATAGGCCATTGGTGTAAACAGTTTTTTCTCGATATGCTCGAAAGCAAAAAGCGGAAGATAAGCCGTAATAATAATCAAGGTGGAAAAGAAGATCGGCCGCGCAACTTCAGTTGTACGGCGCAGTATGGATTCTTCTGTCAAGATTTCGTCCGAATTCTGCTCGCGTTTTTTCAACACCGTTTCCATCATCACGATCGCCCCATCGACCAGGATACCGAAGTCGATCGCCCCCAACGACAACAAGTTGGCCGGAATATCGGTAATATGCATCAGGATAAAAGCGATCAACAGGGATAACGGGATCGTCAAAGCCACCAGCAACGCACCCCGCCAGCTTCCAAGAAACAGGATCAGAACCAGCACGACCAGCACCATTCCTTCGAAAAGCGTGTGCGACACCGTATGTAAGGTCGTGTTCACCAGATCGGTACGATCCATAAACACATGGATGCGGGTTCCTTCCGGCAAAGTCTCGTTGTTCAGTTCCTCAACGGCAGCATGCACACCTTCCAAGACTTGCGAAGGGTTCTCTCCCCGTAACATTTGCACGATTCCTTCAACACCGTCGGATATATCTCGTACACCGTCCGTAAAGCCCAACACGCCTTTACGTTCCAGATTTCCATATTTCAAACGCCCTATATCATTCAGGTAGACCGGTACGCCATTTTCCGTCTTGATCACGATCCGCCCCAAGTCTTCCAAATCCTTCACCAGCCCGATCCCGCGGATTACATAGCTAAGATCGCCCCGACTCAACATGCTACCTCCAGCATTCACGTTGTTCTTTTCGATCTTCTCGGTGATATCACCCAGCGTCACGTCATATTGGTCTAACTTATGCGGGTCCACTTCTATCTGATATTGGGTCGTGATCCCGCCATAGTTACTGACGTCGGCAACACCGGTCACCTGTTTCAGACGCGGAATAATCACCCATTTATGCAGGTCTGTCAATTCGCGGCGGTCCAAGCGGTCGCTTTCCAACACATAGCGGAAGATTTCCCCCGTCGGTGAAGTCAGCGGGTTCAGCCCCGGAACTGCATCATAAGGCAGCTCCACATCGACAAGCCGTTCCTGTACACGCTGGCGTGCCCAATAATCCTCTATGCCATCATCGAAAACGAGTACGACCGTAGAAAGTCCGAACGTATTCTTACTGCGCATCACGTTCAGTCCCGGCATCCCGTTCATCGCCCTTTCGATCGGGATACTGATCTGTTGCTCTATCTCTTCGGCTGCCAGCCCCGGAACCTGGGTAACAATCTGGACAGTCGTATCGGCAATGTCTGGATAAGCATCGATCGCCAACTTTGTCCATGAATAATAACCGACAACTGCCAGAAACAAGAACAGGACGAACATCAGTCCTCGCCGATGTATCGCCAGATAAATAATCCTTTTCATAGCGTTTACCGTACATCAATTAAGTAAAAAGCTCCGGCGACGACAATCTCCTCTCCGGGAGCCAAACCCGACTGTACAACGGTTTTCTTCCCATCGTTAATACCTGTCGAGATCTTTTGTTTCCGGTAATTATTATTGCCCAGCGCAACAAGCACGTAGCAGTCATCTTCTTCCTGCAGAATCGCGGATGTCGGAATACGGATTACCTCGGCGGCCTTATCGCTCAACTTTACCGTGCCGTACATGGCAGGTTTCATCAGTCGCGCACTGTTGTCGCATTCGATCAGCACCTCCACCGAACGCGTATCTTCGTCCAGCATTTCGCTGATATGATAAATTTTTCCAGTAAACGGCTGTTCTGGCAGGGCAACCAGACGGATCTCCACATCGTCGAGTGCCTGCACCAGGTTCATATCCTTCTCCTTCACATGAGCTGCCACCCATACTTTATTCAGGTCGGCAATAACCGCAACCGGATCAGCATCTTCTTTCATATATTGACCGATCACAATATTATCCTTTACGATCTCTCCTGCTATCGGGGAACGGACGACAAGCGGCTGTCCCAATACCAGTTCGTCCGGATTGATCAGGAAAACTTTCAAAGCAGCTTCGGCATTTTCATAGTCTTTCTTCTTCAATTCATAATTCACCTCAGCCTCTTCCAGCTCCTTCTGAACACCGACCCGGTTCCGGATCAAGTCTTTCTCGCGCTTCAGGCTCTTCAAAGCCAACTCCATCTCCTGTTTTGCCTGGTAGTAAGCTTTTCCTGTCTCGAAAAACGAAGGGGAACTGATCTCGAAAACCGGGCTGCCCGGTACCACTTTCTGTCCGAGGCGGACGAATGACTTGCTGATACGTCCGGCAAACGGAGAAGCGATCTCCGCATAGTTAGCCGGAATCGCCTTTACAACCCCGGATGTACTGAACTCCATACAATAGGGTTCACGTACGACTTTCTCCGTTTTCAGACGGGACAGGATCGGCGAGTTCGCACCGATTTGTATGGTATCTCCTTTTAAAGTGACAGTGACAGACACCTCGTCATCCTGTTTGTTGGCATGACAAGCACCCAATACCATTGCCGGAAGCAATAGTAACAATATTCGTTTCATATAATATGTATTTATAGTGTTTGGCAATGCTCCCTGCATCTTTCGCAAAGCACAGGAAGCTTTTTTATATTTTTCGCATCTTCTTAATCGTTTCAACGGTGAAACTTTCAGACACGAGGAAGGACGTAAAGAAATACGTCCGTATACTTCTATTATATGAATGCAGGAGGAGCACGCAGATTTCTGCTACGGATGACCCGAAGAACAAATGTATAATCGCGTTGTAACAGAAATGTAGCAAGCAGGACCCAAACAATACCCAATATAAAAACAGGAGTATCTTCCAGGACAATATCATTCAGCAGATTGATCGTCTCGAAAGCCGCAGTACTATGGGTATGCTGGGGTTGCCCGTCCTGTCCGGGCAGATAGGGATGTGAGTGGATAATCGTGTAGGTAGGAAAATGGTGGACGTGGGTAAAGGCAACACTTCCTGTGTAGTAGCTGATAAAAAGCACCACTAACAGATATTTCAATATGGAATTGCGAAACACGCTCACTTGTCCAAAATTTTGCCTGCAAAGATATTTATTTATTTCCGTTATCGAGATATAAATCCGTCTCGTTTACCGGATATTTAGCTGAAATTCACTTGAAACACAAACTTTTTTATATCTTAATTTACATCACCATAACACACATAATATGAAAAGAGTTTTTTATCTGGGCAGCGATGGCTTGCATGGCTGCCCATTCGGTTCCGGAGGCGGCCCGCTCACCAAACAGTCAGACGGCTTCGTCTTGCCAAGACTTTCACTGTAGCTCAAGATCATTTCGATATTTTTTGTACCTTTGCAAACTCAATCGCAAATTAATTAGGTATATAAGATATGATAACGGTTAACAATCTGGACGTACAGTTCGGAAAACGTATCCTGTTCCAGGATGTCAATATGAAGTTCACACCGGGCAATTGCTACGGTATCATCGGAGCCAACGGTGCCGGTAAATCAACATTTCTACGTGTTATCAGCAAACAGCTGGACCCTACACGCGGAAGCGTGTCTTTAGGACCGGGTGAACGTCTTTCCGTATTGAGCCAGGATCACTTCGCATTCGACGAATATACCGTAATGGACACGGTGTTGATGGGGCACACGACCCTTTGGGAGGTGATGAGCGAGAAAAACGCCCTGTATGCAAAGCCCGATTTCAACGATGCCGACGGTATCCGCGTATCGGAACTGGAAGAGAAGTTCGCCGAGATGGAAGGTTGGAATGCCGAAAGCGACGCTGCCGCCCTGTTGAGCGGCTTGGGTATCGCGGAAGAATTCCACTACACGCTGATGAAAGACATGAGCGGTAAGCAGAAAGTACGTGTCCTGCTGGCACGTGCCCTCTTCGGACAACCCGACAACTTGTTGCTGGACGAGCCGACCAACGACCTCGACCTCGAAACCGTTATGTGGCTTGAAAACTATCTGGCTAACTTCGAACACACCGTGTTGGTTGTCAGCCACGACCGTCACTTCCTCGACTCTGTCTGTACGCATACGGTAGATATCGATTTCGGCAAACTGCAGATGTTCGCCGGCAACTACAGCTTCTGGTACGAATCCAGCCAGTTAGCACTCCGCCAGCAACAGAACCAGAATAAGAAAGCGGAAGAAAAGAAGAAAGAATTGGAAGAGTTCATTCGCCGTTTCAGCGCCAACGTAGCGAAGTCCAAACAGACGACCAGCCGCAAGAAGATGTTGGAGAAACTGAACATCGAAGAGATCAAGCCTTCTTCACGACGTTATCCGGGTATCCTGTTCACACCGAACCGCGAACCGGGCAACCAGATATTGGAAGTAAAAGGGCTGACGAAGTCCATCGACGGAAAAGTCCTGTTCCGGGATCTGAACTTCAACGTGGAGAAAGACGACAAGATCGTATTCATCAGTCACGATCCGCGTGCGATGACCGCTCTTTTCCAGATCATCAACGGAGAAGAAAAGGCCGATGCCGGAACGTATCAGTGGGGACAAACCATCACGACAACCTATCTGCCGCTCGACAACTCCAAGTATTTCAACTCGGATTACAACCTGATCGACTGGCTGAGCCAGTTCTCGCCCGACACGAACGAAGTCTTCCTGAAAGGCTTCCTCGGACGTATGCTGTTTTCCGGCGAAGAACTGTTGAAGAAAGTGAGCGTACTTTCCGGAGGAGAGAAGATGCGTTGCATGATCTCCCGCATGATGTTGACAGATGCCAACTGCATCATCCTCGACACGCCGACCAACCACCTGGACCTGGAATCCATTCAGGCATTCAACAACACGTTGCAGTCATTCAAAGGAAACATCCTGTTCTCCAGCCATGACCACGAGTTCATCCAGACGGTTGCCAACCGCATCATCGAGCTGACTCCGAACGGCATAATCGACCGGATGATGGAATATGACGATTATATTACCGATCCGATGGTTGCCGAACTGAGAGAAAAGCTTTACAAATAATGTAATGAAGAAAAGAATCCTCTTCCTCCTTGCCCTATATTGCTTGTGGCTGCCGCTACTGGCGATCCAGAAGCCTGTGTTTATGTTGTACCATCAGACCTTAGCGAGCGGATGCTCGCTAATCGATTACCTGAAGGTAATTACACACGGGTTGTTGTTGGACTGCACGATGGCGGGCTATCTGACGGCGTTACCTTTGCTGATGACGTTGGTTTCGGTTTGGTTGCCGGGAACTTTTTACAGGAAACTGCTGAAAGGATATTTCGGGATCATGGCAACATTGATCGCAGCGATCTTCTCCGTGGATGTGGCTTTATACGGCTATTGGGGATTCAGGCTGGATGCGACGCTTTTCTTCTATCTTCAATCACCCGCCGATGCGATGGCAAGCGTACCGGTGGGACAGTTCTTTGCCCAGTTGCTGATGTTTGCCGTATATGCTTTCGGGATATACGGGGCGTTGAAGAGGTTTATCGTACCGCTCTTTCCTAAAACACCGGTACGGAAACGGTTAGTAGGAAGTCTTATCATTATCCTGGCGGGAGGAATACTCTTCATCCCGATACGAGGAGGGGTAACGACTTCGACGGCAAACGTGGGGATGGTCTATTTCAGCCAAAACCAGTTCCTCAACCATTCGGCAATCAATCCTTGCTTCAGCCTGATTGCTTCACTTAGCAAGCAACAGGATTTTGCATCACAATTCAATTTCTTCCCGGAGGAGGAAAGAAAGGAAATAATGGGAACCTTGTCCCCGTACCCGATACGGAGTGGCAAAGGGACAAACCCCACAGATGCAGATTCACGGCAAGAGCCTCCGCAAGCCCTTCTCAATACCTCTCGTCCGAATATATTGATTATCCTGATGGAAAGTTTCTCGGCAAACGCGATCGGAGCGGTAGGCGGAGATTCCGTCATTACGCCTAACCTGAACCGGTTGAGCCGGGAAGGAGTACTTTTCACAAACATGTATGCCAATTCGTTCCGAACAGACAGAGGAATCGTTTCGGTGCTGAACGGATATCTGGCTCAGCCGACTACTTCCATCATGAAGTATCCGGCAAAAAGCCAAACGCTCCCTTCCATTGCCAAGAGCCTGACAAACGAAGGATATGTTGCCGACATGCTGTATGGCGGAGACATCAACTTCACTAATATGCAGAGTTATTTCTTCAGTTCCGGTTACAGCCGGATCACGGCTGACCGTGATTTTCCTCTTACCAGCCGCCTGAGTAAATGGGGAGCGAACGACGATGTGACGTTCCGCCACCTGTATGAAGACATCAAAAACCGGGACAACCAAGCACCCTGGCTCAGTACCTTCCTGACGTTAAGCAGCCATGAGCCATTTGAAGTACCCTACCACCGGTTAGACGAAATGGGGCTGTATCCGAACTCGGTTGCTTTCACGGACAGTTGTATCGGCAACTTTATTGACAAACTGAAAGAGCTGCCGGTATGGGAGAATACACTGGTCATTTTTGTTTCCGACCACGGATATCCTTACCCGAAAGATGTGGTCAACTATGAACCTCGCCGCTACCATATTCCGATGCTCTGGATCGGCGGTGCGGTGAAAGAACCTGTCGTGATTGACAAATTAGCCAACCAGACGGATCTTGCCGCCACCTTGTTGAACCAGTTAGGAATCGATCACGACGCATTCACTTTCAGCCGGAACATCCTAAGCCCCGATTATCCGGAATATGCTTTCTATACTTATTCCAACGGGTTCGGGTTTATCGACAGCACCGGTATCTCCGTCTATGACAACGAAGGGAACAAACCGCTGATCGAAACGCCTCGCGAAGGCAGTGACCTGCGACTCCGCAAAGGAAAGGCGCTCCTGCAAACCCTGTACGACGATTTAGGGAACCGATAACCTTTCCTATTACTCTCTGCAATAGCGACTCACGCCTATTCCTCTTGTTTCTCTTCCGTCAACAGTGTGCCATCATCATCCCAGGTACGCCAAACACCACTTTTTCTTCCTTTGGTATAAAACATCTCGAAGCGGAGAACGCCTTTATCGTTCCACACCCGCCAAGGACCGTCTTTCAGCCCCTCTTTATAGGAAGCGATACCTGTCAGTTGTCCGGCTTCGTTATAAGTACGCCACTCTCCATGAAAGATGCCATGATAGTAAGAACGGACTTCCGCAATCTTACCGTCAGGATAATAAATCACATAAGTTCCTTCGGGACGGCCGTCTTTGAGGAAAAGCTCCATCTTCAACATACCGTCATCATAAAACTCGGTATAACGGCCGGTGTAAGGAGTTGTTTGAGACTTGTCCGTATAATACTGGCCTTCGCTAAGGAACAAGTCCTGCGCCTGGATCACCAGGGCAGAACTTGCCAACAATGTCGATGTTAATAATAATCTCTTTATCATCCTTTTTAATATTCAGTGTTCTGCGGATCCCAGTTTGTCCAACCTGCTGTCCAATCGTTCGTTCCGTCAAAAGCTCCTTTGTAGGTTACTTTTTCGAAGAATCCGTTGTTCAAAACTTCATCAACAAATTCGGCACCTTGTACGACAGAAGCAACGACAGAAGAATAATCGCCATCTTTTGAGATAATCTCGTTGGTTGTTGCCAAAATCGTATTGTTGCCGGCGCGGTTGAAGAAGTTCTCGCTAACCTTTTCATCATCATAGAAATTCTTCCACATACCGGCAAAGATTACATTCTTCACGGCGATACCGTCGTTAGCCGTACCTTTCTTATCCGTTGCACGAAGTCCGTAAGGCCATCCTGTGAATACAGAGTTATAGACGTTCAGGCTCGAATTACGGCGTAAGTGCATAGCTGCTTGAAATTTACCTCCTTTAGCACCATTGGCGGCATCGGCTGTCTTTGCTTCAACCTCGGCTTGTGTCATATCGGATACTTTTCCGTAGAACGGACCGATCAAGGTCACGTTTGAAAAGACAGGTTTCGTAAGCGGAGTGTTGGAAGAACCACTTCCGTCATTATCGGATTCGAAACCGTTAGAGTCGGAAGTATCGGCGATATCCTTGTCACGTACGCTCAACAAGAACTGCAAGTTACCGGTATAGCCATAATCGGTATCGAAATCATCGTCCCAACCCTTGTATGCCACCAGGTGTTTGGCATTGACCGTTCCTCCGAACCATTCATACGAATCGTCATTGGAATAAGACACCTGTATGAATTCCACTTCCGTACCGCTACCGACTCCTCCGAATGTCAGACCGTTGATCTCTTTGTCCGGTTCCAAAGGATAGCCGGCAAACTCAATGCGGACATATTTCAACTTTCCTGAACTTTCACCGTTAAATTCATCGGAGGTCGTATTGCCATATTCCGTTCCCGGTCCACCTTCAATAACCGGTCTTTTAGTTTGGTTTACACGGGCATTGCCACAAATAATCAAGCCTCCCCAATCTCCCGTCACACGTTTACCCGGTTCTTTATCGGAAGTAAAGACAATCGGTTTGTCAACCGTTCCCTCAGCCATGATCTTCGCTCCAGGTTCGATAATCAAAGATGCAGCTTTTTCACCGGGAGCAACAGATATACCCTTGATAATCGTTCCTGCTTCGATTGTCAAGGTAGCCCCCGACTTTACATAAACAAAACCTTTCAGATAGTTCTTATCTGCAGCATTCAACGTAAGATCGGATGTGATCTCACCCTCCAGAATCACCTCATGGAAAGACGGAGCATCTTTTGAAATAGTCACGGCGCAAGTAGCTGTCTTATTGCCGTCTTTTGTCGTAGCGGTGATCGTTGCAGCACCCTCAGCAACCCCAACCACCTTACCGGCATCTACTGTTGCCACCTTTTCATCGGATGAACTCCATATTATCGTTTTATCTGTTGCATCGTCCGGAGTAATCGTGGCGGACAATATCACAGACTCACCCACCTTGACAGTTGCAGTCGTAGGGCTTACGGCAACAGCCGACACTGCTATAGAACCATCGGGCTTGTCATCTTCACTACAAGATACAGTTCCAAACATAACGGCCAATGCACATACAGAGGCCAAACTTTTCAATAGAAATCTGTTCATAATAAAAACATTTTGTTTGTAATAGAGATATATTCTGATTCACTTTAAAACTTAAGGGAAACACCGATATTAATATCCACTCCCGGACGATAGCTGCGTACCAACTGTTCCCGTTCACGCTTGCCTCCATTCTCGTCCGTCAGCTTCACGAACTGCTTGTATTCGATTTTGGAGTTCAGCATATCCTGGATTCCCGCCTTGATCTCGACAACCTTGCCTATCTTCTTCGAGAAGGTCAGGTCCAGAGAGTTACGAGGCATCTCATATATGTCGGGAATATCTTCATTCTGGTTCTGCATTGGAACACCGACCGACTCGATACGTTTCCCGATACGGTTGTAAAGCAGCGAGGCTGAGATTCCTTTGTCGTCATGTTGATAAAACAGACCGGCATTCACCAGATAAGGAGATTGCCCCGCCAACGGCCGGTCACGTTCAGGCGCTCCATCCTCAAAGCGAACACGGCTATGGATATAGGCGGCATTGCAAACCAGGCTCAACCCTCTCAATCCGATAAAGTCGAGTTTTTTCTTCACATCCAGCTCAAGACCGAACGTCTCGGCATTCTTAGCATTGTGATAGGTATATTGCAAACCGGAACCCGCCTCGTTATAGGTTTCCTCTATCGGATCCTTAAATCGTTTGTAGAAAGCTCCGACCGTTATCATCTCGCCGGATGCCGGATAGAATTCATAACGTACCTCCAGGTTGTCAGCATAGGCGTTCTTCAATTCGGTATTACCGACGATATTCGCATCTCGCTCGAAATTAAAATACACATATGGCACTACCTCACGAAACTCCGGCCGGTTGACCGAGCGACCATAAGCAGCACGCATAAGGTGTTTCGCAGACAGGTTGTAAGAGACATTGATGGAAGGGAAGAAATCGGTCGTCCGGTTATCCAGGTGGACCGGAGTCGTACCGTCCGAACTATAACCATCCATTTTCAGGTTATAGTATTCCATGCGGACACCGATATTGGCATTCAGAGCCTCTCCGTAGTTCAACTTGGCAGAGACATAAGCTGCTCCCAAGATATTTTCGGATGTATAGGAATCACTGTTTGTCGTCGTCTCACGCATCCATATCCGGTCTGCCGAAATGTTTTCATCGCAGAACAACCCTGTATAATCCCAGTCGGCATACCGGTCATATCCTTTGCCCAACAGATTGTAACCGAACCGGCGGGCATCAAACGTACGGTTCTTATATTCTCCGTAGGCACCCCCATTAAGCACAGGAGTGAACTTATCGGAGACCGTAAACTTATGTTCATAATTAGCGGCAAGCGAAGCACTGTGATCCTTCAGGTCTTGATAGTAGCGCATCGGATCGGAGACATAGTAGTTCGGTAAGTCTGTCTTTGTCTCATCGAGGATAGAATTCACGATCTTACGGTCCGGCTCCCGATAGGATGCAAAGGCATAACCGGCAGTCCAGTCTACTTTGTTGATATTCTCTTGCAACGTATGTGTGCCACTGAGCTGTCCTGAGTAGGTCGTGCGTCCGGTATAAAGGGATTCCCACTTGCGAATATCCTTGTCGGAGTAATAGTTCATCCCAGCCCGTTGTGTCAAAGCAGAAACTCCACGCTGACTGAAAAAGTTACGGAACTCATACTTATGGCCACCTTTCATAAACGACCAGTTGAACAGGGCTCCTAACTTAGAAGTATTCTTATAGCGAACATCATTATATTCAAAGCGAGGACGTGAGACATCGTTCGCCACATCATAGGCAATATAGTTGTTATTCACCGTTTCCGAATAATCGTAGCCGGTACTCCAGTTTACATTCGTAATATTTCCGATTTTCCAGTCGCCAGTATCATACGAACGATGCGAAGTGAGCGATATCTTTTGGTCCGGAATAGCCGTAAAACGATTGATCTCCCATCGCTGGTTGATCCGGCGCGTAAAGGCAGCGGCTTCCTCTATCGAATAATCCCCTAAATGAGAGGGGAAAGATGATGGCAGACTCCGTGCGCCGGCTCCAAACCCAAAGTAATCTTTCCAACTCCCGTCTGTCAGCCGAAAACTTTGGAAAGTAGCATTTGTATTGAATCCCATTTGATAAGAGACATTGAAAGTGTTCCCGTCCGGTATATTCTTAGTCATCACTTGCACAAATCCTCCTGAGAAATCAGCAGGCAATTTGGCTGACGGACTTTTATAGACCATCATATTGTCGATCAACGAAGAAGGGAGCACATCGAATGAGAAAGCCCGGCTGTCCGTCTCGCTTGAAGGAGTGGTCGCATTGTTCAGCCATACATTATTATATCGTTGCGCCAAACCTCGGACCACCACAAACCGATCATCCACAATCGTAAGGCCCGGAATACGGCGCAACACCTCGGCAGCATCACTATCCTGCGTCTTGCTGATCTGTTGGGCGGAAATGCCGCTTACGACCGGCAAACTTTTCCGCACCGTATTGATTATAGCGGTTTCTGTTCCTAATTTCCGCTGTGCCACGACCACTACGTTCTGAAGTTGCAGGTCTGCATCGGACAGTTCGATCCTCAACACCGATTCCTGGTGTGCTTTCACCACGACATCCTGGATGGTTTCCGATTTATAAGAGACATAAGAAGCGATAATCGTATATTTTCCCGGTTTGACATTCTCTATACGGAAGTTTCCCTCCACATCGGCAATCGCTCCCACCGTAGTCCCTTCGATCACGACAGAAGCGCCGATCAGCGCATCTTTGAATTTGGCATCCGACACCGTTCCGCAGATAACGCCCGTCTGCGCCCAGACTGACAGTGAGAGAAAACTTCCCAACAACAAAAGAAAGAACCTCTTCACATTTCCTGTTTCACACTTGTTTTCCATTCCTCTTAATACTTGTTACATTCATTTATTCGTTGGCAAAAGTAGACGGAACGTATTGCAGGATGATGTAAACGAGATTACATTATAAAAACGATTATTACAAACCGTTTACAACAAAAAAAGAAATAATCCCTTCATCGACCGAAAACATTTCTCTCCTCCCCCATAACAGATTTGAATAAAAAAGAACAGTCGAGAAGCTATTTTATAGTATCTTTGGAAACAATTAATATCGTAAGATGGCTATGTGAAGAATGAGACACATAGCATCAACGGCAGAATGGACATACATATCTTATATATCATCGCGTATGCCACCAGCATCACTTCATGCCTGGGCAGTTGTGTCATCCTGCTGTTCCTGAACCACGGAAACATCGAGACCAACCCTGTCTATTTGAAGGCACGACGCATCCTCGCACTTGCGACCTTCCTCGTAGCTGCCGGTCACATCGTCTCGCTTACCGTCAGAAAATGGCAACCCGTCGTGTTGGACATCGCCTCGTTTCCCGTCGTTCTGATCGCCTCTTCGCAAGCCCTGTTGTTCACTTTTTCGTTGATCCTGCTGTTCAATGGGCAATATGTCACCCGGCGGCGAATCCTACTGTACGCTGCCCCTTCCCTTCTCTTCACCTTGGCTTACATCGGCGCATCCTTGATCTGGAAGGATCATCCCGTCTATATATATCAGGGATGGGAATCATTGGTTATAAATCCGCCTTTCCTAATCCGCTCACTCTATCTACTGACGTATATCATCCAGTTAGGCTTCTATACGAAACTGTTCCTACGCGAACGGCACATCTACCTCTCCCTCTTGGGAGAAGTGAAACCCGAAGACAGGTGGCTCAAGCTCGGACAGGTGACCAACGCGTTCTTCCTCGCAGCCGGTATCGGTCTTTGTGCGCTGAGCCTCGCCTTGAATCCGCATTTGCCACACGAAATCTTCGTGACCTTCCTGTTCGCTGTCTTCTATTTTGCTTTCGGAATCTTCTACGCGAATTTCAGTTCCACATACCAGAATGTCCGGACTCGCATCCGTGAACAAAATACTCTCTTTTCTCCTCCCGCTGAAGCAGACATGGATGAATTGATCTGCTACCTGCAACCGGATGACGACAACAACCGTCTCTTCAAAGACATAGAAGCCTACTTCAAGAAGGAGCAACCCCATCTGGATCCGAACTTCAAAATATCCGACCTACCCAAAGCAATCGGTGCAAACCCGCACAAGCTATCGACCGCCGTTGGCCGCGCTACAGGGCTGACAGTCCAGGATTATGTACTTCGCATCCGTATCCGCCATTCTGCAGACTTGCTGTTACTGCCCGAAAATGCCGACCGTAAGATCGAAGACATCGCTTTCTCCTCCGGTTTCCAGTCTACAAGTACCTATAACCGGAATTTCATGAAACTAATGAAAACAACTCCTTCTCTGTTCCGGAACCGCCTCTGATAGGAATACCCCTGTCTCCTGATAGAAACACCTCTATCCATTCGGGAAAAAGACTCACCCTGCGCATCTTTCGCGGATTTCGACCATAACTTTACGGATTTTAGGCATCCTTTCCACTCTTTTCCCCACATCTTTGCCGTCGAACGGTTAACGTCCGGCTTACCACCGGGCACTAATACATTACCATCATGCCCAACGAAGAAAAAACAATTCTAATAATTATATGTATATGAAAAGAGATTTATTACGTAAAAAGACAATACGGCAAGTGCTTGCCGTATTGGTTAGCATCATGATGCTAACGCCGGTACAAAAAGGATGGGCACAAAACCCACAATTCGGTAATGATCCTGGGACGCGAAGTTCGGCTACAACACCAAACGACCTGCAAAGCACGGCTGCCTTACGGTCGTCTTCTGTACAGGCAGCAAACATCCCCAATGTCATGCTGACGAAAGGAAGTACAACCCTGCTGACAAAAACAGGCGATACGGGAATAAGCATATCCCCCGACAGCCTTGTGAAAATCCATAATCCGACAGAAGGCACGACATCCGATCCTGTCGGATGGAACACAGCTTTCAACCAGATACAACCGGGAGAAGAAATCCACTTGTACCAGAATGTCACACTGACAAACACCGTGCATGTACTACCTGCCGAAGACTGCACGATAGACGGTAACGGATACGAACTTCATTACACTCAAAACGGAACAGAGAAAACACTCGTGCTCGATGCCGATATCACGTTCAAGAATATCAAACTATTCGACGGGCTGATTGCCTGGGGCCACAAAGTGGTATTCGAAAGCGACATAACCCTATCCGGCAACTACAGTGTCTGGGGCGGAGAGTATCGTAACGAAGGACACACAATCAACGGACGGGAAGACTATGTTATTGAAAACACACACATAACCATCAAAAGCGGAGCGTTTTTTAATATATACGGAGGAAGTTCCGACGGAGAGATCACCGGCTCAACGTATGTAAAGATAGAAGGCGGGACATTCAACGATATCTATGGCGGCAACAGTCATGCGGATGCCAAAGCCATACCCGGAAATACGGAAGTCGCCATCAGTGGCGGAACATTTAACGGGAATGTTTTCGGAGCCTGTTTACGCGGTTCGGTACAAGGAACTGCCAACCTGTCGATTTCGGATAATGCCATATTCAACGGGCATGTATTCGGTGGCAGTTCGGCAGAAGAGGCTACCGTTAAGGACATAAATGTTAATATATCCGGTGGAACATTCTATCTTGGTTCCAACAATTGGGTTTACGGAGGCAGTAACCTCGCTCCGGTAACCGGAACCATCACGATGCTTATTTCGAGAGGTACTTTCAATGGTTTCCTGGCATGCGGTGGCAACGATGTCAAAGCAACCACCCAAAACACATCACTAACCATCACCGGCGGGATATTCTATAAATGGGTATATGGCGGAGGCGGTAACGGCCCGGTAACAGAAACAGCCAAAACGAATATATCCGGCGGAACATACGCCGGAAGCATATGCGGTGGAGGATTAAATGCTTCCGCTACGTGCGGAAATACGGACATGACCTTATCCAACGTCTCATTAGGTAATAACACTTGGGTGTACGGTGGTGGCGAAGAAGGAGGTGTCATCGGTTTAGCCAAAGTAACCGTCAAAAGCGGAACCATCAATAAAACCGTATATGGAGGAGCCGGAGGATGGAATACGGGTGCTGCTTGCGGGAACACGGAAGTAGTCGTCGAAGGCGGGACAATCGGCTGGGTATACGGTGGCGGTAATGCAGGCTATGTTACAGAGACAGCCAAAGTAAACATATCAGGCGGTACCGTGGTAAATAATGTCTACGGAGGCGGCTGGAGCGGAAATGTCACCGGAACAGCAACAACGAGCGTCTCCGGCGAAAACACGGCTGTTAATGGTTTTATCTTCGGAAGTACGGAAGGGAACGGCACGGTAGGCAACACGAATGTGACGGTTAACACATCCGTGAACAATCCCATCGAGGAAGTACATGGAGCAGGTATAAACTATAATAATACAGTGCACGGGGAAGTAACGGGAGATGTCAATGTCACTATCCTGAACGGCAAAATCACTCAAAACCTGTTTGGCAGCTCATCGGCTGTCGGGGGGAAAATCGACATAAACGTGAAAGGAGGGGAGATTAGAAGAATAGGCGGAATCCAGAGCGGCTTAAGCGCAGACTCCCCTACCCCCACCTACGACAGGACAGTATGGATTACCGTAGAGGGAAGTAATGCTTCCATTGATGAGATAGACAGCAGTGGCGAACACAAAACGCATCTAACCTACAAAAACTGCGGGACAGCCGATACCCCCTACCCGATTTCCGAATTGTGGTCCATCGATAAAGTCACCTTGGATAATTCCTTTATCAAAGAAAAGGATTCTAAAACAGCTTTCCGTATCGACATAGGAAATAAAGAAACAATGGAAATAGAAGGAAACGGACTCACCGGAGACTTCCATATAATCAATCTGAGCGGGATAATAGCCGACAATCAGACTATTATCCGTGCTCCAGAGCTGTCGGGAACATACAGTTTCATACACAAGACAGACAATAAGACGCTCTACAAAGCCGGTCCGACCTATCGCTATCCTGGCAACAACACGCTCCATAGGGTAAACATCCAAACACCGGAGGCCATCATCGGAACCCTGACCGTCAAATGGGATGAAACAGTATTGGAAAACGGAGACCAGATACCTGACGGGGCAGAATTGACGGTCACGACTACCACCACGGGAAACACATTGACAGTCAAGAACAATGGGACTCCGGTCGAGAATGGAGTACTCACTGTCACAGCTGATGTGAACCTCACAGTCTCAATTGACGGAGGTCTTGACCTCGCAAGCCAGACTACCGACATAACCATCAGCAAAACAGGCGACCAATGGCAATACCTCGCATCAGACTTGAAAAGCACAGGCCTGACAGATTTCAATGGAATTGTAACTGGGACATTGCCCAACAACAAAACCATCCTGATCGATGGAGCTGCCAAAGGCGAACTGACCTTCGATAACGTCAAAGTAGATGCTGGCAGTACCGGTACGGCAATCACGATAGCCTTAGGAACTGATATCGGGATCAAAGGTTCGTTGGAAGCGAAAACATCCGACAGCACAGCTCCTGCCATTGCCAACAACGGTAGTATCACGACAACTACCGATACAAACATTACGGCAATAAATTCCAGCGATAACACCAAAGGTATTAGTGTCTCCGACGGAGCGACACTGCTCCTCACAGATGGTTCGACCCTCACAACGTCAGGGATCAACAATGCCACCGGCGGCACAGTCGTTGCCCGGAAAGGTTCGAATGTCAGCAACAGTACAAGCGGAGGAAGCGACCTGCTAAGCGTTACGATCACGTCCCCGGACAACGGCAATACCCTCACCGTAAAAGCAGGCAACATCACCATTGCATCCGGCGACAAAGTAACAGAGAATACCTCATTGACGCTTACCGCCACACCTGCTGCCAATTATTCGTTGGAGAAGATAACCGTAACATCCGAAAACGGCAGCGCTACAGATATCGCTAACAACGCCGGTTATACAATAGAAACAGCGGCAATCAGCATCGCGGCCTCCTTCAAGTATAACCCGCCGTATATTCCGCCGGTAACCTCCTACTACACCGTCACTCTCCCATCTGTGGAAGGTGCGACGTTCAGCAAGAAAGTTGGTGATCATACGGTCGAGGAAGGCTACAGTTTTACCTTCACCATCACCCTGGATGAAGGCTACAGCGAATCAGTTCCCATCGTTACCACCGACCGTGGCGAGACGATCACCCCGGACGTATCCGGAAGATACGAGATCGGCAACGTGACGGAAGACATCGTCGTCTCCATCTCCGGCATTGTAAAGAATCTTCCGACAGGCATCGAAGCTGTCGAAACGGACATGAAGATATGGGCTGCCAACGGCACGCTCTTCATTCGCACCTCTTCCCCACAACAAGTGCAGGTGGTAAACCTCACCGGCAGTACAGTCCTCTACCGTAAAATTCCGGCAGGCGACACACGGCTCGAAGGTCTGCCGGCAGGCGTCTACATCATCCGCCTCTCCGAGAAAACAGTGCAGAAAATAGTCCTATAATCTTTTTATTATATGCGAAACGGGACGACCGCGGACCGTCCTTACAAGAAATCCCCCTCTCTACTATCACGTTGGAGAGGGGGATATTTTATTATAGCCGTTTACACGGACTACTCAAATTATAAAATATTTTTTACATTTGTAGTCTTAAAACGGTTGCTTAATTGAGCACAAATAATCTTATAGTATGAAGAACATTAAAATCTATCCTAAAGAATGGTTGCTGCTACACCCCTATAAACAGTCAGATTCAACAGATCTCTATTATACAAATATCGCAAACCGTATTTACGATATGCTGGAAGAGACACACCTTGCCTATTCTTTTGAGAAGGATGAGGTCAAGCAGATCAGTATGCGCATGGCTGCTTATTTTGAGGATGTGATTTCCGGCCTGAATATCTGGCGCTCGTTCATCACGGAACACAAAGCCTTGTATGGTAAATTCCTGCCGTTTTACACACCGGACGACCATTATTATGATGACGAGGTCAACTACGAAGACATCCGGTTTTTACTCTGGCATTACACACAACAGTACCACGGCTTTCGCAAAGGGACATTCGTCAGTCCCGACAATGCGGCGAACGGCGACACAGCCAGCTTGATCTACCGGATGTTCTGCGACGAATGGACAACTGCACCGGAAAACGAACGCATGCAACAGCTCTTCGCCCCGGAAACCCGCTATGAGGATGTCAAAAAATACAATGAATTGCTCCACTGGTTCCATTACCAATGCTACCTGTTTACCGACTCACAACAAGAACTGACGGAAACAGTCAAGGAATATTGGAAACAGGCAGAAAATAAGGATGAACAGTTTATCATGGTCATCCACGACTCACTGGCACATATTTCCAAAAGTGCATTCCTGGCCTACACCTCCCCCAAATGGCTCTCGTTGATCCTTCCGGCAGACCATCCGGATCACAGCCTGTTCGTTGAAGAAGGTGAAAAGTCACAGGCATTCAAAGAACCGATATCCGAAGAGAGCGAGAAAAAGCTGGCCGAGCATTTCGAAAAATTCACGGCTGCAGCAGAAGGCAAAGCACTCCTTTATTTCCAAAACAAACAGGAATTCCTGGATTTCCTGACGAAGATCGGTATCGAGACGGAAGGAGTGACAGGCGACACCGTCCCCCGGAAATTTGCCGTTTATGCCACTCCAACAGAAGGTTTGCAAGTCCTGACTACCGGTGTCGAGTATATCAAAGATGAAAATAATCCTTTCTACGACCAGGCAAAAGCCAAAGACCAAGCTTTGTCTTTCTTCATGATCCGGCAATGCAGCCCATATCTGCTGAGAATATTGGAAGAAAAAGGCATGTTAGCCGATGCACAGGCGAAAAGCCTGGTCGGCGAGGAACGCAGCAAAGCGATCGTTCACGAGAACTGGGAGTTTTTGATGCGGTATTTCCTCCGAGAATATTGATATTGTTACTTTTGGCTTGATCCAAAAGTAACCAAAAAATCAAGGCTTAACCGTCCGGTCTACTCCGGGCAAAGGCTGCGCTGTCGCCGGCGAAACTCGCTTCGCTCAAACAGCGCAGGCTCCGGACGCTCCGCCTTTACCCTCCGCTTGACGACCGTCCGCTTAGGCCTTTCCTAAAAAGCTACGCTTTCTCTTGGGATTGCCGATACCGCCTGCCATATAAGTGTCGGTATCGGCAATTCACAAAGAGTCGTCAGGCTCTATATCCGGCCTAAGCTGGCGAGCGTTAAGCGCAGAGACCGCAGTGAGCGCCCGGAGTGTCTGTTGTTTGAGCGAAGCGAGTTTCAGACACGACAGCGAACGAAGGGAATGAAGTAGCGAGTCAGCTTAAGCCTTGAACTTTTGGTTACTTTTCTTTCAAGAGAAAAGTAACAATATCAGTATTGATCCGCCGGATACCGAATCCCCAACTGCCTGCGTACCTCATCGATGATTTCCAACGTGATCAGGGAGTGCTCGTGGCTGTTGATCACGGATTGCCGCTTACCCGACAGAACCAGGTCGATAAACTCCGCCACTTCATAATAATATTCATCATTATCTGTCACCGCACTTATATCCTGCGGTTCGGCAGAGGGGCCTTTACCGGAAGTGGCGACCAGGCGGGGAGTATATTTAACCTCTCTGATTATATTGATCCGGTCGAGCGTTATGTTTCCCTCTTCCCCCTGTATCTCCGTGGGCAGGGATGAATTGGCTATCTTGGAATAGAGAACGGTCGCATTCATTCCCTCGTATTCGAAATTGACGGCTCCCTGTCCGTCTGCACCGGACGAAAGGACAATACCGGAAGCATCGATCTTTTTCGGACGTCCGAACAAAACGACCATCGGATAAACGGTATAAATCCCAATATCCATCATTGCCCCGTTCGACAGCTCCGGCTTGAACGCATTCAACACGATCCCTTCCTTAAACTTATCGTAACGGGAAGAATACTGGCAATAGCAGGAGAAATAACGCCGTATCGTCCCCAAGCGTCCTAAGTTTTGCTGCACAGACCGGAAATTCGGGGTAAGAGTCGGTTTCATCGCCTCCATCAGCGTAACGTCATATTCTGCCGAGGCAGCAATCATCTCCCTCACTTCCCGTGCGTTCGAAGCAAAAGGTTTCTCACAAAGCACATGCTTTCCCTGCTTCATGCACAAGATACTCTGCTCTGCATGAAGGAAATTAGGCGATGCGATATACACGGCATCGATCAACGGGCTTTTTGCCATCTCTTCCAGAGAGGTAAAAGTATAAGGTATCTGATGTTTGGCGGCAAAGGCATCCGCCGTCTCCTGCTTGCGGGAATAAACAGCAACCAGTTCAAAACGGTCATCCTGTCGTGCCCCGGCAATCACCCAGTCGGTTATGAAATTGGTTCCGACCACTCCAAAACGTACTTTTCCGGTATGTTTTTCCATATATTCCATTTCTTGTCAGCGTAATATTAATGTATCTCCCTCTATCGAAAGTTCAGGGACCTTGTCCGTAATACTCAAAGTCAGGCAATAGGGAACGGCATCTTCAAGATGGTTTGCTTTCAAGCGTCCCATATGGTCCGTCGTGTCCAGATAGGCAAGCAAGTCCGCCTTGTTGCCCGTCCACATATCACGGGCAATCACGGCTGCATCACTGCCTGCCTCATACAAACCGGTATTCAGTAACGCATCCGTCAAAGCTCCTCCAAAAAGCGTATCTTCTATATTCACCTTATCCTGCCAGCCGGAACAGAGCACGACCACATCCCGCTTATGACGGACACAGTAACCGGCCACCGCCTGCAGATTGATGAAAGCGCCCGTTATCACCCGGAAAGCGGACTTGGCAATCGTGATCGCACGCGTACCGTTGGTCGTGGTGAACACAACATCTTTCCCGGAAACCTTTTCCGGCGTATAGTCGAATGGGGAATTCCCAAAATCGGCAAACTCACATCGCTTCACATTCCGTTCCGCTCCAACCAGCCAGCCTTTGGCCTTATATTCCTCGGCTTTTTCGACGGTAGCGACCGGGCGGATACTGCGAACCCCATTACTAAAAGCGGCAGCCATTGTCGTCGTTGCACGGAACACATCCACGACCACCACGATTGCTTCCGGATTATGATAGACCGGATATAATGCCGGAGAAAAACAAACATCTATATTCATATCAAACGATTATTATCACTACAAAAATACGGGAGATTTTAAACATTTCCCACATCAGCTTGTTCTTTTAGTACATTTTTGAATAAACGTTTTAAACTAAGTCGTATGAAAAGAATTGTATCTATGATGGTGATCCTCACCCTTCTGTTGGGTGGCATGACACATGTGCAGGCTCAAACAAGTAAAGCCGCAGAAAAAGCTGAAAAAAAGCAGGAAAGAAAAGAGAAAAGAGAAGAAAGGTTAGCTAAGGACGCTATTATGGGCGAAGAAGCATTCAACAATGCCATGCAGGCTATCACAAACCAGTCGTTCGTACTCGAAGCCAACTCCGTACAACCGTTGAGCGGACGTGTTTACTATGTAAACTCAAACACGAACTTCGTTTCGTTGAATGACGGACAGGCCATGGTCCAGATCGCATCCAACTCACCTTATCCCGGCCCGAACGGATTAGGCGGTATCACCGTACAAGGTTCGGCATCCAATATACAGGTTAAACAGGAAAATAACGGGAACGTATATCTGTCCATGAGCGTACAAGGCATCTTTATCTCTGCAACCGTAAACCTGGTATTATACAGTGGAAGCAACAATGCAATGGTTACTGTAGACCCGAACTTCTCCGGAAACGACCTGACGATGAACGGAACATTACTTCCTTATTCCGAATCTAACGTTTTCCAGGGAACCACTTACTAATTCATATATATTAAACAACAAGAAAGGGCGGCCCGATGATCGAGCCGCCCTCACTTTTTTATGACAGTTTGGGATTACTTTATCGAACCGGGACATATTGTACGAATGCTTCCATCGCTTCATAAGAAGCAAGGCCTAACTGATGATACAGTTCGGCAGTAGCACGGTTACGGTCTTCGGCACGCTGCCAGAACAAACGTTCGTCATCGCCAAGGAACGGTGCACTTTCTGCCTGCGACTGGTGTTTCAGGATCGCATTTCTCTTATGGCGCAATTCTTCGGGAGAGATAGGAACAGCCATTTCCACATGGTCCATTTCCCATTCGGCCCAAGCTCCGCGGTACATCCAGATACGGCAGTTCTTCAACCATTCTTCATCCTTCAGTTCGTCGATTGCCGCCAGAACGGCATTCAGACATACACGGTGAGTTCCATGCGGGTCGGCAAGGTCACCGGCAACAAACATCTCATCGGGTTTCACTTCCGTCAACAACTGCTTCACGATGGCAATATCCGCTTCACCCAGGTCGTTCTTCTTCACCAAACCTGTTTCGTAGAAAGGCAGGTCGAGGAAGTGAATATGATCGTCACTCTTGATTCCGCTGTAACGGGCACCTGCACGGGCCTCTTCCCGCCGGATCGTACCTTTCATAAAGAGTACATCGCGCTTTTCAGCTTCACCTTCCACCTTTTCATAACGGAGGAAATGTATGATTTCTTCAGCTTTCTTCTTAACCGTTTCGTCTTCCGTATATTTGGCACAAACGTCACGCAGATATTCGCAGTAACGGATTACTTCTTCATCGCCCACAGCGATATTGCCGGAAGTTTCGTAAGCGACATGCACATCGTGATGCTGTTCGCACAAACGATGGAATGTACCGCCCATCGAGATGACATCGTCATCCGGATGCGGACTGAAGATAATGACTTTCTTCGGATACGGAGTTGCACGTTCGGGACGGTTTGAGTCGTCGGCATTCGGCTTGCCGCCCGGCCATCCGGTAATCGTGTGCTGGATATCGTTGAATACTCTAATATTCACATTATAGGCCGAACCATACAGAGCAAGCAGTTCACCCAGCCCGTTTTCGCCATAATCCTTGTTTGTCAGTTTCAAGATCGGTTTACCAGTCAACTGGCACAACCAGACGATTGCGCGACGGATCAGTTTGTTATCCCATTCGCAATTGGTAACCAGCCAAGGATGGCTGATACGTGTCAGATCATATGCGGCCGACAAATCGACAACGACTTTCGCATTCGTATGATTCTGCAGGTAAGAAGAAGGGACGGCATCGCTCACTTTGCCTTCCACTGTTTTTGCAATAATCTTCGCTTTATCTTCACCCCATGCCATCAAGATCACATTACGTGCTTTCATCATGGTAGCGATACCCATCGTGATAACTCCCGCCGGCACATTGTCCAGTGACGGGAATGTACGAGAAGCTTCTTTACGGGCTGCCCCTTCCAGCAAGACCAGACGGGTGCGTGAACTCAGAGTCGCACCTACGCCATTGAACATAATATTGCTCGCATGTCCCACACCTAACAGGATGTAATCCAAACCGCCAGCCTTCTGGATGTTTTCTTCGTACATCCGGCAGAAATCGATGATGGCATCTTTCGGCATACATCCATCGGGAGCATAAATATTCTCAGGGGCAATATCGATATGGTCCAGCAAAGCCTCTTTCAGCTGTGCCACGTTGCCGGCGGAAGGAGAAACAAGTGGGAAGAATTCATATTCGACAAAGAGAACCACGTTACGGAAACTCAATTGTTCTTCCTTATGCATACGGACCAATTCCTTATATACGCTCAACGGAGAACGGCCTCCGGGAATAGCCATCACAAAGTTTTCACCGATTTTCTGTTTCTTGCGAATCTGATCCGCTATCTCCTTAGCGATAGCAAACGAACCTTCATCGGCCGATTCGTAGATGTTTGTCGGAATCTTTTCCAGACGGGTTAAAACTGAATGCTCAAAAGCATTCTCCGGACGATAATACCGCTGCGGTATTCGTGTCAGGGTAATCTGCGAACTAAGGTCTGTTTTCATGTTTACTTCTTGATTTAGTAATTATCATAACTTGAATCACAAATATAACAATTAATAAACGATTTCAGACGTTACAGACCATTTAAAAAAATCAATGATTGTCGTTTCGTAGGGGCAGGACTCTGCTCTGCCCATTGGTATCCAATAGGAGGATGTTGATTGCATGGGCGGAGTAGAACCCCGCCCCTACAGATCGCCTATATACCGATAAATAATGATTTACGGTTCAAATATTCTTAAAACAGCGTATTGGCATCCGGTACCAGATGTCCCATCGACCAAACGGCACGGACAGTCAAGCTACGGTCCATGATGATGATGTCAGCATCTTTTCCGCGCTGCAACGTACCCGTACGGTCGGATACCCCCATCAAGCGTGCCGGAGTTTCGGAAGCCATGCGAACGGCATCTGCCAATGGGATATTGGCTTTCTGAACCATCGTACGAACCAGTACGTCCATCGTAGCGATACTTCCTGCGAGCGAAGAATGGTCGGCCAACTTGCAAACGCCGTCTTCAATGATAATACGTGAACCTTCGGTCGGTTTCACATCGCTCGCGGCATAAGACAACGCATCGGTTACCAGACACGTACGTTCCACACCTTTCAGCTTATACACTAAACGAAGGATCGTGGAAGGCAAATGTTTACCATCGGCTATCACTTCCACTGTCATACCATCCATCAGGTAAACACTTTCCACCGTTCCTTCGTATTTATATTCACGACGTTTGTGGAAACCGGGCATTGCATTGTAGAACTGTGCCGCATGAGTAAATCCTGCAGCATAAGCCTCTTTGATGTCTCCGAACTCGGCTTCCGTATGCGTAATGGCCGCCAAGATTCCTTTCGATCTGAGATAACGAGCGAAATCATGCGCACCCGGCAATTCAGGACTGGCATCCCAACGCTTGATGCAGTTCGTGCTTTCCAATATAGAGACATACTCTTCCTTATCCGGATTTTTCACATCATAAAGGTTACCGGCCATCTTGGCATTCAGATACGGTCCTTCCACATGCAGTCCCAATACGGGACCGTCCTTTTCCGCCATCAGTTTTTCACAAATGGAGGCAGCGTTACAGATCGACTCTTTAGGAGAAGATGACAACGTGGGGAAAAGAGTGGTCGCACCATGTTTCATGTGGGCGGCAATCGCACTCCGGAAAGCCTCTTCCGTACATTCCCTGAAATCATGGCCACCACCACCGTGAACGTTCATGGCTACGAAACCGGGAATAATATACATACCCTTTGCATCTACCACTTTAGCGCCGATAACAGCCAAATCGCTGTTTGTCACTTCTAAAATTTTCCCATCGCTAATCAAGACAGAGCCATCCTTCAACCATCCCTGCGGAGTGAGGATCTGGCCATTTATTATTTGTGTCAGCATAAATCAAAACAGTTTATTCGTTCCTTCCACTAATTTACCCATCGCCCAAACAGCACGGACATTCAAGTCTTTATCCAAGATCAGGATATCCGCATCCTTGCCTCGTTGCAAAGAACCTTTACGATCGTAAACTCCCATGATACGAGCCGGAGTTTCGGAGGCCATGCGAACGGCATCTTCCAACGGGATCTCCGCTTTCTGAACCATCGTACGGATCAGGCGGTCCATCGTCGCAATGCTACCGGCAAGAGCTGAACGGTCAGCCAACTTGCAAACACCGTCTTCGATGATTACACGCGGGTCAAACGCCGTCTGGCTGTCACTTGCGGCACACGCCAACGCGTCAGTGATCAGACAAGTGCGTTCCACGCCTTTGATCTTATAAACCAGACGGAGGATCGTCGGAGGCACATGGATACCGTCAGCCACCACCTCGACCGTCATATCGTCGATCAGGTAAATACTTTCAACCGTACCTTCGTACTTATATTCACGACGTTTATGGAAACCGGGCATCGCGTTGTAGAAGTGAGTCGCATGTGTATATCCGACTTCATAGGCTGTCTGGATATCTTCATATTCTGCCTGTGTATGACCTACAGATGCCAATACGCCTTTCGATGTGATGTATTTGCCGAACTGCATGGCACCCGGTAATTCAGGAGCGGCATCCCAACGTTTGATACAATGTGTTTCTTCCAACAGGGGAATGTATTCTTCAGGATCCGGATTCTTGATATTTTCCGGCAACTGGCCTCCGGCCATCTTCATATTGAAGTAATGCCCTTCCAGATGAAGCCCTAAGACAGGACTGTCTTTTTCCGCCATCAGCTTTTCAGTCGTTGCCGCCGCTGCCCGGATCATCGGGATGGTAGAAGAAGATAACGTGGGAAAAATACTGGTCGTACCATGTTGCATATGTGCGGCTACTGCTGCCCTGAAGGCGTCTTCGGTACCTTCCATAAAGTCACGGCCTCCACCGCCATGAACATGGATTTCAACTCCGCCCGGCACGATATACATGCCTTTAGCGTCTACCAAAGTGGCTCCTACCACTGCCAGATCGCAGTTAGTCACTTCCAAAATCTTGTTATCGCTTATCAGAACAGAGCCGTTTTTCAACCAACCCTGTGGGGTAAGGATCTTGCCATTTATAATCTGAGTTAACATAGCGCAAGAATTAAGTTTGTGTTTTTTTAGTTTTTGAAGAGGCAAAGGTAGGAAGAAAATCCAAAGAGGGTTAAAATTCAAGCGTTAATATTTACTCAATACTTCGGTAAATTTTCACCGCGATTTTAAAAATAAAACATAGAACCGGCTAAATTATTTTTTCGTCATAATCCGAGAAGTGCCATTACCTTTACGTATAGTGGTTTAATTATAAGACTATAACGGGTGAACCCAAAGGATAAAAGTGCCTTCACCTATTCCAGTTGCCTCCACCGGCAAATGAGCCGGGGCACGAAAAGCATCATTCACTCTTGCACCTCAAAGCAAAATACAGGATATACAGAAAAGCCAACAACGGAATCACAAACCCGACCGCCATGTTATCGGCTCCGATATATCCCATCAGCATGGGGGCAAAAGCTCCGCCTGCCACTCCCATAACAATATAGGAAGAGGCTTTCTTCGTATAAGGTCCCATACCTTCCAAGCCAAGTGCAAAGATTGTCGGGAACATGATGGACATAAAGAAAAAAGAAAGATAGAGCGCATACAAAGAGATCGTGCCGACAGAAATGACAACCAACGCCATGCAGACCACATCCGCCAGAGCAAACCATGTCAGAAGACGGGATGGAGACATCCATTTCATCGTAAAACTGCCGGACAAGCGACCGATCATAAACAAAGCCATTCCTCCGAAAGCCAAGATACGCGAGGCCTCGATATTCGTCATGGAAGCATCGGCTTCCGTCACATAATTAATAAAGAAACTGAAAATTCCCGTCTGGGCGGCACAATAGCAAAACTGTGCAATGATAGCCCTGACAAACTGCGGGTGCCTCCACATAGAAACGGTATCGGGCACAGATACATTTCCTCCTTCATCTCGGTCTGCTTCTTCCTCCATTTGCACTTCCGGCAGTTTAGTAAAAAAGAAAAGCACGGCTACCAGCAAAACAACCGAACCAACCAATATATAAGGCTTCGTCAATGTAAACGGATCATCTTCCGCCCCTCCGAAAATCAACATTCCTCCTACCAACGGCCCCAATATCCAACCTAACCCGTTAAACGATTGGGATAAGTTCAGGCGTTGTGCCCCCGATTCTTCCGGTCCCAAAATAGTGGAATAAGGGTTAGCCGCCGTTTCCAGGATGCAAAGTCCACTGGCAATAACAAAAAGGGCGACCAGGAACGGGAATGCCGAATGCAAATAGGCTGCCGGAATAAAGGCAAACGCACCAACGGCAAACAGGCATAACCCTAAAATAATTCCTTTCTTATATCCGAACCTCTTCATGAACAATCCGGCAGGAAGAGCCATCAGAAAATAAGCGATATAAGTAGAGAACTGCACAAGGCCGCTCTCCGCCTTCGTCATCGTAAAAACACCTTGAAAATGTTTATTCAACACGTCCAGCAAACCATGTGCGAACCCCCACAACAGGAACAGGCTGGTGATCAATATAAACGGGATAAGATAAGATTTCCCGTCAGGAGCGGAAAACAACGTTTTCTGATTCTTCTTTTTCATACTTGCTATTTGTTACGAGCCTGTAAAGATACTCTTTTTTTCAGATAATAACCTCCTCCCATATAAGAGACCGTATAAGTCGAATCCGGTGAACTGCGATAAGCGGAAATCTCACCGAACACATACAAGGCTGAATCCAGATCCAACCGGAGTATTTCCGGATACAAACTTTTCGGTATTGAATCGGTAGGTGCTAACCCTTGCTTTTCCATCTGGCGGAAAAGCAAGGAGTCTGTCTTTGCTTCAAAAATAACGTGTTGTTTTTTATCGCATAAATAGAATGTATCCATCCGCATCATGCTGTTCACGCCACCTTCGTCATAGCTCCCGACAGTCTGAAGCATTTCATATCCCGTAACATCTAAAGGCGAATAATCGGTAAGAGTTACATATTCATAATAATTATCCTGACTTTCCGATATCGGATAGTTACCCCGCTTTTCCTGCGAGATCCGTTCTATATCTCTCGCCGTTATGCCTGGTATATACGTAACAGAGGACAACAAAACGACTGCAAGCACAACTGCATACAAATAATGAGCTGTCCGTCGGAAAAAGAACAACAGGACAGTCCCCGTCAGGATAGCACCGACCACCACCAGATACACCCGTGCTTCCGTATATCCGTACTGATTAATCCGGTAGAAAGTCCCTACCCAATACATAGCCAACGCCGGAAGTACAATCCAACTGGAATAGCGATAAAACCATTCATAATATCTTCTCTCCAAGAACGGTTGGCAACTTTTCAGAATGAATGTAGCCGAAATAAAGCTGACGACAATATAAGCAACCGCTCCTTTGGGCAAGGACCACAAAACGGTCACTTTGACAAAATAAAGATACAAAATAACCGCATATATCAGCAAGGCCGGTGAAAGCACGTAATTCAGCAATACATTGAACAATTTGTTCACACCCGCCTCCTTCTCTTCCTCCCGGTTAAACAAAAGGAACAACAACGGTAATATTCCTGCAAAGGCAATACTGGACGAATAAGCCATAAACCGCCGTTCTCCATATTGCCATATCTCAAAAATATACTGGACAGAAAAATAGATGGAGACAGAAAGCAGCCAAGCAATCCCAGCCAGCAATCCGGCAGAAAGTATTGCCCGAAGATAACAAAGCCCTTTCCTGACAAACCTATTGTTATCCCGTCTCCAGTCACATACCAGATACAACAGTTGCACCACAACAAGCGTCACACAATAGAAAACAGACCAAAAATCTTTATCCTTCCAGAAAAACGGAATAAAAAACAATACAGACAGATAATAGGCAAACCGCCAACGTGTTCCTCCCGTCATCGAATTCAAGGTACAGGTAATCAGAAATAAGACCGGGAAATAATAAACGACAACAGCCAGGCTTGCACAAGAAATCTCGTACAATGCACAACCGAAACAACAAAATAAAACAGACAAAAACACCTCTGCCGGATTGTACCGCACCGCCACTTGCAGACGTTTCAGAAGAGCCTCTATTTTCTTTTTCATACCTTTGAAAATTATGATTTGGCCATAAAGATAAGCGTTATTACATTTCTGTCACTATTTACATGCCAAAATAGTCCATTTTCTGCCAAATTATCTTACAGTTTCCCTCTCTTAGCTATGCTGTTTCATCTATCAAAAAAGAGATTAGAGTAAGCCTTTTCTACTAAAACCATCGTTTTCGAGAGGAATTTCAACTTCGTTTATCATCCTTTATCCATATTAACGCACACCGGGCCGTTCTGGCATATCTTTTGAAGTAGGTATGGTGCTTTCGGATTAGAAAAGACGAGAGCGAAAAAGAACAATAAATGTTTAACTAAATAATTGGAGGACTGTATTATGACACCGATGAGAAGAAGTCAAAATTGGTTACCGTATGTATTCAATGATTTATTTGACAACGACTGGATGATTAAAGCAAACTCTACAGCTCCAGCCATCAATGTGATTGAATCGGAAAAGGACTATCGAGTAGAAGTTGCTGCTCCGGGCATGACAAAAGACGATTTCAACATCCGTATTGACGAGAACGACAATCTGGTCGTATCGATGGAGAAAAAAGATGAAAAGAACGAAGACAAAAAAGAAGGACGCTATCTGAGACGCGAATTCTCTTATAGCAAATTCCAGCAGACAATGGTTCTTCCTGAAAATGCTGAGAAAGATAAAATCGAAGCAAAAGTCGAACACGGAGTGTTGAACATCATCATCCCGAAAATGAGCGAGGAAGCAGCCAAGAAAGCTGAAAAGATTATTGAGATCAAATAATCTGTTTGTCCTTTATAAACTAAAGGCTATAATGGTTTGTTTTATTGGGAAAATAATAACCGGTTAAAGCAAACCATTATTTTTTTTATCTCTATCTTTGCCTATATAAAATTTGTATTATAAATCTAATTGATAGAAAGGAAACAGAATTATGATTTTAAGCAAGAAATTATCTGAAGCATTTAACGCACAGGTAAATGCAGAAATGTGGTCATCCAACTTGTACTTGTCCATGTCCGTTCATTTCCAGAAATTAGGATTAAACGGTTTTGCCCACTGGATGAAAAAACAAGCTGAAGAAGAAATGGAACACGCCCACAAAATGATCGACTACACAATCGATCGTGGCGGCGACATCACAATCGGCCAGATCAATGTCGTTCCTACCGCTTGGGGAAGCGTTACAGAATTATTCGAACACGTTTACAAACACGAATGCTACGTCTCCGAATTGATTGACAAAATGGTCGATATCGCAGAAGAAGAAAAAGATCATGCATCAAGAGACTTCCTCTTCGGGTTCGTCCGTGAACAGGTTGAAGAAGAATCTACTGCCAAAGAAATCGTAGAACAATTAAAGAACTACGGTGAATGTCATGTCGGCATCCTTGACCACAAATTGGGCAAAAGATAAAAACAACTGACAATTGATAATGGACAATTGACAATTAGTTCTGACGCATTTTTATTAATTGTCAATTGTCTATTACATTAAGTATCGCTTTTCCCCACAACTCTCCCAAGACTGAAGTTCCTTTTTTGTTAGGATGCAAATAGAAAGTTCCGGCATATCCCTCTTCGGGAAAGTATTCGTCTTTATAATGCGCCTTGAAATAATCGAAACCATTCGTATCTCCCATAAAGACCTGTCCGGGAAAGCGTTTGGAATAATCGAGAACCAATGCTTGCAATTCAGGATAATAACTTTGCAGGCGATTCAACCCCTCTTCCAAATATTTGGCTCCGTTGTATGTATTCGGGCTGTACCATACTGGCCGGTGCAATACGATCTTACAGTTCGGATAGAGCACCAACAACTTATCGATAATCGTTTTCATATTCTCATGATACGTGGCGGGAGAGACCGGAGCACCGTTCGGCCCGGTTATGGCACTGTCGTTCGTTCCAAGCATAATGGAAAAGATCAAAGTCGCCCAGGTTTCATCTTTAAACTCATCGGCAACCCGGACTACCTTCGGGAAAAGAGACTCCGTCTGGGGAAGGAAATCAGTCGTCGTACTTCCGCTTACCCCTTGGTTGGAATAGCGGACAGTTCCGACAGCCGGTTGCTTGCGCAAATATAAAGCTGCTTTCACAGGAGGTGCGTCATGTTGCGGATTTTCCAACAAAGCCCCTTGCGTTATGCTGTTCCCGATAAATACGATATTCAGATTCTTCTTTTCTTCTCCTGCCATATAACAACAGATTGTCATACAGAACAACAGGCCTATAACTTTTCGGATATTTTTCATAATTCATTTTTTTCTTACCTTCTGCAAAGGTAGGAAAAAATTCATTTACTTCCGGATGTTCGCCCCCCAATTTATAACAACTAAGATTGGGTCGATTATTCGTGATAAAGAGGTAACGTAAAACTAAAAGTAGAACCCCTCCCGACTTTAGACGTTGCAGAAATCGTCCCACCCATTTTCGTAACCAAACCTTTACAGATGGCTAATCCCAAACCGATGCCTTGTTTATAGCCTTTTAACTGGACAAAACGGCCAAAAATATTTTCCAGCTCCGATTCCGGTATTCCGCTACCGGTATCTGTCACATAAAAACGGACAAAACGATCCCGGATTCCACAACCAAAACGGATACTACCCTTTTCGGTATATTTGGCTGCATTAGTCAATAAATTAATAAGCACCTGCATCATCCGGTTCTTATCCATATTCAGGACTATTTCGGGACAAGGATCCAATACCAGCGTGACATGTTCGGGTACACGAAACTGCATGGTTTTATATATACCGTGCATCACCGATGGCAGATGATTATCTACATTATTGAAAGTCAGCATATCCGATTCAATTTTGGATATATCCAGGATATCATTAATCAGATTAAGCAATAATTCATTATTCGCTTTAATCAGGCTCATGTATGATTCCCGAAGCTCGGGATCCTCTTCCAGGCTCAGAAGATCGGAAAAGCCTACGATCGCATTCAACGGAGTCCGGATTTCATGCGTCACATTGGCAAGGAAAGTCGATTTGAGCAGATCGGCATTCTCTGCTTTCTCTTTTGCCTTTATAAGCGACTCTTCATACTCCACATACTTCTGATTATCGATCACACAACCAACAATCAAATTCGTTTTACCGTCTTTATCTTTTTCGAATGCTTTGCCTATAACCTCATAACTCCGGTACTTCCCATCATCATCTTTTAAGCGAAAATTAACCGAATGTTCTCTCAAGTCCTTATCCCGGATCTCATTAAATAAAAGAAAGAAATCCTGCCGGTCCTCAGGATGGCGCAAGACAGATAGAGAACGACAGATATAACGATTACGTTCCAGAAGATGATTATTCACACCGTAGAATTGAAAACAATGATTACAATGTTCTTTATCACACGTACGGAACAATCTGAAATTGAAAGAGTAAGTCGCTATATGGCTATTATGCAAAGCAAGTTCCATCATGCTGCGGCTTTCGGACAACTGATGAGATAAGTTCCGATTTTCATTCTCTTTCTCTACGAGATCCGAAACATTACGGATATAAGCGACCACATATTTATGATGAATCGGTACCAGCCTCAATTTAAAATAGACAACCGACGCATTATGTCCGGGAATAGAAAATTCGACATTAACGGTCTCCGAAGTATCCAAACTTTCCTGCACAACCGAAGTTACCTTCCTTTTAACAGGGTCTGGATAAATAAAACCCGGCAGCTCATCGATCCGGCAGTTCAAAGCCGCCGGCGTAATACATGTCTCGGAAGCATAGGTAATAATACGTTCGACAACCAATGCGCTGTTTATCAAAAGAATCGTATCGGGGACAGATTGAACAACCTTATCCGAAATATCTTTCAGTTCCCGCATTTTTTTATCATACCGGATCATACACTGGTCCGACAAATCACTATCAGTCAGCAACAATGTATAACCAATGATATTTCCTTTCTTATCAAATCCCGGGACAATCGTATATCCTATCGGAAGGCTATCAACCAAGACACTTCCGTTCTTTAAATGGTTCTTTTGCAAATCAGACAAGTAATCGGTATCAAACAAGTTATTCAGTATAAAATCATGCTGATCCTTCACCCCAAATTTTTCACACAAAGCCCGATTCATCTCCAGCAGAGCCCCCGATTCGTCATACAAGGCACCGCCAGCCGGATAGTAAGAAAAAAAGTCCGTTAAAAGTATTCGTTTCACTGATTCTTCATTCATGATATCTTTTGACTTATAGGGATTTTATGCAAAGTAAATCAAAGTTTGGGATAAAGAGTACATATTGTGATAAAATAACATTCCGGGATATGTCCTGAATTTATCTGTTCCCGTACAACAATTGAAAATACGGAAGGAACAAAGGGATGGATTACTTTGTTATGATAGTAATAAAACAAAAACTGAATAATAATATGAAAGCATTAATTGGTAAAAAAGCGCCGGAGTTCCATGCCCCTGCCGTAATCAACGGAAACCAGATTGTCGAAGATTTCTCTTTGGAACAATACTTAGGTAAAAAACATGTCGTAATGTTCTTCTACCCGATGGACTTTACATTTGTCTGCCCGACAGAACTGCATGCTTTCCAGGAGAAGTTGAGCGAATTTGAAAAACGTGACGTAGCCATAGTAGGTTGCTCCGTCGATTCCGTATATTCACACTTCGCCTGGCTGAACCAAGATAAGAACAAAGGGGGAATTCACGGTGTCAAATATCCCATTGTTGCAGACTTTTCAAAAACAATTGCCGAAAACTACGGTGTATTGGCAGCCGATTATCTGACTAACGAAGAGGGCGAAGTTGTTGCAACCGGGACTCCTGTAGCTTATCGTGCCCTGTTCCTGATTGATAAAGAGGGGAAAATCCGCCATTATGTAATCAACGACTTGCCATTGGGACGCAATGTTGACGAGGCGATCCGCATGGTAGACGCATTACAACACTTCGAAGAGTTCGGCGAAGTATGTCCGGCAAACTGGTCAAAAGGCAAAGACGCCATGAAAGCGACCAACGAAGGTGTTTCCGGCTATTTGAGCAGGCATTAATCCTCCATTCATAAGAAAACAGTAGATAGTCGGGCGTTCATCGGGCATATTCTGTTTTGGTATGCTTAATATCCGGTCTTTTTCTCTTATTTTACAAAACATACTGCTATATATTTAACGATACTGCCCGGCTAATCTACAAAAAGTCTTATATTTGCGAATAAGAATTACACACATAATAACGCATACTAATATGAAAATAAAGATTTCACTATTGCTTCTTGCCGTTCTCTGCAACTTCTCCGTATTTGCCCAGAGTGACTTCGATAAGTATTTCGAAAAGAAAAGCCTCCGGGTGGATTTTGCCTTGAGTGGCAACCTAAAATCACAATCGGCTGCTATCCAACAACTACGGGAAGAACCGGTATGGGGAGGTCCGGTCAAAAACCTGATCGATAAGTCGGGCTACGGCGGCTACTATATAAATGTATATGACAAGGCTACGAATAAGCTTATTTATTCACGCGGCTTCAATACGTTGTTCGAAGAATGGCGTTCGACGGAACAAGCCAAGACAGAAACACAGTCCTGGACAAACAGTGCTTCCGTTCCTTTCCCGAAAACACCTGTCTATATCGAGATCACGGCACGAGACAAGGCAGACATGCAATTCCACCCGTTGCTGAAACAGGAGGTCGACCCCAAAAGTATCTTCATCGACCGGGGCAAGCTGAAAGACAATAAAGTGCATCAGATACAGAACAACGGAGATTCGTCGGAAAAGGTGGATCTTGTTTTCATTGCAGAAGGATACACGGCAGACGAACAAGAAAAATTCGTAGCTGATGCAAAACGGTTTACAGAAGCCTTGTTCGCAACTCCTCCCTATACGACACGTCGCAACGACTTCAACGTATGGGCTGTCTGCCTGGTATCGGAAGAATCGGGTACGGACGTTTCGGGCAAAGGGATCTTCAAGAACACAGCTCTCAATTCCGGTTATTATACATTCGGCGTGGACCGCTATCTGACAACACCGGATATGAAATCGATACGCGATGCCGTCTGGAACGTACCTTGTGATGCAATTTTCCTACTGATAAACACAGATATGTATGGCGGTGGCGGTATGTATAACTTCTATGCTTGCGGGACAGCCGACAACCCGCGGACACCGGTCGTCTTTACGCACGAGTTCGGACATAGTTTCGCCGGCCTGGCAGACGAATATTTCTCTTCTGAAGTCGCTTACCAGGATTTCTATAACCTGAAGTACGAACCATGGGAACCGAATATCACGACTCTGATCGACTTCGACAGCAAATGGAAAGACTTGTTGCCCACGGGCACTCCTGTTCCTACCCCGCTCGATGCCGGACATAAGGACAAAGCCGGAGTGTTCGAAGGAGGCGGCTACTTGTCCAAAGGCATTTATCGCCCGATGGATCATTGCATGATGCGCGATTACGCCCCGTTCTGCCCGGCCTGCTCACGGGCCATTCTTCAGATGATCGATTTTCTGACGGATAAGGAATAATACATGAAAACATTTAAGAAAATCGAGTTCAACTCTTGTAAACACAACAAAGAAGAGACAAAAGACATTCAAGAAAAACATTACGGTGGATATGCGTACATCCATAATATTTCCTCCGATAACACTTACAGTTATTTTTTGCCTCTTCCAACGACATGGCTTCTGATGGAATATGATTAATCAAATTTGATTTGCAATATCATCATCTATGGGGAAAATCCATTTGACAGAAAAAATATTAGCATTTCTCCTTACAAATTACAGCTATGCTTCCGGAATAGGTTTAATGCACGGCAAAATGGGAGGAGTGCTATTCTTTTTCCTGTATGCACGTTATACAAGAAACGACATTTACGAAGAGTATGCCGAGATGTTGATGGAAGACATCTACAATAACATAAATGAAGAAATTCCCATTGACTTCGAAACAGGCTTATGCGGTATCGGATGGGGAATCGAATATCTGCTTCAAAACAAATTGGTAAATGGGAACTCCGACGAAATACTCATGAATATCGACCGGAAAATAATGGAAAGAGCTCCTTTAAGAATCTATGATTACAGCATGGAGAACGGATTGGGAGGCATTTTGCTTTATGTAAACGCAAGAATCAAATCCTATAAAAGAGAAATGCCTTTCGATCTCCGGTATTTGACAGAGCTAAAAACAAAAATAGATACGCTAATCACAACAGACCGCTTATTCCACCAAAACATAAACGATTTCAAAAAGATGATGGCTGGCCAGATTGATTACAATACACCGGCCACCCTTCCGGATTTTCTATTTGGCATAATACCGGAACAAATAGACAAGGTTTCGAACTATCCTTTAGGTATTCATAACGGGCTGACCGGATTCATTTTAAAAAACATGGCAAGATGAAACACGTCTACATATTCAACTCTTCGGCCCGAGGTGCCTATTATGGGATCGGGACATACATAAAGCAATTAGTCGATGTCTTAAGACGAACAGCGTATAATGTCACCGTTGTCAACATTATTTATCAAGATATCGAATTTGATATCTGCCTAAAGGATTCGATCAGATATATTTCAATACCGGCCCCTATCATCCCTAAAAAGAGGTTGAACAATGAAGGATTTGAAAAAAGCATTCCTTTCATTCTATATCCATACGTAGCCCCAAACGAACAGAATATTTTTCATCTGAATTACATGGGAGATAAATATCTCGCCCAATATCTCCGCTCATTATTCACCGGCTGTTCCATAATCTTAACGGTCCATTATACGGATTGGAGTTTATCTTTATCCGGTAACCGTTCCCTGCTACGACAGATTCTAAGAAAAGAAGGCAAAGAACTTGATCTCCGATCTCAAACAATCTTAAGCAATCTGGCACAAGAAAAAGAGTTATTGGCCATCTGCGACAAAGTTGTTGCAATATCCCAGCATTCTTATCGGGACCTGATCCAAATTCATAAAGTCGACAAAAGAAAAATAACACTCATAAATAACGCTTTAAAAAGATCCCGTATTACAAGCGATGAGAAAAGGGAGAAGACCAGAAAAAAACTGTTGATAGCACCCAATGAAATCATACTCCTTTTTGTCGGGAGGTTAGACATTGTCAAAGGCCTCGATCTCCTAATCAATACGGTCAAACATTTAATAAAAAGATATCCCGACTTACGTCTTATTGTCGCCGGAGAGGGAGATTTCAGTAAATACTTATCTGCATCATCCCCCCTTTGGACCCAAATCACATTCACGGGTTTTCTTTCTCCAAAGAGCCTGCAAGAATTATACACGATTGCCGATATCGGCATCATACCGTCGTTACATGAAGAGTTCGGTTATGTGGCAATCGAGATGATGAACCATAAGATTCCAATCATAGCCAATAATACTACCGGCCTTTCCGAGCTCATCGATGACGGCATCAATGGATTCAAAGTTCATATTCATTCCCGTCAAACCACATGCAAGGAATTAGTAGACAAAATCATTTATTTAATAGAAAATCCGGACATTAGAAAAAACATCGGAGAAAAGGCCCGGAATAAATTAAACAGCCACTACAATATAAGATTTTTCGAAAAACAAATGCTTGCATTGTACAACTCTTTATAAGACAGATTACTTCAAACGGACCGCTTCACCATTTTTGCTGATGTCGATCAAATCTGAAGTATCGATCTTGATTTTTCCACGAATAAGTTCGGGGATATTGAATGAGAAGAGAGAACGATCATAATAGTCCGTCTCTTCCTGAGGCAACAGGAAGGGTTTCCCAGGTACTCCATTCGCATCCAGATAACAAATGTAAGGCCGCGTATACAGGCCGTCATCCCGCCGGCTGCTGAAAACGAACCACCGGCTGTTGCTGCTCCAGGAATGATAGCTTTCCACATCGTCGCTGTTCACCTGAAGAAGGAAATCCGTCTTACGCGCCAGCATATCCAACAATCGCAAATCTGCATCTTTGTGCCAGATCGAGAAGTTGCCATAGTCCGAAACCGTGTACATCAGGAAACGGCCATCGGGCGATACCCGCGGGAATTTCGCGCTTCGTCCTTCTTTCTCCGCGTTGTAAAGCGTATCTATCGTCTGGCCGAAACTACGTTTTTCAGGATCGAAAGCTATGCTTTGAAGGTTGTAGCGGATTTCCCGGTACGATTCAGGCATCAGCTTCGCCTGGGCGGAACAGAAATACAACCGCCTGCCGTCCGGTGAAAAGGCTGGATAAGTTTCCATATTCTCTTCCGAAGACAAGTGGGGAGCCGTTATGATTTCGTGCTTCTCTACATCATAGACCACTACATCCGACCGGTTGTCGAACACCTCCACCCGGTTCGCATCCGAAAGGTGGAAATCCTGTTTCGTATCGTTTGTCGAGAATGCGACATACCGTCCGGACGGGTGCCAGGCGGGATAGACCAAAGCGGAAACTGTCTGTCCCGTCTCCGTATCCAGTTTCTCTATATGGCCGTCCGTCAGCAGGTAGGTCCCGGCGTGTAGCGCACGTTGATGGAAAAGCATCCGGTCCGGATTCTGCATGCAGAAGGAATGGCAGTTCATGCAATTATTGTTCGTCAACTTATTGTCGAGAAATGTCTCTTCCGTAAAATCTTCCAAACAACGCTGGTAGATCCCCATCCTGTTCCACATACGGTAGCCCGGCGCGATACGGCGATAAACCAAATAGGGATCGATTTTATCTTTGGCTACCCGGATGGAAAAAGGAGGATATCGAAACCACCTGCCGTCTTTACGGATATAGATTCCGACCGTAAGGGTTCCTCCTGCCGATGCGTCCAACAGCCGGCGCCACTTCTTCTTCGGGATTTGGAAAGAACCGTTGTCCGAATCCACACGCACCTGCAAACCCTTGCCGGTGAAAAGGGCTGTCGCTTCGCAAGGAACCTTCAACTTAAAGTTCAGCGGGGCGATATTGCAGGGGACCGCGACCTCTTTATAATCAGGAAAGATTTCTATTTCTTCATCCGCATCCTCCGCTCCGGACAACACTTCGTTGCATGATAAGAAGGACACCATACAAGACCACAACAGGTAATATAAATACTTCATAGACTATCCTTTCACTTTTTTACAATAATAATAAAACCAGAAAGTATCTCCATATTGCCGGTAAAGCCAGGAAAGCCCGTCACTGCTATTCTTGATCTTCAATATATCTTTTTGGAACTGTTTATACCGCCCTGCTATTTCTGGCCGGACGGAAACCTTGTCAAGGACAGAATGGTTCTCTACCGCCAATACCAATGCCGCCTCCTGAAAATGGACAGGGAGTGGCAGTCCTGACAAAAACGTGCCGGAACGCGACAGGAATGTCTTGAACTTCTCCATTTCCTTCGCCAACAGATAAGAACAACCTAAATATTCCCATGCTATCCGGTTTACGCCGGGTTCCGAAAGATGTCCCGTCCAAAGGCTGTCGATGTCGATCAGGCAAAGCAAGTTGTCCGGCTGAAAGGCCGGCATCGTCTTCGAGGCAAGCTCTTCATCCTGTCCGATCCTTTCGGGATGACGAACATAGCCGGCATACTTTTCCGCCCAACGACGGTAGCCAGGCAACCGGCCGAGCAGGCCTACGTATTTATCTGCCAAAGCATAGTCTCTCCGTATCAGGCTGATCTTAACCAGGCGTTGAAGCATACGGGGGCTTCCTCCCCTCTTGGCAAGCGTAAGCCCTTCCATCGCATATCCTTCCGAAAGGCTGATATCTCCGATCATATAATGGATATCGCTTAACAGGCAGCTCATATAATATGTACGGTCCCAGGAGGCCAAAAGACTCTGCGGTCCTTTCTGGTCGTAATGGAACAACCGGTCGCCCAATACGCCTTTCTGGGCCAAAGCCATATTCAGATAGTTAAGGCCGGCATAATCCGACACCCCTTCCTTGGGGTGTTCACGGATAATCGTGTCCCAATCGTTTCTTTGCCCTAAAACGGATAACTCGTTCATCCGGTTGTTCCGTACCTCATACGGCCCGGGCAAGCAAAATGCGGAAAAACAAAACAGAACGACAAACAAGCCGCCTGCAACAAGTACTTTTACCGGACGTTTTCCCCAGGGAAAAATTTTCATTACAAAAGCCGTTGCGAATAGAATCAAAAGCAAGACAACAAAACGAATCCAGATATAATACATATAAGAGTCCGGCTGCAACTGGGACTCCTGATATCTTTCCGAGTAAATCCCGTCTGTCAACGGTATGCCGGTGGCCAAACGAATGCCGATATAAGTCAAAAGCAGCCCTGTCAAACATACAGCAAGCGAAGCATACCATTTTTTCCTCCGGCACAAAAGACTCATGAAAACCACGACCAAGCCGTAAAGCGCCGCCAACTGCCCGGCCAAACCATAGAGGAGGACAACACTCGCCACGCCATAAAGCGACCGCACCGCCGTTCGCCGGATACAGATAAAAACATAAGTAAACAGCAGGAGCAGGAAAAGCCCGACCGTTCCGTCCAACACATAAAAAGGGCTCGTATGAGCCTTCAACAATCCTAAAACCGGAAACAAGGAAAGCAATAGATTATATCCGCGTGGGGCGATTTCCTGCAAAAGCAGATAACACAAGAAGCCCGCCATGCACAGGAAAGTACTGTTAACACACAAGACAAACAGGGAGGAGGCATAATATTGAACCAAGGCCTGTCCGCACACCGTACAAAAACCACCGGGAACAGACAACATATCCCGGACAACCGACCATTCGGGTATAAACAGCTGCACCTCTTCCTGCCGCTGGAACGTGGAAGTGCCAAACGACCAAAAAAAAGCCCAGAGTCCTGCAAACACGAACAGCCAGAATACAAGCTTCCTTCCTTTCATAATTCTATTGCTTTTATTAATGAGAAATGAAACAAAAGAAGAGAGGAATTCACCTTACGGTGGCTATTCCTCTCTCCCCGGTCTAAAGAGTGAATTTATACTTCATCGTTTTTTCTTCTACTTTCCGCCATAACCCGGGTTCTGTTCCAACAGGTTATTTGCTCCGATCAGACTGTAGTGGATCGGGAAACGATTGAAATTCGGATTATTCGTTGCCTTATGGTCCCACCAGTCTTCCGTCACATAAGCATCCCAACGGACCAAATCCGTACGGCGGCGTCCTTCGGCCAAGAATTCCAATTGCCATTCGTCCAGCATACGGTATTTATCCAGATTTGCTGCTGTTACAGGATCGGGATCGACTCCGCCTTCGAAGTAACGTTTGCGGACCGTATTGATCAGGTCGGCTGCTCCCTGCTTGTCACCGGCACGCATCTTGCATTCGGCCAGCATGTAATAGATTTCGGCCAAACGAATCACCGGACAGTCTGGATCTCCTTTACGCTTGAATTCTTCCTGAGTAGGACGCGGACTGCGTTTTGTCACACGCACACAGGAATTTTCTTCTGCGGTTGCAATCGTCGATGGCAAGGAGGCCAAATCCGGGTATTGCGGGTCTTTCCCTACTTTTGAAAAATAAGCCACCTGGTCAACAACCGTGATCACTTCTCCGGCATACTCGCGCGTACCGGTACATACCCATTCAGGATTCAATGGGTTAACCAGCTTTCCGACGATAAACATACCGCGATATTTGCCATTGCCCTCGTATACATACGGCTGCTTACGGATATCCTTGTCGTTAAATTTGGCATACGCTCCGCCCAATTTATACGGATAACGCTTGCCGGTCGGGTCCAAACTCGGAATCAGACCGATACCGTTATTGGAACCGGAACCTTCCAAACCGCCTAAATAATTCTTATAGTTGTAAGGAACCTGCCATGTCCAATACATGGCATCCGTCTCGGTCTTTGCGTTCTGGCTCGGTACGGACCAGATAATCTCCGGACAACGTTCGTTGTCGAACCCGAAAATATTCGTCCAATCCGGATCCAATGCATACTGACCGTATTTGCCGTCGATGATATCCTGGCAAATCTGAGCCGCTTCCGTAAACATCTCCTTGCCGATGTAAGATTTTGCATTGAAATACAAACGAGCCTGTAAAGCAGCACCGGCTGCACGATTGATCGCACCCGTTTCCATTCCTCCCAATGTTTCCTTGATCGGAAGGTTAGGAATGGAAATCTTCAGCAAAGAGTCGATGAAGTTGAATGTTTCAACATCCGTCGCACGTCCTTTCACCTCGCTCTGCGTTGTCGTATACAGAGGCACTCCTCCGAAGAAATCCAAACCATCAATATAGAATGACGCTGCCAATGCACGCTGCTGGTTCAACATGGATTCACGTGTACCTTCCGGAAATCCCAACGCATCGAAATCCACCTTTTCCAAATCTTCCAATGCATCCCAAGCCAAAGCGACACCCATCGCAAAGTTGGTCCAGCCTGTTTCCACACGGGTCATGTCTTCCGTATATTCATGATGATGGAACTTCTGATAGTTTGCCCCGTCATACCAGTCGCTACCGCGTGTCGGCAAGCAATACTCGTCGGTTCCCAATTCCTGCAACGCCCACCGGGGTTCATCATGGGCTATGTACCAACGCCAGTGAGTAAACGGGCGATTGAAACGCTGCCATACAGCATCTTGTGAACTATAAAATGTCTCCGGGACCACCTGCGAATAAAAATCAGGTTCAACACTACAAGATGTTGCGCACAGCAGGCAGATCACTCCGGATAAAAACAATCGGAATATATTTTTCTTTTTCATCTTAGAATCTGTTTAGAAGTTAAACTGCATACCTAATGTCCAAGTACGAACGACCGGATAGAAATCGCTCCAGAATCTTTCCGTACCTTGATCCCAGCCGGTGATATTGACTTCCGGATTCATACCGCTATAGCCGGTGATCGTACAAACATTACCGACTGTACCGTAAATACGGATCCGATCGATCAGGTTATTCGTGTATTTCTTCATCGGAAGCGTATAGCCCAATGTGATGGCATCAATCTTCAAGAACGTACCATCTTCCAGGTAATAATCGCAGATTTGCTTTTCACCCTTGATATGGTTGAACTTCCCGTACGCATCTTTCAACACGTTCAAGTTGCCTTGTCCCTGAATACCGTAATACATATTAATCGTATTATACACATCGAAATCGATCCAACTACGCAGGTTGATACCCAAATCAAAATTCTTATATGTCAGCGTATGGCTCCATCCGACGATCAGTTTCGGAGTATAGTTGCCTATAAACTGTTTGTCATTTTCCGTTTTTTGTGCAGCCGGGATCACTTCACCGTCCTTGTTATACAACAAGAAACTGCCTTCATCGTCGAATCCGGCAAACTTCCACATATAGAAAGAACCGATTGTCGAACCTGCCTCTATACGGGCGGCATCACCCGGACTACCCGGAGCTACGAAACCATTCCCGTTATGATAGGAGTTATCGCCTTCCAGAGTCAGGATCTTTCCTGTATTATGGCTCAAGTTTATATTGGTAGACCAAATAAAATCTTTCGTACGGATAATATCGCCACCAACTTCGAATTCCCAACCTTTGCTTTCCATCGAACCGATGTTCTGCATCTGGCTGCCTTGCGTATAAGGAGGCTGCGGAACTTTCACGCTAAACAGCAGGTTATCCACCTTGCGACGGTAATAGTCAAACTTACCATACAGACGGCCGTTGAAGAAAGAGTAATCGGCACCTATGTTCCATTCCTTCTTTTCTTCCCATCCTAAATTCGGATTGACATTTTGAGACTTTCCGTACGAATAAGCCCATGACCCGTTCGGCATCATCCAGTTCGTGTCAGAACCTAACATATTGGCCATGTAAGTCGCACTAAAGTCGTTATTACCGGTCACACCATAACCGAAACGGAACTTCAAGTCGTCCAACCAGTCGAAATCTTTCATGAACTCTTCGTTCGAGATACGCCAACCTGCCGTTGCAGACCAGAAGTTAGCCCAACGATTGTCTGACGCAAATTTGGAAGAACCCTCATGACGGATAGCAGCAGAAGCCATATATTTATCCTGATAAGAATAATTGGCACGGGCAAACAAAGAGAACAGACGTTCCGTAACATTCTTACTGGAACTCATGCTGGCTTTACCATCCGACAGATAGCTGCCTTGGCCCATATCCCAATACTTGATACCGTCTACAGAGAAGTTATAGTTACGCATATTGAAACCTTCTCCATTTGTTTCGAAATAAGAATAACCGGCTGTTGCGTTCAAGCTGTGGCCGCCTTTTAATTCTTTTACATAAGAGAAATACCCTTCGGAAGTCAGGTTTTCTGTCTTGCTGAAACCTAAATATCCTTGTCCTTTGCGAGATTCTTCGATTTCAGAACGATGTGTACTTGGCCAATACTGGTGAATTTCCCACTGCCGGTTTTCGTAACCGACGATCTGCTGATAAGACAATCCTTCGATCGGCTTGATATTCAATTTCAAGTTTACTTCCGGCTTAAACCATTTATCCAATCCGAAATAATCTTCTAACATTGCATCAGCCACCACGTTATAATCCAAAGACTCATTTGTCCATACGTTATAACCGGTTTCGCTATCCGGATCATACGGAGAACGGGTCGGGTTGTTACGCATAGCCTGCTGGAAATTAGGGAAGTGGTTGTTACGCTTTGCCTGGCGATAATCTACAGCCGGACGGACTTCCAACCAATCGTCGAACAATTTGAACATTGCATTCACACGTCCTCCATAATCCTGACGTTCGTCTTGCTTGGCAATACCTTGATTTTTTTCATAGAAGAAAGAGGTATACAACTGAGCCTTTTCCGTACCCATTTCCAATGCCAAATGGTGTTTCTGAGAGAAGTTGTCTTTGTTGAGCAATTCATCCCACCAGTCCGTGTCCGATCCGTAGTCCGTACCGATTTTGTGTTCGGCATATTCGCGGCCGGTCAACATCTCCGGAGCATTATAGTTTTGTTTCTTCGAAAACTCGTTGCTATAACTCAATTTCACTTTTCCGCTTGTGTCGGAACCGCTCTTCGTTGTGATCAAGATCACACCGGAGGCCGCACGTGTACCATAAATGGCAGCAGCCGAACCGTCTTTCAAGACGTCGATAGACTTGATATCTTCCTGTGTCAGCGAACGGATATCACCTCCGGGGAAACCATCGATCACGATAAGCGGAGCTTTACCGGAATTGATGGAGGTCATACCACGTAACTGGATCGTCGTTCCGGAGTTGGCACTACCCAAATTATTCATCACCAAACCACTGATCTTACCTTGTAAGGAGGTCGTAATATCCGCACCGCTCACACCGATCATCAGGTCATCGGCCTTCAACGAGGTGATTGCACTGGTCACCTGTTTTTTGTCCAAAGAGCCGTAGCCGATCACCACGACTTCTTCCAATGCCTTGGCGTCTTCTACCAGTTTCACATTGATTGTTGCCAGATTTCCGACTTTTACTTCCTGGGTAATATACCCGATATAGGATACAACGAGTGTCGCATTGGTCGGGACGTTCTGAAGGATAACTTTACCATCCATATCGGAGATGTTACCGTTTGTAGTTCCTTTCACTACGACATTGGCACCAACAACCGGCCCCATTTCATCTTGAACCGTAATAGTGACTGTTTTCCCTACTTGATCAGGAACTGCACTTTCAATCCGATTCGAGGTTAACAACTCTACATTTTCACTGGTCGCAAATGCACCTGTTGTCAAGCAGAAAAGCAATCCACAGGTGATTTTCGTCATTCGAGATATTGAACCGTTCCAACTTATGGGAAGGCCACAATTCTGTTTTTTTCGCATCTTTATTGTATTATCATAAAAAGGTTAATAATAAATAGATTTAAGCCATAATCTGTATCAGATCAACACCAAGGTTAAGAAACTCATTTTAAACATTTTACATCTCACTCCATAGGCTAACAGATTTTAATTATCCATATTGATTTTCAAACAAATTCTTCCAGCCAACAAGGCTATAGTTCTTAGAGAACTACGTTCATTCGCATAATGTATAAAACATTATAAATGCGAATCAGCAGTTGAAAACATCTTCAGATTCTTGATTTAAAAGTTTGTAATTCAGTTAATTATCTCATTATTTTATTTTGTAATCTCCTTGAAAATCAGTAAATTAGAAGAATAAAACCACTCATTTTTCTAATTATGATTCCCAAGGAGAAAAAGTTAATACTAATAGGTTTGTATATGTATATCTGTGATGTCCATAAGTCTTCTCTGCGTTTCCACTGCCAGAGATTCAGTAACAATTCCAATCCTGAGTTTACGGATGAGGAGGTTCTTACCATCTATCTGTTCTGCGGGTACTGCCAGAGATACTTCAACATCAAGGAGATACATACCTTCGCTAAGGAGTATCTGTCATCATGGTTTCCAAAATTGCCGTCTTATCAAACGTTTTGCGTACGCCTAAATATGCTTTCAGAAACATTTAAGGTGCTGGTGGAAACCATGATACAATCATTCAAGCCCAAGGATTGCGACTCCATTATATCCATTGTCGATTCTATGCCGATAGTGACCTGTAAAGGGAAAAACCGAGAGGGGAAAGTAGCTACGGAGATAACATCAAAAGGGTATTGCTCCACTAAGAACATGTACTACTATGGCATGAAACTGCATATGGTAGGACAGCGTAGGGAGGGAACCTTACCTTTTCCGGAAATGATAACTCTGACACCGGCTTCGGACAACGACCTGACCGTATTCAAAAGCGAATGCGTGCCATACCTATCCGGAAAGACGGTGCTTGCAGACAAGATTTACAGCGATTTCTCTTTCTTTAATGAGAACAATCCGGTTAAAGTGCTTACTCCGCATAAAGAGATTAAAGGGGAACCGGAAGTTCTCAAACAGAGGGAGAAAGCTGCAAGAGACCTTTTCTCGCAAGCCGTTTCTAAAGTCAGACAACCTATCGAATCCTTTTTCAACTGGCTGAATGAAAAAACAGAAATTCAAAGAGCATCTAAAGTAAGAGCTACCAAAGGGCTGTTGGTACATACCTTTGGAAAGTTGGCTATTGCTCTACTTACATTTGTTAATTTTTAATTTTTGAATCAGAAAGCCAACTGCTGATTCGCATTATAAATAAATCATTTGTAAAAACACATATAAATGTCTTAATACAAAACGTATCTTTTTTTAGATTTATCTTGTACAGGATACAAATGTAAATAAAAAATATTAATATCAAATAAAAAAATACCATAATATTAAGATATTGGAAGATTCGAGTTTAATAAGCCTTTGATAAATAACAAGTTGCCACAGAAAAAGTGTTATAAAACATTTATCTGCATTAACATCTACAAACTGATACTTTCTCGTAATTTAACAGGAATAACCTTAATATCCGCGTAGTTCTCTAAGTACTCAGTATTTGAACCTATCCGAACCATAGTTTATCTTTCAAAAAATCGCCCTACGAAAGGAAAATCGGCAAAAACATAATTTTCTTTAGCCCTGGCAATACATGATACAAGAGAATTAAGTACTTTTGTACCCTAATAAAAAATCATCCAGTAAATATAAACACTATGGCAGTTTACTTAAACGATGTATCAAGAACATTCGGTGAATACTTGCTTATTCCCGGTTTAACCACCAAACAATGTGTGCCAACCAACGTTTCGCTAAAGACTCCGCTTGTGAAGCACAAAGTAGGTGAAAAGCCTGCGATCGAATTAAACATTCCTTTCGTATCAGCGATCATGCAATCCGTGTCCGGCCCCAAGCTGGCTATCGAACTGGCCCGCAACGGAGGATTGTCTTTCATCTTCGGTTCGCAACCTATCGACAGCCAGGCTGAAATGGTCCGGAAAGTAAAGAAGTTTAAAGCCGGTTTTGTAATCAGCGACTCCAATCTGACTCCCGATAACACGCTGGCAGATGTAATCGCTCTGGTACAGCGCACCGAACACTCTACGATCGGCGTGACGGACGACGGTACTCCTAACGGTAAATTGCTGGGAATGGTGACCAGTCGCGACTATCGTGCAGAAAAGGATTCGCCCGACAAGAAGGTGAAAGAATTCATGACCCCGTTCTCCAAACTGATCGTCGGCGAACTGGGCATGACGTTGAGCGAAGCCAACCAGATCATCTGGGATCACAAACTGAACACGTTGCCAATCATCGACAAGGAACAGAACTTGCAATATTTCGTTTTCCGCAAAGACTACGACAACCACCGCGACAATCCGAAAGAGTTGTCCGGCAGCGATAAGAAACTGCTTGTAGGCGCGGGAATCAACACGCGCGATTATATGGAACGCGTTCCTGCGCTGGTTGAAGCAGGTGTCGACGTATTGTGTATCGACTCGTCCGACGGCTACTCCGAATGGCAACAGGCAACACTGCAATGGATCAAACAGAACTATGGCGACAAAGTGCTGGTCGGTGCCGGAAATGTTGTCGACAAGGAAGGTTTCGACTACCTGGTCGAAGCCGGAGCCGATTTCATCAAGGTAGGTATCGGTGGCGGTTCCATCTGTATCACCCGTGAACAGAAGGGTATCGGCCGCGGACAGGCTACCGCATTGATCGATGTGGCACAGGCACGCGACGAATATATGAAAAAGACAGGCATCTATGTGCCTATTTGCAGCGACGGCGGTCTGGTGCATGACTACCACATGGTTCTTGCTTTGGCAATGGGTGCGGACTTCCTTATGATGGGACGTTATTTTGCCCGTTTCGACGAATCTCCTACGAAGAAGATGAAGATCGGAAACAATTTTGTAAAGGAATATTGGGGCGAAGGTTCGAACCGCGCCAAGAACTGGCAACGTTATGACATGGGCGGCAGCGAAGCCCTCAAGTTCGAAGAAGGCGTCGACAGCTATGTTCCCTATGCCGGCAAGATGAAAGACAACCTCAACCTCACACTGGGCAAAATAATCGCCACGATGTGCAGTTGTGGTGCCATCACTATCCCTGATCTGCAGAAGAACGCCAAAATCACATTGGTTTCTTCAACCAGTATCGTGGAAGGCGGAGCGCATGACGTGATCTTGAAGGAACAGAACTAAGAGACAGACCATTCAAATAAAAAGAGCGTATCCGGCAAAAGCCGGATACGCTCTTTTTATTTGAGGATAGCTAACCCTATGCTTTAGCCATCATAAAGCATAGGGTTAGCACTCGTAAAGCTATGCGTTAGACAAACCCGCACATGAAGCTTCAGAAACAAAAGATTTATATCTTATAATATTGTTCCCACTCCTTACGCGGTTGTTCGCCTATCAACATTTGGTTGGCAACCGGATCATTGCTGATTTGTTTTGATTCACGGTCAAAAACCAACTTCCTATTCAGACGTTGCGCCAGTACTCCAAGACAAAAGACCTGGCTCAGCGGTCCAGCCACAGAAAAAGGAGAACGCGTCTTTTCTTTTCCCTGGCAGGCCAACAAGAAGTTTGCATAGTGATCGGACGGGCTCTTTTCATATTCCGGCAAAACAGGATTCATCTCCTTGGCTATTTTATCCGGAATAACGGACAATGTACTACCATGAGATCCTCCCTTAAACGTCAATGTTTTCGTATAAATTTCTTTACCGGGATTCAAATTCACCAACTGCAATTTACCTCCATTTACCGGCGGGATATTCGGATCGACCTCCGACGTGCCATAATTTTCAGGAACTGCAGGAATATTATCCAAACCGTCATACCAGGTTACGTCTACTGCCGGCATATCTTTCCGTTCAGGAAATTTAAATAAGATCGTAGACGACATCGGATAAAAGAACGGGTTATGGTCTTTCAGATACAACGGATTTATTTCATTAGGCAAACCTAAATCAAGGAATTCATGAGCCGTATCCAAAAGATGCGCACCCCAGTCGCCTAAAGTTCCCATTCCGAAATCATACCAGCAACGCCATTGTCCCAAATGATAATCATGATTATATTCATGATAAGGACGTACGCCAAGCCAAGTGTCCCAATCCAAAGATTCAGGAACAGGTTCGCCCATCGGCAAATGCTTAATATTCGGATTCCAACCATGCCAACGGCGAGGGTTATTCATGTGAGCAGTAATCGCCGTGACATCTTTTATCAATCCGGCCTCTTTCCAGGCTTTAAACTGAAAATAATTTCCTTCCGAATGTCCCTGATTTCCCATCTGGGTCACCACACCGAATTTCTTTTCAGCCCGCATCATCAGTTCTACTTCCTGGAAAGTTCGCGCCATCGGCTTTTCCACATAAACATGTTTCCCATGTGCCATTGCCTCAATGGTGATCGGGAAATGAGAATGGTCCGGAGTACAAACCGTAACTGCATCTATCTTATCCGCCATCTTATCAAACATCTGGCGAAAATCCTGAAAACGAGGAACATCCGGGAACATGGAAATAATCTTCTGTGTATGCGGAGCTCCCATATCGACATCACAAAGGGCGACAACTTCACACAGACCGGTCTTAAACATGCGTTGTGAAATATCAGCACCCCGGTTACCGATACCTATAAAAGCAATTCTCACTTTATCATTCGCACTCACACGGGGAGCTCCCGAAGCAGCTTTTGCTCCAGGAATCCAAAATGCGGGCATTGCCGATACAGCCGAAAGAGCCAATGCCTGCTTAAAAAACGAACGACGTGAAATATTATCTGACTTCATTATTTTTAGTTCGATTCAAATTAAACATCAATTAAACAATTTTGCTAACAGCCTTGAAATAACCGATCGATTCAGCAATTCCCATAAATGGGTCATTCCTGTCTTTTTCATATTCCAAGCTACACATTCCTGTATAGTTCACTTTGCGCATCATTTGCACTAAAGCCCGGAAATCAATCTTTCCACGACCTAATTCGACACTATGTCCAGCCTTTGTCGAATCTGTCACATCTTTAATATGCATATCGAACACGCGAGTATGATATTTTTTCAAATCAGCGACAGGATCACGGCCGTTGCGCAAGTCATGGCCTATATCCAAACACATCCCAATACGCGGATCCAGATCTTTAGTATGTTCCCAGACATCCTTGGCATCCTGGAAAACCGGCAGATCCGGTCCATGCAAATGAATTGCATAGTGGAAATCATACTCTTTCACTTTTTTATCCACGTATGCCAACAGTTCATACGTAGGAACACCGACTATAGTCTTTACTCCTACCCGTCTCGCATACTCAAACGCATGGTCTATTTCCGCTTCTGTTTTCATGTTAATCGGACCGACAGCATATCCTTTCACGTTATAGGAAGCACATTTAGCGTGCAATTCTTCTATCTGTGCATCCGTACAATCATAAGGCAAATGAAAGTCCTTAATACAGAGATAATGAATATCCAAACGTTGTAACGTTTTCAACGTGGTTTCCAAATCAAACTTCACAAACGTAAAGCCTGCCATACCCAAATGAAAAGGATTCGCAGCTTTCGCCACACCGGGTTTAGCCATATCCGCTACATTGGCTTTCACTAAACCCGGAGTGGCAATAAGCATAGCTCCTGCCAATCCTTTTTGTATAAATGATCTTCTTGATTTTTCCATCAGATTATTTTTACAAGTCATTGACATGAATTCATCAATTAATAACCCGGATTTTGAGTCAATGCGCCTCCGGTTGCATCGATTTCGGTTTGAGGAATCGGCCACAAGACGTTATAGTCTTTCACATTCATCGCCGGAGCCTGCGGGTTATCGTTATACTTCCGCAGATATTCCAGGAATTTGCCTGTACGACGCAAAACCACTTCGCGGAATTCTTCCGTATATAATTCACGAACACGTTCGTCCAATAGATAATCGATCGAAACTTCACTTGCCGCAACCGGTTTGGCATTCGCACGCGCACGGACCTTATTGATGTCATCTGCCGCTTTTTGCATTTCACCTAACTGGATATATGCTTCAGCACGGTCCAGATAAGTTTCCGCCAACCGCATGAAATAGCAATCTTTCCATGTATATCCGGCACCACTACGAAGAGGTTCGGCCTGGACATGGCAGGGATCGCCGACCTTTCCGATCCAATAAGGATAAATATAGTTACATGTATCCTTCATCCGGTTGCGTCCGTTCGTTTCATAGCTGCCCCACAAGCTGAAGTCGATCACTTGTCCGTTGTAAGGAGATTCCGGATTTTGGAAATAGAAGGTTCGTTTGATGTTATGAGGAGCATTCCGGATATCATTGTTCCAATCCGATTCCCATACTCTATTTGTGACATAATAAGTCGGACGAGACCAAGAAACCGGACGGCTCAACGTATCCGTATAACCGGTATATTTACCGTTGATCAATTCACCCAATATACAAGTATATCCGGCCGGGTCATTTCCTAAAGAGTAATAACGAGGACCATGACGGCGAGGACCGTTATTTTGTCCGCCTCCATCCGACAAGTTGGCTGCAAACTGAGCCACCCAAATGGCTTCTTTGTTTTCATTCAAATTCTGATTTCCATAAGCAAACAGATCCAAGAAGACATCACCCGTGCCAAACACATCGTTGGTCGAACCGAAACGTTCGGTCATCAACTGATAACCAAAATCTTCAATCACATGCGTAGAAGCATCAACCGCTTTCTGATATTCGCCGGCTTGCAAATAGACTTCAGACAACAGCTGATAAGCAGCACCTTTCGTGACACGTCCTTTTTCATCCTCCTTGCCAGGTTCAGGAAGATGCTGGGTTGCAAAAATCAAATCGTTTTCTATCTGAGCATATACCTCTTTCAAAGGAGTACGGACAAAGTCTGTCTTAGGCGTACTCACCGCCTCTGTCACCAAAGGAACATCTCCGTAGAATGAAGTAAGCAAACGATAAGCATACGCACGGAAGAAAAGAGCCTCTCCTTTGTACATCGCCTGTTGTTCCGAACTTTCCCAGCCTGTCGTTGCATCATTGTCGATATAGAACAGCAATTCGTTGGAACGGCTGATCAGCATATACATATTCTTCCATAATTTATAGAACAAGCTGTTAGTCGGAGTTAACACTTCATACGTCACCCCGCCGGGGTTTTCCCCGTTATAGCTGACATCAGCCATCGAACTATAAAAATAGACAATAGCATCATCTCCATAGAACAACGCATCACGCAGATAACTGTGAAGTCCGTTTATTCCTAACTTAATACCCGATGCCTCGGTATATGTATTCTCCGGTGACAGAAAGTCCAACGGTTTCTCTTCCAAGAAATCGTCATTACATCCAAACAGACCCCCCAAAAGGTGTGTCACGGCCACCAATTTAGAAAAGATCGTATTTGATATAAAATTGTGTTTCATGATTCTATATAATTAAAGTGATAACTTGATTCCAAATTGCAAACTACGGGTCAACGGGAATGTCGTATATTCAGGATCCCAGCCTTCCCAACCGGTAAATGTATAAAGATTCTTTCCTGTCAGGAACAATTGTAACTGACCGATGACTCCCGTTTTCTGCAATAACTTCTTATCAAATGTATACATTAAAGAAACATCCTGCAGGCGGACAAAACCTCTACTCTGATAGATATCGGTCGCAATCTGCTGGTTTCTGAACAAAGCGACACTTTCATTCGTACGGTTTTCCGGTGTCCAATACTCGCGAGTGGAAGGCTGGTTCAGACGGATTACATAGTCAGAACTATTATTCGGAGCCAAAAGGCCATTACCACCCATATAATAGCCACCGCCGCCCAACATAGAGTTCAGCATAAAGTACAAAGACCAGTTTTTCCATGTCAATGTGTTGTTAAAGCTTAAACGGCAGCTCGGATTCTTGTTACCGACGATCTTACGGTCATGTTCAGCATCGATCTTTCCATCACCGTTCAGGTCGGCATATTTCTGTTGTCCCGGATACCAACCATCGTAGATCTTACCGGAATACAAATCTTCTTCCTGCCAAACGCCGATCATTTCATACGAATAGATAGCTCCGATCGATTCGCCGACAAACCAACCATTCGTCAAATCCTGTGTTGCACCGTCACCATAGAGTTCCGTAATCTTATCACGGTTCAAAGAGAAAGTCAAACCAGAGGTCCAAGAGAAATTACTGTTCTGGATGTTTACGGAATTAAGTTCGACTTCCACACCTTTATTTTCCACACCGCCTAAGTTGGCCCAAACCCAACTATATCCGGTGACATTCGGCAACGTACGCTTAACCAACACATCAGACGTTTTGGATTTATACACTTCTAACGAACCGTTCAGACGCTGGTTGAAAAGTCCGAAATCGATACCTAAGTTCCAAGAAGAGGTGCGTTCCCATTTCAAATCCTTGTTAGCCATCGCAGAAGGATACAAAGAGATCACTTTGTCGTCATTATAATTGTAAGCGCCTAATCCTAACTTGGCAAGCGAAGCATAACGGCCGATACCCTGGTTTCCGTTCTGTCCGTAAGAAAGACGCAGCTTCAGGTAAGTATCTTCAAACGGATTGAAATCTTCTTCCGAAATCACCCAACCGATAGAAGCGGAAGGAAGCGTCACATATTTGTTATTGCTACCGAAACCGGAATAACCGTCCCGACGAACCGTACCTGTCAACAAATAACGATTCTTATAGCTGTAATTGATACGTCCCATCAGACCGACATTAGATTCCTGCCAAGCCGTGCTTGCTTCGGTAAACAAGGTTCCAATACCCAAGTTGTTATATCCCAAATTGTCCGTATCGAACGATTCGGCTGTAGCCGTAGTCTTATCTCCCCATCTCTTTTCCGTCGTATAAACAAATGTAGCATTCACCGAATGATCGCCAAACTCTCTTTGGTAAGCGAAAATATGGTTGAACAAGTAGGCATTTTCATTTTCCGGTTCTTTCACCGCTTTTCCGTTATTGATAAAACCACCATCCACATCTGCCGGATAGAACGTATTATTGTCCCGGTGATAGCGGGTCGTCGAATAGTTGAAATCATAAGACAAACCTTTGATGAAAGGAACATCCACACGTCCGGTCAATGTCAGGAAGAGCGTGTTCCGCAAATCGGAATTGTCGATTGCCAGATACTGCAACGGGTCTTTCATGGCCGATTCGTTGGCAAACTCCATCCGGTAATATCCCGGCGTATCAAAATCATAGGTAGCCATCGGCGTTGCTTTGGTTGCATAATCAAAACTTGCCGGAATACCTGAATAATCACGGTGTGAGAAATTGACGTTTGCACCGATCTTCAACCAATCCGTTACTTTCGTATCCACTTTCGCATTGAAAGTATAACGTTTGAACTGGTCGTTGAGCAAGAGACCTTCTTCATCATGATAAGCGCCCGACAAATAATAATTGACATTCTCAGAGCTTCCTCCGACACCGATGTTATAATCCTGTGTCAAACCGGTACGCATCACTTTGTCGATCCAATCGATATCCGTACCCAACATATAGTTATCTTTTTCTTCCTGCGATCTCAAAAAATAAGCTCTCGCCTCTCTTGTCGAAACATCCGGATAGGTAGGACGACCGGCTTCGCTCGTCGGTTTCGTTTGATACCATTTGTGCAGATCCTGCTGATAAGCATAGTCAGCCAAACGCATGGTGTATTCTTCCGCATTCATATACTTTGCCTTGTGGTTAGAAGCGGATTGGCTTCCGATCGACATATTGAACGAAACTGTCGGTTTATCCGTTTTTCCTTTTTTGGTCGTTACCAGAATGACACCATTGGCCGAACGAGCACCATAGACAGCCGCTGCACTTGCGTCTTTCAAGATATCGATGCTGCTGATATCGTTCACGTTGATGTCAGACATGGCTCCGTTATAGATGATACCGTCCAAAACGATCAAGGGATTTTGAGAAGCGGAAAACGAGTTCGTACCACGGATACTCAGACTTACATCCTCTCCGGCATATCCGTTCTGAGCGGTATTGACACCGGCTGTAGATCCTACAAGAGCCTGAGATAAATTGGTGTTAGCGACAGTCGGCGCACTTTCCAAGTTCACTCTTTTCACAGCTCCCGTCAAGTCTTTCTTTTTCATGGTACCATAACCAACCACGACCACTTCTTCCAATGTCTCCGTGTCTTCCTTAAGAGTGATGGTATAAGAGGCCTGGTCTGTAATCTTTACTTCCTGAGTGACATAGCCGATATAAGAGACGACCAACGTTGCACCCGGTGCAACGTTAAGGACAAATTGTCCTTCCGAATCGGAAATCACACCGTTCATTGTGCCTTTTTCTACAATGTTCGCTCCGATCACCGGGCCGAATGCATCCATAATAACACCTGTGATCTTTTTTCCCTGTTGAGTAGCTTTTGTTTCCCCAACCTCTTTTTCTGTGATTATAATATTCTTGTTATAAATCTTAAAATCACAATCCGGTAAAATCAATGCCAATATCTCCGATATATTCTTATCTTCGGCATTCACTGAGACTCGCTTATTCGTGTTAATGACCTTGTCATTATAATAAAAAGTAAACTCACTTCTACTTTCTATTCCTTTCAGAACTTCTTTTACTGTTGAGTTTTCCATGCTGAGGTTTATCCGAGTGCTTTGTGCATAAGACTCTGTAGCTGAAACCCTAAATAGCATAACGGTCAACATAATCAGGACTAATTTCATAATCCGAACATTTTTGTGTGCAAAGAAAGGGTGTAGGGCATCCTTCCTATTAAAATTATTCATACTTTTACATGGATTTTTTTGTTAGACTTTATCGCCGAACTCCGCCAAGAGAAGCGATTGGTTAATAGAATTCTTGAATAGGTGGATGTTCCAGCATTCACCTATTTTTTTACTATAATATTTACATCATTCCTCCTTCCCCATATTTTTCATGACTTTTTAAGGTTAATACTTCGTTTTTACATTATTTCGGTATAATATATACTTTCCCGTTCTTCATTTCATATCTGATTGGCGCTATGAGACTTATCGCCTCCATCACCTCGTCGATATTCTCCTGCCGGATCGTAAAAGAGAGGCGGGTGGATGCAGCAAACTGTTTCGGACATTCGATATCTATATTATAACGTCCTCCCATACTGATCAGGATATCAGCCAAGCAGTCGTTGTCGAATACCAGACGGTCCTTGATCCAGTCGGCATACAAACCTACTTTCGCGTCTTCGACAGTAGCAACCTGATCCGACTTGCGGTATCTGAATAGTTCATTCGGTTTCAGGAAAACAGGTTCTTTCATGGCTTTTCCCGATATCTTCACACTGCCGTCCAGCAAGGCGGTCTGCACAAATTCGCCGGAAGAATAGCTATCGAGATCGAAACGGGTTCCCAAAACTTCGACATCTATCTCTCCCGCCTGCACGACAAAAGGTTTTTTCGCATCTTTCGCCACTTCGAAATACGCTTCTCCTTCCAGAGAAACGGACCGTTTGTCACCGGTAAACTGATCCGGATAAGTCAGTTTGGTTTCCGAATTCAACCAAACCACCGATCCGTCCGGCAACGTGAACTTGCCTTTGCTACCTTTGGCCGTTATCAATTGGTTTTGCACGATGACCTCAGAGGCGGAATATTCACTCCGCCTGCCGATACCATAACCGATTCCCAACAAAAGCAACAACACGGCAGCAGCTTGCGTCCAACGCCAAACAAGCGATAATGTTTTTCTTTCCGTTCGTGATTTCCTCTCCATCCGACCTTGTTCCTGCAAAATGCGGTCTTTCAGCTTCGCCAAAGCGATATCGACCTCCAATTCGTTTCCGGCAACGGCATTGCAAGACAACCACAAGTCGCGAGTTGCAATAAAATCATCCCGATTATCATCCGATTGTTTCAGCCACTGAAGCAATAACACCTTTTCTTCCAGCTCAGCCGAACCATCCAGATAACGGATTATCAATTCGTTGATATCGTTTGTTTCTTCTTTCATTATGGAATCGTTTGTTAGTAATACAAAAAAAGGAGGTTTTACCCTACCTCTTCCTGACAATTTTAAAAAAAAATAATAAGGAATAACTCCCGATTCAGACATTTGGGATTGGTTTCCCCTGATGAAGTTTTTGTTTCCACCTATGGAAAATTTTGTTTCCACCGGTAGAAAATAAATTTTCCTGCCATAGAAAATTTATTTTCACGTAAATGAAACTGCTGAAAATTTTTTACTTTCCTCGCCAAGGCCTAACGGGAAAGGCAAGTGACAGCCAACACCAACAGAGGGTATAAGTCTTTTTGGACAAGATGCTCCTTTAACCCCGCAAGGGCTTTGCTTATCTGCTTTTCTACCGCTTTGACGCTAATATCCAACTGTTCCGCAATCTCGCGGTTTTTCAAGCCATAGCTCCGGCTTAGCATAAATATCTTATGACATTGAGGAGGAAGCGTGTTTATGTAAGACAAGATTTCTTCTTCCAGTTCTTTCAACAACAGGCTCTGCTCGGAATTTTGCATATAAGAAGTGACATATTGATCCAAAATGTCTGCCTCCCTTGCCGGTTCCAAGGTATATACATCCTGCTGCTTTTTATTCAGCGCATTCAGGGCATGCGTATAAACCGCCCTGAAAAGATAGGACTTCACAGCAGCGTCTTCAAAGCGAATGCTTTCACGCCGTTGCCAAAGTTCAAAAAAGACATCCTGCACGATATCTTCCGACATATCTTTGTCGTTAACAAAACGGAAAGCATACGCACGCAAGGGTTTATAAAACCGTTTGAACAAAACCTCCAACGCCGTAAAATCTTGAACATATACTCCTGATGACATGTGCTTCTTCATTTAGCAATACAAAAATACGGATATTTTTTGTTTTACATTAGCTAAAGGGGGGATATTGATAACTCAATAAGTGATATCGCCATTCACAATGCAACCATTTACATATTGGAAATAGGAGCCAAACGCTAATTCTGATTCTTGCCTTCTACTTTTATACGGATCGACCCTGGAGTCCGTTGGAAGCAGGAACAAAACAGATCCAGATCATTCGTCTTTTGCATGAACTCCTGTAATATCCGGCATTCCTCATCCGACCATGTTTCATAATGACGGGGATATTGCTTACGAACTCTCATTATCGACTCGGATACGTCCGTTTTCTTGATTCCCAATTGCCGGATACGCTCTTTGAAACCGGCCAAATCTTCATCCGTACAGTTGTTTACCGGATCGGCATCAAAGAAACCCGGACAAATTTTATTCTCGACCTGAACCTGATTCGTTACTGAGACAGGAATAGGTTCGAAAAGAACTGATTCCGGTTCTATTGCATCTAACTCCTTCCTTAAGTTTGAAATATGCTTCGTTGCTTCTGGAGAAATCAGTTTCACAGAACATTCATGACGGGAATAACTCCCATTTCTACATGCAGAAAGCCAGTTAAAGGAACCTTCCACCAATACCGAATCATCAATCGCAAGCGATTTGTTATGAATGCCTTTCAACAGAATCAACTTAATACCGTTTTCGGTTAAAGCCTTCCGCCCGGCAACGGCCTCCTTCCGCAACAAACCGGTTTGTTTGTCATAATCCAAGCGGAAATCCGAATACACCACGACTTCCACACCCCGCTCCACCGCCTCCCGCATCAAGGGAATAAGATTATCATGTTCAATCGCCTGGATCGATATAAAAGGAGATACGATCAGCAACCTTTTTGTCGCATCTTTAAAGGCTTGCCGCAACAAACCGGTGTGTTCCTCCAATGTCGATAAACGTTCGGCCGGTTGGTAGCGGCAAAGCGGTTCCTTTTGCCGATAGATGAAATTGCCGGACACTTCGTTCGCAGGATCGTCAAACAACCATTTTGCCAGGTTGCCGACGGGCGTATTTCGTTCGGGATGGAATATATTCATATTCCCGAACACAAGGAAATGATACTGCGCACGCGAAACTGCCACGTTGAGCATATTGTACTTTCCACCTTGCTCCATAAAATAAGAAGCATCACCGGGAGAATTGACCGATGAAAAGATCACGACCGGACACTGCGCTCCCTGCAAAGAATGAACGGTGCCGATCGTCATACCGGCAAACGCTTCCGCCTCCGGCGACTGTTCCGCAAGACTACGGATGATCTCTTCCTGCGCCTTAAATGGGGTGACTACAGCCACTATTTTACGGATCGGCTCCTTGTAAGCACTTTCCAACTTCTCTTTTTCCGTTTCCAGCCAAGAAACGATTGCTGCTGCTTCTGCTCTGTTCAAGACACTGCCCGTCGCCCCTTTTTCACTGACTCCGTTTACATGGACATATCCTTTAGGCGGCAAGTCTTTATACTTCACCTTGTTTCCTTTCTTCGGCAGCAAACGGCCGTGATACACATAGTCGTTGCAATAAGCAATGATAGGATCGAGACAACGCCTGTGTTCGGTCAAGAAAGCGCCTCTTTCGCCGGCGACTTCGAAACTGCAACTCTTCCGCGCCATCTTCATGATGCTTCCGGACGAGGACAGGAAACCGTTTTCATGCAGAAACGCATACCGATCATCAGACTCGGAGGATACTAAGCCAAAACGTTTCAGATTGATACTGGAATATTCGTCCGAGATGGACCATATCGGTTCGATCTGTTCCACGTCTCCCACTAAAATGGCTTGCTTGGCAAGGCTGAAAGAGGGAATAGCCAGTTCGGGAGAGACCTGCCCCGATTCATCCACAATCAGCAAATCGATCGCATCATAGAGCGGGGCATCCCACTCCCCGTTGTCCGCACAAACCATGTATTTCGGCAAGGAATGGAAAGTCGAAATAAAAACAGGCATCACACAGGCCAAACGTTTCAAACGTTCGGTATAATCTTCACGGCCACGCGTCTCCCCCTCTTTGTCGCATCCGGCCAAGCGGCGGATAAACTCGGCTTCCCGGTCATGGATGGCATACCAGAACAAAAGATAGCGGTAACTGATATCCAGCCGCACCGCCATATCTTCCGTATAAGGGAGGGCATTGTATTCCGGATTGGCAACCAACTTGTCATAGCGTGCCTTAAAATCTTCCGTCTGCTCCCAGCCGCATATCATATCTTCATAGCTTGGAAGTTTTTGAAATTTACGGAGCAGTTTACTCAGAAAACCTTTATCCGTCATCTCTTTTCCATATTGTTTGAGACTGGCAACATTCAAGCAGGTTCCAATCTCATCCCGCATCTTCCTCATTTGCCTGCGAAGGAAACGTTGGCATGCAACTTCATCCCGGCAAGATGTCTGAAAGAAACGATTGAAATGTTCCAGATAGAACCCGCGATATTCTTCCAACCGGGCAGGATCGTCATAATCATTCGGAAAGCCTTCACCTTTCGTATTGAACATCATTTTGTACTGATCCTTTTGTTCGTCTTTGCCTGACAGATACAATCCCAACGTATCCAAACCGGGCAACCAACGGAGAGTCAACAGGTTTGCAGGCTTATCACCTGAAGGCTGTTCAATCTTGAAATCTTTCAGGATATTGGTAATCGCCTGGTTATTGGCGGAACTGGCTACGATGATATCCGGATCATCAGGATGCTCCAGTACGGCATGGACGATCCGGTTGGCAATCACCGTCTGTAAAAAGGTGGTCTTGCCTGTTCCCGGAGGTCCGTTAACGGCAAAGATATCGGAACTGTCCGGGTCCGTATACATGGCAAGCGTCTCACGCTGGGAGACGGACAACGGAAACTCGCCACTCATCTGTGCCCAATGGTCTTTATTGCAATAAACTTGCTGTCTATCCGGCACAGGCAGCAATGTTTCCAGCTTTTTACGGATCAGGAGTTCCAATAACGGATGGGAAGATTTACTTTCCAACAATTTGTCATACAGGTTGATGATCTTTTGTGCCATTCCTCGTCCGGGAGCTTTCACGACAATGATTTCAGGCTTGTCGGCATAATTCATTTCCCGAAAAGTCAAGCCGGTCGCATTCTGGAACAGGTTTTCGCAAGCACTCCAATATTTCTTCCAGTCCGTCTCTTCGGTATCGAACTCACTCAAAAGCCGGTCCACTTTCGAAAGGGATGCAACAGTTCTGTCATTACGCGCATTTGGAGACAAAAACTTACGGACAAAAACCGGAATACGTTCAGACTTGTTGTCGCAGACCTGAAAAGTGCCGTCCGGCAACAATGTCGCGGAAATCAGGAAGGGGTATTCCGGAGTATTCTGTCCGGAAGTCCACCCGTTTTCGTACTCAGGAAGAAAGACACAAGGGGCAATCTGTATTTTACGTTTCTCGTCATCCGCCTTTTGCTTCCCTTTCGGGAAAAGCAGGGGAATGTCTTTGCGAAGTATAAATTCCGGCACCTTGTCACCTATCCGCAATGTAACTCGCGCTTCTTTCTTTAGTGACCTGCTCCTTCGTTCGGCATCCAGCAGGCAGTTTTTCCAGTATTTCAGCAGTTTTCTGTCCATCCGATCAGTAAGCTGTTACGTAGTCTCTTTCTATTTCTTTTCGCGGACGGTTATATGGAAACAGCCTTGCTTGCGTTCGTGCTTGACATAGCAACGTTCTTCCCGCTTCAAATCGCGCAAGACCATTGCCAACACCATCTTCAACCGGTCTTTGTCGATATTCAGGGTATCGCTTTCGTCCACTTTGGTATAGCGGACCCAGGAGACATCGAAGGTCGTTCCGTAGCGGTGGGCCGAGTTTTGGGAGGAATTGGTATTTCTTTTTTTCAGGTTCTTGACATCATCGACCGTACGGGTGACACTGGTCACTTTGACTTTGTAGATCGATGCATTCAGATTGCGTAAGGAATCCTGGAAATTATGTCCGATATCTTCCAGCAACTGTGCTGCCGAAGGAATCAAATACGGGATGGAATGTGTCAACTTTTCCACTTCATAATATTCGTTGGTTTCGATCTCTTCCATCTCCTTTTTCACTTTCTCCGCTTCCTCACGGTTCGATGCAGGCTTAATGCCGATACGTTCAGCTTCGGCCAGATGCACATCGTTCATATCTCTGAAATCACGGTTATAGCTTCCGTCATACCAAATACGTTTCAACTCTCCGCGTTTTTCCTTTTTTCCACAAGACGAACATATCATTACCACCGAGCAAGCTGCCACTATCAACCAAATACTAAATACTATCTTTTTCATCATTTTTCTTTTAGTGAAAACAAAAGTAACCAAGATTCACTGATTTCAAAATATTAATGACTATTTTTGTGAATTCTGAATATAAACCAAATAGTTAATTGTATGGACGCATTGGAATTAAAACTGTCACTTATCGAACAACTGAAAACGATCGACGATGTAAAGCTGTTGACACAGATCAAAAATTTGATCAACATAGCAACAGATAAGAAAGAAACGCGCTATCCGGCACAGATGACGCTGGAGGAATTGAAGGAAGTGTTGAAGAAATCGAGAGAAGAATCCAAAAAAGGATTAGGTATGACAACGGAAGAGTTACGTAAACGACACCCACTATGCGAATAATAATAAAGTGGTTACCTCAATCCATTGCCTTACTTGACAACATCTACAGTTTCTACAGAGAAAAGAGCCAGACCGCAGCTATCCGTTTATACAACAAACTATTGGATTCTGCAGAACCTTTACGCGTTTTTCCGCAAGCAGGTCCTATCGAACCGCTATTGAAAGGATATGATTGCGAATTTCGCTCCCTTGTCGTCGAAAAACATTACAAGTTGATTTATACATTTACGGACGAACTGATCGAAATCCATGCCGTATGGGATTGCCGCCAGGAAGGATGGCGTCTGCAAGAAATGTTCAAATAATCTTCTTGAAAAGGCAACAAAAATATCTCACAATTTATTTTTACATAAAGAATATTACTAATTTTGTCTGCCTGAACGAAAATGGTAAAAATTCGCGACAAAGGCAGAACTAAAAAGAATTGAATGATTGAACGAATTTATATTCTTGAGAGCGTAGACCCGGTTATATTCTACGGAGTAAACAATGTCAACATGCAGTTGATCAAGACATTGTTTCCCAAGTTGCGTATAGTGGCAAGGGGTAATGTGATGAAAGTGATCGGAGATGAAGATGAGTCGGAACTCTTTCTCAAGAAAATTCGCGAGGTAGAAAAATACTGCGAAGAATTCAACTCGCTAAGCGAAGATATCATACTGGACATCATCAAAGGCAAAGCCCCGGTGATCACCAAACAAGAGAACCTGATCATCCACGGGATGAACGGCAAACCGATCGTCGCCCGCACGGAAAACCAGCAACGTCTTGTCAAAGCATTTGAAGAAAACGACCTCGTCTTTGCCACAGGCCCCGCCGGTACAGGTAAGACATTTATTGCCATAGCCCTCGCCGTAAAAGCGCTAAAAAACAAGGAAATCCGCAAGATTATCCTGAGCCGTCCGGCAGTAGAGGCCGGTGAGAAATTAGGATTCCTCCCTGGCGAAATGAAAGATAAACTCGATCCGTACCTCCAACCTCTGTATGACGCCCTGCAAGACATGGTTCCGGGAGCCAAGCTGAAGGAATACATGGAGAACAACGTGATCCAGATCGCCCCGCTCGCTTTTATGCGCGGACGAACGCTGAACGATGCGGTCATCATCCTCGATGAAGCCCAAAACACGACGACACACCAGATCAAGATGTTCCTCACCCGCCTTGGGATGAACGCCAAGATGATCATTACCGGAGACGTGACACAGATCGACCTGCCGCCGACTGCGACCTCCGGACTCATACAGGCCATGCAAATCCTGAAAGGCGTAAAGGGAATCGGCAAGGTCGAATTCGAGAAAAAAGACATTGTCCGCCATAAGCTCGTCCAGCGTATCGTCGACGCCTACGACAAATTCGACAGCAAACACAGCAAAGGCAGTTCGCGAACCGCTTCCAAGGAGCAACAAGAAGAAATAAAGAACAATATTAATAACATTCAGGACGCCCCATAAGCGCCCCTCATAAAAACAAAGGTATGAAGAAGGCATTAACAAAAACAGACTTCAACTTTCCGGGACAGAAGAGTGTCTATCATGGTAAAGTACGCGATGTGTACAACATCAACGACGACGTATTGGTGATGATCGCAACAGACCGTATCTCGGCATTCGACGTAATCTTGCCGGAAGGTATTCCCTACAAAGGACAGATGCTGAACCAGATCGCGGCCAAATTCCTGGATGCGACTACCGACATTTGCCCGAACTGGAAGCTGGCGACTCCCGATCCGATGGTGACCGTAGGCGTAATGTGCCAGGGATTCCCCGTTGAAATGATTGTACGCGGTTACCTCTGCGGAAGCGCATGGCGTGCTTATAAGAGCGGCGTACGCGAAATCTGCGGTGTAAAGCTGCCGGAAGGTATGCGTGAAAACGAACGTTTCCCCGAACCGATCATAACCCCGACGACAAAAGCCGAGATCGGCGAACACGATGCCGATATTTCCAAAGAAGAAATCCTGGCTAAAGGCCTGGCCACTCCCGAAGAATACGAACTGTTGGAGAAATACACGCTCGCCCTCTTCAAACGCGGTACGGAAATCGCTGCCGAACGCGGCCTGATCCTTGTCGACACAAAGTACGAATTCGGCAAACATGACGGCAAGATATACCTGATGGACGAAATCCATACACCGGACTCTTCCCGCTATTTCTACAGCGAAGGCTACGAAGAACGATTTGCCAAAGGCGAACCACAGAAGCAGCTCTCCAAAGAGTTTGTCCGCGAATGGCTGATGGACAACGGTTTCCAAGGCAAGGCAGGCCAGAAGGTTCCCGAAATGACTCCGGCGATCGTAGAAGGTATCAGCGAACGCTACATCGAATTGTATGAACACATTACAGGCGAAAAGTTCGAAAAAAGCGATACGGACAACCTGCTTTCACGTATCGAAAAGAATGTAACCGAATATCTCAACAAATAAAGATAAACGGATATGGCGAAGTACGGTTCAGAACAGATTCTACCTTACAACAACGAGGAGCGTAAAGCAACACAGGTCAGGCGCATGTTTGACTCCATCGCCGGTACATACGATCAGCTGAACCATACGCTTTCACTGGGTATCGACAAAATATGGCGTAGGAAAGGGATTGCCTTCCTGCGCCCTTTTTCTCCTGTCTCGATTCTCGATATCGCCACCGGCACAGGAGATCTCGCAATCTCCATGTACCGTCGTCTGAAGGCCGACCGCATCATCGGAGCCGACATCTCGGAGGGCATGATGGATATCGGACGCCGGAAAGTCGCCGATGCGGGATTGTCGGACCACATCTCGTTCGAATACCAGGACTGCACGGCACTGACCTATCCGGACAACTCGTTCGACGCCGTCACCGCTGCATTCGGAGTACGGAATTTCGAAAACATAGAGCAAGGAATCAGCGAAATGTACCGGGTGCTGAAACCGGGAGGCCATCTGATGATCCTGGAACTTTCCTCACCGGAACATTTCCCGATGAAGCAGCTCTATGCCATCTATTCGAAAGCCGTGATCCCTACCGTCGGACACTTGTTTTCAAAAGAGCATACAGCCTACAGTTACCTGCCGGCCTCTATCAAAGTCGTTCCGCAAGGGAAGGTCATGACCGACCTGCTCAGCCGGGTCGGTTTCAGCGAAGCCCGTTCGCGCACTTTCACTTTCGGTATTTGTTCGCTATACACGGGCAGTAAATAAACATTAATCATCTTAATTCACCGATCATGCAAAAATATGGTTTAATAGGATATCCCCTCGGACACTCTTTTTCGAAGAACTACTTCAACCAGAAGTTCGAATCTGAGAAAATCGATGCCACTTATCTGAACTTCGAGATCCCGAACATCAAAGATCTGAAGACTGTATTGAAAGAGAACCCGGAATTGAACGGCCTGAACGTCACCATCCCCTACAAGGAGCAAGTCATCCCTTATCTGGATGATCTGGACGAAGACGCCCGCCTGATCGGAGCTGTCAATGTCATCAAATTCACCAAAGGACTCTTCGGCAAAAAGCTGAAAGGCTACAACTCCGACATCATAGGCTTCAAACGCTCAATCGAGCCACTCCTAAACGAGACACATCGCAAAGCCTTGATCCTGGGAACGGGAGGTGCTTCGAAAGCCGTCTTCCAAGGATTGAAACAATTGGGTGTCGGTGCCACGCTGGTTTCTCGCAAACCGAAAGATTTCTGTATCACCTACGAAGAGATCACTCCGAAAACGATGGAACAGTACACCGTCATCGTCAACACGACTCCGTTAGGCATGTTCCCGAACATCAACGCCTGCCCCGACATTCCCTACGACCTGCTCACCCCCAACCATCTGTTGTACGACCTCTTGTACAACCCGGATGAAACCCTCTTCATGAAGAAAGGGAAAGAAAAAGGAGCCGTCGTCAAAAACGGTCTCGAGATGCTCCTGCTTCAAGCATTCGCCGCTTGGGAAATCTGGCAGAAATAAAGCATTGCTTTACGACTCCTAACCCATAGCTTTAGAAGGCGTAACCCTATGGGTTAGGATATATATACCGATACTGAAAAAACGATTCAACTCCGGGTTAATACGAAATCGGGGGTGACAAGGTAGTCCAACCGGTAAACCGCCCCTTCTTCCGTACGGGTTTCATAGACGGTGAAACTTCCTTCTTCCGCATAGGGAAACGGACAGACATGCAGATGGTGAAGGAAGTCGACCTCTTCCCGGCCGATCATCTTGAAAAGCGTCTCTTTCGCACACCAATGAAGTAACAAGTGCTCCGTCTCGTGCTCTTTGTCGATACCCGCCTCTTCTTCCGGATTCATAAAGCGACTGCGTATCTTCGACACCCTTTCGGAACGGTATTCGATGTCGATGCCGACGGCAGGACGGTCCTGCAACAGAACAGCTGCATAACCTTTCGTATGGGAGATGCTGATATGCAAAAACGAGTCCGGCAGGTAAGGCGCACCGCTCGGACGGTAGGCGATGCGGACAGGAGCATCCGTAAGTTCCTGCAAAAGCACACGGCAGGCAAGCCATTCCCGACGGCGTTGCTCTATACGGATCAGTTCTAACTGCGGCAGATATTCTTCCCTGTTCCGCAAAAGGGAAAGAAGGACCTCGGAAGATTCCTCTATCTTCCAGACTCCCCACAACGGGCCGGTATGTTTCATCAGGAGAGACATTATTTCTTCCACTTAAAAGATTGGATCAGTTCTACGATATCCTGTTTCAGGTATCGGGTGACGGGAGCCAGCGAATCGGCATTCGGGATACAGTCGTAATACAAAGCTCCCCGGAAAAAGCGGGAGACACTGTCGGTCAACATAAACTGCAGTGGCGAAGCGGATTCACCATCCAACATGAAAAGCGAGCCATACACCGAAGCCTCCGGGTTGCTATAGGTCTGCACTTTGATCTGGTCCGGATATTTCGCTTGCCGAACGACCAACGCACGGCATTCTTCTTCCGCCCTGCCCAACGTAGCCGAAGTGACAGGAAGATAGCTGCAATAGAGCTTCACGTTCAACTGCGGATAAGAAAGGTTGATCCATCCCGCCGGACTCCCTGCCGGAGGCAGTTCCACCTCCGCCCATCTGGAAAGCCGGAATGTATAAGGCAAATCCTTCACCGCAAGAGCCTGATAGGAAGGGGCAGGCGGTTCGATACGGAAATAGCCACGTGGCTTCGGTGTATATTCCGTACAGGAAACACACAAGGCCAACAGCCCCCCACATACTATGACGGCCGACGTACGCATTACTCCTCCTGTCGGTCCTGTCGGTCCTTTCGCTGATCCGATATACGGTTGAACTTGACTTTCAGGATACGGCGGTTATCGATCTCCAGGATCTGGAAGCGGTAGTCGTTATATTCGATAATCTCGCGACGACGCGGGAAGTCTCCCTTTATCTCCAACAAAAGACCGGCAAGGGTTTCGACCTCCTCTGTCAGTTTGCCGAATTCGGCAGGATCGGCCTCGATCACACGGAAGAAGTCGGTCAGTAATATCTTGGCCTCAAAAATAAGGCTGCCGTCCGCCAGGCGGATGAACAACTTTTCATCTTCGTCATATTCATCGGAGATCTCGCCGACAATTTCCTCCAGGATATCCTCCATCGTCACGATACCGGAAGTGCCGCCAAACTCGTCCACCACGATCGCCATGTGTATCTTACTGGTACGGAACTCTTCCAACAGATCGTCTATCTTCTTTGTCTCAGGCACAAAGTAGGCCGGACGGATCAAGCTCTGCCAACGGAACGTATCAGGCTTCTCCACATACGGCAAAAGGTCTTTGATATACAGGATTCCCTTGATATTATCTTCCGAATCGGCATAGACCGGAATGCGGGAATAACCGGATTGGATGATGAAATCGATCACGGTGCGGAAACTTGTCTTGATATCGATATCCTCCATATCCAGACGGGGCGTCATGATCTCGTCAGCGGTTTTGTTGTAGAACTTGATGATCTCCGAAAGCATCTCCTTCTCTTCCGGCATTTCGGTAGAAGTAAGTTCCAATGCTTTGGACAGTTCATCGACCGAAAGATCATACTTCTTCTTGACCAATGCCTTATTGATAACACTGGTCGACGTGACCAATATCTTCGAAAGCGGCCGGCAGATACGCTCCACGACATTCAGCACGGGAGCCGAACTGCGCACGACCCGCAGCGAGTTTTTCTGTGCGTAAATCTTCGGCATGATCTCGCCGAACAACAAAAGGAGGAAAGTCAGGACAACCGTTTCCAGAATAAAGCCCACCATCGGGGCCGAAGAGAAATCGACGATCGCGTTGATACCGTAAGTACAAAGCATAACGACAGCCACATTCACAAAATTATTGGCTATCAGAATAGTGGCGAGCAGGTACTCGGAACGGTCCAACAGGCGCAGGATCAATGGATCGGAAGGCGAATTCTCCTCCCGGATGTCGTTAATATCACCCGGGGTTAACGAGAAAAACGCCACTTCGGAAGCCGACACGAAGCCGGAAACCAACAGCAGAAGGATTGCAAGGCTTAACGCTATTACAGGGCCTGCTGTGAGCGCCTGTATGGTAACCTGATCGAATAAGCCCGATAAATAATAGTCTGAGTCCAAGGGGAACAGTATTAGTTAAACAATATCAGAACGGAAGATCGTCCGCACTGTTGGAATCAAGAGAAGTGTCCGGCTGTCCGGATACGGGTTGCTGGAAACCTGCCGGCTGCTGATATCCGCCTGCCGGTTGTGCAGTGGTCTGCGACTGTCCTCCGGCGATACCTGTTCCGGCTGTATTATCACGATTGCCCGAGCCTGTACTGTAAAACTCGACACGGTCTGCATGAATTTCCGTCACATATCGTTTCACGCCGGCCTGATCATCGTAACTGCGTGTACGGATCTTACCTTCCACATAGAGTCCGGAACCTTTCTTCACCCATTTTTCCACAAAGGAGACCAAATCACGGCGAACAACCACATTGTGCCATTCCGTACGTTCCGGAACAACCGTACCATTGGCCAACGTATAACCTCTCTCCGATGTAGCAAGCGGAAAGTTGGCAACAGCAGCGCCACTATCGAAGTAACGTACTTCCGGATCACGTCCGACGTTACCGATCAATATTACTTTATTCAATGACATAGCTCTATTCTTTTTATTTGTCTACAAAGAAACATAAATTCAATCATTCTGACAAGTTTCCTTTTAATTTCTCCAAATAAATATGTATCAAGCGGGGAACCGCATATTTCTCCACATCTCTCGTCGCCACAGAAAGGAAAGCTTTCAGAGCATCGTTTTCCCGTTCTATCTCTATCCGATAGAAAGTGGCATACAGGGTCTGATGGGACAAGACATGTTTCACCTCTTGCAAATCAACCGAAACATTCAGTCGGCCTGCCCCTTCCAACAATCGGTGAAAGGCATCCGTCGCCTGCAACTCAGTAAAATCCATAGCCCTGTCCGTTTCGATAAGCGGAAACTCATAAAGTCCTTCCCAAATATCTTTTCCTTTCCGGCGTGACAACCAGGTTTTCCCCTTACATATAATGTATAAATAATGAAAATAGCGGTCACGCGTCTTGGCCTTATTCCGTTTCACCGGATAAGCTCGCACATTGCCCGTCCCATAGGCCGTACAGCGCCCCTTCAGCGGACAAGTTTCGCAATCCGGATTTTGCGGCACGCATTGCAAGGCACCCAATTCCATTATCGCCTGGTTGTGTTGTCCGGCGTACCGAGGATCCATTACCAGGCCGGCCAACTCCGTAAAGGCCTTTTTCCCTTTGGGCGTATCAATCGGAGTGTCTACCGCAAACAGACGCGAAAGTACCCGGAAGACATTCCCGTCCACAACCGGATACGGCCGGTTCCACACAAAGGAAACGATGGCTGCCGCCGTATACTCTCCTATCCCTTTCAAAGAGATCACATCTTCATAGCGATCTGGAAAGACTCCGCTGAAACGCTCCATGATATCTTTCGCCGCGGCATGCAGATTACGGGCACGACTGTAATAGCCGAGGCCCTGCCAGTATTTCAACACCTCGTCTTCCTCTGCCGAAGCCAGCGAGGCCACATCCGGAAATCGTTCGGTAAAACGAAGGAAATAGTCCATCCCTTGCGCTACCCGCGTTTGTTGAAGGATTATCTCGGATATCCAGATGATATAAGGATCGGAAGACTCCCGCCAAGGCAACTCTCTTCTATGCATTCGATACCAGTCGCGCAACAAACGACTGGTTCCCAAATCGTTTTCTATCTGTGACATACAGTTCTTTTTTAGTCTTCTATAGACTTGCAACTAATTGATTACTGCAAACATACGCAGTTATGACGAATTACAAGGAAACTTTTTTCTTAAAATTTGACTGACAATTCTTTTTTCACTTAAATAAAAAGCTATATATTTGCATTCCAAAAAATTAATAGGTCCAAATCAATTATTTAATTAATTTATAGACATGACTAAAGCAGATATTGTTAGCGAAATTTCAAAAAGCACTGGCATTGACAAGCAGACAGTGTTGAGCAGTGTAGAGTCTTTTATGGATATCGTTAAAAGTTCATTGTCTCAGGGCGAAAATGTATACCTGAGAGGTTTTGGAAGTTTCGTTATTAAAAAGAGAGCCCAGAAGACTGCTCGTAATATTTCAAAGAATACTACGATCATCATCCCGGAACATAACATTCCGTCATTCAAGCCGGCTAAAACTTTCTTGAACGAAGTAAAGTAATTTAGTTATTATAGTTTAATTTAAAATTTTAAAACAATGCCTAGCGGAAAGAAAAGAAAAAGACATAAGATGTCTACGCACAAGCGCAAAAAGAGACTAAAGAAGAATAGACATAAGAAAAAATAAGTCTATTTAAGCAACTCTGAAGAACAAACTTAATAAGAGACCTTTTAAGTTTGTTCTTTGCGTATTTAATAAGGTCTCACATTTTAAACACCTCTTTTTATAGTGATTAGTGAATTAGTAGTTGATGTACAACCCAAAGAGGTATCCATAGCCGTTCTGGAGGATAAGAACCTTGTCGAGCTCCAAAAAGAAGCTCGCAACGTTTCTTTTGCCGTCGGCGACATATATCTGGGTAAGGTTAAGAAACTGATGCCGGGGTTGAACGCTGCTTTCATTGATGTAGGTTATAAAAAGGATGCATTTCTTCACTATCTGGACTTAGGTCCTAATTTTAACACTCAGCAGAAATTCCTCAAGCAAGCATTAGGAGAACAGAAAGGAGAAAAAAAAATCCCCACCATCTCTAAAATGCAGTTGCTTCCCGAAATCGAAAAAGACGGGAGTATCAGCAACGTGCTCAAAGTCGGACAGGAAGTGCTGGTGCAGATCGCCAAAGAGCCGATTTCAACAAAAGGTCCCAGACTGACTTCCGAGCTTTCCTTTGCCGGAAGATACATCGTGCTGATACCGTTTGCCGATAAAGTATCGGTTTCCACAAAAATTAAATCGAGCGAAGAGCGTGCCCGTCTACGCCAACTCATTCAAAGTATCAAGCCGAAGAACTTCAGTGTAATCGTACGCACCTCTTCGGAAGGAAAGCGCGTTGCCGAACTCGATCATGAATTGAAGACATTACTGAAACGTTGGGAAGAGAACATTCCTAAGATCACCAAAGTAAAAGCCCCTGCGCTCATCTACGAAGAGACGGCAAGGGCAGTGGCTTTGTTGCGCGACATTTTCAACCCCTCTTTTCAGAACATTTATGTGAACGATGCAGACATCTATCACAACATCCGTGATTATGTCAGCTTGATTGCCCCCGGACGGGAAGAGATCGTACAGCGGTACACCGGTGAACTTCCCATCTTCGACAACTTTGCAATCACAAAACAGATCAAGTCTTTATTCGGACGCACCGTCACATACAAAAGTGGAGCCTATTTGATTATCGAACACACGGAAGCCATGCACGTGATCGACGTGAACAGCGGAAACCGATCCAAAGGCAGTGATGCCCAAGAAAAAACGGCGATCGATGTGAACATGGCAGCAGCAGACGAAATTGCCCGTCAATTACGCTTGCGCGATATGGGTGGTATTATTGTTGTCGACTTTATCGATATGGCTGAAGCTGCCAACCGGCAGAAACTGTTCGAACACATGACGAAAGCGATGGCCGGCGATCGGGCAAAACATAATATTTTGCCACTGAGCAAGTTCGGGCTGATGCAGATCACCCGCCAACGTGTCCGTCCGGCAATGGATGTCGATACATCCGAAGCCTGTCCGACCTGCTTCGGAACAGGCACCATCAAACCCTCTATCCTGTTTACCGACAGCCTGGAAGGTAAGATCGACTGCCTGGTCAACAAGCACAATGTGAAGAAATTCGCCCTGCACGTACATCCTTATGTTGCAGCATTTATCAAGAGCGGCAAATTCCCGCTCAGTTGGAAATGGAAACTGAAATACTCGATCGGTATTAAAGTGATTCCGAATCAAAGTCTGGGTTTTCTGGAGTATAAATTCATAGACTCCGACAAGAACGAACTGGACATGATGGAAGAAAAAGAAATCAAGTAAACAAAAAAGTCCCCGAACCTTTAGAGGTCCGGGGACTTTTTTATAAATAGAAAAGCTTATCAAGAAGCTTATTCATTAGGTATTATGAATGAAATAACATCAGATTGTTCCTTTTTTGAACTTGAATAGTCATCTCCTAATTTATTAATATAATTAATACGGATATTAACAGAAGTATTTCCAGCCGCTTTCTCTACAGAACGCATCCGCGACAAAAATTGACTTAAATCATATACATTCGTAAAAGGAACATTCTCTTTTACCTTTTCACCATCAGCGATTTTCATCGCACGCAAATAAAAGTCATACACCCTCTTTCCTCCAACAATGACCGGATCGGCACTTGAATCATACGATAATTCATATAGAGTTTTCATATCGGAAGGGACATCTTCATGATAGACAGACATAAAAATATGATTATTGGCTGTAAAAGCATAATCGACCGAATACATCTGAACCGCCAACTTTTGCACTGGCAATTCATTGGATAATAAAGCAGTCGTATCTGTTATCGAACTTTGTGTATAGACTTCTGTAAATTTGTTTATTCCGGAAACAGTCGCGACCGTATATTTATTAGAAGTTTGAGAATCCCAATCCACAGAATAAGCATAAGCGACATATTCACCTCCGGACAATTGAGTGTTGAATGTACTTGAAGCAACAACACTGCCAAAATCATCTGTCACGACAATTCCACCAGCATCCATGTTAAAGGTAGCATATCCTAATGCCGACCCACTTTGTGTATTACCGCCGCCATCCAAACAAGAAGTTAACGAAAACATACCTGCAGCCATTGCTGCCAATCCTAAAGCTTTAAGTTTCTTCATTTTTTATTGTTCTTTAATTTTATATTGTTTATTATTTATTTGTTCTTGCTCAAAAACCGAAACGGAAACCCGCTTGCAAATTCACATTAAACGGTTTCTCGGAACGGATCGTCTCGATATCGCTTCCATTATCGAAATAATAGCCGGCTCCCACCTCCGCATAGACACTTAAGAAACGAAATAGCGGATAGCTCGCGCCGGCACGCGCGTTCACTGACCACATCCATTCTTTCATACGGATATGCTTCTTCTCGTGACGGATTTCATTGTTTTCCACAAATATCTTGGCATTCTGCTTACCGGAGACATTAACCTCGGTCATACCACCCGCCGCAGCATAGAACTGAATACGTTTCCATTCTGCTATCTTATAGGAGAGAGAAAGAGGGATTCCGAGAAAATGTAACTTCTGTTTCGCTTCGCCACGATATACGGCTCCAGTCTCCCATTCGGATGAAAGGAATGTGTAGTTCAAACCTGATTGGAGGGAAAAACGGTCATTCAAAGAATAGCCGACGCCCAATCCGATCGAGACCGGTGTTTTATGCCGAACATTCGTTTTCGGAGACTGGCTGTTGAAATAGGGGGAATTCAATTGAGACAACGCCTGATCTGCCATCATCGTGTTTTTCAAGACATAAGCATTTAAAGAATTGGATGTTCCAGCACTCACGCTTCCGCCTCCCATCCCGAAACTCCATTTTTTTACCTGTCTCTTTTTTTCTGCTGTTCCGACCGGCACTGCCACCTCGGTCGTCTCTGCTATCTCGGTTACTTCGGTTGACTTGGTCGCCTCGGTTGCTTCCGAAGGGACTGCAGTGATAGTATTGTTGTCATCGTCTTCTTCCTTGGACGAAAGGACAACGCCTCCTTCCGTTATATCCGACCGGAATGCTGTAGTGGCCACAACTTGTGCAACGGTGTGTTTTACTACCTGCCTAACCGGTGTGGAAACAGCAACAGCCGGAGCGACCGGCAACTGGGCCTGTTCCGCCAACTGCGTCTCCACAGCTTCGGTTTCCTTCTGGATCGTTTCGGCTACAGGCAGATGCTCCCGATCGCGATTGAAGACATAGACACCGCCGGTCACAACCAACAGAGAGACGACGGCAGCGGCTACCCAATAGCGTAAAGTCTGCCGGAAAGAGACCGACTTCTTTACCTCCAAGCGATCAGCTATCGCCTCCCAATCGCCCGGCATCGTATCCGCTTCAAAGTCTTGCAGCTTCGAACGGCACAAATCGTCAAATATGTCTCTTTCCTTATCCTTCATTTCCTTTTTTTACTCAATACAATTCATTAATCTTGCGTTGCAATAATTGTTTGGCACGTGTAAACTGCGACCGCGACGTACTCTCCGTTATATTCATCATCTCGCTGATCTCCTTATGCGAATAGCCTTCTATCGCGAACAGGTTGAACACTGCCCGAAAACCGGCGGGAAGCTCTTGCACCAGCTTCATCAACTCGCTTGCCGACATATCGGATATGACCGAGCTGTCTGGATGGACCAATTCCGCCGTGTTATCCAGATCAGCAGCCTCACGCAAAACATCCGATCTACGTAAGTACTCCAACGCACAATTGACAAAGATCTTGCGCATCCACCCTTCAAACGACCCAAGTCCCGAATAAGAGTCCATACTGGTGAAGACTTTTACAAAACCGTCCTGCAACAAATCACGGGCAGTTTCCCTGTCGCTCACATAACGCAGGCAAACTCCCATCATTTTGCGGGAATACGTTTCGTATAGCTCCTTCTGAGCCAGCCTTTCCCCATTCTTACAACCCTCTATCAGTTGTTTCTCCGTCATTTAGTGTGTGCCTTCACGCCCTTTCCAGGGCCATACATTTATTATGATGTTCTGATTATCCGAAACGCTGCATTCCGAATAAAAAAATTTACTTGAAAACGCACAAAGATACGGTATTCCGCCAAATAATTGGATAAGGAAAGAGAAATTACCTTCTACTTCTTCTTTTTGGCAGGGTCAACCGAACATCCGGCTCCGTTGTCCACCGGAGTCGCTTCCATCCCTATTTTCTTGAAGGCGGAAGCCAACTTCGTTTTGGAAGTTTTATCGGCACGATAGGTTACGACAGCCGTCCGGGTGTTCAGGTCACACTTGAGATCGGTCACACCTTTCTCGAAAGCAATGTTCTTCTCGATCTTCTTGACGCAGTTTGCGCAATCCATCCCTTCGACAAAGAAAGTCACTGTTTCCTTTTTCTTTTTCGCATCTTGCGCGTAGGCCGTAGAAAAAGTAAACACGGCACAGATTAAAACAATTAATAAACGACTCATGATTATATCAAAATTTAAAAATTAAAAAATAAACTTAAACAAGTCACCTCGTTAGCCTATTGGTACATTAGCACATTGGCACATATCAATCCCGACTGATATTGAAACGCAGTCCGGCATAAATCTTCCGGCCGTGGACAGGTCCCCAGACCATTGAGCCGTCAAAATTATCTCCGCGCGGGTTTTCGGCGTCGATGATCGGATGCGGCTGTTTATAGTCGAAAAGATTTTCCGCCCCGATATAAACAGACCAACGGCGGAAATATTTCGTGATCTGGGCATTCACTACCGTATAGGCCTTAAAATCGGGCTTCCACAAGGGGGTTACGGCATCCGGTGTCGGCATCCTCCCGCCTCCGTTGAACTGCCCGGTGAGATCGAACTGCCATTTCTTCAGTGGAGTCTGATAAGAGGCGGTCAGCAAACCCTTGTAGTCGCTGACCAACGGCTTTTTCAGCCGGCGGGTGACACCCTCCACATTCCGGTAGTCCGTTTTCGCGTCCGTGTAGCGGTAGGCGGCTGTCAGGGAAACCCCCCGAAAGAACGGATAGGTTGCCTCCACCTGGAAACTGTTGGAATAAGAACGGCCGTCTTCCAGATTGTAGAAACGGACTGCATGCGGATCGCTGTCCATATCCACAACCACCTGTTTCTGGAAATCCGTATAGTACCACTCGCCATTCAGAGTCAGTTCTTTTCCAAACAGCGGGATGTAAAACGAAAGGTTCACACCTGTATTCCAAGCCTCTTCCTGATCCAAATCGGCAGCTATATTCATTTTGCGGCTACTGGACAGGAGGAAATTGTTTTCGGCCAACACATTTGCCGTCCGAAATCCTTTTCCTGCCGAAAAACGCACATGAAACCAGTCGAAAGGATTATATTTTACGTGCAGGCGGGGTGTCACAAAGAAGTCGTACAGCGAGCTGTAATCTGCCCGCAATCCTGCCAGAAGGATAAACTTGTCATTCAGATTGTATGTATATTGCGCATAAGCCCCGGGAACAACTTCGGTGCGGTCGTAAGGTGTCCGCACGCCGTCGAGCGTCAAGTTTTCGTCAAAGCTGTCGTAGTTCAGACTCAAGCCCGTGCTCAAGCTATGCGCCGGAGAGAATTCCTTTTCGTAGAGCAAACTGGCGTACACATTGTTCTGGTACACATTGTAAGGCGTCCGGTCATACATGGATCTCTGCTCGTGATAAGAACCGGAAAGGATCAACGCCACACTTTCCACCTTTTCCTTGTCGATTATATAGGCCTGTTTAGTGAACAGCTCTGCGCGGTTCGTCTGCAGGCGCACGCGGTAGGGATCGGCAAAGTAGTGATGCATCGAAGCCTGTCCGCCCGTACGGTTCTCGTGCAGATAGCGCACGCCATACTGGGCGACATAGTGATCCAACTTATGATACCAGCGGTTCATTAGGTTCACCTGCTCTTTCAGGGGTGTGTCCAGAAAGCCGTCGTCGTTACCGTCGTGCTGCATCTTGTCATTGGAATAATGTACCAGCAAACCGGTCGACACCTTGTCGTTTATATGCCAGGAGACATCGGCATTCCCTTCATAGCGACCAGCATCGCTACCGAAGAGGTTGACGGAAAAAATATCGGCCGTAGGCGGTTTCTTAAATTCGACGTTGATTTGTCCGGCCAATGCTTCGTAGCCGTTCTTGACCGAAGACGTTCCTTTCGACACCTGGATACTTTCCATCCAGGCGCCGGGCACGTAGTCCAGACCATACAAAGAGGCGGCTCCCCGGAAGTTCGGGTAATTCTCCGTCAGCATCTGAACATAGGTTCCGGCAAGTCCCAACAGTTTGATCTGGCGGGCACCGGTCGCAGCATCCGAGTAGGAGACATCGACAGACGGGTTTGTCTCGAAGCTCTCCGCCAGATTGCAGCATGCCGCCCGGCAAATCTCGTCATAGGTGATCTTCTGGGTCTGCAACACGCTGGTGCGTGATGCGATCGTCCCTATTCTGCGTTCGCTGACCACGACTTCCTGCAAAGCGACTTCGCCAACCAACACGATACGCAGCGGTTTGCTTGTGTCCTCGACCCTGACAACCGACGTGGTATACCCGATATAGCTGACGACCAGATTTTCCGCGTTTTCTTTCATCTCCAGCTCGAAATAACCGTCGGCATCGGAGGTCGTGCCTTGCCGGGAACCTTCCCAATAGATGTTCGCTCCGACTATCGGTTCATCTTGTTCGTCCCAAACATGTCCTTTCACCAGTTTCTCGGCAGAAACCGGAATCACTATAAGAAATAATAAAATTGTAAGATAGAGTTGTTTCATCATAAATTTCTTTTTTGTTATCCAGACTTAGATCATCCACATGCATAAGGATACGATTGCATGTCCTTATTTTCGGACAAAAATAAGGCATCGGCAATGCAACCCGATTGCAAAAACGGGGTAAAGGCGATTCCTCAAAAAGAGAGACACGCCGACAAAGACTAAATCAGAAGGACTGTCAAAAAGGAAAGGTATGTTCCTGCATCGAATCCGGGAGGAGATCCCTGGTCGATTTTCCCCGCCTCATTTATATAAAGGACAGGGACAAGTGATAAAAATGAACTGATATACGAAATCAAATCGATTGCCACAGGCTGCAAGTTGAACTGATGATCGTGAAAAACATTCCAGTCGAAACTGACATACTCGACATCGCAGCCGCAACCATCTTCACTTACACACCGGGCATGCGTATGCTTCTCACAGCATTTGTTTTCCACCAAAGCCGCGACACCTTCCGTCTGGCAATCCCCGCAACAGTAGGTCACCAGACTGACACCGGCACCTCCATAAAACACAAGTGTCGCCAGGAATACGACAAACAGATATGTCACACTCTTTTTCATCCGTTGCAAAGATATAGTATTCCAAGGTACCCTTTCAAACCGTTAATATTATTTAGTATATCTGGATAGATAATAATAGGTTTCTTTCGATAGCGGACTTTCGATATGGTAGCGGGTGGAAGACGAAACGGAAAATGTATATCCCTGCTCCGAAGCCGTATCGACAGGCAGATAGATGGAAGTATCCCGGATTCCTGTCATCAGGATATTCCGGGCGGATGCCGGATCGATCGAATCTACCCGAGAATAATAGACGGTATAAGTCAACACGTCTTTTTCCGAATCCGGTTTCTGCCAGGAGAGTTTCAATTCGCTTCCTTCTTTTTCCACCCATATTTCTTCCGGAGCGGCGGGAACCGTATCGTCCAACCAGGACAGAGGCGGAAGCTGCGCCGGATATCTATAATATTTATCTTTCAATTCGTCGTACAGCCCTTTCGTATTGTCGAGGATATTCGCGCAACGGAAAAACGTGCAGCCGGCTCCTCCGTAATAACGGCTATAGTCGATCTGATCCGTTATATCGTTGACGGCCCAGTCCGCCTCTTCTTTCAACATCCGGTATGCACCCAATCCTGGAACCACAAAGCGTCCGTTGCAGTTATCGACCCAATTGTCGACAAAGGGGAAAAAGTTATCATGCAGGTAATACATCATCGGGACGATCATATCCTGCTTTCCGTCCTGCATCCACCGCTCCGGATCTTGAAAGACGCTTTCGTAAGCCGTCCATCCGGCGTTAGGGACACGTTCGATGCGGCTATATTTACCGAGCGGCGAACTGCTGACCTGTACCCAGGGTTTTACAGATTTCACCCAGTCGTAGATGCGGTAAACCATCTTATTGATGTTCTCCCGGCGCCATTCTGCCAACGGGCGTTTCTTGCCGTATTTAGTATATTGGGCTTTATCGGGGAAAGATTTTGCCTGTTCCGGATAGCGGATATAATCGAAATGGATACCGTCGATATCGTATCCATTCACCAGCTCCTTCACCAAAGATAAAACATAATCGGAAGTTTCGGGAACGCCGGGATCCAGATACCATTCACCGTTATGACGCTTGCATAGTTTCGGCTGGCGCTTGACAACGGAGAGTTTTCCTTGCTCTTTCACATTCTTGTCTGTTCCCAGCGGGAAAGTGACGAACCAGGCGTGACATTCCATCCCGCGTTTGTGGCACTCGTCGATCACGAAAGCAAGCGGATCATAGCCCGGCATCGTTCCGTATTTTCCGGAGAAAGTCTTGCTTGCCGGTTCGATGGCCGAACGCCAGATGACGTCGCCGCGCAAACGGACTTGCAAAAAAACAGTATTGAAATTCGCATCCTGCAAACGGTCCAGAATATCGCAGACGTCGCGTTGCTGCACCATCCGACCCGCCTCTGTCGTTGCCGGCTTATGCGGCCAGTCCAGGCCATAGACGGTTGTCAGCCACACACCTCGAATTTCATATTTGGGAGGTTCGACCGCATTCGAAACAGATATTAACAGCAGGAGCAATAACGACAAGCAATACTTTCTCATCTCACACATTTATTCAGCGGTACAAATGTACGGCTTTTTGCGCTTCTTCGGGATAGTCGGTAGTCAGAAAGTCTACACCACTCTCGATCATCTCTTTCATCACCTGAGGATCATCGACTGTCCAGACATTGATTTTCAGCTTCAAATCTTTTGCTTCGGCAAACCATTCAGGGTGTTTCTGCATGACCTTATAATGATAGTCGAAACCAGCAAAACCGAGTTCTTTCAATTGCTTCGGAGACAAGTCGCCGTTTAGGTAATAGACCGGAGTCTTCGGGGACAGGCGATGCAGTTCTTTGGCGGCTTCCAGGCTGAAAGCGATATATTCGGTACGCTTTGCCAATTTCTTGCCGTTTACCAAGTCGACGGCAATCTTTGCCGCTTCCCGATCTCGCTGAGGAGTTGCATGGGATTTTAATTCGAAGATCAGTTTGGTTTTCTTCAGCTTCTTCGCTCTATCAAGATATTGCTCCAATGTCGGAAGCGTTTCTCCATTCGGAAGTTTCAGGTCTTTCAGCTCCGCATAAGGAGTCGTCTGAATCTCCATTCCATTTATTTTACGGTCATGAAACACAACCGGGACATTATCTGATGTCAGATGCACGTCGAACTCGGAACCATAGACTTTGATTTCATTCGCCCGCTCCAACGAACGAATAGAGTTTTGAGCGGAACCTTCCGTTTTCCAATAACCGCGATGAGCAATCACCTTTGTCTTTTTCTTTGCAGACACAGGAACCACCATCAACACACATAAAAGTAAAGAAAGAGTGAATTTCAAGTGTTTCATAATATATAAATATATTTATTTACCTATTTCTGACAAATAGCGTTCCGCCTCGATTGCAGCCGCGCAACCGCTACCGGCGGCTGTAATGGCTTGACGATAATGTGGGTCAGCTACGTCTCCGGCAGCAAATACACCGGGTACTCTTGTTTTCGGCGTACCTGGAACCGTCTTGATGTAGCCAACCTCGTCTGTTTCGATCCAAGGTTTGAATATCTTGGAGTTCGGAGTATGTCCGATAGCCAAGAAGAAACCGTCGATTGCGATATCCATTTTTTCTTCGTCCGGTTCGCCCATCCGTTTTACCAAATGTGCGCCTTCAACACCGTTTTCACCGAAAAGTCCAATCGTGTTATGTTCGAACAAGACCGTGATATTCGGAGTGTTCTGGACACGCTCCTGCATGACCTTCGATGCTCGCAAATAGGGTTTACGGACAATCAGATATACCTGTTTCGCCAAGCTGGACAGATAGAGCGCCTCTTCACAAGCCGTATCGCCACCTCCGACAACAGCCACGACTTTTTTGCGATAGAAGAAACCGTCGCAGGTTGCACAAGCCGACACGCCCATTCCGGCATATTTCTGCTCATCCGGCAGTCCTAAATATTTGGCAGTCGCCCCGGTCGAGATGATCAGTGTTTCCGTCTCGATCACTTTCTCGCCGTCGATCGTCACTTTATAGGGAGCGGCAGACAAGTCTGTTTCAGTCGCAATACCGACACGGATATCCGCACCGAAACGGGCAGCCTGCTGTTTCAAGTCTTCCATCAGTTCCATACCGGTAACTCCTTCGGGATAACCGGGAAAATTCTCGACTTCGGTCGTAGTCGTAAGTTGCCCGCCTGGCTGAATGCCTTCGTAAAGGACAGGCGACAGATTTGCACGCGAAGCATAGATAGCCGCAGTATAACCGGCCGGTCCCGAACCGATAATCAGGCAACGAACTTTTTCATTCTGAGTTGTATTCATCATTTTATGATTTATGAGTTATGATTGATAATTTATGAATTATGATTTATGCGTCGATAATAATTATAATTCATAAATCACCTCAAATCTATTATTTCAGCATCAGGATAGTCCTTTTCTTTAAAAACAAAAAAGCCGTCCGGTTGGTTTACTCCCGTTTTTATTTTACTGATACGGATCGTACTGTTGATCCCGTTCTTCGAAAAAACAGCAATCGAGACCGGAAGAGCAGAGAATTTTTCTATCTGGAGTTCCACCCGAACGATATCGCTTTTCTTTTTGGGAACCAGCTCGATGTCGTAGGCTGCTTTACCGTTCGGAGCCGTGCTTTCACCCTTATATTGGGCGGTAAAACCTTTTTTATAAGAACGGAGCAACAGGGCCGGATTCGTAACCTGCAACTCCTCGCCAGTCGGGATGGAGACGTTTACTTCTGCGTTGCGTTCGACAAACGACCATTGCGTCGTTCCGTCGAACCAAGTGATCATGTCCGGAGTCTTCAGTACGAATTTATCGCCTTTGATATCGACTGTGCCGTCAAAGCTTTCCGACACTTTCTGCACATCCGAGCGTGTCTGCATCGTGAAATAAACTGTCAAGCCGTCAGACTCCTCATAAGCGGAAGCGGCCTTATCCAAGATGGAAGCAACGTTCTGCCCCAACACCCTCACACCGGGCGTAACCCAAAGACACAAGAAGACAGCAACCCAAATACAGCAAATTTTTATTTTATTTTCTCTTTTCATTCTATTCTTTATTATCATAGTGATGATTTTTCCGTAGAACCCCGCTCCTACGGGAAATCACCATTTATATCTTATTTCAATGAATTCAATAATTGTTCCAGGCTGTATTCGTCCTGGATCAAGACCTGGCGAGCTTTGCTGCCTTCGAAAGGACCAACGATACCCGCTGCTTCCAACTGGTCCATCAGACGGCCGGCACGGTTGTAGCCGATTGCGAATTTCCGTTGGATAAGTGAAGTCGAGCCCTGCTGCTGAATCACGATCAGACGGGCAGCTTCGTCGAACAACGGGTCGCGGTCCGACAGGTCGACTGTTCCGGTGGGTGAAGATTCGCTACCTTCACCTACATATTCCGGCAACAGGTATGCCGTCGGATAAGCCACTTGCGCACCGATATAGTTCACAATATCTTCCACTTCTGGCGTGTCAACAAACGCGCACTGGACACGCGTCGGTTCGCTGCTTCCAGTAATCAGGATCAGCATATCGCCCTTACCGATCAGACGGTTGGCACCCGGAGTATCCAAAATTGTACGGGAGTCGATCTGCGACATCACCTTAAATGCTATACGGCTTGGAAAGTTACTCTTGATCGTACCGGTGATCACTTTCGTATCCGGACGCTGGGTTGCCAGAATCATATGGATACCGACCGCACGAGCCTTGGCCGCAATACGCGAAATCGGCAACTCTATCTCTTTGCCCGAAGTCGCGATCAGATCGGCAAACTCATCGACGATTGCCACGATATAAGGCAGGAACCGATGTCCTTTCTCCGGATTCAGACGGCGGGAAATGAACTTTTCATTATATTCCTTTATATTACGTGCCGAAGCCTCCACCAGCAACTTATAGCGGTTTTCCATCTCGATCACCAAGGAGTTCAAAGTCGCTACCGCATCACCCGGCTCCGTCACGATCGGTTTGTCAGCATTCGGCAATTTCGCCAGATAATGACGTTCTATCTTCGAGTAAATGCTAAATTCCACCTGTTTGGGATCGACCATCACGAACTTCAATTCGGCCGGATGCTTCTTATACAGCAGGGAGGTGATTATCGCGTTCAAGCCGACTGATTTACCTTGTCCGGTCGCACCGGCCACCAACAGGTGGGGAGTCTTGCATAAATCGAACATGAATACCTCGTTGACAATCGTCTTTCCAATCGCCACCGGCAGGTCATACGTGCATTCCTGGAATTTGCGCGAAGCGACCACCGATTGCATCGAAACGGTCTGAGGCTTGTTGTTCGGGACCTCGATCCCGATCGTTCCCTTACCCGGCATCGGAGCGATGATACGGATCTGCAAGGCGGAAAGACTCAAAGCGATGTCGTCTTCCAGGTTCTTGATCTTAGAAATACGCACACCTGCTTCCGGGACGATCTCGTAAAGCGTAACCGTCGGTCCGACCGTTGCTTTGATCGAGGCGATATTGATACCGAAATCTTCCAGCGTCTGCTTGATCATCTGCTGGTTCTCTTCCAATTCTTCGCGATTCACTTCGACATTACCCGAATCGTAAAATTTCAGCAGGTCGAGTGTCGGGAACACATAGTGGGACAAGTCCAGACGCGGATCATATTTACCCATTTGAGACAGATCGCTAGTTACTTCGTCTTCTGGTACTTCCACTTCGAAGACAGGACCGTCATTAGTAACTGCTTTGACAGCCGGATCTTCTTCACGGGCTATTTCATATTCAAAATTATTCTTCTTTGAAGCCTTTTTCTCTTCCGGCATTACCTTCTCTTCCTGCTGTTCTTTTTCTTCCGGTATATTTTTTTCTTCCTCGTTTCTCCGCATTTCGGCTTCCGTATCGAAAATATATTCGTTCGGCCCGATAACTTCATTCTTTGTCTCGCAAGAGGCTACAGGTTGACGAACTTCCTCTACTTCCGGAGTATCCTCCATTTCCGGGACTTCGCTCTTTTCGCATTTCAAACGGTTCTTCAACCATCCGAAAGAAAAGAGTTTTTGCAAGAACGGGATGGTCTGTTTGCTGGTGAAAATCGCGATAATCAGGAACAGACCGACCAGCAGCAGGATCGTGCCCGGTATCCCGATGTTATTCATCATCACCTCTGACAAATAATATCCGTGTTGACCACCCAAATAAATAAATGTATCTTCATATCCGCGGATAAAGACAAAAGCAAAGAACAATGATCCCCATATCAGCATAGCCGCACTGAACAGAAAGCGTTTCAGCAGCGACACGCGGCTCAGGTTCATCAGCTTTGCCCCGACCGAACCGAGGAAAAACAAGATCAGGAATGAAGAAATCCCAAACCATCGGTTCATCAGCAAATCGGCAAGGAAAGCCCCGCGCACTCCCGTCCAGTTTTCTACCGCCCCTCGGTTGACCACCAAGTCCGACAAAGGGATGTTCTCGATCTTACTCTGATCCGCTCCTCCCGTAAAGAAGAACGAAATCAATGCAAGACCGACATATATGGTAACAATGGAAATAATCAATCCTGTAATAAAACGGGTCCGCTCACTGGTAAAAAAGTTCCGAATTCCTTTAAATCTGCTTTCCCCGTTATTTGTATTTTGCTTTGCAGTCGTCTTTTTAGCCATTATACATTCAAATTTACAACTGGCAAATATACATAGAATAATTCAAGTTTTACATGAGAAACGCAACAAGACTTTCCCAAATTCTTAAGGTTCGTTTGATTTTTACCCGGTCGGGAACTACTGTTTTACATGGAAATCATTACTCAGAAAATCACTTGTGGCATACTTGAACCCGTATGGCCCGTAATCTTTCAGCATTTTATGTGCTAATTGTTTTTCCGGCTCCGTCACTTTATCCACCGGTTCGCCTTCCGCATCGGCATAATTCGTGGGTGTCATCCGGGCGATGGAATGTTCCCAGTCTTTGTCCGGCAAGATGTTACGATACATGATGGTAAAGACATCGCCGAGTGGTTTTCCATCTATATCGATTTTCTCGCTATCCCAAACAAAGAGGTTCCAATGTCCACCTAATTTATTCAAGGCTTCGATTTTTACTTTTATTTCCTCCAATCTGGGATTTTGCTTCCGGCAGATGATAAAAGTCGTTTTTTCGCCTTCCTCTACGTTTGCTTCCTTGTCATAGACGGAGTAGTAAGAACGAGTGTTGGACGCAGAACCAAGGCAGATAGACCAATAACGGGCCTTGGCATTTTCATATTCTTCCACTTTCTGAGGAATCGGAACCGGAATAAAACTGAATATCAACACAGAATCAGTTTTCAGGCGAGTACGTCCATAAAGATAGCTGGTTGAGTTGTTCGGGTAATATTCGCTTCGCGGAGCTAAGAAAAACGGAACGTCGCGATTGTCGTCAGACTTTTGGGTAAAGGTTTTGCCTGTCACTTTATCGATATTCGACCGGGTGCGTTCTGGAGCTGGCATTTCTTTCAGCGAATGTATATCCACACCTGTTATCAGAGGCAACTCGACTCCTCCATATTCATCTTTTACTCCGTTAACATCCGTTCCAAGATAATGCCGGATGCAAATAGCAAGCCGTCTGACACCTGCTGTCACTTTGCGAACGTTCTTCGAAGGAAGCTTCGCGATCTTCGACTCTTCCATGGAAGCCGGAACGACGTATAGAGTGAAATAATTGTCCTTCGACGATGTCACCACAAAGGGATTATCATCGCCCGGGTCCGATGTCATCTCATAATCATTGATACCACCAATGGCAGAGCCTGTTTCATCATTATAAAACGAGAAACTGAAATAGCGGGCGTGAGGATATTGCCCTTTTATCCGTAGAGCCACATCCGGATAATCGGTCATATCATACGTATATTCCCAATAATTGCTGAACAAATCTGGATAGGCTCCCAAAACCTCGCCATCACCTTTCAATGTGGCACTCCACTGTTCTTTCGGATTGACTGTTCCGTTCTCATCCTTACCGCCCTCATCGGAACAAGCGATAAAAGCCGTATACAAAAATACGGTGAAAAAGAGTGATTTCATTCTTTTTTGTTTCATGGAAAATTTCATTTATAAATAGACTGGAACGGGCACTTTCTCAAATAAGGGAACCCGTCGTTCATCGTGTCGTTATCATCTATGGCCCAATCGTTATCGAAATTGAAACCGCTGAACGTGTTCTTCTCTTTCTTTTTGTTCTCCGTGAAAGAGTCGGCACACCAGCCATCGCCGGATTCTTTCAGATAGTACAGGTTATGATGGTGCCAGATACTCCCGTGGTGTGTTCCGACCACTCCGTTACCGTGTAATACATCGCCGATATTGATGCATCTGACCACTTCGGCGTAGTGGTCTACACAACCGATAATACCGCCATTGTCATCGTGTTGGTCGGAAGTGACAGTCCCTGTATTGTAGCAATCATGAGTCATCCAATGTTGATCATCATAATCGTTACCTTCTTCCTGATAGCCCAAAAGCCCTCCGACATGCGAGTCGTTGTTGCCGGACGAGATTGCTCCCCGGTTACAACAATAACCCATTTCCATGTTTTCTCCGATCGTAAAACCGGCTCCTCCCGGATCTTTTCCTAACCTTCCGGCGATGCCACCGACTTTAGAAGCACCGTTTCCGCCGGCTATCTCGCCGTGGTTGGCACAATACATGACAGCCATGCGAGAAGCGTCTCCTTGCCCGATGATGCCACCGATGTTCCCGTTATCTCCCGAATTGACGATCTTTCCATAATTGGCAGAATTGGAAATGGTATGTTGGATGCTCTTATCATGAACCAAAAAACCGACACAACCGCCGACCACTTGCCCGCCACTGATGTTCCCTATATTCACGGCATAGTCCAACTTGAAATCGGAAGGCGAACTCTCAAATTCTATATAACCGACAATTCCACCGGTAAGATTGCCACCCTCCACATTTCCGTAATTGACCAGATGGTCATACGAACCGGCCGCCACACTCAACCGTCCAATGATGCCACCGGTATGAACACCTTGTGAATTTTTAACTGCAGCCGTATTACCGACACAATTTCTGACATGTCCGCGAGTTTTATTGCGCAGATGCCCGACAATCCCACCGACCTTTTCACGTCCGAAAACCTTTCCCGTCGCACATAGTCCCTCCAGATAGGTATCCAAAGCATATCCGACGATTCCGCCCATGGAAGTACCATCGCCGCCTTCACCGTCATTTCCTTTCCGCCCGGAAGAAACCGTCCCGGCGAAATTACTTCTAAAACCATCGGCAGCCGGTAAAGAAGAGAAACTTATATCATCCGACAAATATCCCTTTATAGTACTCCATTCTGCAAAACCGACTAATCCACCAATAGCATCGGCACCCTGTACGCGCATATTCGCATCAAGCGAAAAGGCTGCTCCTTCCAGCGTGTTTTTATATTGCTTTCCGGCAACGCCTCCTCCAAAATGCTCGCCAGCAGTAACATCGGCATTTATCAGACTGACAGATTTCGCCTGAATATCGCCTTCCAGATAACCAAACATGCCTCCGACATATTTTATGCCTTCGATGGCGATATAGCCATTGTCTACCTGCACGACACGGTTTGCTTTATCTCTTCCGTCCAACACCAAGTGGTTATTGCTATGGAGTGTTCCAAAGAATCCTCCAATAGACTCCTTTCCTTTCACCAAAGAGCCGACAGTACAAACTTGGACGTCCAGATCGGCCGACAAATCGACCTTGCCCATCAATCCTCCCACTTCATTCTGTTCAGACCGGACAGGAGCTAATATCTTAACCCCACGCAAAGAACTTGGGCGGCTGATCTTCACATCCCCGGCGATGCCTCCTGCCTGTCCGGAACCGGCATAGATGACTTTTAGATTGATGTCTTCCTCGGAAATAGAATGCTGAAAGGTGATATCGTTCAACTGGCAACCGCCATTCACGATCGCCCCGGCTATGCCACCAGCACTCCACTCTTGCGCATTGACCGTAAAAAGATACGGAGAGTAATCTTCCCTCAAATTGGAAAAGCCGTTCACCGTCAACAAGCCGTTCTCCATACAACCAACCAGTCCACCGATCTTGTTTTTGCCATTGATTTCTGCAAAAAGACGACAGTCCTTGATAATCAAACTACCGGTCGCATATCCAATAAAGCCGCCTATACAATCGCCGCATCCCGTAATGCTCCCGTCGACGGTCACATTCGTTATCGACACGGAATCCTGCGAAACGCCGGCCAATGCCCCGCCTTTGGATTTGATTCCCTGCATACGAGGTTTAACAACAAGGTTCTTGATCTCTGCACCCTTGCATAAAACTTTGAAAAGCCCGATCGAATTGTCATCATCTTCCTGCGAGCCGATATACGGAAGCATAACACAATGTCCGGAACCATCATACGACCCGGCAAACAAATAGCCGGCATAATAGCGTCCTTCGTAAACGTCGCTACGAGGCGGAACCTCGAAATCGGTAGTCTGACGAAAATAACGGCCGGCAGCATGTTCGATGGAATCCCGGCTCAAATCATATTCAAAAGTATCGAAATCTTCTTTCGAACCGATCAGATAAGGATCATCAGACGTGCCCTCGCCTTTCAAAGAATATTCGACAACAGAGGCCAAAACTCCATGTAGCATTTCATCCCGGAAAGTGACTTTCAACTTAGTTCCCAATCGTATCCCGTTCATGAAAAATGCCGTCAGGTCGTAATCGCTATCCGGTATCCGTTCATCCTTCGGGATATAGATACAGAAAGAAAAATCCGATCCGTTATTCTGCACATCGACATCATATTCCCGCGTGGAATTATCCGTATGGGACTGTAAATATATCTTGATTTGTCCGGTCGTATCGGGGACATCCCAAACTCCCTTTTCCAAAGTAAACGTACTCAACTTGAAATTGTCGCTTTCCTTCAAACTGGAGCCCAATCCGTTCGACCTGTACAACTCATCGTCACCACAACTTGTCCCCCAAAAAGCAACCAAGACCATAAACAGTCCGATCACATGAATATTTGTTTTCTTCATACTCTCTACACGCCCTATACATTATCAATTTTCTTCTTCAATCGCTTCTTCCATTTCCGAGTGGTAAGGGACCGGGAAATATCCGGTACTTTCCGTCACATGCCAAACGGAAGCGGTACCGTTGATATCCCAGTCCTCATAACTTTCCGGATTTTTCAATTCTTCAACGGAAAGTGCCTTCATATGGTTAAAGTTATTATCATCTAACGACGGATAGAGCACATCGTAATAATAGAGTCCGGATTTATCCGGAAAATCTCCACTGCTGTGATCCATAGGATCGCCCCATCCGCTACCGACGCTTAAACACCGGTCTATTTCGTATCTGGAATCGCCTCGACCGACAATTCCTCCGTTCTTGCCGGAATCGCCTTCGTAAGATCCGGCATTGAGGCAGTCTTTGATAAGGCAATATTGTTGCAAGTGGCCGGCTATTCCTCCGACACGATCGGAATCGTCAGCTTTCACTTTTCCCATATTGACACATTGCGAGACGATGACTGCATTGTTTTGATAATCCGTCGCCCCTTCTATGACAGCGTTCGTCCCTCCGATAATGGTAGCGACGGATCCGAGGGCCGTAAGAGCGATGGCAGTCGAAGTTCCGGCAGTAACAAATCCGGAAGCAACTGCGGCCGTGGCTGCCACACAAATACAAGTTCCAGCTATTACTTTTTGCACGATCTCTTGTATATGCTTGCTCTCTTCGATCTTGTCATATCGCTCTTCCCTCTTCTTGTTTATATTATAATTAATTATGGAATTATTATCGTCCGAGGCTTCATAGAAAGTCAGCACCTTACCCAAGTTATCCATGTAGACAGGTGCTATCCCAGCATTCAAACCGGAAGGCAACAAACCGGAAGCCAAACTGAATCCTTTCCGCAAACTTTCCATGTCCGTTTTGACAGACGCATCGATCTCGGTCACTTTCGCATCGAGAGATACTTGCAAAAGTTCCGTTTCCTTCTCTGTCAACATCTCGGCAATGCCAACCCGAAGCAACACCTTATCGGTGACCATGAGCGCCCAGTCTAATCCTGTCTCCGCGATATGCAAAACATGAACCAGTTTGCCAAATGCTTTTCCAGCCGTCGAAGTCGCCTTTTCCAACGCACCTCCTGTCACAGCTATGACGGGTCCTAAGATTCCCAACACACACTCGACACTGCCCAAGACACAACTCACGATGTTCATTGCCGACCATTCTTTCGGGTCGCCAATCTCACCGATCAAACCTCCGGTCGGCCCTTCTCCTCGGTTCAATACAAAACCTGCATTACAGCAATAATTGACCATCGTATAGTTGCCTGCCAACCCGACAATACCGCCTGCATAATGGGCCTTCACGTCCATATCTCCGAAATTCTGCGTGGCGAAGATGGCACCCCAAGTTGTCTTGCCGACCACACCTCCGGCACTCTCCACGTTTTGTCCGGACACTTTTCCTGCATTCAACGCATTATGAACCACGGCGACCGACGAATTGCCGACGATACCACCTACATACGAATCACACGCATAAGCGACTACATCACCTGTGTTATATACGGCATAACCACCGAACTGGGCTTCACCGCAAATGCCGCCTATCGCCGATTCTCCACCGACACAGCCGGTGTTCCGGCATGATTTCACCAACGTATTATTGAAAAGAAGGTCCTCGGTTCCCAACCGGGTACTTCCGATGATTCCTCCCACACCGATATAGCCGTTGATATTTCCTTTATTGGTACTGGCGTAAATATAAGACATTCCCGTTCCTCCGGCAATACCTCCGGTGCCAAAACCTCCATTGGCTTCATCCGCTCCGTCATAGGCTTTCGCTCCCGTAACATCACCGGTATTCATGCATCCCAAAACAAAAAGGGAATCTGCCGAACCAACCAATCCGCCGGCGCCGGTATAGTCGGAAGTCACAGCCGCATGGTTCTCACACTGTTGCAGATAAGATTGTGAATACAGCGAGCCGGCTCCCAACAAACCTCCTATGCCGTATGCTCCGGACACCGCAGTACTCACGTTAACGCAACTATCCAGCAAGATCATTCCATACGTGTCTACTTCTCCGACCAGCCCGCCGGCACCGACACTTCCTTTGCTAGCCATGACATATCCTCCACTGGTCATACAACTGAAAAGCGCAGTCTTGTCACGGCTGTCTCCTGCCGATACGGCACCTCCGACTATCGATCCGACCGCAAAATTGCCCTCCATACGAGGATTTTCCATCCTGATATTTTTGAAGACGGCCTTCTCCGTATAACCAAACAAAGCAATACCGGCCGAATTTTCTCGTTTAGCCCAAAGATTTCTGATCGCATAACCGTTTCCGTCATAAATACCGCGAAAGGGATTGTTCGGCAGATTGCCGATCGCAAGCCATCCAAACTCGTGGTCACTGTCCCACGATGCCTTGTCCATGTCTATGTCTGCCGTTTGCAGAAAATGAGTTTTGACCAACAGAAGATTGTTCTTGGCCTGATCGTTCGCCACGTTCCGAATTCGTTTCAAATGATCGGAACTGGATATGATAAAAGGATCATCCTCTGTCCCGCTACCGGACAATTTCATTGCCTTACTATAGAAATCAAGAACCTTTACCGTATCTGTTTCCGATATTTCCACCCGGCATCCCAATCCGTATTCGCACCAAGTCGTGTCCGACCCGACTGTCGTCACCGGAGCCTTCAGATAAAGCAAACGATAAATGCCTGCCTTCAATCCGACATCGAACGTAAGAATAGATTTGCCATCCAGACGCAGATGTTCTCCTTGCCGTGAAATAACGGTGCCATCTTCCGTACTGATGGCACAGACAAACTTTGCATAATGGAAATCTTCCGTCTCTTGTTGAAGAGTGATCAGCTTTTGGGGACCTTCGTAGAAGTCCTCACCTTCGGGAAGCACGGGTTGAGGCCCATCCTCCTGGCAAGCGGAAAACAACACACTGAATATTCCGAACAAAAACAACAATCGACTCATCTTTCCCATATAAGCACATTAAGAATTTCCTGACAAAAGTATTCAGGCTGATCCAAAAATAGCAACGAAAGATAGCGACAATTCAGATCACAGGATATGACAAATTTGTATTCATCAGTAAAATATGTGATTTTCAATACTTTTACTTACCAATGGCAATATTCCGGTATTGGGAAGGAGGCATGCCGTATTTGTCCCTGAAAGAACGTTGAAAGGTTCGCAACGTCCCAAATCCACACTGTTCCGCAATTTCCTTTACTGTAACCGATTCTTCCAAGGCAAGAAGACGTCTGGCATTTTCGAGTCGAAACATGGTGATATATTCCAACACGGTCTGTCCGTTCTTTTCCCGTATAGAGTTTGCCAATATTCGTTCGCTGACCAGAAGCGCCTTGGCAAGTTCTTTCCTATCCAAAGCCGGATTCCGATAAGGACGTTCGTTCGTCATGTACAGGTTTAGTTGCCGCATGACTTCGGCCGATACATCCTCGACAGACTGTTCCTTCCGTTTTTCCGATAACGGCAAAAAGTTGCTTACCCACTTGTCATGCTCTTCCAACTGGTCCACAAGCACGCGATTTTTGATATTCAGTTTCTTCGCATAAAGGACCGATAAAGAGAAAAGAAGAGCAATCAGCATGATAATGACAAGAGACAATTGCAGATATCTCGTTTTTTGCCGGTTTTCCTGTTCCATCTTTTCTACCTGATGCTGTATGCGGAGCTCCTCTATCTGACGGGCGATATCTATCTTGGCGATCGAGTCGCTTGCCGAAATATAATTTCTGTAAAGCCTGATGCTTTCATGAGACTGCCCGTCCAACGACAACAGTTCCGCCTTGACCAACATATCGTCCAATAAGAAAGGGAAGTAATCCCGATGCGTTTCCATCAACGTATCGACTTGGGCAATCGCCTCCTTATATTCTCCTTTTTCATACATATACATATAACAAGCTTCATAAAAATGCTCATACGCCCGGGCAGGGAACTCCGGACGCATATATTCCCGAGCCTTTTCAAGACAATCCTGCGCCTCCGACACACGGTCAACCTTCAGAAATGCGATGGAACGTAAAGAATGATAAGTGACCGGACAATGCCCGCTCGGATCATACCAACCTTTTTCATTCCAGTAGGCCAGCATGTCTCCGTAGTGATCGGCAAGCGGTAACAACTCCTCGAATGCTTCCGTCTTTATGCAAGTCATAATCAACCATTCGCACAAACTTTGAGCCGTCATGAACGTGTTCAGGTTCTCCTGATAGGAAGGGCATATTTCCCGTCCCTCTTGCAAAGACGCGTATGCTTTGTCATACAAGTTAAGTTTATAATAGATTTGCCCCTGTACCCTGAGTGCCATCGCCATACCGAGAGGTTGTTGCAGTTTTTTTGCCTGCAAATACATATCTGCCGCCTCATCCTGCGCTTTTTGATAGAAACGATGCGAAAACAACCGATTTACAAGCATATTGTACAAAGCAAAATAATAGTCGTACTGCTTCGTATCGGAAAGGAAAGTCAAGGCCGGATATACATCCGTCATAAAACCTTCGTCACGGTTCATATTGTTCAAAGACTGAAAATAAGAGACGTAAGCCAATCCCAGATCAGCCGTGTCATGCCTGGCATTTGCCATTTCGATTACTTTTTCCCAATCTTCGGGCAGCTCGCTTTTCCGAGCATTCCTTTTTAAGATCTCAATCGAATCAGGTTGACGTTCAGATTCTTCAGCGACAACTTTGCCACACGGCATAAACGTGAAAAGCAAAGACAAAATAATATATGTACAAATAGAATGTTTCATCAAAAATCAGACCGTTGTCTTTTTCACCGCAAATGTACACAAAATCCGCCTCCATGTTTCTAAAAATCCGAAAAAGACACAGACATGCCCAAACTATCGAAATATATTTGTTACTTTTGCAAGTTATAAACGCAAGATATCTACTAAGATAATTAGCATGGAAAAAGAGAATAACCCGATATACGAACGCAACACACTGGAATTTGTTACTGTTGCACTGGAATTTTGTACGTTTGTCGAGAATGCCGGTAATAGCGGTCTTTTCGACTTTTTGGATAAGGCTGTCAAGATATTGCCTTTGCTTTATCTGAAAGCCACCCTTTTACCCGAAGCGGAAGAGGATGAAGATGCAGAACCGGAGCTGACTGTCACGGAAGGCATGTACGAATCGATCCGCAACCGGATTGCCGGACTGCTCGGAGAGAAAGACTCCTACCTCGATACGTTCCATCCGGACATGCAATATAGCGACACGCCGATAGCTGCTTTTATCTCGGAGAATCTGGCCGACGTTTATCAGGATACGGGTAATTTCATCTCCCTGTTCCGCCAGGGCAACGAAGATGTGATGCTCGAGGCAATCGTTTTGTGCCGCAGAAACTTCCGCGAGTTCTGGGGACAACAATTATTGAACGCATTAAAAGCACTCCATGCCGTGAGATACAGCGAAGAAGAGCTTTTAGAAACCGAAGAAGAGGAAGAAGAATGATACAACAATATACACATTCGATAACAAAAGAGGCAATATCCGAACTTCCCTTAGAGGAATTTACCGGACGAATCATCGTGATCGACACATTGAAGGATGCGGAGAAAGCAATCAGCTACCTCTCCGAGTTCCAGTCTGTCGGGTTTGACACGGAAACCCGCCCAAGCTTCAAAAAGGGGCAACGCTTCAAAATATCGCTTATGCAGATTTCGACTGATGAGGCTTGTTTCCTGTTCCGCCTGAACCGGATCGACATTCCGGATGTGCTCGAAGAATTTCTGGCAAACGAAAAGGTACTGAAAATAGGCCTTTCGCTGCGCGACGATTTCGGGGCAATGCGAAGACGCAAGGATATACAGCCCGCTAACTTCCTGGACTTGCAGAATTATGTCGGGCAATTCGGCATCGAAGACGCCAGCCTGCAAAAGATATACGCCATCCTCTTCAACAAGAAGATATCGAAAGGACAGCGTCTAAGCAACTGGGAGGCCGATGTCCTCAGCGACGCACAGAAAAAATATGCAGCCCTCGACGCATGGGCCTGCCTGAAAATATACAATCAATTGAAACAGATATAATGAAGGAGTGTAAAGTATTTCTCAAACCGAAAAAAGAGGAATCGCTGTTGCGTTTCCATCCGTGGGTATTCTCCGGCGCTATCCAGACGATCGAAGGCGAACCTGAAGAAGGCGACTTGGTAGAAGTTTACGGCACAAACGGGCGTTTCCTGGGTATCGGACATTATCAGATAGGCAGTATTGCCGTACGCATCTTATCTTTCAAACCGGTCACGATCGAGACCGCATTCTGGGAAGAACGCATCCGCATGGCTTACGAACTGCGTCAGGCACTGATGCTTGCCGGAGTAGAGAACAACAACACATACCGGTTGGTGCACGGCGAAGGAGATAATCTGCCGGGACTGGTCATCGACATGTATGCCCACACCGCCGTCATGCAGGCTCATTCTGTCGGCATGCACTACGCCCGTCACCAGATTGCCGAGGCCCTGAAAGCCGTGTTGGGAGATTCTTTACAGAACATCTATTACAAATCGGAAGCGACCTTGCCTTATAAGGCCAACTTAGGCAGCGAAAACGGCTACCTGTACGGTGGCGAAGTGGAAGACATCGCCCTTGAAAACGGCTTGAAATTCTGTGTCGACTGGCAAAAGGGACAAAAGACGGGGTTCTTTGTTGACCAACGCGAAAACCGCTCGTTGCTGGAACGCTATGCCAAAGGGCGTTCCGTACTGAACATGTTCTGCTATACCGGCGGATTCTCGTTCTACGCCATGCGCGGAGGAGCCAAAGTCGTTCACTCAGTCGACAGCTCAGCCAAAGCGATCTCGCTGACCAACAAGAACGTGGAACTGAACTTTCCGGGCGATCCGCGCCACGAGGCTTATGCGGAAGATGCTTTCAAATATCTCGAAAAGATGGGAAACAACTACGACCTGATCATCCTGGACCCACCCGCTTTCGCCAAACATAAGAATGTGTTGCGCAACGCTTTACAGGGTTACCGCAAACTGAACGCCATCGCTTTCGAAAAGATCAAGCCGGGAGGTATCCTGTTCACCTTCTCCTGCTCGCAGGTGGTAAGCAAGGAGAACTTCCGCCTGGCCGTGTTCAGCGCCGCCGCCCAGTCCGGACGTAGCGTACGCATCCTGCACCAACTGACACAACCGGCTGACCATCCGGTCAACATTTATCACCCGGAAGGGGAATATTTGAAGGGATTGGTTCTTTATGTGGAGTGAGACAAATCATAAATCCATTAGTGATATTTAATAAAGGTAGACACAAAATATATACGGAAATATTTCTTTATTTCGTAATAGGTTGTACCTTTGTCTCACTTTTTAGAAAGATAGAAGTATCATTATAAGTAAAACATATAAAACTTATTATTATGTCTAAAGTAACAGTTGTTGGCGCCGGTAATGTAGGTGCTACTTGTGCAAATGTTCTTGCCTTCAATGAAGTGGCAGACGAAGTTGTAATGCTTGACGTTAAGGAAGGTGTTTCCGAAGGTAAAGCAATGGATATGATGCAGACTGCTCAACTGCTTGGTTTCGATACGACAGTTACAGGTTGCACAAACGACTACGAAAAAACAGCTAACTCAGACGTTGTTGTCATCACTTCCGGTATTCCCCGTAAACCGGGTATGACTCGTGAAGAACTGATCGGTGTTAACGCTGGTATCGTTAAGAGCGTGGCTCAGAACATCCTGAAATATTCTCCGAATGCAATCCTGGTAGTAATCTCCAACCCGATGGATACAATGACTTACCTGTCATTGAAGTCTTTGGGTCTGCCGAAAAACCGTATCATCGGTATGGGCGGTGCATTGGATAGCTCTCGTTTCAAATACTTCCTGTCTCAGGCTTTAGGTTGCAACGCCAACGAAGTCGAAGGCATGGTAATCGGTGGTCACGGCGACACGACTATGATTCCGTTAGCTCGTCTGGCTACTTACAAAGGTACTCCCGTCAGCAAGCTGTTGAGCACTGAAAAATTGCAGGAAGTTGTCGCTTCTACTATGGTCGGCGGCGCTACATTGACTAAGTTGTTAGGTACTTCCGCTTGGTATGCACCGGGTGCAGCAGGAGCTTATGTTGTTGAATCTATCATCCACAACCAGAAGAAGATGGTTCCTTGTTCTGTTTATCTGGAAGGTGAATATGGAGAGTCTGATCTTTGCATCGGTGTCCCTGTTATCCTTGGTAAGAACGGTATCGAAAAGATCGTCGAACTGGAATTGACAGCTGAAGAAAAAGAACTCTTCGCCAAGAGCGCAGCAGCCGTTCACAAAACAAACGAAGCTTTGAAAGAAGTCGGAGCTCTTTAATAATCGAAAAAAGGTTTGATAATATAGAAAGAGGATAGTCCTTCGGGGCTATCCTCTTTCTTTTATACACTTTCTTAAACATGGATTTCCAATTCAGCTTCACCCCCCATGACACCTTTTGATTATCATATCACACAGGAGTGAAGGCAGACATCCGGACTGCCTTCACCTCAAAAATCTACCCTCACCCTGTCTCGCCCTGATTTTGAGAACAAGAAGGCCACTCTTTTGCTTTTCGACTAAGAGCGAAAGGTCTATGACCAAGCTGTTTGGCAACAGAGCATGCCCATTGTCACTTAAAATAAAATCTTCCGAAGTCGACTTGATTTCTGATGAAGGCAAACGGTAAGCGGTGAAGCCACTTTTACCACTACCATTCACCCATTAAAATATTAACGATGAAAATATTGCATACCAAGGTGACGGCAATTTGCATTATCACATTTAAACTATAATTTACTTCAATTCCCGAATCTTGATATTGCGGAACCAGATAGGATAACCATGATCCTGCAAACCGATATACCCTTCATGGGAAATGCCTTCCTGGAAACCCTGGAAATCCTTGAACTTGCTGTTAGCAACCATATCATCCCATTCTTTACTCCACAAGGTATACTGAACAACCTTTTTACCGTTCTGGGTATGCGTTACTTTGCCATCCTTTACTTTGATCACGATCGTATTCCATTCTCCGGCAGGTTTCACCGTCTTCGGATCGGCCGGGAGCATATCATACAAAGAACCGGCAAGGTGATTTGCCAACTTATTGTCGGTAGCATCCACATTATCCAAGACCTGCACTTCGGGAGCAGCATAATAGATCGGTTTGCCCGGAACTTCACGCACGTAATAGAAAATACCTGAATTTCCCATCTTACTGGTTTTCCAATCTACAGACAATTCAAAGTTCTTGAACTTCTTTTCCTTATACAGGATATCGCCTCCTGCACCATGTCCAGGTTTCTTACCCGGAGCGGTAAAGACTTTCATCGCTTCATCTTCGATTACCCAGTTCGGAGCCATTTCGGTATTGTTGCATTGTCTCCAACCAGTAAAATCTTTCCCGTTAAACAACAAAGTCCACCCTTGTTTCTTCTCTTTTTCTGTCAGCGTATTATTCGCTTTCTGCGCAAAAGAAGGAACAGCTGCCATAACTGCCAAAAGGACCACAAATGATTTAAATAAGTTTTTCATGTTACATTTTATTTGATGATTCCCAACTTTGAAGCATTGATAAAGTCAATAATATGCTGGATCTCGTCACTCATCGGCACCTGATCCTTAATCATCAGCAAGGCATCGAATATGCTGGCGTTACCTTGATAGATGATACGGTAAGCATGGCTGATATGTTTGATTATCTTTTCGCTCACACCTTCATGAGACAGGATAAAGGAGTTCACCCCGTAATAGGTCGTAGGTTCCAATGCTGCCACGATATAAGGAGGAATGTCCTTACGGAAACGGCAACCGGTCTGCGTCATCGACCAAGTTCCGACACGGCATCCCTGGCTCACCAATACGTTACCCCCGAAAATCACATAATCTTCAATCATACAATTGCCGGAAATCTTGCTCCCGTATCCGAAGACGCTATGGTTACTGATATGCGTGTCGTGAGAAACATGAACTCCTTCATGAAGGAAATTTCCATTGCCGATATATGTTTTACCGGCTGCGGTGGTCGCACGATTAATCACCACATTTTCACGGATCACATTGTCATCCCCGATTTCGACAATCGTATCGCCTCCTTTGTAATTAAAATCCTGCGGCTCAGCAGCGATAACGGCGCCATTGAAGACACAGTTTCTCTTTCCCATACGGGTTCCACTCATGATACTGGCGTAAGGCATGATCTCGCAGTCATCACCTATTTCCACATTCTTATCAATGTATGCAAACGGATGGACGGTTACGTTCGCTCCCAATTTCGCGCTTGCATCTACATAAGCTAACGGACTAATCATAATAATCTCTTTTTAAATTAACAATTGCTTTTTACTCTCTTCCGCCACCTATGGCGCTATACAAATTGATAACAGCTTGCATACGCTGAACATTGTCGGAAACTTCCGTCAACTGCGCACTGAGCAAGCTTTGCTGGGCAGAAAGAATTTCCAGATAAGTGGACTGTCCAGACTGGAACAAGGCATTGGTATAAGCAACCGCCTTTTCCAACTCTTCTATCTGGGCCTGATCCTGGACAAGCTTCCTATTAGTCGCATCATAGAGATGCAAAGCATTGCTCACTTCCTTTCCCGCTTCCAGAATAGTCTGTTGGTATTTCATCTTGGCAATCTCTTCTTCTGCTTTTGATATCTTTAGATTAGCCACCAGCTTGCCATTGTTAAAGATAGGCTGTGCCAACGAAGCCAAAGCCTGGAACATAAATTGTCCCGGATTGGAAATCGTAATTCCAGACCCGTTCGTCCAACCGGCAGTCGCCGTAATATTGAGCCCCGGATAAAAGGCGGCACGAGCCTTGTTGGTCGTATAATAAGCACTGGCCAATGTCATTTCAGCCACTTTCACATCCGGACGATTTTCCAACAATTGCAAAGGGACACCGGCCATCAACTCTTCCGGCATTACCTGGTCTTCAAGCGTACTGCGATCGATATGTTGCGGAGCTTTCGCGAGCAATACGGATAAAGAGTTCTCCACTTCGCGTACCTGGCGTTTCAGTTCGATCAACGAACCTGACACTTGATGGAACACGGCACGCATCTGGACAACAGCAGCTTCTGTTGTCATACCGGCGACCTTCATTGCCTCCATAACCCGTACGTTCTCTTTGTAGATATCCACCGTCTTGGAAGTAATCTCCACCTGGCGGTCCAACATCAACAAAGTGAAGTAGGCATTGGCGATCCCCCCGATCAGCTGCGAACGTATCGCTTGCTGTGTATACTGGCTCTGCCGGTAAGCTGCTTTCTGCCCACGGCTCGCATTCAACAGCTTACCGAACAAATCCACTTCCCAACTGGCTACAGCCGGCAAGGTATAAGCCTTTGCGTAGTCAGAGTTGCCGATCGTCGTAGCGGAACCTTGGAGAGCTAAATTCAGCGAAGGAAGGAAAGACAGGCGGGCGGAAGTCAACAATAACTTAGCCTCCTCTACCCGCAGGATAGCGGCTTGCATATCCACATTATTCGCCAACCCTTCTTCGATCAAGGCCTGCAATTTCGAATCACGGAAAACGTCCTTCCAAGGCAAATTTCCCATATTGGTTGTATCTGTTTCGACCAACGTATCGGTCGCAGATACCGGATCACGATAGATGCCGGAAGTTTCGATCGTATCCGGACGGTCATATGCTTTATAAATGTGGCAACTGCTCAAAAGAACGGTTGCACACACCATATATATAATCTGTTTCTTCATTGTCATATCTTATTTTGTTTTTGCGTACTGTTCTATTTCCGTATTCATATCGCTGTTATCCAAATCTTCCCATTCGATAGGTTTGAATTTCTCCTGCAGGTATTGGAATACCACAAACAGGACCGGAACGATAAAGATTTGGAAAACCATACCGATGAACATACCTCCGATAGCGGCAGTACCCAAAGTACGGTTACCATGAGCTCCTACACCGAACGCAAACATCATAGGCAACAGACCGACAACCATAGCCAATGACGTCATCAGGATAGGACGCAAACGGGCGGCGGCACCTAAAACGGCAGCCCACGTGATACTCATACCCATACGGCGACGGTCAAGGGCAAACTCTACGATCAGGATAGCGTTCTTCGCCAACAGACCAACCAACATGATCAAGGCGATCTGCATATAGATATTGTTGGACATCGTTCCCAAGATCATCTTCAGAGCCGGGATATTGCCTAAAGCAGCCCAACCCTGTACGAACAAGAAGCTGCCCATCAAACCGAACGGAATGGAAAGCAATACGGCCAACGGCAGAATATAACTTTCATACTGGGCGCTCAGCAGCAAGTAAACAAACATGAAACAGAGCAGGAAGATCAAACCGGTCGTGCTGCCACTGGTTTCAGCCTCTTCACGAGCCATACCTCCCAACTCGTATCCGAAGCCGGTCGGAAGCGTCGTGCCGGCAACTTCCTCGATCGCTTTCAAAGCCTGGCCGCTAGTGTAACCGTCTGCCGGGGCAACCATCACTTTGATGGATGTATACATATTGAAACGGCTGATGATATCAGGGCCGTACACTTTCTTAATAGATACGAACTGCGAAATCGGAGCCATTTCATTTCCATTGCGGACTTTGATATTCTTCAACGATTCCAGATTGGTACGCAAAGCCGGATCAGCCTGGACCATCACACGGTACATCTTACCGAAACGGTTGAAGTTGGAGGCATACAGACCACCATAATATCCTTGCATGGTTGCCAGGATATCGCTCGGACTGATACCCACTTTCTTACAGGCTGCCGCATCGATATCAATCATATACTGCGGGAAGTTCGGGTTAAAAGTACTCTGCGCCGATTTGATTTCAGGACGGGCTGTCAAAGCTGCTGTATATTGCTTCGTCACGTCAAAGAATTTTTCCAGATCTCCACCGGTCTTGTCTTGCATGTTCAACTCGATATCGCTGGATGCGGAATAACCCGGGATCATAGGCGGAGTAAAGAACAACACCTGCGCATCCTTCACAATCTTTTGCGCACGCATGAACAAACTGCCATACACGATATCCGAACTTTGCATCATGGAACGTTCTTCCCAATCTTTCAGCTTGATAATGAATGAACCGTAAGAAGATCCTTGACCACCGATAAAGCTGAAACCGATAACGGCCGTACGTGATTTGACCGCCGGATCGGCCGCGATCAGACTGTCTACCTTGTTCATCACTTCTATCGTGCGTTCCTGGGATGTCCCCGGCGGCAACGTCACCGCCCCCATGATCGTACCGGTATCTTCATTCGGGACCATACCAGTCGGAGTGGCATTCATCAAAACAACGAGCAAGACGATACATCCGGCTACGATACCGAACGAGAGCCACTTTTTCTGAATAAAGAATACGACACGTTTTTTATAACTATTCAGCAAAGAGTCATAGGCGGCATTGAAAGAAGTGTGGAAACGGGAAACGAATGTCGATTTCTTCTCATGTCCTTCTGTGTGCGGCTTCAGGAACATCGCACACAGAGCCGGACTCAGCGTCAAGGCGTTCAATGCAGACAAACCGATCGCGATTGCCATCGTCAAACCGAACTGGCGATAGAAAGTACCGGCCGTACCACTCATGAAACTTACCGGGATAAATACGGACATCATGACCAGCGTGATGGAGACGATAGCACCACCCAACTCGTTCATGGCATCGATAGAAGCCAGTTTTGCCGATTTATATCCCTGATCCAGCTTGGCATGGACACCCTCGACAACCACAATCGCATCATCGACCACAATCGCAATGGCAAGCACCATAGCACAAAGGGTCAGCAAGTTCAAACTAAAGCCGATCAGCGACAGCATGAAGAACGTACCGACCAAAGCAACTGGAATCGCGATAGCCGGAATCAAAGTTGAACGTAAATCCTGCAAAAAGATATACACAACGATAAATACCAAAAGGAAGGCTTCGATCAACGTTTTGAGCACTTCGTGAATAGAGGCATACAAGAAATCGTTGGCGTTCATACTGATATCTATCTTCAAGCCCGGAGGCAATACCTTTTCTGTTTCTTCCAGCAGGTCCTGGATATTATTGATGGTTTCCGTCGCATTGGTTCCTGCCATCTGATAAACGATACAGGTTACAGCATTATGACCGTTTACTTTATTGACAAAGCTATAAGTCAGACGTCCTAATTCGATATTGGCAATATCTTTCATACGGAGAACTTCTCCATCCGGCAAGGCTTTTACAACCATGTCTTCGAATTCGTTTACCTCCTGCAAACGCCCCTTATAACGAATCGTATACTGGAAACTCTGATTTCCTTGTTCTCCGAACGAACCCGGAGCGGCTTCCACGTTCTGCTCGGCCAAGACACCTGCGACGTCATTCGGAACCAGTTTATACTGTGCCATCACATCCGGCTTCAACCAGATACGCATGGAATAGTCGGTTCCTAACACATTCGCATCCCCCACACCGGGTACACGCTGTACTTCCGGGATCAAGTTGATCTTGGCATAGTTCTCGATAAATCGCTGGTCGTAACGGTCATCGGCATCATAGAGTGAGAATACGACCAACATGGAGTTCTGACGCTTCTGAGTCGTCACACCGATCTTGGTTACTTCGGCAGGCAGCAAACCTTGCGCCATAGAAACACGGTTCTGCACGTTTACGGCAGCCATATCGGGATCGGTTCCTTGCTTAAAATAAATGGAAATATCGGCAGATCCGTTGTTGGATGCATTAGAGGTCATGTACATCATGTTCTCCACACCGTTGATCTGGTCTTCCAACGGCGCAATCACACTATTCAATACTGTTTGCGCGTTTGCACCCGTATAAGTAGCTCTCACCGAAACGGTCGGAGGGGCGATATCCGGATATTGGGTAATAGGCAAAGACAGCAAGCCTAATATACCCAGTATGACAATCAAGATGGAGATCACCGTTGAAAGCACCGGGCGGTTTATAAATCTATCTAATTTCATATTTTATCTTTGTTAATGAACAAATGGAAGTTATTAATTAAAAGCGGTTTTCAGATTACCTTCGTTCTGATCTTTCAAAGCTTGATCATATTTCGCTTTCTGTTGTTCCGGGGTGATCGGCTCGATAACCTGGCCGTCACGGAGGTTCTGTACGCCTTCAATCACAATTTTGTCGCCGGATTTCAAACCGTTTGTCACCAGATAATTCTTTCCGTCATCCAGATTGGAAATCTGAATCTCCGTATTTTTCACGGAATTATCCGCCTGCAAAACGAAAACAAACTTCTTATCCTGAATTTCGACAGTAGCAGACTGAGGGACAATAATGATTCCATCCATCGTGTACGGGAATACAATACTGCCTGTACCACCGCTTCTCAGAATATTTTTGTCATTCGGAAAAACAGCACGCATGCTGACAGACCCGGTCGACTGGTCGATTACGCCACTAACGGCATCGATCTTTCCTTCCGACTGATAGGTAGTGCCGTCAGACAACTGCAAACGGACTGCCGGCATCTTTTCCAACTGTTCCTTCAAAGTGCCTCCGGCTCTTGTCAGGCGCAACAACTCTTTCTCCGTCATAGAGAAATAGACATACACGTCATTGATTTCAGATACGGTTGTCAACGGTTGTGATACAGAAGGGCTGACCAAACTTCCGATACGGTATGGAAATGTACCGACAACACCGTTCGACGGGCTTGTCACCGTACAGAAAGACAGATTCTGATTCGCACTTACCAAAGAAGCCTCCGCTTGTGCCAAACTTGCCTTGGCAGACATAAGTTGATTGATTGCTGTCTGGTACTCAAAATCACTGATAATCTTCTGATCGTACAAAGCTTTTTTGTTTTTTTCGGTTAACGTCAGAGTTGCAACATTGGCTTTTGCCATCTCGACTGCCGCTTTCGCCTGTCCCACCACTGCTGCATACTGGGTAGGATCAATCTGGAACAAAGCCTGCCCTTTACGTACAGTTGCTCCTTCATCCACACATAACTTAACAATAAAACCTGAAACCTGAGGACGCACCTCGATATCCTGCGTTCCTCTGATCGTAGCAGGATAGGACGTTGACAGATCGCTCGTTGTCGAATTGACAGTAAGAACAGTAAATTCATTATCTCCTAACTTCATACCGCTTTGGCTGTTTCCACAAGCAGTCAATAAAGATACCCCTACTGCAAACAATGCTATTTGCCTTAATTGGGTAATAGTAGTTCTCAACATTTGTTTATTCATATTCATTATTTATATATATTCTATCTATTTCTTTTTTAGTCATTAGCAAGGCCGTTAAAGACATTGCAGCAGGTGAGATCCACTGCGCCATAGTAAATATTCCATAACGATGCTGTTCAAAATTTATGGGTTCGTAGCCTATTCCTCATAAAAGAGTACAAATGTAGAATCTTTTTATTGTTCTTTTCTCGTTTATACAATCTTTTTATACTAAAAAATTGTTTATACAGACCGATCTATCTGACTGAACATGACAGAAAAAACACTCGAAACATACTTTTTTAAACAAAAATTTGTTTATTCAATAATTTATTCTAATTTTACGGCTTATATAACCTAAATAATCAATTCATATGGAACCAAAGTTTATGATATCGGAAGTGTTCAGCACTTCTTGGAAGTACACAAAATCTCAGATTTGGGTACTGGTAGGACTGTATATCGGATTTGTCATCTTGTCAATGATTGTCTCCTTGTTCGGTATGCCGGCGCAAGGTTCGATTACCGGACAAGTCATTGTCAATATAGTCAGCCTGCTCATTTCATGCGCTTTCATGCTTGGGTATATCAAGAATTTGTTCCAGACTCTTGACGGAGAAGAACCTCAATTTTCTGCTTATGGACAACAATCCCGCAAAATAATCACGTATTTCATTACATGCATTTTGTTCGGTATCATAGTCTGCATCGGCTTGGCGTTTCTAATCATTCCAGGCATCTATCTATATCTCCGCTTGCAATTTTTCTCAGCTCTCATCGTTGAAGAAGATTGCGGGATTATCGAATCCTTGCAAAAAAGCTGGGAGTTGACGCGAGGACAAACCATGCCTCTACTCCTTTTGGCATTGGTCATGATCGGCATCATGATTATCGGCTGTATACTGTTCCTCGTCGGAGTTTTCGTGGCAGTCCCTCTTATCTACATGATGCAGTGCTACACGTTCAGAAAATTAAATACAATTTCTAAAGAGGAAGTACAACAACTACAATAAATTAAATAAATAAAACAGACAACAGCCCGCAAAAATAAAAATTCTGCGGGCTGTATAGCTTTCCAACCTATGGGAAAAACATATAGAATCAAAGACATTGCAGAGATGTCCGGCGTTTCGACTGGAACTGTCGACCGCATATTACACAATCGTGGTAAAGTATCCGAGGAGGCACAGAAAAAAGTAGAAAAAGTTTTAAAAGAAATAGACTATCACCCGAATCTGATAGCTCGTTCCCTTGCACTAAAAAAGAACTATCATTTCATCACACTAATTCCTTCTTTTGCAAAAGGCGAATATTGGGATAAGCTTTGCGAAGGAATAGACAAAGCTGAACAGGAACTTTTCAGCTACAACGTAGAAGTCGAACGCATATGTTTCAACCAATACGACAAAAGTAGCTTCGATGAGCTCATTCCCCGGATTGAAGCAACCAATTGCCAAGGGGTTGTAATCGCAACACAATTCCACGACAGCGTCATCAAGCTGACATCCCGACTGGATCAGTTACAGATACCTTACGTTCTGATAGACGCCTTTATTGAAAACACCAATTGCGTGGCCTATTACGGAACTAACTCGTACGATTCCGGATATATTGCCGGACGACTGTTATACGAACAAATCAACCCGGCCGAAGACATTGCAATTTTCCGTTTTTTCCGCAAAGGGGAAATGCAAATAACCCAGGTCATGAAGCGGGAAGAAGGCTTCAGAACTTATCTGACCGAGAAAAACTACGACGGACGCATCTATTCCATTCATTTGCATGCAGACGAACCGGAAAAGAACAATAATATCCTGAATGCTTTTCTGGAAGAACATAAGGAGGTGAGCGCCGGTATCATATTCAATTCCCGTGCCCATTTACTTGGAAAATACTTCCGCGACAAAGGAGAGAGATTCAGGTTGATCGGCTATGATGTGATTGACCCGAATATCACTTATCTGAATAACGGCTCCATCACCCATCTGATCGCCCAACGGCCGGAAGTACAGGGTTTCAATTGCATACGGGCATTGTTCCGTCATCTGGTCCTCAAGGAAAAGGTCGAACAGATCAATTATATGCCGATCGATATTCTAATGAAAGAGAATATCAAATACTATAACAATTATATTTGAAAACATAAAAAGATATTTTTTCCCGATTTTCTTTTTGTTTGATAAATAAATACTATACTTTTGTGCCCGAAGTGTGCGCGAGCACAATGAGATAGTAACAATGAAATTATCACAATCTAAAAAATAAAATTATGGCTAATTTATTTTGCGTTAAAGACAAAGTTGTCATTATTACCGGCGGAGCCGGAATCCTGGGCAGAGGCATTGCCGGCCACCTGGCTGAAGAAGGAGCTAAAATCGTCATTCTCGACCGTGCTGCCGAAGTTGGTGAACAAATCGTAGCCGACATCAAAGCTAAAGGCGGAGAAGCAAGCTTCTTCCTGACTGACGTATTAAACCAAGAAATTCTGGAACAAAACAAAAAAGATATCCTGGCCAAATACGGTCGTATCGACGCGTTGCTGAATGCAGCCGGAGGAAATATGGCAGGTGCGACTATCGGACCGGACAGTACGATATTCGACCTGAACATCGATGCATTCCGCAAAGTGGTAGATCTGAACCTGTTCGGAACAGTTCTCCCGACAATGGTATTTGCAGATGTAATGGCCAAGCAGAAAGAAGGCGCTATCGTCAACTTCTCTTCCGAATCTGCCTTGCGTCCTCTTACTCGCGTTGTCGGTTACGGTGCCGCAAAAGCAGCTATCTCCAACCTGACTAAATACCTGGCAGGCGAACTGGCAATCAAATTCGGAGAAGGTTTACGTGTAAATGCGATCGCTCCTGGATTCTTCCTGACGGAACAGAACCGCACTTTGATGACAAATCCGGACGGATCTTACACTCCGCGTGCCGAATCTGTTATTGCACACACGCCGTTCAGACGTCTGGGCACACCGGATGAATTGTTTGGAACAATTCAGTATCTGATCAGCGACGCATCCAAATTCGTAACCGGAACAATCGCAATCGTAGATGGTGGTTTTGATGCATTCTCTATTTAATTCCACTTTAAAAACAAGACATTATGTATTTATGTGAACAAACATGGCGTTGGTACGGCCCGAACGATCCCGTTAGTCTTTCCGATATCCGCCAGGCCGGAGCTACCGGAATTGTAAATGCTTTGCACCATATCCCGAACGGAGAAGTATGGACTATCGAAGAAATCCAAAAACGTAAGGATATGATTGAAGCTGCCGGCTTGCGCTGGAGCGTAGTGGAAAGTGTACCTGTACACGAACATATAAAAACACAGAGCGGAGATTTTCAGAAATATATCGATAACTATAAAGAAAGCATCCGTAATCTGGCAGCGTGCGACATCCGTGTGATCACTTACAACTTTATGCCGGTTCTGGACTGGACCCGTACAAACCTAGCCTATACCATGCCGGACGGCTCCAAAGCATTGCGCTTCGAACGTGCAGCTTTCATGGCTTTCGATCTCTACATCCTGAAACGCCCTGCTGCAGAACAGGAATATACAGACGAAGAAAAAGCGATTGCAAAGACTCGCCTTGACGAAATGAGCGAAGATGACAAAGCGTTGCTGGTACGCAATATGATCGCCGGCCTACCCGGCTCCGAGGAAAGTTTCACATTAGATCAATTCCGTACAGAACTGGATCGTTACAAAGACATCGATGCAGAAAGACTCCGCGCAAACTTGATCTATTTCTTGAAAGAAATCACCCCGGTTGCTGACGAAGTTGGTGCACGTATGGTTATCCATCCGGACGATCCTCCTTACTCGATCTTAGGTTTACCTCGTATCTTGAGCACAGAAGAAGATTTTCGTAAGCTGATCGAAGCCGTACCAAACAAAAGTAACGGCTTATGTCTCTGCACCGGTTCATTCGGTGTTCGTGCAGACAACGACCTGGCCGGTATGATGAAGCGTTTCGGTGACCGTATCGACTTCGTCCACATACGCAGTACTAAACGTGATGAAGCCGGAAACTTCTTCGAAGCAAATCTGCTGGAAGGCGATGTGAATGTTTATGAAGTTATGAAAGCTCTCCTCGAAATCGAGCAAGAACGCGGTTGCTCAATCGCCATGCGTCCGGATCATGGTCATCAGATGATCGATGATTTGCACAAAAAAACCAATCCCGGTTACTCCTGTATCGGTCGTTTGCGTAGTTTGGCTGAATTGCGTGGTCTAGAACTGGGTATTGCCCGTTCTTTATTCAAGTAGACAAGTAATCCAAATAGTTTGACAATTAAAAGGCGTTCGATTCATTTTCGGGCGCCTTTTTTATTTTACGTCTCTCCTATTTCACTTTTTTTCCCTACTTTTGTAGTGCTATAATAATTTCATAAAATGTCTAAAACGCACTACTGCATACTGTCAATCATTCTATTAATCGTGTTAAGCGCATGCCATTCTTTGTGGACAGCCCAAACACAACCAGCCTCACAACAGGATTCAATTCTGATCCTGCCGACACTGGACATCCCTCTTCCCAACACAGATTTCGCTTTTCTGTTTCCGGAAGAACCCAAACTGAACAAACAAACATCTCCCCGTAAACAGATAACGGAAAATTTCTCCAGCAGAGAAAAAAATGATATCGCTGTAACGGATCCACTCCTGATGGCCGAAGAAAACACGATGCTTATCGATTTAGGTCTGATACAAAAAGAAGACTATGCCTTTCCTTTACCCGGCGCTAAAGTAATCTCCTTATATGCCGGACGCAGAAAACATCATTCGGGTGTGGACTTGAAAACCCACGCCCATGACACAATCATATCAGCATTCGATGGAATCGTCCGTTTAGCTAAACCTTATTATGCATACGGAAATGTGATTGTCGTACGCCACTACAACGGATTGGAAACAGTCTACAGCCATAATTCGAAGAATCTGGTTAAACCGGGAGATTATGTAAAAGCCGGACAACCGATCGCACTGACCGGACGAACAGGAAGAGCAACGACCGAACACCTTCATTTCGAAGTACGGGTAAACGGACAACACTTCAATCCGAATCTGGTATTCGACCTGCAAGAACGAAAACTTAATAACCAATGCCTGATAATCACTAAAAAAGGAAACAAAATCGCTGTAAAACCCGTCGAACTAATGCCTCATCAGCATGAAGGCGACTACAGCTATTCACCTGCCACCAACAAAAACTAAGGACAGACGGAAAGTGAAAAGAAAGCTTTGTAAAATCCTCTTTTCAATGTCCTTGCAGAGCTTCTATCAGAAGATTGATATTAACGGTAAACAAGCGGACCGATATCGCCAATAAAATAATACCGAAAAACTTTCGGATAATATAGATACCGCCTTTTCCGAAAAAACGTTCGATACGGGCAGTCATACGAACGACAAAATAGACCCATATCATATTCAATATTAAAGCAATCACGATATTGACACTGGCATACTCCGCCCTCAAAGACAATAATGTGGTAAACGAACCGGCGCCGGCCAGTAGTGGAAAGACCAGCGGAACCAGCGTCGCTTCTTTTATCGGTCCTTGATTTTTAAAAATTTCTATATCGAGAATCATTTCCAGTGACAACAGAAAAATGACAAACGAACCTGCCACCGCAAACGATTCGATATCTACATGAAAAAGCCGTAGCAGAACATCGCCTGCATAAAAGAACCCGATCATCAGCAAGAAAGAGATAACCGTCGCCTTCATAGCGTTCACATCCTTCCCTTTTTCTTTCAAATTGATAATAACTGGAATGGAGCCAATAATATCAATCACTGCAAACAGCACAATAAACGCGCTAATAGTTTGCTGAAAATCAAAACCTTCAAACATAGAACTTATTTTTAACCGCCCAAAAGTACAAAATATTTCCAAACTACCATCTGACAAATAGTAACAATCGCCTCGATGGATAACGTTTTTTTATACTAATTCGGAATCCCTTCACGAAAAAAATAGCGATCTTTGCATACACTTATATTGTTCCAAGCAAGAAAGTGACACTAAATGTTGTCGGGAGATATGGATATAAAAACAATTTTAAAAAAATATTTGGTCTTTGTCATTGGATTATATTTTTTAGCTGCAGGAATCGTCTTGATTATACATTCCGCTTTAGGAACCACTCCTATTTCAAGCGTGAATTATGTGTTAAGCCTCAACAGTCCTCTTTCTTTAGGAACCTGTACTTTTATTCTTAACGTATTGCTGATATTGGGACAGTTTTGGTTGATCCGGGGAACGAAAAGCCGTCAGGATCAGATATCTATTTTACTACAAATACCTTTCTCGTTCATATTTTCCGCATTCATCGACTTCAATATGGCGCTCACTGAAGATCTGCACCCTTCCAATTATATCATGTCGATTGTGCTGTTGTTGTTCGGCTGCTTCATCCAGTCTATCGGGGTAGTATTAGAGATCAAGCCCCAGGTTGCGATGATGAGTGCAGAAGGATTCGTCAACTATGCCGCCCGCCGTTACAACAAAGAGTTCGGCAAATTCAAGGTCGTTTTCGATTTCACCTTAGTAACAGTCGCTATTGTCTTATCACTGATCTTCACGCAACGGATCGAAGGAGTCAGAGAAGGCTCTCTGATAGCAGCCTGTATCACAGGCTACATCGTGAGCTTCTTGAATAATAAAATCATGACCCGAAAAATGTTTTCCCGGGTTTCCAATATCATCAAGATTCGTTCTCAACACGAATATTAATTGCATTCATGCCTCTCAGACCTCGTTCAAGCTCAAAGGTAACGATGTCACTTTCCGAAATATCGGTCAGCGTATTGTTGCTGACATGAAAAAAATACTTTTCAGTATTATCAAGGTCTTTGATAAAACCATAACCTTTCGATCTATTAAAATAATCAACCCGCCCTTTCAATACGGTAGGTATTTCTATACCCTCTTTTTTAGGGGTTGAGATGAGAATTTCTTCCTGCTTAATTTCTTCCCGATTAGGATTCAATTCGGGAGGAGTTGATGTTATTACCCCATTTTCATCTACATAAGCTATCATATCATCAAAACCATTTGCTTTGCCAAGAAGCTTTCTGTCTTCCTTCTTTTTTTGTTTTTCTGCTCGTCGAGCTTGTTTCTTTTTTTCGTTTTCTCGTTTATTGTATGTTATGGATTTTGCCATCTATCTATATTTATTTATATTAATAATCAATCTATCATGTATGCAGAGTGGAATACCAGGATATTTCCGAAATATGGAAACGTCGGATAAAAAAATTCTTACTATTACACTGAAGAGCAGAAGCTAACTAAAGCTATAGGAGAGCGATGAAGGTGTGCCAAAACCGGAAATGGAACGCAGGTGGCACACCTCCATATATCAGGAGATTAATAACGTCTGGAATTATTATACCCGCCTCTTCCGTGGTATCCGCCGTTTGAAGGTTTTTCGGTACGAGGACGAGCAACGCTTACCGAGATTACTTTTTTTTCAAATTCAGCTCCATTAAGAGCATCGATCGCTTTTTGGCCATCTTCTTCGTTTATCATTTCGACAAAACCAAATCCTCTGGATCTTCCTGTTTCTCTGTCCATGATAACTTTTGCAGACGTAATTTCTCCATACTCTGCAAATAGATCATTTAAATCAGCATCATTAATGCTATAATTTAAGCCTGTAATGTAAATGTTCATTTAAAATTTCGTTTTTAATAAATACTAATAGGGAATGAGGAGGAAAATTAATGGAGAGGCCTACTTAATAATAAAGAAGAACTATACGCTAATAATACGTAACTCAAACTCTGACTCAAAGATAACACTATTAATCGGACTAACAACTATATCACTTAATAAATTGTCTTTTTTTTCTTATCAAGACAGGAAAAATAGGATCGTGATCCGGGACCAGATGTCGCTTCATAAAGGCTATTACCGCCTCAAAAAATTGGCTAAACAGGTCCATCCGTAAGAATCTTCTCCTTGCAAAGACAGCCTTCCAAGTGATCATTTACAAACCCTGTCGCCTGCATGTGAGCATAGCAGATAGTAGAGCCAAAGAACTTAAATCCTCGTTTCTTCATATCCTTGCTCATCGCATCCGACTCCGGAGTCGTTACAGGAATTTCTTTTAACGATTTAAAATTATTTACAATCGGCTTCTGTCCGGGAAAAAACGATAACATATAATGATAGAAACTACCAAATTCCTTCTGAATCGCAATGAAGCATCTGGCATTTGTGATCGTGGATGCAATCTTCATCCGATTCCTAACGATCCCATCAAAAAGCATCAGCCGGTCGATATCGTCCGAGGTCATTGCGGCCACTTTCTCTACATCGAAATTTAAAATGCCTTTCTATATCCTTCTCGTTTACGAAGAATCGTAATCCAGGCCAATCCTGCCTGCGCACTTTCCAGTACAAGAAATTCGAATAGGGTTTTGTCTTCGGTAACCAATCTCCCCCATTCCTCATCGTGATATTTCACATACAAGCCGTCAGTTCCGGCCCAACCACAACGCTTATTTACAATATCTTCCATTTTCCTTGATTTATATTTCCACACAAAGGTATTTATTAATAACGACAATATAATAAAACATCAGTCAATGAAAAAATCGTAAGCGTCTCCGAAACAACTACTCCTAAATCGCCTAATTGAAGAGGAAATACTGGATGGGTATCCATTGAGTGTATGTTTGCGATCACAAACGACAAAAGCCTGAGTGATTGTTAATTTTTTATCTAATAAATGCCACTGTTCCCTAAGAACTACAGAAGAAAAAATAATCGCATGTGGTTTTCTCTAAACATTCCTTTATCAGAAGATGGGGTATCTGTTGAATGGCCTTTCACATCACACCTGCATTTTGGCATGATTCTTTCGTATTATCAATGACTTTTATAAATTACGTTATTGGGATATGGTCCATACCCGATACGGGATATAGCCAGGCCGACCGGCTGATAAGAGACTGTCCCAATGATAGGACTCCATACGGTCTGAATAGAGTCCTGTCATTGGGACAGTCTTGTTTTTTGGAAAAATCCTGATGGATAATCAGGTTTTGCAGCCTGTTTACCGAGGTTTCATTACGGCTTGACTTTGATATCAAACAGATCTGCGTCCTTCCATGCGGGGAATTTTGTTCTCAGATCTTCCAGGTCGGCGCGGGTAAGCGTACACGTGCGGGTGACCTCTTCGCGCTTGCCGGCATCTGCCAGCTTTTTGCCTTTAGGAGAGAAGATCATGGAGTCGCCCCGATAGACGAAACCTTTGCCGTCGATCCCCACACGATTCACCCCGCAGACATACGCCATGTTCTCCAATGCACGCGCCTGGAGCAGCGTCTTCCAAACTTTCTTACGCGCTTCGGGCCAGTTGGCGACATAGATCAGCAGATCGTATTCGTTGTCCACGTTACGGCTCCAAACCGGGAAACGAAGATCATAGCAGACTTGCAAACAGATATTCCAGTCCTTATACCGTACGATCGTCCGTTTATCTCCGGCGGTGAAATGCCGGTCTTCGCCCGCCATCCGGAATAAATGCCGTTTGTCATACAAATAAGTCTCACCTTCAGGCGTGATGAAAAAAGCGCGGTTAAAATATTTCCCGTCTTCTTTAGCGATGAAACTGCCTGCCACAGCAAGCTTATATTTCTTCGCCCATCCTTTTATGGTAGGGATAGTGGGGCCGTCCATCGTGTCGGCCAGTTTTTCCACTTCCATAGAGAAACCCGTCGTAAACGTTTCCGGCAAAATGGCTATGTCCGTCTTGCCGCTGACCCGCCGGAGCAGTTCTCCATAATAACCCAGGTTTTCATCTCTGTCCTCCCAAATAATATGGGACTGGACCATACTGATACGCAAATTGTCTGCCATAATATTAAATTTGAACAAAGTTTTCCGGATGACAAGCTGTCACACCTCTGTAATGCTCACGGATCTCACGGATATCTTTATCCGCATTGCCCGTAGGATAGAATACTCCTTTAAAACCAGCTTCTTTCTTTTTGTAGTCGAAATAGGCCATCAGGATAGGCACGTTAGCTTTTTGTGCGATATAGTAAAACCCCTTTTTCCAGTCTTCCACCCGTTTGCGTGTACCTTCGGGAGTCACGGCCAACTGAAATTCTTCCCGCCGGTTGAACTGATCCACCATCTGGTCTGTCACCGAGGTCCGTTTATGGCGATCCACAGGCACGCCGCCCAACCAATCAAACAACAAGTTCAACGGGAAAAAGAACCATTCCTTTTTTATCAAGAAACCAGCGTTACGGCCGATTGAGGTATAAAACAGTTTTCCTACGATAAAATCCCAGTTACTGGTATGCGGCGCTACGCATATCACACATTTAGGCACATCTTCGACCACCGGTCCCAGTTTCCAACCGGCCAGGCGAAGAAGTGCCTTACTTATAGTTTTCTTCATTCTTTACTTTCTATTTGCTCAACTCTCCGATTTCAGTTGCGATTGCGTTTACTTCCGTTTGCAGGTCCGCACGTAATTTGCGGTAATATTCTTTCACCCGTTTTTTGTTTTCTTTTCCGTCCGGACAGTTGGCACGGCGAATAAATTCGTCCTGCATATCGAGTATTCTCGCCATCACCACATCGGCTTTCTCCGAATCGACACCAGGGAGATACAGCTTGCAAAACAATGTTTCTGAAAACAAATCGCCAGCCACGTAGCTGATGTCTTTCTTTAAAATTCTTCTTTTTGCCATAATCGTTTACATTAAAATATCTACAAATCTACATAATTCATTCATTAAACAAGCTCTATAGTTGAAAAAAAGATAAAAATTCATATCTTTGCCCCTCAAAATATCTGATTATAAACAAAATCGTTTATGGATAATACAACAACAACGCCAGAATATCTTTTCGAGAGCAGTTGGGAAGTATGTAACAAAGTAGGTGGCATCTACACCGTCCTTTCAACGAAAGCACATACGTTACAACAGTCTTTTAAAGATAAACTGATCTTTATAGGACCCGATGTGTGGGCTAACACAAACGCTCCCGACTTTATTGAAGATGATGTTCTGTTTACTGACTGGAAAACTCATGCGAAGACCACTGATAATCTAAAAGTAAAAGTAGGCCGATGGAATGTTCCGGGGACACCGCCTGTTATCTTGGTTGATTTCAAGCCTTTCTTCAAAGAAAGAGATTCTTTTTTCTACTCGATGTGGGAAAGTTTCCGTGTGGACTCGATCCATGCATACGGTGACTATGACGAATCTTGCATCTTCGCTTACGCGGTAGGCAAGGTTATCGAAAGTTTCTATCATTTTTACAAGCTGGAAAATAAAAAAGTCGCCGCCCTGTTCAACGAATGGATGTTAGGAATGGGTGCACTTTACATCCAGAAACAAATACCGGCCATCGCAACGCTCTTCACGACACATGCCACTTCCATCGGCCGCTCTATCGCCGGAAACAACAAGGCCCTCTATGCCTACATGGACGGTTATAACGGCGACCAGATGGCAAGGGAACTGAATATGGAGGCAAAGCATTCGCTGGAAAAACAGACCGCCTTGCATGTGGACTGCTTCACGACTGTGAGTGACATCACGGCTCGCGAGTGTAAACAATTGTTAGACAAAGCTCCGGACATCGTCACGCCGAACGGCTTCGAACCCAACTTCGTCCCGGCCGGCAAGGAATACGACAAGAAGCGTACGGCAGCCCGTCGCGCCCTGCTCAATGTAGCAGAGAAACTGCTCGGATGCCCCATCTCACCGGATGCATTCCTGGTCTCCACCAGTGGCCGCTACGAATACCGCAACAAAGGGATCGATGTCTTTATCGAAGCGATGAACCGGGTACGCACCTCCGGCCGGCTTCAGCGCGAAGTTGTCGCCTTCATCATGGTTCCCGCTTGGGTGCGCGATGCACGCGCTGACCTGAAAGAAGTCATTGACAAGAATATCCGCACCACTTCTCCTATGCAAATGCCATTCGTCACACACTGGCTGAACCTGATGGAACAGGACAAGGTGCTGAACTACATCACCCACGCCGGTTTCACCAATTCGGCGGCCGACAAACTGAAAATCATTTTTGTACCTTGCTACCTGGACGGACACGACGGCATCCTCGACAAACCCTACTACGATCTGCTGATCGGTATGGATGCGACCGTCTATCCTTCCTACTACGAACCCTGGGGATACACTCCGCTGGAAAGTATCGCATTCGGGATTCCGACCATTACCACCAACCTTGCCGGTTTCGGTCTATGGGCTAAGAAGCATGTGACAGGCAACAACATCAACGAGGGTGTAGCCGTCGTGAACCGCGACGATTTTAATTATTTCGAAGTAGCGGATGCCATCACGTCCGCGATCCTGACGCTCACCGGAAAGGATAAAAAGGAAGCGGAAGAGATCCAGAAGCACAGTTTCCGCCTGGCGGCAAAAGCCGAATGGAGCAAATTCATTGTCTACTACGAAGAGGCTTTCAAGATCGCCTTGGAGCATGCAAACAAAAGAAATAATTAAAATACGCTCATAATAAAACAGATAATGTCTATCTTTGCAACGTTTTAGGCAAAAAGACAGATTATACGATATTAAAATAACAATTGAAACATTTTAAACTTCACGATAATGAAAATCAAAGCGAATAACGCAAACAATCCGATTTGGAAAGATGTTTATTCTCATTCTATGCTCCCCGAGCAATTACAGCCGTTATATGAAATGGCAACAAACCTATGGTGGGTATGGAACCATGAAGGAGCAAAATTATTCGGTAAGATCGATCCTGAACTTTGGGCTTCGACAGAAGGCAACCCTGTTCTTTTACTCCAAAGCCTGTCCTACAAGCGTATTGAGGAAATTCTGGCTGATGACGTCCTGATGGCCGAAATCAAAGCAGTATACTCGATATTCAAGGATTATGTAAATGTCAAACCGGATCAGACAAAACCGTCTGTCGCTTATTTCAGTATGGAATATGGTTTGACAAACGTGCTGAAAATCTATTCCGGCGGTCTGGGCGTGCTGGCAGGCGACTACCTGAAAGAAGCCAGCGACAGCAACATCGACCTGACAGCGGTAGGTTTCTTGTATCGCTACGGTTACTTCACACAGTCTCTGTCCATGGACGGACAACAGATTGCCAATTACGAACCGCAAAACTTCAACGCGCTGCCCCTTACACAGGTCATGCAGGCGAACGGCGAACCGATGGTATTGGAAGTTCCCTACCCCGGCCGTACCGTTTATGCGCACATCTGGAAAGTAAGCGTAGGTCGCGTTCCTTTATATCTGATGGACACGGATATTCCTCAGAACAGCGAATGGGATCGTTCCATCACTCATCAGCTGTATGGCGGTGACTGGGAAAACCGTATGAAGCAGGAATACCTGTTGGGTATCGGTGGTATCCTGATGCTGAACAAATTAGGAATCAAGAAACAGATTTACCATTGCAACGAAGGCCACGCCGCTTTGATCAACGCACAGCGTTTGGTAGACTTCATCCAGAACGACGGCTTGTCATTCAACCAGGCTCTGGAAGTCGTACGCGCTTCTGCTTTGTACACCGTCCACACACCGGTTCCGGCAGGCCATGACTACTTCGACGAAGGCCTGTTCGGTCGTTACATGGGCGAATTCCCCGGCAAATTGGGTATCAGTTGGCAGGAATTTATCGACATGGGACGTGAAAACCCGGGATCAAACGAAAAGTTCTCCATGAGCGTATTCGCATTGAACACTTGCCAGGAAGCAAACGGCGTCAGCTGGTTGCACGGAAAAGTATCCCAGCGTATGTTCGCTCCGGTATGGAAAGGCTACTTCCCCGATGAACTGCATGTAGGATATGTCACCAACGGCGTGCACATGCCAACCTGGGCTTCTACCGAATGGAAACGTTTCTTTGCTGAACATTTCGACAAGAAGTTCTTCAAAGATCAATCCAACAAGAAATATTGGGAAGCAATCCAAAATGTTGCGGACGATGACATCTGGAACATCCGCAAAGCTCTGAAGAACAAACTGATCACATACATCAAGAGCCAATACAAGACAAACTGGTTGAAAAACCAGGGAGATCCTGCAAAGGTTGTTTCCGTCTTGGATAAGATCAACCCGAACGCCTTGCTGATCGGTTTCGGTCGCCGCTTTGCTACTTACAAACGTGCTCACCTACTGTTCACCGATTTGGATCGTTTGGCCAAGATCGTAAACAACGAACAATATCCGATCCAGTTCGTATTCACCGGTAAAGCCCACCCGGCCGATGGTGGCGGACAAGGCCTGATCAAGCACATTGTCGAAATCTCCCGCCGTCCTGAATTCTTAGGAAAGATCATCTTCTTGGAAAACTACGACATGCGTCTGGCTCGTCACCTGATCGCAGGTGTCGATGTTTGGTTGAACACGCCGACCCGTCCTCTGGAAGCATCCGGTACATCCGGCGAAAAAGCAGAGATGAACGGTGTCCTGAACTTCTCCGTATTGGACGGATGGTGGTACGAAGGTTACAAGCAGGGTGCAGGTTGGGCATTGACCGACAAGCGCACTTACGAAAACCAGCAGTATCAGGACCAGTTGGATGCCGCTACTATCTACCATATACTGGAAACAGAGATCATCCCGACTTATTATGCAAAGAACAGCAAGGGCTACTCTCCCGAATGGATTCAGTATATCAAGAACTCAATGTCCGAAATCGCTCCCGACTATACGATGAAACGTATGTTGGACGACTATATCAACCGTTTCTACAACAAGTTGGCAACCCGTTCCGCTCACTTGCGCGAAAACGGCTTTGCCGAAGCCAAATCAATCGCTGCTTGGAAAGAAGAAGTGGCTGAACATTGGGATAACTTCCAGGTGGAATCGTTTACATGCAGCCAGGATCTGGCTATCGACGGCCCGGTTGTCGGCAAGGAATATAAGTTCAATCTGGTTATCGACCGCCACGAACTGCAAGGCATGTTAGGTGTCGAAATGGTCGTTACGAAAGAGAATCCGGATAATCATCAGTTGGAATTGCTGGCTACAGAACAGTTCAAGTTGATGAAAGAAGAAGGCTCCAAACTGTTCTTCGAACTGAAAACAACACCGAGTGAAGCCGGCCTCCACAAGATGGGCTTCCGCGTTTACCCTGTAAACAAAGAATTGCCTCACCGCATGGACTTCGCTTTCGTTCGCTGGATCCAGTTGTAATCGACACAAGCAAGACAAATACTCAAAAAAGAGGGAGTGTATGAACACACCCTCTTTTTTTATGCCGATACCAAAGCTATGCTTTACAGTGGCTAACCCTATGGGTTACGAGCATTAACCAATAGGGTTACGGACTATAACCAAATGGGTTCCATACAGTCCGTTTGAATGACAGCATATTCAAAAAAAGGGAAGCCGCACAACAGGCGACTCCCCTTTTCAAGCTGATACAGTTTTTTAGGTTTAGAAAGCGTAATCCAAACTTAAACCAAACACTTTATTGGTACGGCTATAGACATTCTGTCCAGGAAGTCCCGTGCCGCAGTAATTGTCCATCTTCTTGGTATAATCATGATAAGTAGTCCACATATAACCTACGTTCAAAGCCATTTTTTCACTCAACATCACTTTGGCACCGAAGCCCAATGAATAAGAATCGCAGGAGAAACTGACATCGCTTTGGTAGCTATCAGACAAACCATAATCTGTTATTTGGGCACCGCCGCTAATGGTCAGCCTCTTGACCACGTCCCATTCTATTCCAAACAGATACTCATTCGTACCCCTTTCCAGTTCTTTCTGCTTTCCACCGGCCATGCCCGCTTTCTTGTCATCAAAGAAATGGTACTCCACAGAAGCTTTTAACATGGGTAAAAACCGATAAGAAGCAGCGACCGAAAGCATGGAAGGAATATCGTTCGGCGTGTTCACACCGTGCTTGTAAGGGCCGATCAAGTCTTCCGCACTGTCGGGATAATCCAGCTTCTTGGTATTGTTCTCAATATTCAGGTTCGTCTTAAATTCATATTTAGCCCCGAAATTGAATTTCCCGTATTTAACATCGATACCCAGAACCGGAGTCAACCCCCAACCTGTCTGATCGCAATCCAAAGCCAACGCCATCAATTCCGATCCGCCCAGATTCTGCTTCAGCTTCGCTTCCAGATATCCGTCATAGTTTCCCGAGAAATAGTTCATCCGACCTCCGGCAAAGGCCGAAAGCCAATCCGTGATTTTATATCCCAAGCCAAGTTGCAGAGAATAAATAAACTGCTTACCGTCCATCGCACTGTTGATAGTATACATATCCGGCGTGACGATGGGACTTTGACCGCCAGTCTTTATATACTTCAACATGCTTTCCTGGAATATGCCGGCCATGGCAGCCGATTCGAACATCGGCAGGCCATCGTCAAACGAAGCCTTGCCGCCCCCGCCCGTAATGGCGAAGAAGCCGGAGATGGTCCAATCTCCTTTTTTGTAAGCCGCAAAAACACTCGGAATCACAGGAGCGGCTGCCTTTCCTTTATAATACTTTTTATAGGCGCTTACTGTCGGCACTTTATTCACCGGGTCGAAACCATTATATGTACCGAAAGAGGCATCGATATCCCGGGTCTGGAAAGCACTTTGAATACTCACCCCAACGCGAAAACCGTCTGTCGGCAAGAAAGAAAGACCCGCCGGGTTAGACAAAGCACCGTCTATATCGATTGCAGCACCTCGCGAAAGTGACCTTAAAAAGGCTGCATGCTGATTCGTATTCGTCAAATATCCACCAGCGAAAGAAACCAAAGGCATCATCATCAATGCCGCACCTAATACTACTTTTTTCTTCATGTTTTACTTTTCTTGATTACAAAACGGTCGCAAAGATAAACACTTTTCCCTAATATTGCACATTTTTCAACAAAATGTGCCGCACAAAATCACACATATTGTGCAATATTTATTCATTCCAATTGTCAATTACCAATTGACAATTGTCAATTAAAACGGTATCTTTGCGTCCGAAAAGGAACGTTTCCTTTTCCGTGTGCTTGCTAAACCACGTATTAAAAACAAGAAAGATATGAAACATCAAGAAGCCGCTTTGGTATGCTTCTCCGGTGGACAAGACTCCACGACTTGCCTGTTCTGGGCCAAGAAGCACTTTTCTCGCGTAGAGGCCGTATGCTTTACATACGGGCAAAAACATTCCCTGGAAATAGAGGTTGCACGAAAAATTGCAGCCGACGCCCACGTCCCGTTCCAACTGTTGGACGTGTCGCTGATCAGCCAGCTCGATCCGAACTGTTCGCTGACAAATACCGAAATTTCAATGGACCAGGAAAAACCGGCAGACAGCTACCCGAACACCTTCGTCCCGGGGCGTAACATGGTATTCCTGACCTTCGCCGCCATCCTGGCACGCAGCAAAGGAATCTTCAACCTGGTAACCGGCGTATCGGAAGCCGATTTCAGCGGTTACCCCGATTGCCGCGACACCTTTGTCCGTTCCCTCAACGTCACCCTGAACCTGGCGATGGACGAGCAGTTTGTGATCCACACGCCCCTAATGGACCGGGACAAAAGCGAAGTGTGGGAACTGTCCGACGAACTGGGCGTATTCGACCTCGTACGGACCCAAACCCTCACCTGCTACAACGGCATCATGGCTGAAGGCTGCGGCCATTGCCCTGCCTGTAAACTGCGCCGCGAAGGGTTGGAGAAATATTTAAAAAGACGCCGCTAAACCATCCTTTACAAGAATAACAAAAAGACATCATGGATACAAGAAAAGAAGAAAACGAACTGCACCTGTTAGGCGGTTCAACCGTATACAAGCAGGATTATGCACCGGAGGTACTGGAAGCGTTTACAAACAAGCATCAGGAAAACGACTACTGGGTGCGCTTCAACTGTCCGGAATTCACAAGCCTCTGCCCGATCACCGGGCAGCCGGACTTTGCCACCATCTACATCGACTATATCCCCGATGTGAAAATGGTGGAAAGCAAGAGCCTGAAATTATATTTGTTCAGCTTCCGCAATCACGGAGCCTTCCATGAGGATTGCGTCAACATCATCATGAAAGACCTTATCCGCCTGATGGACCCCAAATATATCGAAGTAACCGGTGTTTTCACTCCGCGCGGCGGCATCAGCATTTACCCGTACTGCAACTACGGCCGGCCGGGCACTAAATATGAAGAGTTGGCCGAACAACGGCTTTTCAACCATCATACGAAATAAAAAAGGCACGCATTGCCTTTTTCCTCATAGCACATTAACTTGCATTTAGATGCAAGTGTATTTTATTCTCGACAACGTCGAATACATATTCGGCAATGTCAAGAATATACACGGCAATGTCGAAAATATGATCGACAACGCCGGAAACAAAATACACTTGCATCTATTTTTTATTTCTTAATTTCCCATTTTCGATTTTATAGTCTTAATTTATCCATTACCTTTGCAAATAGTAAATTTTAAACCTACATAAAAACAATTTAGACCATGAACAAGAGCATTACAATGAAGACTGCCTTGGTAGCTCTGGCTTGTACGGCCTGTATCAGTGCAAGCGCACAAAAACAGTATCCTGAACAGGAAAAAATGAAACCGGGAATGTCCGAATACTGGACTCCGCAACCGAAAGTAGTTACTCCGGGTGACATCAAAACAAACAGCGCTCCTTCCGACGCCATCGTCTTGTTTGACGGAAAAGACCTTTCCGCTTGGCAAAGCGCTAAGGGCGGACCGGCCGAATGGATCGTAAAAGACGGTGTTTTCACTGTGGACAAGAAGAAAGGCGACATCCTGACAAAACAAAAATTCGAGAACTTCCAATTGCATATCGAATGGTGCGTACCCAAAAACATCACCGGTACAAGCCAAGCTCGTGGCAACAGCGGTATCTTCCTGCAAGATATGTATGAAATTCAAATTTTGGATTGCTATAACAACGAAACGTATGTAAACGGACAGACCGGAAGTGTCTACAAACAAACACCTCCTCTGGTAAACGCCATGCGTAAACCGGGTGAATGGAATGTCTACGACATTATCTATTCCGCTCCTATCTTCAAGGAAGACGGAACTTATCGTGTTCCGCCACGCGTTACGGTCATTCAGAACGGTATCGTATTGCAGAACAATACGACTATCCTGGGTACTACGGAATATATCGGTTTCCCGAAAGTCAAAAAACATGGTGCAGGCCCGATCCGTTTGCAGTCTCATGGAGACCCCAGCGAACCGATCAGCTTCCGTAATATTTGGATCAGGGAAATGTAAATTCAGTTGAAAGGTGAAAGGTGAAAAGAAATATAAATCAAACTTTCACCTTTCAACTTTCCACTTTCAACTATTTAGTCGAGCGTTAGATTGAACTCATCCTTCAACTTGGCCAAAACCGGATTTATATTCAGCAAGTGTTCATACTTTTCTGCCGACGTATAGGCCAAATGCTTCTGGTTTGTTTCATCTATACGGACACGCATCTGAATACGGGTATTCTTCAACCGCACCCGCAGATAACCCAATATATCGATACAATTATTCGTCAACTCATCCTGCTGGCCGGGGTTATGCACACAGACTTCAAAATAATAATTATCCTGCAAGGCCGGCTTACAATTGATCATCGTATTTTTCAGATATACCTTCTTATCAATCGCAGACGCATAAGCGTCCCAGTAGTGCACCAACGCTTCCTGGCTGAAAGGATTCTGCATTTCCTGTACCGCACCGGTAGCAGTCTGCGTCGCAGCTTGCGCTTTCGGATGCTCTATGCCTATCTCCTTAATGGATGTACCGAACTGGGGCGGACGCGCCACTCTCTTAGGCGCCGAGGCCGGAGGAGCCTGCGGAATATGAGTTGAAGAAGGCGGCACATGGGTGGAGACGACCTGCTGACGCGGAGTCGCGCCGGTCATTTCCTGTGGAGATTGTACCGGACGTTGCAAAGGGGGAGCGGATTGTACAGTATACGACGCCTGAGCCGCGGCACCCTGTCCGGATTGAGCCGGAGCCTGGCCCGGCCCGTTGGATGCGATCGGTTCAATCAGCCCTTTTTTTTTATCACCGGCCGGTTGTCCGGCATTGCTTAGCTGGCAAAGCTGGATAAGCGTAAGCTCCAACAACAGGCGTTTGTTCCGGCTGGCCCGGTAATTCAGGTCACATGTGTTTGCCAGTTCGATCGCCTTGAACAACAATTCGTCGGAACAACGCTTCGCCATTTCCTTATAGCGTTCACGGATAGAAGCTCCGACCTCAAACAAGATCAATGTAGACTCATCCTTGCATACCAGCAGATCACGAAAATGAGATGCCAAACCGGTTATGATATTCTGCCCGTCAAATCCTTTGCTCAATATATCATTCAAGATCAGGATGGCAGACCGGACATTGCCGGAAAGCATAGCCTCCGTCAGTCGGAAATAATACTCGTAATCCAGGACGTTCAGGTTATCGATAACAGCCTGATAGGTGATATTGCCATTCGTGAAGCTGACCACCTGATCGAAGATGGACAACGCATCACGCATACCGCCATCCGCTTTCTGGGCAATCACATTCAAGGCTTCGGGTTCAGCCGTCACCCCTTCGCAAGAAGAAACGTATTCCAGATGTTCCACCATATCGGCAATCGAGATACGCGAAAAGTCATATATCTGGCAACGGGACAGGATGGTCGGCAACACCTTGTGTTTCTCCGTCGTGGCGAGAATGAACAAGGCATGATGGGGCGGTTCCTCCAACGTTTTCAGAAACGCATTGAAAGCCGCCGAACTCAACATATGCACCTCGTCGATAATAAAGACCTTATACTTTCCGATTGGAGGCGGAATGCGCACCTGGTCGATCAGGGAACGGATGTCGTCGACCGAGTTATTGGAGGCAGCATCAAGCTCGTGGATATTATAAGAACGCTGCTCGTTGAAAGCCTTGCAGGATTCGCATTCGTTACAGGCTTCCCCGTCGGCAGTCGGATTCAGGCAATTGATCGTCTTGGCAAAGATACGGGCACAAGAAGTCTTGCCCACTCCACGGGGACCGCAAAAGAGGTAGGCATGAGCCAGCTTGTTACTTTGTATTGCATTTTTAAGTGTGGTTGTCAGGGACTTCTGCCCTACTACGCTACGAAAAGTAGAAGGACGGTATTTCCTTGCCGATACAATATAATTATCCATTCTTTGCTTTTTTATTAACAAGACAAAGATATACAAAATAATTCATTTATCTTTGCAAAAATGGAGTTCCTATGTCACGCATAAAAGACTTTTACAACAAGTATCTATCCAGGGTCAATGCCTACTGGCTGGTAACCATCGTGTTCTTCGCCTTGACTTTTGTAATGGGCGATAGCAGCCTGTACAAGCGTTATACCTATGACGAAAAGATTCGCAGCCTGGAAAAAGAGATCAAACATTATCAGAAGGAAATCGAAATCAACAGTAAAAAACTGAACGACCTGCATACGGACAAGGAAGGCCTCGAACGCTTTGCCCGTGAAGAATATTTCATGAAAAAGCCAAACGAAGATGTATTCATTATTAAGAATAAATAAATGAACGAAAAAGCAAGAACAATCGTTTTTAATATCTCCGCCCTGCTGTTGCTCGCCGGTGCGGGATTATATCTGGCCTTGCCGGTTGTGGCTCCTTACCTGTTTGCCGTCGGGGCTGCCGGCATAGCGGTCAGTTACCTGACAATGCCTACCAAGGATATGGATTTTCGCCAGCGCAGACTGCATCGCTACAATATATTTGCCGGATTGCTGTGCATATTCGCTTCTACCTTGATGTTCAGCGGACGGAAAGAATGGGTGATCTGCCTGACCATTTCAGCTTTACTCCAGCTATACACGGCTTTTGTCACTCCTAAAAAAGAGAACTGATCCATAACGGCGTATCCAAGCAAAACACCGTTTTTCAATAAACGCTATTTATCAAGCATGTTTCGACAAACCTCTCCTTAAAGATAAAAATACCTACATACAGTTAGCGGCATTGCCAGAATAGCAATTACAGGGTAAAAAATTACCTATAATCCGCGATTGATGCGCGTTCTCTTTATAAAGACCTTTGCAACGTTTTACTAACGATACAAAATTCTTATAAATTGAAAGCGCCAATTCTAAAAATCAGCTGCCTGTTCTTTCTCCTGTTTGCAATATCCGTTTCTGCACAGGACAGAGCGACGATCTCAGGCAAGATCATATCTACGGAAAAAGAAACCGTTGATTTCGCCACGGTCTACTTGAAAGGGACCACGTATGGCGGAACAACCGACGAACAAGGAATTTACCATCTGAAAGCTCCGGCCGGCGACTATACGCTGGTCGTATCCGCCATCGGCTACAAGACAGTCGAAAAACCGGTGAAACTTACCGGCGGAGAAAGAACCAAACTGAATATCACCATTACTCCGCAATCGACGGAACTGGACGAAGTGGTCGTTGTTTCAAACGGAATCACCCGTTTGAAGCGTTCGGCATTCAACGCCGTAGCGCTCGACACGAAAGAATTGCAAAACTCCAACAGAAGCCTGAGCGAGGCACTGGCTAAAGCGCCGGGGATGAAGGTGCGTGAATCGGGCGGCGTCGGTTCGGACATGCAACTTACGCTGGACGGTTTCAGTGGCAAGCACGTGAAAATATTTATCGACGGCGTGCCGCAGGAAGGTGTGGGTAGTTCGTTCGGGCTGAACAACATCCCGGTCAACTTTGCCGAACGCATCGAAATCTACAAAGGCGTGGTCCCGGTAGGCTTCGGCACGGATGCGATCGGGGGTGTGATCAACATCATCACCAAAAAGAAACGGAACAGATGGTTTTTGGATGCCTCCTATTCCTATGGTTCTTTCAACACACACAAATCGTACGTGAACTTCGGGCAGACGTTCAAAAACGGATTCACATATGAGATCAATGCTTTCCAGAACTATTCAGACAATGATTACTACGTGAACGCTCCGGTGGAAAACTTCGAGACCGGAAGCATCGACAGAAGCAAGAAAGAACGCGTGAAACGTTTCAACGACACCTACCACAACGAAGCCGTCATCGGCAAACTGGGCGTCGTTGACAAAAGATGGGCGGACCGCCTGCTGCTGGGTTTCACCTATTCCAATATGTACCAGGACATACAGACCGGTGTGCGCCAGGAGATCGTTTACGGTCAAAAGCACCGCAAAGGACACTCGCTGATGCCTTCGCTGGAATATGGCAAACGAGACCTGTTCACCAAAGGGCTGGACATGGTGCTGACTGCTAACTACAATAAGAACCTCACGACCAACGTGGACACATCTTCTTATGAATATAACTGGCGTGGGGAAAAACACCTGATGAACTCCGCCGGCGAACAGTCAAGGCTGCATTCACGGGCAGACAACAACAACTGGAACGGCACGCTGACATTCAATTACCGGGTTGGCAAAATGCACACATTCACCTTCAACCACGTATTGAACTCCTTCCACCGTTCCAACACCTCCCTGCTCGCAGCCGAAGAGATGAAAAGCGCCATCGCCAAAGAAACCCGTAAGAACATTTCGGGCCTTTCCTACCGGCTGATGCCGTCCGAACACTGGAACTTTTCCGCTTTCGGAAAATACTACAACCAATTTGTAGCAGGCCCGATGGCGACTTCGAGCACGCAGGACGAATATGTACGCAAAACACGCTCAGCCAACTCGTTCGGATACGGGGCAGCCGGAACCTACTTCATCCTGGCAGACCTGCAAGCAAAGCTGTCTTACGAAAAGGCTTATCGCCTGCCGACCATCGAAGAAATGTTTGGCAACGAAGACCTGGAAATGGGTGAACTGAGCATCCGGCCGGAGAATAGCGACAATCTGAACTTCAACCTGAGCTACAACAAGACATTCGGGAAACATACCTTGTATGTGGAAGGCGGAGTGGTCTACCGCAACACGAAAGATTACATACAGCGCAACATCACGGATCTGAGCGGCGGCAAGCAAGCAGCAACCTATATCAACTACGGTAAAGTCGAGACAAAAGGCTTCAGCTTGTCCATCCGCTACAACTTCGCAAACTGGATAAGCGCAGGCGGCAACTTTACTCAAATGGACGTCCGCGACAGAATGAAGACGTCCATTACCGGCAGCGCTCAAAACCTGGCCTACGGAGAACGGATGCCGAACCTTCCCTACCGGTTTGCGGATTCCGACCTGTCGTTCTACTGGCGTAATCTCTGGAAAAAAGGCAATGTGCTGACCGTGACCTACGACAATCAATACCTGCATAGCTTTACGTACTATTCGTCTGCTATCGGATCGAAAAACAACGACTATGTCGTACCGAACCAGTTCTCTCACAATTTAGCTCTCTCCTACAGCCTTCAGAACGGACGGTACAACGTGTCGTTCGAATGCCGCAACTTCACGAATGAAGACCTGTTCGACAACTTCAGCCTGCAAAGGGCAGGACGTGCCTTCTATGGCAAAGTGAGAGTCTATTTCGGGAACTAACGTAACCGACGATCATGGTTTCTATATATATACATTTTCTAAATATAAATACATTTATTGCAAGATGAAAAAGAATCATTTATTAACTGGCATTGCCGCAGCCATGCTGACGGGTGGGCTGTTTGCTTCCTGTAGTGACAACGATATCCCGACACCTGACGATGGCGGGAAAGGCGAAACAAAAAACACATTCGTAATCCCAGCCTCTACAACGGCATCCGGAAATACGACCAACGTTCTGCTTACTGCCGAAAGCGTGGACGATGGGACCATCACGACATTGAACAACGGCCTCGTGAATGACGGAGCCACACAATGGGTTTTCTATAAAGACCAGTATTTGTATGGCTTGACCTACAATCAGGGAAACGCCGGAGACACACGCTCGTATATCCTGAACGCGGACGGCGAACTCGAAACACGCCCGCAAAGCTATAAGATCAAACGATTTACGACCCACGGCATCTACGACAAGTATATCATGACCCTCTCTTCGGGTGACGGCCCGACGGAATGGGCAGACGAGAACGGCTACGTTCCCCAGTCATTCTTAGTGTCCCTTTTGGATGTTGCCGCCGAGACAAAAACGGACAACGACACGAAGAACGAAGCCTACCTGTCCGAAAACTTCTTAGGCAACGGAGAATATGTAACATTGGCAGGCATTTTGGAACACAACAGCAAGATATATAGCGTAGCCGTACCGATGGGGTTAAGCCAGTACGGGACAAAAGACGGAAACGGGAAATGGATCTTGCCGGGCAACGAAGATTTGGTAAAAACCGAATCCGGAGGTTCGAACAGCAGCTCTTACGAAAAAGACGAGCTATTGTGGACACAATATCCGAATTCCTGCTGGGTCGCCATCTTCGACGATGAGACATTCACAAACAAGAAAATCATCCAAACCGATAAAATCAGTTATGCTTGCGGCCGTTTCAAATCGCAATACTACCAAATGATCTGGGCTGCCGACAATGGCGACATCTATGTGTTTTCGCCGTCTTATGCCAAAACGATGACCGACCCGCGCCAGCAGACCGACTTACCGGCCGGTGTAGTGCGCATCCCGAATGGAAGCGAAGACTTCGACGATTACTACTGCAACCTGGAGGCACAGAGCAATGGCAACTCCTTCCTGCGCAGCTGGCATATTGCAGAAGATTATTTCCTGCTGCTGATGTACGACCGTCCTTTCAGCGAAACAGGCTATACGGCCAACCAGCTCGCCGTGTTCAAAGCCGGAAGCGAAAAGCTGACTTACGTGAGCGGACTTCCTTCAACCGATATAATCTCAGGTTTCGGGAACACGCTGCATGTTGAAAACGGCAAAGCCTACATCGCCGTGACGACAACCGACGGTAATCCGGCCATCTACAAGATAGACCCGGCCAGCGCCAGTGCGACGAAAGGCGTAACAGTTGAGACGACTCAAATAACCGGTATCGGCAAGTTGACAAACCAATGAAGAAGTTCTTTGCGAAAGTACATTTATGGTTATCGATACCTTTCGGCATCATCATCGCGATCGTCTGCCTGACAGGAGCAATCCTGGTATTCGAAACGGAGATACAGGAGCTTTGCTACCCCTCCCGCTATTTTGTCAAAGAAGCAAAGGGTGAACCGCTTTCGCCGGCTGTGCTCATGGAAGTTGCCCGCGGGCAACTTCCTGACTCCGTCAAAATAAACGGAATACGGGTCACGTCCGATCCCCGCCGTACCTACCAGCTAATTCTACCGGGGAAAAAGGCGGCATGCTTTATCAACCCTTACACCGGAAAAGTCACCGGCATAGACGACGGGAATGGGTTCTTTATGAAGATGATGCGTCTCCACCGCTGGTTGCTGGACGAATATAAACGGGACGGTAGTTTCGCCTGGGGCAAAGTGATCGTCGGGTATTCGACCCTGGTTCTGGTCTTGATCATCATAAGCGGACTTGCCATCTGGTATCCGAGAAACAAGAAAGTACTGAAAAACCGGCTCAAAATAAAAACAAGAGCCGGTTGGTTTCGTTTCTTGTACGATTTGCATGTCGCCGGCGGATTCTATGCCGCCTTGCTTTTGCTCGTCTTGTCACTCACCGGTTTGACCTGGTCGTTCGGCTGGTATCGCGATGCGTTCTACACCGTGTTCGGTGTCGGCATGCCATCCCAGCAGACTCATGCCGCGGCCTCATCTTCTCCCCACAAAACATCCGGAGAAAGAGGCCCGAAGAAACCTCCCCGGACCGATTACACGCAATGGGGCAAAGTCTTGGCCGACCTACAAAGCCGCTATCCGGAATATAAATCGATCGCCATCCAGGACGGCTCGGCAACAGTTTCTACCGCCGGCTATGGGAATACAAGAGGAAGCGACCGTTATTCCTTTGATCCGGCTACCGGAAAGATAACCGAGAGCCAGTTGTATGACGACCTTCCCCGGTCCGCCCAAATAAGAGGTTGGATCTATTCCGTTCATGCCGGGACATGGGGAGGAATGACAACCCGGATATTAAGCTGCCTGGTTTCGCTCTTAGGTGCCGTCTTTGCCCTAACCGGTTATTATTTTTGGATCAAGAAGAAACTCGGAAAGCTCAATAGGCCATCTTGCAAAACCGACCGGACGACCGGACGCAAGAAAGGTCTCGGCTAATGCATTAGGACACGAAAGCTAAAGCATAGGGTTACGAGGTCTAAGGCATAGGGTTACAACAACTAAAGCATAGGGTTACGAAACCCAAAGCCAAGCAATGCCTTCAATACAAAAAAGGCTGCCTTCGCATAACGAGGGCAGCCTTTTTTTATTCCGTATTTCTATTTTCCTTATTTACCGGAAGAGTAGTTCTTGTTCAGCACTTCAAGAAATTCAGCCGTGATGTCGTAGGCCGGATTAGACAACAGGATGTTATCACCCATCGTATTGCTGAAAATGATCTGATACCCTTTTGCCTGATTAAAAGTCGTCAACTGGGCAACGATCGTATCGCGAAGCTGTCCGTTCAGTTCCATCTGTTTGGCAGCCAGTTCTTGTTCTTTCTTAGCCGCATAGTTCTGAAGTTCCTCTTGTTTTTTCTGCAAGCGGTTTCCTTCCTGCTGCGCTCTTTCCGTGGTAAGGAAAGCATTGGCTTCATATTTGCGTTGGAAATCATTCAATTCAGTCCGTAAGGCATTTGACCGCTGGGTCATATCTAAACGATAATCTTCCTGCATCTTGAGGATGCGTTCATTCAGATCTTTCGAATAGTTGTAATTCGATAAAAGAGAGTCTACATTCACATATGCTATAGGAAGCAAATTAGTAGAATCTCCTTCTGTTGTGAAAGCCGGAGCTACTGTGGATTCTTTTTTACCGGAAAACTGCATAACAAACAAAATTATGACAGCCACCGCGAGCACACCATTAATAACGTAGTTAATGTTCTTCATAAAGTGTAAATTAAATCTTTATTTATTTTATTCTTCTATTTCTTTAATCCTGTCATATAGATTCTTCCGCAAACTATCACGCCTGTGTTGGGTTTTAGCACAGCATATACCTTTCTCCCTTAGTGCCGCGTTACCCTCGATGTGTGTATTAGGGAACTTCCCTCCCTTTTTGAAAATCACTTTTACACTGAGTAGCACAACACAAATAACAAGAATTATGACGGTAATCAATAACGTTGTAAGCATTTTCTCTATATTTGTGGACGCAAATATAAGAGTTTAAGTGATTAGAAAGTATGTTTTTGATATTTAATTGTACTTTTTTTCATACAAAACCCTGTTTGCTGTGGTATTATTAACTATAGAGTAACATCTATAATACATTGTAACATTATGAAGATTACTGATTTAAAACCTGAAATCGTTTGGAAGTTCTTCCACCAGGTAACCCAAGTGCCCCGTCCTTCAAAGAAGGAAGGGAAAATGATCGAGTTTCTTGAATCATTCGCCAAACAGTATAAAATCGCCATCAAAAAAGATGCCACAGGCAATATCTTGATGTCTAAACCGGCTACTCCCGGCAAAGAAAACCTGCCGACTGTCGTTCTGCAATCCCATATGGATATGGTTTGCGAAAAGAACAATGGCACCGCGCATGATTTCGACAAGGATCCGATCGAAACAATCGTAGACGGGAACTGGCTTCATGCCAACGGGACGACGCTGGGAGCCGACAACGGCATCGGCGTAGCCGCAGAACTGGCCCTCCTCGCTTCCGACGACATCGAGCACGGACCGATCGAATGCCTTTTCACCGTAGACGAAGAAACCGGACTGACCGGAGCCAAAGCACTCGAAAAAGGATTCATGACAGGCGAGATACTACTGAACCTCGACAGTGAAGACGAAGGCGAAATCTTCATGGGTTGCGCAGGCGGCAAAGACACGCAAGCGGTGTTCCACTACGAATCACGTGACACCAACCCGAACATGCAATATTTCAAAATCGAAGTGAAAGGCCTGAACGGCGGACATTCCGGTGGCGAAATACACAAAGGATTGGGTAATGCCAACAAAATCATGGCACGCTACCTGTACCTGCTGAAAAACCAGGCCGATTTCCACCTTTGCTTCATCCACGGCGGTAACCTCCGCAACGCTATCGCCCGCGAAGCGCAAGCGACCATCGGCCTGTATCCGGAAGAAAAGGAGACAGCCCGCATCCTGCTGAACCATTTCACGGCAGATATCGAAAACGAACTGAAACACGTAGACCCGAACGTACAGATCACAATGGCATCGGTCGACCGTCCTGACAAATATATCAATGACTATGATGCCGAAAAACTGATTTTGGCTTTACATGCCTGCCCGCATGGCGTGATCGGCATGAGCCACGACATCGAAGGACTGGTGGAAACCTCGACCAACCTGGCCTCTGTCAAGATGGGAGATGACAACACAATCATTGTCGGCACAAGCCAGCGCAGCTCCATCGAGTCTTGCAAGAACATGATCGCCAACCAGGTCGCATCTGTTTTCAAATTAGCCGGTGCACATGTCACTCACGGCGACGGTTATCCTGGTTGGGCGCCTAATCCGGATTCAAAGATTCTGAAAGTGGCACAAGAGACCTACAAACGGTTGTTCAACAAAGAACCCAAAATAATGGCGATCCACGCCGGATTGGAATGCGGTCTGTTCTTGGAGAAATATCCGAACCTGGACATGATCTCATTCGGACCGACACTCCGGGATGTCCATTCGCCCAACGAACGCATACAGATCGACACCGTCGGTTTGTGGTGGTCTCACTTGCTCGAACTATTAAAGAGCATCCCCGCAAAATAAAACGATACATTTTTCGTTATAGAAAGAGGATTAACATTCGGTGGATGTTTTTCCTCTTTTTTTATGTTAATCACAGAAAACTTATTTATGATAAAATTGTTTTCTTATTGACATTATATGGTAAATAACTATTTACCCGGACTATTAATAATGAATGAAATGAAAAAATTAGCAGCTCCGCTACTCATACTATTTTTTATCGTGCTCAACCTGTTGTCGTGCGACGGGCTGGACGAAAACTATTCGAGTAACCCCAACCACCGGCTGAGCTTCTCGGTCGACACGCTTTCTTTCGATACGGTGTTCGCCACGATTGGTTCCGCAACCAAAGAGTTCATGATCTACAACCGCAACGACCAGCCGTTGCTGATCAGCGAGATACTGTTGGCAAGCGGTGAAGAGACAGGTTTCCGCATCAATGTGGACGGGCGTAAAGGCGACCATTTCCAAGATGTAAGGATACAGGCCAACGACAGTTTGTATGTATTCGTGGAAGTCACCGTCAATCCGAATGCATCCAACCAGCCGTTGCTGGTAGACGACTCGGTCATCTTCACCACAAACGGCATCAAACAATCTGTCCGCCTCGAAGCATACGGGCAAAATGTAAACCTATATAAAAACGGGCTCATCCTGACACAAGACACCCGTTTCACAGCCGAACGGCCCTATCTCATATACGACAGCCTTGTGGTATCTCCCGACGTCACACTCGAAATCGATCCGGGCGTAACTTTCTATATGCACGACACGGCGAAAGTCATCACCTACGGGACTTTGCTGGCCCAAGGAACACACGAAAATCCGATCGTCTTCCGCGGAGACCGCCTCGATTTCATACTGAACGACATACTGCCCTACGACCGGACACCGTCGCAGTGGGGAGGCATCTTCTTCCGCTCGGAAAGCTACAACAATATAATGGACAATGTAATCGTGCGAAACGGGAAAACAGGACTGACGTTCGAAAAATCGTCTCCTGACGAATCCAAGCTGAAATTAAACAACTCTCAGATCACGAATATGGGAGAGAATCTGTTCTTCGCACTCGATTGCAACATAGAAGTGACCAACACGGAATTGACGAATGCCGGAGGAGGCGTCGTCGTGCTGATTGGCGGAGAATACAAGTTTATCCATTGTACGCTTGCCAATTTCATGACATTGGAAAAACGAACCACGTCTTGTCTCACGATGGCGAACAATGCAAATAATGAGGCTCATCCCCTCAACGCGACATTCGACAATTGCATTATCGACGGCAGTTTCGATGCCGGCAAGGAAGAATACAAAGGGGAGCTCAATCTCTCCATCGACGGCGCAGCTTCAATCGAATACATCTTTAACCATTGCGTGGTTAAGACGAACGGCAACAACAATGATCACTTCAAAGAGGTACTGTTCACAAACGTCAGTCCTTCCTACAGGCTAAAGGGTGGCGAAAAGAACAAATACCGCTTTGATTTCCGGCCGGATTCGCTGACGACTTTAGGAGTAGGGAAAGCCGATATCTTCGTCACACAGCAATATCCGGTGGACCGCTACGGCATAAATCGCCTGGCAAACGACGGTCCCGATATCGGAGCCTACGAATTCGTTCCGAAAGAAGAGGTCTCCCAATAACAACGATATGGCCCGAATCTTAACTATGACATTTTTTATCCTGGCACTGTTTTCCTTGTCTTCATCCGGACAGGCAGACTTTCGCGTGATGAGCTATAACGTCGAAAACCTCTTCGACACGGAAGACGACCCGCTTACCGCCGACAACGACTTCCTTCCCTCCGGCAACCGCCATTGGACACCCGGACGGTTTTATCACAAATTGCAGCAACTGGCAAAAGTCATCACCGCTGCCGGCGAATGGAGCACCCCCGCTTTGATCGGACTTTGCGAAGTAGAAAACGATTCCGTGCTTGTCCGCCTCCTGAACTCCACCCCGCTCCGCCGGCAACACTATCGCCATTGCATGACGCACGGACAAGACAGGCGAGGCATCAACGTGGCATTGCTCTACCAACGGGACAAGTTCCGCTACCGAGGACACACGGAGCACCCGGTCCGCTTTACCCGCCGACGCCACAAACAGACCCGTAACATCCTGCATGTATGGGGAGAGGTGATTACCGGAGACCGGCTCGATGTTTTTGTCTGCCACTTTCCCTCCCGTTACGGAGGAGAAAAAGAAAGTGAACCGGACCGCTTGGACGCAGCACGTACCCTGCGCATATTATGCGATTCGATCCATAGCCTCCGTCCCGCCCCGCACATCCTGATCATGGGAGATTTCAATGACACGCCGGACGACACAAGCGTCCGGGCTATATTGCATGCCCATCCGTTTCCGGCTCCATGCCTACCCGCTTCCGGTTCCATGCCTGTGGAACTCCGGACAGAGACTTGTCCGCCTCTCCACCTGTATAACCTATTTGCCGGAAACAGGCAGGTTGTACCTCCGGGTAGCCACAAATATCAAGGAGAATGGAGCCAGTTAGACCAAATCATCCTGTCGTCTTCTCTCACCGACACCGCCTCCCGGATGCAACTCGTCCCGGAAAGTGCCCGTATCTTCGCCCCGCCATTCCTACTGACAAAAGACAAAACCTGGCGCGGCGAACGTCCTTTCCGTTCTTATTACGGTTTCAAATACGAAGGCGGCTACAGCGATCATCTCCCCTTGCTCGTCGACTTTCTACTATTGAAATAAATGATTACTTTTGTTTTCCTAAATACACATAATATGAACAAGCTATACATCGCCATACTGGCTTTTTGCATACAGACAATAAGTGCCCAACAACTCCGCCAGCCATTCGATTTTCCGATTTTGCTGAGTGGAAACTTCGGTGAATTACGCAGCAATCACTTTCATTCCGGAATAGATTTCAAGACACAAGGTGTCGAAGGAAAACCGATCCATGCCGTACAGGAAGGATACGTCTCCCGCATATCCGTCAGCCCGTGGGGATACGGGAACGCACTATACCTGACACATCCGGACGGGACGACAACCGTCTACGCACATCTGCAACGGTTCGCACCCTCCATCGCCCGATACCTCAAGGAGCAGCAATACGAACAGGAAAAATTCAACGTAAACCTCTCTCTCACCCCGGATCGCCTTCCGGTCAAGAAAGGGGAAATCGTCGCCTATAGTGGAAACACAGGAAGTTCGGGCGGCCCGCACCTTCATTTCGAAGTGCGCGACACGGAAAGCGAAGATGTCCTCGACCCGATCGAATATTTCAAGGAGAAGATAACCGATACTCGTGCCCCCCAAATACAAGGCATACTGGTCTGCCCGCAACCGGGCAAAGGAGTGGTCAATGGCAGTAGCCGTAAACTGGAGCTAAAACCAGTCACGGCCAAAAACGGCAAGCAAACCATTACCGGCAAGCTCGAAGCATGGGGAGAGATCGGACTGGCGATCAAAGCTTACGACTATATGGACAACACAACCAACATCTACGGAGTGAAAGAGATCACCCTCCGTCTGGACAACCAGACAATCTACCATAGCAACCTGGATCGCTTTGCATTCGACGAAACCCGCTACCTGAACAGCTACGTCGATTATGAGGAATGGACAAACCGCCAATCTTTCTATATGCGCAGTTTCGTAGAACCGGGCAACCGGCTTCGCTTCAGCGAAAGCATCAATAGGGGAATCATTCGCATCGAAGAAGAGAAGACGTACCATCTCACGTACACGCTTGCCGATGCCTTCGGCAACACGACTCGCCTATCCGTTTGGATAGAAGGGAAGGAACAGGAGATTCCGGAAATCGAGACTGATGGCACAGAGTTGTTTCATTGGATAACCGACAACCGGTTCGGTGCAAAAGGCATCCGGATGACGATTCCGAAAGGCAACCTCTATGACGATCTTTATTTCCGCTATTCGGTAAAAGAAGACAGTACGGCACTGGCAGACACGCACATGCTGCATAACCACCCCGTCCCGCTTCACAGCTCGGCCCAGTTATCTCTGCGTTTACGGATCGACACATTGGAAAACAAACGGCAATATGGTATCGTCAGCATCCGGAAAGGCCGCCAATCCTGGATCGGCGGTACCTATCGTAACGGCTGGATCGACGGAACGATCAAAGAACTGGGCAATTATACGATTGGGCAAGACCTCCAAGCGCCGACGATCACCCCGTTGGGAGCCCAAACATGGATCAGCAAACAAGCATTCGTTTTCCGCCTGTCCGATAACCTGAGTGGCATACAAACCTACCGGGGAGAGATAGACGGGCAATACGTCCTGTTCGAAATGAACAGCAGATCAGTCATCACCTACAAGCTCGACAAGGAACGGCTCGACAGAGGAAAACATACCCTCAAGCTAACGGTTACGGATGCTGCCGGAAACCGGTCGGAATATACGCATCCCTTCGTCTGGTAGAGGGCGTACCGGCTGTTCCTAAATCCACATCCGGACACGGCACACTCGCAAAAAAGAAATCAATCACAGACCGGACTCCCGATATGGATCAGTCTTTTTTTTCATATTTGCGATAAATTCTTGCTATTAAACCGGATTCGGTTTGAATGTCTGACAAAAATATCCAGTCCTTTCACTTGGATGTTTCCTGACTTTCTGTATCTTTGTTCATTCTAAAATTAAAAGCAAGACATATAGGTCATGGAAAACAAGGAACTGTTAGAAAAGGTAAGAAGCAAGGCACAAAGCTGGCTTACTGAAAGTTATGACGCTGATACACGTGCACAGGTGCAGGCTCTGTTAGACAATGAAGATCCGACGGAACTGATCGAATCGTTCTACAAAGACCTGGAATTCGGTACAGGTGGTTTGAGAGGCATCATGGGAGTAGGTTCAAACCGCATGAATATCTATACGGTAGGAGCTGCCACACAAGGCTTATCCAACTATCTGAAAAAGGAATTTGCCAATTTGAGCCAAATCAAAGTTGTCATCGGCCATGACTGCCGCAACAACAGCCGCAAATTTGCTGAAATCTCTGCTGACATTTTCTCTGCAAACGGTATCAAGGTTTATCTGTTCGAAGACCTTCGCCCGACTCCTGAAATGTCATATACCATCCGTAAGTTGGGATGCCAGAGCGGTATTATCCTGACTGCTTCGCACAATCCGAAAGAATATAATGGATACAAGGCCTATTGGGACGATGGCGCCCAGATGATCGCTCCGCACGACAAGAACACGATTGCCGAAGTCAACAAAATCCGCAATGCCAGCGAAATCAAATTCGAAGGCAACAAGGAACTGATCGAAATCATCGGCAAGGAAATCGACGAACAATATATCAACGACTTGACAAAAATATCCTTGTCACCGGAATCCATCGCCCGCCACCACGATATGAAGATCGTCTACACGCCGATCCACGGAACAGGCGTGACGGTTATCCCGCCGACATTGAAAGCGTTCGGTTTCACGAATATCATCCACGTTCCCGAACAGGACGTAGTAAGCGGTGACTTCCCTACCGTCGTTTCCCCCAACCCGGAAGAACCGGCCGCTTTGGCTCTGGCTGTTGAGAAAGCCAAGGAAACGGATGCCGAACTGGTATTGGCTTCCGACCCGGATGCAGACCGCGTAGGTGCAGCCGTTAAGAACAACGACGGCGAATGGGTATTGCTGAACGGCAACCAGACTGCTTTGATGTTTGTCTACTACCTCATCACCCGCTGGAAAGAACTCGGCAAAATCAACGGCAAAGAATATATCGTGAAGACAATCGTCACGACCGAATTGATCCGTACGATCGCTGAAAAGAACGGTGTCGAAGTGTATGACGTTTACACCGGTTTCAAATGGATTGCCGATGTCATGAAGAAGAACGAAGGCAAAAAGAACTATATCGGTGGCGGTGAAGAAAGCTACGGTTTCCTGTGTGAAGATTTCGTTCGTGATAAAGACGCTGTTTCCGCTTGTGCCATCCTAGCCGAGATTGCAGCTTGGGCTAAAGATCAAGGCATCACGATGTACCAATTGTTGCAAAACATCTATGTACAGTATGGTTTCTCCAAAGAAAAAGGCATCTCTGTCGTAAAGAAAGGAAAGAGCGGCGCTGAAGAGATCGAAGCCATGATGAAACATTTCCGCGAAAACCCGTTACTGGAAATTGCCGGTTCCAAAGTCACTCTGTTCTACGACTATGCCTCCCTGAAAGGCAAAGACTATGTAGAAAACGAAACATTGATATTGGATATGCCGACTACTTCCAATGTACTGCAATATTTCACCGAAGACGGCACGAAAGTTTCTATCCGTCCTTCCGGCACAGAGCCCAAAATCAAGTTCTATTGCGAAGTCCATTCCAAAGTGAAGAGTCTCGACGAACTGCCGGCCGCTGAAAAAGCCGGAGCAGAAAAGATCGAAGCGATCAAGGCCTCATTGGGAATCTAAACCCGCCATATTCTCAAAGACGGTATGTTAAAATGTACTTGTTCACGTGCTTGGCGCGGAAACAAGTACATTTTAACATACCGCCTTTTTTATCTATATTCTTTCTTCCACAATTTTCTGCAGATACCCTAAAATATCTTTACGCCCCTCTTCTGTGCATTGAAACATTTGACCGCCACAAATACCACATTTACTGCATCATAGAAAAAAGGGAAGTCAAACCAAACAACTTTCCTTGATTTTCCACCTCTACCAACCATAGTTCTTTCTGAACTGAGATGAATTGTCAAAGAAAAAATTAACAATTGTACAAGCTCTGCTCAAACGTGTTCGCAAACATACGGGTAATTTTTAAATAATACAAACATTAGGAACTTTTATTTGCAAACAAAAAATATTTGGCAAGCATAATTCTTAGGATATATCCGTAGTTCAGAAAGTACTAAGTTACTAATACAAATTAATTTAATATTTATTATGCATTGTCTTTTTAATACCTCGTAATTTCAAAAGTTTCGTATAAAACTATTTTTCAATCTATTACTATAATGTTTAATCAAATACACAACAAAGATGCGAAAACAATACTTATTTTTTATAACACGAACCAACCTGATCTCAATTCTGTTAGTGCCATTTACAACTCAATTATTCGCACAGAATATGACGATCACTGGTGTCGTTAAAGACCAGTCAGGTGAACCTTTGATTGGCGTAAATGTGATGGAAAAGGGGACGACCAATGGTTCCATTACAGACATAGACGGGAAATACAGTGTTTCTACCACAGGTAAAAAACCAATTCTTGTATTCTCTTACATAGGATATGTATCTCAAGAAGTCCCTGTAGGCAACCAGAAAGCAATCAATGTAACAATGAAAGAAGATACGGAAGAACTGGAAGAAGTGGTTGTTATCGGTTACGGCACGGCAAAGAAGAAAGATTTGACCGGAGCGATTTCACGCGTAAAGACAGAGAAATTAGAAACCGAAGCACCGCGTTCCGTTCAAGACTTGTTGCGTGCCAGCGCTTCCGGTTTGTCGATCTCAATGTCAACAGATGCCGCCGGTACTGCCGACCTGCAAATACGTGGAAAGAATTCTTTGAAAGCAGGATCCTCTCCTTTGTTGGTTTTGGACGGTGTTATCTATGACGGATCTTTACAAGACATCAACCCGTTGGATATCGAGAACATCGATATTTTGAAAGACGCCAGCTCTGTTGCCGTTTATGGAGCAAAAGCCGCCAATGGCGTTGTTGCCATCACCACCAAAAAAGGAAAAACAGGAAAACCGATAATTTCATTCAATACCAACATCGGTATGGTAAGCAACGCACGTCTGCCTAAAACCGTTGATGGTGCAGGATTCATCAAATTCAGACAAGAATATGGCGAAAGCTTGATGACGGAAGCCGAAATGGCCGCACAGCCGGGTAAGTTTGCAGATCCGCGTAGCTTGTCGGCTGCCGGTATCGATCCGTTGGCATGGTATAACTATGACCAGAAAACCCCTGTTTCTGCTTTGCCAGATGAAAAGACTATGATCAACAAATGGTTGACCCGTTTGAACTTCAAGACTATCGAAATGGAGAACTACTTAAACGGAATCGAAACCGATTGGGACGATGTTGTTTATCAGACCGGATTACAACAAGATTATACGGTTAGCATTTCAAACCGCAAAGATGACTTTTCATACTATTGGTCTTTGGGTTATGCAGACCGTGAAGGCGTAAAAGTGGGTGACCGCTATCGTAACTTCCGTTCTCGTTTGAATTTGGAATCAAAAGTGACTTCTTTCCTGACAGTCGGTGTAAACACACAATTCGCAACCCGCGTAGGAGGATATCTGGCAGCCGATGTAGACCAACGCGAACACAACTCGCCTTACACGACAAACGATATCGACATATTGGACAGTCCGTATCGCATGTACCCGTCTGGTGATAACAATACGAAGAACCCGTTCTTCGATAACTTATATCGTGACAGACGTGACATCAACCACGACTTCAATGCAAACTTGTATGCAATTGTCAAATTACCGTTCGGCTTGGAATATCAGATGAATTTCACTCCCCGTTACCACTGGTACGAATATATGAACCACGAATCATCCGAACATCCGGAATGGGCAGGTGATGGCGGTAAATCCGAACGTAAAAATGAAAAGACATTCAACTGGCAGGTCGATAATATTGTCCGTTGGAGAAAAGAATTCGGTCAAGATCATCGAATTGAAGCGACTTTCCTGGCAAATGCCGAAAAAGGACAATTCTGGCAGACAGTGGCAAGCAACAAACTTTACTCTCCGAGTGATGTATTAGGTTACCACAATATAGGTGCAGGTACAGCTCCGTCTGTTTCCAGCAACGACACATATAAGACCGGTGACGCTCTGATGGGACGTTTGTTCTACTCTTTCAAAGACAAATATATGTTGACAGCTTCTGTTCGTCGTGACGGTTATTCGGCATTCGGACAGATGAACCCGCGTGCAACCTTCCCGGCTGTCGCTTTGGGTTGGGTATTCACCTCTGAAAAGTTCATGGAAAATTCATCCAACTGGTTGAATTATGGTAAATTGCGTTTCTCTTGGGGACAAAACGGTAACCGCGACATCGGCCAGTACGAAGCATTGGCTCAGTTGAACTCCGGAGCTTATACTTATATCGATGCAAGCGGAAATGTATATCTGACTTCTCAAGTATACATCAACCGTATGCCTAACAGCAAATTGAAATGGGAACGGACAGAATCTTACAACATTGGTTTGGACTTCTCTTTGTTCGGAGACAAATTGAGCGGTAGCGTCGAAACTTATATGGCTGAATCTAACGATTTGCTGGTGAACCGTTCATTGCCTTCTATCTTGGGATATTCAAGTGTAATGGCCAACCTGGGAGCTTTGACAAACCGTGGTTTCGAACTTTCGTTAAATGCCAATCTGATCAACCATGACAATTTTGCATGGAATTCAAGCGGAACGTTCTCTTTCAACCGCCGGAAGATCAAACATCTTTATGGCGATGTTGAAGAGGTCAAAGACGACGATGGAAACGTGATCGGATATAAAGAAGCCGATGACTATCAGAACCAATGGTTCATCGGTCACGATACCGAACAGATATGGGATTACGAACGTGACGGCGTTTGGCAGCTGGGCGAAGAAGAAGAAGCATCCAAATACGGCAACAAACCGGGAGACTTCAAGTATATCGACCAAAACGGTGATGGCGTACTGGACACGAAAGACAAGGTATTCCAAGGCTACAAGACTCCGCGGTATTATTGGTCTTGGCGTAACGAATTCACATTCTACAAGAATTTAAGCCTTTCATTCATGATGTATTCGCATGTAGGGCAATACGGCACATTCAACCGTGCAGCCAATACAGGCGGTATGTACGACCGTTATACGATTGTCGACATTCCACGTTGGACAGTCGACAACCCGACAAACGATTATGCCCGCATCGGTTCGACCAACAAGGGTAACAATTATGTAAAGAAAACGTTCGTCCGTATGGAAAACATCACCTTGTCTTATAATGTTCCCAAGAACTTGCTGAAAAAGATTGCAGTGCAAAACATGCGTTTCTCCGTAGCAGTCCGTAATCCGTTCGTGATTACCGGTTGGGATTTCGGAGATCCGGAAGGTGGTGACACAACTTTGCGTACAGTGAACTTCGGTGTGAACTTTACTTTATAATTAAACCTGATAAAATATAATAAGATTATGAATATCAATAAGAAAAAATATATAGTCCTGGCATTGGCCACATTGCCTATGCTTAATTCTTGTAGTGAGAGTTGGTTGGAGCCGAAGCCTCTGTCTTTCTACTCACCTGAAAACACATACGTGAATGCCGAAGGACTTTATGCCGCTTTAACGGCCTGCGAACGTAACATGCGTCATGAATATTTCGGTGACGGCGCCCCGATCCTGACGGAAATGTTTCTGACCGACCTTGCCGTACACGGAAAGACTGACGAAAGTGCTTCTTTGGTCGATCTGGATAACGAAATGTTACCCGCCCGTACGAAAAACGACATGAAAGGTAAAAACAAATGGTACTGGGAAGAAGGATTCAAGGGCATCAAATATGCCAATATCGCCATCAGCCGTTTGGATGCTGCCAAATACAAAGACGAAGCTGAACGGAAGGCCGTATTGGGAGCCGCTTATTTCCAGCGTGCCTATCGTTATTACAAACTGACACACCAATTCGGTGATGTTCCTTATCTGAACAAAGAAATCACCGAGCCGAAACTGGACTTCTATACTTATGACCGTTGGAGCATTTTGGAACAGTGCAAAAAAGACATGGAATATGCCTACCAGTGGGTACCGGAAGTTCAACCGCGCGGACGTGCCAACAAAGACGCTTGCGGTGTCTTGTTGATGAAGTTCTGCATGGCCACCGGCGATTTTGACCGGGCCATCGAAGTCGGCAAGGAAGTTGTAAGCCGCCATCCGTTGATGACACAACGTTTCACAAGCAACAAGACAAAAGCCAACACCAACCTGATGCATGATTTGCACAGCGTGGAAGCCAAAGTCGACATGTCGAACACGGAAGGTATCATGTATGTAGTTGCTCACCCGTCGACCACTCCGCTGGACGGTAGCAACCGTATCTACACGATGCGTAACGGATTGCCTTACTGGGCTAAAGGTGGTGCCATCAAAACTCCGGACGGAAAGACCGGAACCGCCATTACACCAGACAAGGCAGACAAGAATACGGATATCGACAACGACTCCAAGTATGGCCGTGGAATCGGTACTTGCCGCCCGACCAATTATTACCAGTATGACATCTGGACCGACAAGGAAAAGAACGACCTTCGCGGCCCGTTCAACCATGACAGCTGGAAACGTATGGAAGACTTGCGTTACAACGATGCCGGCTTGAAGAAATCGAATAATCCCTATTACGGACAAAACCTGGTTCGCCCGGTCGACCTGTCCGTTGCCGACTCTATCCGTTGCTGGTATATGTGGCCGCACTACAAACTGTTCGTGCCGGATCCAACGAAGACTCAAGACCTCCAGGGTGGCGAAACACCTTGGTACATCTATCGCTCGGCCGAAGTTTATTTGATGATGGCAGAATGTTACTACTGGAAAGGCGATGCTGCTAACGAAGCAGCCATGCTGAACGTTGTTCGTGAACGTGCAGGAGCTGAGCCGCTGAGTGGAAACGTCGGTATCGCCGAAGTACTGGCCGAACGCGCTCGTGAGCTGTACTACGAAGAAAACCGCCATGTAGAATTGGTTCGTATTTCTTACCTGTATGCCAAGACAGGAAAAGCTTGCGAAGCATTGGGCGGACGGACTTACAAGTTGGATAACCTGTGCGGACCTGGCGGTGTAGGCACAAACTGCAAGGATGCCGGCGTAAACTTCTATTTCGACTGGGTAATGGCTCACAACAATTTCTTCAACAAGGGTGTTAAAATCCCGAACGGAGAATACCGCATGAGTGTACACCATATTTTATGGCCGATTCCCGAAACAGCCATCACAACCAACACGGGTGGCGTGATCAACCAGAACATCGGTTATCCGGGAGCAGAAAACAACATCGAACCTTTAAAGGTCGAACCGGCTGATCCGGATATTTGATAACTCAGGAAAAAGCGCGCATAACAACAACAGCGCATAAGAGGCACATCGCCAAGGGGAGACGATAAACAACATATTTATCACTCCCCTTGAGATGTGCCTCTTTCTTTTAATAATACACAACTAATCTTCTTTCAAATCTTTCGCACCAAAACAAAGAGGCAACAACGATTCGGCACTATCCGCCACCACCACCTCTTTCGTCCCGCACAGCAAAATCTTCATGGACCTGCCATAACGCTGCTCCGTCTCCAACAAAACCTGGCGACAGGCGCCGCAAGGAGAAATGCTCTCGACCCGGCGGCCATTCGTGGCGGCAGCAACGGCAAGGGCGACAACGGGCTTATCCGGATATCGATGGCCGGCATGAAACAACGCTACCCGCTCCGCACACAGGCCGGAAGGATAAGCGGCGTTCTCCTGATTGCTGCCGGTAACGATCGTGCCGTCTTCCAACAGGGCTGCCGCACCGACATGAAACTTCGAATAAGGCGCATACGACTGCCCGGTCGCTTTTATGGCCGCTTCCATCAACGGCAATTCCCTGTCCGGCAATTCGGCAAGGGGATAAATACGGATTCTTGTTTCCAACTTGATCTCTTTCATGAAATAGCTTTTTAATGATACAAGCAAAAATAAAGAAAAAGCCAGAGAAAGGCCTGCTACAGCAGAGAAAAACGAAACCGGAAAGGCAGTTATCTCTTTCCCCGCAATAAAGCATAGGATTAGTGAGGCTAAAGCATAGGGTTACGAGTGCTAAAGCATAGGGTTATGAAACAAATTATATATCTTTGCCGTTAAATAGAACTACATATAACGAATCTGTCATGCGATTAACATTACGAATCCTTTCCCTGCTATTGGTGCTGTCCGTTACCGGAACAGCGTTTGGAGCCAGCCAACGGAAAGTGCCGGCATACGAAAAGTATATCAAACAATACAGCGGTTTAGCAGTCCAACATCAGAAAAAGTACCGGATCCCGGCAAGCATCACGCTCGCGCAAGGGCTATTGGAATCGGGAGCCGGCCGAAGCGAACTGGCACGCAAATCGAACAACCATTTCGGCATCAAGTGCCATTCCGACTGGCGGGGCGGGCGCATCTACCACGATGATGACCTACGTGGAGAATGTTTCCGCAAATACTCCGACCCGAAGCAGTCTTACGAAGACCACGCCCGTTTTCTGGTCGACCGTCCCCGCTATGCTTCCCTGTTCAAACTGAAAATAACCGACTATAAAGGCTGGGCAAGAGGTTTGCAAAAATGCGGATATGCAACAGACCGTGCATACGCCAACCGGCTGATCAAGCTGATCGAAGATTATGACCTGTACAGGTACGACACGGCAAAAAGCGGCAAAAAAACAGGCAAGCAACCGACACGCATCGCCCGCTACACGGTCTACCGCACAAACGGCCTGCTGTACGTTCATTCCAACGGCAGAGACAATTTCGACGACATAGCCGCCAGCCTCGGCTTCCAGGTGAAAGACCTGAAAAAATACAACGAAGTGCCGGAAGATTTCCCGTTACAGAAAAACGATATCGTTTACCTGGAAAAGAAAAAGAAGAAAGCAGACAAGCCCTATTACGACCATGTCGTACAAGTAGGCGAGTCCATGCACAGCATCGCACAGAAATACGGAATACAGATCAAGAGCTTATATAAGATGAATAAAAAGCACAAAGATTATATCCCCGAAGAAGGAGATGTGCTAAAACTTAGATAAGTAAGACAAAAAAATAGTATCTTTGCAGCATAATTCACAAAAACAATGAGTGACCAACGTTATAACCTACGCGGTGTATCCGCTTCGAAAGAAGATGTTCATAACGCGATAAAGAACATCGACAAGGGAATCTTTCCCCAAGCATTCTGTAAGATCATTCCCGATATCCTGGGAGGCGATCCCGAATATTGCAACATCATGCATGCCGACGGAGCCGGAACCAAGTCCTCTCTGGCTTACCTGTACTGGAAAGAGACAGGAGACTTGTCCGTATGGAAAGGTATCGCGCAAGATGCTTTGATAATGAATATCGACGACCTGCTGTGCGTGGGCGCCGTAGACAACATATTGGTATCCTCCACCATCGGACGCAACAAGCTGTTGATTCCTGGTGAAGTGATCTCCGCCATCATCAACGGGACAGACGAACTGCTGGCCGAACTCCGCGAAATGGGAGTCGGTTGCTATGCGACAGGCGGCGAAACGGCCGATGTAGGCGACCTGGTCCGTACCATCATCGTCGACAGTACGGTTACCTGCCGCATGAAACGCGCCGACGTGATCGACAATGCGAACATCCGTCCGGGCGACGTGATCGTCGGGTTGGCTTCTTTCGGACAGGCCACTTACGAGAAAGAATACAACGGCGGCATGGGAAGCAACGGGCTGACCAGCGCACGTCATGACGTATTTGCCAAATACCTGGCAGAAAAATACCCGGAGAGTTTCGACAAGGCAGTTCCCGACGAACTGGTTTACAGCGGCGGCTTAAAGCTGACCGACCCTGTAGAAGGATCACCGCTGAACGCTGGCAAGCTGGTGCTTTCTCCCACGCGGACCTATGCGCCGGTAGTCAAAAAACTATTGGATGCCTTGCGTCCGGATATCCACGGGATGGTACACTGCTCTGGCGGCGCACAAACCAAAGTGATGCATTTCATCGGAAACAATTGCCGCGTGGTCAAGGACAACATGTTCCCCGTTCCTCCTCTGTTCAAGACGATCAAGGAACAGAGCGGCACGGCCTGGGACGAGATGTACAAAGTGTTCAATATGGGGCACCGCCTGGAAGTCTATCTTTCTCCGGAACATGCGGAAGAGGTGATTGCCATCAGCAAATCATTCAATATCGACGCACAAATTGTCGGCCGCGTAGAAGAAAGCGATAAGAAGGAACTGATTATAAAAAGCGAGTTCGGTGAGTTCATATATGGCTGAGAATAATACGCTATTAGAGAAACTGGACGGATTGGTATCGCGCTTCGAAGAGGTATCGACGCTCATCACGGACCCAGACGTCATCGCCGACCAGAAAAGATACGTCAAGCTCACGAAAGAATATAAGGAGCTGAACGAAATCATAAAAGCCCGTAAGGAATACATGCAATGCCTCAACGGATTGGAAGAGGCCCGTCTGATGATGAGCGAAACCGATCCTGAGATGAAGGAAATAGCCCGCGAAGAAGCGGCAGCCTGCGAGGCGCGTATTCCGGAACTGGAAGAGGAGATCAAGCTGCTACTCGTGCCCGCCGACCCGCAGGACGACAAAAATGCCATTGTCGAAATACGTGGCGGAACAGGCGGCGACGAAGCTGCGCTCTTTGCCGGAGACCTGTATCGGATGTACGTGAAGTACTGCGAGGCGAAAGGCTGGAAAGTAGCCCTGTCCAGTTGTAGCGAAGGGGCAGCCGGCGGTTTCAAGGAAATTATCTTTACCGTGAGCGGAGAAAAGGTGTACGGGACCCTTAAATACGAATCGGGCGTGCATCGCGTACAACGTGTGCCGGCTACCGAGACACAAGGACGCGTGCACACATCGGCAGCGACCGTTGCCGTCTTGCCCGAAGCAGACGAGTTTGACGTGGAAATCAACGAAGGCGAAATCAAATGGGACACGTTCCGTTCGGGTGGAGCCGGAGGACAGAACGTAAACAAGGTCGAGTCAGGCGTCCGCCTGCGCTATGTCTGGAAGAACCCGAATACCGGCGTAAGCGAAGAGATCCTGATCGAATGTACCGAAACACGCGACCAGCCGAAGAACAAGGAACGCGCCCTTACGCGCCTGCGTTCGTTCATTTATGACAAGGAGCACCAGAAATATCTGGATGACATTGCCCACAAACGTAAGACGATGGTCTCTACCGGAGACCGCTCGGCGAAAATCCGTACCTACAACTATCCGCAAGGACGCATCACCGACCATCGTATCAATTACACGATCTACAATCTTTCGGCCTTTATGGATGGGGATATACAAGGATGCCTCGATCAGCTGATCGTGGCCGAGAACGCTGAACGCCTGAAAGAGTCTGAACTATAACATCATTTTTAGACTAATTTTTTTACACGTAACAACATGAACAAACAGCAATTATTCGAAAACATCAAGAAGAAGCAGTCCTTCCTTTGCGTGGGGCTCGACACAGATATAAAGAAGATCCCGCAGCACCTGCTGTCTGAAGAAGATCCTATCTTCGCTTTCAACAAAGCAATCATCGACGCGACAGCCGGCTATTGCGTGGCTTATAAACCGAACCTGGCCTTCTATGAAAGTTTGGGCGTAAAAGGCATACAATCGTTCGAAAAAACGGTTGCCTATCTGCGTGAGAACTATCCCGACCAGTTCATCATCGCCGATGCGAAACGCGGGGATATCGGAAACACATCCGAGATGTACGCCCGCTCCTTCTTCGACCATATCAAGGTCGATGCCGTAACGGTCGCTCCGTATATGGGCGAAGACAGCGTAAAACCGTTCCTGATCTATCCGGAAGCGTGGGTGATCCTGCTGGCGCTGACTTCCAACAAAGGTTCGCACGATTTCCAGTTAACAGAAGATGCAAACGGCGAACGGCTGTTCGAAAAAGTATTGAAAAAGTCGCAGGACTGGGCTACGGACGAACAGATGATGTACGTAGTAGGCGCTACCCAGGGAAAGATGTTCCTGGATATCCGCAAACACGCTCCCAACCACTTCCTGTTGGTTCCGGGCGTAGGCGCACAGGGCGGAAGCCTCGCCGAAGTGGCCCAGTACGGCATGAACGACCAATGCGGACTGCTGGTAAACTCTTCCCGTGCGATCATATATGCAGACAAAACGGAGAATTTTGCCAACGCAGCGCGTGAAGCAGCCATGGCCGTTCAACGCGAAATGGCAGGATATCTGCACGATAAAGGAATTATTCCCTGCAAAGCATAGGCTATCCCAATAATTTTCACCATTTTTGCAAACTGCCTCGAAACAAATTCGGGCAAATTGCATTTGATATACATATAATAAGATTAAGTAATGGAGTTTTCAGCCCAACAAATAGCGAGCGTTTTAGGTGGAACCGTCGAAGGCGACCCGGAAGTGAAAGTCAACAACTTCTCAAAGATAGAAGAAGGCAAACCAGGGACATTGACCTTCCTGGCAAACCCCAAATATGAACATTTTATCTATAAGACAGAAGCAAGCATTGTTTTAGTCAACAATGACTTCACGCCCGCCGAGCCGGTAAAAGCCACCTTGGTCAAGGTAGCCAATGCCTATGCTGCGCTCGCCATCCTGCTGAATATGGTGGAACAGGCTAATGTCAAGAAGGCAGGCATAGACGCGACGGCGTTCATCGCCGGTTCGGCAACGGTCGGCGAAGGATGTTATGTCGGCAACTTTGCCTACATCGGCGAAGATGTGAAGATAGGCAAGAACAGCCGCATTTATCCGCACGCTTATATCGGCGACCATGTGACCGTCGGCGATAACTGTACGATCTATCCGCACGTGACCATCTACAACGGTTGCATAATCGGCAACAACTGCATCCTGCATGCCGGAAGCGTGGTCGGGTCGGATGGTTTCGGTTTCGCTCCCGAAGGCGAGAACTACAAGAAAATACCCCAGTTGGGGAATGTCATACTGGAAGACGACGTCGAAATCGGGGCCAACACCACGATAGACCGCGCTGTCATGGATTCGACCATCATCCGCCGGGGTGTCAAGCTGGACAATCTGGTGCAGATTGCTCACAACGTGGAAGTCGGTGAAAATACGGTCATGGCGGCCCAGGTGGGCATTGCCGGTTCCGTTAAGATCGGCAGCCATTGCATGTTCGGCGGCCAGGCCGGGTTGTCAGGCCATATCCACGTGGCGGACCATGTGGTCTTCGGCGCACAATGCGGCGTGATCAGCGATGTAAAAGAACCGGCGACCCTCTTAGGCGCACCGGCCATCAATGCAAAGGCGTTCATGCGCTCCAGTGCAATCTTCAACCGCCTGCCGGACATGTACCGCCAGATGGGACAGATGCAACGTGAGATAGAACGACTTAAATTGGCTATTGGCAATGCGCACAATTGCCAATGAATAAATCATAAATTATAAATCATAAATCATATAGATCGTATGCAGAAACAGAAGACGCTTGCCACAAGTTTCTCTATGCAAGGAAAAGGGTTGCATACAGGTTTGGATATTCAGATCACTTTCCACCCTGCACCCGAAAATCATGGATACAAAATCAAACGTGTCGACCTGGAAGGAGAACCCGTAATCGATGCTGTCGCTGAAAATGTAGCCGGGACCCAAAGAGGAACCGTACTTTCCAAAAACGGGATCCAGGTAAGTACCATTGAACATGCGATGGCCGCTTTATATGCCTACGAAATAGACAACTGCCTGATAGAGGTGAATGCACCCGAATTCCCGATTCTCGACGGCAGTTCCCGTTTCTTCTGTGAAGAGATACAGAAAGCCGGTTCCGTAGAACAAAACGCACCGAAAGATTATTATATCGTAAAGCACAAGATTGAAGTCAAGGATGAAGAAACAGGTTCGTCTCTCGTCATCCTGCCGGACGACAAGTTCAGCGTCAACGTCCTGATTTCTTTCAATTCGCCCGTTCTGTCCAACCAGTTCGCCACGCTGAACGACCTGAGTGAATTCCCGACAGAACTGGCTGCTTCCCGTACATTCGTGTTTGTACGCGAAGTAGAGATGCTGTTGCAGAATAACCTGATCAAAGGTGGTGACCTCGACAATGCGATCGTTATCTATGACCAGAAAGTGTCGCAGGAAGTACTCGACAACCTTGCCGACAAACTGTCTATCCCGCATAAGGACGTACAAGACTTAGGATACATCAACAACAAACCGCTGGTGTTCGACAACGAACCGGCACGCCACAAACTGATCGACGTGATCGGTGACCTGGCATTGATCGGCAAACCGATCCGCGGCCGCGTTATCGCCACCCGTCCTGGACATAAGATCAACAACCAGTTGGCACGCATGATCCGCAAAGACATCAAGCTGAACGAAGTCCAGGCTCCCGTCTATGATCCGAACAGCACTCCGGTTATGGACATCAACCGTATCCGCGAACTGCTCCCGCATCGTTACCCGTTCCTGTTGGTCGACAAGATCATCGAAATCGGTGGCAACTATATCGTGGGTGTGAAAAACATTACGAGCAACGAACCGTTTTTCACAGGCCATTTTCCCCAGGAACCGGTTATGCCGGGCGTACTGCAAATAGAGGCGATGGCTCAGACCGGCGGCCTGCTCGTCCTGAATTCGGTAGACGAACCGGAACGCTATTCCACTTATTTCATGAAGATCGACGGTGTCAAATTCCGCCAGAAAGTCGTTCCGGGCGATACGCTGATCCTCCGTCTGGAGTTGCTGGCTCCCATCCGCCGTGGCATTTCAACCATGAAAGGATATGTATTCGTAGGCGATAAGTTGGTCAGCGAAGCCGAGTTTATGGCACAAATCGTAAAAAATAAATAAATCAATGATTTATGGTTTCAGATTTATGATTTATAGTAACGACAAGATACGATAAACCATAAATCCGAAATCATAAACAATAAATCATAAATCATTATGAACATATCCCCTTTAGCAGTCGTTCATCCAGAGGCTAAAATCGGTCAGAACACAACGGTCGATCCTTTTGCCGTAATCGAGAAAGATGTCGTAATCGGTGATAATTGCCGGATCTATTCGCATGCGACTATTTTAGACGGTGCCCGGATCGGCAACAATTGCCAGGTATTTCCCGGAGCCGTTATTGCCGGTATCCCTCAAGACCTGAAATTTAAAGGAGAAATTACAACCGCCGAAATAGGGAACAACACCATTCTCCGCGAATGCGTGACCGTCAACCGCGGTACAGCCTCCAAAGGCAAAACTGTTGTCGGCAACAATTGCCTGATTATGGCTTATTCTCATATCGCCCATGATTGCTTGCTGAAAGACAATATCATAATCGGCAATGCTTCACAGATAGCCGGTGAAGTCGAGATCGATGACTTCGCCATCGTCAGCGGTGGCAGCCTGGTTCACCAGTTCTCCCGCATATCCAAACACGTCATGATCCAGGGCGGTTCCCGTATCGGCAAGGATATCCCTCCTTACACACTGATCGGACGTGACCCGATCGTGTACTGCGGCATCAATATCGTAGGGTTGCGCCGTCGCGGATTTACCAACAGCCAAGTGTTCCTGATCCAGGATATCTACCGTACGCTTTACACACGCGGCCTCAACAATACGGAAGCCTTGAAAGCCATCGAAACCGAATACGAGCCCAGCGAAGAACGGGATCTGATCCTGAACTTCATCAAATCATCCCAACGCGGTATCGTCAGAGGTTCGATCGATGAATAAATAATGTGCCAATATGCCAATAGGGAAATGAATTTAATTGGCATATTGGCACATTATTTTATTGGCACATTATTTTTATTTTACTACTTTTGAACCGACAAAAAACTAATAACGACTATGGTATTTAGATTTCTAATTCTATCAGATGAAGTTGACGACTTCAAACGTGAGATCAAGATTGACTCGGAAGCGACATTTCTGGATTTGTACAATGCCATTATGGATTCTGTTGGGTATACAAAAGATCAGATGTGCTCTTTCTTTATCTGCGATGACGACTGGAGCAAGAATACAGAAATCACGCTGGTTGAAATGGATACCACTTCCGAAGTGGACAACTATATAATGGAAGATACACGTCTGGAAGAACTTCTTGAGGACGAACATCAGAAGTTGCTTTTCGTCTTCGATTATATGACCGAACGTGCTTTTTTCATGGAACTCCGCGAAATCATCCCCGGTAAAGACCTGGACAAACCCGTGTGCAGCAAATCCATCGGTAAAGCACCTGTTCAGATCATGTCGTTCGACGAAATAGACACCAAAGCAAGCAACACCGATATAGGGGAAGACTTCTACGGTGACTCCGAATACGATATCGACGAACTCGACAAAGAAGGCTTCGACGGGCTTGGCGACGGGCCAATGGATAACCCGTACGACGAATTCAATTGACAAATGGTCAATTCTCTTGTCATCCTTTTGGGGCCGACAGGAGTCGGCAAGACGGAACTGAGCCTGCGCATAGCGGAACATTTCGGTTCTCCGATCATTTCTTCCGACTCCCGTCAGCTTTACAAAGAACTTCCAATAGGCACAGCCGCCCCTACGGCTGAACAGATGGCACGCGTACGCCATTATATGGTCGGCACATTGTCACTCACCGATTACTACAGCGCAAGCAATTTCGAAGAAGACGTGATATCCCTGCTCAGGGAACTCCATCAGACACACTCTACCGTCGTTATGACGGGTGGTAGTATGATGTATATCGATGCCGTTACGAAAGGAATCGACGACATCCCTACCGTCACCCCCGAAATCCGAGCAACCATCTACAAGCAATTTGAAGAAGAGGGCCTTGCCCCTATCCTTGCCGAGTTGAAGGAAGCCGATCCTTTGCATTACGAAGAGGTGGACCGAAACAACTACAAACGAGTGATCCACGCCGTAGAAATCTGCCGCATGACAGGCAAACCCTATTCTTCTTTCCGCACCAATACCCGCAAAGAACGTCCTTTCCGGATCATCCAGATAGGGCTTACCCGTGATCGCGAAGAACTCTACGACCGCATTAACCGCCGTGTAGACCAAATGATGGCCGACGGTATGCTGGAAGAAGCACGCCACGTCTATCCTTTTCGCGAATTGAACTCCCTCAACACGGTCGGCTACAAAGAACTGTTCAAATACTTGGATGGCGAATGGACATTAGACTTCGCTATAGAAAAGATAAAACGCAACTCCCGCGTTTATGCCCGTAAACAAATGACCTGGTTCAAACGGGACCCTGATATCCGATGGTTCCATCCGGATGAAGAAAAAGCAATACTGGACTATCTGGATCAACAAAATTTATAAAAAAAACGACGAAGTTCTGATAGAACTCCGTCATTTTTTTGGCAAATATATGCAATATTTTACAAGTATAAATTATTCTTGCATACAAGTATTGACCGTTAATCAAATTTAACCATTTAGATAACCCAGAACGATCAAGGAATTATTCAAAAAGTTACAAAACCATACTATTTCCATATCAAACAGAAAGAAAACCTAAAAAAACGCCATAGTTCTATCAGAACCACGTATAAAACAAAAATAAATAGCGCCAAGAATATCCTCTTTCTATTTCACATAGGATATAATGGTCAAGAAAAATCAAACAACATTCTTTTAAATTATAATTCTATGTTGAAAAAGTCAATTTTAGTAAATGCCATTTTGCTGACAGGTACTTTAGCTGTACCGGGAGGAGCTTGGGCAGACACAGCTCCGGTAAAGCAAAATGTCAGCATTTCCCAACAGAACGGGAAAGTCACATGTATAGTGGAAGATTCATTCGGCCCAGTAGTCGGAGCTTCCATAGTAATAAAGGGAACGACCAACGGAAACGTATCCGACAGTAACGGCCAAGTCATTTTGGAAGGCCTGAAACGAGGCGATATTATCCAAGTCTCCTTTATCGGGTATATAACACAGGAAATCCCCTACACCGGACAAACCGACATCAAAATCGCCCTGAAAGAAGATTCTCAAGCACTGGAAGAAGTAGTCATCGTCGGGTATGGCACGCAGAAGAAAGAAAGCTTGACGGGTGCATTGCAGACTCTGAAAAAAGAAAAGCTGACGGATATCACGACACCTTCAGTTGAAAACATGTTGAATGGTAAGATCTCAGGTGTGTATGTAGCACCGGGTTCTGGGCAACCAGGAGCAAGCGGCGCCGTAGTAGTGCGTGGAAAAGCAACACTGAATGGTTCGACTGCTCCCTTATGGGTAATCGATGGGGTAATTGTCGGAGATGGTGCCGGACTATTGAATCCGTCTGATATCGAAACGATGACAATCCTAAAAGACGCAGCATCCACAGCTATCTACGGTTCGGAAGGTGCTAACGGGGTTATCCTTGTAACGACCAAATCCGGACGAAGTGGAGATCTACAGGTTAGTGCATCTGCCAAGTTAGGAATCAGTACATTAAATAATGGTAATATGCAAATGATGGATGGTGCAGAATTGTATGACTATTTTGCTTCATTCAGCAATGCCGAAACACTCAATTTTCCACGTTGGAATCCCGAATTACGGAATTCAAACTTCGATTGGTGGGATCTGGCTACTCAAACCGGATTCACACAGGAGTATAACATTTCACTTTCCGGTGGAACCGATAAGATCAATTCCTACTTTTCTTTAGGTTACTATGATGAAGAAGGAGCTGTGAAAGGATACGACTATTCCCGTTATAACTTCCGTTACAAATCGAATTATAAACCTTTTAAATGGCTAACAATTAAACCGTCCATATCGGGTGCTATGCGTGATGTAACTGATGCGCAATATTCGGTTACTGCAATGTATTCTATGCTCCCATGGGATAGTCCATACGATGAGAACGGTAATCTGGTTCCTCATTACTATTCGGGTTGGGTAAACAATACGCCGACAAACTACTTATTAGATTTGTCATACGGAAATCATACAGACTATAAAACATATGAGTTTTTAGGGAATGTTGATTTCGACATAAAAATAACCGATTGGTTGACTTTCCATTCCGTGAACAGTTATAAATACCAAAATTATTATTATCATTCTTATACAGACCCTCGCAGTAGCGGTGCATCAGGCGTAAATGGTCGTATTGACGAATATCAGAGTAATATGGTTCGACGCTATACCAACCAGTATTTGTCATTCAGTAAGCAGTTCAACAAACATTCGATAGAAGCCGTATTGGCATATGAGTTTAAAGACTACCAAAGTAAAGTCGTTCAAGCCAAAGGAACCGGTTTTGCTCCAGGATTCGAGGTGTTGGATGTAGCAGCTTTACCTGAAGCGACAAAAGGCAGTTTGAGCGAATCGGCTATACAGTCATATTTTGCCCGTGCCAACTATTCATATGATAATAAATATGTAGCAGAAGTTTCTATTCGTCGCGATGGTGCATCCAATTTCGGGGATAATGCCCGATACGGTAATTTCTATTCTATAAGTGGCGGTTGGAATATCCACCGTGAAAATTGGTTTAAAGCCGACTGGGTAGATATTTTAAAAGTACGTGCATCATATGGTACAATGGGAAACAGACCGGGAGTACTTTATCCACAATACGCGCTTTATTCAGTCTCCGCCAATTATAACGGCGTGCCTGCAACACTGATCAATCAAGTTGGAAATCCGGACTTAACCTGGGAGCAAACTTCTACGTTCGGTATCGGTTTGGACGCGAATCTTTTTAGCAACCGTTTACGTATTTCACTCGATTACTATAATAAATACACGACCGATGTCTTATATAAGACACCAGTATCCGGATTAACCGGTGTTACCAGTCGTTGGCAGAATGTTGGTGAAATCAGTAACAAAGGTATTGAACTGACAATCGGAGGAAACATCATCCAAACAAAAGACTGGAATTGGAGCTTGGAAGCCAATATGGGGCATAATAAGAATATCGTAGAAAAATTGTATGGCGATGATCCAGAAATGCAAATTATAGGTGGTGGAGATATTAATATTGCAGGTACTGCAAGTAAGATTCTTAAAGCAGGTTACAGCAGCGATGCCTTTTTTATACAAGAATGGGCAGGTGTCAATCCTGAAACAGGTGCAGCTCAATGGTATACGACAGCCGAAAATGGCAGCCGGGTTCTTACTGAAGATTATGCTAAAGCCGACCGGGTTATTTGCCCACCTTCCACACCAAAGCTATTTGGAGGTTTCAACACTTCTATTAGTTGGAAAAGTATAGACTTTAATGCCGTATTCGGTTTTTCAATCGGAGGAAAGATTTACAATTACTCCCGCTTGGAATACGATTCTGATGGCACTTATACAGATCGCAACCAGATGAAGTTAAAGGATGGTTGGAGCCGTTGGGAAAAACCCGGCGATATTGCGACTCATCCGGTAGCTTCAATGGACAATCTATCCCAGTCCAATAAAGCATCTACTCGCTTTCTGGAAAACAGCGATTATTTGAAACTCCGTTCACTGAGTATCGGATATAACATGAGTTTGCCTCAATATCATATTCAGAATCTACGTGTATTCTTTAGCGGAGAAAATTTATTGACTGTTACTGGTTATTCCGGTGTTGATCCAGAAATTCCAGCAGATGAAAATTCGGTTATCGGTTCTGCGGGACCTGCTGTTTATCCATCTACCCGCAAATACATGTTTGGTCTTAATTTAACTTTTTAACACGTAAGTTTTTATGAAAAAAATAATATCTAAAATCCTTTTGGCCACCGTTTGTTCAAGTATGGTATTAATGTCATGCGATATCGAACGATTACCAAATGGAAGTATGGCTGCCGAAGACATTACTTCAGATCCACTAACAGCCTTAGACGGTCTATTAGGCGGTAGTTATGCCCAGTTGAAAACCTGGTCTGATCCTATGCATCGTTTAGGTGAATATTCTGGTGACAATATGATGATTCGCAAATATTCATCCGATGATTTCTTTTCATTCATTTCTTTTTCCCGTACGCCTGATAACGATCGTTTGCTGACTTTTTGGGATTATGGTTACAAAGCAGTAGCTCAAGCATCCAATATCATGAAAATGATCGAAGAAGGACAGAGTGAAGAGATAGATAGTAAGCTTGGCGAATGTTACTACATCCGTGGTATGATGTACTTCTATCTTGCCCGTGCATTCAGCCGACCTTATTATCAAGCTCCAGATAAAAACTTGGGTATACCTATTGTTAACGGGACTCCGGACGATATGAACAACGTTCAATTACCGGATCGATCGACAGTGGCAACAACCTACCAGCAGGCAATCGCCGACCTGAAGAAGGCGGAAAGTATGATTAATGTGAACAATGGGCCTATTTTTGCATCAGTAGGAGCAGCTCAGGCTATGTTGTCACGCGTTTATCTTTACATGAGCGGCACTTATTCAAACCCCAACACACAGTATGCAGATTCTGCCGCTTACTATGCTACACAGGTAATTAATTCCGGTGCTTATGAACTGCTTCCCCGCGAAGATTTCATGGCGTATAATACTTTTGTCCCTGAAAACAATCCGGAATCTATCTTTTGCATAAAACGTGTAGCTTCTGAGTTTTCGGGCTATGATCATTATTATGGTGTAGGTGGTATGTATGGTGTTATCGGCGGTATGGGTTGGGGCGAAATGTTTGCCAGTGCCAAATACATTGATTTGCTGAACGAAACCGGACGTAACGATTGGCGGCCGGATCACAAGAAGATTGTAGATGCCCGTGCCAACTTTATTGAGCCGCAATATGTAGCAGACAGTGATGGCAATTATACGAAAGTTTTCCGTTTCATAAATGACATCTATAATAACGGAACGCAAAGTGGTTATTATTACCAACAATTTAAGATGACTGGCGATAATACTTGTACCGATGGAACTGCGAGTTATACACTCACGCCTGATTCAGATCCGAATAGAGCAGCAGAAGAGTACTATACCATTCAATATAACGGTAAGACTTATACTGGTGTTGTCGATTATGAAATATCATTGAATAACGGACATCCGAAATTTTACATTGTAAAGTGTTCCCGCGAAGGAGAAGATTCCCATTTACATTCGCCTGTTATTTCCCGCTTAGGTGAAATTTATCTGAACCGTGCAGAAGCCAATGCAAAGTTAGGAAGATATGGTGAAGCATTGAACGATTTGAATACAATTCGCGAACGTTCTATTCCGGGAGAAGGCTATGCTTCTTTGGATGTAACAACTGCTCCTTCCTTAATTGATAAAGAACGCCAATTGGAATTAGCTTTTCAGGCAGAACGCAGTTATGACGTGTTCCGCAACGGAGGTACATTGACCCGACATTTCCCAGGTGCTCATAATGCAATGGAGGAGGTCACCGCTACAGATTTCCGGGTTACTTATTATATCCCGCAAAAGGCCATTGATGCATATCCTAATGGCAATACACTGACACAAAATCCATTGGATAATAGTGGAGTTATTTTAAATTAGTTACTTATTAGAGGGTATGTTGAGTTTCGACATACTCTCTAATCTATTTTTTATATTTACTTTAAATCAAACAGTTAAGATCATGAACAAATTACATTACATTTTTTTAAGCCTATTATTAGCTATGTCCGCTTGCGATAACTCTGAAATTGTAGACTCAGAACCCAAGCTAATGACTCGTTCAGCAGTTACAGATTTTTCTTATTTCAATAATATAGAACAAACCAAGTATGAAGGCGGATATAATTGGATTTCAGGAGATATCTATTGTGAAAGAGAAGCGACATATACATTTATATTAGCTTTTAATGCTACAGGAAATGTTAGTTGTGAAGCATCTATAGGTACTACTCCACTGATACGTCTCAATAATGAAAATGATTTCCAAACTATAACAAGAGTTCTTCAGCCGGGTATTAATCATTGTTACGTACGTTTATTCCTTACTGGGGAAAATCAACAAAGTTATGCAAGATTAGTTATAACTAAAATAAACGGTTCAGCAGAAAAGCAATATGTAGGTGATTCAGTAGATTTGGTAGCTTCCGGAAGCAGGTAATTGTATGATGATAGTGAAACAACTCCTGAACTTTGACTTTGTCCCATTTGTGGATAAATTCAGATTATGACGGGAAATGATTGTCATTCCGTAGGGGCAGGGCTCTGCTCTGCCCATTGACATTCGATAGGAGGATGTTGATTTTGCATGGGCGGAGTAGAACCCCGCCCCTACGGATCGCCATCATTTTATTACATATCAGGAATTCAGCATTTACGGTTCAAAACTGTCAAGACATGGGAACAACAGACATCTCTCCCTATTTCTTAAACACCAAATAGACCGCTGCTACCAAAAACACGAATGCCAGCGCATGGTTCCATTTAAATGACTCGCCTTTGAAAGCGATCGAACTGAAGCCGACAAAGACAACCAGCGTAATCACCTCCTGGATCACCTTCAACTGGATCAGGCTGAACGGGCCACCGTTATCCCGGAATCCCATCCGGTTTGCCGGAACCTGGAAACAATACTCGAAAAAGGCCAAAAACCAACTGAACAAGACAACACCGATCAACGGCAGATGCTCGAACCAACTGAACTGCTGCCTCATCTTCAGATGCCCGTACCAGGCACACGTCATAAAGATATTGGATACGACCAATAACAGAATAGTATAAAATCCTTGCATGAGATGATTTATGATTTATGGTTTATGATTTTCGGAAGATAATCCTCCTGAATATTCGACATACTACTCCAAAGACTATAGCGTGCCTCCGGATTGATCGCCTCCAGACGCGACAACACCTCCTTCATCTCCGAACGGCTGGAGCCGGATTCGTACGGGCAATTCTTGATTTGCTTCCGGTATCCCCGCCACGCAGCAATACGGATCAAATCTTTTTCCTCCACCAGGCACATAGGCCGGATAATCTCCATCTCGAACTTATTCATCTTCAAACGTGGTGGCATGGTTCCGATAGCTCCCTGGTGGATCATATTCATCAGAAGGGTTTCGAGAATATCATCCTGATGATGCCCGAGGGCAATTTTGTTGCAACCGTGCTGCTTCGCAATATCGAACATGGCTTTCCGCCGTGTCCACGAACAAAGGAAACAAGGGGATTTACGGGTGTCGGTCGATGCGTCGAAACTCGTCTCGTGTACGAAGAAAGGAAGCCCGTGCTCATCGGCCCGGCTTCTAAGATAATCGATATCCGAACGGTACGGGATATTAGACATCACAATATGTGTCACGACCACCTCAAACCGAGGCCGGAATATTTTGGAACGGCGTCCTAACAAATCTACCAACGCCAGGGAATCCTTTCCGCCAGACAGACCGACCAATATGCGGTCGCCATCCTCGATAAGGCCATATTCGAATATCGCCTTCTTAACCTTCTCTTCCACTTTGCGAAACAGGAGTTCCTCTTCTGTCAACTTTGCCATACTTCACTTATTAAGAATTAAAAATTAAGAATTAAAAAATAAGGGCTTTGATTCTTGATTTTAATTCCTATTTTTGTAATCGGACACAAAAGTAATGATTTATGATGAATTGGTTATCTGATAAACTGTTTTATACAATAGGAATTACGTTACTCTGTGGCGGGCTGCATGCACAAAGTCTGGCCGAAGCAAAGAAATTATACAATGAAGGTAAATATGCGGAGGCCAAGCCGGCCTTCGAAAAATTGGTCAAACAAGCACCAAGTAACTCTTCTTATAATCATTGGTATGGCGTTTGCTGCTATGAAACAGGCGATCTCGACGGGGCTGAAAAACATCTGAAAGTGGCCGTCAAGCGCAAAGTGCAAGACGCATACCGCTATATGGCCGAAGTCTACTACAAGACGTATCGCTTCGATGAAGCCGGCGAAACGCTGGAAGAATATATCGACCTGCTGACAAAAAAGAAACAGGATCCGCAAGCGTTCGAAGCCAAGCTCGACCTGGCAAACAACGCACAACGCATGATGGAAAAGGTTGAAAACGTCCAGATCATCGACAGCTTGGTCGTGGACAAAAATGATTTCCTTTCCGCTTATACTCTGAGCGAAGAAAGCGGCACACTCGATTCCTACAAAGATTTCTTCCAGACAAACGAGCCTGTGAACTCGACCGTATACAAGAACCAGAAAGGCGACAAGATTTATTATGCCCATTCGACAGACAACGGCCGCTACTGCCTCTTCACCCAATCCATGCTCATGGACGAATGGGGAGACGAGAAACAGTTGCCGATGAGTATCAACAGCAATGACGACAATAACTACCCGTTCGTGCTTTCCGACGGAGCTACGATCTATTATTCCTCCAAAGGGAACGGCTCGATAGGCGGTTATGACCTCTTCGTCACCCGCTACAATACCAACTCCGACACGTATCTGGCACCGGAACAATTAGGTATGCCGTTCAACTCGCCCTATAACGACTATATGATGGTCTTCGACGATGTGAAAGGATTGGGCTGGTTCGTTTCCGACCGTTTCCAGCCGGAAGGCAAAGCCTGCGTCTATCTCTTCATCCCAAACCCGGAACACAAACGGGTGGAAAGTGAAGACATCGAAGTGAAACGAGCCCGTGCCGCGATCACCTCCATCAGGGATTCCTGGAAGGAAGGAGCCGACTATGCCGACTTGATTCGTCTGTCCCATACAAAAATACCTTACGGGGAGGAAAAGATCGAGAAGGATTTCGAATTCATCATCGCGGATAATATCGTCTACTACAAGTGGGACGAGATCAACAGCCCTGAGGCAAAGAGCTACTACGAAAAAGCGGTCGCCCTGAACAAGCAGATCAAAGAGCTGAATGAAAAACTCGACGGCCTGCGTGCTTCCTACGCCAAAGGTAACAAGACCGGCAAAGAGCAATTGAAGCCGGCCATCCTGCAAGCAGAAGAACAACTGGACGCTTTGTTGGAACAGCCCGGAGAGCTGGAAAAGAAAGCTCGTAATGCAGAGATCAATTATCTGAAAAACAAACGATAAAACATAAGTATTTATGGTATTCGAAACGCTCATCATCACTTTCCTAATGGTTGTAGCCATCGCACTCATCCTGTTGGAAATATTTATGCTACCGGGCATCACGGTGGCCGGTGTCGGAGGATTCCTTTTTGCTGCCGGCGGCTTGTTCTATGCCTACTCGGTTAGCACACCGGTGGGAAATGTGACGTTGGCGGTATCATTGCTTGCATTCGCAGCCTCTTTCGCTTGGCTGTTGCGCTCAAAATCCTTCAACCGGGTGGCTTTGAAAACCGACATAGATTCAAAATTGGTGTCCAGCCGTGACTTGGGAATCGTGCCGGGCGACGAAGGGTTGACACTTTCGCGCCTCGCCCCTATCGGGAAAGCCCGTATTAACGGGATCACTGTGGAGGCCAAATCGGTAGACGAACTGATAGATGAAAACACTCCGGTCGAGGTGATACGCGTCGACGGTTATAATGTGGTTGTAAAAATTAAAAATTGAGAATTGAAGTATAAATCATAATTCATAAATCTACTCACATGGAAATGACCTTTGTGCCTCTTGCCCTTTTGGGAGCAGCGATATTGCTGCTGGTAATTTTCTTTTATTATGTGCCGTTCCTCCTGTGGATCTCGGCAAAAGTTTCGGGTGTCAACATCTCGCTGATACAGCTTTTCCTGATGCGTATCCGTAATGTGCCGCCTTATGTCATCACCCGCGCCATGATCGAAGCCCACAAAGCCGGTCTGAAAACATTGACCCGTGACGAACTGGAAGCGCACTATCTGGCAGGAGGACATGTCGAAAAGGTTGTCCATGCCCTTGTTTCCGCATCGAAAGCGAATATCGACCTTCCTTTCCAGATGGCAACCGCCATCGACCTGGCAGGACGAGACGTATTCGAAGCCGTACAGATGTCGGTCAACCCGAAAGTCATCGACACGCCTCCCGTTACGGCCGTAGCCAAGGATGGCATCCAGCTGATCGCCAAAGCACGCGTGACAGTCCGGGCCAATATCAAACAATTAGTCGGAGGAGCAGGCGAAGAGACGATTCTGGCCCGCGTTGGTGAAGGGATCGTTTCCTCCATCGGTTCGTCCGAAAATCATAAGACCGTACTGGAGAACCCAGACTCGATCTCCAAGCTCGTGCTCCGCAAGGGATTGGATGCCGGGACGGCTTTCGAAATCCTGTCTATCGACATTGCAGATATCGACATAGGCAAAAACATCGGCGCATTCCTCCAGATGGACCAAGCTCAGGCCGACAAGAATATCGCCCAGGCAAAAGCCGAAGAGCGCCGTGCCATGGCCGTTGCCGTCGAACAAGAAATGAAAGCCAAAGCACAGGAAGCCCGTGCGAAGGTTATCGAAGCCGAAGCCGAAGTGCCCAAAGCGATGGCCGAAGCTTTCCGCAGTGGCAATTTGGGCATCATGGACTATTATAAGATGAAGAACATCGAGGCAGACACCGGCATGCGCGAAGCAATCGCCAAACCGTCTAATGCGCCTTCGAAACCTTTAAAAGACTAACAAGGATTTCAGATTTATGATTTATGTGTTGATGATAAATCATAAATCTGAAATCATAAATCTAAAATCAAATGATCGCTCCTTCTGAACTTATTATCAACACCGACGGCAGTTGTTTTCACCTGCATCTGAAACCGGAACAGCTTGCCGACAAGATTATCATGGTCGGCGATCCCGATCGTGTAAACACTGTCGCCTCCTACTTCGATACGAAAGAATGCGAAGTGTCGAGTCGCGAATTTCACACCATCACAGGTTCTTATAAAGGAAAGCGAATCACGACGCTTTCGCACGGCATTGGAACCGACAATATCGACATCGTCCTGAACGAGCTGGACGCTCTGGCAAACATCGACTTTGCCACACGCACCATCAAGCCTGAATTCCGGCAACTGACAATGGTACGTGTCGGGACTTCAGGAGGATTACAACCGTTTGTTCCCGTCGGGACCTATGTGGCAGCAGGAAAATCAATCGGGTTCGACGGAGTCTTGTATTTCTATGCCGATTCCGAAAAGGTACGTGACAAGGTTTTCGAATCGGAACTCCTCAAACAATTGGAATGGAAGTTAAGCGGTATCCGGCCCTATGTCGTTTCCGCTGACCCTTCTTTAGTCGAACAAATCACAAAAGACGACATTATCCGGGGAGTAACGATTGCGGCCAACGGTTTCTACGGTCCGCAAGGCCGCCAACTCCGCCTGCCGCTTGCCGATCCGGAGTTGAATCGGAAAATAGAAGCATTCGACTTTAACGGTAGCCGGATTACCAACTTCGAAATGGAAAGTTCGTCCCTCGCCGGGCTGTCTGCCCTGATGGGACATCGCGCCATGACCGTGTGTTGCATCATTGCCGGCCGGGTGGCCAAAGACATGAACACCGAATACAAAGGTTCCATGACCGGCTTGATCGAAACGGTGTTGGACCGAATATAAAATAAAGCTATGCATTACGGTTGCTAACCCTATGCTTTAACCTGCGTAACCCATAGGGTTAGCAACCGTAACACATAGAGTTACAAAAAGCCCTGCCCTCTCAAGACTTTCAGCAACACGTCAGAGAAATATTCATTGTTGGCCTTCGTATAACGTACATCCGTAAATACCTGGGCCAATGTTTCCTTGCCGTTCTCCCGCACAAATTGTTTATTCACTTCCAGTTCTTCCTTATCGTGATACAACGCATCGATAGAGGCCGGCGTATAATCCGTATACACTTCTTGATGGACAACCGCTTCGAGTGGCAAGCGTTCCACCTGTTCGGGCATTCCGTCGGGATAACCGACCGTGACCGTCACGACGGGGACAACCAAACGGGGCAGCGACAATGCGTCGATAATCTTATCCGCATTATAGGTCGTTGTTCCCAGATAGCAGATTCCCAACCCCTTTTCTTCGGCCGCCGTACAGAAACTCTGGGCAAACAGCATCGCATCGATAGTCGAAGCGATAAAAGTCTGGAAATTGTCGAAGCCGGCCACGGCGTTGCGCTGCTCTGCCCATTTCACAAAACGATTGGCATCGGCACAGAAGGTGAGTACGACCGGAGCCGTCGTGATCATCGGCTGATTGAAATGGGCGGGAGCCAACTTTTCCTTATTCGCCTTATCACGGGTTACGACCACGCTATACAGCTGCATATTTCCCGTATTGGATGCACGGGTGGCAACCTCCAGCAATTCATTCAACAAGGCTTCAGGGATATCCTGAGTCGTATATTTACGGATCGTCCGTCTGCTTTTCATATTCTCCAGCATAACTTACATATTTAATTAACAATAAAATCTTTCAATAACAAAGGCCAAGCGCCCAAATAGGTATCTTGTTCCCGACACTCTTGGGCTGCCCGTGTATGGCGGCAAACGCATTTTCCACATTCTTGATGCGTTCATAGTCCATCAGCGGATCACCAATCACGAATGTGTATTTTCCATTCACACGATAATCTCCATTATGCAAAAGTTCTACCGTTCCGCAATTAGACATCTGATCGACGAAGAATGTTTCACCCCAATAGATCCGTTCCATCTCCCGGAAAAGACTTGCCAACAGATTCGTGTTTGCCAGAAAAGAACGATACGAACGAGCCAGCCCGCCCCCTTCTTTCCTGACTTGCAAAATGCGGAGCGCTCTTATTCCCTCCACATAGCCCAGCAATTTGTGTATTTGCACGTTATCCATCTCGTTTTTGGATATCAGAGTTTGCATGCGGGGAAATTCCGGAGCCTCTTTGGCAAGCAGAATCAGCAATTGCTTCATCTTCCTGGACACGGAGTTGCTCATATGGTGAACGGCAGGCAGGTCCACATCGACCGAATCCCGCACCAAATCCTGCAAACGGAAATTGAAGGCATCCGGATCTTCCCAATAGAAAGGATAGCACCCATGTTCCAGGTAATTCCGGAAAACGGGGACTACGTTTATCTCGTCCATCACCTGTTGCGTGATCTCCGCATGGTTAAGCAAAAGCTCGTCCAACGGGACCGGTTTGAGTTCCAGTGCCCCTTCATAGGACAAATATTCACGAAACGACATGGTATGCAACGTATACCAATTGCCTTTTCCACCGAAAGACAAATCCGGCATTTCACCTTCGGCCAGCAAAGGCGCAGTAAACACGACCTGCATATCGGGATAATCTTCGAGCAAACGCTCTATCGTCTGCATCCAGTTTCCATACCGATGGATATTATCCAGAAAAAGATGCCTTCCTCCTTTTTCATAGAATTGCTTGACAGTTTCGGACAACATCTGCCGTTCCTGAAACCAGATATTATCGAGTGGCAGATACAGAGCTTCATGAGAATCGCCATAAGCCGATTTGATATGTTGCAGCAAAAGCGTGGTTTTCCCCACTCCTTTCGCACCGAAAATGCCGATCAGCCTCTTGTCCCACTTGATCCGCCGGGATAAGTAACGTTGGAAACTCATATTTACCCCTTTAAGTAATTGCTCATGGTTTAACCGAAACATGTCCATAATTTAACTGATTTGACACAAAAATACGATATAAAAGCCAATCTGCAAAACCGGCAATTCATAGGAAGAACAGTTTTTTTCGTACCTTTGCCTGCATAAACCAATAAACAAATGGAAACGTCTAAAGTTTACTTCACCAATCTCCGGACAACCCCATCCAGCAACCTGTTGGACAAGATGGAACGTCTTGTAAAACGTGCGGGGTTAGCAAACATTGATTTCAAAGATCAATTTGTGGCAATCAAGATCCATTTCGGCGAACCGGGCAACTTGGCCTACATCCGTCCGAACTATGTGGCACGTTTGGCAACCATACTCCGCAACCTGGGAGCCAAACCCTTCCTGACGGATTGCAACACGCTCTATTCCGGCCGCCGCGCCAATGCAGTAGACCATTTGCAAAGCGCGATGGAAAACGGCTTCAATCCTATCTCTGCCAAATGCGATGTCATCATTGCCGACGGGTTGAAGGGTACGGAATGCCGTGAGATCGAAATCAACGGAGAATATTGCAAAGCTCCCAAAATCGGATCAGCCATAGCCGATGCCGACATCATCATCAGCATGACTCATTTCAAAGGACACGAACAGACCGGATTCGGCGGAGCATTGAAAAACCTGGGCATGGGATGTGCCAGTGTAGCCGGGAAGTTGGAATTGCACGGTGCTTCGCAACCTCGTGTAGACCGGGAACATTGCATCGGTTGCAACATCTGCGTAAAACACTGCCGGCACGACGCGATCCATCTGGATGAAAGCCGGAAAGCCGTGATCGATTATGACCATTGCGTAGGTTGCGGGCAATGTGTAGCCCTGTGCCAACATGATGAGGCTGTCCTGGCCTCTTGGGATACTTCCGAACGGTTGAATTGTAAGATTGCAGAATATACGCAAGCCGTCCTTGCGGACAAACCCCACTTCCACATCAGTTTCATCATGAACGTCTCTCCCGAATGTGATTGCTGGAACCACAACGATGCAGCAATTGTGCCAGACTTGGGTATCGCCGCCTCTTTCGATCCGGTCGCATTGGACAAGGCTTGTGCCGACATGGTGATCAAGGCACCGATCTTGGAGACAGGCAACCGCCTTTCCGATGCCCCGCACCACGAGCATCTGGAAGGTTGCGACAAATTCCACATCATGCACCCCGAAACAAACTGGAAAGCTGGGCTCGTACATGCCGAAAAGATCGGTATCGGAACACAAGAATATGAATTAATAACCGTATAAAATTGATTTTATAAATCGTAATGATCAATCAAGATACTATCTGCGCCGTATCAACCGCCCCCGGAGTCGGAGGAATTGCTGTCATCCGCGTTTCCGGACCGGAAGCAATCGCAATCTGCAACACGATATTCGTACCGCGTACAGCAGGAAAAGACCTGTTGTCACAGAAAGCCTATACACTGCGTTACGGTAGTATCAGGCGTGGTGAAGAACTCATTGATGAGGTGCTGGTCGCTCTTTTCCGCGCACCTCATTCCTTTACCGGCGAAGACACGGTAGAGATCACCTGCCACGGTTCCGTCTACATCCAGCAACAGATCATGCAACTTTTGATTGAAAGCGGTTGCCGCTCCGCCCTCCCCGGCGAATATACGCAACGCGCCTTCATGAACGGCAAGATGGACCTGAGCCAAGCCGAGGCAGTCGCCGACTTGATTGCCTCGACCTCGGCCGGCCAACACCGCCTGGCTTTAAACCAGATGCGCGGTGGTTTCAGCCATGAGTTAAAGAACTTGCGCGAGCAACTTTTGCATATCACCTCTTTGATGGAACTGGAACTGGATTTCAGTGACCACGAGGAACTGGAGTTTGCCGACCGTAGCGAACTCAGTACATTGGCGGCCCATATCGAAACAGTCATATCGCGCCTGGCCAACTCTTTCAGTGTAGGAAACGCGATCAAGAATGGTATTCCGGTAGCGATCATCGGTGAAACGAACGCCGGAAAATCAACCCTGCTGAACGTCCTGCTGAACGAGGACAAAGCGATTGTCAGCGATATCCACGGTACGACCCGTGACGTCATCGAAGACACGGTCAATATCGGAGGGATCACATTCCGTTTCATCGACACCGCCGGCATCCGCGAAACACATGACGCAATCGAAAGTATCGGTATCGAACGAACCTTCCAGAAACTCGACCAGGCAGACATTGTCCTCTGGATGATAGATGCCGTCGATGCCGACCAGCAGATAGCCCAATTATCCGAAAAGATACTGCCCCGCTCGGAAGGAAAGCAGCTAATCCTCGTTTTCAACAAAGCCGACCTGCTCGCCGACAACCGGTTTAAACCGGCCGGCCTTCCCGATAACGTGCAATCGATCTTCATCTCGGCAAAGAAAAGAGAGCATATCGACGAGTTGCAGGACCTCCTGATCCAAGCCGCCCATATCCCCTCTTTGTCCTCAAACGATATCATCGTCACCAACATCCGCCACTACGAAGCTCTGACCCACGCCCTCGAATCCATCCACCGTGTCCAAGAAGGCTTATCCGCCAACCTCTCCGGAGATTTCATCTCCCAAGACCTAAGAGAATGCATCTTCCACCTCTCCGACATAATCGGCGAAGTCACCACAGACCAGGTGTTGGGAAACATATTTGAGAGGTTTTGCATCGGTAAATGATATATCGCAATTAACCGCAACGAATTAGAATCAACTATAATGAAGTCGCTGAAATTCAGCGGCTTTTTTATTTACCCCAAATCCAGTTCATAGCGATTGGATAGTGTTGTTCACCATATTTTTCTACCGTATTTCTACCGCGAAACAAATTGGGATTTGTCCCCGATGTCACACTGACGCATTTGTTGTCGTGTGTTGACAATGGTTTACGTGTGTTGACAAAAAAGAGGAGAAATAAAGAGATATACCTCAATTAAAAATAGAAAAATATGGAAGTAAGAAAGATTTGCCAATGGTGTGGAAAACCATTCATTGCGAAGAAAACAACGACTTGCTATTGCAGTCACCAGTGCTCCAATCTCGGCTACAAGGAACGTATTCGAGAACGTAAACGCCAACTGAAAAAGATGCAGGAACTGCTGGAGCCCAAACAGGCAGCAGAAGGACAAGACTTCTTCTCTTTTGCACAAGCGGCACAGTTAATGGGTGTAACTCGCCAATATGTTTATAAATTGGTGAAGGAATCCAAGCTAAAAGCTTCACGAATCAGTGGGAAGAAATCTCTCATTCGGCGTGCGGATATTGAGCTAATGTTAAAGACAAAGCCTTATGAACGTATAGTTCCAAAGGACGAATTTGACATGAGCGAGTATTATACTGCCGAGCAAATTGCCGAGAAATATAAGGTCAACACAAAATGGGTATGGACTTACACAAGAGAACATGATATTCCCAAAGTCAGAATCCGTCAATTCAATTATTACAGCAAGAAACATATTGATGCTGTCTTTGCCAAATACAAGACAGATAATGATCTGACCGAATGGTACACTCCCGAAGAGATAGAACAAAAGTATGGGATGAGTCGGGTCGCTATCCGTTCTCATGTCTATCGAAACAATATCCCCTCAAAGAAAGAACATGGTCAGATATTCTATTCCAAACTGCACTTTGATCTATCGAAGAAAACAACAGAAGATGATTCATCGGAATACTATACCGTACAGGAAGCCATGAAGAAATATAGTCTTTCCAGAGATTCTGTTTATGGAGTTTTACAATTCCACGAAATCAAACGTGAGAAGAAAGGTCGTTTCGTGAGATTCCTGAAAGTGGAATTTGACCATGTAATGGGAGCCCGAAAATAAGACTAATCCTGAATTTATGCAGACCAGAAAATGATTCTAAAAATGAGCATTGTCTGTGTCAAGCCATTACGGACATTTGTAGCAAATAAGTATAAACCAATAATAATTGTAACTATGTTAGAATGTAAAACAGTAACATTGAGAACACGTCCTTTGAAACATGGGATGCTGTCTTTCTATCTGGATTATTATCCGGGGTATCGTGACCAGGAAACAATGAAAACCATCCGTCACGAAGGATTGAACATTTATATTTATGCCAATCCTAAGAATGAACGTGAACGCAACTTCAATGCAATTATGTCGGAAAAGGCGGAAGCCATCCGATGCCGACGCTTTGAATCTATCGTTAATGACAGGTATGATTTCTTTGACAGACACAAACTCAAAGCGGATTTTCTGGAATACTACCGCAAGCAGCTTCGCAAGCATGACCAAAAGTGGGAATTTGTGTACCACCATTTCTACAACTTCGTTCATGGCAAATGTACTTTTGAAGAAATTGATATTGACCTTTGTAATAAGTTTCGTGAGTATCTGCTAAATGCCAAGCAACTCAGGCGTGACGGTCGCATTTCAAAGAACTCTGCTTCCGGCTATTGGTCAACATTCAGGGGACTTTTGAAAATCCTTTATCGCAATCGGCTAATCAAGACCAATATCAATGACTTTTTGGATAAAATCGAAACAGAAGATACTCCAAAAGAGTATCTAAGTGTGGAAGAACTATACAAATTGGCAGAAACACCTTGCAAAAAGCCGATTCTGAAGACAGCATCATTGTTCTCATGTCTGACCAGTCTCATAATCAGCGATATACTATCGTTACAATGGCATGAGATCGTTGACTTTGCAGCTGGAGGAAAATGTGTCCATACAATTACCCAAAAGACCAAAACGGAGGACATCATTCCTATCAGTGACGAAGCCCTGCAATTGATTGGCTATTCTCCAGAAAAAACCGGATTAGTATTTAAAGGATTGAAACGAAGTTGGACACAGCAACCTATGAAAGAATGGATTCGCGAAGCTGGTATTACCAAGAATATCACTTTCCACTCCTACCGAAGAACATATGCAACACTTCAAGGAGCAGCCGGCACAGACATACGTACCATTCAAAGTAATATGGCACATAAAAGTATCACCACGACACAACGGTACATGAAAGTTGTGGACAGTAACAAGCGTGAAGCCAGCAACAGCATCTCTTTAATCCGCAAGTAAGAGTTAAGGTTCAAATAATCCCGTTTTTATTGCTCAGAGTATGATATTTTGCTCTAAATCATACTCTGAGCATATTTTTTCTTAAATCCTGAACGATTATCCATTACAAACAGCAACTATTTGGAAATCTACATATACATTTGTCTTATTGTAAAACTCAAACAGTATCAGTTTATGACGAATAGTATTAAAATCTCTCCTCAAAGAACCAGTTTCATACTTTCAGTAAGTGTCATCCTTTACTGGGCAACAGACTCCTATTTATATCTTAATTGCCATATCGACATGATGGAATATTCCACTCCAGTTATTCTATATATTACGGCAATGATACTCGCCTGTGGAGTACTTAAGCTTTTCTTCTTCCGATTCATAACAAAGAATGAATTGAGTTTGTCTTTTGGCAAGCAAGTAAAACCTTTCCATATTGAACGGACAGAACAGATTAAGGAGATTGAATCCACATATTCTGAGGGCTGGGAGATAAATTTGGAAAAGCCAGTTGTAGAAAACTGTGTAAAACACGACTATATGGATAATTATGAAATGCGTGTCGCCGAAATTGAACGTAAAAAATCCGAAAGACAGGCAGACATTAAACGTGTCATTCATGAATACACCACCTTTGTAATGACTGAATTTCTCTCAAAAGAAAATCTTGAAATTCTGCATGAAAACATAGAGTATTTCGCACACGGACAATCTGAATTATACAAGCCAATCCGTTCAAGATCAGATAATCCCCTCCGCTCTATCGACCTGATGCACTTTGTGTGGAACATTGGAGAGAGATTGAACATTTCCCTTATAGACAGAGCTATATTCATACATACGATGTTCACACATGAACTGAAAGATGCTTCGATTAAATATTTGGCTAAAAATCTTCGGACAAGCGGAGTTTGCAAAATAGCACTTGATATTCCTAAAACCGGAGATTATCACTTCAGATGTATGAAGAACGACCCTGAATCGGACTTAGATTCAATCAATTAGAGTTATTCAACGCAGACCGAAATATTATTGCTTTCTGAGGTTTGTCAGCATTACATCATTGTATTGGTTTGCAGCATGTTTAACAAAAACAATGTTATATCATGCAAAGAAACAAATTAACCTTCAATGACCTACCGGAAGTGGTAGGCGAACTCTGCGAGAGAATCTCAAGTATGGAAAATCTGCTGACAGAAAAACTTCATCAGCAGCATAACGAGGTAAAAAAGGATACCCATGTTCCAATGACAGTTGATGAAGTCTGCGGATATTTAGGTATCTCGAAATCATCCTTTTATTACAAAGCCAAACATGGAGGTATTCCAATCATTAAACAAGGCAAGCACCTGTTTGTCTATCGTGATGAATTGGACAAATGGTTGGAAAGCGGAAGAAAAGGAGAAACGCCTATAAGCATAGAGGAAGAACACGCTCGAATGCTTGCAACTACACGTCGCAAAGCCAACCCTAAAAGCTGGTGAGTATGGAAACGGTAGCACCCATCGAAGATCCTACTCAGGTCGCTACAAGATGGCAAGATACAATGCTCAGCTTGGAAAAGGAATACGAACAGGAGCCGGAAGTTCTGAAAATAGGCGAAGTGGCTATCGGGACATTGGGAAATTTCAGTGCATCTATAGGCAAGGCTAAAAGCAAAAAGACTTTCAATGTGTCGGCTATGGTGGCAGCAGCTTTGTCCGGAAAGGAAGTCCTTAACTACACAACGGATTTTCCCGATGGAAAGAACCGCATCCTTTACATTGATACAGAGCAAAGTCAAAACCATTGTATGATTGTAATGCATCGTATCATGAAACTGGTAGAGTTGCCGGCTAATGAAGATTGCGACCGTTTCTATTTTCTCGCTCTACGCAAGTTCAACCCCAAGGAGCGTTTGGCTATCATAGATGATGCAATCAGTCAGATTGAGGGTCTCGGTTTCGTGGTGATTGACGGAATCCGCGACTTGGTTTATGACATTAATTCTCCGAGCGAAGCCACGTGCGTAATCTCCAAACTCATGCAGTGGACTGACGAATACCAGATTCATCTTCACACCATCCTTCATCAGAACAAAAGCGATGAAAATGCCCGTGGACACATTGGCACGGAAATCAACAACAAGGCTGAGACTGTCATCCAAATCGAAAAAGACAAGGACGACAACAACATCAGCAAAGTGGAAAGTGTGCATACCCGTTCCAAAGACTTTCTGCCATTCGCCTTCTGCATCAATGACCAATCACTTCCCGAACTTCTGCCGGACTATGTGCCGACCAAGAAAAGCGCAGGTCGTCCCAAACAGGAACCCTTCTCCCCTTATAGGGACATCCACGAAACAATCCATCGCAAGGCTCTCGAACTGGCTTTTGAGGGAAGAGAAACTATTTCGGGATATAAGGCTTTGGAAGAAGAACTGACCACTGCCTACGAACTGGCAGGAACGAAATTTAATCACAACAAGATTGTGAAGATAATTAAGTTTCTCACGAACAAACGGATGGTGGTTCAGGAAAGCCGTGGCATTTATCGGTTCATGCCGGATTACCATTATTGACTCTCCACTTGACTTTATTCTAAAAGTGTCCATTCGTATATAAGTCAAAGTCTAAGTGCAACGACTGGTTTCATGATAAATCACGAAATCGGTCGTTGCCGTTTTAATTGCCAATGGTATTGTGGCTAATTCTCTTTGGATTGGTTGTGGCAATCCGTTTGGAATAATTGTACATCTTTTGCCATTTGCGGATATTCATGCCTGTACTATTGGGGTTATGACAAAACAACAATCTTCATATTGGCATATCAAATAACACATTACTAGCTAAATAATTTCTACTTTCACTGTTTTTCAATATTAGCACCTGTTATATTTCGGCAAATCTGCTGGAACAATCTTTATCCAAGCATCGGCAAATGGCATTCAAAATGCCAAAGTGATTTCAATCCTTTGTTCACTTTCTCTGTGGGCAGAATGTTCAGATACAATTTGAAGTTCTGAATCGGCACTACTGTAACACCAAATGTGACATTAATGCCATTTAAGTTGCCATATAAATACACATTTATACGACAATTATTCTCTTTTAATCGTCTTTGACAGTCAATCAAAGCCATAAATATCAAACATTTTACTTCAAAGCACGTCTTTTTTAAGCCACGGGCTTGCCCGTTGTACAGACATTATCTTGTATGGGGAGCTAAATTCCCCTTTTAGATAAAAACAACTGAAAAATAAATGAAAAGAAATGAATCAAAAGAAAGGTAATATCCATTATATCAATGCTTTTACAATTTTAGCCCGTTTCACTAATATTTCATAAATCTCATTATTGTGACATTATTTGTGACATTATTTTCAGGGAATTTTGCTACCTTTGCACCAAACTTCATAACATAGCAGTATGGCAAAAGCAACATTATCCCTTGCCAAGAAAGAAAATAAGCAAGGCGAACATCACATTTTGGTACGAATGGACATAACCCGTACCAACAGACCGCAGTTCAAGTCTCCTGTTACCGTAAAGGAGGAAGAATTTGTGGATGGTGGAATCTCTATCCCTAAAAGAGGCAAGCTGAATGCCACTTATAGGGAAAGCCTTATGAAGAAGAAAACGGATATAGAGGCTTTCGTTGCTTCACTTAATGCCATCATTATGTCACTACCTGAAGAAGCACTTACCCGTAAGGACATTCTTGAAGTCTATGAAATGGTGAAGACCGTCAATCCCTCAGAAATCAGTCGGACGACAATAATTTCCAAAAAGAGGGAACAGACAGAAGCAAATGCCGAACTGGTCAAGAAACTACAGGATGCACGCAGACCAAGCCTTCTGGAATTTGTTCAAAGGAGAATTGAGGGAATGGAAAACGGAAGCATCAAGCGTAAGGGCAACAACTACTCAAAAGGAACACTCCATACCTATAAAGGCTTCGCTGTGATACTTGAAAGTTTCTGCAAAGAACATCCGTTTGAGTGGAATGACATCAACGAACGCATGATAGACGAGTTCGTGCTTTACATGGAAAGATACGGCTACATGAAGAAGACCATCAACAAGAACCTTGCCGTATTCTCTGCCATGCTCAACGTTGCATTCAAGGAAGGGTACAAGTTCAAGGCTTCCATTCTTGAACATTTCCCGAAGTTGCAGGTAAACAAGGAAGACATGGTAGTGGAAATATATCTTACCAACGAAGAGCTTCAAGCCCTATATGATATGGAACTTGAAGGAGAGGACGACCGTGTGCGTGATGTCTTCCTTGTAGGTTGTTATACCAGCCAACGTTTCTCGGATTATTCCCGTATATCGGCAAAGAACGTTACTTTTCACGATGGTGTGGGCATCATTACGCTTGTCCAGCAGAAAACCAATACAGAAGTAACCATTCCTATTCTCAATGATAACCTGCTCCGTATATTCGAGAAGTACAACTACAACCTTCCGAACATACAGAACCAACGCCTTAACAATAAAATAAAGGAGATATTGGAAACCCTTGCGGAAACGATGCCTAGTTTGAAGCATGAACTTCCCACCAAGTTGACCCTTGACCATCAGAAAAAGGAGCAACAGAACAAGGAAACTTACAAACGCAACAGTCAGGGCGAAGCACTCATACCCCGTTATAAGCTTGCCACGACTCATACGGCAAGACGTACCGGAATCACACTGATGTATCTTGAAAAGATTCTTGACACTTATGAAATGATGTCTATCAGTGGACACAAGACTGAAAGTGTCTTCAATGACTATATCAAGATTAGCGGTATTGAGCTTGCCACCAACATAGCCAAGAAAGTGGCGAAAGCCAGGAAAGAGTCGGAGGTAAAATCACTACTTTTGCAACAGTTTGAATCCATGACAGCCGAGCAGCTTGCTAATCTGCTTGAACTTAGCAAGAATGGTGTAACCATATAAACAGGAACTTATGAAAGAGAGCATTGAAGACATTACAGCTGACATTGAATTCCAGTACGGCAAGAGCAATACGGAGAAAAACATCGAGTACATTCTATTCCTTTATAACGAACGCTTCAAAGATGGTGTGCTTGACGACAATATTCCTGTGCCATCCAATGAGGCAGCAGCCAAGACCATCCTTCTTATACTTGACAGACCCGAATTGCCATGGGAAACCATTTGCAAAAAAAGACGGGTGAAGAACGTCATGGAATATCTTTTCATACGTGCGACAGGTCATTATGAAGAAGTGCATGATTTTGTCAGCGGATTGCTACGTCATTACATTAAAGGTGTAACACCACAGATGGTACTGACATTTATGAATATCTGGAAGCATGTGGTGTTCCAACAGAGACCTTCCACTTTTACGGATGAAATATTATACCCAGAACATTCGGAGAAGATACTTGACACGCTCCACTTCCTGCTTAACGGTGAAGTTGGTAGAGGTGCTGCACTTGTCATGGTATGTGCCAGGGATGAAGGGCTGGTAAGGAACATCGCTCATGCCAAAGTCAGTACCGAGTTCAGCCATGTATCAAAGACCGCTTATAACAATTATCTCCATGAACGGTTTACCGACAAGGAAAAGAACCGTATCATCAGTGCGCTGAGGACTCGGATAGGCTACACTAAGGAAGATGACGGTCGTCTTTCTTTTTTGGCAGGCAAATTCACTCGCAAAAGTATACTCATACAATGGTGGCGACTGATAAAGTCATTCATGAGTTAGTCCTCTTTCTACATATAACAAAATCGGCCCATGCTTGATGTTACGTCAAGTGTGGGCTTTTGCATTATTTACACCTTGCATTTTCTGCACTTTTGCACTTTGTTGTCTAAGGTTGTTATTTCGTTAAATGTTTTAACAGAAATGTCTTCCGATGGTCGGCAAGTAATGACAATCCAAGATATTTCAGCTTCATTTCAAACCATACTACTTTTGCAGTGCGAATCTACTTCAGACCTCACTGATATAGTGAAGCCCGGGCAGGTGCGAGGCAAGCGTTTTGCCGTGAGGGTCGCCAGCAACCCTGCCTACTATCACATGATTGATAAGAATAATTTCAATCCGTCTCAACCCGAGACTTTGGTCATCACCTCTGTAGAGACTTTGAAAGAGGCTTTCCAACAATGGGCGGAAGAACAGGAACAGACACGTCTGGCAACCGCAAATGATGCCATGTTGGATGAATCCGCAGTATTGCAACGCTTGGGCAAGAGCCGTGCCACACTTTGGAGATGGAATGCTTCGGGTTATCTCACCTGTTATAAGATAGGAGGCAAGAACTGTTATAAACAGTCCGATGTGGAACGTATAGAGAAAGGTTTGAGATGATGGACAAAGCAAACATTCCAATCCTGACACAGCCACCCAACAAAGATGACGTAGTAAAGAAATGGCATGAGTCACGCATTAGTATGACGGAAGAGTACGACACTGGAGCAGTTGTTATTCAGGTGGACGGCATACCCATCGGTACATTCGGCAATTTCAGTGCATCCATCGGAAAGGCCAAAAGCAAGAAGACATTCAATGTCTCTGCCATAACTGCGGCAGCACTGAGTGGTGAGAAGGTACTTACGTATGAGGTATGTTTGCCAGAAGGCAAGAACAAGATTCTTTATGTCGATACCGAACAGAGCAAGGCACATTCCAAGAAGACGCTTGCCAGGATCCTTGCTCTTGCCAACCTTCCCGATGGTACGGACACTGACCGCCTGGAATTTCTCTCCTTACGGAAATACACGCCTAAAGAACGCATTGAAATTATAGAATGTGCTCTTGCGACTACCGAAGGAATCGGGCTTGTCATCATCGATGGGGTACGTGACTTGCTTTTTGACATCAATGCTCCATTGGAGGCTACGCAAATCACTTCCATACTGATGCGCTGGACGGATGAATATCAGATTCACATCCATACAATCCTCCATCAGAACAAGGGTGATGAGAATGCCAGAGGTCATATCGGAACGGAGATAAACAATAAAGCTGCGACCGTCATTCAGGTGGAGAAAGACAAAGTCGATGAGAACATCAGTAAGGTGTCCGCAGTGCTTACACGCGCACAGACTTTCCCCACCTTTGCATTCCGTATCAATGACCACATTCTTCCTGAGCTTGTTGAGGACTATGTGTCCGAACCGAAGAAAGCCGGTCGTCCGTCAAAGAAAGAGTTCGACCCATACTTTGACATTACACAGAAACAGCACGAAACCGCCCTTGAAAGGATATTCCCGACCATGTTTGACGAATTCAATTATGAGGACTTCCAAAACAGACTTGTCGAAGAACTTCGCACCATACTTGGCAGTTTCAACAAGAACAAGGCAGCAGCTGAAATCACTTTCCTCAGAAACAAGAGAATGGTTGTGCAGGACAACGGGAAACTCTACCGTTACAATCGGGGTGGCTACCGCTACTGACCAAGTGTCTTGTTTCGGTTACTTTACTTTATTCAAGGTGCATATATATAGGAATAAAGATAAGTAAAGTTGTAACCACATAAGAGACCCGAATATTGGTGGAAAATCCTTTAAGTGGAATTCGATAGTGAATAGTGACAGATATGGCGGATGTGGACAGCTTGCTGGCTAAGGAGGGATATTTTAAAAATTCCGTAGCTTATTACGGCATTTTTTCTACGACCGCTGCACAAGTGGCAGCTAAAAAAGCCGATAAGCGAAAGGGCAACCCTCTCGACACCCGTTTGACTACCTGTTCTATTCTTTTCCCTACCATCATCAATGACGGTTTGCAATGACGGAATTTTATAAAGCGACCATCGTAAAGTAAACAGTAAAACTAACATTAAAACGAAACTATCATGACCCAATATGCAGTATGCCACATTCAGCGTGGCAATTCAAACGGCAGTGGATTGAGCACCCATATAGAGAGACAGACGAAAAGCGGAAAGCCGTTCATCCCTAAAAATGCCGACCCGTCGAGAACACACCTTAATCGTGAACTACTCTCTTTCCCCGATGGGGTAAAAGATAGAAACGGTGCCATCAAGAATCGGCTTGCCAATGCCGGACTCAAACGTAAGATTGGCAAGAACCAGACAACCCACCTGTGTGCAATCTTATCCGGCAGCCATGACCAGATGATGAAGATACAACAGGAGGGACGATTGTCCGAATGGATCAATGCCAATATCCGCTGGTTAGAAGATACATTCGGGAAGGAGAATCTGGTTTCTTGTGTGCTGCACATGGACGAGAAAACTCCCCATCTGCATGCCACGATTATTCCTATTGTAACCACGGAACGCAAGCGTCGAGAAAGGGAAGGTCAAAAGAAATACCGTACCACAAAAGGAGGGCCACGATTAAGTGCAGATGATGTGATGCACCGTTCCATGCTTACCAAATATCAAGACAGCTATGGCAAAGCCATGAAAGGTTTCGGGCTTGAACGTGGCGTCGTCGGTTCCGTTGCGAAGCATATTTCCAACAGTACCTACTACAAGCAGAAGATGGAAAGTATTCAAGAAAATATCGAGATACTAATTCAGGAAACTGAAGTAAAACAAGCAAAGCTGGCCAGACTCAAAAAGGAAGAGGAAGCAGCCAAAGAGGGCAAAAATTTCATCCTTAGTCTTTTCAATAAGGGCGACCTGGCAAAGGCAAGAACTGCCATAGCCGAGCAGACCGCACAGATTGAGTCACTGCAAAAACGAGTCCGAGTATTGGAGCAGGAGAAAAAGCAATTGGCAGAGAATGGAGAGAAAACCCGTTTCAATCTAGAGCAAACCTTGAAGAAGACAATCCGAGAATCTGAAACCTATAAGAAGGAGAACGAGAATTTGAAAGAGAAGAACAGGGAACTTGACCGCAAGGCAAATCCCCATCGTTATAGGCTATCTTCAGGGGCTACGCTCATTCACTTTTATATTTCTCCAAGACACACACCATCACCAAGCGTTCACATTTGGACACAGGTAAAAGATGAGATATTTGACGATGCCAAATATACGGAGTGGCGAAATCCGGCTATGCAGAAGTATCTGAATGATGAATTTACCGAATATGAACTTATCAATGCCATCTTTGAACCGTTTGAGCAGGTCAGCCAAATGCAGGCACAATTGCTTGATGCTTCCTTAGGATTGATGGCTGGTGGCCCTGCACAAGTTCATGTCGGTACTGGAGGTGGTGGCTCATCGTCGGATATGCCGTGGGGAGAGAAGAAGCGTGATAACAATATGGGGTCATCTAGACGAAAACGGTAACAATTGGTGTTAACGAAGAAGAAAACTATCTTTTTCACAAGAGATTTGCAGATTTTCAGAGATTTCTTCGAGAATCTGCAAATCCTTTTATAAATTTATGTCCAAATATTGACAATTCAATAAAATTACAACAACTAGAAGTATAATATGGAAAAGAATATAAACCTCTCTACGGCAACAGACAAGGAACGCGAAGCGTATCTTCTTGATCATTGGCATATAGAAAGTCTTTCTTTTGTAGCTGAATTTCACTATGATGAAGTGAAACAGATCGGTATTATTGATAACGTATATTCAAGTAATGGCAAAAGGATATTGAAATATCCAATTATAAAAGATATACCCGTACGCTTCAAAATCTCCAAAAAACTAACAAGTTCTTGGTGTAGTTTTAATTGTGTTATTGCGCCTGAAAAAATCAGGGAAGCCACCTACAATCCTTTTGCTTTATCTATAGTTGCACTCTTGCCAATAAGAAAACCTGATTTTATATTTACTTCTACTGATGGCAATGCGAATAAGCCGAGGACAAAAACAACTATTACTAACAGAGATGACTATTCTCTTGTTAACGACTTGCCAATAGATGATAAAGATAGAACTGATATTGGTATTGTTAGATGGAGGTTGAATCTGCGTAATTTCAGATTTATCGCTCAGTTTAAATCTATTGGAAATGAATATGAAATATCGGATATAAGGCGTTCTGACTTCTCTAAATTGATAATGCATAATATGGAGCAGTTGGCTCCATTTTGTGCAAAAATAAAAAGGTCAATACGTAATGGATATTATGAATTTACTTGGAAACTAGTAAATTGTGATTTTGAGAAAAACGAATATCAATTTACTGTAAATGAAGATTTTCCAATCGTCGAAGTAACACCTTTAGCTGTTGTTGAGAAGTTGCATAGAAATATAATGGGCGAAGGTGCTCCTTCTGCTCAAAGAACAGTACGTTCTATTGATACTCTAAAAACTCAACTCACCGCTAGCGGAAAGGAAATATTTATTTATGAATTATTGCAAAATGCAAATGACTATCCTCAAGAGATAGATAACATTAAGCAACCCGTTGATGTGGAATTTCACATTACCGATAAATATCTAATATTTATGCATACTGGGGCTGTGTTTTCAGAAAAAAATATAGCGGCTATATGCGATATTAATGATAAAGACAAAACGGATAATACAGATACTATTGGTTACAAGGGCATTGGCTTTAAAACCGTGTTTGTTGATAATAACTATGTTTATTTGTCAACAGGTCGTTTTCATCTGCGTTTTGATTGGGATTATTCTAAAAATAGAGTTTCAACTCCTTGGCAACTTTTACCTATTTGGACGGATATTTCAGAGGTGGATAATGGTGTGCTAGATATTTTCAAAAAGACTTATACCAAGTTCCCTGTTCAGTTCGCTTTACGCCCAACTAATCCTTCAACACTTAGGCAATCTGAACAAAATTTTGTAAAACTATTTAAGGATGTATTTGCAAATGAAAGAGTAATTCTCTTTATTCCATATATTAATTCTGTTAAAGTATTTTTCCACGATAATTTTAATCAAGACATAACAAGAGTTAAGTGTAATGACAAATGGGTCGTTAACACTTATAAAGATCATATCAAAGAAGAAACAAGAAAGGCTATCAATAAAGAGATAGATAAACAGAAAGAAAATGGCACTTTAAAGATACCAACAAAGTATTATAACTTTAAGGAAACATCTGTATCTTTTGCGTGCGAAAAAAACGGGGTTGAATTGCGTCCTGTATTAGATGCTTTACTATATTGTTATTTGCCAGCTAAAAAAGCATCATGGGGCTTTAAATTTTTGATGAACACAGATATGGTTCCGACTGGTCCCCGTGATGACATCGAAATGGATTTGGATGTAAATCGAGAGATTGCATATATTGCAGGTAAAAAATTCTTTGAATGGATTCTTCAGTTATGTCGTGAGCAAAAGTATAAAACAGACACGATTTATCAACTTATACCTGATTTTGAGGGATGCAAAAATGGTGTTGGCAAAAATTATGTGGATCTTATTGAAAGATTTGAGAAGGGATTTGAAGAAAAACTGAAGAATGAAGAATTTATACCTATTGGAGCAGGAAAGTTTAAAAAGATTTCAGAGGTTATCCTTGATGAGACTAGTATTACGTCATCTGGTGTAATTAAAGACGCAGATTTCTTAAGTTACTTGCCTGAAGACAAATATCTTCCTATGAGGATATTGCGTACAAATAAGGATTTCAAATCATTTCTCAAAAGATATTTAACAAAGTTTGGATTTGCGAACAATATTTGGAATAAAACTAATCTTGTTCAAACAATAACTACCGAAAAAATAGCTTCGTGGTTGAAAATCCAAGAAAACAACAATCTTTTCCTCAAATTTTTACTTGAAAAAAAATGGTTAACAGACATAGGTGTTTATTCTATATTTCTATGTGCAGATGGCAATCTGTATTCTTGTAGTTCTATTTATCACGATAAAAATATTTTTGACAAGGCAAACTACCTAAAAAGGTTTGAAACATTGATTCCACATCTGACACTTCAAACCGTAGAGTTCTTCAAAGACAACGAAGAATGGGAAGAACAAACAAAAGGATTATTCCCTGCCCTCAAAAGCAAATTATTCGTTTTGAACGTTTTGCTTAATGCTTCAAATAGATCAAATACAATTACTGCATTAAAGGACAAACAAACTTCCTTGGATTTTTATTCTTTCCTTGCTAAATATGTAAATCTTTTCAAAGAAGATGGGAATAAAACAAAAGATGAAAGTACTATAAATATTCTGAAAGAACTACCATTTTGGGGATTCATACATGAGAATAAATGTGATGCAGATGTCGCTTTTGATTCATTCAATAAATTAATATTGGAATTTTCTACAGAAGCGTTATCGTTTGTAGAGCATCCATGGGTGAATAATAATTGGATAACATTCATATCAAAGGACTATACAGAAGAGGTTATAACATATTTAAAGACTTTTTATGGAATAAAGGAGTATTCTGAAAAACTTGTTGTTGACACATTTATAAGACCTTCTTATAAAAATGTTAGCAATGGTTGGAGTTCTCGAGAAGAAAGAATATCCCCAAAACACCTTGAGGAAATTAATTCTTCTATTCAAAATCCATCTTCGAATCTTGATTTCTTTAGGTTTTGCTTCTCTAAGAAAGAACTATTCGGACCAAAGGAATTGTGCGAATATTGTCTTCACGTATATAATGGAGCCAATGAAGAAGCCTATATAGATAAGTCTGTAAACAGATTTATTGATACAGGATTATTCAATGTGTATTCGCAAAAGGCTTGGATGGAGAAAGAATGGCTGTACAAAATAGACCGCGCTTATTTTGAAAATCTTGACGAAGAACAAAGTAAAATATGTAAGAAGTTTTTAAGAGAATGTTTTGATATATCCGAAATGACAGACACTATAGCCTGTCATCTCGTGATAAGAAACAACCTTCCTGCAATCATAAAGAAGACATCAATTCCCAATCCATATGAAACAAAAGATGAGGTTTTGTCATATTTGAACGAGTATAATCAAATAGTAGATGATATCGTAAACTTAAACGTGGATTTTATCAAATTTATTGATTCCAAATTAGAATGCTTCAGAGACAAGGAAACCAAGGTATTGCCTGAGAGATTTAAAGACATAGTATTAAATGATGGGAAGAATAATATAAAAGTATCTTCACAGACATATTTCCCAGATACTGATCTGGAGAATATAGTTAACATGTCATGGTTTCCATCAAACATAAAAATTGAAATTGTCAACAAGAGTTATGGCCAACTTGATTTGTTAACATCTCTTGGTGTAAGAACATACACATTTGCAAGTTTCTTTGATACTGTAATATGCACACATCCTCAGACAATAGGCACATTCATCAAGGATTTTGATAAGAATAAAGAATTTCACGCATTTATAGCAAGTCGCGTCTCAAGCATCGCACCAGATAAGTTATCTGATTTATCAAAATTCCCGGTATTTATTATTGGTTCGGATTCTCAGGAAGATGTTAGCGAAACTGGTACTAAGGTTGTTCCAGCGACGGTATCTTCTTCTCTTTCTAATCACAAGATTCTAAGCTCTACGGTAACGGATTTATTTAAAAAGAATCTTGTTAAAGCTTCCGATTTGGACATAATACATCCTGATTATCAACCTGATGAAAATTTTGATTCATATTGGTCAAAATTTGGGAATGTACGCTTTGAATCCTCACATTTTGTAGAGTGGTTACTTAGTCATAAACAGACATTCTCAACAACTATATCTAAATCAAACGAGAACATAGGATTCTGGCGATGGGCAAAAACTAATATTGCAGGCAACGAAAGAATAGGCGAATTAAAATTCCTTCCTGTGATAACTTTGCCTTTACTATCAAATAGCAGTGATAGTAACATTGTTAATGCCCCTCAAGACACATTCAAAACATTAATAAATACCATATATGCTTCGAACCACTATATGCCAAACGAGGATATAGAGTCGTTTGTTAGACTGAATGATGAAAACGCATTATTTATTAGCGATAAATACCTAACTGATCAGGAAACGCCAGAAACCATTGCTACATGGATGGAATTTTGGAAGAAAGTTGGCATAAAGAATGATTACCTTTCAATAATCATCAACACAATTATTCCAAAACTATCGTTAATTAAAAACGACAACTTGCCCAACCTCTTTGCTCAATATGAGGTAGACCTTAGAAAGCAAAATGCAAATCTGCCATCAACATTGAGCCCGATGCTCGTGAAGACTGTAGATGGAGTCTACAGGAAACTGTCGTCAACGGTTTATATCAACACTAATACGACAGAACCATTTCCCTATATATCAATCCCAAACTCTGTCTCATTTGTGGGGAAGGATCAAAATGTAAGCGCTTTAATGCTTCAAATTGCGACTGCAGCAAATGCCACCATTGTAAATACTCCTTTAGATTGGCGAAAAGCAAAATTAAAGAGATATTCAGAATTGCAAACAATAAAGGAGAAGGTCGATAAATCCCTCTCTAATGAGATTATTGTTGTGACAGATGAAGAGAAGAATTCTGTAATGTCCTTCGATTCTATTCACTTTGCATTACTCAAAGATCTTGCTTCTATCAAGGCAAACAAAAATGACTCAATAACAGATCTGGAAACTTCAATTTCTCAGTTAAAGTTATATTCAAATGCAGGTGTACTTACATTGCCAAAGGCATTAACAGCAGGCTCTATTTACAATCCACTTTGTGACTATCAGATGTATGGAATTACGGAAGGAATCACTTATATATCGGACAAATATGCTGATATTGAAAATATCAATAGTCTCATTGATGGCACTCTTCGTGTACGTAGTGGATTCAGTGAGAATGAAATTCCTCTTCTTGAAAAATATCCAAAGTTCGCACGTTATTTCTGGGATACCTTTTTAGCTAAAAACATTGCCGGTTATTCAAATGCTCAAAAGACAATATTGGGGTATTTCCGAGATAGGAAGTTCTCTACAACTGCATGCATACCAACCGAGAAATCAGTCATGAAACCTGAAGATTTGTATTTTGGTAACGATGTAGATGAATTTGTTGATAGACTTCCTAACTATAAAGAAAAGATTCCTGCTGTTGCCGATATTGTATTTGAAGAGAATGGACAAAAGGTTTCTTTGTTCAGTCTGCTTCCATTTAAGTCTGACAAACTGACCTTGCAAGATTGCTTTGATGCCTTGGTTTGCTACAATGATCAGCAACGTAGGCCAAAGCTGCTGTCTTGGATTGTCTCCCAATTCAATAAACAAGACGCAAAGCATATAGCTATCCGTGACGATTACAGAAATAATCCTAATGCAAAATGGATAAGCGGAGATAATGACACGAAACGCATTGAAGAGTTATATGCTTTGGACGAGCCAAATGGAAAACTTAGTTTTTACTTCGGATCTCATCCCAAAGTATTCAACACCAATTATTTCCCCAAAGGAGAAGAGTATTTGAAGGCTTGTGAATGTTTAGGTATAAGGGTTATCCACGACAACACTGCTGACATGGAAACTGTTCATGTCAAGTCAATCGAACCCGATATGACTGAAAATTCGCTGAAACAGTATCTTCAGATGGCAGTTCTTATACTTGCGGGTATTGAATCTGCTCCTGATTGGGAACCTGCATATAGTGCTTACTTTGAAGAAATCTCTAAAATGAAGTTCGTGTGCTGTGAGTCTATAATCCTACGATATAAAAATGACAATAGCATTTCTACCGACTCCAAGAGATTCTACCATCAGTCAGGTACTGATACATTTATGTATGTTGATAGTTACAAAGACCCACGATTGTTTACAGACTTTGTAGGTGAACTCATGCTTTGTCTCAAAATCAAAGCTGATAAAGATATTATTCTTAATCTCCTCTATGATAAGAAGTCCGCTTTGGCAGAAATCGAGAAACGTAATCAGTTGAAAAGCGACGAAAAATTCATGCAGTTTATGGAGGCATACGATCGTGGTATTAGTTCTCGATTTAAGGGTAAGAAAGCTGATGAAACGCCAATAGAGTCTAAGATAGAGCACAAAAAAATAGAAGTGACAGATCAGGTTTCTGACGTTCCGGTTGAGGAGAAAGAGACTCCACTTGATGAAAACATTAATAGTTCCCATGGGCAGTCATCAGAGACAGAATTAACAAAAGAGAAGTCTCAAAAAGAAAAAGTTTCTGCAAATGAGAAGGCAACTGATGAAAAGCAACAGGAAACAGAATCAAAACAGAAGGATACTGAACTGCCCCAATCAAATGAACAAATGACTAAGTCGAAGCCTTCTTATGAGCGTTTAGATCCTAATAAGTATAAACGTAGAGAAATGAAAGTTGGTACTCAAAATCCCCAAACCATGGGTATTAATAGAATTATTGGTGATGATGAGAAGCACCAGCTTTCAGAAATCTTAGGTAGAGCTATGGAAGTTGATACAATAATGAATGAGAACTACATTGTTCGTTTACGCTTCTATAATGAAGTTGTTAAGAAGTATGGTGGTGCTAAAATGGATATTAAAGAGTTTGTCTTGAACAAACATCGTGAACTTGAAAGTATTGGGGATAAGTTTATTCATAGGTGTAGTGCGCGTGGTGGTACTCTTTACATATCGCCAGATATATGGAAATTACTAAGACAGGATAAATGCGTTGTCTGCATGTACTATGGAAAATATGCAGATGATTTCATCTTTATTGAGTCTCAGGAAGATTTAATGCAGATGATTGATCAAGATGCAATTGTTATACAAGTAACAGGTAATGATAAGAAGGCTATTGTTAGCAAGGTATACGACGATGAAATTTTGTCAGACCTGAAGACTAATGGCAATGTATATACGCTTATCAGAACTATAAAAGAAGAGAATTCTCAATTAGTTTACACATCTCCGGATGATATTCCAGCGAATAGTTATTCAGATGAAGATGTTGACCCTGATATGTTTTAAGTTATGGCAACAGTAATAGATAACTATGTAAATTTTTTCCTGCATCAAAAACAGGAAATCATAAAAGAGTATAATAAAATTAAAGATGTATCTCTAAAGCAATTGTTTAGGGAGAGTAAAATCATTATTGGCCGCATTGACAGAGTAAATTCAACTAATGGTCATGTTATTATTGAGATTGATAGACATTTGTCTGTTCGTCTCAAAACAATGATGAACTGTACTTTACTCTCAAAAAAATGCTTTGAGGTACTTGGAAATAATTACTCAAATTGGAGCATTTCATTTGGTGAATTTAACAAACCTGAACACTCTATTTGGCACCAAGGATTGTCAGATATAATGCCAATGTATTTCACCGAAAGTCAGAATCCAGATAAAGCATATGTTGGTTGCTCATCTTTATCTGTGAAAATGTACAGTGATATTGAGAAACTTTTAGGAATGGGCAAAACAATTAATATGCTTCTTTTTGACCCATTCCCTCCTACAGAATATCTGGAGAATCTTGCAGTTTATACTAAATATCACCCAGATAACGAGTATTTCAATATCAATGAAGAAAAGAAATATGAGGATTGGCATCCTATTGAATTGGAATTTAATCCTCAGAATACTCTAGCTATTCCAGAAACAATAAAAACAGTACTAGAAAAAGAAGACAAATGTATTCTTCAAGGACCTCCGGGAACTGGTAAGAGTTTCACTATTGCAAATATAATTGCCAATTATTTGGAGAATGAAAAGTCTGTTTGTGTCACAACGATGGCAAATAAAGGACTTATTGAACTTGTGAAACAATCTCCTCTAAAGAAATACTTAGAAGAACGTAAAGTTTACAAAACGAACCTGTCCTCTGACGAAGCTAGAGCTGCACAAGGACTCCAATATATTAAACGTGATTTGTTGGCACCAAAAGGTTCGTTGGTTTGCTCAACATACTATGTTTTGTCAAAACTATTTAATATTGAAAAAGAGCAGGAATTCGTAATGCCTTCTTTTGATTTGATTATCATAGAAGAAGCTTCCCAGGCATTTTTATCCACATTAGCAGCATTTTGTTCTTTGGGAACAAAATGTCTGATTGTTGGTGATCCTATGCAGTTATCACCGATTGTAATTAATCTATCTAAAAATTCCGTTGAATATAAAATCTGGAAGGTTCAGCAACAATGTGATGGATTAATGAATATTGCATTGAATCAATCCATACCAAGTTACCGTATAACAACTACTTTTCGTTTGACGGAAAAGAGTGCGAATCTGACAAAAGAATTCTATGGTAATAATTTTAGATCCGTCCAACCTAATCCTGTTGATTTTTCAAATATCAAGAGCCCTTATTTCCCTAAAGAAGGTCAGCCAATTGTTGTTTTTACAGAAGATGGTCAAGATGGAATCTGCTCTGATAAGGCAATTGCAATAATAGATAACGTTCTTGGAAATTTAAAGGAATCATATCCAGATTCTGAAATTGCTATTATATCACCTTTTAAAGATACAGTTAAGTTACTTCAGAAAAGATTCTATACAGAGAATCAAGATCTTGATTTGACAATAGATACCATTGACCGTATTCAAGGTATGAATGTAGACTATGCCATCGTGTATTTTCCACTCGCTGCGGTATCGTTTGCTTTTGCTGAAAATCGTTTTAATGTGGCAACGAGTCGTTCTAAAAATACTACTCTCATTATTTCCGATGGTGATTTTCGTAATTTCCCTGCATTACCACCTAGAAGTAAAGCCTTTTTGTCAAGATGTGTAGTACTTTCTTCTGATGACTTTGATGAATATAACTCGACAGACTCAACTATTAATAATTGTTCATCTAAGAGGGTTGAAACAATCATGGGAAATGGAATAGAACTACATGTGACAGGGAAAATCGATTTGTCGAAATTTGAAAGAAAAAAGGTGGAAATCAAGGCTGGTGTTCAGAATTATTACGTAATAGACACCAATGTTTTTATCAATAGTCCTGAAATTATCTCTCGCATAGACAAACAATATCCTATTATCTTAGCTGCAAAAGTTGTTGATGAACTTGACAAAATGAAGATAAAACTTGATACTAGAGGAAAACAAAATGCAGAGAATGCTATTCGTTCAATAAATCGACAAATGGGGCAAAGGGATATTAGAATGGAACTTTCAAATGTTTCCTTATTGCCAGAAGATTTCGACAAACGCTCACCAGATAATATGATATTAAGTGTAGCACTGAAATATAAATCAGGTAATCCAATATTATTAACCTCAGACAATGGGTTGCAACTTAAAGCAAAAGGATTAGGATTATCAACCATTTCATTAAAAGAATTTATAAAGAGATAATATATGGCACTTGCAATAAATATAAACGATCTGCTTAATAAGCAGAAAATAGAATCCAACCGAATAGAGTTCAAGAAGGGTTGGAATCCTGCGAGCATATACCACAGCGTTTGTGCGTTCGCTAATGATTTTGACGATCTTGGAGGTGGTTACATCGTAGTTGGCGTTGATTCAGACGAGGCAACTGGAGTCGCTATTCGTCCAGTATTCCTACAGAAAAAATTGATGGTATTCTTCAAGAAATGGTGGGTTACAATAACAAGATTTCGCCTTACTACATGCCTCGCACAAGCGTGGAGGAAGTAGATGGTAAATCCGTACTTGTAATATGGTGTCCGGCAGGAATCAATCGACCATATTCTGTACCAGAGAATGTAATGGCCAAAAGTATGCCCAAGGAGTATTTCTACGTTCGTAGTGGTACGAGTAGTATCATTGCTAAAGGTGAAGTCCTTGATGAATTACGTGAGTTGGCAAGCCGTGTACCATTTGATGAACGAGGGAATCCTGATATTCGTTTGGAAGGCATTTCAACTTTGCTTCTTCGTGAATATTTGGTGAAGGTGGAGAGCAAGCTGGCAAGCGACATTAACACAAAGCCATTGCAGGAAATTCTTGAACAGATGGATTTGTATGTCGGGCCAAAAGAGTAAAGCCAAGCCTTTGTCTTGATTGAAATCAGAGTGGAACACAGAACGTTTCCGCCGCCTATGGCGGCAGAAACGTTTTTAGTTACCTTTGCTGTAGGCATAAGAAGCAAGCCGTTTTTTTCTTGGGTTTTCAATCCCACAAAAGAGTATGGCTCCTTGTCCTGCGAATCGAAGATTGGTCGTCAGAGGCCGTATAGAAGAATGCTCATCGACAGGACATGGCTTATGCCATTTATCCATCAACAAGAGTAACGATATTACCATGGCAAAGAAAGCAAAAAAAGTCAAGAGCGCCAAAGGTGCGGAACTTCGGATAGTCAATCCCGATGCGGCTGGGATAGACATCGCGGACGGTATCATGCAGGTCTGCATCCCTGCTGACCGCTCCAAGGACAACAACCGTGCGTTCGGAGCATATACATCCGACCTGCATGCCATCTCGGCATGGCTTAGGGAATGTGGCATAAAGACAGTCGCAATGGAATCCACCGGGGTGTACTGGATACCGCTGTTCTGTCGTCTTCAGGAGGACGGGCTGGATGTCGTATTGACCAACGCAAGGGATGTGAAGAACATAACGGAGAGGAAAACCGACGAGTCGGATGCCGAATGGCTGATGTTGCTGCACCAGTACGGGTTGCTCAAGGCAAGTTTCCAACCGCACAACGACGCCAAACGGATGAGGACACTTACCCGTCATCGTGACACCCTCTCCCGTGAAGCCTCAAGCATGGTCCTGCGTATGCAGAAAGCCATGCAGCAGATGAATATAAAACTTACGCTTGTCCTGTCTGACATCACGGGAAAATCCGGCATACGTATCATCGAGGCCATTCTTGCAGGTGAACGTGACCCCAAGAAACTTGCGGAATTGGCTGACATCCAGTGCAAAACCCCGAAAGAGGAAATAGCCAAGGCACTTGAGGGCAACTGGGAAGAAGACCTCATGTTTGTCCTCAGACAAAACTATGATACTTTCAAACATTATTGTACCCAACTTGGCGAGTGCGATGCAGAACTGGAGAAACTCATGGAAAACTACCGTGCGGAGGTTGCCAAAGTGGAAGATACTTCATATAGCCCGGCAAAAAAACGCCGCGATTATAAAAAGACCAGGCATACCGTGAGCTTCGACGTGGAAAGGAAAGCATACGAAATGTGGGGAGTGAACGTTTTTGAGATACCGGGCATAAGCCACCTGACCGCACTTGAACTGATGAGTGAACTGGGGCACGACTTTACCCGGAAGTTCCCGTCTTCCAAACAGTTCTGCTGTTGGTGCAACATCTCACCGAACACCAAGATATCAGGAGGAAAAAGAATATCAAGCCACGTGCCACACCGTCGGAACAATGTCGGGTTGATTTTTAGAAGTATCGCTTCTTCGCTCGCCAATGCGAAGAACCAATTGGGGAACTTCTACCGCAGAATACGTTCACGGGCCGGAGGTAAAGCCGCAGTCATTGCCACTGCCCACAAGGTAGCCGAGATATTCTTTGCCATGGTTGCAAACCAAACAACTTATAATCCGGAAAGAGTAGGTATAGACGAGAAAGTATTACTCGAAAAACGGATTACAAGATACAAACGTGAATTAGAACGAATTACAGGCACACATATAGAAATTGGCAATGCATGTGTTCCATAGAAGAAGAAGAACAGGATGCTTCGCAACGTGGCGGCAATGATGTTCTGTGAGAACCCAAGCAAGTTCTTCAAGCGTACTCAAATCGAAATAGTATATTTTCCTGAAGGCCGGTTGAACAACCCAAGCAATCTGTATGAGGGAGCTGTTATCACCGGTTCCGTGCCTCAAATCATTGATCGCACGTTGGAATATCTCAAACGTATGCTGGTGATGCAAAGTATCATCAAGCCCAATGACGATTATCGCAGTAGGAAGTTCTACACTTATCCGTATCAAGCATTAGAGGAAAGTGTGACTAATAGCCTTTACCATCGTGATTACCAGGAATGGGAGCCTGTGGTGATAACTGTAGAACCAGATGGTATAACCATCCAGAATGTGGGTGGCCCTGATAGAAGTATCTCGGCAGCAGATATTTCCCGTTGTGATATTCTTGTATCACGACGTTACCGCAACCGCCGCTTGGGAGAATATCTTAAAGAGTTGGATATGACAGAGGGGCGTAGTACCGGTATTCCAACCATACAAAATGTTCTAGAGAATAACGGTTCTCCACGTGCGACAGTCATTACTGATGAAGACCGCACGTTCTTCCGCATTACTATTCCTTGTCATGAAGCAGCGGGAAATATTATTGCTGATATTGCTCATAAAGATGGAACATTAAAGGCTTCAAAGCGTAGTGCACTAAAAAGTGCACCAGAAACTGCACTGCAAATCATTGATGAAATTAGGAACAATCCAAATATAACACTATCTGAAATTGCAGCGAATCTTGGTGTATCTCGCCGTTGGATTGCAACTAATATCAAACATCTGCAAGATAAGGGAATCGTTAAAAGAGTGGGACCCAATAAAGGTGGTCATTGGGAAATTATTGGTTAAACAAATATAAAAATAAAGATGTTGTTAGGTCAAAAAATAAAAGAACTCAGAGATACTCATGGGGTGTTGCAAAGACAATTAGCTTCATTACTTGAGATTGATACTCCTATGTTCTCAAAAATAGAGAGAGGCGACAGACGAGCAAAACGTACTCAGGTCATTCAGATTGCGAACTATTTCAAGATTGATGAAAAAGAACTTCTCATCCTTTGGGTAGCAGACAAAGTCCTAGATGCCGTTAAGGGTGAAGATGAATTTAAGCAAGCAGCCATCAAAGTTGCTAATGCCAAAATTCAGTCGGGTACAGACTCCATTTGAATTTTACTTTAATTTATCCGCATTATATATATGCGGATGATAAAGTAAAGTTATATGTTTAAAGGTAGGGAAAAGAAACTATATATTATTCTTTCCCTACCTTCTGTTATATATTTGCTGATCAAAAAAAGATATAACTTCTTTCTTTGCCTTACTGAAATCATTCGTTTGTGACACTAAAGTGACATTATTTTCTTTTCACTGCAAATTTACACTCTGCAAAAATGTTACTAACTCACAGATATAAAGACTAATACACTCGTGTTGTTATTATCTTCAATATTGTAGCCTAATACCCCAAGCGACCAATAGATCGTTTGAGAATGCCAATTTTCCAGCAAGCTGATTGGATGAAAAATAGCGTTATTTAAGCTCTTTTTCTTTTCGCCAGCCTCTTCCTCGTCTGTCTCAACAAAAAGCGAAATTTGCACACTTAATTGCACCCTGAGTTTGCTCATTATACGACCTCTATTAAGTTAGGGTAACTCAATACCCCAAGCGATAAATCGCTCGCGAGAAGTTGCCAATCCCAGGCAAGCAGGATATGGCTTTATTGCGATTATAGAATACCTTAACTCTCCACGCAATCATGTTTTGGATGGGCTTGTAATATCCTTGTAGCCTCTGTTTGACAATTACCATAGGCAAGCATATTTCAATAGTGCTTTTACGAACTCTTTTATGAACCCTACTGGTTCTTTTATGAACTCTTATGTGAACTCTTTTCTTGCTTTTAAGTGGTATCCTGAAGTAACGTCGGCCACCATAAATGCAGATACTAGATGATGAACACAGAACTATTGTTCGAACGCTTGCCAATCTAACTACATGAATCTGCCATATCCCAAAGGCGATTTTGCCAACCTCAAAATGACATTATAATTATTCAATATCCAATGCTGGAAGACTATTATCTTCAAATCTATCAAAGTCAGATTGGAAAAGACGGTCTTGAATAATCCTGTACTTTTCAAACTCTGATTCAGCAAACTCTTTGGCATATTCGGCAGAAACCTTTCCGCTATCTTGTAATATCGGGCTCTCAAATAAATTGATGAATTTGTCTATTCGCTTTACCCAATCTTCCATTGTCATAGGTATATGACGCATAGCCATACTTTCTGCCATATCAAGGGACGCATTGACTATTCTGCCCATTTCTTCCAATTCTTTTTCTCGCAAATAGTTTTTTGCAACAGACACATCTGTTTTGACAATTTTTCCATTCGGAGCATTTTCCCAAGTGGTCAATCCCATGTGCTCTTTATCTGCATTAGCTCGTTCTACAATCAGTTCCGCAGCGGTATGTCCATGCACAGCATAGTGCATTTTGTTCTGTACCTTCTTAAAGAAAAGACGGGTTGTCGGAGCATCCTTGTTATAGTCTACTGCCGTAGCATAGATATCCGTGAGCTTCTGATAAAAACGACGCTCACTCAGCCTTATCTCCCTTATTTCGGCAAGCAAATGTTCAAAGTAATCTACACCTAAGAAAGCCCCGTTCTCCATTCGTTTATGATCAAGCACATATCCACGGATGGCAAACTGGCGGAGTACAAACGTACACCACTGACGGAACTGAGTGGCACGAACAGAATTGACGCGATACCCGACACTGATAATGGCATCAAGATTATAGAACATTGTTTGATAATTTTTCCCATCAGCGGCAGTTGCCGAGTTTTTCTCGGCAACTGAATCCTTGACAAGCTCACCGGATACAAATATATTTTTTAAGTGAAGTCCAATGTTGTCAGTTGAGCAGTCAAAAAGCTGCGCCATCGCCTTTTGTGTTGCCCAAATGGTCTCATCTTTATACATCACCTGAATCCCATCCTCTTTGCCTTCAAGCATGAAGATGAGAAACTCTGCTGTACTATTTCGTATCTCTATATTTTGTGCCATAGTATAATAGTCTATAGTCCTATTTTAACAGTTGTTCAGGATTCCCGAACAACTTCTTTTTGCGGTTCTCTCTTCAAATATACATTTCAAATACTGCTAATACATATTTAGCATGATAAGAATCATGCTTTTGCAACCAAATCCAAGAAATCGCCTTTGGCTTTATTAAAACTACGCCAATCTGGTGTTATTTCATAAAACTCACACAATTCTTGATACAATTCATCTAATTTATTTCCGTCAGTAATAGACGCACCCTGTTTAACAACATTAAGAAATCCCATTTGCTCAAAAGTTATTTTGGAAAGAGTAAAAGGTAAAATCCTCTTGTTTTCCAAAGCCCAGGCAGCTCCCATTTCATTTTTACAAACATCACTCTGATTATAGTTTTCAGAAATGAAAAGAAAAATAAAATCACAATCTCTCATGTTCTCAATAATCTTTTCACGGAAATCATCTCCTGTTCTAATAGTAGAAGTATCCAAAGTACAGAATAAATCACTATCCTTAAAACCACAACCAACTTTCATTATTTCTTTGACAAAGCCATCTACAATTGTTTTATCAGAATGAGAGTGACTAATAAAGATCTTTCTTTTCCCCTTTTTAGTATCAATATACTTATTCTTTAATATGTTTGTTATGGCATTTATCGCTCCAAATTGATATGGTTGAACACATTGATTACAAGGGCTCTTTATATTTTGCAACTCTAACATTAAACGTTGAAAGCATTCTGGTTCCGTATCTTTAATCTCTACAATTAATTGATTTATAGTATTGATTAAAGCATCTCTTCCAGGACAGCAGGAATTACAGGGTCTTCCTAACTGTATCCCATTTATGGCTTTAGCAACATTATCACATGCAATAGCAGCATTTTCTATTATTTTTTTATCCATATTGGTCGCTTTTAATGTTATATCGTAATATGTAGTGAAACATTTCTATCAAAAGAGGTTAGCACATGTATATTTTGCCATCTTCGGCAGTATGTGCAAATTTTGCACATACTGAATCCTGCAGTAACTCTGATGACTCAAATATGCTTGGAAACGACAGTCCTATCCACGCCAAAAAGTTGAGCCATTGCCTTTTGGGTACACCAAAGGGTTTCATCCCGGATGATTACCTATACCTTGCTTTCCTTTTCCGAAAGATTGTATAATATAAATTGAATGTCATTTGACATAATCCCAACTATATCCAGTCAATTTTTCGCTCTCTATTTATACCCATAATACTATATTGACACATCCAATGCGCGATCAAAATCCGAATTATACTCAACAGCTGCCTTTCGCACTTCTATCTTAGGCATTTTTGTATTAAACTCTTCATCAATGTTATGGCATTGTGCTTTGATAATACCTCGACGAAGAATTGCTGGCTGTAGGCAATACTGATCAAACTCTTCATAATCAACATCTGATACATTCTGCCAGTGTGGGAACAACAACTTCATATAGGCTGTAGCTATGCGCTTTACAGCATTAAAGTCTCGCATATCTGCGTTGGAATCAAATGTTACTAGGGCATCGAAAAGCAGTCCATAAGAATTCTGGGTACGCAAAGTATGCATCAATTCCGAGAAATACTCCACGTTAATCGTCCAACCTTTAAAGATCATGCTCTTGTTGATTCGAGGTAAATACCACCCCTCAATAAAACAGTGAAAACGATCTAATAGAGCAGATTCTCTAAAGTTCTGAGGAAGAGAATCGAAATAACGGTATGACAACGGTCTATGTTGTTTGTTCAGAGGGATATTCCCCATTAACATCAGTCCACACTCGGAAGAGAACTCCGCATTATCAATCGTAGTCTTACCACTTTCAAGATATGATTTTAAGGCTGCTTGAATCTCAGCAGGTTCCTGAAATACAATGGTCTGTATTTCGTCAAATGCTGTATAGTCATGGTTCTTGATTATGCCATTTTGTTGCTTTTGCTTATCGTAGAAGAGCTTTGCCCTTGTCACCTTACCACCACTAACAAGCCAACCATATTTTGATAAATTACCAAATACATATGATTTACCTGTGCCCTTGGGCGCAAGCTCTATCACATTTAATCTGGGCTCTACAAATATTAGCAGACGAGTCAAGAACTCTAATTTTTGACTAATACATTCAAAGCCATCTGGATCATACTCCATAGCGGACAAAAGGACATCGAGCCACTCTGTTGTTGTAAAAGCTCTTCTTGCCTCACGCAAATAGCTCATGTCAACTGACTTATATGGCTTGAATGGTTTGTAATCAACCATCTCGACATGATTTTTTTTGCCATCCATATCAGGAAGGACACAAAGCTTAATAACGCCCCACTTCTCTCCATCAACCAAGTCTCCAACATGCTGATTATACACATAGTCTGGAATTTGGCCTTCGTTTAATTTTATACCTAAATCGGGAATAGCAAAACGACGAATACCCTTGACCAAATCTATGTAGATGATAAAGCGAGTGAGCAATGTTAGCTCTTGACCACTACCTAAACGATCTTTAACTGAAGCAGCCTCTTGTGGTATCACATTATCAAGAAATGCGGTAAGAGCACCTCTATCAACCCGTCCCGTAGTATTAATATATTTCTTTAGTACAAAATCTTTAACAAAAGACGGTAGATTACGGCCTGCAAATAAACTATTAGTAGAAGCAGGATCCTTATAAATTGCCATTGAGGCAAAATAGTTCTTTATCTTATTACTAATTTCTGTTTTCATACGCATCTATGTTAAAATAGGTCTTCTTCTTCGGCACCAAAGTTAATGTCAATCTGGTAATTCTGCTTTGATGAGCCAATACTTAATACAATATCTCTCGCATTTTGTACTAACTCAATGCGAGCACTCTGATATTCGTTGCCTGCAATATTGCTAAGCTTATAAGATTTACTATTATAAACCACGAAAGGAATCTCATCTTTTAATCCCTTAATTTCAAATCTAATTATAGGTGCTGTCGCTGACAACTCTTTTGTAAGCAACTTAGCTGTCCATGATTGTACAGACTCTTGGTTTGATATAATGAAAATTGGAACTAATACCTCTTCTGGTGTAGCTCCTCCATGAGACGCTTGCCCAGTAGGAACTTTACCACATAACGAAGAGTGTTCTAAAGCACAAGCAGTATCCTCATTCACAACAATATACTTATTGTCAGGCGAAACACCACTCTTCTTTTTTGCAAGTCGACCATGATGATCTGATTCAAAGCCCGCTAGATTTAACCCTGCACAATATTGAGATAAATGCGTTAACCCATGGTCTGACACAATAGCAATCTTTTTACCTGCATACTCGTCAATTATACTACGAATAGCATTTGTAACTACGTCAAACTCTTCTAATATATATTCAGGATACTTGTTGTTGTTTTTATGAGCCAAATAATCAAGATCTCCAGTCTTTACCAGCTTACCAGGAACTAGTTTCTCTAAATCAACCTTATTTATGGATGTCACTGTTGGCAATAATGATTTTCCAACAATGACCTCGTTTAGATAAATACTATTTTGTTTTTCAGCCTCTATAATATGTTGGACAACTGGAATCCAGTCTATACCAAGTCCATCAATCCAATAAAACACATCTATATCGTCTCTATCAGCAAGAATAGTACGCACCGTTCTAAAATCTTGATACCATGAATTGAATGCAACATCATTGGAACTATGGACAAGCAACGCATCACTAACACTCTGATCGTACTTATTAGAAAACTTTGCTTTCTTATATTTTTCAATATAATTCTCAATCCAATCTTGTGAATCAATCGGCAACACATTATTTTGCAGGTAGCAATAGAATATAGGAAAGTTTTCTCGCAGATCGCATACAGCCAAATTACCTTCTCCATACCACTTGACAGCAATTTCTTTTTCTACACTTGTGAATGGAGTCAAAAGGTTTGCAGCTGTTTTAAACCCATAATCTGTTGCGACCTTAATTAGCCTTTCCTCTAGTGTTTCTTGCGCCTCCTTTGATAAAGCTCCTTTATACTTGAATATTCGCAAAACATCTAGACGAATACTTGATTGAGCTGACATATCTTCAAAGTCAAAAACAGCCAACATTAATTGTTCGAACAACTCTCGATCTGTGTAGGTGCAACAATTCTGCAATGCGGAAAACAGATAATCTGACTTATCAAACTCGCTTAAGTAGTACGTTACTAGCAACCATTTATCAAAGCTATCATCTGTACTATGCCATGCTTTGATGAAATCTCGATAATCCTTAAGTTCAAATAAATGGAAATACTGTTTAAGAAACTTTGAAAAAACGAAATTCGTGACATCTATTTTCTCGGCCAACTCTCTCCAATACGCATCATCACATTCCTTATACTGCACATTGCCAAAAGAAAGTTTTAATCCGAGTGTTAAAAACTTATATACATTCTCACACTTGTCAAAATCAAATGCATTATCAGGTAAAGCATTCTGTTCGTATGCATATATAGATGGTGAAGTGGAAATAATAGTATTGGCGATATCTATTCCATTTCTCCACAAATAGAGCCACTCTTTAAGGTTGTTTACAACAGTATATCTATTCTTTAAATTACGTACATCATAATCAGTACCATTAGATAATACCAAACGATAATTAAACTGCTTGTCATCAGATTTTAAATACCAAGCGAACATTTGTGGGTCATTTTCAAAGTTTGAAATTTTGCTATATTGTCCCACAATAACAATATATATACGCTGATGTTTATCAAATGCAATGTTAGTACTCTGAATAGATTTTAACTTTGTGATAAGAGCATCGAATTCTTTGTGCTCAATATTGTCATAGAAACGAGCAAGCTCAGAGAAAGGAGCTACAACACAATCCTCACCGTTAATATCTCCAATATATTTCTCGATATTATTAGCCAGCTCAATACGAGATATAAACATATCGTCATATTGAGGATTCATCCACTTGTCAACACTTTGTATTTCTATATCCTTATCTGACATCTTAGAGATAAACTCGTAGGAGTCTCTAAAGTTATCAAACAATACAAATCGGACTGGAAAGCGATTTGCTGTACCAGCATTACTGCCTGTTACATTTTTGTCAGCATCAATTGCAACAAGCATATCATCTATTGTTCCAAATGACTTAAGCATCGTATTCGTTGATAAGACTAATTACTAAGCTATTATTTGTCTTTTCTATAATTTTTTCAAGAATTGCCTTTGCTATATCTGCATCTTTAATCTGTTTCACTTTGGCAATTGCAGCTGCTTTCCGCTGATTGAGTTTGTCAATTTCCGATGCAGTGTATTCAGTCCTCATGTCGTTAGCCTGCTGACGACGAATCTCCTCCTCTTGTCTTCTGCGCTTCTCTTCAAGAAGCTGAGCCCTCCATATCACATATGCATTGCGAGCCTCCTCTTCCGACCAATAACCAATATCGCCACCTAAGTGCTTGCGCATACCGGCTATTGCCTCATCGACCTCGTCTTCTTTGAGTGGAAGCCCCTTTTCTATTGCAACGCCCATTACAAATGCCGAGAAACCTTCTTTGAATGCATTAGTATGCTTTAGCAATTCCTTTAATTCAAATTTGAGTTGCTTTATTTCTGCAAGCGTTTGCGACATCAAGTGAGGCTGGTTTCGGAAGTCTTTTTCAGTACTAATTTTTACAATATTATCAATTAGCCCACGCAAGTTATCAAAATTTGTTGCATGCTTTAATGACCAAAGAGGAAATCCTTTTTCAGTTATATACTCATGCGTAAGAGCCCAACGTGCATCTGTTAGACTACTAATATCATTATAACCTTTAAGCTCATTCAATCTGAAATTTTGAACGAACAATCTACATAGTTCTCCAGACTCCTTCGTCTCAAACATAAAGTTGAGAGTATTGTTCACCTTATCAGATTCCCAAGCCTGGAACATCTTAATAACAGCATCTGCAATATGAGTTGCATCGAGAGGTTTTCCATTTGTATCAAAAATCTGCTTGACATACTTACGCATTGCAAATGCAACCATACCCATACAAGCACATGACTGGAAAAGTCCAAATGGAGGAAGAGTTAATTCTTTAAGTCGCTCTCCAAGATTAAAATCAGTATTCTTATTAACACTATGAAGTTTTTTGTCTATAAAATCAGCCACAAGCTTTAACGGATGCAATGGACTGATCGAAGGCTTCCACTCCAAATTCTCATCAACGCTATCTTGAAGCAATAACGCCATATGAGCATATTGCCCCGTACAACGACTACTGATATCAGTTTTGGTATTATTAGTCAATACGGTCTTGACGGTATCTCTAGCCAATTGTTTTCGCCAATATGTAGCAGACTTAGAACGAAGCAAATCATAAGAATCAGGCCCGCTTGAGAAGATTGTCGGAGCGACACAAGAGTTAATTGTAAGAGCAATCTTCAAACCAGAGCTAACACTGTTTTGATCTCTCAAAAAATAAGAGAATGTAGCTCGCTGTAGCTTTTGAACCCACTCCTTAATCATTGCATTTGCAGATGCAATGTGTGTTTCAGCTTGCTCTGTAGAGTTATGACTACGAGCGACAGAGGCATTTGCTTGATACTCTATAAATCGCTCGTAATTTATATCACCCAATGGCGTTTCATAAACAACAAACAGAGTGCTGTCAAAGCGGCCAATCTCATCGTTTGATGTAGCGTTATATGCAATTTGTTTTAACTCACTTAACTCTTGAGCATTTCTAGCAAAAAGCAATGCAACAAATATTTCGTATGCAGGACAATTCTTTCGTCCTTTCTCTATTGCATTCAGCAATAAATACTCATTATTGTCAATAGAATATTTTTGATATGTCATTGGTCGAGTGACTGTCGAGAAATTCATTTTCAACAGTTTGTCAGCCTCGCTACCAAAGTTTATAATGCTTGAAGTATACTTGAATTGCGTCAGCTTCAACTCATTCTTCTTCGCTTCAATTTCTTTTGTGGGAAGTGAAGAAAATTGTATCGAGAATAAACCACCTGGAGCTCTTTGAATTATACTATTGTCATTCAAATAGTCAAGAATGTCTTTGAGTTTAGGCTCAATATGAGTACCCACAAATAGGCGAGCGATATTCTCTTCCGAAGGTGTTACAGTTATATTGTTTGCAATGTTGTTTAGCGCATTTAATAGCAGTATGCTCTTGAAAACAGCATAACACTCTGGACCGCCTTCATTCTCAACTTGCAATTTGCGCGAGTTGAAGCGTTCTGTAACGGCACCAAACTTCGACACCTTTTCATTAAACTCATCAACAACAAAATCCCACAAAAAATTAGCTGTAATTACTCGACCGTCAGCATAAGCTTCCTCATTTTCGAAAAATTCACGAATCTTTGGATTAGCACCGATGAATTCAAAGACGCTTCGAGATGAAGAACCAGCCTCACGAGCATAATATGTTGCCAAATTCGCAGTACCAGGATGAATAGGAAACAAATTATACAAGTCTTGTTCAGTTTCCTCTGGACTATTCGAAGTAGATATTGTTGCGAATTCCTTATAAAGTTTCTCGTGTGGTCCTACAAAAGCACTACGCTTATGTTTGTAATAGACGTCATCCTCATCAAATTTGAATTTACGCGACATAATCTTATATGCCGATACGGTCTCCATATTGTATGGCATATAGTGGTAGCGACCTTTTGTCTTTTCTCGCTCTTCCACTTGCAAATTATCCAAAGCAGAAGGGTGTGAGATAAACAAGAAATAGGAATTATTTTTAGTCATCATCATACGCTCACTGATACCCTGCAAAGTAACAAGGATTGACAGACCGAATGATGACTTAATTACATCTGTGAACTCATCCCAAAGAATAAGCAGTCCATCATATACACCTTGTGCAGCCAACTTATCTTGTACCTCAAAAATCCAGTCTTCAAGACTATCACTATGCAATGGGACAACACGATTCTGCTTGCGTAAAGCATTTTTTATGTGACGAATTACCGATGTGTCACAATCGTGAAGTTTGTCAATCAATACGTCTGTCGTAGGAGCCAATGCTTTAAGCTGGGCATCCCTATCTATGACAAGCGACCAGAATTCAGAGTCCTTGTTTATATCGTTAATATAGTTGTCAAAGTCAGTTTGAACCTCAAATTCGATTCCTGCTGCTTTCAATGCATCTACAATAACTCTCTGCAGGACAAACGGCAAGTCTTCGGCTGCAGCCATATTCTCGTTGCTATACAACGATACTGAGAATAGTCGCTTCTTGCTACGCAGATTCAATATATCCGAGCGAAGCAATGCCAAAGAATCGTCCTTATACTCTCTTTCAATATACTCACGAATATCCTCGACCTTATCACATAGCAGATGTTTTAGAACTGCTCCTGCATGGCTCTTACCGCTACCATAAGTACCGGCAATCCAGAATGGTTTATGAAAGTCTGCATTGTTGTTATATACAGCATTTATAACTTTCCTCAACACATCATTGAACTGTCCGTTTGGAATAAAATCTCTCCAATCACCATTTTCCGGATGAATCTTAAAAGCTATAGCCGATTCACGGATTTCAATCAGGTCAGAGTATTTCGTCTTCATCGTATGAAAATTTTTATTTTTACAAATTAGTTGTTTGCGTCAAACTTAAAAAATCTCACGATCTCTTCTTTAATCGTTTTACGAGCTTCTTTATCTTGCAGCAAATCCCATAGCGCATTATCTAAGTACGCGTACTCCACATGGCTATTTATCACTTTAGCAGAGTTGATACAAATAGGTGAATTTATATATTGAATATGCCAGAAACCATCATTTTGTAGATGGTAGAATGGCTTATGCATAGGAGTTATATTCATTCCAATGTACAAATGATATATCTGTTTGTATAAATCAACCAATGTTTCGTAAAAGAATCTATTATTTGTACTTATCCTTTTTTCTATTGCTTCAATAAGTGCTATTATAAAAATAGGTTTTGCCAAGATCTTACGACCTCGGTAATTCCCTATATTGACTTGCTTTATTAAATCTAAATAAAAGGATAATTGCATATGACCAACTATTCTGTTAAGAGTTTTAATACACTTACGGGATTTAATTCGCTACGCAATGATATATGATCTAAGCCCATATTAAATGTCGCATTGAGAACTGGATTTATATCACTGTTTAGCGATCGTAATTGGCTAATTAGAGTGTCTTTATCAATGCCAAATTCCCTATATATACCACATTTGTTGTTATTATCATATAAATCCGCAACCCTTAATTCAGAGATATTTTTACTTTGTGCAAATTTGTATATAGAATAAGCAATAACCTCTCTAGACGCATCATTGTAGCTAGTCTTTATATATGTCTGCTTATCCTGTTGAGGCATAATACGCTCGCCGATAGGACATTCTCTAAATGTTCTAAATAGTGCATACACAATATTCTTTATGGTAGTCCGGCTATCGGTTGGATAATCGAACATTACTTTTTCCCTAACATCCGATTCTGTAAGACTAATATTCCACACTGTATTCTCTATAAACCATTTTACTATTGGAGCATTGCATGAAAGATTAACCCAGATAACTTCCCATACTAAGTCTGGCATATAAGCATATAATTCTACTAAATATGATCCAAGTTCTGTTAATTTTCTCGATTTTGTATCATCCAGAATTTCAGCTTGTACTAACCATTTAACAAAATTAGGCAACTGTTCCTTGACGTTTAACCCATGTAGGTTATCTGAAAAATATGTATCTGCAGATGACATAAATACATCAAGCCATTCGCCATTAAACCCGAAATTATTGTATCCTGTTAATTTCATTTTATTTTTATTAGAACTAGTTTCGACTAATGAATGTGCAACAATACACCCAAATTCATGGAAATCTAAGCACTTGTGACAATGAACACATTTTTGAGCATCAATTTTAGCTTCAGGTAGAATTGCCAACGCACCAGTTGGGCACTCCACTTCACATGCCTCGCAGTTTATGCAATAAGTAGATTTGTATATTGCACGCTTAAGCAGACCTTGAAGTGTTGGGGTTGTATGTGTATTCTTAAACGTAATTTTAAGAGCATTTCCCTTACTCTCAATAACAAATGGATAAATAATCTTCTCATATTTAATCTCTCCAGCACACTTATTTGCAGATAATCCATACTCGCATACCGCATTTAGCCATGTGAGAATATTCTTTTGAGGATTCGTTACTAAGATCTCCAAATCAGGAGTTGTTGATAGCACTTGCACAAATGAGTGAGAAGCCAAGCCTCTTCCTCCAGCACGTCTTTTCCAATTTCCTTGTCTAATATAATCTTTTTTGTCCGGAATGTTGCTTCTATTTACGATTGCTTCAATTCTTGATAAAAATGGCTTAAGGCTTTTGGAAAAACATTTACGTGAAATGCAGTCATTCCATTCTGACGAGAATGGACAAATTAAACAACCTACACGCGTCATACCATATCGATATGCAGGATTTATCGGCAAGTTATTTTTGAATAAATACAGGAATATTTCTGTCGTATTCCAATACAGAATTGGGCTAACATTCAATACTGTAAAGTGCTTTACACTCTTCCCCTCTCTATTGTATCCAGATCTACGCGTACTTTCTTCAGCACGAACACCGTCAAATGTTAGGATGCGCGCCTGTTTATTTGTTCCCTCAACTTTAAGCATTCGATATAGTGGAGCCGTCTTCATAATTGAACAGCACCATCGATGGGTGTCCGATGGAGTTCCAATTTTATCCCAATAATTGATCACATTCTCATGATTGCGCGCAACCGAAAATTTCAATGTTGGAAATTTCTGATGGTAATACTCTATGACTTTATCATAGAGTGCTAATGATGGAGGAAGTTCATATCCTGTATCTGAATAAATAACCTCAAAAGACTCGGGAGGTATTGCTCGTGTACACAGGTCAAGGACTACTTGTGAGTCTTTTCCCCCAGAAAATGAAGCCAAGAATTTATCAATTCTCGTTGTGTGATATGTCTTCTTTCCTTGCTCCTGCGCCAGTTCTAATGGCATAACATCAAAACTATCACAATCCTGCTTAACAATTGCCATTTTGCTTTTGGTGCGCTTCTCAAGATTTGCCGCCAATACTTCAAAATCAATTTGGTTGGCAGCCACTTTCTCAACAGACTTTCGAGCAGTAGAATATTGCGTAAATATATTTCGTATATACTCAACAGCCTCACTCTCCAACAAAAACACCTCATCACCAACTCTGTTTAACATCTCATTCACATCAACCGGAATAAGAGACAGAGACTCTTGTCCTGCTTGAAAAATTACGATTGGATCATCATAGATATTTGCACCTTTAACTTCAAAAACAAATGCTCCTCTGTAGAAATATTGCTTGTTGCAAGCCCACAGTAATGGCTCTTGACATCTTGGATATTGCCAACCCAATTTGTCCAACTTCAGCATATCAAGTTCTTCATAGAAAACAGGACGTGGCGACACGGGCAATGTATCGACAGTGAAGTGCGACAACATTCTGACTCCACCAGTTTCTGAATCCCATATTATTTTATACATCTTATTTTTCTATAATTACTAATTGTGCCAGTTCAACATCAAGGAGTTTCGCTATCTTAATAAATGTCTCCATTGTAGGCTGACAAGCATTAGTACACCACTTTGATACAGTCGTCGGAGCACACCCTAATTGCTCAGCCAGCCATTTATTTGTTCTTTTCTTTTCCGCAAGAACAACCTTGAGTCTATTTATATCCTTATCCATAACAAGCATATATTAATATGCAAAGTTAATCAAATCTTTTAATATAAAGTGTATATTGAGAATTATTTATGCAATAATGGAATTAAATTAGTATTTTTCTCACTCCTTATTCGACAAGTTACAACTATCATATAATCTGCCACATTTTCGCTTGGTAATTTGGTACACAGAAAAGTCATTCCTTACATCGTTCATCCAACACTCCGGCAAACATATCCATCTCTCTCTTGGAAATTCCTAATCGTGTTGCCAATTCACGCCATCCCTTTACAGCTTCAATTACCTCCGAGACAATCTTTTCAGCTGTTTTCCGGTTGAGCATATAATCTTCGCAAGCATCCAGCAAAATACTCAACTCCGCTTTGTTAGAAGTTGATGAAACAAGCAAACTTTGATACTCATTCAACGTGGGGTTCATGTCATATGCAGGAGATAGAGTCCAACCTTTTGCAGTCAAAAGAAAACCGTGATTGCGGAAATGATCATCAGTATTGCCGATACAAATATTGAAAGCCACACGACGGTATAGTTCCTGTAGGTTTCGCTCCACATCGGTACAGTTCTGAATAATAAAGTCGACTATATCCAGATAACCATGCCCGGTAGTTGCATTGTCACCATCACTCAGCCCCAATAAGGTCATGGCAGATGCAAAATGAATGCGTTTTCCTTCTTGGGTTCTATCGAAGCGTTGTGACAGCAATGTATGATATTTTTCTCCAGTTGCTAACACTTTTGTTTTTGCAGCGTTTATCCCTGCTTTTGTGGCAAGCAAATGACTGAAATGCTCCCAAAGTCCAACATCATAGTCATCCTTGCGCGATGGAAACTTGGCCACATAAAGAACTTTATCTGTATCTACAACATTGGCTTTAGGCCTTGCACCTCCTAATGACGTTCCCGGTTGCACAAGTTGTGCAATCCATTTCCTATCAGGGAGCATATTGTTTTCTTCACATTTCTCTATCTCGGCACTGGCTGCAATCAGTTCCCGAATATCCGTCAAAGGTGGAATTTTCAATGATTCACTCACATTGATAAATTCGCCATCGAGGTCTTCCTTAAAACGGAATCCACCCATTCGGGAGAAATCATCGATACCAGTCAAGAAATCGAAAGATGATAATCTCCGTACTGGTCGTTTTTCTTCCGCCGCTGCAATTTGCTCACGACGCAACAACAAAGTACGTCCCCAACGATCCGGCAAAGCATCGGAAAAACATCCGAATATATCCTTGTTCGGTTGTGTATATTGTTGTCCCGGGTAATTATTCAGGTCGTCACTCAAAAACAGATCGCCGTGCTGCCTTAACCATTCATTATTGAACGTAAAACTATAGCTGTCCGCACCACGAAGAGACTCATAGCCTAGTTCGCCAATGAGTTCCATTTCTTTGAGCCAATCGAAATCGGCATATACATACAACTTTTTCATAGATTATTCTTTCTTGGATGCACGTTCTCTTGTTTTCAAACTCAAATCTTGCAAAGCTTTTCCCATTTTATCTTCTTTGGCAAGCAATAGAATATCATCGTCAAGTTGCAATGCGTACAAAACACGTAGATAGATCCCTATTGCAACAGTAGGAATCCCTTTTTCTATTCTGGACACAGTAAGCGGTGAACAGGTGGCGCGTTCAGCCACCTGAGCCACACTCAGATTTCTGCGCAATCGAGCCAACTTAATCTGCTCACCTACAATCTGCATCTTCTGCTCCAATTTTCGGGGCAACTTTGTACCCATTGTATTCTTTGCCATATTTTCTTATTTAAGGTGCAAAGCGACTATGTCGATGACTTTGTCATAGCCAACCTATCATATAATATGCAAAGGTAATACTTTTTATTTATTTAATGATGTGTTGTACATAGAAAATGCACATCATTGAATAATTAACCATGCACATATCCCTTTTTGAGCAGAAACTCCAAAAACTAAATGTCATAATTTTGTTTGTAAGTGCTATATACACCTATCTACAAACAATATATTATTCATAATATAAGATGCAAATTATTACTCATACACTCATCATATCAAAGAACTACTTTGCTTGCCAAAAGAAAAAGATATAACTCCACTCTCAACTTGACTTTAATGACCGTTATTATATACACGGGCAATAAAGTCAAGTCAAACAGAGGGGAAAAATGGAAAAAGGCTTCGACTGATTTTTTCTTCTTCTTCTATGGAACACATGCATTGCCAATTTCTATATGTGTGCCTGTAATTCGTTCTAATTCACGTTTGTATCTTGTAATCCGTTTTTCGAGTAATACTTTCTCGTCTATACCTACTCTTTCCGGATTATAAGTTGTTTGGTTTGCAACCATGGCAAAGAATATCTCGGCTACCTTGTGGGCAGTGGCAATGACTGCGGCTTTACCTCCGGCCCGTGAACGTATTCTGCGGTAGAAGTTCCCCAATTGGTTCTTCGCATTGGCGAGCGAAGAAGCGATACTTCTAAAAATCAACCCGACATTGTTCCGACGGTGTGGCACGTGGCTTGATATTCTTTTTCCTCCTGATATCTTGGTGTTCGGTGAGATGTTGCACCAACAGCAGAACTGTTTGGAAGACGGGAACTTCCGGGTAAAGTCGTGCCCCAGTTCACTCATCAGTTCAAGTGCGGTCAGGTGGCTTATGCCCGGTATCTCAAAAACGTTCACTCCCCACATTTCGTATGCTTTCCTTTCCACGTCGAAGCTCACGGTATGCCTGGTCTTTTTATAATCGCGGCGTTTTTTTGCCGGGCTATATGAAGTATCTTCCACTTTGGCAACCTCCGCACGGTAGTTTTCCATGAGTTTCTCCAGTTCTGCATCGCACTCGCCAAGTTGGGTACAATAATGTTTGAAAGTATCATAGTTTTGTCTGAGGACAAACATGAGGTCTTCTTCCCAGTTGCCCTCAAGTGCCTTGGCTATTTCCTCTTTCGGGGTTTTGCACTGGATGTCAGCCAATTCCGCAAGTTTCTTGGGGTCACGTTCACCTGCAAGAATGGCCTCGATGATACGTATGCCGGATTTTCCCGTGATGTCAGACAGGACAAGCGTAAGTTTTATATTCATCTGCTGCATGGCTTTCTGCATACGCAGGACCATGCTTGAGGCTTCACGGGAGAGGGTGTCACGATGACGGGTAAGTGTCCTCATCCGTTTGGCGTCGTTGTGCGGTTGGAAACTTGCCTTGAGCAACCCGTACTGGTGCAGCAACATCAGCCATTCGGCATCCGACTCGTCGGTTTTCCTCTCCGTTATGTTCTTCACATCCCTTGCGTTGGTCAATACGACATCCAGCCCGTCCTCCTGAAGACGACAGAACAGCGGTATCCAGTACACCCCGGTGGATTCCATTGCGACTGTCTTTATGCCACATTCCCTAAGCCATGCCGAGATGGCATGCAGGTCGGATGTATATGCTCCGAACGCACGGTTGTTGTCCTTGGAGCGGTCAGCAGGGATGCAGACCTGCATGATACCGTCCGCGATGTCTATCCCAGCCGCATCGGGATTGACTATCCGAAGTTCCGCACCTTTGGCGCTCTTGACTTTTTTTGCTTTCTTTGCCATGGTAATATCGTTACTCTTGTTGATGGATAAATGGCATAAGCCATGTCCTGTCGATGAGCATTCTTCTATACGGCCTCTGACGACCAATCTTCGATTCGCAGGACAAGGAGCCATACTCTTTTGTGGGATTGAAAACCCAAGAAAAAAACGGCTTGCTTCTTATGCCTACAGCAAAGGTAACTAAAAACGTTTCTGCCGCCATAGGCGGCGGAAACGTTCTGTGTTCCACTCTGATTTCAATCAAGACAAAGGCTTGGCTTTACTCTTTTCGCTTCCACGAAACCAAATCAGCAGTGAGACTCTTCACCTGAAGCGGATATTGCTGCAACTGAACTTCAAGAAGGCGCATCTCACCCGACAACGCAGAAATTTGCTTTCTATGCTTATTTTTGATTGTTTCGGCCTGCTTGGTCTTTTCTTCTTTCAAAAGATTGATTTTTCTTGTATCGGCCTCTCTTTCCGACGATTTAGTCTCTAATTCAGCTTTAAGCTGTTCCGGTGAACGCAAATCGCGTTCCACCTCTGCCAGTTTAATTTTCACTCCAAAGATGGAATTTCCACCATCAGCCACAAGTTCCGGGGAAAGATTCTGATTGTATAGAATCAATTTCTCGTCGGCTATTTTACCGATACTATCCTGCCATCCAGGTTTGTTATTGTCAAGCCATTCGCAGAAAGAGCCTTTACTATTGTTTATCAGGAAACTTAACGATTCAATTTCAGCATCCAACTGTTTTCTATGACGCAATATTTCATCTATTTCTCTATCGAACTTCCTTTCCAATATAGAGGTTTCATCATCCGATTTTTGTCTCAGACGGTCACATTCCAGTTTCATGCAGTCCACTTTCATTGCCGTATCCTTTTCTTCGGAAGATAAATTTCTTAATCGTTCTTCACAGCCATTTATTTCATCCTTAAAATGAACCGAACATTCTACTCTTGTCTTTTGCTGTTTCAAGTCTGAAATTTCTTCCAGTAAAAAGTCCTTACTGTCTGAGAAGTTTTTAAGTTTCTCTTCATAAACAGAACGTATTTCATCTGACTGTTCATTGCTTTTTTTCATTAAATCGGAAATCCTACCATTAAGCTCTCCTTTCAGATTTAGAATTTTTGTATTAGTATCATTCTCGAATTTAGCAAAACCGGCATCCAGTCTCTGCTCCATTAAAGAGTATTTACTAATTACATCGCTGTATGTGTTTGTCAGTTCGTTATACACCTTAAATAGCGATTCCTGTTCATACTTCAGCACTGGTTCTCGGTTTACTCTCGATATGACCTCATCAATACGTTCCGATGCATAATATTTACGCTTATCCCTAATCTTCTTCAAGTCTGAATCTATGATGCCACTTTGCTTTATCAGCTTGTCACGCTCATTATCAAACTTGTCTTTCTCTTCTCCCAGCAAACGAGTATAACGTTCAGCCTCTCTTTTCAACTCCACAATCTGTTCCTCAAGTTCAGGAAGCTTCCGGCGAGCCATCTTTTCCGAATAATTAAGCTCTGCCCTTCCTTCTTCAATCTGCTTTTTCGAAAACAACAACGTTCTGTATTTCCCTATCACTATGTCGGCCTGTTTCTTTACCGGAACCACTCCGCTCTTATCTTGTTTCATCCAAAGCATCACATCTGAATATTCCTGTTCAAAGGTATCTATCTGGCTCCGATAATAGCTCAAGTCTATTACAAACTCATTATCATCCATTGACTGTATGATGGTATCCTTGATAAAATCGGCATCGAGCTTGGAATTCAGAAATACATTCTGAATCGTACGCGGTATATTCTGATATCTCGGACTCTCTACAATGGCATACTTACGGAACTGCAGCAACTCCGGCTTCCGGTTGTTACCGAATATGATATCACGAAACATATCGTAGCCGGTAATCAGCGATGATGCACTGCCGCCGGATTCTGATACCCTTGTGCGAATTTCACTCCAATCAGCCGACACCTCATTTTTGTCGTCAACAAACCATTCTTTACGATATGGCGCATCTATAAAGCGGAAGGCAGCCCTACCCATCGACTTGGTCACCACAACGGTATAGGCTCCATTTTCGCGCATCACTTCGTAGACTATATAGGAATTGGCAAACGGAAGATAGAAAGAATCAAAATTCTTCTTTTCTTTCGGAATTCCCAGCCTGAGCTTGTCCGCATTGTAAAAAAACAGGACAGCTCGCAGAAGCGTACTCTTTCCTACTCCCTGTGTGCCGATGAAATGTACATTACCATCCACTTTCACTTCGGCATACGGCACATGTGCACTGTTTAGAAATATTACCTTATTGAGATATCTCATCGTTCATTTCCTCCGATATTGTTATGCAGTCTACCAATTCTTCCATATAGTGAAACGCCGTTAGTACTTTATACGTATTGTCATGTTCATTTTCAAGTTCTATCATTCCCGACTTTTCAAGTTCCGAAACAAGTTTTTCTACTATCTCATTGTATTTCTTCTTATCCTGGAAAAGCTTAGAAGCCTTATCTTTCAGTTCTATCTGGCAACTGATCTGAACTTCTATGTCTGCCGGACGGAATTTGAATCCCGGGCCGAACGTCGCATCATACGTTTTCAGGAAACTCAGATAGTCGATCCATTTCAACACGGCCTCAAGTTTACGTTCAAGATCCACTTTTGCCTCCTGGCGGGTAAACATGTAATACCCATCACCGCCTTCAAGATAAAAGCCGATACCTTTATAATATTCATAATACTCGGCCAAGTCTTCTTCTATGGCATCATAATAACGTTTTATTGCTGAAGAGACGCTATTGGCTGATATAAATCCACCTTTACTCAATATATTGAATATTTCTTCTGTATATTTCATGCGTATTCTGATTATATGGTTATCTGGAATATATCAAAGGATATTCTACCCCATAGCTTGTCTCATAGATATCTGTAAAATTCAATTCATCAGCATACTGAGATGCTATCTGACAGAAATATAAAATCCTGCTATCAGTACTCAAATCCTTATGATAATTGTAATTCATAACAAATTTAAACAAATGGCTGCTTGAGGCTGAAAAAGCATTATAAACCTCCTGCAAGTTTATTGAATCCAAAACTTCACCGCCGGTTTCCAGATATTCCTGCGGGATGGCCTCTGCCATATTTTTGGGGCCTTTAGCCAGATTCTTTCTTTTAGATATAACTTTCCTTATTAGCTCCAATGCAGTTGCAGAGGTTCGCAAATTATCCACAGACAACTTGATCCGGTAGTTGGTTTGAGGCTCCATCCATACAGGGTTCTTCATATTAAGAACCTGGCGAATGTCACTTTTCTCCTCAAGGAGAAACTGATCACGAAGATATTTCAGGCGTCGTACTTTTTCGAATATACGGTTCTGATAGGCTATCAGATTTAAATAATGGATAATCTGTTTTTCTATCTCAATCAGATTATGATACGAATCATTCAACTGAAGTTTAACATCATTCACCACAATGCGCATTTGCGTGTCCATAGCTACTCTGAAAAACACGGGTTGCCGATTTTCTATTATATCCTCGCTTCTGTTGATAAGAAGAGCTATGTTCTTGCGCTTTTCATCAAGATTCTTCAGCTTTGAGAGTTTGATGCGATAGCTTGGTTCATTCTTGTATGTATTGTCTATATTGCGCTTCAAATCTATCACATTACGCACGGTGATCATGGCAATATTCTTCAGGCATCGCCTCACTTCCTTATGATAATTATACTTCCGCTGTTCATTATCTTCTTTGAGATAATAATCTATATTTTCATTCAACCGTCCCAGGTAATCATCCACAAACGAAACATTTATGTTTTCATTAACCTGTAATATTTCCTCGAAGAACTTAAGATACACATCCTCCATTTCAAGGAAATTCCCACTATCTCTTATTACTCCGTGGTCAACGAGATATTTGATTCTTTCTTCTTTATACTCCGTAAGCTCAAGTGCATAATCGTATTTCAAAGAGGTAGACGGTCTTTTTTGGAACATCTGCTTCAGAAGAATCTTCTCTCTTTCAAGAACACGTAAAAGTTCGTCTATGGATTTGAAAGTATTCATACTTCAAGTGTTGTACATGTATTCGTTATCTCCATAAATATAAACTGGCCCTAAAATATTGTGCGAATATACGGAAAATGTGAAAGATACGATGTTTTTTGCTGTCGAATTGCTTGTGGTAACATTGAATTTTCGTTTGCCGGCAACCGTTGCAGATACTTTCAATTATGATTACTTTTGTCTTCTTATTAAAAAGCGACAAGATCATGGCAGACAACTATCTGGAAAATAAATACGAAGAATATAAATCCCGCAAGTCTTCCGGGCGGGCAGCGGGCAGTGGCAGGAAAGCAGTTGCTATCCGCAAAACGAGGAGAGTCTTTGTGACAGGAGGAGCGGAAGGCATAGGCAAAGCAATCGTAAAGGCTTTCCGTTCCGCCGGACACCGCGTGGCGTTCTGTGACCGGAACGAGGCGGCAGGAAAAGAGACAGCGTTGCAGACCGGAACCTCCTTTTTTCATGTTGACGTAAGCGACCGGGAAGCACTTGAAAACTGTATGCAGCAGATTTTCAAGGAATGGGGCGATATCGATATTGTGATCAACAATGCCGGTATCAGCTGTTTTGCTCCGATCACAGAGACCTGTGTGGAAGATTTCGACCGGATATTATCCGTGAACCTGCGTCCGGTGTTCATCACTTCCCGCAAGTTGGCCCTCCACCGTCAGTCGCAAGAGTCGCCCAATTTGTTCGGCCGGATCGTCAATATCTGCTCCACCCGCTACCTGATGAGCGAGCCCGGAAGCGAAGGTTATGCGGCATCCAAGGGCGGCATCTATTCGCTGACACACGCTCTTGCGCTCTCGCTCGCCGAATGGCATATCACGGTCAATTCGATCTCGCCGGGTTGGATATGTACGGGTGACTACGAACAACTTCGCCCGGAAGACCACGCCCAACATCCGTCGGGACGGGTAGGCAAACCGGAAGACATCGCCCGCATGTGTCTGTTCATCTGCCAGGAGGAAAATGATTTCATGAACGGTGAGAACGTAACGATCGACGGAGGGATGACGAAGAAAATGATCTATATCGAATGACTATGGCTGTGTCAACGGAATGAAAAAAAACGTGGTACCCACTATAAAAGTTCATCAAAGCCGGATTCCTTCTCTATTTCCACATACCCCCCGGAAACAGGATGCACAAAGCCTAAGTATTCGGCATGCAGATACAAACGGTTTGCTTTCTTGCCATACAATTCATCCCCTACTATCGGAGCATTCAAGCCCAGCAGATGGGCCGAATGGACACGCAATTGATGTGTGCGTCCGGTTTTCGGTATGAAAGAAATAAATGTACGCCCCAAATGATAGTGTAACACAGTATAGTCAGTCACGGCCGGTTTCCCATGGACCGCATCGACGACCTGCCGCGGCCGGTCTTCCGGATCCGGACGGAGAGGAAGTTCGATACGGCCTTCTTTTTCCTTCACTATGCCATCCAACCAGGCGACATATCGTTTGCACACCGTCCGGTTCTTGAACTGTGCCTGCAAGTTCTGGTGCACTTTTTTCGTCTTGGCGATAAGTATCAAGCCGGAGGTTGCCATGTCAAGGCGGTGCACGATCATCGGTCCGGTTGCTTCAGGATACATCCGTCGCACCCGCCCGTAGACGGAATCGACATCCGACTTTCCGGGAACCGACAACATGCCGGCCGGTTTGTTCACCACCGACAACCATTCGTCTTCATACACGATTTCCAACTCCGTATCCCGGTGCACATCCGCCTCCAACGGGTTTTCCTCGACGTGCAGGCCTTGCAGCATGTGCTTCAGGATCGGTCCGCATTTTCCTTTGCAGGCCGGATAATAATATCCATGACGGCGTATCTCGTTTTTCGGAGAATCTCCCCACCAGAATTCAGCCATAGCAAGAGGTTGCCAGCCGTTCCTGTAGGCATATTGCAAGAGCTTGGGAGCCGCGCATTCACCCGCACCTGCCGGGGGCGTCTTTTGGACGGTATCTGTAAACAGGTCGCACAAATCCCGTTCCTCCCCGCGGGCATTCAGCATGCGGAATTGTTTGAAAAGCCATTGTTGAAGAGTGGCCGAGCGGGTCTTGCGTTCCTCTTTGAGGCGTTCGATTTCTGTCTCGTACACTTCTATTTCCGCTTGCATGGAGGCAAGATGATCTTTCCAATATTGTTTCTGCCGTTTCAGTTCCGCTTTCTGAAACTGGCTTTCGCGGATCAGTTGCTCAGGGTCGACCAGTGTAACGGCCGAACGCAGGCGGTCACGTTTTTCCTTTGCCGCTTTCATACGTTCCCGTATCTCGTCCAAAACCTGTCCGGCAAGGACCATCTCGTCTGCCAACCGTTGTTTGCAATCTTTATATCGTACATCTGCCTGCAATTCCTCGATCCGATTGTTGATTTCCGATATCCGTTCTTCTTCGATCCTGAAAAAACCATCCGGATCTTGCACGTCATAGACCGGAGGTACAAAATAAGCGTGCTGGTTCTTCCCTGCCAGAATACCGGAAAAGGCAGCCAGATAACCGACCTTCCCCTCGCCTGTACGGACGATCAGGACACCGAACATCTTCCCTTTCTGCAATTCTGCCTGCCATTCCCCTTTTGCCTCCAAATAGCGCCCGACCTCTGCTGCTGCCGCCACGCAAAGGGGATGCGGAGTATAATGGAACGGATAGGTAAACTTTTCCGGCAGAGAGAGTAGAGAGATCGAATCTGCAAAATAGTGAAGTTTGTCCATGCTTTTTTCCGAATCAAAACGTTTTATCCGGCAAAAGTAAAGGATTTTTTTGGACAGCTCCGTTTTATCCAGTAGATTTGTAACCATCATTTTTTTAGACCAATTAATAATTAGAGTTTTAACAAACCATGAACAGACTCATCATCGCCTTATTAGGCTCTCTTCTGTATTCCGGCGCAAGTATGGCCCAGAAACAGACCTATTTCACCAATCCCGTTATTCACGGGGATGTCGCCGACCCGTCCATCCTGCGGATCGATGATACTTATTATGTAACGGGAACTTCCTCCGAATGGGCTCCCTACTATCCGGTATTCACATCCAAAGATTTGGTCAACTGGAAACAAACCGGACATGTATTCGAGCAGCAGCCGGAATGGACCAAATCGTCGTTCTGGGCTCCGGAATGGTATTATCATAATGGCAAGGTTTATGTATACTATACTGCGCGGAAGAAGTCAAACAATACTTCCTACATCGGAGTAGCCACATCCGACTCTCCGACAGGCAAATTCAAAGATCACGGACCGGTAGTCGAATTCGGGACGGAAGCAATCGATGCCTTTATCCTCGAAGACAAGGGTGATTTATACATCAGCTGGAAAGCCTACGGGCTGGACAACCGCCCGATCGAACTCCTCGCCAGTAAACTGACTCCAGATGGGTTAAAGCTGACCGGTAAGCCGTTCAGCCTGCTCCGCGATGACGAACGGGTAGGAATGGAAGGGCAGCACTGGTTCAAAAAGAACGGCTACTACTATCTGATCTATGCTATCAATGGTTGTTGTGGTCCCAATAGCGATTATGCCGTCGCCGTCGCCCGCTCGAAGAAGCTCAAAGGACCTTATGAAAAGTATGAGGGTAATCCGATCCTGCACGGAAGCGATGAGATACAATCTATCGGCCACGGTACGCTGACAACGGTGCCTGACGGACGTATGTTTTATCTATGTCACGCCTATTCGGAAGGTAGCAATTTCTTTTTAGGCCGTCAGCCCCATCTCCAGGAGTTGCGTTTCGGAGAGGACAATTGGCCTTATTTTGTCACCGGTGAATATGCCCGCTTGACACAACCGATGCCTTTTGCCAATTGCGTGCAAGAGCCGGTAACGGGTTTCTTCGACAATTTTACCGATTCGGACCTGCGTCCGGAATGGAGCTGGAATTATCCGTACTCGAATGTCCTGGCTAAAGTCGAAGCGGGCAGATTGTGGCTGAGCGGCTCTCCCAAGCCGGAATGCAAGACCGGAGAGGCGCTTTGTCTTCGTCCGGCATCTTCGGGCTATACATTGGATGCCGGCATCACCAACCAGAACGACAGCTGGAAAGGGATCACGCTTTATGGAGACGATAGCTACTATCTCGCTTACGGTTGCGTCGGCGACCGGTTGCAGATAAAGCTCGTCCGCGAAGGGAAGGAGCAACAACTGGCCGATCTGCCATTGCCCAGCATGGCATTGCATCTGCGCATGCAGGTGAAAGAAGGACTTCCTTATCGATTCGCCTGGAGTAAAGACGGCAAACAATGGACTCCGGTTAACCACGGGCTATCAGAAGAAGCCATACGTTCCCTTATTCGCTGGGATCGGGTGGCACGCCCGGGACTTTATCATGAAGGAGATGAAAAGGCACCTGCCGTATTTGAATACTGTTCTTTATCTTATCAGTAAGAATTAGAAACCGGCATTTGCCAGGTTCTTTAGAATATCTTCATAGGGAGCGACGGACGACTTACGTAACAAGACTCCGTCTTCCCCATGCATATTTCCACAGACTGGCAAGCAAAGACTGAAGCACGGGATTCCCGGTATATCCGGACTGGTGCCTTTATTGTATTCCCAAGTCTCGTCGGGTTCCGCTTCGTGTACAAACACGCACGAAGCACCGCTTGCCTGAAGCAATCCGACAATGTGATAGCCGGTTATTATATCAAAACCACGATCGTTCTCGATAGAGAAAGCTGCTTCATCTTCCCAACCTTCATTCGTAACATCAAGCACGAGAACCTTGCCTACCTCGCATTCCATCCGAGCTAACATTTGCAAGATCTCAATGGCTCCTGCCGAACCATTCTCTTCATCTCCTGTAAAAGCGACCAGGACGGATTCATCCAGTTCACCCTGCAACATCAGATCGATCACGGCGGCATTGGTCGCGCTGTTATCGAATGTGACTTTCCAATAAAGTCCGTCTTCGTCTTCGACAAAACAATTTTTATATACACAATCGACATGGGATGAAACAAGCGTCCGGTATGTATTTTCTCCTCCCAGCGGCCTTCCATACAGCAAGGAAAGACTTCCCTCGCCCAACAGTTCATAGTCCGAATTTTCCAACAAGGCTTTTATCTCATGTATCCGGTCTTTTTTCCGGAACTGTTTTCCATCATCCTTACAATCTACCGTCAACAGGTTCAACAATTCTGCATATTTCATATATTCTTTCTTCCTATAAACTACATTAAAAAACTGTTCCACCCAACAAATATATGGTAGAAATAACGAATCCGCACATATTGGGTGTTTAAACTTGGAAGATAAAGTTGATTATACCTAAATTTGTAGAAAAGAACAAAGTGAATATGCCATCAACCCGTATCCGACAAGAACAAGAGATCGTCGAACAGATGGTCCGTCTCTATTGCCGTCAGAAAGAAGGGCATACGGATTTATGCCCGGATTGCAATAAGCTTTTACAATATGCCCATGCACGGCTGTCGTGTTGTCCTTTCGGAGAGAAAAAAACTACATGCCGGTTATGCCCCGTTCATTGCTACAAACCGGATATGCGCAAGAAGATGCAGGAAGTGATGCGTTTCGCCGGCCCCAGAATGATATTGTATCATCCGGTAGCAGCTATCCAGCATCTGCTTCAAGAATTTTTTCATAAATAGAAATTCTTTGTTATTAGGAATCCATGCAACAGAAAATAGATCGATCTGCAATTAGTCCCGATGAATCAGAAAAGCTAAAAGACAAATTGGCTGATAACCTGCAGGTCTCGGACGGCATCCTCGAAATCCGGCAAATCCTCCGCCATAAAAAACGTTTCCTCGATCTCCTGTTGTTGGCCGATGAACAGGAATCGATGATAAACCTTTATCTCGAACGGGGAGAAATGTTTGCTTTGTACGACCAGAATATCCTAAGAACTATTTGCGTTGTCACGAATGAAGGTGACAAAACAGTCGAACTCAAAAATATCGCAACCGATCCGCAATATCAGAAACTGGGATATGGGAAAAAATTAATCAAGTTTATTTCTGAACATTATGCGGGGAAATACGACACTCTGCTTGTCGGCACAGGTGAAAGTCCACTGACCGTCCTTTTCTACGAACAGAACGGATTCAAATATTCCCATCGTATCAAGAATTTCTTTACCGACAATTATGATCATCCTATATATGAAGATGGTAAACAATTAGTGGATATGATCTACTTGCAAAAAAGACTTTCGAATTGGCCATAACTTTCTGAGTAACAGAGTCGTAACAAAATAGAAACCGGATGTAAAAACAAATGACACTAAACAAATAAAGCTGGCAATCAATCGATTACCAGCTTTATTGTGGAGATGGAGAGATTCGAACTCTCGTCCAAACGAGGAACTAATCTGCTTTCTACATGTTTATCTTCGCCTTCGATTGTCGGGTACAAGCAAGACCGAAGCCACCCACTTGAACCTTATCCTCTAAAGTTTCGCTTGAAGCCCGAGGCTTACTTCAAACTATCTCCGATATTGCTGCACCACCAGATCGGAACGCTTCGGAGCCACAGCATCCGGGTGATGTCACGTCCCCGCAACTTTTGCAGGGATTAAGCTTGAATCTACTGTACTTCGATTAAGCAGCGAGAGCGTAATTGTTTTCGCCAGTTAATTGTTCGCCGTCTGAGATTTAAGTGCAAGCCGACCACGCACTACATGCTTACAAACCACTTCTACCCGCTGTCAAAACCGGTCATCCCCATGATTTGTGAGTACAAAGATACGAAAAACCGAGGATCTTTGTACTCTATTTTAGTTTTTTTATTCTATCACACCAATCTCACGGAACCAATCTTCAGCCCTGTCAGGCCATTCATTTACAGCTGCCCCCGTATCTCTCAAGCCATAGCCATGACCACCCTTACTATATAAATGCATCCATGCAGGCACACCTGCTTCTTTCAATGCATAATAGTAGAAAAGGCTACTGTTGATATAGGATTTATCGTCTTCGGCCTGAATCATCATAGTAGGAGGTGTGGCAGAAGAAACTTTCACCTCTGGAGCCAATTGAAAATTTTCACCATCCAGATAAGCCGGGTAGACCAACAGACAGAAATCCGGACGACAACTTACTTTGTCTGCTGCATCCACGGCCGGATAAGTACGTTTATCGAAATTGTTGCTCGCCATCACCGAAAGATGTGCACCGGCAGAGAATCCCATTACTCCGATCCGTTGCGGGTCCAAACTCATTTCTTCCGCATGGGCCCGAACATATCCGATCGCACGCTGCACGTCCTGCAAAGGAGCTTCATGTTTCGCACGGCCTTCGCGGCGGGGAACTCGATATTTCAGCAAAACAGCAGTAACACCCAAATTATTCAACCATTCACATACTTCATCGCCTTCCAAGTCATAAGCCAGGATATTATAGCCACCACCCGGGCAAACCACAACAGCAGCACCTGTTGCCACTTCGTCGGGGGCCGGATAGACGGTAATTGTCGGTTCACTTACATTCGTTATACGAAGAACCGTCTCGCCACCAGTCTTTCCTCCATCAGTATCAGCCTTTTCTATCAACTTAGTTGTTTCACCTGGCGCACCTTTCGGAAACAACAAAATAGGATTATTTTGTGCCATAGCTGTACCCATTATACAACTCACTCCAACAAGCAGGAGTTCCCATTTTCTTATCATAGCATACACAGTTTAAAGAATTTATACGAATCATTTTTTTTGTGGATAATTAGGACTATAAAGCATTGTTGTCTCCCGGGCGACCAGTTTTCCGTTTTTCACGAAAGTTTCACCGCGCTCCGCCAGATGATCGACCATAGCCTGGCGCATTTCCTTAAGCCTGGCTGCATAAGCCGGTTTGCCTGAACATTCCATCAATTCTTTCGGATCTTTCTGAAGATCGAACAATTCCTCTTTTCCGGTATGGAAATTCCAGACATATTTAATCTTACCATCAGTCAATGCGCACCAATAATTATCCGGACTATAGCAAGTGGCATGCTCCAGATCCAGATATTTACGCCATTCGTTTTCCCGGCCCCGAACCAGCTTCAACAAAGATTTGCCATCCATATCAGGAGGAACGGCTCCGCCAGCCAACTCGATAAAGGTAGGCAAAAAATCACGAAGTTCGACCGGCTGTTCGATCTTTGCTCCCGAAGGAACAGTTTTGGACATTCCGGCAGGCCACTTCACGATATATGGGATATGGGTCGAACCTTCATAAGGATATGTTTTTCGCCAATGATAATGATCACCCAACATATCTCCATGGTCAGCCGTAAAACAAATTACTGCATTGTCATACATTCCTTTTTCTTTCAATGCCGCAATAACCTCTCCAATCTGATCGTCTATAAAAGTAATATTTGCATAATAATGTCTGCGGGATCTGACTGCATACTCATCCCCGAAATTACCGAATGGAGCATCCGGAGCCGCTTTTCCCGGATCCAGACGCTCAGCATATTTGCCACACCAATCACCGACAGACGGCTTGGGTATATCGACATCCTTATACATATCCAGATAACGTTTGGGAGGATCATAAGGGCTATGGGGACGTGCAAACGAGACTTTCAGGAAAAGAGGTTTATCACAATTATAATTCCGAATCAGCTCGCAAGCGGTCTGGCCGGTCCATGCTGTAGGATGCAACTTCTCCGGCAATTTATAGAGACCGGCCCCATGGTCATTCCAACCAATACCCGTCAAATCTGGATTTTCACCTGGCGCATGAAGTTGGAACCATTCCCGATAATCACTAATAAAATCTTTCGATTCAACACGCCCGCTCTCATCAATCAATGTAGCATGGAAACCATGAAGAGCCTTTTGCGGGAACCAGTGCATTTTCCCGATACCAAATGTATAATAACCGAGATTACGCAGCATTTGCGGCATTTCGTACGTATACTTTTCCGCGACTTGACCATATCCCAGCATACCATGATGCCAAGGCGACATACCAGTCAAAAGTCCGGCACGAGCAGGCGTACTGCTTGGTGAAGCAGAATATCCATTTACAAACAAAGTCCCCTCTTTCGCCAAACGATCGAGGTTAGGAGATATGACAGCTGTATTTCCCATACAGCCAAGAGCATCTCCCCGGTGCTGGTCAGTCATGATCAGAATGACATGTGGCTTCTTAACCTGCACACTTTCCTCTCCGGCTTCTTCCTTAGCATAAGCATTTATACCTAACCCGGAAGTCATTAATAGCGATGATTTAAGAAATGTTCTTCTCTTCATTTTAAATGTTTCTCTGCTTTTAGATTTGAGTAGCGAAGATAAATATCTTATTTGAAAATTCTACCACTAAAACATTATTATTTATCAGATACATTCCACGGCTAAACGAATATATTGTTTTTATATGCAGGCTGTACGAAAACGAAACGTAATCACCCGAGCAGATCGTAGTATAACGATACGAAAAAAGCCGACTCAAAACTGAATCGGCTTTCATCATCGAGTGTTGTTTTTGCCTGCACTCTCATTCTAAAACGGCGGCTATCTACTCTCCCACTTTTACGCAGTACCATCGACGTGGTTGGGCTTAACTTCTCTGTTCGGAATGGGAAGAGGTGGATCCCCAACGCTATAACCACCTTAATCTCTTTTGTTCTTTATGTCAAGACTTTTGACTGGACAACTGCAAAAAGCTTTTTTTACGTAACTTCTCTCATTTCGAGCTTACGACCCTAAAGCCGTCCTGCTGATATATCAACCCTTTCATGATTCGAAAGTCTCGGGCTATTAGTACTACTCGGCTTCGACATTACTGCCCTTACACCTGTAGCCTATCTACGTCGTAGTCTACAACGACCCTTCAGGGATATCTCATCTTGAGGCTGGCTTCGTACTTAGATGCTTTCAGCACTTATCCAATCCAGACTTAGATACCCGGCGGTGCTCCTGGCGGAACAACCGGTAAACCAGTGGTCTGTCCAACACGGTCCTCTCGTACTAGTGTCAGAGCCCCTCAAATATCCTACGCCCACGATAGATAGAGACCGAACTGTCTCACGACGTTCTGAACCCAGCTCGCGTGCCACTTTAATGGGCGAACAGCCCAACCCTTGGGACCTTCTCCAGCCCCAGGATGTGACGAGCCGACATCGAGGTGCCAAACCGCTCCGTCGATATGAGCTCTTGGGAGCGATCAGCCTGTTATCCCCGGAGTACCTTTTATCCTTTGAGCGATGGCCCTTCCATGCGGAACCACCGGATCACTATGCTCTAGTTTCCTACCTGATCGACTTGTAGGTCTCCCAGTCAAGCACCCTTATGCCATTACACTCTGCGACCGGTTACCAATCGGTCTGAGGGTACCTTTAGAAGCCTCCGTTACTCTTTTGGAGGCGACCACCCCAGTCAAACTACCCACCATACAGTGTCCTCGCTCCTGCGAGTTAGAACTCAAACAACAAAAGGGCCGTATTTCAACGGCGGCTCCACAAACACTGGCGTGCCTGATTCATTGCCTCCGGCCTATCCTACACATCCGTTGCCCAAATTCAATGTAAAGCTATAGTAAAGGTTCACGGGGTCTTTTCGTCCCATCGCGGGTAATCGGCATCTTCACCGATACTACAATTTCACCGAGCTCACGGTTGAGACAGTGTCCAGATCATTACACCATTCGTGCAGGTCGGAACTTACCCGACAAGGAATTTCGCTACCTTAGGACCGTTATAGTTACGGCCGCCGTTTACTGGGGCTTCAATTCAAACCTTCTCTTGCGATAAGCTCTCCTCTTAACCTTCCAGCACCGGGCAGGTGTCAGGCTGTATACCTCATATTTCTATTTCGCACAGCCATGTGTTTTTGTTAAACAGTTGCCTGGACCTATTCTCTGCGCCCTACCTCTCAGTAGGGACCCTTTATCCCGAAGTTACAGGGTCAATTTGCCTAGTTCCTTAACCGTGAATCACTCGAGCGCCTCAGTATTTTCAACCCAACTACGTGTGTCCGTTTACGGTACGGGTACTTTATGAATATGCTTAGCGGATTTTCTAGGGAGCCTGATTACATCCATATTGCCTTGTGCAAGCACTCGGCATACTGTTAGGTTCGACTCTCCCTGCGGATTTGCCTACAGGAATCTACGTCTACACCCTTCAACCGACTATTCCGTCAGTCGGCAGGACTGTCACTTCTCCGTCTCCACATCGCTCCATAAAGTAGTATGGGAATATTAAACCATTCTTCCATCGGAATCGCCGTTCGGCTTATCCTTAGGTCCCGACTTACCCTGATCCGATTAACGTTGATCAGGAAACCTTAGTCTTTCGGCGAGGAGGTTTCTCACCTCCTTTATCGTTACTTATACCTACATTTGCTTTTCCAAAAGCTCCAGCAAAGGTCATCCTTTACCTTCGGCGCCGTTGGAATGCTCCCCTACCATGTATTACTACATCCATAGCTTCGGTAGACAGTTTATGCCCGAGTATTATCCATGCCGGACTCCTCGACTAGTGAGCTGTTACGCACTCTTTAAATGAATGGCTGCTTCCAAGCCAACATCCTAGCTGTCTCTGCAGTCCGACTTCGTTAGTTCAACTTAACTGTCATTTGGGGACCTTAGCTGATGGTCTGGATTCTTCTCCTCTCGGACGCGGACCTTAGCACCCGCGCCCTCACTCCATGGCAATATATAGCACGCATTCGGAGTTTATCTGGACTTGATAGGCGGTGAAGCCCTCGCATCCAATCAGTCGCTCTACCTCATACTATACTAACCATAGGCTGCACCTAAATGCATTTCGGGGAGTACGAGCTATCTCCAAGTTTGATTAGCCTTTCACCCCTACCCTCAGTTCATTGGAACACTTTTCAACGTATACCCATTCGGACCTCCAGTTGGTGTTACCCAACCTTCATCCTGACCAAGGGTAGATCACTTGGTTTCGCGTCTACTCACTCCGACTATACGCCCTATTCAGACTCGCTTTCGCTTCGGCTACGGGCCTGAAGCCCTTAACCTTGCCGGAGAAAGTAACTCGTAGGTTCATTATGCAAAAGGCACGCCGTCACAACTTGCGTTGCTCCGACCGCTTGTAGGCAGACGGTTTCAGGGACTATTTCACTCCTCTGTTCGAGGTGCTTTTCACCTTTCCCTCACGGTACTGGTTCGCTATCGGTCTCTCGGGAGTATTTAGCCTTACGGGATGGGCCCCGCTGTTTCACGCAGAATTCCTCGTGCTCCGCGCTACTCAGGATACCACTAGGCTTCTTCAGAAAGTCGTATACCGGGCTTTCACCGTCTACGGCCGTCTTTTCCAAAACGTTCTACTTTCCTGATGTCTTGCCACATCGTGGTCCTACTACCCCGATAATGCCTAAACATCATCGGTTTGGGCTGTTCCGCGTTCGCTCGCCACTACTTGCGGAATCACTTTTGTTTTCTTCTCCTATGGGTACTTAGATGTTTCAGTTCCCCACGTTCGCCTTCCTTACGGAATGGCAGGCCTTCAACCTGCCGGGTTGCCCCATTCGGAAATCCCGGGATCAAGGGTTATTTGCACCTACCCCGGGCTTATCGCAGCTTATCACGTCCTTCTTCGCCTCCGAGAGCCAAGGCATCCACCGTCTGCCCTTGCTTACTTTCTTTATCACTGACACTCTTTCCAAACCTTTAATTTTTCAATTAACATTTGGAGTATCGCGTCGGATTGATATATCTTCAGCTTGCTCTTATTTTTCGTTACTTAACTTTTTTGAAGTTGTCCAATACGTCAAAGATCTTTTTCTGCCTCTTTTTGGGAGGCTTTTTGTGGAGAATAACGGATTCGAACCGTTGACCCTCTGCGTGCAAAGCAGATGCTCTAGCCAGCTGAGCTAATCCCCCGTCTTTTTTTGGTAGTCCCAGGCAGAGTTGAACTGCCGACCTCTACATTATCAGTGTAGCGCTCTAACCAACTGAGCTATAGGACTGTCAACTTTCATGTTGCCTGAGATTTTCTTATCTCAGCCTCTTTTTTCTCTTTCACTGGCCCTTCCAGCTATAAAGATCATATTTTTATACATATTCAACCGTAGTACCAGAGAGCAACATACCTTCTCCTACTTCTCTTACAAGATTCAGGCTCCAGAAAGGAGGTGTTCCAGCCGCACCTTCCGGTACGGCTACCTTGTTACGACTTAGCCCCAGTCACCAGTTTTACCCTAGGCCGATCCTTACGGTTACGGACTTCAGGTACCCCCGGCTCCCATGGCTTGACGGGCGGTGTGTACAAGGCCCGGGAACGTATTCACCGCGCCATGGCTGATGCGCGATTACTAGCGAATCCAGCTTCACGGAGTCGAGTTGCAGACTCCGATCCGAACTGAGACATGGTTTGGAGATTAGCATCCTGTCGCCAGGTAGCTGCCCTTTGTCCATGCCATTGTAACACGTGTGTCGCCCCGGATGTAAGGGCCGTGCTGATTTGACGTCATCCCCACCTTCCTCACAGCTTACGCTGGCAGTCTCACCAGAGTCCTCAGCTATACCTGTTAGTAACTAGTGATAAGGGTTGCGCTCGTTATGGCACTTAAGCCGACACCTCACGGCACGAGCTGACGACAACCATGCAGCACCTCGTAATTTGCTATTGCTAGAAAAAGTGTTTCCACCCCTGTCAAACTACGTTCAAACCCGGGTAAGGTTCCTCGCGTATCATCGAATTAAACCACATGTTCCTCCGCTTGTGCGGGCCCCCGTCAATTCCTTTGAGTTTCACCGTTGCCGGCGTACTCCCCAGGTGGATTACTTAACGCTTTCGCTGTAGAGCTTACTGTCTATCGCAAACTCCTAGTAATCATCGTTTACTGCGTGGACTACCAGGGTATCTAATCCTGTTTGATCCCCACGCTTTCGTGCTTCAGTGTCAGTTATGGTTTAGTAAGCTGCCTTCGCAATTGGAGTTCTGCGTGATATCTATGCATTTCACCGCTACACCACGCATTCCGCCTACCTCAAACACACTCAAGTTCCCCAGTTTCAACGGCAATTTTATGGTTAAGCCACAAACTTTCACCGCTGACTTAAAAAACAACCTACGCACCCTTTAAACCCAATAAATCCGGATAACGCTCGCATCCTCCGTATTACCGCGGCTGCTGGCACGGAGTTAGCCGATGCTTATTCATAGGGTACATACAAAAAGGGACACGTCCCTCACTTTATTCCCCTATAAAAGAAGTTTACAAACCATAGATCCTTCTTCCTTCACGCGACTTGGCTGGTTCAGCCTCTCGGCCATTGACCAATATTCCTCACTGCTGCCTCCCGTAGGAGTTTGGTCCGTGTCTCAGTACCAATGTGGGGGACCTTCCTCTCAGAACCCCTATCCATCGTCGGTTTGGTGGGCCGTTACCCCGCCAACTGCCTAATGGAACGCATGCCTATCTATCAGCAATAAATCTTTAACAAATATTCCCATGCGGGACCCCTGTTTTATGGGGTATTAATCCGACTTTCGCCGGGCTATCCCCCTCTGATAGGTAAGTTGCATACGCGTTACTCACCCGTGCGCCGGTCGCCATCAGTTTGTATTGCTACAAACCATGCTGCCCCTCGACTTGCATGTGTTAAGCCTGTCGCTAGCGTTCATCCTGAGCCAGGATCAAACTCTTCGTTGTTGATTTGTTTTTT
>NZ_LT700190.1:0-478492 GCF_900155425.1 Parabacteroides massiliensis
CCGCAGTTCTTGCAGAACTTAATGTAAATATAAAGAATGTATAATCGTGTAAAATTATAAGTCTTTGTGTTTTAGGATCTTTAGGCTATTTTTTTTATTATAAAATAAAAATGTTAACTTATGAATTTAATCTCAATTAGAAAAAAGCGGAGACCTGCAATTGCTTTATTGCTTTGTACTGGTTTGTTGGGGGCTTGTCCTCCGGATGCCGTTGCTGATGCGGGAGATAGATTGCCCGTCCCTGAAATCCAACAAAGTAAGTCGCCTGTTAAACGTACGTTAGTCGGTACTGTTACGGATGCCTCTACCGGTGAAACACTGATCGGTGTAAATGTTATCATTAAAGGTACTACTCAAGGTACAGTGACTGATCTTGACGGAAAGTTTTCCATTGAAGTAACAGGTAAAGATGAAATCGAAATCTCTTATATCGGTTATAAGACACAAACGATCGAAGTGGGTGATTTAGGCGTCTTGAACGTTAAGATGGAGGGGAATAATAAAGTTTTGGACGAAGTCGTTGTTGTTGGTGCCGGTACTCAGAAGAAAGTATCTATTACCGGCGCGATTACAGCTACAGAAGGTATACAGCTGAAAGCTCCGACATCTTCATTGACCAGCTCACTGGCTGGTAAACTGGCTGGTGTCATTTCTACGAACAGCAGTGGTGAGCCGGGTTCTACTTCTGCGTTCTATATCCGTGGCATCAATACGTTTGGTGGTGTGGCAACTCCATTGATTTTGTTGGATGGCGTGGAAATATCGTCTGGGGACTTGAACCGTATTCCGGCAGAAAGTATCGAAAGTTTTTCGGTTTTGAAGGATGCTTCGGCGACGGCAATCTATGGTAACCGTGGTGCGAATGGCGTCATGCTTGTTACAACCAAACATGGGAAGGAAAATACAAAAGCAACGGTCAACGTGTCGGTCGAGGCTTCTTATTTCCAGCCGATGAATACACCGGAGTTTGCTGATGGACCGACATTCATGCGCACCTATAACGAGGCGCAGCAGGCGCGTAGCGCGACAGTAATTACACCACGTTATTCGGATGAGATCATTGCGGCGACAGAAAGTGGTATCAATCCGTATGTCTATCCGAATGTAGATTGGTATGACATGATTTTCCGTAGTGGAAATTATAATCAACGTGCTAATGTGAACGTATCGGGTGGTGCGTCGCGTGTTACTTATTATATGAGTTTGCAGGCAAACCATGATACAGGTTTGCTCAATGCTGCGGACAATTCAGCTTTCAATCCGAACATTAACCATTGGGAGTACAATTTTCAAAATAACATCAGTTATAAGTTGACGAATACGACGACTGTCAATCTTCGTATGATGGCGCAAATCGGTAGCCAAAAGGGACCGAATAATAAGACTACTGATATCTACAAAAAGGTGATGTATGCCAATCCTGTCTCTTTCCCCGCTTATTTCCCTGGCGAAGAAGATCATATTTATTATGGTAATGCCGAAATTAAAGCTGGGGCTTACGGAGAAAACCCTTACCAATACATGATGGGATCGTTCAGGGAAGACAACTTCAATACGCTGAATACCTCTTTGGATATCTCGCAAGACTTGGGATTTGTCACAAAAGGTTTAAGCGCAAAGGTTTTAGTGAACTTTAAAAATTGGTCAAACTCTTATTATACCCGTTCGCTATCTCCTTATTACTATCAGGTACAGCCCGATAGTTACGATCCCGAAAATGATACCTATGCTTTGCGACTTTTGCAAACTGGTACGGATTATATCAGCCAGTCTGACATCACTAAAGAGGCCGATCAAACATTCTATTTGGATGCCCGTTTGGATTGGAAACGTTCGTTTGGCAAGCATAATATGACTGCCATGTTCATGTATATGATGAGAGAGTATCGTAATGGAGTCTTGCCCAATCGTAACCAGGGTTATTCAGGACGAGCCACTTATGATTATGACAACCGCTACTTGGTAGAGTTCAATTTCGGTTACAATGGTTCCGAACGGTTGGCAAAGGAGGATCGTTTTGAGTTCTTCCCGGCCGCGTCTCTCGGTTGGGTATTAAGCGGGGAGCAGTTTTGGGAGCCGATCGCCGATTATGTGGATTATTTCAAGATTAGGGGATCATACGGTTTGGTTGGTAGTGACCAGTTCAACAGTGGTGCACAACATTTTCTTTACCAAAATCAAGTAGCTATTGGGAGCGGTGCCTCTTGGCATTCGGGACTTCCCGGGCAATGGTTAAATCGTCAGGGGCATGGTTTCAATATTCTTGCCGTACAAAATGCAGGATGGGAACATGTGAAAAAGTTGGATATCGGACTTGACGCTTCGCTTTTTAACCAAGTGAACATTACATTCGATTATTTCCGTGACTACCGCGACCGTATCTTGATGAAACGTGCCAGCTTCGGAAAGCTACTCGGTTATTGGGGCAGTACGCCTTGGAGCAATATCGGCGAAGTGTTGAATACCGGTTTCGAAGTCAGTGTCAATTGGAAAAAACAATTTGGAAAAGACTGGCAAGTCGACTTCCGTGGTAACTTCACCTATAATCGAAACGAATACAAGTTTTCTGACGAACCGAATTATCCCTATGTATGGCAAACGGAAACTAACAAACCGTTGAATCGATTGACCGGTTATGTGGCAGAAGGGCTTTTCAGCAGTCAAGAAGAGATAAATAATTGGCCTGATCAAACACAGTTAGGTTCGAAGCCGATGCCTGGTGATATTAAATATCGCGATATCGATGGTGATGGTGCGATCACATCCGAGGATAAGGTAATGCTTTCGTCTTACGGGGATATGCCGCGTATCCAATATGGGTTAGGGTTGAACGTTCGTTGGAAGAAATTCGACTTCGGAGTCTTCTTCAATGGTTCGGCCAAACGTAAAATTATGATCAATTCCGGCTTTGCTCCATTTTTGTCTTCCGGTGGCGATGGTGGTCCGGAGGAATCTTTGCCACGCAATTTGATGTCGTGGATTGCCGAGAGCCATTGGTCGGTCGACAATCCTAATCCGGATGCACTCTACCCGCGTTTAGGAACTTCAAATACTGACATCGCGGGTAATATCCAACCGAGTTCTTATTGGATGCGTAACGGCAATTTCCTTCGTTTCAAAACGTTGGAATTGGGTTATACCTTCCCGATGTGCCGCGTTTATTTCAGCGGTGATAACTTGGCCGTATTCAGTCCCTTCAAGTTGTGGGATCCGGAATTGGCTTGGAACGCTTATCCGTTGCAGCGGACTTTTAATCTGGGGGTGCAATTTACTTTCTAATGTTTAATTAACTAATAGAATAACGAGATGAAACTGAAAAAAAATATCAGACAATATATAAAGATTGCCTTGTCGGCCGGTCTGTTGGCATTCCCTTCTTGCAACTATTTGGATGTCATACCACCGGCACAACCGGATTTCGATGACACAATGAAGGACGAGTCAGCAACTTTAGGTTTCCTTTTTACCGCTTACTCAGGCACCTCGCTATATACTTTCTGGCGAGAGAGGAGTGGAGATGCTTCGTTGGCCACCGATGAATATGTCGAGCCGAAAGACTGGGACTGGAATATGCAGAAAATGCTGTACGGAACCGTTTCAGCGGCCGATGATATCGGTGACTGGGAGAATTTGTATAACTACATTGGATATGTCCACTACTTTTTGGAACAGTTGGATCGTTTGAACCCGGCAGGTGTGACAGAGGAGGAGAAGGCACAATACCGTGCCGAATGCTGGTTTCTCGAAGCATATTATCATTTCAAAGTATTGCAAAACTATGGGCCTTGTCCTATCATCGAAACAAAAGTAGATCAAAACATCCTTCCGTCCGAAATTCCGGGGCGTTCGCATTTTGATTATTGTGTAGATTGGATTGTAGGAAAATTGGATGCGGCAGCCGAAGTTTTACCGGCCACACAGACCACTGAAAATTTAAGCCGTGCAGATGCCACTATCTGCAAAAGTTTGAAAGCTCGTGTGCTGCTCTATGCTGCTTCTCCTCTTTGGAACGGTTCATTTGTTTATCCGAACTGGCGGAACACCAATTATGAGACGCCGGGCTATGGAATGGAGTTGGTTAGCAATAAATATGACCCTGCCAAGTGGGAACGTGCTTTGACGGCTTGCAAGGAGGCGTTAACAGCTGCTGAAGCTGCCGGATATAAATTGTTTGATCTTGAAGCTTCTGAAGCAAAGGCAGCTATTGATAAAGTACCGCTTCCATTCATTCCGGGGAAAGAAGAGGATACGGAGGAAAACCAATCGTTCAAAAAGCGAGTTCAGATGTTTCAATATATGATTACGGCGCACGAAGGGTTCAATAACAAGGAAATCATTTGGGCTATCAATCTTGATGCGAATGGCATTGATGCCGGTGTCACGAAATCGCGGCTTCCGAACCGACTTGTCAAAAAGAGTGACGGTTCGTGGGCCGGAGGCTATCATGGGACTGCACCTACTTGGGCGGCTGTAAACCGTTTCTATACGGAAAACGGTCTTCCTCCTGCTAAAGATCCGGATTTCTATTTGCAAAGCGAGTGGCTGACACGTTACTATGAGGGAGCTTCCAGTCCGGAGTTGTCGAAAGATCAATTGGATAGCGAGGAAATTAAGAATGATATTGTCAAGTTTAATGTTGGTCGTGAACCGCGTTACTATGCGTGGATTGCCTATGACGGTTGCGAGTATATGCCGTTAATCAACAACAATAACCCATTATGGCTGAACTTGAAGAATTCCAATACGAATGGTTATTCACTTTCTAATTCGCGTAATGCAACAGGTACCGGTTTCTTGAATAAGAAATTCATCGTGCCGAACGGGGTATATCTGTCTTCCGGATCCACTTCAGGTGACAAGTTCCGGATCATTCTGATTCGTATGGCGGAATTGTATTTGAATTTGGCTGAATGTTATGCAGCATTAGATCGTACAGATGAAGCGTTAGAGAACCTGAATGTTATTCGGGAACGGGCCGGTGTACGTAAGTTGACTACAGCTGATCTTTCGACCATGTCACTGATGGAATGGGTACGTAATGAACGGGCAATCGAACTGCATGCCGAAGGTCACCGATATTATGACGTCCGTCGCTGGCGTATTGCCGACCAAGTAATGCAGCCCTCCGAATTTAAAGGGCTGAATGGAATGACTGTCAATCCTTCATTTGAGGAGTTCAATCAAATCGTGCCAATTGACCAGCCGATCCAATGGAACGTCAGACAGTATTTGGTTCCGATCAAGAATAGTGAATTGTACAGTGATCCTCAGTTGGTGCAAGCTCCTGGTTATTAATCTAAAAAACGAATTGTATGAAAGTGAATTATATAGGAATTGCATGTCTGGCTGTTCTTTTGTTGACAGCTTGTGACGAGTCGAAATATGAATTGGAAAACTTAGTGCCGGAAGAATACCACAAAGTGCTTTATATTAATAAATCCGGTACGCAGGAGCTCACTCTTTACAATACGGGAGAGCTTAATACTTATGCTTTCTCTGTTTATAAGGGTGGTAGTGATCCGTCATTGACGGCAAGCGGGGAAATAGCCGTTCACTCGCAAGAGGAAGTCGATGTACTTTATGGCGCGGACTATCGGATAATCCCTTCAGGTTCTTATTCGATGGACACCGATCGATTGGATTTTGCGTCGGAGGAACGTAGTAAAGTCGTTACGCTTTCGTTGTCGACAGATTTGATCGGTGCGGCGATGGAGGCGAATCCGGAAGCGACTTATGTGCTTCCGCTTTACCTGACGAGCGAGAAGGACTCGGTCAATGCCGATAAAAGTGAATTGTTTATCCGGATAACAGATGTGTTGACCCCGGCTATGGGGTTCACGGATACCGACATTCAGCCATTGTCTTACACATATGGATTCAACACGGAGTCAGTTGAAGTCGGTTTCGGTTTGGATACGGACAACAATTGGGATGTAGAATGTCAGTTTGTCGTAGATCCCGGATATGTTACAGCTTATAACGCAGAGAACGGCACAGCTTATAAGCTGTTTCCGGAAGGGAACTATTCATTCGAAGATGTTGTCACCTTGCCTACGGGGACGAGCACGACCGATTTGGCGGTGACGCTCAACGGCAACGGATTGACTCCGGGAGAATATATGTTACCTATTCGTTTGGATAATGTTTCGCTGTTCAATATTGCTGAAAACGCCGTCTACCCGTTGGTAGTTCGGGTTGTCGGAATCAAGTTGGATCGTGCGGGCTGGAGTATACAAGCCAATACGGAAGAACGGACCGGAGAAGGTGCCGGAAACGGTGTGGCGACATGTTTGCTGGATGGGCAATTATCGACTTTCTGGCATTCACAATGGAGTGGCGGATCGATTCCACTTCCGCATGAAATCGTTGTGGATATGAAGAAGGAAACAACTTTGACCAACATCAGCTTGACTGAAAGGCAGCATGATAGCTACCGGGATGTGAAGGGTGGTGAATTTTTTGTCAGTTCAGATAAGCTCAATTGGACAGCAGTCGGTGCATTTGAAGCGCAGAAGGTACTCGAAGAGCAAATCTTCAGCATCACACCGACAAAGGGACGCTATTTTAAGATAAAAATTACTGATAGTTATCGTGCAAGTAATTCGTCGTTGGCTGAAATCAATGCTTATGGAATAGATTGATTTTTGATGAATGTTTGGAATGCTCAATTGTAAATGCCTTTTATAGGAAAAAGAGGCACTTGTGAATTGGGCATTCCGTAACAAAAGTTCAGAATCGGGATATACTTATTGTATAATATTGTTTATTCAATAATGTTTTACATTCTTTATGGATTGCTGCAAATTTTCGTATTTTTCTGATAAAAAGGACTTTGTCGCTATAAAGACGGTCATCATGACGATGAAGTCAACCTTCATGCTGATGATCCCCCGGAATCTTATTTGAAATAGAAAAAACTCAGATAAGGTTTTTTGTATCTACCCGAAAAATAGTGGTGCTGGAGCTTTCAAGGTAAAGTTATAATAAAAATGGAACCGAATCCTTCCGTACTCCGGAACGTAACCGATCCGTCCATTTCTTTTACTAACTGTTTCACACTGCAAAGTCCCAGACCATGGTCGGGATGAACTTTTTTCCCCTCGATTTGAACACGATAGAACTGTTTACCCAGTTTTTTCTGTGCTTTTTGCGGTATTCCCCAACCGGTGTCCTGGATGGCGATAGAAAGATGATTGTCATGTTCAGATAAAACGACCGTGATTTTAACATCGTCGTCCGAGTATTTCAGTGCATTTTCCAATAGATTTCGTAAGCAACGTTCTAGACGGGCCGGATCTGTATATATTATAATGTATAGGAACTGGATTGTCCGTAAGCATTCGGTGGATCACGTATTTTTTCATCAAACTTTCGTCATTATTTTTGTGCCAAAAATAAGATTTATGATGACATGAGAAGAAGTAGCAGAGATAATGAACTACAGCAAAGAGCATAAAATGACTTATTAAGTCTAGACTGAAGTAACTAAACATTCCTTCATGGCTATTTTATGACAGCAAGTCTCGTTATGCCGCAGAACAATCATCAGGTAAAACGGCCCGGGATGAGTTTTTCGAACTTCCACACGGTGGTTCGTTTGTTCTGGTTTCTTTATTTGCCAGTACAAGCGGTCGGAAGTATCACTACGGACTCACCAGTGGGGTTGAAGGAGATAGAAATACGCACACTAGCCGGATGTGTCATACGTATCTGCGATGAGATAAACGAAAAGGAACAGTTTTCAATCATCCAAGCATGCAGCTATGTTCAGTCTTAATGACAGTATGCGCTATCTGTTGTATAACTGCCCAACCGCTATGCGCAAAAGTTTCATGAAGTCCGTGATTTGAGAGCCTTCAAAAACTTCGAAAATAGTACTGACTTTTTAGCCTGAAAGCTTCTGTATATCATTGTATTTTGTATATTTACAATGTGAAATAAAGAGATACAGATGCTTATGGAAGAACAGAAAAGCCTTATTGGAAGAGATTGAGATACTTCGCCATGATAAAGCGATGCTCATTAACAGGGTTGCTTCTTTGGAGCAATCCTTGTATTGGCTTAGAAAGAAGGTCTTAGGTCGGATAAATGAAAAGAGTTTTCCACTTGGTCCTAATCAGCTTCTTTTGTTCTTAAAGGAAGAAATGTCTTCCATGGAAATATTCCGGATAGAGGAAGAAGTTCGCAAGAACGAGGAAGAAATCACCAAAAACATAAAAGTTAAGGAGAAGTTGGTCCGCAACTCCCTTGGTATATCCTCTTTGCCAGTAGAAGTTATCAATCTTTATCCAGAAGTGACAACTGACGCAGAAGCAGGCTAAAGAATGATTTCATTGAAATCGGGAAGGAAGAAAGTTCCCATTTGGAACGCGTTTCGGCAAAAGCATATATCCTGAAAACCGTCCGTCACAAAGTGATAAGAAAATCCGATATGGAAGTTTGAGCAGATTAAAGGAATCACCCTGGTCGGCTGCTAGGCACACATCAGAAGAAGATGCGGGATGCCTTGGAGGAGAACAGGGTTCTGGCCACACAGGCGATACATTATATTAGTAAATTCTGATGCCGATGAAACCGGACTCACGGCAGAAGAACGCAAGGAAAAACGTATCAGCGAAGCTTTTCCGATGATTCTTGAGTTTGAAAACTGGCTACAGAACACTTATCTTTTTAAGAAAAGTCCCATATTACGAAAGAGACGAAAAGGATATGACAGAGTTTCTCTCTCGTAATTGGGTAAAATTCAATTGGGCTTGTTCCGAATATAGATACTATTAATTTCGAATCGACTACGAATAGCACTGATTCGGAACTAATTCTCCAAATTTACAACGTAGTTTACCGAATGCTTATGTTTGAGTATAAAATTACTAAAGTGTTGTCAATTTTGAAACATAAAAAATCAAATTTAAAATAAGTTATAAATGGATAATAGGTTACTTTGTCTATATCGAATTAATATCATATATCATGAAGAAAAGAACAAATGTAACCAGTAAGAACCCAATTATAATCGATTTGATCAATTTGTTCAGTCGATTAAAATTGAGAGTGGGATTCTTTAGATTTGTTGTTGAATTATTGATACTATGTAGATCTCCTATTCTACTTAATAATAATGTCTAATTTAGAGATGTTAATGGTATTAATTTGAGGCAATTATTGAAATTTGTGATTCAATTTATTTATGTGAGAAATAAATGGTTGTAAGTTCCTTAGAAGGTTATACCCTTTTTAAGGGTATAACTGGAGTCTATTTTTATTCATTTGAAAGTATAATAACTTTGTCCTTAAGCTTGTTCTATTTAACGAAGCTAATATTTATGAAAATAGTCAGATTTAAAACTGTAGGAGGAAAATCATTAGTCATGATTTCCTTATTGTTGATGGCTCCTATGCATATTTATTCTAGTGATACTTTCACTATACAGGAAAAGACTAGAGTACATCAGCAAACTGTACAGCTAACGGGAGTTGTATTAGATATCCAAGGTTTCCCTTTAGTTGGTGTAAATATTATGGAAAATGCCACAAATGGTACGATTACAGACATTGATGGCAAATTTTCTATTAAAGTAACTCCTCAATCTGTATTGCATGTTTCTTATATTGGATATGTTACGCAGACAGTCAAAGTCGGAAATAAGAAGAATATATCCATAGTTATGGAAGAAGACTCTAAGACCCTAGAAGAAGTTGTAGTTGTAGGTTATGGATCACAGAAGAAAGTATCAGTAACGGGTGCTGTTGCTGCCATTCAAACAAAAGAATTAAAACAGAGTTCAGCTGCAAATTTATCAACAGCGTTGGCTGGACGTATGCCCGGTTTGACAGCTATGCAGACTTCGGGACGTCCTGGTGGTGATGATGTTACTTTAAATTCTTATCTAATTGATGGATTGATTTGAAAGACAAACGCTTATGAAAGTTTTGAAAAGTCTAAGGTAACGATTTGGAGATTGTGCTAATTTCAGTATTTTACAACCTCATACTTATGAGGAACTCTTCTATGGACAAAGATAGACATTTTTTAGATTAGGGAAAAAATTTGAAGGAAAAAATAAAAAAAAAGTTTGGGAAAGGATTGGAAAAATTCAAGAGAGAGGTTGAGGAATTAAGTGTATGTGTATGGGGGGGATTGTATAATCAATTTGCAGTTACCGAAAAAGGCATATTCAGAATTCCTGTATATTGCTTCTACTAGTGATTGCAGAACCGACAATTATATTTAAAATTACCCAAATCAAGTATTCCGAGTGGGGCATAAAGATTATTTAAATTGTAGCCATACCCTATATATTCAAACTGGCTTCATTCAAAGGAAAGTCAAAAGATGTTCATAATAATGCTCCTTACATTATTATGACAGACAAGAGTCATGACATTGGTAATAACCGTCTTTTGTAAATCGTCATTTATATGCAGTGACAATTTCATTTCCATGTCTACGAAATTTGGCAATAACATCTTTTAAAAGTGTCTAGAATTCCTATCAGTTATGTACATATCTGAATTCTGATTTTATGCGTATTTATTCATAAAATTAGACTCTATATCTGCTTACACAGGTTATCACTATACTATTTCCTGCAAATAACATTTGGGAATATATTTCGTAACCCAATGGTTTCAAAGATGTTTCCTGTCAGCTCAGAGGGAAACCGATCCGCTCCAATTGTACTATTCGCTCATCTGACATGTTTCCCTTGCGGTAATCCCGTCTTTGGATGGTACACCAACGTCCCAATGCTCCTTCACGGCAACCTGGCCATCGCCCTTGGCGGTTATGGAACAGGCGCAACTGCTCAAAGTTGCCTTGCCAGACTTGTTCCGCTGACCAAACAAATCCTATTTTATCCAACAGAAGCCAGCGATCATGGGATAATTCCCCCAGTTTGTGCATTTTTCGTTGTGTATGACACCATCCACCCAGATTCCCCTCCGTCGATTTAGGGAAACGCTGATATTTTCCGACAAAAGACTTCAACTCCTCGTAATTCTTCATCCATTCCCTTTGAAGGTCTTGATTCCAAACAAAGCCGATCTCATCCAAAGCCCGGATGCGCTCTTTGCTCAAGCGTCCATTCTTCCGCCTTTCCCGTTGGGTATAACACCAAGTTGCAAGCGGGCCGTCTTCACGTTTGGGCCAGCGTCCGCAGGTATCAAAGAAGACTTTCAACGCACGGTATTCTTTCATCCATTTGGAGTCGAGCTGGTTCCATTCGAAGCCGATCAATTCTAGCTGACGGCGGCGTTCCTCCTGCAATTTTCCCCGTTTATAGGCAATGCGTTGGGTGTTGCACCACAAACCGAGTTTCCCTTCCGTAATTGATGGCCAGTCGTTTTCTTCCCGACGGAATTCAATCAGCCTCTCATACATAATCTGCCAGGGCTCCAGTTCTGCCAATATCTCTTCTATGCGCAGCCGTATGTCTGATAGGAAACCCGTCGTCAAAAAAGAGGTGTTTCCTTCGAATCCTTTGGGTGACGGAAGGAGAGATAGACGCTCCAAGTGGGGAGCCATCACATCATAAACCGATTTTCCTGAAAGATTGTTGACAAAATCCAAGACGACCGGCCGTTTTCCAGCCTCGGCATTTAGACAACGGCCCAATTGCTGCAAGGTAACGATATATGATTCTGTCCGTCTAAGGAATAAGACAGCATCCACACCTTCCACATGCAGTCCTTCTATCAGCATGTTGACGGAAAACAATACGTGCAGCCGGTCTGATTCTTCTCGGAAAGCATCCAGTATCCGGCCGTTCTGCCGTTCACCTTGGGCATGATGGATCTCGAACGGAGTAATGGCACGTCCCGCTCGCATGAGCCATCCGCATACTTCTGGCACCATCTGCTTCAAATCGGTGAGATCGCGACAGAATACCAGCAGCTTGCGTACGCTTGTCGGCAGGAACTTCCGGATGACTTCCGGTGCCCCCAAAGCCTCTTTGAAATCCACACGTGCCAGATCCAGTTTCTTCTGTACCTTTTCTTTTCGTCCTTTTGAACAACCGCTGCGTTCCAGCTTTCTTTGCAGCCGGTCCAGTTCGTTGTCCAGCCCGTAAACACTCTGTACCAGAACCGGAACCGGTAAGATATTGTAATACCAAGCCTGCGGCAAGGTAAGCTCATAAAACAAATTTCCTTCGAAATAAAGATCCACCGTATCGATCATTCCCTCCGGACGGATTGGCGTTGCCGACGTTCCCAGGACATAGGCACAGGGATTGTTTTCTATCACTTCCTGCAAGGCACTTCCCCAAATTTCCGCCCCGAAATGATGGAATTCATCAATAAGAATATGATCTGCCCGTAACAACCCATTGTCCTCCCGGTTACGAATCAGTGACTGGAATGTCCGGTACGTCACTTGCGGAATGGAGAATCCGACGGCTTTCCGGATCTCATCCAGAATCGTGATGTTCGGAGCAAAGACCAATATATTTTCCTTTGCATGATCTGCGATATAGCGTGCCAGCAAATAGGATTTCCCTGTTCCGGTAGCCTGCACGACCGTACCGATACGGTGTTGTTTGAATCCCCGCATGATCGCCCTGTAAGCCGCTTCGTTATGCGGATAAAGCTCCACATGTCTTCCGGACAAGAGGCTTTCAATATAGCTTTCATCCGAAACGGTCAGCCCGTGCAATTCAAAGTCCAATGCCTCCGGCAGGAATCCACCGTGCGCCACGATCCTGAAATAGAGATTTCGATATCCTTTGTTCAGTGAAGAAAGCTTTTCATAAAACCTTTCAACATCCGAACGGGTCAAAGGCTGCTCGTTCCAAATCTCCTTCACGATAGCATGTGCCATTCCCGGCTTGAAGCCTATCCGTAGTCCCTCTTCGGATTCTGTTACCTGGAAGCCTAGACGGAGATAGCAATCTGTTAAAGACGATACCATCCTATTTACTTACAAGTCAAAAAGTTCATTTGATTATTGTCCTTTGCTGTTTAAAGAGGGCTATCATATCACCCATTGTCAGTCGACCGGTAATATCTTCTGTTATAATCCGGTTCAAAAGCCGAAGATCCGCCTCAATTTGGACACGGAAACGACAGGACTCAGGATAATCATCCCGGATTGTCCTTGCTGTTTCATCCCAGGAAGAAGCTGACAAGTGAAGACGGGAAGAAAACTCCATACGCCGGTTGTGCCCTTTGTAGATACGGTAATAAATTGTACCACGCTCGGGATTTTTCTTATTAGGTTCAAAACGGACAACAACAGTAGGCATCCTTGTTACTTTTACAGCTGATTTATATAGAGGAGTTTCCCTTATAATCAAAACTTGGGTAGGGTGATTTTTTCTTAAAAACGCTCACCAATCTGAGTATTTTCCCAGCATTATTTATATCAGCACTGGAAATATGGATAAATTCACTCATACTAGTATATGCTACCCAGAAATAGGAGAAAGTCCAAACAATAAAAGTTCCCAAAAGGAACACCCATACGCAGGAATTTTTTCATTTACCATTCCCCTTTTCTTCACACTAAAATCCAGAATCATATTGCAGACGGTTGCGGTCAAAATGCCTCTCATGCCCGTTCTCTTCCGAAGTTAGTGGTGACAACATATAGTAATCCTTGAATGTTATACACCCGTTTGAAATTAGAAACCGGACGAATCTGCATCTTCCTCGTTTTCCGCTTATAAAGCAGAATCATCATCACCTTAAAAAATATTAATAGTCTGATTTTCAGGTTTAATCTCACATCTTTTTATATTCTGTACAGCAATGCGTTCACAATACGTCCACAAGCAAGCCCGTCTCCATAAGGGTTCACTGCCTTGCTCATTTTTTCATAGGCGACTTTATCGTCAATCAAAACAGATACTTCATTTACTATTCTGTTATAATCCGTACCTACCAGTTTTACCGTTCCTGCATCCAATGCTTCCGGACGTTCCGTTGTGTCGCGCATCACCAATACCGGCTTACCCAGTCCTGGAGCTTCCTCTTGTATGCCACCGCTATCGGTTAATACTATAGTGGATTTTTCCATTAAATAGACAAAACTCAGATATTCTAAAGGTTCAATGAAGAACATGTTCCCAAAATCGGATAATTCCTCTCCAAATACGTCATGTATCGGTTTGCGCACATTTGGATTCAAGTGCATCGGATAAACGAAGTCCACCTCCGGGTATTTTTTTGTCAAGTCTTTGATAGCAGTACACATATGGATGAATCCGTCACCGAAGTTTTCACGACGATGTCCCGTAATCAGCACCAGCTTCTTACCACCATTCAAACGGCTCACGTCATATCCGGCTTTTGCCAGTATCCCTACCAATTCACAATCCAACGCCTTGTCGCTCTTAATTTTATCCACTACCCAATAAAGCGCATCAATTACCGTATTCCCGGTCACGATGACATTCCGATCGTCAATACCTTCCCGTATCAGATTGCTACGACTCAGTGGCGTAGGCGAGAAATGGTAGGTCGCCAGTCGTCCGGTCAAAAGTCGATTCATCTCCTCCGGCCATGGGCTATAGATGTTATGTGTACGTAATCCTGCCTCTATGTGTGCTACCGGAATCTGTTGGTAGAAGGCCGACAGAGCAGCGGCAGTAGAAGTGGTCGTGTCACCGTGCACCAGCACTACATCCGGCCTTGCCTCTTTCAGTACATCACGCATACCTGTCAATACACGGGACGTCACGTCATATAAGTCTTGTCCCTGCTTCATAATGTTCAAGTCATAATCTGGACAAATATCGAATATATCCAATACCTGGTCCAGCATTTCCCGGTGTTGTCCGGTCACACATACTACAGTTTCCACCCGTTCTGGCTGTTTCTGGAATTCTTTCACCAGCGGAGCCATCTTGATTGCCTCCGGACGGGTGCCGAAGACCAACATTACTTTCTTCATTGAATTATATTTTTACATCAGATTGATTTTATAAAATCGTAACAGCGATATATCTGTTTGTTAAAATCGAATTCATTTTTTGCCATATCCAGGCAGTTCTTCGATATTGTGCTGTATTCTTCGTCAGGAAGGTTAATCAACTCAATAATATTATTGTGTAATTGTTTGAAATCATGTGGCTTTGAAACCATTCCAAAATAATATTTCGATACGATCTCAGCCCCTTCTCCACCTCCACAAAACAGTATAGGTATGCCAATAGGTATGAGATCATATATTTTGGATGGCACTGCTCCTTTGATTGCTACGGTAAGTGGAACAATTGACGCATCGTATCTTGACAACTCTTCGGCGATTTGTTCTTTCTTTACATATCCATGATAATACACGAAACAACCGGGATGTTTATTTATATATTCTTTTATCTTTTCTGCCTGATTTCCACCACCATACAAGTGGAACTCAGCGCCAATAGACTGAAACGGAATATTCTCGATAATTGAATATATATCTTGTGCCACACCTAATAGTCCGGCATATACAATGCGAAAGGGCGTGTGCTTCCTTTTGGGTTGAGCAGCAACCGCATATTGCTGCAAATTACGGTATACAAACTTGTTTTTTGTCGAAGGAAATTGATTCACATGCCGGATTATCTCTTCAGACTGACCGAAAATACCGTCTGCATTGCGATAAATATAACGTTCAATCCACGCGAAAATATCATATATCTTCCCACCTTCACGCATTGCTCCAAGCTCAACAGCAGAAAGTGGCCATAAATCGGATATGTTCACAAGAGTCTTGCGCCCGAATATTTTTTTGAAAAGCGTGATGGCCGAACCAGCCACTGGTAGTGGAGGGCTTTGGATGATCACCCTATCGTAACCCTGGATCTTCTTTATCTTAAAAGCAAACAACCATAACATGGTCGCAAATGACATCATACTTACCGCTCGCTTAAAAGGATTCTTGGACACGGTTGCATAAGTCCAATATCTATACACGTTTATGCCATTAATCTTTTCTTTTTTTGACAAACGGCCTCTATAACCCTCGAATATTTGTCCTTGAGGGTAATTCGGCAAACAAGTTAACACATCCACTTCCGCTCCCTGACTTTTCAGCCCTTCAGCCATATTGGTTATACGGGAAGGAGCAGCCCCAAGCTCGGGAGAATAGTAGAACGACACAATTAAAATCTTCATATTTTATGCCTGAAATATTTGATACGTTAAATTTCTGCAAAATACTATTTTTATCGTCTTAGAAGGTTCTAGGCGATTGTATTCTACTGATACAAAATCGTTTATAATTTCTATGGAATTTGCACCAGATACAGCGATATTAGCCCTGTTGGTTCTTATTTCAGTTGACGATATGGCAAGGACCTCAATATCGGGTGCGAAATGAATATAGCTGATACATTCTGTCATATTATTGCCGACAATCTTATCATTTATTGTAAACACATCATCGTTAATAGTGAATTTCCGTTGATGTATACATCCTTTAAAACCATCGTGCTCTGCCATAATTTCATTTTCGGTATCGGATAGTACTCTTACTTTAGCTCTTTTACCCATACGGAAACCTCCCCACACCTCGCTAGAATCCTTGTTGCCGACAGTTACGGTGTTATGAGCTGACGTACTTCGTTCGTACTGCCTTCTTGCAGTCTTGTTGTAGGTAGAAATACCTGTATCAACAACAAACGGTCTGCAATCAATTCGCAATTCATAATTAAACGTATCGGCATGACTATGCCCCGGCTGATAGGTCGCAGTAATATTACCCACATCCACAACTGCCTCTAAATGTGTTGAACAAAGCTTCCTATAGCCACATTCTTTCATAGGCAAAGGGGTCCATTCCAACTTCAATCTTTTGGCGTATGCTCTCAATTCGGAAACTGTCGGTGCTATCCCATATGCCGAATCATTAAGTAAGGGAATCGTATCGTCTTTCCACACGATGCTCTCCAAATGCCCCAACATCCTTACCACATACAGTTTCAAAAGCTCACACATTTTCTCATGACCTCTATTAATCGAGGCATTATAGCAATCCAATAACCTATCGAGCAAAATGCAGTGATACATCGGTGATTGCTCGTAATGTGAGCCATCAGGCAAAATCTGTTCATCAAGCTCTTTATACAACAGACAGGATGCCTTGTCATACATTTTTTTATCGGAAAAATAAATTGAAGCGATAAACAAAGCGTAAGCATCTTCTAAAAGATGGTTGCCAAGCAGTTGGTATTCCAGTTTCCGTTCGAGCAATTTACATTGCGCATAAAGGGAATCGTTCCACCGTTGCAACCGATTGCTCTCCACTTTTTTATGATGCCTGCCGATAAACTTGATCCAGTTGATGCTTCGCAGTGCGATAGGATAAGGATCAAGACCGATCCTGTTTGTTGGCAAATCAGTTATAAACCGTTCAACCCATTCTGAACCTTGTTCAAAAGTCATGTCAGGTTGCAACAACCAATCCATATAATTCAGATTGTATGCCCAAAGCATCCCATGACTAACATCATTCCATGACTTAAAATCCCCTATAAGATTTAGGAATGTAAATGTCTTGGGTACATTGTAACAATACCACTTTGCGATAACTGAGACCATCCGCAATGAAGATTGCCGGGGAACATTATATTCCATCAACTTATGAGAAAATAGTCTATAATATAATTGATAATAGATTTGTTTTAACCGAAGATGTTTAATTGTATTGACAATAAGAATATTATTAGCCATTTGATTTAGTGCATTATAATTTCAAGTATGCGTTTATTCGTCTTATCAGATTCAAACTCTTCTTCAAATTTCTTCAAGGCATTCTCTGAATATTGAGAATAGTTTGTTGCGTTAATCGATAAGATAGCTTGTTTTATCGCATCTACATCACCGGGAATTACTAAACGACCATTGTAACCGTCTTCTACGATTTCAGGTATTCCACCTGCATAGGTTGATACGCAAGGAATGCCTACAGACATAGCTTCGATGATAATGCCCGGGTAGCCCTCGCGATAAGAAGGTAATAGCAGTAAATCATATTCTACTAAAGTTTTTAAAACCTGTTCGGAAGAGACAACACCATGGTATGTTATTCCGCTTTCGTTGAAGTTGATATTGCGATATTTATCCTCTTTTATCTCACCATATATATCAAGGGTATAATTCGAAGGTAACAGTTTGGATACCGCTATAAGATCTTCTATCCCTTTTTCTTTGTTGATATGCGACATGAAAACACATCTGCCATGAAAGTCTGAGGGGTTCTTTCGTATTGTTGAAGCTTTACGCACATTAGGGAACCAATGTATATTGTCACTCTTTCCTATTAACTGTTGTAGGTGCGTAATACCCTGTTGGGTTTCAAAGAATATCAAGTCTGTTTGTCTGATAGCATCAAGTGCCCGTTGTAATTGGGTTTGACCAATTTTCTTTATGTAGAACTCAAATGAACCTCCGAATTTACGTAGTACGACTTTTTTGTGTGCCAAACGAGCTATTTTGCTCAATAATGGGAAATAATAAATTGTACCATGATCAGAAAAATTGAACATTACAATATCACACCCAAACAGTCTCCACAAAAATGCCGGGAAAAAGTATGAATAATTGCGCCACATACTACGCTGGCGAGTGCGAAGATTTGAATACCGGTTGTTTTGTACAAACCTATATTCATATTCAGACTGAGAGGCAAGATAGTCAAGATAGTTTTTCATCAACACCGTCGCACCTCCATAATTCAATAAGTTGCTCTCATCGGGAATTGAGCCTACAACGAGTAATTTTTTCCGTTTCATTACGCTTTAAATTTAGATTACATAATGAAACTAAGCGGCTGATCGCCCGTTTATGTATGAAATTTTACCCCCCCCTCCGTATGGTATCTGAACTATTTCAGAAATTTTACTTTTCAACATATGTTCTTCCTTTTTTACTATTTCAAGTATTGTATTCGTATGGATTTGCTTGTTTTGAATTAACGTTTGTACATTTTGCTCTATATCCTCAGCTGTGGGTCTGTCTTCCCAGAATTTATACGGCATATTAAAACAGCTCATCATTCCCGGGTTTTTAAGTCCCCATTGCTTGTAAAACAAGCCCAAGCAAGGTGTCCCGACCGATAGCGCAAGGATAATGGAATGTAAACGCATACCTAAGAGTAAATCCACATTTCTGTATACCTCTATCAGTTCAAGCACATTATGGGATTTTATCAACTTTACTCCATGCTTTATTGCAAACGCTTGTGACGTTTCATAATCTTTCTCTGTCTGTACAACTACTATTACATTATGCGTTACACCCAGTTTATCTACTACTTTACCGAGTTCGTCAAGACAATATGCTATCTCACTATCAGGAAGATGAGTAATATCACCCACCGTATGAAAACGTAATGTTATAGCAATATTCGGTTTATCACAATTAATAGAGAGTATAGACTTTGCTTTTTGCTTGTTGATAAAAAACGCCAAGTCGATAGTCTGAAAGAAATTGCCAGCTGGCATAAAGTGTTCGAGATTCTTATATGAAAGTTTCTCTCTAAACATCACAACCTGCGCCTTACGTAGTATGGGAAATAATAATAATTTACCTATCTTATTGAGAGTAGATGCTGATTGCGGAAATATGATTACTTTTTTACCATTCTTCTGTGCGACTTGTAATGGATACATCAATGCCAATAAGCGAGTAAAATCAATAATAGAATTACACCTGAACAAATTTCCACCATTAAAAATAATCATGTCGCTATCAAGTAATTGTCGGCGAAACCCTCTTTTACGTATTATTCCCATTATGGTAAAAAGACCTTCCGTATAGTTTTTCAGTGTTTTTATCATGCTATCGGTTCTGTCAAGCGTAAAAGGAGATTCAAAAACCTCTATGTGATTGCTATAACGCTGGTTAAGAGTTTCTAAAGCTTGGTGATAATCCAAATTACTTCGGGAGTATCGAGAAAAAAGTTTTACTTTTATTCCAAACGAGAGTAGCACGTCTATCGCTCCAAGTGTTATAGCAAAATCACCGGCATTACGTGCTGAATAACCATATACAAGACTAACAGTTTTAACAGGATTCATATATATCATGATATTTTGCTGCGACTTTACGTGGATTATATATTTCTTCATAAGTAGCAAGAGCTTGTTTACCTATTGATTTGCGGAGAACTTCATTCTGATATATTTCTTCCATTCGATCAGCCATTCCCTCCAAATCCGCTAATGAATTGGTATACCCGTTTCGTCCATCATCTATCAAATCCACCATTTGAGGGATATCTGAGGAGAATAACACCTTACCCAATGCAAATGTCTCTACCATAAGATTTGGCAACGCTTCGCTGTATGTAGTAAAGGTTGTAGTAGTACAAGCCGCATTGTATAGGGTGGGATTGTTGACATATCCTTCAAAATGTATACGATTTCTTACTCCTTCTGCCTTAGCCAACTGGTCAAGCCGCTCATAATATGATTGTTCATAGCCACCTACGAGAATACACCCTAATTTAACTCCTCTGCGATTTAAAATCCCCACTAATCGAATCGTATCCTCAATGTTTTTGCTTGGAACAATACGTCCGACAAAGCAAGTAAGCAAATTTGTACCAACCTTTGTTTCCAATTCTTTTCTTTTGGCTACTGTTTCATTCTCACTATGTTTATCCACAAAAATCACATTAGGGACTATGATATGTTTCATTGGACGAAATCCCACATTTTCAAAGTAATGTTTTTTTTGATACCGGGTAAGAAAAGTAGTAAAATCAACATGCTTTGCAATATACGGTGTAATCACTTTTAGCATGGATCTAAAACGCATATTCATTGTTACACGATGTACAGTACAGACAATTTTGAAGTTAAGACCATAGAACTGTCTTTGCATCACCAACACTAAAGCTGAGTAAAGTCCTAAACAATGTACTACATCAGGATGATATGACTTTAAGAATTGTTTTAACGCTTTCCAATAAGCCATACTCATTGGGTTCAAGGTGTCCACTTCGATGAGCTCAACGTCTTTATCTTTTATTGTACCGCGATTTACTCCAAACACCATGGCATCTTCTTCATAATATTGTTTCATTGCCTTTACAAGATTTATGGCGGCTCTGACACCACCACCTATCACCTTGCGTGGCTCTACTATATATGCTATTTTCATTTCTTTATTCCTTTCTCGAAAAGTTTTACATAGTTGCAAGCACATTCGTACATACTGAATGGACCATAAGTGGCAAGAGCTTTTTGCTTCATGTCTTTAAGCTGTACATCGGTGAGGGATAGAAATCTCTTTACCGTTTTGTAATAAGATTCTTCACCGATACCGTCACTCAGAAAACCGTTTTCACCGTTGTGTACCACATCTACTATACCGCCCACAGGTGTGCATACCGGTATACAGCCAACACCAATAGCCTCTATCAACGAAATAGGCATCCCCTCATACGAGGAACAAAGTGCATAAGCATCTCCCATTTTAAGGTATTCAAGCGGATTGTGCAGTTCTCCAAGTAATTGTATTGCTTCATCGTTGTACGAACGCAATTCCGCGGTCATCTGTGCATCACGTTCACCTCCGATAAACAATACAATGAGGTCGTATCCTTCCCGTTTTAACCGCATTACCACACGTGCCAAGAGAGTTTGTCGTTTCACAGGGTCGATACGTGCGAGACTTATCAGTACTCGCGTCTTATTTGTATGTCTATACTGTTTAAATTGTTCCTTGACCTCGTCTGAAACAAGCATACCAGCATCCACATTGCGCCCATTGAAAATCATAGGAGCATCCATTCCATAATATTTTCGGAAGCTATGTAGTGATTCGGCGGAAATGGTGATGGGTGTAATCCACCCACGATGAAAACAGAACTTCCGCATTCCGCTGCTGATAAAGGAGCCTCCGGCTTCTTTATCAGCAGCGGAATGTACTGTATGACAGTACATAACGCCATTCTTTCGCATGATTGCGAAAGAAATATACATAATAGCACGCAAATGCGTGTGCACCACATCAGGCTTTTCTCTACGGATATATCTATATACTCTAAATAACAAACCGATGTCAAGTCCCATCCGTTTGTTCATCGATACCACCCTTACATTATTCGATACCTCTTTCAAATAGAAATCCACCTTGTCAAGTGAGTGCAAAACCATCAATGTCACATCATGTTCTTTCGACAGCTCATTGCACAAGTCAACCACAAACCGCTCTCCGCCGCCACTGCTAAGTTGAGGAATTATTTCTAAGATTTTCATTCAGATTGTTTTTTAATTTTTTTATTGTGATCCTAATACGTGTAAACTAACGAAACATGTCAGAAAAAGACGTACCCTTCCCATACCAACCTCTTATAGAAGGCATAGAAAAGTTTATAACAGATAGGAAGGATTGCCAAAAGCATCAAGATTCTTTTCTCGCGTGTCATCTTGAAATTAGAATAATAATACCCCACAACAATACAAAGAGGAAAATAGCTCATCATTATGAAACGTATAAAGAGCCATACCGAAGTTTCTTGGAAGAAAAACAGACTGGCAATATAAGTTATTGCATACCAATAGATGAACAATGCCTTTATATACCGTGGAACATCAATTTCTTCAAAAACTATCTTCTTAGTCATAAGAGCCAAAGATGCGTATACCGGCATATAGGTTATCATTTGGTTCAGTTTACCAAAAATATTCGACTGCCGCATTGTGCCGCTCGCATATCCCGTCATCGAGCTCCCTATATTCATGTCTGCTATATCAAAACCGATGAGTCCGTTCATAATAATATAATCCAGCAGTAAAGTAGTCACAACGGTCAGGAAAGGGAATATGACAAGACTGATTTTTACCGTTTTCCTATTCAGATAAAAAGGTGTTACCGAAAGTGCAGCAATCGAAAACAACATACTTTTGTGAAAGAAGAATGAACAGAAAATCAACAAACAACCGAATAGGAATGACAATAACCTATTATGAGAGGGCCTGATAATGAATGAAAAGCCAAAAAACAGTATGGCAATTCCCAAATTTCCGCGCATTACTGAAATAATGTTGATATAAAACAGCACAAATATCAGCAATCCTATCCTCACATCAAGTTTGAGCCGTTTTATTGTCCATAACGACAAAATCACCGTTCCGCTCCACACTATAAACCGCCATACCAGATAGTTTGAAGTGACATTCCGTATCAACCAATAGTAAACGGGTTCAAGATGCACGTTTAATCCGGTTGAACAGATACGTTTGAAAAGCCCCTCGTAGTGATAGAAATCGTTGTCCGCATAGCCGAAAGTGCAAAACAGTATCAGCAGGACACCGTATACTGCATAATCCAAGATGTCTGTATATCGTTTTCTAAATTCACAGCCATATCTATACACATTCGGAAACGGATACAGCATAAGAAAAAACAGAAGTATATTGAACAGTACCGGAACTGCCTCGTAATGATATTTCATCGTTGTAATTTATTAGGTAAATAAAATAGGACACATTCATACTAACACAGAAATTTGGTGTATTTGCATCCGGCTATAATCACACTTGATACATAGCAGACGATGAAAGTGCCCACGAAGGCGACCAACGGAGTTAACTCTTTGGTATACAAAAATACCCCCCCCATTCTATAATAGATAAGTCTCAGAACTATTTCTTGCATCACATATATTCCCATCGAATTCATTGCGATACTTCGGCATACAGTGTATAGTTTTCCATTGCATCTGTCTTCCAGTTTTATAAATACAGCGACATAGATAATTGTGACTAATCCATAGCTTACCATTTTAAGAGTATGGTGGACAAACAGGATTAAAACTTTTACTTTCAAGTCCGATGCCAGTTCCGGACGCATCCCGTCCATTCCCAAAACCAATGTTACCGCAAAGAATAACCCCATATAAACAGCCGATAAAATGCATATTGTTGACCAATTGACAGTTCTCAGCCGCTCACGATTTCTAAAGAAAATTCCACCAAGATGGAAAAAAAGCAGATAATAAAGCGATTGATTAAAACGGAACGGAATTCCCGGCCAAGGCAGAATAGCAATAATCATGAGTACTAACATCAAGTTACGTCCCTTGAGACAGTGCTGTATGCCATATTCCATTAAAAAGCACCAAAAGAGCATCGGAAGAAACCAAAGATGTCCGTATCCCCCAATAATTTTCCAAAAATGTTCCAGATTAAGAAGTTTTGACGGACCAAAGAATATCAATGTCATGATAATGCCCCAACACATACACGGCACAAACAGCCGTTTCAGCTTACCGGCTAGTAATAATCGGAAAGAAATGACTTTCTTTTGGAGCGAAAAGGCGAATACATACCCGGAAATCAGGACAAAAGTCTCCAGCATTCCACTGTATGCCAGTTTTCCTCCCCAGTAAAATCCTTCATTGGGTTGGGCATAGGAAGGCATATCCCAACCACCGCAATAGGGCGCAAGAGCATGATAGAGCACGAGCAGAATGATTACGAACGTCCTGATAATATCTATTTCCTTAAGTCTTTCCATATATTTTTAATGTATTTGAATATGGGATATACACCAAGCAAAGAACCGAAATACTCGATTTTACTGAGAGTACGCATCCTGCTGTGACGAATGACTGTAATACTGTTGATTTCCGGATATGTATTGTGCCAAATCCGACGGATTCGCGGCATCAGCATATATCTATCAAGATACATTCTTGAACCAACTTTCAGCGCATTTATCTCGTCTGTATACTTTTCATAAATACCTTTGGAGCGAAGAAAGGTGAAAATCAGATCAAGATTCTCCTTACGCTGATTGAGTTTATTAATCTGGATCTCAGCACTGCCATAACTTGTAATTGACGCAGGATTAAAAAAATAGTAATAAAATGGTTTCATCAAGTATCCTACATTCCGGCTATTCCAAACCAATTGGATTATCGTCGCCAGATCCTCGTTCATATTTTGCCTTGGAAATGTTATCCCATCGTAAAGACTACGTTTGATCAAAGCGCCACACAAGCTCCCCATCAACCGCCCGCAAAGCAATGATGACATCAGGAAGTCTTTATTATTGGTAGAAACCTTGCGCGGGGCGGAAGCATATGTAGAAACACCATCGCTACGATAGAAATCATAAAAGACCATATCGTAATGGCCGGATAGGGCAAAAGCATATAGTTCCTTTATGGCATGCACATCCATCCAGTCATCGCTATCGCAATGAACCGTGTAATCACCAGAGGCCAATTGAATCCCTTGTCGTCGAACAGCGGGCAGGCCGCTGTTCGACGACAACCTCTCAATTCGTGTCAGCCTCTTTCGATGCGGATATTTTTCCAGAGTTCTCTGCAAGATCTCCACCGACTTGTCTGGAGAACAATCATCCACAAAGATGTATTCAATGTCATCAAACGTTTGGGCGAACAACGATTCAGCGCACCGCTCAATATATTCCTCTACTCTATAAATCGGTACAATGATTGATACTTTCGGATTATCCATGATTTTTAGCTGTCAGTTTTTTTAATTGTTCTATTCCAAGGGCAATTAAATAACTCAATGTTATGAAGATAACAAAAGTGATTAAGTTTGAAATTACCCCCCCAGTTTTGTGTTATAAAAGCTACTGTTTGTTCTGATAAAATCCCTGAACAACCACAGAAAAGGAGCATGTATAGCCATTATCGTGAGTGAATTAGCTCCCAAAGATGCCAATATTCTGTTTGTAGTTGTTATCTTGTTGAAAGGCTTGAAATTCAACAAAAGATATATGGCACAGAAAGCTCCGGCATAGAATATAAACGGGAAACTGGAAAATTTCAGTTGCGAAATATCAAATTGATAATGTGCCAAACGGCAGAACGCTATGGCTATGATATATCCGGCTATAGCAATAACGGTTGCTTTTTTAATTGCCCCCTCTGCTTGTGTCAGCCCTTTGTCGTTCATCCATTTGCCGACAGCATAGAATGGCAAAGAGAACAGCCCCTGCCCGATATAAAACGGCAAATTGATCTTGGAATATGCGACAGCCAGCCCAATTACAAAAGAAACGATAAGAATAACGTTTTGTTTCTTAACGGTTTTGTCCAAAAAATAATATATGACACATATATAAAAAAGAGCGACCAAGAACCACAACGGACCATCAAATGCGGCGATATGATGGATGCTCAGTTTATCAAGCGGTATTCCCTGCAACCCCATGCTAAAATAAAATACAGCGAATATCAGAGAATATTCCCCAAAGGGAATAAGCAACCGTTTTGCTCTTGATTGAATAAATCCTTGTTTGGGATGATAAAACATACCGGCCAAAAAGAAAAACAAAGGCATATGGAAAATGCAAATTTCCTTTATAAGGATTGCGGTGGCATGTCCCCAAACGACAAGGATTATGCCGATGCCTTTAAGTATGTCTATACGAATGTCCCTTTCCATTATTTCAAAAGTTTAAGTTCCTCTTCCTTTCTTCTGCAAGAAATACATCCGCAGCACTATAATCTGCCCAAAGAACTTCTTTGTATTTTTCCTCTTTATCTGTTTCACTGATAGTACGTTTCTGCAAACCGATATTATCGAGAAAAGTAATCATGCAGTTGTCCTTATCTCCATTGACAGCAAAGAACGGCATATGAAAAAACGAGCGCATGAAACGAACCGCTGGTAACAAACATTGCAATTTGACCAAATTAAGGAATTCCAAAAGCCCCGTAACAAGCTGCTGTTTAAAAGGATACAAATCGCAACGGAGTGTATTGTATACTGTTGCCACCACCTTTATTCCCTACATTTTATTGTTTTTTTAAGAACATGAATTTATTTGTTACCGTACTGATTACGAACCCTCTTTCTTTAGCATCAAGCCCGAATTTATAGATAACAAGTCCGGAAATGATAAGGCTGGTCAATACGACAAGTATATGACTACCCCAACTTGAGGTTAGAAATTTATGCAAAAAGAATGGGACCGGAATGATGCAGACCGACACCCAAAGACACCTAAACATCACTTCCACGACATACCTCCTAACCGGGAAATTCACTTTGTGTTTGAGATAGAATATTCTGTAACAGTGAGTAATGAAATTGATGGCAATTCTGACAATCACCGCATAGACGGGACTGCAACCGAACTTGAACAATACATATATAATCGGAATATTCATAATTATCATCGAAGAAACGGTAAACTGATACTTGGCTATATTGCCTATTGTTTCAGATGACACCCAAAGACTTCCGGATAATGCATCAATAAGCAGGAAGATGAGATAAAGCTGAATGAACTGTACTGTATATTGAGGGACACAGACAAGCCATAACTCAACGACAGGCCGACAAATCAAAATCAACGGATAAGCGACGAAAAAGAGCAGGAAATACGACAATTTTGACGAGCGGAAAACAAGTTCCAGAAATCTGGATTTATCCCCTGAAAAATAGGACTGGACAATCTGTGGCTGCACCGCTTTCTGAAAGTTTGTAACCAAAGTATTGACAGCACTGAACACTTGCGAGGCTACCCCCATTGCCGCATTGACAGCAACCGTGAAAAAAATATTCAAAAGTATTGATATGCCTTGTATGGATGCGACATGGGCTATACCGCCGAAAAGGCTCCATGAAGAAAAGAAAAGCATTTCTTTCAGCAGCTTTATGTCAAAATAGAACCGGAATCTGCAAGTCGTGAAATTACGCTTGCAATAAATGGCATAAATGATATTCAACAATATCCCAACGGTCATAAGGGCAACGGCGTACAACACCAGACGATTGTCTTCAGCCCAAAAAAGGAGAAATACTGTTCCCAATTTTGCCATTACCTCAATGATGCTGACATAAGCGAAAAAAGACATCCTCTCATATGCAATAATGCTCGACTCATCAGGAATCCTGATAAAATGAAGACAAGCGGTCACTACAGAAATATGGTACACAACCCGTGCTGCATCTTGTGTTTCCGGAGGAATATTCAATTTTGTTTCAAAGAAGTAGAGCCCCACTGTTTCCAATACGAAGCCGATAAATACCGCTATTGCAAAATGTATCAGAAGGCTCATGGAATAAACCCTCGAGACTCTGTCGTGATTGCCTTTTCCCAATTCCACGTTCAGAAAACGTTGGGTGGCCTTTGTCATTGCGGAATTAATAAAAGACAGAAGTGCGATAAAGCCGCCAACAACATTGTATACTCCAAAATCGTTCTCTCCCAACACTTCCAATATAATCCTGGAAGTATATAGAGATACGGGCATCATTACGAATGTCCGTATATAAAGCATTAACGTATTGCGTGCTATGCGTTTGTTTGATGACTGCATTTATAACTATCCTACATTTTTTAATCTCAATTGCAACCTGAATGACAATAGAGTGTCAGCGGCAAATCAATTGGTCTGATGGTATATCGAAGCTAACTTTTCCACACCGTCTGCAAGCGTGAACCGACTGGATATTACTTTTGATTTTCTACCCATCATTTCTCGGACTTCACGATTATTAACAAGTATCTCAATCCTGTCAGAAAGCTCTTCAACATTCTCTTTTTCAAAAAGATATCCGTTTTCTCCCTCATGTACGATTTCAGGAATGCCCCCAACTCGTGTACCAATAACAGGCAACGAATAGTTTAGGGCCTCCATAATACTAAGAGAAAGTCCTTCTGTACGGGAAGGCTGCAAGTAAATATCAGAAATATTCAAAATATCATTAATGTCATTTCGTATTCCCAAAGACATAATCTTTCTATTCAATCCGGCCTCGGCAATCAATTGCCTCAAGCTATTACTGTCTTCAGAATTTTCGCTAATTCCGATGACAAGCACTATTATATCGTTTTTAAGTCTGTTGGAGTCCATCAGACTCTGAATACTTTTGACAAGTATATCGAATCCCTTGATACGAATATTGAATCCGATTGTAGTCAACACGACTACCCCCTTTGGTATGTCCAATGTTTTTTTCAGATTTGGGTTGACAATCTTTTTTTTCCGGACTCCCAAGTATAGGACTTCACTCTTTGAAGAAAAACCTACGCCTTCAATCATTTCTTTCTTTACGCCACAACTGACACAAAGGAATCTTTCAAAAGGAAAAAAACAGAACTTCAGATATAATTTTTTAAGTTTGTTGGAAACAAAGATTTCACTATGGCGGGTTGAAATAATCCGAATCCGGGGAAACAGAATTCGCAAGAATGGTGCAATAAGATAACTTCCAAAATGAAAATGAACAATGTCTATTTTCTCACGTTTGATGACACCTATCACAAATTTGAAATATTGAAATGTGGAAATGCTTTGTTTACAAAGTATTACCCCCCCACTTATTGATGTCATTTACATAGTTTTCACTGATTGGCATCGACTCGTATACAAAAATAAATTTATCAACACGGCATATCTTGACCAATTCAGCGAAGTAGGATTCTACTCCGCCGTATTTAGTCGATTTCATACCTGTCAGTTCTAAAATATTCATATATTCACTATTTTTTGAATATTCCACAAAAGTCCAATATCACCTTATCCTCTCGCCATTCTAATTCTTTGAACGGAGTGTGTGCTGTAAGGAATACCACGATGTCCGCCTTGTCGTAGGCTTCTTTGTAATCTGTTAACTTGAACACATGGTGCTCCTTTACATTGGGTTCCACAACCAGGATATTGGCATTATTGCAACTCTGCATCACTTTCGTGGTAATATATTTTGCAGGACTCTCACGCAAATCGTCGATATTCGGTTTGAAAGCCAACCCCATCATGGCAACGCAAGGTTTCCGATGATGTTTCAGTTCAAATTCCAGCATGGCATTTTTCACTTTTTCTGCGCACCAAAAACTCTTATAGTTGTTAATTTCACGGGCATCGGCAATCAATTTACTCTCTGCTGGAAAATCAGCAGTGATAAAATAAGGGTCAATAGCTATACAATGACCTCCCACGCCACAACCAGGCTGCAAGATGCTAACCCGCGGATGTTTGTTGGCAAGATTGATAAGTTCCCACACATTGATACCGGCCTTGTCACAAATCAAGGAAAGTTCATTCGCAAAGGCTATTTGTACATCCCGACTGGAATTCTCCGTCAGTTTGCACATTTCAGCAGTACGACAGTTGGTTCTATGAAGTGTTCCCTGCACGAATTGAGAATAAAATCCAATGGCCTTATCGGTAGATTCAGGATTTAAACCGCCTATGACCCGGTCGTTATGTATCAGTTCGTAAATCACATTGCCCGGCAATACACGTTCGGGACAATAAGCCACATAAATCCTATCTTCCAATTCAGGACGTTCACTGAAAATGAGGCGGGCCATCGCTTCGGTGGTGCCTACGGGTGAAGTGGACTCGATGACATAAAGGTCGCCTTCCTTTAATAATGGCAATACGGCACGTGTAGCGGCTTCCACATAACTAACGTCCGGTTCATGATTTCCTTTGAACGGGGTGGGAACTACCATAAAATAAGCATCGCTCACCTCCGGCTTTATGGAAGCTTTCAACGAGCCGGCATTCACCACCTCCTGCAACATCTCCTCCATACCCGGCTCAATGATATGCAGATGTCCTGCATTCGTCATATCCACTACCTGGGGGTTAATATCAACTCCTGTAATCTGAATGCCGTGCTTGGCGGCGATAACGGCTGTGGGCAATCCGATATACCCCAAGCCCATAAAACAAGCTTTCATTATCAATCTGTTATATAAGTTATTAATCTTTTAAAATTTCTTTCCGAGTACAATTGAACAGAATGTGTTCAACAGAATTTTAAAGTCGAACCACCATGAGCGATGTCCTAAATAATAAAGGTCATATTCCAAACGTCGGAGCATCTTCTCCATCGTATCCGTATAGCTGTTATATAGTGTGGCATATGATGTTACGCCCGGACGGATTTGGTAAAGATAAGTATATCGCTTGTCGTGTTCAAGTATCTGGTCGATATAAAACTTTCGCTCCGGACGTGGACCGATGAATGCCATATCGCCACGCAGAACATTGTAGAGTTGGGGTAATTCATCCAAATGGTGCGCCCGGATGAAACGACCGGTCTTAGTCAATCGGGAATCATTTTCACCCCCGGTATGACTAAGCTGCGGTCCGAACTTCTCGGCATCCAGACGCATGGAGCGGAATTTGTATATGTAGAACGGGCGCCCGAATCTACCGATACGTTCTTGCTTGAAAATGACACTTCCTCCATCTTCCCTGCGAATGGCAATATAGCAAAACAGGAATAACGGAGAAAAAATGATCAATGCAATCAATGACAGGATAAAATCACCGATACGCTTTACATTGCGCGCAAATGCAGACATTCCATCGGGAATGAAACTGTCCCGTGGCACATATTGGCTGACATGTGTGGTGACAATTATTGCATCATCATTCGGGTCGTCCTTTTTCAGCTTATGCAACCACTTCTGATAAGCATTAAAATTTATTGTATCTGCCATTTTTAACTTTATATAGGTCTCAGTTTGTGAACTTACCTCAACAGAACCTTGCAACAATGAAACAAGGGATTCTCCGGATGTAACCGTACACGGCATCTGAAGACAGTCTGAGTAACTACGAAAATTCATGTAGCCTTGTTGTTTATCAAAAAGACGTAAACCGTATGCGGAATAACCGTATGCACACCATGCACCGATCTGTTTATTCCGATACAAGTGGATATAAGAACCATCATTTTGATTTTCGTTTTCCCTTATAAGATGAACATTCATAAAAGTATATTGTTTATAATTTATCGTAAGCACAAAGCACTATACATTTGACTAATAATCAAGAGGTTTCCTAATCGCATCTATTCTATTTCACCTAAGACATACTTGTGGGGCATGACGAAGAAGTTCCACTCCTCACACGAAGGACAACAGAATCTTTGATAGAGGAACAATCGTGATTATCGTCAATGTTGTTAATGCAGCTTCGTATCCGACCACTGTCTGGACCAAAGCCATAGCTGTTATGGCATGAGCCATAGTGAAACCATGCATAACAACATTGGATATAAAAATATCAGTGTCTTTTATTCTAAGATTAAAGATTACACCAAATCCTGTTGATTGTACAAGTCTTGTTGCAATTTAGTCAACGGACGTAGATGAATGTCCGTTTCATTCTCCAGAAAACCAAAAATGATACGTTTCTGAAGGGAAGGAGTTATGGTCATCCCATCGTATTGATTTTCCATCATCTTCATATAGCTCTTATCCCATGCCTTGCGTTTCCAGATAATTTCTTCCGCCACATCCTTGAATGCGGAATACAGTGGAGTAATGTGGAAACACTTTTCATGATTTTCTCTCAAAAGATTGTTTCCGGGCGCGTCAAAGCAGATCTCCAGGGCTTCCGCTGTATTGCTCTTCAAATATTCAAGTACGACTTTGTCATGTGGTATGCTGAATTGAAACGGATTCAATGTTTCATTGATATCGTTGGTGTATAGATTGAACAAACTCGGATTTTGTTCCTTATGCTTGTTGCATGAACTGCAACTTGGCTGCAAGTTATAGAAATTCGTACACAGGAAAGGATAAATCGATTTTGGATAGAAATGATCCAGCTCAAAAAACGCTTCATAACGGATACTCCGTTTCCCTACCTTCCTTGCAGTTACCGCATATTGGGCATTGCAATACACACACGTGCGGATGTTGATCCTGTTCAGATAGGGGATGATTTGGGAAGACACATCATCATAGCGCATAGCCTCAACTATCCATTCGTAAAAAAGATGTGTTTCGCTCTTTTTGGGGCTCTTTTGGTACTGAATCCTGGTTTTCATCAGCGACTCCGTCTGCGCATTCTTGTCCTTCTCCGTTTTTCCTTTCACCTGAAGTATGGTGTTGAACTCATGGATGAGCATGTTCATCTGTTTCGGTTCAGCGTGGAGCAGATCAGAATGTACGGCAAGGATACGGTCAACGTATGCCAGCAAAACTTTGCCTTGGGTTGTATCTTGCGTAGACAGTATATTATCCCGAAATTTTTTCAGCAGGTCCAACGGCTGCTGGAAATCCGCTCTTCGATTCTTGAACACATTGGCGGCATAATCATCTGCTGCCGCCCGTACCTTATCATCGACGTATATTTTTCTCATGCAGCATATCCTCCAGCATTTTTCTTATGATGGGTTCGCCGATTATCCGATGGATAAACCGTTCCGCCTTATCCATATTCCAACCGTCTTTCACGAGTTTGTCTGACTTCAGATAGCTCACGATGCCCTCTATTTTCTTTTTAGCGAATTCACCCACAAATCCCCTGTCCAAAAAGAAACTTTGAGCCAGTACGTCATTCACGTTCGCCCCGAAAGGATTCACCGTGATGGCATTTTCTCCGTTTATCTGTCTTCCTTCTTCCAAATACAGGATATTGCATTGTGGAATGTCACTCAGGATGAAGGGCGAATGGGTGACAATCAGTATATGGAAAGCACAGTACCAGGTCAGTCCCGTGACGGACAAGTATTTTATCAAAGCATCAACAAATCGCCGCTGCATTTCCGGGTGAAAACAGAGTTCGGCCTCATCCAGCACGATGTTTATTTTACGGTAACGTAAGCGGGTCGTTGATTTGATGGTGCGGATATTGTTGATGTGATAAACCATTGTGCACAGTGTATGCATGAACTGCCTCTCTCCGGAACTCAGATGATGGAAATCCACTTCCACACCGTTTTTATTTTTCAGGACAATGTTTGCGTTAAACAGGGGCGGAGGCAAAGTCTGGATAATCCTTTCCAGATATTGCGCTTTTCCATTCATCATAACCGACTGCCTTTCCTGAGATACTTGTTTCCATATCACCGAGGTAAGCAATACATAATCATCTATGGTAAAGCGTTCACACTGTAGCATTTTTCCCAAATGAGAATTTCTGTTCACCAGTTCCAGACAACAGAGCAGATAACACGTCTGTCTGATTTTGAATGTTATGTGTGACGGATCGGACAAAATTAATTTGACTAAATCCCTGATACTGCTACAGACCTTCTCAAAATCGGCATCACCAATCGGCTTGACACAATTTCTCACACGACCTATCTCACTGTATACCTCATAATCGGCATATTTTGCAGCAATGGCGAATGTCTTATAGACCAGGTAGAGGTACAATTCAGCCGTCATTCCATTTGCCCGGTCTGTATCAAATCCATAGGCACGGACAATTTGGGAGGCATAGTGCATAGGATCTTTTACCGCATCACAAAACAAGTTCATGAACTGTTGCCGGTCGGCTGCCCCCGTGAATTGCCTGCATTTGTCTATCAGTTTACCATCATTGCGGCTGAACTCAATCCTTCCGGTAGTATATCCCGGCATAAACTCCTTTTGTCTTTTGCGGTTCTTATAGAATATCAGAAGAGAAAGGGCGTAAGTATCTATCAGCTCATCAATATTTCCCATATCTATAGTCCCGTGGTTGCGATAGGGATTCAGCACGATGGGAGTCATATAGCCGTCGTTCTTATGAAACATCTCGTCTATCCAAGTGCTTTTCATGGCTAATATCGGTTCATTATCCTGTAACCAGAGCGTGCCGTCTGACGTGTATTCATCCGGTAGGAACGCTTGCATGGAATAATTAATGACAATAGTATAGAACAAACAGTGGGACAGTTTGCCCAGTTCTTTCCGGGTAAGGCTTTCAAGCGGCTCATAACCGGCAAACTCGTCCTCGTTATCCGCTTTGCCACGTATAGGAGGGAACTTGAACTTTTCCTTTCCGTATTCAAACGCCACTGTATCTCCATAGTTATGGATGCAGCAATACGTCTTTACATCCGTTTTGGGGTCTGTCACCACAAAATCAAGGTCGGCATACAGGTCGGGAACAAAACCCAGGTGCGGTTCTGTGGGTTTATGTTTCAAACTACGTTTCAGGCAGTAACCCAAATTATTGAACATACGGTATGTCAAGTCCAACAAAGAACTTTTGCCACTTCCATTCTTGCCGACAATGGCACTTATTGTCACCCCCGCAGCAAAGAAATCCCTTTCAAGCGACCCGCACTCATCACCATAGCCATTGAACTGATATTGTTCACCTTGTTTCAAGATGCGCAGTACGTTCCTGTTCCAGCGGTCATCCTTTCGGATTACAAGTCTCGTCAATGCAAAATTTGCAATCATTGATCACTTTGTTTCTGTAAGATTCCAATGACTTCCGATTTTACTGCCGAAGCGACCAATGTCTTGTAACAGCCTATGGCATGGATGTCACAACCGGTACGGTCGTACATTCCGGCTTTCAGCAGGGCTTCGGCCTTTTCCTGCACATGTTTTCCGTACATTCCGGCCAACGAGGGCAAATTGAGCTGGAAGGAGACATGCTCGTCCTTCAAGGCCTGATAATCCTTCTTCTGCATATATTCATACCGTTCCGAATGTGCCAGCAACGGGTAATAACCTTTCTTTTGGATGCGTTGCAGGACAGAGAGCAGTTCCATTGGTGGATTGAAATAGGAGGTTTCCACCAACAGGTAACGTTTCCCCTCCTCTAGGGGCAGCAGGTCATCTTTTTCCAACCGCTCCTCAAAGAGATTGTCCATCATGTATTCCGCAGCCAAGGCAAGTTCCAGTGTGCCGTTATAACTCCGTTTCAATTCTTGGAACTTTTCCTGCAAGGTCACAGTTTCATTAGGGATGTCCTCCATAATGTGCGGCGTGAGCCACAGCTTTCTGACTCCCTGCTTTTCCATCATATCTAGAATTCGGAGTGATTCATCCAATGTTCCCACCCCGTCATCCACTCCCGGAAGGAGATGGCTGTGACAGTCGGTCATTCCTTTCAGGATACCGCTCCGGGCGAAGGTTATTGTCTTACGAAAGGGCCACATGATAGTTGAGTGTGAAAATTAAAAGTTCTTATGAGAACGATAACATGCAAAATCAATCACTTGATGACCACCCATTTACCCCCCCCCCCATTTTTCCTTTATTTCCATAGTAGGAGGAGTAGCCGTTGCGATAGCCATATCTATAGCCATAGCGGCCTCCGGCACTTTCTGTACCGTTCAGTATCACGCTGAGGTTCTTGAAACGTTTCTCCTGATAAATATTTTCTAGTTCGGGCAGCATGCTACGGTCCAATAAACCGCTGCGGACTACAAAGACGGTGCGGTCAGCCAGTTTCTCGATGATCTGCGCATCGGCCACGATATCGATAGGCGGACAGTCAATAAAGATATAGTCATACTCGCTGCGAAGCACCTCTATCAAAGTGGCCAGCTTGCCGTCCTCCAACAGTTCCGTCGGGTTTGGGGGAACAGTACCGATAGGAATGATATGCAGGTTGTCGTATTTTTCATCCTTCACGATAATCTCCTTCCAGTCACTGACACGGTTGCCCAGATAATCACTTAAACCAGTCTTCGGGGAATCCACGTAGGAGGAGGTGGAGCCGTGACGCAGGTCACCGTCTATCACCAATATTCTCTTTTTCTTGATGGCAAAGCTCATGGCAATGTTCATGGCAAGGAACGACTTGCCGCTGCCAGGATTAAACGAGGTAAGCATGAACACGTTCTGACCGCTGTCCTTGCCTGCCATAAAGTCAATATTGGAACGTAACACGCGGAACGCTTCATTGATAATGTTACGGTTGCCTTCCTTCACCACGATGGCTTTCATGACAGACTGTGTGTGTTTATCGAATCCCAATTTCTTCTTAGCACTGAGATATTGGGGGATCTCACCGATGAACGGAATGCTTAGGTTTTCCAGATCCTTTCGCCCGCGCACCTTGGTATTCATATTTTCCTTCATGAAAATAATCACCGCCGGAACAAGCAGACCGATGGCGAATGCCACCAAAAGGATATTCATCTTTCGGGGGGCTGTGGGAAGCATGCTGCCTCTCGGAGCGGTAATCACACGTGTATTGTAGGCGGTGAAAGCCTGTGAAAGCTCGTTCTCCTCACGTTTCTGGAGCAGATAAAGATACAGTTCCTCCTTCACCTTCTGCTGGCGTTCCACAGAAAGCAGATATTTCGCCTGGTTCGGGTTGGAAGCCAGTTGGCTGGTGGTCGTGGCTTCCTGTTGGCGGATGTTGCGTATTTGGGTATTGAGCGAAACAATCAGGTTGTCCACCGACTGAATGATGGTACGCTGCATGCTTTGCAGTGAGTTAGCCATGTCTTTTGCCAAAGGGTTCTTCTCGCTACTGTTGGCGATCAGGCGGTTACGTTCGAGCACGATCGTGTTATATTCACCGATCTGGCTCTCGATATTGACATTAGCGATACCGGAGTTGGTGGGTAACAGCTGGCTGAGTTTCTTGTTGTTCAACTCTTTCCGGATATACTGTGCGGTGGAAAGCTGGCTGTTGAGTGCCAGCAACTCCTTCTTGTTCTCGGCGGATTGGGACAGGTAGAGGCTGGATGCCGCCTGCACATCCGGCAGCAGGTGCTCACTCTTGTAACCGGCGATGTTCTCATCTACATTGCCCAGCTCGTTTTCGATCACGCTCAGACGGTCACCGATGAACTGCGAAGTACTGACGGCGATCTGGTTCTTGTCCTGAATCCATTTCTCGTTGTACATTTCAATCAGGGTGTTCAGAATGTCTTCAGCCTTCTGAATGGAGGCATCGTTGATACTCAGATTGATAATGGTGGCATCCTCGTTTCCCAATTCCGCATGCAAAGCGGCTGTATAATAATCGGTGACGGCACACACATTACCTTTTCTATAACGTATGGAAGTGCCCACGAATGAATCGTTCCAATATTTTGTGAAATTGATGACAAGTGTGCCTATTTCAGTACGGATGGAATCGCCCATCTTTCCGGAGAACTCTTCCCCAAACGCTTTCCCGTTTACTTCCATGTCGGATATGACAAACGTTTCTTTGGATGAAATATCTATTGTAAAACCGACAGGAGTTTCATCCAAGTGGCGATAGGTGACTGCTAAAGGCGAACTTTTGTATAATTCCACATCTTTCAGTCCTTTGCGGACAGTATAGGTCTCGTTTAATCCCAACCGCTGTACCACCTCGGTCATCAGCGTGGGCGATTTCAGGGTGAGCAACTCATTGTTGATATTGGTATTCGACTTGAAGATACCCAAGTCAGAAAATTCACTGACCGCATTGGTGGATGTTCCTCCCTTGGAATCATCTTTCACCAAAATGGCAGCGGTACGGGTGTAAATGTTCGGGGTGCCCAGCAGGTACAAGGCGGCTGTCGCCAGGGTTACGAACAGGGAGAGGGCAAACCAGTGCCACCGGGGCATGAAAATCCCCCACAGGTCTTGTATGCGTATGAAGTCGTCAGCAGGCTTGCTGGCGGTTGTTTTCTTTTCTGTCATATTATAAAAATATAAAGTGATTCCTTTTCTGATGGTTACTTGAATATTAGCACACCCAACGAAGTGAGGAATGAAGCGACGCTGATCCATAGCGATACGGACTTCACGTTATTCTCGTTGATGGTGCTCTGACCGGCACGCATCTTATTGGGCTGCACATAAATCACATCGTTTTGCTTCAAATAGTAGACCGGAGATTTAAAAATGTCCTTACTACGAAGATCTACCCAGTGGGTGACACGCTCACCGTTTTCCTCGCGGATGACAAAGATAGCATCACGTTTACCGGTAATGGTCAAGTCGCCCGCCATGCTGATGGCTTCAAGCAAAGTGATCTGGTCTTTGGTTATGTTGTACTTGCCGGGGGTTTTTACCTCACCTAACACGGAGAAATAGAGATTCATGAACTCTACGGTCACTACCGGATCTTTCACCAAGTCCTCTTCCATCAGCCGTTTCTTGATAAGGGCGGCAATCTGGCTTTTGGTCATACCGGCAATATGAAGCGTACCAATGACCGGAAAGTCTATGTTTCCCTTGTCATCGAGCGTGTAACCGGATATTTCACCATTATTGTTGCTACTACGTAAATCGGTAGTTCCTGCCCGATACTGGACACGTGTCAGGTTGAACAACGCTGCCAACTGCGGGTCTTTACTGGATACCATGATGGAAATTTGGTCCTTGGGCTGCACGGTGATGTCTCTTGCACCCACAATCGCTTCAGGCTGATTCACAGCAATGTCTTGAAAGTAAAGAATCTCCTTCGAAGTGTGACAGGATGTAAACAACACTATCGCAAAGAGATAAATCAAAAATCGATTCTTCATATTTATATCTGTACAGTTTATATTATTTCTAATTTGTAATTTCAATTAATTTTTATCGTAATTTTTGCGAAGTCCCGTAAAAGCCAGCGGTTTTAGGAAAGAACTTCAATCAGATCGGGGTGCACCTCAGCGGAAACGGCCATGACACCCTCCAATAGGACAACCACCCTACGGTTTCTCTTGCCCTGCACCCGCACAAACATGCCCTTCACGTTATCGAACTTGCCACCGTGGATACATACACGCATTCCTCTTTTCAAGTCTATCTCTTCGGGCCTATAATAAACAGTGTCCTCCTCATAATGAGAAGCTATCTTGATGAAGCTGTCCATCTGGTCATCCGGTACGGTAATATATTCCGCCCCCGTGCTCTTTTCCCACATGGCGAATTGCAAGAAATTGTATCGTTTCTTGAATTCAGTGATCTGCGAATGGCTGGCGTGGACGAAAAGCAGACTCGGTATAACCGGCACCAACTTTTTTGACTTCACTCCATGATAAGTTCTTACGGCATAATGTTTCGGGATAAAATATTCCAAACCATATTCCTTGTCTTTCAGCCTGTCCTCTGCCATTTTCTCATTCTTGTAGGCGCGCATGACGAACCATCGGACCTGCCTTTTTTCCTCCGCTGTAAAAAGACTCGTACTCATATTCCGAAACATTTTATAGGTGTGGATATAACCCTAGTTCATGCCAACCTACATATTGGCATGTATTACAATGGATTACGTTCCCTTTTCTCATAATATCCATTGTTAGTTCCATACTTTTGACAAAGTGTACAGACCTCATTTCCGGGGCTTCCGTCACTACTTCTCTTGGCAAGAGAAATATCCGGGGATCATATTTTACGTAACTGGTTGACGAACAGATAGAAATACGGAACGGCATTATGGTACTTATCCAACATATGTTAAGCAAATACACTCTGTATGAATGTTTTGGTTAATTTTATCACCCGTTTTCTATTGTTTTTTCAATATTTTACGTAATTTTGCGCATTGTAATATTTCTCTTGCCAAGAAAACGAGCCATATGCTCAACAATTTTTATTGTATTACAAAACGCCTTCAAAAATCCTTTTTTAAAAACATCCGGTTTTAAATTGTCAATAAGAATATCTCCAACGGTATCCTGCCGCTATATTGACAGTTCATGGATCTTTTCTGGTACTTTTCTTTTTAAGAGAAATACCGGAAAGGGATAGTTCTGATAATCAGATGCTATATATGGAACCTGACAAGGATTTGTTTGACAATTAAACCGGAATTTGAAACATTTTCTTTCGAAGAAAACTGTTTTTTATCATACAGGTGGATATTTTCCTATATTTTACCTATCTTTGCAATGTCTAATATTTCTCTTAAAAAGAGAAGCAGGATTGGTATAGCCTTTTATTCAGTATTCTGCGTGTCGCATTTGTTCCCGTTATAAAGATTTAAGTATGATGTCATTTGCTTTGTCTACCTGTGAGGTGTCCAGTGAGGCGAGGTAGATTTTGGTCGTGTTCTCCGAATCATGTCCCATCGCCTCGCTGATGGTTGCCAGCGGGACATTTTTGCTTCTGGCAATACTCGCCCAGGCATGGCGCGCTACATACATCGTGAGCGGCATGCCGAGCCCGAGCCGTTTCCCAAGTTCTTTGAGTTTCCCGTTGATGAAATGCGCTGTGCTCCTGTACTGCCGCACGGCATCCTTAGCCGTATCTTTGATGACCGGAAAAAGGTAGGGGCTGTCATTATGGCCATACCTGTCCAGTATCTCCTGCATGGGTTTCTCCCATTTAATGGACAGACGCCGTCCGGTTTTCTGCCTGCGGTAGGTTAGCACACCGCTCTTCAGATCAGCTTTTTTCAGGTAGGCAATGTCAACGAACGACATGCCACGGGTATAAAAGCTCAGCATGAACATGTCCCTGGCGTATTCCATGCCCGGAGAAATGCGAAGGTCCAGATCGCGTATCATGCGGATCACTTTCAACGGAACAGCACGTTTTACGGTCTTGTCTATCCCGGTGTAGACATGTTTGAAAGGGCTGCGCTGTATCGTCAGTTCCTTGTCCACCGCACGGTTGTAGACGGCACGCAGGTTCCGCATATAATAGGAGGTGCTGTTCGGACATATTCCCTTATCCTTCAGCCATGCCTCGTATTCCAGCATGAGGGTAGAACCGATATCCTCCAGCGGGATGTCGCCGTCCCTACCCCAAAAGCGCGTGAAGCTGTTCAGTACGGTGGTATACCTTTCAGCGGTGCGCTTCTTGCCGACACGCTCCAGTTCCTCTACTAGCCTCTTTCCGAAGGCCATGAAATTATAGCTGTCAGCAGGAGGCGGGTTGTGAAAAAATTCCACAACCCTGTCGGCAGGATAGGTACCACCGGACCGTTCCAGTCCGGCGATGATACTTTCCAGACGGCGAACGTCTTTTTTCATCCGCTCCTTTAACGCAAGCAGAAGGCTTCTTCTGGCATCATCGGATACCGACAGTATGATTTCCGATGCATGTTCGTCCCATTCCGACGGGAAAATCTTGTAACCGGTGTTGATCTGACGTGCCACCCTTCCATGAATAATCTGGAAATAAAGCGTCCCTTCCCTGCCTTCCACGGAAGAGGGTCTGAATTTGGTTCTGATTGTTGCCATTGTACAGTCATTTTAAATTTGGATTGTCCAGTTGCTTTCTGATTTCCTGTGCCTCCCTGAACAGCCGGTGCGCCAGACTGTCCTTGTAGGCCGCCATTTCATGATTACGGATGCGATTCCTGACCGAGTCCTCAAAAGCGGTCACCAGCTTTTCCACACGCCGGATCTTTTCCTCGTCTCGCTCGATGGTAAAATGCTTCTCAAGGAAGGCGATGTCTGGATCATCCCCCGGCAGACAGATCCTGATGGCTCGGTATTTCAAATCGGCATCCTTCAAAAGCCGATTCTTGCGGAACTGGTTGCAGTTGGTCCAGACGGAAATGATCAGTGCCAAAAACAGTGCTGAAGCTGTCGTTACCACTGCCTTGGATGCGCTTTCCAGACGGTAGGTCACCAGTCTGCGCTCCGGTTCCTTTCTCTGCCGGACCATTTTCTCGTCCAGCCGTTTCATTGCCTCCCATATGGCCTGGCTGTCCTGTCGCAGGCAGTCCCTTGTCCTTTCCATTTCCCCGGCAAACGTTTCGGCAGACAACGGCCTACCTTCCGACAAACGGACAATATGGCTATGTACCGTTGCAATTTCTGAGCCGATTTTCTCCACTGCGGATTGCTGGCGTTCCAGACGGATTTTCAGTTCCGCAATCCCTTCCGGGGAAATGGTCCGGTTTTCAACTATGGGGCTTGTGCCTTCCACGGGCAGTGCCTCCACTTTCTTCTCGATCCTTTCAAGGCATCCATAGATGCCTTCCAAATAATTTTCCTGTTTCATCTTTCAAAGTTTTTTCGTTATACATATGGTTCACAAACTCCTTCCTTTCCTGCGCTTCTTCTTTCTCCGCAGGCGTTCCGCCTCTTTCTCGTCCTCCGTCGGTGCCACCGACGGCATGAACACGCCGCCCGTACCGGTGACTTCGACCAGGTTATCAATAATAGAACCATGACTTTGTTCATGGTACGGTTGCTTTTGGGAAACGTCATTTTCCAGGGACGTGACATGGTTATGGTCCAATGCCGCATCCAGCCTTGACCAGCTGAAACTGCGGTCAATCTCACTCCCCTTGAATGACTGGTTATCCTTGATAAAGCGGATGCCCTGCACTTCATTAGTGTTTCCCTTATACTTGAATTCCATTTCCACGCCCATTTTTAAGAGCTTATTTTGAAATTCTTTCCATGTATTTGCACTCCTCAAAGCTTCCTTAACCGCACGATATATCTCGTATTTCACCCTTTCAGAAGCGTGCAGCTTTTCCGTTTTAACGGACTGTTTGCCTTCGGAATAGGTGAGTGAATACTTGTCCTTGAGCATTTTCGTCACCCTCTCGTTGCGCCTAAAATCGTTGCTGTCGGAAATCACCTTCCCGTCGAAGTCCACCCGGTTGAAGACGATGTGGCAGTGCGGGTTGTCCGTCCCGTGATGCCTCACCACGATGAACTGCGTGTTCCGTATCCCCATCAGCTTCAGGTATTCCTCCGCCAGACTTGCCATGAACGCGTCGGTCAGCCTCGGCGCGTCCTCCGGCTTGAAGCTGAGCGCGATGTGCCCTACCGGCTTCGCCACGTCCGGATTCAGCAGGCATTGCCACCGGAAGCTGTGTGCCATCTCCTCCGCCGTTCCCAGCAGCACGCCTTCCGAGGCGATGATTTTTGCGTCGTCCTTCTGTGTCACGTAACGTATGCAGCCGCCGAACGAGCGGCCTTTTTTGATCTTTCCTATCATGAGGCTATCCTCCTTTCGGTCTGTAATCGTCCATGATCCGCTTCAGCTTTCCCAGCAGCCCGTCTATCAGCAGCCTTGTCCTGTAAAAGCCTGTCTGGTGCGAGAGCTTTGTCAGCTGGTTCAGATTGTTCGCCATTCCCGCCAGGCTGCGCAGCAGCGCATTCTCTTCAGGCGTATGCCTTGCCGTAACGGTGGCCGCCAGTGCCGCCTCCCTGATATAAACCGCCAGACTCCGGCCGGACTTCCCTGCCCTGAATCTGAGAGCCTCGTAGCTGACGGGGGAGAACTTCACTGTCACTCCCTTGGTCAGCTTCCGCGTCCTGCCCAGTGCCGGACGGCCGCGTTTTTTCTTCATCTCATTCATATCCTTTGTCATATGTTTTTTCTTTTTCGTCCGTACTTCTTTCATTCCAAAATCTGCGACCGGCGGGAGTGGATTTACCCTCCCTGCAACCGCCGGGCGCTGGGGAGCAAGGGTTTTCGGGAATCCGGAAACATAACCTTGCTCCCCCCACAGAAAAATCCCCCCGCATTTTCCACATTGAAGCGGGTACACAGGGGACGGTGCATACATCGGGTACACTCCACGCCCGGTTACAGGCTGTCAGATTTTTCTCCACTGCTCGATGTCCCCACGGTAGGCGGCAAGATGCTCCCTGGCAAGGTTCTCCAGCAGTCCGGAAACGCTCATGCCACGCCCGCCGAGCCTGCGGACGACGGCGTCCAGTTCGTCCCTCACATCCTCACTGACGAACACCGTCTTGCGGTTCCTGATCTTCGGGACGGTGAGGTATGTTTCCCGGTACTCCTCCAGCGAGGCCCTGCGCTGCCTGCCGCTCGTCCTTCTTCTCACGGGGTCTTCCGGTTCCGGCGGGGTGTCCTTTCTTCCCGCCTCCCCGGACACCTCCTCCGCATCAGTCCCGGATGGAATCACCGGTTCCGCATCCGTACCGGTGGATTCCCCCGGACCGGGTTCCATCATGAGTCTTTCCCACCACCCGTCGTGGCCGGGGCTAGGACTACGACCGTTCTTTCTGTCTGCGGTTTCGGATGCCGCCGTTTTCTTTCCTCTTGGTTTTTCAGTCGGTTCACTTTTCATTGTACATGGATTTTAGATGGTTGATACTGTGGGCACGGTCTACCCGTTTGCCCGGTTGTCGGAAGCAAATAAAACGATAATAACAAGTGCTGTGAAACGGACGGGTCCGATTGGCGGGGTTTGCCGTGTTATTCATATTGTTGGATCGGTCTGACGGTGATGACTTCACAAATATACGCACCGGAAATTCCCAAATTCCCCGGGAACGGATCTGAACGTAGTACTTCTTAGCTTACTGAAAAGTGATTAATCAACTTTACCAAAAATGCTGTTTTTAAATTTGCCTATTACATCTGAACGCTTGCTTACTGAAAGCAAATGAATGTTAAAATCAGATTCCAATGACATCTGATGACATATAATGACATCTGATGAAGGGCCGGAACCATATCCGGGAACAATCATTTACTTTGCGGATGAAACAAGTACGCATATGGTGTCAAAGGTAGTCATCCTGTCTTGAAATTCAGGATGTTACGCCGGGATTCACTAAATTGCGGCACGGAATCCGGATCCGAAAAGAGAATGAAACAGATGTCAAACCTGAAATTACATTGATTATGGAAATAGTGAACATTGAGGCAAGGACCTTCGAGGCGATGCTCTCAGCCTTCCGGACGTTCGCGGACCGGCTGGACAACCTCTGCCGGCTGTACGGCGACATGGAGGAGAAGAAATGGCTGGACAACCAGGAGGTGTGCCTGCTGCTGAAGGTCAGCCCGAGAACCCTGCAGACCCTGCGTGACAACGGCACGCTGGCATATACACAGATCTGCCACAAGACTTATTACAAGCCTGGGGATGTGGAAAGTATCGTCCGAATAGTGGAAGAGCGCCGCAAGCGGGCTGAAAGCATGGGAAAATCAATTTGAGAAGCCATGGGAAACGAAAGGATGATACTTTCTCCCGACAGTCTGGCAGGCGGCTGGGAAAGTCTGGACGGCAGTCCCGATTTCTACATCTTCAGGGATTCCAGCGGGGACTACCGCCTGCTGGCCTACAGCCTTGACGCGGAGTACGGGCGGGGAAGCTTCTCGCTCTACAGGATAGACGGGGACGGGGAGGGATGCCATATCCGTATCGGTACGAAAGAGTGCCGGTTCATGTCGGAGGGATGCCCCCACACCCTCCATGTCATGGGGTGGGGCCGATATATGAGAAACTGAAAAAGTAAATGTCAAACCAACAAACAGATGAGATTTATGATGAACACCGATAACCGTCTGCTCACCCGTGAGAGCAGCGAGCATATAAGAGAGTTCTTCTCCACCGTCGAACGTCTCTCCGTTTCCATGGAGCGTCTCTTTGCCGGCAGGTCACCGGCGATGGCGGGCGAGAACTTCTATACGGACCGCGAACTGGCTGAAAAGCTGAAAGTGAGCCGCCGCAGCCTGCAACAGTACCGTGACAGCGGCCTGCTTGCCTTCACCCGGCTGGGCGGCAAGATACTGTACCGTTCTTCCGATATCGAGAAGCTGCTTGACAGTTGCTACCGGGAGGCGAGAACCAGGCCGGAGGAACTTTAGGAAAGTTCCGTACGGGATCGTGAACGAAGGGGCGACCGGTATGACAACCGACCGCCCCTTCGTTTTCTTTCCACCGGATGAACGACTTTGATTTGCTCATAAAGTATTTATACACAGAGTGTTTTCCTTTACGAATTATGATCCGGTGACAGCATTGGCATAACATGGCGGGACATGGAAACATTTTTCCGGTATGGCAATAAGATACGGGGATTCCGTTATAAAAAAAGACCCTTGTTTTATTATGTCATTATGTTATTCTGAAATTGGGGCGGGGCGTTCGTGTACCGGTGGAACGGTCCGTTCCCGTAATGGCGGCATATCCCGTACCGGTATCATTATCCTCCGGCAATGTCGCTTCCCGGTCTTGTCGGAGTGACCTTATGCCGGCCGGTGACAACCGCATGTCCGTGCGTAAACATGGCGGCGCATAAAAACAGGCACATCCCCCGGGCTCCTGTCCCGTCAGATGCGCCTGTTTCCGTCATGTCATATACAGCCGGACTCCTCCGGTCCATGCCTTTATCTGAGTATCGGATTCGAGAGCAGTATCTTGTAATAGGCCACCCCGCCAATCTCTACCGGCATCCTCGCCATCATGAACTGCACGCTCTTCCTCTCCACCTTCGCCTGCCGCATGAGCCTCTGCACGATAAACCCCGCCGAGAACCTTGCGCATCTTTTGTCCTTCCAGACGATGAACCCCTCGCTGTCGTCGGCCCGGCAGATGTACCAGTCATCCGTCTCGTCGTCGTGGGCGAAGTTCACCCGTCCGCCGCCGAGGATTCCCAATTCGATTGACATCGTCTTTGACAGATAGACGGTTCCCCTGCTGTCAAGGTTGATGGTCCGCTTTCCCTTGTATGTGACTTCCTGCGGACGGGAGTTTTCCCTGTTGTATACTATCAGTGCCATAATTGTCTTTCTTTTATCGGTTGAACTGTTTTCGTTTTTTTCAATACATGAAGCTTTCCACCGCCAGCATCTGGCTTCTCCATGCGAAACCGCTGTGGGTACGTACCGCGTCCACTATCCTGCATACTTTCTGCGATATGGCCGATGCCGAGATACCCATGCATTCCGCCAGTGCCTTGAACGAGAATTGCGCCTCATAGAACCGGAGCATGAACATCCGGTACTCCTCGTAGGAGAACTTCTGCCTTACGAAACGCAGTATGTCCTTAACCAGCCTCTCGCACCCGTTCAGGTCGTCCTCGGAAAGGAATTTTGCCTCCTCGCCACATCGGAGGAAGAAATCATCTTCAGGGTGTGCATACCGGTTCTCCCTTTTAATCTTTACCAGGGCCGCCTTTTTGTAGCATCCGATGAAATACGCGTCATAGTCCGTTATGTCCTTTCCGGGAACCAGCACCTGCCTTCTTACGAAAAGGTAGGTGTCATGGAAATTGTCCTCGTCCAGCATTCCGTACCGGCGTAACGTCCCTCTCAACCTGTCATAGGATTTTGTGAACCACTCGTTGAACAGTCTTTCCTTTTCTGCGCTCTTGTCTGCCATAGCCTTATATTTTTTTGAGTTATACATGGCCTACACGGGTAGGCATTCTTATTTCTTGTGCTTCATCCAGTTTGTTTTTCGGCGGTCTCCGGCAAGGCTTGCCGTGAAAAAATACGCTCACGCGAAGCGTGAGGAAGATTTTTTCACGAGCAACCAGCCCGAAGGGCCGCCTTGCGGGACCGGCCTGAAAAACAACTATTTTTGCCGCAAGAAATGAGGATGACGGATTACTTCCTTCTATCTATTGTCTGTCCTATGAGAATTTAAAATTCCATGCAGCTTTTCTGTCTTCGGTATGTTTGGAGAAATATTCAAGGATGTGGAATGAGAACGGCAATACGTGATATTGCGGAAGGTGCGGATATGGGATTGGAAACAGGAAGCGTGCCCGGGCTTTCATGCGGTTTATACGGCAGTGTTGATTTTTGGGAGGATTACAGGGAGGTGACAGGAAGGTCGGCCGTTCCGGAGAAATTGTATGTGTACGTTGTTCCTTCCGAAATACGGAGTCTTTTAAAATCATGGAAGACCTCATTCGGGAGTGTGTCTCGATATTTGCCTGAGACAAAATTATAAGTCGCCTATTCATGGATAAGTATTTGGAATATATCAACGACATGCTACGATGCGATAAAGAGAATCGGAACGGCAGACTGAAACTCGCAATCTGCTGATAATGCGGACTATTCTAAAACAAGTGTGGAAAACTTGAAGACATCCGACGGAAAACCTTGGAAAAAGAAGAACCGGACAAAGCCTCCGCCTTCAAAATAATGCTCTATTATGCCACAGGTGCGGCATTACTTGTCATTCCGGATTGGCTGCCCATGAAATCCACCGCCCGCCATCAAGAAAACGGCCGGTACCATATGGCAGGTAATCGTAGCGACAGCCTGTCTTTGGAACCCGTTGTCACCCTAAAGGATTTTACTGATATATTATTATGTCAGTCCTTTTTCAAATCAAAATACAGCAAACGGGTTTTCAAAGGTTCATCTTGCGGAATATCATAATATTGCTTTTCTATCACGTCTGTTTTATAGAGTGGAACGAAACCGTTTCTTTCATAATACCTGAGAATCTTTTCCTCATTGTATGCATCCACCACGATAAAACGGCATCCTGTCTTGTTGTCTTCATGACGGAACCAGTCTTTTATGAAAGCCATCAGTTGCCGTCCTACGTGGCTTGATGTACCCTGATATTCCAGGTTGACCCCCAGTCTTCCTATCAGCACGGCCGGATAGCTGCGTCCACGTTTAGGATTTACAATATTGCGTTGCAGCCTGTTTTTATCATTGGGGGATATTAGTCTGGTCTTGATACTGTCATTGGACAAGGTAAACAAGGCCACAATACGATGCGGGATTTCAGTCGTCACCCAACAATATGTTTTCCCAAGGAGTTCATCCGCATACAGATCGGCATCATTGAGAAAAAAATCATCAAGGTCATTCTCGCCACAAGTGAAAGGAAGGCAATTCCTCCGTACTTCCTTGTTATAGGCAAGCATGACACAATCATCATATAAAGAAATACCGTCCATTGCTGTTAATTGAACCGGAATGAACGGGATTTCTCCAATACTTTTCTCAACCGTTTCTTTGCCTCCACTGATAACCGGGGTGTTACCTTTGCGGCGTTCTTGTCTGCACTGCGTACGAAATCTTCCGCCGTAGCGCCCTCCAAAACCGGAATGTTCTTGATAGTTATAGCCATGATATTATTTTTTGCAAAAATACAACTTTGTTGTTATACAGCCAAATAATAGCCCGTCTTCCACTCTTTTTTCCGGAATGTTCCTCCATATCCGGAAAAGTTTGTGTCACGCCGCCTGTTGCGGTAAGCCGTTTCTCCTAAGGAAAGGGCAGGCAATACCGGCGGACGTGGATATGGGCAAAACAACCCGCATATGCAATGCAGAGGGAGCAGGAGAGCCTTCACCACAGCCGGAGAGGAAAGCGGTCTCATGCCGGGGTACGGCATGAAAAGGGGGCTCCCGGACAGTTCTTTTCCTTGTCGCACATGCACTACGTCGGTCGCAGTTTTCGCCTTCTGAATCCCTCTTACGTCCGTCCCTGCGCTTTCGGAGCGTTTTTCCGGCAGAAAATTTCGCCGTACGGAAATTTTCTGCCGGAAACCGAAGGGAAAATGCGGAGTCCCGCAGGGACGGACGAACTTTGATGAGGAAGGGGAAAAATCGTCCGTTTCGTAAATACCATTTCCTCAGATGGCATCGCATATCTCCTTCTCCATCTTTTCCAGCTTATGGGACAGGATTTCCATGTCGCTGCTGATCTTCTGGTTGGTTATCCGGGCATATATCTGGGTGGTTTTCAAATCCGTATGCCCCAAAAGACGGCTTACGGTCTCGATGGGTACACCGTGCGAGAGCAGCACGGTGGTGGCGTTCGTATGCCGGGCCACATGATAGGTCAGCCGTATCTTGAAACCGCACTGCCTGCCAAGTTCCTTCAATATGGTGTTGCATCTGCCGTTGCTCGGTACCGGAAATACATGGTCGTCCTTGGACAGCCCCTTGTACTTCTCTATGATGCGCTTGGGCACGTCCAGCAGGCGGATGTTGGACTCGGTGTTTGTCTTGCGACGGCGGGTGATGATCCAGAGGTTGCCGTCGAAGAAGGTCTGGAGCCGGTCGGTCGTCAGCGCCTTCACGTCCGCGTATGCCAGTCCGGTGAACACAGAGAAGATGAAGAGGTCGCGTACCAGTTCGCAGGTCCCGCTTTTCACCGGGGCCTCCATCAGCGTCTGTATCTCACGCTCCGTCAGGTAGCCCCGGTCAACGCTCTCGGGGGAGTTGATGTACCCAGCGAAGGGGTTGAAGGGAAGCGCACCGCTGTTGCGGGCGATGGAGATGACGTGCTTGAGCCCGATCATGTAACCCCATACGGTATTGGTGCGGCATTTCTTCTCCGTACGCAGGAAATACTCGAAGTTGTTGATGAACGTCAGGTTGAGTTCCTTCAGGGGAATGTCGTCACGGCGGTATACTTTCGGGACGAACTCGCAAAGGTGCCTGTATATGGTACGGTAGCGGTTGTATGTTCCCTGCACGCGGCTGTGTCCCACTTTCTTGATGAACTCCCCGTTGTGCTGCTCGAAGAGCTTCAGCAGCGTCTCGCGTTTCACGCCCAGCCCGAGGCAGGCGTCCCTCAGCCTGGCGGCGGTGACATAACCGTCGGACTGCATCAGTTCCTGGTAACGGCGGTTCAAGTCCACACGTATCCGGTCAACCGCCGCATTGATTTTCTGCGCCTCGGCGCTCTTGCCCGTGGCACGTGCCGTTTTCACGTCCCAAAGTTTCGGGGGCACGTCCAGCTTGCAGCTGAACTGCTTGATTTCGCCGTCCACCGTAAGACGGCACATCAGGGGGAGATAGCCGTTGGCTCTCTCGCTGCCCTTCTTCACGTAGAAGAGGATTTTGAAGGTCGATCTGCTCATACTCGTTTTCATACTTTTTTGATCGTTACAAAGTTAATATCAAGCGAGTTGTCCTCAGGTATGAAAAACTGTGCAAATTACTGAAATAGAACCCGTTGTGCCGTTTCTTGTTCCTGTTATATCAGTAACGATATGGGAACTGAAGTCTTTCGCAGCTTTTAGCGGACCTCCTTTTTCAGCTTATGCAGTATTATGAGTTAAACACCTAACTGCTTAATAGACTGCATTTTTGCTGTATTATCATCAACCTTGCTTTTTCTTGCTGCGTTTACTTTATATTTGCGTGGAGCTGGTACGGTAAATGGGTCGAATCCTTTAATATTAATAGATGGTGTACCGCGTGATAATATATCAACAATGGATCCTAACGAGATTGCATCTGTTTCTATTTTGAAGGACGCTTCAGCAACAGCCGTTTTTGGTGTACGTGGTGCCAATGGTGTAATAATGATTACGACTCGACGTGGAGAAGAAGGTAAATCAGAGTTAAGTATTTCTGCTGATTATAGTTTACAACGATTTACTGCTGAAGCCGATCGTATTCATTCTTGGGAGTTCGCTGAATTAAGAAATCAAGCCTTCAGAAATGATGGATATGCAGAAAGTGATCTTCCTTTTACCGATTATATGATTGAGATGTATAGATCGGGAAAAGATCGTGTTTATTATCCTGACAGGGATGTTTATAATGAATTTTTCAAGAAGTGGGCTCCTCAGACACGTGTGAATGTGAACTTAAGTGGAGGAACTAAGAAGTTAAGTTACTTTATGAATGTTGCCTATATGGGGCAAGGGGGACAGTTTCGAACGGAGTCTGAAAAGGATTTAGGATATGATCCAAGTTATAAATCAAATAGATATAATTTCCGGACGAACTTGGATTATAAGGTTGCGTCTAATTTTAAGCTTTCATTGAATATTGCGTCTTATTTGGAAAAGGTGAATACTCCTCAAACAGCAAAGTTGTTTAACAATAGTGTTGATGAGTTGGTTACGAATATGCGAGCTTATATTTGGGCAACACCTCCAACAGATCCAGGTCCATTAACGGTTGCAGGACAAACATTGGCAGATGGGACGAATGTTCCTGCCGGTCAAGTTATAAATCAAGCAGGTATAGACCGAAATACATATGGAGAATTAAGTAGAAGAGGCTATCAGCAAGCAACTAGAACAAATTTAAATTCTTCTATTATTGCAGATTGGGGACTGGACTTTATAACAAAAGGGTTAAGTACAAAATTGATGATCTCTTTTGACACAAAAGCTATGACTACCTTGCAAGGTTTTCGTGAATATGATACATATGGAGTAACTGTTGCAAGAACTTCTGAGGAAAAGTCTTATGTATCAAAAGTCCGTATGAATACGAATGATGCAATTTCTCTTACTAAAAGCCAACAAACCAATTACTATTTAAATATGCAGTATTCGTTGAATTATGCTAGGCAATTTGGTTTACATGATGTAACAGGTATGGCGTTAATTCAACGTGATAATTGGCAACAATATGCAGCAGATCTCCCTTACAATATGTTAGGAATATCAGCTCGTGCTACATACAGTTATGATTCACGTTATTTGGCTGAAGTTAATGTTGGGTATAATGGATCCGAGCAGTTTGCCAAGGGAAAACGATTTGGTTTCTTTCCTGCTTTTTCTGCTGGATGGGTGGCCAGCAACGAAGCATTTCTGAAGGACAATGATTTCATTACTAATTTAAAGTTACGTGCATCTTATGGAAAAGTTGGTAATGATAAATTAGGAGCTACTCGTTTTTTGTATATAATGCGAATCAGCAGTTGAAAACATCTTCAGATTCTTGATTTAAAAGTTTGTAATTCAGTTAATTATCTCATTATTTTATTTTGTAATCTCCTTGAAAATCAGTAAATTAGAAGAATAAAACCACTCATTTTTCTAATTATGATTCCCAAGGAGAAAAAGTTAATACTAATAGGTTTGTATATGTATATCTGTGATGTCCATAAGTCTTCTCTGCGTTTCCACTGCCAGAGATTCAGTAACAATTCCAATCCTGAGTTTACGGATGAGGAGGTTCTTACCATCTATCTGTTCTGCGGGTACTGCCAGAGATACTTCAACATCAAGGAGATACATACCTTCGCTAAGGAGTATCTGTCATCATGGTTTCCAAAATTGCCGTCTTATCAAACGTTTTGCGTACGCCTAAATATGCTTTCAGAAACATTTAAGGTGCTGGTGGAAACCATGATACAATCATTCAAGCCCAAGGATTGCGACTCCATTATATCCATTGTCGATTCTATGCCGATAGTGACCTGTAAAGGGAAAAACCGAGAGGGGAAAGTAGCTACGGAGATAACATCAAAAGGGTATTGCTCCACTAAGAACATGTACTACTATGGCATGAAACTGCATATGGTAGGACAGCGTAGGGAGGGAACCTTACCTTTTCCGGAAATGATAACTCTGACACCGGCTTCGGACAACGACCTGACCGTATTCAAAAGCGAATGCGTGCCATACCTATCCGGAAAGACGGTGCTTGCAGACAAGATTTACAGCGATTTCTCTTTCTTTAATGAGAACAATCCGGTTAAAGTGCTTACTCCGCATAAAGAGATTAAAGGGGAACCGGAAGTTCTCAAACAGAGGGAGAAAGCTGCAAGAGACCTTTTCTCGCAAGCCGTTTCTAAAGTCAGACAACCTATCGAATCCTTTTTCAACTGGCTGAATGAAAAAACAGAAATTCAAAGAGCATCTAAAGTAAGAGCTACCAAAGGGCTGTTGGTACATACCTTTGGAAAGTTGGCTATTGCTCTACTTACATTTGTTAATTTTTAATTTTTGAATCAGAAAGCCAACTGCTGATTCGCATTAGTTATATATATTCAAACAAATTCATTTCCAATCACTTCTTGTTCTCAAACACATATTCCACTTTGTCACAGGCCGGACTCAATTTGAGATAGGCCGAGAATGTTCCACCGCTTTTCTTCTTGAATCCGCTAATCAGGCGTGTCTGTTTCTTGTCAAGCAGGCAGTTTATCTCGTCATCTGTCAGTGGGTGTCCGTTTATCTCGGTCCACAGGCTGAACCCGCACGGGCATTCTATTTTTCTTCCGGAGCGGTTAAGGGTTTCTTCCTGCCCGCATTTGGGACATGCCTTAGCGACGGGTGTGGACGAAGATTCCGATCTTACGAAAGTTATACTAAAATCTTCACTCCATGTCAACGCACTGTCGAATGTATTCTTCTTTCCCTTCAATCCTTTTATCACCTCAGTCTTCCCATTAGTGAAAAGCTGTTCCAGTTCTTCATCGGTCAGGGCATGCTGGAACGGTTCTTTCCATACCTTCCAACCGCATCCCTCGGCAACACTGGCGATGAAACCGCCGTCAATATTGACCGTACCCTGTGAATGACATTTGGGACAGGCATAAGGGAGAGGTGCCAGTTCTCTTTTGGATAATTCCATGACCGCTTTACAGTCCTTATCCAATACGACAAACGCTTTGTATGTTGTCCCTTTCTTTGATACGAAGTCGGAAATCTCGGCAGTCTTTCCATTTTGGCAGAGAGCCTGCAATTCATCGTTTGTCAGCACGTACTTGCTCTTCTCCTTCCATACCACAAAGTCGCAAGTTGAACACCACAGTTTAACGTCATTGACATGCAGGGTATTCTCTCCTTTGCATTTTGGACAGGGAGTACTGAATGTCTCCGACGGCCCCTGGTCTGGCAAGTCCAGAACCACCTTGAATTCCGGTGAGAGCTTGAGCGCACAGTCGAACTTTTTGCCTGATTTGGATTTCAGTCCATTTATTGTCTTGGTCTTGCCGTCTGTCATGAGTTTGATCATGTTCCGCTCGTCAATCTTCTTGCCGAGAAATTATCACGAGTTATGATAACTTCTCAGCAATTACTACTTTCATCTTTATTCTGTTTTAATCGTTTCTTACTTTATTCTTTCTCGTCAAATTCCAGCCAGCAGATGTCCAGTGGCAATGATATCAGATAGGACACACTGTCCAGTTCCGGTTTGCGGTTAGACAACAGGCTCTCGTTGATTCTCCATATCCGCGTCATCTGGATGTATGGCCGCTTGTCCTTAATGAATCTCACCTGGTTGGAATACGCTTCAACCACCAGCGTATCCATTTTTGTGGCCATTGCGAAGCGGTATGCTTTCCGTAGCCCTTTTCTTCCCTGTTTCCGCAGTTTCAGCCAGACAATGCTGTCGCCGGGTATCTTGTAAAGGGATAGCGGATGGCAGGTTGTCCGTTTCCGGTATGCGTTCGGTAGTTTCGGATTCTCCTGCTTGTCCTCAGAAACAGAGGGTATACCCTCAATCCGTACATAGTCCGGCTTGTCCCAGGTGTCCTGTTTCAGTGAGTAGTGGTCTCTTTTCACCGCATCCTCATTGAAGAAGATGCACCATAGTGCGAACAGCGCGAGAAAGGAGAAGGATATGGCTGCAAAAAGAGGATGCAGTGTGCTTGTCCACCTCTTTTCGCGTGCTTCGTCGTTCCGGTCACGTATGTAACCGATGGCAGACGCTATGGCAAACAATATGGCCAGAATTAGCAGAACCATGATTCTTGTGGCTTAAATTTATTATGCTTTCAACTGCATATAGGAAAGCATTGCCATGACAGCGAAGTCCAACAATAGCAATGCGAACCATTTCCAGCTGAGCAGTTGGTTCTTTCCCATAATGTCCAACAAGTTAAAAGCGGTGACAGTGCATATAATCAACGCTATGAGAGTTGAGAAAGGGCTGATCGATTCCTCTTTTAGTGTATGTGCTGCCCATATTGCCAAAACAGCCGTGATATACAGGATGATAGCCATTATATAATAGACTTTGACTGGCAGTTTTACAGGATCGGTCTTAACCTTGTTTATCAGTTTGAAAAAACAGCCAAAGCATGCAAATGTAATCAGTCCTGATAAGAAGATCAAAATGTTTGCGATGATAGTTAGAATGTCCATCATGATTTTTATAAGTTATTCAATGTTGCTATTAGCAGACGATTCTTCGCCCTTAAATTTCCGGTTATGCTCTCTCAGTTTCTTAAGTCCGTTCTTGATCGAGTAGACTGTACCGTTAATCTGTCCCCTCATGATCATATTATTCGCTCTTCTTTTACAAGTAATCCAGTGTTCCACATAGCCAGGGCCGTCCTTGGGCAGAATCAGTGAAACATAGAAGTTCTTCTCCATCCGTTCTTGTTCCGAAGCATATTTTTTTTCTTTTATTTTCTGCTCCTCTATCTGGCGGTAGCCGAACCCCTGTGATACATAGTAGCTGTATGCCGTGGCATTGTCCGGCTGCCCGAACCGTGCAGAGAGCAGTTCGATTGCTTTTTCCCTTGTGTCGGCTATTCCTCCCAACAAAGCTTTACCTTCACTGTCGATACCGGTGAATTTCTCAACTGTAATCACAGTCGTGTTAGATGTCAGTCCTTTATGGGTGGACAGTAACCTTACCGGTATAATGGCGTGCGAGCCGATAGGGGAGACCCCCTTGTCACGTAGTAAAGACGGTTTGATCCTCATTCTGATTGTTTCGGGTACTTTCGCTAGAAAGTCTCTTAGTGAGAGTTCTCCGTTTTCGTTGCCAATCAATATAGCTATCGCTTTCTCCATATAATGCAATAATTTATTTGGTAAGGGCTTCTAGCAGGCAATCCCCGGTTCCAAAAGTCAGGGGATCTATGTCATTGGTCGTATAGTTAACTATATTGTTCTTGACAATATAAACTCGGGGAATATACTGTCTGGCGAACATCCCATATACAATATTTTGACCGTTGTGCGCAATAGGGAATGTGTATTTGTGTTTCCTTATATAAGATTCGATTACAGCGGATGACTCACATCTCGATATACCGATAAAATGTACGTCATTGCCATATTTGTCAAACAATTTTTGGATAACGGGAAATTGTTTCTGGCAATCGCTGCAATCTGTGCTGAAAAAAAATATCAACGACGGCTTTTCCTTGTCAGGCATATCATGTGCTACCAGGTTGAAATCAGTGACTTGAAATCGGGGGCATCTGTCTCCGACTTTAATGATGTCACCAGAATCTGTTCTGCTATCGTTCTCACAAGCTGCAAGGACCACCATGAGTAACATCAGAAAGTAGGCAATTCCATTTCGATTAATTACTGTTTTTTTCATGGATTTCTTTTATTGGTTAATATTGGTTTGATCTATGAGTACGCCTAGGAGCATGGGATCTCCAGAAGGCATTATCTGCTTGTCTGTGATCCGTATGCTGCAGTTTTCAGATTCCGTGTTCAGAATATAGACTCTATCATTGCAGAATATCGATAGACTATCTGTAGTATCAGTCATCATTATATTCAAAGGATATTCGCATCCGATTTCGCATTTTGCGGCAGTTTCTCTATCCGGGTGGATGTAAAAACAGAAACTTTCACATCCCGGAATTGAAATTTCAAGAATGGTCATGTCAATCCCTTTAAGAAGTTTGTTGCGTCTTTTTTTTCCACAATTCTGTATGAGCAGAACAGTCAGCAGAATTAGGATTACAATAATCTGAGTGATGTTTAAGACTGTACAGTTAATCATAATGTTTACTTATTAGTTTTTGAGTTCATGTTAATCTATTTCGTTACATACATCCATTATGGCCGTTTCCTCAATTTTTGTAATTTTGTAATCGGACATGGATCCGTTCATGTATTTTTTGATTGATACAATTACGTCATCAACGGAACTACCTTGGATCAGTATGAGGTTTTTTGTTTTTTTCTCTTTCCCGGGCTTCTCGTCTAAGGTTATGAAACAGAGGATACATTTATAGTACATATCTCCGGATTTGTCTTCAATGATTTCTGAAAATTTACACCTCTTGATGTCTGAGATCGTAAATTCACCGGATGTAAAGGGTTCGATGAATTTAATCATCCTGCTCTCTGCTTCTGTGAATGAAAATGCCTTTACTATATAAGGCTCGGTTACTTTTTTCTCTAAGCCGTTTTCTCTAACCCGGTTGTATCGGACCTTGCATTCAAAAAATGTGCCTGAATTTATGTTTGAGATAGAATTGCTCATGGTTTTGGTTTTGAATAATTCAGTCGCTAATTTACAGTAAATTAGCGAGAAAAACAAGAGCTTAAACCATATATTTTCGCAGAAAACGGTATTATAACCTGATATACGGGAATCTTTTTTAGACAGGATGGCTAAATTCTTACAGGGAAGCCAATCTGCAATATCCAGATAGAATGCGAACATGAGTTGATCATTGTCTTGGTCCTTAATGGACAATACGCTGTATTCCTTACGTCCGTTGATAATTTACAATATACCAGTTTAATTAGTTTAATAGATATAATATAAGCAATAAAACCAAAATACAAATTTACAATATAATAGTTGAAATTATTTTTATAGACCATGCCGACTGGATGGACGATGCCGAACTATCTACATTACCATAGAAGAAATTTGTTTTTTAGACAGCAATGTCACCATTAATGCCTAAAATACAACTATTTATAAGATAGTTACCACTGACATAATTAACACCCCTATTTTTAAGCGGTGTTGAAAATCAATTAGTTACAAAATATTGAGATAAAGGTTTGCACGAAATATGCAAGAATCATATAACAATACCGGTGTTTTACTTCCATAACGCAATGAAACCGATGGGAAGATGCCATCTAATACCTAAGCTTTGAATCCCTTTTTGCGTTTTGTTAGGAAGCCCGGTATCTGGCGTCGAATTAGATATGATACAAAATAAAGAAGTCAAGCATCACTATATAAGAAAAACCTTCGGTAGGCTGTAACAATGTATATTACAAATCCTTAAGCAAAGGTACGCCAATAACCTTGAAAATGCAAAATAAGCTCAAGTAATTAAAGATAAATTAAGATATATACTATCCTCATGTTAATTACTCTGTCGTATCATTCATAGAATAAGAATCGTCCGGTCAAATCTTTGTTTATCTATCAGGCATGGTTTGCCGTGTGTGATGTCCCATAGCTTGTATTCCTCAAACAATTTGGTGTTGGGATTTAACTTGATAGATATTTTCCCAGCTTCGATGGCCTTACCTTTACTTGAAAAGTATACGTCTTCATCATTAATGGTAAGTCCATACTTTCTTACCGTATGTATCTTCATTTCAAACATAGTTCATCTCTATTCAAATACTCAATTTCTGCATATCGTTTATCCGGTCATTTTTCACTTCGATGTCATCTTTGAAGAGTGGTAACTGGTAATCTCTTTCCTGTATCATACCTCTGAATGATTTGTGTAATCTCTGCCCTAAGGAATAATATTGCTTGCTGTATATTTTCATTGATTTGTTGTTCTGTAAATATGATGCCCAAGAGTGGAACGGATAAAATGGGGATCCAGGTCTACTTCGAAGGCTTCAAACAGACTTGGATGTGGTAAAAGCTGTTGCTCGTCTTGTACTGTAATTGTTTTCTTTATTCTGTCAATAGAACCTATTTTGGATATACAGTGTGGGCATACGAATGGTATTGTCTTGTCAAAATTGTTAGTGATTAGCGGTTGTGCCATGCTCTTATATGTATTGAAAACCTTTTCTCTGTTTAGTGCATCCTTGAGATGTGCCCGGTATTGTGTTATCAGTTTGTCATCCATTTCGGTAATGGACAGTTTGACGGATGGCCGCTGTTTTATCATCATGATATTCTGTTCCAGTTGCTCATGATTTATGGAACCTTTATTTAGCATATTGTTCTCATAATTCTCTGATGTGCTAAAGTACATCCATTTTGGAAAATAGTAAGGATGTCCACAATCTGTGCACGAGTATAAGTCATATTCAATCAATATTATATTGGCATGCAAGTACATGCCCCATAAAGGTTTTTCCCTGTCTAAGAATCTCTTCACACAGGTAATTATTGTGTTTTGTTCTGATAGGACGCATGTCTTTTCTTGTGAAGAGAAAAAGCTTATCTGCTTTCGGTACCATGTAAGTAAATCTTTTGATGATTGGTCAACTAGAACAATGATATAGTTGCCGGAACGTATTGCTTTACAAACAGCGTTCCGTATTATTTCTTCATTGGCAAATATCTCTGTACGTTTTTCCTCTTTCAGCCACAAAAGGGATATAATACGTTTGTTCAACGAAAATTGTCCAGCAAAAACATTATCTAAGGCTGTGTAAATCGGCAATCCCTTGCATGTATCGGTAAATTCTTCCACTATATGTTGGATTAATTCTATCTTATCTTTATGGTCAATAATAAAATTTTTCATTTGTTTTCTTTTGGTTGTCACAAACTTAGCAAAAATAGTCGGTAATACTTAAGATGATCGTCATTTTGAACTGTTATTTACAGACTATTCACATTTATGGTAAATTAAGAAATGGAGATGAAAAATTCTGGAGATATATTTCTATTTGAAAATATTGTATAACTATAATTGGTCGGCAACGTGTTTTAATCTACCTTAATAGTAGAAATTAAGCCATTAGAATGTTGAGTTTCGACATTGCAGCGATGCTCCCTCTGTTCACCGAGCCATCGACCATTTTCTCTAACTGAGATTTTAGTTCTTCGCTGATTCGCAATGTGATTGTTGCCGTAATTATTCGTTTCTTTTTATTTATCAATTACTTGTTCACTGGAATCGGAACATGATAGGCAAGAAATATTTGACCTTAACAGTCTTGCCATTCTTCTTTCCGGGAATCCATTTAGGCATGAGGTTGACTACACGAAGCGCTTCTTTGTCCAATGATTCTTCGACTGAGCGTGAAACCTGGATATCGTAAACACCTCCATCCTTACCGATGATGAATTCGATAACTACCTTTCCTTGGATACCGTTTTCTTGAGCTAAGGTCGGATAGCGTATGTTGTCAGCAAGGAACTTGCGTAACGCTGTCTCCCCACCGGGGAACTTTGGCATGGTTTCGACTATAGTGAACACCTCTTCTTCTTCAGGTTCTTTGATGATTACATCTACGTGCTTGATGGCAACGAGCTGGTCCAGATCCTCTGTAGTCTCAACCTGAACTTCATCCAGCTTGGAGTCGTTTTCGACAATTTTGATTTCCTCAATTACTTTTGGGGGAGCCGGAGGGAGGACTTTCGGTTTGATGTCATCCATCGTAGTGATGGGTACTAGTTCTTCATCTTCCCAGATAATACTTTTGCGTTCCGGTGCCGTCACCTTCTTATCGCTGTTTGTCCACTCAAAGCTTATAAAAAGTATTGAAAGCGAAACCAGCAATCCAATCAGAAAGCGTGGGAATCGGTTGTTCTCCATAATGAGTAGTGGGTTCTTTTTTATTTCCATAATTTGAAGGTTTTGATAAAATCAATCAACTCTGCAAAATTGCAACAAATGTTTATTAGAGTCTAATGGCTTAATAATTAAATTATTATAGTTCCTCAGGTTGTTAGTATTTTGAGCTTATTCTGTGTCCTATATTTAATGTTGCATCTTGTATTATATATGTTTTCGCATGGCGTTTGAGCTGCTCAGATATACTTTTCCGGGTCCGACGATGCTTGTCAGCATCATGCCCTCTCCAGCAATCAAGTTCTTGAATATACTGAATCTTTTAGTATTCAGACCTTTCGTAGGAACTCATATTTGCCGGTCACCAGCACCTCGATAATTCTGTTGGGAGTCATTTTACCGGACCAATATCCCTTTGCCAGTTCGGTTACCTCGTCATAATTGGATGACGTGGTTATCTGTTTGAACCAATTCTCATCGAATTGTCTGCATTGTTTGTCCGGAGTTACCGAGAGGACTATATGTGTATTATCTCTACCAAATTGGCAATATCGCATGGCGTTCCCGATATCCTGATAATAGCTGATGGAATGCAGTCTGCTTGGTAGATTCCGGTATAATTCCAAACGAACGGTTTCCCATACCACCTCCCATAGATATTCAATTTTCTCTTGTTCTAGGCGAATATCATGGATTCGGTTGAATCGTTTCATTTCGGTATAGAACCGTTTCCCATGGTTCGGGTAATTTGAGATAATTACGTCCCCTTGATCGTCAGATAATCTTTCAGTGCCATCCATTATCTTCATGCCTGTATTGTATGCTGTCTGGAGTGAGATTCCGGTCTCCTTGGAAAATCTGCACACAGCTTTTAGCGTGTCCTAGAGACGTATGATTTCTTGCTTTCTCGGACTTGTATGTTCCTTGCTGTCGTAAACGACACCGATAGTTTCATTATCGTTTAATATTCTGAATAATCTGCTCATGATTTATATTTTTAAAATTCATCGTCGAATCTTATGGGATTTATTTTTTTCGTTATCCTCGGTTTTGATTCTCAAGGAATTCGGAACATATTTTTCGTTCTCTTGGCTGATTCTGACAGCTACTTGGCAGATGTTTTTTGTGCGCAATTCTTGGGGAATATACCTAAGCATATTCATTGCCTCTTTTTGTTCACATGCCACCAATCCATATTCACCAGGTAAGTCCTCTGCATAGAATATGTCCTGTTGCCGGTAGTTGTTTATACCATCCAATAATTTCTGCTCGATATTCGGAATACTTGTGATGACTTCATCGGGTATGTGATAAAGAAGTGACATGTCGTGCTTTATAGCCTTTTCGACCATCCAATTTTCTATGTAACCAGAGGGAATATAGCGTAGATTATTGATATAAGCACGTACCGCTTTTATCCCGATCTCTCTAAAGTCTGGTTGTTGCCTTATTTCTACTGGGATATTCATATATTCTTCGGGAGAAGCGCATTTCCAAGTATCCGGTGACATTTTCTTGCCGAAGAAGTTCGTGGATATAGTTCCTTGGGCCAGCAATATTTTCTGTACCTCTGGATCCTTTTTCATGGACTCAGGCATGTGTACAAACACTTCCGATTCATCGAACGTTTGGTATCGTGTCTTATCTGGATTGTCAAGAAAATCGCCTTTCCCTATCAGATCCGTATAATTTTCCCAGAAAGAAGGATTATCGAGCACCTCCTTAGGTACATACCCGTTTGAAATTAGTTCGGTACTGATGGGACAGAGGTAGTGCCAGTCTTGTACGGATAAGTTCATGTCAGGGTATATCTTCAAAGGATTCTTTACACCATGATTCTTATAGTATTCGAATCTGCCGGGTATTCCGTAAATGCTCATATCATAATCATAATCTTTTTCAAAGCGTATTGCCATGAAGTCCTTCATGATAGCTATCCAATCTTTCTGCTCATAATTAATTTGTGCTTTCTGTTGCCCTTGCTTGAGAACGTGCATGCTGTACACTTCGGTTACATGGGGAGAACGGGATTTTTCAGGGATATTTTCAATGTTCGTTCCGTGTTCGATGGCCTTTATGAAGAAGTCTTCGCTACGGGGAATATCATGATAGCCGTGCTTCTCAATGAACTTGGCATAATTATCATACGCATAAGTGAGCATATCGGGACTATACTGTTCCAGTTCTTGTTTGACATGATTATATACATCCTGGTCATTCTGATATAGTCGCGACTGGGCTGCATTGAACGACTTTTCTGTCACATACACTGCTTCGGGCGCGTACATTGCCATGGAGGGCTTGACATTTTTAATCATTTCTTCAAGGTCCTTTTTGCTCAAATAATTAATATCGGAGTATTTGTACACGTAGCAACCGTTAAGAGTATGTAGCTTGTCAATGTCGTTATGATATTCGTTATAAAACATCATGTACACATTGTTCTTGTTGTTGCTATCGGCAGGGCAGATGAAAGAATTCAAAATTTCTCCGTTGTTAGTTTCAACAGTCAGTATATCCCCGCTAATGTGTTTCTTTGGCTTAATGAAATTGATTAAGGTGTCTATTATGCTCATAGTTATATTTTGATTATTTCAATTACGAAAATACATTTAATATTTTTGATTATCAGTAATAAGAGAGGATGTTTAACAATATTTATCTGATATTGGTATATAAATGTATGAATGAGGTCGATATTTATTTATATTATTTCCAAAAAAGATAGAAGAATGTGTTATCTTTTCAACATCCCGAGGATTTATTGTATAGCCTGATGTACCATATATTCTACGCAATTGCCGTCATAGGATGTCGGTAATGAAATGGATAGTGTTTGGCTATATATAATATTCAGAATGCGTGTCGATTTTTGGGTTTGGAATTTATAATTAAACATAACGGTAATTATAGAATATATTTTAATTGATAAATATAACATTGTCTATAGTTTACAGCGAGGATTGAATAATTTACACTTTTAGTAAAGATTATACTATAATGATTTTTTAGTTGTCGAATTTGAAAGAAATCAGCAAAATGAATGGCATTCACAAGCATCTACAAACTCAAATAGAAATTATTTCATTACGCAATTATTAAGCTTGGCGTATCCAGTTGATCTACAATATATCAGTAGAAATTAGTTTTTTAGACACGTTTGGAGGCTATTGAGCAGAAATTAGATCTACAATTTAATAGTAGAAATTATTTTTTAGACTGACAGATAAGCATTACAGACCATATCATATCTACATTCCATAGTAGAAATTAGTTTTTTAGACCGCGCAAAATTCGGTATCAACTGCTTCATCTACAATATCATAGTAGAAATTCTTTTTTTAGACAGCAATGTCGCCATTAATGCCTAAAATACAACTATTTATAAAATAGTTACCACTGACATAATTAACACCCCTATCTTTAGGTTGTGCTGAAAATCAATTAGTTACGAAATATTGAGATAAAGGTTTGCATTAGGTATGCAAGAATCAGATAATAATACCGGTGTTTTACTTCCATAACGCAATAAAACCGGTGGGAAGATGCCATCTAATACCTAAGCTTTGAATCCCTTTTTGCGTTTTGTTAGGAAGCCCGGTATCTGGCATCGAATTAGATATGATATAAAATAAATAAGTCAAACATCACTATGTATAAGTACTTTCGGTACGGCAACGAACACATTACAGTCACAATTCCTTATACAAAATTACACAAACATTCTTTAAATGCAAAATATACTCAATTGTTTAAAGATAAATTAAGAATCCGTCAGTTTACACCTCATTTTAAAGCATTACACACCTTATTAATTTTTAGAACTACAGAGTGCAACCTAAAAAACTAATAACCCAATACGCTATTCTACAATTTACATGAAGTTTTCAAGGCTTCATCTACATTCAGAATGAAGACTTAAAACCTTCATGCTCCTTACTGCTCCCTAATGTTAACTTTCAAGTAACTCCCGCATTTTGTTGGTAAAGGTAAAACGCATTTCTCTTCCTTTGCGCAAGTCAAGTTCCATCCCTTCGTTGGCGGCTAGGGTGTAGGGGAACACAGACTTCGTTTCATCCTGAAATTTTTGTATATGCTTCCTAAAGCAATATCTTCTGGAATAATGTCCAATCAGCAGTTGTCCTGCATCGGCTGCTTTAGCTATCTCTGCCGCATTCCAGGTAGTTGAATGCAGGCATTTTTTCGCCCTCAATGCATTTTCGTGCAAGAAACTGGTTTCATGGTAGATGACATCGCACCGTTCAATAAGCGGAACGATTGCCGGGCAGTATTGCGTGTCACTGAGGTAGGCATATGAAAAACGGTGGTGAGTGTTACAGACCTCTGTTGGAATGAGCCCTCTGACAAGTCTTCCCTTCTCCAGCTGCTCAATGTCAAAATCATCAAGATTATGTTCTTTGATAATCTCATCAGGAACTTCCAGCCCCTTGTCTGTCTGAACGAATTTGTATCCTATACACGGTACGGAATGTTCCAGAGGGAGGCTGTACACAGTCAGCCGATCATCCGAGCTGATAACTTCTGATACACCGTCAGTAAGTTCTATCAACTCCAAATCCATACGAAGCTTGTGACCATACAGTTTAAGCATAGGTTCAATAGCCTCTTTCAATCCGACAGGCCCATATACTTGTAAATGCTTTGCTCCCATCAAATCCATTAAATAGATGATGCCCGGCAATCCAAGATAATGATCTGCATGCATATGTGTAATGAAAACCTTCCGCAGGCGGCATACGTTGATGTTAAAACGTGACAGCCAAAATGATGCTGTCTCGCCGCAATCAACCATATAGTAGTTGTTGCCGATATTGAACACTTGTGCTGATGGAACATGTTTGGAACTGCTGGCTGATGCGCCTGTCCCGAGAATCCTTAAAAACGTTTTCATAGTCAGATAATGTTTAATTGTTCTTGTATTTATATACAAAGCACGGCATTATTCGTGAGATGTCGAAATTAGCGGTCATGTTGTGCAGCAGATTTTGTGGCTCCTATTTAACGGCTCAAAAAATATACTAATAAAACCGCTAAAAGTTAGGTTGTTAGACTGTCATCCTCTATTTTTGCATCTGAAAACCAAAACCTGATTGATATGCTACGGATAGTCATCCTTCTGATTTTCTGTTTGTTTGTGTGCTCTCCTATTTCGGCCCAAGCATTAGCTGACGGCAGCCGTTCCAAACCGAAGCCTCCATCTTCACTTTACGATGGTTATCGGGAGGATCGTGTTCATGCGTATATACCGGTCTCAGATATTCCTGACCGCTATCCCATTCATGTTTCCGGCTTTGTAATGCCGCTGGCTGATGTGCTGGTCACATCGGTTTATGGTATGCGTTGTAAAAAGATGCATCGTGGCATAGATCTTGCCTTGGAGGTCGGTGACACGATCGCTTCTGCCTTTGAAGGTTATGTACGCAAGACAGGATACGACTATGGCGGTTATGGCCGGTTTATGGTAGTCCGTCATTTGAACGGTCTTGAGACGGTTTATGGACACCTGCAAACATGCTTGTTGGACGAAGGAACTGAGGTCAAGTCCGGACAGTCCATTGCCTTGGGTGGCAACACCGGAAGAAGTACCGGACCACACCTGCATTTTGAGATACTGTTTATGGGCCAAGCCATCGACCCCCGACGAATCATTGATTTTGCGGAAAAGAAAGTCCATCAACCGACCTTCTATTATACGAAGAACAACCGTATCGTTCCAAACAAGCGTCCCGATCAAAAGAAGGAGATTCTGTGCCATCGGGTACAGAAGGGAGACACATTGCTTTCCATTGCCAAAAAGTATGCCGTTACGGTTGACGAATTATGCAGATACAATCATCTTGAAAGAAACAGCAAACTGCGGAAAGGGCAAATCATCCGCTATAGTTAACCTTGAATTGAATGGATCATGAAAGAATTTATCGCATTGAAACCTTTAGAAATAACCATTGACTCCATAGGTATACATCGCTATGTTGTGGAATTGGCAGGAGACCGTTATCAGGTTCCTCTGGCTCCCTCACAGTTGTGCAAGCCGTTACCGGACATCGTTCATTGTGTCATCATGAAGACCGATACTGGGATTGAAGAAATCAGGCAGGACCGATTTTTCCTGCTCAAACAGTTTTACGGGTTGGAGGGATTTGCCCGGTTTACGGTCCATAAGATTGATGACGATCCCCAGTTTGTGGCCGTGCAGGTAACCGTGAAAGACGAATACGGTTTGCTTCACACACTGATGATCCGCAAGGGAAGCTGCCAGGTGGTGTTTGGCCAAGGTATAGACTGCAGATACCGATTGGTCCGTAGCAAGGAATACGACGGTGTACTGAAACTTCAACCGTCGGTTGGGATGGAAAACATGAACTTTGTGTCGCCCCGCAACCTGTTAGCGCTTTGCGGCCACAATTCCTTGTTGAAGAGCTGCTTCTTCCGGTTGCGTAATGCGGTGGGAGAAAACCCCAAGATAAAAATGAGCCATCAGATTGTTACCAAAAACAATTTGTGGGTGTTTACCTTTGCGAACGGTGTCCGCAAGCTGCTTGATGAATCGTTGGAAGAAAAGGACTGGCCGTATATCTATGAACTTTGCAACGGTTATCTGCAGTTGGAGGAAGAACTTCGGTCAAACACCATTTATCTGTCATCGTTCAATGAAGATAGAAAAGCCGAATTTCTCCGTAAGGCAGCCTTTGAGATTGTCTATTGCAAGAGCCTGCTTGGGGCTATGGCGCTTATCCGTGACAATACATTCGACAGATTCTGCCAGGAGGTCTTGAAAAAGTTGCAATCAGGCGAGCCGGTCTCTCCGGAAATGTTCGGAATCATTGTGGAAGCATGCAATAACAAACCGGAACTACTGGAAGCGAATATACTGACGATTGCCTGGATTGCCTTTTGGGGCAGTCGTATCCCACGTGTGGACATCCCGTCGTTGCAGACCTTGAACAGCATAATAGATGCCCATGTCAACCTCAGGGTGATGAAAATGAACGGGAAATTGAATCTGGAAGCGATTCCTGTGCCGGACGATGAACTGGAAATACTGGAAAGGCTGATAGGTGTCCAAGTGCTGACGAAAGGGATTATGACACCTCCCACACAAATCCTGAAGTTGGCCCAGATAGCCCGGTTTGCCAGTTATCATAGTGCCGGTGCGGACTATTACCGTTCCTATCCGCTGTCCAGAAGCATCGCATACAAGTCATTGGACTTGCTTTGCGGCATTTCGGCTGTCAATTTTGGGCAACGAGATTTGGAGTCTGATGATCTGTCCGGATTCATCATCAAGCTGGCCAGCACCCGGATGCAGCCGTTGAAAAAGGAATTTGTCTATCTGGACAAAGGCGCCATTCTGTTTGACGCTCAAGGCGTCCATCTTTATCCCAAGGCCCATTTGTTACCTGGCAGTAATCTTTCGGATTGCAACACCTTGTACTCAATTTTGAAAGTCAAGGTCAATCTGTGCAGCCAGATTGTCCGTGGTATTGATGGCCTGAACCTTCCGGACATGGCTGGTGCCGGTGCCGCATGGAAGAAGCTTTTCTGGAGACGGGATGAACAGCGGGAAAAACGAAAATTGACCTTGCCGGACGGTTTTTATAGGCTGACATATAAAGGGCTGTCAAAAACCAGCAACCGGTTAGGCTACTTTATCTATACGGACAAAGGGGTTGACGAACCGCAACATTGCGTGCTTCATACAAACCGTATATTTCAGGTTCCCGGTGGTACTTTGGAAGGTCTGTTCACTATCGGTGATGAAATCACCGCCCAAGTGTTCTCTTGTGAAGAGTTCAGCGGTTACCAGATAGACTTGCGCAACCAGATACAGCACAATCTGGCCAGCCAGATAGAGGCCGGCGATGTGTTCATTGCCAAAGGTCTGGAGAGAAAGGACGGTAGGTTCTATCTATATGGAAACAACGGAGTGCTATGTTCCTGTCCTGATGCCGACAGTTGGGTTGTCGGTAAGTACTATCAGGTGATTGTCCCACACAGGAACCTGTTCACCGCACCGGATATTGACGGGGATATTTTGGGAGAGGATTATCAGCCGTTTGACGCGCTGGAAGTGAACAACCAGATGATCAAGAATTTCCTGGAGAAACATGCCAGATGTCCCTATTCACGGATCTCCCGTGTCTTCGCTACGGAACTTATGTTCTCGCTCGACCGCATTGCGGACTTTGCCGGTACGGACAGGAAGCGTTATTCCTTCTATCAGTTCATCAAGCTGATAGCCTGCATAGAGCATTCCAAGCTTTCCTATCTCTATGACCATATACTGTTGATCATGGAAAAGCATCAGAAGGGCCAGCGCATTCTTGCGGAAGAGCTGCCCGAAGACTTTGTTACCAAGTATCCCCGGTTATTGAAGATGTCATTAAAAAATCCGCTATGCTCACGCACGGCGGATCAACAAAATAACTAATTTATAATTCACGGGTTTTGTGATTCTTCACATAGAATCAAACAATCATGTATAATGATATTTACGACTCATTTCATTACTTGATGATTACCGCCCGGCTCAATGCCGGGTCATTGTAGAACATATTGTCCACGCCACCCTTCACGTCAACACGCAGCATGGTTGCGGGTACACCGAACTCTTCAACCAGGCATTTCTTAACGGTTTCAGCACGTTGCGAAGACAGACGTTTGTTTGTCTCGGCTGAGCCGGTCTTGTTGTCAGCGTATGCCTCGATGGTGAATACCTGATCCGTGCAAGACTTGATGGAAGCGGCAGCATATTGCAAGTTGATTCGCTGGGCTTTTGACAAAGCCGACTTGCCCAGATCAAAGAGCACATACACCGGTGCCATGGTCTTGGTGGTTATCACTTGAACCGCAGGTTCGGCCTTCATTTCTTTCTCTTTACGGATTTCCTCTTTCAGCTTCTCGTTCTCAGCACGGAGGTTGTTGGCTCTCTCGTTGGCATTGTCCAACTCGCTTTGGTCGATTCCGGTATATTTGATGATATTCCGGTCGAAGTTTTTCTTGCCGATACGGTAAGACATGCCTACCAACGCACTGTACATGCCTTCCGCTCTTTTGTGGCTGAGTTCACCGTCAAACTTGTCCTTGAAGAACGCGGTAGCCAGTTCTACATTGACAGCCAGGCGGTCTGTTATGCGGAAGCGGTTGATGATACCGGCGTGCCAGGTCAGTTCGTCATTCTTCGGTTGGCTGGTTGAATGGATGATACCAGCACCGGCATAAGGGATGAATGAGTAAGCTCTCTGAGGGTTATGTCCACAGAACATTTCCGAGAGGTTCAGCATCACATCCGCATGCATGTTGACGAAATTTCCTTTTTGCTTATGGTATCCGTCACCCAAGCCTTTGCGTACAAATCCCGTTTCCGGAGAAATTGCGACGCCATTCCAGTACAAACCGGAGTAATTGGCGCGGACTCCCAGGCCCGGAGTAAACCATTTCCCTACATAAGCGTTCACAGCGGGTGCGAAGCGTTTGCCCAGGGACATGTGTTGGTCATGCTGCCCACCATAGACGTTTACACCGGCGCCTACTCCTACAAACCAGTTGTCCCAAAATCCATTAGTCACTACACGATGGGGAAATTCTATGCCTTTGTCGGCATCGTTCTGGGCCGATACGGTCGGCCCCAATAACAGGCAGAAAGCAGCCAAATACAAATACTTCTTCATAATCAAGTGTTTTGGTAATTACAAATTGTGCTACAAAGGTAATTCTAATTCTCGTAACTTGTGTAAATAATTGTGAAAATATTCATTTTGTCTCCCGGCTTTTTCATTTAAGATTTCGTTGTTCACTCAAAAATGTTGTTATATTATAGGGGTATTTCCTTGGATGGTGAGGGCGCTTTTTGCTCGCACGGTTCATAAATCATGGGGCGATTCGATGATTGGAGGATATGCTTCCGAAAAACGTTAGTTCAAATACCTTTAATGAAATTCTTTTTATCTATGCTTCACTTTGGCACACCTTCATCCACATCTTTGCAACATTTAGATAAAAACAACAGTACCTTATGATGTATTATAAAGAACGATTCAAAGACTTCTTCGCGATAGATGAACTTCTCTGCCTGCAGCTCATAGGATATTCCGATGCAGACATATGCCATAGTTTTTATTCCCCGCAAGAAAAAGAGGCTTTGCAAAAAACAATTGCCAACTCGCCTAAACAACATGAAAAAGCAAAACAGATATTGAAGAAACAGACAGAAGCGGGAGTCGCCACCATTTCCTTTTATTCGGATGAATACCCTTGGTTCGCATTCAATAATTTAATACCGGACGCTCCTCCCTTGCTCCATATATTAGGCGATAGAAAATTATTGTTGCGTACCGATTGCGTTACCATTATCGGTTCCCGATGTGCCGATCAGGCAGGACGGGAAGCCGCCTATTCATTGGCCCGGAAATTTACGCTGGAAGGACACGTTATTGTAAGTGGTCTGGCCGCAGGTTGTGACACGGCGGCTCATCGGGGTTGTCTGGGTGCCGGAGGGAAGACCATCGCCTTTGTCGGTTCTGGATTAGACATCACGCATCCGAAGACAAACCGCCCTTTACAAGAAGAAATCATCCGATGCGGTGGGGCAATCGTTTCCGAACATCCGTTTGGCGTGAAAGCCAATCCACGTCGATTAATTGCCCGTTGCCGGTTTCAATCCGTTATGTCCTCGGATGTGATTGTCGCCCAATGCCCGATCGTCAGCGGAACCATGTACACCGTTTTCTTCACCCAAGAATATGACGGTGATATATGGGGATGGGAAAATACCATATATGCTGTGGAATATGATACATATAACGAATTGAGCAGCGGGAATGAGTTCCTTTTAAAGTACAATCTTGCTGTAAATATCAAAAAACCATAATGCCTATCATTAACACCTTATAATGGGCATTATGCTGCATCAAACAGAATTAACAATATAAACAGCACAATATGACACTCAAAGACTTATTTATGCAAGTCCGATTCGATGATTTGATACCCTCTTTATTAGAACAGGATGAGAATACCCAAAACAGTATTTGTTCTTTCCGTGAAGCGTTCGATCTTCTACGAATGATGGAACCGGATCAGGATTTTAAAGGAAAAGTCGTGATCCAATGGAGCAAGACGGAAGAGGGTGAAGAACCGTGGATTAAGGTCTGCCATTTAGACAACGAGTGGGAAAAACAACTTGCCAAAGAAGTTGTCCTTAAAGAGGATGTACAACTTTCAAACGAAGAGTTAGCCGGAAATCCTTTATGGTTAGTCCGCTGGACTGTTGGCGCTGATATAGCGCTAAAAACTTTTCTTTACTCATTGATCGTTTCATAACTACGTTTTTGATCGCAAAGTAATAGAAGAGTTTTTAGGTCTGCAATGTGTACTTTATCGGATGCTTACGATTTATTGATACTGTCCAGTAATGCTCAACTGCTGATGTTACATTATGCATCTCTTCATTGTCTGAATACCGTCAACCTGCTCTTTAACTATTTAATTACGCATATCCTTATACCACTTACGAAAGATGTTATAAAGAATTTTATTCTCATACAAAAGAAGTATAAAGACTCACCATAAGGCAAAATTCGACCTAGTACTGAAAAAGTAAAACCTTTCTAATTTTTCGCTGCTATACACATTTTTCTATTTTGACTAGCAACAAAGATAAACATTTCTGTTTCGTTCCTTTTTTAAGTGCTTACTGATTAAAATGTACAAAACATCCATTATTTATTTAGTAGCATCTTATGAATAAATGTAAGGAGTTTACCTGCAACCTCATTATCCATTGAATATGGAACATTTGCTCCATACCTATTCCTCCAATTACAGGAAGTGATAAAGAAATCTGTCGGATGAAAAGAATACCTTAAAAACTCCCTCTCTATAGGTTAAAGAAAGCATCAACTTTTTTATAAACAAAGTATCGGGAAGAGCACATGCTTTTCCTTTTTTATGGCCTTGCTGTGCCGGGTCGCCTGCCACCACCACATTTTGATTGCAAAATCCTGTTCGGCTCTCTTCCTGTATGGTTTCCAGATGGTTATACATGCCAAATGTATATGTTTGCATGACATATGCTATTTACTATGTTTGTCATCTTATACATTACCGCATTCATAACAAATTTATTTTTTCTTCTTCACACCAGATTTCCAACAATTCATCATCACTAAAAGAATAATTCTTCTTTTTAAATTCCTCCCATATTGTCTTTATGACATTCGAAATATGCTCAAATTCTGATTTGTTGGAATATCTATATTTTTCAGCTATTTCACGCCAATATTTTATTTGTCCAAGAAACAGTTTCCAATCAGCAGTATTTTCATGTTTCTTTAAATCAGTTCTTATATTTTCTTCCGAATGTATCGGTGTATAAGGAAAATCAGAAGGCGATTTAATAATGTTATGAAATTCTGAAACAGAGCATGCTCTACAATTGTTTAGTTCGCCTCCTGTCCGACTTTGTCTATTAAACCAACTTTTAGCTTGTGAAGCAAGCTTTTCCTTAAACAGGAAAATGCTTTTCAACTCAATTGCGACTTTCCTGCCAAGCAATTTCTTGGTGTAAATCACCTTGTTTTCCATAGCTGTCTTAGAAAGATTTTTAATATTATCATAATCCATTCTAAGTTCTACAAGCAACAAACGCGGACTGGAAACTCGATTATTTTCATAAGTAGAAATGCCAATTACCGCATCCACCGTACAATCAGGCTGTCCCTTTCTCAATACATTTTTTTCGTATGTATCCATATCCAGACATTCAATATCCGGACGAAAGGAATATGTATTTCCATAATCGCGACGAGACACTGCATTCAACGTAGAATGACATACCGGATAAATAGAATGTCCCCTTACGACCTCATTATTATAAATCCATTCCCCCATTCCCATATATATTGATTCTGTCCAAAGCAATATTGAATGAATCGAAGATTTCTCCTATTTCATGTTCCAAATCCTTATAAACATACTGGTGTGGATTTTCTTCATCCGGCTGTGCTACATAGAAACGAGTGTCCGATAACACACCCTCTTTGTGAGCTATATCGTGAATGGCAGCCACCATATCCGGATTGTGACTGGCTATCATAATTTTCAATCCCAGTTCCTTGTTCAATAAAACTAGAAGCCGAGCAAATTCTACTATCCATTGCGGATGAAGATGTGCCTCCGGCTCGTCTATCATCAGCAATGTTTCTTGATTCAGATTACCATTCTCCAACAGACGTTGAAGATAAGAAAAAGCCTTGAATCCTGTGGCTGCATCTTTCAAGGAGATATTTACTTTCTTATCTTTGGAAATATAACGCAAACTTTTTTCATCAAAGACATCATCCTCTTCCAATACCGTTTCACCATTCAATAAATCTTTGACCCGTACCAAAAATTTTCGTTCTCCCATAGATAAATTCTTACCCGATTTATCATCTAACATCATCTCACGCAAATCATTCCAAAAAATGTTTTCCGTATCTTCCACTTCAACTGCCATGGGAGTGTCAATATAAATGGCTCGCTGCAAATTGAACAACGTGGAGACATGGGTATCTTCGAGAAGATTAACCTCATCTTCCTCCAACTGAATCCCCAAAGGGAAATCATGCTGTATATCGAAATACTTCTCAATCAACTTTAAATAGGTAGAACGCGGACGTTCATTCATATTTTTAACCAATTGATTAGTCAGTTGAGTAATCAAACGATTATTCTGCCCAACAAAATTTTCAATAGACTGACGAACATCTTCTTGTTTGTTATGAACACTCAAATAATTCAAGATTCTGACTTTACGTGCTTCAGAAAGATTTTCCGTCAAGGCTTCCGATAGAAAATTCTCTGTGGCATACAAGGCTTGCAGAAACAAATCTTGAACAATCTCAATTTGTTCATACGAGTGCACTCTTGTCTGCTTCATTTTTTCGGTTACTTCAAGCAAAGTATTCAAAGAACCTTTTTCCAACAAACCGCTTTTTTGAGAGAATCGCCCCAAATCCATACAAGCAAATCGCATCCGATTAATCAAGTTATCTATTTTAGCTTTATAATCCCTCAACAAAAAAATGTCAAAGTCTCGCGATCCGTTAATCAGATAATACAGCCATCGGGACAGGGTACTCTTTCCACATCCGTTAATGCCGGATAACACCGTAATGCCATCCAGTTTGATTTTTGCCTCTTTAACTGCATGATAACCAAGCAGTTTATATATGTATTTGCCCATATTTTTTACAATTTGCCTATAGTCAGTACAAAGCTACTACTTTTAGAATTAAAAACAAACAAGAGACACTACTTGTTGAAGAGATTTAGCATTACCTTTTGCATAAAGAAGAGATTTCCAGACGCCCAAACGGTGTGTATCGCTGCCGGCCAAGTCATAAAAATTATTTTTCAACAGCCATTCCGCCTTTTTTCTTGCCTCTATGCCATAAGCATCGACCAATGAAAAGAGATTCAGCTGAAACTTTACCTTCATCTCTTTCAGTTGCCGGTAATCGTTCTCATTCATATAGACATAGCGTTCGTGATGCCAAACTCAATGAGTCTTTTGGCATCACGTTCTGTGAGTACGTCCCTCTTTATTCGGAGAAAGATTAAGAAGTACATTAGAGTTTTGCCCAAAAACAAAATTACAAATTTTTTCTATACATTGAATAAAAGATACATAAAAAACAAATTGCCCCAAAATAGACGAAACTCCGATTCTTCGGGGCTTCGTCTATTTTGGGGCAACCGATTTACTTGTATTTCTTTATTCATTGACAATTCGGCTGTACAAAGAAATATCATTTCCCGTAATGTACATCAACATAAACAGGACAATAATCGGAAGCGACATAATCTTTTATCATTCTTGTCTGTTTAACCGTAAATTTCCTGTTCTTTTTCTTGATAGCAGGACCAAATACATAATTCATCCCGGTCTGATGTGCTATTTTTCTATCCCATTATGGACATTGTAGGATATTATGCGCAAACTATCCAACTCATCAGTAGAAGGAAGCATGTACCTCTGCCATAAGAACCAAGCATAACAAATATAACATTACTTTTTTCATAGGACAGCATTATATTCTCTTGCGGAGTTCAAGCAATAAGTCCACATCTTCCTGACGCATTCTGCCTTCACGATTAGGAGGCAAATTCAGAATCAGGATATTGTCTTGAGCCGTGGCGCGTTGGTAGAACTTGAACAATTCATCAATGGATTTATATTCCTTATCCGTTGTATGATAGAACCACCTTTTAAAAAAACATACAGTCGATTCAAACGGCATATAATAGCGTTTGCCTTGATGAATAAATACTTTAGGGTCGGGATTGGCAGGCAAGAGCGGATCACCCAAACGGAAATCACTGGGGAAATAACGTATGGGGTCACCCTCCTTCTGCTTTTCAGGAATGATTTTATAGGATTTTTCAGGCGCGTTGGGGTCATTAGGATTAGCATCCTCTCCAATGGTCCAATTTATGCCTATCTGACATTGCGGCTCACGGCTCTTGATAGTCTGATAGATTTCTTGAACCGGCCAGCGATCATGCGGCTGATCCAAGAGACGGTAACGATTGAAACGGTTATCAAACCGGTGTTCAATTTCAAGGCGAAGGAGTGAAAAGATAACGATTTTTGGTAAAGAACCATCTGCCCAAAGCATACGGTCAAAAGGTGAGCAACATACAATTAATCACTCCCATACAGAAAGGCGTTGTAGGCGCAGCCAATCTGAACATGGCCTTGCAATCGGCATTGAACACTTCTCGGTTGGCATTGAACCGTGGCGGTTACTCGTTACGGCAGAGTGACCTGGTGATGCAGCTGCGCATCAACTACAACATGGATATATTCAGCAGCGATTTGGGCTATGTCGAGCACGGCTCTTTCATTTAAACTTGGAATAGACTGACAACCACTGATTATGTTGAGTTTACCTTAGTTCCAAAATGTACCATTAAGTCAATATTATGTCAAAAGTTGCGTTGAGCTGTTCTAAATGTCTATCTGCCACAAACATTAGATATTCAAAGTAGGGGGCGTAAAATAAACTGTGTTAGCAAAATTAATATTTTATTCTTTGCTGACACAGTTTTATTTACAGCCTCTTCAAAGTATTTTTAAATGAAAGAGCCGTGATTTTATCTGATTTTCAAAGTGTAACCTTTCCCAATCTGACTTCATCTGACAGTTCCTCGAATCTTTCCTCGACTTTCAGTACCTCGTCACAGATGCCCTTGCACCCCTGATTGTTCACTCTCATGAAGTTGCTCCGTGAGGTAACCTGGCACACCCTGCTTTGTGATAATCCGATATAGTTCCCTATATCCTGTTGTTTGAATCTCAGCTTGATACATCCAACATAGCAGAACACATGTTTGGCAAAAGCTATCTTGTGTGTCTTGGATTTATGCTGACGCAACGTAGCGGTATCTATGTTGGTGACCTCTGCTACGGCATGTAGCAATACTTTCAATTTATCATTCATAAACAATACCCTCCTTGACTAAATCCTTATACTTGCTTTCATCGTCACAAATCCACCCGGTATTCGGTGTCATCAGGCAAGATGACCAGTACTTGTGTGTAATCCTGATTGTAATCTGCTGTTTTGACATTCGTGATGGACGCCAACTTGTTTATTAATTCCTGCAGCAGTAATTTTTTGGTTTCCTCTCCGGAGGATTTGATTTTCTTCCGATAATTCTCCATCTCAAATTCGACTTCCAGCAAGGCAAGTCTGTATTCCATATTTTTGGGCTTGCGGACCTTTACCTTGTTTTTTTTCTTTTTCTGTGCTGGTTCCTCAGTCACCACAACCGTTTTACTCTCGGTCACCTCTGTGTTGTTATGTAGCCGGAATGTATGTTGGCTACGGATGGTGTCAGACACACTCGTCTGGGCGTTTGCATACAAGTGCCCGCCCAACAGCAAAGCTGTAACTATCAGTTTTATTTTCATAGTAAAGAAAATTTTGATTTTGTATTTGTTATTTATACGATGTGCTCAAGTCTGATTCTGCCCCGTCCTCCCAAGGGACGATATTGACTCCCTTCAGGTACAGGTTTTCTTCTGCCACATCAAATCCCAACCAGAAGTTCTGTACCATGCCCTGGCCAAAATTCAGATCCTTGACAGGTAATGTATAGGTCCTGCCATTTACGATGACTGTAATGTTGATGGCCACCCCTTTGCAGGGAATCATGTACAATAAGGCTTTTTGTCCTGTCTCGTCAATCTCGCATTCCATTTCTCCGTCCAGGACCTGCAAGGAACCCGTTTCATCGGTGAACATATTGATTTGTCCAGTAGAGTAAATCGGATGCACGGGATCGGCTCCCTCTATATAGATGTGAGATACGGTGCATCCCTGTTCCAGAATGGGCCGTATGTCCAGTTTCAGCATACACATCGCATGCCGCATCTTGATGTCTGCAATAGGCTGGGCGTAGTTGATGTATCCGTATTCTTCGATATCATGGAGCCCATACATGTAGTCCGTCTTGCCGGTATTGATACGGAGCCATTCGTCCGACTGCATGTTCGGGTCGTACGGATAATAAGCATATGCGTTGACACTGTCCTCTCCAAGCCTTACCTCACAGTTCTTGTCCAGATACCATTTGGAACCGTTGGATATCGCCTTTTGGTTATTCAACAGATTTGTCTGGTTCATGTTCTTGTCTAAGGAGAACAACCCGACGGCGTGCGTAGAAGGATATTTGTCCGGTTGGTCCGGAGCCAGGAACGAATGGCTGCTGACCAGTAATTTGAGCGTGTTGGTCTTTTCACGTACCTCGTCATGGTCCGTGCATGAGCCGGCTAGAATTACGGCAAGCAAAACGCCGGCTGTCTTGATGTAATTAGAAAGTATTTTCATATCTTGCTATACTGTTATCTGAAATCTCAAGCGCCCCATTACACTGATCGTCGTTAAACTGGCCCTCTCTCAGCAGTCCAATCAGGAAGTCGGCGCAACCTTCCGCAAGTTCGTGATAGTTGTAGTCTCTGGGGCAGAACGACATATTGACCGTATCATCATCGGTCAGGTTCATGTTCATGATTTCGTTTTGGAGTATCTGCATAAGCTGTGACAGTTCGAATGCCGCATACATGTTCTCTACCAGTTGCTCGACATCGACACCTGAATTATGCAGCGCTTCTGCCCGCTCGTCTCCTGTCAGATATTGGGGATCGGTATCCTCGTCCGCTATCAAGAAGAGACCCCAGCACTGTTGTCCCTCATGAAGGATTTCACCCCAGAAGAACATGGACACGTTTTGGTCGATATTCAGATTAAACAACTCCACAGCCTGTTTCGGTGTGATAAACATTGATTGCATAATGAAATTTATGTTCATAGTCATTTTTTATTAGTTGTTACACATTTATTGTTTCCAAAAAGCAATTGCTTGGACATAGTATCCAGCAGTTCGGTCACCTTGATACCATAGTTATCAGACACGACATAGATGACTTGTTCCTTCTCCATTGCAGTTTCCAGCTCCAAATTCTGCAGTTTCTCCTTGGACAAGGAAGGGTAAGCCACCAGAATCTTGTACCGGCTGTTGTCTATTAACGAGAAGGCATCCACTAAAAAACCGTAATCCGTTACTTGGAAAGTATAGTCTCGGGGCAGGGACACCGCCACTGAGTGAACGATACGCAAGGCGTCGGATATGATTCTCAGGTATTCTGAATTCTTCATGTCGGCCAAAAACAAGTGATACTCTCCCCTGCCCCTGGCCTGCAGCCAGTCGGCCGCTATTCTCTTCAGGTTGCACTGCTCGTACCCGTACAGCAAGACGGTCCTTTGCAACAGTGATGCCGCAATCATATTGGAGACTGAACCCAGCAGAAACAAAGTGGCCAGAAGGGAATAGGTTGTGTTGACGGTTCCTGTCTGCAAGCAAGAGAACACCATGACCAATATACCGGAAACCAGCCCCAACAGTCCCCATCCGGTGTAAGCCTCGCTTTTACGTTTAAGGACAGCACCGGTAATGCCGTGAATGGAACCCCATGCGGCAATGAAGAAAAGTGCATATATACAAATGGTTCCCATACCCGTTATTTTGTACCGTTAATCCATCCATTCAAGCGGGAAGGATTCAATGTAGCCCTTTGGTCACCTGCTACCGTTGGGACAGGAGCATCTGTATATTGTTTCTTTACGGAATCTTCCACACGGGCAGGTTTGAACTGAAAGGAAATCGGTTCCTGTTCCTTGTTCTGTGGAACTTGTTGGTCAAGGCCGTTGGCCGTATTGTTCGTAATGGGTTTGTCGGCACTTTTCTTGAAAGCGCGTGACAACATGGGTATTCCGGTTGGCATTGTCTGTTTTGGTTAAAAGTTTAATAATACAAAAATAACCTATTATCCGTTGATTTACAAGCAATCTCAATAAAATTTCCGATAAAATGCCCGTATACCGTTATCTGCGCCGTTTCCGTGCCTTCTTATTTGGCTTGGCAGGCAGCTGTGACTTATGCACGACAACACTGTATCCCGGTTGGATATCCGAGTCAAATTCCAGCATGGACTTCATTGCGTTTTCAACGAGCCGTACATATTCAGGCAGATAGCCCTTCTCCATTTTACCCCGCATGAACGGGATTTCTTCAGTGTATCGGATCAGGCGCTTGACTTTATCGACAGCCTTTTCTCGGTTGTCTTTTTCAAGGGCCCGGATAGCATTGTCATAATACCCCAGAATCGCCTTTATCTTCCGTTGGTAGGCAATCTTGTCCTTTTCCTTGATTGATTCCTGAAAATTGAGATACCCCTGCCGGACACAGTAGCGGGCATTGATGCTGTTGAACACCTGCTCGAAGGAAACCCCGTTGCCTACATTGAACCTTTCCTCCGTATTGGTGAACTCCGGTATCTCGATAGTGAAAGAACCGTTCTCGGATTCGGAAACCGATGCACCGGATTCGGGCAATGAGGAGTATTTGTGTATTACCGCCCCGTTGGACAGCTTGCAATAGCCGATTGTCTCGATGCCGTTATCCACTACCCTATAGGTGCGGTACTGCGCATTTGCTGTATGAAAAGCCGCTGTTAGGAAAGCAGGCAATATCAGTTTGAGTATCCTGTGCATGATTTCTTATTTTAGAGTGACACATTTATATTGATCATCAAAGCCGTCTTCCAGGCAGATGCATGATTTCATGATTTTGTAGTTGATGGAGTAGTATTCGTCGAACTGTAACTTGGCGAGTCCGTAGTCTGCGTTCGTCCTGATAGCTTCAATGAGGGTCAGCAGGCGGTCCACTTCTGAAGCCGACGCATCATTACCCAACTTCAGGAACAGTTCTTTCCCTTTTTGGTAGTACTTTTTTGATTCATCCAGCATACGACCGTGTGCGGCAGTGTTGACTGCGCAATAGCGGGTTCCTGTCTGAAAATAACCTTGCGCGATTGTCAGGTATTGTTTTGCGAGCATGGCATCCCACAAGAACACTTCATCCAGTCCGTCAGGGATGGAGAAAGATTCCATGACAGTCAGGGTCACCGGTTCGACATAGCGATCCAAGGCCGCCCCTTTGGGGGTAGTGACCTGCAGGCTGGAGCGGATAATCACTCTTGAGCCCATACATCGCACCTTCCCGATATAGGTAACCTGTCCGAGGCGATAAGAAAAATCCCTCATGACAAGATCCTGACCGAACAATAGGGTCGGTAGCCAGGCAATGAGAAACAGCCCTGTTTTGATAGTCCTGTTAAGATTTTGGCACATAGTTTTGATTTTAGTCCGCGTAAACACCATTCAGGTGTTTGACGTTCAAATTTTTAGGTGAAATTACAGGATCTCTCTCTAATATCCAAGCAAGTACAAAAAATATTCAAACTGAAGCCACTGTCACTCACGTGTGTTGAATGAATGACAGCAGTTGTGCCTTTTGAATAAGCGACAGGCTGTTCCAAACGGACACATATTTTTCGGTGTGGCATTCTTCGACCCAATCGGCATCGGCATCCCCTTTGTGGCATGTGGGAAACGGTATCCTCATGGAGTCTGCATGGTGGTTGTTTGTATAGTCGAGAAACTTTATGATGCAGTCCTCTTTGTCATTGTAGCCGGGTGACCAAAGTTCGGTTTCCTGCAGCTGCTCACGCTCGCTGAGTGTCCCCGTCAGGTTTTCGTAATGTACAAGTCCGGTCTGTTGCAACAGCAGGAGCACTGAGGCCGTATCCTCGAACAGCAGCGCTCCCAGGTAGTTGGGTTTGTTGAACAGATCTGAGCGTATCATGCTGATGTCGCCGGATACCGAACCGCCCAGGGCTTCCGAATAGATTTTTTGAAAATTCTTCCGATCGCCCAATACGGACAATAGACGGTCTATAATGTCAATGGATTGTGTCAAATCGCACATAGTTCGTTTCTAAGCATTTATCAGACAAATAGTGTTTCTTCATTCTTCGTTGTCAATAGTGTGTACGCTTTCTGGAGCGCATATTTACGTTCAAAATCACTTTCTGAGGGCTTCCCCTTGATGCGTGACATATCCATATCGTGCAGCAGGCAGCTCTTCTTGACTGCCGTTGCCAGCGGGTCAGTCCTGACCCGACGGATATACTCAGCCAGTGATTCATCGGGATTACGTGTCAATGCCACCACCGTCCTTAGGACTATCAGCGGTACCCCTTCTGCGAACATCATATTGACTGACACATCCTCCCTTACCGTAAGAGTGTCATGCAGCAGCGCACAAATCTGTTCCATGGGAGTCTTCATTTTTTTCAGCACCCGGAACGCATGCAGGATGTACGGTTCACCGTAAATGTCCTTGACCCCCTTGTACAGCTTTGCGCTCAGAGCCACGGCATCATCCAAATCAAATGATTCCTCGTACGCCTTGTTCATTCCCATGAGGACGAAACAGTTGTAAAAGACAAACAGCTCGTCCACCAAAGCCGGTTTGCACACATATTCCGGATGGATTTTCACGGTGTTCTGGTTGGCCTGCATGCCTGTATCAGAGATTACCCATAAGAAACTTTCGCTTACATCAGTTATACAGTCCTTGCCCATGACAATAGCCTGTATGGCAGTTGATTGTTCTACCGTCTCCCCACCAAGATGGAAACCGTTGAACGCCACCGCACGTTTGCCGTCCGAGAGTTGGAATACCGAACCTCTCCGTAGGTAACCCTGATTATATTCCACAAAACCTGTTTCGGGGATATCATCATCCAGTTTGCGGAGTGTATTATCAAATTGTTCCCGTAAAACCGTCTCTTCAAGAGTCGTATAGTCCAGCCGTCCGGTTGTTATCAGTATCAGAACCTTTTCAGTCGGAATTGCCTTCAGCTCTTCGACGATGTTTTCCGTCTCACGCTGTCTTAGCAGTTGCTGCTTGTAAGCGTTCTGAATGATTGAGCGTAATTCCTTGACAGTTGCAACAGCTGTTATGTACCCGTCCCCGTTTCGCAGGTCGGCTACACGCAAGTTTATGTGTTCGGCCAGATAATCCAGCCATTCGCACCCGGATTGGGTAAACAGGTTTTTCAGCCATACAATCCGGTGGGGCTTCTGTTTTTTGGTTTGAGCGAGCACCTGTCGGATGTCCATATTCTCCTGATACGGAATGAACACGAATTTATGAGAACCTTCAGTTAACGTAAAATTTTTCAGTAGTTCCATAGTATGTCATTTATCAATCGCTCGATAATAATGGAATTCCGTAGGACTGAAAATCACCATACCAGAATCCGTGAAGACGTATGTCTTCCCAAAACGTTCATACAAGTCGAAACCGCTTGTACGGGCAATCATCCCTTGAATGGACTGTACGGCGCGTGCAGTAGAAACTCCGTGAATTTCCACGGGCAAGGCTTCCGGTCCGTCTCCTTTATAGAACATCCGGACACTGACCGTGTCGTGCCCATGGATGACAGCACGGCCCATCCATTTCTTTTCGTAAGTCCTGCGTTCCATACCAATCCAATCCGGCAGGTCAAATTTCGGTTCCGGAACCAATGCCGGAACAATCCGATATGTGGTATAGCCTATGCCCATAACGAACAATGTCCCGATTGTCCCGACAAGAACATTCCGGACGATTCTGTTCTTATACCTGCTGTATGCCGAGCGGATCCCCATAGCAAGTTCATGACATTATAACCGATGTCTTACATCGGTCCAATAAGACCAATACTGGGAACGTACCTCCGGTGTCATGGCCATATAAGCATCGATCCGTTCCATGGGCTCCATGCGGAACATACTCTCAAAGTATTCCTTGTTTGCCGGGTCGATATTATCACAAGGAAATTCACCAAAGCGGTACTGCGCTTGCAGGATTCTTCGTAATGTCATTGTATCCATATTCTATCTATTTGCGGCTTATCGCCAGTTTGTAATACTTATTTCGCGGAGAGCGAGATATTGTATTTCTTTCCGCTTTCTGTCACCGTTCCCGGTTTCCAGACGAAGCTGCCCTTATCCGAGGACACCTTTACGTCAATCTTGTATCCGGGTATTGCCAGAAAACCTTCTGCAATCTCCGGGCTGTTCATGGTAAGATCAACGGATGTACTTCCGGAGGAAGCGATCACCTTACCGGTGAACACGTTATAGTCCGCTGAAGCAGGCAGACTGCGTACAGAGATGCGTGTGATATTGCCAAGTGAAGCGTCAAAGTTGAACTTCAGCAATGACATGGCATGGTTCAGTTCGATTTCGGCCATCGGATTGTTCCTGCTGATGACAGAAGGAACTGGAGTGTACAGGAAGTCCACACCGTTCTCCAGTTTGGCCATACCTGTCGAAACATTTGACTGATACGGATAATACCCGTATACGTTCGCCTCGGAGTTGGTTAATGCCGTATTATATCCGGCCTCCCAATACGAGTCCCCATTCAGGGTATAGGTAATATTCATGTTTGACGCATTTCCCCCGTATCCGTTTGTCGTACCCTTGTCAGTCACGAACACTCCGATTTTGGCGCCCGGCTCAAAGGAAGAGACAACAGCACGTGAAGGGCTCTCGCATGAAAAGTCCAGTTCAGGATAGACCTCTTCTGAAGTCTGTTCTATATTGTCCAGTTCAGTAGATTCGGTACATGCAACCAGCAAGAGCGGCAATGCCATCAGTTTACTCCAAGTGATTATTCTCTGTATTTTCATAAACGTAAATTATTATATTTCCATAATTAAAAATTCTCGATCGTTTCCCAATCCAACTCGGCGACGGGTATCACCATCTGGCTGGTTTTCTTGCTCTCCGGCTTTATCATGGAGTTGACAGATGTGACTTGAACCATGTATGCGAGGTCGTCATCAAACTCTTTTCCCAACCATGCGTTCTTGCACAGTCCCTTTCCTCCGCACCGCTTCACATTCCTGGACAGTTCGCCACGTTGTTTCCTTGAATACAGATGGACAGCATCGCCGGGAAGAACCATATGCCAGTTCCCTTTCTTGATACGCTCCGTCTCATAGGACAGCACATAGGCAAGTGCCGGGAAATCCTTTTTCTTCAGCTTGGTATTCTCAATACCTTTCAACAGCCTGTTCGTCGCCTGTTTCAGATCTTCCAGCGGTTGATCCGCTTCAAAGATTCCGAAGGGATTGATGACCGGAAGGCTCTCTCCCACCCGGACCGCATCAGCCGTACACCAAGGAAGTTTCGTGCCATTGTTGACCGACATGATTCTCACCCGTTCGGCATCGACAAAATAAACGATTCCTTCGACCTTCTTCGTCGCCAAAAAGGTCGGGCTGAATGTCCCGTCTGCATAGAAATAATCCAAGAGATTTATGGAATCGATCTTGCGCAGACCACACCACTTGAAGGTTACCATAGAGGAAGTGACCTTGTGGGAGTCCATCGTACAAACGCCCAGACGTTCTTTGCAGGTACTTCCCGGAACATCCTCCTGTGGGAATTGACCGGCCAGTCCACACAGCACCTTCAGATGCGAGTCGGACAGCTTTCCGTCCACCTTCACCCGGATCTCCGGGAATCCGGTGTTAGGATCCGCATCATCATCCACCTGGCATGTCATATCCTTAATCCGTTTGCCAAATGGCATTGCCTGAATCTTTGGAAGCAGCTCGGTTACCAGCCTGTTCAGCTCAGTTGCTTCATCAATAGTAAAGTTTCGGTGTCTCATACATTTAATCTTTTACAGCAAAATAAACCTTTTACAACCAAACTACCAAAAATCAATCTTTTAGTAGTGTAATTATTCACAAATTTTCATTTTTGTGAAAACATTCTCGACGGAATTGTCCAATAATTCCAGCATTCCCGGCTCATTTAGAATCGCTTCAACCGGAACAGGTTTCATGTCCCAAACCAATTGAAGGGGTTCACTGGAGGATTTCTGCATTTCCATTAAAGCTTCCGCGCTTCCTTGAGCTATTAAATCCCAACATACCGTCTTGTTGAATACCAGATTCTTGTTTAGTGTGTGCAAGATAGCCAGTGTCAAGTATCCGGACACAAAATACAGCTCGTTGTCCGAGAGGTCGTTTAGCCCCCGAAGGTAGGAAAAAGCCAATGTCGATGCCAAAGAGCGTAACTGGGCGTCCTTATAGATGTTTTCTTTGTCAGGCATCTGTTCGTCCGCTTTCTTCTCTTTAATCACCCACAGCTTCCATGCACCGAAAACCGTCATGCCCGATGTCACTACCGCGATGGCGTATGCAACGTGGTGTTGCGACAGTATCAAGGTTGATGTCAGTGAGAGGGCCGTAAGAAATACGCCCGCTCCCAGAAGCAACCGATAGTAAGACTCATTTTTATTCATAGTCGAACCGTTTAGCCATTATTATCCGTTTGTCCGTCGCCGTTGTTCCCGGCATCTTCCTGCCTGTTGCGGAATTTGCTGCGTCTTTTCTTCCGTCTGTAACGGTTGCCAGACGCAGCCGGTCTTTCGGAAGTTTTTCCAGCCTGCTGCTCTGCTGCAAAACTATTAAGCAATGCCTGGTTCTCAGCCCGTAGTTCTTCCAGCGTTTTATGCAACTTTTTCAGTTCCTTCTTCCGCATATAGCCGATGGCCGCAAATATGCCGGCGCATACCGGCGATACGATAAACAGCAGTGCTAAAAGCACATGAAAGGAATTCATCAATATCTGTCCCATAGCTATTACATCTTAAGTTTCGCTTGATGTTTTTGGACCTGCTGCTCAGTTTCCGTGTGCCTATGACTATATCCATTACTTTGAAGAATTGAATTAGCTTTTTGCATCAACTGTTTTTCGGCAGCCTTCAGCTTCGCTTCATTTCCTTCTAATTTGGCAGCCTGCAGTTTCTCGTATTCCCTGCCCATTCCTGTCATTTTCAAGAATGATTCCTTCTTTTCTTCATCATTCTTGAAATACTCGTCAAGGCCCTGTTCGCCTTTCATGCCTAATGAATGGGCGGCACCGAAGAACTCGACACTGGATTTGATGCCCTTATCCAATGCATGTACACCTGCAGCAGCTTTCAGCTTCGGATCCTGTTCGTTCTCGAACGCTTGTTTGGCTTCGCTGGCAATATCATCGAAGGTTCCTTTGCAATAGCGTTTCTCTTCCTCATTCAGTCCATAGCCCTTCAATACAGAATCCACCTTTTCGTCCAGTCCCTTAGTCTGGCCTTCGGCGGCAGTTTGTCCTTTACCAAACTCTGAACCGTCCCTTTTCATCTCTTCAGGAACGGGAGCAGCGGGATTGTGTCCTCCCCTGCATACCAGTGCCATGCCGCCTATCACAGCGTGTGCGGCTTTGTGGGTCTTATCATAACTCTTGTGGATGCCTTTACCCATTTGTTCGCCTACCCATTGGAAAGCTCTGTCACCACCGACCAGATCTTTCAGAAGTTCCAGTAATTTTTCTTCATTCATATCGTTAAAGTTTTAATCCGAATCCCATACTCATTTGATTGCCTATCCTTTCAGTGTGCACCAGTTCCTGTCCCAAGATTTGTCCATTTGTTCCTTGAGTTTTCTGAATGTATTCTTGTACGTCATGTTTCATATCATTCCAGATACGGTCAGCCCTTGTTGTATTCTCCAGTAGCAATGAAGACTTATATTCTTCATATTTGGTTATCAGCCCCAACCGTGCAAGCATGATGTTATCTCCGGAAGCGTACATGTCCACGCTTTTGCGCAACAGGTCATCAGCGGTAAACACTCCTTTCTTCACACCTTCCTCGATGCTCTGAAGGGAAAGTTTATCCGTTGCACGCATCTCAGCCTTTTCTAAGGTCGCCATCTGTAACTGATGCATCCGTTCCATTTCGGGCCCCGCTTCATGCAGCCGGTCAACAGCCATGTCCGGTACCCATACAGGGATAGCCTGGGACGATGTGAACCCATTGAAGAACGCCGTTTTTTCTTTTATCCCGCCGGTAATGTTTCCCAATTCCTGTTTCGTGGAATCCTTGTCCTGTATCCAGATAACCTCTTCTTTCTGTGTTAGTTGGACAGCCATATTGATTTCCCTGTCAATGAGGGCACTTACTTTCTGGTTCCGTTCGATGGGATCAGTGTACTTCCGGCATAACCGGTCAATCTGATACGCCATGTTTGCTGTCCGCTGTTTGAACAGCCTTGCCGCGTTTTTGTCCAGTCCCATTTCGTTCAGTGTTCGGTCCATTTTCAGGTTAATCTCATTGCGCCACCCCCTGAAATCCGATTCATTGGGTTGGTACATTCCTTTCCCGTCAATCTTGATTTTTTGTCTCAGCTCACGGTCCCGTCCTTGCGGAAGGATCTCCATCATGGCCCTTTCCGTTTCAGGAGAGACCAGCATCCGGCGTAGTATCTCAGCCGGGACACCTAGTCCTCCGGCACCCAGCCCTTGCACGGACAAGTTGTTTTGGGAACCGAAGAATGTTTCCAGTAAGGCGGCGACCGTGTCCACCATTTTTGCCAATACTTGTTGCATAGTTCTTTATGGTTTTAGTTTTATATTCCTATTTCTCTACGCTGTTGGCTGCTTCGTAACTGCCTTTTATCACAGCTGCCCGATTTGACAACTCCTTTCGTACTCTGTCTATTGAATTTTGCAGCATCTTCCGTTCGATAAGGCTGTGACAGTTCGGCAGGGCTTTCTTCATCCGGATAAACTTCGTCAACCGATCTTCAAAGCCATCGTTTATCAAGCTGCCGCCGCATAAGTTACGGAATGACTCTCGGCTGTCAAATAGTTTCTCCAGTTCTGAGAATTCATTCTCGTTTGCCATGCGATCCAGAATCTTCAGATAATCTTCCTTATTATCCTTATAATCATCCTCGCAAGGCCATATGCTACGGATATAGTTATATTCATTGCCATATCTTGAGTTGTAATCCACATAGACCGGATGTACTTCTTCGCATACACCTTCATTAGCCGACAAACTGGGAAGGAATTCTTTGTAATTTTCACACCCGAGTGACGGGGTGAAGTATTGTTCTGAAATAATGCCCCAACCGTGGAAGCTGAATCCGGCCTTGTAATATACTTCCGTAATGGTCGCAAACTTCTTCAGGAACCCCCTAAAATAATCCACACTCTCTTTATCTTTTCCAGCATTTGCTGTCCAATCTGATAGTCCGAACAATTTCAGCACTTCCAACTCTGCATCGTCAAACTCCACACCTTCACATCCAATGGAATCTGACAGTTTTCGGATAATGTCTATATCGTGCAAGTCTTTCTTTTCCGGCTTTTTCTCCAACATCTCAACCATCTCATACAAAAGGACTTCCATTTCTTTCAGATAGTGAAGTTTTACTTCGGCTAATACTCTATCCGGACGAAGATCGTCAGCTTCTCTACCGGCTTTTTCCAATCGCTGCTCTTCAGCAGATATTTCATCCAGCGCTTTTGCAGCCATGTTTATCTTTTCGACAATTAAATTCTTTTCTGTCAGGACATACAATTTAGAGATATTGTCCAATAATGGCATTCGTTCTTTAATAAAAATAGCATCAAAAATAGTATCTTTACAATTAGGCATCGATTTATAGTGATTGATCAATATCCCCTCCAATTCCCAAACGAATTCAGGTTCTTTCCATAACAATTCTGATTGAATAATTAAGCCCGCCGCTTCATTCAAGCAGGATGATGACGCACCGTTAAATCCCTCTTTAATTCCATGAAGTATTTCACTTTTGCTATATTTACCCTCTTTTGGTGACAGATACTCTTTCAGTTCAGATAAAGTTTTTTCGTTTTCGGCTTTTGAGCATAAATCTTCAATCTTACCGCATATTTCCGACAATCTCCTTTCAAGAGCCACAAGAATATTCTCTTCTTTTGTCAAATCCATGATTTTCTTTTCTTTAGACGGAGAGAGTGAGATATACGCATGGGCTTCCCTTATACTTTTAATTTCGGTAGCAATTTCATTTAACCGTACATCTTTGATATACCACCAATTCACAAAGAGGAACACATTTTGGAAATCTGTAATATCATGCAATTGGATTTGGGATAAGTACTCAACCCTATCGGTCAAACTATCCTTGTTCCCCAGTTCAGGTTTGAAAGCCGGAGAATTTGCCAGCGCATTGACCAAAATTGAGGAAGGATAAGGGAATTTTTTAGCATACACAACCAGATATTCCACTATACCCTCTAATTCATCGCAATTCGGGTCGGTAATCCGGGACAACAAGTCCGGTATCCCCTGTTTGTTGACAACATGGTTGTAATACCTGCAATAGAAATGTATCGGAGCTCCTGATGGCCAAAAGGTGCCTTCTGAATCGGGGAATCCCATTGCATTCAGAAAATTGGTCGAGAATTTATTCCACTCTTTATTTTGCCAATACATCAAATATTCAACCGTATCCAGCCCATTGAAATACAAGTACACCAGCACACCTATTGGAACATCTATATACTTACTCCCCATAAAATCCGTGTGATATTTAAACTCAGGAAATACCATGGGACCGTTACCCTCAGTCGTAACGACGAACCTCGTTTCGCATCCGTATTTTTCAGAGCCATGCGCGTTCGTTACTAAATCTGCAGCCAAACGTGCAAAATCATGTATGAGTTGCGGGAACGCTTTCCAACCGGAGCAAGTTCTCATTTCGCTATACTCCCTGTCCGGTTCAATTATATAAGCGAAAAAGCATATCGAGTCCTGTCCGGCAGGTTGCTCCGCTGAAGAAGCGGTCATGCCACCGGCTATCATTGTTTCCATTTCTTCCTGGGAAGGTTTCTTTTTAAAAAAACTTGCAAACGTATTCATAGTGTCTATTTGTTTTGGTTACTGCAAATTTACGATTTATATTTCACACTTACAAATATAAGTCCCTGTTTATTAGGTTGGTTTCGTATCATATCCGGATTGTCTTGCTATGATCAAAATTTCACAAGACTGTCTTTTACTAAGGGTCGTCGGAATTTGGCACTGTCAAGTATTTCTCCATTTTCTGTCATCGACATGGCTCATCATTCTATTATCAATTCTTAAATTCAGTTCTTGCTTGTACTTAGAATGTGTCTTTAGCCGGCGACGTTATTTTTTGTATGATTGACTCAACAGTTTCCCAGATTAGCCTTCTCATTTCATTACTCTCACTTACCCAGCTTTTATTCCTATTATTAAGCATTCTATAAAAGTTTTCCCAAGAATTTCTTTCATCCGGACTTATGGAGGATTGAATATATGCTTCAACCGCATCCGGCGACATACATAACAACAGATAGCGTTCTGGCTTATCTGTCCAAAACTTCGTCCTTGTTTCTTCATCCAAAGCGGCATACAAATGAGACTTCTCCCATGTCCAGTCCGGATCGGTTGGATCCATGAAGTCCTGTCCGTCCCTATCCGGAACAAAGTATAAGGGGGAAGGAAGACTATTTTTGGTATCTTTTCCTGTATCATCCTTATTCTCTTTTGGGGAATCAACGGCTGCGTTATCTTCCTCTTCCATATTTATCGCTTGTGCCAACGCATCATCGGAAATCTCCGCTGTCTCCAGCATGGATTCGTCGATTTCCTTTTCCTCGCCGGCGGTGAATTCATCACCCAACCCGAAATCAATCTCACATCCGGAGTGGAAGGGGACAGTATCATCTTCCCTTTCCGGCTGCCGATCGGCATGAGGTGTCTCTTCCTCGTTACTTTTCGAAGGTGAGACAGGTCCTTCCTGTGTAGTATTCTTCTGTTCATTCTCCACCTTTTCAGCCGGTATCTCTTTCTTCTTGGCAGTCTTGGCTTCGTTGGCTGCAAGGAATTGTTTCCGCTGTTCATTTGCATGTCGTGAAATATCGTCCAGCTTTACTTTCAACATGAACATATCAGGGACCTCTTTCCCTGAAAACCAGTCCTGGGTATATCGGGCCAGTTCCTGGTACACGCCTATCTTCTCTGTGGCAAGCTGTATATCAATCTCCTTCAGCATTTCATCCTTGACAATCCAAGGGGGCAGTTTTTTCCTGTTTTCCTCGAAATAGGAACGGACAGTCTTGACCTTATCCAGTGCCTCTTTTGCGGTGTATTCATAGTCCATCCGTGCGACCCCTACAAAGAGCTGGCAGACGATGCAGTCCAGCCAAGTCAGTTTGTTGCCTTTCAGAATATCGTACCGTTCGGGGGAATTGAACTTCACCCCAGCCGAGCTGTATTGGGCCAGTCCCATCTGGATAGCTAACTCCGAATACAGGAATGCTGAAGAGCCGGCAGTATTGAAGTGCTCGATTTCCTTCAGCACGTCCAGTATGAATTTCCGGGAATCACGCCAGAGGAACACCAGAGAAATCCATTTCTCCGCTGCCTCGTGTCTTTTCTGATCGTCGATGTCCAGGTTAAAGACTGTCTCCGTCCACAGGTGCAACTGGTCTACGGCAGCCATCAGCCGTTCGTTCTCACGCTCTTCCTTTATCTGTTGCAGCAGCGGTTCCAGCACCATGAGCGTGCTCCGGTTCTCCAATATCAGCCGTTGGATTTCCACCTCATATTCCGGTTCCATCCCCGACTTTCCGTCGCCATTGCCAATTTTTCCGCTGTAATACTTGATATCGTTGGACAATATCGTTGCATAAATGGAAATCAGGTTGACATCCACTGTGGAGAATTGATTATTGACATAACCATTATATGCCTCGATTCGTTTTTCCAAATATTTGAAGAACCGAGTGTTCATGATTGAGCCTATCATCGTACCGTTCGATATCAAGGAATCCGGCGTGATGAAAGGCTGCTCGAATACCCATTCCAATTGAGCCCGTGTGATTTCCGGACAATCCTTGTAACGGTCAATCTCCTTACGCAGAAGCGTGCCCCGTGAAAGGCGCTCCAGCGTATGCCGTATCTCTTTGCCGGTATCCGGCAATACGTCAGGCTCTTTCTCCGGAGCCGGTCCTGCAGCAGGTACGGAGGACGGTCTCCCTACCGTCTTGGCTAATGACATTTTCTCACGCAGCATATCACCAAAATTCGGTTTTGAAGAATGTCCATCTTCCTGATTCTCTGTTTCCGTTCGAACCGGCCCTACAGCAATCTTATCATCTGTCCCCATTTTCCCGACAACGGCATACTTACCCGACCCACCCGGAGTATCATCATCCACGTAACGTCCCTGAAGCATCAGCTTCTCTTTGAGGTCCGCTTTAAGTCCTTTTTCGTCGAGGTTCATTTTGAACCTTTCCTCTTCGGCGGTAAGTCCTCCATGCATGCTGTGATATTCCAGGATTTGTTTCTTGATTCTGCCCAGGTCGTATTCCTCCTTGAGGGAAGAAATGAATTTGAAATGCTTGTTCGCCTTGTTGTTCTCCAGTTCGTCACGCAGGAGTTCAAATGTCAGTATATGGATGGATCGCATGTCATCAACCGGCATATTGAACAGCATCTCGATGTCATTGATACTGGTGATTTCGTAGTAGTTGGATCCCTCGATGATTTCCTCCACGTCCTTGTACACCGTCACCCTCTTCTCCAGATCATCCTTTTCCTCGATTACCTTTAGCAGTCTGGCAAGCAGCTGGTCGCTCGGCAGATACCGCTTCATGATTTCGGCAATACCGGTCTTTGCCTTTTCGTCATATTCGTCGGCATCCATCAGTTCTTTTAGTCTGACCGCATCTCCTTTGAATGAATTGTCGAGTAGTCTTGAGTCCTGAATCCTGCACCAGTTCTTGAACGAGCTTTCGTCAATCGGTGTCTTTTCGTCCAACTTGTTCTCTTTCCGGAACGAGTATTCGCGTAACGAGACGGATTTCTCTGCTTTCTTGCCACGCAGGAAATTGACGAAAGCCTGGTACTTTTCGTCCATGATTGGAGTCTTGTCGATGTTGGCAAAACGCCAGCAGGACACCACCTCGTCGGGAATGAAGTTAAAGCTGTTCTTTATCTGATCATACCGTGTTTTCAAGTGGTATTCCAGCGCCCCCCTCTTCATGTCATCCTGCACCAGCCCTTTGGCGGCATAGCATACGATATTGGACGCACTTTCGACAGAGACGAAAAGCCTGCACTCCTTGCTTACACGGATATCCTGCATGTTAGCCTGTCCTTTCGAGGTACCAAACAGAGACTCAAGGAACTTTCTCATTTCAGTGATATTTTATAACAGTTTGAAGTCAGTTTATCTATAGTATTGATGCCGGGAGACACCACCAGAAGCCGGCACTGTTTTTCAGTGTCCTTTCGGAAAAGTACCATACCGTTCTCAAGTTCTATATGTGGGATCGGATCTTCCATAAGCCTGTCCTTCTTGTTGGAGAACATAGCCAGCCGGCAGACTATCTTGTCAGCTACATCAATGCTATAGTCCCCGTCATTCAGAATATTCTGCACATCTTCTTTTGTAACGTCGCAGTATTCCACCAAATCACTCACTCCCAGCTGAGAGTTTACCACACACTCCTTTATCAAATCTTTTATCATAATTTCAAACCGTGTTTTTCGTTATTAGTTAACTTTACCTGTTCACCGGTTCCCTTCCCGGCTGCCGGTGAAGTACCGAATATGCGCTGCATCTCTTCCTTGTATTTCTGAGGGTTAGATTTCTTCAGCTCATTCAGCTGAGTCAGTTGTTCGACGGTCATGCCGTTGGCCCCTTCCCGTCTTTCAGGGATTTGCCTGCTTGTGTCCATCTGGCGGGGAGTTCCATTTGTCTGCTCTTCTCTGTTCTGAGGGGGTATCTGTTGCCCGTTTTCAGTCCTTGTTGTGTCGCCCGGCAAACCCTGGCGTTGTTTCTCTGCCTGATGAATAGCCTCATTGGTTGCGCCCATGACTCTGTTCCGTACACTTTCCTCCGTTCTTTGTCTTGCGGCCTCGCGTATTTCACGTACTCCTTCACGTCTGCGTCCTGTTACAATTTTCCCGATGCCGTCCAGCACTCTTCTCCGTGCCCGGTTTTTGGAACTGTTCTCGTAACTTTCTATCCGGGTCCGTTCACGGTTATATGCCCGTTCCTCCCGAATGGAATCCTGGTCTTGCGTTGTCTGTTTTTTTGCCATAGTATATGTTTTGGTTTAGTGAGTAAACTAGTTATCTGTGTAAACCCTTTCCTTTGGAGTTCTCCTGAGCCTCGCGGTCTCTTTGGAAAGTCGCCGGCCGTTCGGCTTTCTGTGCCTCTTCTTTCTTTTTGAAGAGAACCTCTTCTTCGGGAGTACGTATGTTGGAGGATACGGCAGTAGAGATGCTGCCCACTACAGCTCCGATACCTGTATTCAGAGCCTTTGAGTCCAGTACCTCATAAGCCACCCGGTTACCGAAATTCTTGACCCGTTGTTTCATGTCGGGTTTTGGAGCATCCATGGATGTACCAAGACCGCCGTTTTCTCTCAGCTGTTTTATCTTAGCCTTTCTCCGTCGGGTCTCCTCATGCAACATCTTATATGCCACTTCCGTTGCAATCTCGATGCCTACCTTCTTAACGACAGGCGCTATTGCCGCTGCCAGCTGTATTGCCATAATATCTTATATTTTTAATTATTACAAATGCTTTTTTAACCCCTCGTTAATGTTCGCCGAAACATTGTTAGTGTTAGAAGCAAGTGCGTCGCGGGTCGCCTTCAGCCAGTCGCCGCCTTCCATCCGCACCTTAGCCTCGTTGCGTGCCACCTCATTCAGGTTATTGCGTGTCAGGAACTCATTCAGTCTCTTTTCATCGGCTCCGAAGTACACCTGTATGCCGTCTATTCCCTTCTCTCTCACTATATTCATAAGTTCGGCATTTGTCTTTTCTTTGGCCACCTGTTTCTCGGTTGTCCGGTCATCGATCTGCCGTCCGTTCACTATGGACTGCTGGCGTTCCCGGTTTTCTGCCACACGTTCCTTCATGTCGTAATCGTTCAGTATATTCATGCCTTGTTGCGTCATATCTGATCTGCTGGAGAAACTTCCGAAAAGATTTCCGAGAAGCGGGGAAACCGCAACACCCAAACCACCGACCAGCAATCCACTTATATTCGTTCCACCCAGTAACTTCGACATGAAGAATCCGGCCACTGCCAGTACTACACGTCCCAGAATCGATCCGAAGAATTCCTTTATTCCGTTGTGTGACTCTTGCGAGACACCAGACATGCCGTTATTCATCACATTCCCCATCATGGAGCCCAGCCCCGGCAACTGCTGTCCGGCTTCCGTTCCTTGACCGACAGGGTTTGCTATCGGGTTGAGACCGTATTCGGAACGTAGCTTGTTTGCCGCATCTGTCCGGATGGAATTTGCCTCTACCTGTTGTGCGGAAATATTTTCCTGATGAATCTGCTCGACGGCCATATCCAATCTCATTCGTTGCAGGTATTGGACACCCTGTTCATAGGTGGAGAATGTCGGTGACTGTGCCAGCAAGTCATTCAGGTTATAGTTTCTATCCTTGGTGGTGAGAGCGTCAGCCTGGGCAAACACTTCCTCTCCTACTCTGAGGGAATCTTGTTTTGACATACCCATGGAGAATGCCAGGTTCGCCGCTTCGCGCTGCAGGGCAAAATCCTTCGGGTCTATGACCATACGTTCCCAGGAAGTATGATTACCAAATACCAACCCCATATCAAATCGCTCGCATTCCATTTTGCCGGGTTTCTTGATATCCAATTGGGGCATCTCGGAAATAATCTTGTCAGCCAGTTCCCTGGCTTTCTCTTCCCGCTGGCTATGGGCTCCGAATTTGCTCTCCAGATACATCTTTCCCTCCATGGTGCTACGGAATGTCTTGGAGTTACGGAGCAGTTCGTCACGCTGCTGTTCGTTATATCTCGACATATCCAGTTGGTCCCTGTCTATGATGGTTCTCAGTTCCTGGGCAACCTTGTTTGTTTCGTCCTCAGTCAAGCCCATACCAAATATATGATTCTTCGTTTCATAAAGGAACTGGCTCACAGCCGGATTTGCCAAAGAAGCCTTGCTGATGCTCCCGCTTTTCATCGAATGCCACATTCTCTTGAAGAACCCCGGCTTTTCACGCATCACTTTCCCGTCAATGGAAATCTTTCCGTTCGCACCTATGTTCATCGCAGGCGTTTTCTCCGCACCCAGCCCATTGTTCCGGGCCTTATTTTCCTGATCTTTAGTTGTTGCCATATCGTCAAAGTTTTACTGATGAATTTCTCTGTTGTGTCTGGATGGTGTCTGCCGGTACCAATGTTTTCCCGGTCTGCAGGGAATCACGGGTAGCCGCAATCTCCGCTTTCAGATCCACGCTGTCATTCCTGACCTCGTTGACTATGCCGTGCTTCTCGTTCCCAATTTCCGGGCGTGTCTGCCAGGCTTTTTCCACTTCCTTTGCGGACTGATCCCTTACTTCATTCTCTTTCACTTCTGGCTTCTTCTGATCCCCAGGTACCTTGCGGACACCGACATAGTCTTCACCGTAATACCTTTCTCCTTCATTGGATCCCATGAAGTAATTGGACACCTTGCTGCCCAATGCTCCGCCGAGGACGGTTGTCAGGAGCGCTTTCCCCGGTCCCAACTTGCTGGATAGTACCATGGACACCAACAGTGGAATTGCCGTGCTCAGGAATCTTCCGCTAAGAAAAGACTCTCTGCCTTTGATTGTATCTACCAGATTGCCGCCCATGGTGCGAATTTCCTGTCCCATGATTCCGGCTCCCAAGCCGAATCCGAGCGAGCCCAGCAAACCGTTACCAAGCAGCAGACTAAGTCCAAAGGCAACGATGCCCATCAACATGGACTGTCCCAATGCTTTACCGGGTTTCACAGAAGCATCGACGGCATTGTTCTTTACTGTCAGATTACCCACCACCCCCATGGGATAGTCCACCACTTTCCCAAGACCGTTCATCACAGTATTGACCGTCTCATTGCTTGAAAAACGTTCTTTGATATCTTCAGCAGGTCTATTTTCAACAATGTTCTTTTCTGCCATATTAATTTTGTATTAAATCCTTTTTTCTATATTTCCTCAATGGCTTGAAACTGACAACGCAGCATCCCTTGACTTTCCGAACTGAAACCACCCTACCGACGAAACCGGAAGGGAAAAAAGTATTGGGCTTTCTTAATTGGTATACTTGGTTGACCTCCGGAATATCTTTTCTGGGGATAGCCTCGTGCAGGCGGGCACGCATCCCCTTCATGGGTCCCAACATATATGGTATCAGCTCCTCTGCGGCTTTTGTGTGCAGACAGTTTCCATATTTGCTTCCGGTCTCCAAGCCAACCGATGCTGAATCCGCAACTACCATTTGGGCGGCAAGGCTGATTGTTCCCATAGCGGAGAGCAAACAGCCCAACAATAATCCCTTTCGCCAGTTCTTCATTTATCAATTCTCCTTTTCCTGGCCGTTCATCAGTGACTTCAGCCGGTTTATACCTTCGCTGCACTCACCGATGCGATCGGACAAGTCATTAATCTCTTTCTGGATACGCCTTTCAGTACGTTTCTTCTCTTTCAGTTCAACCTCCATGCTATCACGGTCCTGTGACAGTTTCCTGCATTCGATGCCTACCCCCAACCGTTGCAGGGAAGATTCCAGTTCCGTTTTCTGTAGCAGCTTGCCCAAAGACATGTCATGATGTATGGGTAACTGGCCATACACTTGGGAAGAGAACACTGTCTGACAACGGGACAGCAGATGGACGGGTAACCTGTCCACATACTCTACCAGCAAAGCGGCCATTTTCTCAGACAGCTCCGTATCTGCAGGTTTGGAGGACATAATCTCTATGATCTCCGAATCAATCTGTGGGTTGTCACCCGCACCGTCATACAGATGGCTTGTATAGAATGAAGCTGCCGATTCCAGCACCTTGCCAAACCCTGTCAGAATATCCTGTTCCGATTTGGCGTGTAAAGTTCGGCCCAGTTCCAGTGCCACCTGTTTGGCGCTACTCAGATACTGTTCCACTTCCGGTATCTCCCGTTCGGCCATCAGCCGTGTTTCCTGGGTTTCATCCGGGTGTACCGCCACCTCTTTCAACCATTCCAGCGAACTCTCTATTACCAGGCAGGTAGCATCGATGAGCATCTGGTCCAACGGCTCTATTTTCCTTCCCTGTACCTGGGAAAGGTCTAGTCCGAATGACTCATGGAAAAACGGCGTCTCCATGATGACATCCCCCATGATCCCGCTACGGGACAAAGTCTCTGCCGTCGTACCCGTCCGCATGAGGTACTGCAGTTGTGCACGTGTCAGTGCCGGGATATAGGCGAAGTTCTGCAACTCGCGTGCTACCATCTCCGCATCCGACATACGCGCAATGCACGCGGAAAACCATTCACGGTCAATGTTATGGTCTTCCCAGTTCCTTGTTATCTCAAAGCGTCGGATGAATAAGGTCAGCTCAAGTATCTTCTTCCTTTTCTCGGGGTCACCCTCCCCTTTTCGTCCGGAAGCGTAGTCGAACTTGTCCAGCTCAGCTTTCAGATAATGAAGTCCATTGCGCTCTGCCACTGGGGTGTAGATTAGTGACTCGTAACTGTCAAAGTCCAGGGTGTTCTGCACATATTCAGATGATTTGAGCAATTCTTCCAGCACAGAGAACACCCGCAATCCGCATGGAGAGTCATTCAGTATGCCGATTTGTTCTTGGGTTATCTCAGGTACATCCGTATATCGTGCGACCAGGTCATACAACAGCTCGTAGTTCTCTGAATCATTACGGACTGTACGCTTGAACAGCTCCATGTCCTGATCCATCTGAAGGTTGGCGACATACTCAGTATAGGTGTCATAATTCTCTGGATTCTTGCGAAGCTCGGTGGGCAGAATCCCCTTTTCCAGGGCAAAGGCGCACTCAAGAATTCCCAGCTGATAGCTAGGAACCGTCCTGCTGACAAACTCGATATAATGATTGTTGTTCTCGCCCTGCAGATACGGAATGCTTTCCAGATTGTCAAATCTGAATGCGTACACCCGTTCGTTGGGGATGTTGCTGATGTCTTTGAAGCACCGTTCTACCTGTTCTTTGACAAACTGATTCCAGTCTGCCCAGACCGGGGCATCCTGTGCCACCCTTCGCACCGCCGTTATCCTGCTGTTGTCAAGGTCGTAAGAAAGGAACAGCCAAGCAGGATTGCGGCTTCCTTTCATTTTATCCAATATGTTGCCCAATTTCATCATCTTTATAATAACGCTGTTCTGTAAAGAGTTAAAATCCAGATATATGTTCTTCCATAATTTGCTCCCTCGCATGAGGAATGGAGCGAAACATCTCACGTACCAGCTTGGCCACCTTTTCGAGTTGGTCTTCTGCCAATATTGCCAAGTGGTTCCGTTCGTCGTTACGCATCATGTTCTCGCTCCCCCTCTTGTTGATGGCTTGGTTATACTTGGCGAAAGCATCGTCCAGATCCTCAGTCAAGCGTTTATGAACAATGGCCAGCTTGCTTGTCTTCGGATAGCTCGCTATCAGTCTGCCGATAGTGTTCAGGTTCATCCGTACCGTATCCATACGTCCTAAGAAATGTTCCTGCCAGGGAATATTATCAGAGAAAAAATCGTCGATATTCAGCAACGTGTTCATCTTCTCCGTTTCCCGTTTCACCATCATCGTTGAGAAATAGGAGATATGCGTCTGTAGCTGTAAGATTCGTGACTGGTTCTCCCTAAGCATATTGAATCCGGCTTCGTGAATACTGTTCCCTTCATACATGGTTTTGGTATTGACAGGATCCACCATCACAATCACCACCTGGGAAGCCGCTTCCAGTGTGAAAAGCGAGAGCAGGAATACCATCAGCATACCTCTCGTTGATCTGTTATGAATAGACATTCTCATTGTTTATGATATTTCTTTTTGGCCAATTCTTCCATTCTCTCGGGATCCAGCGTGATCATCTTGCCCACATTCACGATATTCTGTCCCTCCTTGGCGATTTCCGCAATCATCTCCTCGGCCTTGAACAGCAGTGCATTCCGGTCCGCATTGCTCATCTGGTTATCCTCTCCCTCGATGACCGTCGCCTGTTTGAACACCCGTTCGGCGTCGTTCACTTCCGCTATCAGTTCGATAAGCCTGTCCCTGAAGAAAAAGGAGGCTTGCGGGTTCGCCTCGATGACAGAAAACCCCATCTGAAGGTTCCGCTTTACGGTACCTAGTGTCTCGTTGAAACGCTTGATTCGCAATTCATCCGTATAAAAGGCGTATGCGGTTGTCAGGGCGTTATACTGTTCCCTCTTGAGCCGTTCCAGCTTTTTCATCTCTTCGGAAGCGGTCGTATATAAAGCAGCTGTCGCTGTAGCTGACTTATTTATCTCGGTTATCAATTTTTTGGTGGTTGATATATAATCCTTCTCACCGGCCTTGTGAGTCGGGTCAATATAGATTACAAACTGTCCCATTGCCGTTACCGGCAGCAGACAGAAGAAAAGCAGCAGCGGCCCCAACCATCGTATATTGTCAGCAGTTTTCATATCCTATTTGTCTATCAGTTATGGTTTCCAATTTCGTAAATCCGTTTGAGCTGGCGCTGGCGTTCGACGCGGGTCCGAAGTTCAATCTGCAATTCCCTTAAGTTCGGGATGCCATAGATATGCATGACTGGAGAGGTTGCGTCCGTCGATACCACATAGAACGAACATATTCCCAGCGCACGCTCCACCACAGACTCCTTTACCATGTAGTCCGTCACGCGGTACAGTTCCAGATAATCTGTCCTTCGGGCGATAACCCCTCGTTTGAAGCGGATTTGGTCGGGAGTCAGTGTCCAGCTCGTGCATATCAGCGACAACACAGACCAGAATACTGCAAGCGCCGTCAATACCATGATACCCACCAGCACCTGTAACGCCCAATGGTATCCGGGCGGCAGATAAAATGAAAGGAAGAAAGCCCCCAGGTACACAACCACGGGTATGAATGCCGAAACGACCAAATATCTCATTTTCGGCTTTATGTGTATATCCATCACCTGCTCTTGTTTGGAGAGGCAATCATTTGCAGGGTACTCCCTGTCAGAACCGTATTCTCTCATAGTCATCTATCAAACATTGTTATAATCACGTCCTCTGCCCCGGTAAAGGATATATTCTTTTTTCGGGGTCTTCCTATATTTCAGGCAGTCGTTCCAATCCTTGAACCAGACCGTTTCCGTCAGTCCGTCCGCATCCAGTGATTTGTCAGTGAATCGAGGCTTTTTGACTAGGATATTCTGTCTGAGTCCGGCTGCATTCTTAAATGCGGTAAAGGTCAGCTTGTCGCGGGGGATTGCAAACTTGCGCCCGTTACAGATGAACTCCACCAAATCCTCACGCACCGAACGCTGTAAGGTTACATTCCACAGACAGCATGCCGTGGATATGTCATAGCGTACACCGCTCTCGTCATTGTCATAGCAGCATACCAGTCTGGCCATTTCAAAGTAATTGTGTATCGCACTGATTTGGGCTCGCGACACGCTGCCTCCGGTAGATACGAACGCCACGTGCGGCAATCTGCTTAACAGGATTGAACTATTCAGCTCATAAAAACTCATGGCATCTATGGCCGACTCAAAGAGATATACGAACTCGATGTCCCACGGCTCCCTATTGAAAGACACCACCCAGCACGCATCCACCTTGTTTCCTCCAGCACTGTGTCCCTTATACCTGTAATTCCGCACCTCGAAGTTGCATATGTCGGTGTTTCCCGGCACCCTGTAAGGAAATGACGTATTGTAATACCGTTTCCCGTCAGCTATATACGCTACGGAGTTAATGAACGGGCTGAACAGGTCCACCGTTGACGGGGAGAGTTTGCGCCCGGTAATCAGAAAATCCCGGCATTTCTCATTCAGCGGGCATATCTCGTAGTCCGACAACCGGAATTCCGAATCCGTCCTGTTAGCGGAAAAAGAACCGTTTACGGACTTCAGAGGTTCCGAGAACTGGATACCCGACAATGCTTCGAGGACAGCCTTGATCCCCTCCATGTCATAATTACCCCTGGAGGAATTTCCGGTCAGCCCCAACACCTCACGGAAATCAGCCATGTGATTGTTGATGAAAGATATCAGATCCCCCTTGTCCCGGCTGTCCTCGTTCCGGTTGAAGTAGTAGTTGGTGCCAGGATTTCTGTGGTTGACAATCACAATCTGGTCACCCCATCTGCCGTGCCCGTCGTGGATACCCATAGTAACCGAGCGTCCCTGTCCCTTGTCGGCACGAAGCACATAACCAATATACTCGGCTGCCCGTGTAATTGGAATCCTTAACTTGTAACTGTCAAACATTGCACCCATATCTCACTCTTTAGATTTTTCTGCCACTCTTGTTCTGTATACGCTCGTTTGCCTTGGCGATCTGAGCGTCACGCTGTGCCTGTTCGACCGCCTCCTTCTCCTGTTGGTGCTGCTTGATGACACCAATCTTCTCAACAGAGCGTTGCAAACCCGCCCGACGTTGCTGTTTGTCGGCAATGGCCCGGTCGTTCCAGTCCTTGACAGCCACAGACACCTGCTGGTCATTTACCACTTTGATGTAGTTGCCACGAATCGGTTTTTCGCGATCTATCATGATACGGTAATCCCGGAACGAATTGGCCAGTTTGGGCAGGGTCAGCTCATCCAGTCCGAGATTTACGGTCTGTCCGTTGAACTTAACCTCGTGACCCACCAAGTTACTTCTGTACATCAGTGTGGAACCGTCCTTCCTGAAGTAAGAACTCCATCCGGCATCTTTCAAGTCCTGTATTTCCTTCTTACCTTCTTCAGTACAAACCTTTTCTGCCGTAAACAGCTTTTCTTCACGCTTGTTGACATTGCTAATCTGTATAGTCTGGTTGCTCCAGATGTTATTCAGGATTATATCATGCTTGTGTCCGGCCCTGTCCAAATCGAACTCTGCGATAACCTGTGCTTGCGGGCAAGCCTTTTTCAATGACACAACCTGTCCGATTTTAGGGCCGCCGGCGCATGACACCAGCAAATCCGTATCGAGATTAATCTTCCTTGGGGTCCCGGTCTCTGCCGCCTTCATGCGGTCAACGCTCACGTATGAGATAGCGTCTATCGCCGACTCGAAGAAGAAAATGCGCTTGACATCCTGAAGATTCGCACGGGTTGCTGACCACATGCCCATGGATACATCGGAACCCGGGGCGGTACGTTTGTATCCCACATTCTTGATCTCGAATCCGCAGGGAGTATCCTCACCCACCCTATATAGCGGGAATCCGATGTTCACGATATCCTTTCCATTATGAGTGCCGTACTTGGTGTCCTTGATTGTATTGAAGAATCCGCACATCTCGGCCAGTGTATCCCGGTCGATGCACCGTATGTATTGCAGATAGGATTTCAGGGATACGTTTGAGGTCGGTCCGAACGGTTTGGTTTCCCATCTTTCCGGAGTAAAGGGGATGTATGCCCTTGTCTCTTCCTGGAAGTTCGATGCCGCATGCCGTTCCACAAACATGTTCTGGACTGAACCGTAGTAGTCCTGCCATTCTTTGTAGAACGAGGTCCAGTTATGGGAGTAGTTGCTGAAACGGTCCATGAACTCGATGGACATGGCCACCACATCCCCGCATTTACCGGAGCGTAAGTTCTTATATTTCTGTCCGTTATCGTAAATCAGAATTTTCTCACCACCGCCTGCCGCTCCGATACGCATACAGACAGAACGCTGGCTGCACTCCATCGGGTCCTTTTTGAACCCTATCTTAGTGGCCACATCATATAGCGAAGGCAGTCTGCCATTGCAGATTTCCTCGATTTTCTCACGTACTGATTTCTTCTCCATAGTTATTCCGTTTATTTGGTTCCGTTTATATTATAATCAGATGCTGACCTCCATACTGACAGGTCCTCCCAAAGGGGAAAGGCAGTCTTCCTGTGCCAGCGCATGACAAAAGTCCTTTCTGTTCTTGAACTGCTGTTCGTCCTCACCCGTATGCGCATATTGTGATACGATGAAATAGCGTACAGAAGGCCATAAGGTTGTCAGATCCCTGTAGGAAAGAGACATCAACATATTCCGTTTGGTGTCTCCTATCAGGTATGACTTCTCGTTGACCGCAAAGGGTATTTTTCGAGCGACCATGTATCGTTCGTTCTTGGCAACGGCATCAACACCTAAGTTATCATAGACACCAATCTTGCTTAGGTGTGCCACTCCTTCCGATATCGGCTTGCAGGCGATCTTCATTTGCGCCAACTGCTTGTTGTTATTTTCCGATTGCGGCACTACTGTCAAGCTCAATCTTCCCCGTCCGGCCAACAGATCGATCCGTTCCGACGTTTCCAGCTTTATCTTGCCTTCAAACATTTTGTCAAACACTTTCAGCAGCAGGGTGTCAACGGGCATCTGCTCCGCATAAATACGTTCGGCTTCACGTATTTCGTCAACTGTTCTGAGCACCTTCTCCGTGTCACTCCGGACGCTCTCGGACAAATTGCCCTGTATGACCAGCTCCCTGCAGTAGTATTCCAGATAAAGCAGATACAGCTTGTCCAGTGGGATCAGTGTGGCAAACTTCCTTTCCAAGACAGCTCCAATCCCTTTCTTGCGCAGTTCGTTTCCCGCATTGGTGTTCAAGAGACATTCCATAAACTCTTCAGGCTTGTAGACAATCATCAATTTGAAAAGCCTCTCCACATGGGAAAGCATAAGGTTTGCCTGCTGCATCGTGACTGAGGGGGAATTCTTGTATTTGGAAATATAATACAACAACCGTCCGCTTAGCTGCTCATGCGTATTCTCCTGGTTCTCCGTTCCGATAGAATCCAGCAGTCCCTTAAAGTGAAACAAATCTATTTGAATATCCAGTAGTTCCATAATTATCAGCGTTTAAGTCCACCACGATGTCCTTCACTTTGTTGTGACTGTCCTTGCGATGGAGCGGATGCCTGTTCCGCAGCCACATTCTTCCCGGCCTGGCTTCCTTTGCCTTTGGACTTGCTTGTGGCCGGTTTCGTGCTCTTTCCCCCACCGAGAACAGAGCTCATGCCCCTCGTTTCCTGAGATTGTCCGATAGAGCCGGCAGAGCGTAACAACCGGTCTTTATTTTCCGCTATCTTAAGCATATTGTGGCTGACAAGGTCAATTTGGATATCAAAAGGCACATTGTCCTTATTCGTAATGGTCATTTTTGCCCCTGAAGTAAGTTCGGCCTTCATCTCGTGGGTGATTTCCTGGCCGCCGATACGGTTAGGGATGTCAATCGTGTAACGAGGGCAAGCCACTTGCGCGTTGGTGCCGGGAATCAGCTGAATCAGGCACTCAACCGGTTGGCCGGTTTGTTCCAAATCAGCCATTTTGATTATCTTCTCACCTTTGTACAGCAGTTCTATCTCACGGGCATCCAAATTGAACTCATTCACGAACTCTTCCTGGTCACGGACCGGATGGACTCTGAAGCAATATCTTCCGTTTTTTGCATACAAACTGAATCTCGCATATCGGAATCCCAAGTTGTAGTCTCCCAAATCAACCTGTGGGGTCAGACAACTCCGTCCGTTGGTCAATGTCGTTAATGCATCAATGATATCTTCTGAATCCGGCGCATTCAGAAAAGCTGATGGTGGAACACCCATTTTGCGCTCAATATCCTCAAAAGGTATTTGGTTAATGTTTATGGTCTCAATCAATTTATCCATAGTCTAATGTTCTGGTTTATAACTATTGCAAATATATAATTTTAGCCCGGTAAATCGTTTTCCCTGCCAAATTAAGAAAAGCCAACAAGGGATTATTAACTTATAAAGACATTATTTTAATATACATTTATAATTAGAGGCTAATAATAAAAACAGATCATTGAAACCGTCGGAAGAAATCGGTCGATAAAATCCGTATCTCCCTGAAAAGCATTATCTTTGCAAAGAATTAAACGACCCATTATGAAACTGAAACTTATCATTTATTCCATTTGTCTCCTTCATATCCTGACCGGCTGCAATGAACCAGTTCGGATTGATCCGGTCCAAAAAGAGCAGGAAGTCCTTGCTGCCAGCAATCCGTCAGAGTATGAGGAAGACGGCGAGACAATCAAGGATTATTACCGTTCAGACAGAACCCCTCTGATCGAATGGGTACAGCAGGACACGGCTACCCTCTCCTATCCCTTCACATCCTCTATCCAAAATGAGTATGTGACCATCGCCACCTCTGCGGACGGCAATCTACGGGTCTATACCTGGGACACCGGGGATGGCGGCACCATGATTTGTTGGGGGAACATCATCCAATACCGTTCCGGCAAGAAGGTGAAGGCCGAGCACAAATCCCTTTATGCTGTCCTTCATCCCAATGAATCCGGTGATTCGGAAATGGATTTTGGCAGCCATATTGACACTATAAAAACCCTCTATACCGACAATGGCCAGGCCATTTATCTGGTGGATGAATATTTCCGGGAAAGCGGTAACTTGGCATATACGGGAGTGATGGCCCTGAACATTCAGAACGGCAAACTCAAAGAATACCCGTGCTTCAATAAGGATGGCGATAAGATTGCCTCCATAGGAACCGAGCATACCATATCCGACTGGTACTTCAGCACGAATCTGGGAGAAGGTTGGGACTGGCTGAACCGCTATGATACCGCCAACCAAGATTTATATATGCCTGTTACCAATGACATGCAGAGTTTCACGGATCAATATCAGGTCTGGCATTTTGACGGAAAGCAATTCACATTGTGCGGGCAGAGTGGTCCCTTTTGGATTTATCCCGGACTGCGGGAATTTGACGAACTGTGCCTGTTGTTCGAGACCAAGCACTATCGGGTCCGCATAGACAAGATGAAGGACAGCATGTTCAGATATGCATCTTGGGAAAGAGGCGTTCCAATGTCCGAGAAACCCGAATTGATTCTTAAAGGTGGGAAATTGGCTAACGGTAGCTATGTGTTTGAGAATGGAAGGTATAAGTACATCATCCATTGTGATAAAACGAAGAACGTGCTGGAAGTTCGGGAGAACGGGAAAGTCATCCTGAAAGAAACCCAGCTGAGCAAGTATTAAGATTAGGACTTTCTTGCCTTGTACCAAAACTTTCAATACCCTATGAGAAAAATATTACTAGCCGAATTATTCTGTATGCTTGCCATCACGGTCCAAGCACAGTTTGTAACGATTATGGGAGAAACCGAAACGGTAGTCAATGATACCGTCAGCACAGATTTCAATCCCACTGATCAGTATGATTTTGATGAAGAAGATGATGATGAAGACGATACTGTCAAAAAAAAACGGCGCAAAGGCATCGGCCGGCTATTCGACCGGATTGGCAAATGGATAGGTCTGAAAAAAGACGAAGCAGTGAAAGATACCGTCCCAATCGATCCTACTCAATTTTCCTACGATAAAGTCGAGGGGAACGGATCGTTTATCTTTACGGAAGCTGACGAACGAAAGTATCTGGACTCCATCAAATACGAACTGATTAAGCGAAGGTATCAGGTCCTCAAGCGTAAGTCGATGGTCAGCATGCCAATGGACCAGCTGAAGGCGACCTCCTACTTCGGTTACCGTAAAGATCCGTTCACCAAAGCCATGAAGTTCCACAACGGAATAGACTTTGCCGCCCATGACAATTTCGTCTACGCTGTCCTTCCCGGGCTCGTGGTCTATGCGGGTTATCGTGGCGGTTACGGTTATTGTGTCGAGCTGAAACATGGTGACATCCATACCTTGTACGCCCACTTGAGCTATATCCTCGTCAAGCGTAACCAGCCTGTCCCAGCCGGGGAGCCTATCGGCATATCCGGCACTACCGGACGTTCCACCGGCGAGCACCTGCACTTCAGTATCATGAACAAAGGCAAATACATTGACCCGGTACCGATGCTGGATTACCTCTCCAGTATCCTGGCAGAAGAGCAACCCACGGATGAAGAGTTCTTCCTGCCCAGCTATCAGGAATTGAAGGATGGAGGATCAGATAAAGAAAAACCAGTGGTGAAGGATATGGTGAATACCCCAAAGGAAGCCACCATGTCACAGGATACAGTTCCATCCAAGCGTACTTCCGGCATGATGCTAGTCGCTGAAGACGAAAAGGAGAACACAGAGGGGGAAATACACATCCAAGGACAGAACGTACAGTCCGGAAATTCTGGCCGTGGTAATGATGGAGACCCCAGAATCCACTATATCGATAAGAAGAAAGAGGAAACGGATCTGAACCCAGTTCCGGAGACAGGAGGAATCATCCATTATTCAGGGAAAGCGCAACAAAGTGTAACCATGACAAAACCGTCAAAGACAGGCGAGTCAGATAAGACGGATGAGATACCCCAAGTACCCAAGCCCAAGAGCGGCATCATCCTCCCAGTCGGGGACAGTGTGGTCAGTGTCAAACCACTTACCCGAAATTAATAACCCGGAACCGTCCATCTGGGCAGTCCGGGAAGTCTTTGCAAGGCTGGTTTTGGTATGAAATAAATGTGTGGAAAACCTTGACCGGGTGACACCCCTCCTACTTCATAGTTAAAGATATCCTTATTTGCGTTTATTCGAGTTCGGGGTTTGTACTTCTGTGGTACCCGTCTGTCTGAAATTCCCCAGTTCCGGGAAGCAGATATGGAGTATGCTTGTCTCCACAACATCCGGATGAATGAACAGATCCACTTTAGAGAGATCCAGTTCCGACCGGCTGTTCTTGGTCCAGACATTCCCCTCACTGTCCATACTTACAATCCATTCGCCCAAGCAGTCACGTTCCTGTTCCGACAACTTGTGTGCCAGCCATTCGACATACTGCATGTATATCGGGTCAGATAGCATCTTCAGGTTGAACTGTTCCTTAAACTCCATCACCTCATGAACGGTCTTTTTGCCGGAGTTTTGCGCATGATGCAGTGTTGTTTCGTCCAACTTGCTTAATCCGAATATATCCTGTACGCCCAGATGGGTAAGCACATTGTATGTTCGGGTAGAGAAACCCATTTCGGATATAGGAGTCGAGTACAACCGGCAGATATCCTTAATCCATTCCCACTTTTTCTTGTCTGGCTTTACATTGAACAGATTCCCCGCTAAAGTCAGTTTGGCTTCTGCCCGCAGTCTGACCAATTCGTGCTCCATCCGTATGTTACGAGCCCGTTCTTCCAGAATAGAGCTATGGACAACCATTATTTGTGAGATCTGATAGCAGAGTGCATTCACCTGCTCGACCAGAATCTGCCTGATGCGTTCCGGAGAAAGGTTCCAGTTTGCCGCCAACTCTGCATTCTCCTTGCCTTCGATATAATCCAACAGAATCCGGTTGTTACGTTCGTCTTTGGCATGAGCATTTGCCAATTCACCGATTTGACGAAGAGCCGGCAATAACAGTGACATCCTGTTATACTCACATCTGAGTCCTACAACCTTTTCATGAAAAACCGCCAAATCCTCTTTATACCGCTTTTTCGTCTCAGAAAACCGGAATAGGGAATTGATATCACTCAAGCGCACCAGTTTGATTTTTCCAGCCGCCTTGAACGATATGGCATGTTGTGTAAACAGATAATCGAGACATCTCGGTTGAAGATTGAGCAGGTATTCGACCAGTGGTAACGGGCAGTATCCTCCTGAGCTGAACAGACAGTACAACTGTTTGGATAGGTCCATGGGACAGTCCGTCATGTCCGAACCGTCCATGGACATCAACACTCCGGGTATATCCGGAGCTCCCGTATATCTGACCCGCCCTCCGGCATTCATCCAGTACTGGAAATAGAAGGCCACCGCTTCGGCTTCTTCCGAGTTGTCGAACTCAAAGTTCAGCCTTTTGCAGAAATAATCAGCCGGTCTGTATAGAACGGTATATTTGGCTACAGCTTCAGACCTGTCCGAGCGTACCACCATAAAATCCAACAGTTCAGCCATAGCTATTCATTTGCGATAATGGAATGATAAGTATCCGCATCAATTATCTGGGACAATAGGCAATAGCGTGCCAGAGATTTCGGATTTCCGTCTTTCAGTTTGGATTCGTTCTCGTCCAGCAGGACATATTGGCCCAGCTCGCATCCGATATGATATCCGGTTTCACGCAAAGCCTGTCTCAACTTACGCAGGATAAGGATCATATCGTCACTGTCATCATCGTCAGCCTTGTCTGCATCCTGGGTGACAGGGTAGAAAAAACTTATCGGGTAGCCTTCGTATGGATTTCTGATTCTGTGTTTAGGCACATCTGTTTTTACTTTATTTGCCATAGTTATATCTTATAAGGTTTTGTACTAAACTTTACTATATGCAATTTCAGATCCGGGTACATTCCATTGAGCCTTTTCAAAAGTAATTTCGAGCGAGGTTTGGAAAGTCGTGCCGCCTTATTCCTCCGGTTAGTCCAATGGACAGTTCCACCATTGACATCCCGCAAATAGCTCCCCTCCTCCGTCTCAATCAGAAACCGGCGTACATCCGTCAGCGAGAACGATGCGGGATCATTGATTTTACGAAGGAAACAGTAATAGCTGTCACCATGACGGATAGCATCAGCTTCCAGATTCATCAGTTGGGCAGAATTGTTAATAGGAATAAGCGTGAAACCGCATGGGGGGACACACTCGGGAGAGTTACGGTAAATGAGACAGAACACCAGTTCTGCATTTCGTGTGGGCAAGTCATTCAGTTGATAACGGCTGTCAAGAGCTAATTGTAGACACTCAGCGGTTTTAAGCAACCAAGGATCATCCTGTTGCTTAAGGAAACGGATTTTCAAGGCTATCTCATCCACAGAAAACTGGGCCAACCCAAATATTCCTGTTGGAGCTAGCAAATGACCTGCATCATCCTTCATAAAACGCTGCATGCCACCGTCACCAATAGAGACAGCCAATAATACGGACTCTCCCATGTCCACAAACAGTGGAACAAGGGGTTCCTTTTCGATTAATTTTTTCATATACTGTCGTTTTTACGTGTGTCGTCACGTTCTTTTTCGCAAATGTAACCAATTATCCATTAGATTTCAAAGATTCCCCCATTTTATTAGTATTTTCAAAGTTGAACCAAATCTGTGAGAGCCCCGTTAATGGATCCATCAGGGCCAAAAGCTTCTTCATCTGCAGGAATTCGTCCTTGGTAATTACAAGCGACATCCTATAGTAATAGATGTCCGTCTCCTGGAAACGGAACTTGCGCGACTTTACCGAGAAAGAGACAAACGCATTGCTCCGGGACAGCATCACTTTGTGAATGATGGCGTATCTCTCGAAGACATACAGCCTGATTCGTTGCGGTTCGTCAAATCTTGTCCGGCTACGCAGTTCCGCATCAGGGGAGCGTTTGGATCTACCTGCCATACTTCTTTGTTGTTTTCCTGGCAACTGCCGTGTTGGACTTTTTGTAGCCGCCGGATTTTGACTTACCCTTCTTCTCCGGTTCCGTCCGGCGCTTGTCGTTTATCTTGCTGAAATTCTCGGCCTGTCCAAGTTCCTTTTTCAGATCGATCTTTATCCCTTCAGCCATGACAACCTTGGCGGCTTGCCAGGCATCCTTCACGATGTCACTCAGTATCGTTTTTGATATGCCTGACTGCATGCGTTCCGCTTCGGTCATGGACACATACTTCTCACCCATCACCTTCAAAGGCTTTACCCCGTCACGGACCATTTCAAGGAAATTATGCGCCAGGGCATTATCAGGTATATGGTGGTACTTGTACACAGCTTTGAGAGACTTCCCTTTTTCCACTTCAGCGACATCCTTGATCAACTCTTGCAAGTTTCCTCTCCAACCCATTGACTGCAACATCAAACCGAAAGCCCTGAACTCCGGATTCTCGACCATACCGGTCTCAACCTTTATTCCCAGGTATTCGCCCCAATTCTGGAGATATGCCTTGTTCTCCGGAGCGAACGTGGCATCTATGCCGATTTGTGTCAGTACCATAGCCGAACCCAGTTCCGCTACCATTTCCTCACGTGCCCGTTCAGGCAGGTTACCGTAGTCATAGGTACGCATCTGCTCGCCTTGCTTTTTGAGCAATGCCTCGCGTTTTGCATCCGGGCAATTTTCGGAAGCCAACAGTTCCTGTTCTTCGGGAGTCAGCGGATGTTTAGGCAGCAGCGTGGTGGAATGAATCATCTCATGTACCAGTGTACGATAGAAAGACACATCCGATCGGAAATCCGCTTTGTCGGGCACCTTGATGATATTTGCCTTGGAGTTCCAGTAAGCCTTACCGATAGAGTCCGTCTTGATCGGACAAATCCACGTATTGTTTCGGATAGTCTCGTCCAGTCCGGCTATGGCTGTTTTCTGAACGTTGTCCCGTTCGCCGGTCAATTTGGAGAATCTGTCCAGCATCTTCTTGTAGAGTTTCGGGTTCTCGGCCTGGATAGTTGTCTGGTCCAGATTGAACACGGTATACCCCACCGTTTTGGCCACTTTATGATAATAAGCTTTTGTCTCGTCATCCATCTTTAGGTAATCATCTTCGGAAGCATATTTCATACCCTTCTTTTTGCCCTCGTCATCCGGCAGGTAATACGGGCAAAATTTGAGGATTGGTTCACCCTTCTCTCCCCTTTTCACTCTGAATCCTTCGTTTTGTGCACATGCGAAAGTCACATGGATGGGTGTAGAATACCCATTCGCCATATCCGAAAGGGCAAGGAAGAAGTTGTTCATACCTGAGTAGCGTGCACCGTCAAATCCCTGAGGATTAAAGTTCACGATACTTCTAAGCCAAGGTTCAGACCATTTTTCCTTTGCGGCAGACAAGGTCTTGGCCAGCAAATCTAGATACGCCTGTTCGATTTTCGCATCTGTTTTCTCTGTGTCATTGAATGCCATAATATTTGGTTTTAGTTAATGAATCCTTATTTATGGATACGCCGGGAAACCGTTTTCGTATTGTTCATGAACGCAGTTGCCGCACTCCGTTTTAGTGCCTCTATCTCCTCGCGTGACTTCACCCCGCCGAACTTACGCTCACCCCCGTTCACCTTGTATGACTCCCCTTCAGTTTTGGAAGCGACTACCTTGCGGAGCTTATTCTGGTCCTTCTCTTCCTGGGTCTTGACCACACGGGGCTGCCTTTTCACGACCTTACGGTTAGCCCGTTCCAACTCCTTCATCTGAGCCATCACCTCTTCGGGTGTATCCAGCTTGTAGGCTTGGGCTATCTTGTAGTTTACGGGAACCTTATATCCGACAAAGGCCACGCCCGCGTCAGACAGTTTCCGGTAAACGGCCAAATCCAGCTTGTTGGCCGACAACTGGAAAGCCAATCTTTTATAGTAAGCCTGATCCACGATGGACATGCTGCTGATGTCCTGATGGTGCAGCTTGAAGTTCTTTATGAAACGGTCCAATTCAATCTGTTCCTTCTTCTCTGGCGGCACATACTGATCAAACTTCAGCCGGTCTATCAGCCTGCGTTCTTCCGGAGACAGCGCATCCATCGCATATTTCTTTGTCTGGAGATAAAACCAGTTTTCGTCATTGCGGGACTGAGTGTTATATACGCGAATCCGTATCCGTCCGTTCTCCGTGTAGTTAGCCGCAATGCGCTCCAGTTTCTCGGCGAAACTCTCCTGCCTTTGTCTGGGTGCCACCTTCTCCTTCTGGTCACGCAACACCTTCAAGTAGTCATCCACCCGGAAAGACACCGGTTCAGGATCCACATACTCCTTCGTTCCCATGGAAAGCGAATCGATCTTCCGTGTCTGGCAGTCGTGCACATCCTGTGCCAGGTCAGACATATTTCGGGAATACATGTTATCCACCATATCGAACACCACGGTACAGTCATTGGAACCGGCAGACATGATACGTCCCAGCTGCTGGTAGAACACTGTCTTGCTGTCCGTCGGACGAAGGAAGAAAGCCGCCTGTACACCCGGAACGTGGACACCCTCGTTCAGCATGTCAATGCAGAAAATAATCTGTGCCCGCGAGCGTGTCTTCTTGCTCTTGAACTTCTCCAGCCCCTCCATGGTCTTCCTGTTGCCGGAGTGGTAGTAATCGTATCCTTTATAGCTGATTCCCGCCTTTTCCATAAGGTTGGCAATCAGCCGCTTGTTCTTTTTGAGCTGTGTGATGTCCGAACTGAACACCACCATTTTGCAATTTGTGGAAGGCAGCTTCTCGCGGATAATCTCATGGAGCGGCATATCCTTCTCCCATGAGTCAATCATCTGGTTGATCTTTGCTTCTTTGACATAATCCCCCTTCACCTCGCTGCTCTCAAGCAAATCCTTCCGCATCGCCTCGTAAGAAGAAGGCATACACACATAATCCGGAGTCCGCAGGATATGGCGTACAAGTGCATCAGAGATATCCATCCGTCCGGCCACCTTGTCAAACATCTCCATAGCCATGTCCCGTTTCCCTTTTACGGCATGAGAGTGCTCGCTGGTTGCCGTTGTGCCCAACACTTTCGCCGTCGGGTTGCCCGCAAGCAGTTCCTCTATGGCTGCTCCCCAGCGGGTAGCCCCGCCGTGATGGAACTCGTCTATGTAAATCCGGTCATATTTCAAGGAATCCAGCCTGTTCTCTGCCTGCATCAGTCCCAACATCTGGAATGTCATATAATCCACCTTTACCCCTTCGGGAATATGTCTGGCAATCTCTGCATGGATATTAGTACGCGGAGCAATTACCAGTTGTTGCTGTCCCGCATTATCCCGCACAGATGCCGCAATCAGCAAGGATTTACCGCTACCTGTAGCCTGGACCGCCGCAACTTTGTTGACCGTCTCGAAGGAAGAGCATATTTCCCTGTACATTTTCTCGTTGTGCGCATAGAGATCCAGGAATCCTGGTTTGTTCATTCTACGAAGGTAAGAAGCGTCAGACAGGGCCATATTATAATCTTCGAAAACCTTACAGCCATCCTCAAAGCCGGAGAGGTTGACCAACCGGTACTGATGACATCCGTTTTGAGCACCCATGCGCTCAAATTCCATAAACATCTGCTGAACGGCCGCCCGATCAAGCGGTCGGGATTCATTGGCACAACGAACCATAACAGCCGGCGATTGACTGTCCGGAGAGAAGCGCAGATAAAGCATATCCTTATCCGTTGTTACCGTGTATCCCAGCTTACGGTAACTGTACATCAACAATTCTTTAAGTTCCTCCAAATTTTGGTTCATAGTTGCTCAGTTTTGGTTTGCGATTGTCCGCATTAATATTAATTTCAAAGATAGAAATTGCAATGCAAACAATTACTAATTTAAGGTTAATAATAACTAATCAAAAAGACCAAATATCAGATTTACAGGATATATCGCAGACGAATTACTTACCATTAGGGTTCTCTTTTGACTTGGCATAAGCCTCGGGGGCTTCCTCCTGAATCAGCAAGTCAATATCCTGGATAATCTTGTTGTAGTTGGCTGCCAAGAACGCCTCACGCTCGGCAATACTGCCAAATGTATATACTTTGGGGATTTTTACATACTGCTTTTCTTCAGCCTTGATTTTTTTCATATCCATTTTTGTCCTGCAGTTATACATATATCGGGGAAAATCGTCCCCTTCTGAAAAGTCCATGGCCACCTGAGCAACCAGCTCACCGGTACGCAAATTCGCAATCTTACTGCCTGGAATCACATAGTCCATATTCTCATTGATAGAAATCGTCGTTTTGCTGTCCGCAATAGAGACACCTTCCTTAACCTGCTTAACCTTGCCGAAAAAGTTCTGCAGCCAATCCAGCGTATCCTTGCTTCGAGCGGAACCGCTGATGACGTTGCCGACAACAGAAAAAATTACGTCCGCACCAGTCTTGCCATACTGCTGAACCAGCTGTGCCTTCTCCTGAATACCCATAAGCACGGACACCTTATTTGAACGTGCCGTTGCAATCAGGTTGTCGATCTTGTGAAAATAGATAGTCGGCATCTCGTCGATGATAATCGAACATGGCAGGTTATGTTTGGTATTTACCAGACGCACCAGACGGTTCAGTACCAAGGCATTCAATGCCGAGTTAATATCCTGTGTGGCCGGAGAGTTGGCTATAATCAAATATGACGGAGAAGCAGGGTTACTGATATACAAGGAAATGTCATTCCCTGAAAATATCCAGTAAGACTCTTTGGTAGCCAGACGCGAGATAGAAATCTTCAGTGTACCGATCTGCCCTTCCAACTGGTCAAACGCACTGTTGTTGTATGCAGACCGGAAGGGAGAGAGCAGGGATTCCAATTCTCTCTCTTTAAAGAGCACATCGAAAATTTCTTGATAGGATCTATTCATAAAGGCAAGCACATGTGGCAGGTCCGACCATATACCATGTATCATATTGCCGTCATCATCCTTACGTGTGTATTTGGAGAAATAGAACAGGCAGGACGCCAAGAAGTTGATAGCCGACTGGGAGAAAAACTGGTCAGAACCACCCCCACTGTCATTACCCCCCTTTTTCAGGGATTCTACCACGGCGGTTGCCGTTTCGATGGCATCGGCCAGTGTCTGTAAATATTCAGGGCGAAGCGGGTTCACCCGTCGGGAATATTCGATATCGTTAAAGTTGATGACGTTGAATTCAAATGACTCAGGGATGATTCCTTTTTTCTTGTTCATCAAAAAATTGTAGAAGGCAATATTTGCTAAATCCGGGAACTTAAAATCATACACCATCAAGGCAAATCCTTTGGCCGAATGTTGACGTATATAGCTGTTAACCACCGAAAATGACTTTCCTGATCCAGGCGTCCCAATAAGTAGTGTGCCTCTAAAGCTATTAACGATATTTATCATACCATCATGCCATTTTTTCTTGTAGTAGTACCTCATGGGAATATTTACAGAGTACGGATTCTCGTTAATAAATGACGTCTGCTCAAACGATTCGTTGTCGTTATTCCACCGGTCTCGCAGCATATTCGAGCGAATCTGTTTGGAGATATTGTCCAACCCCACATTCAGCAGAATCGTGCCGATAAAGGACATGATGATGTATAGGATGGAAATCCAGTTGTACCAAGCCGTAGCATCCTTCGGCCGGAAGACAATCACCAGTGCCGAAGAGAAAAAGAAGATAATACCCGTAGCCAATGGAAGGGCCACTTGGGTATAAGGATTAAAATCCAGTTGTTTTTGCGGACGTGAACCGATACTTACAAGGATTTCCAGAAACAGGATAAGCAGTTTGCTGAAGAAGATATTGTTATAGATAGGTATTGCACGAATACGTGCCAAAATATCATCGAAGAAGCCCAATGGCGGCAGGTCGCAATACATTATGATCTCAAGTATCAGGAAAAAGTACACGAGCCCCTGCATAAAGGAGTATAGTTTCTGTTGTTCTCTAGTTTCGTCCATAGTAAGTAGGTTGAATGATTCATTAAAAAAATAAAGGCGGCTACTGACATAAGCCGTGCCGCCTTCATATTAACGATTATAAGTTCAAAAGTGCGTCCTATTAGAACTCCTGGTTGAATTCCGGAGTTGTATTCCACGGCTTAACAACGATAAAGTCAGAAATACCATCACCATCAACGTCACCGTCAGTGCTCGGATTTTCAGGATCCGGGACAAGTTCAAGACCTTTACCGGTCAATACGAAGTTGTATACATACTTGTAACCCGGCTTCCATTCAACTTCAGTGATGTTGGTAACATGACGTTGGTCATTGAATTTAACGTCTGCTGCGTCGATATAGAAGTCCTTACCGTCAACAACCACGTGGAAACCACGAGTCATCTTAGTCGTGTTTGAAGTAGTAGCCTCTTCAGGACATACCAAAGCAAAACCTTTACCTTGACCATAGTCAGGTGTACCCGAAGCGACAGTAGGATTCAATGTGAAATTACAAGTATTTCCAGCTCCGGTATAAAAGTCTGTCATCTTCAAAACACCTCTATCAGTTACATTAATCTTACCTTCGGCAGTAGCGTCACAAGTACCTGCAGTCGGCAAGGTATTGTCTGCTCTCGGTTTCCAGTCATCCTTACCCTGTTCATTAGTGATACGTTCCAACTGCATGATTTCAACAGCAGTAACGATACCTTCACCTGAGTATTTCTTTTTAGGATCAGTAGCATTCTTCAACAGACGTATTTCCACATAAGCCTGGGCATGCTTCATATACAGGCGGGTCTTGTTGTTCTTGTTGTCAACATAATCCTTATCAGTACCGATTGATTCAGTAGAACCACCGTTGTCATTCACATTATCACCCGGAATAGTGGAGCTACCGTTCAAGGTATTACGGTGAGTACCGTACATGAAGTCAACCTTGTTCGGTGTGTTGAATACGATCGGACATGCGTTTGGTTTCAATGCAACATCACCATTGTAATAAGCGCTACCGGAAGTTGTCTGAGAAGGTGAATATGCATACAGACGAGCCTTCACGTTAGACAGTGTGGCAGGGTCAGCACCATCAGAATACAACCAACCTTTCTGAGTTTTGTCATATGCCAATTCGCGGTTCAAGTTGATAGCACCTTCATACTTGGTGAAGTCACCATTAACAGCTTCGGCATAGTCAGTGATAAAGAAACGCAGCTTATCTCCGGTTTCCCATGGATTATAAGCAGTACCGTTGGCATCTTTATCATCGCCACCTACCAGGCCTTCAAAATTACTCTTGGTACCGGCAGCAGTGCCATCCACATCAAATTGAACTTCGATTCCAGTACCTTTAGTACCTACACCGGGGTTATTACGACCCATCTCGTCTTCATTAGAGCAAGCAACCATACTCATAGCTGCAAGGGCCATTGTAAAGAACTTAAATTTTTTCATCTCTGTTTTGTTTAATAATTTATTATTGAAAAACTGAAATCGTTTCACTTAAAAATCACCACCGCCACCGAATTCACCTCCGGAAGTTCCACCATCGGTCCAATCTTCTACAATTACAGAATTGCCGTCGAACTTGAGTTCCATACCGGAAAGTGTAATCACATAACGGTTCTTGGTATTCTTTGCCCAGGTGGTACCCTCCGGCAAAGGTAAGTAGAATTCACGGCCATCTACATTAATCATAAAAGCCGTATGGCTCATTCGATAGGTCGGCGCCACCATACATACGGGGTAACGTCCGCTGAAATTTCCATGGAAAGACTTGCCTATCAAATCAATGATCTTAATCGAGCCCCAATGGAGAGGCTCGATATAGCCTGTAATACAGTTCAGATAACCACTCTGTACCAAATCCTTGTTTTGAATCAACTTACCGTCATTATCCAACGCAACGATACGTGCATCTTCAATAATACCCGTACCATGATATGGCTGGTTCTTGTCGATAGAGATGTCAAACTGGATCATGGACAAAGCGTGGTTCATGATCAAATCCGCATTGGGGTTATCACGGGTTACCTTTTGGGTCTGCCTGTTGGACCCGTACATATAGTCCACCATCTTGTCTTCGCGGTCAATCTGGATAGGTATGCTGTAAGGATTCACCACATCCGCATCATAGGGGTAATAAGCGAACACCAATGCCGGATTATCGTTCAACGGAACAACCTGGGAAAAATCCCAGCGTAGCTTGCCGATACCGACCGAGGTTGCCATTACATTGCTATACGGATTTGTTTTATACCATTCACCCGTTTCATTCTCAGTTACGAACAGACCGATCTTTTCATTGTTGGCGAACGCATAGTTGTTCACGTTGGAAAAGATATTTGTCGTAATGGAAAGGTTCCCGTCATTTGGATATACGACGGGATCTTTGTCATCAGAACAAGCGCCGAGAACCAAGCCCACACCCAATAGTGAAAGTAACAATTGTTTCTTCATACGTTTTATCTGATTAATAATTTATCAATTAAAATTCACCCGGAGTTGTGCCACCGTCTTCCCAAGGCTTGACAGTGATAACTTCACCGTCGGCGCCGTTGGTCATTTCAAGGCCCTTGCCTGTCAATACCATGTCATATGTATACATGAAACCAGCCTTCCATTCTACTGGTTTGTCAGCGGTACAGCAAGGGATGTAGAAATCAACATCATCCACAACCACATGAAAACCGCGAACCATATCATCCTTACAAGGAGCCAACAGTACTTGGGCAGTACTCCAGTTAGGGACTCCCACAACAGTAGGATTCAAAGTGAATGACGTCTTATCCGCACCGTTAATCAAGTCTGTCATCTGAGCGACCTTCCACTCTCTCGGTGTAATATTGTCTTCTGTCTTGGTGATGTCAATATATCCGTCAGCAGGCAGTGCAGATCCATGTTCACCGTCAGCCGGAACAAATATTACATTGCCATAGCTGCTGACAGTCTGCTTGAGCTGCATTACTTCCACAGCAGTAACAATTCCTTTACCCGTATATTTCTTTTCAGGATCAGTTGCATTTTTCAGCAATCGCAGTTGGACAGAAGTCTGTGCATGTTTCATATACAGACGAACCAGCGGGTTCTTATTATCCACATACTGCAGATTTGTTCCGTTTTCGTGTATACTTCCTCCATTGTCAGTTGTGTTGTCTCCATCCGGATCCGTTACACCGTCTTTGGTATTACGGTGTGTACCGTACAAATAATCCACTTTGTTGGGTGTATTGAAATTGATGGGCACACGTGTCGGGTCCAATGTAGCGTCACCGTTATAGACAAACGGTCCTGCTACCGGAATTGAAGGTGAAAACGCATACAATCGGGCCTTCTGGTTAGACAGGGTCACAGGATCATTATCCACGTTTTTCCAAGTTTCCTGTGCTGCCACATACTTATAACCTTTGTTCAGGAAATCAGCACCCGAATACTTCTCTACGGTGCCGTCCGCTTCAAACTTGTCATGATCCAATGTGAACAGACGGATTTGGTCACCGTCCACCCAAGGATGCCCGCCGGTCATCATACCTTCCGTATTGCCTTTTGTGGAGATGCCATCCACAATCATCTCAATGCGCAGGTTTGACTTTGAACCGTCCGTTGACGGAGCTCCGGGAGCAACCGTATCCTCATTGGAGCATGAAGCCATGGCCATTGAACCAAGAATGGCCGCAAATAATAACTTCTTCATAACTTATAGTTTTTAAATTCAATTGTTTGATATACTTTTCACGCCAATATTACCACCCGGAGCCCAAGGAATAATTTCCATGCCACTTCCAGAACCAGTTGAACCATTGCCATCACCGTTACCTGGTGTAAATGTCACTTCCGAGCCTGTATATTCAAGAGTAATCAGGTAGTGATAACCTGCCTTGAATTCACCACCGGTCTTATCCTGGTCAACTGTCACTGCATATGTCTGACCATCTATTGTCATATTCACGTCAATACTTCCTTTACATGGAACAACAGACATGAACTCATCCCGTCCACCCAAAGTGCTTCCGACAGCCTGTGGTATTGAATTACCTATCAACGTATTAAAAGGAACAGGATTACTAATGGGGGTAATACCGCCATTAACGGCACCTGTTATAAAACAATACTTTGTTTTACCCTGTTGAACCGCTTTAGTTGCCTTGTCTTTGCATATTGCACTAAATGCAGTGACACTACCCTTACCGATATTACTGTTCGGGTCATAAGCCATTTTGCGTTTCAATCGGAATGATACACGTGCCAAAGCATGGTTCATACGCATATGTACCTGAGGTGTCATACCATTCACACCCGAAGAACCGGCGGGCAGCTTTGCCTCGCCCCACAGATAGTCAATGTTGGTGGATGTATCAAGCGTACGATAAGAATTAGGCCACAATCCGTCATAAGAATGGTCCTCACCTTCGTCATATGGATAAAAACAATACACATCGCAATAATCCTCAGTCATACTATAAGAATCATAGGTACCCCAGTATTTACCATCAAAAGTATAGCGCAACACACCAATCTCCTTAGTGTCGCTGTACAAGTTACGTGTATTCTTGTCCAACAGAAGGAATCCCACGTGGTCACCACTCTTGAAGTAAGTTGACCCAGTACCATCATAGGCTTTGGTAAACTGCGCCTCTCCCTGGTCAACGATGGTTATTTCAGGCACAACCTTTGTACCGGAAAAATCCCTCGGACCCTGTTCTTCCACATCGGAAGAACAAGCGGCGAATGCCATTACCGCAGCGGATATAAGTAGATATCTGATTTGTTTCATAATAGTGTTTATTTCTTGCCAATGTTATAATATTCCCAAAGCCCTGTTTCAAATTCAGAAAAAACAACCCCCAAGTTCAAGTTGTCGCTTGAAACGTCAATATCAATACGGGCGACCATGCACAGGTGAGCGAAGTTTGCCAAATACGAACTTATATCAATACTACGAACACGTTCTTCACCATTGTCCAACTGAGCCCATACAGTCAGGATATTACGGGTGTTGTCCACCTGCTCAAAACGTCCCAGGAAGTCAAGTACAGTGAATTGGTATTTGTATTGGATGTCAGCCAGATTGTCTGAAGAAGGATTTTCCGGATCATAACCCGGATCACCCGGACCTGGAACCTTGGATGCCATATAGTTACAAGTAACGGCGCTTTCGGGTACACCTTCACCGGTTGACAAGTTCAGTTCAGTAGCGATACCGGACAAAGAGGTGCGGATGCCAGTCACATTCGGCAGGCTCGGGTTATCCTTTCCCACCCGGAAGCGGAACTCAAGAAACTTTGTTATCTGTCGCTGCAGCACCGGAATCTGGTTTCTTGTATCCGGCCCCATCACCAGTTCAGTATCTTCAAACTTTACATTGGTTGATGACTGTCCCAAATAGAACAGTCCCGGTTCAGCTATATGACTGCCTGTCTCGTCAGCGTAATAGTCGACGAAAGCGGTTGCCTTGTCATAATTTTCCAAGTTCTTGAACTTGATATTCTGTGACATATTGGATACCGGTAATGCCGGATCTTCATCGTTCACTCCGTCATTGTTGACATCATTGGGTCTTGTGAAAGTGATTACACGGGCACCGCCCATCGGCATACGGGTGGTTACGGTGTCGGGAATACCCTCCAGATTCGGAACAATGCTGTATTCACCCTGATAACCCTTATCGTCGCTATACATCAATGCATAGTTTCTGTCCGGAGAAGAAGGGATATCATTATAACCCTGCCAGTTGTTCTCTACACGCAACCAGCCGAAATAGTCACAATCCTCTGTAAAGTCGCAGGAAGAGAGAGCTGCGGCCACAAACAAAAGAGGTATAAATTTCTTTGCTTTCATATAGGTTTTGTTTTTATTCGTCAAACATTGATTTATTCAAGTCATAAGCCTGGATCAGCTGGTTGATTTCAGGGTCAAGCGCTCCACGCCACGCCTTAGTCTTATCCATAGCCACAGCCTTTTTGTAATATTCGATTGCTTTGGGATAGTCTTTCTGGCGTGCATAGATGACAGCCATCAGATATACGGTATTAGCCGTTTCCTTTTCCTTTTGCAGAATATTCAAAGCCGGAGTGTCGTAACCCATGGATATATAGCAGATAGCAGTGTTGACATCATCATAGTCAAGCAAAATCTCCAAAGCGTCTTTGTAGCGACGGTTCTCAAGCAGTTGGAGTCCTTCTGCATATTTCTCGTCAATCACATCTGTATGAACCGTATCCTTAACCATGCCCTTGCGGTGCATATTGAACTCAAAGTTTACGGCACGCAATTCAGGATAGAATGCGTCTTTCATCAGTTTGTAGTCAGCCGGGAATTGAGAACGGATTTTGCTTTCACGGATATCAGCGTTCTTTTCGTCACGAATCAAAGCAAGGATTTCATTCTTGTTTTTCAGCGTGTCCGTTGCATTCAGAATTTCCTCCAGTTTCGCCCAGTCCTCTGCCAGATAGTGCGGGACAATCAGCTTGCTCAGCTCGATGTCTTCATTCTGACGGCCACGGAAGAACTGTCCCATTGACTGAGAACGGCGACGTGCCAAGTTCTCGTTCGCTGCCCGGGAACCTTCCGGAGAACAGGTGGCGGTCATCACGATAGAGTCAACTACGAAAATACCTGTTTCATCAACCTGACGAACTATTTTTTCCACCTTGTCAATCTCATCTTTGTTATTACCCATATCCAGCTTAAACTCGGATTTTCCGACAGGGAATACAATGTGTGCCGAATAGTTTTCGAATGCACGGCGTTCCACTACCTTCTTCACATAACGCGGGGCGCGGTCCAGGAATGTAAGCATGTTGGATATAGTATATACAATCGTATCCGAGTTCGGCATGTTGTAAACCGCATCATCCAATGTGGTAACGTCTCCGTTCAAGGTCAGGAACAATTTCTTGTTCGCTTCGTCCACATGCACGTCCTGAGAATAGTAGTATTCGATATCCTTTCCCTTATCCACGATAGAATCCAGACGGGCATTACGTGCGAAGGGGAACTTGACATACTTCTCATACATTTCTTCCGATTTGCGCTTACGTGCGTTGTTGTTTTCCACGTCACCGTAACGAGTATAGAAGTCCATCCATAAGAGCGAGTCCACACGAGAAAGCATCAGCTTGTCAGGGTCATCGCCCAACTCCTGAATATACTTCTTGTACTTGGCCGGCGAATAGCGGAGATTGATGTCGCGTAACATCCAGTTCACGGGAACACCATCCAGCATACCTTGCTGTTGCAAGCCCAAATAGGCCAATTCCTGCTGTGACAGTCCATTCAGCTGGTTAATGGTCGTTGTCGGAGTCTCCCCTGCCTTCTGGCTGATCATGTATTCGGGATACTGGTTATAGTGCAGGAATCTGCGGTTTACCTTATATTCCCAGTTGTTGAAACGGTCCCGATCCCTAAGTACTTTCTTGCGGTGTTTGTTAGCAAACAAGTTCTTGCGGTCCAGTGTAAGGTAATACAGACGGTAATCCACGAAATTCTTCACGAAGTCTGCAGAATCCGGGATGATTGTTTCCATGTAATTCTCATACTTCTCATAACCCTTACGACGTTTGTCATCAAAACGGGCTCCGGTAATGAAGATGTCATCCAAAAACAGCGAATCCTTGGTCACATCCTTTGTTACCTTCGGAATCAGGTGCACCTGCCAGTTCTTATCCACCAGGCCCTTCGGCACACTTACGATAAAGTCCACATTTACTTTACCGTTACGTTCGGGTACGGTCTTGTTCTTTGCGAACACGCGGACTTCAGACAATGTATAACTGGCGATGTCACTGCCGTCCTTATCTTTGGTGGCAACGGAAATATACGCCTCTTTACCGTTTTCCTTGAACTTGACCTCGCGCGGCACATCCACTACAGTGGTGTCCACGGTCTTTCCCGGCTGGCTTAATCCGGCTGTCAGGTTCTGCCCTTCCATCTTGCGTACAAATGCTCGCTTCCCGCTACATGCGCACATCAGCAGGCAACTTGCCACAAACAAAGGCACTATGTAATATTTGATTCTCATAGCAACCTCCTTTTTAGAACAGGTATACGAATGCTAATGAAAGTTTGGTCGGGACGAAATTGATTTTGTGACCCGGGTCAGGCAGAGAACCACACTCTTTGCAAAGGTACTTGTCAAAGTCATGCCACATCAAACTGCCACCTAATTCAGCCTCGAAGTTCCAGCGTTTTGAAAGCATCTTAGAATAACCGACGGAGAAACCGCCACCTACCCCCCAACCATCATAACGATAGTCAGACAATTCCTTCCATCCAACATGGTAACGTGAATAGATTGCATGGAATCCCATAAACCAACGCATATACGATTCCGTAAACCAATAACGTACACCAGGCTGAACAGTAAGGTTCTTCATCTTACAATTGTCTGCGATAAAGTTGTACGTGAATGGATTGTAATTAACCGGCAAGTGAATAGATACTTTGCGGCTTGCAGTTGCAGAAAGTTCAAGATTCAGGTTCCCGGTAGCCAGCCCGAGCACGTTTGTCTTTACTGAGTAGAACTGAGCATTGGCAGACAGTCCCAACATAAGGAAGGCTGCCACTAATAGAAACTTAAATTTTTTCATGAGTACCATACATATTTATTGTTTATTGTATAATTACATCAGAAAGGGATACGCAAGCCCATAGAGAGGCCGTTACGCCAAGGGCGTCGTGTCCAAAGCGCATATTCATTGTTTTGGGCAATGAAACCCTGAACACCGTTTCCAAAAGTCCGGTTAAGCTCGAATCCCATCTGGAATCCGCAAGTGAATCCTTCCGCATCGGCACCTAAAGCCGCACCCATACGCATCTTGAAAGTGGAGTTTTTGCCTCGGTGAAGGGGAAATTTGTAGGCATAACCGCCACGGTATTCCTGCAAGTACTTCCAGTCCCCTTTTTCGTAGCTGTCATAAAATTCCGCGAACAGTTCGTGGCTGCCATGGTAACGTGATTCCATTTCGTAGGAAAGACGGACATCAATTGCACGTAGAAGAGAATAACCGCCGGAGATACCGATGTATTTTTCCCCGTTGCCGGCATAGAGAGAACCGGACACGCACAGGCACAGAGCTAAGGAGTAAATATATTTTTTCATATCGTTTTGGTTACTTAACTAATCGCAAAATTATGCTTAATTTTTGAAAAGAACAAATATACGAGCGTTTTTATTCATTTAACGCTCAAATTATTAGAATTTTAAGTTCACAGCCGCCCAAGCGGTCTCAGACGGCTATGATCCACATTTTAATAAATCTTTTTATTAAAGGTATCCGCATTCAGAATATCCTCGTAGTCGATAGTCAGGAGAATGGTTCTTCCAGAGTACTGCTGTTCGGCAAGTTCAATGGTGAAGACCTTCTCGTCAGAGAATGAGAATTTCTTGAACACATAGACATTGCGGTAGTTTTTCTTGAACTCCTTGATGTCAAAGAGACTCATGACCGGCTCGACCTCCACTGACTGAGTGGTAGTTCGCTTGTTCTGTTTCTTGTCCTCAATCTTGAAGCGTACCTGGTCGATGTCATATTTAATCTTGGTCTGGTTGACCAGTTCGATGTCCATGAAGAAATAATCGTCAATGGTATAGATGTTGTTCAGTTTGAACAACATCTTGTCCTTCTTGGTGCGCACGTCGTGATAGTTCGCCTTGGAGTTCCAGACAGTCCAGCAGAACTTCACCATCTCCGTCTCGGACATGGACACATCCGGGTTCAGGTAGCTGCTTTTCTCGGACAAGGGAATCACGTACTGGCTGCAGGCATCCTGGGGAATCTCGGTATAGACCAGCTGATACTGGGACACGCTGCGTTCGGTCACGATAGTGACGATACCCATGGATTGTCCGTCAATAAAGGTACGGTCTTCCTCGCCCCAACCGCCACGGTTGTTCTTCACCTTGATTTTCTCTTCAATCGGCTTGATACGAAGAATATTCTTCAATGGCAGGTTACCCACCACCTCATTCATGGAAATATCCACATACTTAATCGGATCACCCGTCACAAAATGGGTGGAGACCTCACGGTTTACCTTAACCGTTTCCATCACATCAATGCTCTTAGTCTGTCCGAAGGCAAACACCGGCAAGACCATCAGGCCCAGCAATACAATTAACTTAGATGCTTTCATATATCTTACCTTTTTATATTAGACATAGCTTGTTTTATTTCTCGTTGCCGTTCACCAGGATAACCTGTGTGTTATACTTGATACGGGCCTTGTTCTTGGAAAGGTTACGTCCGGCGGTGCGTGTGCCGATGCTGATCAGTTGGTCAAACATATCGTAACCCAGTTCTGCCAGACGGGAAGACTCGGACTGGTCCACGTTCACCCGCATGGAGCCTGTGAGTTGTGATCCGGATTCCTGCACGATGGTTGCGAAGTTGGATTTCGGCACATACAGTCCGGGGTTGGCGTCCAGGTCATAGATTTCCAGCTTGACCGGGATAATCTTGTCCTCCACCATAATATTGTTGATGGTCAGGTATACTCTCATGTTACCGAATCCGCTGATGAAGGAGTATAGGTACGTCCCTTTTGTAAGCTTGTATCCGTCCACCTCGATGTCATCACTCAACCGGATACGGACACGGGAGCCCTGTTTGCCCTTTACCACTTCATCCACCATAGCATGAATATGGCTGGGCTGGCGTTTGTCGCGTAGCGTGTTGAAGTACTCGCTCTCTTCGACGGAAGCCTTTGTCACCGTTTTCGGTTCCGGGTCCTTAGACTTATTAGGGTTTGTTATCTTCGGTTTCTCTTCCACAGCCTTTTCCGGATTTGCCAGTCTGTCCAACATCTCCATTTCAGCCTTGAACTTTTCGAACTCAGACAGTTCCTCTTCCTGCGGTTTGTTGTTTGAACGGCTGGTGCTTCGTGAAGACTGCGATGAAGAGCGGTTTGATCGATCATTCACCCGTCGCACGGATTCCCTCTGCCGTCTGGTTGACATCTGTGAAGCCTTCATTATCGAATCCAGTTTGCGTGCCTGTTCGACTGCCGCTATGGAGTCATTGTATGCGCGTCTGTCCGCTTCTTCCTCGCGGATACGCTGTTCCATCAGCTCACTTTTGGACAGCTCGTTCTGCTCGACAGCATCGGGCAGGTCCACCACCACTTCTGCCGCCGACGGCTCTACCTTTTCATCTTCCTCTGCGGTCCCCACCAAAACACCGCCAAGGAGCAGCACAAAAGGCAGGACAATTATCGGTAGCGCATATTTGGGCTGCCTTGCCAACTTTGAAAAATCTATTCTTCCCATAATCAGTTCTGTTTATCTGGTTAAATATTACTTTGTAGTCAACATTACACTGTCCACCTTCTCCGGCGGTCTGATTACCGATTCGTCAAACTTTCCGTAGCGGATAATGAACTCCCGGTTCGTTTCTATCCTGTACAGGCTGTCTGTCCGGTAGCGCACCGTATCGATTTTCATCTCACGCACAACCTGTTCCACGAAATCCTTCGGGGTATTGGTCTTGAACACCTCCCCATACCCGGAGGAAAAGCCCATCACCCTGCCCGCCACGGAATCCAAAGCCAACGGGTCAGTGCTGTCCGGGGAAGGCCGGTTCCCTAAAGCGATAAAGTACAGCAGTATCGCCGTCATGGTACCGCCCATGAGAGCCACCGTCACCCGGGAATAGCGTTCGGTAATCAACTGAAGGCGTTGTATACCCTTATCTATATGGGTAAACCGGAACACCTTTTCGGTTATGGCAACCGTCATGTCCCGGGTTGTCTCAAACACCTTCTTCTCGTACTCCTTCTGTTCCTCCGGAGATCTTTTCCGTTTCAGCCCAAGCAAACCCATAGATCAATTATTACCGTTTTCAGAACGAAAAGAACTGTAATCCTCCACCATCCAGTTACGGATCATCAGTCCATGGATGTTATTCTCCGTACGAGGCTGCACCTGAATCTTACCACTGGTAATCAGCTTGTAGTAGGTTCCCCCATTACGGCGGTCAAAGCGGATGGTTCCCCAATATCGGAAAGTCATCTGGTTCTTGTCAAACTGGATGCTGTCCGTCATCAGCCAGGAGTGCATGTTATTCTTCACCAGCTCGTTATAATAGCCACGCTCGCGCATATTCATGTACTGTCGGTATGCCGACTGGTCACAGAGGTAGTTGGCTCGCTCCATGTTCTTCTTGATGAACTCGTTGTCCGGGCCCAGGGTGTAAAACAGGGAGTGAAAATCCTCGACCAGCCCTTTCACCTCCATTTCCATGGTCAGCCCACCATTGGACCGCACAGCCGAGAAAGCATTATAATTCGCGTCCAGCACATAGATGCGCGACTCCGATTTGGAGATGCGGACATCCGCATATATCATTGAACCTATGGAAGTGACAACCGTCACGATTCCCATGATGATACAAACCACCAGTACCAACTTCTGTTTTTGCTCTATATTTCTTACAAACATAACTATGCTATTTAGATTATTCGACTAACATTATTATTGCGGGGCATTATCAGGATTGCCCCCCTCCTATAGTACTGCCCATACCCTTGATAACAGAGCCGCCTGCACGGACCACGCTGGAAGCGCCCATTGTCACGATACCTACACCGGCAGTGACACCTGTAGCTGCCGGAGCCGTTCCTGATGTCTCGATAATCCAAGACGAACAAACCGGCACATACATGGTCGCACCGCACGCTGCCATGATACACACGACAAACATACAAGCCTGGCCCGTCATGGCGCCCGCATACTCATAGAACTCATCCCAGTCCTTCAGCGGATCCTCCGTCTTGGCCACCAAATCCGTCAGGTATTGTATCTCACGCTCCAGCGTGTATCCCAAAATGGTATAAATCACAGACAGTGCCACAAACAGGATGACAGAGTAGAATGTCACACTGAGGTAACGTGCCGTCCATGCCGACCAGCTGCTACGCCATACCCCGAGCACGGAAAATCCGAACGAGAGCGGTCCGATGATATACAGTATACTCATAAAGAGCGTCTGCATCATGATGATCAGCACGATTGAGAACTGAAGAAATATCAGTCCCAGCTTCTCGATGATCAACGTGAATCCCCACAGGAAAGCCTTGAACACCCAAGAACCTCCCGCAATCAGCTTTTGGGACAGTTCGTTATAGTCCGTCACCGACATGCTGGAAATCAACGCCTGCAGGAAATCCTCGTTCTGCCAAGAATCCATGGCATTATCGACCATGGCCGCCTTGGTGTAGATACGTCCCGTCAGGATATCAATCTGTTCCCACCGTTCGGAAGCCAGCTGTCCGATTTCCTGGTTCTTGGCGTAAATCTGCGCATACGCCGTTCCTTCCAACTGGGCTGCCGGCCAGCGTACCAAATCGCAATACCCACCCCAGAACATGATAACCAGCAGCAGGGCGAACGGTCTCAGGAGCGGCATAATCTTCCAAGTCTCTTCACCCAACATATAGTTGTAAGCCTTTCCCGCAAAATGAGCCAGGCACAAAAAGCCGGCAATCACCTTCGCATAGTACGCCATGGCACCCACCAGGCCCGTGCGGTCCCCGGCGGTAATCATCCGTTTCAGTTCCAGCATGTAGTCAAAGGTGTCCTTGTCCAGCAGACCGTTGCTGAAGATGTCAAACCCACCGGTGGTGTCCCCACCTTGCGCCTGCAGATGGAAGAACCCGTTTTGGCTCAAATCCAGCAACCCGCGCACTCCTGACAAAAGAGTGTCCAGCAAAGGTTGCCATGTACTATCAAAAAACAGTTCATTCATAGTCTCGTGTATTATGTCTTGTTTATTCCTATCTATTTTTACGTCCGGAAAAAGACTTGTCCAATATCTTCCGGTACTCCTCATTGATGTTCATCCGATCCGTCTGTTCGGACTCCAGGATAAAGTCTATCCAGTCCGATCCCCTCACGTGCGCATACAGCCGGTTCAGTTCATTCAGCTTCTTCTGGTAGAACGATTCCTTGTCTGCCGAAGGCACCCATGAGCTGTGTATCTGCATCACATCGTCGATGATGCGTCCCACTTCCTTCTTGTAGCCTTCCGTCAGCTTGTCGCTTTTCAGGAACCCTTCGTCCAGAATACCGTTACCGTTCTTGCCGCTGCCCATCATGTCGATGGCCGATTTAATGGAAGCTGCCTCCCCCTCAGTCATGCCCGCCGCCGTGTCCAGCAAATCCTCAATTCCTTCGATCCGGCTTGTTCCTAAAAAAGCCTTCTCCGTGCGTATAAACGCATCCTTGTATCTGCGCCATACCATATCACCTGGCATAGTCGCCGCATCCGGCAAGGTGAACATCCGGCGGTTCATCATTTTCGTCAGGTTCTTGTAAATTGAGTCATTCCCGTTCTTGAAGATGGTCTTTCCGGCCACCTCAATCGATGCCCGGATAGTCATCCACTCCTTCATACGGGTAGTCAGTCCCGGTGCACAATCAAAAAAACGGTCAAGCGTTTGCTGCAGGATCTCCACCGACTGCAAGTATTCGTCCTTGGAAGACGCACTCTCCTTACGGGAAGATTCCTCGATAGACTTCATGCTGGCCTCCATCTCCATCTGTCTCATGAGCAGCTTGGTGTCATTGCTCATGTCGATGTTCGTTGTTTGGGCTGATACCGGCATCACTGCCAGTACCAACCCAGTCAACACCGAAACAAACACTACTATTAATCTACTTCCTGTCATAGTATCCGTATTTATCTGATTACATTCTTCAGCACATCAATCTGTTGCTCCCGAAATCCCTCTCGGTAAACGGCCAGGGAAAACAGCACCCGGCCATGGTAGATGACCCGCATCTTCTCGGCCCTTGCCCGCTCGTAACAATTCTCCATCATGGTGATACGTTCCGTATTGTTCGCGATGAATCCCGACTCGCGGACGTACTTGGCCACCCGGCGTTCAATCTGATCCATCTCGTAGTCAGAATTAGCCTTGGCCCGTTCGTAATAGTCCTCACACTTCATCCGCAAGGAATCACTGGACAGTACATACGTTTCATGGTACTGTTCCCAGAACTCGGCCACATCCTTTACCGTCTGTTCATACAATTTCATCATGGAAGCCAGGTTCCCGTTGCTCAAGGACTTCTCCTTGGCATACAAGTGCTCTTCCAGAATGTTCAAAACCATATAATTGGCCGCTGTCTTCTCCTTGTTGGCAATGACATCCATCTTCAGGTTCCCGATACGCTCGAACCGTTTCAGGGAAGAGTTGTTGTTTGCCGACACTATCGCATGTCGGTAAGGGTCGTACACAAACATCACGCCCTGTGCCGACACAGCCATGCCAGACAGCAGCAGCGCCGCCATTGCCAGTCCCCTTCTGACACCGGTCAGAGAGAGTGACGAAAACCTGTTATGTCCACCTGTCATTTCCATATAAGTATTGATTACATCCGGTTTGCTTTAGCCGGGTCAAAATCATTGTCCCCTTTTGCCGGAATATCCTGACATTTAAAGGGATCCAGTGTATTGTTCATCAGCGAATAATCATGGACGCGGCGCAACTGCCACTTGAGTGCGTTGTTTATGGACGTCACCTGCCGCTTCATGTCCTCGCCTTTAGTAAAACACTGGCGAATGGTCATCTGCGGATGCGCCGAAGTCCGATCCTTGATAATTCCCATCATATTGTTGAAAACACCAATGGTATTATAACCTTGCGTGATAAACACGTCCATTGTCTCCGTCCGCAAAGCGTTGACGGCAAAATCCATATGCTCGAAGCCGGACAAGTAATCGCCGTAAAGGCTGACCATCTGACGGATCTGTTTCCACAGTCCCTTCACCAGCCAGAAGTCCTCGAACGCCACATCCACTGTGGACTGCGGTCCGTCCTCCCAGCCATTCTGTCCGAAGGTACGCAAGCCGTTCTGCACCGCCTCGTTCATTTCGCCCCACTCTTCCGTAAAGCGTGCCAAATCCTCCATCTGCTCCGCTTCCACTATCTGCACTCCGGAGATAGCCACCAGGCGTGCCGTCTGGTCAGCCACATCCTTCTGCAAGACAGGCAGCGTTGCCGAATCCGTAATCTGCCCGTAGGCCGACACAACGGAAAGCCATCCAATCAGGACACATATCCATACTTTAGAAGTCAATGTTCTCATATACCTTTGTTTTAATGGGGACCCTGTAACCCGGGCTGTTCACCTTCTCGGCAAACAGCTGGATACTCAGCCCTGTCCGTTTTTGTTCTTCGATATAGGCAGTCAGTGCTATCCGGTACAAGTCGATATGCTTGCGCCATTCAGCGAGCAGCTCCTTATATAAACGGGGATCGGTGTCCGATTTTCCTCCTGAACGGATACGCATCCAATCTTCCATCACCCCTTTCTCATACTCCTGGTAAGCATCATGATACAGTCTGACTGCATCCTTCTCGATACGTGTGGTCGTATAGGTATAATACTGTGCCAATGACACCTCTGTAGCATACACCTCGCCGATTGCCCCACGACGGATATACACTTCGGAATACTTGTTCCGACCGGCCAGTGTCCCGACCTTATTTATGGAAAATATCTTTGCCAGTTCAGAATTTGTGATACCCAACACTTTCTGTATTTCATCGAAGTTCTTCTTATTCTTCTCCTGGTCAAGCAAGATCATCGTATCCGCATTCGTAACAATGGCGTTTTTCAAGATTTTATTGCCGGTCAAGTCAGCCACATCCTGTGTCACGACAATGGCTTCTCCATTGAACTTACGCACTGTCTTGTACAGATACTGCAAATATCCTGCCATGGAAGGAGATTCGATGGCCTTCCATGCTTCTTCAATTATCAACGACTTACCCCCCTTCTTGATTCTCATTTTCTGTATGAACAGGTCCATGATAATCAGTGTCACAATAGGGAACAGGATTTTATGATCCTTGATGGCATCCACTTCAAATACAATAAATTTCTCATCAAACAGTGACTTGTCCATGTCATCATTCAGCGTGCGCTCATAATCTCCACCTTTATAGAACTTTTTCAACACATACTCGTATGACTCCATTTCCGCATAGCTGCGGATATTAGCCTCACTGATCTGCTTGTTCATGAAAGGCACGGAGAACTCATAAAACGAATTGAACGACAGATAAGAAGCGTCCCGCCCGCTGTCAAAGTAATCCCTGTAATACTCATTCACCGTATTGGAGATCAAGGTGTCCTCCACTTGCGATAGTTCACCCTTGCTACCTTTCCACAGTAGCGTAATCAAGGACTTCAGGAAGTCACGTTTTTCCTCGTTGAATTCCTCCTTGTTGATACGGAACGGATTCATGGTAATCGGGTTCTCGTCCGTATAGGTAATGTACTTGCCCTTCAGATATTCGCACAAACCCAGATAAGAGTGTCCGGTATCCACCAGCACGACTTCTATACCATTCCGGTAAATCTGACGTACATACTCGTTGACGAAGAATGACTTACCCGTACCTGTCGGACCCAGTACAAACTTGTTGGAGTTACGGCAACGTTGGGTGGCGATGATATTGAAGAACGGATCTATGGCCAAGGGGATGCCCTGTCTGTCGCAAAAGTAAGTCTTGAACGAAGAATGTTCGTCCTGCTGTCTTGCCTCCTTGTAGAAGAAACACAAAGCCGCGTCAGCCGGAACGAGGAACCTGTCATAATCCTTGATGTTCCGCGCATTTCCCGGCATACATCCCAGGAACAGCGGGAACTGGTTATAGCATTGCTTGCTCGGATAGATACCGCACCGGCTGTTCAGTTGTCCCACAAGCATATTGGTCGCCTTATCCAGATTCCCCCTTCCGATCAGGGTAAAATTGAAATGGGAATACACCACCATTTTTCCGACCCGTGCCATATCACCCAGCATGTTGGTGATATCCTCCACGGCCATATCGTTTCCGGCGTCTGGTATGGAACTATGCCGTTTGCACTTGGTCAACAATTTGGTCTGCACAGCCTGCTGGTCCGGTATGAACAATATCTGGTTATAAATCAGTGTATCCACCTCCGGAACGGAAGGGAGGAACGAGAACAAATCCACTGGCATGATAAAATCCCCGATCTCTTCGGTACGGGAGCATTCTATTTCGCTTGGGACATCCACGCTGTCCACATCCACCAGTGACATCACCCGCACCTCGCGGTCCCCCACCCAGAATTTCTTGCGGGTAGCCTTGATATTGTCGAAGGCCACCTCTCCCTTATTGAAATTAATGGTACAATAGTTATGCAGATAGTCATTGCACTGGCTTTCGTCCAATGCGGTGATAGCGTAACCGTTAGCGTCAAACATCTGCAGCAACCGTGAAACATTTGAACGAAATGTATCCCATGCCTCCTTATCGTATGAAAAGAACGATTTTTTAACCTCACAGGTCAGGATAAGATACGTTTCGGTCTCGGTATATTCACGTCCCTCGAATAACTTAAAATATTCGTTGTCCAAGAAATCCGTATTGTCGCAGACATGATGATATTTCTTGCGGAAGAACAAATCCTGTTTCTGGAGGATATAACCGTTTCCGAACAGCTTCAGCAAGTTCGTATAGAAGGAATGAAAGTCCTCATACAACGATTTGTCGCCGGACCATTGCTGCACAGGGTTTTCGACACGGAAGATGACCGAATAATCACCCATTGCGTTATATACCACTCCATAGCCCTCCGGCTGTTGTTCGATACAGATATAAGGAGATTTGAATTCCGATACTTTCATAAAAACAGTTTTGATTTAATTGTCGATGTTATAGGTCCAGTTTACCCCGGACTATACGTCGTACGATGTAGTAGCCCGCACCCGAATCCCGGCTGTGGAGTCCCTGACTCTGTTTGTACAGTATGAATGACATAGACAGTACGAAACTGACTATCAGCGTCACCATACCAAACAGGACACCGACTAGATTCCCTACAAGCACACACAGTAAGAAAGAGGTAATCAAAGCAGCCGCTCCCCAACCGATAAACTTGCCTTTCAAGTTCTTGAATACAAGGGGTCTTTGCAACCCCTTGTACACCTTGAAACCACCTATGCCTTCCATTATTACAAGAAAAGGACTTTAAGTATTGAACCTGTTGCAACGAGGAACAGACAGGCACCGCCCCAGCCGACGATACGCTTGGTAACGTCCTGGTCGCCGTTATTCCACTTGATGTAGATCTGTGCGCCACCGACCAGACCGACCAGTGAGCCGACAATCAAACACAGATTGGCTACGGATTCGAAAGTGCCTTCAAGTTGTGAACTTGCTTCATCAATTGCACCTGCAAAAGCTGACGCATCTTTCTGAGCGAAAGCGTTTGTCACGAATGTCAACATTACGATTGCCAACGACAATGCTCTGGCATTAACCTGATGAAATTTGACACACGCCAGATTTCTAAAATTACTAATCAAAATCATAGTGTTTGGTATTTAGTTAATTGTAAAAATATAATATTTCAATTCTTCAAATCAAATCCGCTTGCGCCTATATCAACACCATTTACGGCGCACTGTATAAAAACTACTTCTTCAAATCTTCAGATGCTCCGTTCTCAGAATGTATAGACACATCCGTCGAATACCGCCCTACCGGACTTCATAAGCTGTTGATTGTAACCGTTCACCTCAAAGCCCTGTGCATAGATGGCACCGGTCACCCGTCGCGGACGATAGGATTCAAGCTCCTCCTTATCCTCACTCATGTACTCCTTGCGTACATCGGCAGGCAGCTCCATTTTCTTTGCCCGAAAACTTGATGAACTCAGCATATCATCCACAGGGATAATCTGCGTATCCTCGTCATCAGCCATCGGTGCACTGTTTTTGAGCGCATCAAAAACAATCAATACAAGATAATAGAGGGTATATCCCCCCAAAAGCATAACAATCCACTTCATGATCTTATTGTTTTATGGCAGGTTGTCAGTTACCCAATCGGCGAACTTTCTTGACGAACTCAGCAAAATTGTCTTCCAAATAACTTTGAATAATGTAGGAGGCTAATACCTGGGTAGGAATATTGAAGACTTTCCCAAACAAAAAGATTAAATCACGTGCTTCACCTGTTACTCGAATCACGGCCTTTTCATCAATTTGATTATTATCCAAAAATATCCTACACTTTTCCTTGAGTTCCATGATTTCCGGTGTAAATTTCCGCTTTTGTCGAGATACTTTCTTTCGAAGCTTTTTGCGATTCTCATACATCGTCAACAGTTCGTTCAACTCTTCCTCGGAAATATTCTTCAACGAATCGGCCCTTTTTCTTTTAGGTGTGGGCTCGTTCATGAATTCTCCAGCACTATCAGCCGGATTCTTTAATGGGTTCTCATTCGGCACGGCCGATACCGTGTCAGTAGGTGATTGGGCAATCGAATTGACCGCCTTGGGAGTGTCTGAGTCTCCCGTACCAGTAAACGCAGTCGGTGAAGCAACAGAGGAACGTTTATCCTCAGTGTTTTGAGCTGTTCTTTTGGCAGTCTGCTCCTTCGCCGTTTTGATTAAATCGTTTAGGTTTGCCATTGCAAAATTATCATTTTAATTTGATTCTCATAAAGTTATGGATAAACACTTTTTGTAATTTAAAGCAAGTTAACGCTATTTCAATTTCTTTATTATATAAGCAAAAGCATTCTCAACGACAGCCAGCACATAGGGATTAATGAACATCGTACTTAAATTCCGGGAAAGGTTTACGGTACGCGCCACATCCGGTGTGATATGGCACCCCATACCCAACAATTGCTGCTCAATATCACTACGGCTCGAATAATTTGCTGATGTCATAATGGCATTTGGCACAACGAAGCGTTTGGCTCGAAGATTCATCCCGCGTAATGCGTTAGTGAACGTAAGTGTGGAGCTGTTGTCAAAATCACTGAAGCTTGTCGGTGTGATGATGGCATCTGCCAGCCGGAAAATAGGTTCCATTTGCTCAATGTCCAACTGTCCGGGCATGTCGAATATATTGAAGTCATTTTCAGAATCGGTAAAAGAGTCCTCCCCATTGTCGAGCCATCCGCGTATAGCACCGGAGAGCACGTCAAACGGAAGGCGTTCGATCCGGAACAAAGAGTTTGGATTGACAGGAACCGGGCAATCATCATTCTGGATTTTTTCGGTATCATAATGGATACCCTCAAAAGTCAGGTCCAGCAGGTACTTTTCAAAGATGCTCTGTTGCTTGTCGCAATCCAATACACGGCATCTGTAACCGGCCATACCGAGGTAGTCACTGAACAACAAAGCCAGTGTGCTTTTCCCCACACCGCCCTTCTGATTGGCAAAAACTATTAACATATTTATTTCGGTTTTGGTTACTACTAAATCATTGTCAGACAAAGATAAGCAAATCAGTACGACAGAGCAAATTTTATTAGTTTTTTCATTTGATACACCGGAATTCCGTTGGGAATTCTCTCTGATTTGCATCCATTACAGTTCTGGTTGACACCTTCCACTATTCCATGAGAACGTATCAACCAGCACTTAGTATCAATCTTCATTTTCATCATCATCCCTACGTTTGCGTTTGCGGGAGCGCCCGCCACCTCCACCACCGCCTCCGGCTTTCATCTGGTTGGCAATCTGTGCCATCTGTGCCAGGAATCCTGCCAGTGATATCGGTTTGAGCACAGCATCCATGGATGGGGAAGCGGACCTAGTCCGGCTGTCATCATAATCCCTTGCGCGGGTTCTCCTTCCGGAAGCACCACCGCTTACTGCTGACCGGCTATGATTCTGTCCGGTGCCACGGGTATTGCCACTAGTTTGCTGTTCTTCGCCCGGCGGTTCGGGATACGTGACGGTCTTCTCGTTCAAGTAATCCTCCCACCTGCTGTAGTAGCGGTTCATGCGATCCACGTCAAGCACATTCAAGTCCAGGCCCTTCGCCTGTTCTACCGTGAAACCGCCACCCAATTTGGACACATTGTACAAGCCGCCTTGCGGGTGATAAAAGAAGAGTTCCTTGCCCATGAGCACCACGGACACCCCTTCTTTTTTGAGCGCCGCGCTCAAATCCTCGCCCGAAAGGTTGTGCAGAAGGGAAGAAAGCGTTTCCCTTACCACCTTGCGTACAGACTTATCTTCCGGCGTTAACTGTACCGGACGAATATCGTCCACCTTGACCCTGTTGATGGCCGCCAGGCATCGTGCTTCCTCTTCGGAGTGAATATCCATTGCCGATACATTGATCACACGCTGGTTATAATTCAGCGCGGCCACCGTGTCAGCCGGCAGATGGTACTGACCGTTCTCACCCGGCCTGGTTGCATAAGCGACATTTCCCTTGCCGGTATGCATAGTATATCCCAGCGCCGACATCCGTTCGGCGAATCTCCTCCAGCCGCATTTCTTTCCTTCCTCTGCCAGCACCTGATTGACCAAGGAATAGAAATGATCCGCTTTCTCGCTGAAGTCCGTGGAGCGTACCAGCGTCTCAATCGGGAACACGTCAGAACTCCGGTAGACAGTCTTGCCCGGATAGTCGGTCACCGACCAGCGAATATGCTCTTTCCCTTCCTTGTCTTTGACCGTAGTGCTTTCGATATGGAATCCCAGTTGTGTCCTCAGTTCATGCAGGGACTTGATTTCCTCGAACGTATAGCCCTTGGACGCATATTCGGTCAGTTTCTTGAACAACAGCTGCTTTCGCTTGAAGATTTTCGGTTGCTTGTCCACAGGCAGCTTGCCATTGACACGCACGGACACCCCTTCCTTGTAAGCCTTCTTGCAGGCATCGATTTGGTCCTGTGTAATCGTTCCGCACATCTCGCCGTCCGAAGAAAGGATCCACCGTCCGGCAACCGTCTGGGACTTCTCCAGTTTGTAGCCCTTCTCCTTGAAGATACCCACCAGGTTGGAGTCGAATGCGAACCGCCACTCCAAGGCAGCGGCGATATCCTTCTTGGCCCGCACCTGCAAGTTCTCGGATTCGGAAATATTGAACTGTCTGTTTATCTCCCGGATAGCCGCCAGCGAGCGGTACCGTTCCGACTTGTCGGATACCAGCGAGCCGTCATAGCGTACCCGTGTGGAGACGATGTGTACATGGTTGTTGTCCGTATCCTTATGAAAGAACACCAGGTAAGGCTGGTCACCATATCCCATTTTGTCGATGTAGATCCGGGCGGCGTCCAACAGCTGCTCTTTGGACAATTCACGTCCGGCACAAGAAATGACCGCATGGAACTGCCGGTAGTTGACGTCCGGTCGCCGGTCAGACACATAGTTCAGGAAATCGAGATATGTCGCCGCACTCGGCTGCCCCGTCAGTCCGACCATAGCTTCCAGTTCAAAGTTCTTCGCTTCAAGCATCTCCGCTTTTCCGTTCTCCGTTTTCAGCCGGTTGTATTCTATCCCTGCGAAAGACTTGGAATGTTTCAGTATCTTGGCTATCATAACCCTTCGATCAGTTGGTTGCAGAAATCTCCGGCAGCGCCGCATAGCGTTCCCAACTGTTTGTAATCAGGGATGCCTTTTTCCGAAACACCTCGTCCTTCAGCAGCATGACCGGGACGAACTCACCGATACGCGGGTCAACAAACAGAAAATAGATCATCATTTCCGCTGTGCGCTGCTGTACCGGGATCTGCTTGAAACAGCGGTAATCCTTCCGCACGGCGACAGCAATCACCTCTTTCGTCTGGAACTTCGGACGGATATACTTGAGTACATCAGGCGACTGTATCAGTGCCAGTTGTGCCAATGCCGTAAATTGTTGGTTCGTGTAATTCTCCGGACGGAGGAACTGGATGGCCCGTCCGTCCTTCAGGACGATGGCAGAAGCTATCTCGTAAGACACCAAATCCGGGTTCGCATAATTGGCCGTCATCGGGTCCCTGGAAAGGGCCAGCGCCACCTGTTGCGGGGTCTGCATATCCTGGGAAATATACCTCAGGTTCTCCGGCGAGCCGTATGACAATGCATAATCAGCCATATCCAGTCTGCAGAACGACTGCGGTACATAGGCTATATCATCCGGATGTACATATACGGCACACCGACACATCCGTTCGTCTGTCAGCGACTGCTCCACCTCGTTCAACCTTATTTCCCCGGCCCTTAGCTTCATGTAGGCCGTCAGATAACCGTCAGGAAGGGAGACAAAGTCCCATTCGCTCATCGGGATGTGGAAATTATAGTCCAATATCACATTATCTATCCGTTGTAACCGTTCCTCTTTTTCGAGGGAGCCGTCCTGGTCTACCACGTTACACAGTCTCACTGTACGGGCTATCAGCGCCCGGCACGACTCAGGCGCCGCCTGCAGATTAGACAGATCATCCTGCAAGGTCGAATGCAGGAAGTCCGATGCCATCAGGTCATCCGACAATCCCTCCAGATAAAGATAGTCTGCCGTATAGCCCGATGCCTGCCAGAAGGAGAACCGTTTAATGAGCCGTTGTTCCTCTGTTTCCAGTCGTTCCGGCAACAGTTTGCCGATCCGCTCATACGCCTGCATCAGCCAGTCACTCAAAATATGCAGTTCGGCAATTCTTTTCAGCCGTTCGTCCCTGCCCTCGTACAGATAGCCGTCCATCCGGCTTGCATAAGTCTCCAGTTCGTCCAGTTCGTCACCGACCAGTCCGATTTTCACCATCAGTCCGTTCGCGAGAGCGGCCAACACATTCTTCGGGGTATCCTCCGGGAAGTCCAGGCCGGCAAGCCGTTTGTACAGCACCTCGGCAACATCACCCAGAAACGAGGCCGTCAGTATTTCCGTCTTGACCGGCTCGTCCCCCGCTTCGAGCAGCTGAAGCAAAATCTCAGCAGACTGCTCCAGATGAAACATGCTTAGCGTCTCTTGCATACTTTCAGAGCGGTCAAGCAATGATCCCACCGAAGAGATGATATTACCCAGCTGTACCGTCTGTATGTCGTTTTGGTAAGAATTCTTCATTACCGTCCTATTTTAAATTAGTACCGGACCCGCCCATGAAGGGCAGGCCCTCATTCATTCTCTGTTATCACATTGACCGGCCACCCACCTTTTCTGTACGGTCGGCACCGCTGTCATGATCAATCTTTGCCTGCAGCTTCGCACGGTTGGCATCCGTCTTGACCACATCGGTCACACCCGGGTTCGCCAGGTCGAACTGCACTTTCTGCTCATATTCAAATGCGAACTGTCTCATGGCAGCCAGATCCGGATGCTCGGATTTCTGCGCCATCTCGTTGGACAGGATGCTCATGGACAGATACAAGGACTTGTCGTTAGCAGGAAGAGCCTTGAACACTTTATACTCATTTCGCATATTGTCCGTGGAAAGTCCGGAACGGTGCGTCTGTTCCATTTTCTGATCAGCCAGACGTATGAAGTCCATTGCATGCTTGGCTGTCGTGAACCGGTCAATCACCGAATACCCCTCAGTCCCTTCGAGGCTTGTGCCCGCTTCAGCAAGTATCATCTTGCCCGTATGCTCATTATAGAGCAATGACACCGTCCGGTCCATCTTCAGTCCGGCCAGGTCATCGGCAGACAAATCTATCAGTTGTACCGGCCTGTCCGCATACAAACTGTCCATACGGAGAGAAGCCACCTCTGCCTGGTTCACCAATGATTCGTACTCCTTGTAATCCTGTACTCTGTCAGCCGACGGGTTCTGTGACAGATCAGCCGCCATTTCGGAGATACGTCCCTCCAGCATCTTGCGGTACTGCTCCATCACCATGACATCAGCCACACCCGGCCTGGCCCCTACCAAAGAAAGATCCTCGCCGTAGTGTCTCTTGAACTGGTCCGATTCAAAGAATTCCTGACTGACACCTTGAGACTCCCCTTTCACAAAGCTCTCGGTCAACCCGTTCAGTTCCTTACGTTCTTCCACCCTTCCGGTCAGGACATCCATCCGTCTGGCAATCTCCTGCGGGTTCACCTTCATCTCTATCAGGTTCGCTTTGCTCGTGAACGCCTTCACCTTCACTGTTGCTCCGTCCCCAGCCTGCTCGCATATACGGTTGACATAGCCCTGTGCCATCTCGAACTGCGCCTGTGTCATCATCTCAGGGTAAATGCCCGACAAGTCATGCCCCACCATATTCTCGAACCACGCCGTTTCGGTCAGTGCCTTATGCAACTCGTCCGATATAGCTTCCGGAGTCCCTGTGAAGTCAGCGGAGAGCCCCTGGGGCTGTCCGCAAAGCATATCCACGAACTGCCCTATCACCAACGCATCTGCACGCTTCTGCTGCACCATAACCAACAGCTTCTGTTCATCCCCTTTCTGATACAAGTCACGCATCGCCATCACTTCGGGCAATACAAAAGTCTGGTTGAAAACCTTTGTATAATTTTCTGAAGCCCGCTGCGCCTTCTCGTAAGCCTCCGTCGCAAACACCCGGTACTCCGCTTCTTTCTCACCCAAATCACCGTCCACCTGTGAGCGTCTGAAATCCCTGTAGGACTGCATCGCCTCCATGGACTTCTGATAGCCATCTGCCAGTGCCGTCTCAGCCATCAGCCGTTTCCAACCCTGGTTCTCCGAGCTCTCGGAAGTCAGAAGCACCGAAAGGTCCTTTCCGATACATTCCTCAAAATAGGCAGACTGGAGCAGTTTATCCACATTGCCCTCGTTCAGTATGGTAGCCGGGCTCACTTTCCGCTGATCCAATACATAAAAAGCCTTCATCAGCTCGGCAGCCTCGCCCATGCATTTAGCCAGCACCTCCGTATCCTACTTACCCAGTCTTGCATTAGAGAAGGCACTCATTTCAGCATAGAAATCCTTGTACACCGGAGACTCCCGGTATTCTGCCAAGATCAGCTCCACCTCGTTTTCCGGTGCACACAGTCTCTCGGCCAGTTTACTCAGCTGAATGGTACCCTGGTCATAGAAGTATATGCCAATCAGCATGTTGATGTCGTAATTGTTAATCTTGATCTGTTCCTGTTCGTTTTCCATAACATTGTTTTTAGGAATTTATAAATGAAACCACGAAGTGCTCCTGTTCTTGGTCGCTTCCCGTCCCTTTTCGAACGAGTCCTCTGTCATTCCCGGCGGCAGCGGCCTTTCGCCGGGACAATCTTTGCGTATAAAATCCGGATACTTAGCCGTCAAGTCGATTATAGGGTTCAGTTCCTTCTCCTTCCGTAAGTCCCGGCATAGTCTACGGTAGCACATCTGTCCGACCGCAGCCCCCTTGTCGAGTATATTCTGGTATAATGTCTCGCTGACCGTCAAGCCCGGTATGGGGCTCACCTTGTCTGAGATTCCAGGCCCCCTGTGGAGTACATAGTCATCCATATAGCTCACCGAACCGCACCATTCCAACACAGCGTCTAACAATCCGTTTCGTTTGAAGAAGTCAAGCATTGTTTGATTCCTGAACTCTACGCTCAGATATTTCATGTCATTTTTTGCCACGTAATTCAGCATCTCGGCGTCGGATATATTCTTCCTCCCCCATTTCGTGTTGAAGATGACCGGCTTGAGCATCCGCATCATCAGGGGAGCAATGTCCTTGCGCCTGTTTATCTGGTGCACGATCAGTCCTACCACATTCTCGTTGTCGCCCATCCGCTGTAACAAATTATAGATCGGGTTTCGGGCAGAGATGCCCTTTTGTCTACGGTAATCCTCCTGTATGCCATCCAGATAGTAATTTACGATACCCCGGTAGCGTTCCTTCTCGTTGCTTTCCATGAACTCCCGGTACCGTTCGGTATTCCCCACCCCACTAGTAACCGCCGAAAAGCACTTGTCATTCTCTATCAAGTCGAAGCCATACTTGACAGCGAACGCAGCATCGGTCAAGTCAATTTTCATCTGTGGCTGCTTATCCTGGATGTACGGGATAAAGTGGTCATTTTCCTCTTTGTGGACACGTGGAACGGTAGCGAGGTCCGGCACAAAGTAGAAGAGAGCGATCTCGTTGGGAATGAAGTCCAATTTCTTCACCTGCTTCACCTGTTCGCAGATAAATGATTCGAAGGTATCCTCCTTCAGCCGGGAAGCGATGTCGCATAGACGCACACTGGTCACCCTGTGGCTCTCCTTATTAATACAGAGGTACAAGGCCCCGGGACGGTTAGCGAAATCCGTCCTGATGTTAATCTGGCCGTCTCTTTCATCAACCTCGCCTGCCAGTTCCTTGAAATAATCCAATAGTCCCATAGTAATCCGGATAATAGGTTAGTGATGCATGCCCCCGTTGCGGGATCTGTTCAGCCCTTGGTCTTGGGAATGATTCTGTTTCTGCTGCTGAACCATTTCCGGGAACCGGTCAGCCCAGTACTGTGTCAGTTCGTTGGCGTATCCTGCCAGTTGCGCCTTTTCCATTTGCGGGACATTCGTTCCCATAGGAAGTGTGGAGAAGAATTTCTCAGCGGATATCTCGCCGTTCCGGTAAGCCATGGCCAGTTCAGCCTCCTGCTTGAGCAGATGCACCAATCCCTTTTTGACGCCCTCCGACATGGAGCTGTCCATATTAGCCGATTCCCAGAAAGGCTTCACCTGGTCAGCCGGGCCCTTGTCCTGTCCTGCAGGCCGTTTGTAATAGTCATCAATCGTCACAGCGGAGAAATCGCGCTGCACTGACGGTTTGAAGTTCACGTTCAGGCTGCCCGCCGGCACCAGTTCGGGATGTCTTGTCGCACAAGCGAACGTGTCCAGCACGACCGTCCGGTATTTGATTGCCGGATCCATGTCTTCCGGATAGCGGCCCGCCATTGGCGGTTCGGCCAACAGCTGGCTGGCAGAAATGGAACCGTTATAGAACGCCGCCATGTTACGGACGAACGATTCCGTCTCGGCACGTACCGACATGAAATTCTTCTCAATAGCCTCACGCGCCTCTTTCACCAGTGTGGGATACAGGTCAAAGTAGTCCTGCGGAGTCACCTTGACCCCGTTCTCCAGCTGCTGTCCCTGCATCTTGGCCTGAGCCCTTGCCATCCGTGCCTGACGTTTCAGCTCGTTGTCCGACGGTGCGAACCTCTGCGGGAAGAACTCGCGTGCCTCGGCGAACGTGCGATCAGCCATACGGCAAAGATATTTGGACTTGTCCTTCTGGAACGCATACTGGAGATTCTGGCCGCCCCCCATAGGTGTAATTGCCAGGTGCATCAGCTTGCGCTCGCTCTTCATGTTGCGCGGGACGAACTTGTACGCATTATAGTTGTTGGCGACCGCAGCATAGCACATCGGTCGGTCCTTCCAGGCACGCTTCACCCATTTCAGGGCATATCCGTTGGACTTGACCGCTTCCATACACAGGTTATAGTCCACCAGTCTGGGCTCCTTATTCACCACATGCTCCAGCGCCAGACCGCAAGCCTTGCAAGCGATCATCGCATTCTCGTAAGTCGTATGGTCCTTATCCAGTCCGGCAAACACGTCCGGGTGGTATTGCAGATATTTCGTCCGCGCTTCATCGCTTACCGTATTGATATTCTCGATGCCCTGCTCACCGGAAACCTTGTAGGTCGGATCCAGTATTTCGGCTGCATCGTTACGAAGCCGCTCGATCTCTGGTATAATCCGCTGTATATAGCTTTTCTTCTGCTCCTCTCCGGCCAGCCAGTTCTGTTCAAACTCCTTGCTGTTTGAGTACTTGTCAATGGCATCCTGAAATGCTTCCTCAGACAGCCCCCATACCTGGCAGATTTGGTTCTTGGAGAACTCGTCCTGCCCCATCAGGTATACGGCGGCTCCCAACTCACGGGAAGGGATCATCCGCTCAATCAGGTCACCGGCGTTTGCCTGCACCTTGATGTCCGTGTCCAGCACACGCTTCACGAAATTCTGGTAGCGTTTCCAGTTCAGCTGAGCCAGCTTGCCCAATGTGGGAACCGTATAACCCTTCAGCACCGGCCTTTTCTGCGCCTTGCGGTACAGTTCGGCCAGGATAGCGGGTCTCACCTTCAGTGCACTGAACACCCTCTCCTTTGTCTCTTCGTCCGGATGCTTGTTGATATAGTTCACCGCAAACCCGACAATCAGATCCTCCAGTTTCTTACCCGGCTCGATGTCGCTTTTCACATACAGCACATTATCCATCTTTTCCTGGAATTTGTTGTACTTCTCGATATTCTCGCTGGCAAATTTCTCCAGCAAGGGAGCGTTCTCGTTCCGGAAGAGCGACTTGGCGGCCGCCGCATAGAACAAGTTCTCCATGGTCCGCACGTCCATGCCCAACGCCTGGGACGCCATAGAACGGAACCGGGAGTTGTTATGTGAGTTCAAATAGTACCGTGCCAACGCCAAATCCGCTGCATCAGCCGAAAGGGAAGGATTGGACAGAACCGCCACCCGGTTGTTCTGTTCGACAGCCTTTAGAAAATTATTGTATCGGACCTCGTTGATGGAGGCCAGCTGCTCCAACCTGTCCGGCCGTTGCCCGCTAAGCAGTGGGGAGTTCCCCGCCTGCACGATAAGATCATTCAACCCTTCGGGAGACACACGCAAAACATCTGCCATGTCACACAAGGATTTCGTACCAGGATGCTGCTGCATATAATGCATAGCGAATGCCACCGCCAGTGTCTCGATGTTCCGGTCCGGTGCATACTTAGTCTGCAAGTACTCTCTATTCGTATCCATAGTCATATTTAGTTAATCGTTTTTCCATTCAACCGTTTACCGACGTTTGGCGTGGGTAAACTCCATATAATTGCCGATCCACTCGGCCACCATCTCGTTCCCTCTCAGCCGGGGCTTATGAGTCGATTGCACGGAACTTCCACTGTATCGTATAAACAGTTCCGAATTCGTGTCAATCAAAAAATCCGCTACCGATGTCCAGCAGCCGTTATTGTCTACCTTGATAAGATTCAGCCGTGTCAGCAAGTCCTCTATTTCCTGATAGGACCTCATTCCGAAGTGCGGCAGTTTGGTGAGCATCCCGCTCTTTCCGCAAGCCTTGTTCACCACGATAAAGTCATACAGGGTATTCACTCCGCTCTTGATGGCCGCGTTCGTGCAGCGTACCGACAAGCCCAATTCTGTCACGGAAGTAAGCAACATCCGCATGAAATCCCGGTAGGCCGTCTCTTGGTCCCGCTCGCTGCATATCATATTATCCTTCAGTGCAGAGCACACCATCTCCTTTATCACATCCTTGCTGTTGTCCGCATTGGAACCTTGTCTTTTCAATAAAAGCTGCAGGTTTCGGTTCTCCCGGATGGTCTCAGCCAGCCGCAGACGCAAAGCAGGTACATCCGCATAATACATTTTCAACCGGATGGAAGCCGTACGGATATAATACTGCAGGGTAGAGAGACTTATGTCATGTCTGGCAGCTACCGTCGCCATGTCATCATCCTCTGCACATTCGCGGAGCATATCACTCAGTTCTGTGCCCAATATATCCGGCCATGTACGGACAAACTGCCGATAAGCGGTAGTCAGTGATCCCTTAACTTTCATGCCGGCATTATCCATACCGATGTCATTCATGAATGACTTCAGAGAGGAAACGGACACGTAACCGTCAGCCCCCTGTATATATCCTTTGGACAACCAAAGTCCGATTTTTTCAGGTTGCAGGCCATACACCTTTTCTATTTCATCATAAGTCATCAGTTTCTCCATAATAGTCCTTTTTCATCTGTGATAACCCACACGTCGTTTTTCCCCTGAAGCGTCATCCTGTAACTGTTGGACTGAACTGCGGATACGTCCCTCGTAAATACCCATGACCCTATTGGACAACTTATCGGCATATTCCTTGGAATATCCATTATCGCGCTGTGCGTTGGGAATGGCATTAATCAGTTCCTTCGGGGTAATCTCACCTTTCCGGTATGCCATGGACATGGCCACACATTCATCCATCAGCCGGACAAAAACGGCCTGGTTTTCCTTACTTTGCCACATGTCAACTGCCTTTTCGCTGGGACAGACCAAAGTACAGTACTGGTCAAAGGTTGATTTAGGGTCATACTTCTGTAGCATGGAATCCACCTTCTCGATATATTCGTCCGTTTGGGAGAATGACTTGTCCAGCGGCGTGTCAGCGGAGAACTGCAATTCCTCGCTGCCGGATACCGGGATTGAGATACCCCCTGACACTGACGCAGCCATCTCTTGCGGAGACATAGATCTCTCTGCCCAGAATTCCGTCATCCGGTCAGCCAAGGACGTCACATCATTTCCTGTCCTGGGATTGTACGGCTCATAGCATGGGCACTGAAACAGTTCTTCTGCCGTAAGGTCACCATTCCGGTAAGCCAGTGCTTCCGCTCCCACCTGACGAATAATATCTTTCAGGGTTTCCGGTTCGCGCATCATCATGTCATCGACATACTCTGCCGGGAACGGCAATACCCTGCGGTCCTCCATGTCCACCCGAATCATCGGTCCGTATTTCTCATGAATCAGTTCCAGCCTGTCCAGCAGGTTTGACTCGGTCCCCTGTAAGATGACCGGTCCGTTAGCAGATGTCAGGTTGTATTGTCCCGGCTGTTGCCGCGCATCGGTCCGCTCGCGCACCTGTCCGGATGTGTAGTGTTGCACATCCTCTTGGGAAAGGTTATGTCTCAACAGCGCGTCCTTCAAGACTGCCGATTTCAGAATATCCGTATTCGCCAGTCTTTCGATGACACCTTCAGCCACCCCAACTTTGTGCAAACTATAGATCAAGCCTGCCAAAGCTTCAGCCGCATCCGGTTGGATCTTTCCGTCCGGTCCCTTTATTGAACCTTTCCGGTACATCTCCACCAGCTTGTCCACCTTCTGATATTCCAAGCTGATGATTGCCGGGGTAGCGTATATCTCGTCTATCTGTCTGTTTAATGACTCCAAGTCAGCTTTGAGCAGAGAATAATTTTCAGATACCATGAAATTTCTGTCCGTATACATCCCTTCAGCCAGTTCGAGGCAAGCGACATTCTTCCGGTGCACCAGGTAAAAATACTCCATCAAAGGGGACATACCCACACCGTCATTCGTGTTTACCGCCACTCTTGCCAGTTCCTGCACGGACTGCATGTACATCTGCCTGCTGCGGATATTGTTCTGGTTAAACATGCCCATATAAAACTGCTTGGCCATTTCCTGCACCGCCTCGTTGTTGCCGGCCTGTTGTGCGAGCGATATCATCTCGGCCTTTTCCTTGTCATTACCGTTTCTGAAGCGTTCCGGACCGTCTTTTTTCCATCCCTCATTAAAATCATACCTATTGACCACCTTGGTAACTTCTGCCGTACCATCTCGTCCTACCAAGCAGTGATCTTGAATCCTGCAATGGAACAACTGCAGTGTGTTAATCTGCTCATACGGCATATTCAGAAGTTTCACATAGCATTCATGGTCCCAACAACTCACCGACGGTTCAACATGATTTATGTATTTCAGCATCTCGTACAACTGCTTGCTGTCCATAAAATCGAACAGTTGCTTGGCATGTTCCGAGCACTGAACCAACCTATCCTTCAGTTCTTCCGGGTCATTACTGAGCTTGCTTTCCTCCAATATCTGAAGTACACAATCGCCATCCTCCTTCGCTATAGCCCGGTTCAGTTCGGCTCTCTCCATCAGCTTGTCCTGTTGATCATTAAAGAAACCGAACAACATTTGCTGATCCGGAGTCATCTCGCCCTGTGTCAAGTCATTTTTGTACCTCCAATAACCTTCCCGAAGGGAAAATGACGTATCCGGCAAATTATCAGTGGTCAATCTATACAAAGCTTCTGATGCACGTTGTATGGGTTTGTTCAGCCATTTCATGTAGGGATAGATATTGTCTATCCGATACGTAGAGATGATATGTTCTGGAACTCCGTTAAGGAAGTTCTTACGATAATAGTAAGTCAGGTCCAAAAGCGTTCCTGTCTTGACATGTTTCCCATTGCTGTCATAAAGTTCGAATCCGATATATTCACCGTCCTTATTCCTTACAACTACAGCTGTACCCTTCTCTCCTCTCAGCCGTTTCCAGGCATACTTCCCCCCCTTAACCGACAACCGTCCCAGATGCCGGCCACCCCACATGAGCAGCTTTGCCGTATACCGCAAGGGTACGACTACCAGCCACTTCAACACAGTTCCTACAGCTTTGAACAAATTCATAACGATTCAGTTAAAGGTTATATATTTCTTTTACCTCAGAGGGGGAAAGCCGGCTTGTCACCGTTTTGACAACGGCCAGTTCTGTCAGCATCTTCCCACTCAAGTACAACTTATACAAGGTCAAATCATTTTCCGGATAGAAAGCCGGTCTATGTCCAGCAGGTATCTGCAAAATCTGTTGCTCGGTCCAGCTCAGCTTTTCTATCAGCTCAGGTGTCATTCCGTCCTTCCGGATTTCTGTCAGCAGCTCCATACGGTTCCGTTGCAGCGCATCATACTTACCGGCGCCATTAGGGAGCACAGTTCCACCAGAGGCAGCAACCGCTGGAACCGTACACACCGGTTCAGCCTTGTCGGGTTTCGATTGTTCCGGCATCACAAAAACGGACTTCAATTTTTCCTGCAAATCACTGTTCATAGTCTCCTGAAACTCGTGCACATACATATCATATACAAGCCCGTATTGTTCTGTGCCAGCATCCTGAAGGGCTATCTGTATGTCAGCGATAATACCGTCACATTCCTCTTCGTCCTCCGTATCACGCAATTCGTGGAAAAGTTGCCAGATAGACTCCTGCAGCTTCATGTCAAGTACAGCAGTCTGAACCTTCTGACCGGTGGCAACCGCAGCGGTCTGCTTATTGGCAGATCGGGCATGGTAAGCTTCCGAGATTGCATCGAACGCCTTTTGCGCAGTGTGTTTGAGCGCAGTGAAGTCGTTGGAATCCACACCTTCCTTCATAGGAACCTGAAGATGATAGAATTCGTAGAACGGGTCTATTTTGTACAGAAGACCCTTTTCGATGGATTTAGGCCCCTTGGATGCCAACACCTGCAAGCGTTTGGAATCATTCTCCTGAACCAAACTCTGTACAGCCTCCATATCAGAGTCGTCAAGCTCACATTCCTCTTCGACTCCATCCCATGAGAAAGAGAAACTGCCTGTCATGGTCAGTTTGGCAAACTGGTGTATCTGGTCCCGTCTTATGGACCTGTCCTGAGCGTTCAAATCAGCGTTCTGCATATTCATATTTCTACGCGCGGGATTTTCTTCGCCGGAACCTCCCGAAGCCTGGTACATCCGTTGCTGGTCCGTCAAGGTCCAGTCCGAAGAACCGGGAATACGTATACCCAGTACCTGATTGATGAATGTCTTTTCCGCACGGTTGCTGAAGGGGATGAAAATGTCACTGTCATACCGTTTGACCAGGAACTTGAACTGCTCTTCTGCCGTCAGTTCCTTCCAGTCGTTGATATGGCTGGTGACCAATTCCTGCCGGAAACGGTCTGAAGGTATCCAGGGGGAGTTCTCGCATATATTGTCCAGATAAGACTTGTTCGGGATATAGAAATGGTAATACTTATCTTCTTCGGGAATGCACATGACACATTCGATACGTTTGTTCTTCAGTACCCGAAGCGTACAGTTCTGATCCCAGTCTGTAAACGAGCAGTCAGCCAGCTTGGGGGCAGTATGTTTTTGTATGTATGCAGCATACTGTTTCGCGTAGCTCTCATGATTCTTGAAAGCGGCCAGATCCGCTTCCAGATCAACAACGGACATACCGAAATGCTCAGCAACAGATGTCGCCTGATAGCATCCGGAATCCAGCCAACAGATAGCAATTATCTTTTCTTCATCACTCATAGTTGAAAGCGTTTTGGTTGATTTTCATGCGAATATAAAACAAATTGCCGAAATTCAATTGAAAATCAGGCAATTAATTTTTACAATCAACATATAATAATACTTAATTTATAGTAAATAAATCCTAATATATAAGTACAAAAGGCTCGCAAACGCCCTATTGAAAGGACTTGGAGAAGAAATGACAATCAACCGATGAAAAAGGGCACTGAACGGGATAACAAAGAATAGAAACACAAAAAAAGGGGGTGTGTCGTAATGCACGATGCACCCCCTCCTGTAGTTTTGAGTTTACACAAAATTGGGGATAGTCCCTCAAGGATAGACCCTTCGTTACGGAGAACCGCTTCACGGACGACTTTCATTACATTTTGCCTGATCAATTCCAGTTTGAAGACATAACATGATAGATAAAGAAAGGCCGGAAATTTCCGATCTTTCTTTATCTATCTCACGCACATGTTATTTCTTAATCAGCTTCACCGTTTTCTTCTGCTCATCTCCCGCCAGGATATGCAACAGATAGAAACCACTCGGCTGGTCGCCCATGAACAGATCTACATTACCCTCACAAGAGGAAACCTGTTTCACCTGCTTACCCGTAAAGTCAAACAGGATAAGACGGCTCTTCGCCGGCAAAACGCCCACATGGACATAATCGGCTACTTGCGTAGGATAGACTTGTACGATAATCGTTTCCACATTCTCATTAGCAGTCGGATCATCGGGATCACCACCATCGGGGTTATCAGGATCTTCGCCTCCGGGGGTGTCAGGATTGTCCGGATCACTGCCAGTAGCTTCAAAATGCGCTTCCAGTTTGGCATCCCCGGTAACCTTATATATAAATCGTTCCTCCATCGAGACTCTGTTTCCTTCAATAAACCATCCGGCAAACCGATATCCATCATTCGGCGTTGCGATCAGTTCCAAAGAACTGTCAAACTCGTAATAACCGGTTCCGAAAGTGACAAAACCTTGGGAAGCATCATAAGAGATTTCGATCTTATAAGAGATTGGATCGAAATTGGCGACAAGCGTCTGGTCCACGATTGCGGTATGCAAATAGGTCTCTTCAGTCGACACGGTCCGGTCATTGATCGTCCAAGTCTTAAACTGATAGCCTTTGTTTGCCTTTGCTACAAATTCTGCATTCTTTCCATAATTGACTTGTATGGAACTGGGAGTAACAGTTCCCGCCTTTTCCGGATCGGCCAAAGCTGTTAAAGAGACTTTTCCACTCGCTACCTGGTTCCAAACAACCGAAAAGTCCCCTTCACCGGTAAAACCTTCGGAATCCTTAATCTTAGATGTTAAGATCGTCAATGTATAGACTCCGTTTTGCTTGGTAAGAGTTGACAAATCCAATGTATATGTGTTTTGTTGTTGTTGTTTAAACTGGAGCCCTTTCGTATCCACTTTTTCGCCTTGATAATATAATTCTACCATACTTGGGATTAAAGCATCCGATAAAACGGCTTTGTTGAACTTGATCGTAATTGTTCCGACTGGAGAGGTTGCCACCTGATCCTCTTCAGGCAAACCTGTAATGGATTCTATCGCCAGTGTAGTTTTCGGACGCTCTTCAAAGACTAACCGGAAAGAGCCGGAAGAAGTGGCTTTTGTCACCGGACCGTCTTCGAAATAATCTACCACATGAATCAGATATTCATACTTCGGGTCTTTTCCATCCCGCAATGTACGATCGGTTTGCCATACTTTACGGGTATCCAGATCTGTATCTTCGTTCACACTGAGCAACTTCAACCGTCCACCGGTCTCATCCGGAATATTGATATAATTCCATCCGTTAGCCGAAGGAGTAATATCCAACTTATATTCGGTATCCGATATTTTCTGCAATTCAGCGGAAGTAGCTTTGACAACTGGGGCAGTCGTACCATCCGTCAGGTACATCCTATCCGGGAAATCCAAATCATCTTCCAGATCATTCACCATAAAACCGGTAACTTTTGGATTAACCGACTCATTCACCCGAATACCCCGAATCAACTCATGGACACGCACTGTGTCCAACAGGGACAAATCAGAATTACCATAGCTAGTTTCATGGGTCGCCTCCACTTTATAGTCCGTAAAATGTCCCTGTAACGTACTGGTCATCCACCATTGGGCATAAGCGGTCTTTCCTGCTTTAATTGTTCCAAAATCGTTTTGCACGCTTTCGCCCATTATAACAGATTCGGCTTCACCATTCAATTGCGAACTCTTGATTTTGAAATCTACCAACAGCCCTTTTTCATTATATTCTATTTTAGGTTGTCGAGTGACCATACTTACATTTTTAGCATCCCCCGCACCCACGTTATGAATCAGCAACGAGAATTCAGACGGGATCATCGGTTCAACCACATCTTTTGTAAAAGGATCGTCCCCTAAAATATCACGTTGCACGAAGTAATCCATAGACAGATTCGGAGAAGGGCTGACGGTCATGGTTACCGGGAACAAGTCGCGAGTCACCTCCAAGCCGGTAAACGGATCGAGATAAGAGAGCGTTCCACCGAACGTGTATTCTTTTGGGCCGGTCGGGGCGGCATACTTGGTCGGGATAAACTCAATCGTTGCAACTCCTGTCTCTCCATGAGCCAATGCCCAAACTCCATCAAGCTGGCCAGTAAATCCCTGGATTTCTTTAGGAGATATTTGGATTTCTCTCACAGTAGCGACACTTCCATCTTCACTAATAACCTCCAAGTTCAACTTGACATTTTTCATCGACTCTGACTCATGTCCATTCTTAACCATTAGAGTACCTTTAAATGCTTGACGAGTCAACACCATTGTCTGTTCAAACTTCAAAGCAACAGAAGAGCATACCGATTGACTGGATTCGTCCAACTTAGATGCTAACAATACATATTGGTCAGCGAAATACTCTTCTATACCAGCATAGCCTTTTTCTTGCGCATACTGTTTATGTTCCTGTATTTTGTTTGAACAGTTCAATATTTTTTGTAGATCCATCCGATTTTCAACAGCTTTATTTGCTTGCGTATTATTCCAGCGCTCGACAAAATCTCTAAAAGTTTGTTCACCCACACAAGAAGGTTTGTAAACCACTACATTCTCGTACACAGCTTGATGATCCATATCAAACTGATCTAAACAAGTTATTAACTCATCCATAGAACAATCATACCATTCTTTTGAATCACCTAGAATTTCATGCATAATGTCCATATAACTTTGCAATCCTTCCTCTGCTTTTATAGCGACATTAGAAAAATCGGTTATATAAGCCGGAATGTGACCATTCGTTCCGCTTTTAGTCTGATACAGATGATCACAAGCATGAGCAAAATCATGTAGACAATTCAAAACATCGGCTGCTATTCCTAAACCTTTTACTAACTTCCGCGCTCTTCGTTTAAATATATCTTTCTGCTCGTCCGTTTTTCCTTTCAAATATTTATCCATATAGTCATCGATAAACGTATTGAAAGAATCTTCAAAACCTTTATAGCACTCTGCCACTTTTTTATATAACTCTGGATGATTAGGATCAAAAAACTGTTGTACACATTCAGTCGCAGCCTTCATTAAATCTGATAAGAATGATAAAAAATCCCTCCTCTCAAATAATTTTTCTATATCTTCTTCTAGAATTCCATCATTCAAAAGCTCTTCTTCAAGCCGTTCATCTAAAACCTCTTGGATTGCTTCTTCTATTGCATCTTTGGTTTCTTCCAAAACAGGAATAAAACGACTAGCACATTTGATTCCATTTCCGACCAAACTCATCTGGCACGGAATACATCCTTTACTTGGTTTCGATGGTGGAACGGGACCAACTACCAATTCTTCTTTTTTATCCAAAATTTGAGTTGGGCCAGTAACCGGGTTATTATCCTTTCCCTTTCCACCAAATATAGTTCCTCCTCCCATAAACGGGAATCCTTTAAAACCACTCCCATCATCCACACATTCCATTATTTTTGTCGGAACATAATATTTATGCCATTTACGGTCATTTCCACAATCCCAAAAATAACTGGTTCCGTCATATAGATAACAATCACTAAGTGGAAGAGGTGTCACTTCCCTCTCACTGCTACGAGTCTTTACATTTCCTTTTCGAGTCATCACAACCGGAATAGAAACTGACTGTTTAGCTTTCAAATCAAAAAAACCTGTAACCAATGGTTCGAAATCAAAATTTGAATTATCCTCTGGAGCCAAAAATTCACAATCCTGAGCCGTAATCAATCCTTCATTCTTTAAAATAACTGTATAAACCAATGATTCACCAGGTTGTAACGCCTCCGCTTCAATCCGATCCGGGACTGTTATAACGACAGCAGGAACCGGTACATGTGTTTCAAAGTCTACTTTTGTAGAAAACGTATACCGGTCTTCCAAAGTTGTTTCTTCAACCTTAAAGTCTATTGCTATCGCCTGGATACTCAGATTCATCACTACCTTATTATCCTTTCCTGGCTCTACCAATATGACCTGCTCGACTACATCATGTCCTTCCGCTGTAGCAACGATTTTGTAATAACCTTCTGCCAAGGCTGGAAGAGTACATAAACCATTCACATCCGTTTTCGCATCCAAGAGTAATCTACCTGTATTATACTCTGTGATACGAACAGATGCTCCCGACACATGAGGAGCTCCCTTGGCTGTATAGGTATTTTCATCACACACGTCAACCACCAAAGTTCCCACGTTCTCAGAAACAGGTGTAACGACAAAGTTCATCGCCAGCCCATCCCCATTCTCGCAATTGATTGCAATCGTTCCCATAACTGGTCTCAGCAGCATATCTTCCGCTGGAGATAGTCGAAGGACAACCGAAGTGCTTTCCCCCTGTTTTAATGAAGGAATAATCTCAGATGTAGCCAACGATAACCATTCCGCTTTAGGGGGAGTTACTCGTATTTCACCCGTTTCTCCACCACCAGAATTAGCAATCATAAAGCGATACTCACGTATATTGCCTCTAACCATTGTCGTTTGGATACGCTCTACATTAGCCACCAATGTTGCCCTTTCAGTTCTACAATAACAATATACAAGTAGTTCCAAAACAGCTCCTTCATCCGAAATCAATTGTAGTTTTACTTTTTCCCAACTCATTCTTGGAGAAACAGTCTTCCCTTTTATTTGCAATAAGATTTCACCTGTTCCGCCTTCAGCCAAACTCAACATACCATTTGATGCAATTTCACATCCCAACGCTCCTGAAATGACTTTTACTTTAATATTACTTGCTGTAGAATATATATTTTTGATTTTAACAGGAATAGTCTGTGTCTGACCTACCAATACTTCACATTGTATAGGAGATACGTCAACTCTCTTCAACCCATACATATCAAACCCGGCTATCTCCTTTTCGAGTCCTTCGTCCGGATAGCAGGCACCCACGCTGAAATGCCCCATTTGCCAACTTTCAGGCGTGAAGCTCGTTTGGAAAACACCAGCATTATCGGTCGTCACGGAAATGACTTTCCGATAGCCATTATTAATAATGTATAGATCAACCGGCACACCTGCAATTTTACTGCCGGTTGCTTTTCCGGTGATCATGACAGATTCTCCGGTTTTAAGCACGCTTTTATCCAAAGAAACCTGTACTGTATATAAAGGGGCTAATGTCAAAGCAAATGGAGCTGACGTATTGTTGATATACGACAATTCTTTTTTCGTCTGTTCTTCGTTTACGATGGCTATCAGATGGTAGTCACCGGTCTTTTCCAGAAATGTAAAATTCTTATCTAATGTAACACTTTCACCTACCGCCAATTCCTTCTGCGTATAAAGACTGCCCAAAGCAATCGAACTACTATTCAACTCTTTTCCTGTACTCAAATAAACAGACACCTTCGCTTGTGCAGACAAAGCGGCTGCTCCCTCGTTCTTTATAGTCAGACTTACTTTCGCACTTCCATTTACCGGAATTTCTTTTTCTGTCTGTAAGGTTGTCACCACCGCATCAGACAACGTCTGATCGGTAATGTTCAGCCAACAAGTGTTTTTACCATACGAACCAGCATCGATGACAACTGTTATAATTCGGTTCCCTTCCGACTCTTCATTTCTGGGGACTGTGATTTCGACATCCACCCTACGGCTGTCGGCAGGAATTATGACGGTAGACGGCAATTGAACCTCTTTATTGTCACAAGACAACTTGACGGTCAAAGGAGTCGAAAGCACTTCATTGACAGATACTGTGATCTTTCCTTTTTCCCCTTCCAATAAAGTCGTCTTTGAGGCGACACTCGTTACTCTGGCATCATCGTCATCCAAAACCGTGATTTTCTTTTCAAACACACCGGTTTCAGTTCCTGCAGTCGAACAATTGCAGGAAGAAACATAAATCGCACCTTTGATCGTCACCTCCTTATCACCATCTTTCATGGCATTATCAACTGTCTTTATGACAAACTGTTTTTCTGTCATACCCGGTTCGAGCACAATCGAAGCGGGTATACTGATCCGTCCGTTCCCATTGTCTGTCAGATGTACTGTCACCTTGTTGGTCGTCACTCCAGTACGCTTCAATGTTGCCACAACCGACTGAGTCGCCTCACTAACCGTTGTAGTGGAAAGAATCAGATCGATATCCGGTATATCATCATCCAAAATTTTCACAAAACGCTGGCTCTCCAAATCAAATATATGTCCGGGAGCAGAAGCCGTGAATACTACTTCATCGTCCAATCCGGGAAGGTCGTCATTGGCAACATTCAATTTCACTTCTACCGTTTTTTGGTTGGCAGGAATGATTACGACAGACGGAAAATCGATAAACCGATTAGAATGGTCAGAACGCAACCGTACTTCCAACGGCCACGAGATATTCCATTCCCGTTCAAGCGTCATCGTCACCATTCCTCCCTCCTTTATTTCGGATTCCTTCACCGACATCTTCAGATATGGATGTTCATCATCTTCGATCCATATCTCTTTTTTCAACTCCAGATAGGAGTTTCCCGTAACAGTCACAACTACAAAAGAATCCGGATTGGCAATCTCATTGTCTATTACTTTTATCTTAAAATAAGTACCGGATTCTCCTTTAGGGATCGTTATCTGCTCCGGCACTTGCAAACGCGACTTACTTTCGTTTGTAAACGTAAATGTCTCCTCCTTCCGTCGTGAACCACTCCTGGCCAACATACATGAAACTTCCGGACTCCCTTTTTCCTGAACGACCGTTGCATTCAGACTCCAAGCCAGAACCTTTGGCATATTCAACTCATTTTGCGATTCACCTTCATTATTCTCCCCATAAACAGGCAGTTCCCAGTCGGAAAACGCTTTGAGGACAACTTTCGCTTTTACCTTCCCTTCTATGCCGGGATAATCGCCTATCTTATACTCGGCTTTACGCGAGATAGAACCTTTGGCTGGTAAGGTCTCCGTATACCGTGTATTTCCAATAGCATACTCATTGCCAAGCTCATCCACCAAATAAAGATATTCGTTCCATCCGTCATCCGTCGTTTTTCCTCCGATATTCTCGACATTCCATGTCAGGGTCACATTGCCTCCTGGCTTAAAGTTGTCAGACTGCAATTGGATGTTTTTCGGGGTGATATCCGGTCCGTTGTCATCCACGATCTTGATCTTTCCAGCATCAAATGAAGTCATCACATTCTTACCATTGCGGTCAGCCAGTATGACATTCGTAAGTTCGAACGGATATTCTTTATCCACTTCCAAATTATCGGGCACAACCAATGGAATTTGAATCACTGCTCCGGAAACAAGCTTGAACGGTTTATTGTTACCGGACATGACAACCACCAAATAGTTGTTATTGCCTTTCGGTGTTACCGATATACTATGATCATCTTTACGCTCTTCTGTCAATTGGATACCATTAGCTGATTCTAATGTTACCACATCCGGTATATGTAGATTGAACTGGATAGCGACCACCTCGGAACGGTTGTCCATCTGCATTTTCACCTGCGTAGTCTTTCCCAACGGGCAATCCGTTGGGGAAATATACAATTTGTTTGTTTGGGAAAAAACAAATTGCATTCGGAATAGACATGCCAATATCAGTATTATTAAATGTCTGGTTCTCATAATTTGCTTATTTTGTAAGTGAAACTTTTATTGTTTGATGTTTGATTTCATCTGTTGTATGAAGCTCAATCTGCACGAGGTAAATACCGGAAGAAAGTCCTTTAGGCAACCATTGGACTACCTTATAATCACCAGGAACGACTTCATGAACCCGGTTGTAAGAAAGAATATGTCCGCCCATATCGTACACCGAGACAACCAGTGCTTTGACATCATGATCGATACGGATATTACCATCAGACAATCCGTCCGGCATTGATACAGCATTATTTCCGGTTGCCACCTGTTTCCCATCAAAGTCGGATCTAACCTCATTAGCCGCCTTATTTGTCAAATGGGCATGAGCTACAAAAGCATCGCTTCCTTTAACCTTCATGATGTCTGTTTTGCCCAAAGGGATGCCTGAACCATTCATGCACACTAAAACAAACCGCACACCGCCTTCGACATCGCGGGTCCTATACAGATAATTGTTAGCTGGGAGCAATAACTCAATTTGCTTCGAAGTAACTCCTTTCAGGGTTATGTCCAAATCCATAACCGATTCTGCCGGATTGTCGATAACCAGTTTTCCACTCTTAACGGAAAGGAAGGCGACAGGCTCTGAACTTACCGCATCCGCAGAACGCAAGGTGGAGCCACTTCTTGTTTGCGGAGTCTCCAACAGGATATTGACCGTAGCAACCAAATCTTGCACGTTGATGGTCGATTCCGCTTGTTTCTCCTGATAGGTATTGGCAGCATAATAATTGAAGTTGATATAACCACCATTGCCACTACTATTATTGTCATCATTGATAAAGTTCAATGTATGCCGGATATCATTCATGCTTACGCATCCATCCATGTTGGCATCGCCTTGATCAAAAAACAACTGGACTGTAACTTTACTGTCTTTAGCCGAATTAGAAGTTTGAGTAAGCACCAAGTCTTGATTCGGAGGTAGATTGATCGTATGGTAATAGCTGTTCCAAACAAAACCATACGCATCGTCTTGATATTTCAAATCCATAGGAGTCGCATAGCCTGGGACTTGCAATGACAACCCGGGCCATTCCTCTTTCGCCTGTTTATCATGGTTATACAAACAGATTTCTGGCAAGTCTAGTACAAACTTGTGGCGCAACTCGATTTGCCGGTTGGGCAACGTCTGACCGATAATGACAAGGTTTATTTTTTGCGAAATCAAGCCTGCAACGGTCTCCAACCGGTTACCTTTCAAATTCAGATTCTCCAATTTTGGCAAAGAATTGATGCTTGTCGGTATCATTCCTGACAATTGATTTTGTTCCAGATTGACAGCAACCAATTCGGGAGCGGTCGAACTTTCCGGAACAATCTCTTCTAAATTGCCAGTCAAGGCGTTCCGGCTCAAATCCAATGTTTGCAAATAAGGCAGCGAGAACAATCCTGCTGGCAGCGGCCCAGCCAAGTTCCGACCAGAAAGATTTATTTCAAGCACATGTCCATCCTCGTCTAATGTAACCCCTTCCCAACCATCCTTGTCTACAGCATTGGTCGTAACGTCCCAATGACGGTTCAAATACCATTGGTCACCACCAGCCTGCGTGTACAAGTCGCATAATACCTTGAATTCATCTTCCGGAATAGTAAGCAAAGCCAAAGGGATTTCAATCTCTTTGCGGTTGTTGCTTTTGCTCATTTCCAGAAGAGCATCATCCACATCAAGATAGATCTCAAACGTCAAAGTCTTCAATTTCTCTTCATAGGGTGCTTTAAACGTAAAGTTGAGTTCATAGCTTTCTCCGATTTCCAAACCCTGATTCGCATGATCTTTATATTGGGTAGAAATTGAAGCGTTCGTGCAACGAATTTGATCTCTCCATGACATCGTTCCAAGTTCTTTTGCCCCTTTATTGGTCACGATTGCCGTAATCGTAAACTCTTTGCCGGATACGACCGTTTGCGGTTCAACCTTCACTTCTGTTATTTCCAAATCGGCTGCTTTACCGATGGTAAAGGTCGGGGATCACTCTGAACATATTCTCCACTACAACGATGATAAGTCCGAACATACCATTCATAGGTCTGTTCAAACTGAAAAAATCCATTATAATTCTCAATATGACATCTGCTATCAGAAACACCTTTTATATAATCAAACTCACTTGCCCCTTGTTTACGTATATAAACTTCATAATGATAATTTTTCCCCGGAATCGGTTCCCAAGAAAAATTAACATCATCAGGTGTCGCAATCAGCCCATTGTCTGATGGTTCCAACAAATTCAGATACATAGTTTGGGGATAAACCCATAAAGTAACAAGATGAGTCGCATAAATCTCTCCTTGATAAAGACAAGAAACTTCATAAGCCAACGGTTGATATTTATTGGTAGTATTAATCACTTCCATCGCAGGGATTTTACCTGAACCAGACTCTTTATATCCTGTTAAACCTTCCTGGGTTTCAACTAACTTCCATTCATAAGTAAATGCTTCCGAATACATATCAAACCTAATCTCATCACTTTGCTTCCCATAACAGATCGGACCGGGTTTAAACACCCAATCCCAGTTTCCTATATGAAAGGATTCGTTTCCGAAACGAACTGAGACCCCCCAATCCATATATTGAACTAATTGCTCCAATAGTCCATAGTTTTCTTTGTTCAACTCATTCCAAAGACTAAGAAAACTTGAATTACCATTTTCCTGTTCCAACTTCACCTTGTAAGGAGAATCTTTCAATTTAGGAATCAACTTATTTGCAACTTCCGTCATATTCAAATTCGATAACGACAAATCCAGATCTTGCGCTACGGTAATAGTCACATCACCACTTAAAGGTAGCTCCATTAAGTCTCTGAACATATCATCCAACAACTGGAAATTTCGAATACCTTTTTGGGATGGATTCAATGTGAATGAACCAGATATGGAATATTCTGATTCTGGAGCAATCATAATATAATTGATGACAGTCCTTTCTTCTTTACCATTTTTCACTGTCAGCTCAACTTTATAAGAACCCGGTTGCGAATAGATATGTTCCGGATGTTTCAAGGTACTTGTATTCCCATCTCCAAAATTCCACAAATATCGACTGGCTCCTTTCGATTTATTCGTGAAAGTCACACCATTTTTATACACCGCATAATCATAGTTAGGAGTTAATCTATCCATACTGGGTTCATCCGGATTATGAGGATTAAACTGTCCCCACACACAAATAGGGAATAAGAACGTTATAAATAAAAAAATGTAATATCTCATGATCATTGTCTTTTAATGGATGATTACTTTGTGAGTTGTCTCGTTGATCCGCACCAGATAGAAACCGGATTCCAAATGGATAGCGGTCGAACCAACCTCAATGCGGTTACGATATTTCTCAATACCCGAAGCGGTATAGATCGTAACTTCTGTCTTTTCGCCAACCTCGATATGAAGCGTATGACCTTCCGTCCGGACACGACTGGTCGTGGAGGTTACCGGAAGATTAGAGGTCGGGATGCCAAAACGGATTTCAAATCGATCGTCCACAGTCCCTTTATCTGCATGGAACGAATAGGAATCACAGCACAAATCAACCTGTTTGTTTTCATATTTGTCAAGCAGACAGACCTGCTCCCAAATCTCATCCTCCACTTTTTCGAATGTATAGATTCCTGTCTGCCCGACATAAAGGCCAACCGGTACGGAGCCCGTTCCTAAAGGACGCTCGTTGATGGCATACCGCTTGCCTTCCCCACCAAGGGTATAGAACTGTGGGATCTCCTTATTGGAACTCATCCATTTGACTGCATCATTATTCATGTCATACCCCGGTTGAGCCGATGGATTGATTACAATACGTGCCCGGTCAGTATAGGTTTCACCACTTAAACGCAAATTCAAGACTTTCCTGTCCGTATCTGAAATAGATCGCAAGGCATAAAAAACGGTCGATTCCGCATTAATTCTCCTGCCTTCCGGTTTAAACGTGATAACTTCTTCGCCATCCGGTTTCTGCACAAAGAACGCCTCCAACGGACGTAACGAGTATGAGTCATCCTTGATGGAAAGGGGAATATATCCCTGCCCGTCCCAAATGACGATAATGGAAGCAGAACCAAAAACAATATCCCGGATATCATAGAAAGACAAGTAAGGATTACCAATCAGGTTCCAACTTTTGTTATCATCATATGATGATCCATAATACTCTAGTGGAATGGAAACGGCCTCTGTTTTCATCAAATCTCGTACCAAATCCGCACCCTCTATGCGAAGTGACAATTTATAATACCTATCATCATTTTGATACTGTTCTGGATCATCCGTTTGTAAAATATATCCGCATCCAGCTTTCAGTTTCATCGTTTCATCTTTCCAGTTCCTATCATTATGCATACCATTATCAGCTCGGGATTGCCCATCGTATGTGCGAACCACATACTGTCGCGAACCGTTTTCAGGAGCAGAGACGAAAGCAGTCCTTTCCACATCGAAAGGAAAAGAGAGAAAGTGCCATTTTTGGGGTTGCAACTTCAAATCACAAGAGACACTTTGGAGTGCAGCCTCCTCGTTTTCATTTATAAAAACAGAATAGATTCCTTTTTCTACAAACAACCCATCCGGCAGAGGTTCATTATATTCTGTTCCTCTCCCATTCAACTTATATGACATATTCAGTTCCTTTATCTGCACCGGAGCCTTATTTATCAAGGAAGCAGAGGCGGTCACCTGTCCTTCATCCGGCTTAATATTGATTCCGATTTCACCTTTCGGATAATTGTCCATCGTAATGACCCATTCATCGCGAACCAGCATATTCCCTCCAAAATCGGGATGGAGAACGGCATCGGTAATTGGAAGGATATTTTTATCGTGCCACCGATAATCATTTTTCCAATTATCCAAAGCATTCTCTGGGACGTAAACAGTTTCAATAGTTTGTATCGCATCAGAGTTCACTGATATCGAATTAAGTCCAAAAGCGATCAACGTGGTCAAATTGGCGGGAAGCGATTCTTTTTGGGTTTCCTGATTATAGTCACCTGAGAGCCCTTCAAATCCTAAAGGTTGAATCAGTTTAGACAAGTTGGTTGCGGTTTGAGGTATCCTTATGCTTTTAACCCCAGCAGGCAATGCCAATTGTTCAAATTGCGGCCAACATTCTTCATTGAACCACACATTCGCATCAGATGAAACAGCTGCCGACATATCCAATCGAATCAGGTTGGGTATTTCATAAGATGCAAAGCTCATATCTTTTTCTGTTACCTGTCCCTCTATACTTAACTCTGTTATTTGTAACCTATCTTCTTCATTCATCAATTGCTCCCATAAAGGATTTTCAGGGCTTACCTTAATCACCCTGTTATAAGGAGTCTGACGATAGGTCGTACCTGACAGGTTCATTTCGATTTTTCCGGCAGAGGTCTGCAAAAATACAGTTTCTTCCCGTGTACCAGCATTCTTTGGGGTAAATTGGAATTGAATTATTTCCTCTGAACCAACAGCTACCATTTTAGAATTTACCAATGCAAAGTTTTCAGAACCAGTTATCCCTTTCACTTCTAAAGGCTGATCCCCGATGTTAGCGATTTGGATATCCACTTTAGGAGAAGAGCCTCCTACTGGTGCATACCCTAAGATAGACTCTCTGAATTGGAGAGGAATATACGGAACCGCATTGCCTGGAGATGTGATTACTCCTAACACAAGATCCGGTTTCATATCATTTTTATAAGGTTGTTTCCCGTCTTGTCCACGTAGGTTTAGGATGCTTTTGTATTCATGAAAGTTAGTAGAGATATTTATGTTTTGCGTGATAGGGACAGCAGTTGTTGTTTTTAAATCCACCAACAAATATCCCCCGTTGTAGGTAAAAGGAGCTGATAAATTGTATGTAACAAATTGCATTTTGTTTGTAAGAGTCACCTCTAATTGATCTCCTCCTTCATAGAGTGTAGCCATCCCCTCTTCGATATAAGAATAAGGGTAACTATAGCTGGGTATAGATTGACATTCTCCCAACGCAATACGCATGTTACCCAAAGATTGCGTGAGAGTGGATCCATCATAGATATTTATTTTATAAGGTATGGATATAGCATGAATCTGAGTCCCGACCGACAAGCAAAGTACTTCTGGAGGAATACAGAGTTGATTACGTATTTCCGACCTACGGTAATCAAAAACCACATTAGAGCCAAACTCCTGTTTTCCGGTCAATTCAATCCCTACCATGTTGCCGTTACCTTGTGCATTTAGCCAATCGGGTAACAAAAAGAGTAATCCTCCCAACAAATAATAAATAAATAAAACTCGTTTCATCCTTTATATATTTTAAATTATTCCCCAATAACTAGGAGATCATCCCCTTTTAAATAATTTTCAAATATATAAACCATCCATAACCTTCACAATCAGTTAAAACTCAAAGAGCGTACAAAAGTGGCATTTCATCGTTAAGCGGTACAAAATAGCAGACAAACACAAAAATTAAATTTCCGGACAACATGAAAAACATCGTTGCCGGGAAAATAATACACCTTACATTGATAAGACGATACACCTTACAAAATCTCTAACCACTCCTTCACCTTTCCGAAATATCGGCGAGAGGCGATCAATTCAATGTCGTCAAAAGGGGGATAAAGGTGGCATTCGAGAGTTTTATTCTCAATTGAACATAAATAGTCCAGATTGACAATGCAGTTTTGGCTGATTTGGACAAATGAGACGCTCATGTTCATCAAATCGCGGGCAGAAACACTCATGCGGAGTTTGTAATCTGTGCGGTCGGACAGATAGAGTTGCCAGCAACGGCTCACGTCTGAAAAACGAAATAACAACACGTCACTACGCTTCAAAAACAACAGGCCGGTCACCGTCTGGATGGCAAATTTGCAGTCATCGGCTAAAAGACGGCGCATGGACTGCTCCATATTCACCCTGCTGCGATAAAAAACACAGCGGAAACGTTCGATGACGGCATCCAATTCTTCCGGAAGGTAAGGCTTCAGCAGATAGTCGAAAGCAGAAGCCCGCAAAGCCTCCAATACATATTTATCGTATGCTGTATAAAAAACAACACGCATATCGGCATGGACATCCGCACGGATATTTTGCCATAGATCCAAACCGGACATCTTGGGCATCTCCACATCTAAAAAGAGCAAATCCGGCTGTTGGCGAATCACGATCTTTCTTGCCTTTTCTACCGAAGTGGTTGTTTCCAAAATCCGTACATCCGAATAGACACACAAATCATTACTCAAATTGCGGACAGAAGCCGCTTCGTCATCTACAATCACGACTGTAATTTCTTCACTCATAAATCAAATGTATAATCTAACGGTACAACAAGAGAAACTAAAGTCCCGTGCCCTCCCGGTTCAAGCAGGCTACGGTCTTGTATAATAAAGTTCATTTTATTCTTATTCCGGCTATTCAGAATATCGATGGTCTGGCGTAGAATTTTCAGTCCGTAACCTGTACCTTGTTTCTCTTGGCGGTTCTGCATGTCTGCAGCAAGACCGACACCATTATCTTCGATTGCGATAAAAAGGCTGCCTTGCTTTTCGATGATACGAATATGTATGCAAGCCTCTTCGTTTTCCGGGTCAAAAGCATATTTCACAGCATTTTCTACCGGTATTTGGACAGACATTGAAGGAATCTTCCAAGTATCAGGTATCTCCGGTGGTAATTCCCAAATAATTCGGATCCGGTCAGGATTACCCAACAAACGCAGTTGTAAGTATTCCTTTACCAATTGTATTTCATCCTTTAAGGGAACAGCAATCTGTTCCGAAAAAAACAGATTTCCCCTTAATACTTTTATCAATAAACGGATTGGCTTGTCCAATCCATCATATTGCCGAAAGGTCGGCAATATGATATTTAATGCATTAACATTAGTGTCCCATTAAAATTGGGACGAATTAAAAATTAAATAAACTTGGCCCATTTGGTCCGAATCGTTCTTTGTCATTTTGAAATTTAGTTTTATCAAAGAGGTCTCTCAGATGAGTCTTATCAGTCAATGAGATGCTCAGTATTTGTAACACTTCATATGTACTTCTGTTCAGTTGCATATCGTGTTGAATGATTGCCACCAAACAGTAAGCGCATATAGCAGCATATATCTGTATTCGAACAGCATTCTCTGTAGTTCCCCAAAATCTTTTGATTTTAAGGTGCTGCTTGAGCCATTTGAAAAACAGCTCTACCTGCCAGCGATTTTTATAAAGTTCAGCAACTTGAAGCGCAGATATATGCATCGCATTGGTTATGAATGTAAATTCTCGTTCTTGTTCTTCATCCCAATATTTAACCAATCTAAGTGGCTCTGGATAATATTGTTTAGGATAGAATCCTGTCAGAAATACACTTGCGTCTGAAAGCACATTCTTAGGCAGCCTACGTTTCCATTGGATGGATTTGTACCCGAGATTCTTTTTTGCTCTGACAACAAAGTAGGCTTCAATTTGATGAATTTTATACAGTATTTTGAAGTTGTTATAACCGCGGTCAAAGATGTAATAAGAGCTTGGTTCATAAGGAATTTCAATCATAACTTTAGAATCGTGTACGGATGCTTCCGTGATATGAAAGAATGCAGGAATCTGTGTTTCCACATCATATAATGTATGCACTTTGATACCACCTTTCTTTTTGCGGAATTTTGCCCACCAAAAGACTGAAAGGCACAGGTCAATAGTAGTCGAATCGAAAGCATAAACGTTACCGCCAAGTTTGAAAATATGATTAGCACACTTTTGTCGTGCTTCGCTAACCAGGTAGTAAGCATATTCTTCAAAGATGTGATAGTCTCTATCTTGATTTGCTCTTGCCAGCGATGACTTTGATACATTTTTACCCATTCCTAAATGATAACATTTGGAATGATGAGCTTCAAGAGCAACTATCAAATCTCGCAGACTTTCACGATTAGAAAGTTGACCAAACATCAAAGCAAGTAGTTGATTCCAGCAGGTGAAGTGCTTCACATATTTATCACCATCATACTTGGTGACTATGCGGTTAAACTTACTTCGATTCAGAAATGAAGCCAATTGAGCGAAAACGTATTTGTCTTGGAACATATGCCATCGGATTAATCTGATGCAAAGCTACAAATTCAAGTCCGTTCGCTCGGAAAATCGCTGTAACTAACTAAATTTCAAATATTTCAAAGAACTCTTTTAGATTTTAATGGGACAACAATGAGAAAATCTCCACCAGTTCACCCCTTGGTCCTTCGTATGTAAATATATTATCTCTCATTAATCCATCATCTATCTTATGTCAAAGGTACAAAATCCAATAATATGAATAAAATATTGAGATAGTAGGATAAGAAATCAAATCAAACTTTAACAATCAGAATCATTAAGCTGAAAGTATACTACACTTCATTGTCGGACAAATCTATCATAGAATCTTCCTAATACATCCGCAAATTCATCCGGTAACCATCGAAGAACCTGTTCAACGATATATTCCGGAGCATCCCTATAAAATGCTTCAGTAATAGCGCCTGCGATAACACCCATCGTATCCACATCCCCACCCAAAGAAACCACCAGCCGAATGGTTTCCTCAAAGCTATTACTGTCATAAAGGCTATTATCGACTCCGGTACAGTCTCTTGGCAACTGCCCTTAAAAGAATAGGTAGGGGGTATTCAATCACAGGTCCGATGTAGATTATGTCCGAAAGCCGTCTCAACATATTGCCGAATATCTTCTTGGGTATGGCCGGTACGCGCCAGAAATATGCTTGCTGCCTAGTTTTACTCTATATACCACATAAAAGAAAAAGTAAACATATTCAGCTACATTTTTGAGTATTCAACCATCAAATTCTTTGGTATATGTATAATAATCAGCATCTTTGCATAAACCAAAACACCAATAGCAATGGAAGATAAAGAATTATTAAAACAATACATGCTGTTTGCTGGAGTAAACGCTTCACAACTTGCAGAGGAAATAGAAGTATCAAAGCAATATATTTTAAATTTAAGAAACGGACAATTTAAAGTTTCTGCAATATTTGCAAAGAAATTAGAGAAAGTAAATAAAGAAGCTTATGATCTAATATTTGGAACATCGAGGGACTATGACAGCATAATGGACAAAATTCAGCAATCGGAATTATGCCAAAAGCTTTACGCAATTCTTGAACCAATTTCAAGAGGAATAGAAACTGCTCCAGTCATAGGAAATTTGGTCCGTTTCATTGACGGACTCGGGACTGACAAAGAGCTAACCGAAAAAAACGAAAGTCTAGTAAAGGAAAATATAGCTTTAAAAACAGAACTAGAAAATTCAGAAAACGAGAACACCAAATTAAAGGCAAAGCTTTTCGATATGAGCGAAAATTTAGCCACGTACATGATGGATAATACAGAACTGAAGAAGAAAGTGTACGAACTACAGAAGGAAATCAACAGCATAGAAGAATCCCGCTAATATCCTAAGTTGTGCTATAACAACAGATTCGCTACATTAGCTTACTGGATTTTTACGCTCGTCGGGACGGGTGGTCTCGCCCCTTGGCGCTGGCCGTTCCCCGACCGATGAGTTTAAAAACGTAAAATAATCTGACACAGTTTATTTTACATCCTATTCATTTATATTTCTGTTACTTTTCCTGTCTCCACATCAACAGTAAAAATAACTTGTTTCTTACTTCCATCATAATTGGTAATATCAATTTGAAATTTCCAGATAGGATTACTTTGTTCCAAAATTGTTATATTAAAAAGAGCATCTTTTTCGATGTTTGTCAAAGATGAAATAGGTATATCCCAAAGATCTTTAGAAATAGCATAATTGACTCTATGAATGTAAATGTCACATTTTTTATTATCATATCCTCTTCCTCTTTCGTAGAAGCCTATACCATCTGTATAAGAAACAGGAAAAAGATTTTCTAACTCTATTAAACGGTTGTAAGGCTTACTTTTCAATTCCACAATTTCTTTTCCTTCTGGAGATACAACTTTATAACTATAGCTATCACGAATGTAGGAAGAAACAACAATACTTTCCTGATACCAGTGGGACTGAATAATACTGGGATTTACTGCGGAATAAACAATCATTTTATCATCATTTAAAAGAAGGATGTCTTTTTCTAATGCTGTTCCTCCACCCAGTGTAGGTAAAATAACACCATATGTCAGTGTTGGAATATATCCCCAATTCGTTTTGTAAATACCTAGTTTAAAACCAAATGAAACAATATTAAGAAGTTCTGTTTTACCATATCCCAAATCGATTTTTATTGTACGCTCGATTGTCTCCGTCCCATTCCATTCTTTCAATTGTTCCTTTGTATGCTCATCAAACATTCCGACCCACATTTTTTCATTTTTAATACCTGTCAAGAATGTTGTATCTTCGTTATAAGGACACAGAATAATACTATATATATCAAAGCCTTCTTGATTTTTCACTTTGTAATCATAAAAAATATCAATACTGTTGGATTCCTTATCACAACTGGATAACAGTAATAAAGAACAAATAACAAACATACATACATTAAAAATTCTATTCATCTTGATTCTTGTTGTTTTTTCCTGTTCCCTCTGGAAAGATTAACAAATAAAAAAGCGTGGGAACTATTGAATATTACTTAATCTGAGGCTCTGGACTGCCCAAACACAAGTAATAAACAATAGCCCACGCCATACAGTTATATAAGCTACACTAGGTAGATATATAGCACAGCGTGAGCGATTACTGTCTATTATCCCTGTGTTTTAGAATTGTCCAGATTCCAGATTAAGGATAATATTTCAAACGCTCTTATTAACTATGTCCCTTCTAAGAGGCTCAACTCCTTGAACTTTAGAAGTTGGTGCAAAGGTAGGTAAAGTTTACAAGACAAAAAAAGTCCTGCCAGTTTATTATGCCAACAGGACTTTCTTTGTTAGTAGTATCTTCTGTTTTCCTCAATATCTAGATAATTTACAAAATCTATAATACTGTATTCCTTAACTTCTCCAGTGAGATCACCTAAGTAAATGGAACCATCTGAATTAATGGTTGCCTTCTCTTTTAAATGGTTGATATATCCTTTATTTGTTTGAATATCAAAGTAAATATCAGAACTAGGGTAAAAGATTGTGTAGTATTTGCTATTAGATTTTGAAGAATAACCCAGATAAATAGTTTGTCCAGTAGAAAAAGTAACAATAATAATAGATGTTTTACCTTCTCCAAAAATCATTATCTTATCTATTGCCTTATGTACCAGATCATACTTTTCTGTTTCATCTGTAATACTTTCCACTAAAGCAGATTCTTTACTGGCTCTGTTGATATTCTTTATTCTGGATTCATTAGAGTGTATTAGTTTTTCCAGTCTTTCCTTTTCTTTCTGGTATTTGCTGGCTTCTTTATTGATCTCTTCTACTTCTTTCATCTTATTAGCATAAAGATCTGGCATATTAGGAAACTGGATTTTTATTTCAATGGCTGCATCTACTATTATGTTTGCTCTAGCAGTAAGTTCAGACTGTTTACCATCTAAAAGAAGAATCTGCCGTTTATATGATTCAATTTCTGCCTGTAATGGTTCTATCTGTTCCTGTGCTTTCCCTGCTGCCAGTTCCTTATAGAAAAATGTTTTTACTACATTCCAAACAATAGAATCCAGCTTATTGGAAATACATTTGGCTGTACAATGTACATTTTTGTTACTTGCCTTCTTGTACTTATTAACGCAGAGATATTGGTTTGTTCCAAAATTATATACATACTTTACATCACAGTGGGGACAGTGGATCAGTCCTCTAAGTAATGGATTATACTTAGTTCCAAAACTGTTACTTCTTTTTGTCCGTTCTGCTAGTTTTTGTAGTGAGAGTTCAAATTGTTCTTTTTCAATAATAGCAGGTGTAGAAATAGTAACCACTTCCATAGGTTTACAATAAGTACTACCTGCTTTCTTTTCTTTTTTAAGAGTATAATTTGCTTCACCTTTATACACTGGATTCGTAAGCATATTGCAAACTGTTCCTGCTGTCCAATTCTCCTTTTTGCCTTTAGTTGGTATTTTCTCTGCATTCAGAAGAATAGCAATTCTTTCTGTTGAATATCCATCTATAGACAATTGAAAGATCCTTTTAACAACTTGTGCCTGTTTTTCATTGATGGATAACATTTTAGTCTCTTTACTGTAATCATATCCATAGGGAGCATAATATGTATAACTTTTACCTTCTCTTAAAATCTTATTTCTTTTACTGGATATAGTTCTTTCTTTGAGTGTTGCTGCTTCTTGTTCTGCAATAATGGAAGCAAAGCCTATCAACATTTTAGTTGAAGCATTAACAGAACCATCATCATTTAAGGTAGAAAAGCCATCTTTCTTTGCATATATACAGATTCCTTTATCAGTAAATTCCTGTACCTGCTGTTGTAAATAAATTGCCCTTCTACTTATACGTGATATTTCCCAGACCAGAATAATATCAATATCCTGCTTCGTTAGCTTTCTTAGTTTTTCAAACTCTGGTCTATTATTATTGAATCCTGATTCTTTTTCTTCAAATACATAGACTACTTCTATACCGTTTCTTTTGGCATAGTCTTTCAGTTCATTCGTTTGTTTACTATAATCTTGTTGTTCTGTAGATACTCTACTATAAATTGCACCTTTCATAACTTTGTCATTTTTCTTTGAGGCAAAGATAATTATACTAGATATATCTGCAAATATTTTATCTAGTAGGTAGTTGATATACAGTAGATTTCGCTGATGATTGTCCAGCAGGAATAGTAACACTACCTTCAATGTGCCTTTCTGAACCAGATACTGTATAGTACACCTCTCTTCTTATTTCTTTAGCAGTAGTTAAAGTGATATTAGAACTTGCCGAAAGATATATATTATTTCATCTACACCTGCCGTAACAGTTATTACAGGTTCTATTGGTGCATTTTCTTTAAATTTGGCTGTCACAGTACAGACGGGACGAAGGAAATATTAATTACATATCAAGCATAGAAAGATTACCCAATGTTAGGGTACATTTCTTTAGTTCTTTTTGCTTTGTCAATAAATGATCTACCTTTTCTTTTAGAACTCCTTCTTTATATCGTTCAGGATTTCTTTTGACTTCAAATATATCTACTCTTGTATTGTCAGCGGATACTGCTATAATATCAATTTCACACTGATTCTCTGTGTTTTTTGGATTCCACCAATTTCCAATATAGCGATACTCCATACTTTCAATCATCTTTTGGCGAAAGTATCTTTCAAGAATATCACCTGTATAGGTAGTATAATCATCAGAGATGATTTTTTTCAACAGTTTCCAGTTCCCCATTTCTACGATAGACCTGTTCTTATGAATATATTTGAACCAAAACCGGAGAAAATTATCTGATATCTCGTACTTAATATTTTTCCCTCCTTCAGATGCTCCGTAAGGCCTGATCTTTGCAATCAATGAATAATCTTCTACAAGACGTTTAAGAAATCCCCCAATGCTTATTCCTCCTAATGCTCCCTCAATATTTGCCTGCGTGTTTATACCTGTAGAAATGCAACCAAGTATCGAGAAATACGTTCCATAATCTTTACCAAATTCCTCTATCAAGATATTCTTTCCTTCACTGACAAACAAAGAATTATCTCTTATCATATAAGAAATCATTGAATCTTTATCTGTGACTAAATTGTCCATAAATAGTTCTATATATTTAGGTACTCCACCTGTATATGTATATAAAGCAAGTAAATCTTCATTAGAATAGTCTGGTTTGTAATCTTTAATGATTTCCTTAATTGTATCAGTCCTAAACGGATTCAATTTTATAAGAGCGTCACGACGTCCAAACAATGGTTCTTTTCGGTCCTCGAAAATCTTGTTCATCATGCGATACGCAGAACCGCAGACAACAAAATTCACATTGGTCTCCTGTCTATACCGATCCCATACATCCTGAATATGACTAAATATGGCACTATTTACATAATAGAAATCTTGAAATTCATCAATTACAAGGTTAAACCGCTGCTTCTTGGCTACTTCCATCAGTATCGTAAATAAGTTCCTAAATGAGGAAACTTCATCAGGTATGAAAATATCTAGTACCCTTCTGATTTCATCAGAGAAACGTTTTACAAGAATTGATTCATTATCTCTTGATACAAACAAATATATAGTCGTTTGTCTCATAAAAGCTTGGCGAATTAGGCTTGTTTTACCTATTCGTCTTCTTCCCGTGACTACCGTTAATCTCGAATGATTTACATCAGAAAGATTTTTAATCCTTTGCAATTCAGCTATTTCTTCAGTCCTATCGTAAAATTTCATCGCATATTCATTTATCGTAATGCCGGTTACAGTAACCGACATTACAAAAATAGCTATTTATTTTGATAGGACAAAGGTAGCAATAATCGGCGAGATATGGAAAGGTAGATCAAAGTTATTGAGAAATAGGCATTTTGAGAAAGTTGCTTCTGTAATCAGATGACGGGATAAGTCAGGTCTGAACCAAGTTAAGACTTCGCTACGTTACCGATTCGTTACCCTGCATAATTGGTGGTATCGGAGTTTAGGAATAATACCGAAATACACTATAAACAGTGAGTTACTAACAATTCACGCAACTATTTCGGTAACGGATGATAATTGCGCTGTACCTCTGCGATTTGCGTATCGACGAAAGACTCTTCACCGAGTAAATTTGAAACCAAAAAAGTTCAGAAAGATGAAGAGTACATTTTCAGTTATTTTCTACCTCAAACGGCAGGTAGTGAAGAAAGACGGGACAGTTTCCGTCATGGGTCGTATCACGGTGGACGGAAGCCAGACACAATTCAGTTGCAAGCTGACCGTCGATCCGAAGTTGTGGGACACCAAAGGTGGGCGTGTCACTGGCAAAAGCACGGCGGCACTCGAAGCGAACCGCCTGCTTGTTGATGCGCACACGCATCAACAAGCACTATCAGGAAATCATGGAGCGTGACAACTATGTCACGGCGGAAAAGGTCAAGAACGCCTTTCTCGGACTGGAACACCGCTGCCACACACTGATGCAGGTGTTCAATAAGCACAACGAGGACTACGAGAAACAGGTGGCGGCAGGCATGAAAGCCAAGGGCACGCTTGCCAAGTACAAGACCGTTTACAAGCACCTGCAAGAGTTCCTCAATATCCGCTACCATGTGAAGGACATCACCATGAAGGAGCTTACCCCGGCATTTATCTCCGACTTCGAGATGTTCCTCCGCACGGACAAGCATTGCTGTACGAATACTTTATTATATGTAAAGTATCAATAGATACGCTACATTTTTTCTTTTCGTAGGCAAATCTTAATCTGTATCTTCGTAGCATGAAAGAAGATATACGGAAAATACGGATGCGCCAAAAATGGCTTGAACTATACGCCGAAACGGGTTCTGTGACAAAAACTGCCCTTCGGTGCGGGATTGCTCGTTCCACGTTATACCGTTGGATAAATCGCGAGAAAGAACAAGGCAAGTCGGAATTGTCCGATAAGTCTAAACGTCCATCAAGACTTGCCAATATGAAGATAACACCTGAAATTGAAACCATTATCCTTAATCTGCGTAAGACGAGAAGATGGGGAGCGCAACGGATTGCCAACTATCTGCTTAGAAAGAGAATAAAGCTCTCAGCCATGACGGTGTGGCGTGTGTTGAAAAAGCATCAGGTCAAAGCTGTTGTGAAACAGCGTAAAAAGTCAGACTATATCCGATATAGTAAAGAAATTCCTGGGGAAAGGGTTCAGCTGGATGTAATGAAAGTACGAAACGGAGCATACCAGTTCACGGCCATAGATGATTGTACCCGTTTGAGAACCATTCGTATATATCCCAATAAAAAAGCGGAAAGTACAATTCATTTTTTAGGAGAGATACTGAACACCTTTCCTTTTCCCGTTCAGCGGATACAAACTGATTGGGGAACAGAATTTTTCAATTATGACTTCCAATATGAACTGCATGACCATTTTATCAAATTCAGACCAATCAAACCAAGGACTCCGCATCTGAATGGCAAAGTCGAAAGGTCTCAGCAGACCGATAAGACAGAGTTTTGGAATCTTATAGATTTGTCGGACAAGACACTTGATTTGAATATGATGGCTATGGAATGGCAGGAGTTCTACAATAAGAAACGACCACATTCTTCACTGAACGGCAAGACTCCGATGCAAAAATTCAAGTCTGTCGAGCACCTTGTTCCGATCCAGCCCGATGTGAGTGAAAAATTCTGGGAGTCAAACGAAGAAATTCTTCCACGTAATTACAAGTATCTTAAATTCATAAAACATCGAAATAAGAAAACTGTTATTCGATAATCCATGGAGAATCAAAATATATCGCCGAAACGATTAGTTCCATAACCGACCGTGTTCTTCCAGAAATAAAGGCTTGGCGTTCCCGTACCCTTGATGCTGTCTATCCGATAGTCTGGATGGACGCAATCCATTATAAAGTCACTGACGAGAGAGGGTGTGCCGTTACCCGTGCAATCTATAACGTCTTAGGTGTCGACAAGGAAGGGCACAAGGATTTGCTTGGCATGTATATCTCTAAAAATGAGGGAGCCAATTTCTGGTTAAACGTATTGACGGACTTGCAGAACCGTGGAGTTCATGATATCCTTATTGCTTGCGTTGATGGTCTGAAAGGCTTTCCGGATGCCATCCAAAGTGTTTTCCCGAACACAACGGTACAACTTTGCATCGTCCACCAGATACGTAACTCCATTAAATATGTCGGTAGCAAGCATCAGAAGGAATTCCTCAAAGACTTGAAACGGGTTTATGGCGCGGTAAGTAAAGAAGCCGCTGAAACGGAACTTTTTAATCTGAATGAGAAATGGGGAGAAAAATATCCTATCGTCATCAAGTCATGGGAGGATAACTGGGAAAAACTTACTGAATACTTCCAGTTCACATCGGATATACGCCGTATGATTTATACCACAAATACAGTTGAGGGCTATCATCGCCAGATACGGAAAGTGACAAAAAACAAGGGCGTATTCCCTAACGACACCGCCCTTGAAAAACTGGTTTACCTCGCTTACCGCAATATACGTAAGAAATGGACCATGCCACTGGCTAACTGGGGAGCCATTGCACAACAACTGGCGATAAAATTTGGAGATAGGTTTAAATTATTGTAATTTTACGCTCGTCGGGACGGGTGGTCCCGCCCCTTGGCGCTGGCCGCTCCCCGACCGATGAGATTGAATGAGAATAGAGCATGACACAGTTTAATTTACACAACCGGTGCTGCTGGTTGGCTGGCTTATGGTGCTAATATCCTTAGTAGTATCAGTGCTGCTATACCAATGATAACCAGTTTAACTACTGCTTTAACGGCTAAGGCTGCTGCTGAAGCTGCTGGTAGTGCTGCTGCTGTGCCTGTAGTAGGTTGGATTAATGCCGTTGCTGCTATTACGGCTATAATGTCTGCTATGGCTGCTGTACCAAAATTTGCTGATGGCGGTATCATTGGCGGTAATTCCTTCATTGGCGATAATATGATAGCCAGAGTAAACAGCGGTGAAATGATTCTGAACAACAGACAGCAAAGGAATCTGTTTAACCTTTTAGATGGTAAAGGTGGAACTTCTGTTAATGCTGGAGGAGAGGTTAAACTAAGGATTGAGGGTAGAGATTTAGTAGGGGTTATTAATTCTCAAACAAGTAAGACAAGTAAATACAAGTAATATGTACAACCTTATATATACAATGCCATTTACTAATGTAGATGGTGAAGCCTTAACTGTACAAATACTAGAAGATGGTGGAACTGGTTCACCTGTAGAACTAACAGGTGGCACACCACCATTTATAGTAGATGTGAATGATGAAGATTTTTTATATACTCCAACCAGATTCAGCGGAGCTACATTAAAGTTAGTTGGAAGTGACTACTTACAGAAATTGTTTAGTACCCAATACCAGAAGTTCAAAGTTAATTTGGTAAAGGCTGGTTCTGTTATCTGGACTGGCTTTATAACTCCAGAATTATATTCACAGGATTATGATAACAGCTTGTTTGAATTGGAAATAGAATGTATATCAGCCCTATCTACTTTAGAGTACATAGACTTTAAGCAAGAAGGAGCTACTGTTTCCTTACTAGGTATTATTAAAAAGTGCATTACAGAAAGTAAAGGGGATTTTAGGGCAGTCTACATACCAAACGTCTATACTTCTTCTTTAGATGGTATAACTGTCAGTACTGCCAATTTCATAGATGAAGATGGCAAGGCTATGACTTTGAAAGAATGCTTGGAAGAAGTTTGCAAGTTCCTCAACTGGACTGTAACGGAATATGATGGTTGTATTTATTTTATTGATATGGACTATATAAAGGCTGGTAAAACCAGTTATACCAATATACTTACCAGTACTACTACTACCCTATCTTCTACTATAAATCTAAGGGATATACCATCTAAAGGAAACAGTAACCTATTATCCATATTAGGAGGATACAATAAGGCTATAGTAATTGATAGTGACTATGAAGTAGATTCTGACATATTATATCCAGAACTGGAATTGAATCTGTCAGGTGGAGAGTTGTTTAAATTTGAAAAGACAAAAGATGATACCATATATAAGAAGGAGTATTATAATTCCAATTTGGAATTATTCAATTATGTACTGTCCAATAATTCTTATACAACGTATGATAAGTCGTTTAATACGGACAAACAATCTGCTGGAGCAGTAGCAATGCGAAAAACAAGTTATGGTAAAACAGAAGCATTATCAAAATATAGCTGGCAGGAAATGATTGAGATAAAACAGAAATCTGCTATTATACTGGACAATAGTGCTCCCTATTATTTGTATAAAGACATATACCACAACGGGGAAGAGATCAAAAACGATCCTTTCATTCTTAATTATCCTGCAATCAAATGCAAGGGTAATGAATTGTCTTATCTGGTATTTGATCCAGATATAAAACTGTGTATCAACTTTGACATCTATCTGACTACCGATAAGGATGGATTTGAAGGGGACTTTAAGCCAACAGGACTTACTTCTGTTCCAAAATTGTTTATTCCAATGCAATTAAGGATAGGTGATCATTACTATAATGGCAGCAATTGGGTAACGGATAGCAATACCATCTTCAAAGTATCAACAACTGCAACACCAAACAATTATGTAAATACTTGGTTACAGGTTTATAATTACAATGATCCAGAACTGAATGTCCCAGATTTAAATGGCTATATTGTTTCATTTAAGAGTATTACAACTGGTGATATTGAATTGACAATATACAATCCTGCTATAAATCCTTATAGTACTCCAGTATTTGAAAATCCAATCGAATCCTTTTTTATACGGAATATTGAAATATCAACTCAAAGGGTAAATGCAAGTAAATCCGATTCAACTAAACAAGATACAAAATATGAGAATGTTGTAAATGAAGGATTCATTAATGCTTTGGATGATATTGAATTTAAGATAACATCAAAGAATGAAAGCGAATTATCCTATAGTAAGGCTATGGATGGTAACAGTATATTGGACGTACTCACAAATAATATTGACAATAACAGCGAGAAGCCAGAAAAGCTACTGATCCAAAGGATCATTAACCAATACAAGCAGCCTAAAATAAAGCTGGTACAAGTTATAAAACCTGACATTCTGCCTTATTCCAAAGTAACAGACAGTTATTTGTCTGGCAAACAGTTTGTATTTACTGGTGGAAGAATCAATTATGAAGATAATAGTATAGAATGTAACCTTATAGAACTAAACTAATATGGATATAACAAGTAACAGGATACCTGCCACACCTAGAAGCAAATATGCCAGATACGGTAACAATAATGTATCTATAAGTGGCAGCAGTGGAGGTGCTAATATAGATACTTCCAACTTTGTCAGGTTAAGAGGGCAAACCAGCCAATCTATAGAAGGTGCAGTAGCAGCTACTGGAGAGATTATAGCTTATCAGACAAATCCAGAAGCAGGAGACTTTCAATTCCCTATTGCTTCCACTGATGCTTTAGGTACAATCAAAGTAGGTAACGGACTTAAAATAAATGAAGATGGTACTTTGTCTGTAGATGGTGAAATTGGGGGTGGAGGTGTAAGCAGTTGGGACGATCTTACAGATAAGCCAACTACATTTCCTTCTACTTGGGAACAGGTAACAGGAAAGCCAACTGAATTTATACCGTCTGCACATACACACGTAATGAACGACATTATGGATTTTAATGGAGTTACAACAGATACAGACCAAACAATTACAGGACAAAAGACTTTCAGTAAGGCAATATTAGGACAGGCAGATGTAGTGGCTTATGCTACAGGAAAACACGATATAACATTTCCTATTGCCAGTAAAACGGCTTTAGGTTGTATTAAAGTTGGAGAGAACTTAACCATTACAGAGGATGGTACACTGAATGCACAGGCTGGAGGCGGTATTACTTCTGTTACTTGGAGTGATGTGCAGGATAAGCCATCTGTATTTCCTACCGATTGGGCAAATATAAGTAATAAACCATCTATATTTACACCATCCTCACATACGCATAATTGGGGAGATATAAACAATGTTCCTAAAGGCAATTTTAATCAATATGGAGTTGTAAAGTTGGCATCTAGTGGTGGATTGGGTTTATATGATGACTTACTAATGTTAGCTCCTGCCAATGGTAGCCAGATTGGAGGTGTAAGAATTGGTAGTGGTATAAATGTGACAAGTAATGGAACTATATCAGTAACAACAAGTACTATTGGTGCTGCACCTTCATCACATACACACAGCCAATATGTAAATAAGTCTGGTGATACAATGACTGGAAATCTGAATATTGATACTAATTCAGATTACAGTTATCTTAGATGTGTTAACAATTCGAACAAATATATCCAATTCTCCAGTCAGCCTAATGGTGGTGGTGTGATTCAAGATGAAGGAGGGAATACTGGTAACAAATTTATCATTCAAGTTGGCGCAAGCTATCCTAACAATGTGATTTTTCAAGGTGGAAACATAAGTGCAGCTGGAGATATTGTTGCATATTCTACTGGAGCAGGGACACAATCACCATTTAAGTATTGGAAGCCTTCTGTATCTTCTTCTGGTGTACTAAGCTGGACTAATTCAACAAGTGAGGTTGTTCCTTCTTCTGTCAATATAAAAGGTACAAAAGGGGATAAGGGAGATAAAGGGGATACTGGTGCACAAGGTCCAAAGGGGGACAGAGGCGCAACAGGTCCACAAGGACCACAAGGTCCAGCAGGTTCTTCATTCACAGGGGGAACAGTACAAAACACAACAACATTCGAGCAATCGACAAATCATAAACGTGGAGCTGTATTTTCAGGCTTTCATTACAACACATCTGGAGCAATGTTAGGAAATGTTGTAATTGAAGGAGCTGCAACACAATGGGAAGCTGCACAAATAATGATGATTAATAATTCACTGTCTAATTATGGCAAGCGATGGAAGATACAATTGGGGGGATCTGGCTTAGGAAATGGAGATTTACAATTTCAGTCAGACAATGGTAGTACAGGATCAAGTACTTCTTCGCCTTATTTTAGATTCAAGATCTTCAAACACGGTACAGCAACAAATGCCTGTGCTGGTGCGGGGGCTTATTCTAATGCGTCTGATATCAGACTAAAAAATAGAGGTGGTAACATAACTGGTGTACTAGACACATTAAACAGACTTAATGTTTTTCATTTTACAATGAAAGACGATGAATTGAAATTACCAAGAATAGGAGTATCAGCCCAAGAAGTGCAGGAAGTTTATCCAGAATTTGTATCTAATATAGGAGAAGAAACGGATGAAATATTAGGCGTTGATTATGCGGGATTGGCAACAACCGTTGCAATTGAAGGCTGTAAGGAACTGCACAACATTATTAAGGAGCAACAAGTAAAGATAAATGAATTGGAATCCAGATTAGCAAGTTTAGAAACTAAAAACCATTTAAAGGATGAAGAAGCTAATTAGATGGTTAGCCAAAGTATTTAAGGCTGATATTACAGTAGAAAGGATTATTTATAAAGAAGTCTATAAGCCATTGGAAGATAAATTATCTGGCAGTATCTCTTTAGATGGTGACTTGTCTGTAGATGGAAGTATAGAAGCGACAAAAGATATAGTATGTTATAAGAGTAAAACCAATTAATTATGGCAAAGCTAGGAGCTACAAATATATCAATAATGGATGTCCGTAATATATTGGGCTATCCATCAACAGACTTAGGTACATTATGCACTTGCAATAATATAAACCCGTGGTCAAAATGGAAACCTATTCATTGTGCCAATACGCTTACACTCAATAATGAATTATTAAAAAGGAATAAGTATGGTATTGAAATCTTAGAGGCAAATAACCCTGGGGCACTTGTAAATTTGATTAAGCAAAATAATAATTCAGGGTATAAGTATGATAAGCCTAGAGGCGGCTCTTTCAGTCCTTATAGATTGGGAGACTTCCGTAATTATTACCATAACGCATTATTACCTGTATCAGCCTTTTATAAAGATGGAGACGAAATACATATTGGAGGTATAACATCATCCAATCACGGCAGTTATGAGGCAATTATAGAAGGAATGAAATTACCCGATTTAGAACCAGAAGAAAGTGATTACATATCACAAGGAATGCTATACGATTATCTCGATTATTCAGGAAATAAAATACCATTAAAGAAAGGAGTGTATTTTACAGATGGGACAAATGATTGTTGGTATAGTGGAAAAGCATACTACTGGACAACGGAATTTCAAAGATTTAGTGGTAAACAGGTTGAAGCCTATGAATTTTATACCAACGCGACAAGAACACCTAATGATTTGTGGGTAGCAGATGCAAAAGACAGGTTTTATGCACTTCCAGAACCTTATCATACAATTTCTGTTGACAAGAAAGTACCAGCAGGAAGTAGAAAGGTTTTAGTAATATGCCACCCTGAATTATCAACTGATCGCAGATCTGTTTCTTATACATTACAATTTAGTGCCGTTGGAGAAGTCTATAGAGGTGGTACAATATCAAATATCCATATTCGTATAGCGAAAGACTTAAAGGGTATAAATATGATAGACACTAAGAAAATTGCGGATAGCCTGACTATACAAGATGAAACAGAGTCATTAACTTATACAGGTACTCTTAGGAATCTTAATGGAGAAACAAGTATGTATGTACTTGTGTATTATGATAACGCGATACAATGGACAGGAGTACCGTTTATGGAAGTTGACCCACAAGCATAATATGACTAAGACAAGAATTAAAACAGAACTGGCTGCTGCTATAATATTGGTAATAGTTGGATGCTTTCTACTGATAGCAGCAATATATATTTCGCCTATAGGCATAATTCACCCGTCTGTACTGGTTGCATTTGGTGAGATAGCAGTATTTGCTGGTAGCCTATTTGGAATAGATTTACATTATAGACTGGAATTTAATAAGATAAAGGCAGAAGTTGGAGCAGATAAAATAGAAGATAAATAATTAGAGCCTGTTTACCTTTATATGGTGGACAGGCTTTTTTTGTATGTATTGGGGACTAGACCATTTAAAGAAAGAATGTCCAATTATAAATAATTAAAACATCATTAGTTAATTAATATTCAGATATTTAATCTGGTTTTTAATATTGTTTTATGTGTCAAAATGCAATATGGTTAATAAAATATAATAATATTAATAATACAATTTATTAAATATTGATAATCAGTAATTTAAAATCGCGTATTATCACTATATTGCGATCAATTAATCACAAAAATTAATACATTATGGCAGATAAGAAATTAGAAAAGAAAGAAGAAAAGATCTTCACATTGGAAGGCAGTGAAAAAATGTTGGCATTTACGAATGTAAATAGGGAAATCAATAAAAGTATAGTCAATTCCAAAAAGAAATCTATTGAAGAATTTGGCTTACTAACTCCAATTACAGTAGTAGATGCAAAAGACGTGATAGATAAAGGAATTACTGTTTATGATGCCAGTAACCCTAAAGATATAGTAGATTCTGATAATGCAGATAATTATCTGGTAATACTGGATGGACAGCATAGATATGCAGCTATCAGAGAGTTAAACAAGAAAGACAAGTATTTTGATATTTGGTTAATGTACCCGCTTAATAAAGATGTAGCTATTACTACTATGCTGATGGAGATTAACACTACGGCTGTTAATTGGGAGAATGATAATTATATTGATGTATTAGCCAAACTAAGACCAGAAGATAAGGGACTGGCTTTTATTGATAAGTATATGAAGTTAAGACATAAGAGGGCTAAGAAAGGTGAACCATCTGATAACCTGCCTAATAACGGTTATGGTTTGTCTGTATTATCTAAGTATCTTACATTAAAGACAGATATAAACAAACAATATCTTTATAAGATGGCTAATAACCCTAATAGACAACTGCCTGATTCTATAAAAATAAATAGAGCAGAGAAGATAATACAGACTGGAATAGAAGTAGGTTTTACACATATATTCTTATCTAGCAGATTCTTTATTGATTGGATCATTAACTGGGTTCTACAGGAATATTCAGTAGAGAAGATACTAGAATGTACAAAGGAGTCAATAACACCAGATAAAGCAAAGAAATTGATGGAAGAATGTAATGCAGATAATTACATAAAACAATTTGATGAAGCAATAGAACTTCATTGATACATTAAGTCCAGTTATCCTAGTGGTAGCTGGACTAATTTATATTAAAGGGGTATGGGGTTGAATTTTAAGAGAAAGTAGAAAGTAACCACGCTCCCCCCAACTTTTCACGGCTGGTAAGTTCCTAAAGTCCAAAACTCCATCAATAAAGATAAATGTATAACTCATTTATAATCAGTATTATTACATACTATATATAACTGTAAATATTAAATCTAAACCTACTAATGTATATGTAGAAAATTGGTGATTAGAAATAACACTAAACCCTATGAAAGACCTATTGTAGTGGATTATATATGATTTTGCATAGACACTAACACATCGCAGTTTGTAATGTTACGATAGGTGATAGTTCATCAGGCGGTGATGGTAGATTATAATTTATTAATCTGTTGTATTAAAAAATATTGGGCCGTATCGATACTCACAATAGAGCTTGATACGGCCTTATTATCTAACAGCAATTACTCAATTAGTAAACCTCCTCCCAATGAGCCATCATAACTCAGCCAGACTCTACCGTAATATGTTCCATTTCCAGTTGTTCCATTAACATTAGAGTCGGGTTACAATTCATATCTCAGGTAAACCTTCTTCTTCGCCGGTGCAGCGGTCTTAAACTTGGCCGTCACAGTACCAGTCGAGGGACGAACGAAACATCAATAATTCAAACCAAACCACCATAATGGCAAAATATTGCCAGAAGAATACTCAATTTGGTCCTTAACAATGTATCCTTCATTGGCCTCCTTTATCTGCTTCATGCCTTTAGATTTGCCTCCAATTTCAAAAGTTCTTCCATCGATTTGAAAGTCAGAAATATCGGATGATGTCACCACATTTCTTACTCTTGTTTGGTTTATGAAGAATGTTTCGCGTATATTTCCTATATTAGGTTCTCCTTCTGCAAGTGAGTATATCAAGTTTGCATTATCAAGATACACTTTTTCAATTTTTCCTAATCCTCTTACACCTCCTGTGTTATCTCTTAATTGAGTAATCATTCCTGCGTCTTCAATGTATTGAAAGTAATCAGGCATCATATTTCTATTCGCATCTATCAATTCAGCCAGTTTACTCATATTGGGCTTGAAAGGAACGCTTTTTGAAATAACCATTAGTAACTTTTTCAGCCTTCTACCAGTAGAAGCAGGCAGGTTGGCAAAAGAAGGTATATCATTCTCCAATGTTAGATTGATGATTTGGCGTAATTTTTCATCGAATCCGCTTTCCTTGGAAAATGGATAATAACCATGCTTTAAATAATCTTCAAAGTATAATAAAGGAGTCTTTATTTCAAACTCTTCTGGTAATCCTTGAATTATTTCATCCAAACTATAAATGGGACTAGTGATCTGATGAAACAATGCCAAGTATTCCCGAAAAGACAAACCATACAAATCGTACAGAACAACGCGACGGCTTAAGTCGGAAATACCTTTATTTATATCTAAAATAGAAGAACCTGAAAATACGATCTTTAATTCACTATAATAGTCATATATTAATTTAAGTTCTTTAGACCAATCCTTGTATTTATGAATTTCATCAATAAATAAATATTGAATTCCTCTTTGAACCAGTCTTTCTGCCAAATCTAAAATCCTGTGTTCACTGAAATAAATATCATCGGCATTGATATATAGGACATCATTGATGTTCAGGTCATTTTTGATGTGCTGTAACATTAGTGTAGTTTTCCCAACCCCTCTAGGGCCACGAATCCCTACAATCCTATTGCCCCAATCTATTTCGTGATAAAGGTATCTAAAAAAACTAAGTTCAGTTTCTTTGACTAATTTTTTGTGTATTTTGGTAAGTTGTTCCATATTACATCCATTTGTTTCTACAAATATAGCAAATCTGCACTTTAAAAATGCAATATGAGCAAATATTTGCACTTAAAAAATGCAAATATCTAGTTCCATCTGATTATATGCTACCAATCAACAACAATTCTGCCGACTGTACTGTGACTGCAAACTTTGCTGCGATGCCAAAGACAAAGTGTTCTATATTTATAAGTATAATGTGTACAGTCGCTGGTACTGAAGATGTTCGAATTGATAATTATCAAATTATAGGGCCAAGTATGAGAAGCGGTGAAAGTATTGGAGGTATGGGAACAGTTGAAAGTGATTTGTAACTGGGGTCTTATACGGTAACAGCGCATGCTTCTTATAAAAAGAACGGTAACTGGAACGATCCTAAAGTGATAAATGTTTCATCAGGTGGTGATGGCAGATTGTAATTTGTTAATATATTGTGTTTAAAATATTAAGCCGTATCAATATTCACATAGATCTTGATACGGCCTTATTATCTAACTACAATAACTTAATTAGTAAACAATGTCAAATTTATATCGATCTGACATTCCCAAAGAAACAGAATATACACTAATCATACCACTACAATTGCTTGTAGTTAAACCATAATAGCTGCTATCACCTTTAGTTATAGAGAAAGTGAGTTCTGTATTTGTGTAATAATTAGTTCAAGGTTACCAAACCATTGTGTGAAATATTACCAATTTGCACAACTATAGTTGCTAGACTGGTAAGGATATTAGCTTCTCCTTCCAATGAACCGTCATAGCTCAACCAGACTCTACCATGGTATGTTCCATTTCCTGATGCTGGGTTAACATCAGAACCCGGTCTCAGTTAACATCTTAAGTAAACCTTCTTCTTTGCCGGTGCAACAGCCTTAAATTTAGCTGTCACAGTACAGTCGAATCACATTGATTATCATGTTTATCACTTTAAATTCTTTCAAGGCAGAGGAAAATTGGGAAGATATTTTTCTTAGAGGTAATTGGGAGGAAATTGACTGTTCTGCTGTTGCAGAAAAACAATCTGTAACAGCCGGCTATGCTGAAAAGCAAGTACTGGTATCTACATTCCCTAAACACACGGATATGACTATCCGGTTGTTTGCTGATGGTGATTTGCTAGTATTTGGCCCTATTGTTTTGAGCATTTTATATGTGTAAACAATTATTAAACAATATGCGTTTTATGTTATATATAGTTATTTCAAATTGTTCGGTTTATTGTTGTTAGCTTATAATATTTATATTTGTTACAGCAAGATAATGAATTGTTTAATTATTAAAACCAAAACAACATGAAAGAATTAAAGTATTTTATTTTTGGAATTTTGGCGGCCTTCTCTGTTGGGCTTTATTCCTGCCAAAATGATGATGTTGCGGATCCTTCTGCAACAGATGATAATGAACAAACGTTCACAGTTTTGGAAGATGTTACTACTAAAGGATCAACTGACATTCTTGAAGGATGTAATACTTATAAAACAGGTGAATATGTTAAAGTAAAGGCGAAATCAGGTGCTACGATTTCAGGAACTAGGCTTAGAGGTTCTGGAACTATTAGTAGTACATATGAGAAAAATGGCTACGCCTGGGCTAATATTGATGATATTCATGGAGACTGGAAGGTAAGTGCGACTTTACCGGATTATTCAGTGACTGTAAAAGCTGGTACTGGTGGAACTGCTAGTGGTGGAGGGACTGTAGAAAAAGGAAGTTCAGTAAATATCTCGGCTCAACCATCATCTGGTTATACTTTTGACAAGTGGACCTTAAGTACAGGATCTGGAAGCTTTGCCAATTCAACATCTTCATCTACTACTTTTTTCCCAAAGTCCAATTGTACGGTGACGGCAAATTTTAAGAAAAAAGATGATGGCTATTATATTGTTTCCTACTCCGTTGGTACAATATGGACCGCTGGTGGTCTTGAATTCACTATTTATGCTACCCGTTCTGACCCGAGTATGGACGAGGGTCTTCCTTCTACCTTGTATATGACATATTCAATTACCGCTGAATATAATACATTCGATGGTCAACATCATCAAGAGTTATATGCGTCTGGCAATGCTTATATTAGAGAAGGTGGGTATTATTGCAACGTTACGCATGATAAGGACATACCTAACTTATATGGAGATGTTGAGTATACTATCCAATTAAGCGGACCGTCCTCTTTATCGGGATTCCCCATTCAATATCAGCAGTATTAGCCAATTAATTTTGTTGGTTAATTTTATTTCTATTGATATGTCCTGATCTATCATGTGCAATTTTATACATACTTTGCGTATTATCAGTGATATATATACGTTATTGGGTACCCTGATAATGATTAGTTTGGATTACTAATTTTGTGGTGTAATCAAAAACAATATTATTATAAACAAACTAATTTTTAAATCGTTTCAGTCGGAAGTGGGATGAAAGTTGTACTAGCAGAAGAAGAGTTTCCAAAGGTACCAGAACCGAAAGTAAGAGTCCAACCATCAAATGTGTGGGCGTAAAATAAACTGTGTCACGCATTGTTTTTATTAAAAACTCATCGGTCGGGGATCGGCCAGCGCCAAGGGTCAGGACCACCCGTCCCGACGAGTGTAAAATTACAATAATTTAAATCGCTCTCCAAACTTTATAGCCAGTTGTTGCGAGATTGTAGCCCAATTGGCCAGTGGCATAGTCCATTTCTTCCGTATATTGCGGTATGCAAGATAAACCAATTTTTCAAGAAGGTGTGTCAAAAAGCACACCTTCTTTAGCTTTTAGAAAAACAAAAACAATCCTAACTTTATGAAAATCAACATATCATACTAATTATCTGATGATCTTAAAGGACTTAACCAGTTTCCCATCATAATTGTACAAACTAACAATATTCAGTCCACTACCAGGTTTCAAGTTAAAACTAAATGACTTACTTCCTTCTATGGAATTTGTTTGAACCAATCGCCCATTAATATCAACCACTCTCACAAAAGATGATTCAGCAACATTGCTTAAAGAAACCAAACCACTGGATTTATCAAATTTCAATCCAATCTTATCGACTTCAATAGTTTCCAGTCCTGTAACATCTTCATTAAAAGTCATAACAGGAAGATAATTCAACGCATGGTCCCAACCTTCAGTAACCAAAACCTTATTTGAGTCAAAGCAGAAATCTGCATTATCATTCACAATAAGCCAATTGGATTCGATATCCTCCTTACCATCCGGTAAAAAGTATGCGACCATATAAGGAGTCCAACGCTGTTGAATATCAAAATAATCACTCAGAAAACAATCCTCTATCATAACATCCAACTTACTATTTGCAGAAATAGTAATAGGGATACCACCATTTTCAGCTTTTGTCAATCCTATGTGAGCCAAGTTACTAGCGCAAATGCTCCATTCCGTGGTAACATCACCAGCACTATATTTCATTCCACGCCAAAACTTAGCCAAGTTACGTTCCCACATAATCTTGATTTTCCCATTCATTGGAGAAGAAGACTTGTTTACTAATTTCATTTGTACACTGAACTTCTCATTCTTATAGTAATTATACACACTATACTCACTATCTCCCTTTCCATTAGCATCCGGGAAATTCATATACTCAGAAGATGGTGCAGGATAGTTCTCATAAACATGGAGTTTCCAATAGCCGTTCTTTTCAATTGATGACATATGTCGCATCATATTCCAATTTGTCTCTCCTTTAAATCGTACAATAGGGAAAAATATATAATCTCCTTCAGGCAGATTAATGTAGCAAGAAACTTTAATGTCATGCATAGCTCCATTCTCTAGCATCACTTCACCTGTACCATCGTATATTTGAACAATTTTTCCTTCTTTAAAAGCGGCATAACGAAAATCACAGATTTTGCTTGCACCAGTACCATTAGTAAATGAAGCCCCAAAAACTTTAGTCTGACCACTCACCACAACTGGTCCATAATGCTGATCCCGAATTGTAACTGAAATATCAACCCAATTTTCATAGTCAATTACAACTTTACTAATATCCTCCCATGCAAATAATTTGGTATTAAAACTAAATACCATACATACGATAAATAATACAATTGATTTTACCCGTGTATTCATAATTACTTAAGTTTTTCTGTTCTATTTTACAATAGTTAGTAATTATCGGAGAGGAAATTCCTCTCCGATAGAAAATAATATCAATCCGTTACAGTCCAGTCTCGAACCAGTTGTTTCAAACTGATAGTTGCAGTACAGGATGTACCTCCAGAAGGAGTTGCAGTAACTGTTGCCGTACCAGTCTTATCAGAAGAATCCTCATTGGTACCATCTGGCCATATAGAGCTGGAATTACCAGAGAAATCACCTGTACAAGAAACACTTATATCAGACACAGTACATATCTCTTCTCCCTTACTTACACCATTAACATACTTAGTACGATAACCAGTTACAGTATATGATTGCTTATTTACTTTATCTCCATTCCAAGTCATCGACGTCGGACTAACAGTAATCCTATAGTTACCATAAGTGATAGATGCTCCACTTTGACTTACTGTAGCTGTTGCTGAAGAAGACTCTCCTTCATAAGTAAACGTAACAGAAACAGGACCTGAACGTGAGCTACCAGTATTCTCACCGGCTCTACCACCCGGACACCAGCTAGGCCATGAAACATTACCGGTTGTAGCTGTTCCCGAACCTGTTATACCTGTCGAACTGCTATTTGCTGTTTGTGAATACGATGCAGATCTGGTAATATTACCTTCTGTCCAAGATGCACTTACAGAACTGTTTCTGTTAACTGAATTATAATATTCAGTCCAACCGCAATTCGGCTTGGTAGGAGAAGCTGTAGCAGTACCTCCCTTAGCTGCAATCGGGCTTCCCGAAATACTCAGCGAGCCGTTTCCAATCCAATAGTCTTTATATGTACTTGTACCGTCCCTAACAGTCAAAGTAGATCCACTCACACTTGCCCAACTAGCTGTCGTTGAAAGAGTCGGAGCCCCTGCATATTCAGTGTCTCTTGAACCGGATACTTCAGCTGTTGAACCTGACTGTGAAATGTTATCCGATGCAGTCTTGTCCGATTCTCCGGAATAAGAGAACGTAGCTGTAACAGTCGTTGAACGTGAAGAAGAATTATATTCCTTCCATGTTGAACGTGAAGGGCTGTCATATGAGATAGACGCTGTACCACCAGTACGTCCAAAAGAACTATTACTCAAAGAAACAGAACCGCCAGACCAGCTAGCAGACCTATCTACAGGAGTTCTATGGTTATCTCCAAATGAGACAGTACCACTTGAGCTTGTGCCTCCAGAGTATGAAGCTGCACCACTCGCTGTAACACTCTTTATGCTATAATACTGTTTCTCAGTATTAATGGTTGCAGTTGAACCATTTTGACTTACTGTACAAGTAGCAGTTACGGTTACACCATCACCATCCGAGCCACCTGTAGAGTTAGAGAATGTCCATGTACCCGTCAGGGTAGCGGTACGTGTAGAAGTGTCATATCTATGCGTCTTGGTACGTGACGGAACCGTGATGGATACAGAACTGCTACCTCCACCTACAGGGATAGTACCACCACTGATAGTTACAGAACCGGGTGTCCAGTTTGTATAATCGTCTGTCTCTTTACCCTTGTTGGCACCGGCACTTACAGATGAAGTATTGGAAGTGAACATACCGCTAGAAGACATCACGCTTGTCAGTACACCAGTCTCCGTATAAGTATCCAGAACAGTTGATCCATCCAATTTCACCGTAACTGTACGTTTCGGGTTAGTTATATTATATCCGGTAGAACCACCGTCTGCCCCGATTGTGTTCTTGGTTGAGATTGCCTGTCCGGAACCGTTTCCACGCTCTTCAGTAACAGTACCACCTTTCTGGGTAATCGTCACAGTCTTCGTAGATGCCGAATGGCCATTCTCTGTATTAGGCATGGTCGCAGTCACAACTACATTACGATCAGAAGTCGGTGTACCCAAAGTTGATGCATCATAGTTCTTCTGCACAGACACGCGACTACCGGAAGTAGAACCATTGATTGTAGCGAAGTTGCTACCCTGAGTGATAGACAATGTAGGCGAACCTGTCTGCTTATCTGTACCCTTATCAGCGGTAATGTTATTCCAATCATAATTCATGTCACGAGTCGCGGATGTGGTAATCTGAGATGTATTAGCCGCCCCGCTAGATGCAATAACTTGCAAAGTTGTCGGATTACCGGTAAGCGTAATCACATAATCGGTCCACGTCTTGTTTGTCTTCACACCCGCATTCTGCTTGACCGGAGTCTTACCGGTGACAGTGCCGGATGTCGTACTGCTGATAGTGATTGTCTGTGAACGTTCGCTCTCAGTCTTGTTGTTCTTGGTCGTTACAGAGAATGCAGCACCCTGCTTGTTGGCAAAGTCATGACCGAACTGGGCAGCCGGGAACGTACGTGTCTTGGCCACCGAGGAAATACCCCAATGAGAATCCGCATTGCTGCTGAATGCAGACTTGATATCAGCCTGTGCAATCGTTTCGATATCCACTACAACACCGGATACCTTACGCGGGCGATAGATATATGCATCGAATGTACCCTTTTCCGCACCGTTTACAGTACCTTTGGCATCCATCTTCGAATTGATGGCTGCAGCGTTTTCAATAAGTACAGACCATTTGCTGTCATCCTTGTCACCATAAGAAACTGTACCCTTCGCCTGGTTGACAGTCAAGAGATAAGTTGCCTGGGCCACCTTGGAGTGATCAATCGGGTTATCCAATGCACCCTTACCGTTCTCAGTAGTATACATATCCTGTCCGTCGATAACCACGTGGGCAACCAACTTACGGGCAACGGTAGCGCCACTTACTTCATCACTGTTAGGAGTTGACTTGATAGTCTTGCTGCTTTCGGTATATACCCATGCAGGTTCATTAAAACGGTCCTTGTTGCCTGTGGGAACATATTCACTTTCCTGAACTTTCAGGGTAATCCGATCATTCTCGCGAGTTGTCAGCGCAGGATCCGTTACGTTCTCACCATCCAAAGTTACGATACGTGTGGCACGTAAAGAGATATTGCGGCTGGAAGCGTCAGTTGCGCCAATATTGACAGTCGGTGTAGTACCTCCATTAGCAACAGGACTGCTCCATGTGATCTGCCACGGAGTATATACATAGTTTTCATAACGTGCCTGAATGCGGCGGTTCTTGTTTACGGTAAACTTATATGTCTCACCTGCACCTTCAATTTTAGTCCATGTATTAGCCTTTGCGTCATATTCAAACCATCCGATAAACTGAGTACCCAACGGCAGACCTTTACCCATCTCAGCTCCTACCTGGCATTCGCGACCACTCAAATAACGACCGACAAATTTCTTCAGCGTGCCCGCATCACCACCGCCGGTAGTGATAACACATCCGTCGTAAGAGTCGCAATTAGCGTTGGCCAAATCACCGTTACGGCGTACATCGGCTGTAATCGTGTACATATCACCGGCCAAGTCATAAGTCTTTCCTCTTTCCAAAGTCTGGGTTGTACCGCTCAATTTAGCCTTAATAGCCGCCAACGGTTTGTTGCCGGCATCATAAGGCACAAACAAGTCCTGTCCGTCAGAAATGGCAACAGGAGGCACGAAAGCCTGGAACTCGGTAGAACCGGTAGTAGCGTTGTACGCATTCTTGATGTTCATTCTGATACCGGTACCCGGATTTTGTCCGGACTTCTGTACAGATGTAAGGGCGTCAAGATTAATGACCGCCGTTGTACCGAACAAAGCGTTTACATACTCATTGGCATTGGCATCCGAACGGGTCCAGCTAAAGCGCACATCAGACATCATGTGATAGAAATCCATATCCACTTCACCGGTAGCATTATCTACAATAGTAGATTTACCAGCAAGGATGTCCGAGTTAGTACGGTTCGCGTCTGAAGTCTGGTCAGATGCCACGGTGAACTCAAGGGCCCGTCCATCAACATCCACACCTGTCTTGGAGGTGCTATACGGATAATAAGCGTAGAACTTGAAAGTTCCCTCGCGGCTGATCCAAATCTTGTCGGCTTCGGATGCTGCTTCAAATTTCCCGTTGTTGTACACATACTTCTTGTTAGAAGCGAAATTCACCTTTCCGAGCGATTTGCCCGGTTCCACACAGAATACGCCGATGGCGTCATCCTGGAGCCAAACAGTTTTCGGGGCCGTTTTGGTATCCTCCCCCCAGTTCTCGTTTTGCTCCGCATTGTCATAAATAACTGCCAGAACCTGTCCCTTGTCATTGGTAACCGGGTCATCGTCCTTGTCACACGACTGAAAGCCCAGTGTCAACGCCAAAAGGTACATGACCGTTCTGAAGCAAACAACAAACTTCTTCATACATTAAAGATTTTAATTAAACTATAATTCAAAAATAATTGTCTGTCTCTTTGGAAGGCTATTTGTCCAACTTCACCCGCAGCATGAACCGTACCAGGCAAGAATCAGATTTGTTGGAATCGGCATAACGATCGCCGTAGAGGTCATAAGTAATTCCGTAATGCGGATACGCCGGGTCGGGTTCCGGAGTGGAAGACCAGTAATTGTTCATGCCGATCTGCCGTGCCTGAGGTACAGTGTCCAGCATGGCAAAAAGCCGATCGTATGATTTACGCAAGAGTCTCCATTCACCGACAGAGGGAACGAACCACTCCTTCCCCATCGAGCGCATCCGGTTGACGATGGGAGAATCCTTACCGAGTGATTTGACCCATACTTTGGTATTTTCCTCTCCACAAAGACTGTCCGGTGAAGCCACGCCATCCAGCACGGAACTAACGTCCGTCAACGGCAGGTTGAACTCCTGAAGGGAAAGAACATAGCACCAACTGCTGTCAGCCCCGGCTTTCATGTCAAAAACTATACCTTGCGGCTGCCTGATTGAATCAAACCCAGGGGAAAAAGTTCCGTCCTCATTATAGAAGAACCCTAATTGGGGTTTGACTGCGGGTGTACAACCTGCGAGCAGCCATGCCAACAATGGCAAGAAAAGTGCTAATTTCTTCATAAGTTGAAAATGTTTTGGTTATAACTTTCGCCATTTCACAGTTTATCAACTGCAAAACTACTTATAAAATTCTGAAATACAAAAAAATGTAGAATTTTATTAGTTTATCGATAGACAATTATATTATGAATATAGCCTGATGTCGTCCGGTCAATTATAAGAGATGTGATATACCTCGGTTGAAACCAGTCTTACAGTCTTGGAAAAAGCCTTGCCATCTTTTTCAAAACGGAGGTATAGATTAGCGGGATGCTCCCCATTATCTTCATCTTGAACGGTTTCGATACGGAGAACAAACATTCCCTTATTGTCAGGAGCCACGAAGCTGTCAACGACCTTGATCCATTCATTATCTTCCAATTCATAGGAGAACGAACATTCCTCGTCGCACCACACCTCGGGCATCTTCACGCCATTGACATACATGGAAGAAGCCAATGAGCACTGAAAATCGATCACCTCGCCCTTGTTGTCCAAAAGCACTTCGTTTTCCTTATATCCGGGATACATGACAAAATAATCATCACCGATTACCAGTTCACCCTTCTCCTGCTTGACAGGCATGGTCAGAGAATTGCCACCCACATTGAAGGAAACAGATGACAAAACAGCGTTCTCATAATCCATATTGGCCGGTGCTGTCAAAGAAAGGCTTGAGGTCTGCATGTTTGAACCTTCTTTTAGCTCGACAGAATAATCTTTGTTAGAGACAGTAACCCCTACTTCTGAACACGGTACATATTCATAAGTACCTTTGAACACACCATCCGACAACACCTGCCTGCGGATGGTCACATCGAAATCAGACACAGCGGCCATGGGAGAAACAAAGAGCGTATCCACCGGATCCTTCTTGGTTGAAGGCTCAAAACACGCAATTTCATACTTATCGAAAGTCAATTTTTCGGGAACATCCGGTATGACTTCCGAAGAGTCAGAACAGGAGACAAACATTGCCAAAGGCAACACATACTGAAAAAGTTTAAATTCCATAGTTGAAAAATATTATTGGGTTAAACATTAACTAAACGCATCATTACTAATTCGTTATACAAATATACCTATAATTATCAAGACTACAAAAAATACACAAAAAAACAGCTAAATTATTAACGCTCATTAGCTTTTATGAAATTTTTACGCAATTAATCCAAGCACGAGCAATACAGAATTCCGGAAAATAATCTATCCAATATACTGGTCCAGCTTAGAAATATAAGAAAATTATGAAAATTAATCGAGTTCGCTTGTTTTACCAACAATAACTTATTATATTTGCATATGTTGATTCAGACAACAACAATGTTCTTTGATTTTCACTCTGTTGTCAGATTGAAGGGATAATTAAACTGCCCCATTCAAGCAGAAAATATAATTCACACGGCTCTCTGGCAGATAGGGATAATGGCTAAATTTGAGGATTTCTATATCTTCTTGAAAAAGAGGGTATTCCATTAGAACAAGGATTAAGATATTTACGTGGCTTATTGCCGTAACGTACCTCATTTTGTCAAAGAATCCATTAAAACAAGGATTAAGACACTTTGACAAAACAGCCACCTCCCTATCTGCCAGAGAGTTTTCTTATATACGCACCTTTACCTAAAAAACAACAGCTAATTTTGGAACAGATAATAAACAATATCTTATTTTTCTGTTCCAAAATTAGCTGTACTCCGGTTGGTTCTCTTTTTGAAGTCTATCAGTAAAGAGCTACCTATAGAACCTATAGACAACTAATCAAACTGTGTAATCACCCGTCTGATTCGGGTAAAGCTGTCGTTATCCTTCTCCAGTTTATAGATATGCTTGTAGGACAAAGCATCCTGCTCTGTAGGAGATCCATTAATCAACAGGATATCCCGGTCGTTTGCGAACTTCAGGATACCTGCCATATTATTGGGATGCAGCTTGCCGATCTCATCCATCATACAGTGCAACTTGAATTCGGAAAATTCGGTGGAAGCATTACGTTTGAAAACATTCAGCAGCATGATATTCACCATAGACTTGACCAGGATATCCGTACCCTCAGAGCCTACATTAGTCAGCCGCTCAACGAACCCCGTATCATTCCGGTTCTCGATGACGCGGAATTTCAGATCGAAGAAGTCTGCCAGCCGGATCAGGTTTCCCGAATGCGCATCCATAGCCTTGATTAACTCACGCAGCAATGTCGTTGCCTTTTCGCGCGTCGCGGAGTCGTCTCCTGCAGTAGAGAACAGGTTTTGTCCCAAATCCCACCCGAACTCTTCATTGAACCGCCTAATCTCCTTCAACAGGTTCACTATCTTGTTCTGGCTAGGATCGATTCTCATTTCAATGCATTGGATAATCCCGACGAAATTCTTCTCCTTGAAATCCGTGTTTATCATTTCCACCACGGCACGGATATTCCCCTCTTGGGAAACCATGCTCTTGGTGTCAGCCGTAATCTGACGGAAAATATCCGAATTGCGTGTATTGATTCGTGACTGGTATTCCGAAATCTTGTCCTCCGCGATAAAATCCTTCAGATCACCGGCAAAGTCCATATACTCATGGTCATCGGAGAAAACCGTCTTGAATGCAAAGACATTACCCTCAGAGAAGTTGCCTGTATAGGCAACAATGTCTTTCCTCAAGCTTGATAACCGCTGTGCCTGCTCGTTGACAGAAATGGTAATCTCCCGTACCAAGGCACGGCAATCCCCGTCCGTCTCCCCCCTATCCATGGAAGAAAATATGGAATCACGGGAGACGAACCAATCAGACAAAGTTGACCGGTGATATTCCTCACGGTTCTCCATTGCCTTCCTGTTGGCTTCCTTCAATCCTTTCAGTTCTGCGTCCACCTTACCAATGTCATGGTTTACTTCAGAAAGACGTTTCTTCAGTTCATCCCTCTCCTGTCCCACTATCATTTGCAAGCGGGTACTCTCTGCGGTCCAGTGCGGAACCTTATCCAGTACTTCGCGCTTATCCTTCAGGTACTCGATAACCAGCGGCTTAGTCTCATTAATATAAGCAATCTCTTTATTGATATATACCAGCCGCGCATTAATCTCCTCCAGCCGTTTCGGGTCTCCCCCACTCGCCTGCAAGTTCTCAAGCTGCCGTCTGTCATATTCCGCTTTACGCTCTTCCAAGTTCGCCCTCTTAAGCCGGATTTCCTCTTGAATGCTCTCCCTCTCACGAGACAGTTCCTTGTCCAACACCTTCAATTCGCCTTCTTCCTGCTTCTGCAAAGCTGACATCTCCTTATCCAACTTCGCCTGAAGCGCATCCATGGTTCCACAGACAGAAGACAAAGCCGCTTCCAGCGCATGTAAATCTTCTTCCAGGCGGCGGACACTCTCATTCTGCGAACGTACCGCCTGATCCTGCAAGGCTGCCAGGCGGGACTCATCCTCCTTCTTGCGGATTTCCAACTGTTCCAACTCGTAATCAACCTGATAAAGATCATCCTTTATCGGTTTTACCGAAGACTGGTACTGTTTGCGTAACCGTTCCTTTGCCTTTTCCAAATCCAGACCGGCATCAGCCATAAACTGCCGGATAGACGCACATTTATCCATGGCGTCCTTTCTCTCTGACAGGTAATCTTCCTTGGTCTTCACCTGTCGATGCGAACCGGCAGTAAAACGAATCCCATAGAAAGTATCCCCATCGGCCACCTCTGCAGCAAATTCTTTAGAATACAACAAGCGCTCATCACATACCTGGCCGATGGTCTGCTCCCAACCCGGCTTGTTCTCCGACAGCCAGCTGAAGAAACTGTCTTTCTGGTTGTCCAGGAACTCGGTCAGCTCCGTTATCTTGGCATCCAACATCCCGATTTCACCCTCATTCGTTTCTCTCAGCTTTTGGAAATCTTCCTCCAACCGCTTTTCTGAGGTCTCCAATTCATTTGACTGGCAGGTAAGTTCATACTTGAGTTCACGCATCTTCAGCTCCAAGTCCTTCCGGTTTGACAGGTAGCTTCCCAGACGTTCCTTTACAGCATCCAGTTCCTCGGAAGAGCCTTTTTGTCCACGGACAGCATTAATCTGCATCTTCTTGGCCGCAATCTCCGACTTATATTTCTCCCTGTCAGCGAAAAGACGCTCCTTTTCGACCGAAGCCTTTTGTCGTAAATCATCCGTCAAAGAGCGGTAATAGTCACGACGCTCATCCCGACGGCAATTGATTCCCGCCTCGATTGCCAACAGTTGCTTTTGCTTCTCATTCTCAAATCCGGCCAGCTCATTCTTTAGATTGGCAATCAGGCCGGCATGGAGAACAGAAGCCTCCTTATTCTTTGAAGACAACAAATCCTGTTCCGTTACCAATGATTCCTGCTCTTGTTGCAAAACCTCGAACTTACTGCAGCGGTCCATTGCCGACCGGATATCCTTTCCGGAATAATACCGTTGTTTGGCTTCCGCTTTGGAGAGAGAGTCCTTCAGTACGGCCAACTCCGCTTCCATGGCCGCCGTCCGTTTCTTGGACTCCGTATCCAGCCGTTCCCGCTTCTTATAAAAGTCGGACTTGATTTCCTCTTTCTCATGTATCTTCCGTGCCAGTTCAGGCAGCACGCTCTCTGTTTGCAGATAAGCGCTCCGCAACTGCCGGCACAAGTCATTGATCCGCAAGTTCCGCTTACGGATATCGTCGAATAAGGAAACAATGCCGTTCGCCTTACGCATCATGCCCGGATCACGGAACGTACCAATGTCACTCAACTGGCTCTCGAACCCCGACAAATGGCTCCGGTAACGGGTCAGGTCAATCACGCTGTCTTCCTCGTTCAATGAAGTGATGATGGTCTGCTTTATGTAATCAGCCTCCAGCCGTGAATTAAGCAATACATTCTGGATGGTCCGGACAATGTTCTGATAAGAAACACTCTCCATCAGAGAGAAACAAGAATAATCCACCTTATTGTCAGTATTCCCATATAGGATATTCCGATATTCCTCATAGGTTGATATCGCCTTGCTATACTTGATTCCATTCTTGTCCAACACAGAACGCACGCTGTCCGACGAATAAGGTACACCTTCCTCGTCGATGAACAAGTCCGGCCGATACGGGGAAGCGATAAAGCGGTAACATATACGGTTCATCGTTTTATAGCTGAATACTGTGAAACAGCCATCCTCCCTCATTACCTCATATATAATATAGGAGTCAGCATAAGGGAAATAATACTCCTGATAGGATTTCTTTTCCACCGGAATGCCCAATCGTTGTGCGTCGGCATTATAAAAGAAAAGAATCGCCCGCAGGATAGTACTCTTCCCCACCCCCTGTGTTCCGATAAAATGTATGTTGCCGTCCAGCTGTATTTCAGAATAGCGGATAGCTGCACTGTTTATGAATATTATTCTATTGAGATATCTCATTTTCGTTTGCAATATTGATGCTGTTAATCATTTGAGTGAGGTAATCCCATGAAGACAGCACTTTCCATGTCCCGTTCATGTCACTCACACACTCGATAAAACCCTCCTTGCCCATTCGGTCCAGAATGACATCCAGAATATCCTTGCGCTTTTCCTTACCGCCGGCATGCTTCTTCAGGCCGTCCAGTTTCATTTCAAGATCCATGTCAATGCGTGAACGGACGAGGATCTCTGCCGGAGAGAAAGAAAATCCCGGTCCGAATGCCGTATCATAAGTACAAAAGAAATCCATGATGTCGATCCAGGCATAGAAACGCTGCAACTTTTGTTCCAGGGTAGCACGCGGCTCCTTACGGGAAAAGTAGAAATAATTGTTCCCCTGTTCCAGCACAAAGTTTATGTACATGAAATAATCGCGCAAGAGTTCAAAATTCTCCTCGACTATCAGGAATAATGTCTTCAGTTCCTTGACACTGGTGTTTGAGCACAGGAAATTACCCTTCGACAGGTAATCATAGACCTGAGCGGTCTGTACAGGCAAATTATCTAACATATTCTTTATTTCCTTTTAAAAATAAGAGCGTACTCTATATGCTCCATTTGTCCAAAACGGTCTGTTATCTCCAGTTCATTCTCATAAAGGGAAAGCAGCCGGCAAAACAAGGTCACTTTTGCGTCAAAATCCATTTCACGATTATACGGGTATCCCATAACAAAAGAAAACAGATCAGCATTGTCCTGACAGAAGGCATCCATCATCTTCCGGGTATTGACTGCGGTCATATCCACTTCGGTGTTCTCCATCTGTTCGACAGAAATACCGCCCAATTCCCGACGGGTTATCACCTTGTCCGAGCGCATGGCATCGGCCACCTTCAGGATTACCTCCAGCGCCTCGTCCGTCTGCAGGTAAGGTACTGATACTTTGAACAGCGGCAGCTGTACCCCTTCAAGCACCACGGAATGCTCTCCGTCAACCACCTCGCGCACGTTTGTTTTCTCCTGAAGCTCGAACTGTTCCCTTAGATACTTGATGCGCCGTAACTTGCGTGTAAACCCTACCTGGGTACGAATCTGGTTCAAGTAATCAATAATATCCTGTTGAGAATGAATCAGGCTATGCCCGGCACTGGACAGCTCCGTCTTTAGTTCACGGGATATGGCAAGAAGCTCTTCATCCAAAGAATCCACAAAAAAGCTGGTCTGATCATAGTCCAACAGACTGCCCAATTCGACGATAAGCCTGTTGATATCAATCCGCTTCTTATCCAGATTCTCCAATTTGGCGATTTTTACCTTATAATTAGGCTCGTTTTTGAATGTATTGTCGATAACCCGCTGCAAGGACACCACGTTTCGTACCAGAATCTTGCCCACCTTACGAAGGTGCGACTTGACCGAACGAAGATAAGCCAACTTGCGTGAAGCGTTGTCTTCCTTATTATAATAGTCAATCAATTGGTATATCAACTGGATGTTTTCATCTATCACGGAAGTGGATATTTCCTCGTTAGCCTCCAGAAGCAACTCGCAAAAAGACAGATAATGCTCGTCCAACTCTATGTATGGACCATTTCTGCGGATGACCTCACGCTCGATAAGGATATTCAATTTATTCTCGTCTATGATATCCAACGCATAATCGTAACGCAACGGCTGAGACTTTCTTTTTTCAAACAAAACCTCCAACAAATCCTTCCCCAAATTAAGGGTGTTGACGATATGAGGTATTGAATTAAATATGTACATATAGAACGATTAAAGGTACAAAATTACACAAATCGGGAGATTCACACAAATCTGCCCATCCCCCAATACGTGGCGATTCCTTCACATTTACCTTTTCCTTTTTGCGGACGGGAAACTCCGGGCATATATAATAGCTTGCTATTATGTATCTTTATAGTTTCCTGACTGACATTTTGGACTGATGACACAAAGTAACCATCTGTCCAAAATGTGTTTTCCCTGTAAAATATATGTCTAAGGTAATTTTCATACTTCTTCTAAATGGCGGTTGTTGACATTTGCTTGAGTCTTCTTACAATTTGCAGCGGAGATAGTTTTGGTTCACTGCATATCATCATGTGTATATGGTCTTTGTCTGTTTCCATGACCTCAATATCAAAATCGGAAAAGTTTGATATCTTCTGCATGATTTGCTTCATGTCATATTCCACTGATCCAATTAGTAACTTTTTTCTGTATTTGCATACCGGTATCATGTGGTACTTGATGAGAAACTTAGAGTGGTTCTTTGAAATGTATTCTTTCTGTATCATTGTTTTGTTTAAAATCGTTAGATTTGCAGTATGTTACGAGTCTACAAATATAGAATCTATCGCAGCTGGTATGGCGTAAATCTCATTAAGACAGGACGCTTTGCCCCAAATGTGGTACGCACCACGACCGGGACTTCAATGCAGCTTGCAACATAAAGGAATTTGGCTTGAAAGCCCTACCCACGGAGCGTGGGAAAGTCAAGCCTGTGGACTGTCCTCTTGTAGATGACCGACCTCGTATCCTAAAAAGCAATGGCAGGAAGAAGCAGGAAAAGAGAGGAGGTATTGGTTTCTTCGAAGCCGCTAAATCGTTAGTTTTGCGGTAGTTCACACCTGAACCATCTTTATGAGCAATTGGTAACTACCTATGTGTTGTAGAATACTTCACTCTCCCCCTATAAGAAGAGTGAAGCCACTCCTACTCTACCAAAATGAATGATGACCAGAACAGCGGTTCATCCGGGTATGCTTGTTTCATCTGATCCCGAGCCGAATCAAATGCCTGATAAACGCTGTTTCCGGCAGCCACCCCCTCATAGAAATGCGTCATGAACTGTTCGGCGGCGCTATCATCGATTTTGCAAAGACTCACTATGAGATTTGTGGCCCCTGCCAGTTTAAAAGCCCGTTGCAACCCCCATACACCATCATAGTTCACATCTCCCAAACCGGTATCACAGGCAGACAGCACCACCACTTCCAAATCTTTGAATTTACAGTTGGCAATCTCGTCGTAGGTCAAGATGCCGTCATCCAGATTCACTCCGATTTCGGAGTTCTCCCAGCCTCTATTGGCACCGCTCATAAGGAGACCGGAAAACGAGTCATACAATCTTGACATCCGTCTCATATATTCGTGATTGGACTTCCTGTCCAAATCATCATAATAAAACCCATGTGTCGCAAAATGGAACAGATTAACCTCTTTCCCGTCATAATCCATGAACTGCCGTTCCGTTGCCTTATCTTTGGTATAAATAGCCACATCCGAATCAGGTTTCCCAGAAAGGCAATTTCCTACAATCTCCATCTCCCGTGCTGTACCGGGCAGGGCCCCCCAGTGGTTGCCTCTCAGATTAGTGGCCGAGTACAGATTATCCTGCAACTGCTGGGAATAATCAATATCACCGAACGCAACCACATGGTTTAGTTTAAGTCCTGAACTGCAATTAAGATCCGTCAGAACAGGTACGCGATGGAAGCGAACCTGATTAGTCCGTTGGTATTCCATCATCATGGAATGGTTTTCGATGGCCACCTTGTGCAGCAATCCTACCGGAGAAAAATACACATCAGTATAACCATCAGTGAAAGGTAACAATTTAGACCATACAAGCTGATAGAAATCTGCAGATTGATATACTTCTTCAGGTCTATGTTGAATAAAAGCACTCAACTCCTTCTCATTAAACAGTTCGACATAGATCGGTTCATTAGTCTTTTTTGAATACACGAATGCCCTATACCAAACGCCAGTTGAATCCTCATAAGAGACGAAATCAATCAGCAGCTGCTTATCCGATAAACCATTCTTTACCTCAGTCCAACTAACATCCATTTCCTTCCGGAACTGTTTGAACTCCACAAAATCGTTATTCAGCTTACGTTCCAATTCACCTATCTCATTTCTCAATGCAGCAATTCTGACGGAATCACCCGTATTCATCAACGCATTCAGCCAGTTCTTTTGTTCTTTCAATTTTACATACAGTTCCTGCGCCTCTGGATTACTTTCTACCATAGATCTAATTACAGAACCTGTTTTATACAAAAGCCCCTTGAAAAACAGAGATGACTCAGCGGCCAAAGCTTTGTCCCCTAGATTGCAATATCGAATCATGTGAGAGGACAGTTCCTCAATATAATATATCCAATTACTCCGTTCTGCATCATTCAATCCGATGAAATCATTCAATATCTCTTCTTTATACACATCGTATTTCTTAGCTGACCATATTCTATATTTATCAGAATTCGATCTTGCATACATGTCTACCATTTTGTATAGTAGCGATCGCTGATAATAATCCAACTTTCCACTATCCTTAAAATACTCCCAGCATTTTTGATAGAGATTGTCAGCCTTCTTGTATTCACCCTTCGCAGATGCCAAATCCGCTCCATTATATAAAAACAACATGCGGCTTTCTTTATCGTTACGATTCTTTGTAATTCGTCCTAATTCTTTATAGACAGTATCAGCCTTAGGGAATTGCCTAGCATAGATATAATCATAGAATAATTGATGCAGAGAATTCCAATACAAAGGATGATTCACATTACCATAGATATTCCTCCTAATCTCAACAACTTTCTCATTGAGGACTATACTTTCATCATAATTGCCGATAGTTCGCAACACTTCAGCTGCATTCTCCATCAACGTAAGGGAAAACATATCAAAATTACCGGTTTCTTCATATATGTTTAACGCTTTTACATAGGATTCCATGGCTTTCTGGTAATCCCGAACGCCAGAATAGTAATCGCCATGAAAACGATATAAATGCACCAACAGGTTATCATCCTTTGTTTGCAAAGTTTGATAGAGATTCCACGCCTTATCAATACAGCTCTTACGGACAAAATTATTAGGCGCATCAGAAGACATATCAAGTAAAAAGTAAATCTTTGTATTGACAGGTATTTGATCTGAATAGGATTCGGCCAACTGAAAAAAATTATAGGATTGTTCAAGCATACCAAACTGCCCATAAGTGGAAGATAACTGAGCATAAGCATAGAAGTAACTGTCTCTTGGCAATTCATTGTTTTTAATTGCCAATTCAATTTCAGCAACAAGAGGCATTGCTGCTTCAAAATCATAGTTATTCGTCAATGAAGACAGTTTGTTCTGTTTTAATAATAAAATATCCTCGAAAGAATAATCACTATACAGTTTAGCCTTCTCAATAGCTTTATCAGCATATTCAATAGCAGAATCAAAATCAGTCATACTAGAATATGCATGAGACAAGATATCGTACAATCGTGGGGATAATTCAGGGTAATTCTTTTCGCACTCGACCAATAATTTCTCTCCTTCTTCTATAGCTCTTTCAAATTGTCCATCAGATTCATAAGAACGAATAATAGAAAAAGAACGTTTCATTTCCTGAGAACTTTGATCCGATTGGGCAGACAACGTACTATTGTGTACATTGACACATAGAACTGTCAAAAGGAGCAAACAGCTGATAACCGACCTAAACATAACGCTATACTATTACTGATATTTAGAAAGAACGAAGGTAAACATTATCCATGAGACAAGGACTCTGAGTTGCAAATTTGACTACTTTTTTGACAGAGATTACTTCAAACTATACAAAATACTCCCTGTCGAATGCCAACCAAAGCCGAGCATTTCACAGGGAGGGACACTTTAGGCATAAGTGGAACCTATGCTTCATCTTTTCTAACCAAACACGCCAACGGACTTCCGTAAAAGCGATTTGCTCTATTAAGTACAGGGAAGAAACGGACTTTGTCACCTATCTTGAACTCCTGATTGACATCAAAATAATAATAATCCTTATTGTATTCATTATCAGGAAATGCGATAAACAGGTTATCCCCATTTTTGGACACCACTTCTCCATGAACCATAGCAACATTATCCAATAACATCTGGTTTTCGATTTTATACAGCTTGGATTCATACTTGAACACAATGTCCCCAGGCTTAAGTACAGTATACCTTTGCGGAAATCTGCTGAGTGTCGCCTTATTCCGGAACTGTACGATAACCCGTGTATCTACAACCTCTAGGACGACTGCCAACTTGTCTATTGCCGGAACTGTATCCAACAGCCTGCCCAGCAAACCCAATTTTGCTTTCAGCCTATAAGACAAGTTCGCAGAACAATCCAGCTGCCATGGTTCCACTTCATCCGCACGGAAGTAATAATAGTAGTCCCGAAAGAGTTCCTTATTAAAGCCTTTCTTGATACTGTATTCGACAACCTGATTATTCATCTGATATGAGTTGACCATCCTCACTGATATCTTTTGGCAACACTTCAAAAGATAGGTTGTACCATCCATGCAAACACTATACTTGTTTTTTGGCTTATAGCTGGTTTTTTGGGCACACAATATAATGATACGGTTTTCACGTTTGATGGGAATAATCTCATGATCTACCGTATAGTTTGGCTCAATCTTAATAACACCTTGCGGTGTTCCCTCTGTCAGTTCTGCATCAATTGCAAAATAATTCAACTGGATCTTACGCAGTCGGACATCCGGATACTGTTTCTTTAGTTGCTGGAATTCGTTGTCGGTTCCGTCAGACAAATTAGGTATATCCAACTGAAGATAAAACAAGCCGTCAGCCGCCTTGTACCAAATGATACTGGTTACAGAATGTATACTCCGCAACTGGATTGAGTCACGCAATACCGGCAACAGTTTAAAATAATAGTCACTGAGGTATTGACAGGGCACCATAAAACAGGCAGCAAGTATTTGGTCCTGATACTTTTGGAACTGGCTTTCCCGGAGTAACACCTCGTCCAGCCCCGGACATCTCAGGATAAAGTCAGCCAATACCTCTGAATCCAACAAACACATTTGGTTTTCCCTACACATCCTTCCGAACATCATCTGATAAAACCGGATAACAGCTTCGGGGCTGATTACCTTCAATGAACTGGACAAATGTGGAAACAATATATTGGCTTTCCCCTCAGTCTCCCTTTCTACAAAATCCATATCAGACGTACGAAGAAGTGCATCCATATCCCCTATCGCCAGATACATCTCCCGACATTCCTCCCGATTCATGTGGTTCGCCAGATAAACCATGAGGTATTTAAGCCGTAAGTTTATAGATTCGAAACAGCCATACTGTGTTCTTATATCCTGCATATACATATAGATTTCCATCTTATTGGGAAATGCATCAAGATATTGAAGAATGACCTTTGTCGGTGGTATCAAGCATTTTGCACCTAAGTATTCAAGGCTGTCCACATCATACAGCCAATACTGCAGCCACTTGTAACTCCTGAACAAAATCCCAGTAAGCTTAGAAGAACCCAATACCGCCAAACTACTACAGATTTGATCAAAACGGGCGACAGTACGATAATACGAGGGCAGTTTCAAAAAGTTCTTCATATTCAAGAACAAGTACTGTTCCATTAAAGCGGATAACGAAGGGCTATGCGGGAAGCATTCAGATAGGGTACTGAATAACCGATCCAGGCGGTCATTGAAACAATCCGTCTTACTCCCCATTTCAAACTGAGAACAAACTATCCCCAAAAAGCCAGACAGTTTATCTGTATCCGCTCTTAAAGAAAGACTCTCAGTAAGCATTTTCAAAGACTCTCCCCATTCAGGAAGCGAGAAATCCACACACAAATGGCCCGTCGCAACATAATCCCTATATATATACAAGGTAGAGAAATACTCTTGGAAAGTCTCATGGATAAAAGAGATGCACCAAAAATCAATGCCCTTAGAAGTTACGGAAAGCAACCCGCTGTCCATCAACATCCGGGTCACCTCCCCCACCCTATCAGGGTCCATCCAGTCCGACACTATAGAGTCAAGTCCGGTGATACTGTCAGACAAATAGCCATAACTACGCATGGAATATGCCAGCCGTGAGAGGGAATCGACTACAATCTGCCGGTCATCATTTGACACAACTCCACCCTTCTGAAGCTGATAGCTAATAAACTCGTCATAAAGGTGCAGTCTCGCTTTTGGGAGATAGCCGCAAGATAGCCAAAGACTGACAAACATATTCAGCAACAAAGGGTTTCTTGACTGTTCATGTAGTTTCTTATGGCCCTTAATGTATTGGAATAACCCACTGTCACCGATACGCTTCTGGATATATGAACAAATATTATCGTCGGTAAGCCCTTGCAAAAGGAAAGACGGTATATCAAGTTGACCTGAATAACCATACAAACGGGAAGTAATGACCACGCCACAATCCGGATAAACCTTCATGAACTGGGAAATCGTACGGATGGTTGAATCATATACCGAGGGAAGCACTTCATTCAGCCCATCCAGGAACAGAAATACCGCACCTCTGGAAAAGGCATCTCCGAAATCAGACCGACTAATGAAACTTTCTAACCAATTCTCCAAAGAGACCGATGGAGAAAGTTCCTTAAGTGGTATATAAACCGGAACATCCGTTCGCATGCCATTATCCATACAGCAACGAGCCATTGAATGAAGGACATATTGCAACAGGGTAGTTTTGCCACTACCGGGATTCCCCAAAATAACAGCCTGCCTTTCCTGTAGAATCACATCCATAGCCGGACGAATTACATTAATATCATTCTCCCCCACTCCATCATCGCCATACGAATTGTCTTCGTCAAAGTCTTCGGGTTCATTCGCTCTGTTTGAAGAGTTATTCAAATCAACTTCGGAATGTTCGGTCCAAACTTCTGATTCACCATCATTAGTCAAGTCGTCATTGATAGCGACAAGATAAGCATCCGGTATTTCATCAGCACCTACATGCACAAATGAGTTCAAACAATCCGGATTATTTGCAGTCAATAACCCACATAAATAATCAGTAAGGTTTTGTTTATTCATAATAAGATAAATGTTATGCCGTAACCGGACAAGCTATCGGCAATTCTTACTATAAAGTTGTCCAATTACAAAGTTATTGATTTTAAAATAAACGTAAAAGAAAAAGGCAAGGTTAATGATAATACAGCAAAAATGCAGTCCACTAATCAGTTAGGTGTTTAGCTCATAATACTGCATAAGCTGAAAAAGGAGGTTCGATAAAAGTTGCGAAAGACTTCAGTTCCCATATCGTTACTGATATAATAGGAACAAGAAACGGTACAACAGGTTATATTTCAGTAATTTGCACAATTTTTCATACTTGGAGACAACTCGCTTGATATTAACTTTGTAACAATCAAAAAAGTATGAAAACGAGTATGAGCAGATCGACTTTCAAAATCCTCTTCTACGTGAAGAAGGGCAGCGAGAGAGCCAACGGCTATCTCCCCCTGATGTGCCGTCTTACGGTGGACGGCGAAATCAAGCAGTTCAGCTGCAAGCTGGACGTACCCCCGAAACTTTGGGACGTGAAAACGGCACGTGCCACCGGCAAGAGCGTCGAGGCACAGAAAATCAATGCGGCGGTTGACCGGATACGTGTGGACGTGAACCGTCGTTACCAGGAACTGATGCAGTCCGACGGCTATGTCACTGCTGCCAGGCTGAGGGATGTCTACCTCGGACTGGGCGTGAAACGGGAGACTTTGCTGAAACTCTTCGAACAGCACAACGAGGAGTTCATCAAGAAAGTGGGACACAGCCGCGTACAGGGGACATACAACCGCTACCGTACCATATACAAGCACCTGTGCGAGTTCGTCCCGAAAGTGTACCGACGTGACGACATCCCCCTGAAGGAACTCAACCTGACCTTCATCAACAACTTCGAGTATTTTCTGCGTACGGAGAAGAAATGCCGCACCAATACCGTATGGGGTTACATGATCGGGCTCAAGCACATCATCTCCATCGCCCGCAACAGCGGTGCACTTCCCTTCAATCCCTTCGCCGGGTACATCAACTCCTTCGAGAGCGTTGACCGGGGCTACCTGACGGAGCGTGAGATACAGACGCTGATGGAGGTCCCGGTGAAAAGCGGGACCTGCGAACTGGTACGTGACCTCTTCATCTTCTCGGTGTTTACCGGACTGGCATACGCAGACGTGAAGGCGCTGACGACTGACCGGCTCCAGACCTTCTTCGACGGCAACCTCTGGATCATCACCCGCCGGCGGAAGACGAACACCGAGTCCAACATCCGCCTGCTGGACGTTCCCAGGCGCATCATAGAGAAGTACAAGGGGCTGTCCAAGGACGATCATGTATTTCCGGTACCGAGCAGCAGCAGATGCAACGTCATATTGAAGGAACTTGGTAGGCAGTGCGGTTTCAAGATACGGCTGACCTACCATGTTGCCCGGCATACGAACGCCACCACCGTGCTGCTCTCGCACGGTGTGCCCATCGAGACCGTAAGCCGTCTTTTGGGTCATACGGATTTGAAAACCACCCAGATATATGCCCGGATAACCAACCAGAAGATCAGCAGCGACATGGAAGTCCTGTCCCATAAGCTGGAAAAGATGGAGAAGGAGATATGCGATGCCATCTGAGGGAAGGCATTTACGGGACGAGTGATTTTTCCCCTTCTTCATCAAAGTTCCGCCGTCCCCGCGGATCTGCGCGTTTTCCCTCCGGTTTCCGGCAGAAAATTTCCGTACGGTGAAATTTTCTGCCGGAAAAACGCTCCGAATGCGCGGGTGACGGACGGGAAAATTGATTCAGAAGGCGAAAACTGCGACCGACGTAGTGCATGTGCGACAAGGAAAAAGGAAAAGAATTGTCCAGGAGCCCCTTTTCATGTCGGGATACGGCATGAAAAGGGGCTCCGGCTGTGGTGAAGGCTCTCCTGCTCCCTCTGCATTGCATGTACGGGTGGTTTTGCCCATATCCACGTCCGCCGGTATTGCTTCTTTTCCGACAGCCGACCATCCTGTCACTTCCCTGTAATCCTCCTCAAAATCAACACCGCCGTATAAACTGCATGAAAACCCGGGCACGCTTCCTGTTTCCAATCCCATATCCATTCCTTCCGCAACATCACGTATTGCCGTTCTCATTTCATATCCTTGAATATTTCTCCAAACATACCGAAGACAGAAAAGCTGCATGGAATCTAAATTCTCACCGGACAGACAATAGATAGAAGGAAGTAATCTGTCATCCTCATTTCTTGCGGCAAAAATAGTTGTTTTTCAGGCCGGTCCCGCAAGGCGGCCCTGCGGGCTGGTTGCTCGTGAAAAAATCTTCCTCACGCTTCGCGTGAGCGTATTTTTTCACGGCAAGCCTTGCCGGAGACCGCCGAAAAACAAACTGGATGAAGCACAAGAAATAAGAATGCCTACCCGTGTAGGCCATGTATAACGTACAAATGTACGACTCAAAAAAAACATAAGGCTATGGCAGACAAGAGCGCAGAAAAGGAAAGACTGTTCAACGAGTGGTTCACAAAATCCTATGACAGGTTGAGAGGGACGTTACGCCGGTACGGAATGCTGGACGAGGACAATTTCCATGACACCTACCTTTTCGTAAGAAGGCAGGTGCTGGTTCCCGGAAAGGACATAACGGACTATGACGCGTATTTCATCGGATGCTACAAAAAGGCGGCCCTGGTAAAGATTAAAAGGGAGAACCGGTATGCACACCCTGAAGATGATTTCTTCCTCCGATGTGGCGAGGAGGCAAAATTCCTTTCCGAGGACGACCTGAACGGGTGCGAGAGGCTGGTTAAGGACATACTGCGTTTCGTAAGGCAGAAGTTCTCCTACGAGGAATACCGGATGTTCATGCTTCGGTTCTATGAGGCGCAGTTCTCGTTCAAGGCACTGGCGGAATGCATGGGTATCTCGGCATCGGCCATATCGCAGAAAGTATGCAGGATAGTGGACGCGGTACGTACCCACAGCGGTTTCGCATGGAGAAGCCGGATGCTGGCGGTGGAAAGCTTCATGTATTGAAAAACGAAAACAGTTCAACCGATAAAAGAAAGACAATTATGGCACTGATAGTATACAACAGGGAAAACTCCCGTCCGCAGGAAGTCACATACAAGGGAAAGCGGACCATCAACCTTGACAGCAGGGGAACCGTCTATCTGTCAAAGACGATGTCAATCGAATTGGGAATCCTCGGCGGTGGACGGGTGAACTTCGCCCACGATGACGAGACGGGTGACTGGTATATCTGCCGGGCCGACGACAGCGAGGGGTTCATCGTCTGGAAGGATAAAAGATGCGCAAGGTTCTCGGCCGGGTTTATCGTGCAGAGGCTCATGCGGCAGGCGAAGGTGGAGAGGAAGAGCGTGCAGTTCATGATGGCGAGGATGCCGGTAGAGATTGGCGGGGTGGCCTATTACAAGATACTGCTCTCGAATCCGATACTCAGATAGAGGCATGGGCCGGAGTAGTCTGGCTGTATATGACATGATGGAGACAGGCGCATCCGACGGGACAGGAGCCCGGAGGGTGTGCCTGTTTTTATGCGCCGCCATGTTTACACACGGACATGCGGTTGTCACCGGCCGGCATAAGGTCACTCCGGCAAGACCGGGAAACAACATTGCCGGCGGATAATGATATCAGTACGGGATGTGCCGCCATTACAGGAACGGACCGTTCCACCGATACACGGGCAGCCCGCCCCAATTTCAGAATAACATAATGACATAATAAAATAAGGGTCTTTTTTTATAATGGAATCCCCGTATCTTATTGCCATACCGGAAAAATGTTTCCATGTCCCGCCATGTTATGCCAATGTCGTCACCGGATCATAATTTATAAAGAAAACACTCTGTGTATAAATACTTTATGAGCAAATTAAAGTCGTTCATCCGGTGGAAAGAAAACGCCTCCCTGTAGCAGCCGTCAAGCAGCTTCTCGATGTCGGAAGAACGGTACAGTATCTTGCCGCCTAGCCGGGTGAAGGCAAGCAGACCGCTGTCCCGGTACTGTTGCAGGCTGCGGCGGCTCACTTTCAGCTTTTCAGCCAGTTCGCGGTCCGTATAGAAGTTCTCGCCCGCCATCGCCGGTGACCTGCCGGCAAAGAGACGCTCCATGGAAACGGAGAGACGCTCGACGGTAGAGAAGAACTCTCTTATATGCTCGCTGCTCTCACGGGTGAGCAGACGGTTATCGGTATTCATCATGACTTGATCTTTTTTTGTTCGACATTCGTTTTTCATGGCCTTTCAGATCGACCTTCCCATACTTTCAGCCCGCTTGCGGCGCTCCTCCACTATCCGGATGATACTTTCCACGTCCCCGGGCTTGTAATAAGTCTTGTGACAGATCTGTGTGTATGCCAGCGTGCCGTTGTCACGGAGGGTCTGCAGGGTTCTCGGGCTGACCTTCAGCAGCAGGCACACCTCCTGGTTGTCCAGCCATTTCTTCTCCTCTATGTCGCCGTACAGCTGGCAGAGGGTGTCCAGCCGGTCCGCGAACGTCCGGAAGGCCGAGAGCATCGCCTCGAAGGTCCTTGCCTCAATGTTCACTATTTCCATAATCACTGTAATTTCAGGTTTGACATCTGTTTCATTCTCTCTTCGGATCCGGATTCCGTGCCGCAATTTAGTGAATCCCAGCGGAACATCCTGAATTTCAAGACAGGATGACTACCTTTGACACCATATGCGTGCCTGTTTCATCCGCAAAGTAAATGATTGTTCCCGGATATGGTTCCGGCCCTTCATCAGATGTCATTATATGTCATCAGATGTCCGGAATAGATATTCAATTGGAATCGAAGCGATCTTTCTTTTTCATAAGATGTACTTTTATTGATTTATACAATAGAAAGATGCGCCAAATGTTATCGTGGAGACGCTTATGAACATGACGGATGTCCATCAGTTTTGTCCCATCCCGGTAAAGAGGCCGGTTATCAGGATGTTCTTCCATATCCGGACTGAAAGATGCCTGCCGGACAAACACTGATGCGGGCATCAGTGTTTGTAACCGGCCATTAATAATTATAACCAACCATTAATGACCGGTTATAATCATTAATGGTTGCAATCGGTCTTTAGTGATTGCAACTGCATCCGTAAAGTTCATGCCCTGCTTCCGATGCGTATAATAATGAAGTTCTCACCGTCCGTACACCCTGAAGCAGAGAATGATACAGAAGAATACGCCAACAGAACCCTAAGTGTCGATCCGTCTGTTTTTTATCGTTTTATTTGCCGGCGACAATCGGTTTCCCGGTATATGGGAAACCATCGTATCAACGTAAATCCAAGTTTCTATGAAAGAAGGAAAAGAAGACATGCCCCTTGTGGGAAAAACGATGGCGGAAGGACATACGCACCGTATGGCCGTCCTGTGTGAGAAGTTGGGAAGTACCCTCAGGGAGATACTTGACGGAACCTGCCCACAGCCGGCAAAGCCGGAGAAGGCACCGAAGCGCCCGGCTTTGGAAAAGTATCGGGAAACTTATCTCATTCCCCCTAAAATCAAGGGACCTAAAGCCGTGTTCATCAGTGAGGAAACTCGTAGTGCCCTGGACATGATCGTCCTGAGACTGGGCTGCCGGGGAATGAGCGTATCCGGGCTGCTGGAGAATCTGGCAAGACGGCATCTTGAAACCTACCGGCAAGACATCGAACGCTGGAGGAAACTTTAGAGTACCGGTGACTGTCAGACCGTGTGAATGACTGCCGGTCGTATATCAGCCGGAACGGATGACTGTAGAAAATATAGGTACACCTCCGGCGGATATACTTTCATTGTCACCTTCCGGACCAGGAATGGAAACGGTTATCTGAAACCATTGATATTAATATTTCCTGTTGTTTTGAAGGGTAGATTCTGTAATAGTAATAGCAAGGTTATGTTTCCGGATTCCCGAAAACCCTTGCTCCCCAGCGCCCGGCGGTTGCAGGGAGGGTAAATCCACTCCCGCCGGTCGCAGATTTTGGAATGAAAGAAGTACGGACGAAAAAGAAAAAACATATGACAAAGGATATGAATGAGATGAAGAAAAAACGCGGCCGTCCGGCACTGGGCAGGACGCGGAAGCTGACCAAGGGAGTGACAGTGAAGTTCTCCCCCGTCAGCTACGAGGCTCTCAGATTCAGGGCAAAGAAGTCCGGCCGGAGTCTGGCGGTCTATATCAGGGAGGTGGCACTGGCGGCCACCGTTACGGCAAGGCATACGCCTGAAGAGAATGCGCTGCTGCGCAGCCTGGCGGGAATGGCGAACAATCTGAACCAACTGACAAAGCTCTCGCACCAGACAGGCTTTTACAGGACAAGGCTGCTGATAGACGGGCTGCTGGGAAAGCTGAAGCGGATCATGGTCTATCTTCTCGGTATGTTGAGCGACAGTCCTTTCAAGTTCTGACAAACGTTTATTAATGGAATACCCCTTTAAAAGATAATCCTTTAATACACTATTCGCCCATTTCCTAAAAAGGGTTGCGTTCTTGCTATTAACCCGATATCCTATTGACAGAATCGCATCAAGATTATAATATTTAGTAGTATATCTCTGTTTGCCGTCATTACCCATATGTTCCAAAATGGAACATGTGCTATCTATATCAAGTTCGCCGCTTTTGTAAATGTTGTTCAAATGTTTGGTAATAGCTGGCCTTTTAGTCCCGAACAAGTCGGCTATTTGTTCTTGTGTCAGCCAAACGGTTTCATCTTCCAACCTCACTTCCAACTTGACCGCTTCATCCGGCTGGTATAATATGATTTCTCCCTGTTCCATTGCTTACTTACCTTTTCTTAATTCATCAAGCCTCTGCATCGCACCGCTGAACTTCTCACCAAACATCATATCATCGGGCAAAACAAACCAGGTGGGAATACCTCTCGACTGTGGATTACCTATACATTCATCTTGCCCGTTCTGTTTGCGGTAATCGTCCCATTCACTATAAGCGATGTTCCAACGAATACCTAATTTATAGGTATTTTCCCATTTAATAATAGCCAGTGAATAGGCCGGATCATCTTTGCCGTCATAAATCACTTCTACAACTTCAACCACCCCTTTAGGGGAATTTATAAACTTCGGATTTTTATACGAATAAGTGCTCATGTCTTTTATTTTTTATTTATAGCACACAAAGATACTCAAAAACAAATATATACATATATACATACGTATGATTAACGTATAAAAACATTTATGGTTATTCTAATCTTTGATTAATTCCGGTACAGAAACAAAACGTACCGAAAGACGGAAACAGGATTTATTTCGGTACGCTTCCCCGATCGGCACAAAAAACACGCAAAAAACGAAAAATACTACTTTTAGTATTTTAGTATATTAGTATTTTAACTATATTTGCGGACATGACAACCATTTAAAAAACTGAATTTATGAGCAAAGCAAAAGTAATCTCCGTATTGAATCACAAGGGGGGAGTAGGAAAGACCACAACCACGATCAACCTGGGCGGTGCGTTACGTCAAAAAGGGTACAAGGTTCTTTTGATCGACCTTGACGGGCAGGCCAACCTGACCGAATCGCTGGGCTTCTCTGCGGAGCTTCCCCAAACGATCTACGGTGCGATGAAAGGCGAATACGACCTGCCGATCTACGAGCATAAGGACGGCCTTAGCGTCGTTCCCTCCTGCCTGGATCTCTCGGCCGTTGAAACGGAGTTAATCAACGAGGCCGGACGGGAGCTTATCTTAGCCCACCTTATCAAAGGCCAAAAGGAGAAATTCGATTATATCCTGATCGACTGTCCCCCCTCGCTGTCGCTGCTCACGCTTAACGCACTGACGGCCTCGGATCGGTTGATTATCCCGGTTCAGGCTCAATTCCTGGCAATGCGTGGAATGGCTAAACTTATGCAGGTAGTCCACAAGGTGCAGCAACGTTTGAACTCGGATCTTTCGATAGCCGGGGTTCTGATAACCCAGTACGACGGAAGAAAGAACCTGAACAAGAGCGTTTCGGAACTGGTACAGGAAACATTCCAGGGCAAAGTGTTCAGCACCCATATACGCAACGCCATTACGCTGGCCGAAGCCCCGACACAAGGGCAGGATATTTTTCACTATGCCCCAAAATCTGCCGGGGCAGAGGACTACGAGAAGGTATGTAACGAACTGCTAACAGAAATAAAGTAACCATATGGCAAAGAAGAACGATTTAAAAAACAGTATGTCGGCCGGGCTGACCGGGGGATTAGACAGCCTGATCCAATCCACGGCCGGGCAAAAAGAGGCTCAAAAGCCGAAGAAAGCGAAAACCGTGCATTGTAATTTTGTCATGGACGAAACCTATCACCAGAACTTAAAGCTGATCGCGATCCGCAAAGGCGATTCGCTAAAATCGGTATTGCAAGAGGCTATATCTGACTACTTGGATAAAAACAGTTCCCTGCTATAACAGCGTATCGGGAATATACAGGGCAAACACTCCACAAAAGAAATTCTCCAGGAAAAAGGTACGCAAAAAGCACCCCTACACATCAAAAAGTATATTGAAAATGCGATTCCCTATAAAAAACCCGTTGGCAGGGTTAATCTTGCGTATGTTTAACCTGCCAACGGGTACGATATTAATAAACGTTTGGATTAAGGTTGGACGTTTACGTCTTTATCATCTGCATCAACCCAGCCTGTTGTCTTTGCATCAAACCGGATCGGATTCAACACAGCCTCTCCCTGATCATTATAACCACCACCGAAAATCAACGTGTAGATATGACGCTTGCCCGCTACCCATATATCTCCGAACGGAACATAAATTGTTCCGTAATTATCTGCTGAACCCAACAGATAAACTCCGTTCTGCCGGATTTTGCAGGCGATCTCCAGATAACATTGCTTCGCATTGTCGGCCTGCAACTTGCTTTTGGTGGCTGTATCGGAAACTTTCCAAGCTGTCAGCTCCTGTGGTCTATTCAGCATAGGAGTAGTTGTGGAAATATCGGTAGCTGTAGTATTACTTTTGACCGTGATGTTTGCGTCTTTCACTACGGTAAATTTGCCCAGACCTGATACTTCACTTGGTAAATCAGCAGGATCACTCCAACTTCCCGTTCCATCGGCTGTCTCAGGCAATGTGAAGAAGCCGCCCATTTTGACATTATGAATCTTGATCATGTTGATGTCCACCTGCATGTTATCGTATTCGGTCTTTGCTTTGAATACGACCTGTGACAGAATATGTTTGAAATTAAATTTCACTATTCCGTTGTTCTTGTCTTTTTCCTGGCCTTTGGATATGGCATACATCACGTCGTAGTTTGCATGACCCGTGTTGGCTCCATACTCATCGATGCAGGTATAACTTATCTTTTGGACAGTCCCGGAGACTTCCCACATATAATTCATCATCATGTCTTCACTAATCGTTCCGGGATTGAACGCGTAAAAGTCCAAAGCCTCGGTAGGCCAATAACGAAGGTCGTTCGCATCGTCATAATCCCACTTACCATTTTTGTACACGATCTTCACTCCGTCATGTCCAAAATTCGTGTCGACCTTTCCCATGAAGGCAGTACCATCCGCCGTAAAAGCGAACACGTCGAAATCGGTGTTCTTCAAGTTGTCGGGGGTAGTAGGGGTAGCCCTCGTTTCCGCCGCATTACTTAACACGTTAAAACCAATCGCATTCCGTGAGGAGGTTTCCACATTCGCAATCTCCTCGTCTGAGCAACCCATGAGTAGCGCTCCAAAGATTGCCCCAAGCATTACTGTACTTTTTTTCATAAATAAAAACAATTTAAATTGATACATATAATTAATGCGAATCAGCAGTTGAAAACATCTTCAGATTCTTGATTTAAAAGTTTGTAATTCAGTTAATTATCTCATTATTTTATTTTGTAATCTCCTTGAAAATCAGTAAATTAGAAGAATAAAACCACTCATTTTTCTAATTATGATTCCCAAGGAGAAAAAGTTAATACTAATAGGTTTGTATATGTATATCTGTGATGTCCATAAGTCTTCTCTGCGTTTCCACTGCCAGAGATTCAGTAACAATTCCAATCCTGAGTTTACGGATGAGGAGGTTCTTACCATCTATCTGTTCTGCGGGTACTGCCAGAGATACTTCAACATCAAGGAGATACATACCTTCGCTAAGGAGTATCTGTCATCATGGTTTCCAAAATTGCCGTCTTATCAAACGTTTTGCGTACGCCTAAATATGCTTTCAGAAACATTTAAGGTGCTGGTGGAAACCATGATACAATCATTCAAGCCCAAGGATTGCGACTCCATTATATCCATTGTCGATTCTATGCCGATAGTGACCTGTAAAGGGAAAAACCGAGAGGGGAAAGTAGCTACGGAGATAACATCAAAAGGGTATTGCTCCACTAAGAACATGTACTACTATGGCATGAAACTGCATATGGTAGGACAGCGTAGGGAGGGAACCTTACCTTTTCCGGAAATGATAACTCTGACACCGGCTTCGGACAACGACCTGACCGTATTCAAAAGCGAATGCGTGCCATACCTATCCGGAAAGACGGTGCTTGCAGACAAGATTTACAGCGATTTCTCTTTCTTTAATGAGAACAATCCGGTTAAAGTGCTTACTCCGCATAAAGAGATTAAAGGGGAACCGGAAGTTCTCAAACAGAGGGAGAAAGCTGCAAGAGACCTTTTCTCGCAAGCCGTTTCTAAAGTCAGACAACCTATCGAATCCTTTTTCAACTGGCTGAATGAAAAAACAGAAATTCAAAGAGCATCTAAAGTAAGAGCTACCAAAGGGCTGTTGGTACATACCTTTGGAAAGTTGGCTATTGCTCTACTTACATTTGTTAATTTTTAATTTTTGAATCAGAAAGCCAACTGCTGATTCGCATAATTAACAAACTCGTATTACAACACTATATCCATATTCACATCATCCCAATCATCAACGTCCACATCAAATCCCGCACCGTCACTTCCCGGCTCGGATGGTACCTCATAATCAAAATTCAACACCAGATGCACATCACCGACATGCCCCGCTACCGGGACATCATGCACTTGGTCGCTCACGTCCTGTTCCAATACAGACATGCTGCCGGAACGGTTCTTGAGATACAGCCGGAAAACATTGGGCTCTCCTTCAAGTGCGGAATGTCCAAACGTATAGAATCCGCCTATAATCTGATTCCGCGAAACCATTCCATCAAAGAGCAGGCTCTCCGAAAGATCGGCGGGCAAACTGTCGCCGGACATGTTAAGCGAGCCGGACATGCCGGAAAGAGCGGCCCGCAAATCCGCCACCCTATCCAGTCCCCGAAGACCGTTCACCTCATACGTGTAGTGACATACCATGTTTACGGGAGTTAGCCGTACTATCTCCGCGCTTCCTCCCGGAATGTCCTTGAGGATAACTCTGTCTATATGGTCGCCACACAGCCAGGGTGGGGTGACAGCCATTGTCCGGTTATCCGGCGACTGAACATCACGCGTATCGGCAGTAAAAAGCGTGTAACTGCCGTTTTCTTTCCAAACCATCCCGTCGGTATCGTAGTTGAAGCAAATTACCCGGTAATCATTCTCGGGTAGCTCCACTTCCCCATCCTCTCCTCCGGGGAAATCAAATGTCCACGTGTTGCTTTCATCGTCGGTCGGATAAAATACGACCCTCATGCCTTCAGGCTTGTCATGATTGGAAATCTTGGTCCAGTCGAATACTACCCGCACCGTGACAAAGTGCGGATGATCGTAACATAAATCCTTATGCTCACAAGCCGTCAGTCCTATCCATAAAAATAGGGACACCAGACAAAAGCGTATCCGTATCACTGCCTGCCTCCTTTCTTCCCGTTGTAGTTGCCACGGCCGATCAACCACACCAAAGAGATACCCGCCTTGGTCGGGCCGAACCAGCGGCGGTTTTTAGTGGTCTGCCATACATAGTGACCGTCCAAAGGGATGTACTCCTTGTACGATCCTCCAAGGTAGCCGATTCCCAACGTGAAATCCACATTGAACCGATGTCCCACAGGTAACGAGTAGCCGTAAGCCACGCCTCCCCCGTAACTCCATTTATCCCCCAGGTAACCTTTCCCACCCAATTCGAAATCATAGGTAACGATCTGCCCGTACAATCCGACATGATGCCCTGTAAGCGGTTTTTCCGACGCTTTCCTGCCAAACCAGCGGCGCACTTCCAGATCCCCGCCATAGATACGCCAGTAGTTATGCTTCCGGTCACTTTTCCACCAGGCATACATCCAATTCCCGGCCACAGACCAGTTCTTCCCCAAACAGAACTCAACCCCTATATTCGGCACAAGCAACGCATCATAAAGCATGTTCGTTTTCACCGCCATGTAAAAAGGCCGTTTCTTTACCGGAGCTATGACGGTATCACGGATGCACAACCTATCACGTGTATGTATATATGCTGTATCTCTGACGGGATTTACCTTTTCTTGATGAAAATCGATCCTTACCGAATCACGCTTCTCCTGGGCGGATATTTCTCCGCTTATACTCAACACGAGCACGAACAATACACATTTAATATAAAAACCTCTTTTCGTCATTTAATCATTTGTTAATATGACAATCCAAACCCAGGCTTTTACACCCCCTTGAATTTCGACCGCAAAATACACACTTATAAACCAGCTTCCAAAGCAAAAAAACAAACATTTTAAACTTATAAATACTTAAAAAGACAACCACACAACAGCTACAACACTTACCACAGCAGCCAATCACGCTTACACAACAATTAAAAACACTTAACATCATAAAGAAAAGTACTTAAACATACAAAAAAAAAAAACAGTTATTTTTGCAGGAAACATTATACTTAATAACACTTAAAACAATAAAATACATGATATTCAGCACAAAAGCCGCCTCTTTTCTAAGTTCAATAAAAACTCAAACTTACGACAAAAAAGAAAGAGAAATGATAATAACGTATCAACAAAAACGAGTCTTTCATCTATCCCTGCTCATGCTGGTCTTATGCGCACCCATATACATATATTCAGTTCCATTTCCCAATGAACAGTTTTATTATATTAACAGCGTATTATTCCTGTTTATCATTATGTGCACTCTCGCTTATTTTAAAAAGAGAGTAAATCTGACCACGACCTTTTCCATTATACTGATAGCCATACATATCGAGATTTTTATCGAAATAATTTATTGCTCAATATGTAGCGGATATGAATATAGTTATCAAAGAGCATTGATAATGAGTAACATTACTATCTCTCTCTTATTTACCATGCTTTCCATCTGTGCCTATATGAGTAATATCTCCATCCTATTGTCCTCCCTTACCATAGCTTCCTATACAATCTGCACACTTATCACCGACGAACCGTTCCTATACAGTTATCTGCCTTTGATCATCATCATATACACCATGATCCCCTTATTAGGAAGATCCTTACACAGTAATATCAGCAGCTTGCTAAAAAGTAGCAACTTGCTAAAAGAGGAAGAGGAAATGCTTTTGAAACGTCTCCAAATGAAAAAGGAAGAACTATTCGCGTTCGCCGAGTTGTTAAGCGAGAATAACCCGGAAGAAAAGACAAGCTCCCTGTTAAACATAATAGGGAAACAATCCAAAGAAAATCTTTTTACAGCCCTTGCCGCATACCAGAAAAAGGAAAAAAGTAAACTTGATACAATCAGGAGAATATATCCCAATTTATCCCCGTCCGAATTAAACATCTGCCGTTTAATACTGCAAGACAAGACCGTCAGCCAAATATGCGAATTATTACATCGGAGTAGCGGAAACATAACCAGCCAACGAGCGAACATACGTGCCAAACTCGGACTGAAAAAAAGCGACAATTTAAAAGAAGCATTACAAGAACGCATGAGGCTGTATGAAGAAGAACACCACCGGCAAGAGGAGTTTTCAGCCATGCGTTAGGGATTGCAGAGTAAAGCCCACAGCCTTTAGGCAAGGACTTGAAACGTAAAGCCCGACCGTCCTATTGAGTTATTATATGAGAATAACACTTTTGTTAATAACTTCTCTATGTTTAGCTGGCTAGAACACAATTACACTTTCTCAGATGGATATTTTCTAATTAGATGTGATTATCGTTATTGAAAGTTATCCGATATGGACTTTCTATTTTCATCAGTATTTCCTATGGACGATATTTGGGCTTACTATATTTAACCGTTCCAATATATTGTGATCTCCAGTTCGCCTTTTCGGTTGCTGTATCTCCACAATTGGACTTTCAGGGTTCTCGCAGTACCATATAGACGGTAACTCTACTTTAGTTTGTTCATTAGTCACGATTGTGAAGGTGAGGGTGGTAAAGAGGGTAACGCATTTCATGATGACAAAATATTCATAAATTGTGGATTGATTGTTGTATGGGGTTTATTTGACTTTGGCTTTTAGTTTAATGAATTCTTCTTTAGAAGTGGAAAACGTAATGTATTTACCTGTAAGTGTTTCTGCTTTTTTGCCATTTCGCCAAAGTGTTACATCTTCTGTAGGCCAAGGATTTTCCATTGTACAAGTTTTTCCCTTTTCACTTGTTAGCTCAACAACTTCAACTCTTCCATTCTTCAAACTGCTGCTGACTAAGAAAGCACCATATGCTCGCAGGTTATGGAAAGATGCGTTTTTATTCTGTATCCAGTTGGGGAAAATGCGCAAGATACCTTCATAACTTTGTAGTAACATTTCGTTGATAGTGAGTGGTACGGCTGCTAATGTTTCAATGCCTCCTCCGCCTTGTGTAATCCACCCATTGGGATAAACGGTCATTGCAATACGTTTCTTCAGGTGCTCCAAAAGATGTCGGGCGTCATATCCCACTCGTACGGCACCAGGAAAACAGGTTTCGATACCGTTGTTATAAGTGTTTCCCCAATCTTCGGGACGTCTTGTTTTTTCCTGCCAGTGATTGATGTCATCCAGTAATATGGCGTTGAATGTGGAATCGGTCATGGGGCCGGTTACTCCTCCAGGCAGAATCAGCCCATGAATGGAAACTCGGTTGAGTCCCGAAGGGCTTTCTTCCACTCCGGCAGGCCCACTTTCCATATTCTTCAAACTGAGTCTTCCCTCTGCATTGGGGGCAGTTGGATAATCGCTCAAATGGGTCAGGATGTCCGTCCACTTGGCGTGTCTTTCTTTATTCGTTTGCAGGAACGTACTCATGTCTATGATACCTTTGAACAACATACGGACCAAACCTAATGAAAGGGTGGAATTGAAGTCTCCCAATCGGTGTCGCCATTGCCCATGGTTACGAAGATTGGGCATCACCTCATTGAAATGATCCATCTTGATGACATATCGCCCGTCTTCCAGACACAAGTAGTCTTCCCAAAAGTCTGCACAAGCCAACAGGTAGGGATAAACACGGCGGGCATAATCTTCATCGTAAGTGCTGTAATGGCGCATCAGCATGTTTCCTACACTGAATACGGCGTTGATTTTCTGTCCCAGAAACTTATATCCTCCGTCGATGGTGTTTTCTGTTGTGGCATATTTTTCCATCATTTCTTCCGGCGTTTTCGGCCACATTGAGGTACAGAGACCTTTCGGACCAATGCCTACCGGATAATAAATGCCGCGGCATCCCAGCAGTTCCTGGGCATGCTGCTTCCCCTTTTCCATATAATCCAACAAAGGATGGTCAAAGTTCTCAGTCAAGTGTATATGGTTGGAAGAAAAAGAAGCCCAATAAGGTGCTTGGTAGTTGTAATTCAGATGATAGTCTCCTCCCCAAGCTGCATTGTCACAAGTGACAAAAGGTCCCCAGATGCCCGGAGCAAATTTCCCGGCACGGGAAGAACAGGCAAACAGATATTGGGACATATAGTAAGATCGTTCCAGTTCTTCATCGCTGATAGAGATGGAAGATTCCGACCAAAATTTGTTCCACCAGTCCCGATGTTCTTTCTTGGCTTGTTGCAATGCTTCGATTGTAAGGCTATGCGCTTCCTTTGTTGCTCTTTCTTTCCATTGTTCTGTATCATGGTTGGTATATGCGGTGACGACAATCCATTGTTTTCTGTCGGGTTGGAGCATTATGCATTGAGAGTCGGAAAGCTGTGCGTCGGGAGTTCCCATTGCCATGGCGATATGTGAGGGCCATTGAAGTGATGGTGAACTGACAAAAGAACGGGTTACCCATGTTACAGGTGTCTCCCCTTGAGAATTGGAGGACGAATTCCCTTCGGTAGCCCAAAGGTGCGGGTATAGTTTCGTTTGCTTGTTAGCTTCTACTTCGATGATGATCCAATTGCGCAAAGCGGCCACCCAGGCTGTCATTTTTATACAAGTGTCTCCTTTGGTGAACAAGCCTTGGAGCTCTGCGCTTCCTGGCAATTGCTCTACAAGATAGGTGGCATCTTTCAAAGAGGGAATCCGCAAATTGAGGCCTCCTGGTGAGGCAATACCTCCAGGGTAGACCGGATAGGCATTCCAGAAGTCATTCTTACTGATATAAAAACATAAATCGTCCGTTTCGCCTCCTAATGTAATACCTAAGTCACCGTTTCCTGCCAAAGCTCCGTCCGGCGTTTTGGTGGAAGGAACTTGGGCGGGTGATGCAGTCAGAACAGCCTTGTAACGGTTTATGTAAGATGTGTCCAGTGGAATCGTTCTTTCGGGGTGCGTGAAGTCTTGTCCTACACAGATAGAACTTATGAATAGGTAGAATGATATAAAAATATACCTGTACATACTCGTTGGCGGAATTAATTTAAGTTGATAAATATGAGTAAAAAGTTGTACATGTCGCTGATTTTTAGTAACTTAGTGGTGATTAAAACATTAAGTTCAAACCATCGTATGTACAACCTTTATACAAAATTCGTCAAAATACTTGAGATATGCAAGCAATTCTCTGAAAATCTCGTCAATGATTCGGGTAATGTTCCACGTCGTGGTCCTGTTCCCAAGTTTTCGGATTTGGAAGTGGTGGCGCTATCCCTGACGGCAGAGACCGAGAGCATTGATAGTGAGAAGTGGTTGTTCGACTATAAATTGCAAGAATACAAGGACAGCATTCCCAATCTCATATCAAGGAGACAGTTCAATGACCGCAGGAAGAAAACGTCAGGCCTGTGTGAGGAACTGCGCAAGCGGATTGCCATGGAAATGGATGGCGGAGAGGAACAATTCTTTGTTGATTCCAAGCCGATAGAGGTTTGTAGGGTTGCAAGAGGAAAACGTTGCAAGATGGGGCGTGCCGGCAATTTCTCGCAAGCTCCCGACTTCGGCTTCTGTGCTTCGCAGAACACGTATTATTTTGGTTATAAGTTACACGCTCTCTGTGGGTTAAGTTGAGTTATCCATTCCTATGATCTGTCAAAGGCAAGTGTGGCTGACCTCCATTATATGAAGGATGTAAAACATACTTATCACGACTGTAGCATCTATGGTGACAAAGGGTATATTGGAGCTGACGTACAGCTTGACTTGTTCGAAACCGCACACATAAGACTGGAGTGTCCGTATCGGCTCAACCAAAAGGATTGGAAACCGACATTCATTCCGTTTGCAAAGGCAAGAAAGAGGATTGAGACAATATTCTCACAACTTACAGACCAGTTCCTGGTCATCAGGAACTACGCGAAAATAACGAATGGTTTGATTTTTAGAATCATTGGCAAAATTAGTGCACTTACCATTCTGCAATACGTAAACTTCATTAACAACAAGCCAATTGGCAGAATTAAGTATGCACTAAATTAATTCCGCCAACAGGTTGATTTTATAAAACTCTCTCAAGTATATCAGGCTTTTGGGAAAATTACATCCCGTGTTTTCAGAGGTTAAAGTTACGGAGATTTTATTGTATGGCGAATGTTTTTGCAAAGAAATTGTGTTTCAGCAGTGGAAAATACTTGAAATGTTTGAAAAAACAAATATGTGATATCGTTATGAATCGGTTATGTACTGATAAGAGTATATCGGTGTAGTTTATTTTGAAACTTTTTCTGATGATATATCGTTGGCGTATAAAATCGGAGACTAAATATTGAATTTTTAATAATAGAGCTCTGATTAATTGGGAGGAATTTGATTGAGAATATATTTGCTACGTCCCACGGGAACGCCCAAAAGAAAAAAAATCCCCCGAACATTCATCCGGGGGACATTCAGGCCGTCACGTCAATTATAATACAGATTAAGATCATCCATACCGATCTCCTTCCCGTCCCGGAAAGAAAGGCTCTTTTTCTCGATCTCCTTTCCGTTCTTGTAAACGGTCACAACCCACTGCATCGGCTCGTTCACGACACCGTCCTCCCCGTCCACGACACTACCGGAAACGGCGAACTCGATCGCCTTTCCCGTCGTGGTTAACGTCACCTTTTCGACGGCCAGTTCTTCATCGCTTAGAATCAACGGGCTTGCGAGGCTTTCCCCCATCGCCCCGTCTTTCAACCGCGTACCGTTGGCGACTACCACGACCGACTTAATGAAGCTGCGGAAATCTCCCGACTGCTCGATCGTTACCTCATACATCGCCCCTTTTCCTCCCGGTTCGTCGTCGTCCTTGCTGCAACCGACGAAACACAATGCCATGCACACGCATACGGCCGACAAATACAAATACTTTCTCATACCTTCAATTATTTAAGTTTATAAATAGATCACGCACCCCAGGCCGACATGGTTGTTATTCCGGAGAATGGAGTTAAACAACATTTCAAACCTGTATTCGGCAAAAAGAGCCACTTTCGGGCTTAGCAACATTTCCGGCCTTATCCCGACCTCGTATCCATACACGAAAGCCTTGCTTTTCGCCAGGTACACAAGATCGCTTTTCGCCTTGGCTTTTTGGTAGCCGATCGTCCCGGCTGCGATCCCCAGGAGCGAGAATTTCCGTCCTTTCAGGGCGTAATAGGCCAGCTCCGGACCGACCGTCACGGTGTTTGCCTTTACCAGATCTCGGTTTAGATTCCGGTAATTAAGGTTTGCCCCCACCTTGAAAGCCTTGTACACCTTTCCAAAACCGAACGTCCCCTGCACCTGACTTTCATCCACGATATAGCCCAGCTTCACGTTCATATACTGGCTTCCGATATATTGTGCCCTGCACACGGCCACCAGGCACAAAAAGAGCGATAATACGGCAATTTTTCTCATAACCTCATTGATTTACTTGTATCGTTACATTCTCTTTCAATGGCAGACCGTAACGGCTTGAAACGGTAAACTCGATCACCGCCTGTCCGGTCGCATCCGGCCGGAACGTCACCAGGTTGTTTTTTCCAGTGCCACGCCCTCGCCCCTTGTCGCATCATACCCGGAAATATATACCCGGCCGCTTCCCTTTACGAACCTGGCCGACGCTTTCACCCCGTAAAGTTCCGTATCAAGCTGCAAATAAAATTCCGCTTCCTCCGATACCAGCATAAGATCCGGCACGTTCCGGAAGCGTATGTTTATCTCCGGGCTGGAAACTTTCAGCTTGATGCTGTCGGATCGTGTCACCAGTTCGCTGGCTACCCCCATGACGATATACGCCTCTCCCTCGGTTGCCGGGATAAAATCGAAATCCAGCCGATTGTTTGCCTTGAAATCATATTCAAACGTTTCTCCGGGGCTGTATTCGTTGTTATCCACCAGGATAACGCCGTCCCCGTCCCTGACCTCAAAGCGTGTCAATATCTGATCCCCGTTGTCCGGATCGAGATCCGAGATCGTAAGGGTGCAATTAACGGGCTTCCCCACTACGGCCGTACCCACGTCTATACTTTTCAGCGTCACGGAAAAATCCCGGCTGACAAGTTTCAGTTCGTCGTCGCAAGACGACAAAAAGACCAAAGCGCACAAGGCGGTAACTAATTTTCTCATACGATTTATTTTATTTGTTCACGATAATACGATCAAACAGAGCGTTCAGATCCACCCCTTTGCTCCTTAGAAAAGCGATGTATTTCACCACCACGGGGGCGGTTTCCGACTGCTCGATGTTGCAAAGCTGCTGGCGGCTGATCCCCATTTCCTCGGCAACACTTTTCGCCGTCAGGCTTAGCCTGATCGCATAATTACAGTTTTTCCTTTTCTTCCGTTCGGCAGTGCGTACCGCCATGCCCTTGTCTTTCCAGCCTGTTCCCGTCTTTTCCCTTTTCTTTCTCGTCCCTTGTTTTTTCTCCTTTTCCTGCCGTTTTCCCACGCTTTTTCGCTCCGTTTTCTCCGGCCTGCGGTGTAATGTGATGACACATGGTGTAATGTGTGTACTAACATATTGCAAATCAATTATTTATCAATTTTTCTCCTATATATTTGCGGTGACAACATGAGTTATCAACACTAAAAATCAAAAATTATGGCAAAGAAAAATGCAAGGGAAGAACCCCCGAAACCGCAGGTCTCCGAAAACGAGCAGATGAGTGACATCGTGTTCATCCTTGACAAGATGGAACTGATTCTGGAAGCGGTGTCGCAAATCGGACAGGACGGAAAATTCAACACGGTAGCCGCCGACAGGCAGAACCGGAACTCCTTCCTGAAGATTGACCGCTATGCAGACGCCTTCGAGAACTTCATCAAGAACTTCTGGAGCCAGCTGAAAGACCCGACACGCTTCGGAATCCTCTCCGTCAAGGAAGACAGGCTGGACGACCCTGCCGTACAGCAGGCCATCGAGGACATCGCCGCAGGAAAAAAGACAAAAGCCGTGGAGGAATTTCTCAAGCAGTACGAGATTGTTCCGCGCAACAAGGAAAACCAAAGTATCAACCCCAAAAACCAAGAAGAAATGGCAAAGAAAAATGAAACCCAGCAGCAGGCTGCCGCAGCTGACAGCCAGCCGCAGAACCAGTCCCCCCAGTACCGTTACAACGAGTCCATGATCAACTGGGAACAGCTCAAGAATTTCGGAATCTCCCGTGAATACCTCCAGGAACGCGGACTGCTCGAACAGATGCTCAAGGGCTACAAGACCAACCAGGTCGTGCCCATAAGCATGAACTTCGGCTCGGCCGTACTGAGAACGGACGCACGTCTGTCCTTCCAGCAGTCCATGGCGGGCGAAGTGGTGCTCGGCATCCACGGTATCCGGCAGAAACCCGACCTTGACCGACCGTACTTCGGACACATCTTCTCCGACGAGGACAAGAAGAACCTGCTCGAAACGGGCAACATGGGGCGTGTCGTGGAACTGAAAGGACGCAACGGGGAATATATCCCATCCTTCATCAGCATCGACAAGCTGACCAACGAGGTGGTCGCCATGAAAGCGGAGAATGCTTTCATCCCGAGGGAAATCAAGGGAGTGGAACTGACAGAGCAGGAGCAGAATGACCTGCGTGAAGGCAAGAAGGTCTATGTAGAGGGCATGATCGCCAAATCCGGCAACGAGTTCAACGCCTTCATTCAGGTGAATGCCGAACGCAGGGGTGTCGAGTTCATTTTCGAGAACGACAAGCTCTTCAACCGCCAGACACTCGGGGGCGTGGAACTGACACAGAAACAGATTGAGGACCTGAACGCTGGAAAAGCCATCTTCGTGGAGGGAATGCAGCGCAAGGACGGCGAGGTGTTCTCCTCCTACGTGAAGTTGGACGAGGCGACAGGCCGCCCGTCCTACACCCGCTATAATCCGGACTCTCCGGAAGGCGCACGCGAAATCTATATTCCCAACGAAATCAACGGGGTGAAGATTACGGCGGAGGAACAGCAGCAGCTCCGTGACGGCAAGGTGATTTTCCTCAATGACATGGTGAACCGCAAGGGAGAGGAATTCTCCTCCTTCATCAAGGCCGACCTGGAAACGGGACGCCTGAGCTACTCCCGTACGCCGGACGGCTTCGAGCAGCGCGAGGATTTCAAGATTCCACCCAAGGTATGGGACGTGGAACTGACCAGACAGCAGCGTGCGGACCTGCAGAGCGGAAAGGCCGTGCTGGTGGAAGGCATCAAGGGATATGACGGGAAGACCATCTCGCAGTACGTCAAGGCGAACTTCAACCAGGGGCGTCTGGACTTCTACAACGAGAATCCTGACCGCAAGCGTGATGCCTCGCAGCGCAATGTGGTGGCCAACAGCCAGCGACAGGAACAGGGAAACCGCAAGTCAAAAGGTGCGAGCATTGCCTGACAACAGGTTACTGAAAAATGAATGTTGAATCAAAAAAAGAAAGAAATATGAAAAAGGAAAACGGAAACGACATGCCTTTCAAGGCTGATGAAGTGAACTGGGACGAACTCTCCGGTATCGGTATCATGAAGGACGAGCTGGAACTCTCCGGCGAAATGGACACCCTCCTCAGGGGAGAGAAAACGAAAGTGATGTCCCTGAGCCTCGTGCTCCTCGGCGTGGACGTGGTGATGGACGCCACGCTCCAACTGGTCCGTAAGGGCGAGTCCCCGCTACTGGAAATCCAGGGAGTGACACCGCTGGGCAAATAATCTGGGAGCAATTATCAAGTAAACCGATGTCTTACCGCCGTTTCCTGTCTTCCGCATGGAAAACGGGAAACGGCTTAATTTTTATCTTACAATATGATAGCAATCATCGCAGAAAAGCCGAATGTAGGCATGGACATTGCCCGTGTAGTCGGGGCTGATACAAGAAATGACGGCTACTGTTCCGGTAACGGATATATGGTGACCTGGGCACTGGGACACCTCGTGTCACTGGCCATACCGGACACTTATGGTTATACGAAAACGGCGGAGGAGGACTTGCCGATGCTGCCGGACCCGTTCCGCCTGGTCTCCCGACAGATGCGCACGGACAGGGGAATGGTTACGGACATCGCCGCCTCGAAACAGCTGAAAGTCATAGAAAGCGTGTTCAACCGCTGTGACAGCATCGTCGTGGCTACCGATGCCGGTCGTGAAGGGGAACTTATCTTCCGCTGGATATACGACTTTCTGGGCTGCACGAAACCGTTCAGACGCCTGTGGATCTCCTCGCTTACTGACGAGGCCATACGAAAAGGTCTGGAGGAACTGAAGGACGGCTCGGAATACGACAGCCTGTATACCGCCGCCGACAGCCGCGCGAAGGCAGACTGGCTGGTGGGTTATCCCAGATAATATGTTATCCGAGAAGATAAATATAAATACCATATTATTAGTTATTTATCAAAATATTTTCTCGGATAACATTGGTCTATCGGAACTTGGACATTGTTTTCAAAAATGGTAATAAAGAAGTTGCTGTCTCCTCTGCTATTTTTACTGCCTCCACCGCATTTCCTCTTTCACTTAAATATTTATTGGCCAATTCAGGAGTGACTTCTGCATAAATGGTAGTTGTTTCTATGGAGGTATGTCCCAAAAAGGCTTTAATCACAACAAGAGATTCTCCACATTCCAGCATATGGACGGCAATGGAATGACGGAAACTATGAGGTGAATACCCCCGTCTCTTAAAAAGATTTGGATAAGTCCTTTTAGCCATTGAAACGTATTTTTTCACGATTTCTTCGACACAGGAGATAGTCATTTTCTCATGCATCTGACTAGAAAATACATGTCTTTTTCTATCGCCTACACTATTCGGGTTTAATCCATTGCTTTTCAGGTAATTTTTCAGTAAGACAGCACAATTTTGAGGAATCGCAACCATTCTTGCCTTGTTTCCTTTTCCAACCAGCCTAAGAACTGTTGTTGTTCCAAAATTTATGTCATTCACGGTCAAGTCGCATATTTCTTGAGCCCTTGCACCGCTTGAGTACAATGTACTCAATAAAACGGCATCACGCCTGCCAAGTTTCCTTGTCGTATCCGGTAAATTCAATAGACAGGATATTTCCTCTTTTGAGAAGTATTTCATGTCTGTTGTTTTAGGAACCCTTTTTCGTGGGATATCATTCACTTGCGAATAAAATTCCAAGGCTTCTTTGAAAGCTTTCTTGACCGCATATTTCGCAAAAGAGGCAATTGCCGCCCTGCGATGGTTGCGGGTTACAGGGGAACATCCCCTTGCAGATTCAAGCCAGACAAGGTATTCAGCGATGGTTCCATTTATTAGATTTGTAAATGATACTTTTTCCGGGGGAATCCCCTTTACCTCGTCCATGAACTCAAACAATAATCTGAAAGCGTATTGGTATGAGGCGATTGTATTCTTACTGACGCCTTTGATTTCAGGCAGGTATGTAATCAGGAAGTCCGATAACAACGGGATAAATTCTTTATTCTTCATCAAAATCTATTTTAGGGAATATGTTTCCGATATAATTGTTCATTCTCTCATGGGAAGCAGTATACAGGGTGTGGCTTGCCTTTAGATATTTGTCGGTTTCTTTAGGACTGTCATGCCCTAAATAAGCGGCAAGGAATGCGGATGCGTTTTCATATTTAATACCCTCCTTTTCCGATTTCAAAAATGAATGCAGAACAAACGTGTGCCGTAAGCAGTGCGGACAAGGTCCTCTCTCCAACCGGTCACGCTTATAGTAGCAAATTCCGGCAGCTTTCAGTATTTTAATAAACCAGTCGTAAAACGAATTGTTTTTAAATGGTTTATGAGGGGCATAGTTACTTTCAAAAAGATAATGGACACATACGCCTTCACGCTCTATTTTTCTTTTGTATTGTTTAAGCTGCTCAATCAATGTCCTGTGTATCGGTATTATCCTTTGCTTCATGTTCTTAGCCTCACGAATATAAATGATGCCGTTTACAAGATCTATGTCCTCCCATTTTAAGCCAAGTCCTTCTCCGAGCCGTAACCCGCAAGAATAAAGAATGCGTAATAGTACGGGAAAGACCATCGTAGCTCGTTGCGGACGTTTAAAGGTGCCGTAACCAAGATTGTCAGCCGCTGAAATTATTCTGGAAATCTCCTCATAGGAAAATATATATGGAATATAATCATCTTCAATGATAGGAAAGTAGATTCTGCGTGGGCAAGTAACCTCATCTAACGTACTGAAAATCAATTAGTTACAAACTTCTCGAAAAACAATTTTTTAATTATTAACAAAAACGTAACCACCTCATTATCAATGATTTACGTAATTTAAGCTTATTAAAAACAATTAATTTTGGACATTTTTTCTACCCTATTTCTACCTTCTAGAAAGTTTTTATTTTCATAAAACAACCCAAAATCGAAGCCAAAAGTATAAGAAAACGGCCTTAAAACACACGTTTTCACAATATTCATCGACCCAGTTCCTACTCAATTTAGCCCTTGTGGACTCATTTTATTATTTCTTTCTTCGCTTGGGATTCATGGGGAACCAGCCCTTCTCTACGCGTTTTTTCTGAGAGAAGAGTTCGCCGATGCCCCATAGGGCGGAAGCACCGAACACACCAAGGAATGAGGAGATATAGACATTGCTGATGAAGAGTGCTGCCACGCAACAGCTGATGCCAACGAGCAGATAGATCACCCAGGGACGAGTGCCAAAATAATATTCTGTCTTGATGACGATAGGATGCCAGAGACCTATCGTTAGAAAGGTCATCGCGGCTATGATAATACCTGTGAAATACATATTTTATTCTTTTGGTTAGATCTTATTTCCATGTTTCAGCAATCGCAGCGCCTTGATGGATGCGGTTACCCATACCAATACCGTCGCGCATGTTACCAGCCAACACCAGTCCCTTGTATTGGTTTTGTAGTTCCTCGATCAGTCTGAACCGTTCTCCACTGTCGCTCCAGTACTGGGGAATGGCATGTTGGTGACGGAAGATCCGGATGAAGTCGGGTTGTACATCTGACGGATATTTCAGCATCGAGTGGAAGGCTTCCAATACGATCTGACGAATCTCGTCGTCGCTCTTCTGCAAATAGTCGGTATGACGGGCACCTCCGATGAAGTATGAGTAAAGTGCTCCGCCCTCTGGCGCACGGCCTTCGAAGCATGATGACGGGAAGAGGATTCCAAGCACACGTTTCTGTTCCTTGCTGGGTACCAGACCACCGAAAGCGGGGAAGTCCAAACCCCTGGCATCACGGATGCCGACACAGACCTGAATAATGGGCGCATAGAACAACTGGGTGAATGGTTTGAGTCGCTCAGCAGGGATAAATGGCAGCAATGCCGGCAGGGCATAGGAGCCCACGGTGGTGACCACGCGCTGGCATCTGATTTCCTCCGAGCCGTTGAAGGTGACAGACCACTCTCCCCCATCTGCAGGCCGTATTTTTACATTATTGGCATCGAGGATGATATCAAGTCCTTTGGCCATCGCATCTACCATCTGACTCAAGCCGCCCACAGCCGAGAACACCTTCTTGGTGGCCAGTCTGTCGCGATCCGTCTTGGGCTCTTTGGCCTTCGCCATCGCACCACGGATGAAACTGCCGTAGTTGGCTTCGAGATTATAGAGTTTCGGCAGGGCATAACGGGTGGTGAGCTTCATCGGATCGCCAGCATAGACACCTGACACAAACGGATCGACGGCATATTCGTAGAACGACTTACCCAGACGACGTTGCGCCAAGGCACCTACCGGTTCATCAGGATCAGTGCCTCGTTTGCGCCAAGGCTCTCCAAGGATTCGGAATTTGTCGGATAGACGGAACAGCGGTGTGGTGATGGCACTCAACGGACCCGACGGCAGCGCATGAAACTGGTTGCCCTTCCAGATAAGACGCCGTTTCGAGGATTCCCTGGCAATCTCCAGTTCACAGTCACCAGCCAGATCATTGAACAGTTCCACGACCTCAGGGAAGGATACCACACCCGTATTGGGGCCGCTCTCATACACAAAGCCATCCTCCTGATAAGTTCGGATCTGGCCTCCGATCCTACTTTCTTTTTCGACAATCACGACATCGTGGCCTTTTTTCTTCAGGTTGTGGGCCGTGCTGAGTCCTGTCAGACCGGCTCCTATAATGACAATTCCTCGATTCTGCATGATCAATAGCTTTTTTAAATGGGATTAGAAAAATGTTTGTCTGTATGCTGCATCAACGGGTCGAGGGCGGCAGCCACACAGCGCACAAACGGACGGCCGTCGGTATTGACGGTGATGTGATGGTCGTCAAACACCAGAATACCGTCGGATGCCATTTCCCTCAGACGTTCCTCGTCGTAATGACAGGTCTGGCGCAGCTGGGCGACGGATGTGCCCGTCCGCTCTGCCACATCGTTCCAGTCGAGAGTGTAGTTACACATCAGCGTCTCCACCACTTCACGGATCAGCTTCTGCTCTGCTGAGAGCTGGTAGCCACGACTAGTGTAGAGACGGTCCTTGCCAATCGTTTCGATATAGGCTTTGATTTCGCGTCCGTTCTGGGCATAGGCATCGTCGAGCTGACTAATGGCGGTCACGCCGAAGGCATAGACCTGCGCTGTGGTGCGACGGGTGCAGTAGCCCTGGAAGTTACGATGCAGCCTTCCCGTCTGCAGGGCTGTGTAGAGTTCATCATCCGGCAGCACGAAGTGATCCAGTCCGATGCTCTGATAGCCTGCCTGCCTTAATATCTCCGAGGCTGTCTCATACATCCGGTTTTTCTCTTCCGTCGCAGGCAAGCCCATACGATCGAGTATCTGCTGACGGGGGAAGAGTTTGGGTAGATGGGCATAGGAGAATGTGACCAGACGGTCAGGGCGCAACGCTGAAGCCTGTTCGATGGTCTTTCGGAAGGAGTCCACGCTCTGTAATGGCAATCCATAGATAAAGTCAAAGTTGACAGTCGCTCCCGAGGCCCTCAGAATCTGGAGGATCTCTTGTAAGGGCAACAGTGACGGACGACGGTTGACTGCTTTCAGCACCTCTTCTTTCATATCCTGAATACCAATGCTATAGCGGGTAAATCCGCATGCGGTGAGCTGTTGCCAGTCGTGCTCGGACAGATAGCCAGGATGGCACTCAATCGCAATCTCAGGACTTGCTATCGTGGGTGCAATACTGAGCAGATGATCGTTGAGTTCCTTGAGCATCGGAATGGGAATCGACGTCGGACTGCCACCACCATAGTGTATCTGTGAGATCTGCCGACTGTTGTCAATATGACGGGCCACCAGGTCGATCTCCCGATGCAGCGCCCCCACATAGGCCTCCACCGTCTCTGGCTTAGCAGCAGGATAGGAGTTACAGCCACAGTAATGACACAGGTGACGACAGAAGGGAATATGCAGATAAAACGATATCTGATTCTGACGGGCCGAATCCGATGCGTTGACGGCACACAGATAATCGGTTTCGGAAAACTCGCCAAAATAGTTGGCTGGCGGATAACTCGTGTATCGCGGTACTGGACGGTTGTATTTTTGAATAATCTCAGGCTGCATTTTTCTTTCTGAAAACGGTTAATATATAAAGCAGCGACAGGGCTGCGATAAAGCATTCTGTGAGGAAAAGGCCATGATAGCCGAAGTGGTCGGCCATGCTGCCGCTGACAGCTGCCATGATGATACCACTCAGGTGGGTCAGTACGGTCTGGATGGTGAAGTCGGTACCTTCGCGCCCCTTACGCACGCACTCCATCGCTGAGGTATAGACCACGATGGTGGCCATACCGTAGCTGGCCCACATCAGCACGATGCCCAAGTAGAGCAACAGTGTTGAAGGCTGCTCGAGATAGGACATGGTGAGGAAATAGACGGTTGTCAACAGGACAAAGCAGGCGAAGAGCAGTCGGGCTGTGTAGATGCCGATACGGCGCACAATGAATCCGGCACCAAAGGAGGCGCAGAATGCCGCAGAAGTACCCACGATGCCACTCATCACACCAATCTCCTTCATGGAATAGCCCAGGTCAACCAGCCAGGGGCGCATCATCGACAAGATACCCACGATACTGGCATAATAGAGCAACAGGAAGCCGATCTGTCTCCAGATACTGCGCTGCGTGAAAAACGAGGCAAAGTCCGTCAGCCGCGCCCGTTCTTGAGGGTTCTTGACTATCATCCCGGTATCACGCCTCATGATAAGCGGCACCAACATCAGTAACACAAATACACCCAAGCACATCGTCACCGTCTGCCAGCCATACTCATGGAGTACCACCAGCAATAGACCGCTACCCACCAAGACACCCCCGAAACTACCCATCGACTGCATACTGTTCACCATACTCTTATCCCTTCCGCCATGCATCAGGATGGCCAAGGCATCAGTAGCGATATCCTGAGTAGCAGATGCCACCAGCGACAGGCACACTAAGGCAATGATCAGATACAGGTTGTCGCCGATATCCAATAGGCCTGCCAAGATGATAAACAGGGCATAGACACACTCGCTGCCGATGATACAGCGGCGGAAGTCACGTCCCGTCAGACAACGACGATCGACGATGGGTGACCAGAGGAATTTCAGGACCCAAGGCAACTTCACCAGCTGCAACAGTCCGATGGTGGCCAGCGAATAATGAGCCTCACGCATCATCACCTGTAAGGCGGTAGCGAAGAAGCTGGAAGGGAGACTTTGGGCAATATAAAGACAGAAGAACATCGGTAATCCAATGCCTCTGCCGTCACGACTGATATGGTTGTTTTCTTGGTTTCCTTGTTGCATACCTTATTTATATATCAAATATCAGAGAAGTTCCGAAAGAGACAGGACGTCCTTTCTGACCATAGGCAGCACTAGCCTTGAAGTAATAGGTCAGGTAGTCGGTATCTGTCAGGTTCTTGCCCCACAACTCCCATGTCACAGGGCCGAAGGTGGCACTCGCCTTGGCGTTCAACAAGGCATAGAAGCGCTGGCTTACCAGATTGTCCTCATTCCAGTAGATCTTTCCCATACCGTTCAGACCGACACTCAATACCAAACGGTCCATGATGCCCTGACGCGGCGTGATGGTATAACTGCCGTTCAACGACAACGTGTGTCGCGGCACAAGCGGCAGCATGTTACCTGTGTAACTCACGGTCTCGCTCTTCTGATAATCCAAGAAGCGGGCATAAGTATAGCCATAGCTCAGTCTCAGCGTCAACGGTTGTACCGGACGGGCTATCAACGACAATTCCACGCCCTTACTGTCGGAGTGACCTGCATTGCGGGTGATATTGCCTACGCCTGGTACGGTCTGAGTGATCTGTTGATGGCGCCAATCTACGTAGAAGAGTGTCAGTTCCATCTGCAGGGCATGGTCGAAGAACGATGTCTTGGTACCCACCTCGTAATTCCAGTTGTACTCCGGGTCATAGGTGCGCTCATCATCCTGAAGGAAAGTGGAATTAAAGCCACCCGTCTTATAACTTCTTGTCACCGAGACGTAGAAGAGTTGTTCTTCGGTGGTCAGGTATTCTATCGAGAACTTCGGTGTCAGCTGCGTAAAGTTAAGCTTGCTATTATAAGTATCCTCAAGATTACCCAATGTCGTAGCCCAGGCAGCAGTGCGATAGGCCTGATAGTCCTCCTTGGCATGTTCGTAGTCGAAACGCAGACCCACACGAGCTTTCAATCCGCCTACGATTCTTAATGACGACTGGTGATAGACTGACACACCCGTGGTAGGCGAGTCGTAGAACTTCGGGGTGCAGTAATCCTGAGCAATGTAGGTCGTACTGAGATTCTTTTTATAGCTGTCGCTGAAGAAGAAGGCACCCACCATCCACTGATAACGACTATCGCTTGTCGATTTCAGGGTCAGTTCTTCACTAAAGATATTCTGACGCACACCCTGTTTCACCCAATAGAGATCCTTCGGCGAGAAATCCTGGTCGATACCCATCTGATCATCTATATACTGATAGGCAGTCTGACTGTTCAGGCTAAATCCGTTGCCCGTATAGCAGGCATTCAGACCCGCGGTGGTAATCTGGCGCAAATAGGAGCTGTAGCGGTTGTAGTTGATCTCACCAGTCTCACCAGTCTCTGCATCATAAATGGCATAAGGATAACCACCCTGATCGCTGTTACGATAGCTGATGTCAGCAGTAATCTGCCAACGCTGGGCAGGTCTCCAAAACACTCTGCCACGCAGATAGCCCTCGTTGAACTTGTCAACCTTACTACCATCGAACGCATTGCGGAAGAAACCATCGTTATGATGATAGCTGCCGTTCACGGCAAATCCAAACTTGTCGCTTACCTTATTATAATGATAGGCATTCACAACGGCATCGTTGTAACGACCATAGCCAAGCTTCACCCGTGTACCCTGATAATCGAATGGCGAGTGGGTATAGGCATTGATGATACCACCGATACAATTACGTCCGTAAAGTGTGCCCTGCGGTCCACGCAACACCTCCAGAGACGACAAGTCAAACAGGTCGTCATCGAAAGCAGAGCGCTCCATGTGAGGCACGCCATCCACATAAAATCCCACGGTGGGACCATTGGTCTTCGATCCTACGCCACGCACAAATACGGGCGATGTCTGTCGGCTACCGTATTCCGGTATATAGAAATTTGGCACCGTGTATCCTAGATCCTTTATACTAGTCATCTCCGTCTGACGCACAAAAAAACTGGAAAGAACGGTTTCCGAGATCGCTTCGCGTCTGGGAGCATCTTGTTTGAAGCCTATCACTTCCACACCTTCCATATCTACATAGCGGGCCACCGTCGTATCTGTCTCCTCTTCTATCTCGTCAGCAAAGACACTAAACGGGCAAAATAACATCATTAATAATGTAAACTTCAATTTCATTTCTTTTTGTCTTGGTTTGTTTTTACGCTGCAAAGGTATAGCTTTTATCGATACTGCACAATCCCCATTTATATGGATTTTAACTATATTCAGCATGATAGAACCAACTTATTAAAACCTTTGGCAGTCTTCGGGACTTGCAAATAGGCTCGTAGATAGCCTTTTTATTAATGTCACCTTTCATTGTTTTCGCCACACATTCGCCATGCAACTTCTGGATAAAGGAGTTGACATATACACGATTACCGCGCTTCTTGGCCATAGGCAGGTTTCAAGCACACAGAACTATGCGAAGATAACTCCCAAGAAGGTACTTGAAGCCATCATGAAGATAGGATAAGACATATCTTCAGCTTTATATAAGTTCGGCAATAATGTTGATTTGTTGCCGAATTTATGTTTTCAAAATGACCTCATAAAAAGGAAAATAAGGCTGGATATAAGGAAAAGGTTATTAGGTTTGCACCAAAAGCCTGTAAATCGAATAGTCTTTTGCCGTCAAAAAAGAGAGAAGGGAAACTCGGTTTACTTGAACAAAGAATAGTTTAGTTTATACCCATATTAAATATCCATAACCTAAACTAAACCTTTTATCTTCCGACAATGAAACCTTGTCATCAAATACGGTTCTCAAAAAAGCAATAGAAATAACAATGAGCATCACTAAAGAGCACAACAGATTCATTCCTTGCTCGCTTCTCAGCGATTGCAAGAATGTGCAAAAATCTGCGTTAAAAAGTGTAAACGTGCAAAGAACTGGAAAATCGATTTTGCAGATGTTTGCATTTTCTTTTTTTGACGGCAGTCATATTTGCAGATTTTTGCCTATTTTGCGTCCCCCCACCGTCCCTCGGAGTCACTTTAGACACCCTAAAACAAAGGTGTTTGTACTGATTATCAGCCACTTATATTTGCAGATTTTACATTCTGCGTAGGGAAATAAACATTCTGCATCGGCAAGTGACCTAAAGAAAAGCATAAAAAGAGAAAATACAAATCCGTAAAATGCGAAAAATCAATGATTTTATGAGAATTTGTATTTTCTCTTTTTCTCCATACTTTCTGTCTGTTTTTATATTTTTTTCGTAATTTTATTCCCAAATTGTCCCCCGAAAAGGATGCGAGGGACAAAAATCTATCCCCCGAAGACAATGAATCACATCTCTCATTAAAATAGGAACAGATGGAAAATATAAAGCATCTGAGGTAAATTCAGAAATACGACATTTAACCAGATGCAGGTATTGCTGTCCAAATCCTTGCCAATTAACCGAAACGAATCTGCCATATCTCTATGAATATTTTGCCAACCTCAGAATGGCATCATGAAACAGATAACAAACTATCATCATTGCTGTGCGTAAAAATATGCAGTCCACTGCGTAAAATGTAAGACTGGACAGTACTCCAATGAGTTTAAACAAATTGCCCATTGTTTGTTTGCGTGTTTGGGAACTCAGTTTATAAATTTATTGACTCGCTTTCACGAACTCTTTTAGGAATCGTTTTCCATAATTCAAGTCCAATGAATCATATGAGATTCTGAAGTATCTGAACTAAATTCAACAAGACATTTCACCAAAGGTGTTAACTATTAATACTTATTCCGTACAACATCCAAGCCGTCACATCAATTATAATACAGATTCAGATCATCCGTGCCAATCTCCTTTCCGTCCCGGAAAACAAGGCGTAAATCAATCCTCTCTCTGTTTTCATTGCCACAAAGATAGACATACCGGCCAACATACGCATCATACTTATCAATCAGTTCTAACGGTATGACCGGCATGGGAAAAGGATACACCTATATTGCATATAGCGGAAAATTTGTAAGATTACCCTGTACTTTATAAGGCAACATAGAAAATCTCTCCGCATGCAATTCCGGTCTTTTTCCCAGTAATGCTGTCAACGAATTGGCCCGGACATTCCCTTCGGCCTTCACTTCTATCGGCACCATTTGGGCATTACGTTGAATAACAAAATCCAACTCAAGACGCGAATTGTCTGTGTTATGGTAATAAATCGGTGACACGCCCTTACTTTTCATCTGCTGCAATACATACTGTTCAGTCATTCCTCCCTTGTATTCCTTAAATATGTCGTTTTTAATCAAGACTTGGGCCGGATCTGTCTTGACCATAGCACCCATAAGCCCCAAATCAACCATATAGAGTTTGAAAGCCGACAGGTCTTCATAAATATCAAGCGGAAGCTCCGGTTTGGTACATCGAGGCACTTTATACAACAACCCGGCATTTACAAGCCATTGAATGGCCATCTCAAAATCATTGGCTCTGGCACCTTTTCGCAAAGCTCCGTAAATGAATTTCTTGTTTTCTTTAAATAATTGGGAAGGAATGCTGTTCCATACCATTCGGACACGCGGAACCTGTTCTTTGGGCGCATGTTTTGAGAAGTCAAGATCATAGCCTTGCAAAATCTCCGACTGTATTCTTCTGACTTCCAGCAAGGAATCCGTTTCTACATATTTGAGTACAACTTCCGGCATACCACCTACATAATAATATTGCCGAAGGAGATCCGTATATTTGTCATGCAGGAGGCTTATCGTTTCAAAATCCCCACTCATAAGCAATTTACAAGCTTCTTCTTCTCCCTTGGCGACAAGAAACTCTTCAAAGTTCATAGGAAATATATTGATGACATTTACCTTCCCTACGGGATAAGACACATCCTGATGAAGGGATATCCCCAAAAGTGAACCTGCCACAGCTATATGATACTCCGGAACCTCCTCTTTAAAATACTTCAAAGATTCCAGTGCTTCCGGGATATCTTGTATCTCATCAAGGATAATAAGCGTATCACCCGGAGTAATGTCAACGGAAGTCATCGCACGCAGCCCCCGTAAAATTCTGTCAACATTGAAATCCTGAGAAAAAAGCTGGCGTGCAAGGTTATTCTTACGGCATACCACATAAGCCTCTTTTTTGTATTCAAGTTTGGCAAACTCATGGAGCAGCCATGTTTTCCCAACTTGTCGGGCACCATTTAAAATCAGAGGTTTTCTATCCTCACGGTTTTTCCATTCTATAAGTTGTTGCAAAACAAATCTTTTCATCTACAAACAGCATTTTTATACATGTAAAAACAGCGTATAATACATTTATCCGCACTTATTTAAAGCACAAATATACTAAAATAAGCAGATAATAGAAGCAATCTTATACATTTTTCCGCACTTTAATCAACTCCAATGGAAAGCAGTAGCCAATTTAGGATTGCCTTCTCCACGCTCGATGGCCACCAGCGTATTGATGCCCACGCCCGCCAGTTCGGAGAAGTTCCAGCTGATTGACCTTCAAACTCTTCCTGCACTCTTTAATCATCTTTCCTAGCTCTTTCATATTCACAACACATTGTGATTTTAGTCAGTTTTCATCCTAGTTCAAAGAAAAAAACAGCCGATAAAGCAACTATAATCATTGTATTCATATAGATTAACATCATATATTCAAGTTAATCTATATATTTACATGGATTATTTGTATATTTGCAAAAAAGGAACAACCATGTGGAATGAAATGAGCAATCCAGCTGTGCTGATGAGAATCGGCCAGCGCATCAAAGAGACACGTATCAGGCAGCATATCACGCAGGAAGAACTGGCAACGGCTTCCGGTGTAAGCCCCTTGACCGTTGCGAACATCGAGAAGGGCAAATCGGTATCGCTGCTGTTGTTCATCAGCGTACTCCGCTCGCTCGGCCTGCTGGAGAACCTGGAGCAACTGGTACCGGAAATCCGGGTCAGCCCGATAGAGCTCAAAAAACTGCAAGGAAAGAAACGCTACCGTGTACGCCATTTAAAACAAGATAACCATGAATGATTTGATAGTAGATGTAAAGCTATGGGGAGAAAGCGTAGGCTCTCTCTATTGGGAAAAGGAAAGCAATGCCGCCTTGTTCGACTATGAACGGAAGTTCATCCGCTCCGGTCTTGACATTTCTCCCATCATCATGCCCATCAGCCAGTACAGGAACACCCCCTACCGGTTCCTTGAAAACCGTACCGACTGTTTCAAGGGGTTGCCCGGCCTGTTTGCCGATTCACTGCCGGACACTTTCGGAAACCAGATCATCAATGAATGGTTTGCCAGCAAGGGATTGTCCGGAGAAGAGATTACCCCTTTAGACAGGCTTTGCTATGTAGGCAAACGTGGCATGGGCGCACTGGAGTTTGAGCCGTCCTCGCCAATCAACGGCATGAACGAATCATCAGTGCTCCATATCGAGGAACTGACGGAGCTTGCCAAATCCGTATTCACGGACAGAATGGCTTTTCAGGTCCAACTGCGCCAGGAAGGAAGAAACATTCTGGATATACTGAAAGTGGGAACATCTGCCGGAGGTGCCAAGCCCAAGGCCATCATCGCCTACAACGATATTACCGGAGAGGTACGCTCCGGACAGGTAAAAGCTCCTGAAGGATTCGGATATTGGCTGTTGAAATTTGATGGCGGCAAATACAGCGAACACACGCAGATAACGGACAATCCACAAGGAATAGGAAATATCGAATATGCCTATCACCGGATGGCAAAAGCCTGCGGTATCGATATGATGGAATGCCGGTTACTTCAGGAAAAAGAGTCATATCACTTTATGACACGCCGTTTTGACCGTATGAAAGACGGAGAGAAAATCCATGTACAGACATTGGCCGGGCTTGCCCACTATGACCGTGACCAACGCCATTCATACGAAGAGATATTCCGTATCATGCGGCAGATGAACCTCCCTTATCCAGATCAGGAGGAACTATACCGAAGAATGGTGTTCAACGTCATGAGCCGTAACCATGATGACCATAGCAAGAACTTCTCTTTCCTGATGGATAGACAAGGGAAATGGAAACTGGCCCCGGCATACGACCTCTGCTACTCATACACACCGGGCGGCAAATGGACGAACCGCCACCAACTGTCACTCAACGGCAAACAAGACAATTTCACGATGGAAGATCTGCAAAAGGTAGGTGAGAACATGGGCATCCGGGAACACAAACAGATTATCGAAAAGGTACAGGAAACCGTATCGTATTGGCATGAGACTGCCAAGGATTGCGGGGTCAAGCCGGAACACGCCGATTTTATCGGAAAAACCTGCTCTTGTTCGGCAAGCAACTGCATACCATCCAAATGCCGGACATTGCCAACGAACAAGAGCAGGCTTTCATGAAGGCTATGCGAAATGATGACTTCAACGCCATCCTGGAACTGAAGATGAGAGGATATCAGCCATCGGAGAACGTACTGAAAAGCCTCCAGCCGGATATATCCGCCACCAACTTCATCGCTGCCGCCAAAATCTTCCAAATGGAAGGGATGCTAAAAAGCCTTCAGGACATAAAGCCTGTGCAAAGCCCGATTATAGGCGGCAATAAGCGTAGCATGGAATTGGGGGATTAACACACAAACGGCATCCTGTACCATTCAATATAATAGTAAATATATTAATTGTTATCTATCATATTTTGATTTAACAGTTAATATATTTACCTTTGCGATATGACAACGAATCACATCACCCAAGCCATGGCCAATCCGGAAATCATAGCGGAACTGGGCAGGAGATTTAAGGAATACAGGCTAACCTATAGGTTCACACGTGTCCACTAAAAATCATTAACACTTCCCTTAACTAATAGTTCTATAGCTATTTGCAGCTATTGCCCCATCTGAGTTTATGAGCCTTTTTTTACGGCACACAACAAGAAGGAAGGAGGGATTGAGAAAAGTTTTGGACGACAAAAAATGTTGGGGACAGTGAAGCCGTCCGGCGTTATTTTTTTCGGTACAAAGGGCGAAGACCGGAACTCTTTCATATCCATCCACCGAAATAAATTTGCCGTTCAAAAACAAAGGGTCTCAGATGGAGCTATGAAAAAGCACACAAGGGGAGGCAGAAAACAAGGAAAAGGGAAGAACGGAAATAAAAAAAAGTAAAATCCAACAGACAGAACAATAAACAAAAGCATAAATATTAGGCAAAATTGTCCCGATAAAAGAATTATAACATGACTATTGAAGATGAAATCCTCCAATACCTGCACTATCATCCTCTATCAAACAGGGTTGAGATAACGCTTGGGATAACCAATCCTCCCAGTGGCAGGATTGTAAAAAGACTACTGGCCGATGCCGTAACCAAAGGAATGATAGAAGTACTCTAACAATAGTAGTGCCACTATATTATAAGCAGCACTGCAATTGTTCCTTACCCCAGCAAATGCACCTCCTGTAACCTCACCAATCCCAAATACATCTTCAAGAACACCTCCTGATACACCTTCAGATCCGGGAAATAGACGAAAGACTTCCGGGAAAAAGAGAGACATGTGAATGGCCGTTCATTTGGAACCTCCATTTCCGGATAGCGTTTCTTCGCCTGGTCAACCGCCATCTTGTTAAGTGAAGCCACGAAGTTGGCCTGGCGTATCGGATTCCATTTCGGGGTTTCAAGAATCATCATCCCATCTTTCCGCTCAGGAATAACCAAATATTCATCCTGCACGTTACGGGCGTAATAGCACACAAAAGACAAGGCCTCATAGACATTATCCCCTACATGAATACCGATAACCCGTTCTTCAGCCGGTGTACCAGCAAAGCATTCCGCAATCTGCTTCATGGCATACCCATGCAACAAGGCAGCATTAGAAGCCAACAGATAAGCCGGTGCGGTACGCTCTCCTCCCCTATCGATGGCAGCAAAGAGAGAAGGACTCCAACAGAGATGGATGATCTTTCCTTTCTCTTTCTCACGAAGGGAAGCGACACATAACCGGTTGTCAAAGACCAAACGGGCTTTTTTCGTTTCCGGATGGAACTGGAACACGTTCCGTACCCTGTCCGGCTTATGGATATCCATCATCAGATAGCCTTGCCACCCGGACACATGTTTTGTCTTTAAAGTTGTTTCGCTTTCCTCCACATCAAAGAGATAAGACAAGAGCTTTTCCCGCTTGCAACATACGGAAAGAGAAAACTCATCCTGTTCTTTCATCTGCTGCATATCCAATGAAAGGAGAAAAGCCAATTGCCAAGGAGTAAGCTCGGAAAAGCCATGTAATTCGATACAAGAGAACGAACCTTTCTCCGGTGAATAAATGGCATACCCTCGGTCATCAATCTCATATTTCAACATGAAATCCCCTTGTTCGACGGGAAGATAATTCTGTAAAACGGTCTGATAATTCATAAAGAAATATATTATATTAAGTTAGTATTCATAAAGAGAAATCGGGGCCACTCTTGCGTTTCCGTTTCTTTTTGGACGGTATGAGATCATCCTCTTGCGACTTCTTCCCGCTGCCGGTAATGTCAAGATCCGGAATGGCCGTAACTCCCCTACCCTGCATATAGAAAGCCTCACGATCCACCCGCTCACGGAACTCCCCTACCCTATTAATATGTGACGAGAGACCGACTGCCACGCCATCGAAAAGCTTCTGTATATTCTGATAAGTGAGCTTACGGGAAAGATCCGCACCTTTAAAGAGATGAGCATTTTCCACGTTTTCCATATAGAGAGAAATCCCATATGCGCCTTTGCCGTTTACATGCTCCGTCACCCGAATCGATTCTTCCGCCAAGTTCTTCTTGAAATCCTCATATCCGGAAGAAGCGTTCAAAGCCTTAAACACGTGGTCATAGAGATAATGCTTCTGTTCATCGGCACTCATGCCATGCCCATCAAAACGGATATTACCGAAGCGATATTTCTGAGGAAGCGAAACGTCCTTCAGGTAAAAGCCTGAATCCTTGATGCCATAGACATAATAGGATTTGTCCTTCTTGGTGACCAGACGCATATACAATCCTTCTTGTTCCAGGTTCCTTCGGAAATCGGATGTACTTTCGGAAAAAGAGTAGATGCGGTCAAGCTGTTGTAACAGTTCATCCTTGAACAAGGGGTTGAAAAAACCTCCTTTTTCCAGCAATGCGAAAAGGTTGTCATAGCTTTCATCCCCCAACAGGACACGCCATTCTTCATTGGCCAGTTTTATTTCTTGCAAGGGTTTATCCAAAGACCAGTATGTATCGGATTGTTCTAGGACAGCCGATACCTTATCCTTGTAATTATAACTACGCATGGCTTTCTTCAAGGCCGCATCGAAATAATAGTTACGGTATTGCGCCTCTCCCAACGTGGTTCTCTTGCCTCCTTCCCTTTCCAAAGGCAACAGACCGTACTTCTGCTCCAGTTCCCTTGAGATCTTTTCGGAACGGCTGTAATTATTCCCGGAAGGAATGCTTTTGCCTTCTTCATCAATCGTGGTCAGCAGCACATGCACATGGCTGTGTGCCTTGTCGGTATTCAGGACAACGGCATAACAGGACTTTCCGTACCCCATCCTCTCGATATATTCCCCGGCAAGAGAAAGCCACTGTTCATTCGGGAATTCCGGAAGTTTCCACTCTGTCCCCAAAGATAATAGATAACGGGCAAAGCCTTTTATGTCAGACAAAATCCCCGCTTTCGTTATGTTTTTCACGGATTTTTCTAATAACCATCCGGATATTAAATCGGAAGATAAATTCCTGTCAGTCAAATTATGGGCTACCAAATGACTGTCCAAACTTTTCAGTGAGCTTTTAATCTTGGCTGTATATTTGCCCGATGCATGGAGCAACTCTAAATACCCGTTCATTTCTGTGGCAAAAATGCTTCTGAACTTATATGCCATCTTCGCTTCCTCCCGTATTCTCGTTTATGTAGCGGGCATACAACCCCGTGAAAGGCAGAGATTCCAATGCATAGGGACGTAACATTTCCACATCAAATTTCACATAGTGCTTCATGGACTTTGTATCTTCATGTCCCAATATTTTTCGGACAACTCCATAAGGCACCTTTTCTGATATTAGTTCACTTGCCAGAGTCATTCTTAAAGCATGACCTCCCTTCTTTCGCCCTTTGGTTGTAATGCCGGATTGGTTCATGTGACGAGTTATAAGACTCGTAACTGCCATGACTGTTATCGGTCTGAATGGAGGACGTGTGGAAATGAACAGCTTGGTGCAAAACGTTGCAGGTCTTTCACACGATACATATTCAGTTATGGAGGATTTCAGTTCCGGAAGTAACTCGAAACGCTGTGGCACATTCGTTTTCCTTTGAACAAACTCGATTGTGTTCGAGTCGAAATGGATGTGTCCGACAATTCTAAATTTACAATGTCTCCGCAACGAATACCAAGTCTTAAAGCCAGAAGTATGATAGCGTGGTTTCGTTTGCCGGGAACCCGATTTGTATCAATGCTGTCTAATAGTTGAACTGTTTCGGCTTTGGTATAAACAGAAGGGACCGGTTTATGGCTTCGGACAGTTGGAACAATTATAGAATAATCAAGGGGCAGGATATTTACTTTAAAGAGAAAGCGTAAGAATTTTCTAAGGAAACTCCCCTCGTTCATTTTATCATTACTGGCTGCAAATACGGTATAAATATGCGCAGGTGTAAGTTCTAACAGGTCAACTATTCCGTTCTGATAAAATGAACGCAACGTCTTGGCGCCACTATAATAATATCCTTGTATCGAAGATGAACGCAGTCCTTGCAACTTAAGGTTGTCAAGAAAAGCACGGAAGAGCGGGGCGTGGCAATCCGGTACTGATATACGGCTTGGAGGTAGGATATGAAACTCTCCCTTGAGAAAGTCATTCAAACGTCGGATTACAAGCCTTGTCTGTTGTAGTTGCCTTGCGGATCCAACTGATGCCAACCTTTCTTTCTCAAATATTATTCCCGTTTCGAATGAATAGGAATGAATCCTTTTTTCTTGCATGAAACCTTCCAGACAAGAAAGTATCCATTGATAATGTTCAAGAGTTTTCTTGCTATGTCCTTGGGACTGCATAAACTCTTCAAATCTTGTTCTTGTTACTTTAAATGATTCCATAAATTCTGATTTTTACATTTATCATACTATTAATTGCGGGAATAAATATATCCTAAATTATGGAATACATAGAAATGTTATCCGAGAAAACACTGTGATAAACAGCTAATAATATGATGTTTATATTTATTTTCTTAGATAACATATTATCTGGGATAACCTATCTTATCCGAGTTCTCGGATAAGGTGGGCATGAACGCCAGCCGTGCCCTGGCCATCGTTTCCGGCTCGTCCAACAACTCGATCGGACGGGTGCAGACTCCGACGCTCGCCATGATATGCAGCCGCTACAGGGAGAACCGCAGTTTCGTATCCACACCATACTGGCAGCTGCATGTCACCCTCAATGGCGGCACGTCACACCGCCGCTTCTTCCATCCCGCGACCTTTGACGACAGGCAGAAGGCGGAAGCCGCCTACCGCAGTCTCTCTCCCGATTCTTCGGCGACGGTCACGAAGGTGGAGCGCAGGAAAAGCCTGCAACAGCCGCCGTTGCTCTACGACCTAACGGCACTCCAGAAGGACTGCAACGTGCACCTCGACCTGCCCGCAGCAAAGACGCTGGACATCGCCCAGTCGCTCTACGAGAAGAAGCTCATTTCCTACCCGAGAACGGGAAGCCGGTATATCCCGCACGATGTGATGGCCTGCGTGCCCGGTCTGTTGGAAAGGATAATGGCCATGCCCGAATTCGCCACAAGTGCCGGAATCCTTGACTTTGCGCGTCTCAACACCCGTAGCGTGGACGACCGTAAAGTGACGGACCACCATGCTCTCATCACGACCGGCATCGCACCCGAAGGGCTTTCCGAAGCGGAGGAGGCCGTCTATACGCTGATAGCCGGACGTATGCTGGAGGCGTTCTCGCCCTGCTGCGAGAAGGAACTGATTCTTATGGAATGTCGCCTGGACAACATGGATTTCCGCTCGAAAAGTTCCCTTGTCGTCAGTCCGGGATGGCGCGGCATCTTCTGCAGGAAAGAGGACAGGCAGGACGACGAGCCGGAAACCGACGAGGGTACGGCCGTATTTGCCGAAGGGGACACGGTTCCTGTTTCAGGATTCGGACTGTCCCAGAAGAAGACCGTGCCCAGACCGCCCTATACCGAGGCCACGCTGCTGGCAGCAATGGAGACCTGCGGCAGGGAGATAGCCGACGAACAGGCACGCGAGGCCGTGAAGGAGCTGGGCATCGGCACGCCCGCCACAAGAGCCGCCATCATCACCACACTGTTCAAACGTGACTATATCGCCCGCTCCGGCAAGAGCATCGTCCCCACGGAAAAGGGACTCCATATCTACGATGCGGTGAAGGACATGCTCGTGGCGGATGTTTCCCTGACAGGAAGCTGGGAGAAGACCCTGCTCCAGATAGAGCGGCACACGCTCGGACCGGACACGTTCATGGCATCCATCACGGACTACACCTGCAAGGCTACCCGTGAAATCCTGAACCTCAGCCTTCCGGCGGCAGCCGCCCGCACATTCACCTGTCCCAAATGCAAGACCGGACACATTATCGTCAGGGAAAAGAGTGCCCGTTGCGACAATAAAGGGTGCGGACTGACCGTGTACCGCAGATTCCTGAACAAGGAACTGACGGACCAGCATCTGGAACAGCTTTTCTCCTCCGGTTCCACACGCCTTATCAAGGGATTCAAGGGAAAGAAGGGCGTGGCTTTCGACGCTTCGGTCACCTTTGACGCCGGGTTCACCCTGACACTCTCGTCCCCCAAAAACGGGAACGGCAGGAAAAGGAAATGATGAAGCCATCCCGATTCGCGGGGCAAAGGTCGCAGCCCGCCCGTTTCCACCGGCAAGGTCAGGCCTTACGGTTTCTGGGAAAAATCATCCTCGCCAGAGGCTCCGGTATTTTTCCCGAAAATCTTGCCTGTGGAGGCGGACTGCAAGAAAGCCCCTGAAACCGGGAATGGCATTCCCGCCAAACAAATGAAGATTATGAAAGCAAAAGAACGTATCAGAAAGATAGCGGACAGCAGATGGGCAAGGACACTCGCGCTGGCCGTAACAGCAGCCATCATATTCAGCTGGCTCTATTCCCACGGTATATCGCCTGTATGGACTGCCGTGGCCATCATCTGTTTCAGGGGACTCTTCAGGTTCCTCTACCGTATAGCCTGTTTTCTCGTGGCATTGGCAATCATTCTGTGCATACTGAGTTTTCTGGTCTTCTGAAATCTGACGATATGGAACATGCACGGAATTTATCATTGCAGCATAAGGGAGCTGTCCGGGAGCGGGCGGCTCTTTTTGTATCCGTCACAGCCGGAAATGACACGGAAAGAAAAGGGAATGGACGGAAAACACAGACATTGGCAAACCGAGAACTACAGGGCAAAGTTGGCAAACGCTTCTTGTCGGACGGCAAGGTCAGGCCGCAAGCGGTTTCGGAAAAAATCATCCTCGCTGCGCTCCGGTATTTTTCCCGAAAACCCTGCCTTTCCGGAAGCATTTGCCGTTGGGCCCTTGTAGTTCAACGGGCTGCCAAAGCCCGGGTATTCACAGTTAAAAATTAAAGAATATGCAACAAGCGATCATCACAAGACAGTCACCAGCTCCGATAGGGATGCCCGTGACAAGAAGACCGAAAGTACACGTCCCGCAACCGGCAATCAAGCTGCCGCCAAGGGGAACCACAGGTCCCGTTCACATCTCAAAGCTGCTGAACCCCGTTCTGGAAATATGCAGACATCCGGATAGGAACAGGCTGCTGGCTGAATTATTCAGCGAATATTGAAACACATCGTCTAATCATTTAATATCTGAAATTATGTTTTTTACAGCAATCCACCAGATGATGACGGAAAGCGTGGACCTCACGATCGTCATCCGCAAGACAAACGGACAACTGACCGTTTCCACATTGCCCAAATCGAACGGACTCAAGGACGAGGCCCAGAACCACATCGTGCCGCTGACTGTCACGGGCACACCGCAGGAACTTGACACAGGATTCCTGCAGGCAGTCACAAGACCGATACAGAAAGCGTGCGGGCTGATCTCCAACATGGCACAGTTTGAGGCACAGGCGGACAAGGCCGCCGCCAGCAGCAAGGCCGCCAAGGAAGCGAAATCCAAGGAGACGAAGGAAGAACGCGAGAAACGGGAGAAGTACGAGAAACTGATGAAGAAGGCGGAAGAACTGACAGCCGCCAGGAACCATCGGGAAGCCGTCAGCGTGCTTACACAGGCGAAAGCACACGCGAATGCCGCCCAGTTGAAGGAAATCGAGGAGAAGATAAAGGCAGCCGACACGGAAATGAACCGGGGAAGCCTCTTCGACCTGATGGAACAGGAGGCACAGCCGGAACCTTCGGTACAGCAGCAACAGCCACACTCCCAACAGCCGGTATACACACAGACACCGGTACAGAGAAATCCGCAACCGCAACGTCCGCAACAGCCGGTACCGCAGAGACCACAACAGGCATACACGCAGCATCCGCAACAGCCAGGAATATGGCCACCGCAACAACAGCCGCCACAGCCGCAAGCAAGACCGCAGATACAGCCGCACGCGCAATACGTACAGCTGACAGGCGGACAGCAGCCTTCCCAACCTCAATATCCGCCGCAGCCTGAAATTCAGGACTGGCAGGAAGAACGGTTCATGCAGGAGGACGAACAGCAACCGTACCTCTCCGATCAGGAACACCCCGCATACAGTGAGAAGGACTACGAGGAATACATCGATTTCCCGCAGTCCATGCTGGAACCCAAGTATTCACCTTATCAGACAGTTTAAGACATGGCACTCGAAATTAAAGGAATGACACGCTCATTCAGATTCAAGAAAGGAACAGAGTATATTACTCTTCAGGACCCGGATCCGAACATCTCGCCGGACATGGTCATGAACTACTATTCGAACATGTACCCGGAACTGACGACGGCTACCGTTCACGGACCGGTCATCAGGGAGGACATGACAGAATATGAGTTCAAGACAACTATCGGAACAAAAGGATAAAGGATATGGCAAAGGACTACAGAAAAAAGAAGAAATCATGTGTACCATTGGACGGATATCAGGCGGAACAGCTCGCGAGACTTATCATTGCGGAAACCGAAAGGAAGGTGCATTACGGCACGGAAAGGAAGAAACGGATTGCGGCACCCAGCGGTGCCGTAATTCTTTTCTGAACACCACATTCACGCCGATGCCTCCGCCGGAACTGTTCTCGGAAAGTCCTGACGGAAAGCCGTGCAACCTGATCACGCGGGAAAACTACGAGTACCTGCGTGATTCCTTTTTCAGATATGCGAGTCTTATGAAAAAGGAAGCGGTACATGCACCGGGACTCACAATGGCGGAAGGAATAACGAGACTGCATGATGAAATGAGCGACCTTGTCGGCAATGACATGAATGTAAACATCGAGCAGGATGGGGAAAGACTCATTTTCCGTCTCTGGAAATGCCACAGATGGGGAGAACTTACGCTGTATTACTTCCCTGTGAAATTTGTGGAAAATCTCGGGCCGGAACTGAGACGCATATCTGTCACCTTCATCCACAACCTGATGCAGGCAAACGGAATTGACACCATACTGGACGAGGATGACACGGAATATGCGCTTACCTGGCTGGCTGAAGAGAATGACGACGAACAGGACGACAGGAAAAAACGGCTGAAACTGCTGCATTCATACGAGAAAGGCAGGATACACAGTCTGCTCAGGAGAGTGGAACGGAAATCCTACTACAAGGACCTGCCGAAGGCAATCGGACGGTATAAGCCGGCGAACGGATACGAACAGTCCCTGCTCTCCGCCATGAAGGAAGGTCTGGAATTCCTCTCGCCTGAACGCGGCATCATGGAATACGGCTACGACCCGTTTTATGAAGAGGAACCGGACTACCTGCCCATGTATCTCAACAGGCAGATAAGGGTCGTCTATGACTGCAATGATCCCGTGACGGACAACCTCGTGGACTACTACAACTCCTACAGCCGGGAGACATACGACATCATTCCGGTCACCACCTGTGACCTGTCTCCGGAAACGGAGGAACTGTTCCGCATGGACGACTACCCGGAACGCTTCTTCAAATGGGCGGAAAAATTTATCAACATCACAATATAAACCAATCTGAAAGCATATGATAGACAGCAACGAACTGACCAGAAAGATCAAGACACCGCTCAACCCCAGGGCGGCACTGATAGCCTATGCCTCGGAAGGGGACAAGAACTTCTTCCTTGAAATCCGGGGTATTGACGACCGGGGAAACATGACGGAAGGAAGACCGGTGACACTGGAATTCATGAACACCCTCGTGAAGGAATACTCGGAAAGACACGGTACCACTCCATACGGGAAGATACCCGACAACCTGCTGTATTGCGACTCGCGCAAGGGCAGCGAAAGATACGTGTGGTACAATCCACCGCACAAGCGGATGATGTTCTTCAGCACCGCACTCAAAATAGAAAACGCGGAATATTACCTGCCGGGAGTAATCTACGAGGCCGGAGAGCACGGAATGAGAATCTATGCCTACAAGGGGAACGTTCCCAGACCGGATACCGTACTGTATGCCGCACCGTTCTTCAACGTGACAGGTTCCAGCGTATGTCTGGGAAACGCCAGGATAGAGCTGCCGAAGGACCTGACCTATGAAAAGCTGCTGCAGTACTGGGAACGGAAATTCTGGCTGACGGAATTCACCCACCTGGGAGGGAACGGGAACCCGACAAGGTCAAACCTCGTGCTGGTGGCAAAGGCGGCACGGGACAGGGACTTCAACCTCGACGAACTGAAACAACTGAACAACATGAAACTTAAAGACATACTGAAATGAAAAGAGTACACTACATCGACAACTATCTCATAAACCCGCAGCATCCGGTAACGGTAAACCTTATCGGAGCGGGAGGAACAGGCTCACAGGTGCTTACCTGCCTGGCCAGGCTTGACACGGCACTGAGGGGACTCGGACATCCCGGACTGTTCGTGACACTGTATGATTCCGACATCGTGACGGAAGCCAACATCGGGCGGCAGCTCTTCAGCCCTTCGGACATCGGACTGAACAAGGCGCAGTGCCTCGTCACACGCATGAACAACTTCTTCGGCAACGACTGGAAGGCGGTACCGGACATCTATCCGGCAGCCCTGAAGGACGCCAGACGGGATAATCTGGCCAACATAATGATTACCTGCACGGACAACATAAAGTCCCGTCTCGACCTCTGGAACATACTGAAAGCCGTGCCGGTTTCGGAATACAGAAGCCACGAAACACCACTGTACTGGATGGACTTCGGCAACATGCAGAATACGGGACAGGTCATCCTCGGAACCGTACCTAAGAAAATCAGACAGCCGGCATCCAAGCTGTACGAAACGGTGGAATCGCTGAAGGTGATCACACGATATGTCAAATACGCAAGAGTGAAGGAAAAGGATTCCGGACCGAGCTGTTCGCTGGCGGAGGCTCTGGAGAAACAGGACCTGTTCATCAACTCCACACTGGCACAGCTCGGCTGCAACATCCTGTGGAAAATGTTCCGCAACGGTATGATCGAGCATCACGGGCTGTACCTGAATCTCTCCACCATGAAAGTGAATCCGATAACTGTATAATATCAAAGCGTTTCCGTATGATTAAAATATAAAAAAGAACTCAGGAAAATAATCCTGAAAACCAATATTTATTCTAATTCTGGAAGATTTTTATAACCACTTTATTAGCAAGCAGTTCTGAGGATAAGGTAAAAATGAGGTAATGATTTGGCAACCCTGTCTATTTCTACGTTCTGCTGTGAGTTGCTGTCAATGTCTCTCGTCTTGGTACAAAAGTAGCAATAAAAATCGGATACACATCAAAATGTCCCATGATTTTTATCACAGGACGTTTTTTATCTTCGCTGAATAATCCGGTTTAACCGTTACTTCTATTTTCGGCAAGTTGCGGGCTATGATTGCTGAAATTTATACTTTAATCCATACTCTTCCAACTTGCTATACAGCGTTGTACGTCCGATTCCGAGCAATTCGGCGGCAACCTTGCGGTTTCCGTTTGCCTGCTTCAACGCGCGTAAGATGCGTTCCTTGTCCTCCGCATCGTTTCGCAAGGCGAAGCTGACAGGTGAGGTCGGTTTCGTTACGGCAAGTTCCAGATGCTCTTTCATGACAACTCCCGTCTGTGCCTGCAACACCGCGCCCATTATCTTCTGCCGAAGCTCACGGACATTACCCGGCCACGGATGGGTCAGCAATGTCTTACGGGCTTCCGCATCGAACCCAGTCACGCTACATTCCAATTCATTGTTGGCAATCTCACGGAAGAACTCCGCCAACGGCATGATGTCCTCCTGACAGTCACGCAAGGGCGGAACAGTTATCTCGAAGTCGTGCAAACGGTACAGCAAATCCTGTCGGAAACGTTTTTCAATGACCGCTTTCTCCAGATCCTCGTTGGTGGCGGCGATGATGCGGACATTGAAGCTCTTGTCCGTCTTGTCACCTATAGGGCGGTATCTCCGTTCCTGTATGGCACGGAGTAACATCTGCTGGGTTTCCAATGCGAGATTGCCTACCTCATCCAAGAACAATGTGCCACCCTCTGCCTCATTGAAGTATCCTTTCTTTGTGCTGTCCGCACCCGTAAACGCGCCTTTGACATGTCCGAAGAATGCCGAGGGCGCAAGGTCTTTGGAGAGTGAACCGCAGTCCACAGGCACAAACGGTTTCCCTGCCCTTTTGCTCTTATCATGCAGATGGTGGGCGATATGCTCCTTGCCCGTGCCGTTCTCTCCGAATATCAGCACGCTCATATCAGTAGGGGCAACTAATCTTATCTGTTGCATGATTTTCTGAAAGGCGGAACTGTCACGGGCAGAAAGTACATATAAAAAGTGTTTGAGAGAAGAATGAGGAAAGTTTACTGGTTATCAGTTACTTTCCTCATTTTGGTTAAAAGTGGCGAGGACAGACGAAGACGGGAATACGACAAGATGAGACAGAGGAACGTTACCTATTCGTAACCTATACCCCAAATGGGGAATGTTGAGGTTCGGAAGAATGAGGAAGGTTACGAATTGAATTTGAATGCTCTGATTTATAGTGAGTTACTAATGAGCAACGTAAGATTTTTGGTTACGAACCAAATTTGCCGTGTTCTGCCGTGAAATGCGTAGCAAGAAAAGACTCTTCATGTATTAATTTTGAACGCAAAAAAGAATGACGTTATGAAGAGTACATTTTCAATTATCTTCTACCTCAAAAGACAGGTAGTAAAGAAAGACGGTACTGTTCCAGTTATGGGACGTATCACAGTGGACGGAACACAGGCACAGTTCAGTTGCAAGATGACTGTGAATCCCAATTTGTGGGACACCAAGGGCGGACGCATGACTGGAAAAAGTATGCAAGCCTTGGAGGTGAACCGCAAATTGGACAAAATGCGTGTGAGTATCAGCAAGCATTATCAGGAGATAATAGATCGAGACAACTTTGTCTCTGCCGACAAGGTTAAGAACGCTTTTCTTGGATTGGAGTATCGCTGCCATACCTTGATGAAAGTCTATGAGCAAAGCAGGGATGAAATGGAAAAACAATACAAGGCTGGCATGAAATCTTTGAGCACATTCACAAAATATAGAATCGGTTGTGCTTACGTGGGCGAGTTTTTGCAGTCGCATTACCGTGTAAAGGACATTGCCTTGAAAGAATTGTCCCTGCCGTTTATTACGAACTATGAGACATTCCTTAGAATAGACAAGCAACTGAAGATAAATTCCGCAATGGTGTTTGTCCGTAATCTCCGTGCCATGATTTTTCGGGCGATTGATAACGAGTGGCTCATCAAAGACCCTTTCAGACGATACGAGTACAAGAACGAGGAAACAACAAGGGAGATTCTGACAAAAGAAGAAATTCACCTGTTGATGGAAACTCCTATCACCAGAAAGCATATGGGGTTGGTGCGTGATTTGTATCTATTCTGCTGTTTCACAGGTCTCGCTTTCATTGATCTGTACAACTTGAAGGAAGAGAACATCAAGGAATTTTTCGATGAAGGTGAATGGATTGTTATCCACCGACAGAAGACAGGAACGGAAGCCGACATCAAGTTGCTTGACTATCCCAAGCAGATAATGGAGAAATATCGTGGATTGTGCAAGGATGGCAGAGTCTTTCCTGTACCACCTTATAGAAGTTGTCTGCGTTCGCTCAAAAGATTGGGAAAGAAATGCGGTATCACCAAGCCACTTTCCTGGCATGTCTCAAGGCACTCGTTCGCAACCTCGGTTTGCCTCTCCAATGGTGTACCAATAGAAACAGTAAGTTCCATGCTTGGTCACAAGGACATCAAGACCACGCAAGTGTACGCCAAGATTACCAAGGAAAAGTTGAGCAAGGATGTAGAAAAGTTGTCCCAACAACTCAATCACATTGAGGAATTCACATTCGGGAATATTTGCAGCGATAATACGAACACAAAAAAGGCATAGTATGAAACGACAAGTGATAACAATACAAGAAGATATGGTCATCTACGCCCCACATCATGGTGAGGTGTGGATGACTGTTTGGGAGATTGCCGAACTGTTGAATGTAACAGGGACAGCAGTGAAGAATACCATCAAGCGCATTTGGAAACAAAGTGGGCTGAAAGACTTCCAGCATTCGCAATACATCAAACTTGAAAATGGATATTCTGCGAATGTCTATGATATGGAAGTGATTATCGCCATAGCACTTCAAATGGATACATATCAAGCCTTGTTGTTCAGACAATGGCTTATCAGTAAGGTTGTGAACCGCAAGGTGTGCCAAGCAGAGCAAGTAAAAAACGAGTATCCGATGATTATTGTAATGAACGGAACGATGCCAAGAGATGCTAGTTAGAATCTTTCATCTTTTTAATAAGATTTAATAGCGTACAGAGAGAACGATTTTTGTCGTTGTACACTGTACGCTATTTTTGTTTCGCAATCTTACTGATTGTTTGTAATATTCTGATAATCAATGCTAATCCGAATGACAAAATGGCAAAAGAAACAAATTAGGAACAACAAAATCCCGTAACCCCAAAATGAAATTATGAGAAAACAAAAATTAACACGGATAACGCGGAATTTTTCCGATTTTGATATTCATAAATCAACTCCAAAAGAAGAAAATTATAAGTAGGCACATCTGTTTTCATTTTAATAGAATATAGTGGTATGCAAGATGAAGATGGGACGAGTCACTGTAAATCATGCAAAAATTAACAAAATTTCTAATTAGGCAAATTATTTGCCGATTTTTATAATGATTTTCGGATAAACAAACGATATTTGGAGGAAAATGAGTCTCTTTGCAACCGAAAACAATAATAATATACGCAATGGCTGAGAAAAATCTTAATCGTATAAAAGTTATGCTTGCAGAAAAGGGGAAAACGAACAAATGGCTTGCAGAGAAACTTGGCAGAGACCAAGCAACCATTTCCAAATGGTGTACTAATGCTTGTCAACCTCCTTTAGAAGCATTAATACAGATATCTCAATGTCTGGAAGTTGATATAAAAGAACTCATTAGGGTTCCTGAACATAATCCTTATAAAGAATTGTAATGAAAAAAATAAATACTTCATTCTCATTATTTGATTTCAATAAGAAACGTGTGACTTAGAGCACGTTGATGCAAGATCTTAGGTGAGTCGGTCTTGACCTTTTAACTCAAGCAGCGAGCACTCGGAGATATTTCTGTTTTTTATCCCAACTGGCTTATAATTCGGAAATTTATCAAAATTTGTATCAAAATTAAATAAGCATAACAATGGAACCATCTATATACAGTTTTTCACTTTGTACCGCACTGCCATTAATGTTATTCTTCGGCTTTTATTTTTTGTTTGCAAAGACTCCTGAAAAGAAAATTTTCACGAATTATCTCCGCTCCCGACAGATGATGGGTATAGCTATGTTGCTGCTTTCAGCAAACTATTCGGTACATTTCTTCTTTGGCATCCGATTCAAAAATGTGAATTCTTCCATATTGATGAACATGTCCACATACTTTCTGTGCTACTCTCTGTTCAGTTCGGCATTGATAATGTTGCTTGATCGTTTTTACATTACCAAACGGCGTGTGTGGACACATATCATTTTATGGATTATATTTTCAACTTTTTCCGGAGTTGTATTGTTTCTGTTGCCAAGCGGAATCATGCAAAAAATCTCTTTATTTGCTTTAGCTGTCTGGTTAATCGCTTTTGGAGTCGTTTTAGCTCGAAGAGTCATAGTTGCATATCGTAGAGCCATTCGGATTTTCAATGAAACTCAAGCGGATGATATAGGCGCATATATCGAATGGCTTTCTATATTCACTTATTGGGCTGTTATCTTCGGTGTTGGATGCGGATTACTGACATTCCTACCTGACAGATATGTGTATATCTGGGTGCTTTCATCAATCCCGTTCTACTGTTATCTTTTTCACTGTTATCAGAACTACCTCCTGTTCTATGAACAGGTAGAAAATGCGTTTGAGCAGGATATTCAATCTGAAGAAGAACTTCTGACAAATTCGGGAATTGAACCCGAAATGGTTTCAGAAGAAGTTCCTGAGTCCTATACAGAATTTATAGAGAAGGTTGACAACTGGATAAAGACAGACGGCTATGTCCAGCAGGGACTTACCATAAAAGAACTGTCCAAAATACTTTATACGAACCGTACCTATCTTTCCGCTTATATCAAGACTACGTATAAAATGACATTCCGCGAATGGATAACCAGTCTCAGGTTGGAGTATGCGAAAAACATACTGAAGGAGCATCCAGAAATCAATATACAGAAGCTGGCTGAGTCTTCCGGTTTTCTTTCCCAAAGTAACTTTATCAAATTATTTTCCGAGAAAGAAGGATGTACGCCTGCCAAATGGAAAAAATCAAATCGGGAATAAATTGTGTAGTAAAACAACATCGGAAAAGGTCACAGAAACCCATTTCCAAAAAGTGCTCAAACGACAAAAAAGTGCTAATTCGACAATTCAAAAAGTGCTAATTCGACAAAAAGATGCTCAAACGACATTATTTCTAAAATTTTACAGCAAAAGTTTTTCTAATCTTTTGGGCATAGAATGACATTTATTATCTTTGGAGAGGACAAAGATAATAAATGCAAGTTTATATGAGCAAAAACGGGCATACGATTTCGTCCGATACTCCGTTCTTTCAGGATGGTATGAAGCAGAGGCATAAGTTTATCCTCCACAAGCTGCTTGGGGATATAGTCCAGCGAGCCGAGTTTCATACTTTCGACTGCCGTATGCACTTCGGCATAGTTGGTCATGATGATTAACGGTTGTGTCATGCCTTCCTTGCGCATCCATCGTAATAGGTCGATGCCGTCACCGTCGGGTAGTCGTAGGTCAGAAACCACGATGTCCCCGTCTGAGGCTTGTTGCAGAAGTTTCTTCGCGGTCGAGAGGTGGTAAGCCTGCACGGTACGGAATCCTTCCCGTGCCAGCAGGTTGCAGACAAACTCGCAATACACGATATTGTCCTCCACCACGATGATTCTTGTTTTATCCATTTTCGTATTTTTCCTTTCTTCTTTTGCCTGCCGGATAATTTCAGCACCTTTATCCAGCACAGCCGGTCACCGCTTTGCATATCGCTTCGTCATCTGGAGTGGCACTTCCATGAAGTTGGGCGTAAAGTTCCCTCAATGGCTGGTCGGCACGGAGAATCTGCCATGAACTTCGCAGATGGTGTGTAAGTGTGTCCAGTTCTTGGAGGTCTTTACGCTGTTCTGCATCCTTGACCGCCTGCATTTCCTTTTCGGTTTCCGCTATCAGTTTGTCCAGCATGACGGATTCATTGCCATAAGATAGCAGAGTGGGAAAATCCGGCTTTTCATCCAATATGCTGCTTAATGCGCATTTATCCGTAATCTCCATCAGTTCGGATATGGAGAACGGCTTGAACAGGCATCCGGCAAATCCACGCCCTATAAGTTCCTCCTTGCTGCAACTGCCCGAAGCGGTTGTCACGACTATGGGAATACTCTTCGAGTTGCCTACATTGGATGAGCGCAACAGTTCCAGCAGTTCAAAACCGCTTATCTCAGGCATATTCAGATCCGTCAGAAGCAGGCTGTATTCCTTTTTTCGTATCAGCTCCATCAGTACCGAAACATTGGTACAGGTATCGCAGTGCATCCCTTCATGGGCATACATTTCTTTCAACATAAGGAGAAGTACCTCGTCATTGTCGATGGCAATCACATCATGGCAGATATGATTATGGCGCATTTGCGCTTGAATTGTCTGTTCCGGCAGTTCCTCGGCTGTCTGCATGGGAATTTCCACCGTGAAGCGGCTCCCTTTGCCTTTCTCGCTTTCCAAGTGTATAGTTCCACCGAGCATCGCCACAATACGCTGCACGATGGACAATCCTAATCCGAAGCCGTCTTTTGCGGCGGCATTTGAAAGACGTTCAAATGCACCGAATACTCGTTGTTGCTCATCTTCGGTCATGCCCGTATCGGTATCTTCAACGATAAGTTTCAGCAAACCGTTATCATAATCCGCTGCCAATGATACACTACCGTTATCCGTGAACTTGATGGCGTTTGACAACAAGTTGTTGCCGATTTGCAGGATACGTTCCTTGTCGGTCAAAACCACCGCATCGGTGTGGCTCTCCACTATCAAAGTCAGCCCCTTGTTCATGGCAATGGGCATGAACTCCGTTTCAAGAATATGCGTGATTGCGGAAATCCTGCAAGGGGAAAGGTTGGGTTGCTCCTTGCCGTTGTCCAGACGGAAGAAATCCAGCAGCGTGTTGAGCATCTCCCGCATACGCTCGGAAGATTGCCGGATATTATCCACATACATGGTGCTTTTATCCGCGCTACAACTTTTCTGCATCAGTCCGGCATAGCCTCATTTTGTCAATCGTATTTTTTCGTGGTAGAAGTAGTTTACGATGACAGGTTTGCCTTTTTCCGAGCGTCCGTATGGCAGATCGTTTATACGATACGGGAAGCCCTGCTCCTTGGCGTAATTTGAAATGTCCTGCTCCAATGCCCGCCAGTATTCAAGCCTTTTTTTATTGTAAATTTCCTCGTAAAGCGGTATGAGGTCAGGATACTTCTCACGGATATACGTCATTATCCCGCCTTTGAACTGCCCGCGTAAATTCAGGTTTTCAAGCCAGATTAAATCAGCATAATCTTTTACCTCCTCTATTATTGCCTTCACGTCTGTTATTCTGGGGAATATGGGCGAGACGAAGCATACGGTGCGGATACCTGCCTCGTATGTCTGACGCATCGCTTTCAGACGGCGTTCAATGCTTACGGCGTTGTCCATATCTGCGCAGAACTGCTCGTCGAGCGTATTGACAGACCATGACACAGTCACTTTGGGAAAACTCTTCAACAGGTCGAGATCGCGAAGGACAAGATCGGACTTTGTGCATATCATAATCTCGGCATCGCTTCCTCGCAGCTCTTCGAGCAGCCTTCGGGTACGGTGGAATTCTTCTTCATACGGATTGTAACCGTCCGTCACAGACCCTATTACAACACGTTCACCGTCGTATTTATGAGGATTCGTTATCGGCTTCCAGTTTTTTACATCTAAAAACGTACCCCACGGCTCGGTGTGCCCGGTGAACCGTTTCATGAACGATGCGTAGCAATACCTGCAGGCGTGGGGACACCCTACATAAGGGTTGACCGAATATCCTCCCACCGGCAGAGAGGATTTGGTCATTACACTCTTTACATCTATTTCCTTTATTGTATCCATATTCATTGTATTCGTCTGGTAAATTGTTCCGGCAATTCCTGAATCATTCTTTCGTCGCCCATAATCGGCAGCAAATCCTCTTTCATGAACACCGGTATGCCATGAGCCTTTGCCTGTTCTGCAATGCTAAGCACCCATTCGGGGCGCGAATATGACTTTCCTTTTCGGTTTCCGGTCTCTGTGCCTATGACAATCCAGTCAATTCCCTCGAAATCAATCTCGCCGATATCATCGAAGAGAGGTTCAAACGTGACATGGTAGTGTCGTGCTTTGATATTCTTTTTCAAATCATCAATCCTCCTTTTCTCGGAACTGCGCGTGACGGTCACGCCCATCCATACGTTCTCGTCGTCAGAGGAGAAACTGATTTTGTCAGGGCGCTTCGTCAGAAAGATATAGGCGTGCTGGGGATTGCTGCTGATCCGCTCGAAAATTTCTGCGTTCCATTCAGGCTTCCAATCGGAGAAATCGCTCATTCCTGTCATGAGCCACACATGAGGACGGGACGTATCGATGATGCGCAATTTTCGTTCCATGTATTCAGGCACGGAAAAGTCGTCGGTAATGTGGAAACGGCGGCAGTTGTTACGGGCATAGCAGTAAGGGCATCCTATAGTGCACCCTACCACTATGTTCATGTTTTTTATCAGGGATTTAATGCAGACACTCATAACACAACTGTTTCTCCGTCCTCCGGGATAATCAGCCGGCTCATGTCGGCTTCGTGATGCGTTGCCTCATTGCGCAGAATTGCACGGGTGGTCTGGCAATGGTCGATGGCATCCATGTGTACGGCTATCAGCTTGATATGCGAAGGCAATTCGTCAAGTATCTGCATCACTTCGTTCTCGTCGGGGATGATAGGACCGTCCGTTTTGGAAAATTCGGGAAAGATTGCACCTCCGGAGTTTACCACGATATAGTCAGGATTGAACCGTTCCACGGTGTCTCGGATACATGCTTCCCATCGGCAGTCACCCATTATATAAACGGTCGGGAAGCCCTCGGCTTTTAGCACATAACCTGATACAGGTCCCATCATCTGCCCGATCTGCCCGAAACCATGATGTCCGGTCGTGCGGTAAATGGATATGCCGTCTATTGTTTTTATTTCTTCGATGGGTATCACATTTGTAAATCCGTCGTTTCTGATGGCGTCCGCGTCCTGGGGCTGAACGTAGAAAGGAATTTCTTTGGGCAAATGTGTGGGGACACTCGGCTCGTAATGGTCGATGTGATTGTGGGTCAGGAGCACCATGTCCACGCCTCCGATAATATCCTGAATAGGAATGGTGAGGTGTACCCTCGGTGTTTTATTCACACCGAGGGCCGATATCAAAGTGCCTTTGTCGGCTAAAACGGGGTCAATTAGCATGGTGTGTCCCGCATACCTGATTTTCAAGGTGGCATTGCGCACCAATTGTACTGTGGATGTCTTTTTCATGACTATATGTCTTGTTATTGATTACGGGTGCAAAGTTCGGAAGAATCCGGCGAAACATCTATGCCTGAAAAAACGGTAATTATGCCATTTTGATAAATGAAATTATTATCTTTGCAAAAACGACAAGGATATGGACGAGATAATCAACCCTGATCGACTGGTCAGCGTACCGTTCAACAAGACACGCTGCGGCGTGGATTTTTACATCAATACTGCCATAAACAAGGACATCGGACTTGTGCTGACAGAAAACAAGCGGTTTAAGACAGACTTCTTCAGCTTCTACTTTTTCCGTAAGGCAAACGGATATTTGCTACTGAACTTCCGCAAGATTGAACTGCGCGACGGCATGGTTCTCCTGCTTTCACCCCATCAGCAACAAGAGTGGCATGTAGATGAGACGGCGTTGGATTACACGTTCCTTATATTCCGCGAAGATTTCATGCGTACTTTTATCGCCGACAAGTTCTTCGTTTTTCGCCTTTTGTATTGTTACCAGACAGATACGCCGCCTTACATCAATGCCACACATGACGAAATGAAGGAATATATGCGGCTGCTCGGAAAGATTAAGTATGAGCTGATGAATCCAGTGTCCGATACGTACAATATCATTGTTTCCTTACTATATTATCTTTTGCTGATTATCAATCGTACATACGCTGCCGCCTATTGCTTGCCCGCTGAAATTGCTAAAAACAATTTCGCTTTTCGGTTCAAGGACTTGTTGGAACAGAATATCCGCACCCACCAGCGGGTGCAGGAATATGCAGACATGCTTCATGTCAGTCGCATCACACTCAATAACTCAGTAAAAGCCCAATTCGGAGTATCAGCTACCCATTTGATAAAACAACGTCTGCTTGAGGAACTGAAGAACGAATTGCTATTCTCCAACCGCACTGTCAGTGAAATGGCGGATGATTTCAATTTCTCTGATCCGAGCCATCTCATGCGCTTCTTCAAACAGCAAACAGGCAAAACATTTACTCAGTACATGACGGATTACAATAAAGGCATATACGAATAACTTCTTAATATAGTCGATAGCGGCTATCGAAATATGGTTGTTGATGTTCAGGCGTTTTTGTACTGCATGAACCATTTTACGATTTCTGGATCTTCGTGCGAGCCGAGTAAGAAAGGCTTGTCGGTATCCAGCGTCTTTATCCGTGCCATGTCGTCGGCCGACAGGGTGAAGTCTAATATGTCGAGATTCTGCTTCATGCGTTCCGGTTTCACAGACTTAGGAATAATTATGCACACTGATATTTATCGCGCCCGGACAGGTGTTCGGTGCGGAAGATGACGGCATGCAGTTCCAACCAGATGGCTACCTGCTTATGTTCCATCCCGACCTGCTGCGGAATACACCTCTCGGGCGGATAATGCGTGAATATTCGTTCTTTTCCTACGAGACAAACGAGGCATTGCACCTTAGTGTGGAAGAACGGCAAATCATCATGGATTGCTTCCACAAGATTCAATATGAATTGAACCATCCGATACACCGTCACAGCAAGAACCTCATCACAGACAGCATCAAGACGTTCCTTGATTACTGCACACGTTTCTATGACCGCCAGTTCATCACACGCGACAACCAAAACCGAGACATCCTCGCAAGATTTGAGCGGTTGCTTGACGAATACTTCCATGATGGGGCTGCTAAACGGATAGGCTTGCCCACTGTACAGTATTGTGCAGACAAGCTCTGCCTCTCGCCCAACTATTTCAGTGATTTATTGAAAAAAGAAACAGGTTCAACCGCCCTGCATTTCATTCATGACAAGTCTATTGAAATAGCCAAGACGGAACTTGCATCTACAGACGACACCGTTAATGAAATCGCCTATAATCTCGGTTTTCAGTACCCGCAACATTTTACCCGACTGTTCAAGAAAGAGGTAGGTTACACTCCGAATGAATATAGAGCGCAAGTGTCGTGAGAATTGGATTAGTACAGAATATTAGAACCCAACACCTCTCTTGCGCTTAACTTTCTTCCTTCTGCGAAGTATATCCACCATTTCCTGATTGGCTTCCGCATCAGCAGCGTTATAAGATGAGCCACTGCTTTTTAGCAATCCCCAAGAGCCGTTGAACAACTCGCTTTGTGCCGTGCCGGACGGTGCGCTTGGTGTAGCCGTTTCATATATTCCGGCTGTTATTCCCATACGTTCCCTGCATCTGTTGTGCTGCAAAGCCGCGTCAATCTTGGAATAACTGAAACGCCTGTCCACTTTGGAGCCGTTGAAATGGTAGCCATTCATGGAGAATACAACACCCTGCACCTCGCTGGTCTGCCCCTTATGCTTGAAATGTACTTCCACTCCCTGCCGTTTCAGGTTGGCGATAAGCACGTTCCAGTTGCCGCATCTGCCGACTTCCATTTTGATGATGTCGTAAAGCGCATATTTCGTCCTGTCTGGCTCTTTCAGGCGGTTGCGTTTGACATTGTCCTTTCCGCCAGCCATATGCAAGCCGTATTTCAAGGTCAATTCCTTGCAGATGCGGGTACTGCGCAGACGCTCGTGCCTGTCCGATATGGTATTGCCGTTGTTGTCTATGCGGTTGAAAGCAATATGCACGTGTGGATGCTCCTTGTCGAAATGCTGGGCGATGAAGAACTGCGTATTCTTGATTCCCATCCATTCCATATATTCAAGCGCGATGCCTGCCATGATACGGTTCGTCAGCCGTAACTCATCCTCTTTGGAAAAACTCAACGCGATATGTCCGACAGGTTTTGTCACCTTATCGTTCATCCGTGACTGGGCATTGAAACTCATGGCGATAGTTTCCAGATTTTCCATAAACAAGCCTTCGCTTGCTACTATCTGCGTATCCTTCTTCTTGTCGATGATGTAATCCACCGCACCCTTGAAGTCGCTTCCTTTTACGATTTTCGCCATCATATCCCTATCTTGGTTATAAGTTCATGAATCCTTGCCACTGCCACCTTGCAGTCCCACCGTTCATCGTGGAAGCCTCCGGCGTTTGCCTTACGCGCAAGCTGGTTGAGATTGTTAGCCATGCCGCAGAGTTGGCGGATGTATCCGGCATGTTCCTCCGACAGCCGTTCTTTCACATGACCGTTACGGAAACATTCCCTCATGTACTCGCTTGGTGATACGCCCGCCTCATGCGATCGTGTCAGCAGGCGGAAGTAGTCGGCTGCCGTCATTTTCACTGCGATACGGTATTTCAGTTTCTCGGTTGCTTCCTTCTTGGGGCGACCTCCCTTGTTGCGTTCCTTGTGTTCCTTTGTCTGTTCCATATTTTATTCCTTTTAATTCGGTTACTGATTCAACTGTATAGACCGACGGGATGCCACCTCCTGCAATTTGGATGGTGGGTGGCAAGCGGTTTCGGTACACCCGAAACACAAACTTGCTACCTCCCAATCCTTAAGGAATGAGTTTCGGGCATCTCCCGTTTTTCTCATTCGGGATGTCATAATCCCAACCCTTTCTTCTTGGGTTTTACGATAGTTCTTGGCGGTGGACTAACGGCTAATTTCTGCCGGATTCCACGCAGGTAATCGTTCAGGTCTTTATGCCCTTTGTAGTTGTCGGAGAAGTCGCGGATGCGTCCGGCGAACTTCCTTTCCAATTCCCGATACGCCTTTCTTCCCGCCTCGTCATTGTCGAGCATGCAGTGGATACGTCCATACCCGTGCAGCACATCTATAGCTTTGGAAACATTGGCGGTCGAATTGAGGATGACGTAATCCTGCCTGTCAAGGTCGGGCAAGTTCGAGCAGTTCCTCTTCCGCAACGTGAGGAATGAAAGATAGTCCATCATGCCCTCGAATACAAGGCATTTCTCTCTCGCTTCTCCCTGTTGCCGAATATGGCTGATGTCTTTGGGTGCGACACAGCCTTTGAAAAAACGGTTACGCACTTCAAATCCTCCCGCCACATTCGGAAAACCGATGGCGAAATAGGGCTTGCCGTTATGGGTGAAGTGGAGCTCTTTACATTGCGCCATTACCTTTGGAGAAGGCAAGTAGGTAGTGATTACCAACGATTAGCATATATCACCAATGATTATTAAGGCGTTCATTTTGAGCGCCTTTCTTTTTAGCCTTATAAGCGATGGTTATCGTTTATAGGGCTTTTTCAGCTCATTTTTGTACCGTATTTGTTGCTCGCTTGTCAAAGACCAAAAATTCAGTGGAAAGGTAGTAGAGAAACTATACGCCATTTTACACGGTTTTACGGGAATTTACAGTAATAACGGAGAAATAAAGATGAATTGAAATGAGCAGTAACCTGAAAATTAAGCGAATTTGCGCTTGGTGCGGTAAAGAGTTTATCGCCCAAAAAACAACAACAGCATGTTGTTCCAAACAATGCGCCAACGCTCTTTATAAAAAGAAGAAGCGTGACGAAGCAATCAAAGCTAACAATCAATTCGTGGAGAAGAAGATTGATGAAAAGCCTATTGAAAGAATCAAAGACAAGCCATTTCTCACAATTACCGAGACTGCAATCTATCTCGGAGTAACCCGACCTACCGTTTACGGATACATTAAACGAGGTGAATTAAAGGTTACTCGATTGGGCTTCAAATACCTTTTGAAGAAAGAGGATATTGATGAGTTATTCAATAATCCAACAGAGTTCCATACTCCAACAAAAGAGAAAACCCCTATCACCGACTTCTACACCACAGCCGAAGTCAAGGAAAAGTATCATGTAAACGAATCATGGATATTCTTGGTAGCCAAGAAAAACAACATTCCCCGGACTTTCAATCGTGGCAAGACCTACTGGAGCAAGAAGCACGTGGATGCTTACTTCGCTAAGAAAGCCCCGGATCCCGACATTACAGAATGGTATAGCACACAAGAAATACAGAAAAAATTCGGCATGACCTTATCCGCTATCTACACATTTGTTTCCAAGAACGCCATCCCAAAGAAGAAAGAGGGTATCATGGTGTACTATTCCAAGAAGCATGTCGATATAGCCAAAGGTGTGGCAGCACCCGAAGAACCGCAATATTATACGGTAGCCGAAGCAATGGAGAAATTCAATCTTACCCGTGACCAACTCTATCATTATGCGAAATATCATAATATCCCAAAGGTCAAGAAGGGCAAATACACACTTATCTCTAAACCCGAACTGGATAAATTGCTTGAAGCTCCAAAGATAGAATAAGTTATTTATCGGTGAATGTTGCCACCATTGAATCACCTCATTCCTTTGCACCAAACAAATGTAAAACTCTAAATATTAAACAGTATGACACACACGTGTACAAAAGTAACAGTTCGTCAGAGAGCGATTCGGAACAATCGCATCTCCTTGTATCTGGATTATTATCCGGCAGTCCGTAACCCTGAGACCATGCAGATGAGCCGTCGGGAATATCTCGGCATCTACATCTATGCCCACCCCAAAAACGAAATGGAACGGGAGTTCAACAATGATATGCTGAACAAGGCAGAAGCTATCCGTTGTATCAGAGTGCAATCGCTCATCAATGAAGAGTTCGGTTTCTTGGATAAGACCAAGCAGAAAGCCGACTTCCTCGCCTACTTCAAAAAGATGTGCCGAAGTAAAGACCAGAAATGGTTGTTTGTCTATCAGCATTTCTACAACTTCGTCAAAGGGCAATGTACCTTTGGCGAGGTAAATGTGGACTTGTGTAAGAAGTTCAGAGAGTACCTGTTGAACGCCAAGCAACTTAAACACAGCAACCGCCCTATATCCCTCAATTCGGCATCCGGCTACTACTCCACTTTCAGAGGATTGTTGAAGATTGCCTATCGGGACAAATGGCTTCGAGAAAACATCAATGACTACCTTGACAAGATTGAACCACAAGATGTGAAGAAAGAATACCTGACACTGGACGAAGTGAAGAAACTTGCCGCCACTCCTTGCGACATCCCCGTTCTGAAAGCAGCTTCTCTATTCGCTTGTATGACAGGTTTACGCATCAGCGATATTCTCAATCTTCAATGGGAAGATTTTGCCATTGCTCCCGACCAAGGCTATTGCTTGCGTATCAGAACTCAGAAAACCCAAACGGAAGCGACACTCCCCATCAGTTACGAAGCCTACGAACTATGTGGTACGCCCGGCACAGGCAAAGTATTCAAGGGCTTGAAACGGAGCATGATTAACTATCCGCTGAAGAACTGGCTCAAAAAGGCAGGAATAACGAAGCCGATAACCTTCCACGGATTTCGTCACTCCTACGCAGTTATCCAAATATCCTTAGGCACAGATATTTACACTGTCTCAAAGATGCTAACCCACAAGAACGTTTCCACTACTCAAATCTACGCAGATTTGGTCAATGTAAAGAAACGAGAGACAGCCAATAAGATTTCACTGAAATAAATTACGGCTATGAAACGAGGAATCATAACAAACAACGGACATGGCATCCATATTTCTGATGGAGAAGTATGGATGACCGTTTGGGAGATTGCCGACTTGTTCTATACAACAGTTGGATCAATCAATTCCCGTTTAAAAGCAATATTGAAAGCCAATGTCTTAAAAAAGTATGACATCTGCCAATGTATAAAGTTGGAAAATGGGAATAGTGCCGATGTGTATAATCTCAACATGATTATAGCCCTATCCTATCAAATAGACACTGGACATTCTGCTTCATTCAGAAAATGGCTTATCAGTAAAGTTGCTTCCAAACAAAAGGGCATATCTCTCTTTATTCCTATAAGCGCAGCTAACATATATAATTGCTAATACCTTTGCTAAAAGTCCAACTTGGTTTTATTCTACGTTGGACTTTTCTTTTCTATTTTGGCACAGTTGACCTAGAATAATGCTACCTTTTGGTGACAAATGCTGCCACTTTCAGGGAAATGTATTTATACATCTTGCTAATGAGATATATTTGCACACAAACGATTAGCATATATTATTATGAAGCAGAAAAAAATAGAACATATTACTTTGAATCTGATTGTTTTCGGGACAATCGCTATCATTGGTGTTTTAGCCCGTCAGACCGTACTACACTATGGTTGGGATGAGTTCAGCAGCTACCTCATTTTTGTGGTATGCTCCATTGTCATGGGTGCAATCTATCTCAATCTGCAAATGGTATTCAGACAACTCCTTTCACCAACAATAGAGAAGTGCTTTATGAGATTTGAGTGTTACCGCAATAAGGCTGTGGTGGTTGAAACTTCAATAGTACACTCGGAACTTGCCGAAAGTACTATAAATTCAGACCCCGTCATTTCTAAACCGGATCCCGAAATTGAAATCGAAACTACATCTGACACAGAAGAAGTTTCTATTCTTTCATGTCCTGAACTTAACGAAGACGTGGCTGAACTTCCAAAAGAAGACGCCACACCTTCTAGCATCAATAATATATCTATCGAATCCAATCAGCCAACAGAATATGAGGTGTTCCGAGCCAACGCTATGGCAGAGAAAGAGCGAGCATCACAAGAAAAGTTAGATAAGGTTCTCACATATACGAAACAGAACTTGGTTCTCTATCTTAGCGAAACTGACCTCAATCGCCTATGTGGATATATTACGGAATACTATTTCTCTGATTCTCTACCCAAAGTTGAACAGATAAAGGTTGATGCTCAATTAAAAACCATTGACATCATGCACTTTGGCTGGAACATCGGCAAGGCATTCGGTAAACCACGCCTACAGACTGCCACATTTATAAAAAGAGTATTTGCTCATATCCTCCGTGATTCGGAAATATCCACCATTGAGCGCAAAATGTCGCACACGGAATCTGAGTGCAAGATTAAACTGGATAGAAAGATTGCATGAATATAACCCTATATAAATACTATTTGATAAAAGTAAAGTCTATATTTTGTTCTATTATCATCAGAATAATGCCTATTAAAATTCCTACTACAATCTCTGATATCAAGCATTTTCGAGAATCATCAGAGGAAGATTCTTGCTTTGCAATTTTTGCTATATTTTTAGCTATCACGACTTTCGGAATATAGAATCTAACAGGAGTCCAAAGAGAAAAAACAATCAATAGAATGCCTATAAATAGGAACAAGGTAGAATCAAATTGCCATATCCTTATATTATTATAAATCATATATATTGCCAACGTAGATATAGCAACTCCAGTAATCCTTATGCAATGAATAAGCAAAAGGACTATTAAAGAGAATATCGCTAGTATATATTCACCACATACTGCTAAAATAGCTGATGTCGAATTTGCAGAAGCCGATTCTATTTCTGCACTACACGATGTTAAAAAGAGTAAGAGTGAAAATACCAATAAATATTTAATATTCCCTATTTTATAAATGATATTATCCATAATGGCAAACTTTGTTTATTTGCAAAAATACAGAAAAACTACCAATTAGAATGTTACATCCTAATATTTATCATTGTATTCCACATTTTTCATCTAAAAACTCTTCTTTCTAAGCTACAACTATCATAATTGACACCAGTAATCACTGATTATCTGTTTATTATCAATAAATTATCACTACCAATCACCATCAAAAAGTTATTCATCAGTTATATTTTGGTGAATGATTCCACCATTGAAACACCTGTTTCCTTTGCCGTCGAACAATTAAAAACGAGCGACGTATGCAAAAAGAAACAGTAACATTTGATAAGCTGCCCGAAGCGGTAGGTTATCTAACCGAACAGGTCATTGAGTTAAAAAGGATGGTGTCGGAACTTCAACCACCAGCATCAGACAAACATGTGTTGATTGAAATTGAGGATGCTTGCCGTATCATCAGAAAAGCCAAGCCTACCATTTATACCTTGGTACGCAAAGGGCTACTTCCTGCCTATAAGAAAGGTAAGAAGCTCTACTTCTACGAGGACGAACTTCTGGCTTGGATTGAGAACGGGCGTAGAAAGACTTCCGAGCAAACATACGAGGAGATGCTGGCAAATATGCAAAGCGGTGTCCGTCATAAGCCCAAATCATCCGTGAAACTTTAATGATTGTGACTATGGATACATCTTCTATTAATCCGGCATCCATCATTGATGAAGCGGTTGATTTAAGTATGCGACTGACGGGTACTGATTTTCCTGTCAGCATATTCCCGTCAAAAATCCAACGCATCATCAATGAGGTTCACGAATGCCATAACTACCCGACTGACTACATTGCCGCAGCTATCCTTACGGCAATAGCAGTCGGCATTGGCAACACTCATCTTGCTCAAATCAAGCAAGGCTGGATAGAGAGTCCTATCCTGTATATGGCATTGATTGGAAGACCGGGAGCGAATAAAAGCCATCCGCTCAGTTTTGCAATGAAACCGTTTCTTGATTACGACTATCAACAGAATCAAGTCTTTGAAAAAGCACTTGCAAAGTATGATGAACTGATGAGTATGAGCCGCAAAGAACGCACAGAAAGCGGTGAAGAGCAATTTCCACAGGAACCTGTCCGTAAACGCTTCTTGATTTCGGATGTAACACCTGAGGGATTAAGTCTGATTCATGCACAAAATAAACGTGGTTTGTGCTTATGGGCTGATGAATTGTCCGCTTGGTTCAAGAACTTCAACCGTTACAACAACGGTTCAGAAGAACAGTTCTGGTTGTCGGTGTTCAGTGCCAAGACCACTATATCCGACCGCAAGAATGCCAAGAGTTCCATCTTCATCAAGCGACCGTATATCTCTGTCATCGGTACTATCCAAAAAAAGATTCTCAGTGAACTGGCTAAAGGCGAACGCTCCAGTAATGGATTCATCGACCGCATTCTGTTTGTAATGCCCAATCTGCAACAGAAAGCACGTTGGAATGACAAGGAACTGCCGGAGAATATCGAACAAGAATGGAATGCCATTATTGATAAGCTGATACAACAAGAGTACGCTCTCAATGAATTTGGAGAGATAGAACCGCATATTCTTTTTTTCACGGAGGAAGCCAAAAAACGGCTTTATGAATGGCAGCACCACTTCTCAGAGTTGTGTGACCGAGAGACAAACGACACCATTGTGAGTATCTATTGTAAGTTGGAAATATACATCATCCGCTTCTGCTTGATTATCCAATTAGCCCGATGGACTTGCGGAGAGTGTGATAAAACCTATATCGACCTGTTGACGGTGGAACGAGCCATTAAACTGACGGAGTATTTCAAGGAATCCGCATTGAGCGTTCAAAACATACTCAATGAAAATGCACTCAACAGCCAACAACAGGCGATAGTCAATCTGCTTCCTCCAGCCTTTACAACTGCCCAAGCTATACAGATAGCCGAGCAGAACGGAATGAAGGAGCGCACGTTTCAACGCTTTCTCAATGACAATATCGGGATATTGTTCCGAAAAGAGTAAAGCCAAGCCTTTGTCTTGATTGAAATCAGAGTGGAACACAGAACGTTTCCGCCGCCTATGGCGGCAGAAACGTTTTTAGTTACCTTTGCTGTAGGCATAAGAAGCAAGCCGTTTTTTTCTTGGGTTTTCAATCCCACAAAAGAGTATGGCTCCTTGTCCTGCGAATCGAAGATTGGTCGTCAGAGGCCGTATAGAAGAATGCTCATCGACAGGACATGGCTTATGCCATTTATCCATCAACAAGAGTAACGATATTACCATGGCAAAGAAAGCAAAAAAAGTCAAGAGCGCCAAAGGTGCGGAACTTCGGATAGTCAATCCCGATGCGGCTGGGATAGACATCGCGGACGGTATCATGCAGGTCTGCATCCCTGCTGACCGCTCCAAGGACAACAACCGTGCGTTCGGAGCATATACATCCGACCTGCATGCCATCTCGGCATGGCTTAGGGAATGTGGCATAAAGACAGTCGCAATGGAATCCACCGGGGTGTACTGGATACCGCTGTTCTGTCGTCTTCAGGAGGACGGGCTGGATGTCGTATTGACCAACGCAAGGGATGTGAAGAACATAACGGAGAGGAAAACCGACGAGTCGGATGCCGAATGGCTGATGTTGCTGCACCAGTACGGGTTGCTCAAGGCAAGTTTCCAACCGCACAACGACGCCAAACGGATGAGGACACTTACCCGTCATCGTGACACCCTCTCCCGTGAAGCCTCAAGCATGGTCCTGCGTATGCAGAAAGCCATGCAGCAGATGAATATAAAACTTACGCTTGTCCTGTCTGACATCACGGGAAAATCCGGCATACGTATCATCGAGGCCATTCTTGCAGGTGAACGTGACCCCAAGAAACTTGCGGAATTGGCTGACATCCAGTGCAAAACCCCGAAAGAGGAAATAGCCAAGGCACTTGAGGGCAACTGGGAAGAAGACCTCATGTTTGTCCTCAGACAAAACTATGATACTTTCAAACATTATTGTACCCAACTTGGCGAGTGCGATGCAGAACTGGAGAAACTCATGGAAAACTACCGTGCGGAGGTTGCCAAAGTGGAAGATACTTCATATAGCCCGGCAAAAAAACGCCGCGATTATAAAAAGACCAGGCATACCGTGAGCTTCGACGTGGAAAGGAAAGCATACGAAATGTGGGGAGTGAACGTTTTTGAGATACCGGGCATAAGCCACCTGACCGCACTTGAACTGATGAGTGAACTGGGGCACGACTTTACCCGGAAGTTCCCGTCTTCCAAACAGTTCTGCTGTTGGTGCAACATCTCACCGAACACCAAGATATCAGGAGGAAAAAGAATATCAAGCCACGTGCCACACCGTCGGAACAATGTCGGGTTGATTTTTAGAAGTATCGCTTCTTCGCTCGCCAATGCGAAGAACCAATTGGGGAACTTCTACCGCAGAATACGTTCACGGGCCGGAGGTAAAGCCGCAGTCATTGCCACTGCCCACAAGGTAGCCGAGATATTCTTTGCCATGGTTGCAAACCAAACAACTTATAATCCGGAAAGAGTAGGTATAGACGAGAAAGTATTACTCGAAAAACGGATTACAAGATACAAACGTGAATTAGAACGAATTACAGGCACACATATAGAAATTGGCAATGCATGTGTTCCATAGAAGAAACATGGAGAATATTCAAAGATTAACCCGTGACATTTTTGTCGGTTTTGACACTTTCCTAACGAGAAATGACAATAACGACAAAAGTGACACACCTAAAAAGAAACATACAATGAGTACACATAGATTCATATTAGAACCCTACAAAGGTATCAGCACTCGGCATACTTGCCCGAACTGTCACCGTCAAAGATGCTTTTCCAAGTACATTGATACAGAGAAGCAAATCCAATTCCCAAAGTATGTAGGACGTTGTGACCATGAGCAGAAATGCGGTTATCACTTCACGCCTCGTGATTACTTTGAGCAGAATCCGTCAGAAAAAGATAAGCTCGCAGAGAATAGTTTCAGAAACTATGCACCTATAAAAGAGATACAACCAATAGCCACATCCTACATAGATTTGGATATAGTCAACCAATCATTGCGTGGCTATCCTACGAACAAGTTGTTTCAATTTCTATCGGCTCAGTTCGGAGAAACAGAAACATTAAAACTCATGAAGAAATACAAGGTTGGTACATCCAAATATTGGGACGGTGCAACCGTATTCTGGCAGACGGACAATCAGAATAAAGTCCGCACGGGTAAGATAATGCTTTACAATTCCGAAACTGGCAAGCGGATAAAAGAGCCATACAATCATGTCACATGGGTACACTCCGTACTGCACAAAGGCGATTATAATCTGAAGCAATGTTTCTTCGGAGAGCATCTGCTTTCTGAAGACAAAAGCCGTCCTGTTGCACTGGTCGAAAGCGAGAAAACGGCACTCGTTGCCTCCTACTATCTACCGCAATTCCTATGGATAGCATCCGGTGGAAAGAACGGTTGCTTCAATGCCAACAGCCTATCCGTTCTGGCTGGAAGAACCGTTGTATTATTTCCCGATTTGGGAGCGACAGACTATTGGCAGAGCAAAATCGGTTTGATGAAAAGATATGGAATTGAAGTGCAGATGTTCGATTATCTGGAAGCCCATGCCAACGAAAAAGAGCGAAAAGAGGGATACGACATAGCCGATTATCTGCTCAAAGTGAAGCCCGACGAAGCCATCCTTCAGCAGATGATTAAGAGAAATCCTGTCTTAAAAACACTGATAGAGACATTCGGTTTGAAGCTCGTCAGCGTACAACAAGGCACTCCACGACCGAAGGTTTCACCACCTAAGAAACGAGGATTCAGACTTTGGACTTAGGGAGAGAAATCGAGACTTTTTTACTGTAGCAAGTTAATGTCGGTGTATTACATTTCCCGACCACTTGCTCCTCAAAAAGTCAGAGGAGGCAGCTCCCGATGGTCACAAATTATTCACTAAAAACAATTCACATGGAAAAGAAATATACAATAACACTCCGGCTGTCATATCAGCAACACGCATGGCTTGGTGCGCTTTGCAGACGGAGTAAGCAAACCCAAAGCGAAGTCATCCGTTCGCTCATCGAGAACGGTTCAGTTCGTGAACGAATCACGCAAGAGCATATTCACATCATCCGGCAACTGATTGGTGAAAGTACCAATCTCAATCAGTTGGCAAGACAAGCGAACACCTACGGTTTCTTTGCTGTTGCGGACAGATGCGAAGAAATGGCTCAGCACATTAATCAACTTATAAAACAGCTGAAAGATGATAGGTAAACAGACTAAAGGGACATCGTTCGGTGGATGCGTCCGCTATGTCCTCAAAGAGGAAAAATCCAAACTATTGGAAGCGGTCGGAATAGAAGGGACACCCGAACAGATGGCAGAGCAATTTGAGCTACAAGCCTTACTCAACGACAAGGTAAAGAATATTGTCGGACACACTTCGCTCAACTTCTCACCGGAAGACAGTGCAAGATTAAAGTCCGATGATGCTTTGATGCTGAGCATAGCACACGACTATATGAAACTGATGGGTATTGAAAACACGCAATACATCATTGCCCGGCATATCGACCGTGAGCATCCGCATTGTCATATCGTTTTCAACCGAGTGGATAATAACGGCAAGACGATTAGCGACAAGAACGATTTCCGTAGGAATGAGAAAGTCTGCAAAATGCTGACCGCCAAATATCGCTTGCACTTTGCCAATGGTAAAGACCATATCAAAGAGGAACGCTTGCGCCCCTACGACAAGGCAAAGCACGAGATATACAAGGCATTGAAAGAAGAACTGCCCAAAGCTTATAGTTGGGAAGACTTGAAAGATGCGCTTGCCGACCGTGACATTGATATGAAATTCAAGGTCAGCCGGACTACACGAGAAATACAAGGTGTCAAATTTGAACATAACGGCTTTTCTTTTTCCGGTTCAAAAGTAGGTCGAGAGTTCAGCTACTTGAATATCGACAACCGACTGGAAGAGAATGCTTGTGCATCCTTGTTGGAGTCAGCCAAACAGAAACTCAGAGAACAGAAAGAAGAGGTACAGCCAAGCGTTTCCCATTCCGATGATGGCTTTGGCATCAGTCTCGGTTTGCTAAACGGGAACTCGTCCTACGATGCCACTGCCGCAGAAGAAGCAGAGTTCAATCGCCTGATGAAAAAGAAAAAGACTAAGCGCAAGCGAGGCTTTCATTTATAATCCATTATTATTAACATCTTAAATTCAATTATTTATGGTACAAAAAGATTTAATTCTTGATTTCAATCTCTACTTGTGTGAGAAATTTGGCTACAGAGAAAGCTGTAGCGTGATGCCACATGCCAACGGCTTTTGTATGGACATTCGGGAACGTGACTTAGACTGCTATATCCGCTTCTGGGAGTATAGCTGTGGAAGAGGCAACTTCCCCGACTGGTCTATCATCATTGTGCGTAGTAACTTCAAGGAGAACCAAGAAGAAAACCTGAAAGACTTGGCTCGGTTCTTCAAGGAGTACATGCCACGCTACGGTTACAAATACCTCTGCACCGAAGATGATGACTACAAGTATTATCAGACACTTGGCTTAAAGTGTATCATGGACGGTTTTTGTCCCAATTATGCATTAGCACTAAAGGATTTGAATGTCTGAGACATGGTTTTAGAGTTAAGGAGGGGATTTTTCCTCTCCTTTTCTTTTTCGATGTGCCCTAATGAGCTGATTCCTCTATTATGAATGTTGGCAATAAAAGTGTTATTACTACATTTCTCATAATATATGCAATGATTGAGAGCGAAGAAATTACTGTATCAGGTTATTTCGCTCTACATATTACATCATTTCCCCAACGACTTAAAGACCTTCGCAATACAACGCTTTTTCTGTTCCATATTGGGATGAACATATAAGTCTAAAGTGGTCGAAATATTGGAATGTCCTAACAATACACTAACGGTCTTGTAATCACAGCCAGCTTCTATACAACGAGTGGCAAAGCTATGGCGCAGGCCATGATATTTCAATTTGGGAATACCTAATTTCGCCATTAATTTGCCGTAATAATTACGGTAAGTACGAGGCTCGGTTGGATATTCATCATTAGTCAAAACATAGAAATCTTCATTAACGACCTTCTTCAGTGGTTTTACCATTGCAAGAAGGTCCTTTGTCATAGGAATTTTCCGACATGAGTTTTGTGTCTTGGGAGTGTTGATAACCAGCTCGGTATATTTCTCCGTCCCATTAATAATGTAAATCCGTTCAATTGTACGATTGACTGTTATCGTTCCCTCTGAAACATTGATGTCACTCCACTTCAAAGCGCAGACTTCCCCTATACGAAGTCCGGTACAAAGACTGATGTAGATACCCAGTCCAGCAAAGGAAAAATGACTTTGAATATGATTGAGTATTTTCTTGTGATTAGCAACCGATAGTACTTCCAATTCTTTGGTTGTTGAAGAAGACGGATATTTGATGTCCCACTCTTGATAATCCATCCATTCATTTTTTACGCCGAATTTCATAACCATTTTCAGTACAATCAAAATGTCTTTTACGGATTTCACATTCAGTCCATTCTCTATTTTCTGCAAAACAAATTCTTGCACAGCCTGTTCATGGAGTGTATCGCTTTCTCCAAAATTTGGAAGAATATGATTTTCCAAGATAAGCACATAAGCAGCCATTGTGGACTGCTTCACATAAGGTTGCTTGTACTCTTTCCATGCAACCGAGATTTCTCTAATTGTTTTCTGTCCCATAATCGTATATTAATATGTTGTACATATAATTAGAGAATAATAAATCCCAGATGTTCCCCCTTTGAGATTTCCAGAGTTTAGTGGGGAGTGGAAATGTACGACTATCGGAAATATCGGAGATATAAAAAATGGACCTTTTGGAAGCGTACTACATGCTGAAGATTATGTCGAAAATGGAATACCAATAGTAACAACCGAGCATTTCAAAACGGGTTTAATGCCCTCTGACAAATTCGGAATACCACAAGTGTCTAACGAGGATTATATACGCTTAAAAGGATACAGACTTGAAACTAACGACATTGTGTTTTCTCGTGTCGGGTCAGTTGATATAAATGCCCATGTTGGTATTGAGCAAAATGGATGGTTATTCTCGGGTAGAGTTTTGAGAGTCCGCCCGAAGTATGATATTGATTCTCTGTTTCTACATTATGCGTTATCTACTGAAGCTGTCAAGCGAGATATTCGTAACCGTGCTGTGGGGCAAACTATGCCCTCAATAAATACACCGATACTTTCATCGACAACAATACAACTTCCAAAGGATCTTTTTGAACAAAAGAAAGTTGCCCATTTCCTCAGACTACTAGATGAACGCATAATAACTCAAAACAAAATCATTGAGGACTTGAAGAAACTAAAGTCTGCGATTAGTAAACATTTGTTCGCACGCAAAGATTTGTTAGAAACTACTATATGCTTGTCGAATATTGCGACATTGAAAAATGGTTACGCATTCCAGAGTGGCAAGTATAATGCACTGGGCAAATGGAAAATCCTCACAATAACAAATGTGTCTGGCGAGCGATATATAAACGATGAAGATTACAATTGCATAATCAACTTGCCGAACGATATACAAGACCACCAAGTTTTAAAAGAAGGAGATATTTTAATCTCTCTTACGGGTAATGTTGGGCGTGTTTCTCTTTGTAAGGATGGAGACTATTTGCTCAACCAACGAGTTGGTTTGTTACAACTTGCGAAAAATGTAAATCAAGAGTTTCTATATCAAATTTTATCTTCTCAAAGATTTGAAAATAGTATGATTGCTTGTGGTCAAGGTGCTGCCCAAATGAATATTGGCAAAGGGGATGTAGAAAGCTATGTATTACCATATTCCTCGAATGTCAATAACATTCTTTTGGTCGCAAAAATATTACACTCATACGATGAGTACATCATTAATGAGCAGCGGAAACTAACATTGCTAACCATGCAGAAGCAATATTTCCTTGCCCAGATGTTTATATGAACATCTGTTGCAATAGATATAGCTTTTGTTTCTGCATGACATTCTGTATTCTTTCTTCAATCTCGGCTTTTCTTTCAAGCGATGACAGAAAAGTTGAGATTTTTATTTGCCACTCAATTTTTGGTACTATTATTTTGAACATTGCCAAGTCTTTCTTCTGAATATTGGGTAAGCCAGAACCTATACGCAGTTTCATTATGGCATCCTCATTCGATTTAAGATAATGGTACAAGTACATATTATCCACCTTGTCTGCAATGTTTTGAATGGAATAACAATGACCACCGCTCCAAAATGGTGAGGTGTTGAATTGTACATACCCACAAGAGTTTCCGCCCTCACTTATTGAAATAGTACTGGCTTCTACATTGTAATTGTCATAATAGCCAGATGGCTCTGTACCACCATTCATTACATAATAATTACCACTATCAGAGAGATTTTCCCCATTGATTTGTTTACCCTTAACAATGTCACATAGATCAGACAGTAGAACAGTAAAACCTTTTACGCTTTTGAAAAGTCTTTCTGAAATCGCAGACCTACAAACTTTACAATCCTTAATCAAAGGACTAAGAGTATGTTGTATGCAAAGAGTTTATGGCAATAACGTGTATTTAAGCGAAATTGCACAAATATATCAGCCGCAAACAATATCTTCAACAGAATTAACAGAAGATGGTTTTCTTGTATATGGGGCAAATGGGATTATTGGCAAATATAAGGATTACAATCATGAAACGGAACAAATTTGTATAACTTGCCGTGGAAATACTTGTGGTATGGTAAATTATACAAAACCAATGTCTTGGATAACTGGAAATGCAATGGTGATAAATACAGATAAGTATCAAGATAAGGTGTGTAAGAGATATTTATATCATTATCTTTCTGCGTATAACTTCAATAGTATTATTTCTGGCTCTGGACAGCCGCAAATAGTACGTACTCCATTGGAAAAGTTAAAAATAACATTGCCCACTATTTCTGAACAAAAACAGAAGGCAATTATTTTTGATAAAATTCAAGACAAAATAGATATTAATCATAAAGTATTAAATCTTTATATAGGTCAAAAGCAGTATCTACTCCGTCAAATGTTCATATAAACATCTGGCGGAGCAAGTATTGCTTCAAATAATTATAGGAATCATACTGTGCGATTTGATTTGATAGTTTTCTTTCCAAAGATTGCATTAGGTTTGCGATGAAACTTTGCTTACTTTTACAAGGTATAGGCAACCTTAAATCCGTGAGAGTTGATAGCACTATATAAGGAGTGTTGCTTGAACTCTTTTCTATTGCAATTCTTTTGGGTAGCAGTACTTTTAACGCCCATTTAATGTATTGGATATTTTCGGAGAACAAGTCTAATACATAAGTCCTTTGATAAGCATTAAACTTTCCCTTATAATAATTGATATATCCCAAATTAGCACCATTTCCAGAGATTAGTAAAGCTTCTGTATCAAAAGCGAAGCTATCAATTTTGAATGGTTGTTCTGCACAAGTAAAAAATGGATAAATCCCATTATCTACCTGTGCATTTGCATCAAGTTTCCCTGTTGTAATTTGACAAATATCACCAAGTTTTACATATGTGTTTCCACTTGTTGATTCTTTAATGCAATGCTGTGCAATTCCTTTGATTAAGGACTGCAGTTTCTCAATGATTTTGTTTTGGGTGTCAATACGATCATCAAGAAGTGATAATAATTTGGCTATTTTTTGTTGTTCGGGTAAAGTTGGATTGTAGGTTTTAATTGCTTTTAAATGTTCTCCGTATAGATGAACAATAGATACACCCTGCGCTACTCTTGCAATATCATATTTACGCTTACCATTCAACTGATAACTCATAAATGCACCATCGTATTGATGCAAGCTAATGACATTCAAATCACCTCCAAATAGAATATTATCAAATGGGACACATCGTGCAGTGGCAATATCAACGGCAGTTTCACCAGAGCAAGGAATGATTACATCATTAGCTTTACTCCTTTTAAGTTTAGAACCGTTAATATCAGTCTTACTTTCAACTTGCTTGATGATTTCGGATTTGTACTTAGTATATAATTCACCATATAGGATACATGGCTCGCCATCCTCAGAAAGTTGTTCTTTGGATATTCCAATTCCTTTTGACAAAGTAGCAATATTATCTAATTGCTCTGCTTTCCACTCCTCCGTAAACTCTGGAAATCTCAAAGGGGGAACATTGAGGATTTTTTTATCTTTATTATCTATTGCCATAGTTGTTATTATTTTGTAGGATTCAAGTCAAATGGAAGTAACGGAGTTTCATCATTTCCATCATTAAAACGGTCAAAATCCGATATGTATGATTTGTCTTGAATCAGTTTATATTTTTCATATTCGCTATAAGCCTTATCTCTTGCTTCCTCTTGTGTCACTTTTCCGGCTGTATCGCACGGCTCGTAATCCATCGTTGCAAGATATTGTTGAAGAAACTTCTTCCAATCATCCATAGTTGAAACAATATGACGTGCAGCACGTGATTCTGCCATATCAAGAAAAGCAGTTGTGATAAGATTCAACTGGGACAATTCAGAATCTGACAGGTAATTTTTTGCGACGATGGTATCAGACTTTTGCACTCTTCCGTCAGGAGCTTTCTTCCACGTGGTAAGTCCCATGTAAGGTTGCTCGGAATCAGCCCGTTGATAGATAATTTCCGCAGCCGTATGATGAGTAACGGCAAGGTGCATCATATTTTGTACCATCTTGAAGAACAACTTTGTGTCTTCTGATTTCGGGTCGTAATCCGCACTACATTCTGCATAAATGTCAGTTATCTTTTGGTAATATCTGCGCTCTGAGGTGCGTATTTCACGAATACGCTCAAGCAAATCGTCAAAATAGTCTTTCCCGAAATGTTTGCCCTGTTTTAGTCTCTCATCATCAAGGGCATATCCTTTAATGATAAACTCTTTCAACACTGAAGTAGCCCAAATGCGGAATTGAGTAGCTTGATAGCTGTTTACCCTATACCCCACTGCAACAATAGCATCGAGGTTGTAAAATAGCGGCATACGTTCCACTTCCCGGTCTCCTTCTGTTTGAACTATCCCAATTTTTCGGATAGTTGCCTCTTTGGAAAGTTCTCCTGTTTCGTAAATTTGTCCGAGATGATAATTTATGGTTCTGACATCAACCCCAAACAAGTCCGCCATCCTTTTTTGTGACATCCAGAATGTTTCGCTATTGAAAATGACTTCTACACGTGCCTCTCCTTGTGCTGTTTTATACAACAATATATTAGAACTTAGCGAATTATGCATAAGTTCAGCCATTGAGACAGATTGTGAGAAAAAGCCTCGTGCCTGTTGGACGAGCAACTTTTTGCCATCTGCATTTTCCGCAATAATCATACATGCCATACGAGAGAGTCGGAATATATTTACCTTGCGAAATGAGCCGTTTCCTATCTTGACCATATCAACCGCTTGGTTGAAATGCTCGTCCACATTCATTCCTTTTTCTCCGGCTACTTTAATGGCTTTATCTATGACTCGTTGAAATTTCCAATAAGCAGAATAACCCATCGCACCACAAAGGTCACGAGAACTCCAGTATTCATTCCCGTTTTCATCCTTGCGGCATATATTCTCAAATGAAGGTGTCATCTGAGGTATGTTGTCATTTTCACCCATTGCTATTACTTTTCTGAACTATTCTACCAGTCCCAATTCTTTCAGATACACTTCAATCTCTTTGTCGAGTTCAGCACGTTTGGCTTCCAACTCCTTTATCTCTGCCATTACAGCCTTTATGTCGATAGGTTCTTCCTCTTCAAAGGTATCAACGTAACGGGGAATATTCAGATTGTAATCATTCTCGGCTATTTCTTGAAGAGAGGCAAGGTGACTATACTTTTCTATTTCCTTGCGGTCACGATAAGTCTCGACAATCTTTTGGATATGCTGCTCGCGGAGCTTGTTCTGAGTCTTTACCTTTTCAAATTCCTTGCTTGCATCAATAAACAGAATATTGTCATCTTCTTTACGGCACTTCTTAAAAACAAGAATACAAGTCGGAATACTTGTGCCATAGAAAATATTTGCAGGTAATCCTATAATAGCATCCACATAGTTTTTCTTTTCTATAAGGAAACGCCGGATAACGCCCTCCGCATTTCCTCGGAATAGTACACCATGCGGAGCAACACAAGCCATTGTACCGCCCTCGTTCAAGTGATAAATCATGTGCAGGATAAAAGCATAATCGGCAGTCTTACGTGGTGCAAGCCTTCCTGCTTTGCTGAAACGATCATCAGTATTGAATTTGTCGGCAGCACTCCATTCTGCAGAGAACGGAGGATTTGCAACTACAGCATCAAACTGAGTATCACCAAACGCATCCCATTCAAGTGTATCACCATTCTCAATCTTGAAGTTGCTGAATCTGATGCCATGAAGCAACATATTCATTCGGGCAAGGTTATAAGTTGTAGGATTCTTTTCCTGTCCATAAATATCAACTGCATTTCCGATATTGGCAGCACGAAGAAGCAACGAGCCACTACCGCAAGTAGGGTCATATACATTGCGCAAACGCTGGTGTCCGATGGAAACAATTTCTGCTAAGATACGGCTGACCTCCTGCGGAGTATAGAACTCTCCAGCCTTTTTCCCGGCTCCTGCGGCAAATTGCGAAATCATATATTCGTAAGCATCACCCAAAATATCAATCTCCTGCGATGCCTCTACTCCGAAGTCTATATCATCTAATGCAAGAAGAACGTTACTAACGAGCGTGTTTTTATCGTCAGCTGTCTTGCCCAATTTAGGCGATGCCAAGTCTATATCCGAAAACAATCCGCCAAAATCCTCTTCACTATCCTGTCCCAACGTACTGTCTTCAATACGCTTCAATGAACGTTCGAGCATAGGCAAGATATTTTCTTTACGCTTGATAGCCTCAATTACTGACGAAAACAAAAATTTTGGTTCTATGAAATAACCAATATTCTCCAAGCATTGATTTTTCGCTTCTTCTTGTAGTTCAACCGCATCTGTATCATCCATTTCCCACAATTCCTTAAAGGTTATTTCATCATCCACCAAGGCATTGTTGGCATACTTCTCTATTTTCTCCGACAAGTACTTATAGAAGATGAAACCTAATGTAAAATACATAAAGTCGCTTGCCGACATATTACCACGCAAACGATTTGCAACCTCCCAAAGTTGGTCACGGAGTTTCTGCTGTAATTCTTCGCTCATATTATTTTAGTATTTCTTTTACTACTTGTTTGATTTTTACACACATATCACAAAGCCATGCACATCCATTATCCCAATTATCTTTATCATTCATATCCCCCATAGGATGAAGAATAAGGAAACGACTTGCCTTTTTATTTTCATCTAGTCGCCATTCTATTTCATTAGGATTTATAATCCCTAATATTTTAGATACCAATTCTTCATTTGACTTAAATCGGGTAATGATATCCTTGTCCTCATTAACATACAATCCAGCTGACAAACAATTATTTTTAGTATTTAATGTCATACAAAGATGATATGCTGATGATCCTAAACCTAGGTCATACCAATGCTGAGCTTGTGGTTTACGCAGCTTAAATTCCCTTATAAAGGCAGAGTGTTTTGGAGCTTCGTTGTTGAACTTTTCCCAAAATGCTAATTTCAAGTTTTCTGTTTCTGAAAGTGCTGCTGTCTTTTTCATTGCCTTTGCCCAAGTATTAGGTCGTTCTACAATATTGAACTTAGGTGCAGGTTCTGAATCATTGATTTTCCACAATTCTATTTCTATTAAGAAAAACTCGAACTTGTCATCCGTATGCTGATTTAACCATTCTATTGCTTGTTTATGCTCGTCACGTGCTTTTCTGACAATCCAAATTATTACTTCAGCTTCTTTACCTGAAGCATACGTTATGATTTTGCCAAGATGGTCATGATTTGTTTCCTCTAGCTGATTCTCAATGATTATCCGTCGTCCCGTCCCCTCCTCTGTCGCAAATAAATCAACACTGAAATCGCCTACATTGGATTCCTGTTCTTCAACGACTATATCAATACCTACAGCCTCGCTGAGAATTTCCAAATTCTCTTCTTTTGCAAGCCAAGGAGTAAAATCTTTGGCTTCATGTTTCCAGACAGAACGAAGGTCTGTTATCTGCTCCAGTTTACCTAATTTCATGATTGAATAACTTTTAATTATTCCCAATTAAACGTTTTTATAATACTACGCAATCTTTCCATAATTCTCGTCAAAGCCTTGCGAGTTTTGATAAGACCGAGATGCTTTTCTTTCAATGCCTTTTGTATAATCTCAGGCTGTTCTTTTTGCAAATAGTCATACTCTTTTATGTAAAGATTAAGCACTTCGGCAGAAATTTGTTCATCATTAGCCAAATCACTTACAGCCTTATTGCGTTCTGACACAATATATTGGTTCAAACGTTCCTCTAATTCATTTGTTCCATCTGCTCTATTGCGCCCATTCATGAAGTTTTCCTTGTCTTCATCTACATTCTTTTGAATAAAGCCGTCGATGAGTTTTGCTTTGCCTCGCATTCCAGCATCCTTAATCATTGTATCAAGGATATGCTTGCGCTTTTCTGAATAATCATCGCTATATGGGTCAAGTTCCGCAATGAGTTCAAGAATATACGCCACATTGATAATGTCACTATGCAGAAGTTCAAGACAGAAATCAATGTCTTCCAGCCCTTGATTATTCCCGTATGGGGCAGGATCTTCCGCAACAGTTGACGGTGTAGCAGGTGGATCAATAAACCCAACTGTAATATCAAGGTATTTACTCTTATAATCGTTAAACTGCTGTTCGGTCATACCGAGGTCTTCAGCATCCTCGCTGTAATCTTCGTATATCTGAACTTCTGCATGTTTACGAATAATGTCACGGAACGCAAGTACAAAATTCTTCTTGTCATTTTCACTTTGCAGAAGGTCTATACTACTTGGCGTTGGATATTTTTGCAGAAAATCTGTTGCCAAACTCTTGTACTCCTGCTTTACTTTTTCAAACGGAGGACGTACTATATCTTCAGGATTGTCGGAATTGCTAAACAGTTTTATAGACGTATCAACATTGTTTTTCAGGTCACGGAAGCATACGATTTTACCGAATCGTTTCTTCTCGTTCAACACTCGGTTGGTACGACTGAACGCTTGCAACAACCCGTGATATTCCATGTTCTTATCCACATAAAGCGTGTTCAGCTTTTTACTGTCAAAGCCTGTAAGGAACATTCCCACGACAAGACAAAGGTCAAGCGGTTTCATTTCCGCTTTCTTCTTTTTCATGCGCAGGTTGATATCATCATAATAAGCACGGAAATTCTCTGTGGTAAAAGATGTACCAAAGTTTTCATTATAATCATCCATAATGGATTGCAGTTCATCTGCTTCGCCCACATTTTCGCTGACATATTTTCCCGTTCCCATACCGGTCTGTTCATCATCTTGACTATTATTGGCTGCGTATGTAAATACTGCACCTATACGGATTTTAGGATTCAATGATTTGAAAATCTTGTAATAGCGGATAAGCATAGGAACAGACTGCACAGCAAACAATGCGTCAAACTCTCCATCAAATGTAGATTTATTAAAGTTGTTAAGGATAAATCTTGCTATCTCCTCCATACGAGCTTGGTTATCGTTATCTACAATCTCGTTACCGTGATAATACTCCACGAGGAAGCCGAGCACATTTTCATCAGCAATAGCATCTTTGATGAGATATTTATGAAGACAATTGCCGAAAATTTCTTTTGTCGTATGTCCATCCACTGCATTTTCAGTAAAGATAGGTGTTCCCGTAAAGCCAAAAATCTGGGCATTATCAAAGAACTTCATAATCTTTTTATGGCTATCCCCGAAATGACTACGGTGACACTCATCAAAAATCATCACGATGCGTGAATGACGGATAGCATCAATCTTACTGCTATACCAAGTCTTACTAACTGCCGCATTAAGTTTTTGAATGGTGGTTATGATGATTTTGGAATTGCTTTGAAGTCGCTTCACGAGTTCATCCGTATTGTCGGTACTATCCACTGCACCCGGTTCAAACGCCTCGTATTCCGATTGCGTCTGAGTATCGAGGTCATGACGGTCAACAACAAACATCACCTTATCCACATCATCCAATTCTGATACAAGTTGTGCGGCCTTGAATGAGGTCAATGTTTTTCCAGCACCTGTTGTATGCCAGATATAACCATTATCATTGGAGTTTTGTACACGATCCAAAATCTTCTCTACCGCATAGAATTGGTAAGGACGAAGTACCATCAAACACTTGTCACCCTCATGCAGCACGATATACTTTCCTATGATTTTGCCAAGTGTACATTTTTCCAAAAAGAATACAGCAAACTTATCCAATTCATTGAATGGATGATTGGCGGCATCTGTCCAGTTGAATGTGAACTTATACCCACTATTTGGATTATTGGCAAAATAGCGAGTGTTAACACCATTGGATATAACAAACAACTGGATATAATCAAACAATCCGTGAAACGAAGTCTTGTGATAACGCTGTATTTGATTGTATGCCTGTTTAAGTTCCACGCCACGACGTTTCAATTCAATCTGCACAAGTGGCAAACCATTAATTAGAATCGTCACATCATAACGGCATTTTTTACGTCCTTCCACCGTGATTTGGTTGGAAACCTGAAATTCATTCTGACACCACTGCTGCCTATTTAGAAATTCCACCCATATACGCTGTCCATCAGCCGTATCAAGCGGATATAAGTCACGGAGTTTCTTTGCCTTTTCAAAGCGAGTACCACCTTCAAGGTATATAAGAATCTTTTCAAATTCTTCTGTTGTAAACTCGCTACGCCCATGTTCCTCCAGTCGTTTGCGGTTATGAACCTCCAACTGTCGTTTAAAATTGGCATACATATTATCCTCTTCTACGATTTGGACATATTCATAGTCCATTTGTAGAAGAGTGGCTATCAGTCCGGCTTCCAATGCCGCTTCACTTTGTGTTGACATATCCTTGCCTTATTATGAGTAGTTACAACATTTTTATCTTACTATTTAGTATTCTAACATTCAGTGTATTTTCAATCTTATATAGATTAAATACATCTAAGACCACCGAAATCGCTTTAAATTCTATTGTAGTCTTTCCTTTTTATCGGTTATCAAATCCTTTAAATCAACCTGTAGAATCTCGGCAATCCGCTGAAGCGTTTCCAAATTAGGTTGAATCCTATTGCACGCATAGGCATTGACCATGCTAAAACTCTTATCCAACTGTTTGGCTAACCACGTTTGAGAAATGCCTTTTTCCGAAAGGACTGCTTTTATTCTATTCAGTTTCATTCTTTGATACGATTTTATAGTGCAAATATAGTGAATTATATTCGACAACTGGGATTATTTTTGTACTTTTGTCATCCCAATAGACAACACACATAAAAATGTGTATAACTGATATATGAAAATATTAACAGAAAGAGAAAAGAAAATCCTTATTAATCATGCCAAAAAGCAAGAATTAAGACGGATTATATCAAAGAAAAAAAAGAAAAACAAAAGGCGTTACCTTCAAGGGAAATCAAAAGAAGAACGTCAGAAATATATTTTAGAAAATCGATTTAAAGATTATTCTAAAATAAAGGCTCCTTCGAACTTTTCACTAATCGAAAACACAGAAGAATCACTAAAATTCATAGCAAAAATCGAAAAATGCTTAAAGAATCGAAGTAAGGTATTTGTCAATTTAACAGATGTAGAAACAATAGCTCATGGGGCTATTGTCGTCCTCTTATCAATAATGACTAAATTCAAATACAATCATATTGATTTTAATGGAAATTTCCCTAAAAATAAGAATGCAAATAAAGCATTGGTTGATTCTGGTTTTTTTGATCAGTTGTATAAAAGAAATATAAGCAATGAACCTAATTATGCGTTTTGCAGGAACAAAGTCCTAACTCATGCAGGAAAAGTAGTAGACTCTAGTCTAGCAGATCAAATTATTTCAGAAATATCCAATTTAATATGGGGTAAGCAAAGAAGATGTTTGGGGGTTCAAAGAGTTTTTCTTGAACTCATGCAAAACACAAATAATCATGCTTCTTTTGATTCAAAGGGCTTACATCATTGGTGGACAACTGTACAATATGATGAAAAGTTAAAGAAAGCATACTTTTCATTTATAGATTATGGCGTTGGCATAATTAATAGCTTACGTAATGATGAACATGGTAAGTTTTATAATATTATACCAAAGATCCGTGAATTATTCAATCCGCAAAATAATGCAGAAATGCTCTCTCTGCTACTTAAGGGAGAAATTCATAAGACATCAACAGGTAAGTATTATAGAGGTAAGGGTCTTCCATGCTTATTTAAAGCGTGTGAAGACAACAAGATTGCAAACGTTGTTGTTATAGCAAACGATGCTAAAGTTGAATACACAGCAGGTACAAATGTCAAATTAAACAATTCGTTTGCTGGAACATTTATCCATTGGGAATTGAATTTTAACAATGTAAACATAAATTATGAATAAAGATATTATAATAAAAATCGCGACAGATTTCAGTCGTATTCCGGGTGCTCGTTATCCTGAAGAAGGAGATTATTCCGGTCAAGAATTTAGACAAAATGTTCTACATCCTGCACTGAAAAAAGCAATAGAAATGAATGTAAAGCTAATTGTTGACTTAGACGGCACTGCTGGTTTAGGTACATCTTTTTTGGAAGAATCTTTCGGAGGTCTAATTAGGAGAGACCATATAAATTACAATATTCTCAAACAAACACTTATTATAATTTCAGACGAAGATCCTGATTATAAAGAAGAAGTAGATAATTATATTGAAGATGCCTATGAAAAAGAACAAAATCATTAACATAATTATCTATATTATAATATTCAGTATTGGATGTTGTTGTGGTAAACTGATTGATTGGGGATATTTTGTTTTAAACAAGGAAATATCTATAATAGATGCAATATCGCTATTTTTAACCATAGGTTGTGCAATTTATATATCAAAAGTTCTAGAGAAAGAAGTACAAGATGTTCGAATAGAAAAAGAGATGTTTATTTCTCAGGTAGAAAACACCGAATCTCCACTAGTCGAACTTGGAAATAAATTGAATAGTACAACCTATACAGAGGTGATAAGCTTATATTCAAAATCCAATATAACACGCCATAAGTTATTTAAGAAAATAGATTCTTTCAAAAAATCTGAATTTAAAGTGGATGACATTAAAGAAGTTTTAGATACAAACTACAAACGATTAAAACCTTTACTTACTGACACATCTGTTATGTCTAAATCACCTCCTGACATTGAAGTTAAAAGAGGTAAAATCACATATAGTCCAGAAAGAATCGTTGAAATTCAAGAGAATTTACAAACAATTCAAGACGAGTTTTTCAAACTCAAAATAATAATAAATAGAGCTTAAAAAATCTTTTAATTACATATTCGATTTATATACTAATATCAACTGTTCAATAACACGATTTAACTTTTGGAGATACAAACAAAAACTTCTACTCATTATAGAATTAGATAACTGAACCTATGTATAATAGATTCCGTTATCTAATTTTTAGTCTACTCCATTGATTCCCGAATAATACGCAAAGTTTCTTTCTTATACTCCTTGCGGTCATATTCAAATCCTCTACACATCCAACAACTACAGGGAGTACCTGTAGTTTTCATTTGTCTTTTGCCAACTCAAACCAATGAGGATGTTCATAATAGTTTCCATCCTCACGGATAACACAATGCCCATAAGCGGCATATAGAATCATACGAGCCTTAAACACACGAGCCATTTGTTGGCATCTCCACAATTTGTTTCTTTTGTCCATCGTCTTTTTCTATTAAAATTAGGATGAACAATGATGTTATTGGGGTGAGATTTAATATATCCATAGCATTGTGTATTTTTACCATTTTATAGCTTTTGTGAAAGCCTCGCAAGCCGTTCCTTCAACAATTCGCCATACTTTTCTTTTAATTCATCACTTAGGAAAGAGCTTTGAATGACAGTCTCAAACTTGGGCAATAGTTTGATATACTTATTTATCAGCCGTTCTACAATCACATTCTCTATACCCAACGTAGCTGCTGACCTGATAAAATCTTCTCTTTGAAGCTTTTTCTTCCGACCATTCAAGGTTAATGCCAACTCTTCGTCATCTTTAGGATTGATGATAGCCGCATTTAACAAATCGTAAGCAGGGGTCAAACGTATCATATCTGCCACCTCATACAAAGAGAAGTTTTTCAAGTGCATGTCGTTATTTCCTGTCAACCAAGAGAAAAGCACCAACTCAAAGAAATTGGTAACATCCATTTTAGGTAAAGACGAGTATTTTAAAACAGCCTTGCCGATACGTTCATAGCTACTCTTGTATTTATGCTCTGTTTGCCTTTCGGTCAGTTGACACATATCTTCCATCGCAATCTTCTCTCCGGCAGAAGTCCTGTCAATTCGACGGGTAAGATAGCATAGCGTATCATCTGCCATCCGCATCAGCGTATGAGGAACTACCTCAATACGAGCCACCTCTGCAAGGTGCATGGTTAAGTCCTCGACCTCAGGCATCATTTCATATTGCGAGGTCTGAGGCTTACAGATATAACCGCCCCATAGCCCGACAATAGTCAATCGTTTGCTTCCCTCATGCTCATTCAAATGCAAGGATAATTTCGGCTGAACACCAGTCAAAGATGTTTGGTCTTGGATGATTTGCAGAGCAAGCTGATCAAGTTGCTCTGTCGTATAATCAAGAACTGGTAATGTTGTTGTTCCGAAGAACTTCTTTATGCAAGCCGTATGCATATCCTTTTCCCCTTTTAAGAGCGGACGATAACAATATAAGCAATTACACATGGCTTCCCTCCTTTTCTTCCAAAGGAATAACACTTACTGCTCCGATACAATCTTTGCAGCATGTCAGCAACAACGCCATCCGGTCAAGAATACTGATGTCTGTATTCCGCAATGCAACATCCAACAACCATCCTTCAGGAATCAGACCGTCGAAAAATGGGAATAGCACAGGACTTGTATATGCTTCCTCCTGCAAAGGCAATGTCATGCTAACCGCCTTTGCCTTTTCAAGAGAAAGATATTCCGGCAAATAGCAGAACTCATATCCTGCATCGTTTTCTGTCAGAATCCCCGCCAATTGGTCTTTGTAAAATATATGGGCTTGTCTCATTGATTATCAATTTTAGAAGTTGCTACCATTTCATAATTGAAAAAGTCAAGGAGCTGATTCACTTTATCAAGACGCAGCGTTTCCTTTCCCTGTTCGAGGTCTCGCACAAAGCGCAATCCTACCCCCGACTTCAACGAAAGTTCTTCTTGCGTCAGGTTATACTGCTTTCGCAACAGCTTGACCGTAGTAGAGAGATTATTCATAAGCATTTAATTTTATACCTTTTCGGGTACAAAGTTAATATAAATATCTCACATTATACCACAAGGGGTATAATTTATTTCATTGTCAGCATTATTATATCAGATAAGGTATAATATAGTAAGATTCAAAACTACAAATTAAAGTACACAAGCACTACTCTACACTTTTTCAAGCGAATAATTCAGTTTCGCTACACTTTTTCCAACGAATCAAATATTTCATTGCACCAGACTAATAAAAATTCCACCGCAAACCACAGAAATTCCAAGAAAACCACTACCTTTGTATTCAACAAGCGTTCTGTAACATACCTGCGGAAATGCCCTATCATTCAACACCTTGTATCTGATAGTGGACATTCCATAAAAGAGCTGAAAAGAAGCGGTACAACACGTATATGCAAAGCAATGAAATACAACGGTTTGCATTTGTCCCTACATTCTGTGTATTTGTCAAAACAGAGGTTGTACCGATTAAAATGAATGGTCACTGATAATCAGTGATGTAAATATGCTGCATCGACAAAGATAATAAATTCAAGTTTATATGAGCAGAAAAATCACTTTTCTCACCCTGTTTCTGTGGCTGATGACGGTAACTTTTCCTGTCATTGCGCAGCAGAAAGCAGACACGACCTACACCTTCCGGTTCGTTCCGCAGAAGGACATGTTCTACGTGCCTTGGAATGGCAATGACACGGAACTTGCCCGTCTGCTGGAATGCATCGAGCGCAACAGAACGGACATTCTTGACGGCAGGCTGCCGCTGCTGGTTGACGGCTACTGCAACTCGCTGGGCAGTGAAACCGAGAACCTTGCCACGGCGAAGATCCGTGCCAACCGTGTGAAATCCGAACTGATTATCCGTGCGGAAATCAAGGAAGAAAACTTTATCACCCGCAACCATGCGACAGAGGGAGACTTTGTCACTGTGCGCCTGACGGTACCGGTCAAGGAAACAGCCGTGACGGATGCGGAAGCGGAAGCACGACGCAAGGCGGAAGCCGAACGACTGGAAGCCGAGAAGCGTGCCGAACAGGAACGACTTACCGAAGAGCAGCGCAAGGCGGAAGAAGCCCGACTTGCCGCTGAAAAGGCAGAAGCCGAGAAAGCCGCTCAACAAAATACACTTGCCGACACGCCGTCGGAAACCAAAATCACAACTGATTATCATCTCTCCCTGCGTGCCAACCTGCTGCGCTGGGCTACCCTGACACCCGACCTTGGCGTGGAATGGCGCATCTGCCCATCGTGGGGCATTGCCGTAAACGGCTCGTGGACTTCTTGGAGTTGGAATGACAAGGACCGCCGCTATGCACTCTGGGAAGTGGCTCCGGAAGTGCGTTACTATATGGGTGAGAAGAAAGCCTGGTATCTGGGCGCGCTGTTCAAGGCCGGACAGTTCAACTACAAGCTCTCCGAAACAGGCAAACAGGGCGACCTGATGGGTGGCGGCATCACCGCCGGCCACCAGCTGCGGCTGAACAAGGCACTGGCTCTTGATTTCAACCTCGGTCTGGGCTACCTGAATGCCGACTATGAGAAATATGAGGTCATCGACGGCGTGCGTGTACGCCACGGCAACGAGACAAAAGATTGGTGGGGCCCCATCAATGCCGGTGTGACATTGGTATGGAAGTTATTCTAACACGGAGGAATAGAATATGAAAGCAAAACAATATATAAATATGATGGGAATGGCAGCCGCCGTGCTGCTCTCTTCCTGCGTGAAGGACACGCTTTATGACACGCCGCACCCCGACTACGGGAAGATTGCGGTAACAGCCGACTGGTCGGCCCGCGGTGAGGGTATCGACATACCTGCCACATGGACGGTCACCATGGGCGACTATACGGGTACGGAGACTTCCGCCACCCATGCCCCCGACCATCTGTTTGCTCCGGGCAGCTACACCCTTGCGGTGTGGAACCCGGCTGAAGGAATCACGGTGAACGGCACCACAGCCACCATTGCCGCAGCCACGGGAACCCGGGCAGGCACGGATGCCTTTGTGAACAATGCCCCGGGATGGTTCTTCACCTATACGGAACAGGTGACCATCGAGAAAGACAAGAACTATCCGCTGACCGCTACAATGAAGCAGCAGGTGCGCGAGCTGACGCTTGTCGTCGAACCGACGGGTGATGCCGCTGGACGCATCACGGAGATTGTTGCCCATCTGACGGGTGCAGCCCGAACACTCAATTTCGCTACTGATACCTACGGAGCCGCTTCGAACGTCGTGCTGCCCTTCACCAAGATAACCGAAGGTGACGATGCTGGCAAGTGGAAAGCCACGGTGCGGCTACTGGGTGTGACAGGCACGGAACAACTGCTGACGGGTGAAATCCGCTATGCGGACGGCAACCCGACCCCCACGATGCTGAAAAGCGACCTCACGGAAGTCCTCAAGGAGTTCAATACCAGAAAGGGCGCATCGCTGACCCTCGGCGGAACGCTGGTTGAGACTCCCGAAGGCATGGAAGTGGACGGAGCCGAAATCAACGGCTGGGAAGAAGTGAAAGGTGATGATGTAAATGCCGATTTGTAACTAATATAATGACAGATATAATGAAGACAAGATTTTTTGCACTTGCGACGCTCGTCCTCGCACTGGCAGCCTGCAACAACGACAACGAGAACCTGAACGGTGACCCAGTGGCCGCCCAGTTTACCGCCGACATCGCCCTCGCCACCCGCGCCAGCGGAACCACCTGGACTGGCGGCGACCGTATCGGCATCACCGACATCGGCAACGATTCCCAGTACGGCAACGTGCCTTTCATCCTGAAAAACGGGAAATTTGAGGCAGAAGGAAAGGTTATCTATATCGAAGATGCAAAGACCCATACTTTCCGCGCCTACTATCCGTACAACGCGGCGGGAGGCATCCTCACAGCCACGACCGATGCCACGGCGCAGCAAAACCAGCCTGCCATCGACTTCCTCTTTGCTTCAGGAGCCACGGGAGACAAAAACAACCCGGTAGTAAGCTTCACCGACAAAACCGCCAAAGGCGGTGAAGACAACTCCTTCCACCACCGCATGAGCCAGATAACCCTTACCTTCGAGGCGGGCGACGGCGTGAATTTCAGCGTGGTCAAGCCTGAACGTTACACGCTGGACGGATTGTTACTCACCGGTACGTTCAACACGGCCGACGGTATTGCCACCGCAGACAACGGAGTACAGACCGGAGAACTGACCATGAATCTGGCAGACGGCAATCTCACGTCATCGATCATCCTCTTCCCGCAGACAGTTGCATCCCTGCCGTTGGTTGTGAATTACAAAGGTCAGGAATATCATGCCACACTCACCATGCCCGATGGCGCACTGCTGGCGGGCAACAACTATACCTATACCGTCAAGGTACGCAACAAAGTCCTTGAAGTCAGCGAAGCCACCATTGCAAAGTGGAACGATATAGACGGTGGAGATGTGGGTGCTGACCTGTAGTATGTTAATAATTAATCGATTAGAATGAAGAATTATGAGACATAGATTATTTATCCCCGCAGCCACCGCACTGCTGTTCGCCCTCACCGCCTGCACGCAGGACGAACTTGCTGGCGATAACCGTCTGCCCGAAGGTGAATACCCCGTCGTCATCCGTGCCACCGGATTGTCCGTAGAAGCAACGCCGCTGGCAGCCCCTTCCACCCGTGCCTCTGTGGACGGCGACTGGCAGGGCGTCACTTCCGTGGCACTCAAGATGGGCGATGCGGTAAAGGAATACACCGTAACGGCTTCTACCGATTTCAAGAGTGCCACGCTTTCACGCGAGAACGACCCGTACTACTGGACCAGCCGCGACCCGATTACCGTATCGGCATGGTGCCCCTTCGACAAGGCTGACATCACACAGATGCCTGCCGTGAAGGTGGCAGAAGACCAAAGCAAACTGGCTGACTTCCAAAACAGCGATTTCATCTCTGCTGAGAACCGGAAGGTGGAATTTAACAACCCGACTCTTGAATTTACCCACCGCACGGCACGCGTGACAATCGAACTGAAGCCCGGCACGGGATTCACGAGCGTCGCTGGTGCCACGGTGAGCCTCGTGAGCCTGTCTGCCGATAACGGCAACCCGACCGCCATCAAGACTTACAACGCAAGCGGCAACACCTACGAGGCACTGACCGCCCCGCAGACCGTTGCGGCAGGCAAGCAGTTCGTCAAGGTGGAACTCGGCGGCGGCACCTTCTACTTCCGTCCACAGAACAACGTCGTATTAGAAGCGGGCAACCGCTATAAATATACCGTTAAGGTGAACGCCACTGGCCTGACGCTGGAGGGTTGCACCATCGGCAGCTGGGCTGACGGCGGCGGCGAGAGCGGCACAGCCGAGGATTTGGGCTACATCTACGACAGCAACACCAAGACCTACACGGTCTATAACGCCGACGGCCTGCTGGCATGGAACGAAGCCTCACAAAAAGATGAATCGATAAATTGCACCCTCGCCGCTGACATCGACCTGACGGGTAAGGAATGGACACGGTCAGGCATATTTGCATTCTACTCCGGCGTCTTTAATGGGCAGGGACACCGCATTACAGGATTTAACTCTTCAGCAATGAATAATACTGGATTTTTGGGTTCACTCTTAAGTGAACGTGGAGTGATAAAGAACCTACAACTCATAGATGTGAATCTGTATGGCAGTAGTGGAAATACTGCTGGAATAGTGGGCCGAAATCATGGCCAAATCATTGCCTGCTCTGTGACGGGAAAAATTTCTGCATCATATGGTGGAACTTGTGGTATAGCCGAATCAAATTATGGCGATATCATCGCTTGCTGGTTCGACGGCACATTGAAAGAGTCTAACAATGGAGCTATAGTGCGTTATAACTACGCTGATATAACTTCCTGTTATTGGGGAGGCAATGCCGGGCAAGGAGTATTCCGTATTGAAGGAGGAACGGTAGATGCCACGAAGGTGGACGGCGCGACCGTGAAATGGCAGACAGCCGTCGACGGCATGAACACCGCCCTCACCGCTGGCGACTACCAGTGGATACTCGGCACCGACGGTCTGCCCGTATTACAAAAGAGACAATAACGAACCCTAAACGACACGCATCATGAAACGAGCAACCATCCATACATCCGCAGCCATCGCCCTGCTGCTCGGCCTTGCCGCCTGCACGCAGGACGAACTTGCCGACGATAACCGTCTGCCCGAAGGAGAATACCCCGTAGTCATCCGTGCCACCGGACTGTCCGTAGAGGCAACGCCGCAGGCAGCCCCATCAACCCGTGCCACCGTGGACGGCGACTGGCAGGGCGTCACTTCCGTGGCACTCAAGACGGGCGATGCGGTAAAGGAATACACCGTAACGGCTTCTACCGATTTCAAGAGTGCCACACTCTCACGCGAGAACGACCCGCACTACTGGACCAGCCGCGACCCGATTACCGTATCGGCATGGTGGCCCTTCGATAATGCCGACATCACACAGATGCCTGCCGTGAAGGTGGCCGAAGACCAGAGCAAATTGGCTGACTTTCAGAACAGCGACTTCATCTCTGCCGAAAACCAGACGGTGAAATTTGACGACCCGACACTTGAATTTACCCACCGCACGGCACGCGTGGCAATCGATCTGAAGCCCGGCACGGGATTCACGAGCGTCGCCGGTGCCACGGTGAGCCTCGTAAGCCTGTCTGCCGATAACGGCAACCCGACCGCCATCAAGACCTACAACGCAAGCGGCAACACCTACGAGGCACTGACCGCTCCGCAGACCGTTGTGGCAGGCAAGCCGTTCATCAGGGTGGAACTCGGCAGCGGCACTTTCTACTTCCGGCCGCAGAACAACGTCGTGTTGGCAGCAGGCAGTCGCTATAAATATACCGTTAAGGTGAACGCCACTGGCCTGACATTAGATGGCTGCACTATCGGTGACTGGGCTGACGGTGGCAGCGAGAGCGGTGAGGCTGAGGATTTGGGTTATTCTATACAGAACGACGGCAGTTACACGGTCTATAACGCCGACGGCTTGCTGGCATGGAACAAAGCCGTACAAAAAGATGAATCAATAAATTGCACCCTCACCGCCGACATCGACCTGACGGGTAGGGAATGGACACGGATAGGCACATGGCCAGGTTACTCCGGCATCTTTAATGGGCAGGGACACCGCATTACGGGATTAAACTTTTCAGCAGCGACTACTGAACTTTTTGGGTTATTAAATGAACGTGGAGTGATAAAGAACTTACAACTCATAGATGTGAATCTGTATGGCAATAGTGGATCAGCAGCTGGAATAGTGGAGCAAAATAATGGCCAAATCATTGCCTGCTCTGTGACGGGAAAAATTTCTGCATATGGTAGAACTTGTGGTATAGCCGATTTAAATTATGGCAGAATCACCGCTTGCTGGTTCGACGGCACATTGAAAGAGTATGAATCCGGAGCTATAGTGCGTTATAACTACAAAATTATAACTTCCTGTTATTGGGGAGGCAATGTCGGGCAAGGAGTATTCCGTGATCATGGAGAAAAGGTAGATGCCACGAAGGTGGACGGCGCGACAGTGAAATGGCAGACAGCCGTCGACGGCATGAACACCGCCCTCACCGCTGGCGACTACCAGTGGGTACTCGGCACCGACGGTCTGCCCGTATTGCAAAAGAAACAATAACGAACCCTAAACAACACGCATCATGAAACGAACAATCATCCATACATCTGCAGCCATAGCCCTGCTGCTCGGCATTGCCGCCTGCACGCAGGACGAAGCGGGCTTCCTGCAGGAAGGGGCGGAAGGCACACCCATCGTCTTTACCGCCACGGGGCTGAACCCCGCTGCGACAGCCATCGCCAATACCCGTTCCACCGTGGACGGCGACTGGGAGGGTGTGCAGAGCGTGGCAGTCCTGATGGACGGCACGGTGAAGGCATACGACGTGACGCTCACCACCGCCGACCCCGCCAGCGCCACGCTGACCTCCACCGACCCGCACTACTGGACCAACCGCAAAGACATCACCGTCACAGCGTGGTGGCCCTACACCGCTGGCGAGACAACCCCTTCTGCTGTGAAGGTAAAAGCCAACCAAAGTGCCCGGAAAGACTTCGAGGGCAGCGACCTCATCGTAGCCGACGGACAGACGGTGACCTATGGTAGCCCCACGCTCCGCTTCACCCACCGCACGGCGCGGGTAACCATCGTTCTGACGGACTACACCGAGGGGCTGGCATCTGTGCGGCTGACGGGTCTCTCCACCGAAGGCGGCAACCCGGCCGAAATCACCCCGTATGACAAGGGTAGCAACACCTACACCGCCCTCGTAGCCCCACAAAGTGTGGTAGCTGGCACGGCCTTCATTACCTGCACCTTCACTAACGGCAAGACCTTCGTCTATAAGATGAAGAATGCTACCGACTGGCAGGCGGGCGGTGAATATACCTACACAGTCTCCCTCACTGCGGCAAAAGACCCGGGATATACCATAGAGGGCAACGGCAGCTACACCGTGACATCCGCCGATGGCCTGATGCATGTAGCCGATTTAGTGAACGGAGGTAAGACCGACATTAACATTACCCTCGACAAAAACATTGACTTGACGGGCAAAGGCTGGACGCCGATAGGCACAAGCTTCGATAACTCATACAAAGGCACTTTCGACGGCGGCGGCCATACCATCACGGGGCTGGCCGTTACGACAAATGACCAATTTGTGGATCTGTTCGGCTATCTCAATAGAGCTGGTACGGTGAAGAACGTGGTGATGGAAGGCATACAGATAACAAGCAATCACGGGTCGAGCCAGGCCGGTGGCGTGGTAGGATTTAGTCGGGGCACTATTGAAAACTGCTCGGTGTCGGGCAGCGTCAGCGGCACGGTGTACGTCGGCGGTGTGGTGGGGGCTCAATGGGGCGGTTCCATCACCGGATGCAGTTCCTCGGCCACAGTGAAGGGAACGGTCGATGTCGGCGGCGTGGCAGGTCAGACGAATTCGAATGCCACCATGACCGCTTGCTATGCCACGGGCAACGTGACCTTAGAAATAGCCCCCATAAATAATATCGATGTCGGCGGTGCGGTGGGATTCAACGGAGGAAGCCGCATCCTTGCCTGCTATGCCACGGGCAACGTAACCAGTACAGGTAGTAGCACCGTCAATGTGTATATCGGCGGCTTTTGTGGATATAACTCCACCACCGTGACCGCCTGCTACTGGAAGAATAATAAGGAACAAGGCATCGGCTACAATAAGGTAGGCACCGACACCGAAGTCACGAAGGTAGACGGCACTGACGTTACCTGGCAGAAAGCCGTCGATGCCATGAACACCGCCTTGCAGAACGCAGGTTCAGAGTGGCGTTACGAACTCACCGGAGCATTGCCCACCTTGAGGAAGCAGTAAACGTCGGGCGGAAAAAGTTCCGCCCGCAACGGAAAGAACCGAAGTATAACCCCAATAAAGAAAGGAGGACGTGATGGAACACACGGAGAATCCACCATATAGGTTTTGACATCAAGGCATTGTCAATAATAATATAGACTCCAGTGTAAATATGGAAGCTGTAAGCCGGACATTGTCAAGATTGGTGCTCATTAAAGACAACAAATCAAGTAATTAAATTAAAAACATGGGACTTTTTCACAGAGGCAAGAAAAATAATGACGATGAGCCGGACAGTGTTCAAACCAATTCATTCTCTGATATTATGAATGGTTTGCAATACGCCGTAAACTGTGCACAAGATACATTGCAGAATCATCAGATACAAAATCTGACCAGACTTTTTGAAGGAACAAATGCAAATAACGCAAATACGTTCCAATCGAAAAAAAATCATGGTTGGAGACAAGACTATTGATATTCCACTTATAGCCTTGATATCCCATCATTATCTTGCAATGGATAATGTGCAGATAAAGTTCAAGGCGAAGGTCGGAAGCGTGGAATCACAGATCCCGGAAAACAACTTGCTGTTATCCAGTCCGCACAGAGCCAATCTCCAGATGCAGATGAGCAACATAAAACCGGATGCGGATGATGTCATGGAGGTTTGCGTCAATTTTAAGGTTCAGGAGACTCCGGAGAGTATTTCCCGAATCATTGACGATTTTGTAAAAAACATCTAATAACTTTAAAATTCAAATGTTATAGCAGAAGAAATATTAAACCAAGGGCAACAAGAAAATGCGGAAAACTTGAATGAAAATGTAAGCGGACAGGCGAAAGAAATTATCTCCGCTGCATTGGAAGAGACTCAAAACAGAGAAACTTCTCCAGTTCTTAAAGCAGATTCAAACGTGACTGACAAATTCAAGGGGCTTCCCATGCGGGAACTTATTGCAGCTCCACTTATTGCAGCAGCCGAAGCACAACAGGAATTGGCAGCGACAGCATGGAATTTCTACAAGCAAATTGCTTTTGATGACGACGGTAAAACAGCTCGTGTATTGGAATTCGATATTAAAAGACCGATACAGCAGGATGGAGTAATGACAACAATGCCACAAAGTGTCAAGGCTCCGTTTATAGGATTGGTGCCTATTCCTTCTCTGCTTATAGACCGCGTGGATGTAGATTTCCAGATGGAGGTTACTGATACCTCAAATGTAAAAAGCACTATTAATGCCAAAGTAGAAACAAAAGTTTCCGGGAAGAGTTGGTTAATAAGCGCAGAAATCAGCGGCAAAGTAACGACCGCCCGTGAGAACACCCGCATGACCAACCAAACGGCAAAATACCAGATACATGTTTCGGCCAGCCAGCAACCACAGACCGAAGGTCTGTCAAAACTGATGGATATAATGGCTTCCTGTATCGAGCCTATAAATACAGAAAGCAGTAAATAGAGTATAAACATATAGAACGGGATGGATAAAGTCCCGTTCTTATAATTCATACAAAAATGCCGATATTACCGAGTTTAAGAATTAACCCTGTAGCGACTATCAATAGTTCAAATATCTTTGAAACTTTTTCCTAATATAAGAATATTAGTATCTTTGTTTATTGAAGAGTTGTCTCTTGAGTCTGAGATTGTAAAATACTGAATTTAGCACAATCTCCAAATCGTTACCTGAAATTTTTCTAAACTTCCATAAGTGTTTATCTTTCATATAAATCAGTTAATCTGACAAAAATTTAAAATAAAATGGCGAGAAAACCACAAATTCGCTTAAATTATTAAAATCATTTAAGAACCATGAAAACAATCGCTTTACAAAAGCAAAAAAAACGGACCGATTATCAAACCGATCCGTACCAATCAAACCAAAAACTAAATAGCCAGTATCACAAACTGAATATAGAAATTCACATGAAAAATTCTGTTACTCTTCGGTAAGAGTCTCTATATCATCGTCAAAACACGAACGTTTTTTGCATCCTAGCCAAGATGCCACCATCTTACTACATATGTAATCATTATACTTGCGCACACTATAATTAAAATAGTTCCGCTTGTCTTCAATGCGTTTCTCCAACCCTTTCAGTTGCTCCTGAAAAACGAAAAGACCATAGTCCTCTTTTAAAGCCGGAATTTTCGCTGCTTCGAACAGTAGATATCCTAAAGCGTAGCGTACCGAATCCTGAACATTCAGGTAAGCCTCCAACATTTCGGGCGTAGGATTATCCATTGATGCTTGCACCTTGGAAGCCCTGTCATGAACTGCCAAAGCAGTCTGCAAAACATCCTTTTCTTGTGGAATCTCGCTTCCCACCATATCGACCAAATTTAAGATCATATCGTTACGGTATTGGTACTGCCTGTCCATATTGATCCATGCGGTTCTGACCGAGTTGTCCTTTTCTTTCAGCATGCCATGATCCGAAAGCTTCGATATAAAGAATAAGAAACAGGTGAACTACCGCTAAACTAAAGATTTAGCGGCTTCAGAGATACCAATACCTCCTCTCTTTTCCTGCTTCTTCCTGCCATTGCTTTTTAGGACACGAGGTCGGTCATCCACAAGAGGACAGTCCACAGGCTTGACTTTCCCACGCTCCGTGGGTAGGGCTTTCAAGCCAAATTCCTTTATGTTGCAAGCTGCATTGAAGTCCCGGTCGTGGTGCGTACCACATTTGGGGCAAATCCAACTGCGCTCGTTTAATTTCAATCCTTTATACACATGGCCGCATTTGCCACAGGTCTTTGAGCTTGGGGCAAAGCGTCCTGTCTTAATGAGGTTTACCCCATACCAGCTGCATTTGTATTCAAGCAGCGTGAGGAACATCCCGAAAGACGCATCACCTACGGCTTGTGCCAAGTGGTGGTTACGCTGCATTCCTTTCACATTCAAATCCTCCATGCAGATGGTACGCACTTGGCTGTCGTGCGTAAGCGCATGGGTAATTTTGTGAAGGTTATCCTTACGGCTGTTGGCTATGTATTCCTGCAATCTGGCCACTCTAATGCGAGCCTTGTTGCGGTTTGAAGAACCTTTCTGTTTGCGGCTCAACCGCTTTTGCAACAGTTTCAGGCGGCCAAGGCTTTTCTGCAGGTTCTTCGGGTTGTCAAACGTGCGTCCGTCAGAACATACGGCGAGCGATTTGATACCCAGGTCAATACCCAAAGCCGTATCAACCTGTACGGGGATTGCCGGGAGTTCCTGAATGGCCGTATCAACCAATACTGACGCAAAGTATTTGCCTGAAGGTGTCATACTGACGGTAACGGTCTTTATCGTCCCATTGAAGTTACGATGCAGTACGGCAGGAATATCTTTCGCCTTTGGGATTGTGATTGTTTCTTTCTCAAAATCCACACGGCAATGCTGTGGACAAAGGAAGCTCTGCCTATCCTTGCGGGATTTGAAGCGTGGAAAGCCGACCGCCTTGGTATTACGGAAAAAGTTGGTGTAGGCGGTATCGAGATTGCGCAAAGCGCTCTGCAAGGATTGTGAGTTTACTTCCGAAAGCCATTCATGCTCCGCTTTCAGCTCACTCTTCATCAGATTGGTCAGATATACGTTGCCAAGCGTTTCCTTACGCTCCTTGTATGCCGTGATTTTCAGATTCAACGCCCAATTATAGACAAAACGACAACAGCCAAAAGTCTTTGCAAACAAAACCTTTTGCTCATCTGTCGGATAGATTCTATATTTGTAGGCTCGTAACATACTGCAAATCTAACGATTTCAAACGAAACAATGATACAGAAAGAATACATTTCAAAGAACCACTCGAAATTTCTCATCAAGTACCACATGATACCGGTATGCTAATACAGAAAGAAGTTACTAATTGGAGCAGTGGAATATGACATGAAGCAAATCATGCAGAACATATCAAACTTGTCCTATTTTGATATTGAGGTCATTGAAACGGACAAAGACCATATACACATGATGATATGCAGTGAACCAAAACTATCTCCGCTGCAAATTGTAAGAAGACTCAAGCAAATGTCAACAACCGCCACTTGGAAGAAGCATGAAAATTACCTTAGACATATATTTTACAGGGAAAACACATTTTGGGCAGATGGTTACTTTGTGTCATCAGTCCAAAATGTCAGTCAGGAAACTATCAAGAAGTATATTGAAAACCAAGGATAGCTGCGCTATCCCGCATTTTTCATCCCATAAACTGAAGATTTAGGAGTTTTCAAATGCGAAGTTCTATAAAAAAGCCCCACGCTAAAATTCCTTTCATAATATTACCCATTTGATTTATCAATAACGTTTAGTTTCAATACCATTCTCGTAAACCGCACGAAGCAGTTTGATAGAAGACTGTTCCACGATCGTGCTGTAAAGAGTCTCGGACAGTCTGTTCGCATAGATAGTACGTCCTGTACGGTCTATGATAGTCAACTGCTTTATCTTTACAGGAGCTTCGATATGGATCATGCCGTCCTTCATATACAGACTCAACTCGGAGACTGCAGAGTTTATAATCGGAGAACCATAATAGGTGGTCGGTTTTGTTTCTACGATGCGGGTATTCTCACGAACCAACTTGGCAAAAGCATCCTCTGTCACTTCCTTTTTTTCTTCTTTCTTTTCAGGTACAGACAATACCGGAGTCCGGCTACCTTCATTGGTGACCACCGCCGGTTTTGCCTTTTGAGCAGGAGCTTCCTTCACCGGTTCTTTATCCTTTTTCTTTCCTTCTTTCTTCTTTTCTGACTTTGGCTCTGCTACAGGTGTTTCTTTCACAGTCGGGGACTTAACAGTATCCGTTTTCGCCTCTTTAAAGTTGTCCTGTGCAAGGAGCAGTGTTGAATCCGGTTTTGCCTCAGTTCCGGGATTTTCTTCTTCCACCTTTTGCGTTACAGTAGGTCGGATACGTTCTTCCTCCTTCCCTCTCTCATACAATTTCTGGGAAGCGTCTGTCATCAAGTAACCACGGAATTTCTTCCAGTTAGAAGAACGGGTGTAAAGTTTGAGTGAGCGCTCATGTACTACAACAGACAGCGGATGAATGAAATCGTCAAACGCCTTATCTGCCAGCATGGGCGGTATAATGGTCCGCATATTGATGGTATTCAAAGACCGGCAACCGACAAATGCGGACTTGTCGATAGACTTCACCAATGTCGGGATATCTATCTTCTGCAATGATTCACAATTGAAGAAAGCCCCTTCAGGGATAAACAACAGTTCCTCATTTTTGGGATCAATCTCTATTCTCTGTAAGGACTTACATCCCCAGAACACTTTCAATCCCAATTTATTCAGTGCAGCACTTAACTGGATAGATGGGATAGATGCACATTCATAGAAAGCATAGTCATCAAGCAACGAAGCTTCGTTAAATTCGTCTCCGTTTATAACCAGACGGCCACAACCCTTGAAGGCTGACTTCCCTACCGTATATATTTTATTACGCATGACGATTCGTTCCAGTTTGAACATGTCTGTAAACGCATTGTCATCAATATATGAGATATTACCTGGAAGCACTATTCGTTCCAGGCAGCCTTGAAGCTTTTCAAACAAATAACTCGGGAAATGCCCTTCCTTGGCGATTGAGTTGTCAAACACAGCCTCTGACAAATCAAGTTCGGCAACATGAAGCTCATTATTGATGAACTTAATGTCCTGCTTGTTCAACGCACCCTTTAATTTGAGGAACTTTATCCGCTCAAGCGATTCTCCTTGAAATTGGTTATGCAATATTCCAGCCTTTGAAACAGTCTTCACTGAGACACCGCTTTGAGCAAAGGCCGAAAGGGAGAAAGCGAAGAAAGCGGATGCCAAGTAATACTTCATATTCATAAGTTAATGTTTTGATTATGACGCAAAAATACAACATTTCAGTTAATAGAAAAAATTGTCAACGAAAAAATAACTGATTAACATAGAAAAACATACAATTCCTATATATATAAGGTATAGCAAACGTGTAAAACACGGGAAGGGCACTAAAAAATACCATAACCCTCTATAAATCCAGCCATAAGATTGGATTAAGCCCGATATTTTCATAACTTGCACCATATTTCAAGCCAAAGGTTTGAGACCAAGCAATAATATGGCAAGTACAGAACCAAATACCCACTCAGAGGATAGTTCAAGCAAGACCACGATCTCGCTGCAGGACTATCTTAACCGCCTAGACAATAAAGGGCAGTTCGTTATACCGGATTATCAGAGAGGCTATGTGTGGGGTCAACGGAAGAAAAACGAAAAGGAGGACTCTGTCACATACCTTATAAGTACCCTGGCCCAATCCTATCAGGAAAACAAAGAAATATTTCTCCAAGGTATTACCGTCCATGAAGTTGAATATACAAAAGAGATCGTACTCGTGGACGGTCAACAGCGGACCACGTTCTTCTATCTGCTTCTCAAGTATCTGGGATACGACGGATACTTGCAAATCAGGTATGAAATCCGGCGTCAGTCCAATGACTACCTGAAGAATCTGTCACTGGACGATATTGCCAGAGATGATGACGAACCCTATCAAGATATATTCTTCTTTAAGAGGACATTAAGAATCTTTGGGCGCGAGCTGAAAGATACAGGCAAGAAGTCCTTCTTAGATTATATACTGAAGAATGTCAAGTTCCTCTATGTTGTCATACCCGAAGAACAGGCCAAGATTGTATTCACCATGATGAACGGCAACAAGGCCAAGATGACGAATGAAGAGCTTATCAAGGCAGAGTTGCTCCGCTGTGCATCCTTAAAGCATGAGTACATCAATGAGGCAGAGCATTCGGCATTACGCAGCCGGCTTGCCCGTGAATGGGACAGTTGGCTGTATTGGTGGAACGACGATCGTGTGAAGACATTCTTCCGGACCGGAGGCAGACAGTTGGGATGGCTCCTACCCCTTATACGCGGGAACAACAAAGTCGGTTTCCGGGAGTTCCGGGAAAAGATTCTCACCGAGCAATCCATGAAACAGGCTAAAGCCGTGTTCAAGAAAATGCGCTTGCTGCAGAAAAGCATAGAAGATACCTATAACGACTCGATATCCTACAATTATATAGGTGTCATTATGTATATTCGAAACAGTTCGGAAGAACGATTTGCATTCTTACGCTGGTATTTCAATCTAAACAGCCGGGAGAACCACAGTCACACCCGGTCTGAGTTGAAACGCTACTATGACTGGTCTATCATTGGCGTGAACCATGAGGACATCGTTTCAAATGATATATCCAAGTACACAGAAGCCAGAGACCGGTTTCTGAATGAGCTGAGTGATGATCTGTTGTTCCGGAATTTTTATGAAACGGCATACAGGTGGCTTATTCGTCAGAACATCCGTCAGGACAATCTTCACAACAGCCGGAAATTCAATTTTGAGATAGAGCGTGACCGTTCGCTGGAACACGTCTATCCAAAATCCAAAATAGGACATAGGAGTGAAGAAGGAATCGCTCTTGACTGGGGAGACAACAGACTTGACACACAAAAAGAAAAAGAGATCAAATTATGGCGCGAAGAGATGAAATGGAAGTCAGAAGGACAGGAATACTCCGGATCAGAACATTGCATCGGGAACCTTCTATTGTTATACAGGCGGGACAACTCCAAGTTCAATGACGCAGATTTTGATACAAAGAATAAGTATTTCTTCACGGATCAAGACGATGACGCATTCAAAAGCAGGCATCTTATCCATACGACAATGGCATTCTCCGACACCAAATGGAAAGATGGTGATTCATCATGGAACAAAGAGCAGATTCCTATGAGAAAGAAAAAAGAAATAGAAGAGTTCAAAAAAGAATATCCGGAATTAAAAAACTAAGATAGTAGTATGGCACAATTAGAGAGTGGAAAGCCGCATTCATTAAAGGAAATATTCTGTGGCGAAAATGATAAGATTATAGTCCCGGATTTGCAGCGCGACTATTGTTGGGGTGATCATATTCCTTCCAATTCAACCGAAACACTGGTAAGTTCATTTATGGACAGTTTGTTGAAATTAGACCGGTCCAGGGACATTACCATGGGACTCATATACGGTTATTATGACAAGGAACTGACACCCAACCATCTCCAGTTATGTGATGGACAGCAAAGACTCACCACCCTGTTCTTGATCCTCGGTGTTTTGAACAGAAAAGCCGGTGATGACCGGTACAAAGATATCCTTATTTCCAATTTTGAGTTGGAGGAAGATGACAAAGAGCCCCATTTGCTATACGGCATCCGGGAAAGCTCGCTCTATTTCCTAAGCGACCTGACGATATATTATTTCCTAAACAGCAACCTGTCTTTATCAGACCTGGACAAACAGCCCTGGTTCCTGAACTCATACAACAACGACCCCACCATTATAAGCATTAAATGCGCCATTGAGACCATCGAGGCAAAGTTAGCTTCCAATGATGACAATGAAAAACCGGACATCTACAGTTTTGGAGATTTCTTGATTGAGCGTTTGAAGTTCTTGTTCTACGACATGAACAACAGACTAAACGGAGAAGAGACATTTGTGGTCATAAACACTACCGGCGAGCCGCTGACAGCGAACCAGAATCTAAAACCGCTGATCATCAAGGAGAATGAGAGCTATACAAGAGAAGAACAGACAGAGAACGGTCAAGCAATCATTCATACCACCGCTGAAGATTGGGAAACGATGGAAACCTGGTTCTGGCAGAAGCGTCACAGAAACGACTCTGACACATCCACCGAAGGCATGCTTGCCTTCTTCCATTGCGTCCGCATCCTTGAGAACGATACTGAAGAAGGGTGGCATAAACATATGGAAACAGAAAACGATGATTTCCCGTTGACCATACCAATGGAAAGAATTTGGGAATGGTTCTATTCCTATAAACGGCTCTATGAACTCAACTACAAAAGGCTTACCACTCCTAATATACGATATCCGGAATCAAGAAAACACTATACTCAAAAAGATCTGTATGCCTTACTCCCATCCATGGAGTATTGCAGGAAATATCCCGATGCTACCGAACAGGAGATCCAGCGAATATATCATCTGTTCAGTAATATGAGCAGATACAGAGATACCAACCGTTCATCTCAGAAAGAGTCTTTAAGAGTTCCGGCGTTCAGGGCTTACCGGCTCATAAGGGAAACAGAGTGTAGGGATGTCCTATCGCTGTTGGGAAATCAGGACTTCAATGTGGAAGAAGAACGGCAAAAAATGATATTCATACAGCGCAACTCCCCCACCCCAGAATTACGTATGGAAATAGAAGAACTGTTTGCCAAAGCCGAAAGTTTTCCAATCTATAAGGGGCGAATAGCCACACTTGTCAGCTGGAGCGAAGATTCTCTTGACAGGTTACGATACCTATATGGAAAGATAAAAGAATGGTGGATTGACTGTGACAACCAAAACAGAGTACGTCAGGCTCTTCTTGCAAATAAAACGTCTGGCTACCCGGCAGCCAGAACCAATTCCAACCGTACCTTGTGTACAGACGAAGAATGGAGCCAACTTTTCGAGCGGCAAGGAGAGCACATCGTCAAGTTGCTCGATGAAGGAAACCTAGATACGATTATTGAGAAGTACAAGGACCCAACATCCCCTTATTTTCCTTTGATTAATGATATTTCGTATCTGAATTTTGCTCAAAAGCAAAATATCAGAATACTTCCCCAAGAAGTTATAGAGCTGATGGAGAAAAAAACAGGAAGCGGAAACTACATTATCTTCCATAAATGCGAAGTGTTTAGAAAGAATACAATTAACTCAGATAATTGGACTGGACTAAATGTTTGGCCCGATCGTGATGGGAATGTTACTTATTTCTACACCCAAAGCATCAAGTACAATCTTACACTGGATATGAGAATCGATTGGAACGGATACAGGATAATAGCCCATTTGGATAGGGAACCGGCCAAAAAGTCGCTGGATACAACTATACTGAAAGAACAAGGATTCATTCAAGAAAAAGGAATTTGGTCATTCCCTTACCTGACCGACCCCATAGAGGCGAAGCACAAGTATATTGACATCACAAAAGCGATTGAAGCCACCCTATAGCAGGGATAGACTATACAAAGCTTAAACCAACCGGCCTCTCCTGCCCCATTATAGGAAAATGAAATATCCGATTGTGGGTGCAGAAGATATTTAACTGCTAAAAATATTTATTTAGTGCTTTGTAATCGCTTGTCGTTCTGTTCCAATGCCTGCTTATATTTTATCACCTTTCATCCATCTGATTTTAGGAATGGCAAATAAAAGAAAAAACAGAAGCCAGGAAAACATTCCGGCAAATCACCCCAGAGGTGGAGCGTATAAAAAAATGCCGATACCATCGTGAGGACACGGCAGTATCGGCAAGAACAAAAGCGATGGTATATCTCGCGACTAGCGCACCCTCACCTTATATGTATGGTCACCAACACGAACGATGTAGACGCCGCTCGTCAGATCGGTGTAGCGCTCCGTGCCCTCTTGCTCGCGGGTGTAGAGCGTCGTGCCGAAGAGACTGACGATCGTCACTCGTGCCCGGGCAGCGGTGCGGACAACCACCGTGCCGGATTCGGTATAGACTTGCGTACCGGTGATCACGTCGATGCCGGTTGGGGCCATCGGACGGACTGAGGCACGGACGTAAGCATCGCTATAGACCCAGGATAGACGATAGCTGCCGTCGGCAGCGGGTTTGAGCGGGCTCCAGGATAAGTAAGGGCTCTTGCGGTACTCTACCAGTAGCGTGGCGGGGTCGTAGCCCTCGGCTACGGTGGCGGTGAAGACGAAAGTGCCGCCCGCCTCGATGTAGTCGCTCTCGGCCTCGAGGCAGACGCTGTCGTTCGGCTCGAAGTGAAGGGTGACGTAGGAAGGCTCCGGTTCGGGCTCAGGATCAGGATTCGGGGTTTCCTTCTGCTGGAAGGTGGCCGTTACCGTTACGTCTGAGGCAGGCATTACGAAGGTGCATCCGTTGTTCACTACCTCTGTCGGAGTAGCGTTGGTTACAGTCAATGTTCCTTCCACATACTCGTAGCCCTCAGCTGGGAAGATCGTTAGGGTGATCTCTTCGCCAGCGGGGGCCTTGTCCATGTTTGCCGTTACTGAACCGCCCGGCATAGTTGGGATCGTGATAACATATTCGATCTGTTTAAAGGTGGCCGTTACCGTTACGTCCTCAGCGGGCATCTTGAAGGTGTATTGGTTGTCCGTTACCTCAGTCGGAGTGGCGTTGGTTACGGTCAATGTCCCTTCCACATACTCGTAACCTTCAGCAGGGAAGATCGTTAGGGTGATCTCTTCGCCAGCGGGGGCTTTGTCCATATTTGCCGTTACTGACCCGCCCGTCATAGTTGGTATCGTAATGGTATACAGCTGTTTGTAATCGGCTGTGATGGTCACGTCGCTAATTTTGACGTTATATGGCAATTCCTCACTCCACACCAACTGATAACCAGGAATCTGAATCTGGTTCAACTCACTCTCGGTCAAGTTCACCAGTTGATTGGTATTCCCATATTTAAAGATGGACTTGGTTGCGGGTTGATTTGCGGCAGAGGGGTACTCGAAGGTGACTTTGTACACTGCCTCGCCACCCAACACGGGGAACAAGTTACCATCAGCACCCAACTTCTGTCCCCAAGGAAAAGCCCCCTCCGGCGCAGGCTTCTGCTTGAGTTCCCACGCTACCTCGCCGCTGTGGAACTGGGCTTCGGTTTTGTCGGTCGTTCCATCAGAAAGACCGGCACCTACTCCTTTGAGATCGTCCTTCTTCAAATAGAAACAGTTCGTGTTCGAACCTTCCTCGAATAACTCGCCTACGATACCGCCAATAGTGGTATTCCCTCTATCCATAACATCTCCCGTATTATAACAGGAGTAAATTTTGCCGTTATTGATCCCTACAATACCACCTACATAATCTCCATTCTTAGCTGTTCCTCCATTATAACAAGAATGGATATCACCTTTATTGTAACCTACGATTCCTCCAACAACACCTCCATAATCAACAATTCCTGTATTATAACAAGAGTAAATTTTGCCGTCATTGCTCCCTGCAATACCACCATTATGGGCTTCTTCATCCCCGTGAATATAACTCTTTACAACACCGACGTTCCAGATCGTGCCATCAGAACCAAGATAACCGAAAAGGCCGACAGCGCCATTACCATCCCTCACATAAATACCTCCCACAGTATATCCCTTACCATCGAATGTACCATTAAAACGATTCGGGTAACTCCCTATCGGCTCCCACATATTCAGTCCTTCTGTAGTCTCGTTCCACTGCTGCCATTTCTCCGTGTTATTCAGCTCGATATTTGCCCCCAACCTCAATGTCCAGTCTTTGAAATCAAGATTACTCACGTTGTTAGTCAACCAAGATACCCCACGCAACTGGGCGGCGGTGGTAATAGTGAATTCTTTCGGATTGGCATCTGGATTATACCAGTCTATATCCGTTTCATCAGGTAATATATAACCATATGTCTCCATATTCTTGCTCGGGAAATTATCGGGCAGTTTCGGAATCCAAACGAAGTTATCATTCATTGGTATATCATCAGGTTCCTGTATCAGCTGCCCTGCGTTACCGCAGATAAGCGTTTCTGTCTCATCACCATCCTTGTTCGTATAGTTAAAAGTGATGCCATATACCGCATTATTGCCGTCCTGTTTCGTGGGGTAGGCATCCGTGTCGCTGAGTTTTTGCCCCCAATCCATCCTATCTTGCCCTTGCCACGCATTCAGCAAGTAAGCTACCTCGCCGTTGTGGAAGGCAGCGGCGGGCTTAGGTGTCGTTCCGAGGACTTTATTTTCATTCCCTTTTACGCAACCATCCAAATAGTAACAGTTAGTGACTGTGCCGTTTTTATAATTGCCCACAATACCACCAGCAACCAAACTTCTCTCAACCGTTCCCGTGTAATAACAGGATTGGATCGTACCAGAACTCCCACCTACGATACCGCCAGCATTCGCCCCGCTGATATCGCTCTCCACAACACCGACGTTCCGGATCGTGCCAGCATCATAAAGTATACCGAAAAGGCCAGCATAGTCCTCGCTATCAACCTTAACCCCTTTCACGATATGCCCCTGGCCATCGAAAGTACCTTTAAAAGGAGAGCTAGGATTACCTATCGGTGTCCACTTATTCTTGGGCGCATTATTCATATTCCAGCTCTCCCAATTTTCCGTATTATTCAGCCCGATATTGTTCTTTAGTCGTACCTCCATGTTCTGAAAGCTCATGCCATCATCATTCACCTTCTTAGCGAACTGATACAGATGTCCGACCGTGTAGATTTCATAGATACCTTCGTCATTAGGCTTCCACTCATTCGAGTAGATACCCGAAACTACCTCTATTACCTCCGGCCCACCTATCGTGGGATAGGTAGCGCCATTCATGCCGCTGAGGTCTTGACCCCAAACAGGAGGATCTATTCCATCATATTCATTTAGCAAGGCAGCTACCTCACCGTTGTGGAATGCGGATTTTTCCTTTTTCGCTACTCTCAGGGGATTACCATCAGATTCACTACAACCCCTTGGCCGATATTATCTGAATAGTAACAATTCGAGATATCACCTTCTTCTCTCATACCTATGATACCGCCACTAATAGGCCCCACAACTTCTCCTGTGTAATAACAAGAATTGATATCACCCCTATTATGGCCTACGATACCGCCAATGCGAGACCCGCTAATATTGCTCTCCACAACACCGACGTTCTGGATCGTTCCTCCATCAAGATAACCGAATAGGCCAGCATAGTTCTTTCTCATAATATAAACCCCTTTCACCGTATGCCCCTGGCCATCGAAAATGCCGGAAAAAGGAGAGTCATAAGTACCTATCGGCGTCCACTCTTTCAAACCATCCGGTGCTTTATATCCCCAGTTCTCCCAGCCATCCGTCTCATTCAAGACAATATCCGCATCCAGCATCACGGTCTTATCGCAGAAGTCATACCCTCCATTCACCAGCTCTGCCATCCCCGCCAATTCGGCGGCAGTCTTGATATGGTAGACTCCATCATCTTCCTGAGAATCATCCGTATACCACGACTTATCCGGCTTGCCATCCCATACATCTTGCGCCCCGGCCTTCGGCACGGCCAGCAAGAGGGCTATACATAAGAGAAACCGTAGCGTCTGCTTGACGCTACGACCTGTACAGGTCGGATTTTCTTTCGATTTGTTTTTCATTTGTCTGTTTGTTTTTATTATTAATGCGAATCAGCAGTTGGCTTTCTGATTCAAAAATTAAAAATTAACAAATGTAAGTAGAGCAATAGCCAACTTTCCAAAGGTATGTACCAACAGCCCTTTGGTAGCTCTTACTTTAGATGCTCTTTGAATTTCTGTTTTTTCATTCAGCCAGTTGAAAAAGGATTCGATAGGTTGTCTGACTTTAGAAACGGCTTGCGAGAAAAGGTCTCTTGCAGCTTTCTCCCTCTGTTTGAGAACTTCCGGTTCCCCTTTAATCTCTTTATGCGGAGTAAGCACTTTAACCGGATTGTTCTCATTAAAGAAAGAGAAATCGCTGTAAATCTTGTCTGCAAGCACCGTCTTTCCGGATAGGTATGGCACGCATTCGCTTTTGAATACGGTCAGGTCGTTGTCCGAAGCCGGTGTCAGAGTTATCATTTCCGGAAAAGGTAAGGTTCCCTCCCTACGCTGTCCTACCATATGCAGTTTCATGCCATAGTAGTACATGTTCTTAGTGGAGCAATACCCTTTTGATGTTATCTCCGTAGCTACTTTCCCCTCTCGGTTTTTCCCTTTACAGGTCACTATCGGCATAGAATCGACAATGGATATAATGGAGTCGCAATCCTTGGGCTTGAATGATTGTATCATGGTTTCCACCAGCACCTTAAATGTTTCTGAAAGCATATTTAGGCGTACGCAAAACGTTTGATAAGACGGCAATTTTGGAAACCATGATGACAGATACTCCTTAGCGAAGGTATGTATCTCCTTGATGTTGAAGTATCTCTGGCAGTACCCGCAGAACAGATAGATGGTAAGAACCTCCTCATCCGTAAACTCAGGATTGGAATTGTTACTGAATCTCTGGCAGTGGAAACGCAGAGAAGACTTATGGACATCACAGATATACATATACAAACCTATTAGTATTAACTTTTTCTCCTTGGGAATCATAATTAGAAAAATGAGTGGTTTTATTCTTCTAATTTACTGATTTTCAAGGAGATTACAAAATAAAATAATGAGATAATTAACTGAATTACAAACTTTTAAATCAAGAATCTGAAGATGTTTTCAACTGCTGATTCGCATTATTAATAATTTAAAAGGTAACACTCATGAAACGGCAAGGCATAGTACCCCTGCAGAGGTATGATGTTCCAGTACATCGCCCCAATCCGTTCCTAAAAAGGATTAGATTATGAAAGAATTCTGTATTTATACGAATAAACGGAATACGCAATTTAACAAACTTTTCGCCGGGTTTGCTCGCCTTCGCCCCAAAAGAGCGCATTATGAGATAATGTAAGGGGTTACTCGTCATATTCGTTTTTTTATTCTATCCCGCAAACTTACTGAAATATTGGGATTTTATAAACGCGTCTAATAAAAATAGACTCACGTTTGTTTATTTATAGAGGAAATATAGCAGAAAAAACAAGAAACAAGAAACAAGAAAACAAGAAATAACAAAAAGGCTTACGTGTGGAAATACATGCTCTCCCTCCCCCTTTTAACGAATTGTCATTCTAACACTTTGACATCTCAACCATCGGAAAATCGATTATTTCGGGGCAAAGTACAGCCAGCTTCCAAATTCGAAAAATATTTTCCATAATATATTACTATACAAGCTATTACTAATTCTTTGATCCTCTTTTCTCTCTAGTTTCCCCTTTTCACAAAAATCCGCCGTCAGTCAATTCCTTTCTTTTCAAGCAAATAAAGACAGCGGGAGGCGCGTTTGGGCTAAAAACAGGATCGGTTTATGATGAGGGTGTGTCAAAACAGAAATGACAACTTCTAAAAGTTACAGATTGTAACGTATAACACTTAAAAGGGTCGTATCAAGCTCTGTATGGAGTAATGATACGACCCTTTTGGGGATCTTTTAGGATGCTCAAATTTCAAATTATAAGTTCATCTTTTTAATAATTGAGTTTTGACACACCCTCGAATACGCGGAGCATGGAATTGAGAAATTAGCACACAAACGACACTCACACAATCCAATATAATAGTAAATATATTAATTGTTATCCATATTATTTTGATATAACAGTTAATATATTTACCTTTGTAATATGACAACGGACCATATCACCCAAACCATGGCCAATCCGGAAATCATAGCGGAATTAGGCAGACGATTTAAGGAATACAGGCTAACCTATAGGCTCACCCAGAAAGAAGTTGCCGAGAAAGCCGGTGTCTGCCTTGTCACCTTGCGCCAGTTTGAGAACGGAAAGGCCTACAACATCAATATGGGCAACTTTCTTGCCCTGCTGCGAGTAGTGGACTGTCTGGAACAGATGGACGACCTGCTGCCGCAAATACCTGTTTCAGCCTATACAATGGAAAAAATCATGAATAAAAAGCCGAAAAGGATAAGACATGGAAAATAATATTGTGAGTGTGATGTTATGGGGGGGGGAAGAAGTCGGAAAGCTCTATTGGGACGAAAGGAGTCAAAGAGCCGTCTTCAACTATCATCCGGACTTCATCAAGAAAGGGCTGGAAATCGCCCCACTAACCGCTTCTGTCAAAGGATCGGCAGCAAAGGGTATGCCCATACTCGGAAACAAAGAAAAGATTTATCAAGGTCTCCCACCGTTTTTGGCAGATTCATTGCCTGACCGATGGGGTAACATGGTATTCGACCAATGGGTGTCACAAAACCATATCCCCAAGCGTAAACTCACGCCAGTAGATAAACTGTCTTTCATCGGGAAACGGGGAATGGGAGCCTTTGAGTTCATTCCGGCCACTCCGGGATTGGAATCCTCTTCTACCCTCCAGATAGAGAGTTTATACCAACTGGCACGCCGTATTTTTGAAGAACGGGAAGAAATTTCCGTACAAGATGATGAAGCTCTGCAACTGCAAAGTATCTATGAAGTAGGAACATCAGCCGGAGGACAGCACCCGAAAGCGATCATCGCCATCAATAAAACGACACATGATATACGTTCCGGACAAGTTCCTTTGCCAGAGGGATATACCTACTACATATTGAAGTTTGCAGAGGGTGATGACTTCCCGTTCACGCAAACGGAAATGGCATATTATGAGATTGCAAAAGAAGCCGGGATTACGATGATGCCTTCCCGACTCATTCTAATTGAGGGAAAACATCACTTCCTAACGGAACGTTACGACAGGATAAACGGAGAAAAGATACATACACAGACCCTTGCTGCCATGAATCCGGACGCAACAAGCTATGAGGAGTTGTTTGAAGTCTGCCGAAAGCTGAGCATCCCGGCCAGCGAACAGTCCGAACTGTACCGCCGGATGGTATTCAATGTCATGGGCGGCAACGTGGATGACCACATCAAGAATTTCTCTTTCCTGATGGAAAGAAACGGCACATGGCACATCACCCCAGCATACGACATGATGTTCACCACCAATTTAGACGGTGCGGCATACGAAAACGTACACTCTATGAGCATTGCAGGGAAAAATAGCGACATCACGGAAGATGACCTACTGCAATTTGCCAGACAGAACGGAATCAAGAATGCCAAAAAGATAATCGAAAAAGTCAGCCTGCGCCGCTGAAATTTATAGTTGATATTCAGAAACATACATAATGTGGCAGAACATCATCAACAGCTGTCAGTTGTGGAAAAAGAGAAAAAATGAGATAAAATATTGAACATAAGATATTGATATTTAGTGTTTTATATTTGTTGAATGTAATTTCCTTTATTTTCCTTATTTTCTTGTTTAGTCTAATAAATACCTTTATTTTGTTACTATTTTGTTACCTGTATTCATTGAAGTAACAAAACAAATCGCTATATTTGTATCGGTAACAAAATAAGAACATAATTATGGCGAAGAAAAAACAAGAAGTTAAATTGAAAGAACCTGTAAGGATTAGATTCAAGCAGCTTGCCAATGGCAACCAGTCTATTTATTTGGACTACTATACAGGTGATGTTATTAGAAAAGAAAATTATGTTGGCGGTAAACGGCAATATGAATTTTTGAAATTATACCTTATACCCGAAAAGACAAGAGAGGATAAGGCAAAGAACGAAGCTACGTTGGCTCTTGCAAAAGCTATTCAAAGCAAGCGGATAGTAGAGTTGCAAAATGATGCACACGGCTTTCAGAACACCAACAAGTCAAAAGCGAATGTGATTGATTATTTAATGAACATGAGAAGCCAATCTAAAGAACGTGGCAGCTTGAACTATGAAAAGACCGTTGGTAATACCATTCGTGAACTAAAATTGTTCAGAGGGGATTATATCGCTTTTCGTGATATAGATAAGGACTTCTTGAATAGCTTTGTGGATTTCTTGAAACAAGCGAAGAAAGCAAGCAAGTTTGGTTTGTTAAAGGCTGGGGGTGTATTAAGTAATAATTCCGTTATTGCTTACTATGGGGTGCTGCGTACCGCTATAAATAGAGCCTATAAAGAGGGGATTATTACGGTCAATCCAACGAAAGAGTTTGATTTTGCCAGTAAGGTAAAAGCGGAAGTCAGCCGCAGGGAGTATTTGACAATAGAGGAATTGAAGCGGCTTATCGGGACAGAGTGCAAGTATGAGATAATGAAACAAGCCTTTCTTTTCAGTTGTTTGTGTGGGCTGCGTGTAAGCGATATAAGAAAATTGAAGTGGAACGATTTGCAGAAAAGCGGTGAAAGAATAAGAATTGAAATAAAGATGCAGAAAACAAAAGAACCGCTTTATCTGCCTATATCCGATGAAGCGTTAAAGTGGTTGCCGCAACAAAATGAAGCAAAAGGCGATGATTTGATTTTTCCTTTGACGCATGAGGGAACTATAAATAAAATACTTCAAAAATGGGCGAAAGACGCAGGGATTATTAAGCATATCTCGTTTCATGTTGCCCGGCATACCCATGCTACCATGATGCTTACATTGGGGGCTGACTTGTACACAGTTAGCAAATTGTTAGGACATAAAAATATTGCCACAACTCAAATTTATGCGAAGATTGTCGATAAGAAAAAAGAAGAAGCTATAAGTTTGATACCGAATTTGACGGACTGATTTAAAAAGAAAGTATGGTTATATCACAGTTACCGTACTTTCTTTCTTTTTTTGTCTTTGTTTAGCCGGAAAAATATATCTTTGTTTCTACTAACTGAAACATAGATTATTATGACAGAAGAAGAACTGAAAATAAAATTCGACCATATACAAGGTATATTCAATCGCTGTATCAATCATGCCAGCCAAGTTATGATAGATAATATTGCCTCTAAGTCCTTATATTTCGACGAAGAACAGGCAGATAAACTGGAACAGCAAGAATATGTTCGTACCGCTGATGAGTTGGTGCAGTTATATATTCGTTATTCTGTGTTGAATGATATTCAATATTTTTATTCTGTATCTGATTTCTTTTGGGAAAGCGGTTTTTATGAATCCTTGAAATCCGATGAGAAAAGAAAATACATGTCGTTTAATCCTCTTTCATTTGATTATTCCCGGTATGAGCAAGACAATACGGTTTATGATGAAGAACTGCCTTATTTTTCCGTAATAGTTAAAACTGTTGTATTGGAAAAATATTCTGCGTACTTGCGAAAAAAGAAAGAAAGTAAGGTGCAAGCGGAAATGCAGCCACAACAGAAAGAGCCGCAACCAATTCAAGATAAATGCCAAGAGCCTAAAATTATCTCCCATATTGCTGAAACAGAAAATCCGTTTAAGTCTATTTTAAACGACAGACAAATAGCATTGTTGGTGGATTGTATCAATGAAGTGGAAATTTTCAATGCTCCTATGACTTTTGAAGATTTGAAAGCAATACTTTCCTGTAAGCCAAAAGTTATATTTAGGTCTAATAACAACAGGCAGGTAGCTTTTCTTTTTTCGGAATTAAGCAATCGTGGTTTGATAACACCTAACTGGCAATCTGTTATAGCAAAGAATAAGTTGTTTGTTACGAAGAATATAAAGAAAGATAAATATCTGAATCAAGGTGATTTAGCCACAGCCGCCAATTATGTAAAAGGGGTGGAACATGAAAAAGATTATGTAACCATCAGCAATTATATCAAACAACTGAAAAAACTTTAAGAATAGGTTAATACCTCAAACATAGCTTAATCCACTATCAAGCTATTCCTCAATACTTTTGCCCCCGTAATCGATTACAAGAAACTGGAGGGCATGCACTCCATATTGTCTAACGCAAATACTTTTGTTATATGGAAACAAGTATTGAGAAGCGAGTTGCAGAACTCGAAAATTTAGTATTCCTTTCAAAGAATGTGCTTAGTTTTGATGAAGCGAGCAAGTTCTTGAACCTTTCAAAAAGTTACCTGTACAAGCTGACTTCGGGTAACTTGATACCCCATTACAAGCCGCAGGGCAAAATGCTTTATTTTGAGAAAGCGGAATTAGAAGCGTGGTTGCGTCAGAACCCGGTGAAGACGCAGGCGCAGATAGAGCAGGAAGCGCAGAAATATATCCTTAACCGTCCCTTAAAGATATAGCGGCTATGGAAAATAGAAAAGCGACAGAAGCCGGGCAGGATGTCACCATGCAGAAAGAGGATTTTGCAGCCCTTTGGAAAACCATCCATCTAAAGGTGACGGACACTTACGAAGTGCCGCCCGAAATACTCTGGGTGAACGGCTCTACCATTGGCACGCTGGGTAATTTCAGCGCATCCACAGGAAAAGCCAAGAGCAAAAAGACATTCAACATTTCCGCCATCGTTGCGGCGGCGTTGAAGAATGACGAGGTACTGAAGTATTCGGCATATCTGCCACCGAACAAGCGGAAAATCCTCTATGTAGATACCGAGCAGAGCAAATACCATTGCCATAAGGTCATGGAGCGTATTTTGCGACTTGCCGGACTGCCTACCGACAAGGACAGGGACGATTTTGTTTTCATCGTGCTAAGGGAGCAGACCCCCGACAAGCGGAAACAGATTATCGGCTATATGCTTGAAAATATGCCCGATGTGGGGTTGCTCATCATTGACGGAATCCGTGACTTGATGTATGACATCAACAGCCCCAGCGAATCAACCGACCTAATCAACCTCTTGATGCGCTGGTCAAGCGGATATAACCTGCATATCCACACTGTTCTGCATTTGAATAAGGGGGATGACAACACAAGGGGGCATATCGGTACGGAACTGAACAACAAGGCTGAAACCGTCCTGCAAATCACGAAAAGCCAGCAGGACGGCAACATAAGCGAGGTAAAGGCGATGCACATACGTGACCGGGAATTTGACCCGTTCGCATTCCGTATCAATGACAACGCTTTACCCGAAATCGTGGATGATTATGTATTCCAACAACCTAAGCAGGACAGGAACTTTTCGCTTACGGAACTGACTGAACAGCAACACCGGGAAGCGTTGGAGAACGGTTTCGGCAAGCAGGTGGTACAAGGCTATTCCAATGTCATAGCGGCATTGAAACAGGGTTATGCGAGTATCGGTTACGAGCGTGGACGCAATGTTCTTGTGTCGCTTAACAAGTTTCTTGTGAACAAGCGCATGATTGTGAAAGAGGGCAAGGGCTACCGCTATAATCCCGATTTCCATTATTAAAAGTCAGTTTGGTTTAGTCCGGGTGTATATACAAGAGGAACGGACTTACTATTTCCCAGTATCGGAACAGGCAGGTTTAGTATGGTACGGGTGTATATATAACGGACTAAACAGGACTGGTGCACTTTTCAACTATTTTTTAATCCCCAAAAAGAAAATGTTATGAACATCGAAGATGTGAAACAAATACCCATCGCAGACTATCTGCACAGTTTAGGTTACTCTCCTGTCAAGCAGCAGGGTAACGGTTTATGGTACAAATCACCGTTAAGGGAGGAACACGAACCGTCTTTCAAGGTGAACACTGACCGCAACCTTTGGTATGACTTTGGCGCAGGCAAGGGCGGCAACATCATCGCACTGGCAAAGGAACTCTATTGTTCAGACAGCTTGCCATACCTTTTAAACCGGATAGCGGAACAGACACCGCACGTCCGTCCGGTCAGTTTTTCTTTTCCCCAGCGTAGGACAGAACCGAGCTTCCAGCATTTGGAAGTCCGTGACCTTATCCATCCGGCATTGCTCCGTTATTTGCAGGGACGGGGTATCAATGTCGAACTGGCAAAAAGAGAATGTAAGGAACTCCATTTTACCAATAACGGCAGACCGTTCTTTGCTATCGGTTTCCCGAACATGGCAGGAGGTTACGAGGTTCGCAATTCCTTTTTCAAAGGCTGCATTGCCCCGAAAGACATCACCCATATACGGCAGCAGGGAGAGCCGAGAGAGAAGTGTTTGGTATTCGAGGGGTTTATGGACTATCTTTCTTTCCTCACGCTCCGGATGAAGAACTGCCCGACCATGCCCGACCTTGACAGACAGGACTATGTCATTCTTAATTCGACTGTCAACGTGCCGAAAGCCATTGACGTGCTGTACCCGTATGAACGCATCCACTGTATGCTTGACAATGACAAGGCTGGATATGAAGCGACACGGGCTATCGAATTGGAATACTCCTACCGTGTGCGTGACTTCTCGCACAATTATAGGGGATATTCGGACTTGAACGATTATCTGTGCGGCAGGAAGCAGGAACAGAAAAACGAAGCCAGCCAAGTGCAGGAAACGAAGCAGGAAACCGGACAACGTGCCGCCTCAAGACAAAAGAGAGGCAGGGGCATTTAATCCGGCAGGACTATCAACGGCTGGCGGTTTATTTGGAGAGCAAGGTTATGTTTCGGTAAACCGAAACTACCTTGCTTTGCTCACCGCAAAGAAAATTTCTCCCGTTGGTCGCAATTTTTAAGACACCATTCAAACGTAAAAAACCATGACGAGTATAAAGGACAAGCCGGGGGGACGTCCGGCAAAGAAACGGATAGAGAAGCAGCAACGGGTTGTCAGTACGAAACTGACCGAGTTGCAGTATTACGCCATCAGGAAGCGAGCCGGGGAAGCCGGGTTGCGTGTCAGTGAGTATGTAAGGCAGGCGGTTGTTTCGGCAGAGGTCATACCCCGGCTGAACAGGCAGGATGCGGACACCATCCGCAAACTGGCAGGGGAAGCCAACAACATCAACCAGTTGGCGCACCGGGCGAATGCCGGAGGTTTCGCACTGGTAGCGGTGGAACTGGTGAAGCTCAAAAACAGGATTATTGGAATCATAAACCATTTGTCGGATGATTGGAAAAATAAAAAAGGGAAGCGGTTTTAAGGGCTGTGTGAACTATGTGCTTGGCAAGGAGCAGGCGGTTTTGCTTCATGCGGACGGGGTTCTGACTGAAAGCCGGGGTGATATAATCCGCAGCTTCTGTATGCAGACCGGGATGAATCCCGATTTGAAGAAGCCTGTCGGACATATTGCGTTAAGTTATTCGACAGTGGATGCGCCCAAATTGACAGACGGGAAGATGGTACAACTTGCGCAGGAGTATATGCGTGAAATGAAAATCACCGATACGCAGTATATCATCGTGCGTCATCAAGACCGGGAACATCCGCACGTGCATATCGTGTTCAACCGCATAGACAATAACGGCAAGACCATTTCGGACAGGAACGATATGTACCGTAACGAACAGGTATGCAAGAAGCTGAAAGCCAAACACGGGCTTTATTTCGCTGGTGGAAAAGAACAGGTAAAGCAGCACCGACTGAAAGAGCCGGACAAGTCGAAATACGAGATTTACACGGCTGTGAAGAACGAAATCGGCAAATCCCGTAACTGGCAGCAGTTACAGGAGCGGTTAGCAGAAAAGGGTATTACCGTCCGGTTCAAACGAAAGGGACAGACCGACGAGATACAGGGCATATCCTTTTCCAAAGGTGAATACACGTTCAAGGGTTCGGAGATAGACCGGAGTTTCAGTTTTTCCAAACTGGACAAATGTTTCGGGTATGCAGGAATGAATGTTGCCGGAAGCCAACGGCAAACAACTTTCGCGCCCGTTCGGGAGCAAGCACTTGCACCGGGCAAGGCTGACAGTCCGTTGATAACTGGTTCGCTCGGTCTGTTTTCCGCTTCTTCTCCCCCAGTGGATGAAGAACCTAATTTTAATTTGAGAAAGAAGAAGAAAAAGAAAAAACAACTTAAACTGTAAAGACATGGAAGATAATTTGATTTTAGAGGGGCTTCTCTCTATGGTTACGGAACTGAAAGAGAAGCAGGAAGCACAGGCAACGCCAGCCAGTCGGGAGGAAACTCTCGAACGGCTGGGAGCAATCGAACAAGCGTTGTCGGAACTGCACAGTAATTCGGCTGTTCCCGAAGAAAAGTTGCGGGTTATTCAAAGCCAACTTGACGACATAAGGAGCAGGATGCAAGGTCAGCAGAAGAACATAGAGGACACCAAGAAAATAACATTGGAAACCTACCGTTGTTTCAAGGTAATGATTGATACTTTGGGCTCTTGCAAGACGGATAAAGAGGAAGCTACGCCCTTACCGTTCTATCAACGGATTTACAACAAGGTCGCTTCTTGGATTCGTCCGGGATTGTTTGTTTTTTCGGCAGTGCTGGTCGTCTGTTCCGTTTCCATATTCTTGAATGTCCGTTTGGCTGAACGTATGCAGCAGTTGCAGGACAACGATATGAAATACCGCTATTTGCTGATGCAAGGACAGGCAGACGGGGAAACTTTTGATATGCTGGAAAACAAGTTCAAGTGGCAACGGGATAACGGTTTTATCCGAAGTTTGACCGATTCAGTGATGGATTTTGAATATCGCATCCAAAAGCAGGCAGAAGCACTGGAACGTGCAAGGCTGTTGAATGAGCAAGCCGAACAGCTAAAGAAAGAAGCCGATAAGTTGGGTAAGCCATAAGCAGGGAAAGTCGGAACAGATGAAGTACATTCACCGTTCCGGCTTTTCAGATTCACTTCTTTTTCTTCGTACAGTGTTCTTTCTCGAACTGGCGTAGCGTGGTGACGCTGAACCGTTCTTTAATAAACTCCCGGACATCGGAAGCCTTGTAATACACTTTTCCGCTGATAGTGAAGTAAGGCAGCGCACCGATAGCCCGGTAGCGTTGCAGAGTTTTGATACTTACTTTGAATAATAAACACAAGTCTTGATTATCCAATAGGTTGTCATCTTCGGGTAGTACCTTGTCCGCATTGCGTAGTACCCGTACATCCTTGCAGAGTTCTTCCAGCTTGGCGTACAGCTTCTGCATCCATACGCTGAAATCGTCATTGTCTATATACATGATTGCTTCATTTTTCTGATTATACATTCTTGTCTGTCAATCAATTGATGAAGCAAAGTTCAGAAAATAGGCGCAAAGAAATTACGGGGGAACTAATGGAATCCCCTATAAATAAATCATAAGTCACTGATTATCTATATCCTTTCTTGTCATGTTCCTTTTTGATAAGTTCTACCAATCCATTAAGAAACCCGGTCAGTTTGCCCGGCTTTCGTTTTATCACGTCCTCATGTTTTTGGTAACAGTCGCCTATCTTGATGTTGAACAGCCATTCAAAGGCTTTCGCCAAGTCCACCAAGTAGGCGGGCTTGCCGTTCTGATACACGATGTTTTTGGAGAGGAACAGACCGCTTACCATTTCCATGATGTTGATAAGGGTTGTCTTGTCTGCGAGATAGAGAGGGGAAAGGGGCTGTTTGTTGATACGTTGCTGTAGCTGTTCCGGGTATTTGATGCGCCACTCGATAAGGCGTATTTCAGTGTTCAAAAGTCCTATCGCTTCATCAATTAGATGCAGATGGGGCATTTTTTTCTTGCTCAAACCGTACACGATACGATTTAAGACGGTGCAAACCAAAGGAAAAATAACGTAGTAAAACGTTGTAATCCTGCTCATTGATACTAAAATTGGCTACATGGGTCGCCAATTCTTCGATAGCTTCTGCAAATTCAGATGCAGACACTTTACGTTGTGAGCATTCCGACAATAAGCGGAAAAATCTTTGGTCGAATATTTTTTTCATTGAGTCGATTAAAAATACTATTTGACAGCAATCAAATAGAAATGTTATTGATAATATTTTTAACTTCATATTTTAAAGAATCTGGTCTTATTATAGTTGCACTATCTGCAAAAGACAGATACCAATGTGCAAACTTACTGATTGAAAATGTTAGAAAATGAAGTTCAAACATATCCCCTATCTCTTTCTCAGATGTTAATCCGTAATAATATTTATCATCATTCATTATGGAGGTTTTATTCTTTTCTATTCTTATAACGATTTCATGTAATTTTTCTTTATCGTAAAACTCGCGTATGAATTTTTCCAAAGGAGGATGCTCCCGTGATTGTAATTCATTAAGAATGTGCATTTTTTGAATTCTATCTATCCGAAATGTAAGATAGATTTCTTTGGGAAGATAAAAGCCTATTAGATACCAGTTAGTTCTCGAAAAGAAAATTCCAACAGCTTCAATCTTTCGTTCTGAAACACTTAACGCATTACTTCCCAAATAAGATATTTCAATAATTCTTTTTTGGTATATACTTTGTAAAATAAGTAAAAGAATATCAGGTTTATAGGTCGATGATTTATAAGTATCCAATACAGACATGCACTTTTCCATTGTTTCTAACATATTTTTGTCTGCAAAACGCATGACAGACCTAATCTTTTCTATTCCAGACTTATAATGTTCGTTGCTATTTGAATCAGTTAGTTCATGTACTAATTTCTCTGCAATCAAAAAGGACAAAGCCTCTTTTTGAGTAAACATTAGAGGAGATAATTTGAATCCTTCTGCAAGTGAATAACCAATACCGGGATTTCCTATGATAGGAATGCCTGCCTCTTCCAATGTTCTTATATCTCGATATACAGTGCGAATGCTTATATTAAAACGTTCTGAAATTTGCTGTGCTTTCACTAACGAGTGCGATTGTAACTGAATCAATATAGCAGAAATACGGTCTATTCTATTCATTTTGCATCTTTAATTTGAATATTTGAATCTTCAATAATAACAGCTTGTTTATTACTTATAGGAATAAGCTGCAACTTCTCATTATATAGTTGAACTATCTTTTCACCTTTTTTCTTGAATGGAAAATTTCCATAATGGGGAATCGTATAAAAATCGACCAAATCTAAAGAAGTACAGTCTTTCAATTCAGGAGCCTTTTCTATTGGATCAAAATTCACACTTCTCATATATTCTGCATCGGGAGAGGCTATTATTGCTCCGGCAGATTCCCCAATATACAGTTTACCCAATTTCACTTGTTTAGATATAATTTTATCAACACCTTTTCTTTTTAACTCTTGCAAAAGGAAAAATGTATTTCCACCTGTTATGTAGATATAATCGCATTTATGTAATATAGAAGATATTTCCTCTTTGGGCAGTTGGGTAATCTCGACTTCTTCAACAATCATTCCTGCTTCTTCTAAAGCCTTTTTCCCCTTTTTTACATAGAATCGTATTGGTTCTGTAAGGCTTGCAGTTGGTATAAAAGCTATAATTTTCCCTTGCAAATCTTCTTTGGCACAATCGACAAATAGATTAGCAACATCAGCAAATGATGAGCATAAAAATAATCTTTTCATATTCTATAATATTAAGTTGAATACTTTTTGATACAAAGATAGCGTCTTCTATGACAGCTCTATGTCAGTAAGTCTAAATATTGAAGAGTTTTTTTCATCAAAACAATCCATTATTGAAATTTACCCTATTTGTAATGTGGCTGCGTTCCCTTATGAAAAGAAGAAATAATTTTGTTCCCTTTATGAAAAACAAGTGCTACACAACCTGCCGGGATAGAACGTTGAAAGCCTTGCTTTACATCATCTATCCTTAAAAGCCAATATTGCTTTATATAAGGAGCGAGCAATTTGGTAGGTTGTATTACTTGAATTTTCTCCATTCTGTTTTAATTATCAAACAAAAGTAAGATTTCTTAGATAGATATTAGGTGTAAAAAAGGGACATTCTAATTAAAACATCCAAATATCTGTTGCCTAAATCATTCAAAGTTCTCTGCATTGGAAGATATGTCATAGATAAGTTGAAAAAGTTATTATAAACACAAGTTTAGTTTGTGTTTTTGTCTATATATCCAAAACGGACTAAACTAATTTCTATTGACAGCAAATTATATATGCTGGCGAAAAGAAAAACAGTATTCTTCTTTTCGCCAGTTTTGCTTTTATGGTTAGAGAGCTTTTGTTACCTTTGCACATGAAGCCCACCGCAAAGCGATTTCTTCGTTTTTTTTGTTACTATTTTGTTACCCACTATTAGTAATAGGTGGGCTTTTACTTTGATAATCAGAGCTATATTATGCTGTATGTATAATATGTGGCAAAACATAGTAAAAACAAGGCCGAAAAAATGCCCGAATAATCACTACCCAGGCATTTTATAATTTGTTAACCATACTACATATGGTAGTATACTTGGCAAATATATAAAGTTTATTTTATAAAATCAATCCTTAAGCCGAAAACTTCGGCGATAGACTGCAATGTGTCAAATCCGATATTAAAAGCCCCCTTCTCTATTCGAGTGATAGCATGTTGCTTTGTCCCTATTTTTTCAGCCAATTCAGCCTGAGACATCCCTGCTTCTTTTCGCAATTGTGCTATACGTTGCCCAATACGCATGCGTTGGGAGTCCGAATCGGACAGGGCAAATAAAGATCCAGAGGCATTCTCTTTACAAAGCCCTTTTTTTAATAATTCTTTTTTAAACATGATGATAAAGTCACTTTTCCACTCCTCTGTATTGCCGGACATAATATAGGGGTGGGTGATATCCATTTTCGCTAAAAAGTCAAAATGTTCTTCCGGTTTGTTGGACTCATCAAAGATGTAAATCACCTTATCTTCGTCTATATCGAGATATGCAGCGTAAAGCGATGTCACGTGTTCGCCCAACTCGTAATCGCCTTCTATTTTATTTGTTAACAGTTTCATACAATTCGCTTTTTTGCTTATGGTAGTTAATCATGATTGTTGATTGCTCATCCAATGTAAACCGAGTCGGTAATCCTTCCGCTGGGAAGGAGCCTACTATTTCTGCCAATATATCATTTACGTCTCGATATTTATGCACAACACCTTCCGAAGTATTAAAATACTTCCTTCTTGGGGTACGATTTTCATGTATTTTCTTTATCGTTTTGACAAAGAAAATAGTTGGTTGCGTAAGTGCCAGAGCTGTAAAATCTAACCAGTAACATTCACAATCGCGACTGTAAATAAGGTATTCGGCAATTGCCATATACCGTCCGAAGTTGGACAGTACGCTTGTTTTATTTTCCATATTTTCTGTATTTTCTATTTATAAGGTTTTCTACTGCTTTCACGTAAGGAGCTGCCTTTTGTCTCTCCATATAAGCCACATATTGTTTGGCAATATGTGCTTCCAGCCTATCGGCTTCTCGATTGGTATCCGGAGATATCTTTCTTAATTCAGGGACATTGTATGTCGTCCCGTTAACGACATATTCAAACCCATTCAATTTGGCATTCCAGCCGTTTATCTCAAAGTTGAAATCGTGAATTTTGCCTGTATGAACAAGCTCAATGGCTTGTTCTAATGTTGGTACTGCTATTGCTTTCATAATTCTCTGCCGCATTTATAGTGTTGCCGCCACTCTTGATTAATTATTGACACTGCAAATATATCACATATTTGTGATATGCGCAAGCGTTTATCTAATTATTTCACATGTTAGAAAACATAAAAATATAATTGATTTGAGCTATTTAGGCTCAGATCTTCTTATTCTTTCGTTATGTCAATCCTGGGGATGCAATAGTAAGCCATAGGGCGTCGTGATCCACGACATCCTTACTAATAGTGGTGTTAGCCAATTATTTCGTGAAATGAGCTATTTCGACTCATTTATATTTAGTTATTAGTGCGGGATAGCTCTCAGACTATCCCGCAGCACAATTACAACCGTTCCAATCTGGCTTTCAAGCACTCGTTATAGGTGTACATCGCTCCGGCCTGTACAAGCAAAAGATACTTCTGTGCCGGATCAATCGCATTGACCTTTTCGCTTTGATTGAAATCATTCAGCTTGTTCAGCTTTTCTTCAAGTTGTGCATGTTCTTCAATCAGGCATGATTTAAAATCGCTCATATGAATATGGGTTTTACAAAGCCGCCCAAGGCTCAGTTCTTTTATTATTGAGTTATGGGTGATTAATCAAAGAAATATATCTTAACCACTCCGTTTCTAAAATCTCCTATCATTACTCCATCAATATCTTTTTTGTCAAGAACAGAAAAGTTCTTCCATTTTTGAGGAAGATTATAACAACCCTTTACCAATGCAATCGGCATATCCAGGGATGCTCGATACTGGACATCAGAATCCAGAAAAAACATAACGCCGGAAATTCTTCGGGACAATGTATTACATCAAGCTATCAGCCTGTATTACGAAAACCCCAAAGAGTTTCAGTTGAATCTATCAGAATACAGAAACCTATTTGATGAAACATGCCAAGGGACTGTACCTGTAGCTCTCTGGATAATCATGCATAGCCACAATTTTGAAGATGCAATCAGACAGTTGTTAGTTTAGGAGTCGATGCAGATACATTAGGGACCATTGTAGGCAGTATGGCCGAAACCATTTAGGACATTCCTGAATGGATGAAAATTGAAGCGTTAGGCTATTTATCTGATGAAATGAAGAAGATCATAAACGACTTCCATGCCCGGTTGGTTGAACGATAAAAGCTGCTGAATATAAGCTAGGGCACTCCCCTACCCTAGCTTATATTCTTAGATTTACGACCGGCTTTCAGCATCCGTTGCATATAAGTGGCAATTTCCTTTTCTACTTTGACCTGCCATTTAAACTGTTCCATCATAGCAGAAAAAGTATCTTTCAAGGAGTCATCACCATCGTTTATATGCCTCTTTATTTCCGATAAACTTTCAGACATAGCCGCTTTTGTTTCGGCTAAAATATCAAGATACTGCTTCAAAATCTTTATGAATTCCTCTGGTTGAACCTGCTGAAAAGTTGAGTTGTAGAAAATTCTAGTCCGAATAAAATCACTAACAGAGATAAAGCCTTGCGCTTTATTTTGTAAGGCATCGTATTCAGCGACGGTTAATTTTAAGAGAATCTTTTTGTCTCTCTTTTCTTCTTTTGAAGCCTTAGGACGGCCCGCTTTTTTAAAATCCATAGTCAAATTGATTGGTTTATGCAAAGTTACGAACTATTTACGAATATCAAAATAAAAGGCGACTCTGGAGCCTTTTCAAGTGCTGAAGGCACCAAGAGTTTCTGTATATACAGAATTCAAAGCGGTAGGTTTGATTTCGGTATATACAGATACACATCTTGCAATAGGAAAAATGCAGGGGTAAAATCCGTGCTCTTTGCTTTAGGACTCCCTCCCATAAAAACCTGCTTTTTATTATTACAAATCATATGACCGATTTTTAATTCGCTCTGATTATTTAAGCAAAACGCCAACAAATGAAAAAGGAATAAAGAGAATCACTATTATGTTAACACGAATTAAATACGACCGCCATTCCATAATCCGTGTTAATTACCAAAAACTAAAACAATAATTTATTTCATTGATTATTTGAATATTAACATAAGAATCAACTTAAAAAAGTACAAAAATAGATCAGGTGTGCAACTGAACAAGTGCACAGGTGTGCGACCAAACAAGTGCACAGGCGTGCGACCGAACAAGTATACAGGTGAATATCGTAGAATGGGTTGTGTTTATCAAATAATTCCAGAAACAAAAATCTAAAATTATAAACCTACATTTATACATGAGGACTGTCCATTTCAGCGAAATTGTTTCAGATGGCAAAACTATAAGGTAAATATAACGGAAGCCTGGTGGTAAGGCTCCGAAACGACATTTTGATAAAAGAAAGATCCGATTCCCAGGGACGGCTATGTTGCCCACTGAAAACCGGATTGACTTTTTGACTTTCTATCGAAGGCTTTTGATTCGCTGCTCCATCCGGAGCATTTTAGATGGAGTATCAAAGAGCGGGCTTCTGTACATCTTTAATTTTGGCAACCATTTCATCGTAGCCAATCTCACATACAAGGCTTTGCCGGGTTTTAAAGCAAATCTACCCAGAAGGGAAAACAACAGGAATTCGGGGTCGGATTCCGCGAACAGGTATGTATAGGATTGAGCAGAAATAAGATCAACGCAAATAGAAGCCTCAGGACACGAAAAAAGACTTTAGCGAGGCAAAGATTGCCCAGGGCAAGAAAACACCTCAGGCGGGACATAAATGACTCCAGACACCGTTTCCTTGGCATTTACACATCAACGATTCAAAGTATGCGAAAAGAAAAAGAAAAAGGTAGAAGATAAATGACTCTCTCCTACCCTTCTTTCCTTTGGACTAAACATCGTACTTTTCTGTAATCTCGGTAATTCTTTCTATCGCATCATTACTGAGACCAAGCCCTCTTGTATAATACTTCGCCAGGAATTCTTGGACAGCAGTGAAAACTACATCCTGAACGTCAATCCTGTTGATGGCTTTTATCATCATCAAATCAGTAGATGATTGTGCATCTACTTTAAAGACCTGCTTAATATTTCTTTGAGTGACTTTCGTAGGTCTGCCTCCAAGCTGTTTTTTGATTTGCGTTGATTTACGTTCTTTGGCAACATCAGCTTGCGAATCACGAGATACTTTCTTGCTTTCGGGTTTGGTTTCCTGAGCCGACATCTCTTCTACGGGCTGTACAACCGGATCTAGCTTGCGCCCGCCGTCATCTACAACAGAAGACTGTGTAGATTCCGGAACTGTAACTTCCTTATTCTTTTCAGGAAATTCTTCATTCTTGGTGGGCTGATTATTCTTTACTTCCTGCATGAATCCACCCACATTTAAAGGTTTATTCTTTTTCGCCATATGTTTTCCTCCTGGTTTTAGTTATATGACTCATTATTGTTATTCCATGCGTTAACTGCCTTAGACTGCCAATCTGCTGGACGCTCCTGTCCGGTCAACTCTTCAGCCAGAGACATGTAGTCCTGTGCACCATTTGAATCTGGAGCATATTCAAAGATACCTTGATGTGCCAAGGGGCTTTCGTCAAATTTGATATTTTTGCGGATTTTTGTTTTAAGCACTTTGTTCGGGTAATTGGATTCGAAATATTGCAAAACTTGTCGGGTAATGCGGGTCTGCTTGTCGTATTTTACCATTAAGAAACCAAGGATGTCCAGCTTTTCGTTGGTGTTCTCAGAAATGTCTCTAATGGAAAGCAGCAGATTTTGCATACCTTGCAAAGAGAAACCACTACATTCGATGGGTATTAGCACGCTATCACTCACTGTCATCACGTTGTCATTAACGACTCCTTCCTTGGGAGCGCAATCAATCAAAACATAATCGAACAGACACTCCCCATTTTCGTTCGCTTGTAAATACGGAGCAAGTTTCTTGGCCAAAATCCGTTCGCGACTTCTTTTGCTATACAAAGTCCCTTCTAAGGCACTTAGAGACTTGGAGGCCGGGATATATGACAGTCCGTCATACAAACAATATAGGGGTATCTGAGCGTCATCTTTGTCCATCCATTCATAAAAGGTACTGTCGCCTTCGGTCTGGTCAAACCCTAAGAGGGCAGATAAGTTACACTGTGCGTCAGTGTCAATCAGCAACACCTTCTTGCCCAAGATCCACAGTGCCACCCCCAAATTATAGGCTGTGGTAGACTTCCCTACCCCACCCTTGTAATTTAATACAGATATTACTTTTGTCATTGATAAAAAAACGTTAGAAATTCAACGTATCAAAGATACAAAGTTTTAGGCAAACAGACAAATAATTATCCATATTTTTAATACTATAATATTCTAAAACTTTATATTTCTACAACATCAACACTCTATATCCTTGGATATCTATACCACCAGAGTTTTGATTACCCATAACTCCATAATACAAAAACCACAAATCAATCATTGCCATTTAGCAATAAGCGCCACATGTTAAATATAAAACGAAGTATCTAAATATCTAAACACATATCCAAAACAACACAATTTCTTAATCACTTGCAACATCAGAATCCAAATACAACTTCAACAACCACTCCAATCCACTAAAAAAGCCCCCACCCCGACAAGAATCCAACGATCCAAAATTATGAACAAACAATACCATTAAGTTTTGATTATCTATAACCCTGTTTACCTGAGCCACCACAACACCATATCACCAATCATATAGAAAGCCACACCACCAAAACAGCAAAACAAACACTCGAAAATCTATATCACTAGATTGCTGATGATATAGCGTTTCAGTTCCCTATATTACCATTGTTCCCTTCACCCATTATCCTATAATATCAGAAACCTAGACAAACAAAACAACCGCATATTAAACATTCAGAATATTGGGTTAATAAAACCATAGTACTCCAGTCACCTAGAACCTATTGCCTTATATCAATAGAGTTTTAGAAGTATAAATCACTGAATGATTACAACCTTAAACATACAGACATACAGAATACTATTCACCTATATCACTGATTACCTATAACATCATGGCATTATAACGCTATAATCCCAATAGGCTATGCAAACAATACACCAAATTCTTAATACTACAAATACCTAAATCTTTATAAATATAAAAACAGAAAACCACAACCTCAGAACAACAGTCATCTAAAACCTTAGGATTTCAGAACCCTACAACACAAAATAAAAGCAATTTCAATATTATAGAGTTATAGTTACCCAGAACACAATATACCTACAACTATATTACTTCATATATATAGAACCTCAGAAACCAAGACGTCCAGGACACTAAAACAACAATACTCCCAGATTATATAACTAATAGCATCTTGCACATCTAGGCTTTCAGTTACCTAAAACTACATTACCCCATAACCACAGAATAATGTATATTATAGTTACCTATAACTCTAGGCATCTACAATTACAGAATTATAAAACAACGTAACAACAGAAAGAAAGATAGGGGAGGGTATTATAGGTTAACTGGGTTTTGATTGCCCAGTTCTCCGATTCCTTAAAACTACAGAGTAAACAAACGACAGGTGTTTCAATTACCTAAAACCTCAATACTACAATCAACTGTAAACCTAGAACTATAGTATATCCAAAAATACCATTGAGAATTGTAGTAATACAGAATAATACAATAATAGAAATGTAGAGTTTTAATTACCTATAATTCTGCACATATAGAACACCAATAATCTATAATAAAAGCTTTTCAATCAACGCCTAAGTAAATACCGATTGAGAAACAGAACAATCTTTGCAAGCAAGGAAAGAATGTTCCTGAATAAGGTAAACCCCAAACGAAGCAGGTAGGTTGCACCCAGAACGACCAAAAAGCATACTAAAACATTATCCATAATCATTCATATTAAAAAGAAGCCTATGTTCACACACCAGCTCCTCAGAGAACATAAATATTATCTTAACGGTAACAAACACTTAGAGTTCAAATCAACCATATTCAGATTGGACATAACCGGATGACAGCATACCCGGCTATACATGACGTTATATTTGGACTGAACAACATCTACTAAGGATAGTGCCTTATCTTTGGACTCGCATTCGACTCCGAAACGGGAAAACTTACCGTTTGTGTCTTTGGCTTTAAAAATTAAATACCACTTGTTCATAATTTCATAGTTTAAAAAGTTAATAGATTTTGATTGCGAAAGTTACACCATTTAATCCATTGTCTGTTCATCATAACTATATGAATTAAAGAAGTTTAAGATTTGTGGGTCAACTGAAAGGGTCTCGGGTAGGATAGGGGACGAAAGAGTAAGGTTCTTGGTCCCTGTAGCCCGGGACAATGCCACATACACCTGCCCCGGAGAAAATGAAGCCTTGGCATCTACCACAAGCTTGTCAAAAGTCATTCCTTGGGACTTGTGAATGGTTACTGCCCACGCCAATCGTAAGGGCAACTGGGAGAATGATCCGCATTCAACAGACTCCATCATCTTTGAGGTTGAATTATACTCGTACTTGTTGTTGACCCATTTGTGGCGCAGTACTTCAATTTCAATACCATTGCTATCAAGACGCACGTATACTGAATTCTTCTTGAAAGAGACAACGACTCCTGTGCTTCCATTATGATAGAGATGTGCCTCGTTATCATTTGCCAAAAACATAACTTTGGCTCCAATCTTCAGACACAGCTCGAACTCAGCCGGCATTGCAGATGCGCTGAAATTTCCCTTGACACTGGCAGTAAACACCTGCTGTTGTGTAGAGAGTTCATCCAGTTTATCCTGATTCACTTTGTCTGCCTTGGCATTATGCGTTGTCAGCATTACAAAACCATCCTCCAACTCAGATGCATCAATCCCAGGCTTATACAAAGCGTTCAGTAACCGACGTGAAGAATCTGACAATTTACCGCATCGAACATCATTCAGAAGGGAAATGAAGTTGTCATCTGTCTGACGGAAAATGTGAGTCAGACAGACTAATCTCAATTCTGTCAACACCAAAGCCTTTGAAGAGAAGAAAAAAGGAGTTTGGTAAACAGAAGAGAGCAATTTCCACTCCGTTTTATTCACTACAGGCGGCAACTGGTAAAGATCGCCGATGAACACCACCTGCACACCACCAAAAGGAAGAGGATTATTACGGACATGGCAAAGCACGTCATTAATGGCATCCAGTACATCAGCTCTCAGCATAGAGACTTCATCAATCACAAGCACCTCCATATTTTGAAGAACCTCTGCCTTTTCTGAACTAAATTTATAGGCAGGCAGAGCGTCATGCGTGTATCCCAACAGGTCGATGTTTGGAATGAATGGACCAAAAGGCAACTGAAACAATGAATGCAGGGTAACACCGCCCACATTGACAGCTGCAACACCGGTAGGGGCGGCCACCACGATTTGTTTTGATGTCCTGGCAAGTAGCATTCTCAGTAGAGATGATTTGCCGGTACCAGCCTTACCAGTGAGAAAAATACATTGAGATGTATTCTCTACTAGATCCAGAAAATGCTTCATCTCACCGGTTACAATCATTCTTTTCTTTTTTTGGATAGTTCTATCACTCATTGTCTTAGCATTCATAGTAGTCTCTTCTTATTATTCTGATATTTCTTTGGTAAAACAGGGTAGGAGAGTATCTGTTGTAAATCCGGCTGCACCGGCATGTCCACCACCTCCATAGATGGAAGCGATTTGGGAAGCGTTCAGTCTGCCATTCGTATAGAGAGAATATTTCCAGCATCGCCCAGTAAACTCAAACATGACACATACCGGATATTGGTTACGCACACTGTCGAAGATCATGCTTGACTCGTATCGGCTGTTTACTGCCAAACATTTGTAACCAGCGAATTCAGTCACAAATCCATAGGATTTCAGATGTGACTTAGACCTCTGTTTGATATACTCCAGTACAGACTCTCCTTTGCGCACGATGTTCATGGTAACGTCATCAGTAAGCGATTCCCACAAGTCTGATTCTACAGACCAGTCAGAGGCCAACATTCCATAATTGAAAGCGTCCGTATCGACCAACTGCTTCGCCCATGTGTCATAATCAGATACCAGCTGTATCCAGTACGGGATACGGGCAGCACCCTTATGGAACCATGTATAAACCAATGCTGCCGCTGAATATCTCATATCCAATACTCCTTTCACTGACACCAGCTCCAGGTGCTGCTCAACAAGCTGGACAGAACATACATGATGATCAATCCACACGAGATTATCGGTAGCATGCATTAGAGCTTTCAACTCGTGCAAGGTATTCTCCTTGAACGAATAATCAACGACATATACCATATCGTCCTGTTGGATTTCCTGAATGAAAGGAATCAAAGAAAAGGAATAGTCACATTCTACAAAGGAAAACTCCTTTCCGGTGTGAGCCAGTCTTACGAGTGCTGCACTTGCATGACCGTCAATATCATTATGGTGAAAAACGTATATCATAGTCTTAATCATTTATCGTACACAAAGATAGAAATAAATCAGGGACCTACACAGATCTGAAGCTGATATCTCTAAAATGGACACACAATCAAATTTTTCCATTAAAGCTCTTATACATAGCTAGGAGTAGGAGAGGGGAGAACTTAAACAGAAAGTCGTTGGTCGGCTTTCGAAAATACCGACTGAAGAAAGGGCACTGCCAGCACCCTAACCTCATGAGCCGGAAAATATCAATCTAAATAAATCAAATCAGCCCGCTTTGTATCTGGACAATCTGTCATTCTATCAACCAATGTGTTGAAATTATAATAATGCTGCTGATTATTCAAGATCCGGATAATTTTACCGGCTTCTGTCATATCCGCATAGGACAGACGACAATAATCAACGCCTCTATCCCTAAGCACACTGGAATATTGAAACTGAAAACTCCGGTTTTCACCTTTCACCTGAATCCTCACATCTACATCGGTATGGCTGATAATCGTCTCGATTATCTTTTCTGAATCAAAGTTCCCTGTGTGAATCCATCCGGCACCTACCAACAAACGAAATGTCTGTTCGCTAGCATCCTTGGCATATTGCGCCATGGCATCCTCCCAATACCTGTCTCCTGACCATTCATTAGAAATATACCTGAAAAAAAGGAGATTTTTTTCAGGTAGTACAAATACATCATGTCTGATTTCAGGTTTGGAAACCGGAAGGTCCAGTTTTTCAAAGAGCGACTTAGTTATACTGTAGAAGCAGTTTGTCCCAGTATAAACCCGATAATCCGGCCTGGCATATTTACGTTTACGTTCGTATGCCTCTTGCTCGAGGGCGGTCATCACATTATACCGACGTCCAACCCACTTAAGAGCATTGCGATAATTCTTTTCTTTAGATGTACCAAATTTCAGGCAGAATTCATTCATAGTACCTATAAATCCATTGTTAAATCGGAATATTTTCTCCTTCATCGTCCTTTTATTTTAATAGGGTAGGGGATACCCATTCATTATTATTTTATATCTTAACTATCACAAATTTAGTAATATAACTATCCAATAACAACAAAAGGGAAGATTAGCGCTCATCTGTTATCCTAACTCTACATTCCCATTTTAGCAAACCGGTTCTTATGAAAAAGAAGCCTGTTAATCAGGCTTCGTGAAACGCGAGAAAGGACGCGCTTCACAGCGAATCCTCTCCAATATACAAAACTAAATGCAAAATCTATATCGAATGATAGATGTCAGGTTCTGAACTGACATTATAGATATAATTTCCACACCGTACCAGCAAGGCGTCTTTACCATAATACAACTTTTTCATTCCAGAAACAGAACCAGACTTGTGAAAGTTAGGGAAACGGCTAAGATTAAACCGTTCCCCAACAGAGGATGGCAAGTACTTTACTTTACTCATTCATAGCAAATTTATAGAAGAGATTCAACTCTTCTTGGTTTTCAACATAATAGTCTGCTATCTGTTTTTGAGAGAAATCGGGATGTTCTTCCACAATCCCATCATAGATAACCTGCGGCATATTGTAGACAACAGCTTCCGTATAGTCAACTGTACCGGCATATCCAAACAGGATTACAGACAACAAAACAAATAGTCCAATTTTCTTTCTTTTCATAATTGATAAATTTAAATGGTTTGGTAATCGGGGTAATTATCTCTAATACAAAGATACAAAAAGGGTCTCATTTACTTTTCAACAACCGGATATTCAGCCATTTACATCATCTAAAGGAACTTTCCCAATTAAGCAGATCCGCTTTCTCGGGAGAAATAAATCAGGAGTCTGGTGTCAGACTCCGCAAAACGAAGAGAGGACGCACTTCACAGCGAATCCTCAATTATGGCATCAATTCAATTCCAGATGGTAAAAAGTCTCAAACCAAGCATTACCCTTTTACAAGAGGCTCTACTTTATAAGCCATCATCGACACATTTGTGTAGGTCTGACCATTGTACTCATGAGACTTCATACCCAGGTCACCAGTTACGGCAACTAATGATCCTTTCTTCAATTTCTCGACCATAGGCTGCACCTTGTCTTTCTGACCCCACATCTCAACCTTCACAAAAAGAGCCCTCCAGCCAGTACGGGGCTTGTAATTACCCTCGGTGTCCTTATACTGCGCACCCTCAGAAACGCAAATGTCAAAATTACAAACTGATCTACCGTTATTTTCACGAATCTCAATTCTCTCATTCTGCACGAAACCTTTAATAGTTGACATAACTAATGACAGTTTTTATACCGGTGCCTCCGGTTCTTATTATGATTATTATCTCTTTCTTTTCTCTATTACAAATATAGTCATAATAGACTATATCACAGAATATTAGATAACATTACAGCAAAAGGCAAACGAACTTTACTTCTTCATTTAAGCACCATTCAATTTGTACTCAGAATTCTTCCTAAGGTATTTCAAGGTAGGGCCATAATGAGTACCAATCAAGGTGATCGGTTGTCGAACTCCGCGAACATTTCCGCTCATTTTTGAGCGTTCTACCGCAATATACCGCTCAAAAAAATGTAGAACAACCCGGAAGCGAAGCTTCTCAGATCAATGTTTTAAATATATAACAAAGAGAATATTGAATTATAGTATTTCATAACTATCTGAAAGTCAAAAGGGGAATTAAGGATATTACACCTGATTCGGAACTTTGATGCATCTAAATCGGAACTTTTAATTCCGATGTTAACATCAAGATCGGTAGTTTGCAACACGTGTTTCGGAACTTCAAAATTTAGAAAGTTCCGAAACACGTGCAATATCTGACGGTTTACACGTATTTCGGAACTTTTTTATCAAGTGATTATCATAGAATATAGTATCACCGAAATTCTATAGAAGCCAGTAAAACAATAAAATATATATTTGGCTACACCTGTTTCGGAACATTTCATGGTTGTATATATTATAGAGTGATACTTCAAACTGTATTAAGGCAAAAGTTCCGAAATACGTGCAATGTTTGGCAGTTCACAAGTAAAAGGTAACATAATTATCAAGAATGTCATACTTATTAGAGTGAAATTTGTGCATATACAACCAAATGATACACAGTTAATTTCAAATTGGCTTACATCTACTTCGGAACTTTCTTCAGTTTACCTCCGGTCTATACAACACGAAGACAAAAGTTCCGAAATCGATGCAACAACGGGCTGTTTACACGTAAATCGGAACTTTTTTATCCAATATATTTCACACAGTCAATAATTCCATGGTTTCATATTTCTAAGATATATAGAAGGTTATATATATCGTTGCATCTGTTTCGGAACTTTTAATGAATACAGCCTATCTTGCTGTGATAGTGTGTTTGGTCCGCTCAAAAAGTTCCGAAATACGTGTAACGGTTGCCTGTTTGCACCTGTTTCGGAACTTTCATTGAACCTTTATCGAGAATCAGCCATCACGTAGAAGTCAGATATACAATATAATACCAACACCATTACATCTATTCCGGAACTTTTCAGGACATGGTTCACTATATTGAGATATTCCGTTCGTATGAGCTAAAAGTTCCGAAACTCGTGCAACGACGGCTTGTTTACACGTAAAAGGAAACATTAATTCCAAGTTCATCAAAGCAGTTTAAATTTGCCAGTAATAATCACATTTCTATATATACTGGTTATTTACAGTGCTTTATACATACATAATAACTGACTGTAAATTGAAAAATAGTACCATTCGCAATGCCGTTACATCTATTTCGGAACTTTTCTCAGTATATTTACAGTCTATACAACATGCAGGCAAAAGTTCCGAAATCGATGCAACAACGGGTTGCTTACACGTATTTCGGAACTTTTTTATCCAATATATTCCACACGATCAATACTTCGTAGGTTTCATATTACGCTGATATACAATATTTTGCAAATCCATTGCATCTATTTCGGAACTTTTCAATGTACTATCTACTCCTCATAGATGTTCCAGGTAGTCCGTTTACAAAAGTTCCGAAATAGATGTAGCCAGCCTGTCGTTACACGTATTTCGGAACTTTTTTATCAGGTTTATATTATAGCTGACTTGACTATCGAGCTAACAAAAGTGCAGATATACTGAATATTACATAAAGCATTGCACGTATTTCGGAACTTTTGACTAGATTACTTATGAAACTCTGATTCCCACAGATCCATATAAAGCTTAACATCCTAATATACAGATCATAAATATGCCGTTACATCTATTTCGGAACTTTCAGTTTTTCAAAACTTCCGTTTTAGATGTAATAAAAGTTCCGATTTGGATGCAGACTATTGGGAGTAAAGTTCCGATTTAGAAGTATTGAAGTTCCGAATCAGATGTAAGGATGATTTATATCATATTAAAATACAGCAGTTTACAAGCATCTATATATTATCAATATTTCTTTTTCTTCTTATATTAATAAAATTACCATGAGAAGCAAGCTTCATTTTTTCTTTCGGATTATCATATATCATTTTTTACTTACACCAATTTCGGAACTTTTGAAAACGAAATTTGCAAAACTTAACAGTGGGGTTAATCTCAATATTTATATTTGTCATTACACGTATTTCGGAACATTTGGGATACTTTTCATCCTTCTAATGAATAGCTATAATCATAACTGTCTGAAATAATGGGAGACAGAAAAATAATTAAGATAAATTACGACAAAAAGTTCCGAAATAGATGTAACGAGCTTATTTTGTCCTTAAAAAACATTAACATGAAAAAAATATACACATCTTAATACTTTTTATTCTCTTAAAAGAGTATTTTTGGCACAAAATATCTTGACAATGACAAAAGGCAACAAAGAAAAACTAATCAAATCAGTTTTACCGGTCAACGAGATGACATGGCTGGTACAACCTATCACAGTGACGGTCTCCAAATTTGATTATGACCCCACTCAGACCAAATTTTTGGTGGCGATGATAGAATGTATGCAGGAATCCATTAAAAAGTCCATCACTAACAATGTAGAACAGTTACCATTATTCTCAGATGGAAATAATGATAATGAATTGACAATGAAGATACCATTGAAGTCTTTGGGTATAGACCCTAGAAGATATCCTGAAATCAAGCAGTCTCTTATCAAACTTGCAACAACACCTTTCGAAATGCCAGTCAAAGATGAAGAAGGTCGTAATTATATCCGGTATGCAGGATTGTGTGAAGTATATATGCCGGACGAAAAATATGTGCGCACGGTTATAGTCAAGATTAAAAAGGATGTTGCACTATCCCTGATAGATGCAAAGGTGTATGGATATCAGAAGTATCTGAAGCAGGTTATCACTAAGACAAAAAACAAATATACACAGCGCTTATATTTTTTTGTGACTTCATGGAAATCGCAGGGAGAAACCAAAATTCAGGTAGAAAAATTACGTTCTATGTTGCGTCTAGAAAATAAGTATCTTCGTTGGAACGCATTTTATAATAGTGTAATAAAAACTGCAGAAAAAGAATTGATAGAAAAATTCGAAGCTGGTTTAAGTGAGTGTTATTTTGAAGCCTCTCCTGTCTATAAGAAGGGTCAAAAAAACGGAACCCCTGATTATTTGCACTTTAAGATCTTTGTTTCCAAGCAAGAGAAGGAAAACATGAAGAATCTGACCTATACCAGTTTAAAAATCCGGACAGATGAAAGTCTGCGTGTGGATTTCAAAATAAAGGTCAAAAGACAAAGAGAACAATTGCTGAGAATGATTAATCAGGATAACATACATCTTTTTTCGGACTTTCTTATCGAATTAGGAGCAAAAATTGAATCAGAAAATAGTACTATTACTGATGTTGGCGCCTATGCTTTCACTTCTTGTCAAAGATTTCTGTTGAAAAATACTCCAGAAGCAGAAATCGTTCCTGACACACCTAAAGAAGAAGAGTTTGGCGATGAACGTATATTCGCTAAGGAAATTGAAGCATTCAGAAAGGCAATGAAGAAGAATGTAGGAGAGGAAGCATATATAACTTGGTTTACTCCTGTGCGCTTTGTCAAGATAGACAAAGTAGAAGGCGGTTACGATCTCACTCTCGAAGTGCCTTCAAAGTTTGTCTATGATATGATTGAATCAAAATACCTTGCCCAACTTAGGGAATCCCTTCAAACCGGATTTAAAAAGAAAATAGTATCTCTCAAATACCGTATGCCCAATTAAAACAGAAAGGAAAGAATAAATCCTATGACTGTGGAAGCGGCACAAGCGACTGCCAGCATAGTGGTTGACACACCTTTGCTTTGATTCGCTCTCAGATTCTCAATCTCAATGTTTTTGGTTGAGATTTCTTTAAGACGAAGTTCTGCGTCCCTTTGCAACGACGCAACTTGTTCGGTAAATGATTTCTGTTGTGCCTGAAAACCTTGGGATAGTTTTCCCATTTGTATGGCAGATTTTTCATTGGCCTCGCCCAACTGCTTTTGAAGTTCCTGAATCTGTTTGTTGGCAGCTTCGGTCTGCTCCTTATGTGTTGAGTTCAGCTTTGCAATCTGATCTGTAAGGTTCTTGACTTGTTCCTGATTTGTCTTATCCTTTACTTGATTCGATTTGGATATTTGCTCCAGTTGATTTTGGAGGCCTTTCACCTGAATGGCATGTTGTTCGTCCGCTTTCTTTTGTGCTTCTGTGGCTGCTTTCAATTGCTCCTGTAGTTTTGCATTGGTCTTATTCTGTGTCTCAATTTGTTCGGCAAACTGTTTGCGTACTTCTGCGACCAAAGCAGCCTTGGATTTTGCCTTTTCGGAAGTGACGGATTCCGTGATGTCAGAGAAAAACTTACCCAAACCTGTCGGAGTGTCGATGACCAGATCCGCAAGCAATTTGAGGTTATGTTTTTCCTCGGCATGACCTACTGCCGAGATTACAGCCGACTTCATCCGGACTATTGTGCCAAGAAGATCATTGTTATTAAATACTTCGAGACCGGAACCACCGCCACGCACCAAAGCCACGGCATCATATTTCCCGTCCACCTCTTTGAGTGTCCGGACAGTTTGGGCAATATTTGCGAAAGTAGTGTCCAGCTGTACAAATTCGATGCTCTGTGCGGCATTTCCAGCCGCGTTGTTGAACTCTGTCCGTGTACATGAGGATGTGGCCCACAAAAGAGCAACACGTGGTTTCTCGTTGCTGAAAAGGCGGTTCTTGAACAACAAGGACACATCCTTCTTGCCGGATTGTGCTTTTTCTCTCTGTAAGTTCCAGAATTGCTTCTCGTCCTCAGATACCTTGCTTTCTTCCACATTGAGGACAGATTCAAGATCCAAGGAAACGCCGATTACGCTGTCCGGTCTTACCTTACGGTTTACAAATCCGTAAATGGTAATCAGCTTTTCAGCCTTACCTGACAGTTGCTCCCGTTGGGCGGGACGAACCTTGATGACCAGTTCCTCCTTGCCGGATTCTTGAATCAGGCGGTCATAGAATACACCGCCATACAGTTTGTTCATCCGATCCGGACGGTATATCCCTTGAACGGTAATAGGATAAGCTTCCACTGCAACCTTCAATGCTGAATTATAGCAAGTCAACAATGATGCTGGGGTAAATATGGGTGTCTGATTCATTAGGTTCATATTCCTTGGTTTGTTTTTCTACTACAAAAGTACAAAAGATTCGGGGCTTAAAGAAATGCCGGAATGATTCTGTGTAGGGTAGGGGGAGAGTTCCACTTCTTCATCTAAGCTGATAGCCATTTGGAAAGTTACAGACATAAACATAGGGAACGTGGGTGCGTTCCCGGTCAGGGTGGGGGATAACGGGTACCATTCATGCAAATAGTACCCGAATCTTTTTATTCTGAATATTGCAGCTCGTTATATAACGTGTCGGAACAAGTCCATTCAACCTCTTGGAATATACGAATGGCAGTATCATCCCCTAAGCTTGGAAGGTTCTCACGCCTCTCAAAATCTTTTCTAGTCTCGTATTCGTCAGGTTCGGCATATTCTCCGGCATAGGCAGGAAAATCTGTAAAGAATACATAGCCTATTTCATTTTTGAAATGGAATCCTTCACCCTGATATTCCTTTTCAATGATATAGTTCCCTTTTTCCTGTTTGAGTGAGCCTTCGGAGATGTAATGTCCTTCCGGAATAGCTTCACACAATTTGCCGAACAGGGTGAAGGCATTCGGTTGGGATGAATAAATAGGTTCTGGATTCCCCTTTGAATTCTCTCCCCACAATTCCAGGAAAACATGGTCAAATCCGACCTTCAAAATTTCTTCCTGACTGCATTGGTCTGTTAAAACCAGTCTAATTAAGTCTTCCTTTTCGTTGCTGCTCAAAAGTGTCTTCGTACCTATTTCATCGCCATAATTCACTCCCAGTTCAAACCATTGGTTTTCATCGAGTTCTTTCATTCCTTCCAAAAGGAGTTCCGCTAAACAGCGGAATCCAATTTTAATATCTTCAGCATTTAATAATATTGTATTCATAGTATTAGATAATTCTGATGTATAAATCCAAACCGATAGCATCGGTGTTGATATAATTCTCCAGCCACTGCACAGGCTTACTGTCTATGCAGTTTCTCTCGCATTGTTTTTTTGTGAATTTTGCGACTTTACTTTTCGTAAAGTCTTGGTTAAATAAATAAACCTTCATATTTCTTGTCTTTTAGTATTTTATCAATTTTGTCTCTCAATCTTTCCAATGCTATTTTTGCGGCATCTTGTTTTACGGTTTCATTGGAAATATTCAAATCTGTTTTCGGGTAGTCTGACGGGAAGGAATGAATAACGCCCCATATCAGGTGTTTCAGTACATCTTCAATCTCCTTCCGGAAAATTTCAGGGTGTCCGGGAGTGAGATGTTCCTCTTTGGAACCAAAGTAATAATACTCTTCCAAGGACAGATCTTCGACCCGTCTTTGTCCGGTCTTGTTGTTCACTAATATCGCTTCCATATCTCTGATTATTTTCTAATACAAAGATACGAAAACGATATGTAACAAGTTGATAAATAGATATATATTAAAAAAATAAGACGAGAAGGAACTATTCCATTAAAGCGTTATCTCTTTTGAGTGAGTGATCGGGAATAATCGGTTAGATTGGCTATGAGTGCATTTTGCCATTGCCTCAGACAGATATCCCGGGCAATATAATCCTTGGAAGACTCCCAGTATCTTGCATTCTTTATGAATAATCCGCAAATGTTTCCTAGATAGACTTTCTCAAGAGTCAGCTGGGCGGCAGCTGCACGGAACATGCCTGTAGGCTGGTAATCCAGATTGGGTATATGAATCCCTTCGCTGAATATATGCTGATGGCAAGCAAGCAGTTCTTTGAACGAAGAACAATTTTCAGCTTCGTCGATCATTCTTTCGCAAAGACGAAGCTGACGCTGTTGCTGCATGCGGTCAAGTGACAGCAGATTACGAAGATTATTTATGAATTTCATAATTTACGGTTTGAGATCTGAACAATGAGCCATCAACAGACCACAGAAATCCTCAATGAAGACATCATCGGCAGGACAGACTTCTGGCGTATCATTTTCAACGGCACCTCCCAATATGAGTGTGTCATTGATCAAGGTAAGATTAAAAACTTTAAAGTAAGTGCCGTTGGTACGAAGACACTCTGAGGAATCATTCGTCAAATCAAAATATACTGTCTCCTTTTGTTTCTCGAGAAGGGATTTGGCAACGTCGTAGATGTTCTCTTTGATTTTCTGCAATTCAAGTTTAAGATCATCCGAAATGGAAACGAGACATTCCAGAGGAACCAGGTTTGCATTAACTTGAAAATCGTCATGTACCAGATTCAGCAATTCGGCTTGGCTTTTGTATGCGTGCGTAACAATTATGCGAACATTTGAAATGTCCACCTGGCTGTGCTGTGGAACGACAGTCAAAGGAACCGTCAATTGGGTTAACTCCCCATCATCGGTTACTTTTATGAATTGATACAGTTTGTTTCTAAGATAATGAAGTTTTTCAGAAGCAGAACAAATTCTGCCAAACAGTAAATCTATTTCGTTTTGGTTCATAAGATTGATTATTAGTTTCTTGCAAAGATATCAATTTTCATTATGATTCGCAAGTGTAAATCAATCTAATTTACACTAAAATAACATTTTGTGCCGAAGGCTCTTGAAAATTTTAAAATGAACTCTCTCCTACCGGTATGTCTATTATTGTCTTATTAGTGTCTATAAAAATGTCTATATGTATAGGGTGTTGTAAGTGTCTAATAATCAATATGTACAATATATATAATATCACCACCTGTGGGGATATTATGTCATCACCTATGGGGTAAATTTGCTTAAGATATAACCACCTATGGGGATAAAAAGTACTCAACTGTGGGGTCGTAATGTACCCAATTGTGGGGTTACGATTTGTAATAATATATTACGAACCTTTTAATATCATCGGTTTTCGGCCTGTAATATCATCAGCTGTGGGGTAAATTGGAACCATTGTATTTTGTAAATTTCTGAAATATAGTATTATGCAAAATTGCATTTACTTCCGCTTAACACTTAACGGCATCGGCAATATGGATGTAATGTAACCGGTAATGGGGAAAAATAACCCCAAATTGCATATTTTTCCCCACAATCGGTGATATTTGCCTGTTGTTATCAGTATCCTTAGAATGGCGTCATCCATGGTAATTTGTAAAAATCCTTTTCACATTCCTAATCCCCATGATTGAGTACAATATGATTGTAAATCTTTCCAATATATTGACTTAAATATCAAAGTTTCCGTTTGTTATGATTCTTAGTCTTTTATCCTTATCAGTGGTTATATATGGAAAAAACAGAGAAAATGAGCGCTGAAATGTCACCAGCTGTGGGCTGTATAACGGAAATTACCCATTTTACCCCATAGGTGGTTACATTATAAACCCCTCAAAGTATCATCATATTTCATTCTTTAATGCTACCAATCACTCGGAAATCCCCATAGGTGATTATTTTTGGGACAAAAACAGTCTGAAAAGCCAGAGATATTTGCATAAATGGGGAAATATCCACAATTTTTGAGGTTTTCCTCATGACTGATGAACATTTCTAGTGGGGAATATTATGCCCTATGATAGGTTATATTTGATTGAATGCCATTTTGTGAGATTCGTAATGTACTCAGTTGTGGGGTAAATTATATCATCTTCAAGTTGTTACAATACATTCTCCCATATTTTATAATTGTCAGATTATCAGTATATTCAAATTATGTCTATATCCCTACAACTGTGTATATTAAGTGTATACTATCGCAATCTTCACGAAATGTACCTATTTATGGGGTGGGGGGGATGGTATCGGTTAATTTACCCCACAGCTGCTTATATTACGATAGGTTATCATCTGATGCCAGCGGCATATTATCGCGTTCCCGGACTAGCACAATTACCTCATGAATGGTTATAATTGCCCGAAAATATCCGGATCAACGTGAAATGTTCCCGATTATGTGGTAAAATACAGCTTATTCGCCCTATTAGTGGTTACTATAAATGAAAAAGTGGTCACAGGTGGAAATCTCACCTGTAGTGGAAAAACGGTGGAATTTCACGTCCTGTGAGGACAGCTTTGTTAAAACGTGCAAAATTATCCCCGTTTTTTGACTGCTTTTTTGTTGATTTAAAATTATTGGAGTAATTTAGTAATCGTAACTCATTCATTATAAAAAAACTTATGTCAAATAAAGAAACCAAAACTGATTTGCCTAAGGAAACATTCTGCATAGAGAGATACGACGGCAAAAAGCCAGCAAGGATTCCAGATGCCCTTTATGATTTCAAAAATGTCAAATTTGAGATCAGGAACATCCGGTACTTCCGCTTGCTGATTACAATCAGCCAAAATGTTACTCTACAAGAAAGCAATCCGGAACTATTTAAATACAGTGACTATGCTATAAAACGCAAAGACCTTATCAAGTATCTGGGACTGACGACCACAAAGATAAACTATAATCTGATAAAGGAGCTGGAAGAAGAAATAAAGACCTGCATGCCTTACTTTAAGATTGTGAAGCAAGGCCCCAAAGGTGTCAGTTTTATGAATATCTATTGGTTTGAGTACTTTGGATACAATGCCGAGACTGACTACATCATGTATAAGCTGACTGAATCAGCCAAGCCTTTTATCACTTCTCTCCAACGGTACAATAAGGTTACTCCCACCATAGCCAACTTGTTGAATAATGAGGTACAGGCATGGCTCTATCCATGGTTAAAGTCAGCTGCAAACCTGAAAACAATGATGGAAGTCAGCGTGGACGAACTGAAGGCCCAGTTAGTCAAAGCCACCGACAAAACCTATGACGAAACGCAATATCCAAATGCGGTAACCCGATTCTTTAACAAAGTCTTGGGAATTCGGAAAAAACCAAAAGGGAGAACATTTGTGAAAATAGATGTTACCTATGTTGAAATGGAGATCATTAACAATAACCAGGTCAGCTCTAAATCCATCAACTACATCAATGAGCTTACCGATATCACTGTAGCTGTATGGGCCAAACGTAAGTGCCGAAAATATGTCGGTCTGGCATTTGATGTCAAAATGAAGGAAAATTACGTGGAACAACCCAGTGAAATCAACATTATCAGCATTCCATCTCCTGCCAATAAGACTAAAAAGCATGCTGAAATTGATTGTGTCAAAAGAAATCATGCCAAAGTCAAAGAAGAAGCTGAGTACATGGCGAATCTCTTTGATAAGATGGCATTTGACATCAAACCGGAAGACATTTTGCGGGATATGCCACCGGCTGAGAGAGAGGAACTGAATTTCGACCAGATGAAACAAAAATGGATTGCCTATGTAAATGCTTATGGTAGTAATGTACCTGGTGAAATCAATACTGTAGGCAAGTTTGCCAAAAGGATGGGCTATAAGTACGATGAAAGTAAGGGGACTTACTATAAATGAATGAGTGATTAATGATAAAGAGGAAACTGGTTTCACAACCAACTTTCCTCTTTCTCTTTATGAACAACAAAACAACTTTTTCAGTAATCCTGATTTTTAGAATGGCAAGTCATCCTTGATATTGTCTGCTGTCTCGGACTGTGCCACAACGACTGGTGACTGATTGGAGTGTGCAGGCTGTTGTGTATTCTGCTGGCTGAGACGACTCTTGTCTACGATTAGAAACTCAATTTCAGACACTTTTGCTGTCTGGACAGTGCGCAATACGGGATCACCATTGTTGTCATATTTAAGTTGGTCATTCTCGCGTTCCTGATAGGCACGTGCTGACATGCTGTGGGATGTTATTTGCACCAGATTGCCTTTTACCAGTCTTTCTGAACTGTAGCGGATACCGGAAGTGGATTTTTTGCTTCTCCAGAAAGCACATTCAATAAATTTGGCTTGGTCTACCCATTGTCCTTGCTTGTCGGTATAGCCACAATCGACTGCAATGGTAAAGTTAAATACTACGTTCTCGCCGATTTCACGTTGGTCAGCGTCTTTGACCAAGCGACCGATGTAAAGATGTTGCTCTTTCATGTTATTTGGTTTTGGTGACCGGTTATCCGGTCGGTTAATAATTGCGTAAAGATAAGTTTGTTTTTGTAAATCAGCAAACTAACAGCTGAAAATATTCGAAAAATTATCTCAATTTGCATCCATTTCCTGTTCTTCTACAAATTGTGAGACGCTATCATACAATGATGCTGTATAGTAATTGATGCTCTTCTCCGATATGGATGTGCCATTCAGAATTGCGGTCAGGAACCTGTCGCATTTCTTTCTAGGATGTAATCTGCGGAACAGGCGACGAATCACCCGACCGTCAGGCAGGTGTTCCACTGAAACGACATCCTTGTTCTCGAAATGCCAGACGCAAGGGTGGGAGGGACCGAAAAAGAGACTGTTCAATTTGTTTCCGTGCAAGTTATATCCGATAATCTCCCCGTTGTCATCCATTAGGAACGAGATGATGTTTCCGTTGGTTGACTGATCCATCGCCTTGTAGATTGAATGAAATCTATCCATTTTCTCTTTCAAGTCTGAATGAATGAAAGAACTGAATATAATTAGGTTATTTGTCATTTCATTAAATGTTTATAGTTATTAGTTGAATACGGATCTGAATAAGAGCCAATCGTGGTGCATTTTCTTCAGATCATTCGGCCCGTTTAGAACCGACACATAAGAATGGAATACCACCAGGTTCCGGTCAACCGAATCGTAATGTCCCAATGCCATTCCGGTCTCATAGAATAGAATTGCATGAAGCGGATCTTTGTTTTCCATATTCCTAAGTCCGAGTTGTCCAAGCTCTTTGATGAAAGAATAGACAATCTCTTCTTGAGTTAAAGAACCAGTTATGCCTTTTCGGTCGGCATATCTCTCGAAGAACCTGTTTGTGAATATGAATTTGAGTGAGGAGTTTTCCCCTTCCAGATCCATTTGGATAAAAAGGCAGAGACGATTGTACTTGGTGAATGTGCATCCTACATAAAAAGGGATACTGACCAAGTCAGCGCGGTTTCTCACATGTGGAAAGATAAACCACTTGTTATGCTGAGAGGACGTAAATCCTACCGGCTTAAAAAACAGCGGGTATCGTTTCAGCTTAATAGCTTCGCTCCGGTACCGGGCAAACTTTATTTTTTTTGAGAAAGCCAACGCTTCATCCATGTCGGAAGAAAGGTGTGTCGCTATCTCCTGGTAACTCATGTTGGGTAATATCATAGCTAGAGGTATTTGATTGTTTATTTGTCAAAGGTTGTGTTATAATGCAGCGGTATAACTAGCCCTAGAACTCATTAGTCTCTCATAGATTTCATCATCTTCTTCAAACTCATACTGTTCTAAAAGTTCACGGCGGGAACGGATAATCCCGTCTTGGCACAGCATAGCCGGAGCATCCATAAAGAACCGGAAAAGAATCTCGTCCTTGTACACCTCTTCGTAATTATCGATCATTACGGCAGGTATAATTTTGTCATCAATGAACTTCACCACTCCTTTGCTTTCGAATGGCGTCCGTGATTTCAACAGATAGTTGTAAACAGACAGGTAGAATATTTCGTTGGATGACAAATCTGTCCATTTGGCTGGTTGCCCTTCCTCGTCAATAGACCAAAGGGAAAAGGATAGGTGGTCGAGACCATACATCTCGATCCATTCAGCAAGCTTAAGGGTAGCCTGCTGGAACGTAGGGGCAAGATGTTTCTTTCCTGCAGCCGAAGCGATGTAGAAGCAGTTCAGTTTGAAGTCACCTATCGTGATTTCGCTGGGGTGTTGATCCATCATTCCACGGAGTATAGCGTGAACGACGTCATTGAGGTCTATCTGTTTGTTCATATCTTTAATCTTTAATTTTGAGCAATCGTTTCAGGTGGAACGCTGCTTGAAACAAGGTCTTACCCTCGCCGATGGTCAGGTACTGATTGTACGGCTTCTCAGACAGATAACCTGCCAACCATTTGTTTTCACCGTTTTCGTCCGGATATACCCCAAACCGCAACCGGTAAGTGATGTTGTCCTCTATGATGACAGGCTTAAGCCCCGCAATGGCTTGGCAGAAATTGTGGTAAGAGATCTCGGCTTCGCAAACCTGTATAATATCACCAGTATGGTGGTATCCGGCATTGATTGCCTCTAGGATCAATTTCTTCAATATCTCAACTGAAAGTTTTTTCATGTCTTCATCTTTTTGGTTTATACAAAGATAATCATTTATTATTCTGTTGCATAATATGCTGATATATAATTGAATAAGCAAAACAAGCCACAACTTTTCCATATAAGCAAAATGCCATTTTTGTGGAGCCTAAAGAAAACCGGGGGCGGCTTTCGGCAAAATTATTCGTTATTCCGTTTTCAGATCTTCCCGTGCCCGGACTTCAACAGGAAGTGGGCGCAGGAAAACCAGTTTCTATCACTCTATAACTGCATCCTGCAAAATATCAAGAATTTCGAGGCTCTGGTATTTGTTTACGGGCACGTCTTTAGAGTTTCCTCCACAGATACTAAAGCATTCCACAAAGGGGCTGTTATCTTAGATATACAGTCCTTTTAGATTGCAGGTGGAAAACGAAATTTTTAATTTATTGCCGTTGTTCTTACATAATTCAAGAAGGGTATTATATGCTTCCTCCTGTAACTTTTCATTTTTGATGAAAAGATTTTTCATTGTTTGTGGTAACTCTATAGTTTATTTGGTTTTTTAGCATCACATTTCTGTTATTTTACCTTGTACTCAGCATACACTGGCTCATTACCAGAATTATAGATATACTTATATACCGGGTCATTGTTGTATCCCACAAAGGCTACATTATAATCGTCAAAGTCTTTTGGGGTAGCAATCCTTACCTTATATTCTGCGGGCGGTAACGGAACTGTAGGTGAACTGCTCCAGTCTGCCCCTTTCCATACGCAAGCACGTAATACTGCCAGCGTGCCCGGTCGTTCAAGGTTGATATAGCCCAGTGTGTGCTCTTTGAACACCACAAGAACAATATCCCCTTTTTCTCTTAAATCCTTTATGTTTACTGTCTTTCCCATAGCCTTATTTTTAGATGTATTTATCCAGTTCCTTTTCCAATTCTTTCCTGTTTACCTCAGGAAAGAGTTCAAGAACCAGTGCCAATGAACGGCAATAATTATTGCTATACTCTTCGGTGTCCATGAGTCTCAACACCATAGTACACCAAACACTTTTACCGTTTGAGGGCTTCCGGTTCATTGCCTGTCCTAATACTTCTGCTGCTGTCTTATCCATAGTTGTCTATATGAAATCCAATTCCCAGGCTGTGATTTTGGTCAAACCAGTTCCAGATAACTTTCCGATCTGTTCCCTTTTCCCAATATAGGAAATCCCGGTCAATTTTTCCTTTTGAATTGACAGGTACATCTGCCAGCATCACCCATGCACTTTCTATATCATCATCCGTTACTGTCTCCGGGCTGGGATGTTCCTTTAAAAATACCTCTTCATTACCTAAGATGGTTGCATCCTGTAAAATTTCAAGAATCTCAAGGCTTTGCTTGTTGAGTACATGTACATCTTTGCTACATCCACCGTCAGTAGTAGTGCTTTCAACCAAAAGATAATCATCTTTAAGATACATTCCTTTCAAGTTACAGGTCGTTACTCCGATAACCCCATAGTCTAAATCAATGCAAAGATCAGATGAAAATCTAAACTTTCCACCGTGTCCTTTACAAATTTCGACCATCATGTTGTATGCCATTTTTTGTAATTTGGCATTATCTGCAAAAAGTTTGGCTGCTTTTTTAGGTAACTCCATATTATAGTGGTTTTATGACATCGCCACATACACGATGTCTGATATGTTTTCATATGCTTAATTATTAGTCTTTGATAACTCCGATAACATATGTTTTCGAATCGAACGACCATTCCATTGTTTCCCTATCTACCGTTTCATAGTAATGCCCATGGCAGGCTATTACCAATTGGGTTTCGTCGATACTCTTGATCTCGTCAAGCAATTCTTTGCGGCCAGACACAAATTTCTCCAAGTCTTCAAGGCTATTGATGTCATCCAGCAATGGTTTCACTTCGTCTTCATAAAACGATTCCGCACTGCTTGAATCGAATGCCATGTAATCATCGCCATAATTTTCGGCTGAAATGCCCATCGGCTCGAATGTCGTATTGCGGTCTCTGACATAGAGTTGCCAACCTGCTTTTTTCCAGAAAGTAGTGATACGCAATCCGTATTTCTCGGCCAATTTCTCTGCCTCTGAAAAATTAGGGAAACCGGTGATTGCATATCTAACCGACTGTGGATATCCATTTTTCCCGGTTGTGGTACTAATCACATCCAGATTGTTTTCCTCTGCTACTTCGTAAATATTAAATTCTTCCATATTGTCTTTGATTTTCTTTACTGATGTAAAGATACTAATTCTTTTTCAGATACTTACATAATGAGTAAAGAGGTTAGATTTTAACTTACAACCCTACTTTACCATTGAAGCGGACACCATTTTTAGGGAGTTACTCCCGGTATAACTAAATCGCAAAGTTTCAGGTTGCGTTCTTTCTGTGTTCGTTATGCTTATTTCCAAATGTCACCAGATTAGGGGATAGGGAACGGGTGTGCGTTCCCGGTCGATGAAGATCAGACGCAAGGAACAAGTGTCAGTTCCCATGCGTCTGCAATGAAAGCAACGGCCTGTGCTTTCTGGAGACGCATGATATGCTCGGCAGTCTCGGTATATTCGTTTGTTTCGATATAATCCTGAATGAGAGATTCATCCGAAACCATCACACCTGTGTAGATGTTCTCCGGATCGTGAGTACATTTATGTTCATGCTATAGATATGTTTGATTCCTGTCCAGGAAATCCGGACAGGAAGGATTGGTTAAATCGAATAAGGTAATCAGTCCCAGAAATGCTGTCTGGACTTTTCTAATTTACAGCATCTTTCGTATAATTCCGTGTCACAAATGCAGTCTCTTTCTTGCTCCAAATACTCTAACGATGATACTAATGCTTCGTCAATATCATCATCTGTACCCTGTGGCAACACAGACAAATCGGAAACATTCACATTGGGTATGTGTTCCAGAATATTAGATACCATTCCGGGAAGAATATCCTCGCATTTGAGGGTGATATGTTCAATCGGGTCGCAACATCCTAAAAAGAATACTGTTTCCTTACCAGAATCACCCTCCATCCAAAATTCCTTGACTTTGAAGATGACAGGATTCCCTGCAAGAACGGCACAAAGATTCAGTTGTTTGTCGGAACAATTCACATTTTTCAATCCCGCTTTGTGCATTGCCAGAACTAAGAGTGTATTTTCTGTCTTTTGAAGAGCATCCACTCTATTTCTCAAATTCTCGATATTCATACTTATGCTTATTTGTTTGTCTTGGATTTTAATAAGGGAACTTTTGGATTTTCAAGTTCTCGTTAATGATAAATTGGCGTCCGCACACGCAGACAATCAGGTTATCTTTTACATAGGACACCTCTCTGGTGACCTCTTCATGAGAGATACGTGGTGTACCGTCGGCATAGCATCCGTTCTTGATGTCACCGGAAAATGAATAGGTCTTTCCAGGAACAACTTGCTGTGGTAAAATCTCTTTCTTGTTCATACAATAAGGATTATTTGTTTGTTATTTGATGCAGAAAATATGCGATGGAGGAATAGGATTCGTCGCAGAAGTATATCTTCTTTTCCAAAGAGTCGGTATTGTCGTTGATACCTTCGCAACGAAGGCTTCCGTTATGATCCTCATAAACCGCAGTTACATGGAGATTGAACGTACCGTGTCTACCCGGAACGGCAATCATGACCGGGAACTGATCGTAGAAACAGTCTGTTTCATTGTCACTTTCGTCCTCAAACTCTTCTTGGGGCTTGTATTTCATTTCCACCCGTCCGTTGTTTTGGGCGAGAACCTCTTTGATGTACAAGACTTGGCTCTTTTTTAGCTGGCTTTCCTGCTCCACTAATTCTTTATATTCCATATTTGTTTGATTTAATTCTTTGATACAAAGATATATAAATGGTCTCTCATAACGAAATATAGCCAAAGGGAATAGTAGGATAGGGGATGATACCTACTCTTTCATTTAAGCTTTCCTATCCTTTTATAAGCTAAAAGGAGCCCAATGGTGGGGCTCCGAACACGGCATACGGACATAAAGAAACCTGCCCGAATTGGGCAGGAACCTTATTCGTTAACCTACCAGTCTGTTGTGTTTCATCCAGCGGTCTATGAACTCACTTTGCGACCTGTTCCGGACAGGCTGGTTGTAGGCAAGGTACTTTTGTCTGATGTTCCGTCCGTCCGGAGAAAGCTCTATGGTGATTAAGCTCTTGTCCGGTTTGGCGACTTCTCTCAGCACGTAGATGTATGAAGAGCCGTTGGCAATTCTTGATCCATACGCTGCCACGCAGTTATGTTGCTGGTTGGCTTCGTCCAAAAGATCATCGTGACTTCGGATGCCCCGAACAAAATAGACTCCCTCTGTGTAGTCGTATTTCTTCATTTTCTCGCAGTTGTTCTGCATACGTTCAGCCATGATTTTGTTTTTTCGGTTACGGCAGTTACGTGCTGCAATGTCGTGTTCCCTTTTCAGACTATCTCCGTTGATGCGGGGCTGCATTTTGAGTTGGTTGCACATGGACAAATAATCATTAAGCAACATGAAAGCTTCCTTTTTCTCTATTGCTTCAAAGGTGTCAAGTCTAACTAAATACTGCATCAGACTATTCCAAGTAAACACTGGTTTTCCGTCATATTGTTTGCTAAGAATGGAGTTTAACCCCTCTAAATCTGCCTTTTTGAAATTTTGGTCGTAAGCCTGTTGGATATGGTCTGCGTCAATCTTTCCGAGCTTAGCCAGTTTACGATAGCAATCCCAAATTTCAAGATCCAATTCCCCCTTTAATATAGAATACACCATTTTGCTGGTTTTAAATATATCCTTTGGTTTTGTCCCCTGTTGGCAGAGCCTGTTGAAAATTACACAATTTTCTTCGGAAATAGAGTCATATTCAATGAATGAGTCAGCAAACAAATATCCGGCTTTGCTAAGTATTTCTATTTGAGGAGCAAGGAGCATACAACGTACATCAGCACCTTTTTCTGCTGCCCATTTCGCAGTATAGGGAGCGTTCTTTTCAAGAATTCCTGTAAGTTCCTCTTTGGACTGAATGAAATAGTGGTATATTGTAAATTTTTGCTTCTTTACCATTGACCATTTCCCCAATGAAAACTCAGTGCAATTATAAGGGTAAGTGGAACTATAGAATGAACTCAATTTCATTTTTTTGTCAAGTACAATATTTAATTTTGCATTCCACAATCTTGCACAATCATCAAAATAGCCAAGAGTAACCACAAATGTGTCAAATTCCAAATATCCCTCGCCTTGAGCCAGAGCATTAGGAACTGACCGTAAAAGGGCATTGGGCAATATTCGGCTTGCCATACCGCCCGCAAAAATAACATTTCCATTAACATTGGCAATTTGTCCACGTTTGTTACGACCAAAATATACCGTATCTGCATTTATTTTGCCAAGCAACTCTTCTAAAGAAAAACAGTCCTTGCTCAGATTATTAAGGTACTCTGGTACGGTAGATAATTTTGTATCAGTCTTTGAACAGGTAGTAACCTGTCTAACTGGTATATCATATTGCTGTTCCTCTCCAAAGGAAAACATAAGTTGCGCTGTCTGGTTTTGGTATTCTTGATTTAATGTTAAATGTCTCATGTGTTTATTGTTAATCGTTTGATACAAAGATACATAAATATGGTTCTATTAAATAATGACATCAATAAGAAAGATCTAATGGTGGGCGATGAAAACATTCTCATTTAAGCAAAACCAAATGCTTAAGTTCTCCCTCTTAAAGGATCTCAATCTTTATCCCCATAGGTGGTAACAATAGGAGTCCGTTGTGGGACTCCGGGGATATACCTAAGTCAAAAAGAAAAAACTGCCCATATTCACATACAGGCAGTCCATTTCACAATTAACTAAATACCAAACACTTTGTAGTGTTTGTGCGGTCAACTATGTTCGCACACCGTTGACCCCCTTTATCTCATTTGAAGAATAGTTATTTGGCGTTCTCGTATAAGACCTTTCTCTCACTGAATGGTGCATAGTTCATTACTTGAACTGTTGCTTCTTTACCATTTTCGGGTTCAATCAGTTCTTCTGTTTCGTAAAGAGTCTCAAAGGTCATTTCCAGTCCAGGCTCGCCGTCATCCATACTTACAGGGTGATTCTTTGCCAAGTTGATTACTCGTTGCTTGGCTTCTTCATAGGTGTCGGCATTTACGGTAACGGTATGGCGTTCCCACACCTTGTACTGGCAATCGACCAAGAAGGTGAAGACGGATTGTTCTTCCTTTGAAACTGATTGTTCGGTCTCTTTTCTTTGGGCTGCCAGAGCCTCTCCATATAACCACCTGTCGTATGCCTCCAGTTCCAAAACGGGATCCAGTCCTGTCATGTGTGCCTGCATGAGGTCGAACATTTGGGGCTGAATCAATCTGTTCGTCCACCAGCTTGGCAAGGTCATCCTCCCAGCCTAACTGGTCAATCCAACCGCCTGATGTCAGGACAGCCATCGCCTGTTCTCTCCAGTCTTCTGGCAAGATATCCCCTCTAAAAAAATTTGGATGGCTTGCATAATTACTACTCAGATAGGAATCACCTGTTACCTTACGGTACTCGTCTTGATTTATCTCTGTGAAAATTTTCATCCCACCTCTGAATTCGCCTTGGGCATCTGTCTTTAATCTTGACAGGCAGACGTTCAAACTGCCATTGTCCCAGTTTGCTGGCAAAACGACAACCTTTGTGTCTCCTGCCGATGATACAACGATGTAATATTTCATAATTCTTTGTCTTTCAACATTGTAAAGTTACAGAAATCCCAGCACATTACCCAATATATATCACCATATCAGAACTCTGTGGCAGGGTTCTACTATTCCATATAAGCAAAAGGGAAATAGGGGACACTGAAAGAAACTTGGGTTCAAGTTTCGCCAGAATTGGAATGCAGAGTGAAACTGGTTGCACCGTACTTTGTATGGAACAACCGTATATATAAAAAATCACAGCTTTACATCGAATATTTCTTGAAGGATGAACAGCTTTTTCTGCAAGGTGGATTTCTCCCAAAAATCATTGCCAACGTAGAATTGGAATTCATCATCCAACGCTGTACATTTTTTGTTGTATGGCTCGCTGATCCCAGGATCAATCAGTTTCTGGCTTAAACTCTCTTCGGATAGTTTATAGTGCGCATCACCTTGGGAATATTCCAATACCCGGAATGATCCACATTCAAATGTAATGTCAGACTGGTTGTCGATGCTAAGATCATCCAGCTCTTTCATGAGCGTTATAATCTCTCCATTGGTTTTATTGCCGATTAAGACTCTTCCTTCATGGTCATCACATCCATATTTGTCGATGAATTCAGAAAGGATAATCTGATATGTTATGCATCCCGGTAAAGTGTCTGGCTCTCCTTGTTCCAGTAAATCGTACATTCGGAACTGGTAGTTTGCCAAGTCCTGAAGCCAGTCAATATTGATGGCTGAAAGATTGATCGTTTCCTTTTCTCCATTCTTGTACTTAATGACAACTTCTTTAGTTGCACCAAGGATTTCGATAACCTCGGCTTTGCGGAACACAGGTTCACCCTTATCGTCCACGTCTTCAAAGAAAATCAGGTGTGGCAAGTTGTTCTGCGGGTAGAGTCCGGAGCAAATGACTCCAATATAATAATTCAATACCCCTTCTTGAATTCTACGTGCTTCATCCAAGTTCTTTATTTCCATGTTTCCCATATCAATGTTCTTTAAAAAATTCTGTTTCACAAAAATTGCATACATACTTAGCTGTAGTGCAAGAATACTCGCTGTTATCTTCCGGTCTTACATCATCGCTCCCTCAATGAGGGCTGAAAATTTCATTTAGTAAGAAATCATCCCAGTCTATTTTTTCTCTTCCTATTCCCATGACTAATTTTGGTTATCTTTCATATTCAAAGATACTAAAATGCTGTATTATAATGATATAGATAATGAAATGCCTCCGGTGAATGTTCAGGTTCATACATTCTCATATAAGCAGAGCAGTCACAATGCCTGCATCTACTTTATAAGGAGGGGGATCATAGGGGACGTGAGTACGTCCCCGGGAGAACAAATAAAGCGTACTGGAAAACTGCCGTGAGCAGAGTTGTCTTGGCATAATGTATTCTCAAAGGGGATGAAAGGGATAGGCATTTGACTTTTATTATTACAACTTTTGAGTTGTAGTAATTCATATTAGCTTATCTAAATCTGGCAGCACGTTCAGCCAGTACTGCTTTTACTTCTTCCTCCAGATAGGGGAGTCTTATCAATTTGTAGTTAAGGAGTGTCGGATGGAACACTGCCAGCCAACAGGCTTCGATTTCGATGCCGTAATTCTTCTTGAGAATATACCGGTACCCGGACTGTTGCATGGCATAGTGATAGTAGGAACAATCCGGGAGGTGTGAGAGTACTCCCAATCCCATAGTATGATTGTAGGAATCCCGGATGACGTTCCCATCCTGGTCTATCAGGTTCTTGCTCCGCTTCCAGTCCAACATCAGGTTACATACATGGAAATCCAATGAATCAATTGTACCTGCCACTCGGCTTTCTTCGTCATAGATAGTCCACTCGGTACGATAAGGAACCATCGGATGCTCTGTGATGAAATTCTTGAACTGCCAGAAAACATCTGACTCGTCATGCGGCAAAGAAAGCAAATAGTTTTCGATATTGGCATGGAGCTTGGTGCCCAAATGGGTCTGGTGTTCCCATTCGGCAATCAGTTCCTCCGGTGAGCAACCCCGTCTCTGGGCTACAAATGAGGCTACCCGTTCCTTATCGAAAGGAGCAAAATAGGACGCAATGATTTCCGTCCAGCTATCCATCTTACCTAGTCTGTCATGGGTATAAATATGCGGTTCTTCATCGAAAAAGATGTGGTTGTCTCTTTCGTGCCAATTATTATTATTGTATTTCAATCGGTTCATTATTAGTGCTATTTGCTTGTTCTACAGGACAAATTTATATCATACCCCCCCCGAAGGGGGTATCTCAGTTGGCAGGATTGTCGATACCCTTTATTATATTCATCAGTTCTTCATCTGCTAAAGTTATGGCTTTAGCGTGAATAGGTTCACAATCATCTTCGATTTCTTCTCTACCGTTATAGAAGCCATAATACATCAGTTCCTCATTACCTTCGTCATCAGCAACCGTATATAATAGTTGGATTTGGACAGATTCTACTCCTTTGCCCTCTACATAATGGGCATAAGTACAATTTAGTTCCAACATTTTAGATGGTCGTTCCTTTTTGTCCGGATAAATGCCGAACTCGTTTGCGTAATATTCGGGAGAATCCGAATAATCGTTTCCATTCTCGGAAACGTAATATTTAAGTGCTTCTCTCATGCTATGAATGGCAGAGAAATATCTTTCTTTGAGTGTTAAGGTGTCCATAATCATTGTTTTATTCTATGCAAAAATATAAAAAACATTGGACATAAAAGAAAACCAAACGGATTATAATATCAAGCAAGTAGGTCGTGACTCTCTCATTGAAGCCAATCCATTTACTTTGGTAAAAATACTTGATAGGGAACGTGAGCGCGTTCCCGAAAGGGCAAATTAAATGGGTCGAATAAATCAGATGAAACAAACTCAAAGTTCATCTAACAAGGCTTCTATCGATTTGAGTTGTATTTTACCGTCTAGGTGATCTTTGACCTGTTGCAAAGCTTCTTTTAATTCCTTCATTATGTCCCTTTTGTGCCCCATGCATTCTTCCGGCTGGATGATTTTGAACTGTTCATCTTGGTATTTAACAGCACCGCAAATCTTTCCGTCATGGCCGCAGATGGTATCAGTTTCACTTAGCCATAACATACCGCAGGGGAATTGTGTCTTTATCATTCCCATTTACTTATCTTTATAGTGTCCTTCTATTTCAATAACCATGACGGTAACGGTTTCATCATAGATGTCATATATCAACCTGTCATGTGCCGTTGTCCGTCTTGAATAGCTGACAGAGTTTCCTGCCTTTAAAGGTTCCGGGTGTCCGGTCCCTGTACGGGGGCCATGATTTCTTCAAGAAGACTCACCAGTTTTTTGTAGAGTACAAGATTGGACTTTTTGTATTTGGGTGTGGTTTTGTCGCACCCTTTGAAAATTCAATCTTGTACATCATAACGTATCCAATAAGTCGTGAAGTTCTTCTTTGGTATTGCAGACGATTGTTTCCCGGTTTTTGTATTGCCTACGTGCTTCCTCTATCTTCTGTTCAAATTTGTGGGTGGTTGTAATATCACTGTCGTAGACGGGTGTCAGCATGTAGGAGCGTTTGCCTCTGCGTCTGATAACAATTTGTTAGCCTTGATCTGCCATGTCAACCCAAGAGGCTTGCTTGTCCCTAAATTCCCTTGATGTTACTTGTAGCATACTGTTCTTTTCTTTTTATGTGTACCAAAGTTGGTACACATAAAAAGAAAGGCTATTATTCCGGAAGTACAAGCAGGAAATCTGTTTTTATGCTTTTGTAATGCGCATTACAATTTCAGGTCCTGTTTTATTCAGCCGTTTGTGTCGTTTTGGCGTGTGTGTTGTTTGTGGGACAGGTTCTTTCTTAGTGCCTTGCTTCGACTTTTCCCCGTCCCTGTACGAGTGTTCCGGCTTTATTTTTTTGGCTCCTCCACCAGACTTTTATACTGCAGCCGCTAAAAAGCGGCTGGAATGCGTTACCATCCATAAACCTTGGCAACATGAGGGTACAAGCTCCGGGTGTATCGAGAAATATCCTTTTGTGTGTATGTACCGTTGTAAATCTTTTCTGTCAGGTTATCTATGTTCACACCTGGCTTAATCTCCCGGAATGTAATATAGTTTGTTCCGTCATGATGATGTTGGACTGCTTTCACCTGTTTGGTCTGAGTGTCTGCAAAGTATTCTATTTCACCTTCAGATAGTGAAGACAATATATTGCCAACATTATTGTCAATTATCCGGTATCCCGATTTTCGTCCGTTCCACAAGCCTAAATCCGCTATCAGAAGGATGTTTCCTTCCAAAAACATATCGAGATTGCTTATTTCGTCATCCTGCCAATTCCGCTTTTGTTCAGCGGCTTCTTCACAAATAGCCATTTCACTGGATGGATAGCCTTGTTCCTGTAACCATTCTTCTGCGCATTTCAGATCTTCATCTGTGATTTCGGTGGAGAATATTATCTTTTTCATAACTATTTAATTATGTTCTTTATTATATCTATCTATTTGATATACACAAAGTTACTTAAATTCAATGTGTTTATGAAATAGAAATTAAGAAAGCTCTTTCACCCTATATGGTTGAAACATTTCCATTAAAGCCACTCCATATTACTGGCAGATAAGAACCTGATGGTCAGGTTCTGCAAATAGGGGAGTAGGGTGTTCCGAATGACCGGATCACCCTAGCAGTTAATTGAGAGTCAGAGATGGGAAATAGAGACCAGATATATTTCCGGTATAATTGTATTCGACCCCGTATATGCTAAAGGTCTTGGCATTTTTGGCTGCATCCATAATGGTTTGCACAATCTTCTTGTCATTGATGTAGCCGGTAAAGAAACAGGGATGCAGGAAAAACCTGTTATATCCTGACTTTGCCAACGGTGTTTGCTTCTGTTGGGGCACCTGCCAACCTAATGACTCAAATATGGCGGTAACCTCTTGTACGAACGCCCTATGTTGGTTGTCCGAATGTCCGGATAACCGACCGTATCCGGAATTAATTAAAATGTGAACCTTTTCCATAATTCAAGAATATAGCATTTCGTCTGTCGGACGATCATGGGTTATGACAATGTTGCCTTGTTCTCTTAATTCTGATTGCGTGGCGTGAACGTGATCGGTACGATCATCCGGGTAAGTCAGACAGCCATCGGAGTGGCAATCCGGACAGATGTCTGTACCCATGGGAACCAACAAAAGGGTCTCACAATCGTTACACAATACCAGATCACCTTTATTATTGTTTCCCATGTAGGAATGAACAATCTCGTTTGACCGAATCAACACATTTCCAGAATACCGAAATTCAAGTCCGGAAGTAAGGTCTTTCAGCATGATTGATTTGTCCTCCCTGATTGACTGCACCAGACAATTCCCGAACGGATACATATCATCTACAGTGATAGTTTCATAGAGATTCAATGTCGGCAAGAACATACTAACGCCATTCACGTCAATAAAGGTCGCATCCTTTGGCAATAGAACCTCCATACCTTCTGTAAGGACATGAGAAGGTACCCCGGCCAAGTGGTAATCTAATGGAAAACCTTGGTCCGGGTCTGAAATCGGTGCTACCCCTTGGTAATAGGAACCATTCTCGGTCAGTGAGGGGTGCTTCACTTCCGGGTTGTATCCCTGTGGAGAGTTCTTGAAAGCCAGTTCGATGCCTATCTGACGAAGATACTCTTTATTTCTATCCACGATACCGTTCATCTCTGCAAGCAATTCATAATAATCCTTGCCACCGAACACACCATAACCTCCGTAACAAGTCTCTTTGTACTTGTTGCCCTTATCATCCGTCATATATACCGTAAACGGAACTCCGTTCCGGATTCTACGCTTGGTGTCTTGTGTAAACCAGCTAAACTGTCCCATAGTTATTGTTTTTAGAGTATCAAATCTGCCCATACATCCGGTTCTTTCTTGATGTAGAATGCCATACAATCTATCAGGCTCCGTTTTGAGCCTACTTTAGCTACGGTAAATCCACCGTTGGCAATCTGTTCATCTGTTGCGATGAAGATGTAACCCTTATGTTTGGCCTCCGGTTTGAAGGGCTTAATCTGGCTTTTAAGTTTCTTGAAGTTTATCATCTTTTATCTCATTGATTATGATGCAAATATACAGAAATATAGGGAGTCTTCATAGTTCCGGAAAACAAAAGGGAAAGAGTAGTATCAGGTCGGACTTTTCCATTATTGCGGATACCATAAATACCCCACGATCGGCGATATTTCACCCATATTTCAGCAGACCGTGGTCGGTCTGCGTTGGCAAGAAAACATGCCGATACCCCTCTGTGTGAGTTGTTGCCGAACAAGGAAAGCTGTGTCAGCCTGCCTTGTCCGGATTCCAATATAGACTATTCTTCCCCTTCGGATAGTTTGTCCTTGTACTTTTTATAGACATATTCGAGAAGGATACTTCTCATTACCTCTCTTTTCTCTTCCTCCGAATAATTGAAGTAATAAGTCTGTTCGTCACAATGGTGATTCAGACGTTTCACCCTGCCTTTATATTCCCCTCGGCTGAAAAACTCTTGGGCTATCACACACACCGTTGTGTCTGTGTTCTCATATTGAAAATACACATCTACATATAATTTCCCGTTGCACCATGACAGCCTTTCGACTAAGCTGTCCCAATTATTGCCTTTTCTTCTGTCGGGATGAATATTCAAATCTTTACTTCTTGACTTGTCTCTGCCATAACCGGCTTCCTTCACGACTCTTACCAAGGTCGCATATTCCACCATGGAAAGCTCGGCTGGAGTAAGCTTGTTGATGATTTCTATTTTCTTCTTCGGGGAGTATCTCTTGAAGATCTCTACGTTAATGTTCATATTCTTAAAGTTTGATGGTTAATATTCTAATTCATTAATAATCACAAATATAGTATATTTATATAAGTTTTCCTAACCTATACAGAATATTAGCATTTAGGATAGGGGAGTGAAACTCTTTCATTCAAGCTATCAATAACGATCTATAGGAGGACAGTATGGTTCTCCGGGTGGAAGAAGGAAGACAACCGTGTCAATCGAAATCTACCCGGCGATTCCGACGATACACCTTCTTTGAGGTGACTACATTGTGCCGTGGTACCGGTTTGCCGAAAGCCTGTATCTCCGCATCCCGGCTACCTTTGTGAAATGCTGCCAGAGGGGTGGATGGGGCATTACGCCTTTTCTTGCTCTTTTTCATAATCTAAACTTTTGATTTATACAAAAATACTTTTTATTTGTGTAGCAAGCTATTATATTGTTGTTGAATGTCTGTGTGCACCTGAGTTCGAACTTTTTCATGCAGGCCATTTATTGTTCGGAGTAGGAGGAAGGAGCCGGTGTCGGCTCCTATGGCGTATCAGTCATACCATCTGATGTCAAACTGGAAATTTGCGGACAGCTCGTGCCACCGGATGAACGTACTGGCAATCTCCAGAGAACGATGAAGGGAAGGGTAGGGGGGGACTGTAAACGGGAAATCACCGGGTAGCAGTTGGTACATATAGACCGGCACAGCCCTTATGTCATTCGTCAGAAAGACAAAGTGAAGGACGGGAACCATATCTGCATCTGTCTGTATAACGGACAGCATTTGTCTGTTACGGACAAAAAAATACCGCAAAGTAATTTGTTCTTTGCGGTATTTGATAAAAGTCTTTGAGTTTGCTGCCGTTTGAATGTCATTGATACATTGCTGGCACTTGAGAAATACTTCTTTTCGATTCATAATTCTATTGTTAAAAATAAACCGAAAGAAACTAATTTTTCAAGATTTGGCTCTCAGCCCGTCAAAATTGAAATCTACGGAGATGGTAAACCCACCTTGGTTCACATAGATAGAATACTCCCTGCTGTCTGGGTTCACCTCCATGATTTTTCCCAGACCGAAAAGCGGGTGTATTACTTCGTCTCCGGCTTTCCACATGAGAGCCGGGGCAGTGGGTTCAACCACCTCTTCCGTTGGTTGGGATTCCGGTTCATCGGCAGGTAAACAGTCAGTCGTATTATCGTCTTTGGGAGCGTCTGTAATCACTGTGAGTCCCTTATAGTCCATACGGATATGCATCAGGCTGTCAGTACGGTCCATCCGGATAAGATACTCATTACGGGAACTTTCCACCTTTTCAATGGTACCGTCACCAAATGCCGGATGTTTGACACGTGTTCCGATTGTCAGCACATCATAATCTCCATTGGAATCAAATTCCAGTCCTTCATTTTGGATGATTTTCCGGGTCATCTCTGCCAGGTATTCGGGCACATACCCATTACGTTGGATGCGTTTGCTGTCTATCTCAAAGATAAACCTGGACGGCACCCTGTTGCCGCCACCGTAGAATTGTCCTTCGTTCTCGGTGATAAACAGTTGCAGTTTGGCACGGGTTACGGCCACGTACGCTAACCGGCGTTCCTCTTCCAACCCTTCACGACGGGTCTCAGACACACACCGCTGGTTGGGCATGACACCCTCGTTGCATCCGATAAGGAACACATAGGGAAATTCCAGTCCCTTGGACTGGTGTATGGTCATCAGTTTGATGCTGTCTTCTTTATCCTTGGCATCCACGTTGGTGTACAAGGAAATGTCCTGAAGGTATGTCTTCAATGAAAAATCTTCATCATCCTTATGCTCGTTTTCATAAGACAGGATGGAGTTCTGAAGCTCTACTACGTTGTCCAGCCTTTCGGTATCCTCAGATTCCCGTAATTCTTTCATGATACCGGTCTGGTCCAAAATATATGTTGCCAAGTCAGAAATTGAGCCGCCTTTTAGTCCCTGAATCTGATTGGCCAGTTTGATGTATTCGGCAGCACCGGAGCGGGTGACCTCCTTGACAGAACCATAATGCTTGAGCAGGGCGGCAAAGTATGAGCTTCCGTCCGCTTTGGCCAGTTCCTTAATCCGGTTGATAAAAGCCTTTCCCAACTTACGGGACGGATAGTTGTATGTCCGAAGGAAAGCCATGTCATTGTCGGGAGTCTCGGCCATGGTCAGATAAGCCATGACATCCTTAATCTCCTTGCGTTCGAAGAACCGCATACCACCAAACACCTGATACTTGATACCATTTTGGATGAACGCCTGTTCGACGGAACGGGAGAGGGCAGACACACGGAACAATACGGCGATGTCATCAGACTTGGCTCCATTTTCAAGTAAACTCTGTACCTTGGATGCCACATATAGTGACTCGTTCTTGTCATTATCGGCATGAATCCATTCAATCGGGCTGCCCGGATCAACGTTGTCGGTGTATAATTCCTTCTTCACACGTAAACGGTTGTGTACAATGATGTCGTTGGCCGCTCCAAGGATAGTAGGTGTTGAACGGTAATTTTGGTCCAGCACTATCGTGGTGCATGGGGAGAACACCTTGTCAAACTTGACCAACCCCTCGGGACGTGCCCCTCTAAAAGAATAGATGGCCTGGTCAGGATCTCCTACGACAAACAAGTTCCGGCAAGCTTTAGCCAACAATTCCAGCATGGCCCATTGACGTCTGGAGTTGTCCTGTGTCTCGTCAACCATGATATAGCTGAAAGCGTTTGACCAAGTGTCAAGCACCTGATGGTTTGTCTGAAGAAGATACAGCGTAAAGGAAATCAGGTCATTGAAATCCAAGGACAAGTTCTTGCGCTGCAGGGTCAGGTAATTCAGCAGGATCCTGTCTTTCACTTCTGCTTCTGCCGGGATGACAGGGTCATTGGGAGCGACAAGCAGCTTGACAACATGTTCCCATCCCTCTCCGGTCTTGCACATCTCTATGTGTTTCAGGGCATCCTTGGCTGTAATGCCGTCATTGGATGAAAGACCCATTTCTTCGAATACCTCTTTGATCAATGATTTCTGGTCAGTCATATCCAGGATGCTGAATGTCTGCTGGTATCCCAATCGCTGGATCTCGCGTCTGAGAACCTTCACACAGAAACTGTGGAAAGTACAGATGTATTCGTCAGTGATGTTCTCGCCCAAAAGCTGCTTTACTCTGCCACGCATTTCAGCTGCCGCCTTGTTGGTGAAGGTAACACAGAGGATTCGGTTGGAAGGAACACCGATTTCCTGCACCAGATAGGCAAAGCGATGTGTCAAAGTCTTAGTTTTGCCACTGCCTGCTCCGGCAATGATACGGAAGTAGCCTTCTGTAGCCTGGACAGCCTCACGCTGTCTGTCATTCAGTGATTCTAATATACGACTCATAATTTCAGTTTTTAGATAGTACGGTTGGCCATATTGACCAATGCGATTACGGCGATGGAACCGGCTTCTGATCCATCGTCAGAGATGAAACGGGCAAAGCCGTCCGATACATGTTTCACGGTTGCAGGGATACCCGCATGCATAAACTGGAATCCCGGGATAATATCGTTTGAAGTAATACGTTTCATAGGTCTTGTTTTTTAATGGTTAAAGTGAGTGATTTAACAATCGCAATCTGCATCTTCCAGCAGTTCCTTGGTATAAGGGGAGTAGATTGTTCCGGATTCGACGGCTTCCGCTTCCACTGCAAACAATCCGGTCCCTTTCTCGTAATACAGTTCCAACTCAATGGGAGTGCCGGAAACATACGCTTCGGCTTCTTCCCTAGTCTTGAACTGATTCTGTTCTATCAGTTCGTCCACCTTATTGGCGAATGCAGTAGGATACTTGTCCGGAGCCAGGGTCACCATGATTGAATCGTAACAGTCACTATTGTTTAATTTCATAATCTTCGTCTTTAATGTTTTGGTAATCAATATCCGGCTTTCTTCTGGCGGGAATTTGCCACGAAGGTCTTGTTGTTCCCGGTAAGCTTGATTTCACCAAGGTTTTCCCAATCACCGTTGGCCCATGTTTTTGTGATACTTGAACCCTTGTATTTGTCCATGTTTGCCTTAATAAGCTTCTTGGCCGGAGGGAGAGAGTAGAAAGTGAAGGTGTCTTTGGTTTCTTCGCAATCTACGTCATGTTCCCACTGTTTGGTCTTTTGGTTGAACTTGTCCCCTTTGTAGTGGCGGGTGACAGGCTCTGTAAAATATACACTATATGTTTTCATACGCTTAATTATTAGTCTTTGATAACTCCGATAACATAAGTATTCGAATCGAACGACCATTCCATTGTTTCCTTATCTATCGTCTCATAATAATGGCCATGGCAGGCTATTACCAATTGGGTTTCGTCGATACTCTTGATCTCGTCAAGCAATTCTTTGCGGGCAGACACAAATTTCTCCAAGTCTTCAAGACTGTTGATATCATCCAGTAATGGCTTTACTTCGTCTTCATAAAACGATTCCACACTGCTTGAGTCGAATGCCATGTAATCATCGCCATAATTTTCGGCTGAAATGCGCATCGGCTCGAATGTCGTATTGCGGTCTCTGACATAGAGTTGCCAACCTGCTTTTTTCCAGAAAGTAGTGATACGCAATCCGTATTTCTCGGCCAATTTCTCTGCCTCTGAAAAATTAGGGAAACCGGTGATTGCATATTTAACCGACTGGGGATATCCATTTTTCCCGGTTGTGGTACTAATCACATCCAGATTGTTTTCCTCTGCTACTTCGTGAATATTAAATTCTTCCATATTGTCTTTGATTTTCTTTACTGATGTAAAGATACTAATTCTTTTTCAGACACTTACATAATGAGTAAAGAGGTTTGATTTTAACTTACAACCCTACTTTACCATTGAAGCGGACACCATTTTTAGGGAGTTACTCCCTCTATATAATATTGCTGGAGTGGAATATCATTACGGACAATCCACAACACGGTTTTCTGTCCCTCCTTTTTCAGCATAGTAGTGACAAAACTCCGTTTGATTCCTCCTGCTTAAACCAAATCCAGAATCTTTTTATCAATATACTGTTTAAGTTCCGGCAGAACTTCTTCCGAATACTCTTCATTGATAAAATCCACAGATATGTCACACTGAATGCGCAAAAGCCATAATGGTTTGTTGTGTGGCCGTTTGCAGCGGTAAGCTAATTTCCCCATTTCTATCAATTTTAATTCTTATAGGATTATATATTAAACTACATAGGAAGCCGGTGTTGGCTTCCGGGCAGGGTGCCCACAAGTGAACAACAAAATTGTCATTCACCGAATTTCAGGCTTAACTGGCCGCCAGGTTCTCTATAGTCAGGATTGGCTAGCATGAACGCTTTCCGAAGAGCTTCGGTGATACGCTCGCGCATGTTCTTGGATACGTGGTTCTTATCCGCTTCGCTGTTTGACTCCAATAAAAGCTCCAGACTGCCGTTAAACGGTTTCTCATCCAGAAACAAGTCGTATCCGGTGAAAATGCGGTTCTGGGCTTTGGCGTCCGTCATTTCTTCTTCATCCTGATATCTCACAAACACCGTATCCTGAGTTGCAGACAGCACGCGCTGTCCTCTCTCCCTGCGACATGAGAGGTCATTTTCAAACATGACAGAAAGTGAGCGTTTCTTGCGTACTGCATTTATCTTAGACCACCCGTAATAAACTTTCAGCTTTTCCATATCCATCTTTCCCCTTTATTAGTTTCTAAATCTCTTTTTCTTTTAAAGACTTTTACGCAAGGATTTAATTGCCCATTCAGCACCAGCTTTGAAATCCTCTCTACAATCAGAACGCCGGCGCTCGTAGTCATCATTGTTGACCTCCTTCAATACCTCTTTTCTGAAAGTGGTTTTATGTTCAGCATATTTTGCTGATTCTTTATCTATTTCAAATCTTTCCATATTCCATTTATTTGTTGGCTAATGTTTGATTCACATAATTGATAATCTCCGAACCTGTCGTTTCGTCGTTGACCCAGTTGAAGTCGAAAGAGGTATCAAATTCATTCTCTATTTTCATACAGATTTCCACGACATCCAGACTGTCGAATCCTTGGTTAAGCAGCGTTTCGTTCAGATTCACCTCTTCATTTATCTGACATATCAGGATTCTATGAATCTTTTTCTCTACCATTTTCTCTTTGCCATTCGAATCAGACTCTGCGGATCTGTCAGACATATTCAAATCGATACCCTTCATTTCCGGAATCAGATCGCATACGTCTGCATATTTAATCACCTCGTATCCTTTGCTGGAGATCTGTGAGTGTACCTTGCCATGATATTTACCGTCTTTCCAAGGAGCGATTTCCGAAAGTATCTGATCTCCCTGTCTTAGGATAGTCAAATACTGGCCGTCTGCCGGATGTTCGAACGGTTCATGCCAAACTGAGTTGATGCGCCAGAGGGCACCGGTTAGGAATCCTTTGATATAATAATCGTTCTTCTCGGAATTAAAGATTCCGAAATCAATCACTGCTGAAGATACAGCTTCACGTTCTATTGTCTTTATGTCCATAAGTTTTTTAGTAGGTTCCTGATTAAGTTTCCTCTTTGAAACAATGTAAAGATACTAATTATAAGCCAGATAGTTATACAACCCCAAAAGGGAAATAAAGATTCGGGGTCAGATGATACTTCTCCAATTAAGCGGGACCCACTGTTCCGGAGGGCAAGGTGGATTTGCTCAATGGTAAGATTAGTATCCATAATTTGTAGGTTGCCTTACTTCGTAAAATACCATAGCAGTGTAACAGCGGCCACTGCCCATCCGGATGCTGCAACAAGCATCCATAAAAATCGCGTTTTATTCACGGAATCAATTTTGTTGTTGCATATATTGATCATATCTACAGCCTTGCCGAACTTCTGTTCAACGGAATTATTCAACTCACTCTTGACTATCTTTCTGAATCTTTCTCTCAACTTGTCGGGAATAAAGAACCTTTCAGACCGATACTTGATATACGGTCTGAAATCTATGCGAAAAACATGGCGGGTATCATGGCCGGTCTCTATATTTATCTCAATCTCTGCGACTCCTTTTTTCTCCCACAAATCGGCAGCTTTCTGGTTTATCTGTTCTTCATTGAGTTTAGCAAGTTCCGCCAACTTGTTATATTCGTATTCATCCAATTGAACTATTTTCTTCATAGCTATTTCTTATTTTTATTTGGTTTCTAATTTTTGCCGCTTCACTCATGCACATCTTACACCATGATGTGAGGCAGTGATATTCCTTATCGTTATGTTTGATAATTCGAGTATAGAACCGATGTAAAGGCAATGACCTCCCACAGTGTGGACATACTTTCTGACCAATCTGAACATATGTTATGGTCTTTGCCTTGCGTTTAACTAACGTGCATCCCTTGCATTCTTCCAACTTGCCTTTGTACTTGCGGCATTTATGGAGGGATATTTTACCGCAGGGAGCGAATTTCCTGCATCCAGGTCGGGGTTCAGTGTGATAGGTGTTCATTTCATCAGACTTATTTGTCAGTAAGCGTCTTATGCTCTCCATCCTTACTGTATATTCCTTTATTGATCTCGACATTGTAGCCTGCTATAAAGCCCTGCTTGCCAGATATCATGTCAATGTCAGGTTTCTTCGACTTTCGGGCATTTTTTATATCACCCATCTCTTTCTTCAAGAATTCGTCAATCATGTCGTTGTTAGAAACGGTAAACGATGAGAACGGGAACACGGTCACCGACCGTAGCCGATTCGCTTTCGTGCGCAAGGAGAACGGAGAAGCCGATGTCGTGTTCTATCCGGTGCTGAAGAAATTCTCCTTGGAGAAATACAGTGAGGAACAACAGAAGCAGCTCTGTTCCGGTAAAGTCATTCTTGCCGACACGGTAACGGCTGACGGGCGAAAGACAAAGGCATTCGTGCAGATCGATACCGAGACCAATCAGGTCATGTCCGTCCCCACGCAGGTCATCGCCCGGAACCTACAGGTGATGGCAGAAGAACTGAAACTCAGCAATGCCGAAATCAAGGTGATGCAACAGGGCGAACCGCTGACCTTTGTAATGCAAGACGAACCTGTAACGGTCGGAATCAGCCTGTACGAGAAGGACGGCATCCACTTCTGTCAGGGAGACGCCAAGAAATGGAGCGAGAAGACCAAAAGAGAATGGGATAAATACACCTTCGGCTGTTACGGTTGCTGGATGATGGACGATAACGGCAATCTCGACTATATCCCGGAAGAGCAATACACGGAAGAACTCTGGAACGAACAGAAAAAGAGTGCCCAACGCAATATGGGTGCAGGACTTCACAAGTAAAACCTTTCAAACACTGTAATTATGGCACAAAACACCTATTATCCCGAAGAAGTGCTCATCGAGAAGATGGAGCGCGGAGAATACGGCTGGCTGGATTACGTCAACCACTTTTCTGCCGAATGGCAGGAAGAACTGGTGGAATACTGCAAAGCGCACTCGCTCACGATTGATGATGCGGCAGCCGAGCAATTCGTCCACTACAAGAGTGAACAATTAGAAGCCGCTATGGAAAGCGGTGAAGCATAAACACGGACTATGGCAATACGAACCAACACAAACCCGATGAGACCGGACTTGCAACCCGAAATGTACGCTCTTTTGATGCGCAACGGTATGCAAGCCCATGTCGTACCTGTGGGTGACAGCTACCAGTTGGTAGTACAGGGGCACGACTCTCCGCTCTTGCGATACCCCATCAGCAAGCAGCAGTTTTTAGCTCTTACCGACTGGGGGACAAACCATGCCAACAAAAAGGCATACAACACCTTTACGGAGATAGTAAAGAATGACTTTGAGCTGCCACGCAACTTTGTCCATGCCCGTAATGCCAACGGCAGGGTGGCAATGGGACTTCACGGCTACCGTATCGGCATCGGTGAGTATGGCAGGGTCGGCAGGTACGGTATGCCGCCCCCTTTCCTCGGATGGACTCCCAGACAGCAGGAAGGCTATCACTTGCGCAGGGTCGGCGGCCGGCTTTTCTATGCAGATACACCTATGATGGCAGAACGCCCGGACGGACGAATGAAACCCGGTGAGATGCAATCCGGCGGTTACGGATTCTACTACAAAGGGCATCGGCAGCCACAAAAGCCGGTACAGCCAGTCCGACAGGATGTCTTGCAGGATTTGCAGGCAGTCATCACCTCGATGGTAAACAAGCCAAGAAGCGAAGAACCTGCAAAGCCCTACAAGGAGCTGATTACCTCACCCGTCTATTTCTCCAATGAGAAGTGGCAGGAATGCCTGTCCTCACACGGCATCATCGTGGATACGGAAGCCGGGACTCTGACCGTCCAGTCGGAGAAAGTCAGTGCCGATATGGTCTATGACCTGACCGAAGAGGAATTATCCGCACTGACCTCCAATTCCATTGAAGAGCATCCGGTTGAGAAACGCCTGGAGATTCTGAACAATGTCATTCAAAATGACTATTCCGATAAAGTCACATTGGAATCGCTGAACAGCAAGGAGCGCATCAGCATTGCCCTGCACCCCGAAGTGGAGCAGGATCTGGCTATGCGGAACCGGCAGGAACAGGACTTGCTCCTGCCATTGGAATCCGATAACAGCCTTGCACCGCACTCTACCGAACAGACGGTACTGCAAGAAGACGAACATATCATCAGAGAGCCACAAGAAGGAGCCTTGATTGAAGGACGGGACTTGTCATACATCAACGAAAACAAAGGCTGGTACCGGGAAGGAGAACACGGACGTGAGGTGGAAGTGGAAGCCATCGCTGTACAACCAACAGAAACAGAGGGCAAATACAAGATGACCGCCATTATCAACGGAGAACCCATCACCCATGAAATCAGCCAGAAACAGTACGACAAGTTCCTGGCAGTCGATGACTACCACCGCATGAAGCTCTTTTCCAAGATATTCAACGAAGTGGATATGAAGACCCGTCCCGAAATGAGCAGCGGATTGGGGACAAAGATATTCGCCGCACTTGCCGCAGGTGCTGTAGTGCTGTCGGATGTCGCCCACGGGCTGCACCATCCCTGTCCGGAATTTTACGGAGAGCGTTTCAGTTCCGCACCCCGTCCTTATTTCAAGCCGGGAGTGGACTCGCCGATGGATGTGGCTGCAAGGAACTTTGAAGCGCAGATGAACAAGGAGGTGGCAGAGATGCGCAGAGGATTTTAAGGAATAAAAGGAACACACAGATGGCAAACGGAGAACTGACATACGATGACTTCCTGCAACGGCTGGACATTCAGGATATACTGATGGACGCAGGCTATCACCTGAACAAGCGTGACGGCTTGCGTTATCCGTCCTATATCCGTATGGACAGTAACGGCACACGTATCCGGGGTGACAAGTTCATCGTCACGCCGAACGGCAAATGCTGTTTCCAGCCACCACAGCAAAAGCTCTATAATATCATATCCTTTATCAAGGCATTCCCGGAGAAGTTTGCGGAACACCGGAACGGCGTCTCTCTAGACAGGTTGGTCAACCTTGTCTGCAACAGGCTGTTGAACCAACCCATCAATGACAGACCTTTGCGCATCATCCAACCCAGACGGGAGAACACTCCGTTCAGGCTGGATGATTACGACATCCACCGTTTTGACGTGAAAGACAGAGAGACCCACAAACGTTTTTATCCCTATTTCAAGAACCGTGGCATCGACATCTTCACACAACGGGCTTTTGCCGACCATTTCTTCCTGGCTACCAGACACCGTTCAGACGGTTTGGCGTATGCCAACCTTGTCTTTCCACTGGTACTTCCCAAAGAGCCGGACAAGATTGCAGGACTGGAGGAACGCGGCCGTCCCAAGATGGACGGTAGCGGAAGTTACAAGGGCAAAGCCGAGGGCAGCAACAGCAGCGAGGGCTTGTGGATAGCCAATTTCAGCGATGAACCTGTAATCCATTCCGGTTTTTCATCTTCCTTGAAACTATTATAAAGTTCAGCCATCAGTTTAATTTGCAGATTTACATTGCCAGCCCACAAACGTCTGATATTCCGATTGCCGTAATTAAGGTAGTATTCGCAATCAGCTTGTAAACGACCTAACAATTGGTATCTGAATACAATATCACAATGTAAAACTCTGTCTATTATCTTTCTCTCATCTGAATTTGTTTCCATATTTGCCATAATCTTTTTATTTTCCCTCATTTTGAAGCCTTTATCGGCTTTCTTGTCGGAATCTGAATTTTACGTGCAACCAAGAGACTGTGGAAACAGAAGGATAAGACAAGTAAATGGCAGAGGAGTTGATGAAATACCCAATTAACACTTGGTGGAAATTGCGGAAAGTTGTTGTTAAGTTCACCAAGCAATTAGCGAAACAACCTGCATAGCGGTACTTGGCATTCCCTCGACGCAGTACCTTTGCAAAGGAAAATAGAGCCGGCAAGATGAGCCGGAGGTGTTCATTATATGTGACAAGTAAAACTGCTATAATTGGCAGATAGATAGCAGGAATTGTAAAATAGGAAAAGTATAACAACTCCGGCAAATCCTTTCGATATTTGACGGAGTTGTTATATAGCTCATGTTTTTTTCTTATTAAAAGCATAACAAAATCGGCAAGACGCATTGGTATTTGCCAAATTTGTTATAACTTTGCAACATAATTGAAGAACAATAATGACTGCCGTAAATCAGATAATAGATATTGCCAGAAAACAGGACGGGCAATTCACACGAAAAGACCTGCTGAATGCGGTGCGCTCTGGTATGAAAAACATATCAGAAGGCTCTCTTGTTGTGCTTTTGAATAGGATGCTTGCAGAGAACAAAATCATCAGAGTTTCATACGGGAAATACAAATTAAATGAAGATTTGAAATATGATTTTTTGTATAAGCCAAGCGAATTTATGCTTTCACTCAACAGACATATAAAAGAAAAATTCCCTTTCACAGATTATTGTATATGGCAACCATCTATATTCGCTTCTATGATGTTACATGTACCTGCGGTAAGAACCACATTGGTAGATGTTGAAAGGGAGGCAATGGAATCCGTTTTTATGTCATTACAAAACATGGAATTTGCAATCCCTGTTTTTTTGAATCCGAAGCAAGAAGATGCAGATCGATATATTACAAATCGTGATATGATTATTGTTCGTCCTCTTGTCAAAGAGGCTCCAATAGATATTATTGATGGCTGTCCCGTTCCCACATTAGAGAAAATGCTTGTTGATGCCATATCCGACAAGGAACTACAACATCTTCAAGGTAATGAATTATATACTATATATTCAAACGCCTTCTCGGACTATGAAATCAAAATGCCACGGCTGTTGAGATATGCGGCACGCCGTAACAGAAAACAAAAAGTTGAACAAATTATCAATACAATCAATATATGATACATCCCGATAGCAGGACATTATCTTGGATAGAACAAGTAGCCAAAGACAACAAGATAAAAGATATAGCCCTCGTTGAAAAAACAATCCGTGCATTCTCATTGTTGGAAGCATTAGCCCGATCCGGTTGTCCCTTTTTATTCAAGGGAGGGTCTTCCTTAATGCTTCATCTTGATACCGGCAAACGACTTTCAATCGACATTGATATAATTTGTCCTCCTGGAACAAGGATTGAAGATTATCTGGAAAAGTATTCCGAAGAATATGGTTTTGGAGAGGTTAAATTGGTAGAACGTATCTCTCGTACAGATATTCCAAAACAACATGCCAAATTCTTTTACCAGGTGGCATATCCGGCAGGAGGACGTCAAGACAAGATTCTGTTGGATGTATTATTCGAGGAAATTCATTATGCAAATGTTGTGGAACTTCCTATTCAGAGCCGCTTGTTAAAAACAGAAGGAAATCCCGTAATGGTAAAGTTGCCAAGTAAAGAAGATCTGCTCGGCGATAAATTAACTGCATTTGCTCCTCACACGACTGGGATCCCATTTTTCAAAGGAGAAAAGAATTGTTCAATGGAAATCTGTAAACAGTTATTTGACGTTGCATCGCTTTTCGACATAGTTGGAGACTTATCTGTTACAGCGGAAACATTCAATAAATTTGCGATGGTTGAACTTCAATACAGAGGTGAGAATCCTGATGCAATTCAAAAAGTTTTGGATGACATTTATGATACTGCCAAATGTATAGTAATGCGCGGGCAAGACAGTCAGGAGGAATTTGACCTGATTCAAGATGGAATAAAAAAAGTGCGTGGCTTTATTCATAGTGAAGTCTATACTTTGGAAAGTGCTATTACAAATGCTTCAAAGGCAGCTTATCTTGCCAAACTTATCAGTAAAGGCATAAATGAGATAAAGCACTATAATCCGTCCGAAGCGAATTTATTGGTTAACGTAACGATACACTCTCCACTCTCAACCAAATTGAATAAATTAAAGAAGACGAATGCAGAAGCGTTCTTCTATTGGAGCGAAATACAAAAGTTATTATAATGAGATTTTTATAATGCAGAAGAGCCGACCCGTCACGGGCAGGCTCTTCTTTGTGAATTGACATTCAACTAATCAATTTGAACAAAAAGAATCTTACACTTTCCTATTTCATATATAGCATGACTTTGGTATGTCTGTTAGCTTCAGTGGGTACATAATTGGAAATACCTCCTTGACCGACCTTTGTTATATTTTCAACAGCCACTCCGCGCTTACACAACTCCGTGGCAATATAATCAGCTCTTGATGTGCTCAATTTATTGTTTATATCGGCAGTTCCAGTGGCAGCGTCGGCCGCACCTGCAACAGTCACGGATAATCCGTATTTCTTCGTCACTCGCGCCAGTTCATCCAGATTGACCAACTGAGATTTATCGGTCAATTGATCCGTGCTGAGTTCAAAGAAGAAATAGACAGGCGAACCGATGCACTCGTCACGGGAACCTATAAAGGTGAGATAATCCGAATGGCTATAAATGGAAATGCTGTCATTATTCATATCTGAAGATAGCAGGGAATCGGCACCTGTGACATAGAAGCCGTTTATAACGCTACCGTCATTATTGGGTATGGCATTGGCAAATTCAGACTTACTGGACAAACTGTCATTGGACAATGGAGACCTGCCATCCCAATGCCTGTTTTTCAATCTTGCCCGGAGCGAGTTCAGTCCACTGTAATCGTTTCTCGGATAGACATTACCCAAACTCTTCCGGTCATCAAACATCCTGCTATATTTATCAAGCAAACCCTCAATTTCCAGAATCTTCTTCAATTCGTTTATCGTTTGCATCGCCCTGTCATATTGCCCGGTGTATCTGCGATTACTCTCCGATAGCTGTGTGGCGTAACCAATCAGCCACTCGTTCTGCCGGATGTAAGGACTCGCATCAACGGCACGTTTCCAGCCGGTCTTTCCAATCGTAAACGACAAGCCGACTGACACGGAGAGCATATTATCTCCGAAACGATTGGATTTACCATAGCCATCAAAGTCCTGGAATGTGGAAACATTGCCAATTTCCAACAAAGCAGACAGCCGTTTACAGATACGGTATTGCCCCTGTATTCCGTATGAAATGGCAAACGGATTATGTCCGTTCTGCGGATTGTGCATCAATCCAAGTCCTATGTATGGAATGATTCCCCAACGAGGATTCTCCACCTTGCCATACCGATATCCAAGCACATTCCACATCAAGTCAGCATGAAAGTGATGGTAGTCATTTGTGACCAGTCCGCAATCTTTGAACTGCCAACCTCCATAACCGATTCTTGCTCCGATCTGCGGAGTGAACCACTTGCCGAGCGATGCGGAAATAGTAGGCTTTATCCTGTCAAATAAGTCGGCACAACCAACAGGTTTGCCAATGAACGCACTTGCACCTCCTCGAAGACTGACAAACCAGTTACCGTTCCAAGGCGATGTCACGAATACACCCTTGCGGTAAGTCGGCTCCAAAAGCCGGAGTATCTGTTCGACATCCGTGTACGATTCCAGCTGTACAGTGTCCTTTATCACAGGTGGTACAGCCGCTTTCATTTGCAGTGAACAGCCCATACCTGCCACTGCCAGAATTAAAAATATTTTCTTTGTCATATTCAACGCATTATTTTGTTTTGTTATTCATTGCAGAAAAACATATTCTGCCGATTACCTCTTTTGCTTCTTGCCGGAAGCCGGTCGCATCATTCTGCTTGCCATCATCATGCAACGCCTTGCCCACGCACGGTTATCCTCGTCATCATCCTTTCCCCATTTAAGGTTGCTTTTACTTCCTCCACCGCCATGCGTTTCGGCAAATGTAGTGGCGTCGTTGACCATACCAAGGAAGAGGAGCGTGGCGCAGTGCATCACTTCCGCCCCTTGCTCGGTCAGGCTCTGCAACAAAGAACCGTCAAAGACGGATTGCTCCGCAGCTCCCATTTCAGCCACTCTTGCCGAATGTTCTCCAACCAATGTTTCCAGCATTACATCTTTGAGCAGCACATCCACGTTGGAATGGATTTCACGACTGTACTTATAGGCTTCGCCTTTCAGTTCCTCCGTGCGCTCGCCAATGGCATCCATGTCCCTTTTAAGGACTTCAAGCTGTTGGTCAGCCGTCCGTAGCTTATCCTGCTTGTCTTCCAGTTTCGTTTGGATAGAAGCCAGTTCTTTTTCCAACCGTTCCCTCTCGGCTATAATGGCAGCCGTATCTCCCTGATGGGATTGAAGGGTGCGTTCCAATGCCGATAGTTGGGATTCCTTTTCCGCTTTCGCTTTTCGGAGGTTATCCACCATAGAGGTCAAGCCTTTAACCCTGCGCTCTGCCAGACTTATTTCCACTTTAAGGTCTGACAATGCTTTTTTGTGTTGGACAACCTGTTCCTCTATATTGGTACATTCTTCCGAAAGGTGTCGGCGGTATTCCTCCGTGCTTCGATGTCTTGCCCCGGTTTCGGAAACATTACGTCCCCGTTCCAGTTGCCATTTTTCGTTCACTTGCGAGAGTTCATCGTGTAACATTTTCATCCTTGCAGAAAACTCATATTTGTCCTTTCCTGCAAACATCTTTTTGAACGCAAATTTCCCGTCTTGGATTGGCAATAAAGTAAGGTGCATATGCGGGGTCGTTTCATCAAGATGTACATAGCACCCGACAATGTTCTCCTCACCGAATCTTTCACTCATGAACCGGTACATATCCTTTGCCCATTCTTCTATTTCCGGTCTTCGTTGAAGCGAAGCATTGGCGGTATTGTTACCGGAACCATACACAACAGCCTGGTCTCCAAAAGCAAGCTGCCGCATTTGAAACTTCGATCCGCCCAGTATAAAATCCACGACCGTGCGAAATTTCGGTTCTGCCAAATCCGAATTGGGATCTTTTATCCCACGCCCGGCAAGGTTTTCAGCCATGCGTTCAGGAATAGACTTGTCCTTGTTTACAGGTCGCACCTTACCGCCCTTTACAATCTCGAAATTCAACCGTTCCCTCTGGCGGTCATAATTACCCTTGTCTATGGCGTGTTTCCAGCCGCTTTCCGTCCAGTTACGCTGGTGTTCGTTGCTTTGCGCGGTGGTTATGCCTTTCATCACGTTCATGTGCATCACCTGCCATGATTTTTCAGCCATATCATCCGTTTTTATCGGACAACCGATTTGCCCCAGCTTGCTGCTTGTCCGGCAACCGCTCCCACCGACCGTAATCGTGTGGGGTATTGAGTTACCCATGCTTCCCTCTGTTTGGTCAACGTGCAAGCACCGCTGCACGCTTAAAATGGCAAGCCTACAAATGTAGGGCATCACGGCTCGTCCGTGGTTATACAATAGTTTTTGACTTACAACACCGGTTGTGAAGTCTATAAAAGGGTAAAATCACGCTCCTGGCACTTTGCCCATAACGCCCTGAACGGCTGTCGAAGCGTGGCAAGCATATCCGTTTCGCTCGAACTATTGGCTGCGCCGTCGTTTCCAGCGTCCAGAATCATCTTGGCGGTTATCTTGGATGCCTCCAAAAGTGAAGTCCAGTCACCTCCCAGTTCCTTGTGAAAGAACTCCAGGAAATCGGTCGGGTCATCGAAGCGTGAGTTTCGTATGGCGCGTTTCAGTCCGGCTACGGCTACACGCTCGACAATCTCTTGGGCAAACTCCGTTTCTGCACCTGCCTTTATTGCCGGCTTGTCGCCCGAATGATCTTTGCCGGATTCATCGGCAAGCCGTTTCAGTCCGGCTTCATGATACTGTCCACAAATCTCTCCCATATCTTCGTCAGACAGATTGCCATTTATCCATTCGGACAAAGCCTTGTCCAAATCATCGGCAAGTCCGGCCCCTGTATGACCGGTATAAGAGGCAGGAGTTTCGCCACTGGAGAATGGCGCAAAAGTCACGGTAATGACCACACTCTTTGCGAACCTTGTCCGACGAATATATCCCATCTCCTCCAGTTTGTCAAGGAACGCCCTGACGGTAGCCCTGTGCCAGTGCCATTCCACCGCAAGGTCTGAAATGGTCACATGACACTCGTCAGCCTGCAACACATACTCGTGGTTCTTCAAAAAGGGAGCGATAAAACCTGCCGTTGCTTTCTCCAACAGGTCGTAGTAAGCACCGGTCTTTGTCTTCCGTTCACCGACTTTCTCTTTGAGGTAGTCGAAAAACATCATATCTGCCAATACCTGATTGGCGGCTCTATTCTTGTCTTTCATCATTTCATTTGATTTTTGTTTGACTATATGTGGATTCTATTAACCTGCCACTATCCACTTATTCGTGGCAGTCTCGCGTGATGATGTCAGTAGTAATGTTCGGACATTGTTTTTGGATTTTCTTTCAAATGCTTGCGCGTGTCTTCATCCTGCCATTCGGCTAACACACGGCAAGAGGGATAGAACATGGCGGCCAAAAGAAGAAAGGCAAGCGTGAACGCCGTGGTGTGCAGATGTGGTACCGCGCAGATGACCAATGTAATCAAGGCTGCCATAACGAATCTTTTCTTATCCTCGTGGAGTCTGCGCATCCACCTGTCGGCACGTCTGAACGAGAACAGAACGGCACAAGGTATGGTGGATATCAGAACTCCCCACTTTCCGAAGTGTCCGCCTGCATAGACATAGTGATATAGCAGGAGGAAGATAAGCATACACTGCACATAAAGTTTCCTCGCATTCTCGCTATCCGCCATTCTGAGGTAAAACTTTGCCATAAAAAACCGGTTGCTCCTGTACAATGACATGGGCAGTATAATGAGCAATGCCGGAAATAACATTTCGATGATAATCCAAATCATAATCGTAATCCTTTGTGTAATCAGTATTGTTTGAATAATGGCAGTTCGGTCAGCTCAAGTTTGACCAGCCCATAGGTGGCAATCTCTATAATGGCTTCCACATCCTTGGCTTCGAGATATGACGCCCCCTTTTTAAGCCGTGCCTTTAGCTCGTGATTCTTTTGACGATACCTTGCCAATGCATTGTCCAGCTCGTATTCGGATATGCTCCATTTCGTGCCACGCTCATAGCCATTGTGCTTATAAGTGGAACGGAGCCGGAGCATACGACACACGCAGGAAACCGGCTTGCCCCATCTGAACACGACACTTTGCCTGTATCCATATCCGTCATCCACGACTATCCAACTCCTGTACATATTGATAATGTATAGCATTTGCAGGTATATCGTCCGTCTCATATAAATTCGGCAAGCAACTCCTCCTTGGTCTTGCGGTACTTGAAATGACCGGTCTTTTCATGAAGTTTCAAGTCAAGACAGATGTCGGAACACATGAACTCCAGGGATTCATAGATGGTCACGTCAATGCGGTCAACCTTGCCGGTATCAGAAACTCTCGCGTTCATTTTGAACATCTGTCCGAAAGCCGGATTGGAATAGGCACAGGTGCTGCTGCCGAATGTCGTTGCGCTTGAAGGAATATGATGATAAAGGGTTATCAGCTCCATGTCGTCCTCGAAGATGTCCATCACTTCTTCCAGATCGTATGGGTCGGCAAGCGGAAACGAAAGAAGGACGTAATCGTCATAGAACTGTGGCTGTTCCATTGTGGTTACATCCAGCAACTGCGGAAGCTGGAGCGGCACAAAGGAGAGAAAGTCATCGTAAAAAAGTTGTAGCATAACTGTTGTGTTTAGTTGTTTCTGGTTCGTCAAATGGATGTGAGCATTATCTTGATCAGTACTCCGGACAATACCTGCCATTGGTCATTGTCCGTTCCGGCAGTCTTGTTGAGTTTGGCTATCATCTGAGGTGTCCGGTCAGCGACTGCATGAAGTGTTGTCCTTTCCATATCGGACAGAACAGCCACGCTGAAGCCATCCAAAGCAACATACGGCTGCAACAACATCCAAACGTAAGCCCTTGCCTGCGCTTCGGTCTTTACATTGCCTTGGTTGATGTCATCACGGCAAGCCAAAGCGTTGAGTATGATTCTCCGGTTGGTTCGCCTGGCTGTATATACCAAGGCATCACGATAAGAGATTTTGCCGTCTTCTGCCGATTGGAACACAGACAGGTAGCATTTTTCAGTTTCATCGGCAATGGCAGACAGGTCGGCATCGGCAAGCTCCGGAAGATGGCTCAGGAAAGAACGGAACAGCCTGTCCTCTTCCTTTATGAAAGCAAGCATTTCACTCTTGCCGCTTATTCCGGATTTCAAGGTCTTGGAAAGGAACATCCGGTATTTTTCAACGACAGCATCGGCACTGCCTTTATATGTCGGGACGGAATCCAATGGTTTGAAAAACGGCTCCGCTTCCGCAGTCAACTGCATCAGCTCCGTGTCTTGCCTGTATTGGAAAGTCTGTCCTCTGATGAGCAACACATCCGCAAAAGTTCTCGGCTTCTCCAGAGCCAAACGGGTAAATTCAATGCGCAACGAATCGTGCAATCCACGAATTTCGCTTTCGTAATTGGCGTGAATACGGTTTGCCGTGTCTTTGGCGACACAGGCAGATACCGAATCCCGAAGCGACTGCCAGTCGTTGATTTTTTCAATCAGACGGTCTGTTGGCAGGTTTGCTTCCTTTCGCACCTCGGACAGGTATGACCTGTAAGCATCGGCAGCATTTTTAACGGACTGAAACATACTGTTGCCGGTCTTTTCTCCGCATGATGCCAATGTGACAATGGCAAAACATACGGCAAGGAGTTTGACACATTGTCCATGTGTTTTTGAGTATGATTTACACTTCACACTTCTTATTATCAGCCCTATTTTCTCGTTAAATAAACCTTTAAACATGATTCCTTCGTTGAATTATGGTGGCAAAGATAAGTATAAAAGTTAGCACAATAATACTCTAAAATAAAACTTTAATCTATTTTCTTTTTCATACTTACGAGTATAATCCGCAGAACAAACAAGAGCGTAACAAGTGAAAATATAAAGTATAATAATTGAAAAATATTTTATTGAGTATGATTTTAACCGAATTAAACTTTGTATCTTTGCACTTGGTATCATTTAGCATTGAACAGCACTATGGCAAAAGTAGGTTACATATTCAAGGCAGCCGGCTATGACGGCTTCGACACTGATGTGGAGTGGATGAAGCAATACGGTTGTGTACAAGTGATTGAGGAGGAAAACGGACACGAGAAACTGCGTCCACAATGGAAACAGCTTATGGCAAGTATGGAACGGGGAGACGAAATCGTACTTACTAAATTCAGCAACGCCCTGCGTGGTTCTCGTGAACTGGCGGCATTCATCGAGTTCTGCCGTGTAAAGGTGGTGCGGATTATCTCCATTCACGACAAGGTTGACAGTCGTGGTGACCTGTTCCCTGAAACCAAGGCTGCGGATGTGTTGGAGATATTCGGTTCGCTTCCGGAGGAGTGTGCAGCATTGCGAAAGGCTTCAGCGCATATCATCCAACTAAAGCAGAACATAAACCAGCCGTCCAAAGAGAAAAACATCAGCAAGGCGGAAAGGGAGAAAACTATCGTGGCGATGTACAACAACGGGCATTCAATAGATGACATCTGGAAAGTAAGCGGATTCAGCAGCCGCAGCTCCGTGTTCCGCATCCTAAACAAATACGGAGTTTCGCTCAATCGAGGTAAGTTCAGCGGCCCGCTGGGAAAACGTAAACCGAAATAAGAATAAAGTAAACTATAAAACATACTGCATATTTGAGAAAAAGCAGTATCTTTGCAAGGTAAATATGTTCGGCATATGTGTATTACAGACAAACTCAAAGAAGAAGGCTTCGTCTCGACTAAGAATTTGAGCGACTGGCAAGAACAACAGTTGCAGGATGCTGTCCGTAAAGGCGAAGCGGTAAGGCTCAAAAACGGCATATATGCAGACATTGATGCCTTGGCAAATACCATGGTGGATATACGGATGATAGTCCCCGGTGGCATACTATGCCTTTGGTCGGCATGGTCTGTTTATAATTTGACGACACAGATACCCAATGCTTACTATATAGCCATTGAACGAACACGAAAGATCGTTCTGCCTGATTATCCGGAATTTCAACTGGTTTATCAATCCGACAATCTGCTCTCTATCGGGGCAACCCGAAAAAATGTGCAAGGATACGATATTCCTATCTTTGATATGGAACGTTCTGTATGCGATGCAATCAAATACAGAAACAAAGTCGGCATTGATGTAATGGCAGAAATCCTCCAAACTTATCTAAGACGTCCGGACAAAAATATCTCACGGCTGATGGATTACGCATCAAAGTTAAGAATACGCAAAACACTGAATCAATATCTTGAAGTATGGCAATAAAAGAAATACATAATTTCGGCTGTTCGGTAAAAGCCAAATTGTTGAATATCTCACGGAATGAGAAACTTGGGTACCAGATGTTGGTGACAAGATACCTCCAGGAGCGTTTGCTCTATCGTTTGTCGATAAGCCAGTACCACGACCATTTCTTCCTGAAAGGTGGAGCCTTGTTGTATGCGCATGAACGCTTTATGGCAAGGCCTACATTGGATATTGATTTTATGGGGCATCATATTGACAATGACAAGGAGAATGTTAAAAAGGTGTTTGCCGAGATTTGTGCGATTCCATACCAACAAGACGGGGTGACATTTTATACAGAAACTCTGAGAACCGAAGACATTGCCGTTGAAAAGAGATATCCGGGTGTAAGGCTCACGCTGGGTGCCTCCATTGATACCATTCGCCAAGACGTATCAATGGATATCGGATTTGGAGACGTGATAACTCCATGCCCTTCCGAACTGGATTATCCAAATTTAATTGACGGATTCCCGACAACTAACATTTTGGCATATTCATTAGAAACCGTCATCGCCGAAAAGTTTCAAACTGTGATTGTAAGAGCGGAAGCCAACAGCAGGATGAAAGATTTTTACGACCTATACACTATTTTACACGGAGGGAAATATGACAGTGAGATATTAAGTGAGGCCATTAACGCCACTTTTGAAAATCGCAAGACTGTCTATACGGACAATCATATTGTATTCAGCAATGATTTTGCCAACAATACGGACTTAAACACACGATGGAACTCGTTTGTCAAGAAACTTAAACTCCAACAAGAACTGACTTTTCCTGAAGTTGTAGGTTTCCTACAAACCAAGCTCGAACCTTATTGGGAGAAACTGAAATAGCCACATATTGCATTGATATTTAACATTATATATTCGTCCATGTCGTGATTTTTTCGTATCTTTACAAGTATTAATCAGAAATAAATCAGTGATATGGGAGACGTAATCATTACAGTATTGGGATTGTGGGTGTTCATCAAAATCGTGAAAGTGATATTCGGAGGCTGGAGCAAAAGCGACTACCAGCGGGACAGGTAAGATTCAACCAACAGAATGCAGCCTATGACAGTCATTCATGTCTGGCATAGCGAGGGACTTAAAAATCAGTATTTAATTCTCCCTCTTGTCGAAAATATCAACCCAAGCAAAGGGCGGGCAGTAAACGAGTTTCTTCTGCAAGCCCGATAAATAACAAAATGTTTTGACTGCCGGGATAAAACGAAGTCTTGGAGCGGTTGGCAAATCTTTTTGTATCGGGCGATTTCGGCAGAGTGTCTTGCGAAAGAGGAGCAACGTGCAACATTGCGCAGCCGAGCAAGTCTCTCGAAGAAAAATAGAAGAAGCCGTTTACGGGATGGGTGAAAACTTATAATGGGCAACCCATAGATGTATAACAGGTAAACATACGAGCAAAAACAAAAGCGACCGAAGCCGCTTTGTTTGTCGGAACGAGGCAGGAGTTATTTCTTGCCTTTTTTCGTTTTCTTTTCCGGCTCCGCAGGAGTTTCCTCCTTGTCGGGAGTCTGGTAGAACTTGTTAGCGACCATGACGATGCGGTTGTGTTTCACGCCGTCCTTGTTAATCCATTCTTCGGGTTTGAAGTAGCCCTCCACTGTGAGCAGGGTACCCTTGGTGATTTGGGCAAGCGAATCGGTGTTTGCGTTGTTGCGCCAGGCTTCCACGTTGATGAAAGCGGACACACGTTTTGTTTCCTCGCCACTCTTCTCCTGACGGCTTACTGCCAATGAGAAGCGTGCCACGCTTGCGTTTGCGAACTGACGGATTTCTGCGTCCTTACCTACGAATCCTGATACTGCGAAATTGTTCTCAATCTGTTTCATGTTACAATGCTTTAAGTTGTTAATTAAATTATTTTTACGCTGCCAATATAAGTGAGTGCAGTTACAGGGTTGCGACAAGGTTAGCAATCAAATACTCTTTATTTTTGTCAGCGTAAGCCGTCAAAACCTCCGGCCCGATAAAGGAAGATTTGTGAAGCTACACCATTGACCAAGGCTTTCAGCCGTACCCGGCTGCATACTAACTTTGCAACGGAAAAATGAGGAATAACACGACCAAAAGCAGTAACGATATGGATTGGTGAATAAACAAGTGAGCGAGGTTCGCAGACAAAGGACAGCATCCGTCCGCAGACACAAAGTTTCAGGTACGCTTCGGCTGTAAATCCAAAAGAAGCAGAGGGATGAAGCGAGGGGTCAAGTATGTCCTCTCAATGTGGATGCCGTAATACAGAATCAGTTATGACGCTGCACAGCCAAAAGTATTTTGCTATGGAAGGGATATCCGAAGAACAGAATGGCACACGACGATCGCGGAAAACAGCATCAGAATAGCCGCGTTCTACCTTACCGACAGAACGGGAGAAATCAAAGCAAAGAAAACAATGGCAAGAAGTCCGGTGCTCGTTGAACATAGCAGCCCGGTCGCCATTGCGAAATATGAAATACCATATATACAAAAGGAGACTTGACAGTCAAAGATGAGTATATAAGAGGAAGAACGGCTTGCCTTGCAAGCCCCAATTATAAAAGTTGGTGCCATTGGATATGTATTTCCAAAAGGCGCGGACACAGCAATGTGGAGCATTGCCTCACATTGCCATTCTGCCAGATATCGGTCAGTTCAGGTATGACCATTCTGTTATCTCCAGTTCCTCGCCACAGGGGAAATTAATGATAGGGTCACAAATGAACGTGCCACAGAAATTGACTACTACACAGCCGTTTTTCAGAGAGGCAGGTTCACTCCAATCATCGTCCGTATGTCGGATATGATACCACAGTTTACCCTTGGGCAAGGTTTCGGTGGCAATCCGCAAATCAATAAATTCGCCCTCAATGGTATTGCCATTCGCCAAAGTCAGAAGCATAGGCGATTTGCTTTCTTTTCTGTAATCGTACAGCATAATCTTTCTTTTAATCTGTTATCTCAATTATTTCATCAATCCGACCGCAAAGGAATGTCCGTAAAGCGGTCTTGTCCACAGCATAGTATTCGGCTATATGTCCGTATTGCTTGACAAAGTAGCATTTCAGTATGTCCGAGAAGTCGAAGCGGTAGCCCATAAGTGGCACTGACCTTTTGAAATAGGTGTTGCTGTTCACGCTGTCCGTAAGCCAATTCTTCTGTTGTCGGCTCATTGGCGTACCCTCATTGAGTTGCACTCTCAATTGATAGACCTTGCTGTCTTGCAGGGTTGAAAGTTCGGGAATATCCCAATCCACAAACCTTGTCGCTATCGGTGTCACCATAAAGCAATCCTCCATTAGTCATAGATTAACACTTCATCCCGGTATTCCACCACCTCCTTGCCGTTGGTGAGCCTTACCACTATCTCGTTGCCGTAGTCTCCCACGACTTCACCCTCTGTATGCCCCTTATAAGGAGTCAGTAATGTGCATAAGCACCCGATAATGTCCGTATCTTGTTCGTCCTCGTAATACATAATCAGTGAGTTTTTAAGGGTTATCGGTATGACCATTCTCCATTAGAGAATACTTGAAAGTTCACATACTCGTTACATAGTTCGTGTGTCAGCACTCGAATGTAGATATTGCCTTTGTCCTCCAAAAGAGAAATCATCTTGTTTATCTCTTTTTCGGGATAGTCCCATTTTGACGAAAACTCGCCCTCGATACTATCTTCCGACCTGTCAAGGTAACAGTCGCAAAATGTGTCTTCCAAAAAGTTCTCCACCCTATCAAGGTCTTTCTCGTTCTCCGTACTTGCGTAGAAGATGTTAGTCGCATAATTTGCCATAATCGCTTTTGATTTGATTTTTTACTTTTCCCTCTGTTAGCATCAGCTACTTTCGGGTTTGATTAAAATTATGTCGCTTTGCAAGGTGTCCCGGCTCTTCCTGCAAGGCTTCACAGACAAAATACGACCTCAGTTGAAAACCGAGTGTGGAGATTTTGGCTTGAACCGATAGGCTTGACCTTGCAAGGAAGAATGACGGGATATATACCTTTGCGACACAATTCTTATCAGCCAACCCGAAAGACGATGTGAAACATGAAGAGAATAGTCTGCCCTTGTTATAACAGTTGAATTTAGAACAGGAGAGTCGCTTTACTCAAAAGACGAATTACAAAGGGAGGATATGGAGAATACAGCCAAAATAGATTTTCTATTGGCTGGCGAAAAGAAAAAGGATTGAATCGTCATAATTCAATCCGTCCACTCTCTTTGTCTATATATACAAAGGATAAATAAACTATTTATGTGTATTACGGAATGGCAATGTCTGCAAAGCGAAACACCGAAATACCAGACATCAGGATAACAAGTCTTGATGCGATAATTTTTTTTCTTTTGGTCAGCAACCAATAATACGAGGTCACGAAAGCGTGAAAACAGAATAATGAAAACAATAACCAAGCATCTGAAAAGAACGGAAACGCTATGTGAAAACAACAGAAAACAACAATTAACAAGTACTTTATATTGGGTGAGATTTGTTTCTTATTTGTTACTTGATGAAGTAATAATAATTCTTTATGTATTATGTTTCAATATGTTATGTATTATATAGTTTTTACTCGGTAAGTAATATCACATAGGAGCTGTGCGGTAGGCTGTGATACCAGTCCCCAACCTTTGATCTTGTCCCATTCAAAATATTCTAAAGAGCGTTTGCATTTTGAAAGCTGGATAAAATAATCCTCTCGCATCATATTCAAAGGAATTTCCAATATAGTTTCTGGAAATTTCAATATCCTTTTCATCAGATTTTCATGTTGATAAAATCCGAACTCCTTTAACTTCTCAGGGCTAAAGCGATCAGAAATATTCTCTTTATGTTCAAAGGCAAGATCGAACAGACGCTTGTCGAACAGATTCCGGACATGTTCGCTATCTGCAACGTACAACCCAAATTTGTTACTGCCTTCCTTCAATATCTCTTCCAAAATTTTGTATGTCATCATACCTGCCGGAAAGGAACATAGATCAATACCACGACGGACGCATTCAATAAAATAGTCCTCGGTCTGTTCGCTATCCGGAACCATACCATAATATAACTGTTTGTTGAACACAGCCTCTTTTGCCTTTTCCCAGCTGCCATATTTTTGTAATGTTTCGTCTAACTCTTCCTCATGCTTCTTTTCAAACCCATCTATAATTTTGATAATATCATCTACAGAATGGATGGCAATACGCCTACGGTCATAAGTATAGAACAAAGCTTCATAAAATTCAAATTTCAGATTCCCATACATCTGCTTCTTGCTATGCATGTAATCTTGAAATACCAATATGCCTGGGTCTAAACCCAAAGTACGGTAATTACTAGTTTTGAACACTATACCCCTAGGTTCTGTTATTTTGTTCACCTCTTTCATAATCTGGGACAGCATATCGCTCCAGTGGGGAAACTTCATATCTTTCAATCGTTGTTCCAAGTGAGCAATTCTATTTCTCACATCTGTTCTTTCATTGTCATATGTTTCTTCTTTGGCTCTTTGCTCTTTTACTAGTTCATCTATATTCATAAGGCTGGGTGTTTAATTGTTTACTGACGTAAAGTTACTGAAAATGAGGTGTGAATCACACTAAAAGGCAGGGATTAAAAACCAGAGGATACACATCATACATTTCCATATAAGCGCCCATATCAATCGGGGCAACAAAAGAAGGTGTGTCAAAAAGCACACCTTCTTGTTGTTTATGCACAAAGCCCCGACTTTCACAAGCTGGGGCTTTGTTATTACCTAAAGATTTTGTATCTTTAAGCATACAAATTTTACTATGGCAAAGATACATTATCGTCCTTACATCCCCAATCAAACAGTGCTATTTCCTCAAAGAATTGATGAGGATATTGCAGAAAACGATCCGGTGCGCATGGTTGACGCTCTGGTTGAAAGCTTGAATCTTGAAAGTTTCAGGAAGTTATATAAAGAATGCGGTCGTAGCCCTTACCATCCCAAAATGATGCTCAAGGTCATTCTGTATGCCTACATGAACAACATCTACTCCTGCCGGAAAATAGAGAAACTCCTTCATCGTGACATTCATTATATCTGGCTTGCCGGATATGAGAAACCGGATTTCATTACCATCAACCGTTTCCGCAACCGTGTGAAGAAGGAAATCAACGAGGTGTTTACCCAAACCGTACTTCTGCTCTCTTCCAAAGGCTTCATCAGTCTGAATGTGGAATACATTGACGGAACAAAGATTGAGTCCAGGTCCAACAAGTACACTTTCGTCTGGAGAAAAACGGTTGAGCGGAACCGTGAACGCCTAATGAAGAAGATACACGTCCTGTTAGGGCAGATAGACGATGTCATCGTCCAGGAGAAATCATCGGAAAGTAATGAGGAAGCCAGATTCACTCCGGCTATGCTGACCGAAATGGCGGGAGAGTTGCGTCATGCACTTGAACAGGTTCCAGAGCCTTCCACCAAAGAGGCAAAGACTGAGCTGAAAAAGAAACGCAAACAACTGAAGGAGTTGGAAGAACACAGAGATAAACTGCAGGAATACGACAATCATCTGGATACTCTGCAGGACCGGAACTCCTATTCCAAAACAGACAAGGACGCTACTTTTATGAGAATGAAGGAAGATGCCATGCGCAATGGTCAGACGAAGCCCGGTTACAATCTTCAGATTGGTACCGAGAACCAGTTCATTACTGATTTTGCATTCTTCCCGAACCCTACGGATACACTGACCATGATACCTTTCCTAAAATCCTTTTCAGACAGATATGACAGGGCAGCGCATACGGTGGTTGCCGATTCCGGCTATGGTTCTGAGGAGAACTACCGCTTCATGTCAGAAAATGGCATGGAAGCCTACGTCAAATACAACTACTTCCACATGGAACAGCGGCCGAGATTCAAACCGGATCCGTTCAAGGCAGAAAACTTCTACTACAATGAAGAACATGACTATTGTATCTGCCCCATGGGACAAAGGATGCAGAGGATAGGGACCAGACATCAGAAAACTGCATCTGGATATGTAAGCGAAAATGCCAGGTACAGAGCTATCAGATGTGAAGGCTGTCCGCTAAGATGCCGATGTTTTAAAGCAAAAGGAAACAGAACGATAGAACTGAATCACAGGCTCAGAAGATACAAGCAGAAAGCCAAAGAGTTGCTCTGTTCCGAGGAAGGGCTGAAACATAGAAAACAAAGATGTATAGAACCGGAAGCTGTGTTCGGACAAATAAAATACAATATGAACTACCAACGTTTCCGTCATTTTGGAAAGGATAAGGTTTTCATGGACTTTTGCTTCTTTGCCATGGCCTTCAATATAAAGAAAATGTGTGCTAAAATGAAAGAAGAAGGTATAAACTGGCTGATTAAACTGTTTCATGAGCTTACAGCTGCTCTATTTAGATGCTGGGAACACATAAACCGAAGTAATAGTCAAAATATCGCAGCTTAAAGAAGAGTAACTGATTTTTATAGCTAACGAAAAAAGAAGGGGGTGCATCGTGCATTACGACACACCCCCGACACACATAAAATAGAAAGCCAATGAATAATACCGAGTGTCTGATATTAGTTATTGTTCAGTGTTTCTACATTCCTTTATAGGGAGTCAAGAATATTCTTGTTCGCTTTGTCTGACTGAGACGTTTCAATCGTCGCCAGATAGCTCAAAGTGGTGTTCTCGGAATTCTGCCCCAGAGCTTCGCAGATAACCGGTATGGGTATGTTCATGTTCTTGGCTGTCAAAGCCCATGCGTGCCGGGCCATATTTGTTTGTAAGGGCACATCCAGATTTAGCATCAGCCCTATTCTTTTCAACCTTGTATTGATGGCGTGAAGTATATTTGTGTATTCTTTCCTGTTGACACTCACTGGCTCGCTGATAATAGGCAACAGAAAAGGAGTTTCATGCTTGGCGTATTTGGCTACGATGTCTGCCATTGGCTTTTCCCATTTGATTGACAGTATCTTGTTCGACTCTCTGGGATGATACGTCAGGAAACCGTTTTTCAAATCCTCCTTTTTCAGGTTGGCGATATCTATAAAAGACATGCCACGGGTATAGAAACTGAACATGAAAATATCCCTTGCAAAATCCAGACGGGGATCAGCGGACAGATCTAAGTCGCGTATTCTCCTGATTGTATCCAAAGGAACGGCAAATCTTACCACCTCCTTGGAACCGGTATAGACATTGCTGAAAGGCTGCTGTTGTTCCAATACACCTTTGGCAACAGCCTGATTGTACATTGACCGCAGATTTCTCATATAGAACGACATCGTGTTAAGGCAAATGCCGTTTCTCTGGAGCCATTCACCGTATTTACCAACCAGCCCGCTACCCATCTCTTCCAGCCCGTTACGATCTGTTTCTTTCAAGAACCGCTCGAAACTGTTCAAAGCGGTCTGGTATGTCTCGACCGTTCTTGTCTTGCCGGCAAGTTTGGTCTCACCGACCAGCTTGTGAGCAAAAGCAAGGAAGTGAAAGTTTGCCGCCGGTTTGAAGCATAATTCAATGATCTGATCGACGGTATAATCCGCTTCTGCCATTTCAGTGCAGCAAAAACCTTTTTGAAAGTGGCTAACTTTTCTGATAAGTCCTTGAACGCCTCCCTCAGATATTCTTTCCGTTCAGAATCTGTATTTTCAGGTATGACAATACATGCAAAAGAATCATGCCATTCATCCGGATATACATTGTATCCGGACGGGACATGCCTTATTTCATTCCTGTAAATAAACTGAAAATGGACTGATCCTTTCTTCCCCTTGGAAGAAGAGGGACGGAACTTAAGTTTGACTCCCATCTTTACTGTATGTTTAGGTTAATGAAATCCACCACTTTCTCCAGTTTGCCTGATGCAAACAAACGGTTATGCAGAACTCTCCTGCCTTCTTTCCATTCATGAAACAATTCATAATAAGGAGGCTTGAGAGTCCTGTCTATCTTAATCCGGTACAGGTTCGTGTTGAACTCAGTGACCAGATTCTCTATATTCTTGTCCGATTCGTCAGGATCGGTGACAAATACCAGTTTTTCTGTTGTGAGTATCATTTCTTGTTTCATAGCATGTTACACAAAACAACCCGCTGGGAGTGTTGTAGCATGGTTCACCGGGTTTGAATACCTTTCCACACCGCTTGCACTTCGGGCGTGTATCCAGTGGCTTCAAAGAATCGCGGTAAGACAACCTCTCTGTATTGGGAATCCCCACTACCGCAATCGTATCAAGGTCCAGACCGATCTCCTTGGCTTTCTTGCCAGCTGCGATAATGACATCGCGCCATGACTTGAAGCAGTTCGTCAGATCACCTTCATCGTAATTATACCAACGATCCGGATTCTTGTCTATTTCTTCTTGGGTGATGGGACGCTTCAATTCGATAAACTCCGAGCTTATCACATGAAGCGATCCGTAGTAATGTGTGGCTTCCACACAACTTCCTCTGAAAGTACTTATGTTGACTATTGCTTCTACCATGATTGTTTGTTTATTTCATCCTGTTTTTGATTTCTTCCAACACACTGATATTGATGGTTGCCATTTCGCTTTTATCTGTTGCTTGAAGTTTGGCAAAGCTGTACTTATGATCAACGGATATGACGTTCATGTCGATTCCGGCAACCCTAATAGATTCACCTACACTGATAGAGGTTTGTATGGTTTTCATAACGGTTTCTTTAATATTCGAATATTGTTTCTTCTTCGTAAATGTCCATACCCTCAGGTTCGTCCTGCTGCATAAACTCGAAATAGGTATGACAGAACTCATGCAGAGAGTTCTGTATCTCACAGATTGCTTCTACTGAGAGTTTGTTCGCCGGAATAATATATTCGTCCGGTTGGTTAAACCAGAGTTTTCCGTCATCTATGAACACACGATAGACCGGCTGCGGGTCTTTTAACGGATCCGGTTGTGCCACCGGATAGTCCAGTGAACCGCCCATATAGAGGCTGAATCGCTCGTTTTCCACCAGCTCCTTGAAGCTGAAGGACTCATTAGGGAAGGAATGTACCAAAGAGTGCAAACTCTTAAGCATTGACTTCTTCAACCGATGGAGTTGATCGCCTGCATCTTTATTGGAGTCCGCAATTCTCTCAACGAGATTCATCACCGATTTTTCGGTCATTCTTTCAAAAGTTAAAGTATTCCCCATTGTATTATTGTTTAATATTCTACTTAGTCTATTCCACCTACGATATACACTGTATCGTTGTGCTTGCTGAACTGCATGATGGGCTGTCCTTCCTTTATGACTGGATCTTCATCCGTCCCTTCATATTTGATAGCCGAGATGGATACCTTTTTCTCCTGTCTATAAGCCAAACGGACTGCCTGTTCCCGCATCGCCTGCCAATCATCGGAGCATACAAATTCCCCTTCCATGAACAAACCGAAGCAACTGCCGGTGAAATCTTTGATTTTTATTGTTTCCATTGCCTTTCCTATTATCTTTATACAAAGATAACTATTTAATCTTTTGATATATACATTGTTAAATGTATTCTGTGTGTAAGGTTAGGGATAATACTTCTCCATTTAAGCGCCCTCCCTTCACGGAAAATAACCCGGAAGCCGCTGCTCCCGGTCAAGGTCAACAAAGGATCAGGCGGTTTCCCACCCAATATATCGTCAGTCAGGCAATTTTACTTTCTCTGGTTCCTGTTCCTGAAAATCATTAAAATCGGGAAGGACATTGGTTTCCAAATCCTTGATAAATTCGGGAACACAACCCAAGCGTTTTGCTTCGGCGAGATATGCATTCAACGCTGCCATTGCACACTTGTCTGAACCGGTCAGAACAAACACGGGTATTTCTTGAGTTAAGCACCGGATAAGGAGCTTTTTAGAATCTTTCGTTGCTGCCATAGCTATTATTTTGGTTAAAATTTTGTTTTTCAATTATGGAGCAAAGATAACTCATTCTTTTGAAATAGGCTACCTTTGCGTTATAATATTCAATAATATTCATATCTTTTTTAGCGATTGGAACTCCAAAGGATCACATAAAGCATATACAATTTACAATTGAAAATCCGTGCTTGTTGAAATCGCACAAACTTGACAGTTCATCGAGATCTTTGCAGGTATAAATGGAGTCAATTCCATATGTCTTGTCCGCGATGCCAGTCTTGCCAATCTTGATATATACATTTACGCCTTTCATGCCGTCCTTCTTCATCACGTCACAGTGGAGATAGCCCGGCTCGCGTTTGTTGGATCCCTTAAAGGACTTGTATAATTCCTGTAGGGTTTCTTTGGTGTCATCCACATCCGTGAGAAGGCAATATTCATTGCAATCCCAGCAAGCCTCATATTCCAAGGATTCGTCTGAAAAATGATGGATCTCACCAGTGTTAGGATTCATCCATACCTCGCAAATTATGTTTGTGCTTCCGCACTTTGTACAAATAATCTTCATAGCCTTTTTTTGTTATCAGCTGATTTTCAATACTCAAAGGTACAAATTAACTACAGGATAATCTAATTGTGGGCAGGATAGTACACTTTTAGGGAACGACACAGACTTTGCCAATGAAGCGTCCCATTCAATATAGAAACTGTGCTGCTTTTAGGAACCAGTGGATCTGGTTCCGGTCAGTATCCAATCGCCAAGCTATGCCGGACGAACTGGATACTTTAGGATAACCGGATTATGTGGGTTGCAACTCACTGGGATAGACTTCCGCTTCTGAAAACTCTGATGCAATCATGATAACGCTGTCCTTTTCAATCACCTCCGGAACCGATACAACCTCATATTCTCCACTGGAAATTCCATGATCCGGATCACGCCAAAAAACCTTTCTCCCGGGTTTAATAAAATCGAACTTTTTCATATCTACAAGCTAACAATTTATGGTTTATGAATTTGGATAGGGAACAACCGGCTGAGCCATCCCCATATCCGATGATTTAGAAATTGTGTTGGTAGAACCATTCAATCAGGTACGAGATACCTTTCGGGGGCATTAAATCGTAGCCCACCCGAATCGCCTTGCTGCATTCAGTTTTTCCGCAAAAGAAGAAAAAGTCTTTTTCCCTCTCTATGGACTCAATGCTGAATGATTCAAAGTCCAGCCCGGACAGGACGGCCAGTCTGAGCAAATCGTCCTCGCCCACATTACGTTCCGCATCTATGAGCGACATCTTGCCGTCTTGCTGGTGCTTTTCAAAGACATGGTTCAGCATCTTGATTTCCATTTCCTCTGCAAACATATGAATGTCAAAAAGAAAATCGTCCGGCATGGCGGTTGTGGTTGTAATGTCCAGCACCCGAATGTCTGCCTTGCAGACATATTCTTCCAGCTTGCGGACTACCGATGTCAAATCGGTCGTGATGCCGAAGTCCTTGCCGACCTTGTACAGGAAGCCTTCGTCCATCTGCACCAAGGAGGCAATTTCGTCAGCCTCGTTAAAGACCACCTTGAACCCTACAGGCTGTTTATACAACAGGTCGTTGGCTTCACGAATCAATTCTGTGAAGTGGCTTACCGTATCGAAGAAACAGATCCACTTATTATCCGATGTCTGCTTCGACTTAGCATTCAAATCAGTAAGCCAGCATTCAAGTGCGATCTCGTGGTCTTTTCTATTGAGAGATCGCTTTTCCTGTACTTGTCTTACCAGTTCGGTAGTGCCAATGTTCTTTGGAATGCCCCATGAGTCGGGGATGAAAATCGCTTTGTTCATATTTCATAGGTTTTAATTTCAATACTCAAAGATACGAAGATTTGTCTTTTCAACCAATTATAATTCAAGAGATTAGATTGTATTATTCAACCTGCGCATTCCCATTATAGCCATACGTCAGTATTTTGCGGCACTGTTCGAGGTTCTTTACTATACGCCTTTTCATATACCACCCAGTTTTTTGCGTTACACCACAGCAACGCGCCAGATCGTATGAGGTTATGCCGTTCGGGGAAATACAGAACTCGTGAATTGCGCGGAACCATACTTTCAGTTTCAACTAGCTGTCCTCAAACACCGTTCCTTTTCTAATACTGAAATTTCGTCTATGTTTAAGGTCCCGATAAAAACCTGGGTTGCCTTTAATGCGGATCACTCTGGTATTCCCGTCAACAGGCGACCGGAGCACTCCATCCCAAAGATGGGTTTCCAGCACTTTGACACAGGCTTCCTCATTCGGGTACAGCTGTTCGAAACGTTCCAAATCAAGTTTCACAGGATTCTCTTTATTCTTTGACATGATTGTTAAGTTTTGATTGTTATTATCTTCTTCTGAATAAGAAACGTAGGTGCGTTTCCGATCTATGGCATTTCCACGGTAACCAAGGAAATGCTCAGAACAAAGTAGGGGAGAGGGGGGTAGGCTTTGCCAACCGAATTTCGGTGACATCTTTGCCGACTTTAAGTGCCATGTTTTTGAACCTACCTTGCGAAACACGAATTCTTAATTCAAAATAACTCCAACAGGATTGTATCTCGACTATCTCTCCGATAAGTCTGCCAAAGCGTTCGTCTGTCAGCACAACGCGCTGCTCGCGTTGGTATCGGCAGCATCTACGATACCTACGATCTATGAACTCATGCAAGCCTCTCCCTTGAAATCTTGGATTGCAATGGGATATTGGCAGGTATTTTCTGCACATCTGCCTCCAGAACACAGCCGAAGGAGTTTCCAACGGATTAGCCGGCTCTTTCCTCATGGTAGGAGAGTAGAGCGAACTAATGAGCTTCTTTGGTGTCTTACATTTTGCAAATTTCATTGTTGTACTCTAATATTCCCAATCCGTAATTTCTGTTTCCATCTCGTTGAATGAGATTCCGGATGCCTGATGTTCGTCCGACGGGGTGAACCGGTAATCCATATCTTGCAGAACGCCTTCCAGTTCTTCGGCATTCATCTCGTCATATCCGTCTTTTACTTCTACCGTCAGCTTGACGGTAAGCGTTACAGTTTTCTTTCTCATATTCAAAAATATTTGTTGTTAATCACATTATCAGATCTTCCAAAATTTTGGCAAGAGATGCCTGATATTCATCTTCATCATCTCCTGATTCGACATATTGGTCAATAATTTCTCCCAACTGGTCGCAGTTGATTGTTTCGCATACCAACTGGGGCTCCTCACCCTCCTCTTTCATAAGGAAGAGTTTGTAAGTATCGTTACTTTCATCCAAAGCAACGAATACACGTCCTTGGAATTTTATTCCTCTTACAAGAAACGTCAGAGCTGGGTAATCCTGAATTTCTGTGTAAGCCAACTTATTAGTCCCCCATGAACCGACAACATTCCATTCGGTAGATGCCCATATCTGTTCCCAAATCACATTGGCGATTTCTTTTAGTATTTCATCTGGTCTATTCATAATTAAATGTTGATTATCAGTTGTCTATCTTTATTACAAAGATACAAAATCTATCCCTATATCTATCGCGCATCCAGGAATGAATCCTGAAGACGGCACAGAACGAACTTTTCCAATATAGCGTGCATGTATTTTATTGTTGTACTCCCCGTCATTCTACATTAGACAAAAATAAAAGCCAAGGTGTATTCCGTGTTGTACATCCGGGCTACAGAAGAGACCTTTTGTAGGTCTCTGATAACAAATATGCCGGACAACATTGCACATCCAGTTGTCCGGCATATATGTATTCCAGCATCCCATTTCAGGAATGAAACCTTAATGAAATTAGGAGAGGGTTAACTAGTCTATCAATTATGTGGTTCTTCTTCCGCTGTTTCTTTACGACCTCCAATCAAGTCTCCAGAAATGTTGATATTACGGTCTGTCTTGGCAGTGATGGTCTTAGCGCGAACAATGTCAGTTAGGTTTACGCCTGTAGCCGACTCAATTGTGTCGAATGTCTGTTTGAGTACAACAGGGACGTTTCCGGAAACTCTGTCCACACCACCATCGTAGATATTTACGCTGTCGATGGAAGAAATCGGTTTGGCAACTTCGGCTGCGACCTGTGGCAGAATCTTAACAACCATGTCCAGAATGGCAGCCTGCCCGAATCGTTCATAAGCATCAGCTTTCTTCTCCAGACCTTCCGCTTCTGCGATAAACATGGCTTGTGCGGCTGATGCGTTGGCTTCACCGACGGCACGGATACCTTCGGCTTCCTGTAATTTGGCATATTTGGCTGCTTCTGCCTGTGCCTTTTGTTCCGCTTCGTATCGCTCCGCTTCTGCTTTTTTCTCCACCTCGTATTTATGTGCATCTGCCTGTTTGTTCACTTCGGCAGTCAGTTCATTCTCCTTGATTTTGATTTTCTCTTGAGAAAGAACCTGTTCACGTTGGGTTTTCTCGATTTCAGCATTGATGGTCTTTTGGTAAATGGTTGCCTGTTGCTCCTGTTTCTGTATTTCGTAAGCAGCATCCGCTTCTGCCTTTTTGGTGTCAGCAGACTTTTGCAGTTCGGCTTTTCGAATCTCCAGACTATTGTTTTTCTCGGCGATAGCTGTCTCGCTTAATACTCTTACATCGTTGGCTTCTTGAGCTGCATTGGCTTCTGCAATAGCGATGGCTTTCTCGGCATTTGCTTTGGTGATGGCGGCATCCTGACGGATTTTCCAAGTGTTATCTGCACCCAAGGCCTTGATCAATCCATTCTCGTCGCTGATGTTCTGGATATTACAGGAAAGCACTTTCAGACCAAGGGTAGACAAGTCTTTCGTTGCTTTGGCAAGAACCTGATCAGAGAAGGCATCCCGATCCACATTCAACTCTTTCAGACAAACTGCTCCCACAGATTCACGTAAGTTACCTTCAAAGGTATCCTGAACTTCTTGTGCAATGATTGCCGGACCGACGTTCAGGAAGTTTTTAATGGCACAGACAAAGGTTTCATCGGACATATCAACCTGCACTTTGGCTACAGCGTCGATTTTCACATTGATGAAGTCGTTTGTGGGAATAGCCTCCTTGGTCTTGATGTCCACAGTAACCTGCCCCAGATACAGTTTGTCTGTCTTTTCGAGGAACGGTACACGGAATCCACCTTTTCCCACCAAATATCGGGGCTTTTTGGTTAATCCTGAAATCACCATGGCGATGTTCGGTGAAGTCTTGACATAAGAAGCAAACAACAACAACAAAAGTAGCAATACAGCTACGGATACAAAAGTTACATCCATTTGATTAAGGTTTTAATTAATAATATGTTATATATCTCAGTGTTGTTTTGAAAACACAATGCAAGTTAGGCATTTAGCGTGTAATGAGTTATTTCTGACTATTTGTCCATAGTCGGTTTTATTTATACCACAAAATTATATATCCATATTGAAATAGCCAAAGAATCAGGCATTTACTTCATGCATTATTGTATATCTTACTCCACTTTGACCCAACAGCCAAATTCCGGGTCAAAATCCATATTGTCAAACACTTTTTCTTTGATTATTCTCCGTCCGTGAACCAAAGTCGTTTCCACTACCCGGAATCCAGTCCTGGTCTGTTCAATCACCTGACATGTGATTCCTTTCACATATCGATGTACAAATTTGAGTTGTTCCTTTTTGTTCATAGCCTTGGGATTAACAGTCTGTACATCCTGTTACATTCTCATTCAGGTGGACGAATGTCCGTTGTTTGCAATTGGGACACTCCATGACCTTTCGGTATTCAAATTCGTCCAAATCCTCTTCCCAGACTCCACCGTTTATCAGTACCTGATGTGCTTCTTCAAGTGACGGAAAAATCTCGATTTCTCCATCCTCGTCAAGCAAATATTCAAGTCCATTCAGGGAGATACCATTAATCGGTCTGCCAACAACGACCCCCAGACATACCATTGGCTTTTGGGTTTTTCCATATGGTTTGGTTTTATCATCTACCGCTCTCAGGATGTTGTATTTGTCATCAATGGACAAACAACACTCCGCACTGCAGACCGTTGCTTCACGGCAATACTCGTCCTCTGTTATCAGTCCGTAACCGGTGCCGTCTGATGATAAAAAAACGGCTTTGACGATTCTGTGTTCCGGACGATCGTCATTATCATCGTGGAACACACATTTATCTTCCGGTTCAATATCAATCTGGCCACTTTCAGGAATTCTTGACCGGATTTCATCGTCCAGTAACCTGCTGAATGAATTAAAATTTGCTGCTATATTTTTTAAATCCATACTATTTGATTTTTTATCTATACAAATTTACTCATTTATAACAATATGACAAACAGAATATTAGGTGTAATATCACACAGTGGTAACCCAGACTCTCTCATTGAAGCGCACCAGGCACTAACACATAGGAGCCCGATGGTCGGGGTCCGGACACAACTGGGAACACCGACACGGCTATTAACCGTGCCGGATGCTTAGACCTCACTCAAACAACTCTCTCACCTGCTTAAACAAATGGTCGAAATGAGCGTTTATGGTAGCTCTTTCTTCACCGCTTGGGTATGCCTTCAACTCGCTGCCCTCTTTATCGCGATGACTGTGCACCAGATATTGAGATTTGTTGTCCTTTTCTTCCAAACGATCCTGAACATATGCGCCAAACGCACGTGCCGCCATCTCGATTGTTGTTGCCCAATATGGGGATGTACGATATCTGTCTATCTGACGGGAGTTACTATAATAATCAGTGCTTACCCTTCTGACCTCTGTCTTTTGCTCGCTCTTTTGGGAAATTTCTGATTTGGTCTTTTCTCTCCAGAAAATAGCGTTTGAGAAATTCGACATCATCTTGTTATCTCCAAAGTAATCCGTATTACGGACAGCCTTGACCACCTTTGCAAGTTTCTCCACTTGCTCGTAAGAACGGTAATACCACGCATGTTGATACAATGAGCGGTTTGGATGGATACACTCTGCACCCTGATTCCCTGCATAGATCTCTTGCAGGATTGCTTCTGTCTCTGCCAACTGCTCCGGAGTAGCCGATTTCCCGCCACGTCTGTAATATTTGCTGTGATCTGCTTTCAGCTCATTCAGAATAGACTCCCCGCGTTCTTTCACGATTCTCTGATATCTATCGGCCTGTTTCTGTAATTGGGCTATTTCGCCTGTCTCATTCATGTCAACTTCTGTCATACGGAAGCGCATGATGTCTCTAAGTGACGTGAATTCAGTTACTACAGCTTTCCAGTTTTCATCGCATTCGGTCTTATATCTGTCGGTAGCAAAAATACCCGATTCATTACCATAGATAAGCCCTTTGGCGTTTCTTGAAAGCCGGATACCTTCAGCGGATGCCCCTACGAAATTATCCAATGCGTGAAACCACTCATGCGCCAAGGAGCCTGCGCCTTTCAGTCTTGACAGGTTGAAAACATATCTGCCTGATTCAAAATGAGCCAACGCATTTGCTTTGCCACGGCTTCCGAACGCAGCTGCCAACAATCCGTTAAAACTCATGGCACGGTAGGGCAGTCCGGTGACGTGTGCCAAATCCATAAATGCGTCAAAAGCATAATTCAGCACCGCCTGACGTTCCTTTTGTGTCAGCCAATTCCCAAATTCAATGCCGGGAAATCCGAATATATCGCAAAGATCTTTTGCGGTAATGTTCTTACCATTGCGGTAATCTGTTCCGGTACGCTCGATTGATTTCAGATGCGGCAACTCCGGTGCGACGAACTTGAATTCAAGCAAAGAAAGCGCATTCTCAGCCCGATATTGCCTTGCCTCTTCTGCTGTGGCAAATCCGGACTTGACTGTCAATCTCTCCTTGGCAGTTTTCAAGATCTTATAAAGATAGTAAGCCCCTTCAGACTCACCTATTTTTATTACCGAATCAACAAATTCGGTCGGAAGAGCATTCACGGCTTCTGTCATGTCAGTATAGCCGAATTTGATAATACGGTCATATCTGCCTTTCCGGTAGATAATGCAATATTTCCCATCACCGACCTTGTTGCGGTTTGAACATTCTTCGTAGTACGGATTAACTTTTACATGATCCAGATGATCAACCATATAACCCACAGGCAGCCAGAATGGGTGTGTAAATTTTACCAGTCCTTCTTTATCCGACGTTTTGGTACTTCTGCCGGTTACTTGCTCCTTGCGTGCACCACCAATATGGATACCGTAATCTCCGATTTTTGCTGATTGGTTTACATCGGTAGTCATATTCTCAAATAAGGGTCTCATATATTCCATATTCTTTAGGTCTATTGGTTACATATCTCTTTAATTCTCTGATACAAAGATATCTGTATTTGCTCTAATGTTATAATACATAGATAGATACACTCACTTGAATAGAGGGTTCATACTTTTCCATTTTAGCATTTCACAGGAACAATTCATCAATCGTAATTAGTTATTCCCTTCGACCCACTTAGTATTGGCATATAGGACGGGGAAAAGCTCGTGGTCGGGCTTTGTGGGCAACCTGACAGACTAGAAAACATTAGGATTGAAAAAAACGGCACCAGAGACAATTCAGATGCCGTTTTACAGTATATTACCAATTACACTTCGCAGAAGGAAGAATTTGCAAGAAATATACTTCAAAACGACGGAATCAGGTGCGACAGCCCATATTTGCACCGATAAAACCTATGCGGTGACGGACAGGAAAGCCTAACAGGAGAGAATATGAATACCTGAAAACGGTAGAAAAGACAGATGGAAGCTAAAAAGAGGAATTATATATCTATATATGGATAATTATCGTTATATTTGCATATAAATAGTTATATATTGATATCATGAGTACAACAAACTATAGCACAAACAGCGATATGCTGATGCTTTTGGCACTGCGGGTCAAGGAGTATCGCCTGGCAGCTCGCATGAGCCAAAAGGAACTGGCCGAACAATCGGGAGTGAGCCAGGCGACGATCAGCCATTTTGAACAAGGTGTGAGCCGTAACTTGACTTTGGCCAACTTCATTTCCTTGTTGCGTGCGCTCGGTCAGGAACAACGGCTTGCGGAAATCCTGCCGGAACTGCCCATGCCGCCGATGGCACTTCGGGAAATTGAAAAACTGATACCTAAACGAGTAAGGAGGGGTAAGAAATGATAGAAAGTCTTGATGTGATTTTGTGGGATAAAAAGGTAGGCACGCTTGTTGCCAGCCGGGAAGGACACCGCTGCAAAGCCTGTTTCTACTTCGACAGTGACTATGTCCGCGATGGCTATGACATTGCCCCACTTCGTGCGCCAGTAAAAGGGGTTGCCGCACAGCGTGGCCTGCCGGTCTATCCTGATGAAGAACGGCTTTTCGGCGGCCTACCGTCGTTCATAGCCGATTCGCTGCCCGATCATTGGGGAAATACTGTGTTCAACGAATGGGCCAAAGTGCATCATATCCGTATGAGGGACTTGTCCGCCCTCGACCGTCTCGCCTATATCGGACGGCGTGGCATGGGGGCATTGGAGTTCGTTCCACCCACTGCCGAGGAGTTGGAGACACCGTTCAAGGTGGAAATCGCCGACCTCTACCAACTGGCTCGGCAGGCTTTCAAGGAAGCCGGACGATTTAACGTCCCGGTATCGGGCAACCTGATGGTTGAAAGCCTGTTCAAGGTGGGAACGTCCGCTGGAGGACGGCGCCCCAAGGCGGTGGTGAATGTCAATTTCGAGGAGGGACAATGCTACTCCGGACAGGTAGAGACCCCTTATCCGGGCTACACGTCGATGATCGTTAAGTTCGACGAACATCAGAAGATGCCGACAACACGGATAGAATACAGCTATTACCTGATGGCCGTGGACGCCGGGCTTCAGATGATGCCGAGTCGCCTGCTCGAAGGTGACCAGACTGCACATTTCCTGACCGAGCGTTTCGACCGCCGGAACGGCAAGAAGGTGCATATCCAAACGTTGGCGGCCATGAATCCCTCGGCGGATTCTTATGAAGCCTTGTTCGACACGGCCTGCCGTATCGGCGTGCCGCCGGGGGAACTCCGGCAACTGTTCCGCTCGATGGTACTAAACGTGCTGGGCGGAAATGTCGATGACCACAACAAGAATTTCAGCTTCCTGATGGACGACGACGGGCGTTGGCACGTTGCTCCGGCCTATGACTACACGTTCTCGGTCGATCCGGACGCACCGTATTACGTCAACCGCCACAGCATGACAGTCAACAACAAGACGGAGGGCATTACAGCGGAGGATTTGCTGGAAGTAGCCCGCCGGTATGGTATAAAGGCTGCAGAACCGTTCATAGAAAAGGCCATAGGCATCATCTTGCGTTTTCCGGAATACGGCCGGGAGGCCGGTGTCGGAGAAGAATGGATAGGAACGATAGAAAAGGAAATCGCCGCACGAATAGAGTGCGTGAGCGACAACCGAGCAGACCGATTAAAATAGAGCATGGGATTTCATGCAGGGGAAATGAAGGGGCTGTCCAAAAAGTCGGACAGCCCCTTTTGCTATTGTTTATTTCGGTAAAAAGTATTATCTTACCGTTGCAAAAACCAAACATTATAGCAATGGCTAAGATAGTATTTAAAGAGTTAACATCCAACCAAAATGTACTTTTTCCGGTCAGCTTATCGGAAAAGATAGCTCCCAATCATCCCGTTCGTGTTGTAAACAGTGTTGTAGACGCCTTGGATATTAGTTGTCTGCTTTGGGCATATAAAGGAGGAGGAACCAGCAGCTACCATCCCCGTATGATGCTCAAAGTTCTGTTTTATGCCTACCTGAACAATATCTATTCTTGTCGTAAAATAGAAAAGGCTTTGCAGGAGAATATTCATTTCATGTGGTTGTCTGGTAATAGTACTCCCGATTTCCGCACGATCAATGATTTCCGCGGCAAACGTTTAAAAGAACACATAAAATCGTTGTTTTCAGCCATTGTTCTGCTGTTACAATCCATAGTGTATAAAAAGCAAAAGTTCCGCCCTGGTACGCATTAAAAAGAGGCGTGGCGGAAATTTTCAATACAAAGGTAATACTTTTATTCTAATCTTGCAAACTTTTCAAGGAAAATAATAGAGAATTGGCCCCAAAAGCATTCTAAGGAAGAAAAAGAACCGTAGAATAGAAAATAGGCAACGGGTGTCTTCCCAATGCCTAGTCTGAACAATTCGTAGAAAAATCAAGGTATATACAGCAGTTCAAATCCCTTTTTCCGCCGTCGATCGATGCTCGGAACGACCTTCCCTTTGTAGCATCTGAAGGAGATATATTCGTTATAGATATCCCTGTCTCCAGCTTCTAATTTTCGTATCAGCTTGCTTTGGGGAATTTTACCATAGCCGACCAAACGATAGTATCCCACATTATGTAAGCTTTTACATAATGTCGGTCCATACCGTCTTTTGGGGAGCGGGAAGATACCCAAAAGCAAGCTGATCCGAAAGCTGGAGGCTGGCGACAGAAGCATTTATCGGGAGTATATCGCCTTCTGCAACTACAAGGGGAAACGGCACGCCATGCTGCTCAAACGGAGAAAGGCGGAGTTTGCGCTGCTCTATATTCCGTAATCAAGCACGTTCCTTGCATTTTCATACAAGGAACGTGCATTCATTCTTTTTTAATTTGGCTATTCGCTTAAAAATGACTACCTTCGCAAACCAATTAAATATCATTATCAATAAATGAATAGAGGCTCTGAATGGCGAATTTGGGATTTACATGTTCATACTCCATTTTCGCTTGAACATAACTACAAATGCAATCCCGGAGAAGATGTTTGGGATAAATATATTGATGCCTTAGAACACCTTCCTACTGATATAAAAGTTTTGGGAATTAATGACTATCTTTTTATTGATGGTTATCGTAAAGTACTTGAGTATAGAGAACAAGGCAGATTGCAAAATATTGAATTAGTTTTACCGGTTGTTGAATTTAGGTTGGCAAAATTTTGTGGTAATGAAAAATTCAAAAGAATAAATTATCATATTATCTTCTCTAATGAATTAACTCCAGATCAGATTCAACAGCAATTTCTTAATGCCCTTACCGCACATTATACTTTAAGTCCTGATTGTAATCAGCAATGGGGTGGCGTTGTCACAAAAGAAAGTTTAGAAGAATTAGGTAATAAGATAATAAATTCAGTACCAGAAGAAAAAAGGAGTCAGTATTCATCACCTTTAAAAGAGGGATTCAATAACTTGAATCTTGAACTTTCAGTAATAATGAATCCGTTAAATAATGCTAATCATATATTTGATGGTAAGTTTATTACAGCGATAGGTAAAACGGAATGGGATGATTTTAAATGGGATGATAATTCTATTGCCGAGAAAAAAAGTATAATTAATGGTGCTGATGTCGTTTTTACGGCGGCACAGGACATTGATAAATACAACAAATCCAAGAAAAAATTGCATGAACAAAAGGTTAATGAATTATTATTGGATTGTAGCGATGCACACTGTTTCTCTGATAATATTGCAATTAAAGATAGATTAGGAAATTGCAAGACATGGATAAAAGCAGATACAACATTTGAAGGTTTAAAACAGATATTGTTTGAGCCGGAAGATCGAGTTCGTGTTCAATCAACAAAGCCTGATGAAAAAAACATATATCAAGTTATTGATAGTGTAACTTTAGATGAAGAAGGTTTTTGGCATGGGACAATCCTTCTTAATCCGAATTTAAACACCATCGTAGGAGGACGTTCTACCGGTAAATCTTCTTTACTTAAAGCTATTGCTGCAAAACATGGGAATAAAGAAGTTGATAAAGATGATTTCATAAGACAACATTTGGATGGTATTACTATTCGTTGGCAAGATGGGAATGATCAACTTGGTCGAGAGATTGAATATTTCCGTCAGAGCTATATGCATGATATTGCATTCGATTCCGATAAGACAAATAAAATTGTGGAGAATATAATACAATCTAAAGACGAAACGGGTGTATTAAGGAAGTATTATGAACATTTGACGGATTTATCTAAGGCTATTTCAGAAGGAGTATTTTCAGTTTTCCAAATGCAGAAAGAAATAAACTCTTTAAAAAAGTCTTTATCTGAAAAAGGAAAAAGGGAAGGTGTCAATCAACAATTAAGTTTATTAAAAGCAAAAGTTGCTGATTTGCAAAAAGGTGCAGAATTAACTCCCGAAGAAAGATTGGCATTAGATGCATCAATAAAACAAGTTCAAGAGAAGAAAAAATTGATTGCATATGCAGAACAAGATTTATTAATATTTGAAAAAATACTAATATCCACTCCATTTGATGCTTCGTATGAGGAAAAATGTCAATTTGGGGGTATGCAGTTCGGCTTAAATCAATCTGAAACATATAGATTATTTAATGAACTGAGAATCAAGACTGAAACAGAATGGAATAAAATAATCACCCAGCTTAAAAATAATACAATAAAAGCGAAAGAACAATTATCATCTGAAATACAAACTATCATAAGCTCAGAAATTTATAAAAAAGGAATCCGCATATTTGAGGAAAATAAAGAACTCAAAGATTTAAATACTAAAATCCAAGAAGAAGAAAAGACTCTTGCTGCTATTGATATGATGCAGAGTAAAATTGATAAAATTTTACAACAACAAAACAACTCAATTTTACAAATAATCAATGCTCATTGTTCTTTTAAGAAAAGTGCAAACCAAGTTTCAGAACAACTGTCAATTTCGTATGACGGTCTTGATATTCATATAGATATTAATTTCCATAAAAAGGATTTACAGGATTTTTTGGAAACCAGGCTTAATCAAAGAGGGTATGAACGACAAGGATATTTGCAAGAGTTGCTAAATAATTATGATGATAATAATGAAAGCAATAGCAACGCCTTTTTGAAAGACTTGCTAACAGGTGATGTTCTGTTAAAGAATGGATATGATGCACAAAATGTTGCTGTAGAATTTTTATCACGGAACTGGTATAGCCTTAATTATGGCATAACGTATCAGGCTGATACTTTCGCCAATATGTCAGAAGGGAAGCAAGCTTTTGTTATTTTGAAATTACTTTTAGATTTTAGCGACAAAAGATGTCCGATACTTATAGATCAACCTGAAGATAGTTTAGACAATCGTGCCATATATAACGAATTGGTAGCATATATTAAACGCAAAAAACGAGAGCGTCAGATAATATTGGTAACACACAATTCAAATGTTGTAGTTAGTGCAGATGCAGAGAATGTAATTGTTGCCAATCAAAATGGTACTGATTCCCCAAATTGGGGCGGTTTTAAATTTCAATATATTCATGGAGCATTAGAGAACACTAAATGCAAAGATAAAACAGATTCACAAATATTATCTTCTCAAGGAATACGAGAACATATTTGTGATATTTTGGAAGGTGGACGCGAAGCCTTTAAAAAGCGTGAACAAAAATACGGATTTAGGAGGTGAGTGCAATCAAGATATATGTATACTCTTCCATATAAACTCCGATGAAGTTGCGGCTTCATCGGAGTTTCCGTTTTCATACATTCGAGATTATTCTTTGCCAACGCCATTTCTGCAATATTCTATAATACCGGGTGAAAATCCCATGTCACCGATTGCGATATGCTGGATATACTCCACATATTCCTGACCTTGAAAATTACTGCTCGTGAGGTTTCTGAAAATCATTTTCATGCCTATTCCGTCATCACTATACAAGATGATTTCTCCGTTCTGTCTGATTGCTTCCATGATAAAAAATTGTTTTTGTGAATACTATCGAAGATTGGGACAAAGGTTTCTTTGCTACTTTCTTTGTCCGCCATCATGCTCACTGAAAGAAAGTAGGCGGCTTTCGCCGCCCCTCGCTCAAAAACGGGTGTAAAGCCCCGTCACCATCGTGAACATTTCCTCCAGCATATCGCAATATATCCCCTCGTGCGATTCAATGTCCTTCGTCTTACACTCGAATGTCTTTTTGCTGAACGTCCTGCGGTAGAAACGCATATTGTAGAGGTCTGCCCCTGCATCATAGATGATGTCAAGACGGTTGGCACTCGTCTTGTTCCTCGCAAGGCTCATGCGTAAGCCGTTGCCCATGTCTATGAAGTCTTTGCTTCCCGTCATGGCGGCAAAGCGTCTGCCACCTATCTGTTCCAAAATTGTCTTTGCTATCATATTCATTCTTCTTTGGGTGTTATGTTTAGGCGGTGCGGACACCGCCTAAACGCTCAATATTCTGTTTTCTCGGCTATTGGTGTGTTCCGTTCCAACCATGTTTTCACACACTCCATATTGTACTCGCTCGTTATGACTGCCGTATGGCTGTCAATGGCGGTAAACCGACTGCTCTCATAGTCCTCTACCCATCCTTTAAGCGTATCCACTCCCCACGCTTCGGCATCGTCAAAGATGCCGTCCAATTCCGCGATAGGTTTGCTGAACTTTACTATCAGCGTTTGGTAGCCTGCTGCGTTCATTGCTTGCCCTCCTTTCCTTCCTTTGCCGTCAGCCACTTGTCCCGTGTGGCTCGGCACTCCTCCAACGTGGGTTTGACACAAGAGAACAATTCTCCGTCCGTGTGGCGGTAGTCGTACTGCACAAGTGTCCGCTTGCGCCTGCCGATACCCGTTTGGAATTTCTCGTACTTCTCCGTACCTGCCTCTGTGCAGGTGCTTACTCCGTTGATGGTCATTCGTGTACTCATAATCGTTGTTTTTAGAAGGTTAGAAATGTACTGACAACACTCTGTTTTGCATCACCATTTCGGGGTTACTCGTGTAACGTTGGTGCAGGTAGAAATGGTGTGAGCCGAAGCCGTAATGAAAATACTTGTCAAGTTCGTTCTTTTCGGCGAAGTCCTTTACACTTGCCCTTAACTGCTCCTCACTCTGACAAAAAGTGAGGAGGTTCATAAACTCAAGGAATATCGTGGGGATTTTATCGTCCCACAAGCAAACCATGCTTTCAAATCTTACTTCCATATTATTCTGTATTATAGGTTGATATTATGCTGCGTTCATACGCTGACGGATAAGTTCGGTATTGTCCTCCACAAGCCGGATGATGCGGTCGTGGTACTCGGTATTGGAATTGCATACCCCTCTGCTCTGTACCACTTTCAGCGTTTTCAGTGACACTTCTATCGTTTCAATCCGTTTGCCGTCAATGGTGGCGGATAGGATAAGGGAGTTTGCCTTGTTGTGATAACCGCCCACACAATGGTGCATTATCCGTCCTTCCTCCACCATTTCCTCCACGCTCTCTATGACCTTGATGCAGATAAGGCTGTCGGAGAACACAAGTCCGAAGAAGATGCCTTTGGCTTTCAGATAGTTCTTCTCGTCCTCAATTGCCTTTTGCCGTTGCTGTTCCGTCCGCTCACGCTCCCTTTGCAGGTTGCGTTTTCTCACCAACTTGTCGTGTTCCGCTTTGAGGTCGGCAGGGCAGACGTATTTCGGGCTGTTCGTGTCCTTACCCAAATGACGCAGGAGGTCTATGGTGTCGCACCATACGGAGCCGTCCGAAATGGTGTAGCCGTTACGGATGCAAATCTTGACGGATGCCCAATATCGCCCCATATCAAAGGAACTACGGATATAGTGGCGCAACATGGCGTATTGCCCTGCTTTCAAGAGTGTTTCGGCTCGGCTGTCAGAAAGGATAGCCGTGAAAAGTTCATGCGGCAGTGTGTTGTGATAGTCCCCGTTGAAGCCGTTGCGTTTCAATTCGGGGATGAAACGCTGTCGGGGATAGGTACACATAGGTGCTATATCGTATGCGTGAAGTCTGTTGTTCTTGCGTACCTCCATGTCGCTGTATTCAGACCATTGGTCGTAATACAACATTGACATACCACGCAGTCGGGCAACGGTCGTTGTCTTTCCATCGGGTGAAATCCACCTCTGCACCACTTCATAAATGGAATACTCGGCTGCTTGCCCTGCCTTGTATCGGGACTTGACGAAGAAGAAGCGTATCACTTGGTATTGCTTGCTGGTGGTGACGATGGAGAAGTACTCATTCTCGCTGAGAACGCTCTTTCGGGTGCGCAACGCTTCCAACTGCATACCGCAATGGGGGCAGGTACATCCGCAAAGGGTGTCCGCAAGGTCGTGGTCGCTCTTCCACGAATGTCCGCACTCAGTGCAGATGTTCGTGCCGTCCGCTCTCTTGATTGCGTAATGCTTGAAGCAATGAAGGAAAGCGTATGCCTTTTGCGTGGCGGTCAATCTCGGTAGTCGCTTGCTCAGATGTGCGACTTCCTGCTGTATGCGTGTTCTCGGTTTCATAAGCCTAAATCAAATAATGAGGGTTGTTGTACTTCTTGGGTGGTCGCTTTGGTGGCGGTTCTCGGCTTGTTGCGGTTCTGCAACTTGCGGACTTCCTCGTCTTGGTATTGTCGGATAGCGTTCTGCCGTGCCTCCGCCTTTTCCTCTGCGGTGAGTTCCACCACATGGTTCACGGCTATCTGACACTGGATAGGCTTGCCCACCTCTATCTCGTTCTCGTCATAGTAGTGTACGGCTTGTCCGTATATCTCCCCGTCCGTGAAGCCGTTGCAACCGCTTTTCTGCACATAGTTCAGAATGTAGGTCACGCAATCGTCTATGTTTTTGGCAGGGTTGCGGTAGTTCTTGGCAAAGAGCACATCTTCCGCTGCACGTTGCTCCAAATACATCTGTATCGTTCTCTTGAAATGGTCTGTCGTTTTCATATCGCTATCGGTAAGATTAAAGGGTGAATAACCAAAGGATGAAGCCGAAGAAGGCGATAGTGGAAAAGATTGCCACGATTATGCCTATCGCCACTCGGAACATTCCGTTTACTATCTCTCTGACGATACCCCAAAGGATGCCGAACACCCAAAGGGCGGTGCGCATGATTAGGGCGCATATCGCAAGCCCTATGTATTGCGCCACTTGTCTGAAGTCTGCCGTTGCTGTCATATCTTTGCTGTTTTTGATTTTTTGTTTTTAATGCGGATTCAAGAGCTGAGGGAGTTGAGTTTCAAACTATCTTATCTGCCTCTCGTTTATCCGACATTTTTTTTAATGCGTCTTTCTGTCGCATCGGTCGTTTTCGTTTCGGGTGCTTAAAAAGGTAGGGATTAGGGAATGCAAGGTTTTTCGGGGAAAATACTACCCGCAGGGCTGGAGATTTTTCCCGAAAACAGGAGGCTTGACCTTGCTTTCCCGTCAAATCCCGGAGTTACCTTTGCGCCCAGAACGGAAATGACTGCCTGATGCGACCCACTGAAAGGCGCGAAAATGGAGGTAAACGGAAGTAGAGGCAGATTAGACAGAAAACTTCAAAAGAGAAATCCGTGAAAACTGGAAGCCCCCAACAAAAAAAGAACATAGCCGGTAGCGTGAAACCGGGCAAACCATCTGCAAGGAAGTATGGTTTTATCTGTCTGGCCAGACGTGTCGGGGCGGGCAGATAAAATCATTCTTCCCGGTTTGCCTGCTGTGGGTGACGGCTTGTTCCATTTATGGACAAGCGGTCATACACGGCTTTCCGCTTCCGGCTCAAAAGAACAGCGAAAAAGAAAAATCATCTGAAAAGCCGTAAAAGCACCTCTCTGGCATAAGCACAAAAGAAATGGGTCTTGCCTCATCAGTCTAAACTGTTGCTTAGGCGTGAGGCAAAGCCCTTTTCTCCGCTTATGCAGTAGTCGGCACACGTTCGTTCAAAATCCTTTTGGGCGATGGTGTGCCGACGAATAAAACCGCTTTTACGAAAAAACTTGTATGAGATAGAAAAAAATCAGGGAGATTCATATCAAAATCTCCCGTTTTATTGTTACTTTTGCATACGAAGAGTTCTTTGAAGGTTACGCAACGCGCAGAAGAATAATGCAGCAGATAACTAACCAAATCGTAACCTATTACTATCATGAGCGATTAACATACGCTCATTTCCAATAAAATACACTCTTTTCGTAACTTCGTCCTGCAAATATACAAAACTCGCTCACATACGGATAACTTTGGAGAAAATAATGTAAAATGCTGATTGCAAAAAGGGATATGTCGTTTTGTACCACATTCTTCCGCAGAGAGCTTTTAGCAGGTTTTAGGTAGAGGTAGGAGGACAAATCGCTACTTATCCGTCGCCTTTTCGGGATTGGAAAAGAGGCTTGAAAAACAGCTTTCGTCTTTCATTGATTATCCCGTTTACCACCGCAAAGAGCGCTGTTTTTCCCATGTCTGCTGACGCAAACTTAGTCATATTTTTCTGTATCAGAAAAAAATACAAGCTTTGTTTGCAAGCAGAGGGATCTTATTCTACGTTCCGCTATATTTTTCATGCCGTTCATTTGCTCTGCATATAATAATTTTGCAAACAAAGGAATTGGTTATGAATCAGGCAAATGTAAAGGTGTCGTTCTACCTAGGGTATCACCAACATTTACTACAAATGCTACTATTTAACATAAGTAAATATCTATATCGCATTTTTTACATTTGCGATAATTTCCAAAAACGAAGGTTAAAGAAAATATCTTATTTTTGTTTTGAGATTATCCTAAAATAGCATATCTTTATTCCCAAAACTATTGTTTAAAACAAATTCCCTTTATTCGTGAGAAACTACGATTTTGGGATTTATATACACATTTATGAAAATAGGATATGCACGTGTTAGTACAAATGACCAAAATTTGGATAGGCAATTAGATCAATTGTCCGAATATGATTGTGAGCGTATATTTATGGAAAAAATTACAGGCTCAAAAAAGGAAAGACCTGAGCTGGATCGAATGATAGATATGCTTAGAACTGGTGACACTGTGGTAATAACGGAATTGACTCGATTAGGACGCTCTGTAAAAGACTTGTTTGGGATAGTTGAAATAATTCACTCCAAACATGCAGATATAAAATCTCTTAAAGAGCCATGGCTTGACACAACAACACCGCAAAGGAAACTATTGTTTACAATATTTGCCGGAATAAGTCAATTTGACCGTGATATAATCCGCCAAAGAACAATGGAAGGCCTATCAAGCGCAAGAGCAAGAGGAAGAAAAGGCGGACGCCCCAAACGACCCAACAAAAAATAGAACTTGCATTAAAGATGTATGATAGTAAGGATTACTTAATTTCTGAAATAGAACAGGCTACAAGTGTAAGTAAAAGCTCTTTGTATCGATATTTGAAAAATAGAACATAATCTTATAAGTTAGATTTAATAAAATAGTACGTCATGGAAATTTTATACTTTCAGAAGAGCAACGTAAAGAATTATATTCATTTGTTGCTGTCGTTACATATTGTTGCAATGCCTCGTTTGGGAATAGTTGCTGATCGTTACCTTTATTTGTCCCTGTCGGGTATTTTGTTGTTAGTTTCATATCAAATCACTGGTTGGCTAGAAAAAAAAGTGTCGTGTGTTTTCAAAATTCCTGTTGTTTTTATCAATTCTTTTCTATAGCCTTTATTTTACTATACCCATCATTACAGTAAATAATGGAAGGACACGGACACCGTGAAGTATTATTTGCATAATTTCTACAAGGGTGATTCCAGAGAAAAAGATATAGAAGGTCGTGAAAATAGCGATTGAAGTATGAACAAATTAAAAACTAGAAAGATGGTACAATTAAAGAAAAAAGCTGTGTTGTTAATAGGAGCATTGATGTTACTCCTCGGTATGGGAATAAATCTCCAGTATGCGCTGGATGATTATGGTTGGGCAGATAATTTGGCAGTCCAGGTTTTGGCTGCGGTAACTGGTGATTTTGATACAACAATATATCCAGGTCAACCGGTAGAACCGGGAAAAGTTCGAGATCAAGTGCCATGTATGTATACATATCCAGATAGCTCTTTTACATCAAGCGTTGCATGGGTTTGTGTTGACCAATATGTATGTCCTTCTTGTAATTGTACTCCGGTCCCATGTGGAGGAATGCCTTGAAGGATAAAAGGGAATTGATTTTTATTTTGTAATAAACGAACAAATAAAATGCTTTATGAAATATATCACAATTATATTATTGTTTTTGTGCCTTATGTCATGTCATAATGGACGCCAATCGTCTTGTGAGAATGTCCCGGTAGAGAAAGACTCGGTACAATTACGCGTGATTCCTGTTTCTATTTCGGATACAGCCTATCGCAATGTAGACCAGACTTCCGTTTTAGAATGAGAGTGCAGGCAAAAACAACACTCGATGATGAAAGCCGATTCAGTTTTGAGTCGGCTTTTTTCGTATCGTTATACTACGATCTGCTCGGGTGATTACGTTTCGTTTTCGTACAGCCTGCATATAAAAACGGATCAGTCCGAAACCGGATCAGTCCGAAAACCCTGTGGGTATGTTAAATTTACACTGTTGGCTTGCATAATCTAAACATAAAGAATGGTATATCTCCGACTCCCCTGAACTGTGCTCTGAAAGCTTTAATTTTTGCATTGAATGATTCAGCAAATGCATTCGTTTCCCTGTTAACGAAATAGTTTAGTATTGTTTCATAATAGTTCTGCATGGTATTTGTTACGGTTCTGAAACATCCGTATCCCAGCTTTTCTATTTTATTGTACCACAAGGCAAGCTTTCCACGTGCCACATCCTTGTCATAGTGCTTATTATATATATAGGTCAATTCTATAGCCAAGTCGTAAACTGATTTCAGTTCCGGATAATGTTCGAATATGATTTCCGCACGTATTCTTTGGGATTCAGTCCATTTACTATAATGCTTGACAAGAACATGTTTGGCCCTTGCCAACAGCTGCTTACGGGTATCACCATTGGCATATCGAAACGGGACATACTCTATATTTTGTTCTTTGCACCGCTGAATTTCATCGTTCTCTAAATCCCGTGCCATCTAGCAATAAGTAACCCTGAGCTCATCAATTCCACAGGGTTTTCAGACTGCCCCCTTTATTGATTAATCGGATTCCTTCAGTTTCGATATTTATTATCTTTTGTTTGTAAAGAGCTCCGATGGCCTGTTTAATGCATTTGCTTCGATGAACGTTTCGCCGGATACGATTCCGATGTATTGGGTAATTTCTTTTCCTTCAATCGTGTTTGGTTGTTGTAAGTAGCATAACTTTTAAAATTTAGTCGTTTAGAGACAAATATAAAACAAAGGGCAGACCAGTATACTGACCTACCCTTTGTTTTAATGTTTCTTTATATGAATTTACGGGGCAATTTGAATTTATTTTATCGGTTGATCGGTCATGATAAATTCCAGTTTGCCGCCTTTTATGATGTCGTTGTGGCTGATGAACGGGGTGTCGAGGACTTTACCGTTCAGTTTAACCTCTTTGATGTATTTGTTGGTTGCGCTGTTATTCTTTGCCAGGATTTCGAATATACCGCCTTTTACATGAATAAGCGCTTTGTCAATCATTGGACGGCCCAATGTATAGACCGGAATACCCGGAGCGACCTGATAGAAACCTAACGCACTCATTACATACCAGGCAGACATCTGTCCGCAGTCTTCATTTCCGATGATGCCGTCCGGTTCGTTGGTATAGAAATTCTGCATGATCTGGTCCAGCCGCTCCTGCCCTTTCCAAGGGGCATCCGTCCAGTTATAGAGATAAGCCATATGGTGGCTCGGCTCGTTACCGTGTGCATATTGGCCGATCAGGCCTGTGATATCACCGGAGGCTTCTTCACCATCAACTTGGGAAGAAGTAGTGAACAAAGTGTCCAGACGTGTTTCCAACTCCTTTTTACCACCGATCGTGGCGATGAAGTTGTCCATATCATGCGGTGCAAAAAAACTCCACTGAAAAGCATTCCCTTCGGTATAATCGCTCTTCATGTGGGAAGAGTAACGAGGGTTGAACGGCGTCCGGAAAGAACCGTCTCCCATCACCCCGCGCATCATCTTCGTTTCCGGGTCTAAATAGCGCTTGTAGTATTCTGCTTTTGCCGCATATTCTTTCGCCAGTTCCGTATTGCCTGCTTTGGCTGCAATTTGGGAGATACACCAGTCATAGTAGGCCATCTCCAATCCCCAGGATACGGATTCGGGCACCGAGTCTGCCGGAACAAAGCCGTATTTCTCTTTATAATAAGGATGACGGGTGATCAAATCCAGCTCACGTGTCCCTTTGAACTTCTCTGCCAGATCGTCCCGGTAGACAGAAGAACGGGCACCCGCTTCGGCCCAAACGTTCAAGTCGCCTTCGGCCAGATCTTTAGTCGCTAAATCTGCCAGCACGGAAACTGCCGGATAACCGACCATGCAACCTGTATAGCTGGATGCTAACGGCCATTTCGGCAGGATTCCCCCTTCTTTATACCCTTGCACGAGCACTTTCCCCCAGTTGGCAGCCCGTTCCGGTTGGATAATCGTCATCAGCGGATGCAAAGCGCGGAAAGTATCCCAGAGTGAGAAAACAGAATAGTTCACATAGCCCGGTTCTGCCCGATGCACCTTCTTGTCCATTCCTAAATAGCGTCCGTCTGCATCCTGATAAGCATAAGGTGCGATCATTGTGTGGTAGAGAGCCGTATAGAAATTCACCATCACTTTCGGATCGGAGCTTTCAATCTGGATATCGTTTAAAACCTCGTTCCAAATATGCGCGGATTCAGCTCGTGTAATATCGAAATCCCAGCCCGGTAGCTCGGCCAACATGTTCCTTTCCGCACCATCCGTATCGACAGGAGAGATTGCTACTTTTACATACAGCGGTTTGTCACTCTCCGCAAATTTGTAATGGAATTTCAGGTCTCCCGTCGTGTTGAGACGCAGAAACAGCGAATCTTTCCGTAAATTTCCGTCTATATATTGGTATAATGTTTCGATCGGTTCCGAGAAGGTGATCCGGTAAGAAACAGCATGAAAATGTGCCCATCCTTGCGTCTTGACAGTCCCTTCTACCGTCGAATCGTTTACAAAAAGATACTCGTTCCCTACTAACTTATGTCCCCAGTTCGGTTGCAGCACATGGCCGAGATCGAGGAGGACACGGCGGTCTTTCGGATTGTCGTATGTGTATTTGTGGAATCCGACACGGTCCGTACTGGTCAGTTCCACGTTAATTCCGAAATTGTCGAGACGCACCGCATAATAGCCCGGGGTTGCCTTCTCTGTTTCCTTCTTGAAGGTCGCTACCGGCTTGATCGAATCGCCACCTGAAAAAGGCAGGATCGCCACATCTCCCAAGTCACCGATACCCGTACCTGACAAATGTGTATGGCTGAAGGCATATATCTGGTTATCATCATAATGATATCCGCTACTGGCATCCCAACCCATGATGTGCGTATCGGGACTGACCTGTACAAGAGCAAACGGACGGGTGGCACCGGGAAAGGTATGCCCGTGAAACCCCGTTCCGATAAACGGGTTCACATACTGGATCTCATCGCGTAGTTGTTCCTCGCCGGAAGGCTGGCTGCAGGCAACCAAAAGGCCGAGTACTGCTGCTTGAAGGAATAGGATTGTTTTCTTCATGTTATATTATTTGTGTTTTATTTTCCAAATGAATAAATTATTATTTTTGACTTTACAAATATAATGAAAAAGAACAATATACGTGTACATCCTGCTTCTTTTATATTTGATAATGCTTATCTTTGAAGCACTAAGTCTAATTTAATCCTATTTTATTATGAAGACGAATAAGGGAAAAGTATTTGTGGCATTTCTTTGTATGATGATGTGTTTGTCGCTTAATGCACAGGATCTTACTCCCGGCATGGTTGTCGGAATGTGGAACTTTTCGGCTCCCAATGCTCCTTACGGCTATCAGGAAGGAACTTGCCAGATCAGGAAAACCGGTGAGAACCTGTCCGCCGTTTTCACGATCGGCAATGCTGAAATGACTGTAAAAGAAATCAAAAGGGAGAATAATTCCTATAAATGTAATTTTTATGTGGACGGGACCTATGTCTCTCTGACTTTTAAACAGGAAGACAAGAATAAGCTGACCGGAAATGCAAATGCGGAAGGCATGGTGATCCCTGTTGTATTCACTAAAACAGTTAAAGCCGTGTAATCTCGATAATTCGTTTTTATTATATGTTCACAGTCATTGGTATTATGTTTGCGGGTATTGCCATGGGGTATCTTTTACGCAAGATCGAACTTTTGCAAAAGATCGGCAAACCAATTTCTTACACGATCTTTTTGCTTCTTTTCCTCTTGGGAATATCTGTCGGTACGAATAAAGACATTGTCGATAACCTTGCCACGTTGGGAGGCCAGGCTTTCCTGCTTGCCGTAGCAAGTACGGGGGGAAGCGTGCTTGCCGGCTGGGGAGTCTATCATCTGTTCTTTAAAGAAAGGAGCCGCAGGTGAAAGGAAGTTTGATTGTCGTAGGATTCTTTGCACTCGGCTGCCTGTTAGGATGGGGCGGCTGGTTGCCTGATGTCATTCTTGAAAACGACATTACGGTATATGTCTTATACCTGCTCATGTTTCAGGTCGGACTCAGTATCGGTAGTGATAAGAAACTAAAGGAAATTCTCGGCAGTATCCGTCCGAAATTGCTTTTGATCCCTTTTGCCACGATTGCCGGGACATTGGTCTTTTCGGCATTGGCCAGTTTGTTGCTTACGCAGTGGAGTGTTTTTGACTGTCTGGCGGTAGGAAGCGGTTTTGCCTATTATTCTCTTTCGTCTATTCTGATTACTCAGCTGAAGGAACCCTCTTGGGGTATCCGGCTCGCCACCGAATTAGGAACGATCGCTTTAATGGCAAATATCATGCGCGAGATTATGGCCCTTCTCGCTACGCCTCTTTTTGTCCGGTATTTTGGCAGGTTGTCCCCTATTTGTGCCGGAGGGGCTACGACGATGGATACGACTTTGCCGATCATCACCCGCTATTCGGGGAAAGACCTTGTTTTTATTTCAATTTTTCATGGGATTATTGTAGATTTCACGGTTCCGTTCTTTGTGTCGTTCTTCTGTTCGTTGTAAAAAGAGAGAGAAATAAAAAATGAGGCATCAAAAGACACCTTAGGAAAGTTATGGTTGTAAGTGCGAAACGAAAAGGAACCATATTGCGATTCAAGTTAGAGTCCGATATGGTTCCTTTTTTATGGTTTAATTATTTAACTATTTTGTAATAAGTTTTCTTTGCCCAAAAGAGGTTAGTATAGTAACCGCTTGGCTCTTCGTAGTTCTTGGCAATAGCTGCCTGGCAGTTTTCGCTATTGTAAGTCAGCTCGTCGTTGGGATAGGGTAAACGGTTAGGAGGAGTCGGGAAACTTGTTACTTGGTTGTCTGTTGCAAATTCAACCACAGGATAACCGGTACGACGTACGACGTTCCATGCTTCTAGCTTGTTCATAAAACCGAAGTTTAACCATAGCTGCGTGCAGATAGCCTCTTGTGTTGGTTTCCAAATGCTTTCGGCATAAACCGCAATAGCATCATTGGAAGGCCTGGTCAGTGGACGGAATCCTCTGTAACTATCGTTGCCTTCTTTATGGAGAGAGCTTGTTTCCTTCATATCCCAATAGTATTCGGCAGACAGTTTTACACCTTCTATGAAATTCGCTTTCGCTTTGTCGATATCGGTCGCCACGCCATATCCCATCAAATAGGCTTCTGCTTTGCTGAAACTTACCTCGGCTGCGTTTAACCAAAGGCCGAATATGTTTTCATTTCCTTGGTATGTCTCCCAACCTGCGGCGGCGATAGAATCGATTTCGCAGAAATAGTTGGCTTGTGTCATGCCTCTTTCTACATATTCTTTCTGTTTTGTGTCTTTCAAAGTCGTGATTTCTGCTTCAGTCATCATGACATCGTAGGCAATGTATTGGCCATCGGGGTTACAGTCATACATGGCTTCCAGACGTGGATCTGTATTATTGTCGGGTATACCGTTTTCCGGCAAGTTCATTGCGTTCAGGATCGTTTGTGAACAGGCCGCCATACCACTTGAACGAAGAGCCTGAGAGAGTGATTTGCCAAAATTGAATTCATCCTTTTGGGTATTGGCTGTCACACCCATGTTTTCCGTATTGTTGTCAATTAGCGGATATTGGCTTGGGTTATTCAATATTTCGGCAATGGCAGCGTGAGCTTCAGCCATGCAATCGCCGGATGTCGACAAATGAAGGGCGATGCGTAATCGTAACGAGTTGACGTATTTCTGCCACATGGTTTTATCGCCGGCCGCAATTGTATAATCTTGACGGCTTAATGATGTAAGGCCGATGGTATTTACATCTCCACTTGCAAAATAATCAGCCACTTCTTTCAGATTGGCAAGAGTTTGTTTGTAAAGATCCGTGTCGTCGTCGTAAACACACTTTTCTTTGGCAGCGTTATAATCCCCGTCTCTCCAAAGCGTACCGGCACCGTGGTAAGGGACATCTCCGAATAAAGACAACATCTCATGCAATTGTGCTTCGACAAGTGTACGGCCCAGATAATAGAATACGATGTTTGAAGGTTTTTCTGCTTCAGAAAGGTTTTCATAGGTGTATTCCAATAATCGTAACTGCGTTAACATATCGTAGAACTCCTTCCAACGGTCGTTGTAGCGGCCTTCGCCGGATCCCATATAGCGGGCACGTGTGTTGGTAGTACCGATAATACCGGAAAAGAGACCGGATGTGGTAGACTGCACCCAGTGGCGATAATAAATCGGGTTCATCCATGTATTCCCTTTGAACATCAAACCGGTAAATACCTGTGGAATACCAACTGTTGTCGTTTGGGAAGGATCTGCATACTTTTCTTCATACGCAGAATCGGAGCATGAAGAGGCTAATGATATCAATGCGATTCCTCCAGCTAACAATGAAAATATCTTTTTCATAAATTCTACTTTTTAGTCTGATTTAATAAAATGTAAATTAGAAACTTGCACGAACAGAAAATCCGAATGTACGGGCACTGGCCGTTGAACCGCCCAATTGTGCCTGATAAATCCAGTTAGTACCGTCTGTCGCTTCAGAGTCGAACAGTTTTAATGTGCGATATACATAGAACGGATTACGTACAAAAGCTGAAACCATCAGGTTATTGCAGGCAAACTTTTTAGTCAAATCTTTCGGTAAAGTATAGCCTAAGCTGATTTCACGACATTTAATGTAGCTGTTCTTCTGGATGGCATCCTGATAGCTCATGCTGGCACCTGTACCCCAACCATACTGACCCGTATTTGCTTCCATCTGAGTGACAATAATGTCATTCGGAGTACCGTCTTCTTTTACTCCTGGAAGAATCAAGCCGTTGTCCCACACATAATGACCGTTTATCATAGTTTCACCACGTTTGTAATTGCCTACTTCATTTGCATTGACAACATGGATGGCGCTTTTATCATCCATAGTTTCCGAGGTGCTGTAGTAGAATAAACCGCCTGTAGAATGATCGCGGACACCTACGGCATCTGTGATATTACCCGCACTCATCATGTATTGCCAGGGAGTGTTCAGAACGTCTCCTCCGAAACGGAAGTCGAATGAAACATCAAAAGTGAAGTTCTTATAATTTAGGCTTGAGCCGAAACCTCCGGTTACTTTAGGCATGGCGTTTCCTACTTTATGGCGTTCGGAGGTATCGGTTATATACAACCCGTTGCTGCCTACAATGTAGTTCCCGTTATCATCTGTTTTCCAAGTGTACGCATACCAGTCACCCATAGATTCGCCTACATGTGATTCAAGGGAGGCGGCACCACCGTCAATATCGGAATGGCTCAATACATCCAAACCGTCGGCCAGCTTGTTCACTGTGTTTTTGTTCCAAGCTACATTGGCACGCAGATCCCATTTCCAATTCTTGTTTTCGATGGGAGTGCCGTATACGCTAAATTCAATTCCCTTGTTACTCAATTCGCCTACGTTCATCAACATGCTTTGTGCACCCATTGAGGCGGCACTGGTGGTTTGAAGAATCTGATCTTTGGTCGTATTGCTGTAAAAGTTGAATTCCATACCCAACCGGTTGCCGAAGAATTTGTTTTCCAGACCGATTTCAAATTCATACTTGGTCTCCGGTTTGATACTTTCATTACCGATACTTGAAGCAATATAGTTGTAGCTGTAGGTTGACGTTCTCAGCAATGATTCCTGTTTGAATGCAAGGATGGCACGATAGATATCAGGAGCATTACCTACGATACCGTAAGATGCGCGAACTTTCCCGTAATTCCACCAAGTCGGCGTATGGTCTTTAAACAATTCCGTGACGAGTATGCTGGTACTGGCAGAAGGATACCAGAAAGAGTTGTTGCCTTTTTTCAAAGTAGAAGTTTTTTCCTGGCGGATAGAACCTTCCAGAAATCCCCATCCGTTGTAACCGTAGCTTGCAGTCAGAAAAGCTCCTGTTTTAAGTAGATTTTGTCTGGTCATGCTTGCATTTTTCGTGCCGACCGATGCATTCAGGTGAAACCAGTTTTCCTGTGTCAGCCCTTGACTGGTACTGACATCTGATTTGTAAAAAGATTCTTCGCGAGCTGTCCAACCCAGATTGGCTGTTACGTTATGCAGGTCGTTGAATGTCCTGTCGAACATCAACATTATGTCGCTGTAAATAATCTGGTAACGACTGTTATTTAGTCCGTAAGAATCGCTATATTGACCGTTGGTAGAGAAAACGTGTGCATTTTCCGTGCGGTTTTTGTTTTCGATCTTATCAATGGTCAAGTCCGCAGCCACTCGCCCGTTCAATGTCAATCCGGGGATGATTTCCCAGGTCGGGTTGATGGAACCGATGAAGCGTTGGTGTTCTTCTAATTGTTCTTTACCCATGACGTTCCAGAAATATTCACTCATTAAAGACGTGGAACCCATTGGAGTGTAAAGGAATTGTTCGTCCGGTGTCAATGTGTCGCTTGTCCCTCCGTTGTAAGAAGAAATACTGTTTTGATAACCGAGGCTTGTTACTGTATGGTCGCGTATGTAAGCGACATCGGTGAAACCTCCGAACATACCGCTGAAGTTGTTAGTCAAACGGCTGATACGATACGGGCGGTTCTTGATGGATTGGTTCTGATAGGTGGTCGTATAGTTCAATTTGATGGTGTTGGTTACATTGAATGTACCATTCAAGTTGAAATTATGCTTGTGGTTATCAGAGTTGTACTGCATCGCTTTCACATCGTTGTAAGTGTAAGAGAAACGTATGTTGTTACGTTCCGAACTGTTGGTCAACGATAAGTTGTATGTCTGGTTAACGCCGGTACGGAAAATGTCTGCCCATTGATTGTGGTCGATCGGTGTGAAAGCACGCTGTGTGCCGTCAAAATAAGTGACCATCTTGCTGGGATCATATTTGGCTCCCCACGAATAGTAGGTTTCGCGGTTAGGCGTGACAATCGCGTTGCCGTTACGATCTACGCGTAGTTGTCGGAAACCGGTTAATGCATCTTGGTTGCTGTTCCCTAATTGTGAGTTATCGTATCCTGGGCCGTATTCTTTTTGTATTTCAGGCATATAAGCAACTTTGTCGAAACTTACGTTTGCACTGAAGTCAATCTGTGTGCCGGAACCGGCTTTGGCCTTTTTGGTCGTAATCATCACAACGCCGTTGGCAGCTTCCGATCCATATAAAGCAGATGCGGCAGCCCCTTTCAAAATGGAGATGTTCTCAATATCTTCAGGATTGATGTCGACCATACCGTTGGAGTTGATGCGCTGATTACCCCAGTAGCCATCGTTGTTGGTATTGCTATTATGAAGAGGAACACCATCCATGATAATCAGAGGTTGAGTGTTACCTGTAATAGAAGATAGACCACGAACGGAAATAGATACGGCAGAAGTTCCCCCGCCGGGGGCAGCCTGGATACGTACGCCTGTCGCTTTACCATAGAGTCCGGTCGCGATATTTGAGCCACCGGTCCGGGTCAATTCTTCAGAAGAAACGTTACTAACGGCATAGCCTAATTTTTTTGCATCTTTTTTGATTCCTAATGCCGTTACGACAACTTCATCTAATTTCTGAGTGTCTTCGACAAATTTTATGGTTAGCGTGGATTGACCTTTGTAAGTGATTTCTTGAGTGACATATCCGATAAAAGAAATTTGGATTATGTCTCCATCTTTTACACCTTCCAGGCTGAAGTTTCCATCTACGTCGGTAATACTGCCGTTTGTGGTTCCTTTGATCACTACTGATGCTCCTGCCACCGGGCCGAAATCATCTTCTACAACTCCACTTACTTTCCCAGTTTGCTGGGTGATCGTCATTTCTCTTTTTTCTGACGCAGAGTCTGCATACACACTTGTGGAAAGTGGCATAGCTCCTGCGATAAGAATTAAGCTGACAGGTTTGAACTGTTTTAACATAATTGATAAATTTATTGATAATACTCGTATTAGTGGAGTTGCGATTAGATTTGACGTGTGTTTCTGTTTTTGATCTTAGTTCTAAAAGAACTAAGTCGCTTGTGGAACTATAATGTATTGATTTATAGTATAATAAATTTGTGTTAATAATTTTATAAGCCACTTTTTATGAGAAAACATTGGATAAAAATCTCTCTGTTATTCTTGATATTTTTAGTAAATATTACCAAACGAAAAATATTGGCATTCGCGTTCAATATGAAAATTTATAAAATCGCAGAAGTGTATAACATGTATATGTATCAAAGGGTAAATTCGGTAATTGAGTCTAATGAGAATTGTTTTGTTTCATCTTTAGATAGGATAGAAGGATGAGTGAAACATTTTTTATTGATATAAAATAATAATATGTGATAAATTATTAATATATTTGCCAACGGATTTAGTGCGGAGTTCTTTTAGAACTAAGTCGCTTTTTAAAAATCTTATAAAATAAAATATAGTATAAATAAATCCCTATACATAGAGGAGCGAGTTTGATTTTTTTGACCTAAAAAGAAAACCTATCCGGAAATAGGTTTTCCTATTTTTTCCGGATAGGTTTGACATACCTCCTTTGGATATCTACATATATTATTTTTTACTAACCTCTTTCAACATTTCTTTTACAGCCTCTTCCAACTGGTGGTCTTCACCTTTTAACTGTGATTCGGGAGAGTTGTAGACTTCGATGTCTGGTTCGAGCTGTTGGTTTTCGAGGTAGCGGCCCTGCAAATCCTGCATGCCGACCTGCGGAATGCCGAAGACGATCGACGGGTCGATCTGGGATTCCCACCATACGGCTGTCATCGTTCCCGGTACGGGAGCACCGATCAGTTTGCCGATTTTCAGCGTCTTGTACGTCCAGGGGAAACCGTGGGCGTTCGAATAGTTATCTTCGCACATCAGCACACATGATGGTTTCAGCCATCTGTTGAACGGATCGTTGCCGATGAATTGCCCGCGTGGAGTGAATTTGGCATACAGTTCTCCGCTCAACAGGATTGCCAGGTCCTCATGAAGCCAGCCGCCACCGTTATGGCGTGTATCGACAATCACGGCATCCTTCTCTCGGCAACGGCCCAACAGTTCGGAATAGGTTTCACGGAAACTTTCGCTGTTCATGCCTTTGACATGCACATATCCGATTTTTCCGTTCGACAGCTTGTCGACCATCTGGCGCTTCTGTTCCACCCAACGCTTGTAGAGTAAATCGGACTGTGCGCCGTAGGTGATCGGCTTGACTTGTTCCTCGAAACGTTCTTTGGTTGCCGGGTTGTAAACAGACAGCAACACTTTCTTGCCGGCTTTGCCACTTAATAACGGATAATAATCTTCACCATTCTTGATACTCGTGCCGTCTATCTTTTCGATGATGCAGCCCGGTTGGATCTTGGTGCCGGCTTTAGTCAGCGGTCCTTTGGCGATGATCTCTTCAAGCTTCAAGCCGTCGCCTGAGTAACTGTTGTCATAGAATGCGCCCAAACTGGCGGTTGCCGGAGCAGAAGATGCGGAACGATAGCGTGCACCGGTATGTGAACCGTTCAGTTCGCCCAACATTTCAGAGAGCATTTCTGCGAAATCGTAGTTGTTGTTGATATGCGGAAGGAATTTTTCGTATGCCTTTTCATATCCGGCCCAGTCGATGCCGTGTATTTTCGGATCGTAGAACTTGTCCAATACCTGGCGCCATGTGTGATGGAAGATGTATTCGCGTTCTTTTGCCGGACGATACGAAAATTCGGCTTTGAATGCGATCGGTTTCGTTTTGCTGTCCTTGATCTCAATCTTTTTCAATTGGCCTCTCGAAACGAGGAAAATGTTTTCGCCTTTCTTGTCGGGAAACATCGTTCCGCCACCGACGCCTTTGATCAACAGCTTGGTGGTGTTCTCCTTGAAGTTGTGCTCCCACAGGTCGTAGCCGCTTTCGAATGCGGCGCAATAGTACAGCTTGTCGCCTTTCGAAGTCAGGACGGCGTCACCTAAGAATGACGAGTTGACGGTCAGACGCATGACACGGTCTTTACGGTTCGCCAGGTCGAATTTAAGCGGTTCGACCGTTTTGTCGGTTTTTTCGTCCTTCTTCTTGTCGCTGTCTTTATTCTTATCTTTCTTGCCGTCCTTGTCTTTGTCCTCCTTGTCTTTGTCCTCTTTCCCTTCGTCCAGCAAAGCCTGCTCTTCTTTGGAAAGGCGGAATTTGTCGTATGCTTCGCTGTCGAAGAACATGATGTAAATATCACTTTCCGCTCCCCAGCTGCCATGGCTGCGGTAACCGGCACGGTCGGACGACCAGATCATTGCCTTCCCATCCAGCACCCATTTGGCGTTGTTGTCGGAATAGCCGCTTTCAGTCAGGTTAGTCATTTCGCCGCTACCATCCGCTTTCACCAAAACGATGTCCGTATTGTTCCATCCGCCGACTGCTATGTACTTGGCGAGAAACCATTTGCTGTCGGGCGACCATTGATAATATTGGTCACCGTCCGAATAAGAATAGTTGTATTTACCATCCAGGACGGTACGAACCTGTTTGCTCTTCAAGTTGATTACGCGCAAAGTCGTACGGTTTTCCAAGAATGCGACTTCCTTCCCATCCGGCGAATACATCGGTTGAAAAGATGTCTGCGAGGTGACCACTAACGGTTCTTCTTTCAATTCTTGTGCGTATGTGAAGTATTTGTCGTCTTTGCGTACCAGACTGCTCTGATAAACACCCCATGTTTCGCCCCGTTCGGCGGAGTAGACCAGTGAACGTCCGTCAGGACTGAAATCAAGATCACGTTCCTGTTGTGGCGTGTTGGTGATCTGTTTGGTCGTTTCGTAATCGACCGAAGTCACATACACATCGCCACGTACGATAAAGGCGATTTCCTTTCCATTAGGAGAAACTGCGATATCGGTGGCTCCACTTGTCTTGAGCTGGTGTATCAGGTCGTTTTCCACCTTGTCCGAAATGATCCGTACATCCACTTTCTGGGGCTTTGCGCCTTCTTTGACCGTATATATCTCGCCGTTATATCCGTAACAGAGTTTACCGTTGTTGTCGGAAGTCAGAAAGCGAACCGGATGTGTGGTATGGTTTGTTATCTGCCGGTCGTTTTTGCCGGTCAGGTCGTTCTTGAATATATTGAAACTTCCTTTTTCCTCACTCAGATAGTAGAAAGAAGAGCCATCCGGTGCCCAGACAGGATTACGGTCTTCTCCCTTGAAGGAGGTGATTTTCTGGAAGGTGCGTTCCGATCCGAGTGTGCACAACCAGATGTCACGCGTGATGGATGACTGATGATGTTTGCGCCAGGGGTCTTCATATCCTTTCTTGTCCTGGTATAAGAGTTTGTCGCCCTGCTTATTCAATGTCAGGCTTTCCATTGCTAAGGAAGAATAGAGCGCCGGACGGCCTCCGTCGAGGCTGACCTCATAGATTTGAGGGGATTGTCCGGAAGGGAACTGGCTGTCTTTCGTGTCCTGTTGGATTGCAGCCGAATAAAGGATATGTTTTGCATCGCTGAACGTTTCCGGATATTCGTTCGCGGAGTGAGTGGTCAACTGTTTCGGGTTTCCTCCTTCTTTGTCCATCACGAAAATGTCGAAATTTCCGTTCCGGTCAGAAGCAAACGCGATCTTGCTGCCGTCCGGAGACCAGATGGGGCGCGTGTCGTGAGCCGGGTGGGTTGTTAACTGGGTGGCTTTACCACCGTTTGCCGGAACGGTGTAGATATCGCCTTTGTAAGTAAAGGCAATCGTTTCGCCGTTTGGAGAAATAGCCGGATAGCGCATCCATAGCGGATCGTTTTCGGCCAGCACGTTAGTCGTAAGTAGTAGTGCTGAAGTCAGGATAAATAATGATTTCATACTTCGCGTTTTTGTGGGCATAAAGATACGGTATTATTATAGAAAAAGACTGAAATAAACTTAATTGTGACCGTTTGATAGTTTATTTCTCTCTTTGCGGGCTCAATATGTGGGAGGAACGAATGAGGTGAAAATAAATTTTCATGCCGGAGAAAATAAATTTTCACCTGTGTGAAACAAAATTTTCTTCAGCATGGAATATTCGTTTCTTGAATCTTCTGTTTATCTTTGTCGTGTACTGTAAGTTTGATAAGGCGTTATTGCTGGTACAACTTTGGTGATGAACATGGAAGTTTATATATTATCTCTTGATTGAAACCTCGAAATTTCTGAATAACTGGTGGATAGTATGTGAATTTTGTTCGCGTTTTTTCTTGTCATGCAAGGTGGGTGTTTATACACTCGCACCGTCAAGATAAAAAACGTGGGTAATTATCGCATACAACTAGTTATAGGTTTTCGAGGTCCTTGATCGAGTGTATGTCGTTAATTCCCACGTTTCTTTATAATAACCATCTAATAGGGTTTTTGTTGGATATGTGAGATTCTCCGCTCAGGAATATGCTTTGAACTTTACTTTTTTTTACCTTTGTCGGTAGACTAAACGATAATAGGTATGAAGAAGAAACTTATCTTTTCTTTATTGGTTCTGGCCGGTGCCCCTTCACTGTTGATGGCGGCGGATGAGGCGCGTCTTTTGCGTTTCCCGGCAACGAATGGCAAAGAGATTGTTTTCTCGTATGCGGGTGACCTCTACAAGGTTTCGGCTACGGGTGGCGAAGCCAGTCGTCTGACTTCGCATGTGGGATACGAAATGTTTCCCCGTTTTTCACCGGACGGTAAAACGATTGCATTTACCGGGCAATACGATGGTAACACCGAAGTGTACACCATACCGGTGTCGGGAGGGGAACCCTTGCGTGTGACCTATACGGCAACAAATAGCCGGGATGACCTGGGTGACCGTATGGGGCCGAATAACATCGTGATGAACTGGACGCCTGACGGTAGCCGGATTGTGTATCGCAACCGTATCGGCGACGGTTTCAGCGGGAAACTGTTCACGGTGGATAAAGAAGGTGGCTTGTCAGAAGTCATACCTCTTCCCGAAGGCGGGTTCTGCAGCTATTCTCCCGATGGCAAACAGTTGGCTTATAACCGTGTCATGCGTGAGTTCCGTACTTGGAAATACTACAGAGGCGGAATGGCGGATGATGTCTGGATCTACAATCCCGACAAGAAGACAGTCGAGAACATTACGGATAATCCCGCCCAGGACATTATCCCGATGTGGATCGGCGACGAAATCTTCTTCCTCTCCGATCGTGACCGGACAATGAATCTCTTTGTTTATAATACGAAGACCAAACAGACGGACAAAGTCACGGACTTTACCGAATACGACGTGAAGTTTCCAAGTGCAAACGGCAATACGATCGTCTTTGAGAACGGCGGCTATATCTATAAGATGGACGCCGGTAGCAAGAAACCGGAAAAGGTGAACATTACCCTGACTTCCGACAATATCTATGCCCGTAGCGAAATCAAGGACGGAGCGGGCTATATTACCGAGGCCAGCCTCTCGCCAGACGGTGAACGCTTGGTGGTGACTGCCCGCGGAGAGGTGTTCAACCTGCCGGTAGAAAAGGGCGTGACAAAGAACATCACCCGTTCGCCTGGAGCACATGACCGCGATGCGCAATGGTCGCCCGACGGCAAGTTTATCGTCTATATTTCGGATGCGACCGGAGAGACGGAACTCTATATGCAGGATGCGACCGGCGGTGAACCTGTCCGGCTGACAAAAAACAATGATACCTATATCCGCAGTTTCGAACTGAGTCCGGATTCCAAGATGATTGTTTATACGGATCGCAAGAACCGTGTGAACCTACTGGATGTCGCGACAAAGCAAGTGACGACCTTGTTGCAGGACCCGATGGGCGAACCGCGGGGCGTGACTTTCTCGCCGGATAGCAAATGGCTGACTTATACTCGCACGGGCGACAATGAATATAGCATCGTCTATGTCTATAATCTGGCTGATAAGAAAGAATACGCGGTGACGGACAAGTGGTACAATTCCTCTTCACCGGTATTCAGCGAGGACGGTAAATATCTGGTCTTTGCATCTGCCCGCGATTTCAATCCGACCTATGGATCGTTGGAATGGAACCATGTCTATAATAATATGTACGGGGTTTACCTGGCGTTGTTGTCAAAAGACACTCCTTCTCCTTTCATGGAGAAGGATGCGGAAGTAGCCGTGGCCAAAGAGGAATCAAAGAAAGATACACCGGCAAAGAAAGATGAGGCAAAGAAAAACGAGCCTGCTGCTTCTATTGTCAAGATCGATTTCGACGGGATTACGGACCGTATCGTCAAGTTGCCGGTGAGCCCTTCCTATTACGGAAATTTCTATTCGGACGGAAACAAGGTTTACTACTGGGGACGTGGTGGTACGAAAGTATTCGACCTGAAAAAACAGAAAGAAGACGTGGTGGCCGACGGTGCTTCTATGGGTGTCGGATCCGGCAGCAAGAAAGCGCTCTTCTTCAAGGGAAATGCTCTTTATGTGACGGATATTCCTTCGGGCAAAGCAGACCTGAGCAATCCGGTGAACCTGTCGAACATGAAGATCAAGGTCGATTATCCGCAGGAATGGGCACAGATTTTCGATGAAGCATGGCGGGCTTACCGTGATGGTTTCTATCTGGAGAATATGCATGGGGTGGATTGGAATGCGATCAAGGCGAAATATCAGGTGCTCGTCCCGTATGCCAAGACACGTCTGGACTTGAACTACATCATCGGCGAGATGATCGGCGAGCTGAATTGCGGTCATGCGTATGTGAATCCGGGTGAAGTTGAACGTCCCGATCGTATTAAAACAGGGCTGTTAGGCGCTGAAATATCCCGTGATAAGAGCGGTTTCTTCCGTCTGGAAAAGATACTGCCGGGTGCTTCCTGGAGCAAGTCGCTGCGCTCTCCGTTGACGGAGCCGGGCATCAAAGCGAAGGCGGGCGAGTTTATCGTGGCGATCGACGGTGTACCGACAAACAGTGTGAAGGACATGTATTCATTGCTGGTCGGCAAGGCAGATGTCCCGACGGAGATTTCGCTGAACAGCAAACCGCAGTTGGCGGGAGCACGCAAGATCGTGATCAGTCCGCTGGAAGAAGAATATTCGTTGTATCACTATAACTGGGTACAGGATAACATCAAGAAAGTCGACAAAGCATCGAACGGCAAGATCGGCTATATCTATATCCCGGACATGGGACCGGAAGGGCTGAACGAATTTTCCCGCTATTTCTATCCGCAGCTCGACAAGGAAGGTCTGATTATCGACGACCGCGCTAATGGCGGCGGTAATGTTTCGCCGATGATCCTCGAACGTCTTTCTCGCGAACCGTACCGGCTGACGATGCGTCGCGGTTCGGCCCGTATCGGAACTGTTCCTGATGCCGTGCAGGTAGGTCCGAAAGTATGCTTGATCAATAAATATTCAGCTTCCGACGGCGACCTCTTCCCGTGGGGCTTCCGTGCGCTGGGATTGGGTAAACTGATCGGGACGCGTACGTGGGGCGGTATCGTCGGCATCAGCGGTTCCTTGCCTTATATGGACGGGACGGACATTCGCGTTCCTTTCTTCACGAGCTATGACCCGAAGACCGGCAGCTGGATTATCGAAAATCACGGTGTCGATCCCGATATCCTGATCGATAATGATCCCGTCAAGGAATGGAACGGTGAAGACCAGCAGCTCGACCGTGCCATCCAGGAGGTCATGAAGGAACTCCAGAACCGCAAGCCGCTTCCGGGAGTTCCGGCACCGAGAGACTTCAGTAAATAATGGACAATAGGCAATGGACAATTGACAATTAAAGAAAGGGCAATGAAGCTTTTTTTTATTGTCGGTTGTCCGTTGTCTTACTTGCCAATACTCAATTATCAATTGTCAATTTGAAAAGTATGGAACGTTTTGCCGCAATCGACTTTGAGACCGCTAATGGAAAACGCAGCAGTATTTGCAGTATCGGGATTGCTATTATAGAGGACAATAAGGTGATCGATTCCATTTATACCCTGGTTCGTCCGTATCCGAATTTCTACACCCGGTTTACCACCGCCGTTCATGGCATAACCATGCAGGACACGATCGACTCTCCCGACTTTGAGGAAGCCTGGGCCGGGATCGCCGGCAAACTTCGGGATATTCCGTTGGTCGCCCATAACAGTTCCTTTGATGAAGGTTGCCTGCGGGCTGCCCATGAAGCCTACGATCTTGCCTATCCCAAATATCAGTTCTACTGTACCTGTCGTCTGTCACGGCGTATGTATCCTTTCTTGGCCAACCACCAGCTACAGACTGTCGCTGCCCATTGCGGGTACGACCTGACCAATCACCATCATGCCATGGCCGACGCTTATGCCTGTGCGCATATCGCAGCAACAATGATGCGGGAAAAAGGAGTCGAAAGGTTGTGCGAGCTATGAAATACATGTATATTTGTGTTCAGATATATTTGTATAACGTGTTTTTATGAAAAAATTATTTTTAGTATTGTTGGCCTTTATAGGCATTACTCCTCTTTTCTGTCAGGAAAAACCAAGCACCTGCAAGTATACGCTCTTATTGACAGGCGCTTCTTTTGCTTCTCCTGAAAATGGTTGGTTTGAATTGGGTTGTGAAAAACTGGATGCCGTTTGCCTGAATAGGGCGATAGGTGGGGAAGCAATTGCAAACACGGCAAACCGAATGATAGATGGAACGCTCTATTCTCCGGAAGAATTGGAAAACATAGATGCGCTTGTTATTATGCAAGTACATGATAAAGATGTGTTTGAAGATTCGATGTTGAAAGCAAAGTATACAGACTACCCGATTCCTTTCGATCGCTCTAACTATGCAGCCGCCTATGATTATGTTATCAAACGCTATATTACGGAATGCTATAATCTTCAGTTTGACGAAAAATCCAGATATTATGGAAACAAAACAGGTAAACCAGCCGTTATCGTGCTTTGTACACATTGGCATGACGCACGGACTCGGTTGAACGGTTCGATTCGTCAATTGGCCGCCAAATGGGGATTGCCGTTAGTTGAGTTTGATAAGAATATAGGTTTCTCTAAAGAGGTGCCACACCCCGTAACCGGTGAACAGATTAGTTTGATTTATGCTCAGGATTCACAAATGACAGATGGTGTCAAATACGGATGGCATCCGAAGCGTGGAAAAGATCAGTATATCCAACAACGGATGGCATCCATATTTGTCGATGTGATGAAACGAATTCTTCCTGTTAAGCCTGAACTTTAGAGTTTTGTGACGGATTGTCCTTGCCGGCGATCTTGTCTACCACGACTGCTATCGCTCCGTCGCCTGTCACATTGCAAGCGGTCCCGAAGCTGTCCATCGCGATGTAGAGGGCGATCATCAATGCCTGCAAGGTCTCGTTGAACCCTAACATGCTTTGCAGCAATCCGAGCGCTGCCATGATAGCGCCACCCGGCACTCCGGGAGCAGCGACCATCGTGACACCCAACATCATGATGAACCCAGCAAGGGAAGTAAAGGTGACAGGTTCGCCCGACATATACATGATTGCCATCGCACAGGCGGTGATCTTCATCGTGCTGCCGGCCAGATGGATGGTGGCGCAAAGGGGAATGACGAAGATCGCGATATTCTCCCGTACCCCGTTCTTGACCGCCTGTGCCAATGTCACAGGGATGGTGGCGGCTGAGGACTGCGTCCCCAGCGCGGTCGCATAAGCCGGAAGCATGTTTTTCAGTAATCGCAACGGGTTTTTCCCACTCATGCTGCCGGCAATCGTGAACTGGATAAGCAACAGCAACACGTGCAGGACAAAGATCACGATTATCACCTTCAGGAACATGGTGATCACGCTCATGACCTGCCCGCTCACCGTCATGTTCAGGAAAATACCGAATATATGGAGCGGCAACAAGGGGATGATCACCGTCTCGATCAGTTTCGTAATGATTTTCTGGAAATCTGAAAAGGCTTCACGCAATGTTCCTCCATCTATATAAGATAAGCCGAGCCCGACGGTGAAGGAGAGTAGCAAAGCTGTCATGACATCCATCAATGGCGGCATGGCAACGACGAAATACGGTTGCAGCATGAAGTCTTCGGGATTTTCCATTGCCGTCAACTCTGCGTTGACCGGAAGGATGTGAGGAAAGATCGCCGAACTGCTGAAATAGGTGAAGAAACCGGAGAAGATTGTCGAGCCGTATGCGATCAGTGCGGTCAACGCTAACAATCTGCCGGCCCCTTTGCCCAATTCCCCGATGGCCGGTGTCACCAACCCTAAGATGATAAGTGGGATCGAAAACGACAGGAAGTTACCGAACAAAGAGTTAAACGTAACAAAGATGCGGGCGAACCCGCCGGGCAGAAACTGCCCGAACACAACACCGGCTGCGATGGCAATGACAACCTTAGCCAGTAACGAGACTTTCAGCTTTTTCATTTTTCCTTTTTATTTTGAACCCGATTGCAGCAATCGTGATGCTCATCAACGGGCTGATTAGATTAAAGAAACAATAGGGCAGGTAGGTGAATGTTGCCACTCCGAGGATCGTGGCCTGCGTCATACCGCAGGTATTCCATGGGATCAGTACGGAGGTGACGGTAACAGCGTCTTCCACCGTACGGCTTAGCAGGCGGCTTTCATATCCTTTCTTTTCATAAATATCCTTGAACATATTTCCGGTCAGGATAACGGAAATATATTGATCGGCCGTGCAGATATTGAGGAACAGTCCCGATGTGACCGTCGATGCCACCAACCCGACCGTCCGTTTCATGAAGCGCAGGAATACGGAGGTGATGCTGCCCAGCATCCCGCTTGCCGCCATCGCCCCGCCGAAACACATGGCACAAAGGATCAGCCAGATCGTATTCATCATGCCCGACATGCCTCGCGTGGCAACCAGGTCATTCAAGTCCGGATTGCCCGTCTCTATACTTGTGCTGCCGTAGAATGTCATTAACAAGCCTTTGAAATTGGATTGGATATTTTCCACCGGCAAACCGGAAATCTCTTGTAATAGATGAGGCTGGAAGATCAGTGCGAACACGCCCGCCAGTGCCGCCGAGATGAATAGCGTGATGATCGACGGCACCTTTCTGGCAATCAATATGCCGGTGACGACCGGTACGATCAGCAGCCACGGAGTGATGTGGAACGTGCTGTCCAGGGCGATCGAGTACTGTCCGATCTGGTCCGTTGCCGTCGCCTCGTGCGAAAGTCCGGCTACCGTGAAGATTACGAGCGTGATCAGCATGGAAGGAACCGTTGTGATCATCATGTACCGGATATGTTTGAACAGAGGCGTGTCTGTTACCGATGAGGCAAGGAGAGTCGTGTCGGAAAGCGGAGATATCTTGTCCCCGAAATAGGCTCCCGAAATGATTGCCCCGGCAGTCCACCCGTCGGAGAAACCCTGTGCCTGCCCGATGCCTAAGAGGGCAATCCCGATGGTGGCGATGGTAGTCCATGAACTCCCCGTCATGACCGAGACGACCGCACAGATGAGGCAGGTCGATACCAGGAAGAAATCAGGGTGAATGACCTGTATCCCATAATAGATCAAGGAGGGGACAACACCGCTTATCATCCAGCTGCCCGACAACGCCCCGATGATCAACAGGATGATCAGAGCCGTCGCAACACCGGTGATATTGTTGATCATCGCCAACTCCAACGCCTTCCAGCGCACTTTGCTGTAGGTCATGGCGATCAGGCAGCATACGGCGGTGGCGGTAAGCAGCACAATCTGGCTGCCACCACTGAGGGCGTCACTTCCGAATGTGCGTATTGTCACAAATAAGAAGGTTACCAAAACAAGTATGGGAACCAAGGAAAGTAAAGGCGAAGGAATCTTCGTCGGATTATGCTCCATTCTCAATAATACGTATTCTATATGTTTATGTCGCAAAAGTAATAGAAAAGCCTCGAAATACTTCTATTACGTAAGTGATTTTAAGAATGTATTAATGATTTTGCAGTAATAACTCCTTCAGTTCTTTCACCCCTTCCGATGCTCCTTTCCGGATGAAACGTATGTCGTTGCGATAGGCTTTCACCTCTTTCGGGTCGATGAGGTAGATAGGCTGGCCACGGCGCACGTAGTTCAGCAGTCCGGCTGCCGGATATACGTTGAGCGAAGTCCCGATCACCACGAAAATGTCACAATCCTCCACCAGACGGATTGCCGGGTCGATCATCGGAACCGGTTCTCCGAACCAGACGATGAAGGGACGGAGCTGGACTCCGTAAGGATCCTTGTCTCCGATATGCAGGTCCGGATTTTCGGGCGAAATGTCGTAAGTCGTGTTCAGGTCGCGTACGGAGCAGGCCTTCATCAGTTCGCCGTGCAGATGAATCACATGGCTGCTTCCCGCCTGCTCGTGCAGGTTGTCGATGTTTTGGGTGATGATGTGGACATCAAACTCTTTCTCCAGGTCGGCAAGCCCGATATGCCCGGCGTTAGGTTTTGTGTTCAATAATTCCCGGCGTCGTTGGTTGTAGAAGTTGAGTACCAGTTCCGGGTTGGCAGCAAAGCCTTCCGGCGTTGCCACATCTTCCACCCTGTATTTCTCCCATAATCCGTCCGAGTCGCGGAAAGTCGAGATCCCACTCTCCGCGCTCATCCCGGCGCCGGTCAGTACGACTAATTTCTTTTTCATAAGGCAGTTGTTCTATATTTCTCACAAATATAGAAAAGAAAAATCATTCCGGCTTCCCGACTTTACCGGCAAAAAGAATCGCTCCTGTACTTTTTTCTTTCAGCACATATCCGAAGGGGTGGTCGAAACGAATTTCGAGCGGGTCATCAGAAGGAGCGGAGCTTTCCATCATTCCTCCTATTGTTACGGCTGCTGCTTCCGTTCCGGATTCGTTTAGCTCGATATAGGTTTTTTGTTTGAGGAGTCCGATGTAAAGATCGTTTGTGATAGACATTTTAGTGAAGTCAGCCATAGAATGATCGAACGCAGCGTGTATGCCGAGGCTGTTTAGAGTTTCGATTAAGTCCTTTTCTGTTTTGACAAGAAAGCGCGGAAGATAGATCGTTGTTGTCTCTGTGTGCAATTGTTCATTCCAGCGTTGCCATGTCTGCTGGTCCAGCCCGGCGATTAGCTCGTCTATATTCTTTTTATCCGGGTCGGCCGGCATGAACAGAAACATGCTGAATGCTTCGTTTCCGTAAGGCAGCTCGACAGTCATGACTTCTTCGTCGGCGAAGAATTTGTTGCTTTGCGTCTGTGTCATGGTCGGAACCTTTATGGTCTGTCCGTTTGCCATGTAGAAAGGCTTGTCTTGGGTATCGGATTTTTTGAATTCGTTCGTCCAGATGCCTTTGAAGTAGATGGCGTTGATGAGGTAGCTGATTACGCTACCGGGTATCTCGTCGATAATATCCGGAATCAATCCGTTTGTTTTCTTGTTGCACCAGCTGTTGATCTTTTCCAGCGTGCTGTTGTCGAAAGGTTCGTTGCAGACCTCTGCATCGTAGTAGGTCTTATTGGTCTGGATAAATTCGGGAAGCAACGTGTAGCCGTTTTTTACCCAAAGGCTGTTGGCGTTCGTGAAAATCGTTCGTCCGTCCAGCTTGGGAAGTTCGGTTTGCATCATCTGTACATATTCGTTGATCTGTTGGTTCGTGAACCCTTCGAATCCGAGGGTTTTCTGCATTTCCGCATAGGTATTGCCGTCCGCGCCGTTCATGATCATGCCGAGACAGAGGCTTGCGCTTAAAGGAGAGAGGCAAAAGTTCTCTTCTTTTTCCGCCTTGGCAACTTCCCGATAGAGATCGAAAGAAAACTTCTGTACTTGCGCATTGAGCTCGTTTGACTTGGTAGAAAGAGGAATATCATGGCGTGGAGTGTCTTTCCCGAAATTCCCGTCGTCCTCATTTGTACAAGAAAAGAGACAAAAGGTGAATAAAATCATTGAATGTAAAATCGTTTTCATAAACAATCGTGTTTTTAATGTTCCTATTATATAGATGAATGTGGGGAAAGAATCGTTGCACGTATTGTCGGCTTTGTATGAGAAAACCATGTGTGGGGTATGGAGCTATGTCAAAATAGGCCGGTGTGTCAAAATATATTTGTTCCTGTGCCAAGCACATGGAAGACAAGTATATTTGATACACCGGCCTTTGTCAATGAAATTATCCTGTGTAGCCTGTTATCCTAAATGATTCAGGATATCGACTTTGCCTTCGTTTACCAGACGGTAGATCATCTCTCCGAACAACGTGTTGACCCACGCAAACCAGGAGCGGGTGAATTTGGCAGGATCATCCTTGTAGAACGATTCGTGCATGAATCCGGTATCGGCATCCGTGTCGCGAAGCATCTTGACACATTTGCGGATTTCCTCGTTGTCATGTGTCGTGTTACAGCGCATGATGATACTCATCGGCCAGATATATCCGAAACCGATATGCGGACCGCCGATGCCTTCGCCGGCTTTGCCTTGGAAGAAATAAGGATTTGAGTCGCTTAGAACCATCTTACGGGTATTCTGGTAGATAGGATCGTCCATATCTACGCATCCCAAGTAAGGCAGTGCGAGCAAACTCGGGACATTGGCGTCGTCCATAAACACATGGTTGTAGAAACCGTCTACTTCGAAAGCATACACTTTGCCGTACACCGGATGGTTGACAATGCCGTATTTTTCGACAGCTGCCGCCACTTCGTCAGCCAAAGAATCGCAGCGGCGGGCAAAATCGTTGTCGTTTTTGATCTTACGCATCATCTCGGCCAATTGGCGGAGCGACGTGATGGCGAACAGGTTCGACGGGATCAGGAATCCGAACAGGGTAGCATCGTCCGACGGGCGGAACGACGAAACGATCAGGCCGACCGGATTGACCGGGCTGCCCCAACCGTCGTTCAGCAAGGTGTCGCCCTGGCGGTCTGTCTTGCGGCGGAACTTATACGGGCCGAGGTTGTCTTTACGCTGTTGTTCGATAAAAGTCTTGTAGACAGTCTTCATCGCTTTGTCCCAATCGGCATCGAAAGGCGAGGTGTCGCCGGTCTTTTTCCAGAAATGGTAAGCGAGGCGGATCGGGTAGCAGAGCGAGTCGATTTCCCATTTGCGTTCATGCAGTTCCGGTTTCATGTCTGTGAAATCGCTTTTCCATTCGCTTCCGGTCGGTCCTTCGTTGAAACCGTTTGCATACGGATCGATGTTGATGCACCAAGTCTGGCGGTTGATAACGCCGGCAAGCATGGTTTTCACTTTCGGATCGTCATTGGCGAACTGGATGTGCGGGAATACTTGTGCCGACGAGTCGCGGAGCCACATGGCGTGGATATCGCCGGTCAGGACGAAAGTGTCGGGTTTGCCGTTCAGCATCTTGTGTTCGCAAGTCGTATCCAATGTGTTCGGAAAACAGTTTTCGAACATCCAGGCGAGTTTCGGGTCTTTCAGCTTGGCCTTTGTTGTGGCGATTGCTTTTTCTACGGCTTCGGATGTGAACTGCCGTTTGTCCGGAGCCGGACGTTTACAAACATATTGCATGGTGGAGGCGGTTCCCGTCAATTTGTCTTCGGCTTTTTCAGCCATGCGGGCGAATGAATGTTGGCCGACCATAAGGCTTGCCAACGAGATGCCGCCTGTTTTCAGAAAATTTCTGCGTGTTGTCATCTTGTTTGTTATTTATTTGATGTTGTTGATTTCGGAGAAAAGTTCGACCATGCAAGCGTTGTCCAACAGCCATTTGTGCTCTTTGGTCTTGAGCCCGGTCCAGTCGTTGTCGAGAAATCCGTTCACGTCGCGGGTATGATCCCAGGCATAACGGGCATTGTCCGCCATCGTCCGGATATATTCGGGATTATGGTCTACTTCATAGAGGGCTGTCAGGCCGCGCAGCAGGATCACGTTGAACCAAGGGCTGGCGGTGTAGAAACGGGTTTCCGTCCCGTCTACGGCCTTGCGTACTTCGGTGAAGCGTTGGTAGGCGCCTTGGGCGGTTTCCTGTGCGTCTTTCAGGTAGGCTTCGTCGCCCGATTGCTGGTAGAGCAGGACGCCGGCCTGTATCATCTGTCCGCTGTTGTAGGTATATTTGGCCTTGTCTACGCTTCCGTCCAGGCGGACATTATCCCAGTAAACGAAATCTTCCGGGTCGCGAAGGTTGTTTTTGGTCCAGTCGTATGTCTTCTTGGCCTGTTCGAGGTAAGCGTTGTCTTTTGTCAGGTTGTACAGTTTCATGCAGAGAACTGTTGCGGGCGCGTTGGAGCAGGTGTTCTTGGATGTCTTCTTTTGCTCGCACCAGTAGATGCCGCCGCCCAGCACATCGTCCCATCCGCTGTATATATAATTGTATAGCGCCTGTGCCTTCTCCAGGTATTTTTCGTTTTTCGTCAGTGCGTACAGGTCGCAGAAGTCGATCGCCAGCCAGTCGTTGTCATCATAGAAACGGTCGCTTTCCCCGTTGAACATCGGATAGCTCTGGTAGCAGAACGGTTCGCGTATATTGTCCCAATACTGTTCCAACCCCGGCAGAATCCGTTCTTCCAGTATTTTCAGGTATTTCTCGTCTCCCGTTGTCTTGTAGAGTGCGATCCCGCCCGAGAGCATCCCTGAGTAGGGCCAGAGGAACGATACTTCCTGGTTGCGTTTCTGTTCGGCTCCTTCCGCCAGGTACGTGACCTTGTTTTCGGGATTGGCCGGATACGTCTCCTGCAACAAGCCGTATTTCTCGACGTTATACTTGTCCAGGATGTGGGTAAACATGGAATCGGCGATAGAGAGATCGCGATCGGCAGAGGCCTCTTCAGCGGAGTTTTTGCAGGAAGCTCCTCCAAGCAAACATCCGCAGAGAGCTAAAATTGAAATAGATTTTCTAATCATGGTCTAATAGAATAAGTAATTTATCTGCAAAGATAATATTTATTCTATTAGAACCATGATTTAGAAATAAGTAAAGGATAGGACCCTCTTTTTCAAAACACCGGTGATTTGATTTTAAAACATATATGTTTTGCAATCGAAACACCGGTGTTTTGAAATGCTTATTTTATCTCAGTGCCATAATAGGGCCTGAGTTCATCATTGGACTTGAATACATAATAAGTCGTTGGAGTCGTATACGGATTATTGTAATGATAGATGGCAGGATTGGCATTCAACTCAGCCTGGTTCCACCCCGGGGTCCAGCCAACATATACTCCGTCCATATCAAGGCAATGCTGATAACGTTCGCAGTTGGATCCTTTATATGCACGATGGATTCCGACTTCCAAACGTTTCGCGTCAAAGTAATTGATGCCTTCTCCCCAGAACTCTACGCCTTTCTGGAAAATATATTCATCCAAAAATGCAGCGTCGGTAGCAGCCGTGCAAGTATAAGTCGAATTACGTGTCTTCACGATATCTTCCAAAGCAGTTGCTGCGGCAGATACTCCTGTAGTATGAAGAATCGCTTCTGCTTTCAGGAAATACATCTCTTCTATACGCATGATAGGATAATCGGTTGCACCTCCTACCGTGTAAGTCCTATAGTCGCCGTTGTGGGGACGGAACTTTATATTCACATACAACCACGGCCATGACTGGAAACCGTTGGATGAATTGATGCGTGAGCGGATCCATGAAGCGGAGCTGTTCAGCTGATATTGATATTTGGCCGGTCCATATCCGGAATAATCGTCGCTCCAATCACTTTGGGTCGTACTTGTGTTTACGCCATTGACAGACCATTTGTTGTTAATGAACTTTCCATCCGCATCTTTTTCCACCAAATAGGGTTCATTCTCTTTTTGATTCTTGGATTCATAGAAGAAATTAGGAGCCAACCATGATTTCTTACGGAAGTCGTTGTCGGAAAGACGTTCATACCATTTGCGGTCAAGCGAACGTCCGACACGCCAGCCATAGACGCTAAAGTTTGTTTCAGTTCCGAAAATCATGGCGAAAACGAATGATCCGGTGGAAGAAGCGGACGTATTCCCTTCCGAAATCGAGGTTGCCCACATCCATGAGTTCTGTGAATTACGATTATTGAAACCGTTCACTGGATCGGTCCATTCCGCTTCTGTCAATGGTGTGCAGTCCGCGATGGCAATAGCCTTATTCGTATATTCTTCTACCTTTTTCCAATAACCGGCTTCATCCTTGTGATCGACCGATGTCTTCACGCGTGAAGCAAGATTCGAGTAGGCACGGGCATACAGGCCATACACGGCAGCCAGGTTAGGCTGGGTTTTATCCGTACGGTTATATCCGGTCAGATAAGTTTCGGCTTGTTGCAAATCGCTCAAGATCAGATCGTATACTGCATCTACGGAAGCCCGAGGGTTATTAGACGCTTCTTCGGATGTCGTTTTCTCTGTAACGATAGGCACACCGAGATTGGTCAGGTCGTTTTCCGGACTTACGAAGTTATAACGGCTGTCGGTCGGTTTTTTATATTCCATTATCTGGACCAGATCCAGATAGTAAAGAGCCCGGTAAGCATAGCTGATACCCAAGTATGCTTTTTTTGTTTCATCCATGTCATTGGCGTCGATCATGCCAATGATGTCATTTACATTCTTTATATAGGCATAATAAAGATAAGACGGATAAAGGCCGCGGTTGGAGCCTGTGGCACTTACTGCCCCATTGCAGTAGGCTCCCATCGTATTATAACCGTTGGCTCCTGAGCAAACGAGTTGTGTTGTGCCATGTTCCAGCATGGCACGCATGCTACCGTATGAAATCATTTCAAGACCGCCATCCGAATTTTTGTAACCGGCCATTGAGGTGTAAATGGAATTGACCATACCATTCAGAGCCGATTCCGAAGCCTGTATCTGTTTGTCCAGAACATATTCTGTCGGTAATGTCTCATCGATGCAACTATTCAAACCTATGAAGGCAAATGCCGCCAATAATAATTTATATTTCTTCATGATGTTTCCTTTTTATGTTTAGAATGTCAATGAAATACCTCCGGAGATTGTACGTATTGGGGAATAAAGTTCCGGATTACTGTATCCCTTCAATGTATAGCGAGGATCAAATCCACGACGTGCAGAAAAATAGAACAGGTTTTCTCCTGAGAAATAAACCCGTATGTTCTGGATGTTGTATTTTTGAGTAATACTTGCCGGCAGTGTATATCCCAAGTTGATGTTTTGGATATTCAAATAGCTGGCATTCGTTATGAAACGGTCCGAACGAGGATTCTGGGAATAAGTCTCGGCAAAACGTAGGCGCGGTATGTTGGTATTCGTGTTTTCCGGGCTCCAGGCCTTTAAAATATCCGTATGCCAAGTCGTTGCCGTGGTTCCGCTGCTATGCATCAACGTCTGGTAAGTATAATCATAAGCTTTGCCACCCAGCTGATAGTTCAGGTTGATCGAGAAGTCAAATCCGTAGAATGACAGAGAAGTTCCCAAACCACCGTAAAATGAAGGAAGTGCATCTCCGATCAAATAATCGGTAGCCTGGCTGGCATCTTTAGTCGTTTCCTGTCCGGTTACGTTTCCTTCGCCATCGATAATGTCTTTGTAGAACAGAGACTCACCTGTTTCGGGATCCAAACCCGCAAACTTGGGCAGATACCAAGTATACAGGGATAAACCTTCTGCTACGAAATATTTGTATTTGGACACAAACGACTTATCCAAGTTGACATATCCGTTATGCCCTTCCACTTTCGTCGTCTTGATCTCATTCGGCAAGCTTAGTACTTTATTCTTTACATGTGAAATGTTGAAATTGACATCCCATTTGAAATTCTTGTTGTTGATCAAAGTACTCTGTAATACCAATTCGAAACCGGAGTTTCTCATGTCACCTAAATTTACGAAATAACTGGTGTAACCGATAGAAGGAGGTGTATTCAATGAGAACAGCATGTCGCTGGTCTTCCGGTAAAAATAATCCAAGCTACCGCTCAGGCGTCCGCCAAAGAGGTCGAATTCCGTACCGATGTTCCAGTTGGTGTTGGTTTCCCAAGTGATGTCATTGGAACCCTTCTGACGCCATTGATAGGCAACCTGGTCATCATTGTTCACAACATTGTAAGAATCAGCATACAGATAATCTCCGATATTATCATTTCCCTGCGAACCTACAGAAGCTTTAAGCTTCAGCGAATTAACCCAAGGCACATTAAAGAAGGCCTCTTTCGAGATAAGCCATGCTCCGCCGGCAGACCAGAAGTTACCCCAACGATGGTCGGTCGAGAAGCGGGATGATGCGTCACGACGATAGGAAACCGAACCGAAATATTTGGTATCGTAGTTATACATCGCACGGAAAAAGTAACCTTCGTTATTGTATGAATTGGAATATGAATTCGGCGTGTTATACAAATTCAGCAAAGTGGCCAGTTCACGCGAATTGTCAATTCCGAAATTGTGTCCGGAGGCACTTAATGACTCATATTTGTAATTATAATATTCATGTCCCAACATTACCCCGATGTCATGCTTGTCTATCTGTTTGTTATAATTCAATAACTGTTGAGTGTTGTAGGTAAATGTGCGGTAAGAGCTTTTTGACAAATATCCATTATCAGACGAACTTGTGTAATAATCGACAAAAGGACTGGTCGCATACGTGTAACGGCGGTCATAATCGTAGGCATTGGCATTGAACGTAAATGTCAAGTCCTTTGTCAGGTTTATATCGGCATATCCACTGGCAACAAAGGAGTTTCCTGTTGTTTCGTCGAAACGGTATTTGTTGGTGAAAATACAGTTGCCACCGACACCGCCTGCGCGGCTTAAATCGTAGGCCTGCGCAAAGTCATATCTTTTCTCGCCCCACTGGTCGATCATGATATTCTTGTTCTCGTCGCGTAAGTAAACAGGATATATAGGCGCCATCGTTTTGATTGTGCTCCAGATGGTTCCTGTTCCGATCGTTCCTTCCGAGGTTTGGCTATAATTATAATTGGTATAGTTGAAGTTGGCTCCGATTTTCAGCCATTTCTTTGCCTGGTAATCCAATTTGGCACGTGCAGTCAGACGCTTTTGCATGGAACCGTCCTGAATACCATCCTGGTCCAGGTAGCCGACAGAAGTATAGTAGTTGATACGGTCGGATGCTCCGGAAACGGAAACGTTATATTCCTGGCGGAAACCGTTTTTCAAACCTTCTTCTTCCCAATTATCCGGCTGTAACCAGAATTTCTGTCCGTTATAGTCATAAAGGGCACCCAGCGTGGCGGCGGGGTTCATGATGCCTCCCTGTTGTATGAAGTCTTGTCCGTTAGGAACCGAATAAATCATATATCCCGGACCGACACCACTCGATGAGTTTACCAGATGTTGGTTGGCCAATGCATGTGCGTCGTTGGCAGACAATCCGCCACCGTCCTCTGTTATATAATAGTTATACAACATTTTGTAATAAGTCTCATAAAACTGCTGCGCGTTTGTCGTCTTGTAATTTTGCAGGCCGTTAGAGTTTACACCCCATTTAGCATCTACAGAGACTTTGGCATCCCCGCTTTTACCTTTCTTTGTCGTGATCATTATAACCCCATTGGCTCCACGTGCACCATACAATGCATTGGATGCGGCATCTTTTAACACGGTCATCGATTCGATATCATTCGAGTTGATCAAGTTCAAATCTCCGTCAAAAGGCATGCCGTCCACAACGATCAGAGGTTCCGTATCGGAAGAGATCGAACCGAAACCACGAATGGTAATGGAAGGAGAACTACCGGGCTGTGAAGAAGAGTTGCTCAGCTGTACGCCGGCAACGCGCCCTGCCAAAGCTTGAGCCGGGTTTGACACCTGCGCTTTCAGAATATCGTCTGCCTTCATTATGCCGGCTGAACCCGTAAAGGCCTCTTTTGTACTTTTACCGAAAGCAACAACCACAACCTCGTCCAGAGCTTGGTTGTCCTCTTCCAAAATCACGTTGATGGTTGATTGGGAACCCACTTTTATCTCTTTGCTGTTGTATCCGATGTAAGAAACCAGCAATGTCGCTCCAGGGGCAACAGACAGGGTGAATTTGCCATCGACATCAGAGGAGGTCCCGTTTGTCGTCCCTTTTTCAACAATGTTAGCCCCGATGATTTCCAATCCGCTTTTATCTTTGATGACACCGGTGATTGTCTTTTGGGCTTGTTGAGGTTGAGGGGCGGACTTAGCCTCGGAAGAAGTTTGCCTTTTGGAGAGCACGATATGGTTGCCTTCCATTTTGTAGGTGATATTCGTGCCGTTGAAAAGTTCGGACAATACATTCTTTACCGCCTTATTCTCAGCATTGACTGACGTCGTACGGTTTACATCCACGTTTTTTTTGTTGTAGATGAACAGATAATTGGTTTGTGACTCGATCGAGTTCAAAATTTCGTGAACTGCCACGTTTCTCTTGTTTAGAGTGACTGTCGCGTTTTGGGAACTTACATTTCCTGCAAAGCCGGTAAAGGTGCAGCTCAGTAGAAGGAATGTCGGTAATTTCATGATTCGCTTCAAATGTGTTATTTTGTACTTTTTGGGTACAAAAAGAGTTCGACAAAGAGAATTTCTCATAACTTTGTGTGAATTTAATTGTTGATAAAGGGATAATTAGTATTGTCTCTGATTGATTTTAGGCCGGGAGATGTGGGGACGTCTTCCGGCTTTATCCTTTCCTTACGGGCCTTTGTTCATGGTAGATAGATTGATTTATAAAATTGTAATGATGTTTGATTCGTTGTCTCTTGTATATTTGAATGGAATGTCTTTTTGAATCACCTTCAAGGCATGTTCAATTCCGTCACTCTGTCGGAACTTCCCTGTGCAGCGGTAATCCAACACGTCGGGATTTTTTATTCTGATGGCGACATCGTAATAAGTGGAAAACTTTTTCATCAGCGTTTCGAACGGCACGTCGTCCAGGCAGATCAGCCCTTCTTTCCATCTGAAGTGGTCGAGGTTGCCTATCGGCCCTTTCTGTAATCGGCCGTTCATCTCGCTCGCTTTCTCTTTGGTCTTGAGGATTATATGGTTTTCTTTGTTTTCTTTGGACAAGACATCGACTGCGCCGTATAGCAACGATGTCTCGAATGAACTCGATTCATGTTCGTAGGCATACACGTTGAAAGCCGTACCCAACACCTTGATATCATACTTTTTTGTCTTTACGATAAAAGGCTTTCGGGAGTCTTTGGTGACTTCGAAAAAGCCTTCCCCATTCAGTTCGACTTCGCGTGTTTTATTGCCGAAAGAGGTCGGATAGGTGAACGAACTGTTGGAATTCAGCCAGACTTTAGTCCCGTCTTCCAATATAAGCTGTACGTGTTGTCCGGCAGGAACCAAAACGGCTTGCAATCCTTCCTGCTTTTTGTTTGCTGTATTTAATAATGTCCACGAAAGGGAAACAAGCAAAGCTACGGATGCGGCAATGCTGACGATCTTCCACAGGTTAAAAGCCGGGCTTTTAACTCCGGCCGTTACGGATGAATCGGCCGGTTGTTTGTAGTTCACCAATAATGCATTCCATATTTTGCGCTCCTGCAGATACTCGCTGTAGTTTTCGGGTGAAGACTCCGCCCAATCCATGATCTGCTTTTCCTCATCAGGAGTCGTTTCCCCATTAAAATAGGTATGTAGTAATTCTTTGTTCATCCGGTATCCGATTTACAGCTTTTAATAATCCTTTCACTATAAATAACACGCCAGTTGAAAAATACCCTAAATGAGAGATTGTGTTTTTTTATACTTATTGTATGTTTTTTCTAAATACCCGTTGGTTCAAATCGAAACTCATGCGCATGAAAATCCATTTTCATACCCATAAAACAGAAATTTCCCGCAAGGGTAATATTTTTTAAGAAACTGGTGATTTTGTAAATGATTGAATGTTAGACGTATGTCTGTTTCTTTGTGTTTTGATGGGGTTCTTGTCGTTTTTTGATTGAAATATGCTTCGTTTTTGGGATTGCAGAGGGTCGTGTGCAGGGGGCTATATGGAGTGCTTGAATAGGAAAATCAGGATAGGCAAATAGTCTTTCAGGCGCGAACGGAATATTTTCAGGCTTTTGGCGATGTGGTATTCTACGGTTTTGATATTAATGTTCAGCTCTTCGGCGATTTCACGGTTTGTCTTGTTTTCGTAACGGCTTTTATAGAAGATGGTGCGGGTTTGTTCGGGCAGTTCGTCCAGTGTTTTCCGAATGATCTCACGCATCTCGACGGTGAAGAGCTCCGACGGGTCGCATGATTCGAGGGTGGAGATACGGAAATTTAATTCTCTGGCATTGTGGTTGAACAAATGTTCCTCCGCTTCTGTTCTTACATTCAGATGCCGTAAATGGTTTAATGACTTGTTTTTTATCGAAGTAAGGATATAAGCCAGAATATTCGTATCTGCGGAGAGTTCATGTCGTTTTTCCCAATACTGCATCATTGCTTCTACATAAATATCTTCGGCAACAGCCCTGTCGCGTATGTAGGAATTGGCAAACAGGATAAAGGGCTCTTTGTATTGCTCAAAGAGTGTGGAAAATAGTCTCGTGTCTGTCTGTTGCTCTCCCATAAGTGATGCAAATGTAATAAAAAAGTGTTGCTGTTTGATGTTTGTGTGGTTAAAAGCATTACTTTTGTGGTTCATAATTAGTTGAAAAGAAAAGCATGGATAAGATTAGTTACGCACTTGGCTTAAGTATCGGGAATAATTTCCAGAACTCAGGCATTAATAATCTTCAGATTGAGGATTTTGTAAAAGGGTTGAAGGATGTGTTGAGCGGAGCACAACCGGAAATCAGTTACGATGAAGCAAAACAGGTTATCAACGATTACTTCATGAATCTTCAGAAAGAAAGACTGGAGCTTAATAAGAAAGCCGGTGAAGAGTTCTTGAATATCAATAGAGGAAAAGCCGGAGTCGTTACCTTACCCAGCGGTTTGCAGTATCAGGTGTTGAAGCAAGGCGAAGGCGCCAAGCCGACTGCTTCCGACAAGGTAAAATGCCATTATCACGGTACATTGATCAACGGAACGGTTTTCGACAGCTCTGTACAGCGTGGCGAACCCGCCGTATTCGGCGTGTCGCAGGTGATCCCCGGATGGGTGGAAGCGTTGCAGTTGATGCCGGTAGGTTCTAAATGGCGTCTTTTCATCCCCGCCAATTTAGCCTATGGCGAACATGGCGCGGGCGATGCGATCGAGCCGAATAGCGCGTTGGTTTTTGACGTCGAATTGTTGGATATAGTAAAATAACATAATAGAGAAAATGAAAAAGATTAGTGTATTGGTTGCTACAGCGATTGTAGCTATGGGTATTACATCATGTGGTGATTCACATAAAAGCGCCTCTCTGAAGACCGGCGCAGATAGTGTGAGCTATGCCATCGGTATCAGCACAGGTGCGGGTTACAAAGAGAATTTGAAAACTTTGCCGGGTGATCCTGCCAACGTTGATGATCTGATCGCCGGATTTATCCAGGCTATCAAGGGTGACTCTTCAGCTATGAAGATGACTCCGCAGGCTGCTCAGGCCTATATCCAGACTTACTTCATGGAAGCTTCTGCAAGAGATGCGAAGAAGACAAAGGAAGAAGGCGAAAAATTCCTGGCTGAAAACAAAACAAAGAAAGGTGTTATCACGACCGAAAGCGGTTTGCAGTATCAGGTCGTAACGGAAGGTACAGGCGCTAAGCCGACTGCCGACGATAAAGTGAAAGTCCACTACACAGGTACTTTGCTGGACGGAACTAAATTCGATAGCACAATGGACCGTGGCGGCGAACCGGCTGAATTCCCGGTTGGCGGTGTAATCAAAGGCTGGACGGAAGTGCTGCAATTGATGCCGGTAGGTTCTAAATATATCATTTGGGTTCCATCTGAACTGGCTTACGGCGAACGTGGAGCAGGACAGGATATCAAACCGAACAGCACGCTGAAATTCGAAATCGAGCTGTTGGATATCGTAAAAGATAAATAAGAGATAAACTATCGTTTTATACGGTTCGAGGCGGGCGGAATATGTTAAATAGCATTTTTCGCCCGCTTTTATTATTTATTTCATACTTTTTTCTTTCACAATGATATAGTATTGAAATTAATTATATACTTTTGATACATTAAATCTAAAAAGGAAAGTAAAGAGAACAAGCAATGGAAAAGATAGACAAACTGGACCGGCAGATATTGAACATTATTTCAAAAAATGCCAGGATTCCTTTCAAGGATGTGGCCGAAGAATGTGGCGTTTCGCGAGCTGCCATCCATCAACGGGTACAACGCATGATTGATATGAATGTGATCGTTGGGTCAGGCTATCACATTAATCCGAAGATTTTAGGTTACAACACGTGTACTTATATCGGCGTAAAGTTGGAACGCGGTTCGATGTACAAAGACGTGGTTCCCGAATTCGAGAAGATCCCTGAAGTGGTCGAATGCCATTTTACAACCGGACCGTATACGATGTTGATCAAGCTATACGCACGCGACAATGAACACCTGATGGAACTGCTGAATGCGCAGATACAGGAAATTCCGGGTGTGACCGCTACGGAAACGCTTATCTCTTTGCGACAGAGCGTAAAACGCGAAATCCCTATTTGTGATATATCCGAATAAGAAAAATAGGACGTATGGGCCCGGCCTCGAATGAGTAGCCGGGCTTTTTTATGTGCCATACAATTTATATTTTTGCGGAAAAAGATATAAGCAACCATGTCAAAATATTTGTCCATACTGTTCCTTTGTTGTCTCCCGGCTTGGTTATGGGCCGGGGAGAATTATCGTTTTCGCGTCTATTTGAAAGATAAGGGAAACGACGGCTACCGGGTGGAAAAACCTGAAACCTTTCTTTCCAAAGAGGCGATCGAACGGAGAGCTAAAAACGGCATTGCCGTGACGGCGGCCGATTTTCCCATATCCCGGTCGTATGTCGACATGTTGTCCGAGACGGGTGCGACCCCTGTCGTGCAAAGCAAATGGTTTGCGACCGTTGTGGTGGAAAGCCCCGACAGCATGGTCGCCGGACGATTGCAGCAATTGGCAATTGTCGATTCCGTCAAATGGATTTGGAAAGGAAACTTGCGGGTTCCGGGCGAAGAGAAGAGTGAAGGCCGCTTCGTCTCGAAGGACGAACCCCTGCGTAATGAATATGGTTATGCCCATAAACAGCTCAAGATGCTGAACGGAGAAAAATTGCATGAAGCCGGTTTCCGGGGCGAAGGAATGCGCGTGGCAGTGATCGATGCCGGTTTTATGAATGTAGACCGGCTATCGGCTTTCGATTCGCTCAGGCTGATAGGAACGCATAATGTCGTTTTTCCCGGTAAAAGCGTGTTTGTCGGAGATGACCACGGGACGAAGGTTCTTTCCTGCCTTGCGGCGGATATTCCGGGAGTGATGGTCGGGACCGCCCCGAAAGCCTCTTATCTGCTGATTAAGAGTGAGGACAGCGATTCCGAATATCCCATTGAAGAGGACTATTGGGCTGCCGCAGTCGAATATGCGGACAGTGCCGGCGTGGATGTGATCTCTTCGTCGCTCGGATATTTTGCTTTTGATACGGACGAACTGTCGTACGACCTGGATGCCTTGGATGGCAAGACGGCTATGATCAGCCGTGTGGCTGATTTGGCAGCCGGTAAAGGGATGCTCGTCTTTTGCAGTGCCGGCAACGAAGGAAACGGCGATTGGAAAAAGATCACGTTCCCGTCAGACGCAGCCGATATCTTTACGGTCGGGGCGATAACTGAAGATAAAAAGAAAAGCGTTTTCAGTTCCGTGGGTTTTACTGCTGACGGGCGTGTGAAGCCGGATGCCGTGGCGTTGGGTACGGGCAGTTGCGTGATAGACCCCAGTGGTAGTGTCAGGTATGTGAACGGAACCTCTTTTGCCACGCCTATTCTTGCCGGAATGGGAGTTTGTCTCTGGCAATCACTGCCTTGGTTGAATAACAAGGAAATGATTGAATTGCTGCACCGTTCGTCCAGCCAATATAAACATCCGGATACGGAGTTAGGATACGGGATTCCCGATTTCTATAAAGCATATAAAAAGGAGAGGAAGAATGGGGTACGGGCAAAATGATCAGAACCGGGAGCGACAGGAGCTTTCTTTGCTGGAGCTGAATAACCGGGTGAAAGGGGCTGTCCTGAATGCATTTCCTGAGACATGCTGGGTACGGGCCGAGATGAGCGACGTGCGTACGAACGCTGCGTCCGGGCACTGTTATCTGGAGTTTGTCGAGAAGAACGCGATAACCGGCCAGTTGGTGGCCAAGGCACGCGGTTCCATCTGGGCAAAGACTTTCCGGATGTTGAAGCCTTATTTTGAGATGGAAACCGGGCAGATGTTTGCCTCCGGCCTGAAAGTGCTGGTGAAAGTGTCGGTCGAGTTTCACGAACTTTACGGGTACAGCCTGACCGTGCTGGATATCGACCCTGCCTATACGCTGGGAGACATGATACGAAGGCGGATGGAAATCATCCGGCAATTGAAGGAAGAAGGCGTTTTCACGCTGAATAAAGAATTGCCGTTCCCGACGTTGCCGAAACGGATCGCTGTCATCACTTCGCCTACGGCTGCCGGATACGAAGACTTCCTGAACCAGTTGGCAAACAACAAGGCCGGCTATCCTTTCTATACGAAACTGTTTCCGGCTCTTATGCAGGGCGAACGGACGGAAGAGTCCGTGATTGCGGCATTGGACCGTGTGTACAGCCATGCCGACTGTTTCGATGTGGTCGTGATTATCCGGGGCGGTGGCGCTACTTCGGATCTGAATAGTTTCGATTCCTATCTGTTGGCAGCCAATTGTGCACAATTTCCGCTCCCTATCATAACCGGCATCGGACACGAACGCGATGATACGATCCTGGATATGGTAGCCCATACGCGGATGAAGACACCGACAGCCGTTGCCGAATTCCTGATCGGGCAGATGGATAAAGCGGCTGGAGAGGTGGATGAACTGCAGCAGGACGTTTGTTCGTTGGCAACCGATATCCTGTTGAAACAAAAGAACTTCCTGCAACTGTTGGGCAGCCGTCTGCCCGTCCTGGCAATAAACCGGATCGAACGGAATCGCTCGCTGCTCCAACGGATAGGCATGCAATTGCCGGCAAATGCCCATGCCTTTCTGAAGCAACAGTCATCGAAATTGGATACGATACAAGTACGTTTGGCAAATCGTGCGGAAACTTGTCTGGCAGAGCAGAACCGTTTTGTCCAGTTGACCGAACAATTCATCAAAATGGCTTCTCCCGACTACGTATTGAAGCGAGGCTACAGCTTGACCCTGAAAGACGGCAAAATCGTCAAACATGCAGACGGCTTAAAAAGCGGTGATAATTTAACTGTACATTTCGTTGATGGCGAGGTGGAAACGGTGGTAAGATAAGAAAAACATTACTGATATGACTTCATTCTATCTCATTCACTGATTTCATGAAGGCTTCAAAATTGCTTGTGTCTACCGTACCCGCACTTTTTCCCGAACGTGCTTCCTCGATGGCTGCGATCGTTTCTGCATTTGGTTCGGTGTACATAGCGTCCATTAAAGTGCTCTCTACAAAATTATTTAGGCTTCTGTTTGCTTTTTTTGCGTGTTCCTGCAAAAGTTGCAACAAATCTTCACGCAAACGGAACGAAGTTTGTTTTCTTATCACTGCTTCCATGTGTTATTATATTATATCACAAAAATAATATATTTACAGTACAAAGACAAACTTTCAATATACTTAGTGCAAGTTACTGCAAAAACAAGCGATGTTAAATGAAAAAGTCGATGTTGAATTGTAGATATTATATGATAAACAAAATATTTTAGTAACTTTGTTCCCGATAAATATAGCGATAGAAGTTTGTATATGTTTATAATTAGACACTGTGAATATACTACCAGTGTAGGGGATATACATGTGCTTTATTCATTTTTGAGTACTTTACTCAGAGAGGAAGTCTAATTTTGCCCTTGATAAATATCAAATAAAACGAATTGAAATATTAATACTGATTAAAATGAAACGATTGCTTCTGTTGGCTGTATTGTTTATGAATATTATTTCTGTTGCTGCTCAGATAACATGGGTTCCGAGTGTGGGAATGAATGTCTCTTCTTATTCGAATATAGAAAAGGAAAATTCTTTTTCAGGTTATTATTTGGGGGTAGAAGCAAGATATGGATTTTCAGATTTGTGGGGGATAGAAAGTGGTCTCTTCCTCTCTCAGAAAGGGGCGAATAATATGATTGGTTCTCTTAATATAGAAGAGTATCCTTTTGACGTAGAGTTAGTAACGATGGAAACGAAGGTTACTTACTTGAGGCTTCCGCTTATGTTCTCAATAAAACAGACTCTTTATAAAGATCTTTTATTTCAATTTAGTGCCGGTCCTTATTTCTCGTATGGGATCATAAACAAGTCGACTTTGGGGAGGATGGACGGAAGCTATGCGATAGGTATTAATTCGTTTGAACCGATTTCGTTTGAAACTCAGGCATATGGCAAGAAACGATTTCCGGGATTCAACCGTTGGGATATTGGGGCTTGCTTTAAAGCGGATTTAATCATGTATAACTTTAAAATAGGCGCATTGTATGATTTGGGATGTTCTGATGTTTCAAGTGTTTTTCCTGTAAAAAGCGATAAAAACATATCCAATAGAACTTTTACGATTCAGATAGGTTATGTGTTTTCGCTGAAATAAATGCAGATAGAGCAGAAATGGATATATAATTTGTCTGATAATTGATTATATAGTATATTCGCTATCAAATATTGATAGCATCATGTCTAAAACAGCAGAAACATATAATGAGGCAGTAGAGAAACTCCGTAAGATCGTCGCCGACATAGAGAATGGCGATCTGGACGTTGATATTCTTTCTGAAAAGGTAAAGGAAGCGACCCGGCTGATCAAATTGTGCAAGGAAAAGCTTTACAAGGCTGACGAAGAGGTCAAGAAAGTGTTGGAGGAGCTGGAGTGATGAAGAGATATGTCCTGATAGTCGCCGGAGGTCGCGGGTTGCGTATGGGAAGCGACTTGCCGAAGCAGTTTATCCCGATGGAAGGGAAGCCTGTCCTGATGCATACGTTGGAGGCTTTTCACCGTTGGGATGCGTCTGCCGGTCTGGTCCTGGTGCTTCCGGAAGATCACCAACCTTATTGGGAGATGCTTTGCCGGGAGATAGGTTGCCGGGTCCCGCATCGGATTGCGAACGGAGGTGAAACGCGTTTTCACTCCGTCCGGAACGGATTGCGTTTCCTTTCGGATGAGATAGGAAACGCAACCGGAAGGGATGAAAAGATACTGGTGGCTGTGCACGACGGAGTACGGCCTTTTGTCGCCCCCGAAGTCATCGGCCGGTGCTTTACGGAGGCCGATGTGTCGGGAGCTGCTATTCCGGTTGTGCCTGTGGTCGATTCTCTTCGCGAGTTTACCGGCGAGTCGAGCCGTCCGGTCGACCGTTCGCGTTATCAGGCGGTGCAAACCCCGCAGGTTTTCGAGTATGACTTGCTTTTGAAAGCGTATGAACAGCCTTACTCGGCGTTTTTTACCGACGACGCTTCGGTCGTGGAAGCTTTCGGACATCCGGTCAAGACTGTTCCGGGAAACCGGGAAAACATAAAAATTACAACTCCGTTCGATCTGTTGGTGGCAAAGGCGCTGCTTGCAAAATAAGCATGTGATTTTATGCTTATTCTGATCGAATTGTAGTAAATAAGAAAATAAGTGCTATTTTTGTTTCTTAAAAGAACAAAGCATTATGGAACTTACAGATCCTTTGAAGCAGCAAATAGTCAATCGGATGAATATTGATAATCCTTGGTGGACGAGCGGTGTTATCGATCCGGATTACAACTCGATGCCACGTCGTTTGTATATTGATCTGTTTTTTCCGATAGTGAAGGATGTCAAAGTAAGACGTTCCGTTATTTTGATGGGGCCTCGCCGAGTGGGGAAGACTGTGTTGATTTATCATACGATCCAACGTTTGATTGAAGAAGGGGTGGATCCGCATTGTATTATGTATGTTTCGGTTGATACACCTATTTATAGCCGTATCTCTTTGGAAACGCTTTTTTCTTTGGCCAAGGGAGCGGTCGGAAAGGTGGACAGCCAAGATGTGTTTTATGTTTTCTTCGATGAGATCCAATATTTGAAAGATTGGGAAATTCATTTGAAGTCGTTGGTTGATACGTTTCGGCATTGTAAGTTCATTGCGTCCGGTTCGGCTGCAGCCGCTTTGCAAAAGAAGAGTATGGAAAGTGGGGCGGGGCGTTTTACGGACTTTATGCTTCCCCCATTGACCTTTAATGAGTTCATACATTTGAAGAACTTCAGTAACCTGATCGTCCCATCTGTTATTGAGTGGAACGGCAAGGAGATTGCCGCTTATACGGCGGTCGATATGAACCGCTTGAACGAATTGTTCTTGAATTATATGAATTACGGTGGTTATCCGGAGGTCGTCTTTTCGGAACAAATTCAATTGAATCCGGGGCAGTATATCCGGCATGATATTATTGACAAGGTGTTGCTTAGGGACTTGCCGAGTTTGTATGGAATTCATGATGTTCAGGAATTGAATACTCTGTTTACGGTTATAGCCTATCATTCCGGTCATGAGTTCTCGTATGAGAAATTGTCGAAAGAGTCCGGTGTGAAGAAGGAGACGATTCGGAAATATATCGAATATTTGGAAGCGGCTTTTTTGATCCGTGTGATCCATAAGACGGACGAGAATGCCAAGCGTTTCCAGCGGGCAACTTCTTTTAAGATATATCTGACGAATCCTTCGCTCCGTTGTGCTTTGTTCCAACCGCTGCAAAGCACGGATGAGGAAATGGGGAATATGGTGGAAACGACTATATTTGCGCAATGGATTCAACGTAGTGATGCTCAAGTTTATTATGCAAATTGGAAGAATGGGAGGAAACAAGGTGAAGTTGATCTTGTCGGACTGCATGTCGCGACGCAGAAACCGGTCTGGGCTGTAGAGATCAAATGGAGTAATCATTATTATGAGCATCCGGGCGATTTGCGTTCCTTGTTGGATTTTTTGAATAATAATGATTTGCAGGATGCTGTGGTGACCAGTATTTCTAAGAGTGGAAATCGGCAGCAGGGAGAAGTTCGCTTATTGTTTATTCCAGCCGCTATTTATGCTTATATGGTGGGGCAAAATACATTAGAGAAGAAACAACAACGTTTAGGCTTATAAATATGCTCGATCTCGACAAACGTTCCATCATGTATCTGCCGGGTGTTGGCCCGAAAAAGGCGGAGATATTGCAGAAGGAAGCCGGCATTTCTTCGTATGAAGACTTGCTATTCTATTTTCCGTATAAATACATTGACCGGAGTCGTTTCTACAAAGTTGCGGAAGTGACCGACGGAATGCCTTATATACAGTTGAAGGGGCGCATCTTGTTTTTCGATACGGTAGGCGAAGGACGTACACGACGGTTGATCGGGAAATTCACGGACGGGACGGGGATGATCGACTTGGTCTGGTTCAAGGGCATTAACTATGTTTTGGACAAGATCAAGACAGGCGTCGATTATATCGTGTTCGGCAAACCGGCCGAGTTCGGGCACATCTATAATATTCCTCATCCGGATATCGACACTTTGGACCAGGCGGATAAAGTCGCCAACGGGCTGACGCCGTTCTACAATACGTCCGAGAAGATGAAGAAGTCGTTCCTCAATTCACGGGCGATCCAGAATTTGCAGTACACTTTGTTGAGCGGTTTGAACTGGACGCTTCCCGAAACACTCCCTCCGGCTGTCTTGAACCGTATCCACATGATGCCGTTTCATGAAGCGATGCGGAATGTACATTTCCCGGAGTCGGTCGATAAACTGCGGAAAGCGCAGTTGCGCCTGAAGTTTGACGAGCTGTTTTTCATCCAGTTGAACATTCTCCGCACTTCCAACCAACGTAAGTTGAAGTTGAAAGGCATTGTCTTCCCTTTCGTGGGAGATTGTTTCAATACGTTCTATAAGGAATATCTGCCTTTCGAGCTGACGAATGCGCAGAAACGTGTTGTCCGCGAGATCCGCGCCGATATGGGAAGCGGACGGCAGATGAACCGTTTGCTACAGGGCGATGTGGGGAGCGGGAAGACATTGGTGGCTTTGCTCTCCATGTTGTTGGCGGTCGATAATCATTGTCAGGCTTGCATGATGGCACCGACGGAGATCCTGGCGACTCAGCATTATGCGACAATCATGGGGTTCCTGAAAGATATGGATATAAAAGTGGCCCTGCTGACCGGATCGACGAAGAAGAAGGAACGCAATAAGATATTGCCGGCTATTGCGAACGGTGAGATACAGATTGTGATCGGGACGCATGCGTTGATCGAAGAGACGGTTGTCTTTTCCTCTCTCGGCCTGGCTATTATAGACGAGCAGCACCGTTTCGGGGTAGAACAGCGTTCCCGGTTGTGGACGAAAAATGTGGTCGTCCCTCATGTCTTGGTGATGACCGCGACGCCTATTCCCCGTACGCTCGCCATGACGCTATACGGTGATCTGGATGTCTCGGTGATCGATGAGTTGCCACCGGGGCGTAAGCCGATCCGGACCGTGCATCGTTATGATAACAAGAAAGCGCAGCTATACGACTTTCTTCGCAAGGAAATCGAACAAGGCCGGCAGGTCTATGTCGTTTATCCTCTGATCGAGGGCAGCGAGAAACTGGATTATAAGAATTTGGAAGAAGGGTTCGAGACATTCAAGGAAGTTTTCCCGGAATATAAGGTGTGTATGGTCCATGGAAGGATGAAGGCGGCCGACAAAGAAACGGAAATGCAGAAGTTCGTTTCCGGCGAAGCGCAGATATTGATGGCGACAACCGTGATAGAAGTTGGCGTGAACGTGCCGAACGCTTCCGTGATGGTCATCGAAAGCGCCGAACGTTTCGGCCTTTCCCAGTTGCATCAGCTTCGTGGCCGGGTGGGACGTGGGGCGGAACAGTCGTATTGTGTGCTCGTCTCTTCCTATAAACTGAGCAACGAGACGCGCAAACGTCTGGAAATAATGGTGGGCAGCAACGACGGTTTCGAGATAGCCGAGGCCGATTTGCGTCTGCGTGGTCATGGCGATCTTGAAGGAACGCGCCAGAGCGGAGAGGGGATAGACCTTAAGATCGCCAATCTGGCAGCTGACGGGCAAATTCTTCAGTATGCACGCGATATAGCCCAGGATGTTTTGAACGAAGACCCCGATTTGTTGTCCGAACCTAATCAGATATTGAACGAACGGCTGAAAACTCTTTTCGCAAAGAAGGTAAACTGGGGTATGATCAGTTGATATGTTGTGAAACATGTTTTTTGTAAATTGTCTGTAAATCAGAGAATAAAAAGTTTGCTTTTACTTTTCTTTGGTTTCATAGTGGAAATTTATCATTATTGGATTTTGCTGACTTATTCAAAATTACGAACTTTGACGAGATAGCGATGGAATAAATCATTCTATATCATGATTTTTCATCGCAGAATTACTGTCGAAAGGGATAAAAATGATGAAGATACGAGCATTACTGTTTATATGTTGTACCACTATTTTAGTGTCAACCGTTGAGGCAAAAGTAAAAGATGAAGGAGATCCGACGCAAACAGTTCATATAAAGAAAATGGATAAACGTGTTTCTGAATTGATGGCAGACCGTGTCAATATCCGGAAAAATATGGAGCTGAAAGAACTTGCCACCCTCAGCGAGATTGAAATGGAAGAAAAGGAAGACTTGATGTTTCCCGCCGATGAGCTGTATGGGTCCAATTGGGAGAACCAATGGGTTGATCCGTTTCGGGGAGCGGCAAAAGTCAACTTCCCGGATTCGTTTGCAATAGACTGCTCTTCTTTTGTTTATCCTATTGCCATTGATTCTATGGCAAGAATTACCTCTAAATACGGCCCTCGCCGTCGCCGTATGCATAAAGGAATAGATTTGAAGGTGTTGAGGGGCGATACGATCCGGGCTTCTTTTAACGGAAAGGTCCGTATCAAGGCTTTCGAGCGTCGTGGATACGGCTATTACGTAGTGCTTCGCCATCCGAACGGATTGGAAACGATCTATGGGCATTTATCTAAGATTTTGGTTGAGGAAAACCAGATCGTGCGTGCCGGAGAAACAATCGGATTGGGCGGTAACACGGGGCGTTCTACCGGTTCTCATCTCCATTTTGAAACCCGCTTCTTGGGACAGGCTATTAATCCGGCTGAAATTATAGACTTCGAAAATGGTGTGCCTCATCAAGATACTTATGTTTTCCGTAACGTAAAGATCAACGGGCGCAAAAGCAATATTTACACCTCCTCTTCCGACCGGATGGTTTATCACCGTGTGAAATCGGGCGATACGTTAGGTAAGATTGCTCGGATGTATGGAACCAGCGTAAATGAGCTGTGTCGTCTGAACGGATTGAAAGGCACCTCCGTTTTGCGGATCGGACAGTCCATTCGTTGCAGCGCCGGAGCGGTCACGTCTGCTAAAGGCGAAAAAGCAACCCCTGCTGAGAAAGCAAATGTAAAGCAAACGGTGAAAACGACCGTTGAGGCTGATGCTGCTGCAGTCGCTTCGATCAACCAGGCTTCCGAAGCCGGACAACAAGAGGCGGCTCCGGTCTATTACCGTGTGAAGCAGGGTGATACGTTGGGCGCTATTGCCGCCAAATACGGTACGACTGTCTCTAAACTTTGCGAGTTGAACGGCATTACGAAAAACACGATTCTGAAATTGGGCCGTGCACTTCGTTGTTCTTGATTAAGATTCAGTTGATATGAAATAGAGAGCTGTCCGTTATGTACGGATGGCTCTTTTTATTTCCAGCTAAAGTAATCTCTCTTTTGGTCGAATATGGATTTATTCTCTATCTTTGTCATTGAAGTAATAACAGTTGCAACTAAAACATTTAATTATGAACAAATTTGTCAACCCCTTCTCTGATTATGGCTGGAAAAAGATTTTCGGCAGCGAAGTAAGCAAGGATCTTATCATCAGTTTCCTTAATGAAGTCATCCAACAGGAAGTAATCGTTGACATTACGTTTCGGAACGTCGAGATGCTCGGTTTGAAACAAGATCAGCGACGGGCTGTCTTCGATATCTTCTGTGAGAATGAAAAAGGAGAAATATTCATAGTCGAGATGCAGAAAAGCCGGCAGAAATATTTTTCCGACAGAGTGTTGTACTATGCCTCGTTCGCGATCCAGCAGCAGTCAATGATCGTAAAGGAAAAGCTTGAGAAAGAACCGGATGAAGTAATTCGCAAACGTTGGAACTACCAAATCAGCAAAGTGTATGTCGTGTGTATTCTGAGCTACATCATGGACCTGTCCCGTCCGGAGAAATACCGCTGGGATGTCGTGCGTATGGACCGTGAGTTGAAGCTTCCCTTCAGCGAAACACTTAACGAAATCTATATCGAAATGCCGAAATTTGTGTTACCTTTGCATGAGTGTGATACACTTTATAAGAAGTGGTTATATGTTTTAAACAACATCGAGATCATGGAACGATT
>NZ_LT700190.1:479385-911400 GCF_900155425.1 Parabacteroides massiliensis
ATGGACCGGGAGTTGAAGCTTCCCTTCAGCGAAACACTTAACGAAATCTATATCGAAATGCCGAAATTTGTGTTACCTTTGCATGAGTGTGATACACTTTATAAGAAGTGGTTATATGTTTTAAACAACATCGAGATCATGGAACGATTACCCCAAGAGCTGAACAATCAGATATTCCGGAAGCTGAAAAGCATCGTGGAGGTAGAGCGCATGACCCCCGATCAACGCTTGGAATACGAACTGAGCCTTTCCGTTGAACGCGACCTTTCCGCCGCCCTCGATACCAGTTTCGAAGATGGGATGGAGAAGGGAATTGAGAAAGGGATAAAAAAAGGAAAAATCGAGGAACAGCGTCTTATCGCTGCCAATTTGAGAAAGCAAGGAATTAATATCGAAACGATTGCACAATGTACCGGTTTATCGATAAAAGAAGTGAGTGCGTTATAACCTTTAAAGCTTATTGATTGAATCGGCATAGTTTAAACACATGGCGATCCGTGGCTTACAGCATGTGATATTGTTTTTCAAGAAAAAAAGATAGTTGAACATTCGTCTTATTTCCGTATCTTTGTACGGATGTAAATGCTAAGAAAGTATGGCTGATACGAAGGAACAATTCGAAAAAGTAATATCCCAATGCCGGGAACTGTTTGAAAAGAAGTTGAAAGATTACGGTCCCTCGTGGCGGATCATGCGTCCGCAGTCGCTGACCGACCAGATATTTATTAAGGCAAACCGGATTCGCAGCCTTGAGATAAAAGGAGTGAGCATGGTGAATGAGGGTATCCGTCCTGAGTTTGTCGCAATTGTGAACTATGGGGTTATCGGCTTGATACAGTTGGCAAAAGGATTTGCCGATACAACTGATATAAGCAATGAAGAGGCGTTGGCCTTGTATGATAAATACATCACGGAGACAAAAGAGCTGATGTATGCCAAGAACCATGATTATGATGAAGCATGGCGTGGCATGCGTATCAGTTCCTATACGGATCTGATCCTGATGAAACTCTATCGGACGAAGCAGATAGAGAGCCACGGTGGCAAGACGATCGTGTCCGAAGGCATCGATGCCAACTATATGGACATGATCAACTATGCGCTGTTTGGCTTGATCAAGCTGGAATATGGGGAGAATTGACAATTGATAATTGACAATTGACAATTGAATGGATAGAAAGAATATTATTTTAAAGATAGGGGTTGAACTGTGCCGTTTGTTGATCGGGGTTGTGTTTGTCTTTTCCGGTTTTGTCAAGGCAGTCGATCCGATGGGAGGGGCGATCAAGATAGGTGAATATCTGGCTTCTTTCGGATTGGAGAAGCTTCAACCTTTTACAGTATTGTTGTCTTTCAACCTTTCGGCAATCGAGTTCGCGCTCGGCGTCTGCATGCTGTTGGGCGTGTACCGGCGGTATGTCTCTTTCCTTATTTTGGCGTTTATGGCGTTTATGACGCCGCTTACCTTATATCTGGCCCTCTTCGATCCCGTGTCGGATTGCGGCTGCTTCGGAGATGCGTTGGTGATCTCCAATTGGGAGACGTTCTTTAAAAATATCATACTCTCTCTTGCCGCTATCGTTACGTTTGTTTATAACCAACGTCTGTTCCAGTGCTTCACTTTCCGGGCATATTGGTTTGTCGCTTTGTATGCTTACCTGTTCGGTGTCGGTTTCGCTTATTATAATTACAATCATTTGCCGGTAATCGATTTCCGCCCGTATAAAATAGGCGCGAACATCCCGCAACTGATGGAGATGCCTGAAGGGGCTCCGCAGGATGAATACAAGTACACGTTCGTGTATGAAAAAGACGGCGTGAAGAAAGAGTTCTCGCTTGAAGACTATCCGGCAAACGACAGCAGCTGGACGTTCGTGGATTCGAAGACGGAGCTGGTCAAGAAGGGCTATCAGCCTCCTGTGGCCGCGTTCAATATTTACAATGGAAAGGGTGATGATGTGACGGAAGAAATCATCGGAAATCCCGATCCTGTTTTATTGCTTGTCGCTCCGAAGCTGGAAGATGCGGACGACGGGCAGATGGATGAGATCAACGGCGTGTATGATTATGCGCTCGAACATGATATCCCGTTCTATTGCGTGACGGGGTCTTCGCCGGAAGCGATCGATGCCTGGAGCGACAATACCGGAGCCGAATATCCTTTCCGGATGGCAGACGAAGTGCTGCTTAAGACGATTATCCGTTCCAACCCCGGCCTGGTGCTGCTGAAAGGCGGTACGATACTGGGCAAATGGCATTACAACGATATTCCGGCCGAAGAAGATATCAAGGTGGTTATGCAACGCAGTTTGGACGAGAGCCATATAAAAAATAAAGAAGATGGGGTGCTTGCTACCAACCTATTGACTTTTACCGTACCTTTGTTGCTCGTTTGGATATATGACCTGTTGCGTTTCAGGCGCAAACGGAAAGAAAAGAAATAACTATTTGTATTACATATTTAATTAATTAAGTCATGAGAAAGAATATTGTTGCAGGAAACTGGAAGATGAACACGACCCTTCCTGAAGGTCTTGCTTTGGCAAAAGGCTTGGACGAAGCTCTTAAAGGTAAAACTCCTAACTGTGATGTGATCATCGGTACTCCGTTCACTCACTTGGCAAGTGTTGCTGCTGCTATCGATACGAATAAGATCGGTGTTGCTGCCGAAAACTGCGCAGACAAGGAAAAAGGTGCTTACACGGGCGAAGTTTCTGCTGCTATGGTTGCTTCCACAGGTGCGAAATATGTGATCCTGGGCCACTCTGAAAGACGTGCTTACTATCACGAAACTCCGGAAATCCTGAAAACAAAAGTAGAATTGGCGTTGGCCAACGGTCTGACTCCTATCTTCTGTATCGGCGAAGTTCTGGAAGAAAGAGAAGCCGGCAAGCATTTCGATGTTGTGGATGCACAGATCAAGGGCTCTTTGTTCGACCTGTCTGCTGAAGACTTCGGCAAGATCATTCTGGCTTACGAACCGGTTTGGGCTATCGGTACGGGCAAGACTGCCACATCCGACCAGGCTGAAGAAATCCACGCTCATATCCGCGCTACTCTGGCTGCTAAATATGGTCAGGAAATTGCAGACAACTGCACGATCCTTTACGGTGGAAGCTGTAACGCAGGCAACGCTAAGGAACTGTTTGCTAAACCGAACGTTGACGGTGGTCTGATCGGTGGCGCTTCTTTGGCTGTTGAAAAATTCATGCCTATCATCGAAGCGTTTAATTAATTGATAATTGACAATTGACAATTGGCAATTATTCCGGGGGAAAAATTCACCGGGGAATATATTGTCAATTGTAATTGTCAATTGTCAATTGCCAATTGTCAATTGATATGAAATACATCTTGTCTTTATGTATGTTGCTTGGTGCATCTGCATTGTCTGCTCAGACGGGTGGTATCGGACAGGCGGAAGACATCATTGATGCCTTGCAGGAAAGAGTTCCCGGAAAGGGAACTGTAGTGGTGCGCGAGCCGGATGCCCTTCGTAGCATGCTCGGTAAACGTTTGCATGGCGAAGGAGTGGAAAAGACTGATAGCACAGCCTTCCTGAAAATACAAGGCTATCGTACACAGGTGTTTTCCGGCAATGACCAGCGCAAGTCCAAAGATGAAGCTTTCCGGAAAGAAAAAGAAATTAAGGAACTTTTTCCTGGAGTCCCGACTTATGTGACGTACAACGCTCCGTTCTGGCGTCTGCGTATCGGTGATTTCCGTTCACACGAAGAAGCTTATCACATGCAACGTCTCCTGATGGATGCGTTCCCGGCCTATAAGAAAGAAATGTACATCGTTAAGGAAGAAGTCAAAATTCCATTGAATTGAAATGAGTGAAGAAGTAAACGAGAAGACTTTGCTGGCCCGCGAAGAACTGGCCGGCCATTATAAAAGCATTATCAATCTGCTTGGTGAAGATGTAGACCGCGAAGGTCTGTTGAAAACGCCCGAACGTGTTGCCAAAGCCATGCAGTTCCTGACGAAAGGATATCAGGAAGATCCCGCTGCCGTGCTTCGCGGTGCCATGTTCAAGGAGGAAGATTACAAACAGATGGTGATTGTTAAGGATATCGATTTCTTTTCTCTTTGTGAGCATCACATGTTGCCCTTCTTCGGGAAAGCCCATGTTGCCTATATCCCCAAAAAATATATTACAGGGTTGAGCAAGATTCCCCGTGTCGTGGATATCTTCGCCCGCCGTCTTCAGATACAGGAACGATTGACCATGCAGATCAAAGACTGCATTCAGGAAACGCTCGATCCGTTAGGCGTAATGGTCGTGATCGAGGCACAACATATGTGCATGCAGATGCGTGGTGTCGAAAAACAAAACTCCCTGACCACAACCTCCGACTTTACCGGGTTCTTCCAGCAGGCCAAAACGCGCGAAGAATTTATGAACCTGATCAAACATAACCGGTAACGACGTCGAAGCTCTCGGAACGGGTTGGCATGAGTGTGGCGGCAAACTAATCCGTTTCATGCCACAAACTAAGCCAAAACCCCCGAAGAACTAAATGAAAGCATATAGTAAAGTATCTATAGGTAGTTACTATGAATTGCCTATATGTAGTACTACTAATAGGTAGTTATGTGGTACTACCTATTCGTGATATGTAGTACTACATATAAATAGAATGTGCTATGCTTTGAATTAGTTTACTATGACATTCGAAATAGTTCATGGTATGTTCCGAACAAGTTGCTCCATGAGAAGGGGAGAGTTCGGGCGAACAACCGGAACAAAAGGTGTCGGTCGGATATCATAGCCGACATCTAACCGACACCTGACTGACACTCGTTAATGGAATGTTTATTAGTTATATACGTCAAAAAGTGCCGGGTGTCGGTTCCCTTTGTGTTTTTTCCTATATTTTTGAGAAAGTAATCCGGTAGCTAAAGGAGCTGTTGATAAAGCCCGCTTTATGATTCATTTCTGCCGGATGCTGACTTTGCAGGTGAAGATTTGTCAACTTTACAGAAGTTAGAATCAGAAAACCAGCATGTAGGCCCTGTATTTGGTTTCTTTCGTGACCGGGCAGAGAGAAATATATCCTTCTCTTATTTTTCCGTCTTTCATATCGAGCGGATAGGCCTTCTTCATAAAGCAATGTTGCTCGTAGGCCTCTCCCGGTTTGCTTGTGTAAGTGATGCGCATGTCGCCACGGGCGTTGGGAGCCAGGTATTTTTGGCTGATGCGCAAGGCTACCATTCCCATCGTATAGCGCATGTTCACTTCTATACAGGGATGTATGGCGAATTCGCCATTTGTTTTTCTGCGATAGACCAACATGTCTACGCCCAGATAACCGGTGTATATGTTCCCGTATATCTGCCGTATTGCCTCTCCGGCAGCTTCTTTCAGTTGCTGGAATTTGTCACCGAAGTTTTTAATGAAGAAACTTTCCAGATAGGTCTGTTCGCCCAGAACGTTTCCTGAATAAGCCCCTCTCTTTCCGGCCCCGAAGACGGAAAGTCCTTCGTAGCGTACGTTCCCGTTTCCGTCCGAATAAAACTCCATCGCGAAATCCTGGTATTTGTCCAGTGCGCATTCTATGCTGACACACCCCTGCTTGTTCAATGCGCCCTCGATCCAGGTACGGTCTTTTGCCGTCAGTTTGCGTTCAGGCAGCCAAAGCAGTCCTCTGCCGGAGGACGAATAGGGAGTCTTCAGCACGAAAGGTGCATTCTGGAGGATCAGGTATTTTTCCACTTCTCTCACTTTTTGGCAGAATTTGGGCGATACCGGTATATCCATATCGGGTAGGAGTTCCCGTATTTTGTCCAGGCATTCGGCCGCTGTCCGGCGACTTGTCAACCGGGTATATTCTTCTTCCCATTCCGGAATCGTAAGGTTCAGGTTGCCGTTCTTCCGGAGTCTTTCAAAAAGGGAACGGCTGTGCGGGGAAAGTCCCCAAGGGGCAGCCTGCATCTCGGGCAGGTTTTCCTTCTGCTTTTCGATCTCCTTGTGGGAGATTAGTTTGGCAAACGGTCTGAACTCCTTCGGTTGTAAGGCGAAGAAACGCGGCGATGTGATTTCTTCCGTAAAAACAAAATCATCGGGGTCTGCGTACCAGACGGGAAGATAGGATAACTCCCGGATCATTTTTTGTACGTTTGCCGGGGGAGTGTAGTTTTCAGAACCATGCAGTATGGCGGTTTCGTGTCCTGGGTTAAAGAAATGTAGTTTAGACTTCATGCTATATGTATATGGTATATAAACCAGGCACGGATTAGACGGACTACACGGGGTAATTGTTTTCTTTCCGTGTAAATCCGTGTAATCCGTGCCTGATTTATTTCGGTTTACGGAATTTTGCCGTTTTATTCGAGGTTTTCGTCGATGGCATCGATCTTCTTGATGATGAGTGCCATTTCGTCTTTCAGTTTGCCGATCTTGCGTTCCATCTCTTTAAGCAAACCGCCACCGCCTTTGGAGGAGATGCTCAGGAAACCGATGTTGTTTTCGTAAGTTTGAAGTTCGTTCTTCATCCGTTCGTACATACGCATCAGTTTTTCCCGTTCGCCGTAGAGCTTCCCTTTTCCTCGTTCGCCACTGCTCATGTCGCTGAGGTTGCTACGGAAAGTCTGCATCTTACGGTCGTTTTGGTCTACTTTGAGACGGTCGAACAATTTGTCTACCGCTTCGTGGTATTCTTTGTAAATCTTGTCTTTCTCTTTGAAAGGAACATGGCCGACCGCGTTCCATTCTGCCATATAGCCTTTCAGGACGGCGAGCGCTTCGTCATGGTCTGCTTCGTCGATTGCGTTGATCTTTTCAATCAAGGCTTTTTTAGTGGCCAGGTTTGTTTGTTCAACGCTCTTTTGAGAAGAGACATTCTTGTTCTTCTGTTCGAAGAAATAGTCGCAGGCTGCGATGAAACGTTTCCAGACTGCATCGGAATGTTTGCGGGTTACCGACCCGATTGTTTTCCATTCTTTTTGCAAGGAAATCATCTTTTCGGTCGTGCTTTTCCAGTCTGTACTGTCTTTCAATGCTTCTGCTTTTTCGCATAAGGCTTTCTTCAGTTCGAGATTCTTTTCCATCTCGTCCTTTATGCTCTTGTAGAATTCGCTCTTGCGGTTGAAATAGACGTCGCAGGCGGCACGGAAACGTTCGAATATCTTTACGTTCGATTTCTTCGGGGCGAAACCGATTGTTTTCCATTTGGTTTGCAGGGCAATTACTTCTTTGTTCTTTTCTTCCCAGTCTTTGAATGATTTCAAAGTCGTGAAATCGATGCCCTCTATCTGCTCGCAAATGGCAGTTTTGGCTTCCAGATTTTCCTGTTCCTTCGCTTTCAGTCCTTCGAAATGTTCCTGATGGCGTTTGTTGATGATCGTGGAAGCGGCTTTGAAGCGGGACCACAAGTCTTCGCGCAGTTCTTTTGCTACCGGACCTATTTCGCGCCATTGCTGATGCAGTTTCTGAAGCTGGTGGAAAGCGGATACGACATCCGGTTCCGTTTGCAGTTTCTCGACGGTTTCGCAAAGAGCCGTTTTCATCTCCAGGTTCTTCTTGAAGTCGTAATCGCGGAACTGGTTGTTTATCTTGATGATGTCATAGAACTTCTCGCTGTATACCTGATAGTTCTTCCACAATTCGTTGACGTGTTCCTGCGGAACGGCTTTCACTTCTTTCCATCTCTGCTGGATGTCCTTGAAGTCGTTATATAGCTTGTTGAAATCTTCTTGGCTTTCGGTCAGCGCTTTCAACTGGTCGATCAGTTGGAGTTTCAATGCATAATTGGCTGCTTTGACCCGTTCTTCTTCGGCAAGGATGGCGGCACGTTTTTCTTTGTAGACATTGAGCAGTTCTTTGATCTTGCTTTCGGTCTCATCTTCCGGTGCTACAAAATCCTTTTCTTCACCACCGGCTGTAAGGAATGCTTTCTTCAATTCGTCCACTTCGCTCCGGTGGATTTTGTAATAAGCCTGTTTGAGTGCTTCCACCTCGTTGCGTGTCGCGTCTGCAGCCGCTCCGACCAGCTCGGTCAGTTTCTCCAGAATTTCTTCTTTCGACAATTTTCCCGCTGCCGCAACAGCCTCTTCACCTGCCGCAGTTTCGTCTGTTTTGACTTCTGCTTCAGATGTTTCTTCTGCTGCAACTCCGGCATCCGGTGTTTCGTTTGTTACAACTACTTCCTCTGCCGTGTTTTCCGGTGTTGTTTCCGGAGCTTTAGTTTCTTCCAATTTGCCGTTTTCTTCAGTAGGCAAATTAGCTTCGTGAGTGTCCATCATATTCAATCGCATTTAAGAAAAGGATAAATGTATCCTATATCAAGTCACAAATTAAAGTAAATATTTTGGGATTACAGCATTTGAAAGCAAATAATTTACTGACGGATGTTAAATTAGACACGGATTGGAACAAATTCCGTGTAATCCGTGTCTAAAAATATAATCCGTATTTGAAATTATCCTAAGAACGAGATCAGTACGCCGGCTGCTACGGCTGAACCGATAACGCCGGATATGTTACTGGCCATGCAATATTGCAGCACATGGTTTTTTGGATCGTATTTCAATGCTATTTCATTCGCAACGCGCGATGCCATCGGTACGGCGCTCAGGCCGGTCGCCCCGATCAGCGGATTGATCTTCTTTTTCGTAAAGAGGTTGAAGAACTTAACGAAGAAGATACCGCCCGCGATGGAGAGGGCGAATGCAAGGAAACCTCCGATCACGATACCGATCGTCGTGAAGTTCAGGAATGCTTCGGCCGTCATGGTCGCACCGACCGACAATCCTAAGAAGATCGTCGCTGCATTCATGATGCTGTTCGAAGCGGCATCGAACAGGCGGGACGTATTGGTCCCGATCTCTTTGACCAGGTTACCGAACATCAGCATGCCGATCAAAGGAACCGCACTCGGCACGAACAGCGCCACAACCGTAGTTACTACAATCGGGAAGATGATCTTCAAGACACGCAGGTTCTTGATCTCCGTAGTGGACGGATATTTCTTTTCCTGCTCCTTCATATTGATGCTAAGCTCTTTCTTTGAACAAAGAAGCTTGACTACAAGCGGGATGATAACCGGAACCAGTGCCATATAGGAATAAGCGGCAATGGCAATCGGCCCTAACAGGTGAGGGGCCAGCTTGATGGTCGTAAAGATGGCTGTCGGTCCGTCCGCACCGCCGATAATACCTAAAGATGCAGCTTCTTTCGGCGTGAATCCCATCAGGATGGCTACCAGCAGCACGGTGAAAATACCCAGCTGTGCAGCCGCTCCGAATATGGACAAGCGCAGGTTGCGCAGCATCGGCCCGAAATCCGTCAACGCTCCCACACCCATAAAGATGATAGGAGGAAGGAATCCTGTCTTGATCAGCATGTAGTAGATGAAGTTCATCAGTCCCAACTCATGCGCAATGTCATGGAGCGGCATCTCCCAGATGTTCTTCATCACTCCGTGCACGTTGATCATGCCGTTTTCATCGGCTTGTATCACGCCCATGTCGCCTCCGGGGAAGTTGGCAAGCAACACGCCGAACGCGATCGGAACGAGCAACAGCGGTTCATACTGCTTTTTTATACCCAAATAAAGCAGTATGAACGCTATCGCATACATGATCAGAAACTGCGGTTCAGCAATAATGTTGCTGAACGCAGTCATTTCATACAGATTTTGAAATATCTCGTTCATTACTGTATCGTCATTAATACGTCATCTTCAGAAACCGCGTCGCCGGAAGCCAAACAGATCGCAGTGATTGTTCCGCCGAATTCCGCACGTACGGCATTATAGGTCTTCATGGCTTCCACATAGCAAAGCACATCACCTTCCTTTACTACATCTCCCACTTTTACGGGTGTGTCCGAAGCGCCTTTCACGAGGAAGAATTTACCTTCCAGCGGCGAAAGCACTTCTTTACCGGCACCGGCGGCCGGAGCCGTAGCGGGGGCTGATGCCGCAGCAGGAGCGGCAGGTGTCCCTGCCGGAGCAGCGTTTGCTGTGTCTCCGAATGCGACGGTCACCTTGTAGGCTTGGCCGTTCACATCGACAGTCATGACCTGCGGAGTTGTCGGCATAGCCATTGTCACACCGGCCGTGGTAGACGGCGCGGAGGCGGCAGGTTGGGCAGCCGTTTGTTTTTCGGCTTTTCTCTTGGCCACGTCGGCCTTGAATTCCACTTTCGCTTTTCCTGAACGATAGGCTTCGTACTGTGCCGGGTGCATGGCGTATTCGAACAGCTCTTCGTCGTCTTCGCCTGTTTCCCATTGCTTTTCGTTCATCAGCTTGCGATATTTGTCGAGCGCGTCAGGATAGTTGTCCTGCGGGTTCCCTTCGAAGAATTGGCGTCCTTCGGCCTTTGCCTTCTCGATGATTTCAGGAGCCAACGGACCCGGCAGGCGTCCTGCCTTTCCTAAGATCATATCCCAGATATCGTCGGCGATCATGCTCCAGCGTGCTTTCCCTTTTTCCATCTGCATCACGTTCATGAGCGCCAGGTTCTTGACATACTGGCTGAACGGAGTGACTAATGGAGGATAACCGACACGCGGCCATACATAAGCCACTTCGTTGAACAGCTTGATCAGCAGCTGGTCCTGGCTCATGAGCGGCTTGTTGTTCTTGATGTTGCTCTTGTTGATTGTCTCCAGGTTCTTTTCGAGGTCGGACATCAGGCTTCCCATCATACCGCCCGGCAGTCCCGGACCGATCAGCAACGAGTTCATCAGGCGGTTCTTCGGGCTGATATACAAGCCGAGGAAATCGTCCATGAATTCCTGGATCAGGCTGCGGACTTTCATGTAAGCCTCCATGTTGATTTCCGGCACTTTGTAGCCGGCATCTTTCAACATCGCCTGCACGGTCAGCAGATCCGCATGGCCTGTACCCCATGAAAGCGGTTCCATGCCTACGTCGATGTAGTCGCAACCGGCGTTGCATACTTCCAAGATCGAAGCCACATTGAAGCCGGGGCCGGCATGGCTGTGATACTGGATCGGAATTTCGGGATGTTTAGCTTTGATGTTGGCAACGATCTGTCCCAAGGAATGCGGACGACCGATACCGGCCATGTCCTTGATGCAGATTTCGTCTGCTCCCAGCTCGATCAGTTCCATCGCCATCTTGGTGTAATAGTCCACCGTGTGGATCGGCGAGTGGGTGATGCACAACGAACATTGCGAAATCATTCCTGCCGCTTTCGCGTATTTGATGGAAGGAGCGATGTTGCGGACATCGTTCAATCCGCAGAATGTACGGGCGATATCTGTTCCCTGTGCTTTCTTCACCTGATAGAACAACTGGCGGACATCGTCAGGTACGGGACTCATACGCAGGCCGTTCAGCGCACGGTCCAACATATGGGTTTGTATGCCGGCTTCATGGAACGGTTTCGTCCATTCGCGTACGGCTCTGTTTGGGTTTTCACCGAATAATAAGTTTACTTGTTCGAATCCTCCGCCATTGGTCTCTACGCGGGCGAAACATCCCATCTCGATAATGGCCGGTGCCACCCGTGTTAGCTGGTCTACGGTGGGGACATATTTCCCGGCAGATTGCCACATGTCGCGGAAGACCAAACTAAATTTGATTTCTCTTTTCATGATATAATTATGATATATATAAATATTCTTACTTACATTTTCTCGATCTTGACGACTTTCCCTTTCCCTCCGGTCACAATGCTTACAGCCGATACGATTGCGGCAGTTGTCTGGTTCGTAATTCCGGCGGCCGATGCCGCTTGCCTTTGTGGCGTCACTTGTTTTTTTACGATAATCTCTTCGGGGGCATATTTGTTTACCAATACGATCAAGCCCTTCCCAAGATAGATAACGATCAGCAGGATAGCGAAAACAGTGGTCATTCCTACGATCATTAATAAAAGTCCAGTTTCTATGTTTTCCATACTCATTTATTGACGGGAAAGCGTGCGGTTGGTATGGCTGGCACAATCCCTCCCAAGTTAAAAATTCTGGTACAAAATTAGAAAAACGTCTGAAACTCACTTATAGATTCTTCATAAAAAATATGAAAAGGGTTCGGACTTTTCGTATCTTTGCCTCCCTGGAAACAATTTGTTATTAAATCATGGGAAATTTCTTTAAATCACTATTTTCTTCTTCTAAGACATTAACGCCCGAAGAAGAAAAAAGCAAGAACGATCAGAAAAATTTTGATATTCTGAAATACGACGGTGTCCGTGCCCAGAAAATAGGGCAAGTGGCGTATGCCATCAAATGTTTTACCGGAGCGTTGAAGTTGCAGGAGGATTTCGAGACAATGACTTACCTGGTCGCAGCCTATACGGCGGCGAATAAGCCGGAAGAAGCGCTCGAAGTGTTGAACCGTATGGTAGAACTTGAGCCGGACCATATCAATACGCTTCTGACAAGGGTGAACGTGCTTTTCATGCTGGACAAGGATGCGGATGTGATCGCCGATTGCCGGCATGTTCTCGAACTGGAAGAAACGAACCATTTGGCCTGGTTCCTGATGGGGAAGGCGAAGCGGACGACTGCCGATCCGTTAGGCGCTATTGCCGACCTGACGAAAGCGATCGCCCTGAAAGAAGATTTTACGGATGCCTATCTGATGCGTGCCCGGATCTTGTTGTCGATGCAGCAGGCGGCCGAAGCGCTTCCTGATGTGGAAAAAGCCATCACGCTGGCTCCTGAAGAAGAAACATCCTACCTGCTGCGCGGTCGTATCCACGAGGCGATGGGCAATATCGACGCTGCGACGGCCGATTACCAGAATGTGTTGGAACTTAATCCGTTCAGTGACGAAGCGACGTTGCTCCTCGGCGGCCTCCTGATCACGCAAGGACGTTTGGACGAAGCCATCACTTTCTTCGACGAAGCGATCGACCTGAAGCCCGACTTCGGCAAAGCATACGCCGAACGGGGCCGTGCCAAAAACCTGAAAGGCGATAAGGAAGGTGCTTTCGAAGATCTGAAAAAATCCATCGAACTGAACCCCGAAGGCGACGAGGCCCGGAAATTGGAAGGACAGCATACGAACTTCAACGATATGTATAAGGGAGGAATCTTCTGAAAAGGACGAAGACTGCCTCCCTCTATTTGTCGCAGGATACTCTCAGCGAAGCCGGATTTTCGCTGTTTGCTCTTTGCCTCCTGCCGTTTGGGCTTTCACGATATAAATGCCGGGATTCATCTGAACCTCACGATAAAAGTCGTTTGCTTTTTCTTCTTTCATCAAAGTCCCGTCTACTTGGTAGACTCTTATCAACTCGACGGGATCTGAGGTGGAACTTACAACGATGCGGTTACGTCCCATTGTGTAGATAAGGAGTTGTGCGTTCGCAATCGGTTCGTTGCCTGTCGGTACTCCTGTACGCAAGTAATAGCGGCCGCACGTATTGCCTTTCACCTGCACACTCGCGCCTTCTGGCAGGGGTATTTCCTTATTGGCTACGGCATCGTACAAAGAGACTTTGCCAAACTGTTCCGTCCCGCTGAATGTCAGAGTAACATCATTGGAGCTTCCGCCATAAGTCCCGACCGGGATATTATACAGGTCATTCGTTTGGTTTATGCTTACAGCCATAGAACCGGCCACCGTGTAAACCATCGGCACATCACTCAAGTTGGAATCCAAAAAGAGTTCGGCATCTTCATCTTCCTGAAATTCCGGATCGGCTCCTGCCGCATAATGTACGACAGCCTTGCTGCTCTTGCCGCCGGCCGAAGCCTTTATTCGCAAAGAATGGCTGTCAGCCTCTTCTTCGTTTGTCCCTAACAATTGCATGTCTGCTGTGAACGTTAGCACCTTGTTGGTCTCATCGGCCAATTGGACGAAGAAAGCCCGCAAAGGCGGAATGGTGAGAGTAGATGTGCTTTCCGCACTGGATATCCAACCATCGTCTGTCCCTACGGCAACTCCTTGTTCGTCACTGTCGATTACCCAATATTTTCTCAGCAACTGTGTGTTCTTTTCAAAAAATTTACGCATATCCACATGGGCCGTAAAAGGATTGCCTACCAAGTAGAAAACAGTCTGGTTGTTGTTCTCCAATGTAAACGTGATCGGGACACTCTCTTTTTCCGGGCTGAACTCTCCGTGCAAGCCGTACAATTGGTCCGATATCAATCGCCCGGCCTGGTCGCCTCTGTTCAGTTCCTCCGATGCGCTTCCGGCAGAACCGTTTTTGTCATAGTAGGAATAACCCGTATCGGACTTAGGCAACCTTATCAAGGCTTTTCCGGAAGCATCTTTGACATCCTGCACCTTCATGGAATAACCAAAACTCGGCTTGCAATAGTACGTGACATCATTGTATGTGCTACTCCAATTGCCTGTGATCGCCATTGCACTGGTTGTAGATGAAGTTCCGCTTCCGGGCAACATCATATCGGCCGTCTGGCTCCACGCACGCTGATAGACCGAAGGCTGGAAGCGGCTGTTGTCTGTTGCGGAATACACGATCGGCTTGAAATATTCGGCAGTCTCCCGTCCGCCCTTCTTGGTATAGTAATCTCCGGCAAACACTCCGTGCAGAGGAGAAGACAGCAGATACCACTTGGATGGTAGCAATTCATAATCAATCCATGCGCTCGTATAGGCCAGATATTCCGCATGCAGGACTTCTGCTTCCGGTTCTATGTGGATTTGATTGCAAAGATTGGCACGGAAACGTTCGGTGTTATATCCGTTTTTGTCAGTCTCCTCGAATATCATCATGTCATACTCGATATTAGTCGTGCGCGGTGCGATATAATCAGGTTTGAAATTATCCCACCACAAACGTTGTGTATGACCTGCACGGTACAATTCTACCTGGCTTCCGGCAGGTATGATCACTTTCGAGAAGTACATCGGCGTATAAGCCCTTCCGTCCTCTTCGTATGCATGGCTTTCACTGTTCGGGTATACGATGTCTCCGGACTTTTCCATATTCAATTGTTCGCGGGTGGCACGCTTCCAGTTGTCGTCGTTGTTCCAGCCGCCTATGGTATAAACTGTGCCGTCCTCGCCTGTTGTCCCTTTCTTTGTGTCGTTCCATACCAGATATTCCGGCACGACGATCATTGTGACATTGAACTGCCCTTCACATGCGGCACGGGTAGTGACTCCATCTTTGTCCACCTCCTCGAAATAGACAGAGAAAGTATACCAATATCCCTCTTTCGGCCTGAACTTGAAGTCATTTCTCTCTTCGCTGACGAGTGTCCCGTCGTAATCGAAATGGATCTTCATGTAGTCATTGAAACTTGAACCCTCTTTATATAATTCCGCATGCAGCTCGTCCAGGTAGCCGATAGGATAATCAAACTCATGTGATGCTTTCTCTTCAAACAGGCTTTCATATTCAGGATCGTTTGTTCCTACCAGGTATATATATTTGAAGTGCTCGTAATCAGCTATTGGCTCAATAGCCTGAACCGGTTGCATCGTGCCGTTTTGGTCATATACGAAAGTGGCCTCGCGCAAGCTTATCTCCAATAATTTCGTTTCACTAATGTCGTACAGCTGCTTATAGCCGATACGGATATTGGGATTATGCTCATTAGGATACAGCAAATCGTTGAATCCGGCATGCATATGCGGAGACTTGCCTGATATGTTCATCATTATCGGGATATAGCTCCAACAAACCAGACTCCATTGCTCGTCTGTTATTCCCGTTCCCGGAGAAAGAAGCGTCTTGATAGGCACGATAATCATTTGCAACCCATAAGACCTCAGCGTCAAATCCAGCTTGCTGCGATGCAAGGCCAATCCTCCGTAGTGTTCAATTGTCGAATCTATATTCAAATACTTCAGAAGTAGATCCTTCATCTCTGACGTGAATTTTTCGTTAACGGGCGTAGCATCTGAAATTGTTTCCGCATCCGGATAAACTTCTCTGAATGCCTTCAGTGCATCATGCACTGAAACATAGCCAAACTCCGATTGTTCTTGCATGAATTCCTCCTCCACGTCAGTGTTTCCAGGAGTCCCGAAGAACCAGTCGAAATACACTCCGTCTTTTATTTCTATATAATCCTCTCCATTCGGGATCCTCAAATCAACAGTAAAGTCCAATACCTTTCCGGCACAATATGTCGTGGTAGGTTTTATCACTTCGCCGTTCACACGGACCAAATCTCTGCTCTGCACCATAAACTCGGTTTTAATGGCACAAGGAGTTCCATAATCATTATAGAAATCTTTGGCTTCAGCGATGCCATCATCGTATGTAGGATCCGTGATCAACAGCCAGTAAGGGCGATTCGGCTTCAGCATGGACATAAAGTCTACTGTCAGCACATTATTGCCACCATCATCTTTCCCTTTAAAGAAATAGTAGCCATCCTCCTCCTTGTTGTTTTTAGCCAGGCTGAAGTTGTCGTCTGTTGAATCATATTGTTTGTTCTCACTGAACGGAGTCTTGAAGTTAAACCGCTGGAATTTGCTGAAAGCATTTGTTTCAGGCTCAACAGCAGCATATTCAAGAGACTGTATCACCCGCTCCCTGAAATCGGAGATTGTAGATTCCAGTTCTTTCATCTTATTGCGGAACATGATTGTATCCACGAAACAGAAATCAATCGCATGTTTCCCGGCCACATTCTCATCAATACCCAGACGAGAGATAATGCGGTTCCAATCCAGCGAGAAGTTCACCCGTACGGCATCATCCACACAGTTCGCACTCAACTGCGTAACCTTCGCTTGTGGCTTTTTCATATAAACCCGTATATCATCCACATACATGTCGCCGCCATTGGTAGAAGCGCTGCGGTTATCTATCTGGATGGCATACGAATCATATTCCACTTCCGTGTCGTTGATGAAGGAGAAATAGACCTGCATCCATTCGTTCCCCTTGGCAAGGTTCTCTGCATATGTCGCAGGAATCTGTCCGGTCTGATGCCGGAATATTGGAGTGAACGACTGCTCCCCGTTTTCTGAATTCCGTACACCCATAATGGTAAACATCATCGCAGCATCATCGCTGCCGCTGTCCCAGTGAGCGTTCTTTACCCAAGCGGAAACGAACAGTTCGGAACCTTTGCACAGTTTCTCCTCGAAAGGCAAACGTGCCACCACGCCGGGACGGTCGGACGCATCGATAAACATGTGGAAAGAGCTTTTGTTCCCTCGGCTGTTGTAACGGATCTTCGCATCATCGTCAGGAAGAGGATAACTCTTTCCCCAACCTCCACCGCTACACTCGACATAGTAGCTTGTCAAAGCATAATATCCCCACTCCGGATAGTCCCCTTTTCCTCCTCTGAAGTCTCCGTGAGGATAACTCCCGTCATAAAAGGCATACGAACAAACATCCCATTTCTGGGGGAACGGGTAATATTTCGAATTGTTGTAAAGGCCGCTTGCAATACGGGCGTCAAAGTCGAAATTCAGTTCCGTCAGCAATTCATAATTCTCGCTCATATACGCCGGTGTACGGGAGTAGAACTCTTTTCCGGTTTCTTGATTTGCTGCCACCTCGCTTTGAGTAAGCAACAGCCCGTCTTTGCTGAATGTTATTTTATATCGGCCCACATTGTATCTTGTCCCTCCCACTTCTTTGTAAACAATAATAGTCGCTTTAGACTTGTCGGGCACCTCATCATTTGCGGGATAGTTGAAATATATAACGGTGTTCTCATCTTGAAGAGATGTCGTAACCAATGATATCCCGGCAGTATTATCAACCAGCCCCACTTTCAAAGGAGTCTTCTGGTTATCATTTACACCGGGGATAGCATAACCTCTTGCCTCTTTTGTCAAAACGCATAATTCATTCGTCTTGCTGGCTCTTCTGATTGACGGGAAATTGATCTCAGACTCTTCCATGTATGAGTTGGTTGATTCATCGCTGCTTGTCATCGTGCCGTCAGCAATGCCCTTTTTCCATTTTTTTACATACACGGTGTTTTCATTATCGTCAACTTGGCTTATGTAAAAAATAATACGGTGAGACAAAGTCGGTTCCCAAAAACCATTGCTGAAATTGGAGTTCTTTGATGTCTCCTTCTCATATTTGGACGTAAAATCTTTATACCCGGAAACATCACAGGCTATGAGGTAATATTTATTGTCAAGCTCACTGTCTGTATTTCCCGGAAACATCTGCTCGAACTCTTCGTCGGTCGGAAAATGGAATTGCATATAGCCTAAAACCGCATAGTCGCTTATTCCCAAAAGCGGAGAACCGACATAGCCGTTAGCCATGCGAAATCCTTTTCGATCCGGGCAGATCAGCAAATCCGTATAATTCCAACTTTCCGTTGCATTCTTCACCTCGAAAGTCGATAACCTTCGGAAGTCGTACCAACGTTGGTATGTTCGAATACTATATTGATTGTTCGAAGTGTTTTTATTCGGACGGAGCCTGTCAGGCAGATATAAATTGACTGTTTCCCCTTTATGCATGTAAAGAGTATCTACTATGGTATGCGTAGCCTGTACGCGCCCTCTGCTCAATTCCCAATACTCCCGGCTGTCAAACTTATCGGCACTTCCCAATTGGAATTCATTTTTCAAATCGTGCCACTTGGCTGGCTTGACCTGAACGCTATAGTCTTTATAGTCGGACGCATATGGGTCTGTTTGCCCCAAGGCCTTTTGCCATGGAAACAACAGCAATGCAAATATCGTAATATAGATTTGCTTCATAAATCTTGAATCTCCTTTCTTACTTGCTTTTAGTTAAACTGACCGATGTGAACCATACGGGTTTCTCATCCCATTCCAATGCGCTTGTCGGGTAAGTCGTATCCCAATCCTGCAACGGAACAGTCTCGATTGTCAGAGATGCATTGTTGACCTGTTGCGGCTCATAAACCTCAAAATTCAATTGAACAGTCTGTTTAGGCAAAGCTGTCAGATGGGCTGCAAAAATTTGGGCATCCAATGCGCTTTCCACTTGTATGATGGAACTATAAGCGTCGGACACGTTCCATTTCCACTTTGTAACCGGATCTTCTATATGTCCGACTTCACCGTCATTGATTATCTTTCCTTCAATCGTAAAGTAACATCCTTCCGGCAATCTTAACAAATAGTTGTTCGTCAACCGGTTGTTTCCCAAATTGACCAATACCGGATAACCGCCTATAGGAGCCACGCTTGCCGTGACATCCAATACCAATGTACTCTTCAGCAAGTGTAATGATACAGGCAATACGTGGTTTCTTTCCAAAGATGACACACCTAAGACCCCGGTATATATAGTATCGTTAATCGTCAATTCAACCTCAAATGGTGTTGTCCCTTGCGTTTCGTTGACATAAAACTCCAAGATGTCGGATATATTGTTATTCTCGACTATCACTGCGGGATTGAATTCCTTCTCGTAAGTCTTGTTTCCGGCCTCGACCGTTCCACCCTTTATAAGAGGCGTATCGTCTGAAAAGCTCTTCATCACCAACTTGGAAATACTGGCTCTCTCGCCATGATTGTTTGCCAATTGCATCTTCACTTTTGCCACCAGCCGAATCAATGACACTGTCACATGCTGGCCATCAACGGACAAAGCCACCTCCTGTTTGGTGCTCATCGGTATGAACTTTCTATTTTTAATATCCACACAAACCATCGGATTCTCTATCCTGTAAGCCTCAACCACATTGCCGTTCCACGACTCGCCTTCCTTAAATTCATTGCCCTTTAATAAAGTATCAAATGAAATGGATTGGCCTTTTATTTTCGCTTGCTCCATATTGGCAAAAGCATAAAACGTCTTCTTGCCTGAAGTCAGGAAATCTATCGTAGCGGTGTATTGAGCCAAGTTCCCTTCGGATGCGTTATAATCATTTTCTCTGTTCGGATCAAATGCTATATGTTTCTCTATTATGTTGTTTTCGTTTACAATCAAAAGATGGAGCGAATGAATAAACTCACCGGACTGAGCATATTCATCTCCATGCAGCGCCTTGCTTTCCAATATGTTTGCTGCGCCTATTACCACGGATATATTCTCCAATCTCGTCTTAGGCGCCGGATCCGGATCAGGTTTGGGAGTATCATCGTCAGAGATTATTTTTGTACACCCGGCCAACACAAACAGGGCGCACAAACATAATCCTATATTGATTGCAATCGAACAAACAGTCTGTTTCATAAAATCATTCTCCTATGATGTTATTGTGGTTTAATGATAATCTCTTCACGTTTTTCAGGCGTCCAATTTTCCACAAGCACATTGACCGTGACGAACCGGTCGCCCGGAATATCTCCGCCCGGAGTAGAAATGCTCCTTACTCTCAGCTTGTATATATTGTTACGGACTATGGCATACTCCATCACGCCGCCACCTTCGCTCTTGCCTTTCACTAAATCGTTAGAATCGTTCTGGTCGTTGGCATGCTTTATCCAGTAGGTATAGTAACAAATACCATCCTTGTATGTCGCCACGCCACTTATTTCATGAAGCAATCTGCGGGTTGTCCCTTCTTCGACGCCTGTTCCATAATCCACCTGGGATTTGCCATCCGCCCCGACATTATACTTCAGGACGTTCTTTACATAAGAATCCCAACGCAGGCTGCTCTTTGTGCCGTTCATGACCCCATCCTTCTCGTTCGATTCGCTTACCAGCCAAGCCCTGTAACCGGTAGGATCGTCCATCTTTATGTTCGGAATGATGTTTGTGCGCAGCTCATTCCACGTAAGTCCGCTTTTCCATACTGCATCGTTGTTGATGTAATTGTTCCAGGAAACAGCATCAAAGGCTTCCATCATTTTCTCCAGAGTGGGATACATGGAACCATTCCATTCGAAGAAAGTATCACCCTCCGTATAACCGGTCGGCGTATAGCATGCTTGGAATACCACACCGGTCGTGTGTGAGCGTTTGCCGACCTCGTTGACGTTCTCTTTGGGATAGCCGATACATTTATAATCGTCATCCAATCCACTCACCAGGCTTTCGGTGACAATATGATTGGCCCAATTCAAATTGTCGTAGCCGATATTGGGATAATAGGTGTCGCTGTCAAAGTCTTCCGCATATTTCCCTTCCCTGGATTGCGGGTCAAGGACATAGTTCGTTGCCACATAATCCGCTTTGACCTGTTCTTCCCCCAAATATTCAACAGAACCTGTCGCAAAGCTTTCTCCCGGTTTTGTCACTCGCTTGAACCAGTAACTTCCAGAATTCCCATTCAAGGTGTTGATAAGCATAGCCCCTGATATTCTTGCTTTGCCTATTTCCGTACCAGTCTTTTTATCCGTAACCTTGTAAACGCCGGCTTCTTCTCCATCCGTCCCTTTTGCCTGATAGTCCACACGGGCGGATAGGCGTTCGAGGTTGATATAACTGGTTGTTGCAGGATTTGTCGCACTGTTATTAGCCGGAATAAAAAGTTTGTCTCCAGACTCTGCGGAGGACATCATGAATTTGGTATAATGGTATACCTCTTGATCGTTGATCCACCCCAACTCATACGACCAGATGGATTCTGTACACAGCTTGCGCAAATCCCCTAATGTTTTTATATCTTCAGTTATGATATATCCGGCATTAGCCATGACCAACATATCGTATGTATGGCCGATTTCCAAATTGTACACTTCAACCGGATCTGTCGTGTACTGCGTGTTGCCTGTATAGAGAAAAGCTCTGCTCGGCCAGTATTGGGAAGCCACTATAGGAGTTGAATCATCACCATTTATTCCATTATCCGATTCAAAGAAAAAGACAGTTACATTGCTCACCTTGTTTTCTTCTTTTTGCCCGTCCTCTTTGCCATCTCCGTCCTCGCCGCCTGTTGGACGCTGATGATCATCATCCGCCTTCGTCACCTGATTGGCTTTTCCCGTAGAAAGGCTGATTCCTACGTATGCAAAAGGAATGCCGTCAGGTGTATAATGCTGGCAATCCATGTCATTGCTATGAATCAGGTTGCATGAGGCCAAACAATACAATCCCGCTACAGCAGTCCCTATTTTAACGATCAGTTTCACGACTGTTTTCTCCTATTCTTAAAAACCAACTGTTTCATACTGTATGCGCTTCGCCCAGGAAAGTACGCTTATCTCTACATTGGCATATTCCCACGTATCGCCTTTCAAGAAGAAAGTCAACTGATAGTCATAGCCCCGGTCTAAAAACTCTTGCGGGGTATAACGGTAAATCTCGGCAGCCGAACGCAAACGGCTAAGTATATCGGGCAAATTCACACGGACAACCTCTCGGCCTGTCTTCTTGTTGGTAATGCTCAATACGGCATCGTCTGCCGCCTTGTCATGATAGAGCAGGCGTGAGGTCATAAAGTCCGCATGAGCCATGCGCCCGATGCTCCCTATTTGGCCGTCAACCGACTTGTCTTCGGTATTGCGGGTGGCATAAGGCGTATAGAAAACGGAGACAGACTCGTCCACGGAATTGTCCCACAACAAGCGGCTGTTCTTATCTGTTATCCTAAAGTCATAATCGGCTACGTCTATGCGGGCCGGATCGTCTATCTCACGGAGAGACACGCTTATTTGTTTGGTATCGCGAACCAACGAAACCGTATCCTGCGTTACCTTGTCTTGCACCACTTCTATTGGCGTAGCCCGCATCCCATGCCACAATGTGTCCAACGGCAAAGCATTATTGGGAACAAGGCCATTGCCGTCATGGTCCAGCACATGGGTAATGACCTTCATTTCGTCCCCATCCTGTGGTTCTGTCTTGACAAAGTTTGCGCCGCCATTCTGTATTGCCTGTTCGTACGGCACCTGCAATGCCTCGACGACATACTGGTACTTGCCCGGTTGCAGGTTAAGGTGCATCTTGTAATTATTGTCTCGAAGCGGCTGTTCTGAAACACGGTTGCTCTCTACCTGCTTGAAAAGGAATTTGCCATTTTCGTCAAACAAATAAACACTGACGCTTCCTACATGGTCCGAAAACATGTCGGCACGTTGTAGATTGTAATCGTATCGGAAAACCAAATCCATCCCGGTAGGACAAGGTTGCAAGTCGTCGTGTATATAGTCGCACGATGCAAAACCTCCAATGAAGGACATTGCCAGCAAAAGCAGAAGGGACTTATTGAATTTCATATGTAGCTGTATTTTATACTTATATATATTGTTCACCTTTATGCCTGCGGCATAAAGGATCTGAATTGTCTGAATCAAAGAGTACCCTTTTGCATAAAAGGGTACTCGGTTCCTGTCTCTACTTTACCATGGCAGGAAATGGTTGTAGTTTTCACATCAGAGAATATGAATAGATTTTTTATATGTCAATATCTTCTGTACGTTTAGCCCATGACAACACATTTATCTCAGCATTAATGTAGCTATGCTTCTTATCAACCGGTTCGTCCGGAATTGTCGGTATTTCCGGTTCGCCGGGACCTGAAACACTGTTGATTCGCAATTCGTACCAGTTGTTGCGGACAACACCGTAGCGGCCTAAGTGTTTGTCCTCCTCATACGAGGGATTAGCTGTATCTCCATTAAACTCAGTCGGCTTGTTGCCGAAATGTTTGATGACTGTCGAATAATAGTACATCACACCACCTTTATAGAACTTGATGGTTCCATCTGTTGCTGTCAAAATAGCCGCAGCTTGAGCATCGCTTAATTCGCTATCTGCTGAGCCGTCATTTTTACAGAAAACGGTTTTCACTCCTTCTGCCGTCGTTATCGTCTTTGCGGTAGCATCGGCTTTAACCTTTATGTTCTCGGAAGAAGATAAAGCATTTTCGCCTGTCAATTTGGATTTGGCCAAGTTTATAAAATCATTTTCTTTATATATGGTAGAAGTATTAGCTCCCATGAATAAATTGTCATTTTCTGTAGCATCTTTTAATCTGAATTTGGCTTTCAATAGAACATTTGTCAATTTGCTCTGACTCATCTGACCGGCTGTTGTTGTATTCTCGGCACAATATTCATTGTTGCCCAATTCATTCCATTCGGTAACGTCTGAAACCTTTTGATATTTATTTAAATCACCATCGTTAGTCGTGCCATAATTGGGATCTATAGCCCAATAAACACGGTATGGCTTTTCAACATAACCATAAAAACGGTTAAGTTCATTCCCTACATAATAAGTATCCCAAGTCTTCCAGTCTGCTACATTGCGAACCGGATAGAACTTTTTGTTTGTCAATTGAAGTCGCCATCCTTCGAAAGTGACTGTTGCTTCATTGTAAGTAGCGCTTTGATTATTGCTCCGTATTGTCAATACGTTACCTCCGCCCTTAACCGAAGTGGTAACTTTAGCAACAGCGCGTTCCAAATAAATTTGATCGGGGGAATTTACCTCTGCTTGAGCTTCCGTGTCATAAACTGTCAATGGAACCAAAGTTGTAACTTCGCGACTGTCAGACTTTTGCGCTGCTCCCGGTTCATTGCTGATAGGAGAGTTTGTCATCAAGAAATTACCCTTGTCGCTTGTATCGGCTATCTTGGATAAATCGACAGGTTCGGCTATAGTATTCAAGTCTGATAATTTCTTCCCAGCCAAATTATTTTCATAAGTAGACTTGCCGTTGGCAATAACCAAAGCATACAGCTTCTTGTTTTCAGCCGGTTTTTTTATCTCAATCGTTCTAGTGGAATATTTAACCGTTATGTTATCGCCGACCTTGGCTGGAATTAACTCTGTTAAATTTTCGATGTTGATACATGAGGCATCACTTTCGGAAGTACCTTCAAATATCGCCAAGATAACATCATTTACATTATACTCAGCTTCCACGCCATCATCAAAATTATCATTCCCATTCTCGTTGGCTTTCGTCATATTACCGGAGGCCGAAGGCAGGTTTATGGATACCTTTACATATCCAACTTCGTTTTTACTATCATTCGATCCTCCTTTATCGTCGGAAATATCATCCGAACAGCTTGCAGTCATTAACGCTGCAACTAACAATCCTGCTAAAAACAGCTTCTTTTTCATGTTTATAAATAATTAAAGTGAAATTTTGTCCCTTTACTTTTTTCTGTTTTGTTTAATATACTTCTCCAATTGGTTCAGGTTGTCCTGCACTTCTTTCGAAACTTCTGAAGAACCGGACAAAGACTGTAGAATTTGTTTCGCTTTGTCCGGATTACCGGCATGCATGGCTATAGCAGCTACGGCCAATTGTTTTTGCGGACACTCTTGAGCCTTTTTCAAATATCTTTTTGCTTTTGAATATTGATTGGACTGGATGGCTGTGATAGCCGCATTCAAGTTAGAAACCGGATCGTCCGGATACATGCGCACAGCCGTCTCAAATATCTCGTTAAACTCATCCGAACCCACCGGATAGGTCTCTGCAACTTGAAACAACTCGTTAAGACTCAGTTTGGACGGATCAGAAAATGCCAGCTCTTTAGCCTCTTCCAATGTGAAATTGCGGATCGTATAATCTACCTCATAGTCTGAATGACGCAAAGAAGGATAAACATCGGCTAATAAGATTCGATATGAAGAGCCGCCGTTCAATGATTTAAGTTTCTGCTCCCGTTGGTCGAGATCTGTCGGTTCTTTGGCGCATATTATCTCAAGCAACTGCTGTTTGTCCGGCAGATTACTGTCTTCTACGGCTTTTTTGAGCCCGACCCAATCTTCCGGTTCAAAATCCACCGTGAATTGTGTCTGCTCAAACCGATACAGCCCTTTCACATAATCAGACAATGCTTTAGCCCGGTTTTCTGCCAGATAGGCATTGGCTTTATACGAACCCTCCGGAGAAGCGTATCCTTTGATCTTTACACGAGTAATGGTCGTATATGGATCATTGCGGACAGCATCTATCGTCTCGCGTATTTTTCGCAGCTCTTCGGGATTGCGTCTGTATTCAGGGTTAATAGCCGTTTTGTTCACAGGAAAATCCAAGAACGCGCTTCCTTCCAGTTTACGCGCTTTGACGCGTTCAGCCTGAGGAACAAGATAGGCCACTTGCGGGACCAGGACGACAGGTTCGGAAAAGTCTAACGTGAAAAGCGGGGACTTGTCGCTTTGCAAAGCCTGCCAGCCACAACCGCAATCGTCCGTCACCAACGAAACATCAGCCTGTTCCATCCATTCGCTATAAGGAGTCTGAGAATGATAATCAAGGATTTGCTCTTCGCCGTTCGCACGTTTGTACTCTTGTTCTGTCGACGGACGGTTAAGGCGCTGATACAATATGTGACGACTCCTGCCATTGATGATAAGCGGATCCAATGCACGCACGCTGTCGCCATGTTCTATGATGGGCGTACATATAACAGACTTGTCTCCGGGTATATCTATATTGCTCACATCTATTTTCATCGACAGAAGGAGTTTGCCGTTGTCTTTGTCAGCCTGCTTCTCCTTTACCACCAATGTATATTCTTGAACAGAATTTTGTGCAGACATAGATATGCTACATCCACATATGATTAGTAAAATTAAGAATGGTTTCATTATACACTGCGATTAATACGTTTGCATTAGAATACATATACGGCGCTTACAGCAGCCTGAGTAGGACCAAAGTAATGCTTCTTTACAGTCTCTTTTTTCGTTCCACAATTTGTACAAGGGTAAATATCCGACTTTAAATAAAGGTAGCCGGCACCGACAGAAGCTTCGAGATTCCAATGTTTGCCCAACACCCAGCTATATCCGTAGCTGAGCCCGACACCGGTTCCCCAACCTTGGTGACGCTCATCTTCCGTGCCCAACAATTTGATGTCTGATACGTTATATATAAGATAAGGAACATGAAGCCCGATGAAATGTTTGTAGAAACTTTCACAAAACCAATAGCGCACTTCTGGATGAAGCCGGAAATGCTTGATGGACTTTCCGTAACTTCCATCATTCTCTTTCGGAGCGAAAGGGTTCAACCCTACTTCAGCCTCCATAGTCCATTTGGGGGCTAACCTGACTTCCATACCCAAATTAGGAGTCGTAGTTCCCCAATAGAGTGCATTCGTTTTTAATGCGATCGTAGCCCCACGATCATTAGAAATCGTTTTCTGGGCATAACCTGCCAAATAACAGCCGACCAAGCCGATCAGCATGCACAGCAATTTTCTCATATTATATCCCTTTTGTTGTTCTCTAACCTATAGGGAAAGTCTGTCATCAAGACTTAGATATTATAACCCTAACTATCAGTTTACTTTTCTCTGAATCAGACGCAAAAAGTCTGTTTATACAACTTGCCCATTGTATTTTGTGGCAAAGGTAATACTTTTTTTATTTGTTTATACAAGAACTTTTAACTTTTCGTTTCCTGATTTTATTCGTAACTGTGCACCGATAGAAGGAGGCATATAAACGAATCCCCGAAAAGCGAATTTGACGGTCTGACAGTTTGCTGCTTTTTTGAAGCAAAGCGCAACACTTTGTTGTGTTAAAAAATATTACCCCTAAGTGTAATTCCCAAAATATGGGGTACTAATCCTGTTTTCATGGGGTGGCAGTTACATTTTGATTAAGTGGAAACTCTTGTGGCTTCAATATGAGAGTTGCACCATTTTTCACATTGATTTGGTAGCCACTTCCCCATATAGTATCAATGCTTAACCATGGAATATCCTTCAAGCCTTTTCGTAAGCGGATCACGATTTGCTCCAAATGCTTTTTATCAGCACTCCCTTCTTCAGTCCAAAGACTTTGAAGCAAAAAATCATACGGTTGGAAATAATCTTTTCCTTGCGACAATAGATAAAGCAGTCCGAAAACTTTCGGCGCAAATGATATTTCTTTATCCATATAAACTAAGGTGTGTTTTCTTTCATTCAGGAAAACAGTTAAAGTGATTTGTGTATGTGTCTCTATCTGTTCTATGGCCGGTTCCATATTCTGACAGACAGGTTCAACGGGTAAAGTCTGAGGGATTTCTAAGGGTGGTCGATTTTCAAGAACAACATGCCTGAAACGATTTAACTTTCTCTTTTCCAGGACTAATAAAACCAAAGCTCCCAAAAGAATCAGGGTCAGTAAAACATAATAACCTTTTCCCCACAATATCCTCTCCCAACAACTACCCTTAACATATCCCTCTAAGACAATGACATCCTGAATATTCACCTTGTATGTCAATTTCAAATAATCAGACGGGACTACATTATCCCCGAAAAACACTGCTGTTTTAAAATTCAGACCATTCTCTTTCAACTTGAGTCGGAAGAGGCTATCCAACTTTTCTATTTTGACAGGATTCTTGGATAACAAATAATATTGATCGGCAAGAAAATCTTTTTCTTCAGCGGTTAAAGATTTAATACGGTCCCTTTTTATAGAAAAAGTCTGCTTCTCTGTCACTATTTTGATATTAGATGAAGTCGTTGAAGAAAATGTATGCTTCTTTTTTACATTGATCTCTCTCATCCTGTTCGTACAGTCTTCCCATAAAGTTTGTTTCCATATTTCAGAGACTTTGCTGCGCAAATTATCCGAATGCCAATATCCCACCAATATAGCAACTACAGATATCGCAATGATTAAATATAATATACTTAACAAATTCAAACTCTTCATCATGGACACAAAGATACGAAGAACCTTTCAATATGAGGAGAAACGAGTAAAAAACACCTATACAGGTAGAATACAGGTGAAATATAAGTAAGATATAGGTAAAATATAGGAGTTTTCCCCAAAAAACATCTCTACATTTGCCACAACAAATATAAAATAGATATGGGAAAAAAATTAAAATTAGTCGGAGTTGTAGTTTGCCTGATTGCCGGCACTTGTTTTTGGACTCATCAAAGAAATGAGTTGCCTACTTTATTATTAGAAAACGTAGAAGCATTGGCTTATGGAGAACAGGGAAATGGAGTAAATTGCTATGGCGATGGCTCTGTAGAATGTGCCGGAGATTGGGTTGAAATGAGAATTGAAGGTTTGAGTCTTGAATAAACGATGAAGCATCTCCTTTATATATTAATAGGTATTAGCAGTTTGGCAGCCTGTACGAGTTCTCAGGATTCGCACTTTCCACGATACTCGGAATTTGCAGAGAGTAAGAGACTTAGTGAACAGGTTATCAATCTGGATACTATTCTGTTCCGTTATCCATTCCGGGTAACGGTCAGGGATAGTATCGCCGTTGTAATGGATCTGCATAATATGGATCACTATTTACATGCGTTTACTTATCCGACATGGAAACATATTGTTTCATTCGGCAGACGTGGAGAAGCACCGGAGGAGATGCTGTCTGTTGCAAACATCCAATTTAATACATTGGATTCTTTGTGGGCTTTGGATCCCAACAAGATGGAAATTACCCGCTGGAAAATATCTCTTTCTACCCGGTCTGCGCAACGGGTAGAGGAGATTAAATTAGACAAGAAACTTGTCCGCTCTTTGGACTTTCGCACGATGGAATCGGGCTTTTTGATTCCAGACTATATGGGAGAGCATCGTTTTTGGGAAGTAAACAAAAATGGCGAAGCGACCAAAAGTAATGGTACAATCCCCAGTGAAGCAGTCCATAAAGCGACTTCACGCCCGGCACTGGCACAGGCATGGAGAAGTTTTATAGATTATAATCCGGATAATGGCATCTTGGCTATGGCTACCCAGTTGGGAGAAGCAATCGAAATTTATAACTTTCATGATAATACGCATAAAGTCCTATATGGCCCGAACGGCGAACCTCAATTTAAAAGCGCCAAAAACGAGGGCATCCCTACCGGAATAATGGGATTCAGTGACATAAAGGTGACAAATGAACGTATCTATACGGTATTTCAGGGTGTGAAATTCAGAGACAAATTAGCCTCCTACCAACGAGGTGAAAAGCCGGAAGACGGTGGTCGTTACATTTATGTGTTCGATTTGCAAGGAAACCCGTTGCAAAAATACATCTTAGACAAACCCATATACGGAATCGATATAAACGAAAAAACAAAGACAATCATCGCCACATGTGTAAAAAGTGATGAGCCGATTATAGAATTTAAAATATAACAATAGATGAAACCACTGTTATACATATTATCTATATTCTTTTTGTTAACCTCTTGTAAAGATGACAAGAAAGAACAATTTGCCCGCCTGGTCCAAAAATGGCTGGGAAAAGAGATTGTCTTCCCGCAGGATATGGAGTTTACCCGCTTTGTCACGGAACCGGTAGAATACCGGATACCCGATGCAGAATATAAAGTGCTGATTTATGTCGATTCAACAGGTTGCACCAGTTGCAAATTGCAACTGCCGAAATGGAAAGAATTGATCGCCCATATTGATTCGGCAACAAACAGCAACATTCCGTTTATCTTCGTCTTCCAGTCGAAAGACGACCGAGAATTACGATATATCTTAAAACGTGACAACTTCGACCGACCTGTCTGCATTGATCGGGACAGCCGGTTGGACAAGTTGAACCAATTTCCACAAAATATCACTTTCCAGACATTCCTGCTTGACAGGGACAACAAAGTGAAAGTAATCGGCAATCCGGTACATAACTTGGCGGTTAGGGATTTGTATCTGAAACAAATGACCGGTATACAACACAAAGAGATATTGGCAATGACTACTCTCGAAGTGGAAAAGAGCGAATATGATTTAGGAATGGTCAAAGAAGGAACAAGCAAGAAGCAGACAATCACAGTCCAGAATACCGGAACAAGCGTCTTTAGGTTGAAAGGTTTCACCACCTCTTGCAACTGTACCGAAGCAACTTGCGACTGGAAAGAACTGCAACCGGGAGAGAGCGGAACGATCACGGTCAGCTACGAAGCGGAACAACCGGGAGATTTTTATCGAACGGTAGACATTTATGGAAACATCCCTAACAACTCACTGATATTGAGTTTTATCGGAACAGTAAAATAAAGCAATTAACGGGAAAAAGAAAGGAGTCTCTGCCTACTGACTCACAAACGTTAGCAGAAACTCCCGGACTTTCCCTCATTCAATAACTAATAAAGAAGGAGGTAACGACAAAAGTAGTAAATTTAAAGTAAAGAACAAAAGGCTTGGAAATCACCTGTCTTGGGAAATGATACCGGGAGAAAGATTCAAAACAAATATAGTATAACAACTCCCTAAAAATAAATGTAATATGGGAAAGAAAATTATCGGCGTTATCGCTTTTGCTGCAATCGCCGTAGCAGCAGGTTGGAACTATCAGCAGAACAAACAAGAAGTTGAACTTTCTGATTTGGCATTGGAGAATGTTGAAGCTTTAGCCAGAGGAGAAGGTGGTATTGATCAAGACGGATATAAGTACGTTGCAGAACCGACTGCTTGCTGCAAGAAATATACACACGAATATAAATGCAGTAGCATTTGGCCTGATTGCTAACTTCCAATATTACATGAAGATAAATCCTGCTTTTTATCGCAAGATTTATCTTCGTCTTTTTAAATTTAACAACATGAAAATAAATATATTACTTACAATTATAGTTCCTATAATTTGCTATATTACTGCTTGCAATAATGTAGACAAAAGTCATTTGAGTATCAATTTAGATAATACGACAGATACTATTCGTTATTCTGAATTCGCAAAATCATTAGACTACATACAATTAGACACAAAGGACTCATGTTTGATTTCCAATATAAAATCCATCTATATGGATGAAGATACATTTTGCCTTTTAGACAAAAGAGGGGCTGGTATCTTTGTTTTCACTTCGACTGGAGAATTTGTGTGTCAAATTAATTATTTCGGACAAGCCCCACATGAATTCATAGATATTACATCTTTCACTATTGACCCATATCTAAACCAGATTTGTATTTGGGATGTTGGATCAAGATCCATAAAAAAATATACTTATAAAGGAGCATTTGTAGAAGCTTATCGAACTGATGCACTTATCCGGGATTTTATGGTATTTCAAGATAAAAAGAATCTTTTTATCTTACCTTTCTATTCCAAAGAATGTCCCTACTGCATTTGGATAGAAGACCAAAATAACCAAGTCATTAAAAATTTTAATTATCCCAAACCTCAAAATGATCAATTTGAATTTATCAGCACATATTGCAATAAAGAAGTAAATAGTCTGTACTATTACGATAGAAACTACGACCAGATCTCATACATTACACCTGATACACTTTATTCGGTTTATTCTATTGATTTAAAACAAAGATTAAGTAATGATTTAAGAGCTAAAAATCCAGCTTCCATCAAATTGGAAAATTTCGCAATGATGTGGAATTTCAGCTTCTCTCCAAAATATCTTTTAATGAATTACTACTATTATGGGCAGGAAAAACCTTATAAATGGGTTTTATTAAACCGTAATACAAATATTACTGAAATTGCAAACGACATCATCAACGATATAGATTCGGTTCAAACAGAGACACAATCGATTTTCTTCTTGAATGAACGAACTTGGTGCAGAGCTATTGAATCAACAGACCCAAACAATTGCAATATAACTTTGCAGATGATTAATTTGAAATAAAACAAAATTAATCCGATTCGGTACGATCCATCCAGATTCGCCTCCGAGTCGGGAATACAAAAACAGACATTCTATGCACGATATATAATACTAAACCCTAAGGCGGCTTTTAATATTCAGCCGATAATATAAACACCGTATATTATAGCCCGACTTTCAATCCTCGTAGCTTGAATTTGAATTCATCAAAAGCGTCACCATTTTGTACAGACACCTTTATGAAGCGATTGCCATTCGCTGTTGTCGGCAAAATTGTAACAGTCAACGTATTCCCATTTTGGGTAGCTGTTGCCCAATCTGACGTAATGGTAAAGTGTTTTTGGTCATCAATGGCGGGTGTAAACTTCTTTTCTTCCCCTTTAGCTTCTTGTTCGGTGATACCAGTTATCCAAAAGTCACTGTAATTTGTACATTGAAGCACAAATGTCCCTCCCCCAGGAGATACATGGAAATATCCATCGCTTGATTTTTTTAATTCGGTTTTCCACTTCATTGGATCTACCTTTCCATCATCATCACTGCAAGATGATATGAAAAGCGGAAGAACCATTAAAATGAGTAACAATAACTTCTTTTTCATTGACCTTTTATTTTTGTTTATCTATTCTATAAATGCAAAAGTATACAGAATATTGCATCAACAAGGATGTTTTTTTGTGATAGTAGAGACATTTCCCCATAATGACTTGAATGGCAATACAGACAGGCTTCTTTATATTTGTCTAGTATTTGAGCTTTCATTTCCTCATTTTGGGAACAATTATTGTTTTGTTGAGCAAAATGAAGTTGATATTCAGCATAATAGCTAAATCTTTGTTCAATCCTACCAAGATTGCACAATCTAACCGTCATCTTACCACAACGCAATCTTGCCTGCAATACCCAAATCAAGAGTGGCTGTTGCAATACCCAATGCTTGAAACACACGGCTCATGGTTGGTAATGTGATAACACTTGCACCTTTCTCCAACTTTGATATCTGAGCACGCTGCACACCGATACGCTCACCAAGCTGTTCTTGTGTGAGGTTTTGTGCCAATCGAGCCTTGCGTATGGCTTCGCCTACAATATAGGCGTTCACATCTTCTTTGAGCTTGGCTTCCATGGCTTCGCGCTCTGGTGTACCTCTTTTACCCCAAAGTTTATCTTTCATATTGTCTGCTGGTATCAATTTCATCTGTGCCATAATGCTATTTCTTTTTACTGTTAAAATACTCTTTTCTTATCTCTTCCGCTTTGGCAATCTCTTTTAATGGTGTCTTCTGAGTTTTCTTGATAATACCATGTGTGGCAATAACCAAAGTTTCTTCCTCAGTGTCCCAAAAGGAGAAAAGCCTGTAGCATATACCGTTGTAGAGAGTGCGGAACTCCCATATCTCGGTATTCTCCAGTTTCTTGAAGATGTCAACTTTCATCACTCCTTCCTCAACCTTGAAGATGTGTAGTATATCTTCTGCTGAGCTTTGAATGGCTGCGTATCCAAAAAGGCTTGTGCTTCTTCTGTCAACACCACTTTTAGTTTATTGATGCCCATTTTGTTTTGAATTATGGTACAAAGATAATGATTTGTTTCCAAACAGCGATACAAAATTCGGTTTTTAATCTCTATCAGCCCCACTTTTAACACTCTCACTACTTGTTAGTATCAGATATGTAACTTGCTCACTCTTTTATTTCCCTAAATTTGATATTTCAAAAATAGGGAAGAGGAAAATGTGTATGTGGAAAGTTACGGAGAAAGTGAATACTATCCGTAACATCTTACATTGTTATCAAACTTTACCCACCTTCTTACAAGTCACCCTGCGCTAATAAATGTGTTAATCAAATCTTAATTCTATGTTAACAGGTCTTTACTGCTAAATCCCTTTTTTGAAGCCATTTCAATGCCGTTGAACACACCCTCTTTTAGCAAATTCAAACTCCCCATTAAAATATGTTTTTTGGAACATTTTGGGAACATCATACTTGCCATTACATCTGTCATACACTGATAATCAAGCACTTAAACACAATCTTGTGTTATTCGGAGGAAATAAGAAAGATATTAGAAAAAGGCGCCTCCAGTTTCTTTTAGGTTTGCTTTTTTGCTGAGATAATTCACGTCTTTTATTGATGTAAGTTGAAAAAAAGTTGATGTTAGCTTTGCTAATGGTTGATTATTAGTCGTTTAAAAGTTTCAACCTTTGTTCAACCTAAAAACAGTTCGTATCTCTCAAATAACCATACCTTTGTAAGGTAACCTTCAAAGGACTTACAAAACTGCATGAATTGTAAGTGAATAATATGGAAGGTTTTTAGTCAGTACCACTTGCGGTTGTACGACCGTAAATTATGACAAACGTCCAGCGAAGCCGGGAGAGCGGCTCCGTATAGAAGTCAGGATGACACCGAAAGATACAGGCTTCTTCGATGAAATCGTCACGCTCAAATGTAACACAGCAAGTCCTGTCAAAGTAAAAATAAAAGGACAAGTTCAGTAATTGGACGAAAGGGAGCCTGCCCGAAAAGCCTCAGAAACTACAACGGCAAGCTCCCCGAAACCCCTTAGAAAGGAGGTGTATGATGGTAATATAAACCAAACAAAACAGAATGATGCAAGTTCAGTACATCATTTGATTATCTTAGTTTATCAAAAGAATGAGCAAAGATAAGGAATTTACTGGATCAAAAACGATAAAACAAAATACGAAAATGAAAAAGCGTATATTTGGTGCAGCGCTCTTAATAGCAATCGCAGTGGCTGCCGGCTGGAATTACCAGCAGAACAAACAGGATGTTCAACTGTCTGACTTGGCATTGGAAAATGTCGAGGCATTGGCAAGCGGTGAAGGGAGTGGTGGCTGTAAATGGAGAACTGGACATAGCTCCGTAACCGGTTGGATTGCAATATGTGACTCATACGGCGTCGGATATTCATGTACTTGTGGAGATATAAAATATTATTAATTACCAAAGGGAGGTAACATTGCGAAAAGTTACCTCCTATAGAATATTCTGTTTGGATTATGATAATAAGAATGCGACTCCTGTTTTTGATATGTTTGTTCTGTACAAATAGTATTAACAGTATGGTGGTGTGTCAAAATGTACTTGCCCGCACACTTGACGCGGAGACACAAAAGCTGGACATGAATCACTACAAAAAAATCACCTTTGATAGTTTGATTGCAGACATTTCTTGTACAAAACTAAGTAATACTGTATTTGATTTTTGTACAAATATGGTTCAATATAGAGATTTCCTGTACTTTATGGGAAGTACCAGGGCAGGGAGAAATGTATATATATACTCTAAGTCCGGAAAGTTCATAAAGGAAATAACATTTTCGGATGCCTTAATTGTCAATTCCATGTGTATTGTTCCGGAATTGGAGGAGTTGTGGGTCGTAAGCAGGTTTAAAATTATCAACAAGTTCAAACTGGATGGCACACCGGTCAAAAAAGTGTCTTTGCCTTTTCCTTGTGCTGCCGTCGTACCGACTGCGAAACAAGATTTTTTGGTTTATTCGGGAGGAGCCAATACGGAAAGAGGGCACATTGAAGGACACTTTATGGCTCTCACTGATTTCAAGTCTATCCACAAATTATATCTGCCCAAATGGGGGAAAAAAGAATGGTTGTTCGCACCTTATAATTTATATACGACAGATGCTGACGACATTTTGATTCTTCCGGATAACACAGACACAATCTATAGATATGACACTTCCAGGAAGGAGATACTTCCATTTTATAGCCTTGACTTTCATGGAGATTTTCTAACCAGAGACAAGTACCCCAATGATGATGCGGAAATGGCCGAAATAATCGATAAGAAAAAATACATCCATAACTGTTATAGCTTTTATTTCGCTTCGGATTATCTTTTTTTCAAGTTAACGGGAAGAAGGGACGATTTTTGTGCTATCAGGTGTAAAGACAATGCCCTCTTTTCTTTCGACCGTCTTTTTGACAATTTCAGATCCAAATATGTGAATCCTTTTATCGGTTCAGATAAAAACAACCTTTATTTGCTTGTTCGCGAGAATGACCTTGCCGGTCATTACTTAAATATTAAATGTACACACCCGGCTATCCGGAAAATGTTACCCGGACTATCAACCACTGGGAACGATTGGATTTTACTAACGATTAAAATAAAGGAATAAGAGATGAAAAATATCACCCGACAGTTCTTTTTCATATACTTGGTTTGCACGCTTTTGAGCTCTTGTTCAGATCAAAACACAACCGAAATTACATTGATGGCAGATTTATCTCCTAAAGAATCCAGGCCGACATGGACGAAGTTGTTTTCTGATCGCTACGAAATTACTCCGCTGGAAACGACTTCCAGTTGTTTAATCGGGCAGATTGATAAAATTCGGAAATTTCGGAACCATTATTATATTTTATCCTCTAATGGCAAAACAATCCACCATTTCGACAAGGACGGAAAATTCGTGTCGTCTTTGAACAGACAAGGACAAGGGCCGGAAGAATATCCCCGAATAGAGGATTTCGATGTCTGCGAAGCAGATGGTAAAACCGAAGTATGGATATCGGACAACAAAAGCCTGAAAGTATATGATGCTACCGATTTCTCTTTCAAAAGAAAAATGTCCTATCCATTTGTAATCCATAAATTTAAAAAGATGGAGAACTCTCATGTTCTGCTTGTCACCGGGCAGAACGAAAATATTTTGACGTTGGTGGACGAAGAGGGGAAAATCATTGCTGAATATCTGAAAAAAGAAATACCTTACATCATGTTCCGGCCAGTACAATTCGTGGCTTACAAATCCGGTTATCTTTTCCAGTTAGGTATTTCAAATACATTCGTTTCATTTAACCCGCAAGCCGAGCAATTCCAAATGGGACATTATGTAGGAGGGAAAAAGTTCCTCACCGAAAAACTGTTGTTGGAAATGTTTCAGACACACGGTGTCGATTTTATCCTTGAAGCCAATAAATACTCTTACATCAACAACATGATTTCTTTAGGGAATATAATCTGGTTGCAAACACATCAGGGTGGAAAAAACTACTTGACAAAAGTAGAAGGAGGGGAAACGGTCTCAACCCAATTTTCATACGGGACAACTCTTTCCACCATTTCTGACACAGAGAGCGATGACAGTATATTATTATATATCATGCCCGACCGTCTTTCGGAACATCCCGAAGATGTATTCGACAAATTTGGTAACAAGATCATTTGCAAGATGGAAGATAATCCTTGTATATTAGAATTTTTTTGAATGAATAATCAGAATTGTGAAACGATTATTATTCTATATATTATGCATATATTGATGTAACTTGAAAAAAGTTGATGTTATCCTTGCTGATGGTTGATTATTAGGTGCTTAAAAGTTTTAACCTTTGTTCAACCTAAATACAGTTCGTATCTCTCAAATAACCATATCTTTGCAAAGTAACCTTCAAAGGACTTATAAAACAGAATGATGCAAGTTCAGTACATCATTTGGCTATCTTGTTGCTTTAAAAGGATGAACAAAGATAGGGAATTTACTGAATCAAAAACGATAAAACAAAATACGAAAATGAAAAAGCGTATATTGGGTACAGCGCTCTTAGTAGCAATCGCAGTGGCTGCCGGCTGGAATTACCAGCAGAACAAACAGGATGTTCAACTGTCTGACTTGGCATTGAAAAATGTCGAGGCATTGGCAAGCGGAGAAAGCGGTAGAGGCTGTACTTACGATAGAAACGCGATTTGTGAAACTTCACGCAATGATTACAAAGATTATCGCAATAATTAAGAAATCAGATAGTTAATGCAAAAGAACAGGCCTTTTATACGGTCAGTTTTCATGCGATCCCGCGTCAAGCGCGGGAACAAGATAGTTTTGACCTTCTCATTAAATAATAAAAACTATGCGGTACATTTTTCTTATTTTACTTACGATGTCATTATCCTCCTGTTCAGAAAAAGGAAGGATGGTTGCAAATAGATATTTAACACCTGTCGATACTTTGAATGTGGAAATAGGAGCTCCCGGTCTAATAAAGATATTAGGCAATCAACTTTTCGTCGATTATTCATTTTCGGGGGAGTATAATATAGATGTGATAGATATTCAACATGATTCGGTTATGTATTCATTCGCAAAGAAAGGCCAAGGTGTAAATGAATTTTTACAAATAATGAATTTGGACATTTTCCAAAGGGAAGGCAATTACTATTTAGGCCTATTCGATAATATGCAAAGAAAATACATCGCTTATTCCATTGATAGCCTCAATAGATACAAAGAAAAGTGTGTTCCGGATTTCATCAATAAATTAGATTTGAACAGTCGATTTCTGGAGATATATGAAATTGGGCACAAATATGTCGCGACAGGAAGAACGGAGAAAAAATACACCTTGCTGAACGATGATTTGTCTTATAATAATTCATATTGCGATTATCTGTAAGCATCCGATAAAGTACACATTGTAGACCTAAAAATACTTCTATTACTTTGCGATCAAAAACGTAGTTATGAAACGATCAATGAGTAAAGAAGAGTTTTTAGCGCTATATCAGCGCCAACAGTCCAGTGGACTAACCATAAAGGATTTCTGTGATAATGAATCGTATCCTGCTTCCTGTTTTCATTATTGGAAGAAGAAATATGGATTGAGTCACCCATATACCAAACACACCGAACCTACAGGTGATTCGTTTATCCCTCTTAATATTAATCATACTCCTGCCATTCCCACTTCATCATGTGGTGACAGGCATGTAACCATAGAACTTCCATCCGGCATAAAGATACACCTCAACATCCTAAGTAATCCGGAGATTATTTATAGCCTGATCAGTAAATTATGTAGCCATGTTCTGCCTGAATGATACGATGCGCTACTTCCTGTGTCCGGGGAAGACAGATATGCGCAAAGGAATAAATTCTCTTTGTGGACTTGTTCATGATAAAATGGGATATGACGTTCGACTTGGCGATGTGTTTATCTTTGTCAACCGAAGCAGAACAACCATGAAACTTCTGCATGCCGAAAACGGAGGTATGGTGTTATACATAAAACGCCTTGAGGAAGGAACCTTCAGACTTCCTTCCTATGATAGTGAAAGCCGTTCCTATCCCATGGAATGGCGTGATTTAGTACTGATGGTGGAAGGCATAACCGATAATCCGAGTGATAGGCTCAAACGTCTTAAAGCCAGTCGAAAAGAAGGATTTTATTGATTAAAAAGAGCTTCCTAAACTTGTATAGCTGTACGATTTTCAGTATATTTACATTATAATAAGATACTAAAAAGAAACTTATGGAACAGACGGGAGAACTGCAACAAAAAGTGCAGGAACTCCTGTCGCAAGTAGCCTGGTTAAACAGACAGCTTTTCGGCAGAAAGAGTGAAAAGCTGGCATCCTTGGATCCCAACCAGCTTGCCTTGTTTGATACCTTGGATAATCCCAGGCAAGAGGAAACGGATCTTGTGGAGACTGGCGTAGGCACCAAGACATGTAAACCGGACGGAAAGAAAAAAGAATCCCGCCGTAATCGGGAACTGTTAGAGGGGCTGCCCGTTGTGGAAGTCATTGTCGAACCTGACAATGTGGATCTGAATCGATATCGTCGTATAGGTGAAGAGCGCACACGTACGCTTGAATTTGAACCGGGAAAGCTATATGTCAAAGAGACAGTACGCCCCAAATACGGACTCAAAAATAATTTAAGTCTTCCCAAAGAGGGTGAAAGCGGTGTCATAATAGCATCGCTTCCACCTTCCCCTATATACAAATGTCTGGCAGGACCTTCCTTGCTAGCCGAAATACTTCTGCAGAAATATGAATATCATGTTCCCTTTTACCGTCAGGTAAAGGAATACAGACATTTGGGTGTCCGACTGCCGGAAAGTACTTTAAGCGGGTGGTTTAAGCCGGTATGTGAGTTATTAAGTCCTCTTTATTCGGAATTAGTAAAGCTCGTAACGGGCAGCGGATATGTTCAGGCCGACGAAACCACAGTACGGGTTATCAACAAAGGAAAGGGAAAAACCGATAAGGAGTATTTATGGATGGTCAGGGCAGTTATGGAAAAACTGGTCATCTTCCATTATGATGACGGTTCCAGATCCGGACAGACAATCAAGAATTTATTAAAGGACTTCAAGGGATATCTTCAAAGTGACGGTTACAGTGCCTACAATGCGTTTGACGGCACTAAGGACGTGTGCCTTATTGCCTGTCTGGCTCATATCAGACGACATATGGAGCTGGCACTGGATGAAAATAGATCACTTGCAGAATATGCTCTTAAACAAATACAGGAACTATATCATATTGAGCAGATAGCAGATGCCCGAAAACTCGATGCGCAGGGACGATGTGCACTCCGCCAGCGTTTGGCAACTCCCATACTTGACTCCTTTGAAAAATGGATGGAACAGACTTATGGTAAAGTACCACCAAGAAGTCGCATGGGACAAGCTATTACCTATACTTATCCTCTTTGGCCAAGAATGAAGAATTACCTGAAAGATGGAAATCTGAAAATCGATAATAATCTGGCGGAGAATGCGATTAGACCACTTACTTTGTCCAGAAAGAACTTCCTCTTTTGTGGTAACCACGAGGCAGCTGAAAATACAGCAATCATATGCTCACTATTAGCTACCTGTAAAGCACAGGAAATTAACCCAAGGGAATGGCTGAATGATGTCATAGCCAAACTTCCATACTATCTGGAAAAGGACTCCGGGAAAAATGTTCGTGAACTTCTTCCGGATGTTTGGAAGTTAGAGAAATCCAACACGAATCCAATTGGAGTTTAAATATTTATGTTGAAGAATAAAAAAACTCGATATTAACTTTTGACTAAAGTTGATATCGAGTTTTCTATTTTATGAAAATACAATGTGTACTTTATCGGATGCTTACAAAGAAACGGTCAACAAGTATATACGCCAATTTAAAACCTTGTCGATGGGTGTTAAAGAACTATTGGAGAAAGACGAGCCGGAATTGGAACGAATCTTTAACGGTGGCGCCCCGGCCTATACGGACAAGCGCTTCGACGATTTTTCCAAGCGGTTACCCTATCTGGAAAAGGAACTTGGACGTAAACATGTGACCCGGATACAGCTTTGGGAAGAATATATTGCCGAATATCCTGCCGGCTATGGCTTCACCCAGTGTTGCTTCCACCTGAACCAACACAGAATCGCCCAACAGCCTTCTACGGTGTTAGTGAACAGTTATGTTGCCGGTGAAAAGTGCTATGTCGATTTTGCCGGCGATACGATGCAGTACGTTGATATGGATACCGGAGAAGTCATCAAGGTACAGACCTTTGTAGGCTGCCTTCCCTATACGGACTATGCGTTTGCCATCTGTGTCCCTTCACAGAAAAGCGAGGACTTTATTTATGCCATCACCCGTATGTTTGCTTTTTTCGAGGGTGTCACCAAAATAGTCGTACCGGATAACCTGAAGTCCGCCGTAGTTAAAAGCGACCGCTACGAGCCTGAAATAAACCGCTTGATGGAACACCTGGGCAACCACTACGGTTTTGTAACCCTGCCGGCAAGGCCGGGCAAGCCAAAAGACAAATCCCTGGTTGAGAATCAGGTCAGGCTGATATACCAACGGGTATACGCTCCTTTGCGCAAGCGGGTTTTCTTCTCTTTAGAGGAACTGAACAAGGCCGTCTTGGAGCAAGTCAGGCTACACAACCGCAAACGGATGCAGCAGCGTCCATACAGCCGGGAGGAACACTTCATCAGTGATGAGAAGAAGACGCTCAAACCCTTACCCGGTACCTCTTTCGAAGTGCAGTATGACACAGAACTGACTGTCAGCGCCAACTGCTGTATCTACCTGGGCAGGGACAAGCATTACTACTCTGTCCCTTACCAACATATCGGGCAGAAGGTAAAGGTAATCTATACCCGCACGTTGGTCAAGGTGTACCTTAAAGGCGAGCGCATAGCTACCCACCCGCGTATAGAGGGTTTTGGCTACAGCATGAAGGAGGAACACCTGGCTTCACACTCGAATGCATACACAAAGCGTTCCATGGCATACTACAATCAAAAAGCGGGTGAGAAGTCCGCAGTGCTGAAAGAGTTCTTCGAGTTGATGTTCGCTTCACAAAACGTGCCACCGGAGTTCTTTTACAAACGCTGTGACGGTCTGTTGCGCCTGCAAAGGATAACACCCCGGGAGGAAATGGAGAAAGCTTGCCGGATAGCCATGGAGCACGGTCAATACACGTATAAGTTTGTGGAACGTGTGCTGCATAATATACAGGCTTTTGCCCAGGAAGAGAAAACAATGAAAAAGAATCCCGAACCGGACAATCATGAGAACATCCGGGGAGCGGGGTATTATAAATAACTAAAAACAATCGTATTATGGATGAAATTATCAAGGAGCTTCACTCGCTGAAGTTATCAGGAATGGCGCGTTTATGGGCCTCACTCGCTGAAACCAAGCGTCTGGACAAACTCACGCTTGTTGATGGATTAATGTTGCTTTTACAAGCGGAGAAAGACACCCGTACCACCAATCGGAACGCCCGCCTTATAAAAGAGGCGGACTTCCGCTACGGTGCTACTCTGGAACAACTTGAAGCCGGTAGTCATCGGGGAATAGACCCTAACATGCTGGCTCTGTTAGGTACGGGAAACTATGTGGACAAAGGGGAATCCGTCCTGATCACCGGTGCCGCAGGAGTAGGCAAAAGCTATCTGGCTACGGCGTTGGGAAACAAAGCCTGTAATCAGGGATACAAGGTCAACTATTTCAATATGCAGAAACTTTTGGGCAAGCTCAGGTTGGCACGGGTGGATGGAACCATTATCAAGCTGATTACCAAAATATCCAAGGTGGACTTGCTTATCATCGATGATTTTGGCATGAAGGTACTGGAGGGACAGCAGCAGAATGACTTCATGGAGATCATAGAGGACAGACATGGAAGGAAGGCCACTATCATTGCCAGTCAATTGCCTGTCAGCAAGTGGTATGATGTCATCGGAAATGAAGTCATTGCTGATGCGATCCTGGACAGAATTGTACACTCTTCGCATCGTTTTGACTTAAAAGGTGAGAGTTTAAGAAAGAAATTATAAATTTGCAACCAAATGCCATTTTATAGGAAACAAACTGGGTGGGTATCACCGAAATATGCAGGAATACAAAAACAGACTTTCTATGCACGATATATAATACTAAACCCTAAGACGGTTTTTAATATTCAGCCGATAATATAAACCGGAAGCATTTTCGATAGATAAATCCGGAAAATCCTTCAAGTCTTCTCGCAGACGTTGAACTGTTTGCGTCATTGATTTCCTTATCGCCCGATTTAGTTTCTTATTTTCTTCTGTCGATTCGTCTTCATTCAAAGCACGCCCTAACACATCACTACAAAAAACAGGGTAGCTGACAATATGATCCGGCGCTTCTAAAAAACTGATAAAAGCGAGTAAACGGTTTCTCGTCAAGAAAACTTCATGATCCCGATCTTTTAATCCACCTGTTTTCTTGCAGAAAAAAACATCCGGTGATATCTCTATCCACTCCGAAGCATCCGAAGAGAATGTGGCCGGTATTGGCACAACAACAGGAGGAACAGCAGCTTTATTATGTTCCATCCTTCTACGCCGTTGCCATACATACATTATAATAACAGAAATACACCATAACAAAATCACCCCCCCAGATCAGAGGCATCCGGCTAAATAAATAAGAACGGGAAAACAGGACATACGCTTGTAGTTTTATTTGTCTCTGATCATGTTCTACACCAAACACAATGGGCTCCAAAGTAATCCCTACCAGAGACAAAGGTTCATCCGAACAACTGACAAGACTGTCACCCTGTGAAAAAGAAACAGCTGTTTGAGCGATTATCCCCTCATTTTTCAATTGTTCTTGAAAAAGACTATCGAGAGTAAAGGCTCGATTGGGATTTTTGAAGGTAATGAACAATTGAAATCCCCATTCTCTTTTATTGATCAAAGCAAGACTATCCGCCTGCTTGTTTTTAGGATAAACTATTCTTTCTTTTTCGGTTTCGATAATGACAGAATCCGATCGGAGCTCAATTTCCGAATCACCCAAAAACATCTGTCCGGGTTGCATAAGCCTCTTTTCCTGCTCCATCGACTGTTTAAACAGATAAAAAGCTCTTTGAATCTCTATGTTTTTTACATGTACAACATATCGATAAGACAAAAAAACAATCAATAGAGTCCCAAAAACAACAATTGGCAGTTCTGTCTTCAACTTTCTGATTTTCATTTCATTTCATTTAATAACACAAAGATAATCAAAGGGATTTTTATAGGCAACATATCAAGAACATTTTCAATGCCTCAGAATTTGTTGCCAACTGTTTCCAATTGTTGCCAAATTGTTGCCAAAATTAATTGCATGGCTTAACACGAAAGACGACCTTTGCCCAAAACAAAAACAAAGACAAAAATGAAAAGAAAAACATTTGCAAAACTTATTTTAGCTACAGGCTGCTTAGTGGCAGCATACTGTCTTTCCGACAACAGAGGAACAACAGACTTAAACCAATTAGCATTTCAAAACATAGAAGCATTGGCCCAAGGCGAAAATAATGAAGGGACTTATTATTGCTATGGCTATGGTTCTGTAGATTGCCGAGGCTATAAAGTAGAATATAAAATCTCAGGCTTAAGTTTAGAATAACAGTGAAACGTTTTGCATACATATTATTAATAGGTATCAGTGCGATAATCTCCTGTACCGATTCCCCCGGTATCCATTATCCCAGATATTCGACTTTTCCCAATGAAAAGGGAATTAGTGCGCGAGTAATTGAACTGGACACTGCTCTCTTCCGCTACCCATTCCGGGTAGCGGTTAAGGACAGTATGGCTATTGTAATGGATTTGCATAACGCTGATTATTATTTTCATGCCTTCACCTACCCCGATTGGAAGCATATCGTTTCTTTCGGGAAACGGGGGGAAGGACCGGAAGAGATGCTTTCAGTTGAAACATTTCAATTTAACTCCCCCGACACGATATATGCTCTTGATGCGAATAAAATGCAAATATCACGTTGGGCTGTTTCTGCTGAAAAGCGCTTGGCTACAAGACAAAATGTGATACAGCTGGATAAAAATTTGGTTCGTCCTTTAGACTTTTATGCTACAGATTCCTGTTTCTTCATTCCCGACTACTTAGGCGAATACCGTTATTGGCAAATCGACTACAGAGGCAAACCGATCAAAAGCATAGGTAAAATTCCATCTGAAAAAGATTTTACACAAGAAAATCATCCGGCATTAGCCCAGGCATGGCGTAGCTTTATTGATTACAACCCACACAATGGTATATTGGCAATGGCTACCCAATTAGGTGAATCCATTGAAATATACAATACCAAAGAAAATACTCATACCGTATTATACGGCCCGAACGGCGAACCTCAATTTAAAAGTGTCAAAGGCGAAGGTATCCCTACCGGAATAATGGGATTCAGTGACATAAAGGTGACAAATGAACGTATCTATACGGTATTTCAGGGTGTGAAATTCAGAGACAAATTAGCCTCCTACCAACGAGGTGAAAAGCCGGAAGACGGCGGTCGTTACATTTATGTGTTCGATTTGCAAGGAAACCCGTTACAAAAATACATCTTAGACAAACCCATATACGGAATCGATATAAACGAAAAAACAAAAACAATCATCGCCACATGTGTAGAAAGTGATGAACCGATCATGGAATTCAAACTATAACTAAAATATGAAACGATTACTATTCTATATATTATTCCTGTTCCTCTTATCCTCCGCTTGCCAAGATAAGAAGAAAGAACAATTTACCCGCCTGGTCCAGAAATGGCAGGGAAAAGAGATTGTCTTCCCGCAGGATATGGAGTTTACCCGCTTTGTCACAAATCCGGTAGAATACCGGATACCCGATGCTGAATATAAAGTGCTGATTTATGTCGATTCAACAGGTTGCACCAGTTGCAAATTGCAACTGCCGAAATGGAAAGAATTGATCGCCCATGTTGATTCGGCAACAAACAGCAACATTCCGTTTATCTTCGTCTTCCAATCAAAAGACGACCGAGAATTACGATATATCTTAAAACGTGACAACTTCGACCGACCTGTCTGCATTGATCGGGACAGCCGGTTGGACAAGTTGAACCAATTTCCACAAGATATCACTTTCCAGACATTCCTGCTTGACAGGGACAACAAAGTGAAAGTAATCGGCAATCCGGTGCATAACTTGGCGGTTAGGGATTTGTATCTGAAACAGGTTACCGGGAAAACTTCGCAGGATAACAATCGGATCAAAACAACGGCAAAAGCCATAAACAGCGAAATAGACTTCGGCGTATTTTCGAAATCCGAAGAGAAAACAGCTGTTTTTGAAATAGAAAATACGGGAGATAATCCCCTTGTCATATTGGATATCAGTACCACTTGCGGTTGTACGACCGCAAATTATGACAAACGCCCAGCGAAGCCGGGAGAGCGACTTCGTATAGAAGTCAGGATGACACCGAAAGACACAGGCTTCTTCGATGAAATCGTCACGCTCAAATGTAACACAGCAAGTCCTGTCAAAGTAAAAATAAAAGGGCAAGTTCAGTAATTGGACGAAAGGGAGCCTGCCCGAAAAGCCTCAGAAACTACAACGACAAGCTCCCCGAAACCCCTTAGAAAGGAGGTGTATGATGGTAATATAAACCAAACAAAACAGAATGATGCAAGTTCAGTACATCATTTGATTATCTTAATGCTTCAAAAAAGAATGAGCAAAGATAAGAAATTTACTGGATCAAAAACGATAAAACAGAATACGAAAATGAAAAAGCGTATATTTGGTGCAGCGCTCTTAATAGCAATCGCAGTGGCTGCCGGCTGGAATTACCAGCAGAATATAAATGAAGTTGAACTGTCTGACTTGGCATTGGATAATGTCGAGGCTCTTGCCAGAGGTGAGAGTGGTACAGATTATTGTGATGACTTTACAACAATGAGATGCATGACTAGCGGAACAGTTTGGATGGATATGTATCACATTTGATAGTCAAGTTATAAAGAGTGTGCCAAAGTGAAAAAGTAAGACAAAAGTCTTTGATATATGAATTTGGTACACTCTTTCATTAAAAAAATCGTATCATGAAAAATATTAGTATTTCATCAATATATGTATTATTGATTTTTTTAGGTTTATCATGTAATAAAAGCAAATTACAAGTTATATCTTTGATAGAAGAAACACCTATCAACGCAATAGACTATCCAAATGAATCTATAATGAGTTTCCCTTGGTCTATAGATATTGTTAATGACAAAATTCTAACATTTTTTACTCGTGGCGAATATTTCATTAAGGTCTATGATGTTAATAATGGTATGGAACTTCATCATACAGGGCATTTCGGAGGTGGTCCTAAAGAATTTACTCAGCCTGAATATTGGGGTAAAAATGAGTATAATGATATATTCATTTATGATTTAGGCTTAAAGATCCTTAGAAAATATTCTTGGAATGATATTTTAAATATGTCTGATTTACCAGAAGTGAATAATATTCCGGTAAAAAATAAAGACATTTTAGTGCTTTCCGGTAAATACATGAATAAAAACTGTTTTATAGCTTCATCAATGGCTGGATTAACGCAGCCTATCATAGAACTTAATAAAGATTTAGAAATAAAAGCAAATATAGGAAATGTTCCAGACGAACATCATCGTAGTACAGATTTGTCATCATATAGTGGATATACAAGTGTATATGATAATAAATTTGTATTTGTAATGGCATCATTAGGATATATAGCTTGTTATAAAAAATTAGCAGATGGAGCAATCCAATTATTGTGGGATTTCTATTTGGAAAAACCTAAATATGTAAAAAATCAATTAGATCGAAAGAATTTGAAGCTTGGTTTTTCAGATGTAAAGATGACGAAAAATTATATTTTTTGTAGTTATTTCGGGCAGAAATATGTACGCGAAAATAGAAGAAATATAAAAGTACATAATATTTTAGTATTTGATCATGATGGACATTTTTTAGCAAATTTGCACACAGACAGAAGTGCAAGTAGATTTTCTGTATCAGATGATGAAAAAACTATATATGCAGTAACTGAAGAGCCAGAAATAGCTATTGTACGGTTTGATATTAGCAACATATTGAAATAACAAATTTATGAAAACATGGATTCTCCTCTTTTGCCTGCTTCTTACATCTTGTAGTAACCGACAAACGCAATCTTCCGATCGTGAGAATTTTTATCGGATAGATTTTCGTCCTTTGGTCAAAAATAAGGCACAAGAAATAGTTTTAAATGAATGGGCTACAAATCTTCGATACATACAATTGGAAACCAATGACTCTATTCGGATTAAATCCATCCAAAGGGTTATATTGGACGATGAAAAACTGTTAGTGATCCATTCGGACAGGTTATCTCTATTTAATAAAGAAGGGAAATACCTGTATGAAATCGGAAAAAAAGGAGATAAGAAAGGAGAATATAAAAGGATGAATGGAGTTCTTTTACGGAACGACACACTGTTTGTTGTTGATGGAAATTATGATTTTACACGATACAATTGGCAAGGAGAATATTTTGGTAAATTATTTTGTCCTCGGATACGGCATACTTTGAATTTTTTCATTATTCCCAATACAGACTTGCTTTTAGGGCATGTTGATAATCACACTGGGAAAAAAGAAGTCAGATTTGTCTTTTTTCGAGATACGACAGCAATTAAGATTATCCCAAATCTGGTTAAATATGAACCGGCTTCGTTAGAAGTCGTATATAGTGCACCACCGGAGATGAAATCGTTTGACGGGCTTGTCCCTGCCTTCAAAGAAACATTCAACGACACGATTTACCAAGTCGATGAGAACCTGAATTTAATTCCTTATGCCGTAGTCGAGTTAGGAAAATACAAGGCAACCAAAGAGGCAATGTTCGCTTGCACGGCTGAACAACTGATGAAAAAATGGGACTTCTTCAACGGTAAAATCGCGCTTACAGCAGTCGGAGAGAAAGACGGCATCATTTACCTGGCACACCATGATGTCACCGATCCGTACACTTACAGCTATGACAAAAACGCCAAACAAGCATTTTATCAAAAGGTCATCTATCCGGACAATTCTTACGGGTTCAAGGAAGGAAGCACTTTCGTACCTCATTTCATATCGACAGACGGGAAATATCTGATCGATTACGAAATGCCTGAAAATGGGAATAACCCCGTTATCGTCCTTGTCGAACGTTAATAAACAACTCTATCATCCATGAAAACATGTCTCTTATTCGTGATATTAAGCATTCTGCCCTCTTGTTCCATGCAAAAAACAAAAGGTGTCAGTTTGGAGCATGCCTTGTCTATGGCCGGAGAAAACCGGGTGGAACTGGAAAAGGTGCTCGAATATTACAAAAATGACAGCTTAAAGTTGGAAGCTGCCCGGTTTTTGATCCGGAACATGCCGTTCCATTTTTCACGGATGGAATCTTTCGTATCGACCGAAGGCGAACGATATGTGCCCGACATACGGAATTTCACGGATAATCAAGCCGTAAAAAGGCATTGTGATTCTTTACAGGGAAAAGGATATACGATCAGGAAAGAGATCGTTTACGATATCAAAGCCTTACATAGTGATTATTTGATCCGGAACATCGACTTGGCTTTTCAAGCTTGGCAAAAACCTTGGGCTAAAGATATTTCGTTTGAGGGATTTTGCCGTTACATACTTCCCTACCGGGCAGAAGTGGAACCAGCATCCGATATGAGACGGGAATTAATGGATTATTACCTGCCATTGATAGATTCCGGGAAAGCCCGGAATGCATTCGACGCTTGCATGATCATAAACAAACAGTTTATGGACGATTTGAAATACAAAGAAACCGGACATCCGTTTTATCCGACTGTGGAAGAAACCTTTCAAGCCGGCATCGGAGAATGTGATGCTTTATGCAATCTTGCGACAATAGCCATGCGGGCTGTCGGCATCCCAATCGTCGTTCAGACAACAACCTGGACGAAAATGGATTTGGCACATAGTTGGTGTGCCGTGCTGCAGGATGGCAAGTTTTATGATTTCAGTCCCGCATATGTCGGGCCGGACGAATACAGGCAGAAACTTGCAACTGTCTATTACCTGAAACCGGCCAAGGTGTACCGCAGCTTGTTCGATGCCGATTTCGAAAGGTCATGGGCTGATGATGGCTATATTACGAACTTAAAAAGTCCTTTATTAAAAGATGTCACGGCGGAAAGCGGTTATCCGGTCCTGGATTTGAAGGTCGAGGCAGACAAAACTCCATCCTCTGCAGAAAGCCTTGTCTATCTATGTACTCATAATTATTACGAATGGAAACCGATCGCAATTGGCATACAAAATGAATCCGTCTGTGAATTTAAAGATGTTGTCGGCAATAACATATTCATCATTGCTGAAGGTAGTAAAGAACAGGAGTTGAGATACGTTACCGCACCGTTTTTGGTCGATTCGTCGGGACACATCCGAAAATTCATACCTGATAAAAACAAACCGGTCACGCAGGAGCTTTGGATAGAGAAAGGAAAAACTCCCTGTAACCTGCATTTTTGGGATGTAGGGAAAGATTATTTTATTCCAATATCATGCGACAGCATTACTTCGGATACGACGCAACTTTATACCCATATACCGGATAATGCCCTTCTATGGTACGCAACTCCTCACCGGGCTTTGGGACAACGGGTCGGATTTATAGAAAACGGCAAACTGAAAAGGACATGGGATTTCTAAAAAAGGTCATCGATTGGTTTCTGAATGCGGTTTTGGCCGTTTTGATTGTTGCCAGCATCTGGGTTTTCGTCCAAGTCTTCCTCCTCGCCTCCTTCCGCATCTCCAGCGATTCGATGGAGCCGGAACTGACGGAAGGGGACTTTGTGGCGGTCTGGAAACCGACACTCGGCGCACGGCTGTTCGACCTCAACGCGACGTTGCGGCTGGAACAGACCGAGATACACCGCATGCCGGGATTCCGGAAAGCAAAGCGGGGCGATGTGCTGGTCTTCAACTTCCCGCATCCCAACGGTTGGGACAAGGTCGAGATGCACATCTTGAAATACTACATCAAACGGTGTATCGGATTGCCGGGCGACACGCTTTCCATACGAAACGGGAAGTTCCGGATAAACGGGATGGCGGAACCGCTCGGAAACACGGACTCGCAGGGACGGATCGGGCGGACGTTGCCGGGAGAGTTCCCGGACGGTGTCTATAAGGCGTTCCCGTTTGACTCGATCTTGAACTGGAATATTCGGAATTTCGGGCCGCTCTATATACCTAAAGCCGGTGATCGGATCAAAATGAACCGCACAAACTATGCTTTATATCGCAAGTTGATCGCCTATGAACAAAAAACAGTAATAGAATACAGGGATTCAACGGTCTATCTGAATGGGAAACCGATGCAGGAATACTGTTTCCAAAAGAATTACTACTTCATGGCGGGCGACAAAGGCATGAACTCGCAGGATTCCCGGTATTGGGGCTTGTTGCCGGAAGAATATATTGTCGGCAAGGCGGCTTTTATCTGGAAGTCGGCCGACCCCTACACAGGACAGTTCCGATGGGATCGGTTCATGAAAAAGATTAGATAAAAAACAGACTGGCATGGAAATAAAAATACATAAGCATGAAATTGGAATTGTATAGGCATGGAATCCCGTTTGTACTGGCATCCGTTTTCGGGGCGATGCTGATCGCCACGCCGCTTGCCGGCGATAGCGGGTTGGCAAGCGGCATTGTGATGGGGAAAGTCTTCTGGTTCCACCTGTCGATGGCGCTGATGGCGGTTGGGACGGTTGGGACGGTATGGTTCGGAGGGAGGAAAAGCATTCCGTTTGCGTTGCCGGACGTCTTGTTGCTTCTGTTTGCCGGGATCACGCTCGCGACATACAATTGGCCGCTCGATCCCGAACCCGAAAAACTGCTTTTCGGCGGGCAGTTGGTTGTGTTGTGGTTCTTGCTGCGCTATCTCCTTACGGAGGCTCCTTGCCTGAAGTTCTTCTTCTTGTTTGTGCTGATGCTCACCGGGCTGGCCGAAGCCGTTTGGGGCATGCAGCAATTGCATGGCTATGCCTATTCCAACCATTCGCTTTTCCGGCTGACAGGCTCTTTCTTTAATCCGGGTCCCTATTCCGGGTATCTGGCGGTCGTGCTGCCGGTTTGCCTGTGGGCGGCGTTGAAGTTTCAAAAGGGGATGCACTGTTTTGCCTGGATATGCGTCGGAGCTATCTTGATTGTCCTGCCCGCCGGGATGAGCCGGTCAGCGTGGATGGCGGCGGTCGTGGCTTGCGGATGGGTGTACTGGGCGGAACGGATCGGATGGGAAAAGGCGAAAGCTGTATATATAAGGTATAAGAAAGCAGCAGTCCCTTTTATTGCGATTGCGGCGATATTGGCGGGATGCGCTGTTGCCGGGGTTTACGGAATGAAACGGGATTCGGCGGACGGGCGGTTGCTGATGTGGAAAGTGACAGGGAAAGCGATTGCCGGACAACCGTTTGCCGGAACGGGATTAGGCGGATTCCCGGCGGCATACGCAGAGGCGCAAGGCGAGTATTTTGCAACCGGGAGCGCGACAGACCGGGAGCAACTGGTGGCGGGATGTCCCGAATATGCGTTCAACGAATACCTGCAGATCGGTCTGGAACAGGGGATCGGAGGATTGATTGTGTTCGTGGCGTGGTTGGGAAGCATGGTGTACTTGGGAATCCGGAACAGGCAGAACGGGGCTGCCGGTGGCATCTTGGCGTTAGCTGTGTTCGCGATGTCGTCCTATCCGTTGCAGTTGCCGTCGTTTTGGGTGGCGCTGGTGTTTTTGGGGGCGATATGCGTGACGGAAGAGAGCACGCAGGCACGATCATCCGCCCTGCCTGCATCACCGGCATGGTATATTTCTATGATCAGCCTGCTGTCGCTTGCTTCGGTCTGCCTGTTCATTTTGCAGGGAGGGCAATATGAAGCGTACAAACGGTGGGGACGGATGCAGACGATCTATCATAACAAGGCGTATGAATCGGTTGCGGAAGATTATAAAGACTTGCATGACAAGTTGAAGCATAAACCGGAATTTTTGTTCGAAGAGGCGCAATGCCTTGGCAAGACGGGACAATACATGGAGGCGATACAGGCATTGGAACGGGCGAAGCAGTTGAGCGGAGATCCGATGATCCGGTACATGATCGCCAAGAACCGGCAGGCGGCCGGAGATTACCGGCAGGCGGAGAGGGAACTGCTCCGGGCTATCAGGATACTGCCGGAGAGGTTGTACCCTTACTATCTGTTAGCCAAGCTGTATGCTGAGCCGGAGTTCTACCAAGCGGATAAGTTGCGGGCTGCCGCCGGAACCGTACTGACCAAAGAACCGAAGGTCGAAACGACTGCAATCAGGGAGATGAGAGCGGAAATAAGAAAGATATTAGAAAAAGGCGCCTCCAGTTTCTTTTAGGTTTGCTTTTTTGCTGAGATAATTCACGTCTTTTATTGATGTAAGTTGAAAAAAGGTTGATGTTAGCTTCGCTGATGATTGATTATTAGGTGTTTAAAAGTTTCAACCTTTGTTCAACCTAAAAACAGTTCGTATCTCTCAAATAACCATACCTTTGTAAGGTAACCTTCAAAGGACTTACAAAACAGTATGATGCAAGTTCAGTACATCATTTGATTATCTTAATGCTTCAAAAGAGGATGAGCAAAGATGAGGCATTTACTGAATCAAAAATGATAAAAATAGAAATATGAAACGATTATTATTCTACATATTATCCCTGTTCCTCTTATCCTCCGCTTGCCAGGATAAGAAGAAAGAACAATTTGCCCGTCTGGTCCAGAAATGGCAGGGAAAAGAGATTGTCTTCCCGCAGGATATGGAGTTTACCCGCTTTGTCACAGATCCGGTAGAATACCGGATACCCGATGCAGAATATAAAGTGTTGATTTATATTGATTCAACAGGTTGCACCAGTTGCAAATTGCAACTGCCGAAATGGAAAGAATTGATCGCCCATGTTGATTCGACAACAAGCAGCAACATTCCGTTTATCTTCGTCTTCCAATCAAAAGGCGACCGAGAATTACGATATATCTTAAAACGCGACAACTTCGACCGCCCTGTCTGCATCGATCGGGACAACCGGTTGGACAAGTTGAACCAATTTCCGCAAAATATCACTTTCCAGACATTCCTGCTTGACAAGGACAACAAAGTGAAAGTGATCGGCAATCCGGTGCATAACTTGGCGGTTAGGGATTTGTATCTGAAACAAATTACTGGTACACAACACAAAGAGATATTGGCAATGACTACTCTCGAAGCAGAAAAGAGCGAATATGATTTAGGAATGGTCAAAGAAGGAACAAGCAAGAAGCAGACAATCATAGTCCGGAATACCGGAACAAGCGTCTTTAGGTTGAAAGGTTTCACCACCTCTTGCAACTGCACTGAAGCAACTTGCGACTGGGATGTACTGCAACCGGGAGAGAGCGGAACGATCACGGTCAGCTACGAAGCGGAACAATCGGGAGATTTTTACCGAACGGTAGACATTTATGGAAACATCCCGAACAACTCACTAATGGTGAGTTTTATCGGGACAGTAGAATAAAGCAATTAACGGGAAAAGGAAAGGAGTCTCTGCCTATCGCCTCACAAGCATAAACAGAAACTCCCGGACTTTCCCTCATTCAAGAACAAATAAAGAAGGAGGTAATGGCAAAAGTAGCAAATTTGGAGTAAAGAACAAAAGGGTTGGGAATCACCTGTTCCGGGAAATGATATCGGGCGAAAGGTCCAAAAGCAAACATAAGTCTATAAATCCCTAAAACAAAACGAAAATGGGAAAGAAATTTTTTGGCGTAATCGCTTTTGTTGCGATCGCCGCAGCAGCAGGCTGGAACTACCAGCAAAATAAACAAAGTGTTGAACTGTCGGACTTGGTATTGGCTAATGTGGAAGCATTAGCAAGATATGAAGACGGCGAATGTCCTAACGGATGCCTTACCGAATATGATTCAAAAGGATGTTGGTGCTATAGATTTTATCCAAATGTGAAAGAAAAAGACTGGACACGTTAATAAAAAACTTTCAAAGTTGCGTTAGTGCTTTATTCCCTCTCTAAAGTATTTGTAGGGAGAGAATTTGCACTAACCTCTTTTTATGGAATATGTAGAAACTAAAATATTAGTGACATGCAAAAAAATAGATACATATTATTGTTGTTGTTCATTTTTTTTTCGAGTTGTACAAAAAAAGTAGCAACAGAAGTTTATCAAAACAAACGTGACAATGTCGTTAATCTTCACAGTAAAGTTAAAGAAATAGGAACAGAAGATGTATTAATCAATCGATACTCACAACCCTTTCTACTTGATCGGTATTTAATTATAGGGGATTATGTCTCAAAAGACAACCTTGTACATATATTTGATAAATATGATTTCAAGTATATTTGCAGCACTGCTTTCTTGGGGCCAGGTCCTACGGAAATCACAAGTTTTGGTTCTTTCTGTATTAATGAAAATGACCGTGAATTTTATATCTCGGATTATGGTAAACAAAAAATATTTACTTACGAGCTTGACAGCGTGCTTTCCAATCCCCTTAATTATATGCCTACAGTTAAAGTGAATTTGAATCAAGAACAAATACCCAATAGGTATTATTACATAAATGATTCACTATGTTATGCTTCTATAATAACGCCAACCGGTCGTTCCGGTTTTAATCAATCCGGGGCAATTTGGAATATGATGACCGGGAAAATTACACAGCTCAAATACACTCATCCTGAAATAGAAAAAAAACGTGTCAATATTGCAGTATCCATAAAAAATAAAACATTTGTAGAGTGTTATGACCACCATGATTTAATGACCATATATGATTTGGAAGGAGATTTAAAATGCAATGTATATGGTTCTAAATGGAATAATAAAACATCTAATAAACAAAATTATTATGGTTCTGTGATCTTTGCCAAAGATAAAATTGTAGCCTCTTATTCTGATGGAAGAGATAATTTCGGTAAACAAAGCAGGCCTACAACTTTATTAGTCTTTGACTTAAAAGGCAATTATCTTAAAACATTGGAAATAGGATACAATATTTTGGAATTTTGTTACGATGAGGAAAATAATCGGATTATCATGTCTTTTGACGATGATATACAATTGGGCTATTTAGAGTTAGGTAATATTGTGTAATTATTAAGAGATGTCACCGGAACTGATTTCCATGCGGTAGCCTTTACCCCTGACAAGTATGATCTTAAGGTTTTCAAAACCTTCCAATTGCTTTTGTAACCGTTCTATCCCATGTGAGATCCGGCTTCTGTCGTTTTTTGATATATCATCAGTCTTAATACCATATACAAGCATGAGTATATCGTGGTAGGTCAGCATGTAATTGTCTTTCTGAATGAAGTATCGGAAATAAATCAGACTGTCGCCGGATAAAGAAATTTCTTTATTGCCTTGTTTCAAGATGCCATGCTTTTCATCAAAAGAAATATTTCCCGGCAAGTGTGTCCATTGAACCTTGATTTGTGGTTCATGTACTTTTTCTGCAATCTGTTCAGATTCGATACTTGTAATAAGATGGAGCGGCTTATGGTTTTCTCGTAGTGCGTAGATGAACAATGCCGTGACGGATAGCCAGACTGCGATAAGCATATAAACGGGCCAACAACCGGCTAACCATTGGTAGGATAAAAACACATAAGGCTGCAGGGTGATTTTCTGTCCATCATCCCAATCTTTTTGATAAGAAACGCTATCCAAGGGTGTTGCCTTTTTATAAAAATCCTCCGGTCGGCTGATTGTCACCTTGTCTCCGACCGTACATCGTATGGCAACGGAACCTTGGATTTTCCGAAGATCCAACTCGGCTTGAAAAATACTGTCCAAATGGTGGCGATTCGGATCATCGCTTATCAAACATTTTTGTTCGTACCAGTTTCTCTTTTCTTCTCCAGAGATGGCATTGGGGGAAAGCCGGGAATCGTATTGGAAAACAAAAGTTGTGATATATAGTTTTTTCTCTTTTTCGATTGCTTTCAGAAAGGCGACCCCGGTTTCTTTCAGGTTCGCTTTTTGGCGTTCGGATATAAACAGATGGCCGACAAAAATGATAAATGAAGATACGAAGATGTATACGCATAGCAGAAGAGAGAGAGGCTTGTCGAAGCTGTTTACTGATTTTTTGCTGAGATTATTCATGTTTTTTATTGATGTAAGTTGAAAAAAAGTTGATGTTGGCTCTGCTAATGGCTGATTATTAGGGATTTAAAATTTTCAACCTTTGTTCAACCTAAAAACAGTTCGTATCTCTCAAATAACCATACCTTTGCAAGGTAACCTTCAAAGGAACTATGCTCCTAAAGGGTTTACAAATATAAACTTCTATTTTAGATAAAACAATGAAACGAACATTATTAAAATTTTTAGTCGGTATCATTTCTCTTTTGGGGGCATATTTTTATGTTCAAACCGAAAAGGAGAATCTGACGGATTTGGCATTGGACAATATTGAAGCGTTGGCGCAAGGAGAGAACACTAATCTTTACTGCTTTGGAGAAGGTGATATCGACTGTAAAGGGATAAAGGTGAAAAAACGTTTTGACGGAATTCGATGAAAAATTTCCTATACATATTTTATGTAGGAATTTTATTAGTCGTAGTAGCCTCCTGCTCTCCTTCCAATCCTTCCGGTTATTCGCGTTATGGTGCTTTTCCGGAAACGAGTGAGGTGACAGTCATTGAAAACGCTTTGGATTCCGTTTACTTTCGCTATCCTTACCGGGTAGAGATCGGAAACGGGCTGGCCGTCTTGTTGGATTTGCACAACGATAGTCATTATCTGTATGCTTTTACTTATCCTGATTGGCAACCTGTTGCTTCTTTCGGAAAACGTGGAGAAGGACCGGAGGAACTGCTTTCGGCAGACCGGGTACGGTTGTGTTCGTCGGATTCTGTCTGGGTGTTGGATGCCAATCGGATGCAAATCACACGCTGGGCGGTCGATGTGGCGAATCGGCAAGTCTCACGTGTCGAAACCGTTTCTTTGGACAAACGGTTGCTACGCACACTTGATTTCTGTAAGACAACCAATGGTTTTTTAGTTGACGACTACACGGGGGAATATCGTTTTCATGAAATCGGGATGGACGGGCGGATTATCAGCAGTATGGGAACGATCCCGACCGAAGATGAGGAGAAGCGGAAGAATCCGATGGCGTTGGCACAGGCTTGGCGCAGTTTCATGGATTATGATCCGCAGAGCGGAACGCTGGTTATCGCAACTCAGCTGGGTGAAGTGATTGAGATCCACAATCTGAAAACCGGATTTCATACCGTCCTCTACGGCCCCGGTGGAGAACCTGCATTCTCTTCGCAAGGCAGCGAGGCGTTTCCGAAAGGCATTAAGGGGTATAATGATGTGCAAGTCACGGATAAGCATATATATGTCACATTCGACGGTATTGCTTTCAAGGAAAAATATCGCCAATACGAAACCGGTGAAAAAGGGCTTGACGGAGGACAATACCTGTATATTTTCAACTTGCAGGGAAATCCGGTTCGGAGCTTCCGTCTGAACCGCTCGGTGTTCGGGTTGTCTGTAAATGAAAAAGACGGGATTGTCACATGTACGACAACGGATACGGATAACCCCATTGTTACATTGAATTTGTAAAACAGTATGAATTGTAAGTGGATATTTAGTCAGTACCACTTGCGGTTGTACGACTGCAAACTATGACAAACGCCCAGCGAAGCCGGGAGAGCGGCTTCGTATAGAAGTCAGGATGACACCGAAAGATACAGGCTTCTTCGATGAAATCGTCATGCTCAAATGTAACACAGCAAGTCCTGTCAAAGTAAAAATAAAAAGCGTATATTTGGAGCAGCACTTTTAGTCGCAATCGCAGTGGTTGCCTGCAAAAGTAATACATAGGAACAAAAAGGATAGTTTGATGTGAACTAATAAACTTTGTCAAAATGAATAAACTCTATGTTATAGTTATCTTGTGCCTGCTAATAATGGCAGGGTGTTGTCCAAAAACAATCAAATTCCCTCATGAGACATCCTTGGATCAACAACTAATGTCATTACAAGGAATTACAAATCCAATAAGAGTAGATATAAAATACCCATATTTAATACTACAAAACATGAAACTACAAGACAGTTTATTTCATGTTTACAATTTAAGTGATCAAAAGTTAGTCTGTGCATTTGGAACAAAAGGGCAAGGTCCTAAAGAATATGCTGCGCCTTGGCTATTCCAAACCCAAACATCTAATGTTTTAATAGGTGATATAGGAAAAAGACAAATTAATTACTACAACATAGATAAAGGATTTTTACTGCAAAATAGTAAAAATGCAAAATATATCAATGGTATAAATGACGCAGCTTTCATTAACGATTCTTTATTCATTATTGATGATAAATATACAGGCCCAAACATTCAATTGTTGAATATTGATATCGAAATTCCACTGAAAACATGGTGCTATAGGAATTCTAATATCCTTGACTATATGGCAGATCCCAATATGGGAAATGTATATGCAAATGAGAATCGCATTGTTTTTTGCTATGGCTACAAAAAGCAAATAGACTTTATGGATATAAATTTCAATTTAATAAAAAGATTGAACTTTGATAATTCTGTTTCACAGATAAAGAACACATCGGAAGGACAAGGAGATGAGAAAATTTGTTATGTCTATGCTTATTTAGGGAAAAAGTATTTATATGCGCTGTTTTTAGGTACTTCTTGGAATGAAAATAGGGCTAATTCTACATGTGGAACTATTTTAGAAGTATTCGACTTGAATGGAAACCCTAAAGCAAAATATCACTTAAAAGGAAGGCGTCCCGTGTATTTTGCTGTCGATGAGGAAAATTCCGTACTCTATGGAGCAGGAGAAAATGGAGAACCAGAAGATCATTTAATAGTGTATCATTTAAACGCATTATCATAAAATGGAATTATGTAAAACTAACATTGTTTTTTCTTATTATATTAGCTTGTTTTGGCTGTACGAAAACAAAAATGGAAACATCCCGATAAAACTCACTAATGGTGGGTTTTATCGGGACAGTAGAATAAAGCAATTAACGGGAAAAAGAAAGGAGTCTCTGCCTATCGCCTCACAAACATTAGCAGAAACTCCCGAATTTTCCTCCATTCTATAACTAATAAAGAAGTGACAGCAAAAATAAGAAATTTGAAGCAAACGGCAAAAGGTTGGAATCACTTATTTCGGAAAATGTTACCCGGACTATCTTAATAACGCTGGAAGGTGCGTCATGCCTGTTAAAAGTAGGGTGGACAAACTGTTAAATAGAACAATAACCCTATTTTCACCTCTTTTCTATTTCGATTGAAATTCGGGTTTGTTATGAATCGACACTTTGTACGATTATGCAGGTTTACGGTGATGGCGAATGCTACGAGGTCGGCGGTTCGTCCATCTTCCGGTTTCGTTTGGTTGCTTTGAACCGTTGAACGGTGACAATGTGGAAAAGTTCAACTCCCGGAGAATCGAGTATTTCCGAACAAAGTCGAGGCCCGACTCTTTTATGGCAAACGAATTTTTCGGGGTTTCTTCTGTGAGGTGCGCAGTTCATTTCGCTGACGACCGTCTTCATTGTCGTGAGGTGCCGGAACCACCGGTAATGACGACCGTCTTCATGGCGATGAAGTCCCTTCTCAGGGCAATGAAGACGGTCGTCGGCGAGAAAAGAACGGTAAAGGGGAAAAAGTTCCGCTTTTTCGTCGGGGAGACGAAGACGGGGTAACTTAAACGCGCAAATGTGAAATAATCTGTTTTTTACAATAAGGGAGCCTCTCTTTAAGGAAAAGGGACTTTGATAGAATATTCTATTTGTGATTAAAAGAGACCCGATATGGATAAAGTTTTTCTTGCAACTCTTTGTTTATTAAAAAAAAGCCTCTATCTTTGCAGCCCAAATTGGTATGAGAATAAGATAATAATAAATAATATATAGAAAGATGAAAAGAACATTTCAACCTTCCAACCGGAAAAGAAAGAACAAGCACGGTTTCCGTTCAAGAATGGCTACTGCTAATGGCCGTAGAGTATTAGCTTCTCGTCGTGCTAAAGGAAGAGCTAAATTAACAGTTTCTGACGAATACAACGGATAATTTCTTCCGTTTGAAATTTTTTATAAAGAAAGTAGAGGTTTTTACTAAAAAGCCTTTACTTTCTTTGTTTTAACGGCTTTGTTTTCTACTTTTGATCCGCCTACAAATACAAGATAGAAATGAAAGACTTTTTGGTTAAAGTGATAAAGAATCCGTACGTCTTAAATTTGTTGCTGGCTGTGGTCGTCGCATGTGCTTTGGTGTTCGGAACATTGAAGTGGCTCGACTCATACACCCGACATAATGAGGCTGTGGTGGTGCCGGATGTCAAAGGATTGGGAATGGAAGAAGCCGCCGAATTTTTCAAGAATAGTAATCTACGCTATAACGTGATTGACTCCGTCTTTTCAAAAGACGTGAAACCTGGTGCAATTGTCGAACTGGTCCCGATGGCCGGTTCGAAGGTGAAGGAGGGACGTATCGTGTTCGTCACCGTAAATGCGCTCACCTCCCAGATGGCGACAATTCCGGAAGTGGAAGACCTCTCGTTCCGGCAGGCTTATGCCATTCTCCGTGCTCGCGGTTTTGAGAAGATTGAGATCGAATATGTCCCCGGTGATTTTAAAGACCTCGCTCTTGGCGTCGAGTTGCATGGACGTGCCTTGCAGAAAGGCGAGCATGTCCCGCTTGTCGCTCCTTTAGTCTTGAAGGTCAGCAGTGGTGAAGCAGAAATGCCGGCAGACTCGCTCGGACTTCCGGATGACAGCATGCCGGTCGAATCGTTGGATAGTGAAGAAGAAAACTGGTTTTAACTATGGATGAGTTTTTGGACGAAATGGATGATGAACAGGTAGACGACCTGTTGCAACCGGTAGAGGGCGAAGATAAGACCCCTCAACTGTATGAACACTTCCGCTTCGTTGCCGACCGCGGACAGTCGTTGTTGCGTGTGGATAAATTCTTGGTCGACCGGATGTTCGGCGCTACCCGCAACCGGATACAGTCGGCAGCCGATGCCGGTTGTATCATGGCAAACGGCAAACCGGTGAAAAGTAATTACCGGGTGAAACCGGAGGATGTCGTGACGATTATGATGACACGGCCACCACGGACATTCGAGATTCTCCCTGAAAATATTCCTATAAAAATCGTATACGAAGATGACGATCTGCTGGTGGTCGATAAGCCTGCCGGATTGGTCGTACACCCCGGACATGGGAACTATACCGGCACATTGGTGAATGCCCTTGCCTGGTATTTGAAAGATGATCCTGCATACGATCCTAACGATCCCGCCCTCGGACTCGTTCATCGTATCGATAAAGATACTTCCGGCCTGCTGGTTGTCGCTAAAAAGCCGGAAGCTAAAGCAAACCTCAGTTTGCAATTTTTCCACAAAACGACCAAACGTGAATACCGGGCGCTCGTATGGGGTATCGTACGCGACGACGAAGGACGGATCGAAGGCAATATCGGCCGTAATCCTCGTGACCGCATGCAGATGACGGTTTTCCCCGAAGGAGATCAAGGCAAGACGGCGGTCACCCACTATTCCGTTTTGGAACGTCTGGGTTATGTCACATTGGTGAAATGCCGCCTCGAAACCGGGCGTACGCATCAGATACGTGTCCATATGAAATATATCGGGCATACGCTGTTCAACGATGAGCGTTATGGTGGAAACGAGATTCTGAAAGGAACAACCTCTTCTAAATATAAACAGTTTGTGGATAACTGTTTTGCCATTTGCCCGCGACAGGCGCTCCATGCCAAGACATTGGGCTTCGTTCACCCGACAACGGGCGAAGAAATGTTTTTTGATTCCGAAATACCAGCCGACATGACTGCGTTGATCGACAAATGGCGTGTATATGCAAATACTAAAGAACTATAGATGATGAAAAAGAACATTGCTATTGTGGCCGGAGGTGATTCTTCCGAAATCGTTATTTCATTAAAAAGTGCGGAAGGAATCTTCTCTTTTCTTGATAAAGACAAATATAATGTATATATTGCCATCGTAAAAAGAGATGAATGGGCGGTGAAACTTCCCGGCGGGGAACATGCACCAATAGACAAGAATGATTTTAGTTTCCGTGAGAACGGCGAGGTCAGACATTTTGATTTTGTCTATATCACAATCCATGGCACTCCGGGAGAAGACGGACGTTTGCAAGGATACTTCGATATGATCGGAATGCCGTATTCTTCTTGTGGCATGTTTGTCAGTGCACTTACATTTAACAAATATGCCTGCAATCATTATCTGAAAGGATTTGGTGTCAATATCGCTCATTCCATACACTTGTTTAAAGGACAGACTGTAACAGACGAAGAAGTAGTCAGCCGTTTGGGGCTTCCGGTTTTTGTGAAGCCGAACGATGGCGGTAGCAGCTTCGGGGTAACGAAAGTGAAAGAGGCTTCGGCTATCCAGCCGGCAATAGCCAAAGCTTTCGGAGAAGGCAGGGAAGTGGTCATTGAAAGTTTCATCGAAGGGACCGAGGTGACATGCGGTTGCTATAAGACAGCCGAAAAGGAAGTGGTATTCCCGCTCACCGAAGTCGTTACGGATAACGAGTTTTTCGATTTCGACGCCAAGTATAACGGACAGGTACAGGAAATTACGCCCGCTCGTATTTCTGCCGAACTGACGGAAAAGGTACAACGCGAGACATCGAGGATTTACGACATATTGGGAGCGAAAGGGTTGATCCGTGTGGACTATATCATTCCGGCAGACGGAGAGCCGAAACTGCTCGAAATAAATACGACTCCCGGCATGACGGCGACCAGTTTTATCCCGCAGCAAGTACGGGCTGCCGGTCTGGATATAAAAGAGGTGATGACAGATATTATAGAAAACGAGTTTAACTGATTGACAAAGAATAATTGACAATTGACGATTATTTGAGAAACGAATTGTCGGTTGCCAATTGTCAATTGTCCGTTGTCAATTGTCAATTATAAAAGATATGGAAGTTCCTATTAATGATTTTGACGATATTCGCCCGCTGAATAACGATGAGGTGGAAGACGCGATCGAATCGCTGATTGCCAACGAAGATTTTGAGCGGGCTTTTCGGTATATAAAGCCGGATGTGGATTGGAAAGAGTTTTCAGAAACCATGCGTTCCTTCAAGACAAAGGAGGATTTCAAGGCAAAGTTGGCGTATGAAGCTGTAATGATGGTGGCAAACAAAACCACTTTCTCCCTGACGGTTTCCGGCCGTAGCCGTTTGCCGAAAGACAAGAAACCTTGTACCTTTATTTCTAATCACCGCGACATTGTACTGGATGCCTCTTTCTTGAACATCATGCTGTATGATGTAGGGTATGGAATGACGCAAGTGGCTATTGGCAATAACCTGCTGATCCGTCCGTGGATCGAAACACTGGTCCGTCTGAACAATAGCTTCATCGTGAAACGTAATGTCCCCGTACGCCAGATGTTGGAAGTGAGCAAAGTCCTTTCCGCCTATATCCGCCATACGATCACGGAGACGAAAGAATCCATCTGGATCGCGCAGCGTGAAGGGCGTGCCAAAGATTCGGACGACCGTACGCAGGGCAGTATCCTGAAGATGCTGAACATGAGCGGCGACAAGGATATCCTGTCAAACCTGATGGAACTGAATATTTTCCCGGTTGCAATCTCGTATGAGTTCGATCCGTGCGATTTCTTGAAAGCAAAGGAATTCCAGCAGAAACGTGATGATCCGAACTTTGTGAAGAGCCAGCGTGACGACCTGTTGAGCATGGAAACCGGTATCCTGAATAACAAGGGGCGTGTTCATTTCACCCTGACTTCCCCGATTAATGACAAGTTGGCAAAACTGGACCCGAATATGGAGAAGAATGAGTTGATTGCCACTATCGCTTCCATTATTGATAAGGAAATTTACATGCACTACCGTTTCTACCCGTGCAACTATGTTGCCTATGATATGCTGACTGGCACACGCCGTTTCAGCGAACATTACGGGCTGAAAGATAAAAAGCAGTTTGAAGATTATTTGCAAGGCCAGTTGGATAAGATCGTATTACCGAACAAGGATGAGGCTTTTTTGCGTACGAAAATCCTGGAAATGTATACGAATCCATTGAAAAACCATCTTTTGGCAGAAGGTAAGTAAACAGATTTTGCTTCAAATATACATTGTACAGCCGTCCCGCCTCGATTTCCCGAAGGTTGAGGCGGCTTTTTTCATACCTGGTTCCTTCACAGGCATGAAGAGGAATGTGATTGTATATATTTATCTTATAACGAGATAAATATAGGTATATTGCCGGGGCTTATTTATTTTCTTTCGCATAATTCGACGGGCTCATGCCGAACTGCTTGATGAAGGCGGACCAGAAATAGGACTGGGAGCTGAAACCACAGGCTTCCGAAATCTCGTATATCTTCATATTACCCTGTATCAATAACTCGGCTGCCTTTTTCAGGCGGCTTATCTTGATCAGTTCGTTAGGGGTCAGATCGGAGATGGCACGAATCTTCCGGTACAAGGTCGGTCGGCTCAAGTGCATCAGGTCTGCGATCATGTTTACATCTAAGGCCGGATTACCGATATGCTCGTTGATGATCTCGTTCAGCTTTTCCAGAAAACCTTCGTCAGCTTTGGTATAGGCCATCGATTTCATATTCGCTATCGGAGAGTTGAAATAGAATTTGCGTATATTGTCGCGGTTGGAGATCAGGTTGGAAATCTGCGCCATCAGCAAGTTGGTGGAGAAGGGTTTGTCCAGATAAGCGTCGGCTCCTAATTCCAGACCTTCCAGACGTGACTGCATGGTGTTTTTGGCCGTTAGCAGGATGACCGGGATATGGCTGAATTCGATCTCCGTCTTCACCTCTTTCAAAAGAGCGAAGCCGTCCATGACAGGCATCATCACGTCGCTGATGATCAGTTGAAAGCTGCGTTTCTTTAACAGCGTGATTGCTTCGGCTCCGTTTCCGGCTATCTCTACATTATATAACTGGTTGACTTCATCGGCAATGAAAACGGCCATTTCCTTGTTGTCTTCGACAATCAGGATCGTCGGGCGCGATTCATCGTGGACGAACTCTGTTTTCTGAGGTACGGCCTGTGCCATAGCCTCTTCTTCTGTTTGCTTGATGGATTCGGGTAGCTTGACGGGCAAGGTCAGGCGGAACATAGTCATGGACGGGCTGTCGGCAAAAGTCTCCAACAGCAAGCTGCCGTGGTGCATCTCAGCCAGTGAACGCGCCAAGGGTAATCCAAGCCCTGTCCCCGGTTTACCCATGGCGTCGCCTTCCACCCGGTAGAAAGGTTCGAATATTTTTTCCTTTAATTCTACAGGGATAGGAGTGCCATCGTTGATAAAGTCGATCGTGAATGTCTCGTAATCGGGAGAAAGTTGCAGGCGTATGATGATACTGCCGGATGCATATTTGATCGCGTTTGTAAACAGGTTGCTGAATATCTTCGTGATCGCTTCTTTATCCACGAACACGTACAACTCCGGCAGCGACAAGTCGAGGTTCAGTAGCAGATTATGTGCCGTTGCCGATTCCTGGAACCGTTTGGCCGTGTCGGTCAAGAGCGAGACGATCTCCGTCCGGACGAAGCTGAGGCGGTATCCTTCTATCTCCGTTTTGCGGAAATCCAGCAATTGGTTGACCAGCGACAGGAGGCGGGATACGTTTTTATCCATCAGCGTAAGCGATTTATTCTCTTTTTCTCCGATCTTATCGGATTTCAGGAGGTGTTCGAGCGGGTTCTTGATCAGGGTGAGCGGTGTCCGGATCTCATGGGCGATATTGATGAAGAAATCAATTTTGGCCTGATACAGCTCCTTCTCTTTCTGGTCTTCGAACAACTGCATGTTGTAGGCCATCGCCCGTTTGGTTTTCTGCCGCCAGGACCAGAATGAACCGGCGATGATGGCGAGAATGGCGACGATATAAGAAGCATACGCCGTGTCCGAGGCCCACCAAGGTGGCAAAACGGTGATGTTCAGCCGTGTCGGGGTGTCACTCCAATTGTTCGACAGGTTGGCGGCACGTACCTCGAAGGTGTAATCGCCCGGATGTAGTTCAGTGAAATAGACCGTATTACGCTCTCCGATCGAAATCCATTCTTTGTCCATATTCCCCATCCTGTATGCATACTGGACAGATTTGGGGGCGATGAAGTTGAGCGCGGAAAAGTTGATGCTGAATGTGGATTGCTTGTAGGTCAACGTGAGCTTTTTCGTCTCCGATTCGGCCGAGCAGTTGATGATGCGTTTCTCTCCGGCCTCGTTCTGGATTTCGAGGCTTCCTAAGTGAACGTTCATCTTTTCGGCTGTCGGGATAACTTCGGATGGTTTGAAATGGATAAAGCCCTTGACCGAACCGAAATAGAAAGTCCCTTCATTATCTTTGAAGGCGGAGTTGTCGTTGAACTGGCGGGTGATAAGCCCGTGGGATTCCGTGTAGGTCGTGATCTTACCCGTTCCGGTCTCCAGGCTGACCAGCCCGTTGGCTGTGCTGATCCACAAGTTTTCGTTTTCGTCGGGCAAGATGCGGAAGGCAACGTTGCTCGGCATGCCGTTTTTTACGGTGTAATGCAGGGACTCGCCGGTCTGGAAGTCATATTTGATAACCCCTTCTACGGTAGCGAACCACATATTGCCGTCTTTGTCCTCGCAAGCGTCGTTGACAAAATTGTGACGTTGGGTGTTCAGCTTGTCGTACGGCAGATACATGCCGGTATTGCTGATCGGATTGTAATAGAAACTGCGGTTGAACATGCCGGTCCAGATTCTTCCCAGGCGGTCCTCGTAGATGCAGTTCACCGCGAAAGGGGGAAATTGCGGAGCATATAGGAAACGATCGTTCAGGAAGTCATATTTGTAGATACCGTCGTCGGTCCCGACATAGACTTGTCCCTCCTGCAATACCTTGATGCAGCGGACAGTGCTGTTCTTTACCGTCAGCGAATCTTTCAGCAGGTTATAATGTTTGATCACTTTCCTCGTTTTGATATCCATCAGGTCGATGCCGTGGATGACATGGCCGATCCAAAGCCGGTCGCCTGATGCAGCCAAGCCTCGGATATTGGTGTGCGACAAGCCGTTTTCTCCCGGAACCGGTTGGTAGTTGGTGAATGTCCCGGTTTTCTTTTCCAGACAGTTGATACCCGCATCTTCCGTCCCGACCCATATATTACCGTATATATCGGTGCAGATATCGCGGATCACTTCTCCTTTCATCGAATGCTGCCCGTCCCAGGGATAATGCACATGGAAAGGGCGGAAAGGAGAATAGTAGTTGAGTCCGTTCTGGTGGAAACAAATCCAGATGCCGTTTTCCCTGTCCCGGCAGAATGCCGAGATAAAATGGCTCGATAAGGCATACGGGTCCAACGGGTCTTGCCGGATACGGATACATTCGGCGGTGTTGATCTGATAGATAAACAACCCGGAATCCGTCCCGATCCACAGTTCGTCCTTGTCTTTTTCGAGGAAGCTGTTGATCAGGATCGTAAGCTGGTTGAGCTTTTGGATGTTCAGATCCTGGTAGTCGCGTGTCGCCGGATCGAATATCTTCACGTCATCATGCTCGAAAGCGATGTAAATGCGGTCGGTCGTGGGAGAAGGGTACAACATGGAGAGCTTCCGCGGGCTGTTCGATGATGAATGGGCGAATACATTATAGGATTCCGTTGTCCCGTCTTCCGGATTCAGCAAAGAGATCATTCCATCAGAACTCCCGATCCAGATGTCGTTTTCGCGGGTAATGCAAAAAGAGGTATAGTTCTGGTTCTCTTCCGGAGCAAAGATGCGGAATTGGCTGTCCTCCGTATTGAACCGGATCAGGTTGCCGTCCATCAGTATCCATAGTTTGTTTTCTTTGTCGAACTGGAAAATCTCGATTCCTTTATCGGCCGTGAAAGGAATGTGCCGGAACGATTCCTTTTCGTCGTCATACTGGTATAACCCCGAAAGCGTCCCGACCCATAGGTCGCCGTTCATGTCGCTGCCCAGGCATGTGATCCAGTTGCTTCCCAATGTTTCGGCTTCGTCGGGGTCGTTGCGGAACACTTTGAACGTATAGCCGTCGAAGCGGTTCAGACCGTCTCGCGTCCCGATCCATATATATCCTTTCTTGTCCTGCACGCAACAAGTGGCCATGTTGTCGCTGAGCCCGTTTTCGACCTGGTAGTGTCGGAAAAGGTAATTGCTGTCGTCAGCATATGCCCGGGTGAGACAAAATATGAATAGGATGGATAAGATCAACTTCAGATGTTTCATATATGACTTTGCTATTATGGGCGAAAGATACTGAAAAATGCATTATGGATTTCCTTTTATTGTATCACGGATTTCATAAATCATCTCAATAAGGGTGATAACAGCAGAGAATGAGAAGAATACGGGAAAGATTGCAACAAGGTCGAACAAACCGGCATCAGGGAATCGATACTTTTGCACCATGTGAAACACAGGTAATAAAAACCTTTTATTCTAATTATAATATGAACACTCTTACAACAAGAAAACAAGGAATCGGAACGAATGTTCAACTTTGCACCATGATGTTTATGCAGTATATGCTGAGTGCAGTCTGGTGGGTTCCTTTAGCCGCTTATCTTTCCCATACGCTTAAATTGGAAGTGTATCAGGTCTCACTGGTGTTGAGTGCGATGGCTATCGGTGCGATGGCATCCTCTTTTATCGGTGCGATTGCCGACCGCTATTTTGCTGCCGAAAAGATATTGGCCGTATTGAATATACTGACAGGTGCCTTTTTGCTCCTGGCAGCTCAGCAGACTTCATTTGTCCCGCTTATGACATGTGTCGTGTTGGCGATGCTTTGCCATATGCCAACACAGAGCCTGACCAGTACGATCGCCATGAGCCATACGCCTTCTGAACAGTTCCCGCGTATCCGTATGTTCGGTTCGGTGGGATGGGTCGCTTCCGGCATCTTTAGTGTGATCGCCCTTCATGTGATGCATTTGTCTGCATTCGACGATACGAACCTGCCGATGTATTGTGGCGCCGCCGTCTGTTTCGTGGCTGCACTTCTGAACTTGCGATTGCCGCACACGCCGCCTTCTGTAGATAAGAAAGCCGGCATCTCGGTGATGGATATAACAGGCTTCAGCGCTTTCTCCCTGATGAAGGATAAGAACTACCGGGTTTTTATGATCCTGACGTTCTTGGCTATTATCCCGTTCAACCTGTATCATGTATACGGGTCGATGATTCTTGCCGACGAGCATGTGCAGAATATAACGGTGACGCTGAACCTCGGACAGTTGGCCGAAATGTTTTTCCTGGTTATCACCACTTCGATTCTGATAAAGTCCGGGATCAAGAATACCTTGATCTTCGGTATGATAGCCCTCGTGGTCCGGTATACTTCGTTCTATATCGGTGCGGAAACGGGCCTGCAATGGTTCTATTATATCGGAATTATCGTACACGGGTTGATCTTCGGCCTTTTCTTTGTCGGTGGCCAGGTTTATACAGATAATGTGGCACCCAAAGAAATGAAGGCACAGGCACAAGGCCTGCTCTTTTTCCTGGTATGGGGTATCGGCTTCTTGATCGGGACGCTTTGGAACGGATGGCTGATCGGCCTTTTCCGTGACGGAGATAAATGTGACTGGCCTGTCGTCTTTGCCATCTCGACCTTGTTCTCGTTCATATTATTGATCCTTTTTGTCTTCTTATTCAAACCGGTAGCATTAAAGACTGATAAATAACATAAACGCAGTAATAAACCAAAAGCCTTTTTAATTCTCAAGATCAAATATATTGTCATGCTGTAATAGCAGGAAGGCGTGTCCGAAGTTCCATTCGGATGCGCCTTTTTTATAATTTGAATTTATAACCAACTCCAAAATAAAAAGAGCGACATTGGAATCCATTGTTTTCTTTATACATACTTGTTAATCCCAATTGGTATCTCAAATCAAATGATAAATTGTATGCGGTGTCATATCCTATTCCCACGACCATGCTTACATTAACGGGGCGTTTGTTTCCGGACTGGATTTGAGTTTCCTTGTCCAACTCTATTTTTTGTTTGAATAACAATCCGATTTGTGGTCCAACTTGAAAATTCAGTCCTGTTTTGTGTTTGAACTTAGCTAAGATAGGAATTTCAAGACAATGGAAAGACATGTCATATTTTAATGAGTTAATATCATTTGGTGTTTCATATATCATGATCTTGTCACTAAATCCCTGCTTCATGTATAGTAGTTCAGATAACAAACTGAAGTGCGTATTGAATTGATATTCACTGATAAAACCTCCGGTTACACCGATATGGCCATAAGAAGGGTTTTTGCCTTCTCCTGGTAAATTCATAGTTGCTGCATTTAATCCAATTTTCCCACCAATTAACCATTGTGCTTGAAGGGGAATAAGGAGAAGTGCAAAAATGATGGATAAAAAAACCTTCCTTGTATTCATAACTCTCTTTAGATTATTGATATTTTTATAACGGAGATAAAAATAGAATATTGTCTGATTATCAGAACGGATATCCAATTGCCAAGTGCACACCCATGCCGTCTTTGAAGTCCGGAATATTGTAATAGCCTTTTTTCCCCGTGTCGTACGGAACGTGCAGGCCGATTCCCCAATCCAGGCGGATGACGAGGAAGGTCAGGTCGTAGCGTAGTCCGACACCTGTGCCTAAAGCCAAGTCTTTCAGGAAACGGCCCCATTTCAACTGTCCGCCGGGGCGGCTTTCATCGTAGCGTAGCAGCCAGACATTGCCGGCATCGAGGAAGGTCGCTCCGTGCAGGTCGCCTAAGATAGGAAAACGGTATTCCAGATTGGCTTCGAACTTGATGTCGCCGGTCTGGTCCAGATAGCCGTATTTTGAGTCGGTAGGACGGTAGCTGCCCGGCCCGATGCTTCGGATCGTGAAAGCCCGGATACTGTTGGCGCCACCGATATAGAACTGTTCGCTGTAAGGTGTCGTGATTGAATTGCCATAGCTGTATGCGACTCCGGCCATCAGGCGCCCGACCAGGTGTTGTTCCTTTCCGAGAGAATAGTTGTACCGTATTTCGCTCGTCAGTTTGGCAAACTGGGCGAACTTATTCCCAAACAGTTTCTTATCTCTTTTGTTGAAGTCCTTCCCGGCGATTGCATAAGCCGCGTCGAGGATAAGCCCTGCCTGCGTGAAGGAAGATTGCCACCAAAGGTGGTTCTTTTTGGTAGTGATAGGAGAATCGTCGTACGTATAGGTGTATCCCATAGAAGGGATGAACTGGTCTTCGAGGCTTCGCCCTAATGCTTTGTTGACACCTACGATAGAGTCGAATTCAGGTGTCCGGTGTTGCAACAGCGAGTAGGTCAGCTTGAAAGGCATCACCGAATGGTGGCTGGTCGCCGAAGGCTGGAACTCATACGAGGCGCTTCCGCCGAAAGCCAGCATCTTGAAAAATTTGGCACGGTTCAACTGGTCCGCATAGATACGGAAAGAGGTACTGGAAGGATATTTCGTATCGTTTTTTATCAGGCTGGGAAAAAGTACCTGCGGAAAAGTCAGCGTGCCGCTGATGCCGAACTCCCAGCTGTTGATCGTCGAACTGCTGCCTGAAACCCGTTTGCCGGTCTGCCATTCGTAGGAACCGCGCATACTGACGCCGAATGTCTCTCCTCCTCCGAATACATTACGTTTGGTCACGCTGAAAATGGCCCCCGGCCCTGTCTGGTCATTGCTCTTGGTGGTCACGTTCAGTTCCAGCTCGCCATCCAGAGGAAGATCGTAAACGGTGTTGATCTGCAAGTTCAACGTATCGCAACGGCGGGCGGTATCCTTGGGGATATATTGCATTTCCGAATAGCGGAAAATGCCGAGACGGGAGAAGCCGGTCTGCGTCTTTTCCTGTTGTTGCTGCGAATAGAGGTCGCCGGTGTGGAATTTCAGCCGGTCGTACAACACCTTCGGACGGACACGTAGCTTTCCTTCATAAAAGATGGTCATATCTTTATATCGGATGGAATCTGTCGGCGGCTCGTTGTTGTAGCCGTTCAGAAAGACTGATATGTCGCCTATTCTCCAGGGGCGCAGCACGGTGCGGGGCAGGCCGGGCTTTGTGGAGATACGGAGCGCCACCTTTCCCGGATTCATGATCGTATCGGCCTGGTAACTGATAAATTCGGGACGGAAATAGTAATACCCGTTGTTGCGGAGCAGGGAAGAGATACGTTGGCGTTCGGCTTCGAGCTGTACGACATTGAAATTATCCCCGTCGTGCAGAAGCCGGTCGCCGATGTTACGTTGTACGAGCGTGTCGATGCGATGCCGTAGCCGGACATAAGCGATGCTGTCGTATGTGTAGGCATTGTTCATCTCCACCTTGTAGTTGATCTTTGCCTTTTTCGGATTCTTGGGGTCCGGTTCCACTTCATAGGAAGTAGCCCCGTTGAAGTAGCCGTATTCGCGAAGCAGGTTATAGGCTACTTTTGTTCGGACTTCCGGATTGACCGTGTTGATGAAAACAGGTTTGGACGCCAGTTTATTGAAAATCCATTTACCCACTTTCCCCTTTCTGTTCACGAACGCATTGTACACCCACAGTCCGAACGGGAAAGGGATACGGACGGACGAACTCCCGAGCAAGGCGTTATTGGGTGGGTAGGCAAGGGCGGCCTCTACTTCCGTCAGTGCTTCTTCCCCTTCCTTGCTTTTATCCTCGTTCGTCACCTCAATCTTCTTGATCCCCATATATAAAACTTCCCCCTCCGGCAAATTCTTCGTCGTGGAGCAGGAAGCAAGCAGGAATAACGAAATATATGCAATATATTTGATGTGTTTCATTTTTTCTCTTCTGTTTGTTTGTCGTCCGTTACCGGCTTGGGTTTGTTCTTCTTAAAGATGAAGAGTTCACGGAGGTGAAGCATCTTTCTGCGCAGGACGATACCGGCACCTGTTTCTGTGATCTCGCCTTCCAGCAGGCTCTCGTAGTTCTTGTCGTGGAAGAGCTTGATGTAGCGGGTCCCGCTGCCGTCGAGACGGTATTCGATCGATACGTTGTCGATGAATTGCTGCGACTGCCCGGCGTTGACATCCTGCCCGGTCGAAACACGTCCGCCCAGTATGATGCTGATCCGGTCGTTGTAGAACCGCTTGGCGAAGCGGAAGGAGAAGTCTGTCCGTTCCCCACCAGCTCCTGTGCCGTTCTGGTCATACTGCTCCATGCCCAATGTGATATCCACGGACTTCAAGGCGCTGCCCGCGATATTGTTGATCTCGCTTTGAAGGAAGCTGTTCAGGGCGGCCCCCATGTCGAGACTCGGTTTCTTCCCGCCGCCGACATCGCTCATGTTGAGGTACATTCCCGTGACAAGCATCGTGACGGCTATCTGCGACCGTTGCCCTTCGCCCATCTTTTCCAGCTCCTGCTGCATGGATTGATCTTCCGGTGCGGAAAGAATGAATTGCAGTTGCAGGTTCTCCAGCGTCTGTTTGATAGCCACGCCGACATTGAATGTGACCAACCGTGAGCTGCCGTCGTCCTGCGTGACGGAGGCCCGCATTCGTTCGGTAGCCGTCAAGTTCAGCATCGGGTCCATCGGGTTGCCGCTCCATTGGACATAGCTTCCGTCCTGTATCGTAAACTCTTTGAGCGGAATAATTGGCATGGCATATTTTACCATCCCTCCCGAGAGCGTATAACGTCCGTTCAGGATCATTTCACCCTGTGTCGTGTACTGGAACGACAAGTCGCCACCTCCCTCCAGTTCCACGCGGCTCGATTGGTCGGGGGTGATGTCTGCGTTCAGACGCACGGCCTGGTCGATCCGGATGGTTATCAGCATGTCCAGTCCGCCGATGGGCAGCGGAGCTTCCGGGCGGTGTCGGCGAGTCATCAGCGTGTCGGAGAAGTCGGTAAAGGTCACAAGGTCTGCCAGGCGGTCTTGAGCCGTGAGCGGTGAGTCCTGCATCACGTAAGTGACATTCGTCCCGCCCAACAGTTGTAAATCTCCTCGCATGACCAAGGCATCGAGCGGTCCTTTGACAGTCGAGTTGAGGTTGACAAGCAGTTTGCCGTAAACCATGCTCTCCTTGTTGCGCTTCACGTTCAGCAGTTGCATGTTTTGGGCTGTCAGCTTCAGGTTTGCCATCATCCGGGAAGGATTGTGAATGTCGACCGTCCCGTCGATTATAAACGGATTGGTTCCCGAAGCGTAGATGTTGTATTTGTCGAAACGGATCAGATTATCCTTGATCCTGATGTCTTGCTTGTCGAAACGGAAGGAAGAGCCGACCGCCGTGACATATACCGCCGAACTGTCCATCCTCACATACCCGTTGACGTCAGGCGCCGACGCGGTCCCGCTTATCGCCAACTCGCCTTGCAAGGCTCCTGTCAGTTTGGCCATATTGTCAGGAATGAACGGGTTTACCATCTCCAGTGGCAAGTCGGTGATATTCATATTCCCGTCCAGATAATCCGTTTGCCCCATTTTGTAATAGGCGTTGATCGCCGCGACCTCGTTACGGTCGCGGAAAAGGTGCATGTCGACCTGATGTTCCTTGTCGCTAAGCGGCAGATAAACAGTGTTGAACATCAGTTCGCCGACACGTCCTCCTTCGTAGAACAGGCTGTCGATATGAGCGTCTGCCACCACCATGAAGCTGCTGTCCGAAGGGGCATACTGCAAGTCGGCGCTCAACATTCCCCGCATGGCAGGAAGGTCCGGAAACCCCTTCGTGATCGCATCCAGGTCTATCTGGCTCAGTTCGGCATGGATTTCTTCCATCCCTTCCCCTCCGGCAAGCGAATGAATCCAGAGCGAAGCATTGTTCTCGCCGGTCAGCCGGACATCGGCGGCAATATCTTTTATATTTCGGTACAGGATATAATTGTCGGCATTCAACTTAAATGTACGGAAAGCCAGTATCGGATCTTCCGGGAAGAGATGCAGGCGCAATCCTTCTTTTTCCTTGTCGACACGAGCCCCTAAACGGATGCCGGTTTTACCCTGGCCGTCGGTATATTTCAGTTCGGCATCGGTAAAGGTATTACGGATTTTTCCTTGCAAGCCGGCGGTAAAAGGTTGCTGTTTTCTGTATTTTGTCTTGATGACTTTCGTGTCGTACAGCAAGCCGAGCGAATCTTGCCGGACGATGAGGCAGATCGTGTCGATCCGTGTCGTGTCCTGCATCAGGTTGAAGAGATCGGCATCGAGGAAGAAACCCTCTTCAGGTGAAGTGCGGGCTTCGATATCCAGGTTGTCAAAGGTGATATAATACTGTTGCAGGATGTTGTAGATCGGGTTATCCTTGCCGGCCGTGACCTTCAGGTCCATGTCCGGAAGGAGCGGACGGAACGCCGGTATGTTGATCATCGAATCGCGTTCCAGCTGCCGGGTGAGTCCTTCGTTTATATTCGTGAATTTATCGGCCATCGTCTCGATATCCGCATTACCGGTCAGGACGATTCCGAGGTCTCCGGCGTGGAAAGAAACGCGAGTCGTGTCTTTATCGCTGTGAGCGTGTAGAGTCAATGTTTTCGGACGAAACTTGCCGGTCGGGTTTATCAGTTCCCAGTTACCAAGGGTTATATCTACCTGATTGTTCTTCCCCATGTCCGTTTCCGCCTCGGCAAAGAGCTGGAAGGAGGTAGCCAGTGAGTCGTTCATGAAGTGCATGCCGTACAGGTCCAGGTTTTGCACGTCGGCGATCAGCATCGCGTTCACTTTCTTCTGGAGGAGGGTCGCATTCAGCGACAAGTCCATCTTCGCAAGCGGATAATGGCTGAGCAGGTCGAATTTCAACAGGTTCTTTTCCAGTGAACCGTCCAGTTTCACATCGGATACGGCGTATGTCCCATACTGGATATTCGTGATCTTTCCGTCTAATTTGGCCCAGGTGGATGCGTGAAACGGGTCGTACCCTTTCCCTTCGGCACGGATCGAAGCTGTCAGGTGGTAAAGGGAGTCTTGGGGCAGAAAGTCGGTTGGTTTCAAGCTGTCGACCTCCAGGTCGGCCTGGTAAGACTCTTGTGCGGGGTTATAGCGTGCCGTCAGTCCGACCTTGCCTTCGCCTTGTGTGAGCAAAAGGTCGGCGCGGTATTCTTGGCTCTGCAAAGTCGCTTCTCCTTTCAGCTCCATTACCGGAAGGTTATAGCGCGAACGTTCGGATGCGGGCAACATGCAAAGGACGAAATCGAGGTTCCCGGTCTGTGCGTCCAGCTCGAATTTACCCGAACGGCGGATACTGTCTGCCACGGCTTTCATCTCTCCTGTGATATTCATATTGAAGACACCGGGCAGCTCGCTTTTCAGCTGGCGCAACCGTAAAGCAGCCAGGTTCCCTTCTATTCCGGCCGTCAGGCTGATTTCTTTTTGAGGATAGGCTTGTTTGAACTCATCGGGGAGAGTGCCGGCAAAGATGAATACATCCTCTTTTCCTACCGAGGCGGTCAGCAGGCTGCGGAGCGTTCCGCTTGGCGTATTGTCGAACGAACTCCAAGGAACGGTTGCCAACAGGCGGAGCTCCGAGTAAGGTGTTTTCAACAGAAGCCCCGGCACCTGTATCGTCGTGCTGTCGCTGCTGATGTCTCCGGTCAGCGAACTTAGTGTCAGCCCCGAACGGTCATTGGCGGAAAACTCTTTGATCCGTGCGCCGATGTCCCGGCCTCCGTACAGAAGCGAATCGATCCGGATGTTCACATCACTCAAGGCAATATGTGCCGGATCGAAACCCGGTGTCGGATCACTGTTGTTGCCGTCGTAACCCAAGGAAGAACCGGACAGAAGGAAACGGGCTGCACTGTAGCGTGCCGATCCGAGGTCGACCATCCCGTCGGTCAGTCCCGCCTTGTCGATATAGGTCGAAAGGCGCAACGAATCGTCCGGCATCTGCATGGCGAACGCTACCCGGTTCAAGTCGATCCGCTCCAACACCAATTTCCAGTTGACCGCCGTCGATGTCGTATCCTTGTTTGTTGTCGTGTCGTTCATCAGAAGGGTGACGGCTGTGTCCGAAAGGTCGATTTTGTTCAACCGCGCAATCTCTTTCCCGAGGTCTATACGGTCTGCTTTGGCATAGAGCTTTCCTAACGTTCCTTTGATCTCCATGCCCTCGATCAGGTTGCCTGTATTGGCTTTCACGCCGCGCAGGTCGATTGCATCCACCAGAACCTCTTTTTTCAGCAACGGCAGCGGGCGGATGTTGACCTGGAAACTTTCGAGTGACAATAACGTGTCGGGAGGGGCTATGACCTTCACGTTCCGGACTGTCAGGTTTAGCGGGAAAGAAAGACGTATCTGTCCGATCCCGATATTCATACCGGTAGCCTCACTGGCATATTGGGTGGCTAACCGTACAGCGAAGTTCTGGAAAGAAGGTATATATAAAAGAATTGAAATCAGGATGACCAATACCACCGGTATCAGGCATATGACCCCTATTCGCTTCATCCAACGTCTCATTTGTCCTTATTGTGTGTTTTCGTTATAATCATAACGGTTAAAGGGGGTGTTTTGTTTGACATCCCGTTAACAAAAATAGGGAATAAATCGAAAACAAAGAAGTAATATCGATAAAATGGTAATAATAACTGCCCGGAACCGGTTTTGTTCACATTAATCCTGTTATCTTCTTCTCCAATCTTTTTTGACGACTCTTCTTCTAATCAGAACGATCGGGATAAATATGACAGCTATCCAAAAGAGGCTGATCAGCATAAGAGTCAGGGTAGAAAGGTTTTCCGGCATCAATACTTTGTCGGTTTGTTTGTCAGGCATTGTTTCTGCATGTACCTTCTGGTCGGACAGATCCATTTTTGTAATTTATTATTTCAACGTTAGAATTCAAAATACAAAGTTCTGATATCTGCAAAGTCCTGTAAATACCGAGTTGTAGGTATAATAAAAGAGTTTCCTACCTATTTTTAGGTAGGAGTGGCGGAAGATTTCTTTACCGGACCGCTTTGTCAAGCTTCCTTCCCCCTTATTGCCATTTCAACCCTTATTGTACAGTTTGCCTTAATACCCATTGGTTCAAATCGAAACTACTACCGCATAAAATTTGATTTTATACCCCATATAATTCAAATTACCCCTAAGGGTAATATTTTTTAACAAACTGTATTTTCTTTATCTTACTAACAATCAGCTGTTTCTCGGATACGGCTGTTTTTGAGGGGATATTGTCAATTTCGGACAAAAATAGAGAGCTTTTTCTTACAAACGTTCTACCTGTATAAAAAAGGAAAGGGAGTGTTTTTGACGCACTCCCTTTCTTGTTGGAAACGATTGATCCCGACGGGCCGGAATTAATCGTTTTCTATCACACGTATCATGTCGAAGTAGAATTCACCGGCTACTTCAGCACCTTTCTCTATAGTTCCGGTCTTTGTGTCGTAGATGTAGATGATGGCATTGGCATCAGCTTCGGTGTTCACGCCGATGTAGGCTTTCTCGTTGAAGACAACGGAACGCTGCGAGAAGCGGCCTCCGCTGTAAGCGAGTTCTTTGCCATCGTAGCTCAGACGTGTCCTTTCGCCTGTGGCAAGATCGATGATGGAGTAATAGTGGCTGTAATTGTCGATTGCCGTACCGGCAGCATCGTTACGTGCATAAGCAAGTGCCTTGCCGTTACCCATGTTTTGGATAGTGAGTAGTTTGCCGTCTGCATTCGGATAGCCTTCGTAATCGGGATCGAAATCCGTTTCCCCGTTCTTGATGCGCAACAGGTGTCCTTCTTCTATATTGTCTTTGACAACGGCTGCGGCCAGATAGAGGTTGCCGGCTTCATCGTATGTTACGCAGTCTTGCATCAATTCTCCGTATGCGCTTCCTGCCATTTCATCGGCAAGCGAGTTGCGCTTATTGCTTTCCACGGCCAAGCTGGATGGATCGAGGACTGCCGTGTAAAATTTGGTAGTTGTTTTGCCACCTCTTCCGGATACGCCGTTTTTCCCGTAATAGAAATAGTATAATTTGCCGGCCTTTTCATTGTAGGTGAGGATACCTGATGTAGAGAATTTCTTCGTCTCTTCTCCTTTTATTTCTGATTCCGGCAGCGGGATATCCAGGGTGCCTTCTTCAATAATCGACATATCGTCGGCATTCAGCTTGCTCCAGATAATCTTACTTGCATCGCCGCTGGCAGCCATGATGACGAGCGTGTTGTCGTCAGTCCAAGCATGGGTGTAGGAACGCACTTTGTAGGTATTTGTCTTAAAGGGTGATGAAGCTTTTTCTATCACCTTGCTGTCTTTGATCTGATATTTCACGAAACGGTCGCTGCTTGAAGGAATCTGGTAATAATATTTCCCCTTCGAGATGCTTTCCATGGAATAATCTCCTAATTCGGTTCCTTCCCCTTTGATAGTGATAGTCCCCATGTCGGCCGTCAGTTTGTCGACGTTGTTGACAACAGTCGTGTTCTTGCTGCTCATGCCGCCATGTTTTCCTACGGTCAGGAAAAGGTCGAAGTGATATTTGCTTTCGTCGAAAGCCGGCGCATCACGGGTTACGGTTACTTCGCAAGTGGCCGTGAATCCGCCGTCGTCCGTTATTACCGTGATCGTGGTCGATCCTTCGGAAACAGCTGTTACAACGCCTTTTTCTACTGTTGCGACATTTGTGTCCGAACTGTTCCAGGAAACAGTCGTTACAGTAGCATTTTCAGGGACAACAGTCGCGGTCAGTGTCCCGGTGGTTCCCGTTTTCAAGGTTAATGTGGACGGAGTGATTGTGACACCGGTCACGGAAACGTCTTTTAGATCATCATCATCAGAACAAGCCGTAAAACCAAGTGAGATCAGGGCTGTGATGAAGGTTAGCAATGTGAATTTGAACTTTTTCATACTCTTTTGTTTTTAATATGAGTGTTAATTGATAAAGACTCTGAACTTTGCGAAGAAAGCGCGTCCGGGTTTTTGCAGCTTGTAGTTGTCATAAGCTGTTTCATCGAGGAAATTCGAACATTCCAATGCGATGTTATAACGGTCTTGCTTCCAAGAATAGGTGATATTGGCATTACAGATATGCTGCGAGGGAATACGGGCTTTGGTATCGCGGTTGCCGTAGGCTTCCCATGTCAGGAAATACCAATGTACCCATTGGAACGTACAACCTAAACGCAGTTTGTTGTCCTGCTGCAGAAGGTTGCGGAACGTATAGCTCACCTCTGCGCTGCCGAACAGCCAGGGACGATTGGGCACGTGGTTTTCGTATGTGGCGGAAGGTTTGCCGTCCTCTTTGTATTTTTGCTGGTCGCGGGCATCCTGGTAACTGACATTGGCCATGAGTTGCAAACGGCCGTCCCAATCATAGCGAACTTCTCCTTCCACTCCTTTGATATGGACGGCAGGGTCGTTGACATACTGCATCATACCTTCTTTTTCAATAACGGAAGTCTGTATGTAATTGTCCACGTAGCGCAGGAATCCGTTTGCCTCGTAATAAATGGTATGTCTGCCTGCAGGATGCCATGTGCCGAACAGGGCGAAATTGACATTGTTACTCTTTTCCGGTTCCAGTGCCACATTTGCATAGATGGTGGTTCCGTTGCCCAACAGTTCGCGGGCGATAGGAAGGCGCACACTGTGTTCATAGGAAATCTTTACCGCCAACGGTTCGAAGAACATGTAGCGCAGTCCGGTCCCGTAGCCGAAATAGTTTTTGGTGGTGGAACCCTTCACCTTGTCCGATCCCGTTACAGAAGACTGGTCGGTCTGCCGGATATTCGGATGGTTCACATAATCTTTGGCAAAGAATACATTCTGCATCTTTCCGTCAAAAAACGATTGGCTGTAGGTCAACCCGATAATATGTTTGGTCACGGCGTCATTTGATGGTTCGAAGCTCTGGTCCAAATCATCATAGCGGTCGTTTCCCGTCCGGTTCATATGATAATTCAGGTTAAGGCCGTGATGTTCGCCCAGGCGGTAATCCAAATTGGCCCGTGCGATGGTCAGAGGACGTTTATAGTGGCGTATGGAAGGCTCATTGCCTCTGATTTCGTTGCGTTGGCTCACGATGTAGCCTCCGTCCCAATAATATTTCCGATAGGCCGTATCGATCGTAATGGAATGGTCCCATGTGTGCGACAAAGTCGCTTTCAGTGTCAAGCCTTCGGTTATGAAGTTCTGTTTGTTATAACGTGCCGAAACGTTCCATGCATCCGAATTGCGTTCGGCCATACCATAGACTTTGGTCTGTACGGAACCGGTCTGCAATTCCTTGTCCGTTTTTGAGTAGGAGGCGGAGACGAAAAATTCGTCAGCCCAGCGCTTGCCGGTGATTCCGGCTTCTATCTGTGTCAAAAGTGAAAAATAGCCGTCATGGAAACGTTTGGGATTGCCGTAGATAAATTGGTCGCCAGTCTCGTTGCGCATCTGCACGTCTTTCATCCGGTAGTCGTTTTTCGAATAGTTGATGCCGATGGTAGGACGTACGATCAGTCCTGTGTGGCGTTCCACAAACTGTGCGTTCAGGTCGGCACGGTGTGTGTGGAACGAACCGATACTGTAGGAAGCGTCTACGAAGTTTTTCTTTTTCGGCTGAGTGATAATATTGACGGCACCGCCTAATGCGTCCGTACCTAATGAGGCCGGTACTACGCCTTTATATATCTCCACCCGGTCGATCAGGTTGACAGGCAGATTGGCAAGCGTCACATTGCTTCCCTTGCTGTCCAAAGGAACGCCGTCGATGAAATAGCGGACGGAATTACCTGACAGCCCGTTGATCGACAAGTCGAAATCGGAACCTACGCCTCCTTCTTCGCGTACTTTGACACCGCTTGTCCGATTCACTAATTCATTCAGGTTGTTAAGCGAATTAATGACAGGCTTGACATCGAGCGCATTGACCGAAAGAGCGCTTTCTCTGGCCTGCTGCGATTGTGTTTTTCCGTACACCTCCACCGAGTTCAGGTTTACGGCACTCTCTTCCAGTTTGAAATCGAGGGTTTTGTCGCGTTGGAGGTCGAGTGTTGTTTTGATTGTTTGATATCCCAGGGAGGAGACGACAAACGTATGTTTGCCGGGAGATACTTTCAGGGAGTAATACCCGTTGTCATCCGTATAAGTGCCGGAGGTCGTATTTTCGATGGCGATCGTTACCAGCGACAGGGGCATATTTTGCTGGTCGGTGACTTTCCCTTTGAGCGTAATTGTGTTTTGTGCCGTCAGGCTCAATTGTGACAGGCAGACAAACAAAAGAAAAACATGTACAAAGACTTTCATTTTAATCCTTGATATAGCGATTCATGACTTGCTTATGGAAATGCGCACAAGGAGAAATGATTTCTTTATGTAAAAGGGGATAAAGAATGACCAGACTCGATGTTTTACCGCTTTGTTTCCCGAAAGCATTAAAACTGTGTTTGTTTTTGGCAGGTCTTCTGACTTGTTCCGTCTTTGAATGCCTTCCCATCCGGTGACGGACAGTGGCTTGCGATGTATTCAAAGATTTGGGGAGGAACTTACAGCAGCGGGTCTGTTCAGGATTCGCACCTGATTCCCTTTTTATCGCACTCCCGTAGCAATTGGGAGCCGCGAAACCAAAACTGTGGCAAAGGTAAGAAAAAAGTCTGTCCGTACAAAAGGCGGATTGAAAAACAAAATCATTATTTTTGGCGGCGGATTTCGTCAGAATCCGTGAAAAAGCAATAGAATGTAGAACCATTAAAAAGAAGTGACTATGTTGGAAAAAGGATTGAAACATACCAGCCGGACTGTCGTACAGCCGGAAAATTTCGCATCGGCGATGGGGTCGGGAGACCTGCCCGTGTTGGCAACGCCGGCTTTGGTGGCATTGATGGAAAACGCGGCGATGCTCGCTGTTGCGGCTGGACTCCCCGAAGGTTCGACCACCGTAGGGGCTAAAATGGACATGACGCATGTCCGTCCTTCCGGTGAAGGCGAGGAGGTGAGTGCGGAAGCGACACTGGTCGAGGTGGACGGGCGGAAGTTGACCTTTTCGCTGGTCGCCAGAGATTCGGCGGATGTGATCGGCGAAGGGACGCATATCCGCTATATCGTCGACAGAACGAAATTTTTGTCGAAGCTGAAAGGCTGACCACCGCTCTGCTTGCAGTAAAGAAAGGAATATGAAGTTACCTATTAGTAGGTATTTTCGGCCTGCTAAATAGTCATTTATGGTGATTTTATATTCCTTTTTCGTCCTCTATCTTTGCCTCACTTTAAAATAGCAAACAAATGAGAATAGAAAAGATTACAGGACGTGAAATCCTCGATTCGAGAGGAAATCCTACCGTTGAAGTAGATGTTTGGTTGGAATCAGGTGTAATGGGGCGTGCTTCCGTTCCGTCGGGAGCTTCGACCGGAGAACATGAGGCGCTGGAATTGCGTGACGGCGATAAGAACCGTTATGGCGGTAAAGGCGTGCAAAAAGCGGTTGAAAACGTCAATAAAACGATTGCCCCGGCCTTAGTGGGAATGTCGGCTTTGAACCAGCGGGCTATCGACCATGCAATGTTGAAACTCGATGGAACAAAAACCAAATCCAACTTAGGAGCCAACGCGATCTTGGGTGTTTCTCTTGCAGTGGCAAAGGCGGCAGCCAATTATCTGGACATCCCGTTGTACCGTTATATCGGAGGGACAAACACCTATGTAATGCCTGTGCCGATGATGAATATCATCAATGGAGGTTCTCACAGCGATGCTCCGATCGCTTTCCAGGAATTCATGATTCGTCCGGTTGGCGCTTCTTCTTTCAAAGAAGGTCTGCGGATGGGGGCGGAAGTGTTCCATGCGTTGAAAAAAGTGTTGAAAGACCGTGGCCTGAGCACGGCTGTAGGTGATGAGGGCGGTTTTGCGCCGAACCTGGAAGGGACGGAAGATGCTCTGAACTCGATCATCGCTGCCATCAAAGCAGCCGGCTATGTACCCGGACAGGATGTGAAGATCGGTATGGACTGTGCTTCTTCTGAATTTTATGTGAACGGTGTCTACGACTATACTAAGTTTGAAGGTGCGAAAGGCGTTAAACGTACGGCAGACGAACAGATTGCCTATCTGGAAAAACTGATCGACGAATATCCGATCGACTCTATCGAAGACGGTATGAGCGAAAATGACTGGGAAGGCTGGAAGAAGTTGACAGAACGGATCGGTAACCGCTGCCAGTTGGTGGGCGACGACCTGTTCGTTACAAATGTGGACTTCCTCTCCAAAGGAATTCAGGAAGGTTGTGCCAACTCCATCCTGATCAAGGTGAACCAGATCGGATCGCTGACAGAAACACTCGATGCAATCGAAATGGCACATCGCCACGGCTATACGACCGTCACTTCCCACCGCTCCGGCGAAACGGAAGATGCTACGATTGCCGATATCGCCGTCGCTACCAACAGCGGGCAGATCAAGACAGGTTCTTTGAGCCGTTCAGATCGTATGGCCAAGTACAACCAGTTGCTTCGTATCGAAGAGGAACTGGGCGATCTGGCAGTTTACGGATATAAAAGAATAAAATAATCAGATTTAATCATAATTGCTAATTTGCATAGATAACGGAACTAAAATCGGAAAAGGGCCTCTTGTGAGAGAGGCCCTTTTTATTGCTATAAAATCGGATTGATTGGTTTATAGGTGGATATGTTATTCCACTCCGTCGTTTTTCAAGCTTTCGATCCAGGCATCTATACGTGCCGGGGTCTGGTCGTCTTCGTTCATTTCATCAAGTGCGAGACCGACGAATTTGCCATCGATGACAGCGGTCGAATCGTCGTAGGTGTAGCCGGAGGCATCCATGCTGCCGACGAATTTGCAACCGGAGGCTTTCAGGTCGTTGTAGATTGTCCCGATCGCGTCGCAGAAAGTATCGCTGAAAGAAGAAGAATCGCCACAACCGAACAGTCCGACCAGCTTGCCGGATAAATCTAATTTCTTGATTTTCGGGAGAAAATCATACCAGTCGTCCTGGAGATCGCCTGCTCCCCAGGTGGAACTACCCAACAACAACACTTCATAAGGAGCGAAATCGGCAGGAGAGGCCTGGCTGACATCATGAATATCCGATGATTTGACGCCCAATTTTTCTGCAATCTGTTTTGCAACACCTTCGGTTGTCCCGTTCGACGAACCGTAAAAGATTCCTATAGTCTTCATTCTTAATTTGTTTTTAATTGATAACGAGGGCAAATATCCATCATTCCGCTTCACCGTACAATACCTACAAAGATGTATTTTACAAGCTACTCATACCTTTTTGAGGGGATTCCCGGCTTTTTCCCTATCTTTGGCATTTATTAAGCACATGCTTCGCCTCAAAGAATTAAATCTCTTATTAATCATAGTAATCAAGCAAAAAAATGAAACGTATAGTTTTTTTGGATTATGTGCGCGTATTTGCGTGTTTCCTTGTCATGGTCGTCCATGCCAGTGAGAATTTTTACGGTGCCCCCGGTTCGACAGACATGGTAGGGCCGCAAGCCTTTCTGGCAAATGAGTCAGACCGGCTGTGGGTGTCTATGTACGATGGATTTTCGCGTATGGCCGTTCCGTTGTTTATAATCGTCTCTGCCTTTCTCCTTGCGCCGATGAAGGAGGGACAGTCCATGTGGCAATTCTACCGCCGGCGTTGTATCCGCATCCTGCCGCCTTTTTTCATATTCATGATACTCTACAGTACCCTGCCGATGTTGTGGGGGCAGATCGATGGGGCGACCTCGGTCAAAGACCTGTCGCGGATATTTCTGAATTTCCCGACGCTGGCGGGGCACTTGTGGTTCATGTATCCTTTGATCAGCATTTACTTGTTCATCCCTATCGTCTCGCCCTGGTTGAGTAAGGCGACGGCCAAAGAAGAACGTTTCTTCATCGGTTTGTTCCTGTTGTCGACCTGTATGCCGTACTTGAACCGTTGGTTCGGAGAAGTGTGGGGACAGTGTTTCTGGAACGAATACCATATGCTGTGGTACTTTTCCGGTTACTTGGGTTATCTCGTGCTTGCACATTACATACATGTCCATCTGACCTGGAACCGCTCCACACGTTTCATCGTCGGAACCGCTTCGATGGTCCTCGGAGCAGCTTTGACCATCTATTCGTTCTATGTCCAGGCCATACCCGGAGAAATCCTTCCGACACCCGTACTGGAGATAGGATGGGCTTTCTGCACCATCAACTGCGTGCTTCTCACGGCGGGCACCTTCCTGATGTTCAGTTGCATTGAACTTTCCGAAACTCCGCGTTTCGTGTTGGAACTCTCCAAACTCAGCTACGGGATGTATTTGATGCATATCTTTTGGCTCGGCCTGTGGGTTACGGTGTTCAAATCCGTCTTGCCGTTGCCTACAGTTGCAGCCATACCCGTCATTGCGGCATGTACATTCGTTAGCTGTTTTGTGGCGACCAAGATTATTTCACTCATACCGGGCGGTAAATGGATTGTCGGATAAAAGGCTATTCCGGGACATAGATGATTTCACCGTTTTCCAGTTCATAGGCGATTCCGACTTTGCGCCCTTTCTTGCCGGATTTCTCCTGTTGTTCAGAAGGCGTGTACCGATGGATGGTCTCGCCTTCTTTCGTGATAATTTCCATGTTCTCTTTGCCCGGATTTTTGACAAGGGAAAAATCCTCTTTGGAGAAGAGTTCCGTCATGTTGAAACGAGTGACAAGAGCCACCATCAAAGCGACAGCAAAAACCATCGCCACATCGAAAAGGTTGGCAACGACACCCATCGGATCTGTATCCGTCTCGTTGTGGAGCAATTTATTCCTTTTCATGGCGCAGGTTTTTATAGATATACTCCAGGTCATTCATGTCGCGGGCATACCAGCGTTGTTTCACTTGCAACGTGATAACCCCGATTGCTGCTATCACCATGCCGACGACAGTCGTGGCGAAAGCCACTTGCATGTTGTAGGCCATAGAGGCAATGTCTCCGGTTGAAAGACCGACAAGAGCCGGTCCCATCGGGATCAGTGTCCCCATCAGCCCAAGCATCGGACCTAATTTGACAAAAGAGCGGGAACGTCCCAAATCCTTTTCTGCGTCGACTTCGTAATTGGCAAGCAAGCGTTCGCAGTAAGCATCGTTCTCTCTGTGGTCATAGAGTTTGTGCAGGCAGTGGAGGATCGGAATATTTTTATCCGCGGGTAATTGCTTGTAAAACTCTTCGGTATTTTCCGGAGTCAGTTTTTCCAGTATATCATTCATCTGTTGTTGCAACTTGGCCTTTTGCCAGAATTCACCGAAGAAACCTCCGATCATTAAGACTGCACGAAGGAAAAAGAAGAGTAAAAGAACGACTACGGGTACCAACAATCCGTTGGAAATCCAGAATAATGCATTTGATATCGATGTCATAATTTTGTTTTATGAATAAGTTTCCATATAAGTCCCAAGCCTGCGCCGGCAATAAACACAATAAGTGTGGTAACCGTTGTTTTCCAGTCGACATTGGAAACACTTTGATAACAGGTTTGTCCGTTTTCTGTTGCTATAATACCCATAAGCAGGATAAACAGGTTTGTTGTAAATAGCAATTCCAGCCTGAGACCCTTGTCGCCCAGATATTTTCGGAAAAGCCATGCGGTCAAGGCGATTCCCGTTCCGGCCGAGGCTGCAAACCAGCCTGCGACGATTCTGAAATCGGTTCCCGGAAAAGCAAAGATCGTTTGTGTAAGCGCATATCCCAGCACGACCCCGATCAACAATCCCGGATAAACATTCAAGAAACAGGAAATACTTCGTTTGAACAAATTGTCATGGTGGCGGTAACCGGCAAAACTGTCGAAGCAAAAGGCGATCATGATCATCGCCTCGAGGGTGATCCATACGGCTGCATCCTGCATCTGTTTCGGAGAAGCGAGAAAGTCAGCAATTTGTGTGCGAGACTGTTCAGCAGCCTGATTCCAGATCAGCAGTACGAATCCGGCACAGGCTGTTGCTGCCAATGCGATTTGTCGGAATGAGGGATAAAATCCGATTTTCAGCAGAAAACTTAGTGTGATGAATCCTAACAATATACCGGCAATATATTCCATGATTATCGTTTTTTTCGCTTCATAAACAATACGATACCACAGAAAATAGCCACAACGGCGACTGCCACGACAAAGCCATTGAGGTCATTCTGCTCTTGTTCCGGTGTTTGGTCCAGGCGGTCTTTTTTCAGAACGACAGATTTGCCTGTCTCTACCGGCGCCTCTTTCACAGTGTTGATCTGACGGCGATACGTCTCAGTTGCCTGTGCGTCAGCATGACCGGCGATAAAGTCTTCCAGTTTGCCATTGTCACAGACAAAGCCGGAGCAAGCCGGACGAAACTCTTTGATCAGTTCGATATGTAAAGCCGCGAGGTCTTTCAACTGTTCGTTCGTGGCTTTCCAGTACCCTTTGCGTGCTGTCTCAAGCATGACGGCTGTCATTTCCTGCAGGGCGGCCGGATTTTCCTTCTTGAAAAAAGAATGAATACCCAGATGCAGTTCGTCTTTCACGTAAACTTTGTAAAGGTCGTCCCACAGTTCCTTGTCGATTGTTGTAGGCTTCATGATGTTCCAGCCGTATGTGTTTCGGAGTGTTTTGGCGAATGTCCCGGCTGAAGTGGCACCGCCTTTCATCTTCTCCTTTATATATTCCGGGTTCAACAGTGTCGTACGACTTTCTACGCCGATCGCCTCTTTTAGATTCTGCATCCGTATTTTGTGGCGGTTCCGGTAATCAGAAAGATAGGCTTCCGGTTCTTTCCCCGTAACGTTACGGACAGAAAGAGTCAAACCTCCCATAAATTCATACATATGATCGAGGCTCAAAGCTCCCCAGGTATTGCTTTGTCGAGGTTGTATGACAATATCCGTTCGTTGGAGAGTTATTTCGAAGAGATCTTTCACCATTGACCCCCACTTGTCGGGGTCACCATAAATGGCTCCCATATTATTGAGATAGGTTTCGGCAATTTGTTTTTCACTGTCCCAGGCGTCTCCTTTTTCCACCAACCCCATGATACCGGTGCCATAACTACCGTTCACTCCTCCAAAAATGCGCATGGTAGATAGTTCACGTGCTTCTTTAGGCGATAAACCTTTTTCAACCAATAATTTTTCCGATTCGACTGTCCCTTCGGCAACATAATTGCCGAATTCGTCATTTTCTGATTGGGTAGCCAGTTTGATCGCATTTGTCAGCATAGCAAGACGTGAGGCGGCAAGGTCGCGCAGTTGTCCGGACGTTTGTACGACAATATCTATTCGTGGCCGTCCGAGTTCTTTGGAAGGAATCAGGCGTAGATCGACGACACGTCCCATGCCATCGCGCACCGGCTCGACTCCCAACATATAGAGAGCTTGAGCGAAAGTGGCTCCTTCTGTTTCGATAAATTCACCTGCCCAGAAAGTATAGCTGACTTTGCGCGGATAGGCGTTATGTTTGGCAAAATATTGCCGGAGTGTCATTTCCACCAAGTTTTTCCCATTATCCCAGGCACGTGTGCTCGGGGTCGCTTCTGCATTGATGGAATACATGTTACGTCCGGTTGGCAACGTATTAGGAGCCAGAACGACATCTCCGCCAGGGGTTGGTGCGATATAACCGCCATTCAAGGCATGAAGGATCGCTTGCTGTTCCATTTTGGGAGAAGCAGCCAGGAGATTCCGATAGTTCAGGACATTTTCGTAACTTTCTGCAGGATCCTTCATAAGGCCGGCACGGCTGAGGAATGCGATCTCTTGTCGCAGATGGTCTGTGTTTGCTTGTGGCGAGGTGAGCAGCCGATGTAACTTTTCCTTGACCGGCGCCAGATAGTGGCGGGAGATGAAAGCATTACTCTCCAATTGTTCTCGGGTGATCTTTTTGTTTGACTCGTCAAGACGCGCCTGGCTGTAGGCGATCGGATCTGCGCACATGGCAATGACGGTCGACTCGATCTCTTCCGGGCTGAATGATTGTCCCGAGGTATAAAGTCGCCCGGTCATTTTCTCGTTGGCTATCTCTTCTGCATAGTTCTCAATGCGTTCGATTTCTTCAGCGGTGAATGGCTGGTTCGAGATGCTGTCTAATTGCAAATCCCGATGTAATCCCATATTGAGAGCGATTGTTTTTATCTTTTTGGAAAGTTCAGGTTGCCGTTCTTCCGGTGCGTTGTGCCAGCTGTCTATTTCTTTAAACAAGTCGGAGAATTGGCCACGTGTCCGACTTTCCATGAAAGGAGGCGTCAGGTAAGAGATCAGGGCTGCATGCGTACGCCGTTTGGCTATGATCCCTTCGCCGACATTCCCGATACTATAGTAGTAGAAATGCGGAAGGCTGCCGATCAAACAGTCCGGCCAATCTTTTTTGGACAATCCGACCTGTTTGCCAGGTGTAAATTCCAGACTGCCGTGTGTACCGAAATGGATCAGAGCATCCGCTTTAAACCCTTTTTGGACCCATAGATAAGGGGCGATATAGGCGTGAGGCGGCGCTACGCTTGCTCCATGTACAATTTGGAATTCATTGTCTCCCTCGGCTGCGTGCGGTTGTGGGAACAAGGCAACATTGCCGAAGCGAAGGCAGGCGATGGCGATCGAAGGTTCTCCCTCATGTTCCTCACTCAGATAATTACCCGGTGCCTCTCCGTATTTATCGACCACTTCTTGGTATTTGCTTGGCATGATTACTTCTCCGGCCCATTTTTCGTAATCGGATTTAGGTATCCATACAGGATTGCCGTTTTGCATGAAGTCGGCTTGTGCGCCTTTGGCATAAGCGCCCAGTACCGGAGCCTGTTGTTGCAGCAGCCGGTTGAAGGCTTCGAACGTATCCGGCAGGCCGGTAACCGAATAGCCTTCCTGTCTCAGCCGTTTCAACAGCTCGTATAAAGAGGGGGCCACTTCCAGGCCGGCGGCAACGAGAGCGCTTTGTCCGGCCCCTTTGAAATAGCAGATAGCAATGCGTTTATCTTTATTCGGTATCTTTCGCAATTGCATGTAGTTTTTTACATTTTGTGCGAAGTTCTCAAGCCGTTCCGTTTCCCCGTCAAATATGAAATAGCCATTTTCATGTTTGTTTTGTGTGGAGATAACCAACGGGTCGATGGAGCCGTCTATCTCCGGCAACACGATGCGGGCAGCCAGATAACCGCCCGTAACCCCTTTGTTGTTGCTTTCATCCTCCCATTCTTCCTTGCTTTGCATGATGGTAAGCGGACAGAATAGTGGAATATTGTTCTCGGTCAGCCATTTAACGGCCTTGTCCCCTCCCAGCCGTCCCATCGGCAAATAGACGACGGCATCAGGGTGTACGCTTTCCATCATTTCTTGTCGTTTGGTAGCAGAGGAGAGGGGATAAACATTGAATCCGGCAGCTGATAAATGAACGATCATGCTGTCTAAATATCTGCGATTCCCCTCCAGAGGCGAGGTCGTGCCGGAGACAAAAGCAATACGGGGAGCTCCTTCTTTGTATATGTTTTTTGTGTGTAGATATTCGGTCAGTTCATCTGCTGTCTGGTAAAATACCCCGTCTTCCAGATAGAAGAAAATATTGGAAGGAATGATCTGGGGGGCATTTACTTCCGGTTTGAACAGTTTATGTTTATCGAATGTGCTACGTATATAGTATAGCATATTGCGGAAATTCGACTTGCTGCGGTTGTTGTAATAGGTGTCGAGTTGTTTTTGTTGCAGGCTGTCTACATGCTGGTTGGCGATTAGCCCGGATGTGAACCCGAACGTGTAGACGGTAGTTCCTTTCTTTCCTGCTTTTTCTATATTGTTTATTTGTTCGTTTGTCAGGCGTAATCCCGGACCGAACAAAAGAATCGCGTCATAATTTTTCAGTGACGATGCTTGTTCGGCAGTCACTTCGTCGACTTGTATCAGACGGCTGTCGGTTGACAAGACGATATTGGATACCTTATATGACGGAAAGTTCACCAGTGCGATACGGGTAGGCGAAAGCAGGAAACTATAGAAAGCATATGAGCCGAGTATCAACAAAAGTGCCAATCCGGCTTTCCATCCTGCTGATTTATTGCAACGAAGGAATTGAATAGCAGACATAAATATAATATGTAATTTGAAAAGTTTTGCAACCCCATTTGGAAAAAGCCACTTGTTCCACTGGCGGTTCACCTTAATCCATTGCAAAAGTATGTAAATTGTTCGTTTGAAAAAATAAACAACATTAATTAATTGTTTTTTGGAGGGAAAACAAAATATTTCTTTCGGAACGGGATATATTAAGAAAAAAGGTTACATTTGCCAGCGAATAGGTTTCGCATTTCCCGTTCGGGAATGCGGATTAAAAGGGAATCGGGTGTAAATCCCGGACAGTCCCGCTGCTGTGAAGCTCTGTTTTAACATCTTGGAACTACTTTTGCCACTGGCTTGTTATAATAAGTCGGGAAGGCTTCAGGATGGGAGTCAGTCAGAAGACCTGCCGTTCAATTAAAGGTTCATATCCTCGTGGGTTAGGTTATGGGCGCAAAATGTAAATACAATAAATATGATAAGAAAAGTTCTGATTGCGAATCGGGGCGAAATAGCTGTGAGAGTTATGCGCTCCTGTCGCGAAATGGGAATACGGTCAGTGGCTGTTTTTTCGGAAGCAGACCGGACGGCCCGTCATGTTCTCTATGCAGATGAAGCGGCTCTGATAGGACCGGCTGCGTCAAAAGATAGTTACCTGGATATCGAAAAGATTATCCGGGCAACCAAACAGCATAAGGCCGATGCGATCCATCCCGGATATGGTTTCCTGTCTGAGAATGCGGATTTTGCCCGCCGATGCAAAGAAGAAGGAATCATCTTTATCGGCCCGTCTGCCGAAACGATGGAGGCTATGGGGGATAAAATATCCGCTCGCAAGCGGATGATAGCTGCCGGTGTACCGGTTGTCCCCGGCACGCAGCAACCTTTGCAGGATGCCGGAGAAGCACGCCGGATCTGCCGGGAGATCGGTTTTCCGGTCATGCTGAAAGCCTCGATGGGAGGTGGCGGGAAAGGAATGCGCTTGATCCACAAGGAAGAAGAGGTGGAAGAGGCTTACAATGCTGCTCGCTCGGAGTCGCTCTCCTCTTTTGGCGATGATACGGTTTATCTGGAAAAATTCGTGGAAGAGCCGCATCATATCGAATTTCAGATTTTGGGTGACAATTACGGGAATGTGATCCATCTTTGTGAACGTGAATGTTCCGTTCAGCGACGTAACCAGAAAATTGTCGAAGAGAGCCCGTCTCCGTTCATCACGTCAGAACTACGGAAGGAGATGGGAGAGAAGGCGGTAGCGGCAGCCAAAGCGGTCAACTATACCGGTGCCGGGACGATCGAATTTCTGGTCGATAAACATCGTAATTTTTATTTTCTCGAAATGAATACCCGTTTACAGGTAGAGCATCCGATCACCGAGGAGGTGTTGGGGCTCGATTTGGTAAAGGAGCAACTCCGTATAGCTGACAACCAACCGTTGCATATCCGGCAGGAAGATGTCGCGCAGCGTGGACATGCCATCGAATGCCGTATTTGTGCCGAAGATACGGGCAATAATTTTATGCCATCACCAGGAGTTATTCGTCAACTGACTGAACCGAACGGGATCGGAGTGCGGATCGACAGCTATGTCTACGAGGGGTATGAAATTCCGGTCTATTACGACCCGATGATCGGTAAGCTGATCGTATGGGCTACCAACCGCGAATATGCGATAGAACGGATGCGACGCGTATTGCATGAATATAAGATTACCGGCCTGAAGACGAATATCAGTTATCTCAGGCGGATTATGGATATACCTGATTTTGTACATGGATCTTACGATACGTCGTTTATCGAAAAGCATAGCGAAGAACTGCAGTGTCCGGTTAATCCCGAAGATGAGCATGAATCGGAGAATATCGCCATGATCGCTGCTTATATGGATTACCTGATGAATCTGGAAGAGAATACTTCGGGTTCTTCAGTAGATAACCGGCCGATCAGTCGCTGGCGTGAGTTCGGATTGCAGAAAGGCGTGTTAAGGATTTAAAAAACTGTTTATAATGGAAATACATATTGGGAACCGGGTGGCGGAAGTGTCGTTGCTTGGAAAGGATGGAAACAAAGTTCAGCTCGACATAGATGGCCAACCCTATGAAGTGGATATCGTGATGGCCGAAAATGGAGCTTGTTCGATCTTGCATGACGGGTATTCTTATAATGCAGAACTGATTCGTTCGGAAGGAGGGAAGAACTATCAGGTTAACACGCTTTTCTCTTCTTATTCGGTCGACATAATCGATTCGAAAGCCAAATACTTGCGTATGCGTAAAAACAGTGAAGAGAAGCAGGATGACAAGGTTGTTTCGCCGATGCCCGGAAAGGTTGTGAAGATTCCTGTGGGCGAGGGAGATTTCCTGTCTGCCGGAGATATCGTGGCGGTGCTCGAAGCGATGAAGATGCAGAGTAATTATAAGGTCAGTTCGGATTGCCGGGTGCGTGAAATTATGGTGAAAGAAGGAGATACGGTGGACGCGAATCAAGTGTTGATGACATTGGAGGTTATTAATCAGGAAGAAAATGCAGAAAGAAAAGATATATAAGAAATTCGAAGAATTGGACAAGGTCGCTACTTTGGGAGGTGGCACTGTTCGTATTGATAAGCAACATGAGGCGGGACGCATGACGGCTCGCGAACGTATCGACATGTTGTTGGACAAAGGTTCGTTTGTGGAACTGGATAAGTTTGTGACACACCGGTGTACGAACTTCGGTATGGAGAAAAACAAGATTCCAGGAGACGGCGTCGTTTCCGGATATGGAAAGATCGAAGGCCGTCAGGTTTTTGTCTACGCGTATGATTTTACCGCTTACGGAGGAACGCTCAGTTCGACCAATGCCGCCAAGATCGTGAAAGTCCAGACATTGGCTCTTAAGAACGGTGCGCCGGTGATTGCCTTGAACGATTCAGGCGGTGCACGCATCCAGGAAGGGGTTGGCAGTCTGGCCGGTTATGCGTCGATTTTTTATCAAAATACAATGGCTTCCGGGGTGGTGCCTCAGATTTCGGCTATTCTCGGTCCTTGCGCCGGTGGCGCTTGTTACTCGCCGGCTCTGACCGATTTCATCTTTATGGTGAAAGAGAAGAGCCACATGTTTATAACCGGGCCGGATGTAGTGAAGGCCGTTACGCACGAGACGGTGGAGAAAGAGGAATTGGGAGGTGCCTATATACATAGCAGCAAGAGCGGCGTGGCGCATTTTATGTGCGATACGGAAGAGGAAACGTTGATGAGTATCCGGGAGTTATTGAGTTTTCTGCCGTCAAACAATATGGAGGATGCGCCGTCTGTTCCATGTTCCGATGATATCCGCCGTGAAGTGGAGGCGTTACAAGAGGTGATTCCCGATGATCCGAACATTCCCTATGACATTAAGGATGTGATCGAACCGGTGGTTGATAACCATTATTTTTTCGAGGTGATGCCTCATTTTGCCAAGAATGTGGTGGTCGGCTTTGCCCGCTTGGGAGGCCAGTCGGTTGGTATAGTAGCGAATCAGCCGGCTTTCCTGGCCGGCGTGCTGGATATCGATGCTTCGGACAAAGCGGCTCGCTTCATTCGTTTTTGCGATTGTTTCAATATTCCGCTGGTGACGTTCGAGGATGTGCCCGGTTTCTTGCCCGGTTGCAGGCAGGAGCATGACGGGATTATTCGCCACGGCGCGAAGATTGTTTACGCTTATGCCGAGGCTACGGTTCCTAAAATCACGTTGATTACGCGGAAGGCTTATGGCGGAGCTTATATCGTGATGTCGAGCAAACCGACCGGGGCAGACATTAACTTGGCTTACCCGATGGCGGAAATTGCTGTGATGGGAGCTGAGGGGGCTGTCAATATCCTGTACCGGAAAGCAAATGGAGAAGAGAAGGTGCAGGCTATGGAGGCATACAACGAGCAGTTCTCGAATCCTTATCGGGCTGCCGAATTGGGATTTATCGACGAGATCATCATGCCTCGGCAGACGCGCTACAAGTTGATACAGGCACTTGAAATGGCTAAAAATAAAAGCCAGAGCAACCCGCCCAAGAAGCATGGTAATATGCCGTTGTAAATCAAGAATGTCGATTTAAATATTATAAATAACTAACATGGTGAACAAAAGAATTATTCGACAGAATCAATAGAATTGATTAGCGGAAGGCTTGCTTGGGAAGGTAGGCCTTCTTACTTTTGTACCCGCATTTAATAGAGAAAGACAAGAAGAATGGAAAAAGAGATTATGACTGACCGGGAGGTTTTGTTATTACGGAGAAAACTGGATTTGTTGCTCCGTACGGGAAAATTACTGATGGAGAGTGCCGCCGACACGAACCGCATCGAACGGAACATGAAGCGTGTGGCTGCTTTTATGGGGATCCCGGAAGAAAAACTCCATCTAGATATCAGATGGACGATGATTATGGTGAATGTGAGTGACGAGACGCATTCCTTTTCCAAATTCCAGAAGTGTGAGAAGCATGGCATCAACATGACGACCATTACGGAAGTCAGCCATTTGTCGTGGAAGGCGATCGAACAGGACTATTCGCTGGACCAGTATGAGGAAGAGCTTGAACGGATTGCACATAGACCTCGTAATTATACGCCTTATCTGGTTGCGATCGGTGCCGGATTTGCTTGTGGGGGGTTCTGTAAGTTGTTCGGCTGTGACTGGATCGCGTTTTTGTTTGCTTCTATTTGTGCGTTTGTCGGATTCCGTGTCCGGGCGCGTTGTATCGAATTCGGGATTAACGTGTATATGAGCATTGCGATTGCAGCCTTTGTCTCGACATGTCTGGCGTATGCTTCTTCTTTTTCAGGGCTGTCGTCCACACCCTACCATCCGTTGCTGGCTTGTGCCTTGTTTATCGTTCCGGGGGTACCGTTGATCAATTTTGTGGATGATATGATCGATAATCATCTGCTTGTCGGGATTACTCGGGCGGCCAATACGGTGATGATGGTCGGGGCGATGACGTTCGGGATCGCTTTTGCCATGCGTGTACTGGTGATGAACGATGTTGAGATCGACCATAAGTTCAGCGAATTGAGCATGGTTCCGCACGACTCGTATTATATTTATGCTATTGCGGCAGCCATCGCAGCCATGGGTTTTTCGATGATCTTTAATATCCAGCGCCGCCTGCTGTGGGTAGTAGCCTTAGGGGGAATCATTGCTGTGTGTACCCGTAATTTCGTGAACTTCGAGTTGGGATACGGTCCGGTGATCGGTTCGTTTATGGGCAGTTTTGTCGTGAGCTTGATTGCTGTCAAGGCGGTCCATTGGTTCGATGTCCCCAACCACGTGCTGACGATCCCGTCTGTAATCCCGATGATTCCGGGAGTTTTGATGTATCGTTCGTTGCTTGCGTTTATCAACCTGCATGGGGTGATTGGCGAGGTGACCAATGCTTTCGCCAACGGGATCAATTCGGCTTTGATTATTCTGTGTATCTCTTTGGGGGTTGCCGTCCCGAATATTTTCGCCCGCCGCTACATTGCCAAGGATCGGCAACGTTATCTCGAGGAAGAACTTGAGAAACGCCGCCAACGTGGCAAATTCATCGAATGGTAAAGAATTTATAAATCATAATTCAGTTCCAGGCAAATTGTTTTATGGGCCTTTAAGGAGGCTTTGACATCTATCAGGCGTTGGTTGCTGCTGCCACGGAAGAGTAGACTTTCGTCGCGTAGGGATTGTTTGAATTTGCCGTCTACCAGCACGTCGATGTATTTGAGCAGTTCTGCCTGCTTCGGGTTGTTCAGGAGACGCTCGAAGGTATAGCCGGTATAACACCAGATGTTTTTCCGGCTTTTTTCTTTGATCGCCTGTGCCAGTTCGGTGAAGCCTTCCGGCTGGAACATGGGGTCGCCTCCACTGAAGGTCACATTGGCGAAATCATCAGCCAGGACCTTTTCCAGGATTTCTTCCGTCGGCACTTGTTTGCCCTTTTTTATATCCCACGATTCGGGGTTATGGCAGCCCGGACAGGCGTTCGGACAACCTGCCGCATAGATCGCGGTCCGGAATCCCGGACCGTCGACCGTCGTATCTTCTATTATATCAATGATGGAAAGCACTTGTATATAACTTTTAATGATTGTCCATTGTCAATTGTGTACGACCCTATCGTTCAGTTCTGCCAATTTCGCATTGTTCCAACGGTCAGTCGTGCCAACCAGGTAGCCGGTGATACGCTGTAGTTTATCGAGGTGGGTGCTGCCGCATTTCGGGCATTTTTCCAGATGGGCTACCGCATTTTCGTAACCACAATCGAGGCAACGGTTGCGGTTGTGGTTGACGGAACCGTACCCGATATTGTAACGGTCCATCATATCGACGACCTGCATGATCACTTCCGGGTTATGGGTTGCATCTCCATCCATTTCGACATAGAAGATATGGCCTCCGCGTGTCAGATCATGATAGGGAGCTTCCACTTCCGCCTTGTGGCGGGCGCTACATTTGTAGTAGACCGGGACATGGTTGGAGTTCGTATAGTAGTCACGGTCTGTGATACCGGGCAACGAACCGAATTTCTTACGGTCACGGCGAGTGAACTTGCCCGACAAACCTTCGGCAGGCGTTGCTAGTATGCTATAGTTGTGTTGATATTCTTCTGAAAACTGATTGGCCCGGTCACGCATATATCGGACAATCTTCAATCCTAATTCCTGCGAGGCTGCATCTTCGCCGTGGTGCTTGCCGGTGAGGGCGACCAGACATTCGGCCAAACCGATAAAGCCGATACCTAATGTGCCTTGGTTGATAACGGGGGCAATCGTGTCGTTCGGTTTCAATTTCTCGCAACCCAGCCAAAGTGACGACATCAGCAACGGGAATTGTTTGGCGTATGCCGTTTTCTGGAATTCCATACGCTCGTGCAGTTGACGGGCGGTTATATCCAACATGTGGTCGAGCTTGGCAAAGAATTGGGCGATCCGTTCTTCTTTGTTTTCGATATGCATGCATTCGATGGCAAGGCGTACGATATTGATTGTCGAGAAAGAGAGGTTTCCGCGCCCAATGGATGTTTTCGGGCCGAAACGGTTCTCGAATACCCGTGTGCGGCATCCCATGGTCGCTACCTCATGCATATAGCGTTGCGGGTCGTCGGCACGCCAGTCTTCGCTCTGGTTGAATGTCGCGTCGAGGTTGAGGAAGTTCGGGAAAAAGCGGCGGGCCGTCACTTTACAGGCAAGTTGGTAAAGATCGTAGTTGCGGTCTTCCGGCAGATAGCTCACTCCGCGTTTCTTCTTCCATATCTGGATCGGGAAGATGGCTGTTTCGCCATTACCGACCCCGCGGTATGTGCTTTTCAATATTTCGCGAATGATGCAACGTCCTTCGGCCGAAGTGTCCGTCCCATAATTGATGGAACTGAAAACCACTTGGTTGCCGCCACGGGAATGGATGGTGTTCATATTGTGGATAAAAGCTTCCATCGACTGGTGCACGCGGCTGACAGTCTTGTTGACCGCGTGTTGGACAATACGTTCGTCGCCGCTCAATCCTTCGAGCGGACGGTTCACATAGTCGTCCAGCTCCTGCTGGTAGAGATGCGAATAATCTTGTCCGTTCAGCTCTTCCAGATTCTTGATTTCCTCGATGAAACTATTGCGTACGTAAGGAGCCAGGTAGAAATCGAATGCAGGGATCGCCTGGCCGCCATGCATTTCGTTCTGGGCTGTTTCGAGCGAGATGCAACCTAAAATGCTGGCCGTTTCGATACGTTTTGCCGGACGTGATTCACCGTGTCCGGCTGAAAATCCGTATTTCAGAATGCGGTCCAACGGATGTTGTACGCACGTGAGGCTCTTGGTTGGATAATAGTCTTTATCATGAATATGCAAGTAGTTGTTTTCCACCGCATCTTTGACCTCTTCGCTCAACAGGTAGTCGTCGACAAACGGTTTGGTCGTTTCGCTGGAGAATTTCATCATCATGCCGGCAGGGGTATCTGCATTCATATTGGCATTTTCACGGGTGATGTCGTTGGATTTGATGTTGATGATCTCCAGAAACATATCGCGCGTCTTGGCTTTGCGGGCAATACTGCGCTGGTTACGGTAAGCAATGTATTTCTGCGCTACGTCCTTGCGGCTGCTGTTCATCAGTTCCAGTTCGACGGCGTCCTGGATGGCTTCGACGGTCATTTGAGTGTCGCCTTTGAAAGAAATATGATCGGTGATCTGGCGAATCAACTCCCGGTCTTCTCCGGTTTCTGTGTGTAACATCGCTTTACGGATAGCTGTCGCTATTTTTTCTTCATTGAATCCGACGATACGTCCGTCGCGTTTGATAACAGTCTGAATCATGATAGCTCTATTATAGAAATTTATGTGTTTTTTTATGCCTGCAAAAGTATAGAGTATAATGATATGGTGAACTTTTTGGAAAACTTTTGTGTGGTTAAAATATGTCAATCTACTGATATACAGATATCAATTTTGTGCTTTTGGAAAACTTTTCTGTTTTGAGCTGTTTTTAAGTTTTCCAAAAGTGTAGATATGCATATAACTCTCTGTATATAACGGGAAAAGTATAAAAAGGATATGTTAACGTGAAAAAAATAACAAGAGAAAGGGATACAAACTCTGTTTTTTTGTCTAAATTTGCCCCCGAATAGGTTCTGTATTATCAAATCGGATGATACGGATTAAAAGGGAATCGGGTGAAAATCCCGGACAGTCCCGCTGCTGTGAAGCTCTATTTCAACATTCTGAAACTTACTATTGCCACTGGTCTATAAGTTATAAACCGGGAAGGCTTCAGGATGGGAGTCAGTCAGAAGACCTGCCGTTCGTTAAAGGCTGTTTTTCCTCGTGGGTTAGGAAAGCGGTTCGAAAAAAGTTTCTAATATAAAGTGTAAAAAAATGGAAAAGCTTTGCCTGCGTTGTGGTGCAAAGTTCTCCGACGATATAGACTTGTTGTCGGGTGACTTTGCGGCTACGGGTTTGGACCGGTATCAGAAAACCTTTATCAAGGTTTGTTATAAGAATTGTCTTTGTCCGGAATGTATCGGGCATATCCGGGATACGTTCTATGCTTTCGATGTTTCTCCTGTTTACCGTAAAGACCGATAGGATATCATGGAATGGATTAAGGAATTATTATGGGGCGAAGGGATAGGCCATTCCCTTCTGTTGCTCGCGTTTACGGTTGCGGCCGGTATCCAGTTAGGCAAAATCAAGGTTTTCGGTATCTCGCTGGGGGTTACGTGGGTATTGTTTGTCGGGATCATGCTCGGGCATTTCGGCTTCAGTATCAATCCTGCCGTTATTCATTTCTTTCAGGAATTTGGATTGATCTTATTTGTTTATTCAGTAGGAATGCAAGTCGGTCCGGGATTTTTCTCTTCGTTCAAGCGAGGCGGAATGACACTGAACGGGTTGGCTTGCGGCATAGTTTTTTTAGGCGTAGCCACGGCTTTGGTGATACATTTTGTGGCAGGTATTCCGATCCCGACAATGGTCGGAATCTTGTCTGGAGCGGTCACCAATACGCCGGGACTCGGTGCAGCTCAACAGGCTTATACGGATATGACGGGTAGTGCGGACGAAAGCATTGCGTTGGGTTATGCCGTAGCCTATCCATTAGGCGTGATCGGGATCATCTTGGCGATGCTGTTTATCCGCTATGTGTTTCATGTCGGTTTTGACGATGAGGCAAAGAAACTGGAAGCTGAAAATGACACACATGCGGAAGCCATTCCTGTCTCGTTGATTGTCAAGAACCCGGCAGTGTTTAAGAAAAAGGTGATGGAGTTGGCGGCATTGTTGGAACATCGCGAGTTTGTCATCTCGCGTATTTGGCGTAAAGCGACCAATAAAGTCGAAATCGTAGCCGGAAACACTGTTTTGCAGGAAGACGATAAAATCTTCGTCATCACGACCGAGCATGACGCAGAAACAATTAAAACATTTATCGGAGAAGAAATCCAGATGGACCGGAAGCAATGGATCCCGGCGGAGAGCCAGTTCGTCAGCCGTCGCATCCTGGTGACAAGGCCGGAACTGACGGGACGTCGGTTGGGAGATTTGCAGTTGCGCCGTCTGCATGGCATCAACGTGACGCGTGTCAACCGTGCCGGACTTGAACTGGTGGCGACACAGCATTTGCAATTGCAGGTGGGCGACCGGGTGACGGTTGTCGGGAGTGAACTGGCGGTCGACAAGGTGAGCGCTATTTTAGGTAATTCCATGAAGCGTTTGAACGAGCCGAACCTGATCACCATCTTTATCGGGATTGCGTTGGGGATCATCTTAGGAAGTATCCCGTTTTCAGTACCGGGCATTCCGCAGCCGATCAAATTAGGTCTGGCAGGAGGGCCGCTGATTGTGGCGATCCTGATCAGCCGCTTCGGTTATCGTTACCGGCTTGTGACCTATACGACGCAAAGTGCCAACCTGATGTTGCGCGAGATCGGGATCACGATATTCCTCGCTTGTGTCGGGCTGAATGCAGGAAGCGGTTTTATTGATACGATCGTGAATAAAGGCGGGGTTACCTGGATCGGCTATGGTTTTATCATCACGATGCTGCCGTTGTTGGTTATCGGGTTGATCGGGCGTTATTATTGCAAACTGAATTATTTCACACTGATAGGCCTGCTTGCCGGAAGCACGACTGATCCGCCCGCACTGGCGTATGCGAATGCAACGGCGGGAAATGATGCCCCGGCTGTCAGTTATGCGACGGTCTACCCGTTGACGATGTTTCTGCGGGTACTGACGGCACAATTGATGATTTTATTCTTCTATACATAATATAATAGTTATTTGTTGTTAGAATATTGTTCAATAGTAATTTAAAGTAAGAAGCTCCGTCGAAGTGATTCGCCGGAGCTTCGTGTTTTTTTGCGGACAGCCGGACATTTTTTACTGTCCTCCCATAATATCCAATAGCTCGTTAGTGATGGTCTGCTGTCGGGTTTTGTTATACTGCAAAGTCAAATCCTGAATCAGGTCATTGGCGTTGTCGTTGGCCGTTTGCATCGCCATCATGCGGGCGGCATGCTCGGAGGTCGCCGTGTCGAGCAACGTCGTGTAGACCGTCAGGTTGAGCAACTTCGGGAAAAGCAATGCCTGAAGGTCTTCCGGCGATGGTTCCAGGATGTAATCGATTGCCGGGGCAGTACCCTCAGCCGGAGCCTGCGGCAGGGTGATCGGCAGGTAGACTTTGTGAGTCAATATCTGTGTCGCCATGTTCTTGAAGTGATGGTAAAGCAGTTCCACTTGGTCGGCCTTACCTGAAGAAAAGAGTTCCATCAGCTTTCCGGCAAAACTGACAGCCTCTTCGTATGACGGTTTCTCCCCTAAATGCAGGAAATCATCCTCGGTTACATAACCCGCCTTATGCAGTTCGTCGGCGATCTTAATCCCGACGGGGTAGAGGCGGACGGCGATCTGCTGTGCTTCTAATTCATGCAAGCGGGCGGTGAGCCCTTTCCATACGTTGGTATTGAACGTGCCGCATAGTCCGCTGCTGGATGAGAAAACAGCAATGGCTACCTGTTTCACTTCACGCTTTTCTGTGTAAGGCGATTCCATGTCGCATTCCGCACTTAAAAGACCGTTTAAGATGGCGGAAAGCTTGTTCGCATAGAGAAGCGTGTGTTCGGTCAGCGCCTGAGTATGATGGAGCTTCGCCGAAGAGACCATTTTCATGGCTGCGGTGATCTTCTGCGTGCTCCGGATGGACGCGAGCCGAACTTTTATTTCTTTCAATGATGCCATAGTTTCTTTTTTAATTGACAATTAGGTGTCGCTTGTCGCAATTGTCAATTGTCCATTTTCTATTGTTTCGCAGTCAATTGTTTCGCTGTTTCTTCCAGTTTCTTCCGGATATCGTCGTCGATGGTTCCGGTTTTCAGGATGTCCAGTACGTCGTGCTGGTGTGATGTGTGCAGCTCACGCAAGAATTCCTTTTCGAACTCGTGCACTTTATCCAACGGGACTTCTTTCAACAACCCTTGTGTTCCGCAATAAAGGATGGCGATCTGATCTTCGACAGGCATCGGGCTGTATTGAGGCTGTATCAGCAGTTGCGTGTTCTTTTGTCCCTTGTCGATTGTGAAAGCCGTTACGGCATCCATCTCACCGCCGAATTTGGAGAACGATTCCAGTTCGCGGAACTGTGCCTGATCTATTTTCAGTGTTCCCGCCACTTTCTTCATCGCTTTCAGCTGAGCGTTGCCACCTACACGGGATACCGAGATACCGACGTTGATAGCCGGACGGTTTCCTTGGTTGAAGAGGTCGGTTTCGAGGAATATCTGTCCGTCGGTGATGGAGATGACGTTCGTCGGGATGTAGGCCGAGACATCGCCTGCCTGGGTTTCGATAATCGGCAGAGCAGTCAGGGAACCGCCACCTTTCACCTTGTCCTTCATGCTGTCCGGCAGGTCGTTCATCTGTCGGGCCACTTCGGGTTGGTTGATGATCTTGGCAGCCCGTTCGAGCAAACGGGAATGCAGATAAAAGATATCTCCCGGATAAGCCTCACGTCCGGAAGGACGGCGCAGGATCAAGGATACCTCGCGATAGGCTACCGCCTGTTTCGAAAGGTCGTCATAGACAACCAAAGCATGGCGTCCGCTGTCCCGGAAATATTCGCCGATGGCAGCACCCGCAAAAGGAGCGAAATATTGCATGGCAGCCGGATCGGAAGCTGTCGCGCTGACAACGATCGTATAATCCATCGCCCCTTTTTCCTGCAACGTGTTGACAAGCGAAGCGACGGTAGATCCCTTTTGTCCGATTGCCACATAGATGCAGTAGACCGGATTGCCGGCTTCGTAGTTGTTGCGCTGGTTGATGATCGTGTCGATGGCGATGGAGGTCTTTCCGGTCTGCCTGTCTCCGATGATCAGTTCGCGCTGTCCGCGTCCGATTGGGATCATCGCATCGACGGCCTTGATACCGGTCTGCAACGGTTCGTTGACCGGCTGGCGGAAAATAACCCCCGGCGCCTTGCGTTCGAGCGGCATCTCGCAGGTCTCTCCCATGATTTCCCCTTTTCCGTCGATAGGGTTTCCAAGCGGGTCGATCACACGTCCGATCATTCCTTCGCTGACATTGATGGAGGCGATACGTCCTGTACGTTTGACGGTGTCGCCCTCTTTCACCTGGTCTGTCGGTCCCAGCAGGACGGCTCCCACGTTGTCCTCTTCCAGGTTCATCACGATTGCTTCCATCCCGTTGTCGAACTGCAGAAGTTCGTTCGCTTCGGCATTGTCGAGGCCGTAAATACGGGCTACACCATCGCTCACCTGGAGCACCGTACCCACTTCTTCCGTCCGGATGCCGGTACTGATCCCTTCCAGCTGCTGGCGCAGGATGGCGGAAACTTCACTCACTTTTATCTGATCTGTCATACTTCTTTCTTTTTTATCTGTTTTCGAGTAACCGGCTACGGATGTCCCGTAGCTGTGTCGCGTAGCTGGCATCTATCCGGTAGTTACCGATACGCAGGCGGAAACCTCCGATCAGTTCCGGCTGTACGATACCGGAAAATTCGATGGTGCTACCTGTCTCTTCCTTCAGCTTGTGGCGGAGATGCTCTTTCACCTCCTCGCTTACCGGAACTGCAGTGTCGAACTGTACGCGGGTGATGCGTTTGTCTTTCCGGTACAGGTGGATATAGATGTGTGTCATGAAGAGCAGGAGATTTTCCCGTTTGTGCTTCAGTACGAGACGCATAAAACGCTCATACAAGTCCGAGACCTCTATGCCGCCTGCCGCTGTCAGCAGTTTGAGCTTTTCTTCAGCCGGGATGATCGGGTTGCCGAGGGCGACCCGCAGCTCCGGTTCGAGAGAAAAACTGGCTGCCAGCATTTTCATGTCATCGTATACCCGTGTTTCCAGTCCTTTCTCCTTCGCAAGGGAGAAAAGGGCTTTCGCATACCGGGAAGAGATTGTTCCTATATCCATACGTTACGATTTACAAAACGATACCTCATCCAACAGCCGGTCGATGATTTGTTGCTGTTCCTTGTCGCGGCTGATCTTTTCTTTCATCACCTTCTCTGCTATGGCGATCGAAAGGTCGGCAATCTCGGAACGGACTTCACGGATTGCTTTTTCCTTCTCTTCGCGGATACGCCGGGTAGCCTCTTCCACCTGCAAACGGGTTTCGGCGGCAGCTTTCCGGTGAGCTTCGTCGATGATTTGTTCCTTTTCGGCAAAGGCTTCTTTCAGGATGGCATTCTGCTTTTCCTTTGCTTCGGCAAGTATCCGGGCTCCTTCGGCCTGGATATTGGCAAGCTGTTCATTCGCCTGGCGGGCCGTTTCCAGAGAGTTGTCGATGTAGGCTTTCCGTTGTTCAACCGCCTTTATGATGACAGGGAACCCATATTTGGAAAGGATGGCAAAGACAATCCCGAATGAAACGATCATCCAGAACAGAAGTCCCGAATCCGGTGTTAATAAAGACATAACCTGTTACTTTTTTTATTGGAACAAAGCCAGGAAACATACTACAATGGCAAACAGTGCCACACCTTCGATCAAGGCTCCCATGATCAACATGGAAGTACGGATTTCACCGGCGGCGGAAGGCTGACGTCCGATCGACTCTACTGCTCCTTTACCGATAAGCCCGATACCTAAACCTGCGCCGATAGCTGCAAATCCGGCTCCTATTGTTGCTCCTAATTTAGCCATTCCCATTCCGGCGGCTGCTTGCAATAAAATTGTTGATAACATAGTTTTTAATTTTAAATTTATAACCTAATTAATACGTTTATTTCTTCTGCCTTGCCCGGCAGATCGAATTTCACTCTTTTATTCTCGCCATCCCGATATAGTTTGCCGACAGCAAAGTGAATATGTAGGCCTGCAAACACGCCACAAACAATTCCACGCAGTTCATGAACACACAAAACAGCACGGATACGATCGTCATTCCGAAATTCACCAACAGCCCCATCGATACCGTGATAAAGATCAGGCTGGTGAGCGCGAGGATGATCGTGTGGCCCGCCATGATATTGGCAAACAAACGGATCATCAGGGCGAACGGCTTGGTGAATACGCCGAAAAACTCCACAAAAGGCATGATCGGCAACGGCAGTTTCAGATAGATCGGCGCTTTGGGCCAAAATATATCTTTCCAGTATTCCTTTGTCGCAAACAGATTGACGGCGATAAACGTGCATCCCGCCAAGACGGCCGTGACCGCGATGTTGCCGGTGATGTTGGCACCACCCGGAAATACCGGGATAATTCCGATCAGGTTGTTGATCAGGATAAAGAAGAAGACCGTCAGCAGATAAGATGAGTATGGCTTGTACTCATCTTTGCCGACCGATTCCTTGATGACACCGTCCTGTATGTAGGATATAATCATTTCCATCAAGCCGGTAAACCCGCGCGGAACCTGGTTCGGATGTTTCTTGTACCAACGGGCGGTCCGCAGAACCACGAACAGCAGGATACCGCAACTCAGGAACAGGCCGCAGACATTCTTGGTCAGCGACAAGTCGATCGGGCGTACCTCTTCTCCGCGGCTGTTCTTTTCCACCACCTTGCCGGCGTGTTTGCCTTCGGATGCGATATAGTAGTTGTGGTGCACCTTGCCGTGGTGTAAATGATGGGAAAGGAACATGTCCCATCCGCGCTCTTCGCTCTTGACCAAGACAGGCAGGGAGATGGCGATCTCCTTACCGTTCCATTCGGTAATATGCCAAGTGTAAGCATCCTGAATATGCGAAAAGACAATATCCTGAACATCGATACCCTCCTTTTGGGACTCTGCATGGGCCGGAGCCAGAAAGCAGAGCCACATCAGCAACACTGTCCATATCAACTTGTTATTTTTGATATTGTTCATCTTTTTCCTTTTTCTCTCTTTTCATTCTTTTTTTCTCAAACAGATAAACCGTATACGTTTCCAACCCCAAGTAGATAAAATAGAAAAGCATCAGGGTGAAGCCGAACATCTTCAGGTTTTCTCTGACCAGTGCGGCATAGAGCCACATGAAAATGACGGCAAGAGTGAATTTGCAGAAACGGACTACCATGAAAGCGGTAATCGTCACATCGCCGTTTTTTCTTTTCATCCGGTCGAGTACATAGGCCATTGCCATTGCCATCACCCAATAAAAAATCGGAATGGAAGGATACCATCTGAAATAATGATCCGGCCAGATCGTGTACAATAGCCCTCCTAACGTTATGCCGATGGCAGCATTGACAAATGTAATCAGTCCCATCAGCTTGATTTTTAACCACCCAGTCATGTCGTATACTTTTATTTATTCGATACAAACAGATATGTAATCATCCTTTACCTCCACGAATCCGCTCTTGATAGCCTGTTCGCCTCTTTTACCATCGTTCTCATACCGGATGGTTCCTTGGATGAGGGCGGCTATCAGCGGGGCGTGTTGGGGAAGGATATCAAATGAACCGGCTGCTCCCGGAAGGGAAACACGTGCTGCCTCGCCTTTGAAAAGAACGCCGTCCGGTGATACAATTTCCAGTTTCATATCTGCTTAGTTTGCTTGTTCTGCCAATCGCTTTGCTTTTTCCATCACGTCCTCGATTGTGCCTACGTTCAGGAAGGCCTGTTCGGGGATGTTGTCTGTTTCTCCGTCCATGATCATCTTGAATCCCCGGATCGTGTCTTCGATGGAGACCATGACGCCCGGCACGCCGGTGAACTGTTCCGCCACGGAGAACGGCTGCGAGAGGAAACGCTGTACGCGGCGGGCACGGTTGACGGTCAGACGGTCTTCGTCGGAAAGTTCTTCCATGCCGAGGATCGAGATGATGTCCTGCAATTCCTTGTTGCGTTGAAGGATCTGTTTCACACGCTGTGCCGTTTCGTAATGCTCTTTGCCCACGATCAACGGGTCCAGGATGCGCGAAGTGGATTCCAGCGGGTCGACGGCCGGATAGATACCGAGCTCGGTGATCTTACGGCTCAATACCGTGGTGGCATCCAGGTGCGTAAAGGTCGTTGCCGGAGCCGGGTCCGTCAAGTCGTCTGCGGGTACATAAACTGCTTGGACGGATGTGATGGAACCTTTCTTGGTGGAAGTGATGCGTTCCTGCATGGCTCCCATTTCGGTCGCCAGTGTCGGTTGGTAACCGACAGCAGACGGCATACGTCCCAAAAGGGCGGATACCTCCGAACCGGCCTGCGTGAACCGGAAGATATTGTCGATAAAGAAAAGGATGTCTTTCGTTTCCCCTTCTGCCGCCAAGTCACGGAAAGACTCGGCGATCGTCAGTCCCGAAAGGGCTACCGAAGAACGGGCTCCCGGCGGTTCGTTCATCTGCCCGAACACCAGTGTCGCTTGCGACTTGGCCAGTTCGTCGTAATCGATCTTGGACAAGTCCCAATGGCCTGCCTCCATGCTTTTCTTGAATTCTTCGCCATATCGGATGACTCCGGACTGGATCATCTCGCGCAGCAGGTCGTTTCCTTCACGTGTACGTTCGCCCACACCGGCAAAGACGGAAAATCCGTTGTTCTTCTTCGCGATGTTGTTGATCAGTTCCATGATCAGGACCGTCTTCCCTACGCCGGCTCCTCCGAACAGACCGATCTTGCCTCCTTTGGAATAGGGTTCGAGCAGGTCGATCACCTTGATACCGGTGTACAAAACTTCACGGCTGGTGGTCAGGTCCTCGAACTTGGGCGGTTCGCGATGGATCGGAAGGGCTCCTTTCTTGTCGAGTTCGGTCATCCCGTCGATAGGATTCCCCGTTACGTTCATTAAACGCCCTTTTACCTGGTCGCCGACCGGCATCGTGATGGGCGTACCGTGTGAAACGGCTTCCATTCCTCTCTTCAGTCCGTCTGTCGTGTCCATCGCTACGGTACGGACCGTGTTTTCCCCAATATGTTGTTGGACTTCCACAATCAGGATTTTTCCATTGGGGCGTGTTATCTCCATTGCGTCGTGGATACGGGGAAGTGTAATCTTTTCTTCCTTGTCATTATTGAAATGAATGTCCACGACCGGACCGATAACCTGTGAGATATAACCTTTTATTTCTCCCATACAATCTCTTTTTTCCTTAAACCTATTCAAGTCTTCGGCTGCAATATTACAAATTATGAATTTTCCAAAAACGGAAATATTACTTTTTGAGTCTTTTTGTACTTAGTTAAATATTCAACTAAATTCAACCTCTTCTGAAATAAACCAATTAAGTTCTGAAATAAACCAAAATGAAGGGAATAGCTTGTTTTATAAATCGGATAGATAGAGGATTCTAAGCGAAATAGGGTATTTTTCGGACGGGAAAAGAATGAAATGTTTTACTTTGTTAAATAAAAAGGATTACTCATCTGTTTTATCTACCTTTGTAACGGATTATGGTGTAACCGTATTTGCTTCCGCAGGCGGTTAGTAAAAGGGAATCCGGTGAAAGTCCGGAGCTGTACCCGTAGCTGTAAGTTCTGAAACCCCGGCAAATCTTGTTGCCACTGGCGGTTCGGTTGACAATTGAGAATTGACAATTTGAACGCCGGGAAGGCTGCCGTTAGTTGATAATTGCCAATTTCCATTATCAATTGTATAGGGGAGAACAAGCCAGAAAACCTGCCATTATCCTGTATCCGGTTTCTCGGGTAAAGGAACTGAAGAATCAAAAAGGTATGCAGAATTTATTTGTGAAATGCTTGTCGGGTTTGTTATGTGCCTGGCTGTTCCCGTTCATTGCGTTGTATGCGCAGGTGGACACGACAACCTATCACCAGCTTTCGGGTGTCGAGGTAGTGGGAAAGGCACGTCCTTCCACAACCCGCGAGAGCACGCCGCTTCAGGTGATGGACAAGGCAGGGATCGAACGGCTCGGCGTGCAGGACCTTTCGGAAGCCGTGAAGCGTTTCTCCGGTGTGACCGTGCAGGATTACGGAGGCATTGGAGGCTTGAAAACCGTTTCCGTCCGCAGCCTCGGAGCCAAACATACGGCTGTCAGCTACGATGGGGTGACGGTCACGGATGCGCAGAGCGGCCAAGTGGATATCAGCCGTTTCTCTCTGGACAATGTCGACATGATCTCCCTGTCAATCGGCCAAGCCGACGACATTTTTCAGACAGCACGAATGTATGCTTCGGCAGGGGCATTGAGTATAAAGACTGCGGCACCTCATTTTAAGGATAAATCCTATAATGCTTATGTGAAATTGAAAGGCGGATCGTTTGGATTGTTTAATCCGGTAGTTCGTTACGAACAGAGGATGGGAAATTATTGGTCTGCTTCTCTGCATGCAGATTGGTTGAGTGCAAAAGGAGATTATCCTTTTACACTCACAAATGGTAAAGAAGTTACAGAAGAAATTCGTAAGAATAGCGATATTCAGTCTCTTCGTTTGGAGGGAAATGTGTATGGTCATTTCGGACAGGGAGGAAAACTGAATGGCAAGATTTATTATTACGATTCGGAACGGGGACTTCCCGGCTCGGTAATTCTTTATAACAATAATGCCCGTGAACGGGTATGGGATAATAATTTTTTCACCCAGCTTCATTATGAGAACGAGTGGTTCGATCGTTTGAAATTCCAAGCAAATGCCAAATACAATTATTCATTCAGCAAGTATCGTGATATCAGCAATAAATATTCCGGAGGCAAACAGGAAGATTTGAATACCCAAAACGAGTATTATGGATCGGCCGGAATTTTGTATTCACCCTTTTCTTATGTTTCTTTTTCGTTGAATACGGATATCGCACGGAATACTTTGGAAAACAATTTTGTTAATGCTCCGACTCCTAAACGTTGGACTTCGCTTACCGCATTTGCCGCACAATATAAAAGCCCGGTGTTGACAGTAACGGCCAGTTTGTTGGGAACCTATATAACAGACAAGGTGGAGAATGGAGACAATCCGGCAGATAAGAAAAGGCTTTCTCCGGCAGTAAGTCTTTCCTGGCGTCCGTTTCCGGAACAGTCTTTTCGTATTCGAACTTCTTATAAAGATATATTTCGTGTTCCGACTTTTACGGATCTGTATTACTTGCGTATGGGGAATATCAATTTGAAACCTGAAAAAGCAACTCAATATAACATAGGACTGACATGGAATGACGAGCTCGGATCCTTTATACGTTTGTTGAGTGTTTCCGTTGATGGGTATTATAATAAGGTTAGTGATAAGATTGTTGCCATTCCGAATATGTACATTTGGAAGATGATGAATATGGGGGAAGTGGAAATAAAAGGGATAGATGTAAATCTAAGTACCAATATTCCTTTGTATAAGGAGCTGTCCCTCTTGCTCTCGTCTGCTTATAGCTATCAAGATGCCATTGATGTAACTGATCCGCAAGAAAAAAACTATAAGAACCAGATACCTTATACCCCACGGCATTCAGGATCTGTTTCGGTATCATTGGAGAATCCCTGGGTGAATGTGACTTATACTCTTGTGACTGCCGGTGATCGTTATGCCCTTCCTCAGAATATAGAGGTAAATCAAATAGATTCATATATCGAACATAGCCTTTCTGTAAACCGGAGTTTTGCGTTGAAAAAGTGTGTGTTCAGGCTCCAGGGGGACATCTTAAATCTGACAGATAGAACATATGATATTATTCAGTATTATCCGATGCCGGGACGTTCGTGGAGATTTAGTTTAAGTATTACATATTAATTAGATAAAATAGAAATAGTATGAAAAAGAGAAATTTTTTTTGGGTTTCAGCTCTATGTGTGCTGATGTCTTTTGTTTTTACTGGATGTGAGGATGAGGATGAAAATTTACCTTCTGCTCCAACTGAAGTTGTTACTGGGGTGACCTTTTCTGATACGGATCAGACTGAAGGTTTCATTAAAGGAATATTGGAATGGATCGCTCCGGAAGATGTCTCCAACATCACGAAGTATGTTATTTATCTGTCTGCCGATGGAAAGGGTAGAGATATGAAATTGGGTGAAGTTGAAGTTGGAACAAACAGCTATGCTATTGAGACCAGTATAACTGCCGATACATATATTGTTGTGGTTACATGTAATGCACAGGGAGAATCTGAGGCATTGGCAAGTGTGAAAATACAAGACCTCACACCAGAGCCAGAGCCAGAACCTGAACCTATAGATAATGGCGGTATATATTTTTTGAATAGTGGAAAGATGGGTAGCAACAATGCAAGTCTTTCATGTTTCAATCTGAATACATTGACGATGACTGTTGATACTTTTATGAACGTGAATGAAAGAGGATTGGGAGACACGGCTAATGATATGATTGTATATGGTTCTAAAATGTATATAGCCGTTTATAATTCCAACATTATTGAAGTGGCAGACTTGAGTGGAAAATCCATCAAACAGATCAAATCGAGTGGCGATGCCTTATTACCCCGTTTCTTTACAGCTAACGAAGGGAAAGTTTATGTGTCCTTGTATGATGGTTATGTAGCCCGTTTGGATACAGCTTCTTTAGAAATCGAACAGAAAGTGAAAGTTGGCCGTAATCCGGAACAATTGGTTGTTGCTAATAATAAATTATATGTGGCAAATTCCGGAGGTTTGGACTATAATACGCCGGTTGGATATGATAAAACAGTCTCGGTTATCGACTTGGCTTCTTTCCAGGAGACAAAGAAGATCGAAGTGATAACAAATCCTGTAAACTTGGTGACTGACAGCCAGGGAGATGTCTATTTGGTTTCTATGGGTGATTACGGCGCTATACCGAATACATTCCAGCGTATTGATACCAAGACAGATGAAGCTACTGTTATTACGGAAACAAATGCAACGGAAATGGCTTCTACCGGCGATAAACTTTATATGATCTATTCACAATATGATGCAAACTGGAATCAGATTATTTCATTTATTTCTTATGATGCAATAAATGAAAAGATTATTTCGGATAACTTCATTACAGATGGAACCACTATTGCTAAACCGTATAAAATTGGTGCTGATCCGATAACTGGCTATATTTATATTACGGCTTCTGATTATAAGACGAATGGTGATGTTTATGCATTTGATGCGAGTGGTAAGAAGTTATTCCAGTTTGAGGTTGGCTTGAACCCAGTTAAAGCTGTATTTGTAAAACGATAAATAAAAATGAAGTCGCTTGCTTCTTTTCTATTATTGCTCTGTCTCACGTTAAGTTGTAATGTGAGGCAGAGCTCTCATACCGAAAACTCCCTTTCTTCCGACACCATCCGTTACGCTCAAGGATTTACCGTGCATCATTTTGATGGTTATACGGCTGTTGAAGTGCGCGATCCGTGGGATAGTACGCGTTTGTTGCAACGGTATCTTTTGGTGGATCGTGAACGGCCTGTTCCCGAAAATCTTCCGAAAGGGACGGTTGTGCGGGTTCCGGCTCGGAATATCGTTGTTTATACATCCGTGCATGCGGCTATTATCGACCAGTTGGGCGAGACGGGACGGATCATAGGCGTTTGCGAACCTCGCTATATGGACACTCCTGCCATTCAGGAAGGACTGAAGGCCGGACGGATTGCCGATATGGGAGAGGCGACCGCCCCTAATGTGGAGATGATGATCGACAAAGGGGCCGAGCTTGTGATCGTTTCCCCTTTCCAGAATAGCAGTTACGGACCTGTCGAGAAACTGGGGATTCCCATCCTCGAAGGGGCGGACTATATGGAGTCGTTGCCTTTGGGACGTACCGAATGGATTCGTTTCTACGGGATGCTGTTCGGAAGGGAGGCGTTGGCCGATTCTATTTTCAGGCAAACAGAAAAAAACTATCTCGACCTGAAACGGCTGGTCAAGGCCGATATGCCTCGCCCTACCGTTATCTCTGAAAAGAAATTCGGCGCTTCCTGGTTTATGCCGGCGGGAGATAGTTATATCGCCAATATGTATGCCGATGCCGGAGCCGATTATGTTTTTAAGGAACTTCCCGGAGCAGGCAGTACGCCTTTGGCTTTCGAGACGGTGCTCGACCGGGCTATCCATGCCGATATGTGGCTGGTTAAATATAACCGCTCCGAAGATATGACCTATGGTGACCTGCGTGCCGAATATACACCGTACGAAAACTTCGACGCCTTTAAGAACCGCCGGATTTATTCCTGTAATACAGGGCTTGTCCCTTATTATGAGGAATTCCCTTTACATCCCGATTACCTGCTGAAAGACTTGATCTGGATATTCCATCAGGAATTGCTGCCCGGCTACGCTCCTCGTTACTATCGGAAGATGCAGGACTAACCGGCAACGGAACCACAAAGAGCAAATCTTCAATGCAAGTTTCAGAAAACAACTATCATACTGACATGTTTGAATTCATGGCGTTATAAACCAGTGTGTTACGCCATGATAGTTCCTGTTTTCAACTGTCATTTATCTATCATTACTATCATAGGTTGAAATTTGTAATACGCTTTTCATCAGTTGCTTATTGAATATTATGCACATGCAGGTACATACAGAGACCAGCAAAAAGAGGTTTCAAATACGTTGAAACAGCCTGTTTTTTGATAAGGACAAGCAGCTTTTTTGCCAAAAACAACTTGAGAAGCTTCTTCAGACCCGGGTGTGGTGACATGGGAGACCCGGATGTGGGGGATGTGAAGACCCGGATCTCCGTGAAGCCGGGACAGGGGTGTGAAGCGGTTTATCTGCCTTGGTTGATAAGTTAAACACCGTGTTGATGTTGTTAAGCATGGGAGATAGAGCCGAAAAGAAATAAAATCCCTCCGAACTCTTGTTTTGAGCCGGAGGGATCTTTGTTTGGCATTTTTATTATAGGGAGTTGTTTTTAGTTTTTATGCCCAGCCGTTCAGCATTCCATAGAAATACATGGGTTTCAGGAAATAGACTTTCAACAGCCATGCAGCCCATAGTTCCTTCGAAGTGTCCATCAGCGTGAACGGGAACGTGTTTTCAGCCTCTTTCTTGTAGTTGAACTCACACAGGAGAACATGCCCGTAGTCCGTTACGATCGGACAGGCGGCATAGCCGTCGTATTTCTCTGCCGGCTCTTTGCCTTCCATCAGCGAAATGAGGTTCTTGGCTGCGATAGGCACCTGCTTGCGGATGGCGGCGGATGTCTTGCTGGTCGGGATTCCGGCTACGTCTCCTAAGGAGACGATGTTCGGATATGTCTTGTGGACCAGTGTCTCTTTGTCTACCATCACCCAACCGTCGGCTGCCAGTTTGCCTTCCGTCCATCCGAGACCGGCTTCTTTTACGAAATCGGGAGCCGACATCGGCGGTGTGAAATGCAGGAAGTCATAGTCTTCTACAAATGGCGTGTAGACTTTCTGGTCGCCCACTGTTTCGATCTTCTCGAAATGTACCTGTTTGGCTGCCGTGTCTACGCCTTTCACGCGTACATTCAGGTTGATGGGAATGTTGCGCTCCTTGTAGATTTCCAACAAGCGAGGGGTAAAGAACGGAACGTCATACAGCTCTTTGGAGGCTGTGTAGAAATTCAGATCCACATTTTCGCGTGTGCCCTGTTTGCGGGTATAATGTTCTGTCAACAAGCAGATTTTCTTGGGAGCGCCACCACATTTGTGCTTGGTGTAAGTGTCCGTGTAGATTCCACGTCCGCCTGTCTTGGAGAATTCCTGCAGAGCTTTCCACGTTTTTTGTGCACCTTCGAAATCATAGATGCTGTGGGCATTCCCTTGTCCAAGCGTTGCTTGTGTGATGCCTTCCACTTTCTCCCAGTTGATCTGGATTCCGGGGGTCAGGACCAGAAAGTCGTAAGCGATCTTTCCGTTGTTTTTAGTCGTTACCTGGTTCCATACGGGATCGACGGCGGCTACAGAATCTTTTATCCATTTGATATCGCTGGGCATGCAGTCTTCCTGCTTTCTCCAGACTTCATCCGGTTTGTATACACCCGAAGCGATCAGGGTGAAGCCCGGCTGATAAAACTGGCGGTCACTGGGATCTATCAATGTGATGTCCGGTTTGTCCAGCCAGCTCTTTAAACGAGCAGCCATACTGATACCGGCAGCACCTCCTCCGATAATTACGATTTTACCTTTGGCTTTGCTTGAAAAAGCTTTTGCCTTTTGTGTACTTGCAGCTGTCAGTAAACCGGCCATTGTCATTAGCTTAAAAAAGTGACGGCGGTCGATTCCTTTCTTCTCAAACGCCTTTAATTGATCTTCCAGTTCGTGTTTCATCATGTCTGAAAATTAGATTTTATATGCAAAGAAAGGATTATCCGTGAAGGCATACAAAGAAAGTACTACTACATGGCTTGCGCAAGTGCTTTGGGAGGAAGGAAATACTACTACATTGCTTTCTCAAGCTCTCTTGATGTGTGTGTAATAGTCTGATATATAGATGTGTATGTAATACGTATTTCTGAGAAAATATTTTCAGAAACGCATTAGGAAATCAACTAAATTCGTATCTCCTTCCAGCTCCAAGCGTTTCCTCAGACGGTATCGGCGCAGTTCTATCGCCCGTACGGAGACGTTCATGAGGGATGCGATTTCCTTTGTGGAGAGGTTCATGCGGAGCAGGCAGCAGATACGAAGATCGCCTGCCGTAAGATCACTGTATTGTTGTCTGAGACGGTCCATGAAGTTTTGGTGTGTACTGTTGAAATAGCTTTCAAACAGGACCCAGTCGGCTTGGTTGTCCAGGGTCTCTTCCATCAATGTCTTCATGCGGTTGTAGAGTTTGTTCGGATAACGTTCGCCCAGTGCCTCTTTCTGCTTTTCCAGTTCTTCCAACAAACTTTGGACAGCCTGATTGCGTTTGATAAGAGCCGTGGTCCGGAGGGTCAGCTCGTTGTTTTTGTTTTGCAACTCGGTTTCAAGCATCCGGTTCTTCAGTATCTGCATTTGCTGTTGTTCGGCCTGCCGTTCGGCTTCGGCTTTTGCCTGTTCTTCCTTATGGAGGTTTTTCAGGTTATAGCGGAGCACGGTTTGGACAAGAAACCAGGCGAGTGCGATATAGGCCAGCCAGGCCCATACGGTGTTGTACCAGGATGGGCGCACCTCGATGGATAATGTGAGCTCAGGGTAGGGGCCTTTGATCACATATTTGCGGACTTTCAGTTCATACTTCCCTTCCGGCAATTGCAGGAAAGTGATTTTCCCGTCGTGTTGCCAGGCGGACCAGTCCGAAGAGACCCCTTCGATCTTGTAGCTGATCTGATGGTTGGAGGTGAATATCGTGGTTCCTACCCAGGCGTTGAATTCCCGGAAATCGTGTGGAAGGGAAATCTGCTGCATGTCGGCCGGTAGGCGATGGACGCCGGATGCGTCGGCAAACTCAAGCCCCGAAACTTTCAGCGGTGTGCTGCCGAGGCTGTTCCCGATCAGTTCCCTGAGGTTGATCAATAAAGTCCCTTGCATGACGGAAACCAGGACCAGCGAATCGTTTAAAGGAATGACCCGTCTGCCTCTTGTCACGAGGTTCATGTTGTAGTTGTCGAAGAGCAGGCGGCATTTCAGTGTCCCGATGCCGTCTGCCGCATGAAACAATCCGGCTTCGTTCCCGATAGAGAGCCAGTAAAGGCCGTCTCCGGCAGGATAGACAAGTTCGGCTTGGGCGAATATCCCCAGTACATCCGTGTCCCGGAACAGCTGTTTGACGGTCGGTACGGGGGAAGTGTCTGCCTTGAGATAAGGTCGTGCTTCGGTTTCCGTTACGGGAACGAAAGAGCTTGTGGCTCCCAACGGGCATTTGAAATAGCCGAGGTTGGTCTGGATGTACAGGACTTCGCCATCCAGCCCGGCGTTCGCCAGTTTGCCGATCGCGCTTCTTTTCCCTAACAAGGTGATCGGAGGGTCGAGGGAGATCTGCGATAGCCCGTTGTCGAGCGCCACCCAGATTTGCCGGGTGTCCTGTACGCTGATAAAGCGGACGATGTTGTCCTGCAGCTGGTTCTGCAGGGACAGATGTTGGAGGATGGCCCCGTCGGAGTCCGTGATGTATAATCCTTGTGTCAGTGTGCCGATGAAAAAGTATGTACCGTTGGTTGCGAAGGCGCTCGGTTGTGCGTCCTCTATTTCTTTCGGTAAGGTAAAAGGTATTTGGACGGGTGGGGGAGTGAAACGGACTTCGGGCGGAACCGTGTTCAGCGGATGGTAGTGGAGGGTTCCTTCTTTGTCGTATGTCCATCTTCCCAGCATCGTCTCGTTGCGGGTGTAGATCGTGTCGTTGTAGTTCGTTACGCCGGTCACCTCTTCCTCTCCCGGCAGCGGATATAGTTTCCATGTATTGCCGTCGAAAGCAAGCAGGCCGGAGTTGTTGGCGACATACAGCATGCCGTCGGGTGTCAGCGAGAAGCTCCAGTTCTGGCAACTTGCCTTGTAATCGTCGACCGTATGGTTTTTTACAAAGACATAGGGAATGGCTACTGACGCGTGCACGGTATGTGTCGTGAACAGGAACGGAATGAGGATGATCAGTAGTCTGTACATAAGTATAGATGAATAAAGGAGGTGTGCCAAACGCGGGGACACGTGCATTTTGACACACCTCCGAATGAGGTTACAAATATAATGAAATTCCTATTTACTTGTATTCCTGCCAGCTCTTAATCTGGATGTCTTTTTCATCCATGTTGCAGAAGGCGCTGATGAAGGCGCTTGCCAGGCGGGCGTTGGTGATCAATGGAATGTTATGGTCGATCGCGGCGCGGCGGATCTTGTAGCCATTGGTCAGCTCGCGTTTGCTGTGGTCCTTCGGTATGTTGACAACCAGTTCGAACACATGCTGGCTGAACATATCCAAGATGTTCAGGTCGCCTTGTTCGTCCGGCCAGCAAACGGCTGTCGCCGGTATGCCGTTTTCATTCAGGAATTTAGCCGTTCCGGCCGTTCCGTAGATGTTGTATCCTTTGGCAGCCAGCATATGGCACGGTTCCAGCAGTTCGGCTTTGCTCTTGGCGGCACCTGAAGAAACCAGCACGTTCTTCTGCGGTATTTTGTTTCCTACGGCGATCATGGCAGAAAGCAATGCTTCGTCGAAGTCGTCGCCGATGCAGCCGACTTCACCTGTGGAACTCATATCCACGCCCAGCACGGGGTCTGCCTTGTGCAGACGGGCGAATGAGAACTGGGAAGCCTTCACGCCGATCCAGTCGATGTCGAACGCGCTCTTGTCCGGTTTGGTATAAGGAGCGTCGAGCATGATGCGGGTAGCTGTTTCGATGAAGTTGCGTTTCAGTACTTTTGACACGAACGGGAAGCTGCGGGATGCACGCAGGTTACATTCGATTACCTTCACTTCGTTGTTCTTGGCCAGGAACTGAATGTTGAACGGTCCGCTGATGTTCAACTCTTTGGCGATCATCTTGCTGACTTTCTTGATGCGGCGGGCTGTTTCGAAGTATATCTTCTGTGCCGGGAATACCAGCGTTGCGTCACCGGAGTGGACGCCGGCAAACTCGATATGTTCGGAGATGGCGTATTCGACCACTTCGCCGTTCATGGCTACCGCGTCGAATTCGATCTCTTTCGCTCCCTGCAGGAATTCGGAAACGACTACCGGATATTCTTTGGAAACCTTGGCTGCCAGGTTCAGGAATTCGATCATCTGCTCCTTGTTGTGGCATACGTTCATGGCAGCGCCGGAAAGCACGTAAGACGGACGGATCAGGATCGGGAAACCGACCTTGGCGATAAAGGCGTCGATCTCTTCCATGCTGGTCAGCTCTGCCCAACGCGGCTGGTCGATACCTAACGTATCCAGCATCGCGGAGAATTTATGACGGTTCTCGGCACGGTCGATCGACAGCGGCGATGTTCCCAATACCGGCACATTCTGGCGGTACAGCTTCATGGCGAGGTTGTTCGGGATCTGCCCACCGACGGACACGATTACGCCCTTCGGGAGTTCCAGGTCTATCACGTCGAGTACGCGTTCGAACGAAAGTTCGTCGAAGTACAGGCGGTCGCACATGTCATAATCGGTAGAAACCGTTTCCGGGTTGTAGTTGATCATGATGGATTTGTAGCCTAACTTGCGGGCTGTCTGTGCGGCATTTACCGAACACCAGTCGAACTCTACGGAAGAACCGATGCGGTAAGCGCCCGATCCTAAGATCACGACGCTCTTGTCGTTCGGATAGTAAGAGATGTCGTGCTGGCTGCCGTCGTATGTCATATACAGGTAGTTCGTCAGTTCGGGATGTTCCGATGCGATCGTATTGATGCGTTTAACGCTCGGCAGGATGCCTAACTTCTTACGCAGGTTGCGTACGCGGATGTTTTCCTTTTCCATGTTGCCTTCCGGGTTTTCAACGTAACGGGCAATCTGGAAGTCGGAGAATCCCAGGCGTTTTGCTTCATTGAGCACATCAGCCGGCAGGTCTTCGATCTTATTGTAGGCAGACAGTACTTTCGTATAGTCTACGATGTTTTTCAGTTTTTCCAGAAACCACGGAGTGATCTTGGACAGCTCGTAGATGCGGTCTACCGTGTAGCCTTCTTCCAGCGCTTTGGCTATGGCGAAGATACGCAGGTCGGTCGGGTTGGCAAGCGCATCGTCCAGGTTGTCGAATTCCACGTCGTTATTGCCGACGAAGCCGTGCATGCCTTGCCCGATCATACGCAAGCCTTTCTGCATGATTTCCTCGAAGCTCTTGCCGATCGACATGATTTCGCCGACAGACTTCATGCTCGAACCGATCTGGCGGCTTACACCGACGAACTTGGTCAAGTCCCAACGCGGGATTTTTACGATTATATAATCTACTTCAGGAGCTTTATAAGCGGAGTTGGGAGTTCCCATCTCACCGATCTGGTCGAGGCTGTAGCCTAATGCCAGTTTGGCTGCCACGAATGCCAACGGATAACCGCTCGCTTTGGATGCGAGTGCGGAAGAGCGGCTCAGGCGGGCGTTTACTTCGATCACACGGTAGTCGCATGTTTCGGAATTGAATGCGTACTGGATGTTACATTCGCCGACGATGCCCAAGTGGCGGATTGTCTTGATCGAAAGCGCTTTCAGCAGATCCAGTTCCTTGTCTGTCAGAGAGCAGGTGGGAGCGACCACGATACTTTCACCGGTATGTACGCCTAACGGGTCCACGTTTTCCATGCTTACGACCGTGAAGCAGTGGTCGTTCTTGTCGCGGATCACTTCAAATTCGATTTCCTTCCAGCCTTTCAGCGATTCTTCTACCAATACTTGGGGAGAATAGGCGAAAGCGCTTTCTGCCAGCGTGCGTAGTTCGGCTTCGTCCTTGCAGATGCCGCTGCCCATGCCGCCTAATGCGTATGCAGAACGGATCATGACAGGGAAACCGATTTCGTAGGCGGCTTTCACTGCGTCTTCCAGGTTTTCTACGGCGTGGCTGACCGGGGTTTTAACTTCTATCTCGTCAAGTTTCTTTACAAACAGGTCGCGGTCTTCCGTGTTCATGATCGCTTCGACCGAAGTTCCCAGTACCTTTACACCATATTTGGCCAGTGTCCCGCTGGTATACAGTTCGGTTCCGCAATTGAGGGCGGTCTGTCCGCCAAAAGCCAGCAGGATGCCGTCCGGTTGTTCTTTTTTGATCACTTCTTCAACAAAGTAAGGAGTGATCGGCAGGAAATACACCTTGTCGGCTACCCCTTCTGATGTTTGAATGGTTGCAATGTTCGGATTGAGCAATACGGTGCTGATTCCTTCTTCCTTCAGCGCCTTCAATGCTTGTGAACCGGAGTAGTCAAATTCTCCGGCCTGTCCGATCTTCAGGGCACCGGAGCCCAGAACAATCACCTTTTTGATACCACTTTTCGACATAGTAATTTGGGTTGTTTTAATTTATTGATTTTATAGAATGTTATAACTGTCTAACGAGATCACAAGGCACAAAAAAAATGCGTTAGTAAAAATAACTAACGCATCTTATATAACCAAATGATAATCCTTTAAAATAAAGAAATGAGATTCATTGTCCGACATATAACCGGAAAAGTACGCTGGATCATCCTTATGTGCTTTCTGTGTCATGAACTCTATCTCCAAAATTTCGGCAAAGATAAGGCTTATATTTCAAACATGCAAGAGATGATCGATATGGAAGTTAAGGTTTAGGCTGCTTTTTCAATGTGAAAAGAGGCAGATAGATGAAGATGCCCAAGATGGACATGGCGAGTCCGCCGATGGTGCCGGCGGCCAGCGGGAACCAAAATGCTTCCTTGTCCGGACCCAGCATGAACGGGATGAAACCCAAGATGGTCGAAACGACCGTTAGGAAAATGGGCGTGATCTTCGCATTCCAGGCTTTCAGGTACGCCTTGTAGGGCGACATAAGCGGTTTGCGCTGCCGGATTTGGTTGTATTCGTTCAAGATGTAGATACTTGCGTTGACGGTTATGCCGCACAGCAGGACGAAAGAGGCAAATCCGCCTTGGTCGAAATTCAGTTTGAACCAATAGAACGTAAGGAATACGCCGATGTAGGAGATCGGTATCACGAAGATAACGGCCAACGGTTGTTTCAACGAATTGAACAGGATACTGGTGGTAAAGAAGATAATGACGATGATCAGCAATAGCAAAAGGTATTGCGTGTTGTCCTTTTTGTTCCAGTACCAGTAGGCGCTTTCCGATTTGGCCGTATAGCCCATCGGCAGTATGTCGTTGATTTCTTTCAGGTCGCGTTCCTGTATCTTGTTCCCTTGGTTGGAGGCGCCGATATATTCGTATTGCAGGCAGAGGCGGTATTGCTGGTTTACCTTGCTGACCTTTTGCGGCATCTGCCCTTTTTCGACACTGGCGAGTTCAGCCAGCTTGTAAGGCTTGCCGCCGATAGTCTGTGGAACATATTGCATGCTCCACACATCGTAGTCCTGTGACTGGCGGGAGGTGAGTTTCAGTTTCTCCGTCTCTTCGTTCACGACGATCGTTCCGGTATAAATGTCTTTCCCGAAAACGGGGTTGATGGTGGCGAACAGCTCGATCGGCTGTATGTTCTCTTGTGCCAGACGGGCTTTGTTGAGATTGAAGTAGAACTCCTGGTAGTCGTCTTTCCACCACGAGAATTCCGAGTTGATCAGCACCTCCTTGATGCGGCGGTGGGTGAGCAACTTGGCTTTCAGCCGTTCGGCCCATTCGTATAGCTCGTCGTAGTTGTAACCGTACATCTCGATACGGAAAGAACCGGCCCCTTCGCGCACATCGTTGCTGAACCCCTGGTCCTGCAAGCCGTAGACTTGCCAGCTTCCTCCTCCCAGTTCGAGCGCTTTGCTGATGATTTTTGCTTTCAGCGTGTACGGAAAACCGCTCCGCTCGCTCTCTTTCGTGAAATAGATGCGGATACCGGCCTGGCGTGCGCTGTAGACGTTTGTCTGAAACTGCCGTATCTCCTTGAATGTGCTGAGGTAGGCTTCCATCCGGCTCATCAGCGTGTTCATTTGCGACAAAGTCGTACCGTTCGGGAGTGATGCGCTGACAGACAGGACGGTCTCTTCGTTGCGGGTGAAGTAGCTTCCTTCATATACTTTCTGGACGAACAGGCGCAGGGTTCCCCCTAACGCTTTATCGACGAAGGGTTTGATCTTCTCCTTATACGTCTCGTTGGAGGCGATTTTATTATACTTTTCGATCAGCAGGGAGTCGGTTGCGGTGTAGACCTTCTTTTTATCTTTCGTGTCGTATTCGATTTTTTCCGGCAACAGGAAAACCGGGAGGCCGAAAGCCAACAGCAAAATGAAACATGCCAGTTTTTTCCATCCGCAAAGGAAGTTGATCTGCCTTTGATAGTAGCGGTTGTAATAGACGGGGAAACGTTTGAGAAAACGGTTCGTCCCTTTCCTGATCCGGCTTCTCCATGTATGCTGCGTCTTTTCTCCGGATGTTTTCTTTTTCCCGTTTTTCTTCCATTCCAGGTTCATCTTGTCGATCAGGGCGGGAACCAGGAAAAGGGCGATCAACAGGGAAACACCTAAATTGATGATGACGACAGCTGCGAAATCCTGCAGGTTGAGGCGTATCTTCTCATCCAGGAAGAAGATGATGACCAGCGCCCCCATCGTTGTCAAGGTGGCGGCCAGTATGGACAGGATTGCCTTCCGGTTATGCCGGTTCCGGATATGTTCCGTCATGACGATCGTGTTGTCGATCACCAGGCTGAGCGAGATCGTGACGCCGGCCAACGAATAAAGCTGCATTTCCAGTCCTAACAGATAATAAAGGATGACCGCTATACAGAGGTTGATCGAAAGGCTGATGACGATCAACAACAGGTATTTTAGCTCGCGTGTGATCAGCAAGACAAAAATCAGCAGGATCAGGATAGTAAGCCCCGTACGGATGTAAATCTTGTTCAGCTCGTCCTGGATGAATTCTGTCGCGTCATAGCTGGTATGTATTTCATAACCGGGCGGGAGCAAGGTGCGGATCTGTTCCATTTCTGCTTTTACCAGTTTGGCAAGTTCCAGCTGGTTGGCAGTCTCCTCGGCGCGGATGGACAGATAGATGGAGTTCAGCCCGTTGATGCGGTAATAGCTTTGTGGCGCCTCTTCCTGGCGGGTGACTTTCAGCAGTTGGTCCAGGCGGATCAGCTTGCCGTCTTTGTTCAGGACGGTGATGAGCGACGGGTTGACCCCGTCTTTTTCATTTTCCGGAACCAAAGCGAGACGTATCCACTGGCTGCTTTCTTCTCCTTCGCCCGAAGTTGCCAACCGGGTTTCCACATTCCCGGTTCCTAAGAATTCCTTTTTATAATATTGGTTGATCGCTCTCTGTATATCCGAGATGCCGATACCCAACGTGACCAGTTGGCGGTTGTCATATTCCAGCCGCCATTCCATCGGTGTGGCACCGCTGACATCGATGCGGTAGATACCGGGAATCCCGCTAAGGCGGGGTTTTATCTGGTCTTCGGCAAAGCGTTGTATGAATATGGGAGTAGCTGCCGCATTCAGTGTGTAGCTCATGAAAGGCCGTGCTTCCTTATCGTCCGGCCGGCTCATTTCCAGAACCGGGTAGCTCAGCCCGTCGGGCAGGCTGGGCCATGTCTGGCGGATGATAGTAGACGCTTCGAAACGGGCGGCGTCGATATTGGTGTGCTTGTCCAGTTCGAGCGTGACGTATCCCCATCCGTTGCCGGACGTGGATTTGATCTCCTTGATCCCTTTGATACGTGCCAGCATCGCTTCGAGGCGCGAAGTCACCTCCATCTCTATCACACGTGCCGAGTTGCCCGGCATGTTGTAGTTGATAGTCAGCTGCGGCAGCGTGCGCGATGGCGACAGCTTGATCGGCAGCAGCGGTATAAAGGCGATTCCCGCCAGCGCCACGCAAAGGAAGGTCACGATGATGGTGAAAGAGGATATTTTAGGAGATGCGCTCATTATTCATTCTTTTCGTTCTTTGTTACAATCCGTACTTATACTCGAACTCGTTCGAAAGGGAAACGCCTGTTTCGAAGTCGTGCAACGTCAGTTTGCGGATCTTATAATAACTCAGCCAGTAGTTTTGCAGAGCCGAAATATAGTTTCGCTGCGCCTCCTGTTGGCGGTTCAACGAAAGGGTGAGGCTGTTGATGTCTGCCTTCCCGATCATGAAGCGCTGCTTGGTCTCGCTGTAGGCTGTCTCTGCCAGGTCTACCGCTTCTTCGGCGCTCCCGATCAAGGCTTGTTGGATATTGAAATCGCCGACAGTCATGATCACATCTTCTTCGACCGTCAACTCTTTTTGTTTGGCGGATGTTTCCGTGACAACCAGGTTGTTCTTGGCGACATTATGCTTCCCTTTTCGGACGCCCCAGTCCACCAACGGGATCGAAACGGACAAAGAGACGATTTCCTGCTGTTGCAGGTTCTTGTAGGCATCCTGTATATTCTTGGATACCTGGTTGAACCCGACGCTGGCATTGATCTGCGCGTTGAACATCGCTTCTTTCTTGGTCTTGTCCACCTGTCGCTGGGCTTCCAGCACTTGTTGGCGCAAGTCCAGGAAGGTCGGGTTGTTTGCACGTGCCAGTTCGAGTGCTTTGTCGATCGATATTTCCATGTCGCGCGGGCGGCTCGGAAGTCGCAGGCGTATTTCCGTGTTCTTGTCGAAGTTCAGGTAGGAGGCGAGGCTGAACATGGCTCGTTTCAGGGCGATTTCCGCATTCTTCAATGTGTTGCGTGCGTTTACGGCATCCAGTTTCAATGTCAGCAGGTCCGCTTGGCTGATAGAAGCGATCTTGTGCCGTTCTTGTCCTGTCCGGTATAGCGTGTCGGTCGTGGCGACATTTTCCTTGGCCAGGTCATATTCCACCTGTGCCATTGCCAAAGCGAAGAAATAGGTCGTCGCCTGTTCGCTCATCTGCTCTACATTATAGAGAAGCTCTTTCTTTACTTTCTCGTATTTCAACGGTTCGATTTTCCGTTCCCATTTAAAGGCATTATATCCCAATAGGTTTTGCAGGTAACCGAGGCGGATCGGGACCGAAGAGAACTGGTTATAAGTCTGGTCGCCGAAATAGCGCATATAATCCAGGTTCGTGTCCAAATAGAACGTACCGCCCAGGAGGTCGAAATTTTGTTGGATCTCCAATTGCCCGCCTGCGTAAAACGATTGTTGCTTCCTGTACACGTCGATATCGGCTTCCGAGTCGTATCGCTGGGTAAAATATCGGCGGTATTGCGCCGGTGTCAGGTTCAGGGTCAGGCTTGGCAGACGACCGGCTTTGTAGGTCCGGTATTCCCAGTATCCGGCCAGATACATGTTTTTGTACCGGAAAGCATCCAGCGAACTGTCCGCCGCCAGCGTGATGGTCCGTTCCAGTGTCAGTGTGAGCTGTGCTTTTCCCCCGAACACGCATGCAAGCATCAACAACGTGATGATATATCTATAAATGAATTTCCTGTCCATAACTTCCAATTTTCAATTTTAACTTTCAATTTTCAAATTCCCAACGTCATGTTTGCGATAAATGAACCAATATACCAGTGGTATGACGAAAAGGCTGACAGCCGTTCCGACCAGCATGGCCGAGATCATGGCGATGGAGAGCGGCTTTTGCAGTTCGCTACCCATGTCGAAGGTGAAAAGCAGCGGGACCATTCCGAATATTGTCGTTAATGATGTCATGATGATGGCACGCAGGCGTCGCCGTCCGGCCTCATGTATGGCTTCCATAAGCGGGACTCCCTCTTTGCGGAGTTCGTTGATGGCATCCAGCTTCAGGATGGAGTCGTTGATGATGATACCGCAGGTCACGACGATGCCGATGGCGCTCATCAGGTTCATGGTATGGCCGCATATCCACAACACCAGCAGGGAGGCTGCCACGTCGATCGGGATTTCAAGCAACACGATGAGTGGTTGGAGGAAACTTTCGAACTGGGCTGCCAGGATGAAATACATCAGCAGGATCGAGATGAACAGAATCACGACCAGTTCGTTCAGCATCTGCCGGTTGGAGAAGAAACTGCCCGAAAAGTCGATGTCCCAGTCAGTCTCGACCTCCTTTTTTACATCTGCCATCAGCTGTTCGGCTTTTTTTACGTCGTAGAAGCTGAACGGGATGTATTCTCCGTTCTTTCCTGCCGTGATCGTTTTCAGGTCTTCTCCCGGAGTGACACGCACCAACGATTGCAACGGGATATACCGTACGTTGCCTTCCGTGTCGGGAACAGTGTGCACCAATGTCTTCTGCAAGACTTCGTTTACCGTTTGTCCTTCTCCGGCCAATGCGATCGGCAGATATTGTTGGTAGGAACGGAGCGTCGCTACTTCATTCTCTTTGAATGCTGTTTTCAGCAATCGGTATACTTCGTTGTAGTCGACATTATAAAGCAGCAGTTTCTGCCTGTCTATCGTGATGTTCAACTGGTTGTCGAAAGTTATGCCGACAGGTGTCAGGCCTGTCTTCGCCTCTATTTGCCGCTCAATTTTGTGTAGGACGGGGGCTTCCGGCGCTTCAGTCTTATTGCGGGCGTGCAGTTCGGCGACAATGTCGGCTTCACCCGTCACAAACAGCTTTTCGAACACCGTTTCGGGGGGCGAGAAGGAGATCACTGCCATCGGGTAATGCGTCCTGATCCATTTCTCTACCGTTTTTTGCAAAGGAGCGATTTCGGCCGGTTTCTCAGTCTTGAAGTACAGTTCGCTTTCGGAAACCGACATTTCGCGGTCCCGGTTCAACAGGAATTGCTGTTGGCCGACATAGGCGGTGTATTCTTTCGTCCGGTCGCTGACCGAAGAGAATAACCGGCTGACACGGTTCCGGTTTTCATCTATATGGATGTTCTCGTTCCATTCCACGTGGGCGATCAGTTCGTTCTGGTCGATCTCCGGCATACGGCTTTTGGGTATTTCGTAGAACAGGAAGGCGCATAGTGGAATTGTGACAACTACAAAAATCAAAGTCCCTTTCTTGTGGCGGAATATGAAATCGACTCCCGCGTCATAGAAACGGTCCAGCGTATGTTCTTTTATCGGGTTGTTGATTCGCATGTTGAACCCCTTGTGTTTGATATCCGGAATGCTGTATACCAGTTTGTAAAGTACCGGAAGCAACATGATTCCCGTGAAATAAGAAACCATCAGTCCGACGGTGACGGCAAAGGCTTGGTCGAAGAAGATCGCTCCTGCTATCCCGCTCATGAACACCAGCGGGACGAACACGGCGATCGTCGTAAAGGTGGAACTCAACATCGGGGTGATTACTTCGGTCGTCCCTTTGTTACAAGCCTCTTCCAGCGAATCTCCGCGTGCCCTGTATTGGGTGATGTTTTCCGTGACGATGATCGAACTGTCGATCATCATGCCCAAAGCCAAGATCAGCCCGGAGATGGAGATGATGTTCAGCGACATCTTGCAGAGATAGAAAAACAGGAAACTGATGATCAAGCTCACCACCATGCTCAGCCCGATGACAGCCGGGCTCTTGATGTCTCCTAAGAAAAGGATGGCTACGATACAGATGAAAAGAAATCCCAACGACAAGTTCTGTTTCAAGTTCGAGATGGTATAATCCAACAGTTCCGTCTGGTTACGGCTGATACTGAAATCGATGTCCGGGTAGACGGAAGCGAAATAGTCGGTAACCTCCTGCAACGCTTCCTTCATGTTGTCCATGTTTTCATCCGCCTGTTTGATTACGGCCAGCGTCACGGCTCTCTTCCCGTTGGAAAGGGAAGCCCCGGTCTCTTTCTCCGGTACGACGGAGATGCGTGCCAGGTCTTTCAGTTGGAAGATATGGTTGTTTTTCCGGATATAAATATTCTCGACGTCCTCCGGTGTGCGCAGCAGTGTCGAAAACTTGATGTTGTACTCGTAGTAACCGTCGCGTACGGTCATGCTGCCCGGTTCGATGTTGTTGGACACCAGTGCCGCTTCCAAGTCGTCGAGCGTGATCTCCGACATTTTCAGCAGCTTCATGTCCGGGACGATCTGCAATTGCCGTTTCAATATTCCCGTCACATCAACCATCGCCACTTCGGGCAGCTGTTCGATCCGGCGTTTGATCACTGTTTCGGCAAACTGGCAAAGATCGAGGAAAGCGTCGTTTTTTAGTTGAGAGTTGAAAGTTGAAAGTTGAGAGTTGCTTCCACTTTCACCTTTTAAAGTGAGGTTCAGGCAGAACACCGGGATGTCGGTTGCACTGGCTTTGATTACCCGCGGACGTTCTACTTCGCGCGGCAGGTAGTTCATGGCAGCATCTATCTTCTCATTGACCTCGATGAAAGCCAGGTCCGTATTCGTCCCGAAATCGAAGTTGAGGCGTATGATGGCAGCCCCGTCGCGAGTCTCGCTATGGATGTCGCGTAGGCTGGCAACCTGCATCAGTTGCTGGCGGATGGTTTTTACTACCGTGTTTTCCAGTTCGCGTGCCGAAGTGTTCTGGCCGGACACCTGTACGGTGATCTCCGGGATTGCAATATCCGGCAACAACGACACCGGAATGGTGAAGTAGGTAACCAGTCCCACGATAAAGCAGGCCGTAAAAGCCATCAGTACCGCGATAGGGCGTTGTAGTAGAAACTTTATCATGTATTAGAACTATGATTTATGATTTATAATTTATGATTTGTGAATTGTCAATTGGCAATAACCTTGACCGGTGCTTCGTGAGCCAGATTGATGTTGCCGCTTGTGATCACGACATCCCCTTCTTTCAGACCGTCGACGATCGTGTAGCTGTCTGCATTTTCCAAGCCTGTATGTACATAGTTCCAGTTTGCTTTATTGTCCGCCAATGTGAATACGACCTGTTTGCCGGAGCGAAGCACGACGGCGCTTTTGGGAACGACCAGTTGTTTGCCCAACGAACGGTGGATGCTTACGCGTACATTCATTCCTTCGAACAACCTGCCTTTATCGTTTACGGCTGCTTTCACCTGTACCATCCCGTCTTTGTCTACCAACGGGTTAATTTCGGATATACGGCCGTCAGCCATGACATCGGGCAAGGCAAAAGGGGCTACCTCCACACGGTCGCCTGTTTTGATAAGTGGCAATTCACTCTCCAAAACCGTGAAAGCAGCTTCCAGTGTGCGGGTGTCGATGATGGAACAGAAAACATCTGCGATCGAAGCCGTGTTGAATTGTTTGGCGAACAGATTTGCAACGATACCGTCGAAGGGGGCGGTCAGGACTGCGTTGCGTTGTTCGTATTCGGCAAGTTGCCAGGAGATCAGCGCCTGGTCGTATCCGCTTTTTATCTTGACCAACTGCATGGTTGCAGGCGGCACTTTCGTGGAGTCTTCCAGTTTGTAGCCCTGTCCGATCAGCACGTCCTGCAATTCCAGTTTGGCGCGTTCGAGTGCATCCTTGGCCTGAGCCGTCTTGTTGGCAAGGCGGAAGGTCGAGAGCTCCGCAAGCTTTTGCCCTTTCGTCACGCGGTCGCCGTTCTTCACATATATCTTGGCGATCGGTTCTGCCGATTCGAATTTCAGGTCGACAAAGTTACGGGCAGACAATTTGCCGTTACTGATCAGTTCGTGGTTGAAATCTGAAACATTCAATTTCATTACCGTCACCTCGTTCGTCTCGTCCGGTAGAGCCGTTTCTACACTTTCTTCAAGACCATTCTCTTTCTTTTCACCGGAGCAAGACATCATCCCGGTCAAAATCAGTATAGCAAACAATTTGTAGTATTTCATATTTTCATTGTTTTATCAAAGTTGTTTCGCAAATATACAAATATATTTTATTTACGATCAATTCGTAATTATTTTTTTTCTAATATCTTTCTTATTTCCGCTCTCATCTCCCTGATTGCAGTCGTTTCGACCTTCGGTTCTTTTGCCAGCACGGTTTCGGCGGCAGCCCGCAACTTATCCGCTTGGTAGAACTCCGGCTCAGCATACAGCTTGGCTAACAGATAGTAAGGGTACAACCTCTCCGGCAGTATCCTGATAGCCCGGAGCAGTTCCCTCTCCGCCTGCCGGTAATCTCCGGCCGCCTGCCGGTTCTTGGCGATCATGTACCGGATCATCGGATCTCCGCTCAACCGCTTCGCCCGTTCCAATGCCTGTATCGCCTCCATGTATTGTCCCGTCTTGCCAAGGTATTGCGCCTCTTCGAACAAAAATTCCGGTTTATGCTTCAACTTGTCATGCAAGTCTTTATAATCTTCCGCAACCGATTCATACGCCTTGTTATGATAGATCGTCTGCATCCGTCCCCACCGTTTGTACGCTTCATATTGCCCTCCCTGCAAAATGAACAGGCAGACCGAAGCAAGCGACAGCAGGCTGATCATAGAAATATGCCATGCCGGTGATGCAGGCAGGGCGGATGATCGTGCCTGCGTGCCCTCTTCCGTCACGCATATCGCCCCCAAAAACACCAGCGCCACCCAAAACGACGGCAACTGCAACGGATAGGACGACATCGCGAACACAGCTAACGCCAAGATGCCACCGGCAGCCCCGTTCTGCCTGTTCCGGATTCCCAAGTACACCATGCTTCCCAACCACGCCACGAACACAATCAATCCTCCGATCCCCTGTTCCAGACCGATCTGCAGGTATTCATTGAACGCATATTCGGGACATCCCGCCACCAGTTTCTCCCGCTCTGTCGCGGTCCCTGTTGCAAAATACTCGCCTTGCGCCTCTGCGTATGCCGCCGGGAATCCGCCTAATCCCGTTCCTGCAAACGGCTGTCCGGCAATCGCTTTCCCTGTCACTTTCCACATCAGCAACCGCCCGTCCGCCGAATCCCGTTTCATCCCGTAAACCCTGGCAACAGCGCATCCCGCCAATATCGCCGCAATCGCAATAAAAGGGACTGCTGCATTCTTATACCTTATATATACAGCTTTCGCCTTTTCCCATCCGATCCGTTCCGCCCAGTACACCCATCCGCAAGCCACGACCGCCGCCATCCACGCCGACCGGCTCATCCCGGCGGGCAGGACAATCAAGATAGCTCCGACGCATATCCAGGCAAAACAGTGCATCCCCTTTTGAAACTTCAACGCCGTCCACAGGCAAACCGGCAGCACGACCGCCAGATATCCGGAATAGGGACCCGGATTAAAGAAAGAGCCCGTCAGCCGGAAAAGCGAATGGTTGGAATAGGCATAGCCATGCAATTGCTGCATGCCCCAAACGGCTTCGGCCAGCCCGGTGAGCATCAGCACAAACAAGAAGAAGAACTTCAGGCAAGGAGCCTCCGTAAGGAAATAGCGCAGCAAGAACCACAACACAACCAACTGCCCGCCGAAAAGCAGTTTTTCGGGTTCGGGATCGAGCGGCCAATTGTATGTCGCGAGCGTGATCCCGGCAAACAGGAGCAACAAGACGTCCGGCAACGCAAACGAAATGCTTTTCCTCCCTCCGAACCATACCGTCACAACCGCCCCAACCGCCATCAGCGCCATCGACAGGTGGAACCAGAAGACTTTCCCCATCACAATGCCGCTTGCCAACCCGCTATCGCCGGCAAGCGGCGTGGCGATCAGCATCGCCCCGAAAACGGATGCCAGTACAAACGGGATTCCATGCCGATGTAGTTTGAATTCCATGCCAGTGTAATTTATTTCCATGCTTATCCGTTTTTTATTCGATTTTCTTCATGAACCGATCCCATCGGAACCGTCCGGTGTAGGGGTCGGCCGACTTCCAGATAAAGGCCGCCTTGCCGACAATATATTCTTCCGGCAACAAGCCCCAATACCGGGAATCCTGCGAGTTCATGCCTTTGTCGCCCGCCATGAAGTAGTAATTCTTTTGGAAACAATAGTCCTGCATCGGTTTCCCATTCAGATAGACCGTTGAATCCCTGTATTCTATTACTGTTTTTTGTTCATAGGCGATCAACTTGCGATATAAAGCATAGTTTGTGCGGTTCATTTTGATCCGATCGCCGGCTTTCGGGATATAGAGCGGCCCGAAATTCCGAATATTCCAGTTCAAGATCGAGTCAAACGGGAACGCCTTATAGACACCGTCCGGGAACTCTCCCGGCAACGTCCGCCCGATCCGTTCCTGCGAGTCCGTGTTTCCGAGCGGTTCCGCCATCCCGTTTATCCGGAACTTCCCGTTTCGTATGGAAAGCGTGTCGCCCGGCAATCCGATACACCGTTTGATGTAGTATTTCAAGATGTGCATCTCGACCTTGTCCCAACCGTTGGGATGCGGGAAGTTGAAGACCAGCACATCGCCCCGCTTTACTTTCCGGAATCCCGGCATGCGGTGTATCTCGGTCTGTTCCAGCCGCAACGTCGCGTTGAGGTCGAACAGCCGTGCGCCGAGTGTCGGTTTCCAGACCGCCACAAAGTCCCCTTCCGTCAGTTCCGGCTCCATTGAGTCGCTGGGGATGCGGAAGGAGGCGAGGAGGAAGACTTGGACGAAAACCCAAAGCACAACCAGTCCCGCCAAGACGAGAAATAGAGTCAATAATATGTCAATCCATCGTTTCACCATCTACAATATATTATATCCGGGTTGCAACAATCATTTTTAGGGAGTCGGAACAGGTGATTCCCAACCTTTTTATTCTTTAACTCCCAATTTATTACTTTTACCGTTATCTCCTTCTTTATTAATTACCACCACACCTGTTTGCCGTTTTCATAAGTAAATGGCCTATGCTCTTTTCCTCGTGTATGATTATGAATACGGAATAAAGCATTTTGGGGTATGCTATGAAACAGCAGTCTGTTCTCTTTACCATATTGCCGACCTAATGAAATCCATTTCTTGTCCCAATAGAATAATTCATATAATTCTCCCGTAACAATTCTATTGTCATCGCTCCTTGGGTAAAACTCGACTTTTTCAATTGTATAAGGTTTACCGAAGTCGAAAACGATATATTGTCGTTTCTCCGCTCTATCAGGTTGATAGAATGTGACTCTGTCTCCATCGATAACGTTTTCGAGTTTATTGTCACTTATTCCTTTTGTTCCTGTCAGTTTACCTTCCAGCAATTGTCGGTTCTCTCCGAATATTTTTATTTCTGCAATGGAATAGGAATCCTGAAAATCCGGCGTATTTTGAAAATCACAAACCAAATAGCGGTATTTCATGTTTGTCTGAATCTTGAAACTGTCTTCATAAAAAGGCAGTTTCTCAATCGTATATACATGTAGACTGTCAGATAAATCTTTATTATTGCAAACAGAAAAACGGGTTCCGATTGTCCCTGCAGCTTGCAATGCCGTATGCTGGCGGTATGGCATTTTTGAGTAGAAAGTTGCAGACATTTTCTTTTTATCAGTATCTTGTGAAAAATAGTTTAATTCTCCATTCTCTTTGATAATAAAAGCATCTCCTGCCGGAAAAATTACTCCGTTTTTGTAATAAGCCGGTAAGTAAAGCACATTCACTCCGACTTTTGTAAATAAGGCCTGCTTTTTTCTTGGAATGCTCCAACATACCGGAATCCAATTGCCATTGTCGTAACAGCATAAATAGACATATTCTTTTTCGTGTTTCTCGTTCCATAGAGGGATTTTGATGTCCTTGCATACGATGTATTTGTCTGTAATGTCCTCTATCCCTGGATTTTTAAAGAAATCAGGAATATCCTCTTTTGCCTTGAGAGCCAGGCTGTTTTGTTGTATCTCATAATTAATCCTGTATACCTTTGGGATCGTTCTACAGTATTGTATGGAAACATTGGAAAGTGTATCTTTTACTGCCGGGCTATAGGTGTTTTTCCAAAATATATTGTCGACCAATATATCACTATCAGAAAAATATGGCCTTTGGGTATTATCGTATAATATCTCAATGTGTTCATCTCCGATTATTTCCGTCCAAAAATGGGGGGAATTGGCATTACCCCAGTTGGGGAAAGTATTTAAAACTGCCGGAATGCCGTTTGCCCGTAATGCTGCGATTTTATAAATATTAGCTTCCAGACAGGTCCCAATCTGCGCTTTTGCAAGATTTTCAAAGGTTGTGGGAAGTAGTCCTTTATGCTTTAGTGAAAAAAGCCCCCAGTTTTGGATGAATGTCTTATCTATATCATCAGAAATAATTTTGCCGATCTCTTTATAAGATTTATGGCAAACGGAATCTCTTAATATTGCATATTTCTGTTCAAAGAAATCCGAAGCCTGTTCCCAATAACAGTTGTTTGTTGTATAAGGGAGGATGTATTTGCAAAATGTCTCAAAGTCAATGTCTTTACACCATTGATATTGTTGCCATATATGGAAGCAATTGTTGATGTGGCGGATTAGAAAATCAGCAGATATATGCTGGAGGTCTGACTGATATTGGGGATGTGACTGCCTATTGGGATATAAACGTTCGATGCTATCACAAATAGTATATTGGACACTGTTTTTGTAGCATCCATATATTTCAAAGTGATCAGCCAGAGCATCAAAATAAAGTTGAGACTTCTTTATGGAATTCTTATCTACGGTTTGCTTCCCAAGCATATTCTTAATAAGAAAAGAAGAGGCTGTAAATTTTTGGGGGGCATCTTGATATTGATCCAAAACACACTTTAACTGCTGCTCATTTTTATCAGCAAATTTAAATGCATGAGTTAAAGCCCGGTCTTTGTATCCGCTACAAGAGGACAGGAAAAAAAGCAGAGGTGCAAGAAGTCTTACTAACTTATTTTGATCCATTTTTTCTTTGAGATGATGAATATTTACTTTTTTGTAAGATTTGGAATTATATCGTTTAGAATAGAACTGATGTTATAACGATAAAATTCATCTGTTGGACCATCTAATGTATATAGATATTTATTTCTTAAGTCAAAATCGAATGACGTAATGAAACGATTCACTTTTATTTCAGCAATAGGTTCGCCTTCCCAATTGAACAGTTGGATTATAGGGAGTGATTTTCTTGTCGTTTGAAATGTTTTTTTATCATCCCCAATACGGAGGACTGCAAAAAAATCATTATATGTTCGTACAGCCCCGTATGTATAAATTCTCATCCATTGTATTTTATTTTCTATGGAGCCGATATTATCCAATTTGTCGCCAACGCAAATGGTTTTCTGTAATTCACCCATACAAGAAAAAAGATTGATTTGGTTCAAAGTGATAGGAGCTTCAACTATAATATCTTTCTTGGGGTGTTTAACGGTGATAGAAGAAATAATATTAAAATCCTCTCCTTTGGCTACTTGAGCTTTGTTTAATCGGTCAAACTTTATGGGAGTTTCTTTTTCCCCATGATTCAGGATATATCTTAATTGTTGTGTCTGTTCGTTTGCAATCTCTTTACAATAAAAAATACCATCGTCTATTATTGCAAAGTCAAAAAGAAACGGAGGAAGGTTGTCTTTAGTCAATTCCAATATGTTTTCTTGTGTACTAAATGAATCGTCAACATTCATTTTATACAATCTGCCAGTTTGAAAATCATAAATATATGCAATTAATAGATCCTTTTCTCTTTGGAATGAAGAGTTTATTATATCGGGAGAATATATAAATTCATTTGGTCCTTGCCCTTGTTTGATGAAAGATCCTTTAAAGGATAAATCGTCTGCTAAAAAGAAAGACCAAAATCCATTTTTGTCATTAGTGCTTACAATTAGGAGGGAATCAACAATTCGAAATTGTTTCATACCGATCAAATCCCAATCCACTAATTTTTCATTGGACAAAGTGTATGATTTAGGGAACGAATGTACATATTCGATTTTATCAAAAGCCATGATTTTAGATGGATTGGATGATTCATGGCAACCTATCAGCATGGTAAAAACAAAGAATAAGTAAAATATTTTTTTCATGATAAGAAAATGTAAATAAGAGTATTTCAATAAATATCAGTGAATTGTAATTAGCTTTATTTCTTTACAAATATTTTTTATTTGTTCCGCCTATGTTTTGAGTTAAAATATTAATTACACTCCCCTGTACCTGAGAACCATGAATTGGTAGAGTCTGCTATATATGTACAAGTTGAACAATATAAAATTTTACTACCTGGCTGTGTCGTAATGGAATTGTAGCATTTCCCTGTTCCAGATTCTTCTCCGCTTGCGAGAGCTTCTATGTTGGCCAATGCCAAATCAGATAGTTCAACATTCTGTTTGTTCTGCTGATAGTTCCAGCCTGCTGCTACGGCGATTGCAGCAAAAGCGATTACGCCGATAATTTTCTTTCCCATGTTACATTTATTTTTAGGGAGTTTATACTATATTTGTTTTGAATCTTTCTCCCGGTATCATTTTCCAAGACAGGTGATTCCCAACCATAGCACATGAAGTTTTATGAATTGAATAAATTGATTAAAAAGATTAGATATAATTTCATGGCAAATCATATATCAATAGGGCTTCTTTTTGGGCATTAAACCCGACCATTCGTTTATCATTTTGGTCTACGGCGTAGATAATAGGTGAAATATCAAACGAATAAGTCCGAACCAAAGTGCCTTCATTATTATAAACTTCTATCACATCCCCTTTATATTGCCCTTTGATAAATTCATTTGTTGTTTTATTGCGATACAAGGCGTAATAAAAATTCTTTGTTGCAAAAATATTTGCATAATAATACTTATTATCGGCATTTGGACCAATTGTTATACTTGGTTTTCTGTTATCCTTTTTTACGACATGAATAACATTTCCGTTTAAATCCATAAAATCTATTTGATCTTTATATGAATAGGCATAAGCCATACTTTCTGAAGAAACAGCCAAGTGCCCTTTGTTTGAATAAAAAAAACTTTCACGGTGGTCATCTTTTTCGAATTTCCTTAAAAGTTTTTGCTTATTATTATTTAAATCAAGGCTCTTTAATTGTAGATCAAAAATATCATTAAATATAAGTCGGGTTGAATCTATAAATGCAATATCATTCATGGGGTTTCCATTTTGTGGTATTTTGTATTTTTCATGCAAGACGAAATTATTCCCATCAAACGTGTAAGTGATAAACGTAGAAAGCCGGTCGAAACCACCGATGATTGCTTTGTCTGAAGTTGTATTGCATAAAATTGGTAACATCAGATCCAAAGGGCCTTCTCCTTTTTTTCCAAAGCTTGATTTTAAAGTTAAAGGACTATCTCCATAAATATGGATCAAAGTATCCGCTTTTACACTTGCAATAACAAAAAAATCACCAATAGAACTTATCTTTATGACATCAAATATTTCATTGGGATAGAATATTTCAGCACGCAGTAAGTTTGTGTTTCCCTCTAATTCCTTTTCTTGTTTGTTTTCTGTTTTTTGATAGTGGCAAGAAAATTGAAAAAATATCAATAAATAGTATAAATATTTCATATATATTAACTGTTAAAATTATGACTTATATAGAATAAGGACTAAAATTATTGGTAATCAATACTATAATCCTTATCTATATAATGCTTTATAAACAAATACTTTCATTATTCCAGCTGGTCGCATAAAGCAATTGGCATCCTCCACAATACCTTATGTAATTACCTAATCCAGATCCGCTACTTGATATATATTTATAGCAGTGCGTGGTAATATTCCCTGATTCCCCTTGAGCCAATGCTTCTATGTTAGCTAAAGTCAAGTCGTCTAATCTATCTTTGTTTATGTGAGAATTGATAAAACAACTAACAATTATAAATGCTGATAAAAATAATTTCTTCATGACTCTTTATCTTTAAAATTGTAGGCAATAACTTGTATCCCAATATGAAAAGCCTAAAATATATCTACATTCTCCACAATATAGAATATAATCGTTTGGAAAAACATGGTCGTATTGGATATTTTGATAACATACTCCTCCTTGTCCCCATTCTCCTAGTGCTAAAGCCTCGATATTTTTTTAAGACAAGTCAGACAGTTCAACTTCTTGTTTGTTCTGCTGGTAGTTCCAGCTTGCTGCTATGCTGATCGTAACAAAAGCGATTACGGTAAAAAATTTCTTCTCCATTTTGATATTATTTTATTATTTATTATTAATTGTGGCTCTTTCGTTCGGTATCATTTCTCGAAACAGGTGATTCCCAACCCTTTTGTTCTTTACTTTAAATTTACTACTTTTGTCGTTACCTCCTTCTTTATTAGTTATTGAATGAGGGAAAGTCCGGGAGTTTCTGCTAACGTTTGTGAGTCAGTAGGCAGAGACTCCTTTCTTTTTCCCGTTAATAGCTTTATTCTACTGTCCCGATAAAACTCAACATCAGCGAGTTGTTCGGGATGTTTCCATAAATGTCTACCGTCCGGTAAAAATCACCCGGCTGTTCCGCTTCATAACTGATTGTGATTGTTCCGCTCTCTCCCGGTTGCAGTTCTTTCCAATCGCAAGTCGCTTCGGTGCAGTCGCAAGAGGTGGTGATACCTTTCAACTTAAAGACACTTGTCCCGGTATTCCGGACTGTGACCGTCTGCTTCTTGGTTGTTCCTTCTTTAACCGTTCCCAAATCGTATTCGCTCTTCTCGGCTTCAAGTAGAGTCGTTGGCAACACCTTTTTGTCCTGTATGCCGGTGATCTGTTTTAGATACAAATCCCTAACCGCCAAGTTATGCACCGGATTGCCGATTACTTTCACTTTGTTGTCCCTGTCAAGCAGGAATGTCTGGAAAGTGATATCTTGTGGAAATTGGTTCAACTTGTCCAACCGGCTGTCCCGATCAATGCAGACAGGTCGGTCGAAGTTGTCACGTTTTAAGATATATCGTAATTCTCGGTCGTCTTTTGATTGGAAGACGAAGATAAACGGAATGTTGCTGTTTGTTGCCGAATCAACATGGGCGATCAATTCTTTCCATTTCGGCAGTTGCAATTTGCAACTGGTGCAACCTGTTGAATCGACATAAATCAGCACTTTATATTCAGCATCGGGTATCCGGTATTCTACCGGATTTGTGACAAAGCGGGTAAACTCCATATCCTGCGGGAAGACAATCTCTTTTCCCTGCCATTTCTGGACCAGGCGGGTAAATTGTTCTTTCTTCTTATCTTGGCAAGCGGAGGATAAGAGGAACAGGAATAATATATAGAATAGTAATCGTTTCATATTTTAGTTATAGTTTGAATTCCATGATCGGTTCATCACTTTCTACACATGTGGCGATGATTGTTTTTGTTTTTTCGTTTATATCGATTCCGTATATGGGTTTGTCTAAGATGTATTTTTGTAACGGGTTTCCTTGTAAATCGAACACATAAATGTAACGACCGCCGTCTTCCGGCTTTTCACCTCGTTGGTAGGAGGCTAATTTGTCTTTAAACCGGATTCCTTGGAATACGCTATAGATATGTTCGTCAGTGATAACAATATCACTGAATCCCATAATTCCGGTTGGGACGCCTTCTCCTTTGACGCTTTTAAACCGGGGTTCGCCGTTCGGACCGTATAATACGGTATGGGTATTCTCTTTGGTATTGTATATTTCAATGGATTCCCCTAATTGGGTGACCATTGCCAATATGCCATTGTGCGGGTTGTAATCAATAAAACTACGCCATGCCTGTGCTAATGCCGGACGGATTTCCGAAGCCAAATCTTTTTCGGTAGGTATTTTACCGATGCTTCTGATAGGTTTACCACTGTAGTCAACTTGCCAATATCGGTACTCTCCTAAATAGTCCGGGATCAGAAAACAAGAATCTGTGGCACAGAAATCTAATGAACGGATTAGATTTTTATCTAATTGTATCACTTCCTGTCTTGTAGCTGAATGGTCTTTTGCTGAAATCGCCCAGCGTGAGATCTGCATCTTGTTTGCATCGAGTGCATATATGGAATCGAGGGAGTTGAACTGAAATGTTTCGGCCGAAAGCATTTCTTCCGGTCCTTCCCCCCGTTTTCCGAAAGAAACGATATGTTTCCAATTAGGGTATGTGAAAGCATGAAAATAGTAATCGGCATTATGCAAATCCATTACAATAGCCATACTGTCTTTAACCGTTACCCGGAATGGGTAGCGGAAAAGAGCAGTATCCAGTTCGATAACCCGCGCACTTATTGCCTTTTCATTGGGAAAAGTCGAATATCGGGGATAGTGGGTACCGGGGGAATCGGTACAGGAGATTATCGCACTGATACCTATTAATAATATGTATGCAAAACATTTCACGGTTATTCTAAACTTAAACCTGATATTTTGTATTCTACTTTGTGACCTCGGCAATCGACCGAACCGCAACCAAAGCAATTGGCATCCGCATCATTTTCGCCTTGGGCCAAAGCTTCTATATTCTGGAATGCCAGTTTGTTTAAATCTGTTGTTTCCCTGTTGCCAGAAAGACAGTATGCTGCCATTAAGCAGCCTGTTACTAAGATAAGTTTTACAAGTGTTTCCCTTTTCATTTTCGTATCTGTTTATTGTTGGGATAAAGGTCGTTTTTTGTGTTAAGCCATGCAACTGATTTTTGCAACAAATTTGGCAACAGTTGGCAACAATTGGCAACAAATTCTGAACGATTGAAAATTTCCTTAACCTATTGTTTGTAACGAGTCCTTTGATTATCTTTGCTTTATTAAATAAAGCAAAATGAAAATCAATAAACTGAACGTTATACTTTCGATTGTCGTTTTTTTGACAATATTGATTGTGTTCTTGTCTTACCGATATGCCGTACACGTAAAAAAGGAAGAAGTTCAAAGAGCTTTTTATCTGTTTAAGCAGTCTGTGGAAGAAGAAGAGACGCTTATGCAACCCGAACAAATATTTTGGGGAGATTCAAAAGCCGAGCTCCGGTCGGACTCTGTTATTATTGAAACTGAAAAAGGAAGAGTTCTGTATGAAAGAAATGAGCAGGCGGACAGCCTTGCTTTGATTGATAAAAGAGAATGGAGCTTCCAACTATTCATGACTTACAAAAATCCTAATCGCGCCTTTACCCTCGACAGTATTTATCAAGAGCAATTAAGAGATGAAGGGATAATTGCCCGGACTGCTGTATGTTTTTCACAAGGTGATAGCCTGGCCGGTTGCTCAAATGAAGCGGTATGCCGGAGAGGAATTGCCTTGTATCCTGTCGTGTTTGGGCCGAAACATGATGCGAAACGAATAGAACTGCAGGCGTATGTTTTGTTTTCTTCTTCCTACTTGATTAGCCGGATGCCTTTGATCTGGGGGTTGATTTTGTTGTGGTGCATTATTGTTTCAATGTATATATGGCAACGGCGCAAAAAGATGGATCATAAGGAATTCGTTAATCCTGCTACACCCATACCGGTAATGATCTCTTCGGATGTTTCGAAGGGGATAGAGATAGCACCAAATGTTTTTTTCAATAAGAAAACGGGAAGATTAAAAGGTCCGAATTGTGAAGTCTGCTTGACAAAAAATCGTTTACTTGCTTTTATCTGCTTTTTAGAAGCACCGGATCATACTGTCAGTTATCTCAATTTTTGTAAAGAGGTGTTGAAGCGGCCTCTGAACGAAGAAGATGAATTGACAGAGGAAAATAAGATGCTAAACCGAGCAATAAAGAAATCTATGGTACAAACTATAAAGCGCCTTCGAGAGGACCTGAATGCCTTCCCTGAATTCTCAATCGAAAATGACTCCGGTTCATTCTATCGATTAAATGTTAAAAAATAATACTTCTAATCTGATACACCATCTTGAAAAAGCCTGAGAAACAGGATTTCATATTTCTGATTAGAAATTGAGATGCTGTTAGCTGTTTTGGGTTATTCTGATAATGTTTCAGTATATTTTCCAATTCTCCTCTGTTTTCTCCAGACATGGACAAAGCTTGCTCTATACTGATTTTGTCAATCTTTGGTATGGAACATGAATTGAATAAATTGATTAAAAAGATTAGATATAATTTCATGGTAAATCATATATCAATAGGGCTTCTTTTTGGGCATTAAACCCGACCATTCGTTTATCGTTTTGGTCTACGGCGTAGATAATAGGTGAAATATCAAACGAATAAGTCCGAACCAAAGTGCCTTCATTATTATAAACTTCTATCACATCCCCTTTATATTGCCCTTTGATAAATTCATTTGTTGTTTTATTGCGATACAAGGCGTAATAAAAATTCTTTGTTGCAAAAATATTTGCATAATAATACTTATTATCGGCATTTGGATCAATTGTTATACTTGGTTTTCTGTTATCCTTTTTTACGACATGAATAACATTTCCGTTTAAATCCATAAAATCTATTTGATCTTTATATGAATAGGCATAAGCCATACTTTCTGAAGAAACAGCCAAGTGCCCTTTGTTTGAATAAAAAAAACTTTCACGGTGGTCATCTTTTTCGAATTTCCTTAAAAGTTTTTGCTTATTATTATTTAAATCAAGGCTCTTTAATTGTAGATCAAAAATATCATTAAATATAAGTCGGGTTGAATCTATAAATGCAATATCATTCATGGGGTTTCCATTTTGTGGTATTTTGTATTTTTCATGCAAGACGAAATTATTCCCATCAAACGTGTAAGTGATAAACGTAGAAAGCCGGTCGAAACCACCGATGATTGCTTTGTCTGAAGTTGTATTGCATAAAATTGGTAACATCAGATCCAAAGGGCCTTCTCCTTTTTTTCCAAAGCTTGATTTTAAAGTTAAAGGACTATCTCCATAAATATGGATCAAAGTATCCGCTTTTACACTTGCAATAACAAAAAAATCACCAATAGAACTTATCTTTATGACATCAAATATTTCATTGGGATAGAATATTTCAGCACGCAGTAAGTTTGTGTTTTCCTCTAATTCCTTTTCTTGTTTGTTTTCTGTTTTTTGATAGTGGCAAGAAAATTGAAAAAATATCAATAAATAGTATAAATATTTCATATATATTAATTGTTAAAATTATGACTTATATAGAATAAGGACTAAAATTATTGGTAATCATATTTATCTGACTGGATGGGTTAGAAATACAAACCTCCCAGTGAACAAAGGAGAACGATACCTGATTGAATAGTCTTTCTTTTCATGTTTATTCTATTTGTTAAATTAGTTTCCCTATATTTGTTTCATAAAACCTCTTTAATAGCAATAGGAGGTTGATGCAAAAGTATATATAAAATAGACTTGGGCAAGTGCTTTTAGGAAGGCGGGCGATAAATTGTAGGTAACGTCCTGATCTATAGTATGCATGTCAGCAAATTGTCAGAAAACTCAGCCTGTAGTCAGGATAAAATAGGAGGATTTTTGGTATGAAACAAAAGATTTATATGATATTAAGTTGTGTGAGTCTGGCTTGTTTATTTAGTTGGTGGTTATGGAGTGCTTTCCATTGGATGGCGTTTCTTATCGATTATAGTTTGTATACTAAGATTTGAGGATCGGATTCATATATTGTACCGGACATAAAGACTACATTTGCCATCAATTTCCTATCTTCAGATAAATAAGAGTGGCCATAATTCGCTTTTGACAATAATATTGCATCATCTTTTCTTCCTTCACAAGTCAGATAATCGCAATATGAATTATTATAAGACAAATCATCGTTCAGCAAGGTGTATTTTTTCTCCGTTCTTCCTGTCGCGACATATTTGTGCCCAATTTCATATATCTCCAGAAATCGACTGTTCAAATCTAATTTATTGATGAAATCCGGAACACTCTTTTCTTTGCATCTATTGAGGCTATCAATGGAATAAGCGATGTATTTTCTTTGCATATTATCGAATAGGCCTAAATAATAATTGCCTTCCCTTTGGAAAATATCCAAATTCATTATTTGTAAAAATTCATTTACACCTTGTCCTTTCTTTGCGAATGAATACATGACCGAATCATGTTGAATATCTATCACATCTATATTATACTCCCCCGAAAATGAATAATCGACAAAAAGTTGATTACCTAATATCTTTATTAGACCGGGAGCTCCTATTTCCACATTCAAAGTATCGACAGGTGTTAAATATCTATTTGCAACTATCCTTCCTTTTTCTGAACAGGAGGATAATGACATCGTAAGTAAAATAAGAAAAATGTACCGCATAGTTTTAGATAATCAAATGATGTACTGAACTTGCATCATTCTGTTTTGTCCGGTTTATATTACCATCATGCACCTCCTTTCTTAGGGGGGCTTGCCGTTGTTTTGGGTAAAGGTAGTTCTTTGTGTTAAGCCATGCAATTAATTTTGGAAACAATTTTGGCAACAATTGGAAACAGATGGCAACAAATTCGGAGATATTGAAAATATTCTTGATATATTTGTTATAGTACCCTCCTTTTACCATCCCTGTATTAGGTTGATTATAATAACCTGAAAAGAGGAACTGATACAAGGGAGCGAAACTACAGAAAATACAATATCCTCCCCTAATTACGCTTAAATCTGTATGTGTCTATTCCCCAGCCAATTATCAAAATAGCTGTTTCTTAAAAAATATTACCCTATAGGGAATTTTGAAAAATAGGGGGTAGAAAATCAAAATAGATGCGGTAGAGTTTCGATTTGGACTAATGGGTATTAAGGCAAACTGTACAATAAGGGTTGAAATGGCAATAAGGGGTAGCCGAATGCTCTGTGTATGTTTTTTGTTTTTGTGAGAAACATGTCAGGAAAAGAAGACGGTTATTTTTATATCGATAAAACCGAGTTTATCTACCGTCTTGTCAAGTCTGGACGTTACTATTTCCTGAGTCGGCCGCGCCGCTTCGGGAAAAGTTTGCTCATATCTACGATTGAAGCTTATTTTCAAGGAAAGAAAGAGCTATTCGAAGGTTTGGCGATAGAGCGATTAGAGAAGGACTGGTCGCAATATCCGGTCTTGCATTTGGATTTGAATGCTCGCCAATACGACAGGGCGGAGTCTTTGTACGAAGAATTGAACAAATATCTTGAGATTTGGGAACAGACGTATGGCAGTCCGTATGGAGACCGTAAACCGGAAGAGCGTTTTTACCAAGTGATTCGCTATGCATATAAAAAGACCGGTCAGCGGGTTGTGGTCCTTGTGGACGAATATGACAAACCATTGCTTCAGGCAATCGGGTGTGCGGAATTGCAGGAGGCTTACCGTAATATTCTAAAAGCTTTCTATGGAGTTCTGAAATCAATGGATGGCTATATCCAGTTTGCGATGTTGACAGGTGTGACCAAGTTTGGAAAAATAAGCGTATTCAGCGACCTGAATAACTTGGATGACATCTCCATGCGTGAGCCCTATGTTAATCTATGTGGTGTGTCCGAGCAAGAGATACACCACAATTTGGAAGAAGAGCTTCATGAATTGGCAAAAATCCAGAACATGACATATGAGGAAACCTGCGCCAAGCTCAAGGAGTATTATGACGGTTATCATTTTGCGGAAAATACCATCGGCATATACAATCCGTTCAGTTTGCTTAATACATTTAAATATAATAAGTTCAGTAGCTATTGGTTCGAAACCGGCACGCCGTCCTATTTGGTCGAACTGCTGAAACGAAGCCATTACGACCTGGAGCGCATGGCAAACGAAGTTACCAGTTCGGATGTCTTGAACTGTATTTACGAAGACTTGAATCCTATTCCACTCATTTACCAAAGTGGCTACCTGACAATCAAGGGGTATGACGAAGAATTCGGAATTTACCGGTTAGGGTTTCCAAATCGAGAAGTAGAAGAGGGCTTAGATAGATTATTCAAGATCGGGATAAATTTCAGCAATAAGTTGCGGAATATTGAAGAATGGATTATTGAAAAATAATACAATAACCCCTTTTTGTCATTATTTCTATTTCACCAGGAATATTGTTTCATTTTAATCTGACACATTGTGCAATCGATCTGTTTTATGGTGACAGCAAGCACCATGTGTCCGGCAGTTCGTCTATATTCCAACTCTGTTTTGTCATCCTAAACAGCAAAACAACGACAATATGAAAAGGATTAACTTTCAGAGAATCGAATATTTGCAAACGAAGTCGGTTCGCATCCCGTATATACCAAAAAGCTTTTTCCACTTTTCCCCCGTGAGGTGCGCAGAACTTTCCCGCGACGACCGTCTTCGTTGCTGTGAGTTGCCGAGATCATAGGTAGTGACGACCGTCTTCATGGCGATGAAGTCCCTTGTCATAGCGATGAAGACGGTCGTCGCGGAGGAAAAGTAGTAAATCAATGAAAAAAGCGCCGTTTTACCTATAGGAGAAGCTTCCTTGCACCTTATACACCAAAATGTAAAAAAATATTTTATTTACAATAAGGCATAGGAAATCAGATTCATTCTTCAATAATCCACTCTTCAATATTCCGTAACTTGTTGCTGAAATTTATCCCGATCTTGAATAATTTCCGTGAGTCGGCGGCAAACGGGAGTGCATACCGCTTTTCGTCAATCTGCTTCAATGCTTCCTGGGCAGTCCCTTCCAATTTGAATTCCATCACATAGATGTAGTCACTCGTTTTCAAAACCAAATCGACACGCCCGCTGCTTGTATGATATTCTACTTGCGTATAAAAGCCTGCCAATTTGAAAACGATAAAGAGTACATTCTGGTAATGCAATTCCAGTTGGCGGGCCAGTTCGTATGGGGTGTCCGCAAAGAAACTTTGCAGGCGCTGGAGGAAAGCGTCGGGTTGGCCCTTACGGATTTCACTGACGAATTTCTGTATTTCAAAGGGGGATTCTACTTTGTTTATATTTGTATAGAAAGGCATCAGGTACCGAACAAAGCCTTCTTCTACTTCGCGATTGGGAAACCCTAACCGGTAAATTCCGAATTCTTCGTCATAACTTTTAATAGTCAGGTAGCCGCTTTGATAGATTACCGGGATCGGGTTCAAGGAATCAGCATAGATACTGTTCAGCACATCCGCATTGGTTTCTTCGTTTGCCATGCGTTCCAGGTCATAATGGCTTCGTTTCAGCAGTTCGACCAAATAAGACGGCGTGCCGGTCTCGAACCAGTAGCTCCCGAATTTATTGTATTTGAACGTGTGTAGCAGGCTGAACGGATTGTATATGCCGATGGTGTTTTCAACGAAATGGTATCCGTCGTAATACTCCTTGAGCTTGGCGCAGGTTTCCTCGTATGTCATGTTCTGGAGTTTAGCCAACTCATGGAGCTCTTCTTCCAGGTTGTCGTGTATCTCTTGCTCGGACACGCCACATAGATTAACATAGGGCTCGCGCATGGAAATATCATCCAGGTTGTTCAGGTCGCTGAATACGCTGATTTTTCCGAATTTTGTCACGCCCGTCAGCATTGCGAATTTGATGTTGCCGTCCATTGTTTTCAAAACACCGTAGAAAGGTTTCAGGGTGTTGCGGAATGATTGTTGGAGTTCCTCATTGCCGATGGCCTGTAACATAGGTTTGTCGTATTCGTCCACAAGGATTACGACGCGCTGTCCGGCCTGCTTGCAGGCTCGTTCGATGACTCCTGCAAAACGGAGGGAGAAAGAACGTTCGGATGGATCGGCTCCATAAAGGCTTTCCCAACCGGCCAATGTTTTCTCAAGCATATTGTCGAGGCTTTCCTGGCAATCGTATTTCTCGATGTTCAAGTCCATGTGCAGGATCGGATGCTCGATCCAGTCTTTTTCCAACTTTTCCATGGCAAGCCCTTCGAACAACTCTTTCTTGCCTTGGAAATAGGCTTCGATCGTAGATATGAGCAAACTTTTCCCGAAGCGGCGGGGGCGGCTCAGAAAATAGTAGCTGCCGGTTTTGATGATCCGGTAAATAAGTTCGGTTTTATCGATATAGAAATAACCGCCTGTACGAAGTTTTTCAAAATTCTGTACGCCTATCGGATAAATTTTATTGTTCATAATGTTCTTTTTATCTGTTTGAACAGTGTATTCAGTCTGTAATACAACAAAGATAGTAATGTTTCTTTGCATAGTCAAGCCAATCGGACGGATATGCAACGATATGTCTGTTTTATGTATCTTTGTAACAATAATCAACTTCAACTGTTTTTAGTAAATTGAAGATTCTGGATATGAGGCTTTTTTCGAGAATACGGGAGCGTGTGGATGCTCTTCTTCATGATGAGAGTTTGAAGAAGAAGCTGTATGTTATTATATTTGAATCGGATACTCCGATGGGGAAACTGTTCGACACCTGTCTGATCGGATTTATTATCGCAAGCGTGTTGGTGGTAATATTGGAAAGTATACAGTCTTTTTCATACCATTACACGTTGGGACTACGGATATTGGAGTATGTGTTTACGGCTTTCTTCACTTTTGAATACTTGGTTCGTATCTATTGCTCGCCAAATCCTAAAAAATATGTTTTCAGCTTTTTCGGGGTTGTGGATCTGTTGTCGACATTGCCGGTCTATCTGAGTTTTTTCTTTGCCGGCACGCGCTACCTGCTTGTGATTCGTGCGTTTCGGTTGATCCGCGTTTTTCGTGTCTTTAAGCTGTTTAACTTCTTGAAAGAAGGTAATATGCTGTTGAAATCGCTTAGGATCAGTGCACCGAAGATATTCGTGTTTTTCTTTTTTGTCCTGATTTTGGTGACTTCGATCGGTACGATCATGTACATGATAGAAGGGAACCAGCCCGGTACGCAATTCGATAATATTCCGAACAGTATCTATTGGGCGATCGTGACGATGACGACCGTCGGCTATGGCGATATAACGCCGGTGACACCCGTCGGACGTTTCCTGTCGGCGATCGTGATGCTGATCGGCTATACGATTATCGCCGTCCCGACGGGGATTGTGTCGGCAACAATGGTCGGGGAACAACGCAAAAGGAATAGGTTGGAATGTCCGCATTGCCACCGGACCGGACATGAAGAGGAAGCCGGATATTGTAAATATTGCGGTTCGAAATTGGACCATCCGAAAAGATGAATATTCGGAATCTGTCAAAATAATTTTGTATCTTTGCCACCATTGATATTAACAATTTAAGAAAGAAAATGGAAACAGTAGTAAGCGGCATTCGCCCAACGGGTAATTTGCATCTGGGGAATTACTTCGGAGCAGTAAAAGGATTTTTGCAAATGCAAAATGAGTATAATTGCTTTTTCTTTATTGCAGACTGGCACTCGTTGACTACACATCCTCATCCCGATAATATCCGTAACAGCGTAAAGACTATCCTGGCTGAATATCTGGCTTGCGGTATCGATCCGGAGAAAGCGACCATCTATCTTCAGAGCGATGTGCGCGAAATCCCCGAATTGTATTTATACCTGAATATGAACGCCGGAATCGGTGAGTTGATGCGTACTACTTCATTCAAGGATAAGGCACGCCAACAGTTGCACATAGACCGTGTCAACACCACGGAAGGCGATGTGGAGAGAGAAATATTCAACGAGGGGAATAAACACAGTGTCAGTGCCGGATTGTTGACCTATCCGACCTTGATGGCTGCCGATATCATTATCCATAAGGCGGTGAAAGTGCCGGTTGGAAAAGACCAGGAGCAAAATATGGAAATGGCTCGTCGTTTTGCCCGCCGTTTCAACGCGACTTACGGAGTCGAATGTTTTCCGGAACCCGCCTCTTTCTATTATTCCAGTAAGGCGATCAAAGTGCCCGGGCTGGACGGATCCGGAAAGATGGGCAAGAGCGAAGGAAATGCGATCTACCTGATCGATGATGAAAAGACGATCAAGAAGAAGGTGATGAAAGCAGTGACGGATGCGGGTCCGACGGAACCGAACAGCGTGAAACCCGAACCGATTGCCAACTTGTTTACAATGATGGAAATCGTATCTTCAAAAGACACGTTCGATTTCTTCAATGAAAAATATAACAATTGCGAGATCCGTTACGGAGATTTGAAAAAGCAACTGGCTGAAGATATCAATAATTTCTGTGCACCGATTCGCGAACGCATCTTGGATATTCGTTCCAACGAAGACTATTTGGTGAAAGTAGCCCGGATGGGAGCCGAGAAAGCAAGCGAGAGCGCTGCAAAGACATTGCGTGAAGTGCGCGAGATCATCGGATTCAGGGGATAAGCCTATTCGGGCCCGAAAATATAGAGGCGCGGATTACACAAAACTCACGGATTAATTAATGCCGTGCAGTCTGTGTGATCCGCGTTTTTTTATGTGTGTATGAGGATGATACTGTGCGATATAATTTATTAAAATCATAATAAAGAATCTGAAAATCGGATTATTGAATGGAAAACTGCTTTACTTTGCCATGAATAGAGACAAGCAACAAATGTATGGCAGCAATATCTGCGGGCGAATTTGAACGTATTTTTAAGGAGCTTTATAAGCCTCTGTGCCTGTTTGCACTTCGTTTTACTGAAAAAACGGAAGATGCCGAAGATGTCGTGCAGCAGGCTTTTGCCGATATTTGGGATAAAAACAGCCATAATGTGGTAATTGCCAACCTCAAATCCTATCTCTACCAGGCGGTACGGAACCGTTCCCTTACGCTAATCGCCCAATCATCCGATGTGTTACAGGCAACAGAATGCATTGCCGATATGGAGGACCTGTCGGAAGAGGAACAGATATATCAGTCGGAACGGGATGCGCGTCTCTGGGCGGCTATCGACGAGCTGCCTACCGAACGGAAGAGGATATTTTTGTTATCCAAACGGGACGGATTGAAATATCAGGAGATCGCGGAGGAATTGCATATATCCGTTAAAACGGTTGAAAACCAAATAGGAAAAGCATTAAAGGCTTTGCGGGATACGGCCGTACGGATTTATTGTTTCTTTTTTTCTTGAAAGAATAGGGGTTTTTCGGATTTTTTTGTCTTAGTGATAGAAAGGTTAAAATGTTTATGTATCGCTAATTCAAAAAAGAGAAATGAAGAAATTCGTATTATTTGTGATGTTGATGATGAGTGGGCTATCGGTGAGCGCACAGCGGTGGTCGTTGATGCCGGAAGTCGGGATGACGGCTGTCAAAAGAGGTGGCCCTTCTTATATCGATGAACCGGGGTACATTTGGAATGCCGGTTGGAAAATCGGGGCTGGAGTGGAGTTTGCTGTCAAACCGGACCGTTTTTCATTGAAATCGGGATTGTATTATACTCAACGGGGGTGTTCGAGACAATCTATTTCGTTCGGAAGCATTTACCCGACAACGGACGAACAGTCAAAGTCCACTTTTAGTGAGAGCTATTATAAGGTGAGGCGTCATTTTTTGCAGGTTCCGTTGATGGCGAATTTGTCATTCCGTTTAGCGGATAATGTACGGTTGAATCTGGCTGCCGGTCCTTATATCGCTTATTCGATGGGAGATAAAAATGTAGCTGAGTATAATGAATATATGCCGGGTAATAGTGACAGCCATGAAAGTTTAGGCTATCTCTATTATAGAGGTAACGGTAGTTATTCGTATGGCGGCGGATGGGTTGGGCAAGGTTTTGGCCATGAAAGTTGGACGCACGACAATCCTTGGGACTGGGGACTTTCGTTTCAGGCAGGATTGGAAATCGGTTCCTGTGTGATGAATATCGGATATGATGCCTCTTTGGGCAAGGAATATGGATATGATTCGGTCGACTTGAAATACCATACCTTCAGTCTGTCTGTCGGATATAAATTCAAATTAGGGAAATAAACAATGGAGAGTGTAATGATAATTGTCTATTGTCAATTGAAAAGATGAACAACGAGCAAGATGATAGATTTGAAAAACGTCTTCGTTTTGTAGCCCGGTGCTACAAAGAGGGGAGCTTGGATGAGGATAAGGCTTGGGAACGGTTTGCCGCCCGGCAGGGAATCCGCCGTCCGGTCGTTTTCCGCCGTTACTGGATGGCCGCGGCAGCGTCTGTTATGCTCTTGCTTATCGGTGTCGGTACTTTTTATTTGAAAGAGCGGAATAATCCCGAATGGGTATCTGTTGTTACTGCATCGGGGCAGTTGAAAGATGTTTATATGCCGGATAGTACGCTGGTCTCGATGGCCGGGAATTCGACACTCCGGTATGATGTGAAGAAATATGGAAAGGAAAGGCGTGTGGTGGAGATGACTGGAAAAGCTTTTTTCCAGGTGAAGAGGAACGAGGCACGCCCTTTTTCCGTTTATACAGCCATGACGGAAGTGACGGTTTTAGGGACCAGCTTCCAGATAAACGAACAACCGGGTATGACGGAAGTCGATGTCGTTACGGGAAAAGTGCGTTTTGCGGGAGGGAAAATGGCTGAGCCGGTTATCCTGACAGCAGGAATGTCGGCCTCTTATTCGAGTGAAAAAGAGGAGATAGATATTCTGAAGGAAGAGAATCCGAACAATCTTTCCTGGAAAACGAAGCAGCTGAGGTTTAATGATACGCCTTTGGAAAAGGTGATCAGGGACCTGAACGAATATTACCGGGTGGAGATCGTCAACAAGGTGGATTCGCCGGGATCCAGGCTGACCGCGACATTCAACGATCTGCCTCTTGACGAAGTCCTGATGGTCATCAATCAGACGTTGGATATCCGGCTGGTTCCACGGGAAGATAAATAAAAAAAGAAAGTATGTATCGTGTTTACCTGTTTGTCATCGGGATTTGTATGTGTTGCCCGCTGATCAGAGCGAAAGAGCCTTTGCCCCTGTTGGAAGATCCGATTCCTACTGTCACGTTGGATATGAAGCGGGTTCCGTTGCAGGATATTTTGCTGGAGATCGAAAGGCAGACCGGCCTGTTTTTTTCCTATGAATCGTCGATGTTGAAAGAATTCCGCCATGTTTCGTTGTCGGCGCGTGACGAATCTCTATCCTATTGCCTGAAACGGTTGTTCGAACCTTTGCCTCTTGTCTACCGGATTACGGGACGCTATGTGATATTGAAACGGAAACCCCGGCAATATACCATCAGTGGTTTTGTGCGGGATTCCGCTTCTTATGAGAGCCTGATTGCGGCAACCGTGGTAGATCGCTCGTCCGGGAAAGGGGCTGTTTCCAATAATTATGGTTTTTACAGTATGACGCTGTCTCCGGGGAAGGTGGTGTTGTCTTCCTCTTATGTCGGCTACGAGCCTTGTTCCGTCACGTTCGAGTTGGCCTGCGACACGATGATCGATCTCTCCTTGTCGCCTGCCGGCGTGCTGGGGGAAATCGTGGTAAAAGGAATTTCACCCCGGTCGGATGTGTTGAACAGCCGGATAGGGATGTCGGATGTCCCTGCGAGCCGGGTGAAATCGTTGCCGGCCCTGTTGGGTGAAACAGATGTTGTCAAGACCTTGCAACGGCTTCCGGGTGTAGCCGGAGGGACGGAAGGCATGAGCGGGTTGTTTGTGCGGGGAGGCGATGGCGATGACAACCTGTTTTTGCTCGATGGCAATCCGGTCTATCATACGGACCATGTGTTAGGTTTCTTTTCGGCTTTCAATCCGGATGCCGTGAAGAATGCCACTTTTTATAAAGGAAGTTTTCCGGCGGAATACGGCGGGAGGCTTTCTTCCGTTATAGATGTGCGTACGAATGAGGGGAACCGGAAAGAATATCACGGGAATATCTCGGTCGGCTTGCTGGCGGCGCGTGCCAATATCGAGGGGCCGATCATCAAGGACCGCTCTTCCTTCAACGTCTCGGTAAGGCGTACCTGGATGGAACTGATTACCTGGCCGGCCATGACGGCTGTGAATAAGAAGGCCGATATCGACGTGAAAGGCGGATACCATTTCTACGATATGAATGCCAAAGTCGATTATTCGTTTACGGACCGCAGCCGTGCCTATCTGAGTTTTTACATGGGAAGCGACAGTTACCGCAACGGTGAAGACTCGAAAGACATACATGGCGAGGACCGGGACTTCCGCTGGCGTTGGGGTAACCTGATCGGGTCTGCCGGATGGAACTACCTGATCAACCGGAAACTGTTTGCCTCTTTCACCGGAGGGTATACCCGCTATCGTTCGCATATAATCCAGAAGCAGAATGCTTTTGTCTCTTCGCCGGATAAGAGCGGGCAGGTCTATTTTCAGGAAGGGCATTATCGTTCGGCTATGGAAGATGTGAGCCTGAGAGCCTCTTTCGACTATCGCCCGAATGTCGACCACCGGATCCGGATGGGAAGCGATTACCTGTTTCATCTTTTTCGTCCCGAACAGAGCAATATGAGTTCCTGGTATAAGGATTCGGTTGTTTCACAAATGAATAATACGGTCTTTTCGCATTCCCGGATTCATGGCCACGAGGTTTCCCTGTATGCCGAAGACGAAATGTCGCTGACCGACCGGCTGCGGGTGAATGCCGGGCTGCGCTTTACCCTTTTCCACGTGCAGGGAGAGACGTACCAGTCGTTCCAACCCCGTTTTTCCGCCCGCTACCTGTTAGGGCGGAACCTGTCGGCAAAAGTCTCCTATACGAAGATGAACCAATATATCCATTTATTGTCCAACAGCTATATCAGCCAGCCGACGGATATCTGGGTGCCGGTTACCGGGAATATCCGCCCGATGCATGCGCACCAGGTGACGGGTGGCCTGTTTTGGCATTATAAAGAATTGGATTTCTCGGCTGAAGGCTATTACAAACGAATGAATAATCTGGTGGAATATAAGGATAACGGTCCGGTTCTTCCCTCTTTTGCAGGTTGGGAAGACCGGGTCGGAGCGGGCAAGGGGCGTGCTTACGGCTTGGAACTGATGGTACAGAAAAAGACCGGTCGGTTTAACGGATGGATCGGCTATACGCTCTCCTGGTCGGACCGCTGGTTTCCGGACGGGGCGGTCAACAATGGACGTCGTTTCCCCTCCAAATATGACAACCGGCATAAGGTCGATATCGTCGCTTCCTACAAACTCTCTAAGAAGGTGGAGCTGACGGCAGCCTGGATGTATAAGTCCGGCAATCACCTGACGATTCAGGACGTGCAATACCGCCCGTTGCCGGAACTGACGGAACATGGCTACCGGGAAGGGCTTGAATGGGGATACGGACAGAACGCAAGTTCGCGCAATAATTACCAGCTCCCGGCTTACCACCGGCTTGATTTAGGCGTTAATATCTTCCGGCATAAAAAGAACGGGCGCATGGGGATCTGGAATCTGAGCCTTTGCAATGCTTATTTTAAGGCGAATCCTTTCTCGGTCCGGCCTGTTTATTATCAAACGGAAAGAGGCCGGGAGGTCGTGTTGGAACAGACCTTGTTGTTCCTTTTCGTCCCCTCTGCCTCTTATACATATAAATTCTGATGGCGATGAAAAAGATGCTTTTTGCCTTGTGCCTGCTTTTGTCTGCCTCCTGTACCCGCGACGTGGTGCTGGTCCTGCCGCCCGTTCCGCCACGCCTGGTGCTGAACGCTTCCGTCTCGCCGGATACGGATGTGACGGCTTTTTTGTCCAAAAGCTGGTTTGTCCTGGACACGGTCACGGACGACGGGGTGAGGAACGGCAACATACAAGTGTTTGTAAACGACCGTTCGCAAGGACGTATGCAACCCATTCCCGATAGCCGGTTTACGGGACGCTATGTATTGCCCGGATGCCGAGTGAGGGCCGGCGATCGTTTGCGGCTGGAAGCCGAAGCGGATGGTTTCGATCCGGTAGGAGGAGAGACGGTTATCCCGGATCCGGTGGAGGTGTTGTCTGTCGATACGGTCCGTTTTACTCGCTTTGGTTATGGCGGATATGAATATCCTTCCATGCGGCTGTATGTCCGGTTTCGTGACAAGCCGGATAGACGAAATTATTATCGCTTGATAATCGAGAAACTGACGGAGTTCCAGAAAGGAGACAGTGTGATCACCTGCAGTTCGATGTACCGGTCGGAATCGGGTTGTACGGATTGGTTGAGCGTGGTGTATGAAGATCCGGTATTTCGCTCGACGGTGACGAATCCGGTTATCGAACAGTTGGACGGGACGACTTGCCGGGGCACGTTTACGGATGATATGTTCGATGGCGAAGACTATACGGTCCGCTCTTCTTTCTGGCCGGTCGAGAATTCCTTTAAGGGCGGTTCGGTGACGACAACGGTGCATTATGATGTCCGGCTGGTGGCTATTTCGGAAGAATATTACCGGTATCTGGTCGTTATCCGTAATTTCTCTATCTCGTTGGGCGATGCTTATTTGGACGGTTTGGTGGAACCTACCGCCACTTATACGAATGTCGAAGGCGGTTTCGGGATCGTAGCCGGTTGCCAATTGGCCCATCGCCGCTTCACAATGCCTTTCGGCGATAAGGAATCCGGCTGGATTCCGTTTGCCGTCCATGATTGATTCTAAAAAAATCCGGACCGGATAGGGGTTTTTTTGTTTTTCCTGTCTTATGGATGAATAGTCAATAAAGATAGGATGGAAAAGTTAATGTTGAGAGGATGGTTTACCTGTGCACTTGTGTGTTTGAGTTGTTTTTTGATCCCGGAGAAGTTGTCGGCAGAGGTAAACGGTGGAGATGAGGTTCGAACGGTTACATTGAATATGCGGAACGTTTCTTTGAAAGAGATCCTGACAGAGATAGAGAAGCAGGCCGGAGTGACTTTTTCGTATGAATCATCTTTGTTGAAAGAGTTTCAGAAGACGAGTTTCAAAGTGGAAGATGCAGCACTGGACGATTGCCTGACACGACTTTTTGACGGCTATCCGCTCGTGTACAAGAGGACAGGAAACATTGTCGTTTTGAAACGTAAACCCAGGCAGGTCACGATCAGCGGTTTCGTGCGGGATAAAACTTCCGCGGAATCCCTGGTCGGGGCTTCTGTCTATGATGTGAACAGCTTGAGTGGTGTGGCAACTAATGCATACGGATTCTTTAGTCTTTCGTTGTCAATGCCGCCGGGTAGTAACGGCGTTCCTGTCCGTTTGCAAGTATCTTATATCGGTTATGAGAGCCGTTCGCTTACCATTTCGACCTTGCAACAAGATACGGTTTTGGCAATCGATTTACGGCCTAATGCTGCAATCGGAGAAGTACTGGTGACCGCTTCGGAAACAACCCGGCAAACGGTCCGTAATACGCAGATGGGAGCTTTGGAGATAAATCATGCTACTATCCGCGCGACGCCAACCTTGTTGGGAGAAGCCGATATTATTCGTACCTTGCAGTTGATACCCGGAGTGTCGGCCGGGACGGAAGGTATTTCGGGGTTGTATGTCAGAGGTGGCAATTCGGATGGAAATCTTTTCTTGATCGACGGTAATCCGGTCTATCAGGTGAATCACATTGGTGGCTTTTTCTCTGCGTTCAACAATGAAGCGATCAAAAGCATGAATTTCTTCAAAGCCGGTTTTCCGGCCCGTTATGGCGGGCGGCTTTCTTCAGTGGTGGATGTACATACCAAAGAGGGGAATATGAAAGAGTTTCATGGAAGTGCTTCCTTAGGGCTGGTTTCCGGTAACTTGAACTTAGAAGGGCCGATCTGGAAGGGCCGCACGTCTTTTAATATTGCGCTCAGACGTACTTGGTTGGATGTGCTGACAGCCCCGACACTGGCGATTGTGAATCAGAAAAATAAAAAGAACGGGGAACGTATTAATGTCCGTTATGCTTTCCATGATTTGAATGCTCGTATCGACCATCGTTTCAGCGACCGGAGTAGGATGTATTTGAGCCTCTATAACGGGAATGATGTTTTGAAAGTAGGAAGTGAAGATTTTGCTTATTCCGAATATACAAGCGAATATCGTAATACGATCGACGCCTATATGCGTTGGGGGAATTTGGTCGCTTCTGCTGGCTGGACGTATGCGTTCAGTAGTAAGTTGTTCGGAAAATTGTCCGGTTTCTATACGCGATATCGTTCTAAAATCAGATATAAAGAGGAAGATGTTTCCGGTAAGGAAGGTGATTCCGGATATAAGTATTCTTTGGACGAGACGACCAATGTGACAGGAATCACGGATTTTGGTGTTCGTACCTCGTTTGATTATCGACCAGTGGCGGCACACCATATCCGTTTTGGCGGTGATTACCTGATTCATTATTTTCAACCGGAGTATAACCGGATGAAAGCATTGGACAATAGTCTGCCGGATTCTATGCAGGTTACTAAAACTTTTTCCGACGACAAGTTGTGGGCACATGAATTGGCTGCCTATGCTGAAGATGATTGGTCGATTTCCGATGCTTTTCGTTTAAATGTCGGACTTCGTTTCAGCCTGTTTAATATTGATAACAGGACGTATACCGGCATTGAACCGCGTGCTTCTCTGCGCTGGTTGCTTTCACCGGATGTTAGTTTGAAAGCTTCTTACTCCCGTATGAATCAGTATGTACATTTGATCAGTAACAGCTTTATGGATTTGCCGACTGATTCTTGGATGCCGGTGACTAATAAGTTGAAGCCGCTTGTCAGTGACCAGATTTCTTTGGGTGGTTATTACAATTGGAATCAGTTATTGGATTTTTCTGTTGAAGGTTATTATAAACGGATGAACAACTTGTTGGAATATAAGGATGGTTATAGTCTGATTCCTTCATCCGTTTCATGGGAAAATAAGATGGCTTCCGGTGAAGGGCGTGCTTACGGAGTGGAGTTTATGGTTCGTAAGCAAACAGGAAAAACCACCGGATGGGTCGGGTATGCGCTGGCGTGGGCGGATCGCCAGTTTGACGAAATAAATAAAGGACGGCGCTATCCTTCCCGTTACGACAATCGGCATAAATTGAATATTGTTGTCATGCATAAACTCTCCAAGAAAGTAGAGTTGTCGGCTGCCTGGACTTATTCGTCTGGTAATTATACAACATTGTCACTGGAAAATTATTATTCGAGTGACCATCTGCACCAACCGGGAGAAAGACCTTTCTGGGGGAATGGGGCTGGTGAAGATTATTATGACCAACGTAATAATTATCAACTTCCTGCCTACCATCGTTTGGATGTGGGCATTAATATATATCGTCCTAAAAAGAAGGGGCGTATGGGTATTTGGAATATTAGTATTTATAACGTGTATAGCCGGATGAATCCTATCCTGGTTTATAAAGGAGATGTCAAAGAGGAGGCTGGATCAGACGATTATGGGAATCCGAATGTCACCTATCGGAATGCATTCAAGTCTATCGGTATTTTTCCGATCATACCGTCGGTTTCATATACATATAAATTTTGAAGGAGGAAAAAGATGAGATATAATATTTGTATATTGGTTTTGTTGTTGTTTGTCTTGTCCGGTTGCGAGAAAGAGATAAATTTGGAACATATGCGTCCTGAACCCAAACTGGTGTTGAATTGTCTGGCCGTACAAGGTGATACACTATCGGTAGAACTTTCCCGTACCTGGTTTTATGCGGATAATAAGGTCAAAGATATTTTTGTGTCTGGTGCGGATGTGAGACTTTATGTGAACGATGTGTTCCGGGAATCATTGTCCGAAGTGACCGTAAAGTATGAAGAGCTTGATATCGATGCTGTTCGTTACAAATCTTCATCTTATATACCTGTGGCAGGCGATCGGATACGCCTTGTGGCTTCTCGGGATGATTTTAAGGAGGTGGAGGCCGTGACGGAAGTCCCGCGCCCCTGTTCTGTCTCGGGTTTCGAACTTCAACAGGAGAGTGTAAGAGATACTACTGAATGGTTTGATGATGCATATATACATTTGGCTCAAAATAATACCGTGTGCTTCACTCTTCACGACGAACCGGGCGAAGATAATTATTATCTGATTTATTTCCGTCAGGGAAATATTTGGGGAGGAGAAAACGATACCGTTTATTCCTGGTATTCTTTTAGACCTGATTATGGTAGTGAACCGGTATTTGCTGTTCAAAATTCGGCTTTAGATCAGATTTTCGGATATGATGGTGTGGGTGGTTATAACGGACTCGCTTTTTCGGACGAGTTGTTCGACGGGAAAAGCTATCAGTTTAAGATCCCTTGGAAAATAAGTCTTAGCTATACTCAGAGTGTCGATTATACTCCCTACAAATACCGTTGTTATCTGTATTCCGTTTCTCGCTCCTATTATAACTATATGAAAACCATGAATGATTTGTATGAGAGTGGCTTTGTTGGCAATCTGGCGGAAATAGGCTTTGCCGAACCGGTCCGCATCTACTCGAATGTGGAAGGTGGAACCGGTATCTTAGGAGGTGGTTGTTTGGAGTTCAGAGAGTTTACAAGTGACTGACCTGGTCTATGCTGATCGGATAATGGTCTGAAATCCCTTGTGTTTCCTGTTCGGTATCTGTGCTTCTTTCAGCCGAAGTTCAGTTGCCGATCCGGAACGTCCCGATCTTGCCAGCCGGGTAGAACATGAACTGGCGTTCCATCTTCCCGCGGATCGGATTGTATTCGTAGTTGATCCCCACGCCGACCTTGAAGCCGCTGTCATTCACCTTGAATTCGAATGCTCCGCCTACGTTTGTATGGTTGTAGAACGGGTTCATCAGCATATGCGGGTTGTTTCTCTCGTTGTGGTCGTAAAACGTATATTGTCCCCATCCTCTCACTGTCATCCAATCGGTCACGTCATAGCCGGCCATTGCATTGAACCCGCCCATAAATTGGGGGGAAGGATTGAATGGCGTGAAATAGCGTCCGCCGAAAGCGCCTCCCGACAGTGAGAACCGGTCGTGTGTCCACAGCAGTTCCGTATTGATCCGGGTAAGGCCGCCGACACCGGGCCATGTGTATTGTTGCCCGCTTGTGATAAAGGAGACTTGTTCGCTGACGGGGACGATTGACACTTCGTGGAAATCCAATGCCATCGGCGAGACACGTCTTATCATCGGCGTGTACGGGTTGAAGAAAGGCTGATAGGCGGCCGATGAAATGATCATGTCCATCGGGCGTTCCTGTTCGTATGCGGATTGAGCCGGGAAGTTGGGGGTGAACTCGCGCAATTTGGCTTCGATCAGTTGCCTGTCCGATGGTGTGAAGCTTTTATAGGCGAACTTGGGCAGGTTCAAGTCGAAAACCGCCCGTTTGGGCACTGCCACCATTCTTCCTTCTCCGGTTCTGACCCAGGTCAGGTCGGATTGCGCTTGCAGGCATAATGCGCACAATAACAATGTGATTAAACTAATTCCCCGCTTCATACAACAACTCTTTAATTTCTGCGAAGGTAAAAATAAATTTAGATATTTGTGTATAAATAATGGAGATAGGTGCAACTATTCGGAAACCTGTTTCATCATATAATCAGAGAGTAGCAAGTATTTATGGACGAACAACTGTTAATCGACGGATGTAAGCGTGGCGAAGCATCGGCTCGTAAGGAATTATACGAGCTGTACGCACCTGCCATGATGAGCGTATGCGCCCGTTACGTCCGTGACAGGGAGACGGCCCGCGACTTGCTTCAGGATGGATTTATCAAAGTATTCACCAAAATACAGACCTATTCGGCGACAGGTCCGTTTGGCGCCTGGATACGAAGGGTTTTTGTGACGACGGCACTCGAATATCTCCGTAAATACGATGCTCTCCGGTCGAGTGCTTCGATTGATGAATATGGAGAACAGGTTGAAGATGCGGATGCTTCCGTACTGGATCGTCTGTCGGCCGACGATTTACTGGAATGCATCTCCCGGTTGCCCGATGGTTACCGGACCGTCTTCAACCTGTATGCTATCGAAGGATATACGCATAAGGAAATAGCGGCTATGCTTCATATCCAAGAGATCACTTCCCGCTCCCAGTTCGCACGGGCAAGGAAGGCATTACAGGAAATGGTTCAATCTTTAATAGCGCAGGACAATGTCAACAGAAACAGAACATAATGAGCATTTAGACCTGTTCAGCTTGAAGGTAAAGCAGAAACTGGAAGATCACCGGCTGCCCGTCGATGTGGAATGCTGGGAACAGATCGAGGCGAAAGTGGGCGGACGCCCGCGTCTTTCCGTCTGGCGGATCGGTGGCTGGGCAACTCTTGCCGCTGCTGTTCTTGCCTTGTTGTTTCTGATCCGCCTGAACCCGACCGTCCCCGTTCCCACGCTTGACGCGGGATCGCAGAAGGAGGAACCGATTGCCGGAAAGACGAATCCAGAGAAAACGGATACGCAGGAACGGGTGGTTGCCTATGCCGTACAAAAGAGGGCGGTCGTTCCCATTCCTGCCGATACGGTCGCCTGGGAAGAAATGATTGGAGAAGAAGAAATCGAGCTTCCTCCAAAAGCGGAGGTTACACATCCGGCAACCCCGGTTTCTGCCGTACGGCATCTGGGACCGGAACCGGAAAGACACCGGACTCAAAAATTATTGGCAAGTGCGGATAAGCCGGAGACGAAGGGCGGCAAATGGCAGATCGGAGCCAATATGGGAACAAGTGGACATTTCTCGTTGGATATGATGCGGGTGGATGACACTTCCCAGGATGGCGTGTACGATAACCCGACAGGTCCTGACGGGCCTCTTCCTCCGGTTGAAAGGCCGGACTTGAATCCGAGTGGAGGCCCGGAGACATTCTCGCATGTGGACTGTGCGCCGCCTTTGTCGTTCGGGTTAACCGTCAGAAAGAACCTGAACGACCGTATCGGCTTGGAAAGCGGACTTGTTTATACCTATTTGTATTCGAAGATGAACGAAAGCCGGAAGGTCAGTCGCCGGGCGACATTGGGGCTTCACTATTTAGGCATTCCGGTCAATCTGGTGGTGAAACTGTGGAACAGCTCGAATTGGAATGTGTATGTCTCCGGTGGGTTCATGCTGGAGAAGGGATTGCGGTCCATCTATCAGGTGGAGGCATATAACTTCGATGAGCATAAATCTGCCACATACCGCTCCGGTATAGACGGGCTGCAATGGTCGTTGAACCTGTCTGTCGGTGTCTCTTACCGTTTCTACAAGGATTGGAGCCTGTATCTGGAACCGCGCTATTCTTACTACTTCGATAACAACCAGCCGGTGAGTTATCGCACCGAGAACATGACACTGATAGGCGTCGGGGCCGGTGTGTGCTTTGAATTTTGAGGGAATACGCCTCTGTAGCCGGAAGTTTGCTTATCGTACGACAATCATCACATAATCCCGTTCATGCACCTTCGGGTTGTCCAGCAGTTCGATCAGCTTCTTTTGCTTGGGCGAGCCGGTGCGTTTCACCAGTTCGCGCATTTCGGTGACGGTGCGGAGCATATAGAGGCAATCGTCCGTTTGTCCGTCCGGCCAGAAAGGCATCCCGTCGTCCAGGTCGTTGATAAAGCCCCGGTTATTGTCAGCCGGCAACATGACCGTTCGTCCTTCTTCTTTCAGGTAGACCGCCTGATGGGTCAAGTTCGGTTTATAGTCGTATTCCCAACCAATCCAGTTTGCGATTATCCGTCCTCCTTTCTGGTAAAGGCCCATGAACAACCCTTTGGGATTCTCGTAGAAGGTTTTCAGCCACATTTTGCCATTCGGGATTTCAGCGTCCTTCATCTCTTTCAGGTTAAGCCCTTGTTTCCCGTAACGGATAGCGTAGAGCGGGGCGACTGTTTGCGGATCACGCAGTTGGTAGACGGTGTCGCAATAGGGCATCATAAAGGTCATCCGGTCCTGTCCGGTGTTCCAATAAAATGTCTGGAAAAACGGAATGTTGTCGGTCATCGTGCGCGGAGCCGACTTTCCCTCTTTCAAGCGGAACTGGCAGAGCGTATCGCCCTGAAGGTTGAATGTCGTGATCCCGTCCGGCTCTCCTGCCGCCTCGCTTTGGTTGCATAAGGTGTAGCCGGTGGAAGAGAAACCGAGTAGCTTGTCGTCGCGCCGGCCGAGCGGATATTTCTCGATGGGGCTTTCAGGGAAGAGGTAGCTTTGGATCGTCAGCATCGTGTCCAATGGTGGCAAGACGCCGATGAAGGGGATGCTGTCTGTCCCGGTCCTCCGCGTTTCCTGCGTCTTCCCGCTGAGGGCGACATACATACGGGTGGTTTTCTTATCGTAAAACAGGTTCTGCCCGTTCATCTCGTTGTTCCATTTATAGGCCAATGCTTTGAAGCCATACCGTTTACTCGGAACGCCTTGCTTGCGGTAATAGATGCGTGGGTTGTTGAATGTGATAAAGGCATTGCTATCCGGCAACTCGATTGCCTGGGTGACGGTGAACCGTCCATCCCCGACGGTATAGTATTCGATCTCGGTAGCGATCTGGCTCAATTTCAGCGGAGCGGGATTTTCAGAGGCTTGTTCCACATCCACGATCCTAACAGGCTTGGAGCGGTCTATCCGAGCTTCCATCTGTGGGGCGGCCGGGATGTGTCGTGTCTTTTCTTCTGCCTGCTTGCATCCTGTTGCTAACAGTAAAACGGACAGGAAACTTACGGTAAAAAGGTGCTTTTCCATCTTGAATTTGTATTTGTAGCGAATGTAATGATTTATTTTTTTATTTGACAACGATCATCACATTCTGCTTCTCATCCATGCTATCTAAAAATGCTTTCAGTTCTTTTTGTTTGGGTGATCCCGTCAGCTTGATCTTTGCTTTCAATTCTTTGGCGGGGCGGATCATGTAAAGATAACCGTCCGTTTGTCCGTCCGGCCAGAAGGGAAGTCCGCCGTCCAGGTCATTTGTCAGCCCTTGGGCTTTAACGGGTAAGGCGAAAGTTTGTTTGTCGGATTTCAGATAGACGATTTGACGTTCTTCCGATGGCATATCAGGTTCACGATTGCCATCCAGCCAACCGCTCTGTGTGCTTTTACCTTCTTTGTATGTCTGGATAAAGAGAGCTTTTGCGTTTTCTTCGAGTGCGGTCATCCAGGCTTTGTTTTTCCGCTCTTTCCCTTGAATGTTTTCGATTGCGGTCAGGCGCAGCTTTCCGAAATCGGTCACGTATGCCGGATAATAGGTCTGTTCGTCCCGGATCCGGTAGATGGTATCGCAGAAAGACAGGCGGAACGTTATTTGATCGCCATGCCTGTATATCTTGTCGAAGAAGGGAGGTTGGTATAAATACTGGCCTCTCTTGGTAGTGGGGTCTATACCGGCGATGAACGTACAAATCGTGTCTCCATTCAGGTGAAAGAGCGTGACGCCTTCATCCTGACCATCTTTATTTTCCTTTTGAGTCACATATTTACCAGGTGATAAATAACGGAGGAAAGATTTTTTTGAAGGGAGGAAGTAGCGATCAGGCAGTGAATCGGGATACAGGTAGTAAACTCTAGCCAAAACGGAGTCTAATGGAGGAAGTTCCGCGATATACTCTTCTCCATAACCGGTTTCCTGGTTGATCCGTTTCAGATGAGCATACAGACGGGTCGTGACCGTATCAAAACTGATTTTAGTCCCTGGTACATTGATCCAGTTCCCGTATGTTGTTTTCAACCCTACCCGTTTCCGTTTCATCCCTTTGCGGTAGAGGTATAGCTTAGGCTGGTTCAGGGCGATGAATCCTTCGTTTGTCGCAACCACGTCCGTGATTGGGTATTTGTCGTCTCCGACCATGAAATATTCGATGGACGAAGCCACTTTGCTCAGGTTGACCGGGACGGAGTCGGCAGTCGCCCTTTCAATATCGATACGGACGGGCGTGACGGACTTGTCATAACGTGCCGTATATTTCGGCGGAAGCGGTTGGTGAGCCTCGATCTTACTGGTCGTTCCTTCCGTTTCAGACACCTTTTGTTGTTTACATCCTGTTGCCGACAGGAGTGCCGGTAACAGGATGAGAAGTAACAGTTTGTTCATGATGTCTATCGCTTTAATTGTGCGATCATGACGTAGTTGTTGTCGTTTTCGTCGATAGAGGCCTGCAGGTCGGTCAGCTTTTTACGCATTTCTGCGGTGATATCCTGGTTCTTCAATGCGTTCTCGATGTCGGTCATGAGGTTGCCCGGTTCAATGTTTCGGATGTAATAGCCATTGAAGAATGCAGAACTGGGATAGCCGATTTCCAGATTGCCGAAATAGTCGTTATAGAGTGTAAAGAATGAACCTTTCCCTGTCTCTTTGTCCACGATGTAATGGAAAGTTTGTCCGTTGGTCCATGATCCGGGAGAGACTTCAACCGGTGGTTCTGAAAAATTACCTACGAAATGGTGCGGGTATTCTCCGTATCCATGCCAGGGTATTTTGTCCGTATTGGCAAAATTGAGTGTAAATGTCGGGATCAAGCGGTTTTTGTCACTGGCGTATCGGTAGAGCGAATCGACACGGGTCGGCATTATGCATAAAATATTGACATCGAACACACCGGGAATATTGAACCCGGCTGTCACTTCATTGCTGAAGTCCTGGGGCGCTTCCAAATGTCCCGGTTCTATGAAATCGATTCTTTTCCCTTCCAAATCCTGTGTCCAGGCTACGGCCGGATAACCTTTGAAAGGCAGCAGGACTACCGAAACCTTGCCTCCGGAAAGATCGACATTGAATTTAGCTTTCGGACAACGCAAGCAAAGCGGGATCGGGTCCAAGACGTTTCCTTGCAAGTCGTACACCAATAGTTGCGATGCGTTCCAGGGTAGGATATAGATACGGTTGTTCGCTTCGTCCAGTTTGGCATCATACACCATTTGATATTCGCCGGGCCCTTGTCCGATCGCACCGATGTTGGTCAGGAATTTACCCTTGCGGTCGAATAGTTTGAATGGGTTTTGCCGGCTGCCATATACCAGAATGTAATTGTCTGAAACCGTCACTCCGGTTTGCCCGACCAAGGCCTCGTCCCGGTTGTCCAGTTTTACGAGTTCCATTTCTTCCGTAAAGAAGCTGAGCGGTATGCGTACGGTATCGGCCAGTAGTTTCTGGTCGCATGCCATTACTTTGTCAGTCCCTACCTGTACATATTGACCGACTATCGGGCTGTTGGCCAAAGGATCGTTTGTGTTTTCGGCCAGGTCTTTGCTCCCGGTTCCGCAGGATGTTGCTATCGTTGCAATAAGCAAACTTCCTAAAAAAGTCATTGTCTTGTTCATATACACCAGATTAATTGTTGTCTTTCAATTAAATTGTCTGATGCAAATAAAGCAATTTAGTTTATTAAAAGCAAGTTTATTACTATTTATTCGTAAATAAACGCCAGATTCGTATTTTTTCTATGTCTTTTTGCTGTTTTGTCATAATTAATGTCTCTAATATCCCAACTCGAAATCCCGGTCTACCGCCGGAACCCCTTCGCTCATCCATTGGGGCATGGGGGCGCCTTGCAGGTAGTGGCAGAAGAACTGGAACATTCGTTTCTGGAAATCGATGCGGTTTGCCAAACGCGTCGGCCAATGCGGCTCACCGGTGTAATTGAGCAACCAGGCCGGCTTCTGCAAACGTTTGAGGGCGATAAAGTATTCGATTCCTTGGTACCAAGGCACATGTCCGTCTGCATCGTTGTGCATGATCAGAATCGGAGTAGTCACTTTGTCCATGTTGAACAGAGGAGAGTTTTCGATGTATTGCAGAGGCATTTCCCAAATATTTCCTCCGATACGGCTTTGTCCGTGTTCATATTGCATGGAACGGTTTAACCCCGATCCCCAACGGATTCCCCCGTAAGCGCTCAGCATATTGACAACCGGAGCACCCGATTCGATTGCTGCAAAGAGACGGGTACGGGTCGCTAAGTAAGCAACCTGATAACCTCCCCAGCTATGGCCTTGTGCGCCGATCGCTTTTTCGTCGACATACCCTTTCGCTATCAGGGAAGTGATTCCCGGCATTACGCAATTGTAGCAACTTTCGCCCGGATAGCCGTCTATAAAACGAACATCGGGGTTGAAGATGACAAAGCCGTGGCTCAGGTAGAACGGGTAGTCGATCGTGGAACGATGTGGACTGGGCATATGGTAGCTGTAGAGCGTATTGGCATTACGCTCGTAGAAATTGATGATTACCGGATATTTTTTGTTCGGATCGAAATCGGCCGGTTTGTAGATGACGCCCTCCAATGGCCGGCCGTCCAGAGAGAGCCAGGTGGTGAGCTCGGCTGTTCCCCAGATGATCGAATCTTGCTGGCGGATACCGTCCGTCAGCCGGATGGATTTCTTGAAGCCGAGGTCGGACAACAGGATGTCCGGATATTGTTCATACGTCTCCTGCGTATAGATTACGGCATCCGCGTTTTTAGCTTTCGACAGAGCTGCCAGTTTGAAGTCGCCGGCCAGCAACGCTTTGGGGGCAGCCGGTTTGTTCAGGCGGGCGGCATAATACCCGAAACCTTTGGTGGCTTCGTTGAAGCCGTTGAGATACTGGTTTTCGCTCAGGTTATACGATCTTTTTTCCCGATCCAGTTGAATCAACGAATAGGATATCTTCTCTTTCCGGCCGTTTACGGTCAGGTTGACAGGAGAAGAGGAAGCGGTCGGGCTGAATTCCCAGATATCGTAGCGGTCCCGGATCAGGATTGTCCGGTCGTCGTCCGTCCAACCTGCGATTCCGTATGGGGAAGGGTAGTCCGGGACATCGTTATCCTCGTTCCAGCCGGTGAATGTTTCCGGTGTAGTCAGGCGGAATTCTTTCCCGTCGGCCATGGAACGGGTGTACCAGGAGCTGTCTTGTTCCTGATACCAGTATGTGTATTTCCCTTTCGGGGAGAAACGCATGTAAGAAGGGCTTTTTCCCTTGATCTGCCGCCGTTCTCCGGTTTCCAGGTCAACCGTGTATATGTCATAAAAGTTTTTGGCCGTCCACATGCTTTGTGTCCCATATGGTTTGAAAGTCGAAAGAAGAGCCAGTGAAGCATTTCCTTCATCGGCGGTTTGCAGAGAGGGGAGTTCTTCGGTCGCCAGTTGGAAAAGGCGTCCGGAACCGATGTTGTAAACCGCCGTGTAAGACCGTTTCAGGTCGGCAGCCTTGTTGAAAGACTGTTGTGTGTATTGTATCTTTTCGTCCCAACTCCACACTTGTATGTCGGGCCGGTTTTCGGCCAGTATGGTCGTGTCTTTTTGACGGGGCTCCGGAGCAGTACCGAAGAACAGGCGGTTGGCATTTTCGGAAAAAAGGAGAGTGCCGTTTTCACTGATTATCCACGAAGTGGGGAAGGCTTTGTCTCCCCGTTCCGCGATCCGTTTGCCGGGAGCATTGTTCTCTGCCAGATACAGGCTGCTCTGGGTCGAGGCGGAATCTTTGTCTGTACAAAAAAGATAAGCGAGCTTGCTGCCCGTTTCATCGAATGCGATCTTTTTGAATACTCCTTTTCCCGCGGATATCCGGCTGTTTCCTTTCTTCGGCATATAGGTGTATAAGACCGAATCGGATACGAAATACAATACATTCCCTTTTGGGGCAAATCCGAAATCGCTTACTGCCGGAAACGAATCTTTTTGCATCCCGTCGAGCGAACGGATGTAGAGGATGGAGTCTTTTTTGCTTCCGCGCTGATAAGCCAGCCAATCGGCCGTTTCCGAAAGTTTGTATGTCTTGAGCGAGTCTACCGTTTCTTCTCCGCCTGTCAGCCGGAAGATGACAAGGCTGTTCATCGGCATTTTATCCTTGCCGGTTTTCTTTAGTTTCTCGGCTTCTACCATTTCCAAGGGAGGAACTTTTGTTACCAGCAGATATTCGGATGAAGCGCTGAACTGAGCTGTCGAAGCAGGTTTGAAAGTTGCTTTCTCTTCTCCTTTGCCGTTGTATAACCGAATGGCGGCATCTCCCCGCCAGGGTTCCATTTTGCAGAAGACCCATTTGCCGTTATCGGAAATACGCTGTTCGGATATGCGTTCCCATCCAACCATTTCGTCGAATGTCATCGCTCTCTTTTCCTGGGCTTGCACACTCAAACCGGAAGCCAATAATAAAAGGCTTATGAAGTATCTGGTGTAATTCATCTGTTTGTAAGAATTGTTTTTAGTATGCAATATTACTCTTTTTTTATGAAAAGTAAAAAAGTATCTTTGACGCCATTGAGGGGAATTGATAATAAAATTTGTAATGAGGGATCGGAATCTTGATATCTATAGAGGGGGAATAATGATTTATATCACTTGTGTCTGCCATTTGATGTGGTGGGAAGGTGTTAAAGTCGGCATTTTCGAAAGAGGCTGGGTTTCCGGCATCTTTTTTGCGATGGTGACAGTGTTTTATCTTGTCGGTGCATCTTATTCATTGTCGTCGAAAAAAACGTATTGGGAATATGTGAAAGGTAAGGTCAAGAGAATAGCAATTCCATACTGGAAATATACATTATGTTGTTTGCCGGTTGTTTTGTATATTTATTGGAAGCATGGATATAGGATATCTTTGGAAGATGTGGTGTCTTATGTGCTTTTCAATCCTCCTTTGGAAAATCGGATATTCGACCATATATGGTTCATATCTCCTTATATACTGATTAGCCTTTGTCTTCCTTTTTGTGTCTGGTTTATTCACCGATATAAGCCGCCTTTTATTCTTTGGGGTGTTGCCCTGGTTTTATCGCAGTTGTTTAAGTCTCATTATCCGGATCTGCTTCAAACAGTGATTATTTATTGTTTTTTTACGATATGGGGGCTGTATTATACAAAGAAATTAGGATGGCAAAATGTGGTTTGTGTGGCAGTCGCTATAAGCTATGTCATTTATGCTTTTGGAATTGAGAAGAGACCTTTTGATTTGCAAGCGAATAAGTTTTCGCCCAATTTGTTGTTTCTCGCTTATGGTTTGACAATCCTGGGAATAGGGGGAACTTATATGAAAAAAGGTCTTGTTTTCTTATATGATAAATTTAGGATAGTACGTTATTATATAGATATATATTCGAAAGACGGATATGAGATATATCTGGTTCATGCATATTCAACGCTGTTGTTAGGAGGATTGAAGCGAACCTTGGGGTTGGATCAAATTATAGCAGAACATCTTTTCCTGCAATTGATTTATGTTGTAGTCGGTTTCTTGTTCTTGTTGAATGTCAATATATATGTTCTGAGGTTATATAACTATGTATGGTCGTTTATTGATAGGATATTATCTCGTCTTTAAGGTCTGTCTTGTGATTCAGGCATAATTCAGGCACGGATTTCGCAGTGTAAATCCGTGCCTGAAAGATCGTAATAAAAGTCGGTTTTTATTTATCTAATTCCGTCATGAGCATTTCCTTCATCTTATCCGCTCCCATGAATCCGACTTGGAAATGGGTTGGTGTGCCGTCTTTGGCGATGATCATATAAGAAGGGACACCCTGCACGCCGAATTTGTTGCAGATATATGTCCATTGTGCATCCGTCATCCGGTAGTGTTCGCCTTTGATGTCCGGTATCATCTGTTCCCAAGTCCCTTTCGGTGAGTTTTCGCCGGCCAGGTAGAGGAAAACGATATCCTTGCCGACGAAATCGTCCTTCACCGGTTCGGACTTTTTCATGGCTGCTATGCACGGACCGCACCAAGTCGCCCAGAAGTCGACAAACACGACTTTGCCGCGGTAAGGTGTGGTGATGGCGTTGAACAGTTCCTCGGCCGGGATGTCGGCAATGTTCACGCGGTTGACGGTGTAGCCGGATTTCTTTTTGTTCTCTTCGATAAGCTGCTTGAGTTTTTTGTTCATCTGGGTGAATGCTTCCTGGATGACCGGAGAGATTTTCCCCGCCAGCGCAATCTCTTCGTCGCTTAACGGACGGAATTCTTTTATCGGCATGGAGAGGCGTTGTGCGGCAAGGAGGTCGAAAAGAATCCCCTTGTCTGTTCCCATAATCTTAATGAGATCGGCTGTGTTGTCGTAGACTTGTTCTCCGGTAGCATCGTTCTCTCCGGTGAAGTTCGTATATTGCAGGTTGGAGATCAGGTAAGTGAAAGAACCGTCATACAGCAGGTACGGGTCGTTGCTGACCAGTTCCGGTATAAAATCATAATATTCTATTGTCGGCTTCACTTTCTTGTCTTCGGGTATTACCGAGTCGCGTGGAATCTGATTGACAGTGCGATAAGCATACTCTGTCATCCAGCTGACACTAAGCAGTTGTTCCGCCAGGTCTTTTTTCAGGCTGTTGTGCAGGAGCGTACGGTAAGCATCGCTTAATTCCGTATGGCTGTCCAATACGGCTTTTTCCTTCCGGTAGCGATCCATCCAGTAGGCCTTGAACTGATCTGCATTCATCGTGCTGATATCGGAAAACATCTGCATATAGTCTTCCTGGGTTTTGGGAGAGACGGATACATAACGAAGGGAAGAATTGCTGGATTCGTTGTTGAGAGCAGCCAAAGCCCCGGTGAAATAATATTTCTCTCCCAATGATGGTTTGTCTTTTTGCTTTCTGGACTGTGAACGGCAAATCTCCGGCATATTGATTTCTACGAAAGTCGTTTCTCCCGGCTTCAGATATATCTGACCGCTCATAAAGTTGCTGGAAACGTTCAGGCTGGTAGGATAATACAGAGGAACTTCCAACGTGAAGTTTCCATCCGGTTGTACTGCGATGCTATATTCTTCCGTGCTCCCGTTCAGCAGGTTGAAATTCCAGGCACGTCCTTGTAGCTTCATTTCCGGTTTATAGTCGGCGATATGTCCTTTCAGCAGAGCCGTACCGTTTTTAAATTCCGGTTTTTCCAATACAGATGTTTCCGCCGGGTTCTTTTTCCCTGCCAGGGAAGAGTAGGCAGGCGAACCGTCCAGGTGGATGTTCCATATCTTGAAAGCTCCTTCTTCGTCCCCTTCGATAAAGTCAACGTTTTTCGTCTCTTTCGGCAATGGCGGGAATATCAGGCGGAAAGAGGTCTCTCCCGATTCGGGCATCCAGAACTTCTCGCTCAGTGTGATGCCGTCTCCAGCCTTGATCGGATAGGTTTTGCCATCGGCCTGTAAGGTCGTTTCCTTTACGATCTGAATCCAGTTTTTCGGGAGGAAGTAAGCATCGATATAAAAGACTGTGGCAGTGTCGCTCAGTACGATTTTATCTATTTCCAGAGTTGTCGAGCTCCAAGCATCGAAAGCCGGTTGTTCGATCACGCGTTCCTGTGCCTGCAATCCTATGCAGCAGAAGAAAAGAAGGAATAAGTAAAGTCCATGATGTTTCATATTCATTTTGAATTAGGTGATTAGAATTGGAAATATACAAGTTTATTTGATTTGGAATCAATATATATATATATACGATTGTCTCGTAATTTGTAACATATCTTAATATGCAATGGCTTCTTCTTCCTTTTTTATAACATTTGAAAGGTCTGTTTTCAGGATCAACCTTGGAGATGTTTGGTATAACGTCTTTTTAAAATTCTACTACAAATTCCGCATCCTATCGCCAGAAGCAAAAAAGTAATAATTTTGACAGGGCTGGAATGTATTTCTTTTGAGTGATCCAAATAGGCTAATAAGTAGACCGGGAAAGCCATACTGAACATGAGTGCCAATATTCGCATAAACCGTGATAACAGATATAGCCGATATTCCGACCATTCTTTCATGTTTTTGCTGTCGATTTTGTGGTTGTCCGGTATAAACAATTGTTTTTGCTTATAATAATAGTTGGCTCCACCATAAACAGCGTAAGTAGATAATAGGGTCCATAGCGGAATCCCGACCATCAAATCTTCCGTATGCAAATAATCGGCTCCATACTTTAGATAAAAATAGAGGTTTAGTAAAATCCTGCTTATCAAAAACGTCGAGAATGATATTTTTATAATGACTTTATTTACCATATATTCCTCCTTTCCTTTTATAGTGCAGAGCAGACAGATGCTACGTCTGCTGTTATGGATTGAAAAAAGTGTTGTAATATACGATTTTATTTTTAAATATGCGTACGGTCGAACCCTATTATTGTTGATGTGGTCTGTTTTCTTATGCGAAGGGAAACGATCGTGATAGCGATGTGTTTTTTTTCGTATGTTTGCGGTGTTTTTTAAAATCAGATATATATGGAAACAATAAACAGTGTACCTTTATATTGGTACGTTTTCTATAAAGACCAACTTCTGTTGCAAAAGAAAACTGACGGTTATGCGATTCCTTGTACGATCGAAGCGCCTGTGACAGTCGCCCGTTCGCTTCCGGTCGAAATGCAAGACGGGACAATGGCGATGGCCGCCTTTACCGATGCGCCTTTGGTGGAGACAGACGTTTACCTGCCGATGGGACTCCGGGCCTCTTACGATCATATCGATCGCTACTTTTACGACCAGGCGGGAAAGGCATACGAGATTGTTTATTGGGATCAGCACAGCCGGTTTTGTCCTGTCTGCGGAACGCCGACGGTGTTGAAAGGGCCGATCGTGAAGAAATGTCCGGATTGCGGAAACGAGATATATCCGGCAGTATCGCCCGCCATTCTTGTCTTGATCCGGAAAGGCGAAGAAATCCTCTTGGTGCATGCACGTAACTTCCGGGGTACGTTTCATGGTCTCGTGGCCGGTTTTCTGGAAACGGGCGAGACGTTGGAGCAGTGCGTAGAGCGTGAAGTGAGGGAGGAAACCGGATTGACGATCCGTAACATCACCTACTTCGGCAATCAGCCCTGGCCTTATCCGAGCAACCTGATGATCGGTTTTATTGCCGATTATGTCAGCGGTGAAATCAAGTTGCAGGATGAGGAGTTGAGCACCGGTTCGTTCTTTTCGAAAGACAACCTGCCGGAGATACCGCACAAACTGAGCTTGGCACGAAGGATGATCGACTGGTGGTTGCAAAATTGAGAGTTAAAGAATTGGAATTAAATCATAAATCTTTATCATGAAACAAACGACTTTGTTTATCTTTTGCTTGTTGGTGATGGCGTTCGGTGCGGGAAACGCTGCTTCGCAGGTGACACGTGCCGATTACGAGCGTGCCGACACGATCCTGAAATGTTCCGACCGGGTCTATTCTCCCGCTATCCGTCCCGAATGGATAGACAGTTCCCATTATTTCTGGTATAAGAACCATGAGAAGGAAGGAGATTTCTTCTATCTTGTCAATGCGGAGAGCGGAAAGAAACAGCGTGCCGCAGATAAGAAAGGGTTGGCGGCATTCTTTTCCAAAAAGCAAAAGAAACTGGCCGAGTCTTTGTTGAAGGAAGAAGAAAAGAGGCCGGATCGCTGGCGCCGACGTGGAGAAGCTCCGGCTCCTGTCGTCTCGCCCGATAAGAAATGGGAAGCGTATGTGAAAGATAACAACCTCTATATCTCTCCTGTACGGGATGAGAAAGAGAAGGATAAGCCGAAAGAAGAGATTGCCCTGACGATGGACGGCACGGCCCATCTGCGCTATGACGCTTGGTCGATCATCTGGTCGCCCGACTCCCGGAAGCTGGCAACGGTGAAGGTGCGCGACGTGCAGGAACGCCGTATTCCGCTGATCGAGTCCAGCCCGTCCGGTCAGAAGCAGCCGATCCTGCAATGGCGCGATTACGCGAAGCCGGGCGATGTGTTGCCGGTTTACCTGCCGGCGCTCTTCGACGTGGAGGCACGGAGGCAGGTGGCATTGGATGTCGCTCCTTACGAAAACCAGTTCTTTTTGAACCTGACGGGCTGGCGGGAAGACAGCCGTGCCTTTACGTTCGAGTTCAACCAGCGCGGCCATCAGCGTTATGTCATTGGCGAAGTGAGCGCGGCGGACGGTTCCATCCGTCATCTGGTGGACGAGCAGGCAAAGACTTTTATCTACTATTACAACAACTACCGGTACGACCTCGACGACGGCAAAGAACTGCTCTGGATCTCCGAGCGCGACGGATGGCGCCATCTTTATCTCATAAACGGGACAGACGGGCAGGTGGAACGGCAGGTGACAAAAGGCGAATGGGTGGTTCGCCAGGTCGATCACGTGGATGAGGCGAACCGGGTTGTCTACTTCACCGCGTCGGGTTTCAACAAGGGCGAAGATCCTTATAACCTGCATTACTGCCGGATTAACCTGGACGGGACGGGCTTTACCGACATGACGCCTGAGAACGGGAACCACCGTGTGTCCTTCTCTGCCGACCGTGCTTATTTTACCGATGTCTATTCCCGTCCCGACCTGCCGTCTGTCAGTCAGTTGAAGCGGACTTCGGATGCTTCTGTGGTTGCCGGATTGGAGAAGTGCGATGTGAGTGCGTTGCTGGCAGAAGGCTGGCTGATGCCGGAAGTGTTCTGTGCGAAAGGACGGGACGGACAGACGGATATCTGGGGGAATATCTATCGGCCGATGCATTTCGATGCTTCCAAATCCTATCCGGTCGTGGAGTTTATCTATGCCGGCCCGCATGATTCGCATGTGGATAAGGATTTCAAGCCGGCCCATCATCTGGTATCCAAACTGGTGGAACTCGGCTTCATTGTCGTTTCGATCGACGGGATGGGGACATCCAACCGTTCGAAGGCTTTCCATGATGTATGCTGGAAGAACCTGAAAGATGCCGGTTTCCCGGATCGTATCGCCTGGATGAAAGCGGCAGGCGCGAAGTACAAGTATATGGATCTGGATCGTGTCGGCATCTATGGTTGGTCGGCCGGAGGTCAGAATGCGATGGCGGCCCTGCTGTTCCATAACGATTTCTACAAGGTTGCGGTCGCCCTTTGCGGTTGTCATGACAACCGGATGGATAAAATCTGGTGGAACGAACAGTGGATGGGCTATCCGGTCGACGCCTCTTACAGTGCCTCCTCCAATGTGGATAATGCCTATCGCCTGAAAGGCAAGTTGCTGCTGATCAACGGCGAATTGGACGACAATGTCGATCCGGCTTCCACCTTGCAGGTCGTCAGCGCCTTGATGAAAGCCAACAAAAACTTCGAACAGCTTTATCTGCCGGGCAAGACCCACAGCCTCGGCGGTCCGTTCGAAATGCACAAAATGCACGATTTCTTCGTCAAAAACTTGCTGGGGCAGGAACCGCCGGAGTGGGAGTGAGGAGATGGCTGACTCCCATTCCGGCTGTCATAGCCTCATTCGCTTTGTCTTTTTAGTTGTTCGAAGGGGATTATCGTAAAGCCGATTTTTTCATACGGATTGTCTGTGCCATATTCATATAGCAGCCCGATATATCCGTTCCCTAAATTGGTCAGGTCCGAATAAGCGCTTGGCCCTGAATAGACTTGATAAGCATAGGGCCAGGTTTTGCCGTTGTTTTCACTCAGTTTGATTGTCATCTTTTCTCTTCTGTCCGTTGAGGCAGGATTGGAAAACAAGATGTTGTGGCTGATCTTTTCCTTTTTCATATAGTTAAGCGTGTTCCCTTGGCAGATAGGTTCGATCAGTTCGGGGAGGTATGACATGGCGGAGAGCGTTTCTCCACCATCTGTACTGATTGCAAAGGAACGGCTTTTGCTCTCTTTTCGGTTGTAGTTGCGCATGTTCAGCATCAGGTATCCGTTTTTCAGTTCGACGACGCTGCTTTCATTGCCTCCGTGTTCGTTGACGACACCTCCGAGTTTCCAAGTTTCGCCTTTATCGTCGGAATAAATCAGTTGGGAATGATAGGTCTTCGTCCCTGCCACCATATGGTTGGCGGCAACCACTAACCGTCCTTTGTTCTTTTTACCTTGCAACTGGATTCCATGGCAGGGGCCTGTCGCATACCAAGTCCAATCGGGACGTTTGACAGAGGATGTGATGTCTTTGGGGGCAGACCAGTTTTTGCCGTCGTCATCGGAATGAAGGACATATACTCTCCGGCCGTCTTTGCTTGTCCCGTCGATGATCTGCGGCTCGTGGTCCTCGCCTAAATTCCAACAGCAGACCAAGATGATACGACCTGTCTCCCGGTCTACGATAGGAGACGGGTTGCCGCAAACGTTGTCGCCGGCGTCCCATACCGTAATGGCGCGACTCCAGGTTTTACCTCCGTCTTCGGAACGTTTCACAACCAAATCAATATTACCTGTGTCCGAACAACTCTTTTTCCGTGCTTCGGCAAAGGCAAGCAAGGTTCCCGCTTTACTTTGGACGATAGCCGGAATACGGAAGCAGGCATATCCGTCCTGTCCTTGTTGGTAAACGTCTGTTGTCGTATTTGTTTGTGCTTGGGCAAAAATCCCCGATTGCATCAAAACGAGAAAGCATATTACGATTATATTCTTCATGATTTTTTATTTATTTGCCAAATAAATGTAAAAGAAATATGATATGCAATAATTGGATCTGTTTTTTGAGTAAATTAACGATCTATCTGTTTGTAATATAGCGGAATTACAGGTGTACGAGGTGAGTGTGTTTAGCCTGCCTGATTGCTTGACGCTACGAATATCAAGGCGTAGGCGATAGATATTATCTATGAGGAGAGTGGGACTTGGCCTTGTTTTTTTGCTTGTGTTTTTTTGCCAATAAAGAAAAAATATTTTTCTTTGCACGCGAAAAAAACAACAGCAAGGGTATTATACATAAATGTATTGGTTAAGTATCGCTGCGATACTTGCATTTTATAGCATTATAAAATGCAAGTGTTTAGATGTGAAATACTATGTGTGCAGGTGCACATTCTTCGTTTCTCGAAGGTCGCCTTATTTTAGGGTGATAGGCCTTTATTTTTTGTTATTACCGTTTTTTACAGCCGTTTCCGCACAAGAAAAAGATTGTTCCTCTTTTTACATGGGAGTAAGGTCGAATATGCTTTATGATGCGCTGTTGGTTCCCAATATCGGCGTTGAGCTTTATTGGAAACAGAACTGGTCGGTGGCTTGTAATTGGATGTATGCGTGGTGGAAGAATGACCATCGTCATCATTACTGGCGTGTTTATGGAGGTGATCTGGAGGTCCGTTATTGGTTGAATAAGGCCGCAGAAAAGCCACAGAAAGGACATCATATAGGGTTGTATGGGCAGATGTTAACCTATGATTTCGAGTTGGGCGGTGAGGGTGTTTTGGCTGACAAGTGGACTTACGGTTGTGGAGTCTCTTACGGGTATTCGCTTCCTGTGGCACGGCGTTTGAATATTGATTTTACGGCGGGTGTAGGCTACTTGCATGGTCTGTATAAAAAGTATTTGCCTGTTGACAACCATTATGTATGGCAGAGCACACACAAAAGAAGCTGTATCTTCCCGACAAAAGTGGAAATTTCTTTGGTATGGTTGATCGGAAACGAAAATCCAACCCGGAAGAGAGGAGGTCGGCGATGAAACGGATTTGGTTTGGGGTTGTTTTCCTGTTTTTATTGATGGGGTTGATGGCTTGCGAACATAAGGAGTTGTGTTACGGCCATCCGCATTTTGCCACGGTACGGGTTGTGTTCGATTGGACTAAAATCTCCAATCACGACAAACCGGAAGGCATGAGGGTTGTATTTTATCCGGTAGACGATGAAAGCAACACGTGGATATTCGATTTCCCTGAAGGAAAGGATGGGAAAATAGAAATTCCGGAGAATGATTACCGGGTGATTTGCTTTAATTACGATACCGACGGAATGGTTTGGATGGAGAGCGGCAGTTACACTCTCTTTACGGCCGATACGCGCGACACGAATTCGCCCGACGGCAAACAGATGGCTGTCACTCCCCCTTGGCTGTGTGGCGATCATATAGATGAGATCAGCCTCATAGACATTCCGGAAGGGACTGAAAGGGTGGTGCGGCTCGTTCCCGTAAATATGGTGTGCCACTACACCTATGAGGTGAACGGTATTCGAGGATTGGAAAGGCTGGTGGATTTGCGGGCTGCTCTTTCAGGCATGTCCGGTTCGCTTAACATGGCTGCCGACTGTTTGCCTGCCGATCTTTCAGAGAGTCTGTTCTTTGGGGGAATGGTTTCGCAGAATCAGATTGTAGGCGGATTCTATACGTTCGGATATTCTGCCCTTGACGGACAGCCGAATGTTTTCCGGCTGTATCTCAAGAACCGCTCCGGCAGCATGTCCGTATTGGAGCAGGACGTAAGCGACCAAGTACATGATGTTCCGGTTGTGGGACATGTCGGTGATGTGCATATAGTGTTGAATTTTGGTTATGAAATACCATCCGAACCCGGAAGTGACGGCGCCGGGTTTGACGTAGATGTTGATGATTGGGAGGATATAAATGTGGATATAATTTTATAAGTGATATAGTTTTATAAGTATAAATGTGTTATGAACAAAAAACATGCAATATTTGCGGCTGCCTTTGGGGTGTTATTGGCTGGATGCTCCGATGTTGAGGTTGCAAATGTAGAAACTTCTTCACAGAATGTGATCGGTTTTAATGTGATTGGGAGTACCGCGGAGACAAAGGCGACTCCTATAAATTCCTCTAATTTGCAGAGTGAGGACTTCAGCGTTTTCTGTTATACTACGAAGGGAAAACCTTTTATGGGAACTCTTGATAAGAACTTTAATCATAATGGCGTGAGGATAAAGTGGAATACAACCCTAAAAAAATGGTATTATTCTGATATAAGAGATCTTCACTATTGGCCTGTGGATGTGTTGAATTTCTACGCAATATATCCGGGAACGACAATTGGAAAAACGGATGAACATTATGAATGGGAGTTTAATGCTGATTTTCAGGGTGTTCACTACAGGTGCCTGGATGAATTTAATACTGACTTGCCGAATGATGAACAGTTAAAGCATGAGAACCACGATGTGATGTATGGTATAGCCAAGGAGCAGGTGTATAGTACGAATAACGGAGTGGTGAAATTCCATTTCAAGCATATACTTTCGCAAATCGTTTTCAAGGCGAGAAGGAATTTGGAATCCTTGACGGTAACCATAAAAGATATCAAACTGCACAACATCAAGCAGGGCGGAACTTTCGCCTATCCTGATGTTCGATATACAACGGCTGAGACGGAGACGAGTAGAGATTGCTGGTCGAATGTTGCAGAATCCGATACATATTCCCCTTATATCATAAAAGATGGAGATATAAGTGTCGGGACTGAGAATACGGATATTACTGTTAGTGGAGATTCTCCCTCGCTTGTCATACCGCAGACCGTGACTGCATGGACTGTTTCGGGCGCAGACAAGAAAACCATAGCAGAGGCTGATGCAGCTGGAGAGAGTTACCTGGAGGTTACATGTGTGCTCCAACAGAACGGACAGAATTTAACGACGGTGAATGCTGACGGCTACGCAACAATCTATGTACCGTTCAGTGCAGACTGGATGCCGGGTAAACGTTATGTCTACACGTTGATATTTGGAGGCGGTTATGATGCCGACGGAAATGCTATTCTTGATCCGATCACTTTTGATGCAGAGGTGGAAGAATGGGGTGATGAAATTCATGATATCAATTATTAAACGACTGAAACAATTAGATTTATTAATTATATTATTATTGATTTTTTTTGATTATGGAAAAGAAAAATGTAATGTTTTTGGCAATCTTTGGAGCATTACTGGTTGGTTGTTCTGAGGAGGAGATTGCAAATGTGGAAACTTCTTCGCAGAATGCGATTAGTTTTAATGTTGTGAGTAATGCGGCAGAGACAAAAGCAACTCCTATTACGCCTGATAATCTGACAACTACAGATTTTGATGTGTTTGCTTATACGGCGGATGGTACTGCTTTTATGGGTAAGGATGACGTTGTTATGGGGAATAGTGGAGTGAAAATAGAGCATAATGGTACGAAATGGGATTATGCAGATCAGAGTGATGTTCATTATTGGCCAGCTACAGAATCTTTGAATTTTTATGCAATAAGTCCGGGAAGTTACTCGGTTGATTATGTATATCATTATATGTGGAATTTTAATCATGAGATGCAAAAAATAGAATATGCATGCATGGATGAGTATGGAAACGGAGAGGGTAAGCATGCTGATCATGATGTTATGTATGGAATTGCCCTGAATCAGACGAAGGGTACGAATAACGGAGTAGTGAAATTTACATTCAAACATATCCTTTCACAAGTGGTTTTCAAGGCAAGAACAGAACTTGCCACAATGAATGTAACTATAAGCAGTATTAAGATTTGTAATGCTAAAATGTCTGGAACTTTTACTTTGCCAAGTGATGCTAAAACAGTTCCTACTACTGCTGACAATTGGGTGTTAAAAGAAGGTGGTGCTTATAGTCCTACCGTAATAAGAAATGCCGCAATCGAAGTAAAGAGTAATACAGAAGCAACGGATATTTCCAGTAAAACTCCTATATTTGTAATTCCGCAAACATTGACAAAATGGGTTGTTGCAGACGATACAAAAACTATAGACAATGCTAAGAATGCCGGACAGTCTTATCTGGAAATTTCTTGCAAAATCCAACAGGCAGGAGTTTATCTGTATGGTTCAGCAGATGAATACAAAACAATCTATGTTCCGTTCGAAGCTTCATGGGAACCGGGCAAGCGCTATATCTACACGATGATTTTCGGTGGTGGTTATGATGAAAATGGAGATGAAATTCTGAAACCGATCGAATTTGAAGCTGAAACAGAAGATTGGGTTGATGATGCAGGCAATGACCACGAAGTTAATATGTAATTTCGATTGAATCGTAATCCATAAAAAGGGTTGTATCGAAACTCTCCTGTTCTCGCGTCAAGCGTGGAGACAAGGGATTTCGATACAACCCTCTTTTTTTGTAGGGCTTATTTGTAGTGTCGTCTTATTTTAATGACAACGAGTCCTTGCGTAACAAAAGCGTATCCTGTCCGGCTATTTCCGGATGATCGGTTGCGAACTTCTTCTTTTTCTTGATGATGTCGGGAGTCGGCAGGTTGTTATAATTCTTCCATGTCCCGTCTCTTTTGGCATTACGTTTGTGTATATAGCTCTTCCTGCTGGTCATTTCTGCGAAGTCGAAAGTGACGAAACCGCTGTTATGAGAACGATTCATCGGGTCGCTCTTCCAGGCTTTAAGCATATTTTTGTAGACCGGCAACATCTTTCCGGGAGGCGGAGAGTATAACCAGAAAACACCGGGAGGCAGGTCCTTGGGGGCTTTTTTGCGATTGGTCGAATCCGTTTGTATGTATTCGGTAAAATCCTTGAGGATGGGCAACGGGGTTACCGGCGCCATCTTCATCTCGGAGGCCGGTTCATCCAGGTTTATAAGAGAACCTGATTGAATCGCTTTCATCGTCTCGGGATTCAGTTCCAGCTTTTCTTTGCCGGACAGGACATTCTGGAGCCAGACCGAATCCTTTTTTGTCCACTGTTGTGCAGACATATAGTCGGCACCTCTCAGACAAATCAACATCACTATAAATAATTGTTTGCGCATGTCCTATTTATTGCATCACTTCTTTTACTTTTGCTTTTAACCCTTCACCCCTCAAGTCGCGAGCAACAATTGTTCCGTCAGGACCAAAGAGGATGATATGAGGTATTCCATTGAAGCCGTACAGCTCGGAAGGAATATTTTGGGCGTTTAATATCTGAGGCCAGGTGATTTTCAGCTCTTCGATTGCTTTTTGGGTGTCTTCCGGCTTGTCCCATGTCGCGACGCCGACAACTTCAAATCCTTTGTCTTTATACTGGTTGTACACTTCCGCCAGTACCGGAGTCTCTGCCCGGCACGGTCCGCACCAACTTGCCCAGAAGTCGACTAGCGTGTATTTCCCTTTCCCGACATAATCGGAAAGAGAGACCTTCTCGCCATTTTCCGTTTCGACGGTAAAGTCGGTGAAAGGTTGTCCTTCGGCTGTCTTTTTCAGACGTTCGAGTCGCTGTATGAGCTTTTGTATGATGTTTCTGCTTTGTATGAACGCGCTCGACTTTGCAATTACCGGCTCCAGTTCTTCCGGCTCCATAAAGTTTGCCAGCGATTGGAGAGCAAAAGCACCCATGTAATTGTCCTGGTTCTTGTTGACAAAGTCGGTCAACATGGCTATATAGGCCGGTTTCCATTCGGAAATGTAATAGTTTTTGAACAGTTCCCGTGCTTCCGCCTGGTCGGTCGTTTGTTTTTTTATCTCTTCGGATTTTGACTGATATATCTTGTCGAGGCTGTCTCCGGCCTGTATGTAACTTGTGAATACCTCATTCAGCGGTGTGCCGGACGGAGTGTTCGGTCTTTCCATGTCCAGTTTGATTGTGCCGTTCTCAAGCATAAAATTCGTGTAATACCCTTTCCCGATTTGCGTAAAGCATAAAACAGCTGTATCAATTTTGCCGATGAAGGAGAAGGAACCGTTCTCGATGATCGTACTATCTATTACCCGGTTATTGTCGCGGTTGTGGATATAGATTGTTGTGCCATTGAAAGTTGTATCGGGTATGCTACCGGTTACGGTATAGGAAGGCGTCGGATTCGTACAGGATGAAACCACTCCCAATGTGATTAACAAAGCTAATAGAATATTTGTTTTCATAAGAAGAATATTATTAATGTAAATGATTCATAGAGCGAATATAAAACAACTTATGCCACAATATGATATAATTAGTGTAATTTCTCTTATCAATTTAAAATGTTAATTGTTTTTGGGAAGTGTTGACTTCCGAGATGATAAAAGAATATGATTTTAAGATTATCAAAATGTCACTACTACCCCCTCTAAATCGGATTAGTACCCCATGTTTTGGGAATTACACTAACGGGTAATATTTTTTAACCTTTCATAAAGTACAGATTTATCCAAATAAAGATAATAAAATGACATCTGCCCCAAATTCTGTTGTCGGGTTAATCCGCCATCTTCTTTGAAACATGATCGTACATCTCGAACATTTTATGTCAACATTCGTGCTATTCCGGCTAAAAATATACCTTTGTCCTGTTATTTAGGAAATATATGCAGAACGCAATGGATCATATCAAACGGGAACTACAGCTGACGGCGGATGGAAGCCATACGCTTTTTATACCTGAAATGAACGAGCACTACCATTCCGTGAACGGTGCCGTGCAGGAGTCGCGCCATGTTTTTATCGAAGCCGGGTTGCACCATCTGGAACGGAAGGAGATTACTGTTTTGGAAGTGGGTTTCGGAACCGGGCTCAATGCTTTTCTGACTTTGTCGGATGCTGAGGCGCACCGACGGAAAATACATTACTATTCGGTTGAGCTTTATCCGCTGGATGCGGACGTAATCGAGAGCCTGAATTACGGAGAAATGATTTGTGGCGGGCGGAGAGATGCTTTTCAGGCTTTGCATCAGGCAGAGTGGAACATTTCGGTCCCGATTACGGAGTTCTTTGAACTGCATAAAATACAAGGAGACAGTAATACGTGCGTTTTGCCGGAGCGGATCGACCTGGTCTATTTCGATGCGTTCGCTCCCGATAAGCAACCGGAGATGTGGAATCAGGAAATCTTCAACCGGCTGTATGCCCGTATGACCGGAGGCGGCGTTTTGACGACCTATTGTGCGAAAGGAGCCGTCAGGCGTATGATGAAAGAAGCCGGATATTCTGTCGAAAGAATACCCGGCCCCCCTGGAAAGCGCGAAATGCTTCGTGCTATTAAATTATAAAAGTGCTTCGATTTTAGATACGAATGTAGCTTTAGGTGCAGCACCGACCTGTTTGTCTACAACCTTGCCGTCTTTGAAGAAAAGGACGGTCGGGATATTGCGGATACCAAATTGTGCGACAACATCGTTATTGTTGTCTACATCCATTTTGCCGATCGTAATGCGGCCTTCATATTCGGTAGCCAGTTCGTCGATGATCGGGCTGACCATGCGGCAGGGACCACACCATTCTGCCCAAAAGTCAAGAACCATAGGCTTACCAGAGTTTACCAACTCTTCAAAATTTGCATCTGTAATTTGTAGTGCCATATCTTTAATTATGAATTATATATTCAAATTCCGTGCAAAAGTACAAATTCTTTTATACCGCACAAAGACTACCCGTTAATTTTAAAATCCATATTTTCGTTCGTCTGCAAGAATTCGACCAGGTTGCGTGTGACATTAAGCCGTATGTTCTGCGAGAAGAAATTCTGGATGATATTGTGTTCGCTGTCGACCACTTTGAAATATAACAAACTTTGGCCCGGATTGTTTTTTATCAAGGTCGACAATTCGTTCACGGTCGGTTCGTCCAGGCCGTGGATCGGGACCGTGATGCTGATCTTTTCGATCAGGCGGTCCTTCTCTTCCTGCAGCAACTGGATGGATCCGATGGACAGGCTCAAACGCCCGGAATTGTAGCGGTCTTCCACACGCGCTTTGATCAGCAGGTACATACCGCGCTTGCCGAATTTGCTGTAATCGACATAGTCTTTGCCGAACAATGCAATTTCGCCACTGCCGGTGAAATCTTCTATCTTGATAATGCCGTAAGGATTCCCTTTCTTGGTCATCCCTTCGCGGAAATCCGTAACGATACCGCCGAACAGCAGGTCTTTGCCAACCAGGTTCTCCTTCTCGTTTATCTCCGCCATACCGGTATTACATACATACGTCAGTATAATACGGTATTCATCCAGCGGATGGGCGGAAAGATAGATGCCGACCAGCTCTTTTTCCTTGTTCAGGCGTTCGAGGTCGCTCCAGCGTTCGCATTTCGGAATTTCCGGTTTGGAGATGGCGACAAAAGCATCTCCTCCGAACAGAGAGTTGCTTGCCGTGTTCTTGTCTGTCTGGAACTTGTTGCCGTAGCGAACCAGCGTTTCGAGGAATATTTCCCCTTTCCCAGTTTCGGCAAAGAACTGTTCCCGCAGGATGCTGAAGTTGTCGAAAGCACCGGCTAATGCCAGCGATTCGATGTTTTTCTTGTTGCAGGCAGTCAGGTTGACACGTTCCACAAAGTCAAAGATGTCTTTGTAAGGACCGTTCTTCTTCCGTTCTTCTATGATGTTCTGTACGGCGGCTTCTCCGACGCCTTTCACGGCGCCCAGGCCGAAGCGGATGTTTTTGTTCTTGTCTACGCTGAACTTCAGGATCGATTCGTTCACATCCGGACCGAGAACCTGAATGCCCATCGCCTTGCATTCGTCCATGAACTTTGTGATATCCACGATGTTCGACAAACTTCGGCTCAGGACGGCTGCCATATATTCGGACGGGTAGTTCGCTTTCAGAAAAGCTGTCTGATAAGCAACCCATGAGTAGCAAGTCGCGTGGCTCTTGTTGAAAGCGTATGAGGCGAATTTTTCCCAGTCGGCCCATATCTTCTGTAAAGTCTCTTCCTTGTAGCCATTAGCCTTTCCACCCGCCATGAATTTGGATTTCAGGTGGTTCATTTTCTCGATCAGCTTCTTACCCATCGCCTTACGGAGGGCATCACTCTCGCCGCGAGTGAAGTTGGCTAACAGGCGCGACAGAAGCATGACCTGTTCCTGGTAGACGGTGATGCCATACGTGTCTTTCAGATATCGCTCCATGACGGGAATATCGTACTTGATTTCCTCTTTTCCCTGTTTACGGGCGATAAAAGAAGGAATATAGTCCATTGGTCCCGGACGGTACAGGGCGTTCATCGCGATCAGGTCCTCGAACTTGGACGGTTGCAACTCTTTCAGGTACTTCTGCATACCGGCAGATTCAAACTGGAATGTACCGGTTGTCTTTCCGTCGCAATACAGTTTGTAGGTCGCCGGGTCTTCCAGGCTGATATGGTCGATATCCAGTTCTTGGCCGGTCGTCAGCCGGATGTTTTCTATCGCTTCCTTGATGATGGACAGAGTTTTCAGGCCTAAGAAGTCCATCTTGATCAAACCGGTCTCTTCGATCACCGAACCTTCATATTGGGTGACGAGCATCTCTTCACCCGTATCTTTGTCCTTGGCCGTGCTGACAGGCACGACATCCGATATGTCGTAACGTCCGATGATGACGCCGCAGGCATGTACGCCCGTGTTGCGCACGTTCCCTTCCAGCATTTGGGCATATTTCAGGGTGTCGCGTGCCAGCGGATCGCTTCCTGTGGCGGCCTCTTTCAGCTCCGGCACATAGTTGATTGCATCCTTCAGTTTGAACTTCTTCATGTCCGGTATCTTGTCCGGGACAAGTTTGGCGAGGCGGTTCGATTCGGCAAGCGGGAGTTTCTGTACGCGTGCGACATCCTTGATGGCTGATTTGGTCGCCATCGTGCCATACGTGATGATATGCGCCACACGTTCGGCTCCGTATTTCTCCGTTACCCAGCGGAGTACTTCCCCGCGGCCGTCATCGTCGAAGTCTGTATCGATATCAGGGAGGGAGATACGGTCGGGATTCAGGAAACGCTCGAACAGCAAATCATATTTGATCGGGTCGATTTTGGTAATCCCCAGGCAGTAGGCAACAGCCGAACCGGCAGCCGATCCACGTCCGGGACCGACCGAAACGCCCAGTTCTTCGCGGGCGGCACGGATAAAGTCTTGCACGATCAAGAAGTAGCCGGGGAAACCCATCGTCTTCATGATATGCAATTCGAAGTTCAGCCGTTCCTTGACTTCGTCGTTCAGATTATCTCCATAGCAAATCTTCGCTCCGTCGTATGTGATCTTTTTCAGGTAGTCGGCCTCCAGTTTGATACGGTATAGTTTTTCGTAACCACCTAATTTCTTGATTTTTTCGTGCGCAGCCTCTTCGCTCAGGACGACGTTCCCGTTTTCATCGCGGGTGAATTCGTCGAACAAGTCCTGTTCGGTGAATTTCTGGCGATATTCTTCTTCCGTCCCGAATTCTTCGGGGATGGCGAAGGTCGGCATGATAGGACCGTGGTCGATGGAGTAGAATTCCACCTTGTCGGCTATCTCAAGCGTGTTGCTGAGGGCTTCGGGAATATCGGAAAAGATGGCGTTCATCTCTGCCGTCGTCTTCATCCATTCCTGTTTGGTGTAGCGCATACGGTTTGGGTCGTCCAGGTCTTTACCCGTACTGAGGCAGATCAGGCGATCGTGCGCTTCCGCATCTTCCGCGTTGACAAAGTGGACGTCGTTGGTTGCGATAACCTTAATGTTGTGTTTGCGAGCCAGTTCCAGAATCGCTTTGTTAGCCGTTACCTGGTGGGGGTACACATCCTGTGCGGCGCTCGGATCATGCGTCTCGTGCCGCTGTATTTCCAGATAGTAATCATCTCCGAACAGGTTCTTGAACCAAAGGACCGATTCTTCCGCCTTGTCCATTCTTCCGTTCAGGATATGCTGCGGGATTTCTCCCCCGATACAGGCGGAGCATATGATCAGGTCTTCGTGATATTTTTCCAGCAACTCCTTGTCGATACGCGGGCGTCCGTAAAAACCTTCCGTCCAAGACAAGGAAACCATCTTGATCAGGTTCTTGTAGCCGTTCAGGTTCTTGGCCAGCACGATCAGGTGCCATCCGCTTCGGTCGTTCTGCGAAGCGAGCTTGCTGTGTCGTCCGTTACGGGCGCAATAACATTCGCAACCGAAGATCGGTTTGAATACTTTTTTCCTTTCCTCTTCTATCTTTGTGGGTATTTCTTCAAGGCGGGCTTGCTCTTCGGCGGTCAGCTCCGTTTTACTTTTCAGTACCTTCAGCTCTTTCTCGTAATCTTTGATGGCACCCAACGGTTTGCCATTTTTCTTGGAAACCTTGTTGAAGAACTCTTTTATCCCGAACATCACACCGTGGTCGGTGACGGCAATCGCCGGCATGCCATCCTTTTGCGCTTTGTCGATCAAAGCATCGATCGATGCTTGTCCGTCCAGCAATGAATACTGGGTATGTACGTGCAGATGTATAAACGGTTCCATATTAATTCTTGATCTTTTTATTTCAGCCTATAAAGGTACGGGTTATTTTTATAATTTTATTCAGTCAGCTGTTATATTTCCGGCTGAAAAATTCTATCTTTGCTTTTGATAATTCAGAGATTCGTAATATGAGAAAAATTATATTTATCGCTTTTTTGGCAGTGTTGATGATTATGCCGGCAGTCGGCCAGGTTGTTTTCGGTGTTCGTGCGGGTGGCGCTTATTCTTCTCTGGTGCAGAAAGTTGAAGGTACATACAATGCCGGAGCCCGCTTCGGCTTCAGTTTGGCCGGACTTGCTGATATACATCTATACAAAGGCTTGTCTTTGCGTCCGGAACTGGCGTTTACGAATCAGGGAGGTTCTTTCTACTCCAATCCGCAGGTGGAAGGGGCAAAGATTTCTTTCAGTAAATGCAGTTATTATTCTATCCAGGTCCCGGTGAACTTAGCTTATACCTTTATTATAAATGATGTGCAGCTGGGTGTTTATGCCGGTCCGGCTCTCGACTTCTCCCTTTTTGGAAAGATGAAAACCGAAAACCAGAATGTCGATATCCATTTCGGCCAGACCAAAGAGGCTGACCTCAAAACGTTCGATCTGGGTGTCAATGTCGGCTTGCGCGTGGATTACAACCGTTATTTCTTTTCCATCAGTGCTCTTTACGGAACTTTGGACCGCCGTGCCATAGAACGCGAAGGCGAATCGTCCTTGTATCAAAACAATGTGACTCTGTCGTTGGGATATATGTTCCGGTAAATATTTATTACTCCGGCATACTGAAAACTATCGGATCCCTTTTTTCGATAAGAAAGAGGAGGAGTGTGAAACAGGTTTGGATTATTGGCTTTATACATTGAAATATATGGAACAGTTAAAAACAATACCATTCAAAGGTCAAAAAGCATTGTTTGAGAGACTTGAAAAGTTAGCAAAGATTGTTAATCTCAACAAAAAAGAACGCATGGAGTATGAAGAATGTCTGAAGGTCTATCGTGATAATCAGAATACGTGGGATTATGCAATAGAGAAAGGTTATCAAGAGGGTGTGGAAAAAGGTCTGGAAGATGGACTAAAAAAGGGAATGGAGCAAGGTCTGGAGCAAGGTCTGGAGCAAGGTCTGGAACGAGGTCTGGAACAAGGCTTGTTCCAGGGTGTCCGCCAAGTTGCCCTTAATATGAAACGAAAAGGTATGGAAGTTTCTGCCATTATGGAGTGTACGGGTCTGGATGCTGGAACGATTGCAGAATTGTAGCTGGAATAATCATTTGCAGAAGATTATAGGTGGAGGTCCGGTAGCTTGAAGGTTATCGGACCTTTTTTTCTGTATTTGACCTACTTGTGTAAATTCTTTCTGCTAAAAGTTTTGTGTTTTGCGGAAAAACCGTACCTTTGCAAGCCGAATATTATCAAAATTGTACTAAGAGTTTAATTCTTAGCACGTTGTTGCGTCAAGTGTCCGTAGCGACAGCGCACGCGAGGATTGGATTCTTGTTTTTTAGAGTTATTAATTTATTAATTTTTTAAGCAAGTGGATACTTTAAGTTTTAAGACCATTTCTGCAAACAAAGCAACTGTAAACAAAGAGTGGGTCATTGTTGACGCCGAAGGACAGACTTTGGGACGTCTTTGTGCAAAGGTAGCAAAGCTTTTGCGCGGTAAGTACAAACCCAATTTTACCCCGCACGTTGATTGTGGTGATAACGTAATTATCATCAATGCAGACAAAATCGTTCTGACAGGTAACAAGTGGAACGATCGTATTTATTTGAGATATACCGGATATCCCGGTGGACAGATCGCTTACACGCCGGCTGATTTGCAGGCTAAAGGTGACGACCGTCTGTTCCGTAAAGTAGTAAAAGGTATGCTTCCGAAGAATCGTCTGGGTGCAAAACTGTTGAATAATCTGTATGTATATGCAGGAACAGAGCACAAACACGAAGCTCAGCAGCCTAAATTAATCGATATAAACTCATATAAATAATCACAATGGAAGTAGTAAATGCAATAGGAAGACGTAAGGCAGCAGTTGCTCGCGTATTCGTAAGCGAAGGTACAGGAAAGATTACTATCAACAAACGTGATCTGGCTAATTACTTTCCTTCTACAATCCTTCAGTTCATTGTTAAGCAGCCGCTCGCAAAGCTGAACGTTGCAGAACAATATGATATCAAGATCAACCTCGATGGAGGTGGTTTCAAAGGACAGTCTGAAGCTGCTCGCCTGGCTATCGCCCGCGCACTGATTAAGATCAATCCGGAAGACAAATCCGCTCTTCGCGCAGAAGGTTTCGTTACTCGTGACCCGCGTGCTGTTGAACGTAAGAAACCGGGACGTCCTAAAGCTCGTAAGAGATTCCAGTTCAGTAAACGTTAATCTTATTTGTGAGTCCCTTACAAGTATAGCAAAGCGTTTAGTATCTAAATTATCAGGATTCTTTTTATATGCTGACATACGGAAGGACTACCTGATGATTGAGTTAAACAAAAGAAAGTAAACGATTTAAGAAAGAAACAATGTCAAGAGTTAATTTTGATCAGTTATTAGAAGCTGGCGTACACTTCGGACACTTAAAAAGAAAGTGGAACCCCGCAATGGCTCCTTATATCTTCATGGAGCGCAATGGTATTCATATCATTGACTTATATAAAACAGTTGCTAAAGTAGACGAAGCAGCAGAAGTAATGAAAAACCTGGCAAAACAGGGAAAGAAAGTACTTTTCGTTGCTACTAAAAAACAAGCTAAACAAGTTGTCGCTGATAAGGCTGCTTCTGTAGGTATGCCTTACGTTATCGAACGCTGGCCGGGTGGTATGTTGACCAACTTCCCGACTATCCGTAAAGCTATCAAGAAGATGGCTACTATCGATAAGATGACAAAAGATGGTACATTTGATAATCTTTCCAAGAGAGAAAAACTTCAGATCACTCGTCAGCGTGCTAAGTTGGAAAAGACTTTGGGTTCTATTGTAGACCTGACTCGTCTTCCATCTGCTTTGTTCGTTGTTGACGTAATGAAAGAACACATCGCAGTTCGTGAAGCCAACCGTCTGGGTATCCCTGTATTCGGTATGGTTGATACAAACTCCGATCCGAACAACATCGACTACGTGATTCCGGCTAACGACGACGCTACAAAATCTGTAGAAGTTATCTTGGGCGCTATCTGCGAAGCAATGAACGAAGGTCTGCAGGAACGTAAAGCTGAAAAGATCGATACAGAAGCTGCCGGTGAAGGCGAAGCTCCTAAAAGAGAACGCAAAGCTAAAGCTGCTGTAAAGAAAGAACGTACTAAGAAGGAAGACGACGAAGCTTTGAACGCTAACGTTGCTGACAAATTCGCTAAGGACGAAGAGTAATTCAATTGACAATTGAAAATTGACAATTGATAATTATAGATACATAAAATAAGCAGTGGGCAATTGGCTTTTGACGATAATTGTCAATTGTCAATTGTCCATTGTCAATTTTTAAAGTCTCCCTATTGTCAATTAATAAAAGTAAACATTTAATAAATAAGGAAATAAGATTATGGCTGTAACTATGGCTGATATAACCAAGCTGCGCAAAATGAGTGGAGCTGGTATGATGGACTGCAAGAAGGCTTTGACCGAATCTGACGGTGACATCGAAAAAGCAATGGAAATTATCCGTAAAAAAGGACAGGCTATTGCTGCTAAACGTTCTGACCGTGAAGCTGCTGAAGGTTGCGTGTTGGCAAAGAAAGACGGTGAATTCGCTGCTATCATCGCTCTGAAGTGTGAAACTGACTTCGTAGCTAAGAATGAAGATTTTATAGCTCTGGCTCAGGCTATTCTTGATGCTGCTGTAGCTAACAAGTGCAAGACTTTGGATGAAGTGAAAGCGTTGCCGATGGGCAAAGGTACCGTACAGGATGCTGTAACGGATCGTAGCGGAATCACAGGTGAAAAAATGGAACTGGATGGCTACAATGTGGTAGAAGGTCCTTATACGACTGTTTACAACCACATGGGCAAGAACCAGTTGTGTACGATCGCCGCATTCAACAAGGAATCGGAAGAAGCTGCTCACAATATCGCTATGCAGATCGCAGCCATGAACCCGATCGCTATTGATGAAGCTGGTGTTCCTGAATCTGTAAAAGAACAGGAAATCCAAGTGGCTATCGAGAAGACAAAAGCTGAACAGGTACAGAAAGCTGTTGAAGCTGCCCTGAAGAAAGCCGGAATCAACCCGTCGCACGTTGATAGCGAAGAACATATGGAAAGCAACATGGCTAAAGGTTGGATCACGGCTGAAGATGTTGCCAAAGCAAAAGAAATCATCGCTACTGTTTCAGCTGAAAAAGCTGCAAACCTGCCTCAGCAGATGATTGAGAACATCGCTAAGGGTCGTCTTGGCAAGTTCTTGAAGGAAGTTTGCTTGCTGAACCAGGAAGATATCATGGATGGCAAGAAGACTGTAAGAGAAACAATGAAGGAAGCTGATCCTGAATTGCAGATCTTGGCATTCAAACGCTTCACTTTGCGTGCCGAATAATTTTGCACTGGCAGAATGAAATAAAAAAAGGAGATGTTTTGCGAAACATCTCCTTTTTTATTTGATGGTAACGTTTATTTCAATGCTGCCAAGGCTGTTTTGATACGTTTGATTGCTTCCACGATATTTTCATCGCTGGTAGCGTAGCTCATGCGGATGCATTCGGGAGCACCGAAAGATGTACCGCCGACACAAGCTACATGGGCCACTTCCAGTAGGTACATAGCCAAATCATCGGCATTCTCGATCGTGCGTGTGCCGTCGGTTTTGCCAAAGTAATAACTGCATTTCGGGAACAGGTAGAAAGCGCCTTCCGGCTGATTGACTTCGAATCCCGGAACTTCCTTTGCCAAGCTGACGATCAGGTCGCGGCGGCGTTCGAATGCTTGGCGCATCTCTTCGACCGGAGCCTGTGAACCAGTGTAAGCAGCTTCTGCCGCTTTCTGGGATACGGAGCATGGGCCGGAAGTATATTGTCCCTGCAATTTGTTCACAGCCTTTACGATCCATTCCGGTCCGGCAATGAAACCGATACGCCATCCGGTCATGGCATAGGCCTTGGAAACGCCGTTTACGATAACCGTACGGTCTTTCATCCCGTCTATCTGTGCGATGCTGCTATGCTTGCCGATATAGTTGATATGTTCGTAGATTTCATCTGCAATCACGATGATTTCCGGATGTTTTTTCAAGACTTCGGCCAGGCCTGCCAGTTCTTCCGCACTGTAGACCGAACCGGTCGGGTTGGACGGGGAGCAGAGGATCAATGCCTTTGTTTTCGGAGTGATAGCCGCTTCCAGTTGTGCCGGAGTGATCTTGAAATCCTGTTCGATACCGGCAGCAACGATTACAGGCGTACCTTCAGCCAATTTTACCATTTCCGGATAGCTGACCCAGAACGGAGCCGGGATAATCACTTCGTCGCCCGGATTTACCAATACCATGATTGTATTACAAACGGATTGCTTGGCACCATTTGCACAAGAAATCTGGTTGGCTGTGTATTCCAATCCGTTTTCGTTTTTCAGCTTGGCAACGATGGCGTTACGCAAAGTCGGATAACCAGCAACGGGAGAATAACGAGAATAATTTTCGTCGATAGCTTTTTTGGCCGCTTCCTTAATGGGTTCGGGTGTGTTGAAGTCGGGTTCTCCGACACTCAAGTTGATAACATCAACTCCCTGAGCCTTTAATTCACCACTCTTCTGGGACATCGCCAATGTTGCGGATGGCGACAAACTTGCTAAACGTGCTGATACTTGTGTCATGATAGTGTTATTATGTAATTATGAATTATTTGATATTGTGTAAGACGTGTCCCATACGTTCCTTTTTCGTCTTCATGTAGAATTCGTTGTAAGGATTCGGAGCCACTTCGATAGGAACGTTTTCTACGACTGTCAACCCGTATGCTTCCAGCCCGACACGCTTGACGGGGTTGTTGGTCATCAGGCGCATCTTGGTGACTCCCAAGTGGCGCAGGATCTGGGCACCGACACCGTAATCGCGTTCGTCTGCCTGGTGTCCGAGGTGCAGGTTTGCATCGACAGTGTCCAAACCGTCTTCCTGAAGTTTGTAGGCTTTCATCTTTTCCATCAGTCCGATGCCACGTCCTTCCTGGTTCAGGTAAACGATTACGCCCTTGCCTTCTTTTTCGATACGCTGCATTGCCTTGTGCAACTGTTCGCCACATTCGCAGCGCATGGAACCGAAGATGTCACCGGTTGCACAAGAAGAATGTACACGGACCAGGATCGGTTCGTCCGGATCGAACTTGCCTTTTATCAAGGCGATATGTTCCAATCCGTTGCTCTTCTGGCGGAAAGGGATCAGACGGAAGTGCCCGTATTGGGTGGGCAAGTCTACTTCGACGCCGTTTTCTACGATCGATTCTGTTTTCAGGCGATATGAAATCAAATCTTTGATGCAGATGATTTTGATATCGAACTTCTTGGCTACCTCGATCAGTTGGGGCAGGCGGGCCATTGTCCCGTCTTCATTGATGATTTCGATCAATGCACCTGCCGGGTATAAACCGGCGAGGCGTGCCAAGTCTACGGCCGCTTCGGTATGTCCGGCGCGGCGCAACACACCACGCGAACGGGCGCGAAGCGGATTGACATGTCCCGGACGTCCCAGGTCGGACGGCTTGGTTTTCGGGTCGGCAAGGGCCAAAATGGTTTCTGCGCGGTCGAACATCGAAACGCCTGTCGTGCAGCCACCACCTAATTTATCTACCGTTATCGTAAAAGGAGTTCCCAGCAAGGACGTGTTGTTTGCAACCTGCATGTCCAGCTCCAATTCCTGACAACGTTCTTCCGTGATCGGTGCGCACAGTACGCCACGACCGTTTTTCAACATGAAGTTTACTTTTTCGGGAGTTATCTTTTCGGCGGCAATAATAAAATCACCTTCATTTTCGCGATCTTCATCATCGACAACGATTAAGAATTTTCCTTCGCGGAAGTCTTCAATAGCTTCTTCAATGGTGTTTAATTTGATTTCGCTCATATATTCTTTTTACTTATATTTCTTATTTCACAAAGATACGGGTAATTTTTCAATTATATCAATCAGTTCATTGCTTGTCTTTTGTACCATCCTGATGTCGTGCCGCAAAAGTTTGCGTTGGTACGTGGCAAGCAGATAAACGGGAAGCCCGATCGGGAAAAAGAGGCCGATTGCCAACCCTGCTTTTCCGTTTATTTTTGCATTTATCTGATTGTAACCGCTGATGATCGGATAGTCCATCAGCTTGTTCAGAACCAAGTTCTGGTCCGAATTGGACAATTCTTCGATGATGCTGTCCATTTCTGCCGCCAATTGCTCGGCCGTATGGTCCCGGCCACCCTGTTCCCAGAAACGGAAATAGTTTGTCCACCGTTTATGGGCGGCCAGATAAGCTTTGCTTTCTTCGGCCAATTGCTTCAGACGGAGGATGATCTGCCCGTAATCAGGGTTGAACATGATCACCTCTTTCATTTCAACTTTTCTGCCTGAACGTTTTCCGAACAGGTTTTTCAAAGCATTCAAATATGTGTCGGCATTCAGGATAACGGAGTCGTTGACTGCTTTATAGGTCAGGAAGATACCTAACGGGGCTAAAACAGCGGAACTCAACCACATCCCCTGCCATGCTTCCCACACACCGTCGCGGGCCATTTTGAAGCCGATGTTGTTGATGACATAATAAAAGATGAAAAGAAGGACGGAAAGTACGACCGGTGTTCCCAAACCGCCTTTTCGTATAATAGCCCCAAGCGGTGCACCAATGAAAAAGAAAACCAGGCAAGCAAACGAGATCGTGAATTTGTTGTGCCATTCCGTCAAATGGCGGCGTACCCTGTAGGCCTCGTCTCCGAGAGTGGCTGCTTTGAAGAAGTAATCGGCTTTCATATTTTCGATGCTCGATTTCGCACGTGTCAGGATCGTTGCTTTCTTTCCTGGATTTTCTGCCTGGTAGAGACTGTCGAAATTCATGACGATTACCGGCTCGTCTGTCTTGGAAGTTTCTGTCGGCGCTTTTGTATCAGAATTCTCGTTGTTTGGATTTTCCTTTACGTTATTTTGTCTTGCGTCTTGGGGCTTTTTAAGTGTCTTTTTGTATGAAGTTTCGTAAACATTCTTGGCATTGACGCTTTGTATGCTGTCTAAGCGCACGGAAACGGAGTCAATGAAAATTTGCAGGTCATGCATGTTTTTACCCATAAACTGGTTCTGCATGAATGATTCGTCCGTTCGTGAAAAGTTTGCATCAAACTCGATCAGGATATCCCTGCTTTTGAATGTTTCCCTCTGGTAGGGAACGGAGCTTTTAGTGCCGGTGGTTGTCGATTGTTTGTCCAGGCTTCTAAAAGATTCCCCATTGAATAGGGAAAGGATCAGAAACATTTTGTCCGCCGAAGTTTTCAGGCGTCCCGAATCAGCGACCATCACACTGACTTTGTTGAACCCTTCGGAATAATCATAGATCATCATGTCGCGAAGAAGCCCCGTCTTTGTATCCTTATGCTTTACATATACATTAAATCCGGTGATTTCGCTGTAGAAAACTCCTTCCGGAATATCCAGTTCCGGTGATTTCTGGCGCATAGACCAGAGCAGCGAGTATAGTTTGACCTGTACGACAGGCATGGCATAGTTTTGGAAGAAGAAAGCCCCGATACTTATAATACCGATGGTGATAATTAGCGGGCGCATGATGCGGACAAGCGAGACGCCCGCTGATTTCATAGCCAACAATTCCAATCGTTCGCCGAGATTCCCGAAAGTCATAAGCGAGGCAAGCAAAATGGCCAACGGGAGCGCCATCGGAACGAGAAAAAGGGCGGCATACATAAACATTTCCGCCAAAACAGGAATCCCCAGTCCTTTCCCGACCATGTCGTCAATGTACCTCCACAGGAATTGCATAAGCACAATAAACAGACAAATACCGAAGGTCATCAAGAACAACGGCAGGAAAGTCTGCAGCATAAATGTATATAATCGTTTTATTTTCAACATTGCTTATCCGGTTGACGGCGCAAAAGTAGTGAAAAAACGATATGATCGCTAACAGAAATCACTAAAACAAGCTAAATACCGAGCGTACGCTTCAGTTCTTCTACTTGTGTGTCCCATAAATCGATAGAATCTCTTTTTTCATCCTGTTCGGCAAAATCCGTTATTTGCAAAGATGTCGATCCTGTTAATTCATGGCTGTGGATCTGGAATTCGAAGTAAGCATTTTCATCCTCTTCATCTGTCCAACGGTAACGAACGCTCATTTCCGGTTTCATAGACAAAACTTCCGCTTCCTGTTCGGCTTTGTTCCATTTAAAAACATACGTGTTACCATTAATAATAACATCGTCGGCAAACCAAGCAGACAGTCCTGGAGGAGTAGTGAGGTGATTCCATAAACTTCGTCGTGAAACTTTATCGAAAATGTATTCGATATGAAATTTCTCCTTTTTCATCTTTCATTGTGTTTTTATTGCGCAGCAAGGTAATAAAAGAATTGATATCTGCCAAATCTGTCTCTAAAAAAAGCAACTATGAATTAAGTTATTAACAGGAAACTCCTCAAATAATTGAATTTTTTTTCATGAAAGTGTTGCACAATATAAAAATAAGCTCTACTTTTGCAGCGTCAATCAAGGAAATGATGACAACATGATGGCGAGATAGCTCAGCTGGTTAGAGCGCATGATTCATAATCATGAGGTCCCCGGTTCAATCCCGGGTCTCGCTACTTCGAAAATCAAGCAGTTACGATATAAGTGACTGCTTTTTTTATGTCTTTTCGGATGGTTTTTATCCGAATTTTCGGGGTTTTCAAAGGCTGAGTTAACCCAAGAGTTAAACCAAAAAGAGATAAGCCGGAAAAAGGAAAAAGTCCAGATTTTCTGTTCTTGTTAAAAAGAGACAGAGAGCCTGGACTTTTATGTTAATTATGTAACCTCACGGTTATATTAATTAGGTTTGCTTGCAGAATTAAGGGATTCGTGCAAACAGAGTATAGGGTAAAATTTCACAAATTGTATTGTGTTATTCTTGTCACAAAGTTACATTATCATTTGTGTTCTCCTGCGTGGTAAATGTGTCATACGCGCATTGTGTTCGTCTCATTTTGCTGTATTGCAAATGCAGGCGGGGTAATGGAGTATTTATTAACGATCGCATTTGTGTCATATTAGCCGGTGTTTCTATCACGGAGAATCATGCATTGATAAAAAAAAGCGGCGCACACTCGGAACAATCCGAATGTGCGCCTTATTGCATATAAAAAATTGAGGGTCGAATTATCCGACTGTGACATACCGAATGACGGTATTCCAGTCTGAAACACTAATATTGATGTTGTTGCGGGAAAGATCAAAAACGATGTTTGTTTGTTCTCCTTCGTTTGCAGCCACGTTTTCCGAGTTTTTGATATTTTCGGAAGAAAGAACCAAAACCTCGTCTCTGTAAAGCTCTATGGTTATATTGTCGGCAGGTAAAATAGAGAATGTGCCTGTAGTCAAATTCCCGTTCTCTATTAAAGTTGCCGGAATGATATATTCAATATCGTTGTCGGTCAATTCGCCATTGCAGTTGAAAGAACTTTTAGTTCTCTTGATTTTATAATAATAATTGCCTTCTTTGGAATCAAATACCTTTAAAGCCCCTTTTGCCAAAATTGACATGGAAGAGACCTTGCGCTCGATCCTTAATTCTTGTGCAGTGGCTTTTGTGGAAGAGCGGTATAGAACGATTTGTCCGTAAAATAGGTCTCCCGGCAGGCTGTTGGCAACGCCGTTGTTTTGTTTCAGGCTTACTTGCAGGTCGGAGATGATGTTGGCTCGGTTCATATTGCAGATTTCTTCGCTTTCGTTCGATAGGCCAGACCAGGCAATAACCGTGATCTTGTCAGCCTCCGGGCAACTTATTTCGATCGGCTTGACCTGCAAAAGATACTCTTTGTTTACCGTGATTTGTTTGTAGAAGTCGTTGTTCCCATCGAAAACATACAATGTCGTGTTTTTTACGTCTCCATTGGCTGTTATATCCGAGTTGTTGGAATACGCTTTCAAGATTACATAAAAAGGAACTTCTGTCTCTAAAGGGACTCTATCGTCTATGACTGAAGTGGAATCGCCATCGGCAGAACAACTTGCGAAAGACAAAACAATGGACAATGTCCAAAAAGAAAACAAACAATTTGTGAAAATTTTACCCTTTTTCATGACCCTAATTTTTTATATGCTCATTAATACCCCTATACTCTGATGGAACTTTTTTCAGGTTAAGACCCTCATCAAAACCTTTGTTCCCTTTTTAATACCGTAAAAATATCAAGGTTTTTTGAATGTTACGATGGTTCCGTGTGTAAAATATGTTAAACCGATCAAAATAACAGGAGATAGTGTCAATCGGGGTTGGTTAAGCTATCATTACGGCCCTTAAAGTTGTCGATCGTTCAGGGGTGATAGTTTTTGGGAAGTATGCCATGTTATAACTCCTTATCTATTGGATATGATTTGTGTGCGTGTAGAGAACACAGACGGAAAAAAGTGGCGCACACGCGGAACAATCCGGATGTACGCCTATGCATATAAAAAATTGAGGGTAAAATAAATCAAATGAAATATTTTTCTGTACAAAAATAGAATGTCTTTTTCTGTTCTACAATAATATGCGCGTAAAAGATGTTAAACCTATCAATATGTAGGTGTTCGTGTCATCTTTGGGGGATCGGAATCTATATGAAAAAGATAATGATTATCATTGCGGTTTGAAAAATAGTTAGTGTTAAATATCTCGTAAGAAAAATATTTTTACCATCTTTGTCGTGTAATATCGATGAGGGATTTGTGGACGTATAGAAGGATATATAATAAATGCATATAAATATGAAGAAAAAATCTCTGTTCAGGAGGGTGAGTGGAGTATTGACAGGGCTTCTTTTCAGTACTTCATTAATTTGGGCTGCCCATGAAAACGGACAACTATTCGGTAGTGAGACATTGATTGTAGTGGTGATTCTACTACTTTTCTTTGTTCCCCTGTTTCTTTATATGAGAAAATTGCACTCCAATATGAATGACCGTTCGGATCGGATCATCAAGGAAAACGCTGTACTTGAAAGTCTGAATAAAGGAATTAGCGCCCGAAACGAAGAACTTGTTTCCCGCAATAGATCGTTGGAAGAGCAAATCGAGCAACAGGAAGAAAGATATCGGGTCCTACAGAAGCAGAAAGACAGCCTGTCGCAAGCCAATAGTGATTTGATCCGAGAGAATAACGAACAGGAATTGACGATCTCCACATTGAATAATAATAAAAAAGAACTGGAGCAACTCATCGTAGCCAAGATTAAGGAAAACGACATAATCCAGCGCGAAGCTGCTGACAAACTTGCCGAAGCGGAAAACCGCCTGAAAGACGCCGAGAGCATCCACGACAACTACTTTATCGAGACTATCCACGAAATGCGTACCCCGCTTTCCTTGGTACAGGGTTCTCTTGCCTTGGTAGTACAGAACAACGATCCCGGAAAAGACATGTCTGTCCAGTTGTTTTCCGCCTATCGTAATACGCTTGCCATGCAGGACTTGGCGGACCAGTTGATCGGCACGAGCCGCTCGAACGATGTCGCCAACTATTTGCGTATAGCCCGTTACGACATGGTCGAGATCACCCGTCAGATTTGCGATATCTTTGTCGATTGGGTGGCTATGAACAATGTCGATTTCCGTATCAACACGCAGACCCCCGCCCTTTGGGTATGGATGGACCGTCGCAAGATGGAGTTCGCTTTGCGTATGTTGTTGTCGAACGCTTTCAAGAATACGTTTGCATATGGAAAAGTGACGCTCGATATATCCGTCGTAAAGGAAAAAGGGAAGGCCTACAGCACGTTAGTCCTGACAGACGAAGGTCTGGATGAAGGCGAAACTACGCGTCGCGGCTTGAAGCAGATCATGAACATGACCGAGGCAATAGGCGGCATGTACCGGAGCAAGTCGGATAAGTACGGTACTTCCTACACGATCATGATCCCGCTTGGCAAACAACATCTGTTGGATCGCCGTGTCGAGTTTGTAGAACCCGAATCTGATTTGGTAAAACTGAATGCCCGGCAGAAAGAAGAAATCGCCGAACTGATCCAGGTGATCCCGCAAAAGAAGGAAACCGGGAAGAAGCTCCTTGTGATCGACGACAGCGACCAAATCCGTTGGTTCCTGAAGCATGTGTTTTATAATGAATACCGGGTACTGGAAGCCCGCAACGGGCAGGAGGGGATAGACGTCGCTTTGAAAGACGAACCGGACCTGATCCTTTGCGATGTCATGATGCCGGTGAAAGACGGTTACGAGACTTGCCGTGAAATCAAGAATGATCCCAACATGGCGCAGATACCTGTCGTGATGTTGACGGCCAAGGTCGAGAGTGAAGAGGTGATTGCCGGTATCGAAGCCGGGGCAGACGATTACATCACGAAACCTTTCGATGTGGAAATCTTGCGAAGCAAGATCAACAGTCTGATGAAGAAGAGCGAAGAGATGAAGCGCAACTTCTCAAATTCTTCCGCTTCCTCGCACGATGAAGAAAGTGTACGGCCGGCCAACCCGTTCATGGACGCTGTCATCAAAAATATCGAGAAACACCTCGACGATTCGACTTTTGTGTCAAAAGTGTTGGCAGACTCAATGAATATGAGTCTGCCAACATTGTATAGAAAAATTAAACAATACTCAGATCTGAGTATTCTCGAACTGACGCGCAACATACGGCTGAAAAAAGCCGCCGAATTGCTTGCCTGCCAGCAATACTCCGTACAGGAAGTCGCAGAGATGGTAGGATTCAACGATACTGCCACATTCCGCAAACGCTTTACCGAGCAATACGGAGTTACCCCTTCGCAATACGGAGTTCCGGCTTAAGGCCGGGCGTTCCGTTTGAATATGAAGACCGCAAAACTAAAAATATCTCAAAAGCAGGTGCAAATAAATCAAAATAACCACTTAGAGCTTTACCGATTATAATTGAGAGTCACACCCCTAATGTGTCTTTGCTTTTTCTCCCACCTTTGCAATGTTGAAAGACAATACCCCAAACAACACCATAATCTATAGGGTAAAAAGAATTAAGAATCATTCTATAAACGAATTTATTAACTTATTAATTTAGAAGAATATGAAACTAAGAAATTTAATGTGTGCAACAATGATCGCATGTGCGTTCGCTTCTTGCTCTAACGACGATGTGATTGGGAATGGCCCGGATGCAAAGGGAGATGCTTCTCTGACGATTGATCTTGGCGTAAAGTCTACAAAAGCAGTTATTGCAGCAGAGACTGAAACTGCTGTAAATGATATTAATATCTTTTTGCTTGAGCAAGAAACAAACACCGTTATTAATCGTGTCTATCTTACTTCGGGTATTAAATCGGATTATACTTACACTTTTGACGATTTGGAAGTAGGCCAGAAGCTTTATTGTGTGGGTTTCGCTAATTTTGGAAAAGAAATGACAACCGTGCCGGCGAATGAAGTAATAAGTGTCTCTGACAATATCGGGGGAACAAATTTACCGATGCATGGTCTTTCAACAGATGTTACAATTGCTGCCGGAGAGAATGAAACGACATTGACTTTGGTTCGTGATTTGGCTCGTGTAGAATTGGTAGGCCTGACCTTGGATATGTCGCAGCAGGGAAGTGAGAATGCATTTACTGCCGGTACGTTTAAATTTGATTTTATTTCAGCATCTGTGAACTTGGCACCCAAAAATTCTACGGTTACTTTTGCAAAACGCGGCTCAAATAGTGAAAGATCCTATGCTGTTGGAAATGATTTTGTCGGAGGTTTGGCTGCTGGCACTTGGGTATGGGATAATCATCAGAATAGTGAACAAATCAGTTCTTACATAAAATCGGATGCTTCTGAAGATTTTGCAGTGTATACAATCGGTGAAACAGCGGCTGCAGTAGCAGTAACAAAACCTGAATCTATTGTATTCTATGTATTGCCTAATGAAGCGATTAAAGGCGAATCATATACGAATGCCAATCCTACCGCTTTCACGCTTAATGGTAAAATGGTTGTGGAGAATGCAATACGTAACGGAGAGACAATTAGTAATACATACAACAGTTATTACAATATTGAGATTGGTAAAACCGGAACAATAGAAGGACAAGACGCCGGTGCAGGTATCCTTCCTAATAAAAACTATAAAATATCTTTAGCTGTTGCCGGTATTGGCGGTGGTGAAGATGGCAATAGACCTGCTCTGAAAGTTAAGACTGTGGTTTCTGACTGGGATGACGTTTCTCAAACTACTCCGGTCAAATAATACCTTTTTTATATCCCCAAAAGTGCTTCCTGCCCGGGAGCACTTTTTTTGCTTTTATGCGGAAGGAGCATGTTGCCCTTTTTCCATTAGCTTTATAGGTGTATATCGCAGGATAAGAGCTAAAACTATCACATCGGAAGTTTGATAGATTCGTCTATAGACAACGAGAGAACTACCTATCTTTTCCGTTTTATTTGTAACCTATCTTTGTATTGTGATTCTTTAATAAGGTAAAAAAACAAAATAATATTTATATCTATGAAACTGAAAAGTTGCTTTTTGATAACATTAATAGCCTGCGCATTCTTTTCGTGTTCGGACAATGATGATCCGGTGAATCTGACGATTACACCTGTCGTACCGGATGCAACATTATCATTGGCTGTCCGGACGGATGGGATAAAGACAAAAGGTGGATTTATAGGCAATGATGTTACAGGGACAGAGGTCACTTGGGACAAGAAGGTGAAAACGTTGACGGCGGTGATTTTTAATAATGGAGCATACAATGGCAACAATATGAAGGTCGGTTCTATAGCGGCCCTTTTTACGCAGAACTACGCGGACCCGACAAGCAAAACCGTGATTGACGGTGAAGTGAAATCCGGGGGAATTAATTTATTGTTGATCGCAAACTTGGATGCCGAAGTGTTGAAAACACTGACAAATTCTGTCAACAGCACGAATGCGGATAGCCGTTTGACATTAGAACAGGTAGTCGCTTTAGCAACACCTCTGTCGTCGGAAACGGAAGGTAATGGACTTACGATGAGTAGTGCCGTATTGCCACTTGAGCTTGTCCCGGGAATAAACTTCGTGGGGTTCGGGGCTAAAGGCGCATTAACTGTTGAGGGCTATGGTTCAGGAACAGAGGTTTATGGAGACAAGGCTGTTGAGCTGATCCGTACGGTTGCAGCCATCAACCTGAAAGGCGTTTTATTGCCGGAGACACCGGATGCAGGAAATCCGGAATATAAAAATGTAAGTTTCACGTTGGATTCTGTTTTTGTAGCCAATGTGAAGAGCACGGCCGGAATCGGGACTTATGGCGAAGTGAAGACAATCGAGCAGTCGCCGATGGCAGATGGAGCTCTTGATCCTACATATTATCGGGCTCCTGAAAACTTTGCATCCTATGTAGGAACCTATAAAACAGGAGAAGCCAAAGGCGATAATTCAATGTTACGGGTTTTGGACCCGGTTCAAACAATAGAAGCCCGGACGGGGACGAATGCAAACACTGCGGCTCTCGACTGGGAAAACACAAGCGCCCTCGTCCCTCCTTGCTATGTCTACCCGAACCAAAATGGTGAAACCGGTGTGGAAGGAAAACGTAACTACACCTTGTTGGTCTTGAGAGGAACCTATCGATATAAGATAGGCGATAATGAAGAAATGACCGAAAAAGATCGCTACTATACGGTTATCGTCAATGACCTCAGCCAGGGCGGAACGATCACCGGTGATGAAGGAAAGACGGATGTGCGTATCCAACGCAATACCAAATATAATGTGGCCGTGCAGATATTGGGTTCCGGTTCGGACGATCCGTTCAGCCCTGCCGCTTTCGCGCATGTTGCAGCGCAGGTCAGGGTTGCAGACTGGAATGTGATCGAAATAGATGAAGAAGTAGATTGATGTGGGATAGGGTAATAATAAGATATAAATATAGTATTATGAAGCATATATCATTTATAAAACAGTCTTTTTTGCTGGCGGCAGTCGCGCTTGCGGCCATGCTGACGGGTTGCATCAAGGACGAGCTGGCTGAATGTAGCAAACTGACGTTGAAGGTCGAAGGGCTGAACGGCACGGATATCACAGATATCACCGGTCTGGGATTGGTGGAAGATGCCACGCTGTATATCTTCGATGAAAACAAGAAATTGTTGGAAACACGCAAACTGGACAAAGATTTCATCCTTTCGAAAGAAGCCATCAAACTGGATAACTATCCGGACAACACGAAATTGAATATCATAGCCTGGGGTAACCTCGAAGGAGGCAACCAGGCGGTCACCGACCCGAAACAGTTGGAAGACTTGAAGGTGCAGTTGAAAAGCTCGGCCGACGGATTCGCACAGTCTCCCGACAGCCTCTATTTCGGAACGAAAGAAGTGACTTCGCTCGGCAGCGGTATCGTCGGCGGTGACGGGCAGGTGGTGATCCGCCTCAAAACCGGGACATACACGATCAAGACATTGGGCCTGAACAACGCTTTGAGATCCTATGGCTTGAAAAGCGCGGCCGATTTCGATTTCTATATCAACCGCACTTTGAATACGCACGACAATAAAGGAGCGCTGACCGGCGACAGTGTCGCTTATAATCCGGAAGGAACCTACGATACGGCGCAGGAATGGCTGACGACCGGAGTCATCGATCAGGCCCGGTTCGGCGGCAAGCAGAATTCTTTCGCCGGCGAGGACCTCAGCATATCGATCTCCAGCAAAGACGGGCGGATCAATAAGACGGTCTATGTGGACGACAATGGCGATCCGTTCGAAATACCCGAAGGCGGCCGTTTGGATGTGTTGCTCCTGTTTGGCGAAGACGGGACTGTTTCGGCCAAGATGCGTATCACTCCGTGGGGAGTAGTGGAAGAGGATATAATATTTTAATCTCTAAAGAAGAACAGATATGAAAATAAGAAACATAATAGCAGTCGGTTTGTCGTTGTTCGCTTTGGCAAGTTGTTCGAAAGACAACCAGCCCGTGAATGTGAACGACCTGAAGGATGCCACGCTGGATATCAAGGTGAAAGCATCCGCCCCGGGTTCGTCCCTGAAAGCGGATGGAGACGAGAACGCGCTCGAAGGCGAGATGAATATCAACAGCATAGCGGTTCTTTCATTCACTGCCGACGGTTCGCAACTCCTGGTCGATCCTTATTGGACAAACGGAATGTCGGTGTCCGGGGGAGAAGCAACCGTGCTGAACGTCCCGACAAAAGCAACAATTGCGATGATCGCCATCCTTGCCAATGTGCCGGCAGACGCATTCAAGGGAGTGGCTTCTTATGGAGATTTCCAGACACGTCTGGCGCAGTTGTCGGACCAATCGCAGTCGAGCCTCGCCATGAGCGCCCAAGTGATTACCTCCGACGACCGGTTGGAAGAAGGTGATAACTATATCGGATATTCGACACAGACAAACATCAACAACCTCTCTTCTCCATTGGAACTGACCCGCCTGGCTGCCCGTATCGAACTGAAGAGCGCATCGACAAATTTCGAAACGAACGATAAGTTGAAAGGCCGTACCGTCCGTATCAACAGTATCTATTTCGCCAATCGGAAAACCGCTTCGCGTTATGCCAGCACGGCCTATTGGGGTGCAGTGATGGCCGACGGAAACCTGGATAACAGCCCGGCTGTCACTTTGGGGCAGAACCTTCCGCTCTCCGGAACACCTTTCCGCCAGTATGTGATGGAAAATACGGATAGCGAAAATCCTACCGCGATCGTTATCAACGCCACGATTTTGGCCAACGCCGCTTATCAGGCGGAAACGAAAAACTTCTCGGCTGTCGTCAACGAAAATGGAGTAGTGTTGAAAGGCGATCCTCATAAGTATGTGAAACGCAACTACATCTACCGTCTGAATATATCTTTCGGACCGAACAGTTTCGAGGGCATCGATATCGATGACCCGACACCGCCTGATCCTCCTACGCCCCCGACGCCTCCTGCACCTTCCACCGGAGACTTGAGCGTAAGCGTTGAAGTCGTAGGATGGGGCCCTGTCAACCAGGAAGTAGTAATAAAATAGCGAGAAGGGTAAAATAAATAGAAACATAAAAAAATTAGAACTAATGAAACTAAGAAACTTATTTTTAGCAGCCTTGGCCATCTGCACGATGGCAAGCTGCTCAAAGGACGAAACGACCGATTATTCCCGGATGGGAGAGGTGGATGCTTATGTCTCTTTTGGGGTGACTGCGGCTTTGGAGACAAAAGCGACAGCTGATAGTGAAATAAAGGAAAAGGAAGCTAAAGTTCAGAAATTGACGGCTCTGATATTTAAGGGGACCGATGATAATGCGACCTTTGTGACATCAAAGACGGAGACAGCGACAGGAGAGGCCACGATTAGCGAGATCAAGCATCTTGTAGTAAAAGTCACTCCTAATGCCGACGGAACGTCTTCTTCTGATGAATTTATTGCTGTCTTTTTAGGTAATTGCGAAGAAATTGCAACGCCAGCCACATTGGGAGCTCTGAAAAATGCGGTCTTGACAAAGAAGGCAGATTCGTATGCTATCGGTTCTGTTCTTCCGATGGTCAGCAAAGAAATCAAGATAAAAGGACTTCGCCCTAACATTAAAAAGGGAGATGGCAGTACCGATTGGTATGAGAATTGGGTTAAAAACGGAGGCGGTGTAGTCGCAAATGCAACAGCATCCGAGACAGATCCGGAAACCGCCCCTGATGCGTATAAGGCAACAGACTATGTTGTTTTGACCCGTTTGATATCAAGGGTACAGGTTGAATCTGTCAAGTTGAAACTGACGGAATATCCCGGTGCTTCCATAACACTGAAAAAGATTGCTTTAGCAAATGTCAAAACTCAATCCGGATTCGCAGGAGGTACGGGCGATTATGTAAGAGGGTATGAGTCCAGCGCTTACACTCCTGTCCAGTATTGGATTGCTCCTAATAGTACGGTAGAACCGAATTATGCAAGTGCTGAATATACTGATATTACAGCAACTAATAATGAAGAAAAATCATTCGATTTTGAAACAGGTAGGTTTGTAAAATACATCTTTTCCAATGCTGCCAGGACAGCAGAAAATACAGATGCCGTTCATACGGATGGGATTTATGAAACCGGTCTTATTTTGGTTGTAGAGTTTAAGAATGCGGCGGGCGTGAAATCCACGAAGCACATGCGTGTCCTTCTGAAAGATAACGGAGCGGATGATGTACCGGAAGTTTTGATGAACCATGTGTATAAATTGAATATCACCATTACCGGAGAAGGCTCTGCAAACGAAGATGATATCAGGCTGAACGCCCATATCTCTGCAAAGATCGAAGTCGCTCCGTGGAACGTGATCGAGCAGAACGAAGAAGATGCAAACTGATCGATAGGACATCGATTTCTGAATATCGGAGGAGGCAGTCAAAACGGTCTTGTCCCCGCGTCAAACGCGAGAACAAGGCTGTTTTGACTGCCTTTTTTGTTTTAGGGCGGGAATGCCATTGGTCGCAATCATGCAGAAAGTGTTTTGTCGTTATTTCTATCGCATTTAAAGGGTGCGCCTCTCAATCTTTCCTTTGTTATTTTTACCTATTAATCTTGAAAGTTTCGCCTATCGCCCCCTCTTTATATTCCCTCTACTTTTGCAGATGTTAGTTAAACGAAAAAATATTAGGTTATGAAACTGAAGAATATACTCTCCGTTATTTGCATCCTCTTGGCTGTCGTTTCTTGCTCAATGGAAGATGAAGTTTTAGATGGAAATTCGACAAATTTGATTCTGGAGAAGGGGTCAGCGTATGTTACAGTTGATATTTCAACCGCCAAAGCTACAACAAAGGCGGTAAGTCGTGGTGAATCTCATATTAATGGGAGTTTGGCAGGAGACTACATTAATTCTTGTTATTTGTTGCTGCTTGATAATGATGGCAATATTGTTAATCGCGCATTTGCGACAGAACTTTCGGGTACTACAGTAAAATACGAAAAGAATATATTGGTGAAAGTCGGTGCTGTGACAAAGATAATCGCAGTTGTGAATGGTTCGCATTTACATGAAAAACTGGATGCTTGTACTACTTTGTCTCAGATAAGAGCTATTAGAGATGACAAGGCTGAACATAGAGTGAAAGTTGGAGAAGGAACTATTTCTTGGCCGGAAGGTTTTGAAGGTTCGTCTTCAACAACTGGAAATTTACCATCAGTTACGGTCTCCATTGAAGCAGTTCAACGTACAGCTGTTGTCGATCTTACCGGATTCTATGTCAAATATATGGATGGCGTCGAAACAACAGAAGTACGTTTAACAGAAGCATGGTTTACAAATCTTAAAAAGAATACCGGTTTATTTGAAGAAGGGACTGATGATTTTTATGATACGAAAAACTTGATACCGATGGAAATATTAGATTCAGATAAAGGTGAGATGGTGGATAATATTTTAAAACCATCCGTATTGGATATAGAAGCAAAGGTTGATAATTTTAAAGATCATATTAAAACACAGGGTACACCTTTGAATCATACGAATTGCTTTTTTTCAGCGGTCTTTCCTAATACAGTGAAAACTAATCCTGTGACTTTACATTTGGCCTTTACGGTAGACGGGAAAAGAGAAACGCGTGATTATGTGATTAATCCGGATAGAGCGACAAATACAACAGGGCATGGTTGGGTGGAACCCGGTAATTGGTATCGTTTGAATGTTATAGTTCATGTTACAGCGGCAGGCATTGAATCTTTGGAGGTCGTTGGATGGAATGAAGTTTTGATAGGTGGAAATAATGGGGTAGAATTTAAATAATCAAGAAAAATTAATTAGATATGAAAAAGTATATCAATTTATTACTCTTGTGGTTGTTGGCTTTTTCGTCTTGTGTGGATGAAGAAATCATATCAAATGTGAAAGAAGGGGAGAATGTGACTGTTAGTCTGAATCTTTATTTGCCAAATCCCTCACAGATAACCACACGTGCTATTACTTCGACTGAAGAAGCGAAGGTGGAGGTTTTGAAAATACTGGTTTTTGATAATAAGGGCAATTATCTGCCGGAACGTTCGGTCTCTTCTGTAAAAGTCGAGAGTTCGGAGCAGACTGTTGATGATAACGGCGGTTCACTTATTGCGAAGAAGATACCTATGCAAATGGCAAATGATAATTTGTCTTTGGTTGTTTTAGCAAATGTTGTAAATGAAGGAGAAACTAATGATGGAACTCTGACGACCATTCCTCAAATTCAGATTAATGATACAAAGAGTTCTTATTTGGCTCGTTTGGCTTATACGGTCAATGAAAAATGGAATGCAACCAGTACGGAAAACTATCGTCGTTTCCCGATGTGGGGTGAGTATACAGGTCAGATATCAGCTACTCCTATAGAAGTAGATTTATTGAGGGCTTTGGCACGTATCAATGTCTCTTTTTCAGAAGATGCGAGCAGTAATTTTACATTGACATCCATACGGGTAAATAACTCATTGAGTAATGGTTTGATCGTTCCCGATTCTCGCTTACAGGATAAAAATGTTATAACTCCTACTTTGCCGGCATCACCCAATGTGAATCCGTCATTGGTATATGAAGGGGATGCTGTAAACAACAATACCTGTATAAATGAAATCTATATTCCGGAAGCAGGCAAATCAACATCTTCTATTTCTTATGACGGGGTCTATCTGACTATGGCAGGAGAGATTGGGGGCGTGGACAAACTATATCGTGTTTATATGACTAATACAGGTAAAGTAGGCGGTACTGCGTTGGATATTCTTCGTAATCATACTTACAAGGTACATGTGTCGAAGATCGGAGCGGGAGAAAATGATATAACTGTCAATATAGAGGAGATGAGTGATGTGTACATACGTTCTCCATACGAGCAAAATACATTAGCAGTAAGTTCGAATTTATTTTATTTCAATATAGGGCAACAAGCGCCGGCAAATTTGAATATTACTACGACATGGGGTGAATGGAAGATCGTCGATGCAATGTTGGATGGCTTCACAATAACGGAAAATCATGAAAGTAATAGCGTTGTTATTTCGCCTTCTGGTTTTAATAAATTGGCGTCCGGGTATTTCTTTGTTCAATCAGGCCAGTTGAAAAAGAAAATCTTGGTAAAGATCGACCCGGAAGAAACAGCCAATTGCTATATTCGTTCGGAATCAGGAACTTATCCTTTGAATATAAGCGTAAAGGGTAATGGCCGTGAAGGAATGATTGCCGATGGCAAACAATTGTTGACGGAAGAAGAGTTGAAGTTGAAACCATCGAAGATCGGGATTATTTGGGAAACATCCGAAGGATTGGTTCGCTTGGATAATGGGAACGGAGTGTATGATCAAACAAGTGTACAAGTTGATCCTGATAATGATTTTAGTGGCGTTGTTAATTACCATGTCGATATAGATAAAACTCCTAAGAAGAAAGGCGGAAATGCTTTAATTGGAGCTTTTAACAGTGCAAACGAATGTATCTGGTCGTGGCATATTTGGGTTGTCCCGGGTGGAATTACAACAGAAAACTGGGGTGGAAACTCTAAGGACTATACATTTATGGATCGTTATATAGGAGCATTATCCAATAATCCGGGTAACGATGCTTTGGGCTTATTGTATCAGTGGGGGCGTAAAGATCCGTTTATTGGAGCGGCCGGACCTCAAAATCAGGTAAGGCAGAACACCTATAATTATCAACCTTGTGGTTCTGGTACACGAACTTATACTTGGGGAGTTACAGAAACGACAAGTCTGGCGCAATCGATTAAGTTCCCGACCGATTTGTTAAAAACAGGTTTGTGTAATGTAGATCAAAACGGAACTTATTTATGGGGAACGCCTTCCGGTATGGAAATGTATTCAGGAAGTGCAGTAAATGAGGGGAATAAAACAGTGTATGACCCATGTCCGGTTGGATATCGAGTGCCTCCTCTGTTGGCTTATTTGTTCCATAGCGATGAGAACTATAAAAATAATTATAATGGGAATAATTATTATATACCGTCAGGTTCGAATTATAGTGATAATGCTTCTCATTATGGTTTTTGGATTAACTATATCGCAAACAGTCGGCCGAGCGTTACCAACTCATCTGTTTCTGCCACAAATAGCACATGGTTCCCGTTAGCGGGAGTTTATGATCCTAAAAATATGAATGTCGGGGAAAACGTAAATTATAGTTTTTCTGAAGTAGATGATCAAAATTCATTGAAAGTGAATAGTATTGTTTGGACAAATACTCCTATTAAATATGGAAAGAATGGGGATGATTTTAGGCCTGGCGCGATGTTCTTGCATGGAACGGAATATGGAAATACAAGAAATGGCCGTCATCTTCATAAATTTATAGAAACATCTTATGACTTATATGCACAAACACAGTTCGCGGGTTCTGTACGTTGTGTGAAAATTCAAGAATCTCAGGATTTTAGTCAGTTGAATGAGTTCCCGGAAAGAATAATTTTAGATGCAGCTGAAGGCTCAAAGAAATCAGCAACAATTAAAGTTATCAACGAAACTTGGGAAGTCATTAACCCGGGAGCGCCTTGGTTCTATCTTGACAAATATTCAGGAGATCCGGATGGTGGTGCAGGACAAACGTTAGTCTTTACTGCATCGGAAGAAAATGCAGGCGCACAACGTGAAGCAACTTTAATAGTAAAGACTTCGAAGGGCAGTGAATATTCGATTAAGGTGGTTCAAAAGGTCGCTTCTTATACTTTCGAGGCATCACCGAATAAACTTACTTTTGACTGGAATCCGTCTAATAGTCAAGATATAACTGTTACAAATAGCAAGTATGACTGGAGTGTTCAATCTGGATATGCAGAATGGCTGACTGTAAAAAGGAATGGAAATAGGTTGACTGTTTCTGCATCTAAGAATAGTTGGTATCAAAGAAATACAGTTGTTACTTTAAAAGACTCAAACGGGGAAACGATATCTATTGCTGTCACTCAGAACGATAGATGGTGGTAAGTTATTATTAAAATTAAAAAGAATATGAAAACGAATAATTTGATATATATTTTTTCATTTATACTTCTCTTTGCTTCTTGTTCACAAGAAGACCTCGTGAAAGGGAATGATAATGATGTGGTAGCCAAAATTCGGTTGGAATTGACCGATATGCAATTGCCAGCTGTGACAAAGGCTGTCTCTACAGACGAAAATCGAATCAATGATTTGTGGCTTTATATGTTTAATCAATCAGATGAGTTGATTTATCAGGTAGTAGGTTCCGTGGGTACTGATGGAGGAACGGCTAAAGCTGTAACTGCCAATTTGAAAGCGACTCAGGAACCAGTAACATTGATGGCATTGGCTAATGTGTCTTCAATTACACACGAATTTGCTTTGAATACATCAAAGGCTGATGTTTTGAAGAGTTTGATTTTTGATGTCCCGTCTCAAGAAGGTTCTGTTTCTATTCCGATGTGGGGTGAGGTGGATTTGCCCGAGGGTTTGTATACGGATGATACTCCAATTGCAATCCCGATGACACGTTCTTTGGCTTGTGTGGAAGTTCTTGTAGATACGGACTTGGTAATCAATTTTGATTTGGAGGAAGTTTATCTGGTCGGGACTTATGATAAAGGTTTTATAGCTCCGATTAAGTCGGATGGGACTTTGCAGAAAGGAACGATTTCAATACCGTCCGGTGCTAAAGGAGAACGTGTTCTTAGTGAAGCTTTTCATAAACAGAACTTGAATAATGCAAGAGCGAAGTTTTATGTTCCCGAAAGCCTTTTGAAGACTGAAACGTTTCCCAGTGGTGAACCAAGTCGTAGTTTATGCTTGATAGTCGGAGGATACACGACAATAGACGGAGTTGGAAAGTTCGGTTATTATCGATTGGATTTTTTGTTGCAAAACACAGAAAATGAAGATATGAATGTCAAAAGAAATGTCCGTTATATTTTTAAGATCGATGCAGTTCATGAATATGGAGTCGGTTCAGCCAAGAGTGCATTCGAAAAATCTATTCCGGATAATGCTTCTCGTATTTCAGCTTCAACGACAGTTATGATCGTGGGTGATACGTCGTCACAAGGAAATTGTATTGAGAAAGGTTTGAATGATATTACAACTGATGGTGTGGATTATTTGGCAGTAAATACATCTACACCGATTGCTTCGTATAATGATGAAAATGGTATGTATTATGCGAAAATTCAGATTTTTACTAATTATCAAGGAGGATGGCAAATGATTGATATGCCTGAGGGTATCATTGCCCAACAGAAAAGAGGTGATGTAAATGTTTTTTATGAAACATTTATTTGGATTGACGATACTGTCTCATTTCCTGCTGTGTTTTATATAAAAGCAGGTGGAGTATGGAAAACAATTACTATTGGCCGATAAATCCGTACCTAATTTATTTCGGATCCCTCCACAAACTAACCCAAACCATGCCGGGAACTATTTCAAACCATACCAGATAGTATTGGTAGGTAGTTACTATGTAAGGACGATATGTAGTACTATGTATTCGTGATAGCTGGTACTACATATGCCGGATATGTAGTACTACCTATCCGTAGTTTCCGGTATGGTTTGAGGTAGTTTCCGGCATGCTTTGCATTAGTTCTTGGCGTGTTTTGGAGTAGTTGCGCATAAAATAATTGAAAAACAGGGGATATCTGAAATATTAGCCTTACCTTGCGGAAGATTAAAAAAACACAAACCAATATGAAGATAACACAGCTTCGCGGTGACTTAGCGGCTTTCCGTAATCTTGAATTAAGCCTTGTTCTCAACGGCATGAAAACGGAAAACAGCCGGAAGCCGGTATCCGTGTTGCGGCAAAACATACCTTATCTGACTCCCCAAACGAAAAGCCTTGCAGCAGAGAAGGTTCCCGTTGTCTTGTTCGGCGTTACGCTGAAACGGGATAGCGAAAGGATCGGCGTGGCCTCTTATACCGGATTGGTGTTGCTCAGTTTCGGCAACCTGATCGACCGTGCGGAGGCGGCTGCCATACGGGATCGTGCGGCAGGCTTTCCGCAAACGCTTGCTTCGTTTGTCGGATCGAGCGGGCGGAGCGTCAAAATCGTGGTCCCTTTCACCCGGCCCGACGGTTCGTTGCCGGAGACGGAAGAGCATATGCGCTTTTTCCATGCCCATGCCTGCCTCCGTGCGGGCCGCTATTACGAAGCACAGCTCCAGGTGCCCGTCGAATGGAAAGAAGAAGGGTTTCCCGTTCCGGAACAAGGATGCCGCGTGTCGTATGATCCCGACCTGTTTTATAATCCGGACGCATTGCCGATCCGCCTGGAACAACCTTTGCGGATGCCCGCACCGGTGACGACACGCGAGGTGCACGATGCCGAACCGGACCCTCTGCTGCGCATGCCACCCGGCTATGAACGCTACAAACGCATATCGCTCCTCTATGAAACCTGCCTTGCCGACACGTTCCGGCAGGTCGGGCCGGAAGACAACGACAATGAAGAACGTAAGAAGTTCATGGTATATCTGGCACGTAAATGCCGGCAATCCGCCATTCCGGAGGAAGACGCCGTCCGTTTTGCCCTGATACATCCGTTCGGCAAGAAGCTGGAGATGGAACTGAGGGCGACGTTCGGAAATGTCTACCGGAAAGAGAAGATTTGCAGCCTCAGGCTTTGTATGCCCCGGCGGATGCTGGTGGCGATGCAGATGGAAGAGTTCATGACGAGGCGCTATGAGTTGAGGTTCAACCGCATGAAGGAATGCAAGGAATATCGCGAACGGCATTCGCTGTTCATGGATTATCGCCCGGTGACAACCGAGGCGGTCAAGAGCATTTGTTTCGAAGCGCAGTTGGAAGGAATATCGGCGATCGAATACGACGTGCAGCGTTACGTGGACTCCCGGCGCATCTCCCATTACTGGCCGGTCGAGGAGTATCTTTTCGACCTGCCGAACTGGGACGGGCAGGACCGCATTCGCGCCCTTGCCGATTGTGTGCCTTGCGAAAACAAGGAGTGGAAGGATTTCTTTTATATCTGGTTCCTCAGCATGGTGGCACACTGGTTGCAGATGGACCGGGAGCATGCCAACAGCACGTCGCCCCTGCTGGTCGGGCCGCAAGGTTGCCGCAAGAGTACCTTCTGCCAGAACCTTTTGCCGCCCGAACTGCGTCCTTACTATGTCGACGGGATCGACCTGGGAAGCCGGAAGGATGCGGAAATGGCGTTGAACCGCTTCGCGCTGATCAACCTGGACGAGTTCGACTCGATACCCGCATCCCGCCAGCCCTATCTGAAGAACCTGCTCCAGAAGGCGAAAGTGACGTTGCGCAAACCCTATGGCGGGAACGTGGAGGAGATGAGGCGGTTCGCTTCGTTTATCGCGACCTCCAACACCTTCTCTTTGCTGACCGACACCACCGGCAGCCGCCGTTTCATCGGAGTGGAGGTGACGGGAATGATCCGGATAGAGCCGGTCGACTATCCTCAACTCTATGCACAGGCTGTCAATGCGTTGCGCGAAGGAGAACGCTATTGGTTTTCGGCGGAAGAAGAAGTCAGGCTGCATCGGAATAATCGGGCGTTCGAAAAGCGTCCGTTGTTGGAGGAGCTTTTTTTGTATTATTTCAGAGCCCCGGAAGAGGAAGAAGAGTGTACGCCGTTGTCCGCTCCCGAAATTCTGATGTCGATCAGCAAACAGAGCAAAACGGATCTGACGGAGACCAAACTGGAGTTGTTCGGGAAGTTGATGACGAAGTATAATGTACGGAAAAAGGTCAAAAACGACAGGAAGTACTATTATGTTATCCCGGTGAAGAGGTGAACGGTGCCGGTTATTACTGTTTTTGTATATATCCGGTACAGAACCGACACTGGATAGATATCGAACCGACACTGGACCGGCACTGCTTAAGTGGCATCATGACAGTGTGTTGAGTCGAAAAGTGCCAGGTGTCGGTTAGGTAATAGAAATTTTTTATAAAACAATATATTATGAGCATACGATACAAATTTGTCCCCATTTACGATAACTTGAATGAGGAAGGTGAGAAAGTAACGGGTTTTTATCCCAAAGTAGTGAGTCGCGGCACGATAGGCAAAGAGCGAATGTTTGATGACATATCGCGCGGTTCGTCTTCCCTGCGTGCGGAGTTGGCGCGTTCGTGGATGTTGATGGCAGATTATATCGAGGAGAAACTGGAAGACGGCTACGATGTCTGCCTCGACGATTTCTGCACTTTCGGCGTTTCCGCCAAATACCGCCGTGTGGACCGCAAAAACGAAATCCGCGCCGAATCCATCTCCGTAAAAGGCATGCACGTACGCGTCTCGAAAGCAATCAACCAAAAACTGAAGCGAGCCCGTTTCGAACGAGAACCGGAAAAGTTTTGATCATGCTTCAAACTTTTGATTGCTTTTTGTTTTTGTCTTTTTGATATGTTTTAGGGTGATACCGGTTTGATGAGGTTGTCTGTGTGTGATAATAGGTTTACTGTGTAAATCGGTATTTCTATCGCCCTCTTCCTTTTTTCGTCGGTATTTATATCATACGGTTCGTTCTTGGTAGCTTTGCCCGTGAAACTTGAAACGTGTGCCTACCGTGCGTGGTAAAGACTTGTTCTATTTTTGTGTCGGGATAAACTGTATTATCACCTCTGTTGTTTATGGAATAGAAAAACAAAAGATAATTAAAAATGAAGTGTATGAAAAAAATACTTTTCCTCTTTTTGCTTCTGGCCGGAATGACGAACGTCTATGGACAGAAGTTTGCGGTAAAGTCAAACTTGCTGTATGACGCGACTGCAACGATCAATCTTGGGGTTGAGATGGGGCTGGGCAAGAAGTGGACGCTGGACTTGTCCGGTAACTACAACGGATGGAAGTTGGGCGACGACATGCGTTGGAAACATTGGATGGTTCAGCCGGAAGCACGTTATTGGCTATGCGAGAAGTTTAACGGCCATTTTCTCGGAGTTCATGCTCATTATGCCGATTATAATGTCGGCGGGATCAAGTTTCTGAGTAAAAATATGGAGAATTATCGTTATCAAGGCAACCTTTACGGAGCCGGCGTGTCCTATGGCTACCAGTGGCTGCTGAGCAACCGTTGGAGCATGGAGGCTGTGATTGGTATCGGATGGGCGCATCTGGACTATGATAAATATCCGTGCGCATCGTGTGGTACGATTCAGAAGAGCGAAACGAAAGACTATTTCGGAGTGACGAAGGCTGCTCTTTCTATTATTTACTTCATTAAATAATCGGAGCTATGAAGAAGACGATGAAAATGTATATGGCGGCAGCTCTGTTAGCTGTCGTTTCGCCGGCTATCCAGGCTCAGGTCCCGGTAAAAGCGGTTTGTAACGAGCTAAAACAAAAGGGTAACGAATTGGTGATCGACGCCGTGATCACGGTCGACGGCAGCCGGATCAAATCCCGTGAGAATCTCTCCCTGACACCGGTCCTGGAATCGGCTTCGCAGCAGGAAGGGTTGCCTTCCATCTTGCTGAACGGACGGATCAGCCAGAAGGTGTATGACCGTGAGATCGCGTTGGACAACTTGCAGGATGAACCCCGCTTTTTGGTCGTGCAGGCCGGAAAGAGCGAAAATGTCATCAGCTATAAGACGGTAATCCCGTTTGAATCGTGGATGAAAGACGCCCGTTTCGTGTTGATCCCGAACATGTGCGGTTGCGGGAAAGAAGCGCAGGGTGAGCCGCTCGTGATAGCCGACAAGGTCCTGACCCGCCCCGGCAAACGGTATGAGGTGAAGCCTGTCCTGGCCTATATCTCTCCGGAAGCGGAAACGGTAAAACACCGTGCCGAAGTGGGGACTGCTTATCTGGACTTCCAAGTGGGTAAATATGCCATCCTGCCGGACTTCCGCAACAATGCGGCGGAACTGGCAAAGATCGACAATACGGTCAGTACGGTCGTAAACGATAAGAACATCACGCTCGAAGGCATTATCCTGAAAGGTTTTGCATCGCCCGAAGGCAGCTACAAGTCCAATACGGTTCTGGCGGGCAATCGTGTGAAAGCGCTTTCCGAATATATACGGAAGAAACATGACTTCAAACCGGAGCTTTTCACGTTGGAAAACGGTTCTGAAGATTGGAATGGCCTGAAAGCGAAAGTGGAGGCCGACCGGAGCGTTCCTTCGCGTGAGGCTGTGCTGGCTGTCATCGACAGCAATGACGACCCGGACAAGAAAGACGCCAAGCTGGCTGCTTTGGACGGTGGGGTCCCCTACCGTTATGTGCTGAAGAATATCTATCCTTCGTTGCGCCGTTCCGATTACCGTGTCGCTTACCAGGTGCGTTTCTTTACGGTCGAAGAAGGCCGCGAGATTATCAAGACGCATCCGCAGCAGTTGAGCTTGAGCGAAATGTTTGCGGTGGCCAACAGCTACGAGATCGGGAGCAAGGAATATAATGAAGTGTTCGAGATTGCGGTCCGTATGTACAGCGATGATCCTGTCGCCAATCTGAACGCCGCCAATATTGCCTTGTCGAAGAACGATCTGGATGTGGCCCGTACTTATCTGGGCAAGGCAGGCAATAGCCCCGAAGCCATCCATGCACGTGGTGTCCTGAATCTGCTGGATGGAAATCTGGACGAGGCAGGAAAACTGTTGGAACAGGTAAAAGCCGCCGGAGTGAAGGAAGCAGCGGTCAATTTGGATGAACTGCGTAAGAAGGAGGCCGATAATCGGCTCTTTGATAGTTTTGAATAGCAAGATTGATACTTTTACAGTGCAACCGTTACTGTATTAGCCGATATCTTTGCGATTGAGAGTTTGCATATAAAAGATTGAGAATTTAAAGTATTAAGATTTATGGAGCGTATAGCGGATGTCGAAAAAGTTCTGATGAATGAGATAGACAACCAACATGGTGTCTACTTATATCTCGAAGGTAATGCATGGTGCGCGTATGAACGTTCTGCTTATTATCTGGCCTGCTTGAATTGCCTTTTTATTAAACAACCGAGAGGTTTGAATAAATATTAAGTTGTAAAATTGAGGGTGTATTTGTCCCGAAGGCGGATCGCAAGATTTCCCTTCGGGACTTTTTTTGTTGAGGGATAATGTGCCGATCAGCCGATTGCCGAAACATTTTCCCCGGTCCGGCATCCTGTTCATAAATAATATGTATATTTGTGGAATACAAATAAATAACAACGTTAACTATGAAAAAGGAAGAGTCAGATCAGAAAATCATGGGAGAGATGGAAAGAAAAGAGTTGCAGGAAAGATATATTCGCTTTGATTGGGCCATTAAGCGCCTATTGCGCCAGAAGGCCAACTTCAGTGTGCTCGAAGGTTTCCTGACCGTCATGATCGGCGAAGAAGTCAAGATTTTGGAAATCCTCGAAAGTGAAGGCAACCAGGCGACTTTTGACGACAAATTCAACCGTGTGGACATCAAGGCTTTGAACAGTAAAGGCGAGATTATCATCGTCGAAGTCCAGAACACTCGCGAGATGTACTACCTCGAACGCATCCTCTACGGTGTAGCCAAAGCGATCACCGAGCATATATATATATCGGTGAAAGTTATCAGAACGTGAAGAAAGTCTATTCCATTAGTATTCTCTATTTCGACCTCGGTGTCGGTACAGACTATTTCTATCATGGGCAGAACTACTTTGTGGGTGTGCATACGGGTGACCTGCTACGCATCAACGCTCGCGACCGCGACGTGGTCGTTCCCCGCTTGCCTGCCGAAATCTTCCCTGAATACATACTGATCCGTGTGAACGAGTTCGACAAAGTCGCGAGCACGCCTCTTGACGAGTGGATCGAGTATCTGAAGGACGGCACGATCCGTCCGGACACGACTGTTCCCGGCCTTCGCGAAGCACGCGAGAAACTGAAATACGACTCCATGTCGCGTGGTGAACGCTACGCCTACGATGAGCACCTCACCAATGTCGTGATCCAGGAAGACGCCATCGAGAATGCCAAGTGGGAAGGTCTTGTCGAAGGTCGCGCCGAAGGTCTTGAAATGGGCCGTGCCGAAGGTCTTGAAATGGGCCGCGCCGAAGGCGGGAAACAAACACAATTGGAAATCGCGCACAATCTCAAAAAACTGTCGCTGCCTCTTGAAACGATTATACAGGTAACGGGGCTTTCCGTAGAAGAAATAGAAAGCCTGAAATAGTCACCTGCAATATTGTTGATTTACGGTGGTGTCAAAATGGTATTGTTTTGTCAATAAAGACACCGGTAAATGCTGATTTTAGGTCTAAATCCAATTTATAATGTACGATAGACTATGACGCGGGCCTCCGGTGAGAGGGTGACGGTAAAGCTGTTGCCCGTCGCTTCGTTTAATGCTCCTTGCCACCAGGCTGTCAGCCGGCGGTTCCGGATGGGCCAACGCAGTCCGGTAGTAGAAATCGTGCCGGAAGGGGCAAGCGAGAAAAGGGACACTTGGGTTCCGGGCTTGCTTGTCAGCGTCGTTGTTTGCCGGATAGGAGTGAAAAGTCCATAGTCAGAGAGCATCTCGATCCGGCGGAACAGCGGGGCGTAGTCCATCAGCAGGGATATATTGCCTAACGTATGGTCTTCGCGCAGTCCGGTAGCCCCTAAGATCAGGACTTCCTGTTGCCCGGACCGGTGGGCGAAACGGACGGATTTCGTCAGGTCGTTGATCTCCTGGTCTTCCACGATATGGATACGGTCGGCGTAGCGCTCGCGGAAGCGGGGTGGAAGGCTGTCCAGGTCGCCGACGACGGCTGCCGGGGTGATGCCTGTTTTGTCCAACGCTTCGACGGCTCCGTCGCAGGCGATGACGACGGAGGCTTCGTGCAAGAGACGAAGCGGCAGAGCTGTTTGCGGAAAACTGCCATTTGCCATGACAACGCATTTATAAGGTGCTATCATTTGTTCTTGTTCCATTCTTTTTCCATGTGTATAATCCGACTGCCGCCAGTATGGCGTAGCAAAGATAGAGAAACATTGTGGGATAGAGCCCACGCAGGTAGTAAAGATAGACGGAGACGCAGTTGACGATGATCCAGAATATCCAGTGCTCGATGATCCGGCGTGCCAGCATCCAAGTGGCGACGATCCCGACGGCGGTGGTAAAAGCATCGCCTGCCGGGATTGGTGAATCGGTGAAACAATGCAGGGCGTAATAGAGCAGCGCGAACAGGGCGAGGATGGCGGAGCCGATCCCGGCGAAAAGGAGGGGCGTCATGTTGCGGTAGAGGATCGCCTCTTGAGTGGGGGCGGCCTCTACGGTCGAGGCCGTTTCGACCTTACGCTTGCGTGTCCACTGCCAGAAGCCGTATATGCTGATGGCAACATAATAGATGTTTAATCCCATATCGGCGTATATCTTCGAAAAGAAGAAGACAAAGACATAGACAAGGGAAGTGAGGAAACCTACCACCCACATGGCACGGTGCTGCCTGATCTCCAAAAGCAGATAAAGCAGCCCCGTCAATACTCCGAAATATTCCAATAGTTGCATCTTTTAGAATTTGAATGTGACTCGTGCCATTGCGTTTGTCCCGGCCTGGGTGAAATAGCCGTCTTCTTTGTAGCGTTCGCCACCGACGATTGCCGAGTAAACCCAGGCATTGGTCTCATACTGCTCGTTGAACAGGTTGTTGACCGTGACATCGAGTGCTATTTCTTTCATGAACTTCGGTTTGAAAACATACCCGACACGCAGGTTGCTGACGAAATAAGGGTCGACGGAACGGTCTTTGCAAGAAGTGTTGTCGATATACTGGCGGCCGACAAACTGGGTGTTGAAGCTCGCACTGAATTGTTTCCAACTGAAATTGAACATGCTGTTGGCGATGATATCCGGCGAAAAGGCGATGTCGGTCGTTCCTAAGTCGTTGCGGTCCTCGCGCAGGTAGTTCCAGTCAGCGTCGTAGACCTCGATGCTTTCGGTGAAGTTCTTGATCTTGTTCCGGCTTAACGTCAGGTTTCCGCTCCAGTCCAGCCAACGGGCGATTTTCACACCTCCTGTTAATTCTATCCCCATCCGGTAGCTGTCCTTGATATTGGAAGTGAGGGCTTCACCGATCTCGCTGATTTTGCCGGTCAGGATCAGTTGGTTGTTGTAGTCCATGAAGTAGAGGTTGGCACCGATGTGGAAACGGGAGTTGCCGAAACCGTAGCCGGCCTCATAGTCGTAGAGCGTTTCATGCTGCGGGCGTTCATTGGGGCCGGCTTCGGTGAAGTTATCGCGGTTCGGTTCGCGGTTGGCTACCGAGAAAGAGACGAAAGCGCTATGGCCGCCCTTCTGGAAGTTAAGACCTGCCTTGGGGTTGAAGAAGTTCCAATGTTTGTCGATATCCACGTGGTCGCCGGCTTTGTCGTCGCTGCCTTCGATCGTGTAGTGGATGCCCCGGTACTGCATGTCCAGATACCCGTTCAAGTTGGGATAGAACTGGTAATTGGCCTTGGTGTACATATTGTAATCCAGCTTGTCGCCCGTGTTACGGTAATATTCGTAGTCCGGTTCGGGAAGACAGTTCGATTGCTTTGCCCACATGACACGCCCGAAGTGGTCGCCGTCATAGCGGTTGATGGCGGCTCCGGCGGTAAACTGTAAACGTTCACCTCGGTAATTCGCGCTGTAGATGGCACCATAGAAATCGTTATCCAGCCACTTGCGGCGGATGAGATCCGTTTTGGTAAAAGTTTCTCCCTGGCTGTCGATATAAAGAGGCAGTTTGTAGTTCTTGACTTTGGCTCCGGCTTTATAATCTTCGTAATAGCCCGCTCCGTGTGTGTAATGGAGTGTCAGATTCATGTTCCAAAGGTCGCTCAGACGCTGGCTGGCTGTGAGGTGGTAGTTCTGCTGCCGGTAGTTGTCCGTCTGGTTCTTGTAATATTTGGTGACACCGTCTTCTTCATATTCACCGCAAGGATTGTAGGTGCGGTTTGTGTCCAACATATAGGAAGGAACGCCGGTCCATGCCTGGTATGTCTTCTCTATGCTTCCGAATGTTTGGAAGCGGATCAACGTGTTGTCCCCGTAGTAGGCTGCCGAAGCGAAGTAGGAGTGCATGTTGGCATTGGCCCGGTCGATGTAGCCGTCGCTCTGGATATTGGAATAGCGGGCATCGAAAACGAAATGGTCCTGTAGAAGCCCGGTCCCGAACTTGACCGTGTTTTTGACTGTTCCGAACGAACCGGCCGAGACTGAATATTCGGCATAAGGTTTCAACTCCGATTTCTGTGTCTGCATGGCAACGGTTGCCCCGAAGGCGGCTGCCCCGTTGGTCGAAGTCCCGGCGCCGCGCTGTATCTGGATATTATCGACCGAAGAGGCAAAGTCTGGCATGTTCACCCAGAAGACCGTATGCGACTCGGAGTCGTTCATCGGTACGCCGTTGACCGTGATGTTGATACGGTTGGCATCCGTTCCTCGGATGCGGAACCCGGAATAACCGATACCTGTCCCTGCGTCCGATGTCATGATCACAGACGGTGATTGGAGAATCAGGAAGGGGATTCCCTGCCCGTCGTTCCGGCGGTTCAGCTCGTCTTTTGTCAGTTCGCTGTAGGCAACCGGGGTTCCTTTGGCTACTTTGGTTGCGGTGACGACCACTTCGTCCAGCGAGATGTCTTTTGAAAATCCTAAAGAATCGGCATGTTCAGTCGTTTTTCCTTGTGCCGACAATGCCACTAATGATGAGGCAATAATAAAAACACGTTTCATTCTTTTTCTTTTTGATAACCTGATTTAATAAAAAAAAGAATAGCACAGAGGTGGGCTGTTTTGCAGAAAACACACTTTTTTCCCTTCGCCGGCATTATCCGTCCAGGTTCAATGGGTATAATCTCAGCCTGCCTTCCTGTTTCTTGGGAACCATTCCGGCAAGCACCCCTTTGTATTCGGGGCAAAGAAACAAAAAAAACATGAAATGACCAAATGCATCGGTCTATGCCATATGCCTGCTTTGGGGATATATATACAAGTATGTACGCGATAAATCCTATAACAGACAGAAAAAATATATATTTATTTGAAAACTCACTGATTATTTGTATATTTGCGGACGATTAAGCGAAGATGAGGAGGGGGCGGGCAGTCCCCTTCTTTTGTTCTTAACTGTATGTATATGATTGAAAAAGACGTGATAAGTCAGTTGGTAGAAGAAAAATTGGCTTCTTCCGACAATTATTTAGTAGATGTAGTAATTAAACCAGGTAACCTGATTATCATAGAAATAGATAATGATGAGGGTGTTTGTATCGACGACTGCGTGGAGTTGAGTCGCTATGTGGAAGGTCATCTGGATCGCGATGTGGAAGACTTCGAGTTGGAAGTTGGTTCCGCCGGGATAACGTCCCCGTTTAAAGTGCTTCGCCAGTATGTGAAAAATATAGGCAATGAAGTGGAGATGCTGCTTAAAAACGGTACAAAGTTGACCGGCATATTGAAGTCGGCCGACGAAAACGGAGTGGTCGTCACTGTCGAAAAACAAGTGAAACCCGAAGGAGCCAAGCGTAAAGTGACTGTTCAGGAAGACCTGTCATATACATTCGATGAAATAAAATATACAAAATACCTAATAAGATTCAAGTAAAAAAGATTATGGCCAAGAAAGAGGAAACAATCAGTATGATTGACACACTTGCTGAGTTCAAGGAGTTGAAAAATATAGATAAAGATACGATGATCAGCGTGTTGGAAGACTCATTCCGTAACGTGATCGCTAAAATGTTCGGAACGGATGAAAATTACGACGTAATTATCAACCCGGAAAAAGGTGACTTCGAAATCTGGAGAAACCGTACGGTTGTTGCCGATGACGAACTGGAAGATGAGAATCTTCAGCTGACACTGACCGAGGCCCGCAAGATCGATGCCGACTGTGAAGTGGGCGAAGAGGTGACAGACGAGGTGCATTTTGCTGATTTCGGGCGTCGCGCCATCCTGAACCTGCGCCAAACGCTGGCTTCAAAGATACTTGAATTACAGAAAGACAGCTTGTTTGCTAAATATAAAGATAAAATCGGCAACATTATTGCAGCCGATGTTTATCAGGTATGGAAGAAAGAAATCCTGTTGTTGGACGACGAGGGTAACGAGTTGCTGCTCCCGAAAACAGAACAGATCCCGACAGATTTTTACCGCAAAGGAGAAACCGTACGTGCTATCGTACAGCGGGTGGATAACTACAACAACAATCCGAAGATCATCCTTTCCCGTACAGACAAATTATTCCTGCAGCGTTTGTTCGAACTTGAAGTGCCGGAAATCAACGATGGCCTGATCACCATCAAGGCGATTGCCCGTATTCCGGGAGAGAGAGCAAAAGTGGCCGTAGAGTCGTACGATGACCGTATCGACCCGGTTGGCGCTTGCGTCGGAATGAAAGGTTCCCGTATTCACGGTATCGTCCGCGAGCTGCGAAACGAGAACATCGATGTTATAAATTATACATCCAATGTATCGTTGTTTATCCAGCGTGCATTAAGCCCGGCAAAAATTTCCTCTATACGAGTGAACGAAGAAGAACGTAAGGCAGAGGTTTATCTTCGTCCTGAAGAAGTATCATTGGCTATCGGTAAAGGTGGTTTGAATATCAAGCTTGCCTGTATGCTGACCGAATATGCCATCGATGTCTTCCGCGATGTGGAAGGTGCAGATGAAGAGGATATCTATTTGGATGAATTCTCGGATGAAATTGACAGCTGGGTAATCGAAGCACTGAAGAATATCGGGTGCTACACGGCGAAGAGCGTATTGGCTATGAGCCGCGAAGAGATTATTGAACGTGCCGACCTCGAAGAACAGACTGTTGACGAGGTACTTGCTATCTTATCTGCCGAATTTGAAGATGAACAGGATGAAACCCAGGAATAAGTATTACGACAAAGTTTGATATGCCCATAAAATTAATACAAGTACAAAGAAAATTGAATGTAGGGATCAACACGGTTGTTGAATTTCTACGCAAAAAAGGGTTCGAGGTTGAGGATAACAATCCCAACACGCGAATCGGTGATGAACAGTATGCTTTGCTCGTAAAAGAGTTTGGAAAAGATTTACCGAACGGCGGACGTGAGCGTGAACGGGTTGTACCTGAACGTCCTCACAGGGAAGCTTCTTCTGTGAAAGAAGAAAAGAATTCGGAAATAAAGACTGTAATACCGGATGAATTCAAGCCCAAAATTGTAACGAAGGGCCGGATTGATCTGGACAGACCGCATAAGAAAGTGCAGGAGGTGCAGCGTCAGCCTGTTTCAGCTCCTGTGGAAAAGAAAGTGGAGAAGCCTATGGAGGTTGCCTCTGCTGAAAAAACTGCTGAAGCTCCGGCTCAGGAGGCGAAAGCCCCTGAAGTAAAAACTCCCGAAGTGAAAGCGCCTGAAGTAAAGGCGCCCGAGGCGAAAACGCCTGAAGTGAAAGTCCCGGAAGTGAAACAGCAGCCTGAGGAGATAAAAGAAGAAAAAGTTATAGTAGTGGAAAAAGAACCAGCAGAAGTGAAAAAACCGGAACCTGTACAGGAACCGAAAGCTGCAAAAACAGAGTCAACGACCGCGAAATCCGCGGGACCGGCAGCACCAGCCGGCAACGGTTCTGACGAGGAATTATTCCGGTTGAATACTCCGAAGTTCGAGTCGAAAATTAAGGTGACAGGAAAGATAGACCTGAACGCATTGAATCAGTCTACACGTCCGAAGAAAAAAACGAAGGAGGAACGTAAGAAAGAGCGTGAAGACAAGCGTGAGAAGTTTGCCGGTAACAAGCCGGGGCAACAGTCGGGTAACGGGGCTTTCAACAAGGGGCCGAAAGATGCGACGGCAAGACCCGGCGCTCCAGCCAAACCGGGAGAAGGCGGTACGGATGCAAAGAAAAAACGCAACCGTATCAAGAAAGACCGCGTAGACGTAAACAATACGCCGGGAACCAATGCTCGTCCGTCACGTCCGAACGACGATCGCAAACCGCGCCTGCGCAAGCCGGTGAAGGCGGAGATCAGCGAAGAAGATGTACAGAAACAGGTAAAGGAAACCTTGGCCCGTCTGACCAACAAGGGGAATAAGAACAACAAAGGTGCCAAGTATCGTCGTGACAAACGCGATGCCTTCCAGAAGCGTGAACACGAACTGATGGAACAGGAAGAACTGGAAAGCAAGGTGTTGAAGCTGACGGAGTTCGTGACAGCCAACGACCTTGCCAACATGATGGATGTTCCGGTTACACAGGTTATCGCGACTTGCATGAGCATCGGTATCATGGTTTCCATCAACCAGCGTCTGGATGCGGAAACAATTAATATCGTAGCCGAAGAGTTCGGCTTCAAGACTGAATATGTAAGTGCCGAGGTGGTGGAAGCTATCAAGGCCGATGAAGAAGATGACAACGAAGAAGACTGGGTTGCACGGCCGCCTATCGTGACTGTGATGGGACATGTCGACCACGGTAAGACTTCTTTGCTGGATAACATCCGTAATGCAAACGTAATTGCCGGTGAGGCCGGAGGTATCACACAGCACATCGGTGCTTATAACGTGAAGTTGCAGAGCGGACGCCGTATCACGTTCTTGGATACGCCGGGTCATGAGGCCTTTACTGCCATGCGTGCCCGTGGTGCCAAGGTTACGGATATCGCGATTATCATTGTGGCTGCCGACGATAATGTCATGCCGCAGACCGTCGAAGCGATCAACCATGCTTCAGCTGCTGGTGTTCCTATCGTGTTTGCCATCAATAAGATAGATAAGCCACATGCCAACCCTGACAAGATCAAGGAGGAACTGGCTAACATGAATTATTTGGTTGAAGATTGGGGAGGTAAATACCAAAGTCAGGAAATTTCAGCCAAGAAAGGTATCGGTGTAGAGGAGCTGCTGGAAAAAGTATTGTTGGAAGCCGACTTGCTTGACCTGAAGGCTAATCCGAAGAGACGTGCTGTCGGTTCCATCATCGAATCGTCGCTCGACAAAGGACGTGGATATGTCTCTACCGTGCTGGTTGAAAACGGGACGCTGAAGGTCGGTGACATCGTATTGGCCGGAACCCATTTCGGTCGTGTAAAAGCGATGTTCAACGAACGTAACCAGCGTATCGAAAAGGCCGGTCCTTCCGAACCGGCTCTGATTCTCGGCCTGAACGGTGCGCCGCAGGCCGGCGATACGTTCAATGTATTGGAAACAGACCAGGAAGCCCGCGAGATCGCTAACCGTCGCGAACAATTGCAGCGTGAATTGGGTCTGCGTACGCAGAAGATGCTTACGCTGGATGATATCGGCCGCCGTATAGCAGTCGGCAACTTCCAGGAACTGAACGTGATCGTGAAGGGTGACGTGGACGGCTCTGTAGAGGCGTTGTCAGACTCCTTGATCCGTCTGTCTACAGAAGAAATCCAGGTGAACGTGATCCACAAGGCTGTCGGCCAGATATCCGAATCGGATGTCGTACTGGCTGCCGCTTCCAATGCGATCATCATCGGATTCCAGGTACGTCCGGCATTGCCCGCACGTCGTCTGGCAGAGAAAGAAGGCGTCGAAATCCGTCTGTACTCGATCATCTACGATGCGATCGAAGAAGTGAAGAGCGCTATGGAAGGTATGCTTTCGCCGGAAATCAAGGAAGAGATCACAGCCAACGTAGAAGTACAGCAGGTATTCAAGATCACGAAAGTGGGTACGATTGCCGGATGTATGGTACGTGAAGGTAAGATCAAACGTTCAAACAAGGTTCGCGTGATCCGTGACGGTATCGTGGTCCATTCCGGTGAGCTGGGGTCTTTGAAACGTTTCAAGGATGATGTGAAGGAAGTGGTTGCCGGATTGGATTGTGGTTTGAACTTGGTGAACTACAATGATATCCAGGTAGGCGATATCATCGAGGCTTACGAAGAAACGGAAATCAAGAAGACATTGTAAACATGAACTGGTTGGACATTACATTGCTATGTCTGGCAGGAATAGGATTTGTGAAAGGCCTGTTTGATGGAGTCATCAAACAGGTTGTTTCGCTTATAGCCCTCTTGGTCGGGATCTTTTTTTGTACGAAGGCGGCACTTTGGCTGCGCGGGTATATATTGGCATTGGGTTGGTTCCCCGAACAAGGGGTGACGGTGCTCAGCTACGTGGCGGGCTTCCTGCTGATCGTGGGTGTCATATTGCTGGCGGGTGAGATTCTGACCCGCGTCGTGGGGGCGACGCCGCTGAGTCTCCTGAACCATTTGACGGGCGGTGTCCTGGGGCTTTGTTTTATGATGGCGTTTGTCAGCCTTCTGCTGAACGGAATGGAGATGATAGACCGGGGATCGGTCTTGATCCCGCGCCAGGCAAAAGTGGAATCCCGTTTTTATAATCCAGTCAAAGAAATAATCCCAACTATTTTCTTCCGAAATGTGTTTTTTAAGGAGGAATAGGTTTCATAATTTGAACAATATATTATAATGTATAATGGAAGATTCGAACGACATACTAAATGAGGTGACGACCGGTGACTATAAATACGGATTCGTTACCGATATAGATACGGAGGTGATTCATCGCGGATTGGATGAGGAGACTGTCCGTATTATTTCTGCCAAGAAGAATGAACCGGAATGGCTGCTTGAGTTCCGACTGAAAGCTTTCCGCCACTGGCAGACACTGGAGATGCCGACATGGCCTCACCTGAATATCCCGCCGATCGACTATCAGGATATCATCTACTATGCCGCACCGAAGAAAAAAGAAGGCCCGAAGAGTCTGGATGAGGTCGATCCGGAACTGATGAAGACTTTCGATAAGTTGGGTATCCCTCTGCACGAACGTGCGCAACTCAGCGGGATGGCGGTCGATGCCGTGATGGACAGCGTCTCCGTAAAGACGACATTCAAGGAAACGCTTGCCGAGAAAGGCATTATCTTCTGTTCTTTCAGTGAAGCTGTCCGGCATCATCCGGACTTGGTTCAGAAGTATCTGGGAAGCGTGGTCAGTTATCGTGATAACTTTTTTGCTGCATTGAATTCGGCAGTGTTCTCGGACGGTTCCTTTGTCTATATCCCGAAAGGAGTGCGTTGCCCGATGGAACTTTCTACTTATTTTCGTATCAATGCGGCCAATACCGGACAGTTTGAACGTACGCTGATCGTGGCGGATGATGAAGCCTACGTCAGCTATCTCGAAGGTTGTACCGCCCCGATGCGCGACGAGAACCAGCTCCACGCCGCTATTGTCGAAATCGTGGCGAACGAACATTCCGAAGTAAAATATTCAACCGTCCAGAACTGGTATCCGGGCGACAAGGACGGAAAGGGAGGAATCTATAACTTCGTGACCAAGCGCGGACTGTGCAAGGGAGAAGGAAGCAAGATATCCTGGACACAGGTGGAGACCGGTTCCGCTATCACCTGGAAATATCCGAGCTGTATCCTGGCCGGTGACAATTCGGTTGGTGAGTTCTACTCGGTGGCCGTCACCAACAATTACCAGCAGGCAGATACGGGAACGAAGATGATCCACCTCGGACGGAACACCCGAAGCACGATCGTTTCGAAAGGTATCTCTGCCGGACATAGCCAGAACAGCTATCGTGGTCTGGTGAAAGTTTCTCCCCGTGCTGAAGGAGCCCGTAACCATAGCCAGTGCGACAGCCTGTTGCTCAGTTCGACTTGTGGCGCCCATACCTTCCCCTATGCCGATATCCAGAACGAAACGGCAGTAGTGGAACATGAAGCGACGACAAGCAAGATCAGCGAAGAACAGTTGTTCTATTGCCGGCAGCGCGGAATCTCGGTGGAAGAGGCTGTCGGTCTGATCGTAAACGGATATGCCCGCGAGGTAATGAACAAGCTCCCTATGGAGTTTGCCGTGGAAGCACAGAAGCTGCTGACTATTTCTTTAGAGGGAAGCGTAGGATGATTTGTGATTTATGATTTATGATTTATCACCGACGCATAAATCATAAATCATAAATCATAAATCATGAAGCGCATAAATCATAAATTATAAAGTTATGTTAGAGATAAAGAACTTACATGCCAATATCAATGGCAAAGAGATATTGAAAGGGATCAACCTTTCTGTCAAGGCGGGTGAGGTACACGCCATCATGGGGCCGAACGGTTCCGGGAAAAGTACCTTGAGCAGTGTGTTGGTCGGTAATCCGGCATATGAAGTAACGGAAGGGGAGGTGATCTTCAACGGAAAGAACCTGTTGGAGCTCGAACCGGAAGATCGTAGCCGCGAAGGTATTTTCCTGAGCTTCCAGTATCCGGTGGAGATTCCGGGTGTCAGCATGGTGAATTTCATGCGTGCCGCTCTGAACGAACATCGTAAATACAAAGGGCTGGAGCCTGTTTCTGCTACCGATTTCCTGAAGCTGATGCGCGAGAAGCGTGCGATTGTCGAGCTGGACAATAAGCTGGCGAGCCGTAGCGTGAACGAAGGTTTTTCGGGTGGTGAGAAGAAACGGAACGAAATCTTCCAGATGGCGATGTTGGAACCGAAATTGGCGATTCTCGATGAAACGGACAGCGGTCTGGATATCGATGCCCTCCGTATCGTGGCAAACGGCGTGAACCAGCTCCGTACGCCAGAGAATGCGGCTATCGTGATCACACACTACCAACGTCTGCTGGATTATATTAAGCCTGATATTGTCCATGTCCTCTACAAAGGACGTATCGTCAAGACTGCCGGTCCCGAACTGGCCCTCGAACTCGAAGAAAAGGGCTACGACTGGATCAAGAAAGAGATGGGAGAATAAGAATTTAGATTGTATGAAGAACCCGATCCGCGTCATCCGCGAACCTGGTTCTTCTATTACAGTTAATAATTAAATAGCAGATGAAAGCAGAACAACAATATATAGACCTCTTTGCGCAGTGTGAATCACTGATATGTAAGCATGCGGCAGGTGTGATGAATTTACCGCGTGCGGAGGCTTTGGCCGATTTGGAGCGGTTGGGGTTCCCGTCGGTGAAGAGTGAGGATTATAAGTATACCGATGTGGCGCAAGCTTTTGTTCCGGACTATGGGGTGAATATCAATCGACTCGACATTCCGGTCAATCCGTACGACGTGTTCCGTTGTGATGTTCCCAACCTGAGCACTTCGCTCTATTTTGTGGTGAACGACACTTTCTACGACAAGATGTTGCCGAAAGCCCATCTTCCCGAAGGCGTTTATGCCGGGGGAATGCGTACTTTCATGGAAAAATATCCCGAAGTAGCTTCTCGTTATTATGGTAAGGCTGCCCCGACCGGCAAGGATGGTATCATCGCCTTGAACACGATGCTGGCTCAGGATGGTTTTGTGGTCTACGTGCCGGAAGGTGTCGTTGTGGAACGCCCGATCCAGTTGGTGAATATATTCCGCAGCGATGTGGACATGATGGCGAACCGCCGTATTCTGGTGATTATGGAACCTCGTTCGGAAGCCAAGCTGCTGGTGTGCGACCATAGCATCGACGATGTCAAGTTCTTAGCTACACAGGTAGTCGAGATTTTTGCGGGTGAAGGAGCTTTCTTTGATTATTACGATCTCGAAGAGAGTAGCGTGTCGACTACGCGTTTTGCATCCGTGCATGTGAAGCAGGAAGCAGGGAGCAATGTATTGGTGAATGGCATTACGCTGAATAACGGCCTTACCCGTAACAACTATTATATCGAGCTGAACGGCGAGCAAGCTGAAACGACTTTATGCGGCATGTCCATTCTGGATAAGGAACAGCAACTGGACACGTACAGCCATATTACGCATGCCGTACCTAATTGTACCAGTAACGAGCTGTTCAAGAATGTCTTGGATGACCGTGCAATCGGTGCGTTCAGCGGACGTATCCTGGTGAAAGAGAATGCGCAGAAGACTGCGGCTTATCAGACGAACCGCAATCTTTGTGCAACCCGTGAAGCACGCATGTACAGCAAGCCCCAGCTGGAAATCTATGCTGACGATGTGAAATGTTCGCATGGTATGACCACCGGGCAGTTGGACGAAAATGCCTTGTTCTATATGCAAAGCCGTGGTATCCCCCGCGACGAAGCACGTATGTTGCTGAGTGTAGCTTTCACTTCAGACGTGATCGACTATGTACGTATGGATGCCTTGAAAGACCGTCTGCACAAATTAGTGGAAAAACGTTTCCGTGGTGAACTGGCAAGATGCTCAGGTTGCCGGATTTGCAAATAAGAATAATAGATGTAATTGACTCATATTGCTATCTGGACGAATGAGTTGGAACGTTCAGATAAATATAAAAAGGGAGTCGGATTATGAAGTGTCAAAACAGACTTTCGATGACATGTAGTCTTTCAGATTGACATGTAATTTTTTCAGCGCTTGGGCGATATGTTTTTGATGATCGTGAGTATATAGGCCGGGATATTGGAGTCTGCCTTCAGTGTGTGCCGGTTTTCCCAGTATTGCATCAGGGCCTCTATGGTGAAATCTTCAGCCACGGCCATATTCCTCACATACATATTAGCAAAGCGAATGAATCGCCCTTGATAATCTGCGAATAATTGGTTGAAAGCCTTTAAATCTGCTGAATATTCCATATACCCCACTGTCGATTAGCGTGTAAATATAGTAAAATTTTTGAAGGAAAAGCTATACTTATTTCTGATAGGTTATCTTTCCGAATCTTTCGCGGTATCAAAATTACCTGCTCAGCCTTTTACCGAAGAGGCAAGGCTGAGCAGGTATATTTCATGTGCTTTCCTTTTATAAACCGAGTGAAGGAGGAAGAGAGCCGGTGGAAGAGGCCCATTCCTTGTTGGGGGTGTCTCCCATGACGAACGAGAGGGTCCCCCCGTTCATGATGTCTTTATGGAGAATGTAACTCTTGTCGTACGGCTGGCCGTTGAGGGTAGCCGACTGGATGTAGATATTCTTATCCGATGCTCCTTTGGCTTCGATCGTGAACTTCTTGCCGTTTTCAAGTGTGATCACGCTTTCTTCGAATGACGGGCTGCCGATCACGTAGTAGGGCATGCCCGGACAGACCGGATAGAAGCCGACCATGCTGAAGACCAGCCAGGATGACATCTGGCCGGCATCGTCGTTGCCGGAAAGCCCGTCGGGGGTAGTGAAATACTCGCGGTTGATGATGTCATGTACCCACTTTTGTGTCTTCCACGGTTCACCGGCATAAGCGAAAAGATAAGCGATGTGGTGTCCCGGTTCGTTGCCATGCCAGTAATAATCTCCTTCGAAGAAGGTATCCAAGCGATTGATGAAACGTTCTTTTCCACCCATGTGCCGGATCAATCCGGCTACATCCTGAGGCGCATACCAGGTGTAGTGATAAGGCGTCCCTTCGCAGATAAACGAAGTGGAAGCAAACGGATCGAACGGTTCGATCCAAGTCCCGTCGGCATGGCGTCCACGGGCGTAGCCGGTTTCAGGATCGATGACGTTCCGGTAGTTTTCCGCCCGTTTGATGAGCACATTATAATCATCAGTCTTACCTAACTTCTTGGCAACCTCGGCAAGGACAAAATCGTCATAGGCATATTCCAGTGTACGGGAGACCTGTTCACGGCGGTGGAACGCATCCATTACCTGGTCTTCTAACGGCACGTAGTTGTATTTGAGGTAGGATTCCATTGCCCGTCGGCCTTTCCCGTCGCGGTAGCTATTGGAGTCAGGATTGGCTTCGAAGGCGTTTTTGCGCATCAGCGTGTAAGCCTCTTCATAGTCGAAGCCCGGAGCGTCTTTGACGATAGCGTCTCCAATCATGGCGATGCAATGGTCGCCGATCATGGCCGCCGTGTAGCTGTTCCAGGACGGGAAGATAGGTAACCAGCCGCCCTGTTGTCCTTTTAATACGAGCGAATGTGCCATATCCCCGTTGCGGGAAGGGGTGAGGATGGAGAACAGAGGGTGGACGGCGCGATAGGTATCCCATTGCGAGAAGTCGCAATAGTAGGTTCCGTGATCCATCTTCATAATCTGTCCGCCACCGTCGAATTTCGGATAAGAACCATCCACGTCACTGAACGTGCGAGGCAGGAAGTGTGCGTTGTAGAGAGCCGAATAGAATTTGACCTTTTCTTCTTCGTTGTTTCCTTTCACAGCGATCTGTCCCAATGCCCTGTTCCAGGTGTCGGATGAAACCTGCCGCACTTCGTTGAAATCCCATCCCGGGATTTCGCTGACCAGGTTCTTGCGGGCATTGTCGATGCTCGTAAAGGAAGTGGCAATCTTGATCCGCGTCTTCCCCGGCTTGTCGGAAGCCAGTTTTACCCAAGCTCCGACAGCATGTTTTTGCCCTTTTGCCGATTTCCGGCCGGATGTGATGGCGGTACTGTCCCAAACGCCATAGTCGGCAATCTCTTCATTCAGCTGGATCACGAAATGTCCGCTGAATCCGGCTTCCTTGCCATATCCCTGATAAATGCGATGTACGGGATTGTAACCGGTAATTTCTTTCTTCTCCGGATCGATTTCGACAAAAGCGACCCCTTCATCGCTATTGGGCTCGATCACGATATAATGGTCGCCTTCCTGCTCGAAACTGAATTGCATGATGCCGGCACGGGAGAGCCCGGTCAGTTCGGCATGGATGCCATAGTCGTTCAAATCGACAGAATAATAAGAGGGAGTCGCTATCTCCTGGGCATGATCGAAAGAGGAGGCACGTTTGACCGGGTCTGTTTCGAGCTTATTGCTGAGCGGCATGATCGTGACACTGCCGTAGTCTTGTGTACAGGAGCCGTTCATCCAATGGCTGGCCCGGAATCCCTGGATTGCATCCTGAAAATAGTAGTAGGGAGGATGGCATTTCTGTTCGGTCGCCTGTGTCTGTGCCACCCAGTTGGTCATACCGTGCGGAACTCCGACTGCCGGCATGATCTGCCCACGCTCTTCCGTCGAGTTCTTATCTTTTCCCTGTACGATACGGATATCCGTGCCGATCAACGGGTTGACGTACTTTTCGAATCTATTCTCCTGCTGATTACAAGAAAATAAACACAACGTACTTAATAAAATAGTCCAGCTTTTCATTTGATATTATTTAGGTATGCTGTAAAGATAGAAAAAAAGGAGGAAAGTGCATCAAAACTATCTTGTTCCCGTGCTTGACGCGAGAGCTCATTACGTCAAGCGCGAGGACAAGAGGATTTTGACACACTTCCTCCCTTTTCTGTTAATTTCGAGGTTCGATCCTGTAGTCGTTCTGTGTCAGTTTCGGATTGACATCAATCTGTTTTTGCGGGATCGGACAGATCAGGTTTGTCTCATTCAGAGAGAATCCTTTACTTTTCATCACTTCGACTGCACGTCCGGTGCGGATCAGGTCAAACCAGCGATGGTTTTCGAAAGCCAGTTCTACACGACGTTCTTGTTCTACCATCAGGGCAAACTGAGCCTTGTCGGTTGTTTGCAGGTCGACCGGACTGGTCTCTGTCGTCTGATAGCCAAAACCACGACGGCGTGTCATATTCAGATACTTGCAGGCTTCAGCCGTTTTCCCATTCTGGTTCAAGGCTTCTGCATACATTAGGATTACGTCGGCATAGCGGATCACCGGATAGTTGTTGCTGGCATCATTGTTCTGGTAAGGAACATCCATGAACTTGCAAACATAGCGTGACTCCACCCATTCATTGTTTTTGCGGTTATCGTAATATCCGAGCGACATGGAGAAATCACGACGCAGGTCGCCTTCTTCGTAAGCATTGTAGATATCCATTTCCGGAATATTGTTACCGCCAGTACCACCGACAGCCACAACATTCGTTCCTGAGTTTTCAGGTGCGAAGTTATTGGCATAGTTGGAACCTTCGCCATAACCACCTTTTAGGAATTGGATTTCGAAGATACCTTCCTTACTGTTGTGGTTAACCGGGCTGAATACATTTTTGTAACCATCGATATTCAGGCTGCCCGGAGTATTTTCCAACAGGCTGTACCGTCCGCTGTTGATGATTTCGGCCAAGATAGTTTCCGCCTCTGTATACTTGTGCAAGGTCATGTAGACGTCAGCCAGCAAAGCCTTGGCTGCTCCCTGAGTGGCACGTCCGTCTTCGGCTGTAGAATAGGAGACGGGAAGCCCTTGCGCTTCTTTCAGGTCTGCGATAATTTGGTTGTAAACGTTCTCTTTCGGTTCACGCAGGATTTCGTAAGATTCCGAGATGCTGATCTCTTTCAGCACCAACGGTACATCACCGTAGACACGGACCAGGTTGAAGTACATCAAGGCACGGATAAATTTGCATTCCAGTTTGTATCGATTTGCCAGTTCTGCATTGATCTCGATACCGTCGATACGTCCTAAGACCGTATTGGTACGATTGATAACTTTGTATGCCGCTTTCCAGAAATTGGCTATCATACTGTTCTGTGTGTCGATGTAGAACTGGTCGAACTCGTTCTGGGTGGTTACCGAACCGGAGAGCTGATTGCGGGTATTGTCGGAAGGAATTTCTCCGAAAACATACCAGTTTCCGTATATGTCACTCTCCTGTAAAGAGGAGTAGGCCCCGTTCACTGCCGAGGCGATGTCGTCAGCTGTTTTGTAGAAATCGTTTTCACTTAAATCCGTTTGCGGATTCTGTTCCAGGAAGTCGCTGCAAGATGAGAAACTGAATCCTAAAAAAGCTATTGCGATCAGATTATATTTTAGTTTCATAATTCGTCTGCTATTTAAAAGGTTACGTTAATACCGAAAGTACAGGTGCGATACAGCGGGTACATACCGTAGTCGGTACCGGGAGCAGTCACGTTGTCTTCCCTGAAACTTGTTTCCGGGTTGTAACCACTATAACTTGTGATAGTCAACAAGTTCTGAGTGGAAACATATACACGTGCACGTTGGATACCGCATTTTTTTATGAATGCTTCGGGCAACGTATAACCGACAGTCAGGTTATTTACACGGAGGAAAGAACCGTCTTCCACCCAGCGTGAAGAAATGGCATTATTTTGTCCGGTCGGTTGTGAGTTGGCTCTCGGGATCCATCCGTTACCCGGATTTGATTCTGATTGCCAGCGACCCATCATCTCTTTCAACTGGTTCTGGTTACCTTCGCCTTGTGTGTAGAATCGTCTTCCTAAATGCAGGACTTCATTTCCGACAACCCCCTGCAGGGAGATGCTGGCATCGAAGTTTTTGAAAGTGAAAGTGTGTGTCATACCCCAAGTGAAGTCCGGCATGTTGTTTCCGATGATCGTACGGTCGTCTGCGTTGATTTTATTATCTCCGTTGACATCTTCGAACATCACGTCACCCACTTGCGTGTCAGCCAAGTGTGGATATGAATCCAGTTCTTCTTTCGTTTTGAATATTCCCAACATCTTATATCCGTAGAAAGCGCCGATCGGTTGGCCCACCATCGTGACGTGGGTTGTTCCGGCACCGCCATCGCTGAAGATCGGATCGCCTGTCGGTCCTAACGCCAGTACTTTGTTACGGTTGACGGATATATTTCCGGTTGCATCCCAAGTAAAGTCTTTGTTTCTGAACGGAGTTCCGCTGAGGGTGATTTCAAGACCTTTATTACGCATTTTTCCGATATTCTGCATGGCTTTGTCGAATCCGGTGATTGTCGGAATGTCGACGTTCATCAACAGGTCAGTAGTTTTACGATAGTACAGATCCAAAGATAGGGAGAGACGACTGTCCAAAACGGAGATTTCGAAACCGAGGTCGGTTTGGCGTGTCTTTTCCCAAGTCAGGTCTGCGTTGGAGAAGCTTTTTTGGGCTGCACCGTTTACAATATTACCCGTACCTGTTCCCAATACGTAGTTGGCATTCTCCATGATACCGATCGCTGCATAGTCACCGATATTGTTGTTACCCGTGATACCGTAGCTTGCACGGATCTTCATATCCGACAGCCATTTTACATCTTTCAGGAAGTCTTCCTGAGACAGACGCCATGCTACCGATCCGGAAGGAAAGTAACCGTAGCGATTGTTTTTGCCGAAGCGGGAAGAACCATCCGCACGAATGGAGGCGGTCAGGTAGTACTTGTTGTTATAACGATAGTTCACACGTGCCAGATAAGAGAGCAATGTCCAAGTCTTGCGTTCCGACTTGCTGCTTTTTACTGTCGCATTGTTGAGAGTCTGGATTTTGTCGTTCGGGAAATCGGACCCCGTGGCTTCAGTGTAGCGGTAGATATTTTTCTGCGCAGTGACACCGGCAACAGCGTCGAGTTCGTGTTTATCCCATGATCCGAAGTAAGTGACGGTATTTTCATTCAGCCAGTTTATGATCTCGGTGGACTTTTCTGTCGCTTTTCTTTCCGTTGAAGGGAGAGGAGCAACGTTACCATTGTTCGGAATGTTTGCCGGACGGAAATATTCGCCTCTGTACTCGCGGATGTCTGCACCGATCGTGGATTTCAGTTTCAGGTTTTTCAACAAGGAAAGTTCAATGTAACCGTTGCTGAACAAACGGAGGTCTGTGTCATAATTATGGATATTCGTACACGCCACAGCATTCGGCACGCCGGTCAATCCGTCACTGGCAACGGCATACATGGATTGTGAAGCCCATGTGCCGTCTTCATTGTATACCGGTACAATAGGAGATGTCGCCAAGGCTGCATTGATGACACCATCGCTTGCCCAGTGGCCTTGGGTTGTCTTGTTCGAATTCATGTAGGTCGGAGCCAGGTTGATACCCATCTTCAGCCAACTGTTCAGATCGCTGTCGATTTTGGCTCTTGCCGAGAATCGTTCATAATCGCTGTTGATAACGACACCCTGCTGGTTGAAGTAGCCGGCAGAGAACATATATTTAGTCTTTTCGTCGCCACCTGTTACTGTCAGCTGGTAGTTCTGTACAGGTGAAGTGCGGAAAATTTCGTCTTGCCAATCCGTACCGGCCCCTAAAGAGGCAATATAGGCGGCATCATCGTAGACTGCCGGATAGCGATAACGGTTTCCGGATGGACGCATACTCAACGGATCACTGGCGGATGCTCCCGGAACCTTACTGATGTAGTTGTTATTGAAGGCTTCCCGGCTGAATTCGACAAATTCCTGTGCGTTCATCAGATCCATCTTCTTGGTTACGTTCTGGAAACCGGCATAGATATCCAAACTTACGCTGACCTTGCCGGTCTTTCCCGACTTGGTAGTGACCAATACGACACCGTTGGCTGCACGCGAACCGTAGATAGCAGCAGCGGAGGCATCTTTTAATACTTCGATAGATTCGATATCGTTCGGGTTGATTGCATTCAGGTTCTGTTCACCCAGCGGATATCCGTCGACAACATACAACGGGGCGCTGGATGCCGTGATAGAACCGGACCCACGTACGCGGATTGTGGCCGCTTGTCCTGGTTGTCCTCCGACCTGCTGTACCTGCACACCGGCCAGTTTTCCGGCCATCGCCTCAGTTGGGTGTGACACTTTGAGGTCTTTCATCGAGCCGCTGTTTAATTGCGCAACGGCTCCTGTCAAATCTTTTTTCTTCATCACACCGTAGCCTACAACTACTACTTCATCCAAAGCTTCAGTATCTTCTTGAAGAGTAATGTTAAAAGTGGTCTGATTTCCTACGTGTATTTCTTGTGGAGTAAATCCGATGTAAGAGATAACGAGGGTAGCGTTTGCGGGCACATTCTCAAGAATGAATTTACCGTCCATGTCTGTAATGTTTCCATTTGTCGTTCCTTTTACGATAATATTAGCACCGGCTATAGGACCGAATGCATCTTGTACGACTCCTGTAACGGTTTTTCCGTTTTGTTGCAAACGTGTGGGGGCGGCTGAGTCTGATTTTCCTCGTAGGCTCGTCGCCGGATCCGTAATGTAGTTTTCACTTGCTAGAACACTTATGCTGGGCAAAAGAGAAAGCAAGCAAATTTTTGCCATTTTGTTATTTTTCATGTTCACGTGGTGATTTAAATTACTACTCAAAGAGTTAACAATATGAATATAGGTTATTCACAACATACCAAGGTTTTTTGATTTCATGGTCCCATAGGATAACAAATTTAAATTTATGCGAATCAGCAGTTGGCTTTCTGATTCAAAAATTAAAAATTAACAAATGTAAGTAGAGCAATAGCCAACTTTCCAAAGGTATGTACCAACAGCCCTTTGGTAGCTCTTACTTTAGATGCTCTTTGAATTTCTGTTTTTTCATTCAGCCAGTTGAAAAAGGATTCGATAGGTTGTCTGACTTTAGAAACGGCTTGCGAGAAAAGGTCTCTTGCAGCTTTCTCCCTCTGTTTGAGAACTTCCGGTTCCCCTTTAATCTCTTTATGCGGAGTAAGCACTTTAACCGGATTGTTCTCATTAAAGAAAGAGAAATCGCTGTAAATCTTGTCTGCAAGCACCGTCTTTCCGGATAGGTATGGCACGCATTCGCTTTTGAATACGGTCAGGTCGTTGTCCGAAGCCGGTGTCAGAGTTATCATTTCCGGAAAAGGTAAGGTTCCCTCCCTACGCTGTCCTACCATATGCAGTTTCATGCCATAGTAGTACATGTTCTTAGTGGAGCAATACCCTTTTGATGTTATCTCCGTAGCTACTTTCCCCTCTCGGTTTTTCCCTTTACAGGTCACTATCGGCATAGAATCGACAATGGATATAATGGAGTCGCAATCCTTGGGCTTGAATGATTGTATCATGGTTTCCACCAGCACCTTAAATGTTTCTGAAAGCATATTTAGGCGTACGCAAAACGTTTGATAAGACGGCAATTTTGGAAACCATGATGACAGATACTCCTTAGCGAAGGTATGTATCTCCTTGATGTTGAAGTATCTCTGGCAGTACCCGCAGAACAGATAGATGGTAAGAACCTCCTCATCCGTAAACTCAGGATTGGAATTGTTACTGAATCTCTGGCAGTGGAAACGCAGAGAAGACTTATGGACATCACAGATATACATATACAAACCTATTAGTATTAACTTTTTCTCCTTGGGAATCATAATTAGAAAAATGAGTGGTTTTATTCTTCTAATTTACTGATTTTCAAGGAGATTACAAAATAAAATAATGAGATAATTAACTGAATTACAAACTTTTAAATCAAGAATCTGAAGATGTTTTCAACTGCTGATTCGCATAATTTATAAATAAAAACACAATTGATTCACATTTCCTGATTGAAATCAGGATCTGCAAATATATATAAAGTTGCTATAAAACAAAAAAATCAACGGCTAATCAAGAATATTCCTGATATAACCGTTGATCTCATTTAGTCGTATATGCTTCTGTCAGAAGCGGAAATATAATTTCCCCCAGACATTGTTTTCCGGTCCGTTTCCTTTGGCACGATGCGGTTGAGATTGAGGGCCGAAATCTTCCGCTTTTCCGAATTTGGTTCCGACAGCCGGAATTGCATTCATGAAAGAGATGTTTCCTTTTGGATAGTCGACAATCGTGTGGTTTCGTTTCGGGTCGTATTGTTTTTGTACGGCCGGAGTAAAGAGATGCAAGGTGATGTCTTCTTTTCCGCTGTAGACCTCGAACGGAGTGGGGCAATCGAGCTTCATTCCGTAGAATAAAAATAGTATCCCTTGAATTCCGGATAGTCCCAGCTTTCACCGGTGATAGTGTTGTTATACTTCTTTTCCCAGATATCCAACGAGCCGCCTTTCATACGGTTGTTGTATACACGGTATGGCCCGTTGGCGAGCAAAGTGGCTCCGGCGATCTCCTTTTCCGGGAAATCGAATGTGATACCCGCCATTTTGACCATATCTTGGGGACGGTAATTGTAATCCAGTTCTACGATGCCGGAAGGGAGCATGGCCCAGGTGAATGTATAGACTGTGTTTTTCCCGTTCCGGGACGTATAGGTGGCAATCAGTTGAGGCTTTTCTCCCGCTTGCTTATATTCTACTGATTTACAAATAAGATCTTGGTCGGATATCAACACCGGCCCGTTGTTCAGCGGGATTGCTTTGCCATTGGAAGTGACTGACCGAAGCAGGCCGTTCTGTTTGTCGAACGACACCTCCGTGCCGGCGGCCGAAAAATTCCAGCTATCGGTATTTTCTTTTACTGCCGGTGCGCTGCCATCTTGTGGCAGCAGGCGGTTGGCGAGACGGTCGGGTGTGCCGATCTCGTAGCTCCAGGTAAACAACTCCTGGTTGTAACGATCTTTTACTGTGACATATAGAAAGTCGTAGTCCTGCCATCCTGAAGGAAGTTCAAGTTGCAAATACCCTCTTTCTCCCGGGTTTATATCAGGGGAAGCGATCTTGCCGGAAACCGATTGTATGACCTTTTCTTGAAGCGAGTTGATTTTAGCCAGCCGGTATGTGTAGCTACAAGCGTTTGCATTTGTGAACGCATATCTGTTTTCTATTTCGAAACGGCCGTCCCATCCCGGTGTGAGAAAGCGTTCCGGCAGATGGATCGGCGACCATATTTCTTTGATTGTAAAGAAGCTGCCTTCTTTTTCGCGATATGGCCCTACGATACCGTCAGCTCCGTGATCCTTGTCGGTGTCGTGGAATCCGTTTTTATCTTCGCGGACAACAGCCTGGTCCGCAAAGTCCCAAAGGAACATTCCGGCTGAAAGCGGATTGGAGAGCATTAGGTTCCAATAGTCGTCGAGTCCGGCTCCGTGTCCTCCGTCGTATAATCCGTGCAGGATTTCTGTCGGCATGAAGATATCCCTTCCGTGAAACATATTGCCGATGCCGGAATTATATTTGATATAATGTACCGTATTGATATTTCCCGATAACGCCCAAGGATGTAGGACAGCCCGCTTTTGCGGGTCGTATTGTGGAAACAGTGGGTCGAGGTCGAAATTGAAACCACCCTCATTCCCGTTTGCCCAGAAAATGATAGACGGACGGTTGAGATCCCGTTTCAGCATTTCCCCGACCAGGATGGTTCCGACTTCCGTATCATAAGGCGGATATTGCCAAGCGCACAGTTCGTCGATCACATACATTCCCAATGAGTCGCAAACTTCCAGAAAATGTTTGTCGGGCGGGTAGTGTGACATGCGAACCGCATTCATGTTCATTTCTTTCATCAGCTTGACGTCATTGATGCTAAGCTGCTTGTTTGTCGTCCGTCCTGTAGTGGGCCAGTGGGAATGGCGGTTCACCCCTTTAAAACGAATTCTCACGCCGTTGATATAGACACCGTCTTTCGGCTTCACTTCGATCGTACGAAATCCGATCCGGTCGGTTACGGTATGCAGGACTTTGTCTTTCTGCCGGAGGGTGATTATGGCGGTGTACAGTTGTGGATCTTCGGCAGACCAGGGTTTGATATTGTTAATCTTGCCTGAAAGAGATATTTTGCCCGTTTTTTCGTTTATGGGAGCCGAAATGATTTTTCCCATCGTCTGATCCTGTGCATCTTTGATCTCTATTTCCGCATTTATGCCGGAAAGTTTCTTGTCTATGAATATGTCAGCATTCAGTTCGCCATGCTGCCGGGCGTCGATCGCCGTATATTCGATGAAGTTATCAGGAACAGCTTCGAGGTAGACCGGGCGGAAGATGCCTCCGAACACCCAGAAGTCACATTGCCGTTCCGCTTCGTTGATGCTGGCATTGGACGACATCTTATTGACCTTGACCTCCAAAAGGTTTTCCTTGTTCATGTGGACCAGTTTGGTTATCTCCCGCTTGAACCGGTAGAAGGCTCCCTGATGGGGATCACCTGCCTGTTTCCCGTTTACCTTAATCTCCGTATCGGTCATGGAACCTTCGAAAACGATGAAGATACGTTTCCCTTTCCATGCCACCGGTACTTCGAATGTCGTTTTATACAATCCGGCTTCGTCGGCTTTCGGCTTGTCATGTCCGTAATTGAAGGTCCCGTATCCCTCCATTTCCCAGCAGGAAGGAACCTTTATCTTATTCCATTTCCCGCTTTTCCTGCCACCGGTACAGAAAAAGTCCCATTCGACCGCATCGTCCGAGCCTTGCCCCGACAGATATTTTACATCAGTGGTCTGCCCGCTTGCTAACAGGCTGCCTAATAAAAATAAAAAAGCATAAAAACATTTCATCATATAGTAAGAATTAAAAGGTTTTCTGATAAATAAGGATGATAAATGATGATTTATGGGTGCGCAATAAAATAAATGTGTCCTGTAGGAACGGGGTTCTACTCCGCCCAATAAAAATAACGTTCGCCTTGTTCGGATTCAATGGGCAGAGCAGAGCCCTGCCCCTACAAACGACAATTATTTTGTATGGCAATGTCATCCATATTTTTATACCGATAAATCATCATTTATAGAAATTACCACAGTGGATGCTGTTTCAGATTCGGATTTTTATCCGTTTCATCCTGAGGCAAAGGTAATGAATAATATTTATCATCCACAGCCCTGCCCAAGCGTTCAGCCATGCAATGTTGCCGTTTCATATCGAACAAAGAATGCCCTTCGGCATAGTATCTTTTCTGAAACTGGATTTGGGAGGTATTATCTTTACTGTTACGGTGTGAAATACCCCCAAAAGTGTGGGTGAAAAACTTTTGGGGGTACTTTATTATAGGATTAATATTTTTCAATGAACATCTTTATTCATTAATTGAGCCCAAATATTTCCGGGATAGAGCTGAATAGCTTGATTAAAATTATTCTTTGCTGCAGACGAATTATTTTGCAGTAAATGTATCAGGCCGGAATAATAGAAAACATTGCTTTGTTGTATGTTTTGGTTGGCTTCACCGAATTTAGCATATGAATCCATTAAGTTTTGCTGCATGCGTTCCAGAGTTTTTTGCATATTACTTAGAACTGCATCAGCTTCTTCTGTTTTGTTTAGTTTCCTAAGTGATTTTATTTTGTAGTAATTCAGATCTGCCAGGTCATTTCTGCAATATGTTTCAGCAGATTTTTCAAAACATTCCAAGGCCTTGTCTGTTTGTTTCAATGCTTCATATGCAATGCCAGATAAGTAATAAACCTTAGCTTCATAACTACTCCGGGATGACGGGGCTACTTCTAAATTGGTTGGATATTGATTTGCCAGATTAAATTCCCGGATTGCGTCTTTATACTGTTTTCTTTTCAGTAACTGTATTCCTTTTAACATATGTGAATCGACGTAGATATCGTGTACCTGTCCGCCTCCTTCCCATAAATGGAAATGCCTGTCCGTCATTATTTTTATAGCTTTATCATATTTTGCTTCGGCATTGTAGAGTGTGAGTAATCGCATCACGGAATCATCATGTTTCATGACGGTTTCCAGATGAAATTCCAGCCTTTTTAGCCGTTGGGTTGCCGGGATATTCGCCTGCTCGTATATTTTATCCGATTCTGTCAGTAATAACGGATCATTAGGGTTGGCCTTGATTGCTCTATCATAATATTTCATGGACTTTTCCCAATCATTCAGATATCCATATCCAAAGCCAACGTTACGTGCTGCAATAGCAAAGGAGGGATCAGCCTCTGTTGCGTGTAACCAATGTTCGAGACCATTCTCTTTCTGTCCTAAATAATAGAGTAAGTTGCCTAAATGATAGTGTAGGAATGCATTGTCCGGTCTTTCCTGTAAGAGAGTTTTGAAAAGAGCAATTTCTTCGACCCGGAAAGGATAGTTATTTAACGGTGATAGCGATCCTGCTTTATCTAAACAATTCTGAAACTCTATCTGATTGTTGTTTTTCAATAAGTTATATGCCTTGTAATAATAAAGTAAAGGATAAGAAGCATAAGGCTCACCTAAAGAAATGGCACTGCTCAGTAATGTTAATGCGTCTTCTGTAGCTCCGATAGTCATGTAGTTATTCACTACTTCCAGTAACTCCTGTATGGCTATGATCCCTTTGCTGTTATGATTCGTTCCGGTTTTCAGGAAAGAAGCATCTTGTGAAGTGGATAAGCAGGCTTCGGCAGCACTCCAATAATCAAGTGGATCAATCTGCCGGATATAAAGAATCGTTTCTTGTGCTTCTTCTTTCCTGCCCAGCATGCGGAGGATATATGCTTTGAGTGTAAGCGCCTGTAAATCGCGTCCTCCAACGTAAAGTGATTGGATAATCATGTCCATCGCCTGTTTGTAATCCTTCTCTTTCACAGCTAAGACTGCTAACTCATAGAAAGAACGATGTTTGAAGTCGGGGGTCCAAGTCGCGGACCAATATGCATCTATTGCCTTATCGATATTTCCTGTCATCTGATATAAATATCCCAGATAATAGAGTGCTTCCGTGTTCTTTACCGTTGTATAATCATGTGACAAACGAGCCTGAGCACGTAGCAGATGTTGTTCTGCGAGTTCCCACTTCCCTTGACGGATATAATGTTTCCCCACTTCGATATTTATGCGGGCATCCATCGAGTCACGTGAAAGAGCTTCGTTATAGAAATCCATATAATCCAGACGGGCATTGTTGAACTGATCAATGCGGAGACCGGCTAAGTAAAGTTCTTCGTTTGTCTTATATTCATTGACAGGTTTGGTTCCATCAATGATTTTAGGTAACGTTTTTTCTTCCTGCACAATTGGACGGTAATCGACTAACAGGTTACCTTGGGCATCGTAGAGTGCTGTATAAAGTGCCGAAGGATCTGACAAATCGGGAATGGATACCTGATCGAGGAAGTATTTGTCAGGATCGATGTTGATTCGCTTATCCATTACGATCTGGTTTTTATATAGTACGACAACACGGGCGTTTTCGTACAATGTTGTTGTACAATAACCTACACGGTAGTTATTGCCTTCGATTGATTCAAAGTTTACCGCAGCGTCATCTGTCGCATTCTTTACTCCTTTGATACCTTTTATCGGATACCATATCTGTCTGAATTCGCGGATTTCGCCTGGGTTTATCCAACTGTAATCCGGTTGATTGTCCGAGTAACCGCCTACCATGAGCTCTAAGTAATGTCCGTCATTGTCGGATAGTATTTTGTTCCACATTTCGCCGTTCGTGTTGTTCCCCCACAAGAAAAATTTCTTTCCAGGTACGACATGGCGGTTAGCAACGTGTACTGTTCCTGCATCTTTCCCATAGTCGTAGCCGGCGAGGAATGACATTTTGCTTCCCCATGTAAAAATGGAACGGGAGTTTTCCGTAAAGTTTTTCCACCAAGATAAATCGGTGTTTTCTCCACTGCCAAGATTTGCTTCTCCGATGGGCCAATTTGTGAAATAGACTTTATGATGATCGGCTCCGAATTGGACATCAGGAGGAAATATCACTTGATATTGATCGTTGCAATGGACAGACACATTTGCCCAGTACAACATTGATTGAATCATTGGAGTTGGATTGATCACTTTGATCTTTGCTTCCACCCAGGAACGGTTGGGATATACAGATACGCCTATTGACCATTTTAGACGGTGGCGTAATTCAGTCTCTCCTATCCAAATTGTTTTGCTTCCATCTTCATTCTCTTTCATAGTCCAGTTGATAGGCATATAACTACTGGCACGATGATGGTCGGGGATATTCCATTCAACACCACCAGAAAGCCATGCTCCCAACATGCCGATCAAAGCAGGTTTTACCCCTGTCTGGGTGTAGAAGAAAGGATAGTCATTGGTTTTGTCAGAAGCGGCAAAGATACGACCTCCTATTTCTGGAAGAATAGCAATGTTGACATACTGATTGTCCAGTCGGAGTACATTGTAGTCCTGCTCGACTTTCTTTTCCGTTAAGACATCGTAGAGCGGGTAAGGATAGATATATCCTTCTGCTCCTTGATAGACACGGCCGGTAAAGAAGATAGGATTGATTTCAGGAGCTCCGATCTGGTAAGTCGGAATTTTTTCTGTTACGGACTTCATGCGGACCTCTTGCCCCAAAAGAGGAGTTGCACATAACAATAACACTGGTAGAAGTTTTAAATCCATGATATCACAACTTTGATTTATTATTAAGCACATTGAGAATAGACTGATTTTGAGAGAGCCGGGGACTGTCCGAGATCATTTCAGGACAGTCCCCGACAAGGTTTAGGTATTGAAAACAGACATTTGACTAATACCTTGATTTGAAAGATAGCTTCATCGAGTCAGGTTTGAATTCAGTTGGGTGTCGGATGCCGGATATGGCAGATAAATAGATTTTTCACCCTGCCAGGTAAGTGATGCCGGCAATTCAACCTTCTCTTTCCGTATGATACCTGGAGCGACTTCGATAGCTGCATTGGCTTTACGTTCGTTGAATGTTTTTTCAAGTAGTTCCATTCGCATCTGATCATCACGACGGGTTACCAAAGCAACAAAGTAACCGGCAACTTCCCAACCATGTTCTTTCAAGACTACGTTAGCAAAAGCTTCTCCACTCATACCTGTTTGTAGCGGTTCTAAACCTGCACGTTCACGTACTTGGTTGATACATTCATAAGCCATCGCGTTCGGTGTGCCATCGGCACGTGCTTGTGCTTCGGCGTACCAAAGTAATACTTCCGAATAGCGAATCAGGCGATGACGATGATCATTAGTCATCAGGGATGTGTTGGCCGGTTTTGTATAATCGTAATCTCCTCCGTCTTCACTGATGGTAAATGTACAGAACATTGGTTGTTGTTCAGGAATACTTTCGTCCCACCAATCCAATAATTTGCCTCCTTCTTTGTTTCCTTCCAGAATCTTTGGGTTATAAGTCGCATCTTTTCTTGGACCGGCCGGGAATTCTTTCCAAAATTTGATTTCACCCAATGCATCGCCCCATCCGGTAAGTGATTCGAATAGATGACTATTCGTCATCTGTGAATCTTCGGACCATGTTCCGACTGCACTGGAAAAATTGATACCGACTACCGTTTCGTTTGTATAATTATGACTCGGAGCATATACGTATTTGTATTCCGGTTCCAAAATATATTCATACGTTCCGCTATTTACGCCATCAATAACCGCTTTCGCTTGTTCTGCTGCCGATGCATAATATTGTGTCTGTTTTAAAGGCCAACCTGCCATAGCCATATAAACGGCAGCCAATGTCGCTTGGGCAGCCTGTTTGGTAATGAAGATATTGGCTCCCTGATATTTCTGGGGAGGTTTGGAGTAGTCGGTTGGAAGTGTAGCGACACATTCTTGTAAGTCTTTGACAACCTGGTTGTAAACATCTTGTATGCTGGCTAAAGGACGTTCGTAGTTAACTTCGGTGTCCAGAATCAGAGGAACGGCTCCCCAACGACGGACTAACCAGAAATAATGTACTGCACGCCAATACTTGGCCTGGCCTAATGCGATATTTATTTCTTCTTGTGTTGTAGGTGTTTTAGCCCCATTCTCTATAATATAATTAGCGGCCTTGATCACAACGTAAGAGGTAGACCATGCTGCTTCTACTCCTTTATTGGCATCCGAACCTCGGAATGCATCAACTTCTGCGTAAGCCTGTTTATTACTGCCAGGATTAGCCGTTATGTCGTCGCCTAACCAAGATGGGATCGTTGGATTGGTATTGGTCTGTGTTAGACAGACATTCTTATACAAGGCATAGGTTGCCATTGTCAATTCATCCTGTGTAGAGAAAAAAGTTCCCGGCGTCAGTTTGCCTTTAGGATCTTCATCGAGAAAATCATTGCATGAGCTTGATAACAATGCTATGCTTAAGATATATAATATATATTTCGCTTTCATGATTATTATTCTTTATTTAATATTAGAAATTCATACGAACTCCGAAAGTATACGAACGAGTCAACGGATAAGCTCCAAGGTCAATACCGTCATTTACATCCACACTGCCTGTACCTGTATCTACAAAAGAAATACCGGCCGGATCCATCCCTTTATAATTGGTTATGGTGAATAAGTTCTGACAGCTGAATGTAAAACGGAGATCTGCAAATTTGGAGACAGCTTTTGGCAGATTGTATGATAAGCTGATATTGTCCAGACGGAAATAATTCGCTGATTCCAAATATTTGGTAGAGGTTGCCGCTGCCTGATAATTATTGCCTTTTACATTTACGGAAGGATAACGCGCTGACTGCCCTTTTGTATCGAAATTATCATTCAAATACTCTTTTAGTGTGATGAAGGCAAAATCACCTGTCATGGATGTACCGGTATAACGTACCATATTGAAACGTTCTGCTCCGAACGAACCGGTAAAGAATACGTTCAAATCCCAGTTTTTCCAATGCAAACTGTTGTTCCATCCCAAAGTGAAATCAGGAGAGGCTTTACCTATAAAGGTACGGTCTTTACTATCGATTATGCCATTTTTATCCCGATCGACAAACGAATCATTACCTGCCGCATCCAATCCTGTCCATTCATAGCCATAGAATGCTCCGATCGGTTGCCCTACAGCTATACGGGTAACACCGTCTGTTGAAAACATGCCGCTAGCAATATTCGCTCCTTGGATAAAGTCCAAACCGGCCAGATCTTTTATTTCATTCTTTAGGTAAGTTCCGTTAAAGTTTGTACTCCAACTAAAATCCGAACCATCGAAAATGATTGCATTGATAGAAAAATCAATACCTCGGTTACTGATCTCTGCAGCATTCACCCAGTAAGAACCGCCACCGTCATAATTTGGAATTGTTCGTTTTAACAGACCATCCTTTGTGCGTTTGTCAAAATAGTCTAACGAGATGTTTAATCGGCGATTTAAAATGGAAAAATCCAAACCCAAGTCGAATTGGTGGGTAGTTTCCCATGACAGATTCGGGGTTGCAACGGTTTGTCCGACCCAATATCCTGTATAATAGGCATTGCCTCCGAAGGCATACATGGCTTGAGTCATTAAGCCTAATGTTTCGTATGGGTCGATAGCCTGGCTTCCGATTAAACCGTAGCTGGCGCGGATTTTGAGGTCTTGTATGAAATTCTGGTGTTGCATAAAGTCTTCATTACCCATTGACCAGGCAGCAGCAATTGAAGGGAACCAACCCCATTTATTATCGAAAAACTTAGAAGAACCGTCAGCACGGATCGTTCCGGTCAACATATAACGATCTTTGTAGTTATACATTACACGCCCTACGCCGGACATCAGAGCCCATTTGGAATAATTGTTTTGCGCATTACGTGTGGAGGCCATTTCAACGTTCCACCATCCTACGCTCTCGGTCATCAGATTATTCCCGGTGATGTTCATATAGCGGTATTCTGATTGTGTAGCTTCGTAAACGGCTGTTGCTGTCAAAGCATGGTCACCCCATTTCCCGCTATATGTCAGGTTATTTGTTGTTTGCAATGTCATGCGATACGCATCATTGTTTCCCATGCTGCTTGAACTGGATACCTTTGTGGTAGCGAAAGAGTAATTTTTTACATCGTTATAATCGATACCATTACTGGTAGTAAACGTCAAACCGGGTAGAATGTTGAATTTCAGATCGATATGAGCATTAACAATATCTCTCATAGATTCTCCAATTTGTTCATTGAGCAAGCCGACCGGATTCAATTGTGTGATAGCACTATATGGGTCACGCATGTATGTCCCGTTGTCATTCATGATCCCGAGTACGGGTGCATAATTCATAGCTATGTTGACAATATTGCTTTTTGCTGCACTGAAATCTGCACTTTTCTTCACATTGTGAGAGACATTTACGTCGGCAGTCATGTGTAGCCAGTCTGTCAGCTGTGAGGTGATATTTGCGCGTGCCTGGTAACGTTTGTTCGTGTTTTCTTTGACAACACCTTCCTGTCCGACATAGTTGCCTGAAACAATATACTGTATTTTGTCGCTACCACCGGAAAGAGTCAGTTTGTAATCCTGGGTTATGCCGTTTTGAAAGATTTCATCCAACCAGTTCGTTCCGGCTGTTCCGTTCTGGAAAGCGGATAACTGTTCCTGAGAGAATGTCTCTTTCCGATATGTATTATATAATGTGGCAAACTCATGCGGATTGAGTGTCTCGTAACGTTTGGCTACGGTACCGACGCCAATCTGTGCATCGAACATGATTTGACGGACATTTGCTTTTCCTGTTTTTGTCGTGATCAGAACGACACCGTTTGCTCCGCGAGAACCGTAGATGGCTGTAGAAGAGGCATCCTTTAAGATTTGCATGGACTGAATGTCTTCAGGATTTAAACCGGTCAGGCCGCTTTCACGAACAATGCCGTCGATTACATACAAAGGATCGTTGCTACGGTTGATAGAACCGGAACCGCGGACACGGATTTTTGCAGTTCCACCAGGTACACCACTACTTTGTACCTGAACGCCCGACACTCGGCCTTGCAAAGCATCTGATACTTGTGTGATCGGTTGATCTTTGAAGGCTTTATTATCCAAAACGGCCACAGAACCTGCTAAGTCGGCTTTTCGAACTGTACCGTAACCGACAACTACAACTTCATCGAGTGATTGACTGTCTTCTTTCAGCATGATGTTATAGAAAGACTGGTTATTGATTGTAATTTCCTGTGGAAGATAACCTATGTAGGAAATTTGCAGAATAGCATTTGCCGGAACATTTTCCAGTGTAAACTTTCCATCCAGGTCACTGATTGTTCCGTTAGTAGTCCCTTTGATAACGATGTTGGCGCCGGTAACCGGTCCTAAGTTATCTCTTACAGTACCAGAAATTGTACGGGTGTCTTTCTGGTTTGTTTCAGTGTTTATAGGTGTTCCTTTTTGGGAAATGATTATCTGACGATCAGATATGGAGTAATTATTTTCCGTGCCGGAAAATAATTGACTGAGGATAGTCTCTATTTTCTGATTTTTTACATTAATAGAGACTTTGCGGTTCAGGTCAACTGATTTATCTAAGTAAAAGAAGATGAATTCACTGCTGTTTTCTATTTCGTTAATAACTTCTTTAAGAGTCTTATTTTCGTAGTTCATGGAGAAAGATGCCTCTTGAGAATATATCCCTGAAGCGAAACATGATCCTACAGTAAAGAATGCAAAAAGCATAAAAAATTTCATGGTGCGTATTAATCTTTTGGATTGGTTTTTCCTTTGAGGAAACCTGGTGTTCTCATTCATATTGTGTAACGATTTAAGTTTGTAATACGGTTTGATACATGTAACTTATTTGTGAGGGAAAATTTTTGAAATTTTGTTCCTCTGAAATCTAAGGTCCCATAATGTTTTGAGTTTTAATGTTTAATAATAAAAATTTGATCGTCTATTTTCTCTACTTTGATCGGGGCTGCATTTTGAAGAGCATTGAGTACTTTCTCCGGGTTCTCCTTCAGATCCAGTTTCCCGCTACAAGTGAGTTCATGGATTTTTTCGTCCCAATGGATTTTGATTCCATAGTATTTGCAAAGTTTCTCCAGTACAATATCTAACTTCTGGTGATTGAACTGATAATATCCGTCTTTCCATGCAACATAATCTTGTGTATTTACTTGATGTACAGATTTTTCGTTGTTTTTGTTGTTGTATAGGAACAATTGATTGGGGTTTAATGTGCTTTTTCTTTCCCCTTTTGTTTCTATTTCAACTTTTCCTTCTACCAGAACAACATGACTGTTTGCTTCGTTATCGTAGGCCGAGACACCAAACTGAGTTCCAAGGTCTCTGATTTCCATTTTTCTGGTTTTTACGATAAAAGGTCTTTTTGTATCGTGCACAATGTCCAGATAAATTTCTCCTTCTATAAATATCTCCCGGCTGTCGACGGTAAATTGGGCGGGATAGATCACTCTTGATCCTGCATTCACCCAAATTTGACTCCCATCTGTAAATGTAATGGAGGAACGTTTTCCTATCGGAACAATTAATTGGTTGAAAGTTTGAATTTTATCATCTTTTCTTTCTTCTTTTTTTGTGATTGTTTTTTCTGAATTTATGTTGATGTTGCCTTCCTTTGTATATTCCAATTGGATGTCTTTCCCTTCAATAGAAATCTTTTTTTCTTTTGAAAGAACCAACTGGACGTTTTCCGAAGGATTGTCGGTCTGTGGAATAGTACTAATCATTGCTTCATAATTAATCACTTGTTTCTGATTATATAAAGTATGCCAGCCATAAGTAAGGATTATCAGTAAGGATGCAGCGATAGAAACCGCTATTTTTAAGAAACGGTTCTTCTTTTTGTGTTTATCGTATAGTGCATTGGTAATCTGTATGCGTTTCCATAATTCTTTTTCTTCGTCCACCAGAAGAATAGGATTATTAGATATTCTTTTTATGTCTTTTAGGAAAAGACGGGCAGATTCGATTTCTCCGGCAAGAACGCTGTCTGCTTGCTGAAGTTGATTCCAGAACTTTCGATCTTTCTCTGTCGGATATAGTTCCGATAACAGGAAATAATCGTCGTTCAGTAACTCGTCTGCTTTATATTTTGTATAATCTTTTCCCATTTGCTTAAAGGGCTTTTATAGATAAAGAGACGTTGTTGCCAGTTTTATACTCACTAAAAAGAATTTATTTTAAAAAAAGAGGAAAATCATGTTGTTCCGAAAAAATGATCGAATCGTTAATCGTTACAGAAAGGAACAGCGAACAATGTTTCCTATAAAATTCCGTGAAGGAGTTTTGTTGATATAGGTTTGGATGGTCGGATGAATATATTGAACACTATATAAATTTGTAACGAACCATTGCTGAAAGGTAAAGTTGCAAAAGGAATAATCCGGTAGAACTATAATTTTGTTTGATTTTTTTCAACGATCGTTGTATTAGATTTTGTGCCGACTGATAATTTATATCCATTAGTATACAGATCTCTTCCATGCTCATTTCTTGAATGAACCGATAATATATGATCTCTTTTTGACGGGGAGTTAGTATGGAAAGTATCTCTTTGATTTTCTTTTGTTGATTATTGTATTGTTCATTATTGACAAACTCTTCTTCCACTGTCGGTTCGAGTGAGAATGGAACTTGTTCCATCGTATTCCTTTCGTAAATAGATTCTTTATAAAGAGTACGCAGGAGGCTGTTTTTTGTGGCAACGAAGAGATACACTTTTATATTATCTGGCGTGGCCAGACGTTCCCTGTTTTTATATAATCCGGTAAAAACATCCTGGATGCAGTCTTTTATAAGCTCTGTATCGGAGGTAAAACGATGCCCGTAACGGAACAGCATTTGTATGTAGACTTTGTATAGCCAACAATAAGCATCGTTATCACCAGCTAAAAACTGGCTCCATTTTATTTTACTCTCATCTTCCTGCATAATCTTGCGGTGTGTGCACAAATATAAGATTTTTATCAAAATAACGGAAGTTTACTGCAACTTCGTTCTGTGTTTATTTTATTTGAACAGTCCGGCCCTTTCTTTTAGTTTCTCTTGTTTTTCAGAAATATATCATATCTGGGGTGATGAAGGAATATGATTTAAGATTATCAAAATGTCACTACTACCCCTTCCAAATCGGATTAGTACCCCATGTTTTGGGAATTACACTACCGGGTAATATTTTTTAACCTTTCATAAAGTACAGATTTATCCGAATAAAGATAATAAAATGACATTTGTCCAAAATTCTGTTGTCATGCTTGAATCGAAATAAAATCTGTATTAGTCTGATATATAGCTACTATATATCGCTTTTTAGCAGGTTTGAGGCCATTAAGTTCCCGTAAACTTACGATATTCAAAAATAATTGCCTACAATTTGCTATGTAAAAAATGGCGATAAGCATCCTTCTTTTAAAAACAGGCTTTATAAAATCGCATTATCATAATTGACGTAATACTCATTTTTTTGCCATTTGTAGCAAAATATATCCAATTTAGTCACATTGTTCTACGAATAATATCTATCTTTGTAAACGCATGGATAGAATGAATATAACATGGAGCGTAAATTATTAAACCGAATTAAAGTCGTTCTTGCAGAAAAAGACAAGAACAACAAGTGGCTTTCTGAACAACTGGATAAAGATCCTGCTATAATCTCCAAATGGGTTACAAACACAACGCAACCTAATGTGGAGACTTTAATCCAGATATCCAAAGTATTGGGTGTAACTGTGGATGATTTGTTGAGAACTGAATAATAGAGTTATGGGAGTGGTCAAATTATATAAGTCTCTTGATTTTAACGGTGGATTGATGATGTTATATTATAGTAACCATGATTGGTTGTTCCGAAGTAGAAGTGCAATATAAGGATATTGTAGAGAAGCCTGATTATTTCAGGGATGCAAAAGATTTTTTCCACTATCAATTATCTACAAAGTCAAAGGCTTGGGGGCATGAACAAGAAGTCAGGTTATTTATTTTAGACACTTATCCCACATATATGGCATTATTGCCGGGGCAAAATGATGATAAAGGGCCGATTGATTGGAAAGAAGTTCGTGCATTCCCAAAAATTGGAGGAGAGTGTTTCGAGTCAGTCTATTTAGAAATAAATATGGCAACAGATGAGAAATCAAAAATAATAGGCATTGCACGAAAACTGAATCCTGACATTAAGATTTACCAAATGGGAATTGATGCAAATGCTTTTAAATTGAATACAAACATAGTAAAATGGCTAAGAAACAGAATAAAACGGTAAAGGAAGAGACCCTTGAAACGATACTTTTCAATTGTCGTAACAGTCTGCGTGGGCGTGCAGCCATGACAGACAAGCGCGACTTGTTGTTGACCCTTGTATTCCTGAAATTCATAGGAGAACGGTTCAAACAGCAAAAGGAGAAAATCTGGCATGAAATAGTAGAAGTGCAGGGCATTGATGATAAAACTTTCATTGAGCTGCAACTTTCACGTCCCAACCAGTATATGCAGGACGGAGTGTTTTTCCTGACAGATGAAACATTCTGGGACAAACTGATTCTCACATCGCCTACCGGCATGGCTATCGCTTTCGATACGGCTATAAAAACTTTGGATGACAACGAACCTAAATTGAAGAATGCTCTTCCGCAGCAGATTTTCACGAAAACGGCCCTTGAACCGGGAGTTCTGAAAAGCGTAGTAGATGAAATAAACAAGATAGACCCACAAAAATTCAATGACCACGATCTTATAGGACGTGTATATGAGTATTTTTTGCAGGCTTTTTCCATCAACGCAGACAAAGAGGAAGGGGAATTTTACACTCCGCATTCTATTGTAGAGCTTATCGCCTCTCTTATTGAACCTTTTGACGGAACGGTATATGACCCTTGTTGCGGTTCCGGAGGTATGTTTGTCCAAGCTGCAAAGTTCATAGAGGCTCACGGCGGAAACACTAAAGCTGTCAATGTCTATGGGCAGGAGTCTGAGCCGGCAACCTATCGACTTGCAAAGATGAACCTGGCTATCCGAGGCATCTCTTACCATTTAGGTGATAAAGCCGTGTCCACATTCTCCGATGACCAGCACAAGGAACTTAAGTTTGATTATATCATGGCGAATCCGCCGTTCAATTTGAAGAAATATGCCGAATACGGAGGTTTTGAAACCGATCCTCGCTGGCAAGGTTATGGAGTGCCTCCTACCAGCAATGCCAACTATGCGTGGATTCTTCATATTCTTAACAAATTGAATGTCAGTCGTGGAATAGCGGGCTTCCTACTTGCTAATGGTGCTTTGGATGACAGCGATACGCAGGAAATACGTAAACAGTTAATCGAAAGCGACAAAGTGGAGGCTATTATCGTTTTGCCACGAAACATGTTCTATTCTACCGATATATCCGTCACTCTTTGGATATTGAACAACAACAAAAAAGGCGGGCCGTGGCATGGAAGGCAACTTCGCAATCGTACAGGTGAGATTTTGTTCATTGACTTGCGGACTTGGAATAGCAACATATACGAAAAGAAATATGTCCGTTTGTCAGAAACGGCAATAGACAGAGTGCGTCAAATATACTTCAACTGGCAAACTGAGAATTTTGTCGAGTATGCAGAGCCGGAATTATACTATGCAGCACATCGTGACGAAATTCAAGAAAAGGGATATTCTCTTGTTCCATCCAGATACATTGAATTTATAGACCGTGATACGGAAATAGACTATAAGTCTGCCCTTTCAAAAATGAGTTGTAAATTTGATGAATTGAAGAAAAGATGGGATGCAAACGAAACGGAACTTATAAACGCTTTCAAAGTTTTAGGTTATGGAGAAGAATAAGCTGCAACATGTGACAACTGATAAACTGATTTCTGATATTCGGAGTATTATCGAGCAAGGCCGTCAACAGGCATACGCGGCAGCCAATCAGATTGCGGTACTTACTTATTGGCACATTGGACGGCGAATAGTGGAGGAGGAACAGCATGGAGAAGTCCGTGCGCAATATGGCACCCGGCTGATTAAAACTTTGTCAGAGCAATTAGTTCCTAAATACGGCAGTACATTCAGCAAGCGCAACTTAGACTATTTTCGTCAATTTTATTTGTGCTTCAGCGACTTGGAGATTGTGAACACGCGTGTTCACAATCTGTCATGGTCACATTTCCGCTCGATTATACAGGTTGCTGATCCTAAGGCCAGAGAATGGTATGTAAAAGAGGCTTCGGAACAGATGTGGAGTGTGAGAACACTCAACCGAAACATCGGCACACAATACTATGGTCGCCGTATGGCTTGCGTAAGGGAGGGGTTAGCATTGCCTGCTCCAGATGTCGAAGCAAATGATCCACTGGAATATATAAAAAGCCCGGTGGTTGCCGAGTTTTTAGGTTTTCGCAAGGATTGCAAATATGACGAGAGCCAGTTGGAGCAAGCCTTAATAGATCATCTGCAACAATTTATCATGGAATTGGGACGTGGATTTGCTTTTGTCGATAGGCAGAAACACATTTCAACGGACACAGGTGATTTTTACATCGACCTTGTATTCTATAACATCAAGCTCAAACGCTACGTGTTGTTGGAACTTAAAACACACCCTCTTACACATGCAGACGTGGGGCAGTTGGATATGTATGTTAGGATGTACGATGACCTTGTAAAAGACGATAGTGATAATCCCACAATAGGCATACTGCTTTGCACCGAGACCGATAAGGTCTTGGCAAAATACTCCGTACTTAACGGTAGCGAGCAACTTTTTGCCGCCAAATATATGGCTTATATGCCGACGGAGGAAGAACTGCGCCGGGAGATAGAGCAGCAAAAACGTTTCTTCTTGGAACAACACGGAATGGAGGAGTGATAGGATGGCTGGTAATGTAAAATGGGTTAGGTTGGGAGATTATATCGAACAGTGTGATGAAAGGAATACAGCAGGTAATAATTATCCGGTAATAGGTATAAATCGAGACAAAATATTTATGCCAACAGTCGCAAATTTGGATGGAGTTGATATTGCTAAGTATAAAGTTATCACAAAAGGAATGTTTGTGTTTAGTGGTATGCAGACAGGACGTGACATCTGTATTCGTATAGGATTATACGGCGATGAACAACCGGCTTTAATTTCTCCGGCATATACAACTTTTATCATCAATGATGAAAAGGAAGTCCTGCCTGAATATTTTTTCATGTATTTTAATCGTGCCGAAAGCGATCGTTATGGCTGGTTCATTAGTGATTCCAGTGTTCGAGCTAACTTGGACTGGCCACGCTTCCTCGACATTGAGATTCCGTTACCATCTCCTACCGAACAGCAGAAAGTTGTAAATGCTTGGAAAGCATTCCGGGAAATCAAAGAACAAAACGAGACTAAGGCTGCTCCGCTTATGCAGGTCTGCCAAAGCTATATTCAGGAATTGAAGCAAAAATATCCATTGCAGGAAATCGGACCGTACATTGAAGAATATGATGAAAGGAATTCTGATGAAATATATTGTCTTGATGATGTAAGAGGTATTAGCATAGAAAAGAAGATTATAGACACAAAAGCAAATATGGATGGGGTCAAATTAACTCCATATAAGATTTTTAAGACAAATACTTTTTGCTATGTAACAATAACATCTCGTAATGGAGAAAAAATTACATTGGCATTAAACAACAATAATAACAATCACATTGTATCATCATCATATATAACGTTTGACATTAATAAAAAGGAAAAGATTCTACCGAAATTCTTATATCTATGGTTCTGTCGTCCTGAATTTGACCGTTACGCCCGTTTTAACTCATGGGGAAGTGCGCGTGAAGCATTCTCCTTTGAAGATATGAAACGTTGCAAAATACCTCTTCCTCCAATTGACGTTCAACGTGCAATCGTCAATATATACAAATGTGCAAACGAAGCAAAGCAAATAGCAGAAGAAGCTGACAGGCTTTCTCGTGAAGTGTGTCCGGCACTGATTCAACATGTCATACATTCTTAAATAACAGCGATTATGGCAAATAAAGGGAAATATTACGAAAGCCAGTTCGAGGAGGCTACTATTGAGCTTCTTCATGAATCGCATTGGCAATATGCATTTGGTGATGACATTCACAGGAAATATACCGACCCACTCATTGAAGAGGACTTAAGGAATTTTCTCGCCGTTCAATACAAAGACAAGAATTTGACCACCTCCGAGATGGACAGTATCGTCGCTAACCTGCGCAATACTGGCGGACAGAATGACTATTATGCTCTTCGGAATGCTTTTTTGCTCTATCGTGACGGTTATGATTTTGCATATAGCGATGGTCGGGATAATCCGTTTCGTTTGGAATACATTGACTTCGAGCATCCCGACCATAATATTTTCCGTTGTGTCAATCAGTTTGTCATGGAGCAAGGCCGTGAGAATCGTCGTCCGGATATCCTGCTTTTCATAAACGGCATACCCGTTTGTATCATCGAACTGAAAAATCCGACTAATCAGAATGCAACTATACGTGATGCACATACGCAGATTTGTACGCGCTACATGAGGGATATACCGTCTCTGTTGAAATATTGCGCTTTGGCGGTAATCAGTGACGGGGCAAAGAATGCTTTGGGTTCTACCTATACGCCATTCGAATTTTTCTATGAATGGAAGAAGATAAATAATGAAGGCAAAGCCGGAAAAGGTCTTGACACACTTCGTACACTCATTCGTGGGGCCTTGTCACCGGAACGTATATTGGAGATATTGCGAGATTATGTCTATTTCCCTGATCCGACAAAGGAAGACGACACGACCGAAATTGTATGCCGATACCCGCAGTTTTTTGCCACCCGCAAACTGCGGGACAATATCCTTGACCATTTGCGTTCTGTCGGAGGTGATGGAAAAGGCGGTACATATTTCGGAGCTACAGGATGCGGAAAAACCTATACAATGCTTTTCCTTGCCCGTCAATTAGTTCTACGCTGTAAGAAACAACTGGGCAGTCCGACTATCCTTGTCATAGTAGACAGGGAGGATTTGGAGACACAAACCGGAAAACTATTCCGTCGCTCGAAACAGTATCTTGAGGACGAAGCTGTAAAGGTATTTGAGACAAGGAAAGAACTTGCTGAAGAGATGCGTATGCGTAAAACAGGAGGAGTCTATATCACCACTATCCAGAAATTTGCAGAAACGACAGGATTACTGACAGATCGTTCCAATGTCATCTGTTTGAGTGATGAAGCTCATCGTTCCCAAAATAATATCGGATCGAAACTCTCCATACAAACCGAAGGGGATACTGATAAGATAGGTGCGAAAATCACATACGGTTTTGCCAAGTATCTACGAGATGCATTACCGAATGCTACTTATGTCGGTTTTACCGGAACCCCTATTGACGAAACCATACATGTGTTTGGTAAGGTGGTAGATCAATATACGATGAAGGAATCAGAAGAGGACGAAATAACCGTTCCAATCAAATATGATCCTCGGTTGGCTCGTGTGTTTCTCAATAAAGAACAGGCAGATAAAGTAGAAGAGTATTATCGTCTGTGTGCAGACGAAGGGGCAACACCAGAGGATATAGCAAAGAGCAAGGTGGCCATGTCCAGTATGGAGGTGATTATTGGTGATGAAGATGTCCTGAGTCGTGTCGCCAAAGACATTATCGAAGATTACAAACGCCGTACAGAAACGACCGACCGTCTGCAAAAGGCCATGATTACCTGTGCAGACCGCAAAATAGCATTCCGACTGTATAAAATTATGCGGAAGTTGCAGCCTGACTGGTTTGAGAAGAGGAAAGCATTGAACGAATTTATATTGACTGCAGACGAAAAGGAAAAACTCAGTGACATCGCTTTTGTCAATATGGTCATGACACGTGACAAAGATGATGAAAAGGAACTTTACAATCTGCTTGGCGATAAGGAATATCGTAAGTTTCTCGATGCAGAGTTTAAATCAGAAAAATCGAATTTTCATATCTCCATCAATGTAGATATGTGGATTACGGGATTTGATGTGCCTTGTCTTACGATGCTTTATAATGACAAACCGCTATCGAAACATACGCTTATTCAGACTATTTCGCGTGTAAACCGTAAATTCGGTACAAAAGAGTGTGGTTTTATCATCGACTATATAGGCATTCGGGAGGAGATGAAGAAAGCCATGAAAAAATACGGTAGCGAAGTCGGACCTCAGGAGGATTTAGAAGTTGCACATGAAGTATTACAAAACGAATTGCAACTATTGCAAGAGAAATTGTCCGGACTGGTCTTTGACCGTTTCTTTGGGAATAATGACCTTGCCCGGCTTCAGTTCATTCAAGAAGCGGCTGAATATATCCTTGCCAACAGTGTGGAACGGAAAGGAGAGGTGTCCTTCCTTAAACTTTTCAGGGAACATGTCAAACGCCTGCGCTCTGCCTATAATATCTGTAATCCTGCCGGCATTCTGACAGAAGATGAAGTCGTATGGAGCCAATGTTTCATGGGCGTCTGCTCATATGTGAATAAAATGACCGCTACAGAACATGACACAGAAAGCATGAATCGGCATGTAGAACAGTTGGTTCAAGAAGCAATCCTAGTCTGCGGAGTAGAACGGGTAATGAATGAAGGTATTGAAGAAAATATTTTCAGCGATTCATTTTCTAAAGAGGTGGATGAAATAAAGATGCCATTCACCAAGTTCCAGATTCTCTGCAAACTTGTCGCTAAAGCCATCAAAACATACAGCCGGACAAATAAGATACAGGCCGAGCATTTCCAAAAGATGCTTGAAGATACCATAGATGCCTATAACACGCGGAACAAGCTGACATTTACCAACGAAGTGACACAGAACGTAGTGAATGATGTATGCGACATCGTTTCATATAAAATCAATGGACTCTCGAACAAGTTGATGAGTATACTGAAAGACCTAAAAGCTGATAGTGAAAAATTCAAAGTTTTGGGTATCACTTTCGAGGAGAAAGCATTTTTTGATGTTCTTGTCGAAGTTCGTGACAAACACAGCTTTGAATATGCGGATGATCGCTGCATTGAATTGGCTAAGAAAATAAAAGCTCTGATAGACGACACTGCCATCTATGCCGACTGGCTGAACAACGATAATCTCAAAAGTAAACTTGCTAGCCAGCTCACATATCTCCTCTACAAAGAAGGCTATCCTCCTCAGTGGGACGAAGAAGTCTTCCAGAAAGTTTTGGAACAGGTGGAGAATTATAAAAAATATGAATAATAACCGGTTGGCGGAACGGATATTTGGGGCGATGGAGAAAATATCAATTCTACACAAACAAATACACGTCCTAAAGAATATGCGGCACCGGAAGCCGGTGGTTGGTATGAGGCGAATCCGACTCCGCAAATCATGGATTATTTTTTTACAGGAAAAAGACAAAGACGGCAATTTTGATTATCGTGCCCGTACTTCGGTCGCTTGGGACTGGGAAGGATGTACATATTATCTGAAACCGTTTAGATAAAGGTTTGCTGCGGACAGATGGAACACGTATTGGATATTGAAATACCAGAATTGGAATACGCAGGAATCAGAACCTTCACCTCCTATGTCCTGTATCAATGAACGTGCTGTCCGTTATGCTGATGTGATATTGTTGCTTGCAGAATCTTATCTGCGTGGCAAACAGGACTTGCCGATTGCTATCAGTTACTCAGTTTTTAACTGACATATTGCCGTTAAGGTAGATCAAAGCAAACCTCTTACGGGAAGGTGGTATACAGGTCCCGGTATTTACCTGCATGTTTATTTATCCATATATATTTTAAGGAGTGGTGGTTGAAGGATATGACTGATTTTATCAAGCGGGATAGGAGCCACCCGTCTGTGATTATGTGGAGCCAATGGTTCATATGCTTCCTCATTGGACGCATTTGGGAAAAGAGGGGGAAAGAATTCCGGTTGTTATTTATACGAACTGTGATTCGGTGGAATTGTTTTTAATGATGTATCTTTGGAAAGTAAATAATTTGATAATACAGGCTTTATGAAAATTCTCTCATTGCTATCTTTGTGTATGTTTTTTACACTAAACCTTTATGCACGCAGTTTGGATAAGGTGTTTCAACTCTTGCCTCAGCCTCAATCTGTTGAGGTGCTTGCGGGGAAGGGATTTATGTATGATGAGTTGACGTTTGTTTCGGTTGCACCCGGTACTCCGGTTCCGGTGTTGGGAGCGTTGACGGATGTTCTTCCTCGTAGCGGACGTGCAGGTAAAGGATTGTTCCTGCAGCTGTCCGGGCAGAACGTTCCCGATTCGCCCGAAGGATATGTTTTGGAGGTGAACGGCAAGGGGGTGACGGTGACGGCACGCACGGAAGCCGGCCTTTTCTATGGTTGCCAGACACTGGAGCAACTGTTGGAAGACAGCCGCGATTTCGGACGGGAGATCCCGCAGATGAAGATAACCGATTATCCGGCTATCGCCTATCGCGCCGTCCATCTCGATACGAAGCATCATCTGGACCGGATGGAATATTATTACCGGATGGTCGACCGGCTGGCACGCTATAAGATGAATGTTATTATCTGGGAACTGGAAGACAAGCTGCGTTTTACGCGCCGTCCGGAAGTCGCTGCCCCGAATGCGATCAGCAAGCAGGAGATGCAGGCGCTCTGCCGGTATGCGAAAGAACGGAATGTAGAGATCAGTCCGCTTGTACAGGGACTCGGCCATGCCGGTTTTATCCTGAAGCATCATTGGGAACTGCGGGAGAATCCGGCAAGCGATTGGGAGTTCTGCCCGTCTGATCCGCGTACATACGAAGTTCAGTTCGATCTTTATCTGGATGCGCTCGAAGCGATGCCTTACGGGAAATATCTGCATGTCGGAGGAGACGAGATCACGGCGATCGGTGTTGATGAACGTTGCAAGGCGACCGGCAAAACGGCTTTCGAATTGCAGATGATCTGGTTGAAGAAAGTCTGTCAGTTTGCTGTAGATCATGGTCGCGTTCCCATCTTTTGGGATGATATGCCGTTGAAATATGCCGGGATATGGGAACTTGTGCTAAGCGATAAATCCGAAGAGGAGGTTGCGAAAGCCTGGAACACCGACAAGCTGGATAAGGCGGTCGATCTGTTTCCGAAAGAATGCGTGTATATGCGTTGGAAATATGAAGATGCGACAGCGCCTGCCCATCAGCGTCTTTTGAAATGGTATCATGATAAAGGGCTGAAGGTGATGGGAGCGACTGCTGCTGCGGCCGGAGATTCGCCTTTCATGCCGCGCCGGAATTCCCGTTCGGAATATGTGAAAGGATTCAACAGGCTGGTTGCCGAAAACCATCTGGAAGGGATATTGGCGACATCCTGGGATGACGGTTCACCGCATCTGGAAACGGTTTGGCGGGGCTTTATCGCCCAAGGCGAGTTCGGTTGGAACCCGTCGGCACGGGATATAGAGGCGTTCAAACAGGCACATGCGCAGCGTGAATATGGTTTTCGTCCGGAAGATAACCGGATGGCGTTTTTGGATGAATTGGAAAAGGCTGTCTTTTTCTTTGACGGTGCGCTGGTGACTTCCGGACGCCGTAATCCGGCGTGGGGCACGACAGCTTTCACATTGATGGAGTTGCCGGATAAGGCGAAGCCGGGAGCATGGAGCGAATCGTATAAAGATAAAATAGCACAGGCAAGGATTGAGGCCGGACGTTACGAGAAGATTACTGAAGGAATCAAGACTGCAAAGGCTAAAGCTTTGCGCAATCGCTATACGTTGCAGGTCTATGAGCAGACGAACAATCTGCAAAACTATCCGGTACGCCTGATTCTGGCTCTGAATGCCTACGACACGGCGAAAGACGAGGCGGCTCAGAAAATTGCTTTGTCAGAAGTAGCCGAGGTCTGCGATTACTTCGATGCCATGCGGGCTAATCTGGAGTCGGTTTATTCTGAAACTCGTTTCATGCAGCAGCCTGAAGGGTTCGTTTCTGATCTGAACCATCATAATCATTTGTCTTCCAAGACGTACAATAGCGATTGGTGGTATTATTACGAGATCCCGATGGTCCGGAAAGTACGGGCTTGGATGAAGTAACTTTTTTCGGAGGTTTTGGGGTATGCCTCCTTTGAATGATAAATTGTAAATTTCATAATGAAGAAGAAAATTATATTCAGTTTTGTGTTTATATGGCTTAGCCTTTCTTTGTGGGCGGCCCGTCAGCCTGAATTTTCAACAGCTGGTTTTTTCCGGCTGGACAACAGCGGGCGTGAAGTGTTTTCGATGAATCCGGCTTGGCGTTTTTATAAAGGGGCCGCCGACGGTGCGGAGAGAAAAGAGTTTGATGATAAAGACTGGACGGTCGTTTCTTTGCCGAACGGCATTGAATATCTGCCGACCGAAGCGAGCGGTTGCATCAATTATCAGGGGAAAGTCTGGTATCGGAAGCATTTTGTGCCTGATACTGCTCTGAAAGGGAAAAAACTTTTCCTGCATTTCGAAGCCATAATGGGGAAAAGCAAGGTTTTTGTGAACGGCCGGTTGTTGACGGAGCATTTCGGCGGTTATCTGCCTGTCATTGTCGATGTGACGGATGCTTTGGACTGGAACGGCGACAACGTGATTGCCGTCTGGGCCGATAACAGCGATGATCCTTCCTATCCTCCCGGAAAGGCGCAAGATGTGCTGGACTTTACCTATTTCGGCGGTATTTACCGGGATTGTTGGCTGATTGCGCATAATAAGGTGTTTATCACCGATCCCAATTATGAGGATGAGATAGCGGGAGGGGGCTTGTTTGTCGCTTTCGGGAAAGTGTCGGATGAGTTGGCCGAGGTGCAATTGAAGATACAGGTACGCAACGCAACAGAGAAATCTTTCTCCGGCGTGGTGGAGTATACCTTGTTGCAACCGGATGGTACACAAGTGGCTTATCTGAATGATAAAATCCGAGTGAAAGCCGGTAAAGCGACAACCTCTTCCGATAGAATATCGGTGGAACGGCCGATGCTCTGGACTCCTTCGACACCGACTTTGTATAACCTGTTGGTGCGGATACTCGACAATGAGGGGAATGTGATCGACGGATATCGTCGCCGTATCGGAATCCGGAGTATCGAGTTTAAGGGAAAAGACGGTTTCTTCCTGAATGGTAAACCGTACGGCAAACCGTTGATCGGAGCCAACCGTCACCAGGACTTTGCGGTTGTCGGAAACGCTGTCGCAAACAGCATACATTGGCGGGATGCCAAAAAACTGAAAGAGGCAGGGATGGAGATTATCCGTAATGCCCACTGCCCGCAAGACCCGGCTTTCATGGATGCCTGTGACGAATTGGGTTTGTTCGTGATCGTCAATACGCCCGGCTGGCAGTTCTGGAATGATGCGCCCGAATTTGCGCAGCGCGTGTATAGTGATATCCGCAATGTCGTACGTCGCGATCGCAACCACCCTTCGGTCTGGCTGTGGGAGCCGATCCTGAACGAGACCTGGTATCCGGCAGACTTTGCCAAGAACACTCGTGATATCGTGGACGCTGAATATCCGTATCCCTATTGCTACTGCGGAAGTGACAGTGAGGCACGCGGACATGAAAATTTCCCGGTCTATTTTGGACATCCTGCCAATATGCAGAATGCGTCGAAAGAGATTGATCCGACGAAGACCTATTTCACTCGCGAATGGGGCGACAATGTGGATGACTGGAGTTCGCACAATTCGCCCAGCCGTGTAGCCCGTAACTGGGGTGAACAGCCGATGCGTGTGCAGGCTTGGCATTATGCCAGCCCTTCTTATCCGGTGACCAGCTACGATGTTCTTTATAAACAATCTCCGCAGCATGTCGGCGGTTGCCTTTGGCATTCGTTCGACCACCAGCGCGGCTACCATCCCGATCCGTTCTACGGTGGTCTGATGGACGTCTTTCGCCAGCCTAAATATTCGTATTATATGTTTATGGCACAACGTCCGGCAATGAAAGGCGCACAGCTTGCCGGAAGCGGGCCGATGGTGTATATCGCGCATGAGATGACGCCCTTCTCCGGGAAGGATGTGACGGTCTATTCCAATTGCGACGAGGTTCGCCTTACGTTTAACAAGGGCGGAAAGACTTATACTTATAAGAAAGACAAGAACCGTTCCGGAATGCCTTCGCCGGTCATCACCTTCCCGGATGTCTATGATTTTATGGTCGACAAGGCGCTTTCAAGGGCTCGTAAGCAGGACGATGTCTATCTGCTTGCCGAAGGGCTGATTGACGGCCGGGTCGTGGCTACACATAAGGTCGTACCCGCCCGCCGCCCTGAAAAGATCCTGTTATGGGTGGACAACGAGGGCACGGACCTGAAGGCCGATGGCTCCGATTTCGTGACGGTGGTGGCTGCTGTTGCGGATAAGAATGGAAATATCAAACGACTGAATAACTACAATATCCGTTTCTCCATTGAAGGGGAAGGACGTTTGCTGGGTGGGGCTGAGATACTGGCTAATCCGGCTCCCGTAAAGTGGGGGACTGCGCCTGTCTTGGTTCAGTCTACCTTGAAACCTGGTAAGATACGGATTACGGCGAGTGTCTTGTTCGAAGGTTCGCAAATGCCGGTAAGCGGTGAACTGGAACTCGAATCGAAACAGCCTGCTTTCCCGTTGGTCTATGATGCTGCCGATGCTGCTCGCATCCCGTTGGGCAGTGTTTCGGCCGGACAAACCACCACCTTTAAAACGGATGCCGAACGAGAAGTGGAACTTCTGCGCAAGGAGCTGAATGCCTTGAAGTTGAAAGAAGTGGAACGGCAACAGTCTGAGTTCGGGGAAAAGGAATAGTTGCGAGAAGCGAAGATACGGAGTCAGGCCTTTAAAAAGAGCAGAAATCTTTGTATCTTCGCACTCGGAAGAATTACTTTCTTGAAAAAACACGAAAATAGATTAATAATGAAACAGGGATTATTCGCATTAGGAATGTCGGTCGTCCTATCGATCATGGCGGGCTGCCGGCCGCAACAGGAGGAATGGAAATTGGTTTGGGAGGATAACTTCGATCAAGAGAATCATTTCGATGAGGCTTCGTGGAGCAAGATACCGCGAGGAAAGTCGGACTGGAATAATTATATGTCGGACTTCGATTCTTGTTATGCCATGCGCGATGGTAATTTGGTTTTGCGTGGATTGGTCAATTATAGCTTGCCGGCCGATACAGCTCCCTTTATCACAGGAGGAGTCTATTCGAAGGGCAAGGTCGGATTTTCCGACGGACGCTTGGATATCCGTGCCAAGCTGCACGGTGCAACCGGAGCATGGCCTGCTTTCTGGCTGTTGCCGGAAAAAGAAGGTTGGCCGGATGGAGGTGAGATCGATATTATGGAACGCTTGAATAATGATTCGATTGCCTATCAGACAGTTCATTCTGCCTATACCCATGTATTGGGGATCAAAGACAATCCGAAGCAGGGAGGAATCGGTGCGATCAACCGCGACGACTATAATGTCTACAGTGTGGAAATGTATCGGGACAGTCTCGTCTTCTTTATCAACGATACCCGCACCTTCGCTTATCCTCGTATCGAAACGGACAAGGACGGGCAGTTCCCGTTCGCGGACAAAGAGTTTTATCTGTTGCTCGATATGCAGTTAGGTGGAAGCTGGGTGGGAGCAGTCGACTCATCCGATCTACCTGTCGAGATGGAGATCGACTGGGTACGTTTCTATCGGAAAAATCAGTAGGTATAGGTTTCTATCAGATATTAAAAAAGCTTTTCGTTTCTTACGGAAGGCTTTTTTAGTTGTAGCAATTGGTCATTTCCCTGTTAAACATACTATCTTTGACGTTTGTTATTAAGTTAAATAGTTACAGTTATGTTAGATGTACAGTCTATCCGGAAGGATTTTCCGATTCTGGATCATAAGATATACGATAAGCCGCTTATTTACTTCGACAACGGAGCGACAACCCAGAAACCGCGCTGTGTGGTGGAGAAGATCGAGAGTGGTTATTATAATGTGAATGCCAATATTCACCGTGGCGTTCATTTTCTGAGCCAGGCGGCGACGGAAGCACACGAAGAAGCACGCAAGACCGTGCAGCAATTCCTGAACGCCCGCTCTTCCAACGAGATTGTTTTCACACGTGGAACGACTGAAGCGATCAATCTGGTTGCTTCCAGCTTTACCGACGAATGTATGTCGGCCGGCGACGAGGTGATCGTTTCGGTGATGGAGCACCATTCCAATATCGTCCCCTGGCAGATACAGGCTGCCCGTAAAGGGATTGCGTTGAAAGTGATCCCGATGAACGAAAAGGGCGAATTGTGTATGGATACGTTCCGCAGTCTTTTTTCAGAACGGACAAAGCTTGTCTCGGTTACACATGTGTCGAATGTACTCGGTACGATCAATCCGGTAAAGAAGATCGTCGAAGAAGCCCATAATCACGAGGTCCCGGTACTGATCGACGGAGCGCAGGCTGTTCCCCATCTGAAAGTGGATGTGCAGGATCTGGATGCCGAATTCTATGTGTTCTCCGGTCATAAGGTTTACGGCCCTACCGGTATCGGAGTCCTGTATGGCAAGGAAGAGTGGTTGGACAAGCTGCCGCCGTATCAGGGAGGAGGAGAGATGATCGCTTCCGTTTCCTTCGAAAAGACGACTTTCAACGAGCTGCCTTTCAAGTTCGAGGCCGGGACGCCTGATTATATAGGCAGTACGGCTTTGGCGGAAGCCTTGCGCTATGTTGAACGTTTGGGAATGGATAATATAGCGGCCTATGAAGACGGATTGCTTCGTTACGCGACCGATAAGCTGAATGCGATCGACGGTATGCGTATTTTCGGACAGGCGGCGCATAAAGGGGCGGTACTCTCTTTTCTGGTAGGTAATATCCATCATTACGATATGGGAATGTTGTTGGACCGTCTGGGCATTGCAGTCCGTACCGGACATCATTGTGCCCAGCCGTTGATGCAGGATTTAGGAATCGAGGGGACGGTTCGCGCCTCTTTCTCGTTCTACAATACAAAAGAAGAAATAGACGCTTTTGTTGCCGGTATCGAACGGGTGCGGAAGATGTTCTGAATAGATGGGATGGAGTAATAATGATGTTGTATTACCTGAAGAAATATCCGATCTCGCTGACGATTATCGCAGTGGTGATCTATCTCTCTTTCTTTAAACCGCCTTCTTTGGAGGTGGGCAAGATTGTGGGGATAGACAAAGTGGCCCATATCTGTATGTATGCCGGTTTGTCCGGTATACTGTGGATCGAGTTCCTGCGCAACCATCGCAAATACGACGATGTCTTGTGGCATGCCTGGATCGGAGCTGTCCTGTGCCCGGTCTTGATGAGCGGAGCAATCGAACTTTTGCAGGAATACTGTACGACCTATCGTGGTGGCGACTGGTTCGATTTCCTCGCGAATATCTGCGGTGTCGCTCTTGCAACGCTCTTCTCCTATTTCATCCTTCGTCCCTGGATGATGAAAAGAAAGACTGGTATTCATTAGTTTATGTGTCGGAAGAGTGTTACTTTTGTATTGTATCAAAATTCAGATGTCTTATGACTGCATTGGAATTACAAGAACGTAAAAACCGGGCGTTGGATATTTTGCAAGCTTGCAATAGCGAGGAGGCAATATCCTATATGGAAAGTCTTGCCCGTAAGTTGATTAAGATTGAAAAAGCGGAACTGAAACGTCCGAATTGCTTCACGTTGGAGGAGGTGAAGGAGATGTTGAAGGAAACAAATCGGGATAAGGAAAACGGAATTTACGTTTCTGAACAGGAAATGCGTGATTTCTTTCAATCTTTTCATTGATGGAAATTCGGTCAAGTAAGCTTTTCAAGCGACAAGTGGCAGACTTAGTTTGTTATTTAAAAGTGACTTTTGGTAAACGGATTGCTTTTCGTGTTAAAAATGAGATTGAGGAAAAGGTTTTCCTTTTGAAATTATTTCCTAATATGGGGACTGTCGAATCACTTTTGGAAGAAGAACCTTTGGTCTACCGTTATCTTGTTATTAAGCATAATAAAATACTTTATACGGTCGAAGAAAATTATGTATTTATCCATTTGTTGTGGGATTGCAGACGAGATCCCATTCATTTGATGGATTTGATAAAAGAAGTTGATTAACCATGTTACTACCCTACTTAGAAGCAAATCGCATAGAAGCCGGTTGTGATGAGGCCGGCCGTGGATGTTTGGCGGGTTCGGTGTATGCTGCTGCAGTTATCTTGCCGCCGGATTTTCATAATGAAGACTTGAACGACAGTAAGCAATTGAGTGAAAAGAAACGTTATGCGCTCCGTCCGATTATCGAGCGTGAGGCGATTGCTTGGGCTGTCGGTATCGTTACGCCCGAAGAAATTGACAAGATCAATATCCTGAAAGCCTCTTTCCTTGCCATGCACCGGGCCATTGACCAGTTGAAGGTCAAGCCGGAACATCTGTTGATCGACGGGAACCGCTTTACGCCTTATCCCGGTCTCAAACATACGACTGTCGTAAAAGGAGACGGCAAATATCTAAGCATTGCCGCCGCTTCCATTCTGGCGAAAACCTATCGTGACGACTATATGAACAGCCTCGATCGGGAATATCCCGCCTATCATTGGAAGGAAAACAAAGGCTATCCCACAAAAGCCCATCGTGAAGCCATCCGGGAATGCGGGATAACCCCTTATCATCGCAAAACATTTACTTTGCTGCCGGAACAGTTGGAGTTGCAGTTTTGACGGAAATTTTATTTTTGTTTCTGTTTGATCAACATGATGACCGGGTTGGATTCTTCATTCAATTCGGAAGCGATTTCTTTCAATCTGCCTTTTAGCCGGCCCCTTTCATAATCTTGAATGAGATCTGCCGCTTCTAAATGTTGCCAGGAAGGAATTTCGCCATTTATCGGTCTTCTTGAATTTAAGTAGACTGTTTCTTCGCCGGTATAATCTCCATTATGGACTTTGCTCCTGAAGAAAGCCTTTTCTCGTTTGTCGTACAATAAATTAGTTGTTGAAAACTCTATTGTCTTTTCGATTGCATCCATAAAATAGTAATGGTCGGTAAAGAGGCTCGGCAAAAGAATTACTTCCGGGGTCATGGATTGGATAGAAGGAACTCTTGCGATAAGTGGTGTCAAGGTATGATCCGGCAAATACTGATACAAGGTGTCGGCCGAATATTCCGTCAAAATATAACCGTTATAATAAGGCATGATCGGATGTTTGCATTGAGGAGAATAAACAAAATACTGCCCCTCTACAGTTTTATCTTCGACCCAGACATAGATGCTTTTCTTCTCTTTAAAAGGAATTGTGATTTCTTGGGTGATGCTGCCGTCCTGTTTTGATATGAGCATGAACGACTGTCCGGTATTCCTTGGAAAATCATCATGGCAAATTAAATTATCCTTGTCAAAATTGTACATTTCAAAAAGTGAGAACTCTTTTTGAATCGGTAGGTCCCGTTTGAAATTTCCTTCCAGGTCATAGACTTGTATTTTCTTTGCAAAACTGTTGTTGACAAATATTTCCCCTTTTTCTTCATCTAAAATGATTCTTGAATAAGAACTGTATTCTTCATTGCCTTGGCCTTTCCGGTTTATCTTTTTTAAGGCTTTCCCTTTTCGGTCGAAGATAAAAATATTACCGTCGCCATTGAAATTTGTCGCGACGATGACATCCTTGCCGACTCCCCATAAACTCCCCATACAAAGAAATTCATCTGTTGTTTCCAATGGGATATACTCCACATCCATAAAATCTTGGAGAATCAATTCTTTATAAGGATATTTTGTTGTGACATCTACCGTGCTTACTTCATTTGCCGGTTGGTTGTTCTTCCCACATCCGGTCATGACGGACAGGAACATGATTAAAATTGTATTTGCTTTTTTCATGGTATTATCATTATTTGATTTTCAGCTTATTACTATATGTTCGCAAATATACTGAAAAATAGTAAGCATGAAAGTCTTTTTCAAGTTAAACGTTATTAATGGCAAGAAGTGCCTATTGGGGAGGGAGTGTGGTAAGTATCTGTTTAAAACATATATGATTTGATTTCAAAACACCTATGCTTTGCATTCAAAACATAGGTGTTTTGGAGATCACCCTTGCTGTTCCTTGGTGCGGAATGCCAGTGCGTACATACGCATCTGTTTGACCATTGCCACCAGGCCGTTCGAGCGGGTAGGGCTGAGATGTTCTTTCAGGCCGATCTTTTCAATGAAGTAGAGGTCGGCATCCAGTATTTCCTGCGGAGTATGACCGGACAGGATGCTGATCAACAAAGAAACGATCCCTTTGACGATAACCGCATCACTCTCGCCTTTGAACAGGATCTTGCCATCCACATAATCCGCCTGCAACCAGACACGGCTCTGGCAACCCTCGATCAGGTTGCTCTCCGTTTTATACTTTTCCTCCAAAGGGGGAAGCGAGTTACCCAAGTCTATCAGTAACGCATACTTGTCCATCCAGTCGTCGAAGTCAGCAAACTCTTCGATGACATTGTCTTGAAGTTCATTAATACTCATCTTCTTATGATTTTTTTAATTGTCAGTTCTCAATTCGTATATACTACTTCCAGTACTGTCTGTCCTACGGCTTTCAGTACGTTTTTGTCTATATTCCCCATATTGTCGTTCTGCGTATGCCAGTGGTCACGGAAACCTTTGTTCGAGTTCGGGTCGTAGTTGATAATGTCCAAGCAAGGAATCCCTGTTTCTTCTATGACCGCTTCATGATCGTCCGTCACGCCGCCACCGTTCGCATTGATGAAATATTTGCCGTATCCTAAGTTTCGGGCTGCTTCCCACACTTCGTCCACATAGCGGGCTGCATATTTCATGGAAATATATTCTTTATAGAAGACCGCATCTTTGGCTCCTACCATGTCGAGCAGGATACCGAACTTGGCCTTATAGCCCGGTTTGTGCGGATTCTTCCCCCAGAAACGGCTGCCGAGACACCAGGTGTCGCTGCTGTCGCCGTATTTGTTTTTGGCAAATTCAGGGACTCCGTAATCTTCGGCATCGAAGAAAATGATGTCCACTCCTACGTTGGGAGCTTTCATCCCTATTTGGCGGGCGATCTCCAACAGGGCGCCAACTCCGCTTGCCCCGTCATCAGCGCCATCCAACGGTTTCTTATGGTTGGCCGGGTCGGGATCGTGGTCCGAATACGGACGTGTGTCCCAATGGGCGAAAAGCAGGATGCGTTTGTCATTGTCGGGGTTGAAGGAACCGATGATGTTACGCGATTCCAGCGGAGTCCCGTCGTATGCCCTGAGCGTAGCTTCCTGTTCGTAGACCTGCGCTCCGAAACGCTTCAGCTCGGATGCCAGGTAATCGCCACAAGCCTTGTGGGCCGGCGTGTTCGGGACACGGTGACCGAATGATACCTGTTTCCCGACATAAGCATAGGCACTGTCCGCATCAAATGACGGGGCAGTTGTTGCCGGAGCTTTCTTCACTTCCGTGACGGGAGCCGATGTCTCGCCGGCTCCTTTCTGACCGCATGAGAACAGGGTCATGGAGAATAATAATAAAATCAGTTTAGTCATATCCTGTCGTTTATAAGGAGTTATCGGGGAGCGGATTGCGCCTTGTTCATCACGCGCAACAGGTTGCCTCCCCATATTTTAGCAATATCATTTTCTGTATATCCTTCTTTTAAAAGGCGCATGGTGATGTTTATCAGTTCGTTGCTTGCCCGGCAGCCGATCAGTTCGCCATCACCGTCGAAGTCGGAGCCGATCCCGACATGGTCGATCCCGATCAGGTCCACGATATGGTCGATATGGCGGATCGCATCGCTCAGAGACGCTTTTTCGGCATCTTCGTTGATGAACCCTTTGTAGAGGCATATCTGTGCGACACCTCCCTGTTCGGCGAGCGCTTTCAGTTGTTCGTCCGTCAGGTTGCGCGGATGGTTGCAAAGTGCACGGGCGGAAGAGTGGGAAGCGATAATCGGATAGGCGCTTGTTTCGAGCGCATCGTAGAACGTACTTTCCGCAGCATGCGAGATGTCGACCAGTACGCCCGATTCATTCATTTTGCGGACGACCTCTTTCCCGAAAGGACTGAGACCGTTCCATTCCGCGTCTCCTCTTGCCGAGTCGCACAGGTCGTTGCTCCCATTGTGGCAGAGAGTAATATAGGATACACCCATTTTACGGAAACGGACGACATTCTCGATGTCCTTGCCTATCGCGTACCCGTTTTCCACACCCAACATGATTGCTTTCTTTCCGGCCGCTTTCAGCGTGTGGACTTCCTGTGGCGTGCAGGCGATGCACATGCGGGAACGGTTCAGCTCCATCTGCCGGTGTATTTCCTGCAGGCGGTTCATGGCGAAGTTTGTCGCTTGCAGCAGTGAGGCGTCGTCTCTCGGTCCCTGCGGAATATAGGCGACCATGATCACCGCGTCTATCAGTCCCTCTTCCATGAAGGGAAGGTTCACTTTGCCGCCCTCTTTCAGCCCGATGTTGAATTCGCCCGGAAAGATCATCGGGGTGTCGGTATGGGAGTCGAGCGTCACGTTCCGATGGTGGATACGTTTGGCCTCTTTGAACAGGCGGGACGATTCGACATGATACCTGAAAAGTTTCAACATCTGTTCGTCGTCGTTGGCTGCCATTGCTTCGGGATGCCACTGGACGCTGAATATTTCTTTTTCCGGATGTTCCATCGCTTCGTTGATCCCGTCGGGAGCTGTCGCCGTAGCGGTAAATTCAGGGGCCAGTTCGCTGATTGCCTGATGATGGAAGGAGTTGACCAAAAGTTCTTTTTCGCCGTCCAGCATGGTGCGGAGCTTCGAAGGGCCTTCGTTCAGCATGACGGAATGGGAAGCCTGTTCGCGGGGAAGCGTCTGGCTGTGTTTCAGCGGTTTTTGATTGTGTTGGGTATGGATATCCTGGTATACGCTCCCGCCGAATGCGACGTTCAGTATCTGATGTCCGCGACATATCCCCATGACCGGCAATTGTCGGTTGGTTGCCAAGCGGAGCAATATCAGGTCGTATTCGTCCCGGTAGGTATCCACATCCTGCAAGGCGGGAATCGGTTCTTCCTGTATGTAAAGAGGGTTGATGTCGCCACCACCGCTCATGACCAATCCGTCCAACCCGTTCACGATTGCCGTCAATGCTTCGATATCCGTAATGGCCGGGATCAGTACCGGGGCACCGCCGGCTTTCAGTACCGCCTGCACATAAGTCTCGGCGATACAGGAAAGTCCGTCTTTCCGATTGGCGGATATTCCTATACGGGGAGGTTGAAGACTTTCTTTTTTCGGAATATAAAGATCCACTTCCCTGTAAAGGGCCTCTAAATTCGGACGACGGAGCTTCATGTCTCTATGATTTATAATTTATGATTTCTGAATTATGATTTATAATTTATGAATTATTATCGGTGCATAAATCATAAATTATAAATCATAAATCTTTACGCATCAATGTTTGCGTATGTTGCATTCTCTTCGATGAACTCGCGGCGCGGACCGACATCTTCGCCCATCAGCATGGCGAATATCTGGTCTGCTTCGGCGGCACTGTCGATCGTGATCTGTTTCAGCGTACGGTTTTCCGGGTTCATGGTTGTATCCCACAACTGGTGGTCGTTCATTTCACCCAAACCTTTGTATCGCTGTGTGTGGATCTGGTTCTCGTTACCGCCGCCATATTTGTCGATGAATGCCTGGCGCTGTTGGTCGGTCCAGCAATATTCTTCCACTTTGCCTTTCCTGCACAGGTAGAGAGGAGGAGTGGCCAGATAGACATATCCGTTTTCGATCAGTGCACGCATACGACGGAAGAAGAAGGTCAGGATCAGAGTGGCAATGTGGCTTCCGTCCACATCGGCATCGGTCATGATAATAACCTTGTGATAGCGCAGTTTGCTCAGGTTCAACTCTTTCGGGTCCTCTTCGGTGCCGATGGTGACACCCATTGCCCGGAAGATATTCTGGATTTCTTCGCTTTCGAAAATCTTGTGGTCCATTGCCTTTTCGACGTTCAGGATCTTACCACGGAGCGGTAGGATCGCCTGGAAGTTACGGTCGCGTCCCTGCTTGGCTGTACCGCCTGCAGAATCTCCCTCGACAAGAAACAACTCGCAAAGTGCGGCATCTTTGGAAGAACAGTCGGCCAGTTTGCCGGGAAGCCCGCCCCCTGTCATCGGCGATTTGCGCTGTACCAGTTCGCGTGCCTTACGGGCAGCCTGGCGTGCCTGGGCAGCGAGGATCACCTTGTCGACGATTATCTTGGCTTCTTTCGGATGTTCTTCCAGATAGTAGCCCAATGCTTCACCGACGGCCTGGTCTACGGCACCGGTCACTTCGTTGTTTCCTAACTTTGTCTTGGTCTGTCCTTCGAACTGCGGTTCAGCCACCTTGATGGAGATAACAGCAGTCAGGCCTTCACGGAAGTCATCGCCTGAGATTTCGACCTTTGCTTTTTCAAGCAGTTTGGAGTCGTCCGCATATTTTTTCAGCGTACGGGTCAAACCGCGGCGGAAACCTGCCAGGTGCGTACCTCCTTCTATGGTGTGGATATCGTTTACATACGAAAATACGCTTTCGTTGAATGACGTATTGTAGGTCATGGCTACTTCGACCGGGATACCCTGTTTCTCCGTTACAATGTGGATCACATCGGGGATCAACTGTTCTTTGGAACGGTCGATGTAACGGACAAACTCTTTCAATCCTTCTTCGGAGCGGAATATCTCGGATTTATAGGTGCCGTCTTCCTTTACGACACGCTTGTCCGTCAGGCTAAGAGTGATACCGGCATTCAAGAAGGCCAATTCACGCAAACGGGTTGCCAATATTTCGTATTTATACTCGGTTACGGAGAAGATGCTTCCGTCCGGCTTGAACAGAATGGTCGTACCGGTCGTATCTGTTTCGCCGATCACTTCGATGGAATGAAGCGGTTTACCACAGGAGAACTCCTGCATGTGGACCTTTCCGTCGCGGCGTACTTCAGCTCTCAAGTAAGTGGAAAGCGCGTTTACGCAGGATACGCCCACACCGTGCAAACCTCCTGATACCTTGTAAGAACCTTTGTCGAATTTACCTCCCGCATGGAGCACGGTCAATACGACTTCAAGCGCTGACACGCCTTCTTTCTCATGAATATCTACCGGAATGCCACGGCCATCGTCTGTAACAGAGATGGAGTTATCTTCGTTTATCACTACGTCAACTCGGGTACAAAATCCGGCCAGTGCTTCGTCAATAGAGTTGTCAACAACCTCGTATACTAAATGGTGGAGACCTTTCTCGCTGGTATCGCCAATATACATGGACGGTCTCTTACGCACTGCCTCTAACCCTTCAAGTACCTGAATACTATCCGCAGAGTACTCTGTAGAAGTATTCTTAATTTCTTCACTCATGAGTCTTTATCGTTTAAAATCTGTAATTATCTGTCTTTCTAAAAAAGCTAACAAATATAGTGAAAATAATTAATTTAGCAGGTAAAGAGAGTGTGAAAATAGTCAAATGGTGGGATGCAACAAAAAAAGAGACAAAGTTCAACTTTGTCTCTTTTTTTGTTAAGTAGCCCGTGGGGGAATCGAACCCCCCTTTCAAGAATGAAAATCTTGCGTCCTAACCGATAGACGAACGGGCCATCAGGTTTAAAAAAGCCGGGCTGACCAGTCCGGCTTTATACTATATAAAGTATAATACCTTATTGTGCAAGTGTGTTGACGTGCTTTGCCAATTTGGACTTCAAGTTGCCTGCCTTATTCTTGTGAATAATGTGTTTTTTTGCAAGCTTGTCCAACATAGAGCACACCTTCGGGAACAGAACCTGAGCTTCGTTCTTGTCTTCAGTAGCACGCAAAACCTTCATTGCATTTCTTGCAGTCTTAGCATAATATCTGTTATGCAGACGTTTTGCGTTGGTCTGTCTGATTCTCTTGATTGATGACTTGTGATTTGCCATTTCTTAGCTATTCTCTTTATTTATTCTTTAATCCTGTTTATTGTAGCCCGTGGGGGAATCGAACCCCCCTTTCAAGAATGAAAATCTTGCGTCCTAACCGATAGACGAACGGGCCATCATTTCAAAGCTCTTGCTTTTTACATTCCGGAATCGCTGATTCCCTGATTGCGAGTGCAAAGATAGATGTTCTCTTTTAACTGACAAAATATTTGAAAGAAAAATCTTTCATCTCTGTCTCATTTAACATCTATTTGGAACTCATATCTTGTAGATGTATCTCCAATGCGTTGACAGAAATGTTTATTTCCCAGATACATACGCATAACGATGCTGCCAGCAGGAGTAGTCCTACTCCGAATATATAGGCGGCTATGATTTGCCACGAAATATAGATGAAGAACATCGAGACCACGCAAAAGAGCAGGCTGAGCAACCCTAATATTTGCATCGAGCGTGTCAGGTATAATCGTTTCCGTAGATTGGCAATCTGGGCTACGTTTTTCGGATCGTGTGTCTGTTGATGCTTTTCTTTCAATGTCCGTACAAGGCTTGCATACGAAATGAAGCGGTTTGTATAGGCCAGCAGGATAAGCGATACTGCCGAAAACAGCAGTGATGGGGTTGTGAGCGTGAGTTCTTGCATGTTTATCTGTTTTTTATAATGTAGTTTGTTATATAATAGAACAAGGCGGAAAAGGAAAATGTTGTAACTTTGTTGTATTCAAATTTCAGTGATATGTTGTGTAAAACGCGCGGGATCGTCCTGCATTCCATTCCATATAATGATAAGTACTCTATTATATATATGTATACGGAGGCTTTCGGGCGTGCTTCTTATCTGGTCGCCCGTACCCGCGGGAAGAAGTCTGCTGTCTCGAAGGCGCTGTTTATGCCTCTTTCGGTCGTGGAGATGGAGGTGGAGCACCTGAATAAGCGGGATTTGCACCGTATCCGCGAGACGAAACTCTGCTATCCGCTGACAGAAGTGTTCTGTAATCCTGTAAAAAACGTACTTGCGCTTTTCCTTTCCGAGGTCCTTTTCCGTGTGGTGAAGGAGACGGAGCCCGACCCCCGCCTTTTCGAGTATTTGTTTGAGTCGATACAGTTGTTGGAACTTTCGGATAAAGGAGTCGCAAATTTTCATCTGGTCTTTCTGTTGCGGCTCTTGCACTACCTGGGGATATACCCGAATGTGGATTCATACGTGGCAGGTTCCTGCTTCGATATGTTGAACGGCGTGTTTGTCGACCATATACCGATGCATCGCCATTATCTGAACCGGCAGGAGAGCGTAGTCTTTGCCCGGCTGTTGAAGATCAGTTTCGAGAACATGTCGTTGTATTCCTTTTCCCGCCAGGATCGTGTGAACGTCATAAGCCGCATTCTTGAATACTATCGCCTCCACTTGCCTGATTTTCCCGAAATAAAATCCTTTTCAGTCATGCAAAGTCTGTTCGATTAGCATATTGCTTCTTTAAATATTTGCCAGTTTACGGAAAAGGTTATACTTTTGCCTCGCTTATTGTAAAAACGGCTCTGTAGTTCAACGGATAGAATAGAAGTTTCCTAAACTTTAGATCCGAGTTCGATTCTCGGCGGAGCTACAACAAAAAAGGCAATCATTACGATTGCCTTTTTTGTTATTAGTAAAATGGTTCGAATGTGACTCGGTCGCCATTGAGGTAACATTTTAAATATCCGTTGCCTATTCGAACGTCCTCGTAATAATCGGTTCCGTTTGCATATTCGACATAGAAAGAATCGAAATAGTCATCTTCCCAGTCCCAATAAAAACTGCTTCTTTGTTGGTCGGTCATACCGTTGGGATAATAGGTGATTGTAAAATCTTCTCCTGTATGATCACTATAGAAATCAAGTCGTTGCTCACATTCGTACCCTTCGCTGTCGGTATAAAAATCAACCCAGGTGTTATTACATAAAGCATCGGTGGCTCTGTCGTAATCATCGTAATATGGGTCGTCCTCGCAGCTGTTGAACAAACAAAGTGCGGACAGTAGAAATAATAAACCGAGTATATTCTTCCTAATCATAAATCCAAACATTAACTATTCAATGGCAAAGATAAGTATTTAAAATGGAAGTTGGAACAGAAATTTACTTTCCGAAATTTCTTTGGTAGAAAGTTCAGCTAGCATATTAAGCACTAATTCCTTATTGGTCATATTGTCACGTAAGTTCTCTTTTTTCAGACATGTTTTCAAAACACTCTCTGCAATCCTGCATATACAGGCATAGGCAGTCCGTTAATGGCCTATCCAGAGTCAAAGATATTAATAAAACGAGGAAAAATCCAATATTTTTAGTCATAATCAGGCAATTCCACATCGTCAGTCTTTTCCCATGCTCCATTGTTGAAGATGCTGACCTGGAAAGTGTCGTCAGATTCTGAACGGCTGTAGATACGGCCTTTATAACGGATGATTTTATTCTTTTCCGGAATGATATTGTCGATTTGCCGTTCGCGGATCAACTCGTCGTTTTTGGCGATGGCTGAGAGATGGACGGCCATCCTATTGTCGTTGGCAGGAATGAAGGTATAGAAAGGATGTATTTTGTTCACTTCGCCGATCTCGTCATTTTTGAATGCATAGGAGATGACTTGCTTTTCTTGGGCTTTTATTCCCTGTCCGCTGATGATGTCCAGCCGGTTGGATATACCGTCGATCTCCATGTCGAATTGTTTCAATATGCCGGATACTGAATCGGTCGCCATGAATTCGATACGGCTGACGATACGCTGAAGAGAGATATCCCTGTTGATGACTTCCGCGACGTCGATCTCCAGGGAAAGCATTTCATAGAATGTATCCGAAATGCTATCGAAAGAGAAAGTCAAACCCGACAACGTTGCGGTTTTCGAATTGTGGGCCAAAAAGCAGAATTTGTAATCGCCTTGTGGCAAGCTGTCGTAGATACAACTGAAATCCGCATCCAGGTCGGTCGGGTTGTAAGTGAGTTGCCTGTGCTTGATAAAAGCAGGAGTCTCTTCGTCTTTAAACACCACATATTCGATGGTGGAACATAATTCGTTCAACTCGGCGTCGTTCTCGCCGGCTTTCGAGGTCGCCGGTTCCGAAACCGGGCTGTTCGGTGCACTGCGTGTTGTAGGAAAAGTGATGACTTCTTTTTCCATCTGAATACTGAATTGGACGGGGTAAAGAGTTGTTTGCGGAATAACCTCTTCTGGCGAGGAACTGTCGCAACTCGTCAAGAAAGGTATGCAGGTAAGCATAAAAAACAATTTCTTTCTCATAGCTAAGCTTTTCTAATTATTTTGTAATACCGCAAAGGAAAGGCAAATAACCGGAAATAAGAAATATTTATGGATATATTTGAAAAGATATTTTATATTTGTCGAATAGACACAAAGTATTAACCTTAAAAGAACGAAAATATGGCACGTCCTGTAACATTATGCACATTACAGTGGGGGGACTTACCACTGGAAGTTATTTGTGAAAAAGCAAAATCATTTGGCTTTGACGGAGTTGAACTGGGTTTACCTTCTCATCTGGATGTCCGGCAGACCGATCCTGCGTATTATCAAAATATCAAATCAACGCTTGACAAGTATGGGCTGAAACTGTTTTGCATCTCAAACCATCTGGTCGGGCAGGCGATATGTGATCATATCGATCTGCGTCATAAATCCGTATTGCCCGATTATATCTGGGGAGACGGTGAGCCGGAAGGAGTACGTCGTCGGGCGGCCGAAAATATGATCCAGGCAGCCCATGCAGCCAAGATGTTAGGAATCGATACCGTAGTCGGTTTTACTGGAAGTCCGATCTGGCAATGGCTCTATTCTTTTCCGCCCGTAACCGACGAGATGGTGAATGAAGGATATGCCGATTTTGCCCGTCGTTTTATTCCGATTTTAGATGAATACCAAAAGTGTGGTGTCCGTTTTGCCCTTGAGGTGCATCCGACCGAAATCGCGTTCGACACTTATTCCGCCCGTAAAGCCCTTGAAGCCATCGACTATCATCCGGCTTTCGGTTTTAACTACGATCCGAGCCATTTAGGATATCAGGGAGTGGATTATGTAGACTTCATCAACCAGTTCCCGGATCGTATTTTCCATGTCCACATGAAAGATGTATATTGGAGCGACACTCCGAAACAGATCGGCGTCTTCGGCGGTCATTCGGCTTTTGGCGATGCCCGTCGTTTTTGGAATTTCCGAAGCCTTGGACGTGGAAAGATCCGGTTTGAAGAAATAATTCGTGCCTTGAACGATATCGGCTATCAAGGTCCCCTTTCTGTAGAATGGGAAGATAGCTGCATGGATCGCGAACATGGAGCACGCGAATCTTGCGCTTTTGTCAAACAAGTAGATTTCCAGCCATCGGCACACGCCTTCGATGCTTGTTTTGAAAGATAGAAAAGTGTTTTTGCGTAGTTAAATCCCTTTTCAGAAAGTGTCAGAAAAATAAACAGGACGCAGATGTCGCAAAAAATACCGCGTTACTCTGCGTCCGATAAATCTTCGTATCCTTGTCACCCATAATGAGCCTGCGGCTTGGCCTATTTCCTGTTCCCATAACAGCACGTCGGAACAAGGGTTATTGTTGTTTTTCTTTTATACCTATTGGTCTAAATCGAAACTCATGTTCATGAAAATCGATTTTCATACCCTTGAAACAGAATTTTCCTGCAAGGGTAATATTTTTTAATAAACATGCTTTTTGCGTATGTTGTTGTGAACAAGCTGATTGGGCTATAATCGTGTTTTAAAGGGGATATTGTCATTTTTTTCAGTTGATTCTGTTCGGATCAAGCAAAGATTCTCCCCTTGTAGGTCCGAACTTATGCCTGTTCGAAAAGAAGGCGAAACCGGAGTCTTTAAGGCAAGGTTATGACGAAAACAGAACCTGCCCCTTCCGTGCTTTGGAACGTAAACGACCCGCCCATTTCTTTTACCAACTGTTTCACGCTGCAAAGCCCCAGCCCATATCCGGGAGGCACATCTTTCCCTTTGATGCGGACACGATAGAACTGTTTGCCCAACTTTCTCTGTGTTTTTAGCGGAATGCCCCAACCATTGTCTTGGATGGCGATAGAAAAGCGGTTGTCATGTTCGTCCAAACTGACCTTGACTTTGACATCGTCGTCCGAATATTTCAGCGCATTGTCCAACAGATTCCGTAAACAGCGTTCCAGGCGGACCGGGTCCGTATAGATATAATGTATGGGAACGGGATTGTCCAGTTCGAACTGATATTTTTTCCCGGGAAACAAAAGAGCAATTTCCCGCATGGCGTCTTCGATCAGTTCAGGCAAGGAGACCTGTGTCTTTTTTATATCGACGTTTTGTTTGGCCTTGCGTATATTCAGAATAGATTCGATGATGTCAGTCAGTTTACGGATTTGCACTTTTCCAGTCTGCAGCAATGATTTCCGGCTGTTGTCAGTCTCCTTCAGCGCAATGAAATCCAGTATGCTGTAGGTCGCGTTAAGAGGCGCTTTCAAGTCATGGACGGCAGTGTACATGGTTTGTTGCTGCTGTTGCAGTTTCTTGCGAGTATTCCGAATGACAATCAGTTGGTAATACAGGCAATAGATGATAATGATTGTCATCAGAAAAGAGACAGTCAATGCATAGTAGAGATGGTAAAATATTTGCCGGGGAGGTATGGATACAAAGGCTTGGATGTAAAACTCACCTTTTGTCCCGATCGGATGGATAGCGGTGATAATATGTCGGTTCCATTTATATATATTACATTTGGGGACTATTATTTGCCCGTTTTTGCTACATAATTTTAATTGGCATGTTGCATATGGGATATTTTTTTGTATTTCATTTTTGAATATACTGTCTAATACCGCCATAGGAAATGAATGATTTTTCAGAAGCATCTCTATGGAGCTTTGAGCAAAAAAGGTGGAAATTCCTTTTCTTGCATGAGATAAAGAATCCAATTGGAGAACAATAGTATCCCCTTTATGGCTTTTGATTTCTTCGGAAGTCATTTCTTCTGCGCTTTTGATGATCAGTTTAGGTTTGTTCGTATTGTTTGGTTTTCCGAAAAGCCCGGATTTCAGAACCAGTTCATTATCGATACTGTAAGTTAAAGATTCTTCAATAAGATCAAGATATTGAGCTTTTTTATCCAGATACAAGTTTGCCAGCCAGTATCCTTGGGATAATAATAGCGTAAGCATTCCGATTGCAGATATGAGTATTGTCCTGTTCATAGTATTTCTTGTTCTAAGTTTGACAAAACTAATAAAAAATAAGTGTATTGTGAAAAATATGATGTTTTTATTATGTCTCTATATTCAAATAAAGCTGTCATTTGTATAAATTTTAAAACCGAAAAGAGATGAATAAGTTGAAAAGTCTATCTAAATCAGAAATGGGTGCCATAATTGGTGGTGAAAATAATCACAGTAGAAGCGGTGGCAAATGGGTGTATGATTCGAATACCGGTAAATGGTATTGGGTTGAGGTTTGTGATTCGATTGAATCGAAATGATGTAATAAAAAGAGAGTGTTAATCGTAATAAGAAAAGTGATGAAAGCAGTAAAAGTTTTTTCGTGTTTGGTTTTAACCTGTTTATTTACCAGTGTCAATGCCCAATTAAGGGTTTTGTCGGACGGTCGTGTGCAAGCTGGAACATTAACTGATGTGGATGGGTTTGATTATGAACAGGTTGCCACGATGCATATACTTGGTAAATATGGTGATGCGCGTGCAGGTTCAAAAATATCATTTGGTGATATTGGCCGATTTGAAAGACAATCGTTGAATGTTTTTCTTGGTGAATATGGCACGACAGATAGTGATCAGCTTTGGTTACATGGAAAATTGGGCTTTTTTCTGACAACTACCGGTTATGCAAATAAGGTGATAGCCTATTATAACCCTTCAGCAAATAGTAATTTCGTTTTTAACACGAACCTTGTGGTAAACGGTGTCAACATTACCTCTGATGCTCGTTTAAAGGATAATATTCAATCGATAGAAAATCCACTGGAGATACTTACTCAAATAGATGGAGTCTCTTATTCCTATCGTTTGTCTGAAATCCAAGAAGCTCGTGAATCCGACGACGCTGTTTTTTCAGAAAAGCCAAACTCTGCGACTTCGACATCCGGAATTTCTTCTTCTGTCGATAATTCTGCTATGACAGCGAAGGAAGCAGAATATCGGCGCATTCAGCAAGAAATAGATCAACGGGAAGCCACGGAAGCCAATCGTAGACGGATTGGTTTTCTTGCTCAGGATATTCAAAAAGTCCTACCTGAACTTGTTCAGACAAATGAAAAAGGAATCATGTCAATCGACTATACCGGTTTTATTCCTCTGATAGTGGAAAGTTTGAAGCAAATGCAACAAACTATCCAAGATCAACAGAAAGAGATCGAAACATTGCAAAGTCTTTTGCCTGCTGAAACAAAATCCATGTTTCGGTCTACGTCCAATGAAAATGTGAGTGTGGTTGAGGGAGCAAAATTGTATAATAGAACAGGCGCTTCCGTTTCCTATACGTTGCCGACAACTTATACGAATGCGAATTTGCAAGTATTCGATGTATCAGGCAGACTATTGAAAAAGGTTACCTTGACTGGGAACAACAGTATCGTTGAAATCAATCCATCGGAGATTGGACTTGGAACATTTGTTTACACGCTTTTCGTCGATGGTAAGAAAGCGGATACGTTGAAGAAGTTTGTTAATTAAGAGATTGGTTTGAAATATAATAGTTGATTGATATGAAAGAAAACATATTTATCTGTATCTGTTTTTCATTGTTTATGCTGTTTGGGTTTTCAAATTCAGTAAAAGCTATAGAACCGACAGATACCATACGAGTTCATTCTGCCCGTTCATGTGTGAATATTTTTGAAAATCAGACAGTTTCATCTTCTCGTTCTATAACTGGATGTGATTCACTTATCGTACGTGGTGTGACAGTTACAAATACGGGAAATTTAACACTTACAGCTTCAGACTATGTGGTTCTTTATGGTGCGTTCGAAGTGGTTCAAGGGGGAATTTTGAGTATTAATGAGAAAGAAGAACCTTTGATTTTTAAGTTTTCTTATGATGCGGCTGGAAATAGAACTTTAAGGCAGGCACAGATCGTTCAATGAAAAGATTGATAAACTTATGAAAAAACATATAATATCTATACTGTTGTTCTTGGGTGTTTCTATATGTGGAATGTCTCAGAATACATCGAATATATCCGGTTCTTTCGATATTGGTCCTGTTGGTAATGCGACCTACAATATTCCTGTTGATTTGCCTCCTGGTACGGCAGGATTGAAACCAGATGTATCAATTGTCTATAATAGTTTTTCTGGAGATGGGTTTATGGGCAAAGGATTTTCTCTTTCTGCCATATCTTCTATCACACGAGTAAATACAACAGTATTTCATAGTGGTTATATCAGCGATATAGAGTTTGATGATACGGATAAATATATGCTTGATGGTAATCGTTTGATGTATGACGGAACTACACGGCAATACAGGACGGAGATGAACCCTTATTCACAAATAAAGATATTTTCACCGAATACATCTTCTGCTCATTTTGAAGTGCGGACAAAAGACGGATTGATTATGGAATATGGGAATACTACGGATTCCCGATTGTGTGCACAATCTCCTCACACGGATCAGGTAGCATTTTGGATGTTAAACAAGGTAAGGGATCGTGTCGGTAATTACTACACATATACTTACGATAAAGATGAAGCAAATGGAGAAATTCGTTTGAAACAGATTGATTATACCGGAAGTACAAGTAGTATGCCTTATTGTTCAGTCAAATTTGTTTATACAAACCGGAACTATGATGTTAATTTGAACTACATTCAGGGAAGTAAATTTAAAGAAAGTAAACTTTTGAGTGAAATTGGCATTTACTATGGTACATCATTATATCGTAAATACTCAATGACTTATAATTATGATGGGAATGATTTCACTTATCTTTTGTCTAAAATAACAGTGACTGGCCTTAATAATGAAGCTCTCAAACCAATTGTGTTCGATTGGTATAAGAATACAGATTATACACATGAAGAGGTTATTTATGATCAATCAACTAATGCTCAGAATTATATAGACAAAGCTTATATCTCTTTAGGAGATTACAATGGTGACGGGAGAACGGACATTTTGGCTACACCGATGGAGGATGCCGATTGGACCGGTTGGAAATTGTTTTGTGCAGATACAGATGGAAATAAATTATCTTATTCAGGAAGCGGAACTCTTCCTGAAAGATATAAGGAACCGGTAGCAGGTGATTTTAATGGAGATGGAATTACTGATTTTTTGGCTTGCAGAGAAACTGCTCCTAAAAGCCTTGCAAATGGAGAGGAAATACCAGCTGGTATAGAAGATGTTGAGGCAAGTGCTGCTTCTGTCACTTACTATAATTATTTTATTTATTATGGGACAGGAAGTGGTTTTAAAGCAGGCCCTGTCATTACGTCTGAATCCCGTGCTCATGGTGTCCGAGTTGCAGATTTTAATGGAGACGGAGCAATGGACTTGTTCATCTATTATAAGGATAAAAGGGGATCTGAAGATTATAAGATATATATGTCAGGCTACTCTTCTGGAACTATGACTGCGTTTAAAACAACTTCGACAGGACGTATCCAGTCAGAGATGAACTGGGATCAAGTCGAGGTTTGGGATTTTGATGGTGACGGACTGGCTGAGATTATGAATTTGCGGGATGATGGTTATGATTACTTGGATAATAATGGAGGAGGTTCCATGCATCGGACTCGTACCGGAAGCCTACCTACGAAAAAACACAAGATTAGTTTTGGTGATTTTAATGGTGACCGGAAAATCGATTTGTTGTTGACGGGTTGGAATAACACGGAATGGAACGAGTGGTTGACATTGTTATCAACAGGAGCCGAATTTGAGAGATATTATTTCCCTAAGAAATTTGCTGCATATTCAAAGGATATATATGTTTGTGATCTGAATGGTGATGGTTGCGATGATTTTTTTGCGGTCGATAAAACTTCAAATCAGTTGAGTGCCCTTAAATGTTTTATCGGATATGATAATGGCCGAAACTTTAAAGAATATGCAAGTGTTTATACTTATGGTTCCGACAAATGGAATTTTTATCCTATAGACACGAGAGGAGATGGCAAATTGGGATTTTTAGTCGTTTCAGCACCTTTTACCTGGAAAGGATACCAATTGTATATGCCGAAGGCCGATTTATCCAATTTGTTGAAGACTGTAACGGATTCACATGGTAATGTGACTACTGTCTCTTATAAAAAAATGGCCGATTCTTCCGTCTATGCGAAAACATTGCCAGTTGGAGGCTCGGCTGATGTTTCGGATTATGACTGTATGTCTTTTACTGCACCATTTAAGCTGGTTTCAAGTGTAAGTGTCAGTAACGGTATCGGAGGAATGAACACGATTTCATACAATTATGAAAATGCAAAAGTCTTTAAACGAGGACGTGGCTTTTTAGGCTTTACGAAGACGATCATGAACGATCAAAGTACTTCGGTAAAAACAACTATTACACAAGAATTTTCTGATACCTATTGTCAGGCTGCTATAAAAAATGTGGAAAAGGTGCATGTTCCGACAAATCGAAAATTGATGCAGTCTGACTATACGAATACGTTGACAAAGTTAGAGGATGTATATGGAACATTTGCTTATCAGGCTACATCATCCAAAGAACAAACTTATGAACCGACCGCAAACAAACTGATTCAGTCGGTTTCAACGGATTATACCTATGATAAATATGGTAATGTATTGATGCAGACGGCTGCTTATGGAAATGGAGATGTACAGAAAGTTACGAATACTTATAGTAATAATACGACGGATTGGATGATTGGTTTGCTGACCAGAAGCGTGAATGCCAGCACGGTGGGAGGAAATTCGTTGACAAATACAGTCGATTATGTGTATAATAATACAAACGGGTTGTTGCAAACACAAACAGTCGAACCGAATCAGGTTGCTTATAAATCGGTAACAACTTATGCTTATGATACATTTGGAAATGTATTAACTAAAACTGTGACAGTAGGAAATACATCTCGATCTGAATCTTATACGTATGAAAACGGACGGTTTGTAAAAACGCACAAGGATGTGTTAGGGCAGGTTACGACTTCAGTTTATGACCCTGTCTCGGGGTTACTGTCTTCCAAGACGGATATAAACGGGGATGTAACCTCTTATACCTATGACGGGTTTGGAAAAATAAAAACGATGTCTCAAAGTTCGGCTTCCGATAATTCCATATCTACCGGTTGGACTTGGAGCAATGGCAGCCCTGCAAACTCGATGGTTTTGCGTACTGAAACAACGGGAGACGGTCAGGTCGTGAAGACTTGGTATGACGCTTTGGGACGGGAAATCCAAACGAGCCGTAAAAACTTTTCCGGTAAAGAGGTGTACACGACAACATCGTATGATGCGCAAGGGCGTGCTGTCAAAGCGTCTGAACCGTATTTTTCCGGTGGAGCATCATCTTCTATCCAATACCACACAAGTCAATATGACGACTATGGTCGGATCAGCAAACAGATAACACCATTAGGTACGATCACATATAATTATTCAGGAAACCAAACGACTATTGTTGATGGGACAAAAGGATATACGACTGTTCGGGAAACGGATGCCGGTGGTAAATTGAAGACAGTAACCGATCCGGGTGGTAAAATAACCTATACTTATGGACCTACGGGTGATGTCGCCAAGGTCGTTTGCGGCTCGGCCGTTTATTCAATGGAATATGATTTGTTAGGCAGGCGTACGAAGTTGGTAGACCCCAATGCCGGGACTATCTTGTATGAATATGACGGTTGGGGAAATCTGAAGAAGCAAACGGATGCCCGCGGAGAGGTTGAAGAGTATACTTATGAAAACAGTGGTCGGCTCCAGTCATATAAAAGAGGAGCGGAAATTTTTTCTTATGCGTATGATCCTACTTATAAGGGACAGATCGGTTCGATCGCTTATGGTGGTGTCAAAACAGAGTTCCGCTATGGTACTTACGGACGGTTAGCTTCTAAAACAGAAACTGTCGATAATCGTTCTTTCCAGTTTTCATACGTTTATAATAGTAAAGGACAATTGGAAACAACGACCTACCCGAATTCGAAGTCGATAAAATACGAATATGTCAATGGCGATTTGTATAAAATAATCTGGCAACCGAGCCAAACAACGGTTTGGCAAAAAAATGACGAAAATGCCAAAGGTCAGGTTCTGACAACTGCCTTGGGAAATGGTATGCAAGGGATTTATGCTTATAATACGATAGGGGTTCCTACGTCAATAAAGGTTGCAAAGGGAACGACATCTTTATTGAATATCGGCTATCAAAATATAGATGCCCGTGGCAATATAAAGAATCGCAACGAGCAAAACACTTCTCAAAGCGAGAATTTTACTTACGACAGTATGAACCGTTTAACGACGGGGGTAGAGTATGGCGAGAATGGTAATATCCTGTTTAAGGCAGATGTCGGAACCTATCAGTATGAGGCCTCCCATCCGCATGCGATCAGCAGCCTTTCTCCCACATCTAATGAAGTGTTACCGAAATTGGATTTATCCGTGACTTATAACAGTGTCCGCTTGCCGGTACGACTTTCCGAAGGGAATAAGACTTATACGCTGACCTATAATGGTGAGAATAGTCGTGTGAAAAGCCAATTTGTACAGAATGGTTCGACCGTATTTACTAAATACTACTGTGGGCCGTATGAAGAAATCCAAAAAGGCGGGACGACTCGTAAAAATTACTATATTTACGGCGATGGACAGATTGTGGCTGTTTATACGGAAGGAACGTCCGATGCCGGAATGTATTATTTCCATAACGACCATTTGGGATCTCCCTGGTTGATAACCAATGCTTCCGGAAACGAAGTGCAGCGACTGAACTTTAATGCTTGGGGGCTTAGGCGCGATGCTACGAATTGGGATAATTATTCCGATTTGCCGGAGATGAAGTTCGACCGTGGTTTCACAGGACATGAACATCTGGAAATGTTTGGCTTGATCAACATGAATGCGCGTTTGTATGATCCTGTGTTAGGACGTTTTCTAAGTCCGGATCCAGTTATCCAGGTTCCGGAGTTTACGCAGTCTTATAATGGATATTCGTATGCGTTGAATAATCCGTTGTCATATACGGATCCGAATGGAGAGTTTCTATTTACGGCTTTAATCCCAGGAGTTGGAGTTTTTTTAGATGCTATGCTTGTCGGAGCTGCTGTCGGAGCAGTCAGTGGTGGAGTAAAAAGTGTGTTACAAGGGCAGAATTTCTGGGGTGGAGCATGGAAAGGAGCTATAACTGGTGGAGTAGGAGGGCTGATGGGACCAATTGGTGGAGCTGGTTTGAGTTTTGCAGCCAATGTGGGACTTGGTGCGGCTCAGGGAACATTAGTTGGAGCTATAGATGCTGCTTTGTGGGGAACCAATATGGGTAAAGGAATGTTGTGGGGATGTATTTCCGGTGCCTCTTTTGCCGCATTAACATCTGATAATATGAAAAATATGGTGAAAGGAAAAGGTTTTAAATCGAATCAAGGTGTATTCACAGATTTCGCAGCTGGAAAATATACAGTGGAAGGAAGTGCTTGGCAGCAGGATGCTTTGGATTATTTTGGGTTTAAAGGGGAGTATGATCCAAATAATGATCTATTTAAAAAACATGGAGTTAATCCTGCAGTGACAAATCCACGAACAGGAGAAATCTTTTATCATGATGCCCCATTTGGAAAGAACTATGACTATTTAAAATTTGTAGCTGAACATGAAGGAATGCATGCTCGTAATGTTCTCTCTGGAAAATATATTGATGTTGAAATTACAGTTGAAGTAAAGGGTATGGAAGAATGGGATGTGTATATGAATAACTATCGAAATCAAGGTTTATATCCTAAACATGGTGTACGTGATTTAGTGGAGAGGATTAGACGTTATGGAACTAATGCGGGGTTATATGGTCCACAAGTTACTCCTAATGGATATTTTATGACTGATTTTGTTACAAAACCTTGGCATAAAATTTATAAAATACCGAGAAGATGGTGAAAATAGAACTTGTAATTTTAATTTCAATTATCAATTTGTTTAGTTGCTTTTCGCGAAAGATTGATAATTATCTAAAACTTACTGTATCTGCAATGTCGGATACGGTAAGTTATGGTGATTCTCTGCAATTGGATATTATCTTTGAGAATATATCAGATAAAGAGTGCTTGTTTTATCCGAAGGCTAATTTGATATTGGAAAATAATGATATAATTGAAATTTTAGGTATAGATGATAATAGATTTTATGAAATAAATAATGTAATTGATTTAACTTTTATTCAAAAAATACCACCTAAACATAGATATAAAATGACTTATTTTATATCTGTAGATTCTTTGTATTTATCTAAAGGAGAAAATACTTTGTTTTTGAGCTATATTTTTAGACGAAAATATAGTGATAAATTTAAATATAAATATGTAAATAAGAGGTCTCTTTATGGAAGATTAAAAAGTAATTTGTTTATGTTGTATGTGGAATAATGGAAATAAAGGAATGGAGACCCCCTTGTTTATAATATTCATTGCCTTTAAAGGGGGAATTCAGAACGATTTGTTAATATCTCGGATTTCAAGTTCTTCTATGTTTAAGGATGATTCTTTGTTTTATGATTATTTTTACCATGATGTGGTAATTAGGAGTTTATCGTATGATTTTGATGATATTGAAATATGTCAATGGCGATTTGTATAAAATAATCTGGCAGCCGAATCAAACAACGGTTTGGCAAAAAAATGACGAAAATGCCAAAGGTCAGGTTCTGACAACTGCTTTGGGAAATGGTATGCAAGGGATTTATGCTTATAATACGATAGGGGTTCCTACGTCGATAAAGGCTGCAAAGGGAACGACATCTTTATTGAATATCGGCTATCAAAATATAGATGCCCGTGGCAATATAAAGAATCGCAACGAGCAAAGCACTTCCCAAAGCGAGAATTTTACTTACGACAGTATGAACCGTTTAACGACGGGGGTAGAGTATGGCGAGAATGGTAATATCCTGTTCAAGGCAGATGCCGGAACCTATCAGTATGAGGCCTCCCATCCGCATGCGATCAGCAGTCTTTCTCCCACTTCCAATGAAGTGTTACCCAAATTGGATTTATCCGTGACTTATAACAGTGTCCGTTTGCCGGTACGACTTTCCGAAGGAAATAAGGTTTATACGCTGACCTATAATGGCGAGAATAGTCGTGTGAAAAGCCAATATGTGCAGAATGGTTCGACCGTATTTACCAAATATTACTGTGGGCCGTATGAAGAAATCCAAAAAGGCGGGACGACTCGTAAAAATTACTATATTTACGGCGATGGACAGATTGTGGCTGTTTATACGGAAGGAACGTCCGATGCCAGAATGTATTATTTCCATAACGACCATTTGGGATCTCCCTGGTTGATAACCAATGCTTCCGGAAACGAAGTGCAGCGACTGAACTTTAATGCTTGGGGGCGTAGGCGCGATGCTACGAATTGGGATAATTATTCCGATTTGCTGGAGATGAAGTTCGATCGTGGTTTCACAGGACATGAACATTTGGAAATGTTCGGCTTGATCAACATGAATGCGCGTTTGTATGATCCTGTGTTAGGACGTTTTCTAAGTCCGGATCCAGTTATCCAGGTTCCGGAGTTTACGCAGTCTTATAATGGATATTCGTATGCGTTGAATAATCCGTTGTCGTATAAAGATCCTAATGGGGAAAGTTTTATACTTGTAGCAGCTATTATTAGTGGTTGGATCGGTATGGGTACGGCAATGGTTTCCAGTGATAAGAGTGGCTGGGGATTGGCTGGAGATATGATGAAGGGCTTGTTTGTCGGTGCAGCTTCGGGGGCTGCAGGTGCTTGGGCAGGTGGTGCTGTGGCAGGATCGATAACGGCAGGGGGATTTATCCAAGGAAGTTTGACTGGTTTAGCTGGTGGTTTCAGTAGTGGTTTTGTTGGTTGTTCAGGAAATGCATGGTTATCTGGTTCAGGTTTTGGTTCAGGTTTGAAAGCTGGACTAATAGGTGGTGCTATAAAAGGAGCGATTCAGGCTGTAACTCAAGGATTGATCCGTGGTTTTACGGATATGGCGAAAGGGTATAGTTTTTGGGATGGATCTAAATATTATAATTTTACATTAACATCAGAAGATATTAGTAAGATTGCAGAAATGTATGATACCAGCCATTCTGAATTTAATGATATATCTTTGAAAGATAGGATGTATAGTGAATTTGGTATATCAGAAGGTGATTACGGAATAAAATCAATAACGACTAAAGCGGGAAAGTATGGAATGGATAGTAAGGGATTCTACATAGATAAGGGAACGAGTGCAAAAGTTGGCGGCTATGTGAAATCTATTTCAGGTAAATTGGGATCAGAATTACATATCTCTCCTGTTTATGCAAATAATAATAATGACTTGTTATTTAGAGCAGTTGCCGGGCATGAGCTGGTTCATGCTTATCATCATTCGGTTTTTACGAATGTAATACCAGCTTTTACAGAAAGTGTTGCATATCAATATACAATGAATGTATATCAATCGGCAGGAATGATTTCTGATGCAATGAGAACGATGATGGCTATGCCATCTTATTCTGTTCCTCATCCAGCCTCTTATAAATTACCATTTTCATTTTTATCTAAAATATATTAGTATGAATCTATTTATATTGGCTCTTTTGTTTTTTTGCAATTTTTCTTTGGTAGCTACGGAAAAATTAGTGTATGTCTATTCTAATAATGGTACAGATGTAATATTAGTTTTGTCGGGAAAAGATCAGTATTATATAGAAATGATAAAACAGAAAAGTTTAGATATGATAGAATCCAGGCCATTGTCATATGGCAGGTTCAGAATGAAACATGATAGTCTATTTTTAAAAGAAAGAAATGGATGTGTAATGACTTTTCAGAAAAAGGATGATTGTATCATTCCAATTAGAACGTATGTGGGATTAAAACAAATGAAATTTGTCTTCCAAAAGTATGGTTCTATTTCTGAACCTGAACCAAAAGATGTTTTGGAAACATGTACTCGTGACATGAGTCAGGAACTGATACCTTTACGATTCGGGGCATATTATACGGCTTCAGGATTAAAGATCGTTATACATCCCGATAATAGGTATGAATTGTCTATTAGTGAAACTCGATTTGTATTTCCGGGTAACGGTATGAAGCCTTATGAAAAAGAGTTTATAATAGGGTATTCACGAGGCAAATGGTTTCGTGAACATAATATTCTATATTTTCAGGATTTAGATATGGAATGTGTATTTAGTGCTGATATAAAATCGTTTGCTATAGATAATATAACTATGCCATTGGCAGAAAATTGGAGGTTTGATCTAAAAAGAGAAGATTAGCATGATTGTCACAATAATTTAGCAATTAGTTAAATATATATTTAGGTAGAATGTAAAATATTTTATATGCAAAATAATTCAGAAAAGCCATTGGTTCGTATGTATGTAATGGATAATCCTTTTTGTAATAGGAACATTACGTGTTATCTGTTTATACTGGAAACAAGAAAGGAGTTTTGTATTACTCTGGAAGAACATGCGTTTGGCAGTGATATTGTTTTATGTTTGTTTCTATCGTTTGGTTTGATAGATACGGATGATAATCATTTCATTCTAAATGATGTAATGACTAATTCAACTATCGTGTTAAAGAAGAATGATTCAGATCTTATTGTAGATAAAGGATTTTTATTTATGAAAGAAAAATGTTTTGTATATGAGGATGAATATAATTATTTTGAGTATGAACATTTTTTGGATATAAAGAAAGAATATAAGAGTAAAGAGAAAAATAGAAAACGATATTTAAGTAAATTGAGTATGGATGAAATTCCTCTGCAATTAGGTGATTATTATAATCAACATCTTCATGTTTGTTTAGATAAAGGTTTTAATTATCAAATCTATTTTTTGATAGAACGGTATGCTGCTAAGATTGCAGAAGGAAAATGGGAAAAGACTGGGAATAAGCTTTTATTGCATGACACATTTTTAGAATGCGATTTCGTATATCTGATCGAGTCGGATTACTTGTATTCTATTTATGCTCCAAACGATTTGAATGAAACGGATCGGTATTCATTAGGTATTATGTATCCATTCATTATGCGATAGTTTTATTGAATTAAATTTTGAAAAATGAATCGTTATATTGTTAGTCAATTTGAATTAGAAAATCCTTTTCCGGAAATCGGTATATCTTGTTATTTGGAGATATTTGATAAGGAAAATGAATATTATATTACAATTGTTGAAAAAAGGGATTGTGATAGGTATATCTTGTTTTTGTCTTTTGGAGTCATTGAATTTGAGGGAAACAAGATCATATTTAAAGATATTCGGGCTGGATGTGATTTGGTGATGACTAAAGAGGGCAAGGGACTTTTTGTTAATAAAGGATATTACTTTATGAAAAATAAATATTTTATTGACCGGGGAAAGTCTAACTATTCTGAAAATCATTCAATGTTGGATATGAAAAAAGAATGTCAGAGAAAAATAAGGGGAAATAATTCTTATTTGAATGCTCTGAATTTAGATCAAATACCATTGCAGTTGGGAGATTATAAGAATGGATGTGTTCATATTGATTTGGATATAGCTTTTTCTTATCGGATTTATTATTTGGTTGGTAAAACTAAGATTTTTTTGTCTTTAGGTAAATGGGCAAAACAGGAATCTGCATTGTCTATGTATATGACGGCTTCTAAACTTAATTGTTGGAATACTTATTCTGAAAAATGTGTAATACCTAAAATATTGAAGGCCTTATGGTAATGAAATTTGTGTTATTTCTAATTCTACTTGTTTGTTCGGGTAGGGTGTCAGCTCAGTATTATGAGCTTAATAAAATACAGGTTGTTGATATTTTGACTGGTCAAGAAGTGCTGTTTGAATTGAATTTGATGGATGATATCTATTGTATTGAATATTCTGATATCTACTCGGAAGGTGGTACCAGTTTTGTATTTTCTTATGGTCGAGTCAGTATTTGTGGAAATAAATACTATCTAATGGATATGCAATCCGATATGGATATTGTGTTGGAAAGCAACAAAGATAAATCTGTATTTAAAATACAAAAAGGATTCTCCATTATGCAAGGGCATGAGTTTGTTTATAGTGGAGATAATAAGGATTATGAGGATATGTTAAATTCATTTGTTCGCCCTTATATTAAAAGTAAGAAAAGTAATGATTTTTGTAAGTTAGATAATGATTTTTATCAATGTACACCGTTGGAACTTGGTGTGTATGAAAATAATTATATTTCACTGTATTTGGAATATGATTTTCAATATAGTATAAAATTTAGTGTTTATGATTTTGAGCAGACTATTTCGGAAGGTTCTTGGTGTAAAAAAGGAAATAAATTGGAGTTGTATGATCAATTTGCAGATCATTGTTTTACGGCATTGATAGATTCGTGTGATATAAAAGTTGTTGATTTTCCTAATGAATTGGGTTCAGACTGTCGTTTTAAAAAGGTCAAAAGTAAAATGTTGCCATTTATTTTCAGATGAAGTAAGAAGCTGTTTTGAAATGATTAGAAAAATCTATTGGTTGGGAAATGGGAAGACAAACAACGTACCAGGCATGGTATCAACAAATAAAATATATTGGGATGAATTTTATAAAAACTATCGGCCATGATTGATGTGTTATATTATATGTATTATTTGTTCTACTCAAAAAAAATAACAGTTAATTTTCCACATTTAAATACACTTGGAACTTTATGTTATATATTCATGTTTTGGGAGGTAAGCATTGTGGAGTTTGTCTCTACCTTTTTCTTTTTATATCATGTACCTGTTGGGATTCATAATATGATATTATTGTTAGGCAATGTGTTGATAATTTGGATTTATGGTATAAAAAAAAGAGGGAAATATGTCGTTAAAAAGAAAAAGCCCCTTATTCGTGGAAGCTTTCGTCTTTCAGCCATCTTTGCAATACTTCTCTTTATCATGAGTTTTGTAATACCTATTATAATGATTGAAGTGACAAAAGATATGAAAGAATATGTCGAACCGATGTACCGAGTGCTGTTTGGCAAATGATGAATTTTATAAAAACTATCGGCCATGATTGATGTATTATATTAATTGATATGTACTATCTGTTCTATTTAAAGAAGCAGAAAGATACACAACCACATGGGAAAACGGTATGGGCTTTGAGTTTTGTTGAAAAATATATGTTGCAATTTTGATTAATTAAAAAATATAATCAAGAATGAAAAAGTTGGTTTTTTCTTTGCTTCTGCCTCTTTTTTTATGCAGTTGCGCCCCCAAAGTGTTGACGCACATAGAAAAGAAGTATCCTTCCCGTATTGCTGCGGATGAAGTCCATTTGTATGGAGTCGGGCAAACCGTGCCGGAAACAGCAGAGCGGATCGGAAGTGTAAGAGTGGTGGATGCCCCACCATCCACCAAGTGCAACTACGAGCTGGTTGTGGCATTGGCCAAACAGGAGACGGCGAAGAGTGGCGGAAATGCTTTGGCGTTAACGGATCACCGGAAGCCGTCGCTACTGGGTAGCAGTTGCCATCAGATTGCCGGCGATATGCTTTGGATCGGCGACACGGCAAATTGGGAAACGGAGACGGTTGCCGATTTGTCTGTTCCGGTAGGTGATAAAAATACCACCGGTGTGGTTAAAAGTGCTTTCCGGCACAGCACGTTCTATGCTAATGTCGGTTATGCTTTTATAACCAGTAAGTATTATTTACCGTCGGGAGCATCGGGCAATCCCAAGAACGGTATGGACTGGCAATTAGGCTATGACTGGGTGTCAAGGAGCGGCTTTGGAGCCGGGTTGATGTATTCGGGCTATAAGTCGTCTTATGCCTATTCGAATGTGGATGTGAAAGTGGGGCTTGCATACGTGGCGCCTCAGTTTGTGATGAAACAAAAAGTAGGCCGTTGGGGGATTGAGGAAAAATTCGGTATCGGCTATTTCAAGTATCGGGAGTCGGCGAAAGGCACGAGTGCTTCTCTTTCGGGTGTGGGGTATGATTTCCTGTTTGGAGCGGAATATTACCTGTCTGACCATGTCGGGATCGGAGCGAACCTTGGATACATCGGCGGTTCTTTGCCGAAGCAGGACGCTGTGGATTATGGAGACGAGGAACATTCCGGAATCTTTCGTTTGCACTTTGACGCCGGAGTGCGGTTTCATTTCTGATCGGCGGATTTGACAACCGGGAGAGGCTGAATCGGGTTCGGCTTCTCCCGGTTGGATTGTCCGTCAGAAATCCAGTTGATATCCGATACAGGGGTGTGTACTGATATGAATGCGTTCGTCCAGCCGAAATTTCTTGCGGAGTTGCGAGATGATATTGTTCAGGCTTTCTTCACTCAAATTTTTACCCCATATTTCTTCAAGTAGTTGTTTGCGTGTGGCGACCTGTCCTTTATTGGAGTATAGCATTCGCAAAACCTGAAATTCTTTCGGAAGTAGTTTCTCAATCTTTTTATCCGGATAGATCAGAAGATGTTTGTCAGTGTCTACTTGATAAGTACTGATTGCCCATATCGCAGGCGTCTGCTTGGGAGGTTGTTGCAATAGTCTTCTAATCTGAAAAACCAATTCCGTAATGTCATACGGTTTTTTGATGTAGTGATTGGCTCCTGTGTCGTAGCTACGGATGATCTCGGTTCCGTTCGTATGTGAGGAAGCTATGATGACCGGTAGTTGCGGGTATTGTGAGCGGAACGCCGGAAGAAAGTCGAGGCTGTTTTGATTGTTTACTTCAATATCCAATATCAGCAAATCAGGCGGAATGGAAGCCAGACTTTCTTGAACTCCGTTTAACGTTGTCCTGAAATCGACTTCAAATCCATAGTCGCCCAAGGCTTGCACGATCAGATTCCCTAAAATCCGATCGTCTTCGATGTATATGATTTTGTCTCTTGTCATTTTTTCCCTTTTTGTTTCAGAGGGCAAGATACTAAAAACTTGGTATATTGGTATAACTTGCAGATATTCGGAAATAAAACCCTCAGAACATTTGAATTCAGGAATAAATAGAGTTTCTTTGTGTTATGAGGTGATCTCTCCATAAAAGTTTGCCGAAGTATTGATATGATTAAAAAATTAATATTGTTTTTGTTGATTAGTTGTGGCGCTTATGCTCAGAAAATATCAATAGACTTGTCCATTGAATGGGAAAAGAAAGAGTTTTCTATGCAAGGAATGAAGTTTGATAGTATTCCATTTTTGAAAATTGAATATGTGAATTTGTCAGATGAAAATTTGTATTGCATGAAAATTTATAGAAATTCGAATCATTTACCTAACTTTTTGTCATCGGTTCAAACTATTAATATTGAAGATAAGCTCATCCATTATAACCCTTTTGTGTGTAATTGGAATGTTTTTGTCGGAGGAATTGTTCCGGATAATCTTCATTGGTATGTTTTGCCGGATAGTTTGAATTTCAGTAGTGAACATGAAGCAGATCTCATAAACGATGTGTTATATGAGATTTATTCTCCTTTATCAGATCCTTTAACCCTATCAGAAGTTGATAATATAAATAGATTTGATAAATTGCAAGATGAAGATATATTGAATTGTATGAGGAGAGATGATATGGTCTTTTTGAAATCGGAAGAAACTTATTCTGAATATTATTCTTTAATCGGTTTTTTGAAGTTGAAGGGGAATTATACTTTTTTGTTGTCGCTGGATCGAATGCAGGGATATGTAGAGATAAAACCTTTTTGGAATAGTAATACATCTAAGTTTGAGCGTGAAAAGAAAAAATTGCCCAAACGAATAGAGTGTTATTCTTTATATGATGGAATCATTCGATCGAATAGGATTTCAGTACAATTTAAATAAGAAATTTCAAAAGGTGGACAATGTCATTAATAAATTACCAATTTCTTTTTATCTAAAATATATTCGTATGAATCTATTTATATTGGCTCTTTTGTTTTTTTGCAATTTTTCTTTGGTAGCTACGGGAAAATTAGTGTATGTCTATTCTAATAATGGTACGGATGTAATATTAGTTTTGTCGGGAAAACAGATCCTGGATTTGGAATGAAAATTAAGTTTTAAAATATTTAGATAGTACAGAGTATGAAATGTATCTTTTATGATTATTTTTATCATGATGTGGTAATTAGAAGTTTATCATATGATTTTGATGATATTGAAAATTGTTATTATATTCAGTTTGTATTAAATATTGGAAATGCAAATGTAGAGGAGGATAGTATACAGGATCTGGGAAAAAAGTGAAATGTGCTTTTAGAAACTTATATTATTCTTACGTGGATTTATGTCATAATATAGTGGGAGATTATTATATATCATATTCAGAAGTAAATGATATAGATCCGATTTTATTGGAATATAAAGAAAAAATGAAAAAATATCTTTCGGAGGAAATATTATGTAAATTGAAATGTTATTCTATTTATACAAATGCGGGTGTTATTAAGATAATAGCAGAAAATGATATTGAAATTTTCGATACTTGAATACCGATTGTTGTTGCATAAAATAGAAGATTGATGAAATTTGAAAATCAAATTATTCAAAAAATAGATTCTGGGTCAATAGATGTATCTTGCCCTATTTATTTATCTAATTGTATTATTGATACATTAGATTTTGTGGGTATAGAGTTTGAGAAAGAAGTTATAATACGAAGATGTATTATAACCAATATGGATATATACTCATCTTGGTTTAGTAAAGGATTGATATTTGTTGAAAATTTAGTATTGTCTGATATTGACTATGAAATGGGAGGACATAATAAGAAAGAGATTATTATAGAACAAAACATCTTCAAGGGTTTCTTCTCTTTTTTTGATTGTTGTTTTGAGAAAGAAATTGTTATTAGAAATAATATTTTTACTGGAAACAGCGATTTGTTATTACAGGAAAATAAAGGATTTGATAATATATTTGAAAATGGATATATTGTAGAAAATAATATAGGAAGATTGGATATGCTGCGGCTTTTGTGAAAACAGAAATAATTTTTATTGATGTAATTATGGAAGATTATAAAATTAAATTTTAATATGTATGGATTTCTCTAAAAACTATCGGCCATGATTGATGTATTATATTATATGTACTACCTGTTCTATTCAAAGAAACTGAAAGAAGCAGATCCTCATTGGAGCACGATTTGGTTCTTAGGTATTTTCTTCTCTTATTGGGTATTTTGTGCTATTGATTTATTTTTGCTTTTTTTCTTTTTGTATTCAATCTCTTTGGGAGGTGCACTTGCAATTTTCTTTTTAGGAGTACTGCTGTTTTATTGGATTTATATGTATCAGCTTGTTGAGCCTATGTCCCGGATGGTGTTTGGTGGATGATTAAATATGTACAATTATGGAGAGTGTTCAATATAAAGAATATCAATTGTCTGATTTGTCAAATCTGATAACTGAATATGATAGAAAGATTGAAAAAAAGTTTAGAATAGAGATTGTCCTTTTAATGATGGAACAAAGGGGACAGTACTGTTTAAGTATACATCTACCTGAACTTAACGCGCCAGTCGATTTGCCTATTTCCTATGGTAATGTTAGAAAGGAAGGTGATATCGTGTATTTAAATGATGTTGTGTCAGGGTTACAGATCATCTTGAAAAAGAAAGATTCAAATACGTTTAGCTGTTGTACAGGTTTTTATTTTTTAATGGGGAAAAAGTTCGTATATCAATCGGTAAATCTTGTTGATGAGGAATATTTATCTTTTGACATTGATGAAGGGAAGCGTAGAAGGGGTTAAAGAGAACATTTGTATGAAGATGAAATGTCGAATGAAGTCGTTCCTTTTCAATTAGGCATGTATGGGCATCAATTGACTTTTGATGTAATCAGGCGGCATGGAAGCCGGACTTTCTTGAACCCCGTTTTAACGTTGTCCTGAAATCGACTTCAACCCCATAGTCGCCCAAGGCTTGCACGGGCAGATTCCTTAAAATCAGGGTATATAACCTTGGATTGAGGGCTGCTTTTCATTTTAAGCAAAAACAACGTCCCCCTCTTTTGTCAATCCCTTAATTATAACTACTTTTGTGGCTGAAGAAAAAGTAAAAACTAAAGTATGAAAAAGATTAGAGCAGCCATTGTTGGATATGGCAATATTGGAAAGTACGTGTTGGAGGCATTGGAAGTGGCTCCAGATTTTGAGGTTGCAGGTGTTGTGCGTCGAAATCCGAATGATGTTCCGGATGAATTGAAAAGATATACCGTCACTGATAGCATCACGAAGTTGGACAAAGTCGATGTGGCTATTCTGGCGACTCCGACCCGTAGCGTAGAGACTTATGCCAAAGAAATACTTTCTTTAGGTATCAATACGGTGGATAGTTTCGATATCCACGGAAATATTGTCGATTTGCGCCGTTCGCTCAATGCCGTAGCGAAAGCTCATAACACCGTAGCAGTCATTTCTGCCGGATGGGATCCGGGAAGCGACTCTATCGTTCGTGCTTTGTTGCAGGCGATCGTTCCGAAAGGAATTACATATACGAACTTCGGGCCGGGCATGAGCATGGGGCATACTGTTGCCGTCAAAGCCATCGAAGGTGTGAAGGCGGCTCTGTCCATGACAATCCCGATGGGGACAGGCGTCCATCGCCGCATGGTCTATATCGAAGTGAAAGATGGATATGATTTCGATAAAGTGGCAGCAGCCATCAAGGCGGACGACTATTTTGCTCACGACGAGACGCATGTGATCCGGGTTGACAGCGTGGACGACCTGAAGGATATGGGACACGGCGTGAACCTTGTTCGTAAAGGTGTTTCCGGTAAGACGCAGAACCAGTTGATCGAATTCGACATGAAGATCAACAACCCGGCTCTTACGGCGCAGATTCTGGTTTGTGTCGCCCGCGCAAGCTTCAAACAGCAGCCCGGCGCCTACACGATGATCGAGTTGCCGGTGATCGATATGCTTTACGGCGAAAGAGAAGACTTAATAAGAAAATTGGTTTAAATGAATTGACAGTGGATAATTTCAATTGTCCACTGTCAATTATCAATTGATATAATTATGCTTGATTTTATTACCTGGACGGCTGATCCCGCCATCTTTTCCATCGGTTCGCGTGAGATACGCTGGTACGGACTGGCGTTTGCCATCGGTTTCCTGATCGGCTACAAGATCGTAGAGAAGATGTGGAAAAGAGAAAAACTCAATCCTGCATGGATCGATTCCCTGCTGATTTATACGATGTTGGGAACTGTGATCGGTGCCCGTTTGGGGCATTGCCTGTTCTATGCGCCGGACTATTACCTGGCCCACCCGGTCGAGATACTGAAAGTCTGGGAAGGCGGGTTGGCCAGCCATGGGGGAACGTTGGGTATAATCATTGCCATCTATTTCTATTCTAAACGGGTCAGCCACCGGAGCATGCTCTGGACATTCGACAAGCTGGTGGTTCCGACCGGCCTTGTGGCTGCCATGATCCGCTTGGGAAACCTGATGAACCATGAAATATACGGGCATCAGACGGATCTGCCGTGGGGATTTCGTTTTATAGAAAACCTGCATGCCTGGAAAAGAGGGGCTGCCCCCGTCTTTACCGTCCCCAGCCATCCGACACAGCTCTATGAAGCCGCCTGCTATTTGGTGACTTTTGCGATCTGCATGTGGCTCTACTTCAAAAAAGATGCCTGGAAAAAGGAGGGGCTTATCTTCGGTGTGTTCATGATTTGCGTATTCGGTTCGCGTTTCTTCATTGAATTCCTGAAAAACAACCAGGAAGAGTTCGAAGCCGATATGATACTGAATATGGGACAATGGCTCAGCATTCCGTTCATTCTGGCCGGCATCTACTTCGTATGGCGTGCCATGCGGCTTGGAAAAGCGATGAAGAAGAATTGATTATTTAATGTCCAACTTTTAATTTTTAATTTTCAAAGTGTATAAGTTAAAAGAAATAGCAGATAAAGTTTACTATGTAGGTGTAAACGACCGTCAAAAAGCTCTTTTTGAGAATATGTGGCCTTTGCCTTACGGCGTATCCTATAATTCCTATCTGATCGTGGATGAGAAAACGGTCCTGGTCGATACGGTGGATGTGTGTTATTCCGATGTTTTCCTGAAAAAAATAGCAGATGCTCTCGATGGGCGTCCATTGGATTTTCTGATTGTAAACCATATGGAACCGGACCATGCGGGCAGCATCCGTTTGTTGCGCCAGCAGTATCCGGATGTCCGGATCGTCGGGAACAAGCAGACTTTCGGCATGTTGGAAGGCTATCATGGCATTTCGACCGGGTTGTATGAAGTGAAAGAAGGAGACACCCTGAGCGTGGGCCGCCACCAATTGTCTTTCTATATGGCTCCGATGGTGCACTGGCCGGAAGTGATGGTCACTTACGATTCGACTGATAAGATACTGTTCTCTGCCGATGCGTTCGGGACATACGGAACGCTGGATGGCGGCGTGATCGACTCAGAAATGAATGTGGAACATTATTGGGAAGAGATGCTCCGTTACTACTCCAATATCGTCGGCAAATATGGAAATCCTGTGCAGCGTGCCCTGCAGAAACTGTCGGCTCTGGATATCCGGACGATCTGTTCGACCCACGGACCTGTTTGGCGTGAATATGCGGCGAAGGCGATCGACCTCTATGACCGTATGAGCCGCTATGAAGGTGAAGAAGGCGTGACGATCGTGTACGGCAGCATGTATGGCAATACCGAGCAGATGGCAGAAGCGATCGCAGCATCTTTGGCCGCAAACGGAGTGAAGAATATCGTCATGCACAATGTCAGCAAGAGCCCTGCATCTTATGTCTTGAAAGACATATTCAAGTATAAGGGCCTGATTATCGGTAGCCCGACTTACAGCAACCGTCTGTTCCCTGAGATCGAGTCGATTCTGGATAAGATAGAAACGCGTGAGGTGAAACATCGTCTCTACGGCTATTTCGGTTCTTTCACTTGGGCGGGAGCTGCGGTGAAAAACTTGGCGGCATTCGGCGAGAAGATGAAATGGGAAACCGTAGGCGCTCCGGTCGAGCAGAAACAGGCTCTGAAGGCAGATAAGTATGAAGAATGCTGGGCTTTGGGAGAAGAAATGGCCAAGAAATTGAAAACAGAAGATTGAGAATGGAAAATTCTTGGTCAGAAAGAATAAAGGTATTACTTTTAGGAACGAAAGAACTAAATAAAAAAAGCGTATGAGACTAATTATTGAACCTGATTACGAGCAACTCTCAAAATGGGCTGCCAATTATGTTGCTGCCAAGATTAAAAAAGCAAATCCGACAGCCGAGAAACCCTTTGTTTTGGGCTTGCCTACCGGCTCTTCGCCTCTGGGCATGTACAAGAACCTGATCGAACTGAACAAACAGGGAGTGATCTCTTTCCAGAATATCATAACTTTCAACATGGACGAATATGTAGGCTTGCCGAAAGACCATCCTGAAAGCTATCATTCTTTCATGTGGAACAACTTTTTTAGCCATATCGACATCAAGCCGGAGAATGTGAACATCCTGAATGGAAACGCAGAAGATCTGGAAGCCGAATGTGCCGCTTACGAAGCAAAGATGAAAGCTGCCGGAGGCGTGGACCTGTTCCTGGGCGGTATCGGTCCTGACGGGCATATCGCTTTCAACGAACCGGGTTCTTCTTTGTCTTCCCGTACCCGTGTCAAATCTTTGACGACCGATACGATCATCGCCAATTCCCGTTTCTTCGACAACGATGTCAACAAAGTTCCGAAGACATCCGTTACGGTCGGCGTTGCTACGGTACTGGATGCAAAAGAGGTGCTGATCATGGTGAACGGCCACAACAAAGCCCGCGCTTTGCAGCAGGCTGTTGAAGGTGCGGTAAACCAGATGTGGACCATCACGGCTTTGCAGATGCACCCGAAAGGCATTATTGTTGCCGACGAAGCTGCCTGCGCAGAACTGAAGGTCGGGACATACAACTATTTTAAAGATATAGAGAAAGACAATCTTTGCCCTTGTTCTTTATTGAAGTAATTTTTTATTCATAATAGTTTTGATTTAAAAGATGAAAGGCCGTGTCTGTGATAGATACGGCCTTTTTTATTGGTTGAACATGTCTTTGTTGTAGAAGTTCATGATTGAAATAAGTTGATTGTGGGCGATTAGTGCAGGGCTGTCGGGGTTCAGGTCCATTGCCGTAAGGTAGTTGTTCAGGGCCTGGCGGATATCACCTTTTTTGCGGTAAGCATTGCCACGTAAGTAGTACGCTTCGTCGGAAGAGGCATTTTTTTCTATGTATTCGTCCAACAAACGGATGGCTTCGTCTGTTTTACCGTCAGTGATGAGTCGTTTAATCGTTTCCATTTCGAGATTTATGATTTGTAATTTATGAATTATAGATGCCGATTTTGGCAGATAAAATGCAAATTTAAATCATAAATCATAAATGATAAATCATAAATCATAGATTTTGTGTAAGTTTGCACCCGATTTCAAATAGAGAAGACGTTATTATGCAAAAAAATCTGGTAATAGTAGAGTCACCCGCTAAGGCAAAAACCATTGAAAAGTTCCTCGGAAAAGATTATAAGGTTATGTCGAGCTATGGTCACATCCGCGATCTGAAGACGAAAGAGTTTAGTATTGACATCGAACACGACTATGCTCCGCAGTACGTGATTCCGGCCGACAAGAAGAAACTGGTCAGCGAACTGAAATCCGAAGCCAAGTCGGCCGAACAGGTATGGCTCGCTTCCGATGAGGACCGCGAAGGAGAAGCCATATCCTGGCACCTGTATGAAGTGCTGGGCCTGAAACCCGAAAATACCAAACGTATCGTCTTTCATGAAATTACCAAGAATGCCATTCTGCATGCCATTGAAACACCGCGCGATATCAATATCAACTTAGTGAACGCCCAGCAGGCACGCCGCGTGCTGGACCGGATCGTGGGGTTCGAGCTTTCGCCGATTTTGTGGCGCAAGGTCAAACCGGCTTTATCTGCCGGACGTGTGCAGTCGGTAGCTGTACGTCTGATCGTGGAACGGGAACGCGAGATCAATGAATTCGTGAGCGAGGCAGCTTTCCGTGTGATCGCCAATTTCATCCTGCCCGATGGCACGACGGTGCTGAAAGCCGAGCTGAACCGCCGTTTGAAGGACAAGAAAGAGGTGGAAGCTTTTCTGGAATCCTGTAAGAATGCATCTTTCACGATAGACGACATCACGACGAAACCGGTAAAGAAATCGCCGGCTCCCCCCTTTACGACTTCCACTTTGCAGCAGGAAGCGGCCCGTAAGTTGGGCTACTCCGTGTCGCAGACGATGATGATCGCACAGCGTTTGTATGAATCCGGGTTGATCACCTATATGCGTACCGACTCCGTGAACTTGAGCGACCTGGCGTTAGGCACGGCAAAAGAAGCTATTTTCGAGACATACGGAGAAAAATATTATAAGTTCCGCCAATATCATACCAAGAGCAAGGGGGCGCAGGAAGCTCACGAAGCAATTCGCCCGACTTATATCAGCAATGTGGAGGCGGGAAGCACTCCGCAGGAGAAGAGACTGTATGAACTGATCCGCAAACGCACGATCGCTTGCCAGATGGCGGATGCCGAACTGGAACGAACGACTATTTCGGTCGGCATCAGCGGACAGACGGAACGTTTTGTCGCTGTCGGCGAAGTGATCAGCTTCGAAGGTTTCCTTCAGGTCTACATGGAAAGCAACGACGACGATGTGGAGAAAGAACAGGAAAACGGCCTGCTTCCTCCGGTGAAGTTGCATGAGGCATTGTCGTTGAAAGATATCGTAGCGACGGAACGTTTCACGCAGCGTCCGCCACGCTATACGGAAGCCAGCCTGGTTCGCCGTCTGGAGGAATTAGGGATCGGACGTCCGTCTACCTATGCACCGACTATCCAGACGATCCAGAACCGCGAGTATGTGGTGAAAGGAGACAAGGAGGGTACGGAACGAACTTACACGGTTGTTTCTCTGTCCAAAGGAAAGATCAAGGAGGCGGAGAAGACCGAGATCGTCGGGGCTGACCGCAACAAACTGATGCCGACAGATATCGGTACGGTGGTAAACGACTTCCTGATGGAGTATTTTCCGGATGTGTTGGATTACAACTTTACGGCCAGTGTTGAAAAGGAATTCGACTTGGTTGCGGAAGGCGAGTTGGTCTGGACGAAGGCTATCGATAAATTCTATAAGATTTTCCATCCGATCGTGGAAGCTACGGCAGCCGTTAAGACCGAACATAAGGTCGGGGAACGCCAACTCGGTATCGATCCGAAGAGTGGCAATCCGGTGTTTGTCAAGATCGGCCGTTACGGTCCTGTCGTTCAGATCGGGGTTGCCCATGCCGATGACAAGGAGGCGCCGAAACCTCAGTTCGCCTCTCTGATGAAAGGCCAGTCCATCGACACGATCACCTTGGAAGAGGCTTTGAAACTCTTCGACCTTCCTCGTACGGTCGGAGAATATGAAGGCAAGGTGATGGTGGCAGCTGTCGGTCGTTTCGGGCCGTTTATCCGCCATGACGGTAAATTCGTTTCCATTCCGAAAGACTTGAATCCGCTGACGATTACGGCAGAGGAAGCAATCGCCTTGATCGAAGGGAAAAGAGTGAAAGACGAGCAGCGTTTTATCAAGAAGTTTGACGAAGACCCGGAGATGGAAATCCTCAAAGGTCGCTTTGGCCCTTATATCTCTTATCAGAAAGCAAACTATCGCATTCCGAAAACGATAACCGATCCGACAAACTTAACACTCGAAGATTGCAAAAAGATCATAGCTGAAGCAGGTGAAAAACCGGCAGCAAAGAAAACAACACGTAAAAAGAAAGCCTGATAAAAGGCTTTCTTTTTATTGAGAAGATAAGTTCATTATTTGCAGGAAGTGAATTTTGTAAGAAAAATACAAAAGGAACCGACACCTGGCACCTCTGATTGTTATCTCTTTAATATATAGTCTATTAAACAGTGTCGGTTAAGTGTCAGGTCCGATAGTTCCCGGACACCCGGCACTTCTCTGGCACCGGTCTGCAAGCAACCGGCAAACTAACCCGTTTTATGCCACAAACTAAGTCAGAACACCCGAAGAACTAAGTAGAAGCATATAGCAAAGTATCTGTTGGTAGTTACTACTAACAGCCGATATGTAGTACTACTAATTGCCGATATGTAGTACTACGTATTCACGGTAGGTAGTACCACATATCGGCAATATGCTACATGTCTTGAATTAGTTTACTGTGACTTTCGAATTAGTTTCCGGTATGTTCCGTATTAGTTGCTCCGTAGAGGATGACTATTTCTTACATTCTTTCCGGAACCTCGATTCCCAACAATGACATGGCCGATTTGACAATCTTGGCTACGTTGGCGGAGAGGACAAGGCGGAACTTCTTCACTTCTTCGTTTTCTTCGCGAAGGATGGAGAAATCATGATAGAACTGGTTGTATTCCTTGACCAGGTCGTACGTGTAGTTGGCGATGAGGGCGGGGCTGTATTCCTTTCCTGCTTCGCGAACGACGGAAGCGTAGTCGGCTATCATCTGGATCAGGTTTTCTTCCTTTTCGGAGATAGTGGTCGTTGTCGGCAGTTGCTCCGGTAAAACGATGCCCTGCTCGGCCGCTTTACGCAAGACGGAACGGATACGGGCGTATGTATACTGGATGAACGGGCCTGTGTTACCGTTGAAGTCGATCGATTCTTTCGGGTTGAAAGTCATGTTCTTGCGCGGGTCTACTTTCAGGATGAAGTATTTCAGGGAACCGAGGCCGACCATGCGGGCGATGTCTTCGGCTTCTTCCGGGGTCATTTCGTCCACCTTGCCCAACTCCTGCGAGATCTCGCGGGCTGTGCCGATCATCTCTTCCATCAGGTCGTCGGCATCGACAACCGTTCCTTCGCGGCTCTTCATCTTTCCTTCCGGCAGTTCGACCATGCCGTAAGAGAAATGGACAAGGCCTTTGCCGAACTCGAAGCCCAATTTATCCAACAGGATGGACAATACCTGGAAATGATAGTTCTGCTCGTTTCCTACCACGTAGATCATTTTGTTGATAGGATAGTCGTCGAAACGCAATTTGGCGGTCCCGATGTCCTGTGTCATGTAGACGGAAGTCCCGTCGGCACGGAGCAACAGCTTTTCGTCCAGGCCGTCTTTTGTCAGGTCAGCCCATACGGAACCGTCTTCGCGGCGGTAGAAAATGCCTTTGTCGAGTCCTTCCAGGACTTTGGACTTGCCTTCCAGATAAGTTTGTGATTCGTAATAAATCTTGTCGAAGTTTACCCCCATCATTTTGTATGTCTCGTCGAATCCGGCATACACCCAGTTGTTCATCATTTCCCAAAGGGCGCGTACCTCCTTGTCTCCGGCTTCCCATTTACGGAGCATTTCGCGTGCTTCGCCCATCAGGGGAGAAGCGGCTTCGGCTTCCTCTTTCGTCATGCCTTTCGCTTCGAGGGCGGCGGTCTCTTCTTTCAGTTTGTTGCTGAAAAGGACATAGAAGTCACCGATCAGATGGTCGCCTTTCTTGCCCGCCGATTCGGGAGTCACGCCGTTGCCCCATTTCTGCCATGCGAGCATGGATTTGCAGATATGGATGCCGCGGTCGTTTACGATGTTTGTCTTTACCACCTTGTTGCCGTTTGCTTTCATGATCTCGGACAGGCTGTAGCCCAGCAGGTTGTTGCGCACGTGTCCGAGGTGGAGCGGTTTGTTGGTGTTGGGAGAAGAATATTCGATCATGACCAAAGGGGACTGTTCCGTCACGGGGATGAACCCGTATGACGGCTGGCCGTTGATTTCGTTCAATAGATCGATCCAGCAGGCACAGGCGACGGTCAGGTTGAGGAATCCTTTGATTACATTGAATTCGGCAACAGCCGGTTCATGCCGGAGCAGGTATTCGCCAATTTCCTGGGCTGTCTGTTCCGGTGATTTCTTCGACATGCGGAGGAAGGGAAAAACTACCAGAGTCAGATGTCCTTTGAACTCTTTTTTTGTCTTTTGCAGTTGTACCTGGTTAGCCGTCACATCGGCTCCATACAGTTCTTTTATGCCGGCAATGATCGCACCGGTAATCTGTTGTTCGATAACCATATTCGTTTAGTATATGTTCGGATTTATTTTACCTGCAAAGGTACAGGATTATTTTGTAAAAACCATAAATAAAAAAGGCACCCCTGCGACGGGATGCCTTTTTACTATGAGGATGTAAAGTTGAATTACTTGATATTTTCTGTCAATTCGGCTCCGGCTTTGAATTTAACCGATTTGCGTGCCGGAATTTCAATTGCTTGTTTCGTTCTCGGGTTAACGCCCTTACGTGCGGTTTTTTCAGCAACAGAGAAAGAACCAAAACCTAAAAGAGCTACTTTGCCACCTTCTTTTAATTCGCTGGATACTGTTTCAACAAAAGCCTCTACTGCTTTCTTTGCATCAACTTTGCTTAAACCGGATTTTTCCGCTACAGCATTGATAAATTCTGTTTTGTTCATGATGGTTTGATAATTAATATATTAAACATTTTTGTGATAGCCTGAAAAAGTCGGTGTCAAATGTAATTCTATTTTAAGATATCGCAAAGAAAAAAAGAGTTTTTTTTATTGATTTACTATGTTTTAGTGCTGCCCTGTCAGAAAAGTACCAAAATATATATACCTTTGTCCATAAATTGATAAATAAGTATGATGAATCAAAATGGTTCGGGATTTCTGAACAGCATCCCGATGGTTACGAAAAACCTTATCATAATCAACCTGCTGTTTTGGGTGGCGAGTCTTGTTTTGCCTAAAGTCGGGATTGATTTAGTTCAGCTGCTTGGGCTGCACTTTCCGGGTGTGAAGGATTTCTATCCTTTTCAGTTTGTTTCTTACATGTTCATGCATGATACTCACTCGTTCGCACACGTATTCTTCAATATGTTCGGTGTCTATATGTTTGGACGTGTGCTGGAGAATGTCTGGGGGCCGAAGCGTTTCCTGATCTTTTATATGGTGACGGGGATCGGAGCTGGCATCGCGCAAGAGCTGGTCTGGCTGTATTCCGTCCATTCCTTCGCCAGCGCGAACGGGGTGACGCTGGCACAGTTGGTTGCGGGCGATCCTTCGTTGAACTACCTGATCACGATCGGTGCTTCCGGTTCCGTATTCGGTATTTTGCTGGCGTTTGCCATGTTGTTCCCGAATGTTCCGCTGTATCTGATGTTCATCCCGATTCCTATCAAGGCCAAATATTTCGTGATCTTTTACGGATTGGCCGAATTGTTCATGGGAGTCGCCAATAACGGAGGTGATTCCGTAGCGCATTTTGCGCATCTGGGCGGCATGCTTTTCGGGTTTTTCCTTGTACGGTATTGGAAAAAGAAAGATATAGGCAATGGACGATATTTTTACTAATCTCAGACGGACTTTCAATTCCGGCAACATCCTGGCGAAACTGATTTATATCAATGTCGGGCTGTTCGTTGTCATACGCTTGACGAGTGTGGTCCTGATGCTGTTCAACCTGGGCGGCTTCCCGTTTTTGCAGTATCTGCAGATGCCTTCGTCTCCCGAATTGCTTTTGTACCGGCCGTGGACGATTTTCACTTATATGTTCACGCATTTCGACTTCCTGCATATTCTGTTTAATATGCTGTGGCTGTACTGGTTCGGCGGCCTGTTCCTGACTTTTTTTAGCGAGCGGCAATTGGGCGGCCTGTATCTGTTAGGAGGCATAGCGGGAGCGGTCTTGTTCCTGGTGGCCTACAACGTGTTCCCTTATTTCCGTACGGTTGCCGCCTATAGCTATTTGATGGGGGCGTCAGCATCGGTCATGGCGATTGTGTTTGCAGTCTCTTTCTACCGGAAAGATTTGGAAATCGGCCTGTTCCTGATCGGTAGGATCAAGCTGGTTTATCTGGCACTGTTTACATTTGTGATCGACTTGCTGGCCATTACGTCTACGAATGCCGGCGGCCATATCGCCCATATCGGCGGCGCGTTGTTCGGTATCTGGTTTGCCGCCCGGATCAAGGAAGGTAAAGATTTGACGGCTCCGATGAACCGCCTGCTCGACCGGGTGGTGAATTTGGTGAAACCGAAACCCAGGATGCGTGTGACCTATAAACGTCCGGAGAGCGATTATGAATATAACGCCCGTAAACACCGGGAGACGGTCGAACTGGATACGATATTGGACAAATTGAAACGTTCCGGCTACGAAAGCCTTTCGGCGGAAGAAAAGAAAAAACTATTTGATGCCAGCAAAAAATGAGCGAGCGGTTTAAAGCGATTAGGATTCTGTTCAAGTCTGTAGTCGGTGCTGCCAATGTGATAGTGATCCTGCTATTCGTCGCATCCGCCTTCTCGGACCGGATTTCTCCGGATAGGAGTGTGCTTTTCTCTTATCTTGGATTGGGATTCCCTGTGTTTTGCGTTTTGAACTTTTGTTTTATCCTTTATTGGCTGTTCCTTTGGGAATGGCGGTTCGTTTTGATCGGGTTGTGTTCGTTACTGATCTGCCGGGGACCTGTGACCCGCTATTTCCCTTTCCATAACAGAGTGAGCGAGATACCGAAAGAGAATGTGCTGAAAGTCTTGACCTACAACGTTATGGGATTTGGCTATAAAGGCCATACGGAAGATTCTCCGAACCCGATCCTGCGGTATATCGCGAATTCCGGAGCAGACATCGTGTGCCTGCAGGAATATGCGGTGGGAACATCCAAGAACTTTTTGACGAACCAGAAGATAGCCAATGCCTTGAAGATGTACAAGTATCGTTCGGTTATCCCGGTCGGCACTTCAGGCACGCTCAGATTCAATATCGCCGTGTTTTCCAAATATCCGATTTCCAAATCCCGCAAGATCAAATACGAGAGCTCTTTTAACGGTTCGTCCATCCATGAGCTGGATATAAACGGAAAGAAACTGACTTTGATCAATAACCACCTGGAATCTTTCAAGCTGACAATGGAGGACCGGACTCATTATTCCGCATTTATCAAGAATTTGAATTCCGAAACGCTCGACGGTTTGAGAAGTTCCATCGAACAGAAGTTGGGCCCCGCCTTCCGGATACGTGCCCGCCAAGCGAGGGCGGTCGCCGAGGAAATAAAAAAGATCGATACCGATTATATCCTGGTCTGCGGCGATTTCAACGATACGCCTGTTTCTTACGCCCATCGTACGATCCAGGGACCGCTGAAAGATGCTTATGCCGCTTCAGGCCGTGGCGTCGGGGTCACCTATAATGAAAACTTCTTCTGGTTCCGCATCGACAACATCCTGCATTCCGCCAACATGAAACCGATCAACTGCACGGTCGACAAGGTCCGCTATTCCGATCATTACCCCTTGTGGTGCTACTTGCAACTGAAAATGGATCGTTGACATTTTGCTTCGGAAAAACAGATTCTATTTTTCTGTTTCTTTTTTGCGATAGGCAGAAGGAGAGCAACTCATTACTTTTGTAAACGTGCGAGAGAAATAAGCCGCATCCTCGAATCCCAGGTGTGTGGCGATCTCGTTCAACTTCATGTTTGTCAGCTCTATATATTCACAAGCCTTTTGTATCTTCAGACGTATGAAGTAATTCATGGGTGAGACCCCGGTTTCACTAAAGAAGAGAGCCGAGAAATGAGAAGAAGAATATTTGAAATAAGATGCTAAATCCTTTAAAGTAAGATTCTGTTGGAGATTTTCACGCATATAATGTATCACCCGTGCCGTGAACGGATATTCTTTTTGCGAAGGAATCATGATATGGCGGAATTGCTTTAGATAAATGAAAGAGGCCAGAAACACATAAAGGCACATGGAGGAATAGATCATGTATTCTTTTATATATCCCATGGAGAAACTACTATAGATTTCCTCAAACAGGCGTAAGCGATCTTGCAGGCGGGAATATTCGTTCGGTAAAATAGTGACCGGAACCGGGTGGGGCGGCAGGAACTGATCGCGAAGTTTGCCTTGAAAGTGTAGCCAGTAAATAGTCCATGGGTCTGTTTCGTCTGCCCCGAATGAATAAGGGATACCGGGAGGAATGATGATATATTGGTGTCTCTCTACGGTATATTGTTTACCAAGAATACGATACCATCCTTTCCCTTCTGTACAGTAAATAAGCATGGCGTAGTCACAACCCTGTTCTTTTTGAAGAAAATGATATTTAACACGGGGAAAGAAACCTATCTTGCGTACATATAAATTGCAGATGAGCGGTTCCTTTTGATAACCGGCCAATAGCTCTTTGGGTAAAGAAACGAGTCGTTCTCCCTTAAATCCTTCTTTTATCTTAATCATGATGGATGAATCGTAAAATTGTACAAGTAAATCAGAACAAATGTACTATTCTTATCCAGATTATTAAAATAATTTTGCCGATATAAATCATAATATAGTACCATGAGATGAGAAAAAGCAATTATGATAAAAAGCCGGCCACCGTTGTAAACGGTACATTGTGGAAAGGTTGGGAGGCGGTACGAGATCGCTTGAAGGAGGTACATGCGCAAACGGATGGACCACAAGTTTGGGTGGTGGAATGTTACCAAGGTGTCCATCACGAGGAGTTGATACATGAGTTGCAAGCGCTTCGACCGGATCGTTTCATTAATACGCAAGATTTGTTTAAACCGGTGGAAGAGATAGAAATGATGACAGATCCTTATTTGACGGATGATCGGTTGTTTGGTTATCGGGCTCATTTTTCTTATACGGATTTCTTGGATATGGAGAAGGTGCATGTTTGCCGGGATTCTTTGCGTGAAGGAAAAGGCTGGACAATCGTTTATGGCCACGCTGCCGGCGAGCTCGTTCCCGCTCCGGATAAACTGATCTATGTGGATATGGCCCGTTGGGAGATACAGATGCGTTCCCGTAGAAAAGAGGTGAACGGTTTAGGTGTGGAAAACCGTGAGGAAGCTCCGTCGTACCACTATAAGCGAGGGTATTTTATCGATTGGATCGTTTGTGATAATTTGAAGAAGAAATTGCTCTCCAAGGTCGATTATTGGTTGGACACCCATATTGCCGGAACACCTAAGATGATATCAGGAGGGACTCTGAAAGAGGGATTGGAGAAAACGGCGCATGCACCGTTTCGGGTCGTACCGTTTTTTGATCCGGCTCCATGGGGGGGCCAATGGATGAAAGAGGTCTGTGATCTGGATAAAAAGCAAAAGAATTTCGGGTGGTGTTTTGATTGCGTGCCCGAAGAAAACAGTTTATACTTGAAAGTGGCCGAAGAGTTGTTTGAGATACCTTCCAATGATTTGGTATTCTATAAGACAAGAGAATTGCTTGGAGGGCCGGTCGAAGCTCGTTTCGGACAAGATTTCCCGATCCGTTTCGATTTCTTGGATACGATGGGAGGAGGAAACTTGAGCTTGCAAGTGCATCCGGTCACTCAATATATCCGGGATACGTTCGGGATTTATTATACACAGGATGAGAGCTACTATCTGTTGGATGCCGAGGAAAATGCAACCGTTTATCTGGGATTGAAAACAGGGGTGAATCCAGACGAGATGATCGCAGCCTTAAACGAGTCCCAGCAGACCGGAAAAACTTTCGATACGGAAAAATATGTCAATAAATGGCCGGCTAAACGGCATGATCATTATTTAATACCAGCAGGAACGATTCATTGTTCGGGTGCCGGTGCGATGGTACTTGAAATTAGCGCTACCCCAAGTATCTTTACGTTTAAGCTTTGGGATTGGGGGCGCTTGGGATTGGACGGGTTGCCTCGACCGATTAATATCGGCCACGGCGCGAAAGCGATACAATGGGAACGGCAGACAGAATTTGTACGCCATCATTTAATTAACCAAGTGGAGACGATCGCTGAGGGAGACGGATGGCGAGAGGAGCGGACTGGCTTGCATGAGAATGAGTTCATTGAAACTCGCCGTCATTGGTTCACGGATATTGTGTCTCACAATACGAATGGAGGGGTGCAAGTGTTGAATGTAATCAAAGGAGATGAATTGATCGTGGAGAGCCCGACAACGGCGTTTGAGCCATTTGTGGTTCATTATGCGGAGACTTTCATCATTCCGGCTTGTGTCGGTGAGTACACAATCCGCCCTTATGGGGTGTCCGTAGGCAAATATTGCGGTACGATAAAAGCATATGTAAGATTTAGACAATAAGGAAATAGGATATGTACACAAATGATGCTCGAATCGTAATGACACTGGATGCCGGAGGAACCAACTTTGTTTTCTCTGCAATCCAAGGCGGTCTGGAAATAGTCGATCCGGTAGTCCTTCCGGCTTGTGCGGATTGTTTAGAGAATGCACAGACGGGAATGATGGACGGTACTCGTTTCGGGCGTTTACAAAAGAAAGTATATGATTTGGATGATGAGATTAGTTTCTTTGCTTTTGCCAGGGGAGAAGCAGTAGAGGTTTCTGTCCCGGGGACGAATCGTAAGGTTGGATATGATCCTTGTAAACGGACCGGAGTGATACTCAGCAGGCAGGGAGCCAATCGTTCGATTGCAATGGGTGCTTATGTTTTTGCGTTAAACCATCTATCAGAATGAATATGAGACAAAAGTATGTTATAGAATCTATGTGGTTCCTGATGTTTGCGTGTGTTTTCTTCATCTCCTGTGTGAGAGAAGGCGAGACGGTTCGGCAAGAGGAGCTTTGCCAATATGTGGAGCCTCGGATCGGTACGGCACATTGCCGTTGGTTTCATTTTACACCGGGAGCGATGCCTTTCGGAATGGCCAAGCCGGCTCCTTCAACCAACGGGCATATCGGGAATAAATCCGGTTGGGAGGCTACGGGGTATGATTATCGGGATCAATCCATCGAGGGTTTTCCTTGTTTGCATGAGTTCCAGATCGGGGGAATTGTACTGATGCCTGCAAAAGGTTTGTTGAAAACAGTGCCCGGAGCGGTAGACGACTCGACAGGCAGAGGGTATCGTTCCCGTTTTGACCGTGCGGATGAGGTCGCTACTGCCGGCTATTATTCCGTTTTCTTAAAAGATCATTCGATTCGTGCGGAACTGACAGCCACTCCTCGTGTCGCTATTCAGCGTTATACGTTTCCTGCGGGAGAGGATAGCCGTATCTTGTTTGACATAGGAAATCGTCAAGGAGAGAGTGGAGCCGTACGAGATGCGGAAATAGTCCTTACGGAAGACGGGCGTATCGAAGGTTGGGTGATTACCGAACCTGAATATGTAAGGAAATACCAGTCCGGAGCATCAGTCCCTTTGTTTTTCTCTGCCGTGTTGGATAAGGAGCCTGTTGGATATGGCGCTTTCAACGGAGAGGATATCCGTCCGGATGGACGGAAAGCGACAGGGGTGGGAGCCGGGCTTTATTTGACATTTCATACCCAAGACCAAGAGCAGGTTACAGCAAAAGTCGGCCTTTCCTATACATCTGTTGAGAATGCCCGGGTGAATAGGGAAACAGAGGCCGCTTCCCTTACATTTGATGAGGCAAGGGAGATTTCCCGTCAAACATGGGAAAGTTATTTGGGACGTATCCGGATAGAGACTCCGGAACGGGAGGATAAAGTGAAATTCTATACCGGTTTGTATCACGCATTATTAGGCCGCGGGTTGGCAAGCGATGTAAATGGCTCTTATCCGAGAAATGATGGTTCTGTAGGCCAAATACCTTTGAAAGACGGGAAACCGATACATAACTTGTATAATACCGATGCCGCCTGGGGTGCGCAATGGAATCTGACACAGGTTTGGGCTTTGGCTTATCCGGAGTATTATTCGGATTATATAAGTAGCCATTTGTTGGTGTATAAAGATGCCGGTTGGCTGGCGGATGGGATTGCCAATAGCCGTTACGTCTCCGGTGTCGGTACGAATTTGTTAAGTACGGTTATTGCCGGCGCTTATCAGTGTGGCATCCGGGATTTTGATGTGAATGTGGCTTATGAGGCTTGTTTGAAGAATGAGCTGGATGGAGAGAACCGCCCGTTAGGTGCAGGAAAGGTTGACACCCGTTATTTCGTGGAATATGGTTATGTGCCTCATTTGGATAAAGGAGACGGGCCGGATGAGGCTTTTATGTTCTCAGCTTCCCATACATTGGAATATTCTTATAGTGCATGGGCTGTGGCCCAATGGGCGAAACAACTCGGCAAGATGGATGATTACAATCGTTTGATGTATCTGTCGAAAGGATGGGAACGGATCTATGATCCATCCTGTAATTTTGTCCGTCCTAAAAAGAAGAATGGCACGTTTATCGAAGATTTCAACCCGATGCAGGTATGGCGCGGGTTTCAGGAAGGTAATGCTTGGCAATATACTTTTTATGTGCCGCATGATGCGAAAGGATTGGTTGCCAAAGTCGGTGCGAACGTATTTAACCATCGGTTGGACAGTATCTTTACGGTGTCTCGTAAGTTGATTTTTAGTGGTGGCACGGAAGTTGGAGCTTTCGCCGGTTTGCAGACCTTGTATAATCATGGGAACCAACCTTGCTTGCATATCTCTTGGATGTTCAACGAGGCAGGTCGTCCTTCCCTTACGCAAAAGTGGGTGCGGGCGATCTTGAATGAGTTCTATGGTACGGACGGTATACATGGTTATGGCTACGGGCAGGATGAAGATCAAGGTCAACTTGGGGCTTGGTACGTGATGTCTTCCTTGGGATTATTTGATATGAAGGGTTTGACGGATCAAGCGCCTTCTTTTGCTTTGGGTAGTCCTTTGTTCGATAAGATTACGATTCAGCTAAATAGCTGTTATTATGAGGGAAAGGAATTTGTGATCGAGACTCGTAATAATAGTAAGCAAAATGATTATGTGCAATCGATAGACCTAAATGGAAAAAACTTGACAGAGACCCGCCTTCCTTTTTCGGAGATTGTCAAGGGTGGACATTTAGTCTTGGAAATGGGAAACCAACCCAAAGATCGATATGAAAACTAAAAATACGAATTCGGCTGTATTCCCGATTCTTTTCGGCTTTTTCGTGATGGGATTCGTGGATGTTGTTGTTAATCTGTATGTTATACATAGGACTTATATCAATAAAAATACGATAAAATGAAAAAAAGAACTTGTTTGTCGATCGGATTGGCTTTGTTGATAGGTGTATTGCCGATCCATGCGTCTTCGGGGTTGTCGGATATCAAAAGCCGTGTATTGCCGGCGGTTTATAAATCGAAAAACGGACTGACCCAAAAGGTCGAGATCTCAGTGAAACATGAAGGGGAACCTTCTACGGTGACGATCCGTTTAGGCGAGCAAAGCCGAAAAGAGTAAAGCCAAGCCTTTGTCTTGATTGAAATCAGAGTGGAACACAGAACGTTTCCGCCGCCTATGGCGGCAGAAACGTTTTTAGTTACCTTTGCTGTAGGCATAAGAAGCAAGCCGTTTTTTTCTTGGGTTTTCAATCCCACAAAAGAGTATGGCTCCTTGTCCTGCGAATCGAAGATTGGTCGTCAGAGGCCGTATAGAAGAATGCTCATCGACAGGACATGGCTTATGCCATTTATCCATCAACAAGAGTAACGATATTACCATGGCAAAGAAAGCAAAAAAAGTCAAGAGCGCCAAAGGTGCGGAACTTCGGATAGTCAATCCCGATGCGGCTGGGATAGACATCGCGGACGGTATCATGCAGGTCTGCATCCCTGCTGACCGCTCCAAGGACAACAACCGTGCGTTCGGAGCATATACATCCGACCTGCATGCCATCTCGGCATGGCTTAGGGAATGTGGCATAAAGACAGTCGCAATGGAATCCACCGGGGTGTACTGGATACCGCTGTTCTGTCGTCTTCAGGAGGACGGGCTGGATGTCGTATTGACCAACGCAAGGGATGTGAAGAACATAACGGAGAGGAAAACCGACGAGTCGGATGCCGAATGGCTGATGTTGCTGCACCAGTACGGGTTGCTCAAGGCAAGTTTCCAACCGCACAACGACGCCAAACGGATGAGGACACTTACCCGTCATCGTGACACCCTCTCCCGTGAAGCCTCAAGCATGGTCCTGCGTATGCAGAAAGCCATGCAGCAGATGAATATAAAACTTACGCTTGTCCTGTCTGACATCACGGGAAAATCCGGCATACGTATCATCGAGGCCATTCTTGCAGGTGAACGTGACCCCAAGAAACTTGCGGAATTGGCTGACATCCAGTGCAAAACCCCGAAAGAGGAAATAGCCAAGGCACTTGAGGGCAACTGGGAAGAAGACCTCATGTTTGTCCTCAGACAAAACTATGATACTTTCAAACATTATTGTACCCAACTTGGCGAGTGCGATGCAGAACTGGAGAAACTCATGGAAAACTACCGTGCGGAGGTTGCCAAAGTGGAAGATACTTCATATAGCCCGGCAAAAAAACGCCGCGATTATAAAAAGACCAGGCATACCGTGAGCTTCGACGTGGAAAGGAAAGCATACGAAATGTGGGGAGTGAACGTTTTTGAGATACCGGGCATAAGCCACCTGACCGCACTTGAACTGATGAGTGAACTGGGGCACGACTTTACCCGGAAGTTCCCGTCTTCCAAACAGTTCTGCTGTTGGTGCAACATCTCACCGAACACCAAGATATCAGGAGGAAAAAGAATATCAAGCCACGTGCCACACCGTCGGAACAATGTCGGGTTGATTTTTAGAAGTATCGCTTCTTCGCTCGCCAATGCGAAGAACCAATTGGGGAACTTCTACCGCAGAATACGTTCACGGGCCGGAGGTAAAGCCGCAGTCATTGCCACTGCCCACAAGGTAGCCGAGATATTCTTTGCCATGGTTGCAAACCAAACAACTTATAATCCGGAAAGAGTAGGTATAGACGAGAAAGTATTACTCGAAAAACGGATTACAAGATACAAACGTGAATTAGAACGAATTACAGGCACACATATAGAAATTGGCAATGCATGTGTTCCATAGAAGAAACTGGCGTCGGGAGATAATGTGTTTTTGATGGAGATACCGGAAGTTTCCGTTACAGGCCAATTACCATTGACGTTGGTCTGTGGAAAAGAGAAAGAGGAAACTACGGTTATTGTAAAACCTGTTCGCCATTGGCAGATGAATATGGTACAACACACGCATACCGATATCGGTTATACCCGTTCACAAATGGAAATCTTGGCAGAACATTTGCGATATATCGATTATGCATTGGATTATTGTGACGCGACGGATCAATATCCAGATTTCGCTAAATTCCGTTGGACTTGCGAAATCGCTTGGGCGGTTAGCGAATATTTGAAATGCCGTCCGGCGGAACAGGTCGCCCGCCTGAAACAGCGAGTAAAAGAAGGTCGTATCGAATTAGCTGCGATGTATTTGAATTTTGACGAATTGCCGGATGAACAAACGCTTGCCGCTTCTCTTTATCCGATCAGGCAATTCCGCGAAAACGGGATGCGTGCCGAGGTCGCAATGCAAGACGACGTGAATGGTATCGGCTGGTGTTTCAGTGAGTATTTCGCGGATGCCGGCGTGAAATATGTGAACATGGGGACCCATGGCCACCGGGCTTTGATCTGCTTTGACAAACCTACCGTATTCTGGTGGGAATCTCCTTCAGGAAAGAAGGTCCTGACCTATCGCGCCGAACATTATAACCAAGGAAATTTCTTTGGTATCCATACGGATGATTTTGAACGGTTCGAACAACGAGTATTAACGTATCTGGATCAAATGGAAGCAAAAAACTATCCGTATGATATATTGGTAGCTCAACATTCGGGCTATTTTACGGATAATGCGCCTCCATCCACGAAAAGTTGTGAGATGTTGCAAAGATGGAATGAGAAATATGAATGGCCAAAATTGCGCACAGCGGTAGCCAGCGAATTCTTTAAAACGGTCGAGAACCGATATGCGGACCGGATCGAGACGATTCGTGGCGCTTGGCCGGATTGGTGGACAGACGGTTTCGCTTCTGGCGCTCGTGAAGCCGCCATATCTCGTATAACTCATTCGGATGTCATAGCGAACCAGGTCGGGTTGTCATTCGCTAAAATCTTAGGCGCCCAATTACCGGCGGACATCAATGATCGTATTTATGACATCAACAAAGCACTTTTATTCTATGATGAGCATACTTTCGGGCATAGTGAGAGCGTGCGTAACGCTTATGGGCTGGAAACTTGGGAACAACGTTCCTTGAAACAATCGTATGCGTGGGAGGCCTATCGCCATTCCGGTTTGCTGGGAGAGGTCGCTATGGGCATATTACAATCGTTCATACCCAAAAGCCATATTCCGTCTATTGCTGTGTTTAATACGCTAAACTGGAACTATAGTGGTATAGCTAAAGCCTATGTGGATCATCAGATTTTGCCCGATGATCGAGCTTTTGAGATTGTGGATGTGGCAGGTAATGTAATTCCCGCTCAAGCAGGCGAAAACCGTTCGGATGGGACTTATTGGTATTTCTACGTGAAGGATGTCCCGGCTTTGGGATATGCGCAGTATTATATAAAGAAAAAGGATATGCCACGCCCGCAAAAGCAGGAGGCTGCGGATTTGAAGGATACACATGTGGAGAATCCTTGGTATGCCATCGACTTCAATCCCCGTAAAGGTACGATTCGTAAATTGTATGATAAGGATTTGAACAAGCAATTGGTTACACCGGATGCGGAATGGGAGATGGGAGAGTTTATTTATGAGATTATCGATAGCCGTCATCCGATGGAGCAATATCGTGCTCCCCAATTTCTCCGTCGTCGTCCGGGAAAGATGCGTTTCGAAAAATATGAGAAAGGGGATATTTGGGACACCTATCGGTTCCGGGGAGAAACGGAAGCGGGACGTGAACCGGATAATTTGATGGTGGAATTCCGGGTGTTTAACGTGACAAAAAAAATAGAAGTGGTTTACCGCTTGCGTAAAAAGGCGGTGACAGATCCGGAAGCGGTCTATATCGCATTCCCGTTCGAAATTGAAGATGGAAAAATACATTTGGATGTGCCCGGCGGGTCGATTGAAGCGGGCGTAGACCAAATTCCGGGTTCCTCTAACGATTGGTACACGGTGCAGAATTTTGTTACAGCTCGTAATGCAGAGTCGCAAGTCGTGATGGGGAGTCAAGAAATACCATTAATGCAATTTGGTGCAATCAATACGGGACGCTATAAGGCAGGTGCTGTTCCTCAGTCTACAAATATGTATTCATGGCCGATGAACAACTACTGGGTAACCAATTTTAATGCAGACCAGATGGGAGAGATGCAATGGAGCTACTTTATCAATTCTTCAAAAGACAACTCTATTGAGTATGCAACTAAGTTTGCTTGGGAAAACCGGATTCCGTTTTTGACTCGTGTTTTGCCTGGCGGTGATAAAAAAACGGAACCTCTTCGACCTGCTTCCATTTTCAAGATCGTACCGGAAAATCTGTTATTGATAAACATGCGGCCGGTGGAAGGAGAGAATGCCGTTATGCTTCAGTTGCGCGAGATAGGCGGGAAACCTGCTGTTTTCTCTGTAGAATCGGATAAAATCAACTTTGTAAAAACTACGGTTTGTGATGTCGTAGGAGACCCGGTTCCGGGAAATCCATTAAGTTTCGCTCCGTGGGAAAATAAGTTTATAAAATTATCTTGGTAAACAAAGGGGCTGTAGTTTCGTATCCCCCTTTTCTGATTACACTACCAAAGATCACTTATTGTATAATATTGTTTATTTAACAAAGAAGCGTATCTTTTGTCAATTGTATTAAATCCAGGCTTTTCTCCTTAAAAAAAGGCCTTCTTGCCGTGAGGTGCACTGTTTTTTTTCATGAAGACGGTCTTCATTGCCTTGACGACCGTCTTCATACATGATGATCTCGGCATCTCACGGCAACGACGACCGTCTTCATCTCAACGACGACCGTCTTCATGGCCGTAAAGGCCGGAATCCCTTTTCAAATATCCAAAGCCGCCACCAATCTTTTTTACTACAGACAAATCTCAGGAGGTTAAGCTTTTCCAAAATGCAAGCGTTTATCCCTTTTCTATCTCTCTCTAAACAATATATTTTCATTTCCTGCCGGTCTCATATATCCGTTTATCAGCAAAACAGAAAAAACAGTATCAAAATATCAAACTAAAATACTCTGATATTTTGATTGAAAGAGAAAAAGCAGGAAACAGGGGTTATTGTTCAGATTTATTACATCAAACCATTATTTGATTTATTATATTCCTAATTCCTTTTTTAGCCACACTTCCATTACCGGATCGGGAATGACAACTTGTCGTTTCTCGATCTCTATAAGTCCCTTTTTGACTAATGCTCTTTTCATATATGGAATATTATTATTACTAACAATGTTATTACTAATAAAGTTATTATAGCCACAGACTTTCTTTAACCTGCATGATTATTATAACCTGAAAAGAGGAACAGATGCAAGGGTACGAAACTACAGTTTGACAATATCCCCTCCCGAAATGGAGATATTGAGCAAACGTGTGATTATTAGTGATATATCAAAAATGAAGTTTCTTAAAAAATATTACCCTTGCGTGTAATTTGAATAATATGGGGTATAAAACCGAATTAGATGCGGTAGTAGTTTCGATTTGAACCAATCGCTTTTTCATTGATTTTTACAATAAGGGGGGATATATCCTGTGTATGTTTAAGTGAGAAGTACTTTTTTAGAATTATGTTGATTTCAAGAATGAAATGGAAAAATGAAGTGAAAAAACTTTTTTCATAACAATTTGAAGAATAATTACAATGTGAACAAAAAATAGTGTATATTTGATTTAAATTCGGGCGATCATGACAAGCACAATTTTCCTTACAGTGGCCATTGTTGCCACAGCGATTTTTCTGGTTCAGTTTATTGTTTCCATCTTTTTTGGAGATATTGATACGGATGTCGATATGGATACTGATCTCGGCAGTGTAATCTCTTTTAAGGGGTTGACACACTTTTGCATCGGTATGGGGTGGTATATGTATATCTCGCAGGGAACGGATATCTCGTCTTATGTGGTCGGCATTCTGGTCGGACTTGTCTTCGTGCTTGTCCTTTGGTTCTTGTATAAGAAAGCCTGGCAATTGCAGAATGAGAACAGGCCGGAGAAACCGGAGGCATTGTTGGGGCGTGAGTGCACGATCTATACGCAAAACGGGGATCGCTATGTCGTGCAGATTGCTGTCAACGGAGCCTTGCGCGAGATGGATGTCCGTTCGCTTGAGGGTCGGAAATACCGGACCGGCGACAGGGCTGTGATCGTTAGGTTTGAATCGGGAATTATGTATATTCAATAATAACAAATCTATTAAAATTATGACACAGGAAATGTTAATCATGGTCGCTATACTGGTTGTGGTGGTCATCATTTCGTTTATCGGCATCCTTTCGCGCTACCGGAAATGTAAGAGTGATGAGGTGTTGGTTGTTTATGGCAAGACTTCAGGTGAGAAGTCGGCCAAACTTTATCATGGCGGCGCAGCTTTCGTATGGCCGATCATTCAAGGATATGAATTTCTCTCCATGAAACCTTTGCAGATCGATTGTAAGCTGACCGGAGCCTTGTCGGCCCAGAATATCCGTGTGGATGTGCCGACGACCATTACGGTTGCCATCAGCACCGATCCCGAAGTGATGCAGAATGCAGCCGAACGTCTGCTCGGACTGCAGTATGAAGACAAGCAAAATCTGATTACGGATGTCGTTTACGGGCAGATGCGTCTGGTGATTGCCGATATGACGATCGAGGAACTGAACTCCGACCGTGATAAATTCTTGTCCAAGGTGCGCGACAATATCGATACGGAACTCCGTAAATTCGGTCTCTATCTGATGAATATCAATATCAGTGATATTCGCGACGCAGCCAACTACATCGTCAACCTCGGTAAAGAAGCAGAAAGTAAGGCCCTGAACGAGGCGCAAGCCAACATCGAAGAACAGGAGAAACTGGGCGCCATCAAAATAGCCAACCAGATCAAGGAACGTGAGACAAAGGTCGCCGAAACCCGCAAGGACCAGGATATCGCTATTGCCGAAACCAAGAAGCAGCAGGAAATTTCGGTTGCCAATGCTGATAAGGATCGTATCTCGCAGGTCGCCATAGCCAATGCCGAAAAGGAATCGCAGGTGGCAAAAGCGGAAGCCGAGAAGAACATCAATGTCGAGAAAGCCAATACGGAAAAGGAAAGCCGCATTGCCGAACTGAACTCCGATATGGAAATCAAGAAAGCCGATGCAGAGAAGAAAGCGGCTATCGGGCGAAATGAAGCCGGGAAGGATATCGCGCTTTCTAATTCCGAACTTGCCGTGACGCAGGCGGATGCCGATAAGAAGGCCGGTGAAGCCGCCGCCCGTTCGGAAGCCGCTGTCCAGGCAGCCCGTGAGATCGCCCAAAAGGAGGTGGAAGAGGCAAAGGCGAAAAAGGTCGAATCGGCGCTGAAAGCTCAAAAGATCGTTCCGGCCGAAGTAGCCAAACAGGAAGCTATCCTGCAGGCCGATGCCGTTGCCGAAAAGACGATCCGTGAGGCGGAAGCACGTGCAAAAGCTTTGTTGGCGCAAGCCGAAGCCGAGGCTACTGCCATCCGCATGAAGCTGGAAGCCGAAGCCGACGGTAAGAAGAAGTCATTGCTGGCCGAAGCCGATGGTTTCCGCGCGATGGTCGAAGCGGCCGAGTCGAATCCGGCGATTGCGATCCAGTACAAGATGGTCGACCAGTGGAAAGAAATCGCAGGCGAACAGGTTAAGGCATTCGAGCATATCAACCTCGGCAATATTACCGTATTCGATGGCGGAAACGGCGCTACCGGCAACTTCCTGAACCAACTGGTGAAGACGGTTGCCCCGAGTCTCGGCGTATTGGATAAGCTGCCGATCGGAGAAACCGTCAAGAATATTATCAAGCCGGACGAGAAAGGCAAGGATGATCCGGCTCCTGCATTATAGCGTCTACATTGTAGCGTCGTTCACTGCGTCCAGGATATCGGCAAACAGGTTCTCGACGAAGAAAAACGTGGCATTGCAGAACAGCTTCGGGTCTTTGATCAACGCGATCGTGTTGCTTTTGCCATTATTGGCAATTACGCTTTCTGCCGGATACGTTTTGAACTTCTTGTTGTTCTGAGGGTCGTATTGATAAACGATGTCGCTGACTTCCGCCGAGTAGCTGTTGTCATGGCAGTTGATCTTCATTTTGTATTTGATGATCGTCTTATCTGTGTCATTCAACAGCATCTCGACTTTGGAAGAAACTTTGATAGTCCCTTGAGCCTTTTTGGAGTTGGCATTCGACAGGAATACATCTTTCGCATAGTTTTTCTTTGCCCACCGGCTGATAACTTCGAATATCTGATCCTGGTTCATGTCGTTCACATGGACAGTGTCGCGATAACATACTTTCCCGTTTCTCATCGGGGCGCATTCGTCGACTTCCCCTTTGTGTCCCTGTGCCATTGCCAGCACAGGGAACATTATTAATAGAAGGAAAAACAGCTTTTTCATCATTATCCCGATTATTTCATCCATACATTTATTATTTCACCGATAACGGTTATCTGTTGCCCTTCTGCCGTTTCGCCCTGTTTGCGGCAGTCGATGACCAGCCAAGGATCTCCGTTTTCGCCTTTCTTGAAGAAAGACAAGCTGTATGTGTCATTGTCCCCGATTTCTTTATAGACAGGACTGTCTTTGCTGATGACGATCGAGGCGATCGATTTGCCGAACATATTGCCCGTGCCTTTCCATTCGGCAGAAGTCTCTTTCGTGTCCGGTTTGCCGGCAGATGCGACCTGCATGTCGCTTTCCGGTAATATCTGTAATAAGGTAGACGGAATCTTGTCGGCGGCAAAAGCCACATACCCTTCTTTTGCCGGAACCTGGGGCGCCGGTGTCACAGTCCGGGCCGGTACAACCGATGCTGCCGGAGCGACGTTGGCTGCGGCCTGTACGCCTAAAGCGGCAGAGGCGGAGGCGAACATTTCGTCAATGAAATCGATTGTTTTTTTGCGGAACTTGCCGTTGCCGCGGTTCAGTTTTGTCTTGTTTTTGTTCAAACAATATTTATCGGTAATCCACTCTTCGGCGGTGTATTTTTCCGGCTCGCGCTGGTAAGAAACATTATATTCGTAGCGGATACCTGCCACTTTCATGATGCACTTCCCGTCTTCGCATTCCATTGTGACGCGGTAGTTCATTTCTGCACGGTCCAAAGAAAGGGCTGTGCTTTGGAACACTAAGTTGGTTTGTCCTATGGCGGCGATGTCGCCTTGGGCTTTGTCGGAATAGGCAACGCGGTTATTGTCTTCGCTGAAGAACCCGTTCGCCCAGTCCAACATCCTGTCATATACTTCATCTTTCGAAAAAGAAGGTGCATTTATCTCTTTTGCAAATACTACTTTACCATTCTCGAGAGGAACAGCTCCGGCTAAATACTTGGAATCGTCCTGAGCCCAAAGCAGGGTCGGGATAAATAGTGCTAATAATAAAAGTTGCTTCATGGTTATTCTTTACTTATGTTTTTATATGGGCAAAGATATATATTTGTGGCTGAAATAAACTAAGAGTGTGATAAATAAATTAATCTAATTACTGTTGGACAAAGAAAAAAAGCCTATATTTGCACCCTGTGAAAAAACGAATAATAACATAAACATAAGATTCAAATGCAAAACAAAGGATTTGTAAAGGTCTTTGCCGTGTTACTTACGCTTGTCTGTATGTTTTATCTGTCATTCTCGTTCGTGACAAGACATTACAACAGTAAAGCCGCTGAGTATGCTGGTGGAGATCCGGTAAAAGAGAGTTCTTATTTGGACTCGTTATCTACTCAAAAGGTATGGCTAGGTTATACGCTCAAGCAATGCCGTGAAATGGAAATTAGTTTAGGACTTGACTTGAAGGGCGGTATGAACGTCGTTCTGGAATTGAATGTGGCTGATGTAATTCGCTCGCTTTCAAACAACAACCAGGATGAGAACTTCAACAAAGCATTGGATTTGGCCTATGCGCACCAAGCTACAAGCCAGAAGGACTTTATTGATCTGTTTGCAGAAGAGTATAAGAAGTTAGATAATGGCGCCCGTTTATCCGCTATTTTCAGTACATTCGAATTGAAAGACAAAATCACTCCGCAGAGCACGGATGCACAGGTCGTTTCTGTGTTGAAGAATGAGCTGAAGAGTGCTATCGATAATTCATTTAACGTATTGCGTACCCGTATCGACCGTTTCGGTGTGGTATCTCCGAACATCCAGCGTCTGGAAACAGCCGGCCGTATCCTGGTCGAACTTCCGGGTGTGAAAGAACCGGAACGTGTGCGTAAATTGTTACAGGGGAGTGCCAACCTCGAATTCTGGGAAACATACAACTTGCCGGAAATCTACCAGCAGTTGGTCGCTGCCGACAATATGCTGGCTACAATCCTGAAATCGGACGATACTGCTGCCGAAGGTTCGGAAACAACGGTTACCGAAGTCGCAGAAGAAACAGTTACCGACAATGCTGCTGCCGAAGCAACTAACGAGGCAGATTCTTTGTTGGCTAAACTCGGTGAAGACCAACCTGAAGCGCAGGCTGCCAAGAGCATGGATGAATTTGCAAAACAACACCCGTTGTTCGCCATCCTGCAGATCAACCAGTATGGAGGACAGTTGGCTTCCGGTCCGGTTGTCGGTATTGCCGATAAGAAAGATATCGCCAAGATCAACGAATACCTGAACATGAAGCAGGTGAAAGATATCCTGCCGCGTAACCTTTCTTTGAAATGGGGCGTAAAGGCCATCGATGAAAAAGAACAATATTTCTATCTGTATGCAATCAAGATGACGAACCGCGACGGAACGCCTGCTTTGGGTGGTGACGTCGTAACGGATGCTAACGCAGACTTCGTTCAGCAGGCAGGCCGCTCAGAACAGCAGGTCAGCATGGCCATGAACGCGGAAGGTGCTAAAGCATGGGCTCGTCTGACAAAAGAAAATATCGGTAAAGCGGTTGCTATCGTGCTCGACGATATGGTTTATTCTGCTCCGAACGTACAGGTGGAAATCACGGGCGGACGTTCTCAGATCACAGGCCATTTCACTCCTGAAGAAGCGAAAGACTTGGCAAACGTATTGAAATCCGGTAAGATGGCTGCTTCCGTACATATCGTGCAGGAAGACGTTGTCGGTCCGTCTTTGGGTCAGGAAGCTATTAACTCGGGTGTCATCTCGTTTGCGTTGGCTTTGATCCTGTTGATGATCTACATGTGTGCCTTCTACGGAGTTATCCCAGGTCTGATCGCCGACGGCGCTCTGGTGTTGAACATCTTCTTCACAATGGGTATCCTTGCCTCTTTCCAGGCAGTCCTTACATTGCCGGGTATTGCCGGTATGGTGCTGACATTGGGTATGGCTGTCGATGCCAACGTGTTGATCTACGAACGTACGAAAGAAGAACTTCGCGCCGGCAAATCATTGAGCAAGGCTATCGCCGATGGTTACAGCAACGCGTTTTCTGCCATCTTCGACTCAAACCTGACTTCTATCATCACCGGTGTCGTATTGTTCTATTTCGGAACAGGTCCTATCCGTGGTTTTGCCACGACGATGATTATCGGTTTGTTCGCATCCTTCCTGACGGCTGTCTTCCTGACTCGTATTGTCTACGAAGCGCTGTTGGCTAAAGATAAACTGAAGAACGTAACCTTTACGACTTCTATCACGAAAGATTTGTTGACGAATCCGAAGATCAACTTCCTCGGAGCTCGCAAAGTCGGTTATCTGATTCCGGCGGCTATCATCGTTTTAGGTGCTATCTCCATGTCTACAATCGGTCTGAACAACGGTATCGACTTCACCGGTGGACGTAACTATGTGATCCGTTTCGCTCAGGACGTAAAGACGGACGAAGTGCGCAATCTGTTGGATACACAGTTGGAAGGTTCTGTCAGCGTTATCCAGATCGGTACTCCCGACCAGGTCCGCGTGTCTACCAACTATAAGATCGATAATAACGATCCGGCTATCGACCAGGAAATCGAAAGTAAGATTTTCGAAGGTGTTAAATCATTGCTTCCGGCCGGTACGACATTGGATCAGTTTACAGGAGAGTTTGTCCAGAGCTCGCAGAAAGTAGGACCGAGTATGGCTGACGATATCAAGAACGCAGCATTCCTTGCCGTTATATTCGCTATGATCTGTATGGCGGCTTATATCTTGCTCCGTTTCCGCGACATCTCGTTCTCTATCGGTGCATTCGCTTCCGTTGCCGTGACGACTTTATGTATCATTTCGTTCTATACGTTGCTCTGGAAGGTGTTGCCGTTCTCTATGGAAGTCGACCAGACCTTCATCGCGGCTATCCTGACCATCATCGGTTACTCCATCAACGATACCGTGGTCGTATTCGACCGTATCCGTGAAACGATCGGCCTGTATCCGAAGCGCGACCGTTATCAGGTGATCAACGATGCTTTGAACTCGACTCTGTCCCGTACGTTCAATACATCATTAACGACATTGGTTGTTGTGTTGTGTATCTTCATCTTAGGTGGTGCAACGATCCGTAGCTTTACGTTCGCTATCTTGTTAGGTATCATTATCGGTACATATTCTACTCTGTTCGTGGCAACTCCTATCGCTTACGAATTGCAGAAGAAAAAGATCAATAAGAAAGCGGCTGCCGAAGCAGGTAAATAAGAATACGTTTTAATTAGATAAAAAAGGGCTGTTCCTGTTGGGGAATGGCCCTTTTTGTGCTTCTAAACATACTATGCCGGTTGGCAAGATGAAAGAGAATGCTTATCTTGTAGGCCTCTTACTCCTGCTATTTACTTACAGATTGTAAGCGAATACTTTAAAAAGTCATGTTATGGAAGGTACGTCTGAGTAACCAATGTTGGAAGCCAAAATGAAGGAATAGAATATGGAAGACGAAAAGATATTGATACGGAACGCATCGCAGGTGGTGACCTGTTCCGGCTTTGAAGCGAAGAGGGGGAAGGCCATGTCTGACGTCGGTGTGATCGAGGATGGGGCGGTTGCCGTTTCGAACGGTATTATTACGCATGTGGGGCCGACTGAAGTGGTGCTCCGGCAAGTGGATGTCGATGATTATCTGGAAATAGATGCTTACGGGCGTGCGCTTCTGCCGGGGTTTGTGGATAGTCATACGCATTTGGTTTTCGGCGGTTGCCGGGAAGAGGAGTTCTCCTGGCGGATGCGGGGAGACAGCTATATGTCGATCATGGAGCGGGGAGGCGGTATCGTCAATACGATGAATGCGACACGGAGCACCAGCTATGATGATCTGTTCGAAGATGCATATGATCGTCTCGACACTATGATGGACATGGGAGTGACAACTGTCGAGGGAAAGAGCGGCTACGGTCTCGATCTTGCTACAGAACTGATCCAGCTTCGTGTAATGAAAGAGCTTAATGACGACCATCCGCTGGATGTGGTGTCTACCTTCCTGGGGGCTCATGTCGTTCCTCCGGAATTTACCGGGCGTACGGATGCGTATGTCGACTATATAATAGATGAGATGCTACCGCATGTCCGTGCAGAACGTTCCGTGACTTTCTGCGATGTTTTTTGCGAACAAGGCGTTTTCTCGATCGAACAAAGCGAGCGTCTGCTGAAAGCAGCCCGCAGCCAGCGTTTTAAACTGAAACTCCATGCCGATGGGATCGGGCCTTTTGGAGGTGCTGAGTTGGCTGCCCGCCTGAAAGCCGTGAGTGCCGATCATCTGTCGCACGTGTCCAATTACGGTATCAAGCGGTTGGCTCGTTCCGGGACGATCGCGACATTATTGCCGCTTACCACTTTCTCGCTGGGCAAACCGTATGCTCCGGGGCGGCGTATGATAGACGCCGGTTGTGCTGTGGCGTTGGCTTCCGGCTTGAATCCCGAAAGTTGTTTCTCCTGCTCGATCCCGCTATTGTTTGCCCTCGCCTGCATCCAAATGAAGTTGACTCCCGAAGAGGCTTTGACAGCCCTTACGATCAATGGAGCGGCAGCCTTGGGGCGGGAGAAGAAGGTCGGCAGCATCGATGTCGGAAAGAAAGCGGACTTGATCCTGTTGAAGTTCCCTTCCTATAAGTTCCTCCCTTACCATGTAGGAATGAATATCGTGGACACGGTTATCAAAGATGGCGTGCTTTATATCGTTTGACAGAATAAAGACAAAGTGTTCGGAATGCCGTGACCGGTGCTTGTGTGGCTATGATGGCGGCTCGTACTTGTGTGTTGGGGGCTTTGCTGAATGTCCGTATCAATCTGACATCCATAAAGGATGAAACGTTTGTCCGGCGGATGTCGAACAAAGCCGATTTTCTCGAATCGGAAGCTATCCGGATAGAGAAGAAGTTGTTGGATTGGGAGAGAGAGCAATTGACAATTAAAATGAATTATGAATTATGCGTCAATCATAATTCATAATTCATAAATATCCTTATTTCTTGGTAACAACCACCCGCTTTGTCGGATCCAAATGCTCGTTACGGTAATCGATCTGTTTCACGACGTTTTCGGCCAGCTTCTGGAAAGCTTGACCGGTGATGCTGTCCGGATTGAGGGCGACCGGCTTCCCGTTGTCTCCACCTTCGCAGATGCTTTGTACGATGGGAATTTGTCCCAGCAGCGGGATGTCCAGTTCTTCTGCCAGACGTTTGCCTCCTTCTTTGCCGAACAGGTAGTATTTGTTTTCCGGCAACTCGGCAGGTGTGAACCAGGACATGTTCTCGACCAGTCCCAATACCGGCACATTGATCTTTTCGCCCATAAACATGCTGATTCCTTTGCGGGCATCCGCCAGTGCCACTTCCTGCGGTGTGCTGACGACGATGGCACCGGTGATGGCCAATGTCTGCACCATGGTCAGGTGGATATCGCTTGTTCCCGGTGGCAAGTCGATCAGGAAATAGTCTAGGTCTCCCCAGTTTGCGTCACCGATCAACTGTTTCAGGGCGTTGCTTGCCATAGCGCCGCGCCAGAGGACGGCATCTTCCTTGTTGACAAAGAAGCCGATGGAGAGCAGTTTCACGCCGTAGTTGGCTGCCGGTTCGATCAGTTCACGACCTCCCACTTCTACCATGTAGGGACGGGCCTCTTCCACATTGAACATCTTCGGCTGCGAAGGCCCGAAGATATCGGCGTCCAGCAGACCGACCTTGTAACCTTGCAGGGCCAAAGCTACCGCCAGGTTGGCGGCTACCGTGCTTTTGCCCACACCTCCCTTACCGGAAGATACGGCAATGATATTTTTTACTTCCGGCAGCAGTTTGTCCGGTTCGGGACGAGCCGCCTGTTTGGCATCTACCGTAATGTTGCCTTTGATTTCCACATCCTCGCCTACATAAGTCAGGATGGCCGTCTCGGCAGCTTTCACCACCGACTTGATAAACGGGTCGTTCGGCTTTTCGAAAAGGAGCGAGAAGCTCACCTTGTTACCTTCGATCCGAATGTTATCTTCAACCATGCCCATCGTCACAAGGTCTTTCCCTGTTCCCGGGTAACGCACCTTGGCCAGCGCGTCCATGATTAGTTTTGGATAGAGTGTCATAATCTTTTTTATGATGATTATTATTTATTTATAGCTTATTCGTATCTCTGAAATTGTCAATTGCCCATTGATAATTTATTTCCCTGAAGCCAACGCGCTTCGTTTGCTGCGGTTGAAACTGCGATACGGGTCGTATTCGATTTCTACGTCCGGTTCGACCAGCTCCTCCCGTTCTTCACAAACAAATTTGATGTATTTGATGTTCAACCCACGATCCAGCCATTGCTGTTCATAATAGGTTTTGATGGACAGAATCTCGTCCGTCAACCCCGAATGATACAGGTCGTCGTTGCTGAACAGTACGGGATAATGGTTCGCTTTTACCATCTCGCAGGTGTAGGTGTACATGAAGTTGCTGTCTGTTTTCAGATGTACGATGCCGTCTCCTGCCAGTATCTCGCGATACATTTTCATGAAGCGGGTGGAGGTGAGGCGTTTGTTCACCTTCTTCATCTGCGGATCGGGGAAGGTGAGCCAGATTTCGGCTACCTCTCCGGCTGCGAAGAAATGGGCGATCAGTTCGATACTGGTCCGGAGGAAGGCAACATTCGTCATGCCTGCCTCAAACGATTCTTTCGCTCCAGTCCACATGCGGGCTCCCTTGATATCGACTCCTATAAAATTCTTGTCGGGAAACAGCTTTCCCAAACCTACCGTATATTCTCCTTTTCCGCAACCCAGTTCAAGTACGATCGGATTGTCATTCTTAAAGAACCGTTCGTGCCAGTGTCCCTTCAGCTCGAATCCTTTCTCTTGAAGGGCCGCAAACGGATATTGGAACACATGGGGATAACCCGCCATGTCGTCAAACTTTGCTAATTTATTCTTTCCCATAATGCAAAGGTAATACAATTCTTTTTACTTTTTAGACTGATAGTAGTCAACAAATGGATCATGGGCATAGAGATATATTGCGGGTATAAAAAAAAGGGATACTCTTATGAAGTATCCCTCTCTCTTTCGCTCTTCCTCTTGGACTTGAACCAAGGACCCTCTGATTAACAGTCAGATGCTCTAACCAACTGAGCTAAGGAAGAATATGTCTTTTTCAGTCTGTCCCGATGTCTTTTTCGCTCTTCCTCTTGGACTTGAACCAAGGACCCTCTGATTAACAGTCAGATGCTCTAACCAACTGAGCTAAGGAAGAATTTGTTTTTCCAGTCCGGTATCAATTATGACCCTTTCTGAATTTGCACTGCAAAAGTAGAGGTTCTTTTTGAAATATGCAATATCTTTGCGAAAAAAAATAGAAAAAATGAATACGATTGGATTAGGAAATGCTTTGGTAGACGTACTGCTAAGGCTTAAAAGCGATGATGTTCTGGCAGAAGTAGGGATGCAGAAGGGCACAATGGATATGATCGACCAGGAACAGATGATTAAAATCCGCAAGTCGCAGGAAGGACTTGAACGCAGTCAAGCACCGGGTGGTTCGGTATGTAACACCATGCGTGCGATGGCAATATTGGGAGCAAATACGGGATTTATAGGTAAGATTGGCTCTGATTCCGTAGGCGAATATTATGAAGAAGCCTTGAGAAAAGCGAACGTCTCTCCTTATTTTGCCAAGACAGACGGCATTTCCGGAAGCTGTACGGTCTTGATTTCACCGGATGGCGAGCGTACGATGGGTACGTTTCTCGGACCGGCTCCGACGATCACACCGGATGAAATTACGGAAGAGATGCTTTCCGCTTACCAATGTATTTATATAGAAGGCTACCTGTTGGTGAACGAAGAACTGGTACGTACTACTATGCAGAAAGCGAAGAAGTTAGGGCTGAAGGTCGCTCTCGATCTTTCCAATTTCAATATCGTGAAGGCATTCCGTGGCCTGTTGGACGATATTATCCCTAAGTATGTCGATATTCTTTTCTCAAACGAAAGCGAAGCGGAAACCTATACCGGGTTGGAAGCGCACGAAGCGGTCAAAGTCCTTTCCGAGCAAGTGGAGATATCTTTGGTCACTTTAGGAAAAGAAGGCGCCCTGGTGGGAAGCAAGGGACAAGTTTTCACTGTCCCGGCTGAAGGCGGCAAGCCGGTCGATACGACGGGAGCCGGTGATCATTTTGCTGCCGGATTCCTTTACGGACAGTCGGTCGGCGCCACATTGGAACAGTCCGCCCGTATCGGCTCGCTTTTGGCCGGCTACATAATCGATGTAATCGGAGCACAGATTCCGGATGATAAATGGGAACAAATAAAGTTAAAAGTAAATAGTATATTGGTCTGACAAGCGTTTATTATATACATTTACGTCGTTAATTAACTAAATATTCTATGTATAAACAACGAGAGAAAATAATAGCTCTTTTCAGTTTGCTGCTCCTGTTGGGAGGTGTGACCCCCGGACAGGCACAGAAAGACAACCGTTTCGAGGTCAGTAAAAACCTGGATATCTTTAACGCTCTGGTAAAAGAGGTGGAAATGTTTTACGTGGATTCGGTCGATGTCGAGAAAACGGTGCGCCGAGGTATCGACGCCATGTTAGGCGGCTTGGACCCTTATACCGAATACTACCCGGAGCAGGAAATGGATAAACTGAAATTCATGACGACCGGCGAATATGGCGGTATCGGCTCTTATATCCGCGAACGGAAAGAAGGTGGTGTCTATGTTATCGAACCGTTTGAAGGGATGCCGGCTGCTTTGGCCGGCTTGAAAGCAGGCGACCGCATTCTGGCGATCGACACGGTGGATGTGACCGACAAATCTTCGGATGAGGTGAGTGCCCTGCTAAAAGGTGTTCCCAATACGAAGATGGTATTGAAGATACAGAGTCCGTATGACAAGAAACCGCGTGAGGTGGAACTGGTGCGTAAGCAGATTTTGGAAAACCAGGTTACCTACTATGGCGTGCGTGGCGATGGCGTAGGCTATATCTATTTGAAAGGTTTTACGGACAAGAGTGCTCAGGAAGTAAAAAATGCGTTCGAAGACTTGAAAAATAACCATCATATCAAATCGTTGGTTTTGGACTTGCGTAACAATGGAGGCGGTTTGTTGGAAAGCGCCACGCAAATTGTCGGTATGTTCGTCCCGAAAGGGAAAGAAGTGGTTTCGACAAAAGGGAAAATCAGCCAGTGGGATCGTACCTACCGTACACCAAGCGAACCGCTCGATACGGTGATGCCGATGGCCGTCCTCATTAACGGAGGTTCTGCTTCTGCAGCCGAGATCGTGTCAGGTTCTTTGCAGGATATGGACCGCGCCGTCTTGATCGGGCAGCGTTCTTTCGGCAAGGGGCTTGTGCAGTCTCCCCGTGAACTTCCTTACAACGGAAGCGTGAAGGTGACGATGAGCAAATATTACATTCCCAGCGGACGTTGCATCCAGCAGATGGACTATTCGCACCGGAAAGCCGACGGAAGTGTCGGGGCCATTCCGGACAGCCTGACATCTGTCTTCTATACATCCAAAGGACGTCCCGTCCGGGATGGAGGTGGCATTACTCCCGACTTTAAAATAGAAGAACCGGAAACGCCGACTATGATGTTCTATCTGGTGACTGATTTTGTCTTGACAGACTTTGTCGCAAACTGGTCCCAGAAACACAAGAAAATTGCTTCGCCCGAAGACTTCGAGGTGACAGACGAGGATTTCGAGGCTTTCAAGCAGTATGCCAAAGAAAAGAATTTCACTTACGACCGGCAGAGCGAAAAGCTGTTGAAGAACCTGAAGGAGGTGGCTAAGTTTGAAGGTTACATGGACAATGACTCCACCATTTTCAACTCTTTGGAAGCCAAACTGACTCCGGACTTGGAACGCGACTTCGACCGCAACAAGGAGCAGATCAAGAAACTGCTGACTTCCGAGATCATGAAACGCTATTATTTCCAGAAAGGCGAGTTGATAAACAGCCTGAAGGATGATGAGGTTTTGGATAAGGCGTTGGAAGTCTTGGGTGATCCGGAGCTCTATAAGCAAACGCTTACCGCTCCTGGGAAAACGGAAGAGCCGCAAATTTGATATGCAGCACAACCATTTCTGATACAGTGCCGACCCGGTAAGGAGGTCCGGCTATCCCAATGCCGGAAGATACATAAAACTGGGTCGGCCCTTTTTTATGGTAGCCGTACGGACATTCATAGATCAGTTTCATTAAAAGGGGGTAAGGCCATAGTTGTCCGTTATGGGTATGCCCGTGAAGTCCGAGATCCACACCGTTCATTGTCATTTCGGCAAACGACCAAGGTTGGTGGTCCAGCACGATGACCGGTTTAGTCGTGTCTATGCCTGCCATCAGTGCATGTAACGGCTTTCTTTTCTTGTTGATATAGTCATCCCGGCCGATCAGATAGAATGAAGAGTCCGGGCGTGCGACGGAATCGATCAGAAGCGTCGCCCCTGTTTTCTTCAACCAGCGGTATTTGGCTATGCGGTTGGCGCGATACTCATGGTTGCCATAGACCACATATACGCCTAACGGGGCTTTCAGTTGTTTCAAATCCTCTTCGATACGGGCTTTTTCAGCAAAACGGGATTCGTAATCCATGATATCACCTACCAGAACGACCATGTCGGGATGTTGTTCGTTGCTCATCTTCACGTATCGCTGTACCAGTTCTTTGCCGATCACTTCCCCGATATGAAGATCGCTCATCATGACAATCGTCATGCTGTCCCGGTCGCTGCTTCCTTTGGGGAGGGTGACATACACATCTTTGACAACCGGATAGGCGACGGCATGGTAAGCATGAAACATCAGGCCGGTGACAGCTGCCGGAATCAAAAAGAACAGAATGAGTTTTGTCTGTTTCCAGTGTCTCGTCATCCAACCTGGAAACCAATGGAAGAAACGGTTGCCGAGCCGGAGCACTTCCAGAGCCAACAAGGAAAGCGTGATGTAAATAGATGCGATATACCAGGTGTTGCAAATATATTGAATGGCAATCATGACAGAATCCGGCAACACATTACGAAATGTAAAACCGAAGAAGAAGAGGGATAATTCAAGGATAAAAAACAAAATATAGGGAATCCGCCAGCTCTTTTTGGGGGGGATTGCCTGATACCCTCGCCAGAAGATATAAGGATTCAGTAATATCTGTGCTACTATCGATTGAATAAAAACCTTCATGCCTGCAAACTATTTACAGAGAATGTTGAATACGACAAGCTCGCTGTCGGTCCCGATCCTGAAAGGCGGTCCCCAAAGCGACAGTCCTGAGGAAACATATATGTGGCTGTTTCCCCACTTGCGGTAACCATAACTTTGATCGAACAGGCGGTCGGTGACGAGACTGATCGGCCATACCTGTCCGCGATGCGTATGCCCGCTGAACTGAAGGTCGATACCCGCACTTTCCGTATCCGGCAAGTCGTACGGTTGATGGTCCAGAAGAATAACAGGTTTTGCCGGATCAATGTTTTTCATCAACTCTTGCAAAGATAACCTGGATTTATTACTGCGGTCGTCCCGACCGACTATTTGTATGCCACCCGGTAGTGTCACCACTTCGTCCCTCAATAGGCGTATCGGTGTTTCGTTTATGAATTGCATGCTTTTCCGTATGCCGCTGATGTATTCATGATTTCCCGGAACCATATAGATTCCTAAAGGTGCTTTTAGTTCAGCCAGCTCTTCCATCATCTTTTCTTCATAAAGAGGGACTACACTGCTGTCGATCAGGTCGCCGCCTATCAGGATCAGATCCGGTTTCTGTGCGTTGATCATCTCGACATATTGTTTGAGTTCTTCTTTGTCTGTCCCGTATCCTAAATGTATATCACTGACGGAAACGACTTTCAACGGTTGTTCATAATGAACCGCCGGCTTGTTGATAACTATGTTGAAAACTTCTGTCTTCGGATGTTGGTAGTTGTAGTATCCGTAGCTTAATAGGCTGAGTGTCAAAAATAAGGATATGTAAAATTCATATTTACATGAGAAGTTGAAAAGTCGGAACAAGTCGAATACGGCCAGACACAATACCATATAGAGTGTGAAAACCAACCAACCGGTTCCTATTTCGTGTGTCGTATGAGCCAAAGTAATCGGCAATTTGGTGTTTTGAATCCAAAAACTACCGATAAACGACAAAGCTCCGCACCAGAACAGTGCTGCTAATAGAATCTTGACTCCGAAAGGCTGGGCAACCAAGGCCTCAGCTCCTCTCTTGAATATATAAAAGTTCCCTGCAAGATAGATACTGAAGAGGACAACAAAAAATATCGGCATAGTTATAAATTTTCGGCAAAAATACGGAAACATTTTTGGTTATTCTTGTATTTGATCCGAATTTTGTCAAGCAAGGCGTTTGGGTAGTTGTGATTCGGATATCATCTGTTTTCCTGTATGGCTGTATGAGCAACATGTTTGGTTGCGAACCGATGGAGGCCTGATCCGACATTCCTGTATTTCTTGCCGTCCGGCAGAATGACTGTAGCAGTCGTGTTGACAGGTATCTCGACTGTCAATTCGAACGAATCCGCTTCTATCCGCCAGTCTGAGCGGACAAGGCCGTACAAGGATTGATACGATCCGCTGCAATAAGTGAGGCCGCCTACCGGTTGAGGAGCGATGGTGGTGTGTTTCATGCCCGGCTCCGCTTCATCATAACAGATCCCGGCAAGTGTCCGGTAAAACCAGGCCACTACGCTGCCGAACATCGGATGGCAACAGGAAGCCTTTCCTTCCCACCGTTCCCACAAACAAGAATACCGGTCGTCCATCACATACCCGAACCCCGGTATCTCGCGCTGGTTCATCAACCGGAAAGCGATGTCGGCACGTCCGTTATCGCTTAATACTTTCAGAAGCAGAGGTGTTGCCATGATACCAGTGTCGAAATGATTTCCTATGCTGTCCAGATGAGCGAGCAAAGCGTCGAACACGGCTTTCTTTTCACCTTCCGGCACCATTCCGAAAGCTAACGGGAACACATCCGCACCTTGTCGTCCTTCCCAATAATGATGGGTCGACGGGTTGAAAAAGACCGTATTGAAATCCTGTCTGATCCGTGTGCACAGCCGGTCAAAGTGTAGCCTGTCTTCCTCCTTCCCTAAGACGGCTGCCACCTTCGACATCAAGTCTGCCGAATGATAGTAATAAGCCGTATTGACCAGAGGTTCGGGAAGTTCCATATTCCTTTTTCCCGGTGCACACCAATCTCCCAGGCACCAGCCATCCGGTTCTTCCCGGACAACAATTCCGCGGGCGTCGGTTCTCGTTCCCAGATAAGCAACCCATTGTTTCATACCCTCATAATGGCGGTTCAACAAAACCGTATCGCCATAATAACAATAGTAGGCCCAAGGCATGATCACATAGGCTGAACCCCATGCCGGACCGCCGCCTCCGCCACCGAAGGGAGCCGTATGCGGAACATAGCCGCTTTTCCGATTCCGGGCATCCTCCATATCGTCAAACCATTTCCGGTAAAACTGGGCCATATCGAAAGATAAGATGGAACTTTCCACAACCACCTGCGCGTCTCCGGTATAGGCCAACCGCTCCCGGTGCGGGCAGTCACTGCTGATACTGCCGTGGAAGTTGTTCTTCTGTGTCCGCAGGTAGACCTCGTTGATCTTGTTAAACAATTCGTTCGAACAGCTGAAACTACCGGCAGGTTGCGGATCGGTATGCACGACTTTCGCAATCAGACTTTCCTTGTTCATCTTGACCTGTTGGGATATGACTTCGACATAGCGGAACGTGTGCCAGGTGAAACGCGGTTCCCATTGTTCCACATCGCCACCCCGCAATGTATAGAGGTCTATCTGGCCGAAATCATTCTTTTCCTCGCCGATAAAACGAAGTTTGATCCGGTCACCGGCATTACCTTGCACCTTTATATGTGCCCAGCCGGAAATCATTTCCGGAAATGCGTACCAATAAGTGGAATCGTTCTTCTGTTCGCAGCTTACCGGCTGTAATGTCCGGGTTATTTTCTCATGAGGGGCAAGTTGGGCATGCAAACTGCCCTCCGGCGCTCTAACCAGAAGGGCTTTCTTCCAGGTAGAATCCTTGTACCCGTTCCGGTTCCAACCGTCCAACTCCAGCCGGGCATCATATTTTTCACCTGTGAATATGGCGTCATGCAGTAAAGGGCCGGTCGTTGTCTTCCAGCTATCATCCGTAGCGATCAGCTCCGTCGATCCATCGGCATACTCTATCTCCAACTGGCATAACAGCCGGGGCGTGTCGTACCACATACAGCCTTCCACCGTCCGGTCACGCTGGTTATACCAGCCGTTTCCCAACAAAACCCCGACCGTATTCTCCGCCTTTTGTATCAAAGGCGTGACATCGAACGTGTTGTAGAGAACCCTTTGGGTAGATTGGTCGTCAAAGAAATACAACATCTTTTTGAGCGGGCGGCGGTCGAAATTGGTAACGGCAGGAGCCAATACCTGGTCGCCTACCTTTTTGCCATTCAGGTACATCTCATAAAAACCCAGCCCGCATATGTAGACTTTCGCCTGCTTGACCGGCTTGGTTATCCGGAATGTTTTACGGAAATAAGGAGCCGGAGTGGTCAACGTCGAATCCGGATAGGACTCCTCCCTGTTGCCGATCCACCGGGCTTTCCAGTCGGACGGTTTCAACAACCCCATCGTCCATCTCCCTGTTTCGCTCCAAGGCGAAGCCTCTCCCTTTTCATCCCAAGCCATCGCTTTCCAGTAAAGCGTTTGCCTGGAATCAAGCGTTTTTCCCTCATATCCTACCTGGCTGGAACGGGAAGAGGCTATTTTTCCGGAATCCCAGAAATCCGCTTTCCCATCAGCCAGCAAGGAAGGAGAACTTGCCACGAGAATACGGTAGGCCGTTTGGCTTTTTACCTGCCCTGAGGATTGCAATTGCCAACTCAACAAAGGCTTCCCATTCTCTATCGCAACCGGATCTTCCAAATATTCACACCGCAGATTACAGACAGCTATTCTTTCCTGTCCCGAAACAGAAACAACGGATCCTAAAAGGAAAGAGAGTAACAAATAAAAATAGTTCATACTTTTAGAATTGACCAAATGTTAATATTCTTAGTATATACATAGAAAGAATCTTATCCTATGTAATCTGCATGTGTAAGATGGATTGCCTTTTAAATATCAGATAACTCAAATTTGCAAATCGTGATACTTTCTCCTTGCAATTTGATTTCTTCTGTTTTTTTATTGATGTCGGTATATTTTGTTTGTACAACATTCTTATCCGGACTATCCAGCTTGTTTTTTGCATCTAAAGATGTGGCTGTCATGACTGTTGTATTTAATAATTTACCGATTTTGCATCCGGAGAATCGAAGTTTTGTCTTTAGAGCTTGGGGATTTATATTGACGATATTCACTGTCATCAGTTTTTTATCCCTGTCTACCGTGGCCGAAACATTGATGGACTGTAGCCCTTTTTCTATGATTGGAGATTGGGCCTTGGCTTGTACGCTCTCTTTCAAAGACTGTTTACGATATTCTTTCAAAGGGAAGAACACCGTTTGTTTTACCGAAGTCTGGCTATTGGTCATGATCGGAGCCAGGATATTGACCATTTGCGCCCAGTTTGCCATCCCTATATGTTCTGCATTGTGCAAGATTGCATTTAAGAAACAAGCGGTAGCGAGGCCATGTCTCCATTCATACGTGTTAGTAGTCCCGTACGGCGGTTCCTGTTGTTCCCAAATTCCCCATTCGTCCAATGCAATTTTGACCGGAGCTGTACGATGCGGGAAGCGGTACCATTTCTTCCAGTTCTGCACCGTGTCCGGCACGGTTGCCTTGACCATCTCGGCAAACTCCCTCATCCATGTGTCCTGACCTTGTATTTTTTGGAAAATGGAATAGGGGCTGGGACCGTTTGTCCCCACATAGGCATGATAGGAGATGTAATCGATGGCGCCATCCAATCCTTTTAATGCGGTTTTCGTCCATTCCTTGTTGCCGCTTTCACCGTTGGCGATCAGTTTGATCGAAGGGTCGGTCAGTTTCATCAGCTTGATGAAATGCCAGACATCTTCCACATATTTATGTGGGTTCTGATGCCGTCCGGCATCCGGTTCGGCCGCTTCTTCATTTCCCAATGCCCAGTATTTGACATTAAACGGTTCCGGGTAGCCGTGCGAACGCCTAAGGTTGGCATAATAGGTGTTCTCTGTCCCGTTGCAATATTCGACCCAGTTGGCCGCTTCGTCCGGTGTGCCGGTAGAGATATTGATGACCAATACCGGTTCGCAGTTCAACTCCCTGCAATATTCAATAAACTCGCAAGTCCCGAAATGGTACGGATTGATGCCGCCCCATATCAGGTTCTTTTTGGCTTTCCGTTGTTCTTTGGGACCGATCCCGTCTTCCCAGTGGAACGTCTTTATGACAGTTCCACCCGGAAAACGGAGCAGGGTCGGAGCCAGCTCTTTCGCTTTTTCCAACACATCGGTTCGAAATCCCCTTGCATCTGAAAGCGGGCTGTTCTCTTCGTATATGCCGCCGTCTATGCAACGTCCCATGTATTCGATGAATTGTCCGTAGACAAACGGGTTGATCTCACCTAAACTTTTGGATGCATCTATTGTAATCTCATTCTCCTGGGAAAAAAGAGGAGAACAAAATGCGATTGCCAGTAATGATATAATGGATATTTTTATCTTTCTCATCATTTAATTATTTGAGGTTTTATATTCCAGCCTTTCACAACATACTTGCCGTTGGCAGGCAGGTTGCCGAGTGCTGTTTCGATCGTTACTTTTTTAGATTCGCCCGGAAGCAGAGAGAAGAAATTGTCGGTATAGAAACTGGGTCTTACCGGCTTGTTGTCTGCATCTAAATATTGCAGTTGAACAAAGAAAGCCAAGGATGATGACGGATTTTTGATTTCCAGTTCCATCATCTGGCAGTTCTCTTTTTTTACCAGTTTATGTTTGGTCTTCAGTTGTACCGGTTTCAATTTCGACAAATCTTCGAAGCCGGACGAAGTCGGTCCTGTCAGAGTCTTGCGTCCTTCATACTTGTCGTTGGAACGCCAGTAGAATGTGTTGGCTACCTCTTTCCCTTTCGTGTCGAACAGGCGCAGTTTTATGAAATGGACCTGCGTGATGTTTTGGGGAAAGTCGATTGTGAAGACATCGTTTACGACGCCGTCTTCCGGGATATCGATTTTCTGGCTTTTGCTCCATACCTTCTTGCTGTTCAAATCGTACACTTCGGCTGCTACCTTATAGTCTTTGAAAGCCTGGTAGTAGTCATTGTAAACGGAAACCGTGTTTTTCAAATAATCGAACTGTGCGTGAAGCGGTTCCAATGCGTTCTGGGTATGGTATAAGGAGGCTGTCGGTTCCAACGAGTAGTCCCACATACGGGCACAAACCTGGCTTACGGGACAGTTGTGATACCAGAACAAAAGTCCTGAAGCATAGCGGTCTCCATAACCGAGTTTGTTATAGTTCCAGACTTCCCAGATTGATTTTGAGTTCATGGCTCCGACTGCCTGACCTTTGGAGGCAAACTCTTCGATGGAAGAGGAGGGACCGTAATTGTTGGTAAGATCCGTGTACATGGTCGACATCAGATGGAATCCACCGCCATCATGATAATCCCATACCTCCTTATTGATCGGCCAGAGGTCTTTTTCGTCCATTACTTCGCGGAGTGTTTCGACTGTCGGGATAGTGGGTGATCCGTATTCCGGGTTGAAACCATCGACACGGCTACCGCGGTCGGAGGCCGTATTTTCGTAATGCTGCATCGGGTTTACCTGCTTGTAGGGGCTGCCGTCGTGCACACCGTCACATTCCGACTGCATCTGGTAACCGCGTGTCCCGTCCAGTTTCATGATCAGGTCTTTTGCTCCCGGCATTTCCGTGCTTTCGTTAGACGAAACATAGTAGGCCAGTGAAGGATGGTTACGCAAACGTTTTACGGTTGCTTCGACATTACTCAGATATAAATCTTTATCCTGCGGATGTTTGGTGTCACCGGTCATCCAGAATTCCTGCCATACGAGGAGTCCCATTTCGTCGCAGAGCTGGAAGAAATAGTCCGATTCGGCAATTCCGCCTCCCCACATACGGATCAGGTTGATACCGGATTGTTTGGTGTAGCGCAATTCGGCATAAGTACGTTCGTCGGAGGTACGGAGCATTCCTTCCGGAATCCAGTTGGTTCCCCGGATGAAGAGTTTCTTGCCGTTCACGTAGAACTGGCGGGATTTGTCCGGTGTGTTCTGGCCGGATGTGATTTCCCGGATACCGAAACGAGTCTTTGTCTCATCAGACACTTTGCCGTCTATGCTTACGGTCAGTTTCAGTTCGTACAGTTCCGGGTTCCCTTTGAAGATCGGCCACCACAGACGCGGGTTCTTGATTGTCAGTTGTGGAAATTCTTCCGGAGTAAAACTAATTTCCTTCGTTTCCCCTCTGAACAGGTTCAGGTCTTTGCTGAACGTGATGTTTTCGCCGATGATTTCTCCTTTGACCGTGCATTTTACGCCACGCTGTGTCGGGTTTGTCACCTCTACGCTGACTGTCTCTTTTGCCAGGTCGTAGTTCGGTTTGGAGAGTTCGGATTTGATGAACGGATGGCGGATAACCGCTTTGTCCGTAGCATAGAGGCTGATGTTTTTCCAGATACCGGTATTACGGTCGCGGATCCCGTCGTTGAAGGTGAAATCCCAGCCCACACTCATCAGCATGGTTGTGTTCAGTCCGATGTTACCGTCTCCGCCATTATGAAACTCGCCGGCGGCTCCCCACTGCTTCGGCTTGATGGTTCCCGGCATATCGACCGGATAAACTTTGATCGCCAAAGCATTCTTCCCGCCGATACGGGCGAAATCGGTGATATTGATATATTCCGGTTTGAACATACCCGACATATTGCCAAGCAGATAACCGTTTACCCATATTTCGGCACGGTAGTTGATACCGTCCACCTGGAGCCAGACGATTTTGTCTTTATAGTTTTCCGGTACGTCGAATTCCGTACGGAACCAGTAGGTGTAGAACTCGCGTCCTGCTCTGGCAAGGTCCGGGATGATATTCCGGTCCAGCTTGTTGTTCATACCAAAATAAGGTTCCGGATATACCTTGTTGTGGACGAGGGAGTTCAAGACCGTACCGGGCACGATCGCCGGCATCCATTGTCCGGTCTGATAGCCCGGTTGTGAAATTTTTTCTGCCGGGTCTTTCGTCTCGTCAGCCTTATGCATCTGCCAAGTGAAACTTCCGTTATGTCCGTCTTTCGAATCCAGATAGATTCTATCCGGGTTGCGGTAGTAGTTAGTTGTCTGAGCTTGCATGAAGCAGGCTGACACAAGTAAAAAGATTCCTGTAAAAATGTTTTTCATAAATTATTCTTTTTAATTCGGGATCTGATCGCCAGGAGTTTTCTTTGCCGGATCGTAAATGGCTACACTGACCTGGGAATCTGCACATCCGTAATAGAGATACCATTTGTTTTTGAAAAAGACCAAACCTTCGATAAAGACGGTCCCGTCGACATACTGTCCGCTCTTTTCGAATGAAGCCATCGGGCGGAAGAAAGGAACGTCCAGGCGTTGCAGAAGCTTCATCGGTTCTTTCGGGTCGGTCAGGATTTGTCCGGCGCAGTAAGCTCCGGCGGTGAAACGCTTGTCGCGTTTGCTGTCGTTTGTATGGTTCTTGCCGTTATAAAGCAAGACGATGCCTTTATCTGTCAGGATAGCGGGAGGGCCGCACTCCGTCAAGGCGCTGTCGAAGTATTGAGGACGAGGTTTGATCACGGTCGCCAGTTCGTTGTTCTCGTCCAATATCGGGGTCCAGTTGACCAAGTCGTCGGAGGTTGCCGCATAGACTGCATATTCACCCCAATACATGAAGTATTTCCCGCCGATTTTCGTCAACACCTGTTTTCCGTCTTTGATCTCTGTCACCATAGAACCGGACTTGCAGAAGATGTCTTTGAAACGTCCGTTGTAGGCTTTGGCAAAAGCCGGGCCGTGTTTTTCCCAATTGACCAGGTCGCGTGAGGTGGCGATGCAGAGACGTGCCACTTTCCGGTTCCAGGAAGTGTAGGCCATGACATACAGGCCGTCTTCCGTCATTGTCACGCGTGGGTCTTCGCAACCTCCCGACCATTCGTATTCCTTCATGTTGTCTTTGTCCGGATACATGACGGGAGTATTTCGGCGTTTCATGCGGATGCCGTCTTTGGACTCAGCCAATCCGATACGCGAAGTACGTTTGCCGATTCCGGTCGCTGAATTGTCTTCGGCCCGGTAAAGAACATATATTTTACCGTCTTTGACTGTTGCTGCCGGGTTGAACACATCGCTCTCTTCCCAGCCGATTTTTTTGCCCTGCATAGGACAGTCGAATAGTTTGGAAGGATCAGGCGTGATGATCGGGTTGACTTTTTCCGGCCTGACAAAGCCGCCTAAAGCCCAATCCGGTAATGTGTTTTGGGCATTCCCAGCGAATGGTAGGAGCGCCAGAGTGAGTAATAAGATTTTTTTTTTCATGATACTAAAGAATAAAAAGCACAGATATCCCTGTTGTCTTTTTGGAATATCTGTGCCGAATTTAGGAATTTTATTTGACAATTACTTCACTGATCGTGCTGTAATTGATTTTCCCTTGAGTTTTAGCCCCGATGCGGAAATATACTTTGTAACCGTTTGCCTTGATCTTGTACAGGTTGTTTTGGAAAGCAGCATCGTTTTCCAAATCAAAAGTAATAGTTCCTTCTGTCTCATTGACACTCTGTTTGCCTGCATAGTTGGCATTGCTGTCATCCACGCCCGGTGCAAAATTCCAATATCCGTAGACATCGGAAACGTTGAAAGAAGGATCCGTAGGCGTAACTTTGTATGTGACCGTGACTGTTTTGCCGGAAGCTTGTGTGCTCGCACTGATCCGGGCATACGGAGTAGCGGTTACGTTGAAAGTCGTTTGGCCTTTTACGGTGACAAAGTCTTCGCAAGTGGAAACGAACGGGCCGTTGACCACGATCTTGTAATCGCAATTGAACAGTTTCGTGTTTTCGAACGATCCGTCCATCTTCGCATAAAAGTCGACGGATTGTGTCGCATCCGTGTTCTGTTCGAACATATTGATGATGACACCGGTCGAACCTGATACCGGCAGGGGGATCGGCTCGTTTGTCGTAGCATCCAGTATTTGTCCTTTGATGCCTCCGTTCGGAGATTCATAATTGTCTAAATCGCTCAAACAGCTGGTGAAGCAGAGTGAGCATATAGCCATCAATAATACATTTATCTTTTTCATATTCGCTTTCTATTATTACAATAATTAGTTTGTATATCCCGGATTCTGTACGAGGTTCGGGTTCGAATTCATATCATCCTGGTTGATTTTCGAGTAATAGTTCTTTTCGAGGAAGATACGAACCTGTTTCGGAGAGTTTTTCCCTCTTTCGAACACATATTTTCCGTCGCGGATATCATACCAAGGATATAAGGCTGTGCCTCTGAATCCGTTCAAACCGCCTTGTGCTACATCCAAGTGAGCAACTCTCCAACGTTTCAGATCCCAGAAACGATGGCTTTCGAATGCTAATTCCACTCTGCGCTCGTGGCGGACCTTATCCATATTGATGCTTGACAATAAAGCGATACCGGCACGTTCGCGAATTTTGTTGACAGCATCCAACGCTTCGGACGGTTTGTTCAACTCTATTGCGGCTTCAGCCAGGTTCAAGTACATTTCTCCCAAACGGAAGACAGGCCAAGGAGTTTCGGACTTGTTCATGTTCATATCCTCCAAAGTCTCGTCGAAGAACTTCTTCTGGTAGAATCCGGTCTTGGAAGCATCACCGGCATCGGCTCCTCCATCCTTGCCTGAAGTGCTGTAAGTGACACCGTTGACTACGGCAGTGTTACCACCGTCCGGCTGGCTTGTTGCCTGATATCTTTCATTATCGGAAACGATGATACCTCTTTTCCAATCAACCGTCGAACCTTTACAAGGAGAACCGGGCAGGAAAACTGAAGCGTACAGACGCGGGTCTTTGTTGGCAAACAGGTCATAAGGATTGTCGAAACGTAATTGTTTTCCGTTTTGATCTTCCAATTTCAAAGTACCTTCGGAACCATCTACATATTCGTATGCTTCGACCAATTCCAATGTCGGTGCGATACCGCATCCCCAACCGCCGCCGCGATAAGAGAACGGAGCGTTACGTTTGTCCCAGCTATGCGCTTTACCGCCGGCAACACTGAACTGCTTCTGGAAAATATATTCGCCGTTGTCGCCGTTGCCTTTCAAGAACATGTCGCAGTAGTTCTGGCTCTTGTCGTCCGGTTTTTTATTGTATAATGAGTACTTGCCTGATTCGATGATCGTTTTAGACGCATCGTAGGAAGCTTGGAAATAACGATCGGCTTCTGAAGAGGGGATACCGACCAAACCGTCTAACTGCACTGTCCCGTAGCGGGCAATTGAGCCTGCATAGAGAGCTGCACGGGAGCAAAGAGACAATGTCGTATATTTGTCGGCGCGGTATTTGCCTTCTGCGCTTCTTGTTTCCGGCAGGTCTTGAGAAGCCTCCTGACATTCGGATACGATGAAGTCATAGATCTCTTTTTCCGTGTTACGCGGAACTCTCAACTCTTCCAAATTAGAAGGATCGTATTCTTGCGATTCTTTGATCAGAGGCACTCCGCCATATCGTTTGACCAAGGTGAAATAATGCATGGCACGAATGAAACGCACTTCTGCAGCCAGTTCTTTTTTCTTGTCTTCAGTCAGGATTTTTGAAACCTCGATCTGATAGAGGAAATCGTTGCAGTTGCGGATATATTTGTATACATCGGAAAATTTTTGTTCGAACAAAGCATCTTCGTATGTATACGTCGTGTTTCCGTTGTTGAAAAGCGGGTCTTTCTGGAAGGATCCCTGCGCATCGTCTGCCATGGAGGAGATATTTTGCAAACGCCAAGGATCACGATACCAATAGTCGAAATCCTCCATCTGGACGTAGTAGTACATTCCGACTAAAACCGCATCAATCAGTTTGGAATCACTCCATACTTTGTCTGGAGTGATGATGTCGAATGTTTCTTTTTCCAAGTAGTTAGAACAAGCACTGCTTCCGAACAAAAGCAATCCGAGTCCGATACTTTTTATTTTTGTTGTGTTCATAGATTAGCTGTTTTTAAAATGTTAGGTTTGCTCCAAAATTAAACGTTTTCATTTGCGGGTAATACTTAAACGCTCCGTTGCTGTTTTCCGGGTCCATGTATTTCATTAGACCTTCTCTGCTTGTAAATGTGAATGTATTGAAGCTGTTCACATAGATACGGAGGTTTTCAATGCCGATTTTCGACATCCATGATTTGGGGAATGTATAACCCAGCTCGATTGTTTTCAGACGAAGATAATTGGCTTTGTGCATTGTCCAAGTGTTGTTGGTTGCATTTGCCGCATATCCGGTCGGACGCAATGCCGGCATGTATCCGGGAATCCATTCGCTATCCATATCCGACGGATCTGCTCTGTGCCAACGATCCAGCCACAATGAGATACCGTTACCCAGGCCTTGTTGGATAAACGGATACATGAAGTCGCCCGATGTGAAGACTTCGTGGCCGGCAGCTCCTTGGAAGAACAAGGTCAAATCAAATCCCTTATATGATCCGGAAAGGTTCAAACCGTAGTATATACGAGGCGTATTGCCGTGTCCGATAGGTTGGTCATCCTTGCTGTCGATGATTCCGTCGTTATTCCAGTCTTCGAACTTCAAGTCGCCGGGCATTAATGATTTATTCCCGTTGTTATCCTGGATAGGAGAGTTGAAGATTTCTTCGTAGCTCTGGAATTGCCCGATGCAAACTTTACCCCATTGGATGTCTTTGTAACGGTCGTTGCTGTTGTTGCGCCAGTTGTCGTACATATTGGTAGAGGCGGCTCTTTCCACATAACGGTTATAATTACGGGTAGTGGAGAAGTTCGCTTTTACGTCATAGCTGAAGTCGCCGACATTGTTGTGATGTCCCAACACGATTTCGAAACCTTGCGTTTTGTCCGAGTTCAAGTTCTCTTGTGGCAATGATTGACCGAATGTGGTAGGAAGCGTAAGAATACGAGTGGCCAACAGTCCGTCTCTTTTACGGATGAAGTAGTCGAATTCAGCACTGATTAATCCGGACAAAGCAGAAGCTTCGAATCCGACATTCGCAGTGGTCGATTTGTACCAAGTCAGGTTGGTATTAGGCATTCCTCTGTCGACAGCACCGTTCGAAACACCTCCCGAACCTAAAATGTAATCTTTCGAAGGATATGTGTATCCTGTCAGATATTGGTAAGCGCTGAAATCCCCTTCGTCTCCGATCTTTCCGTATGAACCTCTGAGCTTGAAGTTGTCGATCATAGGCAGTGCTTCTTTGAAGAAAGACTCTTCAGACATTCTCCAACCTAAAGAAACAGCAGGAAAGAATCCCCAACGTTTATCCGGATCGAATTTGTAAGAACCATCATAACGGAAGCTGAATTCTGCCAAATACTTGCTGGCGTATGCATAGTTGATACGTCCGACGAGACCTGCATGTGCAGAAACTTTAGCGGAACCGTCATTATTGATGTTCGTCTTGTCGCCGGCAGCAATCTGGTCGATAGCTCCGATTGTGAATTGACGATAGGCTTCTACCCAGTCTGTACGGTCGTTATAGAATTCCCACAAGCCTAAAACGCCGATATCATGTTTACCGAACGTATTCTTGTAGTTCAAAGAAATTTGGCCATTGGGTCTGAAATAGTTCTCTGCTTTTGTTGTCAGTTCCGAGATTGCATGGTTACCTGCGACATTGTACACATCGTTTGCTTTGTCGTATACATAGTCTTTGTATTCTTTAACCCAATCGCGTGTATATTTGTTATTATAGTCGTACGAGAAAAGACCTTTTGCAGACAACCCTTTTACCCAAGGAATATCCCAATTCAACGTGATAGAACCATTGAATTCTCTTCTGTCTCTTCGGTTATACCCGATTTCGTCAATGTTTGACACCTGTACGGGGTTATGTCCGCCGCCGGGGTTGTTCCAATAATCAGGATTGTCGTTGGCATAGAGAGACAAAACAGGTCTTGCCATCTGGATGTCACCGAACAAGTTGGTGTTTTTGTAAGGCAAAGCCGGTGTCATTCTGGTGTCCAATCGTCCGCTTAATTGTAAGTCGACGGTAAGGCCTTTTACGATTTCTGCACTGATGTTTGAACGGACGTTATACTTTCTGTAGTTGATGTCATTGGAACGAAGAATACCGTCTTGGTTCGTCAAACCGAGTGAAAAATAGTATTTTACTTTTTCAGCACCACCTGAAACACTTAAATTGTGATAAGTGGATGGAGCCGATTTTCTGATTGTCTCGTTATACCAGTCTGTTGTTCCAATTCCTTGTCTGTAGTTTTCCAGGTCTTCAGCGGAATAGGGAGCAAGAACTCCAATGTTCTGCTGTGCTTCGTTATACAAGGTCGCATACTCGTATCCATTGAAATATCTCGGATAGCGAGTGACGTTTTGGAAACCGACATACCCATTGTAATTGATCTTCGGCTTGCTTATTTCTCCTTTTTTGGTCGTGACAAGGATAACACCGTTCGCACCCTTGAAACCGTAAACGGCAGCGGAAGCATCTTTCAGGATACTGATCGATTCGATATCGTTGGCATCGAGCTGTTTGAAATCACGTTCTACACCGTCCACGATAACCAATGCACTACCGAATCCACGGATATCGATGCTTGCGTCGTCATCACCCGGAGCACCGCTTCTCTGTACGGCACGCAAACCCGGCAACTTACCTGCCAGCGCGTTGCTGACATTCGGAGTTTTGACAGTGGCAATGTCTTTTGCCTGAAGTGAAGCGACTGATCCTGTTACGGATGCACGTTTCTGGACACCGTAACCGACAACGACCACTTCATCCAATGCTTGTGAGTCTTCGACTAATTTGACTTGGATGCTTGTCTTGTTGTTTACCGGCACTTCCTGTTCTTTGTAGCCGATATACGAAATAACCAGTACGGCGTTCGGTGCTGCGTTTAAGGTGAAATTACCGTCCATATCGGTAATCGTACCATTAGTGGTTCCTTTCTCTACGACATTAGCTCCGGCGATAGGGCCTAAAGCATCTTCTACCACACCTTTCACCGTGCGTTTTGTTTGTTGCGCGGCGCCTGTCGTTCCTGTCGGCGAGAGGACGATGTAGGAGCCTTCGATCTTGAAGGATACATTGTTGTCAAACAGGTTTTGCAGTACTTCCTGCAAAGAGATATTTTCAGCTTTTACTGAAACTTTCTTGTTCACATTTACATCTTTGTTGTAAATGAACAATAAATTGGTCTGGCTTTCAATGTCGTTCAAGATGTTTTCCAGCCGGACATTGTTTTTGTTGAGCGTGATGCGTATACTCTGCGAACTTACCGTTTCTGCTTGTGCGCACATGGCACAGGAAAGGAAGAACAGAGATGTCATCTTTAAAACACGAGATACACAAATTTTTCTTTTCTTCATCTTTGTGATAGTTAAATAAAATGATATTAGATTGAAACTTCATTTTTACATAGGACATAGTTTGTCCATTATCGTTCTGATCATCTCCTTGTCATAGGCTATATATATTTTAATTGTTTATCGGATACGAATTTCACTTCCGCTCTCTCGCTCGAAGGTGAAGTGGGCGTCTTGTTGCAAAGCTCTCAACACCTGTTCAATCCCGTCGGATATACGGAACTTTCCACTACATGCATAATTGTCGAGCGTATGATTGTCGACGACTATGCTGATACCGTAGTTTTTCTCAAGTTTCTTCATCAGATCCTTGAAATTGATATCCTTAAAAGTGATAAGCCCCTCTTTCCAACTATATGGATTGAAGTCGGTGATGGGAGTGACCGTCAGCTTTCCGTTGTTGAGGCTGACAGCATTATTTGGTTCTAACACAACTGATTCGTCTGGCTGTGACTTGTCGGTGACTTTTACGCTGCCTCGGATGAGGGCTGTGGAAAAGTCATTTTCGTTGTAGGCCTCCACATTGAACTGGGTTCCTAAAACTTCCACTTCGCAGCGACCGGCATTGACTATAAATTTTTTGTCTTTGTCCTTGGCGACATCGAAAAAGGCTTCTCCTTTCAGATGAACCTCCCTTTTGTCTCCGTTGAATGAAACCGGATAGGAAAATTCCGACCGGGCGTTCAGCCAAAGGTGAGTCCCGTCCGATAGCGTTACTTCAACCCGCTGTCCGGCAGGTACCTTTATGGTGTTGAAAGCTATTTCAGGCTGGATGTTCTTATGGGTGAATATTTGAATGTTATATAATAAGAACAGGGCGATAACAGCAGCGGCTGCACTTCCGATCCACTTCCAAAGCGGCACGGACTGTTTGCGGGTATGATTTTCTCTTTGAACAGTATTTAATTGGAGCGCGTCGAACAAGGCGCGTTCATGATAGAATGCGTCTCTGTTCGCTTTGTCGGCGTTTACCCACTGACGGATTTGAGTCAGCTCGTTGTCTGTGGCCTCTCCGTTAAACATTTTATGTAGTAGTCTTTGTTCCATTTTTTCGTGTTTCTACTATTAAGGGCGAACGGAAGGGAAAATACCCTAAAGGAAGAATGATTTTTTTTGTGTTTTTTTTCATCGTACAGCAAGAAAATAAAGTTTCACTCATGGGAAAATTTATTTTCTCCTGCATGAAAATTTATTTTCACTTTAAAGCGGACCGTGAAAATATTTAGGGCTTATAAAAGAAATCCAGTATGAATAGCAGGCAGGGAAGATAGTCTTTTAACTCTTTTCGTAATAATTTCAGTGCTTTGCTGATATGAAACTCGACGCTCTTCACCGAGAGGTTTGTCTCCTCGGCAATGGTTTGGTAATTTTTCCCCTCGTATCGGCTCATGATAAAAATGTGCCGGGACTTTTCCGGCAGTTTGGTCAAAGCCTGATGGACAAGTTTCTGGATTTCGTCACCGAGTAATCTCTCCGGCTCGCATGCTTCCAGGCTGGAGATACGCATTTGAAGTTCCCATTCTTTGTTGGATAGTAAATTTTCGGCGATATTATTCCAGGTACGTTCTCGCTGAAGGTAATCCAGGCATTTGTTCTTCAGAGTGACCAATATATATAAAGGTATGTCTTTGACATCCTCCAGCCGATGGCGGTTCTCCCAATAGTACATCAGGCTTTCCGTCACAAGGTCTTCTGCTGCCTCTTGATTGTAGGTATACGAATAGGCGAACCGGATATACCGGTCCCGATGGGTAACGAAAATATTGTTGAATCTCTTTATGTCCGCTTTCTCATCCATGCTGTGCCGTTCGTCTGGAATTTAGTCCTAGTGGAACTGCGGTAATCTCATTTCTTCAGAGGAAGGAAGAATTTCTTTAGAATCTTATGTCCCAATCTATTATATTGTAGAGATTATTCCTGCTCTGAAGACCCTTGCTCGATGTATGCGGATTTATTTAGCCTAAAGCCGTTAAAAAGCATAATAAGATTAAATCTTTACAACATATTTCAACTATTCGGAAATAAATTTATAATTTTGGTGGTCATAGTTCCACTAGAACTATGATATTTGTGGTTATTGATAATGGGTTGTATTACAGATGAATGAGTCCGGTATTTATGCTTAATTCGGAAATTTGAATTTTTGTTAAAGTTAATTTGTTTATTAATACATACCGCATAAAACCTGGTTGTATAAATGTCCGATCGATATATATTGATCTTGATGGCGTTTTGAAACGCCATCAAGATCAGAAGATGATAATCAGAGTTTGATAAATTGGAACGGGCAACTCTGCAAATAAGGATATCCGTTGTTTACAGTCGGGTCAAGGCGCCATATCGTATTGAAGTTGAATCCGCCATAAGTGGACTGATTGCCTTTGTCTTTCTCCTTGAACTTGCTGCATTTCCAGTCTTTACCGGTGCCTTCCAAAAAATAGAGGTTGTGATGATACCATACCGCAGCGCTCTTTCGGGTTCCGACGACACCGTTGCCGTGTTCAACCTTTCCGGTATTGACGCAGTTTTTCACTTCGGACGTATGGTCTACGTATCCGACAATGCCGCCCGTATTCCGGTCGTGATTGGTAGGGACATTTCCGCTGTTGTAGCAGTCGTGAACCATCCAGTTATCATCATCGACGGTGCTGCCCAAGGATTGTCTTCCCAAGACTCCGCCGACATACGAGTTCCAATCGTCGCTGGAGACGGTTCCCCGGTTGCAGCAGTGGGCCAACTCCGTATTATTGTTTTTATACACATCCGAACTGGAATGCCACCCGAATCGTCCGCAGATACCGCCGACGTTGGAATCTCCACCCGGTCCGCCATTTACGGCTCCGTGGTTGGCGCAGGAGAAGATGGCGGAATGGGCGATATTGCCATATCCAAGAATACCGCCTACGCTGCCGCCCCCGCTGTTGTTGACGCTTCCGTAGTTGGCGGAGTCATAGATCTCGTTGCCTCTAGAGTTGCTTCCGTCGATGAACCCGACACAACCACCGACGTCGTGCTGGCCGGTGATTGTACCCGTATTGACGAGGTATCTCAAGATCATCTTCTCCCCTTTGTCATCCACCGAAGCATGGCCCACGATACCGCCCGTGTTTTTCGCCCCTTCGATTCTGCCGTAATTGACCAGATATTCGAAGCTGCCGTATTTATACTGGAGCAATCCGACGATGCCGCCCGTGTTGCTGTTGGAACTATTCGTTACGGTCTTTCCGTTGTTGACGCAATTCGTGATGTTATTGTTGCCGTCATAGAGGGTGGCATGTCCGACAATTCCGCCCACACGCTCTCCACCGAATACCGAGCCCGTAAAACATACGCCCGTGACAGACGAACTGTTGGCATATCCGACAATCCCGCCCATCGATGTCCCGTTGGATGACGCTCCTCCGCTTGGCGTGCCCGACGAAACCGTTCCGGGGAAATGGCTCGTGAAACTGTCCGCTTTCGGTATGGTTCCGCCAAAGGTGACCTTGTTGTTCCCTTTGATGGTGCTATTTTCGGCCTGGCCTACAATACCGCCTGTGGCATCCGCTCCATAGACGTGCATGTTCGCATCGAACTTGAAATTTTCCAACTCCAAGGTCCTGTTGCGGAGATATCCGATCAGTCCGCCGGCCGAACTGATGTAGGCTGTGACCTGCGTGTTGATTACACATTGGGCTTTGGCCTTGACGGTACACGCTGCGTTGCCGATCATCCCGCCTGCGTTTCTATTGGCTTCGATAGACATGTAGCCTCCGTTGTAGGTCTTGGCGATCTGGGTCTGGGTCCCATCTATGTTGATGGTCCCGTCGGAGGCCGTTCCGATGAATCCGCCTACGTTTTCGTTGCCTCTCAAATAGGAGTTGAACTCGCAGTCGTTTAAGGTCAGCTCTTGGTTGGCGGTGTAAGCGCCTATCAGTCCGCCAACGTTGTTGCCGGCGCTGCGTATCGACGCCGCCACTTGCACGTTGGTGATTTTGGAGCTTCCGCTAAGATTCATTTTGCCGGCCAATCCACCCGAATTACCCCCTTGGCTGTAGATGACTTTGACATCTATGTCTGATTGGGGAATGGAGTGGAGGAGCGTGATGTCGCTGAAATTGACGTTTCCGCTGTTCACCGCTCCTACGATGCCGCCGACATTGCTGCCGGAGGCTATGAGGCCGATTACGCCTGTCTCCGCACCCGGCATCAGGTTCGTGAAGTCCTCCACCTTTAAGGAGCCGTTCTCGTAGCAGCCGACCAGTCCGCCGATCGAAGAAGCCCCGTTTACGGTCGCATAGATTCTGCATTTCTTCGCGGTCAGGTTACGAAGGCAGTATCCGATGAATCCGCCGATATTGTCTCCGCAATCATTGAAGTTGCCGCTTACCTGCACGTTCTCCAGGATGACGTTCCCTTCTGCTTTGCCGGCTACCGCGCCTCCGTTTTTCAAGATGCCTCTCATGCCGGCATAGATGGTCAGGTTCTTGATGGTCGCTCCGTTACATAGGACTTTGAACAACCCGATGTTCTGGTCCCTCTCGGAGTTGGAACCCGTGTAGTTGAGTATGATTTTATGTCCGTTTCCGTCGTATGTCCCGGCAAAGGAATAGCCTGTATAATTCCGGCCGGTGTATTCTTCGCTCAGGGGAGGAGCGGTGAAATCGGCCCCCTGCTTGAAGTAGAGATTGGCTCCGTGGGTGAGGGAGTCTTTGTATAGTCCGAACGCAAATGTATTGAAATCATCCGCCGTGTTGATTATATATGGATTTTCGGCTGTTCCGTCTCCCTCCGCCAAACCATACTCGACGGTTGTTGACATGACGGAATGGAGCATTTCGTTCTTAAACGTGGCGACCAGCCGGGCGCCTAACTTTTTTCCGTCAGCCAGGATACCCCACACGTCGTAGTCGCTGTCCGGGATGTGGACGTCCTTGGGAATCCGGATGCACAGCCAGAGTTTCTCGTCCTTGATGCTCACGGTCGCGTCAAACTCTATTACCGTGAAATCCGTATGCGAACGGAGTTGTATCGTGATCAGTGTGGTCGTTTCCGGAATCTCCCATATATGGCGTTCCAAAGGAAACGAACTCAACTTGAAATCTTTTGTCGTTTCCAGTACCGAACCATTCTCGTTCGACAGGTATGGATTGTCGTCACTACAGCTATTGCCGGCCATCAACAGAAGGGCGAGCAAAAAGCCGACGATCGATGCTTTTTTCACTTTCATCTGATTGTATGATTTTTTAAGTGCTACATTCGTTTTATTCTTATTCTTCCACAGCCTCTTCCATCTCGGAGTGGTAGGGTATCGGGAAATACCCCTTGCTGTTTTCCACATACCATTTTGCGTACGGCCCGCTGAAGCTCCATTCCTGAAAAGACTCTGTGTCGCACAACTCGTCCAGTGAAATTATCTTTCCTATTTGCGACTGTTTATAGTCTTCCGGGCCGTAATAGTAGGAGTTTTTCAGCGAGACGACATTCCCTTGGCTGGGAACAACCGCGAACCAGTTCGCGCCGACGTTCAAGCAATTGTTGATGACCGAACGTGAATCGGCTCTCCCGACCACACCGCCGTTCGTAAGCGATTGCTCGCCTTTGAACGGGCCGACGTTGACGCAGTCGTCGATTTCGCAGAACTGCTGGGCATGTCCCAATATACCGCCCACCTTGTCGACCTTGTCAACCTTTATCTCGCCGATGTTGAGGCATTGGGAAACGACAACCGCATTGTTTTGATAGTCTGTCGCCCCTTCGACAATGGCGTTTATGCCACCGATGGAGGTGACGACCCCTCCTATGGAAGCCAGTACCAAGGCCGCCGTAGACCCGGCATCGAAAGGTATGGCCGCAATCCCGATGACAGCCCCTACTATGCAGCAGGCTCCCGTAATGCTCTTTTGTATGATCTCTTGAAGTTTTCTTGACTTTTCAATCTCTTCGTAACGTTCCTCGCGCTTATGGTTGATGTTGTAGTTGACGATGGCGTTGTTTTCATCCGAAGCCTCGTAGAACGCCAACACTTGGTTCATGTGCTGCAATTGCTGCTTGGAGACATCCGTGGTCAGCCCGTCCGCCATGATGCTGCTCGACCAGACGTAGCCGTTGCGTATGTCGCTCATGGCTTGCTTCACTTTGTCGGTGATTTCTGTCGTTTTTGCCGTCAAGGAGCTTTTCATCAGTTCGAGCTCTTTTTCGGTTGCCATCTCGTAGAATCCGTAAAGCCAGATCGAAGTCTCGGTGGCAATCAGGGCGAAGTCGAGCCCCGTCTCTCCGAGATGCAACACATGCGTGATCTCTTTCATGATATGAGCTGCTCCGGCTTCGGCCTCTTTAAAAACGGCTCCCGATACGGCTATCATCGGCCCGGCGATACCCAACACGCATTCCACGCTGCCTAAGACACAACTGACGATATCCAGAGCAGACCATTCCCTCGGATCGCCTATCTCGCCGATGATGCCACCGGTCGGGCCTTTGCCTGAATTGTGGATTCTCGCCATGTTGCTGCAATAGTTTATCATGGTGTAGTTGCCTGCCAAGCCGACAACTCCGCCTGCATAGTGTGCCGATACGTTCAAGTCGCCATAATTCTGGCAGGCAAAGATGGCTCCCCATGTCGTTTTGCCGATGATGCCTCCGGCGCAATGGCTGGACGGCGCTGTCACGGCTCCTTGGTTGAGGACATTGTGCGTCACGGCGATAGAGGTGTTGCCGACAATGCCTCCTACGTATGCATCGGAAGCAAAGGCAGATATGCGGCCGGTGTTGTAGACCAGGTAACCACCGAATTGCGATTCGCCGCAGATGCCGCCTACGGCCGTCTCGCCTTCTATGGCACCGGTGTTGGAGCAGCCCTTGACCAATGCGTTGTTGAAGAGCAGTTCGTCCGAACCGATACGGGTGCTGCCGATGATTCCGCCCACGCCGGTGTGCCCTTTTATGTCTCCTTTATTGATGGATGCGTATATGAACGAGATACCCGTTCCGCCTGCGATACCTCCCGTGCCGAATCCTCCGGAGGCTTTGTCGGAAGGGTCGTAGTCGCTTGATCCGGAGATGTTCCCGGTGTTGGTGCAGGCCAGGACGGAGAGCGAGTCTACGGAACCGACCAGGCCGCCCGCCCCAGTATGCCTGGAGCTGATTGATGCGTGGTTTTCGCTTTGCTGGACGTTCGTGTAGGAATATAAGGAACCGGCTCCCAACAGCCCGCCTACCGCGTAGTCTCCGCTCACCGGCGTGCTCTCGTTGACGCAGTTGTCCATCAACAGTACGCTCTTCATGTCTGTGACGCCGATCAGCCCGCCGTTGCCCACGCTGCCCTTGCAGCCTTTGACATATCCTTGGGACGTCGAACAAGAAGCGATGAATGTCGTGTCTGCCCGGTCGCCCGCCGTGATGCTGCCGCCGACAATGCTGCCTACGGCATAGATGCCTTCCATCTTCGGATTGACCATCTTGACATTTTTGATGCAGGCGTGTTCCACAAAACCGAACAGCCCGATCCCCGATGTATAGGGGCGGACACACCAAAGATTCTTGATGGAATATCCCGCACCGTCATAGACTCCGCGATACGGCGTGCTCGGCTGGTTGCCGATAGGATTCCAGCCCTGGTCGTGGTCGCTGTCCCACGAGGCTCTGTCCATGTCGATGTCGACTGTTTGGCGGAAATAGGTGTGAGTGGTGATTGTTTCGTTCTGCCGTTGGTCGTTGATGATGTTCCGGAGTGTCTTCAGGTGGCTGTAGCTGGAGATGATATAAGGGTCCTCCTGGGTCCCGCTTCCGGAGAAATTGAGAGAAGAGTTGTAATGGTCGATAACCTTCACGTCGCCTGCAGCGGATATGTCGATGCGGCAACCCAGTCCGAATTCAACCCATGTCGTGTCCGACGAGGTCTCGCCAAGATCCGGAAACTCCAGGGCGAGGAGTCGGTAGACGCCTTTTTTCAATCCCGTATGGAGCGTCAGGATGGATTGGCCGTCCAGCCGCACATGCAGTCCTTTCCGGGTAAATACTGTGCCGTCTTCCGCTTTTATTTTGCAGACATATTCGGGCGAATGAAATCCTTTGGTTTGTTGCTGCAAAATAATGGTCCGGTTTTCTCCGGCAAAGAGTTCACGGTCGCTGTCTTCGGGTGTGTCTATCGGCTCGTCCTTGTCTTGGCAAGCCGTGAAAAGGGTACAGATGCACCCTAAATAAAATAGCCAATGAAGTGCTTTCATTCTTTTTTTGATTTTGTGTTTAGGTCTTTAAATATTAAGGATGTACAAATATATGAAAAAGCTGCTTTTCCTGTAATATAACGATCAATTATTTATCAGGGCGTCAGACGGATTATAAAGCTATGCTTTAGCCTGCCTAACCCATAGCTTTAGCCTGCCTAACCCTATGCTTTATTCTTTCAGATCCATTGGGTTATTTACGGAAAATAACAAATATTGATTATCAGCTTGTTGAGGTGGCTGATAATCAATAGTGGCTTCTAAACGATAAGAGGCTTTTTATTTACGGGGATATCCAACAGGATTGTTCATGATCGGCAGTTGGTTGTCCGTTAATTTCAGGATTTGTTTTAAAGCAGCTTGATCCATCGAGGCACGGGGAACGGTCGCCAGGCCGGCGGATGCACAAAAAACATTGATGTTTTGGCAAACGATACCGGCATCGACAGCCGCCATCAGTTTGGTATGGTCGGCCACGTTGCCGAAACGCGAAAGGTCGGAAACGAGCACCAGGCAGGCCGGAGCCGATTTGACAAAATCCTGGCCACCGGCAACAGCACCCCGGTGGTCTCCTTTTGCAACGGGCTGCAGGTTGTTGGCTTTGGCATCATACAGGTAAGCGCCTTCTTTCATGATTACATAAATATCGATATCCTGTTTGTTCAGGGCAGAAGGGGCCGTCCGTTTTCCATCCGGCCGGTTGATCCCGTTCGCCGCCCATAACAAATCCGACAGGTCCTGCAGGCTGAGTTCCTTGGCCGCATATTCCCGGTCGGAGTGGCGGTCGGATAATGCTTTCATGACAGCGCTGCCTCTGTTTTTGTCGGGAGTGTTTAACTTAATGGTTTTCAACTCCTGCGCATGCATCGTGGCAGCGAGCAGCAATGTGGCGAAAATGAATGATAATTTTCTCATAAGCTTGTTTTTTTTATGATTGGTATCTACAAAAATAAGTGAAATACATAAAAACAGAACATAAAAATAGAACTTTTACAATTCTTTAAACAGCAAAGTTACGAATGACTCGTAGATAAGATTACATTTGCAATTATTTTATGTGAATGTATAATCGATAATTCTAAATTCTCAAATTTAATGAAAGAAAAACTGCTCTACTTAATGCTGATACTATTTGTGTCTGCGTCAGTGTTTGCGCAAACCGGAGGTGGGTCAGCTGCCTTTACTATTAAAGGACAAGTAGTCGACTCTTTATCCAATGAGTCCGTACCTTATGCCACATTGAGAATCGCGTCGGCTTCCGCGCCACAGACTCCGGTGAAATTGTTGGCTTGTGATGATGATGGCAAGTTCACGTCGACAATGAACAAGCCGGGCAAATATGTGATGACAATGGAATCTTTAGGGAAAGTTACTGTCCAAAAAACTTTTACATTGTCAGAAAACAAGAAAGTGTTGGATTTTGGCAAATTGTTCATGAACGACGATACCCAGCAGTTGAAGGAAGTGACCGTAACCGCTCAAAAGCCATTGGTCAAGATGGAGGTCGATAAGCTGACTTATAACCTGGAAGACGACCCGGAGGCCAAAACCAGCAATGCGTTGGAAATGTTCCGCAAGGTCCCGATGGTCACGGTAGACGGCGAAGACAAGATCCAGTTGAAAGGATCGTCCAATTATAAAATCTACATGAATGGCAAACCTTCCAATTTGTTGAGTGGTAGCAATGCTTCCGATGTGTTGAAAAGCATGCCGGCCAGTTCGATCAAGAATATCGAGGTCATTACCGATCCGGGATCCAAATATGATGCCGAAGGCGTGGGAGGTATTATCAATATCATTACAACCAAGAATGCGCTGCAAGGATATACGGGAACGGTTCGTGCCGATGCCAGCACACTGGGTAGCTTCGGTGGCGGCGGCTATGTCTCGATGAAGGCAGGGAAGTTCGGCGTGACGGCCAACTACGGTTATAACCGTCGTAATTCCCCTTGGAATGATACCTATTCGATGCGCGATGAGCAGGAAGTGCAATACCAGCAGGGCGAGCAGACTTTTACCCGTCCGTCTTCCTTGTTGAACGAACATGGACGCAGCAAAAACAAAGGCCCGTTCCAATACGGTTATTTGGAAGGGAGCTATGAAATCGATACGCTGAACTTATTGAGCGTGGGTGTCAACCTGTTCCGGGGAAAATCGAACAACCTCTCCGAGCTCTTTGCCGATAAGGTCAATCGGACCGAACTGGCAGACGGAGAGCCGACAACGATGTATTCTTATAAACGCTATTCGGATTCGAAAGGAACATTCGGCTCTACGGATGTCAATGTCGATTTCCAGCATTCGACCAGCAAGAAGGATGAATTGCTGACGTTGTCTTATCGTTTCAGCCAATCGCCCAACGACAATGAAGGACATTCCCGGCTTGAAGACCTGGTAGGCGATTATAGCCAGGCTTATCGTTATCCGAACTGGAATATCAATGATGCTTCCACGACGGAACATACGGCGCAGGTCGATTATACGACACCTCTGTTTAAAGATCAGACGTTGGAAGCCGGCGTGAAATATATAAACCGCCAGAGCAAGAGTAATACACTGGAACAGGTGATGGATTCATTGAATGTCTGGCAGGATATTTCGCAACGTAATAGCGATTTCCGCCATACCCAGCACATTTATTCCGCTTATTTGGGATATCTGGTCAAGTTCGGTAAATTAGGAGCCAAAGCAGGGGTCCGCGCAGAAGGGACCAGCTTGAACGCTGAGTTTGCCAAGGCGCCGGAAGAGAACTTCAAGACACATTATTTCGATGTTGTCCCGAATGCGACATTGACCTATCAGTTGGATATGTCTTCGCAGTTGCGTTTGGGATACAACATGCGTATCCAGCGTCCGGGTATCTGGTATCTGAACCCGTATTTGAACAATATCGACCCGCAGCGTATCTCGCAAGGTAATCCGAATCTGGATTCTGAAAAGAGTAACAATGTGAACTTCAACTTCAGCAAGTTCGCACAGAAGTTCAGCATTAATGCAAGTGTGAGCTATACGTTCGTGAACAATGCGATTGAAAGGTATACGATAATAGTCAACTTCCCGGAATCCGATCCGCTCTCCCAATATAACGGAGCTTCTTATAGCACGTATGGGAACCTGGGAAAACGCCAGCAGGTCGGACTGTTCCTGTATGGCAGCTGGAATCCGGTTCCCCTGTTCCGTATCTATATGAACGGCGGAATGGACTATACGAATATCAACAGCAAAAAAGCGTTGGGTCTGACGAAGGATGGTGTGGCTGCCCGAGTTTTTGCCGGAGCACAGTTTAACCTGCCGAAAGACTTCCGTATCAATCTGCATGGTGGTTATTTCAGCCCGTGGGTACAGTTGCAGGGCAAACAGTCTCCTTTCTATTTTACCGGTTTGAATGTCAGCAAGGATTTCCTGAAAAAGAAACTCTCCGTTACTTTGGGTGCACAGAACCCGTTCTGGAAGACGATGAAGATGGAGTCGACTACGACAGGCGAAGGATTCGTGGATCGTTCTACGACTTATCGTCATGCCCGTGAATTCCGTTTGAGTCTCTCTTATCGTTTCGGAACGATGAAGGGTCAGATCAAGAAAGTCCGCCGTGGCATCAGCAATGATGATACCAAGAGCGGTGGAGAAGGCAATAGCGGTGGCGGCGAACAGGCGATGTAGAGATTTATGACTTATGACTTATGATTTATGGGTTTCAAATAAATCATAAGTCATAATTTTTTTGTTTTGGACAATTCTATCCCTCCAATTAGACAAATAGTGCACTTCTCTTTGCCTTTCATTGCTTACTTTTGAACCGTAAATAAAGAAATATGTAAGCATGAAACACACTATCTTGAGTCTGCTGCTCCTTTTTATCAGCACTTCTGTCTTTGCTGCACGTAAGGAAATCCTGTTGAACGAGAACTGGATGTTCCGCTTTTCCCATCAAGTACAGTTTAAAAGTGAAGAACGGGTGAACCTGCCCCATACCTGGAATAGCGGTGATGCACTTTCGGGTAAACAGGATTACTATCGCGGAATGGGCAACTATACCAAAACGCTGTTTGTAAAACCCGAATGGAAAGGCAAACGCCTCTTCCTGCGTTTCGAAGGAGTCAATACGGTTACGAATGTTTTCATTAACGATGTCCATATCGGTGAGCACCGTGGCGGATATGGCGCGTTTGTATTCGAGATCACGGATAAGGTGAAATATGATGCCGACAACCGGATCTTGGTGAAGGTCAATAACGCTTTGCAACAGGATGTCATGCCGTTGGTCGGCGATTTCAACTTCTACGGAGGTATCTACCGGGATGTGAACCTGATCGTAACGGATCCTGTCAATATCTCGCTCACCGACTATGCTTCTCCCGGTGTCTATCTGATCCAGAATAAGGTAACGAAAGAACAGGCCGATGTGCGGGCGAAAGTGCTTGTCTCTAACGGCAGCGCGACGGCGCAACCCGTAAAAGTGGACATTAAGGTCTGGGAGGGCGACAAGCTTGTCCAACAGCAAGATATGAATGTCACGGTAGAAGCCGGCGACTGGGCCACGACCGGAATGGATCTGACAATCCGGAACCCCCATCTGTGGAACGGCCGCAAAGACCCGTTTATGTATAAGGTCGAGATATCCCTTTTCTCCGAAAGCGAGATGATAGACCGAATCGTGCAGCCGTTGGGTTTGCGCTATTATCATGTGGATGCCGAAGAAGGTTTCTTCCTGAATGGCGAACATCTGAAACTGAAAGGCGTATGCCGCCACCAGGATCGGGCGGAAAGAGGAAATGCGCTTTATAAAATGCACCACGATGAAGATGCCGCCATCATGGCCGAGATGGGAGCTAATGCCGTTCGTCTGGCTCATTATCCGCAGGCGACCTACTTTTACGACCTGATGGATAAATACGGTATTGTCACCTGGGCCGAGATACCGCAGATAGGACCGGGCGGATACCAGGATAGGGGCTATATCAACCAACCCTCTTTCCGCGAGAACGGAAAAGAGCAGTTGATCGAATTGATCCGTCAGCACTACAACCATCCGTCGATCTGTTTCTGGGGACTGTTCAACGAGTTGAAGACCATCGGTGACAACCCGACCGAATATATAGAGGAACTGAACGAACTGGCCCATAAGGAAGACCCGACCCGCCTGACGACTTCAGCCAGTTTCCTTTCTTACGACGATGAGATAAGTAAAGTAACCGATGTGATTGCCTGGAACCAGTATTTCGGTTGGTATGGCGGTTCACCGTCCGATATGGGAAAATGGCTGGACGCCAATCACAAGGCACACCCGGAATATAAGATCGCCATCAGCGAATATGGAGCGGGGGCGAGCATCTACCACCAACAGGACTCTGTGAAACGGGGGATCGCCTCCGGTTGGTGGCATCCGGAAAACTACCAGACTTATTATCATATCGGCAACTGGAAAGCAATGGCGGAACGTCCGTTCGTCTGGGGCTCTTTCATCTGGAACCTGTTTGATTTCGGCGCCGCCCATCGTGTGGAAGGTGATCGTCCCGGCATCAACGACAAAGGTCTGGTGACTTTCGACCGCAAGGTGAAAAAAGATGCGTTCTATTTCTATAAGGCAAACTGGAATACGGAGGAACCGTTCGTTTACATCGCGAACCGCCGCCATCGCGATCGTTCACTGGCCGTAACGGATATCATGATCTTCTCCAACCAACCCGAAGTCGAATTGTTCGTAAACGGAAAAAGCCTCGGTCGGCAGAAGCCGGATGAATATGCGACATTCGAATGGAAAGCAGTCTCTCTGCAAGAAGGCGAAAACACGATAGAAGCCCGTTCCACCCAAAAGAAGAATCCTGTAAATGACAAAGTGGTCTGGACGGTGAAGTAATGGCCGCCGGGCTGTTTTAATAAGAGATAACTGAAAAGGGGAAAGGGATATTTGACACACACATACACATGCTGTCCGATATCCTTGTCCCCTTTTTTACGTGTTAGGGGTTGAGAGTGACGGAAAGGAAGTCGAAATGCTATCTATTATAATTAGCGCCCCTGTTCTTCAAAAGTTTTGTTTTCGCGTCCGGTGATTTTAACAGAGGAAGCAGGCAGGTCCCTTCCAACTGCGCCGGTTGTTCGATTCCGGCAGCATCGCACATGGTCGGATACAAATCGACAAACTCCACGATCTGTGCGTCTACGAAAGAGACTGAGGCATAGTAGCCGTGTATCATGAGTTTGGCAGTCGCCTCATCCAACGGCCCCTGTTCCGGGATTCCGCTATAGGCCCTCAACTCAGACCAGTTAGCCAGGGCGCGTTCCGGAATGTTGTTTCTGCCCGGTTAAACAATACGCTTTGTGCCGCCCAACTGTCGATATTCGGAGACTTGATCTGTTTTTGACCGTAACAGCCTAACTCCGGACGAAGATCATCGCAAACGATAAACAAAACGTTTTTTCTGTCATGATTCGTTTTCTGTTGTGACCAGACATTTATAGATGCCGTAACGGCCAAGCCTGTCAAAATAAGATTGCGTATATACATAACTCTTAAAATGATATTAGATTATATAAAAAACAAAGTTACTTTCGGAAGGGCCTGGACCCTTCACAAAAGTAACTTTTGAAAACCTTAAAAACTATTACCAGTTAGGATTTTGTTCTAAAGAGTTGTTTATTTCGATTTCAGTAGCAGGAATCGGCCACAGATAATCGCGGTTTTCACGGAATACGCGAGTCAACAGGCGTTTGCCGGTGATACCGTATTCTTCACGATTCAATAAAAGATGGGATAATCTCCAACGGCGCAAATCGCTGTCGCGAATGCCTTCACCTGCCAATTCGTAGGCTCTTTCACGGAAAATACGCTGGAACACTTCATCCTTGCTGTTTGCTGCCAGGTAAGAAGGGCCGCTGTTCAACAAAGCGACACCGGCACGGGTACGGACTTTGTTGATATATTCGACGGCTTTCGACTGGTTTCCTGTTTCGTTGTAACATTCGGCTAACAGCAGATAGACATCTGCCAAACGGATGATCGGAAAGTTGACAGGTGTATGCGCACGGTTTGTAATCGCTCCGTTCCAGTCTCCTTCCGGAACGAATTTTCTCCAGAAATAGGTTTCCCAACCCCCTCTGTTATTACGCATGAAGCCGTTATTCTCATTTACTGCCACAACATCGCCTTTTGGGTTCTTGGCGAAGATGAACGTCATCAGTCGTTCCTGGTTACGGTTCCAACCCAGATAGGTTGTATAAGGGGCGATAACCGTAGCCATCAGACGTGGATCGCGCTGGTTCCACATTTCCAATATTTTGTCCGCTTCAGCCGGTCTGTCCAGAATTTCAGCACCTGCATCATCGACTGTGCATCTGAGTACTCGTTCACGAACTTGATTGTCTGTCGTATAACCGGGGAACAATTCATCCCAGTCAAACGGACGTCCGTCTTTGTATTCATACATGTCTACCAGATTGACGGATGGCAATGTATTGTTCCAGCAGCTACCGTAAGAATTACGTGTCCCGGCATAGAAACACAAGGGCATACCGTAGTCGTTGCCTGTACCGCCCAGATTGATAATGGAGAAAATCATCTCGGAGCTTGTATGGCCGGTCAGGTTGAACAAATCGGCGAAATTGCTGTACAGTTCATGTCCGTTTGTTGACTTTTCAAGATTTTCAATAGCCTTTTCGTAGTCCTTGTTATAAAGATACACCTTGCCGAGCAAAGCCTGGACTGCGGTCAATGTTACACGGCCATAGTTGGCGTCGTCCCATTTGTCTGGCAATCCTGAATTCAGCGCCTTTTCCAGGTCGCTGATAATGAATGCCCGTGTTTCTTCAGCCGAACTTCTGGGTTTCATCAAGTTGTTGAAATCCTGTTCCAGATTTGTAGTCTCGTCATACAAGGGAAGTCCTCCGAAATAATCCATCAGATGGAAATAGATCAATGCACGTAAGAAACGGGCTTCCCCCAACATTTTGTTCTTTACATCTTCTGCAATAGGAGCTTCGCCGATACTGCGGATGGCCAGATTGGCACGCTGGACGGCATTGTAGCCGTTCTGCCATTTGCCGTTCAGGAAACCTGTACGTGGCGTACAGGTGCCCAACTGAAGGGCTTCATACTGGTCATAACCGACGGCAACATCCGAATTCACGTCGATCATGAACATCTTGCCATATAAGTCGGTGTTTTTCAAGGATGCATAGACTCCCATCAACCCGGACTTGCATTGGTCTTCTGTTTGCCAAAAGGTAGAAGAACTCAACTGATCGTAAGGAGCCCTGTCTAAGTCGTAGCAGCTTGTCAATGCTAAAAGTGCTGCTAAAAAAGGCATAATATATTTTTTCATCTTGTAATTCTGTTTATAAATTCAACAAACATGTTTAGAATGTTACATTGATACCGATTACTGCCTGACGCATTGTCGGATATGCAATGCCACTTACTTCAGGATCATATCCTTTCCATTTGGTGAATGTAAAGAAGTTTTCCAAACTACCGTAGATTCTGACTCTGTCCATATAGGCAACCTTTGTCCATGCCGAAGGCAATGTATATCCCAACGTGATGTTACGGATTTTCAGAAAAGCTTTGCTTGCTACCCAGAAATCTGAATACTGTTCATTACGTGTATCGCTGTAGTCCAACAGGCGAGGATATTTGGCATCCGTACGGCCTTCGTACCAGCGCCCTTCGATAACATCGGCGTTCAACTGATAACCCAGGCGGACTGTCGTTTTATACAAAGCGCTCAAATATACATCTTTGATGCCGGCCTGTCCCTGAAGCAGAGCTGAGAAGTCGATGCCTTTCCAGTTGAATCCTAAGTTCATACCATAGGTGAAGGTCGGGTTACTACCATTACCGACAACAACGCGGTCGTCATCATTTATCAGACCGTCGCCATTCAAATCCTTGTAAAGGATATCGCCCTTTTGCGGAGTACCGTATGGGAATACGACTTTACCTTTCACATCCGGATTGTCCAGCATGGACTGTACCAGAGCCAAATCTTCATCTGTCTGAACAATGCGATCTATTTCGCGAACATACAACGACCAGATGGGAAGGCCTTCCTTTAACATCCTTGCACCACTGTAAGAAGGATCGTCTCCTTTGAACTTATCCACATTATTTTTGATATAAGTAAAGTTGAATCCGACATTGTAAGAGAAATCCTTTCCGGCTTTGTCGCTCCAGTTTGCCGAGAATTCGAGACCTTTATTGGTTACTTGCGCTGCGTTCTGCTTAGGGATGGTTGCATTACCATGTACCATCGGGGCAGGGAGGTCGATCAAGATGCCGTCTGTTTTCTTGTTGAAGAATTCGATACTACCGGACAGGCGGTTCCCAAAAACGTTATAGTCGAGACCGACGTTTGTTATATGAGTGGTTTCCCATGTTAAAGCAGCATTCGCGATAGCTGTCTGCGACAATCCCATTGCCACGGCACGAGCCAGGACATAGTTCGTTTGTGCATACAAGGATTGCGAGGTGTAGTTGCCATCGTTGTCGCGGTTGGAACCCAACGTGTTGTTACCCAGCGAACCGTATGATGCACGGACCTTCAGGTTATCCAGCCAACTGATGTTTTTCATGAATTCTTCTTCCGAGATACGCCATGCAGCAGAAAAAGACGGGAAATAGCCCCACCGGTTGTCAGCCAGAAAACGCGAAGAACCATCTGCACGTAAGTTCGCTTCAAACAGGTATTTGTCGTCCCATCCTAAATTCAGACGTCCGAAATAAGAACGCATGGCCCATTCCGTAATATTGCCGGTCGAAGAAGATTCGCCGATTGCACCGTCGATCACGCCCAATGAAGGATCGATAAGGTCTTTGCGTGTCGCACTGAAATATTGCCGTTTATACTGTTCCTGGCTGGCGCCGACCATGAGGCTCGTGCTTAGGCGATCATCAAAAAAGTTGCGTTCATATCGCGCGGTCGCATCCATAAAGTTTCTGAAAGTCTTTTCATTGTAATTATAAATGCTGGTTTGGCCTACTCCGTCCGTATACAAAGTGTTCGTCTGGAAGTTGTACAGCGGAACAAAATTAGGTTTGCTTTCTTTAAACTTATCATAATAATCATAAGTATAAGAACCTTGGATCGTCAAGCCTTTCAATGGTGTCAGAATGGCATACAAACGGGTTTTCAATGTATTCATTTGGATATTACCGGTCGTATTTCTCAGACGATTGTAAGGATTGTTCGCCGCATTTTGAGGATCATCTTCCGCGTTTGCATTGATACCTAACCGGTTTTGATCGTCCAAATATGCGATACCCGGATTTCCGCCGGTCAGGCCATAAGTATAGATATCATTGATATTTTCACTTACAGGGGTCGTATTTGCGGTATATCCACTTAGGTTTACTCCCAGTTTCAACCAGTCTTTGACTTGAGAATCGATATTCGCACGAAGACTGAAGCGTTCGTAGCCGCAATTTTCAAGGATACCCGGATTGTTCAAATAATTGAAAGAGGTATAATAGGTAATCTTTTCCGTACCGCCGGAAGCAGACAGGTTATGTTGATGGGAAACTCCCGTTTCGTAAACATCAAAAATGTCACTGTTCGGGTAAGCCAGATAGTTAGGCATACCATATTCGTTCAATCCGTTCGGATCTTTCGATTTTTCACGCCATAGATTGATCACATTCTGAGAGAAGGGGGCCGGCTTATTACTGTTCGTCATACCTTCATTCAGATATTCCATGTAATCGGCATAGTTGGATATGACATCATAGGGTTTGTCCAATGTCTGGAAAGACACGTAACCCGTATAATCCAATTTCATCTTGCCGGACTTACCGGATTTGGTCGTAATCAGGATGACACCGTTGGCGGCACGCGAACCATAGATTGCAGATGACGCCGCATCCTTCAATACGCTGACTGTCTCGACATCTTGCGGGCTGACACTGTTCAGGCTGCCTTCCACGCCGTCGATAATGACCAGAGGCGAAGAGTTGTTCAATGTACCCTGACCACGCACCTTGATATCCGCATCTCCATTATTGGACGGAATATTGTTGCTGGATGTGATCTGTACACCGGGGGCAGTACCGGCCAATGCTGTTGAGATATTTGTCAACGGACGGCTTTCTGCCATTTCACTGACATTAACGGAAGTGACGGAACCGGAGAGGTTGACTTTTTTCTGCGTACCATAACCGACGACTACGACTTCTTCCAATGCTTGAGAGTCTTCGGCAAGTTTGATAGTAATGTTTTTCTGGTTATTCACCGGAATTTGTTGTTCTTTGTATCCGATATAAGAAACAACTAAAATAGAATTAGGCGCGACTTCAAGAGAAAAATTACCGTCCATATCGGTAATAGTTCCATTGGTTGTCCCTTTTTCCACCACATTTGCGCCTGCAATAGGTCCAAACTGATCTTCTACCACACCTTTAATAACGTGTTTATTCTGTTGTGGCGAAGCGACAACAGGATTAGGCTCTGCAGAACCTAAAGCATCGGTTGAAGGATTTGCTGTAGCGATCCCGATTGATGCCAAGAACATGGTTGCTCCCAGGAACATCGCTCTCGATACATAAAAGCGTTTAAAATCTTTTGTCATAATAACACCAGATTAATTAATAAAATGATAATAATTCTCGTTTTTCTAAATTGTCACATTGTGCTTTTCTATTGTGTTTTCCACCTAAGTGCATTTTGATCTGAGTCCTTCAAGAACTGCAATCAGAATGCTGCAAATTTAGATGTTAAAAATGGGCATGGATGTATAATTTTATCCATTTGATATGCACTAATTTTCCAACAGCGAGTTTTTAGCAATATATTAAATGTTTGCATATCAGTGCATTAAATCCTATTGTATTTTGTATAACATATAAGAGGGGCTTAATGAGCAACATATTTATTTAGAATTCATGTTCGGGTATTTGCACGCATGCATATTGATACTGAAAAACGATGTCATTGTTGGTTGATATTTATAATTTGCCACTGTGGACCACAAAAAACAGATTTATCAATATGATTATATTGATGATGTCTTAAAAAAGTAAGAAATTATAGACAAATCTAATACAAAATGTACCATAAACTACCTCAAAAGCTATCGTAAACGAATTCATAACTTGACAATATCGGATCATAATAAATGCCGGTAAGCCTTAGTTCTTGAAGAACTATGGTGATATTGAACAGGTAAGCACAAAAATGATAATAAAATGAATTATAAATCGAATTTACTAATCAAAATTACTAATCAAATCTAGTGTTATTATGACAAAAGATTTCAAACGCTTTTATGTATCGAGAGCGATGTTCTTAGGAACTTCCATGTTCTTAGCATCAATCGGGATGGCTTCCGCTAATCCCTCAATCGATACGTTAGGTTCTGCAGAACCTAATTCTGTTGTAGCGCAGCTACAACAGAATAAACACACTATTAAAGGTGTAGTAGAAGATCAGCTTGGACCTATTGCTGGTGCCAATGTGGTGGAAAAAGGAACAACCAACGGAACTATTACCGATATGGACGGTAATTTTTCTTTGGAAGTCGCACCTAATTCTATTTTAGTTGTTTCTTTTATCGGATATAAGGAACAACAAATTCCGATAAACAACCAAAAATCATTTACAATTAAACTTGTTGAAGATTTTCAGGCATTAGACGAGGTTGTAGTCGTCGGTTATGGCACGCAGAAAAAAGTGAATTTAACAGGTGCTGTTTCTTCTGTCGATTTTTCGGAACAGGCAGCCAATCGTCCTATTACAAATGTTTCTTCTGCTTTGGGTGGTTTGTCTGCCGGTTTGCAAGTTATGCAAAGTAAAGGTAATCCGACCGATGATGGAGCGACGATTCGTGTTCGTGGTACAGGTACGTTAAATAACGCCAGTCCATTGGTTTTAGTAGATGGAATGGAAGCTTCAATGGATGCTGTTAACCCACAAGATATTGAATCTATTTCTGTATTAAAGGATGCTGCCTCTGCAGCTATCTATGGTTCACGTGCTGCCAATGGCGTTATTTTGATTACGACAAAGAAAGGTAATCGGGAAAAAATACGTGTGACCTATTCCGGTACTTTTTCTGTAGCTCAACCCTCTAATTTGTTGGATTTTGTCTCGGATTATCCGAAACATATGCGTATCATCAATGAGATGAATCATAATATTACGGGGGATAGCAGTAGGGATATCTTCTCTCAATCGACAATCAGTGCCTGGGAAGCTGCTAATGCAGATCCGAACGGGTTGACTGCAAATGGCGTACCGAACTGGCTGGCTTATCCGAATACGAACTGGAACGAGGAAATGTATCAGAACAATTTAGTTCAAGATCATGTCGTATCTGTCAACGGAGGCAGTGAAAAGGTCGCATTTCTGTTGTCTGCTGGTTATATGGATAATCCCGGTTTGGTTGAAAATACAGGGGTGAAACGTTACACTATGCGTGCCAATGTTGAGGCGAATGTGACAAAATGGTTGATATTGGGAACTCGTACATATGCAATCATGAATGATAAGGATCAGGGAAACTTTGACGATACGGGTATGTTAAACTTTATTCGCCAAACAACACCAGGTTTGATTGGTATGTATGACGGCAAATTAGGATATCCTGAAGCAGCGGAAGAAAGTGCTACAGCTAACAATATGTGGATGTATTTGAAAAGTAGGGATGGTCAGGACCGTTCTTCTCGTTTCAATACGACTATGTATTCGAAGATCAAGTTTATGGAAGGTTTGAGCTGGGATTTTAATTTTAATTATGGTCGTCGTTTTGATGAATATAACTCCCATACTTCTCCTGTAGCACGGTATAAGTTCAGCGATGGTAGTATCGGTTCGACTGCTACGACTCCCGATCAGATGAGTACGACTTGGAAATCGTATGCAGAAGAGACATATACGTTGGAAAATATCCTTCGTTATGACAAAACATTCAAGGGAGATCACGATTTGAATGTGATGCTTGGTTATAATGAATATTATTACAAACAATATGAACACAAACAGGAAAAGAAGGGATTGATTGATCCGAGTATCAATGTTCCTGATGGCGCAACGGAGATGATAAAAAGTTCCGGTACGGCAAAAGACGAAGCTTTGCGTTCTGTGTTTGGTCGTCTCAACTATGCTTATAAGTCTAAATATTTGTTTGAGGCAAACTTCCGGTATGACGGCTCTTCTCGTTTTAATACTGACTCACGATGGGGTATTTTCCCCTCTTTCTCTGCTGCTTGGCGTATTTCGGAAGAAGATTTTATGAAAAATATCGATTGGTTGAGTAACTTGAAAATTCGTGCTTCTTGGGGACAGATCGGTAACAATCGCATTACTGACAAAGACGGATATCAGGATTATTATGGTTACCAAGCTACTTATGCAACCTATAATTATTCTTTTGGTGGAAAACAAATGACAGGGTTGGCTCAGAACCGAATAGGTAATACTCGTTTGGAGTGGGAAGGTACGACTGTTACCAATTTTGGTCTTGATGCCAGCTTCCTGAACAATCGTTTGACAGCAGAAATCGATGTTTATAACAAAGTGACGGATGGTATCTTGACAACTCCCAACTTGCACTTAACAATGGGGATTAAAACTCCTCCGACTATGAATACCGCGGAAGTGACTAACCGTGGTGTAGAAATGACGTTAGGTTGGAAAGATAAAATCGGGGAGTTGGACTATGCCGTATCGGCAAATTTTTCTTACAATCATAATGAAGTCACCAAGTATTTGGGCGAATATAAGACTGGTTGGATAGAAAAAGACGGTAAAAAAGTATGGCAATCCAATATCGGTGAAGTTTCGGTGTCTAAAGATAACGGACGTATTGTTGAAGGTCATTCAATCAAGGAATATTATACATTAAATACTTATTCAGGTAATGGTTCTCATTTCAATAGTGATGGTTCCGTTAATATCAATGGTGGTCCGAAAGACGGCATGATTCGTACGGAACAAGACATGAAATGGTTACAGTCAATGATGGACGCAGGTTATCAGTTCCAACCGAACAATGGCATTGGACCGACGAAAATTAATTACGGAGATTTGATTTATGCAGATGTTAATGGTGACGGAATATACGGTAGTTCATACGATTATACATTCCAAGGTTCTTCTGCCATGCCTAAGTTTGGATATGGTATCAACATCAGTGCCGGTTGGAAAGGATTTGACTTGAGTATGTTGTGGGCTGGTAATGGTGGCTTCGAACTCTATTGGGAAGAAGATCCATATAACAGTGTCTCCATCAGAAATGGATGTGCGGTTTCTGAGCGAGTTGCTAATGACCACTATTTTTATGATCCGACAAATCCGAGTGATCCAAGAACCAATTTGAATGCTTATTTCCCCCGTTTGGTTGATGAGAGTAACAAGCAGAGCCGTCAGACAAGTAATTTCTATTTGTACAATGGATCTTATATGAAATTGAAAAACTTGACAATCGGTTACACATTGCCGGCAAATATTGTTTCTAAAATATTTGCAGAGAGGGTACGAGTTTATGTATCGGGTGAAAACTTGTTTACTATCACTTCCTTCCCGGGACAAGATCCGGAAATGGGAGCTAAAACCAATTATCCGTCATTGCGTCAATTTGCGGGAGGTATTAACGTAACATTCTAATCAAAGAAAACATGAAAATAGTTAATAATATATTAGTTATTGCGGCTGTCGCTTCTGCTATGACAGCTTGTAAACCTGATTTGTTGGATACAAATCCCTATGACAAGGTCGGGTCAGAAACCATGTGGGGCAACGAAACGATGTGCGACATGGGCGTAAACGGTATTTACGCAACTTTGCGTGAGGCCAAAGTTGCACATGAAATGTTTACTCAGGATGCAATGGGGTTTGCCGGGCAGGCTCGTGATCCTCAGGCGTTGTTGAATGGTACGATTACAGCCAGTAACAGTTTGTTCTCTGATACATGGAAACAGTTATACGAAGGTATCCATCGGGCAAATGATGCCATTTTTAATTTACCAGGTGCTCCGATCGACGAAGCGAAAAAAGACCGCCTGATGGCTGAATCCAAATTTCTCCGTGCTTATTATTATTTTCGCTTGAATCGTGTATTTCAAGGGGTTCCTGTCTATTTGAAACCGGTGGAAGATAGTGAATGTACGAATGCACGTGAAACGGTCGACAAAGTATGGGAAGTAATACTTTCCGATCTGAATGATTGTGTCAACAGTACCAATTTGCCTAACAAATATGTGGGCGGTGATCCTAACTATGGTCGTGTCACAAAAGGGGCCGCTTATGCATTGATGGGGCAGACGTATATGTGGATGAAAGATTATCCTAATGCAGAAAAAGCGTTGCGTAAAGTCGGAGAATTAGGATTTGCGTTGTTTCAAGGTGAATACAAACAATTATTTAAAGAAGCGAATGAAGATTGTGATGAAATGATTTTTTCAGAGCAGAATATTGGAGTTAACGGTTACGGTGGAAAAACCGAGTTTTGGTTAGGTTCCCGTGTCTCTTTCGGTTCTTGTTGGAACAGTTATTTGCCGAGTGTTCATTGGGTAGAATCATTTGAATGTGCTGATGGAACGCCATTTAATTGGAATGACTTTTTGCCGGGATATAACGAAATGACTCCGCTTGAGAGAGTTGCCTTCTTCTTACGTGATACAGTTGGAGAATGGGAAACGTATCCAAATGAAATAAAGGATAAATTACGTATAGGATTTAAACAGGCAATTGCAAACGGGGCCGATATATCCAAATATATACCTTCTGGTAATGAAGCCCGTTTACGAAAAGCGTATGAAAGCCGTGACCCACGTTTGTTAGCGACTGTTATTACTCCATATTCAGAATATAGAGGTGCTATTGGTTCAAATGAATATACGTATACGCTGCGTTGGCCGACCACTCAATCAGATGAGGCTGTACCTTTTGATTTGAGAACGGACTCTCAGACCTACTTCTATTATTTGTATCGTAAATTTGTAGCAGAGGGAGCTTCTGAAACTCCGAATCGCGAATATTGCCCAACGGATTATCCGTTGATCCGTTATGCTGATGTTGTTTTGATGTTAGCTGAAGCAATCAATGAACAAGGTTTCAAACAGGAAGCTGTCGATTTGGTAAATATGGTCCGTCAAAGAGCTGGGATAGCATTGTTGCAGACAACAGATCCGAGTAAACCGACTTTTGTAAGTAGCCAAGATAATATGCGTACTCGTATCCGCAACGAACGCCGTTGGGAGTTGCCGTTGGAAGGTGTCAATCTCTATGACGAAATACGTTGGAAGACGATGGGTGACTGGTGCAAGGCTGGTAATGGTTCTAAAGAAATATGGGGTACGATTGTCAATCCGTATTCTTGGGCTGGTGATCATATTTATGTATGGCCGATCCCTACGACTGAATGTGAAAGAAATGATAATTTAATCCAGAACACGGGTTGGATTAATTAATTGATTTGGCATTATAGTTTCAACATAAATTTTATCGGAAGGCTTTGTGGAAGGTTGTGAGACTGGGAACCAAAGCCTTCTTTTATGGGTGAACTTCTTGTTTTTTTGTGTTTGGACAATCTGTGCACATGAATTGGAAAAATAGGACGCTTTTTTACCGGGGGAAACTTTTATTTTTGCGATATTGAAAAGTAATACCTATGAAAACACAACGATTTATCACAACCGTGTGCTTGTTGCTTTGGACAGTCGCACACCTGCATGCGTATGAAAAACGCAATTTGTTGCAGAATGAAGCTAATTTCGAGAAAGTAAAATCTGCTTTGGTAATGGGGCAGAAATGGGTCCCTTATCCCAATTATTCCGATCGGTCCGCTTGGAACGCATTCCTGGGTAATTATAAAGAGGAATATATCCGGAAAGGGGAGGCTTATCTGGACTATGAATGGAAAGTGGTAAAAGCAACCGATTATCTGGAATTCGGGCGAAGTGGTAACCGGACGATTATGGAAAGTCCGTTCAATAAGAATAATACGGCATTGAGCAGTTTGTTTATGGCTGAGATGGCGGAAGGGAATGGACGGTTCGTCGATCAGATTATCAACGGGGTTTTTGCAAGTTGCGAAATGACGACTTGGTCACTGTCCGCCCATTTGGGACTGCAGAAGGTCGGAGGGTGTTTCCCGAGCTATGAAGAACATGTGATTGATTTGGGGGCTGGAAATCTGGCCTCCCAGTTGGCTTGGATCTATTATTACCTGAAACCGTCTTTTGATAAAGTAAATCCTTTGATTTCAAAAAGGCTGCGACATGAATTGCAGAGCCGTATCCTCGATACTTATATGAATGAAGATCATTTCTGGTGGATGGCGTTCAACTTGAAACCCGGCGGATTGGTGAATAACTGGAATCCGTGGTGCAACTTCAATGTGCTGCAATGTTTCTTCCTGCTCGAAAATGACCGGGACAAATTGGCTGAGGCGGTCTACCGGACGATGACTTCTGTGGACCATTTCATTAATTATACGCATGCAGACGGCGCTTGCGAGGAAGGGCCTTCCTATTGGGGGCATGCTGCAGGGAAGATGTATGATTATCTTCAGATGTTGTACGACGGGACAGGTGGCACTGTCTCTGTGTTCGACCAGCCGATTATAAAGAATATGGGCGAATATATTGCCCGTTCTTATGTTGGAAATGGATGGGTTGTGAATTTTGCTGATGCTTCTGCCAAAGGAGGAGGAGATGCCGATCTTATTTTCCGGTATGGGAAAGCGACCGGAAGTCAGGTCATGATGGGCTACGCGGCTTTTCTCAAAAGCCTTTCAGCAAAGGATGTTGCTCCGACGGGAGACATATTCCGTCTTTTCCAGACTTTACTCTATAGCAAAGAGATGGCAGGAACGGATGTGGCTTATGAAGTCCCCGCCTATTCTTGGTATCCCGAAACCGAGTTCTGCTATATGACCAACAAGAACGGCTTTTTCGTGGCCGCTAAAGGCGGGTATAATAATGAAAGCCATAATCATAACGATGTAGGAACCTTCTCCCTCTACTTAAATACGACGCCTGTCTTTATCGATGCCGGAGTCGGGACGTATACCCGACAGACATTCAGCTCCGAACGCTATTCTATCTGGACGATGCAGAGCAACTATCATAACCTGCCTATGATTAACGGCGTACCGGAGCGGTTCGGTTCGGAATATAAGGCTACGGATGCGCGGTTTGATCCGAAACGGATGTGTTTCTCTGCTAATATAGCAACGGCTTATCCGGCTGAGGCGAATGTGAAAAAATGGATCCGTTCGTACCAGATAGGAAAGAACTCGCTGAAAATAGAAGATTCGTTTTCTTTGAGCAAGGCGGACAAACCGAATCAGGTCAATTTCCTCACTTGGGGAAAAGTAGATGTCTCGGTTCCGGGAATAGTCACGGTTGAGGTGAACGGCGAGAAAGTCCGGATGACGTATGATAAGAGTACCTTTACGCCGGTTGTCGAGACGGTTCGGTTAGACGATCCCCGCCTGTCGAATGTCTGGGGCGGGCAGCTCTTCCGGATATCGTTGAACGCCAATAAGCAGTCGCTTTCCGGCTCTTATACTTATACAATAACAACAATAAAATAGAAAAGACATGATGAAAAATTGGATTGCGTTTGCTTTTTCGGCCTTTCTGCTCTCTTGCGCGGATGCCCCTAAAACAGAGGGAAAAAGTTTTATCGACGAGAATATCGATTTTGCCCGTGCACAAATAGGGAATGAGATTGATGTGATCGAAGCGAGTGGAAAATGTTTGAACCCGGTGACACTTAAGACGGACAGCTCTGTCTACTATTGCGGTTATGCGGATTGGCGGAGCGGCTTTTTCCCCGGATCGGTCTGGTATTTGTATGAACTGACGGGCGACAGCACGTTGCTGCCGTTGGCTGCCAAATATACGGATGCCATAGAGGAAGCCAAGAATCTGACCTGGCATCATGATATCGGGTTTATTGTGAATTGCAGTTTCGGAAACGGACTGCGGTTGGCCGGAACGCCTTCTTATAAGGATGTGATGGTGCAGGCAGCCAAGTCGTTGTCTACCCGTTTTCGTCCGGCAGCCGGGATCATCCAGTCGTGGGATGTGGAACGCGGATGGCAGTCCGAGCGGGGTTGGGAATGTCCGGTTATCATTGACAACATGATGAACCTGGAACTGATGTTCGAAGCTACGCGTTTGTCCGGCGACTCTTCTTTCTATAAAATAGCACTGTCGCATGCCGACCGTACCATGCAGGAGCATTTCCGTCCGGACGGCAGTTGCTATCATGTGATCGACTACAGTGTCAAGGATGGCAAAGTGCGCCATCGTCAGACGGCACAGGGGTATGCCGATGAGTCTATCTGGAGTCGCGGACAGGCATGGGCCATCTACGGTTATACGATCTGCTATCGTGAGACGAAAGATCGTAAATATCTGGATCAAGCCTTGAAGACCTTCAATATGATGAAGAATTTGAAGAATATGCCGGATGATTTGATCCCTTACTGGGATATGTCGGCCCCGAACATTCCCGACGAACCGCGCGATGCCTCGGCAGCTTCCTGTATCGCTTCCGCCCTTTATGAGATCAGTACGATGGATGTGCCGGATGCGGCCGGCTATAAGGCGTATGCCGACAGTATCCTGGTTTCGCTTTCTTCTCCGGCCTACCGGGCTGCTTTGGGCACGAACGGAAACTTCCTGCTGATGCATTCCGTAGGCAGCATTCCTCACAATTCGGAAATAGACGTCCCGCTGAACTATGCCGATTATTACTATCTGGAAGCCTTAAAACGTAAACGGGATATTGAGAAAGGCCTTTAATCCGTGCCTGAATGTCATATACATAAACTATCTTTGCGTACTTAATTATAATAGTATGAAAACAGGAAAATTGATTTTTGCGTTGGCATTTCTGATGTTGTTTGCCGATGCTTCGATGGCTGCCAAGTGGAAAGCCAAGCATGTCGTTTTGATCGGCCTGGACGGTTGGGGCGCTTATAGCGTGGAGAAGGCCGAGATGCCGAATGTGAAGAAACTCATGGCCGAAGGGTCTTATACGTTGAAAAAACGCTCTGTCCTTCCATCTTCCAGTGCCGTGAACTGGGCTTCCATGTATATGGGAGCGGGACCGGAGCTTCACGGTTATACGGAATGGGGATCGCAAACCCCGGACCTGCCTTCCCGTGTGGTGAATAAGAATGGTATTTTCCCGACTGTATTCAGTTTGCTCCGCGAATCCGACCCGAAAGCCGAAATCGGCTGTATCTGCGAATGGGCCGGAATCCGGTATGTATGCGATACATTGGCGTTGAGCTACGATGTAAACATCACGGATAAGCCGCAGAATCCGGCAACAGCTAAGTGTGCGGTCGAATATATCAAGCGTGCCCACCCGGCATTGGTGAATATCGTTTTTGACGAACCCGACCATGTCGGTCATGCTGAAGGCCATGACACGCCGGCTTATTATGAAAAGCTGAAAGAACTTGACGGCTATATCGGCCAGATCATTCAGGCTGTCAAAGACGCCGGTATGCTGGATGAGACTATCTTTATCGTTACGGCCGATCATGGCGGTATCAAAAAGGGACATGGCGGCAAGACGATGGAAGAAATGGAGACGGCCTTCATCATTGCCGGCAAGGGGATCAAGAAAGGATATGAATTTCAGGAAAGTATGATGCAGTTCGACTGCGCTTCGACAATCGCTTATATCTTCGGGCTGAAGCAACCGCAGGTTTGGATCGGCCGTCCGATGATTCAGGTGTTTAAGTGATGAATTGAATCGTTTCGGGACCACAGCAACAGTGGTCGAAGGAAGACTTCCGCAGCCGTCAATCGGCGTCTGCGGAAGTCTTTTTTTCTGTCCTTTTCCTGTATTCTGCCGGTGTGATTTCGAACTGGGCTTTGAAACAACGGGTGAAATAACGCGGAGAACCGAAGCCCAGCCGTTCGGAGATGTCGGCTATCTGCAGGTCGGGATTGTCCGTCAACATGGTTGCAGCCCGCTTCAGTTTGCAGCTGAGGACGAAGTCGTTTGGCGTCATGCCTGTCAGTGCCTTGAATTTGGCATACAACGAACTGCGGCTGAGTCCCAGTTCACGGGCCATCATATTCATGTCGAAGTCGATGTTATCCAGGTTCTTTTCGATGATCGAGTTGACCGTGTCCAGAAATTTCTGGTCGATCGGGTTACTAGCCAGCGATTGTGCATCGAAATCTTTCTGCCGGCTGAATTTATTTTGCAGGATAATACGGTTGCGGACCAGGTTATTGCAACGTGCCACCAGTACCTTTGCGTTGAATGGTTTGTTGATATAGTCATCGGCGCCCCGTTGCAATCCTTCGATGTTTTGCTCGGCGGAAGTGAGTGCCGTCAGCAGGACGACCGGAATGTGGCATACGTCAAAATCATTTTTTATCTTCAAGCACATCTCCGTACCTGACATTTCGGGCATCATGACATCGCTCACGATGATGTCCGGCCGTTCTGCGCGTGCCTTTTCCAGTCCTTCTTTGCCGTTACGCGCCAACAGTACGCGGTAGGCAGGCGAGAACAGGGACGCTAATATCTGGAGCAATTCTTCATTGTCTTCGACCAGCAGGATCGTACGGGGAGAATCGTCTCCTTCGACCAGCACCTCTTTTTGCTCGGTTTCGGAAAATTCTTCCAAATGATCGGTAAAGGCGATCGTGTCGGGAATCAGGCTTTCCGTTTGCTCCGGCTGCTTCCGGGCTTGTTCTTCCACGGAAAAATGCGTGCTGCCTTTCTGAAGGCAGACAATGAAAATGCTGCCGTAGCCGGGAGTGCTTTCCACTTGTATCGTTCCGTGGTGCAATTCGATAATACTTTTGGTCAAAGAAAGCCCGATCCCTGTGCTGGGCGTCTTGGTGATATTCGAAAAGCCGTTTTCGGCCTGATAGAAGCGGTCGAACACCTTGTCTATATCTTCTTTGTTGATTCCGATGCCGTTGTCGATAACCTTAATGACAACTTCGTTTTCTTTATTTTCCAGAATCATTTCAATGGTCGCATTCGGTTTGGTGTATTTGAACGCATTGGACAGCAGGTTGTAGAAAACCTTTTGCATTTGTTTCGGATCGAAACTGCATAAAACTTTCTCTTGCGGAGCCGTAAAGTTGTAAGTGATGGAACGGCCGGATGCATATTCGTAAAAAGACAGGTAAATCTCCTTCAGGAACGGGACGATGTCTTGTTCGTACACTTTCAGTTTCATGTGGCCTTGTTCCAACTTGCGGAAATCCAGCAATTCGCTGATCAGGTTCCGCATATGATAGGTGTTCTTGTACACTTTCAGCAGTTTGTTGTATACGGAAGGAGACAAAGAACTGCTTTGCAGTAAGAGTTCGATCTGGGATATGATCAGTGTCAACGGTGTCCTGAACTCATGAGAGATGTTGGAGAAGAACTGTAGTTTGGCTTGGTTCAGTTCCTCGATCGCCTCTTTTTCTTTTCGTTCTATTTCCAGTGAAGTTTGCAACATGTATTGCGATTTCTTGAAACGGTAAATGCTGTACAGTATGCTGACGATCAAGAGGAAGTAAAGGAGATAGGCCAATTGGGAAGCATACCAGGGAGAGTGAATCTGTATGTCCATCTTGATGGTACGCGGTTGTTCAAGATTCGGATCGTATTGAATTTCCCGGACGATAAGCGTGTATTTTCCGGGATTCAAGTTGGTGTAGAAGATATTATTGTTCTTGCAGGGAATCCATTTCTTGTCGAATCCTTCCAGCATGTATTCATAAGACGCCTTTTTCAGCGTATTGACATAGTTGTTTGACGTAAAGGTGAAAATCAGGTTATTCTGATTGTAGGCCAGTTCTATTTTCCGGGTATAGGGAAGGGCAGCGGTCAAGGCCTTGCTGGGATCGCCCGGAAGAACGGGCTCGTTGTTGATAAACAGGTCTGAAAAATACAGTTGATAATCTTTGGAGGAATTGAACAACTGTTGTTCGAAGAAGGTTGCCATGCCGTTGCTGCTCCCGACGAATATTTCCCCGTTCTTGCAGACCAGAATCCCGCAACCGATGTTTATGTCTGTAAGGGGAAGGGCTGTTCCAAGCTCCACAACCTTGAACAGGTTTTGATCCGGATCGAAGAAGGTGATGCCTTTGTCGCCGGTTATGACGAGTTGGTTCTGTGTGGATAAAGCGAGTTCGTAACAATAATCGCTGGCGATAAAGCTGTTCTCTGTCGTGTATCCGGTGAACTGTTTGTTTTTCTCGTCATAGCAGAACAACCCGGATCCTCGGGTCCCGAGAAAGATCCGTCCCTTTTTATCCTCGATTATTTGAGATATGGGAAATTTTCCCAGTCCGTTTTCTCCGGAAGGAAACAGCATCTGGTCCTTTTCGTCTTCGATGTTAATCCTCCAAACACCTTTACCGTAAGACAGCCACATATACCCTTTGGAATCGACTAAGAAACAGGTATTGCCGTAGTATTTGCCACTTTTGAATAACGATGAGACCTTTTCCGTTTCCAGATCCATTTTGAAGATTCCTTTAGGGCCGGTACAGATCAGTACGTTCTTGTATATTTTCATGTGGTTGATCCGGTCACCGGCAATAACCGCGTATGACGGGTCTTCGAAATAGGGATTCTTAAACTTCTTATTCTTGATGTCGTAGATTGAGAGCCCTCCGGTGTGGGTTCCGATATACAGTTTGTTGCGTTCCGGGCTGTAGGCGATTGCCTTCAGGTTATTGTGAGCAATGGAGTTGCGGTTCTCATCAGCCATGAAGTAGGTGAACTTTTTCGTTTTCCGGTCGAAGAAGTTCAATCCGCCGCCTTCGGTACAGATCCAGATGTTGTTGTCTTTGTCTTCTACCATTTTGCCGACGAAAGGATCGTTCAGGCAATCGTTTCGGGCGTTGTTGGAGGCGTAGACCGTGAAAAGGTCCGTCTCCGGGTTGAAATAGTTAACCCCGCCATAATAGGTCCCCAGCCAGATCGTTCCTTGCCTGTCTTTGTAAAGAGGGAAAACGGACGAATGGGTCATGCTGCCGGGCAAAGGGGTACGGGTATAAACTTCGAACCGGTTACTGGTCGGATTGTATTTATTCAATCCGGTGAAGGTCCCGATCCAGATGTTCCCGAAATTGTCTTCCGCAAAATCCCGTACCTGGTTGCTTGAAATATTGTTGGGATTCGATGGGTCATAACGGTAGCGGGTGAAATTGCCGTGTGCGTCTCTTTTGTACAAGCCGTTCATGCGGATGGATATCCAAAGGTTACGTTTGGAATCTTCAAACAGGCTGTAAATGTCTTCGCCAACGATTTGGCAAGTGAGCGATTTGTCTTCATTCATCCTGAACAAGCCGTCTGTAGTGCCGATCCAGTACCGGCCTTTGGAATCTTCCCGGAAACAAGTCGCATGTTGATACCGGCTCTCCAGCTTTGTGACGAAATCGAGTTTGTTTTTATCGGAATTCCAGGTGAAGACGGAGTCGGCTATGCCCACCCATATCGTTCCGTTGATGGAGGCGACGCTGTGTACGGCGGATTCTCGGAGGCGTGAGAATTTCTGTGTCCGGATGTCATAACGGATCAAAGCATAGTCGGATTCGAAGAAAACATTTCCATCTTTGTCGCCGGCGATGGAGCGTGTCCAATTGCCTGTCGGGTTAGTATCCCCGCGATGATATTCGGAAGGTTTGTAGACCGTAGTCCGGACGCCGTCGTATATGCTGATGCCTTCTTCCGTCCCGAACCACATTCTGCCTAAATTGTCCTGGTAGATTGCCATGACGGAAAGTTGCGACAGCCCTTCCCGTATGCCTATATGTTTGAAATAGATCGGATATATTCCGGTGCAGAATCCTACAAGCAAGATGAATGATATGATGGTTCTTCTCATAGTATATGATATTAGCCGTTATTTGTTTATGGGGCTAAGGTAAAGAATTTTTTCTAAAAGCATTATCTTTGCAGGCATGAAAAAGCAAGCCTTTATTTTTTATCCGCTTTTGTTGGTTTTCCTGTTGTTGCTGTTTGCCGGCGGGTTGGTTTATGGTGCCGTCTCGATACCGGTAGAAAGTGTGGTGAATATATTGCTGGGAGAAGGGACTGAGCGGCTTGCGTGGCAAAATATTGTGCTGCAGAGCCGTTTTCCCCAGGCCGTGACGGCTTTGTTGGCTGGTGCTTCGCTGGCTGTTAGCGGATTGTTGCTACAGACATTGTTCAGGAATCCGCTTGCCGGTCCTTCTATCCTCGGAATCAGTGACGGGGCCAATCTGGGTGTTGCCGCTATCATGCTCTATTTCGGTGGTACGTTGAGTACGGTAACCGATTTGCCGATCAGTGGCTATCTGGCGGTTATCCTGGCTGCCTTTAGTGGCGCGGCTTGTATTTTAGGATTGATTATTTACTTTTCGGCAAAGGTGAAGAATAACGTTATGCTGCTGATCATCGGTATCATGATCGGCTATCTCGCCTCGTCATTGATTTCGGTCCTGAATTATTATGCTTCGACAGACAAGGTTCATGCATTTGTGATGTGGGGATTGGGAAACTTCTCCGGAGTGTCTTTGCAACAGTTGCCCTATTTGGCCGGTTTCACTTGTGTCGGGTTACTATTGGCCATTCTTTTGATAAAACCTCTGAATGCATTGCTCTTGGGAGAAATGTATGCCGCCAATTTAGGGATCAAGATCAAGTGGACGCGCATCCTGATCCTGTTGTGTACGGGCCTGCTTACTGCGACTACGACTGCCTTTTGCGGTCCGATCTCCTTTATCGGGCTGGCAGTCCCGCATGTCGCGCGTTTGATGTTAGGTTCTTCTAATCATAAGATGCTGGTTCCCGTTACGCTGCTGACCGGTTCTTGCATGGCGTTGCTTTGCAATTTGCTGATGGTGCTGCCGGGCACTCATAACATTCTGCCGCTGAATGCCGTGACTCCGATGCTTGGCGCTCCGGTGATTATTTATGTGATTGTGAATCGGAAGAATATCCAATACTTTGACTGATAGGCGTATGACAAAAATAGCTGCAATAGAAACAATAGGGCTCGGCATCGGTTACCTGCTGAAAGGCGGCAAGCGGAAAGTTGTCCATGACGATTTGAACCTGCAACTCGTCTCCGGCGAAGTGACCTGTTTGTTGGGACTGAACGGTGCCGGCAAATCGACGCTGCTCCGTACGCTTTGCGGTTTCCAGCCTCCGCTCGGCGGGGAGATACGTTTGATGGGAAAACCGCTCTCCGGTTATTCTCAGGCGAACTTTTCCTTGACTGTAGGTGTTGTACTGACGGAAAAAACGAATGCGGGAGGAATCACGGTCTATGAGTTGGTTTCGTTGGGAAGACATCCTTATACTGGCTTTTTCGGACAGTTGAAGAAGGCGGATCGTGCTATCATCGAGCAATCGCTCGAAGCTGCCGGAATCGCCCATAAAGCCCAAAACTATGTTTCGGAGCTGAGCGACGGTGAACGTCAGAAGGCTATGATCGCCAAGGCGCTCGCCCAACAGTGCCCGATTATTCTGCTGGACGAACCAACAGCCTTTCTGGATGTGACCAGCCGTATCGAGACGATGGTTTTGCTGCATCGCCTGGCTGTCGAGCAAGAGAAGGCGATTTTACTCTCCACCCACGACCTGGATTTAGCTATTCAGATGGGCGATTGTCTGTGGTTGCAGGAGAAAGGGCGCCCGATGGCTTGCGGAACTCCTGAAGACTTGATTATGAGCGGGGCCTTCGAATCTTTTTTCAGCAAGGAAGGAATCGTTTTCGATCCGGCTACCGGGAAGTTGAATACGGAAGCCCCCACGTCGCCTGTCGGTGTGGAAGGTGAGCCTTTGACTGCTTATTGGGTCGGAAATGCCCTTATGCGTAATGGCTACCGTCCTTCGTCTGTAAAGGAAGGGCAGTTGAATATCTCTTGCAAGGGACCGCATGAGCTGGCCGTGGCTTTGCCCGAAGGTGGCAGGAAAGAGCTTCGGACGGTAGCGGAACTTGTCTCTTTTATCAACATGAGAAAAAGTTTTCATGCTGATGAAAATAAATTTTCTCCCGGTGAAAATAAATTTTCCTGCCGGTGAAAATAAATTTTCATCAGAAGGAACAGTAGTTTTATTTAAGATTAAAAGGTATAAATATGGCAAACGAAATAACGTGGCGGCTGGAGCATGAGAAGATCGGCCGATTGTTGTTGCATTATGCGATACCGGCGGTGATCGGTACGATGGTGAATGCTCTTTATAATATTGTCGACCGTATCTTTATCGGGCAGGGAGTCGGTCCGCTGGCGATGGCCGGACTGACGCTGACATTCCCTATCCTGTTATTCCTCCAGGCGTTCGGAATGCTTGTCGGGGCAGGTGCCGCGACTCGTGTGTCCATCCATTTGGGACGAAAGGCAAATGACATGGCGGAGAAAGTTTTGGGAAATGCATTGACCCTGACGTTCATCATAACGCTCGTTACGGTGGTCCCCTGCATGATCTGGATGGACGATTTGCTGCTCGCTTTCGGAGGAAGTGAACAGACGATCCCGTATGCAAGGGATTATCTGAATATCGTAGTCCCGGGGACGCTCCTGACTTCGCTTAGCTTCGGGTTCAATGCAGTTATGCGTGCTTCGGGATATCCGAAAAAAGCGATGTTCACCATGCTGATCGGAGCGGTAACCAATGTGATACTCGATCCTATATTTATCTTTTGGCTGGACATGGGTATTAAAGGGGCGGCCATTGCGACGATCATCTCGATGTTGCTCTGTACTCTTTTTGTGATGAACCATTTTATCCAGAAAGACAGTATAGTCCGTTTCCGGAAAGGTACGCTCAAACTGGAAAAGCATGTGGTTTGGAATATCCTGACGATCGGCATTTCGCCTTTTGCCATGCAGTTGGCAGGAAGTTTGGTGGTGGTGATCCAGAACTATGCGCTCAAACGACACGGAGGAGATTTGGCGTTGGGGGCAAACGGCATTATCACCAGTGTCGGGATGCTCTTGGTGATGCTGATTATCGGAATCGCGCAAGGAATGCAGCCGATTGTCGGTTTTAACTTCGGGGCAAAGAAATATCAGCGCGTTCAGGAAACATTGCGGCTGGTGATCATAACCTCTACCATTATCATGGGAATCGGTTGTTTTTGCAGTGTGGCATTCCCGGAACTGATAGCCCGTGCCTTTACGAACGATCCGGCTTTGTTGGATGTCACGGCAAACGGTCTGCGGATCAGTTTGCTGGTGTTTGTTGTCGTAGGTTCGCAGATATCGATCAGCCAGTTCTTCCAGAGTATCGGAGTGGCCTGGAAAGCTATGTTTTTGAGTTTGAGCCGGCAAGTGTTGTTCCTGATACCGGCGATGTTGCTGTTCTCGCACTTTTGGGGATTGGACGGAGTCTGGTATGCTGCGCCTTTCTCTGATTTTGTCGCAGCCGTAACAGCTTGGTTCTTCCTGTGGAATCATGTTAAAAACATGAAAAGAAAGAGTTTGAATTGAACTTTTTACTATCTTGTTTGTCTACTATATGAAAATGGATTAATTAGGTTTCAACTAAAAGAATGAGAAATATGAAAAGAGTATTATTGTTATTGGCTGTCCTGCTTTTTAGTGCAGGAACGATGATGGCACAGCAGGATAAAGCAGCTGATAAGGCTGCCAAAAAAGCCGAGAAAGAAGCAAGAAAAGCCGCCGAGGCTGCAGAACAGATGGCTTTGTTCGAACAAGGCGTACAAGCGCTGAATGAGAAAGACTTTGTGTTGGAAGCCGAACGCGTAGAGTTTAAGCGTGGACAATTCGTCTATGTGACTCCGAGTACGAACTTCGTTTCCATGAAAGGCGACCGTGCTACTATCCAGTTGGCTTTCAATACCGCAGCTGCCGGTCCGAACGGAATCGGGGGGATCACGGTCGACGGGAATGCTTCGAATATAGAAATGAAAACAGATAAGAAAGGAAATGTTACATTCAGTATGATGGTACAAGGTGTTGCAGTCTCCGCCAATGTGACGATCCGTATGGTGAAGGGCACGAACAAATGTACGGCAACCGTAAGTCCGAACTTCAACAGCAATCGTATTTCATTCACCGGTTACCTGTATCCGTCGGATCAGTCCAACGTGTTTAAAGGACGCTCCATCTAAGGTGTAGAAATCTTTTGTTCAGGAAAAGCTGCTTTCGGAAAGGAAGGCAGCTTTTTTTATGCAACGTATTTTATATCTTTGCCTGTCAAAATATCATAAATATAAAAGTCATGCAGTTAGCAATAGATCAGAAAGACATAGATAAGTTCCTGATGGTGGGTGACAAGGTGCTTATCAAACCGAAGAACCCGCAGAGTCAGACAAAGTCAGGATTGTACCTGCCGCCTACGATTCAGCAGGAGAAGATACAGAGCGGCTATATCATCAAGGTCGGTCCCGGCTTCCCGCTTCCTTCCCAGAGTGAAGAACACGAAGTATGGGAAAAAAAGAAAGAGGGCGAAGTGCATTACCTTCCATTGCAGGCACATGAAGGCGATCTGGCTGTATTTCTGCAGAATGCGGCCTACGAGATCAGCTTTAACGAAGAGAAGTTTCTGATTGTCCCTCATTCGGCTATTTTGATGTTGGTACGTGACGAAGGTTTGTTCGAATAACTCCTTTTTGTTTGGCAAAATACTATGCTATCCAGTTTTTTGATGTATTTTTGCAACCAAATCAACAAGACTAACTATCAACAGTAGCGATTATAATGAATAAAATTGTAAGTAAAGAACATTTCTCTGCCAACGTAGTGAAACTGGAAGTGGAGGCGCCTTTGATTGCCCGTTCCCGCAAGGCAGGCCACTTTGTTATCGTGAAGGTAGGTGAGAAGGGCGAGCGTATTCCTCTGACCATTGCCGGAGCTGATACCACGAAAGGAACCATCACGCTCGTGATCCAAGCTGTAGGCGGCTCGTCGAAAAAAATATGCGGGCTGAATGTCGGCGATTATATTACCGACCTGGTCGGCCCGTTGGGGCAAGCCACTCATGTCGAGAAAGTCGGTACGGTCGTGTGTGCCGGCGGTGGTGTCGGTGTGGCTCCTTTGTTGCCGATCGTAGAGGCTTTCCATAAGGCAGGCAACCGTGTGATCGTGGTGCTGGCCGCCCGGACAAAAGACCTGGTGATCTTGGAAGAGCAGATGCGAGCCAATTCCGATGAGGTGATCGTGATGACGGACGATGGTTCTTACGGTACAAAAGGCCTGGTGACGAATGGCGTGGAAAGTGTGATTAACCGCGAAAAGGTAGATCTGTGCGTAACGATCGGACCGGCTGTCATGATGAAATTCGTCTCTGCCCTGACGAAGAAATACGAGATACCGACGGTCGCATCCCTGAATACGATTATGGTGGACGGGACCGGAATGTGTGGCGCTTGCCGTATCACGGTCGGCGGAAAGACGAAATTCGTTTGTGTGGACGGGCCGGAATTCGACGCTCACCAGGTAGACTTCGACGAGATGCTGATGCGCCTCGGTGCTTATAAAGATATAGAAAAGAAATAACGAAACCACAGTAAACATAATGACAACAGAAGAACTGATCGCTGCCCGTCGTGCCGAACCGTGGAGAGAAGCACTGCGTAAAAGCAAAAAAAATAAAGAGCGCACGGATATTCCCCGTGTGAAAATGAATGAACTGGATGCGGAATACCGCAGCCATACCCGTCTCGAAGAGGTGAACCTCGGATTGACGAAAGAGCAGGCTATGCAGGAAGCCCAGCGTTGCCTGGACTGTCCGACCCCGACCTGTATGCAGGGATGTCCGGTGAGTATCAATATCCCGACTTTCATAAAGAATATCGAAAGGGGCGAGTTTCTGGAAGCAGCCAAGGTGTTGAAGGAAACAAGCGCGTTGCCGGCTGTTTGCGGCCGCGTATGTCCGCAGGAAAAACAGTGCGAAAGCAAGTGTATCCATCTGAAGATGGGTAAACCGGCTGTCGCTATCGGTTACTTGGAGCGTTTTGCCGCCGATTACGAACGGGAAAGCGGAAACATTTCCATCCCGGAAGTGGCGGAGAAGAACGGCATTAAGATCGCCGTTGTCGGTTCAGGTCCCGCCGGTCTTTCGTTTGCCGGCGATATGGCGAAGCGCGGTTATGACGTGACGGTGTTCGAAGCCTTGCACGAGATAGGCGGCGTATTGAAATACGGTATTCCCGAATTCCGTTTGCCCAATAAGATCGTGGATGTCGAAATCGAAGGTCTCCGCAAGCTGGGAGTGAAGTTCATGACAAACTGTATTGTCGGCAAGACGATCAGCTATGACGACCTGCATGCAGATGGTTTCAGAGGCATCTTCGCCGCCAGTGGAGCCGGACTTCCTAACTTCATGAATATTCCGGGCGAGAACCTGGTCGGAGTGATGTCGTCCAACGAATACCTGACACGTGTCAACCTGATGGATGCCGCTAATCCGGAAAGCGATACGCCTGTTTTGCAGGGCAAGAAAGTGGCAGTCATCGGAGGCGGCAATACGGCAATGGACTCTGTCCGTACGGCCCGTCGCTTGGGTGCCGAACGTGCCATGATCGTCTACCGGCGTAGCGAAGAAGAAATGCCTGCCCGTCTGGAGGAAGTAAAACATGCCAAAGAAGAAGGTGTGGAGTTTATGACGTTGCATAATCCGATTGAATATATCGGAGACGAACGGGGACGTGTCAAACAGATGCGTTTGCAGAAGATGGAGCTGGGCGAACCGGATGCTTCCGGACGTCGTCGTCCCGTGCCTGTCGAAGGGGCGATTGAAACGATCGACGTGGATGAAGTGATCGTCAGTGTCGGCGTTTCTCCCAACCCGCTTATCCCGCGTGCATTCCAGGGATTGGAAGTGAGCAAGAAAGGAACAATCGTAGTTAATGAAGAGAATATGCGTTCTGCCTTGCCCGACGTATATGCCGGTGGCGATATCGTCCGTGGCGGCGCAACCGTAATCCTGGCAATGGGTGACGGCCGTAAAGCTGCCGCCGCGATGGATGAGGCGTTCAAAAAGGGTGGACGTAGTTGAATAGGATAGAGACAGAAAACAGGGGGTGCCGAAGGTGACCAAGAATCGGTGGATATGACTTTTGGCACATCTTCTAATAATAAGTGTATGAGATCAATTATAACTTTGTTGATTATCTGCTTTGCTCTCGCTACAGTACATGCACAATCCATCGATTCTCTATTTGTCTTATTGGAAAAGCAGAAAACCCTTGATGTTGAAGATGCGAATGAATTGATTCGGTTGCTGGACGAAGAAGAATATGCCGACAGTCTTTATCGGTTCACGTCTGAATCCGAACAGAAAGAAATGAGATTGCGCATATATAGCAACGTCGCTTATTATTACTATATGAAATCGGCTTTCCAAGCGTCTGTGCAACTGACCGAGAAGGCGATATCACTTGCCCAAGAATTACGCGATACACTGGTATGGAGTGATAATCTCGCCCAACAGTCCATCTCTTACCAGCGGTTGGGAAATTTGGAAATGGCCATACGGACAACGCTCGATGGACTATACTTGGACAGTTTGCTGCAAGATACATTACGCTTGAGTAGCACGTATAACAATCTGGCCGGTTTATACCTGACCGCCCAACGGCCGGAAGATGGCAAACAATATATCGATCATGCGATAGAGTTGGAGCATTCGCAGGCTCATCCTGAAAAATTATCTATCCGGTACGGTATGGCTGCTGAGCTTTATGTGAAACTGGGCCTATTGCCGGAAGCACTCGATTTTGCTTGCAAAGCCTATGCGCTGGATATGAAATCTGGTGATACCCTGAAGATCGCTCGGCGCCTGTCACAGATGGGAGATGTATATGCAGCCATGCAGAATTTGGACGAGGCGGAGAAGGTCTATCGCAAATCATCCGAATTATTGGAACTGTTGGATGAACGGACATCGCTTGCAATCAACTACAAACAAATGGGAGGACTGCATATCCGGAAAGGCAATCTCTTGCTTGCCATCCGCTATTTGGAGAAAAGTGCCACGATAGCGGAGGAGATAGGAAACAAATATTTGCTTCGTCTGGTCTATGAAAAATTGTACCGGCTTTACAGACCGGATCGTCCGGCTCTGGCATTAGAGTATATGGAAAAGTTCTCTCAGTTGAAAGACAGCCTCTATACGGAAAAGACGAACCGTCTGTTGAGCGATTATCAGGTGAAGTACGAAACGGCGAAGAAAGATGCCACTATCCACCGGCAAGAATTACAATTGAAAGAGCACCGGTATATGTTGATGATTGCTGCCTGTATGATTCTTTTTATGCTCTTGACCGCATTGGTGATATTTTTTTATTTCACCAAATACCGCCGATTGGTCTGCCGTGAACGAAAATTGAATCGGCAGAAAGAAAAGATGATCTCTATCCTGTCGCATGACATAAAAAACCCGCTGGTTACACTCCTGGCTGCTATGCGCATGTTCGACAAAAGTGTGGATGTTTCGCAACCGGCCTTACGCGAACAAAGCCGGTCTATGCTGACTGCCATGCACCGACAACTGCAATTGGTTGACAATCTGCTTTGTTGGGCTAAATTGCAATCTGGGCAATGGCTTTGCGATTGTATCCGTATGGATATCCGTCCGGTCGTGGACGAAGTGGAAAAACAATTGAAACTGTCTTTTTCAGAGAAAGGATGTGTTCTTGTTAACAAGCTACCGACGCAGGCTGTCATCGTCTGTGCCGATCGCCAGATGGTGACCATTGTCCTGCGCAATCTGTTGCAGAACGCCATAAAATATTCTTATCGGGATGGACATATCTATCTGTCAGCCAAAGAAGAACTCACAGGTTGGTGCATTACGATACGCGATGAAGGTATCGGCATCACCCCCGATATACGGCATCAATTGCTTATGCAGCAATCCGGAACCACCGTAAAAGGAACAGCCGGGGAGGAAGGCGCCGGCATCGGGCTTTCCATCTGCCGGGAACTGGTTCGACTTTGTGGTGGAACTCTTACGTTGGATCGCCATTCGGAGAAAGAAGGTGCATCATTCAATTTCACGCTTCAAAAAGGAGATAACAATGGATAAAGACCCCATACGTGTCGTGATGGTAGACGACCACCGGTTGTTTTGCCAGGCCATGATCTCGTTGCTCAATGGCTACCGAGACCGAATAACCGTTGTTGGCACTTGTAGTAACGGCGAACAAATGAAAACTTGTCTGCAACAACAGCCTGCCGATGTGCTTCTGCTGGATATTATAATGCCGGGAGAATCCGGCATACAACTGCTGCGTTTCCTGCAAAAGAACTATCCCGACCTGCCAGTCTTGATGCTTTCTACCTTAACATCGGCCGGAGTCGTGCAAGAAGCCATACAAATCGGGGCGAAAGGTTTTCTGTCCAAATCGACAGACGAGGAAGAATTCATTGAGGCGATCGAATCTGTTTATGAGGGAGCGCCCTATTACGGTAAAGACATAGCGCAGATATTATACGATGTAACCCTGTCAAAATCTTTGAAATCGGAAATCTTGACACCCCGCGAACAGGAAATTGTATCACTCTGCTCGGAAGGAATAACCTGCAGCCAAATTGCAGACCGGTTGCATATCAGCGTTCGCACGGTTGATACGCATAAAACGGCTATTTTTCGTAAATTAGATATTCATAGCTCGGTCGAATTGGTGCGTTACGCACTTTCCCATGGCATTATTACTCTCTGAAGAGATCTGAAAATATACGAGAATTTACGTATTGATCAACGAAATCCGGCTGCTTATTTTTGTTGATGCGAGTTGTGCAAAAGTGTAGAATGATCATGAAAAAACACATATTTGTCTTATTTATCCTAATCTTAGGAGTTTCAGTCCTGTTTGCATGCCGGAAAAATGACGTGCTTTCATATTCGGAAAAAGAAAAGAAAGAGATCGATGCGGTTATACAGAAAAATCAAAACATAGATTCATTATCAGTCTTGCTCGATAGGTTTAAAAAAGAAAAGAACCTGTACGGGCAAGTTGCCGTTTATGAAAAGACTGGCAAGATATATCGTGAAAACGCATCTTTTGAAAATGCCATCCGATGCCATGAAAACAGCCTGGAAATAGCCTCCTTGATGAATGACACGCTTGAGATCATAGAAGCACTGAATAACATGGGTACCAACTATCGGCGTCTTGGCATATTGGCTGATGCTTCCGAATACCATTTCAAAGCATTGAATCTGATCGAAAGAATGGGAGAAAGTACGTATGCCATTAAGAAAAGTCGGCTGGTTGCTCTCAATGGTATCGGAAATATTTATCTCACGTTGGGAAACAAAGAGGCTGCTGAAAAAATATTTCGCCAGTCGCTTGCCGGAGAAAAAGAATTAAACAGTGCATTGGGACAAGCAATCAATACCGCTAATATCGGCTCTATCTTTGAAGATAGAGGACAATACGATTCAGCCTATGTCTATTACCAACAGTCCTTGTTCTTCAATCGACTTGCAAAATCCGATTTAGGAGTATCTCTTTGCTATAACCATTTCGGGCACTTGCATGAGAACAAAGGTGAATTGGAAGAGGCACTCGTCAACTACCATAAAGCCTATGATATAATGAAGGAGAAAAGCGATCGTTGGCATTGGCTGGAGTCGTGTATTTCCATGACACGCGTGCTTCTTTTGCAAAACAAGACCGCTCAAGCGCAAACCTATCTGGAGCAAGCTAGGTGCACGGCTCAAACTATCCATTCGCTCGAACATCTGAGTGCCATACATAAATTGGATTATCTGTACTTTTTGAAAAAAAACGACTGCAAACGAGCGTTGGAGAACTACATACGGAGTCACATCTATGCCGACAGCGTGAATAATAAAGAAAATATCAACCATATTCAAAACTTGAGAGTAAATCATGAAAGAGAAAAAAGCTTCCAGGAAATGAATATTGTCAGGCAAAATTATATGGAAGAACAGCGCAATAAGCGGATCATCCTTGTTGTAAGCCTTTTGGCGTTATTGATGACTTGCTCCGTCATCATGTTCCTTTGGTATGCTTTACAAATGAGGTCGAAGACAAATCATGCTTTGCGACAGATGGAACAAATGCGTACCAGTTTTTTTACCAATATCACACACGAATTTCGTACACCCCTCACTGTTATCTTAGGCTTGGTGGAGCAAATGCAGAAAATGGAGGCCGGTAAAGGAGAGATTGAACGTTACCTTCATTCTGTCCAACGACAGGGTAGTAACTTGTTGGAGTTGGTAAATCAATTGCTCGAGATGTCAAAGCTTATGGTAAAGGCAGACCATAAACAGTGGTATAGGGGAAACGTTGTCGCATACATACGCATGACACTGGATTGTTATCGAGAATATGCCGGTTCACACGACATAAACCTGCAGTTTATTCCTGAATCGAACAGCATTGAAATGGATTTTATTCCGGAATATTTTAATAAGATAATGCGCAATTTGCTTTCCAATGCCCTGAAATATACACCGACCAACGGTGTTATCAGGGTAGAGATGGAGAAAGACGAATCGTTATTGATATTGCAAGTTTTCAATACCGGAAACGAAATCCCGGAAGAAGACATATCCCGGATCTTCGAAACGTTCTACCAAGGATCTAATAACGATAAACAGATCGGAACGGGTATCGGTCTTCCGTTTATCCGCCAGATGGTAGAAAGCATGAACGGGAACATCGTTGTTGGCAACAAGAAAGGCGAAGGAGTCGTTTTTACAGTTCGTCTGCCTCTCAATCAGATCTCTGTCAACAGCTTGCCTTGGGAAGAAGGTATTGCCGCTGCAGAACTGTTCACGGAGAAAAAAGAGAAAGAGGTGGGCCGGACAGAAATGGATTGCATTGAAGACAATCTCCGTCCTTCTATCTTGATTGTGGAAGATAATCCGGATATTTCATTTTACATCAGCACTTTGTTGAAAAGTAAATATAATCTTTACTACGCCTCCAATGGCAAAGAGGGGATAGATAAAGCAAAAAGTTGTATGCCCGATCTGATCCTCACTGACCTGATGATGTCGGGTCTGGATGGATATGTTCTTTGCCATGAAATCCGGCAGTCGGAAATACTGAATCATATCCCGATCATTATCATCACGGCAAAAAGTGATGCGACAGATCGTATTCACGGATTGAAGGAAGGTGCAGATGCTTTTCTGCTGAAGCCATTCAATGCGGATGAATTGCTCGTCCGTGTCGAGAAATTGTTGGAGCAGCGCCGGCTGTTGCGCAACAAATACTCCAAGGCTTTGCAAGAAGGTTCCGAGCAAAACGTGGAATTAACTCCGGGAAATCGTGATTTCTTGAACCGCCTGACTGCTATTATCCATTGCCATTTGAGCAATAAAGAGTTGAATGCAGATTTGATTGCCGATAAAGTTTGCATGAGCAGGACGCAGCTGAATCGGAAAGTTCGTGCAATCACCGACTGTACAGCTACCACCTATATACTCCGGATCCGGATGGAAAAAGCCAAACGCCTACTATCTTCTACCGAACAGCCTATCGGAGATATCGCCATGGCTTGCGGTTTTGAAGACACCAGTTATTTCGCACGTGTATTCAAACAAATGTTTGATTTTACGCCTACCCAATTCAGAAAAACACCTCGATCGTAGGTATAGGTAAAGATTTAAGGAGTATCGGTTTTTAGTGGAAAATAGGATAATTAAACTGGTGATAATTAACGGTGTAATGATTTTTTTTGTACGAAAAGTCCTAATCGTACTACTGGGAAAAGATCTGATAATCCTGATTTTTGGTCTGAAAATCCTAACCTGCGGCCATGAATGGAAATACATTTGCTTCCGGAGTTTTCAAGGGAGACATATATAAAGCTATATACATGAAAAAAAGAATCATTTCTCGGATCATTTTTGTGAGTTTTTTTACCATGACTCTGTTCCTGCAAGGGCATTCAACGTTGACTGTGAGTCAGGCTTTGGATAGTGACCTTTTCTATTATCAATGGGAAGGGAAGATTAAGAACCAGGAAGTACATCTGGCTTGTGCCCGGCAGGATAAAGTGCTGATTGGCGAACTGATGCTGAAAGACGGGACGAACATGGAATTTCTTCGTGTATTGGGAATGATCGATGCAGATGGTGAAATTTTGTTTAAAGCTTATGATCTGAACAATATTTGTGTTGTCAGAATGACATTTTGGGGACATATCGCAGGGAAAACGTTGGAGTGGTTCGATGAAGAAACTCAATCCGAATATAAGCTCCATACCTATAAAGGAGATGTCCGCTATGCCATGAATCGTGAAGCGGGCGCTTATTGCAGCCCCTTTTCCAAATCTACGATTTATTATTTCAAAGCAGACAATCGGGAACTGGCCGGGATATACAGTTTTTACGAAATGGATGGTGTCGAAAACACCGGTCATATCGATATCTCTCGTTCGGGTGACAACCTCGAAGTGATGAATTATACCATCGACCGCATGCAAGGGGGACATCAGGCTTTGACCGAAGGAGAGAGTATCCTGGAAGGTAATACATTCAGGACACATTTGTTATCCGCAGACAATAGTGGAGAATGTGATTATGAATTCGAGGTCGTTTTTTATAACGGATTCCTTATCATTCGTACCGTATCCGGAAAATCGTATGGTTGTTTCGGACCTAATGCCGGTATTGAAGGTATTTATGTGCAAGAACCAAGTGTAGGATAATAATAACCCATAAATAAATGACAAGATGAAAAGACACAACTTTAGAATCAGTTTGCTGATGGCGTTCATGTTGCTTGCCACAGGTGTTGCTGTTGAAGCTCAATTAGGCAAAAATATCATACAACGGGCAAAAAAAGCAACGGCAACAAAGACTACCATGGCCACAGATCGTACTGTAAACAAGAGTCTCGACAAAGGATTTGAGGCTGTCGGAAATACGGCACAAAGCACAAGAGGAGCTGTCGGTATCGGTAAAGGCAATGCTTTTTATGTAAGCCTTGAAAAAGGTAGTGCAAGAGCGGAAGGAACAAAAGAGGCTCCGATGAAAGATATTCAAAAAGCCATCGACAAAGCTTCCGATGGCGATGTGATCCGTATAGCACAAGGTAATTACCTCGGTAATATGGATCGGGGCTGGATTCAGATAAAAGGCAAATATGTCAGTCTCGAGGGAGGATGGAACGCTGACTTTACCGAACGCAACCCGACCCGATATATCACACGTATCCAACCGACCATTGACCAGCGAGGTACCATCGGACAGGGGTTACTGATGATTGAAGCGACTACCAACCGTAATGCCCAAATCGCCATTGACGGGTTGTTTTTTGATCTTGGCCTTGTACATGAATATGCAAAGGCTGACCCGACAGACGAACGTTGTGGTTGTCCGGAAGGTTGCGAGACAGGGCGTATTCTGCCGGTTGGCAATCCGCCTAATAAAACGACTCGGCTTATTGGAGGGAAAGTGGCAGGTAAACTTATTATTCGCAATTGCATGTTTCTTAACGCGTCTTTCAATGGCATCATCATGACGAACATGGGAGGTGACTGGGAAATTTATAACAATGTGTTTGTATCCAACCTGTATGCTTCTTGTGAAATAACCGGAGGTTTGAACCAGGCAACCGGAGCACATCAGTCTACTGTCGATTTCCATCACAACACTGTTTTATTCTCATGGACTACGACCAAGGAGATGGAGAGCATGGGCTACGGCTATCGCTTCCGCAACGGAGCCGACCACACGGTTCATCATAACATTTTTGGTTGCAATAATTTCGGAGCATTGGATAGTGGTTGGGACGATTCGAATCTACCGGCTGATAAACGCAAGATTTGTTCTGCCTACGACAATCTGTTTTTTATGAATAAAGGGGATATCGTCATTGCCGGAACAAGCGGAGGTAAGTGGCTTTATGTACCGGGAGAACGTTTTGATGAAGTCGAAATGTTGAAGAAATACGAAAATAATAAAGAACTTCCCGGCTCAAGCAAATTTAAGGATCGGATCGATCAAGCTTATTTGAAAGGTTTTGCCTCCCTTAAAGTAATGACATCGGAAAACTATGATGCTAATTCTGCCGCAAACCTTTACAGGGAAGCTCACGGGCTGAACAAACAGGGTACATCTACCACGCGCGTGTCAATGTACGGTAACCGTTACAATTTTGACAAAGCGATAGAATTGTTCGGAGCAGAGCAAGGATATGGAGCACAGAACCTTGCTGGTAATTAGAATCAGGTTGTATGAAAATAGACTATAAACACTAACTATACTAAATTATATTATGGCATATCAAGAAACGAAAACAATAGGATATGGAACGAGACTGTCTAATTCGATAAAAGGTATCGGGGCTAGTTTTCTGATGTTATTGGCTGGGACTGCTTTGCTTTGGTGGAATGAGGGGCGTGCGGTAAAAACAACCAAAATGTTGGAAGAGGCCCAAAAGACAGCTCTACATGTGGAAGACGTGTCTAAGGTAGATCCTGCTTTAAATGGAAAACTGATACATGCCACTGCTTTCACACAAACGAATGATTCTCTCTGCGACGGGATTTTTGGCGTTGGGGCTGTGGCGATCAAACTGGATCGTAAAGTACAATACTATCAATGGGTGGAAAAGTCACGTACGGAAACCAAAGATAAGATTGGAGGAGAGAAGGAAGAGGTGACGACTTATTCTTATAAGAAGCAATGGGTCGGTCGCCCGGTCAATTCTTTGGAATTCAAAGATACTGATTATCAAAAGAAGAATTTTGTCCTGATGAATGTGGACAGTGAAAGTTTTACGGCTGAAGATGTGACATTTGGAGCTTATCAGTTACCTGAATCCATGATTCGTTCTATTTCAGGAACGATACCGATGGAATTGAATTTCGATGAAGAGTTGCTGATACAATGGAACCGAGACATAAAAATAGCCTTTAATGATCTGGGTATACAGCCTGAAAGGGCAGTAGCTATGGTTTCCAATAAAGAAAAATCGGTGGCAGAAGAGGATTCGATGGAGCAGGTTGTCGGTGCGAAGCTCGATTATGTTCATGTAAAAGGAAACGTTCTTTATTTCGGGAAAAATCCAAACAGTCCGCAAATTGGCGATATGTCTGTTACGTTCACAAAAGTATTGCCGGGCGAGGCTTCGGTCATAGCAGAGGTGAATGGTTCCAATTTACAATCGTTTACGGCTAAAAACGGTGAAACACTTTCTGTTCTGACTATGGGTATGTTAAGCATGGATGAAATGTTTCAAAATGAACATGCAAGTAATACGATCATGACATGGGTATGGCGTTTTGTTGGATTGTTCTTGGTTATCGGTGGATTGAAAGGAATTTTTGGAATCTTGACCACGTTATTAAAAGTATTACCGTTCCTGGCTGATATTGTTGGACTGGGAGTTGGTTTGGTTTGCAATGTATTAGGTTTTGTGTGGTCTCTTCTTGTAATCGCTATTGCATGGCTGTTCTACCGTCCGGTTATTGCCTATATCTTATTGGTTGCCATCCTTGTTCTCATCGTGTTCTTGACGAGAAAGGGGAGAGAGAAGAAGAAAGCAGAAGCAGTTGTTATTTGATGCATTGGGGGTGATCCGTTTTTATTGGTTTATTATTTTTGTGGTTTAGAAGCTTGGATTTTAATATGAAAATAAATCTGTTTTTTATTCTATCGCTGGCATGTGCCCTGAATATCAGTGCACAGACGCAAAAGGTGCATATCCTGTCGGTCAACGACATGCATGCTGCTGTCGAGCGTTTTCCGCAGTTGGCGGTTGTGGTGGACAGCCTGCGTGCCCTCTACCCGGACTTACTGTTGTTGTCGGCGGGTGATAACCGTACAGGAAACCCCGTAAATGATATGTATCCTGAAGTATGTGGTCCGATGGTTGCATTGATGAATGCAGTCGGGTTCAACTATTCGACTCTCGGCAATCATGAGTTTGATGACGGTATCGATGCCTTGCGCACAGTGGTGAACAACTCGAATTGCCGCTATTTGTGTGCCAATATCAATGTACCCGATTCATTGCGGCTTCATATTGAACCGTTTCATATCATCCGGTGTGGCGACATACGCATTGCTTTACTTGGTCTCGTACAAGTGGGTGAAAATGGTTATCCCGATGCGCACCCGAAAAAATTCTCAACGGTTACATTCCGTGATCCGATAGAAGTTGCACGTGAATATGCGTGGTTGCGTCAGGTAAGCGATGTTTTTATCGTTCTATCGCATAACGGTTTTGAGGATGACATGAAATTTGCCGAGGCTTTTCCTGAAGCGGATGTGATTATCGGAGGGCATTCGCATACACGTGTCGACGGAACGCAGTTGTTCGACGGGGTACTCATTACACAGGCACAACGCGACTTGAAATATGCGACGGAAACAACCATTACGCTCGAAAATGGAAAGGTCGTTGATCGTCAGGCTGAATTAATCAACATCGCCGACTATTCGCGTAAGAAACCTGAAATACAAGCCATGGTCGATAGATTCAGCGACAATGAAACATTGAACCGCGTCTTGACAACTGCTTCCGAATTTACCTGTAAAGAAGAACTCGGTTGTCTGATGGCTGATGCCATGCGTGTGCAGACAAACGCTGACATTGGCGTGCAAAATTCGGGAGGCGTGCGTTATGAGACAAAGCCGGCGGGCAATTTCACGGTGGGCGATGTCTATCGCCTCGATCCGTTTGGCAATGAGCTGGTGATGTACACCCTTAGTGGTGTCGAGGTCTTGGAGATGCTTGCTGCCGTATGTCGTGCTGATGATTACGGCCCGGCCTATGTCTCAGGTATCCGGTACGAAATCTTATTGGGTAAAGACAACAAGGAGGTGAAGAAAGTGGTAGTGAAGATGCCCGACGGTTCAAAGTTCGACCGCAAACGTTCTTATCGAGTTGTGATGAGTTCATACATAGCCTCGGTCGCCGATTATAAAAAAGCAGACGAGGGACAGAACTTGTCTCTCGTCAGTTCGGATCAACTTATCAAATATCTAGAACAACAGGAAAAGGTGGATTACAAAGGAGTGAAACGGATCATACCGGTTAAACAGCAACGACGAAACGGTAATATCAACAGTAAAGGAGAACCACAGCAGCAGCTGAGACAACCTAAAACGATGCTTTCGTTCTCATACAGCAGACAAGGTACGATGGCCCGCGGACAGTCCTATTCCGTCACGCGCAACGGTGACAAGGCCCTTGTACAGATCCATGAATATGCCGATGAATACCAATTTATTGTCGATACAACCATATTTGCAGATTTGCAAGCCATTATCGATAAATACAAAATGTATACATATAAAGAAAGTTACCACTCTGAATTTGATGTGCTTGACGGTGAATCATGGAGCTTCAACGTGCGTTATGACGATCATAAACGGTCTATTTCTTCAAGTGGCGAAAACGAATGGCCTGCCAAAGACAGCCACAAAGCATTTCATGAAATCCAACACTATTTTGAAGATAAAAAAATGAATATGCACATTCCTTATTGCTTAACCATTCGTTTTTGACTACTTTTCAATGAGTCCTTATATGCTTATTGAGCCAGTTTTAGCCGGTTCTATGTTTAACTTTTAAAATCTCGATGAAAAATTACCGAGGTATTGAATGAAATAAGTAAAAAATATGCAGGCTATATTGTTAATAACCATCTGTTTGAAATTATTCATCAGATCCTAATTATTGAAATTTTATCCATTTCCTTCAGCCGTAACCAAGTGAGGATTAACCCCCATAGACGGTTTACGGCTGAAGGAGACCTGAACAAGCTGATGGATTATTCCATATCAGCACTTGAGATTTTCTTATTTAGCTCTGTTTGTTTATTATTATCCCAATATTTACAGTCAAGTTCAAAAAATGTAGAAGTATAAGGCTTTGCCAGTTCTGTTTTGATGACAATTACTTCGTACAGATTACTTATACTATCCAAACGTGCTATAAGATGATCATGTTTTATGCTTTTTATTTCTGAAGAAAGGAGAACTTCTTCTATTTTTGTTTTTAATTGATTTATCCCTAAACAAAAACGATCATCCAAATAAGATAATTCTTTATCTTGATAGATATGGGCATACACATGAGGAGAGTGATCAAGCATTTTTTTCACAATACTTAAAACATCCACATAAGACTCTTGTGCATATAAAGTAGTGATCCCTTTTTTTGCTTGTGACGGATAGGCCATATCTGTCACAACAATCCAATTACGATGTCCCAATAAAGGAAGTTTTTCCTTTAATACTGTTTGCCAGTCCGTTTGATTCCGAACTGTATCTTTTTGAATGCAACTTCCAGATAAGAACAAACAAATGAACAAAAGATATATAATAGATTTATTCATAATTCTATCGTTTTATTGTTTGTTTATCTCCTTCTTTCAAGTCAACATGTTTTAATTTCATTTCCTTTTTATTACCGATAGTAAGCGATTTCAATTGGAGCGAACCGCTGATGACTTCGATGGTCACATCATTATCGGTGACCTGAATAGTTCCCCACGCGTAACCGTTGCTCCAAAAATATTTACCAGAGCGGTCTGTAATTTTCATACTTTTATCGACTCCTGAATATTGGAAATCGCTTAAAGCGATAATAGCAGACCAGCTTGCCATCGAACGAGCATAATGATGTCCGCATTCTGGTTCACTGAAAGGATTCCGTTTAGCTCCATCATGACGGTCGCGTACGGATTGAATACAGGTGAGAGCGTCTTTTTCCATGCCTTCGTAGAGCATACCTACAGCCGCACAGTATTCAAATCCGGTCATAACTTCAGCAAAATAAGGGAATGGAACTTCCAGGCGACCTTTAGGCCAAGAGGCCATAAGCAATCCGGATTCATTACCCATTGCATAAGAACGCATATTATTGAAATGGCGACTGAAGTCCGTGACATAATTGTATTTCATGATACTGTTCATGCTTGTCCGGATATGTTCTTTGTTTCCCAAATAACCCAATCCGCACAGATGGGCCATATATTGGCCGACCAACTGGTCTACCAGGCAACCGGAACCTAATTGAAAGGCCGGGATTTTAACATTCGGGTCGTTCATGTCTAAGTATTCGAATGTTTTCGGGTCGGTAATTTTATGTTCATAATATTCACCATTGAACAGGTTTTCGTCCATCCAGTTGCTTCCTTTTTCGAACAGCGTATGACATTTTTTTGCGAAGTCTTTCTCTTTCATGGCTGTAGCCATCTCCTCCGCAGCCTTTAATGCTCCCATATACCAGAAGCCCATTTGAGGATTGGGCCCAAAATAATTCACGTCCATGGTGTTATGTTGCGAACCTTCCATTACGCCATCTTGGTTGCCATCCCACCCCTTTTCGATCCAAGCATAAGAAAGAACTTTTTTGATTTGTTTCCAGTTGTTTTTCAAAAAATCATTGTCTCCGGAAAGTTGCCACTCACGGTATATCTTCATAACGCACCCCATTTGCCCGTCAGCTGCAGCACTGTTTCCTTTATCTGCTTCACTCAAAGGGAGAGACGCTCTGAAATTCATCAAGCCGTTTTCTTTAGTTGCATAATTAAACTCCACATCGCGCATCGTTTTTGCCAATTCTCCGAATAAATAAGGTGTTGCTGTTTCATAGTTCCAGACATGTGTACAAGAACCGGCACAAGAACCAAAGCGGTCCATTACGCCTTCCCAACCCATCATATGCCCGCTCGGTAAACGAAATACGGTTTGCGACCGCAATGTTGCCAAGTTGAATAATGCAGCTTCTTTCACTACATCCGGATAAGAAGTATTAAGTAATGCGTTTACGAAAGATAGAGTTTTTTTCTCCAGTTCCGGAATTTTCGGAATAATTGTTTCTGCCGCATTCCAAGCATCCGTATACTGGTTGCTATAATAGTTGCCGACTACGGTAGAAGACCAAGCTTTTCGATTCGGGAAGTTCCAGGTAATATAGAATGTGAATGTTTCCGTACTCTGAGGAGCTATTGTTTTTTTTACGGACAGGGAAGCCATCGGATCTTCGTCTTCCTGTATGTTCCGTTCCGTCAATATGCCGTCTGCACTGAAATCGTCCCAGAAGTTTAGTATGCCGTTGTTCCAACTGTCTGCTTGGGATGAAGTACGATAGGTTACTTTTCCGGTTGCCTGAGTCGTAAGGGCAACGGTTCCCCATGCCGGGTCATTTTTGTCTACACCGTCCGAATAAAGGTAGATTCCCTTTATTCCGTTACTTTCTATGTATTTGTTTTTGTTGTCTTTTACGCCGATGGGAATGTAATCTCCTTTCCAGTCTGTACGGAATTGGCTTCCGTCTTTGCCTATGAAGTTGCGCATGGAACCGCAGATAGCAACGTCCATCGGTTGGTCGGTTGTGTTTGTGACCTCATAAGAGAGAACAGCGACTGGCAATCCGCTGGCATCGGCATCAGCCGGAATAAACGGGTTAAAGCCTTTTACTGTCACTTTCACTGGCAAATCCTTGTCTGATAAATGTACCTGCCCAAATGGATAAGCCGCATCAAAAGTAGCTTCAGCAAAGCGTGGCATACCGTGGTGGTTGACAGGTCGGCCTTCATAATGGAGATATTCCTGGGTATATAAAGGTCCTGTCAACAAAGTTGTAGTGGCTTCCTTGTTTTGCGGCTTGGCATAGATCGCAAAAAACGGAGCATTGTTACCGGTGGTTACCGTACTGTACTTCTTTGCCGGAACATTCATGATTTCCCAATCCCGAAGCTCTCCGCGGCCGCCCAGTGATACGGTCCCCGTCCCGATACCTCCTAACGGTAATGCAATTTGGTAAAGATGTTCTTGATCATACTTTTTTAGTACCGGCCATTGTTGCGGTTTCCATTCTTGAGCTACGATAGCCTCAGAAACAAGTATACTAATCGTAAGTAATATTAATTTGTTCATATTTGAATATTAATGTAAAAAGGGGGAGTACACCATGATCCCGTATTGGTGTACCTCCCCCTTCTTGTTGATTACCAATTTGGATTTTGCCCTAAGTTAGGATTTTTATCTCTTGCAGACTGAGGAATCGGCCACAAATAATGTTTACTTGCGTCAAATGTACGGTTTTGTCCCAGAAATTGTTCTACGGTATAGTCTCCAATAGGAGCATTCTCATCCTTATTGATACCGTATCCGGGTTCGTTCAGTACTTTTTCTGCTATCTTCCAACGCAAGATATCAAAATAACGTTTATGCTCAGCCACAAACTCATGCCGTCTTTCCTCCCGGATCTTTTCTCTCATGGCTTCCTGATTACCAATTAAATTATCGACACCCGGCAATTCAGCACGTTTGCGCACTTGGTTGACTGCCCATGCAATCTGCGTATTATTCGGATCATATTCGTTCAGGGCTTCTGCATAGATCAGAAGAACTTCCGCGTATCTGTAAAGGCTGAAATTTGTCCAGGAAGCACTCGGTTTTTCTAATTCCTGATCGTTATATTTCAGATACATATAACCAGTGATACCACCTCCTTCATGATTAATTCTTTCGTCTTTATTATAGGCAGGATGCGGCATATAAGGTTCATAAGAGCCATTCGGCCGTAAACATTCATAGCCTGGCAGGAAGAATGTTTTTTTCAAACGGGCATCTCTGTTTTCCCATGGGTTATTCTTATCATACAAATCGGATTCATAAATAGTTTTACCCTCTGTTGTTTCATAAGAATCGACCAGTTGACGAGTTGGGCAGAAACTTGCCCATCCCTGCCCGGTAATACCGGTTCCTGCGGGAGACGCGAGAATTGGCAACATATGTGTCTTCTCATCTTCTTTATATTGAAAAGCCAATATAACTTCTTTGTTGTTATTATTTGCTTCGGCCTTGAATATATAGGCGAAATCATCTTCTAAACCGTAAAGGTTCAGATCTATAACTTGTTTTGCGGCAAGAGCAGCTTCTTTCCAAAGCTCGGTTGCATCCTGTCCTTTATGAAATTTAGCATAACTTGCCATATCCAGGTACATGTCGGCCTTCAATGTCAAAGCAGCCCCTTTTGTGATGCGTCCTATATTATCGTTTGTATAGGTTTCCGGCAAATAATCAATTGCCTTGTTTACGTTTTCAAGCGCATAATCCAAGACCTCCTGCTTGGGAGAGCGAGGCAATGCAGCTTCATCCAAATCAATCGGTTTTTCTTTGATCAATGGGATATCACCGAAATGGCGCGTCATCCGATAATAGCGTAATGCCAAAATAAAACGAGCCTCTCCTTCAAAACGTTTCTTTTTGGCCTCATCGATATCCATATCTTTCAAGCGGTCTAAGTAGTAAAGGATTCTGCGTATATCACCGTATCTCCATTCTTCAGAAAGATAACCGGTGGCTGCATTATGCGAACCTTGGCAGATATATCCCAAACCGCCTTCTCCCCAGGCATTTGTCATCAAAGAATTATCACTTTGACAATCTCTCCAGAAATCTCGTGAATCAGGTAATAATGGGTATAAAGCATTTACACCTGTTTGTGCATCAGCTTCTGTTTGCCAAAAGGTATTTTCCGAAGCTTGGGAAAGAGGATCTCTATCTAAGAAATCAGAACAACTGCCCAATGTTAGGGCAGAAGCTAATAAAAACGTAATACTATATTGTTTCATGATTATTAAAATTGAAGATTAAAACCAAATGAGAATGTTCTTGACAACGGATACCAACCTCCTTCCGGATCAAATCCGTCATATCCGGTGATAGTCGCCAGGTTTTGTCCGGATAGATATAATCTCAAATATTTGATGTTTGCACGTTCCAATACTCTTTTCGGAATAGTATAACCGATCTGTACATTTTGAATCTTCAGATAGTCGGCAGTCCGTAACCAAAAACTATTGTACCTTGAATCGTAATCATTGGAAGTATTCGACAATGTCAGGCGTGGATAAGAAGCGTTCGGGTTGTTTTCGCTCCATGCATCCAGATGCATCGGTCGTGCATTGTCCGTCAGATAGAATGCCCATCCTTCGTATCCCTGAAGATACTTTTTAGTATTCAGTTTACCATACATATTCATGGAAAAATCGAAATCTTTATATCCGAAAGAAAGGTTCATACCAAAATTCACTGGTATCTTTCGGTTGAGAACAACACGGTCTTCACCGTCTATTTTCCCGTCTTCGTTTTGATCCTTATATTTAATGTTGCCCGGTAAAACATTTCCTTGATTCGGAGAATTGGCTATTTCTTCTTCACTCTGGAATAGGCCGATTGCTTCGTAGCCAAATGGTAATTGATACCGGTCATTCAAATAAGTCACAACATTTCCTTCGATCCATTTTTCAGAATCCCCCATCTCTAACACTTTGTTTTTAGAATAACTGAAATTGACATCCACACCCCAACGGAAATCATTTTTACTATCCTGGTAGCTGGCCATAATTTCCATACCTTCATTTCTCATTTTCAACAAATTTGACAAAGGAGCAGACAGCCCGAATTCACTGGGTACAGGCGGTGTATACAAGATATCTGTTCTCATGTTTATAAAATAATCGGCCGACAATTTTATGCGCTGTTCCAACCATCCAAGATCGACGCCGAGGTTGCTGACTTTGGCTTTTTCCCATGTTATATTGGGGTTGATCGCTACATTATTGAAAGCGCCACCGACTAATTTATCGTTGAATGTGTAAATTTTAGGGTCGTAGCTTAATACTTGTGCTGTTGCATAGTAACCGACTTTTTCAGAATCCCCTAAAATACCCCATGATGCTCTGATCTTCAGTTCCGATAACCAGTCAGCCGTTGATTCCATAAATGATTCACGATGCAAATTCCAACCCGCAGAGAAAGACGGGAAAACTCCCCAACGATGTCCTTTGGCAAAGCGGGAAGAACCATCACCACGCATACTCGCTTCAAATAGATATTTACCTTGAAAATCGTAGTTCAGACGACCGAACCAAGATTGAACAGCTACGTCTTGGGCATTGCCTCCGTTTTGTTTATTCGTGTTGCCAGTGTCCAATACATCTATGCCGGCAAAAGGCATATCTTCTCTGGAAGCCCAGAAATTCTCTGTTTTGTAATATTCTTGTGAATAACCAGCCAATACTTTGAAATTGTGATTGTCGGATATCTTAAATGAATAATCGGATGTAAATTGCAACTGTGTGCGGAAATTATAAGAGTTTGTTTCCTTTAACGAAGAAACTCTATTTTCAGTCTTGGCAATATTTCCTTCTTTGTCATACAAGTAATAAGTATTTACTCTGTTTTTTGTTGTTGTATTTTGAGAATATGTTGCAACACTTCCTTTTATATTCCAGTCCTTTAAAGGAGAGTAAGAGACATCGAAAATAGCCATCATCTCTTTATGTCTTTCTTTGGAATATCCGGATTCATTAACACCCGCAATCGGGTTACCCCCCATTGCACCACCGGCTGCATATGAACCGTCAGGATTGTAAATAGGTGTAACAGGAGAAATACGTGCAGCCTGTGTCTGCCAAATCGTTGTTCCGCCATTCGGGTTTTGGATATTTGTCTGTGTATACTGCAAGCTGGCATGAGCTTCCAGATTCTTTAATATTTGGAAACGCATATCCGGTTTGAATACCAAACGGTTGTAGTTATTGTTCGGTAAGTTACCTTCCTGGTAGTCATTGGATACGGAGAAGCGATAAGATATTGCCTTTTCTTTACCGGATACTGCAATATGTGTATTGTTGATGATGGTATTTTTTTTGTAGATTTCTTTATACCACTTATTATCTACATATTTGCCGGCATGCAGATCCTGGATGCCTTGTTCTCCGTAAACAGCCTCTTTTCCATCATTGATCATGGCCTGGTCATACAAACGCATGAAATCTTCTGCCCCGACAAAGTCTAATTTGAATTGCGGGTTTTGTATACCTATATTGCTTGAAAACTCAACGACAGGACGATCGGTTGCTTTTGCAGTTTTGGTTGTTACCAAAATAACGCCGTTTGCAGCACGGGAACCATAAATAGCAGCCGAGGCTGCATCTTTTAATACGGATACACTTTCGATATCATTTGGATTCAATGTATAAATATTCCCCGGCATGCCATCAATCAGTACTAAAACTCCGGAACTGCCTCCGATAGTGGAGGTTCCACGGATGTTGATGCTGGCTCCCGAACCGGCTGCTCCACTGCCTTTTGTTACAGCCATACCTGGAACAGAACTGGATAACAGCTCTTGTACGTTGGTTACCGGACGTGATTTGAGTACTTCTTCTGTTTTAACCGTACCGATAGAACCTGTCAGATTGACTTTCTTTTGCGTACCGAAACCGACAACAACGACTTCGTCTAATTTTTGCGTGTCTTCTTGCAACGTGATTTGGAAAGAAGATTTATTTCTAACGGGTATCGTTTGAGTTAGATAGCCTATGTAGGATATTTCCAAGGTTGTTCCTTCTGGAACATCTAATGAGAACTTCCCGTCTATATCTGTGATACTTCCATCGGTTGTCCCTTTCACGACAACATTGGCTCCGATGATCGGTTCGCCGGTTGCGTCTGTGACAACACCTGATATTTTTCTTTTTGTCTGATTAACAGATTCTATTTCTATCTCTACTTTTCGTAACGAAATATATCCTTCATTAAAATTATATGCAATTTTACTATTGCCGAATACTTCTTCCAGTACAGTGGAAACGGGTTTGTTTTTAGCATTTACGTGTACCTCTTCTTGCAGGTTGATCTCTTTTTCACTGTACATGAAGAGATAGTCGGTCTGCTTTTCTATCTCTTGAATGAATTCCTTGAGTGGCAGGTTGTTCCGGCTGATGCTTACTTTGGCATTTTGGGAATGCAGGGTGGTTGCACTTAGCTGGAAAACCGTAATTAATGTGAGTACTGTTGTTATTTTCATAATACGAATTATATGCTTTAATTCAATATAATTGACACAATTGAACAATAGCAATAAATTTTTTTTCATAACTTTGCTCATAGCTTTAGAAGTTAATACTGTTTTTTTTATGTTTGTGGAATACATGAGAAAGGAAGGTATTGACTTGGGGTGAGTGCTGGTAACACTTGCCCCTTTTTTATACCATTCCTGAGGAATAATTTGGATTTACTTCATAGGCATTATTCTTTTTATAGGTGAATATTATAGTATTTAGAAAATTTCTATTTCTTCATTGTTTTTCATTTTGTATTGGAAATGATGTACTCCTTGTAGGGCCTTCAATATTCTTTCAATATCATCGCTTTGGCGGAATTTTCCTGATGTGTACTGATTAATCCGTGCTGATGGCTTAATATCGAATTTTACGTTATACCACAGAGTGAGGTAGTCAAGGGTTTCAGAAAACTTTTTGTTGCTGAAATAAAATATACCGCTTTCCAAGTATTCTTCATTATTAAATGAAACGTTTGATTTTAACAACTTCCCGTTGGAAAGAGAAACCATTTCGTCTGGTTTCAGGATAATATTTTCCTGTGGCCTGTTGTTATTGGTCACCTGTACACTACCTTCAACCAGATTCGTTTCAAACCGGTCACTTTGCGAATAGGCAAACACGTTGAACCGGGTTCCGAGCACTTTGATGTTATAATCCCGGGTTTTCACGATAAACGGCCGTCGGGGATCTTTCGTTACCGAGAAAAAGCCTTCTCCATCAAGCTCTACCGAACGTTCTTTGTCGCTGAATTCATTCGGGATCTTGATGACGGATCGGGGACTTAACCAGGCTTCTGTTCCGTCTTGAAGTGTCATGTAGATGCGTTGACCTTTGGGCACTTCTATTTTTGTGTAGAGCGGGACTTTCTCCTGCGGAATGAATTTGTCGGTGAGTAACCAGATGTTGACCAACAGGATGGCTACGACCGCAGCATATTTTGCCAGGTTGATATAGAGCTTACGGACTTGTTTACGGTTGATCCGGGTTTCCAGTTCTTTCTTTTTCCGGGAAGCCCACTCGTTATCCCCGTTCTGCTCGCCCAACTTGGAGATTGTGATCGTATTTTGGATACGGATGAACTCCGCTTTATCCTCCGGGTTAGATTCGATCCGGTTAAGGAGCTCTTTCTTGTCGGTGTCCGAAAGTTCTCCGAGGAAATATTTATATAGTTGTTCGTTCATACTATTTAGTATTTATTCTATTAGTATGACGAAATACTTCCGGTCATCTACTATTCGGAAGTATAAAAAAGTGATTTTTTTATGATAAAGATTTCAGATAATGAAAATGAACAGGGGAAGGTAGTCTTTTAATTCAACTTTCAGTTTACGTATGGCAGTCACGATATGGTTTTGCACGGTATGGACGGATATATTCAGTTGGCCGGCTATTTCCTCATGTTTTAATCCGTTCATTCTGCTCAAAATGAACACCTGACGACATTTTTCCGGCAGGTGTTCGATTGCTCTGGTTAATAAGTCTTCCACTTCTTTTTCGGTAAAGATGTTTTCATCGAATTGCATTAAAGCTTCTATTTTGAGCTTCAGTTCCCTGTCCTGCAAATTATCCAGCGATTCTTTTTGGCTGTCTATTCGTGTCTTTTGCCTATAAAAATCAATACATCTGTTTTTGGTTAATGTGAACAGGAAGGCATTGGTATTAGTAAGGGAATCCAGCATATCTCGGTGTTCCCACAGATACATGAAAATATCTTGCACGATGTTTTCCGCATCTTCAGTAGAGATTACATATTCGCGTGCAAAACGAACAAGCTTTGGAAAATATACCAAATATATTTTCGAAAAGGAGCTTTTCTCTGTCGCTGAATAAGTATTCATGTTCTTTTCCCTTGATTAACTCGATACATAGTAATACGGTTTTTCCGTATTCTTGTTGTGAAATAAGTATAATACTTGCTGCAAATGTACAATTATTCCAGGAAATCCGCATTGTCTGCCGGGTAATTTTGACGCGGATGAGATGAATAGTCTGTCCGGTCCAACCCAGACAAGAGATGATTCCGACACCCTTCTGCGATCAATCTCTGGTAACCGGTGAACAATCTCGTTTCATACCGGAAACTAACTCAAAACCCCCGAAGAACTAAATCAAAGCATATAGCAAAGTATTTATAGGTAGTAACCACTAATTGTCTATATGTAGTACTACCAATCGCCCGTATGTAGTACTATGTATTCATGATAGGTAGTACTACATATAAAATAGTATGTGATATGTTTTGAATTAGTTTACTATGACATTTGAACTAATTTATGGTATGTTCCGGATCTGTCGCTCCGAAAGAACGGTCAGACTCCGAATAAAATAGCGAAGATAAAAAGGTGTCGGTTAAGTGCCGGACCCGACACCTGACCGACACTGTTTAATCTGTTGTTAATTAAATAAATACATCAAAAAGTGTCGGGTGTCGGATAGGTGAGTGTTTTTCTTTATATTTTTGCGTAACCTTTGCACTATGCATAATACGAGGGCTATACTATTTCTCATAGGTACACTTTATCGGATGCTTACATTGCAGACATGCAGCATTAATGGTGATTTATTGCTTTTTCAACACTTTAGGCTCGTAACATACGGCATTGATTGTTGTCTCACGGTTTACATCACGGTTTACATTACGGTTTAAACATCGGTTTAAACAAACACCGAAAAACACCGAAAATAGTGGAATTTGAAGAGAAAAACCAGTGAAAAGACATAAAAAAAGCAGTTACATTTGATTGTAACTGCTTGATTTTTAGGTGGTGCCACCAGGAATCGAACCGGGGACACAAGGATTTTCAGTCCTTTGCTCTACCAACTGAGCTATGGCACCGTTGTTTTGTTTGACGGGTGCAAAGATACGGACTTTTTTGAATCCTGCAATAGGTAGAGTAACTTTTTGTTGATTTTTTATTCGTTCAGAGAATTCCAGCCCTGTGCTTTCAGTTCGACTTCACCTCCATCACGGCCAACCAGATAGTTCCCAAGATCGGGTTTTGTGATATGGCCGATTACTTTAATTCCCTTCATTTCAGATACTTTTTCGTGGTCCGTGAGAGAGACGGTGAAAAGTAGTTCATAATCCTCGCCGCCATTTAAAGCAGCAGTTACCAAGTTCATATTGAATTGTTCAGCCATTGCTGCTGTTTGATAATCGATAGGAATTCGATCTTCATATACGCGACATCCAACATTGCTTTCTTTTGAAATATGTAAAAGCTCGGAAGAGAGGCCGTCTGATATGTCCATCATGGCAGTAGGGATGATTCCGGCATTGCGAAGCATCTCGACAATGTCTTTACGAGCTTCAGGCTTTAACTGGCGTTCTAACAGATATTCCTTGCCGGCAAAATCCGGTGTAAAATCTTTTTCACCTTTAAACACCCGTTTTTCTCGTTCTAACAACTGCAACCCCATATAAGCAGCTCCTAAATCACCGGAAACACAGATCAAATCCGTTTCTTTGGCTCCGCTACGAAGAACTATTTTCCCTTTTTCTCCTTCTCCGATACAAGTTATGCTGATGCAAAGTCCAGTGAGAGAAGAAGATGTATCTCCGCCGACAATATCGACCCCATATACATCACAGGCCAGCTTTAACCCGGCATAAAAATCTTCTACATCTTCAACTGAAAAACGTTTGGAGATACCAAGTGATACCGTAATTTGTTTGGGCTGGCCGTTCATTGCGTAAATATCGGAAAAATTCACAACAGCCGATTTGTATCCGAGGTGCTTTAGCGGCACATATGTTAGGTCGAAATGAATGCCTTCCAATAATAGGTCGGTGGTGACAAGCACTTGTTTGTCCTTATAAGAAAGGATTGCGGCATCGTCACCTACGCCCTTTATTGTACTATTGTTCTTTATTTCAATTCTGTCAGTCAGGTGACGGATCAGGCCGAATTCTCCTAATGTTGATATTTCTGTTCTGTTACTCATATTTGTTTTGTAAAATACTATTTTTTTTGAATGTGATAATATGTTTTTTTATTGTTTCATCAAAACTTTGTTCATTGTGAAATCGGATTACAATTGGCAGATAATATAAAGATTTCTTCCAACTTTCAGGGACAAAAGGATTGCTTTTTAAACGTGCAGCATCCTTTTCTGTTACCAGAATCAATTTCCTTTGTGAAGTCATTTTTTTGAATGTCATATCCATTTTCTTGAAATCCGATTTACTAAACGTATGATGATCAGGAAAAATGATCGGCAATACTTTGTTTGAATATTTTTCTGCCTCCCGAATGAATGGAGTGGGGGCTGCGATACCCGATATCAATAGGATATCTTCTTCTTTCTCCATAACTATAGGATTTGAAGGATAAGCTTCCGATGGAAATACGGGTTTGATTTTCCCATAAACGATACTGGAAAAAAAGAGTAACTGATGTGCCCGTAATTTCATGTTCTCTTCAATAATACGAAAATCAATCGGTTTCATTTCTTCGTCGCATTTAGTAACGATCACAATATCCGTTCGGTTGATATTGCTTATCTGTTCACGCAAATGCCCCGTAGGTATTAATTTATCATGATAAAACAGGCGATGATAGTCAGTCAATACGATTGAAAGAGAAGGGTGAACATACCGATGTTGATATGCATCGTCCAACAGTATAACTTCGGGTCTTTCTGTTTCAGGCAGTGATAAAAGGGTTTGAATACCTCGACGGCGATTAGCGTCGACAGCGACAAGTATATCCGAAAATTTGTTTTTCATTTGAAAAGGTTCATCTCCAATATCCAAGCTGGTGCTTTCCGAATTGGCAAGAATAAACCCCGATGTTTTTCTTTTGTATCCACGGCTTAATACTGCAATGCGATATCTGTCTTTCAATAAACGAATGAGATATTCCGTATGGGGAGTTTTACCCGTTCCTCCTGCAGATAAGTTTCCAATGCAAATCACAGGAATAGAGTATTGCTCGGAATGTAATACATCCCAATCAAAAAGCCGATTTCGTAACCAGACCCCAATTCCATATAGAAAGGAAAGAGGACTCAGGAAGGTGTTGAGTTTTATTTTGTTGTTTTTTTGCATGTATCTTCTTATCTGCCGACAAATATAGTTAACTTATTGATGGTTGTCAGCTTTTTATTTGTTTATTTCAAAAAGAAGCTATATCAGAATCTCTGTTAAAGAGGAAATTCGTATTTATTCTGAAGCGTTTTTAAGTTTGGAGTATATATCTTCAATTCGTTTTCGGATCAAAAAACATCTCTTATGCGTACCATATAATACAATAGTAGAGTTGAAAAAAAGATCAGAAAAAAGTTCTCAAAAAATTTGTTTGAATTCATAGAAAGCTCTACATTTGCACCCGCATTCGAGCGAGAGTGGCGAAGATCGACGTAATGGAGAAGAGGTAACCCGGGAGAGGGGATGAGGTTAGCGAGGCTAAGCGAGATGTCCGACCGTCCGGTGGCTTTGAAAAAACTTTTCAAATTTTCTTTCGAAAAAATTTGGCGGTTAAAAAAAAGTCCTTACCTTTGCAGCCGCAATCGAAACGATAGCGACAAGTTCTTTGAAAGATTTACATATCAACAAGTAGTACAAG
>NZ_LT700191.1:0-173024 GCF_900155425.1 Parabacteroides massiliensis
CTTGTACTACTTGTTGATATGTAAATCTTTCAAAGAACTTGTCGCTATCGTTTCGATTGCGGCTGCAAAGGTAAGGACTTTTTTTTAACCGCCAAATTTTTTCGAAAGAAAATTTGAAAAGTTTTTTCAAAGCCACCGGACGGTCGGACATCTCGCTTAGCCTCGCTAACCTCATCCCCTCTCCCGGGTTACCTCTTCTCCATTACGTCGATCTTCGCCACTCTCGCTCGAATGCGGGTGCAAATGTAGAGCTTTCTATGAATTCAAACAAATTTTTTGAGAACTTTTTTCTGATCTTTTTTTCAACTCTACTATTGTATTATATGGTACGCAGAAGAGATACAAAAACAAAGACAATATCTGATACCAAAGATGAACTAATAGAGCTACCAGTTGTTTCTAAGATGTATTTATGCGCTATACTAAACTAAATTTTACAATCATGGCAAAAGAAAGTGTTAAGATCCTTAAGGGCAAATTAGACGTAGACAATCTGTTAGTACAACTAAATGCCGCATTATCCGAAGAATGGTTAGCTTACTACCAATATTGGATTGGTGCCTTTGTTGCAGAAGGAGCTATGCGAGCAAACGTGCAGGCTGAATTTGAAGAACACGCAAAAGAAGAACTAGGGCATGCCAAACTGTTGGCTGACCGTATTATCGAATTGGAAGGTGTTCCGGTATTAGACCCGAAAAAATGGTTCGATCTGGCCAGATGCAAATACAGCATTCCTTCCGATTTCGACGTAGTTAATCTGTTAAACCAGAATGTTGCATCCGAACGTTGTGCTATCATACGTTATCAGGAAATAGCCGAATTCACAGATGGTAAAGACTTCACCACCTGTGACATCGCCAAACATATCCTGTCTATGGAAGAAGAACACGAACAGGACTTGCAGGATTACCTGCGGGACATTGCAAGAATGAAGCAATCCCTCTTGAGTAAGTAAACTCAAGATTTTTCAGCCCAATAACCCCGTCATTTTATTTATAAATTAACGGGGTTATTTTGCGATTTGCCTATCGGAAGAGATAAATAAAATTCAGTAATCATTAAAACCAATTAAAAACATGGAAGCTAAAATGTTTTGTTTTCAGTGTCAAGAGGCAGCAAAAGGGACAGGATGTACCATTAAAGGAGTTTGCGGAAAAGACGACAAAACCGCGAACCGGATGGATTTACTGTTATTTATAACTAAAGGTATCGCAACTGCCGCCACCTTACTCCACAATGCAGGGATCGAAACCTCCATACAAGTAAACCATTTCACAACAGACGCTCTGTTCTCCACGATCACAAATGCCAACTTTGATATCGAATGTATAACCGGACGAATCATCAAAGGGCTAAAGTTGCGCAATGAACTGATCACCATTGCAAAAGAGAAAAACATCACACTCCCTGTCATCGACGAACTGGTATGGAACGGTGATGAGAGTTCATTTGAAGGCAAGTCGCAGACAGTCGGCGTACTTCGGGAAACAAACGAAGATATTCGCTCGCTGAAAGAGCTGACCATTTATGGCCTGAAAGGCATGGCGGCCTATGTTGAACATGCTGCCAACCTCGGCTACGAAGAGCCCGAATTATACAGGTTCATCCTGCGTGCACTCGCCGATACATTACGCAAAGATCTTTCCGCCGAACAGCTCACCGCTCTTGTCTTGGAAACAGGAAGTTTCGGGGTCAAAGCCATGGCATTGCTCGATAAAGCCAACACCTGCAGCTACGGTAACCCGGAAATAACCCGCGTCAACATCGGCGTGCGCAACAATCCGGCCATCCTGATCAGCGGACATGATCTGAAAGACATGGAAGAATTGCTCGCCCAGACCGAAGGAACAGGGGTCGATGTATATACACATAGCGAGATGTTGCCTGCCAACTACTATCCTGCATTCAAAAAATACAAACATTTTGTAGGTAACTACGGCAATGCCTGGTGGAAACAGCGGGAAGAGTTTGAGAATTTCAATGGCCCGATCCTGTTCACGACCAACTGTATCGTTCCTCCGCTTGAAGGTGCCAACTACCGGGATCGTGTCTACACCACCAATTCTACCGGATTCCCCGGATGGAAACATATCCCGGCACGCAAAGACGGCAAAACGAAAGATTTTTCCGAAATCATCGCCCATGCCAAACGCTGTGCCGCCCCACATGAAATCGAACATGGCGAAATCATCGGAGGTTTCGCACACAATCAGGTGTTAGCATTGGCCGATAAGGTTGTCGATGCGGTAAAAAGCGGGGCAATCCGCAAGTTTGTCGTCATGGCCGGATGCGACGGACGCATGAAAAACCGTAATTATTATACCGAATTCGCCGAACAATTGCCGAACGACAGTGTAATCCTGACAGCCGGTTGCGCCAAATACCGGTACAACAAACTACCATTAGGAGATATCAACGGCATTCCTCGCGTACTGGATGCCGGACAATGCAATGACAGCTATTCACTGGCACTGATCGCCATGAAACTACAGGAAGTGTTCGGGCTGGAGGATATCAACCAATTGCCGATCGTCTATAACATTGCCTGGTACGAACAAAAAGCGGTAATCGTCTTGTTGGCCTTGTTAAGCCTGGGAGTCAAAAACATCCACCTGGGTCCGACATTGCCCGCTTTCTTATCGCCGAATGTTGCAAAAGTCCTGGTCGAGAACTTCGGAATCGCTACTATACAAACACCGGAAGAAGATATCGAACAGCTCATCATAGCATAAGATTTTCAAAATATCTTGGATATCCACAACTAAACATATACTTTTGTAGTTACATAAAAAGGTTAAATTATGAAGAAGATTCTACAAGAGTTCAAACAATTCGCCATGCGCGGCAACGTGATCGACATGGCGGTGGGTATCATTATCGGCGGTGCTTTCGGTAAAATCGTATCATCTGTCGTCGGTGACATCATCATGCCTGCTATAGGTTTGCTGATCGGAGGCGTAAACTTCACCGATTTAAAGATAGTTTTGAAGCAAACTGTAATGGACGGAGACAAAGTTGTCTCGCCGGCTGTTTCCATCAACTATGGAAACTTTTTGCAGGTGACTTTCGATTTCATCATTATCGCATTTTCTATTTTCATGTTAGTAAAAGGAATCAACGTCCTGAACAAGAAAAAAGAAGAAGCACCCGCAGCTCCGGCCCCCCCTCCTGCCGACATACAGTTACTTACCGAGATACGCGATTTGTTGAAAGACAAAAAATAAAAGGATGTCAAAACACCTTTATCACGATCTTTTAGGCACGGATTAAATCCGTGCCTAATTTATGTCTATCAGCAGCAGGATTCGCTTCGACACACATCCTTCTGCCAACCAAACAATCAATAGGATAATATTTCAAGCCCCGTTTCCGTCATCAGGAACGTATGCTCCCATTGAGCGGAAGGCTGTTCGTCTTCGGTAACGACTGTCCATCCGTCTTCTTCGTCGATAAAGACCTGCCAGGTTCCCATGTTGATCATCGGTTCGATCGTGAATACCATACCGGGGACAAGCAGCATCCCTGTTCCTTTCCGTCCGAAATGGCAGACTTCCGGTTCTTCATGAAACTCCAGTCCGACACCATGTCCGCACAAATCACGAACTACAGAGTAACCGTTCTTCTCCGCATGACGTTGGATGGCATTGCCGATATCGCCGACAAAACCGAACGGCTTTGCGGCCTGCATCCCGATTTCGAGACACTCTTTCGTCACCCGTACCAATTTTTCCTTTTCAGGAGTTGTTTGACCAATGATAAACATACGGGAAGCATCCGAATAATATCCGTCCAAGATAGTCGAAACGTCCACATTAATGATATCTCCCTCTTCCAATATCTCATCTTCGCTGGGAATGCCGTGGCAGACCACTTCGTTGACGGAAGTACAGACACTTTTAGGGAATCCTTCATAATTGAGAGGAGCCGGAATAGCTCCATGCGAAACGGTATAATCATAAACCAGCTTATCGATCTCGGCGGTAGACATACCAGCCTTGATTTCTTTTGCGACCAAATCGAGCACCCCGGTATTCACCACACTGCTCCGGCGGATACCTTCGATCTGTTCTGCTGTCTTGATCAGTTTGCGTGACGGCACCAGGTGACCTTTATTCTGAAAGTAAAGTACTTTTTTGTCCAGTTCTGTAAGAGGCTGCCCTTTGATGATGTGCCAATTGTTTTTAATTCTTCTGCTATGCATGGTTTTGTTTATTTATCAACACAAAGGTAGCGGTTATCGGGCATATTCTCGTTGCTAAAAGGCAGATTGCTGTAAAAATTTTGCAAAGAGAAACAATTATTTTCCCCCCCGCCTGTCAATACAAACTGAAATCGGAAGGTTTGATAACGAAGCCTATCCTTATCATACTTTTGAACTTATTATATTCCAAGAGATTTTCTCCAAAGCCATTGTAATATTGCAGAAAGAAATATTGATTCTCGTTGTTATTGAATTTGTAGCTCAATTCAACCTGTGTGTTAAAGCTGGTCCAAGTCTTACGCTTGGTCAGGACCACACCGCAATTAAAACGGCGATTGTTGGTTCGATAATTGGCTGCCGCCTGGAAAATTCCGTTATATTTCAACAAATCTTTATTATTTTCTCCATCCACAATAGGTATCCAAGTCTTGAACTGTGCTTCCCAATTCGGCGAAAGGGTAATCGCAACCGCAAAAGTAACTTTATTCCAGCTGCGTGAAGCTGTACTGTCCCTACCATTCGATTCATGTTCGAGCATAAGATACCCCTTTCCTATATATTTATTATGGGAGACAATCAGATGCCCCAAACCAATCCCCGGATTAAAATTAATATCCTTCATGGGCAATGATTCCTGAAAGACATTCCAAAAAGCTTTCTGAGTGTATTGGATAAACAAATAAGTATCGAACGGCAATTTACTTTTCGTCAGCCGTTGGGCAATACTCAACTGGAATTTCACGTCCGAATTGGTAGCTGTCGGCTTATGTCCGAGAGTCGTTCCTCCTATGAAGTAATTGTCTTTGAACAGAGTAAAATACGGCATCTTGTCCAAAATGGCACGGATACTGTCGGCATTATAAGCATTCGCCACGATTCTATTCCCGAGAGTTTCTCCCTTTCTTTCCTGTGCGGACAGGCTATACGCTATCACAGACAGAAACAGGAGCATCACGATTCTTTTCATAAAATGCATCAAGTTTATTGAGTTCAAAAAAGTTTCCACAAAGATATATGAATCAAAGGATGATAATTCGCTTGTTTAGCACATATATTGGTCATTTCGTTATCATTCTTTTTAATAAAACCAATTACAGAAAGGTTAGTTCATTTTTTTTATCTTTGCATGCATGGAAAAGATATACAATTATTACCAAGATATTGTCACGGCTTACACCCGCAGGGCCGATAGCCTGAAGAAAAAAATACATTTGCTCGGAAGCATTCGTTTGTTGTTAGTAGCCGGTTTGATCACCATGATCTGGTTTTTCAAATCCGAAGAATGGGAAGTGCTGGCCGGGATTACCGCCTTGTTTATTATCCCGTTTATCGCTCTGATGGTTTGGCATACCAAACTCTTTGCACGAAAATGTTATGCAGAAGCACTGGCAAACCTCTGTAAAAACGAACTGAAGGGGTTGGATTACGATTTCAGTGCGTTCGACGGGGCACCGGAAAAAAGCTCCGCCGAACATTCGTTCAGCCTCGATCTGGATTTGTTCGGAAATCACTCGCTTTTCCAGTCCATCAACCGCACGGTCACTTTTATGGGAAAAGAGAAACTTGCCGGTTGGTTCATGCAGCCACTCACCGACAAGACGATGATAGAAAGGCGCCAAAAAGCAATTCGCGAACTGGAATCATTCACACAGCTCCGCCAACATTTCTATGTGACAGGTATTCTGCATCCGGGAAACAAGAACGACCAACAATTCGTCTCCCTATTAGGTAAAGCAACCCCTTGCTTGATCAACAGCAAAATATGGAAACTGCTCATCTGCCTGATACCTTCCATCTGGTTATTGATCGCGATAGGATGTGTACTGAACCTGCTCCCTATATCGATAGCTGGTTTGTTTTTCGGGGTGTCTTTCGTTGTCGCTTATATCAATGCAAAACAGATTGCTACGGTACACAATTCTCTGGACAAGATGGAGCAGATATTGCAGACTTATTCCGACCTGATCAAATGTATCGAGGGTGAAAACTTTCAATCCGCCGAGTTAGCCGATATCCACAACCGGTTTGCAAATAACAGGCAAACAGCCTCTTCGACCATCAAAAAACTATCCGGGCATATCGGTGCACTGAACCAGCGTTTCAGTGCAATCGGCATCATACTGAATATTTTCACTTTGCGTGATACCCGCATGGCGATAAAGTTGGAAAAATGGAAGATGGAACACGGAGACGATACGGAACGCTGGTTCGAGGCGTTGGCGCTGTTCGATGCTTACTCTTCGTTGGGCGGATTTGCCTTCAATCATCCGGAATATATTTACCCTGAAATCGCAGACACATATTTCAAAATGGAAGGTAAAGCGCTCGGTCATCCGCTACTACGCCGTGACGTATGCGTAAAGAATGACATCGACATCAGGAAAAGTCCCTGGTTCCTGATTATTACAGGGGCGAATATGGCAGGGAAAAGCACTTACTTGCGTACCATCGGTGTCAACTATCTGCTCGGCTGTGTCGGCGCTCCGGTTTGTGCGGCATCTTTGACCTTGTATCCGGCACGGATGGTAACCAGCCTGCGGACTTCCGATTCGCTTGTGAGCAACGAATCCTATTTCTTTGCCGAGTTGAAGCGATTGAAGATGATTATCGATCGTTTGCAGCAGGGTGAAAAATTATTCATCATCTTAGATGAGATACTGAAAGGGACCAATTCGATCGACAAACAGAAAGGTTCTCTCGCATTGATGAAACAATTAGTGGCGAATCAGGCTTGCGGTATCATCGCCACACACGACCTGGCGTTAGGCGAACTTGAACAGGAATTTCCGAACCAGATCAAGAATTACCGTTTCGAGGCCGACATCCGAGACAACGAACTGACATTCTCCTACCAACTCAGGGAAGGGATAGCTCAGAATATGAATGCTTGTTTCCTGATGAAGAAGATGGGAATAACGGTGTAAAAAAAACATCAGAAAGGGTTTTCGTGTTTGAAAGTATTGAATCCGGCAGATACAATCATAATTTGACGAAGGCTTTTTATACACCTTCGTCAAAAAATCCAAAATTTACTTCCTGTACTTCTCTATCTCCGGCAAATGCCGTTTAATATCATTGATACGGGTGGCATCACTGGGGTGCGTACTCATAAATTCGGGGGTAGAACCGGATTTGCCGGCAGACATTTTTTGCCAGAAGTTGACGGCGACTTCAGGATTATAACCGGCCATTGCCATAAAGATCAGTCCCATGTAATCAGCCTCGGATTCATGCTTACGGGAGAAAGGCAGCATGACACCATATTGAGCACCCAAACCATAAACAGAAGTGCCGATCTGCTGGACGGCAGCCGACTTATTGCTTAACGCCTGCCCCAATATCTGCGCACCGTATTGCGCCATCAGCTGCTGGCTCATGCGCTCGTTGCTGTGTTTGGCTACGGCATGCGCCACTTCATGGCCGACCACGACAGCCAGTTCATCGTCCGACGAAACCAATTGCATCAATCCTTCATAAACAACAATTTTACCTCCAGGCATACAGAACGCATTGACCTGCGAATCGTTTACCAAGTTGAACTCCCAAGAGAAATTCTTGATTTCACTCTCCAATCCGTTGTTTTTCAAATATTGTTCGGTAGCTGCTGCTATCTTCTTGCCAACGCGTGTCACCATAGCAGCGCCATCTTTAGAAGATGACTTTTTAGCCGATTTCATATAATCGGAATATTGGGTCAGGCTAGACGACAACACTTCCTGATCCGAAACAAGCAAAACTTGCTTTCTTCCTGTCAACGGAACACTTCCGCAACTGCTTAGCAACAATAACATTGCGACAAATAGACCTGTAATCTTCTTCATTTTTTATTTTTTATTTATACTGCTTGCAAAATTATAATTTCTCTTCATAATAAACAATTTGTAAAAGTTTTTTACTCAATGGCTCTTTCATTTTGGTATGAAATTATATACGACTTTCCGTTTTATCAAAATGTCACTGCCACCCCGTCTAAATCGAAATAGTACCCCATATATTGGGAATTAGTATAGCGGGTAATATTTTTTAACATTCCATATTGTTCTGCTTTTTCATGTAGAGATAGCAATATGACAATTCTGTCGAAACAGATTTTCTACACTGTAATACACAAACTCTATACATATTCATAAAAAAAGAGCTCACATTGCATAATTATTCAATTATACTCTTTATATTTGCAGCCTCGTTGCATAAATATACAGACATGAGTACAAAAAAAGAACGATTGGATGCCATCTGTCGCATTATACAGACTGAGAAAATAGGGAATCAGGAAGAACTGCTTAAACAATTGGAAAATAGCGGATTCCAGGTTACCCAAGCAACCCTGTCACGCGACATAAAGCAACTGAAAGTCATCAAAGTACATGACGAAAGCGGAAACTATGTATATCGCCTGCCCGATTATCCGGCACTTATGCAACCTGTGAAAAAGCAGACGCAGCATCATCCCAACATCGAGTTTTCGGGAAACCTGGCCGTTGTCAAAACCCGTCCGGGATATGCAATGGGGATCGCTTCGGATATCGATACGCATGCGCCTTACGAAATACTGGGGACAATTGCCGGAGACGACACGATCCTGATCATCCCGCGTGAAGGAATCAGCCGGGACAAGATCGTAAAAGCATTGGCGCATTTTATATAATATATAATGTATAGGGAACCGGTCGTTTGCTCCCGTTAACAACAGAAGATAAAAGAACAAACATAAAAGATGGAACAAGAAAGAAAAATTGATGTAATGATTGCTGAAGCTTGCCACGAGGTATATGTCGATATCATCCTCGACACGATCGAGGCCGCCGCCAAAGTGCGCGGAACCGGTATCGCCAAGCGTACGCATGAATATGTTGCTCAGAAGATGAAGGAAGGAAAAGCCGTCATCGCCCTGGAAGGCGACAAATTTGCAGGTTTCAGCTATATCGAATCTTGGGGTAACAAACAGTATGTGACCACTTCCGGTCTGATCGTACACCCAGACTTCCGCGGACTGGGCATTGCCAAAAAGATCAAGGATATGACATTCCAGCTGGCCCGTATGCGATGGCCTCACGCTAAGATTTTCAGTCTGACTTCGGGAGCTGCCGTCATGAAAATGAATACTGAATTAGGATATGTGCCGGTTACTTTTGCCGACCTGACGGACGACGAGGCTTTCTGGAGAGGTTGCGAAGGCTGTGTCAACCATGATATCCTCGAACGTACCGGCCGCCGTTACTGTATCTGTACCGGAATGCTTTTCGATCCGAACGATCCTCACCGGGCCGAGAGGGAGGCAGGGGAAAAGAAATAATGTGCCGATGTGCTTATGATTAAGAGGTCATATAATTAAAGAATAACAATAAAATAAACATACGAAAATGAAGAAAAAAGTAGTAGTCGCATTTAGCGGAGGATTGGATACATCCTTTACCGTTATGTATCTGGCCAAGGAAAAAGGATATGAAGTGTATGCAGCATGTGCCAACACAGGCGGTTTCAGCGAAGAACAGTTGAAACAAAACGAAGAAAACGCCTATAAGTTAGGTGCAACCCGGTATGTAACAATCGACGTTACCAAAGAATATTATGAAAAGAGTCTGAAATACATGATCTTCGGGAATGTGCTCCGCAACGGCACTTATCCGATCTCCGTCAGTTCGGAACGTATTTTCCAAGCACTGGCAATCGCCCGTTATGCAAATGAAATCGGAGCCGATGCGATCGCCCACGGTTCCACGGGAGCCGGAAACGACCAGATCCGTTTTGACATGACATTCCTGGTGCTGGCTCCGAATGTCGAGATCATCACGCTGACACGCGACATGGCTTTGAGCCGCGACTACGAAATCAACTATCTGAAAGAACATGGTTTCGAAGCGGATTTTACAAAACTGAAATATTCTTATAATGTAGGCTTGTGGGGGACTTCTATCTGCGGTGGCGAAATTCTCGACTCCAAACAAGGCCTGCCGGAAAGTGCTTACCAGAAACAGGTGAAAAAGACCGGCAGCGAAGAACTCCGTCTCGAATTCAAAAAGGGTGAAATCCATGCCGTAAATGGTGAAGTATTCGAAGATAAGATTGCCGCAATCCAGAAAGTGGAAGAAATCGGTTCGGCATACGGTATCGGTCGTGACATGCATGTAGGAGACACGATCATCGGTATCAAGGGACGTGTAGGATTTGAGGCAGCTGCTCCGATGCTGATCATCGGCGCTCACCGTTTCCTCGAAAAATATACGCTGAGCAAATGGCAACAATACTGGAAAGACCAGGTTGCCAACTGGTACGGAATGTTTCTTCACGAAAGCCAGTATCTCGAACCTGTCATGCGCGACATCGAAGCCATGTTGCAGGAATCGCAGCGCAATGTGAACGGAACGGCCATCCTGGAACTTCGTCCGCTTTCATTCTCAACGGTCGGTGTCGACTCGAAAGACGATCTGGTAAAAACCAAATTTGGTGAATACGGAGAAATGCAGAAAGGTTGGACAGCCGAAGATGCAAAAGGATTCATCAAGGTTACTTCCACTCCGTTGCGTGTTTACTATACGAACCACAAGAACGAAGAGATATGATCAAAATTGGTATTATAGGAGGGGCAGGATATACAGCAGGCGAATTGATACGTCTGCTGTTGAATCATCCGGATGCCGAGATTATATTCGTGAACAGCACGAGCAATGCCGGCAATAAGATCACGGATGTGCACGGCGGACTTTATGGCGAAACCGATCTGGTGTTTACCGACGAACTGCCACTGAACCAGATAGACCTTCTTTTCTTCTGTACCGCTCACGGCGACACGAAGAAATTCATGGAAAGCCATACCGTACCCGAAAACGTGAAGATCATCGACCTCAGCATGGACTACCGTATCGAAAGCCCTGAACACGATTTCGTTTACGGTCTGCCCGAACTGAACCGACGCCGTATCTGCAATGCACAGCATATTGCAAACCCCGGATGTTTTGCCACCTGTATCCAATTAGGCGTTTTACCGCTGGCCAAGCATCTGATGTTAAACTCGGAGCTGCATGTCAACGCCATCACGGGATCGACAGGAGCAGGTGTCAAACCGTCGCCTACCTCCCATTTCAGCTGGCGAAACGACAACATCTCGATCTACAAGCCATTCACACACCAGCATCTGGCAGAGATCGGACAGAGTCTGCGACAATTACAGAACAGTTTTAACAGTGCGATCAGCTTTATCCCAGTGAGAGGTAATTTCTCACGAGGCATTTTCGCTACGACATATCTGGATTGTAAGATTGAACTGAATGAGCTCAAACGTATTTACGAAGAGTATTACAGTGATCATTCGTTCACTTTCGTCACAGACAAAAACCCGGACCTGAAACAGGTGGTGAATACGAACAAGTGCTTGATCTATCTCCAGAAATATGAAGACAAGCTGCTTATCGTTTCGATGATAGACAACCTGTTGAAGGGAGCGAGCGGCCAGGCTGTTCACAACATGAACCTGCTGTTCGGCCTGGAAGAGACGGTCGGGTTGCACTTAAAACCTTCGGCATTTTAATAATTGATAATTGACAAAGATGAAATTATTCGACGTATATCCATTATTCAATATAGAGATTGTAAAAGGCAAAGGATGCCATGTATGGGATGCAGAGGGAAACGAATACCTCGACCTGTATGGCGGACATGCTGTGATCTCGGTAGGTCATAGCCATCCTACTTATGTAAAGGCTATCACCGAACAGGTAAACAAGTTGGGATTCTATTCCAACTCCGTTATCAACAGCCTCCAACAGAAGCTGGCAGACAAATTGGGCAAGGCATCAGGTTATGACGACTATTCGCTCTTCCTGATCAACTCAGGAGCCGAAGCCAATGAAAACGCGCTGAAATTAGCTTCTTTCCACAATGGAAAGAAACGAGTGATCGCTTTCAAACATGCTTTCCACGGACGTACGTCTGCAGCCGTACGCGTGACAGACAACCCGAAGATCATCGCTCCGGTAAATGAGGATCTCGCCGTGACCTATCTGCCTCTGAACGATGCGGCGGCCGTAGAAGCAGAATTAAAGAAAGGAGATGTTTCTTCAGTTATCATCGAAGGGATTCAAGGTGTGGGCGGCATCCAGTTGCCGACCGATTCCTTTATGCAGGAACTGCATGCTTTATGTACGAAATATGAAGCCTGCCTGATCCTCGACGAAATCCAATCGGGCTACGGGCGCAGTGGCAAGTTCTTTGCCCACCAGTATGCCGGAATCAAGCCGGACCTTATTTCGGTGGCAAAAGGCATTGGCAACGGCTTTCCGATGGGCGGATTGCTGATCAGCCCGATGTTCAAACCTGTATACGGAATGTTAGGTACGACTTTCGGAGGCAATCATTTAGCCTGTGCGGCTGCCATTGCCGTGCTGGAGATCATGGAGAATGAAAAGCTGATCGACAATGCGGCAAAAGTAGGGGCTTATCTGTTGGATGAATTGCATAAGTTGCCGGGAATCAAAGAAATTCGCGGGCGCGGCTTGATGATAGGTATCGAGTTTGAAGAATCGATCAAGGAAGTACGCAGCAAATTGTTGTTTGAAGAAAAAGTATTTACAGGAGTAGCCGGAACCAACACGATCCGCCTGTTGCCACCACTCTGCCTGAGCATGGACGAGGCGAAGGAGTTCATCGCACGGTTCCGCAAGGTTCTGAATGCTTAAAAAAGAAAACGATGCGTCAAAACAGCTTAATTGTTTCTTTATTAAATAATAAGATCCACCACCGGAACTTCCGGATGGTGGATCTTTCATTTTTTAGTAGACAACAAATTACCATTCCATAACAAAAGTATAGCTGCCGGAACCGATCTTTCCGGCATAGAGAAACGACTCGTCCTTCACTTTAGAGGTTTTCACCGAAGCGCCGTTATTCGTTACGGTATATTTACCGGACGGAAGCGGGAGATACACTTCGGCATCCATATTGGCGGGAATCGTCACCTTCAGGATATAGGCATCCGCCTTATTCTCCACCACCATACGGATTGCCCCCCGGATCGTTGGGATCGTTGCTTCCGCCCATTCGAGCGAAGCAAGCTGCGGTTTGATGCGGGCAGTGCCGAAACCGGGCGTCAGAGGCTCTACTCCCATCAGGCGGCGCGGGATGATATTAGCTGGAGCGGCTCCCCAGGCATGGTTCCAGTCCTGGTTCGGTTTATACTTGTTGTCCCAGGCTTCGAGCGAGATAGTCGAACCGACACGGATCATATTATACCAGCTGCGGTCGTCTGTCTTGGTCAGCATATGCAAAGCATATTCGGCATCATTCGCTTCATAGAGGGCATCCATCAGGAATTGCGAACCGTAGACGCTGCAAGCCATCCCACGGGTTTGGATAAAGTCGACGACGCTTTGTTTCTTTCCGCCCGGAACCAGATCAAACGCCAACGGAAACATATTGCCATGCAGAGATGCATGTTCGGTGTCGGCAGCAAGGCCATCCGTAAAATAGCCTTTGCGAGTATTAAAGAACGAACGGATGAACCGTTTTTTGAAAGCGTCCGATTCGGAAGCATAGAAAGTTGCGTCATCCTGCTTACCCAATGCGCCGGCAATACCTTCCATCTGCTTCAAAGCGGCGTAATGCCAAGCATTTGTCACTACATTATAATCGGTAAAGGCAAATCCGTCATCTTCTCCCCCTTGCTTCTTTCCCAAACCGAGTATTCCGGTGTGCGGCCAGTCCACAATATCCCGTATCTGCCCCTTAAAACGGATCGAACGGAGGAAACCGTCCGTCTGTAATCCGGTCGTCGTGCTGATCAGCCCGTTCTTCTCGCGGAGAGCCATCAGGACACGTGGTTTCAGTAATTCATAACTGGATTCGAGCGAACGGCTATCGCCAGTGTACAGATAATCGTACCAGGCAATCGACAACGCCTGCAAAATCCATTCGGTCGGCCATGTCGGATGTTGCAGCAGATATTCATGCGAGCGACGGGCAATTGCATATTCACGATCTACTCCATAGTGGCAAAGCTGGTTGATCAAAGCATCCGCCTCATAAGGAATACGTTCGCGGTCGCCATCCACATAAACGCCTAAGAACGAAGTGGCCCGGACAGAATATTTACAAAGATCCCATATCTGGTTCAGCAACTCATTGGAAGAACGGAAAGAAGAAGCTGTCTCGTCAAACGGATAATGCACCGTTTCGCGGACAACCGAGGCTGGCGACAGAGGTGCCTCATACCCTTCGATCTCACAATAGCGGAAAGGGACGACCTCTCCCACATAGGCCGGCATCAACACGGCAGTCGATCCGGTATTCCGTTTGTCCTTGCCGATCTTGATCCGGTATGTATGAGTTCCCTTCAGCAAAGCCAGCGGATAGCGATGGTAACGGATGGTCGACTTGCCCGGATCGCGCAGGATACGCCCTTCTTCAAGACATTCCCCTAAATGCACGACTACCGAATCGCGTGTGCCATCGGATACCAACGTCAACACCAACTGTCCGAAAGCATCTTTCCCGAAGTCGACAAGGCACGTACCGGGGCGGATTTCCTTTATTCCGGTCGGAAACTCCATCGTCTTCACCTGCGGATAGTAGGCCGTTTCATATTCGGACAAGCGGTCGGCGGTGCGAAAAGCCTTCACATCGGACCATTCACTTTCCCCTTCGGTGTTCGTCACCGTTTTTACCCGCCAGAAATAGGATTTACCAGGTTTCAATGCTTCACCGGCATAACGGACTGCTACGGACCGGTCGCTCTCGATCATCCCGCTGTCCCACAGATTACCTCTCCCGAAAGCGGCATCTTCACGGTTGTCAGCCACGATCACGCGGTAAGCGGTCTGTCGCGTTCCTCCGGTTTTACCGGGTACGATCCAGGAAAAGGCGGGATGCGCCGAACGGATGGCGGCATATTGCAACGGTTCGACCGCCTCATTGAGTTGCCAGACCGGAAGGTTCGATGCATATCCGTTCTGCCATGTCTGCCCGGTATGCTCGATCAGATCAGTCATCAACCCAGAAGGTTTTTTTTCAACAGCCTGCAGACAAAAAGCCGAAAAGGCAAAGGAGGCTAACAAGGTTAAGCGACTCAGTAATATCCTCATATTATTCTTATTTTGTAATTCGAGGATAAAGATAAAATGAACAAAAGATTCATTCCTTCATATATCTGACATTTTTCTTTTGAATAATGAGAAAAAGGGGTTGGCACGGAAATACCATCTATTATTATTCAGCTGGTTTCTTTAATTTTTTTATGACCAGAAGGACCATCCGCTGCACGGCAGTGGCGGACTTTCCCTCTTTTTGTGCAATCTCATAGGGGCTTTCCCCCTTCAGGAAGGATGAAACAATACGACGGGTTTTCTCCCCACGGACAGAAGCGACCAGCTCCTCCATTATTTTTTCATATAAAGGGTTCATACTGTTCAAAGAGCGGATAATAAAGAGGACCTGTTCGCTCTTTTCTATCTCAGCGTAGAGTTGTTGCTGGATTTTGATGTTTTCATTAAACATTATATCTTTCTGCTTACCCATCCCCGCCAATTCGCTATGGAACCTTTTTTCTTCACATTTCAGCAACGCCATGTTTTTCTGCAACCGGCTTTTCCGCCGCTCGTATTCGAACTCCTGAATCTTTAGTTTTTCATAGACACCTTTTATTTTATTATTCTTCAGTTCTTCCTCCCATCTTTCCAGATTGGAAAGCCGCTCCAGAACCTTTTTTTTATTCCTTACCAAATATGAAAATTTTGGATAAAGCTCTTCTACCATTTTTTTATCTATTTTATACCCCTCGACTTCTCTATCCAACCGATCCTGGGCTTTCACTATCTTTTCAAACATTTCATCCATACGCTTGGCTCCAGCATATAAATTTTCCATTCTGGCCTTTTCTTCCTTAAACAACTTTGCCATGCCTTTCAGACTGGGTTCGGTAAATTCGAATGTGGTACGAAATGCCTCTTCGAGCTCATTGACGATGCCGAGCACAGTATTGAAGGCATCATTTTCGCCTTCATGCAAGGTATGGTAAACTTCAAGCCGCTTCTTTAGACATATATTTTTCCGATAAAGAATCCTGTTTTTTAAATCCAAAGCAAAAATATGCTTCTTATTATTATCCGATATCTGCTTCGACACGTCTAATTCATTTTGTAATAAATCTATTTTTCCCAAAAACGCTCGAGCAGCCTTCGTTCTATTTCCTTTTTTCCTCAAGTCTCCAGACACACTTTTCCCCTTGAAGAATCTCAAATACATTCTATAATATTCGTTTCTTTCCTTTTTTACCCCTTCATATAACTTTCTTAAACTACTACATTGTTTTTTCCGTTCAACACTCTCTTTTTTATAAGAATCTACTTCTTGCTGTTTATGCTCCAACAGATCGCGAAGCTCCTTATTTTCACACAACACCAATTCCAACACCTCGCGAAGTTTCTTGTTCTCCACCAGTGCTAATTCGTTCCTATCTCTTAACATTTCATTTTTTACATCTTTTAGCATGATCACCGTTTTTTGTTTATCCATCAAAAGTCCTGCAATTTACCATTTTATTTATAAATATTCGCTTCTTTTTCCTTTGTCCATCTCATAAAACATTCCGTTCTTTGCAAACAGCTAATTATTAAAACGAATATACATGAGACTGAACAAACTCATTCTTCCGGTAGCATGCTTTTTACTGGCCGGAAATATAAGTATGGCACAAATCATGCCCTGGGAAAACCGGACGGAAACGGACAGCGATCCGTTTGCTCAAAGCGAAGCGACCGCAACAAAGGGTAAACTTCATTTAGAAGAGGTCGTCGGAGGACGACTGGTGCAGACAAAAGGGATCGGCGCCATGACATGGATGAAGGATGGCGAACGATACAGCCGAATGGAACCGAACATCGAAACTGGTGGCATAGACATTGTCGCCTATCGTGCCAAAGATAACCGACGGGAAGTCATCATCCCTTCTTCCATGCTTATCAACAAAGAGACCGGGAAACCGATCCCCATCCGCAGCATATCTTGGAGTGCCGACAACGGAAAGGTTTTGATCTATAACAATACGAAACGGGTATGGCGTTACGACACGCGGGGCGACTACTGGGTACTGACGTTGAAAGATGGTACTTTGCGCCGGTTAGGGAAAGGACTGCCAGAATCGTCGATGATGTTTGCCAAATTCTCGCCCGACGGGACACGCGTGGCTTTCGTCTCGAACAATAATATATATGTAGAAGATGTTGCTTCCGGCCAGATCACGCAACTGACCCATGACGGGAACCTGACGATCGTGAACGGTACGTTCGACTGGGTGTATGAAGAAGAATTTGCCTGCCGCGACGGTTTCCGCTGGAGCCCGGACGGAAAGTATATCGCCTACTGGCAGAGCGACACGAAAGGAACGGGAGTGTTCGACATCATCAATAACGTGGATTCCATCTACCCGACAATCCTGCATTTCCCTTATCCGAAAGCCGGCTGTACGAACTCGGCGGTCAAAGTGGGCTATCTTCCAGCAGCCGGAGGAGCGACTACCTGGATCGAGATTCCCGGTGATCCGCGCAACAACTACATTCCCCGCATGGAATTTATACCCGGAAGCAACGAGCTGTTCATCCAGCAAATGAACCGTCCGCAGAATACGAACAAAGTCTGGATCGCCCGTATCGGCAGCGCTACACCTCAGAATATCTTCACCGACACCGATGCTGCATGGCTGGACACGAACGACAATATCCAATGGTTGAAGGACAACACCTGGTTTACCTGGGAAAGCGAACGCGACGGATGGCGCCATCTCTATCGCATCAGCCGGGACGGGAAAGAGATACAACCGATCACGAAAGGCGACTTCGACTATATATCGCCGGTCGGGACAGACCTTCAGAAGGGATTGGTCTATTTTATCGCTTCACCGGAAAACTATACCCAACGTTACCTCTACAGCGCCAAGCTTTTCGGGAAGGGAGAAGTGAAACGGCTCAGTCCGGCAGACCAGCCGGGACAACATCGTTATAATATGTCGCCTACCGGAAAATGGGCGGTCCATACCTATAGCAATGTAGCGACTCCGTCGATGATCGACATGGTTTCTTTCCCAAAACATCAATCCGTTCGGATGATAGAAGACAATGCAAGGGCACGCGAACAATATGCCGCACTGGGGCTGAACCCGAAAGAGTTCGTCAAAGTGACCTCCGGGGACCTCGAACTGGATGCCTGGATGATCAAACCGGTCAACTTCGATCCGTCAAAAAAATACCCGGTTATCATAGAGGTTTATGGCGAACCGGCCAGTTCGACCGTACAAGACGTTTGGGGAGGTGGTGACCTTTGGAACCAGTATGTAGCCAACCTCGGATATATCGTTGTCAGTATCGACAACCGGGGGGCCAACACTCCGCGCGGCCGTGAATGGCGTAAATGTATCTATGGCGAAGTCGGAACGTTCGCTTCCGAAGACCAGGCACGCGGCATCCAGGACATGGCACGCCGTTACCCGTTCATCGATGCGACCCGTATCGGCATTACCGGATGGAGCGGTGGCGGAAGCCAGACGTTGAACTCCATGTTCCGTTATCCGGATGTCTTCCACACCGGTATCGCCATCGCTTTCGTTGCCGACCAACGTACCTACGACACGATCTACCAGGAACGCTACATGAACACACCGCAGAACAATCCGGAAGGCTACCGAAAAGGTTCTCCGATCACTTACGCATCCGGTCTGAAAGGGAACCTGCTCCTGATACACGGAACCGGTGACGATAACGTCCATTATCAGAACTGCGAGATGCTGGTCGACGAGCTGGTGAAACATGGCAAGATATTCAGCCAAGTCAGCTACCCGATGCGCAGCCACGGTATTTACGAACGTCCGGGCACGACCTTGCACCTGCGAATGACAATGGCCAAATACTGGCTGGACCATCTGCCCGCCGGTGGCAGATAGTTAAAAAAGACCCTCTGCAAAACAAAATGCAGGGGGTCTTTTGTTATATCTCCAAAAGTCACTAAATCTCTAAATAAAAAGTACAAAATGAAAAAGTATTTTATCGCAGTAGCAGCACTGGCATTTTTGGCTGCATGTAACGGAAAAGCAGCAAAAGACGCTCCCGTGTTAGTTGAAGAAGAAAGTATAGCCGTCGCCGAAGCAGCTCCCGAAGCGTCCTCTTTACCGGAGTTACCGGTTGTAAAGGCAAAACCGGCGAAACCGATCAATATGCGCGACTCCCTGAAATTGAATCCGGAAAAGGGTGCGGTCGTACAGAAAAAATATAAGGGGACTATTCCGGCTGCCGATGGACCCGGTATCGTTTACAACCTGACTTTGTTCTATCAGCAAGATAGTAACGATGGTGTCTATGAACTGGACGCCACTTATTTGGAAGCCAAAGACGGCAAAGATCAGACATTTACTTCGACCGGTAAACGCCTGGTGAAAAAAGGAACTCCAGCCGATGCAAGCGCAGTCGTATATGAACTGATTCCAAGTGACGGCAGCATGGTCTTTTATTTCCAGGCAGAAGGCGATAGCCTGACCATGTTGAACCAAGAATTACAAAAAGCCGCCTCCGACCTTAATTATACGCTAAAACTCGTACAATAATAGATACCTCTTCACAGCACATCTTTGTATAAATAGAAAAGAGGCACCCCGATTTCTATCGGAGGCCTCTTTTTGATATTTGAGATATTTGATAATTAACCAGTCTTCTTTTAATTGCCAATTTATTTGATTCCCAACTTAGCTTTGATTGCTTTAGGAAGCGCATCTTTGTGAACAACGATGTTCATGGTTTTGTAACGGACGAATGCTTTGGATGCGTACCAGATACCTTCATACTTATTGGAAGTACCCCAAGAGTTCTTTACCATATAGTATTCGTTACCTTCCTGGTCTTTAGCAATACCATAGATCTGCATACCGTGGTCATCTGTCGTTTCATAGTTGTCATAAGCCAACTGACGTTCTTCCTGTGTGCACCACTTCTGCGGTTGAGGCTTTGTATTCAGTTTCTTTTCTTCTGGTTTCATTTTCAACCAATGAGCCATATCGGAACCACTCAGTTCCTGCACCTTGTCATCGTCAGGCATAACGGCTACACCATCACGGGTAAAACCGGATTCACTCACGTCAGAACCCCAGGCAATTGTATAGCCGGTATTGATAGCATTGTCAAACACTTCCATCAACTCGTCGATAGGCAAGTTGTAAGACAATCCATGACGCCAGTTATCCTGGACTTCGATCGGGAATTGAGTATAGAACGGACGATGAGTGTAAGAAGTCAGGGATACATAGTCGGAAGAATTCAAACCTGTAGACTTATAGAAAGACTGCGGAGTATATTCTTTACCTTTGTATGTGAATTTTTCAGGAGCCTTGCCTAAATAAATCTCATGAACGGCAGCAACCGCTTTTTTCCACAACATGGCGTTATTCTCATCTGACTGCAATTTACGCAGTTTGCCTTTGGCAACAGCGGCCACCATTGCATCTGTAAGAGCGGACAGTTCGGTATGGTTGCTCAATGTATCGCCATACATCACACCCGGACGCATTTCTTCTTCCGGAACCAACCCGAAAGCCTCCATTCCGTAAATCACGTCATAAAAAGAACCCCCTTGTGAAAAGGACACGTCACCGTGAGTACGCACAGCTGCATCCGCACGATCCAGATAAGTGTTGTAAACCGTATACATTTCGGACAAATCATATTCACCCTTTCCCATACGAAGCAATTCCGATTCCAGAAAAGCCATTGTCGAATAGCACCAACAAGTTCCGGCACGATTTTGGTTCTTAATCGAAGTGATCGGATTCTCCTTTACTGTCGTAAAAACAAACCCTTCTTCATTTTCTTTTTTCTCTGACTCCTGTGCATGGATTGTTGCTGACATCGTCATAGCGAACAGCATACCAACCGCAATAATTGTCTTTTTCATGTAAATCTGTTTATATTATGTTATTAGATTAATTTTGAAAGGCAAAGATACGATTAAATAGACAATGAACAATGAGCAATGGAGAATTTAAGCTGTATCTTTGCCGGACATAATAACTTGTAACATAAGAAAACATGAAGATTACAATTATCGGCTCCGGAAATATCGGCGGTGCCATAGCACGAGGATTGGCAAAAGGTCATATGTTCAAAGCTTCTGATATCACTTGCACGGCACAATCAGATGCGACTCTGGAAAAGATGAGGAATACAAATCCAGATTTCGTTCTCTCGTTGGACAATGTAGAAGCGGTCAAAGGTGCCGACATCATCGTCATTGCCGTAAAACCCTGGCGCGTAGAGGAAATTATCGACCAGATCAAAGGTGTGCTCAACTATGACAAACAGATAATAGTTTCTGTTGCCGCAGGGATCACATTCGATCTTTTAAACACCTATCTGACCATAAACACGGAGTTCGACGATTGCCTGGCAACTCCAACTATCTTCCGTATCATGCCGAATACGGCAATCGAAGTGCTTAGCAGCATGACTTTTGTTGCGGCCCGTAATGCGTCCAAGGAGCAAACAGAGTTGATCGTTAATATTTTCAACGAATTAGGAAATGCCATGTTGGTCGACGAACGCTTGATGTCTGCCGGAACAGCTTTGGCTTCCAGCGGAATTGCATTCGCCCTGCGCTATATCCGGGCAGCCATCGAAGGCGGCGTCGAATTAGGTTTTTACCCGAAGCAAGCACAGGAAATCGTAGTTCATACGGTGAAAGGGGCTGTCGACCTCTTGCTGGAAAACAAAAGTAATCCTGAAATGGAAATCGATAAGGTAACAACGCCGGGAGGCATCACGATCAAGGGATTGAACGAAATGGAACTCTCCGGTTTCACATCTTCCGTCATCCGGGGGTTGAAGGCTAGCAAATAAGAAATAACGGACAATTGACAATGAGGAAGGGAGAACCTTTGAATAATTGTCAATTGTCCATTACCGGTTGTCAATTATTTACCTCTTCCTTCTGTCCAGTTCTGCTTTCAGCATACGAAGTTCACGACTGGTTTGTCCGGCAACCGAAGTGTTTTCTTCAGCACGGCGGATCAGATATGGTAAAACATCCCGTACTCTCGCATACGGTACATATTTGGTTACATTATAGCCTTCATGTGCCAGGTTGAAAGAGATATTGTCACTCATTCCCAACAGTTGGGCGAAGAAGATACGGGAGTCATCACGCTTCAAGCCTTTTTCATCTATCAGCCGGGCTAATTTATAGTTGCTCTCCTCATTATGCGTCCCCATAAACATTTCGAAATAGTCGAGATGATCCATTGTGAAGCGGACAGCTTCGTCAAAGTTTTCGTCCGTTACCTGTTTATCCTTACAGATCGGATCGGGATATCCCAAAGCGGCCGCCCTGGCACGCTCGGCTTCCATATAAGCTCCACGTACGAATTTCACACCGGCAATATATCCTTTTTCTTTCGCATCATCCAATATACGGCGCAAATACGGCATACGGTCGTGACGATACATCTGCAAGGTTGCAAATACAATCGCACGTTTTTTGTTATACCTGCGCATCGCCTCATCAGTCAATGCGTCGAGGGCATCTTGAAAACAATAGTCTTCAGCATCCACAATCAGACGCACGTCATTGTCATAGGCACGCTGGCAAAAAGCCATAAAACGTTCCCTGAACTCACGATAGGCTTTTACTTCTTCGATGGTCAGTTCCTCATGTTTTTCGGAAGCTTTAGCAAGAAGTTCGTCCGCTATGATAGTGGAAGGCTTGAATACGGCATAAGCCAGATTATCATTTCCCTTTGCAAAATCGATCGAACGCATGGTTTCTTCAAAAGTAGCCTGTATTCCTTCGGGCGTTTGCTCTCCTTCGGCTGAATAGTCCAGGGTGGAGTGTACATTGAACTTCCTCAGATGGTCGATCGCCTTTGTACAGTCCTGCAAAGTTTCACCACCGACAAATTGTTTATATAAAGTCGGTTTAACCGCCCACCCCAACGGAAAATGGATATTCAATGCGATATTACTTGCTACACTGGCACATTTCACCAGCCACGGATACTTGATTGTGTTGAACAGCAAATAAGCATTTTTCAACTCAGACTGCGATTTGGCAGAGAAAGCGATTTCGGTATTATTAAAATCTAACATGGCATTTGAAATTAGAATTACACTTCTCCAAGAAACGGATAACCATAGCTTGTCGGCGGAACCAATGTTTCTTTGATACAACGGGCATTTGTCCAACGAATCAAGTTCAACGGTCCTCCCGCCTTATCGTTCGTACCCGAAGCACGCGAGCCGCCAAACGGTTGCTGGGCAATAACGGCACCAGTCGGTTTGTCATTGATATAGAAGTTGCCCGCTGCATAACGCAATTTATTGAATGCCATATCGATCGCATAACGATCACGTGCAAAAATAGAGCCGGTCAAACCATACGGAGATGTACGGTCGCAAAGTTCGAGTGTTTCTTCATATTTATGATCATCATATACATAGACCGTGATAACCGGGCCGAAAATTTCCTCCACCATGCTTTTGAACATCGGATCCGTAGTCCGGATGACAGTCGGTTCAACAAAGTAACCTACGGACTTATCCCCGTTTCCACCGAAAATGATTTCCGCATCAGAAGATTGTTTTGCATAATTGATATAACTCATGATGTTGTCGAATGAAGTTTCATCAATCACCGCATTGATAAAATTCGTGAAGTCCCGGACATCTCCCATTTTGATTTCTTTCAACATATCGCCGACGTAGTCCTTCACTTCTTTCCAGAGTGAAGCCGGAATATAGGCACGTGAACCAGCCGAACATTTCTGTCCTTGGTACTCAAACGCACCACGTACGATAGCTGTTGCGACATCCAAAGCCGGAGCAGAAGGATGAACGAAGATAAAGTTCTTACCGCCTGTCTCACCGACAATTTTCGGATAAGATTTATAATGGCCCAAGTTTTCACCAATCTGGCGCCAAAGGGTATTAAATGTGGATGTGGAACCAGTGAAATGGAAACCGCCCAAATCACGGCTGGCCGTTACGACTTTGCCGATCACACTCCCCTGTCCCGGAATAAAGTTGACAACACCGTCGGGCAAACCGGCTTCCTGGAATACCTTCATCAGGAAATAGTTAGAGTGGATAGCCGTTGTCGACGGTTTCCAGACTGCCACATTTCCCATCATAGCAGGCGCCATATTCAAATTAGAGGCTATAGAAGTAAAGTTGAACGGCGTGAGCGAGAACACGAAACCTTCCAAAGCACGGTATTCCATCCGGTTCAGGATACCTGTCTCCGAATAAGGCTGGTCTGCATACACCTGGCTGGCATAGAAGGTGCTGAAACGCAGAAAATCAATCAACTCGCACGGAGCATCGATTTCTGCCTGGAACGGATTCTTACTTTGCCCCAGCATGACGGAAGCATTCAATATATAACGATATTTAGTAGAAAGCAATTCTGCTACACGCAACATAACGGAAGCACGTTCCACCCATGGAAGTTCGGACCATTCCTTATGCGCCTTCATGGCTGCATCGATAGCCATCTGTACTTCTTTCTCTCCTGCCTTATGGTAAGTAGCCAATACATGATGATGGTCATGCGGCATCACGACTTTGCCGGTATTACCGGTACGGATTTCTTTGCCTCCGATAACCAGTGGAATATCCCATTCTTCTGATGAGAGTTGCGCAAGAGCCTTTTTCAAGGATGATTTTTCACTTGAACCGGGAGCATATGCTTTTACCGGCTCATTAATTGGTTTGGGGAAACTAAAAATTGCATTGTCCATAGTAGTATTGTTATTAAGTGTTCAAAGAATAACTATTTCTGCGCTGTAAACATAATCAATATTTTTTTTAAATAACAGACAGGTCTATTAAATGAAAGTTAAATCAAATGATTAGGATATTCTCGTTCATCATCAACAATTCAAGCTGCAGAAAACAACTAAATCACATTATATTCCTCTTTCCTTAAACATTTTGCTTTTTATTCTTATCTTTGGAGCAACATAAATATAATAATCAACGGAAATGAACGAACAGATAAAACAAATTGCGGAGCGTTTGGCCGGACTTCGGGATGCATTGGAAATCTCACCCGAAGAAATGGCCGGGGTCTGTAACCTGACGCCCGAACAGTATATAAAGTTGGAGAGTGGCACTGTAGATATTTCAGTAAGTATATTGCATCAGATTTCGCAAGCTTATGGCGTAGAACTGACGACACTGATGTTTGGCAACGAACCCAAGATGAGCAGCTATTTCATCACCCGCAGGGGGAAAGGCATTGCCGTGGAACGGACCAAAGCCTACAAATACCAATCGCTTGCTGCCGGTTTTGTCGGCCGGAAAGCAGATCCGTTCATGGTTACCGTCCATCCGACTCCTGATGAAACACCGATTTATCTGAACTCGCATCCCGGACAAGAGTATAATATAGTACTGAAAGGCCGCATGCTGTTACAGATCAACAACAAAGAAGTGATACTGGAAGAAGGCGACAGTATCTATTTCAACTCCGAACTGCCACATGGAATGAAGGCGCTCGACGGAGAAAAGGTCAGTTTTCTGGCTATCATTCTATAAATTAATTCAGTCATGTTAGAAAGATTCATAGACAAAACGACCTTTGAGTCGCAGGAAGATTTTATAAAGAATTTCAAGATAAAAGTCCCGGAGAACTTCAACTTCGGATATGACGTAGTAGATGCATGGGCGAAAGAAGAACCCGATAAGATTGCACTGTGTTGGACAAACGACCAAGGGGAACATATCGACTTCACCTTTGCCGACCTGAAGAAATATACAGATCAGACGGCTGCTTATTTCCAGTCTTTGGGAATCGGCCATGGCGACATGGTCATGTTAATATTGAAACGCCGTTATGAATTCTGGTTTTCGATCATCGCATTGCACAAATTAGGAGCAGTGGTGATTCCGGCAACTCACCTGCTTACAAAGAAAGATATCGTCTACCGGGCAAATGCCGCCGATATCAAGATGATCGTCTGTGCTGGTGAGAAAGTGATCACCCAACACGTCATCGACTCTTTGCCTGATTCACCCTCAATTAAGAGCCTTGTTTCTGTAGGTCCCGAAATACCCGAAGGATTCGATGATTTCCATAAAGGCCTCAAAAGCGTGGCTCCGTTCGTACGCCCGGAACATCCGAATAGCAACGACGACATCTCACTGATGTACTTTACTTCCGGCACAACAGGAAACCCGAAGATGGTGGCACACGATTTTACCTATCCGCTGGGTCATATCGTGACAGGAAGTTTCTGGCATAACCTGCATAAAGACAGCCTCCATTTGACTATTGCCGATACCGGCTGGGGAAAAGCCGTATGGGGAAAACTCTACGGACAGTGGATTGCCGGTGCAACCGTATTCGTGTATGACCACGAGAAATTCACACCGGCCGATATGTTGCAAATGATACAAGACTACCGTATCACATCTTTGTGCGCACCTCCTACGATCTTCCGTTTCCTGATACGTGAAGACCTGACGAAATACGACCTGTCGTCCCTCCAATACTGTACTATTGCCGGCGAAGCCTTGAATCCAGCCGTGTTCGACACGTTCTACAAACTGACAGGCATCAAGTTGATGGAAGGTTTCGGGCAAACGGAAACGACCTTGACCATCGCCACTTTCCCGTGGATGGAACCAAAACCCGGTTCGATGGGCGTTCCCAATCCTCAATACGACGTAGATTTGTTGCGCCCGGATGGAACCCATGCTGAAGATGGCGAACAGGGGCAGATCGTGATCCACACGACAAACGGAAAACCGCTCGGTCTCTTCAAGGAATATTACCGAGATGCCGAACGTACACGCGAAGCATGGCACGACGGACTGTATTACACGGGCGATGTCGCTTGGCGTGATGAGGATGGTTATTTCTGGTTCGTAGGCCGTGCCGACGATGTGATCAAGAGCTCCGGCTACCGCATCGGCCCGTTCGAAGTGGAAAGCGCCCTGATGACACATCCGGCGGTTGTCGAATGCGCAATCACAGGTGTTCCCGACGAAATTCGCGGACAAGTGGTAAAAGCCACTATCGTTCTGGCGAAAGACTACAAGGATAAAGCCGGAGACGCTCTGATCAAGGAACTGCAGGACCACGTCAAAAAGGTAACAGCCCCATACAAATACCCGCGTGTCGTCGAGTTCGTAGACGAACTGCCCAAGACAATCAGTGGCAAGATACGCCGGGTCGAAATCAGAACAATTGACAATGAAAAGAGACCCGCAAAATAATTGTCAATTCAACCGCATTGCGGTCAAGATAGGAAGCAACGTGCTCACCCGCAAGGACGGCACGTTGGATATTACCCGGATGTCTGCCTTAGTGGATCAGGTGGCCGAACTACACCGCAAAGGAGTAGAGGTCGTCCTTATCTCTTCCGGGGCGGTCGCTTCGGGACGCAGCGAGATAAAGGTGGGCAAAAAGCTGGACTCCGTTTCTGCCCGCCAGTTGTACTCGGCAGTCGGGCAAGCCAAGCTAATCAACCGTTATTACGAACTGTTCCGGGAACATGGCATGACTTGCGGCCAGGTGCTCACCACGAAGGAAAACTTCGGTAGCCGTACGCATTACCTCAACCAGAAACACTGCATGGAGGTAATGCTCGAAAACAAAGTGATTCCCATCGTGAACGAAAACGATACGATATCGGTTACTGAATTGATGTTTACGGACAACGACGAGCTTTCCGGACTTATCGCCACCATGATGGGAATGAATGCTTTGATTATCCTCAGCAATATTGATGGCATATATAACGGCAATCCTTCCGACCCGTCCTCAACAATTATCCGAGAAATAGACGGAGGCAAGGAAGACCTGTCAGAATATGTACAGACCAGCAAATCGTCATTCGGCCGTGGCGGTATGCTGACCAAATGCAGCATTGCACAGAAGGTTGCAGACGAAGGCATCACGGTTATTATCGCCAACGGCAAGAAGGAGAATATCCTGGCAGACCTGCTTGACAAAGGCAACCAGACCGTCTGCACGCGCTTCATCCCGTCAAATAAACCTGTCAGCAGCGTGAAGAAGTGGATCGCCCACTCCGAAGGTTTCGCCAAAGGCGAGATACACATCAACCGGGGAGCCGAAGAAGCGTTGTCAAGTCCTAAGGCAACCAGTATACTGCTGATCGGCGTAACCCGGATCACAGGTGACTTCGAAAAAGACGATATCGTCAAGATCTTCAATGAAGAAGGTGTCCAATTAGGAGTCGGATGCTCAAGCTACGACAGTACGGAAGCACGGAAGCTGATCGGCAGCCGGGATAAGAAACCGTTGATACATTACGATTATTTATATCTGGATTAATAGCAACAATCATACGACTATGATTAACGAATTCTTGCAACAGACTCTCACAGCTTCGCGCCAACTTGTCACACTGGACGATGCCACCATCAACCACATCCTTAGAGACACAGCTTCGGCTTTGCTGTCGCGCCAGACGGAGGTTCTGGCCGCCAATGCCGAAGACTTGCGGCGCATGGACCCGATGAATCCGAAATACGACCGTCTGAAACTGACGGAAGAACGTCTTGCCGGTATTGCCGAAGACATGAAAAACGTCGCCTCGCTGCCGTCTCCTCTTAGAAGACTGTTAAGCGAAACAGTACGTCCGAACGGAATGGTGATCAGGAAAGTGGCTGTCCCCTTCGGTGTGGTCGGCGTCATCTACGAAGCACGTCCGAATGTCACCTTCGATGTCTTCTCCCTCTGTTTCAAGAGTGGGAATGCCTGCGTACTGAAGGGAGGTTCGGATGCAGACAGCTCCAACCGTGCCTTAGTGGCGATCATCCACGACGTTCTGAGCGAGCAAGGTGTCGATCCGGCTGTCTGCACACTCCTGCCCTCCGACCGCGAAGCGACAACCGAACTGTTGAATGCCGTAGGCCTGGTGGACCTTATCATTCCGCGAGGCAGTAGTTCGCTAATCAATTTCGTCCGCAACCATGCCCGAGTGCCGGTCATCGAGACAGGAGCCGGCATCTGCCACACCTATTTCGACAAGGATGGCGACAAAGAAAAAGGGCGCGAGATCGTCAATAATGCCAAGACACGCCGCGTCAGCGTCTGCAATGCTCTGGACTGCTTGATTGTTCACCGTGACCGGTTAGGTGATCTGCCTTATTTGTGTGGCAAACTATCCGACAGCAATGTCATTATCTATGCCGATAAACCCGCCTTTGCAGCCCTATCGGGCCGCTATCCCGCCGACTTGCTTCAGCCAGCTACGGCAAACAGTTTCGGTACCGAGTTCTTAGACTACAAAATGGCGATCCGCACGGTCTCCTCTTTGGATGAAGCCCTGCAACATATCGCCCGCTACAGTTCGAAACACAGCGAAAGTATCGTCAGCGAATCGATGGAAACCATCCACCGTTTCCAACAGATGGTCGATGCCGCCTGTGTCTATGCCAATGTATCTACGGCCTTCACCGATGGGGCACAATTCGGTTTCGGGGCAGAAATAGGTATCAGCACGCAGAAGCTACATGCCCGCGGTCCAATGTCTTTACCGGAACTGACGACCTACAAGTACATCATCGAAGGAGACGGGCAAATACGAAAGTAGTATCAAATCATCCGCTATAAATCTGAAATCATTATTTATCTTTGTAGGCAGAACAATTAAAAATTAGACATAATATGAGAAACTTCACTTGTGTACAGGATTTGGGCGACCTCAAGCAGGCACTCACTGAGGCTTTCGAGATTAAGAAAGACCGTTACCAGTTTACCGAACTGGGTAAGAACAAGACATTATTAATGATATTCTTCAACTCCAGCCTCCGAACCCGCCTATCGACACAGAAAGCAGCCATGAACTTAGGCATGAACACGATGGTGCTCGACGTGAATCAGGGAGCCTGGAAACTGGAAACCGAACGCGGTGTGATCATGAATGGCGACAAGCCTGAACATCTCTTGGAAGCAGTTCCGGTCATGGGATGCTATTGCGACGTGATCGGCGTACGTTCTTTCGCTCGTTTCGAAAGTAAGGAAGACGATTATAACGAAAAGATATTGAACCAGTTCATCCAATACTCCGGCCGTCCGGTATTCAGCATGGAAGCGGCTACCCGCCATCCGCTACAGAGTTTTGCCGACCTGATCACGATCGAAGAGTATAAGAAGACAGACCGCCCGAAAGTCGTCATGACTTGGGCACCGCATCCTAAATCGCTTCCGCAGGCTGTCCCGAACAGTTTTGCAGAATGGATGAATGCGACGGACTATGAGTTCGTGATCACCCATCCGGAAGGCTACGAACTGGATCCCAAATTCGTTGGTAACGCCCATGTGGAATATGACCAGAAGAAAGCATTCGAAGGCGCGGACTTCATCTATGCCAAGAACTGGGCGGCTTATGCAGATCCCAATTACGGTAAGGTCCTCAACATGGATCGCAGCTGGACTGTCGACACTGAAAAGATGGCTTTGACCAACAATGCCTATTTCATGCACTGCCTACCCGTCCGCCGCAACATGATCGTAACGGACGACGTAATCGAAAGTCCCCAAAGCATCGTGATCCCCGAAGCTGCCAACCGCGAAATCTCAGCACAGACGGTATTGAAGAAGATATTGATGGGATTGGAATAAAGCAAGATTTTCTCCGCTGTACTTTTCATGTACAAGAATGCAAGTTGGCTTCACCCATCTTGCTATATATTGAAAATCAATGCGTAAAAGGGTGAAGGCAGACCTCTGAACTGGCTTCACCCTTTAAGACCTGTTTCACCCGGTGTCTCGTCCTGATTTAGGTTGACAATGTCTCTCTCCAGCCTTTTTTATTATTTTGCTGTTGTTTTCGCCTATGCCTTGAAGAGGGATCACAGAAGGATTTAATATTCTAATATACAAAGAATTAAAACTCACATTATAGATCCTTACATTTTTGCCCAATGTCAAAAGCTCTATGACTTTATGGCCTGACGATAAAAGAATGACAGTTGTCCTCTATGATGCTTTTCGTACTCGACTCATTTACCGATGAAGGTAACCGGAACAGGTGAAGCCTCTTTTACCCTTTGGGTTCACCTATTAATAAGCTTATAATTAAATCATTATATACAACAGTAATGATAATTTTCGGATGATGGTGAAAAATTTATTTTTCCGGTTGGAATCCGTTTTTGTAATAATCCTGAACTTCACGCCCATTCATCGAATCATCTGTAGAGAAATATAGCTGTCACTTGCCTGTTCTTTTATTTATCGAAGTTTTGCGATCATAAAGAGTAACGTATCGCAGTCTCTTGAAAACTTATAGTGTCATTTTTTTCATTTGTGACAATTAACTTATTTGTCGTATATATAATCCCATTCCATTTCCCAGATATATCAGAAAAACTTCCATCGACAGGGTTTTTGATTTTCATCGAAAAGTCCGCAACTATTTGATATCCGCTATTAAAAGATTCCAACTTGTATTCACAACTTGCCGGTATTTCAAAAGAATGTATGTAAGCAATCGAATCTGTAAAAATCCGAGTAACCCCGTTTTCAAAAATATATTTGGAATCAGAATTACCAACAAGCTCTCCATTTGCATTAAAAACAGGAAGCAGAGTTTCTACATTATAAATATTTTGAGAAAAATAGAACTCCGAAAAATATACAATGTTTCTTTCGATAGGTACGTGTATCATAATGGGGGAACTATGACCTTTATTATCATATATTCCATTAAATATGTGATCTTCCAATGCTATAACCTCTTTTATTCGATATTCAATGGAAACTGATTCGTAAAGCAAATCCTTTTCGTCATAAGAATTGTCTTTACAACCAAACAATATACTCAACAGGCCTACTAATAATATTTCAATCGTTTTTCTCATAATACATCTAAGTTTAGTCTCAAATATAGGGATTTAAATCCAACCAATCTATTTTACAACTATAAAGAACATTAATAAAATATCACAAGCGACACATCAACTTCATTCAACACCATCTGTATGTTGGCTATTGCGAATCAGGATTATATAAAATAAAAAAGTCTGTATGTTACACGCATACAGACTATCCTCTTTACTGACCTACCGCGAATAATTATTCAGCAGGAGCAGTTTCTGTCTCAGCAGCCGGAGTTTCAACATTTGTTGAATCACCTTCAGCAACCGTTGCTTCTTCTGCAGGAGCAACAACCTCTTCTACTGTAGCTTCAGTTTCAGTTTCTGCAACTTCAGCGTTTTCTGCTGATTTGTTACCACAAGATGCGAATGATACAGCTGCGATAACGGCAGCAAATGCAACTAACTTTTTCATTTTGTTTCTTAATTTAAACGGTCTATAATATCTTCTTGTCTTAAAACGATGCAAATGTATATATTAATCAAATATGTTGTACAACATAATGCACTTTTTTTGAAAATATTTTCCACTCAAGAATTAACAAGCTGATTTACAGACCGAATAAATTAATTAATAGTTACTATACAAGTAACGCTTAATACTCTTTTTTGGCGTCTTTTCAAATTCTGTCGGATACAATTGCAAGGCGGAAACAGCTTCGTAAGGAGCTAAAAGTTTGTTAAGTTCGATCCGGTTCTGTTCCATAATGATCGGAAGATCCTCATGCGAAACCCCTGTACCATCCACCGTATCGTAATCCGGATAAACAAGCCCTACCAGCTTACCATTCTTTTCTATTATGATACTTTCCATTACGAACGGCAAGTTGTTCAACTTCGATTCGATCTCTTCCGGATAAATATTCTGTCCGCTTGCTCCCAAGATCATCGTCTTGCTACGGCCACGAATATAGATACGGTTATCGGCATCGATCGTTCCCAAATCGCCTGTACGTAACCAGCCGTCTTCCGTAAAGACTTTGGATGTCGCCTCTTCATTCTTATAGTAGCCCTTCATCACATTTTCGCCGCTCACCTGAATTTCCCCTACTTTATCGTATGGATCTTCCGAATCTATGCGTACTTTCATGATCCCTTTCAATATTTGTCCGCATGACCCGGGTACATATTCGTCATTATGGTCATAGCTGATCAACGGCCCGCACTCTGTCATTCCATAGCCGATCGTGAATGGGAATTTGATTTTATACAGGAAATTTGTCACCTCTTCATTCATAGCAGCTCCTCCCACGATCACCTCACGGAAACGTCCACCGAACGAGTCGACCAGTTTCTTCCGGATCTGTGCATAGATACGGGAGTCCAGCAACGGTATATTTAGTGCCAACTTCATGGTTGTCTTACTGAGTTGGGGCAGAATCATCTTCTTGTAAATCTTTTCCAAAATCAACGGGACCGTCAGGATCAGATTTGGTTTCACCTCTTCAAAAGCTTTCAACAAGATTTTGGGAGAAGGCACCTTGCCCAGCAGGTAAACATGCGCTCCGACAGCCATCGGCACCAGGAAATTGAACGCACAACTGTAGGCGTGCGCCAATGGCAGGAAACAAAGTTCACGCTCTCCTCTGTACAAAACACCAAGCTTGATACCGTACATCACATTTCCCGCCAGATTATTTCCTGTCAGCATGACGCCTTTACTGAAGCCGGTCGTACCGGAAGTATAGTTAATCTCCACTACCTTGTCATTATCTAACTCGGCATATTTAATATCATCTTTCCCGAAACCGTCCGGATATTTCTCCGCCATCTTCTCATCCATTCCTTTCAAGAGTTTCTGAATGCTTTCGCCATCACGCTGATGCAGGCAACGGAAATCGGACAACGAAAACACACCACGCACGTCTTCAATCATTTCCTCTTCCAACGTATCCCAAATACGGTCGCTGACAAAAAGAAAAACGGATTCGGAATGGTTGATGATATGATGCACATCATTCGGACTAAAGTCCTGCAGGATAGGCACGACAATCGCCCCGTACGTCACAGCGGCCATATAGACGATACACCAACGGGCACTGTCTTTTCCGATCAGAGCAATCTTATCTCCCCGCCGTATCTGGCATTCTTCAAACATGATGTGGATACGGGCAATCTCTTTGGCTACATCTGCGAAAGAGAAGGTCGTCCCTTTACTGTAATCCGTCAAGGCAGGCAGTTCCCAGTTTTTCTTGAAACTTTCCTCATATATTTTGATAAAATTCTCTTGTATCATATGCACACTGTATTATAATTTGCGCAAAAATACAGACTATCCGACAAATACACAACAGATCGCCAGAGTTTAACCCTCAGACGGGAAACGATCCGCCTAACGAATTAAAAAATGCGAAAGGTATAAGTTTACTTGCCGTTCTAACACTGAATTTCTACTTTTGCCCTGCACCAAGCAGGCTATAGCATGAATCTGAAAATATCCATAATCGGAATGTGTTTACTGGGATGCACCCATATATGTGCACAGGAAACAGGGATGAGCGACACCTTGTCCCGCCATCCGCTCATTCACGAGATCGGCCTCGACTTCCGCCCCGTCTACCTCATCCCCACCAATGAGTTTTTTGCCGGCGAGAACGCGGCCTGGCAGCCCTTGCGTAAGTCTGTCTCGGCACACCTGAAATACTCATTCCGGTTTCATCCAAAATCGCGTAACGGAGAATTATACCCTCACACATACCAAGGGATCGGCGTTTCATATCATTCTTTCTTTGACAAGGCCGAGATCGGGACTCCTGTTTCGGTATATGCATTCCAGGGGTCGCGCATAGCCCGGCTTTCCCCTCGCCTGTCCCTGGATTACGAATGGAACTTCGGAGCTTCCTTCGGATGGGAAAAGTACCATCCGGAAACCAACGCTTACAATTATGTCGTAGGATCGAAGATCAATGCCTACATCAATTTGGGATTTTTGCTGAACTGGCAGATGGCGGTGGGATGGCGGCTGACGGCAGGCATCGACCTGAGCCATTTCTCCAACGGAAACACACAATATCCCAACGCTGGCGTCAACACCGTCGGGGGTAGAATAGGCCTGGTACATACTTTTGGAGAAAATGCCGGAACGGTGATGTCCGGCAGGCCGACCACCCAGAACATCAAACCGCACATCAGCTACGACATCGTCTTATACGGAGCCTCTAAACGAAAAGGGGTGATCAAGCCAGACGAAGCCTACTTGGCACCCGGTTCGTTCGGCGTATTGGGATTTAATTTCAACCCCATGTACAACTTCCACAAATACTTCCGTGCCGGAGCATCGCTCGATGTACAATATGATGAAAGTGCCAATATCAAAGAACATGAAGCCGGATATAACGAGCAGTCCGAACACAGTTTTTACCGTCCGCCGTTCAAGGAACAATTGGCAATCGGACTATCCGTACGTGGGGAACTGGTCATGCCTATCTTTACGATCAACATAGGCATAGGCTACAATGTTTACCACAAATGCACCGACACACAAGGAATGTACCAAATCCTGGCATTGAAGACATCTGTCACCCGCGACCTGTTCCTGCACGTGGGATACCAGTTGAGCAAATTCAAAGACCCCAACAACTTGATGTTAGGAATAGGTTACCGATTCCACAATAAACGATAAGAATATATTATGTCCAAACATTTTCGTTAAATTTGCGCGATAATTAAAAGATAATGATTGATAAGACTGTTTTTGAGAATAAGATAGCCGCATACTATACTTTAGGATGCAAGCTGAACTTCGCCGAAACTTCGACCATAGGGAAAGTTCTTGCCGAACAGGGCGTACGCAAAGCGCGTCCGGGTGAAAAGGCTGATATTTGCGTTGTCAACACCTGCTCTGTGACAGAGCTTGCCGACAAGAAATGCCGCCAGGCTATCCGCCGGATCGGCAAGCAACATCCGGGAGCATTCATCGTCGTGACCGGTTGTTACGCCCAGTTGAAGCCGGAAGAAGTTTCCCATATCGAAGGAGTCGACCTCGTGTTGGGCGCCGAGCAGAAGTTGGATATACTCATGTATTTAGACAACTTGAAAAAGAAAGAAGAAGGAAGTGCCGTAATCGCGTCCCAGACGAAAGACATCCGTACCTTCTCCCCCTCTTGTTCGGCAGACGACCGTACGCGCCATTTTCTGAAAGTGCAGGACGGATGCGATTATTTCTGTTCCTACTGTACGATTCCCTTTGCCCGTGGGCGCAGCCGCAACGGGACGATCGCCAGCATGGTGAAACAGGCCGAAGAAGTGGCAGCCAAGGGGGGAAAAGAAATCGTGCTGACAGGTGTCAACATCGGCGATTTCGGAAAGAGCACCGGGGAGACGTTCATCGACCTGATCCGGGCGCTCGACGAGGTGGAAGGGATCGTACGTTACCGCATCTCCTCCATCGAACCGAACCTGATCACGGACGAGGCGATCGATTTCGTGGCACACAGCAAACGTTTCGCACCTCATTTCCACATCCCGTTGCAGAGCGGAAGCGACGATGTGCTGAAGCTGATGCGCCGCCGCTACGACACGGCCCTGTTCAGACATAAGATAGAAAAGATCAAAGAGGTCATGCCACACGCCTTTATCGGCGTCGATGTGATCGTCGGTACGCGGGGTGAAACGGATGCCTATTTCGAAGATGCCCGCAGCTTTATCGAAAGCTTGGACATCAGCCAGCTACACGTGTTCAGCTATTCAGAACGCCCGGGTACACAGGCTCTCAAGATCGATTACGTCGTCGACCCTAAGACCAAGCATGCCCGTAGCCAACAATTACTGGACATATCCGACCGCAAGCTCCATGCCTTCTACGAAGCCCATATCGGCCGGAAAGCAAATGTCTTGTTTGAACAAACACGCAAAGGAGGCATGATGCACGGTTTCACCGAAAATTACATAAAGGTGGAGATTCCTTACGATGGTTCGCTGGTAAACGAAACCCGGCAGGTCACGTTAGGCAGTTGGAACGAGGAGAAAACAGCGTTAAATATTTTATGATTTATAATTTATGATTTATGTGCCATCCATGAATCATAAATTATAAATCATAAATCTAAAATCATAAATTATCATCATCATGTGGAATAAAATACAATATGCGCTTATCTACAGTTGGGTAAAAATTCATGCTTTTTTACCGATGTGGGCGTTGTATATCTTATCGGACATCCTCTACATCCTGATCTATAAGGTCGTCAGATACAGAGTGAAGGTCGTCAGGCAAAATATGAAAGCCTCTTTCCCTGATAAATCGGAAACCGAGTTGAGACAGCTGGAACGCGAGTTCTACCATCATTTCGCCGACTACGTGGTCGAAACAATCAAGCTTGCCCACATCTCCCTCGAAGAATTGCAACGCCGGGCTTACCTGAAAAATCCCGAACTGGTAGACAAACTAATGGAAAAAGGGCACACCTGTTTTATCCTTCTGATGGGACATTACGGCAATTGGGAATGGTTCTCCGGCTCGACCTCCCGCTTCAAGGACTCACGCATCTACCAAATATACCGGCCACTCAGCAACCAGGCTTTCGACCGCCTGTTCTTCAACCTACGTACAAAATTCGGTTCCTTCGGAATCAAAAAACAGGATACCGTGCGCGATGTTATCACTCTGAAGAAAAACAAAACCCGCTGTGTCGTGATCTTTATAGCCGACCAGACGCCGAGCCGGAATAACCTGCACTACTGGACGAACTTCCTGAACCAGGACTCCTCCATCCTGACCGGCCCCGAACGTCTTGCCCGCAAACTGGATTTGCCTGTCATATTCCTCGACACGAAGCAGGTAAAACGCGGCTACTATACCGTAGATATGAAACTGGTGACCGAGACTCCCAAAGAGACTCCCGAAAACTGGATTACCGAACAATATGCCCGCCTGATGGAAAAATGCATCTTGCGCAATCCGTCAGGTTGGCTTTGGACACATAAGAGATGGAAATATAAGAGAACTGACAGTGGAGAATTGAAAGCGGGAAGTTAAATTACACAGAAAAGAGCACACACAATATGAAAACAAACGAAAACTTTCAACTCTCAACTCTCAACTCTCAACCGAACAAACGTCTTGCCGTTGTCATCCTGAACTGGAACGGTCGAGCGCTGATGGAAGAGTTCCTGCCTTCCGTTGTCGCTTATACGCCCGGCGAATGGGCGGATGTAATCGTAGCCGACAATGGCTCCACGGACGATTCCATCGAGATGCTGAAAGAGAAATTTCCAACGGTCGGCATCATCCAGCTGGACAAAAATTACGGCTTTGCCGAAGGATATAACCAGGCTTTGAAGCAGATAAGCCACGAATACACGGTATTGCTCAACAGCGATGTCGAAGTTACTCCCGGATGGTTGGAGCCACCTGTTGCCGCGATGGATGCCGACAGAACCATTGCCGGAGTCCAGCCCAAAATACGCGCCCAGCGGAATAAAGAATATTTCGAGTATGCCGGAGCAGCAGGAGGATATATGGACCGATACGGTTATCCGTATTGTCGCGGACGCGTCCTGCACGTCATAGAGAAAGACTCCGGACAATATGACACGTCAGCCGACCTGCTTTGGGCCACAGGCGCCTGCCTGTTCATTCGTACATCGATCTATAAGGAAGCCGGTGGCCTCGATGCCGGTTTCTTTGCCCACCAGGAGGAAATCGATCTGTGCTGGCGGTTACGTTCACGCGGCTACCGGTTGGTTTGTACGCCATCATCGGTTGTGTATCACGTAGGAGGCGCGACACTGAACGTAGAGAGCCCGCGCAAAACGTTCCTCAACTTCCGCAACAATCTGCTGATGCTATATAAAAATTTGCCGGAAAAGGATTTGAAGCACGTGATGCGCGTACGTTTCTGGCTGGACTATATTGCCGCCGCCAAATTCCTGCTGACCGGCCATTATCCGAATGCCCGTGCCGTATATGAGGCCCGAAAAGCATTCCATGAACTAAAACCGTCTTACGAACCGACTCGCTTGGAAAACCTTGCCAAGACAACACTTCCAGACATCCCGGAACTGCGAAAAAAAAGCCTGATCTTTGCTTTCTATTTGCAGGGGAAAAAGAAATTTACGGAACTGTAACCAAAGGAAGGATAACTCTTTTTCTTTCCACCCGCGGTTACAGGTTCGATTGCTGCAAAATGTCAATCATGATCGGTTTGAAGCCGCTCACGAAACACTCCACGGCGATTACCATCAAGATCAATCCCATCAGGCGCATCATGACGTTATTGCCCGTCTCGCCCATATAGCGGTTCAGACGAGTGGAGGCACGGAGAATCAGATAAGTGATAAAATAGATCAGTCCGATCGTCCCGATCAAGATGCACTTCTTTGCCAATGTAACGGCATCGTCCATCAGCATCAGGGCATTGGCGATCGCACCAGGGCCACAGAGCATCGGGATGGCAAGAGGCGTAATGGAAATATCATTCACATACGTCTTCACCTCTTCTTCCTTCAACTTGGCCTTCGAATAGCGTGCCTGCAACATATCGAAACCGATCGTGAAGATGATAATACCACCCGCAATACGGAATCCATTTGTCGAAATACCGAAGAACTTGAACAGGAACTGTCCGGAAAAAGTGAAAACCATCAGCGTCAGAAACGACACGATTGTGGCACGGCGGACAATGACACGACGCTGCTCCTCCCCCATGCCGTTCGTCATGGTCAGAAAGACCGGCATCGTCCCTAACGGATTTGTCAGCGTAAAAAACGAGGTAAAACATAACAGAAAGAAAGGCAACAATGATTCCATGATAATATTATATTTAAATTATTTAATACCCCAAAACACTTAAAACGTCTCGCCAATAAGAATCGAGGCGCTACGGACATCGCCTCCGAAAGGCGGGTTCAGCTTGGAGAGTTTCAACTCGATAGCCGTCAATTGCGGAAAATGTTCTTTCAAGGCATACAAAATCCGGCCGGCTGCATGCTCGATCAGCTTGGAAGGTATATCCATCTGCTCTTTTACAACCGCATAGACAGCGGCATAGTTGATCGTATCGTCCAATTCGTCACTTTTTACAGCCTGTTCCAACGGAGCCGTAAGGGTCAGGTCCACAATAAAATTGTTCCCAACCTTCGTTTCCTGTGGCATTACGCCGTGGTAGGCATAGAATCTCATAGCCTCCAGCTCTATCCTTGTCGTCATAATTCGTTATTTTATCTGTAAATGTAAATAAAGTAAACCTTTCTGCAAAAAAATAGTCTTATATTTGCAATATACAGAGACGTACGGCCGTGCGTCTCCAATAAACAATACGAGATATGATGGGAACAAAGCAAAAAGAAGAAAACACGAATGGCGGCCTGCACAATACCCTCGCTGCCGGCACGACCGTCAAAGGCGATATCGTGACGGAAACAGATTTCCGCCTGGATGGAAAGATAGAAGGAGATGTTAGCTGTAACGGCAAGATCGTGATCGGTCCGAAAGGGAACGTCACAGGAAATATTGTTTCAGCAAATGCCGAAATATTGGGAGAAGTGGAAGGCTCCATACGCGTCAGTGCCAAACTCGTCCTGAAAGCGACCGCCGTCATCAAAGGTGATATATTCGCTCAAACCTTAGAGATCGAACCGAATGCCCGTTTCAATGGAATTTGCAAGATGTCAGGAGAAGAAAGCGCGTCAAAATAAAATCCGACCGAAGGTATGTCAAAACGGCCTTGTCCCCTACGCCTGACGCGGGAACAAGGCCGTTTTGACATACTTCCATGCCACCCACTCCTATTTTCTTCCTGAATTCTTAATCAATTCTGCTATTTTGTTATTCAAGCTGTCTGCCTCGATCAGCTTCTCCAGTGTGATGTGCATCCTGTAGCGCCAGTAGTGATTTGAATCGGACGGAACATTGATGCGTTCCGCTTCATAATCTTTCCGCTTGACGGAATCGTCCATTGCGAACCAGTCCTGCAAGGGGATAATAGTCAACATCGAAGAGGTAGCCAGATGGTTGGAGACAATCTGTGTCGCCAAGTCCGCCGTACATTCTTCCGGTGCTTCACCGGTTCGTCCCAGAACATTGTTATAATAGCGCTGTATTTTGGCACGGTCTTCTTTCCACCAACTACGAAGCGGCGTCATATCGTGAGTGGATGTCGAACAAACCGAATGATAGGGCAGGTTGTGCAGGTCCGAAAACTCGCGTTGCGGAGTCTTGGGCATGCGTTCTATTTCCAGACTGAATATCTGCAACTTGTTCATCACATCGGGCACGGATTCCGGAATCATTCCCAAATCTTCACCACAAACCAGCATATTCGTGCTGCCCACCAACGGAGTCAGGCGACTAAAGGCTTGCGCCTTCCAGAACTCATTATGGCGATGATAGAAAAAGTTCCAATACAACTGATCGAAAGCATACCGGTCAGAGGCGCTCAACTCGCGATACAAATAGGACTGGCTGGCCGAAATGCGCGGATGAAATTTATCCTGTTCACGCGGATCGCGCAAAAACAGCACTTCATTAGCTATGGCAAACAGCCCTTCCTTAATCCGGAGAGACACCTTGTCCGTCTTTCCGGCAAACAGAGCTTCCACCTTACGCTGCGTATCACAGAAAGATTTCAACACGAAATGGTGCGATGACGACTGGGCAAGAAACGTACCGATCACTTCTTCCGTCAGGTCGCCAAACAGTTCGGGCAGGAATTCACGATTGATATGCGGAGTAGTCAGGCGAGCTTCGTTGAAATTCAAACCGTATTGTTCGATCTCGTTCGGGGTAAGCGGCAAAGCCGGATTAAAATGCCCGCAAAGTCCTTGAACATAATCCAACGGCACTTCCCAGATACGGAAAAAGCCCAAGATATGATCGATACGGAAGCAATCGAAATAGTCTTCCAACTTGCGGAAACGCTTCTTCCACCAAGAGAAATTATCATTCTCCATCGTATCCCAATTATAGGTCGGGAACCCCCAGTTCTGACCGTTCACGGAGAAATCGTCAGGCGGGGCACCGGCCTGGCCGTTCATATTGAAATATTTCGGTTCCATCCACGCTTCGACACTCGTACGGTTCACCCCAATAGGCAGATCGCCTTTCAGTACGATCCCGTTTTTGCGGGCATAATCGGAAACACCTTTGAACTGGGTATGCAGAATATATTGAAGGAAATACAAGAAAGATATTTCCGGATACGCCTCACTCGTCACGGCACAAAGTTCACGAATACTGTTCTTGTCGAATACGGAATTTTCCTTCCACTGTGTAAAATCGGAAGTCCGGTACGTGTCACGCAAATAACAATAGGCGGCATAGGGCACCAGCCAAGACTCGTTCTGTGCGAAGAACTCCTGATATTCCGGGGTGGACAGGATCGTTTTCCCTTCCTGCTTGAAGTATTCCCGGCAATATTCTATCTTATACCGGACAGCCTGTTCATAATCTACGGCATCCAGTCCATTCAATTCGGCCTGCTTCCGAGCGAAAAAAGCCACCTTTTCCGGATCTGCCAGCCGAGATGCACGGCCGTACGTCTCGACGCCCAGATCGGGCAAACTGATATACATCGGATGAAGAGCATAAATCGAAATGGCGCTATAAGGATACGAATCAGCACGGGTATGCGTCGTCGTCGTGTCGTTCATCGGGAGCACCTGGATGATGCGCTGGTGCGTTTTCTTGGCCCAATCCACCAACATGCGCAAATCACCCAAATCGCCGACTCCAAAGCTCTTTTCCGAGCGTAAGGAAAAGACCGGGATCACTGAACCCGCACACCGCCACAAAGGCAGGTTATCACGAAAATAAAAGCCCGAAACGATCACCGTCTCCCCCTCCTTTTGTGGAGGCAGATTCAGGACACGGTTTTCATCTTCTTCCCAATATAAAGGCTGCTGCTGATCATCACAGATCAGGAACTTATATTCCAACGGATAGGTAATCTTGCTGGCGTCCAAGTCTATATGCCAGACAGGGAAGGTATCGCAACTCAATATTAACGCCTTATCGGGATGCCAGTTACCCAAGCATTCCTGATTGCCGGTGATGGCCACGCGCTGGTTCTTTTCGACACGCGGGACAGATATCTTTATCGTGAGTCTCTTTCCACTCTTTACCACCCGCTCATGCGTATTACACGGGTGGGCGAACAAGCTTTTAGTAAATGCAGAGGAATAAAAGGCCAGATTGGCAGGGCGAACCTGCCAATAATCATATAACGTATATCGATCGGACTGGCCGATAAAGAATACCTGATGGTTCTTTTCCCATTCCTCGAATATCTGCCTGTCGTTTACACTCAGGAAATACCTGTATTCTATATCTCTGACAGGAGAGGTCACTTCCAGCTCCAGCTGCCAGTTTCCATCTCCCTTATAACTCATTTCTTTTGCCAAAGCCGGCTCCCAGGAACCCAGCTCGGGAATCGACCCTACAACACATAACTTCTGTCCCCAAACGGTATGGAAGTTGATATTAAAGGTGACTTTCATTTATATGAATTTATGATTTATGTGGTGTTGTTATTCACGATTTATGATTTATCATTGACACTGAATGACAAATCACAAATCATAAATCAAAAATCTTTTCATCCGCATCTTGAAGCGCCACAATTGGTACAGATCAGGCATCCCTCTTGATAAACAAGTGTTTCATGTCCACAATTCGGGCATTTCTGTCCTTTTGCCTCCATACCATTCGGCAGATATTTCTTCAAAGCGCGTTCCACTCCGTTCTTCCAGGTGTTGATAGATTCGTTATTCAGTTCCATACCCTGGACCAGCTTAATCACCTGGTCGATCGGCATGCCGTAGCGTAAGACACCGGAGATCAGCTTGGCATAGTTCCAGAATTCCGGATTGAACTTGCCGTCCAAGCCTTCGATCGTCATCTTATAGCCACGCTTGTTCTTAAACTGGAAGTCGTAATGTTTCTTACCGTCCTCATCGTAACTCTTGATAATGCTACCCTTCGATACGTTTTTCGGCAACATGATGCCTTCGTCGTCATCGGCAAGCCCGGTAAAGATTTCATACGGCCGTCCATTCAACAAACCGACAAATGCAATCCATTTCTCGCGGTTGTTCTGGAATTTCACCACATCGGCTTCCAGTTCGCGCGGACGGGTAGCCACGATAACCGGCGGCTGCATGCAATTGCAATCCTCTTTTTTCTTTTTCTTGTTATCCGTAGACAACAATACGCCAGAACGGGAACCGTCGCGATAGACCGTACAGCCTTTGCAACCACACTTCCAGGCTTCTACATACAGAGAGTTTACAAGTTCTTCCGTCACATCGGCCGGCAGGTTGATCGTCACACTGATGGAGTGGTCCACCCATTTCTGGATACGTCCCTGCATACGGACTTTCTGCAACCAGTCTACGTCGTTCGACGTGGCCTTATAGTATGGAGACTTGGCTACCAATTCTTCTACTTCTTCCTGCGTATATTTCTTGGAAGCAGAGAAGCCGTTAGCCAGCATCCAGGTTACAAACTTATGATGGAATACGATATATTCTTCGAAAGCATCACCGGTTTCGTCCACAAAGTCGACACGGGCCTCCGCATCGTTCGGGTTCACCTTGCGGCGGCGGCGATATACAGGCAGGAATACAGGTTCGATGCCTGAAGTCGTCTGTGTCATCAAGCTGGTCGTTCCGGTCGGTGCGATTGTCAGACAGGCGATATTACGGCGGCCATATTTTACCATGTCGTCATACAGTTCCGGATCTGCTTCACGCAGACGGTTGATAAACGGGTTCTTCTCTTCACGCTTTGCATCGTAAATATCGAATGCGCCACGTTCTTTCGCCATCTCCACAGATGAACGATAGGCGGCCAGCGCCAACATCTTCTGAACCTTTTCAGCAAAGTCCGTCGCCTCTTCCGTGCCGTAGCGCAATCCCAATGCTGCAATCATATCGCCTTCGGCAGTGATTCCCACACCGGTACGACGTCCCTGCAAAGTCTTTTTCTGGATCTTTTCCCACAGGTGGCGTTCGCTCTGTTTTACTTCCATCGACTCGGGGTCGGCATCTATCTTCTCCAGAATCTTTTCAATCTTTTCAGATTCCAGGTCGATGATATCGTCCATGATACGTTGTGCCAAGATAACATGTTTCCGGAACAGGTCGAAATCAAAATAGGCCTCTTTCGTGAAAGGATTGACAACATACGAATATAAGTTGATCGCCAACAGACGGCAGCTATCGTAGGGACACAAAGGGATCTCACCGCAAGGGTTGGTCGAAACCGTACGGAATCCGAGATCCGCATACGAATCGGGCACCGACTCTCTCAGGATCGTATCCCAGAAAAGCACACCTGGCTCAGCCGACTTCCATGCATTATGAATGATTTTCTTCCAAAGTTCGGCCGCGTTGACCTCCTTCACATTGGTAGGATTAGGCGAGTCGATCGGATATTGTTGCCTATAAGGAGTCCCGTTAATTACCGCTTGCATAAAATTGTCATCGATCTTCACAGAAACATTGGCTCCTGTCACCTTTCCCTCCGTCATCTTGGCATCGATAAACGATTCCGAATCCGGATGTTTGATGGAAACGCTAAGCATCAAGGCTCCACGACGACCGTCTTGGGCCACTTCGCGGGTCGAATTCGAATAACGTTCCATAAAAGGAACCAAGCCTGTCGATGTCAATGCCGAGTTTTTGACAGGAGATCCTTTCGGACGAATATGTGATAAATCGTGACCGACACCGCCACGACGCTTCATCAACTGCACTTGTTCCTCATCAATCCGGATAATCGCACCGTATGAATCGGCATCTCCATCCAGTCCGATTACAAAACAGTTAGAGAGTGAAGCTATTTGAAAATCATTGCCAATTCCCGTCATCGGACTTCCTTGCGGCACGATATAACGGAAATGATCAAACAGATTAAAAAGTTCCTCTTCCGACAACGGGTTCGGGTACTTCTTTTCTACACGAGCTATTTCACTTGCCAAACGATGATGCATATCGACAGGAGATTTCTCATAGATATTTCCGAATGCATCCTTCAAGGCATACTTATTTACCCATACTTTTGCGGCCAATTCATCGCCGGTAAAGTAGTCCAGTGAAGCTTTAAACGCCTCATCGAAGGTGTAAGTTTTACGATTCACGATTGTATTAAGTTTAATGACATGCAAGTTTAAGCATTGTTTATGGATTAGCCAAATTATTCAACAAAGAAAATATAGGCTGTTGACAAGTTTCCTCTTTCATCAACAAATTCCATTATTTATCAACATGTTATCTCTTCTCTTTCACCCGAAAAGTTTTCCAAAAAGAAAATCCGCCCGGCAACGAGATTTCCAAAAACAGAAAAAGGACGCAACCCGAAAGCGCATCCTTTCATATAAATATCGCATTAAATCAGGCTTTGAGCAAAGCCTCGATCTCTTCTACCGAAGAACGGAAAGATTTATTCGTTTCGATCTGGTCCTTTACCGTCTTGCAGGCATGCAGGACAGTTGCATGATCGCGCTTCCCGACGATCTTCCCGATATGGGAAAAAGAACTGTCGGTGTACTTCTTCGCCAGATACATCGTAACCTGACGCGCCTGTACGATTTCCCGCTTGCGCGAGTTGGTCTGGATAGCAGCCAGCTCCAAGTTATAGTATTTACAGACTACATCCTGAATAGATTCGACAGACACCTGTTTCTTTTCCAGCTTTACGACACGGCTCACCACTTGTTTGGTCAGAGGCAGGTCGATCATCCGGTTGAACGCTGTCGAATAGGCCAGCAAGGAGGCTACGATACCTTCCACGTCGCGTACGTTCTCCGTCACGTTGCTTGCAATAAAATTGAACACATCGTCCGGGATCACCACTCCATCATGACTGATCTTATTCTTCAGGATCTTCTTACGCAAATCCAAATCAGGGCGCTCCAATTCTGCCGTCAACCCCCATTTCAAGCGGGTGAACAAACGTTCCTCCATCCCGTGCAAGTCTACAGGAGCCTTATCGGAAGTCATGATCAACTGCTTACCTAACAAATGCAGATGATTGAATATATGGAAGAATGTATTCTGCGTCTTATCTTTTCCGATCAGTTCCTGGATATCATCCAGGATCAGCACATCCACACCCTGATAGAAATACATGAAGTCGTTTGTCGTATTTCTCCGGATAGCCTCCGTATATTGTACGGTAAAGAGATGGGCCGATATATACAACACCTTCTTTTCCGGATGGATCTCCTGGATGCGATTACCGATTGCGTGGCACAAATGGGTTTTTCCCACACCGGATGCACCGTAAACAAACATCGGATTATAGGTCTTTCCCGGTGTCTTAGCTATTTCCTCACTGGCAGAACGGACCAACCGGTTGCTTGTTCCTTCAAAATAATTATCGAAATTGTATTTGGGGTTCAAGTGCGAATCCCAGTCCTGACGGGCTTTTGACTCGAACAGCGAAGGGATATCCGTGCTTTTCTTGCCGGTACGGGGAGCGTCATTACCGGTAGGTAAAGTAATCATGCCTTCTTCTTTCACCTTATCAACGACCTTGATACGATAGTTCAATATCGTACCCTGCCCTATCACACGATATAATGTAACTTTCAATACGTTCACATACTTCTCTTCCAGATACTCGTAAAAGAACTGGCTGGGAACCTGAATCGTAAACTTATTATCTTCGTATGATAACGGTATGATAGGTTTGAACCATGTGTTAAAAGCGGCCTCAGGGACGATGTCCTTAATGACTGCGAGGCATTTATTCCACAAAGTTTGATATTCAGTCTGCATGATTTTTTACTCTCCCAACTATACTTACAATTTCAATTTTTATTTTTTACGACTACAAAGTTTAGAAATTAATTCCGAAAAAAAAAGTATCATTTTGTTTGGAACTTTTGATTGTTCAATATCCTGTTTATTGTCAGGTAGTTAATTCCAACAATCTGAATATCTTCATTTTAAAGTATCAGAACAACAGAAAACCTTTGTTTAAGAGCATTCTTTAGCCTCTTGCTTTTTGGAGCGGCCGACTTCGAAAAAGGCCTTTTTACAGAGCTATATTTCTCTATCTAAAGGCCTTAGATAAGTCTATCTTATGTATTTTATACCTTTTCGTTTAATTGGAATAATTCTAAATAAGCTATTTGCGCAAGAAATCTTATGCTATCTTAAAATACAGAAAAATGCACATATCTTTTCGGGTTCTGTCTCAAATCGAGCAAAAGCTTGGAGGCATTGTCCGCCGTACTGTTCAGATTATCATAAAGGGCACGCTCGTTCAGCAAAAGTCCCATGCTGTTATCCTTAGAGTTCAGCTTACGCGTCATCTGCTCCACGTTGTCCAACGTCGCATTCACCACATTCACGGTCGTTGCCAGATCCAGTTTTTTCAAATCCGTGCTGACATCGGCAAAGTTTCCGGTAATGACTTTCAGGTCGCTCATAATGCCCGGCACATCTTTGCTCAACATCTGATTGAGCTGGCGTGAAGAAACGGCCAGGCTATTGGTCGTCGCTTCTATATTGTTCAGCGACTGAGCCAATGCCGGATGATTTACCAGTGTTTGCAAACCTCCCAGGATCGAATCGATTTTGGGCAAAAGCAGTTCCACTTGCGGAAGAATATTTTCCTGCACGGATTGCATCATATCCGATTCCATCCGTCCCTCGATCGTATCGCCGGGTTTCAGATAATCGTCCACATATTTGTTCAGATGGATATGCAATTCCCCACCACCAAGAAAACTGTTCACGATCGTAATATAACTGCCTTTATTTATCTTCATATGATCTTCCAGACTGATATCAATCGAGATCTTATCGACAGCATCATAGTCATAAATGATCTCACGCACCAGCCCGACCTTAAAACCTTCTACAAATACAGGACTCGAAACCGTCACTCCCTTCACGTTCGTACAAGCCACAACATAATGGTTCGTCGGTTTAAACAGATTGATTCCTTTCAAGTAATTAATTCCTAAATATAGCAATGCCAGACTGACGATAGACACAAGTCCGATCTTTGCTTCTTTGGTGAATACATTTTTCATTTCTTCTCTGTATATAATAATTTCTGTTACTACTAATATTTCACTTTCTTTCCATCCTTAAAGGCAACAATAAAAGCATCTTTAAAATCTTTCGCAACCTGCCGGCGCAACCTACGGATAGAGTCGAAGCTCGTCGTTTCGCCATACGTGTACTTATAAACACCTTTCTCTATGAAGAAATCGACATTCTTATATCCTTTAAACAATTTAGAACCGGAAGAAAGTTTTTTATCCGATGTAAGTATTTGTATTTTATAAACCGTTTGCCCCTTTTTAGCCTGCGCGCCCTGCTTTGCCGAGGCTACCGGCTTGGACGTACGACTCCGGCTGGCATTCCCGGCTTCGTTCTTTAGGCGAATATACTCTTCACTTCCGGGAGGCGCCGGTATGGACCGATCATCATCATCCTCATCGGCATTGTCCGCGACTTCCAATATGGGAGCGGCACTTGCATTACCCGCCAACGCTCCGCGCTTGCGGTCATATTCCCACTTATATTTAGTAAAGGCATTGTAAATAGCGGTTGCCAGTTTATTTTGCCCATCCTTGGTTTTCATGAAACGCTCTTCCGCCGGATTCGAAATATACCCCAATTCCACAAGTATGCTCGGCATGCTCGTCTTGCGCAAAACCAGGAATCCAGCCTGCCGTACTCCCCTGTTGTTGCGTTTGAGGGAAGTAAAGCATTTCTGCACTTCCGAAGCCAGGCTGATGCTCTGCTCCATGTGCTTATTCTGCATAAATTCGAAAATAATATATGATTCGGAAGAAGTCGGATCGAAACCTTCGTATTTCTGCAGATAATTATCTTCCAAAAGGATTGCCGAATTCTCGCGCATGGCTACTTCCAGGTTCTCGTCCGTACGAGCCAAACCCAACGTATAGGTCTCCGTTCCTGCAGCCGAACTGCCCCGCTTCACCGCATTCGTATGAATGGAGATAAACAAGTCCGCCTTATTCCGGTTGGCGATGTTCGCCCGTTCGTCCAATTCGATAAAGACATCCGTTTTGCGCGTATAAATAACTTTCACATCATTGTGCTTTTCCGATATCAGACTGCCGAGCCTGAGAGCCACCGCCAGATTAATAGCCTTTTCATTGATGGACGAACCACGCGCACCGGGATCTTTTCCCCCATGCCCGGCATCGATCACCACCGTAAATGTCTTTTCCTTTGCCTGCAACACAGGCAAAACAAAAAACAGAGCCATTGCCAAATTGATATATAGAAAAGCTTTTTTTGCCACTTTAAAATACTCTTGCAAATTCGGGACAAATGTAATGCTTTTTAATGAGTTAAACTGGGCTGATCTGAAATAAAAAAAGGGCAATTCGCAAGGAATCGCCCTTTTTATTTATATATCCTCTGTATGGGATTACTCAGAAACTACTTCGAAAGGAATTTCCACCGATACTTCTTTGTGAAGTTTCAGGACAGCCTTGTAATTACCAACTTCCTTAACGGATTCCTTGATATAGATAATCTTACGATCTACATCGAAACCGGCTTTTGCCAACGCATCAGCAACCTGGATGTTCGTTACAGAACCGAAGATTGTACCTGTAGAGCTTGTCTTGGCACCGATTGTCAGGGCAACGCCTTCCAACTTAGCAGCCAATGCCTGAGCATCTTCTTTGATCTTAGCCAACTTGTGAGCACGCTGTTTCAAGTTCTCAGCCAACACTTTCTTGGCAGACTCAGATGCGATAACTGCTTTGCCCGTGGGGATTAGAAAGTTACGTCCGTAACCGTCTTTAACTGTTACGACATCGTCCTTGTAACCTAAATTGGCTACGTCTTCTTTCAAAATAACTTGCATATTCTGTCTCCTCTCTTTTTATTATTTCATTAAATCGGTTACATAAGGAAGCAACGCCAAATGACGAGCTCTTTTAACAGCCTGAGCGATACGACGCTGGAACTTCAAAGAAGTACCTGTGATACGACGCGGAAGAATCTTACCCTGTTCGTTCAGGAATTTCTTCAAGAATTCAGGATCTTTGTAATCGATATACTTGATACCGTTCTTTTTGAAACGGCAATATTTTTTCTTTTTAACGTCTACTGAAGGCGGAGTCAAATATCTGATTTCTGATTGAGTTGCTGCCATGATTAATTCTCCTTTACTGTTTCTTTAGATGATTTCAAACTTCTTCTCTTTGCTGCATATTCTGCTGCATATTTGTCCTGGCGGAAAGTCAGGAAGCGAATCACACGTTCGTCACGACGGAAGTTAACTTCCAGCGTAGCGATTGTTTCCGGATTTGCTTTGAATTCAACCAACTGGTAGAAGCCTGTTGTTTTCTTGTCGATAGGATAAGCTAATTTGCGCAAACCCCAATTCTCTTCGTTCACGATTTCAGCACCCTGTTCTTTCAGGATATTCGTGAATTTCTCTACCGCTTCCTTCATCTGAGCGTCAGACAAAACGGGAGTCAAAATGAAAACGGTTTCGTAATTGTTCATAAAACGCTGTTTTGTATTGTTATTACTAATATTTTTTGCGGTGCAAAGGTAAGAATTATTTTCAAACTGACAAATCAAACTTTATTATTCTTTGTACAGAATGTGGATAAACCATGATTCCTCCTTTCCATATTCTCTGCACTTACCAGTATCTTAATAGTTTGTCACCTTGCCGGTTTCCCTTTTCAAAGCTTCAAACCGCATCATCATCTGGCGGAGACGCCGCGGCTCCTTAGTCGCCAAGTTATTCTGCTGACCGACATCTTCCTTCACATTATAGAGCTGATAACAATTACCCATACCGGTAAAAGAAGAGCCTTCGTCATTCTTATAATAACTGGGATAAGGCGGGATCATAACCCAGTCGCCCTGGCGGAATGCGTAGTTAAACATACCTTCGATCACCAATTCTTCACGTCCCTGGCTGCTTTGCCCCAAAAAGACAGGCAATGTATTCTGGCTATCTGTCTTGTCCGCATAAGTCTGCCCGGTCAAAGCTGCCAACGATGCCAACAAGTCCATCTGGCAAACAAACGCGTCCGACACACCGGGTTTCACGTTCTTCGGCCAACGAAGCATGAACGGAACACAAGTGCCACCGTCATACAGACTGGTCTTTCCTCCTCTGAGTGGCCCTGCCATCTTATGATTACCGACCAACTCCACAGCTTGATCCTGATAGCCGTCATCCAAGACCGGGCCATTGTCGCTGGTCAGGATGACCAACGTATTCTCGGCCAGCCCCAACCGGTCCATCTCTTTCAAAAACTCATCCACGCACCAATCTGCTTCTAAAATGACATCACCTCGCGGTCCCATACCGGACTTGCCGACAAAACGTTCGTTCGGGACACGCGGCACATGTGGCTGGTGCAAACCGTAATACAAGAAAAACGGCTTATCTTTGTTCTCTCGCATGAATTTTTTTGCCTTTTCGAGAAACAATCCGGCCATATCTTCATCCTTCCATTGCGCCGCCTTTCCTCCTTTCTGGAAACCGATACGCGGTACGCCGTTCACGATGGAATCGGCATGTCCGACACTGGGATGCATACGCAACAATTCCGGGTTATCCTTACCGGTAGGCTCGCCATCGAAGTTTTTCCGATAATTGACATACAAAGGATCGGCCGGATCCAACCCTACCCCGACTCCGTTTTCAATAAAAATACAAGGGACACGGTCATTTGTCGCAGCCTGGATAAAAGAATAATCATACCCGACCTCTTTAGCTCCCGGAGAAACGGTATCATTCCAATCCACTGCTCCGTCTCCCAATCCTAAATGCCATTTTCCGACAGTCCCGGTCACATAGCCTGCTTTCTTCATCACTTTGGGCAACGTGATTTGTTGCCGGTCGATAATCAAAGCCGCATTTCCGGGTAATATTTTTGCATCTTTATTCGTCCACGGATACAAGCCGGTCAAAAGAGAATAACGGCTTGGAGTCGAAGTGGCAGCAGTACAATACCCTTGCGTAAAGCGAATTCCCTCGTTCGCCACCCGGTCCATCCCCGGAGTCTTGATCGCAGAAGCGCCATAACAACTCAAGTCGCCATACCCCAAATCATCGGCAACGATAATCACAATGTTCGGTTGTTTCACATCAGCCTGTGCGAAAGCCATCGCCGGCAATGCCCCGGCAATGGCTCCCCATCTCTTAAATACTCGATGTTTCATCAAATAAAATCAAATTATCAGTTTCAATATCATTCCTGTTTTATCTTCTATCGTTACAAATGTACAAAAATCAATGCGAAAATAATCGATTTTTCAGATCAACATGATATAAGATTGTTACTGAATAAAACTCGATTTTATAGAACTATCAGAATTAATGTATCCTAATTAAAAACCGACTTAAAACTCCTTTGTGATCGCTGGGCCATATTCCTGTTGGTTCTACAAACTGATCATTTGAATCGTTCTCGACAATTTTTCCTTCTAATATATTCAGAGATGGACCAACAATAATTGCTTTTTCCAAACACAATGATGAATCTGGATAATAATAAATAAAATCGATCCTGTCTCTTTCATCCCTATCTGGCAGCCAGACCAGTTTGTTTAATTCTACATCTTTATTTCCTGCTGGAAATGTAAACCCTGGGTGTGTTACAGCATCAGGATACATTTCACGATAAACATCTTTAAAACCAGCCTCATAAAGTAGTACAGAACAGTCCCAGTTTACAACCAAACCATTATGATCCCTCATGTCTTTAGTGTTTTGTTGCCAATCCAAATGTGATGGTTCATTAAAATCCCCACCCAATATAATCAAATTGCCCTTCTCTATTTCTTTTCTTGCGTCTTCCAATAAAGCTTTAACTCCTTCATCACGAAAAGAAATTCTATTGGCTCTCAACACAGAGTCGGCATCATTTATCCGTTCCGGCAACTTTTTCCATGTCGTACCACTATATCCTCGAGGAAGATAACACTCGTAATGTGTCCAATCCCAATGTACAGAATATGCAATCAGTTTTTGGGAACCAATACTTATTGTCGCCTTACAAACAGGATTGGGTCTTGACTTATCTGCAAGGGTAAAACATGAACTGACTTCATCCATTTTAAACTTTGACAAAATTCCCATTGTCTGCTTTAAATTTTCTCCATAATATAGTTTACCACTTTTTTTTAGTTCATTGGTCAGATAATCCATAAATTTTTCCCCATCAGATCCAGATATCTCACAAAGAAGAGCGATATCAGGATCTGTCTGGTTGAGAATATCAACTATTCCTTTAATTCCGCCAGAAACACATTTCCCTTGTCCCCACAAATTTAATTGCAGAACTTTCAATGTATCAATCCTATTCGCAGTACTGTAGGCAAGGACAGGAAATAAAGATATAAAAATTACAAAACCTATCAATTTTTTCATTTTAATATCCACATTATTTTATTGTTATTATCGATTCCATCATATTGCGAAGCAACGGCTTTATCCACATTTTCCTTATTATAATCAAATTCTTTTGTAGGATACATCCAACGAACCGGAATTTTGTCTTTTTCCACATTTCTATTAGTAAATGGATTTATCGGCAAAACAGGATAACCGGTTCTTCTATATTCGTAGTATGCATCAAATGGATATTGCATATAATAAGTAAGATACTTTTGAATTATAATTTGCTTAATCTGATGTTCTATTCCACCTTTTAACATAACGGATTCACTATTCAAATAAGTGTCAATATAGTCTTCCGTAATTTTTTTACCATGATGGTACAATTCGTCATCAGGAGTATTTTCTGCAATAAATCTCATCGAGGCTTTGATTCCAGCATTGTAATACTCTATCGCATTTCCGTTAATCCAACCTCTTAGCATTGCTTCTGCCAAAATAAAACACTGTTCTGCATAACCCACACGAGTATAAGGTTCACCGGACGGTATTTCAATATACCTCAGATTAATTGCTGAATAAGCACCTTTTGCATACTCCGATTTTACATCTGAAAAATCGGCTACCGGATCAAGGCCAATATAAGCATCGGCATTATCAGGCTGTAGACCTTTTTCTATCATAGTAGCTGCAGGCTGTGCAAAATAAAAAAGGCGATAATCATTATAAGCCTTTAATGTATCTATGACGACACTGGAAATCGTGGCATAAACATAATGCTTTGAGATTGCTTTATTATACGGATACAACTGCCCTGATTTATCAGAAAACACCAACTGAAGATTATCTCTATTTGACTCCATTAACGGATCATTATTGAAAATCCGAGCAAATTGTTCTTTTATATTTAATTCAGGATCATTTTCTTTCTTGGACAAATACATCAAGACCTTTAACCTGAAAGCATTGGTCACTTTTTCCCATTTAGAGACATCACCCTGAAATATCGGATCTCCCTCAAATGAATGAGCAAGAGAAAACAGATGAGATGCCATTTCAAGATCTTCCAAAATCGCTTCCATTACCTCTTTTTGGGAATCATACTGTGGTTTTGTATTGTTTAACTCTCCCTGAAGAGCATTACTAAAAGGTATGTCACCGACTTGCATGGACAAATAAAACAATTTATACGCCTTAGCCAAAAGAGCCAATGCTTCATAAGCCTCTCTGTCTTGTTCCGCTGCAAGTTCTTTCATCTTATTCGCATTAATAAGCATTGTATATCCAGAAAAACTGGCTCGTCCTAATACATTATAATTATAGTCATGTAAATACTCCATCCAAATCATTTGTTTAGCCAAACAGGCATCTTGGATAAAATTTGCAGCATAGCCATCTGGCTGAACCATATCCAGTATCACTGATGTTGCTAATAAAGAAGATGTTGCATTCTCTACTGTATTCGGATTCGTATTCAAGTCATCGAAATTTGAACATCCAAACATTATCGCACAAAGGATGACGTATAATATTGATCTTACTCTTTTCATATTCAATATCCATTAGAAATTAAACTTAAAATTACATCCGATCATTCGCAAAGATGGAGAATTCAAATTTTCTTTTGATTTATCCGGATCGGAATATTTGAAATCTTTTGTCCAAATAAACAGATTGTTTCCTATTAAAGATATAGAAGCTTGTTTCATTTTTAACTTACTACACAAATCTGACGGAAGATTATAAGTAAGAGACAATTCTCTTAACTTAATAAATGTCTGGTCATAAAGATATTGTCTTCTCGCTTGCCAAACATTTCCTGTACCACTATAAAGATTCATATAACTTTCATATGAAACGACTTTATCATTGGGAGCAAACACACGATCATCCCTGATTATATTTCCATTTGAATCACGATCTACACTACCAGAAACTATCTTTACGCCCTTGCCAACGAAAGTATAGTTTCCATTTACAACTTCTTCATATCTGTATTGATTATCTGTACCGACATGGGCTCCAGACATCCACAGGGCTTGATCAATCACAGAATGAGACATTCCTCCTATTCGTCCATCAATAGTAAAAGATAATGTTAGATTTTTATATTTCAATTGATTATTCAATCCAAATATCCAATCGGGATTTGTATGTCCAACTTTGGTGGTATATTGACTAACGATAGGATAACCGTTTTCATGAATGATGTTTCCATCCGGATCGCGTTCCCAGTCATAACAATCGAGCCAGTCCCAACGTTTTCCTTTCTTTACCCAATCTTTCTGGGTTGAATACGTCGGATCAATTTTCGAATAATAATACCTGTCTAACGCCCAATTGAATGTAGCATTCCAATCCCAATCCTTGTCTTTATAAATATTTGCATTGAGGGAAATTTCTACTCCTTTACGAGTATGCTCTTCATCAATATTAATTAATGTCGAATGAAATCCACAGGCATCACTTATTTGTGCATCTGTTGTCAAATTGTAGAAGAGTTTCTGATAATAAGCGATATCCATACTCAACTTATTTTTTAAGAGATGTAGAGCCGTACCTATTTCAAATGAGCGCGTACTGCTTGGATTAATCAAAGTACCTCTGATCTTTGTAGGGAATGTAGCACCGTTCAAACCGTTCCAACGATTGTTTTCTATAGTATATGCTTTATTGGTATCATATATTGACAAATCACTCTTAGTCTGAGTCCATGACCCTCTCAACTTCCAAAAATCAATCCACGATGGCATTGATATAAATTCGGACAAAACAACACTTCCTGACACCGAAGGATAAAAATAGGAACGCGTCTCAGAAGGTAAGGTAGAAGACCAATCATTTCGACCTGTCACATCCAAAAATAATGTACTTTTCCAAGATGCGGAAATTTTACCATACAAACTGTTTACTTGCTTCTTTCCTAAAGAACTTTCCATTTTAATCGGATCTACAGATCCATATAACGAATAATAACCCGGAACAGTCAATCCGTTTTGTGTTTCATTCTGTAAATAGTCATCTTGATAGAAGTAGATTGTACCTCCGATAAAGCCGTCTAACGAAATATCCCCAAATTTATGGTCGGCAGTGAGTAAGAAATCATTATTGATACTATATCCACCTGAACGTTTTTCCGCATAATATCCATTTCTGTCCCAGCCACCTGCTGCACCGATAGAATTTCGCCATTTTTCTCGATTACTATACATATCCAACCCTGAACGAAGAGAAAGTTTTAGCCATGGTTTAATTGAATAATTAGCAGATAAATAACCGTTCACTATATCATAATCACTTGAATGTATTATTTCATTTGCGATAAAATAAGGATTGTCATACCAAAGCGTATTAGGCCAGTTTTGTCGCTCGTTTTCCTTACCTTTTACCCAATAGTTTCTATAATCTCTTATATCCAGATCACTTCCATTCCAAACTAACAAATTGTAGATATAACCACCAGCTCCATATCCGGTTCCGAAATCATTAGGATAAAACCTCTTGTTATATGTTAATCCTCCATCTACGGATAGGTTTTTTAATTTCATATTTCCACCAACAGTATAGGTCATTTTGTTCAGTTTGGTATTCGGATATTGCCCCTTATTATAAACATGGGTTAATGAAGTACGAAAACTTCCATACTTACCTTTTTGAGTAACACTCACATTATTATTTGTTACAAAACTGAATTCAAGAAAGTTTTTAAAGTTATTCTTTCCTTTTGACACCAAAGGCATTTCTCTCCACTCATAAGTATTAGGATCATATTGTACTGCCATTCTGCCAATATCCAATTTATCACCCCAAAGTAACTCGTTTGCATTATATTTACCATAAGCACCCGCACTATATGAAGTTTGAACTTCTGGCAATTTCAAAAAGCCGGATTCAAACATAGTACTACTATTAATATCAATATTCAGCCCCTCTTCTTTTCCTTTCTTTGTTGTCACCATAATAGCACCAGCACCACCTCGTGATCCATAAAGAGCAGACGCTGTCGCTCCTTTCAAAACATCGACTGATTCGATGTCGTCGGATGCAATATCTCTCAACGAGAGATTATTATAAGGGACACCGTCAACAACCAACAACGGCGATTCTCCTCGTAAAAGGATAGAAGGAGCTTCATTGAACTCTGTACTATTCTGAACATTCAAACCCGCTATTTTTCCTGTAAGCGCAGTCCCGACATCAACGGATTTTACAGTATTCATTTTGTCTCCTCCAACTTTCTGTACTGCATATCCTAATGCCTTTTCTTCCCTTTTAATTCCTAAAGCAGTAACAACCACTTCGTTCAAAGTTTCTGAATCTTCACGAAGAATGATATGAAAGGATGTTTTATTTTGGGTCTTCAATTCTTGAGAGGCATAGCCAATGTAAGAAATAACCAATGTCGCATCAGGTGCTACATTAAGATAAAAATTCCCATCAAGATCAGATATAACGCCATTCGTTGTGCCTTTTTCTATGATATTGGCACCTATAATCGGTTCACCTTTTGCATCTACGATTTTTCCCTCTATTTTTCGTTCCTGTTGTGGAGCAACAATCGTTGAAATAGGATTCACCACTGACAAAACAATATTCACGCCTTCTACAGTAAACGTCAGTCCCGTATTCTTCAATACTTCGGAAAGAATATCTCGAACTGAACGTTTGTTGGCATGTATAGAAACGTGCTGTTTCAAGTTGACATCGCGGTTTGAGATAAACAGATAATCTGTTTGTTTCTCAATTTCATTCAATACCTCCTCTAATTGTACTTGATTTTTATTCAAACTGACTTTCGCATTTTGAGAATTTGCCTGACCTGCAAAAGCGAAACATGAACATAATAGTAAAGAGCAAGTAGTCAATTTCATAACTCTGCAAATTTGAATCCTCCCTGAATCTTTTTTAGGAAAAGACCCAGGTAAAAAATAATTTTTCATACCTTTGTAATTGATTTTAAATTAATAAGTATATTAAAAAATGTACTGCTGAGCCGGGGGTTGTTGGCGCAACTGCCGGCTCTTTTTATGTGTTTCTCATGTGTCCTTCCTCATAGGCAAATCGATTTTATCAGTTAATGTATATGATGTTTTTCTCTTCATCGCGTTTGTACTTGAATGGGAAATCGTTTTGCAAAACACGCAAGGCATGATCCACGCCATCGGAAACCCGCAGTTTCCCACGATAGCCCAAATCTTCCACGGCTTTGTTGTTGACTACGATCTGCACGTCATAGAACTTTTCAAACAGTTCCATGATCGCATGAAATGATTTGTCTTCGATATAGATCAGGCCGTCTTTCCAACGATAGCTGTTAGGATCCGTTGTCGGCACGACTCGCAACGATTCTCCCTGCAACTCCGCTGTCTGTCCCGGAGAGAGGTAGACGGCTTTCGGTGTCTTCGTATTGTAGAGTTTGACCTTACCGGCATAGAGCATTGTCCGGAAATTCGGTTTGTCCTTGTAAGCCTCTACGCTGAAAGTCGTCCCCAATACTTCTACATCATACCGGCTCGTTTTGACGATAAAAGGCTTTTTATCTTTCGCCACTTCAAAATAGGCTTCGCCGTCCAGTATTATCTCCCGGCTGTTTTCGGCAAAAGCCATCGGGTAGCGGAGAGATGTATTGGCATTCAACCAGACACTCGTGCCGTCCGGAAGCTGGATGTTCGTACGGTTGCCGGCCGGGACATACACACACTGCAGAGTCTGTGACAATCGATCGATCCGGTAACTATCATACATATAAAAACTCCCCAACAAAATCACAATCGAAGCAGCCACTTTCAAGGACCAACTCAATGCGGGATGCAGCCGGAAACGTTTACCTGAAGCAATTTTTGCGGAAGGCTCGATCGCTGTTTCGTCCGCCAAAATGGAAGCATCGAAGCGAATCCGCTCCCGGATAAAGCGCCGGCGGTTGTCTTCGCTGCCCTCAATCCACTGCCGTATCGCCTCCTTTTCTTCTTCCGAAGCCTGTTTCAGAAAGTAACGGATAAGTATATGTTGGTCTATTTGCATCGTTTCTCTTTTTTTCTGTTTCTATAAGTAGAGCAACTCATCAAAGAAAAATCCCAACCGTAACAGGACTTTTTTTTACTTACCGGCAAATATTTTTCAACCGCGCCCCACGTTTTTGTGATCCGTACCGTCATGAGCGTCTCAATTCAGTTAAACAAATCCGATAGAACGATACGGTGTATTTGCTATTAGATGCAAGTCTATTTTGTTTTCGACATTGTCGTGTATATATATGACAATGTCGAATATATTCTTGACAACGCCGAATATATTCCCGACAACATCGAATACCGATTACACTTGCATTAAGTAAACGAAACACAAAAGGACTAATTCAAGAATAACAGTATCAAAGGAATATAGTCTTTCAATTTCAAGCGGAGATGGTCATTGGCTTTATTAATGTGATAGTCTACTTTTTGTTGGGAAACGCCTAAGATCGACGCTATTTCTTTCCTTGATTTATAATCCAGACGGTTTAACACAAATATATGGCGAGTCTGCTCCGGCAATTCAGAGAGAGACTCCATGACGATTTTCATTATATCTTTGGAAAAGATCGCGCTGTAGCTTTCGTCTTCCAACGTCTGGATACGGGTCGTGATTTCCCAGTCATGCAACTCCGTATGTTTCTTGCTGTATTCGGCTTCCACCTGGATATGCTTCAGGTAATTCAGGCATTTGTTCTTGACGGACTGCAATATATATCCCAAAACGTCCGTATCGGCAGGTAGTGCCTGCTTGTTTTCCCAATAGTACAACAAAGCATCATGCGTCAGATCCTCGGCCGCCTGCAAATCATTTACGTAATAGAAAGCATATCTTACAAAACGCTGATAGTACGTATTGTAAAAGATGCCAAAATTCATCTCCGAATTAATTTCAAATGGATTTATTATGTCTTTCCGATTCTCCAAGAGCAAGTTGCATATGTTGTTGACATTGCAAATATAACTTCTACAAATGGAATCACCCAAATTCCACCGGATTAATTTTTCCTGTTAACAACAGATGCACTTACTCCGGGACAGGCCGGAAACCGAACACGCCTTTATTATACTATCGTTTCAACCAACGATTCAAATGGTTATTGGGTGTGACCAATACGAATTTATAAAAATTCGATTGGGGAAGGGATGTCAAATCAACCTGATATTTCCGGGTAGCGGCAGGCACGACAGCCACCTTTATCCACTCGTCGGGCTGACCGGTCTTGAACTTGTTGTCGCAGGCGGCATAAACAGCCACCTCGGCCTTTTCTGAAATGCAGTCCCAGGATAGCTCAACCGATTGATCATATGGGGAAGTCCGTAATCCGCAAATATCGACATCCCCGATAAAAGGCATTCCATCCTGTTCCCATAAAACGTCACGAGGAACCTCGAATCCCATAAAGCGACAAATGGAAGGAGCGATATCCGTAATGGCAAGCCGATCGCTCTTAAAATAATCGTTCACGGGAAGATTCGTTGAAATCCAAGTGGTTCGCTCACGTAACGATTGTCCGCCGTGGCTGTGGCCGTTTTCCGTACGGCCGTGATCTGTAGTTACCACTATCATCCATTCTTCGTCGAAATTGGCTTCCCGGTATTTCACGGCTTCCCATATACGAGCAACCTGCTCGTCTGCTTTTCTAACATATTCGTCAAAGAAAGCGCCATTTCCGGCTATGTGTCCAGCGTCATCCGTGTACCACAGATACACCCAGCTCAAATCGGGAGCATCTTCGCGGATGCTCTTGGATGCTTCAAGCGATACTTTCTCGTCATAATCAAAGACATGCAAATCTTTCTCCTTATGAGGGTAACGGATGGTATCCAGGTCATAGCCGTCTTTTACGATGTCTATCTTCAGATGGTTCGTTTCCTCTTTTCCCTCTCCCAGCAACACCGTACGGTTGTCTGTCCAACTTGAATAGATCGCTGTTTTGCAGGGTTGTGGCTGTTCTTTGGCTATACGGAACAGCGTCCAATAATTGTAGTTCGGCTTCAGATTCGAATTGCCTCCCACATTATGCTTGTTAAACCAAGTCGAAGTCAACAGATTGGTATATCCGATAGCGGAAATGGTCGGAGTCTGGGAATAACCGCCTATCTCACCTCCCGTATATGCCCGGCCATAAGCCCCTTTCGAAGCGATTCCGAAGATTGCCGGAGTATGCAAACGCTCAATCTGGTCTGCCGGCACTCCGTCAACTATGACAAATACAGCTTTCCGGCTTTTTGCCGCCAAATGGGAGCAGCAAAAACAGAATAAAAAAAAGTAACACAATGTTTTCATGATGATTATATATTATAATGTATAGATATCTTTCCTTCTCAACCTATTCAAATCCGGTAAGTTTGTTTGCAAATTTAGAAAAAAGATTGATCCGGTCCAGATCCCATCCGAATATAAAAATCAATATCTTTACAATCGTTTATCTACAACAAATATCAAGAAAAACACGTTATAGTAAAAAATAAAAAACGGATATGACACGGAAATTATATTTTACAATTTTATCACTGCTCTTCGTCTCTGCAATTTATGCCCAATACGTTCCGGACGTGCTGGGCGATGGCTACCTGCGCCGGACCATTCAGATGCCGGATGATTACGAGGGAAAAGTTGTCTGTACACTCGTCAAAAAGCCGCAACTTCCGGAAACCAAACAGGCTATCCTGTATATACACGGATATAACGACTACTTCTTCCAGAAGCAATTGGGCGACAGCGTGAATGCTCACGGATACAATTTTTATGCCATGGATCTCCGCAAGTACGGACGTTCGATCCTGCCGAACCAGGATCCTTTTTTCTGCAAAAGCCTGACGGAATATTTTGCTGACCTTGACACGGCCTTGGCCATTATCAGGGAGGAAGGGAACAGCAAAATACTGCTGATGGCGCATTCGACAGGTGGATTGATCACTCCTTACTATCTGAACAGCAAACAGGGAAAACTTCCTGTCGACGGATTGATATTGAACAGTCCTTTCCTGGACTGGAATTTCGGATGGATGATGGAGAAGATCGTGATTCCGGTTGTTTCCTGCATAGGGAAACTGTTCCCCAACCTGACCGTACAGGGATACGGAGATGCTTCGTATGCCCACAGCCTGCTCAAACAGTTCAAAGGAGAATGGGTCTACAATACGGACTGGAAAATGATTAACGGCCATCCGAAAAAAGCCGGGTGGATAAATGCTATACAGGCAGCGCAAAAAAAAGTGCAGAAGGGGATCAGGCTGGATTGCCCGGTTCTGGTAATGTCGTCAGACAAGTCGTTCCCGGAAACGAAAGATTGGAATAATGAATATTTGTCTTCCGACATCGTACTGAACGTACATGATATTCAAAAATACGGGCAGAAACTGGGTAACGCTGTTACGCGCGATACCATACAGAACGGGATGCATGACCTGATATTGTCCGAAAAAGACTCACGAGAACATACATACCGCTCGGTATTCAACTGGTTACAAAACAAATAAACATGGATGATATTTGTATTTTCAGAATGCTTATGCTTCTTTTTGATATAAGATATCGGGCTGTGAGTTTTAATCCTTACCTTTGTCCTCTCTAAAATGAATATGGAATGAAAGCCTTACAGACAATCATTGCAATCGCCGCTCTTTTCTATGTTGCGGATGCTTTTGCACAGACGGAAGAGGTGGAGGATGCGACTTCATACAAAGCCGAAATTTTCGGATCGGCAAGCAGCGGATCGACCACTCCATTCTGGATGGTGAGCAACCGGTACGGGATAGTGCCCTTGGATGCCGGCAACGGTTATCTCAATGCCGGAATCTTTCATCAGCAACATTTCGGAAAAGGATTTCGGTGGAGTGCCGGACTGGATATTATCGCAGCCGTGCCACGTTATCATAATGTATTTGTCCAACAAGTATATGCCGAGTTGGGATACAAGAGTTTGCTCCTAAGTGTGGGGAGCAAAGAAAACCGGCATTCTCTTTGGGATCATTCCCTTAGTTCCGGCGACATGGTTCTTTCTTCCAACGCACGTCCGATTCCGGAGATAAACCTGAGTATGCCGGAGTTTACCGTTATCCCGTTCACAAAAGGCTGGATGCAGGTAAAAGGTGATTTCGCTGTGGGCAAATCTTTTGACACCGGATATCTGGATGATTTCTCCAACGGGAAACAGACGTATGTGAAAGACGTCCTCTGGCACCATAAATCTCTTTATGTCCGTATTCAGGACACACAAGGAAAATTTCCGCTTTCAGGTATCATCGGCGTACAACATTGGGCGCAGTGGGGAGGAACATCCAGCGATCCGAATATCGGCGTGCAACCCCATTCCCTGAAGGATTTTATCCGGGTGTTTTGCGGTAGCGAAGGCGGAAGCAACGCGACATTGTCGGACCAGATCAATGTGCTGGGCAACCACTTCGGTTCATATGATTTCAAGTTGGAATATACGATGCCGACCTGGAAACTGGCGGCTTATCATCAGCGCTATTTCGATGATAAATCGGGAATGATATTCAGGAACGGGACGGACGGACTTTGGGGAACACAATTGGATTTACCGCGTCTTCCTTGGTTGCGGAAGGTCGTAACGGAATATCTGGTCACCCGCAACCAGAGCGGACCGTTCCATTTTATCACTTTCGATCATGACAAGTATCAGGGTCCGGGCGGCGGCGGAGACAATTACTATAATAACGGAGAATATAAAACCGGTTCTTCTTATTTCGGACATGGGATAGGTTCTCCTCTTCTGACTTCTCCCCTATACAACACGAACGGGGATCTCGATTTCAAGAATACACGTGTCCGTGCCTGGCATCTGGCGTTCGAAGGAGAGCTGTCTCCAATGGTTTCCTATCGTCTGAAATATACGCTCATGAACAGTTGGGGAACACATCATGTCCCATTCTCTAACAACAAGAGAAGCAATTCTGGACTGGTCGAGGTCAAATATCGCCATCCTCGCTTGCAGGGTTGGGAATTTACAGGCGCTATAGCCGCAGATGCCGGTTCGCTCTATGGAGACAATATCGGATTCAGCCTAAGTGTCTGCAAGCGTGGCGTTTTAAAATCCTGGAAATAGTTCATTTATACTGATCCCACAAGGCAGACGCGATGATGTTCTGAGTCTTATCAGCCATCTGTTGCAATCCTTTATGGGATGCGTCCATCCCTTCGGTCTGAATAGGCGGATGAATGACCATCTCCATCTTGTGACGGTGAATATTCAACGATCCGATCGGCAATACATCGAAAGGCCCGTTCAAGGTGATCGGCACAATCGGCAAGTGTTGGTCGGCCGCCATCTGGTAAGCTCCTTTCTTAAAACGGATCATCTTCCCGTCGTATGTACGTGAACCTTCCGGAAAGACCACTACCGACGCCCCGTTTTTCAAGCTGCGCTCGGCCTCCAACACACTACGGGCGGCTGTTTTTGGTGTCGAATTATCGACAAAGATAAAACCGGCTGCCCGGCAAGCAGCTCCCACAAACGGGATTTTAGCGATACCGGCTTTCATCACCCATTTGACCGGGACACCTAAAAAACCATATATAAGGAATATATCAAAAGCCCCCTGATGGTTGGCGACAAAAACATAGGATTGTTTCCGGTCGATATTTTCCCGGCCTTTTACTTCCACCGGACAAAGGGCTAAATGGCAAGTCAGCCAGGACCAAATCATTCCCGGATAATAGGCAAATATTTTTTTCCCTCCCAATAGGCAACCGACAATAACCGTAAGAGCCGTCAATATGGTCAATACCACAAAAACAGGAACCACTAACAGCCATAAATAAAGCATATAAAGTATCCGTAGCATATATAACTGTATTATTTTACAAATATAAAAGCTAAATTCAATGGTTTCATCATTTTTGTCCCAAAATATTTTTGCAATCGGGTTATTATTGCTTTATTTGCGGTAGAAAAATAATAATATATAAACATATCTATCACCATGAACGAATTATTGAAAAATCTGGGGGTAATCGTACTCCTTATCGGTGTTATCATTTTGGCTGTACCGGCAATTAACGGAGGATTGTCAAATACTATTCTTCTTACCGGTTTAGGAGTCATTATTCTGGGTTATATCGGTCATATCGTTATAAACAAGAGACTCGAATAATCACGCACTGACAAATAAAAAAGGCCGCTCGAAAGAACGGCCTTTTTTATTTTATGTCCGGAAATCAAGCTTCCCCTTTCATGCCTCCGATGGGAGGGACAAAGTCTTCAAACTTAGCAGTCTTTCCATTGGCTTGTTCTTCAAACTTCGCCAGATTATCCTGCAAAGCAAACAAAAGTCGTTTAGCATTGTCCGGAGTCAGAATAACACGGCTTTTCACCTGCGCTTTCGGTGCACCCGGCACAACACGGATAAAATCCAATATGAACTCGGATGAAGAATGTGATATGATTGCCAGATTTGCATACGTTCCCTGAGCCATCTCTTCAGACAGCTCTACCTGAATTTCATTTGTCGGTTTGTTGTTTTCCATATTTCCTATGTTTGATGATAAATATTATAGGACAAATATACGGATTAAAATCGGAAAGGTATCAAATAAAAAGGGCTACCTTCACAGACAGCCCTTTTTCAGTTGTGTTTTTAATTCTCAATTCTTTAGACCAATGTAAAAAAAATACCTTATTGTGTTTTATATTTATAATTTCAACGCTTAAACTAAGGCTGTTCGTCTTAGTATTTTCTTTGTTTATTCAACATTACAAAGATATGTCTCATGCAATTAATCGCCAAATACTATTTTATCATTATATGATACTATTTCGTCACAACCTATTCTTTTATTCTGTAAATTAGTTTAAAATCATGTTTCAAACTCTAAAACGAGTACGTACATATTTTTCACGATATTCGGTAGGTGTATTACCTTTTCGTCGCTTAAAAGCCCGATTGAAATTCGATAAGTTATTAAAACCGGATTTATAGCATATTTCTGCTATTGTATCACTTGTGTCAATCAAGCGGCAAACAGCTTCTGCTATACGAATGTCATTCAAATTGTCGATAAAAGTTTTTCCTGTCCACTTTTTCAGAAACCGGGTAAGCGATGCTTCACTCATATTTATTAACGAAGCGAGTTCGGACAATAAAACCGGACGTTGATAATTTTCATGCAAAAACAACATGATCGTATCCAAGCGGTCATTATCTATATTGCTGAAATTTTCCACCGTATTGATAGCATTTAACTTGCGTGCCTTTTCATCTAACGACAAAGTCTTGAGCATATCTATTAAACGCAATAAGTTGTGGAATGAATCCGGCTCATCGCTCGATAGCTTTTTCAATTCAGGCTGAATACGCAAAATCATTTCACGGCTAAAAACAAGACCGCATGAGGCTTTCTCAAACATATCCTTAATGGTCTTGAAATGCCGCTTGTTGATAAGGCTATCAAAAAGAGAAGCATGGAACTGGATTGTAATTTCCAAGATATCCGTATTTTGACACTTGTGGTTTGAATAAGCATGCTTGGTTCCGCCCGCAACCAGCAATAGGTCAAGCTCTTCCATCTCCTCTACCGAATCACCAACAATCCGGATCGCACCACCGGCATTCTCCAAATAGTTCAGTTCAAATTCCGGATGTACATGAAGCGGATAGGAAAAACTGCGTTTGGGGCGCTGCATCACAAGAAAACAGTCTTCCTGTGATAGCGGCGTAATTTCTCTTAAGACATCCACGGAACCCATAATTCTTACTGAACAAGTATTCTTGATACAACGGGACAGTGGTCCGAAGGATACAGATTTCCCAAGCTTTCAGCCAAAACACCATGACGAAGTACTTTGATCTTTCCTTTTACAAAAATATAATCGATCCACACACGTTCGTCCAAAGGAATACGCCCATAGTCGTGGAAGGTCCATTCCGGGCCGTAACGCAAGGGGGCTAATGTACGGGTATGTGTCAAATGACGTGGATCTTTTTCATCCGTCAAAACTTTAATCGGATCATCGGTTGGTACAGCATTAAAATCGCCTGTGACAATCACCGGAAGATTTCCGGCAAGCAGCTTTACCTGCTCTAAGACCAAAGAGGCTCCTTCATGCCGGGCGACCTGTCCCATGTGATCCAAATGGGTATTCAAAAAGAAAAACTCTTTTCCAGACTCCTTGTCTTTGAATATCGCCCAAGTGGCAACACGTTCACAAGCGGCATCCCAGCCTTTTTTGCCTACGGCATTCATATCTTCTGCCAACCAAAAATTACCGCTTTTGACAACAGAGAAACGATCCTTTCTGTAAAAAATAGGAGAATATTCACCTTTTGTCTTACCGTCTTCACGTCCCACCCCGACATAACCATAGCCTGGCAAGCGGTCCAATAAATCTGTCAACTGATTATGCAAGACTTCCTGTGCACCAAACATATCGACATCATAAAACTTGATCACATTGGCTGCCAAGTCTTTCCTGTACTCCCACCAGTTAGCTCCGTCTGATTTTGTACTCATCCGGATATTAAAAGACATAACATTCATTTCATTACCAGCATGTTTGGCAAAAACAACATCTGTAGAGATCAGGAGTGCAAATAGATAGAGTAGAACTTTTTTCATATATGATTCATTTTAATTATCAAGATAATACACAAATATAAGAACTCTGATTTTATTAAACAAATAACAGAAAATAAAAAAGGGCTATCGATAATTCGATAACCCTTCTCTTTATTTATTTCGCATTTTACTCATCGTCTCTGTCCATAGCATTGAAGTCTACGACATTCTTACGATTTGCAAAAATACGTTCGAACTCATCTTTAGCTCCGACAACCAACTTGTCGAAATCACGCTGGCCTGTACCGGCCGGGATCAAATGACCGCAGATAACGTTTTCTTTCAAACCTTCCAAACGGTCCACTTTTCCATTGATTGCAGCTTCGTTCAGCACTTTCGTTGTTTCCTGGAAAGACGCGGCAGACATAAAGCTGTTTGTCTGCAAAGCAGCACGGGTGATACCCTGAAGAATCTGGTTAGCCGTAGCAGGAACTGCATCACGAACTTCAACCAACTTCAAGTCACGACGTTTCAACATACTATTCTCGTCTCTCAACTTACGGACAGTCACAATCTGACCAGCCTGCAATGTCTGAGAATCTCCCGGATCCGTCACAACCTTCTTGCCCCAGATACGATCGTTTTCATCCATTACCTCCAACTTATCAACAACTTGCTGCTCCAGGAAGCGAGTGTCACCCGGATCGATGATTTCAACTTTACGCATCATCTGACGGACGATTACCTCGAAATGCTTATCGTTAATTTTCACACCCTGCAGACGGTATACATCCTGGATTTCATTTACGATATATTCTTGCACAGCCGTCGGCCCCATGATTGCCAAAATATCAGACGGAGTAATCGCACCATCAGAAAGCGGCATACCGGCACGGATATAGTCGTTTTCCTGAACAAGCAACTGCTTAGACAATGGCACCATATATTTCTTTACTTCACCCAATTTGGAAGTAACAGTAATTTCACGGTTACCACGTTTGATCTTACCGAAGCCTACTTCACCATCGATTTCAGAAACGACAGCCGGATTAGACGGGTTACGAGCCTCAAACAATTCTGTTACACGAGGCAAACCACCGGTAATATCACCTGCTTTACTTACTGCACGCGGGATCTTAACCAAAACCTCACCAGCCTTCACCATATCACCCTCGTCTTTTACAACGTGAGCACCCAACGGTAATGAATAATTCTTCAGATAATTTCCGTTTTCATCCACGATATGGGCAGCCGGAGCTTTTGTCTTGTCTTTAGATTCAATAATGATCTTTTCTTTCAAACCGGTCGTTTCGTCACTTTCAACAGTGTAAGTAACATTTTCAACCAAACTTTCAAAATCGATCTTACCGGAAACTTCGGATACGATAACAGCGTTGAACGGGTCCCATTCAATGATTACATCACCCTTCTTGATTGTATCTCCATTTTTGAAGAACAATTTGGAACCATAAGGAATATTGTGAGCCAACAGTACAATCTTCGTTGTCGGATCGATGATACGAAGTTCAGCCAAACGGCTGACAACAACCTGAAACTTCTTACCGTTTTCTTCGCTATCCACCGCACGAAGCTCTTCGATTTCCAAGACACCGTCATATTTAGAAGTAATGCTGTTTTCCGTTGCCACGTTAGATGCAATACCACCGACGTGGAATGTACGCAATGTCAACTGAGTACCCGGCTCACCGATTGACTGTGCAGCGATAACACCCACAACCTCACCTTTCTGAACCATCTGATTCGTTGCCAGGTTACGGCCATAACATTTCGCACAAACCCCTTTCTTGGATTCACAAGTCAATACAGAACGGATCTCAACACTTTCGATCGGAGAATCTTCAATCTTTTTAGCTGCATCTTCACGAATTTCTTCACCTGCCCGAACGATTATTTCACCAGTCAACGGATGAATGACATCATGAACAGAGACACGTCCCAGGATACGTTCACCCAAGCTGGCGATCACTTCATCATTATTCTTCAATTCCGTACAAACCAGACCACGTAATGTTCCACAGTCTTCTTCGTTGATGATTACATCATGAGAGACGTCAACCAAACGACGAGTCAAATAACCGGCATCGGCAGTCTTCAAAGCCGTATCGGCCAAACCTTTACGAGCACCGTGAGTAGAGATAAAATACTCCAACACTGACAACCCTTCCTTAAAGTTTGAAAGAATCGGGTTTTCAATGATCTGACCACCTTCAGCTCCACTTTTCTGCGGTTTTGCCATCAAACCACGCATACCGGACAACTGACGAATCTGCTCTTTAGAACCACGGGCTCCAGAATCCATCATCATGTAGATGGAATTGAAACCGTCGTTATCTGCAGTCAGTTGCTTCATCAAAGTATCGGACAACTTGCTGTTGACATGTGTCCAAGTATCGATAATCTGGTTGTAACGTTCGTTGTTGGTGATGAAACCCATGTTATAGTTGTTCATGATCTGTTCAACTTCATCATAACCTTCTTTCACCAATGCCTCTTTTTCAGGCGGGATCAGAACATCAGCCAAGTTGAAGGACAAACCACCCTTGAAGGCCATATAATAACCCAGATTCTTGATATCATCCAAGAATTGAGCCGTACGGGCAACCCCACAAGCCTTAATCACCTTACCGATGATATCGCGGAGTGCTTTCTTACCCAACACTTCATTGATATAACCGACTTCTTCCGGAACAAATTCATTGACCATCAAACGTCCGACAGAAGTTTCAACCATTCTCTTAACCGGATTGCCTTCTTTATCGATGTCGTTTACATACACTTTAATCGGAGCGTGGATATCCACTTTCTTTTCATTATATGCAATCGTTGCTTCTTCCGGCCCGTAGAATACAAGACCTTCGCCCTGTGTTCCCTTACGCAATTTTGTGATGTAGTACAACCCCAACACCATATCCTGGGAAGGAACGGTAATAGGCGCACCGTTAGCCGGGTTCAAAATATTATGAGAAGCAAGCATCAACATCTGTGCTTCCAATACAGCCTCGTTTCCTAAAGGCAAGTGAACTGCCATCTGGTCACCGTCGAAGTCAGCGTTGAATGCCGTACATGCCAACGGATGCAACTGGATAGCTTTACCTTCGATCAGCTTCGGCTGGAATGCCTGGATACCCAGACGGTGCAAAGTCGGTGCACGGTTCAGCAATACCGGATGACCTTTCATTACATACTCCAAAATATCCCAAACCACCGGTTCCTTACGGTCAACGATCTTCTTTGCAGATTTAACCGTCTTTACGATACCGCGTTCGATCAATTTACGGATCACGAAAGGTTTATAAAGTTCGGCTGCCATATTCTTCGGCAGACCGCATTCATGCATTTTCAATTCAGGACCTACGACGATAACCGAACGAGCCGAATAGTCAACACGCTTACCCAACAAGTTTTGGCGGAAACGACCTTGTTTACCTTTCAAGCTGTCAGAGAGAGACTTCAGCGGACGGTTAGCATCCGTCTTAACAGCACTCGACTTACGAGAGTTGTCGAACAAAGAGTCCACAGCTTCCTGAAGCATACGTTTTTCATTACGCAGAATTACTTCGGGAGCTTTAATATCGATTAATCGTTTCAGACGGTTATTACGGATAATAACACGACGATACAGATCATTCAAATCGGAAGTTGCGAAACGTCCACCATCCAGCGGAACCAACGGACGCAGTTCCGGCGGAATAACCGGTACAACCTTTACGATCATCCATTCCGGTTTGTTACGTCCTCTGGATGCACGGAAAGATTCTACGACCTGCAAACGTTTCAAAGCTTCGTTCTTACGTTGCTGCGAACCGTCTGTACTTGCGCGATGGCGCAATTCGTAGGACAAAGAATCCAAGTCCAAGCGAGCCAACAAATCATAGATAGCTTCAGCACCGATCTTTGCAATAAACTTATTCGGATCCGTATCTTCCAACATCTGGTTTTCCTTTGGCAGGTTATCCAGAATCTGCAAATATTCTTCTTCCGAAAGCAAGTCTAATTCAGCAACAGTGTCTACACACCCCGGCTGAATCACCACATAACGTTCGTAATAGATAATAGAATCCAGTTTCTTGGTCGGCAATCCTAACAAGTAACCGATTTTATTGGGCAGGGAACGAAAATACCAGATATGAGCGACAGGAACAACCAAGTGAATGTGTCCCATACGTTCACGACGCACTTTTTTCTCTGTAACTTCCACCCCGCAACGATCGCAGACAATACCTTTATAACGAATACGCTTGTATTTACCGCAATGGCATTCATAGTCCTTGATCGGACCGAAAATACGTTCGCAGAAAAGACCGTCACGTTCAGGTTTGTACGTACGATAGTTAATCGTTTCCGGTTTCAAAACTTCACCACTGGAGTTTTCAAGAATTTCTTCAGGGGAAGCCAGACCGATGGTTATTTTTGAAAAGTTACTCTTTATCTTGTTTTCTTTTCTAAAGGCCATATTTTTTATTTATAAAGAGTTATCAATGAATAAGCAGATGGGCAGAACCCATCCACTTATATTGTTTTTGAATTAATCCAAAGTAAAGCTTAAACCAAGACCTCTCAGCTCATGCAGCAATACGTTCAGTGATTCGGGAATACCCGGTTGTGGCATCGGATCACCCTTCACTATTGCTTCGTAAGCCTTAGAACGTCCGACAACGTCGTCAGACTTGATCGTAAGAATTTCCTGAAGAACATGTGCAGCACCGAAAGCTTCCAGTGCCCAGACTTCCATCTCTCCGAAACGCTGACCACCAAACTGAGCCTTACCACCCAGAGGTTGCTGAGTAATAAGAGAGTACGGACCGATTGAACGAGCGTGCATCTTATCATCAACCATGTGACCCAACTTCAAGAAGTAAGTAACCCCCACTGTAGCCGGCTGGTCAAAACGTTCACCGGTTCCACCGTCATACAGGTAGCTCTTACCGTAGCGAGGTAATCCGGCTTTGTCTGTCCATTCGTTCATATCATCCAAAGTCGCACCGTCGAAAATAGGAGTTGCAAATTTAACTCCCATCGTACGGCCTGCCCAACCTAATACAGCTTCAAAAATCTGTCCCAAGTTCATACGGGAAGGCACACCCAGCGGGTTCAAACAGATATCAACCGGAGTTCCGTCTTCCAGGAACGGCATATCTTCCTGACGGACAATCTTGGAAACAATACCCTTGTTACCATGACGACCCGCCATCTTATCACCGACCTGGATCTTACGTTTTTTAGCAATATAAACCTTAGCCATCTGAACAATGCCTGTCGGCAGTTCATCACCGATCGTAAGGTCGAATTTCTTACGTCTCAGCTCAGCATCCAGCTCCTTATATTTCTTCAGATAGTTCAGGATCACCTGTTTGATAAGTTCATTCTTATCAGCATCGGCGGTCCATTTGCTTACCTGGATAGAATTATAATCCAATTCTTCCAGAGCCTTGCGAGAGAACTTGACTCCTTTCGCAATGATCTCTGTATTCATATAGTCTTTAACCCCCTGAGAAACTTTGCCATTAGTCAAAACCAACAATTTGTCGACCAACAGATTCTTCAGGTCAGCCATCTTCATTTCGTATTCTTCATCCAACTTAGGCAGAATAGCCTTATCTGTCAGTCTGGATTTACGTTTCTTGATAGCTTTAGAGAATAAAGCAGTTTCAATAACAACACCACGAAGAGACGGAGTAGCCTTCAAAGAAGCATCCTTCACGTCGCCGGCCTTGTCACCAAAGATCGCACGAAGCAATTTTTCTTCAGGAGAAGGATCGGATTCACCTTTCGGAGTAATCTTACCGATCAAAATATCACCCGGTTCGATGCGAGCACCTACACGTACAATACCTCTTTCATCCAAATCCTTAGTTGCTTCTTCGCTGACATTCGGGATATCGGATGTCAATTCTTCCATACCACGCTTCGTTTCACGAACTTCCAAAATGTATTCGTCAACATGGACTGAAGTAAAGAAGTCTTCACGAACCATACGTTCGTTCAGAACAATAGCATCCTCATAGTTGTAACCCTTCCACGGCATATACGCCACTTTCACGTTACGTCCCAATGCCAACTCGCCATTCTGAGTAGAGTAACCTTCCGTCAGAATATCGCCGGCCTTCACACGCTGACCGCGGTGACAGATCGGACGCAAATCGACTGTCGTACTTTGGTTCGTTTTACGCCATTTCGGAATATTGTATGTTTTAACCGAATCTTCGAAGCTTACAAATTCTTCATCTTCGGAACGATCATACTTAATCTTGATACAAGTCGCATCCACAAACACAACTTCACCTTCACGTTCAGCCATGATCTGAGTACGCGAATCGCGAGCAACCTGTGCTTCGATGCCTGTACCTACAATCGGAGCATCCGTACGCAACAAAGGAACTGCCTGGCGCATCATGTTAGATCCCATCAATGCACGGTTGGCATCATCGTGTTCCAAGAACGGGATCAAAGAGGCCGCAATAGAAGCAATCTGCTGCGGAGCGACGTCCATCAAGTCGATTTCCGTAGGAGGAACGACCGGGAAATCAGCTTCAAAACGAGCTTTAACTCTATCACGAATAAACTTGCCGTTATCATCCAACGGAGCATTACCCTGGGCAATCGTCAGTTCTTCCTCTTCCTCTGCTGTATAATACTGTAAACCTTCTTCGGAAAAGTCAACCTTACCATCGACAACCTTACGGTACGGGGTGGATATAAAACCAAGATCATTAATCTTGGCATACACACACAGAGAAGAGATCAAACCAATATTCGGTCCTTCAGGAGTTTCAATTGGACAAAGACGTCCATAATGCGTATAGTGTACGTCACGAACCTCAAATCCGGCACGTTCACGAGACAAACCGCCCGGTCCCAATGCAGATAAACGACGTTTGTGTGTAATTTCAGCCAGCGGATTCGTCTGGTCCATAAACTGAGACAAAGCATTCGTACCGAAGAATGAGTTAACGACAGACGAAATAGTCTTCGCGTTAATCAAATCAATCGGAGTAAACACTTCATTGTCGCGCACGTTCATACGCTCACGAACAGTACGAGACATACGAGCCAAACCGATGCCGAACTGGTTGTACAGCTGTTCACCCACCGTACGCACACGGCGGTTGCTCAAGTGGTCGATATCATCAACGATCGCTTTCGAGTTGATCAACTCAATCAGATATTTGATGATCTCGATTATATCTTCTTTTGTCAAAACCTTAATATCATTGCTGGTAGTAAGGTTCAACTTCTTATTAATTCTGTAACGGCCAACTTCACCTAAATCATAACGCTTTTCAGAGAAGAACAGGTTCTGAATGACTTCACGGGCACTTGCTTCATCTGCAGGTTCTGCATTTCGCAACTGCCGGTAAATATACAGGACAGCTTCCTTTTCAGAGTTACTGGGGTCTTTCTGGAGCGTATTATAGATAATAGCATAATCTGAAAGATTCTGGTCTTCGCGGTGCAACAGAATGTTCTGCGTACCAGATTCCAGTATAGCCTCAATATTGTCGCTATCAAGAACCGACTCACGGTCGATGATAACATCGTTACGTTCAATAGAAACGACCTCACCGGTATCTTCATCTACGAAATCTTCCACCCAAGTCTTCAAAACACGGGCAGCCAATTTACGACCGATCAACTTTTTCAAGTTAGCCTTCGATACTTTTACTTCTTCAGCCAGATTAAAGATTTCGAGAATGTCTTTATCGCTTTCAAAACCAATAGCCCTTAAAAGGGTAGTTACAGGTAATTTCTTTTTACGGTCGATGTAAGCATACATCACATTGTTGATGTCTGTAGCGAACTCGATCCAGGAACCTTTAAAAGGAATAATACGTGCCGAATACAACTTCGTACCATTAGCATGTGTACTTTGTCCGAAGAACACACCCGGTGAACGGTGCAATTGTGAAACCACAACACGCTCTGCACCATTTATCACGAAAGTACCTCTTTCCGTCATGTACGGAATCGGCCCCAAATACACATCCTGTATCACCGTGTCGAAATCTTCGTGGTCAGGATCTGTACAATACAGTTTTAACTTCGCTTTTAAAGGCACACTATAGGTTAACCCACGCGCAATACATTCATCAATCGTATAGCGAGGCGGATCTATATAGTAATCTAAGAACTCCAACACAAAATTGTTACGTGTATCTGCTATCGGGAAATTCTCGGCAAATACCTTATACAATCCCTCCTTTTTTCTCTTTTCAGGAGGTGTGTCAAGTTGAAGAAAGTCTTGGAATGACTTCAATTGTACTTCGAGAAAGTCCGGATATGGGAACTGATTTTTGATCGAAGCAAAATTAACTCTTTGGTTTTCAGCTGTTGAAGACATCTAGTAAGGAATTTATTGAACTTATTGAAATTATAGACACAAAAAGGTTAAGAATCTCCTTTAATGGAGACTCTTAACCAAATCACCTGATTACCAGGTTATAAATACTATTTAAGCTCAACTTCAGCTCCAGCTTCTTCCAACTGTTTCTTCAATGCTTCAGCATCAGCTTTAGCGATTCCTTCTTTGATAGCGCTAGGAGCACTGTCAACCATATCTTTAGCTTCTTTCAAACCAAGACCTGTTAATTCTTTTACTAACTTAACGATAGCCAACTTGTTTGCACCAGCTGCTTTCAATACTACGTCAAAAGAAGTCTTTTCTTCAGCAGCAGCAGCAGCGCCACCAGCAGCAGGACCAGCAACAGCAACAGCTGCAGCTGCAGGTTCGATACCATATTCTTCTTTCAGGATTGTAGCCAGTTCGCTAACTTCTTTTACGGTCAGGTTTACTAATTGTTCTGCAAAAGCTTTCAAATCTGCCATTTTTGTATGATTTAAATGTTTGTTTATCTGTGTAAATTAAAAAAATTATCTTTCTTCCAGAGTCTTCAACAGACCATGGATAGTTTGTCCTGATGACTGAAGAGCAGAAATAACGTTCTTTGCCGGAGATTGCAACAACATGATAACATCTCCGATAAGTTCGTTTTTGCTCTTGATACTTACCAAGGCTTCGAGGTTTTCTGCACCTACATAGAAACTTTCCTGTACATAGGCAGCTTTCAATGCCGGTTTTGCAGGAGCATCCTTCTTTGCATCCTTAGTAAATTCCTTAATCAGACGAGCAGGAGCATTAGCGGTGTGTGAGAACATCACAGCCGTATTGCCTTTCATTGCAACCTGCAGAGGAGAAAAATCACCTTCTACATTTTCCAATGCCTTTTTAAGCAAGTTATTCTTTACAACAACCAACTTGATCTCGTTTTTGAAACATTCCCGTCTCAATTTGCTGGTCTTCTCAGCATCCAATGCTTCGATGTCAGTCAAATAGAAATTAGGATATTCCTTTACGATCTCAGTCAGTTGACCTATAATTAAGCCTTTATCTTCCTTTTTCATTGTCCAATAATTTTAATTAGTTTTCTTCAACTGATTTGGGGTCAATTTTAATACCCGCACTCATTGTACTTGAAAGATAAATGCTCTTTATATATGTACCTTTAGCTGCAGACGGTTTCAACTTCAAAAGAGTTGAAATAAATTCCTTGGCATTGTCACGGATCTGATCGGGATTAAAAGAAATCTTACCGATTGAAGTGTGAACGATACCGGATTTGTCTACCTTAAAGTCGATCTTACCCTGCTTAACTTCTTTCACTGCGTTGCCGATTTCATTGGTAACCGTACCACTCTTCGGGTTAGGCATCAAACCACGCGGGCCTAATACTCTACCCAGAGCACCGATCTTACCCATGATAGAAGGCATCGTGATAATTACGTCAATATCAGTCCAACCGCCTTTAATCTTTTCAATATACTCATCTAATCCAACATAGTCAGCTCCTGCAGCAGTAGCTTCAGCTTCCTTGTCTGGTGTACATAATGCGAGAACCCGAACCTGCTTACCCGTTCCGTGAGGCAGTGAAACCACGCCTCTCACCATTTGGTTAGCTTTACGAGGGTCAACACCTAAACGAACATCAACATCTACAGACGCATCAAACTTAGTAGTAGTAATTTCTTTTACCAAAGCTGAAGCTTCTTTCAATGTGTATGCTTTCCCAGCTTCAATCTTGCCCAAAGCCAACTTTTGATTTTTTGTAAGTTTACTCATCTCAATTGAAGTTTATTAATTATTACCCGGGAATGTCCCTTTAACAGTGATACCCATACTTCTTGCTGTTCCGGCAACCATTCTCATGGCTGACTCGACAGTGAAGCAGTTCAGATCGACTAACTTGTCCTCTGCAATAGTTTTTACCTGATCCCAAGAGATTTCAGCAATCTTCTTACGATTCGGCTCAGCAGAACCACTCTTCTGTTTGGAAGCTTCCAACAACTGGATAGCAACAGGAGGAGTTTTCACAACAAAGTCGAAAGACTTATCGGCATAGTAAGTAATTACAACAGGTAATATCTTACCGGCCTTGTCTTGGGTTCTGGCATTAAATTGCTTGCAAAACTCCATAATATTAATACCCTTAGAACCCAGAGCAGGTCCTACAGGGGGAGAAGGGTTTGCTGCTCCTCCTTTAATCTGCAATTTGATTTGTCCAGCAACTTCTTTAGCCATTGTTTCTAAAATTTTTTAGATATATAACATCGATAACTTTTAAAGAAAGACCGTACTTTTCGTAACAAGAGCACTTATTCTTTCTCCACTTGCATATAACCCAACTCAAGCGGGGTTTTACGTCCGAAGACTTTCACCATCACTTTAAGTTTCTTTTTCTCGGCATTGACCTCTTCGATCACACCCGTGAAACCGTTAAACGGTCCAAAAGTGATTTTCACATTCTCACCAACATAAAACTGGATATCCAGGTCATCCTGCTGTTCCTGCAATTCGTCAACCGTACCTAAGATACGACTCACTTCTGCCGGACGCAAGGGAACGGGATTGTCCGATCCACCCAAAAAACCAATTACGTTAGGAATGTTTCTCAATCGATGAGCGACTTCTCCTACCAAAGCGGCTTCTACCAAAACGTATCCCGGCAAGTAAGCGCGTTCTTTCATCACCTTCTTACCATTACGTACCGTAAAAGTCTTTTCAGTAGGGATCAAGACCTGTGACACATACTCACCCAAGTCAGTATTCTTCAGCTCAGCCTCAAGATACTCTCTGACTTTATTCTCCTTGCCGCTAATGGCACGCAGAACATAAAATTTCTTTTGAATATCAGACATACTTTAAACTGATTAAAAGATTTTCTCGTAGAAGAAACGCATCACGCCCTCAAAGCCCAAATCAATAACAAAGATTAATGCCGCGATTATAAGGGAAGCAAACATAACAACCACAGCACTATTGGAAAGCTCTGTTCTCGTAGGCCAAGAAACTTTATAAACAAGTTCGTTATAAGATTCCTTAATATAATTAATTATCTTTTTCATCGAATCTATAGATTTTTAGCACGGAACGAGAGGCTCGAACTCCCGACACCTGGTTTTGGAGACCAGTGCTCTACCAACTGAGCTAGTTCCGTAAAATAGCCAGTCCTTAAAAAGACTGGCTACATTTTATGTATTTGAATTAGTTTTCTAATTCTGTGATCTGACCTGCACCTACTGTACGTCCACCTTCGCGGATAGCGAAACGAAGACCTACGTTACAAGCTACCGGATAGATCAGTTCAACGTCGATTGTAACGTTATCACCAGGCATTACCATTTCTGTTCCTTCCGGAAGAGTGATTTCACCTGTTACGTCCAATGTACGGATATAGAACTGAGGACGATATTTGTTGTGGAACGGAGTGTGACGACCACCTTCTTCTTTCTTCAAGATATAAACCTCAGCTTTGAAGCGAGAGTGTTCTTTAACCTGACCCGGGTGGCAGATTACCATACCACGTTTGATTTCGTTCTTGTCGATACCACGAAGCAACAAACCAACGTTGTCACCAGCTTCACCCTGATCCAGCAACTTACGGAACATTTCAACACCTGTAACAACAGATTTCTTTCCGGCAGCACCCAGACCGATGATCTGAACTTCATCACCAACTTTTACGATACCAGTTTCGATACGACCTGTAGCAACTGTACCACGACCTGTGATAGAGAATACGTCTTCGATCGGCATCAAGAAAGGCTTGTCAATTTCACGCGGAGGCAGCGGAATCCAAGTATCGCAAGCATCCATCAATTCCATTACTTTTTCTTCCCATTTCGGGTCACCGTTCAAAGCACCCAGAGCAGAACCACGGATGATCGGAGTGTTATCACCGTCGAAATCATAGAAAGAAAGAAGTTCTCTCATTTCCATTTCAACCAGTTCCAACATTTCCTCGTCGTCTACCATGTCACATTTGTTCATGAAAACAACCAATCTCGGAACGTTTACCTGACGAGCCAACAGGATGTGCTCGCGAGTCTGAGGCATAGGACCATCAGTAGCAGCAACTACGATGATAGCACCGTCCATCTGAGCAGCACCAGTTACCATGTTCTTTACGTAGTCGGCGTGACCCGGACAGTCTACGTGAGCATAGTGACGGTTTGCAGTCGAATACTCTACGTGAGAAGTGTTGATAGTGATACCTCTTTCTTTTTCTTCAGGAGCGTTGTCGATTGAGTCGAACGAACGCAGTTCTGAAAGACCTTTCTTTGCCAATACTGTTGTGATAGCAGCTGTCAAAGTTGTTTTACCGTGGTCAACGTGACCAATCGTACCAATGTTCACATGTGGTTTCGATCTGTCAAATTTCTCTTTTGCCATAACTTAATTGTTCTTTATTTGATTAATGATCATGTTCTAAAATATCATTGAGCCGGTGCCGAGACTTGAACTCGGGACCTCTTCCTTACCAAGGAAGTGCTCTACCGCTGAGCTACACAGGCAATAAATAAGAGCGGAAGACGGGACTCAAACCCGCGACCCTCAGCTTGGAAGGCTAATGCTCTATCAACTGAGCTACTTCCGCAATTTGTTCGTTTCTTAATTTTCAATTATCAAGAAACGAGTGGGCAGTGATGGATTCGAACCACCGAAGTCGAAAGACAGCTGAGTTACAGTCAGCCCCATTTGGCCACTCTGGTAACTGCCCCCATTTTTACGATTGAAATCATTCATTTTCAATCTTCTTGAGCCTCTTGTCGGATTCGAACCAACGACCCCGAGATTACAAATCACGTGCTCTGGCCAACTGAGCTAAAGAGGCGTATCTACTTCAAAAAGCAGCCGTTTCGTCACCAAGGCGAAACGGCTGCAAATTTAGACATTATTTCTTATATACCAAATTTATCTACCGTTTTTTTTATTTGGCTCTGATTTTTTCCTTGAATTTAACTAACTGTTTCTCCAAGGCTTCTACACATTCGTCAATTGACTCTTCAAAAGTATCATTTACCTTCTCGGCAAAACAATCTCCATTTTTAATAATCAATCGGATAGCCGCTTCTTTATTCTTTGCAGATTCCGGTTTTACGACCTTCAAACTGACTTCTGCCGATATAATGCCGTCGAAATACTGTTCCAACTTAGACACTTTCTTCTGAATAAACGCTTCTAATTGATCAGTTGCGTCAAAATGGATCGCTTGAATTCTAATGTTCATAATAAACCTCCTTCTTTTTGCGCTCTTGGATGAGCATGATACACTTTTTTTAATTCCTCAAAGGTTGTATGTGTGTAAATACTGGTGGAAGCCAGACTGCTGTGTCCGAGTAACTCTTTCACGGCATTCAATTCCGCTCCATTATTCAACATACTTGTTGCAAACGAATGTCTTAATACGTGAGGGCTGCATTTTGCCAATGTCGGAATATCCGAGAGCTTCTTTTTTACTATTGTATAAAGAATACCCGGGGATAACTGACCACCGTTCTTCCGGACAAAGAACCATCCGCCTCCTGCACCGACTTCACGATTCCGGACTTCAGTGTATGCAAGCATCAAGTTTTTCAATCTTTCTGCAAAAGGAATCAACCGCTGCTTGTTACGCTTACCTGTCACCTTGACCTGCATGGCTTCGTAATCTATATCGGCATCTTGCAAACCGATCAATTCCGAGCACCTCACTCCGGTGTCATAAAGCAATTCAAGTATCAGGCGATCCCTCACCCCTTCAAAATCCTCATCAAACCCATCTCCATCCAACAATTCCTCCATATCCTTTTCTTTCACAAAAACCGGTAATGGCTTCTTTGTTTTCGGACCGGCCACAAACCGTAACGGGTTTACAGAAACGAATCCCTGCTTCATAAGGAATTTAAAAAAAGATTTCAAAGAACTCAACTTCCGGTTGACAGATACGGACGAAATCTTGTTATCCAACAATGACATAATCCAATTCCGTACAATATCCGCATCAACTTCCTCCGGCACAAATATGCCTTCTTTCTTCTCTTTTACAAAATCTTCGAATTGGCGCAAATCTCTGGAATAAGCGCTAATCGTATGCTCGGAATAATTCCGCTCATACCGAAGATAATCTAAAAATGAATCAATCTGCACATTCACGTTGCATCAACTTTTATGCAACGAAAATAGGAATAAGAATCCAATAAAACAAACTTGGCAGACAGATTTTGTATTTTTATTCTTCTACCTGCTGCAATTGCTGAACGTAAACAGCACGCATGATTTGTTTTCTCTTTGCTACAGAGGGTTTTTCGAAAGCCTGACGGTTTCTCAATTCCTTTACAACACCTGTTTTTTCAAACTTTCTTTTGAATTTCTTCAGCGCTTTTTCAATGTTTTCGCCTTCTTTTAATGGAACTACGATCATAATTTAATTTATTATATTGTTTAATTACTATATCCACAAATTGGGCAGCAAAATTACTGATTTGTTTGATATTGGCAAAACTTTCCGTAAATATTTTTCAGAAATCCTCCATATGGAAAGGTGGATAGGCAATCCCCTTTTCGGTTACAATTGCTGTTATCAAGTCATGAGGTGTCACATCAAAAGCCGGATTATAGACTTTCACTCCTTCGGGAGCCATCCGCGAAGCATACCACATCTCCGTCACTTCTTCAGGATTCCGTTCTTCGATCACAATCGAATCTCCATCCGGGCAATTCAGGTCGATGGTTGAAGTCGGCCCCAATACATAAAAAGGAATACCGTAATGACGGGCCAGGATCGCCACTCCCGAAGTCCCTATCTTATTTGCCGTATCTCCATTTGCCGCTACCCGGTCGCAACCGACCACAACAGCCTGCACCCAGCCTTTCCGCATGACGACCGATGCCATATTATCACAGATCAACGTCACATCCACGCCTGCCTTCTGCAATTCGTAGGCCGTCAGGCGTGCGCCCTGCAACAGCGGACGCGTTTCATCGGCAAACACCTTAAAGCCATATCCGCGCTCTTCCCCTAAATAAACCGGGGCCAAAGCCGTCCCATATTCCGAAACCGCCAGATGGCCGGCATTACAATGTGTCAGGATCCCCATACCCGGACGCAGCAAGGACAGGCAGTTTTCCCCTATCTTACGGCAGGCAGCCGCATCTTCTGCCCGGATCGCTTCCGACTCGGCACGCAGCAGCTGCACTATTTCCGGAACAGGTCTCATCGAATGGGCAACCACGGCTCTTTCCATCCGGTTCAAAGCAGCGACCAAGTTAACCGCTGTCGGGCGGGAAGAGGCCAGATAATTCTTAATTCGAATGAACTCACGGTAAAAAGTATCGTAAGTACCTGCCGTAATCTGCCGGCTGCAAACATAAATACCATAAGCGGCAGCTATCCCGATAGCCGGCGCCCCTCGTACTTTCAATTTATATATAGCCTCCCAGACCTCTTCTGCTGAAGAAAGGGAAACATAGACTTCGGATCCCGGCAAACGGGTCTGATCCAGGATAACCACGGCACGCCCATCCTGACTCAAACGAACTGTCTTTAAATCTGTTATATTTATACTATTCATCGTTATTATTTAATCAACATACAACTCCAATGCCATTCCCTTTCGTAATGCACTGAAAGGATATATCGGGAAACATCATTCGAAATCGGCCGGATAAGCCAGCAGTTGATACATCAAAGCCTTTGCCATCCGGTAATGCCCGTCTGCATTCGGATGAAGACGATCCGTATCTTCCTTATGGAAATAACGGGTATGGGAGTCGATGACAGGATAGAGTCCGCTGATGCTATTGAGGTCTATGACTGGAACGGCCCAAACATTGGCTGCTTCTTTGATCACTTCCACATATTCATCCACATACAAACCGATCCGGTTGGGATAAGATTCGTCCGGTTGGATATTGTTATCTCCGAATTTGGCATATCCGCGATGTATCGGGGTCAGCAGTATGATTTGTTTCGTCGGATAATTCGTTTTCAGATAAGAGAGGACACGGTTGATACGCCCCCGGAACGTCCGGTCATCCGTCTGCAGCATCCGCCGCTTCCGTACTTCCTGCTTCGGCCCCGAAACTTCAACGGATTCTTCCTTCTCGACATACCATTCGCCTAAAGGCACTCCGTCATTAAAGTCGTTTGTCCCGGCAAAGATCAGGATTGCATCAACATCGCCACCTTGTTCAGCCTGCAATTTCCCGGCCTGTTCCAACACGCCATTCCATTGATGGCCGTTAATGCCGTAAACAACCGGTTCCAGGCCCAACATTTCCGAAAGATACTGCCAATAATTTTTCGTCGTCCCGACATGTGCCTTATCTGTAATCGAATCACCCAGGAAAGCCACCTTCTTCCCTTTCCACGGGTTGGGGACAGACACTTCCGGCACTTCCGGCAAGAGATAAGCTGAACAAGGATAAACATCGGCCGACAACAATAAAGCCGACAATAACAAAGCAGAATAACGTATATGCATATTGATTTTATCAATTGAAATTAACTAAACGCACAAAATTATAAATATACGCTGAAGCGCCCAAGACATCTCCCTGTTTTAATTGAAAAATTTACCGTACCTTTGTACAATTCTTATTCACTGTAGAAATATGGAAATTGCAGCATTAGTTTCGGGAGGAGTAGACAGCTCCGTAGTCGTCCATCAGTTGAAAGAGGCAGGATACGATCCTACCATTTTCTATATCCGCATCGGCATGGAAGATAAAGATGGATATATAGACTGTCCTGCCGAAGAAGATATAGAGATCACCTCCTATATAGCCAAGAAATACGGATGTAGGTTTGAAATCGTCTCTTTACACGACGAATATTGGGATCGTGTCGTGAGTTATACCATCGATTCCGTAAAACGCGGGCTCACCCCCAACCCGGATATGATGTGCAACAAATACATCAAATTCGGTTGTTTCGAGGATAAATGGGGAAAAGATTTCGACAAAATAGCAACCGGCCATTACGCCACGACAACCGAAATAAACGGTAAGGTATGGCTTTCCACCGCCAAAGACCCGGTAAAAGACCAGACCGACTTTCTCGGCCAGATCACCCGCTTGCAAATACAGAAGTTGATGTTTCCGATCGGCCACCTGATGAAAAGCGAAGTCCGGGCCATCGCCGAAGAGCAAAAACTGCCGAGCGCCAAGCGGAAAGACAGCCAGGGTATCTGCTTCTTAGGCAAAATCAACTACAACGATTTCATCGAACGCTACCTGGGTAAACGGACCGGGAAGATCGTCGAACTGGAAACCGGCAAGGTGCTGGGCAAACACAACGGCTATTGGTTCCACACCATCGGGCAGCGTAAGGGATTGGGACTGAGCGGAGGACCGTGGTTCGTTATCAAAAAAGACATCAGACGGAACATCATCTACGTCTCCAACGGCTACGACCCGGAAACACAGTACGGCAAGATCATCAACATGCACGGCTTCGACTTCATCACCGAAGATCCGTGGGGAGAGTTTGAGGACGAGAAAGAGATCACTTTCAAGATCCGCCACACGCCGGATTTCACCCACGGCCGTATCCGCCGCATCGGTGACTTGTACCGCATCGAATCCGACAACAAGATACAGGGAATCGCCCCCGGACAGTACGGAGTGGTCTACGACAAAGACCACCATCTTTGCCTCGGTAGCGGCATGATTATCGACGAAGAGAAATAGGCAAAATCAAGAATTACATGAAAATAAAAAAGGCTGCTCATCCCGTAGGATTTGCAGCCTTTTCTTTAATATCATGAATTAATTAAATAGCATACAGAGAACTGATAGATTCACCGCTGCATACACGACGGATTGCTTCGGCAAACATATCGGCCACAGACAATACTTTCACCTTTTCGCATTTCTTTGCGTAAGGGATAGAGTCTGTAAAGATCATTTCTGTCAAAGCAGACTGGTCCACACGTGTAGAAGCCGGGTCGGACATAACGGCATGGCTGGCGATGGCACGCACGGACCTAGCCCCGTTTTCGAGCATCAGATTGGCAGCCTTTGTTATAGTACCGGCCGTATCCACCATATCGTCGATCAAAAGTATATCCAAACCTTTCACATCACCGATGATACGCATCTCAGCCACTTCATTGGCACGCAGACGGGATTTGTGGCAGATAACCATCGGCAAACCCAGATATTTGGAATAACTGCTGGCACGTTTCGTTCCTCCGACGTCAGGTGTGGCGATACACAGATTATCCAGAGGCAAAGATGATTTAATGTAATCCAAGAAAATGGAAGAAGCATACAAGTGATCGACCGGAACATTAAAGAATCCCTGAATCTGATCGGCATGCAGGTCCATAGTGATCAAACGGTCGATACCGGCTGTACTCAGCATGTCTGCGATCAGCTTGGCACCGATAGACACACGCGGTTTGTCTTTTCTATCCTGACGCGCCCAACCGAAATAAGGAATAACTGCGATTACAGAGTGTGCTGAAGCACGCTTGGCAGCATCGATCATCAGGAGAAGCTCCATCAGATTATCAGAGTTAGGAAACGTTGATTGTACCAGAAAAACATCACGGCCACGGATCGATTCTTCATAAGAAACGGCAAATTCACCGTCGGCAAAGTGTTGAATGTTCATCTGCCCCAGCGGGCAACCAAGACTATTGCAAATTTTCTCTGCAAGATACCGGGAGTTTGTTCCCGAAAACACCAAGAAAGGAGTTTGTGCACTCATTATTCCGAATATTTATCTTAAGTAAATAGATTTGAATTGTAGGCGCAAAGGTACAAAACAATTATGACTTATGATTTCAATACTTCAGTAAATTTTCACCGAGCTTTTAAAAGTTAAACATAGAGCCGGCTAAAACAGGCTCAATAAACATATAAGAGATCATTGATTTGTCAAACTCGCGGAATTTATATACTTTAGCAACCGCAACATTCTATCATAGGGGATGTTGCGATTAATCTTTTAAACAAAATATAACCATGAATCGCATTATTTTAAATGAAACTTCCTATTTCGGTGCAGGATGCCGAAGTGTAATTGCAGTGGAAGCAGCCAGACGTGGCTTCAAGAAAGCCTTTTTTGTAACGGATAAGGACCTTATTAAATTCGGTGTAGCTGCCGAAATCATAAAAGTGTTTGATGAAAATAAGATACCTTATGAACTTTACAGTGATGTGAAGGCCAATCCCACCATTGCCAATGTACAGAACGGTGTGGCTGCCTATAAGGCATCCGGTGCCGATTTCATTGTAGCTTTGGGAGGTGGTTCTTCCATCGATACAGCCAAAGGTATCGGTATCGTTGTGAACAACCCGGACTTTGCCGACGTGAAGTCTCTGGAAGGAGTGGCAGACACCAAGCACAAAGCCGTACCTACTTTCGCATTGCCCACTACTGCCGGAACGGCTGCCGAAGTGACTATCAACTATGTGATTATTGACGAAGATGCACGTAAAAAGATGGTTTGCGTAGACCCGAATGATATTCCTGCCGTGGCCATCGTAGACCCCGAACTGATGTATTCCATGCCGAAGGGGCTGACTGCCGCTACGGGTATGGACGCCTTGACGCATGCCATCGAAAGTTATATTACTCCGGGTGCGTGGGTCATGAGTGATATGTTCGAACTGAAAGCTATCGAGATGATTGCACAGAATCTGAAGGCGGCTGTGGATAACGGCAAGGATGCCGCTGCCCGCGAAGCCATGTCTCAGGCACAGTATATCGCCGGTATGGGATTCTCTAATGTAGGTTTGGGAATCGTGCATTCGATGGCTCATCCGTTGGGCGCTTTCTATGACACACCTCATGGGGTGGCAAATGCTTTGCTGTTGCCTTATGTGATGGAATACAACGCTGAATCTCCGGCTGCTCCGAAATATATCAATATAGCCAAGGCTATGGGAGTAGATACCACCGGAATGAGCGAGGCTGAAGGTGTGAAAGCAGCGATTGAAGCGGTAAAAGCTCTTTCTCTCAGCATCGGCATTCCTCAGAAACTACACGAAATCAATGTGAAGGAAGAAGATATTCCGGCATTGGCGGTAGCGGCATTCAATGATGTTTGTACGGGTGGCAATCCTCGTCCTACTTCGGTAGCAGATATCGAAGCGCTGTATCACAAAGCATTCTGAATCTGATTCGATTAGAATTTTATATACATCCGAAGTATGCTTGAAAGAGTGCACTTCGGATGTTTTTTATTTCTTAACGTGTGTTTTCTGAACAACACTTCGATCAGAGCAGATCATACATCGCAAATCAATATGCAAACTTCAGTAAACGACCGGAATAAGCAGGTATGACGACCTGATAAGGCCAGGCGGTTGTCAATGTACTGATACAGCTTTCTCCGGTCATCAGATCGGTCAGCACCGCTGCTTTATTGTCTTCGAAACCAAGCGACTTGAATGCTTCATCGGGAATTCGGATACGTACCGTCTGCTCCGCCTTGTCAAAGTTGACCACCACCAACAGCACCTCATTCCGGTATTTACGCATGAACACGAATTGGCGATGCGAATTAAAATACGGGTTACCCTGGTTTGCATACATCAAATCATAGAAAACGCCATCCGTGATCACCTGTTCGGACTTGGATATATTCAGGATCTTTGCATACGTCTCGCGCAATTGCCGCTGCTCGGCGGTCAGTTTGCCACCATCGAAAGCCCCTTCGTTTATCCAGTTACGCAAGCTGGCAAGACTCCAGTAATCAAAAATCGTCGTGCGCCCGTCACGTCCGCTGAACCCCTCATCGTCCATTCCCGGCTCCCCTAATTCCTGTCCGCTGTAGATCATCACCGGATTGGTATTCATCATGGCCGACACGATCATTCCCGGAATTCCCGGACGCGGATCTCCGGCGAAGAAGTAAGAAGCGACACGTTGCTCGTCATGGTTCTCCAAGAAGTTCAGCATATTATGCTGGATGCCTTCAAGAGACTGCCAGCAGCCGGAGAGATTGCTTGCCGGAGCCTGGCCGCACATAACGGCCCGTATCGTATCGTAGAGCCCGACCTTATCATACAAATAATCAAAATGCCCGTTCCTGATATAATTACGATATTCAGCCGGATTATACACTTCGGCAATAAAACAAACATCTGAAACCTGTTTCACCTTCGGTATCACCCAATTCCAGAATTCAACCGGAACCATTTCCGCCATATCGCACCGGAAGCCGTCCACCCCTTTCCCGGCCCAGAAAAGCAGGATATCCAACATCTTTTCCCATGTATTGGGAATCGGATCAAAATGCGGAGTACGGCCGTTCATATAATCAACGCCATAATTCAGCTTGACCGTCTCATACCAGTCGTTTTGTCCGGGGCTGGTGCTAAAACAATCGTTGCCTGTGACTTTCGCCGGAAATTCGCTATATTCAAAGTCTTCCTGCTGCGCCCCGAACTGCAGGCACAAGGGCTGCCCCGGTATATAATAGAAATTATTATCAGGATCGAAAGCTTTCGATGTATTATCCTTTTGCCCCAAATCCTCCACATACGCCATCTTGGCATCCGAATAATACTGGCGGGCGACATGGTTGGGTACAAAATCGATGATTACTTTCATCCCGGCTTCATGTGTCCTTCTGACCAACGATTCGAATTCTTTCATACGGCCAGGCACATTATCGGCCAGGTCCGGGTCTATATCGTAATAATCTTTGATGGCATAAGGCGAGCCGGCATTTCCCTTTACGACTGCCGCATGGTCTTTTCGTATCTGGTAAGCCGTATAATCGGTATTCGTCGCATGTTCGATCACTCCGGTATACCACACATGGGTGATACCCAATTCCTTGATCTTGGACAAAGCAACCGGCGTAAAGGCCGAGAACTTACCTACTCCGTTTTCGGTTTTACTCCCGTTTTTCACCAAGGATGATTTCATATTTCCAAACCACCGTGGAAAAACCTGATATATTACCATCTTATTTGTCTGTTTCATCGCGCTATTTGTCAACTTTGTTAATATTTAGGGTGACCCCCGGAGCATCCGGAAAAAGCTATGGCATCAGAGTATTGTTTTTCCTTGCCATAATCGCGTTCACCAAAGTTTCATATTTATTTTCTTTTATCACGACCTCGAATGCCCGGATTGCCGCTGCATACCCGATATTGGCAATCTCACTCACATTCTCCAAATCGAATGTCTTATACATGCCGAACTCCTCCGCCTCGATCAGGACATCACACATTTCGCGGTCTTCCAACGTGTTGGCCCGGAACATATAGTGATAAGAACGTTCTGCTATATGGAAAATTGTCTGCTTGTACTTTTGCGGTACAAGAGGGCTGACATTCACTCCGATGACACGTTCACATTCTTCACGGATGATGGAAACCGGGAAATTGTGGAAAAGCCCCCCATCGACATAATGCACGCCGTTTATCATGACCGGGCTAAAGATTATCGGAATACTGCAGGAAGCCGTCACCGCCTCCACGATGGGACCGCTACGAAACTCATGGCTCTCACCGTTGTCAAGGTCGGTCGCCACGACTACCAGAGGTATTTTCAGCTCTTCAAACGTTTTCGCTCTCAAATGACGACGAAGGAAATAACGAAACCGCTTGCTGTCGAACAAACCGGATTTCGGGATTTGCAACTGGGCGAACTCGGAAAACTCACGTCCGGTAAAAAGATCTTTAATTTCATCGGGAGTATAGCCATCGGCAAACAAAGCCCCCATTAACGCACCGGCACTTGTACCGACGATGATATCCGGCTTCAAACCGCATTCTTCCAGTAATTTAAAAACCCCGATATGAGCAAAACCTTTCGCCCCTCCACCGCTCAAAGCCAAGCCTAATTTATAGGTCTTATGGTTCGTTTCTTCCGTCATTTGCGTTTTCTTTACTATTGATTTGACAAATATGCTGTTTTTTTCAGAATGAACCATTATTATTTCCGAAAAAGTTTCTCTACTCCTTTATTTTCGTTACATTTACAGGTGAACAATAAAGAATCGTAAGGCGCTAAGTGTCAAAACGATTAAATCCATATTAAAATTAAATCTCATTGCTATGATTACACCTATTTTTTGGATCATACCGGTAGCCTCTATCCTGGCGCTGGCATTTGCCTGGTTCTTCTTCAGGCAGATGATGAAAGAGAATGAAGGAACGGAGTTAATGGCAAAAATAGCCCAACATGTACGCAAGGGGGCTATGTCGTACCTGAAACAGCAATACAAGGTTGTTGCTTCGGTGTTTCTCGCCTTGGTGGTCCTGTTCTCCATCATGGCGTATGGATTCGGAGTGCAGAACGAATGGGTACCGATCGCCTTCCTGACCGGCGGTTTCTTCTCCGGCCTTGCCGGTTTCTTGGGAATGAAAACAGCCACTTATGCATCTGCCCGTACCGCCAATGCCGCCCGTTCGTCCTTGAACAGCGGTTTGCAGGTCGCTTTCAGGAGCGGCGCCGTGATGGGGTTGGTCGTCGTCGGGCTCGGTTTGCTGGACATTTCGTTCTGGTACTTGTTGTTAAACATCTGCATCCCGGCGGAAACGATAGATGCGACACATAAACTGACCATCATAACCACCACCATGCTGACCTTCGGAATGGGAGCTTCCACACAGGCGCTCTTCGCACGTGTCGGCGGAGGAATTTACACAAAAGCCGCCGATGTCGGAGCCGACCTGGTCGGAAAAGTAGAGGCCGGTATCCCCGAAGACGATCCGCGCAATCCGGCAACCATTGCCGACAATGTGGGAGATAACGTCGGCGACGTGGCCGGTATGGGTGCGGACCTGTACGAATCGTATTGCGGTTCGATCTTAGCGACCTCCGCATTGGGAGCTGCCGCATTCGTGGCGTCCGGCGATGTAGAGATGCAATATAAGGCGGTTGTGGCGCCGATGCTGATCGCTGCCGTCGGGATCTTCTTGTCGATTATCGGTATCTTTGCCGTCCGCACAAAAGAGAACGCAACGATACGCGAACTGCTGAAAGCGCTTGCGATAGGGACAAATCTCAGCTCGGTATTGATCGCCCTTTCCACCTTCGGGATTCTCTACTTGTTGGAACTGGACAATTGGTTCTGGATCAGCTGTTCGGTTATCGTCGGCTTGTTGGTCGGGATCGTGATCGGCCAATCGACGGAATACTACACTTCCCAGTCTTACAAACCCACCCGGCTGGTTTCGGAAGCAGGACTGACCGGACCGGCAACGGTGATCATCTCCGGATTGGGATTGGGCATGCTGTCTACCGCAATTCCGGTACTGGCCGTAGTAGCCGGGATCATCTGTTCGTTTCTTTTTGCTTCCGGTTTCGACTTCAATAATACAGGGATGGGGTTATACGGCATCGGCATCGCTGCCGTCGGAATGCTTTCGACTTTAGGCATCACACTGGCGACGGATGCTTACGGGCCCATTGCCGACAATGCCGGAGGCAATGCGGAAATGTCCGGCTTGGGCAAAGAAGTCAGGAAACGCACGGATGCACTCGACTCCTTGGGCAACACGACAGCTGCAACAGGCAAAGGATTTGCAATCGGCTCGGCAGCTTTGACCGGCCTGGCCTTGTTGGCCTCTTATGTGGAAGAGATTAAAATGGGATTGCTCCGGTTAGGCGAAACAGTCTTGCAATTTGCCGATGGCAGGGCAATCGAAGTGTCAAAGGCCTCATTCTCCGATTTCATGATTTACTATGATGTCACGCTTATGAATCCGAAAGTGTTGGCCGGTATGTTTCTCGGCTCCATGATGGCTTTCATGTTCTGCGGATTAACAATGAATGCAGTCGGACGGGCTGCCGGGCATATGGTGGAAGAAGTACGCCGCCAGTTTAGAGAAATTCCGGGAATCCTGACAGGAAAAGCCGAACCCGATTATGCTCGTTGCGTGGCCATCTCGACAAAAGGGGCACAGCACGAAATGGTTCTGCCTTCCCTGCTGGCCATCATCGCCCCGATCGTCACCGGCCTGATATTCGGAGTGACAGGAGTAGTCGGGTTGTTGATCGGCGGACTGAGCACAGGGTTCGTCCTGGCAATCTTCATGGCCAATTCGGGAGGAGCCTGGGACAATGCCAAGAAACATATCGAAGAAGGGAACCACGGCGGCAAGGGTAGCGAAGCCCATAAAGCAACGGTCGTAGGCGACACGGTCGGCGACCCGTTCAAAGACACCTCCGGCCCCAGCCTCAACATCCTGATCAAACTGATGAGCATGGTCGCGATCGTCATGGCAGGACTGACAGTTGCCTGGAGTTTGTTCTGACCGGGTGATAGATGACAGATAAAAAGGCCTTTTTGCAAAACTTTTCTGTGTATTTGAATTAGAATAGGCTCCCTTAAAGGCCCCCTCTTCTAATTCACTTTTTCCTAATACTTTTACAGAAACGGGATTTTATCTGTCATCTGTCACCATAAACACCTGATAATCAATGATAGCTTTTTTTAGGGAGGTCCCCGTTTAATTCATTTCTTGCCATGAAATGCTTGACACATTATTTCTTGCGATGAAATGTTTTGATACAGGACAGACGACACCCCAAAAAGCGTCTGCCCCAACCCATAGCTTTACGAGGGCTAAAGCTATGGGTTACGCCATCTAATGCATAGCTTTAGAGAAGCTGAAGCACAACCATGCGGCACGTTGCGGATCAAATCGTTTTCCGGTCGCATATTTTTAACTACCGGATGAAATCATTCATGGAGAAATGCTTGTATCTTTGCATCCGGTATAACATAAAAACAATCTGTATGTCAATCTCACGCTTCAATGCAGTGGAGAAAGCATCCAACCGAAAGGCCGTGGAAGCCATTACTCCCAATCAGAAAGTATCCGAATATTACGGTGAGAACGTCTTCAACCGGAAGGCTATGCAAAAGTATCTCTCCAAAGAAACCTACAAAGCCCTGACACATGCCATCGACAACGGAATCCCCATCGACCGCGAAATCGCCAACCACGTAGCCGCCGGCATGCGCATGTGGGCACTGGAAAAAGGAGTCACACACTACACACACTGGTTCCAGCCTCTTACCGACGGGACGGCCGAAAAGCACGACGCTTTCGTCGAACATGACGGTAACGGCGGCATGATCGAAGAATTCAGCGGCAAACTGCTCGCACAGCAGGAGCCGGATGCCTCCAGCTTCCCTAACGGCGGATTGCGCAACACGTTCGAAGCCCGCGGCTATTCAGCCTGGGATCCTTCCTCGCCTGCGTTTATCGTAGACGACACCTTGTGTATCCCGACCGTATTCATCGCCTATACCGGTGAAGCACTGGACTACAAGACCCCGCTGATCCGTTCCATCGAAGCCCTGAACAGGGCGGCCAAAGACGTCTGCAATTATTTCAACGAAGATGTGAGCAAAGTCATCACCTATTTAGGGTGGGAACAGGAGTATTTCCTGGTAGACGAAGACCTCTATTCCGCCCGTCCCGACCTGTCGCTGACGGAACGTACCCTCTTAGGGCACGAAAGCGCCAAGAACCAACAGTTGGACGACCACTACTTCGGTGCGATCCCTTCCCGTGTGCAGGAGTTTATGAAAGACCTGGAAACAGAATGCTATAAGTTAGGCATTCCGGTCAAGACACGCCATAACGAGGTTGCGCCGAACCAATTCGAATTGGCGCCTATTTACGAGGAATGCAACCTTGCCAACGACCATAACCAGCTGTTGATGTCGGTGATGAAACGTGTTTCCCGCCGCCATAACTTCCGCGTGCTGCTTCACGAAAAGCCTTTTATGGGCGTGAACGGCTCCGGCAAGCACTGCAACTGGTCGATGGGAACCGATACGGGCATCAACCTCTTCTCTCCCGGAAAAAACAGGGAAGACAACTTGCGTTTCATCACGTTCGTGGTCAACTCGCTGATGGCCGTATATAAATACAACGCCCTGCTGAAAGCCAGTATCGCTTCGGCAACCAACGCACACCGCCTGGGGGCCAATGAAGCACCTCCCGCCATCATCTCTTCTTTCTTAGGCACACAGATCACAGAAATCCTGGACAGGTTCGAAAACTGTTCCATCGAAGACGCTATCGAGGTGGACGACAAGAAACGCCTGCACCTCGGCTTCGGACAGATCCCCGAACTGCTGTTAGACAATACGGACCGTAACCGCACCTCGCCTTTTGCTTTCACCGGAAACCGTTTCGAATTCCGTGCATTGGGATCGTCGGCCAACTGCGGCTCGGCGATGTTGGCACTGAACTCTGCCGTCGCCTACCAGCTCCGCCAGTTCAAACAGGATGTCGAGGCATTGCGTGCCAAAGGGAAGAGCAAGGAAGCCGCCATCTTCGAAGTGCTGAAAGCCTACATCAAAGAATCCAAACCGATCCGCTTCGACGGAAACGGCTATGGCGACGAATGGAAGGAAGAAGCTGCCCGCCGCGGCCTGGATTGCGAGAACAGCGTTCCGTTGCAATACGATGCTTACCTGAAACCGGAAGTCATCCGGATGTTCAAGGAAACCGGCGTACTGAGCGAAAAGGAACTGGAAGCCCGCAACGAAGTGAAATGGGAAATCTATATCAAAAAAGTACAGATCGAAGCCCGTGTCCTGGGCGACCTCTCGCTCAACCATATCATCCCGGTTGCCGTCCGCTACCAATCGCTGCTCCTGGACAACATCGCCAAACTGAAAGAGACGTTCGGCGGAGAGCCGGAATATGACGATATGTCGGAAGAACCCCGTCGACTGGTCCGCAAGATTGCCGGACACATCTGTTCCGTCACCCGCATGGTAGACGAGATGGTGGAAGCCCGCAAAAAGGCAAACCGTATCACGGATTTTCGCACCAAAGCGATTGCCTACCACGATACCGTCGCTCCTTACCTGGACGAAATCCGCAAGCATATCGACGACTTGGAACTGATGGTCGACAACCAAATGTGGCCGTTGCCGAAATACAGGGAACTCTTGTTCATCCGTTAATTTAGATTAACCGTCTAATTATTATACAAGTATGGATAGTTCGTATCTGCGGATTATCCATACTTTTATTTTTATATCACTTAAATCATACGTGAATATGAAAACAAAAGCACACCTTTCGGTTCTCGTTTTCTTTTTGGCAAGCTTTGCTGGTTGTAATTCATCCTCTCCGAGATCGTTGGTGACAAACGACGGCAGTGTCAGGATAATCGAAAGCCCGGACGGCCCGCTTTACATCTGCGACCTGAAAACGGCCGGCGATACGGTCGATATTCCATTGAGCGAACTGGTGGAAGACTGCCGGATCGTGCGTTTCGAGACCTCCGACGAGGCCCTGTTCAACGCCTGGTGGATTGAGGTGAGCGACAACTATATTTGCGTACGGCAGGAATCCAACGTAGTGAAGCTATACGGCAAGGACGGAAAATTTCTCTGCTGACCATGTCCTCGTCCACTACTACACTTGGGACAAAGGGCGGGTCATGCCCGGAGGAAACATATGGGTGGACAAGAAGAAAATGTCGTCTTCCCAATACCGCCCGGTCAACGACTTCTACGGGAATCTCCCGATCCCCAACCCTAACAGCCGCTTCAACAAGGGCCGATTCATTTTCAACGTCGAACCGGCCGTACTTCAGGAAATGATCGAAGCCCATCTCGTCTCCGGCAAATGTCCCGACCGCGACAAAACCAAACTGAAAGAACTGGTAGCAACCCTGCATGAAAACGACAACAATCTGCTATTTGTCGGGAAGTTGAAACACGACAAATAACACCCCGCCAAACACGCCGGCAAGTGTCGGGGTTGACCATTGAGGATTTATCCGATTACAAATTGCTGATTTAAATCAGCAATTCCACAAAGAAACTGCTGATTTAATTCAGCAGTTTTCGTACATTTGCCCATACTAACTATTCAAACGGACAAGATATGGAACAGCTTATAGAACTTTTCAGGAGATTGCTCAAACTAACCGATACGTCTTATGTCAGATACCTGCATGACCGAATCGACTGGTCTTCCCGTATGTTGGGCATAGTCGGTCCCAGAGGTGTCGGTAAAACGACTATGCTGTTACAACACATCAAACTATACCACGACATAGATGATACGCTTTTTGTCAATGCCGACGATCTGTATTTCACTGAACATCGCCTATTCGACCTGGCCTCAGATTTCTACAAGAACGGCGGAAAGCACCTGTTTATCGACGAAGTACACAAATATCAAGACTGGTCAAAAGAACTGAAAATGATTTATGACTATTATCCCGATTTCCATGTAGTATTTACCGGCTCTTCCATTTTGGATATCTACAAAGGGAACGCGGACCTGAGTCGTCGGGCACTCAGCTACTACCTGCCTGGACTCTCTTTCCGCGAATATCTCATACTGGCAAAAGCAATCCGACTACCAGCCTATTCCTTACCGGAGATACTGGAACATAAGGTAGAACTGCCGGGAACGGAACGTCCGTTGGTGCTGTTCAAAGAATATCTGAAGAGTGGATATTATCCTTTCTTCAACGACCCGGGCTATGACATACGTTTGCGCAACGTGATCACCCTAACCATCGAAAACGACATTCCGGCTTATGCCAAACTGAACGTCGCTTCCACAAAGAAAATCAAACAACTGCTCTACGTCATTGCACAAAGCGTACCTTTCAAACCCAACTTCTCCAAAATCGGGCAGATGATAGACCTGCATCGTAACCAAGTGGCAGATTTCCTCTTTTATTTGGAAAAGGCCGGCATCGTATCCCAGCTTAGAGGAACTACAGAAGGTATCCGGCAGTTAGGGAAAGTAGAAAAGACCTACCTGGACAACACCAACTTAGCCTATGCACTCTCCGACAGCACCCCGGAGACCGGAAACATCCGGGAAACATTTTTCCTTTCTCAAATGAAAGTAAACAACGAAGTCTTTGCCTCCGACAAATCAGACTTCACAATCGGCCCCTATACCTTCGAAGTAGGCGGCCCCAACAAACAACAGAAACAAATACAAGGAATAAATAACGCCTACATCGTAAAAGACGACATCGAATACGGCCACAAAAACATTATTCCACTTTGGCATTTCGGGTTTAATTATTGAGGATTTATCCATTCCCTTCAGCCGTAACCAAGTGAGGATTAACCCCAGAGACGGTTTACGGCTGAAGAAGACAATTCCTTTGACATTCACGAAATTACCACCATCGGGATTTTCAACAAAAAAGCAATCTTTTCCAAATGTTTAGCCCAATGACCAACTCCTATCGCACAATGATGCGAAGGGCCAGCCTTACTCCATGCATCAATAAAATTGCGAGCGCCACAAGAGAAACGATAGCGACTATTTGTATTTCCAATTTGCAGGACTGGCCCATCTTCCGAATAACCTTCTGAAACAAGAAAATAAACGCCGTCTTTACCTTCACATACAGATAATAAAGTAACAGGACCTGTCTTCACTGTCATTTGTATAGATAATCCTTTACCCGGTTTACCATGATACACAGGAAGAGGTACAAGTTTCACACGCCCATTAGACATCAAGAAATGAGCAGGACCATCATGGCCTAACAGAACTACATCATCATTAAAATCTATCGCATAAAATTCAGAAAAAGAACCGCCAGCACCCAACAATGATAATATCTTCATAGCTTGTACATTTTTAACTTCACATTCACCTGCTACCGGAATGCCTTTTCCTGTCAAAAGCGTACAACCTGCTATAAAAGAGGTAATCATATTTTCATATGAATTACCTTGATATCCCTCATAATAGTATGCCAAAGCCCCCAATTGATGGTTGGTGACTAACTTATCCAAAGCGACAGAGGTTTTAGCCGCCCGCTCCAATTCATAAGTTTCACACTCTGACACAACATCAAAGCATTGTCTTAATTCTTGAATTTTTGTTTCTAACTCGTCTGATGTCACTTGATCACGATACGCTTTTAGCTCACACATTTCCAACATTTCGATATGTGTACCAAAAGTAAAGGATTGCTGCGTTACGTCCGTATACACATCCAACATTCCACCATAATAATGGCCTAAAATCCCCATTCGATTCATGCGTAACCCTTCAACCACAATAACCGCTTTCAACCAATTATTGATTTGATCACAAACATATGGTTCTCCTAAATAACCTGAAATAATGTCATATGAGATTCCCGCACGATTAAACACTCCTGCAAACTCTGGAACCGAACAAGCTTGGCAATAAGCTAACCATTCACCTGTCATCTTACCACGATCCCCCAATCCATTCAAATAATCGTAACGTATGGCGGCTTCAGGTTGAACATTCAACAATACGACAGGAACCTTCAGTTGCATAACCAAAGGAAGCACAGTTGAAGACAATGCATAAGTAGAGATATAGAGGAATAATAAAGAGATACCTTCTTTTTGCAGAGAATCAGCGCATTTTCTTGCAGTCACCGGATTATCAACAATACCGACATTCACAACCCGAACATTCGTATTTTCCATTAAATTAGCTATCTGATCTTGGTAACCACACAAGCGTTCATATAAACCTTCAAATTGAGTCCAATATGTATCTAATCCAAATCCAACTAAACCAACTGAAACAATTCTTTTTTCCATGATATTATTTATTATTTAAGCTAATTTGATACAAAAATCAAACAATGTATCTGCTATATATAGCCACATACTGTTTCTTAGAAAAGAAGCCTGCCATTGATATTCGTTTTATCAATGACAAGCAACTTGTTTTATTTTGAATTAACACTATTTGAAAACCTTCTTTACGGCCTTTAAAAATCCATATTTATATTCTGTATCTGGCTCCAAGTAACTTCCTTCTCCCCATTCATTCCAAGCATTGATTGTTACCAAGGGAGTTTGATTCGGATGTTTATCTATAAACTCTTTTGCTTTATACAAGAATTTCTCAAATTTCTGAGGTGTAACATTTGATACAGCAGGTTGAGGACCACCGGGGAAGCGAGGATTATTATCCCAATCAATAGAAACATGCGGAAAATAAGGAATAGAGAAGCTTTCACTAAACTCTTTATATTTAGAAACTGCTTTTTCTCCCCATGAAGCATAATCCTGATTCATCGAAACAAAATGAACCCATTGATAATTTGTTAAACTGTTAAAACCTAAATATTTGACTGTATTCTCCTGAGTGTCTGACTTATCACCTGGAACTCCTGATAATGTCGAAGGAAGAGCATGCCACAAAATTGCCTGCAAATGAACTCCTTTCAAACCTGCTTTTACACATTTGTTTCTAAAATGATCTAAGGCCTTCTTTGCCTCTTCCATACCTCCCAAACCATTAATGAATGTACTCAATTCATAAATGGCAAACACAGGCATTCCATCTATTTTATAATAATTAGGTCTCATAAAATAGTCTTTGATAACATGATCGGTAAAACGATCGAAAATATCAAAATCCACTTCTCCTTTCCAGAACACTTTACTTTTATCTGGTTCATTAGGATCTAAATAACCAGTTTGCGTATGATTTGCCCACATCAAATAGAACTTCATTTTTTCATTATTTCGGGCTTTCAGGAAACCTTCGTTCAATACTCTTTCCAAAAAAGGTTTATCATCATACCAATACCAGTCAAAGATAAACGTATTAACACCATATTTCAAAGCTGTATTAATCTTTTTCTCCTGAACTTTCGGATCTGCCTCGTCCAAATATCCCCATAAAGGGACTCTGGGTTGCCGATGCCCTTCAAATTTTGGTTTAGCTTTATATATAGCCTCCCACTCCCCCTTTCCTTCTGGAAAAATATTAATTTCTTTAAAACGAGGATCATCATGATAAGCCGGCCAAATATAAGCTGCGACATCATACTGTTGCTTTTTCCCTTCTCCAAAGGCAAAAATTGAACAACATAAAAATGCAAATAACAAAGACAAATGATTTTTCATATCCTTTACTTTTTTAATAATACAATATGTTTTTACAAAATATTTTTCGACTACTTATAAAACCTCTTTTACTACTTCTAAAATTCTCACAGGTCCAAGCAAACCTGATTTTACCAAGGGTGACGTAGCGTTATAAGGTTGATAAGTCGTCTTTGTATACAGTTTTCCCATACCTTTATCAGAAAATATCTTATCTCCTATCAGTCTATTAACCCAAGGATTAACAACTTCTATTTTTAATTGATTTTCCCCTGGCTTGACATATTTACTAATATCAAGTTGCCACGGATATGTCCAAACTGTTCCAACTTCTTTTCCATTAAGCCAAACTTTAGCGATAACATTGACTTCTCCCAAATCAAGATAAAATTGTTTACCAGAAGTCTTTCTCATATCAAAAGTTTGAGAATATATACCAATACCGGAATAATACCTAATACTATCATTCTCATTTGTACTCCAGTCGGTCAATTTTTCAAACATAACCTTTCCCGGACCTCCCATACTCGGTTCAAATGAAACAGACCACGGTCTATCGAGAATTTGAACTGTTGTAAATAAAGGAAAATTATTTTCCCCAGAAGAGGGGACGCCATTACTATCTTTACGGAATACTACAAAAAAGCTCTGATCCGTATCAAACTGCATTGGAACAGTAGTTTGTCCATTGTCTGCCGAGAAAGATTTAAGTTCCCTGATTTCACCGGTTAAGGCATCCCATAACTCTGGAATTCTATTATCTACACGAAAAATACAGTCAGTTTGAACCGGTTTGCCAGAACGATTGGAGACAAAATAAATATCGCATCCGTTCTTTGTACGATGTGTATATCGTAAACATCCGTTAGAGATAAAATCTTCCGGAATATCCATCTCTGAAAGTAAACCTGCTATACAGTCATAAGCCGGATAAGAATTATCCTGATTTTTTATAAGATCTTGCCCCCAAATAACCTGTCCTTTTCCAACGGCTCTTTTTCCGACTGTTGCTGGCATTCCTTCTTTCCCCCAAATATCTTCTACTAATGTTTTAACCTCATTATCACACTGAGGATAATTTTGTAAACTGGGAGACTTTTCCGGTGGTATACCTACAATTGTAGCTCCATCCATTACCAACTCTTTTATTTTTTTGAGCATCTCCGGTGTCATTGTCTCCCAATTAGGTAATACCAGCAGACGATACTCAGCTCCACCAGGAAATACTATCTGACCGTTTTTCACTATGGCTGTATACAAAAGACTAGGCGGACATGCATCAAAAGCATATCCCTTCTTATCCGGAAGAATATTTATATCCTGATTTTCTGATGCCGGTCTTCTTTCAAAAGTCTCATCCGCATGAATATAAAGCACATCATACGCAGAATCCGGTTTACTATAAGCGGAGGTCGGAGCTTTAAAAACATGAGGATTTCCTTCCGGACAGAGATAAAGAATATCAGAAACAGTATGTCCTTGTTGTAATAAAAACTGAGAACGGGAAAGATAGTCATGATAAGCCTTACTCATCTCCCACCAGGTTTGATTACGATTCCATTGAACACCAATTCCCCCCATTGTCATTCCCGGTTTTACACTATCAGGAAAACATTGATGTACAAATGTATGGAACATCAGTCGATTAACACCCGCCGCTAAAGCCCAATCTGTTTGGTTCTTCAACAAACCGGGATATAAATCCCAACCATCACTAAGAGCAGTAAAACTTTCAGCCGGAACAACGGGTTGAGCTTTAATATGTGCAGCAGAAGTCGCCTCTATCAAGCTGAAAGTCGTATTAAATCCAAATCCGGCTCTCCAGAACTCACACATAGGGACATCTGCCGCTGCAGCCAGTTCCAAATCAGCGACTGGAGTCATATCATAAGGTTCTATCGAAAGTTCCAACCCACGTTCATGAGCATATTCTCTAATGTATTCAATATGATTTTCCAATATCAGTTCTTGTATTGTTTTACGCAAATCCCACAAGAACCTTTCAGTTAACTCACGACTACCTACAATAATACCTGTATAAGCAGGATAAAAAGGTTGCGGATCATATTTTCTTCGTTGTTTGAATTCTTCACGGAATTTAGATGTCCAATTCTGCGATCCCATCTCCCAACTATCAAAATGAAGCATAGCCAAACCTCCATAAGGAGACTGCGGAGTTCTTTTCTGGAAACCTGCATGACGGAAAATTTCTCCTACAAAATTATTCAAATGATGAGAGATTGCTGTCGTATCCATTTTATCCGTTTCAAAACCTAATCCTGGCAACGGGGCTGGACTTGTAACAGCACCGGTATTACGCACTCCAAATCTCATTATAGTCCATTTCCCTGCCGGAAGTTTTCCTTCAATAGAACCATCTGCTTTCAGTCTGGATGTAAGATCTATTATGTCTACAGGATTCACAATTGAACCCTCCGCTGGTGGGTAAGATGCAGATGTAGATAAAAATTGTTTTACTCCAAACATGGAACTATAAGGATGTCTTCCATAAAGAGACTTTTCATCTGCATCACCAATCCTTTCGTTTCCTTTCGGCGTAGGAAATGCTAAAACCGCAACATCTTCATAAAAATCCTCCCAATCCTTTCTTTGGTCCGGTGTAAACACAAAATCGCCATAGAAACGTTTTCTTGCTACAGGCTTAGGAAGAACCACATCGGTTATATCTGATCCTTCTACTGTAACTGTACTGGCAACCAAATGCTGCATAGCTTCTTCTATTTTCACCCATGGTCCACCAGTCCCAGCCCATCCCGGTCCAGTTGCTATAGATAAACGTATCCCTAACCTTTCACTCTCTGAAACCATATGTTTAAATATATCCATCCATTCCGGGCTGAGCATATCTACTTTTCCACGAGGAACTCCAGCATTTACTTCTAGAAAAATTGCATGCGAAATTCCCACCCGGGCCATTGATTCCAAATCTTTCGTTATCCCTTCTTTCGAAAGGTTTCCATCCATAAAATACCAGTAGACTCCCGGATTTGCACTTTGGGGTGGTGATTTAAATCCTTCTTCTAAGGCCTCTCCTGTAGACCTTACACTATAATCACATTGCACATTAACGCATGCAAGAATAAGTAGAACTACAAATCTTGTCCAATATTTAATTCTCATTCGATAATTCATTAATTAGATTCAACAAATACATTTTTAACCGCCTCTAAATAACCATATCCAAATACATTACAAGGCATCAGATAACTGGTTTCGGTCCACTCATTCCAGCTATTGATTGTTATTAATGGTTTCTGCTTCGGATGCCGGTCCACAAAGGCTTTTGCTTTACGAAGTGCTTTTTCAAAGTTTTCAGGAGTATTGTTTTTCATAACAGCACTAACGCCTGTACGGGGGCTGTTGTCCCATCCCACACTTATATGAGGATAGTAAGTAAAGTCATAAGAAGAATCAATGCGTTCCCACTCCTTTTCAACAGCATCCATAATCACATTGTAATCTTCATTTACGTTGGTGAAATGAGCAAACTGATAATGAGTTCCACTCGTAAATCCCAACTTCTTGACAAAAGAATTCCCCGGATCCGTCGTCTTTCCTGCATCCAAACCACTATAGTTCAAATTAATTGACCACATCGTTATCTGCAACTCAAGCCCCGGAAATCCGGCCTTCTTCGTTTCTTCTTTAAACCATTTCAACGCATCAGCTGTCTCTTCGATTCCTCCCAGTCCCGCTATCAACTGCGGTATATCGTAAATCATAAAAACAGGTTTTCCGTCTATCTTATAATATTGAGGATGTTTGAAATACTTTTCGATATTGCGTTTACAGACCTTTTCAAACTCCTGCCGATCCACCTTGCCTGTCCAGATGACATTATTCTCTTTTACATTGGCCAAACGCGTATCCCAAAGATTTAGCACATCATGATTTGCCCACATCAGATAGAATTGCATTTTATTCACATTCTCTGCTTTAAGGAAACCATTGTCCAATGTCGTCTCCATAAACGGACGACCGTCATACCAATACCAGTCAAAGATAAAAACATTTACGCCATGCTTTGTTGCCTGTTCTATCTCCATTGACATGACAGAAGGGTCTGCTTCATTAATGTACCCCCACAAAGGTTTACGATCCCAATAATGTCCGGGGTTTCTTTTTTGCATTGTCATAACAGTTTCCCATTCGCCTATTCCCATCGGCCAAAACGGACGCAAACGCGGATCGTCGGAAGCGTACGCTGGATAGAGAAATGCTGCTATATCATACTTTTGCTTCTTTCCTTGTCCAAATAAAAGGATCGAGCAACACAAAAACACAAATAACAAACACAATCGATTTTTCATACTTTCAATTTTTTCAATGTTTACTTAGAAATAAAAAACAATTTTACAGGTCCGAACAATCCTGCGTCGTATTGATTTAGATCTGGTATCCCTCTCCATCCCCAGGTACGGAGTTTTCCCATATCCTCTTTCATCCACATTCTATTGGCTATCAGATTTCCTACTTTAATCTTGATTTTATTCTCTCCCGGTTTTAATGTCTTGGAAATATCAAATTTAAAAGGAGGCCATAAACGGAATCCTATGGATTGACCATTGACGAATACTTCAGCCATGTATTTTACTTCTCCTAAATCAAGGAAGACTGATGAAGATACATCGTCTATCGTGATGGAAGTTTCATATTCTAAAAAACCGGTGTATTGTTGAAGCCCGTATGTGTACCAGGAAGCTAATTTTTTGTTCTCTTCCGTACCAACTGTAAATTTGAAAGGGGCAACAGCGATCTTTTCTTCTTTCCGATTTATTACAAACGATAGTAATTTCGATTCCGAAGTCAGATTCATTAAAGTATCTGTTACTTTTATTTTTTCCTCATTCAGCCAAACATCTGTCCCTAACATATAGGATGGAACTATAACCGATTTTGCTCCTACAGGAATATTCATTCTCCAATAGCTATAGATGCTTTTAATATTATTTTCATCTTGGCGGGAATAATATTTCCAGTTCGAGTCATCATATCCTGATCGTAAAAACTCATTTTCTTTCAACTTACTATCTGAATATAATACTTTAGCCGTTGTCTTATAAACAGTATTTTCATTCGGATAACTTATTCTCCATGTAGTATCGATCAGTTTCTCTTTGGTGATGATATCCGGCTTCACTTCTGTTGAATTTGTTTTATCAGGATCAAAAGCCAGCCAATAAGCTTCAAACGGATTCAATGTCAGGGATACTTTCTGATATCCGTTCTCTGTTGATGATGGAATATTCTTTTTCTGACCTGTCTCACAATCCCATATTTCAGCAACTCCTTTTCCATCTCTCAACCAGGCGGTGAAATGTTTTAATGTATCGGTATTGTTTGCAAACCAGTATAAGTTAGTATTACCAACCTTTCTTTGAGCCGTATATAATCTACCGGAGTTTTCAAGACGTATCTGAGGTTCCTTCTTTTCATTCAGGACTGTGATCATTGTTTTCATTTTGTCCTTATCAGAGGCTAAATTGATAACGTTTGGAAGTTGTTTTAATACTTTAGCCTGGGTCATAATTGTTTTATCGTTCAGTCCTTTTTCAGGAGAACCCAGAGGTAATTCACCCAATAAAACAACTAACCCTCCCTGTTTGGCAAATTCAACGATTTTTTTGAATGATGACTGATGAATAATATAAGTCACCGGAAGTACGATTGCCTTAAAATTATGATTATTGATCGTTATTGTTGTACTTTTACCGGATTTTTGTATTGTTCCTTTCGATAAATAATATTTGTCGGCAATCAAGAAGTCTATATTTTCCTGATTCATCTTTCTCATGGCTTCCGAATAGACCTGGTCCGTTTCAATTACCCGAGGATCCCATGGAGCATTCTGTACACCTTTTTCTTCCGAAAAATAGTTCTCAGAAAAAGACCAAGCAGTTTCAATCGGATGGACTAGCAAAACATCTGCAACCAGGTTGCTTTGTCGGGTAATGAAGGCTGCACGTCGGGCAAAATCAGTCCATTGGGATAAATAGTTCCAATAAGGATTTTCTGTAAACCAATCACTGGGAAAAGGAATTGTCTCCAATTTTCTGTTCATATAAATACCATGGGGGACAACATGGCTAACACCAAATGAAGTGACTGAATTTATAGTCATTTTCATCATTTCCGGAGATTGTATCCACCCGGCTACTCCCATGATCTCACTCATGAAAGGACGGCCTTCAAATTCTGCAACAGATTGTACTTCTTTAAAGTCATGTACATCCTGAGATTTCATTTCCAGACAGTCGTTCCCTGGCATTGTTACGCAGCGTGTCGTTCTCATCAAATCGCCTACTGCGATTGTTTGAAGTTGTAATGACTCCTCCCACAAATTGGAAATATAATACATATTACGTTCTTTCAGCCACTTAACTAATGGTTTGAAATAGCATTCATTATATACATCCGATACGACGTCGAACCAATCACATCGGGCCACAACAAACAAACCGTCTTTGTCTTTTTCAGTTAATAAGGGCAACCATGTTCTTATATCACGTTTCTTTTTCTTCTGATACTGGATTGCCAAATGTTCAGACCAAGCCATCTTCCATCCATAATCACCTTCATTATCTACAAATACTCCCGGTATACTACGCCCCATATCTTTCTTGAAACGTTTGTCATATTGTTCATGGACCATTGGAATGAATACTTCCATTAATTTTGGATCTAGATAATTAACCCTACCGCCATCAACTCCTGAATGTTTCTTTATTGTATATGTATAAATAATCCAATCACCGGAAGGAGTGGTCCATTTGATATTATTTCCTTCGCCAATAACACGTAATGATGAAGCATCAAGTTGATTTTTAACCACTTTTCCGGCAACAGCGAAATCAACCGAGTCATACTTTACCTCTGTTCTCCCCTTTACACAATAACGCATTGGAGAAAGATAAGTTGCTTCCAGTTCCGGGTGGTTTTGCAGAATCCTACCTGCTGCTTGGCCGCTTGGCCAGTTATAATCATCACAATATCCGAGTGTTAGCCCATTGCCTTTTGCTTTTTGTAGTGCATTGCTAAAGCTGTTGAACCAAGGGGCTGCAAGGTATTGTTCAACAGGAAGTGCTGTTACCGTGTTATCAAACCCGGAACGAGGATGTACATACCCGGGATTCAATTTTTGTTTAGCCATCTCTTCGACCATTGATGCAGCCAGACGTTCATCTTTGATCACATCGTCCCAAAACCAAAAGGTATGAGGTGCATAAAACATAGGAGGATTATCAAACATGTCATAAATCTCCTTGTCACTGTATTCTTTCAACCATTCAGGATAAATATCTTTTTCAGGGATATTTTGAGCGAAAACTATTGAGGAAATCAATGAGCTACATGTTACAATTAAAAATGTGTTTTTCTTTGATATATTCATTGATATATTTTTTATCGATGCATAATAAAATATTTTCTATTAAAAGAGGGCTATTTCAATCGGAAAGACCAAAATCCACCCTCTTTTCTTCATTCAAAGACCTCTTTAACCGCTTCCAGATAGGACATTCCATTCTTCATATCAGGTTCCAAATAGCTTCCTTCCGTCCATTCATTCCAACAATTAATATTTAAAATACGAGGACCATTAGGATCTGCCAACAATCTATCCCGAGTCATTTCTAAAGCTTTTTTGAAATTCTCCGGAGTATTATTCGACATGGTGTTCGTATAGGGATAACCATATTTGCTACCACTCCATTCTTTTTCCTGATTTGTTCTCGGACTCGGATCCCATCCCATAGTCACATTCGGATAATAAGGAACTCCATACTCTTTTTTTGCATTATCCCAATGTTCCATATATTTATCCCGGACATAATTAAAATCAGTTTCAACCTCTGGCAATCCGGCATGATGAATCCAAACATAAGATGTCGCAGAATCAAACTTAAGTTTTTCTAATAATTCTTTATTATTAAGCGGTGCCTCCTGACCAGGTAAAATAGCCGTACCCCAAGCAACCAAATTCCAGTGTATTCCCTTCAATCCGGCATCAACAGCCTTCTGGTCCAATTTTTTCATTTCCTTTATTGTTGCTTCTAAAGACCCGAAACTATTGATGAAATTTTGAATATCATAGATAGAAAAATAAGCTTTTCCATCTATCAACCAATAATTGGGCTTAGTAAAATATTGCTCAACCAAATTATTGCCAATACGATCGAACATTTCAGAAGTAACCTTTCCATCGTATAAATAATCATGTTTATTACCACCTGTATAAGGATATAGGTCCATCCAGTCATGATTCGCCCACATAAGTGCAAATTTAATAGCATTTGTATTCGATGCATGCAGAAAACCTTCATCCAGACAGCGGTTTAAAAAAGGCTTCCCCTCATAAGTATACCAATCGAAAATGAACACATCGATACCATGTGTCGATGCAGCCCGTATTTTTTGTTCCATCACTTTAGGATCTTTCTCATCGGTATACCCCCACATTGGTACTTTAGGCTGATCGTGTCCTTCAAAGCGAGGTTTGGCATTCTTTACCAACTCCCATTCCGACCAATTTTCAAAATGTTGACGGCTAATTCGCAAATCAGTTGTATCGCGTGTATGATAATTAGGAAAATAATAACATGCTACTGTAATTTCATCATCTACATCTTTCGTCTGGTTCATGCACGAAACAGTAAAAGCCAGTACTATCAAACAAATAACTACTTTCAGATTCATTTTTTATATTTTTTACTTTCATAAAGACGATCAGTTCAGATCCATTTCCTGAAACTGATCGTCTTTACTAACAATTACTCATATCCAGGATTCTCAACCATATTAGGATTACTAGAAGTTCTACTCAAAGTTATAGGCAAATAATAATTTTCTTCTTTAAATAATGGTGTAGAAACACTTCCATCAATATTGTCCAAAATTTCTAATTTATATTTTTTCTCGCCATTCATATAGCTGGAATAATCCAAGATATACCGCAGGCCAGAAAAACTTCTCGATAATTCTGTCGTTGCTGTTCTCCACCGTCTAACATCCCAATAACGATGTCCTTCAAATGCTAATTCCACTTTTCTTTCATGACGTATCTTATCCCGGCTAATGTCTTTTAGCGAAGCAATACCAGCACGTCCTCGTATTTGATTAATAGCATCCAATGCTTCGTCTTTCTTATCTAATTCATAAGCAGCCTCTGCCAAATTCAATAATGTTTCCGCATATCGAAACACTAGAAAATCTTGCGAAGATGTAGCCCATGCACCATTAGTTCCGCCCATATTATCATGAGATTCATCCAAATATTTCATTACACCGAAACAAGTTCCTTCCAGATCCTGATCACCGGTACACAATACTCCATTATAAGAATCCTTTGTCATAATTGTTCCATCCGACAAGAGTAAACCGTTATGATAGTCCACAAAACTTCCTTTCCAAGGTGTTTCTTGAGTATATATTGTTGCGAAGAAACGAGGATCCTTTTTCCCCCACAACTCATCCATAGTCCATAGGCCATTCTCCACTTCTGCACGGTTTAGCTTTCCAGGTGTACCATCCATATATTCAAATTCCTCTACTAACTCTAAATAGGGAGCATCCAAGTTCCCTCTGTTCCAGCCTTGAGGACGAGGACATTGGAAGAAATCAACAGCCCATCCATTTCCACCAGTGATCAAACCATTGGAACTATCATGTCTTTTGGCAAAGATAACCTCACTATTATTTTTAACTAAAAATATATTTTTAAAATTCGTCACCTTATCGGCATCCTGATTATATAAAGCAAATTTTCCACTATTCATAATCTCTTTGGAGGCATCATAAGATATCTGATAATAATCTTTAGCTTTTTCTGAAGGAATTCCCACAACACCTTCCAATTGCACCTTTCCATACTGTGCAATGCTTGCTGCATATAAAGCAGCCCGTGACTTTAATGCCAAAGCAGCATATTTTGTTGCACGTCCAAGGTCTGAACTTGTTGTCTCTTCCGGTAACTCATTTACAATTTCGTCAATCTCTGATATTACGAAATTATAAACAGCTTCTTCTGTATCTCTTTTAGGAAATAATTCTTCCTCTGGATCTGTTAATTGTTGCGCTTTCAAGATCAAAGGAATGCCACCATAACGTTTAACCATGGCAAAATAAGAAAAGGCTCTCAAAAAACGAGCTTCTGCCACTCGGGTATCTTTAAGTTCTTGACTTAATGGTGAGTTTGGAACTTTCTCAATAAACTCATTGATTTTGCGAATTGGTTCATATCCCCACCATTCAAGCAAACCGCCTCCTATCTTCAATCCGCCGAATTTATAATTATAACCAGCCATAGCATCTCCCCAATCTCTCCATAAAGACAAACATTCATCAGAGACATGATTGATTACAAATCCAGGAAAATAAGAATCTCCTTGCCAGCCAGTTCCAACACTTTCATTACCAAAATAAGACATATGATAGTAACATTGAACCAGATAAGCTTCTATCAAAGCTTCATCATTCCATACAGCTTCATCAGAAATAATATCCAAAGGGGTCTTATCCAATACATCAGAACAAGAGACCAAAGATGAAGCAATAATTAATATAGACAAAAAATATTTTTTCATTTGATTAGTATTTAAAATTAGAACGACAAATTAATTCCAACAGAAAGAGTCTTTTGCTGAGGATAATAAAAACCTCCCTGTCCAGAAGGAGCTTCCGGATCAATATGATATTTACTCAATTTGTCTAATGTAAACAAATTGGTTCCAGCAAAATAAACCCGACACTGCTGTATAAGTAACTTTGAACAAATATCTTTTGGTAAATTATATCCGAGAGCAAATGACTTCAAACGTAAATAACCTGCTTTTTTATAAAAATAATCGGATACATAACTGTTTGTTGCCGCTCCTCCCAAACGTGGATAAAGAGCATCAGCGACATTGTTATTTTCACTCCAACGAAGATCGAACAGTTCCTGAGGATATGTCAATGTATTATGCCATAAAGAAATATAACTACTATATCCAAAAGCACCTTGGAAAAGAGCTGCTAAATCAAAATCTTTATATTTAAGATTTACATTTAAACCATACATCCAATGTGGCATTGTCCCTTTACCAATTTCAACTTGATCTTTCCAATCCAATACTTTATCTCCATTTACATCTACATAACGAATATCACCAGGGCGTAAGGAGGTATTCTGTTTATTATCTTGATCAAAATCCAAATTGTCAACTTCTTCCTGGGAAGTAAATAGTCCATCAGATATATAACCAAATTGTCTGTCTATCCATTGCCCTGATTTCTGATTAATTCTTTTCTGATCCGGATCAGTATACATCTGTTCTTCATAATGATCCCATTTTGCTCTTGACCAAGAAATATTACCACTGATATCATAACTGAAATTCTTGAAATTTTTAGAGCTACCTATTTGAAATTCAAATCCTCTATCATTTAGACTATTAATATTCTCTTGAGGAAAAGTTGCTCCAAATGTAGGAGACATACTCATTGTCCTTGTTGCTGGAATTCCCGATCTTTTTCTGTAAAAGACATCGCCTTCTCCGTAAATAAGTCGATTCAGGAAAGAATAATTCAAACCGACATTCCATATCTCAAATTTTTCCCATGTTAAATTGGGATTAGCCAATCCTGTTGTAGTAATTCCCAACATGCTTTTATCGCCCAACAGATAATAACCATTCAACTTATAACCTGATAAATATTGAAAATTACCTACTGCATCATTTCCAGAACGTCCATAACTTGCCCTAATCTTAAAATCATCTACAATGGATTTTGTATTCGACATAAAAGATTCTTCTGAAATTCTCCAACCCATAGAAACACTTGGAAAAACACCCCATCTATGTCCTGGTGCAAACTTGGCAGAAGCATCAGCTCTCAAAATCGTTTCTAACAAATATCTATTTTTATATGAATAATTAAATCGACCTACGAAACTTTTACGTCCCATCTCTGAAGAAGCTCCATCATTTTTCATTGTTTCCGTATTACCAACGAACAATTCTTCAATAGATGGAGTTAATAAATCTTCCCTACTTGCAGACATCCAATTGCCTGAATAATCAATAGCTTCATACAAAGCTAAAACTGATAATGAATGATCTTCGGCAAATATATTATCGTAATTGATTGAGAATTGACGAGTTAACATTTTGCTACGATCATCTCGTTGCGTCAACTGAGCTGAATTACCAAAGCCTCCTGCGTTTATATATGTATCACTAGCCACATCATATCTATAAAAAGTTGAAGGTCTATTAAATAGTTTTACATAACTAATCTGATCATAATAATTGAATAAAAATTTAGCAGAAAGTCCTTTTATCTGTTTAAATGCATATTTTAAAGCAATTGTACCATTTAAATTAAGTTTCTCTTCATCTGAATATCCAGACAACTTTGTGTTGGAAGTAACATGCGCACCTCCAGTTCCTTTTCCATCAGCATAAGATATTTTTGTAGGATCTGGTAGATGAGCCGGATAAACAGGTAATGTATTCCAAAGATCTTGCCATACTCCGGCATTATTCTGTGGTCTTATTGTTGTCATATTATCAGACTTGATAAATGACAAATCCAACTGCATTGATAATTGGTTGGTGATACTAGCATCAATATTTGATTGCAAATTATAACGTTTATAATTACCACCATTATGTTTCCAAATGGATTCCTGACCTAAATATCCCAAAAAACCATAATATTTAATCTTCTCACTACCTCCACGCACCGATATGTTATGTTGGTTCAATGGAGACCAATTTCTAATCAATTCATTATACCAATCGGTATTTACATATTGCGGATCTGTCCCTTCATAAAATTTCTGTATTTGTTCTTCCGTATAAGGAGCTGTTGATTCAGGTTTACCTGACTGAAGCCATTCCTCTCGTCTCAAAGTTGCATAATCACCAGAAGATACCGGTTTAGGCATAGTTGTTATACTTTGAAATGTAATAGAAGAATTTACTGAAATTGTTGGTTTTTGTTGTACGCCTCTCTTCGTAGTTACCAAAATAACACCATTACCTGCACGAGCTCCATAAATAGAAGCGGAACCATCTTTCAATATACTGATAGACTCAATCTGGTTAGGATCTATTCGATTGAAATCCATTTCTATTCCGTCTACGATCCAAATAGCATTATCCGAAAATCCACGCACCTTTATTGTTGCCTGGTCCGCCCCTGGTTGTCCACTTGTCTGCTGAGATACCAACCCAGGCAATCTACCCCCCAAACTATTTATAGTACTGGAAACCGGAGCCACTGTCATTTCTTCGCTTTTAACTGTTGCGATAGAACCTGTCAAGTTCCCTTTTTTCTGCGTACCATATCCGACAACAACTACTTCGTCCAAAGTTTTGGTATCTTCCTTTAATACGATAGCCAATGACTGTTCATTGCCAATCTCTATTTCAGAAGAAAGATAGCCTATATAAGAGATCTCCAGCAAATCTCCCTTTTTTACATTTAAAGAAAAATGTCCGTCTATATCCGTTACTGTACCATCAGTCGTTCCTTTGACCATTACATTTGCACCAATAATAGGCTCGCCGTTTTCATCCTTTACGGTACCGTTTACTGTTTTCTTATTCTGTTGAATACCTGAGACAGAAGTAGATTCTGTCGAAAGTATAATCTTTCTATCCACCACCGAATAGCGTACATTCGTTCCGGCAAAGATATTATCCAACACTTTAAATATATCGCTCTTATCGGCATCAACAGATACCTTCCGGTTTAAATCGACATGTTTTGTGTTGAAGAAGAAGGAGAATTCTGATTGGTTTTCGATTTCATTCAACACTGTCTGGACCGTTTGATTTTGCATTTTCAGGTTAACGGTCGCTTTTTGCGCATAACTGTCCGCTGCTTGTGCCAAGCCGATCGAACAGAATAACAAGAATATGTACAGCTTCATAACTCTTGGAATTTTATTTAAGGCAAACCAAAATAACTCTGGTACCCAAAACTGTTGGGTATTAAAATGTTTTTGCATAATTTTGTGGTGATCTAATTAATAAAAAATGGTTTATTACTGCTTGTCGCCAAACAAGCGTTTTAAAGTTAACTCATTTCATCCGGAAGAATACGCCAATATTTTTCCGGATGTTTTTCTTTAAGGAGGTCTGTTTTTCATGCTTAATAGATTGTTTAATAGATTTCTATTCTCGTTTTTTCATTCATGGTATCTTGTGTATCCAGATAACGCCATTTGATATTGGATGATATTTTGAAGATTTCCAATATACGCTCCAACCGCTGATTGCTGAAAGATCCGGTAAACGCTTCGCTCCGAAGACGGTCATTGGATAACACGAAAATTACATTAAACCGCTTTTCCAGTATCCGCAATGCTTCGGGCAGAGGGGTCGCATGGAAAACAACCTTTCCGTCTTTCCAGGCAATCTCCGATTCGCCATTCGTCTCTGTCAGTTGCACACGGGAAGAAAAAGAATCATAGGTCAGTTTCTGTCCGGGTTTCATCAGTACGGCCGTGCCTCGCCCGTTTTTCATATAATCGAAACGGACCTTTCCTTCGACCAGGGTGGTAGAGACAAAAGCGTCTTTTTCGAATGCTTCGACATTGAATGAAGTACCCAACACTTCTATTTTCGTTTCATGGGGAGCAGAGATCACAAAACCATGCTCCGGGTCTTTCTGCACTTCAAAAAAAGCTTCTCCCTCTAAAGTCACTCTTCTTTTGTCCTTATCGAAGAAAGACGGATAAGACAGTTTCGATTCCGAATTAAGGTGAACAACTGTGCCATCCGGCAGATTAACCGTCGTCGTCATGCCCGGATTTGTTTTCACTTCGATCGTCTGGGCTATTTCAGCGGGGCGGGGTTTCAGATTTTGTATACCGAATGCTATCAAAAGAGGGATAAACAGGATGGCAGCAACGCGTTGCAACCAAGTCGTCACGGTTACTTTAGGACGGGCTGTGTCTTTGCTCATCTTTTGACAAACAGAAGACAAGGCCTTCTCCGTATCCACTTTCGATAGCACCTGCATCGTGTCCGTTGCCAGATAAAGAGTATGGATTTGCTTGGCAATCCGATAATTTTCATCCGATTGCTTGATCCATTCCTCAACCTGCCGGCTTTCCTCGACCGTTGCTTCGCCGGAACAATAGCGTGGAAGAAGGTTTTCTATTATATCTGTATTCGATGTTTCCATGTCTGTTTTTATCCTTGTTTATCTATTAGACAAGAGTAATCGAACGGATTCCTAAACGAAGAAGCATCTTTTTTCAATATTTTTTATGGAGAAACTTTCCGCTTGCCCAATTGCACTGTAGAGAGTGCAATTAGAACAATTCGAGCTTACTATGCAACGCAAGGCTTTATAAGTATTTTGTAGTTAAAGAATTTTAAATTACCTTTGTACCTTGATGTATATGGAAGGAGAGAAACTACAAACCACAGAAGAACGCTTTTTACTCTCAGCCATGCAACGAGGAGATCTAAAAGCCTATGGTGTCTTGTTCAGAAGATACTATCCGATGCTCTGTGCTTATGCGACAAAGTTTGTAGAGCTAAAAGATGCCGAAGAGATCGTGCAGGATGTAATGCTGTGGTTATGGGAGAACCGGAAAACGCAAACCTTCGAGACGTCACTTAGCCAGTATCTGTTCAAAACGGTCTATCACCGCGCCATCAACCTGATCGTCCACCATCAATCCCAACTAAGAGCCGACACTCTTTTCTACGAAAATATGCAGGAGATGCTACAGGACACCGATTTCTACCAACTCGAAGAGCTGCAAAAAAGGATCAGGGAAGCGGTAGACGCATTGCCTCCCACTTACCGGGAAGCTTTTGTCATGCACCGCTTCGATAATAAAAGTTATAAAGAAATTGCCGAAATCCTGCAAGTATCCCAAAAAACCGTCGACTACCGGATACAACAGGCATTAAAGCAATTACGGATAACGTTGAAAGATTATCTGCCGTTGATCCTGTTATTGTTGCCCGGAGATTTCCTGTCGTAAATGCAACACACATCCGCTATTCCCGATCAGGCCGATGGTAACCTCATTGCGGCTATCCAACTTGATCTTCTTGATATCGACGACATCCTTTTTCTTTTCGGATGCCTGGTAATAGAGTGTGGCGACATAACCTTTCTTGTTTTTCAGGAAATCAAGGGGCAAGGAGATTTGCTTCTTGTCTCCGGCATTCAACATGCTCACGTACCAATCGGAACCCGAACGGCGGGCGACCACAGCATATTTGCCCATTTCTCCCTCCAGGAAGCGAGTTTCGTCCCATACGGTCGGAATAGAATTATAGAAACGGGTTGCGGCATCTGTTTTGATCACAGACTCGGCAGAGCCTGCACCACCGGCGCGTCTCGGTGATTTTTCGGGACGGTCATACCAATAGACAAACTGCCAGGGACTGTAAATAGCGACTAATTTAGCCAACTGGGCAGCACGTCCGCCCATCTTTTCCGTGACTCTTTCCGCAAAATAACAATTGGTATAGTCACCCGCTCCGCAGATCATGCGATTATATAATGTATAGATGGCCTGGTCCAGCGACGGACTTTCTTCGTCGCCACGGATACCTTCCTGAGTCAGTAAATTCGGATACGTGCGTGAATAGCCTGTCGAACGATACTCATCGTGGATATCAACCATCAATCCATATTTGGCGGCTTTGCGTACTGCCTGATGCAACCACGCCGTAGCATACTGGTCGCCCACATTCACAAAACCATATTTCACACCTTTGATACCCCATTTCTTATACAAAGGCAGGATTTCATCCAGTTGCTGATGCAGCGCTTTTTGATTCACATAAACCAATATGCCGACTCCTTTTGAATTGGCATATTCTATCACTTTAGGCAAGTCGAGCGGGCCTTTCGAACGAGCCGGATCGACCGTAACGGTGGTCGCATCCGATTTTACGTCTCCTTCCGCCCCATACCAACCGGCATCAAACAACACATAGGCAATATTGTTTTCTGCTGCAAAATCAATGCAAGCCATACTGCCTGCCGTTGTCAACGTAACTTCACGAATCACCTGTCCGGGCTTGATCCAGCTGGTGTTAGCTATCTGGTTAGGTTCGTTCAGGTTAAGAATAATGTAATTATTTTCGACCAATTTTCCCGGATGACCGGCGACCATCACATAACGCCAGGGAGATCGATAGCCGGCCAGATCCAGATTGACCTTTCCCGACAAAGCTGATTGTACTCCAAACCCAGTCTCACTCTTCTCTAATTTCATGCGGGAATAATCGACAAGGGCAGCTTCTCCGATTGCAACAAACCGGTTATCATTGACTTGGATCACCTGAGGACGATCGGCAGTACCTTTCAACGCACTCAATTTCGTTTCGGAATAAGCCCCTTGCGCCATGCCGGTCACCCAAGTCTTGCAATCTTCCTGAAAAAGAAACTGCGTCTTCTCATCGGTTACCGTTCGGTTCCAGAAATCCAGTTTATCGAAGGCATAACGGAACGCCAGTCCTTCATCGTAAAGACGGACACTCAACGCCATCTCTTTCCGGTTCTCATCCGACTGAAGTGTTAGCTCAACCTCATTATACCGGTCTGTCACGACAGCTCGTTCCCCATAGACCGGTTGCCAGGTCTGATCGACCGATTCCCGTTTTTGGTCCGCCACCTTCCAGTTTCCTTTCAGGATATTCTCATCCAAAGAGAACTGCAACGTCTTAGCCGTCACCACCTTTTCCCCATCGTCAAATAAATCTATTTCGACATTCTTCCCACCGACCTTGATCTCGGCATTCATTTTCCCGGAAGGGCTGGCAAGCGGGAAAGCTGTTTGCTCACAGGTACCTATAGACGAATTCTTCTTGATAACAAGACACGCACCGCCGCCGGGAGCCAGCTTCAATGTCAGTTTATCATTGTTTGTCAGTTGCCGAGTCGCCACCTTCAGGCTTTCACGGTTTGTCAGGTAGTGGGCATCCTCACCGTCTTCGATGACTTCGACCGTATATGTCCCTTCTTTCAGGAAAGAAAGAGGCAGTTCTATCGTCCTTCCGGATTCATTCGTGGCCGCACCGACCAGATAAGCCTCATCCGTTTCCCTCATCATAACGATATACTCCCCGATTTCACCGGCCAGGGTACGGCTCTCTTTCCACGGCATTTTCTGGGCGGACAGGAAATTCAGCAAAGCCGGATACTTCCGGTAATATTCCGGGATATCCGGTAAAATAGTCACACCTGAAAAAGTGATCAACGTACGGGCAGCTTCCGAAACCAATGTAGAAGGAACGGGCTGGCTCTCATCCACACGTGTCGTATGTCCTTGGCGAAGGTCGAACATCCCGTTGTTCATATCCACCGGACCGGCAACCATATTGACGAAAACGGTCGTCACAAATGTTTTAGGTTCGAACACATGATGTCCGTCCAATTGGGCGTGGCAATATTCGCGTGTCACGGCATTCGGCCAAGTACGCATCTGTCCATAAGGATGAACCGGACCGTCATGGAAATCGACCAACAGATGGTTTTGCGCACAAAGCTCGGTAATCTTTTTCGTCCACAGGTTCTTTTCTTCCTGCGTTCCGCTCATAAAACCGTATTTAACCCCGGCAGCTCCCCAATCGCCATACTGCTTCAGGGTCTTTTCGATCGGATATTTCCGTCCTCCGACATCATTCAGATAAAGCCAGATTCCGACCCCTTTCTCTTTTCCATATTTCAACAGCCGTTGTACATCCTGCGCTTTTTCTCCTTTAACAGGATCGGAATCCGATTCGAATTCCGGGCCGTACCAATTGGCATCCAACACCAAGTATTTGAAACCCTGTTCGGCTGCAAAATCGACCATCCGCACCCAGGAAGGATAAGACATCTCGTATGTAAACCCATCCCAGACTGCTCCGTTGATACGCCAATCCCAGACAGCCAATCCCGGTTTCACCCACGAAAAATCATAACGAGGATCCGGGTCCGGATTCAGCAACTCCAACAAATGGGAATCGGTCAAAGCTCCGGGTGTCGCCCCATGCAAAACGACTCGCCAGGCCGAAGTGTATCCCGGCGACAGACAAGCCGGCTTGGAAGCCACCGAGAAAAGCGATTCGCCTCCTTTGGATTGTAAGACAAGAGGGGCTCCTGTTTCCAGACAGGCTTCATGAATAGCCATATAATGTTTATCGCCCGCCTTCACGGTCATCACCGGCAGACGGGTTCCATCTGTTTCCGTCAACTTTTCAGGCCCTATATTATGGTTCTCCCCGTTATAGAACCATGCCGTATAATCTCCGGCAAAATTATAGGCCGTCAGTTCGGACTGCACATCCACGCGCTCTCCCTCACCTTCCGGTATTTTATAACAGAACGCAAAGCCGTCGTTATACCCCCGGACCACCAACTGCATCCGCTTCGGTTGTCCGGCCGGATTCTGCAAATCGATCACCGATTCATTGAAATGATCTTCGACCACAGCCCGCTTTCCCCAGAGCGGCCTCCATTCATCCCGGACTTGCCGGTCGGAAACGCCTTCTATTTTCCAACCGGAAGAAGGGACCGTTTCCTGCGATTCCAGCTTGAAACCTAATGGAGATTCTTTTATCAACATTTCTCCATCGGCAGTAAAAGTATACGTCAGCGAACCATCGTTATGTAGCTGAACAGCCATCACCGACTTTTTGTCGGGCGAGAAAATCCGGTAGAGTTCGGGTTGGGACTGAGCACAAACATTGTTCATTCCCAGAAACAACAGTAGAATAAATGTTACAAATCTTGTATTCATAAATATGTTTTCGTAAGTATTAAATCAAATCCTGTCCATATTAAACAATTATACTTTCATGGCTCTCGAGGTTGTAAATCATAATCTATCGGGCAAATATAATACAAAAAAGGAAGTTTCCATCACGGAGACTTCCTTCTTTACTCATAAAAATGTGTCTGACTTAAAGGTTTATTATAGTGTTATTGGTGTGCCATCATAGAAGTCCAGGATTTTGGTACGGAAGATGAAGTCATACTTGGCCTGGACCTGTTCGGACAAACTCTGCGCATATTTTGTTTTGGCTTCGCTATATTCGAAGACCGTGCTCTTGCCGGCTGCATAGCGGTCTTCGGCATAAGAGAAAGCCTCTTTGCTGGCGAGGACCGATTTGTCGGATGCGGTATATTTATCCTGGGCGGCAACAGCATTATAGTAGGCCTGCTGGATTTCCTTATACAACGCCTTCTTCGCGTTCTCCATCATCAACTCGCGGTTCCGGATATTGATACGGGCGGAACGGACATTGTTGCGCGTCTGAAAACGGTTGAACAAAGGGATGCTCAAACTGAACCCGATCGTTTTACGTCCGTTGTTCTTCAACTGGTCGCTGAAAGGAAGGTTCGAATAGTCGCCATCGCCGGAATAATGGTAGTAGCCGTTGCTGTAGCTGGCGCCGAAATTGAGTTTCGGATAGTAGCCGGCCTGCGCCACTTTCAACATCTTCTTCTGGCTTTCCAAGAGATATTCCTGTTCTTTGATCTGCGGTTTGAAAGCGATGGCATGGTCATAGACATTGTCCGGCGGGAGGATGCTGCCCATATACTGTTCGACGGCATCTCCGATTTCAGGGACTACGACATCGAAGTTTTCACCGTCGCGCTCCAGTTCGAGGCTTTGCGTCAAGTCGAGCAAGGCCAGTTTCACATTGTTGCGTGCTTCGGTCAGCGAGACTTCGTCTTTCGCCAATTGCGCCTTCATATCGTATAGCTGGGAAAGGGGGACTTTCCCGTTCTTTACCAATGCTTCGGTTTTCACAACCTGCTCGTTGCTCAACGCGACCTGCAATTCGGCAATCTTCTGGACTTCTTTATTATACAAAACCTGCAAATAGTAGGACGCGACATTGATCGACAAGTCTTCCTTCGCTTTGTTCAACGTCTCGACAGCCGCTTTCAAGTCCAGTTTGCGGGCAGCGATATCATTCGGGATACGCAAACCGTCGAATATCGGCATGCTCAAAGAGACAGACGCCGAGGTATTGGCTGAGTTCTGATCCACAATCACACCCGATTTGGAAGGAGAACGTCCGAAGTCGAAGTTCTGTCCGACGTTGGCATTCAAGTCGGGCAACCAACTGAATTTGCTGGTGTTCAATTCCACTTTCCGGCTTTCCTGGTCCTGCTCTCTCTGCTTCAGCTCGATGTTATGTTCGATCGCATAGCGGATACATTCTTCCAGAGACCATTGTTTGGCAGGTTCCTGCCCCCAAGCCAAAGAACCGGAAAGAAATAAAGTCGTAGCGATTATTAATTGGTTTTTCATCATTTTACTGTTTACAATTATTTCTTATTCGGATCGACAATCGCCCCGCGTACCTTTTCGTTTTCGGCGAGGCCTTCCTTTATCTCGATCTTGATACCATCGGACAAGCCAACCTTAACGGCCCGCTTCTCAAACTCCTGTTCCGGCTTTTCCGCTTTTACCACCTGCACAAAAGTAGAATCACCGCTAAACTCGACGCAGCTTTCGGGTACGGACAAAACATTCTCCGCACGCTTCAACACGATCTCGGCATTGGCGCTGTATCCGGCACGGATAAAGGCATCGCCGGGCATATGTACGGCAGCTTTCACTTCAAACAGCACAGCCCCGTTCTCTTCCACTCCCTTAGGAGCCACATATTCCAATTCGGCATCGAACGTACGGCTTTCCATAGCGCCGACCGTCAGTTTGATCGGCATTCCTTCGTGGATACGGCCGACTTCCGTCTCGTCTACTTTCCCCTTAAAGATCATGTTGTTCATATCGGCAACGGTAGCGATCGTCGTACCGTCGTTGAAGGTGTTCGACTGGATCACCGAGTTACCGACTTTGATAGGCACATCCAGGATCATACCGGTGATGGTGGAACGAACCTGTGTCGTACTGGAAGCGGCAGACCGTTTGGAGATACCTTCGCGGATGATCTCAAGAGCATCCTGAGCGTTCTCGGCCTCTTCCTGCGCTTTCTTATAGTTGGCAAGAGAAGTCTCATAATCTTCTTTGGAGATAACGCCCTGTTTATACAACTCTTCATCCCGCTCGAAGGTTGCACTGACCTGTTCGAGGCTGATCTTCGCCACCCGTACACGCGATTCGGCACTGTTCAACTGGACCATTTCCGGAATAACCTTGATACGGGCAATGATCTCCCCTTCTTTCACCATCTGCCCGGCTTCTTTCAGCAATTCGGAGATGATACCCGACATTTGCGGTTTGATAAGGACTTCGTCGCGGGGTTCAACCTTTCCGGTCGCCACGGTCTTCGTCTCAATCGTGTCACGTGCAGGAGTAACCAGCTCATAGACGGTAATGACGGGTTGCGCTTTCTTCCACAAGAAATAGAAAGTGCCGACAACAGCAGCTCCCACTAATACCAAAAAGATGATCCGCAGGACTTTTTTTACGATACGATTCTTCATAACTATAGCTTTTTATTAATTGACAATGGAAATATTTATGATTTATGATTTCAGATTTATGATTTATACGTAGACACAAATTATAAATCATAAATCATAAATCCGATTCACTCTTCCCTGATAGCGTCGATCGCCTTGATCTGCATGGCACGCCAAGCAGGAATCAACCCGGCGAGGAGTCCGCTGAACAGCAGGATTACGGTAGCCGCCACCGCTGTTCCGATATGGATTTCGGGATTGGAGAAAAACGTTTCGTTAGACGCATCTCCGCCGCTTGCCATCGCATTGTTCACCACATCGAGCAGGAACACACCTACGCTAAGCCCGATCAACCCGGCAAGGGATGTCAGCAACAAACTCTCACTCATGATCTGCGATATAATATCGAATGGCTTCGCGCCGATCGCACGACGCACCCCGATCTCGCGTGTCCGCTCCCGGACCGTCACCATCATGATATTACTGACTCCGATGATCCCGGCCAGCAGAGTACCGATACCGACCAGCCAGACCAGTATATTAATACCGGTAAACAGCATATTGAATGTTTCGAACTGCTTGGCTATCGTAAAGCTGCTGATGGCATGTTCGTCCGTCGGGGAAATCTCGTTCTGCGAACGCAAGACCGTCTTTATGTCTTCCACCATCTTATCACAAGAGTAACCGTCTTCGGCCGTCGCGCAGAGGAACCAGAACTTGTCTCCCTGGTTGGAAGCCTGCTGGAGCGTCTTGAACGGGATCATCACGCTCTCTTCCGTACGTCCGCCGATCTGGGCACGGGGTTTCGGTTTGATCACACCGACCACCTGGTAATAGATGCCGTTCACCCGTATATATTGTCCGATCGGATCTTCATCCGGCGTGAAAAGGACTTCGCGCACGATATTACCGATCAGGCATACCTTCCGCTTTTCGATCATGTCGATTTCATTCAACAGACGTCCTGCCAGGATATGCTGCGTTTCGATATTGAAATATTCGGAATAGACGCCACGCACGTTATATGTACCCGCTTTCTGTCCTCTCACCACATTGTTCTGCCCGCCCCATTGCATGATCATCGGCGAAAGATAGCGCACACCCTTCACACGCTGGCGGATCGTTTCCAAGTCGCGGTTGCGCATCTGCCAGTAGCGCCCTTTCTTATACCCTTTGTAAGGTTCGCCGGTCCGTTCGGAAAAGAAGAATGCGGAGTTCGTCGAAAAACCGTCGACGTTCTTCAATACGCCATTCTTGAATCCGTTGCCAGAGCCCAACAGGATCACCAGCATCAGGATACCCCAGAACACTCCGAAGCCGGTCAACAGGCTACGGGTTTTGTTACGGGTGATCGTCACCCATATTTCCACCCAGCGATCGATATCAAACATTTTATTTTGATTTATGATTTATAATTCATGATTTATGATTCCCGATCCATGATTTAACTTTCATTGCGCATGGCTTCAATCGCCGTGATCTTGACCGCCTTGCGGGCAGGGAAATAGCCGGCCAGCACGCCTGCCCCGATGATCAGGGCCGTAACGGACAACGCCACACCGAGGTTCACCGTCGGGTTCAGGAAGATACTCATGTCATCCTGCGAAACATTCTTTCCGGCATTCATCATCTCCATGACCGAGTTGATTCCCTCCGTCAGCCCGATTCCTAAGATCATGCCCAAATAACCGAACACGGCCGTGATCAGGATCGATTCGACAATGATCAGTTTCAGAATGGAGAACGGAGTCGCCCCTATCGCTTTCCGGATGCCGAACTCTCTCGTCCGCTCACGCACCGTTATCAGCATGATGTTGCTCACGCCAACGATCCCGGCAGTCAGTGTCCCGATGCCGATCACCCATATAAAGAGGGCGATACCGTTCATCATCCCGTTCAGCATCATGAAGTTTTCGAGCGTGCTCCACATCCCGATCGCCCGCCGGTCTTCGGGATCGAACTTGTGTCGCGCTCCCATCTGCTGGCGAAAACGTTTTTCGAATGCGTCAAATTCTTCCTGTGTGGAAATACCTTTCACCGTAAAGATGATGTCATCCAGTCCGTATCCGGCGTTATACAAGGTCTGTGCCGTGCTGAAAGGGATATAGGCCGGCGCGTTGTTGTCGTTGTCCTCCGCCTTATAGACACCGATTACCTGGTAGGCGACACTTCCTGCATTCACATATTTGCCTAACGGATCCGCCCCTTTGAAAAGCACTTCTTTCATACGAGGGCTCAGGACAATCACCTTTCTTTTTTCCTTTACGTCTATATCATTGATAAAACGACCGTTCCCGACTGTCATTTCGATATTGTCGATCACCGCCTTCGACGGGTGTACGCCGTTCAGGGAATAGGCGTTATATTCGTCTCCGTAGGAAAGCGTATCGCTCCGGCTTATACTCGCCGTAATCAGATCCACTTCGGGATTTTCACGCGGAATGGCGATCAGGTCTTCATCCTTATATTCGATCCTGCGGTTCATCTGCATTCCCTTATACGGCTTGCTCGTGTAGCGCGGCCATGTCTCCACCCGGTTCAGGCTGAAATTACGGAAGTTAGACATGATCCCGTTTTTCATTCCGTTGCCTGCTCCCAAGAGGACGATCAGCATGAAGATACCCCATGCCACGGAAAAGCCGGTCAGGAAGGTTCGGAGTTTATTCTTTTGAATCGTGCTCCATATTTCTCGAAAATTATCAAAATCAAACATGTCCCAATCCTTTTTCTATTGTTTCTATCAGACCGTCCTTCACGCGGATAATACGGTCAGTTGCCTCAGCTACGGAGGGTTCGTGCGTCACGATCACCATCGTCAACCCTTCGAGGTTTACTTTCCGGAGCAGCTCCATCACTTCGACCGTCGTCTTGCTGTCCAACGCTCCGGTCGGCTCATCCGCCAGGATCACCTGCGGCTTGGCTATCAGGGCGCGGGCAATGGCGACACGCTGTTTCTGTCCGCCGGACATTTCGTTCGGCATATGTTCCGCCCAATCCTTCAGCCCGACCATATCCAGATATTCCAGCGCCATAGCGTTGCGTTTCTTGCGACTTATTCCCTGGTAGTATAGGGGCAAGGCAACGTTTTCCATTGCATTTTTGAATGAAATCAGATTAAAGGACTGGAAAATGAAACCGATCATCCGGTTACGCAGCTCCGCCGCACGGGTTTCGCTCAGATTGCGGATCAACTGCCCGTTCAGGGTATAAGTGCCCGTATCGTATGTATCCAGTATCCCCAAGATATTCAGCAATGTGGATTTTCCCGATCCAGACGCACCCATAATAGACACCATCTCTCCCTTCTCGATATCCAAGTCTATGCCTTTCAATACATGCAGCGGCGCACCGTTGAAATACGTTTTGTTAATTCCTTCCAGATGAATCATCATTTTTTGTTATTTCTTTTATCTATTAGACGAACATTTTGCGGATTCGTTACACAAATAGGCAAATAATTTGTTTTTAATTGCCACAAATATAGGCTTTACCCAAATACCTTGTAACGCAAGGTACTTATATTTAACCCAAATTAACTTCATAAAGATTTCTATTTCTCTATAGAAAACGATGTTTACCCCCTGCATGGAAGCACCATCAGATTGGCCTCTATTTTATTCTCTACAATGTCGTACATGTTTTCAACAATGTCGTATATATTCTTGGCAACGTCAATTATATTCCCGACAACGCCGAAAACAGATTACACTGCCATCTATTCGAAAATCCCCTATTGAGAACCACTTGCCAATTGCCAATATTACTGTACCTTTGTGCCTACAAACAGAGGATATATAATACATTCAATAAATATGGTAACAATAGGAACACCGAAGTCGGCTACCGCAACGAAAGTTTTGCTCTGCGGTTCCGGCGAATTAGGCAAAGAGTTTGTAATCGAGTTACAACGTTATGGAGTGGAAGTGATCGCTTTGGACAAATATGCGGATGCTCCGGCCATGCAGGTCGCTCACCGTTCGTATGTCGTATCGATGTTGGACGGAAAGGCCTTGCGCGAGATTGTAGAAAAAGAAAAGCCTGACTATATCGTTCCCGAAGTGGAGGCCATCGCGACACAGACGTTGATGGAACTGGAAAAAGAAGGATTCCATGTCATCCCGACTGCCCGTGCCACCTGGTTGACCATGAACCGCGAAGGTATCCGCCGTCTGGCTGCCGAAGAATTAGGCTTACCTACCTCGCCTTATCGCTTTGCCGAGACGGAAGAGGAGTTCATCGAGGCTGTGAAAGCAATCGGGATGCCGTGTGTCGTCAAGCCGATCATGAGTTCGAGCGGACACGGCCAGAGCGTCATCCGCAAAGAAGAAGATATCGACCGTTCCTGGCATTATGCGCAGGAAGGCGGGCGTGCCGGTGCCGGAAAGGTGATCGTGGAAGGGTTTGTCGATTTCGATTACGAAATCACCCAGTTGACCGTCCGCCATATCGGAGGCACTTCATTCCTGGAACCGGTCGGACACGTACAGGTCGATGGCGACTATCGCGAATCCTGGCAGCCACAAGCGATGAGCCCGGTGGCCAAAGAAAAGGCACGTGAGATCGCAGGCAAGATCACGGAAGCGCTCGGCGGCCGCGGAATTTTCGGAGTCGAATTGTTTGTAAAGGGCGAAGATGTCATTTTCAGCGAAGTCTCTCCCCGTCCGCACGACACGGGAATGGTCACGATGATCACACAGGATCTTTCGCAGTTCGCCTTGCATGCGCGTGCCGTATTGGGCTTGCCGATCCCGAACATTGCCTTCCACGGGGCAGGCGCTTCACGTGCTGTCGTGGTCGAAGGAGACAGCAACCAGCTTTCGTTAGGCAACCTCGACAAGGTACTGGAACAGCCGGACACCCAAATACGTTTCTTCGGAAAACCGGAAGTTCACGGACATCGCCGTATGGCCGTGCTGCTGGCACGCGGATCGGATGTGGCCGATGCACGCCGGAAGACAGGAGTGATGATGGAACAGCTGGAAATAAAGTTGTAATATCATAATCAGCATTGACAGGACACAGGCGAACAAGGGGAAAAAGGAATGAGACTGACTTATATATATCATAGCGGTTTTGCTATCGAGGCAGATGGTTTTGCCATTTTGATCGATTATTACAAAGACACTGGGAAATCTCCGGAGAAAGGTTTCGTGCATGAGGAGCTGTTGAGTCGCGTGGGTACATTATATGTATTGTCATCTCATTTCCACCCGGATCATTTCAATCCGGAGGTTTTGAGGTGGAAAGCAAACAAAAAAGATATCATATATCTTTTCGGCAAAGATATCCTGAAAAGGAACCGGGCAGGAAAAGAAGATGCGATCTACCTCAAGAAAGGAGAAACCTACGAGGATCATAACCTGCGGATCGAGGCATTCGGATCGACAGACTCCGGCATATCCTTCCTGATCGAAGCCGAAGGAAAACGCCTTTTCCATGCCGGCGACCTGAACAACTGGCACTGGAAAGACGAATCGACTCCCGAAGAAGCCGCAGAGGCGGAAAAGAATTATCTGAAAGAATTGGACGACCTGGCGAAAGTGGCCGACAAACTGGATGTCGCCATGTTTCCGGTCGATCCGCGTATCGGAACCGATTTCATGCGCGGTGCACAACAGTTTGTCGATCGCATCAAAACCCATATATTCGTACCGATGCATTTCTGGGACCGCCCGGCGGAGGTTGTTGCATTCGGGCCTTACGCAGAATCGCGCGGTTGCCGGTACGTGCTGATTTCCGTTCCGGGGGAAGAGTTTTCAATTGACAATTGACAATTCGGTTATAATGAGAATTCAAGATTAAAAGAAAAAAGAAACGATGGAGATAAAGAGTAGATTTGATCATTTTAATATCAATGTCCTGGATTTGGACAGAAGTATCGCGTTTTACGAAAAAGCGCTTGGTTTGAAAGAACATCACCGCAAAGAAGCAGCAGACGGCTCGTTCATCCTGGTTTACCTGACAGACAACGAGACAGGCTTCCTGTTGGAACTGACCTGGCTTCGCGACCGGAAAGAAGCATACGAATTGGGAGACAACGAGAGCCATCTCTGTTTCCGCGTAGCCGGCAATTATGACGAGATACGCGAATATCACCGGGAACTCGGGTATATCTGTTTCGAAAATAACGAGATGGGCTTGTACTTCATTAATGATCCGGACGACTACTGGATTGAAATTTTACCTGCTAAATAACATATCAGATAACATATTCACGCCTATTTCGGTTTTTTTTGAATAAAATCATTGCGCCTTACCAGATTCCTCTTATATTTGCTTTCCAGAAAAAGCATTATTAATCTAAAATATAAAATCATGGAGAAGCCTTATGTAGTAGGTATCGATATAGGTGGTACCAATACTGTTTTTGGCGTAGTAGATGCAAGAGGAACAATCTTGTACAGTAGTTCAATCAAGACCGGGAAGTATACTGATGTCAACGATTATGTCAGTGAACTTGCCAAGGGTTTGAAATTAGTGATCGACCAGGCTGGTGGCGTGGACACAATAAAAGGTATAGGCGTAGGAGCTCCGAACGGTAACTTCTTCAACGGTTGCATAGAATTTGCACCGAACCTTCCCTGGAAAGGTAAAATTCCTTTGGCTCAGCTGATCAGCGAAAAGCTGGGTGGCGTGCCAGTCGCATTGACTAACGATGCCAACGCGGCCGCTATCGGAGAAATGACGTATGGCGCAGCCCGCGGTATGAAAGACTTTATCGTGATCACATTGGGAACCGGTGTCGGCAGCGGTATCGTAATCGGTGGTAACCTGGTTTACGGACACGACGGATTTGCAGGTGAATTGGGTCACGTGATCATGCGTCGTAACAACGGACGTCCTTGCGGTTGCGGTCGCCAGGGCTGTTTGGAGGCATATGCGTCTGCAACAGGTGTTGCCCGTACGGCACGCGAATTTTTGGATATCCGCAAGGATGACAGCTTGCTTCGCGAATTGGATCCGGACGAAATCACATCAAAGGACGTATATGATGCAGCGATGAAGAACGACAAGTTGGCTTTGGAAATCTTCGAATTCACAGGTAACATCCTGGGTGAAGCATTCGCTGATTTCGTTGCTTTCTCCAGTCCTGAAGCAATCATCCTGTTCGGCGGCTTGACCAAAGCAGGTGACCTGATCATGAACCCGATCAAACGTTCTATGGATAAGAACATGCTGAAAGTGTTCGAAGGTAAGACTAAATTATTATTCTCCCAATTGAAAGAAAGCGATGCTGCCGTATTAGGAGCAAGCGCACTGGGCTGGGAAGTGAAATAAATTGACAATTGGCAATTGACAGTTGACAATTTAAGGGGATGACTCTTTCATTTGTCAATTGTTAATTGCCAATTGTTCTTTTTCAATTGTCAATTGAACGAAGTGCATCCTTTACATCAATTTACATATTGCCCGAAATGCGGAGCCCGGACATTTGTGGAACGCAACGAGAAAGCCAAGCAATGCACGACCTGCGGGTTCGTCTACTATTTCAATCCTTCCTCGGCTGTTGCCTGTTTTATCCGCAATCCCAAAGGAGAACTATTGCTCGTACGCCGTGCCAAAGATCCGGCCAAAGGGACGCTCGACCTGCCGGGAGGTTTTGTCGACATGCACGAATCGGCTGAAGAAGCAGCCCACCGGGAAGTGAAAGAGGAAACAAACCTCGACATCACCGATTGCCGCTATCTCTTTTCCATCCCCAACCTCTATCTCTATTCCGGCTTCGAGGTGCATACGGTCGATATGTTTTTCGAATGCCTCACCCCTTCTTTCGACGGAGCAAAAGCAGAAGACGATGCGGCCGAGATCATTATCCGGCTTGCCAACCGTTTGAATCCGGACGATTTCGGGTTACAATCCATCAAAAAAGCAGTAGAACGTTATATGATCGGTTGATTTTGCTTACTATGCAGGCTTTCATAGGAGCATAACGGACAGTACCTTTAAGTTGTGGCCTCATAAGGTACGCAGCGTGCGTGCATTTTAATCATTTATCCACAAAATCTATCCGTATGTGAGCGAGTTTATTTATATTTGCGACTTAGAACCAACATATACCGTTATATTTTAGATATATCTGTATCATAAAAGCTAAGGAGTGATGAAAAGAATACTTATTCCACTGTGCATAGTGGTAGGAAGTCATGCCGCATATGGGCAACGGTCGTACCAGTTTGATGCGGCGGATCGCCTATTTGTAGAAGGGAAAGAGTTGTTTAGTTTAAAAAATTATGCCGGTTGCATCGACAAGCTGGAAGCCTATAAGCAGCATTCCACCGATGCCGACCTGATCCAAGAGGCAGACTATATGCTGGTCTATGCCGCATACGAACAGGGACGCCCCAATGCAGACGAATTGCTAAAGGACTACCTGGAAGAATATCCGGCTTCCCGCCATAGTGACGAGATCGACTACATGATCGGCTCCGTTCATTTCGAGCGCGGAGAGTATGAAAAAGCCATCTTCTGGTTCAACGAGGCCGATATCGACATGTTGAGCCCCGAACAACAGGAGGCTTATTCTTTCCGCCTGGCCTATTCGCTGTTGCAGACCGGCGAGAAGGAAAAGGCACGCAGCTACTTCGCACGGATCGAACAGATAGGGAACAAATACAAGGAGGCTTCGACCTATTATGTCGCCTATATCGACTACGCGACGGGGAATTACAACAAAGCCCTGATCGAGTTCTCCCGCCTGAAAGAGAGCCCGAAATTCCGCGAACAGTCTCAATACTACATTACTCAGATTTATTTTATCCAGAGCAAATACGAAAAGGTGGTGAAAGAAGGCGAAGAACTTCTCTCCCTCTATCCCGACAGCAAGAATAACAGCGAGATGTACCGTATCGTCGGTGATTCATATTATCACTTAGGCGACCAGGGAAAAGCGATCCAGATGTTGAGCAAATATGTTTCATCAACAGAAAACCCGCTCCGCAGCGATCTGTATATTTTAGGTGTATGTTATTTCAATAAAGGAAACTACAGCAGTGCGGTCAACGCCCTGAGCCGGACCGTACGCCAGAACGACGAGCTGACACAGAACGCCTATCTCTATCTCGGACAGTCGTACCTGAAGTTAGGCGACAAGAACAATGCCCGTATGGCTTTCGAGGCTGCCGCCACCTCTTCTTTCGACAAACAGATAAAGGAAGTCGCCATGTATAACTACGCACTGCTGATCCACGAAACGGCCTTTACGGGATTCGGCGAGTCGGTGACGATCTTCGAAGACTTCCTGAACGATTTCCCGAATTCGCAATATGCGGACAAGGTGAACGACTATCTGGTCGAAGTCTACCTGACCACCAAGAACTACGAAGCCGCTCTGAAATCGATCAACAAGATCAAACAGCCGAGCACCAAGATACTGGAAGCCAAACAAGGTATTCTTTTCCAACTCGGGACGCAGGCTTTCGCCAATGTCAAACTGGATGACGCCGTCAGCCTGTTCAGCCAGGCAATCCAGCTCGGTTCCTATAATACGGAAGCCCGCAACGAGGCCTATTTCTGGCGCGGCGAATCCTACTACCGCATGGGAGAATATGAAAATGCGATATCGGACTATCGTACCTATCTGAACAATACGCACCAGCGCAATACGGATATGTACGCATTGGCTTATTACAATTTAGGTTACAGCTATTTCAAGTTGAGAGATTACAGTGCTGCCTTGAACCGTTTCCGCCAGTATGTCGACCTCGAAAGCAACCAGCAAGCCGCGTCTTTGGCAGACGCTTACAACCGTATCGGGGACTGCCAGTATCAGAACCGCCAGTTCAGCCTGGCCGAAGAGAACTATTCCCGCGCAGCCCAGCTGTCTCCTTCCGCAGGCGATTACTCGATCTACCAAAAGGGATTCCTGCTTGGCTTGCAGAAAGACTACAGAGGCAAGATCAGCGCAATGGACCGCTTGATCAGCGAATATCCGGAGTCGCAATATGTAGACGATGCGTTGTTCGAGAAAGGACGTACCTATGTATTGCTCGAAAACAGCTCTTCCGCCGCACAAGCGTTCGAAAAGCTGATACGCGAATTCCCACAGAGCAGCCTGGCACGTAAGGCCGGCATCCAGCTCGGTCTGCTTTACTACAATGACAACCAGCCGGAAAAGGCGCTCGCCGCCTACAAGCAGGTCATCAGCAATTATCCGGGTAGCGAAGAGGCTAAGACCGCTTTGCAGGATTTGAAATCTGTCTATATCGACCTCAACGATATCAATGCTTATGCCAATTACGTGAATTCCATAGGCGGTAATATCCGCCTGGAAGTGGGCGAACAGGATTCATTGACCTACATCGCCGCCGAAAAGCTCTTCATGCGCGGAGACAACGACGGTGCTCGCCGCAGTCTGGTAAATTACTTGCAGACATTCCCCGAAGGAGCGTTCAGTTCGAATGCCAACTTCTACTTAGGTAGCATCGCTTTCGCCAAGAAAGAATTTGACGAAGCCATCCAACGATTCAAATCGGTCATTGCCAGCGGCGACACCAAGTTCCTTGAAGAATCGGTTGCCCGCACGGCTGAAATCGAATACCTGGGCAAAGATTATCCGGCAGCCTTAGAAAGCTTCAAACGCTTGCAGATCGTAGCCGAAAACCCGGAGAACAAACAGGCCGCCCGCTTAGGTATCATGCGCTGCGCTTTACAGACCGGACAGCAGAAAGACGCACTTTTGGCGGCAGACGAGTTGCTAAAAGAACCGAAGCTATCGCCCGAACTGGAAGCCGAAGCCCGTTATGTGCGTGCTAAAGCCTATATCGACCAGAAACAGGCGAACAAGGCGCTTGCCGACCTGAAAGTATTGAGCAAAGACACCCGTACGATACACGGTGCGGAAGCCAAATATCTGTTGGCCCAACTGTATTATGACACCAACGATGACAAAAATGCCGAAAAGGTACTGATGAACTTCATCGAGAACGGTACGCCTCACCAATACTGGCTGGCTCGCGGATTCATCCTGCTGGCAGACGTCTATATCCGCCAGGGTGACGACTTCCAGGCTCGCCAGTACCTCACCAGCCTGCAGAACAATTATAAGGGTGATGACGATATCGCCGGTATGATAGAAAATAGATTGGGTAAACTTAAGAATTAAGAAGAAGTGATGAAGACAATATACAACATCAAAGCACTGTGTGTGATGGCCCTGTTGGGAAGCGTCGCTACCGCCAGTGCACAGGAAGACAAAACGAAGGAAAAAGACTTGAACCGGGAAATGACGCTGGAACGCGAATATGACCCGACCGTACAGGATGCCAGCAAGGTGAACACGCTGCCGGTCATCAAAGAGCCGGTTGTCAAGAAGATGCCGATCGACTACGCTACTTTCACTGCTCCGGCCGACCCGGAAAAGGAAATCAGCCTGTTGCCTTCAGGCAATATCATGACGGATATCCAGTATAACAAACGTCGCGGTTATTTCAACTTCGGCGGTGGAACCTATCTGAACCTTAACGGCGACTTGGGCTATCATATCCTGAGCACGGACAAGGACAAACTGAACATCTGGTTCTCTCACCGCTCGACGAACGGGAAGGTGAAATATATCCAGGATGTTCCGGAAGGTTACGAGAAAGTCAAAGCGAAACTAAACGACAACCTGGGCGGTTTGAACTTCAAACATGTGTTCCGACGGGCGACATTGGATATGGGACTCAAATATGGCTATTCAGCCTATAATTACTACGGATTGCCTATCTCCGGTAGCGCATCCAACATGCCGGCAGCCGGATACATCGACCTTGCCGACCGTGAGACCAACCAGGTTGACCAGACGATTCAAGGACGCATCGGCGTACAGTCGGCCGAAAACGCTCCGTTTGGTTATAACATCGGGCTGGATTACACGAACTTCTCCCACAAGTATGGAGAAAGCCAAGACCATGATGGCGTAAAGGAAAACACGTTCGCTCTGGGGTTTGACTTCTTCGCTCCTTTCAATGGCAACCAACAGATCGGATTGGCAGGAGATATGAAATATTACAACTATTCTCTTCCGGCTGAAGAGCCATACAAGACAGGCACAAACGAACCGCCTTATACTTTCTCCACATACGAAAATCATTTCAATGCTCTTTTGAATCCCTACTACAAGATTACAGGAGACAATTGGAACTTCAAATTGGGAGCAAAAGCGATGATGGTTTCCGGTTTGGAATATTGGGACAACGCCAAATTCTATGCATCTCCCGATATTGCGGCCGATGTTACAGTGGCTGACAAAACCATGCTCTACGCAAAAATCGGCGGTGAATTGCGCGACAACTCGATGTACGACATTACACAGCTCAACCGCTACGCAGACCCGGTTCATGCAACAACGCCTTCATTCAACTGGCTGGATGCCAAGTTGGGAATCCAAAGCGGTGTGGCTTCCGGTTTCTGGTTTGACATCTTCGGTGGATATCAGGCAACCAGCAACGACTACTTCTTCATAGCCTACAATTATTACAATGCAAACGAACAAAACAAGTTCAACTATATCGAAATGCGTGATGACATTGCCAGCAAGCGGCTTTATGTCGGTGCGGATTTGCGCTACAGCTACCAACAAATAATCGACCTGCGTTTGAAAGGTGTTTACAACAACTGGAAGATGAATTTAGGCGATGGCTATGTGGGAGGTAAAGTGAACGCTGAAATAGATCCGATCGGCAAACCTGAAATGGAACTGACAGCGGGCATCACCGTTCGTCCGATCGAACAGATTTCCGCTTCGCTTGATTACAACCTGGCAACCGGTCGCAAGGCTGAAGTTTTCGGAATCACTCACAAGATGAAAAACATCAACGAGCTCAACCTGACCGGAACTTACACTCTGAACGACACTTTCGGGCTGTATCTGAAAATGAACAACGTCCTGTTCCAGAAATATGAACTCTACTACGGCTATCCGATGCAGAGTTTCAGCGCGATGATCGGAGTGAACATCAATTTCTGATGTATCTTTGTCCCCGAATAAACAAACGAATATGCAAGGGACAAAAAATCTGACGGAAGGGCCTATAAAAAAGCAACTGTTCAACCTGGCGCTTCCCATCATGGGAACCTCTTTTATCCAAATGGCCTACAGCATCACCGATATGGCCTGGGTAGGGCGTTTGGGCAGCGAAGCGGTAGCCGCTATCGGGGCAGTCGGTATCCTGACGTGGATGACAACTTCGATCTCCTACCTGAATAAAGTCGGTTCGGAAGTCAGCGTGGCACAAAGCATCGGGGCACGTGAGGAGGAAGAAGCACGTGCCTTTGCTTCCCATAACCTGACGATCGCCCTCATAATCTCCGTCTGTTGGGGATTCCTGCTGTTCGTCCTGGCCAATCCGATCATCGGTTTCTTCAAACTCGATCCGGAAATTTCCGCCACAGCTGTGTCTTACCTTCGGATCGTGGCAACCGGGTTCCCGCTTATTTTCCTGGCAGCCGCCTGTACCGGAATTTATAATGCGGCAGGACTGAGCAAAATCCCGTTCTATGTCAGTGGTAGCGGATTGATTATGAATATGGCGCTCGATCCGTTGTTTATATTCGGGTTTGGAATGGGAACGAACGGAGCGGCCTGTGCGACCTGGCTGTCGGAGGCGACCGTACTGGCCATCTTCATCTATTACTTGAAAAAGAAAAACCGGCTGTTCGGGGGATTTCCGTTCCTTGTCCGGCTGAAAAGCCACTATAGCAGACGGATCTTTCAGTTGGGACTTCCCGTTGCATTGCTGAACAGCCTGTTTGCCGTCATCAACCTGATGATGGCACGCACGGCATCCACCTATGGCGGGCATATCGGACTGATGACAATGACGGCCGGCGGACAGATCGAAGCGATCGCCTGGAATACCTCGCAGGGATTCAGTACGGCTCTAAGCACGTTCGTGGCGCAAAACTTTGCCGCACGGAAAAAAGAGCGTGTCTTGGGCGCTTATCATACGACTCTGAAAATGACAGCTCTGTTCGGTGTCTTCTGCACGCTGCTTTTCGTGTTTTTCGGTAGCGAAGTATTCTCGCTGATCATACCCGAAAAGGCAGCTTACGAGGCAGGAGGCGTTTTCCTTCGCATCGATGGCTACTCGATGTTGTTCATGATGCTGGAAATAACGATGCAGGGATTGTTCTACGGTACGGGGCGCACGGTTCCCCCTGCCATCATCAGCATCACGTTCAACAGCCTGCGCATCCCGATGGCGATCGGGCTGACGGCAATGGGATGGGGTATTACTGGTGTCTGGTGGGCAATCAGCATCTCCAGTATGCTGAAAGGAATCGTCGCATTCATTTGGTTCCGCTTTTTACAGAAAAAGATATTGTGATACAGCAAACTATTCCGTATTTTTGTCGATTCGTATTATCGTAGCAACGACAACCGACTATTCATAAAAAATAATATCATAATGAACAACGTATTAAAGCCGGAAACCCTCTGTGTGCAGGGAGGATGGCAACCGAAAAAAGGAGAACCGCGCGTCCTGCCTATCTATCAGAGCACAACATTCAAGTATGACACCAGCGAACAGATGGCCAAACTCTTCGACCTCGAAGAAAGCGGATATTTCTACACCCGCTTGCAAAACCCGACAAACGATGCTGTCGCAGCCAAGATCGCTGCTTTGGAAGGTGGCGTAGGCGCCATATTGACTTCCTCCGGGCAGGCTGCCAATTTCTATGCCGTATTCAACATCTGCCAAGCCGGCGACCATATGGTTTGCTCGTCCACGATCTACGGTGGGACGTTCAACCTGTTTGGCGTGACAATGAAAAAGTTGGGTATCGAAGTGACATTCGTCGATCCTGACGCTCCGGAAGAAGAAATATCGGCCGCTTTCCGTCCGAACACAAAAGCTTTGTTTGGCGAAACCTTGTCCAATCCGGGCATGAGCGTACTCGATATCGAGAAGTTCGCCCGTATCGCCCACAGTCATGGCGTGCCTCTGATCGTGGATAACACATTTGCGACACCGATCAACTGCCGCCCGTTCGAATGGGGAGCCGATATCGTAACTCATTCGACAACCAAATATATGGACGGCCATGCGACAAGCGTAGGCGGTGCAGTCGTAGACAGCGGTAACTTCGATTGGGATGCGCATGCCGACAAATTTCCCGGCTTGACCACCCCGGACGAATCGTATCATGGCCTGACCTATACCAAGGCTTTCGGCAAGATGGCTTATACAACAAAGGCTACGGCACAGTTGATGCGCGACCTGGGCTCTATCCAGGCTCCGATGAACGCCTTCCTGTTGAATTTAGGACTTGAAACTCTGCATCTGCGTATGCCTCAACATTGCAAGAATGCCCAACGGATTGCCGAATGGCTCGAAGCAAACGAACAGGTTGCCTGGGTGAACTTCCCCGGCTTAAAGAGTAACAAATATCACGAACTGGCCAAAAAATATATGCCGAACGGGACTTGCGGCGTAATTGCTTTCGGGCTGAAAGGCTCCCGTGAAGATGCGATCCGCTTTATGGATAACCTGAAGATGATCTGCATCGTGACTCACGTAGCAGACGCCCGTACCTGTGTCCTCCACCCAGCCAGCCATACACACCGCCAGTTGACGGACGAGCAGCTGATCGAAGCAGGCGTAGCTCCCGACCTGATCCGCTTGTCTGTCGGTATCGAAAATGCAGACGACATCATTGCAGATATCGAGCAGGCGTTGAAATAGTATATAAGAACATTTGAACCTTTAAATGATGATCTATCGGTGAATTAACAGACAAGACTGCGCATTGTCTGTTTGCTCACCGATAGATTTTTTTTCATGTTTCAAATCTGCCCAATCATGAATCAATAAACCACCATCAAATCGATAACGATTTTCCAAACCGGTATATCCAACGGGTAGACAAGCGATGCCATAGGGAAGCTGGTGTTTCCTCCATCAATAAGTCAGGGCGGAACTCACGCAGGATTAACCAATCCGCCTGCTTCACCCAATGAGAAAAAGCAAGATCCGGCTGATGCGTTTGCGACAGTTGCAACAAAGCATCCAGATCGAACCGATCCGCAATAACACCGGCCCCGGCATGAACGGCATCAAAAGCATTGCAAGCTTGTTCGATATGCGTCGGAACCATCAGAACAGGCTTACCCAAATACATCGCTTCACAAACAGACTCGAACCCGGCAGTCGTGGCATACGCCCTCGCTCCTGCCATATAACGGACAAACAGTGTATCATTCAATTGATGGAAAGAAAGACGGGAATCAACTTTCACTTCAGGAAGCACCTCTTTTTTATCCCAAAAGATATGCAGTTCGACACTCGGATGTACCTTATGCCAGGAACATATCTCTTCACCGAATCCACTATTCAATAAATAGCCATGCAGATAATTCCCTTTTGTCGGTGTCATTTCTAAAACCTCCTTACGCAAAAGAGGAGGAACCACCACGATCCCGTCGGCCGGAATCTCCCGCATCTTACGGAAAGATAACGCCAACTTCTTAGCAGCTCCGATAGCCGTAATGCGGGTAAAGAACTTCAAGGAAGCAAGCGACAGACGATTTTCTTTCGGAAAAGTAAAGTCCGGATGCAGGAATAAATACTGGTGCGCAATGCAGACCATGACAGCTTTCGGCCGGCAAAACAGGTAAGTAAGTCCGGTCAACAGCTCATAAAAGTTTATGACCACATCTGCTCCTGTATCCTTTATCATCCGGTTGATATACCGGATACTCGACATATATTTGTGCAACCGGAAAACATTATAAGCTACGCTTTTGACCAGGTTGACCTGTTTATTTTGGGCGGAAGGCAGGAAGTTGGGACTTTCAAACGGATAGACAGGCGCTTCGATCTTCTTGCTAAAGAAATCTGGAAGACGGCGGGCAGGACTTTTGCCAACCAAGACGCCAACCACCTGATGGCCTTCGTCCGTCAGCTTCTGACGGAGAGAAAGTGCCTGAGTCAGATGTCCCCGGCCTTCACCCTGTATGATAAACAATATTTTCATATCACTTCGGCATAGTGTAAACAGGAAGGTAGCATTTCATCCGCTGTGTCCTGGAATGTTCAGAACCCAGGTGAATGTCCGACAGGACAATGGTTGGATAATACTTTCTCATTCTCAGTTTCATGTTGTTTCTATTAACACGATACAAAAAAACGTACTTCATATTACAGCATTGCAACAGCCATATGAAAAAACAATGAAGGCCACTCCTTCACAGGGGCAGCCTTCATCCAATTTATAGAAATCCAAATCAATCTTCTGCCTGAGTTGCCTCGTAAGCTTTTAACAGCTTTTCCTGGACATCCGACGGAACCAGTTCATAGCTGGAGAACTTCATGGTAAATGAAGCACGTCCACCCGTGATGGAACTCAAAGATGTCGAGTACGAAGACATCTCTTTCAAAGGCACTTTAGCCAACAGCTTTTCGTAGCCTTTTTCACTATTCATACCCATTATGATGGCACGACGTCCTTGCAGGTCGCTCATCACGTCGCCCAGATAATCAGCCGGAACCGACACTTCTACATCATAAACAGGTTCCAGGATCTTAGGACCGGCTTCTTTAAAGGCGGTACTGAAAGCATTACGGCCTGCCAGCATGAAAGAGATTTCATTACTGTCCACCGGGTGCATCTTTCCGTCATAGACGATGATGCGCACGTCACGGGCATACGAACCTGTCAACGGTCCCTGCTCCATACGAGCCATAATACCTTTCAGGATAGCCGGAAGGAAACGGGCATCGATAGCTCCGCCAACGATACTGTTTATAAATACCAACTTTCCTCCCCAATCCAAATCTATAGTCTGTGTATCACGTACGCTGATTTTGTATTCTTGTCCGCCAAAACGATAGGTGTCAGGTGCCGGCATACCCTCGTAATACGGTTCGACAATCAGATGAACTTCACCGAACTGGCCTGCGCCACCCGACTGTTTCTTATGACGGTAGTCTGCACGGGCGGCTTTCGTGATCGTTTCACGATACGGGATCTTCGGTTCGTAGAACTCGATCGGCAATTTATCATTGTTCTCGATTCTCCATTTCAATGTGCGAAGATGGAATTCTCCCTGGCCGGAAACAATCGTCTGTTTTAATTCTTTGGACTGTTCGATCACCCATGTCGGATCTTCTTCGCGCATACGCATCAAGATTTCCATCATCTTTTCAGCGTCTGCTTCATTAACCGGTTTCACGGCACGGCGATATTTCGGATCCGGATATTTGATAAAATCGAAACGATAATCGCATCCCTTACCATTCAAAGTGTTGCCACGGCGAACATCTTTCAGCTTAACGGTTGCGCCGATATCTCCGGCAACCATTTCGGTCACTGGGTTACGGGTTTGCCCGGCGACAGAGAACAACTGTGCGACACGTTCCTTCGAACCACGGTCGGCATTCAGCAAATCGTCGCCTTCTTTTACTTTACCTGATATCACTTTAAAATAGGAAACCTGGCCGATATGCGGTTCCACAGTCGTCTTGAAGAAGAACAGGCTGGTCGGTCCGTTCGAATCGGGAGTGACTTCCACTCCATCGGTTGTAACAGGGCGCGGCATCTTGTCCGTACAAGGAACTACGTTACCAAGGAATTCAAGCGTACGGCGAACGCACATGTCTCGACCTGCACATACGCAGAATACCGGGAACATCCCCCGGATAACGAGACCGGCACGAATACCGGCACGCATATCGTCTTCGCTCAACGTACCTTCTTCAAAGAATTTCTCCATCAGCATATCGTCGTGTTCGGCAGCCGATTCGACCAATGCCTTGTGAAGTTCCATCGCCTTGTCCATTTCTTCCGCCGGAATTTCCAGCACTTCGGGAACACCGCCTTCGGGTTTCCAACGATACATCTTCATCTTCAACACATCGACAACCGCATTGAAAGACGAACCTGTAGAAACAGGATACTGGATAGGAACAATCTTTCCACCCCATTGTTCACGCAGCTGGGCGATTGTCCCTTCATAATCTGCCTTATCGTTATCCAGTTGGTTTACAACAAAGATAACCGGCTTATGGAATTGTTCTGTATACCGGAACTGATTGATTGTGCCGACTTCCACGCCATACTGGGCGTTCAATACCATCAGTGCCGTATCTGTCACATTCAGAGCGGAAACTGCACCTCCGATAAAGTCGTCTGAACCCGGACAATCAATGAAATTCAGCTTTCTGTCCTGCCATTCTACACTGAAAACGGTCGAGAATACCGAGTAACCATACTCCTTCTCAACCGGGAAATAATCGCTCACAGTGTTTCCGGATTCCACACTTCCGCGACGTTTTATAACTCCACCCTCGTAAAGCATCGCTTCAGCGAGAGTGGTTTTCCCAGAGCCCGAACTTCCCAAGATAGAGATGTTCTTGATTTCGTTTGTTTGGTATACTTTCATGATATCAAGGTATTAATTTGTGTTTAACAATAAAGATTGCCCCGCAAACCCTTTTTATTCACGGGACCGCAAAATAAAGATTGTAAAGGAGAAAAACAATTTCAGACCCAGTGTTTGAGAACTATGTTATTTAACAGTTCAAAGATAAAGGGCGGATAGAAAGACAGATAGAGACAAAATGTTGCTATCTTTGTTCCGCTAAAAAGCAGAGCAGAGTGGCAGGTCTATATATCCATATTCCTTTTTGCGCCAAACGGTGCCTGTATTGCGACTTCTTTTCCAACACGGATATGAAGTTTAAAGAGCCGTATGTCAATGCGGTTATCCGGGAGATGGAATTACGCCGGGAATATATAGGAGGAGAACCTCTTGACACCATTTATTTCGGAGGCGGAACCCCCTCTCAACTCCGACAGGCAGACTTCAAGCGGATATTCGAGGCAGCAGACCGTCTGTTCGGCACAAGCGCATGCAAAGAAATCACGTTGGAGGCCAATCCCGACGATATGACGCCGGAATATGTTGCCTCTCTCCGTAACCTGCCTTTCAACCGGGTCAGTATGGGCGTACAAAGTTTCAAAGAAAAAGACCTCCGTTTCCTGAACCGGCGCCATGACCGCGGACAGGCCTTGCGTGCAGTCGGGCTTTGTAAAGAGAACGGCATCCAAAACATCAGCATCGACCTGATATACGGATTGCCCGGACAGACATTGGAGGAATGGCAAGAAAATCTGGATGACGCGATCCGCCTGGAAATACCCCATATCTCCGCCTACCATCTAATATATGAAGAAGGGACAACCTTGTATAAGTTGAAGGAAGCAGGGAAAGTGACTCCCGTAGAAGAAGATCTGAGCGTCACCCTTTTCTCCACCTTGATCAACAGGCTGACCGAAGCCGGATATCTCCATTACGAGATTTCCAATTTTGCCCGTCCCGGTTACTTTTCCCGCCACAACAGTTCCTACTGGACGGGCAAGAAATATATCGGCATCGGACCTTCCGCCCATTCCTACAATGGAGAAAGCCGGCAATGGAACATTTCTTCCCTTCCCCGCTATTTACAAGGAATCAAGGCCGGCATCCCCGATATAGAAATAGAAGACTTGGACATCAACACAAAATACAACGAATTTATTATCACCGGACTACGCACTATGTGGGGAATCCGGACAGCTGATATCCGGGAGCAATTCGGAGAAGAGAAGCAAGCCTATCTCGAGCGGCAGGCAGCCACCTATTTACGCCAGGGGTTGCTTGTCCGTGAAAACGACACCTTAACTCTCTCTAAAAAAGGCATTTTCATCTCAGACGGCATAATGAGTGACCTTTTATGGGTATAAAAGTCTGTTACAGACATTTGACAAAGCCATTAAATTACACCAAACCGCCTGTTTTCACAACGAACCAAGGGGTAAACCGTACATTTTCTGCACATTTTTACTATTTTTGAGAATAAAATCGACCAACATATAAAACTATTATCTATATTTGCCCCCAATAAAAGACAGATAAGTAGTGCCATATCTATACATAATATCGGGATGCAACGGAGCAGGAAAGACAACAGCTTCCTTCACAATTCTTCCAGAGATGTTGAAGTGTAAGGAGTTTGTTAATTCCGACGAGATTGCCAAGGGGCTTTCCCCTTTTAATTCTGATAGTATCGCGGTAGCCGTTGAAGCAAGTCGTATTATGTATAAACGCATTAAAGAACTAATCGCTTCGGGCGAAACGTTCGCAATGGAAACTACACTGGCCACCCGTTCAGGCGCAAACCTGATCAGGGAAGCACAAAGGGAAGGATATTATGTAACATTGTTATATTTTTGGTTGAACACACCGGATTTGGCAGTGGAACGAGTTAAAATGAGAGTGGCCGCCGGAGGACATAACATTCCGGAGAGTACTATCCGCCGTCGCTACGAAGCGGGTATTCACAATCTTTTTGAACTATATATCCCCATTTGTGATTATTGGATGATTGCAGACAACTCTATGTCGCCGATGGAAGTAATCGCCAAAGGCTTCAGGAGTGATAAAAAAGAGATATATAATTCGGATATTTATACAAAACTTGAGCATCATGAGTGAACAAGAGGTTAGAGAATTTGAAGAGAATATAGTTAAAGGTGCCAATATCGCTTTCCAGCGATTAGTAAACCAGAAAAAGAAAGAAGACGGTGAATTAGTTTTCTCACGCAACGGATATATCTTCCGTGTAAAAGCTGCTGATTTAGAAAAAGGAATGTTTTAACTATTATATTGGATATACAAAAAAGGCTGGTGAATCAGGTTCATCAGCCTTTTTTGTATCCGCCCGCAAACATGTCGACATAAGGTGCTTTCTGCTGGTCTCCTTTATTCCGTCCTGCTGATCGTCAATATCTCGGAAAACGAGATCGGCCATTCGATTGCATTCATCAATGTTTCAAAGGTTATCTTTAAATTAAAAGACACAGGAGTATATCCGGAATAAAGATCACACACAGTCAAAGCGAGCAACATCTTTTTGTTGTAATGCATTTCCTTCAAAGTAACCAGGCTGGACAATACCGAAACGGAACGTGCCCGTTCAAAGTCAGAATCGGTAATATTCATTTTCCCTCTCAACGATTGATAATGGCGACAGCTCTCTATATCGGCACTTGTACCCATAGCTTCCACTATATCCAATAATACGCAACAGATTGCAATTTTCTCCGACTCTCCTGAATTCATATGCAAATTATGGTGCCGCCCTGCTCCCCAATGTTTGGCATCTATATAATTAAAAAGCGTGGGAACTGTTAATTTACTATTTGAAACTGAGGTATCGCCAAACACCCATCGGACAAATAATAAACAACAGCCCACGCTCTATTCTATATACACGAGTATATATAACAAGCGTGAGCGTCCAGTTGTCTATTATCTTTGTCCGACTTGAAAGTTGGCGATTTTCAGTTCCAAAGATAATATCTTAAACGCTTAACGTTATCCATCAACAAAACTGCCTAAAAGTCAAAGCTTTGACAATTCTACGTTAAGTGCAAAGATAGGGAAAAACAGCGAACCATATTGTTTACAAAGAAACATTAACAGATATAAATCAAAGATTTTTGACAACAAAAAGGGCGGCCTTTTACAGCCGCCCTTCCAACCATTCCGATTACCGGAAGGTTTTCCTAAAAATAATACGTATCTTACTTTTCAACCGTGAATTTATAAATACATTCGCTGAAATACTTTTCGCCCGGACGCAACACCACGCTTGGGAAATTCGGCTGGTTGGGAGAATCAGGATAATGTTGTGTTTCCAGACACAAAGCACCACGATGCGGATAGATCACGCCTAACTTCCCTTTATCACCATCTTTAGACATGGCATTTCCGGCATAGAACTGGATACCCGGTTCATTTGTATAAACTTCAAGCCCGATACCGCTTTTTGCAGAAACTGCTTTTGCTGCCAGAACATTGATGTCGCAATTATTATTCAACACCCAGTTATGATCGTAACCTTTACCTCTTACCAGCTGATCGAACGGATCATCGATATGTGCGCCAACTGCAACTGCCGTACGCAAGTCCATCGGAGTTCCTTCTACCGGATCAAGCGTACCGGTCGGGATCAATGTTTCGTCAACCGGGACATAGGTATCTGCCGCAATCATAATCGAATGATCCAGAATCTGAGAACCCGGAACACCTGACAGGTTGAAATAGCTATGGTTCGTCAGGTTCACAACAGTCGGCTTGTCTGTCGTAGCTTCGTATTTGATATCGACAGCATTGTCATTCGTCAACGTATATGTAACCTTCAGGTTCAGGTTTCCGGGGAAACCGGCTTCACCGTCTTTGGAGAGATATGTCAGTTCCACACTCTGGCCGTCTACCTGTTTGGCATCCCAAACAACCGTATGGTAACCATTCGGCCCACCATGCAGGCAATGCCCGTTGTTATTCTGCGGGAGTTGGTATTCAACACCGTCCAGCGAGAATTTACCATTAGCGATACGGTTCCCGTAACGACCGATCAACCCGCCGTAGTTATTGTTTGGATTGTCCACATACTGTTGGATATTATCGTATCCCAAGACAACATCCGTCATTTTGCCATCCTTGTCAGGAACCATAACCGACACCAAGCGTCCGCCCCAGTTTGTCACACATGCTTCCGCTCCATTCTGGTTCTTCAACACGTATAATGCAGTCGGTTTTCCCTGTACTTCTGATACGAAATTAGATTTCATCAGTCCAGAAAGAGTGGCTTCCTCTTTTTTCTCCGTACATGACAACAAAACACACATTGCCATGACAGCCATACATAGTCTCTTCATTTTCGATACTAATAAATTAATGTTTGTTAGATATGCAGCAAATATACACTATTATTATCAAAAACAAACGATGCTGTAGAATAATGTTGTTTAATACAAATCACTTTCGTACTTTTGTCTATCATAATAGAGAAATATGAAACAATATTTAGATTTACTCAATCGTGTCCTCCACGAAGGAGTTAAAAAAGAAGATCGGACAGGAACCGGTACATACAGTGTATTCGGGCATCAGATGCGCTTCAATCTTGAAGACGGTTTTCCTCTGCTCACGACAAAGAAACTGCATTTGAAATCCATTATATACGAATTACTTTGGTTCCTTCAGGGCGATACAAATGTAAAATACCTACAGGAACATGGAGTAAGAATCTGGAACGAATGGGCCGATCCGGATGGGAACTTAGGACATATCTATGGTTTCCAATGGCGTTCATGGCCGGACTATAAAGGCGGAAGCATCGATCAGATCAGTGAGGCGGTAGAGACTATCAAGCATAACCCGGATTCACGCCGCATCATTGTCAGCGCCTGGAATGTCGGAGACCTGGACAACATGAATCTGCCTCCCTGCCATGCTTTCTTCCAGTTCTATGTAGCCGATGGACGGCTGAGCCTGCAAATGTACCAGCGCAGTGCCGATATTTTCTTAGGCGTGCCTTTCAACATCGCCTCGTACGCCCTGTTATTACAGATGATGGCACAGGTAACCGGGCTGAAAGCCGGAGATTTTGTCCATACGCTTGGTGATGCACATATCTATACGAACCATCTTGAACAGGTGAAGTTGCAACTGACACGTGACCCACGGCCTCTTCCCCGGATGGAAATCAACCCGGACGTAAAAGACATATTCGGATTCCGGTACGAGGATTTCAACCTGACGGGTTATGATCCCCATCCTCACATCAAAGGTGAGGTTGCCGTATAAGAATTTATGATTTATGAACTGCATGTAGCCAGACTTCACAAATCACAAATTTGAAATTATAAACCAGGAATTATAAATTATAAATCACTATGAGTACAATTTCAATCATTGCTGCCGTTTCCGACAACAATGCGATCGGAAAGAATCTGGGCCTGCTTTGGCACATGCCGGCAGACATGAAGCGTTTCAAAGACCTGACAACAGGCCATGCCGTAATAATGGGACGTAAAACATTCGAATCCCTACCGAAAGGCGGATTGCCCAACCGCAAAAATATCGTGCTGACCACCATGCCGGAAGCCGGTTTCGTCAATTGCTTTGCTTGCGAATCCATGCATGACGCACTGGATATCTGCGAAAAGGAAGAAAACATCTTCATCATCGGTGGCTCTCTGGTTTACAGGCAAGGATTAGGGATTGCCGATAAGATGTATCTGACCCGTATTCACGAAGAATTTCCGGATGCAGACGCGTTTTTCCCGGTTGTCAACTGGGATCTGTGGGAAGAAGTGGAACGTCAGGATTTTCCCGCCGATGAGAAAAATCCGTATCCCTACACATTCCTGACTTACGTTCGTAAAAAATAAAATTACGCCTAATTAACGGCTATTTTACAACTTTTTGCTCTTTCTTTGTATCTATATAAAAAACAGGTTTGGATTTATAATTTATGATGTATGATTTATCAGCCATACTTCATAAATCATAAATCTGAAATCATAAATCTGAAAGATATGAAGATAAGAGCAATTATTGTTTTAGCCCTGATCGCATGCGGAATAGTATCCACTATATTCTACGTAAAAGCAAATCAGGCCTCCACCAACGAAAAGGCTATAACAGAAGCCATCCAAACGAAAAACACTCCGGCATTGATCCAGGCACTTATCACCCGGATGAAAAAACAACTGGAGAAAGATACCGACACATTTCCCGAACTGATCAAGGAAGTGGAAACATATGCCGGTACGTGTTCCGACTCGGCATCCGTTGCCGTACTCCACTCCATGATTGCGGAGATGTATAAAAACTATTATATGCAAAACCGTTGGAACGTCAACCAGCGGACCGAACTGGCAGGCTATGTGCCCGATGATATCCGGGAATGGACCTCCAACCTTTTCCAAGACAAGATCAAAGAAGAGCTGACTCTTTCTCTTCAACCGGCACACCTGTTGCAACAAACACCGGTCAGCCAATATAACCTGATCCTGAAGAAAGGGAAAGACATGCCTCAACTCCGCCCTACCCTGTATGATTTCCTTGCTTTCCGGGCGATCGACATACAGCCGTCGGATAAATGGTATGAAGATTTGATCGATTTCCGCCGTACACAACCGGAAAAGAAAGCTTTGTTGCTGGACGAGTTGGACTACTGGCAATATAAATACGACATCCAGTCTACAAACACCAACGACTACAGAAACACGTTGGACAGTTTGTATAATGTATACGGCAAAGAGCCGTTTGCCGCCGAAATACGGATTGCCGAAATGAATCTTCTCCAACGGGAACGTTATCAAGGCAACAAGGCCCACCAAGACTCCGTCCAGGCGCTCATTTATTCGCTTTGCAAAGAAAGTATCGCGCAATATCCCAAATACGACCGCATAAACATCTTCAAGAACCAGTTGAACGAAATGGAAACGCCGGTCCTGAATATCCAATCCGACAACAATGTGTATCCCGGCAAAGACCTTACGCTGCAACTCAAGTATGTCAACACGCCCCAACTGATCGTACGCATCTACAAAAGCCTTCGCCAGCCGGAAGATGCCTGGCGCAATTTGTATAAGGGCAGTAACAGCAAACGGGGAGAACTGGTAAAAGAAATCACATTCGATATGCATCTTCCGAACTCCTACACCGAAGCCGATTCAACCCTGGCCATTCCGATGGACAAGTTAGGGTTGTACGAATATGAGATCACGGTTCCCGGCAAACAACTGACAGTTGCCAACCGTTTCAGCGTCAGCCGCCTGGCAGCCCTTACCCGGAGTCAGACAAACCATTCGGAAGTGCTTGTCACCGACCTGGAAAGCGGCAAGCCGATCGAAGGCGCAACCGTAATCTATTACAAAACCAATATGATGGACGGAACCGTCCAACGTCAAGGAGAAGTCAAAACAGACCGGTTGGGGATCGCCGTCCATCCTGCCCAAAAGAAGATCGAACATATACGTCCGGTGTTTCGCGAAGACACCTCCTCCATTATCACGAATGTATATCCATACGGCATTTCCCGCTCCGGCCTGGAAAAGGAGACAGTCGATTTGTCGCTCTTCACGGACCGGGGCATCTACCGGCCGGGGCAAAACATATTCTTCAAAGGTATCGCTTATGTGAAAGACACGGACAACCCGCATGTAGTGGCCGGACGCACCTATACCGTCACCTTGTGGGCTGCCAACTACAAGGAAGTGGCCAGCAAAGAATTCAAGACCGACCGGTTCGGCTCTTTCAACGGAGAGTTCACCATCCCGGCACAGACTTTGAGCGGGAATTTCACGCTTGTTACAGAAAGGTCTCGTACGAATATCCGGGTAGAAGAATACAAACGCCCGACTTTCAAAGTCAGTTTCCTGCCGCTCAAGGAAGAAGTGTCCTTCGGCCATCCGGTAAAACTGACAGGCGAAGCACAGACTTTCTCCGGTATAAACTTACAGGAAGGCGAAATAAACTGGACGATCACCCGTCGCCCGTTCTGGGCACGTTTCTATATGCCGAACCCGTTCGACTTTACATACAAGCAAGTGGCCAACGGAACGGCCAAAGTTGACGGTAAAGGTAATTTCACGATCTCCTTCGTACCCGAACGACCGGAAACGGAAGGTCTGCGCCCCATCTATCAGAGCTACGAAGTAACGGCAACCCTGACCGACAGCAAAGGAGAGACACAAGAAGCAAGCTACACTTTCTCCGTCGGCGACACAGGTATCCTGCTGGATATCCAAATGCCCGGACAGGAAATGGAGAGCGATTCCGCCAAAGCGGTGATAACGGCTTATACCGTGAACAGGCAGAAAACATCTGCGAAAGGAAGTTACACGATTTATTCCCTGTCGGACGAAAAGCAGGGAAAAGAGATGTTCGGTGCAGACCAGTATAAGGTCAATAAGCAGATGACTACAGGATCCTTCATTACGGGAGATGAAATATCGCCTGTCGCATTCCGCGAGTTGCCGGCAGGGCGTTATCGCCTGGAAGTAAAATCGGCCGACTCTCACGGGAAAGAAGTTTCCGCCCATCAAGATTTCATCCTGTACAGCCGTCAGGATAAGCGCCCTCCCGTATTTATGCATACCTGGCTGATCAAGGAGCACACGACCTGTACACCGGGAGAAGAGGCCGCGTTCATATTCGGAACATCCGACAAGGACACACATATATTATATGAAATTTATACGGCAGACAAGAAATGCACGGAGCGTAAACTGATCCGGTTAAGCGATGAAAACCGGACTTTCCGCATTCCGTTTAAAGAGACGGACGGGGATGGATTCACCGTATCCTTCACGTTTGTCAAAGACGGTAAGATGTATGTGACACAAGTCCCGGTCTACCGTCGCCAACCAGACAGAAGATTGACAATTCTGGCTGAGACATTCCGCGACCACCTGCTGCCGGGAAGTAAGGAAAACTGGAAATTCAGGATTACGGATGCGGATTCGGCAACCGTCTCTGCCGAAGTTTTGGCAAGCATGTACGATGCTTCATTGGATAAGTTATTGCCTTTCAACTGGTCTTTCTCTCCTCAGAGATCCATATTCCTGTACGCTCCGCGTTTCTCGGAAGGAACTGCATTCACAAACAGCAGCCGGTACGAAACAGGAAACAGAAAAGGTTTGAACGTCCCGCAGTACCAATACGACTGCCTCGACTGGCAGGATGTGTTGTCGTTAGGATACCGTTACGGACGCAGTAACCGCGCGTATCTAACCGGAGCCGTCATGAAATCGGCAGCAGCCCCGGCAGTAGCCGAAGCCTTCAACGTCATAGAAGACAGTGCACCCCTGGAAGAATCGGCCGTACGGATGGGACAAGGCGTCGCCGATATCATCGCAGAAGAAGAGGTTAAATCGGACGGTCCGGGCATCTACAGAAGAGAACTGCAAGAGCCGATCCAACTCCGTGAAAACTTCGCCGAAACCGCTTTCTTCTATCCGGCATTAGTGACCGACGAAGCCGGTGACGTAGTGTTCAGCTTCACGATGCCCGAAAGCAACACGACCTGGAAACTGCAACTGTTGGCACAGACGGAAGACCTGAAATACGGTTACCTGTCACGCGAAATCATCACCAATAAGCCGTTGATGGTCACTCCCAACCTGCCGCGTTTCCTACGCCAAGGCGATGAAGTGACCCTTACGGCACAGGTCAGCAACCAGTCGTCTGCCACTATGGACGGACGCGCCAGCCTGGAACTGTTCGATCCGGACAACAACCAGCCGGTGATCTGCCTGACCAAATCGCAGAAACCTTTCACCTTGGGAGCAGACAGCACAACGACAGTCAGCTGGTCATTCAAGGTTCCGGCCTTCGCGGGCGGTGTTATCGGTTGCCGCATCATGGCCGATTCCGAGAAGGGAAGCGATGGCGAGCAACATTTGATTCCCGTCCTGTCGAACGAGATATTGATAACGGAAAGCACCCCGTTCTACCTGTTCGACAAGAATGAGGAAGTGATCCGGTTGAAAAACGACAAAGGTATCAAACCGTTCCGCACGACACTGGAACTGACCGCCAACCCTGTCTGGTACGCCGTGCAGGCATTGCCGACCCTCACCCAACCGGAAAACGACAACGTCATTTCCTGGTTTGCCTCTTATTACAGCAACACGTTGGCAAGCCACATCGCCAACACCCACCCCCGCATCCAGCAGGTCATCAACCAATGGAAAGCACAAGGTGGAAACGCCGCCACGCTCTATTCCAACCTGGAAAAGAATGCAGAGCTGAAAAACATCCTCCTGCAAGAAACACCCTGGGTCTTGGAAGCCGACAACGAGACGGAACAGAAACAACGCCTCTCCCTCCTGTTCGACATGAACCGGGCTGCCGGACAACGGGAAACTGCCCTGCGCCATCTTCTTGACTTGCAAATGCCGGATGGAGGCTGGGGTTGGTTCAAAGGCATGTACCCGAGCCGGGAAATCACGCTCTATATCTTGAAAGGAATGAGCCGGCTGACAGAACTGAATGCAGTCGAATATAACCAGCAGGAAAAAGAGATGCAGATGAAAGCGCTCAATTTCGCAGACAAGCAAATCCAGTCCGATTACGAATCACTTCAAAAGATCAAGAACTGGCAGAAGAATGAAATTTCTCCATTGGAAATCGAATACCTGTTTGTCCGCAGCAATTACCGCGACATTCCGGAGCCCGGTTCGGCTCGTGAGGCGATCCGTTACTATACGACCTTGGCGGAAAAACAGTGGAGCAAACAATCCATCTACGGGAAAGGAGAAATAGCCTGGCTCATGTGGCGGAATGGAAAGAAAGAAGTGGCCGGAGACATCCTTGCCTGGTTGCGTAGGACGGCTACCACTTCCGCAGACAAAGGCATGTACTGGGCGAACAACCGGAGGGGGACAAATTCCTTTGCTTCTCCGATCGACACCCATTGCCTGCTGATGGCTTTCTTCAATGAAGCCGCGCCCGACAAACTGGAAACGGACCGCATGAAACAATGGCTGCTCAGCCAAAAGCAGACGCAGAACTGGGAATCCGTCCCGGCAACAGTCAACGCCATCTATGCTTTGCTGCTGACAGGCAGCGATTGGTTGGACACAAACAACACGTGTACAGCCACGTGGGGCAAGCAAACATATAGTACGGCAAACGGCGAATCGGGCACCGGCTACCTGAAAGTGACAGTTCCGGATGAGAGAGCAACCACTTCCGAAGGAAACGCCATTTCCATCCGGAAGGAAGGCCCGGCGCCAGCATGGGGAGCTGTCTACGAGCAATATTTCCAGAACATCAACGAGGTGAAAAAACAGAAAGGAGTCTTGAACGTAGAAAAGAAATTGTTCGTAGAAACGAATAACGGGAGCGGGCAGCAACTTCGTCCGGTCAGTCCAGCCGAGCCACTCCGCGTCGGCGACAAAGTGGTCGTCCGCCTCGTGGTCCGTACCGATCGCGAAATGGATTATGTTTACCTGAAAGACCTCCGCGCCGGATGTTTTGAACCGGCTAACCAACTTTCCGGTTCTCTCTACAGGGACGGAGTCTGGTATTACCAGTCACCGACGGATGTTTCGGAGAATTTCTTCTTTGACCGCCTGCCCCAAGGGACTTTTGTTCTGGAATATGCCGTATACGTGTCACGCACCGGTGAATATGCAGGAGGAATCAGTACGATCCAATGCCTCTATGCACCCGAATTCGTCTCACATACGGAAGGGGGCATTGTCAAGGTAGATTGAAGCATGCACTACTAATCCCATTTTCATGGGATGGTAGTGACATTTTGCTAATTTATAATTATCTTTGCATTCTAAACATAGCTAAATAAAAAGAGAAAATGAAACAGATTATTTTTATTTTTATGGCAATCCTGCTGGCAACAGGAATGGCTTCAGCTCAAAACAAAGCTGTAATCTCGGCTGATGAGACCTCTTTTGACTTCGGTACGATCAAGGAAGCAAACGGCAATGTATCGCACGTTTTTAAAATAAAAAATACAGGTGACGCCCCGTTGGTCCTGACCCGTGTCATCGCTTCTTGCGGCTGTACGACACCGGAATGGACAAAAGAACCGATAGCACCGGGAAAGACAGGCGATATCAAAATCACCTACAACCCGAAAGACAGAATTGCACCGTTTACCAAGACTATCTCCGTCTATAGTAACGGTAAAACCGGTAGCTTCATCCTTACAATCCGAGGAGAAGTCGTGCAATAATCTAAAACAGAGAAAATGTCTATCAGAAATAAAACAATCCTTATTCTTGCCGGTATACTGTTTGCCATAAGCAGCATATCGGCACAGAACAACGCCCAAATCAGCGCTGACGAGTTGATCTATAACTTCGGCACGATAGGTGAATCGGATGGATTGGCCAGTCACATATTTACGATCAAAAACACAGGTAACGGCCCGCTTGTCATCACAAGGATTACAGCATCCTGCGGTTGCACGCAACCCGAATGGAGCAAAGAGCCGATCGCTCCGGGAAAGACCGGAGAAGTAAAAGTAACTTACAACCCGAAAGGACGTCCCGGTCCTTTCTACAAGACCATAGCCATCTACAGTAATGGTAAAAAAGGCAGCTTTTCCATAGGAATCAAAGGAAACGTAACTCCCAAAGAGGCTCAACCCATATTGGTCTATCCTTACAGCATCGGCGACCTGAAGCTGCAAACCAAGAATATCCTCTACAGCACAGTCCGCCCGGAAGAGACATTGGGAGAAAAAATCAACATAATCAATGAAGGAAAGACCTCTTTGAACATCCATTTAGGAAAGATACCCCATTTCCTGAACATCGTAGCCAATCCGACAAAACTGGCTCCGGGTGAAACAGGCGAAATATCCATCCTCATAAACGCGAAAGAAGCAAAACGGAAAGGACGTGTGACAGCCGAAATCCCGCTGACCGTCGAAAGTATCGGCCAGAAGAAGGGAACGGAAAGCCACCTATACGTTGCTGCCAACATCATAGACGATTTCAGTAAACTGACCGCATCGGAAAAAGCGAAAGCTCCGGTAGCACAGTTGTCAGGAACATTGCTCGACTTCGGTAAATTACCAGACAAAGGCAGTTTCATCCCACTGGTCGGCGGCCGGGTGAGCGGTGTGATCGAGATTACCAACTCCGGAAAATCGCCACTTGTCATCTACAGTGCGACTTGCGACGACGAACGTGTCGCCGTTTCCGGTGGCAAAAGAGAAATCAAACCGGGTACGACTGCCACTTTCAAAGTGACGATCCGCCCGAAAGAGATAAAAACAAAACTGGAAACCCTCGTCAATTTCGTATGCAACGACCCGAACGGTCCGGTACGGCTTGTGAAGGTGACAGCGGAAAAGTGAGAAAATCTGAGATTTATGATTTATAATTTATGACAACAAACAGTATAAATCATAATCCATAAATCATAAATCACAATCCATAAATCATAAATCATAAATCTTATCATGGAACATCCCGAAAACGACGATCAGTACAAAGGATTAAAGGTGAATAAGGGAGTAGCCGATGTCCCGACCGTAAATCCTTATCTGAAGAGAAGGATTCAACGCAAAGAATATACGCCGGCCGAATTCGTGGAAGGCATCCTGAAAGGGAACATCACGATCCTCAGCCAGGCCGTGACACTGGTGGAAAGTTCCAAATACGAACACCAGCAAGTGGCACAAGAGATTATTGAAAAATGCCTGCCACATGCGGGAAAGTCAGTTCGCATCGGTATCACCGGAGTGCCGGGAGCCGGTAAAAGCACTTCGATCGATGCATTCGGTATGCATCTGATAGGCGAAGGGCGCAAGCTGGCAGTGTTGGCGATCGATCCCAGCAGCGAACGTTCGAAAGGCAGTATCCTCGGCGACAAAACCCGTATGGAAGCCCTCTCTCGTGAGAAGAATGCTTTCATCCGTCCTTCGCCATCGGCGGGTTCTTTGGGTGGAGTGGCCCGCAAGACACGCGAAACGATCGTTCTTTGCGAAGCTGCCGGATTCGACACGGTGTTCGTTGAAACAGTCGGTGTCGGACAAAGCGAGACGGCCGTCCATTCGATGGTCGATTTCTTCCTGTTGATCCAACTTGCCGGTACAGGAGACGAATTGCAAGGTATCAAACGCGGAATCATGGAGATGGCGGACGGGATCATCATCAATAAGGCAGATGGCGACAACTTGGAAAAGGCAAAATTGGCGGCAGCACAGTTCCGCAATGCCCTGCACCTGTTTCCGGCTCCCGAATCCGGCTGGTTCCCGAAAGTATTGACTTACTCCGGTTACTACAACTTAGGGATCAAAGAAATCTGGGACATGGTCGGAGAATATATGGAATTCACCAAAAAGAACGGTTACTTCAACTACAAGCGCAACGAACAGGCCAAGTATTGGATGTACGAAAGCATTAACGACACGCTCCGTGAAACATTCTATCACAACCCGGCGGTAGAAAACATGCTGGCATACACGGAGCTACAGGTTTTGAATAACGAAATCAGTTCGTTCGTAGCCGCCAAACGGATGATGGACTTGTTCTTGGAGAACCTGTCGGCTACCAAATAAAAAACAAACCGGACGCAGAAGACGCAAATTGTGCTTGTCTCTGCGTAATCTGCGTCCGGCAAATATCATCTTTCCTGCACACCGCCTTCTCTCTTCCAATCGTGGGTATATCTTGATGTCTGCGGAAACTAACTCAAAACTCCCGAAGAACTAAATCAAAGCATATAGTATATTACCGATATGTAGTAACCACCTATTGTCCATATGTAGTACTACCAATCGCCCGTATGTAGTACCACGTATTCGTGATAAGTAGTACTACATATAAATAGTATATGGTATGTTTTGAATTAGTTTACTATGACTTTTGAGTTAGTTTGTGGTATGTTCCGGATCAGTCGCCCCGTAAGAACGGGTGGGCTTCGGATAAAATAGCGAAGATAAAAAGGTGTCGGTTAAGTGTCGGACCCGGCACCTAACCGACACTGTTTAATTTATTGTTTATTAAATAAATACGACAAAAAGTGTCGGGTGCCGGATATATGAATGCTTTTCTATATATTTTTACTTACAGTAATTTCGTTTTTCTATTCCAAGCCTTAACACCTAAAGGCACAAAAAAGCCAATCAATTTATAACATATTGACTATAAATCAGTTGGCTTTTATATTATTTACTTAACATCCTTATTTATCAATAAAGCGAGTCTGCGTTAATCCGCATCTTTTGCGTGATCTGCGTCCTGTAAATATCGTCTTTTTTTTGACGCACCTCTTTGTTTTTTATCAAATAGAGGAGATACGAAGCGTATTCAACAGATCGCGATTGATCGGTTTGTCGTTCTTGATTGCCTTTGAGAAAGGAACGTAGACGATCTCATCGTTCTGAATACCCATCATCACATTACGCTGATCGTCCAGCAAAGCATCGATAGCGGCAACTCCCATGCGGGTAGCCAAAATACGATCCTGAGCCGTCGGTGAACCACCTCGCTGCAAGTGTCCCAAAATCGAAACACGCACGTCAAACTGCGGGTATTCCTTCTTTACACGTTCAGCCACGCCCATTGCGCCACCAGTCACTTCGCTTTCCGCAACAAGAACGATACTACTGTTCTTAGACTTACGGAAACCTGTTTCGATCATCTCGGCCAACTGGTCTTTTTCCATCGATATTTCCGGGATGATAGCCGCTTCAGCCCCCGAAGCAATCGCTCCGTTGAGAGCCAAAAATCCGGCATCACGCCCCATCACTTCGATAAAGAACAGACGGTCGTGAGAAGTTGCCGTATCACGGATTTTATCGACACATTCCATAATCGTATTCAAGGCCGTGTCATAGCCGATCGTGATATCCGTACCATACAGGTCATTGTCGATCGTACCGGGCAGGCCGACAATCGGATAATTGAACTCCTGCGCAAAGATACGGGCTCCCGTCAGCGTTCCGTCTCCTCCGATGGCAACCAAAGCATCGATACCATGCTCCACCAGTTTGTCGTAAGCCTGCTTACGTCCTTCCGGCGTTCTGAACTCCGCGCAACGGGCTGTCTTCAGGATAGTACCGCCACGCTGAATAATATTACTTACATTCTGAGTCTTGAAATCTTCAATTTCATCGGTTATCAAACCTTTGTATCCACGATAGATACCTTTAACGGACATTCCGTTATAAATAGCGGAACGTGTCACTGCACGAATGGCAGCGTTCATTCCGGGAGCATCACCTCCGGACGTTAAAATGCCAATACACTTAACTGCAGACATAGCGTCTTATATTTTATATGTTCGCGGCAAAAGTAATAATTATTTACCAAAAAGCTGTCTGTTTTCCAAAACTTCATCAAATCTTAACCCGAAAAGTCAACGGCTGGCATTCAACTCGCGGATACGCACAGCCACTTCCTCCATCAACCATTTCGGGGTAGAGGTGGCTCCACACACACCCACGCTGTTCACTCCTTCCGGCAACGGTTCGGAAATCTCTTTCGCTTCCGAAATAAAGACTGTGTTCGGGTTTGCCTTCCGACACTCTTCCAGAAGCATCTTGCCATTGGAACTCTTCTTCCCGGCAACGAAATACACCCAATCATGCTTGGATGCAAACGTCTTGATATTCGGCAATCGGTTGGCCACCTGCCGACAGATCGTATCGAAATACTCGAATTGCACTCCCTCCGCAATGCGCCGCCGGATCTCAGCCACGACTTCACGAAAACCATCCAACGACTTGGTCGTTTGTGAGAACAGGCAGATATTCCGGTCAAAATCCAGCCGGTCAAGGTCCTCCACCTTCTCGACAACAATAGCTGTTCCTTCCGTTTGCCCGACCAGGCCGTTCACTTCGGCATGCCCTTTCTTGCCATAGATTACAACCTGAGTATGGCTGCCACGCGTTGCCATATAACATTTATGTATCTTACGTTGCAACTGAAGCACCACCGGGCAGGTCGCATCCACGATCGTGATGTTGTTCCTCCTGGCGATCTCGTAGGTCGAAGGCGGTTCACCGTGCGCCCGAAGCAACACCTTTTCTCCTTTCAGGCGGGTAAACTCGTCGTGGTCGATGGTCCGCAAGCCTGATTCTTCCAAACGTTCCACTTCCAGGCTGTTGTGCACGATATCTCCGAGGCAATACAATGTATTCGTATTCTTCAGTTCACGCTCAGCACTCTCGATAGCCGTCACCACACCGAAGCAGAAGCCGGAACCTTTATCTATCTCGACTTCTATCATGGCTAATCCGTTGTAGCGACCTTTTTATACTGTTCCAGGAGCCAAGCCTTCTGCTCGGCAATCGTCATATGCGAGTTATCCAGCTCCAATGCATCATCGGCTTTACGGAGCGGGCCCTCGGCACGAGTCATATCGATATGGTCACGCGTTTTCACATTTTCAAGGACTTCCTCAAAAGAGGCTGCCTCGCCTTTGGCTTTCAGTTCGTCCAAACGCCGCTGGGCACGCACTTCCGGGCTGGCTGTCACGTAAATCTTCAGTTCCGCATCGGGAAAGACTACCGTGCCGATATCACGGCCATCCATCACGATTCCTTTCGCCTTCCCCATTTCCTGTTGCTTGGCAACCATCGCACGACGCACAAAACCTAAAGCCGCGATCGGGCTCACACGGTTGGCTACTTCCATCCCGCGTATTTCTTTCTCCACTTTCACGCCGTTCAGATAAGTATCGGGACGCCCGGTTTCCGGGTTAAAACGGAAAGAAATATCAATATCGCCCATAGCCTCCTGCAGCTTCCGTTCGTCGATGCCGTTGTTTGTAAAGAACCCGTGTTGCAAGCTGTACAAAGTGACAGCCCGGTACATCGCCCCCGTATCAATATAGGTATATCCTAATTCTTTTGCCAAATCTTTTGCCATCGTGCTCTTCCCGGTGGAAGAGACGCCATCTATCGCTATAATAATCTTTTTCATCACTACATATATTAATGTAAAAAGGAATGCAAATATACAACAGTTTATCGCTCCCTTCCTTATAAATTATCCTATTCATCCTTATATTTTATTGTTTTCCATATAATCCGCACAACCTGTTCGCCACCAAGCGAATTCACTTAGAAATCACTGATCGTAGTGGAAATGCTCAACATCATGGAAAGAGCAGAAGGATGATATTTGGCAACGGAAATGCCGACGTCAAACATCTTGATCCGTACGCCGGCGCCACCCGAGAAACCGGCAAGAGCGTTACCGCCCTGCAATTTCATGTCCAACGCCGTCTTGGGGTTATATCCGACACCGAGCCAGAAGTTGTCGGAAGGGACATAGTCGACTCCGATCACCAGGTGTTTCACAAAAGACTTGAAAAAATTATCACCTGCATATTCCCTGTCGTAATCGTCTACATACTCGACCTTCCACTTCGTCAGATACTGTGCAGTAAGCGATAAGCGAATTGGTGCATGAGCCATCCTCTTGGTGATCCCCATCTGGATATCCCAAGGCATTTTCTGCCGCTCATCCTCGTATGCCTTCAGCTGGGCTCCGATATTTTTAAAGGCAAAACCGAAAGAAAATTCCTTTTCCGAATCATAATAGCTCAAACCGGCATCGACAGCCATACCGATCGAGGTATAATCACCGATACTCGAATACAAAAACTTCAACGAGGCCCCGCCACGCCAACGTTCGGAAAGGTCATACGAAAAGAAACCGTTTACACTGATGTCCTTTGCCGTAAAATCGCCCGTCGGCAGGCCTTCTTCAGACATTCCCCGTATCTTTCCCTGACTGAAAAACGAGGCACCCACGCCCCAGGCTCCTTTTTCTTTATACGCTTTTGTGAAAAGAGCACTTCCGACATTGATATCCGATATGTAATTCAGGTAATTCAGATTAACCATCTGATCCATCTCAGCCCCTAACAAAGCCGGGTTATGAAAAATCAAGGAAGGGTCCCGCTCGACCAAAGACACCGTATTGCCTCCCATCGCATTGGCTCTTGTCGAAGAAGGATAGCGGAGAAAAGTATATCCGGTGTCGCCTGTTTGCGCAACAACAGCCTGTAACAGGAAGGTAAAGAAGAGTATAAATAGAATATTTCTCATATTTCTCGGGTAAAAATGCATACAAAGATAAATAAATACGGGTATATACACCCTACCTACAGAAACGGAGAAAAGCAGAAAAAGGTATATGGTAGCTATTATTTTTATTCTCAGTCAAAAAAAAAGTAAAAATAGCATATATTTAATACGAATTATTCGGATTTAAAAAATAACTCCGTATATTTGTCGCAAAAGAAAAACACATCTTTAAACACTAAGAGATATGGAAGTTAAGAAATCACCAAAAGCGGACCTGGAAAGAGGTAAGACGATGGGTATCCTGATGGGTATGATCGTCGGACTTGCAGTACTGTTCGTTGGCTTCGAATGGAGCGACCGTGAAATCTCAATCGTCACAAGCGAAGGCGTTGCAGATATCATCGCGGAAGAAGAAGTTGAAATCACGAGACCGGAGGACACTCCTCCCCCTCCTCCTCCACCCCCTGCACCTGCTGTGGCAGAAGTATTAACCGTTGTAGAAGATGACGTCAAGTTGGACGATGTCGACATCGTTTCATCGGAAGACGATGCTTCTTCAGCACAGGTTGAAGCTTATACTCCTCCTGCAGTAGTTGAAGAAGAAGAAGAATCTTCACAGCAGATTTTTACTGTTGTAGAAACAATGCCTGAATTCCCGGGCGGACAAGGTGCTTTGTTACAATACCTGGCAAAATCAATCAAATATCCGGTTATTGCTCAGGAAAACGGTATCCAGGGTCGTGTATCCTGTTCGTTTGTGGTTAACAAAGACGGTTCCATCGTAGACGCTGAAGTTATCCGTGGTGTTGACCCGTCGTTGGATAAAGAGGCTCTTCGTGTGATCAACAGCATGCCGAAATGGTCACCGGGTAAACAGAGAGGTAAACCCGTACGTGTTAAATACACAGTGCCTGTTACATTCAGACTGCAATAATAACATGTAAATAGTACAAAAAGGCTGCTTCTATCGCAGCCTTTTTTATTTAAACAAAATAATCTATGTTCGCTTTTAACGATATCCTACAGAAAATAGAGCAGGAAATTACCCGGCTTCAATTCACCTATCCCCCAAAAAGTTTATACGACCCGATCGAATACATCCTCTCACTCGGAGGGAAAAGAATCCGTCCGGCACTTGTACTGATGGCATGCAATCTATATAAGGAAAATGTAGATACTGCGATCAAACCGGCTCTGGGACTTGAAGTATTCCACAACTTCACCCTTTTGCATGACGACCTGATGGATGAGGCCGACAAAAGAAGAAACAAACCGACCGTCCATAAAGTTTGGAATGCCAACACAGCCATTCTTTCCGGTGACGCCATGCTGATCGCAGCCTATCAATTGATCGGCGAAACGGAACCCGAATCGTTAAAAGAAATATTGGACTTATTCACCGGTACGGCGCTTGAGATATGCGGTGGACAACAATACGACATGGAGTTCGAATCAAGAACGGACGTAACAGAAGCAGAATACATCGAAATGATCCGGTTGAAAACAGCCGTTCTACTTGCCTGCGCCCTGAAAATGGGAGCCATCATGGGAAATGCGCCTGAGGCTGATGCCGAAGCGCTCTATCAGTTCGGCATTAATATCGGACTGGCATTCCAGTTGCAGGACGACCTGTTGGACGTTTACGGAGACACGGCCACTTTCGGCAAAAATATCGGAGGAGACATACTCTGTAACAAAAAAACATTCATGTTGATCAACGCTCTACGTCTCGCTTCAGATACTCAAAAAGCGGAACTGAACAATTGGATAGGTAAAAAGACTTTTGACCCGGCAGAGAAAATCGCGGCCGTAACAGCCATCTATGACCAACTGCGGTTAAAAGAATTGTCCGAAGAGAAAATACACACATATTATAATCAGGCAATGAATTGCTTGGCCTCGTTAAGCGTAGCTCCCGAAAAACTAAACATTTTAAAAGGAGTCAGCGCCCGTTTAATGAACCGCCAGTCTTAAAATGAAACTGATCGACACACACAACCATCTGTATTTAGAAGATTTTGATCCGGAACAGGATCAACTGATCACTGTCGCGAAAGAATCAGGCATAGACACCCTGCTCTTTCCGAATGTCGACACGACTACCATCGAACGGATGCATGACTTATGCGACCGTTATCCGGATTTCGCCTACCCGATGATGGGGTTGCACCCGACCAGTGTAGACAAACATTATGCCGAGAATTTGAAGGTGACAGAGTCATGGCTCGGTAAACGCTCCTATTGCGGTATTGGAGAAATAGGGATCGACTTGTACTGGGACAAAACATACCTGAAAGAGCAGAAAGAAGTATTCGAAGAACAGCTCAGATGGAGCATCGATCTTAATCTGCCGGTCGCCATCCATACTCGAGAGGCATACCCGGAAGTTTTTGACTCTTTATATAAGGTAGGAGCTGATTCGCTTTCCGGGGTCTTTCACAGTTTTACCGGTAATGAAACCGAATTGGAAGAAATAAAAAAATTAAAAAATTTCAAAATCGGAATAAATGGGGTTATTACATTTAAAAACTCCAAACTATCGGAAATCATCCGGCAAACAGACATAAAAAAAATAGTGTTGGAGACAGATGCCCCTTACCTCGCACCTGTTCCCTACAGGGGAAAAAGGAACGAGCCGGCTTATATCTGGAAAACGGCTGAAAAAGTAGCTCAGACCTATGGACTGACACTCGAAGAGACCGTTGAAACAACACGGATTAATGCTCTAAAACTATTCAAAATCGAGAATAAACCTATATCGTGAGATATTTTCGCGCGTATTCAAAATTTATCCGTCAGATATTGTGCATATGTCAGGCAAAAACTATAGATTTGTGCACTGAAACGTTTGGATATGCGATTTTTTTCGTATTTTGCACCCGTTTTAGAAAAGCGGTGACTTGTTTTTGGAGAGATGCTCGAGTGGTTGAAGAGGCACGCCTGGAAAGCGTGTAAACCCCTAAAGGGTTTCGCGGGTTCGAATCCCGCTCTCTCCGCTTTAAGATACCATGACGATTATTAATAACTAAAAAAATAAAAACAAATAAGAGAATTATTAATCTTAAAAATTAAACACACAATGAAAAAGTATTTTGCAAAAACGTTCATGAGTTTATGTGCTCTTGGAATCTCTTCTGTAGCATTCGCGCAAGAAGCTACCGAAACCGCTGTTGAAGGTGGCATGTACCAGGCTTTGAAGACTAAGTTTATCGAAGGTGGTGCCGACTTCATGAGTTTGGTTGCTATCGCATTGATTTTCGGTTTGGCTTTCTGCTTGGAAAGAATCATTTATTTGAACTTGGCTGAAACTAACTCCAGCAAATTGCTGAAAGGTATTGAAGATGCTTTGGATAAAGGAGATGTAGAAGGTGCAAAAGCTATTGCTCGTGATACGAGAGGTCCTATCGCTTCTATCGCTTATCAAGGTTTGATGAGAATCGACCAAGGTATCGACGTTGTAGAAAAATCTATTGTTTCTTATGGTGGTGTTCAGGGCGGTCTTTTGGAAAAGAACATGTCTTGGATCACATTGTTTATTGCAATGGCTCCGTCATTAGGATTCTTGGGTACTGTAGTAGGTATGGTTATGGCGTTCGATAAAATCGAACAGGTTGGTGATATCAGCCCGACGGTTGTAGCAGGTGGTATGAAAGTGGCCTTGATCACAACAGTAGGTGGTTTGGTTGTAGCATTGATCCTTCAGGTATTCTATAACTATTTGCTGAGCAAACTGGAAGCTATCCTGAACCAGATGGAAGATGCTTCTATCACTTTGCTGGATATGGTTATCAAATACAACCTCAAATTTAAAAAATAATCAGACTTATGGCAGTTACTAAAATAAGAAAAATGTCCAGTTGGACACTGCTGATAGTTTCACTTATCAGTATTGTCGTACTGGGTATGTTCTTCTTCGGAGGCATTACGAATCCGGGAGAAGAAATGAAAGAATATGTATACACCGGCCTGTTATTGAACTGGACAACCGGATTGTTCTTTGTTACAATCGTTTGTATGGTGTTATTTGCAATTTGGCAGTTTATCAATCTGTTAAAGGTTAGTCCTAAATCGGCAGTCGCTGCTTTAGGTGTGGTAGTTGCATTCGTTGCTATGTTATTCATTACCTACTCTATCGGTGACGGTACTCCTTTGCAGGGTCTGAACGCTGATTCACAACAGTATAATACGGCAGGTTGGTTGAAAATTACAGATATGTGGATCAAATCTTCCATTGTTTTAATGGTATTGATCATCTTAGCTGTAGTAGCAGGTAGCATTAAGAAAATGCTGAACAGATAATTAGTAATAACGAATCGATAAAACAAAAAGCTATATGGCAAGAAAAAAGAGAAAAGTACCCGCAATGAATGCGACTTCTTCAGCCGATATTGCTTTCATGTTGCTTATCTTCTTCCTTATTACTACATCCATGGATACAGATAAAGGTTTAGCAAGACGTTTGCCTCCTCCTGTACCTAAAGACCAAAAGAAGAATGATGTTGATGTTAATAAGAGAAACTTGTTGGTCGTTTTGATCAACAGTAGTAACCAAATTCTCTGTGGCGACAAGTTCGTTGACATCAAGCAATTGAAAGATGAGGTTAAAACATTCATTGACAATCCGTATAATGATGCAAACAAACCTGAAAAAACAGAAGAGGACGTTCCTTTCTTCGGAAAAGTAATGACCGCTAAAAAACACGTCATCTCTCTGCAGAATGACCGTGGTACTGAATATCAGGCTTACATCAGTGTTCAGAACGAATTGGCAAAAGCATACAATGAACTGCGTGATGATATTTCCAGAAAGAAATTTGGAAAAGCATTCGCAGATCTGGATGAAGAACAACAAAAGGCTGTGCAGCAGATTTATCCGCAAAAGATTTCTGAAGCAGAACCTAAAAATTATGGAGATAAGAAGTAATGGGAAAGTTTAGTAAAGCGGGCGGACGTGAAATGCCCGAATTGAATACGTCATCATTACCTGACTTGGTGTTCGCTTTCTTGTTCTTCATCATGATGGTAACATCTATGCGTGAAGTAACATTGATGGTGCAATTCCGTGCTCCACAGGCTACTGAGCTTCAGAAGCTGGAAAAGAAATCGTTGGTTACATTCATCTATGTAGGAAAGCCCAATCAGGAATTTCAAGGGAAGATGGGTACTGAAGCCCGTTTGCAGTTGAACGACAAGTTCGCTGAAGTATCGGAAATTCAGGACTATATTGCCCAAGAAAAATCCAGTATGAAAGAAGAAGACCAGCCGTTTATGACAGTGTCTATCAAGGCCGATAAGGAAACCAAGATGGGTCTGATCACAGATGTTAAGCAGGCGCTTCGTGAAGCATATGCATTGAAGATTAGTTATTCTGCACGTCAGGCAGCTGACTGATCTCAGGATATACAATAATAAAGTAGGAGGAAAACAGGATTGTTTTTCTCCTACTTTTGTTTTCAACTAATCCCATATACATTCTTGTACAAGCAATTCTTCACCTGCTCGAAAGAATGCTCAAGATCAACGCCGCCATACGTCATAAGCCGCATTTCCAACCATCCCCCTCCGTTCCGATAAGGCGGCTGGTGATAAACATGCCCATCCAGATTAAAGCCCAAACGTTCATAGAAGCCAATCCTGCGCTTGCTCATCTCATCGCCAGGCATTTCTACCTCCAAAACAACCGGAGTACCACAGACAGTCAAAAATTGCCTCATAGCCTCCGCCCCTATTCCACCATTACGGGCAGCAGGATCAATTGCGAAATGTTCTACATAGGTGTAGTCTTCAAAAAACCAGCCGGTGATAAAACCGACATATCGGTCTTCCCTCGATAAGGCATACACAGAAAACCGAGGTTCGCCTTTAACCAAATGGCGAACAAGCGAAAAGTCGCGACGTTCCACTTCAGGAAAAGATTCCGTATATGTTTTCTCTATCAGGTCCAATACTGGATCAGAAAAGTCTTTTACAGACCTGCATACTACCACTGATTGTATACTCATAAAATTATAAAATTGAAGATTATTACCACTAAAGAAACTTACAAACTAAAATATTCCGCCTAAAAATAGAGATTAATCATTAGAGATTATATATATTTGTATTAAGATTGTAAGAATCGATTATACAGATATACAAATATAGATAAATTATGGCACACCATCAACTGGATGAACTTGACGAAAAAATATTAAAACTAATCATTGGCAATGCCCGTATGCCTTTCCTTGAAGTTGCACGGGAATGTAATGTATCGGGGGCAGCTATACACCAACGTATACAAAAACTTACTAACTTAGGCGTAATCAAAGGATCGGAATTTATTGTCGATAACACAAAAGTGGGTTATGAAACTTGTGCATACATGGGGTTGTTCCTTAAATCTCCCGGACAGTTTCCTTCGGTTACGGAAGCCCTGAAAGAAATTCCAGAAGTGGTAGAATGCCATTATACGACAGGGCAATATGACTTATTTATAAAGATATATGCGAAGAATAATCAGCACTTGTTAAGCATTATCCATAATAAACTGCAACCATTAGGTCTTGCCCGAACCGAATCTCTGATTTCTTTCAAGGAAGCATTCAAACGGCAAATTCCAATCGACTTGGATGATGAAGATTAAACGGCACTATAAAATATTTGTGTATGAAAAATACGGGATTCAAAACGAGTTCCGTATTTTTTATTTAATGCATTTTTCCTATCAGGAGGGGATTTTCTCACCCGACAAACTATAGAGATTAGACGTAGTACAGCAACGTTGTTATACCAACGTGTAAGCGACGTCTTGTAGTGTCTTTATGGCGTTCTTTGAGGATCATCCTGAGTGAATATGTAAGCGAATGAGCTTCTTCCAGATCAGGAATGGCGATGATAGTTCCTTTTCCTCCGCATAAATGAATTTTCCAGTCTCGGTTCCGACTTAGTATTTCCGGGTCAGTCCGAAAACCCTGTGGGTGTGTTATGTTAAAATGCGAAAGTGAACTATCTTTGCGGAAGATAAAAAAATAACAATCCAATGAATTCTAATCGCAATCTATATAAGTTACTACGAGTCATCTTTCCGGAAGTTTTAATGGAGTATTTCGATATCTCCGGTTGGCATGACGGCTCTGATAAAATCGAAGTTTGGCTTGAAGAAAAACACTACCTGGAACGTTCAGACTACAAGAGTGGAACCGTGATCTCCCATGGTTTTACCGATGAGAAAGTTATTCAGGACTTTCCTTTGCGTGGCAAACCTGTTTATCTCCACGTAAGGCGTCGTCGCTGGTATGACAAAGCTACGAGGGAAACGTTTTCCTATACCTAGGATGACCTAACTGCCGAAGGGACGAAACTCACTCCTGAGTTCGTTGCTTTTTTAAAAGTCCCCCACCCACAGGGCGTGAACGAAATGTAAAGAACCCATTCAGTTACGGCTATGCCGTAACTATTCGTATTTGTATTTCTACAATATTTTATAAAAGGTATCTTTGCCGTTGACAAGCAAGTAAGTCAGATCACTAATGGACTTTCAAGTTCAATTAAAAGTATGACACTGTAGGTCTGTAGAATGATTATTGGCCGATAGATGCCTTATGGAAGAGTACCTCACGTTCCGAGAGACCACAGGCTTGTCTATTTTATTCATCAAAATCTATAGACAATGGCAAAAAATGCAAAAATGATCAAATCCTCTGACGGAAACAAGCTTGCAATTGTAAATCCGGACGCTGCGGGTATTGATATTGCTGACGCTGAAATGCAAGTATGTGTTCCCGAGGACCGGGATGGAGATAACAACCGTAGATTTGGCAGTTTTACCTGTGAGCTCAATGAGATTATTACATGGCTGAAAGATTGTCATATTACAACCGTAGCGATGGAAGCTACGGGGATTTATTATCTGTCGCTTTTTCTAAAACTACAGGATGCCGACATTGAAGTAATCCTGGTCAATCCGCTTGATGTAAAAAACTTGGCTGGTCATAAGACTGATTCCGCTGATGCCGAATGGCTGATGTTATTACACCGTTATGGGCTATTAAAACCGTGCTATCAACCCGGTAATGCCGCTAGGCAGATAAGAAATCTTACTCGGCAGCGTAATAACCTCTTACGCTCTGCGGAAAAACAAATCCTGTATATGCAGAAATCTCTTGAATTGATGAATGTAAAGTTGTCTACTGTGATATCGGACGTCACAGGATTATCAGGAAGAAGGATAATCTCAGCTATTTTGGCAGGCAATCGAATTCCGGAGTATTTAGCATCGCTGGCGATGTCTAATTGTAAAGCCAGCAAGGAAGAGATTGCCTTGTCTCTGGAAGGGACATGGGATGCCGACCTGTTGTTCACACTTAAACAAAGTGTAGAGGCCTATGATTTCTTTATTAATCAGATTGCCGATTGCGACCATGAGATCGAGAAACTTCTGAAACTATATCAAGCTCAAATGGATACGAACTCAGAGCCGCTTGTTCGTTACAAAAGAAAAAAAAGTAGCCGTTCCAAGAACGCCCCTGTCATAGATATAGAACAGTATGCTTTTTCCATATGGGGTGTCAACGTATTCGAGATCCCCGGCCTGAAGGATACAGCTGTTATGCAGCTTATTGGAGAACTTGGACATGATTTTATAGATAAGTTTGAAACTGCGGAGAAATTCAGTCGGTGGTGCAACCTTGTCCCCAATAATAAAATATCAGGTGGTAAGTTGCTTTCCAGCCGCATAATGAAGAAAAAGAATATTGTTGGTCAGATATTCAGGACTGCAGCCTCACCAATGGCACGAGACAAGGGTGAAGTCGGCAACTATTATAGACGAATACGTGCAAGAAGTGGTGCTTTACAAGCAAATGTAGCTACAGCTCACAAAATAGCAAAGATTTTCTATACAATGGTGAAAACCAAACATGCCTATGATCCTGGCAAAGTTGGACTTTGCGAGAAAGAGATAACTGAAAGGAAAATTGCCAAATTGGAAAAAGCACTCGCAAGGCTCATGAAGGCATCTTAAGGCAGGGGTTCTATGGAAGAAGAAGATTGAAACTACCGCAGCGAGCATAAACTCCATGGCAGATTCTTATGGTGTAAACGGTAAACAGTTAACTTCCCAGTACAAGGAGTTTATCAGCACATACCGACAATGGGACCAGTTAGGTCATGCCTCAGAATATGTCCTGTTCAAACAAAACATAGGTCCCAGCCTTTGTATTGACGAGACTTCTTTGAGCTGCGGAGAATTGTATACTGTTGTCACTAACCGTGCGGGACATGGTGGCAGAGGTACCCTTGTGGCCATGATACGTGGCACGAAGTCTGAAGACGTCATAAAGGTGCTTGAAATGATTTATGTCTCCAAACGCAAGACGGTCAAAGAGGTCACTTTGGATCTTTCACCGACCATGATGCGGATTGTCCGAACGGCTTTTCCCAATGCCACTATGACCAATGACCGGTTTCATGTACAGAAGCTCTTTTATGAGGCAATTGATGAGCTCAGGGTTACTTATCGCTGGATGGCACGGGATTTAGAGAACGATGAAAATCAGCGGTGCAAAGAACAAAATATAGAGTATGTCCCGTTTCGATATGCCAATGGTGATACCCGTAAGCAGCTGTTGGCAAGGGCCAAACATGTTCTTGTCAAGCATTATAGTAAATGGACTGAATCCCAAAGAATACGTGCGGAAATCATATTCGAACATTATCCGGAACTGAAATCAGTTTACGACTTGGCTATAGAATTGACCTATATATATAATAAGCACTATGACAAGGATGTGGCACGTGGAAAGCTTGCCTTGTGGTACAATAAAATAGAAAAGCTGGGATACGGATGTTTCAGAACCGTAACAAATACCATGCAGAACTATTATGAAACAATACTAAACTATTTCGTTAACAGGGAAACGAATGCATTTGCTGAATCATTCAATGCAAAAATTAAAGCTTTCAGAGCACAGTTCAGGGGAGTCGGAGATATACCATTCTTTATGTTTAGATTATGCAAGCCAACAGTGTAAATTTAACATACCCACAGGGTTTTCGGACTGATCCGGTTTCGGACTGATCCGTTTTTATATGCAGGCTGTACGAAAACGAAACGTAATCACCCGAGCAGATCGTAGTATAACGATACGAAAAAAGCCGACTCAAAACTGAATCGGCTTTCATCATCGAGTGTTGTTTTTGCCTGCACTCTCATTCTAAAACGG
>NZ_LT700191.1:173917-1015096 GCF_900155425.1 Parabacteroides massiliensis
CCGTGCGCCGGTCGCCATCAGTTTGTATTGCTACAAACCATGCTGCCCCTCGACTTGCATGTGTTAAGCCTGTCGCTAGCGTTCATCCTGAGCCAGGATCAAACTCTTCGTTGTTGATTTGTTTTTTTATACCTTCGCTCAGAATCTCGTCTCTTTATTGTAGTCCTTGACGGTATGTTTCGTATTATTAATACGTCTCTTGTACTACTTGTTGATATGTAAATCTTTCAAAGAACTTGTCGCTATCGTTTCGATTGCGGCTGCAAAGGTAAGGACTTTTTTTTAACCGCCAAATTTTTTCGAAAGAAAATTTGAAAAGTTTTTTTTCAAAGCCACCGGACGGTCGGACATCTCGCTTAGCCTCGCTAACCTCATCCCCTCTCCCGGGTTACCTCTTCTCCATTACGTCGATCTTCGCCACTCTCGCTCGAATGCGGGTGCAAATGTAGAGCTTTCTATGAATTCAAACAAATTTTTTGAGAACTTTTTTCTCTGTTTTTTTATAGGAGAATATCTGTTATTATAAGGTACGTATGTGCGAGAAATAGTACAACATTTTTTACAATAACCTACTGTTTTTCTATTTCGATCCCCAAAACAGATGATTTTGAGTTGACTTTTCTCTGCTAAAATCTTGCTTTTTGTGACATACGCACAAAAGACCTGCGTACCTCATCTCAAAACCATATATTTTGTCAAGCCGACATCTCTCATCCTACACATTCCGATAAACCTTAACTTTCGGAGAATCGAATATTTGAATCCAGACAGGGGGCCGTACGGAAACAGGTTAGGAAAATAGGGGCTATTTTTGAGGGATCAGACACTTCATTTCTACGACGACCGTCCTCATCACCACGACGACCGTCTTCATCGCCGTGAAGTGCCGAACTCGTCATACACGAAGTCGGACTTCATAGCGATGAAGACGGTCGTCATGGAAATTATCTGCGCTCCTCACGGGATAAATCGTTTTTCAATCTTTTTTAAGCTTGAAAAAAATATGTCAAATACAACTTGATTCGAGATTTTTTTTCAGTTTTCGGGATCATTTTATACAATAAGGGAGATATCGATAACCTTATTCTACCGTCAAGACCTGTTCACCGGATTTGAGTTGATATTCTTTTCCTTTCCAAACGAATAGGCCATCTGTACCTGCCGGCAATATAAGACGTGCCGTCAACTTGCCCTTTTTATCGAGTTTATAGGAAGCAGTCACGCTGCCCGCCGGGTGCGGCATCGTACCCGAGACCTCTTTCAGGTCACCCAATGACGGAGCGATACGGACAGACTTGAAACCCGGTGCATTGCTGTCTATACCTAACAATATACGGAAAAACTCGATATTCGGACTGGCTCCCCAGGCATGACAATCGGAACGGGTCGGTTCGGGCATCTCCGCCCAAGTCGTCAACCCTAAGGCCATCTGGTCTCGCCAAATCTGCAGATTGTCGAGCAGGCGGTCACCCATACCGGCGGTCTTCAATGCCTGATGCACATAGTAACGGAAGTAGATTGTCGCTTGTATCAGCGACGGATCGTTCAACGTTCGCGCCATCACCTCTGCGGCCTCCTCGCCCGTCACGATACCCGCCAGTATAGCCAACGAGTTGACATGCTGCGAGAAACTACGGTGATCGTAAGTATCGGCAAACAATCCACGGGCAGCATCCCAGTATTTCGCCCGGATCGTTCCCCGGATCGCAGAAGCGATTCGCATATAATGATCTGCCATCGACGGAATGCCGAAAGCCTGTTCCATCTCGGCAGCCGATTCGAGCGTCAAGATATACATCAAGTCCTGAAAAGCAGAATTACCCTCCTTTTCACGCACAGGTTCGCCCGACTGAAAACCGGCAGCCCAGTCGGCAAAGAACCAATGTGGCACATATCCCAGGCTATGATCCGGCTTTAACCACTGCTCGTACCAGGAAAGCACTCCACGATAAGCAGGCAGCAAAGTTTTCATATAAGCCTCATCCCCGCGATACATCCAGTAGTCATGCCCCATACAAATCCACCAAAGTGAGAAGGAAGAAATGAACTGATGCAGGCTCGACGGATAACGACTCATCGTAATTCCGTCAGCTACGACCGACTGCCGTCCCTGCTCGATTGCATTCTTCACCATATAAGCATCATGCGTATTATATAAGGTAATCATCGCCTGGATACGAGTATCGCCGAAATACTGCAACTGTTCGTAATAAGGGCAATCCATATAAGTCTCGTTCGCACAAAGGCGTGCCGTACGCCAACCTATCTCAAGCATCTTATTCAACTCGTCGTGTCCGGGTGCAGAAAAAGCGACCTCGCTTCGGAAAGGATAAGCGGAGAACGTACCATAGACATCTTCCAGTACAAGCGGTTCGTCGGCAGTCGAGATCGCCAGATCCACATACCGCCACGTACGCCACCAAAGGGTGGTAAAATCGCGCCCTTCGCCTCCGTCGGCAATCACTTTGTCTTCATATCCAATGAATCTTTTACCCTCCACATCATCACGGTTTCCTTTTGCCGGAAGCGAATAAGATTTAGTCGTACCCTGCTCCTTGTCTTCATAAAGAGCTTCGGCATAGGCTATCGCTATTTCGGCATTCTTGCCACGACTGAACAAAAGGGAGAGATAGCCCGTTGTCAGCTTACCATTGTCAAGCAGGAGATACACCTTGCTATTCGCAGGAACTGTCAGCGAAGCTTTTGTTTTCAGGAATCCGGCAGGCACCTTCACCCCTTCGGAGATACGCACAGCCTCAAAACGTTCGGGTTGCAAATCCATCGGGGGAATCGGACAAGGCACAAGCAAGCGTCCGGGATAATCACGCGATCCCTTCGCCCCTCCCTCGATCCCCGTACGGGCAGGCAGCCACTTGCTGTCGTCATAAGCAGACTGTTCCCATCCCCAAGGATACTTTGATGCGGAGAGAAGTTCACCCGGTCCCGCTACATAATAGCCCAAGACTGGTTTATGCCAAGGAGCATAGGCTTCGTTCCTCATACACAACCAAGAAGCATCCGTATTGACAACAGCCTCAACCTCCGTATTCCCTTGCAGGAGAAATCCGGTCTGATTAAAACTGATCTGTGCAACCGGCTTCTGCTCAGCATAATTCCAGACCACAGCCGCCAACACGTTTTTCCCCTTTTTCAGGAAAGGAGCCAGATCGACCGTTTCAAAATTCCAGTTGTAGATATCTCCACGTGCCGGTCCGAGCGAAACGAAACGGCCGTTCAGGTAGAGCTTGTAACGGTTGTCAGCCGTCACATGAACAATAAAGCGGGATGGGACTTCGCTCAGTTCGAACGTCTTACGCATGTGGTAAACGCCATACACATTGGCAGGCTCTCCAGACATGGAAATCCAGCACGCTTTCCAGCGTCCGGCAAGGAGTTCGGGATTGATGTCGGCTTGCCGGTAACCCTCCAAGCGGATCTGGGCGCCAAGCGGCAGACTGCAAAGCAGAGATAGAAAAATCAGTACACGTGTCTTCATATAAATATATGTACATTCTTATATTCCATATCCTTTATTTTAAAGCCGCTTCTATTTTTTCCATCAGTTCGGCAAATTCCTCGTCGCTATAGCCTTTAGTGGCATATATCACATTACCGGTCTTGTCAACCAAATAACTGCGCGGAATCAGGTTCTTGGCAAAAGCGCCATAGATAGCCCGGTTCCTATCAGGATAGAGAGGAAAGGTAAAACCTTTTTTCTCGTTATATTTCTGCAATTCGGCATCCGTATGCTCGCGTCCGATCACCAACAGGGCAAAATCCTTGTTGTCCTTGTATTTCGGCCAAAGCGTCTTTTGCACCTCGGCAAGTTCCTTTTGGCAGGGAGGACACCAAGTTGCAAAGAAATTCACCAAGATCACTTTTCCCTTCAAAGAAGAAGAAAGCGTCTGCGTACCATTGTCGTTCACAATCGTAAAAGCCGGCATCTGCTGTCCTACTTTTACAAGGTCCCCACTCCCATCCTGCGCCTTTACGACAAGGGCAAGGAGAGCAAAAAAAGCAAGGATTACATACTTTTTCATTTGCATATTATTTTTGCATGCTCTGTGCTACATCGTAACCGGCTTTCAATGCCTTGAGGTTCATTTCCACGATTTCCTCGCCTTTACGGCCGAATATGTGGCGGATACCATCGGCAATCTTATCATATTCGATACCGACAAAGGGGGCAGCAGCTCCCAACATCACAATGTTGGCCGCACGTACGGATCCAACCCCTTTGGCGATAGCTTCAACATCCAACACGACCTTATGCGGCAGTTTATCCAATTCCCCGTTCAGTTTATCCACCTCCGGATAGTTGGGAATATTGATGAAAGGCTGCGAATTGGTCACCAACCACCCGTCCTTCTTCAGATACGGCAGGTAGCGGAGCGCTTCCATCGGTTCGAGCGAGATGATCAGGTCCGCCTGCCCCAGCGGAATCAAGTCGGATGCAATCGGTTGGTCGGACAGACGGAGGTTTGACTGCACGTCACCTCCACGCTGGCTCATTCCGTGAACTTCGGCTTGCTTCATGTACAAACCTTCTTTTAATGCGGCTTCTCCGATAACGGCAGCGATGGAGAGGATACCCTGTCCTCCCACACCGGATAATATAATATCTGCTTTCATTTCTTGCTTGCTTTTTTCTTTCTAGTTAATGTCTGAATACATTCACGGCGAGGGATCAGGACGGATACGCCTTTATATTCGATTTCTTCGCGGATAATTGCTTTCATCTCGTCGTAGTTCTTCTTCAAAGGAACCATGACGCGGATATGAGCCGGATCGACACCGATACCCGCACATATCGATTCGAGACGGCCTGTTCCTGCAGAGTCCTGTCCGCCAGTCATGGCCGTAGTCTCGTTATCGGAAATCACGATTGTGATATTCGTGTTTTCATTGACACAATCGAGCAAGCCAGTCATGCCGGAGTGCGTGAATGTCGAGTCGCCGATAACCGACACTGCCGGAAAAACGCCTGCGTCGGAAGCGCCTTTGGCCATCGTAATAGAGGCTCCCATGTCGATACAAGTGTCGATTGCCCGGAAAGGTGGCAAAGCCCCCAACGTATAACAGCCGATATCACCGAACACTTTGGCGCCTTTATAGCCGGCCAACACTTCATTCAGCGCTTCATACATATCACGGTGTCCGCACCCCTGGCACAATGCTGGCGGACGTTGTTCGACAACTTCCGGAATGGCATAGTAGCTCCCGATTTGCTTGCCCAACGCCTTACCGACAGCATCGGGAGTCAGTTCGCCGTCACGTTGCAACGTCCCGTCAAGACGGCCATGCACCCGTATACCGACACCCAGGAAACCTTTGAGTTGCTCCTCGACTACCGGATACCCCTCTTCGAGTACAAGGATTTCCTTACATTCACCAACAATCTTTTCGACCATCTTGCGGGGTAACGGATACTGGCTGATTTTCAATACCGGATGTTCGAAACCATCGGGATAGTTCTCCGAAAGATAGTTGAACGCGATACCGGTCGTGATGATTCCGAGCTCCTTGTCAGGACCGTCGAAATAGGCATTATAAGGTGAGGCTTCGGAAGAAGCGGTAAATGCATCTTGCGCCGCGATCAACGTCTTGAAGCGTTTGCGGGCAAGTGCCGGAAGAAGGATGAAACGCTGACGTCCATCTTCGGGTGTATGCATTTCGTTTTCCTCCTTCTGTTCGCGTCTGACCACCCCTGCACGGGAGTGAGCCATACGGGTGGTGATGCGTACCAAAACAGGATAACCCAGTTTTTCGGATAATTCAAACCCGTCATATATCATGTCGTATGCCTCCTGCTGACTGGACGGTTCAAGCATCGGGATCATGGCAAAGTTGCCATACATACGGTTGTCTTGTTCATTCTGTGAAGAGTGCATCGAAGGATCATCGGCAGTAATGATGATCATACCGCCATTGATACCGCTCATGGCAGCATTCATGAAACAGTCGGCGGCAACGTTCAGCCCCACATGCTTCATACAGCAAAGAGACCGCTTGCCAGCATAGCTCATACCCAACGCTGCTTCCATTGCAGTTTTTTCATTCGTGCTCCAACGGCAGTGAATGCCTCTTTCTTTTGCGATGGCCGAACCCTGTATGAATTCGGTTATCTCGGTCGAAGGGGTTCCCGGATAGGCATAAACACCGGACAGACCTGCATCGATAGCTGCTTGTGCCACGGCTTCATCCCCTAAAAATAGATGTTTTTCCATGTAACGTTTATTTTGTTTTACTTGATTTTTTCTTCTGTTATCTTCCCACAAAGATAAGACTTTTACCCATATCCGCAACAACCGGTCTCTGCTTATCGAATCTTCCGCCTGTTCAATTCCGCCCGATAACGGTTGGCATTACGATTATGTTCGGAAAGAGTGGCGGCAAAGTTATGCCGTCCGGAAAAATCTTCCTTTGCACACATATATAAATAATTATGCTTCATGTGATTCAACACTGCATCCAGCCCTTTGATAGTCGGGATACGGAGCGGCCCGGGAGGAAGTCCGGCATGCTTGTAGGTATTGTAGGGAGAATCGATCTCCAGATGCTCGAACAGGATACGCTGGAGGGAGAAATCGCCCACGGCAAACTTGACGGTCGGATCTGCTTGAAGGGGAATGCCACGTTGCAAGCGGTTGAGATACAGACCAGCCACGACAGGATACTCGTCTGTGGCAGCCGTCTCTTCTTCCACGATGGATGCAAGAATGGCAACTTCGACCGGTGTCATTCCGATTTCTTTCGCTTTAGCCAAGCGGGCGTCATTCCAAAAATTCTTATATTCGCGCTGCATACGTTGCATCAGTTTCTCAGCGGAAATATTCCAGTACACCTCATAGGTATTCGGAATAAACAGTATAAGGACCGTCTCGGTCGTAAAGCCCAGTGATGCACAATAGGCTGAATCAGTAAGTAAAGAGAGCAGGTCATTCTCTCCGATCATCAACTGCCCAGCAAGCCTTTCGGCCAGGTCCTGCTTGAAACGTATATTATTAAAGGTGATCCGAGTGGCCTCCTGATGCCCCCGACGCAGATTGTTGAGCATCGTCAGGTTATTCATACCCGGCTCCACGGCATAACGTCCGGTACGCATACTAAGGGGATATTTCAGCATTCCGGCAAGCTGCCTGAAACTCCCGATACGCCGACAACCGGCAGAGTCGGCCAACTGGCGACAAAGATCCTCAAAATCTTTCTTCTCGTCAATATAAACATATACGGTCTTGCGTGGCTCAAAATCAGGTGCAAGTATCAAACGGTATGCCCAGAATCCCATTCCTGCCAACAGGAGGACGATAAACGAGAGGATTCCGATTATGAGAGTACGCTTTCGCATCTTCTTTTTCTCCATATTATATTACAGTCTGCTGTATATCAGAACCGGTCACAAAAATAATATCTTTTTCCCGAATGCCCTATCTCTTTCTTACTTATTCCAGCTATCACAACCGAGTGTAGAAATAAATGTCCACTACCTCAGAATTAAAATCCTCTGATTGCCAATAATATGCAAGGAAACGCACTTTTTTATTTAAAAATAATGCACCAAATACTTTGTATATTTAAAAACTTAAGCATATCTTTGCAGCGCAATTCAAGGGAATAAAGCACAAAACTCATGGAAGTGTGGGTGAGTGGCTGAAACCACCAGTTTGCTAAACTGACGTACGGGTTACCGTACCGGGGGTTCGAATCCCCCCGCTTCCGCAGTTAATCCATTGAATATTAAAAAGGCTTTACTTTAAAAGTAAAGCCTTTTTTGTGTTATATACAATGCCACAAAACATCCGGTTACACATCAAAAAAAACAGAACTTTCTCAGTTTGTTTACTCTCAATAATTATAAACAAACGACAAGATCACAACGAAGAGGAATAAAAAAAGGCTGCCTTTACAGACAGCCTTACGGGTGAAAAATGGGACTCGAACCCACGACCCTCGGAACCACAATCCGATGCTCTAACCAACTGAGCTATTCTCACCATGTTTATCTTATCAAGTGTTTATCTCTTTAAGACGGTGCAAAGATAGAGGTTTTATTTTAAACTGCAAATAATTCGAACACTTTTTTTGTCAAAAAACATACTCTTCGACCCCTTTATTATTATCTTTTAGAAACAAACGAGTCTTATTTACATACTTAATTAACACCGAATCGACTGAAAAAGAGGAATTTTGATTCTTTTCTGACCCGAAAGTTGCCGGAACCACCCGAATATCTTCTTTTCCCTGTTTATTCTTATACCGGGAGGAATAAATCAATGAATATTGTGCGGAAGCGATGTATCGGTGCAAACCTTTCCGTCCTAAAACGACTTTTACCATGGCACCTCCGTCGGTATGTTCCCGGCTCATGTTCGATATAAAATTACCCAATGAATAAACGACCAAATGGTCGGAAGTCCCATCTTTCCCTCTGCGAAGCTCCATCGGTTGGACAACATGAGGATGACAACCGATGATCAGATCGACCCCCTGTTGCATCAACCAAGCGGCCAGTTCGCGCTGTCTGCGAGAAGGCATCTGCTCATATTCCACCCCCCAATGCATATTGGCAATGATAAAGTCCGGATTGAAAAGCTTGGCTTCAGCGATATCAGCTTTCATTATTTCCTTATCGATATAATTGACAATTCGGGGTGTATCGACCTTCAAACCGTTGGTGTCGTAAGTATAATTAAGCATGATGATACGAAAGTCCTTTTTGCGAAGCAACATCGGATATGTGCGGCAACGGTGGTCACGGTCAAGAAAGGTTCCAGTATGACGGATTTCAAGAGAATCCAGCGTTTGGATGGTGCGGACAAGTCCGCGAGTCCGCCTGTCTAAACAATGGTTGTTGGCTAACAGGAAAAAGTCGAAACCGGCTTTTTGCAAAGCCAAAGCAAAATCTTCCGGGGCACTGAAAGCCGGATAGCCGCTATACGGCTTCCCGCCTAACGGAACTTCGAAGTTCACAACAGCAATATCGGCAGCATTCACCTCTTTTTCGATATCGGCGAAATAACCGCTCAAATCAAAAGAATCTCCTCGCCGGGTATTGTCGAGTTGTCTCTGGTGCATCATGGCATCACCGGCAAACAAGATTGTCAGCGAATCCTGAGCGGATAAAGACAGAATGCTCAAAAGACAAAACCCGGAGAGGAGTATTTTCATTTATAAATCTCTTTCTTTCCGGCCAAAAGCGTATTGCGCATCAAAGAGATAATGGTCATCGGACCTACACCGCCCGGAACCGGTGTGATATAAGAACATTTAGGTGCAACCTCATCAAACTTGACATCGCCAGTCAGTTTAAAACCACTTTTGCGAGTTGCATCCGGCACACGTGTCGTACCGACATCCACAATCACAGCCCCTTCTTTCACCATATCGCCTTTCAGGAATTCGGGGACACCCAAGGCCACAATGATAATATCGGCACTCAGGCACATTTCCTTCAGGTTCTCGGAACGGCTATGGCAAACAGTGACCGTGCAATCGCCCGGATAAGCTTTTTGCATCATCAGGGTAGCCATCGGCTTGCCCACAATATTACTGCGTCCCAACACTACGCAATGTTTGCCGCGAGTCGGGATCTCGTAACGTCTCAACAGTTCCAGAATACCGGCCGGAGTCGCCGACACGAAACAAGGGAGGCCGATAGACATACGGCCGACGTTGATCGGATGGAAACCGTCCACATCCTTACGGTAGTCGATCGCTTCGATGATCTTCTGTTCCGAGATATGTTTCGGAAGCGGAAGTTGCACGATGAAGCCGTCCACATCCGGATCGTTGTTCAGTTCGTCCACCTTGTGAAGAAGCTCTTCTTCCGTAACATCGGCTTCATAACGGATCAGAGACGATTTGAAACCAATCTCATTACATGTCTTCACTTTACTGGCGACATACGTTTCACTCCCCCCGTCATGGCCGACCAATATGGCAGCCAAATGAGGAACCTTGCCACCGGCAGCCTTGATGCGGGCCACTTCTTCCGCCATCTCCTGCTTCATCTGAGCTGAAACGGCTTTTCCGTCCAATAGCTTATACTGTTGTTCTTCCATACTCTCTCTATTCTCTTTTCGGGTTTTATCTTCTGAATGAAGGGAATTTCTTGCTTCCCGGTTTGGCAGCCGTCAGCATACGCATCATCTTGCGTGTTTCGTCGAACTGCTTGATCAGTTTGTTCACTTCCTGGATCGTCGTTCCGCTACCTTTGGCGATACGCTGGCGACGCGAACCGTTCAAGATTGCCGGATTCGTACGTTCTTCGGGAGTCATGGAATAGATGATCGCTTCGATACTCTTGAAAGCATTGTCGTCGATATCCACATCTTTCAAAGCCTTGCCTACGCCCGGAATCATGGAGGCCAGTTCTTTCAGGTTACCCATCTTCTTGATCTGCTGGATCTGAGAAATGAAGTCGTTGAAGTCGAACTGATTCTTGGCAATCTTCTTCTGCAAGCGTTTGGCCTCTTCTTCGTCATACTGTTCCTGCGCACGTTCCACCAAAGAAACGATATCACCCATACCGAGGATACGGTCTGCCATACGTTCAGGGTGGAAGATATCCAAAGCATCCATCTTTTCGCCCGTTCCGACAAATTTGATCGGCTTGTCGACTACCGTACGGATAGACAGAGCGGCACCACCGCGAGTATCACCGTCGAGCTTCGTCAGTACAACGCCATCAAAATCAAGGCGTTCATTGAATTCTTTTGCCGTATTGACTGCATCCTGTCCGGTCATGGAGTCGACAACGAACAGGGTTTCATCCGGCTGGATGGCGCTCTTGATTGCAGCGATCTCTTTCATCATCTGCTCGTCGATGGCCAGACGGCCGGCGGTATCGACAATCACGACATCGTTGCCTTTCGCACGTGCTTCGCGGATCGCATTCATCGCGATCTCCACCGGATTTTTGTTCTCCAGCTCCATATAGACAGGCACTCCGACCTGTTCGCCCACCACGCGCAACTGTTCGATAGCGGCCGGACGATACACGTCGCAAGCTGCCAACAGCGGCTTTTTATTTTTCTTTGTCTTCAGCAAATTCGCCAGTTTACCCGAAAAAGTCGTTTTACCGGAACCTTGCAAACCGGACATCAGGATGATTGCCGGATTTCCCTTCAGTTCCAGATCGGTCGCCTTTCCTCCCATCAGTTCAGCCAACTCGTCATGCACGATCTTGACCATTAACTGGCTGGGTTTAACGGATGTAAGCACGTTCTGCCCTAATGCTTTCGCTTTTACCGTATCGGTAAAGCTTTTGGCTACTTTATAGTTTACGTCGGCGTCGAGTAATGCCTTACGCACATCTTTCAATGTTTCAGCCACATTGATCTCCGTGATCTTACCTTCACCTTTCAACAGCTTAAACGATCTGTCTAACCTTTCGCTTAAATTCTCAAACATAATTCGTATGTATATTTATTTTATTTTCTATTCTTCGAATGAGAGGCAAAGGTAAGAAAAACTGACGAATAAAGAAAAGATCACAAATTCCGAGTCAGATTTTCTTATCGTGCCAAGATGCTTTCTTCAAATAAATGACACTCGCCACCAATAAACCGGTATAATACACCACCTCGGTCATAAAACAAACGGCAACCGGCATATGCAGGCGCATTCCGGCCACATATATAAATAATGTATAGAAAACAAGGGTGACCAACTCCATCACAAAGGCCGAACGGGTATTTCCCGTACCTGTCACCCCGCTGAACACGATATTGGCAACCGCTCCGATCAGCAGAGCTCCCGAAATCACATAAAGGGAAGGTATCGAGGCGTGTATCAATGTCACGTCATTGGTGTAAACCGATAGTATCGCAGAAGGGACCAGACAAGTGACAGACACAAAAACAGCCATGATCCCCAACGAGATCCAGGTTATATGGCGGATGATCAGGATGACCTGATCCTTGTGTCCCGCTCCGATGCTGTTACTCACAAACGTATTCGTTGCCGTCGATAAAGAATTGACCGGAATCAACAAAACGATGTAAACACTCCGGATAATATTCGCAATCGCCAGTTCACGTTGCCCCAAATGTTCCACGGCCACAAACAGCATAAAATAAGTACTGAGCGAAATAAAATACTGCAACATCGTGAATATCGAGATGTCCAACACACGCCTCAGCAGTTTGAAATCGAACGATCCGAACTGATTCAGTGCATACTTCTTGATATCCACCGTTATCCGAGTATAGAGCACATAAAACACGATAGACACCGCCTCCGCCATCACCGAAGCGATAGCCGCGCCTTTTATTCCCAATTCCGGGAAGCCGCAGTTACCGAATATCAGCAGGTAGTCCAGCAACACATTCGTCAACGCCATCACAACGGCATTCAGCGTCAACACCTTCGTTCGTGTAATACCGATAAACAAAGCACGGAACATCACATTCACAAAAGAGAAAAAGAACCCGAACACACGCCAGTCCAAGAATTCTTCCGTGGCGTTCAGAATCGTATCGGAAGAAATCAGTACCCGCATAATATCCCCGGCGAACAGGCGGGACAAGGTGAACATGACACCCGCCAGCATAAGCAGGAAAAAGACGCCCTGTATCATCACCGGCCCGACATCCTTATAATTCCGCTCCCCGTTACGGCGGGCCATGATGATCTGCGATCCGGTACTAAACCCAAAAGCGATCGTAAAGGCACATATATAATACAAGCCGCCCATTGCAGAAGCTCCCAGCTCGACTTCACCGACCCGACCCAAAAACGCGGTGTCTGTCACATTAATGACATTCTGTGCCAGAAGACTCAAAAAGATAGGATAACTAACATTCCAAATTTGCTTGTTTGTATACATATATAATATCGTTTACGAAGGAAATCCATACTCATAAAAAAAGCCCGCCACATCAGGCGAGCTTTTCGTTTATATGCTATTGCATTTATTTTTCAGCTACCGATGCTTCATATCAGTTTGTTGGTTGCCGTATCCGGAAACACGACCGACGGTTTAAAAGTTTTCGCCTCCTCAAAATCCATCAAGGCATACGACATAATAATAATGATATCGCCTGGTTGGGCTTTGCGTGCAGCAGCTCCGTTCAGGCAAACCACCCCCGAACCACGTTCACCTTTAATGATATACGTTTCAAAACGTTCGCCGTTATTATTATTCACAATAGCGACCTTTTCGTTGGCAATCAGGTTGGCGGCATCCAACAAATCCTCATCGACAGTGATACTCCCGATATAATTCAGATTGGCTTCCGTTACCGTCACCCGGTGAATCTTTGATTTAACTACTTCTATAAACATACGATCTGATTTATGATTTATGATTTATGAATTATTTAGCTACGCTTGTTTCTCCTATATAAAACGATGATTATCCGGGAAACAAACCATAATCCACCACCACAAATCTATATTATTTAGTACTTAATATTATCTATCAGACGAACCTCCCCGCAATAGACCGTGATACATCCTACCGGATAAGTCGTATCGGACCAGTTCTTGATGGACTCCATCGTATTGCCATCTACAATCTCATAGTATTCCACACGCATGACCGGATCGGCGTTTATCGTATCGATAACATAGTCGATCACCTCCTGCACGCTCTTTTCGGGCACAAAGTTAGTACTTTCTTTTAACGTACGAGCTATTAACGGAGCTTTTTGACGCTGTTCGGGTGTCAGACGCACATTACGGCTGCTCAAAGCCAGGCCGTCAGCCTCGCGCAAAATCGGGCAGGCGTTGATCTTCACCGGAATATTCAGTTGCTTCACCATTGCCCGGATCACCGCGATCTGCTGGAAGTCTTTTTCACCGAAATAGGCATTATCCGGTTCGACGGCATAAAAAAGCTTACTTACGATCTGGGCGACCCCGTTGAAATGTCCGGGACGGCGTGCCCCTTCCATTACAGCCGAGACAGTGCCGAAATCGAATGTGCGGGTATCAGGCTCCGGATACATCTCTTCTACCGAGGGAGCAAATACATAATCGCACCCAGCCGATTCCAACAAAGCACAATCTTTGTCCAACGTACGAGGATACGTTTCAAGGTCATGCTTATCGTTAAACTGGGTCGGATTGACAAAAACACTGACCACACATACGTCATTATCTTCCACACAACGCTTAACCAGGCTCAGGTGTCCGTTGTGCAATGCTCCCATAGTGGGAACAAAGCCAATTTGTTTGTTATCACGCTTTTCTTCAGCAAGATAACTCTTCAATTCCTTAATGCTGTTTACTATTTTCATCCTTTAGATGCTTATTGACGGTGCAAAGCAAATAAATAATTGCGGTAAATGAAAGAAATTTTGTATCTTTGTAGCGTCTTTATAAAACTAGTTTACAGAATGGATGCAAAAAAAATCTTGTTTATAGCTCAAGAAATAACACCCTACCTTCCCGAATCAGAGATTGCAACGATATGCAGAAACCTGCCGCAAGGCATACAGGAACGCGGTCGTGAAATTAGGACTTTCATGCCCAAGTTCGGTAGCATTAATGAACGCCGCAACCAGTTGCACGAAGTAATCCGGCTTTCGGGTATGAATCTCATCATTGATGATACCGATCACCCGTTGATCATTAAGGTAGCGTCCATTCAGGCAGCCCGCATGCAGGTATATTTCATCGACAATGAAGACTTCTTCCAAAGAAAGCATACTATCAGCGATGATGAAGGTAACGAATATGAGGATAACGACGACCGTTCGATCTTCTATGTCCGTGGTGTATTGGAAACAGTGAAAAAGCTCCGTTGGATACCGGACGTCATTCACTGCCATGGTTGGATGTCAGCGCTCACAGCCCTGTACATCAAACGTATGTATGCCGACGATCCTTGCCTCAAGGATGCAAAGATCGTATACTCTATCTACAACGATGACTTCAAAACACCGTTCCGAAAAGAATTTGCGAATAAATTAAAGATGGATGGAGCCAAAGACAGCGACCTGAAAGGCATCAAAGCGGATACAAGCTTCATCGGGCTGACCAAGCTTGCCATAGATTTCGCAGACGGTGTGATACAAGGCAGTGAAACGATCAACCAGGATGTGTTGGATTATATTGCCACTAAAAAGCACACTCCATTCCTGCCTTACCAGTCACCGGATGTTTATATGGATAAATTCAATGAATTCTACGATGTCGTATTAGGCACAAAATAAATTTAGAGAAATGAAAATCAAGCTTTTTGTACTTGGCCTGAGTCTCGGGATCTCTATCCTGAGCGGGTGTAATGATGATTTGACACAGGTAGGAACAGGTATTCAACCGGAAAATGACAGACCGTTGGTATACGCGGACACATTCTACATGAAAGCAAAAACAGTACAGACCGATTCTGTCTATGCCCGGACAATTTACGGTTCATTAGGAGAAATATACGATCCTCTGTATGGCAACCTGAAGTCTGATTTCATGTGCCAGTTCTACTGTCCTGAAAATTTCCGGTTCAGATACACGCCCAATAACGGCGTAATAGATTCGGTCGATTTTAAAATATATTACAGCCGAAGCTGGACAGGTGATTCTCTCACCCCGATGCGAGTCCAACTTTACGAAGTAACAACTCCGCTGACAAGGGATTTTTATACGAATATCGACCCTGAACAATTCTGCAACATGCAGAAATCATTGGGTATGCAAACGTATACGGCACGTAATTTAAGTGTTTCGGATTCTCTTTGGAATGCGACAACAACAAGCGGTAGCCAAACTGTATATTCATACGATCCTAATATCACAATTCGTATGCCTAAAGAATTGGGGCAACGTTTCTATGACGCGACAATCAAAAATCCGGAAGTTTTTACCGATCAGAATACATTCAACCAATACTTTCCCGGTATTTATGTCACCAACACATTTGGTACGGGAAACATCCTGAATATCGAAAGTACACGAATGAATATTTACTATAAGTACACGATAAAAGGTTCTGCCGACCAGGATTCAATCGTACAGACATGGGAAACTTTCAGTGCGACTTCCGAAGTCATCCAGCTGAACAGATTCAAGAATACAGACATAAGCCATCTGCTGGAACCCAACGACAGCATCGCCTACCTAAAGAGTCCGGCCGGCGTATACACCCAGTTGACAATTCCGGCACAAGACATTGCCCCGATTATCAAAGGACGTATTGTCAGCAATGTGGATCTTTCGCTAAAAGCCCTTCCGCAAGAAGACTGGAAATATGCATTTGAAGCTCCGGAGAACATTCTGATACTTCCGAAAGATTCAATGGATACATTCTTTAAGAACAACAATGTGGAAAACAGCATTACCTCTTTCCGCGGAGAATATACGGCCTCCACTCGTACTTATACATTTGGCAACATCGCCAAATTACTTAAGACTCATATTGAGAACTCGCCGGATGAAGATTTGGTTATCAATATCATTCCCGTACAGCGTCGGATTGGAGAGACAAGAGATTACTATGGACGAACTTCTTACTATACAGTTGCCATTGAAAACTACTTGAAACCTTCTGGCGTGAAACTCCGGATAGATAAAGACGCAATGGAAATGCGTATCATAACAATCGAATATAAATAAACAGACCTTGTTTAATCCGATAAAAAAACCGGGGCTCCCCAAAAGGAACCCCGGTTTTCATTTATTACTTTATCTCTATTCGGCAGCCGCTTTCTTTGCGGCTTTTTTTCTATACTTCTCAAGTTCTTTCTGTAACTTTTCAATCTCTTCCCCTTGGCTCTTGATCGTTGTAAGAAGAGAATTCAATTCTTCGTTCTCTACCTCGACAGGATATAAGGCATTTACACGGCTGATAAAATCGCCCAATATATTCATATAATTGGTAAATGCATCATACGGGGAATCATAAATACCGCGATTCAGCCAAATCCCCGTCTTCTTGGTTGTCATAAAACGGAAGTTATTGCTTGCCTGCAAATAATCCCAGTCTTGCTTGATACGACGGTCATCACATAAATGAACACGCTCAGCCACACTATACAACTTGTTGAACGCTTCGCGCTGCATCACGTTACCCAGCCAACAGCTCGTGTCTCTTTCTTCGTCTGCCCATGACATCGGATAAGGGACATCGACCTGATCGACAGATTTGAACTTCGTCACGATTTCAGACGGAGTCGAGAATGAAATGCCTTTTTCTTTCGCACAAGCCGGCAATGCCTTGATAAACTGGAGGATATTCGAAGACAACGGTTGTGCAATGCCCAAAGCGGAAAGCTCCATAAAGATATTGATAACTTGTTCTTCTTCCGGCAATCCCGCGATCCAACCGATATATTTATCTGCAAATAACGGATACTCGCTCCAATCCGAATTAGAGAAACGAAGGCTAATGTCGTCCGACAATTTGAAATCGCGAAGCAACATCTTCAAATTAGGATTATATGCACAATGATACACATAATGCGGGCTCTTCCAACCCAACACATGCTTGGCTCCTTCGGTCAGAACGCCTTTAAAACCCATACTTGCAATAACCGATCCGATCTCATTTGAATAAATCAAACTGGAATTGCGGAAAACCTTGGGGGCTTTTCCAAAAACCTGCTTGATCTTTGCACTCATTCTGGAAACTTCTTCACGAAAACACTCTTCGTTGGCCAAAGAAGAAAGGCCGTGAGAATAAGGTTCGCACAAAAATTCGCAACAGCCCGTGTCATTCAATTGATGCAACAGGTCGATCACGGCAGGAGAATAGATCTCCAACTGCTCCAATGCCACACCCGAAATAGAAAAAGCGACTTTGAAAGCTCCGCCATTGTTTTTTGCCATTTCAAGCAAAGCAGTCAATGCCGGAATATAAGAACGCTCTGTAATTTCCGTGATACTGCGTTCATTTTCATAATCATCATAATAGTAATGATCCGTACCGATATCGAAACAACGATAGCGTTTCAAATGTATGATTTGATGTATTTCAAAATAAAGACAGATTGTTTTCATATCTAATTGTGTTTTATTATTTACCGTAATTCTTTAAGACATTCTCATAAAGGGCACGAATCCGCAAACCGACTTTTTCCCACGTAATGCCATCGACCTCTTTCTTTCCTTCCACCTGAAGATATTCGAACAAAGAGGGGTTTGTACAAATCGAATGGATAGCGTCGGCCATTGCATAAATATCCCAATAGTCCGTTTTAATCACCTTATCGAGAATTTCTCCACATCCGGACTGTTTGGAAATAATGGAAGGCGTTCCGCACTGCATGGCTTCCAACGGGGCGATCCCGAAAGGCTCGGAGACAGAAGGCATCACAAACACGTCGCTGTTCTTGTAGGCTTCATAGACCTGCCTTCCGCGCTGAAATCCGGGGAAATGGAAACGGTCGGCAATCCCGCGTTCGGCTGCCAGGTTGATCATGGCATCCAGCATATCGCCCGAACCCGCCATAATGAACCGGATATTACGCGCACGCTTCAAAACAAGCGCTGCTGCTTCGACAAAATATTCCGGTCCTTTCTGCATGGTGATACGTCCAAGGAAAGTCACGACTTTCTCTTTCTTATGCTCCGGACGAGGAATATCCAAAAGTTCTTGCGACAACGGATAAACCGCATTATGCACAGCAAAACATTTACGAGGATCCTGATGATATTCGCGGATAACCGTCTGCCGCGTCAATTCGGATACGCACATAATGCAATCGGCATAGTCCATGCCGTTCTTTTCCATTGCATAGACGGTCGGGTTAACCTTCCCGCGCGAACGGTCGAAATCGGTTGCATGGACATGAATGCAAAGAGGCTTTCCTGTCACCATTTTTGCATGCACGCCGGCCGGATATGTCAACCAATCGTGGGCATGAATAATATCGAATTGCTGCTGGCGGGCAACAACCCCTGCTATGATCGAGAAATTATTGATCTCGTCATGCAGGTTCGCCGGATACCCTCCGGCAAACTCCATACAGCCCAGATCATTTACATTCAGATAAGAGAAATCGGCATAGATATGGTCACGGAAAGCATAATACTGTTCCGGCGTCATATAGTTGGGAAGCCTGGATTTCAAATAATCATAATTGACATCCCTCCATACGACAGGCACTTGGTTCATACCTATGATATTCAGGAACCCTTCTTCTTCACCGGTAGGCTTCGGCATACAAAAAGTTGTCTCCACATCCTTCTGCTGGCTCAAACCTTTAGTTATGCCATAGGATGCAACCGCAAGACCACCATATATTTTGGGAGGAAATTCCCATCCAAACATTAACACTTTCATACAGGCTCCTCCTTTTAATAGTTATATTTGCTTAATAAGTACAATATTCTCAATATTTCGGCAACATTCATTGCAAACGATATAGCTCCGCGTCCTTTGAACGGAGGATTACCGTCAAACAATTCTGAAATGGATCCAATGCAATGAGAAGACATTTCATCTTCGTATCCGATCAGATAGCGTTCGATAAATCCTATGCCGCTCATCTTATAAATACGAAGGTACGCCTCGAAATAGAAACCTGCCAGCCAAGGCCAGGCTGTTCCTTGATGATAAGCATAATCACGCTGGATCTGAGGACCTACATAATTAGGGTTATACCCCCCGCTTTTCGGGCTCAAAGAACGGAGTCCTTTAGGAGTAAGCAACTCTTTCGTTGCAATATCGAGCACACCTTTTTTCTGGATGGAATTCAACGGGGAATAATCAAATGCCACGGCAAAGATCATATTCGGACGTACGCTCCATCCCATCATGTTCCCGTCGACGTAATCGAGCAAATAGCCATATTCATTCAGGAACACATCAACAAACGACTTCCCGCTTTTTTCAGCCAAGGCATTCAATGATTCGGCGAAGGCATTATTCCCTGCTTCGCCCGCCAGCTCTCCGACAAATCGCAAAGCATTATACCATAGCGTGTTGACCTCAACAATGTATCCCGTACGTGGAATAACCGGATGTCCGTCGACTGTCGAGTTCATCCATGTAACAGCCTTATGGGTTCCATCCGTATAAAGCAATCCGTTATCATGCAAAGCCAGATTCGGGTGTTTATTCTGGCTGAGGAACTTCATAATCTCTTCCAACAATAAACCATATTTTTCGCGACAGGCCTCACGTGAAACCATCTTAGCATATTGTTGAATACACCAAACAGCCCAAAGCAAGATATCGGGATGCTCCATTTCATAAATCTTGATCCGGCTCGGTTCATTATGGATAAAATCATAAATAGCCTTACGGGCGGTTTCCATCACCATTTCAAACTTGGAGACTTCATTGATGGCCAACGTCAACCCGGGTAAAGAGATAAACAAATCACGCGCCCGGCATTTGAACCACGGATAACCGGCCAAGATATAAAATTCGTTTTCCTGTTTATTCAGGAACTGGTGTGCGGCATTGATCAAACAATGCTGGAAAGTATCGCGCGGCGTACGTGCCTCAACTTCTTCTTCGAATGTTTTTTTCAACGTACGAGTCCCTATTTCAGAAACCCCACCGGAAAAGACGATGCTTTCGCCTTTCTTTATCTCGACTTCAAAATATCCGGGAACATACAGATCCTCGTTAAAATCATAGCCTCTCTCCTGCTCTTTCGGGTATTCGATGCCTCGATACCAGTCCGGCTGGAAATGAAACTCATTCTTTTTGTTCAATTGCATATACAGTTCGGGATAGCCCGGATACATGCATGTTTTGATACCATTCGTCACGACCTGATATTCGCGACTGGCCTGAGCGTTCTCGTGTGTATATTCGCGGACACTGCGAAACGCCAAAAACGGACGTAAACGCAACGTTGTCGCCGAGTGAGCATCCAACAATGTGTAACGAATCAAAATCCGATTCTCATGATGGACAAACAACTTCTCTTTTTTCAGGATAACACCTCCCACACGGTAGATCGTCGTCGGGACTTTCTCGCACTCGAACTCACGGATGTACTTATGGCCTCTCGGGCTGTAATTATCTCCCTGATACTTGTGAAGGCCCAAATTAAATTCGGCCCCATGTTGTATGACAGTTTCATCCAATGACGACAACAAGACATGATTTTCATCATCCAGTCCCGGCACCGGAATTACAAGCAATCCATGATATTTTCTTGTGTTGCAATCAACTATAGTTGTGCAATGATAGGCTCCCGAACGATTGGTACGAAGAATCTCTCTTGGCAGTGCTTCTTCCAGGTTCGTCATAAGAGTCTTGTCAAATTTAAGATAACTCATATTTTTATATTTGGTTTTAAGTTTACGCTTTAACGTGAAAACAAATAAACTGTTTTTGTATCCTGACCAAAAGTATCACTTAAAAAATAAAAAAACAAATTTGCTTTCATATTTATTTAGAAATTTCCTTTTTTACTATTAAAAAATCACCTGATAAACAACCCGTTACATATATACGAAAGTCTAAATATATGTTATCTAACACATGTCAAGCTGTTAAAAACTTTCAATTCCAAATATTTAGCATCACCTGAAAATCAATACCTTTTTATTTTCCGATTATTCCGTACCTTTGTTCTATACTAAATCAACACTAAAGATATGGAACAAAATAGCAAAAATCCCTTTTTCGGGATTTATCAGACCCCGTTCGGAACTCCTCCGTTCGACCGGATCAAAACAGAACATTACGAACCGGCTTTCGATGAAGGAATCCGGCAATTGGACAAGGAAGTCCGAGCCATTGCCGACAACGCGGAACTTCCCACGTTCGAAAACACAATCGTAGCGCTCGAACGCAGCGGCAAGCTGTTGGACAAAGTCAGCTCGGCTTTCTTCAACGTCTTGAATGCGGAAGCAGACGACGAAATGATGGACATATCGCAACGGGTATCGCCCAAGCTGTCGGAAAGCTCCAATAATATTTATTTGAATGAAAAGCTATTCGCACGGGTGAAAAGTGTCTACGACCGGAGAGAAGAGCTGCTTCTGCCGACCGAAGACGCACGCCTGTTGGAAAAGACGTTCGAAGCTTTTTCAACACGTGGCGCCGCGCTCGAACCCGAAAACAAAGAAAAATACCGCAAGCTCAGTTCCGAGTTAAGTCTTCTTTCCCTGACATTTGAACAGAATGCTTTAAAAGACAAAAACCGCTACGAACTGTTGCTGACACAAGAAAGCGAACTGGAAGGACTGCCGGAAAGCATACGCGAAGCGGCCGCATTCAGAGCTAAGGAAAAAGGAAAAACCGGATGGCTGTTCAATCTTTCGGCCCCAAGCTACGTACCTTTTATGCGTTATTCGGCCTTGCGCGAGCTACGGGAAAAGATGTACCGGGAATATATGAGCGTGGGCAACAAAGGGGATGAATATGACAATAAGGAAATCATACGGAAAATCGTCAATATCCGCCTGGAAATCGCCAAGCTGATGGGATACGCCAATTATGCCGACTACAAGCTGAAACATACGATGGCCAAAACTCCCGCACGCGTCTATAAACTGCTGAACGAATTGTTGGAGGCCTACAAGCCGGTTGCCCTAAAGGAATACGAGGCTGTACAAGGATTTGCTTCGGAAACAGAGAAAGAGGACATGACTGTCATGCCCTGGGACTGGAGCTATTATTCCGAAAAGCTGAAAGACACCCGTTTCAGCGTAAACGATGAAATGACACGCCCCTATTTCGAACTGGATCATGTAAAGAAAGGCGTGTTCGGACTGGCCACTCAATTATATGGCATCACGTTTAAAGAGAATAAAGAGATACCGGTTTACCATCCCGAAGTCGAGGCGTACGAAGTCTACGATGCCGACGGGAAATTCCTTTCCATATTATATACGGACTTCCATCCGCGCGACGGGAAACAGTCGGGAGCCTGGATGAACAGCATTAAGGAACAGTATCGGGATAAAGACGGCAAAGACAGCCGGCCGCAAATCATAATCGTGATGAACTTCACCCGTCCGACCGAAACGAAGCCTTCTTTATTGACTTTCGACGAGGTCAACACGTTGTTACATGAATTCGGACATGCCCTGCACGGCATGTTTGCCGAAGGGTCGTACGCAAGCCTTTCCGGGACAAATGTCTATCGCGACTTCGTGGAACTTCCTTCCCAACTGATGGAGAACTGGCTGACGGAGAAAGAATTCCTGGACCAGATAGCCATCCACTACCAAACCGGAGAAAAAATCCCGCAAGAATTGGTACTGAAATTAATCGACGCATCCAATTTCAACGCAGGATACGCCTGTTGCCGCCAACTGAGCTTCGGCTTCTTAGACATGGCCTGGCATACGCGGACAGAGCCGTTCGAGGGGGATGTGACCGCATTCGAAAAAGAGGCCTGGAAACAGACCGTGATCGTCCCCGAAGTTGCCGGAACCTTGATGAGCAGCAGTTTCGGGCATATCTTCTCCGGCGGATATTCAGCCGGCTATTACGGCTACAAATGGGCGGAAGTCTTGGATGCCGATGCTTTCTCTGTCTTCAAAGAAACGGGGATCTTCAACCGGGAGACAGCCCGTTCTTTCCGTGAGAACATCCTGTCGAAAGGCGGCACCGAAGATCCCGACGTCCTGTACAGGCGTTTCCGAGGAAAAGAGCCGGAAATCGGCGCGTTGCTGAAAAGGAACGGGATAGAACCTGCCGGACCGTCTGCATCCGCCCAAAACCGGATGCAAGTGTAATTTGTTTTCGTCCTTGCCGTGTATATTTTTGACAATGTCGAGAATATACGCGACAAGGACGAGAATATACACGGCAACATCAAAAACAAATTACATGCACATCTAATCAAGATTGCCCTATATGGTATTTTAAGATATACGCCAGAACAAAAAAACTCCGAACCTATTCCATTTATCCTAAATATATGTACCTTTGCCTACTATTATATAATAGGATATCTAAAATCAGAAAACGATGTGCGATAAGAAGGAAAAGCAACTCGAATTGGATAAGCGCTATCTCAGGATGGCGGCCGTCTGGGCGGAAAATTCGTATTGCAAGAGACGCCAGGTTGGGGCACTGATAGTAAAAGACCAAATGATTATTTCTGACGGATATAACGGTACGCCATCCGGTTTCGAAAATGTTTGCGAAGATGAAAACAATGTCACCAAACCTTATGTTCTGCATGCGGAAGCCAATGCCATCACGAAAGTGGCCGCTTCGTCCAACAGCAGTAAAGACGCAACGATCTACGTCACCTCTGCTCCTTGCATCGAATGTGCCAAGCTCATCATCCAGTCCGGGATCAAGCGGGTGGTATATTCTGAAAAATACAGAGTGGAAGATGGCTGCAACCTATTGCGTCGCGCAGGTGTTATTATAGATTATATAGAAATAAACGACTAAAGATACGTTTTATGGACAAGAACAAAAGGCTGGCCGTATGGCTGCCTGTGATTATAGCTTTTAGTGTTGCTCTCGGAATCTTTGTAGGGAATCATTACCTCAGACTGACACAAGGGAAGAGACATATTTATTCCAGTGGAAATAAGATCAATGCCATACTTGACATTATCGACGAACAGTATGTCGACACAGTCAATATGAAACAATTGGTGGAAGATGCCATTCCTAAAGTTTTCAACGAGTTGGACCCGCACTCCGTCTACATTCCGGCCAAAGACGCCCAACGGGTGAATGAAGACCTGGAAGGATCGTTCAGCGGCATCGGGGTCTCCTTCAACATGCAGACCGACACCATCCTGGTCATCAACGTCATTCCGGGTGGACCATCCGAAAAGGCCGGATTGAAACCATTCGACCGCATCATCACGATCAACGACTCCCTGTATGCCGGCAACAAAAGCGACCAGGAAGTCATCATGAAGACCTTGCGCGGTGCGAAGAACAGCACGGTCAGGTTAGGAGTAAAACGTAAAAACGAACCGGAACTGTTGTATTTCGACGTGACGCGCGGCGATGTCCCGGTCAACTCGATCGATGTGTCTTACGAAGTAAGCAAGGGGATCGGCTACATCAAGGTAAGCAAATTCGGGCGTACCACTTACAACGAGTTTATCACGGCAATCGCCAAACTGAAACAGGCGGGTTGCACCTCATTCGTGATCGACCTTCGCGGCAACACGGGTGGTTATATGGATGCCGCCATCAATATGGTAAACGAATTCATGCCGGAAGGCCGCCTGATCGTGTACACGGAAGGGAAGGCTTTTCCGCGCAAAGATGTCTACACGAACGGGACAGGCACTTGCCAAGACGCGCCGATCGTAGTCCTGACAGACGAATTCTCGGCTTCCGCCAGTGAAATCTTCTCCGGGGCTATCCAGGACAACGACCGCGGACTGATCATCGGACGCCGCACGTTCGGCAAAGGCTTGGTCCAGTCGCCGATCCAGTTAAGCGACGGCTCAGAAATCCGCCTGACGATCGCACGCTATTACACCCCGTCGGGACGCTGTATCCAGAAAAAGTACGAATTGGGAAAAGACAACGAATACGAACAGGACATCTACCAACGTTTCATGCACGGCGAATTTGACTCGGCCGACAGCATCAAGTTGAACAACAACGAGAAATACGAAACCGTGATGGGACGCACCGTTTACGGCGGCGGCGGTATCATGCCGGATATCTTCATTCCGCGTGACACAAGCGGCGTGACTTCCTACTTCTCCAACGTAGTCAATTCCGGCACGTTGAACCTGTACGCACTCGAATATTCGGATCGCAACTTCGACAAGTTGTCCTCTTTCAAGACCTACCAGGATTTGTACAAATACCTGCAACAACAACCGCTCCTTTCCGATTTCATCAACTATGCGGCTGCGAAAGGGATCAAGAAACGTCCGAACCTGATCAACATATCGAGCAAGCTGATCGAGAAACAGCTCCAAGCTTACATCGTCCGCAACTTCTTCGACGAAGACGGCTTCTATCCTATATTCCAGAACGACGACGTCACGCTGAAACGTGCCGTCAAAGTCCTGAACGAAGGGAAATCATTCCCGACACCGGAGAACAAAAACAATACGCCCGATGGAATTGCACAAAGCCAAACAAGCGCTTCGAAAAGATATGGCCTCCTTAAAGAGCTCATATACGAAGACTGCATTGCTGGATCTATCTGCTAAGATAACGGAACGGCTGGAAGAGACGGAACTCTTCCGGCATGCTTCCTGCATAGCTCTTTACCACGCCATTGCAGGCGAGGTGCAAACTGCCGCCCTGATCGAGAAGTGGTATAGGGAAAAGAAATTATTGCTTCCTCTTATAAAAGGAAATGACCTGCAATTGCTCTTGTATGCCGGAAAAGAATCACTCAAAACGGGGGCTTTCGGTATCCTGGAACCGAAAGAAGACTGCACAGCCGTACCGGAAAGCGAAATAGACCTGATCATCGTTCCGGGCGTGGCTTTCGACCGGCAACGCAACCGCCTCGGACGGGGAAAAGGGTTCTACGACCGACTGCTTTCGACACTGGATGTTCCTAAAATCGGAATCTGCTACGACTTCCAGCTGAAAGACCGGATACCGGTCGAACCGTTCGACCGGAAAATGGACTTGGTCATAACAGAAAAGGAGATCGTGTGATTCAGGTTCTTTTACCTGATCACTATATCTTGTATGACCGTCGAACCGGCATAGTCGTTCAAGCTCTTCACCAGGCGCTCCCGGCACAGCACCAGTTCACTCCTCAGGACGGAAGATGTGAGGGATACGTGCAACACTTTGTCTTTTACATATATATTACGCGTGTACTGTGCGACCATCGGCCCCAATATCTCGCCCCAAGCCCGCTGGACACGGATTTCCAGTATCTTCTCCCGCAACCCGGCGTTGTCTTCAAAAAACTCCCGGATCGCATCGCCCAATGTCTGCGCGTTGCGGTGCATCATTTCGCCTCCTCCATCGGTTGCACTTCGCCCTGTTCGACTCTGAACAGAGCGTAGCCGTGATCGATCGATTGCAGGATGGCGTCCAGGTATTTCCGGTTCGTATCTGTAATGAATATCTGCCCGAACTGGTCACCGCTCACCAACTTGACAATCTGTTCCACCCGGTCGGCATCCAGCTTGTCGAAAATATCATCCAGCAAAAGGATCGGACGCGCTTGTCCCCTGCGGGAAAGAAACACATACTGAGCCAGCTTGAGAGCGATCAGATACGTTTTGTTCTGCCCCTGCGAACCGACGCGGCGGATCAGGCTGCCGTTCAGCGTCATCTCCAGTTCATCCTTGTGAATGCCGGTCGAGGTATAACCGAGTATGCGGTCGCGTTCCCGGTTGGCAGCCAGCATATCCGCCAGGATGCCTTTCTCCAACTGGGAGATATACCGTAAACCCACCTGCTCGGTCGAACGGCAGATCGTCCGGTAATATTCGTTGAAGATAGGAGTGAAATCGTCGACCAGCATCTGCCGCTTCTCATGCACCATCCTGCCGTACATATCCAGTTGCATTTCCAACACCTCATAGAGGGAAGCGTCCGTACACTGGTCCTTCAACAACGAATTCCGCTGAAGCAAAGCCTTATTATACTGTATCAACGCATGCAGGTATGGTTTGTCCTGCTGCGAAATAATCACATCGAGAAAGCGGCGGCGCTCTTCGCTCCCACCTTGTATCAGCTCCGAATCGGCGGGCGAGACCATCACCAACGGCAACAGCCCGATATGCTCCGACAGCTTGTCGTACTCTTTCTTGTTTCGTTTGAACTGTTTCCGCTGCCGCCGGCGGATGGCACAAAATATCTCCTCTTCCCGCCCCTCATAGTCATAGTTTCCCTGCAACACACACATATCCTGCCCGTTGTTGATCAATTGGGAATCGGGCGTGTTGATATGGCTCTTGCAAAAAGAGAGATAATGGACGGCATCCAGCAGGTTGGTCTTGCCCATTCCGTTATTCCCGAAAAAACAATTTATCTCGGGAGAGAAAGAAACTTCTGCCTGGAGAATATTTTTGTAATTGAGTATAGAAAGCTTTTTTAGTATCATCCGCACTATATTAGTCGCACAAAATTAAAAAATATACTTCTAAGTATAGATTTTCTCAGTAAAAAAAACTACTTTTGCGACTTGAATTGCCACAGGCATAAAAACAAAGATAAAATAATAACAACTATAAAACATTATGGCTACTAAGGAAAAAGACACCAACAAAGAGTTAGAGGTCGAAGAAATTGTTTCGAAATCGGAACAGTTCATTGAAAACAATTCAAAGAAAATCATTTATGGTATTATAGCACTCGCTCTCGTTGTTGGAGCTGTTTTGGGTATCAAACACGGATATTTGATTCCGCAGGAGAAAAAAGCCGCAGCAGCTATGTTCAAAGGCGAACAATATTTTGCCAAAGATTCTTTCAACCTGGCATTGAACGGAAACGGTGCGGACTATGAAGGATTCGAAGCGATCATCGATCAATACGGAAGCACATCGGCCGGAAACCTGGCAAAGGCTTATGCCGGTATCTGCTATTTCAAGATGGGTGAAAACGAAAAAGCATTGGACCTGCTGAAATCTTTCAGCGGCAGTGACGAAATGGTCTCTCCGGCTATCACGGGTCTGATCGGCGACTGCTACGTAAACATGGGCAATCTGAAAGAAGGCATCAGCTATTTCGAGAAAGCAGCCAAACAGGCAAACAACGAAGTGATCAGCCCGGCTTACCTGAAGAAAGCCGGTATCGCTTACGAAAACCTGAAACAATACGGTGATGCAGTTAAAGCATACACGACGATCAAGGAAAAGTATTTCAATTCGATGGAAGCTTCCGATATAGACAAATATATCACCCGCGCTTCTGCATTGAACAAATAACGCGTATACACATTATTATAAACAGATAAGAGGATGTCTCGTCAAACAAGGCATCCTCTTCTTTTAAGAACAAGAATATGGCAACAGCTTATCAAAATTTATCGGAGTACGACTTCAACAGCGTTCCTGACGGATCGGAGGTGACTGTCGGGATCGTCGTAGCGGAATGGAACAAGCACATCACCGAAAAGCTATTGGAAGGTGCCTGCAACACATTGGAAAAGCATGGCGTCAAAGCCGAAAACATACTTGTAAAACGCGTACCGGGCAGTTTCGAACTGACTTTCGGTGCAAAAAGAATGGCTGAAACAAAAGAAGTGGACGCCGTCATCGTTTTGGGTTGCGTCGTAAGAGGCGATACGCCTCATTTCGATTATGTATGTTCAGGCGTTACGCAGGGCATCACGGAATTGAACCTTATGTACGACATTCCATTCATTTTCGGCCTGTTAACAACCGACAACATGCAGCAGTCCGAAGACCGCGCAGGTGGCAAGTACGGAAACAAAGGCGATGAAGCAGCTGTTACCGCTCTTAAAATGGTAAATTTTTCTGCCTAAACACTTGCAGGTTTCAAAAATAATCGTACCTTTGCACTGCAATTGAAAATAACGGGGGCAGTTACCAGAGTGGCCAAATGGGGCTGACTGTAACTCAGCTGGCTTTCGCCTTCGGTGGTTCGAATCCATCACTGCCCACAAACAAATTGCGGAAGTAGCTCAGTTGATAGAGCATTAGCCTTCCAAGCTGAGGGTCGCGGGTTTGAGCCCCGTCTTCCGCTCTTGAAAAGAGGAAAATCGAAAGGTTTTCCTCTTTTTTTTATTTGGCAGTCTGCATTTATTTACATTTCTTTGTGTCGAACACATGAAAAATACAAACTTTCTTTTACTGCTATTTCTTACAACAATTGTATTTGCGTGCACAAAGGCAAACACGCAAACAGAAACTGTTATCGAAAAATTTCTGATAGAAGGATCTCTCGTGGCTGAAATCAAAAAGATCCCGCCTGTAGCTATGACCCCGCACAATATTTTCGTATCCGGAAATCATCTGGTTCTATATAATGGCCGTAAAGATACCTTATTCGATGTTTTCACAATCCCGGATCTTGAATGGAAATTTGCAGCCGGGATACAAGGACAAGGACCACAAGATTTCTATCAATTGGAGAGAAGATACATCCATCATCTATTGGGGCGGAATGAACAGCGAAGCCGAATATCTTTTGTCGGATTCTCATTCTAAACCGAAAGAATTAGCTCCCTACCCCGACTGGGACAAGACAGGCAGCCAAGAAGAGCCTATTTTCAAATATGTAAAAAACAGCGTCCTCAATAACGATCATACCCGTTTCATCTCTTTTTACGGATATTTCAAACGATTCCGTATCCTGGATACGGACGGAGATATCATAAAGAATGTAGTCGTAAAAACACCTCCATACGAAGAGGCAATCAAAGAAGAGATGCAAGACCGCACTATCTATTATCACATTCCCCCACACACTAACGGAAAATACATCTATGTTATGTGTAAGAACTCGACTCGCGCAGAAGACAGAATACAGGAATTGCAAGTATGGAACTGGGAAGGAGAACCCATAGCCCGATACGATATGGACCGGAAATTAACCCTTTTCACCATATCCGAAAAAGAAAAGAAACTATATGCCGTAGACGGAGACACAGAAGATGCCATCTATGTATATGACTTACCCCTCCCTTAATTGCATTTTCTAAAGATATTGAAGTAAAAACACTCCTTTCTTCAAAGAATATCATTACTTTTGCTATTGTGTTTACTAACTATAAAAACAAGGATATATGAAAAAGATGAAATGGATATATGCACTACTGGCCATACTCCTGCTGACAAGCTGCGGAACGCTCATGCAACCCTATCAAATGGACAGCAAGATGAAAGACATCGAATTAGGCATGACCAAAAAAGAAGTGATCTCCATATTGGGAAAAGATTTCGAATCGGCAGGCGCCCGCATGACCTCCGAAGGTTCGATCGAAACCATCAGTTACAAGACTGCTTCCATGAGTGAAAACACAGAAGGGTATTACCTGTTAAGTTTCAAAGACGGAAAACTGATCGAATGGTTTAAGGAAAAATATCCGGCACATAACCACTGATATTCAAAAGACAAAAACTCTTTTTCCTAAATCAAAACCTATTAATATCATGAATACAAAGAAAAATATAAAAAAAACAGAAAACATAGAGTAGGTTTATTCCACTTCTCCGTCATTAATATATAGAGAACAGACTATATAGCTATGCGGAAAAAAGAAAACATAGAAGAAGAGGAACAACATCTTTGGATAACTTGCTTTCGTTCAATGGAAGAGGAAATTCCTGAAGCGGAAATAGATCAGCATTGGAAAGAATTGAATCAAAAATTGAAAAAAGGTAATAGCCTACGAAAGTTCCGGTACATTTATATACAGGTAGCTTGTGCAGCAGCCATGTTACTCGGCGTGCTTTTCGGAACATACCATTATTGGATTTATGCACCTAATTCCATAGAAAAAGCAATCGCGTCGTTAGAGGATTCCGTTATAGATACGACCAGACAAGTGACTCTCATCACGCATGCTAACGAAAGGATAATAGCCGGCGAAAAAGCATATATCAGTTATTCCCAACAAGGAAAAACATTTGTCAACAAGCAACAGGTAGAAATTGGGAAACAAAAGACAGAGTATAACCAGTTGATCGTTCCTAAAGGCCAATCTTCACGCCTGATGTTAGCAGACAGTACTGTGCTCTATATCAATGCCGGAACCAAAATACTTTATCCGAGCGTATTTGCTGATAAATACAGAGAAATTTATGTAGATGGAGAAATCTTCATCGAAGTAAAGAAAAACACGAAGCAACCATTCATCGTAAAGACACCGGAATTCGATGTGCGGGTGACAGGGACAGCATTCAATGTCTATGCCTATAAATCCATGAATGAAGCAGAAGTTGTTTTGCTTAGAGGCGGAGTGCAGGTAAAGGATCATGCAGGTCATGAAACAACAATAAAGCCCAACGAATTATTAAAATTAACTGATGGCATTACACAATCCACTTATAAAGTAGATGCTTCCGAATATATAGCCTGGACAAAAGGACGCTTTCCTCTACAAGACCGTAGCATGCGGAGTATCCTGCAACGGCTTGGTCTTTACTATGGTTGCGAGATAACTTGCGATGATGCAGTCAGCACTTTATCGCTACAAGGAACCATCGATATGAGTGTTCCTTTGGTTAAAGTTTTCGAACGTATTTCCAAAATACATCCTATCAACATTACTCAGAATACAAAAGGATATCATTTGACAATTAACCTTAATACTAATCTTTAAAATAATTTGTGCCTATGGGGAAGGATAAATGACACACACCAATCTAATATCTACTATTATGTAGACATTTTATCTAATCTTGATTTTATATCATATTATAACATGGACTATCATACAAAAGCGAGTCCGGACAACTCCTACATCATCCGAACTCTGCTGGGATAGACATTTTATGTCCTAAAATTAAAAATATTACAAATATATGAATTCTTTGAAAAGGAAAGCTCTCCTTGGAGCGATGTTAGTATTTTTTTACATAGCTTTTTCTATTCCTGCATACGCGGCTGAGCCACAAGAAAAAGTATTTACATTTGAAATGCATGATGTTGCCTTACAGGCTGTTTTCAATCACATCGAAAAAAATAGCGATTATGTATTTTTGTATTCTACGAACAAAAGTATCTTGAAAAAAGTAGATATCAACATTCATGAGAAAAGCCTCAAACAGATATTGGATGAACTTTTGACGAATACGGGACTGACCTATGAAATTGATGGGAAACAGGTTATCGTGAATTCTATCCAAGAATCAACCAACCAGCAAGAAAAGGGCAAACAACAAAATGAAAAAAAGAAAGTGATACGAGGTATTATCACTAATGCCCAAACGTCTGAAGCGGTTATTGGAGCAACTATCATGGTGAAAGGAACAACCAATGGCACTACTTCCAATGTTGACGGCGAGTTCACATTAGAATGTTCCGAGGGTGACAGCTTGGCAATCTCTTTTATCGGTTATGAAGAAGAAAGACGCGTGGTGGATAAGACCAATATTTATACAATTGCATTGAAAGAAGCTACTGAAATGTTGAGTGAAGTGGTTGTAACAGCTTTTGGTGTCGGACAAAAAAAAGAATCATTAGTAGGTGCAGTCCAACAAATTAAGCCTCAAGAATTAAAAGTACCGTCATCCAGTTTGAGTACTGCCTTTGCCGGACGTATGGCCGGTATCATTGCCGTTCAACGCAGTGGCGAACCTGGAGCCGACGGGGCTAATTTCTGGATACGCGGTAAGTCTACATTCAGTGGCGCGACTGGAGCCCTAATTATCATGGATGGTGTAGAAATCAATTCCTCTGAGTTAAATTCACTTGATCCAGAAGCCATTGAAAGTTTTTCTATACTAAAAGATGCTACAGCTACAGCCCTGTATGGAACTCGCGGTGCTAACGGTGTGATGATAGTCACTACTAAAAATGGCAAGAACTTAGATAAACCCATAATCAACTTCCGCATGGAAGGTTCCATTTCTTCCATGACGCGAACCCCCGAAATGGTTGACGGAATCACTTATATGGAAATGTTTAACGAAGCGGTCTCCCGTCCCGGTTGCGACGTTGCCCCCTATTCCCAAGAGAAAATAGATGCAACAAAGGCAAAAGTGAATCCATATATATATCCGAATATAAATTGGTATGACGAGATGTTTAACAATAGCGCATTCTCAGAAAGAGCGAACTTGAACATACGGGGAGGCAGCTCAAAAATGGACTATTTCATGAGTGCAAGTTTTAAACATTATGGAGGACATCTGAAATCATTAAGCGAAGATTACTTTTCTTATAATAACAATGTGCGTAACTTCAATTACGATTTCATCAATAACCTGAATGTATACCTTACTTCGACAACAAAGATTTCACTGGGTTTGAATTTATCTGTTGCAGACAAAAAATCACCAGTTGCCAATGTGGATAACATATTTCAGTCAGCATTGAAAGCCAACCCTGTAGATTTTCCTATACTTTTCCCGTCTGACAACCCTGACAGTGACATCGTATTTTGGGGAGACAAACAAGGAGGTACCCAAGGACAAGGTTGGTACGGAAATCCTATTGCCAACTATGTTACCGGATATAAAAGCAATCGTCAAACAACCATTACGGCTAATTTCAAGCTAACGCAAGATTTAGCGATGATAACCCCGGGATTAAAATTCAATGGATTATTCTCTTTTAAAAATTACAGTTATTCCATGGTCACCCGCCAAGCCGGTTATAATCACTACTATTTGTCTTCTTATGATCCAGAAAGTCTTGATTATGAAATTTCCCGTATTGGAGATGAGGTAAGTACAGCTTTGCAAAACGACGGTTCCCAGGGAGGTAATCGCAAAATGTATTTTCAAGCCATTTTGGATTACAACCGTACATTCAATGAAACCCATGATGTAAACCTGATGTTTCTATATAATCAAGAACAATATGAAATAAACGGTCCAACAGATTTTTTCTCTTCTCTTCCACAGCGCAAACAAGGTATTGCCGGACGAGCTTCTTATTCATACGATGGACGTTATTTTGCTGAAGTCAATTTTGGTTATAATGGTTCCGAAAATTTTGCTAAAGGACATCGCTTCGGCTTCTTCCCTTCCGTAGCCTTAGGATACAATATCTCAAACGAAAAGTTTTGGGAACCTATACGTTCAGCTATTTCCAATTTGAAAATCAGAGGATCGTGGGGATTGGTAGGTAATGATGCCACAAATGCCGGTCGTTTTGCTTACATGGAAGACTTAGTGCTTGGCGGTAGTAAAAGTTATACTACAGGTTTAGATCAAAATACGTCTTACGCTGGCCCTATATGGAACAGATACTATAATCCAGACTTAACATGGGAAGTCGGAGAAAAAATAAATTTGGGTATAGACCTGCAGCTATTCAACGATTTGAATGTAACATTTGATATATTCAAAGAGAAAAGACGTGACATTTTTATGACACGCGAGAATTCTGTTCCTGAAATCATGGGTACTGGTAACACTAAAATCACTTCTAATAATGGAGAAATGGAAAATAAGGGCTTGGATTTTGCAATAGACTATAACAAGCAAATAAATAAAGATCTTTTCTTATCTTTCAAAGGGACATTTACTCTTGCTCACAATAAGATATTAAAAATGGACGAACCTCCTTATTGGGAATATCCGGGCTTATCAAAAGTGGGACACTCGATGGGAGTCTATTTGGGATATGTAGCAGAAGGATTATTTTCAGACCAAGCAGAAATTGATAATTCACCACGCCAAGATTTAGGTTATAATCCATTGCCAGGTGATATCAAATACAAAAATCAACCCAATGCCGAAGGTCAATATGATGATATAATCAATAGTAACGACCGTGTTCCCATAGGGCATCCGACTGACCCGGAAGTTGTATACGGATTTGGTCCGTCTGTGAAATGGAAGAACTGGGATTTTTCTCTCTTTTTCCAAGGGGCTGCCCGTTCTTCTTTAATGATGTATGATATACATCCCTTTGGAACTCTTTCCATTAAAAGTATGTTTCAATTTATCGCGGATGACCATTGGAGTGTGGACAATCCAAATCCTCAAGCTCAATACCCCCGTTTGACCAAAGACGATAACAACAATAACACTCCATATTCTACATATTGGTTGAAAAACGCAGCTTTCCTGAAATTGAAAAATGCAGAAATCGGTTACACCTGGAAAAAAATGCGTTTCTATATAAGTGGAGCGAATTTATTAACATTCTCTCCGTTTAAACAGTGGGATCCGGAAATGGGAAGTGGAAATGGACTTCGCTATCCTACACAAAGAGTGTTTAATATCGGTTTCCAAATGACCATACAATAATCAATCATTATATATATATCATATTATGAAACTAAAATATTTATTCCATAGCTTCCTCTTATTATTGTTAGGATTATCTTCTTGTAACTATCTGGATATTGTTCCGGACGAAATTGTAAAAGAAGAAGATACATATGAAACTCCAGAGTTAGTACGAGACTACCTTTACTCTTGTTATGCTTATTTACCTGCCAATAGAGATATTAGCAGCCATGGTTATTGGATGACGTGTGGTGCAGAGATTTCTTTCTATCGGAAAGAAAAATTCTCGACTTTCAATGAAGGGACCTACGGACCTTCCAGTCTACACATGACCGTAGACACCTGGTCTCCCATTTGGGAAGGTATCCGACGGTGTTATATGTTCTTAGATATTTTGGACAAGGCAAAAGGATTAGTGCCTTCAGACTTACAACATTATCGAGGTGAAGCTAATTTTCTGATTGCCTACTATCATTTTCTATCTTTACGCCTATACGGACCGACATGTATTATAGATAAATTATACGATCCAAAACTGGATACATCCGAGCTTCCGGAACGTAGCAGTTTTGACGATGTCGTAGATTTTATAAATCGTAAGCTGGATGAGGCTTTCCCTGATCTGGCTACCACTTATTCAGGTGTTGATTTCGGTCGAGCCACACAGGCTGCGGTGTATGCATTAAAATCCCGTATGTACTTATATGCTGCTTCTCCCCTATTCAATGGAAATAGTGACATGTATGCCGATTTTAAAAGTAAAATAGATGGAAGACATTTAATTTCTCAAGAATATTCCGTAGATAAATGGAAAAAAAGTGCACAAGTCACATTGGAAGCCATTCATGAATTAGAAAAATTAGGTTTTCGTTTATATGACGATCAAGATGCAGGAAAACCGGATGAAAAACGTCCCTGTTTATCCAATCCGGCCCAACGCCGTATCCGCTATTCAGTTTCCGATTTCTCAATACTAAATCCGGAAGTGATTTTTGCCGATACAAGAAAAGAAGGACATTATGATATCCAGAACAGATCCATTCCCAGACAATTCAAAAAGATTGTATATACTGGATCCGGAGGTATCGCACCGACACTGCAAATGGTAGAATACTTCTATACCAAAAACGGTTTACCCATCAATAAAGATAAGACCTATGATTATGACGGACGCTTTGATATTATTGAATTACCTATAAATTATGACGGAAATAACTACTCCGATGTCAGTAACGGTACTTCTATAAAGTTACATTTGGATAGAGAACCACGTTTTTATGCCAACATTGGTTTCCATCATGGCTTCTTTGAGATTACCAAATATGACGGGCAATTAACTAATGCGGATCCGGCAAAACGGGTTATCATTGAAGAATTACGTAATAGTGACAAACATGGTAAACGTAATCAAGATTTATATTATTCCGTGACGGGTTATCATAATAAAAAGTTAATTCATCCCAGCTATGAAACCGGACCAGTAAAGTATCCATTACCTATTTTCCGTATGGCAGAAATTTATTTGAATTATGCTGAAGCTCTGATTGAAATAGGTGAAGATCTGCAAACTGCAAAAACTTATATCGATAAAATTCGTATTCGTGCCGGTATTCCAACCGTTGATGAGGCTTGGAATAATTATTCCACGCAACCTGGTTATCAAAATACACAAGAAGGTTTGCGAGAAATCGTAAGACAGGAACGTTTATTGGAGTTCTATTTGGAAGGATATAAATTCTTTGACATTCGTCGTTGGAAAATTGCAGAAAAATGGTTGGGAGTTCCCGATTTAGGCTTGAATGTATCTGCAGATGATGACGAAGGCTTCTTTCAAATACACGAAGTTCCTTTAGCACGTAACTTCCACAAAGGACAATATCTAATGCCGATACCGATGGATGAAACGAATAAGATGCCTCAGTTGGTACAAAACCCATATTACAATTAATATGAAAACAGATTTATGTTAATATAGTATTTATCTCCTTGAGAATCAAAATTGGCACAAACAGAATCCGTATGTAGCTGATGAATTCTCAAGGAGATTAAGAAAAAAACATAAACTAAAACAATAACAAATCCAACCATATACGATCAATTTAATTTAAATAAACATGAAAAAACAACTATTTTTACTATTAGGAGTTGTTTTTCATTTATCATTATATGCACAAACAAATTTTGCAGTACATATAGACGGTAAAGATAACAACTTACGCATAGGAATGGATAGCATTTGTCGTAATTGGACATTAGAAGCATGGATCAAACCTGATGACGATGTTTGGAAAGAGCAAGAAGTCATTATTGGTGGAGGAGAATACAGTAAATTAAATTCTTTGGATTACTTGCCATTAATAATAAAAAAAGGATATTTATATAATTTCGGAGCAGACCTTACCGGATGTAAACTTCCGGTAAATCAGTGGAGCCATGTGGCAGCAACTTGCAATGGCACTTCTATCAAACTATATCTCAATGGCGAAGAGGTTGCGCATAAAGATACAGCCACAGTTATCTTACCTGGAGCCATCGGCATTAATGAATCTTCCAATAGTATTTTTGGAGGACTAATCGATGAGGTCCGAATATGGACCACTGGATTAACCAAGAAAGAGCTGAAAGCCTGGATGTATCGCCCGTTAACTAACCGTCATCCCCAATTTGATAAATTAAAAGGGTATTACAATTTTGATGATTTATCCGACGATATTTCCCTTAATAGAGCAGCAGAAGGACGCATGTCTTTCCACATACGTAATGGGCGTTTGAAACAGTATGAGAAACAACCTTTGGCTTATATTGTAGAGAATGATAATAAACTGTTTCATACTGATTTAAAAAAACAAAAACTATTCAAAACAGTCGTATTGCCGACAGAATGGGATGCGCAACAAGGGGAACATGACTTTCAATTATTGAAGTTAAAAATAGAAACACAAGGAAAGCAAAATCCAAAATCAGTAAGAGAATTAACATTAGATTTTAGTACTTGTTCCTCATTAGCAGATATTGAACGGATACATGTTTATAATGCAGGTTCAAAACCACATTCGGAAACTCTCATAGAATTAATAGAAGGTGGTTTGCAAGTAAAAAGTTCTAAAATTACAATTCAACTTCCAAAAAATGAATTCACTCAATTAAAACACGGAACTAATTATATATTAATAACGGCAGACATTGCTGCAGATGCGTCTTTGGGTAATCGCATTGAAGCATATCTTAAAACAGTGAAAATTAATAACAAATATATTCTCCCGATTCATGCTAAAGACTGTTTACCTATTGCGATTACAACAAACAGCTATAGCAATCCTAAAGTCTTAAGAGTTTTACAATGGAATATTTGGCATGGAGGTAACCACCTTGGGAAAAATGGACCTGAACGTATCATCAATTTGATAAAACATTCTAACGCAGACATAATAACAATGCAGGAAGGATATGGTTCTCAAAAAAAAATAGCTGATGCCTTAGGTTTTTATTTACAGACACCTTCTCTAAAAGACAATCTGTGTTTATACAGTCGTTATCCATTAAAGAAAATAAACACGAAGAACAAATTCTTTTCCAATCCTGCGTTTGTTCAAATGCCAAATGGTAAAGAAATTTATGTAAATGGCTGTTGGCTACGATATGCTCATAGACCAGCATATGCAAGTTCTATAGCTAATTATGGGATGAAACCTTCTGGATGGGTAGCAGAAGACAGTATATTGGGGTTAGTCGATATCCAACGATTAATAGAGAATGATCTATCTCCTTATATTAGTGAAAGCACACCCATTATTATCGGAGGTGACTTCAATTCCGGTAGCCATTTAGATTGGACACATAAAGCGGCTCCCCTTCATTTTGGATATGTAGCAGAAGAGTTACCTATTTCACGTTATATGCAAAATAATGGATTTAAAGATACTTTCCGTGAAATATATCCTAACGAAGCAGAACGGGGGGAAGGAACATTTGCTGTAATATATGGACAATCTCAAACTTCTCGAATAGACTTTATTTACAGTAAAGGTAAGAATTTAAGGACCTTGTCATCTAAGATTGTACGTACAATGCCAGAAATCGACGATGTATGGCCTAGTGATCATGCTGCCGTATTAACTGTATTTGTTATAGAATAGAAGCTTTTATAAGCCTCCGGTAAACCTCGTGTTTTCTGCAACTTCTTTCATCAGTAACTTCATGGCTAACAAAATGTTATGACAGTACGAAAAGAAGTTGCAGAAATATAATATACTGCGGATACGCACAATATTCTCGAAAATCCTCCTATTTCTGATTGAATAGAATCCGCAATTTACGGATAGATTTAGACAAAGAATTCATAGATGATTGTGGGCTGATATTCAAAACTTCGGATATTTCTTTATGGGATAAATTTTTTATGTAAAACAAATAGAGAATTTGTTTCTGTTGTCCCGATAATGATCGAATAGCTTGTATCAGATTCTGTCGTTTTCGCAACTCATTATCATCTTTAGAATGCAATTTTCGCAAAATAAGATCATCCTCTGGAATAAAAAAATCCATTTCGTCAATGCTGATCGTTTCTTTCCGACTACTATAATAATCATATACTGTATTACGCATTGCATGAAGCAGATAGACCTTCAAATTGGTTATCAAATTGATTTCTTCTCTTTTATGAAGTTTAATAAAAATATCTTGTATAAAATCTTGAACTAAATCAGGATTACAAATTAACTTCATACCATAATTATACAATAAATTGTAATATTGCTTATATGAAACTTCTAATGTCTGTGAAATATTATTTTCCTTGTCACCTTTTGTTGAGTCTTGTTTACTCATATATGTATAAACACCTTTTGATATATGTGGCTAAGATAGTAAAAAAATATAATATAATTCATTATGATTAAATTCATAAACAAAATATTTGATGAAAAATAAAGCCAGATATTATTTCAGCTTTTTTCAATCTCTCATTAAGAATAATTTCAAAATATAATCTTGTATCTCTTATATAAGATTTGCAAAAGAACCATCATACTATCATTGTTACTCTTTAGGGTTTGTCATTCAAGGCCTCAAGGCATGATAGTTCCTGGTTTTAACTATCATGCTACCATCATGCGACTATCATGTTTTTTGCTGGTAGTTTTATCTATATTATTGATAATATGACACTTATGCTTATATGAATTAAACTAATCATTTACAGGCATAATGGTCTTTTGTGTCAAAAACACATATTCCACCGGATCAAAAGCTGAAACAGGGCATAAATGTTTTCCTAACAAGGCAGATAAACAGTTCCACATCCCCGTTTCGGTTTCATGGAGACCCGGATCTTCACATCCTCCACACCCGGGTCTCCCATATCCCGACACCCGGATCTAAAAAAGTTTTTCAAGCTGTTTCAGGGAAAAATCCTATATAGATCGCTGATTAAGCATAAAGAACCTCGCGATTAAGGCTTATGTTCCGGATAAGTACGTTTGGGATTCTTGGGAAACCAGCCTTTCAAGACGCGTTCTTCCTGTTCGAAAACTTCCTTTATCGTCCAGAAAGAAGAAAAAGCAAAGACACCGCAGATAGCCGAGACGAAAACGCTTTCAATCAGCAGGGAAGCGACCGTTCCTGCTATTCCCAAAACGAGAAAGATCCACCAGCATTTCGTGCCCCAATAATATTCAGCTTTCACTACAACCGGATGAAAAAAACCGATAATCAAAAAAGTTACAATGCCTATCAACAGTCCGTCAAAGTTAATCAAGTCCATACTTACATTTATGAATTAAAACCGGCAAATCTGCCTGTAGAGACAAAGATACAAGAAATATGCATTGCCCACGATAAATTATTCCTATCCACTCATCGATAATTCCATAAATAAAACAAAAAAAGAGGCATCCTTATTGCAGGACGCCTCTCTATATTATCTGGTAAATCCGTTTCCGATTAGTTAGCCGGAGTTTCTTCATCGGAAGAAACAGGTGCTGTTGCAGGCTGCTGGGCTGTACCAAAGTCAGGAGCAACCGTATTCGGGTCGATTGTTACAGCATTATTTATCTGTTCTTTGATTTCAGACTGATTCGTGTGCTGGGCTCTCGGAATGAAAGCAGTAATCACAATACTCAAAACAACAACAGTACCGGCAAGGGTCCAAGTTGCTTTTTCAAGAAAGTCTGTGGTTTTGCGTACCCCCATAATTTGGTTGGAAGAAGAGAATCCTGAAGCCAGACCTCCACCTTTCGAGTTCTGAATCAATACAATCAAGATCAATAGTATAGATGCGATCAGGATTAAGATAGAAATAAATACGTACATCTTTGTTTTATTTTTTAGTGTTAATAATCAACTTTTCCAAAAATCTGATTTGGTCTGCAAAGTAAACATTTTTTTCTGGATATTTCAAGTTTAAGTTTTTAATTATTTGCAATGCTTTCTCATATCGCTTCTGTTTTACATAAATATGAGCCAATGTTTCCGTAAAATAGGAATCGTCCAGCGGTTTATGCTGGCTTTCCTCCAACTCTGCCAGGTTTCCGGGAGCAGACGCTTCGGCTGTCTCCATATCCAGATTCAAGCCGCTGCCGGGAGTTCGTTGCTCTTCGTTTTTGATAAAAGAATCGATCAGGTCGTGGTGCTGCAAACGGACTTCTTTTTCCTCTTCTTTTTCTTCCGCCTGCCCGTTTTCTTTCGTCAGCGACCAATAGATGTAATCTGACGAAACGGACGGCTGGAACAAAAGAGAGGCATCTGCTTTCGGTTCTTCCTCCTCACGATTGGACAGGAAAGCATCGATCAATGAAAAAGCATCTTCACGGACCGGCTTTTCTTCTTTCACGGGCTGGAACTTCAAACCGAACCGCTCTCCTTCTATCAAGGTAAACAACTTCCTGCGGTCAGGGACATAGACCGCCATCTTCTTCAATTCTGCTCCAAAACGTATATCGTTCAAGACCGACAGGTTCTTCAGGTAAAGCATCCGGGCAATCTGGAAATACGGAAACTCATCAACTATCTGCTTTAACTGCGGAAGTGTTTCCTCAGTCAGCAGAGCCGGGTTCTCCATCAGTCGATATAGATCATCAGCTTTCATTTCTACCAGTTGGCAACCGTTGCATTATAAATTTGATCGACAAGTTCGTCTATAATCTCTTCCGACAACTGGTCCTGTACCTGTTGCAACATCTGGGTCGCATCAAATTCGCGGTATGCCGAAAAGCTCTGCTCGAAATCCTCATCCGGATTCACCCGGTTGGAATAACGAACCCGCACCGTGATCGTCAACTTGGTCTGCGATGCATAAGCATCTTCTTTCACAGCCATAGGAGTCAGGTCGTAGCCGGTAATTTCGCCTTCCAGATCCAAGTCGCCGTTGCTACCCACCAACTGCAAGCGGGTCTGACGGATATAGATGTCCTTCAGTGCTTCCGTAAACTTTTGCGAAAGAGGCGGATAGACTAACGGAGCCTGATTCGGGAAATCTTTGATCGTTATCGTCTTGACTTTCGTATAATCGATCGAAGCGCCATTAAACTTATAGGAGATCGAACAAGCCGTCACAATCAGCCCGATCAGGCAGAAAAGCCATATCTTTTTATTCTTCAACATCTTTTATTCCAGATTATATTCTTTTATTTTTCGGTAAAGCGTCCGTTCCGATATCTTCAGATCGGCCGCGGCATTCTTACGGCGACCGTTATGTCTCTCCAACGCCTTACGGATCATCTCTTTCTCGACCTCTTCCAACGACAAGCTTTCCGCCTCTTCCACTGCTTCGGCTTCCTGGATGGGAGGAACCGGACGGACGGTATGGATCGGATGGGGATAGGCAGCCGATTCTTCCGGCACCTCGATCGGCATTTTGCCTCCCATGATGTCATGCACCAGCTTCTTCAGCTCATTGACATCCTTCTTCATGTCGAACAGCACTTGATACAGAATCTCGCGTTCGCTGTTGAATATCTTCTGGTCGGAATCTTGCTTGACAAGGACCGGATATTTCTCGATATTCAGGTCCGGCAAATAAAGACGGAGCACCGATGCGGTGATATCCCGGTTTTCTTCGATAACAGAAATACGCTCCGTTATGTTTTTCAGCTCCCTGACATTCCCCGGCCAACGGTAGGAAAGCATCAACTGGCGGGCTTCCTCGTCCAAACGGATCGGCGGCATCCGGTATTTCTCCGCACAGTCGCTGGCAAATTTCCGGAAAAGCAAGATGATATCCTCTCCACGCTCACGCAAAGGAGGAACTTGGATAGGCACTGTACTCAGGCGGTAAAACAAATCTTCACGGAATTTTCCTTCCGCTACGGCTTGCGTCAGATTGACATTTGTTGCCGCAACGATGCGGACATTCGTTTTTTGGACCTTGGATGACCCGACACGGATAAACTCTCCTGTTTCCAAGACACGCAACAAACGTGCTTGCGTAGGGGTGGGCAACTCTCCCACTTCATCCAAAAAGATCGTCCCGCCATCCGCGACCTCGAAATACCCTTTACGGTCGGACAGTGCTCCCGTAAAAGAGCCTTTTTCATGCCCGAACAATTCCGAATCGATCGTGCCTTCGGGAATGGCACCGCAGTTCACGGCTATATATTGTCCGTGTTTACGCGGGCTGTTCTGATGTATTATCTGAGGAAAAGTTTCTTTACCGACACCACTTTCGCCGGTAATCAGCACAGACAAATCTGTTGGAGCAACCTGTAGGGCTACATCGATAGCCCGGTTCAAGGCGGCATTATTGCCGATAATTCCAAAACGCTGTTTTATCTGCTGCACGTCAACCTTTATCATAATTTCTTCTATTATCTGTAATTATTTCAGTTTTATCTGCCAAAATTACAAATCTTAATCCAATTAACCGAATCCGTAAGCAGTTTCTATACAGCTTTGTTATTTTTTAGCACCGTATGTCCGTCGATATAAAAACTCGGCCAACTCTTTGTCGTCGGTAATATTTTGGATTTCTTCAGGAGAAATCGGCTCGCCGACGTAAACATCGACTGTACGCCCACGCTTGTTAAAAGCTTCGGCCGGTATGCGCAACGTACGGATACGCCAATCGATCCGGCCCAACCAATAGAAAAAGCCGGAATTCAGAAAATCAAAATAAACAGGGTATACAGGCACTTTTGCCTTCCGGATCAGACGAATCACACTGTGCGTCCAGGGCAAATCCTGTATTTTCTTCGTCTGCTTATTATACATAGAGATCCCTCCGGCAGGGAAAAAGCCCATCGGATGTCCCTCTTTCAGTTGTTGCAAGGATATACGGACTCCGTTTATATTTTTCAGGTTGGCTCCCCGATTATTGGAATCGGGCTTGACAGATACGAAATTATCTCCCATAGCCCCGATCTTGGTCAATACTCCGTTTACCATCACTTTGAAATCCGGACGACGTGAAGCGAATATATCGATCAGCATAATCCCGTCTATCGATCCGATCGGATGGTTCGAGACGGTGGCAAAAGCCCCTTCAGGCAGATGCTCCAAAACCTCGGCGTTATGCAGGTTATATTTGACATTGATCAGCGGATCATTCAACAAGGCCGTTGTAAACTCCGCCCCTCGCAAATGGCAGTTACGGGCATGCACCTTGTTTACCTTATCAATACTTAACCATTTGATCAGCAATTTTCCTAAGAAAGTACCAAAACGGCTTCTAAAGAACGGGGCAGCGTCCTGTAAATCATGTATGTCTACTACGCTCTCTTTCATAAATCTTATTTATAGAATGTTGCACACATCTTTTCGTGCTTTTTCATGGCAAGCAACAAAACGGTATTTAAGACGATTATCTCATACAAGAAATAAATCCAGACCTCACCGACCAGGACCACAATAAACATCACGATTGTACGTCCGTTAAAAGTCAACAAGTCTATCATGTGCATCAACTCCTTGCTCTGCTTACGGAAACGGATACGGATATCTTCCGGAATATCATCTCCATAGCGTGCATGCAGGCTGCGAAGCATCCCTTGCAAAGACGGAGTGGCTTTCACTTGCAAAAGCGTATAGCCACGATAAAGGAAATAGAAAAATTTATTGATGCCGTACTTCATCTCCTTATGGCGGGCACGAACCTGTTCCAACGACTGGAACTCCGCTCCTTTATCCTTACTGATGAAATATAAATGAAGCGTCTTGTAGTAGTCCGTAATATTCGCCTGTACCAAATGCGACAAACCGGAAAGAACTGCCAATGCAAAGAACCAGTATGTTCCATAGTCATGAGACAGACGCAGGGCGAAAGCGACATAAATACATGTAAACCAGATATCTCCGGCAAAACCATCCAAAATACGACCGATCGCTGACTTGATCCCCGTCAGGCGAGCCAACTGCCCATCCACACAGTCCAGAATATTGGCAAACACCAGCAACAGGATACCGCAAACATTGTAAATCAAATCATCATGATAAAAAAAGAAACCCACTGCCGCCCCTACGAAAATAGAGACAACAGTCACCATATTGGGAGTAATGCCTGTCCCCCTTAACATACGGGCAATACGAAAACCAATGGGACGATAAAAAATCCGGTCAATCTTATTTTCTGTTTCTATCGACTTCAACGAAGCCTCATACTCTTTATCCAAGTCGCTCATTTATCTTTCATTTATACGAATAACCGCCATCGACAACGATCACTTCGCCATTAAAATAACTATTTTCTACTAACATTTTATACACTTCTGCCAGTTCCTCCGGATCACAGAAACGCCCTAATGAAACCTTGTTCTCTATATTACGCCGTATTTCGGCGGGTTTCGTTTTCTGCCATTCGGTATCCACAAAACCGGGAGCCACGGCATTCACACGTAATTCATACGGAACCAGGAACTTCACCAGATTTTTCACCAACGCATGCACGGCACTCTTCGTCACGCCGTATGCCAGCGAAACCGAATGGGGCTGTATTCCCATCAAAGATCCGGTAAAGACAATGCTTCCTCCCTTATTTATCAAACCGGCAATACGCTGCAACAGGAAAACCGGGAAATGCACATTGGCAAAAAAGACCCGTTCCCATTCCGCCATATCCAGTTCTTCAAACGGATCACGACAGGTCAAACCGGCATTAAAGATTACCACATCCAAACGCATAGAGCGCTCGGTTAGAAACGATTCTATCTTTTCGATTGATTTCCGATCAGAAATATCAGCTTGAAGAACACAAGTATCTACATTATATTGCTGCAATAAATCGTCTGCAACCCGAAGAGCTTCCTTCTCATCCGAAGCATAGGTCAGAATCAGGCTGTACCCGACTCTTGCCAAACAAGAGGCAACGGCTTTACCTATTCCTTTCGTTCCTCCGGTAATCAACACCCTTTTTCCCACCATCGTCCTCATTCTTTTTCACCGAAGCCCTTGACGGATTCAGGTTTAGACTGCCGTTGAGACTTCAGATTCGCTTCGTATGAATCATGAATTGTTTTCTTCAGGTTGGAAGAGGAAACTCCTGTTCCGTAAGGGAAATAAAAAACCTGGACACCCAAGTCTTTCAAATAGTCATACTTGCCGTACCAGTCGTCTCCCACGACAAAAGCGTCGATGTTCAACTTTTTGACTATTTCGGAATGGTCCAATGTATGTTGTGGAATGACAATATCGGGAGTTTTCAGAGCTTCGATGATTTGCAGGCGTTCTGTAAAAGGAATAATCGGTTTTGCCTTATAAGAAGACACCAACTCATCCGTACTCACCCCCACGATCAAAATGTCCGCAAGGCTGCGAGCATAGTTTATCATCCGAAGATGGTTGTAATGGAACATATCGAATGTCCCTGAAGTATATACAATCGTTTTATCCTTAAACATAATACTTATATCCTTTTGAAACCGCAAACTTACACAAACTTTTCCTATCAAAAAAAAAATGACAGGAAAAGTTCCACAAGCAGGCGGGGTCAATCACCCGAAGATAGGACGGATTCGGGCAGATCGGTTATTCGTCTTCTTCTTTTGTCAGATCGAGCTTTTCATTGTCGCCACCCTTATCGAAATACTGCTTACGCAAGGGGTTGGCTGTTGCCTCCCGATAACGGATACGATTCCGATAAATATCCAAAGCAGCATATAAGGCCTGACGGAAAGATTCTTCAGATGCCACATTCTGACCGGCAATATCATAAGCCGTACCATGAGCCGGAGAAGTCCGTACGATAGACAAACCAGCCGTATAATTAACACCATCATCCATTGCCAGTGTTTTGAACGGAGCCAATCCCTGATCGTGATACATGGCCAACACGCCATCGAACTTATCGTACATCTGCGAACCAAAGAATCCGTCGGCTGCATAAGGCCCGAAGGACATCACTCCTCTCTTCTCCGCTTCCCGGATAGCCGGGATAATGATTTCTTCTTCCTCTTTCCCCAACAATCCGGCGTCTCCGGCATGCGGGTTCAATGAAAGGACAGCGATACGGGGGCGTACGATTCCGAAATCCTGTTTAAGCGATTGATTAAAAATACGCAATTTGGACACTATATCTTCAACGGTAATCTTTGATGCGACTTGTGCCAATGGAATGTGCCCTGTCACCAACGCAACGCGAAGATTGTCTTTCATCAGAATCATCAAGGCCTTTTTCCCAAGACCTCCGAAACATTGTTCCAAATATTCCGTATGGCCGGGAAAATGGAATTGTTCATTCTGTATATTATGCTTATTGATCGGAGCTGTTACCAATACATCCACCGCACCGCGTTTCAAGTCGGTAACAGCAGCCTCCAAAGCCAGATAAGCAGCTTCACCGGCAGCAGTTGTAGACTGGCACAATTCAACTTTAGTCTCGTCATCCACACAGTTGATAATGTTCACCCGGTTTATACCTGCATCTTCGGCCTGTGCGATGATACTCAAATTCACGGCTGGTAACTCCAATACTTTCCGGTGATATGCGGCGATCTTCGATGAGCCGTAAATGACCGGTGTGCAAAGTTCGGCAATACGGGCATCCGACAATGTTTTCAGTATCACCTCATAACCGATACCGTTTATATCTCCGTGGGTAATGCCCACCTTAATCAATCGTTCTTCCATATATTTTGATTTATGATTTGTGGTTTATGATTTATTCCATCGCTGCTCTAAATCATAAACCACAAATCTTTTGTTATTTCTCTTCGGGAACATCCAGTTTCTCCACCGGTGTTTCTTCAAATTCACCAGGCAGACGCAAGGTATACAACGCAGACTCGACACGGCGGATAAAATTGCGCTTATCCGTCTCCGGTGCGAACACGAAGCCTTCAACCACTACAACCCGGTTGTTCTTTTCGTCTAAACGAGCATGGCTGACAAACGGACCGCCCATCATATCGCCTTTCATATACCACAAACCGCGCAGCACACCACAATATTTGCCATTCACCGTTGTCGGGGTATAAGTCACCCATGCAGTGTCTGTGGCCATATAAGATCCGGGGAACGTACCCGGCATATTCAACTTCATGACAGAGTCACGTTTTGCAATCAGATAGTCGGCCGTGAATGTATCGGCATCCTTATACGGAAAATCATATACGACAATATCCGAACGTCCCGTATTGGCATTGTTGGAAGCCCAGAAAAAGCCGGTCGTATCACGGAAATAAGTCATATTTGCCGGTGCACTCAACATGACATTGAAGCGATCCTTCACATGATCCATAACCACCGGACTGTATTCTTTCTCCAACTGGCCGACAGTACGGTTTCTCTCGCACTTGGTAAAAAACTCAACGATGTTACGCGGATGAGCTTTCACATATTCAAGAATGGCTTCATCGTCAGGAGCCGACAATGTCATCACTACCTGGCCTTTCGCCCAGCGATTATTCTCGTAGTTCAGTGAAACCTTCGTATACTGAGTCTTATCTATTTTAACAATCAAAACATTGCGTACATATGTCAACAGACCGTTAAACTGGTCAGGAGTCGCATAAGTGACCTTAAAAGCAGGTTCGGCCTGCGGCAGTCCCGGAATATCGGAAGTCAGTTCGGCTTTGATAGCTTTCCCGGCAGGAGCATCCCAGTCAGCTTTATCCATCGTCACTACAATCTCATAGGCGAAACCGGTGGCATTTCTCATCACCGGACCTGAGCTACATGCTCCCATAATGACAAGAAGCATTAAAAAGCTGATCAATAAAGAATGTGTTTTCATACCTGTTTAATTTTTTGTTATACAAATATAGTTTCTTTCCCTCAAAAAGATATCATTTCTATTCTTTTTGTTGTTTCTTTGCCGTAGAAAGCATTCCGCATGCGGCAAATATATCTTCCCCTCGTGATGCACGGATCGTACAAACAATGCCGGCTGCATTCAACGTATCCCGGAACGCTTCCATTCTTGCCAAATCCGAACTTTCCAACGGCACATTGGGGATTGCATGAAAACGGATCAGGTTGACTCGGCAAGGGATTTTGTTTAATAAACAAGCCAATGCTTTCGCATGTTGAAGGTCATCGTTCAAATTTTTAAAAACAATGTATTCGAAGGAAACACGGCGTTGATGCGTAAAATCGTATTGCTTGATCGTCTCGATGATATCACGTGCAGGAAAAGCCTTTTCTACCGGCATCAAGGACAACCGTTCGTCCGGATAAGGTGAATGCAAGCTGACAGCCAAATGACATTCGCTCTCTTCAAGAAATCGTTTTAACCCTTTGGCGACTCCGATAGTCGAAACCGTGATCCGCTTCGGGCTCCAACCGTATCCGTAAGGGGCCGTCAGAATCTCTAAGACTTTGAACAGTTCATCCACATTGTCCAACGGTTCTCCCATCCCCATAAAAACGATATTGGTCAGTTCTTCCGTTTCCGGTAAAGATTGTATCTGGTTCAGGATCTCGTTTGCCGACAGGTTTTTAGTAAATCCTTGCTTGCCTGTCATACAGAAAAGGCAATTCATTTTACATCCTACCTGAGAGGAGACACACAATGTTGCCCTGTCTTCCGTCGGGATATACACGGATTCGACAAAATTACCGGGTCCGGCTGGATATAAATACTTGATAGTCCCGTCTACCGATTTCATCAAATCGGAAGGAGGTACGGCTCCCACTTCGAAGTTTTCCTCCAACAAGGTTCGTTTAGCCGCGACAATATTCGTCATGCCGGCAATAGAAGTCACTTTCTTCTTATACAGCCAGTCAGCCATCTGCTTGGCTGCATATCCCGGCAGTCCGGCTTCGGCGGCAACCCCTTTCAGCTCATCCAGAGTCATTCCCAACAAACGTCTTTTCTCACTCATGATCCTTCTTCTGTTTCTTTCATGCAAAGATATAAAAAAACCGCCAATCGTAGCCGATTGGCGGTTCCTATGATAGACGGGCAGTCACCTGCCTCTAAATTCCATATTAATAGAAGCGGATACGATTATCTTCCACATCAGCTTTGTTTACCAACGATTGGATAGCCTGGAAACCGAAGCGGTAAGCATTAGAGGCATCCAATGTTTTGATTTCGGCTGCTTCGTCATAGTTCTTGGCATCCTTGTTCTGTTCGTATACCTTGAATACATATACACCGTTATTGCCGGCAACCGGAGCGCTCAACTGGTCTTTCTGAGCCAGAGAAACCATTGCATTCAGCTTCGGTTCAACACCGATCCCTGCGATACGGCGTGTTGCAAAACTAACGAACTTAACAGAATCTACAGAAGAATTCATAGCCTGAGCATAAGCATCGACAGAACTCAAATTCTTGGCAGACAGGTCTTGCGCGATCTTCTCTCCCTTTTTCTGAGCGATCAACTCTGATTTCAACATCGGAGTAACCGATTCCAAAGAACGGTAACCTTCCGGCAACGTACCCTGAATAGCAGCAATCACAAACTTATCGTCACATTCGAAGATTTCAGAAATATCGCCCTTGCTGTTCTGGAACGCCCAACGGATTACCGGACGTGAATTCTTGATAGAGCCCAGCAACTGATCGTTAGCGGTCACCGTCACATTAGACAACAGGTTGTAACCGGCTTCCTTAGCGGCGTCATCCAATTTATCCATATTCTGGTTCTTTGAAATGAACTGGTTCAATTCATTATAAATATTACCATAAGTCTTCGTGCTCGGAGATACGGTCATATCGATATCTGCCACTTTATATTTATCAATATTAGCTGTCTTATCGGTAACCTTGATGATATGTGTTCCATACAATGATTTTACAATTGAATAATCATTGACAGGAGTCGAGAAAACTGCTTTTTTGAAATCTTCATTGACACCTCTCAAAGCAGTCGCTTCAGTAAACCAACCCAGTTCACCGCCTTTTTCAGCAGCCTGGTCAGCTGAATATTCCTTAGCCAAGGCAGCAAAGTCGCCACCTTTCTTCAACACGTTCAGCAAGCTATCGGCTTTTGCTTTGATAGCAGCTTCATCACCTGTATTTGCCAACATTATATGGCTGACCATTACAGAATCGGGAGCAACAGTTTTATCGACTAACTTAAACAGTCTGTATTTGTCGTTTTCAAAAACAGGACCGTATACGTCACCTACACTTGCTGTCTTTACGAATTGCTTCATTTCAGGATCCAGTGCATTTTCTGAAAAGAAAGCATCCATATAAGGTATTTCAGAATTTTCCGTTACCAAATCAGCCACTTTTTCAGAAGTAGCCAACTCGCTCTTCAAAGATTCGATCTCCGCACTCGCTTTGTCATAGTCTTCTTTACTCGGACGGATATCGACAGCGATATATTTGATTACTTTTCCTTCTTTCTGCTTGAACAACTCTTTACGCTGATTGTACAGCTTTTCAATATCGCTCTTGCTTACCTGTATTGTTGAATCTGGGATAGAAGCATAAGACTGCATTGCATAAACGATATCAGAACTTACGGCCGAACCGTCGAAAGCATCTTTTGCATCCAATTTGTTGGCAGAAACAGCCTTGCTCAACAGAGTCGTATATTTCTGTTCCAAACGCTGACGCTTGATATTCTTTTCCCAGAACATCCAGAACTGACGGGCTTGCAACAACTGTGCCTGCTGATCGGCAGGATAGTTGGCGATATTATCATCGTCGATAGTCTTTAAGAAGTTCAATAATGCTGTTTTGTCAAACGCACCGGTCTGCGGATTCACAAACATCTGCATCTGTTGGATCATCGGAGAAATGTTTTCGCCCTGAACCATATCGAACAGTTCTTCCGGGCCTACACCCATTCCTAATTTGGAAGTTGCTTCGTTCAAAACGACATCCTGCACCATACCGTCGAATACAGACTGACGGATTTGAGTCTGGTACTCTTCGGGCAGACTGGTAGAACCTGTCTGCATTTTGTACATTTCAGTCATTTCGTCTACACGATCCTGAAATTCTTGAATTTTAATAACTTCTCCGTCTACTTCCGCAACCGTCTCCTGTGATTGTCTGAAATAAGTAGAACCGGAGTTCAAAAAGTCACCGATGATAAAAGCGAACAATGCCACTCCCACAACGAGTACCAGCAGTCCTGCTTTGCTTCTGATTTTTTCCAGCGTAGCCATTTATCTTTATCTATTTTAAAGTTTATTATTCTACATTTTAAGCGCACGAAGATACGAAAAAAAGAGATTGCCACATCTTTTTTACGCTCTTTTTTTAATCAACCCACTACTTTCATACGAACCAACTCGATTTTCGTCGCCGTTACTTTTATGATTTTAAAAGAATATTTATCGATTACAACCGTTTCATTCAACTTCGGGAATTTCTGATAGAAGTGCAATATAAAACCGGCAATCGTCACATAATCGTCTGACTCCGGCAATTCCAAGTCGAATTTTTCGTTCAGCGCATCGATTTCCATACGACCGGAAAGCAGATATTCGTCATCTCCCACTTTTTTGGCGACATACGACTTTATATCGTGTTCGTCTTCTATTTCGCCGAATATTTCTTCCACCAGGTCTTCCAGTGTTACGATTCCAGAAGTCCCCCCGAACTCATCCACCACGACAGCCATACTTTTTTTGTCCTGCATCAGAACTTTCATCAGTTTATTGGCCGCCATCGTTTCGGGGACGATTGAGACGCTCCGGATACTCTGTGTCCAGTCTTCCGGATTTTTAAATAATTCCGAAGAATGGATATATCCGACAATATCATCTATATTTTCATTATAAACAAGTATCTTGGAAAGTCCGGTCTCTATAAAACGAGAACGCAAGTCCTCAAGGGTAGCCGTCTTATCGCATGCCACTATTTCCGTACGGGGTACAATACAATCACGCAAACGTACATTCGAGAAATCAAGTGCATTCTGAAAAATCTTAACTTCCGTATCCATATCCGAATTTTGAGGTGCATCTTCAATACTCTGCTGGATAAAATAGTCAAGGTCGACTTTCCCCAGTGCCCGCTGCGTCGATTCGGTCACATTCTTTACTCCTACAATTTTCAAAATCAAGAAAGAGAGCAAAGACGAAAATTTAGAAATCGGATACAACACTATATAAATGATTAATAAAGGAACCGAAAATATCGTCAACGAAAAGTTTGGATTCAGCTTAAAAATCGTTTTCGGAATAAACTCCCCGGTAAACAAGATCAGGATAGTCGAGATAACAGACTGAATCAAGACAATCAACGCTTCATTGTTTATCACACGTGCAATGAACGGCTCCAGTATAATCGCCATCTGCAAGCCGTAGACTACCAGTGCTATATTGTTTCCGACCAACATTGTTGAAATAAACTGATGTGGGTTCCGGTAAAATATATCCAGAATCTTACTCGTCAGGCTCTTTTCCTTTTTATCAAGTTCAAAACGTAACTTATTGGAGGAAATAAAAGCAATCTCCATTCCTGAGAAAAATGCAGAGAATGCCAATGATATTAATATGTATGTAAGTGCACCCATTACTTCTTTTTATCCATCTCGACCGGCATCAATTCTTGCGGATCCGGCTTTTCCATTTGTGCCGGTTCCTTCTGCGGAACAGTTGCCGTAGCTGGATTGACAGCTACGGGTACGGAATCTGCCGGAACTGTATTTTTGGTCGAATCGGCCGTGGCCGATTCACTGACAGGGAATACCCCCTGAGAATTAAATATTTTATATTGAGTCATATCTTGATTCGATTCGAATCCAATACCTGTTATAATCTTATCTTCTTCTTGTATACGGATGTATTTATCCGTATAAATTTTCCCTTCTTTCTGATTAAAGAAAAGAAGAGACGTTTCAAATGTTTTTCCTTCCAGGCTTTCCACCTTTACATTCCCGACCCATTTCCATAAGCCTTGTTTCTCATAGTTATAGGCAGTGTCAGCCTTGAGACTTGCTTCGGTACGAAACAACGTGTCGAATTTTTCCACATAAAGACCTTCAGGGAAATACGAAAATGGCTCTTTTGCTTTATCGAATTTCAGGAATTCCTTAGCCGTAGCACGATAGCGCGTAATTCCCGAATCGGAGAACTGAGTGGTATAATCAGTCGTTCTCAACGTGTAAGTTGTTTCCGGATCGAAAGCAACCACGACCACCTCTTTTTTATCGCCATTACAAGAGGCTGTAAATAAAAGAAGCATAACAACCACCACTAAGGTAGTTGTTATGCCTTGTTCATTCGTTTTACAAAGAAAACGGTTCTTAATCATAATTATCTGATTGTGACAGTCTCAACAATCCAGCCCCCGATTCTAAAAGTTTTTCCTTTTTCCAGTTCCGGGTGCATGAAAACTTCTTCCGTAGAAGGAAGGTGAGCACGATAAGTATTAGCCAATTTACCGGCATCCTCTGCTACATTCTGATCCACCTGTCTTGCTTTTTCAAACTTATCGATAGCTGCATAGTAAACAGCTTTTGCCAAAACGGGATCATTCGGATAAATAGATTTCGCTGATTTAGCATACATGTTACCGATCAAGATGTACGGTGCACCGTAATCAGGATTGGTTTCGATTGCTTTCTGGCAATATTGTCTTGCTTTCGACAGATTATTTTGTTCGAACAACAGCACGCCGATCAAATAATAGTCTTCAGCTTTTGAAACAGCATCGGTTTCCATGTTGGCAGCTTCTTCGAAATACTTGATAGCCTTGTCGTAATCCTTCGCTTTTACAGCCTGTTTTGCGATACCCAAAGCGGCATCCGCACTCGGTTCGAGTTCATAAGCATAAGCAGCTGCCGTATAGAAAGCATCGATTTCCTGGCAACGAACACGTCTCAACATAGAAACGATTTCCTTCAATGCATCCAGATTTCCTTTTGCAGCCTCAACCTTAGGAGCATACATTCCCTGCAATGTTTCGCAGTCTGCAGCACCACTTCCTGCAAAACCGCCATCAATAGCAGACTTGTAGGTGGTCAGGTTCTTTACTTCTTTCTCATTATTTGCTGCTTGAGCTGCAGCCAACTGCGTTGCGATAATCTTGGAACATTTCAAATAGTCCTCCAAATAAGTTTCTTTGAAATTAGGATCGGCCAACAGTTGACGGTGAGATCCCATCATATACAAGGATACCCCCATTGCTTCGGTATTTTCCCCAAATTCATTGATCACATCGCTCAACCAAGCATAATACACTTTCGGATCTGCATTATCTCCTTTAAGACGGATATAATCAGCGGCCTTACGGGCAACAATCCAATCCTTGCCATACTTCCGGTCATTACCGAAATATTTCACACGCGTATCATAAACTTTCATCAAATCATCGATAAGAGCCGCTTTCGTTGCCGGATCTTTTTCGGTATTGATTTTCCAGTCCATGATTCTCACGCCATACAAGTAGATATCCTTATGAGCTCCCGGACATTCGGTATAAGCCTGATGCCAGAATTCATAAGCATCCTTGAAATTCCCTGCTTTGGCGTAAGGAACAAACAAGCTGATATTGGTAATACAACGTACGCTATCTTCACCAGAACCGAACGGAGTACCAGTATCCACACCTTTTTGTGCATAAGCTCCGAACGACACCATTGAGCATCCAAGAGCCAACAATAATACTTTGATCTTCATATTTATTTCTATTAAAGTTAACTATTTTGTTAATCGACCTTAAACTTCATAAACCATGCTTCATTGAACGTATAATTCACTGTAAAACGGAAATACTGTTCATCAATCATATTCATCTTCACTTCCGGTTTCTTTTTCACATATTCAAACGATATGTTAATCAATGAACGGTTATCAATCAAAGGCAACCCCAGACCGAGGCTTGCTCCGATCTCGTTATAACCGTCTCCGGAAGGATTGGCTTCTGTCCGGTTCATACGCAAATATGAATTGCCGTAATGAACACCTGCACGATAACGAATCCGGCTGAAATATGATTTACGCATATAATCCGGTATATATTCGCCACCAACTGCTATCCGGTAACGATTCTTGAAATTACCTTTCTCTCCAAAGTAAAGCATTTTTCCCCAATCTTCATAGGAAAAATCTGCTGCTAACGTTAATTTATTTTGTTTTACATAAGAAAGACCCACTCCATACTTATTCGGAAGCCCGAATTCTTTATTGGATATTGTGTCGGAAGAAATGATTTCGTCTGTATATCCGCTAGATGTCAATGTTTCCGTATAATTATAAGAATCGGCATTCAAGGTCCTTTTTGGAGAAAAAACCAATCCCAATGTAACACTTTCCGTTTTACTAAACGGATGAGTGTATTGTAGCCCGAAATCCATTATCAGATCTCTAACCCGCAACTCCTGGCTACGGGAGGTGTTATAAGCGCCTGTACCTTCCGCGGACATATTGATCAATTGCGAATGCTTGATATTCCCAAACAAGAATCCGAAATTGGCTCCTACAGCCAAACGTTTTTTCCAGATATCCACAGAAATACCGCCATACAAATCACTCAGGCCACCCGAACCGTTATAAGTTTCCGTAAACGTCACTCCCTGATCGTTACGTAAAGCGCCAAATTTATAACCGACATAAGAATATGGCAACAAACCGATGCTCAAGGCTATGCGACGATGAATGGGGAACTGCATTGCTATATATTCCACATTCCCGTTGATATCGTTCTGACGGGCATTCCCGTCATCGAACCACGACAACTGACCGCCCACTCCAAAATCAAAGAGAAAAGTCAAGGAGTCCATGCTGCTGTATGACGCCGGGTTCATCGGATTTATTTGTTTTGGCGAACGTAATCCGTAACCTATACCGCCCATGGCTCGACCTGCGCCGAACGAACGTTCTCCCAAATCACCATACCCGAAACGGGTGTAGGGCGAATTAGTATTGTTTTGCGCCATCAAAGGCAACAGTATGAATATAAGAACGCTTGTTATTAGTACTTTATTAATCTTCAACATTATACTCTAAGATTCTGTTTAATCCTGTCAACACTAAATTAATGTCTGCAAAGATGGAGTTTTTTAGCCGTCTTTCAAAATAAAACGAATGACCGCCTGTTAAAAAAACTAAAAGGTTAGGATATTTTAGCCGAAGCAAATCAATATACCCATCCATCTCGCACACTATACCATTTACTACTCCAGCCAAAATGGCTGTTTCCGTATCCGTTCCGACCAGAGGGACATCCTCCTGTTCGACCACCAAAGGCAATTTCCTCGTAAACTGGTTCAATGCCCTGAACCGGGTTGTCATTCCGGGTGAGATATTCCCCCCTAAATAAGAACCGGAAGCATCGATCAGTTCATATGTAATAGCTGTTCCTGCGTCGATCACCAGCAAATCCTTTCCGGGTTGCAGGTAATTAGCCCCGACAGCGGCCGCCAACCGGTCTCTGCCCAACGTCTCAGGTGTTTTATATTGCACCTTAACCGGAAGAGACACCTTTTCATCGAAAAACACAAAATCCCGAAGATTGCTTTCCAAATATGCAACCAATTCGTCATCTTTATCTATCACTGTCGAATATATTCCTTTTGTCAACGGATATTCCTTAAAGATAGAAGGGATAACTTCCACGCCGAAATCCTTAAACACAAAAGAAGCCTCCATATGCTTCTTGTTGTATACAGCCACCTTCGTTGATGTGTTTCCTTGTTCTATAATGAGATTCACGTGTCTGATTTTTTCCGCAAAGAAAAACAAAAATGATGAGATAACAGACATATCGAAGGCACAAAGTACAAAAAACAGGAAAGGAATGACTTCCTCTCCTGTTTCATCATCTAATATCTTGTTCAATTAATCAGCCAAAATCACCAATTCGGCCCCCGATGCAAAATCCTGTCCGCGTTGCTCGCTCAATGCGGTAAAGCGGATATAGCGGGCTTCGACCGGCTGATCGAACAACACTTTCTTTTCCTTCAGGTTATTTTCAAAAGTGCCTTTCAGGATCGGTTCGCCCCAGTTTTTACCATCCTGGCTGACACTGATCGAATAATCCTTGACGTTACCATTCGATCCGTCCTGCCGGGGAAGGAATGAAAAACCTTTGATCTGTTTTACTTCACCGGCATCCAGATCCACCCAATGCGGATATTTGGCAACGGTCACAGAAAACATCGTATGCCAGATCGTATTCGGATCACCATCCGTCAGGTTCTTGGCATCTCCGTAACCGGACTCTTCGCTGCTTGTATAAATCACTTCCGTCTGTATGCTCTCTATCTTGCTGAATGAAGCCGTCGCATTGATTTTCGGATTATCTTTAAACCAGGCTTTTACGACACCGCCATTACGGAACGGGATAGCCTCCGTATATTCCTTTGCTTTTCCTTTTCCGTCGATCGTATAGCAAATCACAGCGTCTTTACGGGCCGATGAAAGCTCAACAGCTCCGGCACGATTACGCATGATTGTCAACGGCACTTCTCCGGCGGGTGCGACATTTGCAGTAACCGTTAAATCTTCTCCGGCGGGACGGATTATAAAGCCCATGTCATGATGTCCGGCAAAAACACGATCCTGTTCCAGCGGTCCGCCTTGCCCGCAACTGTTTCCACCCAACCCGGTCACTGCCGCATCCAAGTGCAGATAAGTATCTCCAGCAGCCGGCAACTGATAGGGATGGGAAGCCAAAATCAAATCCAGCGCTGAGTATTGAAGAGCCGATGCTGACAAACGACCGGTAGCCACAAACACAGCCCCCTCGCCGTCCGAATCGGTCAGGGCACACCAACGTACATCCTCGTGGTTGCCCATATCTTGCGGTTTCGGGAAATTAACAAACTCACCGGCCACCGTATTCTTATGTTGCTCGATAAACTGTCCGCTCTTGCGGTCGGCATAGTTGTCGATCGGGCCACGTCCGTAATAAGTGAAGCCGGCATATTGCTGCGGGATTTTCATCACATATCCCAAGCGCGGCAATACCAAGCTCGGATGATTGGAGGTGATGCTCGACTGCAATTCGACAGAGCCGTCAGGATAAACGGTCCAGATTTGATTTGTCGTAAACTTGAAATCATTTTCCCCGAAACTCTTATCCGTCAATTCCTCTATGCTGTTCTTCCCCGTACTGGTCCCGCCTTTGATCTTAGCTCCGTTCGGTGCTTGCGACTCGACAGTAAAGGCCAGGACAACCGTGCCATCGTTTCTTTCCTGTACCGTGCTGTTCGTTGCCCGATGTTGCAGGTTATGCAAACCGTGTTCAAACCACTGCGAATAGAACCAGTTGTCGTTATTGGTAAAAGCACGCAAGGCATCGAGCTTCGGGCCGTTTCCTTCGGTTATAACCGTCTTGCCTCCGTAGGCCAGGCTGTAGATCGTACCCGTCTCCATATCAAACTTGGCTACAAAATTGTCACCGCTCACCGTCCTAATCGAAGTATCCGATTTATCCAACTCCGCTTTTCCGGCAGAAGCCGTCACGGCACTGATGGAAGGACGTTCCGTAGCTTCCTGCAACAAAATTTGTTCCTCCGCCATCACAAATCCTTTTTCAGCCCACGGCATATTGTCCTTCAAAAGGAACTGCATCTTTACAAAATATTCGGAATCATTCTTCAGCTTGCCAAAAGGCACAGGTATCGACACTTGTACTTTGGTACGGGCAGGAACCGTCCCGGAATTAACCAAACCCGATTGTAGTTCTTTTCCGTTTTCATAAAGCGACCATCTTATATCATAATCCGAAAGATCCTTAAAATAGTATTTATTGAATATCTCAAAGAGCCCCTTACGGACATCAACCGCTTTCACGCCAATATGCTGATAGACCTTCTTCACTTCATAATACTGTGGTTTCGGTTCCAGATCACCGAACACTATGCCATTCATCACGAACTGACCGTCATTCGGAGTATCACCGAAATCCCCGCCGTATGCCAAATATCGTTTACCGGTCTTTTTATCATAGTTATACATCGACTGGTCCACCCAATCCCAGATAGCACCGCCGCAGAAGAAGTTTGTCGATTCCATCGCCTCCCAGTAATCCACCAGATTACCACAGGCGTTCCCCATCGAATGAGCATATTCGGAAATATGGAACGGATATTTGATATCATAATCGCCTTTCACCGCACCACGCGTCCAACCGATCGACGGGTATTGGTTCGAACCCATATCCACGATATCATTATTACGTTCATATTGAACAGGGCGGGATTTATCCACCTGTTTCAACGCGTCATAAGCAGCCACGAAGTTTTCACCCGGCCCCGCCTCATTGCCCAACGACCAGATCACGATAGACGGATTGTTGATATTGGCATGAACCATTTCCATCACACGTGCGACATGCGCCTTTTTCCATTCCGCCGGATGCGAAAGGGATGCAGCGCCGTAATAATATTCATGCGACTCGATATTGGCTTCGTCTTCCAGGTAAAGGCCATATTTATTGCATAAGAAATACCAGTAAGGATCATCCGGATAATGCGAATTACGCACATGGTTGATATTGGCACGCTTCATCAGCATCACCTCTTTTTCCATCATATCGCGCGTGATGGCATGCCCGACTGCCGGATTCGACTCATGGCGGTTGACACCTTTCAACTTGACAGTCTTACCATTTATATAATAGTAACGTCCGGCCAACCCGAATTCATCTTCTTCTGCCGGTGTATCTTTGATTTCCACTTTACGGAAACCGACTACAGTCGAAACTGTTTCCACCGTTTTGCCTTTGGCATTTTTCAACTCCGCCACCAACGTATAGCAATACGGGAACTCTGCCGACCATTTGTTCGGAGCCTTTACATTTAATAAAGCCTGCGACGTTTGCGTCTGGCCTGGGTTTACGACATCTACCGTTGCCGAAGTTGCCACATTATCAACTTTCGTGTTCTCATCCGAATACAACTTGTTGGCATACAGCGTATATTCCAACTTATACCCTTTAGCCGCTTTCTTATCCAGGTTCCGCACATCGGCCGAGATCGCCAGTGAGCCATCCGTATATACCGCATCCAGATCAGGAGTCACAACCAGGTCGCGAACGTGTACTTTAGGAGCCGAATAGAGAGCGACCGTCCGGAAGATTCCCGGCAGGCGGAACATATCCTGTGCTTCCAGGAAAGAACCGTCGGAACTGCGATACACTTCGGCGGCTACCACATTCGTTCCCTTACGGAGATAAGGAGTGATATTGAAATTAGCCGTATTGCGTGAATTCTTGGAGAAACCCACATAACGGCCGTTAATCCACAGATAGAAGAAAGAGTCGACTCCATCGAAACTGATAAAAACTTCGCGTCCGTCCCAATCCTGGGGTATCTCGAAGTCACGACGGAAAGAACCGACTTCATTCCGATGCTTGTAGGTCGTCCAATTTGCCAGCGGAGTGCGCATCACGCCTCCGCGCCAGTCGTCGACCGCCACCTTATGCTGGAAGATTACCGGCTGGTTCACATAGATCGGAACTCCATATTTTTGGCTGCCGTCTTTCTGGATTCCGTAGATATTCCAACTGGAAGGAACCGGGATATTGTCCCAGCCGGATACATCGAACTCCGTCTTATAGAAGTCTTTCGGCCGTGAATCGGGATCAGGCGCCCAATTGAACTTCCAGTCTCCATTCAGGGACTGCCAAAATTTACTGTTTTCCGGCAATACCTTACGAGCACTTTCCACATCCTGGAAAGGGAAAATATAAGCATGCGGTTGTTCTTTGTTCAGAGCCAGATTCTCAGGAGACTCCCACTCTTTACCGGTCGGCGCTTCTGCCGGTCCGTAACTAAATCCCCCAAGCGGCAATTGATCAGCCATGCTACAGAAAGAAGCACAACAGAGCGCTAAGGCTAATGAGATTTTTTTCATGATGTTCATTTTAGGAATAATAGATTCTATTTGTATATTCACATTTTTCAGACATACCAAAATATCTACAAATATAGGCAATTAACACAGAATACGAAAGAACCACCAGGATAACTGCATCAACTATCATATATTATCATTGATAAAACAACAAAAAAATCACATATCAATTATTTATCAAATATCGGATATGCTTTAAAACTGATATTGAATATGTTAGAACCGACCTTTTTTCCATAACGATAAGTGACTTTTTTCTGTAATAACTTGAAAAACTTCTTTAGAACCGGATGAAACTAAAAACATGATAGTTGCATGATAGTAGTATGACAGTTAAAAACAGGAACTATCATGCTTTAAAGCATTGAATAACAAAATCTATAGAATAATAATGATAGTATGATGGTTATTTTGCAAAATCTTTTATGGAAATATTCTTTCAGACCAACAAAAAAGAGAGATTCAATACAAATCGAAACGTTGTTCCTCAAGCAAAACACTCCCAAGTGCAATAACCTCTTCTTTTTCATCCACAAGATAATACGGAACAGTTCCTTCGAAAGAAACCTGATCGAATCCTTCGGCAATCATATATTCACAATTATAAGGTATTACATGAGTTGAATCAGGTTTGATGATTTTCATATTACTCACTGTTACATCATTTCTTCCGGTTTTACTTATCGCGTTTCTATTTGTAGGAAACTTTCTCTGAGCAACATATTCACATACAAACAAATGGAACGTAATACTATTTTGAAATATGATAATATCATGTTTGTATTCATTTTTCATCTTTAATGTCAACATCTTCGTCTGCTTATCATAAGATTGGCTGACACGTAAAGTTCCTTGCAAATCATAACCGGTCTTTTCCACTTCCAAATCTGCCAATTTATATCCTGTTTGACCGTAACAAGTTGTTGCAATTAATAAACAAACGGATAATAGCGCTTGAAATAACACTTGAATTTTCATAACTTATTGATTTTAATGTTTATAATGTTTTAAGGAATAATTATATAGCGTTTCTTGTTTCCATAGCATATACAGTCTCTCAAGAACATATTTTTCGGAAACCGAAGGATTCAAACGTATTTCTGCACTATATGCATTTATCTCGTTTTTATAATATTCAGGACAAAGCAGATTTTCAATCTTAGACTCTTCACCATTGATAAAACTCATTGGATTCGTGACACCGGCAAATTCATACTTTAACAAATAATCCACATGTTCCGGAGGTATTTGGAGATAATACGGCGGAACAAGAGATATTCCAGTCTTACTTGACCATGCCTCATCATAATTACAATGATAGGCTTCATGATAAAGAATAGACATTTGATCCTGATTTTCATAATTAAAAAATTTATAACAAAGGATGATTTTCTTTCTTCCGGTTTCTTCATCAACTTCAACCTTGGCATTACTTGTGCACACACTCTCCGTAAGCACAATATCCACATCATCTATCCCGCAAGCCAACTCCTTCATTCTTTTCTTTATATCCGGAATCTTTTGGATCAAGTTCGCCCGGGTAATGGAACCGGGAGGCGGATTATTGCTTGTGCCTCCGCCACCTCCGATCCCCGTTTCTCCTCCGATAATCGGATTAGAATCCGTATAGTCTATGGTTTCCGAGATCCAAACCGTTCGTTCCTTACAATATAAGCCACGGGAGACTTCAATGCCATCCCATTCTATGATCCCATAATGGCAATCATAATATTCTTTCCCCAAAGCACGGGTTTGAGGCGGATCTTCGAACTTTAGTTCTCCGCCCGATTCGTCTCCAAAGATATTATAGCTCAACTCGTCGAAGACAAAATCCTGTTGGTAAGCACGAATATGGTCGTTCTCACGTGTAATCGTCCGGTAACGAAGTGTATCCCCCTGTATGTCGAAAAACCAAATCGTATGAATGATTTTCGGGATTTCTTCCTTATAAACCGGAACAAGATAAGAGATGTCCCTTTTCTCTTCTCCCATAGGCAATGCATATTGCCACAAGGGAGTTCCATACAACCGGGTGAATCTGTCAAAAAAAGGAGTGATGCTGTCGACGCGCTGCATGGCTGCTTGGATCAACAACAGATTTTCGTCAAGTTCGAACACCGATTTAGTCATGAAAAGAGAAGCCGAAGCCTCTTCATCCGGTCCAACGATCGGCAAATCGTCTTGGCAGGCGGGGAAAAAAGCGAGAACCAAGAAAACAATAATCCCTAATATTTGAGTCCGTTTCATACATAGTACATTAAATAATTTATTTCAGTTAACGCAACAAGACTGTCCGTCTATATGAGAGGACTTATCGTTCTTTCAAACGATAAACAAGAACAGGTTTAGGTTTGGAAAGTAGGGAATGGCGAAATTCACATCCGGCCATTCCCTCATGGTTATTTATGTGTGTCTGTGAAAAAATTAATACCCTTCATTCTGTTGTCCTTTGATCTGCGGGTTGGAGTCGATTTCTTCTTTCGGAATCGGCCATACCCACATATAATCATCGGCTGATTTAACCATATCCGTACCCAAAGCCGGCAGATAAGACTGAACCTGTGCTTCACTTGTAGAACGGTTTAGCCCTTTCTTCCAACGCTTCATGTTAAAGATATGGGGATCTTCACCAAACAATTCGCGGACATATTCATCCTGAATCTCTTTCATCAAAGCATTGCCACTATACGCCTTTTCGTTCCATCCTTTGATACGGGCTGCTTTCAATTCGTTCAATATTTTGGAAGCATTGGTTTCATCGCCTGACATTGCATAAGCTTCCGCCGCTATCAAATACATTTCAGAAATACGAAATGCCTTCGTCTGGTTTCTATTTTCAGTCTTCCCATCAATAAAAGCTGGATTACCCGGCCACTTGTTACAGTATGTAAGCACAAAGTCACTTACAGACTGGGCATCGATCGAATCGTGAACGAAATAAGCGCCATAACGAATGTCTTTATCCTGATCATACAACCCCAAAACAGTCTTGGTCGGTATATAAGAAGGACGAGGTAAAACATCAATAATTCCGCTAAAAGCACTACCCAACGAATTTGGACAATCTTCCTGTCCTTTAATCATGACGAACTGCCAGATAGCCTCTGTTCCGTTGTCATGTACCCACATTTCCGCATAGGCTTCAGCATCTGTCATCAAAGGATATGTCCCGCTATTGATCAATGATATCGCAGCAGAAATCGCGCTCGAATAATCTTCCTTCTCAAGAGCCACACGGGCTTTCAGAGCTTTAACGACATCTTTCGTGATATAAGCCGAATTCTGCATTCCAGCCGTTGTCACCAAATCCTCCGCCTTAGCCAAATCATCTTCTATTTGTGCAAATGTTTCAGCCAAAGAACTTCGTTCCGGATAGCTGGCATCGTTAGACGAAGGATTGTATTCGTAGACCAAAGGTACGCCATAGTCACTGGTCGCCGTAGACACATCATAATTTTTACAAAAATGACGCGCCAACTCAAAATAGGCAAATGCACGCGAAAAATAGGCATGCCCCATATAAAGACGAACCGATGCCCGATCCGCATCCGACAGCGTATTGGCGTCCAGCAAAGCCTGTGCTCCCTTCAACAAGACATTGGCATTAGCGATATAATTATAGTTATTGCTCCAGCATCCCGAAAAAGCGCCATCCGTAATCGTAAATTCCCAACGGTAAAAAGCACCGTATGTATTCCCGTAATCGGCTGTAGCGATTATCAAACCGGACTGAACCAAGGCATCCATTGCATAAGCGTTTTGCAAATATGAACGCCATTCCGAATGAAACAAATTACTGTATTTCTGACAGTCCAAGACGGATTGGACCGATTCATTCGTCGCAATAGAAGTTTCCGACGTCAAATCCATGTCACAGGCAGTAAAAGCCGTACAGCAACAGGCAAACAAAGACAATATAGTTTTCTTTTTCATATTTCTTTTCCTTTTTAATTAATTAGAATGTAAACTCAGCACCGAACGAGAATTGACGGGTATTCGGATATTTACCTAACTGCAAATTCGAATCGACTTCCGGGTCAGCACCTTGGTACTTCGTAGCCGTCAACAAGTTACGCCCCACAGCAAAGACTCTCAATCCACGAATAAAACCGGTCTTTCTCAAAAAACTTTGAGGTAGATTATAACTAACAGTCAAGTTTTTCAAACGCAGGAAAGAGGCGTTTTCCAATAAATGCGTATCGAAATATCGTGGAGAATTAACAGCCGCGATATTCGTAACCTGTCCCGGAGTGGTCCACATGTTTTCCATTTCGACCGTTTGGTTCAACTGTCCTACAAAATTCGGATTTTCAACAAAATAGCGGTCATTATCAATTATATACTTGCCCAACATAAAAGAGAAATCAGCATTCACACTGAAGCCTTTCCAATCAAAACGTGTACTGAAACCACCTGCCCAGGGAGCAAACTGCTGTTTACCGGTAAATGCAGCATTATTTTCATCATATACCTTCGTCTCTTTTCCATCTTTGTCCAACCAAATCTGCTGTCCATCCTGCGGATCAACTCCTACCCATCTCACATAATAAAACTCCCCGTAAGGTTTCCCTACCTCATATTTTATACCAGTATTTGCCAAGACATATTCATTACGTCCACCAAACAATTCCGTTATTTTGTTTTTATTGTAGTTAATATTAGCCGATACACTCCAGAACATATCCTTGTTGGAAATGATGTCATAAGAAGCAGACAATTCGATACCTCTATTGAGCATGCTGCCGATATTTCCCCAGCCGGAACTATGGCCGGTCGTATAAGAGAACGGGATCGTCATCAACATATCTTCCGTCACTTTGTTGTAAAAATCAAAATCGACACTCAAACGATTGAAGAGACGAGAGTTAAATCCGATGTTCAACGTCTTTTGTTTTTCCCAAGTCAAATCGTCATTCTGTACGGAAGAAATAGCAAAATACTGCTCTCCGTTATAATTGCCCGTACCGATCAATCCTAATGCCGGATAATAAGGATCCCCATCAAAAGCAGAATTTCCGGTCGTTCCGTAACTTGCTTTCACACGCAATTCCGACAACCAGTCGACATCGGAAAGAAATTCCTCTTTCTTCATATTCCACATCGCTCCAATAGAAAAGAAAGATGCCCAACGATTGTTGACACCGAACAAAGAAGAGCCATCCGTACGGTAAGATGCATCCAAATAGTATTTCTCGTCATAATTATATTCGGCACGTGCAAAGAAAGAATTCATCACTTTCTTTTTCAAATCTGCACTTGGCTTCTTATATGTCGTACCATGGCTTATCAATGTCAGACGATCATCCGTAATCCCGTCAACACTTGCTCCGAAAGAACTACCATCATAAATAATAGCTTCTTGACCGACAAGAGCCGTGATATTATGCATTTTATTAATATCGAACTTATACTCGACCGTATTTGTCAAAGTAAAAGAAGTATAACGCTGGAATGATTCTTGAGCCGAACCTGAATAGTTATTATACTGAGCCGGCATATTCCTGTAACGATACCTGTAATCAAAAGCATCCATAGCTTGAGAAGCACGCAATGTCAAACCCTTTATCGGCGTTATTTCTTCAAACATATTCCCGAAAAGACGGATTTTATTTTTTTCTTTCGGTTGATTTTCCAATAAATAATACGGATTCCACAATCCTAATACATCAAGCAAATCTTTACGTTTTCCATACGAAATACTACCATCCGCATTTTCAATCACCCTATATGGAGTCTCGAACGGGAAAGCCCAACGGCTCAATGTCGATACATTATACCAGTTATTACCACTCGAGGCAAATCCATTCGTTTCCCAGTCTTCGTAAGACAGACCTAAATTCACACCTACGTGTAACCAGCTGAAAACCTTCGTATCCAAATTACTACGCAATGTTTCACGACGCATACCCGAAGCCGGTTCCACACCTTCTGCATCGTAATGGCTGGCAGAAATAAAATAATTTGTTTTGTTGGCTACACCGGAAATACTTGCATCCAACTGCCAAGTCGGTGCATTATCTTTCAAGAAATAATCTTCCCAGTCTGTCGAAATGCCCAAACGCATCGCATTTTCGATTTTTGAAAAATCGGCATTCGGATTGATTGTCTTCCACAAATCATAATATTGCGTCGTATTCATCACCTTGGATGTCGGCAATGCCGGTTGTGAAAAACCATATTGACCTTTTACCGTCACGGTTGGTTTAGAACCTCTACCTCGTTTACTCGTAATCACAACCACACCGTTTGCTGCACGTGAACCATAAATAGAAGTAGAAGAAGCATCTTTCAGAATCGTCACATTTTCGATATCACTCGGGTTCAATGCGGTGAATACGCCACTTGATATCGGAGATCCATCCAAAATAAACAATGGCTCCGTAGAAGAGTTAATAGAACTGACACCACGCATACGCATAGATACATTTTCACTCGGTTCACCCGAAGAGGTAAAAACCTGCAGCCCGGCAACCTGTCCCTGTAAAGCATCAGCAAAGTTAGCACTCGGACGATTCGAAATTTTTTCCGACTTAACAGCTGCCACCGAGCCGACCATCGATCCTAATTTTTTTGCAGATCCATAAGTACCCGTAATCAAAACTTCATCCAGCATTTCAGAAGAAGTCCTCATGATAATTGTTTGATTCGGTTTGATTTTAATCACCTCGGTTTCCATTCCGACAAACGAAATTTCCAGTTCTTTTGCTGATACCGGCACATTCGTCAATGTAAAAATGCCATTCTCATCGGTTACCGTCCCGATGCTTGTCCCTTTTACCACTACTGTCGCACCGATAATAACTTCTCCATCCTCTTCCGAAAGAATTTTCCCGGTAACTTTAGACGTTTGAGCCATTACCATACCTATACCTATTATACAACAGGCAAGCAATAACAACATTCTTCTTTTCATCATAATTACACATTTAGATTTATAGTATAAGTCCATTAGATTATTTAGTTCTGATAGAACTCATAGAATAAAATCTGATGCTTCTATTGACAAAAAGAATATTAATCGTTATAAATCAATCAATTAACAGAGAAGACAATCGAAAAAGGAATAAATTTATCACTTTCATGGGTTCATCTCTAAAGAGAAAAATAACAAACGGTCCAAAAAAAATCATATACAACTAATACACAAATACTTATATACTTATTTTCAAATTCAAAAATTATATTACACGACATATTATATATTATTTCATGTAAAATTTCAGTTTTATAAATAAATTATATATATATTTGTGCTAAAATAAAACGTAGTTCTATCAGAACTACGTTTTATACCTCCGATTAAAATTTCAAAAATCAGTATATTTCAAATACAATCGTTCAAATACATCACTTCGCGACACTTTTTTAAAGATATATATTTATTAACACAAATAAAACCTCAATTCAGCAATATATCCAGAAAAATTTCTAACAAAATCAAATTATCACTACTTTTACTTCTAATAATGATCTACCTTAAAGAAGAGGGTAGAAATTATATATCATTTTCCCTTCAAATCAAACGCATAAACAAAGCCTCCATAGTCGACAGCAAACAACCTATTGCCGGACACTGCCACGGATGCTAAAACAGGAGTCCCCATTCTATGGTGCCATAAGATAGCCACAAACGATGCATTGAAATGAACAGTTGATAATATAAAAATACAGAAAAAGTGCACCCAAAGATTATCCCAATCTTTTGATGCACTTCTTTTCTATATTTTTCTATGTAACAGGAAAATCAATCATTCGGCCCAATACTTGTTTTGGACTAAGTTCGGATTGTAAATCAAATCCTGTGTAGCAAGCGGAGTATAATAATACTTCGGATCGACAAAAGTCCATCGACCGATTTGTGAAATCATGCGAACATATCCTTTATCCCCGTTGGTCAACGAATAAGTATTGCCCTCCAACACTTCGACCTGCAAATTATATTTATCTTTATCTGCCTGAGGAATAGCATCTGCATCCGCCTGTGTAGCCACTATTGCATAGTCGGGTTGCCCATCTCCAGTTACATCCAAATAACCTGTTTCCAAATAAACACCTTCCGGAACATTAGCAAGCAGTTTTCCACATCCCCAACGCCTCAAATCTCCGTAGCGGAAACCTTCGCACGCCAACTCGATACGACGCTCACGACGTACCTCATAGACAGCTCCTTTTTGCGAAGAAGAAACGTTCGAATAACGACTTGCCTGAACCGGATCGATATTATTCAGCCAATCGCTCAATAAAGCGTGAGGCATCCCTACACGATCACGCAACTTATTGATCGTCAGATCCACATCTTCTTGTGTCAACTCGCCTAATTCAGCCTTTGCTTCAGCATACATCAACAAAACTTCGGCATAACGGATCAGAGGCAGGTCCGTATAAGAATTATTCCATGTTATTTGATCTGCTGTTCGAGGAGAAAATTTCACTTGCGGATATCCTCCCATGGTCAATTTCGGACGAGAGGGATCAACCTTATCTGCACGGACAAAACCCGGAGCCATAAAAGTCTGCCTCATACGAGGATCTCGATTCTCGAATACTTCTGTAAACTTTTTAGTTGCATAACCCGGTACATCTTGAAACCGTTTCGTTTTGCCATTCTCTACCACCAAATAGTCTTCCATCAAATCACGAGACATACTGGAATTGAAGTCAAACAACGATGCTCCGGCATTATGGTTACGTCCTAAAGCTTTATCATAGTCCTCATAGATAATCATTTCTTTATTATTACTCAAATCTTGACTGCAAAACAGAGCCTCATAGGCATCAATTTCTCCGGATTTAGCTGTCGATAACTCATACATACCTGAATTCATGATTTTTTGACAAGCTTCTACCACTACTCGTAAGAAACGTTCCGAATCGTTCAAATTCAATTCCGGATGATATTTACGCCAGCAACCTTCAGCCAAGGCTATACGGGCCTGAATAGCCAAAGCTCCATTTTTAAACCAACGAGTACGACTCGTCCCATTTGTCATATTATTAACAGCGAAATCCAAGTCCGCCATAATGGAGTCTACAACCAACGTACGAGGATCCTGCGTCTTATACAACAAATCTTTGTCTGTTGTCTGTAAATCACGACTAAACCAAGGCACATCCGAATAAGACAAGACTTTATCATAATACAACTTCGCACGAAACATACGAGCCAAGCCAATATAATGATTAACTTCAGCGACATCGCCATCAACTTTTCCGACTCTTGCCAACATAAAATTGACATTCCGGATATCCTTCCAATCCCAAACGCTTTGATTATCGGGATTAACCTCTCCACGCATCATACTATAAATACTCTGACTTTCCGTATAAATCATATTATCGGAAGGAGCATCCGTATAACCTGAAACTATGTTCCCATACAAACCGTTCGTATAGGCTTCTAAATCACTCGTGTTATTGAAAAATCCGTCTTCCGTAATTGATGTTTCCGGATATCTTTCCAAAAAAGAGTCATTGCATCCGCTCAATCCCAAAAGACCGATGCATCCGAATAACCATATTTTTATATTATTTTTTACCATAACTTATGTCTCAAATTAGAATGTAACATTTAAACCAAAGGAATAGGAACGTTGTAACGGATATATCTGTCCTCCCAAACATTCCGGATCCATCTTGTAATATTTGTATAGACCACTGATCTCACACAAGTTATCACCAGAGAAGAAAACGCGAAGACGACTGATATTTACTTTTTCCACCCATTTTTGTGGAAGTGTGTAACCAAACGTCAAATTCTTTAAACGAGCGTATGCAGCATTTTGCAAATAACGCGTCTGTGGAACGGCTAATCCTCTTCCACTGACATATGCTTGATAAGACTTGACACGAGGGAAATATCCATTCGGATTTTCTTCAGTCCAATGATCATTATAGTTTCCATATGTAAGATTAGTCCATGGATCATAATACATTCCCCAAAAATACGGGTCACGCGTCGGATAATAATCCTTTTTCATTATGCCCTGAATAAACAAGCTAAAATCGAACCCATTCCAATCTCCATTAACAGTAAACCCGAAAGCATAACGGGCACGATCGTTACCAATAATCGTATAATCGCCATGATCATTCAATGTATTTGCACCTTTATTGATCTTTCCATCATTATGCGAATCAGCAGTTGAAAACATCTTCAGATTCTTGATTTAAAAGTTTGTAATTCAGTTAATTATCTCATTATTTTATTTTGTAATCTCCTTGAAAATCAGTAAATTAGAAGAATAAAACCACTCATTTTTCTAATTATGATTCCCAAGGAGAAAAAGTTAATACTAATAGGTTTGTATATGTATATCTGTGATGTCCATAAGTCTTCTCTGCGTTTCCACTGCCAGAGATTCAGTAACAATTCCAATCCTGAGTTTACGGATGAGGAGGTTCTTACCATCTATCTGTTCTGCGGGTACTGCCAGAGATACTTCAACATCAAGGAGATACATACCTTCGCTAAGGAGTATCTGTCATCATGGTTTCCAAAATTGCCGTCTTATCAAACGTTTTGCGTACGCCTAAATATGCTTTCAGAAACATTTAAGGTGCTGGTGGAAACCATGATACAATCATTCAAGCCCAAGGATTGCGACTCCATTATATCCATTGTCGATTCTATGCCGATAGTGACCTGTAAAGGGAAAAACCGAGAGGGGAAAGTAGCTACGGAGATAACATCAAAAGGGTATTGCTCCACTAAGAACATGTACTACTATGGCATGAAACTGCATATGGTAGGACAGCGTAGGGAGGGAACCTTACCTTTTCCGGAAATGATAACTCTGACACCGGCTTCGGACAACGACCTGACCGTATTCAAAAGCGAATGCGTGCCATACCTATCCGGAAAGACGGTGCTTGCAGACAAGATTTACAGCGATTTCTCTTTCTTTAATGAGAACAATCCGGTTAAAGTGCTTACTCCGCATAAAGAGATTAAAGGGGAACCGGAAGTTCTCAAACAGAGGGAGAAAGCTGCAAGAGACCTTTTCTCGCAAGCCGTTTCTAAAGTCAGACAACCTATCGAATCCTTTTTCAACTGGCTGAATGAAAAAACAGAAATTCAAAGAGCATCTAAAGTAAGAGCTACCAAAGGGCTGTTGGTACATACCTTTGGAAAGTTGGCTATTGCTCTACTTACATTTGTTAATTTTTAATTTTTGAATCAGAAAGCCAACTGCTGATTCGCATTCATTATTCAAATCTTTATATTTGACGTCACCCGGAGCCATAGGAGGCGTGCCCGGATATGGATCAACTTCTGTTTGGCTTGCACTGTTATTGATATCTTCCTGAGAAGTGAAAAAACCGTCATTCACCAAACCCCAAATTTCACCCCACTCTTTTCCTACATAATGGTCTCCCAAATCACCTGTTTCATTAGCATATTTCGTAATCCAAGAACGGCTATCACCTATATTAAAGCTTAATCCGTAATTGAATGGTTTGCCAGACAAATTAAACTGATCACGCCAGTTGATTGTCAGATCCCAACCGGTGGTCTTCAAGTCTGCCGCATTCTCCAACGGAACAGCAGTACCTAACACAGACGGCAATTTAGCTCCATCCTTCAACATGTCTTTTGTACGCCGTATATAGCCATCCACTGTTGCCGTAAGACGGTTATTGAAGAAGTTGATGTCCATACCCCAGTCGGTAGTCGTCACTGTCTCCCATGTCAAATCGCCAGCAACCAATCCCGGAGCAGAAACATAAACAGGTTGTTTACCATCCAAAATTTGCGTCGTTTTACCCGATCCCATTGTTGCCAAATAAGGATAATAATTATCTTTCAGATATTGATTACCCAAACTACCGTAAGAGAAACGCAACTTCAGGAAATTGACCACATCCCTCAAAGGCTCGAAAAAGTGTTCCTGTGAAATTACCCATGCTGCAGATCCGGATGGATTGAAAACAAAACGGGAGTCGGTCGGGAAACGTGAGGTTCCGTCATAACGCGCATTTACAGCAAGTATATAACGATTATCATAGGTATAATTCAAACGACCGAAAACGCTTCGAAAAGCCAGTTCCCTGATACGCTGCGTGACTGTCATATCACCCGTAGCCAGATTCGGTGTAGGCAATCCGTCTGTGATCAATTCTTTACGCTGAGCATACTCGTAAGATTCACGCCAACTTTCCTGATTATAACCTACCATTGCAGTGAAATCGTGCTTATCATTAAACAACTTATGAAAAGTAGCATATGCATCGAAAGTTGCCGTTGAGGCTTCTGTATTATCAAAAAATGCAGAAGAGACAGAGTTTTGATACAAGACCGGTGTTTCTGGGCCTTTACGGTAAGGAACGGATAACTGTGCACCGTCTTTGTTATTTCGGTTTGCAATATAAGCAAATGATCCATTCACAAAAAGAACATCTTTAATAATATCCAGTTTAGTCGTAAACTGCGTTGTCAAAGTAGTTTTGTTCTCCTTCTTACGTCCGCCTTCTGCAAAACGCCCCATAATAGCAGCTCCATCTTCCGTATAAGAACCATCCGGATTATATATCGGCACTAATGCATTTCGACGGTTCACTGCCCAGTAATAATCATTTCCCAAGAAATAGGGAGCGTCATAATCAGAAATCACTAAGCTTGTATTGTTTCCCAACGTCCACCACTTAGTCAGTTTAAAATCTAATTTAGAGCGAAGATTATATCGATTGAATTTATCTGTACCTTGCGACACCATTCCGTCCTGAAAATTATAGCCGGCAGAAAAATAATAATTCAGACGGTCAGTCTTTCCTGAAACATCTACTGTGTGGTTTGTAGAGAATGCCAAATTTTTATAAGCTTCTCCAAACCAATCGGTCTGACCAAAATAGGCGTATGTTCCATCAGGTTTTAGATAATACGGGGACAAACTCGGGTCAGCCGAAACTCGCTTTGCATATTCCAGCTCTTCCTGATTATGGTTAACCCCCCAAGGATAATAGAAATCATTACGTGCAGTCGCCACTGTATATGGGTCCGTAATTACATCAGCCATACTACTCAATTTACGCATAGCAAAGTTATTACTGTAATTAACGGTCAATTTTTCCTGTCCGGCAGTCTTTGTCGTCACCAAAATAACACCAAACGCAGCACGCGAACCATAAATAGCAGCCGAAGCAGCATCTTTCAAGACTGAAATACTACCGATGTCGGATGGATTCATACGGTTCAATTCTTCCGATGAAGAAACCACTCCGTCAATAACAATCAGTGGGTCACCTCCATTGATAGAAGTCGTACCACGTATATTAAAGGACGGAGAATCCGTTGCCTGACCACTACCGATCGACACGTTCATATTGGCAACCGATCCTTGCAAGGCCTGACCGACTGTCAAAACCGGACGATTCTCCAAAACTTTGGTAGAAACAGTAGCCACTGCACCTGAAAGGTCGACTTTCTTTTGTACACCATACCCGATAACAACCACTTCATCCAATGCTTCGCTATCCTCTTTCAAGACTATCTGCATAGTTGCTTTCGCCGGTATATCCAGAGTTTGATAACCGATATAAGAAATCGAAATAACAGCACCCGCTGGTACATCCGTCAAAGAAAAATTACCATCGATATCCGTAATACATCCTATCGTCGTTCCTTTAATCACGATATTTACTCCTGTCAACGGTTCCCCGCTCACATCCTTCACATTCCCTGTGATAGATATCTTCTTTTCCTGCTGTACTACGAGAACCGACTTTTCTGCCACTTGCTTTTTGCGAATGATAATCTGGCGATCGTTAATGATATACTCGATATCCGTCCCGTCAAACATCTGTTGCAAAATGTTTTCAACACTACGATTCGTCACATCGACATTCACCTCTCGGTTCAAATTGATGTTCGATCCATGATAAACAAAAATAAATTCACTATTTTTCTCGATGTAAGAAAATACATCCTTAATGCTTCGTCCGTTCATCTGAACCGTCAGCATCGTTTGGGTAGCATACGAAGATTCTGCATAAACGGCAGATCCTCCATAACCGACCAGACATAAGGCTAAACAAGCGCTTTTGAGAAAAGGTGTCGATTTTCGACTGAATTCTTCATTCTTTTTCATACATTTGTAACGTTTTTTCTTTGATACATAAAATTTAGATTAAACATGTTTCCGAGTCGAACGATCTGATCCATCGTTCGACTCCTTTTTTTAAAAAAGATTTCACATAGGCTTTTATTTTTTTGATATGATTATGTCTTTGTTTTCATTCATGGTATAAGTCAAATATAAAGACAGGCATAAGATATTGACCACATCTTCAGGTTTTTCCCTTAAATCCAATTTTCCCGAAACCGGAATGTTTTCTATTTGTTTATCACACACGATCCGGCGTCCGTAATGCCGAGACAATCTTTCAAAAACGTCTCCAGCCATCCTGCCATCCAATAGCATAATATTATCTTTCCAGCAGATATATTCGAATACATCCACATTTTTGATATACGATCCTTCATCGTTTATCGAAATCAATTGATTGGGAGACAGAATTGATTTTTTCTTATTCGTGGTTTCCACTTCTACCTTCCCATCCACCAAAACGACCGATGCGGTCGTATCTTCTTTATAAGCACAGATATTGAATTGCGTGCCCAACACTTTCACTTCGAATCCTTTCGTTTTGACGATAAAAGGGCGCGAAGGATCTTTCTTTACATCCAAATAGACTTCCCCTTCAACGATAATCTCACGTCTGTCATCTTTAAAAAGAGCAGGATAAATCACACGAGAACCTGCATTGACATACATTTTTGTTCCGTCCGAGAAAGTGATATCAACTTTCCGACCTTTGGGGACGATAATCTGGTTTATATCATTTATGCCAGCGTCCTTTTTATGTTCAGGGATTTCCTTTATGACCTGATCATCTAATTCCGGCTGTCCGTCTGTCCCGTATTTCACGGATGATTCATCTCTTAGTTGCATCCTGTTATTACGGGCAAACAGAATGACTTCGTCTACCGGCAAAGCCGGAACATCCTCCAACAAACTTAATGATACGGAAGATTCATCTCTACCGGATTGCCACAAACCAATCCCCATCGCCAATAAAACAGCAATCGATGCAGCCACTGCCGAAAAAGCATAGCAGATTCGTAACCTTTGCAAACGTTTACTTTCAAGCCGGTTCTCAACTTCTTTCCAAGACAAAAGTACATCTTTGCTGTCGACAGATTCAGCCTTATGCACTTTTTTCAGCAAATATCTTCCAGCCTGAAAAAAGGAATCCTTATCTTGTATATCCCGTTCTCTGCTCACTATTAACTTTTTTATTCTTATTACGGACAAAAAAGAGTTTGGTACTCACTTTTTCGGATTTTTTTTCAAAATATATTTTCTTCAATTCAAACAAGCCTCCAACCAACATTTTGTTCATGAATGAATATATGGATTTTTAATGCCTGCACAAGCAAAGAAAATAAGACGAGTCTTGTAGCAGAAGTTCTTAGGACTCCCACGCTTCAATATTACTCTTTTGTAGGGGCAGGGCTCTGCCCATCGGATTTCTATATAGGAAAGGTTGATTACATTGGGCGGAGTAGAACCCCGCCCCTACAGGAGATCATTTTCATATGCCACAAAATCTTCATTTGCGGTGCGTATCTGCCTAACAAGGAATTTATTTATTCCAACAATTGGCTACAGAACTCATTTTCCCTTCAAATCAAACGCATAAACAGAGCCTCCATAGTCGACAGCAAACAACCTATTGCCGGACACAGCCACGGATGCCAAAACAGGAGCACCCATTCTATGGCGCCATAAGAGCGCCCCGCTTTCTTTATCCAGACCATAAAGTACGCCATCTGCTCCTCCGGCAATCACCATGTTTCCGACCAGTACGGGACTCGCCTCGACCGTTGCGGACGGATTACGGAAATAAGGAGCCGTATAGATCATCGACTCACCTGTACGATACCGCCATTTCTCCGTCCAAGTCTCCCGATCCAGGGCGACAATACCTTCCGAGGCCGTCCCGAATATGAGTTCCTTATCTGTTACGAGCGGAGAAGAGGCGACATTCACGCTGAAAGGTAATTTCTTTTGCATCAATATCCGCCCGGTTTTCGTTTCCATCAGGAACAACGATTCGTCCGATGCAAGATAAAAGACATTTCCTTGCATGACTGCCGAAGAGGAACGATGCCGAATCCCGTTTTTCTCCATGCTCCATAACTTCTTACCGGTTGCTGCATCATTGCCGTATAATGCTCCCCAATGTGAGCTGCTGATCAGGACTCCGTTATCCAAAGACATGGTTGCGGTCGATCCTTGGTTTTGATTCCAGTCCTTATTCCGCCAAATTTCATTTCCGCTTTTCACATCGATCGCACAAAGTCCCTTTCCCGAACCGGCATAGACGATACCTTTTTCGACTACCAACCCTTCGATCAAAGAAGGCAGTACTTTTTCTATCGCTAATTTCTTCTCCCAAACCAACTTTCCGGACACTGCATCCAGCGCATAACAATTTCCATCAACATCTTGTGCTACAATCAATCCATCGGAAGCGACAATCGTATTCTTGATCGAATTGCGTACGGCATATTTCCAACGGACCTCGCCCGTGGAAGCATCCATGCAAGTCACCGAAGCCTGTCCTTTCCCGTTCTCGTCGACAGAAGCCACATAGACGTTTTCTTTATAAACGATCGGAGAAGACATATAAATATTAGACCCTACATTCCGTATCCATACCGGACGTAACGAATCCGGACAAACGTTTTCGCATATTCCGGAATGCCGGGAATTACCCAATAAGTTCGTCCAGTCCTGCTGCAAACGAAGAAGAGAAGAGGACGGGCGGTATGTGAACGAACGTTCTGCACAGGCGATCTCTCCGTTGCCGAACTCCGCCATAACCCGGACAGTCATAACCCGGCCGATCCGATCGGGAGTCATGGAAATTTCGGCAAACCAGGCAAAGTCGGTCTGTTGCTGCAACATTTTTCCCGTCAGGATATTCTTACCTTCCACCCGACATTCATACGTAACTTTTTTTACCGGTGACACGGTCGAATAGGCATTGACAGCCAACTGTACATTTCCCGATGGCGTGCAGGGTGCTTCCAAATTATCAATAGATGCGATCTGCAATGATTTGTCGATATAGGGATAACGCAATTCGGACGAAAAATCGCCATGTGCATTTACCTCCATCATACGGAAAGAAGCCGGCGAATGATCGATTCCTCCTCGGATAGGCGTTAAAGAACCGATGCTGTAAGCATGCTTATGTTTATGTACATGGCTGATATGCCAATGCCCGTATAACCAAGCTTTCAGATTATGTTTATCCAGATCGAGCCGTCTGCCTTCACCCATGTCGAAGACGAAAGAGTCGCCGGTCACAGGCAAGTCGTGCCCGAATACAATTATTGGTTTTCCTGCCGGTATTTGTGCAAGGTCGTTTTCCAGCCATTCGTAAACATCAGCCGGGCGATAAGAAGGCGGATAGTCGCCTCCCATCATCGGAGTCACGACATAATGGACGTTCCCGGCATCGAACGAATAATAGACCGGTCCGTAAAGCTGTTCGAACAGTTCTTCTCCATATTTTCCTTTTACCAGATCATGGTTCCCGATCGAATAAAAGACCGGGACATTCATATTGGCCGTATTCATCAAACGGATATGGTTTTTCAACCCGTTCTCGTAGCAGATATCCCCTCCGTGCATGATGAACGCTACTTCTTCATTGGCGGCATAATCACGAAGGTTCTGCACCCAGTCGGAATGTTCGTCATTCGATACGGAACCGTGTATTTCGGTGTCCGAGATATGTACGAACCGATGGCTTCCGTCTTTTCGGATATGAGCTTCATAAGGTACAACCCCGAAATCATACGTTTGTCCTTCCTCGCCGATCCGGCGATAATAAGCATTATCGGTCTTGAAACCGGAAGGAGTCGTAATAAAAATAAACCGTTCTTTCTCATGGCCGGGCAAATCGAACGACCCGTCGCGTGCTGTCCTGACGACATGCAATCCGTCCGAAACCATCACACCGGATAACGGTTTCTCTCCCTTATCGAAAATCCCGTTCTTGTTTTTATCAATAAATACATGCCCTGTATAAGAAGCCTCGGCAGAAAAAGCCACACACCCCAACAGGAGGAATGTTGCATAAATATTTGTTCGTGTTTTCATGTTATCTTCAGGATTTATAAAATTCACAATCATTCTTTCTGAAAAAAGAGTTCACATAAGCTTTATTTTTTCGAAATGATTATGTTTTTGTTTTCGTCTACTTTATAAACAAGATATAAAGACTGGCACAAAATATTGACCACGTCTTCCGGTTTTTCCCTTAGATCCAATTTTCCTGAGATCGGAATATCCTTGATATTATCGTCATACAGGATGCGACATCCGTAATGCCGGGACAACCGGTCGAACACCTCTCCTGCTATCCTGTTGTTCAACAACATCATATTGTCTTTCCAACAGATATATCCGAAAACATCCACCTCCTTTATATCCAAGCCTTTTTCTTGTATGGAAACCAATTGATTAGGTTTCAAGACCGTTTTTTCTCTATCGGTCGTCTCTACCTCCACTTTGCCTTCCACCAATACAACCGAGGCTGCTGCATCTTCTTTATAAGCGCATATATTGAACTGGGTTCCCAGCACTTTCACTTCGAATCCTTTCGTTTTGACGATAAAAGGACGTGAGGGGTCTTTTTTAACATCCAGATAGACTTCCCCTTCCACTATTATCTCACGCCGGTCTTTCCCGAACAGAGCCGGATAGATCACCCGCGAACCGGAATTGACATACATTTTCGTCCCGTCGGAGAAAGTGATATCAACTTTCCGTCCTTTAGGGACAACAATCTGGTTGACAACCTCTTCGTCTTTCTCTTTTTCTTGTCCGGAAATTGTTTTCACAACCTGGCCTTCCACCTCCGGCTTGCCATCCTCACCGTATCTTACGGAAGACTCGTCTTTCAATTGCATCCGGTCGTTGCGGGCAAACAGGACTACTTCATCGTCCGGCAACACCGGAATTTCCTGTTCTAACATACTTACGGATACAGCCGGCTCCTCTGCGGTTTTCCACAGGCTCATTCCGATAGCCAACAGAATCGCTGCAGAAGCAGCGACAGCCGAAAGCACGTATCGGATCCGCAATTTATGCGAAGGTTTGCTTGCCAGCTTTTTCTCTACTTCCTCCCAAGACAAAAGAACTTCGGCACGGTCGGTTGATTCCGCCTCATGCACTTTTTCCAGCAATTTCTGCCCTGCCCGGAAAAACGACTCTTTGTCTTTTATGTCTTGTTCTCTATTCACGATTCACGTTTTTATTCTTATTACGGGTAAAAAAGATTCCGGTACTCACTTTTTCAGCACTATTTTGAAAAAAATCCTTTCTTCTCAAGATAAACTTTCTTCAGTTTTGACAAACTTCTGAATAACAAATTCTTACTGGACTGATAATTTATTTCTAATATCTCGGCTATATCTTCGTGCTTCAGCTCGTTCACATAATAAAGGTAGATGATTTCTTGTTGATGAGGAGATAATTCGGAAAAAGCATGCATGAGAAGTTTAGCGTGAAAATCCGATTCATCCCCGTCTGCAAAGACATCATCGGCGACAAACTTGTCCGCATAGTCGTCAAGGACATCCGAATCTCTTTCCTTCTCGAGCGTATCGAATATTTTGTTTCGCAACGTCTTTATCAAATATCCTTTGAGATTCAGCGTCGGAGAAAGGGTCGAATGATTCTGGATGATCTTTATGAATATATCCTGTATGCAATCTTTTACCAGTTCTTCATCAGATACCAATTTCAGACCATAATGATAAAGCAAGGAATAAAAACGACAATACATTTCTTTAAATGCTTGCCTGTCTCCTTTCAAACATAACAGCCATAGATTTTCTTCTGATATCTCATGCATAGCGGATAATTGTGAGATTTTTTCTGTGTTGCAAAATTAACCCTATTTATCAAACGAGAAAAAGAAAACGATATTAATTTCATATTAAAAACCGCTTGTTTGAGAAACCGAGCATCCAGTATGATTAATCAAAATGTCACCACTACCCCGGCAAAATCGGATTAGTAGGGCATATTTGGGGAATTAGTAGCAAGGGTAATATTTTTTAACACTACAAAGTGTTGCGTTTTACCCTCATAATGATGATAAAATGACATTTGACAGCAGCCCTAAAATTTATATCCGATCGTAACAAAAGCTGATATGTTTTTTGCAGCAAAGTCGTCCAGACCCGTAAATTCCGCAACTTCTTTGAGTTTGTCATTTACATTGATCAAACCCAACTGGCTTTCCAAACCTAAAATGATATTCCGATTCTCATAAGTTATACTCAAACCTACCCCTGCATCAAAACGCTTATTCCCCATTTTTCCATCGTCTATATGGCCAAATGTACCCAACTTATACTCATCCTCCACTGTCTCGAAACCGACTATCGTCGGTATCTTTTTTTCAACGACAACAGAGGTTTTTCCGCCTATGCCATAAGCCACATAAGGCCCTGCCGAGAGAAGCAATCCTGAGTTTTTCGTAAAATTCAAACAAGCCGCAACCATAATCGGAAGTTCCAGATAAAGTTCATTCATTGATGCTTTGCCAATACCAGCCTCCTCTTCCTTATAACCCTTCGAAACAAAATTCAAAGAAGGCTGCAAAGACCAAACCTTATTAAAAGCATAATCCATTCCAGCTCCGGCTTTATAGGCAAATTTGGCCTTTCCTTCCGTATTCTTTCCCCAGAAACTGGCGATTCCAACTCCTGCTTTTGCTTGGAAAGAAACGGGCGATTGGGCCTGTACCTCCTTTCCTAACGCCATCATCACTACACATACACTAAAAACGGCAAACTTTGTTCCCTTCAAAAACAGATTGTTCATATTCATATTCCTCTCTTCTTTTTTATAAAGAACGTGAATCAAGAAGAAATATTATTTGCCCATTCCTGTACATTTTCCTCCGATCTGTCGTATATTTGTAGCTCAACGAGCCGTTTGCCGACAATTGTCGACTGGCTAATAACAACTTTCGGTTTTATGAAAAAAAATATATTCCTGCTCTTTCTACTCTTCACAGCGGCCTCGCTTCAGGCGCAATTCCCGCAGCTCAGCAAAGATGCCGAGATCAGTCTATTGACTGTTTCGCCATCGGAAGACGAAGTGTACACGGTCTACGGACATACAGCTTTGCGGGTAAGAGATGCGTCGAAAAAACTCGATACCGTATTTAATTACGGGATATTCGACTTCTCGAAACCGAACTTCATCTACCGGTTTGCAAAAGGAGAAACCGATTACAGGCTCGCAGCGCAATATACACGCGACTTTCTGATCGAATATGAGATGCGGGGAAGCGAAGTCACCGAACAAATCCTGGATATCGATTCCGCAGGAAAAGCACGGATATGGGAAGCCTTGATGATCAATAACCTACCGGAAAACCGCGTATACCGCTATAATTTCTTTTTCGACAATTGTGCGACACGTCCCGCTGCCATTATCGAAAAGCTGGCAGGAGGGGAAATAGATTATAACGCACCATTCAAGCAGCAGACGTTCCGCGATCTTATCAATTATTGTACGCGCAACAAACCTTGGCTTACGTTCGGATGCGACCTGGCACTGGGCAGCCCGACCGACCGGATCGCGACTTCCCATGAAATGATGTTCCTACCGCCCTACCTGAAAGAAGCGTTCGGTACGGCAACCATTACCGGTGCAGACGGTTCCCGAAAGGAATTGGTAAGTTCAACCCAAACATTGATAAACGGGCTCACCGATGAAGTAAAACCGGACACGGGTTTCTTTACGCCGCTTGTTTGCTGCTGGAGCTTTTTCCTCATCATACTGGCTGTCACATTCGTTGAATGGCGACGCAAATCCTATTTCAGGATTGTTGATTGCATCTTGTTTTTCACAGCAGGAATAGCAGGAGTCGTACTGTTTTTCCTGAGCTTCGTTTCGACACATCCATGCGTTTGCCCGAACTGGAATATCATTTGGTTGCAACCTTTTGACTTGGTAGCTGTTATTTTGTTTACAGTAAAAAAGTTAAGAAAGGCCGCATATTATTATCATTTTATTAACTTTGCGGCGCTTATGCTGATGTTGGCTGGTTGGCATTTCATTCCGCAGCATTTAAACACAGCATTTATCCCGTTGGTAATGAGCCTTTGGCTACGTTCGGGATATGGCGTTTACAGAAAAATATGGAACATCGGGTACGGAAAATACTAACATCGCTCATCGCTATTCTGGCAGCAACCAATCTGGAGGCTCAACAAAGCACGCCCAAATTGGTCGTATGTATCACTGTCGACCAGTTGCGGGGCGATTATATAGAATATTTTTACAACACATTCGGCGAGCGCGGTTTCAAGCGGTTGATGAATGAAGGATTGGTGTATAACAACATCCGGTTCGAATTCTCAGACATCGACGAAGCCAGTGCCTTTGCCACCCTGTTCACCGGAAGCAACCCGAATTTCAGCGGGATATCAGGAAAGAATATCTACGATTTTGACAAGGAAAAGGAAGTTTCGGTCTTATATGACCCGGACTATCTCGGAAACTATACGAAAGAGCATTATTCTCCTCGGAAACTGATCAGCTCCACGATCGGAGACGAACTGAAAATCGCTTCCAAAGGCAGAAGCGATGTATATGCCATAGCCCCCAACCCCGAAAGTGCGATCCTTTCTGCCGGACATGCGGCAAACGGCGCTTTCTGGATGGACGATTACAACGGCAAATGGGCGACAACGACTTTCTACAAAGGGCTTCCCTGGTATGTGGACCGCTACAACAACGGCCCGGAATCCTTGTCGGCACGTTTGGAGCAGATGGCTTGGACGCCGTCCCTGTCACCGGACAAGTTCAACGCATTCCCGTACATTTTGGATGAAATCCCATTCAAATACACATTCAAGGAAAATACGAACGAGTGTTTCTTCAATCTGAAAACCTCGCCTTTCATCAATAAGGAAATCAACCGTCTGGCGCTTCAGTTCCTCGAATATGGGGCTTTCGGTACGCGTTCTTGCCCGGATATGCTTGCCATTACTTATTATGCAGGCAATTATCGCGGCAACATGCATAAGGAATATACCCGCGAGATACAAGACACCTATTATCAGCTGGATAAGGACCTGGAACAGTTGTTGGACAAGATAGACAAGAAAGTCGGGCTGAACAACACGTTGATCGTATTTACCGGTTCGGGATATTACAAGAGCGAAGAAGAATATCCAGACGGCATGCAGTTGACGAATGGCGAATTCCACCCGAAACGCTGTGTCGCCCTGCTCAATATGTATCTGATGGCTATCTACGGCCAGCACACAAATTGGGTAAAAGGATTCTATAACAACCAGATCTATCTGAACCGCAAAGCGATAGAAGACGCAAAGCTGGACTTGACTGCCATACAGGAAAAGGCTGCCGAATTTCTGCGCGAATTCAGCGGCGTACAGTTCGTTGCGACCGAGAACGTCCTGCGTACGGGCAACTGGAACGAAAAAACATCCAAATACTTGCACGGTACGCATCTTTCGAGCCGTGGCGACCTGATCATCGAGTTGCAGCCCGGATGGACCATCAACAACGACGATCCGAAAGCGAAAGTAAAAGTAATACGAAATAATGCAGTTATAACCCCGCTGGTGTTTATGGGCAACGGTATCAAGCCGGAACATATCTACCGCGAAGTAAAAGCCACAGAGGTAGCCCCTACGGTAACCCATGTGTTGAGGATCAGACCACCTAATGCCTCCATCAGCCTGCCGTTGAGGGAATTGACAATGGACAATGGACGATTGGCAATTCCATCTAAATAGACTTCCATTGATATATAATTAAAACAAAATAAAATTAGTAACCATCCAGTTGATAGAGTCAATTGCATCGTCAATTGTCTATTGTCAATTGTCAATTTAATAAGTTATGGGATTTAATGAATTTATGACGAAGCTGTTCGGCAATAAGTCGCAGCGTGACCTGAAAGAAATCACCCCGTATGTGGATAAGATCAAGGCCGTATATCCGTCAATCCAAAAGCTCTCGAACGACGAGCTTCGTGCAAAAACCGATGAAATCAAACAGCGTATCCAGGATTATGTAGCCGATGAACGTGCCAAAGTGGAAGAACTGCGTAAAGGCATCGACAACAAGGAACTGGAAGAACGCGAAGCTATCTGGGCCGAAGTAGACAAGATCGAAAAGAATATTACGGACAAGATGGAAGTGGTGCTGGAAGAATCCCTCCCCGAAGCATTTGCCATCATGAAAGATACGGCCCGCCGTTTTTCTGAAAACGAAACGATCGTTGTAACGGCAAACGACTTTGACCGTAACCTGGCTACCAAATACGACTTTGTGGAAATCGACGGCGACAAAGCTCTCTACCACAACCATTGGATTGCAGGCGGTAACGAAATCACGTGGGATATGGTCCACTACGACGTACAGTTGTTCGGTGGTGTCGTACTGCACAAAGGCAAGATTGCCGAAATGGCGACCGGTGAAGGTAAAACATTGGTAGCGACCCTGCCGGTATTCCTGAACGCGTTGACACGTAACGGCGTGCATGTGGTAACCGTGAACGACTACCTGTCAAAACGTGACTCGGAATGGATGGGGCCGTTGTATATGTTCCACGGATTGTCAGTAGACTGTATCGACAAGCACCAGCCAAACTCCGATGCCCGCCGTGCAGCCTACAATGCCGACATCACATTCGGTACGAACAACGAATTCGGTTTCGACTACCTGCGCGACAACATGGCGATCAGCCCGAACGACTTGGTACAGCGCAAACACAACTATGCCATTGTCGATGAGGTCGACTCCGTATTGATCGACGATGCCCGTACACCGTTGATCATTTCCGGCCCGATCCCCCGCGGTGAAGAACAACTGTTCGAACAATTCCGTCCGAATGTAGAAGTCGTAGTTAACGCACAGAAAGACCTTTGCTCCAAATTGCTGATCGAAGCCAAGAAAAAAATGGCAAGCAGCGATCCTAAAGAAGTGGAAGAAGGTTCTATCCAGTTGTACCGTTCTTTCAAGGGATATCCGCGCAACAAGGCGTTGATCAAATTCTTGAGTGAACAAGGTGTAAAAGCCCAGATGTTGAAGACGGAAGAATACTTCATGTCCGAAAACATGCGCCACATGCACGAGGCTACAGATGAGCTGTACTTCGTGATCGACGAAAAGAATAACAGTATCGAATTGACAGATAAAGGTATCGACCTGCTGACCGGCAAGACCGACGACCCGACATTCTTCGTATTGCCGGATATCACCTCCCAGCTTTCCGAACTGGAACATATCCAGAACGAAGAAGAAAAGCAGGCCAAGAAAGACGAATTGCTGGCCAACTATTCCGTCAAGAGCGAACGCGTACATACAATCAACCAGTTGCTGAAGGCTTACACCTTGTTTGAGAAAGACGACGAATATGTTGTGATGGACAACAAGGTCATGATCGTCGACGAACAGACGGGCCGTATCATGGACGGACGCCGCTATTCCGACGGTCTGCACCAGGCCATCGAAGCCAAAGAACGTGTGAAAGTGGAAGCCGCCACACAGACATTCGCGACAATCACCCTGCAAAACTACTTCCGTATGTATCACAAGCTGGCCGGTATGACCGGTACGGCTGAAACGGAAGCCGGCGAATTCTGGGATATCTACAAACTGGATGTTGTCGTAATCCCGACAAACCGCCCGATCGCACGTAACGACATGAACGACCGTATCTACAAGACAAAGCGCGAAAAATATAACGCCGTAATCGAAGAGATCGTCCGATTGACCGAAGCCGGACGCCCGGTACTGGTCGGTACGACATCCGTCGAAATCTCCGAATTGTTGAGTCGTATGCTTACCATGCGTAAGATCAAACATAATGTCTTGAACGCGAAGTTGCACCAGAAAGAAGCCGAAATCGTGGCGACTGCCGGTCAAAGCAGTACGGTGACGATCGCCACCAACATGGCCGGTCGTGGTACCGACATCAAGCTGTCGCAGGAAGTGAAAGCAGCCGGCGGTTTGGCCATCATCGGTACGGAACGTCACGAAAGCCGCCGTGTAGACCGCCAGTTGCGTGGTCGTGCCGGACGTCAGGGCGACCCGGGTTCTTCCGTATTCTTCGTCTCTTTGGAAGACGATTTGATGCGTCTGTTCGCATCCGAGAAGATCGCCGGACTGATGGATAAATTGGGATTCAAGGAAGGCGAAGTTCTGGAACACAGCATGCTTAGCAAATCCGTTGAACGCGCCCAAAAGAAGGTGGAAGAAAACAACTTCGGTATTCGTAAGCGTCTGTTGGAATACGACGATGTGATGAACTCACAACGTAACGTAATCTATACCCGCCGTCGCCACGCCCTGATGGGAGAACGTATCGGCCTGGACGTACTGAATACGATCTATGACACTTCCGTTGCAATTGTCGACCAACATGCCGATGGCGACTACGAAGGTTTCAAGCTCGAATTGTTCAAGACTTTCGCAATGGAATGTCCGTTCACGGAAGAAGAATTCAAAAACAGCAAAGCCGACAAGTTGGCCGATAAGTTGTTCGAAGAAGCGCTGCAACTGTTCAAACGCCGTATGGAACGTATGACTCAGGTTGCCAACCCAGTTATCAAACAGGTTTACGAACATCAGGGTGCGATGTATGAAAACATCATGATCCCTATTACAGACGGCAAACGCATGTATAACGTCTCCTGTAACCTGAAAGAAGCCTACGAAACGGAAAGCAAAGCCATCACGAAAGCTTTCCAGAAATCGATCGTCTTGCACACTATCGACGAAGCCTGGAAAGAACATTTGCGTGAAATGGACGAACTGCGCCACTCGGTACAGAACGCCAGCTACGAAAACAAAGATCCTTTGTTGATCTATAAGCTGGAATCTTATAACCTGTTCAAGAACATGGTAGATATGATGAACCGTAAGACAGCAGCCGTCCTGATGCGCGGCCAGATCCCGGTTCGTGAAGAGCCGACCGAAGAAGAAAAACAGGCTATGGCTGCTCGTCAGGCTGCTATGGAAGAGGCTGCCCGCCAACGTATCGCTATCCAGAGAGCAGAAGCCGAACGCCGCCAGGACATGAGCCGTTATCAGACACAGAAAACGGATCCCTCCGGCAATAATGCGATCGATACACGCGAACAGCAACGCCAGGAACCGGTTCGCGCCGAAAAACGCGTAGGCCGCAACGATCCCTGCCCTTGTGGAAGCGGTAAGAAATACAAGAACTGCCACGGACAAGGTTTATAATCCTGCCCTGTAACAATAAAGCGAAGGCGGCCCTAAAAAGGTCGCCTTTGTTTTATTTATAAATCCAAAAAAATATAAAATTCTTTTGTCTATTACATTACACTTACTACCTTAGTGGAACTAATTTAAATATTACATTTAATCACCATGAAAAAAATTATCTTATTACTGGCTTTTTGCCTGAGTGTAGGCAATTTATTCGCACAAGATGCGAATGCAGACAAACTGCGTGAAGAAGGAGACGCAGCCATGACTGCAAAAAACTATCCCGAAGTTGTAGCAAAGTACAGCGAATACCTGAAACTTACGAACTATGAAGATGAAAGCCGTATCTTTAACTGTGCATTTGCAGCTTACAATGCTAAAAAGTATGACGATGCTATCAAGTTCTACGACATGGCTATTCAAAAAGGCTATAAAGCGGACGATGCTTATGTAGGGAAAGCGATGTCTTTGCGCAGCCAGGACAAAGCAGCCGATTTTACTGCTACAGTTGAAGCCGGTCTGAAAGCAAATGCTCAGAACGCAAACCTTGAAAAACTTTTGTATGCTTATTGCATGAAAAAAGGACAGGCTGCCCAGAAAGCAGGCAAGACAGAAGAAGCGGAAGAGCTGTTTAAAGACGTTTTAGTCGTAAGCAACGCCCAATATAAAGGTAACGCTCTGTACAGCCTCGGCGTCATGTTCTACAATGCCGGCGCAAAAATCCTGGCTGATGCCAACCCGATTGCGACATCCGATCCTGACAAATACGCTGCAGAAAAGAAAAAAGCAGATGCCCAGATGGCAAAAGCGAAGGGTTACCTGGAACAAGCTCTCGCTCTGGATGCAACAAATGCCAATGCGAAAAAAATTCTGGATGCTGTCAACGCAACGAAATAAGCAAGCGATATAACTTGGTAAAAGAGGTTTGAATGTATGGAACCCCATTCAGCCCAAAATTTTTCAGGCACGGATCTCACGATGTGTAATCCGTGCCTGAATTATGTCTAAACCATTCAAATGCTAATCTTTTCCAAATCGTCCGGTACATAAACGGTTCCGGAGAATGCCTGTGCAGCTTCGCGCATATAAGATTGCTTGCGAGTGTCCAAGTTCCGGTCTTCGGTGTGGTATAAGACCAGATTCTTCACTCCCAATTCCGCAGCCAATCTTCCGGCGTCCAATGCCGTACTGTGGTGCTTCTTATAGGGCTGGAAAACCTCCCGATCCTCATACAGGCAAAAGGCCTCACATAAAAGCCAATCCGCACCTTCCACATAAGAGCGGTTTATCGCGTTATAAGGCTCATCTCCGAGGCATACAAGAGACTGTCCGTCGGGGAGTTGCGTACGAAATCCGAACTGCTTTTCCTTGGTGGATGCGATATCGAAGCATTGCAGGCATAAACCTCCGGCTTCAAATGTTTCTCCATCCTTCACCTCGCAAAACTCGACCGTGTTTCCGATCAATGCGACGATCTTTGCGGGCAACAATTTCCGACAGATCCAATCCAACACTTCTAACACTTTGTCATGCCCATACACTCGGAAAGTACCCGTATATTGTCCGGACAACATTTTCTGCATAACGATACGGACAATCCAGACAGCCCCCAATATATGGTCGGTATGAGCATGCGTCACAAACATGTCGTGTATCTCGCTTATAGCAATTCCAGCTTTCTCCAACTGTCCCAATATGCCGTTGCCACCTCCGGCATCGACCAATAGGATGTTTTTTCCGGTCTTGATGGTAAAACAGGTATTATAGCATCTCGTAACGGTTGCATTACCTGTTCCGAGCATAGTCAGTTCGGTAATCACATTTTCAGTCATAAATATTCGGTTTATATAATTACAGTTACTCATTTTCATTCCATCCGGTCAAACCAATATTCTCCTTCCGATACCTATTCGAACAGGATCCTGAACCGTGTCAGCCCGTCCGCATACGTCCTGAGCGAGAAGGAACAGTTGTGTTTTTGGAGCACTTCGCGGATAAATATCAAGCCGATGCCCTGACCGCCGCGTTTGGTGGAAAAGAAAGGACTGAACAACTTGGCCTCCGTCTCCTTGTCAATACCTTTGCCGGTATCGGCGATTTCCAGGCAGGCCGGATTACGGGAGGTACGGATGTAGATCACGCCATCGTGACCGATCGATTCGGATGCATTCTTGATGATGTTGACCAAAACCTGTTCGAAGAGCGAATTATCCAAATTGACAACCGGTGAAACAGGATCCAGTTCCATCACGATCCGGATATTCCGGTCCAGGCAGACCGTCTCCATAAAACGCTTGCATGAAAAGACGACCGCATTCAGCGGCTGTCTCTTAGTTTGCGGCTCCGGTATGCGAACCACATCGGCAAAATTCGTAATAAAATGGCTCATACTGTAGCAACGCTCTATCGAAACGCGCAAGACCTCACAAATATCTTCCGTGTCCTGCATCTCGCTGAAAGTCGCTTCAAGCGTGTCCAAGGTGGAAGTAATGCCGGCAGTCGTGTTGTTCACCTCATGGGCGATCATACGGATCACCTTCTCATACGCTTTCTTTTCGGCCTTAAAGACTTCCTGCGTCAACATCTCCACCAAATAGAACGAATGATGAAAACCACGATCCACAAACGACGAGTGCGTACATTTATATATATTGGCATCGTTCAGGCGGACTGTCTGCGAATCGTATAAAGGAATCGATTCCAACTCCGTCGCCAAAGGCAAATCCAGTTCCGCCAGGCGCTTACCCACGATATCCGCCGGAGAATGAATTCCCAGCATCCTATGAGCCGCCGGGTTGACGGAAAGAATTTCCCTGTCGAGGCTCAATATAATCACTCCCATCGGCGAAGCGTTGATCAGCAAATCCAGGAAATGGTTCTGTTCCCGCAGATGCAGCCGTTCGTTCTTCAACTGCTCCATCATCTTGTTGAAAATATCGACAATACGGTCCGCCTCCTTCTGCCCCACACGGCTCAGACGGGAACTGAAATCCTGCTCCTTCAACAGTTCCATACCATTCCCTATGATATTAAGAGGCTTGATGATACGGTTATAGAACACAAACAAATAGATAATCGTCAAGATCACGATTCCTTCCACGAAAAAGAACATGAAAGACGATTCCGTATAAAAAGCATGATAAGTAATGATCACCAATACGGACAGCAACAAGAAAGTCAATATCCAAAACAATCCTCTTATTCTCATCTGTCCAACAATTTATTTGTCTACAGGGATATCATACTTCTCAAGACGACGGTACAAGGCAGCCCGGCTGATGCCGAGTGCCGTGGCGACGTGCGAAAGATTACCGGCATGCGTCTTCAACGCTTGAAGAATCGTTTGCCTTTCCAGTTCGTCCAATGTCAGCCCTTCAAGCGAAGGAGCTGCTTCAGCCTTTGCCAACAATGTCGTATGGAGGCACTGGGCCTCGAAGTCGGAAGCATCCAAGACGGCCTTGCCCGACACCAGCATCGTCCGTTCCACCAAATTCTTCAATTCACGGATATTACCCGGATAAGGCAGCTTTTGCAGGAAAGCCAAAGCTTCAGACGAAAAGCGGACAGCAGGCAAGCCATTCATTTCCGACTGTTTGTCGGCAAAATAGCGTGCCAACAAAGGAATGTCGTCTTTACGTTCGCGAAGCGCAGGCAGGTGGATGGTTATCAGGTTGATGCGGTAAAACAAATCTTCCCGAAACGTGCGCCCGGCCACCATCTCGCGCAAATTGCAATTTGTCGCGCTGACCACACGGACATCGACCTTGCGAGGACGGCTGTCGCCCAGCACTTCGAAGGTCTGGTCTTGCAGAACACGTAACAACTTCACCTGGCAGGACAGTTCCAGATCGCCGATCTCGTCGAGGAAGATAGTTCCTTTGTTCGCCATCTCGAAACGTCCGGTACGGTCGATGTAAGCATCGGTAAACGCACCTTTCTTATGTCCGAACATCTCGCTCTCGAAAAGACTTTGTGAAAGCCCGCCGAGGTTGACTTTCACAAACGGTTCCTTCGCACGCGGGCTGTTCGTATGGATAGCTTCGGCAATCAGCTCTTTCCCTGTTCCGCTCTCACCGGTTATCAGGACGGAGGCATTGGTCGGAGCGATCCGGGAAACTGTTCCCAACACATCCATCAGCGGGGCGCTTTGGCCTATGATCTTGTCAAAATGAAATTTATTGTCGGCCTCCAATCGGTTCAAAGGCCTTTCCTGTTCTTTTTTCTGCTCGTTCAACTCAATTGCCGTGCGGATGGATTTCAGCAGTACGAGATTGTTCCAAGGTTTGGTCACAAAATCGAAAGCACCTGCCTGCATTCCTTGCACGGCAAGCGAAATGGATCCCCATGCCGTCATCAGTATAACCGGGACATCGGGTTGGAATATCTTCACCTGCTTCAACAGTTGTATGCCTTCTTCACCGATGGTAGTCAGCGTAAAGTTCATATCCATCAGGATAAGTTGCGGTGCCATCCGGCGTACGACAACCAACGCTTCTTCCGGTCCCGGAACTGCTTCCGGTTCGAACCCGGCCCGTTTCAACAGGAAGGTCAGCGAAGAGCGGACGGCTGCATCATCGTCTATTATCAGGATCATTGATTTATGATTTCAAATTTATGATTTATGATTTGCAAATTTATGGAATTAAATCAATCATTGCCTTACGATCTTCTCAAATTCCGCATCGAGAGTCTGGCCGCTGATGAAATCATAAAGAGTGACACTGCGTATATTGTAATAATAATTCCAATAGTCGTACAGCTCCTGGATATGTTTCTGTTTGGCTTCATCCTTCGATTGTTGCGCGTCGTTCAGGTCCAGGATATTGATCTTGCCGATCATGAATGTCTCGATCGAAGTCTTGTAACGTTTCTCAGCAATCACATCGGCTTCTTGTGCAATCTCCAATTGGGCGGCCTGATTGTTGAAGTTTTCTACCAACAAGAAAATATCTTGATTAAAACTGATCTCCTCCTGACGGATCTTGGATAAAGTCACATCGCGGTTGGATTCGGCAACTTTCACTTTTCCCCGCCGCTTGCCCCAGTCGAGAATCGGGATCGTCATACCGACTTCAACCACCTGGTTCCCCTTCAGCCGGTTATAGGCGGCATCGAACGTATGATCCTTTCCTGTATAACCGATCGTAGCGAAAAGGTTGATACTGCGACGGTTTCCTTTGGCTGTCGCCACCTCATAGTCGGCTTCCAACTGGCGGCGACGAATGTTCTTGGCAAACGAATTGTTTTCCTGTGCTTTCTGCAAGACAACCTCATAGATCATCCGCAAGGAGGGTACGGATTCCGGCAGGACCGGTTCGATCACCTCCTGTTCGCTCAACCCCAAAAAAGCACGGAGCCGGAACATGTTGGCATTGAGGCCGGACTGCGCCTCGGTCAGTTTCCCTTTCATTTGCAAGGCAGACAGTTTCAGCTGCATCAGTTCATTTTCGGAGATATGGCCGATCTTACGCTTGGCAACAGCTATCTCATACAGTTTATCGGCATTTTCGAGATTCTGCCTGGCGATCACCAAATTCTCATTCGCCAACAGGAGGTTGAAGAAATAGCCGATCGTGTTGATCGTCACATTTTCTACACTCTCGATATAAGCAGCTTTCGCTTCCTGGTAGCGGACAGGCTCGATACGTCTTTTCCATTTCAGGTCGTTCACTCCGAAAATCGGCTGCGTAAGCGTCAACCCGATAGGCACGCTCATATATTCGTTGAACGCGCCCTGCCCCAACTGCCGGTTGAAATCGAGGGATGAATTCAACGATATCTTACCACCGGTCAAGGCGATGTTCTGGTCAATCGAAATCTCTCCGTTCAGACCGAGCGAGTTATTCCTGACGAAGGTATACGAGCCGTCGGACTGCTGGTATTTGGTATACTGCTTGCTGTAAGAGGGGAGCGTCCCCTTGAAATTGATCTCCGGTAACTGGTCGGCGATGTGCGTACGGTATTCCCAGTAAGCAGTCTTCAGTTCATTCAAGGCCACCGCAGCATCCACCGATTGCATTTGTGCCAGGTTGATCGCTTCCTTGAGGGTCAGCCTGACGGTATCTTGTTCCTGCGCCAGCAATCCGGCCTCTGACAGCAGAAGAGAAATGATGGCTATATATATCTTTTTCATCGTAATAAATGTTTTGCCCTTCTGTTGGCAAAAGCCATGCCAAAAAGATATACAACTGATTCTCTGCAACATGCCTCAAACCATAGTGTCCGAAAATGAACAGTGTGTCCGTTTTTGAAGTATTATCCGTATCTTTGTCCCATTCTCTCAAAAACAATAAACAAGATGAAAAACAGCGGTTTCACTTTTCGTAAACGACTGGCAAGTTTCCGGTATGCTTTTAATGGTATCCGTTTATTGATACAAAATGAGCATAATGCGTGGATACATTGTTTTACGGCTATTTGCGTGATTATAGCCGGTTCTTTTTTCGGTTTATCCAAGACAGAATGGATCGCAATCACAATCGTAATAGGAGCCGTATTATCGGCCGAAGCTGTCAATTCTTCTATTGAATCATTGGCTGATTTGGTCTCACCCGAATACAACGAAGCGATAAAAAAGACGAAAGACCTTGCGGCCGGTTCTGTTTTAATTATGGCGATAGCAGCAGCCATAGTAGGATTGATTATTTTTCTTCCTAAACTGGGATTTTGAACGACTATTTAAAAGAATAATCTTTTATTTCATTGTTTTCCAATTCTCTTTGTTTATATTTGTGCCATCATTAATTAAACATTAAAACAGAAGATTATGGCACGCACAGTAAATTATCCAAAAAGAGCAGAGAAAATCAAAGAAATGATCGATGATTTAGTAAAAGAAATGGGCTATTCACCACGTATTCCCGCTCAGAAAAACAAACTTAGACTCATCGATATTGACTTTGATAATGTTGACGTTGTAACCCTAATGCAGGTGCAAGCACGCATCAGCCGCCTTATTCTCGAAAAAAGCAAATAACGTAAAAACAGGGCATATCTATAAATGAAACGAATTCTCACCCTGATTTTCATGTTTTTCATTTGTTTATCAGGAAAAACACAGGAAGTTGAGATTAGCGGAAGCCGCAAGGCTGTCCGTACATCAGGAGATGTTTTGGCGCTCGTAACACCTGTAGCGAGCCTGACCACCGTGTTGGTGTTGCAAGACTGGCAAGGACTGAAGCAGGGCGCTTTAGCAGGCGTTTCTACTATAGGTATGACATACGCTCTGAAATATCTGATCAAGAAAGAGCGTCCGGACGGTAGCGACAAACATTCGTTTCCATCCATGCATACCTCGGTATCGTTTACAGGAGCAGCGTTTATCCAACGCCGCTATGGCTGGAAATGGGGAATTCCGGCCTATGCGATTGCTTCCTATGTAGGATGGAGCCGGACATACGCCAAGAGACACGACTGGTGGGACGTAGCGGCGGGAGCTGCTCTCGGAGCCGGAAGCGCTTACATTTTTACCCGTCCGTTTGCCGCGAAGCAGAATTTGTCTATCTGTCCCGTTGCAAGCGATAAACATTTCGGCATATATGCTTCCATGACATTTTAGACAAATTAAGCCCAGCTTCGCAATCCCTGCAAAGCCGGGCTTTCAATAAAAAACAAATAGTGCTATTATCGATCTCTATTCATAATGCAAAGCATCTGCCGGCTCCATCTTGGCTGCTTTATCGGCCGGAAGCCAGATAGCCGCCACAATCGCAATCGCCAGCAATACCCAGGTTAAACAATTGGTCAGGATAAAACGCAGAACCACATGGTCGGGCAGATAAGTGACAAGCTGGTTATTCTGCTTTCCTATTGTTTCTATCAATCCTGCGTATATGAGTTGTATTTCAATCAGCATACCCGGCAAAGAGGCGATCGCCAGTAAGCAAAGCCCTTCCAAAATCAGCAACTTCCGTATGCCGGTACGCGTCGATCCCATTGCCATACGCAAACCGATCTCGTCACGCCTCATCCGGATACGATACCAAAAAGTACCCATCACGCAAAGCATGATATTGATTAAGAAGAATAACAGAAATGCGGTACGGATCCGTACGTTGTTCGTCTGTCCGAATTCGAAATCCGTATCTTTATTGATCTGGTTATACGATTTGACTCCTTTCAGATAAAAATTCCCGACGCGCAACTCACGGCTCATGGTCTGCTTGAAATCCTGCAAAAATTGCTTGTCCGGTATGGATTCACGGCTGCGGACAGCTATCTCCATTTCTTCCGTTATATTATCGGCCGTCGCACGCCATGCTCTGTAGAATGTAAGCTGGGGACGTTCATAATCGAAACGTTTGATATCACCGACCACACCTTTCACAACGAAATTCCATTCGTCCGGCTTCTCCGGACTCTCCAGAATCTGTCCGATTGCATCGCCGTCCGGAAAGAAAGTCTCTTTAGCCATATTGCCGATGATGACGGACTTCGGATCAGCCCAGTCGAAATCATCCACCGAGACAGGTTTGCCTTCTTTTGTCGTATAACGGAAGACTTTGAAGAAATCGGTACGCGGATCAAACAGGATGGCCTGGCCGTGCCCACTGCGTGTCGTATCTTTCCGACTGCGAAACCAATCGCCATAGTAGCCGCCGCCACCCGGGGTGCTCCAATTACTCAATACGGCCAGCGCCTCCACTCCCTTATAGCCGCGGATGCGGTCCAACAAACGGTAGCAGTTGTCTTCCAAAGCTGTCGAATCGCTCTCGCCCGGCTGGTATTCCGAATGCTCCGGCGGAAGCAAGGCCACTTCGACCTGCCAAGTATGATCCATATCGCGGCAAGAGTGCAAACTCTTATTGTACTCCAAAACAAAGAAATAATCCACAATGTACCAAAGCAAACAAAAGACCAGCAACAATTCCACGCCGATCCAGATATTTGCCCGCTTGCGGTTCCATAACTGCTTAAATATATGTTTCAACATAAGGCTTCTATTTAGCGTTCAACGAATAGATAATCTGGCGATGCGAGGCTCTCCAAGCCGGAATCAAGGCTGATAGCAGGTTCAGCAGGAAGCAGACAAACAATGTTATGCCGAACACCTGATAGTTCACCAGCATGGAAGGGCTGAAAACAACGTCCGCTCCTTCCGGCAACACATCGACAAAGGTTGCATCCAACTGCATAATCCAGCTACGGGAGAGATAGAGCAGCAGATAGGACAACAATAACCCGAATACACCACCTAACACCGTAAACAGGAAATTCTCCGAAATGACCTGCACCATCAATGTCGTGACCGGCGCACCGAAAGCACGCCTCACTCCCATCTCAGCCAACCGCCGTTCCATACGGGAATCGGTCATGCCGGACAGACTGACGGCAGGGACCAGCAAGAGGATCAACAAGACCAATCCGTATTGTAAAACCAACTTTCCATATTCGGGCCTGCTATTACTCCAAAAACGAAAAATAGACTGCCAGTAATAATCCGGTTGCCCCAGAGCCGTAAAAGTCTTGTCGTGCAACGTTTTTCCATAACGTTCTACGGCCGCTTCCGCCTCTTTCTTCAAATCAGCCAAGTTCTTATCCTTCGATGCGAGGATATAGGCACTGAACTCGCCCAAGGCTTCAGTATTGTAAAAACTACTGTTCGGTTGATAACCATCGGCGAGCGTATAGGGAAGCCAAATCAAGGAATAGGTTTCACGAGTCACCAACGAGGCGTCTTTCACGATGCCGCATACCCGGTAACTCCGAAAATTCAGGGATATATACTTACCGACAGCTTCATCTTTGCCGAACAGGCGACGCGAGAGGCTTTCGGCAATCACTGCCGTCCGGATGGCCGACTGTTGGTCGGCATCCGTAAAAGGTTTTCCGTCTATGAAACGAAACGGGAACACTTTCCAAAAGTCCGTATTTACATACTTGACTGTCACCGGCAACTGAACCGGATCTCCTTCCGGTTGCAACAGAAACTCTCCATCCTTTCTACTTATCAAGGCAATAGCCTCTACTCCGTCTAAAGAAGCAAAACAGGTATTGATCATTCCCTCGGAAAGGGAACTGCTGGAATTCCTGCCGTTTTCGAAGCTTACCATTCCGCTTTTGGCCACCAGGATTCTGTCACGGTTCGTTTCCGGGTAGATGTTTGCGACCTTCATATAGAAGACGATCGACAAAACCATCACCATCGACACGGACAATCCCGTACCGACAATATAAATCAAGCTGAAGAGGCGTTCTTGCCGGATCAGGTTCCAGGCCTGTTTGAAATAAACTTTTAACATGTCTATTCTGTTATGATTTATTACATTACCTGCCGCCCGTCGAAGAAACGTACCGTACGGCTTGTCTGTTTTGCCTGTTCCTCGTTGTGGGTTACCATGACAATGGTGCGACCGTCTTCCTTGTTCAGTTTGTGGAGCAAATCCATGACTTCGGCTCCCATCTTGGAATCCAGGTTACCGGTCGGCTCATCGGCAAGGATGATGTCGGGGTTGCCGACAATGGCACGGGCAATGGCGACACGCTGGCACTGACCGCCTGAAAGCTGTGTCGGGAAGTGGCGCATACGATGCGAAAGACCGACCTTTTCGAGTACGGCTTCGGCAGCAACACGACGTTCTTTGGCACTGACCTTGCGGTAGAGAAGAGGTAGTTCAACATTATCGAGTACATTCAGTGAATTAATCAAATGAAAAGACTGGAAGACGAAACCCAACTTTTGATTACGAAACATCGCCAGTTGCTTGTCGTTCATATTGGCAGTGTAGGTTCCGGCAATTTCGACCGTACCGGATGTCGGGGCATCCAAAAGCCCAATGATATTTAGCAATGTAGATTTGCCACAACCGGAAGGGCCCATGATACTCAGGAATTCTCCCTTATCGACTGTCAGGTTCACGTTTTCCAAGGCGACCGTTTCGATTTCTTTCGTCCGGTAGATCTTTTCAAGATTTGTAAGTGTAATCATAATCATTATCGTTTGTTGTGGGTAGGATCGAGGCTACCCGTTGTTATTATATTCTTTAATATATACATTCCTATTGGTAATCAGTACGCTTTTGTGCATCACTCATAATGCAACGCCTCCGCCGGAGCCAACCGAACCGCCTTGCGCACCGGGAACCAGACCCCGATGCAGATCATGGCGCCCATCAGAAGATAGGTGAAGCCGAAGGTCGCAAGGAAACGTACAAATGTGAGGGGTTGACGGTAGGAATCGAGTTGGTCCATATAAACCATATTAAAGGCGAAGAAGAACAGCCAAGGCAATGTCAAGGCAAGCAAACAAAGCCCTTCGGCATACATATAGCGCTCCAACGTGATACGGTGGGCCCCCAAAGCCATCCGAAGGCCGATCTCTCCTTTACGGTTTTGCATGCGAAGCCAGAAAGTGCCGATGATACCGAAAAAGACATTTATCAGCATAAAACTCATCAGGGATATCCTGTTTTTTGCCATCCGCGCCTTCCAGCCCAATTGTTGTTCGCGGAATGAGGAGATCGGGGTTACGCCATAGACATAGAGGTTGTTGACCTTCAGCCTCTCCCCCATTCCGTCCAGAAACAGGTTCATCTCGTTCTGCGTGTAAGGACGTTTCATCCTGACACAGAACTCGGCGTTACTGGCTCCAAAATCACTGACGGTCGAATTGTAAGTTTCACCTTCCATACATTGGAAATAGGAGGCTTCCGGCCGATCATATTCACTCGTGCGGATGGAAGTGGAAACCGCTGCGATCTCGGACGACAACTCATTATTGCTATGATACACGCGGCGGCCGACTACATTCGAAGTGCCATGATAGAATCCTTCCGCCATCTCCGGCGTGACCACGATCACATTGTGTCGCCCTGCAACTTTGTCGTACACCGATTCTCCGTCGATCGTCCGGATACGAAAGAGGCGGAAATATTCCGGTGTGACATTGCGCATCTGGAATGCCTCCATATGGGCCGCATAAATTGTATCACCGTCCACAGGTTTGACTTCCCGCCAGGAATTGCCATTCGAATAGGGACAGGAATAGTACGTGACACAAACATCATCCACCTCCGGATTCTGGCGGATCTGAGTCATCAATTGTGTCAGGTCTTCCGGATCGGACGAATGGTAGAGAGAATCGGGGACGTAGCCCGGTGCCTTCACATCCAGATTGCTCAACTTAAAACGCCATACGTTCTCGATATCAAAACCAAGTGGGGCATGATATGTGCGATAATCCACCCAAAATGCATCTATCATCATCCAGAGCACCGCTGCCACCACTAACAACTCTGCAAATATCCAGCCGTTGCTACGACGCTGGTTCCACATTATCTTCAGTATATGTTTGATCATTGTATTCAAGTTTATTTATTGTTTAACGCATCCACAATCTGTTCACGGGCAATACGGATTGCCGGAAGACCGGCGCTCAGCAGGTTCAGCAGCAGGGTAAAGAAGAGGGCGGCAGCAAACAGGACGGGTTTGAAAAGCATCTCGAAAGTAACCGCCGTCTCTTTTGTCAAGAGAAACGACTTGCCGAGTTGGAGCATGACAACGGACAGGACAATCCCGATCAAACCTCCGATCAGAGTGATAATCAGATTCTCGCATAAGACCTGTACGAGCAGGCGTCCTTTCGTTGCCCCAAACGCTTTACGAAGCCCCATCTCCGAACGACGTTTCTGGACAGACGACTGCACAACACCTGTCAGATTCAGCGTCGGCACCAACAACAGAAACAACAGCAAAGGAGCCGTTTTCGTCAGATATTCTTTCCATCCCTTCCGGATGCCACCATTCATATCGTTCGATCCCAAAGCCAGATCCAAACGAGAGAAGACAAAGTTCATTCCCAAAACGAACTCCCGGCCTGCAGCATTATAACGACTGACAGCCTGCTTGATTTCCGTACGGATCGACTCGAAATCGCTTGTTGAACGGGCCAGGATAATTCCCTGGAAACTACCGCAGACACCACCACACGACATACCGTTCACATAATTCGCATTGCTGGTATAAGGAGCCCAGACATCTGCGTAGGCACTGTAAGCGGCCCGCGTCGGATCTTCCACCACTCCCGTAACCGTATGCGGAACATATCCTATCAGCACATCTTTTCCAATCGGGTCCTCCGATCCGAAAAGCTCGCGGGCCAATGTATTCGCAATGACTACACGAGGCAGACCGGAACTGAAATCAGCATCCGTAAACGGTTTGCCGGAAACAAAACGGAAATCAAAGACTTTCCAGAAACCGGGATCGGTGTACTTTATTACATATTCCCTGAACAACTGCCGGTCCGGCAGAGAGACAATCGCATTATTTCTCGCTATCGCCGTCACAGCCTCGGGTGTTTGAAGCGGATAAAGGCATTCTTTCACTACACCATCGGACATGTTGGTCGAATTCCGGTTTTTGTCATCCCGTGAATCCGCCCGTATCCCCAAGATATAAAGCATCCTGTCCCGGTTCGACTCCGGACGGAAACCGACCAAGTTGATCTGAAACTGGAGAACCACGACCAGTATCATCGATATTGAAAGTGCCGTTCCAAGAATTGAAATCACACTGGTAAGGCGATTCTCCTTCAACATCTGGAGAGCTTGTTTGAAATACTGTTTGAACATAAAGTTTACTTTTATTTGTTAATCTTCTATTTTCAGTTTATTCTTATCCTTATAAGCATTCATGTCTGAAACGACGACCTCATCACCTTCCTGCAAACCACTGATCACTTCGACATATTCGAAATTGCTGTCTCCCAGCTGCACTTTACGTTTCAACAACTGGTCGCCGTTTACGACAAAAAGTTCGTATTCGCCTTTTCCGACATAATAAGAGGAGTTGGCAATGCGGAGCACATCATCCTTCACGGCATTCATCACATAGACATCGGTCTTCAAACCGGAACGAAGACGCCTATGATTATCTTCTTCCAATTGGACGGTAAAGGAAATTACACCGTTCTTCGACAAGGGAGTAACATCACTGACCGTCCCGTTCAGCTTTTCACTGCCGATCTTGATAACCGCCTTGCTGCCTGCGGCAATACGGTCACCATAGGTATCGGCAATCTCGCCTTCTATCTTGAAATGGGATAAGTCGGAAACGATTGCCACCTTTGCCCCCTGGCCTATCTGCGAACCAATCTCGTTGTTCACATAGGTCAGGATCGCTTTACGAGGCGAACGGATCTGGGCATCCTCCAACGTACGTCGGGTTTCGGCAAGGCTCTTGCGGAAGATGTTCAAGTCCAATTCTTTTACTTTCAACTCCGCTTCGGCAAGGGCCTGTTCATTCTTATATTTTTGTTCGTCTTCCTTCAACTTGAGAACACTCACATTATAATCGAGTTCCACTTGGCGGACTTTGTCGGTCGTACCGGCTCCCAGACTGTCCAAATAGCGTTCGTTTCGGAGTTCGACAGCTTTGCGATCTAGTTCCATGCGGGAGACTTTCAAGTTCATTTCCATTTCTGAAAGTTTGTTGTGGTTCGTCACGCGTTGTTGTTCCAGTTGCAGGCTCTTCATCTGCTCTTCGTCCAACTGCTTGTTATATTCCGTCTCGGCACTCTGTAAATCCAGTTTCAGGATAGGCGTGCCGACATCGACCGAATCCCCGCCCCGCTTATACACTTCTACGATACGGGAGTTGATCGGTGAATTGATGATCTCCTCAAATGCCGGAATCACTTTACCGGACGCGCTGACCGAAACTTCGATCACTCCCTTGTCGACCGTCGAAATATTGAGATCTTTCCGTTTCAGGCTGGTCTGAAGTATGGAAAACACCATTACGGTCAGGACGATAAGGACACCGGCGATTGCTCCTATCTTGATAAACTGTTTGCGTTGTTCCTTTCTCTGAACTTCTTTTGAAATCTCTCTGTCCATATTTAGCATTGTTTTTATTCTTCTTTTTCCGGCATTCCGCCTTGACGGCTTTTACAGGGCAAACTCCGTGCCAAAAACATAAATCATTGATTACGTGAAGATATGAATCGGAACAGGTGTTCAAAATCGGACAGAGTGTTCGGTTTTGAGAGAACTTTTCGACCTCACCTGTTGTTTATTCGTAACAAATTAAAACGATAAATCATGAAGACTAAAATTTCAATCTTTACAATCTTCGCAAGTTTTGCCCTGCTCTTTGCCAACTGTAGCAAAGACGACGAAAACATACCGGGCGGCATCGAACCTCCTAAAACAATCCTGGACGCTTTCAAGGCCAAATATCCGGATGCACATGACACAGAATGGACTGTCAATGACGATTATTATATAATAGACTTTGAGAATAACTCTCTCGATAACACTGCCTGGTTCGACCATCTCGGAGTATGGGCCATGATTAAGACGGATTTACCGCTAAACCTGTTGCCTGCGGCTATCTCGGCCGATATCAAACAAGGGAAATATGCCGGATGGAAGATAGAGGAAGCCGATACCATCGGCAGAGCCGGAATGGGAACCGTATATAAGGTGGAAGTTGAAAAAGCGAAACAGGAAACCGACCTGTATTATACTTTATACGGCGACCTGATCAAAACATCCGATAATGCTAAAGATGATATCGACCAACCGATCATCATCCCTGAAAAAGTGGCCGACCTGATGGGACTGACCTTCCAGGGAGCAGAATTGCTGTATATAGAAAACACAACCTTTGGCGTACAATTGGCAATCCTCGACGGGAAGACTTTAAAGATTGTCGAACTGACCCAGATATATACATGGAAAAGTACGACCTGGAAAGTCTCGGAACAGGAAGTACCGACAGTCATCATGGATGCGTTCAGAGCCTCCGAATACGGAAATGACCAAGTGGAATCTATTTACATGTTTATCGATGCCAACGGTGCGTTCCACAAATTCAATGTCATACATGACGGGCAGGCCGTAACGGTCGAGTTCGATGTGTTTGGAAATATCGTCACCAACAAATAAAAACGGACAGGCCTCGGATTCCGAACGAATGCCTGTCCGTTCTGAATCCGAAGCCTGTCCGTTTTATCGGGATGGGCGGAAAAATCCACCTATTCGCTGATCAATTCAATTTTTGAACTTTCCACACCCGGAGCAGAAGCTTCGAAGACAATGACGCCCGGTGTTTCTTCCGTCTGTACGATTGCTGTCAGTTGGCCTTTGAAAAGAGACATCTGCGGAGCCTGGAAAGATTCGAGAGATGAAGGGTCACCGTTGGCGGCCGCACGGTAAGAGCCCAAGCCGCGGACATTGAACTTCACCTTATGGGTTGCATCCGGACAAAGGTTGCCGTTCTTGTCGACAACACGGACATTGATAAAAGAGAGATCCTTGCCATCAGCTTTCAGGCGATCGCGGTCTGCGGTCAGTTCGATATGGTGAGGCTTGCCTGCCGTATGTACTTCCTCTTCCGCAACGGCGTTGCCATCCTTGTCATACGCAATCACTTTCAACGTACCCGGCTCATATTTCGTATCCATCCACATCAGGCGGTAGCGCTTCTGCCGTTCGAAACTTTTCTGAGCGGCTTCCGTATAGCTGCTGTCCAATCCGACGCTCAAGTCTTTCGTGCGTTTGCCTTGGCTCTTGCCGTTGATGAACAGTTCGGCTGAAGGATAATTCGTGTATACAAAGACAGGTGTTACTTCACCTTCACGTCCCGGCCAGGTCCAGTGAGGCAGGATATGCAACGTACGTTCAGCCTTGTTCCAATGGCTGCGGTACAAGTAGAAACGATCCTTTGGAATACCTGCAAGGTCGATGATGCCGAACAGAGAGCTATGGCTTGGCCAATCCGTATAGTAGGGAGTCGGTTCACCCAAATAATCGAATCCTGTCCACACGAACTCACCGATGCAATACGGCAAATCTTCATGCTGGATAAAGTCGTCTTCCGGCAGATTAGACCAACCGCAATGCTCCACATCGTAACTGGAGCTCTGATGGTCGTCATATTTAGCCATCGCCTTACGTTCGACCGGAAATTTATAAACGCCACGAGAACTAACCGTCGAAGCGGTTTCGCTACCTAAAATGATCCGCTGCGGCAACTTTTTGTAGTTAATTTTGTATTTGAAAGGACGATAGTTAAAACCGGCCACATCCATCACGGCTGCAAAGTTGTTATTGACCACCGCATCCGGAGCATCCATTCCCTGGGTTACCGGACGTGTCGGATCTTCACGATGGCAGATATCCTGCAACCATTTGGCAATTTTACAATCTCCTTCATTCCACTGGTTGGGCACTTCATTGCCGACACACCACATGACAACACTCGGATTGTTGCGGAAGTTATGAAGCAGATTCATGAGGTCTTTTTCCGCCCATTCGTCGAAAAGCAGATTGTAACCGTTCCGGCATTTAGCCACGTTCCATTCGTCAAAGCTCTCCGCCATGATCATCATACCCATTTCATCACAAGCCCTTATCAACTCAGGAGCAGGCATATTGTGGGAAGTTCGGATCGCGTTGCACCCCATGTCTTTCAGAATACGTATCTGGCGACGGATGGCTGCATCGTTGACGGCAACCCCCAACGGACCGAGATCATGATGGTTACAGACCCCCTTAAAGACAGTCTGCTTGCCATTCAGGAAGAAACCTTTGTCCGGTATGATCTCGATCGAGCGGATGCCGAAAGGAGTCGTGTAGATATCCTTCAGCTTGTCACCTTCGTACAGGCGGGTTTCTGCGGAATACAAAGCAGGCATTTCCGGAGACCATAAGGATGGGTCCTGGATAATAAAATCCTGTTCCACCTGGTCGTTGTCATATTTCATTTGCGCAAGAGAAGTACGGACAGCCGTCAACTTCTGCTTGTCCGGATTCCATAGGCTGGTCTCGACACTATATCGGGCTGGATCAGCGCCTTCGGGCAGGACCACCTTGGCGCGTACGTTCACTTTCGCAAACTTTTCGTTTACCGAAGGAGTCGTGATATATGTTCCCCAAACCGGAATATAGGCATCTTCGGTAACAATCAGATGAACATTCCGGTAAAGACCGGCTCCGGGATACCAACGGGAAGACTCCGGCTGGTTTTCCAAACGTACAGCCAATGTGTTCTTCTGTCCGGGCTTCAGATATTTCGTGATATCGAAGTGGAAAGAGTTGTAGCCATACGGCCAATAGCCGACCTTCTGCCCGTTGATATAGACATTGGCATGGCTCATCGCTCCGTCGAACAGGATCGTTGCCCGCTTGCCAGCCTGGAACTGAGGGACATCGAACTCGGTACGATACCATCCCACACCGACAAACGGCAGTCCGCCGGTACGTCCGGCATGCTCCATCGCCTCTTTTTGGCCATCCTGCGAGATGGCGACCTCCTGTTTATCGTTCTGGGAACTGAAAGGGCCGTAGATCGCCCAATCGTGCGGGACAGTCACAGACTGCCACTTGCTGTCGTCAAAAGCAGGTTTTATAAACTCATTGTTGTCTTCGCGGGTGAATTTCCAGTTTTTCTCCAACAGAAACTCACTCCGTCCTTGTGCCGACAATGCCGACACGCACCCAAACAAGCCTACCAAAGCTGCGAAATAGATTCTTTTCATTCGTATTAATTGTTTTTGTAGTACTTAGCGCAACAAAAATAATTAAATTTGTGACCTTTACAAACTAAATCTACATTTAACAAGACATGCTGTTACAATTATTATTCGTTTTAGTTGCAATTATTATCGGAGCCCGCCTCGGCGGTATCGGTTTAGGAGTATTGGGTGGCCTGGGATTAGGCATCCTCACTTTCGCCTTCGGCCTGGAACCGACTTCCCCTCCTATCGACGTAATGCTGATGATCGTTGCTGTCATCGCTGCCGCCAGTTGCATGCAGGCAGCCGGCGGACTGGACCTGATGGTGAAATGGGCGGAAAAACTACTGCGCAAGAATCCTTCCAAGATCACGATCCTCAGCCCGTTGGTAACTTACATATTCACATTCATTGCCGGAACGGGACATGTAGCCTATTCAGTCCTTCCCGTGATAGCGGAAGTGGCAACGGAAACAAAGATACGTCCCGAACGACCATTGGGAATTGCGGTGATCGCGTCCCAGCAAGCCATTACGGCCAGTCCGATCTCTGCGGCGACCGTAGCGTTGCTCAGCATGCTGTCGGGACATGACATATCGTTGATGAACATCCTGATGATCTCCGTCCCTTGCACATTGGCAGGTGTTCTGGCAGGAGCGTTCTGTTCGCTGCATGTCGGAAAAGAGTTGATGGAAGATCCTGAATACCTGCGCCGTGTGGCAAACAAGGAGTTCAGCGACAATAAATATGTAGCCAAAGGAGTCGAAAACCATCGTGCCGCCCTCCTGTCAGTGATCATATTCGTAGCAGCGACAATCGGTATCGTCCTGTTTGGCTCTATGGATACACTGCGACCGGCATTCAGCCTGGCAAACGGGGCAACCCGACAAATGCAGATGGCGCATATCATCGAGATATTGATGCTTTCAGCCGCCGCCCTTATCCTGCTCGTCACCCGGACGGATGGAATAAAGGCCGTACAAGGTTCCGTTTTCTCCGCCGGCATGCAAGCCGTCGTCGCGATCTTCGGTATCGCTTGGATGGGTGACACCTTTATCGGCGGGAACATGACGGAACTGAAAGGCTCGATCGAACACATCGTAACGGAAATGCCGTGGCTTTTCGGCCTGGCCTTATTCGTGATGTCCATTCTTTTATTCAGCCAGGCGGCGACCATCCGCGCAATGTTGCCGTTAGGAATCGCCCTCGGCATCTCTCCCTATATGCTGATAGCGCTGTTCCCCGCCGTAAACGGATATTTCTTTATCCCGAACTATCCGACCATCGTTGCCGCCATCAATTTCGACCGTACCGGAACGACGCACATAGGCAAATATCTCCTCAACCATTCGTTTATGATGCCGGGATTGGTTGCCACAGGAGTGTCAGTTGCGTTGGGGTTGTTGTTAACGCGGATCATGTTGCCGTGAGACCTTAATTATAGTTTAATTATTTGCAAATATCCTAAACCCGATACAAGTAATGTACAATAAATATTACATTCGTTGAAATTATCCACAAAATGAAAAAAGTTCTATTAGTTGCAGTCTCCGCACTGCTTGCCTGCACTTCTTGTGTAACGAAGAAAAAGTATCTGCTGGCCGAAAACGGACGCCTGGAAGCTATTGCCCGGGGAGACGACCTGCAGAACCAACTTGTGAACTGCCGTGACAACAACGACGGCCTCACCTCACGTCTTGCCGTACTTGAACGAGACACCGCCCGCATGGGTAAAAACATTCGCAATTATCAAAGCATGCTCAGTGCCAACATGACGGAACAGGAAAAGCTGAATTCACTCCTGAGCCAGAAAATGAGCGAACTGGATGAACGCGAACGTACGATCAACGAACTGCAGGATATGATAAATGCCCAGACCGAACGGGTACAGAATCTGCTTAACAGCGTGAAGGATGCCCTTTTGGGGTTCAGTAGTGACGAACTGACCGTCCGTGAGAAAGATGGGAAAGTCTACGTCGCCATGTCGGACAAACTTCTTTTCGAATCGGGAAGCGCCCGTGTCGACAAACGAGGAAAGGAGGCTTTGGCCAAGCTCGCCGAGGTCCTCAACAAGCAATCCGACATCGATGTTTATATCGAAGGACATACCGACAGCAAACCTATCAACACAGCCCAATTCAAAGACAATTGGGATCTCAGTGTTATCCGCGCCACCTCGGTTGTCCGCATCCTGACAAAAGACTACAATGTCAATCCGCTGCAAATACAGCCTTGTGGCCGTGGAGAATTTATGCCGGTTGCCGACAATGAGACTGCTGACGGCCGTGCAAAAAACCGCCGCACGGAAATCATCATGGCTCCGAAACTGGATAAGTTATACCAGATGTTGAACCAGTAATCTGTAGAGAAAAGAATTGAATGCTAACGATTGGCAGCATTCAATTCTTCCAGTTCCATCGTCTGTTCCGCCCAAAGATCCATCGTATCGGAAAGGTTCTTCTTCAATTCGGAATATTCGGTGTATAGGGAAACATCCGCCGCCCCTTCGGGAGTAGCCAGTTTGGCCTCGATAGCGGCAATGGAGTTTTCAAGTTCCGTTATTTTCTTTTCGGATTCGGCTATCGCTTTTTCTATTTTCTTGATTGCCTTGCTTTGTTCCTTGCGAGCTTCATAAGAGAGCTTGTTTCGAGTCGGTTCCGAAGCGGTTCCTTCCGTAGAGGCGGTTGTAGCCTGGGCGGAACGTTCCAATTCGCGCAAGTTATCCATCTTTTTATGTTCCAAAAAATCATAAATGCCTCCTAAATGCTCGACCACCCGTTTATTTCCAAATTCATACACTTTGTCTACCAACCCATCCAGAAATTCACGGTCGTGCGAAACGACGATAACCGTGCCGTCGAACTCTTTCAAAGCATCTTTCAGCACATCTTTCGAACGCATGTCCAAATGGTTGGTCGGTTCGTCGAGGATCAGCAGGTTCACGGGTTCCAACAACAACCGGATCATGGCCAGACGGGTCTTTTCTCCACCTGACAACACTTTCACTTTCTTGTCCGATGCTTCTCCGCCGAACATGAAAGCTCCCAGTATATCCCGTATCTTCAGGCGGATATCCCCCTGCGCCACATAATCTACCGTATCGAAAACTGTCATATTCTCATCCAGCAACTGTGCCTGGTTCTGTGCAAAATAGCCGATCTTCACATTATGCCCCAACTGAAGCTTTCCTGTAAAATCGGTAATCTCTCCCATTATGCATTTAACCAACGTAGACTTACCTTCACCGTTCTTGCCGACAAAAGCGACTTTGTCTCCACGGTTAATCGTGAAAGTGGCATGTTCGAATATCAGATGGTCGCCATAGCGCTTGGCGACATCTTCCGCAATCACCGGATAAGAACCGGAACGGGGAGCCGGAGGAAATTTCAGGCTCAACATAGCCGTATCCACTTCGTCTACCTCGATGCGTTCGACCTTTTCCAACTGTTTGATACGGGATTGCACCTGCACAGATTTGGTCGCTTTATAGCGGAAACGCTCGATGAAAGCTTCCGTATCGGCCAATTTCTTCTGTTGGTTTTCAAAGGCACGAAGTTGTTGTTCGCGACGCTCTTTGCGCAATTCCACATATTCGGAATATTTTACCTTATAATCATAAATCTTCCCAAGTTCTATCTCTATCGTCCGGAAAGTCGTGTTATCGATAAACGCCCGGTCATGCGAAACCAGGATCACCGCATTGGCACGTGTCGCGATGAAGTTTTCAAGCCATTGGATAGACTCTATATCCAAATGGTTGGTCGGCTCGTCCAGCAACAGGACATCCGGTTTGCGGAGCAGGAGCTTGGCAAGCTCGATACGCATGCGCCATCCCCCACTGAACTCGGAGGTCGGCCGGTCGAAATCTTCACGGCTAAATCCCAAGCCGATCAATGTCCGTTCCAACTCGGCATGGTAGTTGTTTCCACCCATCATCTGGAAATGTTCCGTCAAATGCGTGACACGGTCTATGAGATTCTGATACGATTCCGTTTCATAATCGGTCCGTTCGGCCAGTTGTTGGTTCAGCCGTTCTATCTCCTTTTCCATCTCATGGATATGTTCGAAGGCCTGCTCCGCCTCTTCGCGCACCGTCTGTGTATCCGCCAGCTTCATCTGCTGGGGAAGATAACCGATCGTCGTCTCCTTCGGTACGCTGACCGTCCCGGAGGTAGGCGACTGCAATCCGGCAAATATTTTCAGCATCGTCGATTTTCCTGCACCGTTCTTTCCCACCAGTGCGATACGATCCTTCTTATTTACCACAAACGAAACATCATCAAAAAGCGTAAACCCGCCAAACTCAACTGTAAGTCCTTCAACAGAAATCATATTTTTTCTCTTTTTATGGCTGCAAAGGTATACAAAATTTTTATTGGACGGCTCCAAGTGCTCTCTTCCACTTCGATACCGTCCATCTTGTACGTTTGCCTCGACAGATTAGACGTGTTATACATTATATATTAATACAGAGAAAATTCCCCCAGGCCGGCACGTCCTTCGGAAACATCCTCGATTGTCAGGCGGATATATTTCACTTCTCGGTCAACCGTCATCGGTTTGAATTCCCACCCCGTACATTCGCGTTCATACAGGAGTTCCCATCGTTCGCCATCCTCAGAAGTCTCCACCTTATGCTTATAGGAAGAACTGTCTTTCTGGAAAAGAATGCGGCTGGCAGCCACGTATGCCGGACGGTCCAGTACCAGAGTGACCACCTGCGGCAACCGGTCTTCTCCGGCAATCCACCAAGTATGATCATCATTGTCGATTATATTGGAAGCCGGATATCCGTCCTGGCTGCTTCCAACCCGGACCGACGCAATTTTCAAACGAGGTCTTTCTAAGATGTGCTTTTGCCAGGAAGAAGGTTTTACCACGACATTGTCTTCCTCTTTCCCGGTAAACTGGGCATGTTTCCCATCGGGCAGATAGATTCCTTCAAACGGTTTCGTGCTGATTTCCGCTTCACCGGATGACAAACCTTCAGCTGTTGCCTTCACCGTAATCTTACCGGCTTTCTTCGTCGTGCGGACAAATGCGAAACCAACGCCTCCTTCCACCTTCTGAGGATTGATTCCGATACGGCTGATCGTATCTCCGACCAGCACTCCTTCACCAGACACCTGAATCCGGATTTCCTGTCCAGAGTTACAAACCAAAGAACCATTCTTGTCACAAACCTTAAAATAGACAGGGATCATATCCGAGCCGTCGGCAACAGGGACAAGGCCATCCGTCTTGATATCCACAATCAGACGATCGGCTTTTCCCGGAGTGCTCACACTGTGGGTCGCCACCACCTTTCCGTCAACCAGCGCTTCCGCCTTTAATGTTCCGGCTTCATATCTCCCAGCATTAAAGACAAACACCGGGCTGCCGCCTTTCTCGACAACCGAACGATACAACGGTGTCCGTTCTTCCCGTGTCTGAGTTCCGATCAACTTCTCATTACGATAAAGACGGACTTCGTCGCAATTGGAAAAAACCGTTATATCTGTTGTAGACGAGGCGAAATCTCCCGAAGCATTATAAGAAGCGATAAAGACCATCGGCCCTTCATACAATCCGGGTTGTGAAACAGCTTTGTCCCTCATACTCTGCAACATGAAGTAGCTAAATTTCGGATACCTGTTGATATCCACCACACCGCTATACATCGTTTCATCCTGGCTGCCCCGTGCATAGTCATTGTAGCTCCAAACGAAATGTCCACCCATATGTGGATTGGCATCCAGCATGCACCAGTCAAAATAGCCTTTACCATTCAACTGCTCGATACGGCTACGACACTGGCGCATCTGTTCTTCCTCGCTTTCTTTCAAGCTGACACGCGGCTTTTCGCCTACGCCATCTCCCCATTCGCGGGTAAACAACGGCTTGACTACTATAAAATCTTCCGGATAATTACTCATCACATCCCCGTCTTTCGGGAATTTGGAAACCTGTTTATAAAAGACATCATAATAAGGCTCCATCTCCGCATGTCCGAAATAATCGCCCGCCGTGTACATCTGGTCACCCGGATACTCGGCATGAGACAGTTCGAAAATCTCTTTAGCCAAAGAGACCGGATAACGGGATTCGTTCAAAGCCGTTTCCCAAAGAACGACAGATGGATGGTTCCGGTCACGACGGATCATCTGGCGCCCGATCTCATACAAACGTTTAATAAAGGTGGAATCCGGATTATAGAACTGCCATCCGGGAATACACTCCACCACTAACAGTCCATACCGGTCACACGCCTCCAGGAAAGCCGGGTCATTCGGATAATGGGCGGCACGAACCGCATTATAACCACCGCGTTTCAGGTCGATCACATCCCGTACCTGCATCGAGTTAGAAGCCGCATCTCCAACATTGGCAAAAGCCTGGTGACGGTTGGCTCCGCGCATATACAGTTTTTCCCCGTTGATAAAGAATCCTTCCTCGGCCGTGTACCGGATCGTACGAATACCGATTTTCCGGGTGGTTTCGTCGAGAACTTTATCTTTCGATAATAATTGCGTACGCAAGGTGTAGAGATTAGGCGTATAAGGATGCCATAAAGCAGGTTGGTCGACAATGAGGTCCTGCTCCACCGTTCTGTCCGATTGCTTGTGCAAGGTGACCGATGTTTCAACCTCTGTAATGACATGGCCTGCCGAATCGACCAGTTGCGAGAAAACAGACAGTGCTTGATCTTTATCCGTCAAATTCCGGACATGAGTCGCAAGATGTGTCCTCGCCTTGTCTTTCGTTACTTCGGGAAACGTCACAAACTGACCTCCACCGGCAACAATATCTTCCTGCAACGGGTCGGTGATATATACTTTATCCGTAACCACCATCCGAACATCCCGGTAAATCCCACTATAATAATAGAAGTCCATCTTGTCTTGCGGCTTTCCCGGAGGTGTCAGCGGGTCCGGTTCGGCAGAAACCCGGACAGCCAGCACATTATTGCCGTTCCAATCGATACGGTCCGTAAGGTCTGCGACAAATCCCATATAACCGCCATGATGCTCCGTCAGTTTTTGACCGTTCAGATAAACATCGCAATTCGTCATCACTCCTTCAAAAGAGACGACGATCCGTTTATCCTTATATTTTGCAGGCAGTTTGAAATAACGGCGATACCAACCGATACCGTCATAAATGGAGTTTCCGCCGCAATGCTTCGTTTCCAATTGCATGATATGAGGCAGGGTAACAGGCATCCATCCGGAATCATCCAACTCCGTCCGGCTCCCCTCTTCCACTTCTCCTCGATAGAAAGCCCAGTCGGTATTCATATCCAGGATTTCCCGTCCGGAAGATGCAGCAGTATTACAGCTATATCCCAATACGACACAAACGGACAACAAGATAAAAGAAAATATTCGATAATACTTCATGCTATTTCAGTGTTTTTCAATACAAAGGAAAGGGATATATTGGAAATACTCCAATATACCCCTCTTAAAACATGATAAAAATATATCAGTACCTATTAATAACCTTCATTCTGTTTAAGTTGCTCTTTGTTTTTATCAATCGCACTCTGCGGTATCGGCAAATAGCGGTGATACGGTTTGAACACGCGTTCTTCCACCAATTCACTACCCGTAACAACGGCACGTTTTGTAGGATCAGTTTCGTTAGGATCGATCGTACCCGTGATAGCTTTCAAAGGACCGTTCAAAACTGTCTCAGCCACCATCTTGCCGCTGGCATCCGTCCAACGGATGATATCCTGACGGCGAAGACCTTCACCGGCCAATTCTACCGAACGTTCACGGCGAATCAATTCACGCAGTGTTTCTTTCGAACCGTATTTATTTTGATCTACATCCGGCATTCCGACGCGGTTACGGATCTGATTCAACATGCCATAAACCTCGGCAGACGGTCCGTTCAATTCATTTTCAGCTTCTGCATAGCTTAACAAAACTTCTGCATAACGGAAAATGATCGGTTGGCAATTGGTAGACCAAACATCATTGTACTGAGACATCGGAGCCAGATATTTCGCCCAAGTCAAACGAGTTTTGGAACAGTTGTTCGCTCCATTGTTATTGGGATTTGATTTTCCATTGATTTCCTTATCCAATGTGTTCAGCACCTCACCGTTCCAATCCATACCCGGATAAAGAACCGTCATAGCCATACGCGGGTCGCGGTTTGCAAACGGATGAGTAGCATCATAACCACTACCGGCTTCTTCTTTTGTCAAACCATTGCTCATTTCATAAGTATCGATCAGATTCTGTGTCGGAACCATAGAAGACCAACCGCCATCGCCATTGTTATACATTGTAGCGATCATCCAGTTCGAATACAAGTTTTCATCATGCTGAACAGCCGCGATGATTTCTTTCGAGTTTTGTCCGGCTACCATAAAAAGATTTTCGAAACTCGGATCCAGCTCATACTGTCCCAGGTCCATGATAGCCTTAGCAGCGTCTTTTGCCAATTGATAATCTGCATAGAACAGAGAAGCACGCATTTTCAATGCTAACGCCGTACCCTTTGCAATATAACCACTGGCTTTCGGTGCATCGTTCAACATCGGGACAGCTTCGTCCAGTTCATCATAGATAAACTTCTTCACCTCTTCAACCGTGTTACGCGGCACTTTTGCTTCATCGGCCGTTTCGTATGAATCAATGATAGCAACACCGCCATACAACCAGTTCATCAAGAAATACTGGTAAGCACGAATAGTCTTCACCTGTCCTATCAAATCATTTTTCTTGGCAGCGTCAGAGAATTCCACACCTTCGATATTTTTCAGGAAGTCATTGCAACGGCGGATCATTCCGAATGAATAATAGTTGGCGACATTACCCGTCGAACTCATCGTACCTGCTCCGATCTCTCTCCATCCTTCATGAGCATGGAAGTTAAATCCGAAGTCGGATGCACAATCCCAATACAAGATACCGGTTTCGTCTGCCCATCCGTCATAACATCCGATCAAGAATTTTTCGGCATCTCCTTCTGTTTTCCAAGTTGTAGCCGGAGACAAAGCATCCAATGGAGCCGTATCCAAGAAGTCCGAACAAGAAGTCCCGAACAGCGCCATTCCTGACAACATATATACTAATAATCGTTTCATATTTATATCAATCTTTTTTTATCTCTATTTTAAACTATCAGAAAGTTATATTCACACCAAAAGCATGTGTCTGTGTCAACGGGAAGCTGGAAGCACGTTCGGATCCGATTTCAGGATCGACACTTACAAGCATATTGTGGATCGTAAACAAATTTTCTACTGAATAATAAAAACGAACATTTTCAATACCAACCGATTTGATCACATTCTTCGGAAGTGAATAGCCAAACTGCAAGTTCTTCATACGCAGATAGCTGGAATTTTGTACCCAGAATGTAGAAGCGTTATAATTGTTCGATGTTTCATCATAAGCGACACGCGGCATTGTTGCATTCTTGTTCTCCGGAGTCCAAGCATCCAACCAAACGGTTGCAGGATGCGAGTCATCACCTGCAAAATATCCGGTAACTTCTCTGTTGATCAAACGGCTTACACCGGCAGCACCCGTGAATGTCATCGACAAATCGAAGTTCTTATAAGCGGCATTCAAGTTCAAACCGAATGTATACTTCGGATCTGTCGAACCAGCCAGGACACGGTCATCAGCATCAATCTTGCCATCACCGTTGGCATCCTGATAAATCAAGTCGCCGGCTTTAAACTTTTTAGAGAACGGATATCCCTCTTTTCCGGCATATTTATCCATCCAAGCTTGTGCGGCTTCGTCTGATTCAAAGAAACCATCTACCTTATAAACACGGTATGTGTTCAACGCTTCACCGATACGGCGTACCTTGTTGCTATTATTCGGATCGACCATATCCTTACTTCCATCGGTCAGGCCCAAATCTTGCAGAATATTCTTGTTATAGGCAAAGTTACCGGTTGCACCGAATGACCAGTCACCCCATTTGTTATTATAGCTCAAGATCACTTCCACACCACGGTTGGACATCTGACCGACATTATCCTTGTAAGCGCCCAAACCAAATTCGTCAGGGACAGGTACATCCATGATAATACCGGTTGTCTTACGGTCATAATAATCGAAAGTCACGTTGATCTTGTTGTTAAGCGTCGCATCGAAACCAAGTCCCCACGTACGAGACTTTTCCCAAGAGATGGAAGCCAATTTGTAGCTCTTCTGGTAATAACCACTCTGTAAAGAACCACCCAACGGATAGTTGGCATCCAAATTATAAGTGTTCATCCAAGGATAATAGTCATCCAACGCGCTTTGGTTACCTAACAGACCCCAAGAAGCACGCACCTTCAGGTTATTCAACCATTCGGATGTATTTTCCATGAAACTTTCTTCGCTCAAACGCCATGCACCGGAGAAAGAAGGGAAATATCCCCAACGATTGCCATCGGCAAAACGAGAAGAAGCATCCGCACGGATATTAGCTTCAAACAGATATTTGCCTGCATAATCATAGTTGATACGGCCGAACCAAGAGATCATCGCCAATTCACGAGTATAACCTCCATTTTTCTGTGTAGCGGCATCACCTGCATCCATATCTGTCAGGTCGTTTGTCGGGAAGTTCTTACGTTCAGAAGTATTTTCCCGATAATCATACTTTTCCGTATGCCAACCCGCCATTGCTTTCAAGCCGTGTTCGCCGAACTGCTTGTCATAGTTCAACAAAGCATCGAATGTAGCACGATGCCAACCGTAAAAGTTTTCATTCAACTTGTTCGGATCCGACTTCTTGCTTGGATTATACTGAATGAATTTCTGGAAAGCGCGATAATGCTGCTGGTTATTGACATAAGAACCGGTAACCGTTGCAACCAGTCCGTCGATGATCTTATAATCGGCAGACAACGTTCCCGAGAAGTTCTGGTTCTTACGATCCACTGTCTGATCCATATCCAGCCAAGCGATCGGGCTACCATCACTGATCGTACCCCAAGTACCATCCTCATAACGGCTAACAATCCACGGTGCGATACGGTTCAACTGGCGGATAATCTGGTCTGAACTACCACCGGCATAAGAAGAGTTCGGGTCGGAATAGTCGTTCTTGATATAAGCCAAATTCAAACGGACATTCAAACGTTCGTTCAACTTCATGTCCAAATTGGTACGAGCGTTGAATTGTTGTCTTTCGGCGTTAGGCAATATACCTGTTTGTCCTAAATAACCGACAGATCCCATATATTTTACGTTCTCCGTACCACCACTGACATTAACATTGTGAGAGTGCTGTACACCCGTCCGATAGGCTTCATCATACCAATCAGTGTTCGGATGTGTATAAGGAGAAGATCCATCGCGGAATTTATCCAGATCGGATTGTTCAAACCGCGGGTTCAAACCTGCGTCTACCATAGACTGGTTATACAGGCGCGCATAATCGTAAGAACTGATGCGGTCGATCATTTCCGTCGGTTTCTGCAGACCGACATATCCATTGTAAGAAATACGCGGCTTACCAGTCTTACCACGTTTCGTCGTAATCAAAATTACACCATTGGAAGCCTTCGATCCGTAAATAGCAGCAGAAGCAGCATCTTTCAATACGGAAATGCTTTCGATATCGTTCGGATCGACAGAGTTCATCGTACCGGTTTCGATACCATCGACCAAAATATAAGGATCAGCCGTGTTCAAGGTACCGACACCACGCACACGGATCGTACCTCCATCCTGTCCCGGACGTCCACCGCCGGAAGTAACCTGAACACCCGGCATCGTTCCTTGCAAAGCAGTAGAAACATTCTGAACAGGGCGGTTTTCCAAGGCTTTACTATCAATCTGAGCAACAGCTCCGGTCATGTTTACTTTTTTCTGCGTACCGTAACCAACGACAATGACTTCTTCCAGTTTCTGTGTATCTTCGACTAAGTTTACAGTTAAAGTTGCCTGACCGGTATACTTGATATCTTGAGTCACATAGCCAATGAAAGAAACCTGAAGGATATCACCATTGTTAACGTCCAACACAAAATTACCGTCCATGTCGGTAACAGTACCGTTTGTCGTTCCTTTTACGACTACCGACGCACCGGCAACCGGCCCTAATGCATCATTAACTGTACCTTTCAAACTCTTTTGTTGCTGAGAAATGCCAACTTTAGGTGTTGCTGTTCCATTAGATGCGAATACTGTCCCCGAGGAACATAAAGCAGCGGACAACAGCAAAAAGCTGACTGGTCTTACGATTTTCAACATACTAATTGTTTTTTGTTTAATAATAATTATAATAACCACGATATAAACAGATTTCAAGAAGGTGATAAAAACTCACTTATAAGCTCTTTACATTCATGGTATGATTTTTAACGCATATCATTATTTTGTCATATAAATACAGACATAGTCCTTGTAGGACTACGTTCTTTGACGTGGCAAATGTAACACATTTATTTATTATCGTGCATCTTTTTTTAGATAAATTTTTGCAAGAGCACCGTTAAATATATCCTTATGCCATTTTTTATACATTAAGACAAATATATTAAATTATTTTACTAACAAAGATAATATTGGTAGTTAAATTTTCTTTTCACCCTCGTTTTTAACTTTTCGTCCTTTAAAGAATCGACAAATTGACAGTGTTACACCAAATACCCGAATCAGTATTTTTCGTAATACACGCCCTCCGTTCCTCGAATATCTCAACCGAGCATACATCTCAAAATGTTAATTAACAATTAAGTGTATCAGAGTGTTATTTTATAATCATATTGAACATTTCTATCTTTTTCCTGTATACTTATTGTATATTTCTAATAATGCAAGATTACAACTTCTAACCAATAAATTAGTTTATCACGCAATTATCCGCTTTATTACCATAAATATCTCCTCAAAAACGAACAACGAATAATCGAAATAATAGAATCTTTTTCCTGTATATTAATACAAATCAATATATTGTTCGATAATTTCCGGCAAGAAGCTTGCGGCTATCAACTAATAGGCTTACGGCTGCCCGCAGTAGATTTGCGGCATGTGATTTTATCATATACAAGAGAGTAATATCAGAGGACTTGACACGAATTCGGCAAACTTAATCGTAGTCCTACAAGAACTTCATCCAAAAGAACCACCTTTTTGCATATACCTCTTTATATTTTTTACAATAAGTCGTAGTCCTACAAGAACTACGCATATGCAAGCATAAACTTTGATTCTAATTTCTAAAAAATAAGCAAGTAAGAGCAAGCTGTAGAAAAAACACGCCCTCTCAAAGCCTATAGTTTTTAACTATCATTAAACAAAAAACGATTAGTATGTTGAAAATCGCAAGACCAGTCAGCCTAATGTTGATGTCTGCAGCACTGTTCACGACAGAAACAACGTTCGCTTCCAGCGAGGCTGCAACACCCAATGTTGGCATTTCTCAGCAACAAACAAGTTTGAGAGGTATCGTGGAAGACGAATTTGGCCCTGTAGCAGGCGCCTCCGTAGTTGTAAAAGGTACGACAAACGGTACTGTCACCGACATGGATGGTAAATTCGTCCTGGAAGTAAAAAAAGGAGATGTAATCGTAATCTCATTTATCGGTTATTTGACCCAGGAAATCAAGTACAACGGAGAGCAATCTCTCAACATAAATCTTAAGGAAGACACACAGAAACTGGATGAAGTTGTCGTGGTCGGTTACGGCGTACAGAAAAAAGTAAATTTAACCGGATCTGTATCATCAATCAAAGCTGAAGCTCTGGAATCAAGACCTGTATCAAGTGTATCTGCCGCATTAGCAGGACAGATGCCGGGTGTTACAGCTATTCAAGGTTCCGGGCGTCCGGGTAGCCAAACAGGTACAATTACAGTTCGTGGTAAAAATTCTGTCAACGCAGCAAGCCCATTAGTTATTGTAGACGGTGTTCCGGGTAGTATGAACACAATTGACCCTGCCGATATCGAAAGTCTTACGGTATTGAAAGACGCATCTTCTGCCGCCATCTACGGTGTTCAGGCTGCCAATGGGGTCATTTTGATCACTACCAAAAAAGGTAAAAAAGGAGATCGTGCACGTGTTAACTATTCCGGAAATGTAGGTTGGTCGACTCCGACCAAACGTCCTAACTTTTTAGGATCTGCAGATTATGCAATGCTGTATAATGAAGCTACACTAAATGACAATCCAAACAATCCACTCCGTTTCACAGAAGAAGACATAGAACTATACCGTAACGGTACTGATCCTTATGGTCATCCCAATACCGATTGGTATAAAGAAACCATGAACAAAAATGCAATTGAAACAATGCACCATCTTTCCATCAGCGGAGGTTCTGAAAAAACAAGTTATAGTGCATCTGTCGGTTATACACAACAAAACGGTTTGATCGATGCCAACAATTATAAACGTTTTAATGCACGAACCAGCATTGATTCACAAATTAGCAAATGGTTCTCTGCCGGCCTGAATGTATCCGGTTACAGAGGGACTTTAATGGACGGATGGAATAGCGTTGCAGGTATGACACAATTCACAAACCGTGCTACTCCGGTAGAAGGCGTACGAAACGAAGAAGGGAAATTCATCTATAATGGGAAAGACAATCCTGTCGCTTTATTAGGACGTGATGGTTTCAGAAGGACAATGGATCAGCAGGTAAATGGAACATTATATGGGCAAGTAAATATTCTACCCAATTTAACTGCTAAAGCACTATTTTCCGTACGTAATGACGAAAGGAGTGAAGATGCTTTCAAAACACAAATTGTTTACGGTGCTAAAGATGAAGCGACAACCGGTCTCCGTGAAGGATATGAAAAACAGACTTGGTGGAACTGGTATACAACGCAGGTATTGATCAATTATAATGAAACATGGGGAAAACATGATTTAGGTTTACTGGCCGGTTTTGAACAAATTGATTATCGCTACAAACATTTAGAAGCTACTCGTAAAGGAGGTGGAAACAATGAATTACAAGAATCTTTGAGTACATTGGATGCATCTTCACAAACCAATAAAGAGTCAAGATACGAAGTCGCTCATCGTTCATATTTCGGACGTGCTCAATATAATTTTGCTGATAAATATTTATTTGAAGCCAATGTCCGTATAGACGGTTCCTCTCGTTTTGCATCTGGTAACCGTTGGGGTACTTTCCCTGCATTCTCGGCTGGTTGGAGAATTACAGAAGAAGAATTTATGAAAAATGCGGGACTTGACTGGCTTAGTAATTTGAAATTACGTGCAGGTTGGGGACAAACAGGTAACGAAGAGTTGAAGGACGAAGAAGCTTATCTGACAGTTCCTTCGTATGCGTACGATAAATATATGTTTGGAAACACCCTTTATTCAACCATTAAAGAAAGTCGTTATGCAAACCAAGAACTCAAATGGGCGACAGTAACAAGTATCGAAGGTGCAATCGAAGCTTCTTTCTTCAACAATAAAGTAGGATTTGAATTAGCCGGATATAAGAAAACAACCAATGATATGTTATTGCTCCTTCCTGTACAGGGTATATTCGGTATGGATGCACCCAGACAAAATGCAGGTAAAGTCCAGAACACCGGGTTCGATTTAAGTATTTTCCACAACAATTCTATCAGTAAAGATTTTCGTTATGACATTAACTTCAATATTGCTTATGTTCGCAACGAATTGGTAGACTTGATGGATACAGAAGGAAAAGAACCCGGAGACGGACGTGATAATTTCTGGTTCTTGGAAGGTTATCCTATCGGTTCATACTACGGATATGAAGCAGACGGTCTATTCAATTCAGCAGAAGAAGTCGCAAATGGCCCGACGCGTACCGGTACGGAACAGCCGGGGGATATCCGTTACAAAGACTTGAACGGTGACGGAAAAATCGATGCCGCCAACGATCGCAAAGTTATCGGAAAAGAGTTTCCAAGTTGGACTGCCGGTTTAGGAGCCAATTTATATTATAAAGATTTTGATTTGTCATTCTTCTTCCAAGGAGCATTCGATGTAGATGCTTATGTTAATAATGAAGCAGCCTATGCATTCTTCAACGGAGGTAAAGTTCTGGAACGTCATTTGGATCGTTGGACACCCACCAATCACAATGCGTCCTACCCACGTATCACAATGTCAGACCAAATCAACTATCAATTCTCATCTTATTGGTTGCAAGACGCTTCCTATGTTCGATTGAAAAATTTGACAATCGGTTACAACATTCCGAAAGTATTACTAAGTAAAATCAATTTGGATCGTGTAAAAGTATTCCTGACAGGTGAAAACCTGTTCACAATCACCGGAATGGATTCACTTGACCCGGAATCAGCTCCATCTAGTTCCCGCGGAGGTTTATACTCGAACGTAAGAAAAATATCAATCGGTCTTAAAGTAGGTTTTTAAACAACAAATTATAATTTAAAGATATGAAAAAGAATTATTATATAGCTCTTCTGGCTATTACCCTATTCGGCTTCTGTTCATGTAGCGATTTTTTGGATCGCATGCCGGATGATGAACTATCAGACGGTAGTTTCTGGAAAACGCCTAATGACGCAAAAATGTTTATTGCAGACGTATATCGCCAGGTATTACCCGGAAGTAATAGTGGAGATATTGATGGCGACATTAATTCGGATAATGCCGTACACGGTATCAAATGGGCTGCCGGAGATGTATCCAGAGGCATTTATGATCCTGCAGCCATGGGCTGGAGCGGAGACTATAAAGCAATCCGTGCTTGTAACATTTTACTGTCTAAAATAGATAATATTCCTGATTACAACCAAGTTGATAAAGAAGCAGTTATGGGAGAAGCTCGTTTTTTACGAGGTTATATTTATTTCGGACTTATCCAAACATTCGGTGGGGTTCCCTACGTTGACCAACCGGTAGATTTGAAAGAAATGGGAAACATTACACGTACACCGGTTGAAGAAGTTTATACGAAAGTAATAGAAGACTTCGACTATGCAACAGCCCATTTACCTGCCGAATGGGGTAGTAGCGATTATGGACGTGCAACAAAAGGCGCAGCCAATGCTATGAAAGCACGTGCCGCATTATATTTCAAACATTATGACACAGCATCCGATGCTGCAAAAAGTGTAATGGATTCAGGAGAGTATGAGTTGTTTGATGCCAATAATACAGGCAAGTATGCAAATTTATTTTGGGAAGAACAAGAAGCTTGTAAAGAGGCTATTTTAGTAAGACAGTTCAATGCACCGGAATTAACAACTTACATAATCGGTTGGGGATGTTTCCCTACAAAAGGATGGGGTGGTATCAATCCGACTCAGAGTTTAGTTGATGCCTTTGAATGTGCCGATGGTTCTCCGATTGATAAATCCACAACCTACGATCCTACAAATCCATTCAAAGATCGCGATCCGCGTTTAGAAGTTTGTGTATTACATGATGGAGAAGAAATGTATGGCGTAACAATCAAAACAGCACCGCTGAAATCAAGCGGTTCCACAGGTGTTGCCCAACATAACGATGCCACAGCGACAGGTTATTACAATCAAAAATGGTTAGACCCGTCGATCGACCCACAATCCACAGGTTGGGATATGGGTAAAGATTGGCATGTTATCCGCTATGCAGAAGTTTTGTTGACATATGCAGAAGCTAAAAACGAAATTTCACCATTAGATGCTTCTGCTTTTGACGCCGTAAATCAAGTACGTCGTCGTGTAGGTATGCCCGAACTACAAAACACAGATGCAAGCAAACCGACCTATTGTGGCACACAAGATGCTCTTCGCCAGCGTATCCGTAACGAATGGCGAGTGGAATTTGCGCTGGAAAGCGGTAAACGCCAATGGGATATCCGCCGTTGGGGTATTGCTAAAGAAGTATTGAACGCTCCGTTCCTGGGAATGAAATATAAGATGGTTGATGATCCCAATGCTCCGGATGGAGATAACGGAAAGAAATGTATCCTGTATCAGGGTGAAAACATTAAACTGACAGGTAGCAAATATGAAGACTATAACTACCTGTACCCAATTCCACAGGAAGAAATCGACCTGAATCCGGCCTTGATACAGAATCCGGAATATCCGACAAAATAAGTGATACTAATATTTACAGTAAACACGGGAGAACAAACGTTCTCTCGTGTTTCACTCTTTTATGAAGCATATTCATTGGTTACTTTTTATCGTTCTTTTCTGCCTGCTCCTGTTCATGTTCATGGACAGCCTTGCTTATCTTTTCCCTTATCATGAACAGCAGCAGCTTTTCCTGTTTACCCGTTCCTATCTGGAGAGTTATTTATCAGAGCCGGGAAAGTTAGGTGAATATTTCGCAAACTTCGTCATCCAATTTTTCTATCTGTCCTATGCGGGGAAATTAATATTGGCATTTATCCTATCATGCCTGTATCTACTCCCGGTGCTAATCATCCGGAAGCTAACCGTAAGAAACGATCCGTTACAGATAGCGTTACTTCCACCTCTTTATCTATTCATACAATTCGAATCGCCGGATTTTGATATCTGCCGGATCACAAGCCTTTTCTGCACCTTCCTTATCACATATTTACTATCCTTGCTTCCCCAAAAAGCCTTTTACTATGTCACGATCCCTTGTTTTGCACTAACAGGATTCACGCTGGGCTGGATCTATCCCGCAGTTGTTTTCGCAATCCTTTTGCTAACCACATTTTCAGCCCGCATGTTACCCCGTTTTATAATCAACCTTAAAATATATACAAGTTATACAATCCTGTTTCTGATCATGTATGCCTCATGCACATTCTATTTATTTGTATACACTTACAATATGCGTGAGCGGTTACTGATTGAAACAGAAAACCATGTAAAAAAACAGGAATGGGAACAAATCCTTACCTGTACAAGAAAATATAGAGGAGAGAACCAACTGATGGAGTATTTCTGCAATATGGCTCTCTATCATACCGGACGTATGCCTTACGATCTGTTGAAATATCCACAAAACTATGGTCCTAATTCTCTTTTCCTACCTTGGATGAGTAATCCACGACAAAGTAAGTATGGACATTATCTGTATGAACAGTTGGGCTATATCAATGAAGCTCAACGTTGGGCTTCTGAAGCATTGGTGGCTTACGGTGAAACAGCTCCTACCCTTCTGAACCTGATTCGTTACAATATTGTAAACGGACGCCAGGCCGTAGCGATGCGTTTTATCAGAGTATTAAAACAATCTTTGTTCTACAGCAAGCAAGCAGAAGAATACGAAAGGTTGGTTCCTACCGGTGAAGTTCCAGGATTGAAACCTGTTCCCCAACAAAAAGAGAAGAAGGCACGTTTTACCAATATTCAGGATTTAGGTCCGGAACTTATTTTTATCTGCAAGCAGGATTCTACCAATCGTATGGCGTTCGAATACCTGATGAGTTACCTGATACTTAGTAATAAGACCAAACAATTCGTAGAGCATTTACCACGAATAAAACAATTTTCTTATTCAGAAATGCCACCCCTTTACAAAAGCATACTCGACAACTATCAACAAACACAACAATAATAACTCATGAAATTTTCTATTATTCTTATCTATATAGTATTGATGACAGCCTGTAGCCAAAGAATGATTACACCGGATACTTATTTAGATAAACCACCAACTCTGTTTCCTGACTACACAGATGTCACATTTCCGGTCAATATAGCTCCCCCTAACTTCCAAATTACTGAGGATGGAGAAGAATATTATACAGAAATAGGATTCAAAGACAAGGTTTTCTTTACCCTGAAAAGTAAAGAATGCAAAATTGTAATACCTCTGAAACAATGGTACAAGCTAACCTCGGCTGCAGTCGAAAATGATTTTTATATTCGTGTATCTATCCGCCAAAAGGATAAATGGATACAATACAAAGATATCCGAAACTCCATTTCCTCAGAACCGATAGATTCGTATTTAGTATACCGCCTCTTATATCCAGGCTACGAATTATGGAATCAAATGGGTATTTACCAACGGGATCTTTCCTCCTACGAGGTAATTCCGATTATTGAAAACAGCTCAGCCAAATCGACTTGCATGAATTGTCATACCTTCTGCCAAAATAACCCGGAGGCTATGATGATCCATACACGGGGAGATAACGGAGGAACCATCATATCCCGTCATGGGAAAGTCGAGAAAGTAAACGTTAAACAACAGGGGATGAACAATGGAGGGACATATGCGTCCTGGCATCCGAACGGAAGATATATTGCTTATTCCGTCAACGAAATACAGCAGTTTTTCCATTCCACCGGGGAAAAGCCGATTGAGGTATCAGATCGGGAATCCGACTTGATCATCTGGGATTGCGAAATGAACCGGATTATCACCGACTCGCTTATTTATGGACCGGAATGGATGGAGACATTCCCGACCTGGAGCCCGAACGGGGAAACATTATATTTCTGCCGAAGCAGGGCTATTACTCCTCAAACATCTTTAGACAGCATTTATTATGACTTGTACAAAATATCTTTTGATGCCAAACAACAAACATTCGGTAAACCAGAATGTGTATACGAAACATCGGCTTTGCATAAAAGCATTTCTTTCCCGAGAATCTCTCCGGATGGAAACTACCTGATGTTTACTTGCTCTGATTATGGCAACTTCTCCATTTGGCATCCTGAAAGCGAACTTTATCTATTAAATCTGCAAAACGGAAATATCCGAAACATGCAGGAAGTAAACAGTGATAATGTAGAGAGTTTTCATACTTGGTCTTCATCTGGAAAGTGGTTTGTTTTTAGCAGTAAACGTGTAGACGGACTCTGGGCGCATCCGTTCATTGCCTATTTCAATCCGGCAACAGGGCTTGCCGGCAAACCGTTTATAGTTCCTCAAAAAGATTCCGAATTCTATAAAACTTTTACCAAAACTTTCAATCTTCCCGAACTCATAACCACCTCAATAACAGAAAACCAAAAGAGCCTTAAACTAATCCAAAATAAATTGTTATCTTCGTCCCCAAATTAACTACAAATACTAAACATTCATGAAGAAAAAAAGTGTAACTTTATTGGTAGCGATGACGCTTGCCAGCAGTGTATTGTTCTCATCGTGTATTGGATCGTTTGGGTTGTCCAATAAGTTGCTGGATTGGAACAGAAACATTGACAGCAAGTTTGTAAATGAACTGGTTTTCATTGCGTTTTGGATTGTTCCGGTTTATGAAATCTCTGCATTGGCAGATATATTGGTTTTGAACTCGATTGAGTTCTGGAGCGGAAGCAACCCTGTTGCCGATGCCGGTACGGTAAAAACAATCGAAACAAAAGATGGCACGTATGCTATCGAAACAAAAAAAGACGGTTACCACATCCAGAAAGAAGGAGAAGAAAAAGCTGTCGATCTGGTTTTCAATGAAGCAGATCAGAGCTGGAACGTAGAAGCTGACGGTGAATCGACCAAGCTGTTGAAGTTCACTGGTGACGATGAAGTGGTCATGTACCTTCCTGATGGCAAAGAAATGAATGTGGAACTGAACCAGGCCGGCGTACTTGCTTTCAAACAGGTTGCCGAAGGTTATTCTTTCTACGCAGCAAGATAAAACAATTGATAATTGACAATTGACAATTTGAGGTCCTACCTTTTCTTTGCCAATTGTCAATTGCAACAGTGCTAATCTAAATTAAAAATGCATATGAAACACGTGATCAAACAGACGATGCTCGCAGGAGTATTGAGTTGCTTCTTTCTGGGCACAGCATTGGCAGACAATGCGGCGAACCAGCCTGAGAAGCCTTACTGGCAGGACATCCAAGTCGTTGCCGTTAACAAAGAGGCTCCCCGATCCTCTTTTATGAGCTATGGAGACCGTGCTACAGCTCTCTCTTCCCGATATGAAAAAAGTCCTTTCTATTCGTTGCTGAACGGCACATGGAAATTCTATTTCGTAGATTCGTATAAAAAACTTCCTGCCAACATCACAGATCCTTCTGTCAGCACTTCCGATTGGGACGACATCACCGTTCCGGGAAACTGGGAGGTTCAGGGACATGGCACTGCCATATATACGAACCACGGATATGAGTTCAAACCGCGTAACCCGCAACCTCCGCTGTTGCCGGAAGCGAATCCGGTTGGTGTTTACCGCCGCGACTTCGAGATTCCTACCGGTTGGGACGGACGTGACGTATATCTGCATATCGCCGGAGCTAAATCGGGCTTATATGTTTATGTAAACGGCAAGGAAGTCGGCTATAGTGAAGATTCCAAGAATCCAGCCGAATTCCTAATCAACAAATACCTGCAACCGGGCAAGAACGTGCTGACGCTGAAGATCTTCCGTTGGAGTACCGGTTCCTATCTGGAATGCCAGGACTTCTGGCGTCTGAGCGGTATCGAACGCGACGTCTATCTGTGGTCGCAGCCCAAGATTGCTGTCAATGATTACCGTATCGTCTCCACGCTCGACGACACGTACAGAAACGGTATTTTCAGTCTGGCAATGGACATCAAGAACCATTCCGATAAGGTTAAGAACATCGACGTCACATACGAATTATTAGATGCAAAAGGCAATGTGGCTGCAACGGCCGAGAACAAGCTGTGGGTAAGCCCAAACACGATTGAGACGACTTCGTTCGAAAAGACATTGGATAACGTGGAAACTTGGAATGCAGAGCATCCAAACCTCTACAAGCTGTTGATGACGATCAAAGAAGACGGCAAGGTGACGGAGGTGATCCCGCAGAATGTCGGTTTCCGCCGCATCGAAATCAAAGAGATTGACCGGATCGCCGGTAACGGCAAACCGTACACCGTCCTGCTGTTCAACGGCCAGCCGATCAAATTCAAGGGCGTAAATATACACGAACATAACCCGCTGACCGGGCATTACGTAACGGAAGAGTTGATGCGCAAGGACTTCGAATTGATGAAGTTGCACAACCTGAACTCCGTCCGCCTGTGCCACTATCCTCAGGACCGTAAGTTCTACGAGCTTTGCGACGAATACGGACTGTATGTCTACGACGAGGCCAATATCGAATCGCACGGCATGTACTACAACCTGCGCAAAGGCGGCACGTTAGGCAACAACCCGGAATGGCTGAAGCCGCACATGGACCGTACGGTCAACATGTACGAACGCAACAAAAACCATCCGTCCGTAACGATCTGGTCATTAGGCAACGAAGCCGGAAACGGTTATAATTTCTACCAGACTTACCTCTACCTGAAGAATAAAGACAAAGACCTGATGAACCGTCCGGTCAACTACGAACGTGCTCTTTGGGAATGGAATAGCGACATGTATGTACCGCAATACCCAAGTGCCGGATGGTTGGAAGAGATAGGCGCGCAAGGCAGCGACCGCCCGGTTGCACCGTCCGAATATGCCCACGCTATGGGTAACTCGACCGGTAACCTGTGGGGACAATGGCAAGCCATCTACAAATATCCGAACTTGCAAGGCGGTTGGATCTGGGACTGGGTAGACCAAGGTATCCTGACCAAAGATGAAAACGGAAAAGAGTTTTACGCTTACGGCGGCGACTTCGGCAAAGACATGCCGAGCGACGGCAATTTCCTTTGCAACGGTTTGGTCAATCCGGACCGCACACCGCATCCGGGAATGGCTGAAGTGAAGTTCGCGCATCAGAACGTCGGCTTCGAGGCTGTAGATGCGGCAAACGGCGTGTTCAAGGTCACCAACCGTTTCTACTTCACGAACCTGAAGGACTATATGTTTACTTATACCATAAAAGCAAACAACAAGATCATCAAGAGCAACAAGATGTCGCTCGACCTGGCTCCGCAAACTTCACAGGAAATCACCGTTCCCGTAGCTGGCCTGAAACCGCAGGCAGGTGTGGACTATTTGGTTGACTTCGCCGTTACGACCGTAAAGAAAGAAGGACTTGTTCCTGACGGCTACGATATCGCACAGGATCAGTTCCGTCTGCCTGTCGAAACCGACAAGGCGGCTTACAAAGCAGGTGGTCCTAAACTGACCGTATCGGAAGAAGGAGACAACGTGAAGGTGACTTCCTCGAAAGTAAACTTCGTATTCGACAAGAAAGCCGGTGTCGTCACCTCTTACAAAGTTGGCGGTACGGAATACTTCAACGAAGGTTTCGGCATCCGGCCGAACTTCTGGCGTGCCCCGAACGATAACGATTACGGAAGTGGCGACCCGCAGCGTCTGGAAATCTGGGAACTCTCAAGCCGTAACTTCAACGTGGCAAACGCTTCTGCTGAAATCTCAGACGGCAACGCAATCGTGAAAGTCGACTATAAATTGCCTGCCGGCAACCAGTTCGTCATCACTTATAAAATCTATCCTGACGGCACCATGAACGTGGCAACGCTTTTCACTCCGGCTCATTTGGACGGGAAGAAGATCGAGATATCGGAAGCAACCGCAACTGCCACATTCTCGCCGGGTCGTGAGAAGATGAGCGAACGCGACAAGATGGTCGTTCCGCGTATCGGCGTACGTTTCCGCCTGCCGGCAACGATGGACCAACTGGAATATTTCGGTCGCGGCCCGCTGGAGAACTATTGGGACCGCAAGGCCGGTTACATGATCGGGCAGTATAAGAGCACGGCTGAAGAGCAGTACTTCCCCTATGTCCGTCCGCAGGAAAACGGCCACCATTGCGATACACGCTGGATCTCATTAGGCGGTAAAGGCAAGAACCTGTTGATCGTTGCAGACGACGAGATGGAATTCAACGCAATGCGCAACTCTGTCGAAGATTTCGATGCAGACAAGACAACCAACCGTCCGTACCAGTGGAACAATTTCACTCCGGAAGAGATTGCCAATCGCCCGAAAATCGGACCGTACGGCAAACCTCGCCAGACACATATCAACGACATCACACCGCGCAACTTCGTTGAAGTATGCGTCGATCTGAAACAGCAGGGATTGGCCGGCTACGACAGTTGGTATTCACGTCCGGAACCGGAATACACTTTACCGGCAGACCGGGAGTACAAGTGGGGCTTCACATTGATTCCCGGCGCTAATGCCAACAGCGCACAGAAGAAAGCGGGTTACAGTTACAAATAAGTAATCCCGTTTTACATAAACTAAAAAAGCGGTTGCCCTATTTCCGGGCAGCCGCTTTTTTTGTGCAAGCATCCGATCTGGCTTCACCATTCCTTGAACCCCTTTGATTATTGTCATGCGAGAAGGTGAAGGCAGTCCCAAGGAATGGGTACTACGTGGCGATACGGTGTTGTATGTCTCCGCTCCTGATATTCGCAAAGCGATTGAATACGACTTGGAACAAGAACGTCAGTTCGATTATTCTAAAGTGGACAGAAATGGATTAGTGAGCCAAAATCAAGAAAATGCAATAACCTTGATAAATTTCTACATCGGCATGGCCGAGCAACTTCGAGGTCGTATAGAGGTCTGCCCCTGCTCCAGCGGTAATATTAAGCAAACGCAAATCACCCCGTGCCAATGAGAAGTGACGGCAAATTCCTGATTTTGGCGAAAAAAATAAAAGAGCCGGACTTTATTCTGCCCGGCTCTCCATAAACTTATTCAATGATTATTGATTTCTACTTAGCGTAACTTACCGCACGAGTCTCACGGATCACCGTGATCTTCACCTGACCCGGATAAGTCATTTCATCCTGGATCTTCTTTGCGATTTCGTTTGACAGGTTTTCGGTATCCTTGTCGTCGATCTTGTCGGCTCCGACAATTACGCGAAGTTCACGACCGGCCTGGATGGCATATGTCTTCACTACGCCCGGATAAGAAAGGGCCAACTGTTCCAGATCATTCAGACGCTTGATATAAGCCTCGACAATCTCGCGACGGGCTCCCGGACGTGCGCCCGAAATGGCATCACAAACCTGTACGATCGGAGCGAGCAACGTCTGCATTTCCACTTCGTCGTGGTGAGCGCCTACGGCATTGCAGATATCCGGTTTCTCTTTATATTTCTCGCAAAGCTTCATTCCTAAGATAGCGTGCGGCAATTCCGGCTCGTCATCAGGCACTTTCCCTATATCGTGCAACAGTCCGGCACGTTTTGCCTTTTTCGGGTTCAATCCCAGTTCAGAAGCCATCACTGCACATAAGTTGGCCGTTTCGCGTGCGTGCTGCAACAGGTTCTGACCGTAAGAAGAACGATATTTCATCTTACCGATCATACGGATCAACTCAGGATGCAAGCCATGAACACCAAGGTCGATGACAGTACGTTTACCTGTTTCCACCACTTCGTCTTCAACTTGCTTTCTTACTTTCGTAACCACCTCCTCGATACGTGCCGGATGGATACGTCCGTCCTGTACCAACTGGTGCAAAGCCAGGCGGGCTATTTCACGACGAACCGGATCAAAGCCGGACAACACGATTGCTTCAGGCGTATCGTCAACGACGATCTCGATACCGGTCGCAGCTTCCAACGCCCGGATGTTACGGCCTTCACGACCGATGATACGGCCTTTGATCTCGTCCGATTCGATGTGGAAGACCGTAATCGAATTCTCGATTGCCGTTTCGGTCGCCACACGCTGGATGGACTGGATAACGATTTTCTTCGCTTCCTTATTGGCCGTCATCTTCGCCTCTTCCATGATCTCGTTGATATAGGAAGTTGCTTCCGACTTGGCTTCGTCTTTCAGAGATTCGATCAAACGCTCTTTCGCTTCTTCGGCCGAAAGTCCGGAAAGTGTCTCCAGATGTTCAATTTCACGCTGATGAAGTTTTTCCAAATCCTGCTTCTTCTTATCTACCAGTTCCAATTGGGCAGCCAGGTTCTCCTTTACGGCATCCACTTCGCTATTCTTGCGTTGCAGGTCTTCCTGACGTTGGTTCAAACCCAACTCGCGTTGTTTCAACTTAGCCTCAACAGACTGTATCTTCGAATTACGGGCGGATACCTGTTTCTCCAGGTCCGCTTTCAAATGAAGAAACTTCTCCTTTACTTCGAGCAGCTTCTTCTGCTTCATTACTTCCGACTCCTTCTCAGCCTCGCGTATCACGGCGTCATACCTTGACTTCATAAGGATTCTCATCACAAACCACACGAGCAGACCTCCGACAATGAAGGTTACAAGTGCTATGATTATAGTCATACCCATTTTACTTATAGTTTAAATTCAGTTATATTATTATACAAAAAAAGCACTGCCTTACATGGATACCCCATGCAAAGTAGTGCGGAAACGCATCTTCTCTATTCTTACAACTATTTATCCTTCAGGTAGCTATCCAATTCATCGGTCAGCTCCTGTATCTTTTCAGTAAAGGGACTTGTGTCATTCTTTTCCTCCAACTTCAGGTTTTCCACCGATAGTTGAAAGGTCACCATGGCTAACAAATCTTTTACATCCACTTCGGAATATTTCTTCCGGTACTGGTCCATTTTCATCCTGATTTGCCGGACAGCCTCACGTGCTTCCTGCTCCTCGCTCCGGTTGATCCTGATACCATAGCTTTTACCGGCTATCTCTACATGTATAAGAAATTTATCGTCCATCGCCTCTATTCGTTTAATAGTGCAATGCACTTATCTACTTCCCGCACTAACTTCGATAATCTCATCCTGGCACTTTTCATTTCTCCCTCATTGACAGAAACAACTCGCGCAGTCAGCATATTATCACATTTGGCATTCAACTCTTCAATCGTCTTTATCGCCTGTTGAAGTTTCCCTTCTTTCTGTACCAAAAAGTCTTCAAGCTCGTTGATTTTCTGTTTTTGCCTATCGCAAAGCTCCATCAAATCACGAACCCTAACATCAAATACAGCCAACAATCTTTTATGATCTTCGGTCATTTCACACCAAATTCTACACAAAAGTAAACTATAGAATTGAATAAAACAACGAATCGGTTTGTTTTTTTGACAGAAAACGTCCGGATACACAAAAGGCCGTTCAAACTAAAATCCGAACAGCCCTCCTTCCAATAGATTCTGCTACGCTATTTTTTATACTAACGCAACATACAATTCACCCTCGACATCTTCGAAAGCCAATTTGCCTTCTTTAGCCAACCAACCCAAAGCAGCATACACATCTTTTTCTGTTTTGATTTTAGTTGCTTTCTTTACTGCCTTAACACTCATTTTACCGCCTTCATTTAATGCGTTCCAAACAAGGCCGGCGTTTGTTCCAATCAATTCGATCATTTTTCTTTTTGTTTTGTTAATTCGTTAACGAGGGCAAATTTATAGATTAATCGATTAAAACAAAAGGATATAGATGTTTTTTAGCATAAAACAGTCGCTTTTTATGCTTTATAAGCATAATTAACACTATTATAACACAATTATAGTGTTATTTTTGCCCTATCCTTAACCGTAACAAGCTCCGCCTCCATGTTTATGGCTGAAACATATTTGCTTAATAAGGTGGCGGCATACTTCCCTGCCGACTCCAGACCATCCAATCCGGAATAACCATTTATAATCATTAACAGGCGGGTAGTATCCAGCCCTATTTTTGTACGTTCTTCGTCGCTGGTCGGAGTTCCGACTCCGCCGACCGCATCCCGATAGACCGGCAAACCGGCAATATTCAGTTCGCCACGCCCGATCCCATGATAAATTTCACCTTCCCGGCCAACTCCCAACACCAGGCTGTCACCGGCAATCTTATCCGCATCGAAGCCTCCGATGGAATATCCACTCCGGATAGAAACCAAATTGATGAGATCGACCAACGTATCGACCTTATAAAGGGGTAATTCGCGAAGAATGCGCCGCCGCAACGCCTCGGAAGAGGGACGATAGCGGTTCGGATCTTTCCCCAGACGCTTATAGGCCTGGCGGGTGGCCTGTATAGGAAGCCATTTGTTGATTTGTTCCAGTTTAACTGTCTCCCGGACGGCCTTTTCTTCGTCAGCCATCTCCTGCCAAAGCCGTTCGTCCGATTCCGAATTGCAAACATCACAAGACATAACCAAAACATGCAAATCCGGACAGGCTGTAGCTACTTCTTCTGAAATTGAAACGCTTATCATTGGAGAAATTTATGATTTATGATTTGTAAAACTATATATTGTTATTTATCGACTGCTTGCTGTTTAACAATGATCCCGGACAAGAGGCGTCCGCTCTTGATTCCCAGACGACGGGCGGAGAAGAACTCGTTGGGGTGGGTGTAGGTGCAGATGCCGGCAAGTTCGATATTTCCGGCCGGAAGACCTTCAGACAATAATTGCAGGCGGTTGGTCTCCCATAAATCGATATGGGCTTTTCCGGTATCGGCATCGCGCTTCAGAATACGCGACATTTCAAAACCGGCCTCCCGAAAGGCTTCGACTACTTCCTCGCCGACTTCGAAAGCTTCGGGACCGATGGAAGGTGCGATGCCGGCTTTCATAAAGCGGGGATCGGCTCCATATTCATCCATGAGATAGCGAACGGTTTTCGCGACAATCCGTTGTACGGTTCCCCGCCAACCGGCATGAACGGCGGCTACCGCCTTCACATCGGGGGCATACAACAAGACCGGGACACAGTCGGCCGTCGAAACAGCAATGCAAACACCCGGCACATTTGTCGCCAGCGCATCCACTCCGTGCATGTAAAGCCGCTGTTCTTCCAAAGGAAGGGATAGGAAGGATGGTCCGATCGAACGTATCTCCGCCCCGTGGACCTGGAAAGGCGCAAAGATACGTTCGGCAGGTATTCCGATCGCATCCGAAAGAATTTTCCGGTTCGCCCGGACGGCTTCCGGATCATCCCCGCTGTATTCACCGGGATTAAAGGAGGCATACGTGCCTTCGCTCACTCCTCCCTGACGGGTTGTCACAAAATGAGAGATGTTGCAATCCTCGCTTAATACGGGGAATTGCAACATCTTCACTTTATCATTTGGATGTATCTTCATCTTCTTCGTCGTCCCAATCTTCATACTCTTCATATTCTTCATCGTCGTCGGGATCGTCTTCGTCAAGAGGAATGACAAAATCGTCATCGTCAAGCGGAAGTGCGCTTACATCGATGTTTTTATGTACAATACGCTCTACCTCGTGGAACGTTTCCTTGTTCAGTTCCTTCCACAACAGGTCTTTCAGTTCGGTGATCCCCATTCCGGTAACGGAAGAGATAAAGACATGAGGAACGCCTTCCGGCAGATCTTCGGACAACGCCTCGATCAACTCCTCATCCAGCATATCGCTTTTTGTGATAGCCAAGACACGGCTTTTATCCTGCAAATCAGGATTATACTTAACCAGTTCACCCAGTAGGATTTCGTATTCCTTCTTGATATCATCCGCATCGGCAGGCACCATAAACAGGAGCAACGAGTTGCGTTCGATATGTCGCAAGAACCGCAAGCCCAAGCCTTTGCCTTCACTGGCTCCTTCGATAATACCGGGGATATCGGCCATGACGAACGAACGGTTGTCGCGATAGCTTACGATACCCAAGTTCGGTTCGAGCGTCGTAAACGGATAATTGGCAATCTTCGGTTTGGCAGCCGAAACAACCGACAGCAACGTCGACTTTCCGGCATTCGGGAAACCGACCAGACCGACATCGGCCAGCAGTTTCAGTTGCAGGATCACCATACGTTCCTGCGCCGGTTCGCCGGGTTGCGCATAGCGGGGAGCCTGGTTGGTCGACGTCTTGAAGTGGCAGTTGCCCAACCCTCCGCGTCCGCCTTTCAACAGCATTACCTGCTGACCGTCTTCGGTCACGTCACAGATAAACTCGCCCGTATCGGCGTCATACACGACTGTTCCGCAAGGAACCTCTATCACACGATCTTCACCGTCTTTCCCGAAACTGCGTTTAGCACCGCCGCCTTCACCATTCGTCGCCATGATATGACGTTCATACTTCAGATGAAGAAGCGTCCAGTAATTCCGGTTTCCACGAAGATACACATGGCCTCCTCGCCCTCCATCGCCTCCGTCGGGACCTCCTTTCGGAATGTATTTCTCGCGGCGAAAGTGAGAAGACCCTCTCCCGCCCTTACCAGAGCGGCAATAGATCTTTACATAATCTACAAAGTTTGATTCAGCCACTTTTACTTTTCAATTTATGATTTACAAACTATTTACAGCTTCTTTGATACGGCCAAAGATTTCTTCGATTGTACCCATACCTTTGATGGCGACATGTTTGCCTTCACCAATATAGTAGTCAGCCAAAGGAGCCGTCTGCTTGTGATAAACATCCAGTCTTGACTTGATTGTTTCCAGATTGTCATCCGAACGGCCTGAAACCTTGCCACGTTCCAGCAGACGTTTGATCAGTTCATCTTCGTCTACCTGAAGGTTCAGCATAACGGAAACATCTGTTCCACGTTTATTCAACATTTCTTTCAGAGCTTTTGCTTGCGGGATCGTACGAGGGAAACCGTCGAAGATGACGCCTTTGGAGTTCACCTTGCTGTCCAAAACCTTGGCCAACATGTCAACGATCAGTTCGTCAGGAACCAACTGTCCCTTTTCGATGTAATCTTTAGCAATCTTACCCAGCTCTGTCTCGTTCTTCATTTCAGAACGCAAAACATCACCTGTAGAAATATGGTCCAAACCATATTCTTTAATAATCAATTCGCTCTGTGTTCCCTTTCCTGAGCCGGGAGCACCAAAAATAACAATGTTCAACATAAAAAAGTTTACTTTTTAAATTGACAATTGACAATTGATAATTGACAATCACCAGCCAAATTCAACCGCCCATCGTCACTCTTTATATAATTAATGTAACCAATTTCTTCTTTTCCCGATTGTCAACTATCAATTGTCAACTATCTTATAGATATCCCGATAGCCCCGTCCCATCTCATCATAGTCCAGTCCGTAACCGACAATAAAGTCACTCGGAATCTGCAAGCCGACATAATCTGGTTTCAGGTCGCACTTCAACGAATCGGGTTTGAACAGCATAGTCGCCAGTTTGACATCGGCCGCTCCGTCCTTACGAAGTTTGTCCATCACATATTGCATCGTAAAGCCGGTATCGATGATATCTTCAATCAAAATCAAAGTCCTCCCTTTCACATCGGCCTGTACCGGCATAATCTCACGGACCACACCGGTCGTACTGGTCCCTTTATAGGAAGAATAGCGGGCAAAAGTAATTTCATAGGGTTCTTTCAACTGGCGCATCAGTTCCGCCGTGAACATAAAAGCCCCGTTCAGGATTCCCACGAATAACGGATGCGTGCCTTCCACATCGGCGCGAATGCGTTCCGCCACTTTTGCAATTGCGTCCTTTATCTCTTCTTCCGGGATAAAAAGTTCAAATTCTTTGTCTTTTAATCGAATCCTTTCCATATTCCGTTTGATTTTCGAGGGGACAAATGTACAACTTTTTCGGGTAAGCACAAACAATATTCCGGATCACAAACTCCAACTTCGTATATATTCCAGCAAAGCAGCCCGGTCCATCCCGCAAACATTCAAATATTCCACCCGATTCCGCCTTTCATTTGCCAAATCTGCAAACCAAGAATTTTCGTTCCGAGAATGATACAAATGATACAAGGTTCCAGAAGTACGAGAAATTGACAAACCCAATATTTCCATCCTCTTCACTCGCTCTAAATCCTCGCATCCCCAACCATAAAAATGTTCATTTTCACCGCCTGCTTGCAAATATAATTTTCTATCAATAAAGAAAGCCCCTCCAAACGAATGTATCATAACCGATAAGACATCGTCACCTGAAAGCCTGCCGGAAAATCTCTTTTTCCCAGCCTTCACCAACAAACTTTTTTGCTCGGATAGAGAACAAAACCGCCCATCATAAGGATAACATAAAGCAACCGTTCCATTCGCTATCCTGCGGACAGCCTCCGTTTTCTGTTTTTCTGGTACAAATACATCCGTATCCCAAACTCCGACTATACATGTTTCCGACATCCTAATTAATCGGTTCAAATAATGTGTACGATGAAATACCCGATCATGGTCTTCCACAAAAAAATACCTTACATTCTCATAATGCTCTTTCAACCAATAGTGCGGCACCTCATCCGCCTCCAAAACTAATATGGATGTATTTATCCAATGAGACAAATGTTCAATTACCCAATCCAGATTATGACTTCTCTCTTCCGAATCTATGCGGACAGGTATAACAATCGTCACATGTGGATCCTCTCTTTCACATGTCGACAACTTCTCAATAATAACGGGACATATCCTCATCGAGCAGATCAATCCAAGATCCCTCGTCAATAAAATATCGTCACCTCTCACATCCTCGCAATCCAAATAACTTAATAGACAAATCAAATTCTGTTTGTTCCGAATAAAATTCAAATCATCATTCTGTTTATTTTCAATACGCAAAAGCAAATAATGAATCCAACCATATAAAGAATCCCGATCTTCTTCTTTTAGTGCCAAGCACAACCAATCTAACTGACGGTCAAAATTTGCCAACACCACTTCTTCCTCTCCTTCCACAAAACCATTCCGCAAAAGGCACAAAAAACCACAAGCGACATCAAACAAACCTGATACTTCTTTTTGCCCCATTTCCTCACACACTTGGTTCACCCTCCGATCCGCCTCTCTTTCCAATGCTCCGTCCGCCTTATACCGGGCATAAATATATAGAGTGATGATTTTCCCCAATTCTTCATCTCTTAAAGAATGAGCATCCAGATATCCGAAAGAAGTTCCACCGTAACATTCGGAAAAAGACAATCTGTAATGTGTCCGGATCTGTTCCGCATACATCTGTTGCAACCGCATACGCTTTTGAGAAATTTAATCAGGATGACAACGATAAATCATCAAAATATCCGGCAAGTTTTCAACTTTTCCATATAAAACAAGCCTACAAACCAAATCATAATCTGACGCATACCGATAAGCTTCGTTATACCCGCCCAATTCACGCAACGCTTCCATCCGAATCATCAAAGAAGCGTGCATAAAACTATTCCGATCCAACAAAGCCAACCGAATCTCTTCATCTCCCAAAGGATGCCTACATTTCCGAAGCGTGTCGGAAAAAGTAAAACCAGATCCGACAACACACAAATCACGATGGTTTTCCAAATACGTAAACTGCTGTTCCAAACGGGTAGGAAAAGCCAGATCATCAGCATCCATCACAGCTACATATCGTCCTTTTGCTTTTGCAATTCCTATATTACGTGCCGGATAATTCCCCTGATTTTCTTCATTCCGCACATACACGATACGTTCATCCCGACAAGAAAGAATCTTGCTTTCCGAATTGTCATCCGAACCGTCATTGACAACGATCAACTCGAAATCCTGAAATGTCTGGTTCAAAATACTTTCGATCGCATCTTGTACATATTTTTCCTGATTATAGACCGGCATGACTACCGATACGACAATATTCCGTTCCGTATTCCCTTTCCAAGATTCAATTGCAGGAAAAGGGGCTAAACTGTTCGTCGCCAAATAATCATCGATTTGACGACAAACACGAAGAAAAGGATCTGATTTCTGTTCCCCGGCCATCTTCATGAAACCAGGCGATAATGGGACATTACGCCACGAATGAAACTGTTCGTACAAGCAGTCATCCCGGCAGCAATCTTTTAAAAAGCCTGCCAATTCTTTCGGAGAATCGAAAACGTTCACATCAACAAAGCAATGTTCTCCCGGTTGGAAATTTCGTATATTAGGAGCGCCCAAATAAACAGGAACCGAACCTGCCAATAAAGGATCATAAAATTTTTCAGTCACATAATCCTCTTCTATCGCATTCTCAAAAGCAATAACGAACTTATACTTCCGGTACAAGTTCAGTTTGCTATTCCTCCCCGTATCTTCTTCCAACAGCCGGTTTTGCATCCATTTTCCATAAGAATCGATCGGGAGATAACGCATCAGTTCTGACAAATATTCAAACCGTCCGCTTTTATCCAATAAACTGGATATCAACACACAAACATCACCTTCTTTATTTTCCTCTCCCCGACTTCTCGATAACAAATCCTTATATTCATATTTATAATACGGATACAAGATGTCATCCGTTTTCCTATATCCCATCTTCAGCTCGAACAAAGAAGCAAAATCCAGCTCATCCAGCCACTGGAAATTCTGTCCGCTTTCCCTGCTCCAGGCAACCCAAACCTGCCCCTTTATTTTATAGGACAAATAATCGGCCCAACATCCATCTGCTGTCGGCAAATGAAACAGGACGGCTGTTGCTTTCGGTAACAATTCACGATTGGTCGAGACGCTCCAATTCCCCGGCAAAATCCGCCCTGTCGGGAGAGGTTCTCTCGGAAAAGGATTCAAAACCAATAACGTTTTTACACGCCTTTCATTTTTCATTACTTTACCCTTATATTCATTCTACAGGAAACTTATAACGCCAAAACGGATCATCATCCCACGTCGACAACATTATTATTTCATTCCTTTGTTCATCCAAATACACATAACCCCATCTATCCAACCTATATTTTTTGATTGGATTTCCGTTCCAATCATATTGTTCCAAATAAATATAAATATTTCCTTTCGAAGATTCTCTCACCGCATCGGCAGGTGTACGTCCACTATACAATATATAAATATATTTATCTGTCACAGCTGGTCTTTCCCAATAATACGTAATATTACGATCCAAGCCATCCGCGATTTTCAACGATCCATAATCAAATTCTGTCTGTTGAAAATTAAGCGTTCGTACATCATTACCTTCCAAATCCATAAACCGCAATATTCTGAAATACTTATAGGCATAAAACATCCTGTTTCGATCAAGATTTACTGCAAAAGAGCCTATATAAGCAAAAGGAGACTTCCGCTTAGGATTCAATTGCAAGCTATACAATTCTTGAACGCTCATCGAGTCGCCATTCATAGTCGACCGGAAAATGCTTTTTCCGGTTTTGCTGTCATTCACATAGAAAAAATCATCTTTTCCGACATTATATATATCGGATTTAGTGCTGAATCCTTGCTTTATGGATGAATCAAACGGGTATGGATACGGCTTGAAATTCCCTTCAAAATCACACTCATACAATTTATCTTTTGTTTCTTCGTACAAATAGCACAGCAACGAATCATCTGTTGCCGGCACTACTTGCGTCACCATAAATTCATCCGGACCGTTTCCTATCGTTCCGATTTTTCGGATAAAGCGCATACTCGGATATTCAAACATAAGGAACGGGCGGCTACCTCCACGAAAATCATTGTTACTAACAACCGCCTTACTTCCTTTCCAAACCATCATTGATTGAAGAGTTCTCCAAATAAACGTATCAGGCACCAAATTCTCACCCTTCAACTCAATAACCTCACCAAATGCTGTTTCATCCTTCATCAGGAAATCTCCGGCTTCTATTGGGGATAGTTGCACTCTTTCCGGTTCACTCATATCGACCGACAATGTATCGGCAAGAACTTCTCCCTCACTGCTTTTTGCGTGAAATTGGCAAGACAAACAAAGGATAGATAATAAAATTACTATATTTTTCATTTTTTGTTTTTTTGTAAATAAGACTTAAAGAAAGTGCGTCCAAAGACGCACTTTCAACAACCCTTACGAACCTTGTGTACAAGGTTCGTAGCAACATCCAGAATTTGCCATCTTATAAATGACAAACAGACCGATAGAACTCTCAAGTTCACGCTTTAGATCCGGACCCGACACCTCCACCAGGAGATTCAAGACCGCCAGCTCCATTTGCTCCGCTATTGCCTCCAACAGAAGAACCTCCTCCTGCCCCTGCATAATAGCAACCGCACACGCAGCAACCTACCTGGTTAGCACCTCCAAAAAGAGAATTCATCTCTTTTTGGTTCAAATTCGCTTTTGAAAGCTGATTCAGCTTTAATTCGCCAAGTTTGACCATAACCTTTATTATTTAATTGTTAATAATAAGACGGGATTATTCCCATCCTGTTTTTTTATAAAATCGAACATAAATCCATCTTCCGCATAACCAATTCGTAATTAGACGGAGAAGGGCACAAATATTTATTACTGCAACCTTTGCATTTTCCTCTGTCACGGGTATAAAACCAGGATTTCCCCTGTTTCATTTCCGCATACACCATCTGTTTCAAAGATTGCAGAAATACGTTTCCTATACAAGGATGATTCAGATTGGCATACGTATCCCCGTCTGGAAGGATGATCAATTTTCCATAAAAATATTCGTTTAGCGTTTGCCTCCTGAATATGCTGTTCTTGTCTACAACATAGTCTGTTATATCCGACAAAGAGGTATAAACATTTTTCTCGAAGAAACTTTTATTATGCCCGTCATAAAACAGGTTCAAGTGAACTTTGGAAGAATCTATCCCAAACCGGTCTACGAAAAAGTTCAAACAAGCCACATCGTTTTCCGACGAAACGACAAAATCCATATCCATCTTATAAGACTTTATCATTCCTGCACATTCATCAGAACACGCCTCCAAATTCCAAACCGGAATTATAACTCTTACATCAGGTAACAATACATCGAACGCATCAAATCGTTCAAGTAACGGTTCGAGGTTTTCGATATGTATATAAAACTTCTTCTTGAAACTGAATTTCTCTACACCGGAAAGCAATTGCCGCCAATGCGTATAAGCCAAAAGATTCCCACCTGAAAAGTTCACTTTCCGAACACCCGAATTTTCAATATCGAGCAATAAATTAAAACACCTCTCCCACGGCATCTCACCCCTGCCGGAATTCAAACAGCAGTCGAATTGTCGGCTATACCCAGAACAGGAACGGCAGTTCCGGTCACAGGAAGAGTTCAAAAACAATGTCACTTCATTCAGATTTTTCATTATATTTCTTCCGGAAAAGACATCATCCTCTTTTAAATGCTTCAACGATGCCTCAGGCAAGACCTTCAATTTGGGCTTGAATATGAAAGGACGCACCCCTACACTCTTGCAATCGGCAAGATCACCGGAAAAGCTATTTCTTATCTGTGCAACAAACAACTTGACCGTCTCGTTGCCCAACAAACCACTGTCCAGCCGGATACAATAGCCGCTGTCCGGTTCCAATAATTTCAACAGAACATGATCAAGCAATATGTCTTCCTCGCATTTCAGATAAAACCCATTGAGCGAATTATAGACAAGTACATGCCCTTTCCCCTTGAATAAAAAGACATACGGCTCCAAATAAAACCAATATTGAGTCAAACCACTATCCATACGCTATACCAACATTAATTTGTTCAACACCTTTTCATAAATTCCTCTATACGTTTCGGCAAATGACAGCAGTTCCGAAAAAAAGACATTGGCCTGATGCCAAGAAATATAAACTGGACATACTATTTTTCCATCTTCTTCCTTTTGAGAAAAGACACATTGCCCGCAATTCTTCCACAAGGCACACGTCCGGCATTGGCGAACCACCTTCTCATATTTCGAGCGATAAATCGCAGAAACCGATTCATAATCGACCACGACATCCTTCTTCCCGACTTTCGACAGAAATTGGTTCTGCCCCATCCTTTCACACGGCAAGATCTTGCCGTTCACAGTCAAAAACAATTTTCGCTCGAATGGGAAACAGGTACCCGTAGGTATATATTTTCTTCTTTTTCTATCTTCAAACAGATCAAGATAAGACAGTATCGTATTTCCGCAATATCCATCTATAAAGGCGCCGAATTGGATAACCATCCTGTCGCTAACCAAATCTTTTAGATTGGCCGGTATTTTCTTACGTTTGGATTTGTCGAACCAAGTTTCTCTCTGTTTAAAAACCATTGACTGAAAATGTTCCAATTTTTCAGGATTCAGGCCGACCGTATTCAATTGGGATATGTCCACCTCTTTATTGAAATACTTCTTGAAAAAACGGCGGACATCGTGTTCTATACAGTTTTTATGCATCACTGCATTAAAACGGACATACCGCTCAAAATAATCAGGATGTCTGCTTTGCAACAACTTTACATTCTCGAACACTCTGTCAAAACTGTTTTCCCCATTTCTTGTCACTCGATGTATATTGCTATCCCGATCTCCGTCCAGGCTAACCAGCAAATTGACTTTTTTCCCTGCTAAAAAATCCATATATTTATGCAACAACAAACCGTTTGTTGTCATATTGTAGGAAAACTCTATACTTTTCAATCCTGCCAATTCTATATATTCCACAGTTTTCTCTATCAAAGCCATATTCAATAATGGCTCTCCTCCATAGAATGCGATTGAAATTGTATTCTTAAAAGAAACATTCAACTCCGATCGCCAAATTTCGACTAAATAGTCTAATAGAGCACGAACATTTTCAAATGTTTGCTGTTTCCCCGTTCGTTCGTCATAATTATTATAATATTCCCCATAAATACAGTAATGACATGCCAAATTGCAGCGGTCCGTCACCTCGATAACGACTTGCCGGATGTTGGCCACAGACTGTTTTATTTTGTCAGGCTCTATATGCGTATTAAAGTACGGTTCATATTTATCAAAGACACCGTTCTTTTCCCAAAATTCGACCTTTGCCTTATAATAAGGTTCAAGCCCGTCGACCTTTCCGTCCAGAACATTTTTCATTTGCGGATGGACAAAATAAAACGAACTGCTATTATTCGAATAATAATAAGAGTTTCCACCTTGCGTATTCAATAATATTTGCTTTTTCATAAATCTGCTTTGCTTTAATTAGAACGATTTCATCAACGATTCATATAATCCCGTCAACTTTGCCTTTTGCGCTTCTATGCCATACATCAAACGAACCTCCTGTATGTTTTGCCTATATTTTTCCCTGACAGTCCGATCATAAAGCAGCAACTTCATTTTCGCCTTCAAATCTTTTACAGTCCGGGAAAAACTTTTTTTATCAATTTCAAAATATAGCCCGAACCTTTCATTCCCCAGCAAATCACGCAATCCAGACGTTTTATTCGCTATAACAGGCAATCCGCTCATCAACATTTCAAGCGCTACATATCCGAACTCCTCATGAAAAGAAGGGACGACCCCGATATCCGCTATAGCATAAAGCCTGTATAATTCTTCTCTGGCAATTCTCCCGGTAAAAGTGATCTTGTTCCAAACCGGTGTGGAAGTCTTCAGAAAATAATCATAATTGCCACTTCCGCAAATGACAAGCCGCAAATCCTTATCTTCTTGCAAAAGTTCGATAAAAGCCGCCTGCAAATATTCAAGTCCTTTTATAATTTCCAATCGTCCCGCAAAAACGATAAGCATCTCTTCTTTTGTAACATGTAACCTTTCTCTCTCTTGCCATTTATCTACATCTGGATAATTAAAATTTTCATATTTTACAGAATGAGGTATCAACGATATCTTCAACGGATCGACCCTGTAAACAGACAATAAATTATCTCGCGAACTCTCTGAAACAGCTATTACATGATCTGCTATTTCATTGATAAAACGACTCTCTTTATATACAGAATCCTTCACATGAGATGTAACCGTATCACATTCCAACGCATTCAAAGTTTCCTGCAAACGCTGTCTGTCCCCCAGTAAATCCAAACACCATCCTTGATAATGTACGGTAAGCAAAATCCGGCAATCCAAATTTTGCTTCAACTTTAATGCGAACCAGTACAATGAATAGCTATTGAAATGGAATATATTTTTATCCTCCATCGACACATAAGGAATAATGACATAAAACAAATTTCGTTCCCACCGTTCAAGCATCGTTTGTCCGATAATACCACGATATGAACTCGATGGTATTTGTATATGACGAATTCCGTTTTCTACACGAACAGCAATCTCATTCACACCATTATCACCCAAAGACACAACATTTACCCTAAAAGATGTTTTCTCCAATGCTTTCAGCACTTGATGCAAATACGTTCCTATCCCATATCGGGACGAATCAGAAATTTCTATGATAAAATAAATACTGTTCATGACATTAACAACATTAATCCATATCCAGAACATCCATCACATAGGCCTAATCCGGAACCGATCAATTCTAATTTTGTATTTGCTAAATCCACAAGCTGGCTATTTATGTCAAAATCAGTATGCAACTCAGCTTTATCTTTGATAATGTTCCACTCCGACATATATTCATAAGTAAAAGGAATTTGATTGGCATACTGGACACGCATAGATATATAATAATACATTCCCTGCAACCCATGTTCTAAAGAAAAATCATTCACATACTTTACATTTACGGCTAACAATTTGCTATCTATATTTTTAAGTATGATATCGGCACTCCCATCTATAAAATCATTTTTCAACAAATATAATATTCCCCATCCGATCCCAGACAACCCGTTTTCAAAATTTACAGGAGTATCATCACTAATATCTTCATATAAATCAGCAAAAAGATCTCCTACTAGTTTTTCATAATAAGTACTTTGTTTATAACGGGCATAATGGGCAAAAAACAATATAACTCCCATCATTCCATGAAACAACCCTGTATTCGTTAAAAAAGGGCTGTTCAATACCAAATGGTCGGCAATTCTGCCTAATAAAAGATCTTTGTACTTATTCATACTATCTTAATCTAAAGCCATCTCCTTGTAATAATAAAATTTTCTCAAATATAGTAAATATTTTTCAACAATCACGATTTCTCAATAAAAAACAATATTCTTTATAATAAAAACAGCAAACCCATAACCGTTTCTGTCCGCCTTCCCTGCTCCAGGCAACCCAAAGCTGCCCCCTTATTTTATAAGACAAATAATCGGCCCAACATCCATCTGCTATCAGCTAATGCAGTTTTTCCATTGTTTATGCTACCTTTCAGAATAAAAGCGTTACTTTTACGGTGTAAAATATGATACCAATATCAAAAATCGCACTCTAACATGATATTTGAACGTAAGAAATACTTAGATGAACTTATCACAGGACGTGGAAACGGACTTGTGAAGATTATAACTGGTATCAGACGATGCGGAAAGTCTTTTCTGCTGTTTGACATCTGGCATAACTGGCTGTTGGAACATGGGGTGACCGATAGTCACATCATCGAAATTCAACTTGATGATTTCCGAAACAGACGATTGAGAAAGCCAGATGCCTTACTTGACTATATCGACTCCAAGGTTGTAGATGACGGCAATCCTTATTATGTAGTTTTGGATGAAGTACAACTTGTGGAGGAATTTGTTGAAGTCATTCTTAGCTTGACACACATGAGGAATGTGGATGTGTATGTATCAGGCTCCAACTCTCGTTTCCTGTCAAGCGATGTTGTGACAGAGTTTCGTGGCCGAGGTGACGAGATACGCATATGGCCTCTCACCTTTGATGAATACTTCAAGGGCATTGGCGGTGACATACGCAAGGCTTGGTTGGATTATTACACTTTTGGCGGACTTCCACAGGTAGCTCTGTTGGAAACGGAAGAAAAGAAAACAGATTATTTGCGTGGGTTGTATGAAACGACCTATCTCCGTGATGTGATAGAACACAATCATCTACGCAATCCTGAAGGGATGAAGGAGTTGGTGCGTGTGCTTGCTTCGGGCATTGGTTCTTCCACCAATCCTACCAGAATTGCAAACACTTTCCAGTCCGTACAAGGTGTTACCATTAAAAGAGATACGATAAAGCAATACATTGATTATTTGAAAGACTCATTTTTGATAGAAGAGGCTCTGCGTTATGATGTAAAGGGTAGAAAGTATATTGGTACCGAGACAAAATACTATTTTGCAGACATAGGCATACGTGCTGCCATTCTCAACTATCGCCAACAAGAGGAAACGCACATTATGGAGAATATCATCTATAATGAGCTTCGCAGTCGTGGGTATAATGTTGATGTCGGTTTGGTGGAGATTGGAGGTAAGGATGAGAACGGAAAGTTTGTCAGAAAGCAGCTGGAGGTTGATTTTGTTGTGAACCGACCGCCATACAGGGTCTATATTCAATCTGCTTTTCATATGCCTACGCCAGAAAAAGAATTCCAAGAGCGTCGCCCTCTATTGTCTATCAACGACCATTTCCGAAAGATTGTCATTGTAGGTGATGACATTCACCGTAAGGAAGATGAAGTCGGTGTTCTTACAATCGGATTATTGGATTTCCTAACTGACAAGAATTTGTTAGAACAGGGCTAATCCTATTTTCAGATAATAAAATTACTATATTCTTCATTCTCGTTTATTTAGAGATAAAACTTTTAAAAGGCGGTGTACATTCAACAAAGCGACAATACTAATACTACTTGATAATAAATTAGTTTTCATAACATATTTAAGCGTTAATAATATTCTATTATAAAGAGTAATGTATCATGGTTTCTTTAAAGCTTATAGTTTCGTTTTTTTCATTTGTAACAATTAACTTATTTGTCGTATATATAACACCGTTCCATATTCCTGATATATCAGAAAAATCTCCATCGACAGAATTCTTGACTTTCATCGAAAAATCTGCAAATATTTGATATCCGCTATTAAAAGATTCCAACTTGTATTCACATCCTGCTGGTATTTCAAAAGAATGTGTATAAGCAATCGAATCTGTAAAAATACAAGCAGCCCCGTTTTCTAAAATATATTTAAAATCAGAATCACCTATGAATTCTCCATTTACATTAAAAACAGGAAGTCGTGTTTCTACATTACAAATATTTTTGGGAAATAGAACTCCGAGAAATACACAGCTTTTCTTTCGATAGGTACATGTACTACAATAGGGGAACTATGATCTTTATTATCATATATTCCTATAAATACAGGATCTTCCAATGCTATAACCTCTTTTACTCGATATTCAATGAAAACTGATTCATAAAGCGATATCTTTTCGCCATAAGAATCGTCATTACAACCAAACAAAATACCCAATAGGCTTAATAATGATATTTCAATCGTCTTTCTCATAACACATCTAAGGTTGGTTTCAAATATAGAGATTTAAATCCGCCCAATCTATTTTGCAACTATAAATAATATTAATAAAATATTTTAAGTATAACATCTACTTTATTTAAAGCTATCTGTATGTTGACCGGGCAAAAAACATCAAACCCGTAACCATTCCTGCTCAATGGACAATACCGGCAAATCAGAGAAAGACCGATTTGACATTTTGCCACTTTTACAGAGACTATGCTACCCCTTTGCTATGTTAAAAAATATTACCCCTAAGTGTATATTCCAAAATATGGGGTAGTAATTCGAAATTAACAGGGTGTAGTGACATTTTGATATAATACAAATCTGATTTTCTTTTTTCTATTTCATCTTCTGACCTTGGTCTGGATGCTATCATTTATCGTAGGGACAGAGATCGAATCCGGTGAATAAAAGCGAAACAGATACTGTCCAAACAAAAAGTCACGAAGAAGAAGCGATTGATTCTAACATTATATACTCTGAATATCAAGCGATTCTCCAAAATGCAATCAATTGCCTTCCTCCACAGCGCCAAAAGATATTCAATATGAGTCGCATGAAAAATATGTCTCATAAGGAAATTGCCTCTGAAAGTCGTGTATCTTGATATTTTCTCGTATCAGCCCGAAGATGCTATTCCCGGCTTCGGGAATGCGTCACCCCAAAAAACTTTTTCAAATCAAATAATGGTTTGATGTAATAAAATCTGAACAATAACCCCTATTTCCTGCTTTTTCTCTTTCGATCAAAATATCAGAGTATTTTAGTTTGATGTTTTGATGCTGTTTTTTCTGTTTTGTTGATAAACGGATATATGAGACCGGCAGAAAATGAAAATATATTGTTTAGAGAGATATAGAAAAGGGATAAACGCTTGCATTTTGGAAAAGCTTAACCTCCGGAGATTTGTCTGTAGCAAAAAAGATTGGTGGCGGCTTAGGATATTTGAAAAGGGATTCAAGCCTTTATGGCCATGAAGACGGTCGTTATTGAGATGAAGACGGTCATCGTTACCGTGAGATGCCGAGATCATCATGCATGAAGACGGTCGTCAAGGCAATGACGACCGTCTTCGTGGGAAAAAACAGTGCACCTCACGGCAAGAAGGCCTTTTTTTGTCAAAAAAGCCTGAATTTAATGCAATTGACAAAAGATACGTTTCTCTGTTAAAGAAACAATATTATACAATAAGTGTTCTTCGGTAGTGTAATTCAGTTTTTTGTTACGACCGATATGATAATTGTATCCTGCATAAGCTCTTCATAAAATGACTCTTTAAGTCCATTTATAAAATATACACACAATAGTTTTCAATGTAGGGGGTGCCCCTCATGTTTTTTAACCTACATTGATATGATAGACTAAAATATTACCAAAACAGAAGTAAAAAACAGAACAATCGATCTTGATGCCATTACAATTACATATAAAATTAGTCTATCTCAGAACTTTTCACTAATTTCGCACCAATATTTTAAATGAATGTAAAAAAGATACGACGATGGTAAAGAGATCTGTTTTAGCGTTATTTATTGTATTGTTATTCAGTAATAATCGGGTAGAAGCACAAGACGTTAACATAATCAGCGGAAACCAGTTGAACCAATCTGACCTGGTTGCGGTTCCCGATACGCTTCCCACATTAGACTTGGAAGAAACGGAACTGGATAAAATTCCTGATCTCAGGACACAGTTTGAAAGACTCAATAACAGCTACTCATCTCCTGCTACACCGAGTGAAAATTTGATCCGCTTTTTAAAGAAAGACGAGATAGAGTTATCGCCGGAAGCACAATACTGGGTGGATTGGGTACGCGACCCGTCTACTATCATCAGCCCGTGGGCGACCTTGCGGGATACGGCAATCATCAATCCGCTGTTCACCCCGATCCTGTTCAAGGGAGGGCTTATCCCGGAAGACCTGCAATTGTATGATAAGGACTTCGCGGCGAAACAGCGCCCCAACTTCCCGTTATTCAAACCGGACACGACGCTATTCCAAGACGAAACTCTAAAGAACAAGTTAGAAAATACGGCTTATAATTATGTACGCGTGAATTATCCGGAATATTTCCGCTACTCAGAGCGCGACCTGCCGACAGATGTCGTCAAAACGCATGTCATCAAGAAAGTGACATACGAACCGGAACTGATCAAAATAGAAAAAGACCCGAACGCATTCAACGACGTGGACGCTCCGGTCAAGTTCATCCCGGAACGTCGTTATTGGGTTTCCCATTTCGAAAGCGCCATCCAGTTCGCTCAAAATTATATTTCCCCGAACTGGCATAAGGGAGGTGTGAGCGCATTGAACCTGACCAACCGCCAATACTTCGTTTACAATTACAATAAAGACAAAGTTCAGTTCACAAACGAACTGGAATGGAAAACGAATGTCTATACGGCTCCAAAAGACACGTTGCGCGATTATAAGATCGGTGACGACGTGTTGCGTCTTCACAGCAACATCGGTTACAAAGCATTCAACAGGTGGTTCTATACTTTCGATGCAACTTTCCAAACGCAGTTGTTCAGCAATTATGCCGAAAACACGGACAACAAGCTGGCAAGTTTCTTATCACCGTTCAGTGTCAACCTCGGTATCGGTATGAAATATGACCTGAATAAAACATTCCCGAACAGACGGCATAAAAAAGTGACCCTATCAGCAAACATGGCACCGCTTTCGTACACATTCATGTACAGCACGAATGAGAACATCGATTTGGGACGTCACGGTTTCAAAAAGGATGAAGCAACGGGCAAATACAACCGCCAGCTCAGCCAGTTCGGTTCCACGATCAATGCAACCATGACATTCCAATTCAACCGGAACGTAAGTTGGTATTCACGTTTTTACTATTTTACCAGTTACGACCGCATGTTGGGTGAATTTGAAAATCGTCTGACAATGGCCATCAGCCGCTTCTTCTCTACGACCATATCTTTGAACCTCCGGTATGATGATGCCGTGGCAAAGAAAGAAGATTTCAACAGTTATCTTCAGGTCAACGAGCTGTTAAGCTTCGGGTTTAATTACAAATGGTAAGACAAAGTCTATTATTTCCATAATAAACTTTGTTAATCGTGACATAATTTCCAAATTATACGTACTTTTGCCTCGGTTTTGCAATGTCGAGATTACAAATATGAGCGAAAGTATCAATCACAATGGTGTTATAGAGAAGATCGACGGCGGTACGGTCTATGTCAGGATCATTCAACAATCGGCTTGCTCCGGGTGCCATGCGAAAAGCATGTGTACGGCATCCGAAAGCAAGGCAAAGGTTATCGAGGTTCCGGACAACTCTGGTAAGTTCCATGTAAATGAAGAAGTCCAGTTATGCGGGCGAAGTTCACTGGGCCTGCAGGCAGTGCTTCTTGCATTTATATTTCCGCTTATAATAGTTTTTGCGACTATTGTAACAGGTACAAGTATGCAATGGGAAGAAACCACATGCGGGTTAACCGGATTACTGCTATTAGTTCCTTATTATTGCATATTATACTTTTTACGCGACAAACTAAAAAAGCGATTCATTTTTACTTTGAAAAAACTTAATTGACAAACATATCATGATTTTAATTGCCGTTATTTCATTAGGAGCGATTGGAGCCATCGGCGCAGTTTTTCTATACGCCGCCTCCAAGAAGTTTGAAGTATACGAAGATCCTCGTATCGCACAAGTACAGGAGGTATTGCCTGGAGCCAATTGCGGAGGTTGTGGATATCCCGGATGCGGTGGTTTTGCTACGGCTTGCGTGAAGGCTGACACTTTGGACGGCCTTCTATGTCCCGTAGGCGGAGCGCCGGTAATGGGAAAAGTTGCCGCCATCCTCGGAAAAGAAGCTGCCAGCGCAGAACCGATGGTAGCCGTTGTTCGTTGCAACGGAACTTGTGCCGCCCGTCCGCGTACAAACCAATACGACGGTGTGAAGAGTTGTGCAATTGCCTCGACCCTGTATGGAGGAGAAACCGGCTGTTCGTTCGGTTGCTTAGGCTATGGCGACTGTGTGGCAGCATGTAACTTCGACGCTATCCACATCAACCTTGAAACAGGACTTCCGAATGTGGACGAGGACAAATGTACTTCATGCGGTGCTTGCGTAAAAGCTTGCCCGAAAAACATCATCGAGCTGCGTAAGAAAGGGCCTAAATCTCGCCGCGTCTTCGTCAGCTGTGTGAACAAAGACAAAGGCGGAGTGGCCAAGAAAGCTTGTGCCAACGCTTGTATCGGTTGTGGCAAATGTGCAAAGGAATGCGCGTTCGAAGCAATCACAGTGGAAAACAACGTGGCTTATATCGATTACACCAAATGCCGCTTATGCCGCAAGTGCGTAGCCGCATGTCCGACCGGTGCCATCCACGAATTGAATTTCCCGCCACGCAAAGAGGCTGCTCCGGCTGTGAACGCTGACAAAGTAAAACCGGCAACAGCTCCGAAACCGGCTGCCCCAAAGGCAGATGCGCCGAAGACGGAAGTTCCGAAGGCAGAAGCAAAACCGGAAGCGCCAAAGGCTGAAGCCCCGAAAGAAGAGGCTTCCAAGGCAGAAGTTCCAGTAACAAACGCTACGCCAAAAGCAGAAACTCCAAAAGTTGAAACAAAAGAAGAAACAAATCAAAAATAAAATCTAATAGTATGCTAAGGACATTTCGAATCGGAGGTATACATCCGCCCGAAAATAAATTGTCTGCCGGTAAAAAAATTACCGCGTTAGCTGCTCCTAAGCAGGTAATCATACCGCTTAGCCAGCACATCGGGGCTCCGGCCCAGGCAGTGGTCAAGAAGGGTGATCTGGTTAAAGTAGGAACACTTGTCGCCAAGGCAGGAGGTTTCGTTTCCGCCAACATCCACTCGTCGGTATCCGGTAAAGTAAACAAAATAGATAACGCACTCGACTCAAGCGGCTACAAGCGTCCCGCCATCTACATCGATGTGGAAGGAGACGAATGGGAAGAAACGATCGACCGCAGCGATGCATTGGTAAAAGAATGCACGTTGTCATCCAAAGAGATCGTCGACAAGATTGCAGCAGCCGGTATCGTCGGTTTGGGTGGGGCTACCTTCCCGACACAGGTGAAACTGATGCCGCCTCCCGGAAGCAAGGCTGAGATCATCATCATCAATGCAGTCGAATGTGAACCTTATCTGACCTCCGACCATTCTCTGATGATGGAAAAAGGCGAACAGATATTGGTTGGCGTCACATTGCTGATGAAAGCCGTGAATGTAAGCAAAGCCGTTATCGGCATCGAAAACAATAAACCCGACGCAATCGCCCACTTGACGAAACTGGCGGTAGCCTATCCTGGAATCGAGATCATGCCGCTGAAAGTGCAATATCCGCAAGGGGGTGAAAAGCAGCTGATCGACGCCGTGATCCGTCGCCAGGTAAAGAGCGGCGCCCTGCCTATCTCGACCGGAGCCGTCGTACAGAATGTTGGAACCGCCTACGCCGTCTACGAGGCCGTCCAGAAGAACAAACCGTTGTTCGAACGTGTCGTGACCGTAACAGGAAAGGCCGTTGCCAACCCGTCGAACTTCCTGGTCCGCATGGGTACGCCTATCAACACACTGATCGAGGCAGCCGGTGGCATTCCCGAAAACACGGGTAAGATTATCGGTGGCGGCCCGATGATGGGTAAAGCGTTGGTAAGTGCCGAAGTTCCGGTAACCAAGGGTAGTTCCGGCGTGTTGCTCCTGACAAAAGAAGAATCTGTCCGCAAGCCGATGCAGGACTGTATCCGTTGCGCCAAGTGCGTGAACGTCTGCCCGATGGGGTTGAATCCGGCCTTCCTGATGAAATTCACGATCTATAAGGATTGGGAAAAGGCCGAAGCCAACTACATCCAGGACTGTATCGAATGCGGTTCATGCAGTTATACTTGCCCTGCCCACCGTCCGCTGTTAGACCAGATCCGATTGGGTAAAGGTAAAGTTATGGGTATTATTCGTGCAAGAAAGTCATAAAACAAGAGCAATATGGAAAACAAATTATACGTGTCTCCCTCGCCCCACATTCATGGCGGCGACAGCATAAGCAAAAATATGTACGGTGTACTGATTGCCCTTGTTCCGGCTTTCTTGGTATCACTCTACTTTTTCGGACTGGGTGCACTGGTCGTAACCGTAGCTTCGGTTTTCTTCTGCGTCCTGTTCGAATATCTGATTCAGAAGTTCCTGATGAAAAAGGAACCGACCATCTGCGACGGTTCGGCCATCCTGACCGGTGTCTTGCTGGCGTTCAACCTACCGTCAAACCTGCCGATCTGGATCATCGCCATCGGTGCGCTGGCTGCCATCGGTATCGGTAAGATGTCGTTCGGAGGCCTGGGTAACAATATCTTCAACCCGGCACTGACAGGACGTATCTTCCTGCTGATCTCTTTCCCGGCACAAATGACCACCTGGCCCGTTGCCGGACAGTTGACATCTTATACCGATGCGACGACAGGTGCAACCGTTCTTTCACTGATGAACGAAGGGGCACTCGACAAGATGCCGACACTCAGCGATATGCTGGTCGGTAACATGGGCGGAAGCCTTGGTGAAGTCAGTGCATTGGCACTGTTGTTAGGTATGTTCTATATGTTATGGAAGAAGATCATCACCTGGCACGTTCCGGTATCCATCTTCGTTACGGTATTTGTCTTTACAGGTATCATGCATCTGGTGAATCCGGTTCAATATGCAAGCCCGTTCGTCCATCTGTTGTCCGGAGGCCTGATGTTGGGAGCTATCTTCATGGCGACCGACTATGTGACTTCACCGATGAGCAAGAGCGGAATGATTGTCTACGGTGTCGGCATTGGTATCCTGACAACGGTGATCCGTCTGTTCGGTTCTTATCCCGAAGGTATGTCATTTGCCATCTTCATCATGAATGGAGTTACTCCGCTAATCAACAGTTATATGAAACCTAAACATTTCGGAGGAAAATAAGCATGGCAAAACTAAAATCAACATTACCCAATATGTTCCTTTCACTCACGATCATCTGTGTAGTGGCAGGAGCGATATTAGCCGGTGTGAACATGTACACCACCGGCCCGATTGCCGCCACCAAAGCTGCGGCGCTGGAAGCAGCGATCAAAGCAGTCACGCCGGCATTCGACAACAAACCGACAGAAGATGCTTATATGGCTGTTACGGCAGACGGCGATTCGCTGAAAATCTATCCGGCGATGAAAGACGGCAAACTCGTAGGAGCGGCTGTCGAAAGCAATACACAGAAAGGTTTCAGCGGCGAGATCAAAGTGATCGTCGGTTTCGATACCGAAGGCAAACTGTTGAACTACTCCGTACTGCAACATTCCGAAACTCCGGGTCTGGGAGCCAAGATGCAGGAATGGTTCCGCGCAGACAAGAACCACCAAAGCGTATTGGGACGCAAGCTGGCTGACGGCGAACTGAAAGTATCCAAAGATGGCGGTGATGTAGACGCTATCACTGCTGCGACAATCTCCAGCCGTGCATTCCTGAATGCCGTGAACCGCGCCTACAGTGCTTTTTCCGGTGCCGACGGATTGACCGGGGCAACCACATCATCCGATAACACAACTAAAGAAGGAGGAAACGAGAATGAGTAATCTGAAAATATTGATGAACGGTATCATCACAGAGAACCCTACATTCGTATTGCTGTTAGGTATGTGTCCGACACTGGGTACGACTTCTTCGGCACTGAATGGTATGAGTATGGGATTGGCGACCATGTTCGTGTTGATCTGTTCCAACATGGCTATATCCGCATTGAAGAATGTAATCCCCGATATGGTCCGTATCCCCGGATACATTGTCGTAATCGCCACATTCGTAACGGTTGTACAGATGTGCATGGAAGCATTTGTCCCTGCCTTATACGCAAGTTTGGGATTGTTCATTCCGTTGATCGTCGTAAACTGTATCGTTTTGGGACGTGCTGAAGCTTTCGCCGCTAAAAACGGGGTTGTAGCCTCGGCTTTCGACGGGATCGGTATCGGACTCGGCTTTACGATCGCCTTGACACTGTTAGGAGCTATCCGCGAACTGTTGGGAACCGGCAAACTGTTCAACCTGACGATCATGCCGGAACAATTCGGCTCGCTGATTTTCGTCTTGGCTCCGGGTGCTTTCATCGCACTGGGATTCCTTATAGCTATTGTTAATAAACTGCGTAAAGCTTAAAACAAGGTAAGATATGGAATATATATTAATATTTATCGCCGCTGTATTTGTCAACAACGTTGTGTTGTCCCAATTCTTAGGTATATGTCCGTTCCTCGGCGTATCCAAGAAAGTGGATACAGCAATCGGTATGGGAGCAGCCGTTGCATTTGTGCTTACCATTGCGACACTTGTGACTTTCCTCGTGCAAAAATACGTATTGGATGTGTTCGGTCTGGGCTTTATGCAGACCATCAGCTTCATCTTGATTATCGCCGCTCTGGTTCAGATGGTGGAAATCATCCTGAAGAAAGTGTCTCCTGCCCTCTATCAGGCATTGGGAGTATTTCTTCCGCTGATCACGACTAACTGCTGTGTGTTGGGTGTCGCCATCCAAGTAATCCAGAAACAGTATAATTTGTTAGAATCTATAGTATATGCATTCTCCATTGCTATTGGATTTGCGTTAGCTTTGATTATCTTTGCAGGTGTCAGAGAACAATTAGCAATGACAAATGTTCCCGATGGCATGAAAGGAACCCCGATCGCCCTTATCACAGCTGGTCTGCTGGCAATGGCGTTTATGGGATTCTCGGGGATCGTTTAAGATTTAAGATTTATGATTTATGATTTATGGCGACAAGCGATATTTGTTATTATAAATTATAAATCATAAATCATAAATCCTTTCATAAATCATAAATCATAAATTTTCTCTCCTCATGAAACAGAAGATTTTAGTAGCAGGTGGAACTGGTTACATCGGATCACACACCACGGTAGAACTGCAAAACGCAGGTTACGAAGTAGTCATCATCGACGACCTGTCTAACTCCAATATAGAAGTATTGGACGGTATCGAACGCATCACAGGCATCCGTCCTGAATTTATCAAGTTAGACTTGAAAGATAAGGAAGGAACGCGCGAAGCACTGAAAGCTCATCCGGGCATCAAAGGAATCATCTTGTTTGCCGCCAGCAAAGCTGTGGGCGAATCCGTACAGCAACCTTTGAAGTACTATCGTAACAACATTGTGACACTGGTGAACCTGCTGGAACTGATGCCGGAATTCAATATCGAAGGTATTGTTTTCTCATCTTCTTGCACCGTTTACGGACAGCCTGATCCTGAAAATCTGCCTGTAACCGAGAATGCCCCGATCAAACCGGCTACTTCTCCGTATGGAAATACAAAGCAGATCAACGAAGAGATCATCCGCGATACGATCCACGCCGGCGCTCCATTCAAGAGCATCATCCTGCGTTATTTCAACCCGATCGGAGCACACCCGACAGCTGAGATCGGCGAATTGCCAAACGGTGTTCCTCAGAACCTGATCCCGTATCTGACACAAACGGCTATAGGTATCCGCAAAGAGTTGAGCGTATTCGGTGACGACTACGACACGCCTGACGGTTCCTGCATCCGCGATTACATCAATGTCGTAGACCTGGCTAAGGCTCACGTGATCGCTATGGACCGCATGTTGGGTGGCAAATCCTTGGATAACGTCGAAATCTTCAACCTCGGAACCGGTAACGGTGTTTCCGTATTGGAACTGATCAATACATTCGAAGCTGCAACAGGCGTTAAAGTCCCGCACAAGATCGTAGGTCGCCGCGAAGGTGATATCGAAAAGGTTTGGGCCAATCCCGAACGCGCCAATAATGTATTGGGTTGGAAAGCAACTGAAACGTTGGCCGATACTCTGGCTTCTGCCTGGAAATGGCAAAAAAGACTGCGCGAACGCGGTATCATGTAATCGAATTTATCTTCATAAACCAAAAAAGGGAAACATCAGCTGATGTTTCCCTTTTTTGATTTATAAAGGTCCGAAATTTTATTGTCCCAATATATTCTGGATAGCCGAACGCCAGTCTTCTCCATTTTCAGGCTGGTAGGTATGAAAACCGAGCTTCTGTCCTACTTCTATATTTGATTTGGCATCATCGACAAACAACGTTTCGGTGGGAACAAGTGGGGCATCCTCTATCATCCGGTCGAAGATGGCGGCATTCGGTTTCGTCACACCAACTTCATAAGAGGTGTACATCTTATCGAAATAAGCGGATATCGGACGACCGGCAGGAGAAAAGGCTTCGCTTCTCGCCCATGACTGAATGATCGGATTCGTATTGCTTAACAGATAAACTTTATGCTTCTTGCGAAGCTCCAAAAGGAAATCCAACTTGTATTGAGGCACATCGGCAATAAAACCCATCCAGGCATACTTGATCTCATCATAAGTGAGTTGCTTGCCGGTATGCTCGCATAATTTCCGGCAGAAGGTTTCGATATCAATCTTTCCGTTCTCCACTTCCAGGAAAAAACCTTTCTGTTCATACGGATCGAGCAGTTGCTTTGCATCCTTCACTCCGATCTCTTCAAAACGGCGTACAGCCTGACCATGATCCAGGTCGATTAATACGCCTCCCAAGTCAAATACAACATTTCTGATTATTTCCATATCCATTGTTTATACTCACAAACTTACACAAAAATGCCCGAACAGGCAAGTAAAAAAGATGAAGGTCGCACCAACCTGTCCGGGCTTGTGAATATATATAAACTCCTTTTATTCGAGTTTATGAATAACGAGACCGGAACGCAGTTTCGGTTCGAACCATGTTGTCTTGGGCGGCATGATGTTGCCGGTATCGGCTATGTCCATCAGTTGCTTCATAGTGACAGGATAAAGAGCCAGTGCCACTTTCATTTCGCCACTGTCCACACGGCGTTTCAATTCTCCCAAACCCCGGATACCACCGACAAAATCGATACGTTTATCCGTACGAAGATCTTTTATACCTAAAATTTCATCCAAAATCAAATTGGAAGAGATTGTCACATCCAAAACACCGATCGGATCGTTATCATTGTATGTGCCTTGTTTGGCCGTCAAAGAATACCATTTTCCTCCCAAATAGAGAGAGAAGTTATGCAAAGCAGCCGGTTTATAAATATCCGTTCCTTTTTCTTCCACGATGAAATTCTTTCCCAATTTACTCAGGAATTCATCTTCCGACAAGCCGTTCAAGTCTTTCACCACACGGTTGTAATCGATAATCGTCAATTGGTTTGCCGGGAAACAGACTGCCATAAAATAGTTATATTCCTCGTCACCTTTATGAGATGCATTCTGTTTGGCTTTCTCCGCACCTACCAACGCAGCAGCAGCAGAACGATGATGGCCATCGGCTATATACAAGGAAGGCATTTCAGCGAACAGTTCCGTGATGCGGGCAATATCTGCCGGCTCGTCGATGATCCAGAACGTATGGCCGAAACCATCGTCTTTCGCAACAAAGTCATATTCAGGCGTACGGGAAGTATATTTGGCGACAATCTTATCCAACTCGGCATTATCGGGATAAGCAAAGAATACCGGTTCGATATTGGCATTGTTCACCCGGACATGTTTCATGCGGTCCTCTTCCTTGTCACGCCGTGTCAGTTCATGTTTCTTGATAACGCCATTCATATAATCGGGCACATAAGCACCGACAACCAAACCATATTGCGTCTTGCCGTTCATGGTCTGGGCATATACATAATAACATTCTTTCTTATCCTGTACCAACCAACCTTTTTCCTGGAACATCTGGAAATTGGCGGCTGCTTTCAGATAAACGGCAGGATCATGCTCATCTGTCCCGACCGGAAAATCGATCTCCGGTTTAATGATATGATAAAGAGATTTATCGTTGCCTTTTGCTTCTTCACGTGCCTCCTCGGAGTTTAACACATCGTAAGGACGGGAAGCCACTTGTTCGATCAGTTCTTTAGGAGGACGGATTCCTTTAAAGGGTTTAATTCGTGCCATGATATTTTAGATTTATGATTTATGATTTATGATTTATGATTTATGGAGCTTATTTTTAGAGGTAAGGATTATGGATACGAGGATTTTCCTTAATTCCTGACAATCACAATATAAAGAATCAAACTGTGATTGGGATAAATAATCCGTTTTCTCTAATATCGTCAACCAATAAATCGTTTCGTTCGTTTCCTTTTGGGATATTGCCAACTTATGAATAAAATCTGACGAAGATTCCGCAGAAAGAGCTTCGCTTATATTCGCTCCAACCGAAGTCCCGCAACGCAAAAGTTGCTTACTTATAATGAATTCTTTCTTCTCTCCTGTCAAATACTTATATACATTAACAATCCGAATCGCAAACAACAAGGCTTTCTCATAGGTCGGGTTTTGCTCCATAAATCATAAATTATAAATCATAAATCTATTTATTTACTCTGAACTTTTCACATCCATCTTTCAGGAAGCCTTCGATCTGCTTGGCTGCGGCAATACCGGCATTGATATTGGCTTCGGCAGTCTGAGCGCCCATCTTTTTAGGTGTGGAGAAATAGCGGCCGGCAAATTTGGCGGCAAACTCTTCGTTGGCTACGGGCATAATATCGGTTACATATTTCAAGTCCGTGCGTTCTTCCATCAACTTGATCAGTTCGGCTTCGTTGATCACTTCCTTACGGGCCGTATTGACCAGCAGGCCGCCTTTCGGCATCTTGCCGACCAGAGCGTAATTGATGGAATTTTTTGTTTCGGCAGTAGCCGGGATATGCAAAGAAACGACATCGCAAGTAGCATAGAGTTCTTCCGGTGAAGCTACCGGTTTCACCCCATCCGCTTCAATTGCCGAAGCCGGGCAGAAAGCATCGAATGCATAGATTTCCATTCCGAAACCTTTCGCGATACGGGCCACATTGCGGCCAACGTTGCCATAGGCGTGGATACCCAGTTTCTTTCCTTTCAATTCCGTTCCGGATGTTCCGTTATAGAAGTTGCGGACAGCCATCACCATCATTCCGAAAGCCAATTCGGCAACAGCATTGGAGTTCTGCCCCGGTGTATTCATCACACAGACATTATGCGCTGTCGCAGCTGCCAGATCGACATTATCGTAACCGGCTCCGGCACGAACCACAATCTTCAACTGCTTGGCAGCATCCAGCACTTCGGCATCGATCACGTCACTGCGGATAATAATTGCATCCACATCTTTGACAGCCTCCAGCAGTTTAGCCTTCTCGCCATATTTTTCCAGCAGGATCAGTTCATCACCTGCACCTTCCACTACTTCGCGGATACCTTTCACAGCTATCGCTGCGAAAGGTTTATCTGTTGCCACTAATATCTTTGCCATAATCAATGCTGTCTTTCAAAATCTTTCATACATGCAACCAAAGCTTCAACACTGCTCTTCGGCATAGCGTTGTACAGAGAGGCACGGAAACCACCGACAGAACGGTGTCCCTTGATACCGACCATACCTGCAGCCGCAGCAAATTTGCTGAATTCGTCTTCCAGTTCCTTATATTCGTCATTCATCACGAAACATACATTCATGATAGAACGGTCTTCGGCAACGACAGTTCCTCTAAACAACTTGTTGCGGTCGATTTCATCATACAGGATAGCGGCATTTTCCACATCTTTCTTTTCCATAGCAGCAACACCGCCTTGTTCCTTATACCATTTCAATGTCTGCAAAGCGGCATAGATAGGCAGCACGGGAGGAGTGTTAAACATGGAATCCTTGTCGATATGAGTCTTGTAGTTCAACATCGTCGGGATCGGACGGTCCACATGGCCCAAAGCATCCACACGTACGATAGCCAATGTCACGCCGGCAGGAGCCAGGTTCTTTTGTGCACCGGCATAGATAATATCATATTTGGACACATCGATCGGACGGGAGAAAATATCGGACGACATATCGGCAACCAAACGTTGTTTCACATCCGGATCTTTGCGAGTTTCCGTTCCGTAAATCGTATTATTGGTCGTAATGTGGAAATAATCCGCATCGTCGGCAATCGTATAATCTTTCGGAATATATGTATAGTTCTTATCTTTGGAAGATGCTACGACCTCGACATCCCCGAACAGTTTTGCTTCCTTGATGGCTTTGGATGACCAAGTACCGGTATCTAAATAAGAAGCTTTCTTATTCAAGAGATTGTAAGGCACCATACAGAACTGCAAACTTGCACCTCCACCCAAGAAAACGACCTCATAACCAGCAGGAATATCCAGCAATTCTTTGATCAGCGCACGCGCTTCATCGTTCACGGCAATGAATTCTTTACTTCTGTGAGAGATTTCAAGAAGAGATAAATCCATACCCGCAAAATTCTCTACTGCAGCAGCCGTATTTTTAATTGTATACTCGCTCAAGATAGAGGGACCTGCATAAAAATTGTGCTTCTTCATACCAATGTCTTTTTAATGTTAATATAATTCAAGTAACTAATTTTCTAAAAACAGGCGACTAATGTACAAAATAAATTGTCAAATATCAATTGTCAATTCTAATACCGATCCCCCCACAAACGTCTCATTTGTTCAATTAGTTTGTGTTCGGACGGATTTTCCTGTCCTTTCCACAGTCGCTCGTTCAAAATCTCCTTTGGAAGGAATTCTTGTTTGACAAAATGATTTTCATAATCATGCGCATATTTGTAATCTTTTCCGTAATTCAACTCCGCCATCAACTTTGTCTGTGCATTTCGCAAATGAAGGGGAACAGGCAGATTGCCTGTACGGTTCACCAGCTCCAACGCATCATTAATTGCCATATAAGCCGAATTACTTTTAGGACTGCATGCCAGATAAACGGTTGTTTCCGCCAAAATGATCCGTCCTTCAGGCCAGCCGATTTTCTTCAAGGCATCAAAACAAGCATTCGCCAACAACAGAGCATTCGGGTTTGCTAACCCGATATCTTCCGATGCTGAAATAACCAGACGGCGGGCTATGAATTCCGGGTCTTCACCACCGGCAACCATACGTGCTAACCAATAGACGGCAGCGTCAGGATCACTTCCGCGAATGGATTTGATGAAAGCGGATATGATGTCATAATGCATCTCCCCTCCTTTATCGTACGCCACCGGATTTTCCTGCAAGCGCTCCACCACCTTTTCATCTGTTATTTCAATCTTTTCATTTCCTTCTTCTGCAGCGACAACGAGTTCCAGTATATTCAGCAGTTTTCGCGCATCGCCTCCGGAATAACGCAACATGGCGTCTGTCTCGGCCAGCACGATATTCATATCCTTCAATACGACATCTTCCGTAACCGCCTTATTCAACAATGTTAACAGATCCGCTTTCTCCAACGACTTCAAGACATATACCTGACAACGGGAAAGCAACGGACGGATGACCTCGAACGAAGGATTTTCCGTCGTGGCACCGATCAAGGTTACCACACCTGTTTCCACTGCGTTGAGCAAGGAATCCTGCTGCGACTTGCTGAAGCGATGTATTTCGTCAATAAACAGGATCGGCGAAACGGTATTGAAAAAGCGGTTGCTTTTGGCCTTTTCTATTACATCCCGTACATCTTTCACTCCTGAACTAATCGCGCTCAACGTATAGAACGGAGCTTCCAGTTTATTCGAAATAATCTGCGCCAGCGTAGTCTTTCCTACTCCCGGAGGTCCCCACAATATAAAAGAAGGGACACGGCCCGCATCAATCATCTTCCTAAGAACAGCCCCCGGCCCTACCAGGTGTTTCTGCCCGATATAATCGTCCAACGTTTTCGGACGTAATCTCTCTGCTAACGGTTGACTCATCATGCCAGCAAAAGTCGCATATTTTATTTACTTTTCAAAGCATAAATACAGTAAAAATTCAAGGCTATTTTAATGTTTGACAACAGAAAAATATGATAAAAAGTAAGCACACACAGCACCACACAGCCTTTCAAACCTAAATCAAGTATCATTTTGTCATATTTATTCTTCCGATCGATCAAATACTTGTCCCCCTCCCTGCCCTTCTGTATCCATCGTTCTCTGTTTTAGCGGATATTTTCCAGATCACGCACAACTGTCATATCCATAATATCACTATAGATTTCCGTTGTCCGTACGCTTTTATGCCCCAACAGCTTCTGGACAGTCGTGATATTCGCGCCATTATATAATAATAAGGTAGCATTGGTATGGCGTGCCATATGAAAAGACAACCTTTTGTCTATTTCTACCAGCCGGCAGATCCTTTTCAATTGCTTGTTCACATTCGAGTTTGCCGATACAGAAACGCCGAACAGCGTTCTTGAATAGCGTTTGCTATAACGCTCATAGATAGCGAGAGCCTTTCCGTCGAACAGCAGGAACAAAGGAAGCCGGACATTTACATCTGTCTTGACCGACGAATAGATCAACCACAACTTATCATCGATCAGATGGAAATTTTCGGGTCGTATACTCACAATATCGGAAAAGCGAAGCCCCGTATAGCAACTGAAAAGAAACATATCAAGCGTCCGTCTGAGCGTTCGTTGCAAATTAGGAGCGATTTTCTCCAACCTATTCAATTCTTCCGGCGTCAGATGTCCGCGCTTACTCTCCATATATTTAATCTTATACTTGCGGAAAGGATATTTCTGCAATTCAAACAGATCCTTATTAATCGCTAGGTTGACATATCTTTTCAAATGCTTCATGTGTTTGGCAATCGTATTCCTGTGATATTTGTGTTCAAGAAGGAAACGTTCAAAATCGCACAGGAAGTTAAAGGTCAGATCGTCAAAAGAGACTTGTGGCTGAAACTGGCACAGAACCTGCAAAGTTGACAAATGATTTTTCTGCGTCGATAGTCTCAGATTACTATGATCGATCTCATTTTTCATAAAAGAGATAAAAGAGGACGAGACAGGTTCGAAATCCCCCCTCTCCTTCAAATCACTCAAAGAGAATGAACGTCCGCTTTGGGCCATGTCCAATTCGATCCGTTCCAAATAAGCAATATAATCCTTAATATACTGATTGAGTTCATCCGTGTTAGGATGATTTCTCACAACTTTTCTCTTGCTATCCCACTGCGTGGGTTTAACATAGATTTTCGTTGAAAAATACTTCTTTTGCTTATTCAGGTAGGCCTCTACCTGAATCAAAGCTTTTCCTTCTGCATTCAATCGCTTTTTTCGATTGAATACAAGATTGTAAATAACTTTTTCCATGATATACATTATTTTCTGAATGAGAACACGAAGGAACGATAATAAGTTCTTTGTTTCGTATGAGACAAACTAAAAGTTTGTTATTACATCTTATTACCTTCTCTTTTTTCTCCTATCATCAAATAGGAAAAGCCACGACACACATGCCATGGCTTTTCACGTTTGCAAAAATGAATATTATTATTTCTCGGCAGTGTCTTTACCCAATTGTTCTGTTCAACTCCAAAACCGGAATATATCCTGTAACAACGACCTCGTCAAGGACCTCCGCGTCCGACTCCATAACTACATTAAGAGTCGGCCTAACCCCGATTTCCAAGGGCTTCATTCCCACGAAGGAAATTACCAGAGTCTTTGCAGAACTCACCCGTACGCTATAATATTAATTATCAGAAAATTAGATTTTCAACATTTAAAAACAGATGAAAAAAAACGATCAAATCACATTTTGGCAATATATTATATATCAACAACTTACCAAATGTATACAAAAGTTCTTTTTATACAAATAGGACCAGATTTCTACCAGCTTTACCGAGTCATGCTTATCTGTATTATGCGTCTTCCTCTGCCAGGATTCATCAAGTATTAAAATGTTTAAAAATTTCAACAAAAAAATCGACCAATCATTATCCGGTTTTAATAATTTTCTACCCATGTGAACCTAAGCCGTTTTTTTACCTCCCTAAATCGTCCCAAAACGACACTTGGACGAGAGGTTAAAAATAGAAAATTTTAAAAGAGGCAAAACGAAAGACATTCCGTACGAAATCGATCTAAAATATAGATTTTGCATAACCTTTTGTTAATTTTCATCCCTCCTTTCATGAAATACTATTAGTTTTTTGTTGTTATAATAAATTTATTATTACATTTGCCCTGTCTTAGGAATATTTATACATTGTTTGTACGTATAATACGTATAAAATAGATAGTGCAAATTAGTTATTTATAAGTTAAACAAAAAAAGTGTGTCTATGAAAAGGTTAACTTTCCTTTTATTTTGCCTATTATTAGGTATTGGGATGGCCAACGCTCAGACGACGAAAGTGACAGGTACTGTTATTTCGGCGGAAGACAACGAGCCCATCATTGGTGCATCTATAGTTGTTAAAGGTACGACTATAGGTACAGTAACAGATTTTGACGGTGCATTTTCACTGGATGTACCGAGTTCTGCAAAGACTCTGGTAATTTCTTTTGTAGGTATGAAATCTCAAGAGGTCGGAGTGAAGTCAAAACTGAATATCGTGTTGGAACACGATAACCAGATGCTTGATGAAGTAATGGTTGTCGCTTATGGAACAGCGAAAAAAAGTTCTTTTACGGGATCGGCTGCAACAATTAAAAGTGAGAAAATCACATCTCGTCAAACCTCTAATGTTACAAATGCTTTGACTGGACAGGTTGCAGGTGTACAGACAACGAGTAATAACGGACAGCCCGGAAAAGATGCTGAAGTCCGGATTCGTGGCATCGGATCTATTTCTGCCAGCAATAAACCTTTATATGTAGTTGACGGTGTTCCTTATGACGGTGAAATTTCAGCAATCAGTACTTCCGATATCGAATCCATGACTGTGTTGAAAGATGCTGCTTCTAATGCTTTGTATGGTGCCCGTGGCGCTAATGGCGTAATTTTGATTACAACAAAAAAAGGTAAAAGCGGTGAAGCGAATGTCAAATTCGATGCAAAATGGGGGGTGAATAAACGTGGAGTACCTAACTATGAAACGATTAATGATCCTGCGAAATTTTATGAACTGAATTATTCTTCTATTTATAATGCAGACTTGAAAGGATATGCTGCAGCTGGAGATTTAGTAAACGCCAATGCATATGCTAATCAAGCTTTACTTTCTGGAACATACTTAGGCTATCAGGTCTATTCTGTTCCGACAGGAGAATTATTGATCGGCATGGATGGTAAGTTGAACCCTAAAGCTACGCTTGGTTATTCCGATGGCACTTATTATTACATTCCGGATAGTTGGTCAGATGAAATTTTCGAAAATAATGTTCGGCAGGAATATAATTTAAGTGTTAGCGGTGCTTCTGACAAAATGAATTATTATATGTCCGCTGGCTATCTGGATGATCAAGGTATCGTTCCTAACTCCGGTTTTCAGCGTTATTCTGCTCGTTTGAAAGCGGATTATCAAGTAAAACCGTGGTTAAAAATGGGGGCTAATATTTCATTTACCCATTATGATAGCCGTGAACAGGATACAGAAGGTGGAACTTCGAATGCGAATATATTTTATGCCTCTAATATTATGGGAGCGATATATCCGATGTATATCCGTGATGCCCAGGGAAATATAATGACTGATAGCCGTGGTTTCCAACGCTATGATTATGGAAAGAAAGGACAGGATACGAATGGATCCCGTAATACTATCCCTAATGCTAATCCATTGGCCAGCTATATGTTGGACAAAATGAAATATTCCGGAGACGTAGTTAGTGGCAAATGGTTTGCTGATATTGATATCTGGGGTGGAATCAAAGCGAAAGTGAATATTGGAGTGGATGCCAATAATGTTCGGAATACCGATATGGTGAATCCGTTCTATGGTCAATACTCGGAAACGACAGGTGTCGGCGGTTTGATTTCTGTTTCCACCCAACGTACATTCAGTGTAAATCAACAATATCTGCTGACTTACAATAAAACGTTTAATGATATACACAACCTGGATGTTTTAGTCGGTCATGAAAATTATAATTATAAATACCAATATTTATATGGCCAGCGTGAAAAACTGTATAACCCGAATGTCCCGGAATTGGATAATGGCATTTCAAACCAATACAACTCATCTTATTCAAAAGATTATGCCACTGAAGGCTGGTTGTTCCGTGTACAGTATGATTATGATGGAAAATATTTCGCTTCAGCTTCTTATCGTCGTGATGCTTCTTCTTGCTTCCATCCGGATAATCGTTGGGGTAATTTTTGGTCTATTGGTGCAGGTTGGTTATTGAATAAAGAAGCTTTCCTTGAAAATCAAAGTTGGATTAATATGTTGAAATTTAAAATCAGTTACGGTTTACAGGGAAATGACAATTTGATGTACGAAGGTGGTTTGTATCGAAACTACTATCCGTATCAAGACCAGTTTACATTGGCCAACAGTAATGGGGATTTTTCAACTTCTCTATATTATAAAGGAAATAAAGATATTACATGGGAAACTTCTCATAGCTTCAATACCGGTTTTGATTTTACGTTATGGGGAGGCAAGCTGAGCGGTTCAGCTGAATACTTCTCCCGTAAAACGACAGATATGCTTTATTTCAAACCTGTTGCAGCCTCGATGGGATATTCTCGCTTTCCAGAAAATGTAGGTTCTATGGTAAACCGCGGTGTTGAAATCGATTTGAATTCGAATATTATCGAAACAAAAGATTTCTCATGGAGCGTAAATTTGAATATGACTCATTTTAAAAACAAAGTATTGGAACTGGCACCTGAGCTGAATGGCCAGATGATTGATGGCGGTCGTATCTATCGTGAAGGAGAATCCATGTATCAGCTTTATTTGCCGAAATATGCAGGTGTAAATCCAGAAACAGGGGAAAGCCAGTGGGCTTTGTTAGAGCCAGATGCCAATGGTAACACTGTTACAACGTCTTATTCTGCTGCCTCGGAAAATCGTTTTGCAACAGGAGATATTCTCCCTAAAGTATATGGAGGATTCGGTACGAGTTTTGCTGCTTATGGTTTTGACTTGTCAATATCGTTTGCTTACCAAGTCGGCGGTCGTATTTTGGACTACACATATCGGGAGTTGATGAGCCCTGCAGCTACAGGTAGTGCTTTGCACAAAGACATGTTGAACGTCTGGACTTCTGAAAACAAGAATACAGACATTCCTCGCATGAATATAACCGATAAATATACGAATAGGCAGTCTGACCGCTTTTTGACAAGTTCTGATTATCTGAGTCTGCAAAATATCACATTTGGTTATACTCTACCGAAAAGCTTGACTCGTAAGTTACAAATTGAAGGTGTTCGTTTGTACTTTGTAGCAGACAATGTTGCTCTGTTGACAGCTCGTAAAGGGTTGGATCCACGTCAAGGCTATGTTGCCTCAGATAATGTTTATTCACCGATCCGTACGATTTCTGGTGGTATATCATTGAATTTCTAATCCATTAAATTGTTTTTGAATATGAAATTAATAAACAAATATATGATGTTCGCAACAGCCACCTTTATACTGGCTTCTTGCGATTTGGATAAATATCCTGAAGGTCAATATGTTTCTGAAGGTCAGAAAGAAGAAACAATCAAAGACAGACCTAACTTGATTACGGCTGAGGTTAATGCCATGGCGGCTAAATTGAATGCTTTCGGAACAATCTCAGATGATGCTTCTACTTTCCACAATGATTATGGGATTCCTGCCGTTTCTATGGCTTTGGAGTCTGGTGGACAGGATCTTGTAGCATTGGTTACCGGATATAATTGGTTCAATACCTCCCAAAACTATTCAGACCGTGTTTATGATAGTTCTATGGATGAGCTGATCTGGAAAACTTTTTATAATCATTTGAAGGCTGCCAATAACGTATTGAACCTGATTGACCCGGCCACAGACGATGCTTCTTTGAAAATTTATCGTGGCCAGGCCTTGGCTGCTCGTGCATATGACTATTTGAATCTGGTTCAGATTTATCAGTTTACTTATGTAGGGCATGAAGATGCTTTGGCCGTACCCATTGTAACGGAAAAAATGTCTGACGAAGAAATGCAAAATAATCCTCGTGCAACGGTTCGGCAGGTATATGAGCAGATTATGAGCGATTTGAATCAGGCAGCAGAATTGTTGGCCGGTTTTGATAATGGAGCGAATAAAGACCAATTGGATGAAGCGGTCGTGTATGGTTTGCGTGCCCGTGCCAATCTTCTGATGCAGAAATGGACTGATGCGGCAAAAGATGCAGAAAGAGCTATTGCCGGTGGAACACCGCAATCATTGGCTGAAGTTTCCACTCCGACATTTAATTCTGCTACTGCAAATTCTTGGTTATGGGGTGTCATGATTACTCCGGATAATGATGTCGTACAAACCGGTATCATAAACTGGCCTTCTCATTTGTGTTCTTTTACGGGGAACGGATATACTTCAGGTGTTCCTGACGGATACAGAAAAGTGAATACGGCTTTATATGACCAGATTCCGGATACAGATATTCGTAAACAATGGTTTTTGTCTCCGGACAACACCTCTTCTTTGATAGACAACGAAAAGGTTGAAGGTTATTCTATTGTAGAGTATTTTGGTCTTGAACCGTATGTGAATACTAAATTTGGTGCTTATCAGAATGTGTTTGGGAATACAACTAATGCTTCAGACTGGCCATTGATGCGTGTGGAAGAAATGTATTTGATTAAAGCAGAGGCAGAAGCTATGAGTGGAAACCTGGCAGCAGGTAAGGCTACATTGGAAAATTTCGTACAAACTTACCGTGACCCATCTTTTACAAGTAAAGCTGCTTCGGCACAGCAATTTCAAGATGAGGTTTGGTTACAGCGACGTATGGAACTTTGGGGTGAAGGTTATTCATTGTTCGATCTTTTGCGCTTGAAAAAGCCGATTGTTCGTAAAAATACGAATTATCATGCTTCCGTACAATTTAACTTGGAACCGGAATCTCAGATAATGATTTACCGCATTCCGCAATGTGAAATGGAGACCAATACAGGTATTTCTGATACAGATAATAATCCGGCAGCACCACAGCCTACCTTATAATTCCGTGTAATCCGTGCTTGAATTATATCATATTATTATCAAGCAGCATGTATGAAACCGGTTAATTTGAAATCAACTTATTTCAAATTAACCGGTTTCATGTTTGTCCTTTCCAACTATTGTTGCTACATTTGTTTTTGTATAAGAAATATTGTTCTATGGAGGCACCATTTGTTTACGGGCGTATTGCCGATGACCGGAATTTTACAGATAGGGAAAATGAGATCGCTTTGTTAATGCAAAACTTCAAAAATCTCATTAACACAGTGATTATATCTCCACGCCGTTGGGGTAAGACCTCTTTGGTAAATAAGTGTGCCAAACTTTTATCCGAAGAAGATAAAGATATCCTGGTCTGCCAGGTCGATATTTTTAATTGTAGAACGGAAGAACAATTTTATACAGCTTATGCAAATGCTTTAATGCGGGTGACCACTTCTGCTTGGGAGGAATTCGTTGCCGGAGTGAAAAAGTACCTGAGCCGAATGGCACCGACGGTCTCTCTTTCCGAAGGAAGCCAAAGCTATGAATTATCTTTTGGTGTCAGTTTTAAAGATAATCGATTGTCTTATGATGAAATATTAGATTTGCCGCAACAAATCGCCAAAGATAAAGGCAAAAAGATAATCGTCTGTATTGATGAATTCCAAAACATCAACGAATATGAGGATTCGCTTGCTTTTCAGCGCAAACTTCGCGCTCATTGGCAGACGCATACATCTGTTTGTTATTGTCTGTATGGGAGTAAACGCCATATGTTACTGAGTATTTTCAATGATTACAGTATGCCTTTTTACAAATTTGGCGATATTTTATTCTTACAAAAAATCGGACGAGAAGACTGGGTTACATTTATATCTCAACGGTTTGCAGCTACCGGAAAGCAAATATCGGACGTATTGTCCGGCATGATTGCCGATAAAATGAAAAACCATCCGTATTATACTCAACAATTAAGCCAGCAAACCTGGTTGCGTACTTCAAAAGATTGTTCAGAGGCAATTGTCAATGAGGCATTCAATGGTTTAATAGGACAATTGAGCTTGCTTTTTACCAATATAATAGATTCTTTGACTTCCCGTCAAATCAACTTTCTGATAGCTATTGCTGACGGAGTCGTCAATTTTTCTTCTAAAGATGTATTGAAGCGATATCAATTGGGAACTTCAGCGAACATCAAAAACCTGAAAAAAGCGACACTTGAAAAAGATTTGATCGATATATTGCCGGGCAATATAATCGAAATCCAAGATCCGGCTTTTGAATACTGGCTTAAAAATATATATCAAAATTCCGTAAAATAATTTTATTTATATGAAAAAACCGGAAGGGAAGCCGGTAGAATTATGGTTCTGCTTGGGCTCATTGGTGATATGGCTTTTATTTATGCTTTGAACTTTAAATGCTTGTATATAAGAATAATATGATTTTTTGCATTAAAGAGGATTTCCTTTTGTAGGTGAATAGCTGTTTAGGTTTTGTTGTGGCTTAATATGTTGATAATCAATAATGTGATAAACGGATAAGTTCTGCAAAGACTCTGGTAGTTTCCTATGTGGGTATGAAATCCCAGGAAATTGAAGTGAAATCAAAACTTAACATCGTGTTGGAGCACGATAACCAGATGCTTGACGAAGTGATGGTTGTTGCTTACGGTACGGCAAAGAAATCGTCTTTCACCGGAGCGGCTTCTACAATGAGAGGAGAAAAAATCCAAAAAATGCAGGTTTCAGACATTTCCAAGTCTTTGGAAGGTTCCATTGCCGGTGTGCAGATCGCATCTTCTTCCGGTACTCCCGGTTCAAGTGCAAACATCCGTATCCGTGGTATCGGTTCTATTTCAAGTAGCCAAGAGCCACTGATCGTTGTGGATGGTGTACCTTACGAAGGTTCTTTGAACTCAATCTCCACACAGGATATCGAGTCTCTGACCGTACTGAAAGATGCTGCCGCCAACTCTATGTATGGTGCTCGTGGTTCTAACGGTGTGATCATCGTCACGACTAAAGGTAGCAAGTCGGGAAAAGCCAGGATCAACTTCGAAGCACGCTATGGTTTCAACGCTCGTGGCGTCAAATCATACGACGTGATTTCCGATGCCGGCGAATATTATGAAATGATGTACGAATCTTACCGGAACAGTTTGATTCCGTCAATGGGATATGCAGGTGCAAGTCAATATGCAGCTCAGAATTTAATTTCTAAGAACTTGAAATATAACAAATTCGCAGGTGTTGCTGACAATGCTTTGATCGATCCGTTAACCGGAAAACTGAATTCGGCTGCAACTTCCTATAAATGGGCTGACGATTGGACGAAAGACCCGTTTGAAAATGGAAGCCGCCAAGAATACAACATCAATATTGCCGGTGGTACGGAAAACACACAGGCTTATGCTTCTTTAGGCTATTTGTCTGACAATGGTTATGTTGTCGGTTCTGATTTCGAACGTATATCCGCACGTGTAAAAGTAGACCAAAAGATCGGCCAATATGTAAAAGTCGGCGGAAACATCGCATACGCCAATACGGTACGAAGCACATTCGGCGATGAAAGCAGCAACTACTCCAACCTTTTCATGTTCTCTCAAAACATCGCACCGATCTATCCGATCTACCTGTATGACGGAAACGGCCAGCTGATGTATGATGAAAAAGGGAACGTACGATATGACTTCGGTACCGAAAACGCTCGTCCTTACGCTTCCGAACAAAACCCGTTGGCTGTAGCCAAGGAAAACATCCGCAAAATCTTGAGAGACAATTTAAGTTCTCGTGGCTATTTGGAAGCTAATTTCCTGAAAGATTTCAAATTCACGTTGAATATTGCTTACGATGTGTTCAACACGAACCAGACGGATTTCTCAACCCCTATCGGTGGTGATGCTGCAAGTGTAGGCGGACGTGGTTACAAATACAACACTCGCCGTGGAGCATTGAATGTCAACCAGCTGTTAAACTGGACACGTTCTTTCGACAAGCATAATATTAATGTATTGTTGGGACATGAAACAAAAAATGACAAATACAGCTACATGGAAGGCCACATGACGAATTTCGCCGACCCGACCAACCCTGAATTCAATAATGCCGCCCAATACCAGGGCTTGAACAGCTACACAGCTGAATATGCTTTGGAAGGATATTTCGGAAAAGCAGAATACAACTATGCTGACAAATATTATGTAACAGCCAGTCTCCGTCGCGACGGTTCTTCTAAATTCTACAAAGACAACCGTTGGGGTACATTCTGGGCTATCGGTGGTTCTTGGAGAATCAAAGAAGAGAACTTCTTGAAAGACAACCATGCAATCGACAACTTGAAGTTGAAAGCCAGCTTCGGTACACAAGGTAATGACAATATCTTGGATGCAAACGGATATACAATCTGGAAAGCTTATTCCGACCTGTACACTGTAGACAGAGTGGATGGCGATGCCGCTTTCACGAAAACATTGCGCGGAAATAAAGATCTGACATGGGAAAAGAGTAACAACTTCAACTTAGGTGCCGAATTAGGCTTATGGGATCGTATCGACGTGAATCTTGATTTCTTCATCAAAGAGACAAAAGACATGCTTTACCAAAGCCCGTTGGCAACATCCGAAGGTAGCCCGACTTACATTTACCGCAATGAAATGGATATGAAGAACACCGGTTTCGAATTCGATATCAATGCGAACATCATCGACAACAAAAACTTCAAGTGGAATGTTGCGCTGAACGGAACGACTTATAAAAACAAACTGACCAAGCTCCCAGCCTCCAAACCGGCAAGCGACTATCCCGACGGATATCAAGCTGGTCTTTACTGGAGAAAATTAGGCGGTTCCTTGTATGACTTTTATGTATACGAATATGCAGGCGTTGATCCGGAAACAGGAACACCGCTGTATAATAAATATCTAAAAGATGAAAACGGAAACGAAACCGGAGAAATTGAAAAAGTGGCAGAAATCGGAGACGCAACACGTCGCCAGTCCGGCAAATCTTCCATTCCTAAATTCGTCGGCGGTCTTTCCTCTACATTCGAAGCTTATGGATTCGATTTGACAATCCAAACTGCATTCCAGCTGGGTGGCTATGTTTACGATAGTTCTTATTCAAGCTTGATGAATCCGGGAGACCAAGGTTCCAATTTCCACAAGGACATGTTCAACCGTTGGACTCCGACCCATACAAACACAAATATCCCGGCATTGGGTTATTCAAGCCAGGATCAATCCATTGCGAACGGCAACTACGTGGATTTCTTCTTGACGAAAGCCTCTTATTTCAGTCTGCGTAACATCACGTTGGGCTACTCGTTACCATCCAACCTCTTGAAAAAAGCAGGTGTCGAAAAATTGCGCGTGTACCTGACCGGTGACAACATGTGGTTGCTCTCAAAACGCAAAGGTTTGGATCCACGTTTGTATTTCAATGGTACGACCAAATTCTCATACTCAGCTCTCAGTACCTATTCCATCGGTTTGAACCTGACATTCTAATTATAACAGACAATATAAAAACATAGACAAATATGAAATTTACAAAATATATCGCAGCAAGCATGATCGCACTGGCAGGACTGACCTCCTGCGGCGATTCGTTCTTCGATACGGAATATACGCAACATCTTGATGAAAGTGCAGCCGGTGAAGCCGCAGGTAAAAATCCGGATGTATTCCTGAACGGCATGTGGTCGTGGATGGTTATCTACAGCCAGACAAACAGTGGCGCACACGACGATTTCGGCTACATGGGTTCTTTGCATGCCACAGACATGATGGGACAAGACATCAGCATGGGGGCTGCCCATTGGTTCCAATACGACTATCAATTGGACAACCGTTTAGAGGCTTACCGCCGTACCAAATGCCATTGGACGAACTTCTATACGATGATCGCTAAATCAAACGAAATTATCAGCCTCTATCCGGAAGGAGGAGAAACAGTTTCGCAAAAGGGTTTGTTAGGTCAGGCGTTTGCCATCCGCGGGCTCTCATACATGCACTTGATCCAGCTGTACCAGTTTACAGTAGATGCCTCCGGAAACATCAACTCTGACGCTCCGGGTATTCCGTTGATGTATGTCAGCGCCGATGGTAAAACCGATGAAGAGATCGCTGCTGCAAAGGGACGTAACACGGTTAAAGAAGTATTCGCCCAGATCGAAAGCGACCTGTTGAAAGCCGTCGAAAACCTGGAAGCCGGTTATACACGTCCATCCAAAAACTATGTCGACGCCAGCGTTGCCAACGGTTTCCTCGCACGTTACTACTTGCTGAGCCAACAGTGGGAAAAGGCAGCTGCCGCAGCCAACAAAGCCCGTGCCGGTTATACAATCATGGAATCCAATGCTTCAGGCCTGTATGACGGATTCGTGACGGTAAACAACGTCGAATGGATGTGGGGATTTGCCCATACCACCGAAACGCAAACAGCTTACGCATCTTTCTTCTCCATGATATCCAACCTTGCACCGGGATATGCCGGTATCGGTTATGCCCCTCGTTTGATCGATGCTAAATTGTATTCACAGATTCCGGAAGATGACGGACGAAAAAAATGGTTCAACGGACCGGAAGGAGATGCAAGCCAGCCTACTACCGGCGCACAATTGCCTTATGCCAACATCAAATTCGGACATTTAAGCGACTGGACCGAAAACTACATGTACATGCGTGCAGCCGAAATGGTTCTGATCGAAGCAGAAGCTTATGCTCATCTGAATCAAGGCGCCAAAGCAGCCGAAGTATTGAAAGTGTTGATGAGCAAACGCCAGCCGAGCTGGAATAAAGCAACCGTGACAGTCGAAGACGTTTATTTGCAACGTCGTATAGAGTTGTGGGGAGAAGGTTTCTCTTTCTATGACTTGAAACGTCTGAACAAGGGTATCGACCGTACTTATGAAGGTAACAACCATTTACCGAGTTTCGATATCAAAGTGGATGCACAAGATGTAAGATGGACCTATCAGATACCTCTGTCTGAAATCCAGGAAAACACCTTGATTAGCGAAGACGATCAAAATCCGTAATCTTTAAACTTAAGAATCGAACAAGATGAAAAATATATTTAAAACATTCATTTCATGCATGGCTTTGTCCATTGCCGTAACGAGCTGTTACGATGTAATAGATGACAAAGCAGATATAGATGGCCAATATGAACAGGCCAGTGACGTGACAGCTTCAATGAGTGGTGCTTCCACCCCAAGTTTTTCGGAAATTTCCGCAAGCGGAAGTATCAGTGGAACAGAAGGTGTATTGGAAGCCGGCTTCATGCTATCGACATCAGCCGATTTTGCAACCTACAGCTCCTATAAGAGTGAAGAAGTAGCAACCTCTTTCACGACAACCATCGGTAACCTGACAGAAGCAACGACTTACTACATCCGTTGCTATGCCTATACTGTCGGCGGAACCAAAGTGAGCGAAGTAACGACGGTAACCACTCCTGCCGCTCCTGTCTATGATCTGAACGGCACTTACACTGCTGTCGATTATAGCACAGATGATGATTCTGCAGGAGATGCTTACGAAGTAACTGTCGAATTTGTCAATGGAAGTACGACCGATATCAAGATCACGAACCTTTGGGACGGTGGTAAAACCATCGATGCTGTCTACGATCCGGCTTCCGGCAAAATCTCCATTCCGGCTCAACAGCTCATCTTTGTCCATGCAACCTATGGTGATGTCTGGATGGAAGATGTTAATGGAACCAATAGCATTAACGGACAGTTCACTGCTAAAGGCGGATTCTTGAACATCAATGCTTTCAACGCTGTATGCGGTGCTGGTTCTTTCGGTGGACAGTATGTCAAGATGAACCATAAGTAACAAAGAATCCTGATTGTAATTATCAGTCGATGTCAATAAAAAAAGGTGTGCCGAACATTTCGACACACCTTTTTTATTGGTACTCCTTTCTTATCGTAAGAATCATTTCGCGAACCGGACATCCGTCCCTTTATCCTCTTTTGCCTTAATGGCCAGGACCCGGCCCTGCTCTTTTACCTTTCCGGTTATGAATTCCGGGATATTAAAGGATTTCATAAAGGAGTGATAGAACTCCGTGTCTTTCTGTGGCAGCAGAAACGGCTTGCCTACTTTGCCATCTTCGTCCACATAAGCAATATACGGACGTGTATATAGGCCGTCTATCCGCCGGCTGCTGAAAACAAACCAACGGCTGTTGCTACTCCAAGAATGATAGCTTTCCACATCGTCGCTATTCACTTCCGTCAACGGACGGCTCGTGCCTGTCCGGAGGTCTGCCATATACAAATCTGCATCTTTATGCCAGATCGAAAAGTTTCCATAACCGGACAACGTATATAAGAGGTAACGCCCGTCAGGCGAAACACGCGGGAAAGAAGCACTCATCCCACCCTCCTTCGCTTTGTAAAGCGTGTCGACCTGCGTCCCGAAAGCACGTGTCGACGGATCAAAGGAGACGAAACATAAGCTATATTTGACTTCCGAGTATTCCTGCGGAATCGGCCGTGCCTCAGCAGTGCAGAAATAGAGTGTCTTCCCGTCGGGAGAGAAAGTCGGGAATGTTTCAAAAGCATCTTTCGAAAAGATGTTCGAAGCCGTCACTATCTCATGTTTTTCCACATCGTACACCACGACATCGGAAGCCTCGTCATATACTTCCACCCTATTCTTGTCATTCAGATGAAAAGCCTGCTTGGTCGTATTCACAGAGAAAGCCACATATTTGCCCGAAGGATGCCAGGATGGATAAACCAAAGAAGAAATCGTTTCCTTTGTTTTGGTATTCAGTTTTTCAATCTTATCGCCATCGACCAGGATCGTTCCCGGAAAAGTCTCACGCATATGGAACAGCATCTTATCCGGGTTCTGCATGCAAAACGAGTGGCAATTCACACAATTGTTACCACTCATCTTGTTTTCTATAATGGGAGTTTGCGTATAGCTCTCAAGGTCACGCTGGTAGATTCCCATCTTGTTCCACAACTCATATCCCGGATCGATCAGGCGGTAAGCCAGATAAGCGTCTATTTTTTCCGGAGCGACCCGGATCGTCAAAGGAGAATAGGCCATCCATTCATTACCCTGTTTCACCCGGACCGTCACCTGTATGGACTTACCGGCAGCCGATTCCAACAATTTCTTCCATTTGGAAGGAGGAATCACAAAACCGCCCTTTTTGCCTTTCACCTCGAATTGTTGCCCTTCAAAAGAAAAAACAGCACTCGATCCGGCATTCTGGCCGTCCAATGCAAAATTCAGGGGAGCTATATTAGGGGGAATCACCACTCCGTTATAATCCGGAAAAACAGCAGGCATTTCGTCCAATGTACGACTCACCTTCACCGAGTCGGAACAAGACAACAAAGCGGCCAGCATACATACATATATATTCTTTCTTTCCATGTCCTTAAACATCATTTAAACATAAAGTAAAACCAGTAGGTATTCCCGTACGAGCGGTTCAACAACCCGGCTATAGCACTGTTATTGCGGTTCGCAAGCACTTGCTTTTTATAGTCGGCGAAGCGGGTTGCTGTCGTTTCGGAGATATTGAAACGTTTCCAATAGTCCGGTTCTTTTTCAGACATCACAATGACGGCTTCCTGGAAATGCACCGGCAAGGCGGGCAGAAACTCCGTCCCGTAATATTTCTCCACCAGTGCTTTAAATCCTTCCAAATCTTTAGCCAGCAAATACATCGCGCCCAAATACTGCAAAGCGGCAGAATTGGCCGGTCCTTTTTTCAAGAAAAGTTCCAAGTCTCCCGCCAATCCGTTTATCATGGCCAACGAATTCCGATCGGGCAACATCCGCCTGCGGGCTCCCAATACGGGATCGTTTTCGACAGCTTCGTCCTGATAAAGGAATTTGCGCTGTGAGCGGGCCCAATCCCGGTATGCGTACGTTTTCTCAAGTACCGAGATATATTTTTCAGCTATAGGGTAAGTGCCGTAAATCAGATTCGTCTGCACCAATCTTTTCAACATACGCGGATTACCATCCTCCATGGCGCTCACATAACCTTCAAAAGCCATTTCCTGCGAAGAAGCGGTCGCTCCCATCGTAAAATAGATATCGCTGAGCAGGCAAGAGATATTTTCCGATTTATTCCACTGCACAAGCAACCCCTGCGGTCCTCGCTGGTCGAAGTTGAACATTTTATCAGAGAGTTCTCCCTTATTGGCCAATGCCATATTCAGATGACACATATACAAGAAGTTGGTCAGTTTTCCTTTGCACTCTTCTATCGCCTTGTCCCATTGTTCCGTACGGGTAAAATAATCCAGTTTTTTCAACTTCAGCGTCTTTGCATCGCTATACTTGGGCATTCCCCACCACAGAACAACGCCGACCATCGCCAGCTGAACGAAACAAACGATCCCCGCAAGCCATTTCTTCCCTGACTGTTCTTTTTTATTCCGGAAAAAGAAAGCAATGAGAAAAACCAGAGGCAGGCAAATCCAGGAATAATAAATGATTTCTTTAGGATGGAGCGTATTATGATAATACAGATCCGGTTCGAAAGCCCATCGGTATTCTCCCATCAAAGAAAAAGAAACCGCTCCGAGGCCCAATAGCAAAACTTCAGCAACCCCGATCAACGAGACATACCATTTGGGCGTCTTCTGCATCCCTTCGAACAAACAGGCCATCCCGGCAAACAAGACGGCTATCGATCCTGCCAGCCAAAACAAGACCGGAACCAGCACGCAACCTGCAACCAGGCGAAAAAGCCCATTCCGTATCCGCATGTATCCGCAAAGCAAAGCTGCCATCATCAGATAGCTAACAGTACCCTGGACCCGGTAATTGAAGTCGAAATGCATGAACAGCAAAGCCAACATCGGCAACACATAGAGGATAAAGAGCTTCGAAGCAGGCGCGACCCGCTTCACGATACCGGCCGTGCAAATCCCGACACCCGTCAGCAAAGCCGCAGTGACCAACGCTCCAACATAGGAGCGGATAAAAAACTGTACCAGGAATTCCGCCACCAACATGGAAAAGCCTCCCGGAAGCACCAGTTTATTCTTTATATACGTCTCGGAAAACAAAAACAGTTGGCTCTGCTCTATATAGTAAAAGTGATACTCGAAACCCGTTTGCAAAAAAGCAAACAAAACTCCGAAAACGATCAACCAAAAGACGACAAGTTTGTATTTCATCAGACAAATCCTTAAGCGTGTTTAACCAATTCAAAACGTTTATCCACGCAAGCCGGCAATTCATGCGGATAGTGCGTGACATAGATCAGCGTCTTGCCCGGACGCGAACAGAACTGCTCGATGATGGCAGCCGCCTTCTTCTTATTGCTCACATCCAAACCGTGCAACGGCTCATCCAGTATAATCAGGTCAGGATCTTTGACGAACGCACGGGCTAAAAGCGCTAACCGCTGTTCGCCGGAAGAAAGCGTAAGGAAAGAACGGTCTTTCAAACCTTCGATACCGAAGACACGCATCCAGGCCAAAGCGACCTGTTGCTGCTGTTCCGTACATTTCCGAAACAGCCCGATCGAGTCAAAAAAGCCGGAACCGACGATATTCAGCGTCGGGACATTCTCCATATAGAAAAGATGCATTTCTGGGGAAACATATCCGATGCGCTTCTTTATATCCCAAATGCTTTCGCCTGAACCGCGTTTCCGGTCAAAAAGATAAAGCGTGTTGGCATACGATTGCGGGTTATCGGCATAAATCAAACTCAACAAAGTCGATTTGCCGGCTCCGTTCGGACCGAACAAGGCCCATTTCTCTCCGTTCTTCACTTCCCAATCCAGTTCTTTCAGGATCGTACGGCTACCATATTTGATCGAAACATGTTCCATCCTGAAAGTGACGAGATGGGTGGAAGGCTCTTTCCGTTCCTCTACCGGAAGCGAAAACGGTCCGTTCCAAACGGAATCGCCTTTCCTTTCGGACGGGAACAATTCGGCTATCAGCTCTGTTTGCGCCAGGAATTCCTCGCGGCTGCAAACCGGAAGGCATCTGCGCTGCTTGACCGGCAAGACATGTGTAATCATTTCGGGGATATCGTCCGGATTGGAGAGCAGTAAAACCACCTGCACGCCTTTCAATTTCGTCATTTGTTGCAACATTTCCACCAGGATGCCTCGCGAAGGAGCATCCAGCCCGATAAACGGATTATCCAGTATCAAGACACGGGGACGCTTCAACAACGTCCGGACAATCAGAAACTTCCTCAACTCGCCGCTGGACAGGAAGATCAGCTTCTTCGGCAAGAACTCTTCTATACCGAACAACGACAATACTTTATGATAGTCTTCCGATCCCGCATCTTCTTTTAATATTTCTTCTATTGTCGGGACTTCGTCCGTTTCAGTCGAATGCCAACGTTGCTGATAATAAGAATTGCGGCAATCGGCCAAGGAATAAATATCTTTAAACGCTATGCTTTTCACCAGGTTACCGACATTCCCCTCGTATCCGAAAGTTACTTCTCCCTCTTTCAATGCAAATTTACGCTGCATGACATCGGCAATCAATGTCTTGCCCGCACCGTTAGGACCGATGACGGCCCATTGTTGTCCCTCTTCTATTATCCAGTTAAGAGGTTCTTCAAAACGCAGTTCCGGCAGGCGGGTTACGACGTCTTGAATATTTACCACTATTTTCCTATTTTCCATCGCCTTTTTATTATACGAAGCAAAGGTAACAGAAAAGGGGAAACTCTCCCAAGCTCCCCCTTCTATTTTGTACAGGTATATTGTTATATATTCCTTCGCAAATTAGTTACCAAAAACAAACCTGTACAGTATCCCAACGTTCGTTTTAAAAATATACTTAAACTATTTACACCACAAATATAGGAAATAATTTTACTTATTATCATCCTATAATTCATATTTGTTATAAAATATAACGTTCTCAGCCAATTTGGCGACATATTAAAAGACACGCGTACCTTTTCCCAAATGAATATCCGAAGCCTGCGTTATAATCACCTGCTTAACCCCGGCCTCGATTGCCTGAAACGAATTTTCGAGTTTAGGAATCATACCGCCTTGAATCACGCCGGCTTCCACATACTGGTTGAAAACTGTACGGTCTATTTCGGGAATCACACTTTCATCATCGTTCTCGTCTTTCAAAACTCCTTTCTTTTCAAAGCAGAACATCAATGTCACATCAAAATGTTTTGCCAGAGCTTTGGCTGCTTCGCCGGCGATCGTATCGGCATTGGTATTCAACATATGTCCTTGTTTGTCATGCGTAAGGGGGGCCAATACGGGAACAATACCCTGATGGATCAGGGAAGCCAGCAGATCCGCATTCACCTCTTTCACATCGCCTACAAAACCGTAGTCGACTTCTCCCACCGGACGTTTGTCCGACCGCATCAAGTTCATATCCGCTCCGGTCAGCCCCAACGCGTTTATGCCTAAGGCCTGAAGGCCGGCGACAATATTCTTATTGACCAGTCCGCCGTAAACCATTGTAACCACTCTCAGCATGTCCGCATCCGTAATCCGGCGGCCGCCCACCATCTTGCTTTCGATGCCCAACTGTGCAGCCAGCTTCGTAGCGGAACGTCCGCCCCCATGAACCAGCACTTTATATCCTTCCACCTGCGAGAAATCATTCAGCAGATTGCGGAGTGTTTCTTCTTCTTCCACAATCTTTCCTCCCACCTTAATCAGCGTAAGCTTTTCCATTCCCATAAATTATTTTAATTTTTTTGTGCCAAAGGTACTAAAAAATAAAAGATTTATATACTTTTGCACCATCCAACGCGGTAGTAGCTCAGTTGGTAGAGCATCAGCTTCCCAAGCTGAGGGTCACGAGTTCGAGCCTCGCCTACCGCTCCAAAGAAAACACTCTCTGATTATCACACCATTAACAGATAATCGAGAGTGTTTTTCTTTTACAAGATAAGAAAATTTCGGACTGACCCAAAATGGCACAACATTTTTATCCGGTACACGCAACGGAAAATTATGGATAGCCGGATTTGAAACAAAGTCAAAAGAACAAAACTTTGAGTTCGTTGATAAGGATGACGTTGCCTTATCCGACGGCATCACAACACTTAGTAAGGCTATCGAAGTTGTTGCCGGAGAAGATGTAAGTGTCTTAGAACGCCTAAAAAGCGACCTACAATATATAAAATTTCAGATATGACAAAGAAAGAGGCTATCAAAATATTTGAAGAAAAGAAAGTTCGTGCCGTTTGGGATGACGAAACGGAAGAATGGTATTTTTCTGTCATAGATATAATATCAGTCTTGACAGATAGTTCCAACCCTACTGACTACTTCAAGAAGATGCGCAAACGTGACGAACAGCTTGCTTTGTTCGTGGGGACAAATTGTCCCCAGGTAACAATGCAGACAGAAACGGGGAAAAAGCGTAAAACATTGGCTGCCGATACACAGGCTGTCTTCCGTATAATCCAATCCATTCCTTCGCCCAAAGCCGAGCCGTTCAAACTCTGGATGGCACAAGTTGCAAAAGAACGTTTGGACGAAATGCAGGACCCGGAACTGACTATCGACCGGGCAATGATGGAGTATAAAGCATTAGGTTATTCGGACAATTGGATTAACCAACGTCTGAAAAGTATCGAGATACGCAAAGAACTTACCGACGAATGGAAACGACATGGTTTGCAGGAAGGAGTACAATTCGCTACCCTAACGGACATCATTTATCAAACATGGGCCGGTAAGACTTCTAAGGAATATAAAAAATTCAAAGGGCTGAAAAAAGAGAACCTCCGGGATAATATGACAAATACGGAACTGGTGCTCAATATGCTTGCAGAACTGTCAACTAAACAAATTTCCGAGGCATCCGAGCCGGATACATTCAATGAACATATAGATGTTGCCAAGCAGGGCGGTGAAGTAGCTCGCAATGCAAGACTTGAATTAGAAGCGAAGACCGGAAAGAAGGTCGTTTCTCCGTTCAATGCAAAAACGGGATTGAGATTGAACCAAGAAAACAAAGAAAAAAGCGACAATGAGTAGAACCAACACTCTCTGATTATCACACCATTAATAGATAATTGAGAGTGTTTTTCTTTTTACCCAAAACAAACAGCACAAATAGCAAAAGAATACCGGAGCTATACAATATAATTTGTTCTCGATATTGCCGAGTATATTTCCGACAATGCCGAGAATATACTTGACAATGCCGAAAATATACACGACAACATCGAAAACAAATTACATGCACTACTAAATCCAAACGGATCAAAAGTAAGCAAGACTTTTCTTTCAAGTAAAAAGTAATATTCCTACATTTGTATGCACAAAGAAACAAAGACAGCAGATAGTTATGATAAAGATATTCTCAACAGACAAAGTCAGAGAGCTCGATAAATATACCATTCAAAACGAACCGATCAGCTCTATCGACTTGGTAGAACGCGCGGCAACCGTATTTACAAGTGAATTTTGCCGCCGCTATTCCAAACAAACCCGTATTATCGTCTTTGCCGGACAAGGGAACAACGGAGCCGACGCACTGGCAATCGCCCGTATGCTGACAGATGCCGGTTATCGGGTAGAAACCTATCTGTTCAATCCGTCCATGCGTCTGACCGAGGACTGCGAGTTGAACAAACAACGGTTGCTCCACATGGAGAAGATCGAATTCACGGAAGTCGTGAATGATTTTGTCCCGCCCGAATTAGAAGAGCGGGATGTCGTGATAGACGGCCTGTTCGGCTCCGGCCTGAATCGCCCTCTAACAGGGGGATTCGCTGCGATGGTAAAATATATCAACCAATCGGATGCGACCGTCGTTGCGATCGACATTCCTTCCGGCCTGTTCGGAGAAGACAATCGGAAGAACGATCCGGACTCCATTATACGTGCCGACCTGACGTTGACATTCGGTTTTCCAAAATTGGCGTTCCTGCTTCCTGAAAATGCTGAGTTCGTCGGTGAATGGAAAGTGCTGGATATCCTGCTACACCCGGATATAATAGCCAACACCCCGACACAATTCACATTGGTGACGGAACAGGACATTGCCTCCGTCTTCCAACCCCGCAACCGCTTTGCCCATAAAGGAACATTCGGCCATGCGCTTCTGATAGCCGGAAGCCGTGGCAAGATGGGAGCCGCCCTCCTGTCCGCCCAAGCCTGCCTCAGAAGTGGAGCCGGTTTATTGACCGTTCATATTCCTGCACGAGGCGAACAGATACTGCAGACTGCTTTCCCGGAAGCGATGGTCGATCTCGACCAGCACCAAGACTATTTCAGCTCTGTCACCGGTATCAAAGCCTACTCCTCCATCGCAATTGGCCCCGGTTTGGGCAAACACCCGGACTCAGCCAAAGCTTTGGAACAGTTGCTCCAGGTGGTGGAAAAACCGCTTGTGATCGATGCCGATGCATTAAACCTGATCGCTGCCAACAAAGATTTGCTGAAACGCATCCCTCCACGCAGCATCCTTACGCCGCATCCCAAAGAGTTCGACCGGATAGCGGGAGAAAGCAACAATTCATACGAACGGCTGAAAAAGGCCCAGGCTTTCGCTGTCGACCATCAGGTTTGCGTTGTCCTGAAAGGGGCTTATACGGCAGTCTGCACGCCTACCGGAAATGTTTATTTCAACAATTGCGGTAATCCGGGGATGGCTACGGCCGGCAGTGGCGATGTACTGACCGGTATCATCCTGGCACTGCTCGCACAAGGGTTGGAGCCCGAAACCGCTTCCGTTGCCGGAGTTTTCCTGCACGGGACAGCCGGCGACCTGGCTGCAGTCTACCACTCCGAAGAGAGCATGATCGCCAGTGATATCACAAACATGTTGGGAAAAGCGTTCAAGCAGATAAAATAGATGTCCTACAGCCACAAGAACATTATCTAAAAAGGAAAAGAGTTTTTCAGGTTGGTTGCTAACAAAATATTTCATAGTTTTGTACAATCATTCATTAGAGATAAAACTTAGATTAGAATATGAAGAATTTAATCATTATAGCCGGTCTGCTCCTTAGTTTACCCATTATGGCCCAGACGAAAGTTGTAAAGAAAAATGCCGTCAAGGCAAATAATTTCGGTATAACTTATTCGCTTCCCAAAACATCTCTGATTGTAGATGCAGAAGTCACGAAAGTAACTTGCAAAGCCGGCCCTTACTATAAATACGCAGAAAAATATTTAGGCGTGAAAGACGCCATCACCGCAGATAAGGTCTATTACGAATTAGGAAAGATCAGCCTGGTCAACAAAGGCGTGCCCGATGCGGACAACACATTTATCGTTGAGTTTAAAGCCGGCACCGTCGCCCCGTACGCCTATCTGACAGAAGACGGGCTGCTCTGTTCCATCAATGCCGAATACACGCCCGATGAAGCGGCTGAGGAAGCGGCAAAAAAGAAAAACCAAACTCCGGGAAAAGTCTCCGATGCTTCCGTTCTTTCTGAAGAGCTGCTCATGGCGGGGTCTACAGCCAAGCAGGCAGAAGTGGCAGCCAAACAAATTTACCGTATCCGCGAAAGCCGCATGAACATCCTTACGGGCGATGCCGATAACCTGCCGCCCGACGGCGAAGCGATGAAACTGGTCATCCAACAATTGGAAGAGCAGGAGAAAGCGCTGACCAACTTGTTCACGGGTATCCGGACAAAAGAAGTCAGCGACTACGAAGTGACGATCGTTCCTTTCGACAACCTCGATAAAGAAGTGTTATTCCGCTTCTCGCCCCAGCTCGGTATCGTGGATGCCGACGATCTGGGCGGAGCTCCTGTCTATATGAACTTAAAAGCCATCGACCGCGCTCCTGCTTTAGACCCGAAAGAGGCTGACAAGAAAGAGAAATCACTAAAAGGCATTATATATAATGTACCGGGTAAAGCCAGCATCGAAATCAGCATGAACAAAAAAACACTTTACAAAGGCGAAGCGCTAATCACCCAGTTCGGTACACGGGAAGGACTCGCCCCCGTTATGTTCGAAGACAAAAAAGCTCCGGTAAAAGTTTATTTCTATCCGGAAACAGGTGCAATAAAACAAATCATTCAATAATCATCTAACAATTTTAATTCTATGTTTGAAGGACAACCTAAAGGTTTATACGCGTTAGCCTTAGCTAATACCGGCGAGCGTTTCGGTTATTATACCATGCTCGCGATCTTTGTGCTTTTTCTAAAAGCGAACTTTGGTCTATCGCCAGGTATGGCAGGCACGATCTACTCAACATTTCTTGCTTTGGTCTATTTCCTGCCGTTTATCGGTGGTATCTTAGCCGATAAATTCGGCTACGGTAAAATGGTGACAATCGGTATCGCCGCCATGTTTGCCGGATATATTTTGCTCGCATTGCCATTAGGCAACGGGACAGTGGCTTTAGCTTGTATGTTTGCCGCATTGTTGGTGATCAGTTCCGGAACAGGATTATTCAAGGGTAACCTGCAAGTAATGGTCGGCAACCTATACGACTCTCCCGAATATGCATCCAAGCGCGACTCCGCATTCAGTATCTTCTATATGGCCATCAATATCGGTGCATTGTTTGCACCTACGGCAGCCGTAAAGATCATGGAATACGCACAACAAAATTTAGGTGTGAGCGTCAATGACTCTTATCATTTTGCATTCGGGGTAGCCTGCGTCTCGCTGATCATATCCATGGCTATCTATTATGCATTCCGCCGCACATTCAAACATGTGGAAGGAAATGCCAAACATGTTGCAAGTGCAGGAAAAGAAACGGCCCAAGCGGAAGAGCTCTCGCCCCGCGAAACAAAAGACCGTATCATCGCGCTGTGTTTAGTGTTTGCGGTTGTCATCTTTTTCTGGATGGCCTTCCATCAGAACGGGCTTACGCTGACCTATTTCGCCGACGAGTTCACGGCAAAAAGTTCAACAGGCTTGGAAAGCATGATGTTCGACGTATGGAATCTGGTTGCCATAATCTTTATCGTCTATGGTTTGTTCTCCCTATTCCAGTCTTCGACAGGAAAAGGGAAAACGATATCGGGTATCGTCGTCCTGCTTGCACTTGCCTTCTTAGGATGCCGCTATAGCTCACTCAACGGTTCGGTTCCAGTAGATGCTCCGATTTTCCAGCAGTTCAACCCGTTCTTTGTTGTAGCATTGACTCCTGTCTCCATGGCCATATTCGGGGCCTTGTCCAAAAGAGGAAAAGAGCCGTCGGCTCCACGTAAAATCGGTCTCGGCATGTTGGTGGCAGCATGCGGGTTCATTCTGATGATGTTTTCATCATTCGGCCTGCTGACACCCGAAGCTCAATCCGAAGCGATCCAGGCAGGCACTGCCTCTTTTGTTTCGCCCAATTGGTTGATATCCACTTACCTGGTTCTTACATTCGGCGAGTTGTTGCTTTCACCTATGGGTATTTCCTTTGTTTCGAAGGTTGCTCCTCCCAAATATAAAGGAATGATGATGGGTGGCTGGTTTGTAGCCACAGCCATCGGAAACTATTTGACAGCCGTAGCAGCATGGATCTGGGGTGATTTGCCTCTGTGGATCGTATGGGGTGTATTGGTCGGAGTATGTCTCGTCTCTGCCGTTTTCATCTTCTCGGTCATGAAAAAATTAGAAAAGGTAGCATAAACCATGCGAAAGCAGTATACATATAAACCTGTTGCCCTCCGCTTCAGAAGGTGGAGCCGGAAGGGGTATGCTGCTTTCATCAGCATACAGCGGACTGTTACGATCGGGCAGTTGTCGGCCAACGTATCCGAACGGATCCAGGCGAAAAACGGCTCCATCCATACGTCCGTACTCACTCTCGACAAGACCGGTGAGGGGGAAATCGAAGAAGAAGAAGGGAAGACGTGCTGCCCCGACAGCTCGGGAAGCATCCTGTCTCTTCTGCCCTTGCAAACCGTATGTCCCGTACAGACGGTTAGCCGGCCTGCGGCATCGTACGCACATGTAGTAAAAAATAACATTTCCGAAATCGCGGAAGGTCTCAGTCATAGGCTGAAGACTTTCCGCGATTTTCGTTTATACAAATACGGAATCATATGATTGAAAAACTCAAACAACACGTTCTTTCCGGCGGCATGATCAACGAAGAACAAGCAAAAGAACTGGCTGCCGCCCCGGATAAGGAAGCGCTCTACGAAGCAGCTCACCAGATCACCCGCCATTTCATGGGAAACAAGTTCGACACTTGTTCCATCATCAATGCCAAAAGCGGCAATTGCAGCGAAGACTGTAAATGGTGTGCACAGTCCGGCCATTATAAAACGAACGTGACGCTCTACCCGCTGCTGCCGGCAGAAGAATGCATCCGCCACGCTACGTACAACTACAAACAAGGGATCGGCCGCTTTGCACTCGTCACCAGCGGTAAAAAAGTTACGGACAAAGATATGGCTAAGATCACGGAGACCGTACGCCGCATCAAACAAGCCTGCGGGATCAAATGTTGCGCCTCGATGGGACTTCTAAACCGTGAGCAACTGCAAGCCCTTTACGACAGCGGAACAGAAAATTATCATTGCAACATAGAGACTGCCCCCTCTTATTTCCGCACCCTGTGTACGACCCACACGATGGAGCAGAAACTCGAAACGATCCGGACAGCCCGGGAAATTGGTTTCCGCATCTGTTCAGGCGGGATAATCGGGATGGGCGAAACGATGGAACAGCGTATCGAAATGGCTCTATTCCTGCAAAAGGAAGGAATTCTTTCCATCCCGTTGAATCTCCTGCAACCGATACCCGGCACACCGTTGGAAAAGGCACAACCTCTGACGGACGAAGAGTTCCTGACCACGATCGCCCTATTCCGTTTCATCAACCCGAACGCTTACCTGCGTTTCTCCGGCGGCCGGGCGCAACTGAGCGAAAAGTTGCAACGCAAATCTCTTTACATAGGCATCAATTCGGCAATCATCGGTGACCTGCTGACAACCATCGGAAGCCGGGTGGCGGAAGACAAAGTCCTTTTCACCTCCGAAGGATATTCATTAACCGAAAACACAGATTGGGAAAGATGACGACAGAAGAATTACTCCATTTTGACCGGGAGCACCTCTGGCACCCGTACACCTCGACAATCGATCCGCTTCCTGTCTACCCGGTGGAACGGGCAGATGGGGTCACGATCACCCTGAAAGACGGGCAGAAACTGATCGACGGCATGTCTTCGTGGTGGGCAGCCGTGCATGGCTACAACCATCCGGTGTTGAACGCTGCGGCCAAGGCACAGTTGGACAAGATGAGCCACATCATGTTCGGAGGCTTTACCCACGAACCGGCCGTAGAATTGGCTGCCAAGCTACTTCCGCTACTGCCTCCTTCCATGGAAAAGATATTCTTTGCCGACAGCGGTTCCGTTGCGGTGGAAGTCGCCATGAAGATGGCCATCCAATATTGGCAGTCGCAGGGAAAACAGGAGAAACACACTTTCGCAACCATCCGCAGCGGCTATCACGGAGACACCTGGCACGCGATGTCTGTCTGCGATCCGGTTACCGGCATGCATGGCATCTTTGCCGGAAGTCTGCCTGTACAATACTTCATACCTCAGCCTTCCGTCAAATTCGGGGAGAAATGGGACGAAAAGGCAATCGAACCTCTAAAAGACTTGTTAGAGAAGCATGCAGGAGAGATCGCCGCTTTGATTCTTGAGCCTGTCGTCCAGGGGGCAGGCGGCATGTACTTCTATTCTCCTGTATTCCTGAAAGCGGCACGCGAATTGTGCGACCGGCATCAGGTATTGCTGATCTTTGATGAAATCGCAACGGGGTTCGGACGGACCGGACGCCTTTTCGCCTGGGAATGGGCGGGGGTGGAACCGGACATCATGTGCATCGGCAAGGCGTTGACGGGAGGTTACATGACTCTGTCGGCAACCGTCACCAGCACACCCGTAGCCGACATGATTTGCAGCGGCGAGGCTGGTTGTTTCATGCACGGGCCTACTTTCATGGGAAATCCGCTGGCCTGTGCAGTTGCGTCGGCCTCGGTCTCTCTCCTGTTGGAAAGCGGATGGCAGGAAAAGGTAAAGGCCATAGAGGCACAGCTCCGGGAAGAACTGGCTCCAGCCGCCTCTTTCCCCGGCGTACAAGAGGTGCGTGTGCTAGGGGCCATCGGCGTGGTCGAGATGAAGGAACCGGTGAATATGGCTGTCTTGCAAAAACGTTTCGTCGAAGAGGGCATCTGGGTCCGCCCGTTCGGCAAGTTGGTTTACCTGATGCCGCCCTTTATCATCACAAAAGAGGAACTGTCGAAATTGACAAAAGGGTTGCTGACCGTATTAGATGCAAAATAGGATGAAAGATTACAACAACTTATTAGAGAAGCTGAAGGCTACCGGAAACCTGCGCAGTCTTCCCGATGTCGTCCATCGTGGCAAATGGATAGAGAAAGAGGGGCGGACAATGCTCAACCTTTCTTCCAACGACTATCTCGGGCTCTCGTCGCGACAGGATCTGCGCAACGAGTTCATCGGGCAGTTGCAGGAAAGCGGCCTGCCGTTCTCTTCTTCTTCTTCCCGGTTACTGACGGGGAATTTCACGGTCTACACTGAACTGGAAAAGCTGATGGCCGATCGCTTCGAACGCGAAGCCGCCCTGCTGTTCAACAGCGGTTACCATGCCAACACCGGAATTCTTCCTGCCTTGACGGACAAACAATCATTGATCCTGGCAGACAAACTGGTACATGCAAGCATCATCGACGGGATCCTGCTGAGCGGCACTCCTTACCAACGCTACCGCCACAACGACTATGGACATCTGGAACAGCTATTGGCTAAATACGCACATGAATACGAGCAGGTCATTATCGTTACGGAAAGCATTTTCAGCATGGACGGAGATGTCGCCGACCTTCGCCGCCTGGTGTCCTTGAAGAAAAGCTATCCGAACATATGGCTTTATGTGGACGAGGCGCATGCCATCGGTGTAAGAGGAAAGAACGGTTTGGGGATCGCCGAGGAACAGGGTTGCATCCGTGACATAGACCTCCTGGTCGGTACATTCGGAAAAGCGTTGGGGTCGATGGGGGCCTACCTGTTGTGTAGCCGGACGGTCAGGGAATATCTGGTCAACACGATGAGGCCTCTGATATTCAGCACGGCACTTCCGCCGGCACAAATCGCCTGGACAAAGTTTTTGTTTGAGAAACTTCCGGGCTTTACCGATGAACGGCATCGTCTGTCCGTCACCAGCCATCTGCTTTCGGAAGCCTTGAAAGGGAAAGGGGGAGAAATATCGGCAAGCCACATCATCCCGTTCATTATCGGAGAAAACGAGGACTGCATCCGAACAAGCCTCAGCCTGCAACGGAAAGGCTTCTACTGCCTTCCCGTCCGCCCTCCCACGGTTCCCAAAGGAACGGCAAGAATACGTTTCTCATTGACTGCCGGGATAACGGAAGAGGAGATAAGATGTCTGATTTATGAATTATGACTTATATCAAAATGTACAAACTGTAATTCATCATTCACATAATTCATAAATCATCATTCATAAATCACAAATCATGAACATATATAAACAAATAAAAACAGGCAACAAAAAGCTTCTTCTTGTCTTTTCCGGCTGGGCGGCCTCTCCTGAAGTATTCCGGCATCTGGAAACGGAACCGGATACGGATCTCTGGATTTGCTATGACTACCGGGGAATGGATTTTGACGGAGAAGCTCTTTCCGGCTACAGGGAAATCCGACTGGTGGCTTGGTCATTAGGCGTATGGGCTGCTTCGGTCGTGTTTGGCAAAAGGCCTATATCTTTCACCGAGGCCGTTGCCGTCAATGGAACTCCCTGCCCCGTCCATGACCGGTGGGGGATTCCGGAAACGATCTTCCGGGGAACATTGGATAACGTAACCGAAGATGGCATGCGCCGCTTCAACCGGCGCATGTGCGGCAAACGGGACCTCCTGCAGGCCTACGAGCAGATACAGCCTCGTCCGCTCGCCGACATCCGGGAAGAATTGGAGTGCCTGTACACCGAAATAAAGAAAGCCTCACCTGCTTCTCCTTTGTTTAACGGATGGACACAGGCTCTCATCTCCTCCGAAGACAGGATTTTCCCTGCTGCGAACTTGCATGCCTTTTGGCAAGACCGTTGTCCGGTAACCGAGATCGAGGCTCCTCATTATCCTTTTTATTTGTGGAAACAATGGAATGAAATATGGAAGCAATAGAAGCTAAACGTATACATAGCCGCTTTACACGTGCCTTGTCCAGCTACGACAACCATGCCGAAGCCCAACATCGTATCAGCCGGAAGCTTGCCTCCCTCCTCTCTCATCAGACGGATGCACATTACAGGCGGATGCTGGAAATCGGTTGCGGCACGGGTGGATTCACCAGGGAACTGAAACAACAATGCCGTATCGACGAATGGATCTTGAATGATCTTTGCGAGGACTGCGGGGAAAAGATAGAGCAACTCTTCCCTTGCTTTCCTCCCCGCTTCATAGCCGGAGATGCCGAAACGCTATCTTTCCCCGGCAAGTTCGACTTGATTGCATCTGCCTCCGTTTTCCAATGGATAAAAGAACCGGAAGTGTTTCTCCACAAATTGTCGGGGTTGCTGGTGCCGCAAGGTATGCTCCTGTTCAGTTCTTTCCTGCCCGGCAACCTGCACGAGATTAAGGAACTGACAGGGGAAGGACTCGTGTACCCGACTTTCGATACACTTGCCGGATGGCTATCCGCCGCAGATTTCGAGCTGTTGCATTCGGAAGAGGAGACAATCGTCCTCACCTTCAAAACCCCACTGGACGTACTGAGACACCTGAAGGCGACCGGCGTCACGGCGACCGGCAACGGCCGTTGGACAAGGGGCCGGCAGGAATCTCTCTGCAAACAGTACTCGGAGCGGTTCTCCACATCCGACGACCGGGTGACGCTCACGTACCGCCCGCTTTATATATTAGCAGTAAAAAAATAAAACAATATGAAAGGAACAGTCTTATTTATTACAGGAATCGATACCAATATCGGTAAAACGTTCGCCACCGGCATGATCGCATGCGCATTGGCTCAAAAAGGGAAACGGGTCATCACTCAGAAAATGATCCAGACAGGTTGCACGGATGTTTCGGAAGACATCGAAATGCACCGGAAAATCCAGGGAATCCCTTTCACCGAAGAGGATAAAGCCGGATTAACTTGCCCCTATATCTTCACCTACCCCTGCTCTCCCCACATGGCCGCAGAGAAAGACGGGCGGGCAATCGACCTCTCCGTCGTCACGGAAGCAACCCGCCGCCTGCAGGAGAAATATGAATACGTCTTGCTGGAAGGAGCAGGCGGATTAATGGTCCCCAACGATTTTCATTCGCTCACCATCGATTACATAAAAGAGCAAGGCTACCCCGTTATCCTGGTGACATCCGGTAAGTTAGGCAGTATCAACCATACCCTGTTAAGCCTCTTCGCTTGCAAACAATATGGAATTCCGGTCCGGGCAGTCGCATACAACCTCTATCCCCCCACCGACGAACTGATAACCGCCAACACCCTGGAATACCTCACCCAATACCTGGCAAAAGAATTCCCCGGAACCGCCCTCATCACACTTCCGGAAGCAACAAGCAAAGCAGACATTGATATCAGCAGCCTGCTCTAAAGCCCCCTTCCCCCCTTTTCAAAACACCGGTGTTTTGGATGTGAAACACCGGTGTTTTGAAATCAAAGCATAGGTGTTTTGAAATAATTGCATTACATTTGTGATGTAATAAAATATAAGCGACTATGAGCCAGACAATCTATCCCATCGGCATACAGAACTTTGAGAAAATCCGGAAGGACGGTTATCTTTATATCGATAAAACTGCCTGGGTCTATCAATTGGCCAATACCGGAAGTTATTACTTCCTGAGCCGTCCGCGACGCTTCGGGAAGAGCTTGCTGCTCTCTACCATAGAGGCTTATTTGCAAGGGAAAAAAGAACTGTTCAATGGACTGGCGATAGAGAAACTGGAAAAAGAATGGAAAGCATATCCGGTGCTGCATCTTGATTTGAATGCGGAAAGATATTCAGAGGCCGGGGCATTAGAGAGTATACTAAGACGCTATCTAAACCTTTGGGAAGATCGTTGGGGGAAAGACGAACGCGAAATAACGCCTGCCGATCGTTTCACGGGAGTGATACGCCGCGCCTGCGAGAAATCAAAACAAAGGGTGGTCATATTAGTTGACGAATATGACAAGCCGTTGCTACAAGCCATTGGAGACGAAAGGTTGCAAGAGGAATTCCGTTCCATACTGAAAGCTTTTTACGGAGTCTTGAAAACAATGGACGGATATATCAAGCTTGCCTTCCTCACCGGAGTGACCAAATTCGGGAAAGTCAGCGTGTTTAGCGACCTTAACAATCTCATGGACATATCGATGGATAACCGTTATGTGGAAATATGTGGTATCACCGAAAAGGAAATACATACCTACATGGAAGACAGTTTGCGCGAACTGGCAGAAGCTCAAGGATTAAACAACGAGGAGACCTGCAGAAAGCTGAAAGAACGGTATGACGGTTACCATTTCACTGAAGACTCTATCGGCATATACAACCCTTTCAGCCTGCTGAACACTTTCGCGAAAAAGAAATTCGGAGACTACTGGTTCGAAACAGGAACGCCTTCCTATTTAGTGGAGTTGTTAAAGCATACCCATTACGATCTGTATGAAATGGCAAACACTGAGACCGATGCTGATGTGCTCAACAGCATTGACGCCGCATCCAGGAACCCCATACCTGTCATTTACCAGAGCGGATACCTGACTATCAAAGATTATGATGCCGAATTCGGGATCTATAAGTTAGGGTTCCCTAACTTGGAAGTAGAAGAAGGTTTCGTTAAATACCTACTACCTTTCTATACAAACGTCAGTGCGGCCAAAACGCCCTTCGAAATCGGACAATTTGTACGGGAAATACGAACGGGCAATTACGACGCCTTTTTCAAACGCTTGCAAAGTTTCTTTGCCGACACTCCATACGAGGTGATAACAGGACAAAAACCGGAAAGAAACACGGAACTGCATTACCAGAACGTGCTTTTCATCGTCTTCAAACTTGTTGGACTATACACTAAAGTGGAATACCACACCGCTAACGGACGGATTGACCTTGTGTTGCAGACAGAACGCTACATCTATCTGATGGAGTTCAAACTCAACGGTACCGCTGAAGAGGCTTTGCAACAAATCAACGAGAAACAGTACGCCCTACCTTTCTATAACGACAACCGAAAACTCTTTAAGATCGGAGTGAACTTCTCGTCCGAAACACGAAACATCGAACGGTGGATTGTAGAGAAATGATAAGTCAAAAAACATTCCCGTTTTTACCATCATCCGAATAATTGCATTACATTTGTGTAACAATAAAATGCAAGCGACTATGAGCCAGACAATCTATCCCATCGGCATACAGAACTTTGAGAAAATCCGGAAGGACGGTTATCTTTATATCGATAAAACTGCCTGGGTCTATCAATTGGCCAATACCGGAAGTTATTACTTCCTGAGCCGTCCGCGACGCTTCGGGAAGAGCTTGCTGCTCTCTACCATTGAGGCTTATTTGCAAGGAAAAAAAGAACTGTTCAATGGACTAGCGATAGAGAAACTGGAAAAAGAATGGAAAGCATATCCGGTGCTGCATCTCGATTTGAATGCACGCCACTACAAGGATACCGACTCTTTGACCAGTATCTTGAACGAATACTTAGAAAGATGGGAAGCCTTGTACGGCAACGAAAAACAAGGGCGAGGGTTGGAGGAACGTTTCGCTTATGTTATCGAAAGGGCTTATAAGACGACAGGACAACGGGTAGTGATCCTCATAGACGAATATGACAAACCAATGCTGCAAGCTTTGCATGATGACGAACTACAGGAACAACTCCGCAATATGCTCAAACCTTTCTACGGAGTCTTGAAAACAATGGACGGATATATCAAGCTTGCCTTCCTCACCGGAGTGACCAAATTCGGGAAAGTCAGCGTGTTCAGTGACCTTAACAACCTCATGGACATATCGATGGATAACCGTTATGTGGAAATATGCGGTATCACTGAAAAGGAAATACATACCTACATGGAAGACAGTTTGCACGAACTGGCAGAAGCACAAGGTATAAACAACGAGGAGACCTGCAGAAAGCTGAAAGAACGGTATGACGGTTACCATTTCACTGAAGACTCTATCGGCATATACAACCCTTTCAGCCTGCTGAACACTTTCGCGAAAAAGAAATTCGGAGACTACTGGTTCGAAACAGGAACGCCTTCCTATTTAGTGGAGTTGTTAAAGCATACCCATTACGATCTGTATGAAATGGCAAACACTGAGACCGATGCTGATGTGCTCAACAGCATTGACGCCGCATCCAGGAACCCCATACCTGTCATTTACCAGAGCGGATACCTGACTATCAAAGATTATGATGCCGAATTCGGGATCTATAAGTTAGGGTTCCCTAACTTGGAAGTAGAAGAAGGTTTCGTTAAATACCTACTACCTTTCTATACAAACGTCAGTGCGGCCAAAACGCCCTTCGAAATCGGACAATTTGTACGGGAAATACGAACGGGCAATTACGACGCCTTTTTCAAACGCCTGCAAAGTTTCTTCGCTGACACTCCATACGAGGTGATAACAGGACAAAAACCGGAAAGAGACACGGAACTGCATTACCAGAACGTGCTTTTCATCGTCTTCAAACTTGTTGGACTATACACTAAAGTGGAATACCACACCGCTAACGGACGGATTGACCTTGTGTTGCAGACAGAACGCTACATCTATCTGATGGAGTTCAAACTCAACGGTACCGCTGAAGAGGCTTTGCAACAAATCAACGAGAAACAGTACGCCCTACCTTTCTATAACGACAACCGAAAACTCTTTAAGATCGGGGTGAACTTCTCGTCCGAAACACGAAACATCGAACGGTGGATTGTGGAATAAAGGAAAAAGAAATAAGACAGAATCCCCACCCTAAAGCATAGCATTACGAGTGCTAAAGCATAGGGTTTGGGAAGCTAAAGCATAGGGTTACGAATCACCCTATGCTTGGGCTTGGAATATTTACTTGAAGAAGAACCTGAAGATGTCGTTTCCGTTAGCGTAGATCAACAAGGCGAACAACAAGACCATCCCGGTGATCTGCGCATATTCGAGGAATTTGTCGCTTGGCTTACGCCGTGCTATCACTTCGTAGAGCAAGAACATCACGTGGCCACCATCCAAGGCGGGAATCGGCAGGATATTCATAAAGGCGAGGATGATAGAAAGGAAAGCTGTCTTCATCCAGAACGTCTGCCAATCCCATTCTGCCGGGAACAAACTTCCGATCGTACCGAAGCCTCCCAAACTGGAAGCTCCTTCTTTTGTAAAGACATATTTCATGTCGCTGACATACCCTTTCAGCGTGTTCACTCCTAACATGACACCGGCAGGGAAAGATTCGAAGAAACCATATTTACGAGTCACCGTCTGATATATATCAAAAGGCGAAACCGAATAGACACCCATTTTCCCGGCCGTATCCGTATGTAGCGTCAATGTCTGCGGGACACCGCCACGGTAAAAGCCGACCAAGACATCCTGATCCTTATTTTGTGCAAGCACTTCGCCCACTTCATAGAAGGAAGGGGTTACGATCCCGTTAATAGACACGATACTGTCTCCCGGTTGCAAACCGGCTATTGCAGCAGGCGATCCGCCATTTTCCGTTTCGCCCAGTTCGCGTACGACCATCGGGAAACGATAGGACGCAAATCCTTTCTTTTCCCGCATAACGCGCTGTGCCATATCTTCGGGGATAGGGATAACCGTTTCAACACCGTCACGCAAAACCGTTACGGTCTGCGCATTGAGGACGTGGCGGAAACAGTCTTCACCGAAACGCTCCAATTCCGTATCGTCTGCTTTCAGCAAGATATCACCATCCCGGAATCCTACGTTATGGAAAGTCTCGCTATAATCCATACCGGCCTTCACATTTTTCAAAGGCAGGAAAGTATCGCCCCACGTGAACAACACCATCGAATAAATAAACAGCGCCAACAGGAAGTTGAACAACACGCCCGCAACCATGATCATCAACCGTTGTCCGGCAGGTTTGGAACGAAACTCATAAGGCTTCGGCGGCTGTGCCATCGCCTCCTTGTCCATGCTTTCGTCGATCATGCCGGATATCTTGCAATAACCTCCCAAAGGAAGCCATCCGACACCGTATTCCGTATCACTGTTCTTAGGTTTGAACTTGAAAATCGAGAACCACGGGTCAAAGAAAAGGTAGAATTTCTCCACCCGGACCTTAAAGATACGAGCAAAGATAAAATGCCCGAACTCGTGGACCAACACCAATATCGATAAGCTCAGAATGAGCTGTAAGGCCTTAACTAAAAATGTCTCCATACTTTGTCAATTGACGATTGACAATTGACAATTGACAATTATACTCCTTCTTGCCCCTTGTCCATCCTCAATCGCCTTATTCTTAATTATTATCTATATCTTTCTTTATCTTTATAATGTTTCCTCTTCTAATTGCCAATTATCCATTCTCAATTGTCAACTGAAAAATTGCTCTGCAATTTTTCTTGCCTCCGCATCCGTCGCCACATAATCTTCGTAGGTCGGAACAGGGATAAAGGTGGCTTTCGCCATTGTTTTTTCGATCACGTCGCTCATCTGCAGGAAGCCGATCCCGTCACGCAGGAAAGCCGCTACCACCACTTCGTTGGCTGCATTCAGGATACAAGGCATATTCCCTCCTTTCCGGACCGCCTCGAATGCAAATGCAAGATTACGAAAACGTTCCATATCCGGCTCCTCGAAAGTTAGCGTCGCATATCGGGTAAAATCCAGACGGGGCGCTTTACTGTACAGCCGTTTGGGATAAGAGAATGCATAGCTGATCGGAAGTTTCATGTCGGGAATGCCCAACTGGGCGATCACCGCGCCATCTTCGAACTGGACCATCGAATGGATCACCGACTGCGGATGCACCACGACCTGTATCTGTTCCGGTGTAACTCCGAACAGCCACTTCGCTTCGATCATCTCGAACCCCTTGTTCATCATCGACGCCGAGTCGATCGTAATCTTTGCGCCCATGCTCCAGTTGGGATGCTTCAACGCCTGTTCCTTGGTTACGACAGCCAGTTCCTCCATTGTCTTGGTACGGAAAGGGCCGCCGGAAGCCGTCAACAATATCTTTTCCACGGGGTTCTCCCACTCTCCCGCTAAACACTGGAAAATGGCAGAATGTTCAGAATCAACAGGAAGGATAGGTACTTTGTGTTCAAGAGCCAAAGCAGTGATCAGTTCGCCCGCCACCACCAGCGTTTCCTTGTTTGCCAACGCGATCGCCTTGCCGGCTTTGATCGCGGCAATCGTCGGTTTCAACCCTGCATATCCCACCATCGCCGTCAGTACCATATCGATCGGCTCCGACTGTACGACCTGGGCAATGGCATCCGAACCCGCCCAAACCTTGATGGGAAGGTCTTCCAACGCCTCCTTCAATTCGGGATATTTCTGCTCATTGGCGATAACTACCACTTCGGGCATATATTTACGTGCCTGATTGATCAACAGATCCACCTGATTATTGGCAGTGAGAGCATACACTTCAAAAAGGTCGGGATGTTCGCTGACCACTTCCAAAGCCTGCGTTCCGATTGAACCTGTAGAACCTAATATGGCCAAGTTTCTTTTCATGCGTATTAAAATGCTATATATTCTTCGGGATTGACCGGACCGCCTTTATACCACAACTCGAAATGGAGATGCGGGCCGGTCGACAGTTTTCCCGTATTGCCTACCAGAGCAATGGCCTCGCCCGCAACGACGCGGTCGCCCACCTCCTTCAGCAACAATTCGTTATGTTTATAGATAGATAAAAAACCGTTCTTATGCTGCACCTGTATCACATTTCCGAAGTTCGGATCGAAGCCGGCAAAAACCACCGTCCCATCCAACGTCGACAGCACGCTTTCCTTCGGAGCGGCAACCAAATCGACGCCATAATGACGGATATTGGCATCATAATGAGAAGAGACCACACCGTTTACGGGTTTATAGAAAAATATGCCGTCGGTAGGAACCGGATTCGGATCCAGTACAGCCAGGTTATATTTCTCCGCTTCTTCAAAATCTTTTACAAATTTCTGTTCTTCCTTTGTTTGCGGAATCTCATAGTCAGGGTTCACCCGCGCCAACGAATCGATCTCGCGAATCGAATCGATCGGCATCGTCCCCGACAGGATACCTGCCACATTATTCAGATAAAGAGATTGTATCTGTATCATCCTTTCCAGCGAATCGGCACGCAAGGCATTCTGCATGATCTCCTTACGGACTTCCACATCCAGATATCCCGGCAGATAGTTCCGTATCGGTGTCTTGATAATGATAAAAGCCGTGAAAGCAATCAGCAGGAAAGCAAAGAGGGCCAACATCGCAAATGCGGAAAGTTGCGACAATCGGAAAGACCATACCTCTTCCAGCGTCCCTTCATTGAAGAAAGACAGTTTGTATTTAAACCGGATCCGATGCCAGAATGATTTCTTATTTGTTCGTCTTTGCTTTTGTGCCATGTGTATTCGTCAATTTCATAAATCCAAGAGACCTTCCGGAATGGAAACAGTCAGCTTCTTATTTTCATGATCGGCAGACAAGATCAGCTCCTCGGCGGCAGGCAATAACAGTTCTTCACCGTTATGATCGATCTGCAAAAGGACATTGATGGTCGATTCGTCTACATCGGTAATTTCGCCTATTTCGCCATGATGTTCATCTATGACCCGATAACCGATAAAGCTGTCCCAAGTCATATCGCCCACCAAGTCGTCCTCATCCACTTCATCAAGCGAATAAAAAACCTCGCGGTTGGAAAACTCACGGGCTGCTTTCTCGTCATCCACATTCTTCAACTTCAGAAGGATGACTGTATCCGTCTTATAGCGGTATTCCTCGATGAAAAAAGGAACCAGGATTCCATCCATCTCGCATATGATATACGGATCGTCCGAATCGTCGAAGACATCACTGTTCGTAACCAACGCAATCTCCCCCTTTATGCCGTGAGGTTTGGCAAACTGCCCTATCTTGAAAACTTCTTCTTTCTTAATCATGACAAGAGTGTTTAAAGTCGGGTTATACGAGCCCCGATGTTGTTCAACCGTTTGTCAATATTCTGATATCCACGGTCTATCTGGTCGATATTGTGGATATGGCTGGTTCCTTCGGCACTCATCGCTGCGATCAGCAAAGCGATGCCGGCACGGATATCAGGAGACACCATATTGGAACCGCGCAGTTTGAAACGATTACCCAACCCAATCACAGTCGCCCTGTGCGGATCGCAAAGAATGATCTGCGCCCCCATGTCGATCAGTTTGTCGACAAAGAAGAGACGGCTTTCGAACATCTTCTGATGGATCAGCACACTGCCGACAGCCTGTGTCGCGACAACGAGAAAGACACTCAGCAAGTCCGGCGTCAGCCCCGGCCAGGGAGCATCGGCAATCGTCATGATGGAACCGTCTATAAAAGTCTCGATCTGATAGGAATCGTGTGTCGGGACATGGATATCGTCACCGATCTGTTCGACCGTAATACCCAGACGGCGGAATGAATCGGGGATAATCCCCAACATATCATAGCCTGTATTTTTGATCGTGATGTCGGAACCTGTCATTGCAGCCATCCCGATAAAACTGCCGACCTCGATCATATCCGGCAAGACCGTATGCGTAGTGCCACCCAACGCCTCCACTCCTTCTATTGTCAGCAGATTGGAACCGACACCCGAAATACGGGCTCCCATACGGTTCAGCATGGAGGAGAGCTGTTGCAGATAAGGTTCGCAGGCGGCATTATAAATCGTTGTTTTCCCTTCCGCAAGCACAGCAGCCATCAGGATATTGGCTGTTCCGGTCACCGAAGCTTCATCGAGCAGCATATAGGCGCCCTTCAACTTCTTTGCCTCTATTTCGTAGAGTTGGCGGTCGGGGTCATAACTGAAGCAAGCCCCCAACTTCTGAATACCGACAAAGTGAGTATCCAAACGACGGCGTCCGATCTTATCGCCTCCCGGTTTCGGGATCAGCGCCTTGCCAAAACGGGCGACCAACGGGCCGACAATCATCACCGAACCACGCAGGGAACCGCTTTTACGCAAGAACTCGTCCGTCTCCAGATAGTTCAAGTCGACAGCATCAGCTTGGAAAGTATACGTATCGGCAGCCGGATGTTCCACCTTCACCTGCATGTCGCGCAGGAGTTGTATCAGGTTATTCACATCCAGGATATCCGGCAAATTATGGATTGTCACTTTTTCCGGCGTAAGCAAAGTTGCACAAATGACCTCCAAGGCTTCATTCTTTGCGCCCTGCGGTACAATTTCACCGGACAACCGGTAACCGCCTTCTATGACAAATGAACTCATCGACCTTTACGTGAATAATTTTTCTTCGTGTTCGTATTGTTGCGAGCGAGTATATCGCGGCTTTCCGCCAACTTATGTACCTCTTCATCCAGAACGATCCGGCCTTCCGACAGTTCGTCGAGGTCTTTGAAAATCTTCCGGTCGTCTACGGATTCCTTGTTCCAGGTCAGGAACGATTTCTTCATCTGGGTAGCCAACAATTTGATCAATTGGTCCTTTTCCACACCCGGTTCGAATTCGGTTGCTTTCTGGATCATTTTCTCAAGCGTCTTGCCGTAATGACGGTAGCGTATCCGCGAATTGTTATAAGGTATGCGCGGGGGACGCGAGTAAAGGTCTTCTTTCTTTACGATCTCATACGGATAATCGATGTCCAGTTTGAAGTCGGCCATAATAGCCAAGTGATCCCAAAGAATATGCTTGAAGTCGTTTACATCGCGTAAATGGGGAAACATGTTTCCCATGATGTTGATTATTGTGTCTGCACAGCGTTTACGTTCTTCCCTGTCCTCAATGGTAATGCAATAGTCCACCATATTCTGTATATTGCGTCCATATTCGGGCATAACCAATTTCTTTTCTTCTGTATTATATTTCATTCCAAATTCTGTTTATCCGGCAAAGTTACAGATTATAATTGATTTAAACAATACGGCTTCCACTCTGCATAGTGTTAAGAAATGCCTATAAAACCAAGGAGAAAGAAAACTACAGGTATTGAGAACAAATACCAAAGTACTGCTTTTTATAAAGTACTTGAGCTCGTTTTGGCGTGCAAAACGAGCCTTCCGGATCTTTCCTTCATTAAGTCCGTTAATTGTTAAATAACCTGTTTTTTACAATAAGTAATAAAGGATCGGCAAAGGTAATTTCTTCCGGTGGACACAAACAAATTAGGGGACAAGGATATTCCCTGCCCCCTAATTGAATTTTAGTCCGTTATTATTTTGATTCTGGTGTCTTACTAAAAATGGCGTGGATACGCTTCATGTCGAACTTTGGGGTACGGTCGTAATAATAAATACCGTTTTGCTCCTGTTCCACATCCGTAAGCTGCGTATAGCAATAGCCCCAAATATCATTTGAGAGAGAAAGCACAGCATCCACCTGTCCTTCCAAGCGAGTGTAGAATTCTTCCAACGAACGAGGAGGCTCACCGTATCCCCAAGAGGTATTCTGGGCGCTCTCCGTCTGTTGTGCCGGATTCCACTTGATTCCGCCAAACTCATCCACCAGGTAAGGCATATCCTTCTTATATTCCGGAAAAGCATACTGGTCTGTATATTTAAGGCCGTTATAACCGATATTCATCGGCATCAGATGAATTTCCCATTTCGGAGCTTCCATCAGCTTGCCGCCGTTATACAATTTTTCCTTCAACTTGGCAGGATCCTGTTCGTAGTTATGAACGGTCCAGATATCGGTTGCGATATGCGTACCACCGCTTGCCCCATGGAAAGGGCGCGTCGGGTCGATCATTTTCGTCAGGTTGTAGAGGTCGTGCATCAAGCGCGGATACTGTACACGGTCGGGCCAGAACTCCTCGTTGGTCGGCGTCCAGATCAGGAGTGACGGATGGTTACGGTCGCGCTGCACAATCTCACTCCATTCGGTAATGAAATTACGAGCCGTCTCCGTATCGTTACAATCCATCCCCCAGCTGGAAGCTTCCCCCCAAGTCAGATAACCCATCTTATCAGCCCAATAGTAGAAACGTTCTTCGAAAACCTTCTGATGCAGGCGGGCACCATTGAAACCTGCCTCCATAGAGAGTTCGATATCCCGTTTCAACGCCTCGTCACTCGGAGCCGTCCAGATACCGTCGGGATAGAAACCCTGATCGAGCACCAGACGCTGGTAGTAAGGCTTATTGTTCAGATAAATCTTATTGCCTTCGATATGCACCTTGCGCATACCGGCATAACCATTGACCTCATCAATTACATTTCCATTCTTATCCAAAACCTTGTACTCCAGACCATAGAGGAAAGGATTTTCCGGACTCCAGGTCTTCATCTTCTTAACCGGAAGAACCACAGAAGACAGGGAGCTTGCCGAAACCGTCTGGCTGGCAACAACCTTGCCGTTGTCTTTCAGCGTCACCTGCAATTTTCCTCCTGCCTCCTTGTAGAAGCGGGGACGGACCACCAATTGCTGCTGGTCGATATCCGTCAGGACCTGAACCGACTGCAATCCTTCCGGATGGACAGCTTCCATCCAGACCGTCTGCCAGATACCGGTCGTACGGGTGTAGTTGCAGCCATAAGAGGCATATTGCAGATTCTGCTTGCCAGTCGCTTGTTTGGCTCCGCGCACGTCGCTCTCCACATAGACGACCAGACTGTGTGTCTGCCCCGGCTTTACCAGAGAAGTGATATCCACGGCAAACGAAGAAGTCCCACCGAAATGGCGATTAGCCAAAACACCGTCGATATAGACTTCCGATTTATAGTAGACCGCACCGAAATTAAGCAGAATACTCTTTCCGTTCCATTCCTGTGGAATCGTGATCGGACGCTGATACCAGAAATGACGGATGAAGTCTGTATATCCTATGCCGGACAATTTACTTTCCGGGCAGAAGGGAACGGTGATCTTCTTTTCAAAGCCGTTCGATTTATAGAACTCGCGCTCCATTCCCGAACCACCGAAATCAAACGAGCAAGTCCATTCACCATTCAGGTTGACCCACCCCGCCCGCTCAAACTGCGGACGGGGGTATTCGGGACGCGGCATGGACCAGACAGAGGCCACGCACAGAAAAATAGATAGAAAAGCAATGCTAATCCGTTTCATGCTTTTACTTTAATTCGTTAATAACCGACTGATTGGCTTTCTTTACGGCAGCTTCATCGATCTTGATCACTTTGCGGTCGTAGGTCATCAAACCGTTTACTTCACCTTCCACATCGGTTGTCTGCGTGTAGACAGCAGCCGAGAATCCTCGTTTTACATAACCTTTCAGGATATTGGCATATTTCACATATTCAGCCGTCACTTCGTCGCTATTCTTAAACTGCACATACCCCCAGTTGCGTTTGTTCCACCACAGGTGATTTTCCACCGGAAGACCGATTCCGCCGTATTCGCCCAACACGTTCACACGCTGCGGGTCGAACAGGAACATATCGGGAGCCGGATAGTTATGCAAATCCAGTATATCACCACAAGGACGATGGTTACCACCGCTTGCCGGGTTCACCAGACGGGAAGGATCGTAAGTTTTTGTCCATTCAGCCGCTTTTTCCGTTTCAAACTGTCCCCATGCTTCGTTGAAAGGTACCCAAACAACTACGGAAGGATTGGATACGCAAAGATCCATGATCTCTTTCCATTCGCGGTAATAGTTGGCCTTGGATTCAGGCGTACGTTCATTGTCTTTTCCTCCGTTATACACATGGTGATCCCAGATATAAGAACCATGATCGCCACTCGGCATATCCTGCCATACCAGGATACCTTCCTTATCGCAATGATAATACCAACGTGCCGGTTCCACTTTCACGTGCTTACGGATCATATTGAAGCCCCAGTCTTTCGTTTTCTTGATGTCGAACAGCAAGGCCTCATCTGTCGGAGCCGTATAAAGTCCGTCAGGCCACCATCCCTGATCCAGCGGGCCATACTGGAATAAGTCCTGATTATTCAACTGCATGCGCATAATGCCGGAAGCATCGCGTTTGGAAGATATCTTGCGGAAAGCCGTATATGACTTTACTTCATCCAGCACCTTCCCGTCTTTCGACAAAGAAACCGTCATATCATACAGATAAGGATTGGACGGGCTCCAGAGTGTCGGGTTTTGTACAGACAAACGCAATTCCTTTCCCTGAACGCCTTTTGCAGAAGCCACAACCTGGCCTTTGTCCAACAGCTTCACGGTGACGATACCCGAATTGCAGTTGCAAGAAGTTCCGACCGTCACATTCAGCGTGTTATTGTCGATATTGGGAATAGACTTCACGGAAGTCACATGGGCGGCAGCTACCGGTTCCAACCATACTGTCTGCCAGATACCTGTCACAGGCGTGTACCAAATACCTTCCGGACGGGAAGTCTGTTTACCGCGCGGTTGATATCCCTTATCGCTCGGGTCCCATACACGGACAACCAGCTTCTGATTGCTCTTTCCGGTCAGATACGGAGTAATATTGAAAGAGAACGGAGTGAAACCTCCTTTGTGGGAGCCGATCAGTATGTCATTGACAAACACATCTGCTTTCCAATCCACCGCACCGAAATTCAGTACGATATCTTTATTTTTCCATGCAGTAGGAACAGAGAAAGTACGTTTATACCATAACTCGTTTTTTTCACCTACTTCTTTCTGGACTCCGGAAAGAGAGGATTCGACAGCAAAAGGAACCAAAATCTTGCCATCGAACGTTGCCGGTTCTACATCGCCGACCGGTTTGATGGCATATTCCCATTCGCCGTTCAGATTCTGCCAATCTCCACGTTCCAATTGCGGACGGGGATATTCGGGAAGGACGTTCGTCGGATTCACTTGTTCCGACCACGGTGTCTTGATCTTATCTCCTACCGGTTTCCATTGAGCCTGTGCGCCCAAGGTCAGTGCCAATGCACAACATACTAATAAGGCCTTTTTCATGATTTATGATTTATGATTTGTAAATGATTATAATTCTCAATTTTCTCAATTAACAAACTCCGGAGCTTCCGCTTCCAGCGAAGGACTTGCCCCTTCGACTTCCGGCCAGCCATCTTTCCAACGGATCCGGTCCAACATCAAGACACGTCCGGTAGGATGCGCCCGGCTCACGGCGTGATAGAGGATCCAGTCGTTTCCACGGTCGTCCGCCACGATTTCCGAATTATGCCCCGTGCCGACAAAAGCATCATTTCCATGGATCAATATCTCGTGATGATTTTCCATCATCGGCTGCCCCTGTTTGTCCGTGTACGGGCCGAACAGGCTGTCAGAACGGCCTACAACTGTAGTATAGGTACTTTTCAATCCTTCACAACAACTCCCTATCGAGGCAAACAGATAATAATAATCGCCTCTTTTATGGATGTAAGTACCTTCGTAGGCGGTTCCGGCAACCTGTCTTTTCTTGGCTCCGTCCCGAACAGATAGGCCGTCTCCCGACAGCTCTATCCCATAGATACCGCGGAAACTACCCCAAAACAGGTATTTTTTCCCGTTATCTTCCATGAAAAATTGGTCTATAGAATTTTGAACTTGAATTGTCTTGCTTCGGAACAACGGTCCTTTGTCGATGAACGGTCCTTCCGGCTTGTCGGAAATAGCGGCACCGATCCCGCAAGTCCATTCGCCTCCCCAGACGGACATGGAGTAATATAATACATATTGTCCGCCGATATAATTGATGTCCGGCGCCCATAAGCCACCTTTCGGTTCGAAGGTCGGACGTGTTTCTTCCGTGAAAGCCGTCCCGATCTCTTCCCAGTCCACCAAGTTGCGTGAACGATGGATCGGCGTGTTGCGGATATCTTCGGTTGCATACAGATAGAAATAGCCATCATTCGCTTTGATGACGGTCGGATCAGGCAAGCTGTAATCGATCACCGGATTCCGGTAAGTGCTCTTGGCCACTGTGGCCGGTTCTTCCGCCGGTTCCGGACGACAAGAAGGTTTATGCATCTGCTGTTCCAACATCTTCATAAAAAAGCCGCCTACCACCGAGCGGGCACGCATATTGATGGACCGGCCGTCGGTCGCCTCGTACCAGTCGGTCAAAGGCACGCGAGGTTCGGTTTCGTTCACATATTTATACGCGGGTGAAACCAAACGCGAGAAATCTTCTTGAGTATCAGCCAGGCAGGCCGTCCATAAGATCCAATCGACTTTGGTATAGGTCTTGCGACTGTCAAGCGGAAGGCCGAACGGCTGCTGCCGGTTCAAATAGAAAGCGACCTCTTTCCGGGCGATCCTGTCCGGAAAAATATGCAAACCCAACACTTTATCCCAAACCAGATTGTACTTCTGGCTCCAAGTGTTTTCCCGATCGAATGTCAACCGGAAATGATCTCCATCGTCAGCCATCCGTTCCCATTTCTTCGCCATTTCACGAGCGGCAGAAACATACCGAACCGCCTGTTCCTCATCTCCCAACATCTCGGCCAATTTGCCATATCCGGCAATACCCATGATCGCTTTTATCGAAAGGTTGGCATTATGAGCCAAATGTCCGGCAAAATCATCCGTACACAACTGGTTCTCCGGATCAAGCCCTTCTTTCAACAAGTAATTAGCCCAAACGCCCAATGTTTTCCAATGCTTGCGGGCATAATCCGCATTGCCTTCGCGCAGAGCGATGGCTGTTGTCAGAATCAACATATTCCCACATTCTTCGACCGGCATATCGAATGGATACGTTTGCCCGTTGGCATGCGGATAGGTCCCGACATCATGGGCGGCAAAAGGCTTGTTCCATTGTCCGCTTTCACTGTAATAAAAAATCGGATTCAACATACCTTTCAGAAGTTCCGGGTTATAAAGCAAGAACAAGGGAGCAGACGGATACGTCACATCAACCGTACCGATCGAACCATTGCTGAAATTCTCTTTGGAAAGGAACAACAGGTTCCCATCTTTATCTTCCACGAGTTTGTGGGCAGCTACCGCCTGGCGGTAAGCGACGGCACAAAGTTCTGCATATTCTTTTCCTCCGGCCTTTTCCGCATCCTCCATCAAACGAGTGTCGAAATGCCGGCAGCGATCCATAACCGAACGATATTCTTCAGCCGATCCTTCAAAGGCCTGCCGAATGTTTTTCTTCCCGTTATGCTTCCAATATCCCATACGATTGTCCTTGAAATACTGGATCGAATACAAATCGTCATAGCCGACCATCAGGAAACCTGATTGAGGAGAACCGGACATTGTCTTCATATCGTGACTGAAAACAAGTTGTTGCCGGTCGTTCACTTTCATCTCTGTCTGTTTTTTCGTCCGGGCTGCCAGATAAAAATATCCCCAGTCGATACGGACATCATCTCCTTTACGTACCAAGACAGGTTGCTCGACGGTTCCGGCTTTCAGATACGAAATGCCGTTTTCCTCTTCAAAGGCCACTGTCACAGCCTGATCGTCCGAATGAACAGCCAAAGAAGGAGAAGCCTCGACCGTCAGACGGGTTTCATGTGCCTTTCCATCCGTGGCATGGACCTGCCAGGATATATAGTTGACAGGCGTGGACATACGGTCCAGATCATCCAACAAAAGAGGAGACGTAAAAATGAGATCCAAACAGATCGGACCACATTCGAATGTATAATAGGTCTGTGTCGGAAGAACATTCACCGACCGTTGAATCGCTGCTTTTTCAAAACGTACCGGAGTCTCTTCCGTCGAAACTTCTTTCCCCATAAAACGATAAGAAACCCCATCAACATCGATAACGCCCAACAGCCCCTGCCCCTTTCCGGTCCAGTGACGGGTCACATCCTCGTTCAGCCGGTCCGTAAACGACCAAATACTGGTGTAAGGATCTATTGTTATCAGAGGATAAGCCGGAGAACGCAAGGCACTCTTCTTATCCGGCTGAAACAAATCTCCTGAACCGCAGGATACGTTCAGTATCCCAAGGCAGCAAACCACCAATAGTATCAGAGAGGTTCCCTTCATTTTTCTATATGTATAATAAAGCACAACATTCATAAGAACTTAAATTTCTTTTGTCTGAAATCCTGATGCAAAGATATTTCCACATCTTTAAAACCTCTTTCAAGGATCAATCCGAAGCTTTCAAATATCAATCAAAATCGTACAAAAGCCTCTCAAATAGTGTTTTTTTACTTATTTTTGCAGCGTACGAAAGATGAACAACTACTTTGTATGAAATTTTTCCTGACAACCATAACAGGCTTGCTGTTGCTACTCCTTCCCTACTCCGGCAAGGCGCACGATTTGTATTTCCGCCACTATACCAACAAACAAGGATTATCACACAACACGGTCTATTGTGCCCTACAGGATAAAAAAGGATTCATGTGGTTCGGGACGGACGACGGGCTGAACCGCTTCGACGGTCACCAGTTCCGTATTTACCGCTACAACTCGTACGACCCGGAAAGCCTGCCGAACGACAGGATCATCAGCCTTTTCGAAGATTCGACCGGCAGGATATGGGTCTGCACCTATTCCCACACCTGCTATTACGACTATCAAACAGATACATTTCATCCTCTGACCTTTTCCGACAGCAACAACACTCCGGAATATTTCCAACAAATCAGGGAAGACAATAAAGGAAATTTATGGCTGATGAGTTACAACCGGATTGCCCGTTATGCTCTTTCCGGCGAAAGCAGCCCGCATTTCTATTCCGAAGGAGAACAAGTTAGCCTAATAGACATCACGATGAACGAAGAGAGCGAACCGATCCTCGCCGGACGCAGCGATCTGTTTTTCTACAAACCGGAGACAGACAAATTCGTCCATATCCCGTTACTGACCGAAAAGGAAAAAGAAAACCCGATCAACCTTTCCAAGCTTTGCCTCGTGCCGGACTGGGGCATACTGGTCGGAACAGATCGTGCGGGACTCAAGTTCTACGACCGGCACAGCCGGAAAACGGAAACGGTCATTCCTGACATACAGGTCCGCGACATCAAACAGTACAGTGAAAATACCTATTGGATCGCATCCGAATCCGGTATCTATATATTGAATATGGTGGACCGGAGCATCACGCACCTGCAAAAATCGTTAACAAACGAATATACGATTTCCGACAATGCAGTCTACTCGATCACAAAAGACCGTGAAGGAGGAATATGGGTTACCACCTTTTTCGGTGGGATCAATTATCTGCCCAAAGAATATGTCCCGTTCAAATACTTTATCGGAGGAAAAACCCATTCGGGAATGTTGGGAAATGCCGTACGCGAAATCTGTCCGGACCAGTACGGCAACCTCTGGTTAGGGACGGAAGACAACGGGATCAACCGCTACACCCCCGCTACAGGCGAGATCACAAACTTCTCCCGTACCAACCCCTTCCACCCGCTTTCGGCAACCAATATCCACGGTCTGCTTACCGACGGCAACCGGTTATGGGTAGGGACATTCAACACCGGAATAGACCTGTTGGATATTCCTTCCGGAAAAGTCATCGAACGATATACCCGGAGCAATACCGGCAATCTGCTTCCGGCAGACTTCATACTCTGCTTTTGCAAACTTTCAGAAGACGAAATCCTGATCGGGACCTCCGCCGGGCTTGTCCTCTTCAATAAAAAAGAAGAACGTTTCATTCCCTGGGGAACAGAGATCAAATCGCTGGTGCGTCAAATCTTCAAAGACAGCAAAGGAGACATATGGATCGCGACTTCTTCCGGCGCTTACCGCTATTCCCAAACCGACAAGAAGTTTGCACATTATACATCCAGCCGCGAACGGTCGCAGACCATCGGCGACAATAACGTGACTTCCATATTCGAAGATTCGAAAAACAGGATTTGGGTGACAACCGTCTACGGATTCTCTCTATATAACGAAATATCGGATTCATTCAACCGCATCACAATCGAAAACGGACTGCCCAGCAATATCGTATACCGTATATTGGAAGACGACGAACATCTTTTCTGGATTGCAACAGCCAACGGGCTGGTTCGTTTTAATCCGGAGACATACGTGATGAAAACTTTCTCATACACGGATGGCCTGCCCGAAGCGCAATTCAACTATTGTTCCGCCTACAAAATGCCGGACGGGACCATGTATATGGGAACTATTAACGGAATGATAGCCTTTAATCCGCGTGATTTTAAAGAAGATGTTTACTCCCCGCCGGTATGCATCACTCGCATAGATGTGCAGGACGACCGTATCGGTGCTCCTAAATATAACGTCAACCGGATTATGAAAAACGGAGAATTAAGGCTTCCGCATAACCGTTCGACCTTTACCCTTTCGTATGTCGCATTGAGCTACACCTCACCGGACGCGCTCCAGTATGCCTACCGCCTGGACGGAAGTGACAAGGACTGGATCTATATGAAACAGAATAAAGACGTGACCTTTGCCAACCTGTCACCCGGCAACTATGTTTTCCGTGTAAAATCGACCAACAGCAGCGGAGTTTGGCAGGATAACGAAACGACTCTCCGGATCACAGTGACACCGCCGTTCTGGGCTACCGGATGGGCATTGCTCATTTATTTTCTGATCTTATGCCTGTTGATCATACTTTGGTATAACTATAAAAAAGCCAAACTGGAAGAGAAACACCGCATCAACCGCGAAATATTCGAAAGCAAGAAGGAGAAAGAGCTTTACGATGCAAAAATACAGTTCTTTACCTTTATCACACATGAAATACGGACACCACTCACCCTGATCAAGGCTCCGTTGGAAAAAATCCTCCGTTCGGGAGATGGGACACCTGCCACACAAGAGAACTTGCGGATCATCGAGAAAAACACCGGCCGGCTGTTAGACCTCAGCAATCAGTTATTGGACTTCCGCAAGACGGAAAGCCGTGGGTTCAAACTAAACTATGCCACGACCGATGTCGTCCTCTGGCTGGAAACGATCCTGCACCCGTTTCGCCCGGCTTTCGAACAAGAGAACAAGATTTTCACGGTCAAACTACCGGAACAACCTTTCGAAGCCAGCCTGGACCGGGAAGCGTTCTCCAAGATCGTCAGTAACCTGGTCAGCAACGCACTGAAGTATTCGGACAACCGGATATCGCTCGAGCTGCTTCCTCCTTCGGGTGAAGAGCGAATGTTCGCCTTGCTCGTCACCAACGACGGACATCTGATCCCCGACAGTGAAACCGAGAACATATTCAACCCGTTCTATCGGCTCAAAGAGACAGAAAATCGGCAGGGCAGCGGTATCGGTTTATCGTTAGCCCACTCTTTAGCCGAGTTCCACCGCGGCAAACTCTTCTACCGGCAAACGCCGGACGGCTTGAACCAGTTTGTCTTGATGTTGCCGGAACAGCAAGAAGGCTGTTATCGGATCGCTGCCGGAAACGAAAAAGAGAATACGGAAATTGTTACTTTGACCGAAACCGGCAAATCCGTGATCTTGATTGTCGAAGACCAGGATGACATGCGCCACTTTATCGCCCGCGAACTGAAGGAAACATATCAGGTGTTAGAAGCGGAAAACGGGAAAGCAGCCCTCGATCTGGTCCGTAAGAATACGGTCAACCTGATCATCAGCGATGTCATGATGCCGATCATGGACGGTTTCGAACTTTGCAACGAAGTGAAAAATGATGTCAATGTCAGCCACATCCCGTTTATCTTGCTGACAGCACAACATAACCTGCAATCGCGCCTGAAAGGCCTGAACACGGGGGCCGATGCCTATATGGAGAAGCCATTCTCCATCGAACTGCTGACGGCACAAGTCAGCAACCTTTTGAAAAACCGCGAGCTGCTGAACAAAACATATTTAGAGAAACCGCTCGCTCCGGTAGCCTCCCTCGCCGTTTCACCGGTAGATGATATTTTCCTTCGCAAACTGAACGAGTATCTGGAAGAGAACCTCAGCAACGAAGCCCTTTCTGTTGAAATGCTTGCCGACACAATGGGAATGAGCACATCCAGCCTCTACCGTAAAGTCAAGGGCCTGTCCGGTATTTCCCCTAACGACTTCATCCGCATTGCCCGCTTAAAAAAAGCGATCCTGCTGATGCAGAACGGGGAGAACCGCATAAGCGAGATCGCTTTCCAAGTAGGCTTCTCCTCCCCGGCTTATTTCTCTACCTGTTTCCAGAAACAATACGGAAAGACACCATCGGAATATCTGAAGCAAACGGGAACGAAAAATTAAATTACATGGAATTACAAGCCATTCTCTTTCTTTACCAGAGCAAGAAGTTTCGTGATTTCATCTGACGAGATCGTTTCACGCTCTTCTTTATCATACATATAAAAAGAACAATTGTTCCGGTTTCCTCATCGACAGAGTAAGTAAAAGTAATTACACGTGCACCATGACTTTTACCTTTATTCTTGCTGTCGATCGCCATCCGTACCTTCCGGACTCCGCCACCCAGGCTGACACCGGCTTCGGGATTGACGTGGAGTTCAGCCAGCAAACGGGCATAATCCTGCGACATGGAATGGTATTTTTTGCCAAGGCGTCTCAATTCTTTGGCAAAAGTTGATATATATTTATTCTATAGTCCATGAAGCAATTCTTCTGCATCAGGTAATTTCTTGCCTGCCTTCTTCGCCTGATAGAACTCGTTCAGCCCCGAACGGATACCGTCCAGAATTTCCTGCTTGCTGATATACTCCACCTCTTCCTCGTTGACGACCTGCCGCTACCTGCCGCTCTTTCACTTTGGCAAGAGCACGTGTCAAAGTGCGCTTAACGGTTTTCAGCACGTCGATATCTTCCGTGTCCAGTATATCACGCATAAGTTCGATGCGCAAGGAATCTACATCTAATGTTGTCATATTGAGTATTTTATGATTTTGGACAAAGGTACGTTTTTATTCCTTTGTCCAAAAACATTTATACCAAACATCATTCGGCCACCGGGAAAGCGGAAATCCTCAACCTCGCTGCTCCCATAGGGACCAGAGTGATTTCGTCCAAACGGTCAGACTTGCGGGCGTTTTCGTATGGAAGGACTCCGCATAATCCATATTCGTCGATTTTCCAATCCGGGACCAAACGTCCTTGTGCCTTAAATTCCATCGGGACGGAAGAGAGGGTGAAAGGATTGTTGTCCGAAGGCCAGTTTTTACGTTGCAAAGTGACGGGCGACTGGACCTTCAACGCATAGTTCCATGGGCTCCCCGGCAGAATCTCAAATGTCGGCCATGCGGAGGCATCTGCTCCTTCCTGCCATTTGGAATCCCAAACGGCAGTCTCGGTACTGGGCATTTGCTTGTATTCTTCTTCTACTTTCAAGGACAGGGTAAGCGGGCCGTAATCGACACTGACACTGTTCTTATTTACCTGCCACCGGCGAACGGCATATTCCATCGGAAGGTTCAAGACAACCTCGTCACCATCTTTCCATTCCCGTTCGATACAAGCATATGTTCCGGGAGTGAGCTTCGCCTGCTGAGTTTTCCCGTTAATCTGAACAGAAGCATTTTTACACCAGGACGGGATACGGAGATAAAAGGGGAAAGATACGGTTTTCGGGGTTCCAACCGTGAAACGTGTCATTTCTTCAAACGGATAATTCGTCTGTTCATGCAAGGTGATTTCCGTTCCGTCGCCCACCTTTACATTAGCCTTACAAGAATTATATAAAACGGCAGCCACCCCGTTGTCCGGTGTCGCCAATACCAAATGCTCGACATAATAGGGCCAGCCAAAGCCATGGTTGTGCTGGCAGCAACGACTGCTGAACGGGTTCATGGCCAGGAACGGGCCGGAGTTATCCAACCCCGGATGATGGTTGCGTGAATCGCTGATCGCCATATTCGGACAAGTCAGATAACGAAGTGCCCGGTAATCCGGCATCAAAGAAGCCGGGTAGCTGTTGAACGCGACATCTTCGAGATGATCGGCCCAATAAGGATCGCCACTGATCAGAAGCATGATCTCGTCGGAGGCCATCTGCTCCACAAAACCACAAGTCTCCGTTCCCTGCCGAGGATCGAAGAAACCGATACGGGCATTCTCGTCCGCCCCGAACATCCCGCCGGGGACCTGGCCGAAAGCACGGCGTATCAAACTTTGGACATTATAGCTGGCAGCCAACATGGCAGAGTCTTTTGTAAACAGATAATAGGTGGCAGGTTCGCGGAAACACTGGGCGACATTCACATTGTGCCAGTTCGGAAGCTGAGTCGATTTTGTCCAGTCCGCCGTATTCCGGTGAATCTTTTCGGCAAGCGGAAGAAGCGACTCATCGCCCGTGCGGTTATACAGCCAGACCACACTCCAAAGATTATCTCCTCCGCGGCTGTTTTCCCAATAGCTGGACAGAAAAGCATCATCGGGAACCGTTTGCAGATAATGACAATAGCGGGTCATAAAATCGATCACCCGATTATCGTTCGTATATTCATGATAGGATTGCATGATCCAGAGAACGATCATGTTCGGCCAAAAATCCTGTTTACCGTTATTCAGATGCACCGGTCCGAAATTACCGTCCGTCCGCTGACTTGCCAGGATGGCTTCTATCCAGAAATTCGTCTCCTTCAACAAGGCCTCGTCTTTCAAGGCATACGCCATATTACCATAACCACGCAGCCAGTAGGGCACTTCTTCCCATCCCCATTCGCCACCGTTCTTCAGCCAGGCATTGTTCCCTTTTTGCAGCCAGGCGCTAATCTCTCCCAGGTGACCGCAAAGCCCATCCTTCTGTAATTCGACCTGTCGCTTGATCCAGCCTTCCGGCTCAATGCTTCCGGCGGGCAGCTTGATAAATTGCAATGGTTGTAACGGAGCCCGGTTACTTACATAGTAGTCGTTGCGAGATGCTGTGGACAAACGTTCCATCGTCCGGATCTCTTGCGTCTGCTTTCCGGCACACGATGCCAACAGAATTGAGAAAAGTAAAATCGTCTTTTTCATTTTTATCAGATTTATTGGGCAAAGGAAAGAACTCAGGCTGAAAAAAACGATAAGGGATCAATCAAAAACATATAAAAATCGTTCTACCACCTTCTCCCGATGGAAAAGTGGTAGAACGACCTTACACTTTCAGCTGCTTTTCTTCCAAGAGAAAAGCAAGATCATTTTCTTAACTGCCGTATGCCGTAATACAACAGGCGAAGTACGACCGACAACCCGTAAAAGCCACATGTGATGAGCAGCATCCACGGTAATTGTGTCCAAAGTTCGGACCAACTTGTACCGTATGCAATGATAGAAACGATATTCATCAGATAAGCAAGCACGATACAAACACAGAATATCTTAATTTCCGTTTTTTGTCTCTTTACAGATAATACGATGTCTTTCATACTCATGCGAAATTTAGATACGGTATTTTATATTCATCCGGGAAAGTAATCACCCGTCCTTCATCAATCGCCTGCAAACCCAACAGCCCCAAGACAGAAGAATAATAAGCCTCTTCTACCAAATCAGGAACCGGTTTACCGGTAATGGCCGCTTCACAAAAAGCCGTAACCAGCTCGACGGAGCCGTCTCCGGATGCTCCGACCGAGGACTGCCCGCTGATGCTCGTCACTTTATCCATGATCAGATGTCCCTTGTTTACCGATGCGGTTTCCGGCACCCAGCTCGGACCGGCGAATGAAACATTATCGAAGATCTGATGCTCGATCTGATTGATCAGCTGCATGATTCCGGGAGCAGGTTCGACATCCTCAAAATAATATTTTCCCTTTTCCGGTTCCATCGTTCCCTTACTTCCCAGAATTTCCTCTTCAAGGCCGTAAAACTTATTGGCGATCATGGATTCGTACGTCATCTTCACACCGTTCGGATAATGATAAATCAGGTTGATGCTGTCATACACTTCGCGGCCATCCTTCCAATAGACGATATCTCCCATACCGGCCACCTTTTCGGGTAGCATCCGGAGCGCCCAGTTTCCGACCTGCAACTGATGGGTAGCCAGTTCCGTCACCAAACCGCATGAATATTCCTTATATAAACGCCAATTGATCTTACGCTCCAAGTCGGGAGATGGGACGGGACGGCGCCAGTCGTTATTACGGAACCAATACGCCCGTATCGAATTGATCTCGCCCAACAATCCGGCATGGATCATTTCCATGGCCTTTATATATTTCGGATCATACAAGCGTTGCTGGCCTATAAACATCACTTTGCCGGATTCTTTAAATACATTATACATATCCAGGCAATCCGAACAGGTCATCGCCATTGATTTCTCGCAGAACGTATGCTTGCCCGCATGCAACGCGTCTATTGTGATATGTGCATGTTCATACAACGGGGTTGCGATCATGACAGCCTGTACATCTTTGTCTTCCAAAAGTTTCCGGTAGTCGTCATACGTCTTGGCTTTCGGATAGAGAGCCGAAGCCTCTTTCAGATGGGGAGGATAATTATCACACAAGGCTACCACATCGGCATACGGTATTGTCTTCAGATTATTCAGGTGGTACTGCCCGCGTGAACCTGTACCGATAAATCCGATCCGTACTTTTTCCTTTGCGATCTGTACCTTATCGTCGGCACTACAGGACTGCAACCAGGGAAATGCAGAAAGCAGCGCACCGCCTCCGCCAATCATTCCCAGCTCCTTGAAGAAGCCCCGTCGGCTTAAATTGACTGAATTCTCATCATTTTTCATAACTTATATACATGTTTTTCATAAATATCAAAATGAGATGCGATTACCGGGATACGTTCATCATCGGCAATCATAAAGGCTGTTGTCAGAATCTCCGCCACGACCGGATCTTTTGCCACAACCGACACCATTTTCTTTTCATCCACGAATGTTCCCGTATGCGGGTTCACAATGTGGCGCGGATGGGAAGGCATATTTCCCGATGTCGATAGCGAACTGTCACACAATTTCAAATCGGCAATCCGCTCCTTCGTAAACGGATTGTCAAGGCCAACCGGCCAATATTCGCCGCACGGATGCGTACCGACCGCCAGAACCGAACTATTTCCGAAATTAATAAGGGCCTTTGCGATTCCGTTCTCTTCCAACAATTCCCGTATTTTTGCAAGCGCATATCCTTTCCCGTACCCGCCGAGATCGATGTGTAAAGATTCGGAAAAGAAAAAAATACTTTTATCTTCCTCCGTCAACAATACCTGGTTGAATCCCTGCAAAGTTATATCAAAATATCCTTCCGTCAATTCATTATAGCGCTTGCAGTCCTGCAATATCTCCCAAAGTTCTTCTCCCACCGTCACCGGATAATGTCCGGCTTCCCGGTTAACAAACGAGACTTCGCTCTCCGGATCGAACCGGTTCAGCATCTTATCCAGCCGCCGCACTTCCGATTCGATCTTTTCCCAGACCGTACCAAGAAGACGGGGGTCGCCACCGACCATCAAGATGTCGAACTGCGTTCCCATCACCGACGACATAGATCCATGGAAAAGCCCGGAAGCCGCATAGTAGTTAGAATAAGACATAAGCCATTTGTTATTTTTACACGGTACATAAAGAGGTGTGCGTACACACGTTGCAAATATAGGGGATTTGTTCGTTTCGCAAGTAGAATTAGGCAACCTTTTTCTCAAAAGGTTGCCTAATTAGCGTTTATTTTCGTTTAAAACATTTACAACTCAACCTTAGCCAAACAGAATTCCGGATTCACAACAATGGCATAAACATCGTTTCCGCCCGGCGTTGCCCCGATTCGGAGCGTAGGCATCTTTAAATCCTGTATTTGCAGGAGATTCCCTTCATAATCATATACAAAGATGGTTTTCGGAAGCTTCGTCTCGTCCCGGCCGATAGTCGATTCGTCAACCGGGTCCGTTTTATAGTCGCGTTGCAACGTGACTATATAATCTTTTGTCCATACGACTTGGGCCATATTCATTTTTGTCATATCCGGTTTGATCTTATTTCCGGTTTGCCGGTAAGTTTGTTCTCCCCTTTTTTCCCACAAAAGTTCAAAATTATCTCCTTTCTTTTGATAAGCCGCCATATAATTAATGTTGAACGGAGCGTAAAGCAGCAATCCTTTATCCGGCTGATAAGCCAAAGTTCCCTGCACTACATCGAACAAGTTTTCTATTTCTTCCTCAAACAACGGTTTACCGAAATGCTTTCCTTTATAAAGAAACGATTGCGCATTCATCGGATCGAAAGCAAGCAAATCCTCAGGTGTGACGGCGATCAGCGGCATTTTTCTAACAGTTTCTTTTTCTTCTTGCTTGAGTAAAGCCGGACGGCCCAATTTCAAGTTGTCCATCGAATAGGTATGCAACTGGTTCTTGTTGATATCACCCACCAGAAGCAAGTCGTTGTCAGCCACACAATATGTTGCCATCGAAAACTCTCCGGGAGCTTGCCCACGCCGGACACATTTGCCTATCTCCTTATAACTCTTTTTATCAATTATATGCGCTTGTTCTTCTTCTCCGAACGGATCCGTCCAGATCAAATAATTGTCCGAGACGAATACTTCGCCGGGAAAATCCGTGGTGATATCATCATAAACAATCGTAACAGCCGCATCTTTATACACCACCTCATGCGCCGATGGAGAACAAGAGACAAACAAAACGGTATAAATCGCCAAAAGAAGAGAATGGAAATAGATTTTTTTCATAACGTTGAACTTTAATTGTTGATTAGCAACAAATATACTTCTTTTTTCCATGGATCACCCTATAGCTGTCATGTATGAACTTATTGTCTTTTTTTGACCTTATTGTAATAAACGCATGAATACCCATTGGTCCAAATCGAAACAGCCTGGCATATATTTTGCTTTTCTATCCCGTTTATTTCAAATTACCCTTGCATGTAATATTTTTTAATAAACACATAAATCTGCAACCAACTAAATATCAACGACATAATCATTTATTGGTTTTCAGGAGGGCATATTGTATTTTTCTACTTGAAAAACAGGTTTTATCGCGCATCAAAAAAGTTGCCTATCAAGATCATTTTGATGTTGCCGACGCTGAAAAAAGGAACCTGCCATTCGTTTATTACAAGATAAACGCTTACATTTGCATTTAAAAGTATTATCTAAAATCTATGACTCCTATGAGTACACAAATAAGCAAAAGCCTGATGGCGCTTTTCTTTTTAGGAATGATCGTAGCCGGTTGCAACACCAACACCAAGCAAACGGCCGATAATGACATCAAATTTGATTCTATCCGGGTGGATAGGACCTACCATCTGCTGGATAATCCTGATAACCCCAATTGCAACCTGCAATTGAACTTCACCTATCCCACCCAATTTCCCGATAAAGAGATTCTGAAAAAGATACAGAATGACTTCGTCCTCGCCTACTTCGGCGAGAATTACGAGGGCCTGCCTCCCGAAGAGGCGGTCGCCAAGTACACGGAAGATTATCTGAACAACTATAAAGAACTGGAAACCGATTTCAAGACGGAGTTGGAAAAGAAAGACGATCTGCCGGTCGGAGCCTGGTTCTCTTATTTCGAAATGTCGTCGGATGAAATCGCCTACAACCAGAATAACATCCTAAGTTATACCGTAAGTTTTGAAAACTATACAGGCGGTGCACACGGTTCGCATGCTTACAACAACCATGTGATCAACCTGAAAACAGGCAATGCGATCACGGAAGAAGATATTTTCATCGAAAACTTCCAGGATAGCCTCGCACAGATATTAATCGATCATATAGCCAAACAAAACAAGGTGGAAAATCCGAAAGACCTGGAAAACATCGGTTTCTTCAGTGTCGAGGAAATCTTCCCGAACGGAAATTTCCTGGTCGATGGAGACGGTATCACATACACCTTTAATGAATATGAGATCGCCGCCTACGTGGTAAGAGAAACAAACGTATTCTTGCCTTACGCGGAAATCCAATATCTATTGAAGAAAGACAGTCCGATATATCAATTGACAATTGAGAATTGACAATTTAAATATAATAAAAATCCTATACATATATCTATGGATAACAACGCAACACTTCTCCCCCAATTATCAATTGTCAATTCTCAATTGTCAATTCTAAAGAACTATTTTCCGGAACTGACCGATACACAAAAGGAACAGATAGAAGCCTTGTTTGATTTATATTCAGACTGGAATTCCAAAATCAATGTTATTTCACGCAAAGATATAGAGAATCTGTACCTGCACCACGTGCTCCATTCGTTAGGCATCTTGAAGATGCTGAAATTCAAAGAAGGATCGAATATCATGGATATCGGTACGGGAGGAGGTTTTCCCGGCATACCTCTTGCGATCCTGCTTCCCGAAGTAGAGTTCCATCTGGTAGACAGTATCGGAAAAAAGATCAAAGTCGGACAAGCCGTAGCCGAAGCGATCGGCCTGAAAAACGTCACCTTCCGCCATTGTCGCGCCGAAGAGGAAAAACAATTATTCGACTTTGTCGTGAGCCGCGCCGTCATGCCGCTGGCCGATCTGGTAAAAATTGCTCGTAAGAATATAAAAAAGGAACAACAAAATGCACTTCCTAATGGTTTGATTTGCTTGAAGGGAGGAGAGTTGCAGCATGAAATATTGCCATTCCGCAAACAAGCTGTCAGCCTCAACCTGAGTGACCATTTTAAAGAAGAATTTTTCCAAACTAAAAAAGTTGTTTACGTACCGTTATGATTACTATAAAATCGTTCGAGTTCAATTATTTCCAGGAAAACACATTCCTGCTATATGATGAGACACGCGAAGCCGTGCTGATCGATTGCGGTTGCTGTCGCAAGGAAGAGGAAAAGGAACTAACCGACTTTATCCTTGAGAACAAATTGACATTAAAACATTTGCTCTGCACGCATCTGCATGTGGACCATGTATTCGGAAATGGTTTTATCCATAAGACATACGGTTTGGGCCCCGAAGCGAACAAGCTTGATGTAGAAAAACTGCCCTCTCCGGACGAACAAGCCAAGCTGTTCGGGCTCCGTCAGCATGTCGAGAACGTTCCGATTGAAAAATATATCGTAGGAGGCGAAATCATCAAGTTCGGCACATCCGAACTTCAAGTGCTGACCGTTCCCGGACATTCGCCCGGAAGTGTCGCTTTCTATAACCAAAAGAACGGTTTTGCGATTGTCGGCGATGCATTGTTTGCCGGGAGCATCGGCCGTACGGATCTCTGGGGAGGGAACCAGGAAGTATTGGTTGCCGCCATCCGGGACAAGCTCCTCTCGCTTCCCGACGAGACAATAATCTATCCGGGACACGGACCGGAGACAAGAGTCATTGATGAGAAGTTTAATAACCCCTATTTATAATTGACAACTAAGAAAAAATTCAGAAATCATAATTCATAATTCATAAATCATAATATTATGGACACAAATAAATTTGTAAACCGCCATGTTGGTATTTCGGCTGAGGACATTCCTTCCATGCTGCAAGCCATCGGCGTCAAATCGGTTGACGAGTTGATCGATCAGACCATCCCGTCCGATATCCGTTTGAAAGAGCCGCTTAACCTTCCCGAACCCATGACGGAACGTGAGTTCGCAGAGCATATCTCGGAGCTGGCATCCAAGAATGAAGTCTTTACTTCCTACATCGGAATGGGCTGGTACGACACGGTTTGCCCCGCGCCTATCCAGCGTAACGTATTTGAGAACCCGATTTGGTACACTTCCTACACTCCGTATCAGGCAGAAGTTTCACAAGGACGTCTGGAAGCATTATTGAATTTCCAGACTGTCATTGCAGAACTGACCGGCCTGCCGTTGGCTAATTGTTCCCTGTTGGACGAAGCGACAGCCGCAGCCGAAGCGGCAACCATGTTCCACGGAAGCCGTAGCCGTGCGCAAGTGAAAGCAGAAGCCAACACGTTGTTTGTCGATGAAAACGTATTTGCCTCTACACAGGCCGTAATCAACACACGTATGATTCCGCAAGGCATCAAGGTGGTTACGGGCGATTACAAGACATTTGAATTTACTCCGGACGTGTTCGGGGCAATCGTCCAGTATCCGAATGCCGACGGTTCGATCGAAGATTATAAAGAATTTATCGTGCGTGCCAATGCCGGCGGAGCACGTGTCGCCGTCGCCGCCGACCTGATGAGCCTTGTCCTGCTGACTCCTCCTGGAGAATGGGGAGCAGACGTCGTGTTCGGAAGCAGCCAGCGTTTCGGTATCCCGATGTTCTACGGCGGCCCGTCTGCTGCATTCTTTGCAACGAAAGACGAATACAAGCGTTCCATTCCCGGACGTATCATCGGCATTTCCAAAGACGCCTATGGACATGCTGCTTATCGCTTAGCTTTGCAAACACGCGAACAACATATCAAACGTGAAAAAGCGACTTCCAATATCTGTACCGCTCAAGCCCTACTGGCCACAATGGCAGGCTTCTACGCCGTTTACCACGGTGCCGAAGGATTGAAGAACATCGCCGGCCGCATACACGCTTCTGCCGGTTTCCTGGCTGGAGAACTGGAGAAGTTGGGCTACAAGCAATTGAACAAAGACTATTTCGACACGCTGAAAATCCAATTGCCGGAACACGTATCCGTCAATGCCCTCCGCGAGATCGCATTGGAATGCAAGGTGAACTTGCGTTATTTCGAAGCCGGACAGGTCGGCATCAGCTTGGACGAGACAACCGGACCGACCGATCTCGGCGTATTGCTGTATATTTTCGCCGGAGCAGCCGGAAAGGATTACATGCTGAAAGAAGCTGTTCCTGAAAAGACGTATTTCGACCCGAAATTCACCCGTACTTCCGAATTCCTGCAAGAAGACGTATTCAAGAAATATCATACAGAAACGGAGCTGATGCGCTACATCACCCGCTTAGGACGCAAGGATGTTTCATTGGCCCAGTCCATGATCTCCTTAGGTTCTTGTACGATGAAACTGAATCCGGCATCGACCATGCTTCCGCTCAGTCGTCCGGAATTCATGAATATACATCCGTATGCGCCGGAAGACCAAGTCGAAGGGTACACGGAACTGATCGAGAACTTATCGGCTTACTTGTGCGAGATCACCGGATTCAAAGGCTGTACGTTACAACCGAATTCCGGGGCCGCCGGCGAATATACAGGTCTGCGCGTAATCCGGGCTTACCTGGAAAGCATCGGACAGGGACATCGCAACATCGTCCTGCTTCCTGCCTCTGCCCACGGTACGAATCCGGCAAGTGCGATCCAGTGCGGTTTCACGACCGTTACGGTAAAATGTGACGACAAGGGTAACATCGACTTGGAAGATTTCCGTGCAAAAGCCGAAGCCAACAAGGACAACTTGGCTGCCAGCATGATCACCTATCCATCCACTCACGGTATCTTCGAAGTGGACATCAAGGAAATGTGCGACATCGTTCACGCTTGCGGCGGTCAGCTGTATATGGACGGAGCCAACATGAATGCACAAGTCGGCCTGACCAATCCGGGTACCATCGGAGCAGACGTCTGCCACCTGAACCTGCATAAGACTTTCTCTTCTCCTCACGGCGGCGGCGGTCCCGGCGTAGGTCCGATCTGCGTTGCCGAGCATCTCGTTCCGTTCTTGCCGCAACATCCGGTATTGTGGGGCAACGACCTGAACACAGTCTCCGCCGCTCCTTACGGCAGTGCGGGCATTCTGCCGATCACATATGCTTATATCCGCATGTTGGGAACAGAAGGGTTGGAGACGGTCACCAAGACTGCAATCCTGAACGCAAACTATCTGGCGGCTAAATTCAAAGACACTTACGGAATCGTTTATACAGGTGCCACAGGCCGCGTCGGTCACGAACTGATCCTGGAATGCCGCACCGTAAAAGAACGTTCGGGCATCGATGAAGGCGACATTGCCAAGCGTCTGATGGATTTCGGCTACCACGCACCTACTCTTTCCTTCCCCGTCCACGGCACTCTGATGGTCGAACCGACCGAGAGCGAAAGCAAAGCCGAACTGGACCGTTTCGTCGAAGTTATGGAATGTATCTGGAACGAAATCAAGGAAGTGGAAGAAGGCAAGGCTTCGAAGGAAGACAACGTTTTGAAGAACGCACCTCATCCGGAATACGAAGTTACGGCCGATGAATGGAAACACGAATATCCGCGTAGCAAGGCCGCCTTCCCGTTGGATTGGTTGCATGACAGTAAATTCTGGGTGAATGTAGCCCGTGTGGACAATGCGTATGGCGACCGAAACCTGATCCCGACACTTTGCGCATGCGAAAATTAATATAAACCCGTATAACGCAAACGGCACGACGATGCAGCTCTTATTTTCTCACCTGCATTCTCCGCCGTTTGCGTTATTTTTTTCAATAACAAACAACAAATTCTATGAACACGACAACTAAAGAGAAAATCAAATTCAGTAAAGCCTTTTGGGTAGCAAACACTGTTGAACTCTTCGAACGTGCCGCGTACTACGGTGTTTTCATCGTAATCACCCTCTATCTCAGCCGGATCCTCGGATTCAACGACATTCAGGCCGCCGGTATCGCCGGAATCTTTTCCGCCTGCCTCTACCTGCTCCCCACGTTTGCCGGAGCCCTTGCCGACAAGATCGGTTTCCGTAACTCCATGTTAATCGCTTTTACCCTACTCACGTTCGGGTATTTGGGATTGGCCGTCTATCCGACCTGGCTGCAATCCGCCGGATTGGTGCAATACGGAACGAGCACCACGTTTACGGGATTGTTGGAAAGCAACCTTCAATATGGAATTATCCCGATCATGATTCTGATCGTATGTGGCGGCGCCTTCATCAAGAGCGTGATTTCCGGAACGGTAGCCAAAGAGACGACTCCCGAAACCCGTGCCAAGGGGTTCTCCATCTTTTACGCGATGGTCAATATCGGAGCATTCTCCGGCAAGACGATAGTCAAACCACTCCGCGAAGCTCTCGGAAACGAAGGGTTTATCACGCTGAACTACTTCTCCGCTTCCATGACATTTCTGGCTTTACTCGCGATCTGGTTCTTCTACAAGAGCAACCAACACAGTGGTGAAGGAAAAACATTCAGCCAAATCTGGCAGGCACTAATCAAAGTATGTTGCAACGGACGTCTTATAACCCTGATCCTGATCATTACGGGATTCTGGATGGTACAACACCAGTTATATGCGACAATGCCTAAATACGTGCTCCGCTTGGCAGGCGAAGGGGCTTCTCCTTCGTGGTACGCGAATGTCAATCCGTTGGTGGTAGTGTTGACGGTCAATCTGGTCACCCAGTTGATGCGGAAGAGAACGGCTCTGACGTCTATGACTATCGGGATGTTCATCATGCCGGTATCGGCTCTATGTATGGCTTCCGGCAATATGCTGGACGGCAGTTCGACTATCCTGAGTATGCACCCGGTCGCCTTCATGATGGTGGTCGGCATTGTATTCCAGGGTCTGGCCGAGACTTTTATCTCTCCGCGTTTCCTCGAATATTTCTCTTTGCAGGCCCCGAAAGGAGAAGAAGGGCTTTATCTGGGATTCAGCCATCTGCACTCTTTCCTTTCTTCTATTTTGGGATTCGGGCTGTCCGGATTCCTGCTAAGCAAATATTGCCCTGAACCGACCCTGTTCAATACACACGAAGAATGGGTCGCGGCAAGCGCCCATGCCCATTACATCTGGTACTACTTCGGAGCAATCGCGTTGGTTTCAGCATTCGCCCTGATCATCTACGGACAGGTCGTGAAAAGGCTGGATGCAAGATAGGAGATATCGAAAGAATATGCTCAAAAAAACCTAAAGTGTGCAGATTCCAGACGAAAGTTCTTTGATATAAAGAATGTTTGATTACTTTTGCAGGTCAGTATTTAGAAGGTTAATATGAACAAATATCCAAATATAGAAATCTAATATTCCTATAATATGAGTTTAAAAATTATTGTATTGGCGAAACAGGTTCCGGACACGCGCAATGTGGGAAAGGATGCGATGAAAGAGGACGGTACTATCAACCGTGCCGCTCTTCCCGCAATCTTCAATCCGGAAGATCTGAACGCATTAGAACAAGCCCTCCGCTTGAAAGACGCCTATCCGGGAACTACGGTAACCCTGTTGACAATGGGCCCGGGACGTGCAGCTGAAATTATTCGTGAAGGTTTATATCGGGGAGCAGACGGTGGATATCTGCTGACCGACCGTGCATTTGCCGGTGCCGATACATTGGCAACGTCCTATGCGCTTGCCACGGCGATCAAAAAAATAGGCGACTACGATATTATCATCGGAGGACGCCAGGCTATCGACGGCGATACGGCACAAGTAGGTCCTCAAGTTGCTGAAAAGTTGGGATTGACACAGGTCACATATGCCGAAGAAATCCTGAACGTAGACGAAAAGAATCGCAACATCACAGTGAAACGGCATATCGACGGCGGTGTCGAAACCGTAGAAGGCCCGCTCCCCATCGTGATTACGGTCAATGGTTCGGCAGCCCCCTGCCGTCCGCGCAACGCCAAACTGGTGATGAAATACAAACGGGCATTGGGCGCCCAGGAAAAAGCCTCCGCTCCTGCCTGCCATCCGGAAGGTGCATCGGCACAATCATACTCCGAGTTGTATGAAAAACGTCCGTATCTGAATATTCCGGAATGGAGTGTTGCCGACGTAGACGGAGATCTCGCTCAATGCGGTCTGTCCGGTTCTCCGACAAAGGTGAAAGCCATTCAGAACATCGTGTTCCAGGCAAAGGAAAGCAAAACGCTGACCGGTTCGGACAAGGATGTGGAAGATTTGATTGTCGAACTGTTAGCTAACCATACGATTGGATAATTGACAATTAATAATTGACAATTGACAATCACATACGGTAAAAAAGATTGAACTATATGAATAACGTATTTGTATATTGTGAGCTTGAAGGTACGACGGTTGCCGATGTAAGCCTCGAATTGCTGACCAAAGGTCGCAAGTTAGCCAATCAGTTGAACTGCCAACTCGAAGCCATCGTAGCAGGTTCCGGACTGGAAGGGATTGAAAAGCAGGTGATGCCTTATGGTGTGGACAAGGTGCATATTTTCGATGCTCCGGGTCTGTTCCCATACACTTCTCTTCCTCATTCTTCTATATTGATCAACCTCTTCAAGGAAGAAAAACCGCAGATATGCCTGATGGGTGCGACAGTTATCGGACGCGACTTAGGTCCCCGTGTTTCTTCAGCCCTAACAAGCGGTCTGACCGCCGATTGCACCTCTCTCGAAATCGGTTCGCACGAAGATAAGAAAGCTGGTAAAACATACGAGAACCTGCTATACCAGATCCGTCCCGCTTTCGGTGGTAACATCGTAGCGACGATCATCAACCCCGAACATCGTCCTCAGATGGCGACCGTACGCGAAGGCGTGATGAAAAAAGAGATCCTGGATGCCGATTATAAAGGCGAAGTGGTCAACCACGACGTCGCCAAATATGTTCCTGAGACGGAATATGTCGTAAAAGTCATCGACCGCCACGTAGAAAAGGCCAAACATAACCTGAAAGGCGCACCGATCGTTATAGCCGGCGGCTACGGAATGGGCTCCAAGGAAGGTTTCGACATGTTGTTCGAACTGGCCAAGGAACTTCATGCCGAAGTGGGCGCCAGCCGTGCGGCCGTTGATGCCGGTTTCTGCGACCATGACCGCCAGATCGGCCAGACGGGTGTGACGGTCCGTCCGAAATTGTATATCGCTTGCGGTATCTCCGGGCAGATCCAGCACATTGCAGGTATGCAAGATGCCGGTATCATCATCTCTATCAACAACGACGAGAACGCTCCGATCAACACGATTGCCGACTACGTGATCAACGGCACCGTTGAGGAAGTGATCCCGAAGATGATTAAGTATTACAAACAGAACAGCAAGTAAAGAGATGGCAAATTATTATACAGACATTCCGGAACTCAAGTATCACTTGAACAATCCGATGATGGAACGTATTTGCGAACTGAAAGAACGCAATTACAGAGATAAAGAAGAGTTCGACTATGCACCGCAAGATTATGCTGATGCAATGGACTCGTTCGACAAAGTGCTTGAAATCACAGGTGAAATCACAGGCGATATCATCGCCCCCAATGCCGAAGGCGTGGACGAAGAAGGCCCTCATTGTGCAAACGGACGTGTGGAATATGCTTCGGGGACCAAGCAGAACCTGGACGCGATGGTGAAAGCCGGCCTGAACGGCATGACGATGCCGCGCCGTTTCGGTGGTTTGAACTTCCCGATCACACCGTACACCATGTGCGCCGAAATCGTGGCTGCCGCCGATGCCGGATTCGGAAACATCTGGTCGTTGCAAGATTGTATCGAGACATTATATGAATTCGGAAACGAAGACCAGCATAGCCGCTTCATTCCGCGTATCTGCGCCGGAGAGACGATGTCTATGGACTTGACAGAACCGGATGCGGGTTCCGACTTGCAATCCGTGATGTTGAAAGCTACTTTCGACGAGAAAGAAAATTGCTGGCGTCTGAACGGCGTGAAACGTTTCATCACAAACGGAGATGCAGACCTTCACCTGGTCCTGGCCCGTTCGGAAGAAGGCACGAAAGACGGACGTGGCTTGTCCATGTTCATCTATGACAAGCGTCAAGGAGGCGTGGATGTCCGCCGTATCGAAAACAAGTTGGGTATTCACGGTTCGCCTACATGCGAGTTGGTCTACAAGAATGCAAAAGCCGAACTTTGCGGAGATCGTAAATTAGGTTTGATCAAATATGTGATGGCGCTGATGAACGGTGCCCGTCTGGGTATCGCCGCACAGTCTGTCGGTCTGAGCCAAGCCGCCTACAACGAAGGATTGGCTTATGCGAAGGAACGTAAACAATTCGGTAAGGCGATTATCGAATTCCCGGCCGTTTATGACATGCTGTCTATCATGAAAGCGAAGCTGGATGCCGGCCGCGCATTGTTGTATCAGACCTCCCGCTATGTGGATATATACAAAGCGCTGGACGACATTGCCCGCGAACGCAAGCTGACTCCGGAAGAACGTCAGGAACAGAAGAAATATGCCAAACTGGCTGACTCTTTCACTCCGTTGGCTAAGGGTATGAACTCCGAATATGCCAACCAGAATGCATACGACTGTATCCAGATCCATGGTGGTTCGGGCTTCATGTTGGAATATGCTTGTCAACGCATCTATCGGGATGCCCGCATCACCTCCATCTATGAGGGTACGACACAGTTGCAGACAGTTGCAGCCATCCGCTACGTGACCAACGGTTCTTATTTGGCTACCATCCGTGAATTCGAAACAATCCCGTCTTCACCGGAAATGGACCCGTTGAAAATCCGCCTGGTTGAAATGGCCAATAAGCTCGAAGCCTGCATGAACAAGGTGAAAGAAGCCCAAAACCAGGAATTGCTCGACTTTGTTGCCCGCCGGCTGATGGAAATGGCTGCCGACTGCATCATGGCTCACCTGCTGGTTCAAGATGCGACGAAAGCTCCCGAATTGTTTGCAAAATCAGCTGTCGTATACTTGAATTATGTTGAAGCAGAAGTGGAAAAACACAGCAGCTTCATCCTGAATTTCAATGCCGACGAATTAGCAAGCTACAGACAATAATAATAGACATTATTGTTTTCCCATAAAGGAAAGAGGGGTGTGTTGACAAGGACACACCCCCTTTTATTTTATCAATGGCCATACGATCGATTACGGTAATTCATTTTGATGATGCCACAACCCCCATTGCATAATGCCGCGTAAAGATAAATATACCAGGAATGCCATCCATAAGGCGTGATTTCCCATTATCCCGAAAAAGAGGTAACAGATCAAAAAGAAAGAGCCGGAGGCGACCAGCATCGAATAAAGCATCAGGCGGGTAGCCGTCGCACCGATCAAGATGCCATCCCAAAGAAAGGCGGCAAAGCCGGCAAGCGGGACTGCCAGCACCCAATAGAAATAGATTCCGGCCTCTTGTATGACGTCCGAATCATCTGTCAGAAGAGAGAGAAAACCTTTTCCCCCTACCCCATAAAGCAGGGTAAACGAAAGGGACAGCCCGATTCCCCAACCGAACAACAGACGGATCATCCGGTCAAGGGCCGTTTTGTTCCGGGCACCGATATAACGCCCCGTCAAAGCCTCGCCTGCATAGGCAAAACCATCCATAATATAGGAGAAAAGCGTGAATAATTGCATCAGTAAGGTGTTAACAGCCAAAACGACATCACCCTGCCGCGCACCCATAGAGGTAAAAAAGGCAGTAACTGCCACCAAGCAAAGCGTACGAAAGAAAATATCCCCATTCACCCGGAAGAAACGACGCATGGCGGCCTTATCCAAAACCTCATGCCAACAAACACGAACATTCAGCCGCTTCCGATAAAATACCCACCACAAGAATACGGCCATCCCGAAGCCCCCATATTGGGCGATCAGTGTTCCCGTCGCAACCCCTGCCACCTTCATGCCGAACACAAAGACAAAAATCAGGCTCGCCATGATGTTCACTATATTTTGGGTGATCGCAATAAACATCGGGAAACGGGAATTCTGCATTCCGATAAACCACCCGGAGAAGCCATACAGCCCCAGCACAGCCGGTGCGCCCCATATGCAGATATTGAAGTACAAGGCAGCCAACCGCTCCACCTCATCTGTCGTATCCAAGAGGGAAAAAGCGAGTTCGCGTATCGGATATTGGAGCAGAAGCAGAACCAGAGAAATCAGAATCCCGACACCGACTGAGCGGTACAAAACCCTCGCCACCTCCCCGAGATCCCGTCTTCCCAAAGCCTGCGAGGTCATCCCGCTCGTTCCCATCCGCAAGAAACCGAACAGCCAGTAAATAATATTGAACAACATTCCACCTACCGCAATCGCCCCGATATAGGAAGCGGCACCCAAATGTCCGACAATCGCCACATCGACCAACCCCAACAGAGGAACTGTTATGTTGGAAACAATAGAAGGAAGTGCTAACTGAAGTATCTTTTTATTCATTATTTATCGTATCTAAAAAAACTATTCCTAATTTTGTCGGCAAAGTTACAGATTACTTATAAAATAACATGATTACACTTATGTTTCAATAACAAACAAAAACGCGAACCCTAAGTGATTGTAAAAAACGTTGGATGTTCGCATTCCCTATAAATCATACATTTACAGATTTATTTAGAGAATATGAACATTTATCATTTTTCTACTTTATCATTCGCAAAATTATAAGTTAAAAGTGTTATCAATAAAGCTTTTCATAAACATGGAGTCGCATCCTTTACGGATGCGTGGATTGAAACATGGTGGTTTAAATGACGAACCTGTAGAGGTAAGTCGCATCCTTTACGGATGCGTGGATTGAAACTAAAAAGTCTTTGACCTTAAAGACAAACCGTGGGTCGCATCCTTTACGGATGCGTGGATTGAAACCTCCTGTCGCGAATGAAGTCCCCGTATAGCCTTGTGTCGCATCCTTTACGGATGCGTGGATTGAAACTTGCCATTTATTATCATATACCACTCCTTTCGAGTCGCATCCTTTACGGATGCGTGGATTGAAACTTTGTTAAAAGTCAAATCCTGCAATTCCATATCAGTCGCATCCTTTACGGATGCGTGGATTGAAACCTGCCGTGCTAATGTGAATGAAGAAACAAGGCACGTCGCATCCTTTACGGATGCGTGGATTGAAACATTTTGCTGCCAACTCAAAGGACCAGGTAAAGATATGTCGCATCCTTTACGGATGCGTGGATTGAAACATCGTAATAAGTAAAAGAAGTCGTATCAGCCATGTCGCATCCTTTACGGATGCGTGGATTGAAACCATTAGACATAAAATTAAAAAAAAACTGCTGTACGTCGCATCCTTTACGGATGCGTGGATTGAAACGCCGGTTTGCAGAAAGAGCAGCGCAAGGCGAGTGTCGCATCCTTTACGGATGCGTGGATTGAAACATCGAGGCCTGCCATCAGCTGGTCTGTGATCAGTCGCATCCTTTACGGATGCGTGGATTGAAACTGTTCATTTGGCTAAGATAGTCGTATCGAATTGGTCGCATCCTTTACGGATGCGTGGATTGAAACCAACTGCCCGATCCACCCGAAATAGTGGCTGTCCGTCGCATCCTTTACGGATGCGTGGATTGAAACTCAGAGGGCTTCGGCCAATAAGTAATTGAATTGTGTCGCATCCTTTACGGATGCGTGGATTGAAACAGACGCAGGGACTGAAGGTTTGCAATGCGAGGGGTCGCATCCTTTACGGATGCGTGGATTGAAACAGCGCGTTGTCGTATAGCGGCAGCACACTAAGTAGTCGCATCCTTTACGGATGCGTGGATTGAAACCTAACTTGCAGCCGGGGCAAATCCCATCCACACAGTCGCATCCTTTACGGATGCGTGGATTGAAACCGTTTCGTCCGGCGAATTGTCGAGACCGTTTTCTGTCGCATCTTTTACGGATGCGTGGATTGAAACGTGTCGGGAATCCGGGTGGAGAGCATCGGCAGGCGTCGCATCCTTTACGGATGTGTGGGTTGAAACATCTATACGCTTGATCTCTCAAACGGCGCAGGGGGTACGTCCTTTGCGGATATAATTATTATAATACTTTTGTAAGAAGATTGATTAGAATATTTGTTTGTTAAAGAATAAAATATATCTTTGTGGATAGGAGTTATAAAGAGACCTTATAACTCAAAGCATAAACACCTTATATTACGTTAACCTAAACATATGGTATATACAAATAAAGAATACTGTCTTGAGGTTAAAGGAAGCATGGCCTGCTTTACCCGTCCGGAGATGAAAGTCGAAAGAGTTAGCTACGACATAATAACGCCTTCTGCTGCCCGAGCCATTTTCGAATCTATATTTTGGAAACCAGCCATACAATGGAATGTTACCCGAATAGAAGTCTTAAATCCAATCAGATGGTTTTCCATGAAAAGAAATGAGGTTGGAAGTTTAATGAGTCCCCGTTCATCCGGGTTATTCATCGAAGATAATCGGCAACAAAAATCCAGTTTGCTACTAAAAAATGTTTGCTATAGAATTTTTGCAGAGTTGGAATTTATACCTATAAGAAATAGAGCAAAAGAAAATAAATTGAAAGTGGCATCAAAGTTCTCTGACGAAAATCCAGGCAAATATAATGCTATGTTCGAACGTAGAGCTAAAAAGGGGCAATGTTTCAATCAACCCTATTTAGGTTGCCGTGAGTTCTCCGCAGATTTCACATACATCGAAAATCCGGTAAAAGGAGACGGAATACCTGAAGATCGTGATTTAGGATATATGCTATATGATATGGATTTCACAAACGAAAAAGATCCAAAGCCAATGTTCTTCAGGGCCATAATGAAACAAGGAGTCTTGATCGTTCCATCCATTAACAGTGAGGAGGTACGCCGATGATTTTGCAAGCATTATACGAATACTACCAGCGTAAAGCTGCTGATCCGGGGAGTACCATTGCTCCCCATGGATTAGAATGGAAAGAAATACCTTATCTTATTCTGATAGATAAAAAAGGGAAATTTTTAGAACTACAGGATACCACTGAGGGGGTAGGAAAACAGAAACGAGCAAAAAAATATCTGGTTGTCAAAAGTAAAGGACGTCCCGGCAGCAACAGTTGGCAAACGGCTAATGTCTTTTGGGACCATTTCGGATATGTGTTAGCCCAACCTAAAAATACGAATGATAAAGGAATGCCAAAAGCACTGGACGATGCCGCTAAACAAAATAAAACCTTTATTCAGGAAGTCAGACGGCTTGCCGAAATGTATCCTTCCAATGAAGAGATTCAAGCAGTAGCCAAATTTTACGATAATCCTGATAATCTTCAACGTATAAAAATGGACCCTTTATGGGAAGAATGTATCAAAAAAGACGGGACAAACATCTCCTTTAAAGTAGCAGGAAACAATACTATCGTGGCTGCAAATCCGGATGTAACATCATCCATAGAAGACTGTTCCGACAAAGATGAACCAACAGGGATATGCCTCATCACCGGGAAAAAGGCTCCGATAGCCATACTCAATAGTGCCATAGCCATACCCGGAGGTAAGAGCGGAGCTAAACTGGTTGGCTTTCAAAAGAAATCAGGTTACGATTCTTATTATAAAGAGCAAGGTATGAACGCACCTATTTCAAAAGAAGCGGAAGCTGCTTATACCACAGCTTTAAATTCTTTATTGGGAAAAGATTCCTCTAACAAATATCGCTTGCATGACACATCCGTTGTTTTCTGGTCTCAGAAACCGACAAAGTTAGAGCAATGTTTCTGTTTCATATTTACATCTCCTCCCAAAGATGATCCGGATAAAAACACGGAAGTTATCAGAGACTTCTTGAAGTCCCCATTCTCGGGAGTATTGAATGATGAGGACAAAACTCCCTTTTACGTATTAGGTTTATCTCCTAATGCCGCCCGTATCTCCGTTAGATTCTGGCGACAAGGAACAGTAGGCGAATTTGCCAGTCACATCAGACAACATTTTAAGGACTTGGAAATCATTAAAAGCAAGAATCAAAGAGCCTATTTTTCTTTATTCAACTTACTGACCCAAGTTGCGTCCTTAAATAAAATGGAAAATCTGCCTCCCAGTTTAGCCAGCGATTTAAGTCAAAGCATATGGGATAACCAACCCTATCCGACCACATTGCAGATGCAATGTCTGATACGAATCAAAGCAGACCGAAATATAACGTCGATAAGAGCCGCTATACTCAAAGCCTACTTAAATAGAAAATTCAGAAATCATAATAATCCACCTAAAGAAATTCAAATGGCATTAGATTTAGAAAATAAAAACCAGGCGTACTTATGTGGCCGCTTGTTTGCTATCCTTGAAAAGATCCAGAGTGATGCTATCCCAGGAGCAAATTCTACGATCAAAGAGCGTTACTATGGTGCAGCGTCGACAACCCCGACAACTGTATTCGGCCGCTTGTTGTCTTTATCCAGACACCACCTTGCAAAATTTGATATCGGGAAATCTGTTTATTATGAAAAATTATTGCAAAGTGTTATCACCAACCTGGATAGTAACGGGTTACCTAAGTATTTATCGATGGATGACCAGTCCCGTTTCGCAATCGGTTATTACCATCAAAGAGAAGATTTATATAAAACAACAGACAAAGAAAAAAATTAATAGTATACAAATATGGAAACTGCAATAAAAAATCGTTATGACTTCATTTATTTATTTGATGTACAGGATGGTAATCCGAACGGTGATCCCGATGCCGGAAACTTACCCAGAGTTGATCCGGAAACAGGAGAAGGTCTGGTTTCCGATGTCTGCCTGAAACGTAAAGTCCGGAACTTTGTCCAAATAGTAAAAGGTGGAGAAAGACCGTATGATATATTCATTAAAGAGAAAGCGGTATTGAATAATCTGATCACTGAAGCGCATAAACAGGAAGGGGTTAAAGATATAAAAGAGAAGGGAGATAAAACAGAGGCTGCCCGGCAATGGATGTGCAGAAACTTTTATGACATAAGGACATTTGGAGCCGTACTAAGTACTGGTGAAAACGCCGGACAGGTTCGTGGGCCTATCCAATTTACTTTTGCCCGTTCCATCAGTCCGATTGTTACCGCCGAACATAGTATAACCCGTATGGCTGTGGCTACGGAGGAAGAAGCTAAAAAACAGAGTGGAGATAACCGCACTATGGGACGTAAATTTACAGTTCCTTACGGACTATATAAAGCTAACGGATTTATTTCCGCTCATTTAGCCGCACAGACCGGATTCAATGATGAGGATCTGAACTTATTCTGGGATTCATTGAAAAACATGTTCGATCATGACCATTCAGCAGCCAGAGGAATGATGAATGCCCGCAAATTGATCGTATTCAAACACAGTACCGCATTAGGTAATGCTCCAGCTCATTCTTTATTCGGTTTAGTGAAGGTTCAACTCAAGGATGACCAACGCCCACCCCGTTCGTTCGACGATTATATTGTTACCATCGACAAGGATAAACTGCCGGAAGGAGTAGAAGTTTTGGACATGATATAGTTATCCTTGTTTTTATCCGTATCTGAAAAGTAAAAGAGATCAAAGAATCAGGCTTTAGTTGCTGAGTCCTCCGATACATTAAGAGGTATAGAGGGAGAAGCCGCTACAACTTATTTCTCTGTATTTAACCAGATGATCATATCGCAACGTGAGGATTTTCCTTTTAACGAGAGGAACAGAAGGCCACCTAAAGACAAAGTAAATGCCCTATTGTCATTCGTTTACACATTGCTGAATCATGAGGTACAATCTGCATTGGAAACAGTAGGACTTGATCCATACGTAGGTTTTTTACATACCGATCGACCTGGAAGAGCGAGTTTAGCATTAGATATGATGGAAGAGTTACGAGCCTACTTAGCAGACAGGTTGGTTTTGTCTTTAATTAATCGTAAACAGATATCCGGTAAGGGTTTTGTCGAACACGGAGATAACGGGATTGTAATGGATGAAGATATCAGAAAAGAGGCGATGCTTTTAGCTCGTTTTTTGAGAAACGATTTAGATAATTATCCGGTCTTTTTAATGAAGTAAGTTTATGTATGTTCTAGTTACATATGACGTAGAAACGATGACTTCCGACGGACAGCGCAGGTTACGTCAGGTAGCACGTCAATGCCTGAATTATGGCCAACGCGTCCAAAATTCCGTTTTTGAATGCTCTGTCTCGCCTGCTCAATTTACCGAGTTAAGATTAAAACTATTGGATATCATCGATCATAAAAAAGATAGTATCCGTTTCTATTTCTTGGGAAATAATTATTCTAAAAGAGTTGAATACATAGGCGTCGTCACATCCTATAATGTAGAAGACGAACTTATAATATAACTGTTTGCGAACATTAAGCATTAGCAAAAAGCTGAAGGTTTCGCAATCATTGATTATTAACCTATTAAACACACCTATTAGTTTTATTTCATCAATAAAGAATCCAAAAAGTTTATTATCGCATAAAGGCATTGATAACAGACTGTAAATGTTAGCATTATTTGCAATGCAGTCGTACCTTATATAGGTACGTGGATTGAAACCACAGTGGGACTTTCTGCATCTTTATCGTCCTCGTCGTACCTTATATAGGTACGTGGATTGAAACTATATCGGCTTTAGTATTATCCGGTTATCAGGAGTCGTACCTTATATAGGTACGTGGATTGAAACATCAGCCCGTGCTCGCCGTACTTCGCGTTCAGCGTCGTACCTTATATAGGTACGTGCATTGGCCAGAAGTTGATACACGTGTCATAGCCGTCGCATCCTTTACGGGTGCGACGGTAGTGTTATTGTTGCAATTCAGACACATTTCAATCCAAACGCACTATTATAACCAACTCAATCTGTAACACCTATCGCACCAACAGTAGTTCCTCTACCCAAGCACCGTCCAAAACCAATCCGGCTCGTTCATCATAACACCTTCCATCTTCCAATATAAAAATCCCAGCATACTCTCCCACTGTTCCCTGTTTACATAACTGTTCGAAATCCCATTTTCTAATGGACACACTATACTGCTGTAGCTTACGTAACAACCAAAATTCCGGGCCAATCCGCTTCAGTTCTTCCAGTAAGGTTGCGCCATCACCATAGCCGACCAAGATGGATACCGAGTCTTTATCGTCTATCAACCGGAACTTCTCTGCAGCAGTTGCAAACATAAAGTGCATTTCTGCAAAACCTTTATATAACAGACCTTTTATATCAGCCTTATCAAAGGTGTTACAATTGCCATAGAATAAGCTGAAATATTGAGCCATACACTCCGGAGAAAACAAGTCACTCCCATCGGAAACAGACAGTATCTCCCGCAAAGCAGCCGCTCCCTTTCCCATCAAACCACGCAAAAGAGTATTCTCCAAATTAAAGACAAAAACCTGACCCAATTTACCCACATGATTCAATTTGCCTTCCCGGTTACATCTTCCTGCCGCCTGTATGATTGAATCCAGACCGGCAAAAGCACGGTATACTACAGGGAAATCAATATCTACCCCGGCTTCAACCAACTGCGTACTTATCACACGGACAGGTTCATTGTCCTTCAATTTCTGTTTGATCAATTTTATAACTTCCATGATATGCGCGGAACACATCATACGCGACAAATGTAAAGTTCCTTCAGGCATTCGCCGGTAAAGCTCTCGCGCGTCCTTACGAGTATTTACAATACATAGCACACGATCATACCCCGACAGCTCGTCGGCAAGTTCATCGAAGTTAGTGGTTGTGCCTGGTTTCGGCCAATGCAGCTCCACCCGTTTAAAAGCCTCAAACAAATTATCATGCACAGAAGTAATTTCTGTCACGGGAGTTTTCAGTCCGTCAAAAGCCTCCAGCCCAGTTCCGATACGACCGGAAAAAACGGGTAATGTGGCCGTAGTAAACAAAATGCTGGCTTTAAAAGAGGCTTGCAAGCTCTGCAAAACATCCAGTATGGGGTGCAAAAACTCAACCGGCAACATCTGCGCCTCATCCAGAATAACAACAGAGTTACAGATATTATGCAATTTCCGGCATCGCGAAGTGCGGCAAGCATACAACGATTCAAAGAACTGCACATTTGTCGTCACAATGATCGGAGCATCCCAATTTTCCGTTGCCAGCAAAGAAGGGGATCGTTCGTCGTCATTATCCTGTTGCAAATTACTATGATGCTCCACCACATTCTCCGCTCCGAAAATATCCCGGAGCACGGCAGCCGTCTGTACAATAATACTCGTATAAGGGATAACGATAATAATCCGTTTTTTTGTGTAACGAACAGCATGGAGGAGCGCCCAAGCCATCGACGCCAATGTCTTTCCCCCACCCGTCGGAACTGTCAGGCTAAAAAAGCCGGGAAGGCTCTCGGCCATCTTCCGGCAACGGGACAGGATAGCCGCCCGCTTCTCATTGATGAAAGAAGCAGGCGCATTTGCCGTAAGCGATTCCATATAGGCATCAAACCGATCCTTCAACGTTTCCATAGAATCATATTGCCCACGCCTGGCGGCCTGTTCCGGATGCATAAACCGCTCCGTATCCAAGTAGTCGGCATCAACCAGGCAAGAGAACAACATGCGAATCCATTGATGTATATCCTTCTCAAAATCACCAATCAAAGGCTGGTCTAACGAAGCAACCACCTCTTGCATCTCTACCGGTGCATCTTTCAGCATCTCCTGGTAACAATCTATTTTAGATAGACGTCTATTCAAATTGGCCTCCCCGGAAGAAGTCCAGTCCAGCAATCCCGAATGATGTCCGGCTATACAATAAGCCAATGGAGGATAATAACCCGGCAATTTTTCTCTCGCCAAAATCGCCCCAGCCGAGGAATGGTCGGGTTTATCCACCACTTTCTGTTCCACCGCCATGCCGGACACGCTACGGATATAAGGTTGAAAACTATTCTTTGTATATTTCCCCATATCATGCCACCAGCCATTCTGCTTTCCCCAAGCCGCTGCCCCGAAAACAGATGCAAACGATTCGCTCAACGCGGCCGTACCGACTGAGTGTTCCTTCACCGTCTGTATCCGGAAAGTGCCTTCCTCCACTCTGACATGTGCTATAAAATCTTGTTCTTTCATCATTTCATATAACAATTTTCCACTATCCATTCGCCATTTACAATAGCGACTTATAAATAGCTATATAATAAAACATTACTTCATTGCAAATGGCAAATATTTTTGTCAGCTTGTATCTTACCGCCATCCTGTCTCAGTATTATCGCGTCTGTGCTAAAGGTATAAAATATAACAGCATAAACAATAGTTATTCATAACATCTTTCATTCAGATAAAAAACGAAGGCTGCGGGATTCACATCCGGCAGCCTCCTACACTAACTCTTAACTTTAACCAATGAAAAAACAATAATCTACTTTATTTAGTTTTTTAGTGAAGCGATTGCGGCTTCGTAATTCGGTTCATTACTCCAAGTAGGTATATCCATACAAACCGGAACGATAGTTGGAAAGGAACTCCTTGCCTTCTTCAACCGAGATCTTGCCTTCCTTTACAGACTTGGTCACCCAGGTTTCCAACGTCCTCACCAGCTTTTTGGGGTTATACTGAACGTAGTCGAGCACTTCGGCAACCGTTTCTCCATCGATGACCTGATCGATGTTATAGCCCTTTTCGTCGACCGTTACATGCACGGCATTCGTATCGCCGAAGAGATTGTGCATGTCTCCCAAAATTTCCTGATATGCTCCCACCAGAAAGACACCGATATAGTAGGCCTCTTTTCCTTTCAGCGAATGTACCGGCAGATCATGTGAAACATTGCGTGTCGAAATAAAGTTGGCAATCTTGCCATCCGAGTCGCAAGTGATATCCTGCAAAGTCGCCGTCCGATCCGGCCGTTCGTCCAACCGTTGGATAGGCATGATCGGGAAAATCTGATCGATCGCCCACGAATCCGGTAAGGACTGGAAAAGCGAGAAATTACAGAAATACTTATCGGCCAAGAGCTTGTCCAGCTTGCGAAACTCATCCGGAGCATGTTTCAGTCCGGACGCTATCTGGCTAATCTCACGCGTCACCGACCAGTACAAACGTTCGATCTGGGCACGGGTCTTCAAATCGACAATGCCGTGGCTGAACAGGTCCAATGCCTCCTCGCGTATCTGTTGCGCATCATGCCAGGCTTCCAACATACGGCTTTGGTTCAGCTTATCCCAAATCTCATACAATTCATGCACAAGCTCATGGTCGGTTTCGCTCACTTCGAAGTCTTCGTCCATTTCGGGGAGCGTGGCCGTTTCCAGCACCTCAAATATCAAAACGGAATGGTGGGCCGTCAGCGAGCGTCCGCTCTCCGTTATGATATTCGGATGCGGGATGCCATTCTTGTCGCTGACATCGACCAGGGTGGAAATGGAGTCGTTCACATATTCCTGGATGGAATAATTGACACTGCTCTCGCTATTGGAGGACCGGGTCCCGTCGTAATCGACTCCCAGGCCGCCGCCTATATCCACAAACTCGATGTTGAAGCCCATCGCATGCAATTGGACATAGAATTGCGACGCTTCGCGCAAAGCTGTTTTTATACGGCGTATCTTGGTCACCTGGCTGCCAATATGGAAATGGATCAGCTTCAAGCAATCCGCCAGGTCTTTCTTTTTCAAAAAGTCGAGCGCCTCCAGCAACTCGCTCGATGTCAGGCCGAACTTGCTGGCATCTCCTCCGCTCTCTTCCCATTTGCCGCTACCGGAAGAGGCCAGCTTGATGCGGATGCCGATATTCGGGCGGACATTCAGTTGTTTGGCCATCTTGGCGATCAGAACCAACTCGTTGATCTTCTCGACAACCAAAAAAATCCGTTTACCCATTTTCTGTGCCAGCAGAGCCAGTTCGATATAGCTTTCATCTTTATAGCCGTTGCAGATGATCAGAGAATCGGAATCCGTGTTGACCGCAATCACCGCATGGAGTTCGGGTTTGGAACCGGCTTCCAATCCCAAATTGAACTTCTTGCCATGGCCGATGATCTCTTCCACCACCGGACGCATCTGATTGACTTTTATGGGATAGATAATGAAATTCTGCGCCTTATAACCATATTCATCAGAAGCCTGCTTGAAGCAGTTCGCAATCTTTTCTATACGGTTATCCAGAATATCCGGGAAACGAATCAGTACAGGAGCCTCCACATCCCGTAATTGCAACTCGTCGACCAGCTCCCTCAGATCTACACCTGCGCCGTCTTTACGAGGAGTTACCACTACATGACCTTTGTCATTGATACCAAAGTACGAAGTACCCCAACCTGTTATGTTGTAGAGTTCTTCTGAGTCTTCAATACGCCATTTTCTCATCTCTTTTTCAGTGCAAAAAACACATTTTTGTATTTGGAATAAATAAACAGATATTGTTTCAGACGTTACAAGTCAATATGTTTATCGACGAGCTATCCATCAAAATGGTTGTAAATATAAGCAATAGATATATAAATATGGCAGATTTAGCCAAGAAACATTTCAAACAATATAAGATATTCCTTTTTAAACATCATTAGCGTCTATATTTCTTTTATGGATTTTACTATTCCAACCGAAGACATCCTACTACCGAATTATTCCATTATACGTTAATAATCAAAAACTATGGCATATAAATCCGTAATTCATATACCATAGTCTCAGTAGAACTATATACAATATTTGAACATAACAGAAATTAGTCATCAAGTACCTTAACTATGAAAATCAAGAATTACAAGTTTTATCTTCCCAAACTTCCATTTGTTATGCTAAACGCCACACGATGCAAAATTAATTAATTTATTAAAACTAAAAAGTTAATTGATAATTACTTTTTACCGTTTTATACCCAAAAGAGGCAAGATATTATTTTTAAACCACACTAAACATTTAATTATAACACACTTGCATCAATATACTTTTTCCCCTCAATGATATACAACATTTTTAATTATACAACAAACCTTCCTATAGTATAGTATTTAACGATAGATCAGATCATTACTCACAAATCACCCATACAGCTTGATTTTCAAATAATACAACAAATACAAACCACAAATTTACTTTTTTCTTACAACAAACAACAGAAATCTATCAACCGACAGAAACTTCCATTTTTCACTACACCGCAGTTCTACTGAGACTATGGTACAACAAAATCATCATCGGTAATTGCAAATTTGTTTAATATTAAATATAAGAATGTATATTATGGTAAAAAAGTTAACTTTTATCTTGCTATTTTCCTTAATAGGAATTAGCTTGATCGTTGCCCAAAACGTAAAAGTGACGGGGACGGTTACTTCTGGAGATGATGGATTACCTATTATCGGAGCTTCCATTGTAATCAAAGGTACTGCGTTAGGTACAGTAACAAATTATGACGGAAATTTCACTTTAGAAGTCCCGCCAAATGCAAAAGTTCTTCAAATTTCATTCGTAGGAATGAAAACTCAGGAAGTCGGAGTAAAACCCGTTATCACAGTCGTTTTACAATCTGATGTGGAAAATCTGGATGAGGTTGTCGTTACGGCTCAAGGATTGACCCGTAAAGAGAAATCATTAGGATATGCGACCCAACAAGTCAAAGCAGAAGAGCTTCAAGCCGTCAGACAAACTGACCTCAATAATGCTTTAGTTGGCAAGATTTCAGGAATTCGTTATATGGGCGGTTCCGGTGCAACATTTGATGCAGGGAAAATAGTATTGCGTGGAACAACCGGCTTGACAGATGTAACAGGATCAGAGCCGCTATATGTTGTTGACGGAGTTATCTCAAATGCCAATGCAATCAATATGGACGATGTCGAGTCTGTCAATGTCCTGAAAGGTCCGGCAGCAACTGCACTATATGGAGCCCGTGGAGGCAACGGAGCCATTATCATCACCACAAAAGGAATAAAAGGTGATAATATGGAATTTAATGTGAGCCATACTATTTCTTGGGAAAAACCCTATATCCATGCAGATATCCAAAAAGATTACGGTGGTGGCAACCTCGGTGCGAAAGGAGAAATGTACACATTCAATTATGACCCCGGCAAACATCCGGAATATTTACAACAATTGAACGGCGTGAAATATTTCGATTACGGTTCAGATGCCAGTTGGGGCACCGCTTTCGATGGTCGAGAATATGCACCCTGGTATGCTTGGGACCCAACTCACCCCAAGTTCGGGCAAACAGCAAAATGGGAGTATAAAATGGATCCGAATGACTTGTTCGATACAGGCCTAACCAATACGACAAACCTCTCTTTCGCACGCTCAGGCAAAGATTATATGACACGCATATCTTTTACAAATTCAGCCCGTGACGGTATCGCCCCTAACAGTGATGCTGTCCGCCGTTTCCTTTCTGCAAAAACGCAGTTCAAACCGGTAGACCGCCTGACGGTTTCTTTAGATTATAAATATACATACCGCAAGAACCACAATGCAGCCAAAGAAGGTTATGGAGGAGAAGGCAACGTGCTTTACTCCTATTTGCAATGGGGGCAAACAAACCTCGACATAAACGATCTGCGTAACTACAAACGACCGGATGGTACATTTTATGCATGGAACATCAAAAGCCCGACAAACACCGATGCCAACTTTCATGACAATCCGTTTGCCTTATACAACGAGATCAACAAAACCGAAATTTATCAGTGGAATGTGTTCAGTGCTGATGCCCAACTCGATCTTCCATGGAATTTGAAAGCAGGAGTCAGAATGAACGGAAATATCCGTAATTACTTCAAGGATTTCGAAATGCCATTCAACTTTCTTGATCAGGTTCCTCGTCTGGAAGAAGAACAAAATTCTTTGATTGATCTACAGGTACAAGGACGTCTGACTTGGAGCGACCGTTTTATTGACGACCGTCTGTCCGTAGATGCAGTTCTTTTCCTTGAAAACAGAAATTACACTTATAAGGTTACTACCGCTTTCACTCGTGATGGCCTGACACAAGACGACTTTTTCTCTACGGCAGGCTCGATAGGACTTCCGGGTGGCAGCACATCCAAAACAGAGATGAAAGAACAAAGCATATACGGAACCGGAACACTCGGATGGGACGACACTTACTATTTCGATTTTTCCCTGCGTAACGACTGGACCTCCACATTACACCCCGACAAAAACAGCTATCTGTACGGAGGTGTTTCCGTTGCAGCGATAGCCAGCAACTGGTTTAAAGATGCGGCACCGTGGCTTAGTTTCTGGAAAATACGTGCTTCCATGGCACAGGTCGGTTCAACCATGAGTGCTTATAACGTATATCCGACCTATAAAGTAAAAAACAGTTCCGGTACATTAATCAAATACGGTTCATTGTCCAATATGTGGAACGATGCGAATCTCAAAGATCCGTATATCAGGCCGACCATTTCAACTTCCTACGAAATCGGTACGGAATTCAGATTTCTGAACAATCGGATATGGGGAGACTTCAACTTCTACAACCGTGATTCAAAAGATCAAATCATCAATGTCAACACGACTCCCGCCAGTGGTTATACCAGCCGCAAAATGAATGCAGGTTTGATTCGCAACCGAGGGTTCGAACTCAGCATAGGCGGTGCTCCTATACAAACAAAAGACTGGGGATGGGAAATCAATGCCAATATCTCGAAGAACAACAACACACTGGAAGAATTGGCCGACGGGCTGGATTCATACCGGATCACTTATATGGGATTGATGACCTATATCTATACATATGCAGAAGTAGGCAAACCGATCGGTGTAATCCGAGGATCTGGCTGGGAAAGAGACGATAACGGAAATTTAATTCTGCACAAACTGACCAATCCTGACCAGGTAGCCAAATATGGTGAATATATTCCAGGAATGGAATCAAATGCAGAAAAAGAACTTGGCAACGTCCAACCAGACTTCACCGGAGGATTTACAACTTCTGTCCGTTTCAAGAATTTCCGCTTAGGCGCTTCTTTCGACTTCCAAATCGGTGGCAACATTGCGTCCTTTACCAATGAAAACGGAGAAGGCTCCGGAATTTTATCCTCTACAACCGGGCTGAACGACAAAGGCAACCCGATCCGTAACCCGTTGTCAGAAGGTGGAGGTGTCCGTTTGGATGGCGTCGTAGCCAATGCCGATGGCTCTTACAGCCCTACAACGACCTATATCGATGCCCAGTATTATTTCCAAAGCATGAAATCCACATTGTTTGAAGACTATGTATACGATGCCAGCTACTTAAAATTACGCGAACTGTCGTTGACATACGACGTTCCATCTGTCTTCCTGAAAAAAACACGCACAGGAGTCAAAAAAGCAAGCATAGCATTCGTTACCCAAAATCCGTGGTTGATATATTCCGGCGTACCCAACATCGATCCGTCTGAAGCAGGAAATGCTTATTGGGGATTTTTGGAAAATGGCCAAGCCGCAGCAACCCGCTCGTTTGGCTTCACAGTAAATCTTACATTCTAAATTTATAAGGAGGAATTATATATGAACAAAATAAAATCTTTGACATGCGCATTGACCTGCGCTATAACATTATCCGGTTGCGGAGATTTCGGAGACACCAATATAGATCCCAACAATCCGTCCCAACCAAATGCGAGTTTTATGTTTACATACGCATGTAAAACTATGCCGAATTTCACATTGACTGGGACTTACAATCCTTGGAATCAATTGTATCCCCAATATTTGTCGGAACGTAAGACCATCCAGCATTCAACTTTCCTACAATCCAACTACGGCATCGGGACTTTCTATACAGAACCATTGCGAAATTTAGAAACAATCATCAAGTTAAATACAGATGAAACAACCCGAAACGAATCATACGTCGTTTCTTTAGGGAGCTCTGAGAACCAAATAGCAGCTTGCCGTACATTACGTGCATTCATTTATATGCACTTGACAGATGCATTAGGTATGCTTCCCTACTCGGAAGCCCTGAAAGGCGACGATGGCAATTTCACTCCTAAATATGATACGCAAGAATTTATTTACACGGATCTGGATAAAGAGTTGGCAGAAGCTTATTCACAGTTTAATGAAAACGGAACATTAAGCAAAGATTATGACATACTCTATAACGGAAACATCAGCTATTGGAAAAAGCTGAATGCATCTATCCGTATGATGATGGCAATCAAGTTGTCAGATGTCGCTCCCGACACAGGTAAAGAACGTTTCAGCCGGGCATATACAGATGGAGGCATGACAGATAACACAGAACGGTTAGAATACAAATATCTGGCAGAGTCGGCTAACGAAAATCCTTTATACAACAATATCGTCGTACAAGGCCGAGAAGACTTCGCCCCATCTAAAACACTGTTAGATCAGCTGATTGCCTATAAAGACCCACGCCTCGAAGCTTATGCCGACCCCAACAGCGAAGGGGAATATGAAGGGATACCGTTCGGCATCACCATCAGTGAGTTGCCCAATTACACCAATACGACAGCCATCTTCGACGAACGTTATTATAAGCAAAATTCGCCAATGGTAATCATTTCTCCTTCCCATATCCTGTTAATCCAAGCAGAAGCGGCCCTGAGAGGGTGGATTTCAGCCGATGCAGAAAAACTATACCAAAAAGGCATTGCCGCATCATTCGACCAGTATGGCCTATCAGATAAAACCGACGAATATATCGCACAGCCTCAAATCGCCTTTACGGGTTCTACAAGCGAAAAGATAGAAAAAATAGCCATGCAACGTTGGTTGGCCAACTTCATGCAAGATGGTTTTGAAGCTTGGTCGGACTGGCGCCGCCTGAATGTCCCCAAACTGAAGCCGGGTCCTGGATCTACAGCCCTGCATATTCCATATCGTAAAGTCTACGATACGCCGGATTTCAATTCGAACAAAGACAACTACGATATAGCTATTGCCCTGCAGGGCCCGGATACAGACGACACACGCGTATGGTGGGATGTCGCTCCTAATAATTGATCACTTAATAGCTAATTATATCAGACCAAAACATGGACACACTTTTTATAACTATTATTGGAGGGTGTGTCAAAACTCAATTATTAAAAAGATGAACTTATAATTTGAAATTTGAGCATCCTAAAAGATCCCCAAAAGGGTCGTATCATTACTCCATACAGAGCTTGATACGACCCTTTTAAGTGTTATACGTTACAATCTGTAACTTTTAGAAGTTGTCATTTCTGTTTTGACACACCCTCCTGTTTTTTTTAAGTTTCCTTTTTCGTATCTTGAAAGCAAATAAAGTATATGTTATATGGCATACAAAAAAAGACAGAGAAGAGCATCGGAATGCGGTAATTAAAAAGATCAGGACCGACAAGAAGTATGCAAAGGAATTTTTCCAAAGAGCTGGTATAATTGACGAAAACGGAAATCTTACTGAAATATACAGATAAACTTGTTTGACAAACATTTGCCTATCGTTTTTGTTTTCATTATATTTGCATGAGAGATACAAGAAAAACAGAATGAGTCCTAGAGTTATCGTGCAAGATGGTTTTGTCGTAGAGTTCCATTCTCGAGAGGAGGTTAGGATGCATGTTCATGCATCTTCTAATGGTAAGCAGGCAAAAATTTGAATTGAACCAGATATTGAAGTTGCTATGAACTACGGATTTTCAGAGAAAGAAATAAAAAATATTATTCAAATAATTACAGACAATGAACAATCTATTAAAGACAGATGGATTAACCACTTCCGCGGAAGTGATGCTCATTACTAAGAGTGGAATATTACTTTACCTTAACGGTAAGGAATATTTTCTTGGATATGAGGGTTATCCATGGTTCAGAACTGCTCGGGTGAATGAAGTTATGGATGTAAAGTTGGACGATTGCAATGTATTACGTTGGGAATCATTGAATGTTGATCTGGAAGTAGACAGTATTATACATCCCGAAAAATATCCTTTGATTTTTAGTTAGTACGTCAATCAATTTAGAATATAAGCCCCGCAATGTGCGAGGCTTTTTTTATGCCATAACGTCAGCGAGCTGCTCTGCCTGTTTCTCATTATCTTTTTACTGATCGGTACTGTTCTTCCCGATGCCGGCGGTTTCATTTTCCTTTGACATAACTTCTGATTTGACTTAATAAAATTTGCCAACGGCGATACACGCAGACAACTATTGGCACGTAGCAGGCATATCGTAATGAAGAATTTATAATCAAAGGATTAGTAAAAATCTTAAAAGAAACGCGTTGATTATATTACTAATAATCAACGCGTCACATTAGTGATTCCGGAGCGATTCGAACGCTCGACCCACGCCTTAGAAGGGCGTTGCTCTATCCAGCTGAGCTACGGAACCATCCTTATTTGCGGTGCAAAGGTAATGATTTTATTTTAACGAGCAAATATTTCGACTGTTTTTTCCGAAAATCATAAGCCGGCGGAGAGGCATGAGGGTGGAAATAAGGGGGATCAGAACGGATATCCTACTGCAAAATGCCATGCGAAGTTGCGACCGAAGTTCGGGTGCAGGACTGCCCATTTCTTTTTGCCGTTTTCCTGCGGGTTATAGGCTTTCAGGCCGGTGTCGAAGCGGAGCAGGAAGAAGTCGAAATCGAGGCGGAGGCCTAATCCGTAAGAGATGGCAATCTCTTTGTAGAAGCGGGAGAAATCGAAGTTGCCGTTCGGACGGCTCTCGTCCTTATGAAAGGTCCAGATGTTGCCGGCGTCGATAAAGGCTGCCATCTCGAATTTCCAGAACAGCTTCGTGCGGTATTCCACATTCAAATCCAGGCGTATGTCACCAATCTGCTGGGCAAAGGACTTGACCGAATCGGCCGGCATGCTGCCGGGACCGAGCGAACGGACCGACCAGCCGCGGACGCTGTTCGCCCCGCCAGAGAAATAGCTGCGCTCGAAGGGCAGCATCTTCGAGTTGCCATACGGGTAACCGACGCCTACACCGACGTGGAAAGCCAGCTTGTTACGGTTATCCAGCACGATGCCTTTACTGAAATCCATATCGCCTTTCACAAACTGGGCATAATTGATCCCGAACAATTTATAGCGCCCCTCGTCGTCCTTTCCCGCACCGGTCAGCCGGGAAAGCCCGTACAACAAGTTACCCGCCATCTCGAACGAGAAACGGACGGAATGCGTGTTCCGCAACCGGTTCTGAGGATCATAGTTTGTAAACGAATAGGTATAACCAGAACCGACGATGAACTGGTCGGTAAAATTATACCGGAGCGTGGATTCAGGCAAATCGCTCTTGAACGCCGAGTCGACTTTCGGCAAATACACATAATCGATGTCCAGCAACTTGAACACGTGCCGTGCCTGCATGTTGCTCCGTTCCTGCCAGATGTAGTTCCATCCGGCCGAGAGAATAGACCTCTTGAACTGAGGCCGCGTCTGCATGTTGTAGCTAACCCTCAATTCGGTCGTCGCGCGGATCTTGCGGCGGAAATTCTCATGCACGAAGGGAAACAGGAAGCGAGGAAACAAAACGGAGACCTCCGTCCCGAACTCCCAGAAGTTGTTTCCCTCCGACTGGCTGCCGGTCAGCGCCTCGTAAGCGCTTCGAACTTTAGCGGAGAAAACCTCCGAGCCTTTGAACAGGTTCCGGTGCTGATAGTTCAAGCTCGAAGCAAAACCGAAGTCACCTGCCGAGTTCGTCCCGTCCAGGTCGACTCCGAAGCCTTGCAACTTGGCAGGCGAAGTCAGGATCGTACAATTGAGCTTCATCGTGTCGTTCTCTTCGACCTCCGAAAAGCGGATGTTCACATTGCGCAAAGCCCGCAATGTGGCAAACGAAGAATAGGTCTGCTCCACCGTCCGCTCGTTGTAGAGACGTCCGGGCATGATATAATTGCTCTTGCGCAAGACACCCGGACGGATGCTTCTGCCGTTCTTACCGTAGAGGACGCTGATGCCGCCTGTCCGGACCGTGTCGTAAGGCATGGCGCCCGCCTCCTCCAACGTCAGCGGGTCGTAATCGGTCACGATCGAAACATCCTTGATGTAATACCGGCGGTGCACCGTGTCGACCACCGTCCCGTCGGGCTTCTGCAAGCGATAGGGTTTCAGCAACATGTTCAGATCCACGCTATTGCGGTTCAAAGAGCTGTCGGCGACATAAGACAAATAATCCCGGTTGAAGGCATAATAGCCGCGCCGGCGGAACAAGGTCGTGAGGCGCTGGCGTTCCTTGTCCAGCACATCTCGGTCAAACAGCGCGCTGTCCTTTATCAGGGAGGTGTAATCATCGGAATAGGTATGGAAAGCCGAAGCCAGCATGGAGCGCGAAGGCGGTTTGAGCCTGGCGATACTGTCGATCACCGGATCGTTCAAATCCATCGAATAGTCATGGATACGGTAAGGGACATTGGGGACGATCGCATAGGTGACGACAGCCCTTTTGCTCCGCGAAGTATCGATGGTGGCCGAGACCTCGGCGTTCATATATCCTTTATTGAGAAAGAAGCGCTTCAACTCGTCGACCGATTGCGTCACCAGCGCCGTATCCAGAATAACGGGCGCCTCTCCCATCCGGCGTAGCTGCTTATTGATCCATCTCTTCTCGTTCCGTCCCGACCAGTCGTAGACGAACAACTGCCATTTCATCAACCCGAATGCCTTAAAGTTGGGTTGTTGGCGCAAATAAGGCTTCAAATCACCGGTCTTATAAGTCGTCTTGCCATCCGACACGATCTCCACTTTATCCAGCAGATATTCTCCCTCGCCCACATATTTTGTCGAGCTACAGGAGAAGAACAGCAACAGGAAACAAATGAAATATAGTGTCCGGATTCCCTTCATCATTCAAACTTTTACGCCCACAAATGTAAACTATTATCTTGTAATAACCGAATGACCGCTTCCTTTTTCACCACACAACCACACACGCAACGCAAAAACATATAGATAGAATATGCCGACCGGGCTCAAAGGACTTAAAGCGGTTCGCAGATTAATTTGTACCCGATCCCTCTTACATTCAATATCTTGATACGAGGGTCTTTCTCCAGTTTGTGCCGCAACTTGGTGATGAAAACATGCAGGCTGCGTGCATTATAAAAGCTGTCGTCTCCCCATAGGCTCAGCAGAATGTCCTTGCTATAGATCGGCTGGTTCTCATATTCGCATAGGCGTTTCAATATCTCAGATTCTTTGTAGGAGAGTTTGTCGCTTTCACCGGCTATCAGCAAGGTCTGGGCTTTCGGATAGAAAGTATAAAGTCCGATCTCATAGAATTCGGATCTTCCCTCCTCTTGTTTACTTTTGACCAGGAGAGCTTTGGCACGAACAACCAGTTCGCGCAGGCTGAACGGTTTGCGGACATAGTCGTTTGCACCTAATTCGAATCCGGAGACGATGTCGTCTGTCGAAGAACGGGCACTCAAGAAGAGCACCGGCACTTCTTTGTTTTCCTTCCGGATCCGCCGGATCATTTCGAACCCGTCCATTTCCGGCATCATGACATCCGCGATAATCAGGTCGGGAACATACTTATAGAAACGATCGATCCCCTGCAGGCCATTCTCGGCCGTTATGACCCGGCATCCTTCTTCTTCCAATGCATCTTTGATGATCATGGATAAGCTCGCTTCATCTTCAACCAATAATATCGATTTCTTATCTTTCATTTGTTTGCGGTAATGTGATTATGAAACAACTCCCCTTTCCAGGCCGGCTTTCCACCCGGATCGTACCGTTATGTTTGTGTACCATTGTCTTGACATAAAACAGCCCGATGCCATGCCCTTTTACAGGCGGTCGTCTGCCGTTGGAAACCCGGTAGAATTTATCGAAAATATGCGCCTGGTGTTCTTCTTCTATTCCGATGCCGTTGTCAGTGATGCGGATGACGACCGAACCATCGTGCACTTCTGCCGCTATCCGGATTTGCGGACTATCACCTGAATATTTGACGGCATTGTCCAGAATGTTGCTCAAGATGTTGTAAAGATGCGTCCTGTCGGCTTCCAGTACAATCCTGTCCGGCAAGAATTCCTGCCCGACATGAAAGAGCTTGGAGGACTTGAAGCTCTGTTGTTCGACGATTTTGTCGAGCAACTCGTTCAGGTCCACTCTTTCATATTTGAGTTTGAAATCTTTTTTACGTTCCAGGCTGAGCGAAAGGATTTGCTCGACCATATTGCCGAGACGTTGCAGTTCCTCATGGCAGACATGCAGGTATTTGTTTGTCTTTTCTTTGTTTCCGGTTATGTTGTAATGGATCATGGCTTCGACCGCTGCATAGGTGATCGCTATCGGGGTTTTCAATTCATGCGTGACATTGTGCGTAAAGTCATCCTTCAATTGTTCCACCGTCTTTTGGTGGATCAGAAACCAGAACATATAAGCAAAAGAGAGGATCAGGATCAGCAGGATCAGGAATGAAGAGAACAGGATACCCGACATCATACGGATCGTTCCCCACCGGGTCGGTTCGGTGTAAACCAGATAAGCCCTTTTATGGTAGGTCGTGTATTCCCATTTATACAGGTCGTATTCTGCCTTGTTCAAGTTCGCCGGGACGGACGAGGCAATGATCGAGCTGTCTTCCAGATTCCACATTTCGGTATAATGGCGAATATCCAGCCCCCCTTTTTGCAGGTGGGAAGACAAGATACTGTCGAATTTCGCAAGGTCGACCGGTTTGACCGAGTCGAGCACTTCATGTAGGGCTTGCTGCATCTGCAATCCTAACTCTCCTAACGAACTGAAATCGTTACCGACCTCCACTGCCGTGCTTTTTAGCATTTTACCCGTTTCGTTACGGAAAGTCCGGCTCCGGTATCGAGGATGATAGATATTCGTGTCCAAAGGTTGGACGCTCAGTTTGGGAATAACCGAATCCTTGTCAGGAAACCGGGTACTGAGAGCCGCACCACCTTCGGTATCGGCAATGACGGTTGTCTCTCTCTGCCTGTGCGTGACCTTGCTGATAAAATCAGCGCGGTCGAACAGTTCGATATGATCAGCATTTTTGATCGCCATCCGGATCTCTTCCCTGTTCTGTTTTTGCCGGGAATGGTAAAGCCCCGTTATCCAGAACAATTGGTAGATGAAGATACCGGACAACGACAGGATAACCAGTATGATTACATATTTGAACGAAGATTTCATACAAACAAAAGTAGGGAAAGTTTACCTGATCCCGTTTATTTGGTAAGACTAAATAACATTCGTACCGAGTGATGTTATATAGTCTTACGAAAGAAGGGAGATGTTTGGAACTATCGTTTCCGTATGCAACCTTTACCTAAAAAAAAGAATACGATGAAACACATTTGTTACTATTTATGGATCGGATTTTCACTCATCCGAATGCCGGCGTGGGGACAAGGCGAGGCGAAGAAGGAGTATATCCTGGTGAACGACAGCATAACGGTCGATCTGCCGGAAGTCTTTGTGAAGGCGGAACGTCCACTGGTAAAAGTCTCGGAAGGGAAATTGCAGTATGATATTCCGAACCTGGTCAAGAACAAACCGGTGGATACGGCTTTCGATGTGATAGGCGAATTGCCCGGCATACGGAAAGAAGGGGATAATCTCTCGGTTATCGGGACCACATCTACGGCTATCTTGATCAACGGGCGTAAAAGTTCGATGACAGCGGGGCAACTGGCCGAAATGCTCAAGTCTGTCTCTTCCTCCAAGGTCAGGCAGATAGACGTGATGTACAGCACGCCTCCCCGGTTCGGCGTGAAAGGGGCTTCCATCAATGTCATAATGGAGAATGAGAAATCTTTAAAAAATGTCTTGAAGGGGGAAATCTCGCTGACGGGCAAGCAGGGGTATTTCTTTTCTCCCTCCGGCGGGGCGAACCTGTCGTATGTGGGTAAAAGCTATTCGGCAGATATTTCCTATTCCGCCACCTATAACCGCAGCCGGCAGGAGGAAGATATGTTTGCCCGGCCGACAGTAAACGGGCAGCCGTATGAGATCGAGCAGGACGACTGGTACAATTCCGTAAACTTATCCCACAATATAAGGGGAGCATTCGATTTTGACCTGAAAAATAAGGATCGTTTGTCCGTCTCCTATACCGGACGTTTCTACGATCCTGACAAAATATCGCGCAGAGGGGCTTCTACCGATTTTGCCGGAATACAACGGGTAGAAACGAATCTGGAATTGTCCGGCGCTTCCGACTTGCATAATGCCCGGATCGATTATGTCAGCCATAAGGGATTCAATGCCGGGATGGATTATACTTTTTATAAGAATAACGACAGGCAACATCTGGTGAATGATTTTGAGAAAGAAGACGAACAGACGATTTCCACCTTGTCTTCCCAGCGGGTACGACGTGGAAACCTGTATATAAATGACACTCGTAAGCTGAGGAAAGGATGGGCTTTGAATTACGGAGCGGAAGCCTCCCTGTCGGACACACACAACGAGTCCGGCCAGTCGGTCGACAGGGTAATAGCGGCAGAAGGCACGTTTCGGCTGAAACAGAAGGATTATTCGGTAGGAGGTTTTGCGGGTTTCACCAAGCAGTTCGGAAAGAAGATTTCGCTGGATGCCTCGGTTTCCTTACAATATTACAAAGCCTCAGTCGATTCTGCCGGTAAGAAAAAGACATTGTGGAACAGGGTGAGCCTCTTTCCGCAGCTTAACTTTACTTACAAGGCACATCCGTACGGCCTGCTAATGTTCTCGTTCTCCAGTGACAAATCGTATCCGTCCTATTGGATGACAACTCCCAATACTTATTATATGAATGTGTACAGCTCCATGATCGGCAATCCGGACCTGAAGCCACAACTTTCCTATTCCATGCAACTGAATTATATCATCAAAAGTAAATATGTTTTCGGCCTGTTTGCCAATATCCAGCCCGATAAGATACAACAGATGACGTACCAGCGCCACGATGTGCTGAGGTCTGTCTTCCAGACAGTGAATTTGGATATCTACAATATGTACGGAGCGGTCGCCGTCCTCCCTTTCAGACCTTTTGATTTTATGAGTTCCAGGCTGACACTGATGGGTTGCGCCATTCGTAACAAAGGGACACTCTATGATGTCTCTTTCGACCGTAAAAAACTGTTTGGCCGAGCCGAACTGAACAATACCTTCTACTTGACCAAAGACCGGAACTTGTCGCTGGAGTTGCGTGGTTATTGCATCCCTCCAGTCATACAGGGATTGTATGACGTCGATCTGATATACAACGTATCGGCCGGCCTGACCTGGACATTTGCAAAAAAGAAGATGCACCTGACGGTTCGGGGAAATGACTTGTTCGAGGGAGCCAATCCCGTCACCCATGTGGATGAACAGGGGCAGAAAAGCCGGATGAAACTGTGGATGGACAGCCGGAATGTGACACTGACTTTACGGTATAGTTTCGGCGGCTACAAAGAGAAAAAGGCTAAAGAGGTAGACACCTCGCGTTTAGGAACGGGAATCTGACAGGCCTGCGTTTCGAGTAGCCAACATGGTAAATAATACCCTCGAAAAGTACCCTGTAAACGAAGAATATTCGGTCGAAAAGTTTGGTGTAAATGCAGAAAAGTTCGGTGTAAACGAAAAAGGTTCGGTGAAAAAGTTCGGTGTAAATGCAAATAGGTTCGGAGATACATCGAAAACACCGAAGAAGGTCAGTAAAACTGCACAAAAGATAATTGACCTCGTTATTTCTGACCCATCAATCACAGCCGATAATATGGCTAATAAGATTGGTGTAACTAAACGTGCTATAGAGAAAAACATCAAAAGCCTTAGGGATATGGAGATTTTGGCTCATGAAGGTTCTGATAAAGCTGGCTATTGGCGCATTATTGTTAAACCATAAACTGAATAATAAACCGATGGAAACATCCTTCATACCACTCAGTGCAATAATTGCCATTTTGATTATCGCCTTTTTGTTTGCATTGCGTGTCCGCTTGTTTGCAGATGTTATGCTTGCTACCTTGCTGCTCAAAATGGTGACCCTCGCAAACCACAGATTGCATTTGCTCAAACTTACTTTGCCGTACAAACTTGTCGTGCAGAACTTATAGAGCAACGTCTTATTGAAGTTGAAAGAGTCAAAGCACGTGCTAAACTACAGGAAACAGAACACAAACTTTCCGGTGTTCTTTATGAACGTGGTGTGATTCTTTTCGACATCTATTCGCTCGAAAGTCAGCGAAAAGCGCTACATTTGTATAAAATCAACCAATTAGGGTATGGAAAGATACAACAAACCTCCATTGACATATACAGAGCAAGTGGAATTGCTGAAATCCAGAGGAATGACTGTTTCCGATGAAAAGCGTGCAGAAAGGCTGCTTGCCAATATCAGCTATTACCGTTTGAGTGCCTATATGCTGCCTTACAAGCAAAGAAAGGACGGAAGCATTCTTGACGCTTTCAAAGGCGGTACGACATGGAATATGATATATAACCTATATGTGTTTGACAGAAAGTTGCGTCTGCTCGTATTTGATGCAATCGAACGGCTGGAGGTTGCCATACGAACGCAGATCATTTATCAACTTAGCCATAAATACGGCTCTCACTGGCAGGATAGGCAGGACATTTTCAATCCGCCGGCAGAAATTACATTGAGGGACGGACGGAAAGTGACAGTGGATGTACATGGCGACATACAGAAACACATCAAGGAACAACTGCATAACAATAAGGCGGAAGTGTTCATACAGCATTACCGGAACAAATATGATGAACCGGAAAATCCACCCTCTTGGATGAGCGTGGAAATTATGTATTTCAACCACCTGTCACGGATATGTACGGGACTGAAACAACGTGCGGACATCAACGGCATAGCCTCTTATTTTGCAATTCCACCGAAAACATTCTGTTCGTGGCTCCACACCATCAACTATGTACGGAATATCTGTGCGCATCATGCCCGACTTTGGAACCGTGACTTAAATATCGTACCTGAGCGACTTTCTTTTTCAAAGAGGCTCGACTGGATAAGTCACCCGGAAACGGCAAAAAGGAGCAAGATATATTATTTCTTCTGTATGTTGAACTATATGTTGCAGACCGCCAATCCTACATCACCATTCAAGAGCCGTTTGAAAGATTTATTGAATGAGTATGCAGATATAATCTCTCTCAATGCAATGGGATTTCCTGCCGATTGGGAAGACGAAAAAATCTGGAAAGATGAAAAATAACTATCCAAGAGCATTGCGGATTCAGAGAAAAAGCGTACTTTTGCAACATATTACAAGGACAGTTTGTTAAACTCAAAGATAATAAGCCTCCCGGGCGCGTCGTAAGACAGCATACTTGGGAGGCGTTTTTCATTTTAAGGGATGTGTCTAAATATACTTGTTTCAAATTCTCATGGCTTTGGAGAACAACAGACACAGTCATCTCCGTAAGCATAAAAAAACAAAACGGGGTGCAACTCACTGAGTTACACCCCGTTTTAACTATTTATCGTTATAGATGTTATCTATACTTATTTCACTTCTTCGAAGTCGACATCCGTTACGCCGCCGTCTTGTTTGTTGTTTCCGGCGTTGTTACCGGCTTGCTGGTTGAAGTCGGGACCCGGTTGTGCGCCGCCTTGGGCGTTTTGGGCGTTGTACATTTCCTGGCTTGCGGCCTGGAATACGGTGTTCAGTTCGGCTGTGGCAGCATCTATGCCGGCGATGTCCTGAGCTTTGTGGGCTTCTTTCAGCTTGTTCAGGGCAGCTTCGATAGGAGCTTTCTTGTCGGCCGGGAGTTTGTCGCCCAGGTCTTTCAGTTGTTTTTCGGTCTGGAAGATCATGCTGTCGGCCTGGTTCAACTTGTCGATACGTTCCTTTTCCTTCTTGTCGGCTTCGGCATTTGCCTGAGCTTCTTCTTTCATACGTTTTACTTCGTCTTCGCTCAAACCGCTGGAAGCTTCGATACGGATGCTCTGTACCTTGCCTGTGCCTTTATCTTTGGCCGATACGTTCAGGATACCGTTTGCGTCGATATCGAATGTCACTTCGATCTGAGGAACGCCACGCTGTGCGGCTGGAATTCCGTCGAGGTGGAAACGGCCGATCGATTTGTTGTCTTTCGCCAATGAACGTTCGCCCTGCAGCACGTGGATCTCCACTGAAGGCTGGTTGTCGACTGCCGTCGTGAAGGTCTCGGACTTCTTGGTCGGGATCGTCGTGTTGGCTTCGATCAACTTGGTCATTACGCCACCCATCGTTTCGATACCCAATGACAACGGAGTGACATCGAGCAGCAAGACGTCTTTTACTTCACCAGTCAACACACCACCCTGGATGGCTGCACCAACGGCTACCACTTCGTCCGGGTTGACACCTTTGGACGGAGTCTTACCGAAGAATTTCTCCACGATAGCCTGTACGGCCGGGATACGTGTAGAACCACCTACCAAGATCACTTCGTTGATGTCCGAAGTTGTCAGTCCGGCGTCTTTCAAGGCCTGGCGACACGGTTCGATACAAGCCTGGATCAGGCTGTCGGCCAACTGTTCGAATTTGGCACGTGTCAACGTCTTGACCAAGTGTTTAGGCACACCGTTTACCGGCATGATGTACGGCAGGTTGATCTCCGTGCTTGTTGTGCTTGACAATTCGATCTTGGCCTTTTCGGCAGCCTCTTTCAAACGTTGCAGAGCCATCGGGTCCTTACGCAGGTCGACGCCTTCTTCGCGCAAGAATTCATCTGCCAGCCAGTCGATGATCACATGGTCGAAGTCGTCACCACCCAGGTGAGTGTCACCGTTTGTGGATTTAACTTCGAACACGCCGTCGCCCAGTTCCAGGATAGAGATATCGAACGTACCGCCACCCAAGTCGAACACGGCGATCTTCATGTCCTTGTTCGTCTTGTCCAGACCGTAGGCCAGAGAAGCGGCTGTCGGTTCGTTTACGATACGGCGAACGTTCAGCCCGGCGATTTCACCGGCTTCCTTGGTTGCCTGACGCTGTGCGTCGCTGAAGTATGCCGGAACGGTGATAACGGCTTCCGTTACTTCCTGTCCGAGGTAGTCTTCCGCTGTTTTCTTCATCTTCTGAAGGATCATTGCGGAGATTTCCTGCGGCGTGTAGAGACGTCCTTCGATGTCGACACGCGGCGTATTGTTGTCGCCCCGTACGACTTTGTAAGGCACGCGGCTGATTTCTTTCTGTACCTGGTCATAGGTTTCACCCATGAAACGTTTGATAGAGAATATTGTCTTTTCAGGGTTTGTGATAGCCTGACGTTTTGCAGGATCACCTACCTTACGTTCACCACCTTCAACAAATGCTACGATTGAAGGAGTGGTTCTTTTACCTTCGCTGTTTGCTATTACAACCGGTTCGTTGCCTTCCAGTACGGCAACGCATGAATTGGTTGTTCCTAAGTCGATTCCAATAATTTTTCCCATGATTGTTACTATTTTTTATTGTTATTATTTTCTTGTTTCTGCTTCTCTTTCGAGTCGCATTAACCATTCTACAAATCGTATGCCAAAGTAACAAAGATGGGTTTTGAAAAGTTTTTGCTGACAGAAAGTATGACAATACGTCAGTCTTTGTATTCCTTTACGGCGTCGAACGAGGGGCAGGCTTTTTGAGGATTCAGGTCGCGGTGGCCCACGGTGAGGGCTGCCGGAAACCAGCGTTTCAGCTCTTGCAGCAATCCGGCAAGGGCGGCTTTTTGGGCCGGCGTGCGTGTGTCAGCCGGGTGTCCGCCGTTGTCCAGCCCGCCTTCGTAGCAGACGCCGATGCTGTGGCGGTTATGGCCGAAGCAGTGTGCGCCCTCGGCAGAGAGCGGCCGGCCGGGATGTACCCGGCCGTCGCGTGTGATGTAATAGTGGTAGCCTATGTCCCGGAAGTGCCGGAAACCGATGTGGTCCCGGCGGCAGTCCTCGAACGAGTACGGCTGCCCGCAGCGCGTGGCGCTGCAATGGATGATGAACAGTGTGATACGTCTCATGCGTCTCTCTCTTTTTTATGTGTGTGTGTCAGTCTGTTTACATGCAAGCCGTGACGCCCAAGGCGCTGCCCAAGGCTGTCGCGACGACGATGATTACTTTGAGAATGACACTCCAGATGGACTTTTTTTCGTTTTTTTCTGCCATGAGAATAAAGATTTATGATTTATGATTTATGATTTATGATTTATGATAGAAGGTTTGTCAAAACTATCCTGTTCCCGCGCTTGACGCGGGATCGCATGAAAACTGACCGTATAAATATCTGATTGATAAGGCCTGTTCTTTTGCGGCCCCGCGCTTGACGCGGGGACAAGTATATTTTGACACATCTCCTTGCGCTTTTCTCTTACGCCTTCCTTTTACGCCGTTCCTCTTACGCCTCCTGTCAATTGTCAGTTATTGACTGTCGAGTGCTTAAAGTTCGCCCGGCCGTTCATCTCCGCCATCTCCGCCACCGTCGGTGTTGCCGTCTTCTTCGGTGTTGTAGGCTGACAGTTCTTTGAGTTGCGCTTCGAGTTTCAACCGGTTGATGGCGAGGGTTCCGGTGGCGCGACATTTGAGGCGCAACCCGACCACGTGGGTGGTGACCGACCATTCTTTTGACGTTTCGGCTGCTTTGCCGCGGATGCCTACGCCGAAGATGGCGAGGTCGTCCAGCTTCACGTTCTTGCCGTCGAGAAGCAGCTCCTTGATACAGGAGGTCATGTCTTTGAGGACCCCGTGGATCGCCCCTTGTGAATAGGGGGTGTTGTGTTTGGCCATGTGTTCGGCCAAGGCACGCGTGTCGAGCGTTTCGTCCGCCACGGCCCTTGCCAGCCACTTTCCGCTGAGCGGGGTGGACTTGGTCTGGTTCTGATACTTTTTGTAACGAATCATGTTGTTTGTTTTTAAAGTTTATACTCTCGGAAAAGGAAACCAACCGTCCGGCGGGAAGTTGCCTGCCTTCTTCCTTCCGGACGGTATGACAAAGATAGCACCGCCGGACAGCGCCTTTGCGCGTTAGGGGGCGTTGCGGGGAGTTGTGTGGGGAAGAAGCGCGTTAGAGCAGAGAAAATAAAAGGGGCGAAATATTTCATAATCCGTTGATTTTTCGTATATTTGTAGAAAACAGATCAAGATAGACTGACATGGAAAAACAGACTGATTTTCGCTTTCGCAGTTACGGCCGCACGGAGCTGGCGCTGCTCTATAACCCCTGCCTCACGCCCAAAGCCGCCTACCGGAAACTGGTCGGGTGGATCGACCATTATCCCGGCCTCGCCGTCCGCCTTGCGGAGCTTGGCAAGCTTCCCGGTTCCCGTTCCTACACACCTGCCCAGGTACGGGAGATCGTCGAAGCGCTCGGCGAACCCTAACCCATAGCTTTACGGCAGCTAAGGCTATGGGTTAGGGTTGCTAAAGCACCGCTTTACGCCATTGTTTACATTACCCATGCAAAATGGTTACCCCGTAGGGGCAGGGCTCTGCTCTGCCCATTGAATCCGGGGTCGGCCCATTGAATCGGGAGTCGGTCCATTGGATTCGGGGCAAGGCGGGGGTTGTTTGCATGGGCGGAGTAGAACCCCGCCCCTACAGGGTTGTTTTTGTGTCGATGGCATCGCCCATGCAAAATGGTTACCCCGTAGGGGCAGGGCTCTGCTCTGCCCATTGAATCAGGGGAGCGGCCCATTGAATCGGGGGTCGGTCCTTTGGATTCGGGGCAAGGCGGGGTTAAAAAAAATGCCATCATTGATTATCAGGTATTTATGGTGACAGATGATAGATAAAACCCCGTTTCTGTAAAAGTTTAAGGGAAAAGTGAATTAGAAGAGGGTGCCTTTAAGGGAGCCTATTCTAATTCAAATACACAGAAAAGTTTTGCAAAAAGGCCTTTTTATCTGTCATCTGTCACCCGGCCGCCTGTCATGAAGGAGACGAGATGTCCGGTTCGGGAAGGATGCTTTTCATCTCGTCCGTCGTGCGTTCGACCACCAGCCAGATGGTTCCGCTTTTGGTCCGTGTGTTCGTGTAGCCCAGTTCTTTCAAGGATCTGCCGACCTGCACGGCATTCAGCCGGATACTGCCGCCGAAGCGGGCGACGATCTGGCTGGCGGTGACGTAGGAGCCTTTCTCGTAGCCGGCGGGCTGGCGGTAGTGCATGAGGATCAGTTCGCGTGCAGGGTTGGGCGTCTCGAAGCGGCGGTTCGCGTTGTTGAGCTCTTCGATCTCGTGGTCGCGAAACCAGTAGCAGAAGCCGTCGTCGAGCAGGGCTTTCGCCTGCGCGTAGAGCGCCTCGTATGGGATCCGGACATTCCAGGGGTTGTCGATCGCCGCGACTTCGAACGGCAGCCAGCGCCGGTTGCCGGTGTCGTCGGTGAGGAACTGGAGGTTGTTGCCGGTGGCGCAGAACGAGGCCACGTGCGGCAGGTGCACCTTGTTGCGCCCGTAGGCGGGGCGTTCGTTCACGTAGAGCGTGGTGGTCATGGCCTTGAGCTGGTTCAGTTCGCTACGTTGCATGGAGTCGATCTCCTCGAAGTTGACGAGCAGGTTCTCGGTCATGGTGAAGAGGTCGTCCTTCGTGAGCCGTTGCGAGTTGGTTTTGGAGGTGTAGTAGCGCCTGAGGACGGGCGGCAGCAGGTTCTGGAAGAACGACGTCTTGAAGCAGCCCTGCCGCCCGATCAGGACGAGGATGACGTGGTTCACCACCTTCGGGTCGAGCGCGGCGGCGATCATCCCGACGAACCAGCGGCGGAAACAGAGGTCGAAACGCGCGATGTCGCCGTCGGCAGGGTGCACCATGGCGGCCAGGTTGCCGATGTGGTCCGTCGTGCCGTCCCACGGTCCCGCCTTTTCGAGAAACGCCTTCAGAGGATGGTAGTGCGGGGCGAAGTCGGAGAGCAGGAGCGTGCGCAGGTGGACGAGGTCCGCCTCCATCCCGGCGCGGTGCATGGAACACCAGAGGGAGTTCTCGACCGTGTCGTTCATGGGCGCCCAGTCGGCGGGGGCGGTGGCGGCGGGGCTTCCGTCGGTGGCGGTAGTGCCGTCGGTGGCGGGGCGGTATTCGAGCTGGTGCGTCAGTTGGTTCACCCGCAGTTGCATGGTGCCGTCGATGAAATGCTCCATCTCTTCGATCGTGGCTTTACGGCGTCGCCCGTTCTCGTCGCGGGCGGCGAAGTCGGCGAGGTGCATCGTGGCGTGTTCGGCGGTCAGCATGTAGCAGCTTTTCGCGGTGGAGCGGACGGCGTCCGTGTCGTAGTCGGAAAACGCCTCGACGGCCCATGCTTCGGCTTCGGCCTCCGGTATGCCGAAACGGTTCATCAGGTAGAGGCTCCGGCTGATGTAGTTGTTGTGGCTTCCGGCGACATAGCGTACGCCCCCTTCTTCCACAAGGCGGCGCACGGTGCTTTCGGCATGTGCGGCAGTCGGCTTCTGCCCTCTGCGTTTCTTCTGGGAGGCGGATGCCATCCCACGGTTTTGAGGAGCGGGAGGCGGATTCTCGATCTTCATCGGTTCAGCGTCGGGACGGTAGAGCGTGTCGGGATCGTGGCAGATCACGGACATGCGGGTGGCGTTCTTGCACTGCCGGTCTATGACGATGCCGGTGAGCCGGGCGTAGTAGTCGTTGACCGTCTGCCAGGCCGCGGGGAAGTTCTTTCCCGTCACTTCGTCTGCCATCCGCGCGATGACGCGTATGCCCTGCCCCGACAGCGTCTTGTAGGTCAGGAACGAGTGCGGGTCGGCCTTTGCCTTGGCGAGCGTCTCGTCGAAAAGCTCGCCGGGAATGCCGTCGATGTCCACCATGATGAAACCCGAATAGCCCTTGACGTGCTTTGCCGTACGCCCACCTGCCAGGATGACGGAGGGAATGAAGGAGGGTTGGTTCTGTTTGATCTGGCTTTGCTGACGTTTCAAGACTTCGTCCTTCAGTTCCTTGCCGGCCGCAAGCGAGCGAAACTGGGTGGTGGTGGCGGCATGGCTGCCGCCGGTAAGTTCTTGTACGATTTCTTCCCATGTGCAGGAAGCCGGTACGGTCGCACGGAGCGATAAGAAGCGTGCGGGGTGAAATTGCTTTTCCATGTGAAATAATTTTATTTAATTTGCATAATATTCAGGTTCGCCCTCCGGAACAACACGGCCGGATGAGCGATATCTGATATTTTCGGCAAATTTATGTCTTAGCCCGTATCCTCTGACCCCGACATGTGGGGGTCACGGTGAACGGATTTTAATGAAGATGTCAATATTTAAACATTTATAACATATAAACATGAGAACAATCTATGCCTATCCCGAATTGGGATTGTATGTCAGTGAACAGATGAGCCGTTACCTTATAACCGAGCGATTCTACAAATACGAACTGTCTGCCGGAAGCCGCAGCTACGGTTCGATTAAAAAGGGGGCGACCTACGTCTGAGTTACTACATCCGCTTCATCGACCTTCTTTTCGACCTCGCCGGCGAAGAAGAGTTCCGCCTCCTGGTCCTCGAGGCACTGGAACTGTACATACTGGCCCGGAAGAAAAGACAGATGGCAAACAACAGGAATTATCAAGAAACCGAATAAATGGCACGAAGTAACACTCGAATTTGCGCGATTTGCAAAATCCGAAAAGTCGTAAGTTTCTTTATCTTTAAAAAAAAATTACTTGCAAACACCAAGTCTTTTGACGAATTTTACGTATCTTTGCAGCCGTGAACAATCAAGAGTAAAAAGTTTATCAATAATTCAATTATAATATAGCATGAAAAACTATCTTGTATTTTCTATGGCGGCTCTGTTGGTTGGAGCTTCGTGCAGCAACACGAAACAGGAAAAGGCTGCCGAAGGTTTTACCGGTGCGCCGGGGGAAGTAAAGTTGATCACGCTCGATCCCGGACACTTTCATGCAGCTTTAGTGCAAAAGGTATCCTACCCACAAGTTTCTAAAGATGTTTATGTGTATGCACCCACCGGTTTTGACGTAAACGAACACCTAAAACGAATAGAGGGTTTTAACACACGTGCGGAGAATCCGACCTCTTGGAACGAGATTGTTTATACGGGCGATGATTATCTGGAAAAAATGTTGGCCGAAAAGAAAGGCAACGTGATGATCCAAGCCGGAAACAACGGCAAGAAGACCGAATACATTAAAAAGACGCTCGAAGCCGGGATCAATGTGCTTTCCGACAAACCGATGGCGATCGACAGCCGGAACTTCAAGCTGCTGGAAGAATGTTTCGATATCGCCAAGCAGAAAAACATCATGCTCTATGACATCATGACCGAACGGAACGAGATCACGACTATGCTGCAACGCGAACTGTCCACTATCCCGGCTGTTTATGGCGAACAACTGAAAGGCTCTCCCGAAGAACCGGCCATCGTGAAAGAAAGCGTGCACCACCTGTTCAAGCTGGTAGACAACAAACCGCTGACCCGTCCGGTCTGGTATTTCGACGTGACCCAGCAGGGCGAAGGCATTGTCGACGTGACGACTCACCTGGTCGACCTTGTGCAGTGGGAAGCATTTCCGGAACAGATCATCGACTATAAGAAGGATATCGAGCTGTTGGATGCCAACCGTTGGGCAACCGCTATCAGCCCGGAAGAATTCAAACAGGTGACCGGCACGGACGCTTATCCCGACTTCCTGAAGAAAGATGTTGAAAACGACACGTTGAAAGTTTTCTGCAACGGTGACATCCTGTACAAGATCAAAGGCGTGACAGCCAAGGTCTCGGTGATCTGGAACTACACCTTCCCGAAAGGCGGCGGCGATACCCACTTCTCTGTCATGAAGGGCAGCAAGGCCGACCTGGTGATCCGCCAGGGCAAGGAACAGAACTACCAGCCCGAACTGTTTGTCGAAGCCGTGAAAGGCGTTGACCTGGCTGCTTACGAAAAGGACCTTGTCGCATCGATGGAAAAGGTATCGGCCGAATATCCGGGCGTGACTTTGAATAAAATCAGTGACAGCGTATGGCTGGTCGAAATCCCGGCCAAATACCGTGTAGGCCATGAAGCCCACTTCGGCCAGGTAACAGAACATTTCCTTGAATATCTGAAGGACGGCAAATTGCCAGATTGGGAAGTCCCCAACATGCTGTCCAAATACTACACGACAACATCCGCTCTGGATATGGCAAAAGCAAAAACCAAGTAAAAAGAACTTTCTTTCACAGATCTCATAGTTAAGGTCAATCCTGCATCAAGCCCCCCAAAGCTTGGTGCAGGATTTTTTATTTTAAGGACTCAGAGGAGAAGTTGTGCTTTCGGAAATTGCCGGGGGTGACGCCCGTATGCCGGCGGAAGTAGCTGATCAGGTAGGATGAGGATTCGAAGCCGAAGTTGTCTGCAATTTCCTTTATCGTGAGATCCGTGCTTTTCAACACCTGTTTCAGCTCCATGATTATTTGCCAGTCTATGCATTCTTTGGGGGAATAGTGCATGGTCTTCTGCGTTATTTTCGCCAGATAGTGGGTGGTGATATTCAGCTTGTCTGCATAGAACCGGACCTCGTGCTCCAACCTGCTGTTGTCGGCCAGCAACCGCCAGAAACGGTTCAGGATGCCGTGGGCCGTTCCCTTTTCTTTCCGGCCGTGATTCTCCATATAGGATTTGCAACCCGCTTCAAGGGCGGAAAACAAATTGCAGAGATGATTGTGAATCATGAAATTCCGGATATCGCTTTTCGTGCACGAAAGTATCCATCCGGCACTGACGAACCATGACTGCAACACTCGTATTTGTTCCGCAGAAAGATACAACACAGGATTGTCCATCCAAAAATCCCAAAAGTCGGCAGACAGCCTGAACGCCACCTCGTCAAACAGCTTGTCGTCCAACCGGATAAGCCGGAACCGCGTATTGGCAGACAACCTGTTTATCTCAAAATAGGCATCCGAAAAGACCGGAATGAAACTCCCCCGGCAAATTCGATACCGGCTGAAGTTGACCGTTGCGATGCCGTGGCCGCTCTCGCAAAACAGAAAGAGGGTCTCGGACGAGGAATGGGGCACTCTCGCGTATTGAGGCGGCAGTTCCGCATGCCGTATTTCTATCGTTTGGTTATTATGTTGTGATTCTATTTCCATTATTATTGCAAAGATAGCAATAAAACCGGTGAAAAAAGAGTATCAGTTTCCATATTCGATACATTTGGCGTGATTTTCAAACTGCCTGAAGGCAAGGAACAGGCTAACTTTGCACCCAGTTTAAAATCCGAATTATGAATAATGTAACAGTGGGACTCGCATTATTGGCGGGTTCTTTTTTTGCAGTGTCGTGTGGTAATGGCACATACGCTGAGCAAGAACAGGAGTATCCGGCCATAATAGCCGGCCAATCCGATGTGACGATCGAGGATGCCTTCACTGCCGTCATCGAAGGACGGCAGGACGTGGAAATTTATCCACAGTTGTCGGGCAAAATCTCGAAGGTCTGCATAAAAGAAGGGCAACAAATAAAACAAGGGCAGATATTGTTTGTCATCGACCAAGTACCTTACCAGGCAGCCTTGCGAATGGCTACGGCGAATGTCCATGCCGCAGAAGCCGGGCTGAAAACGGCACGCCTTGAGCGTGACAGCAAAAAGGAACTGCTCAGGGAGAATGTGATTTCCGATTATGAACTTCAGACAGCCGAGAACAGCCTGCTCGCTGCACAGGCGGCTTTGGAACAGGCGCAGGCGCAGGAGATCGACGCACGCAACAACTTGTCGTACACGGAAATCAAAAGCCCCGTCGATGGAGTGGTCGGTGTGCTTCCTTACAGGACAGGGGCATTGGTCTCGTCACAGATAGCCCAACCTTTGACAACCGTATCCGACAATTCGGAAATGTATGTCTATTTTTCCATCTCCGAAAAACAGCTTCAGGATATGATCGGGCAATATGGCTCGATGGCAGAAGCGATCGCCAATCTTCCCGAAGTGTCGCTGAAACTCAGCAATGGCCGCAAGTTCAAGTCGCCCGGCAAGATAGAGACGATAAGCGGAGTGATCAACCCTCAGACGGGGACGGCTTCTGTCAAAGCTGTTTTCCCGAACAAGGAGGGATTGTTGCTGAGTGGCAATGTCGGCAACGTGATATTCCCGAATGTGGAGAAAGGCGTCATTGCCATCCCGCAGTCGGCGACATACGAAATCCAGGACAAGGTGTATGCCGTGAAAGTCACGGATGGCAAAGCCGCGGTAACACAGCTGGAGGTCAGCAGATACAATGACGGGCACAGTTTCCTCGTGAAATCGGGGCTTGCCGTCGGCGATACGATTGTTCTTGAGGGAACGGCCACGATCCAGGACGGGCAGGATATTAAGGTAAACACACAAGAAAAAGAATAACAGTGATGAATCTCAAATTTTTTATCGACCGGCCGATACTCTCTGTCGTCCTGTCTGTGGTGATCGTATTGTTGGGTTTGATCGGCTTGAAGTCTTTGCCGGTTGAACAGTATCCCGATATTGCCCCACCGACAGTCACCGTCTATACGACGTATCCCGGCGCAAACGCCGAAACGGTGCTCAGAAGCGTAATCGTTCCGTTGGAGGAAGCGATCAATGGCGTTGAAAACATGTCATATATAACTTCTACGGCCTCCAATAGCGGAAGTGCCGAAATCATGGTCTATTTCAAACAGGGTACAAATCCCGACATGGCAGCCGTGAATGTGCAAAACAGGGTGGCGACAGCCGAGAGCCTTCTTCCGGCGGAAGTCGTGCGCATCGGTATCACGACGGAAAAACAGCAGAACGCCGAACTGAAGACTTTTGCCCTGTATGCTCCTGAAGGCGGATATGATGCCCGTTTTCTTAACAACTACATGAAACTCAATGTAGAACCGCGTCTGAAACGAATACAGGGGGTCGGCAAAGTGCAACAGTTCGGTGCGCAATACAGTATGCGTATATGGCTGAAACCGGACCGGATGGCGCATTATCATCTTGTGCCCTCGGATATTACCGCTGTGCTTGAACGGCAGAACATAGAGGCGACAACCGGTTCTTTCGGCGAGAACCATGACAACAATTTCCAATACACCATGAAGTATCGCGGGCGTTTCTCCACACCGGAAGAGTTCGGAGAATTGATTGTCAAGGCTCTTCCCGGTAGCGAAGTCCTCAAGTTGAAAGAAATAGCCGACATTGAACTCGGCGATGAGGATTATTCGTTTTCCAATCTCCTGAACGGCCGCCCGTCAGCAATGGCTATGATCTACCAGACGGCGGGGTCGAACGCCTCGTCTGTCATCAATGAGATCGACCGGGTTATCGAAGACTGTAGCAGCAAACTGCCGAAAGGGCTTGAGTTCGTGACCTTGAACGACACCAACCGTTTCCTGTATGCTTCGATCCGTGAGGTTATATGGTCTTTGGTGATAGCTGTTATTCTTGTCGTATTAGTGGTGTATCTGTTTCTTCAGGACATACGTGCGACACTGATCCCGACATTGGCTATTTTCGTATCGGTGATCGGCACATTCGGCTTTATGGCGATTGCCGGATTCTCGATAAACCTGCTGACGTTGTTCGCGCTTGTCCTTGCCATAGGCACGGTGGTGGATAATGCCATCATCGTGGTAGAGGCGGTGCAGGCTCGTTTCGAATCCGGCTATAAATCATCGTATATGGCAACCAACGATGCGATGGGCGGCATTACCTCAGCCATCGTGGTGTCGACCATCATATTCATGGCGGTATTTATCCCTACATCCATGATCGGCGGAACATCAGGCACGTTCTATACCCAATTCGGCATAACGATGGCTGTCGCGGTAGGATTGTCGGCGGTCAATGCCCTTACCCTGTCTCCTGCCCTCTGCGCGATAATGATGCGTCCCTATGACGACGAAACCGGATTCGGCGCACGGTTCCGGAAGGCCTATTCGATCGCGTTCAATGCCATACTTGAGCGCTATAAGAACGGGGTGTTGTTCTTTATACGCCGCCGTTGGGCTTGCGTCGGTTTGGTCGTGCTTTGCCTTGCCGCGTTGTTCGTCCTTATGCAGAACACCAAGACGGGGTTTGTTCCGGACGAGGATACGGGGACGGTGTTGGTGAGCATGAACACACCGGCGGGGACTTCGCTTGAAAAGACGAACAAGATCATCCGGGATATGCAGGCGCGGTTCCAATCTCTGCCCGAAATCGAGTATTCGGGCGGTGTCGGCGGATGGTCGTTTTCCGGTATGGGTCCCTCGATGGGGATGTTCTTCCTTACACTGAAGCCGTGGGACGAACGTACCGGCGAAGGCCAGAGCGCGAAGGATATATCCAACCGGATTTACGAAATAGCGCAAAGCATTCCAGATGCCGGCATTTTTACGACTACGCCTCCCATGATACCGGGCTACGGCATGGGAAATGGTTTCGAGTTGTATGTCCAGGACAAGGTCGGCGGTGAGATAGAAGAACTGAAACAGGTTTGCGAAAAGTTTGTGGCGGAACTGAACCTGCGTCCGGAGATAGAAGCTGCATATACAGCTTTCGACACTAATTATCCTCAGTATTGGGTTGATGTCGATTTCGCCCAATGCGAGCGTGCAGGGATTAGTCCGGCCGAAGTGCTTTCCACCATTTCGGGGTATTACGGAGGCGAGTATGCTTCCAATTTCAACCGGTTCTCGAAATTGTACCGTGTGATGATACAGGCCGATCCTGCGACACGCGTCACCCCCGAATCGCTCAAACATTTCTACGTCCGCATAGGAGAAGAAATGGCTCCGCTGTCGCAGTTCGTCACCTTGACGAAGACATACGGCCCGCAATCGATCTCACGTTTCAACCTTTATAACGCGATTTCCGTCAGCGGGACCCCGGCGGAGGGGTACAGTTCGGGAGATGCGATCAAGGCTGTCGAAGAGACTGCCTCTAAGGTCCTGACCAACAATTACGGTTATGAGTTCGGAGGTATTTCGCGTGAGGAATCATCGAACACGGGCAACACGGTCCTTATTTTTGTCATCTGCGGCATACTTGTTTACCTTATCCTCAGCGCTCTGTACGAGAGCCTGATCATGCCGCTCTGTATCCTTATCTCAATCCCGGCGGGATTGATGGGGAGCTTCCTCTTTGCGAAACTGTTCGGGCTGGAAAACAATATATACCTTCAGACGGGATTGATCATGCTCATCGGGCTTCTTGCCAAGACAGCCATCCTCATCACTGAATATGCCGGTGAGCGGCGTAAGAACGGAATGACCTTGAAGCAGTCTGCCGTAGGCGCGGCAAAGGCTCGTCTGCGCCCGATACTTATGACGGCGCTGACAATGGTGTTCGGTATGTTGCCGCTGATGTTCGCGTCGGGTGTAGGGGCTAACGGGAACTCGACGTTGGGAACGGGTACTGTCGGCGGAATGGTTGTCGGGACATTGGTGCTTCTATTCCTCGTTCCGGGACTTTGGATGATATTCCAGTCGCTCCAGGAAAAGATCCGCCCGGCATCCGATATCGCGGAGAAAACCGATTGGGCGATTGAGGCTGAGAAAGAATATGTTGCTGAACAAAAAAAACAGAAAGAATGATACGGAAATATATAATAATACCTGTGTCCGCTGTATTGTCGCTTATGAGCTGTGGCGGGAGTTGTTCACGGACCCGTGTTTGCAAAAGCTGATGGAACTGGCTTTGGCCCGGAATACGGATTTGAGAGTAGCCTATCTGAAAACCAATGAAGCTAAAGCGGTAGTACAAAATGCCAAACTCGCTTACCTGCCTTCGGTCAATATAAATGCCGAAGGAACGATAAGCCGTTTTGACGGGAGTACTTCAAAGACGTATAACCTGGGTGCGGGGGCAAGTTGGGAAATAGACCTGTTCGGCAAGCTGACGGCTGCAAAACGCGAAGCAGTAGCCGCCCTCGAAAGCTCCGAGGCTTACAGGCAAGCCGTGCAGACGCAACTTGTCTCGACTGTCGCCGATTCGTATTACACCCTGTTGATGCTTGACAACCAGTTAGGCATCAACACCGAAACCCGAAAGAACTGGACGGAGACGATACGCATACTCGAAGCCTTGAAGAAGAACGGCAGGTCGAATGAGACTGCCATACTTCAGGCATAATACGCCTCTACCACGCTCTTGGCGGCGGATTGGATTACAATCCGCCGCCAAGTTGGCAAAATATCCGCATTCTGTTGAACGACAGACTTCCTTTGGATATTCTGTTAATAATCGAACTTAACGCCTTTTTCCCAAAGAGGAAGTAACTTTTTTACAATATCGGGATTTTCTTGCGCTATGTTTTTGCGCTCGATGCGATCCGGCCCGTATTGGTAAAGTTCGGTGACCGTTTCCCCTTTTTTATTGTAACGGGTAAAACGATATTCCGGAGTTCGGAGTGTCATGCAATTTCGGTAATAGCTGTATGCTGCGTCTGTCCATTTTTTGTCTTTAGGATTGTTGAGTAATTTAGCAAAGCTATGTCCGTCCAGTCCTTGAGGTACGGAAATATTGCAAAGCTCCATAAGAGTCGGATAAATATCGATGGAACTGACAATCCGGTTGTTTTTAATTCCGGGTTTGCATTTGGGGGCTTTTATTACGAGTGCGCTGCTTAAAGATGTCTCATGCAGTGTGTGTTTTCCCCAAACCCGCAGATCTCCCAAGTGCCATCCATGATCTCCCCATAGGATAATAATCGTATTATCCATTTTTCCACTGGCTTCGAGAGCATCCAACACTTTTCCTACTTGGGCATCCATATAACTTACGCAAGCGAAATAGGCGTGACGGAGCTTACGTGCATACTCGTCGGAAACTCTGTTTTCGATGGAAGGCATTTCGTCTCCTAACTGATAACTCTTGAACTCCGCACTTTCATGTAGGCTTACAGGATCACATCCTTCCGGGATATCCGGCATAGGTGAAATAGGAATAGAGGCTTCATCATACATGTCCCAATATTTTTTAGGAGATGTGAATGGCAAATGAGGTTTGAAGAAACCGACAGCCAGGCAGAACGGTTCGTTTTTAGCTGTTAGTTCGTTTAGCTTTTTGACCGCCAGATTGGCTGTCAGACCGTCTGGATAACCTTCATCGGCAACATCGGCACATTCGTAAGGTTTCACTTGCTTTTTGCGGTTTTGCCGGTTACTGCCATCCGCATATCCGAAAAAGGCATTCCACCCGTTCCCCCATTTTCCGGAGTCGAAAAGCATTTCATCCCAACTATAAGGCAGTTCAGGCTTATCGGTTTTCGGAGCTTCATAACCATATAGGCAGCCATCGACATAGTGGCTAATCTTTCCGATTCCGACAGTATAATAGCCATTCCGGCGTAAATGATGGAACATCGTTTCCGGGATTTCACCCTCCGGTTTATCAGACAGCCTTGTCCGGCATGCTTCGTTGGAAAGATCCGATTTGTCTTGAGGAAAATGTCCTGTCAACATGCTGGCACGTGACGCTCCGCTTGTCGGGACTTGCACGTAATGCTGGAAGAACAGGCTGCCTTGTGATGCCAACCTGTCGATGTTCGGAGTTTTCACAATAGAACCATAAGCTCCTAATTCCCGGCGAAGGTCGTCTACGCATATAAAAAGTATATTAGGCTTCGTCTCGTTTGCCTTCTTTTGTGCATAGCTTTGAAAGGGCAATGCCAACAAACAAACCGACAGTAAAGGATAATTATTTTTCATGATGTCTAAATTGAATGTGAATACAAAAGATTTATAAATACAACCTACCGGCCGATAATAGCCGGTAGGTTTAGATATTATTGTTGATCGTCTATGACTGTTAATGGAGGAATATTTTTTTCGTACCCGATATACCCTTTATTCTGGTTGATGGTCCCTCCCTGGTTGCTATCGATGGCACTTGCCGGAATAGGCCAAAGAACGTGGAATGGGCTTATCTTGAATATGTTTGTTCCCCATAATATATCGCCAGCCTTATAAAATTCATTTTTGGCTACAGTCCGGTCATACCAAAAGTTCTTTTCGGAGAAATTCTCTACGGAATAGCCGTTAAATCCTTTTTCAGCCATGATAAAGGCGATCCGGGTTAATTCGGTTTTTCTGAATTCTTCTGCAAAAAGTTCTCTTGCCCTTTCGTCTAATATATAATCTATCGAAACTTGCGAAGCTGCAATGGGATCGGCATTCGCACGTACTCTCACCGTGTTTATGTCGGCTGCTGCTTTATCTGTTTGATTTAACCAAAAGTAGGCTTCAGCTCTTAAAAGATAAGTTTCAGCCAACCGGAATAAGTACCAATCCGAATGTCCCCCATATGGCTGATCGGGTCTTTCTTCATCTTCAACATATACTTTATAATAAGGGAATGGATACCAACAATGAATCGTGTCCTTTGGATTTGTGTATTGTATCTGTACGGGTTGCCCGAAATATTTGGAAGCTGGATTGTTGTAAATGAATTTGTCGACAGAGAACCAGTTTACTTGCTCGTCATGCCTCAAATCCTTATTACAGTTATTCCATATTTCATAATTATAGTAACTGCAGGGCCGGACATAACCGACACCTCTTCCTATTTTTATGACAAACTCGTTACCTCGTGTATCGATAGTTCCTCTTTTCCCGTCGGGATCTTTCATATAAGATGAATTCCACCAAGAGGGGACATAACGACGCATGGCTTGGGTGCCTCCGCTTATTTCTGCTTCGGGGAATCCGTAGCGTTCCTGTACGACAAGGATGCCTTCTTTATTTGAAGATGAACTTTTATTGTCTTTTTGATGGAGATCCCAGATCGTATTATACTGCGGATCGGAAGCGTCTACCCCGAAGCGGTCAGTCATTAAGGCATGGATTCCGTCATTAATGACAGCAGAAGAGGCTTCGACTGCTTCTGTGAATTTTCCGTTTGACAGATATATTTTGGTAAGTAAATGGTTGCCTGCTGCTTTAGATACAGCACCGGGAACTACCGTTTGGGGTAACCACTGGACTGCCCATGCTAAATCTTCTTCTATTTTTGCAAGTATCGTTTTTCTTGAATGCGTGTAGAAGTCGATTTTAGGAGCCGTATGTTCTATATTCAAAAAAGGGACATCTCCATATAAATGGACTAATCTATAATACCAATAGGCTCTGTGGAAATACGCTTCGGCAATAATTGCGTTTTTGATTTCTTCAGTATCGAATTTGCCATTGTCAATACGTGACAGGATAACATTTGCATTTCGTATCTGGTTATACCCTCTTGTCCAGATCTCATGGAAGTCGTAGGTAGAACCGGTTCCTGTAGGTAATACTTGAGTATCAAAATTGTGTATGGCATTGGCAGCTTTATTGGCACTGATGGCAATGTCTGAAGCAATGAGCTCGGAAGCCAGCCCCCCTCCTTCTCCATAAAAATCGGGACGTAAGTTCTTGCGAAGGTTAACCAGTACTCCTTCAAATCCAGCCTTATCCGTATAAATAGATTCAGGTGTGAAGATAGAAAGGGGTTTTATCTTCAAGAAATCATCTCCGCATGAAATAGTTGTAAACAGAGATGCACAAATGATATATTTTATCCAGTTTTTCATAACTTGTTTGTTTATAATGTGACATCAATTCCAAATGTAAAGATTCGAGGCATAGGCGTATTTCCTGATTCAGGATCCCATCCTGACCACTTTGTGAAAGTCAACAGGTTACGCCCACTCAAATATACTTTACAATGTCCGACTTTTAAATTTTTGATAATATTTTCGGGAATATTATAAGCGATGGATAAGTCCTGCAAACGTACAAAGCTGCTTTTTTCATAAATACTATATCCGGGTGTGTTTACAGTATTAAGTCTGGTGTACTTGTTTGTCGGATTTTCCGGAGTCCAGTAAGGCAATGCGTAGCTGTTGGCTCTATCCTCGACATTAGACGTGTTGCTCAACAGGCTGTTTGCTTTCCAGTGGCCTAAGTCTGCACGGATGAAACAGGAAATCTGGAAATTTTTGAAAAGAGTAAAGTCATTTCGAAGCCCTAAACGGAAACGAGGCTTCGTATAGCCTTGAAAGACTTTATCTTCCTGAGTGGAAACTCCATCTTCATTAGGATCATATAATTTGACATCGCCAGGTGCTTTCCCGAATGATTTGGCCAATTCTTCTTCTCCAAGTTGGTAAATACCTAAGAATTTGTAATCCCATATTCGGTCTATTGATTCCCCGATAAACCATCCATTGTTGATATCATCGCCTTCTTTTTGACCGATTACATTGCCATTTTCATCTAAGATATTGACCATTTCTCCATAGAGATGTTTGATCTTGTTTCTATTAAATGAGAATGTCAATGTCGAATTCCAACTGAAGTCCTTATTTTGGATATTGTAACTATTAAGAGTCATTTCAAATCCTTTGTTTTGCAATTCTCCCATATTGGACATTACATTGTTGTATCCAATAATTGTCGGCAGGCTTCGTTTAAGCAGCAAGTCATTTGTAATCATGCTATAATAATCTACCGAACCATTTAACCGGCTGTTTAAGACGGAAAAATCCAAACCTAAATTTAAAGCCTTGGTTTTTTCCCATTTCAGATATTGGTTTGCCAGTGAACTGCTGTATATGCCTGAGATCAATGTGCTACCTGTCAGGTATTTGTTTGTCTCGAGTTTAGCCAATGCATCATAAATTCCGATATCCCGGTTACCGTTTATTCCATAAGAAGCTCTGATCTTGAGATTATTTATCCATTTGATATTGAAGAACGATTCGTCGGATAAATTCCAAGCTAAAGCTCCGGAAGGAAAAGTCGCATAAGGATTTTCCATACCAAAAGCCGAATATCCGTCTCTACGAATAGATAGAGTCAGGAAGTAGCGGTTCATGAGCGTGTAGTTCAGACGGCCCATTATTGCGGTACCGGTCGAATAGGTATCTTCATTTTTAATCGTAGGTGATCCTCCTGTTCCTAATTGATGAAAACCTAAGGCTTCACTGGGGGTGAAATTTATATTTTCACCGGTATCTTTCCATGTTTGTTTCTTTTCTGCATTATATAAGAACGTTGCATAAAAATCATGAACTCCAAAAGTTTTTTTCCATGAAACGATATTGTCTATTTGCCATTCGTAGAGCGAATAGTTGATGCGTCGTCCGAAGCCTCCTGTTTTGTTACCGCTTGGAATGCTCGACGGGTCATAGTAGTAATTTTTTTGCCAGTCATAGCGATTGATATAAGAGACTTTGTAACTGAAACCAAATGGTAGTTTCAGATCGGCATATAAAGTGGCAAACAGATTTTGGGAAACATTGAATTTATCCCGCTTTTTGTATAAAAGAAATGGGTTTTGTTCAATTCCAGAATCGTCATGGGGGTACCATTTTAGTTCTCCGTTTTCATCATAGGGTTGTCCTAAAGGACTTTGGCGCACTATATTGGATAATTTGATAGCTTCATTGCTTTCATCTTTATTGCTAAATTGTGCATTGATTCCTACAGTCAGGAATTCTGCAACTTTAGTATCAGCATTAATACGGGAACGGATTGTTTTGTACTCGTCACCCTTTATATAACCTTGATTGTCCGTATAGCCTAATGACCAGTAATATTTGGTTTTACCAATGCCACCGGATATGTTGACATTATAGTTTTGTCTTAATCCGGGACGTGTAGCCTCGCCATACCAATCATAAGTATTCCCGTTCAGATAGTTTTGTTGTTCGATCTCACGTAGATTCAGACGTGTCATCCAAGTTAGAATTGGATCGGACTGGAATGACGCATCGTAATTTTGCCATGTATCGACATCTATACCTTCCGGTAATTGATTGGGGTTGTTGTAGTATCCTTCCGGTTTGTCTGGATTTATTCTGCGTTGGAAATCCTGCCTGCGTTGGAGGAATCCGGACAAATCATTCGGTTTGATTTCGTTGGTGAAGTCTGTTAAACCCAATTGGGCAGAGAAGTTGATTGTCATTTTTTCTCCTTTGCCTTGTTTGGTATTGATGATTACTACACCGGCAGCGGATCGAGAACCGTAAACGGCAGCAGAACTTGCATCTTTCAATACGTCTATAGTCTCGATATCCGAGGGATTGATATCATTGATTGAGCCATTGAAGATAACTCCGTCCAAGACTACCAGCGGTGAATTGTTGGCAGAGAGTGAAGCCGGGCCTCGTATTTCCATTTCACTCGCTCCGGAAGCGGAAGTCCCGATATTGGAATTAAAACCGGCAACGGTTCCATTCAGCATATCCAATACATTCGTACTTTGCTGAGTGGCATATTTATCGGCTTTTACCTGAGCAATGGCTCCGGTTAGATCTTTTTTCTTAACAGCTCCGTAACCGATTACGACAACTTCTTCCAATGTTTGCTGGTCTTCTTGTAAAACCACTTTTAATATGGATTTCCGGTCAATTGTGATTTCCTGTGTATTGTAGCCGATATAAGATATTTGTAAGATGTCTCCTTCGCTTGCTTCCAAGCTGAATTTGCCGTCAACATCGGTAATGGTACCGTTAGTGCTACCTTTTATCAGGACGTTTGCACCGATGACAGATTCTCCTTGTGTGTCGACAACTGTTCCGGTAATAGTCTTGAGTTGTGCCTTGAACAAAGCAATGTGCTTATTCGATATCCGAAAAGATATGCTCCTTTTGTCGTGAAACAAATTTTGCAACAATTCGTTTAAATCCATATTTGTTCCTTGGATGGAGGTTCTTTCGTTCCGGTCAATTTCGGTGGTGTTATAAACGAATTTGTATCCGGTCTTTTCTTCTATCTCATTGAATATTTCTTCATATGTTGCATTCTGCTTATTCAGTGATAGTTTTACCGTTTGTGCATAGGCGAAGGTAATATTGACGGACAAAAACAATAAAAGAAGTCCTAAAAGGTTGATTCTGTGTCTGAGAATTCTTTTAAAAGAGGAATAATGTTCCTCACAGGTAAAATCCTTTGGATTTTGCCTGATAAATAAAAATTTATCCATAATTTTGTATGTACTAATTTTAAAATTGGCAGTGTGCAATCTGCCGATTAACAATTTAGAAATTGGGAATGGTTGCAACATTCCCAATTCTTTTTTTGTATGTCTCTTTTTAATTAAATTCTGTTTTTCATGTGCTGTCCATAATCGTTTGTCTTTGTGGTTTAACATTCTGTATTTATTTCAGGAAAAGCTCTCCTTTCCTTTTTTCTATTTTGTATCGAGCAGAGATTTGCAAAACGGATAATATTTCATCCAATGTTTCTCTCTCTGTAAAGTTGGCATTGAAAGTTTGTTTTTTCAGATTTTCGTTTTGAACATGTATTTTTACATGGAAAGCCCGTTGTAGTTCTTGCATGATTTCTTCTAAAGAACTATCCCTGAATATGAAATTGCCGGTAACCCATGAGATCGTGTTTTCCGGGCGTATTGTTGATACGCTCAGGTTATCATCCGATTTAAAGAAGACCGCTCGTTCCCCGGGTGATAGTATCCGGTCTGCCGTTTGTGAGAGGTTTTTACTTTTATATAAACCTACTTTCCCGGTGATAAGGGTTACCTCTGTTTTATCCGGTTCCGCGTCGACATTGAATGTGGTTCCTAATACGTGTATTCCGATGCCGTCAGTCTGGACGATAAAAGGTTTCTTTTCGTCTTTACGGACTTCAAAGAAGGCTTCTCCTTTTATTTCGACCTGCCGGATCTGTTTGCTGAACTCTCTCGGATAGCGTAGGCTGGCGTTGGCATTTAACCAAACGACACTGCTGTCGGGCAATGTAATTTTTGTTTTTGCATCGGGGACGGCTGTCGTTTCATAATAAACGAGTGTTTGTTCCGGCTCATTGTCTATCAACAGGAGGCTGGAAACCAACAGGAGGGCTATTGAAGCTGCTATAGATAAATATTTCCAAGCAGAGTTTCCTTTACCGGCATAAGATATGATGACAGGCCGTTTAATTCTATCTGTCAAACGGTCGGACATCCGCTTTTCATCAAATGGCAAAGACTTAAAGCGTATATGCTTTGTCAATGATTCAAATTCTTTATTGTTTTGTTCATTTTCCATCTTATTCCGGTTGCTTTATAAATAGAGATGACAGGTGATGCAAAAAACTCCTATTCGGGATACAAAAAAAATAGAGGCCGTAGGACTAATTGCCTATATATATATTATGGTAAAGAAACATTTTTATTTTTAAGTGTTGTCTTGAAGAAAATATAGTTACATTTACTGACTGATATATTATAAAAGAACTGTATCTCTGAGAAGATGGAAGAGGAGAGTATCATATCTCTTTTTGGGAAAGTGGTGAGAGGAGATGAAACAGCGTTCCGGTTATTGTTTGAAACTTATTCCCGGCGTCTGTTCCATGTGGCTTATTATTATCTGAACTCTCGTGAACTGGCTGAAGAAGCTATTTTGGATGTTTTTACAGTCATTTGGCAAAAGCGGGAAACTTTGTCTCATGTGAAAGAGCCTGAACGCTATTTGTATATATCGGTGAAGAACCAGGCTTTGCATTATCTGAGAAGAGGATATGTGCAGGAAAAGGATTCCTTTTCTTTGTATGAAATTGAGTTGATCCCGGATTCGGATACTCCGGAAAAAAATTTGATGGATGAAGAATATCAAACTCTGATCCAACAGGCAATTGATTCCTTGCCGCCAAAGTGCAGGGAGGTTTTTCGTCTTGTCCTCTCCGATAAATTAAAAAACCGGGAAATCGCAGATGTTTTGGGCATCAGTGAAAAGACTGTGAATATACATATCGCTAAGGCATACGAACGTATTGCTAAATTTGTAAATCGCCGGTATAAGTAATCATAACCAAACACAAAACGGCATTTTCTTCCAATAAAAAAGTCCCCGTACCTTTATAAGATCCGGGGACTTTTTCCTGACTTCGCCACTCAAAAGAATACCCATCTTTACATTTCCGGGTGTAAAAATGGGTACTCATTCTGTAATCTATTGATTTCCAATATCTGTTGCGGTGCGTACGGGACTCGAACCCGTGACCCCATGCGTGACAGGCATGTATTCTAACCAGCTGAACTAACGCACCAAAATTTTATTGTGCGGTCCGGACGGGACTCGAACCCGCGACCCCATGCGTGACAGGCATGTATTCTAACCAGCTGAACTACCGAACCATTATTTATTTAACCGCTATTCCTCTGAATTGCGATGCAAAAGTAGGAGGTTTATTTGAATTATGCAAGAGTTACGCGCATATATTTTCAATTATTTTCAATCATCTCTGATAATAAACCTTTTACACTTGAATTTTTTATTCATAATTCAGAGAAGAACACTCGTTTCTTTGCTATTACTCCGTACTATGCCAAATCAGCCAGTTTATCACAAATAATATCTATTCTGCAACTTTTCATAAAGCATACATCCATATGTCATGATAATTTGTTAGTTTTGCAACTCAATATAAAAAGGAAGCAACAATGGATGTCGCCATTATCAAATACAATGCCGGAAATATTTATTCTGTGAGTTACGCGCTGAAGCGGCTGGGAGTCGAAGCAACGATCACGGCAGATCCGGAACTGTTATGTAAAGCGGACAAAGTAATCTTTCCGGGCGTCGGTGAAGCGCAGACCACGATGGAGTACCTGAAAGAACATAAACTGGATGCGGTCATAAAAGGATTGAAACAACCTGTTTTAGGCATTTGCCTCGGCATGCAATTGATGTGCCGCCATTCGGAAGAAGGAAATGCAGATTGTTTGGGTATTTTCGATACGGAAGTAAAGCGTTTCATCCCGCAGCAACACGCGGATAAAGTTCCGCACATGGGATGGAACACGATTACGAATGTTAAAAGCAGACTGTTCAACGAGCAATTGGAGAACAAGTTTGTTTATTTCGTACATAGTTATTATGTACCCGTAAACGAATACACCGCCGCGACAACCGAATATATTCTTCCGTTCAGCGCTTCCTTGCATAAAGACAACTTCTATGCGACACAGTTTCACCCGGAAAAAAGCGGTTCGGTCGGCGAGGTTATATTAAGTAACTTTTTAAAACTGTAATGTGATATGATAGAGTTGATTCCGGCAATAGATATGATCGACGGGAAATGCGTACGCCTCACCCAAGGCGATTACGACACCAAGAAAGTGTATAACGAAGATCCTCTGGAAGTAGCCAAGATGTTTGAAGATCATGGTATCCGACGCTTGCATGTCGTAGACCTGGACGGAGCGCGGCAAGGACGGATCATCAACTACCGCACGTTGGAACGACTGGCGACACGCACTTCGCTGATCATCGATTTCGGAGGTGGGCTGAAACAGGAAGGAGACCTGGAAATAGCTTTCGAAAGCGGTGCACAGATGGTCACGGGCGGAAGCATCGCCGTGAAGGACCCGGAAGTATTCACTTCCTGGATCACCAAGTTCGGTTCGGAGAAAATCATCCTCGGAGCAGATGCCAAAGACAAGAAGATCGCGATAAGCGGATGGGAAGAGACGACAGACAAAGAGTTGATCCCTTTCATCCAAGACTATTACGACAAAGGGATCACGAAGACAATCTGCACGGACATCAGCCGCGACGGCATGTTGCAAGGCCCAGCCATCGAATTATATAAAGAAATACAGGAACAGATACCTCTGCTTTACCTGATAGCCAGCGGAGGCGTCAGTTCCATACAAGATATTGAAAAACTGGCTGAAGCAGGTGTTCCGGCTGTCATCTTCGGTAAAGCGATTTACGAAGGGAAGATACAGCTGAAAGATTTGATCCGCTTCAGCTGATAAAAAACAACGATTACATATGCTTGCCAAGAGAATAGTACCCTGTCTGGACATAAAAGATGGAAAAACCGTCAAGGGAATCAATTTCGTCAACTTCCGCGATGCCGGCGATCCGGTCGAACTGGGCGCACAATACAGCCGGGATGGAGCAGACGAATTGGTCTATCTGGATATAACCGCTTCGCACGAAGGACGTAAGACATTTACGGAACTGGTAAAGAAAGTCGCGGCCAACATCAGCATTCCTTTCACGGTTGGTGGCGGCATCAACGAACTGAAAGATGTGGACCGCCTGTTGAGTGCCGGAGCCGATAAGGTTTCCATCAACTCGGCAGCTCTGCGCAACCCGAAACTGATCGAAGAGATTGCCAAGAACTTCGGCAGCCAGGTATGCGTGGTCGCCATCGATGCCAATTTTGAAGCGGGCGACTGGATATGCTACCTGAACGGCGGACGGATTCCGACAGAAAAACATCTCTTCCAATGGGCAGCAGAAGCAGAAAGCTTGGGAGCCGGAGAGATCCTGTTTACCAGCATGACACACGACGGCGTGAAAGACGGTTACGCCAATGAAGCATTGGCTATGCTGGCCGACAACCTGCACATTCCGGTCATAGCGTCGGGAGGAGCCGGAAAAATGGAGCACTTCCGCGATACGTTCACCCTGGGAAAGGCAGATGCCGCATTGGCGGCAAGCGTGTTCCATTTCGGGGAAATCGGCATCGGTTCCTTGAAACAGTATCTCCATGAAGAAGGGATCAACGTCCGTCTCTGACGGTCACGGCAGGGAATAACCGCTCCTTTGAAAAGAAGTTATTGTTCCATGCAAGTGAAACTTCCGTTCCATGCAAATGAAAACATTGTTCCATGACGATGGAACCGGAAACGGATGCTGAAGGACAACGTGACACACATACGAATGAATTAAGAACAATATAATAGTCAGATAAAAAATGAAATTAGATTTTGAAAAAATGGGCGGCCTGATTCCCGCCATCGTTCAGGACAACAACACAAACAAAGTATTGATGTTGGGCTTTATGAACGAAGAAGCTTACGAAGAAACAAAAGCTACCGGCAAAGTGACATTTTTCAGCCGTACGAAAAACCGTATCTGGATGAAAGGCGAAACCAGCGGAAACACCCTGCAGGTTGTTTCCATCGCAGCTGATTGCGACAACGACACGCTGTTGATCAAGGCTGTTCCAGCCGGTCCCGTATGCCATACAGGCGCCGACACTTGTTTCGGCGAAAAGAATGTGGAAGACATTATGTTCCTCAAATATTTGCAGAACTTCATCGAACAGCGTCGTCAGGAAATGCCGGAAGGCTCCTACACCACCACCCTGTTCCAGAAAGGCATCAACCGCATGGCACAGAAGGTGGGAGAAGAAGCTGTCGAAACAGTTATCGAAGCCACTAACGGAACAGACGACCGCCTTGTTTACGAAGCTGCCGACATGATCTACCACCTGATCGTATTATTGACAAGCAAAGGACTTCGCATCGAAGACCTCGCACGCGAATTAAAAAGCAGACATAAAGGATAACAACAATGGAAAAGATACCCCTGCTCGAACTGGATAAAGTGGAAATCTGCCGCGAGGAGAACGTCGTTCTTCACGAAGCCTCCTTGACGCTCCACAGCGGTGAATTTGTGTATGTAATCGGAAAAGTCGGCTCCGGCAAGAGCAGTCTGTTGAAATCCTTGTATTGCGAAATACCCATCAAGCAAGGAGATGCCAGGTTCTTAGATTATGACCTCTGTAAGATGAAACGGAAAGACATTCCCTACCTGCGCAGGGACATGGGCATTGTCTTTCAGGATTTCCAGCTTCTGACCGATCGCTCGGTATACAAAAATCTCGAATTCGTCCTGAAGGCTACCGGATGGAAAAAGAAAAGCGAGATAAACGAACGTATCGATGATGTGCTGTTCCAGGTCGGAATGCAGGATAAAGGTTATAAGATGCCGCACGAACTTTCGGGCGGCGAACAGCAGCGTATCGTCATTGCCCGCGCCCTGTTGAACGACCCTGTATTGATCCTTGCTGACGAACCGACCGGAAACCTCGACCCGGAAACAAGCGGACAAATCGTACAACTGCTGCACGACATTTGCCACAAAGGAACGGCCGTCATCATGACGACTCACAACTACACACTGGTACATAATTATCCCGCGCGTATAGTAAAATGCGAGAATGCCTGCCTAAGTGATGTTGGAGAATAATTTTTTATGTAACTTTGCACACGCATTTAAAGCGAAAAAGAACAAATTAATATAGTAAAAGAAAATGAAAGTTTTAAAGTTTGGCGGTACTTCTGTGGGATCTGCACAGAGAATGAAAGATGTAGCAAAACTGATTACGGGAGAACGTAACATTGTAGTCTTGTCTGCCATGTCCGGTACGACCAACTCATTGGTCGAAATCTCGGATTACTTGTACAAGAAAAACCCTGACGGAGCAAACGAGGTCATCAATAAACTGGCTCAGAAATATTACGGCCATATTGAAGAGCTCTACAGCACCGACGAATATAAGCAGAAAGCCAAAGAACTGATAAAACATCATTTCGACCATATCCGCACGTTTACGAAAGACCTTTTCACACTGTTCGAAGAAAAGGTTGTCCTGGCTCAGGGCGAACTGATCTCCACCGGCATGATGAACCTCTACCTGAACGAATGCGGCGTCAACTCCGTTCTGATTCCGGCACTGGATTACATGCGTACGGACAAGAACGCCGAGCCTGATCCCGTGTACATTAAAGAAAAGCTCATTAAGCTGCTGGACGAACATAAGGATGCAGACCTCTTCATCACACAAGGCTATATCTGCCGAAACGCTTACGGAGAGATCGACAACCTGCAACGTGGAGGCAGCGACTACAGCGCCTCTCTGATCGGCGCGGCTATCGGTGCGGAAGAAATTCAGATATGGACAGACATCGACGGTATGCACAACAACGATCCGCGTGTCGTTGAAAAAACATCTCCGGTCCGCCACCTGCATTTCGAAGAAGCGGCCGAACTGGCTTACTTCGGAGCCAAGATATTGCACCCGACCTGCATTCTGCCGGCCAAGCTGAATAACATCCCAGTCCGTTTGTTGAACACGATGCAGCCGGAAGCTCCGGGAACCATGATTTCCAACATGACGGAAAAAGGAAAGATCAAAGCAGTCGCTGCAAAAGACAATATCACGTCGATCAAGATCAAGAGCGGCCGCATGCTGTTGGCAACCGGTTTCCTGCGCAAGGTGTTCGAGATATTCGAAAACTACCAGACTCCTATCGACATGGTGACGACTTCCGAAGTCGGTGTTTCCGTCACGATCGACAATCGCAAACATTTGGATGAGATCGTGGACGACCTGAAAAAATATGGAACGGTTTCGGTAGATGAAAATATGGTTATTGTTTGCGTAGTCGGTGACTTGGAATGGGACAATGTCGGTTTCGAAGCCCGTATCGTCCAGGCGCTGAAGGATGTCCCGGTACGAATGATCTCGTACGGAGGCAGCAACTACAACGTCTCGCTCCTTGTTAAAGCCTCCGACAAAACGAGGGCTCTACAAGCATTAAGCGACCACTTGTTCAATAATAAAGCATAAAAGAGAAAGACGGGGCTGTTTTTGATACATCTCCGTCTTTCTCCATTAAATACAATAGAAAAGGAAGGATCATCTTCACAGACGATCCTTCCCGACCAAAACCTTAACTATGAAAAAATTTACGTGCTACAAATATAGACATAAATTTTTAATCACCAAGATAAATTCAAAAAATGATGCTAAAAGGAACATTTCCTGTAGAAAAGTTCAAATCACTGGCCACTCCATTCTATTTTTACGATATAAAGCTGTTGAAGGAAACGCTCGATACGGTAAAAACAGAAGCTGGGAAATATGGTTATCATGTCCACTACGCAATCAAGGCAAACGCCAATCCCCGTATTCTGTCTGTTATCGCAGAATATGGCCTGGGTGCCGACTGTGTGAGCGGTGGAGAAATACAAGCGGCACTCGATGCAGGTTTCCCCGCTGATAAAATCGTTTACGCCGGTGTCGGCAAAGCAGACTGGGAGATCAACCTGGGGCTGGACAACGATATTTTCTGCTTCAACGTAGAGTCGGCTGCCGAACTGGAAATCCTGGACGAACTGGCAGCTGCCAAAAACAAAGTAGCCTCGATTGCCCTCCGTATCAACCCCGAAGTAGACGCCCATACACATGCCAAGATTACGACCGGCATGAAGGAAAACAAATTCGGTATCAACCTGAGCCAGCTCGGACAGGTGTTAGACCTGGTCAGCCGACTGAAGCATATCAGACTGATCGGTATCCATTGCCATATCGGTTCGCAGATCACAGACATGGCGGCCTTCCGTGCCTTAGCAATCCGTGTCAATGAAATCCAGGAAGAATTGGAAGCGCGTGGAATAAAGGTTGAAAACCTGAACTTCGGCGGAGGCCTCGGCATCGACTATTATCACCCGAATCATTTGCCAATCCCGGCATTCGACAACTATTTTGCCGTATTCAACAAACTGTTGCAGCTTCGTCCGGGACAGCAGGTTCATTTCGAACCCGGCCGTTCCATCGTCGCACAATGCGGTTCGCTGATCTCTAAAGTGTTGTATGTAAAAGTCGGCGAGACGAAGAAATTCTGTATTTTAGATGCCGGCTTTACCGAATTGATCCGCCCGGCCATGTACGACGCCTACCACCGCATGGAAAATATCACCAGCGATGAAGAAGTGGAGGTGTATGATGTTGTCGGTCCGATCTGCGAATCGTCCGACGTGTTCGGCAAAGATGTCGAACTGAACCGCGCCCACCGTGGCGACCTGATCGCTCTCCGCTCCGCAGGTGCTTACGGCGAAGTGATGGCCTCGCAATATAATTGCCGGAAACTGCCGGTGGCTTATTATTCGGATACGTTATAAACCGTATTTCAATATCATAAGATGGTCCCTGCAAAAACCTGTGTGGAAAAGGTTTTTGCAGGGACCATTCTTTTATCCGGTTGCTTTTAAGAACGGGCCTCCATGGTTAGAGGGATGGATTTGTTATAAATATCCAAAAATCATCCGTACATTTGCAGTGTCAAAGACAATATAATATCGATGAGCGAAAATTTACTTACATTCTCCATCCTTGAATTATTCGGGATCGGAATTACAGGCGTGTTGTTTATCATACAAATGCTTTACTATTTGGTTACATATGCACGCCCATTACGTGCCGCCAAAACAGCCGAAAACACAGAACGGGCTACAGCCGATAAAGAAGCCAAACCAGTCTCCGTCATCGTCTATGCCCACGGCGAACCGGAAGATTTACGCAACAACCTGCCGGTATTGCTGAACCAGGACTATCCGGATTATGAGATCATTGTCGTCAACGACGGTTCCGATGCCGACAGCGAAGACGTTCTGAAACTTTTCTCAAATGAATACAAGAACCTCTATTACACCTACGTGCCTGTAGACACTCAATACCTGAGTCATAAAAAACTTGCGCTCACGATGGGAATCAAAGCAGCCCGGCATGACATCCTTCTTTTCACCGAAGCAGACAGCCGCCCGCTCGGTCCGAAATGGATCAAATCGATGGTCGATTCCTACAACCTCGAAACAGATATTATCTTAGGCTTTTGCGCTTACCGCCATACCCAAGGATTTCTGCAAAAGCTCATTGCTTACGACAACCTGACAAACGGACTGCAAATGATATCTTCCGCCCTCTCCCATCATCCTTTCACGGGAACCGGCCGGAACCTCTCCTATCGCAAAAGACTGTTCTTTGCCCACAAAGGCTACTCCAAATCTCTCAACCTTCATGCCGGAGCAGACGATCTGTTTATCAACGAAGTATCGAATTCCACCAATACACAGGTGCAACTCTCGCCCGACTCCATCATTGAGATGAACAAAATAGAGGACTTCGGAATCTGGAGAGAGATGAAAGCCTCCCGTGCTGCCACCAAACGTTTCTACACAGGATGTTCCTTGGCTTTCTACCGGATGGAGATCATCAGCAGCCTGCTCTTCGGGATTGCGGCAACCGCTACTTTCATTGCCGGGCTTTCAGGCAATTGGTTGCTCTTGATATCGGCAGGATTACTTTTGCTCCTTCGTTTCACTATCAAAGCGTTCGTTTATAAAAAATCAGCACTGCTCCTGCAACAAAAACCGTTGACCGCCTGGCTTCCTCTGCTGGAAATCGCCCAACCGGCCTACGACATATATGTCCGCATTTACAGGATGTTCAACGGGAAAAAAGATTTCACCAACAATGTGGCATAAAACCATGTACCAATCAGGACAATATGCCCATGTTGCCGATTTGCCGCATGATTATTCAAACCGAATGCTTTTTGCCGGGTGGATTTTGGTTATCAGGTAGGAAGGCCCGAGCATCATTAACATAGCAGCGGCCAATGTACCGATGTTCAGCAAAACAATGGAAAAAACGGTCAGGTCGATAGGAACCGCATCTAAGTAATAGACAGACGGATCGAGCTTTACGACACGGAAACAAGATTGGACAAGACAAAGCACGATCCCGATCACATTGCCCCAGATCATCCCCTTGCCTATCAGGAAAAAGGATATATAAAGGAATATCTTGCGGATGCTGGTGTTATTTTCACCCAAAGCTTTCAAAATACCGATCATATTCGTCCGTTCCAGAATAATAATCAACAGTCCCGAAATCATAGTGAAGCCGGCAACGGCAAGGATCAGCACCAAGATCACCACCACGTTGATATCCTGTACTTCCAACCAGTCGAATATCATCGGGTTCAGTTCTTTGATGGAACGGGTATAATAGGTGTTGCCGTGCCGGTCCTGCTTCTCGGCAATATCGAAATACAAATCTTCGGCGATCCGGTCCAGGTGATCATAATCATCCACTTGCAATTCCAAACCGCTCACCTCGTCAGACGCCCAACCGTTCAGACGGCGTATCTGGCGGATATCAGCTATCACAAACAACTTGTCATAATCCACAAAGCCAGTCTCATAAATACCTGTTATACGAAATTTACGGGCACGCACATCGTCTTGGACAAAATAAGTCAAAAAGGAATCGCCCACCTTCAGCCCCAACAAGTTTGCCAGATAGCGGGAGATCAATACATCCGTTGACGCTTTATCGGCAGGAAGGGAAAACAGTTCACCTTCTTTCAGATTATTACGAAAGAAAGTCCAGTCGTAGTTCTCGTCCACTCCTTTCAGGACAATTCCTTGAAAATCGGTATCTGTTTTCAGAATTCCCGGCTTCGTGGCAAACCCTTCCACATGCGTAATGCCGGGAAAGGCTTTCAGATGCTCCAGGAGCGTGTCGCTTACCGCGATCGGAGTCGACTCGTAAGATGCATTATTGTCGAAGTTCGTGATCTGGATATGAGAACCGAAACCGATCACTTTGTTCCGTATCTCCTTCTTAAAACCAATGACTATAGCTACCGAAAGGATCATGACAGCCAGTCCCAAAGCTATTCCGATCATAGCAATACGAACAACGGGAGGAGTAGCCTGCCGGTCCCCCTCTTTACTGAAATAGATGCGTTTTGCTATAAAATACTCTAAGCTCAAAGCAATTGACAATTGGCAATTGGCAATTGGCAATTTTGGATTGACAGGTTTTAATTGTCAATAGTTCATTGTCGATTGCCAATTCATTTATACTGTTTTTCCCGGATACGCCTCCAGTGCCTTCTGAAGCACCACGAGTGCTTTCGCCAAGTCTTCTTTTTTCAAGACATAGGCCATACGGACTTCGTTCTTTCCCAACCCCGGAGTCGTATAGAAACCGGAAGCCGGAGCCATCATGACCGTCTGCCCTTCATATTCGAAATCGCTCAGGCACCAGGCACAGAACTTGTCGGCATCATCCACCGGCAACTTGGCTACCGTATAGAAAGCGCCCATCGGAATCGGGGAATATACGCCCGGAATACGATTCAGGCCATCGATCAAACATTTACGCCGTTCGACATATTCATCATACGTCTCACGGGTATATTCTTCAGGAGCCTCCAAGGATGCCTCGGCTGCGATCTGGCCGATCAGGGGAGGGCTCAAACGAGCCTGGCAAAACTTCATAACGGCATTGCGGACTTCGGCATTCTTCGTAATCAAGGCTCCGATACGGATACCGCATTCCGAATAGCGTTTGGAAACCGAGTCGATCAACACCACATTCTGCTCGATTCCTTCCAAGTGACAAGCCGAGATATAAGGTGAACCTGTGTAGATGAACTCACGATACACTTCATCCGAAAAAAGATACAGATCATATTTCTTCACAATATCCCGTATCTGGTTCATTTCGCGGCGGGAATATAAATATCCGGTCGGATTATTGGGATTACAGATCAAGATTGCTTTGGTACGCTCGTTGATCAATTCTTCGAACTTCTCCACTTTAGGAAGGGAAAAACCTTCTTCGATCGTTGTCGTAACCGTACGGATCACAGCCCCTGCCGAAATAGCGAAGGCCATATAGTTGGCATAAGCCGGTTCAGGCACGATAATTTCATCACCCGGATTCAAGCAACTCAGGAAAGCAAACAATACGGCTTCCGAACCACCTGTCGTAATGATGATGTCATCAGCCGTCAGATTTATATCATACTTCTTATAGTATCCCACCAATTTTTCACGATAGCTGCGATACCCCTGACTGGGACTGTATTCCAACACCGAACGATCGATCGTCCGGATCGCATCCAATGCCGCTTGCGGGGTAGGCAGGTCAGGCTGACCGATATTCAAGTGATAGACATGAACACCTCTCTGTTTGGCAGCATCAGCCAACGGGGCAAGTTTCCGAATGGGGGAAGCCGGCATATCGACTCCTCGTTGTGAAATATTAGGCATTACTTTTACGGTTTGTTTTTTTAGAATGAGGCAAAGATAGGGATTAATTGACAATTGACAATTGACAATTGACAATTATTTGTCACCAAACAGAGCTTTCCAGTTGTCAATTGTCAATTTTATCAATCGCTTAGATTCCCGGACGCGGCGAATCCTTGCTTGCATGCATCGTCGAGATAAAGGCATGCGGGTCGATTTCCTTCACCTCGTCTTTCAAGCGAGGCAGGTCTTTACGCTCGGTAATGGTAAAAATGATTTCTCTCTCCTTTCCCTCATACATACCGCGACCATGCAGGAAGGTACCGCGCATCCCTAACTTTCCGACAATCAGCTCTTTCAACTCTTGCGTTTTCTGTGATACGATAAACACAGCCCGGCTGGGATTCTCGGTCTGGAACATCTCCACCACCTTCCCGAATACGAAGATGGCAAACCAAGAGTACAAAGGCACCGCCCAGTCTTGGAACACGAGCAATCCCAACATCACCACGGTCGAGTCTATCACGATAATCATATTGCTGACTTTCAAATTAGAATTTTGGGCAATCACGCGGGCCAATACATCCGTACCGGCACTCGTGCTTTGTGCATGGAACACACAAGACACTCCAAGCCCCAAAATTGCGCCACCGTAAAAACAGGCAATGAAACTGTCATTCTCCACCAAAGGCTGGTTTTCAAAAAGAAATGAAAACGTATCCGTAAAAATAGATATCAAGACAAATGTCACAATCGTTTTCGGTCCCGACGATAAGCCGAGTTTTTTCATCGCCAAAAGCAATAAAGGCACATTAAAACAAAGAGCCGTCGCACCCATCGGCAAGCCTTCGGGCATAAACGAGAAAAGTCCCTGCGTTATGTGGTGTAAAACAATCGATATACCATACACGCCTCCCGGCACGATTTTATAGGGTGCAAGAAACAAACTGTAACTAAGTGCCTGTAAAAAAGCCCCGATAACGATCAATGTGTAGTCTGCTACATTTCTTTTCAGTGTGGCATTTGAAACCAGATTAAATGGCTGTTCCATGTTTGCGTTGTTGTTCGATTTTTGTAATGTTCATTATTTGTCAAAAAACAGCGCAAAGATAGGTAAAAAAGAAGAGATTGCACACATAAAGCATACAATCTCTTCCACTATCAAAAAATAACCCGATCCGGATTGAATTATCAGAAATTCAAAGCGTGGTTATTATTATTTGTCACATTCAACAGAACCACATATTTACGATACTGTTCCGGTGTAAGAACCTTCTTCATTAACTTCAGATTTCCATAAACGGCCTGATGCATCTTTTTGTCACGCATTTTTTCACTGGCCCGGAGACTTTCTCCCTGCATATCCAGAAAATACTCGTTGATATCTGCTACCTCATTGGCCTGAGAAGAAGACAACTGCAAATAGCTGCTCAATTTTTCAAAGTTAATAGCAAACGGTTCTTTACTCACATTGTTACGGTTTTCGCGTGCAAAACCCATCGTTGCACATAATAAAACGGCTGCTACAGCCATACCTAAACGTCTCATAATACCTAAACATTAAATTGTTAAACCTAAACCGGGAGCCATTTGCTCCCTTCTTTTTGCCTTTTATCTTTTTGTCACTGCAAATATAACAATGTGTTTTATAACATTGTTCTTGAATATATTCAAATATTGTTAACAATTAGCAATTTGGATAATATTTAACATTTAAGAAGTCTTTTTGAAACACAAATGAAACATTTACTATAAATAAGACACCACATTCTCCACCAAGAAGCCAAATAGACAACATAGCCACTTGCAAACCGGACGACCATCGATTGCAGAGCCAGCCGTAGTTGGGATTCCAATTCAAGCAAAAACTTATAACAATTTGTGTTTCTCATACGATGGTTTCACCCAATGCAGGTAAACGCCAAGCGAAGCCAGGCAGCAACCCGCACCCACTCCATAGGCCACAGCCAATCCGGCATAGGAAGCGATAAAACCGGCCGAAAGCATTCCGATCCCGACTCCCAAATCAAAAGAGGTCAGATAAGTAGAGGTTGCCGTTCCGCGCATATTATGCGGAGCGACATTGACAAAGAGACATTGGAAAGCAGGGACTCCCACACCGTAGCCGATGCCGATCATCAAGGCGCAGGCAAAGAAAACCCAAGACTGATGGACGGTTGCAAACACGGTAAACGTCACCAACAAGCAGACCGAAGAACAGACCGACACCCAATGAATCTTCCCATGATCGACCAACCTGCCGGAAATCAGGCGCGACGTTCCCACTCCTATCGCCATATAAATAAAGAAATAGCCCGGATCGGCCACCTCGATTTCCTTTCCGTACAAAACGACAAAAGAGGTAATCATCCCATAAGGAATCGCAACCAGGATATAAGCAAACGCAGCCGGCAACGCCTTCACCAGGATAAAGCGATCGAGGGAAAAATGCGGACGCGGAACCTTTTCCCGCTTCGGATAGCGGATCAGGCAGACAGAACCGACGCCGATAAAAGCCGCCACCCAGCCTATCGAGACAACCGGATGGAACCCGCCTTTCCCATAGATGGCAACAGCCACCAACGGAGCCAGCGACATCGCCAGGTTGATCGTCAGACCGTAAAACCCCATGCCTTCGCCACGCCGGGAGGAAGGAATCACATCGATCGCAATCGTATTGCCGGCAACCGAAGTCAGCCCCATAAAGCCACCCTGAATGAAACGGACAGCCATAATTGCCAGCATGGTCGTGGCGACCAGATACCCGCCGAACATGAAAGCAAAGACAAAGAAGGCGAAAAGATATAACGGCTTACGCGAAAAGCAATCCACTAAAAAACCCGAAAAAGGCCGCACACAGAGCAAGCCGACCGTATAACTGGACAAAACGATCCCCACATTTGCCGTATCGATTCCTAAAACTTCCACCAGATAGACCGGCATCGTCGGCATCAGCATATAAAAAGAGAAGTTCATCAGGAAATAGGAAATGCAGCATTGCACAAAATTCCGGTTCCACAATATGGGCTTACGACCTTCCATTTATAATACAGATTTTATATAAAGAATAATTATGATGATCATGCAAAATGTCTGTCGCTTGTAGGGGCAGGGCTCTGCTCTGCCCATTGGCTCCCAATAAGGCGGACACGGTTTCCATCGGGCGGAGTAGAACCCCGCCCCTACGAGCCACCATTATCAATTCATATCCGCACAAATCACCTTTTCCTTACGCCAGCTCACTCAACTCCAGCCAGCGCATTGTTTTTTCGTCTATTTCTTCTATTACTTTTGCGATCCGTTCGGATTTGGCAAGCAGCTCGTCGTTGCTCAACGTACCGCTGCTCATGGCCGTTTCCAACTCGGCTTTTTCAGCTTCGAGCTGAGGAATCTCGGCTTCGAGCGCTTCAAACTCTTTGCGTTCCTTGAAAGTCAATTTCTTTTTCTGCTCCTTTTCCGGACGCGGCGCTTTCTCCACGGCGGGAGCTTTTTTTGCCTGCCGTGCCGCTTCAGCCTCTTTTTCCAACTGGTCCTGTACCTCTTTCCACTCGCGATATTGCGTGTAGTTGCCCGGAAAATCCTTTATATCGGCATTTCCACGGAACACCAGCAGATGATCGACCACCTTATCCATAAAATAACGGTCGTGCGACACGACGATCGCACATCCTTTGAAATTACGCAGATACTCCTCCAGCACGTTCAGCGTGACGATATCCAGGTCGTTCGTCGGCTCGTCGAGCACAAGAAAGTTCGGATTACGCATCAAAACCGTGCAAAGATACAAACGGCGTTTCTCTCCCCCGCTCAACTTGTAAACATAGCTATGTTGTTTCTCCGGAGCAAAAAGGAAATAGTTCAGAAACTGCGAAACCCCCATCTTCTTCCCGTCGCCCAAATCGACATATTCTGCGATATCCTGAACCACATCGATCACCTTCATCTGCTCGTCAAACTGGAGGCCGTCCTGGCTGTAATAACCGAACCGGACCGTTTCGCCCACGTCAAAGCGACCGCTGTCAGGCTCCACTTCACCCATCAGCATCTTGATAAAAGTAGATTTTCCCGTTCCGTTATTCCCGACAATTCCCATCTTTTCGTAACGGGCGAATATATAGTTGAAATCTTCCACAATCTTCAGTTCGCCAAAACGTTTCGAGACATGCTCCGCCTCGAAAATCTTCGACCCGATATACGAAGCCTTGACATCCAGGTTGACATTCCCAGCCTCATGCTGAAGTTTGGCCTTCTTCTCCAGCTCATAGAAAGCGTCGATCCGGTATTTAGCCTTTGTCCCGCGTGCCTGCGGCTGACGGCGCATCCAGTCGAGCTCTTTGCGAAGCAGGTTGCTTGCCCGATCCACCTCGGCATTCAACGCATCCATGCGCTCCTGCCTTTTTTCCAGATAATAACTGTAATTTCCCTTATATTGGTAAATCTGCTTCCGGTCTATCTCGATAATCTCGCTACAGACACGATCCAGGAAATAACGGTCGTGCGTCACCATTAAGATACTAATGTTCGCGCGAGAAAGGTATCCCTCCAGCCATTCGGTCATTTCCAGGTCCAAATGGTTGGTTGGTTCGTCGAGGATGATCAGTTCGGGATCGGTGATCAGCACGTTTGCCAAGGCCACCCTTTTCAACTGCCCGCCGGAAAGCGTCTCCACCTTCTGGTCGAAGTTATGGATCTTCAGTTGCCCTAAAATCTGCTTGGCACGTTGTTCATAATCCCAAGCCTTCAGGTTATCCATCCTGAGCAGTATATCTTCGAGGTTGGAATGATCGCCGCTTGCCATCGCCTGTTCATATTCGGCAATCAAGCGCACCGTCTCGTTAGGCGAATAGAAACACGCCTGCAAAACGGTCAAGCCATCCGGATAATGCGGCGTCTGTTCCAGGTAGCCAACCCGCAGATCGTTCCGAAACACAACCGCCCCGCTGTCATAGTCCTCTTTTCCGGCTATGATATTTAGTAAAGTCGTTTTTCCCGTACCGTTCTTGGCTATCAGTCCGACCTTCTGTCCTTGCGCGATTCCGAAAGTGATATCTTCGAACAAAACCAAATCGCCGAAACTTTTAGTCAACTTGTCTATCTGTAAATAGCTTATCATATATTCATCTCCGCTTTAAATGCAGGACAAAGATACGAAAAGAAAAATCATACTGTGGTTTTATTTTTTTAATCTTCCGATGTAGAGTGTTGGATTAGGTTCCTCCAGAGTCGTATCATCTATTTCCGTATGTAAAAAATAGAATTGATTTGCATCTGAATTTAGTGGACGGATTTTGACTTTCTCACCTGTGTAAATATCATCTTTGTATCCGTCTTTCATATTGTAGCTTTTCCCTGTTTTTGTATCATGGCAAAAGTAATAGTATTGATTCTTAGCGTTATAGAAAGCAAAAACATATCGGGAGTTTCTATATATGGTAAAGATATTAATTTCTTTTTCACCATTTGGACTTAGGCCTTTGTTCTTAAAGTCCATGTGTAAATTGGCAACTACATCTTTGTTATTTAATTGAAATAGTGTATCAATTAGAAAACAATTTTTTGAGATATCCGAATAATATAAATAAGTTTTTTCTCCATCATGGGTAATGAAATCCTTATATGGATGAAGCCAAATGCCTTTATGGTCAATGCTACGAATAAAGATTGTATCTATATCTTTTAAATCAGATGTAAGTGTATAAAGATAAGTTTCGTTTTTTCGGATGTCATTTTGTTTCACAGGTGTTTCGCAAAGTAATAATAGCCTATTATTGACAAAGTAAAGATTGTTAATCGGTGCAGATGACACTGATTGGTATTCGGTTAATAAGTTTCCATTAAAATCGTAGCACATCCTTTTTAGACCGTGGGTAATTAGACTGATTTTGTTTTCTTTTGTATCTATTGTTGCATCCCATATTCCCGTAAATTCTCCAGGTCCTTGACCTATTGAACCGATTTGCCGAATGAATTTTCCACTTCTGTCAAACAGCATCATGGCCTTTGTCTCTACAACAAGTATGTAATCATCTGTGCAAACAATACGGAAGGGATTTTTGATAAGGCTTTTGTCTGTAAGTTCGAGTTTTACAGAATCCAAACTGCTTGTGATTTCCGATAATGCCAATGGGGTTTCTGCATCCGTATCTACATATATTGTTAATAACCCACTCTTTTCATTTTTACAACATAACATCAAAATAGATATCATGCAATATAAAATAATCTTGAAAGTCTTAAAAATAGTATTCATATATTATTCTTTTGTTTTTACGATAAAAATAACTATCTTATTATTTGTATTTATTTTGTTTGCTTTTTGTTTTATTTTGGCTGCTTCTTTGATAAAGTAAAAATATCCAGGTTTATTGGATAGTGATATAATATTGAAATACCCTGTATGGTAAAAATCATCATATATAGGACCTTCTTCTGTGTTATTGATGTTGTATTTTTCTCCTGATTTTAAATTTTCAAGATAAAAACATCTTCTGTTATTGATGTATTTATCTGATGAATTTCTTAAAATATAATTTATATATATGTAGTTCCCGGTAATACCCTTAAACGAAAGAACGAAAGGTTTGTAATAATAATATCCTTCTTTAGGCTTTATTCTCCAATTGAAAAATGATGAAATTTTATCTCCTTCAATTTTATATATAGTACTATCCATAGTTGGTGCTATCAATAGTTCATTGTTGTAAGTAAAAAAGTTGGCTTCCGAAACAGCTCCGTATGTAGATTTTGGAGCAGAATTGAGATTGTATGCATTCAAATTGTTGAATGTTTCTTTTCCTGTTATTATATTTATTTTTGAAATCGTATAACCTATGCCAACATTCAATTCTACAAAAGAATGAATCCAAATATGTTTATTATGATAAAATAGGGCATTCGGAATATGTTGAGTTTTATATTCCTTCTTTTTATTCAGAGAATAGTCATAACATTTGATTGTATTATCTCTTGCCGCAATATAAATTTCTTTTGTATCGCTATTCCCCGTTATACCTTGAATATCAGTTTTACAATCTACTTTTTTGACAAATTCTCCTGATGTCGTGAATTGATATATTTCAGTTCTTCCACATGCGAAAATGGATTGATCTGTAAAATGTAAGAATTGTAGCCAGTCAATTTTTCTGTCCAAATAGATTGGACTGACACTTTCCGCGATTTGGGAAAGTTTTAGCAAAGAAGTATTTTTTGTATTTATAGGTATTTCTATAATTTTCTGTGCATTAGATAGGAAACTGATGCAAATTGATAACATTATTATTGCGTATGTGAAGAACAAGTGCCTATTCATGTATTGCTTATCTTATAGTGTTTGTAAATCTTTTTATAATAGATTGATTTGTATTTATGCTAATGTCTGTTCCATATACCAATTTTACGGTATATGTCATGTCTGAAAAATAACGGTTACAATATGCATACTTTTTTTGAATAAAACAAATGTGCCAATTATAAATTTTCTAAAAAACTTGATCAGTATAATTATGTGATGTGATATGTTGAAAACCTGTAAGTTGCCGTTGTATAAAGATCAGGCACAATGAACGGGATTGTTTTGTATAATTCCCGCCAGTGTAATTTGTATTCGACAATGTCGTGTATATTTCCCGCATTGTCATGAATATTTTCGGCATTGCCGTATATATCCTCGAGATGGACAAAAACAGATTACACCAGCACCTATCGGTAGTTGCCTACCGGTCGGTTCAAAACAGACTGGCGGGGGAATTTTAAACAAATCCCTTGACAAATATGTTTCCCGTACAATAAATTCGTACTTTTGCCACTTTGAATTAATTTTAACAGATACACTATGTTGACAACGATGATCATCGTGTTCCTGGTCGGATACTTACTTATCGCCTTGGAACATCCGTTAAAAATCAATAAAGCAGGGACAGCGCTCCTGACCGGAACAATCCTTTGGGTTTTATACACATTGGGGGCTCCTCAATTCATCCCGACCGCTTCCGCCGAGGAGTTTAAGCTTTTCTTGGACTCATTCCCGTTCATAAAGGAACTGCCCTACGCGGACCAGTGCACCCGTTTCATCATCGACCATCAGATACTGGACAGTATCGGAGAGATCGCTGAGACTCTGATATTCCTGATCGGAGCGATGATCACCGTGGAGCTGGTCGATTCTCACGGAGGGTTCATGTTCATAACCAACCGCATCACCACGAACAACAAGCGGAAGTTGTTGTTTGTCATCGCTACGATCACCTTCTTCATGTCCGCCGTCCTGGATAACCTGACGACTTCGATCGTGATGGTCATGCTGATCCGGAAACTGATCGGCAATTATAAGGAACGTTGGATTTTCGGCAGTATCATCGTGATCGCCGCCAATAGCGGAGGAGCTTGGTCACCCATCGGCGACGTGACGACGATCATGCTGTGGGTTAGAGGAAACATCTCGACTTCGGCAACGATCCCCCATCTGTTTTTACCGAGTTTCGTATCGGCATTCGTTCCGGTATTGATCATATCCCGCTATTTGCACGGCAAAGTAACGCCACCCAATGCTTTTGAAGAAAACCGGGACAACCTCTTACTGAAGGTATTGAAAGCGAACGAGAAACTGGCGATCCTCTGCATCGGCGTGTTCTGCCTGCTGTTCGTTCCGGTGTTTAAGACAATCACGCACCTGCCGCCGTTCATGGGGATTTTGATGGGAGTCGGCCTTTTGTGGGTATTCACCGAATTGATGTACCGGCGGACACCGATCAACGAAGACTTGAAACTCCGCCTGTCAAAGGTCGTGAGCCGTATCGACGGAGCCACCCTGATGTTCTTCCTCGGCATCTTGTTGGCTGTAGATGCGTTGCGTTGCAGCGGCGTCCTGGGCAGCTTTTCCATTTGGCTGGACGATACGATCGGCAACGTATATGCCGTCAATCTGATAATCGGGACGCTCTCTGCCGTAGTCGACAACGTTCCGCTCGTCGCCGGAGCCATCGGCATGTATCCCGTTGCCTCGGATGCGCTGATTGCGACGGCAGCCGATCCGGCCTATATGGCCCAATTCGTGCAAGACGGCGTGTTCTGGCAATTCCTGGCCTACTGTGCCGGCGTGGGCGGCAGCATGCTGATCATCGGTTCTGCCGCCGGAGTCGTCGTGATGGGATTGGAAAGGATCAACTTCATCTGGTATCTGAAAAAGATCTCGTTGCTTGCGCTGATCGGCTATTTGTCGGGAGCCGCTGTTTACATCCTGCAAAATATACTATTAGGCATATAGAAAGATTCTTCGTATATTTGTCGACAATATTATAAAGGATAAACATACAATGAATTTCATTTCCAAACTATTCAAAAAGAAAGAAGAGGCAGAGGTCGTATCGAAAGGCTCCGTAGAGGAGTTCGTTACGCTGATCCGCGTATATTACCAGGCGGTTATGGCTGTGCAGTTAGGTATCACCAACCTCAACATATTGAACGACATGGCGTTGTTCAAACGCATGCTTAAGATTCCGACCCAGAACAACAAGTTAGGCATAGCCGAGAAATCCCGTTCCCGCAAAATCCTGATGCAGGAATACGGATTGAACGAAAACTTCTTCAAGGAAATCGACGCATCCATCAAAAAGAACTGCAAGACGCAGAACGACATCAAGTCCTATTTCATCATGTACCAGGGATTCAACAACGACCTGTTCTCCCTGCTCGACAGCCTGATGCAATGGAAGTTCCGCTTCTCCATGTTGGTGAAGAAACTGTTATATGCGCAGACGCAGAAGACCATCCACGAAATCGTGACCCGTTCGGAATGGAAAGACATCAGCGTTCAGAAAGTCGCTTGGAGAATACGGAAATACAAGGAGACACTCGGCTATTCGGAAGAATGGATGACCGACTTCGTGTATAACGTCGTGCTGATGGCCAAAGAAGATGCCAAAAGGCAGAAGAAGGAAGACAAATAATTTCGCAGGCGGACAAAGTAACGGAACTGAATAATGGAAACACCAGTCTCTCAACTGATAGAGCAGCATCCGTTAGGGTTCTTTCTCCCGGAAAACACGAAGTTGTTGATGTTGGGCAGCTTCCCGCCTCCGCGTGTACGCTGGTCAATGAATTTCTATTACCCGAATATCCAAAACGACATGTGGCGGATACTCGGACTGATCTTCTACAACGATAAAGAATATTTCTTAAAGACTAAAAAGGCTTTCAGCGAAGAGAAAGCAAAAGCCTTCTGCAGGGAAAAAGGGATCGGGATCGGTGATACCGCTGTGGAAATCATCCGGCTCAAGAATAATGCCTCGGACAACTTTCTGCAGGTAGTCACTCCACTGGACCCGGCCGAAGTACTGGCTAAAATCCCGGCATGCGAAGCGATCGTAGTGACAGGGCAAAAAGCGATGGACACGCTTATCGCCATGCTGCCTCCGGTAGAAGAGCCCAAAGTCGGCTCCTACTCCCGTTTTGCCCTGTCGGGCCGCATCTTCCGCCTCTACCGCATGCCCTCTTCCTCCAGGGCTTATCCCAAACCGTTGGAAGAAAAGGCAGCAGTATATAGAGGAATGTTCGAAGATTTAAGAATGGTATAACGTAGGGGCAGGGCTCTGCTCTGCCCACCGTAACCACTGGACGGATAGAAAAAACATCATTTATCCGCAATGAAAATACCGTTTCACCAGTTCAAGCATTCCTTCGGGATCATTTTTCAGGTCTTCGCGCAATGTCGTGTCGTTATAGCTTTCCAGTTTTTTCAGGATACCGTCGATCATGCTCGGACTAAAGACATTATGCTGTTCGAATACAGCCCTTTGCTGTTGCAGGCGTTTGGCCGAAGCGGCACAGCTATCCGGCAACTGGTCCAATGTTTCCAAGCGAGCCTTGTTTTCTTCCTGATGAATATTCACGTTCACATACGTCTTCTCGGCCACATCCAACGCATCGGGGATTTCAAACCCGTAGCGGCAAGCGACTGCCAATCCCGCCAGTAACTGATATAAATCGGCCGATCCGTCAGGCGAACGCATTTCGACCGTCTGCTTCTGCGTGGTGTCGTAATGGCTGTCTGCTTCCAACGGGTTTGCCAACGAACACATATCCTTCTTGGCGGCCCATCCCAACGGAACGCGAACCAACACGGAACGGTTACGATCGCCCCAGCAAATATTCGTCGGAGCTTCCTGGTGAGGAACCAGACGGAAATAAGAGGTCGGGTTCGTATTGCCGAAAGCCGTAATGGACGGAGCCAACTTCATCATGCCGGCAATTGCCTTACGGGCCGTTTCCGACAAAACACCGTCTTTCAACATCTGGTTCTTGCCATCTTTCATTATACGCATGTGTATATGCAGGCCGGAACCCGCTTTTCCAGCCGTGATCTTCGGAGCAAACGTAATATTCAAACCGTACTCGTATGCCAGATTGCGGATCACCCATTTGGCGATCATCAACTGGTCGGCGGCATCTTCCACCCGTGTCGGCAGGAATTCAATTTCATTCTGTTCGTAGATTTTACCATTCAAAGTGAAATTACCCACTTCCGAATGTCCGTATTTTATCTGCCCGCCGGCCTGTGCGATATATTGCATACATTGCGTACGGAACTGGTTGAATTTCGCATAAGGCCCCGATTCGTGATAACCGCGTTGGTCGGTTGCAGGAAACAATTCTTCCTCATCCGCAATCACATAATACTCCAACTCACCCATCGCTTCGAACTGCATCCCCGTCACATCCGTAAACGCCTTGCTTGCCTTGTGCAACGTATATTCAGGCGAGCTTTCCAGCGGTTCGCCATCCTTATTAAAGAACGAGCACAGCATGCTCAACGTCGGCAATTCGGAAAAAGGATCGACAAACGCCGTACGGAAACGCGGAATCACATACAGGTCACTGCTACCCGCTTCGATAAACGAAAACAGGCTGGAACCGTCCACACGCTCCCCGCAAGTCAGGATTGCGTCCAGATATGCCGCATTGTTAATAACAAAATTCAATGTCTTCAAGCGCCCGTCACCGGCAGGATACATAAAGTTCACCATCCGGATATTCTTCTCCTTAATATACGATACGATATCCGCCTTTGTAAATTCGGAAGCCGGCTTCTGAAGAAACTCAACCAAGAGGTTGGCATTCATGTCTAATTCGTTTTTCATGTCTTTGTTGATTGTTTTTAAGATTACTTGATATTCACAAATATAATCAAAACCTTCTCAATGTACAAAACAAGTAAAACCTTTTATATTCGATTTATCTTTCTTATCTTTGTAAAGACAGACAATAAAAACGAAGTTTATGATAAAAGAGAGTAGTATAACAGATATGTACATGAATGTTCTATCCTCCCTCACAGCAGACGAAAAGCTTGATTTAATCAGTAAACTTTCCGAATCTCTCAGAAAGACAAAGAAAGAAAAAAAAGTCGCAGCTGATCCTTTTGCCTGCTACAAAGGAGATTGGGAAGATGATCTTCCACGCACATTCACCGCAATTCCAAATCTTATAATTGAAAATTGGGAATAAGGAATTTGTTTATTCAGAATATTCTCTTACCTTTGCACCCGCAAACACGGAAGTAGCTCAGTTGGTAGAGCACTGGTCTCCAAAACCAGGTGTCGGGAGTTCGAGCCTCTCCTTCCGTGCTAAAAAAAGAATCATCTCGATTTCAACAATTCCGCAACCTGTTCCCCCAGTACAATATTCAATACCTGATCTTTTTTATCGCCATCCAATTTAATTTGCAGAACTGCTTCTGTCGCTGTTCCATGACCTTTTGCCACAACATATTTATCTGGAAATGTAATAACATCTATTACAGGCATCTGCAAAGCCTTTGCAATTTGCAATAATGTATTATATTTCAATTCACGCTCACCCGACATGATCAAGCTAAACCCCGCCTGTTTCATTCCAATCTGCATAGCAAGATATTCCTGCGAATAGCCTTTATTCCTTCGAATTGTATCAATATTCTCCAATATACCGTTCATACTCTCAAATTAACAATTGTCTAAGAAGAAAAAAATGCATACCCCGCAATATTTTATTGCAATTAGTTTTGCTTATATAACATTTTGCAATATATTTGCCGCAAATACAAATTAAAACTATTAACAAGGATTGTGTTTACAAAGTTTACCTTTTAATCAATCAAGATAGTAGTTAACCTAAAAGTAAGTAATACAGAATCAAATGTAATAATTTTTCATTTAAAATATATGTTTCATTTAATACTTGTTGCCTATGACCTACAACCTCCAAATTCTATTTTTTTAGCTGGATAGCAATATCCATATTAGTTTTTTAACCTTATATTCATTTAATATCCAAACACATGGAAAGAAATTCTTTAAACCATTTTTTCAGGCTGTTTTGCTGTTTTATGCTTTGCATCATGTTTACAGCTACGGCATTTGCACAACAAAAGACCATAAAGGGGACCGTAGTGGATGCGACCGGTGAACCCTTAATCGGTGTCAACGTATCAGTAAAAGGGACAACTATCGGTATAATCACCGATATGGATGGTAATTACACACTGGAAGTACCCTCTAATTCGACTATCGTCTTTTCCTACATCGGCTATCAATCCCAAGAAATTCCGGTAGGAAACCAATCAACGATCAATGTAACTTTAAAAGAAGACACTCAAAAATTAGACGAAGTTGTTGTTGTCGGTTATGGTACACAAAAGAAAGTGACTGTGACCGGTTCTGTTGCCAGTGTAACGGGTGAAGAATTGAAAGCATCCCCAACAACCAACTTAACCAACGGTATGGTAGGCCGTATGCCTGGAGTCATCGGTTTCCAAACAGCCGACGAACCGGGAGGTGGCGGTACGACAATTCGTATACGTGGTACAAATTCTCTTGGAAGTAATGATCCTTTGGTTGTAATCGATGGCGTACCCGACCGTGATGGCGGTATGAACCGTTTGAATCCGACCGAAATCGAATCAATTTCTGTATTAAAAGACGCTTCTGCGGCCATTTATGGCGCACGTGCTGCCAATGGAGTTATTTTGATTACAACCAAGCGTGGTAAAGAAGGCAAACCGGTCGTTTCATTCAACGCAAGTGCCGGTTTTTCACAGCCAACCCGCCTACCCAAAATGACCAATTCATACGAATATGCGACCATGTTGAACGAAGTTCTTCCGGGTTCTTTCTCTGATGAACAACTCGAGGGTTTCCGTACGCATGCCAATCCGTGGAAATATCCGGATACAGACTGGTTTGATGAAATCGTAAAAGGTGCCTCTCCTCTGTACCGCGCAGATATCGGCATATCCGGAGGTACTGAAAAAGTGAAATATTATGCGAACTTCGGAGCAAACGGTGAAGATGGCCTGTACAGAAATTCAGCCAACCGCTACGACCAATACAGCTTGCGTACAAACTTGGATGTCAAGACCAGTAAGTATGTAGACTTTCAGTTAGGTGTAACCGCCCGTTTGGAGGACACCAAATATCCGGCTAAAGGAGCAGGCGATATTTTCGGTGCAGCCCGCCGTTCTCGTCCCGACCAAGTAGCATGGTGGCCTTCAGGTGAACCCGGTCCTGCCGTTGAGCGTGGAGACAACCCGGCCGTAACCAGTACAGACTTAGCCGGCTTCGACCACTACAAAAACCAGTACATCCAAAACAATTTGTCGGTTAATATAAAAGTACCTTGGATCGAAGGCCTGACTTTACGTGGAAACGGTTCTTATGACATCCACTTCCAAAATCGCCGTTTGATGAAAAAACCGGTTTACTTGTACACATGGGATGGTGTAACCGAAGGAAGCGAAGGTTTGAACGCATCTAAACAATGGTTGGACACTCCGCAATTAGAGCGTAAACACAGCGAGCAAATCGGTTGGATGTTAAATGGACTAATCGACTACAACCGTACATTCGGACAACACACTATAGGTGTGACTTTCGGTATGGAAGGGCAGAAAAAGCAATATGAAGAAACATGGGCATTCCGTCAGGGCTTCATCTCCGATTCCAAACCCGAATTGAGTTTAGGTGGTGAAGAAGGCCAGTCTGCAAGAGGTTATTCTTGGAAAGAAACCCGATTGAACTATTTCGGACGTGTTTCTTATAACTACTTGGAACGCTACTTATTCGAATTTGTTTGGCGTGCAGACGGTTCTTACCGTTTCCCGAAAGAGAGCCGCTATGGATTCTTCCCCGGCGTTTCTATGGCTTGGCGTGCTTCCGAAGAAAATTGGTGGAAAGATAATATCCGCTTTATTGACTACTTCAAATTGCGTGGTTCGGTTTCTCAAACCGGTAACGATGCATTGGTAGACGGAGATGGCAACTATGACCACTCCATCCAATATCTGACAACTTACGCATTCAACAATGCCGGTACAGTATTCGGCGGTCAGGAGAACAAACGTCTCTACCCGAGCCGTACTCCGAATCCGAATATCACTTGGGAAGTAGGTACGACATACAATGTCGGTTTGGATTTCAAATTCTTGCAGAACCGCTTGAGTTGGGAAACAGACATTTTCTATCACAAACGTACTAACATGTTGATCTCCCGTAACGCCTCTCTTCCTGAAATCACAGGTATCACATTACCACGTGAGAACTTGGGCGAAATGAAGAACCGAGGTTTCGAATCTTTGATCAGTTGGCAGGATAAAATCGGGGAAGTCGAATATGGAGCATCTCTGAACATGACTTATGCACGTAACAAAATCACATTCTGGGATGAAGTGCAAAATGTACCCGAATACCAATTCTCGACCGGCAGACCGGTAGGAAGCCGTAATATGCTACTCTATGTCGCAGACGGTATTTTCCATACGCAAGCAGAAATCGATGAAGCACGCGCAAAAGGCTTATTATATTCAGACAACACCGTTCCGGGTGACATTCGTTTCAAAGATATGAATGGTGACGGTAAAATAGACGGTTTGGATCGTATCCGTCCGGAAAAGAACCAGGAACCTCGTTTTGTTGCCGGTCTGACCCTGACCGCCAAATGGAAAGGCTTCGATTTGATGATGTTATGGCAAGGTGCAACCGGTGCCGAAGTGTATATCGAAACATGGTCCGGCTTGGTTGGCAACTTCTTGAAGAGTGACTACGAAAAACGTTGGACACCGGAAAATCCGTATTCCGAAGGTCCACGCACATGGGACCGTGAAAACCAATATTGGATCAACAACGACAATACCTATTTCATGAGAAACGCAAATTACCTGCGTCTGAAAAATATCGAATTGGGTTACACATTCAATTTCGACGGATTGAAAAAAGCAGGCATTTCCAATTTGCGCCTCTACACCAACGGAACCAACTTGATTACTATCGATGGTGTTAAAGATGCAGACCCGGAACAGCGTGACGCCAGCTTAGGAGGCTATCCTTTGAGAAAAATTATCAACTTCGGAGTTCAAGCAACATTTTAAAAGGTAATTATTATGAAAACAAAATTGAAATATATCTGCCTTTCGGCAGCAGCGGGACTGACACTTTCACTCAGCTCTTGTTCTGACTTCATGGATCTGACACCTGAAGACCAGTATGACGAAACAACAGTCTGGTCGGATGCTGATTTGGCAAAAACAGTTGTTAACGATGTCTATTCGTATGTATGCGATATAGCACAAGAAGTAAATCCCGATGCCTGGACAGACGATGCTTTCTTTACGCACGTGTATGGATGCCGTGATATCAACGAGGCAACAGTCTCCCCCAGCAACTTGGCCGCTTACGATCGTGACGACTGCCCGTTCAAATGGAGCAAACAATACAAAGGAATCTATCGTGCCAACTTGGTTTTGGCCAATATCGACAACGTACCCGAAAAAACAGGTGTTAACATAAGCGTATTGAAGGGAGAGACTTATTTCCTTCGGGCATATATCTACACAGAGTTACTCCGTGGTTTCGGTGGCGTACCCATCGTCGACAAAGTGTATAGCATCGAAGAAGCCTCGGCCTTAGAGCTACCGCGTGCCAATGTCGCAGATGTAATGGATTTTATCCTGAAAGACATCGAACAAGCTATCAACCTATTACCGGAACAACAAACCGGAACTAATTTAGGTCGTGCGACCAAAGGTGCAGCCAAAGCCTTAAAAGCACGTCTGTTACTGCATGTAGCCAGTCCTTTGTTTGCAGACCGCACCGTCAACAAATTAGAATGCAACCAATATGCCGGTGACCGTCAGGCTTTGTATCAACAAGCGTTAGATGCGGCTAAAGATGTTATCAATGACGGAAATTACTCTTTGATCGACTGCAATGCTGGTACAATCAAGGAAATCGCAGAAAAATTCCATAACATCATTATCACAAATAACGAAGAGACCATCTGGTCCAAACAGTATGTAAACAAAGATTTGAATGCAGACAACTGGGTCCGGAACCGTGTAGCTTTGTTACATGGGCCGAACGGTTATCACAACTGGGCAGGAACAGCTCCGACACATGATTTGGTGATGGCATTTGAAACGGAAGATGGAAAAATCCTGAACACACTGTTGAAGCCGGGTGAATCGACTACCGAGAATCCGTATATGAACCGTGAACCGCGTTTCTACGCAACTATCGGTTATGATGGTGCAGAATGGGGACGTCCCAGAGCTTCCGATGGAGCCGTGTTCGACGCTACTCCACTGGGCAACCTGCAATTCGGTTATTATGAGTTAAGTGAAGGCGGTAATAACGTCAATGCTGTATATTCGGTCGATGACGATAACAATCCTATCAAACAGGAAAAATTCAATGGCATGGTCGGCGTTGATACCCGCATGAGTCAGATCGAGAACTGGAACGGAACTTACACCGGCTATTTGGAAAAGAAATTGATCGACGGTTCCGTTTCTGCCAACGAACACAACTTCCAAACTTGCCCGATGCCCTACATCCGCTTGGCTGAAATGTATTTGATTGCAGCAGAAGCTTGCATCGAATTAAACAAATTAGACGAAGCCGTAAGTTATCTGGACGCTCTCCGCGGACGTATCGGCCGCCCGGACACCAAAGCAACATTAGCTGTTCGCGGACAGGCATTCAACCAGAGTGACCTGCGTGAATTCTTGCGCCATGAACGTCGTGTCGAATTAACTTATGAACATTCACGTTATTACGACATACGTCGCTGGATGATTGCACCGGAAATCGGGAACAAGAAATTAACCGGTATCTCAATCGTCGGTCGCCTGAAACCGGGCAAGACAGCCTCTTTACCGTATGTTCATGACGAAGAAGTCTACAATTACACCTGGACTGTTCTAAATCTGAACTATATTGAGAAACGGAAATGGGACAACAAGATGTATTTCGCACCCATCAAGTTAGAAGAGACATTACGTAATCCGGCAATTGCACAAAACCCGTATTATGAATAATATATATTCCTAAACAAATCAGATTGGGGCTGTGCCGTAATTCAGATTAACGGCTCAGCCCCAACTATAAAACATACACAAATTTATCTTCACTGTCAAGAATTCGTTCTGCGTCCAATGCCAAAGCCTCTGAATCTGCATACTCTTGCTTCGACACGACATTTTTATCTGAACAAAGAGCTGGCCAAGTTTTGTTACAAGCGATGCATACGCTACACACGGCTAATTAATTATTGCAAAACACATTGTACTTATTACAACATTTTGTAATTTTGGGCAATATCTCAATTCATAGAATTACTAATTTAATAATATCATGAAGAACAGAAAATTAAGAATGGGAATGGTTGGCGGAGGAAGTGACGCCTTTATCGGAGCGATCCACCGTCGCGCAGCCTTTATGGACAATCAGATTGAATTAGTTTGCGGATGTTTCAGCGTAGACCCTGAAATATCCAAAAGTTCCGGTTTATCTTACTTCTTGCCGGAAGACCGGATTTACAGCACTTACAAAGAAATGTTCGAACACGAAATGACCTTGCCGGAAGGAGAACGGATGGATTTCGTCACGATCGTGACTCCCAACCGCTGGCATTTCGAACCGGCTATGATGGCGCTCGAAAGAGGGTTCCATGTGGTCGTGGATAAACCGATGACGTTCTCGCTCGAAGAGGCCAAACAACTGCAGAAAAAAGTGGAAGAAACGGGGCTCGTGCTGGCTCTGACACATGTATACTCGGCCTACCCGGCTGTAAAAGAAGCAAAAGCCCGTATTGCAAAAGGCGAACTCGGAAAATTACGCCGCGTTTATGTGGAATATACACAAGGATGGCTTTCCGAACGTATCGAATTGTTGGGAGGCAACAACGCCGGATGGCGCACAGACCCGAAGCGTTCCGGCAAAGCGGGCTGCATAGGCGATATCGGTACACATGCCTGGCATTTGAGCGAATATATTACCGGCCTGAAAGTCAAGGAACTTTGTGCCGACCTGAAAGCATTCGTCCCCGGACGTCCGATCGACGACGACGGAGCAGCATTCCTCCGCTACGAAAACGATGTGACAGGCGTTTTGACCGCTACCCAGATCGGGACAGGCGAAGCGAATAATATCCGTATCCGTGTTTATGGTGAAAAAGGCGGATTGGAATGGCGCCAGATGGAGCCGAACACGCTGACCTTGAAATGGAGAGACCGCCCGACTGAAATATTGAATATTGGCAACAACGGCTACCTGACCCCCGAAGCCCTGTGGAACACCCGAACACCGGCAGGACATCCGGAAGGTTTCATCGAAGCTTTTGCCAATATCTACCGTAATTTCTCACTGACCGTCAGAGCGATCAAAAACGGCGAAACGCCCAGTGGAGACTGCTTGGACTTCCCGACCGTATACGATGGCGTGAGAGGCATGCAATTCATTGAAACAATGGTTGAAGCCGGATATAACGACAATGTAAAATGGCAAAAATGGATTGATTGAAATCCCGAAAAAACGTAATAAATAACATCTTATGAAACTAAACGTACTTGCTTGCTGCCTGTCCCTGCTCGGGACGGCAGCTTTCGCTCAAAAAAACGAGTGGAAAGACCCTAACGTCAACGAAATCAACAGGGCTCCTATGCATACCCACTATTTCGCATACGAAGACGAAAACAAAGCCATGAAAGGATGCAAGGAATCTTCCGGAAATTTTATGACCTTAAACGGCAACTGGAAATTCTTCTGGGTAAAAAATGCAGATATGCGCCCGACAGATTTCTATCAGATGAATTTCAATGATAAAGGATGGGATGATTTGAAAGTTCCCGGCTTATGGGAACTGAACGGCTATGGAGATCCGATTTATGTGAATGTTGGATATCCCTGGAGAAGCCAGTTCAAAAACAACCCGCCCGAAGTCCCGACGGAAAACAACCACGTAGGTTCTTACCGCAAAGAAATCACAGTTCCGGCAGACTGGAAAGGGAAGGAAATTTTCGCCCATTTCGGTTCTGTCACGTCAAACATGTATCTTTGGGTGAACGGGCAGTTTGTCGGCTATAGCGAAGACAGCAAATTGGAAGCCGAATTCAACCTGACCAAATACCTGAAACCCGGAAAGAACCTGATCGCATTCCAGGTGTTCCGCTGGTGTGACGGGACTTATCTGGAAGACCAGGATTTCCTCCGCCTCTCCGGTGTTGGCCGCGATTGCTACCTCTATGCCCGCAACCCGAAACACATCCAGGACATCCGCGTGACTCCCGATTTGGATGCGCAATATAAAGACGGGACTTTGACTGTTTCACTGAACCTGAAAGGCAGCGGAACAGTCGACCTGAAACTGTTGGACAAGGCAGGCAAGGAAGTTGCCACCTCGTCGGTCAAAGGTTCCGGGAAAGTCACGACCGACATGGCTGTAAGCAATCCGGAAAAATGGACTGCCGAAACTCCGGTTCTCTATACGTTGATCGCGACATTGAAAGACGGAAACAACTCCACCGAAGTCATTCCGGTAAAAGTCGGTTTCCGTAAGATCGAATTGAAAAATGCCCAGATATTGGTAAACGGACAACCTGTTTTGTTCAAAGGAGCCGACCGCCACGAAATGGATCCGGACAAAGGCTACATCGTATCTCCGGAACGCATGATCCAGGATATCAAGGTGATGAAGGAATACAACATCAACGCCGTCCGTACGTGCCACTATCCTGACAACAACCTATGGTATGACCTTTGCGACAAATACGGTATTTATGTCGTTGCTGAGGCAAACGTGGAATCACACGGAATGGGGTATGGCGACAAGACGTTAGCCAAAAATCCATTGTTTGCCAAAGCACATCTGGAACGAAACCAACGCAACGTACAACGCGGATACAACCACCCGTCCATCATTTTCTGGTCTTTAGGCAATGAGGCCGGCATGGGACCGAACTTCGAGGCTTGTTATACTTGGATCAAGAACGAAGACAAATCACGTGCCGTACAATATGAACAGGCCCGGACAAGCGAATTCACCGATATCTATTGCCCGATGTACCGCGACTATAAAGCAAGTGAAGAATATTGCAAAGGAGATATCGACAAACCGCTTATCCAATGCGAATATGCACATGCAATGGGCAATTCGCAAGGCGGGTTCAAAGAATATTGGGACCTGATCCGCAAATATCCGAAATACCAAGGTGGGTTCATCTGGGATTTCGTGGATCAGTCTTTGCGCTGGAAAACAAAAGACGGTGCGCCGTTCTATGCCTATGGCGGCGACTGGAACAAATATGACGCTTCCGACAACAACTTTATGGACAATGGCTTGATCAGCCCGGACCGCAAACCGAATCCGCATATGCACGAAGTCGGCCATATCTACCAGTCCATCTGGGTGACCCCTTCCGACCTGGCTAACGGTATCGTAAACGTATACAACGAGAACTTCTTCCGTAACCTGGACGGCTACTATGCCGAATGGGAATTGCTGGCTAACGGCGAAGTAGTTCAGACCGGTATGGTCAAAGACTTGGAAGTAGCTCCGCAACAGACCAAGTCCATAAAACTGAATTACAGCACAGACGGCATTTGCAAATGTAAAGAGCTCTTGCTGAATGTGGCCTTTAAACTGAAAAAAGCGGAAACATTGCTGCCTGCCGGCTACACCGTGGCTAAAAACCAACTGGTCATCCGTCCATACAATGCTCCGGAACTGGATTTGCAGAATGTACACCAAGTGAACATTGCGACTGTCATCCCGACCATTAAAGACAATGACATCAATTATCTGATCGTTGAAGGAGAAAACTTCCGCATGGATTTCGACAAACATGACGGGTTCCTGTGCAGATACGACGTAAACGGCATGACGATGCTGAAAGAAGACGGCAAATTGACTCCGAACTTCTGGCGTGCTCCGACCGACAACGATATGGGGGCCAACCTGCAAAACAAATATGCCGCTTGGAAAGAACCGGGCTTGAAACTGGTTTCTCTGACAAACAAAATCGAAAACGACATGGCTACCGTAAAGGCTGAATATACAATGGATGCCGTAAAGGCCAAATTGTACCTGACTTATACGGTCAATAATGAGGGCGCGGTAAAAGTCACACAAAAAATGGTGGCCGACAAATCGGCAGAAGTTTCCGACATGTTCCGCTTCGGCATGCAGATGCAGATGCCTAAATGTTTGGACCAGATCAACTACTACGGCAGAGGTCCGATCGAAAACTATTCAGACCGTAACAATGTCACCGACCTGGGTAATTACAGGCAGACTGTAGACGAACAGTTCTACTCTTATATCCGCCCGCAGGAAACAGGGACTAAAACGGATATCCGCTGGTGGAAACAGACCAACAAGGGTGGCAACGGACTTATGTTCATTTCGGAAGCTCCGTTCTCGGCTTCGGCTTTGCATTACTCGATCGAATCACTCGACGATGGAGTACGGAAAGACCAGAGACATTCCGAACTTGTGCCTCAGGTCAACTACACCAACATGTGTATCGACAAGGTACAAATGGGATTGGGATGTATCAACAGTTGGGGAGCGCTGCCAATGGAACAATACCGTATCCATTACGGAGATTATGAATTCACATTCATCATGAAACCGATTCAATCCAATTTATAAACAGTAATAATAAAAGAGCTTGTCCCCTCTTCTTCAATGGAAATAAGGGGATAAGCTCTCCTTTACAAAAAATTGATAAAAAAGCATAACCTCTATACATATTTCGTTAAATAGCGGGTATAAACTTTTATTTTATATAGAAAAGAACTACTTTTATTGCCGATTTTTAAATCTAATTCAGGACTAATTGTAAAATCGTTTACCATAAAACAAATGGCTACTAACAACAATTCTAATCGTTATCCTTCCGGGAAAAGAGGGAAATTTTTCAAAGGAAAAACTTTCTTTCTTTTAGTCGGGCTACTTCTTGGTGCAGGCATCATGGTTGCCGTATACAAAACATCTGTTTACTTTTCTTCCGATGAATCCTGTATGATGTGCCATGTTCACCCGCATGCAGAAGACAGTTGGAAACTTTCCAAACATGTAAATAACGGAAGTGGCGTTAAAACTCATTGTGTTGCTTGTCACCTTCCGCCTCAAAGCGACACTTGGAATCATTATACGGCTAAAGCCAAATTAGGCTTGAAAGACGTATGGTCTTTCATGACAAAAGACAGTGCGGATTTCGACTGGAACACCAAGTCGGAACTGGAACATGCCGTCAAATTTATTCCGAACGAATCCTGTAAAGAATGCCATCAGAACCTGTTCCCGGAAGGGATTAACCAAGATGGCATCACAGCTCACCTTTATTATGACGAAAACGAAAAGAAATTGGACCTGCAGTGTATCAGCTGTCACCTCGACGCCGGACACTACAATCCGGATTACAAGCACGGCAAATTAGCCGGCATTCCCGGTGCCGCCACGGCTGCCATCGACACCAGCCTTTATTTCAAGACAGCGACACCGGTCACCTCTTTTACCGACTATACGGAACAAATACCGGGTACGGCCGTCGCTTTCAAAATGGTTGCCATTCCGGGCGGTACATTCAAAATGGGTAGCCCCGATAAAGAACCGTTCCATAAGGCAGATGAAGCTCCGGTCCGAAACGTTACGGTCAGTCCGTTCTTCATGGCAGAAGTAGAAGTCACTTGGGATCAATACTGGGCTTTCTACGGACAAACCATGAGTGAAGGACGTACTCCTCCCGAAACCGTATATGCAAACAACAGCAATCCTGATGTCGATGCCATTTCCGGCCCGACTCCTCCGTTCGGTTTCCCCGATCAAGGATGGGGTGGCGGTGATCGTCCGGCTATCACAATGACCCACTATGCTGCAGAAACATTCTGCCAGTGGTTGTCTAAAAAAACAGGAAAGAAATACCGTCTGCCGACCGAAGCAGAATGGGAATATGCAGCCCGTGGAGGAACGGAAACTCCTTATTTCTTCACCGGGAATCCGAAAGATTTTTCAGACGAGGGATTCTGGCGTAAGTTCTTCGATGCAAAAACAGACAGCATCAGTTCATTCGTGATTTACGCGAAGAACAGCAAGAACAGGACTCAGGAACCGGGAGAAGTGAAAGCGAACCCGTTCGGTTTGAAAAACATGTTGGGTAACGTAATGGAATATTGTGCCGACAAATATGATCCGCAGGCTTACGGCAAAGGTGGCGAAAACGTGACCGACCCGTTAGTCACAGAAGGAGAAGAATGGGTTGTTCGCGGTGGCAACTACACGTCCGATGCAGCAGATGTCCGTTCTGCAGCTCGCGACTACACCAAGCATGACGCCTGGTTGAAGACAGACCCGCAGCAACCGAAGAGTATCTGGTGGTATTCGGATATCCGCGGTATCGGTTTCCGTGTGGTTTGCGAACCGGATCCGGCAATTGGAGCGAAATAATAAATGGTTAATTAATACCTAAAATTACTATATCATGAAGAGAGAAAACAGTATCAGCAGAAGATCGTTTTTAAAAAGTACAGCTATGGCCGGCGCACTGGGTGCAATCGGTACTGGCAGTGCAAGTGTATTAACCTCATGTGCAGGTGGCAGCGAAAGTGCAGCAGCAAACAAGCCTTTGAAAGAACCCGGTACTTACTACATTCCGGAATTGCCTGACAAAGCAACGGACGGAAAAGAGCTGAAAGCCGGTATTATCGGTTGCGGCGGACGTGGTTCCGGTGCTGCAGAAAACTTCCTGGACGCAGCAAACGGCGTAACAGTGGTTGCTGTTGCCGATACATTCAAGGAACGTGTAGACGCTTTGGCAGACAAACTGAAAGAAAAAGGATGTAATATTCCCGAAGACAAACGCTTCGTTGGTTTGGATGCATACAAACAATTGATCGATAGCGGTGTTGATGTTGTCATCATAGCAACTCCTCCCGTATTCCGTCCGGTACATTTCCAATATGCTGTTGAAAAAGGAAAACATTGCTTCTTGGAAAAACCGATCTGTGTAGACCCGGTAGGTTATCGTACGATTATGGCTACTGCAAAACAGGCACAGGCCAAGAATCTGTGTGTTGTAACAGGTACACAGCGTCACCACCAGCGTAACTATGTCGAATCATACAAGAAGATCATGGAAGGTGCTATTGGTGAAATCACTGGCGGTATCGTTTACTGGAATCAGAACATGCTTTGGTTCCGCGAACGTCAGAAAGAATGGAACGATTGCGAATACATGATTAAAGACTGGGTAAACTGGAAATGGTTATCCGGAGACCATATCGTAGAACAGCATGTACACAACATCGACGTATTTACATGGTTCAGCGGTTTGAAACCGGTTAAGGCCGTTGGTTTCGGTTCTCGTCAGCGTCGTATCACTGGTGACCAGTATGACAACTTCAGCATTGATTTCACGATGGAGAACGGTATCCACATGCACAGTATGTGTCGCCAGATCGACGGATGCGTGAACAATGTAAGCGAATTTATTCAAGGAACAAAGGGTTCATGGTCTACTGCCAACGGTGAAACAGTAATCAAGGACAACGCCGGTAACGTTGTTTGGAAATACGATTCGGAAGCAGAAAAAGCCCAATACAAACAGACCAATCCGTACGTATTGGAACATGTAAACTGGGTAAACTGTATCCGTGGCGGCAAACCTATCGAACAGGCTTCCGAAACAGCAGTAGCCAACATGGCAGCTATCATGGGACGTGAATCAGCATATACAGGAGCAGAAACAACATGGGATGCCATGACCGCTTCACCTATAGATTACACTCCGAAAGACTTGAACTTAGGTAAGATGGATATGAGCGGATTTACGGTTCCGGTTCCGGGAAAACCTCGTGAAGAAAAGAAAAAATAATATATGGTACTGAACAGAAGAAATTTTTTAAAAACAACTCTGGCTGGCGCAGCTGTAGCAGCCGGTAGTTCAGCTCTTGTTGCTTGCGGCGGCAAAGTCGCTTCTGCAGAAGGTTGTACGGCAGAAAAGGGATCATGCCCCAACTGCAAAGCCGAGTTGAAATTATCTTTTCAGGAAGGGATCGCACCGGGTGACAACCTCAACGAAAAGTTTGACTACATGGAAAAGTTAGGCGTTGTAGGTTTTGAACCGGGTGGACGCGGCCTGAAAGATCGTGTAAAAGAGATCAAGGAAGCACTGAACGGGCGCAATATCCAAGTGAGCGCCATCTGTGCAGGTTTCCAGGGTTTCATCCTCTCGACAGATCCGGCAATCCAAAAGCAGTGTATGGATACGATGAAAGAGATCATTGCTCCAGCAGGCGAATTAGGTTCTACGGGAGTGATTATCGTTCCGGCTTTCAACGGTCAGAAACCGGCTATGCCTCATACACAAGAGACACGTGACTTCTTGTGCGAACAGTTCAACGAGATGGGCAACTTCGCAAAAGAACACGGGACAACAGTCATCTTTGAACCGCTCAACAGAAAAGAAGCATTCTATCTCCGCCAGGTAGCGGATGCCGCTTCTATCTGCCGCGACATCAACAATCCGGGTGTACGCTGTATGGGTGACTTCTGGCACATGACCTGGGAAGAAACGTCTGATATGGGAGCATTCCTTTCTGCAGGCGAATACCTGCAACATGTCCACGTAGCCAGCCGTAAACGCCGCAGCATGCCGGGTGAAGACGGAGAAGCAGACAACTATGTCAACGGCTTCAAAGGACTGAAAATGTTGGGTTACGACAAATATGTAAGTTTCGAATGCGGATGTCAGGGAGACCGGAATGTTTTGGTTCCTGCCGCAGTGGAATTGCTACGTAAACAATGGGAAGAAGCATAAAATATGCCATTAGTCTATCCTAATATGCAAATGAGTGAGGTGGTGGAAGAGCACCCCTCACTCATTCCTGTCATTAACCGTTTTGGAATCCGCCTGGGTTTAGGCGACAAATCGGTCAAGGCTGTTTGTGAAGAATACCGGTTGGATACCGATTTCCTGTTGATGATGATCAACACGTTCCTCAACGAAGAATATTTCCCGGAAAAGAAACTACAAACGTTCCATACCTCACAAATCATCGATTATCTGACTAAAACCAATCAGTATTACCAGCGTTACCAAATCCCAAATATAGAAAGGCATCTCGGTTCGTTCATATCGATGAGTACGCCGGGAAACAACATCCTCAACCTGATCGGTAAGTTTTTCTCTTCTTTCAAAGAAGAGCTGACCTCCCGTATCGAAAAGGACGACCGAATCTGGTTCCCCTATTGCCTGTCATTAAGCGAAAAGCTGAAAGAGTATCAATCTTCCGGGCAGATAGAAGCATTACATCTCGGAACGGAACAACGATTGGAAGACCCGATAGAGGCCCTGTTGGCAGATCTGAAAAGCATCATGGTCAAGCATCTTTCCGGCGACTATAACGAAAACTTGTGTTACGCTGTTATATTTGCCATCAGCAGCCTGGAAAAAGATATCAAACAACACAACCGCATCCGCTACCGGATACTGACACCGATGGTTTCGGCTATGGAAAAGTTGTGTATTTAATAAACAACCGGATGCATCGCAACAAGCAAATAGCGATTATATTGCCCGACACGCTACAGAGTATCGGCCTGCAAAGCATGCTGACCGATTATTTTCCTCCGGTAGAGATCAGCCACTACCCCACATTCGAGGCGTTATCGGCTTCCGGCAACGATACGTTCGATTACTATTTCACAAATGCTGCATCATTTGTCCTTTATGCAGACTTTTTCCTCCCTCGCCGGAGCAAGACAATGATCCTGATCGACGGTGTGGAAAGCGAAGGGGGAGTATCGGCTACTACTAACCATATCACGATCAAGGCCTCGCAAGAAATCATCATCGAACAACTGGAACAACTTTTCACCGGTGATAACAACAGCATTTCCAGCGAAAGCAACAAAGAACTGTCCACCCGCGAAACAGATGTCCTCCAGCTAATCGTCAAAGGCAGTACCAACAAAGAAATCGCCGATAAGCTGAACATCAGCCTGAACACTGTCCTCAGCCACCGCAAGAACATCACCACCAAGCTCGGAATCAAAACCGTTTCGGGACTCACCTTCTATGCCATTATGAACGGCATTATTTCAGGCGATGACATCGAACTTTAAAATCACTACATGTAGTGATTGATTCCCATTCATCTTTACCGTTCCTTTGCAGTCGTAAAATACTAACAATTCATAATTAATACGATGAATCTACGCTATCTGTATATCCTTGTTGCAGGCACTTTTATGTGTTTGCAACCGATTAAAGCCGAACGGACGAATGAAAATGTAAACGACACGATCAAGACCTATAACATAGGTGAGGTGATCATCACTTCTTCCACCAAAGAGACGAACGACCTTCGTACTCTCCCCGGAGCCATATCCATTCTTTCTCCCCAAGCGATAGCAGCCAGGCAGATAGACGCCCTCAAGGATATCAGTGCTTTCGTCCCCAACCTTTACATGCCGGACTACGGTTCGAAAATGACTTCGGCCATTTATATACGTGGAATCGGAGCGCGGAGCAGCGGACAATCCATCGGATTATATGTCGACAACGTCCCCTACCTGGATAAAAGCGCTTTTGATTTCGAACTGAACGACATCCAACGCATCGAGGTTTTACGGGGACCGCAAGGAACGCTCTACGGACGTAATGCTATGGGAGGCATCGTCAACATCTATACCCTCTCTCCTCTCGATTACCAAGGAACAAAAGTCTCGATGTCGATGGGCAATTACGGGACGGCCCAAGCCAAAGTTTCCCAATACAGCAAACTCGGAGAAAACATAGGGATCTCGCTAAGCGGATATTACGACCGTAACGACGGCTTTTTCATCAACGAATACAACGGTTCAAAAGCCGATAAAGAAGAATCGGCAGGCGGCCGTTTCAAACTGGACTGGCATATTACGGATCATCTGAAAGCGCAATATGCATTCAACTATGACTATGTAACCCAAAAAGCCTTCCCTTACGGGAAATACGACCCGCAGACCGGAACTGTGCAACCGATCCGCATCAACGACCCGAGTTCCTACTGGCGGCGTACACTGAACAACAGTTTGTACCTGGAATGGAAAACAAACCGTTTCATTCTCTCCTCCACCACGGCCTACCAATATCTGAGAGACGACATGAAGATGGACCAGGACTATACGGAACGGTCTGTTTTCACCCTCCACCAAAAACAGAAACAATATGCCTGGAGCGAAGAACTGGTGATCAAATCCAATACAAAAAGCAATTATCAATGGAGCTTCGGCGCCTACGGTTTTTATAACAGCCTGAACACAGACGGTCCGGTCGTCTTCAAGAAAGACGGACTGACAGGGATTTTGCAAAAAGCGTTCGACGACATTCTGGCGAATAACCCGAGAGCGCCGAAACTGACCGTCCAGGGAGACGAATTGAACCAAATCTATTTTCCCGGAAACTTCGACACCCCGACTCACGGTTTCGCCGCCTTCCACCAATCGACCTACAATAACCTCTTCGTCGAGGGCCTTTCCATCACTGCCGGTATCCGTCTGGACTACGAGAAGGCCAGCCTGGACTATCACTCGGCGGTAGACAGCATGAAGATCGGTGTGGAAATGGGACCGATGAAGATGACACTCCCGGTCACGACAACTATGGACGGCAACATCTCCCAGGATTTCCTGCAAGTTTTGCCGAAAGTTTCGCTCCGTTACCAGTGCACCCCCGAAACATTCACGTATGTATCGGTCGCCAAAGGATATAAGACAGGCGGATATAACGTGCAGATGTTCGGCGACCTGGTTCAGGCGCAGGCCAAATACGAACTGATGTCCCAATTCGCTCCCGACAAAGCCGAGCAACCGAGCGAAGTGAAAGAGGTCGCTTCCTACAAACCGGAGCATAGCTGGAATTATGAAACCGGCATCCGCAGCGAACTGATCCAAGGCAGGCTGAGTGCAGAACTGACACTCTTCTACATGGACATCCGCGACATCCAACTGACCAGCTTTGCCGAGAACGGCAGCGGGCGCCTGATTACCAACGGAGGAAAAGCATACAGTTACGGCGTGGAACTGAGCCTGCGCGGCCGTATCATGGACGGGCTGACCGCAGACTTCAACTATGGGTTTACCCGTGCCACTTTCCGCGACTACATCTTCACGGACAAGGACGAAAACAGCCAGATCGTGAAAACGGACTGTAAGGATAATTTCATTCCTTACACACCGCGCCATACCGTCAGCATGGGGTTGCAATACACCAAACTGCTCCACCGGAAAATGATCGACCAGTTTACCGCATCCGCCCAGTTCACCGGAGCCGGCAAGATTTTCTGGACAGAGAAAAACGACATCAGCCAGCCGTTCTACGGCCTCGTCAATGCCAAAGTGGGTGTCCGCAAGGGAATCGTCAATCTGAACCTGTGGAGCCGCAACATCACCAACACGAACTATCAGGCATTCTATTTCGAATCGTTCAACCAATCGTTCATCCAGAAAGGCAAACCTTTCCAGATCGGAGGCGAAATAACAGTAACATTCTAATAAACGATAATTCTTCGATATATATATAATTACTTCGATAAATCATCGTTTACATTATACAACATTATATATATTATGGAAGACAAAATCGTTGAAATAGCCCGTTTCTATGAACCGGAAAAAGCACAGATACTCGAATCCCTCCTGAAATCGGAAGGGATCAAGTGTTATTTGAGAAACGAATATACGAGCCAGGTCATGTACCCGGCCAACATGGGCGGCATCCGCATCGAACTGCTTGAAAGCGAAGTGCCCCGTGCAATGGAGATTTTGGAAGCAAACGGATACGAACTCCCGGAAGAAGGCGAAGAAGCCGAGGAGCTTCAAGCCGTTTCCGGTTGGGCACGCCACGTTCCGTTCCTCCGTCATCTCCCCCTCGAAAGGCAGATCATCGTTCTTTTCATCCTTGTAGCCGTATTCCTGGCCCTGGTCATTTATTTCGGCTCGCTTGTTTCATCCAACTAAACAAATGTAAACTATGGCACGCAGAAAGATTACAAATAGTCAAGCCGTATGCATCACTCTTTTGTGGGGCGTACTTTGTTACATGCTGCTTGTATACAGCGAAAAGATAACTTTCGACATCATTTTTGCCCTCGTAGCGTCAGCTATCATTGTGTTCGTCCCTATCTATAAGAGCAGAAGGCGAAGAGAGGAGTAACATTTGGTTACTTTTATTCGATTAAAATACCGAAATGATATTTTTAATGCATTTTTTCTTTCAAATATTTGTTTGTATAAAATTTTAGCTTACCTTTGCGAGGTCGTTAAAAGAGCAACGGCCGATTAACAAATTGATATTATAAAATATAACATTCTAAATAAAATCAGTCTATGAAGGCAAGTGAAGTTTTAGACAACTTAAAGAGAAGATTTCCGAATGAACCGGAATATCATCAGGCAGTTTCAGAAGTATTAGAAACAATCGAAGAAGCTTACAATGAACATCCCGAATTCGAAAAGAGCAATCTGATCGAACGTCTTTGTATCCCCGATCGTATTTTTTCTTTCCGCGTAACCTGGACAGATGATAAAGGACAGATCCAGACCAACATGGGATATCGTATCCAGCATAACAATGCAATCGGCCCGTATAAAGGCGGTATCCGTTTCCACGCTTCTGTAAACCAGTCGATCCTTAAGTTCTTGGCTTTCGAACAGACTTTTAAAAACTCCTTGACAACTCTGCCGATGGGTGGTGGCAAAGGTGGTTCCGACTTCAGCCCGCGTGGTAAGTCAAACGCTGAAATCATGCGTTTCTGCCAAGCTTTCGTATTGGAATTATGGCGTCATATCGGTCCGGACACAGACGTTCCCGCAGGCGATATAGGTGTTGGCGGACGTGAAGTCGGCTATATGTACGGAATGTACAAAAAACTGGCTCGCGAAAACACAGGAACATTCACCGGTAAAGGACGCGAATTCGGCGGTTCGTTGATCCGTCCCGAAGCTACCGGCTACGGAAATGTCTACTTCCTGCTGGAAATGCTGAACACAAAGGGAATCGATATCAAAGGAAAGACTGTTTGCGTTTCCGGTTCAGGAAACGTAGCTCAATATACAGTAGAAAAACTGATCAGCCTCGGTGCTAAAGTCGTAACGATGTCCGACTCGGACGGTTACATCTATGATCCGGACGGTATCGACCGTGCAAAACTGGATTACATCATGGAACTGAAGAACCTCTATCGCGGCCGTATCCGTGAATATGCCGAGCAATACGGTTGCAAATATGTAGCAGGAGCTCGTCCTTGGGGAGAAAAATGCGATATCGCAATGCCGAGCGCAACCCAGAACGAACTGAACGGCGAAGATGCCAAGACATTGCTTGCCAACGGCTGTATCGCCGTATCGGAAGGAGCAAACATGCCTTCTACACCTGAAGCTATCGATGCATTTCTCGAAGCTAAAATCCTGTATGCTCCGGGTAAGGCAGCTAACGCCGGCGGTGTTTCCGTTTCCGGTCTGGAAATGACCCAGAACGCACAGAAACTGAGCTGGAGCAGCGAAGAGGTAGATGCCAAGCTGAAAAGCATCATGCAGAATATCCACGAACAATGTGTAAAATACGGCAAGCAAGCCGACGGTTACACAAACTACGTGAAAGGCGCCAATGTTGCCGGCTTCATGAAAGTAGCCAAGGCAATGATGGCACAGGGCATTCTTTAATCAATTGATAATTGACAATTGACAATTAAAGAGAGAGACAATTAGAGATTAATGGTTATAGAAGAAGGCGGGCGTTCCGGTACAACGGTTACGCCTGCCTTTTTTATTTTCAGACGAAAATTATCAATTATCAATTGCCAATTGTCAATTGTTTGTTACTTTAGTGCCGAAAATAAAAAGACATGATAACTGAAGAATTAAAACAGCTTTACCAGACACATACCGGCTCACCGGCGACTGAAATAACCGAGTTATCCTCTTCCGGCTCCAACCGCCGGTATTTCAGATTGTCGGGCCCCGTTTCTCTGATCGGTGTCAGCGGAACATCCATAGAGGAAAACAACGCCTTCATTTATATGGCTGCGCATTTCCGGGAAAAAGGATTGCCTGTGCCCCAGGTTTATTGCTGGTCGGAAGATAAATCGTTCTATCTCCAAGAAGACTTGGGAGATGTTTTGCTTTTTAATGCAATAGAGAAAGGGCGGAAAAGCTGCTTCTTCGATGAGACGGAAAAGTCTTTGCTGCGCAAAACGATCACGCTTCTGCCGACTCTGCAATTCAAGGGTGCGGAAAATTTCGATTTCAGCCGGTGCTACCCCCAACCCGAATTCAATAAGCGTTCGATCCTTTGGGATCTGAACTATTTCAAATACTGTTTTCTGAAAGCGACCGGTATGGAATTCCAGGAAAACCTTTTGGAAGATGACTTCCAGAAAATGAGCGATGTCTTGTTGCAAGATTGTACGCCGACATTCATGTACCGGGATTTCCAGTCGCGTAACGTGATGGTAAAAGATGGCGAACCTTGGTTCATTGATTTCCAGGGAGGGCGCAAAGGTCCGATCTACTACGATGTCGCTTCTTTCCTCTGGCAAGCGAAAGCCAAATATCCGGCTGAATTGCGACAAGAGTTAATCACCGACTATCTGCAAGCGCTACGTGGGTATATGGAAATAGACGAAAAGCATTTCTTCCGGCAATTGCGCCATTTCGTTCTTTTCAGGACTTTACAGGTTTTGGGCGCCTACGGTTTCCGGGGATATTTCGAGAAGAAGCCTCATTTCATCCAAAGTGTTCCCTTCGCAATCGATAACCTCCGGCAACTTTTGAAAGAAGACTATCCGGAGTATCCCTATTTATGTACCGTACTACGAGAACTGACCAACCTGTCTCAATTCTATGACGACCTCCAGAGACATTCGCTTAAAGTCAAGATTGTCAGTTTCGCCTATAAAAAAGGAATCCCCAACGATCCGAGTGGCAATGGCGGAGGATTTGTCTTTGACTGCCGTGCCATCAATAACCCGGGTAAATACGAACGTTACAACCATTTTACAGGATTGGACGAACCGGTGATCCGTTTCCTTGAAGAAGACGGAGAAATTACCCGTTTCCTGGACCATGCTTACGAAATCGTGGATGCATCTGTCAAACGCTATATGGACCGGGGATTCACCAATCTGATGATTTGCTTCGGTTGTACGGGAGGACAACACCGTTCGGTCTACTCCGCCCAACACATGGCGGAACATATTCATTCCAAGTTCGGCGTCCAGGTAGACCTCGTACACAGGGAACAAAATATTGAACAACTTTTTAACGCAACATTATGAAAGCTATGATTTTCGCAGCGGGTTTGGGTACACGTCTCAAACCGCTGACCGACAACACCCCCAAAGCATTACTTCCTATCAATGGGAAACCAATGCTCGAACATGTGATTCTTAAATTGAAAGATGCCGGCTTTCACCAGATAGCCATCAATGTTCATCATTTGGGAGACCAGATCATCGACTTCCTGGCAGCCAACAATAATTTCGGTATCCAGATTTATATCTCCGACGAACGGGATTATCTGCTCGATACCGGCGGTGGCATCAAACATGCCGCCCCGTTCCTACAAGGCAACGAGCCTTTTTTGATACATAACGTCGACATCATGTCCAACATCGATCTCCGTGCGCTTTACAACCATCACGTAGAGACCAATCCATTGGCGACATTATTAGTCAGCAAACGCAACACCTCCCGCTATTTGCTTTTCAATAAAGAAAACAAACTATGCGGTTGGCGCAACCGTGAGACAGGCGAAGTAAAATCGTTCTACCCCGATTTCGATCCGAATCAATATACCGAATATGCTTTCAGCGGAATACATGTATTGTCTCCCCAAATATTCGACTGGATGGAAGAATGGACCGGCAAGTTCTCGATCATCAACTTCTACCTCTCTATCTGTGCCAAAACCAACATTCATGCTTACGCTGACGAAAATCTCCATCTGATAGACGTCGGCAAACCGGAAACTTTGGCAACAGCAGAGAAGTGGATGAAGACACTTATTGTATAATATTGTTTATTTAACAAAGAGACGTATCTTTTGTCAATTGCATTAAATTCAGGTTTTTCACTTTTCAAAACAAGTATTGCCATAGCCATGTACATAAACAAGCGATATCTTGTGATATTTCCTTACCTTTGTTGAAAATTCAAGGAGATATGAGCGGGGTACAAATTTATACCGAAGCCGTAAAGGTTATCAAAGAAGCGATATTACAAAGTCAATATCGTGCTGCTTCAATTGCGAATAAAGAGCAATTATCGCTTTATTATGGCATTGGTAGATATGTTTCAGAAAATTCTCGAAAGGGCTTTTGGGGGAAAGGAGCAATTGAAACCATCAGTGAACAACTACAGAAAGAACTACCGGGACTTCGTGGATTTTCTGCAGCGAATATCAAATTTATGCGTCAATTCTATGAGACTTGGTGTGATGATTTGAAATCGCTAACTGTAGTTAGCGGAATTGGAAATGATAAATCGCTAACCACAGTTAGCGAAATAGATACCCAAATGTTGATTCCTTGCGAAAACCCTCAAAAAGAGAGTGTTGATATTGCATCATTCTTGGGGTTAGGATTTACGCATCATATGATTATTGTTCGCAAAACCAAATCGCTTGCCGAACGATTGTTCTATATTCGCCAAGCCCTTGCAAATAAATGGAATAAAGAGGTGTTGGCGGCAAGAATAGAAGATGATTTGTTTTATCATCAAGGAGAAATTGCAAACAACTTCATACAGAAAATACCAGATGCCCGACAATCATTGAAAGCTATTGGGATGTTCAAAGATGAATATCTTTTGGATTTTATCAATGTAGAGGAACTTGGTGAACGTGATAAAGAAGATATTGATGAACGAGTAATAGAACAGAAAATTATACACAACATTAAAAAATTCATTCTCACCTTTGGTCGCGACTTTGCATTTGTCGGCAATCAGTACAAATTAGAGGTATACGGAGTGGAACATTTCCCCGACTTGATATTCTTTAATCGGGAATTGAACGCACTTGTAATAATTGAACTAAAGAAAGGAGCATTCAAATCCTCTTATTTGGGGCAATTATGTACCTACCTTCGTTTAGTGGACGACCAAATGCGTAAACCACACGAAAATCCATCAATCGGAATAGTGTTATGCAAGAGTGCGGATAAAAAGTATGTGGAATATGTTATCCAAGACTACAACAAACCATTAGGTGTTGCTACATACAAGACTTCTGATGAAATGCCTGAGAAGTTAAAACAAGCATTGCCCAATATTGAAGAACTGAAAAAATTACTATAATCTGATAGACGTCGGCAAACCGGAAACTTTGGCAACAGCAGAGAAGTGGATGAAGACACTTATTGTATAATATTGTTTATTTAACAAAGAAACGTATCTTTTGTCAATTGCATTAAATTCAGGTTTTTCTCCTTAAAAAAAGGCCTTCTTGCCGTGAGGTGCACTGTTTTTTCCTACGAAGACGGTCTTCATTACTTTGACGACCGTCTTCATACATGGTGATCTCGGCATCTCACGGCAACGACGACCGTCTTCATATCAATAACGACCGTCTTCATGGCCATAAAGGCCTGAATCCCTTTTCAAATATCCAAAGCCGCCACCAATCTTTTTTGCTACAGACAAATCTCAGGAGGTTGAGCTTTTCCAAAATGTAAGCTTTTATCCCTTTTCTATATCTCTCAAAACAATATATTTTCATTTCCTGCCGGTCTCAGATATCCGTTTATCAGCCAAACAGAAAAAACAGCATCAAAACATCAAACTAAAAAGCTCTGATATTTTGATCGAAAGAGAAAAAGCAGAAAACAGGGGTTATTGTTCAAAATGCCAATTATGTCTATATATAACCATTCAGACAAATAAAAACAACAAATCTGATTTGACGAATCAAGGGCTACTAGGACACTCGGATAAACTATTTTATAGCGTTATGAAACGCTGAGTTTGTTATTTTTCTCGCCAAACAGAAAGCGATTGCCAGTATTTGGGGAATCCCATATCTTTAAGGTCAAGCAGACGGCAGTCGGATTTGAGCAATTGCCTCGTTTTCATCATCGAAAACAAGCCCCCGTTGTTTTAGCCGTGCGACTTGCTCGGCGAGGGTCAACGGTCTCTTTATATAATCAGTTTTATCAGCCAATCCTATCAAAACTATTATATAAAAACTCGAAGACCTCCCCGGGTGCGCTGTTCTACGGGAAGCGTGGGAGGTCATATCGAATGCAAAGATGATATTTTTATTTGATTCTGCAATGCAAGTATGCGCTCGACCTTGATTTTCTCAGCGACCTGCCTTGCATGGTGGTTCTGCCGATTTCGTCACGGTCTTTACCTTTGCTTCCACCTTGTAGGAAAGTGTGGTACTGAGGTTCTTCAACCGTTCGCTGTCTTCCCTACGGTTGAGCAGCACCTCATCCACCACGATAAGGAGCTTCCCTGCCCAGTCGGAATTGAACTGGCTGCGGAAATCCTCGTTGATGTTGTCCAATGCCAGATTGATGTCCCGTGCCTCCTTGCTCTTGCCTTTGGCTCGGTTGCCCTTGATGTCCCAAAGCGTTTTCGGGACACTCTGCTTGCAACAGAACTGCACCACAGTCCCGTTGATTGTCACTCGCCCCATAATGGGGACAATACCGTTTTTCACCTTGCTGCCGTTCACGTAGTATTGATAGCCATTTCAGTGACATTCCAACCTCTTTCCTCGGTTATTCCAAAGATTTTGATTAAAGAAAAGCAAGTAATATCGGCAAATAATCCTTTAGTTCCACACGAAGCAACTTCAACGCTTGCTGAATACGATAATCGACTGTTTTGGATGAAACACCCAAACGTATTGCTATTTCGCTGTACGTCATGTGCTGGAAACGATTCAACTCGAAAGCTTCCCGGTAACTGTCAGGAAGACGTTGCAACGCATCTTCTATTTTACGGCTCAGTTCTTCCACGACATAGAAATCGGGATCTTCATATTCCAAATGCCGATTGTCGTACAGCGTACTGATAATCCTCTGTTTTATTTCATTCCGACTGATCAACGTCAGGCAACGGTTCTTCACCGCCTTGAACAGATAGCTCTTTGGAGAAATCTCAAACGTATGCATCTCCCGATTCTCCCACAACCAAACCATCACATCCTGCACAATCTCTTGTCCATCATCATATTCGACAAACTGCCGGGCATAAGCACACAAAGATGGATAATAACGAAGAAACAAGCAGTCAAAAGCCTTTTCTTCACTTACTTGAATTCTTTGAAATAGAATCTCATCACTCGTTTTATCCGTGAGTATTGAAAGCATATATATGGCAAATTAATTCCTATAAGACTTAGATTTATTTGTACAAATATAATTTTTTGATTTATAAAACAATTTACAATCCCATTAATTTTTCATTAAGATCGAACAAAAAACAAATCCTCCATTTTAAGAATCAACTTTCCTCCTGTTCTTCTATCCACTCTCTCAATTCTGCTTCGGATTCGATACGCATTAACACCAAATAGTGAGACCAAGAAAGCGTAAACGGGTATGTACCTGTTAGTTTTATTGAGCTTTTTATCGTTTTTTGAATTTGGTCAACAGTGTTGACCAAATTACCGTCTGATAATTCACACTGTTGCGCCATATGTGAACTTCTGCGTATTTAGTTTCGTGGAAATGCACAAGAGGCTCGAACAAAATATGTCCGAACTGATTCCGCTGACCGACGAGAACAAAGAAAAACTGGCAGAGGGAATGGGTGCAATCGCCTGAAAACATGGATTACAAAACACAAAAAAGAGCTATGCAAAAAAATTCATTTTTCGTTTAGGAGATTTCCCGTTTCGTTAGTCTTAACTATAAAAGAGACAAAATGAATGCACAAAAACATATAATAGATGAACAACTTCTTTGGAATTACTTTTCCGGAGCAATCACACCTGACCAAAAAACAGTCATCGAATCCTGGATACAAGAATCCGAAGAAAATAAAAAGATGGCACAGGATATCGAGTATATTTATTTTGCCACGGACACACTAAACATTATCAAATCTGTAGATTCAACTTCGGCTTTGAAAGAAGTAAAGGAGAAGATTAACAGAAAAAGAGATTATAAGCATTCGTTCATTTTCCAACTGCAACGGATCGCTGCAATTCTCATCATTCCCTTATTGATCAGCACAATCTACCTTGCAACGAAAAAAGATCCGGTTGAATTCATCGAAATCAGGACAAATCCAGGAATGGTCGCAACCGTTGACCTTCCAGATGGCAGCAAAGTATGGCTTAACTCCCACTCTTATTTGAAGCATCCGAAACAGTTCACCGGAGATACACGAGACGTAGAATTGGAGGGTGAGGCTTATTTCTCCGTAAAAAAAGATAAATCAAAGCGATTCATTGTCAACACGCCTTTTGATTTGAAAGCCGAGGTATTAGGTACTGAATTCAATATGGAAGCTTACAGAGAAAGCAATAAAGTGATCACCACTTTAGTCTCCGGTTCCGTCAGACTCTCATTCTCCAATAAGGAAAATACGGAAGAGACATTGCTTATGAAGCCTAATGAAGAAATATCCTATAATTCAAAGACAAAAGGCATTAGCAAAAATAGACCTTATCTTCCCACGCTAACAGCCTGGAAAGACGGTTTGGTTATTTTCAGGAATACGACTTTTGATGAAGCATTGAATATATTAAATAAACGATTTAATACTGAATTCATTGTAAAGAATGACTTACTGTATGAAAACTCGTTTACCGGAACTTTCGATGGACAACATCTTCATCTCATACTCGAACATTTCCGCTTATCATCGGGTATTCAATATAAGTTTGTTGATCCAGAAACTAGGTCGAATAAAATATCTGAAAAAACAATTGTTGAACTATATTAAAATCACTGAAATATGAACAATCTAAATTCTAACAACAAAATGAAAACATTCAAACCTCCTTAAAAAACATACGGGAAAAATATTGGCGTATTTTCCCGTATGAAAACCTTCTGCCAACTTGTTTGGCGACAAGCTGACAGCAAATAATTTTTTTAACTCTAAATCACTTACAAATCTATGACAAATTATTTTAGCATCCAACATTTCAGGATGACGAATCTATCGTTTATTATCCTGAAAAAAATACCATTATGTATGAGACTCATCGCAATAATGTTATTTGTATGCATCGGACTGACTTATGCTTCAGACAGTTACAGTCAATCTGCAACGTTAACACTGAACGTTAACAACAAAACAGTACAAGAAGTTTTGGACGAAATCGAGAAACAATCTGAATTTCGTTTTTTCTACAACAACAAACAAGTAAACACGAATCGTGTTGTTTCCATTCAAAGTAAAAAAAAGGATGTATTCAACATTCTTGAACAATTATTCAACGGAACAGATATTAGTTATAAGGTTTTGGACAAAAGTATCATTCTTTCTCCCAAAGAGATGCTGATTAGTGCCGTTGCCCAACAATCCATAAAAACGATATCCGGAACTATCACCGATAGTAACGGTGAACCGATCATCGGTGCAAATGTATTAGAAAAAGGATCTACAAATGGCACCATAACCGATATCAACGGTAAATTCAGTTTATCCGTTCCCGATAAATCGACATTAATAATCTCATATATCGGATACGTATCCAAGGCTATTATCGTAGGGAACCAAACAGTCTTCAACATACAATTGACAGAAGACACCCAAAATTTAAATGAAGTGGTTGTAACAGCATTAGGTATCAAACGTGAAGAAAAAGCGCTTGGGTATGCTGTCCAAAAAGTGAAAGGGGATAATCTAACCATAGTCAAATCAGTAGATGTCGGAACAGCTATCACTGGTAAAATCGCAGGATTAAATGTTCAGAACAGTAGTGAATTCAATGAAGCACCAAGTATACAACTTCGTGGAGAAACACCACTTCTTGTTGTTGACGGTGTTCCTTATGGAAACATCACTTTACGAGATATTGCATCCGATGACATTGAATCTATAGATGTTCTAAAAGGAGCAACAGCATCTGCCCTTTACGGTTCTCGTGGAGGTTCAGGAGCCATTATGGTAACAACCAAAAGAGGAAAAGAAGAAGGGCTAAATGTCAGTATAAACAGTAATACCATGTTTGATGCTGGTTTTCTCCGTTTACCTGAAGTACAAACATCTTATAGTACGGGTATGAATGGTAAATATAACTCTGAAGACTTTGTTTGGGGAGATAAAATGGATATCGGACGAACCGCTACCCAATGGGATCCAATTGGAATGGAGTGGAAAGATATGCCATTGATATCAAAGGGAAAAAATAATTTCAAAAACTTCCTTGAACAAAGTATTGTTACCAATAACAACATCAGTGTTGTTCAAAAAGGGAAATATGGAAGTGTTCGCACCTCTCTCACCCACATTTATAATAAAGGACAATACCCCAATACAAAACTGAATAAATTAACTTATACTGTTTCCGGAGATATGAAATGGAAAGATTTCACTTTTGAAGGAGGATTAACTTATAACAAACGCTTCTATCCTAACAATGAAGGGACTGGATATGGAACAGGCGGATATATATATAGCATGTTAGTTTGGACTGGAACTGATTTAGATATTCGAGATTATAAAAATTATTGGCAAAAAAAAAATGAAGTTCAGAACTGGCCCAACAAAGTTTGGTATGATAATCCCTACTTCATTGCAAATGAAATCATCCACTCTAGTGACTATGATGTTGTAAATGGCTTTATGAATGCAAAATACGACTTCGCACCGTGGTTAAGAGCATCTTTACGTACCGGTGTTGATGTGTATACAGAAAGAGAAATCTGGCGTAATTCTATAGGAGCATGTGGAGGATGGAATAAAAAAGGATATTATGAAGAACAAAGGAAAGGTGGTTATAGTGTCAATAATGACATCATCATTTCTGCCGATAAAAAATTCGGTGATTTTTCAATTGATGGTTTTGTCGGTACAAGCTTATATTTTTATCAAGACGATGTCTTAAACGGAAAGACTTCAAATGGTATTACAATACCTGGATATTATTCATTGAAAGCCTCTGTTGATCCAGCAAAGGTATATAGTACAATTAAGAAAAAACAAGTTAACAGCCTATATGGAAAAGTATCTGGTTCTTGGAAAAGCACTCTATTTTTGGACATAACAGCCCGAAATGACTGGTCATCCACTCTACCAGTAGAAACCCGTTCATATTTTTATCCCTCTATATCTGGTAGCTTAGTTATATCTGAGTTATTCAATATGCCCCAATGGTTTGATTTCTGGAAAATTCGTGCATCATGGACACAAACCAAATCTGATCTGGGTGTCTATGAAACCGATCGTAGTTATTCCATCTCTACTAATTTATGGGATAATATGAACGGAGCTACTTATCCCACTACAATGCGCAGCACTTTGGTCGAACCTAGTGCTACTCGTACTTACGAAATTGGTACAGGAATGCATTTTCTAAAAAATCGTCTGCAAGTAGATATTGCCTATTATAATAAACTATATTACAACTTAACTAAAAAAGCAGCAATCAGCGATGCTTGCGGTTTCGAATACACATTAATCAACACAAACGAAGAACATGTCCGGAAAGGAGTAGAAGTAACTGTTTCCGCCAATATCATCCAAAGTAAAGATTGGGATTGGATCACGACATTCAACTGGTCACTAGATCGTTATTATTATTCAAAAATAGATCCTATCTATTCAACTCAAAAAGACTGGGTAAAACCTGGTGAACGTTGGGATTGGCTTGGATATTATGATTGGGAAAGAGATCCTTACGGAAACATTATCCACGATAATGGCTACCCGATCCAAAGCAAGTATCAAAGTGTAGCCGGATATGAAAATCCCGACTGGATCTTTGGATTTAATAATACCGTAAGATACAAAGACTTCACACTTTCATTTACATTGGACGGTCGCATAGGAGGTGTTGCCCATTCGGTTATGGATCAAGCATTATGGATGACAGGAGCACACCGCGACAGTGACACATTCTGGCGCTATGATGAAGTTGTAAACGGTAATAAAAGCTACATCGGGGAAGGTGTAAAGGTTGTTTCAGGTAGTGTAGAATATGACTCACAAGGACATATCGTTTCTGATACACGTGTTTTCGATCTAAATGATAAAGCTGTTTCATATGAAGGTTATATGAAACTCTACAATGGAGCTGGAAATGTTTGGAATGCTAAACATCAACACATTCTCAAACAAACGTTTATCAAATTAAGAGAATTGTCGCTCAATTACAATATACCCCAAAATATATGCAACAAAATTGGCATGAAAAGAGCCTCTATTGCATTCGTTGGAAATAATTTGTTCCTGTTGACAAAAGATTTCAAATTTTCTGATCCTGACAAAGCTACAGAAAATCTCAATTCCCCGTCATTAAGAATGCTTGGATGTAATATTAAAATTAACTTCTAATCAAATCATAAAATGAAAACACTTTCGCATATTCTAATCACAGGATTAGCCTTAATTGGTATCTCCTGTACTGGAAATTTCGATGATCTGAATACAGATCCGAATTCTGCAACAACCGTAACAGCCTCATTGTTGGCAACCCCTTTGCTACTCGATATAACGGCAACAGGAGGGACTGCTTCTGGTTTCATTTCAGACAATTGTCTTGCTAAACAAATGATCTGGCTCGAATCTCTATACGACTACAATTACAATCTGTTGGGACGTGCTAGTGTAGGAGGCTATAAAACTTTAATCAATGCCTTAAAAATGGTGGAACTAGCAGATGAAAAAGACAAAGCGGCTTATGAAGGTTTGGCTCTTTTCATTAAAAGCTACAAAATATTCTATATATCCATGCAGTTAGGTGATGTACCCTATTCTGAAGCACTGAAAGGAGAAGAAGGATTAGTTAGACCTAAATACGATACACAGGAAAGTGTCATGATAAACCTAATTAACGACTTAGAAAAAGCTGCATCCCTATACAACAAAGCATCTGATTTTGAAGGTGATCCAATCTTAAATGGTGATGTTTCCAAATGGAGAAAAGTTGTGGATGCTTTCCGCTTAAAAATGTTACTCTATCTTTCTAAGAAAGAGAATCATACCGAATTACGAATAAAAGACCGCTTTGCCCAAATCGTTGCATCCGGAAACTTGATGAGTAGCAATAATGATAACTTCCAACTGGAATTTTCAGATAAAGCTGGACAGATTTATCCATTTAACAAAATTGTGTCAAAGCATTATATGTACACAACGATCTCAAGTGTCGTAGTTGACACGCTAAAAGCCTACGATGACTACCGTTTATTCTATTTTGCCAAACCGGCAGCAGCATTGATCGCATCCGGTTTAAAAGCAAATGATAAAAATGCTTATGTAGGACTTAATCCTGTTGCTGATTTTTCAGATCTGCAATCCCAATCTGCAGACGGAAATTGCTGTACATTAAATGCCAGGTATACAGATCTGATCACAGGTGAACCTTATGTCAGAATCGGTTATGCCGAGCAATGTTTCATTTTGGCTGAAGCTGTCTTACGGGGCTGGATTACAGGCAACGCCTCCGACTATTATAACAAAGGTATTCGGGCAGCGATGGAGTTTATCGCAAACAACACTCCAAATGAAGAGAAATATCATTCAGGACGGCAAATCACCGATGAATACATTACTCAATACTTGCAAAATAATTGTATTAAACTTCAAGGAAATTTTGAAAGTCAATTGAAAAAGATTATCGTTCAAAAATATCTGGCCTACTATATGCAATATCCGATGGATGCCTATTACGAATATCGTCGTACAGGATACCCAGTCCTTCCCATAAATCCGAATACAAATCGAAATACTGATAAAAACAAGATTCCTGTTCGTTGGATGTATTCGACTTGGGAATATGACTATAACAAAGAAAACGTTGAAGAAGCAGTGCAACGTCAATACGAAGGGATAGATGATTATAATAAATTAATGTGGATTTTAAAGTAAGATAAGTTTATGAAAAATACGTATTTAATAGCAATTTTATTGCTTTGCTGTTTAATTTCATGTACACAACAGGAAAAACAATCATCCGAATGGAAAGCTAAACATGTCATCCTAATCGGTATTGATGCATGGGGGGCTTATAGTATGAACAAAGCCAATATTCCCAATATTCGAAGCCTCATGGCTAATGGCTCATATAATCTGAAAAAACGTTCTGTATTACCATCTTCTAGTGCCCCCAATTGGGCATCCATGTACATGGGAGCCGGACCGGAACTACACGGATACTGCGAATGGGGATCACAAATTCCAGATTTACCTTCTCGTATTACAAATACAGACAAAATATTCCCAACCATTTTCTCTGTGCTACGAGAAGCCGTTCCTGATGCTGAAATTGGTAACATTTGTGAATGGAATGGTATTAGGTATCTAGTCGATACTCTATCTTTGAATTATGACAAACATGTTTTCGAAGCCGAAAAAGATAGTTCGGCAACAGTACGTTATGCCGTCAATTATATCAAAGAAAGAAAACCGACGTTTCTTAACATCGTTTACGATGCCCTTGACCATACAGGTCATGCAGTAGGACACGACACTCCTGGTTATTACACCAAATTGGAAGAAATCGATGGCTATATCGGAGAAATTATAGCAGCAATCAAAGAGGCTGGTATATGGGACGAAACCATCATAATTGTCACAGCCGATCATGGAGGCATTAAGAACAATCATGGTGGACGAACAATGGAAGAGATGGAAACACCTTTCATTATTAGTGGCCCCAATATTAAATCAAACTTTGAAATGCCAGAAAGCATGATGCAGTTTGACATTGCTCCAACTATAGGTTACATTTTTGGTCTAAAATCACCCCAAGTTTGGATTGGAAGACCTATGACTTCAGCTTTTAAATAGGTTCAATGGAGGCTGTCTCCCTTGACATATTATAGGCAGCCTCCTAAACAAACCAAAACCTCTATAAATCGAAAATTATTCATCCCAAATAGATAAAAAACAGGTAACCTCTCTTACAATAAGCAGTATATAGCTAATTTTATAGATTCGATCTTTCATGAAAAGACTATTAATAGTATCTTTGTCCAAATGATAAACTATTCTTCCTATGACAAAATCTAAAATTCTTTCAATCGTTGTAGCTGCACTACTAAGTATTGTTTCTATAACAGCCCAAGTCTACCCTGTCCGGCCTCAACTTTCTGACAAGAATTCTTTTTCTTTGATTCTGTTGCCTGATCCGCAGAGTTATAACAAGTTTGATGCTAACCAGCCGTTGTTCGAGCTACAGACGGCTTGGGTTGCCAACAGTATCGAATCGCTGAATGTCAAAGGGGTTTTATGTACCGGAGATTTGGTTGAGCAGAATGAGATACGGATTCCGGACGGTGTAAACGGGAATCAGACAAGCGAAGAGCAATGGCAGGCTGCGTCCAGGGCTTTCGAACGGCTCGACAACAAGATATCTTATGTCATTTGTACAGGAAATCATGATTACGGATATGAGAAAGCAGAAAACCGACTCTGCCACTTTCCCGATTATTTTCCTTCCGAACGAAACAGTTGCTGGAAAAAATCTTTGGTCGAGACCGGCCTGAACTATCAGGGTATTCCGACTCTTGAAAATGCGGCTTATGAGTTTGAGACAGATACTTGGGGGAAACTATTGGTCATCTCGCTCGAATTTGCTCCGCGTGACGAGGCAATCGAATGGGCGGCTAAAGTTGCCGGTAAAGAGAAATACAAAAATCATAAGGTGATTCTGCTGACACACTCCTACATGTCGCCGGAAGCCAAGCGCCATATCAAGGAAGGCTACAAAATATCGCCTGCCAATTATGGAGAAGCGATCTGGCAGAAGCTGGTCTATCCTTCCTCCAACATCTGTATGGTGATATGCGGGCATGAATGCGAAATTGCGGACTACAAGGGTAATGTCAGTTTCCGGACGGATAAAAACAGCACAGGCAAGAATGTAGCCCAAATGATGTTCAATGCCCAGACTGCCGACGGACAATGGCATGGCAACGGAGGCGACTGTTGGCTCCGCATCATGGAATTCATGCCGGACGGGAAGACGATCAAGATCAAGACATTCTCTCCTTTGTTCGCTCTTTCTCCCCTGACATCCGAAAAGGCGTGGAGAACTGATTCATACGATCAGTTCGACATCACAATAGAGTAACACTATTCATAAACAAAAAACAACCTGAAGATGAAACAACTTCTTATCATTCTTTCGCTTGTGCTCGGAGGCCTGCAACAGGGCCATGCACAGAAACCGAACTTGAAGTTCAACAAAGACGGCAAGTTCAAAATCGTACAGATCACGGATGTCCACTACATTCACGGGAATCCCAAGTCTGCCATTTCGCTCGAACGTATCAACGAAGTGCTGGATGCAGAAAAGCCGGACTTGGTGCTGTTCACTGGCGATGTCATCTACGGCCAGCCGGCGGAGGAAGGGATGCGCACAATCCTGAACTTAGCTGCCAACCGCCAGATACCGTTCGGGGTGACATTCGGCAACCACGACAACGAACAGGGACTTACCCGTACCCAGCTGTTCGATATCATACGGACGATCCCGTATAACCTGACCGATTCCGTACCCGGAGTCGCAGGAGCGACCAATTTTATCCTTCCTCTGAAATCGTCCGATGGAAAGAAAGATGCAGCTGTCCTGTATTGCCTGGACTCACATTCATATTCACAGATCAAGGGGATAGGCGGCTACGATTACATCAAGTTCGACCAAATACAATGGTATCGTGAAAACAGTGCGAAATACACGCAACAAAACGGAGGCACTCCCCTGCCCTCGCTGGCATTCTTCCACATTGCCTTGCCTGAATATAACCAGGCTGCATCAGACGAAACAGCCATCTTGGTAGGGACACGAAAGGAAAAAGCCTGCGCTCCGCAACTTAACTCCGGCATGTTCGCCTCGATGAAAGAGATGGGGGATATTTTAGGTGTGTTTGTCGGGCATGATCATGACGACGACTATGCTGTTTTCTGGAAAGGCATCCTGCTGGCCTATGGCCGTTATTCAGGAGGGAACACAGTATATAACAATCTGTCTAACGGAGCCCGCGTAATCGAAATGACCGAAGGTTCAACCAACTTCAAAACCTGGATTCGCCTGAAAGGCGGAGAGATCATCAACACGGTCAACTACCCTTCGGATTTCATCAAAAAGAAAGACTAAATCATGATATAATTAATTCGTTTCCAAAACACCTATGTTTTGAAATCAAATCATAGGTGTTTTGAAAACGAATCATATATGTTTTGAAAAGGAGATACTTTGGGTTTAATCGTTCTCCATGACGCGGATCATGTCGAAGTAGAAACCGCCTGCGACTTCGGCACCCTTTTCGACCGTGCCGGTGGCGATGTCGTAGATGTAGATGACAGCGTTTGCATCAGCTTCAGTGTTCACGCCGATGTAAGCCTTACCGTTGAAGATGACGCTGCGTTGTGAGAATCGTCCTCCGCTATAGGCAATCTCCTTACCGTTGTAGGCGAGGCGTGTGCGCTGGCCGGTGGCGAGGTCGACGATAGAGTAGTAGTGGCTGTAGCTGTCGATCTTCGTGCCTGAAGCATCGTTACGTCCGTAAACAAGAGCCTTGCCGTTTCCGAGGTATTGAGCGGTCATCAGTTTGCCATCGGCATCCGGGTAACCATTGTAAGAGGCGTCAAACTCATATTCACCGGCATTGATACGAAGCAGAAGCCCGCGTTCGATATCTTCATCGGCAAAAGCGGCGAGGTAGAGGTTACCGGCTTCGTCATACATCACGCAGTTTTGCATCAACTCGCCGTAAGCACTACCGGCCATTTCGCTGGGGACAGGGGAAACAAGGTTTTGTTCCACTTCCATTGTTTCCGGAGCGATCACGGCAGTACGGAAGTTCGGTTCGTTTTTACTATCCATCGAGTTTGTCCCTTGCGTTTTTCCGTAATAGAAATAGAACAGTTTGTTGTCAGCCTGACGGTAAGTCAGGATACCGGATGATGTCAGTTTGCTATAACCTTCCGGAACAGAGATGTTCAACTCGCCTTCATCGATAATAGACATGTCGGCCGTGTTCAGTTTTGTCCAAATCACACCCGTCTTTTTACCGTTGGCTGACATAATCAGCAGGGTGTTGTCGTCCAACCAGGCATGGGTATAAGAACGTACTTTATAAACATTTCCCTTGAACGGACAATCTTTGATCACGACAACTTTGTTATCCTTGATTTGATACTTCACAAAGCGGTTCTCGTCCGACGGAATCTGGTAATAGTACTTGCCTTTTGAGATACATTCCATCGCATAATCGTTCAGCTCTGTACCTTCGCCCGTAATGGTGATTACCCCCATATCGGCAGTCAGCTTGCTGATACTGTTGACCACGGTCGTATTCTTGGAACTCATGCCGCCGTGTTTGCCTACGGTCAGGAAGAGGTCGAAGTGGTATTTGCTTTCGTCAAACGCAGGTGTTTCTTTTGTCACCGTGACGTTGCAAGTGGCTGTGAAACCGCCATCGTCCGTCTTAGCGGTGATTGTCGCCGTTCCTTCGGCAACCGCCGTAACGACACCTTTATCTACGGTGGCTACGCTTTCATCCGAGCTGCTCCATGTCACCGTAGCGACTGTGGCGTTAGACGGGACTACGGCAGCCGTCAACGTGCCAGTCGTTCCTTCTTTCAATTCCAATGTCTCCGGACCGACCGAGACACCGGTCACCGGGACTACTTCCACTTTGTCGTCGTCATCGCAAGCCGTGAACGCAAAGGAAGTCAGGGCTACCATGAACGCAAACAATGCAAATTTGATTTTTTTCATTTCTCTTTGTTTTTAGTTATTCAAATATTAATAATTACATATTATCCGGCATCGAATCGCTTACAGAGAATGTACACATGGAGAAATGATGTCTTTATACAAGGATAAAGAATGGCATGGCTCGATGTTTTGTTGCTCTATTCCCCGAAAGCATTAAAACGATGTTATTTTTGGCAGGTCTTCTGACTTGTTCCGTCTTTGAATGCCTTCCCATCCGGCTTGCGGACAGTGGCTTGTAGCATATTCAAAGAGTTTAGAGTGGAACTTACAGCAGCGGGTCTGTCCGGGATTTGCACCCGGTTCCCTTTTTAACACCTCCCGTAACGAACGGGTATCGTGGAACCAAAAACTTGTGCAAAATTACGTTCCCCGCTTGATTTGACAAGGGGTTAAGGCTTGTATTATGGAAAAATACCTATAAGTAGGTATTTTACTACTACAGAGAACATCCAATCTATAAATTTTATAATTTTGCACCGTTTTTGGTGAAACGCCGGCTTCCTGCCGGTGTTTAAAAGGGAATCCGGTGGAAAGCCGGAGCAGTTCCCCGCTACTGTATGGTCCGTTTCGCAAGAAATCAAAAAGACCTGCATGCCACTGTTCCTCAATATCATACCGGGAATGGGAAGGCGTCTGATAGGATCGAGCCAGGAAACCTGCCAAATGCACATAGATAACTTTTGCTTCCGGGGTAAGAGGCATCTTTATTTATTTTTATTTATAGCTATATGAAATCGAAATTTTTTACTGTGGGCATGTTATGCCTGGGAGTAAGTAGTGCCTTTGCGCAAGATTTGTCCAAAGACACGTTGAGATTGGATGAGGTTGTCATCACTAGCCAGTATGTCAAACCGACCGAAGTCGGCAGGTTACCGGTACCTTTGTCGCAGGCTCCACTTTCCGTGTCCCGGATGTCAGCCCCGATGATTTCCGACCTTTCTTTGAATTCATTGATCGATGTTGCCCGTAACGTCACGGGAGTCCGCCCGAACAATTCGTATGGCGGCTTCCAGTCGTTCTACATTCGTGGTTTCAACACGTTTGTGGTAGTGACAGACGGAATCCGCGACGAACGTCATAACTTATATGCTTCAGCCCCCAATACAACCTTAGCTTCGATCGAAAGCATCGAGATACTGAAAGGAGCGGCATCCGTCATGTACGGGCATTCGGCACTCGGCGGGGTCATCAGCCTCGTACACAAGCAACCGACATCTGTTCCGCGAGTAAATGCGCAAATGAGTATAGGCAGCTGGGGACGCTATTCGATCCAGGGAGGTGCCGGCGGCAACATTGCCCGGGGCGTCGATTTCAGGACAGACTTCTCCATGAGCGGAGGTGAAGGATGGAGACACACGAACGATCGGGCCTACAATGCCTATTTCGCCTTGAACTTCCGCCTTAGCGATTATGACAAACTGAACTTTTCCGTCAGTGCGAAAAACGACCGTTACGGGACGGATACCGGACAACCTCATGTCGACAAGGATATTTATGATGCAGATGGATCGGTGATCTACCGGCCGGGCGACCTGCCGGAAGGTTTCGACCGCCGTACACGCTACAATGACCCCTTGGACCATCTTGCAGACAAGGACCTGACTGTGTCTGCCAAATGGACGCACCAGTTCACCAACCCGGACTGGAGCTTGTCGGACTATCTCTCCTACTACTATGACGATCTGGATTATTATGCTTCCGAGAAGTTGACGTATCTGACATCTTCCGATCCCATATACAACCATTATTATATGAATGGAAACACCAAGACATACATAAGCTTAGATTCCATACAGCGTGTCGGTTACCAGTTCGCATACAAGGTCAGCCTTTTACAAAATCAATTGGAGTTGAAAGGAAAATTCATGACCGGAGAGGTCAAGCATAACTTCTTGGGTGGCTATTCTTTCTCATCCCTGTACACCCCTCGCTATACGGCCAATTATGCTGCCGATGCAACCGGTCCCGGGAAAAACGCACATCTCTCCGTCGTCGATCCTGTCTTGAACCAAGGCGACTTGAATCTGCCTTACCAAAAAAGAAACTTGGCTTGGGAATATATGCATGGCATTTACGTGCAAGACTATTTGAATCTGACAGACCGGTTATCGGCATTGCTAAGTCTGCGTTATGACCGTTACGACCGGACTTACCAACAGGCTTATACGAAAGACAAAGTCGTAACCTCCAAAGACGAAAAGGCGCATATCCATGACAATGCGTTGACCTATCGTTTCAGCCTGCTTTACCAGTTCACGGATGCGTTCAACGTTTATGCTTCGACCAGCAATTACTTCAAGCCGACACGTACGGTAGCTTCGCCGGGATATGTCTATATCGGCAATGACGGCAAGGTGATCGAGCCCAGCGGCAAGAACGTGTTCAGTCCGGAAAAGGGATACCAGTATGAGGCCGGATCGCACATCGCATTTTCAGACAAGTTCAATGCCAACATCTCCGGGTTCTACATCCTGCGGAAGAACATGGTTCAAAGCTTAGGGACAAAAGACGGGCAAACGATTTCGGGACAGGTAGGAAAAGCCGATTCCAAAGGACTTGAAGTGGATATCAACACTCGCCCGTGGCAGCAGTTTAACATTAATGCCGGATATACATTCACAGTTGCCAAACTGAAAGAATACGCGAAGAATGACTATGCCGAGAACACACAGGCCGGCAATTACTTGAATCTTGTCCCGAAGCACATGGCTTACGGATGGGCTTTTTACGACTTTGACCGTTCGTTGAAAGGGTTAAAGTTAGGAGTAGGTTTCAATTATTCGAGCAAAGCATATGTCAACACTGCCAATACATTGGAATTCGAGCCTTATGCCATCGCCAACGCAATGGCGGGATATTCATTTAAAAACTGGAAGTTGCAAATGAATATCAACAATATCTTCGACAAGAATTATTATATGACTTCCGTCAACACGATCGGCTTCATTCCGGAAGAAGGACGCAATGTGAAGTTTACAGTTTCATTTGACATGTAGAATGAAAATCCATCGTTTATTCATAAAAACGCACAGGATACTGGGGATTTGCCTCAGTATCCTGTTCCTTATGTGGTTTGTCAGCGGCATTGTGATGATGTATCATACATACCCCCGTGTCGAAAAGGAACAAGCCTTAGCGTTTGCCGAAGACATCGACACGGTCCTGTTGCCGATACAAAATCTGGTGGAAGAGTTGCCGCTACGAGACCCGGTGAAAAGCATCAGCCTCAACAAACGTGCCGGAGAAAACGTCATTCGCATTTCGACAGAGGAAGAAGAATTCCTTTTGAATGCCCGGACAGGGCTTCCCATAGGCAAGTTTTCCTCCGGGCAATTGCAGCAAATTGCGAATCGATGGTCTTCCGGGGATGCGATGCTGAAAGATACACTCAACGAGATCGACGTTTGGCTGATCGGTGCATATCCGTTCAAAGATTTCCCGGTTTACCATTATTGTTTCCCGGATGAAGAAAAGAGAGAACTCTATTTGTCGTCCAGGACAGGAGACGCTTTGCAGTTTACGACATGGAAGTCACGTTTCTGGGCTTGGGTCGGGGCTATCCCCCACTGGATTTATGTCAAGCAGTTCCGGGCACACGGGCGTCAACCATGGAAAGACATTGTGCTATGGGTTTCAGGAATCGGTATTTTGATGACGCTTTCCGGAATTTATGTCGGTATCCGTTCTTTTCGGATAGCCCGGAAAAAGCATCACACAGGAACTCCATACCGGAAAAGGCTGTTCCGGTGGCATCATCTGGCCGGCCTTTGTTTCGGATTGTTCACCTTGACGTGGATATTCAGCGGGTTTATGTCGTTGGCTCAAGTGCCGCAATGGATATCGAAAGTCCACGAGCCACGCAATGTCCGGGATGAAATAAACGGTTCGTCGTTGGCATTGGATGCGTACAGGCTGGATTGCCAACGCATATTGGAACAGGAGGGGATCAAGAATCTGACTTGGACGAGTTTAGGAGGATACCCTTGCTACAAGGTAGAAACGGAAAAAGAGACTTATCTTGTTGATGCAACCATACCGTCAGAAGTCCGCCGGTTGGAAGTGGACGAAACCTTCTGCCGGGAAATGATGCAACACATTCGGGGAAAAGAGGTTCCTGTCGAAGTCTCTTTGCTGACAGAATATGACAATTATTATATCAGCCTGAAAAACGCATTGCCGTTGCCGGTCTATAAAATAAAAGTCCGGGATGCCGATAAGAGTTGTTACTACCTGGATCCGGTAGACGGCAGTTGCCGGTATTTCAACGAGAATACCCGATATCGTGTCTGGATGTACAAAGGATTGCACTGTTTCAGCACAGTTCTTTTTGCCCGGCACCACACGCTAAGGGATGTTTTGATGTGGATCTTGCTATTGGGTGGATGCGTCTTGTCGGTGACCGGAGTGATCCTCTCAATTCGCTATGTGAGTCGTAATTAATTAAAATGTTTTTGCCATATGTCTATTTTAAATCGTTTCAGTTTTTTGAAGAATGCCTTCAATTCTGTTTTAAGGGTGTTTTGTTTATTCTGCATCTTGTCACAATCCGTGCGGGCAGAGGGTAATTTTATGGAATCCGATCTGTTCGGTTCCTTGAAAGACGGTGAGAAAGGTGCCGTGCTTGTCGTACATTTCGGGACAACCCACGAAGATACGCGTGCCAAGACCATAGATGCCGTCAACAAGAAGATAGCTGAAGCTTTTCCGGGGATTGAGGTCTGCGAGGCTTGGACATCTCGTATCGTCATGCGTCGTTTGAAAGCGCAAGGCATACAGAAGATGAATCCGGAAGAAGCGCTCAAGCAGTTGAAAGCAGACGGTTATACCCATATCCTGGTCCAACCCAGCAGTATCATAGACGGGATCGAGACGGAATCGTTGCGTAAAGATATTGCAGCACAGCAACAAGATTTCAAAGAAGTACGCTTGAGCATTCCTTTGTTGTACAGCCCGGACGACTATGAAGCGGTGATAAAAGCCATTACCACTCAGCGAGGCAAGGAAGATGCTGTTCTGCTGGTCGGACATGGCACTTATACACCCAATACGGCACAATACGCCATGCTGGATTATATGCTGAAGGCAAAAGGATTCGACCAGTGGTTCGTCGGGACCATAGAAGGGTATCCGTCTTTTGACGATGCATTGTCGCAGATCCGGAAAAAAGACTGTAAAACGATCCTGCTGATGCCGTTCTTGTTTGTTGCCGGCGAACACGTTAAAAACGACATTGCCGGCGACTGGAAAGAAGAGCTGGAAAAGCAGGGATATCACGTAGATGTACTCATGAAGGGACTCGGAGAGAATCCGGCCATCCAGGATATCATCGTACAACATGCACGTTTCAGTGCCACTCACCAATCCATGGATATCGCAAAGAAGAAAAAAGAATATGCACAAGGCAAAGAAAAATATGAATAGCTTTATCAAAAGCTATTCATATTTTTCAGGTTTCAGCACCACGCCCAGACTCTTCTTTCCGTCCATCTTGATCACGATCGGTTTATCGAAATGGACATGGCGGAGATATTCGGTTTCTTCCACCGCAGGCAAGGAGTTCAGATATTCTTCATCGAACCAGCCATCTCCCTTAAACGGATTGATCGTGAAATAGCCAACCCCGAACGACGTCAGATTCTGGAAGAAATGCGTTCCCTGGCTCGGATCGACACGATAGTTCTCCAGCCCGCATTCCACAATGACGCGGGCATTGCTGATATGCGGCCATTTCACCGGAATGCCCAACCAGGAATCGCTGCTGCCCCAACGGCCGGGACCGACCAGGACATAGTTCTTTTCCTCTGCGGTGAACCCGCGGTTCATCTTCTCGATGTCGTAAGCTATCAGTTGGTTGTTGGCAGAGTTGAAAGCACCGGTCTTCACATATATGATATCTTGCACATCCGTCACGATGCCATGTCCTAAGACGCTTGTCGATGAGAGTATCGTATCCTTTTGTTCGACGAGTGTCAAATCTTCTTCCATCACCTCTTTGTTGTCCACGATCGGGCGAATCTGCAAGAGATAGAATGTAGCCGTAGGACTGCCTCCCCTGCTCTGCTCTGTCTTCATGGGGTCGATATTTACCGCAAATTCAATTTCTATGGGACGCCCCATCTCTTCCTGCCCGACATGCAGAATCTGGTCGAGCGTATCGGCAAGCGGGAACACGTCATGCTGAAGGACGTTGACGAAAGATAAAATCTTGCGTCCGCCGGGATAGTAGCCGTCACGAATGATCTGGTCATAAGGATCGTAGGTCGAGACAATGAACTTCAACGAACCGTCTGCATCGGCATCTTTCAGGTTCAGACGAAGCAGGTTAAACGAATCGTCTACCGAGAATTGTTCCGCCAGGTTCTTCAGGTCGAGTGCATAATAACGGGTCTGCGTTTCACGCAAAGCAAAGTCCATCGTACTCATCTGCAGAATATTATGCGGATGGCGGGGAGAAAAGCGCAGTGTCTGCCCGCCGTCTACGATATACTTGCCAAGCCCCAGGGCGATATTGGCAATGCCGTCTTCCGCCTTTTCATTTCCAATCGGGTAGAAATTCAACGAACGCGCGACACCGGAAATAGTAGGATAGAAATGATCATTGTACCGGTTTCCTACCACCTCCTGTAAAACGATCGCCATCTTTTCTTGATCGATAAGATTCGATGTTGCTGTCATATAGGCCTTACTGTCACGATAAAACACAGAAGCATAGACCGCTTTGATCGCATCACTTAATGTACGGAGCATGTCGTATTTATCCTCCAGCTTAGGTACCATATAAGTAGAATAAATCCCGGCAAACGGTTGATAATGGGAATCTTCCAAAAGGCTGGACGACCGGACGGCAATCGGGCTTTTGACAACATCGAAAAACGCCATCAGGTCTTCAATCAGACGGGCGGGAAGGCTGGCACGCAGGAAATATTTCAAGATCGTCTCATCATCCACATCACTCAAAGCGACCGGATACAGTTCGTTTGTCTCCATAAACTCATCGAAGATATCCGTACAGATCACGACCGTCTTCGGAATGGTCACTGCAAAATGTTCGTGTTCCAACTTAGGATAACGCTTCACCATCGCTCCGATAAACGCAAGGCCTCTTCCTTTTCCTCCCAACGAACCGTCTCCGATACGGGCGAAGTTGCTGTACTCGTCGAAGCGTTCCTTCTGGTAGACCGCAACGACACCGGAATTCTTCATCCGCCGGTACTGTACGATCAGGTCGAAAATCAGCTTCCGCGCCTCATCCATATCCTTGTAGTCGCTCACGTCCACACGCTTCAACACCTCTGCCGGCGGGAACATGGCACGGGAATAGAAAAAGCGGGAGAAATGGTTACGGCTCAGATGGTAAACCAGAGAATCATCGGGTATCTGAAAGACTTTCTTTTGCAAATCCTTCAAATCCTTGATGCGCATGATCTCTTCCTTCGTCTGGGGATTCAAGATGACGAAGTCGCCGAAACCGAAACGCTGCATGATCTTCTTCCGCAGATCCTGTGGGTAACTCTTGGAATTCTTGTCGATAAAAGAAGCTCCCAACTCTTTTGCGTACACCTTGTTGCTCGCCTCCGACGATTCCAGCACGAAAGGAATGATCAGGCCGGTCTTCCGCACATACTGCCCGAACTTATACCCGGCATAGGGATCTTTCACACCGTCGTGCATGAAGCTCATGTCCGAAATAATCCCTAACATATTATCGCGATACTGGTTAAAGATGCGGACTGCCTCTTCATAGGTACGCGCCAGTTTGATCTTGGGACGTCCGCGCATACGCAACGTTCGCTGATGGTCGTTCAAGGCTTCCTTCGCAAACATCTGGCTCTGTTCCAGCACGAACTTATACAAGTGTGGCAAGGCCGAAGAGTAAAAACGAATGGAATCTTCCACCAACAGGATTATCTGGACACCGACACTGGCCGTATCATCAGGCGCATTCATCTTGTCCTCGATCAGCTTGATGATGGCAAGCAGCAGCTCCGCATTTCCCAACCAACTGAACACATAGTCGATCGCGCTCAAATCTTCATTGGCGATCCGCTTGGATACCTCTTTCGAGAACGGGGTGAGGACAACGATCGGTATATTGGGATAATGGACCTTGATCTCCGTAGCCGCCGCGAAAATATCACGGTTATCCATATTCGGCATGCAGATGATCAACTCGAAGTTGCGGTCTTTCAACTCGGCAAGCGCCTCCGCTTCTGTCGTCACCTGTGTGAAACGAGGCGGATAACGAAGGCTGAGTGAAGTATATTCGTTGAATATCTGTTCGTCCACCCGCCCGTCGTCTTCCAACATGAAGGCATCGTATTTTGTAGCAATAAGCAATACATTATATATACGCTTATTCATTAGATTGGCAAATGATGTGTCTTTAAACACAAGATTCTTAAAATCCGGTATTCCGCTCATAATGATTTGATAGAATTAACAGCCCCAAATGTAAGGAAAAAAACAATCAACCGAAAGAAACTACGGCATAGCCTTCAGGATAAAGCCGGATTTTCACTTAAAGAACATTGTTCAAAAACATAAAAAGAACTGTCAAAAAGTAAGCAAAACATTTTGCAAACCCAGGTTATTACCTATATTTGCAAGCAGAATGTTATCTTAAAAAGAAATTATATACTATGAAGACAGAAGTAATCTTATCAGCACTGGAAGCAAAACATCCGGGCGAAAAGGAGTATCTGCAAGCAGTAAAAGAAGTTCTTCTTTCAATTGAAGAAGTGTACAACCAGCATCCCGAATTCGAGAAAGCTAAAATCATCGAACGGTTGGTTGAACCGGAACGTATTTTCACTTTCCGTGTGCCTTGGGTAGACGACAAGGGAGAAATACAGGTAAACTTGGGATATCGTGTACAATTCAATAATGCGATCGGCCCGTACAAGGGCGGTATTCGCTTCCATCCGTCCGTAAACCTGTCCATCCTCAAATTCTTGGGATTCGAACAGACCTTTAAAAATGCGTTGACAACACTGCCGATGGGTGGTGGAAAAGGGGGTTCCGACTTTGCTCCACGGGGTAAGAGTGATGCAGAAATCATGCGTTTCTGCCAGGCTTTCATCCTCGAATTATGGCGTAACCTCGGACCGGACCGTGATGTTCCGGCAGGCGATATCGGCGTAGGCGGACGCGAAGTCGGTTATATGTACGGCATGTACAAGAAGCTGGCTCGTGAAAACACCGGTACGTTCACCGGTAAAGGCATGGAATTCGGCGGTTCTATCCTCCGCCCCGAAGCTACAGGTTTCGGTGCTCTTTACTTCGTTCACCAGATGTTGGAAACTCACGGCATAGATATCAAAGGCAAGACTGTCGCCATCTCCGGTTTCGGAAACGTTGCCTGGGGAGCAGCCACTAAAGCAACCGAACTGGGTGCCAAGGTCGTTACGATCTCCGGACCGGACGGTTACATCTATGATCCGGACGGCATTTCCGGCGAAAAGATCGATTATATGCTGGAACTGCGTAATTCAGGTAATGACATCGTAGCACCTTACGCCGAAGAATTCCCCGGTGCTACTTTCTATCCCGGCAAGAAACCTTGGGAACAGAAAGTCGACATCGCATTGCCTTGCGCCACTCAGAACGAGCTGGACGTAGACGATGCACGCAAGCTGATCGAGAACAAGACATTATGCGTAGCCGAAGTGTCCAACATGGGATGTACGGCCGAAGCTGTCGATTTGTTCATCGAACACAAACAACTCTTTGCTCCGGGTAAGGCCGTCAATGCCGGCGGTGTCGCCACTTCGGGGCTGGAAATGACTCAGAACGCCATGCATATTTCCTGGACTGCAGCCGAAGTCGATAGCAGGCTGCACCAGATCATGAGCGCGATCCATCAGCAATGTGTCGAACACGGAAAAGAAGGCCAATATATCAACTATGTGAAAGGAGCAAACATTGCGGGCTTCATGAAAGTAGCCAAAGCGATGATGGCACAAGGAATCGTATAGATCGATGTGTATTTCAACACACATCGAGAATGTGTCTATAAGAAGGGGGGATGTCTGTGATTACAGGCATCCTTTCTTGTTTCAGCGGACTTTGCCCGGATTCTTCGCAATAAAGTCCTTCCAGCCGGTATATTTCTTTTCCTGTATCGGGTTATTCGTTTGGAAATAGTGGCAAACGGCAGCAGCCAGTCCGTCTGTCGCATCCAATTGGGGCAACATGGATGCTTCCGGAATATGCAGGTAGCGCTGTAGCATCCCGGCCACTTGTTCTTTAGACGCATTCCCGTTCCCGGTAATGGACATCTTGATTTTTAGCGGGGCATATTCAAATATCGGGATATCCCGTTCGAGCGCGGCAGCCATAGCGACTCCTTGTGCACGCCCCAGTTTCAACATACTCTGCACGTTCTTCCCGAAAAACGGAGCTTCAATGGCCAGTTCGTCCGGATGATATTGGTCGATAAGCCCCAAGACCCGTTCAAAAATTTTACGGAGCCGCAAATAATGATCCTCGTATTTATTCAGTTGGAGTATGCCCATCGCTTCCAGTTTGGGTTTGTTTCCTTCGATCTTCAGGACTCCGTAACCCATCACGATTGTCCCCGGGTCAATACCCAATATGACACGTTCCTTCGTCATTTCTCCCAGTCTATCTCTTCCAGCAAAGTACTAAAGCCGGCAATTTTATGTCCAAAACGGGCGACCAGTGCCCGGTGGAGGTTATTACCTTCGTTCTGTAACCAGAAATTCAGCGTATCGACATTCTTCACATGAAACTGGACAGAGAAACTAACCCCCTCTTCCGTCTCGGCCTGCATCACGCGTCGCAGACATGGTCGTTGCAGAAAACCACTCTCCATAGCTTTCGGGATATATTGTTTTTTCAGATAATCCAAGCCTTCATCCTGAATATCATTTTCGACATGGAACGTTGTATTATAGACAATCATCTTCTTTTTTGAATAAATTTCTATGACAAAGATAGTGGTTATATCAAGAAAAGTCCTATATTTGCACTTGAAAATAAGTCGCACGGGGCATTAGCTCATCTGGCTAGAGCGTCAGACTGGCAGTCTGAAGGTGATCGGTTCGAGTCCGATATGCTCCACAATCTTACGGCAAGCAACAAAAAAAGGCATTCATCATTGAATGCCTTTTTTGTTCTATCCTTCTTATTTCTTCGCATTTGCCAACTCCGTTTCGATCGGATCGTCATATTGTTCCTGCAATTTATGCAGTTCGGCTTTCAGACTGTCGATCAAGGCTTCGTTGCCCGGTTCGTTATATATGTTGTGCATTTCCATCGGATCGTTCTGCAGATCATAAAGTTCCCACACATCGATGTCATTATAGAAATGGATTAATTTATAGCGGTCGGTACGAACGCCATAATGACGTTTCACCGCGTGTTCTGCCGGATATTCGTAGAAATGATAATACAAAGAAGTACGCCAGTCTTTCGGATGCTCGCCTTTCAGCAATGGCAAATAAGAGTCACCTTGGATATCTTCGGGTATAGGAGCACCGGCCAATTCGAGGAAGGTAGCAGCATGGTCGATATTCTGGACCATTTCAGGGATATCGCCTTTAACACCACCGGGGAAACGGACCAACATCGGCGTACGGAAAGATTCTTCATACATGAAACGTTTGTCGAACCAGCCATGTTCGCCCATATAGAAACCCTGGTCGGAAGTATAGACGATAATGGTATTCTCCAATAAACCGCTTTCCTTCATATAATCCAATACACGCCCCACATTGCGGTCTACGGAATGGATCACACGCAGATAATCGTGCATGTATTGCTGGTATTTCCATTCGGCCAAAGCCTTTCCTGTCAACTTCTGTTCCTTAAATTTCTTGATGATCGGATCATAATGTCTGTCCCACGCCGCCTTCTGCTCCGGTGTCATCCGGTTATACAAACCACGGCCGATTTCCTCAAGGCCTGTCGTCGTATGAATTTCATTTTCCTTATCCGCCATCTTCAAGTCATAGACGAGATCCATGTCCTTGATGATACTCATCTCCTGTTCGGATGCGGCAATACGTCCTTCATATTTGTCATAGAACGTTTCGGGAATCGGATAAACAACATCTTCATACAAATCCAGATCGCAGGTATCCGGCATCCAGGTACGATGAGGTGCTTTGTGATGGAACAAAAGACAGAAAGGTTTGTCTTTATCCCGCTTGTTGTCCAACCAATCTAAAGCCAGGTCTGTCGTGATATTCGTGGCATAGCCCTCTATCTGTTTTTTCTCTCCATTATCAATAAAGTACGGATTATAATAATTCCCCTGCCCGATCAGGATATTCCAATAATCGAAACCGGTCGGATCGGAAGTCAGATGCCACTTTCCTACAATAGCAGTCTGGTAACCGGCCTGCTGCAATAACTTCGGAAATGTCTGCTGGTTTCCATCAAAACTGTTCGTATTGTCGGTAAAACCATTCTTATGACTGTGCTTGCCCGTCAGCAAACAAGCACGGCTGGGACCACTCAAAGAATTGGCGACGAAACTGTTCGTAAACCGTACGCCTTCATTGGCAATCCGGTCGATATTCGGAGTTTCGATAAAACGATGATCATAGGCACTGATTGTCTGATAAGAATGATCATCACACATGATGTAGAGAATATTCATAGGTTTCTCCGGAACCTCTTTTTTGTCTTTCTGGACACAGGCAGGAAGTGCAACGACTGCCCAACTCATCAAAAGAAATCGTTGATTCGTTTTCATGATACATTATGTTTTTTTGTTTGGATTTGGCAAAATTAAACAGAGCAAACGGAATAATCGCTATTCGGACTGTAAAATATAAAAAAGTCCCGAAACTTTATCCGGGACTTTTCCCTTACCTTTTATCTTCTTATTATTTGTTACAATACGGCAATTTGTATGGATTCCGGTATTCGTACCAGTACAAACGATGCGATTCGGCTTCCTTATCCCCATTAAAACTCAAGGTTGCCGGATCCCAATGAACAGGACGTCCCAGTTCGCGGGCAATGTTCTGCAAGCAGCAAAGCGTATTCGTGCTACAACCGACTTCAACCGGCGCAATCGGGTTCTTGCGTGAACGGACGCAGTCGATAAAGTTCTGCATATGCGGAGAGCTTACTTCATATTCACCTTTTCCGACTTTCTTTTCCTCTTTCGGCAACAAGGAAGGATCAGAACATTCGATATAACCGCGAGCCACTTTCAACCATCCCTTATCACCGATAAACTTGATGCCTTGTGCATTGGCGTTATCCTCACGGTAAGGCTGTTCGGTCATCACGATTCCATTGGCATATTTCATTGTCGCATACTCCGTACCTTCATATCCTTTCGGAATAAATTCTACCGGACCGGATCCGTCCATACCGATTGCAGCCTGTGCAATATCGAACATATGAGCACCCCAGTCGGCCGTATACCCGTTTCCGGTTTCCTGATACCAGCGCCATGCTCCCCACAACTTTTCGTTCTGTTCGGGTTCAAGAGAAATCGGCGGACAAAGATCAGGATGATAATGAATCTTCGGATCGTTCAACGGTCCCATCCATTGGTTGAAATTCAGATTAGCGGGAACATCCATTTCCGGCAGGTCCAATGGTTTGGGCGGTTCGCCGACACGGGCATATATCTTTTCAATATGGCCGATCTTACCGGCACGGACCAATGCGATCGCATCCTGAAACTCCTTGCTCGAACGCTGCTGGCTACCGATTTGGAACACACGATTATTATCGCGCACAGCACGAACGACAGCCAAACCTTCGGTAATCGTATAAGCCAACGGTTTCTGGCAGTACACATCCTTTCCGCTCTGGCAAGCATGGATAGCAACCAAAGCATGCCAGTGGTCAGGAGTTGCCACTTCAATCACGTCAATATCCTTGCGATTCAACAAATCCTCGTAGAATTCATACATATCGCAGCGGGGAGCCACATTCAAAGACTTTTGCCAAGCTTCGACACGACGTTTGAAGCGTTCACGTTTCAAAGAATCCACGTCGCAACAGGCAGCAACCTGCACACCCGGACAAGTAGAAAAACTCTTGAAATCGGACAAACCTTGCTGTCCTAATCCGACAAACCCCAAAACGACACGATCGCTCGGGGCAATACGCACCCCATTTACAGCCCAACTGGGCAGGATAGTCAAACTTGCCAATCCCAAAGCGGAAAGGCCAAGAAATTCTCGACGGGTTACCCCTTTTTTAGTGTTTTCTTTCATGGTAATTCAAAATATATTGGACTAAAAAATCAAGCGACAAATATAGGATTTTTTTTCGTATCTCAAAAAAATTTCCGCCTTCACCCGTATTGCCACCTTGGTCTACCTTCACTCGGAAGGTTATATTATAGTAGGGTCAGTAGTTGTGGCATCATACAGGTGATAGGCGAAAAATCCGGCCGCCACTCCGTGCTCCTGTCAACAGACGTATGTTTTGCCGTTAATTCGATATGCAAATAAAAAGAAGAGAATCTATATGAGCAACCCTTTGGATGGGGGCGGAACGGCTTTATTGGCAAAGTCGCATATCTTTGTCGTTTAAAGAATTTCAGATTTGTCGTTTCGGCCTTTCTTTGTTGTTTAAGCAAGTTTTGCCATCTGATTTTCCTGTGCCTTATTGATTGGTCTTTTTCCATTTGGCAGGAGAACATCCCTCTTTTTCCTTGAATGTCTTCGTAAAATGGCTCATCGACAAGAAACCCGATATTTCGGCTATTTCAGCGATGGTTTTCTCTGGACATTCAGTCATTTTTTGTTTGGCATATTCCATGCGTAAATCGGTAATCCAGTTACGGAACGACCGGTTGTACACCGTGTTTATATAGGTTGAAAGATAAGTGCGGTTGGTATGCAGTATCTTGGAAAGCTCTTTTATGGTCAGTCCCGGACGGACATACTCACCCGTGTTTATCCACGCATTGATTTTTTCTTCGATTATTTCAAACGTGCCGGAAGGCAATTCCGGGATATTCCCCTCTTCTTCGCCGTCTTGCCTAAAGCTACACGAGGCTTCCTCTTCCGAAGGCATTTCATCCACCATCGTATTCTCAACCTGCTCATAGAACAGCAGGTAATTTTGGTAACAGATATACAGGTAAATATAGAAAGGGACCGAAGAAAGAATCCAAATGAAGATATATTTATCCGGAAGGAAAGTCAAGGCTCCGCATCCTACACCGAATATGACCGCCCAATAGGTAAAGATGGACATCCAACGGATGTATGTCCCGATATCATCCGAAAGAGAGTTGTCGAAAATATCTACTGCCTTCTTATAAGCACGAAGAAGCCTCCTGGAGAGGATCAGGCCATAAGAGATCAGCCATATAGCCATTACCGCCAGTCCTATCTTCTGCGCCATACCTCTCGACAAGGCAAGCAACACTATGCCGGAAAGGAATGAAAACGCCACCCACATGCATAAATGGGCACAGAATCTTCTCCGCGTAATGTAGAACCGGTTAAGCAATGTGGTAAGTGCCGAACTGAAGAGCCAGTAACACAGAAAATAGGTGGACAGGTTCATCTGTATGGCCGCGTTTGGGTTCTGATACCTGATACCGAAGAAAAAATGTATGGAATAGTTTGCCGCAAGCAACAGCAAAGCCACACCCATAATACGCCGTGAACGAAGATAATTCTCAAAAATGGCTTTATCCGGCGTTTTCGAAAACAAAAAAGAAAAGCCGAAGAATAACATCAACGGCAAGGCTACGCAAAGCGAATAGCTATATATTGTATGCTCCATTACAATATCTGTAGGTTGATTTTAATCATTTTATAATCAGGGTATCGTGTATAAAAATCAGTACATCGTGAGAACGGTGTGCCCGCTTGTATCAGAAAGCATAACCGAAACCGACATTCAGATAGATCGGATACATGGCGAAAGTAATCGTATCGAAATCTTTCCGGAAGATATCATTCAATCCCCAGGTCAAATCCACACAAACATTCAAGTGTTTGAATGCACGCCATTCTGCTCCCAACTGTGCTCCCCACTGGAAACGGCGAAGGTCTTTCGAGAAGTCGTAAGGGGCATTTTTACCATCGGCAAAAACAACTTTGTTGCCGGTTGGGTCGCCTTCGCGCAAATAGCCGTCATAGACATTCCCGGAGAAATCTCCTTCCAGCATATACGCAAAATAGGGCCCTAAGTTCATACAGAAACGGCGATTAAACTGATGGGTGGCCAAAACCGGAAAAGACAGATAAGTATTCTTTACTTTGGTCTTCACATATCCGGTCCAGTTACCTTTTACGCGTTCACCACCTTCACCGATAATTTCCATTCCATAGTTTTTCACGTTGGCGTCCGTTTTCATTCCTTTGCTGTCCAAACGAATGCCGACTCTCATCCCCCATCGCTTCTCTTGGTCGAACCATTTTGTCACATTTCCTTCTATCGCAACAGCCATAGTAGGATTATAGCCTGTTATATCACGAATCTCGACGGGTAAAGGCAGCGGAGCTGTCCCTCCGATGTTAAAGCCGGCTTTTACTTCATACTCCAAGCCTATCAATGCCGAGTTGATAATCCCCCTATTCCGGTCTTCCTGCCCGAAAGCCGAAAATGCCACCAGCAACAAGGCCAACACATAAACCGATATAATACTTTTTCTCATCACGATAATCTTTTTTATTCTGCTGCATGAATCAGTTCCACCTCATCGACATACAATGTACTGCCGACAGCGCCTCTGAAATAATCTCCTTCTATACTGGACGAAAAGACAATCGCCACATTATACTTTCCCGCTTTCAGCTTCTCTTTGTCCACACTCTTTCCGGGCTTCGTCACAAACGGCAAATAGAATTCCGTCCACTCATCCGTTTCTTTCCTGTCTTTCTCTTCAATACGCGCTATGGAAATCAGATTCGGATGGTCAAAACGATCCGTCGCATCCAATGTTTTTGTATTTTCATCCGTCTCGTAAAAGATGGCATAAATGTCCCATGTATCCTTTTTATTTTTTACCTCATTCCCTTTTTCATCTTTATAGACCTCACCGGCCTTATATTTATAATACCCTTTCAGATAAGTCGGCACAAACTCGAACGGAACTCCGAACTTCGTCGCTTTCAACGGATCCGTCAATGCATTTCCCATATTAAACGTTCCCATAAAAAGATTGCCGGCTGCGATAGGCATACCTTGCTTCTCTCCAAAATCACCGGTTGCCTTAGTCACCAATTTCACACACTTGCCAACCATTCCCTCCTCTGAAGAAGAGGTCGGGAATGATGCCGGATCTTCCGAGCCCGATCCTGTAAAGGCAAAGCCTGCATTTCCACTGGCCCAGTCCATTACCCATTTCCCTTCGGAATCATTCTCATAGAAAATATTATAAACATATTTTAAAAGCGTACTTTTCTGATCCTTTACGTTCTCAAAATGATAGACTGTGCTAATCCCGGCTACAATATAGGAAACTTGATATTCTTTCTTCCAGTTTCCATCTTCAGAGGTTACCGTATAAGACTGCGGAGTCGTAAAATCACGTTCGGTCCCACTTCGCGGAGATATGGTTGCGCCGGGAGTCAGCGTAAACTCAGGAGCCTGATGCGTCAAATCCGCATCTGCTGTTACCATCAATACCACTTTGTTGTTCTCTATAATCGGATCACGTTTCAATATATCTTCCGGCACCGTACAAGTCAATATATCCGCTTCAGCATTCAACGCCTCGTCACGAATACATGAAACCTGCGCAATCCCCAGCAAAAGACAAACGACAAAATAAGCAACTCTCATCTTCTTCTATTTGTTTTATAAATAATAAGTTCCTTCAAAAGTAAACCGGATACAAAAATACGTTCCTTTTCGAAAAAAGCCATCGCCTTTATATTTTTATCACAGTTTTTATTGTACCGATCATCCATTCTTTATACATTTGGCTCAACAACTTATATTATCTAATTCATAAGACCATGACAACACGCAGAGATTTTATCCGGCAAGCGACCTTATTAGGAGCCGGACTTTCCATGAGTCCATTCTTTATTAATGCTACCCCTGGAAGCGTAGGGGCAAACGACAAAATACGTGTCGGGCTGATTGGCTGCAAAGGAATGGGTTTTTCAGACCTGCAAGCATTTCTCCGTAACCCGGAAGTCGAGTGTATCGCGTTATGCGACATCGACGACGAAGTTCTCAACAGCCGGGCCGCCGAAACCCAAAAGATCACAGGCAAAAAAGTTAAAAATCTTTACAAAGACTGGCGAAAACTGATCGACAACAAATATATCGATGTTGTAATCGTCGGCACTCCGGACCATTGGCACTGCCTGCAGATGGTTGCTGCATGCGAAGCCGGCAAGGACGTTTACTGTGAGAAACCGTTAGGCAACAGCATTGAAGAATGCAACATTATGGTTCGCGCCGCCGAGAAATACAACCGGGTGGTGCAGGTCGGACAATGGCAACGCAGCGATCCTCACTGGCAAGATGCAATGGCATTCGTCCACAGCGGGCAGTTAGGCAAGATCCGTACCGTCCGAGTGTTCTCATACCAAGGCTGGTGTCCATCCATCCCGGTCAAGCCGGACGAACCCGTTCCGGCAGGAGTAGACTATGACATGTGGTTAGGCCCGGCTCCTAAACGCCCGTTCAACCGTAACCGTTTCCACTTCACTTTCCGTTGGTTCTGGGATTATGCCGGAGGGTTGATGACAGACTGGGGCGTGCACCTGCTCGACTATGCCCTATATGGAATGAACGTAACAGCCCCCAACTCCATCATGGCTTCGGGCGGCAAATTCGGTTATCCGGATGACGCTTGCGAAACGCCGGACCTGCTACAGACGATCTATACATTCGACGACTTCACAGTCATGTGGGACCATGCGATCGGTATTGACGACGGAGCTTACGGGCGCAACCACGGTCTGGGATTTGTCGGAGAAAACGGGACACTGGTCGTCGACCGAGGCGGCTGGGAAGTAATCCCCGAAAAAGTAAACGGCAACGCCCGCATGGAAGCTGTACCCCTGAAGAAAGCATACGGCGAAGGCGGATTGAACCTGCACGTCAAGAACCATCTGGAGTGTATCAAGTCGCGCAACCGCAACTGCAATGCCAGCATCGAGATCGGCGCCCATATCGCCAAGTTCTCCCAATTGGGAAACATCGCCTACCGCACCGGCAAGAAACTGACCTGGGACGGAAAGAGCTTCCACGATGCAGAAGCAGACAAATACTTGTGCAAAGAATACAGAGCCCCCTGGGAACTTCCGAAAATCTAAAAACGGAAAAAGGCAGCCCAAAGTTCTCCCCGTTCCCGTTCCTACACTCCAGCCCGGAAACGGGAGATCGTCAAGGCGCTCGGCAAACCGTAAAGCTATGCTTTAGCCAACCTAAAGCTATGGGGTACGATTGCTAAAGCATAGCTTTACGATAGCCTTTTTTGTGCCAATAGCATAGCCATGCAAAATGGCCGCCCCCGTAGGGGCAGGGCTCTGCTCTGCCCATCAGATCCAACCAAAGCGTGCGTTGTCTGCATTGGGCGGAGTAGAACCCCGCCCCTACGGGAACCATTAATTTATTGCGCAGCCATAAATCACCATTTATCGATTCGAATATTTCATTGCATAAAATGAATAAAAGTGGGAGATACTAAAAAACGCCATTATTGATTATCAGCCATTTGTGGTAATTGTATCGGAATATTTCCTTTTGCATGATAAAAGAAATGCTTTTTGAATGCTACTCCAACCATAATATCGTATATTTGTATCAGAATGAAAAAATCATGAAAGAAGCTCACAACAATGATGATATTTTACTCCGTCAATTGCAAGAAGGCAATCAAGTCGCTTTTACTGTAATATACCAAAAATATCATAAAGCACTTTATGTTTTCTCTTATTACTATCTGAAAAACAAGGAACAAGCAGAAGATACCATCCAAACTGTATTTTCAAAATTATGGGAATACCGTTTCCAGATCATAGTCACGGTCAACCTTAAAAATTATCTTTACAAAATGGTTAAAAACCATGTCTTGAATGAAATTCGGGATGCCACAAACGCATTGACCAAGAATTATGAGATGGCCCAGTCACCCGAAGATTTTGAAGATAATTTAGTAGAACAGATTGAAGAAAAAGAACTAAGATCTTTATTCTACAAGGCAATCAATAAACTTCCAGACCAGAAAAGAAATATTTGTTTGCTTAAGATAAAAGAAGGTATGTCAAACAAAGAAATCGCAAAAAAGCTGAATATTGCAGAGAATTCTGTCAAAGTTTATTATAATCAATCGATCAAGACACTACGGTCATACTTGCAAAAAATGCTAATAATTATTATATTATCAATGCTTTTGGCAAGCTTAAGTGTCTTATAAAAAATAAAAAAGGAATCATGGAAAAAATGAAATCTGACATAATAGAAAAAGTATTGAATGGAATCGGGACAGAAGAAGAAGCTCGTGCTGTCACCGAATGGTTTGCCACTCAAGAGGGAGAAAAATATCTATCAGACCAGATGGATCAGAAATTTGAAGAAATAAAGGAGGGATACGAAGATATATTGGTAGATCATCCAATTCCTTCTGAAAAGATCTTTAACAAAATCGAAGCCAACATTGCCCGAAAACGTCTAAAGATAATCCTTTTCAGATGTGCAGCAGTCCTTATCCCAACAGTTCTGATATTAGGACTATTCTATCATTTGGATTCAAAGGTCGAACTATTCGGAGAAGTAGATTATGAAGAAGTATACGTACCTAAAGGGGAACGGATACAAATGATGTTCCAGGACGGTACCCGTGCATACTTAAATTCAGATACCCGGTTAAAGTTTCCAAAAAAATTCAGCCTATCCGAACGGGAAGTGTTTATTTCTGGTGAAGCATATTTCGTTGTCACTGAAAATCCGAAGCGTCCATTTATCGTGAACATAAATGAAATGTCAGTAAAAGTATTAGGAACATCATTCAATGTTCATGCATATCCGGAAGAAAATGATATAACTGTCTTTCTGGAAAAAGGTAGAATAGCTCTAACTGCTCCAACAAAAGAAGAATACATACTTAATCCACAAGAAAAACTCATCTATGACAAGGAAAACAGAAAATGTACAATCACAAAAATAAAAGAGTCGAAATATTTTTCCGTTTGGAAAAACAATATAATATCATTTCATGACACACCCTTCTCTGAAGTAATAAAAACATTGAACCGTTGGTATAATGTTGAATTTATAGTGGAGGATCCTACTGTTTTGAACAATTATTTGACTATAACATGTGAAGATACAAACTTGGATAACATATTGAACGGATTAGAAAATATAGTACCTGTAAAATTTGTCTATGAAAACGGCCGGATAAAAATAGTGGCAATATAAAAAAACACATATACTTTTAAGAAACCTGTGTGTCATTATAACAGAGAGGTGAAATTATTTTTTAATCTTAAAATTTACAATGATGAAACACAAGTTTTTCTTTATCCTGGTTATTCTCTTGACAACATCTCTGTCGATGTTCGCTCAGAAAGTAACGATCAATCTGCAAAATGCGAAGCTGGGGGACGTGTTTACCACCATTACCCAACAAACCGGTTTAAAAGTGGCTTATAGCCGACCAACTGTAAATCCGGACAAAATTATTAGCATTTCTGTTTCTAATGAGGAACTGACAAACATTCTTGATAAATTATTCAAGGATGGGAATATCAGTTATAAAATTGAAGAGAAAACGGTATTCTTGAAAGAAAAAGGAGATACAATTTTTTCATCTAAACAAGCTTTTCAGATCAAAGGAAATATTCTTGACACCAAAGGAGAGTCTATTATCGGTGCTTCCATATTGGAGAAGGGAACTACCAACGGAACCATCACAGACATAGATGGGAATTTCTCCTTAGATGTATCATCCCGCCAATCCATTTTGATTATCAGTTATATAGGATACAAAACACAAGAAATTGCCGCTAATAAAGCCTACCTGCAAATAACCCTTCATGAAGATTCAGAAGCGTTGGAAGAAGTGGTTGTTATCGGGTATGGCACGCAATCAAGAGCTAAAATAACAGGTTCTATCGCCAAATTAGAAGGATCAAAATTAGTAGGTAACTTAGCTGTTACCAGTTTCGACCAGGCGTTAGCATCCAAACTTCCCGGAGTAAATATCCAACAAGCGACAGGAGCCCCTGGAGCCGGAGTAAATATCAAGATCAGAGGAACATCATCCATTAATTTCAGTGGTCATCCGCTGATTGTTGTTGACGGTTTACCTTTATCTAACAGTTCTTTTGACGAAACATTACAAGGGAAATCGACTATCAGCGGATTTCAGAGTTCGTATGCTATCGACCCCTTATCCTCTATCAATCCATCTGATATTGCTAGTATCGATGTATTAAAAGATGCCGCCTCCACTGCGATTTACGGATCAAGAGGATCAAACGGAGTAATTATGATCACTACGAAAAAAGGGAAAGAGGGCAAACCTGCAGTAAACTTCAATATGTATGTAGGTGCACAAAAACTCAGTAAAAAAGTTGATGTCATGGACGCTTATCAATTGGCCCGATATACCAAATTATCTCGTGACGAAGCTTGGGTCGCCATCGGAGGAAATGCTAATGATCCTTTGGATATACGTACCAGCGCCAATACCATTTATCCAGATTATATGTTACCCTATCTGGAAGGCAAGCCTGGGCTGACCAACACTGATTGGCAAGATGAAATTTATAGAACCGCCATGCAACAAAACTACGATATCAGCGTAGCCGGAGGTACTGAAAAAATCAACTACTACATATCGGGAAATTACATGAACCAAGAAGGAATCATCATTAATTCAGGAATCAAACGCTATAGCGTACGATCCAATCTGAATATGAACATCACCGATAAATTACGTTTGGGAATGCGATTAAATGCCAACCAGACAGACAACAACCTCGTTCAGTCTGAAGGAGCTTGGAATAAAGAAGGTATTGTAATCACAGCCTTGATGTATCATCCAAATCTACCTGCTTATAACAAAGATGGTTCCATCGCCAAAAATCTAATGTTGGATGAGCTGAAGAATGGACAGAATATAGCCAAACTACAAAACCCGATAGCGTTAGCTAAAATGGAAACAAATAAGCTACAAAACAGGACATTTATAGGTAATGCCGATTTAGAATATACTATTCTCGAAGGTTTGAAGATAAAAACAGCTTTTGGAGTCGAATCAATGGGATTACACCGTACATTCTATCGTCCGAAATCCCTCTCCCATTCCAACGAAGTTGCACCAACCAAAAGTTACAATTATGGTCTCGACAGCAGATCATCCATTTTTAACTGGATCTCGGAAACTAGTATAACATACAATGCTGATTTTGGAAATCATAACCTGAATGTACTAGGAAACTTCTCTGCACAAAAAGAAACAGTTTCACAATCAATGGTAGAGGGACAAAATTTCCCGAATGATAATGTGACAACAATTAATGCTGCCGCAACCAGTACCGGGACGTCTTTCTCACAAGAGGCGGCTATGGCTTCTTTTCTTGGACGTGTAATGTATTCATACGAAAGCAAATATATGTTATCTGTATCTTTACGCTACGACGGTTCCTCTCGTTTTGCAGCCAACAGCAAATGGGGTTGGTTCCCTTCTCTGTCGGGAGGTTGGAATATTAGCCAGGAAACGTTCTATCCTAAAAAAGCATGGGTAAACAATTTGAAACTCCGTGCAAGCTATGGAATAACCGGAAATGCAGAGATACCTTATTACGGCGGAGTTCCTGTATTGGCAGCGAATAATTATATCTTCGGAAATTCAGGTTCCAAAGATATTGCTTTAGGTTTTTCTCCTGAAAATGCTCCTAATAAAGATCTATCCTGGGAAAGTACTTCCACTGTAAATATAGGTCTGGATGCTGGATTATGGAATAATAATCTGCAAGTTACCATTGATGCTTATCAAGCGACAACAAAAAATTCACTCTTGAATGTAACTATCCCGGCTTCCAGTGGTTTGGTTAGCGCCTTACAGAATGTCGGCGAAATCAGAAACAGAGGATTGGAAATAATGTTGTCAACCTATCAGGAATTTAACAAAAACTGGAGTTTAGATTTATCTTTAGCCATGTCTACCAATCAGAATAAGGTATTGGCACTAGGTCCCGACCAAAAACAAATCCTTTATGCAAGTGGTTTGCCAGACCCCTCATTCATTGTTAAGGTAGGCGAATCAATCGGTTCATTCTACGGTTATAAAGTATTAGGAGTATTCAAAAGCCAAGAGCAATTTGATTCTACACCACATTTAGAAAATGCAAACCAAGGAGTTGGCGATTTCATTTATGCTGATACCAACAACGACGGCAAAGTGAACGAAGAGGATCGCGTAATCTTAGGAAATGCCAATCCTGATTTTACCTGGGGACTTAACGGAACCTTAGGATGGAAAAACCTTGATTTCGGATTCAGTATTGAAGGAAAACACGGGCAACAGGTTTTCAATGCCATGCATCGTTATCTTGCAGAATCTTGGGGTAATAATTTATCCGTTTATCTGGAAGAAGGAGCTCCACGACCGGTATGGGCTTATGGAACCAAAAGCCATACACGTCCATCCAGTTGGCAGATAGAAAATGCGTCTTTCATTCGTATTCGCAATCTAACACTGGGATATACATTCAAGGATCTGGCCTTTTTACAAAAACTGAGAGTATATGTCTCTGCAACCAATCCTTTTATCTTTACCGATTACTCTGGTTATAATCCGGAAGTTTCAAACGGAGGGAGCAGTGCCATTACAGCAGGAGAAGATTTTGGAAATTACCCAGTGGCTAAATCTTTCGTCGTCGGTTTAAATGTTTCATTCTAAATAATTTGAAATCATGAAAAATTTATTACTAATATTATCGCTTCCACTTCTTTATGCTTCATGCAACAATTTTATCGATTTGAATCCTGTTTCTCAACAAAACGCAAACACGTTTTATAAAGACTCACTGGAAATGGATCAAGCATTGACAGCGGCTTATAATGCCCTGCAATCTATTGATCAATATGGAGGAAATGGATTTTCTTCATTCATGGAAGTCACATCAGACAATACATGGAATGAAAACGTCACAATGGGAGGAGGAGCCTACGCTTCTTTTGATAACTTTATCGTTGACCCGACAAATGTACAGGTTGAAAAAACATGGGTTGCCTGCTACGATGGGATCCAAAGATGCAACATTGTAATTACCCGATTGGAAAATAACCAAGAGATAAGCGAAAATTTCAAAGTAAAAAAACAGGGAGAAGCTTATTTCTTAAGGGCTCTAACTTACTTCAACATGGTTCGCATATGGGGAGGCGTTCCTCTTATTACGGAAGAAGTTACAAATGTAAATGACGCCTTCAATCATACAAGAAGTAGCGCTGAGGCAATATACGAACAAATAATCAAAGATTTAGAATTTGCAATCAAGAATTTACCTGCATCGTATAATGCAGAAAATATAGGACGTGCAACGAAAGGAGCTGCTCAAACTTTACTCGCTAAAGTTTTTCTCACACGTCACGATTGGCAACAAGCTTTATCCCTACTGAATGATATAATAGGAAGCGGACAATATGAATTGTTGAATAATTTTGCAGATGTATTTTCTGTTGACAACAAAAACAACAAAGAATCTATTTTCGAAGTTCAATTTGATAAAACAATCGAAGGGTTAGGTTACATGGGAGGTGATCCGTTAATCACAGGCAGTGATGTAAACAACTTGCCTTCTGAGAATTTACTCAAATTATATGAAGAAAATCCAGACGACAGAAAAGATGCTTCAATAATAAATTTAGGTGTACAGGGATGGCGACTCTATAAATGGCACGACACAAAAGGGACTAACAACGGCATGGGGTTCAACATCATGGTATTGAGATATGCTGATGTGTTATTAATGGCAGCAGAAATAATGAATGAAATGAACTATGGACAATCAAAAGCATTCGAATATTTGAACCAGATACGTAAACGTAGCCACGCTACAGAATACACAAATACTGATTTACCAAATCAAGAGTTGTTCAGGGAAGCAATAGCTAAAGAGCGTCGGTTGGAGTTAGCATTTGAAAATCACAGATGGTTTGATTTGTTAAGAACAAATAAGGCGATCAATGTATTAAACAACAGTAAAGGGGCTTCCATATATCCTATCAATGTTAAACCTTATCAGTTATTATTTCCAATACCACAAGCTGAAATAGATGCCAATGGTCATAAATTGGAACAAAACGAAGGGTACTAATAAAAAGAATAAATAAATCAATTTAAAATGCAATAAGATGAAAAAGACAATATTCATATTATTCCTAATAGCAATTTTACCCATGACATCATTCTCTCAAAATAAAGAGTCAATCAAGTTGTTACGCGAGAAGTCTGAAACCGATTATGTCTGGGTAGCCTCCCACAGGGGAGACTGGATTTATGCGCCGGAAAACTCTATTCTGGCATTGGAACATGCCATATATTTCGGAGCAAATATGATCGAAACAGATGTTCGTTTGACAAAAGACGGTAAAATCATTATGATGCATGATTATACCGTAGACCGAACAACGAATGGCTCCGGTAAGATTTCCGATCTGACATTGGCAGAAATAAAAGAACTAAATTTGCGGAATAATTTTGGAATCATGACTGATCTGAAAGTTCCAACTTTAGAGGAATATATTAAAATTGCAAAAGGAAAAATTTCTTTATACTTGGATAAAGCCGGCTATGATTTACCAGATCATCCCCAAGGTTATTTAGTGAAGGAACTTTTGAAAATCCTAAAAGCAAATGGAGTACTGGAAGAAACAGTATTCGTATTGGATTGGCCTTACAAAAAAGCACAAGAAATCTTCGGATATGATCTTGACAAAGTTATTTATTGCCCAGTCATTGAAGATAAAATTCCTAATCTGGATGCACATGTGAATGAATATATTGAAAAATTAAGTCCTGCTGCTTTCCAATTTAGAATGGCCTCATTAGACTCTGATACTTACAAACAATTACCGAAAATACTGAAATCTGGATCAAAAGCTTTCGTGGCTGCAACATGGGAGGAACACACGGCTAATCATAGTGATTTAGTTTCCATATTTAATCGTCCCACCGAAGGATGGGGATGGCTGATCTCGCAAGGATTTAGAGTCATAGAAACAAATTACCCACATGACCTGATAAGATATCTCAAATCAGAAAACCGGCATTAAAATTCAACTCATAGAGAAATGGTCCAAAGTCTGTACAATTGGAAGCAGACTTTGGATACATTTTTAACAAAACGTATAATTTATATATATAATCCCTAAAGTTGACAAGAAAGGAGGATAATTCTTTAGGAAAACATCTCTATAATATTCATCTACAAAAAAATAAAATCATGAATAAAATCATATTACTATTTGTGTGTTGTTTTGTGATAACCTCAATATCTGCTCAACACGGATTTCCTGAAGGACATTATTGTAACTCCGAAAATGGATGGAAAACCAAAAGATGCAAAGCTTTATATGGAATGAAAAAAGAAGATTTCAACAAAGTAATCGTTATCCCTCACCGAGGATTATGGGGAACTCCTGGTATACCAGAAACAAGCCTAATAGCAATACAAGAAGCATATAATAAAGGCTATATGTTTTGTGAAATAGATGTAATCATGACAAAAGATAGAAAACTTATTCTATGTCATGATCAACAACCTAACAGGATGACAAATGCACCAGCTACATTTTCCAATAATGGAGGAGTAGATGATCCCGGAAATTTCTTTAGAAGTCTCAATTATAACACTACAACTAATAATTCTGTACCTGATACTAATGGATCTATGTATCCAATTTTCCCTGCTTTAAAAGATTTATATTATAAAGATCGACAAGGCAATATTACAAATCAAAAAATTAATACACTTGAAGAAGCTTTAGATTTTTGCAAAGACAAAGAAATCATACTTGCTTTAGATATTAAAGTAAGTAAAATGAGTGATCCCGTTATTAAAAATGAATATTTAGAAGTAATGAAGTTAACTTTAGAGTTAGCAAAAACTAAAGGTTGCCTTCATCAAATCATATTTAAACCCGGATCTGCAGGACAAGTAACCCTCCCTGAAATACAAAACTATCTAAACCAATACAACTTATGGGATACTTTTTCTAAACTCACAAATGTTGTTTTAATTGATATCATGGGAAATGCTTTCCCTTTAGCAACCAATAAAGCTTACATTGATTCATGGTTATCCCTTCCATCTTTAATTGGCGTAGAATACATTTATAAAAACCCACAAGATGAGCTCATCATTCCTAAAAGTGAATTTGGGAACAAAAGTATTGTACAATATACAAAAGATAAGGGTTTTAAAACAGGGGTATTTCATCCAACTCCTACTGATGAAACCGGATCTCCTGGGGGTAGAGGCAGTTATTATAATCCTAAAAATTATGGCACATTAGATGACTTAAGAGGTTCTTTGGAATTTTTGTTCGGCGTTCCTAATAATGTATTTCCAGGTATGTTGGTAACTGATCGACCTGATTCTGATATGGATTTTTTAGAATTATTCAATCTTAATTCTAAATACACAAAGAGAAGTACTGTTAACTAATTAAAACAATCAATATTATGAACAAAATAATTATATTATTAGGCTCACTTTTACTCTTATGTAATTCTATATTTGCCTATCGTAGAGATATACATCCTATGACAGTTAATCCTGATTTTAGTGCAACAGGTGGTCTTGTTGGTTGGTATGACAACATATTATCAATTAGCCATACTACTACTAATCCTGGTTTTTCAATACAGGTAGATTTTTCAACACCTGCTATCCCATTAAATGAAACCATATTAACTTTTGGAGGAAAATGGGGAACCAGCTTGGATAATGCTATTTTAATAAAAGAGAATAATGCTACTCTAAAATTTTCACGCCATGTAAAATATAATGATTCTTACGGATTCTATGAAAGTAATGCATGGAATCCCAATATATTAAAAAGAAACACTAATTATTCTTTAAAAGTAGAAATAGATGAAACTCGTCTCAGATATTCAATTTGGGAAGAAGGGAAACCGGATAGTATATCATATGAGTATGAATTTTATGGTATGGCATCATCTTATCTTAAAGATATTTTAGCAAGAACAACAAAAAATTTAGCATACGCTGTAAATCTCCATTATTTTCCTCAAAAATTAAAAATAGAAGATTTAGGATCTGGAGTTGGAGTAGACCCCGTTAAACCTGCCCCCACTATACGATGGGGTCATTTAGTTAATTTAAATAGCAATATGTATTTAAGAAGACAAGGTACTACTTCATTAGGGAATTTAATGTACCAAAATACAAACTCAGATTCTGCCAATGATCTTTGGGAGTTACGACCTACCAATGATTCAAAACGAACTCCATTATCTTATTCTGCAACATTCCAAAATCTCTATTCAGATATGTATCTTTCTCCACAAGGATGCAGAAAAGGGAATGATGTTCCTTTATATGAAACATCCTTTACTGATTGCAATGACTGGCAAATAAAGAAAACTGTCAAAGAAGCCATTTATTTTAATCTTTTAAATAATTCTACAAACAGTTATGCCACTGTCAAAAACAAATCAAAAGAAGCAATGGCCCCCATTGTTACATCCGAGCAAATAACAGGAACTGAATGTTCATGGAATTTTGTCGATTTAAACTTCGATGCTCCTATAGAAACAGGATACTATTCTATTCAAAATAAAAATAGTTCAAAATTCCTATATGTCAAAAATTATTCGATAAGTGTTGGAGAATACATTGTACAACATAGTTATAATGGAACATATCAGGACCTTTGGTATATTGAGAAACAAGCAGGAGGATTCTATACTATTTCAAATATGGATTCAAGACTCTATTTAGAAGTGGAAAATGGTAACTTTGATAACGGAGCTTATATAAAACAGGCAGATGTACCCAGTTTTGGATATCGAAAATGGATAATAAAGCAGGGAAATGAATCTGGAACTTATACCATACAAAGCTTAGCATCAGGAAAATATATGGTCGTACAAAATGCTTCTACTGCAGAAAATGCATATATTATACAATATGCTACTGGAGAAGATAATAAGCTATGGACGTTAAAAAAAGAAACTTTCGCACCTCTACCTTCAACCTGGAGTGGCTTGGGAGGTATATATAAAATTAAAAATTTATATACCAATATGTTTTTAGTGGTAAAAGATGCTTCTATATCTCTTAGTGAACATCTTATAACTTGGAGTACTGCCGATACTAAAAATGCCTGGTGGAGTGTCGTCCAAAAAGATAATGGAACATGGTTGATAAAAAATCTCAATAGCCAATTATACATGAATGTAGATGGAAATTCCATGGAAGAAGGGGCGAGTATTGTTCAATGGGTTGACGGCAGAGATACAGGTAATTCTCTTTGGAATATCATTCCAGATCCCTATCTAACATCTTCTAATATATTTTTTCTGAAAAATGTTCGTAGTGGGAAATATGCACATGTACAAAATGATTCTGAAACCCCAGGAGCTTGGATTACACAACAATATGGAGATACTCCAATTGGTCCTAACAACAAAATGAGATGGGAATTTATACGTATCGACTCACCTTCAAATCGTGTATTGACTAAAAGTATCAGTATAGACAATCCTGATGATTTAATTTCTGTACCTTCTCAGCTAAAAATATATTCTATTGCGAATAATGTATTCAAAATATCATCAAATGAAAAAAAAATACACCAAATTCAATTGATGTCTGTTAATGGACAAATTTTAAATCAATATAACGTAGGAGACATTCAATATGAATTAAATACAGATGGTAAAAGTACCGGAGTATATTTACTCTACATAATTTATGATGACAAAAGTTCTGAAGCTCGTAAAATATTAGTCAAATAATATCACATAAACAATTATATGACAGACATATACATAAAGAGAGACTTATGCCATCGCGCCAACTCAATTATGAACAAAGTGATGGTGCAAGTTTCCGCCGTGAACATCAATGGTCAACTATGAGATCGCGAAGACTTTCACGGTTGGTTAACGGCCCCCAATATCTTCTTTACAAGCAGTAATTTAGGTAACACTATCCGTAATCCATATAATAAGGATTTATTTTTTACTCTCTAACTTTGTAATATCTAACAAGTAAAAAAAGCAGGAGCTATCATAGCTCGAATAACATCGTTAGATAATAAAATTAAATCATATGGAAACAGTTAAATTGAACAACGGCGTTGAAATGCCGATTTTAGGTTACGGTGTCTATCAGGTGACACCTGAAGAATGTGAACGTTGCGTGTCGGATGCCATCAGCGTTGGTTACCGGTCTATCGATACGGCACAAGCTTATTATAATGAAGAAGGGGTCGGCCATGCCATCCAGAAATGCGGTGTGCCACGTGAAGAACTGTTCATCACGACAAAAGTCTGGATCACGAATGCCGGAGAGAAAAAAGCAAAAGCGTCGATCGACGAATCGTTACGCAAATTGCAAAGCGATTATGTCGACTTGTTGCTTATCCATCAGCCTTTCAACGATTACTACGGGACTTACCGGGCTATGGAAGAAGCCTATAAAGAAGGGAAAGCCCGCGCCATCGGTGTCAGTAACTTCTATGCCGATCGTTTTATAGACCTGGCCAAGTTCTGCGAGATCAAGCCGGCAGTCAATCAAATGGAGACGCATGTCTTCAACCAGCAGGTCAACCTGCAGGAGATCATGAAAAAGGAGGGTACACAACTTATGTCATGGGGACCGTTTGCCGAAGGACGGAACAATTTCTTCTCCAATGAAGTATTGAAAGCGATCGGCGGGCAGCACAACAAATCCGTTGCTCAAGTCGCATTGCGTTTTCTCATCCAACGAGGGGTTGTTGTCATCCCGAAATCAACTCATAAAGAACGGATGATCGAGAATATCAATGTTTTCGACTTTACATTGTCTGCAAAAGAAATGGAAGAAATTGCCAAACTCGACAAGGCTGAAAGTCTGTTCTTCTCGCACTACAATCCGGAATTTGTCAACTTCCTGATAAATCTATAAACAAAAAAAGGTGGTGTGCATTCTATGTTTTCATGCAAGTAAAACATAGAATGCACACCACCTTTTTTTGTTTTATTGATGTTCTTGTCTCAGCAAATCGTTTACCGTCTTAACCGGATTGAATGTTTCGATCGGCACTTCGACAAAGACCGTATTCCAGTCACTCATCGCTCCGTTCCACAAACCGGGCAGTTCCAACGCCTTCAGTTCGCGACCATCCTTGCTCTTATAAGAGATAAAACCGGTATTCTTGTCCACATAGTCCGGCAAATTGAACTTCTCGCCTTTATAGTTCTTCAATGCGCAAACCAAATCCACCGGATTGAAATGCGTACCCTTCTCGAACATTGCTTTCTTTTCGGGATCATTCAAGTCGATCTGCGAACTTTCGAGTATCTGCAAAGAGATCGTCCCGTCCGGATTGACAGCCAGGAACGGGCCTCCACCCGGTTCACCGACATTCTTCACCATACCACAGACACGCAACGGACGGTTCAGCTTGCTCTTGATATAAAGAATCAGTTCGGCATCTTCCAGCAACTTCGTTTCCGGATTCTTCACGCACAAGTCTTCCTGAAGGAAATGAATCATATCTTCCACCTGGTCATGCGAGTACTTGCCGCTATCGATCAGTTCCAGATACTTGAAGATGCGTTCCTGCAGAGAGACCAGTACACCGGCGATCACCTTCTTGAAGATAACGGTCGAACATTTGAAACTATCCGGCACGACATTGTCGATATTCTTGACAAACACCACATCGGCATCCACATCATTCAGGTTTTCTATCAAAGCGCCGTGCCCGCCCGGACGGAACAACAGGTTGCCGTTCTTATCGCGGAACGGGTTGTTTTCCATATCGGCAGCAATCGTATCGGTACTCGGTTTCTGCACGCTGAAAGAAATATCGTATTTGACAGAGAATTTCTCTTCATAATCTTCCGTCTTTGCAGCAACCAGCTGTTCGAACAACGCCTTATGTTCGGGCGAAACCGTGAAATGAATATTCACTTCGCCGGCATTGTTCTTTGCATACATCGCACCTTCGGCCAGATGTTCTTCCATCGCCGTACGGGCTGTCTGTGGATAAGAATGGAAAAGCAACAGGCCTTTCGGAAGCTGTCCATAGTTCAGGCCTTTCGGTTCCAACAGGTTGGCGACAACCGCTTTATACTGTCCGAGAGCGACCAACTCCGGAATGTCTCTCGCTTCATTCGCAACGCAAACCCGATTCAAGGCATCATAGAAGGCAAACTTTCTGATGTTGTCGAAAAATTTCTTCTCAAACGCATTCTGAGGCTCGTTATAGTCGGCAGACAAGAACTCATACAGATTCTTGAACATACGGCTTGCCGCACCCGAAGCCGGCACGAACTTCACGATCTTCTTATTCTTCGCCAGGTAAGCATCCCAGGCATCCATATAAGTAGCCTGTTTTTCCTGCGGGATCACCATGATCCCTCTCTCGACCGACGCCGAAGCTGTAATTTCCAGGAAAGGAAAACCTTTCACGAAACAAGCCAACTGTTCTTCAATCTGCTTTTCGCTGATTCCTTTAGCCGCCAGTAACTCTAAGTCATTTGCGTTTAACATAGTATATCTTTTTAATAAATTAATAATCAGACACGCAACAAGGGCCTGCCGGCCTATGTATCTTTTGCAAATGTATAAAAATACCAATAGAATTGCACTGATATTCGCAGAAAAACTTACTTTTACGGTATGTTTTACGGACAGCCCTTAAACAGGCAGTAAAAAGACAGACGACTATGGATATACAACCGTTCTTTACCGAAGAGGAGAAAAAACAGTTTTTCTCCAAGTACAAGCAATTATTACGCCATCTGTACTCTTTCCTGAAAAAAGAAGATCTGAGTAAGATGAAGGAGTTGATGAAGCGAGTTGTGGCTTTGGATTGTTACGGACGAGATAAAAACGGCATCAACGGCCTGCTACGCAATATCGACACAGCGCTGATCGCCGCTACAGAGATCGGACTGAAGCGTACATCGGTCATCGCTCTCCTGCTCTACCGCCCGGTCCTGAAAAAGATCATCACGCTGGATGAAGTGGAAGAGACATTCGATGCAGATGTCACCCTGATCATCAGCCGCCTGCTGAAGACTTCGGACCTTTACGCCCGCAACACGGCTGTTGATTCCGAAAACTTCCATAAACTGTTATTCTCGTTTGCCGAAGATGTGCGCGTGATCCTGATCATGATCGCCGACCGCCTCTGCCTGATGCGCCTCGGCAAACATTTAAAGAGCGACGAAGACCGGAAACGGTTGGCAACGGAGGTCTCCTACCTGTACGCCCCACTTGCCCACCGCCTCGGACTATACACGATCAAGAGCGAACTGGAAGACTTGTCGCTGAAATATACCGACCGCAAACAGTATGACTTCATCAAACGGAAGTTGAACGAAACGAAACGCTCGCGCGACGCCTACATCGCCGAGTTCATCGCTCCTATCAAAAACAAGTTGGAGGAGGCAGGGCTCCGTTTCGACATCAAGGGACGCACGAAATCCATCCACTCCATCAACAACAAGCTGAAGAAGCAGAACATCCCGTTCGAAGACATATACGACCTGTTCGCCATCCGTATCATCCTGGACACGCCTTACGAGAAAGAACGTTCGGAATGCTGGCAAGTCTACTCGATCATCACCGACATGTACCAACCGAACCCGAAGCGCATGAAGGACTGGATCTCCATCCCGAAGACGAACGGTTACGAAAGTCTGCATATCACCGTGATGGGACCGCAGAACAAATGGGTGGAAGTGCAGATACGCACCCGCCGCATGGACGAGATAGCTGAAAGGGGACTGGCCGCTCACTGGAAATATAAAGGGGTAAAAGCGGAAAGCGGGCTGGATGAATTCCTGAACACCGTACGTGCAGCCTTGGAAACGAAAGAAAACAACCCGCTCGACCTGATGCAGGATTTCAAGATGGACTTGTATAAGGACGAGATATATGTCTTCACCCCGACAGGCGAACTGATCAAGCTGGCCAAAGGGGCGACAGTGCTCGATTTCGCTTTCGCGATCCATACCAAGTTGGGATGCAAGTGCGTCTCGGCAAAGGTAAACGGAAAGAACGTTCCGATCAAATACACCTTGAACAACGGTGACACGGTTTCCATCGTCACCGCTCCTACCCAGACGCCTAAACGCGACTGGCTGAACATCGTCGTCACCTCCAAAGCACGAGTCAAGATCAAACAAGCGCTCCGCGAAGAGACAGCCAAAGCCGTGGATTTCGCCAAAGAGATGCTGCAACGCCGTTTCAAGAACCGGAAAATCGAAATGGAGGAACCGATCTTGATGCGTTTCATCAAGAAAAAAGGGTTCAAGACTGTCACCGACTTTTATGTCGAGATTGCCGAGGAACGCCTCGACCCGAACCAAGTGATCGACGAATACCTGGAGCAGGTCCGCCGGGAAACGGAAACAAACGAACATACCGAAGTCCGCAGTGCCGAAGAATACATCACGACAACCGAGGCAGAAGAAATCGCAACGAACAAAGATGTCCTGGTGATCGACAAGAACCTGACAGGCATCGAATATAAGTTGGCAAAGTGCTGTAACCCGATCTACGGGGACGAAGTGTTCGGTTTCGTCTCCACGCAAGGTATCAAGATTCACCGGATGGACTGCCCGAACGCGCAGGAGATGTTCAGCCGTTTCGGATACCGCATCATCCAGGCGAAATGGAGCGGCAAGGGAGACAACGGATACATCGTCACGCTCCGGGTCATCGGCCGCGACGACATCGCGATTGTCACCAACATCACTTCCGTCATCAGCAAGGAAGCGGGTGTCACGCTCCGCTCCCTGAACATCGACTCGGTGGACGGAATCTTCCAAGGAAACTTCACGGTGATGGTTCGTGACACGACGGCGCTGAACATGCTGACCAAAAAGATCAATGCCGTGAAAGGAGTCAAAACGGTCGAAAGGCTAAACTCCTGATTGGCAAACAACCAATCATTTCTTTACCGGCCTCAGCCCCATATTCTCCGCCCGTTGCAGCATAAAGGCACGGGCGGCTTCGTGTTCGTTCGGGATCACGCCATCGAGGATCGCGTTCTTGATGGCTTCTTTCAGGACACCGACCGGTTGGGAAGGGGGAAGCCCGAATGTGTCCATTATCTCCTCACCTGTCACAGGCGGCTGGAAGTTGCGGACACGATCTTTTTCTTCTATATCGGCGAGTTTGTTGCGCACCTTTTGGAAGTTGTTCAGGAAACGACGCACCTTTTCGGGGTTCTTGCTCGTGATATCCGCTTCGCAAAGTTTCATCAGGTCGTCTATATCGTCGCCCGCATCAAACAGCAGCCGGCGGATAGCCGAATCCGTCACCTCATCGTCCGACAAGGCGATCGGGCGCATATGCAGGCTAACCATCTTCTGGACATACTTCATCTTCTCGTTCATCGGCAGTTTCATCTTGCGGAAAATGCCGGGAATCATCTTTTCTCCGATGAAATTATGATTGTGGAACGTCCATCCCAAACGCGGATCGAAACGTTTCGTCGCCGGCTTGGCTATATCATGGAAAAGGGCGCTCCAACGCAACCACAGGCTATCGGTGGTTTTACTCAAGCGGTCGAGCACCATCAAGGTGTGGGCAAAGTTGTCCTTATGCCCGATTCCTTCCTTCGTCTCCACTCCTTTCAGAGCACAAAGTTCAGGAAAGATCAGAGGCAGCAACCCGCAACGGTCCAGCAGGTCGAAACCGACAGATGGTTTCGGCGAGAGAACGATCTTGTTCAGCTCGTCCACGATACGTTCTTTCGAGATGATCGAGATGCGCTCCTTATTCCGTTCGATCGCATCGAAAGTGTCGGGATCGATAAAGAAACCTAACTGGCTGGCAAAACGGACGGCACGCATCATGCGCAACGGATCGTCGCTAAAGGTTATATCCGGATCGAGCGGAGTACGGATCAGCAAATTGTCCATATCGGTCAAGCCATCGAATGGATCGACCAGTTCACCGTACCGGTCCTTATTCAAGCAAAGAGCCAAAGCATTGATTGTAAAGTCACGGCGGTTTTGGTCGTCTTCGAGCGTCCCGTCTTCGACGATCGGCTTACGGCTGTCATGCGTGTAAGATTCTTTGCGGGCGCCGACAAACTCCAGCTCCAGGTCGCCGGCCTTCACCTGCGCCGTACCGAAATTCTTGAAGACAGACAGACAAGCTCTCCGCCCTAACTTCTTCGCCACGGCTTTCGCCAGCTCGATGCCGCTCCCGACGGCAACGACATCAATATCTTTTGAAGGACGATGCAGAAATATATCCCGCACATAACCACCTATCACATAAACCTCAACTCCCAACTCTTCCGCCGCCTCCGAAATCAAATGAAACGCTTTCGCCGAAATATGTTTTAAGATATCTTCTTGTTCGATGTACATACAAATTATCATTTGGCCTGCAAAGATAATTAAATTCTTGCGGGGATGCTAATTCTCTCTTTTTCCAATATCTTTGCATGTGGATAATAAGGAATAGACAACTAAAGGATTATCATAATGAAAAAGTCAGCAATCTGTATAGCGCTTGCAGCCGTAGCATTGGCCGGTTGCAGCAATGACGAAAAGAATGCACAGGCAAGGCTGGACAGTGCCCGAAACATGTATGAACAAAATGAGTTCTTTGCCGCCAAGAGTGAAATAGACAGTATCCGCATCCTGTACCCGAAAGAGTTCAAGGTGATTCGGGAAGGCCTGACACTGATGCGCCAGGTAGAACAGAAAGAAGCGGAACGCAACCTGGCTTTCTGCGACAGCCTGATCCCTGTCAAGCAGCAGGAACTGGAAGGGATGAAAAAAGGCTTTAACTTCGAGAAAGATTCCGCCTATAACGAAATAGGCAACTACGTCTCCAAGCAGCAGACCATCGAACGTAACATCCAGCGCTGCTACATCCGCTCGGGCGTAAACGAGAAGGGCGAGATATATTTGGCAAGCGTCTATTTCGGTGGCAAACCTATCAACCACACCGGAATCAAACTGAGTACGCAGGACGGCCTTTTTGCCGAAACGCCCGCCATTCCTTACGACGGTGGCTTGAACTACCACTTCAAGGACTTGGGAAACACAACCGAAGTCGTGACCTATCAGGGAGAGAAATGCGAAGATGCCGTCAAATTCATTTTTGCCAATAAAGGCGAACGCATCAAGGTCGAATACACAGGCGGCAAGCCTTATGTTCTCTATATTGCCGATGCGGATAAGAAAGCGATCGCCTCAACCTATGAGTTGGCTGTCGTATTAAGCGACATCGAAAAATTGACGAAAGAAAAGGAAAAAGCCATCAAGAAACTGGCTTATTTGGAAAAGAAACTTTCGGGCGAAAAATAAGCCGTTTGCCCTTTATTAAAGAAAAAAGAGGCGGTGTATCCAAATACACCGCCTCTTTTTTTACAAATACAAATTCTTATCTTACAATCACTTTATGGGTTGTGTCACCTTCGACTGTTACTAGTACGATACCGGAAGCAGCAGGCATTGAGAAGTATTCGGAGGTTGCTCTGCGAACACCGATCGTCTGTCCTAAGATGTTGGACAATGTGATCATTTTGCCTGAAGCATTCGTCACGATAACCTGGCCGTCCTTGCTGATCACCTTGATCGCAGAAACGTTTATCTCTTCGTTGGCTGTCGGAGCGGAAGCTGTTTGCACATCGAATGCGACATGCGGGAATTTTTCCAGTACGACAAATCCATTTACTACGCCGACATAAGGATAACCGCTTTCTCCCAATTGCAATTGCTGCTGATTTTCCAAGAGATAGCCACCATGTTCGTTCAATTTGAATGCGAACAAAGCCGGATTGTTTTTCGATCTCCTGATTGTATCATTCGACAGGAACATTGCATTCTTATATGCTTCAGCACTGATATTATTTATAGTCGTATCTTTAAAGGACAAATAATAACGAGTGTCTGCCACAGCCGAAGAGATGAAATAAAGCTGTTTACCGGCAACCATCGTGTCCGGTTCCACCCACAGGCTGAAATTATCTTTTTCATAAGTAGCTTTCGTGATTTCGCTACCTTCTGTTTTCATCTGTGCAAAGAAGTTATTCGGATTCATCACCAATGAATTGCCATCAAACGCCAATCGTTTGTGCCCGGCTTCAAAAATTTCATATTCGGGAGCATCATCCGGGGCGATATTCATGACAGTCCTTGTGTCTGTCAACTGTAATTTGGAAGTATTGACATCGATTCCGATATATTTGCCTTCCGTTGTTTTCATCGAATAGAACTGTCCGTTGGCATCAGAAAGAATATAAAAAGAGGTTGGAGTTGCAGATACCGATAATCTCAAACCATCTTCTCTTTCTTTCGCTACTTTACCATCGCGGAAATAAATACCCAATTGATAAGGTATAATCTTGATTGTATCGCCCAACGACATTGCACCAGCCTTTTTCACAGGTTCTTGTGGGAAAAATTTGAAAAGTTGAAGTTCACTTGCACTACCTTTCAGAATCGTGTCGTCTGCAAACATAAACAGCGCAGGCACACCTTCCGTCGCGGAAAAAAGGCTCAGGTAGAAGCCTTTGTTTACCAAATCCTGTTCTGCAACGGTAAACGAACCTAAGTATTGGTTCTTCAAATCAACATTCATCTTTTCTACCTTAATGGAGTCATCACCAATCAGGTAGGTATCTTCCATTCCTTGAACACCAAAGATCTCTGCATAACCGGCGATCAGCTTTGTATCCGATTCACGATCCACAATAGCATATTTGCCATCCTTTTCTTTAATAAGCCACTGACCACGAAGTTGGTGTACGGTCGGCACGCTATCGCCGCTCATAAAGGCCTCACCTGCCGCAACAAAATATTTGCCGTTATTTTCCCCTTTGCTTACTTTCTGCAAAGAATAAACACCGTCGCCAGTAGGAATTGTAACCGGAGTTCCTCGTTTTGCTGTGATCAAAGGAATTTCTCCTTGATAGGATCCAGAAGCTTCAACTTTTCCGGAGACAGTCAAAACCTTCTTCGAATCTGTCTGGGCATACACAACCCGCACCCCATCAACCTGTGGAGCCAAAGCCGTCCCATTTACATCCGGAGCCGCTTTAACGAACATGGCAATAGAGTCGTTCTTCAAGTTTATCGTAAACTTGAACTTCTGGAAATCAGCATTCCCGATAGAATGCACACCGTCAAGTGCGGCATAAGTCGAGTCGATTGCAAATTTTGCACCGTAAGCTCCCGTTGCACCCGAAATCACAGTCTTGACTGTATCGACACCCAAGAATTTGGATTTGCCATCCGGAAAGGTTTCGTCTCCTTGAACTTGCAAAGAGACATAGCCGTCATCTTCACCGGAAAGGTCTTTTGCAATCAATTCTTTTCCTGTAAAAATGTTACCCTCGTAAGTGTCACCGAAAAACAACTGGAAAACAGAGAAACCATTTCCCAATTGCTGAGCTTTCAGCGGGAAATCCGCACTCGGTTCCTCGACAGCAAAAGCAGAACCGCCGGCTGTAGCAAGAGACAATTTACCCTCTTCGATTTTCAACGTGATAAATTCGTTTCCGCTATAATAGCCTTTCAATATTCCTTCCGCATCAATAACCCATTTATCAACGCCCGCTGCCAAATTCGGGACCAAGGCCTTTGCCGAAGCATCAAACGACAAAACCTGCTGAGTCGCCTTATTGGTTAACTTATAAGTCGTCACACCCAAAGACACCTCTTTATCGGCAATCTGCCACAAAGCAGAGTCACAAGCCGCTTTAGTCGCATCAGACCCAATAGTTTTCACTACAACCGAATCAGCCTTGTTTCCGTCCAAGGACAGATAATAAGTATCATTGCCCAAGTAGTAATAATTACCTGCAGTCCATTTGTCACTCGGAACTGCATCCGCAGCGCTTGCCGCAGTAAAAGTTCCTATCGTCATCAAGGCCGCAGCCAAAAGTGTAAATTTTTTATTCATACGCAAATTGTTTATTATTTCATTTTCCTACAAGGGCAAAGATAGAAAAGTTCAATCTCACAAAGCTATAATCAACTATAAAAGATACTGACGCGCGGGCATAATGTACAAAAGTGCCTTTATCCGTGCCGAAATAAAAAACAAGTTATTTATCAGCCCGATGTACAGTAAGTTGTGGGAACGGGAAATTGATGCCCTTTTCATTAAATGTTGCATAGACCGCCTGATTGATTCCGAAATAGACATCCCAATAGTCCGCACTTTCCACCCATACACGGACAACAATATTCACACTGCTGTCTGCCAACGCATGTAAAGCAATGAAAGGAGCGGGATCTGCCAAAATACGGGAGTCACGGGCAAGAACCGTTTGGATCACGGCCTTTACTTTATCAAAGTCTTCGCCATAATCGACACAGAACGTCCAATCCACGCGACGGGTAGCCTGCCGGCTGAAGTTCGTAACCGCACCACTGCTGAGCGAGCCGTTCGGGATATACACCGTTTTATTATCGGGTGTCGCCAGGATCGTATGGAAAATCTGTATTTCCTTCACCGTGCCGCCCGTTCCCTGCGCCTCCACATAGTCGCCGACCTTAAAGGGCCTGAACAGCAGAATAATCAATCCGCCCGCAAAGTTCGCCAGATTACCGCTCAAAGCCATACCGACGGCAACACCTGCAGAAGCAAGCAGAGCGGCAAACGAAGTTGTTTGTACCCCTAACGCACCGACAACCGAGATGATCAACAAAATAGTCAGGACAACATTTACCAGACTCCCGACAAAAGTCTTGACTGAAGGATCGATATCACGTTTCAGCAAAACCCGCTTTATCAGTTTATTCACCAAGTTAATCAGGAGACGCCCGACAATAAAAACCAAAAATGCTTTAATAAGCGTCCATCCCAACATCGCACCCTGCGTCATCAGGGGAGCCAATAATCCTTCCAGACCATGTGAAAGGTCAATTACCGTTACAATCATAATTCTTTACTATTTATGGAAATTCATATTAATTTCTTTACAGTTATCCATCCCTAAAGTATTAGAAATTGTAGCAAAGATATAAAGATTTCTTATTCGAATAAAGAACCGATTTTATTATGTAGTTTTGCAAACGGTCAAATAACAGATATAAACGATAGGAAATGAGGACTTTCTTGATTATTATAGGTTTGTTCCTTTTCATAGGAAACAGTTTTGCACAATCATATGAAGAATTTATAGAAAAAAGCTACGACTTCGTAGACAAAGGCGACTTGGTTTCGGCAGAAGAGAGCCTGAAAGCGGCCATGCGCAAAGAACCTGCCAACCCACTGAACTACGCCCTGCTCACAAACCTCGGGACCATACAACGCCGGCAGGGAAAGTTGCAGGACGCACTCGTCTCCTACACCTCCGCGCTAAGCGGCCACACAAAGAATATCACCATTCTCGAAAACCGGGCTTCTCTTTATACCGAACTGGGAGAGACAGAAAAAGCGTTGAGCGACTACAACACCCTGCTGATAGAAAACCCGGAACATCAAGAGGCGCTTTATTGCCGCGGGTTGCTCTATATACAGTTAAAAAACTTTATGTGGGCGGAACAGGACTTCGACAAGATACTGGAAGTAAACGAGAAATCGGTCCGTGCCCGCCTCGGCCATGCCATCTTGGAAAAAATGCGCGGGAACTATGACGAAAGCGAACGAATATTCAACTACCTGATCAGCGAGATGCCTCGCGACTGGGTCCTCTACGAAGGACGGGCAGACCTGTATTTCATGATGGGAAAGAATGCACGGGCAATGGCGGATATAGAAAAGGTCTTTACCGAAAGCGAACCGACAGCCGCCCTCTACGTGTTGAGAGGTAAAATCAAACTGGCGCAATACGAAAAGGAACGCGCCGCCCTCGACTTCAAGAAAGCCGAATCGATGGGATATGATAAAGAAGTTATCAGGGAACTTCTTAAATTGACAATGGAGAATTGACAATTGACAATTAGGCTTCGCGTCGCCAAAATCGGCTGAAAGCCGAAAATAATTGTCAATTGTCAATTATTATTTATTATTTATTAATGTAGTTGACAATCCAAGCCCCTACCTCTTTCGTGCCATATTTCGCACCGCCTTCCACCTGGATTTCGGGAGTGCGGACATTGGCGTCCAGAGAAGCATCCACAGCCTTGCGGATCAAAGCACCTTCCGCCTTGCAACCGAAATGTTCGAACAACATGGCAACCGAAAGGATCTGCGCCAGCGGGTTGGCGATATTCAATCCTTTAGCCTGCGGCCATGAACCATGGATCGGTTCGAACACAGGAGTGCTTTCGCCCGTCGAAGCAGAAGGGAGCAAGCCCATAGAACCGCTGATGCAAGAACCTTCGTCGGTCAGGATATCGCCAAAAGTATTCTCCGTCACCATGACATCAAAGAACCGGGGTTCCTGGATCATACGCATGGCGGCATTGTCGACATACATATAATCGGTCTGGACCTCCGGATAAGAAGGAGCCATTTCTTGTGCGATCTGGCGCCACAGACGCGAAGAGGCCAGGACATTCGCCTTGTCGACCACCGTCAGGTGTTTCTTCCGTTTCATGGCGTATTCGAAACCGACTTTCAAGATGCGCTCGATCTCCGGACGTGTGTACATGTTGGTATCGTAAGCCTTGTCGTTATCCTGATATTTTTCTCCGAAATACATGCCTCCCGTCAGTTCACGTATGCACAGGAAATCAGCGCCATCCACCAAGTCGGCACGAAGCGGTGATTTGTGCAGCAGGCACTTGAAAGTTTGTACGGGTCGGATATTCGCAAACAAGCCCAGTTTCTTGCGCATGGCCAACAATCCCTGCTCAGGACGCACTTTGGCTGTCGGATCGTTGTCGAACTTCGGATCACCTACAGCAGAGAAAAGGACGGCATCCGCTTCTTTACAAATCTTATACGTCTCTTCAGGGAAAGGATCTCCCACTTTGTCGATCGCATCGGCTCCGCAAAGGGCATACTCATAATGGACCTCATGTCCGAATTTCTTACAAACGGCACTCATCACTTCCACACCTTGTGCAGAGATTTCAGGGCCGATCCCGTCGCCGGGAAGTACAGCAATATTCAGTTTCATATCATAAATAATTTATTATTGTTCTATTTTGTTCAGCATCTTCAAGGTCGCCTTGATGGCGGCTTCCGTCTGGTCCGCATCGAGACCACGGGTTTTAAAGTCCACACCTGCATAATTCCAGCTGATGATGGTCTGCACAAAGGCATCGGTCCGTCCGCCGGGCGGTATGGAAACGGAGTAGTTGGTCAGCATCGGGAAAGGCCGGCCCAGATCAGTATATATCTTCCGTAGGGCACGGACAAAAGCATCATACTGTCCGTCGCCGGAAGCCGATGCCTGATAGGCTTCTCCGTTGATCTCTATCTTCAAGGTGGCGACCGGCTTCAGTCCTTGTGCCAAAGACAGGGAATAATTCAGGATGCGGATACGCTGGTCGGCCATCGCATCATGATGGAGCACATCGCTGATGATATACGGAAGATCTTCCGTCGTAACCATTTCTTTCTTGTCCCCCAGTTCGATAATCCGTTCGGTCACCTTACGCATGGAGTTTTCGTCGATGTCGATCCCCAACGATTCGAGGTTCTTGCGGATATTCGCCTTGCCGGATGTCTTGCCGAGAGCATATTCGCGGACACGGCCGAAACGTTCGGGTAGCAGGTCATTGCAATACAGGTTGTTTTTGCTGTCGCCATCGGCATGTACGCCGGCACATTGCGTAAAGACATGCTCTCCGATAATCGGTTTGTTAGGCGGAATATGAATGCCGGAAAAGGTCTCCACCAGACGGCTGGCGTAATTGATCCGTTCCTCTTTGAGCGTCGTCTCCACACCCAACTGGTCTTTCAGCACGGCAAGCACACTACTAAGCGGGGCATTTCCGGCACGTTCACCCAATCCGTTCAGCGTAGTATGAATTCCTTCTATGCCTGCACGGACGACAGAGTAGACATTCGCCACCGCCAAGTCGTAGTCGTTATGGGCATGGAAGTCGAACTTCAGATCCGGATAGCGCGTAACCATTTCCTTGCAATACTCGTAGGTGTTGCCGGGATTCAGGATGCCGAGCGTATCGGGCAGCATGAAACGCCGGATAGGCAAGTCGCGGAGTGAATCGATGAAGCCGAAGACATATTCGGGCGAGTTCTTGATGCCGTTCGACCAATCTTCCAGATAGACGTTCACGGCGATTTCCCGTTCGGTCGCCAGATTGATGACGGAACGTATATCGGCAAAATGCTGTTCGGGAGTCTTACGGAGCTGCTCTGTCACGTGCCTGTAAGAGCCTTTGCAGAGTAGGTTCACCACACGGCAACCAGCCGCTTCGATCCAGTTCAGCGAAACATCGCCGTCCACAAAGCCGAGCACTTCGAGCTTCCGGATGTTCCCTGTACGTTCCGCCCAGGAAGCCACACGCTTCACGGCCTCAAACTCGCCGTCCGAGACACGCGCAGAAGCGATCTCCAGACGGTTCACACCCAGATCGAGCAATGCCTGTGCAATACTCAGTTTCTCATGCGCCGCAAAAGAAACCCCCGATGTCTGTTCCCCGTCACGCAGGGTGGTATCCATTATTTCTATCATAATTACAAAATCTTGTTTTTGTCAACATGGAGCATGGAAGACATAGTCATACAAAATGATTGTCGTCCTGTAAAGGCAAGGCTCTTAATAACCACAACGCCCCTTCTCGAACGCTTCGATCCTTTCTTTGTTGGAGAGCAGATAGTCGATGTCGTCGAGGCCGTTTACCAGACAGGCTTTTTTGTAGGCATTGATGTCGAAGTGTTCGCTCTTGCCCGTAGCCTTGTTGGTGATGGTTTGGGCAGGCAGGTCGACTTCGACTTCTGTTTTCGGATCGGCAAAAATCGAGTCGAAAAGCTCAGCCAGGAAAGGTTCGCTAACCACCACTGGGAGAACGAAGTTATTCAGTTCATTGTTTTTATGTATATCCGCAAAGAAACTGGAGACGACTACGCGGAAACCGTAATCGGCAATCGCCCAAGCTGCATGTTCGCGGCTGGAACCCGAACCGAAGTTCTTTCCTGCCACCAGTATCTGTCCGCCGTAGGTCGGATCGTTCAGGACAAACGACTCTATTTTGTTTCCCTGCTTGTCGTAGCGCCAGTCGCGGAACAGGTTTTCGCCGAATCCTTCTTTGTCGGTTGCTTTCAGGAAACGGGCTGGGATGATCTGGTCCGTATCCACATTTTCGAGAGGAAGAGGAACACAGGTCGATGTTATGATATTGAATTTCTGTTTCATCTTTTATGTTTTATGATTTATGATTTCAAAAAAACGTCCTCGGATCCGTAATCTCGCCTGTCACGGCTGCTGCCGCCGCCACCAGTGGTCCGGCCAGGATCGTGCGGGCGCCCGGTCCCTGACGTCCTTCGAAGTTGCGGTTGCTTGTCGAAACGGCATATTTCCCTGCCGGGATCTTATCGTCATTCATTGCCAGGCAAGCCGAGCATCCCGGTTGGCGCAACTGGAAACCGGCTTCTTCAAATATCTTGTCCAACCCTTCCTCGCGGATCTGCGCATCGACCATCCAGGAGCCGGGGACCAGCCAGGCGATCACATGGTCTGCTTTCTTCCGTCCCTTTACGATGGAGGCAAAAGCGCGGAAGTCTTCGATACGGCCATTGGTGCAGGAACCCAAGAACACATAGTCGATCTTTTTGCCCAGCAACGATTCGCCAGGTTCGAAACCCATATATTTCATCGATTTCATAAAAGAGGTTTTCTCCACTTCGTTCATGCCTTCGATGGTCGGGATATGTCCGGTGATGCCCATTCCCATACCCGGATTGGTTCCATAGGTTATCATCGGTTCGATATCGGCTGCGTCAAACAGGATTTCCTTGTCGAACACGGCATCGTCGTCGCTCTTCAATGTTTTCCAATAGGCGACCGCCTTGTCCCATTCTTCGCCGGCAGGAGCATTTTCACGTCCTTTGAGATAGGCGAACGTTGTTTCGTCGGGAGCGATCATACCGCCACGCGCCCCCATTTCGATAGACAGGTTGCACAAAGTCAAGCGCCCCTCCATCGTCAGGCTGCGGATCGCCGATCCTGCATATTCGATGAAATAGCCGGTGGCACCGCTGGTCGTCACTTTCGACATGATATAGAGGGCGACATCTTTTGCCGTCACCCCTTTCCCCAGGTTACCTTCCACACGGATACGCATGGTTTTCGGCTTTGCCTGCAAGATACACTGCGAAGCCATCACCATTTCCACTTCGCTGGTCCCGATACCGAAAGCGACAGCACCGACCGCCCCGTGGGTGGAGGTGTGCGAGTCACCGCAAACGATCGTCATACCCGGCAAGGTCAGTCCGCGTTCGGGACCTACCACATGGATAATGCCGTTCCGCGGATCCATCATGCCATAATGAGTCAGCCCAAATTCGGCAGCGTTCTTGGCCAACGTATCGACCTGGTTCTTCGAGACTGGGTCTTCGATCGGCTTATCCTGATCGTGTGTCGGCGTGTTATGGTCAGGCATGCAATAGATGCGTTCCGGCCGAAGCGGTTTCAAACCACGTCGACGCATGCCGGCAAAAGCCTGCGGGCTGGTCACTTCATGACAGTACAACCTGTCGATGTAAAGCTGTGTGGGTCCCTCTTCGATCATCGTCACCACGTGGGAATCCCAAATCTTGTCAAATAATGTATTCATAATTGTCAATTCATTTCACAAATTTATTAATTGCATCGATAAAAGCCTCGACCGAAGCGGCTATTATATCGGTATTGGCGGCAAAACCGTAATAACGGTTTCCTTCGAACTCGACCTGCATGTGCACTTTTCCCATGTCGTCGCTGCCTTTGTTGATCGCCTGGATCAGGAATTCCTGGATCGTCATCGTACGGTGTATAATGGACTTCACCGCCTTGATGGCCGCATCGACAGGCCCGTTGCCGGAAGCGGCAGCTTCGAACTTCTCGCCAGCGATGTCCAAGCAAACACTGGCCACGGACTGCAGACCGACACCGGAGGTCACCTGCAAGTACTCCAGCTTGATGCGGTGCATAGCCGTACGGTCCTTGCCGGCAAGCATCAGAACATCGTCGTCGTTGATGTCTTTCTTGCGGTCGGCAAGTTTCAAGAATTCTTCATAGACCTTATCCAGTTTTTCTTGCGACAGCTCGACGCCTAACACCTGCAGGCGATGCTTCAACGCAGCTCGTCCGCTACGGGCAGTCAGCACGATTGCGTTATCGTCGATCCCCACATCTTTCGGGTCGATGATTTCATAACTTTCGCGATTCTTCAAAACGCCGTCCTGATGGATACCAGAAGAATGGGCGAACGCGTTACGTCCGACGATCGCTTTGTTCGGCTGGATCGGCATATTCATCAGGCTCGAAACCATGCGGCTGACTCCGTATATCTTGGTCGTATTGATGTTGGTGATGATCTCACGTTCCTTATGGCTCTTGAAGATCATGGCGATTTCTTCCAAAGAGGTATTGCCGGCACGCTCGCCTATGCCATTTATAGTGACTTCCACTTGGCGTGCACCGTTCAAGACGCCCTGCACGGTGTTGGCAGTCGCCATCCCCAAGTCGTTATGGCAGTGAGTCGAAAGGATCGCCTTTTCAATACCGTCTACATGTTCCATCAGATATTTGATCTTCGCACCATATTCGTCCGGCAGGCAATAGCCGGTCGTATCGGGGATATTGACAACCGTCGCACCGGCTTTGATGACCGCTTCTACCACACGCGCCAGATAGACATTGTCCGTTCTTCCGGCATCTTCGCAATAGAACTCGACATCCTCCACATATTTCTTCGCATATCGGGTAGCAGCGATAGCTCGTTCCAAAATATCTTCCTGGTTGGAGTTGAACTTATACTTGATATGATAATCGGATGTCCCGATCCCTGTATGAATACGTCCGCGCTTCGCATATTTCAAGGCCTCGGCAGCCACATCGATGTCTTTTTCCACCGCACGGGTAAGCGCACAGATTGTAGGCCATGTTACGGCTTTCGATATTTCAACGACACTATTGAAATCGCCCGGACTCGACACGGGAAAACCGGCTTCTATCACGTCTACACCCAGTTCTTCCAGTGCTTTGGCAACCTGAATCTTTTCAATACTGTTTAACTGGCACCCCGGTACCTGTTCGCCGTCGCGCAATGTTGTGTCGAAAATAAATAATCTGTCTGACATAGTTCTTATCGTCTTAAATTAATTTGTTAATATCTTTTTTGTAAATTACTTGAACGAAAAAAGCCTTTCTCACAAGGAAGTGAGAAAGGCTTTTCATATCTTAATGCCCAGCAAAGCATATACAGTCTCACTTCCTATCCTGTCCCCAGAGTAGAATAATATTTAGAGAAATAATGAGACTATTTAGCTTTTCCTGTTTCATATCGTCCTTTAGCTTGTTTTTGTTTGAACGCTGCAAAGATACAGCCTTTTTTTAAACCGCCAAATATAATTCGAAGTTTTTTATCAATGTTTTCTTATAAAATGTAAGACGAACGCACTCTGATAACGTCAATTCATAATTCCCCAAAAGCGAACTATCGGATATAGGCATTTATCACTTGCAGTACGAAGTTCTGATCCTACTCATAACGCTTTTCGGTATCCGCGAAGTTATTTCTTTGAAAGAATTAAGATCGGATTAGATTCTTCATCCAACAATTCTACTAATTCAGATAATTTCTCATTTTTGATCTTATCCTTATAGCGAATAATATAATCTGCCGGTATATAATCAATTAGATACTCCGTCGATACCCATTTAGGCCAGAAGAAATGAAAACCGTTTTTCACTGTTATACCTCCAATTGGATCTTGAACAGTTAATATTTGATCATTACTTTTGTCAATGATCACTTTTTTATTTTTACCATGGAACACATAGTCTACATAAATATAATCATTTGTTTCAGAAACATCTGACAAATAAGCATAATTTTCATACTCTTTATTGAACAATTCGTAACTACTCAGTAATCGATAAGGCAATTTACTATTTTCAAAATCAAACACATATCTGATTGACAGGTTATTTTGATGTTGATCATAGGTATATATCGTATCATTGAAATTCTGTCGGACCAACATTTTCTCCTTACTTAGCAAGTGCATATTTTTGACGCTTGGAAGCGCAAACATATCCTGAAACTCATACTGAATATCATTGGAAGAACGATATAAAACCTCTCCATCCGTTTTCATTACCTGCAACTTGAATAATTCATTACCTAAATTCATAAAAGTAAGGAATATCCGATTACTGTTATATTCTATATTCCGCACAAGTCCTTCGTAAGGGATGGAATGTTGAAATTCATTATCAAAACTATACATTGCGATCTTCCCTCCCATCATGTCCCACAAAAAAGCTATTTCTTGCTTTTCGTCTATTGCAAAATCAAAAATCCCTTGAACATCCGAAGGAGATTCTCCATATTGCCCAATATTGTTCAGAAATTTACCTTCCAGCGAAAACCGATATAAAGAAATATCTGATTTTACGAAAATGTACTTATCAGTCAAAACAATCTTGTCCATATAACCTATCGGACATCGTTCATTGAACTCCAAAGCAATATAATGCAAATCACCACTATCAAAGCTACCAGCATCTGCATGTTGTACCTTTTGAATATCATAGACCTTATATCCGGACTTTGTATTTTCCGTATTACAGCCACAGAACATAGATAAGAAAATAATGTAAAATACTAAATGTTTCATTTTATCAATTTTCATCATTTAATCTTCATCATAAATAAGGAAGCCCATTTCCGTCAATCATGAATTTCACGAGATGAGCTCTTTCTTTATAAATGAAAACAGTTTTTGTATAGTATTTAAATCCATCGCTTCGCAAAGATAAAAAATACTATATGAAAATCAACAACTATTTAAAACAAAACATTTTATTATTCAAAATCCAGATGAAGCACAAAAGCCTAATTTACTTCTTTATGGAAAATTGGTCCAACATCTTTCCGTCTACATCCACGACCTGTATCTTCAGTTCGTTCGGATCGGCAGTAGCTTTCAGGACAGCAGTGTTGGAATTGACGATAATCGGGAACGGTGTCTGAGCTGTTGCATCCTGATGGATGAATTGGTGGAGATGGCCACACAGCATCACATCCGGCTTGGCTTCGCGTAACAAAGGCATGAATTTCCGCTCCACTTCCAAGTTCCCATGCCATCCGCCGATCGGTGGGATATGGGCGACGATGATCTTGAACGGGGCTTCCTTATATTCTTTGCTATCCAATACCTGACGTAACCATTCCGCCTGTTCCGTCCGATATTCGTCATAGACTGTTATGCCGGCATATTCGATATCGGAATCCGGTTTATCTTCTCCCGTATCCAAGATCACGAAACAGATCGGACCTTGCCGGAACGTATAGTAGATATTCGTTTCTTTCGGAGAGAAATAACGTTGGAACTCGGTTGCAAAAGCTCCGCGGGTCTCGTGATTGCCTCTCGTATAATACATCGGGATCTCGGAGGCAAACAGACGGGTTGCCGTATCCATAAATCCATCGAAAATATGGTTTTCCTCATTGAATACCGACACCATATCGCCGTTGAAAAGGAAAAAGTCTGTCTTTTTCAGGTCACATTTGGAAACAAGGTTTGTCAACACATCGTTCTTGCCATGTATATCGTTTACCATTGCAAACGAGACGGTTTTGTTAGCAGGATCGCTTGTCTTGAACACCAGCGGTTTTCGGGAGTAGACATCGGTCGAGGCACAATAACCATAGACAATCCTATGCCCGACATGGCTCAACACTTCCTGCGCGAAGACACGATAGCGATAGTTCGTACCAGGTTTTAACCCTTTAATCTTCACGGTATGAATCGTGGATGTATTCTTAACTCCGTTACGGGCATCGTAATACTTGGGACGTTCAACGGCATAAAAGTTCGTATCATCATCCGGCGCCAACTCCACCCAACCGACAGACGGCTTGTCCGACAACCATACGATCGTCACTTCATTCGGTCCCAGATTCTGCAAATAAGGACCGTGTACCAACCGGATATTCGATTCCGGCACCGGCGATTCGTGAACCGCTCCTTCTGCAAAACAAACAGAAAGCCATAACAGCATTACCAAAAATTGGATTTTCTTCATAATATGTGATATTTAAACAATTAAATTCAAAATTCCTGCCACGAAGATATCAATTACTCTCCAAAGATTCCCTACCTGAATGATACATTTTCCGCAAAAAGCATCTAAAAAAGTATATAATAGCAGAATCCGTTTTTCCTTTTAGGTTTCAAGAGATTGTAGTAGCCGTTGACTTTATGTAGTGTTAATGTAGAAATATTTCTCGGCCATAGGTTGTAGCCTATCCTTTATCACCTTCATTACGGTTTCAAATTCAAGAGGATCTTTCCATTGAATCTTTCTCAGAAAAGCCTTCCAACGGATTATACGTGCCTCGTCTGTTATAAAATTGTCAGCAAACAATTGTAAATCGGAATTGTAAGTAAGTTCTCGATTATCAAATGTTGCCTTAATTGCCTCATACAACATATCATCATCTAAGTTCCTCTTCGTCAGAAGTTGATAACAATCGAAGAAATCTTTCATACGACTATTGAGAACATCACGATCTATCATTGTATGGAATTTCTCTGCAACAACTGTTTCCAAAGAATATGCATGTATGTTCACCGAAGGTATGTCCGACAAAAGTAAAGCTTGAAAAGCATGGGCTAAAAAATCCCTATCACGACTGATTCTGTCTGCCATAAAGTCAACATCAACCGTTGGGCGAGCCTCGAGTCCATTCATGGCATAAAGAAAAGAACCTCCTTTCAACAAAAGTTGTCCTTATACCGACTTACAGAAACTCTGTAGAGCAACCTTTCGTTGAAGTATCTTGCCAAAAGGTACATATACTTATAGCCTGTCTCATTCATGAGACTGAGCAAGCGTGTCTTTACTGATTTACCATAGTCTTTCTTTCCCACTATTCTATTGCGATTTCAAGATAATTTTTCAATGTATTAAATACTCTTAGGCGTTTGGCGTAATTCTGTAGACGGGCAAGGTTTCGGTTCGGTTTTTTCAGATAAGTACGTATTACTTCCGCACAAACATCCAAACCGATCTTGTTCCTATACTTCACTGCATCGCAAGTACTCCGCTCCATGTCTGTAATACGAATTTTATATCCCGATATTTCTGCATCCATAATACCAAATTCCAAGTTTTCTTTCTTCCAATAATAAAGTTCTATCGGTAGAGCATGAGGAAGCACCACTTTTCTTTTATTGGCAATTGCTATACAAAAGGCTGGTGGAACTGTCGTTGATAGTTGATGGTACGCCCAAGCATTGTATAGGCACACAACACCATTAGGTACTATCCGTTCCACATCTATCATTGTGCTTAGCAATACTTCGGGAGCAGCATATACCCCATGACGTAATTTTATCAAGTCGCCACGCTCTTTAGCTCTCAGCAGCTGTTTGTATTCAGACAAAAGAGATATATCTGCTGTCGTTATTGTTCCTCCGAGGGATGCGACCTTATAAACTATATCATTCATATAATCCACTTTAAATGTTCTATCACGCTATAAAAATACAATTATTTTCCGAAAAGAAGCAATATTCTACGGTAAATTTCAAAAAAATCCCGTAGAATTCTTATACATATTGAGGCTGTGTCGTAATTATGTTTTACGGCGTAGCCTCTGTTTTTGTGTTCTGAGAATCGGATTATTTTTAGGCGACCGATTTTTGCGGAATTTTCCAAAATATTTGTATCTCGGACGATATAATCCAAGATACACGTATAAACAGGTCAGGATGGGGTGTATTCTCCCCGTTTTTGGCCTGTTTCGCTATTATTGAGCACATTTTCTTTATATTGAAGGCAATGGCGAAGAAGGCAAAGTCCATTGTGACCTTGTCTTTTCCGAAGTGGCGGAAGCGTCTGTATGCCATGTTTGACTTCATCTGTCCGAAGACCGCCTCCGGTTCGATACATCGTCGTCCTCGGTATCTGAGACCTTCTTCGGATGTCTGCAGTTCCCGGGCTCTTCGTTTGTATCCGTTGAGTCTGTGGTTGACCTCGATTGCCCGTCGGTCACCACGGGCTTTGTAGCAGAGGCAGCGTAGCGGACAGCCCTTGCAGTTGCGGGCGAGATAGCGTGCGCTTTCACTTCGATAGCCGCTTGCGCTCTTCGAGTGTGATGTCCCCACGCGCGTCATGTGTTGCCCCATCGGACAGACGTAATAATCTTCGTCGGCATTATAATGGAAGTTGTTGTGGTGGAACGGATGGTTTATAGCGCGGACCCTGTTCGAGATGGAATCGGTTGTACTTGACATAAGCCTCCATCCCGGCCTCGTCCATGAAGCGATAGTTTTCCTCAGAACCGTAGCCTGAGTCGGCGACTGCCACGGAGGGCAGATGCCCGTAACGGGCTCCGCCACTCCATGCCTCTGTATTTTAACAGGACTATAAATCTGTTATTTTCCGGAGGCAGTTTACGAATATGCCCTCTAATCTATAATCACAATAAAAATATATATCATGCATGATTTTTTTTGCGATGTAATTCGTACTTCCAGATTATCAATCATAATCAGAACAGTCAAATTCGCCACTACCTCCTGGAACGATGAAACAAGTATACTTCATATTCAAAGGAGGTAATGATTTATAAAAACGCCCCTCTTTTAAATAATAATGATTATTAAACCAGTTGAGACGATCCTCTATTCTTAATGAAGACTCAAATACCCGATACCCGTATTGTATAGGTGTTTCAATACCCCTGGTATGATTATGGACAATAGTGTCATTATCTAAAACAATCTCTCTCACTCCTCTAACATTAAATCTTGGTCCCACATATTGCTGCATTATCAAATGATTAAGATTGAATCCTATATAGTTTTGAGGAACTGTTCGAATAGTACAACCCTTATCTGCATAATATCTCAAAAAGACATTGGCATCTGAATAGAAATAATCAAATGTATGTTCTTTAATTATATCATATTCAACTCTTGCATATACAGGATCACTATCTATATCTATTTTAAAATTCACTTTATAAGGAGAATCATCACTATAATGTGCAAATGAGCAGAAAATAGGTTTGCCTGGAGAAGAAGAAGAAAAATCACCTCCTGAGGCTGTAATTTAAACTGTGTCATCAAGGAATAAAATATTAACTTTGCTAACACAGTTTTTTATATGAAAGCAGAATTTGATTTTGAAAGTATCAAGAACAAGACAATAGAGCAGCTGAAAGCCGGTAAGCCATTGTTAGGAAAGGATGGTGCTTTTGCCCCCCCCTTATTGGAAAGTATCTTGAATGCCGCATTGGAAGGTGAGATGGATGCCCATCTTACAGAAGAAGAACGTCAGTTGGGCAATCGTCGTAATGGTAAAATGCAGAAGCAAGTCCAGACTCCATTGGGTGAAGTCACAGTGTCTACCCCTCGTGACCGTAATTCAAGTTTTGAGCCTCAGTTTATAAAGAAACGTGAGACCATCCTGGCGGAGGGCGTAGCGGACCGTATCATCGGACTTTATGCCCTTGGTAACAGCACACGCGAGATCAGTGACTGGATGGAGGAAAATCTCGGCAACCGTGTTTCTGCCGAAACGATTAGTTCCATAACCGACCGTGTTCTTCCAGAAATAAAGGCTTGGCGTTCCCGTACCCTTGATGCTGTCTATCCGATAGTCTGGATGGACGCAATCCATTATAAAGTCACTGACGAGAGAGGGTGTGCCGTTACCCGTGCAATCTATAACGTCTTAGGTGTCGACAAGGAAGGGCACAAGGATTTGCTTGGCATGTATATCTCTAAAAATGAGGGAGCCAATTTCTGGTTAAACGTACTGACGGACTTGCAGAACCGTGGAGTTCATGATATCCTTATTGCTTGCGTTGATGGTCTGAAAGGCTTTCCTGATGCCATCCAAAGTGTTTTCCCGAACACCACAGTACAACTTTGCATCGTCCACCAGATACGTAACTCCATTAAATATGTCGGTAGCAAGCATCAGAAGGAATTCCTCAAAGACTTGAAACGGGTTTATGGTGCGGTAAGTAAAGAAGCTGCTGAAACGGAACTTTTTAATCTGAATGAGAAATGGGGAGAAAAATATCCTATCGTCATCAAGTCATGGGAGGATAACTGGGAAAAACTTACTGAATACTTCCAGTTCACATCGGATATACGCCGTATGATTTATACCACAAATACAGTTGAGGGCTATCATCGCCAGATACGGAAAGTGACAAAAAACAAGGGCGTATTCCCTAACGACACCGCCCTTGAAAAACTGGTTTACCTCGCTTACCGCAATATACGTAAGAAATGGACCATGCCACTGGCTAACTGGGGAGCCATTGCACAACAACTGGCGATAAAATTTGGAGATAGGTTTAAATTATTGTAATTTTACGCTCGTCGGGACGGGTGGTCCCGCCCCTTGGCGCTGGCCGCTCCCCGACCGATGAGATTGAATGAGAATAGAGCATGACACAGTTTAATTTACACAACCGCTTTGGGAGTATCCCCAAGTATACAGGTACACCGGGTTATGATCCCCGCGATCTATAGAAACTATATATCTATGAAGTCCAGACTCCAACAGCACATTCCTTAAACTATCTTTTCTATAATTCAAATATACCACTATTTATATTTATAATAGGTAGAATATTATATTCTTCTCCTTCTGTTTGAGATTGTTCAAAAATTTGCTTATATATTGGTACTGATATCACATCAAAAAGTAAATCAACATCGGAATTATAAAAAGAGCAATACCATTCAGGATTTCCTCTCATATTAAAATATCCTCTTCTCTCAATAACAAACTTATAAAACCCCACAAATTCTCCATTTTTTTCTATTGAAGTTAAACCTCCAAAATTTGTACAAATCCTATATTTCAACGACTTTAACGAATAATATTCTTTTTGCACTAATCTATTCTCAACATATTTTGCTCTATATACATAAAACGGGATTTCAAAAACGCCACCTTCTGGCGGAAGAATAAAAGGATTTTTTTGTTCTGTTTGAATCACATATTTAAACTGAACTTTGTCTTTTGATATAATTTCCACAAGTTTATACTTATACTTTTTAGTATTATTCTGTAAAATAGCAATTGTCGTTTTTTCTACAAACAACTCATACTCGTAATTTTTTTCGTACTCAAAACCTTCAATACTACCAATTTCTATTTTTCTATAATATTCTTGATTATCTTCTTTTATCAAAAGACATTCTACCTCTACAGAAGTGTCTTCCAATAGACACGAACTCATTTCTGCAGAAACATATATTTTCACAATTTCCACCTTCTCTTTTAAATCATCTTTTTTTGAACAAGACAAAAGAAATATCAGACAAAAAAAGAAATAAATTTAAACAATCGTTTTATTTGCATATCTATATTTATTATTGGGATTTCACATCTACATAATAGCATGACAAACGTTTCCATTTCCAACGGAACAACACTTTCTATATAAATAGAATATTAAGCAACTAATCAAAATTAAGCAGAAAAATCTAACAAACAGCTGCAATTTACGTAAAATATCAAAACCAACAAATACTTTATGCAAAAAATAAAAATACGTATTTTAAAAGTTACTAAAAAAACAAGGATATAAAGTGAGGAAAAATTTAATTCCTACAACCTTGTATCCTTGAATGAAATTCATCTGTGAAGGCAATTACCTCCGTATCAATTGTTTTCCGGACGTAATTTGCGGACAACTGCACCTGCACGCCACATTTCGCTGTTGCGCAGGGCTTCCAGTTCCTTGTTCAGTCCTTCACGATAGTCAGGTTTGCTGTTCGTGTCGATAGAACGCTGTGCTTCATTGCCGGCTGCCACTTCTTTATAGAGTTTTTCAAACACCGGCTTGGTTGCATCGTGGAACGGGCCCATCCAGTCCAAAGCACCGCGCTGTGCGGTTGTCGAACAGTTTGCATACATCCAGTCCATACCGTTTTCTGCGAACAACGGCATCAAAGACTGAGTCAGTTCTTCGACTGTTTCATTGAACGCTTCAGATGGTTCGTGGCCGTTTTCACGCAATGTTTCGTATTGAGCCAGCAGCAAGCCTTGGATGGCACCCATCAAAGTACCGCGTTCGCCTGTCAGGTCGGAAAAGACTTCCTTCTTGAATGTCGTTTCGAACAGATAGCCGGAACCGACACCGATACCTAAAGCGATCACACGATCCCAAGCTTTGCCGGTCGCATCCTGATAGATTGCATAGCTGGAGTTCAGGCCACGTCCTTGCAGGAACATACGGCGCAAAGACGTTCCGGATCCTTTCGGGGCAATCATGATCACGTCGACATCTGCAGGAGGAATGATGTGGGTACGATCCTTGTAAGTGATAGCGAAACCGTGAGAGAAATACAGCGCCTTGCCCGGAGTCAGGTATTTCTTGATACGCGGCCAGCATTCGATCTGAGCAGCGTCAGAAAGCAGAACCTGGATAATCGTTGCTTTTTCGCAGGCTTCTTCGATACCGAACAGTGTTTCGCCCGGCACCCAACCGTCGGCAACAGCCTTGTCATAGGTTTTTCCGGGACGCTGTCCTACGATAACATTGAAACCGTTGTCGCGCAAGTTCAAGCTCTGTCCAGGACCCTGAACGCCATAACCGATCACTGCGATTACTTCATCTTTCAACACTTCTCTTGCTTTTTCCAACGGAAACTCTTCGCGGGTTACTACGTTTTCGTCAACACCGCCAAAATTCATTACTGCCATTTTCTTTTACTATTTAATGTAACGTACTTAATAAAATAATTCTTTCACTGGGGGCGGTTCGCAAACCGCCCGTATCATGTTTGTTCAATGCCACGTAACGGCGGCACGGCAAATCGCTTTGCCTCCGTTACAGATAGCCATATCGTATTTTCCGGCCTCAGCCTCCTCTTTCTTGTGCAACAGGAGTTCCATCCCATACTTGCCTTCGGATTGGTAGGCGATTTCGAAACGTTTGATGTCTTTTGTCTGAAACAAGTCCAGGTCGAACAGGTCCAGCAGATGTTCCATATACTTGATGCTGTTCAGGTGGCCGTTGATGTCGAGGTCGCTGTACTTGACGACATAAGGGATTCCTTCCGTATCGTTCTCCACAGCCGCAATCTTTCCCGGTTTCCCGATCGGACAGGGGCGATCCGTGACGTAAGCGCTCAACCCGGCGACATCCAACAAGGTCGGACGGCGTGATTCCATGTCGATGGCCGCCCAGATAGAGCGGGCATAGCCGAATGTCTTGCCCCCGGCATCCACCATCTCGAAACAACGGCTGGTAAAGAGGCGACCGACTTCGTCCACCCAGGTATACAGGGTTATGGGTTCGGACATGGCAGGATATCCGGTCATCTCGATTGCCAGACGGGAAAGAACCCATGCCGTATGCCGTTCCGACATATCGTTGAAACCGAATCCGCGTTCGGCAGCATGGCTGGATGCGGCATGTATCAGGTAGTTCCCGATCATCGGAATCGTTACGCGTCCACGGAAATCCAACAGATACGGTTCTGTGACGAAATGATATTCTCCTACTTTGTCTTTGTCCATAATTCTATGCTTTTATCAGGCGATATGTTATTGTTGTCCGTCTTGCTTGTTCTGCAGCTTGCGTTCCATTTCGGCCAGCATGTCGCTCAGGCGTTCGACGCGGCTTTTTGTGATCGCGACGCGACCGGAACGGATGAACTGCAAGACACCGATCGTTTCACTCAATTCCTTGAACAAGGCTTGCGTCTCGTCGTAATGGCCGCTCTTTTCCAGAACCACGCACGTTTCGTTCATTTCCAGAATTCGGGCGTTATACTTGCGGATCAGGTCCTCGACCGTCCCCATCTTGATGAACAGTTCGGTGCTCAGCTTATAAAGGGCTATCTCTTGGAAAACCAAGTCTTCGTCCGTGTTATAATAGGCTTTCAGGATATCCACTCGCTTGTCGATCTGCTTCACGACCTTGTCGATCGTATCTTCATCGGCGAATGTCGTGATCGTAAACTTATGTATGCCCTGTATGGCGGAAGGCGAAACGGAAAGCGTCTCGATGTTCAACTGCCGGCGCGTAAAGATAACTGTAATCTGGTTCAGAAGACCTACTGTATTCTCTGAAAAGATAATAACGGTATATAATTTTTTTGTTGTCATGGCTTCTCCTCCTTACTTATCTCCTAATATCATGTTAGTTACGCTTCCACCGGCGGGAACCATCGGATATACCATCCCGCACGCCTCCACGTTGGCGACCAGCACATACGCTCCGTCATGGTGCAACATCTCGGCAATGGCCTCATCCAGTTCTTCCCGTTTATCCACGGTGCGGCCGGCAATGCCGTATGCATTCGCGATCGCCACGAAATCCGGGTTCACCATAACCGTGTTCGAATAGCGTTCGTGGAAGAACAACTCTTGCCACTGGCGCACCATTCCTAAGAAGTTATTATTGAGGATAATGATTTTCACATCCAGTTTTTCCTGCATGATGGTTCCCAGTTCTTGGATCGTCATCTGTATGCCACCGTCGCCGGTGAAGAAACAGACCGTACGGTCAGGCGCACCGAACTTAGCACCCATTGCGGCGGGAAGACCAAAGCCCATTGTCCCCAGACCGCCCGAAGTAACCACGCTGCGGGTGCGTTTATACTTGAAATAGCGGACGCCCATCATCTGGTTCTGCCCGACATCCGTCACTAAAACGGCATCATTGCCGGTCGCTTCGGAGACTTTCCGGACGACCTCGCCCATTTTCAGCGGGCCGCTTGTCGGGCACAATTCCTTTTCGATCACCTTTTCATATTCTTCCTGCGCATCCGGCTCGAACTCGGCATTCCATTCCGGGCGTTTCCGTTCTTCCAGCAACGCGGTTATCATCGGGATGGTATGTTTGGCATTTCCGAGCACTTTCACGTCGACCGGCACATTCTTCCCGATCTCCGAGTTATCGATATCCAGATGGATCACTTTCGCCTGCTTGGCGTACGTATTCAAATCGCCTGTGACACGGTCGTCGAAACGCATGCCGATGGCGATCAGCACGTCGCATTCGTTGGTCTTCCTGTTCGGTCCCACATTGCCATGCATACCGAGCATACCTTTGTTCAAAGGAAAATCGGAAGGCAACGCCGACAGGCCGAGGACGGTCGAACCGGCAGGAATGTCATTCTTAGACAGGAATGCTTTCAACTCTTCTTCGGCGCCCCCCAACAGGACACCTTGCCCGACCAGGCAGAACGGTTTCTCCGCCTTATTGATCAATGCAGCGGCAGCCTTGATCCTGTCTGGGTTGATATCCGGTTCCGGCTGATAGCTGCGGACAAAATCGACTTTCTTGTATTCATAATCCACCAATCCTACCTGGGCGTCTTTTGCCAAATCAAGCACGACCGGTCCCGGACGTCCTGTAGAAGCGATATAGAAAGCTCGCGAAACAGCCCATGCAATCTCTTCCGGTTTGCGGATCTGGTAAGCCCATTTGGTGATCGGTTGCGTGATGCCGATCACATCGACTTCCTGGAATGCATCGGTTCCGAGCAATGGAGAAGGAACCTGTCCGGCTATGACCACCATCGGCGTGCTGTCCATCAGCGCATCGGCAATGCCGGTGATGGTGTTCGTCGCACCGGGTCCCGAAGTGACCAACGCCACTCCGACTCTGCCGGATACGCGGGCATATCCCTGTGCAGCATGCGTCGCTCCTTGTTCGTGACGCACCAAAACATGTTTCAATTTATCTTTGTAGTCGTACAAACTATCGTAAATAGGGATTGCCTGTCCGCCGGGATAACCGAAGATCGTATCTACCCCTTCAGCTATCAGCGACTTCAACAAAGCCTCCGAACCGGTTATTTTATGTTTCTCCATACCCTTTATTGAATTGACAATTGACAATTGATAATTGACAATTGGATATTACTCTATTTTAATGTTTAATGTTTTCTTCTTCTTTTCTTTTTAATTGTCAATTGTTCATTGTCAATTGTCAATTATCCTCACTCCTCCCTTGTCAGCCGAACTAACCATCTTTCCGTAGGCTCGCAAGGCTTTTGAGACGACACGCTGGCGGTGAGGAGGCGTAAAGGCTTTCGTTCCGCGGGCCTCTTCCGCTTTACGGCGTTCGGCAAGTTCGGCGTCGCTGACCTTCACGTTAATCGTACGTTCGGGAATATCGATCTCGATCATATCTCCGTCTTTCACCAGGCCGATCGCTCCGCCTGCCGCTGCTTCAGGAGAGATATGGCCGATGGAGAGGCCGGATGTACCGCCGCTGAAACGCCCGTCCGTGATCAACGCACATTCCTTGCCTAAATGGCGGCTTTTTATATAGGATGTGGGATAAAGCATTTCCTGCATACCCGGACCGCCTTTCGGCCCTTCGTGGGTGATCACAACCACATCGCCCGAAACCACTTTTCCGCCAAGGATACCTTCACAAGCCGCATCCTGCGAATCGAAAACTTTCGCGGGGCCGGCAAACTTCCAGATGCTTTCATCCACACCGGCCGTCTTGACCACGCAACCGTCCAAAGCGATATTTCCTTTCAGGACGGCCAGGCCGCCGTCTTTGGAATAAGCATGTTCGATGTCGCGGATACATCCGGTGGCGCGGTCGGTATCCAGTTCCTTATAATAGGTTTCCTGCGATCCCATCCGAATACTGAAACGATGGGCGGGAGCACTCTTGTATTTCTTGACAGCCTCGTCCGTCACATTCGGCGAGGTGATAGCAAATTTATCCACGGCTTCGGCAAGCGTCATTCCGTCCACACGCTTCACGTTCCCATCTGCCAGGCCGCCTTTCAGCAGCTCGTTCATGATTCCCATGATGCCACCGGCACGGTTCACATCCTGGACATGGTAGGTGTGCGTGTTGGGAGCAACCTTGCAGAGGCAAGGAGTCTTGCGGGAAAGCATATCGATATCGTCCATCGTGAAGTCCGCCTCCGCTTCCTGTGCTATCGCAAGCAAATGGAGAACCGTGTTCGTAGAACCGCCCATTGCGATATCCAAAGACATGGCATTCAGGAAGGCCTGTCGAGTGGCGATACTGCGGGGAAGAACCGACTCGTCGCCGTCACGATAGTATTTATAGGCATTCTCCACAATCTGCCGCGCTGCGTCGCGAAACAGTTGCGTACGGTTAGCATGCGTAGCAACGATCGTCCCGTTGCCCGGAAGAGCCAAGCCGATCGCTTCGTTCAGGCAGTTCATCGAGTTGGCCGTGAACATACCGGAGCAGCAACCGCATCCCGGACAGGCATTCCGTTCCACCTGCTCGACCCGTTCATCGCTAACCGAAGTGTCGGCCGATTCGATCATGGCATCGATCAAGTCCAGATGGCGGCCAGCCAGTTCGCCGGCTTCCATCGGCCCGCCGGAAACAAAGATAGTCGGGATATTGAGCCGCATGGATGCCATCAGCATCCCCGGCGTGATCTTGTCGCAATTGCTGATGCAGACCATCGCATCGGCTTTGTGGGCATTTACCATATACTCGACGCTGTCTGCAATAATATCACGCGAAGGGAGCGAATAGAGCATTCCGTCGTGTCCCATGGCGATACCGTCGTCGATCGCAATCGTATTGAACTCGGCAGCAAAACAACCCAACTTTTCGATCTCCGCCTTTACCAACTGTCCGATCTCATGCAGATGGACATGGCCGGGCACAAACTGGGTAAATGAATTCACTATAGCTATAATCGGTTTGCCGAACTGCTCTTCTTTCAGGCCGTTGGCACGCCACAAAGCACGGGCTCCGGCCATGCGTCTGCCCTCTGTGCTGTATGAACTTCTTAACGGATTCTTCATCATATCATTTATTATTTTCGAACGGAAAAACCGTTCTCTATTTGTTTTCTCACATATATATATCAAAAAAGCCTTTCCCTATATGGAGAAAGGCTTAAGAAATATCTTTATATGATTTCACAACTTCTTACACACCTTTCTCCTTACCTGCTAATGACTAGAAGGACCACCACGAGAATAATATGCAATACGTTGTTCATCATCTTTTCTATGTCTTTATTTTCGTTTGACGCTGCAAATGTAGAACAATAATTCATACCACCAAAGAAATTAAAAGAAAAATATCAATTTATCTTACATTTCTCAAGCAAAGAAACAAGATAGGCTTGCAGTTTAACACATCCATCCATTCTTCCATTATCAAATCCGAAATGCCTGCCTGGATTGTCTCCGCCCAACTTTTCATGCAAATGACAGTTACCCTTTATGATACTTTTCGTACCCGGCTCATTTGCAGATGAAGGTAACCGGAACAGGCGAAGGCACTTTTACCCTTTGGGTTCACCTGTTAATAGTCTTATAATTAAGCACTATACATAAAGGTGACGGCAATTCTCGGATTATAACGAAAAAAGTCTACCAAACCGTTCTCCCAACAATTCAGCATACATTTCTTTTAGTTCAGCACTTAGAAAGGAGTTTTGAATGACAGCCTCAAACTTTGGCAACAGCTTAATATACTTTTTTATCAATCGTTCTACAATCACAGCCTCTATTCCTAAGGTAGCTGCCGACTTGATAAAATCTTCTCTTTGCAATTTCTTCTTCCGCCCATTCAAGGTCAATGCCAGTTCTTCATCATCTTTCGGATTAATGATAACTGCATTCAACAAGTCATAAGCTGGAGCCAGACGTATCTTATTGGCTGTTTCATACAAAGAGAAATTTTTCAAGTGCATATCGTTATTTCCAGTCAGCCAAGAGAAAAGTACCAACTCAAAAAAATTGATAACATCCATTTTAGGTAAAGACGAGTATTTCAAAATTGCTTTGCCTATGCGCTCATAACTACTCTTGTATTTATGTTCCGTTTGCCGTTCCGTCAGTTGGCACATATCTTCCATTGCTATCTTTTCTCCGGTAAGAGTCCTGTCGATTCGGCGAGTAAGATAGCAAAGCGTATTGTCTGCCATCCGCATCAATGTATGGGGAACCACATCAATATGTGCCACTTCTGCAAGGTGCATAGTCAAATCTTCCACTTCCGGCATCATTTCATATTGGGAAGTCTGTGGTTTGCAAATGTAACCGCCCCAGAGGCCGACGATGGTCAATCGCTTACTACCTTCATGTTCATTTAAATGCAAAGACAACTTCGGCTGAACGCCAGTCAGAGATGTTTGGTCTTGGATAATTTGCAGGGCAAGTTGCTCAAGCTGCTCTGTTGTATAGTCTAAAACAGGCAACACCGTCGTTCCGAAGAATTTCTTGATACAAGCTGTGTGCATATCCTTTTCTCCTTTTAGGAGAGGACGATAACAATATAAACAATTACACATGTTTTCCCTCCTTTTCTTCAATTGGAACAACACTCACCGCCCCAATGCAATCTTTGCAGCAAGTCAGTAATAACGACATTCGATCAAGAATACTAATGTCTGTATTCCGCAATGCCACGTCCAGCAACCATCCTTCAGGAATCAAACCATCAAAGAAAGGAAATAGCGTAGGACTTATATATGCCTCTTTTTGCAAAGGCAATGTCAGGCTAACCGCCTTTGCTGTTTCCAAAGACAGATACTCCGGCAAATAATAGAACTCATATCCGGCATCATTTTCTGTCAAAATACCTGCCAATTGGTTTTTGTAAAATATATTAGCTTGTCTCATCGGTTATTGCTTTTTGGTGTAGCAACCATTTCATAATTGAAAAAATCAAGAAGCTGATTCACTTTATCGAGGCGTAGCGTTTCTTTGCCTTGTTCAAGGTCTCGCACAAAGCGCAAACCAACACCCGATTTCAACGATAGTTCTTCTTGCGTCAGATTATATTGCTTCCGCAGCATTTTGACCGTAGTAGAAAGATTATTCATAATATCAAACTTTATACCTTTTCGGGTACAAAGTTAGTATTATTATTCGACATTATATCAGTATGGGTATAATTTATTATTTTACGGATACAATTATATCAGTATGGGTATAATAGACATGACCGGACACGAACCGAGTCGATGTCTGATAACCATGCAGAACCTTACTGTCATATTTCTACTTATTGTATAGTTTTCTCAAATACCCACTGGTCCAAATCGAAACAGTAGCGCATGAAATTTGATTTTCTACCCCATTTATTTCAAATTACTCGCAAGGGTAATATTTTTTAATAAACACGATTTTACATAAAGCACTATATATAAGACATATATAAACATTCACCCTTTTAGAGGGGGTTATTGTAAACTGTAGATATTCATTCCCCCCTCTCCGAAAGCAACAAATCCACATGAGTCCGGACGTAGATTTTCCCAATAGAACATCCGTTCGGGTACAACCATCTTGGCCCCAATCAATAAATTCATTCATTTTTATTTGATAATCAATAAAAATCGTATCTTTGATACTTTAATACATCAAAATGAAAAACAGTCTGTTACTTACGCTATTTGTCATATTTTTCTCTTGCCATAACGATCGAACAATTCCCCTTTTGCTTGACCGGGTCGAATCTCTTATCGAAACACAACCCGATAGCGCAGAAATATTTTTAGACAGTATACAAATGCCGGATAAGCTAAACGACAAGCTTTTTGCCCGTTGGTGTTTTTTACAAAGCAAAACTGCAGACAAATTACATAAAGAGATGCCTTATGTAGAACAACTCTCACGCGCCTTGCAATGGTACGCCAAACATGGGACTGCAAAACAACAGGCATGGACTGGTCTATACTTAGGCCGATCTTACACAGAGGATAAACTTTTCATACCTGCAATCAACGCCTATTCAGATGCATTGGAAATAGCTCAGAATAAACATATATATAATGTAGCGGGATATATTTGTAGTTATATGGCTGATCTGTATACCTATACAGGACAAAGAACTGAAGAAAGACGAAAATTTGAAGAAGCAGCCGACTATTTCAAAAAGGCCGGGAATATCAGAAGCTATGCGTTTGCGCTACGGGATATTGCTCAAACTTGGGTGTTTGGAGACTCCTGTTCAATAGCATTAAACTATATGTTAAAGGCAGATTCTATCATTACAAAATTAAATGATTCTATAGGAATGGCTTCCATCGCAAACGGATTTGGAAACATCTATAAAAAAACTGGAGATTTAAATAAAGCCAGATTGTATTATATAAAGTCCATAGCTTTATATAATACAAAATCCTCTCCCAATTTTTTAGCATTAAGTAATATTTATTACAGAAACGGTACTATAGACTCGGCTCGCTATTACTTAGAAAAATCAAAAAGCTTAACAACAAACCCCTATACCCATATTGATCGTTTATATATGGGATATTTAATTGAGAAAGATGACAATGAAAAAGATAAAGCTTTAAATTATCTGGAACAATATATTGAAGCAAAAGATTCTTTATATGACACAGAGAAGCAAATAGACATCATCGATGCAGAAAAACGACACAATTTAGCTGTTTTATCTAAACAGTACAAAGATCTTCAACTTACAGAATATTTTCATATTACCCTACTTTGTATCTCTGCTATAATTACCCTTATTATTTACCTGTTCTACCAAGCAAAAAATAATTATCAACGGAAAGTTTTAGAACAAAAAGGAATCTTGCTAAATGAGTTGGAATTGGAAATACAACAAAAAAATTCAAGTTTCGAAAATACAGAAGACCTTCAAACTGAAGCAAAAAGAACGAAAGAAGAATTGTGTGCCCTAAAACAGAATATATTTCAAGCAGCTTCAATCACAAAGCGAATAAAGAAACTTTGTAAAAATGTGACTCCCGACAAAGATCAAAAATTAACAGACAAAGACTGGAACAGTCTAATTGCTCTCATCCAAATGCTTTATCCTAATATTATAACCTTTATAAAAGAGAATCCATACAGTCTGACAGATACAGAAAAAAAGATATGTTACCTCAGTTTTTTGCAACTCGATGTAAAAGCAGAAGCAATCCTGTTAGACATTATTCCTAATTCAGTCAGCAAATACAGGCTAAGGACTCGCCAAAGACTCAATTTGACCAATCAAAACACAAGTATTCACGATTATCTATTAACTTACTGATTGTAAACAATATAACATATCACATTGTCTTGACAAAATATATCAATGTCCATCCTTAATCCACATAAACAGTTGAATTACAAGCACAAACACCACGCATCAGAAAAGTCCTTGTCCATGTCTATTTCAACCGATTCCTTTGCCAGGAAAGCATAGCCCCCTACTTTTGCATCATTCATTTTAAACAATCAATTATGGTCAAAAACAAATTATGGTGTATCGGATTAGCGCTGACATTTATATTGCCCGGCTTTGCTAAAAAGGGAATTACACACAAGAGCAAAACACCCTATACAACATTTCAAAAAAATAAAACTACAAAATATCGTAATTCAACAAATAATGCCATGAAACATATTATATATACAATCAATTTTTTACTTCTATTTTGCTGTTGTTCAAAAAAGGATACAACACTGGAAACGATCGAACCTGAATCTATTTCATATTCAGCATATATAGGTGAGACATGTAACCTATTTATCGATTTAAAAGCTAATAAATACACTGTTAGAAACAATAATCCGGGGATTGCGTCATGGAGCTACATCGAAAAGTCGGATGCAATCTCCATCAAGCTTGAAGCCGATGGAGAAGGGACCATTGATATATTAGATGCAAATAACAATATAAAAAACATTATCCATATTTATGCTTTCTATTTCAATGCCGATAAAATAGAAGAATCAGACATGCATCCCACTGAAAAGGCCGAAGTTACAGTTGAAGTTATAGACTCTGATGTTAAATCTTTAATTGAAAAACAATTATGGAAAGAGATCGAACAAAAAAGAGGAACATTTTATAGTTTCAAATCTGACACAAAAGTGTTTACAATGAGTTATCCTCAAACAACAGAAAAGCTACAGGGAACTTATAAATGGAGTATTGATTCTCTGACTTTAAACTACCAAAATACGATAGAAAAGTATGGTTTCAAAATTGCGACCGGAAGACGTTGCTATCTAATATCATCGGACAAAACAAAAGAATATCAACTTCTATTTCCAAACGCGGGTATAAAAGTTGTCCGGACTCAAACAATCTGGTATGACCATACCACCAACCCACTACCCGGGTTAGTTTTGTGATTAAAAAACCGGATTTCATAAAAACACAGTATAGAACAATAAATATTTAGCATTATGAAAGTTACGAAATTATTGCTTATCGCATTACTGAGCTTTTGCTTCTTTACGGCAAAGGCGCAATGGCGTTTGGGAGCAGAAGCCGGTATTGACTTGTCAAGTGTCGACGTTATCACCAATCATACACAGATTGGATCACATGGAGGATTGACGGCCGATTATGCTTTCAAGAATCGTATTAATTTGTCTACCGGGATATTTCATACAATGAAAGGAGCAAACACTATTTGTGCGGATGACCTCGGATATGAAATGTTTGTCAGATTGGGCTACTTAGAAGTGCCGACAATGATCGGCTATCGGATACCGGTCACTTCCGGCATCTACCTGACACCTTCCGTTGGAGCTTATTTCGCATGGGGAATCAACGGATACGGAGAATTTGAAAAGAGTGCCACAAACCAAACTTCCAATGAATCCATGAATCGGACAGAATGGTCAAATCCCTTTGAATCTCATTATTATACGACCACAGAATCTGAAAGAAAGCTCGCTTATGCATTCAACCGTTTCGATACAGGTCTACGCTTTGGGCTAAATGCAGAAATCAGGCGTGTCAGCATGTCGTTCAATTATGATTTAGGCTTAAAGGATATGTGGAAAGGGTTTATGGATGCAGGACTGCATCACCAGTTAAGAAACCGCAATGCGACACTGGCGATCGGCTATAAACTTCAGTTATAAGAATACAATTAAAAGTCCGGTAGTGTAACTACCCAAATGTCGGAATTGAAACAGTTTCTAAATATAATTCGTATCTTTGGACCCGATCAACAGACTGAACTTATAGAGATAATGAAACAATACAACTTTGACGAGATCATCGAACGTCGTGGAACCAATTGTGTCAAGTACGATCTTCTAAAGAAAGACTTCGGTAACGAGAACCTTGTTCCACTTTGGGTAGCCGACATGGATTTCCGGACACCAGACTTTATTGTCAACGCAATCAAGAAACGCCTGGAACATGAGATTTTCGGGTACACATTCGATTCGGATTCCTATTATAACAGTATCATCGAGTGGGTACATTATAAACATAACTGGAAAATCCAACGCGAATGGCTTAGTTATATTCCCGGCATCGTAAAGGGAATCGGTTTCGTTTTGCAATGCTTCACCAAACCGGGCGACAAAGTAATTATCCAGCCACCGGTCTACCATCCTTTCCGCATCGTTCCGGAAAGCATGCACCGTGAGGTTGTCTACAATCCGCTTAAAACAGTAGACGGCATTTACGAGATGGATTTCGAGAACCTCGAATCGGTCATCGATGAACATTGCAAGGTCCTGATACTTTGTAACCCTCATAATCCGGGCGGCATCGTCTGGAAAAAGGACACACTGACCAGGTTGGCCAAGATTTGTGCCAAACACGATATACTCGTCATCTCCGACGAGATCCATGCGGAGATGGCTTATCCGCAATATACGCATCATCCGTTTGCAACGGTTTCGGAGACAGCCGCCAATTGCAGCATTACTTTCATGGCTCCGAGCAAGACCTTCAACATTGCCGGAATCGTGACCTCCTATTCGATCATTCCCAATGCGGAAATACGCGAAAAATTCTATTCCTTCATGGAAGCGGGAGAATTCAATGCCGGAACGCTTTTTGCCTACACGGCGACCGAAGCGGCTTATACATACGGAGCCGAATGGTTGCAACAGATGCGGATGTATATCACTGAGAATGTACGCTTCGTAGACGAATATTGCAAAGCCAAACTGCCGAAAATCAAAGTCTACCTGCCGCAAGCCTCTTTCCTTGTATGGCTGGATTGCCGCGACCTGAAACTGAGCCAGCCCGAACTGGTGAGTTTGTTCCAGGACAAAGCCGGCCTGTTGCTGAACGACGGAAGCATGTTCGGCCCCGGAGGCGAAGGGCATATGCGCCTGAACATCGGTTGTCCGCGCTCCGTCCTGTCTTCCGCACTCGACGCCTTGAAGAAAGCTATAGACAAGAAATAAAAGCCGTTTGCCTATTTAATTATCGAGATTAGGCAGACAAGTCGGAAATTATGCGTAAATTTGTCATCGTTTTATTTATCACAAATACAATTACAAATGAAAATTACAGCAAATAAGTTCGTTGCAGTTACTTACGATCTGAACGTAGGCGAAGGCGAAGAACGCGAATTGATGGAAAGAGCAACAGCTGAAACTCCTCTGAAATTCATCTTTGGTACAGGCGCTATGCTCCCCGCTTTTGAAGACGCTCTGAAAGGACTGGAAGTAGGCGACAAATTTAACTTCTCTATAACTCCGGCTGATGCATACGGCGAATATGTGGAGGAACATGTATTGGATCTTCCGAAGAATATTTTCGAGGTAGACGGCAAATTCGACTCGGAAATGATCAAGGAAGGCAACACGGTTCCGATGATGGATTCGAACGGCAACCGCATGAACGGTTCTGTTTTGGAAATAAAAGAAGATGTGGTCGTTATGGACTTCAACCATCCGTTGGCCGGCGAAACGCTGCATTTCAACGGTGAAGTTATCGACGTACACGAACCGACAGCTGAAGAAATAGCTGCCCTCACGGCTCCGGCAGGTGGATGCGGTTGCGGTTGCGGATGTGACGACTGCGGAAGCGGTTGCAGCGACCACGGCCACGAAGAAGGGTGCGGATGCGGGCACTAAGGAATTGACAATTGAAAATTGGCAATTGACAATTATTTGATATGCATTTTAACTGTCAATTGCCTATTGTCAATTGTCAATTGATAACATGCCGGCAATTGACAAAAAAGGAGTATTGCTTTATTTAAATTGTCAATTGCCAATTGTCAATTGTCAATTTAATAAAGGGTGAATACTTTCGGAAACATATACAGACTGACCTCTTTCGGAGAATCTCATGGTCCCGGGATCGGAGGTGTAATAGACGGATGCCCCGCCGGCATCGAATTGGATACGGAATTTATCCAAAGTGAACTGAACCGTCGCAAACCGGGACAATCCAAAATCACGACTCCACGTAAGGAGGACGACGAAGTACAGTTTCTTTCCGGTATTTACGAAGGAAAAACAACTGGTACACCGATCGGGTTTATTGTCTGGAACAAGAACCAGCATTCGGCGGACTATGACAACATGAAGAGCGTCTATCGCCCTTCCCATGCCGACTATACCTACCAGACCAAATACGGAATCCGCGACCCGCGCGGAGGCGGACGTTCGTCTGCACGGGAAACAATTTCCCGTTGCGTAGCCGGAGCAATCGCCAAACAGGTTCTTCGCCAGGAAGGCATCCTGATCCAGGCCTTTACTTCGCAGGTCGGGAACATCAAACTAAACGGTTCGTATACGGATTATGACCTAAGCAAGACGGAAGACACGGCCGTACGTTGTCCGGACCCGGCGACCGCTGCAGAAATGGAAGCCTTGATCGCCAAAGTGAAATCCGAAGGAGACACGATCGGCGGCGTGATCACCTGCGTGGCACAGGGAGTTCCCGTTGGCTTGGGCGAACCGGTATTCGGGAAGTTGCATGCGGCATTGGGGCATGCCATGCTGACAATCAATGCCGTAAAAGGTTTCGAATATGGCGACGGTTTCGACGCGGCTTTATATCGAGGTTCGGAACGGAACGATATCTTCTTTAACGACAACGGACGCATCAACACCCGCACCAACCATTCCGGAGGCATACAAGGAGGCATCTCGAACGGACAGGATATCTATTTCCGTGTCGCCTTCAAATCGGTTGCCACCATCCTGATGGAACAGGAAACCGTCAATATGGAAGGCGAAGACACAATACTGAAAGCCCGCGGACGCCATGACCCGTGTGTATTGCCAAGGGCTGTCCCTATCGTCGAATCGATGACGGCAATGACATTGCTGGATTTTCTGCTCTTGCAGAAAATCCGAAATTGACAATAATCCATTGTCAATTATTCATGGTGATACGGTTCATTGTTCAGGATTGTCATCGCCCGGTAGATTTGTTCGATGAAGATCAGGCGGATCATCTGATGGGAGAAAGTCATTTTGCTTAAGGATATTTTCTCGGCTGCTGCTTTATAAACGGCATCACTGAAACCATACGGCCCACCGACAACGAAAACCAAGCGTTTCGGAACCGTATGCGTCTTTCTTTCTATATAGGCGGAAAATTGCATCGAGGTAAATTCCTTTCCTTTTTCATCCAATAGAACCAAATAGTCACCCGGCTGCAATGTTTTCAAAATCAGCTCTCCTTCTTTCTCTTTTTGTTGGGATTCGGAAAGATTCCTGGCGTTCTTGATATCAGGGATCACTTCCATTTCAAAAGGGATATAATGAACCAGGCGGTTCTTGTATTCATTGATCGCTTCCACAAAATAGCCGGCATCCGTCTTGCCGATCACAATCAGTGCAATTTTCATTCGTTTACATTTTAGAGATTGAGGACGCTAAATTACAGGAAAAAATACATACCTTTGTCACACAATACTCACAAAAAGAGGAGAAAGTTTATGAAACGATTATTTCTGACGTTGGCATTGGTTCTCTCGGTTCTGAGTGTAATGGCTGCCGATATAGCTCCTATATCGAGTGCTTTTAAAGGAGGCAACGCCTCGTCGCTCAGCGGATCAATGGACAAGGAAGTCGACATGGCCCTACCGGGTTCATCAAAAAAATGCAACGCGAACGACGCTGTTTCAATGCTGAATGCCTTCTTCGGAGGGAACAAGCCAGCAGGATTCACGGTTGTCCACCATGCCGATAAGAAAGAGAATGGTTTCTTTGTCGGCAAACTGCCTACTTCTTCCGGTGAATATCGCGTAAACGTGACATACCGGGCCGAAGGGGATAAAGCGATTATACAGTCTATCAGAATTGAATAAAAGATCCTATGATTTATGATTTATAATTTATGGTTTATGCCTTGCCGCATATAATCCATAAAGAACAAATCATAAATCGTAAATCGTAAATCATAAATCAACAGTAACATGAACGTAAAAGAAACAAAAGAACAACTGATTGCGGAACTGATCCGCCTGGCATTTGCCGAAGATATAGGTGATGGCGACCATACGACTTTATGTTGCATTCCGGCTACGGAAATGGGAAAGAGCCAACTGATCGTGAAAGAAGACGGCGTACTGGCCGGAGTCGAAATGGCTGAACGTATTTTCCACACATTCGATCCGGATCTGAAAATGACGACATTCATCCACGACGGAGCCGAAGTGAAGAAAGGCGATATCGCTTTCGTGGTCGAAGGCAAAGTACAGTCTTTGTTGCAAACGGAACGCCTGATGCTCAACGTCATGCAGCGCATGAGCGGCATCGCTACCACGACACGTAAATATGTCAAGGCATTGGAAGGAACGAAAACGCGTGTGTTGGATACGCGCAAAACGACTCCGGGCCTGCGCATGATCGAGAAAGAGGCGGTCAAAATCGGTGGCGGCGTCAACCATCGTATCGGGTTGTTCGATATGATTTTGCTGAAGGACAACCATGTGGACTTTGCCGGCGGAATCGAAGCGGCTATCACACGTTGCCATCAGTACCTGAAAGAGAAAAACAAGGATCTGAAGATAGAAATCGAGGTTCGTAACTTTGACGAATTGCAGGAAGCGATGCGTGTCGGTGGTATCGACCGTATCATGTTGGACAACTTCAATATCGAAAATACGAAGAAAGCCGTTGAAATGGTTGCCGGACGTTATGAGTTGGAATCTTCCGGCGGCATCACGTTTGCTACGCTCCGCGATTATGCCGAGTGCGGCGTGGATTATATCTCGGTCGGAGCACTGACACATTCGGTCAAGGGACTGGATATGAGCTTCAAGGCTTGCTGAATATATTAAAGAGGGCGGATATCGCCCCTACGAAATACGTCTTACGACGTCACCCTCTAACAGGTATCGCTGGTTGCTCTCCGGGCATGTGGCGATACCTTTTTCATTGAAGGAGAGGCGATGCCCGTATTCGCTTACCCAACCGATCCGGCGGGAAGGATTGCCGACCACCAAAGCATAAGGCGGAATATCTTTGGTCACTACAGCTCCTGCACCGATCATGGCATATTCACCGATCGTATGGCCGCAAACGATCGTCGCATTCGCGCCGATAGAGGCTCCTCTGCCAACATGCGTCTTCTGATATTGGCTTTTACGTGAAACGGCACTACGGGGATTGACCACATTCGTGAAAACACAGCTGGGTCCCAAAAAGACATCATCTCCGCAAGTCACACCGGTATAGACGGAGACATTGTTCTGCACCTTCACATTATCCCCTAAGACAACCTGCGGAGAGATCACGACATTCTGCCCGATATTGCAATTCCGGCCGATTATGCAGCCCGGCATGATATGGGAGAAATGCCAGATGCGTGTGCCGTCGCCAATCGTGCATCCGGGATCGATAACGGCTGTTTCGTGCGCCTGATAAGTTGCCATTTACTTATAGATTAAGAAGATTGTCGGTTTCTTGCTCAGATCGGGGACCTTTCCGGCCCATTCCTTGACAGGACGGGTATGGATATACTCGTCTTCGCAAGTGATGTTAGAAGCTATACACAGTTTGGTCGAAGGGCGGCACGTGCGGATCAACTCCTCCGCCAATTTATTATTGCGGTAAGGCGTTTCAATGAACAACTGCGTCTGGTTCTCCGAGTAAATGCGCCCTTCCAGTTTCTTGATCGTATTCGTGCGCTGCGAAGCGTCGATCGGCAGATAACCATGAAAAGCAAAGCTTTGCCCATTGAAACCGGACCCCATCACCGACATCAGGATCGAAGAAGGGCCGACCAGCGGAACCACCTTGTAATTTTTACGCTGTGCGATCGCCACCACATCCGCACCCGGATCGGCAACAGCCGGACAACCGGCCTCCGAGATCACACCGACCGACTCGCCTTTGGCCAAAGGTGCCAGATAGGCGGCAACGGCTTCGGGTGACGTGTGCTTGTTCAGTTCATAAAAGACAAGATCGTCTATCACGATCGAAGGGTCTGTCTTTTTCAGGAAACGACGCGCCGTACGCACATTTTCGACAATGAAATGACGGATCGAAAGGATGACTTCCCTGTTATATTCGGGAAGCACCCGGCGATGTTCGACGTCGCCAAGCGTGACGGGGATGAGATAGAGAGCGGACATGAATTTATGATTTAGATTTGTGATTTATGATTTGTGATCATGATAAAAAGGGCGGCATTGCCATAAATCATAAATCTTAAATCATAAATCTTAATGCAAAAATAGTAATTTTGCCGAAAATAAGCGAAAAGAGATGGCACTTCCGATAGATTTTATCACACGCACCCGTGCATTGTTGGGAAATGAGTTCGACAGTTTCGAAGCAGCGTTGCAGGCCGATGTTCCCGTCAGTATCCGTATCAACGAGAAAAAAGGCACGCCTGCCCCGTCGACGGCAGGTGCGACAAGTGGCCGGGTGGCTTGGTGCGAGACAGGCTATTACCTGCCCGAAAGGCTTTCGTTCACCTTCGACCCGCTCTTCCATGCCGGCGCCTACTACGTGCAGGAAGCATCGTCTATGTTTCTCGAACAGGCGATCCGCAACCATGTGAAAACGCCTGTCCGGTGTCTCGACCTGTGCGCCGCTCCGGGAGGCAAATCTACCCATCTGGCAGCTTGCCTTCCGGAAGGGAGCCTGTTGGTCAGCAACGAGGTGATCCGCAGCCGGAGCCATATACTGGCAGAGAATATCGCCAAGTGGGGCAGCCCGAATTGCATCGTGACAAACAATGATCCGGAAGAGATCGGCCGCCTGACGCATTTATTCGATGTGATCGTCGCCGATGTGCCCTGTTCCGGCGAAGGGATGTTCCGCAAAGATACCGACAGCACGGGCGAATGGAGCGTAGCGAACGTCACGCTCTGTGCCGGACGCGGACGACGCATCATCCACGACATCTGGAACGCGTTGAAACCCGGTGGCCTGCTGATATACAGCACTTGTACCTACAACACAGAGGAGGATGAAGAGAACATCCATTATATAACGGAAGAACTGGGAGCCGAAGCACTGCCAATCCCCGTCAAGGATGAATGGTTGATCACCGGCCCGCTCAAATACGACCATCCGGCCTACCGCTTTTTCCCGCACAAGACCAAGGGCGAAGGTTTCTTTCTTGCCGCCTTGCGCAAAGCGGACGGCGAGACAGAGGAGATCCGGTTCAAAAACAAGAATAAAAAAGAAAAAGGTAAAACGGCTCCTGCTGTCCCGGAAGCTGTCAAATCTTATCTGGCAGACACTTCTTCTTTCGCACCAGAATGGAGCGGTAATTTCCTCCGGATGCTCCCCCAACCCGTCCAAGACGTGTATCCCCTGCTCCGCGAACACCTGCGCATTCTTTCGGCCGGCATCTGCATGGGTGAAGCGAAAGGAAAAGATTTCATTCCCGCCGAAGAGCTGGCACTCAGCACGGTTCTTCGCCCCGATGCTTTCCCTGTGGCTGATTTAGATTGGGACGATGCCATCCGTTACTTGAAAAAAGAAGCCCTCCTCCTGCCTGCCGGCACAGAGAAAGGCTACGCATTGGTCCGTTACAAAAAGTTTCCGCTCGGTTTCGCCAAACACCTTGGCAACCGCGCCAACAACCTCTACCCGCAAGAATGGCGTATCCGCACGGGATATATGCCGGAACGGGTGAAGACATTCGATATGACGGTGTAGGGTGTCAATTCAAACAAAACGTATAAAGCGAAGCCTCTCCGCGCCGGAGCAGTTTCGCTTTTTTCGTATTCGGGGCATAGACAAAAGTTTCAGCCACAATCACTCGCTGGTTCTGCCGGTCGAGATGGGCATGGCTGACAAACGGGCCGCCCATCATGTCGCCTTCCATCTCCCACAAGCCTCTCAGCACGCCGCAATACTCACCATTCCGGGAGATCGCTTCATAAGAAGGAGAAAAACGCTTCACGGTCGTCATGTAAGAACCGGGGAATGCACCCTGTATATGTTCTCCCAAAATGGAATCGCGCATAGCAACCAGATAATCCAACGTAAAAGTACGGTCGCTGACATACGGGAAACTATACACGACCATGTCGATCCGTCCCCGCGTGCCATGATCGGTCGCCCAAAAGAAATCCGTCGTATCTTTATAAGAACACATCTCTTCGGGTGCATATAACTGTGCGTGGAAACGCGCCCTCACTTTGTCATTCACCCAGACACTATGTGAACTTTCCAGATAACCAGCGGCACGTTCCCGCTCCTTCTCTCCCAGCCAGGCGACCAACGATGTGCCCTGTTTTTCCAAGTATTCAGCTAAAAGCCGGGAGGAAGGCGCATTAATTGTAACCACCTCCTGCCCCATAGCCCAGCAGTCCTTTTCCTTATATACGGATACCTTTGTGTAAAGAGATTCGTCGATCCGGACACGGATGATGTTACGGACATACTGCAACAGGCCGTCAAACTGCGACGGCTCTGCATACGTCACCCGCATAGTCGGCTCATTCTGGGGCAGCCCCGGAATAGGTGCCGTCAACTGATCATACAGAAGCCGTCCGGCTTCCCCTTTCCACGTATTCTTATCCATTACGACCAGCACTTCGTAGGCGAATCCGGTAGCCCGTTTCATAAAGATGGATTGTTTGGACGATTTGGCGGACCGGTTACAAGCAGTTCCACCAACCAAAACGATCAGGACCAAAAGCAATAAAGATTGTGTTCTCATACCATTCACTTATTAGGTTTACTTAAAAATCAAACTCACACAACGCAAAGGTAGAGAGATGGAGGAGGAAGGAGAAAAAATACTGCCGGACAAATATCTAGTTCATTAACAAATTAATATCCAGGAATATAAATAAGATAAACAGCATCAATCCGTCCATTTGGCGGACAATCTGCCCTTCACGGTCCTTAATAAAGACGGATAAATTGGTCCAAATCGGCCTTCTCGTCCAGCCGGAGTTTCTTCTTCAACCGGTTTTTCGATTTGGTCAGGGCTTCCGATGTATTATTGAAAACGGCAAGTTGTTCCTTCCGCGAGAAGTTCCATTTGACCAGACAGCAGATTTCCTGTTCATGGCGGGTAATCCCTTGCTGATCCTTCAGGTCTGTCAGAATATGATTGAAAAGGATATCCGTCAGATGAAACAGATCGTTCCATTCCTCGCGAGTAAGGTTCGTATGGAGCGGGTCGTCTTTCAACTGAACCAGCATAGAAAGGACATTCATATCGGACAGGTCTGCGTTTTCGGCCGATAAAGAGGATATGATCCGCTCACTCTCCCGTAGTTTCTGCTGGTAGAACTCAAGGTCGGACATCCGTTCTTTATACTGTTCGGATTCGGATGCCGAATGCAACAAGTCTTCTTCCAACCGTTTCACCTGCCTGGCATATTCGTGCCGTTCCTTCTGCCAGCGACAGACAATTTCCTTATTCCGTTTCAGTTTCTCCTTTACCTGGCGAAAGCGTTCTTGCCTGCCGCCCGTACGCACCCCGATCATAAATCCGAACAAGGATCCTGCGATCAGGGTAACAAAGCACAAGGTAAATAATACGAATGTCCAGGAGGAAGAAAGATCCATACCGCCTATATTTTGTTTTTCAGATATTCATAAATAGCTAATTGCGCCCGTACCTTCACCGGATTGTCATCCCGCTTGAAGTTGTTATGCAGATGTTCGTCGATCAGACAGGCTTTCACGTTATCTTGCAACTGGATATTCAGGATATCTATGATGCTTCGCTTGATTTCCGCATCCAGAATCGGGAAAGCGGTCTCTATACGGCGATTCAAGTTCCGGCGCATCCAATCGGCGGAAGTCAGGAACAAATCTTCCGCACCGTCATTATAGAAATACCAGATACGGGAATGCTCCAGAAACATATCCACAATACGAGTCACCCGGATATTCGCACTGTACGGCTGATTGGGAACCAGACAGCAAATTCCCCGGACAATCAGATCGATTTCCACCCCGTTCTCACTCGCATTATACAACTCGTCGATCATATTCTGGTCATGCAGGCCGTTCATCTTCAAAACAATGCGCCCTTTACGCCCGGCCTTCACATGTTCGATCTCCCGATGGATCATGCGGATCAGTTCCGGTACCATATTGAAACGGGCAACCAGCAGATGGCGGAATGTCGGTTCGGCCAACTTCCCTTCCAGCACTGCAAACACTTTGTTTATGTCGATTATCAACTCCGCATTCGAAGTCAGCAACGCCATATCGGAATAGACACGCGCCGTTTTTTCATTGAAATTACCGGTGCTCAGATAAGCAAAATCCCGCCGCTTGCTGCCGTCTTCCGTATCTTTGCGCAAGATAACCGCCACTTTTGCATGCACTTTCAAGCCGGGGATGCTATAGATGATACGGATGCCCGCTTGCTCCATCTTTTCGGCTGTGCTCATATTGTTCTCTTCGTCGAAACGAGCTTTCAACTCCACAAAGACCGTCACCTTCTTCCCGTTCTGAGCTGCACTGATCAACGTGTTGATCACGGCCGAATTCTCTGCCACCCGGTATTGCGTAATCTTGATCTCATCTACTTTCGGGTCAAAAGCCGCCTCCATCAGGAAGCGGATCAGGTAGTCGAAAGACTGGTAGGGAAAATGCAACAGGATATCCCGCTTTTTCACCGCCCGGAAGACAGACCCCATCTCGTCAAGGAATGGTACACGCATGGGAGACGGAATCGGCTGCTCCAATTCTTTTCCTTTCGGATTCGGCAGTTTGGCCAAGTCCTGCAAATTGTTATACCGTCCTCCTTGCACCAGATCGTCCGTGGTAATGCCAAAGGCACTGCATATAAACGATAGAAAATCGGCGGGCATATTGCTGTCGTACATAAACCGGCTCAACGCGCCGATCTTGCGCTTTTTCACCTTCTTACGAATGCTTTCCACAATATTCCCGTTTTTCTCGTCATCCAAGTAAATATCGGCATCCCGCGAAATCTTGATGCTGTAACAACTATCCACCACATAGCCGGGGAAGATACTGGACAAATTGGCTCGGATAATATCGTCAATAAACATGATATAATGTTTCCCTTCATGCGTTGGCAATTCGATAAAGCGGGGTACTTTCGCATACGGGATCTTCATCAGGGCATAATAATAGTCCGGCACATAATCCGGTTCCGCCATCCGCTTGCTCTTTTTCACCATCCGGATGACCAGATAAAGACGGCGGTCGCGTATGAATGTACGGATATCACCCGCCTGTATCATGACCGGCGAAAGGAAAGGAAACACTTCCTCATTGAAAAAGTTATGCACGAATTCCTCATGAAAAGGTTCCGGCCGGCTGTCCTGATACAGGTAGATATCCTGCCGGTTCAACTCTTGCAATACTTTGGAGAATATGCGGTAGTATTCGCGCTGCTGCCGGTTTACTTCCTCTGTTATTTCGGAAAGCGTCTCTTCCGCTTCCGCCCCGCTTTCTTCGGCGAAATTCTTTTTCATGATCACACCCCGATGTTCGGCAACCCTTATTTCGTAAAACTCTTCGAGATTGGACGAATAGATCGAAAGAAACTTGATACGCTCATAGATAGGGAGCGTTTCATCTTCCGCCTCCAACAAAACGCGATAGTTAAAAGACAACCAGCTAATATCACGTTTAAAGTATTTATGTGAATTCTCCATCGTATTATTATCTTCGGTCGGTAAATATAAATACTTTTGTGGGATAAAAGAAATTGTTATGCTTAAAATAGGACTTCTTTCAGACACCCACGCCTGGTGGGACGACAAGTACGCGGACTATTTCTCAGAATGTGACGAGATATGGCACGCCGGAGACATCGGTTCGGACACATTGGCGGCACGTCTGGCAGCCTTGAAGCCGCTGCGTGCCGTATATGGCAATATCGACGGACAATCGCTCCGGCTGCAATATCCGCAGGTCGCCCATTTCAAAGCCGAAGAAGTAAACGTGATGATGACGCATATAGGAGGCTATCCCGGACGCTATAATCCGCTTATCCGGAAAGAGCTGTACGACAGCCGGCCTAATCTGTTCATTGCCGGACATTCGCATATTCTGAAAGTCGCTTTCGACAGAAGTTTGAATTGTTTGTATATAAATCCGGGAGCTGCCGGTAAGAGCGGGTTTCATCAAGTAAGGACTTTGGTTCGTTTCGTGATAGACGGAAAGCAGATCAAAGATTTGGAAGTTATTGAATTAGGTAATCGATAGGAAAGTGTGTCAAACGCGGAGACAAGTATATTTTGACACTCTTCCCTATTGATTCTAACAATCAGCTTTGCAGAAGTTTTCTGCCAACAAGACAGTGTTTTGCAAATAAGCGAACTCTTGTTCAAAATACTCACTGAAAACACCCGAACCCAGATTTTCTTCAATCTGCCTGGAAGTCCAGAGTTTTCCATTCGGTTGTTTGATCCGATCCATAACCTCTTCTGAGCGCACACACATCACATACAAGTTCACCAAATGTTTCACCCTTTCGTTCTCAAATGTGTACCGAATCAGGAAACGAGGCATGAGCTCTTCTTTCTCGCCCAAGCTACCCATTGTTTCACGCACCGTACTTTCTATACTATGCCGGAACAAGACATAGCTGTGGAACGGATAATCCATTGTATCAGGCGAGACAAAAGCTTTCTTTCCCCTGTTTACCAAATAAAGCATTCCTTGGTAAATAACAGCCACACGTACGACTGGATGATAATATTTTTTCGGTAACGAACGGCTTACGGAACGGGCTATGCAACCGATCACTTTTCCTCCATCATTCAATACAGGCAACCACATTTCCTTTCGAAGGCTGCCTTGCATCATCGAGATTCTTATCTGTTCATACAGAATCAGAAAGACTCCGATAACGATCCCAAGCTCCCGGTATAAAAAACGTTCCATACGCACACTCTGCATCGTTTCGGGCAGAATACTGTATACCAAAATGATAAACAGATGCAATGTATAGAGGTTCTGGATGAGCTGGGCGACAAAAAAGAATTCATTTAACGTTGTACGCATCAATGTCCGCTTATAGGTCGGATGCCGAGAAGTCCGGATTTGCCGTAATATTGTCCGTTTGGCAAACCCCAAAAACGCCAATACCACGACCAGCAAAACTTCTGTTATTAACGGAGAATAAATAAACAACACTGGCTCAAGCCGCAGACAAAGAAAAATCGAATAAAGGACTAATGTTGTTGCAGCCGGTAATAACAAAAACTGATAAACCTTATCTTTACTCAGGACCCGAAACAAAATAACACAAACGAAACAAAAGGTAACACCGATTATGAAGGATAACAAGTATGAAAAATAATTATCCAAAAACATAAACAGCAACAACGGCACTAAGCCTATGGCCTGATTATCCAGCCCTCTCTTCACTTCGTTCATATATTTTTCCCCCTTTTCCCCTTTATAAGATAACAAACTGTACAGAGAAATGTTCTTGCCATCATACGTGTTTTTCCGCGTGATAAGAGGAACGGACCAACGGAGCGCTCTCCACCTTTTTAAATCCTTTTTGTAAAGCTATTGATTTATAAGACTCAAACTGTTCGGGCGTAACGTATTCCTTTACCGGAATATTTTTCCGGCTTGGCTGTAAATACTGCCCTATTGTCAGAACGGAAACACTGGCAGCCCGCACATCATCCATTAATTCGCAAACTTCCTCGACTGTTTCACCCAAGCCTACCATTATGCCGGTCTTGGCAACAACGCCTTGTGCGGCTATACGCGCAAGTACGGAGAGGCTCACCTCGTATTTCGCAGCACTGCGAACTTCGGGGCTGATACGGCGAACCGTCTCCATATTATGTGATATTATTTCGGGGGCGGCTTCCACCACTTTATCCACCAGCTCCAACCGTCCTTGGAAGTCGGGGATTAAGACCTCGACCGTCGTTTCAGGGTTGACCGTTTTTATTGTACGGATCGTCTCGACCCAATGCTGCGCACCCAAATCGGGCAAATCATCCCGGTCGACCGAAGTAATGACTGCATGTTTCAACTTCATCAGCCGGATACTTTCCGCCACGTTAGCGGGTTCCTTCGGGTCCAACGGGAGTGGCTTTCCGGTCAATGTATTACAAAAACGGCAAGAACGTGTACAGATATCTCCGGCAATCATAAAGGTAGCCGTTCCCCTGCTCCAGCATTCTCCCATATTCGGACATTTCCCGCTGGTGCAGATCGTATGTAGGCAGTGGGACTCGACGATGCTTTTTGTCCGTGTGAACTGTTCGTTCCCACCCAGCCGGATTTTTAACCAATCCGGCTTTCTCAAATGCTCTGACATTATAAGTTACAAATTATCAAATAAAAAGTTAGACATTCTGGTATACAGATGATAGCGGGTATTTCCTCCATAGATACTGTGGTTACGGTCTTTGTAAACTTGCATTTCAAACTGTTTACCTGCTTGTACCAAGCTTTCGGCATAATCCATCGTCTGCTGGAAATGTACATTATCGTCGGCTGTTCCGTGGATCAGCAACAACTTTCCCTGCAAATCCTTTGCCAGACGGATCGGCGAAGTGGCGGCATAACCTTCAAAATTTTCTTGTGGCGTACGCATAAAGCGTTCCGTATAGACAGAGTCGTAATATTTCCAGTCGGTAGGAGGTGCGACAGCAATACCGGCTTTGAATGTTCCGTTACCGACGCTCATGGCCATCAGCGTATTGTAACCACCAAAGCTCCATCCCCAGATAGCCATGCGGCTCTTATCGACAAACGGCAATTTGCCTAAAGCTTGCGCGGCTTCCACCTGATCTCTGGATTCCAGTTCTCCCATCCGCAGATAGGTACACTTGCGGAAGGCTTCACCACGGGCTCCTGTTCCACGTCCGTCCACGCAGACCGTTATGATCCCGTTAGCCGCCAGATATTGTTCCCAATCAAAACCATATTTATCCAATACCTGCTGGGAGTTTGGACCACTGTACTGGAACATCAGAACCGGATATTTTTTCGATTCGTCGAAATCGGCCGGCTTCACGATCCATGCATTCAGTTCATAATCGGAAGCCGTACGCACTTTGATAAATTCTTTCTTGGCATATGAATAGCCTGCCAGCTTATCGATCAGCCGGGCGTTATCCTGAAGGACACGCAGTGCTTTATTGGACTTTGTCTCGTTCACGGTAATTTTGACCGGTGTATTCGCATTTGAATATTGATTTACATAATAAGCGAAGTTATCGCTGAATGTTGCATTGTTCGTTCCTTCCTGTGTGGAAAGTTTCGTCTTTACGCCTTTCGCATCGATTTTATATATGGCACGCCGGATTGGACTTTCTTCGGCCGATTCATAATAAACCGTCTTAGTCGCTTCGTCATATCCCAGGAATGCCGTCACGTCCCAATTGCCTTTCGTCACCTGCCGTTGCAAGACTCCCGTCGGAGAATACAGATAAATATGCGCATAACCATCCTGTTCATTTACATAAGAGAAGCTGTTCGCATAAAAATGGATGGAATTCAACCACTCCGAATCGACATAAGCCTTATTTTCATCACGCAGGATCAAACGGAAAACACCGCTTTTCGGATTTGCATAATACATATTGAATACATTCTGATGACGGTTCAAAGTCATCACAGCCAACTGATCATCATTATTCGTGAAAACGATCCGTGGAATATAGCTGTCCTCTTCTACCGGGACTTTCAGCTCCTTCGTATCTTTCGTCGCCACGTCATAAGAGTGTAACGTTACTTTCGAATTTTTCTCACCGGCCTTCGGATATTTATAGTCATAATAACCGGGATACAACCCCTTTCCGAACATCTGCATCGAATATTCGGGAACTTCCGATTCGTCGAAACGTACAAAAGCCAACTGTTCGCTGTTTGGCGACCAAGCCATCAGGTTCGTTACAGCAAACTCCTCTTCGTACACCCAATCAGTAATACCGTTCAGGATTTTATTCAGCTTTCCGTCTTTCGTCACCTGGACTTCCGTATCGTAATCGAATTTACGAATCCAGATATTATTGTCACTTACATAAGCGACCATCCTCCCGTCCGGTGAGAATGTCGGAATCATCTGCTTGCTTTTTGAATCAGAAATCGGTTTTACATAATTACGGCGCACATCGTAGTCGTACACATTCGCCTTGAATGAACGGCGATAGATAGGTTCCGTATCGCGCCATACGAGAATATGGTGCCCTGTACTGCTGATTGTATATCCGTCGAATTTGTCAAACGTACACTCACGCGCTTTCCTTGTATTGAATAAAGTATCAACAGGATTTCCGGTACGATAGGAATATTTTATAATCATGTCGCGAGTATCGTTCATCGCCGTATAATGCTCACCATCAGGCATAGAACGCATTTCTCCAATATTAGTAACCTGGCGGAACTGACCGTCTGTAATTTCTTTCAAATCGACACGTTTACTTCCATTCTGGGCTGTCAGGCTCCCAACCAGCAGGAACGACAGTAAAGCGCCAAACCCTAATCGTTTCATGTATGATTCTATTTTTTATCTTAATATTTCAGTTAGAACGAATTGCAAAGTTACTACATTCTTGCGGATTTATTATCTTTGCCCGCATGGAAAACAACAAACCATATCGTGAATTCGGAGATTTCCTGCGGGAAATATTTCCTTATAAAGTCCAAAAGATATCGATCAACGCAGGCTTCACCTGTCCGAACCGGGACGGGACGAAAGGCTTTGGCGGTTGCACCTATTGTAATAATCAGACGTTCAGCCCGGAATACTGCCATACCGAAAAAAGCGTAACCGAACAACTGGAAAAAGGCGTTCGCTTTTTCTCCCGCAAATATCCGAAAATGAAATATCTGGCCTATTTCCAGGCTTATACAAACACGTATGACGAGCCGGACTCGCTAATTTCTAAATATGAAGAGGCCCTCGCCTATCCGGGCGTTGTCGGATTGATCGTCGGCACACGTCCGGATTGCATGCCGGATACGCTATTGGATTATTTCTCCGCTTTATCCCAAAAGAAGTTCGTCATGATCGAATATGGTCTGGAAAGCACACTGGACCGCACTTTAACCCGCATCAACCGAGGACATACACATGCCGAATCGGAAGAGGCCATCCGCCGCACGGCGGCCCGGAACATCTACACGGGAGTCCACTTGATCTTAGGCCTTCCGGGAGAAAGCAGGGAAGATATATTGCACCATGCAGACGTCTTATCCACCCTTCCGATCACAACATTGAAACTTCATCAGTTGCAACTTATCCGAGGTACGCGCATGGCCAGGGAACAGGCGGAACATCCCGAACGGTTCCATCTCTACACCGTCGACGAATACATCGACTTGGCCATAGACTTCATAGAACGGCTAAACCCCTCTATTGTCGTAGAGAGGTTCGTATCGCAATCTCCCAAAGAGCTGCTGATTGCACCGGATTGGGGACTTAAGAATTTTGAATTTACAGCCAAGGTAAACAAACGCATATCCGAACGAAATGCGCGGCAGGGGCGCCTTTTCAATTCTCCTTCTTCGGAGCCAGTTCTCCCTGGTATGTGATATTCTGCCTATTTGCCGACGTTACGCCTATGGTCGCGGAAGCATTTGAAAATACTTTTACATCGAAATGAAAAGTATCTTCTTTGGTACGGGCTACGAATTTAATTCGAGCGGTTCCCTTCTTATCGAAGGTTAATTGATAATCGGTAATTGATTCTTCAAAACGCATCCCGTCACCTCCTCCGTACGGCAAAGAATAAGCCCTGCCGAAATAAGGCAAATAAGAAATTGCCGAATCACCGCGCATTTCAAGGGAATAAGGAGTCGTCAGATTAACCGAACGTCCTCCCATTGGCAACGCCCGGTCCACCTCTATCGTAAACCGGCCACCTTCTATCATTTCTTTTATCTCTTTTGCTTTCTGCTCTTTCCTTTCCTTCTTATTTTGGGAATAAAGGGATTGCCCTCCAATCATAAGGACAATCCCTATCAGAAAAAATAACCTAACGTTCTTCATAACACCTTAAATAACTAAACACTATTTTCGCCTATGTATATATAAGACAATTCAAAGCCTCAAAAGGTTTATTCCAATTGATATTAAAATACATTAAATCATGCCCGCAAAATATCCATGAAAAACAATCAAACATTAACACACGGTATTTGTATATGTCCAATAACTTTGCGTAATTTGTTCTTTCAATTTTCTGAAACAGATTAATAGATTTATGGAAAAAAAACATCAGTATCAAGGATTAACCAAACAAGAAGTAGAAGAAAGCAGGCGCTTACATGGCGAAAATATCCTCACTCCCCCGGAGAAAGCCTCTCTGTGGAGTCAATTCATCGAAAAATTCAATGATCCGATTATCAAAATTCTATTGGTAGCATGGTTCTTATCCATGATTATCGCAGGTGTACATTGTTGGGGGCCGGAAGCCAAAGGGTTCACCGCATTTCTCGAACCGATCGGCATATTCTTCGCAATCATGCTGGCATCTTGTGTCGGCTTCTTTTTCGAAGTCAAGGCTAACAAAGCTTTCGATGTTTTGAACACGGTCAATGACGATATTTCCGTGAAGGTGATTCGTGAAGGAAATATCTGCCAAATTCCTCGAAAAGAAGTTGTTGTAGGCGACATTGTGGTACTGGAAACAGGAGAAGAAGTCCCAGCCGACGGACATTTATTGGAAACGATCTCTCTTCAGATAAACGAATCGACACTGACCGGCGAACCGATCATCAGCAAAACGACTAACGAGGCGGATTTCGATAAAGAAGCGACCTACCCGTCCAATGTTGTCATGCGCGGAACGACTGTTGTCGACGGACATGGCGTGATGGCGGTAGAGAAAGTCGGCGATGAAACCGGATACGGAAAGGTGTATGAAGGTTCGCAGATAGAAAACAATATCGACACGCCGTTGCAGATACAGCTGGCAGGACTGGCAAAGGTCATCAGTAAAGCCGGCTATGCGATTGCCACCATCACTTTTATCGCGCTGCTGACAAAAGTCCTGCTGTCTTCGTCCGGCATGCCGGTCATGGACCTGATCTCACACATCTTGAATATCTTCATGGTGGCAGTCACGCTGATCGTCGTGTCCGTACCGGAAGGATTGCCGATGAGCGTAACTCTCAGCCTTGCACTCAGCATGAACCGAATGCTGAAAACAAACAACCTGGTCCGCAAAATGCATGCATGCGAGACAATGGGGGCTACCACTGTTATCTGTACAGACAAGACCGGGACACTCACACAGAACCAGATGCAGGTGTACCAGACAAACTTTTATAACCTGAAAGACCAGAAATTAGGAGACGACGAACTGAGCAACCTGGTAAAAGAAGGTATATCGGTCAATTCGACCGCTTTCCTCGATTTTTCCGAAGAGAAGATCAAAACATTGGGAAACCCGACGGAAGCAGCCTTACTGCTATGGCTGAACAGCCAACATCAGAATTACCTGGAAATAAGAGAAAACGACCGGATATTGGACCAGCTGACATTCTCTACCGAACGGAAATATATGGCGACTGTCGTACAATCTTCTTTACTGGGTAAACGCGTGCTATATGTCAAAGGCGCCCCGGAAATCGTACTGGCAAACAGCAACCGGGTTGCAATCGACGGAAGCTATAAACCGGTAGAAGAGTGCAAATCCGACATCGAAAAACAACTCTTGGACTATCAGAACCAAGCTATGCGTACGTTGGGATTCGCGTATCAGATATTGGAAGACGGGCAGGAGGCCGCGTTCTTTGTGAACGGACGACTGCACAAGACGGACCTTACCTATTTAGGTATCGTCGCCATTTCCGATCCCGTGCGTGCCGATGTTCCGGCAGCCGTCCAAAGTTGTCTTGACGCCGGCATCGACATCAAGATCGTGACCGGCGACACTCCGGGAACGGCCAAAGAGATCGGACGGCAGATCGGAACCTGGAAAGCCGGAGATACCGAACGCAACATCATCACCGGACCGGGCTTCGAAGCCTTGACAGACAAAGAAGCGCTGGATCGCGTGCTCGACTTGAAGATCATGTGCCGCGCCCGCCCAACCGACAAACAACGCCTGGTGCAATTGTTGCAACAAAAAGGAGCCGTAGTTGCCGTAACTGGTGACGGGACCAATGATGCCCCGGCCCTAAAGGCCGCACAAGTCGGGCTGTCCATGGGTGACGGAACCTCCGTGGCAAAAGAAGCAAGCGACATCACGATCATAGACAACTCGTTCAGCAGCATCACCCGTGCGGTGATGTGGGGACGTTCCCTGTATCGGAACATCCAGAAATTCCTGTTGTTCCAATTGACGATCAATGTCGCGGCCTGCCTGATCGTCCTGTTGGGTTCCCTGTTGGGAACCGAATCTCCGCTTACGATCACCCAGATGCTTTGGGTGAACCTGATCATGGATACATTTGCAGCCGGAGCATTGGCCTCGCTGCCGCCAAATGAACGGGTGATGAAAGACAAACCCCGCCGGAGCGGCAAAGACGGCGACTTTATCATTACCCGTCCGATGGCTTACAATATTTTCGGTGTCGGCCTCGTATTCGTAATCGTTTTGATGGGATTATTGCTCCACTTCCATGCGCAGGACGGACTGACGCCGCACGACTTATCCTGGTTCTTCAGTTTCTTTGTGATGCTTCAGTTCTGGAATATGTTCAACGCAAAAGCATTCATGGAAGGACGCTCGGCATTCGCCAACCTGAAAGGGAGCAAGGGGTTCCTGACGGTAGCCTTGCTTATCATCATCGGACAATACCTGATCGTCACGTTTGGAGGCGAGATGTTCAGCGTTGTCCCGTTATCCTGGAAAGATTGGGGAATCATCATCGGTTCGACTTCGCTGGTTCTCTGGATCGGAGAGACCGGCCGGCTAGTCGGAAGATTGAGAAAATAAAATTTGCTCACGTAAAGGATTATCAATACATTTGTTTGAATAAAAATCAGAATAAGATTACCGACAAAGATAATAAAGATTATCAGAAAGTAATCGTTTTGATACACAACGATTACTTTCTGATAAAAGAACTACATATCTGTCCGAAATGGCGCAACAGGATATCCTTCTTTATTAAATAAATTGCCGACAGTCGCATCGTCAAAACAATATCTGGCAGAGACTGGGGTTTTCACCTCCGGAGAAGATACAACCAGTTGATTTTTGTTGTTTATGACAACTTTTGCTTTGACGAATATTCCGTCCGGACCGGCAATTTCCAAGCCCTTCACCTCTTTATCACGACAAACGATGCCGTTTTGGACGGAACTAAAAGTCAGCACAAGTTTATCCTCTTTAACCTCACATCGCCTGAGAAAAGGACTTTCGTGTACCCCGGCCAATGTCTTATAATTCTTTGCCAATGCAAGATCTGCCAGTCTTTTGCCAACCGGACGTTTGTTTATCGGATGGATCGTGGAAACATCTTCTACACAGTCGGAGGCAACAACCAATCCGGTTTTCTCCGTATGGCGAACCACCCATTCTTGCGCCTCGCGGATAAATGCAGCTTCGTTATTATTTGATTTATATAGAAAGGGAGCGATCTGTACCTGGTAGAAAGGGAAACATCTGCCGGCTTCCCGTCTCCAGGATTCTATCATACTTTTTATCAAAAGGCCGTAATGTTCAAAGTTGTCCCTGTTCGCCTCACCTTGATACCAAATGGCTCCGGCAAATGTGAAAGGAAGGAGGGGATGGATCATTTGATTATATAAGACGCCCGCTTCCATCGGCCACCAAGGGTAGGTTTGCTTTATCTGGTTATTATTCAAATCAGGATTACCTTGCACAATCTCCGTAGGAGTCCACGACTCAGCCGGCGTACCGCCCCAGGCTGCGACCATGACTCCGACAGGAACTTGTAACGAGTCTCTGAGATGGCGAGCAAAGAAGTAAGCGACAGAACTGCGCTCGCGCATGACCTCTGGTGTACAGACATCCCACTGCCCGAAACAGTCTTCCTGCAAGGAACGACTTGCTCTTTTGGGAGCATGGAAAATACGTATGTCCGGACAATTGGCATCGGCCACTTCACGTTCCATATCCGTCAACCCGTTGATGGGCGTCCATTCCATGTTGGACTGGCCGCTACACAGCCAAACCTCGCCCAGTAAGATATCGTTTAATACAATTTTGCTTGTTCCGTCAAAGACCTGTAATGTATAAGGGCCTCCACTCTTGCCGGTCGGCAGGACGGCTTTCCACTGTCCGAAACAATCCACCGGTGCCGATATTGTATCTTTTTCCGCCCAACTTCCGATGATTTTCACTGTCGAGCTGGCTGTCCCCCATCCCCAAACGGAGGCAGAAGAATTTTGCTGCAAGACCATATGGTCGGCAAACATAGAAGGCAAAGAAACAGGTGTATAACTTTGCGCCTGACATAATCCCATTCCAGAAAGGATGGATAAGAAAAGTAAACTAATTTTTTTCATGGTGTGTGTGTGTTTATTACTGATATTATATATTGATATATAATTATTTGAGCATCACTTATAAGAATCCATCGCATCACCTACAAAAAGCCTGTTTTTTCAGCAGAAGCAGCTTCTTAGCGTGAGTCATATAAGATAAAACCGACGAAACACAAACAATTATCGCTATGATCACGGAGTAGCAAATTTACTAAAATTCCCTATATCGCAGATAAATTCCGTAAAATTTCTAATATTTCTCGTAACATCTTTTCCCAAACGGCATGATGGTAAAGATGGTTCAATGGATGGACACGAAGTCCTAAATTATTACAGAACCGGGATTCAACTGGAAAAATATTTTTTTCGATATAATCCGGGAACTGCCATCTCTTTTAGTCATAATAATTTAATTATAAGACTATTAATAGGCAAGCCAAAAGAATAAAAGAGCCTTCACCTGTTCCGGTTACCTTCACCGATAAATGAGCCTGGTACGGGAAAAAAGTCCGGCGAAGACGCTTACCGACAAAGCAAGTTTTTACTTAGTTTCAATGGTCCATAAAAGAAAGAAGCAGTCGCTCCACCGTCAATCAAGAAATCTGCACCGGTAATGAATGCACCTTTGGCACTCATCAGTAATTCTGCCACATTGGCGATTTCGTCCGCCGTGCCGGGACGTCCAGCCGGACATTTGGCAAACATGTTCTTATAGAAATCACCACGTGGGCCATTGAACTCATCTATAGCTAACGGAGTGACCACTATACCCGGAGAAATGGAATTGATTCGCGCCTTTTTTGTTCCCCATTTCACGGCTTCTGCCATCACCCGCTTTACATTGCAACGTTTTGCCATTTGGTAAGCATGCAGCGTGTCGTGGATATTCTCCTTTTGAAGCATATCCAACGAGAGAAGTTCCTCGGTAGGAGTTGTAGCAAGTAACTCGTCTGCTTCAGGGGTAAGTGCCGGCATACGGTGTCCCGACTGGCTGGAGATAGTAACCCCCACGCCACCAGGTTTAATGACTTTGCCTACTTCTTCCAATAACACCGCGGTTCCATATAAATCTACTTTCAGAATTGTTTCAATAGATGCTTGGCTGGGTGATACGCCTGCGGCATTCACCAACATTGAAATCTCACCATATTTCTGCGCTTCGCTGATCAAGTTCAATATAGAATATCTGGAAGACAAATCCATTTCGATGGGGATGACATCAAAACCTGCATCATTCATTGTTTTAGCAATTGCATCTGCATTTCCCTTGAGCTTATCACCTATGACGATTTTCATTCCATAACCCATCCGGCGTGCGATAGCCATACCTATTTGACCGGCCCCGGTCAATATCATCACATTTTTCATATTCTTTACTTATTTAGTTACTATTTATTCCTCTCTTTTGTGAGTATAATTGATTCAATGCAAAAATAGTTGGATTAACATAGACGGACATTAAATAAATTACAGATTGAGTTACCCAAATCACTGTTTGGTTCCTATACATTATCTAAAATCCAAACGATCCGTTCCAAAAGTAAGGAGATGGGGATCACGGTGCTAAATGTTTTCTGACGAACAATAACAAAACGCAGATGACACAACGCCTTGATTCTATTTTGCGGAACGGGTAAATCCTCGTACATTTGTCACAATAAAGATGGAGTAAAAAAGATGCTAAGCAAGGGGAAAGTAAAATACATACGTTCGTTAGAAATGAAGAAGTACCGGAACGAACTGAACGCATTCGTTGCCGAAGGGAATAAACTGGTCGCTGACATGATGTTCGCCTTTGAATGTGAACTGATTCTCGCCAAACCTTCCTGGATGGCGATGCAGGGGAACATTCCGGCAAAAGAGTTGTTGGAAGCGGAAAACGAAGATATCCGCAAAGCCAGTTTCCTGAAAAACCCACAGGACGTACTGGCCGTATTCAAACGTCCGGACTGGCCGATCGACGAATCCGACCCTTCCTCTTCACTCGTCCTGGCTTTGGACGGCATACAGGATCCCGGAAACCTTGGAACCATCATCCGGCTTGCCGACTGGTTCGGTATCGAGCATATCGTCTGTAGCCCTGACACCGCAGACGTATTCGCCCCAAAGACTGTGCAGGCCACCATGGGAGCGTTGGCACACGTGAAAGTCCACTATACAAATCTGGAAGACTACCTGAAAACCCAGGTGGCAAAGCAGGTCCCATTGTTCGGCACATTCCTCGACGGAGAAAACATGTACACAAAGGATTTGAAGGCAAACGGAATCATCGTGATGGGAAACGAGGGGAACGGAATACGTCCACAAATAGAAGCGTTGATCGATCAAAAACTTTACATTCCGAGTTTTCCCCCCGAAAGAGAGACTTCAGAGTCTTTGAATGTAGCCATCGCCACGGCCGTCATCTGCGCCGAATTTCGCCGTCGCGGGGGAAATGCCACTCAATAGCAACAGGCAGACAGGCAAACCCGTTCGAGAAATTGGTGTAAACCCTTGACGTTCCAAGGCCTCAGCCAATGTCTCGCCCCGCCGCATGTCAAAAGCAACTCGCTCTCCCGTGCAAAGCGTAGAAATGGAGGCAAGGATCAGGAGGCCGTCATAAAACTCCGTACCCGCAATTTCTTCTTCCAAAGGGAAAACACCAGCCAGACATTCCTCTTCGTCCAACTCGACGTAGTGCATCGGGAAGAAGCTATTCCAATAAATATAATGAGAGGCTATCCGGCGCATAACACGTTTTATTTCGTAGCGGAGACTTGCGCAGCCAACGAATCTTTTGCCATATCAGTCAGGCGGCCATAATTGTATTTCATAAGGTTCAGACTGTCCAGATAAACCTTGTAGTAGGAAGAGTCGGCATTGTTCATAAAGATATATCCGTAGACGCGCTTGACCTGCTTAGTCGGGATCGTCTTCAAAACGGTCTCGTGAGGTCCATCGCGAAGCACCTTGTCATTAACGGTCACGATCGTATCGCCCTGGTCGGCACTTATGTGTATCTCCGGCTTATAAGTCATTGTCTCGTTGATGCCCCAGACATTCATGCCCAAAACGAACGAGCTCCCGGATGAATAGTTCGTTTCCGGCCTGACATCGAACGTCACCCCGTTAAACAACGCATCGGGTTCCAGCCTCAAAGAAGTACGACGAGGCCAAATATCCACTGAATCTTGTTTGGAAACGGGCACCGCCGAAGCCTGCACATCACCCAACGCTTTCTGCCGATTGTTCAAATCAGCCAACACGCGGTCATACACCTTCATATAAATATCCAAATTCCGCCCATACCAAACAAGCGAACTATCATATTCGGCCTGTGTGATCTTATATTTGCGGAAGATGGATTGATACAGAGCCTCTTTATGGGCATTATCGGGAAATCCCTTGTTGTCAAGGCTGATCATGGCTTCCGCCAATTGCATATCTGTCTGTACGGCTTGCATTTTCTTTTCAGAAAGAATGCCATCCGGCACTTTGCTACAACCGGCCAGTAAGGCTCCCAGTAACAAAACGACACTATATCTATGCAGGCTGTTCCGCATTAATTCTTTTTCTATTTTTCTTTTGAGAGACTTGTCGACAATGTGCGACGGTAGAACAACAACAAAAAAAAGACACCTACGCAAATTGCCGAATCGGCCAAGTTGAAGATCGGACGGAAAAAGACGAACTCTTTTCCTCCCCACACCGGAATCCAGTCCGGCAACACTGTCTGTATCAAAGGGAAATAGAACATATCGACCACTTTCCCGTGCAACCAACCGGCATAACCGCCTCCTTCAGGCATAAACGAAGCGACCTGCCCAAAGCTATGGTCAAACACTACTCCGTAGAATACGGAGTCGATGATGTTCCCGATAGCTCCCGCAAAGATCAACGAAATACAGGCGATAAAGCCAAAGGTGTAGTTCTGCTTCACCAGCTTATACAGGTAATAACCTATAAAACCGACGGCCACGATGCGGAAGACCGACAAGAACAACTTTCCGATTACTTCTATCCCGAATGCCATTCCCGCATTCTCGGTAAAGTACAGATAAAACCATGGAGTAATTTCAATGCTCTCATGCAATTGCATGTGAGTTTTGATCCATATTTTAAGAGCCTGGTCAAGAATAAGGAGCAACATCACAATCAACGCTGCTCCCCAACCTTTGGAATATCTCATTTTATTTGGCACCTCCCTGTTTAGCTTCGATACTCAACGTGGCGTGAGGCACGGCACGTAGTCTTTCTTTCGGGATCAATTTTCCGGTCTCGCGGCAAACACCATACGTTTTATTTTCAATTCGGACCAATGCCGCCTGCAAGTTCTGGATAAACTTCATCTGACGTTGTGCCAAACGACCGGCCTCTTCTTTTGATAAAGTCGCAGCCCCTTCCTCCAAGACCTTAAACGTCGGAGACGTATCAGCGACATCGTTACCGTCGGAGTTGGTGATACCGGATCTCAACAGGTCATAATCTTTTTTCGCTTTCTCCAGCTTTTCCAATATTATGGCGCGGAACTCCTCGAGTTCAGCATCCGAATATCTTGTCTTTTCTGCCATGGTTCATTTAAATTAATAATTAACAATTAAGAATGAATAATGAATAATTCAACAATGAGAAAGTTCTCTCCTTCCTCTTGCCCACAAATATAAGCAATTCTTCCATTGTTCATATTAATTATTCATTATTCATTGAATATTTACGCTTTTTCAATTCGGACCGAAAGTTTGAATTCTTCGAAGTCCAACTCGGTTGCATCGCTGATCACATCCGTAATTTCCACAGATACAGCCAATACTTGATTCGCTATATACGAATTGAAATCCTTTATAGCCTCATCCATCACTTCGTTCGAAAGGACGGTAACAGATATCTTGTCCGTGATATCGTAACCGCTGCTCTTACGCAAGTTCTGGATGCGGTTCACCAACTCACGCGCCAGCCCTTCCTTACGAAGACTCTCCGTCACGGTAATGTCCAGAGCTACCGTCAAGCGGCCTTCGTTCGCAACCAGCCAGCCCGGTATGTCTTCGGAGATAATCTCGACGTCCGTACGTTCGATCACAGCCTCCTGTCCTTCGACGGTCAGCGTGAACGTACCGGCTTTTTCGAACGCATTGATTTCGTCCTGACTCATCGTCTGGATAGCAGCAGCCAAGGTCTTCATGATCTTGCCGTAACGCGGGCCCAACTTCTTGAAGTCGGGCTTGATCTTCTTTACCAAAATACCGGCAGCATTATCGACAAACTTCAGTTCCTTCACATTGACTTCATTCAGGATCAATGTTTTCACTGCTTCGAGACTCTCCTGCTGATGAGCATCCACAACCGGGACCATGATGGTTTGCAACGGCTGGCGAACCTTAATATTCACCTTGCGGCGCAAAGCCAGCACCATAGAAGACACATCTTGTGCCATTTGCATACGCTCTTCCAGGTTCTTGTCGATCAAAGCCTCGTTGCAAACTGGGAATTCGGACAAGTGAACAGATGCGACCTTCTCACGTCCGGTAGCAGAGATCAGGTCACAGAACAACTGGTCTGCATAGAAAGGCGCGATCGGAGCCATCAACTTGGCGACCGTTTCCAGACAGGTGTACAACGTCTGATAGGCGGACAACTTATCGGTCGTCATGCCTCCACCCCAGAAACGGCGGCGGTTCAGACGCACATACCAGTTACTCAGATTGTCGTTTACGAAATCTGAGATCGCACGTCCGGCACGGGTCGGTTCGTATGTATCTAAGAATCCATCCACGTCCTTCACCAGCGAATTTAGCAACGACAATATCCAACGGTCGATTTCGGGACGTTCTTTCCAATCCACATCCGGTTCGGAATAATCGAAACCGTCCACATTCGCATACAAAGCGAAGAACGAATATGTATTATATAATGTACCGAAGAACTTACGGCGAACTTCTTCTATTCCGTCGATATCGAACTTGATGTTGTCCCAAGGAGAAGCATTCGTAATCATGTACCAGCGCAAAGGATCGGAACCGTATTGTTCGATCGTAGCGAACGGATCAACAGCGTTGCCCAGGCGTTTTGACATCTTGTTGCCATTCTTGTCCAATACCAAGCCGTTCGAAACGACCGCTTTATATGCCACGCTATCAAATATCATCGTGGCGATCGCATGCAACGTGAAGAACCATCCGCGTGTCTGGTCAACGCCTTCGGCGATGAAATCGGCCGGATACACCTTACGCTCGTCGAAGATTTCCTTGTTTTCGAACGGATAATGGATCTGAGCATAAGGCATCGCGCCGGAATCGAACCATACGTCGATCAGGTCAGCCTCGCGCTTCATCGGTTTGCCACTTTCGGATACTAAGATCACATCATCCACATAGGGACGGTGCAGGTCGATCTTTTCGTAGTTTTCCTTCGTATATTCGCCCGGCTGAAAATTCAGGTCCTTGTATGGGTTGGACTCCATCAACCCGGCTTTTACGGATTTCTCGATTTCATTGTACAACTCTTCAACCGAACCGATGCAGATTTCTTCCGCCCCGTCTTCGGTACGCCAGATTGGCAACGGCGTTCCCCAATAGCGGCTACGGCTCAGGTTCCAGTCTTGCAGGTTTTCCAACCATTTACCGAAACGTCCCGTACCAGTGCTCTGCGGTTTCCAGTTGATCGTATTGTTCAGTTCGATCATCCGTTCGCGGCAAGCAGTCGTACGGATAAACCAACTATCAAGCGGATAGTACAAGACCGGCTTATCTGTGCGCCAGCAGTGCGGATAGTTGTGTACATGCTTCTCGATGCGGAACACACGGTTCTGTGCCTTCAGCATCATGCAGATTTCGATATCCAGCGTTTCGTCTTTTTCTCCTTTCGTCGGATCGTAGGCGTTCTTCACGAACTTGCCTTGCCACGGATCATAGTCAGTCGCATTCATATGCTCCTGTACATATTCGGGATCAAGGTCTTCCAAGAGATAGAACTTTCCGGTCATGTCGACCATCGGACGACGATTCCCGTCTTTGTCAATCATCATCAATGGAGGTATGCCGCTTGCTTTTGCCACACGGTCGTCATCCGCACCAAAAGTCGGAGCAATATGGACTATACCCGTACCGTCTTCAACCGTCACATAGTCACCGGTGATGACCCGGAAAGCGCCTTCACCCGGATTGACCCACGGGATCAGTTGCTCGTAGTGCATGCCCGCCAGTTCCGGACCTTTCCATTCGCCGACCACTTTGAACGGGACCAGTTTGTCGCCTGGCTTATAATCGGCCAAAACCAGATCGGCAGCTTTCGGGTTGAAATAGACATTCTGTAAGTCCTTGGCCAAAACGGCCGTCATCGGCATACCTGTATACGGGTTGTAGGTCTGAACAGCCACATACGTGATATTCGGTCCCACACAAAGAGCGGTGTTGGAAGGCAATGTCCACGGAGTAGTGGTCCATGCCAGAAAGAAAGGTTCACCGAATCCGGTCATCTCCGGTTTCGGATCGAGAATGCGGAACTGGGCCGTACAAGTCGTATCCTTCACATCGCGATAACATCCCGGCTGGTTCAACTCGTGCGAGCTAAGCCCTGTTCCGGCCGCTGGCGAATACGGCTGAATCGTGTACCCTTTGTAAAGCAAGCCTTTCTTATATAGCTCCTTCAGCAGGAACCACAAGGTTTCGATATAGCGGTTGTCGTAAGTGATATACGGGTTTTCAAGGTCAACCCAATATCCCATCTTCTGTGTCAGATCCGTCCATTCCTTCGTAAACTTCATCACGTCGCGACGGCAGGCGGCATTATATTCGGCTACAGAAATCTTTTTGCCAATGTCTTCTTTGGTTATACCCAATGATTTTTCAACTCCCAACTCTACCGGCAATCCGTGTGTATCCCATCCCGCCTTACGGTTGACAAGATACCCTTTCATGGTCTTATAACGGCAGAAAATATCCTTAATCGAACGGGCAATCACATGGTGAATACCGGGCATACCGTTTGCAGAAGGGGGACCTTCATAAAACACAAACGAGGGATGTCCTTCGCGGATTTCAAGACTCTTATGGAAGATGTCGCCATCCTGCCATTTCTTCAGCACCTCTTTATTGACGTTCGACAAGTCAAATTTCGAGTATTCGGCAAATTTCTTACTCATATCGCGTTATCTATTTATTTATCTTCTCAAAAATTGCCGCAAAGGTAGTGATTTAATTCGAATTAGGCAATATGGTAACAGCGAGGACTCAAATCTCTCCGGACGCATTTTTCAGAGCCATCAGCAACGCCACCACTTCCGAATAATTCTTTCGGCCGGAGGGGATGTTGTTCCCTTTCAGGAACCAGTTGTAAGCAGCACTCTGGATTTCACCTATGAACGGGCTGTACATAGCTTGCCAGTAAACGACTTTCCGGTTGTAAACATCTTTTACTTCGGGGGAGATCGTTTCTTTCCATTGATTAAATTCTTCTTCAGGCAAAAGTTGATATGCGTTGCTCAAGACATACGGTAACAAGGCGAAGTAAGCCGAAAAACGGATTTCCGCCACTTCCGAACGGGAGCAGACCAGAAAACCGTACAGATTTGCTTCCGCCTCGCTGGATATCCCCAACACATGCGCCATTTCGTGCGCATAAGTAAACGGATACTGGACAGGCAACAATTCGGGATTCAGGTTATATTCGGTAAAAAACGGCCCCATATATCCCAAAACGCCCACCTTGCTCATCAACGAAGGAAGTAACATCGGCTTCGGATGCAGATATCCGGCAGGAGCGACCAGTCCGAATCTTCCGACAATTTTCCGGTAGCCCTTTTCGGACTCCTCCGCAACAACCACCTTGTCGATCTCCTCTACCGGGACAAAAGAAACATTCAGAGAATCCGTGTAAGCAGACAGGAAAGAGCGGAACGCTTCGGCCGAATAAGCCACGTGCGAAAGTTGCGTCCGGGTAAAAAAATCTTGCCGGAAATAATTCAACCCCCATGCCATATAGAACCAGACATATACCCACAAAAGGTATTCGACAATCCGTTCCGCCAACTTCTTCCACGAACATCTACCGGCAACAGCACAAACCACATAAACAAGTAGACTTCCTATACTTCCATATATCAAGCAATCGCCCACCGAAAAGAAAAAAATCGATGAGAAACGGGACAGGACGGCCGATACATACGGATATACATTCCGGGCATACGTCTCTCCGGCTCCTGGTGAACACATGGTGAACCAGATAGCAACTAAAAGGAGAGACAAGATTGTCCGGCGTATGTATTTCAATTTGATATGTTTTTATTCAATAATTTCCTGACTTCCGCTACCGACAGATTCCGACGACGGGCATAATCCTTTATCTGCTCCTCGTCGATATGGCCGACCATGAAATATTGCGAATCCGGATGTGCGATATAAATACCGCTGACCGTCGCCGTCGGGTACATCGCTCCGTTTTCCGTCAAGCTGACACCGATACGCGACATATCCAACAATTTATCCAACGTATAGTTCAAAAGCTGGTCCGGCAACGAAGGATAGCCTACAGCCGGACGTATTCCCTGATATTTTACCTTGTACAAGTCAGAGATGGAAAGCGATTCATCCGGAGCATATCCCCAATACTCCTTACGGACTTTTTCATGAAGATATTCAGCCATCGCCTCAGCCAGACGGTCGGTCAGGGTTTGTAGCAACATGGAATTATAAGTGTCACCCTCCTGCTCGAACCGTTCTTTCAGAGATTCAGCACCGACACCGGCTGTCACCACGAAAGCTCCAACAAAGTCTGTACGTCCTTCCGATACAGGTATCACATAATCGGCCAACGATTTATAGACACCCTCCTCTTTCTTCGTCTGTTGCCGCAAGACGGGAAGCAAGACTTCCCCTATCCTGATATTATCTCCATCGCTATTGGCCGGGAAGATGCCGTAAATTGCCTTGCAATACTCGACTTTCATTTCGACCAGGCGATCCAGCAACTTGACAGCATCTTTATATAGTTGCATAGCCTCCGACGCCTTCGCCCGGTCTGCCTCCGGAAACTCGGCTAGCCAAGCGGTACGACAGGCTTCGCAATCGTGGATTTGCGCAATTTCAGAGAAATGTCCGTTCAGTTTCCAAGCATTGAAAAAGAAGGTCCAATGGATATATGGGATTATCTCCTCCAAAGGAATATAAGGAATCACCTGCACTCCGCGCTGCGCCGGGACGACCGGATGATAAGAAACCCAATCGATTTTCGGACGGTTCATCCGGACTTCCGCTAACGGGAGCAGTATCTCTTTTTTCTCATTCATGGAGGCACGCAAAGTCTCATACTCGTTGTTCAGTTGGGCAATATAAGCATCCCGCGTTTCCGGGTTCAACAACTTAGCCGCTATCAACGGGTTTTGCGAAGCGTCCAGCACATGAATGACAGGATAGTCATAATGAGGAGCGATCTTAATGGCCGTATGCAATTTCGAAGTCGTGGCACCGCCCACCATTATGGGAATACTCAGGCCCGCTTTCTGCATCTCGTCCGTCACATGCACCATTTCTTCGAGCGAAGGCGTGATCAGACCGGAAAGACAGACCAAATCGGGCTTCTCTTCGATTGCCTTTTTTACGATCACGTCCGCCGGGACCATCACTCCCAAATCGATCACCTCATAGTTGTTGCAAGCCAATACGATCGAAACAATATTCTTCCCGATGTCGTGCACATCACCTTTCACTGTTGCAAACAAGACTTTCCCGGCTTTTTTCATTTGACAATTGTCCATTGACGATTGACAATCATCGGTTTCCCCTTCTTTAATTGTCAATAGCCTTTGTTCTGCCTCAATCGCCGGTTGTAGGATACCAACGGCCTTTTTCATTATACGGGCCGTCTTGACAACTTGTGGCAGGAACATTTTCCCGGCACCAAACAACTCGCCGACCTTATTCATCCCGCTCATCAGCGGTCCGTCGATTATATCCACCACACGCGGATATTTCTTCAAGGCTTCCTGCAAATCCTCTTCCAGATGATCGCCAACCCCACGGATCAGAGCGTTCTCCAAACGTTCTTCCAATGGACAATCTCCAATCGACAATTTGCAATTATTCGCTTTCTTATTTGCCAATTCATTGTCTTTTGTCAACTGTTTAGAGCTATCTATTGTCCATTGTATCAGCTCTTCAGAAGCTTCCGGACGGCGTGCCAGAATGACGTCTTCCAGTAACGTACGGAAAGAAGGTTCAATATCTTCATAGAGCACGGACGACGATGGGTTCACAATCCCCATATCCATACCTTTGTTAATCGCATGATACAGGAATACGGAATGCATGGCCTCCCGCACGTAATTATTTCCACGGAAAGAGAAGGAAAGATTGCTGACACCACCACTCACCTTCACGCCCGGCAGGTTCTTCTTTATCCATTCTACTGCACGGATAAAGTCAAGCCCATATCCGTTATGTTCTTCCATGCCGGTAGCGATAGCCAGCACATTCGGATCGAAAATGATTCCGTTCGGATCAAAATCGACTTTTTCTCGAAGGAGGCGGTAAGCACGCTCACAAACCTCGATTTTTCGTTCGAACGTATCGGCCTGCCCTTTTTCATCAAAAGCCATTACGACCGTGGCTGCCCCCAGTTGTTTGATGCGGGCAGCATGTCGCAAAAATACATCTTCGCCTTCTTTCAAAGAAATCGAATTCACGATACTTTTTCCTTGCACGCACATCAAGCCTTTTTCGATCACCTCCCATTTGGAAGAGTCGATCATCACGGGGACACGTGAAATATCGGGCTCGGAAGCGATCAGGTTCAGGAAAGTCGTCATTTCCTTCACAGCATCCAACATTCCGTCATCCATATTGATGTCGATCACTTGCGCACCATCTTCCACCTGCTTACGAGCAATCGTCAAAGCTTCTTCATAGTTTCCTTCCTTGATCAAGCGCAAGAACTTGCGCGAACCGGCCACATTACACCGTTCGCCAACGGTTACAAATTTACAATTGTCAATTGCCAATTGTTTAGAGTTACCTATTACTAAGGGTTCCAGCCCCGACAACCAAAGGCCGTCGGGCTTCGGAGCCGGCACATGCGGCTTGGCTCCCCTTACCAACTCGGGATATTTGGCAATATGAGCCGGTGTTGTACCGCAACAACCACCCAAGATATTCACCAGCCCTTCATCGATAAAGGATTTTACATGAATGGCCATCTTTTCCGGCGTCTCGTCATAAGAGCCGAAGCTGTTTGGCAGACCGGCATTCGGATAAGCACTTATATAATAAGGAGCATATTTTGCCAATTCAGCCAAGTATGGTTTCATGTCGGCAGCGCCGAAAGAGCAGTTCAAGCCGACACTGACAATATTGGCATGTTGCACGGAAGCCAAAAACGCAAGCAATGTCTGTCCGGAAAACGTACGTCCACCCTGGGCAGACAACGTCAAAGAAAGCATAATCGGCAAATCCAGGTTCTTTTCCTTCAATACGGTCTCGGCGGCTTCTAACCCGGCTTTCACATTCAACGTGTCGAAAGTCGTTTCAAACAGGACGATATCCACACCTCCGTCCACCAAAGCTTCCACCTGTTCCTTATAAGCGCCATACAAATCCATATAGGTAACGGCCCGGTAAGCCGGATCGCTCACGTCGGGACTCATCGAGGCCGTCTTGTTGGTCGGCCCGATGGAGCCGGCCACAAAGATCGTACGATCCGGATGTTCTGCCATAAAACCATCGGCCACCTCACGTGCCAACTTTCCGGCAGCTAAGTTAATATTCCGTACCTGCCCTTGCATACCGTAATCTTCCATCGAAATGGCATTTGCATTGAATGTATTGGTAGCAAAAATATCAGCACCGGCCTCCAGATACTGGCGGTGGATCGATTTGATCACGTCTGGCCGGGTGATACACAACAGATCGTTATTTCCTTTCAGATCGCCCGCCCAATCAGCGAACTGTTCTCCGCGATAGTCCTTCTCTGTCAGTTTAAATCCCTGGACCATCGTGCCCATTCCCCCGTCCAGAATCAAAATACGTTCTTTCAGGGCATTCAAAAATATCTCTTTATTCATGTTTATGATTTCCGAAACTCTTTTCAATTTCGTTTAAAAGCCCGATCCATCTCCCGGCGGTCATCCCGCTCCTTGATAGAGTCGCGTTTGTCATATTCTTTCTTACCTTTGGCGATAGCGACAATGACTTTAGCCAGTCCCTTGTCGTTAATAAATAGGCGTGTCGGGATAATGGTAAAGCCATTATTACGAGCGGCCGTTTCAATCTTCCGCAATTCCTTTTTGGTCAATAGCAACTTTCGATCACGACGAGCCGTATGGTTATTGTATGTTCCGTAGAAATATTCGGCCACATACATATTTTTCACCCACAATTCTCCCTTCTCCACAATGCAGAACGTATCGACCAGGCTCGCCTTTCCCAGGCGGATCGATTTGATCTCCGTACCGGTCAGTACGATTCCAGCTGTAAACGTGTCGAGTAACTCATAATCAAAAGTCGCCCGCTTGTTCTTTATCTGTATGTTATTACTTATTTTCTCTTTCATCTTTTTTCTATCAAAAACGTAAACCGGGCATCAACATGGATAGGACAACCTCGATCAGCCTGGGCATCAACAAGATCAATCCGGTTGCAATCCCGACAAACTTTAGGCGAATCTTCTCCTCCACCTGCATATAAGGGCCAGCCCCTTCCCATACGATATAAAACGTATATAACACAAATATCTGCAAAAAGAAGAACTCAGGAAGCAACATCAACACGATGTTCAAAGCAAACATCAATGAGGACGAATAGCCGACAAATCGCTGGCACAACTTCATATCTTTTTCCCGTTTAAACAATCCTTGCCAAAGTTCGTTCAACAAATAGGAAGCCAGGTAAAAACCACCGAATGCCGCTACCAGTGTCCGGATAGACGATTTCAACGCCAACTCGACATCAAACTCTTTCCGGGTGAACAGCACGCCCAAAAAAGCTGCCACCGTAACGAATCCAATCAGAGGATAGACAAACCGGGATAAAAACTCATCGTCCTTTTCTTCCTTTCTCGTCAGAATATCCCACGCTTTTCCAGGCTGGGAGATGATAGCTATTACCAATTTAAATATCTCTTTATACATTTTTTCAATACGCCCGTTTTCTATTTATCGTTTATTTGTTTTTCCCCGGCAGATCTATCGTAAACACATCGGAACTTTTCCAGTTTATCGACGCCGAGTCTTTCCCGAATGAATAAGCATAATTAATCCGAAACTTCAGTTCGTCCGAATTATTCTTTTCCGCCTCTTTCACCAGGTCATCTATGTTGAACGCACAAGGAATAATCATCGACTCGCCACTTGTTGTCGTGTCCGCCTTTATCCGGATCGTGCGCAAGTAGAGACTATAAATCTTATCGTCAGTCAGCAATTTAGTAGGATCGTAGGACAGAGAGAAGCTATCCACCTGGTTTGCAGGATGATTACTCATCTCCGCAAACAGGAACAAATTTCCCCTGATATAGGCGGAACGTGCCTGGAGAGAAGAAAGAAGCAGTTCTTCTTTTGCAACAACAGCCGTATCGGTCAGTACATCATAGAAGTTCCAACGACTGACCTCCGAGATCGTATTTTCATAAATGACGGCCTCGGTATAGCTGGTATCCGTCCCGGTTCCCATTTTGTTTGCTGTTCCATAATCGATGGAATAATCAAACAAAATACATTCTCCGTCTTCCACATTGGCTTTCTGGAAATCACTCGAAGAGACCACTACGTCTCCCTTGGTATAAATAGCCTTACCCGGTCCGTATCCGGTCACCACGACCCCAGCCTGATTCGCCATCGTCAACTGGGTAGCCGGGTCTCCCAAACAAGAACTCAACACAACCAGACAAAAAGCCAAAACACCATATAATACTGTCTTTCTCATCTTCATATACAATTTTGAAGTCGAATTTATCTTCCTCTCCCAATGGAGGAAACGCACAAAGGTACGAAAAATTAAAAATCCACATGGCTACTTTTACAAAATCTTTGTGCTATGCCTATACTGATAAGACACTACGAATCCCAGTCGCTGAATTCGAAACTCAGTTGTTCCCAACGGGCTTTCTCTTCGTTTTTCTCATAAGGGTTGGAAACCGAAAGACCGATCAAGCGAATCGGGTGAGTCATATATTCAATGTCCTTCAACAGCTCTTTGGCCAAAGGTAGTATTTCGGCTAAAGTGGTCAGTTCATGGCTTTGAGTGATGCTTCTTGTCTTTTGATTGAAATCATGGAATTTAATCTTTAAAGTAAGAGTATTCCCTTTGAAACCGGTCCGTTTCAACCGTTCGATCAGCTCGGTCGCAACATGATATAATTCGATGATAACGGATGATTGCCGCGAAATATCCTTTTCAAGCGTATGTTCGCATCCTACTGATTTGCGAATTCGAACAGTTTCGACCGGACGCAGGTCTATTCCTCTTGAAAACTCATAATATAAAACCCCCGCTTTCCCAAATTGGCGTGTGAGCATCTCTTGTGAACAAGTTCTCAACTGTTCGCCGTTATGGATGCCCAACGAGTGCATCCGTTGGGCGGTAACCGGACCGATCCCCCAAAAGGATTCGATCGGCAAACGTTTGATGAACTCTTCCGCCTGAGACGGATGGATGGTGCAAAGTCCGTCCGGCTTGCGGTAATCGGAGGCGATTTTGGCCAAAAACTTATTATACGAAACTCCTGCCGAGGCGACCAAATGCAACTCTTCCCTGATTTTTTGTTTGATTGCCTTGGCGATATCGACAGCAAGAGGAATGTTCTGCTTATTTTCGGTTACATCCAGAAACGCTTCGTCCAATGAAAGCGGCTCGATAATGTCCGTATACTCGTGGAAGATTTCGTGTATCTGGCGAGACACCGCTTTGTAGACATCTATCCGTCCAGGGACAAACGTGAGTTGCGGACATAGACGTTTGGCCTTTTGTGACGACATGGCGGAACGCACGCCGAATTTCCGGGCCTCGTAGCTTGCTGTAGCGACAACGCCTCGTTCCTCCGCGTGACCGACAGCAAGCGGAATCCCGCGAAGTTCCGGATTATCCCGTTGCTCCACAGAAGCGTAGAAGGCATCCATGTCGATATGTATGATCTTCCGTTCCATTATTAGAATCCGTTCATCTGAATCAATACGGTCGGTATCAACAACAGGAATCCGACTATTACCAGAAGCAAGATGAATTTCCATGCCCAACGGAACCATTTATCGTAAGGGATACGGCTGACACCCAGAACGGCAATCAGCACTCCCGAAGTCGGGGTGATCATATTGGTAAATCCATCTCCGAATTGGAAGGCCATTACGGTCGCTTGTTTAGACAATCCGATCAAGTCGGAGAAGGGAGCCATAATCGGCATGGTCAGGGCTGCTTTGGCACTTCCGGAAGGAATGATCAGGTTGATCAAAGTCTGAATCACGTACATCATGCCGACAGTCGCCACTTGTCCGAGCCCTTCCATCCCCTTCGCCAGGTAGTAAAGAATGGTGTCGATGACAAGGCCATCTTTCAGCACCACGATAATACCGCCCGCAAGGCCGACTACCAAGGCAGCACTCATGATATCCTTGCACCCGTCCAGAAACAGTTTGACCAGTTCATTCGGAGTCCGGTTGTTGGCGATCCCGGCAGCCAGTCCTAAGGCGAAGAACAGGGTGGCTATCTCCATGATATACCAGCCATATCCCATCACCCCCGTTATCAGATAAAAAATCGTAAAGAAGAGGAGAGTCAATATATAAAGATGGACTGTTTTGCGTAGGGCAAGCAGAGAAGTCAGGATGAAGGCTGCTGTTAATATGGGGAGAAGAGGCAGTCCTTTGATTACGCTATTCCCGATTTGCAAGGTAGTGGCAGGATAATAAGCCGCAAAAATGATTTGTACGATTGCCAGCAACCCGAAACTGATCCAAGCGGCACGTGGCGTATGATAGCTTACATCCGGCGAATTACTGCCGTGCAGGTCCCGCCAATACTGGTCCTCTTCATAGACCAAAGAAGATTTCGGATCTTTTTTGACCTTAGCGGCATAACGTAGTATCCAGGCGAAACCTATCAGGTTGATTACGCCCCAGCAAAATATCCGGTATTCAATTCCGGAAAAGAGCGGAATACCAGCCAGTCCTTGTGCAATACCGATTGTAAACGGGTTCAGTATCGCTCCTGCAAATCCCAATCCGGCAGCGACAAAGACCATGCAAACACCTGTAATGGAGTCATATCCCATCGAGATCGCCATCGGGACAAGCACCAGGCAAAATGCAATTGTCTCTTCACTCATTCCGAAGACTGCCCCGAATATGCTGAATAGTAGCATGATGGATGTCAACAAGAAGTTCTCCACTCCGATCTTACGCAAGAGACGGTTGTTTTCCATTTTACGAGCGCTGCGCAGGAAACTGATAGTTCCGATATCGAAGGCCTTGCTGTCGTTGACGATCCAGAACGCCCCTCCGATGATCAGGATGAAAACGATGATATCCGCCTTGTCGACAAATCCTTTGTAGAAAGCCGAGAACACCTGCCAGGTTTGCGGAACATGTTCTATCGCTTCGTAAACAATCGTTTTTCCTCCGGCGGTATTGATGTTTTCCGTGTATTGTCCGCCCGGAATGATCCAGGTGAGGGCAGCACAAAAAAGAATGATATAAAAAATGATGACGTATGTATGTGGAATCTGTTTCTTTTTCATAATCCGTTTTCTTCTTCTTCATCCATTAATGAACCTATTTCAGGAAGGATGGCGCGTGCCTCCTTATCGCTGAGAGAATCTACATCTTTCAGCTTGCGCTGGATCACACGTGTACGTGTTCCCAACACTTCTTCGATCTGTCCACTGGCTGTCTGCAAGTTCTTTTGCGCTTTTTCCAGCATGCCACCAACCTTCTCAAATTCTTTCTTTACCGCTCCCAGGATAGTCCATACCTCCCCGGAGTGTTTTTGAATGGCGAGCGTACGGAATCCCATTTGCAGACTGTTCAAGATGGCAGCAAGTGTTGTCGGGCCGGTGACAACCACCTTGTAGTTGCGTTGTAGTTCTTCCAACAAGGATGAACGGCGTACGACCTCCGCATAGATTCCTTCGAAAGGCAGGAACATGATGCCGAAATCGGTGGTGGAGGGAGGTGCCAGATATTTGTCGGAAATATCCTTTGCCATCTTTTTAATAGTTGTTTCCAATAGCTTTCCGGCAACTTCTATTGCCTGTGTGTCGGCATGATCGTATGCATCGAGCAGCTGTTCGTAGACATCTTTGGGAAATTTTGCGTCAATCGGCAGATATACGAATTCGCGAACATCGTCACGTCCCGGAAGCTTGACGGCAAACTCCACGACGGCATCCGATCCTTTGCGGGTATGCACGTTCGCTTCGTATTGCTCCGGTGCCAAAATCTGTTCGAGAAGCATGCTCAGTTGGATTTCCCCGATGTTGCCACGTGTCTTCACGTTGCTGAGGACACGTTTCAAGCCACCGACATCTTGTGCCAATGTTTGCATTTCTCCAAGCCCTTTCTGTACACTTTCCAGTTGTTCCGTTACAAGCCGGAATGATTGCCCGATCCGCTCGTTCAGTGTCTTTTGCAATTTCTCGTCTACAGTCAGACGGATTTCTTCCAACCGTTTTTCCGTGTTAGAAACAAGCAGGCGTTGCTGTTCGTCCAGGTTGGCGAACTTTTCCCGTTGCAGGGTGTTGAATGAAGCGATCCCTCGGTCGAAGGCCTCCCTGAATTCATTCATGGAATGCGTCAGTTCTTCCCGGTTATCCCTGGCAACGATGCGCCCTTCTTCCCGGTTCAAACGAAAATCTTCCCGAAAGTTTTTTTCGATACGTTCAAATGAACGTTGCATTTCATCGATCAACCGCTTCAACTCGCTCGCGATGTCCGAATGATCTTTCCGGGGGCGGAAAAAGCCCTGTAAAACAATGATTACAATAAGTAAACAAATAATCAACCAATCCATTTTTTCTATTTTGGGTCAAAGATAGAAAAAGAGTTATCGCAAGCAGTAATTAAAAATAGTTAAAACAAGAAACATTATTCAGAATCCTTTGTTTAAGTTATACAAAGCAGCTTATATTTGTAAGCCGTTTTTGATAAAGGACATAAAATACAACAAAAGATGGCAAAGATAACATTAAAAGGTAATGAAGTGAATACGAACGGTTCACTGCCCACAGTTGGAGCAGAAGCTCCTGATTTTAAGGGTGTAAAGAGTGATTTATCCGAATTGCATCTGAAAGATTTGAAAGGTAAGAAAGTCGTGATTAATGTATTTCCGAGTTTGGACACAGCCGTGTGTGCCGCATCGGTAAGACGCTTTAATAAAGAAGCAGCTTCTCTTCCTAACGTTGTGGTGCTTGCCGTATCAAAAGATTTACCTTTTGCGCAAGGACGTTTCTGTACCACGGAAGGTATAGATAAAGTGATTCCACTTTCTGCATTCCGTTGTTCTTGCTTTGAAACCGGGTACGGGATGTTGATGGTCGATGGTCCACTGAAGGGTTTGTTAGCCCGTGGTGTAATAGTAGTCGACGAAGCAGGTAAAATTGTTTATGAGGAACTGGTTTCCGAAATAACAAACGAACCGAATTACGAAGCCGCAATCGCTTCGCTAAAAAACCAATAAAGAAGATTATTGTTTTTCATTGGTTAAAGTTAAGGGTTAGTGTAGAAGGCCGTCAGATGTGAATCCTGCGGCCTTCGTTTTTTTATATAACAATAAAGTCATGAAGAACTGGGAAAAAGTATTCGCTATTATATGGACCGGGCAGTTTTTCTCTATCCTGACCAGTTCGATCGTTAATTTTGCAATTGTCTTATGGCTTAGTTTTGAAACTAAATCAGCGGAGGTCTTGGCTTTGGCCACTATCATGGCTATGCTTCCCCAATCCGTATTAGGGCTGTTTACCGGTATTTTTGTAGATCGATGGAAAAGAAAACGAGTCATGATCTTGGTCGACAGTTTTATCGCTTTCTGTACACTGATCCTGGCAGTGCTGTTTTATCTGGATATAGCGAAGATAGGACATGTCTATCTTTTGTTGGCTCTGCGTTCGGCCGGTTCCGCTTTCCATATGCCGGCTATGCAGGCCTCCATACCCTTGCTGGCTCCTAAATCTGAATTGATCCGAATTGCCGGAATTAACCAAATCATACAGTCGGCTTGTAACATTGCCGGGCCGGCATTGGCGGCTCTTTTCATCTCTTTTATGAAAATGACAAACATTCTTATGCTGGATGTGATCGGAGCGGCATTGGCTTGTACGTCACTATTATTTGTAACAATTCCAGATCCTGATAATGCGGAAAGAACCCGAAAGGTCCGACTCTTAAAAGAGGCAAAAGAGGCCTTTACGGAAGTCCGATGTCAAAACGGATTGTCTTTATTATTCCTGGCGTCTATCTTAGGAACATTCTTTATCATGCCGGTGAGTGTGCTCTATCCGCTTATGACGCTTAATCATTATTCGGGGAATGCTTATCAGATCAGCTTGGTAGAGATTACCTGGGGGATCGGGGCTCTGTTGGGAGGAACTTTCCTCGGCTTGAAGAAATTCCGGTTGAATGAGATCTCACTGATTAACTGGATGTATATTCTGTTAGGGTTTACATTCGTGCTGTCCGGAATCTTGCCTGTTTCCGGATATCCGTTATTTGTTCTATTGACAGCTGTCGGCGGAATATCAGGCTCCCTTTATACGGCGTCTTTCACGACCGTAGTCCAGACCCGCATAGATCCGGTGGTAATGGGGCGTGTGTTCTCTTTCTATATGAGCGTCAATATGCTTCCTCCCATGATCGGGCTGTTGAGTACGGGATTTTTGGCAGATACAATCGGAATCGGCAACACCTTTATGATCGGTGGCATATTGGTCGTACTGATCGGAGTTGTCTCGTTCTTCATTCCTTCAATCGAAGATTTGAGGAATAGCTTCCGAAAATAGAATACACAGACTGGAATCAAAGAGCTTAAAGTGGTTCAACGAAGATTGATGATCCATTTAGAACAGCCTTAAAAAGCATCTCTGATATTACACCATCCTCATATATGGATGTTATTTAACAAGTTAACCGACCATAAATTACGAATTTGTGAGAATAGAAGAAATACCACCAAGTATGAGACATAGCCAATTTTTCAATATCAGATGATAGGCTTAATCAGTTAGAAAAAGCCATTCAGGATTGAACGATAGTGTACCCGTTTGAACTTGAAATTGCGATTGGCTGATCCTGTAGGCTTTCTGGTAGGATATTCCTTTTTTATTCTCATACATGGCGGGGTGTCTTTTAAGTAGTGAACTTATGAACACATAGGATATACTTGGTCTGGTTCGCTCTTTGACGTTATCCAAGTAAAAGGGATATATATATAATTAATGTATAGAGAATTTTAAATATCAGATAACATTTTATCAATAGTCATTTTTACGGCTGGCTCATTAGTGTCCCGTTAAAATCGGGTGAGGTTAAAACTCTGCTTTACGAGAAAAAATACCATTGAAAATGAGAAAGTTATGATTCTTACAGAATACTCATAATGAGTTTGCAATTTCAAATCCGTTTTCCCGAAATTCCACTGTAATTTCTTGTATTTCTGCATTATACAAGGCTTTATTAGAATTTTAATGGGACACTAATGACAACCGCTGGCAAGTTATTTTTCATTACATCAAAAACGATAACTGCATCTATATCGAAATAATGATGTGCTATAATGTCTCGCATTCCCATCACTCCTTTCCAATCAATTTCAGGATAATTCGATAAAAGTTCTTTATTTGTGGCTTTATCAATACGTTTGACACTTTCTCCGATTGCAATCAACAGCATACAAATACTTTCCAATCTCTCAACTCCACTTGGTGTCGTCAAGAAATCGTCTGGAGAAAGTATTGTTTCCGATCTCTTTAATATTCTATCTAAAGCTGTTTGTATCTTTATTAAAGAAGAACGGATTAATTCTGTCACACATAAATACCCTCCTTCTCAATTCGATTTTTCAGGAAAGAATCCATGTGATCCCGTAATCGGACAATATCGACATTACAACCAAACAGGGTTTGCAGATCATCCTTTATATGTACTAATACGAACATATTAGGCTTTGAAGTTTCCAAATAAACATCAACATCACTATCTTCTGTTTGTTCTCCTCTGGCAACAGAACCGAATATCCCCATACGGGTAATGCTATATTTGGAAGCATTCTTCGCCATATAGTCACGCAAGATGTTCATATATTCAGTTGTTGATTTCATTTTCTTTTATCTATTTGATACAAAGATACACATTCATCTGTCAAAACCAAACAGAAAGTATCGTTCTTCTCTCATTTTGGATTTGCTCACAAATCACTTTTTTAAGTCCCTATTTATCTGTAACCTCGTGTATTCTTCCAAATCAAAGAGATCCTCCATGTAATCCGGATAATCCAATATTCATAACCCCAAAAACTCATTATGCAGCAGGAATATAAACCATTCGATAGGGTTGAAGTTTACAGGGAAATTATGGAAACCATTAAAAAAGGCACATTTTGCCAACAGAGATTTATGAACCTGTTTTCTGTATTAAAAATCGGATCAGGGAAAAGAAGAAAAATTCCTGAAACAGCTTAACTGTAACAGGATTCTGATCTTTATACATATCCGCATAACGTAAACGATTTGCAGATTCAAGTTCTTGAATATACAGGTTAAAGACTTCTTGTACTGTTTTACGCTTTACTGGTTTGTTCACTTTCTCCATTAAAGAAGTTGCTGTAAATTCTTTTTCCTGTGATTTAAATTCTATAACCTTATCTGTATAGACTTTTACTTTCTCCGCTATCAGTCTTTCTATATACTCCTTATTGGGACATTTAGAAGTTAGTTTGTTGGCTTTAAAGTCCCAATATTTAGGCAATATGGAAATACCAAGACTTTGATATTTCATTTTTCGATCCTTACAGATACGCAACATCAAAGGTGATTCATTGTTTTTCAATACTTTAGATTTGTAACATACGACACTAATTGTTGTACACATGGTTTAAACGCTGGTTTAAACATCGGTTTAAACAAACCACGCAAACCACAGAAAATGCCATAAAAAAAAGCAGTTATCTTAAAAAGATAACTGCTTGATTTTGTGAGCCGAAAGCCGGACTTGAACCGGCGACCTACGCATTACGAATGCGTTGCTCTACCAACTGAGCTATTTCGGCGACATTTACTTCTTGAATGCGGGCGCAAATATAATATGTTTATTTGACATCTGAAAGAAGTTTTGCTAAAAAATCATCTAAATCTGCATCCAAATCTTTTAAAAGAGGATCATCCAAACGCAGATTTTCATCATCCAAAAACAGAAGTTCCTCAATAACAGAGAAATTCTCGTCTGTCAAGCTTACCGAGAACGGCTTCAGGAAGCAAGGCTTATCAAAAACTTTTTTTGTAACCAAAACAGCAAGCACTGCTTTCAAAGTTGCAGCAACCTGCTGAATGAACTGATCGTCATCACATGTCGTATTCATCCAATCAAAAATGATAGTCTTTTCAACCAGCGCATCCTCTTCATCATAAATAAACAACTCTCCGCTTTCAGCATCTACCTGTACGTACAAATCGCTGTAACAATTACCAGCTTCGTTCGTCGCAAGTTTATTGATGGCCGAATTGAAAGTCGTTTCTATGACAGCCTGAACCTTTGCATTATTTGCACTCATATCTTATTATTTATTCTTTATTCGAAACGTCTGCCAAAAGTAATAATAATTCAGAGAATATAAGATTATTATTCTCCAAATTGCTTATTTAGTTTTTGATCTGAACGAATACGCTTGCCAAGAGCCTCGACATACAACCGTTGCATTTTCGTGTAATTGTAGTCTTCTCCCTTTTTATTATTAAAAATTTCGTATGATTTAGCAGCCCAGTCGTAGGCCTCCTTCAAGCGGGTATTCATTTCATAGTACAAAGCTAAGTTCGATGCTGCCTTTGCCCGCTCTTTCCAACGAGTAGAATTCGCATACACATGTTTCCAACGAGAGGCCGCTTCTTCCCATTTATCTGACAAAGCATAGGCGGTCGCTTCTTTCCATCGTGCTCCTTCGCCTTTGTAAAACCAACGGCTTTCATTATTCCAGTGAGGTACAAAATTTGGAGTAACCTTCTTTCCTATATATTGCCCGGCAGCCCGTAAAGCCTCATCCGGCGACGGCAGGTAAAGTTTCAATTGCTCCATATTGTTTGCACTCTCTGACCAGAAAACACTGTCCTGCACATAGACGGTAGCCAACGGATTGTCGCGTTCGGGAAGATAACCGCGAACGACTCCCGTAATCTTAACATCGACTCCTCCTACTACAAATCCTTCGGCAAAAGCGACAACATCCTTTTCCATCTGGAACAGCAGACGGTCGAACGAAATAACAGCATCCGTTCCAGTCTCCCGGCATAGTTCTTTCACTATTTCGGGCGTCAACTTTTCATCTTCCAAATATTTTGTATTCTGACGGGTTCCACCGTGATAGAGCAAGACATCATTAAAAAAAGGAACATCCACAATCGATTTGCCTAAAGAATGACAAGCGTCATACAAGGCACTATCTGCATGGGCACGAGCCGTGTCTTGCACAGTCCCATATAAATTATAGATATAACCGACATCATCGGGTTGGGGAACGGCGTTATTAACAATCAAAACCTTGTCGACATTCTTCGGGAAAGTAATCTCTGCCGGGTTATAAGTTTCTATTCCGATATATTCGATGGTGCTGCACGCCGAAAACAAGCAGGCCATCAACAGATACAACGATGTTCTCATTTTTTACATTTATGATTTATAATTTATGAATTATGCTTCACAACTTGTGCTTCATAAATCATAAATCACAAATCATAAATCATAATTCTTATCAAGCCATATCACTAACGGCTTTGAAATAACCGATAGACTCTGCGATACCCAAGAAAGGATCTTTCATGTCCTTCTCAAATTCAAGACTACACATACCCGTATAGTTTACTTTGCGCATCATACGGATCAATGCAGGGAAGTCAATCTTTCCTCGTCCGATCTCGATGCCACGTCCCGCCTTGGAAGAATCTGTCACATCTTTAATGTGCATATCGAACACACGAGTGTGATATTTCTTCAAGTCAGCAACAGGATCGCAACCGTTACGCAGGTCATGACCGACATCCAGACACATACCGATACGCGGATCCAGATCTTTCGTATGTTCCCACACATCCGTTGCATCCGGATAAGTCTTGATATCGGGTCCATGCAAATGGATTGCATAATTGAAGTCATACTCTTTTACTTTTTTGTCCACATAAGGCAAAAGTTCATAATTAGGTACGCCGACAATCGTTTTCACGCCTACTCGTTTCGCATATTCAAAACCACGATCGATTTCATCTTCGCTCTTCATATAGATAGGACCGACTGCATATCCGGTCACACCATAAGATGCACATTTTTCATGAAAAGCCTTGATCTCTTCATCTGTGCTTTTAAACGGCAAGTGGAAATCTTTGATACAAAGATAATGAATATCCAAACGCTGCAAAGTTTTTAGCGTAGTTTCCAAGTCAAAGTTTACAAATGTAAAACCGGCCATACCCAAATGAAATGGGTTTACAGCCTTAGCAGCCTTAGGCTTCACAGGATCAGGCAATCCGGCCTTCGCTACGCTTGCCGTGCCCAGCAGAATAGCTCCTGCCAGCCCTTTCTTAAAAAAAGATCTTCTTGATTTCTCCATGATATTAAAATAAAATAATGTGTTTGTATTATTATGACAGCAAATATACTCTTTTTCCAGTGTGCACGATAACATTTTTTGAAAAAATAGAAGGCTTTACATTAATTAATTCATTTACACATGGGGTAGCTTTACATAGAAAACAGAACCTTCACCAACTTTCATTTGTCAACTCGCTCAAACGCTCTATCCGATCCTCGGCAGAAAGAGCCATTAAAACAGAACGCAAACTATCCGTCTCATTGTTTACGTTCAACGAGACAGTAGTTTGCGTCAATAACAATAAAGCAAACCAGAAGATATGCTTCATCTGATTATGTGTTTGAAACCTACTTCTTCAAAGCTGCGATACTTTCTTCGATAGACTTGATTTTACTTTCTGCATCGGCCTGTTTCTTGCGTTCCATTTCAATGACTTTGGCCGGAGCTTTGCTTACAAAACTTTCGTTACTCAGCTTTTTCAACACAGAGGCCAGGAAACCTTGCTGGTATTTCAGTTCGTCCTGAAGCTTAGCCAGTTCTTCTTCCACGTTGATCATATTACCCAATGGAACAGCATATTCCGTCGTACGCACCAAGAAGGAAACAGAGCCGGCAGTTTTTTCTTCCGTACGAATAATGGACGACAGGTTACACATTTTGGTAATTACGGCGTTGAAGTGATCGTTATGTTCACCCAATACCTGCAATTCCAATGCTTCCTTATTCGGTATATTTTTCTGAAGACGTATCGTACGCACTCCACCCACAATTTCTTTTGCAATTTCGAAATTCTCCAAATATGCGTTATCAACAGGTGCAACTTCCGGGATTAAAGCGACCATCAAGCTTTCACCTTCTTTGCGCGGTTCCAATGCTTGCCACAATTCTTCTGTTATAAAGGGCATAAACGGATGGAGCAAACGGAGCAGGGCGTCGAAGAAGCCAAGTGTTGACAAGTAGGTCGATTTATCAACAGGTTGTTGATAACCCGGTTTAACCATCTCTAAGTACCAAGCAGAAAACTCATCCCAGAAGAGTTTGTAAACAGCCATCATCGCTTCGCTCAAACGGTATTTGCCAAACAGGTCGTCCATTTCGACGATTGTCTTGTCCAACTGCATCTTAAACCACTTGACGGCTGTAGCTGCCGCTTCAGGCTGTTCGATAGTTGAATCGACCGTCCATCCTTTGATCAGACGGAAGGCATTCCATATCTTATTGTTGAAGTTACGCCCTTGTTCGCACAACGCTTCATCGAAAGGTATATCGTTTCCGGCAGGTGCCGCCATCATCAGCCCCATACGCACGCCATCGGCACCGTATTGCTCGATCAGCTTCAGCGGGTCGGGAGAGTTTCCTAATGACTTTGACATCTTACGTCCCAGTTTGTCACGCACAATACCGGTGAAATAAACATTCTTGAACGGCATCTTGCCCCGATATTCGTAACCGGCCATAATCATACGGGCTACCCAGAAGAAAATAATATCCGGTCCTGTCACCAAGTCGCTCGTCGGATAATAGTAGTTGATCTCCTGGTTGTCCGGATCGTTGATGCCATTGAACAGGGAGATCGGCCATAACCAAGAAGAGAACCAAGTATCCAGCACATCTTCGTCCTGACGCAGATCGGCCATTGTCAAAGAGACGTTACCGGTCTTCTCCTTTGCCATTTCCAACGCTTTCTCTGCCGTTTCGGCTACGACATAACCGCCTTCGGGCAGGAAATAAGCGGGGATACGGTGTCCCCACCACAACTGACGGCTGATACACCAGTCCTTGATATTTTCCATCCAATGGCGATAGGTATTCTTGAATTTCGGAGGATAGAACTTGATGTCATCCTTCATCACCGGTTCCAAGGCAATCTGTGCAAGGTGCTCCATCTTCAGGAACCATTGCATAGACAATTTCGGTTCGATAGGCACATTGGTACGTTCGGAGAAACCGACTTTATTTTCATAAGCTTCCACCTTTTCCATCAGCCCAGCAGCTTCCAGGTCTTTTTCGATCTGCTTACGGACATCAAAACGGTCCATACCGACATACAAACCGCCGGCCTCGCTGATCGTACCGTTGTCATTGAATATATCAATAGAAGGCAAATTATATTTTTCGCCCAACATATAGTCGTTCACATCGTGTGCCGGAGTCACTTTCAGACAACCGGTACCGAACTCGATATCCACATAATCGTCTTCAATCACCGGGATCACGCGGTTTACCAACGGAACAATCACTTTCTTCCCCTTCAACCAAGCGTTCTTCGGGTCGTTCGGATTGATACACATAGCCGTATCTCCCATGATCGTTTCAGGACGGGTTGTAGCGACAACCGCATAACGGCCTTCCGGATCACCTTCCACCTTGTAGCGGAGGTAATATAGTTTGCTGTGCTCTTCCTTATAAATAACTTCTTCGTCGGATAGGGCGGTCAGCGCTTTCGGATCCCAGTTCACCATACGGACACCACGATATATCAATCCTTTATTATAGAGATCGACAAAAACCTTGATCACACTTTCGGAACGCAGTTCGTCCATCGTGAAAGCCGTACGATCCCAATCACAAGATGCCCCCAACTTACGCAACTGTTTAAGGATGATGCCTCCGTGTTCCTCTTTCCATTCCCAAGCATGTTTCAGGAAGTCTTCACGTGTCAGGTCAGTTTTCTTAATCCCCTGCTGTGCAAGGCGATTCACGACTTTAGCTTCGGTTGCGATGGAAGCATGGTCCGTTCCCGGCACCCAACAAGCGTTTTTTCCCTGCATACGGGCACGGCGGATCAGAATGTCCTGAATGGTATTGTTAAGCATGTGTCCCATGTGAAGCACGCCGGTGACGTTTGGAGGTGGAATGACGATTGTATACGGCTCACGGCCGTCGGGTTTCGACTTGAAAAAGCCGTTATCCAACCAATACTGATACCACTTACCCTCTACTTCTGCGGGGTTGTACTTACTTGCAATTTCCATATTGTTTCGTTATATTTATATCTATGTTCGGCACAGACTAAAAAAGTCCGCCATTTTAAGGTGCAAAAGTACAAAAATAATATAGATAAGCACATAAGAGCTTCGTTTTATATTACTTTGCATCACGGCTTTTTCATTTAGGAAATGTTCATCGCTTGTTATTGCAGTAAATTTGAGAAAATTTGTATCCTCAGCCTCTGAGATGATGAAGGAATATGTTTTTAAGATTATCAAAATGTCACTACTACCCCCTCTAAATCGGATTAGTACCCCATGTTTTGGGAACTACACTAACGGGTAATATTTTTTAACCTTTCATAATGTACTGATTTATCCGAATAAAGATAATAAAATGACATTTGCCCAAATTCTGTTGTCACCACCACATCCTAACCATACGATATATACTAATTCTTTATTCATAAAAATCCCCGAATCTTCATTCAAAGAACTCAGGTTCGGGGATCACAACGTGAATTACAATCTATTTTACCAATCAGGATTCTGAACTAAATTCCCATTATTATCCATTGCCTCTTGTGGGATTGGGAAAAGATACATTTTATCGTTCCAAAAACGTTCTTCCACAAATTTATGGTCCATTGCTTCATTGACAGCTCTTAAACGAGCACCATAAACTTTACCGGATTTCACTTTATCCGCAATACGCCAGCGAATAATATCAAAATAACGTAATCCTTCAAATGCTGTCTCAATTCTTCTTTCATGACGAAGTTTTTCTCTCAAAACCGATTGAGAAGCGACATCTATATTAGGCATTCCGACTCGAGCACGGATTTGATTGATCAAAGAAACTGCTTCAGGCAAATTTTGAGATAATTCAATCAAAGCCTCCGCACGCATTAGTAAGACATCGGCATAACGCAAAATCGTCATGTTTTTATCTGCCAATGTACGATCTGCATATTCTCCTCGCAAGTCAATCCATTTTTCACACATATAACCTGTCATGTGTGTTTCTTTCTGTACATAATCGCCACTATTAGGATCGTCCACTCCATAACGGCAACGCACATTTCCATCTACAACCCATTCCTTGTACGGCCAAGTGATAGTTGCATTCAAGCGAGGATCACGAAAATCAAATTCACCCCGATGGGTTTCCGTTTCAGCCTCTTTCCTTTTCTGAGCATACTCACAACCCAAAGATTCACATTCAGAAACGGGATGTCCGTTCAAACATTCATAATCGTCAACCAGCTCATTTAAAGCAAGCACATTAGACCAACCAGAATAAACACCGGAGACATACGACAAATTTCTGTTTAAATCATGGACGACTAACGGTGAACTATATTGACGCTCAAATATTACCTCTTTGTTGTTTCCATCCGACTGCGGACGAAACAATTTATCATAATCGGCATACAATTCGTAATCGCCAGATTCTATGACCTTCTCTGTGTACTCTAACACCTTTTCATAATTCTTTTCATATAAATAAATGCGAGAAAGGTATGAATTGACTGTCTGCTCATTCACACGTCCACTCTCTTTAATTTCAAGCGCATTTATATTAGGGAGAACAAAACCTTCCAACTCGCTCAATATAAAATTCAGAACCTCCTGACGAGGCTGGCGAGAAGTCTCACGAGATTCCGCAACAGTCAATGTTTTAGTGATTAATGGAACATCTCCGAAATAGAATATCATATCATAATAAACAAAAGCCCGGATAAAACGAACCTCTGCACTAAACCTCAAATATTCAGCTTCCGTTATTTTATCTTTCGCTTTTTCCAAGCCTTCCATTATATAATTTAACTTGGCGATAGAAGCATATTTCCATTCTCTTTTCACTGCACTATTCTGAGTCGTATAGGTTCCATTGCCTATTTCTGTTTGAGCAGAACTCCTGCGCATTCCATTATCACTGAAACAATCCCGATATGCAACTTCTTCCGTACCATAAATATACTCATAAGCTCCTTTAACCATCATTTCTGTCTGGCTTTTATCATTCCACCATTGATCCTCCGAAATTTGATCCAGTGGCGGAGTTGTCAAAAAACTGTCACACGAAACCAATCCTAATAAAAAGGCAATCGCACACAAATATTTATTTATCGTTTTCATCTTTCCTTACTTTTAAAATTGACATTCAAACCAAATGAATATGTACGGGCAAACGGATAAGCCCATGCACTGGCTGCTTCCGGATCCATACCTGGTACGAAATCAGAGACCGTAAACAGGTTGTTGGCCGTGAAATAAACACGTACACGGCTGAAACCGGTTGAAGACAACACCTTGCGAGGAATAGTATATCCCAATGTCAAGTTCTTCATACGTAAATAACCGGCGTTGATCATCCAGTAATCAGAGTTCTCATAATTATGATTCGCATCGCTTTTATTCAAAATACGCGGATATTTGGCATCTGTGTTCTGAGGTGTCCAATAATCCAGTTGATGTTCAAAAATAGAAGCGTCATTCAAAGGTCTTACAAAATGATCATTCACAATCCGATCTTGTTGTCCGACACCTTGGAAAAACATTCCCAAATCAAAGTTTTTATAATCGAACGAAAGATTCATGCCATACAGAAAATGAGGATTGGGATCTCCTAAAACGACACGGTCATTTGCATCGATCTTGTTATCACCATTTTGATCTTTATAACGGATATCACCTGCACTTGTCTTCGAGTTCTGGAATGGAGCTTCCGCTACTTCTTTGTCTGACTGGAATAACCCCATCGATTCATAACCATAAATAGAGTTGAACGGCAAACCAACCTCCGTATAGGTACTCGAACCCTTCCACGGACCCGTATCTCCCAAATCAACGACTTCATTCCGGTTATCAGACAAGTTTGCTGAAATGCTATATCCGAAATCGTTCACCCGGTCGTTCCATCCCAATGACAATTCCCATCCTTTATTCCGAACCTGACCGATATTCATATTCGGTTTGCCAAAACCATATTCCAATGGGACAGGCATCGCCAACAATATATCTCGCGTGTTCTTGACATAATATTCACCCGTAAAACTCAAACGATTATTCAGCAGCCGGGCGTCCATACCTACATTGAACATATCCGAATGTTCCCATGTCAGTTCCGTGTTTCCGATTGTTTTCAACTGGGCAATCTGCTGATAGCTGTTGTTCAGAATCAAACCTCCAGTCGAAACTAACGTATAGCTCGGATACAGCCCCAACCCGTTCGCATTACCGGTCTGTCCCCAAGAAGCACGAATTTTCAAATCATCCAAGAAGTTGTGCGTCCCCTCCATGAAAGACTCTTGAGAAAGACGCCAAGCGACAGCTACAGAAGGGAATGTCGACCAACGACTTCCTGCTGCAAAACGCGAAGAAGCATCAGAACGCATACTCAACGACAGAATATATTTATTGTCATAATCATAGTTGATACGCCCAATGAAAGAGGCTAAAGCCCAATGCTCACCGTTTCCATCATTACTCCAATTATCTTTCGGACCAGGATTCAACTCCCAAATCAGATCTGTCGGATAACCAGAACGAGCTCCTTTCAACCAGTCACTACTTTCACTTTCCTGTTGATAACCGGCTAAAATATCAAAATTATGGATGCCAAAGCTCTTCTTATAATTCAACAATGCCTGCAAATTATAGTAGTTATCCTGATCTCTACGATCAGAAAAAGTGTTCTGGCCTTTTTCTATCGTTTCTTGTGTAAAATAATTCTTATACACTAATTTGCGAGATTGGGATTCTTCATCTTTAAACGTGTATTTAACATTCGCGATTCCAGTAAATGTCAATCCGTCAACAATTTCATAGTTCAACTTGAAAAGACCTGAAGCCTCATGCCGGTTTGTAAATTTCTGCCCCCCTTCATAAAGCGCAACCAATGGATTGGTAAAGAAACCGGCGTTGTAACCATACGTTCCATCTGTATAATAAGCCACCATTGTCGGATCTGCTGCAATAACCTGTTTATAAATATCCTGCTGATTATTCAAACCTTCCATATCACGTAACTGATAACGGATATCGAACGAAATGTCAAATTTTTTGCTAATCTGGATATCAGTACTTGAACGCACGTTGAATACATTCTGTTGTGTTTGCGGGAAAATGCCTGTTTGATGATCTACACCTGCACTCACCAAATATTTCACCTTCTCAGTCCCGCCGGAAGCCTCAATGCCATGACGGGTTATCACAGTGTTCTGAATCGTCAGATCTAACCAGTCTGTATTCGGATAGCGATTCGGATCTGTTCCATTCTCATAGCCGGCAATCTGTTCGGCAGTATAAATCGGATCCTGATTCATATTAGCTACTGCCTCATTCATAATGCGAGCATATTGTCCGGAACTGACTGTTTTAGGCATGTGCATCGGCGTATTAACCCCCACGGAACCATTATACCGGAACGTAGGTTTGCCTTCTTTTCCTCGTTTTGTCGTGATCAATAAAACACCGTTGGCTGCACGTGAACCGTAGATTGCAGACGAAGCTGCATCCTTCAAGACATTTATGCTTTCAATGTCTTCCGGATTCAAAAAGTTGAAATCTGCCGGAACACCGTCAACCAACACCAATGGCGCCGTAGAATTATTAGTATTCAAAACAGAAGACCCACGCAGTTGAAGAGAAGGAGATTCCCCTGGAGCACCTTTGCCCGTTACCATCAAACCAGGCACCTGCCCTTGCAAAGCTTCTCCTACAGTCTGCACCGGACGGTTTCGCAACGTTTCTGCTTTGACTGTCGTTACAGCAGTCGCAATATTGCCCTTACGTTGTGTGCCGTAACCAACCACTACGACTTCATCCAAACTCTGTGAATCTTCTTTCAGAACAAGCGGCCATTTCTTCTGGGTACCGACAGAAAACTGTTGTTCTATATAACCAATATAAGATATAATCAAAATGGCATCTTCCGAAGAGACGTTGATTGAGAACTTTCCATCTATATCTGTCACCGTTCCGTTAGTCGTTCCTCTTTCAACAACATTCGCTCCGATAATCGGCAGGCCGGTCTCATCCACAATCATCCCGGCTACAGTTTTGCCAACCTGTTGGGAAACGGACAAAATTTGCTTTTCTCCTCGTTTCGTCAATACAATATAATCATCATCAAAAACATACTTGATACCGGAACCATCGAAAACACGGTTCAAGCAATCAGCAACGGATTTACTTCCGGATTCAAGTGAAACTGTTCTATTTGCATCGACATCTCGTTTGTTGTATACAAACATATATCCCGTTTCTTTTTCGACTTGTTCGATAAAGGCTCCGATTGTCATACGGGAATTTGTAATATTTACTTTTGCCGTCTGCGCATCCATATCCGCCGCATAAGAAGCAAAGGCACAGGCGAACAATCCCAATGTTGATAATCTCATAACATTAAAAAATTTACCAAAGCACTGTCTTTTACGTAATAAATGTATGGGTAAAGTATATTTTTTCATACTTTTGTGAATTAGATATTTAATACTTCTTTTTACGATTAAAGGTGTTAAATTTTAGCCGTCTGGTGCGGGCACACCAGACGGCTTTTATATATATAAAACTTCTTCTATTCAAATCATAGGCATTATCTTTTTAGGTTACACATGTTTTTCCTGATATTTATAAGTTTGACCCCTCACCAGTGAAAGACCACTATAGACACTTTATTTTTTAACCTCGCTTAACTTCTAACAAAGCTAACGAACCCGACAGCAATATCTCTATTGCCACTATTAAAATGATAATGTTATTTTATTGTAATACGATCAGGTTCTTATCGTCATCCTTCGTATACTTGAACGGATATACGATCTGGAGTTTCCGCAAAACGCTTTCCACTCCATCTCGTTGCCTGAATTTACCGGTATAGCGGAAGTTCCCGAGTTTCGTGTTTTTCACGATGATCGATACATCATAGTAGAGTTCCAGCTTCTTAATGATATCCGTCAGCAACATATCGTCAAAGATAAAGACTCCATCCTTCCATGCCATAAAATCCGTATTTTCGAATAAGGAAACTTTGGCAGAATGATCCGAGACAACAATTTGCTGCCGAGGTTGCAAAGCATAGCTGCTACTCCTGCCATGCACACAGGAAACGGAGACAGCCCCTTCGACCAGTGAAGCTACAAAATATTCTTCCGTATCGTAAGCATTTACGTTGAACTTCGTTCCGGTGACCTGAATATCCATTTTGTTTGTCTTGACCACGAAAGGATTCCCTGCTGCTTTCTCCACTTCGAAAAAAGCTTCACCATGCAGTTCGACTTCCCGCTTTTTCGGGTCGAAACGTTCGGGATAACGCAAGGTGGTGTTGGCATTTAACCAAACTTCGGTACCGTCGGCAAGCAAGACTTTGGCACGCTGCCCGGGTGGAGTCGAAAACACCTGATAACGGACAAGCTCTTCCTCTTTGTTTCCCGCATAATTCATCAGCAGATAAGTCGACAAGACAGAAAAGAGCACGATCGCGGCATAACTCGCCACTTTACGCAGACTGAATAGCAACGTACGTCTCTTCCGCATACCGACAAACAAGCGATATTGCCTGTCCGAAGCAACCCCATCCTCTTTCGCCATAGAAACAAGCGCGGACAGATTTTGTATCCCGGCCGCCTCTTTCCTGAGTTCTTTATTTTCTTTCAACTGCTGGAAAAGAATTCGTTTTTCTTCTACAGAAATCTCTCCTGCCAAATATTTTGATAACAGATCGTACATACTTCCTTTTGTCATTATATATATAAGTTAAACCCTCATCACGGAACGTACCACTATGTCCCGATCCCAAATAAACATTAATTAACCAGGAACAACAATAACGGCAAATAGTCTTTCAGTGCCACACGTAACTTTTTGAGAGCTGTGACCATCTGATTCTCTACCGTATTCACAGAGATTCCGAGCTCGTCCGATATTTCCTTGTATTTAAGCCCTTCGATACGGCTTTTGATAAAGACTTCGCGGCAACGTTCAGGTAACGTGTCAAGAGCACGCCGGATAATCTCCTGCAACTCCTCCTCCGACTGGTAGGAATAGTCGAACGTCTCCAATGCATACAATTTGAATCTTAGCTCTTCTTTCATCTGGCTGTTATACTCTTCTTCGATCAGCTTGTGGCGCAGAAAGTTCAGGCAGCGGTTTTTCACCAATGTAAACAGATAAGTCGTAAGCGTAAAAGATATCTCGATTTCGTCCTTTCTTTCCCAAAGTATAAGAAATACATCTTGCACGATATTCTCTGCATCTTCATTTGCCGGAACATAATTTTGGGCAAAAGCGAACATCTTCGGATAATACAATTTATATAGCTTCTCAAAATTCCCCTTAAGGTATAGCATACCAATTTAATTTAATCTTTTTAGCAAAAATAGTACATTCTTTCAGAGCTCAAACATCTGCCTGCAAAATAATCTTATCATAAGTTGTCCGCATCTCCTTGCAGCATTGGCCAAAAGCCAGTATCTTTGTAAACTATATATAATTAGGAATATGGCAAGACGCTCAGAATACAGAGACACAGATAGATCAAGGGCCCCTCGAGGACGTAAAGTTACAGTGAAAGAGGAGAATACGTTACTTCCCTTCCTGTTCGGTCTTTTAAACGAACAAAGTAAAAGTTCTGTCAAGGCGTTACTCGCCCACGGACAGATTTCAGTCAATGGTACGGTAACCTCTCAGTTCGACACGCCGCTCGCACCGGGCGACGAGGTGTTAATCAGCTACGAACGGGGAAAAGTCGAGTTCAACAACCCGCTGCTCACGATTGTATGGGAAGATGAGGACCTGATAGTCGTAAACAAGAAAGAAGGCTTGCTTTCGGTTTCCAGCACACGCGTGAAAGAACGGACCGCTTTCCATCTGCTCAGTGAATATGTCAAGAAGACGGATCCGCGCAACAAGATATTCGTGCTCCATCGTCTGGACCGCGACACTTCGGGGTTGATGATGTTCGCCAAGAACCAGCATGTGCAAAAGGCTTTGCAATCGAACTGGAACTCTGCCATCACGGCACGCACATACGTAGCCGTAGTGGAAGGGCGTCCGGATAAAGACTGCGACCTGATCGTTTCCAACCTGACAGAAAATGCCAAGATGCAAGTCTACGTGACGGCTGAAGGAGAAGGAAAAGAGGCGATCACACGTTACCGCCTGTTGCACAGCAACGGAGCTTATTCACTGTTGGAGCTCGACCTGGAGACAGGACGTAAGAACCAGATACGTGCACAAATGCAATCGATCGGCCACTCCATCGCAGGCGATTACAAGTATGGCGCAGAGACAGATCCTACCGGACGGCTGATGCTTCACGCCCGACGGCTCAACTTCATTCATCCGGTAACGGGCGAAGAGATGCGTTTTGAGACACGCATTCCTGATAAATTCACCTCTTTAGCTAAATAACTAAAATAAAAAATAATATGAAGAAGCTCTTTAGTACCTTGATGTTGGTGCTCGTCGCACTGACCGTACAGGCACAGATTCTCCAGCCTGTGAAATGGAAGATACAACTGAACGATTCCGGTTCTGCGGAGAAAGAGATCGTGTTTACCGCTACCGCCGATAAAGGCTGGCATTTATATGATCAAGACCTGCCGGAAGGTGGTCCGGTCTCTACCTCGTTCACATTCGAGACATTGAAAGGAGCCGAACTGATCGGCAAACCGACTTCATCTGTCAAACCGACCACTGTGTACGACGAACTGTTCGCCATGAACCTGCGTTGGTATCCGGGTACCGTTTCATTCACCCAAAAGTTCAAAGTGACTGATCCCGCTAAGTTCAAAGCCGAAGGTGAAGTGGAATTTATGGCTTGCAACGATGAGACTTGCCTACCGCCCGACCGCGTCAGCTTCTCGTTCGACAAAAAGAACATAAAGATGACAGCTGCCACCGAAACGGTAGCTGAAAAACCGGAAGTCGAGCAAAATGATGTGACAGCCGTACAGCCGGATACCGAAAAGGTGGTGGAAGAAGTGGCAGAATTGAAGACTTCCGCTCCTGTAGCCGACAAGGACAAAGCCGAGAACAAGCCAACCCGCGTCTCTAACGAACTGACCGACGATGCTGCCCTCTGGACTCCTGTCATCGACAAGTTGAAGGCATTCGGCGACACGACGGTTTCCGCAACCGACACATCGTGGTTGTTTATCTTCCTCGCCGGTTTCTTAGGTGGATTGATCGCCCTGCTGACACCTTGTGTATGGCCGATGATCCCGATGACGGTCAGCTTCTTCCTCAAACGGACGAAAGACCGCAAGAAAGCGATCCGAGACGCGGTGACATACGGACTTTCGATCATTGTGATTTATCTGGTAATGGGATTGCTGATTACGGGTATATTCGGAGCAAGCGCATTGAACGACTTGTCGACGAATGCAATCTTCAACATCATATTCTTCCTGCTGTTAGTAGTCTTCGCCATCTCTTTCTTCGGGGCGTTCGAAATGGTATTGCCCTCTTCCTGGACGAATAAGTTGGATTCGAAAGCAGATTCGACGACGGGCATTATCAGTATTTTCTTCATGTCGTTCACGTTGGTGCTGGTTTCCTTCTCCTGCACAGGTCCGATCATCGGAACTCTGTTGGTACAGGCCGCTTCGATGGGAACAGCGGTAGGACCGGCTATCGGTATGTTCGGTTTTGCCTTGGCACTGTCTATTCCGTTCAGCCTTTTCGCTATCTTCCCGAATATGCTGCAAAGCATGCCGAAGTCCGGAGGCTGGCTAAACTCAGTCAAGGTTGTATTAGGCTTCCTTGAACTGGCACTGGCACTCAAGTTCCTCTCCGTTGCCGACTTGGCCTATGGATGGCGCTTGCTGGACCGCGAAGTGTTTATCGTACTTTGGATCGTGATCTTTATCCTGTTGGGCTGCTACCTGTTGGGTAAGATCAAGTTCAGCCACGACAGCGACCTGCCGTACGTATCCGTGCCGCGCCTGTTCATGGCGATCATTTCTTTCTCTTTTGCCGTTTATATGGTTCCGGGGCTTTGGGGTGCGCCATTAAAAACGATCAGCGCTTTCGCTCCTCCTTTGTACACTCAGGATTTCAACTTGTATAATAGTGAAGTACACGCTGCTTTTGACGATTACGAAACAGGTATGGCTTATGCCAAGAAAGTGAACAAGCCGGTCATGATCGACTTCTCCGGTTTCGGTTGTGTGAACTGCCGCAAGATGGAAGCCTCCGTTTGGACCGACCCGAAAGTAAAACAGATATTGGAAAATGATTATGTCCTGATCACCCTGATGGTTGACGACAAGACGAAGCTGCCGCAGCCAATCACGATCGAAGAGCACGGCAAGACCCGAAAGTTGAAAACAATCGGTGACAAATGGAGCTATTTGCAGCGCAGCAAATTCGGTGCAAATGCCCAACCGTTCTACATCTTGCTGAATGCCGAAGGTGAACCGCTCGGTCCGTCGTATGCATTCAACGAAAGTGTTCCCGACTATATCCAGTTCCTGGAAAACGGATTGAAAATATTTAAATAATGTGCCAATGCGATAATGTGCCAACAAAAGGGCTCCTTCCAATTGGCACATTATCACATTGGTTTATTGGCACATTATCACATTAATACATTATTTATAATGGCAACTAAACAAGAAAAGATGGAAGCCTTCGGACAATTGCTCGACATACTGGACGAGCTTCGTGTGAAATGTCCGTGGGACCGTAAACAAACAAACGAAAGCCTTCGCACAAATACAATCGAAGAGACTTACGAATTGTGCGATGCCATCATGAAAGATGACAACAATAACATTAAAAAAGAATTAGGCGACCTGCTCCTGCACATTGTCTTCTATGCCAAAATAGGTGAAGAAAAGGCAGCATTCGACATCAAGGATGTATGCGACAGCCTTTGCCAGAAGCTGATCTACCGCCATCCGCATGTCTTCGGAGATGCTCAGGCCGATACCGCCGGCAAAGTGGAACAGAGCTGGGAACAACTCAAACTAAAAGAAAAAGGTGGCAACAAGACTGTTCTCGAAGGCGTTCCCGCCTCTTTGCCTTCCGTGGTCAAAGCTCACCGTATCCAAGACAAAGCCCGCAACATCGGTTTCGATTGGGAACAACGCGACCAGGTCTGGGATAAGGTATACGAAGAGTTTACCGAACTGAAGACCGAAATCGACAAGATGGATGCAGACAAGATGGAAGCCGAGTTCGGCGACCTGTTCTTCAGCCTGATCAACGCAGCCCGTCTCTATAAGATCAATCCAGACAATGCTTTGGAACGCACAAACCAAAAGTTTATCCGTCGTTTCAACTATTTAGAAGAGCATACCATAAAAGAAGGCAAGTCATTAAAAGAAATGTCTTTGAAAGAAATGGACCGGATCTGGAATGAAGCCAAATCGAAAGGGTTATAAAAAACAAAAGGGGAACCGACATCACGTCGCCACCCCTCCCTTAACTTAAACGCCAAAACTAAATCTAAACAAAAAACACAAATAATGATAATATTTTATTTCTTCTTATTTTCCTCTTTTCTACTATCTCCTCCTTTCATAAACTCCCGTACAAACTTTCCTTCTGCATGTTTGTATCTGTAAAGTTTCTTCGGAGATAATATCTTTTTAAACTTTTCATAATACTCCTTTTCCAATTGCGCCTGCTTCATGTTCACGCTCACACACTCATCAATTACCTTCAAGTAGTCAGCATCGGTTGCACTTTCATTGTGCTTTAAATCTTTGGATAGCTTACGACATTCACGACCGGCCTCAAACATCTTTTCTTGCAGTTCGTTACTAAGAGGTATAAATAATGCAGCCTCTTCCGGGGTCAACCCCATTTCTGCCGTAATAAAAGCATTTTTCTTTGCCAAAAATGCTTCTCTATCAAAATTGCGATGCTGTTTCCCACTTTGAGCGTGAGCACTGAATGAGAACACAACTGAACACGCCACAAATGTAATAAAAAATATTTTATTCATACAAGTATTCTTTCAAAAATATTTCGTCCAACTTGATTTTTTTCCAATTTATTCGATTTCTCCTATTTCTTCAGCCAAGATATAGCCAGTATATCGTTCTTCCAAATACTCCAGGTACTCTTCATCATCAGCCGCTTGCAGAGCTGAAACTGAGGCAGGAGACACTTCTGTTTTGACGAGCAACGAATCCGTTTTTGCCGCTTTATCTTCCGGTCCGACCAAAACTTTAAAAAACAATCCCAATCCGGCAAAAACGGCTGCCATGTACAACCAGGGACGAACACGATCCATCAAGGAAATCTTTTTTGCCTCCTTTTCCGGTGTTTTCTCGGGAAGCTGACTCATAATGTTAGCCGTCAACCCTTCCATATATCCGTCAGGCACAGTAAAAGGATTTTTTCCTTTAAAACGATCCAGATTGTTTTGTTCTGTTTTCATATTATCTCTCTTTTACATTCTTTTGACAAATGGCAATACAAAAGGTTTAAATGTCTTTTGTTAAAAACTCCTCTACTTTTTTCACCGCATGATGATAGGATGCCTTTAAAGCGCCTACGGAAGTTCCGAATATTTCAGACATATCTTCGTATTTCATATCGTCAAAATATTTCATATTAAAAACGGCACGCTGTTTCTCCGGCAATGTCAGGATGGCTTCCTGTAGCTTCATCTGTGCGGCATCTCCATCGAAATACTCGTCGCCCTTCAGACGCTCCAGCAAAAACACATCCGTATCGTCAATCGATACATTGTTTTGTGCACGTTGCCGGTTCAGAAAGGTTATACATTCGTTTATCGCGATCTTATACAACCAAGTCGACAACTTCGCTTCTCCCCGGAAATAGTCGATATTCATCCAGGCTTTCAGGAATGTATTTTGCAATAAATCGTTGGCATCGTCATGGTCCAACACCATCTTTCGTATCTGCCAATACAACTTCTCCCCATAGAAATTGACAACCTGCGCGAAGGCTTCACGTTGATGTGCCGGATCGCGTAATTGCTTTATTATCTCTTCCTCTATATATTGTTGCATTCCTACTCACTAATTTGGGGGTAAATATAAGAAAATAATCCTTATCTCCTTCCATTCCCCTTTCTATAACAGACGGGAATAATGGTTCAAAGTTTAATCAAACTTCATCAGGGAATATAAAAAAAGCGGACAACCCTATAAGTTATCCGCTTTGATGTGCCCAGAACAGGACTCGAACCTGCATGCCTCTCGACACACGCACCTGAAACGTGCGCGTCTACCAATTCCGCCACCTGGGCAATTCAGCACTTTTCAGTGAAGCAATCTCTCTTGATTGCGGTGCAAAGGTAACAACTTTTTTGAGATTGCCAAACAGTAACCATACTTTTTTTATTCGAAAAAACGGCCACCTCCCTTTCAGGAAGCAGCCGTTTCTGATTTTATACTTTATGGGAAGAATTACATCATACCACCCATGCCACCCATACCAGGGTTCATAGCAGGAGCTGCCGGAGTTTCTTCTTTCTTTTCAGCGATCACACATTCCGTAGTCAGGAACATACCTGCGATAGAAGCAGCATTTTCCAACGCTACACGTGTTACCTTAGCAGGGTCGATCACACCGGCTGTACACAAGTTTTCATACTTGTCTGTACGAGCATTGTAACCGAAGTCACCCTTACCTTCTTTTACTTTCTGAACAACTACTGCGCCCTCTTTTCCTGCGTTGGCTACGATCTGACGCAACGGTTCTTCGATCGCACGTTTAACGATTTCGATACCGGTTGTTTCGTCTTCATTTTCACCTTTCAGGCCTTCCAATGCTTCAATTGCGCGGATGTAAGCCACACCACCACCAGGAACCGTACCTTCTTCGATTGCAGCACGAGTTGCATGCAGAGCATCGTCAACACGGTCTTTCTTTTCTTTCATTTCAACTTCAGACGGAGCACCTACATACAGAACGGCAACACCACCGGCCATTTTAGCCAAACGTTCCTGCAGCTTTTCTTTATCGTAGTCGGAAGTCGTATTTTCGATCTGAGTCTTGATCTGGCCGATACGAGCCTGGATAGCTTCCTTATCGCCTGCACCGTTTACGATAGTAGTCGTGTCTTTGTCTACCGTAACTTTTTCTGCAGTACCCAGCATATCCATTGTAGCACCTTCCAGCTTCAAACCTTTTTCTTCGGAGATCACAACGCCACCAGTCAGGACAGCGATATCTTCCAACATAGCTTTACGACGGTCACCGAAGCCCGGAGCCTTGACAGCACATATCTTCAAAGAACCACGCAGACGGTTTACAACCAAAGTAGCTAATGCTTCGCTATCGATATCTTCAGCGATGATCAACAGAGGGCGACCACTCTGAACTGCCGGCTCAAGAATAGGCAGCAGGTCTTTCAATACAGATATCTTCTTGTCGTAGATCAGGATATACGGATTTTCCATCTCGCATTCCATCTTCTCTGTGTTGGTTACGAAATACGGAGAGATATAACCACGGTCGAACTGCATACCTTCTACAACATCTACTGTAGTTTCGGTTCCTTTTGCTTCTTCTACCGTGATAACACCTTCGGTTTTTACTCTCTGCATAGCTTCAGCGATCAGTTTGCCGATAGCTTCATCACCGTTAGCAGAAATCTTGGCTACGTGTTCGATCTTTTCGAACTGGTCGCCTACTGCTTCAGCCTGAGCTGCGATATGTTCTACGACTTTAGTCACAGCCTTGTCGATACCACGCTTCAAGTCCATAGGATTAGCGCCTGCTGTTACGTTCTTCAGACCGACACCGATGATAGACTGTGCCAAAACCGTAGCAGTTGTCGTACCGTCACCGGCATTGTCGTTAGTCTTGGAAGCTACTTCCTTAACCAGCTGAGCACCCATGTTTTCGAACGGGCAAGCCACTTCTACTTCTTTAGCCACCGTCACACCGTCTTTTGTGATATGAGGAGCACCGAATTTCTTTTCGATGATCACGTTACGTCCTTTCGGGCCCAATGTTACTTTTACTGCGTTAGCCAGTTCATCCACACCTTTCTTCAGAAGGTCGCGGGCATCCATATCGTATTTAATCTCTTTTGCCATGATTTCTATCGTTTTATATAAATGTATAAATGTTTTTGAATTATCAATTGTCAATTATCAATTGTCAATTATTTAGATAATAGCCAAAATATCAGACTGGCGCATGATAAGATATTTCTCTCCGTCCAGTTCAATTTCCGTACCTGCATACTTACCGTACAGAACAGTATCGCCATTCTTTACAACCATTTCTTCATCCTTTGTTCCGTGACCTACGGCAACAACTTCACCTTTTAAAGGTTTTTCTTTTGCTGAATCGGGGATAATGATTCCGCCAAGTGTCTTTTCTTCTGCTGCAGCCGGCTTAATCAGCACTCTGTCTGCTAATGGTTTAATGTTCATCGTTGTATATTTTTTTAGTTGTTAATAATATTACGTTAATCTTGTGCTTTCTTTTTACACGTAAATGCCTATGCGAATACTGTGCCAAAATCATTATCAGGAAAAAGACTGACAATTTTACACTACGGGCAGGCAGACAATGCAAATATGTCTGACAGGATGACCTTTCTGCCACAAAAAAAACTTTCTCATTACAACAAGAGAGTAAATGAGGAAGTTCAACTGTCAGTTTATAAAAATAGTAGAAACGGACTGTGGCGGAAGCAACGGTTGGTACACACGGTTTCCGATACGGATTGAAACAGTACGGCTGTCAAGTCCTTCGTTCGCCAAGGCGATCACGATACTTTTATCCTGATTGACAAAAGCGAGCAGATCGGTAAACGTACCGTCTGTTTCCACCTTGCGTGCACCGGGCCGGACATAATGGCTCAAATGTTTCATTATATAATATTCGGGAGTAAAAGAATAAGTTTTATCAACAGGATCTACAACCACCAACGAATTCTGAGCCCATCCCCAACGACTGATTCCTCCTTTCTCAAGGGAGATATTCCAATACATATAGGTAGAAGCGCCACTATTCAGGTAATGCCGCATCAGGTTCCACGAATATACTGCGCCTTTCCAGTCATTCAAACCGTTGCCACACTCTTGCTCCGTCTGATAAAGTTTCAGGTCGGGATAGCGTTCATGTATTCCGGTTATCGCTCCCTTGCCGGCCCATTGAAAACCGGCACCTTTTATATAACGACGGCAAGCCGGATCCGACAGGATCGTATCGACCAGCGCCTCGTTCTTGCGCTCGACAGTTCCAAACATGACATCGACCTGCAGTTCCGCCATTGCCGGTCCCAGATAGTTTCCGATAAAATTTGCCAACGAGGCCGCCGTCCAACAACAACTTGGAAAGATCTGGGCTGAATTAAATTCATTCTGCGGCATAACGGCAAAGATGTCTATTCCTTGCTCCTTATAGGCTTGGATAAATTTGGAAAAATATAAAGCGTAGGCCTGCAAATAGAGCGAATCCTGAATAAACATATCCTCCCCTTCATACCCGACTTTATCTGCCGGCAAGCCGTTCCGGTATTTTTCATCATAAGCCTCTCCGGTATAAGCCGAAGCATAATGCTTGTTGGACTTCATCCAAGAAGGCGGACACCAAGGAGACGCCCAGATACGCAAGTCCACATTATATTTCCGGGCATTCCGGATAAAAGGAATCAAGGTCTGCTGATCGTTCGCGATAGTGAAATTCTTCATTTCAAAATCACCGTCCGTCTCATCATAAGAATACCAGTCACGAGAAAAGTCATTTGCCCCGACCGGCATACGACAGATTGTGAAATTAGCTCCGTATTCCGGAAAGAAAAGTTCTTCCATTATGCTTTCACGGTCAGTCGGATTCAGACGACTCAAAGAAATCCATCCTAATTCATTGAAACAGGCGCCGAACCCGTCGATCTCCTGCAAGGGCTTATCCTTATATACGGTTACATCAATTGTCCGGACAGTATCAGCCGATGCGGAAAGCAAATCGGGTTGTTCCTGCCAGAAAGCCTTTTCCGTAGTCATCACCCAAGAGGCACGGGGTTGGAATGTGCAGGATGACAGATATAAAGCAGTCGAGAGAATAAGACAAGGTGTTTTCATAAATATCTGTATATAAAAAAGAAGTGCCACAATAAAATCGTAGCACTTCCTATCCTTTTTTGTTAGAATCTTTCGATCAGTTCATCCAACGTGACAAGAGACTGTTCACCTGTCAACATGTTTTTCAGATTGATCTTGCCTTCGTTTATTTCGTTTTCACCGACAATCGCCACGAACGGAATCTTCTTCGTATCGGCATATCCCATCTGTTTCTTCATCTTGGCAGATTCAGGATACAACTCCGTACGGATACCGGCAGCACGTACTTTCGATATCAGAGGCAATAAATAGTTTTCTTCCTTTTCGCCGAAGTTCACGAACAGCAGTTGCGTGGTCTTCAAAGAATCGGCCGGATAAAGTTCCAACTGGTTCAAGACATCGAAGATACGATCGGCTCCGAAGGAGATTCCGACACCAGAAACACCGTCCAAGCCAAACACGCCGGTCAAATTGTCATAGCGTCCGCCCCCCGTGATACTTCCTATCTGGACATCCAACGCTTTCACTTCGAAGATGGCCCCCGTATAGTAGTTCAGACCGCGTGCCAACGTCAGGTCCAGCTCCAACTCTGCTGTCAGTTCCAATTTCTCGATGCGGTCCAGGATAAATTCCATTTCGGCAATACCTTTCATCGCGATTTCCGATGCTGCCAATTCCTTTTTCAGCACAGCCAGCTTTTCGCGGTTCGTACCTTTCAACATAATGATAGGCTGCAAACGGGCGATTGCATCTTCAGACAAATCCTTGGAACGCAATTCTTCATTCACATTATCCAAACCGATCTTATCCAGTTTGTCGATGGCAACCGTGATATCGACAATCTTGTCGGCTTCACCTATTATCTCGGCAATACCGGAAAGGATCTTACGGTTGTTCATCTTGATGCAGACGCGAATGCCGAAACGGCGGAATACCTCATCCATAATCTGGATCAGTTCGACTTCGTTCACCAGTGAATCGGAACCTACCACATCACCGTCGCACTGGTAAAACTCGCGGTAACGTCCTTTCTGCGGACGGTCGGCACGCCATACCGGCTGTATCTGGTAACGTTTGAACGGGAAAGCAATATCATTACGGTGTTGTACCACATAACGGGCAAAAGGAACTGTCAAGTCATAACGCAAACCTTTTTCGCAAGCTTTCATTCCAAATCTTATAGCATTACGTTCCGACAGTTCTTCATCCGTTATCCCGGAAAAACAGTCACCCGAATTTAATATTTTGAAAAGTAACTTATCGCCTTCTTCTCCATATTTGCCCATCAGTGTAGACAGGTTTTCCATAGCCGGCGTTTCGATCTGCTGAAATCCGTACAGATGGTATACTTCGCGAATAGTATTGAATATATAATTACGCTTCGCCATTTCTTCAGGCGAAAAATCTCTTGTTCCTTTAGGGATAGACGGCTTTTGCATGATTCACTAATTTATTATTAAGATTGCAAAGGTAATGCTTCCTGTTTAATCCCGGCTTCTTCCACCCAAGAAAATCATGATATAATATAATAATGTAGCAAGCGAGCCCAAAGCAGCCACTACATACGTGTAAGCAGCAGAACGCAAGGCATCTTCAGCCTTGTCATGCGTATAAACATTCGTGATGCCGGCGTTGCTCAACCACACCAAAGCCCGCCGGCTTGCGTTGATCTCGACCGGAAGCGTAATGAAACTGAACAAAGTGGTCGTTGCAAACAGGATAATACCAAAAAGCAACAACTGTGGGAATGTATGCAGCAACAGCATACCGCCCAACAGCACCCATGTCATAATGTTGGAGGCAAAGCTGACAACCGGAACCAAAGCCGAACGCATCCGAAGAGGCGCATAGGCCGTGGCATGTTGGACAGCGTGTCCGCATTCATGAGCCGCAACGGCAGCGGCCGCAATACTATTACTGTAATAAACCGATTCACTCAGATTGACGGTTTGATTTGCCGGGTTATAATGGTCCGTCAAATGTCCGGGAGTAGAAATAACCTTTACATCATAAATACCGTTATCATGCAACATCTTTTCCGCCACATCTTTTCCTGTCATGCCATTCGGCATTGGAATCTTGGAATATTTCTCAAACTTGTTCTGCAGTCTGGAAGAAACCAGCCAGCTAAGAAGGGCAAAACCGATAAATATAATCCAATACATGCTCATATTCTTCTAATTTATATCGTTATACTAAATCACGAACGGCAAAAAGCCTGCCAAAAACAAAAATGGCAGGAGATCATCCTTACGGGATGTGGTCTTCTGCCATTTTGTATTATTTTCAGGTTTTATTCTTCGGTATATCTGACAATTGTTTGTTCACGGTCAGGGCCGACAGAAACAATCTTGATCGGCACTTCCAGTTCTTCTTCGAGGAAAGAAATGTAGGCATTGAACTCTTCTGGGAATTCGTCCTCGCTCTGCATCTTCGTCATGTCGACATTCCAGCCCGGCATTTCCACATATACCGGTTCGATGCCTTCATTGATTTCAAATGGGAATTCGGTCGTTTCCTTACCATCGACTTTATAAGCGACGCAAGCCTTGACCGTATCGAAACCATCCAGCACATCGCTCTTCATCATGATCAGTTTCGTCACTCCGTTGATCATGATCGCATATTTCAGCGCAACCAGGTCAATCCAACCGCAACGGCGTTCACGTCCGGTTACGGCGCCATATTCGTGACCGATCTGGCGTATCTTGCTGCCTGTTTCATCAAACAATTCGGTTGGGAACGGACCGCTACCGACACGTGTGCAATAAGCTTTGAAGATACCGTAAACTTCGCCGATGTTGCGCGGAGAAACCCCCAAGCCTGTACAGCAACCTGCACAAATCGTATTGGAAGAAGTCACGAACGGATACGAACCGAAATCGATATCCAACATAGTACCCTGTGCACCTTCGGCCAAAACCGACTTGCCTTCTTTCAGATAGTTATTGATCACATGTTCGCTGTCGATCAGGCGGAACTGTTTCAGATATTCCAAAGCCTTAAACCACTGTGCTTCCAGTTCGGTAATGTCATATTCGTAATTTAAAGAACGCAGAATAGCTTCATGTCTTGCTTTTGCTGCTGCATACTTTTCGTCGAAGTTATGCAATAGGTCACCTATGCGCAGACCGTTACGGCTGACTTTATCCGTGTAAGTCGGTCCGATACCTTTACCGGTCGTACCGATTTTACCTGAACCTTTCGCAGCTTCGTAGGCTGCATCCAATATACGGTGAGTCGGCAAGATCAAATGAGCTTTTTTGGAGATACACAACTGTTTGGTCAGGTCGTGTCCGCTGGCTGCAAGCACTTCAGCTTCCTGTTGGAACAATAACGGATCCAGCACGACACCGTTACCGATAACGTTTACCTTTCCTCCCTGGAAAATACCGGAAGGGATGGAACGTAACACATACTTTTCACCGTTAAATTCCAAAGTATGTCCTGCATTGGGACCTCCTTGAAAACGAGTTATCACATCGTAATTCGGAGTCAAAACGTCGACAACTTTCCCTTTGCCTTCGTCACCCCATTGCAATCCTAATAGAACGTCAACTTTCATCGTTTATATATATTATATAGATGTTAATATTCTTACCTCTTCCGCTGAAGCCGATACTTACATTTGCTGCACAGGCCATAAATGTAAAGCGCATGATATTCCGGAGTGAAACGCGATATTTTCAATGCTCCGACATCTTTTTTCAGTGTTGCATCCTTCAGCTCCCGAATCGCCCCGCATTTCGTACAGATCAGATGCAGATGTGTCTCCGCCAGCATCCGTAGTTCATACTGTACGGCTTGTGCCGTCAACTGATGGCGCACAATCAGGCCACAGTCCACCAATACATCGACCGTGTTATAAACAGTAGCCCGACTGACATGAAAATTCATTTCTTCCAGTTTCTGATGAAGCAAACCCATATCGAAATGACCGGGGAAACTGCATATACACTCCAATATGGCATATCGTTCCTCCGTCTTTCGTAGTTTTTTCTCGACAAGATACCTGGTAAACAGGTCTTGCATCTCTGTATATTTTTTTGCTTCCATCTTCAAGTAGCGACTCCACGCGACTGACAAAGTTAGCGCATTTATTTTAAACGCAAAGTCTTAACGGCAATATTCAAACTCAAATTTTAAATCATTATACATTTCCTGCCCTTCGGACGTCTGCATGAATTCAGGGAAATCGTCGAATCTGCCCAACATTTGCCGTGCCTGATCGGCCGACTGCCTTCCATAAAACTTCATGGCTTTTACCGCAGCCTGCTTTTCCTTGAAAGAAGCCTCCAGGGCTGGACTGGCAAGCGTCTGCATACATTCCGCGACAAATGTGGTTTTCACCGGTACTGTCAGGATCTTCCCTTCCTTAAACAGCTCGGTCCAGACAAGGTAAGCTACCGTCCGTGCATATTCGTCTGCCGCATCAGCTATCAGCCCAAGCAGCAAATCCTCCACATCCGGCAACTTGTAAAACAAATTGTGGCTGCACTGTTCCGCTATTTCCAAATAAGGAATTTCCTTCACCCATTGTTCCGCCTTCCGGGAAGAGAACTCGTCCACCGGCTGCAAGAGAGAAGCCAGTATCTTGAATTCGCGAATATCTTCCTTCCACAAAGCGGCAGCCAGCTCGGAATCCGGTTTGTGCATAGTGGCAATCTGCTTGATTTCGGGCAACGGAACGCCGAAATTCAGCTTATAGACAATACCCTTTTCGCGCATGCTGGTAGAGATCACACCATTCATCGCCAAGCGAAGCCGGGTCCGTATTTCCTTTAATTCATTCTGCAACATACGCTTTATTATTCATTATAGGAAGGTAAAAACGAATACTCCTTGCTGTAGCGTAACATCTGGCCGGCATACCCTTCGGTATAATCCAGTATGATATCCGCTACTTCTCCTTTATCGTTCCGGACTTCCTTCATCACCGGATTCACAAATCCCTTGTATGGAGCCAGGTTCAATTTGGCATAGCGTTCGAGCACTTCGGCATGAAGAACCGGATCGACCTTCACGCCATATTCTTCCACCAGTTCCTTTCCGGCAGCAAAATCGCCTTCGCTCTTGATACGCTGCACTTCCGCCAGTAAAGTACCGAACAGTTCACGCAGCTTGACATAATCGTTGACCACCACATATGTCTTGCCATCTCGTTGCGTCAGTTCGATCACGTTATCAGCCTTTCCCTTTTCATAGGCCCATTTAGCAATCAGCTGACGGTTGCGCATATGGGCTTCTTCGACATTCTTGCCCTGCTCGATCCGGACCAGCTGTGTCATCAGGCCATTCATTATATATTTATAGTATTCGGCCTTATAAGCCTCTGCATCCGGCACAAGTCCGAGTTCCACCAACTTGGCATCTCCGAGATAGTACAAACCGAAAAGATCGGCACGTGCCTCTTCCAAAGTCGAACTGTAAGCCTTCAAAGCATCCGGATCGGTATCGGGAAGCAATTTACCGGAACCATGTCCCAGGCATTCATGCAAATCGGTATGCAGATTGTCGGTGATGAATCCGTATTTCTTCAATCCTTCGCGCTCCTTATCGCTCCAGACAAATTCTTCATTGAAACCATTCCCCTGAGAGGCTTTGTCATATGCCTCGGTGATATTCTCGATCGTAACGGATTTCGAACCATGATCGCGGCGGATCCAGTCGGCATTCGGCAGGTTGATGCCGATCGGGGTTGCCGGATAACAATCGCCTCCCAACATCGAAACAGTAATTACTTTTGCACTGACTCCTTTTACCTTTTCTTTCTTAAACCGTTTATCTACCGGAGAATGGCCTTCGAACCATTGCGCATTGTTACTGATCACTTTCGTCCGCTTTGTTGCCTCTTTATTGATGAAGTTCACGGTCGACTCCCAACTGGCTTTCATTCCTAACGGATCACCGTATGTCTCGATAAAACCGTTCACAAAGTCGACATCCGATGCCGTATCTTCCACCCACAGGATCGAATAGGCATCGAAGGTTTTCAAGTCGCCGGTCTGATAATATTCGATCAATTTCCCAATGATTGCTTTTTGTGCACCGTTCTCGGCAAACGCCTCCGCTTTCTGCAATTCCGATACTATCTTTTCGATTGCCGGAGAATAGAGGCCGCCTGCTTTCCAGACTTTTTCGACCAATTTGCCATTCTCTTTTACCAAACGGCTGTTCAAGCCATACGAGATCGGAGAAATCGTATCTTTCCCGGTTTTCATCCGTGCATAGAAATCCTCGACTTCTTCCTGGGTGACTCCTTCACCATAATAATTGTTGGCCGAAGCCCGGATCAAATCGACATCGCCACTTTGCACCGTACGCTTCGCCATCACGGCCGGATCAAAGATCACGGGACTGATCTCGGCAACAAACTGTTCCACCGTCTGCCCTTCACGTAGCGGAAGAGCAGAAGCCCCGACCTGCACGATGCAAGTCCGAAAGAATTCGGGCGTAAAGCCGGGAGCGAATTTATCTTCCGCATAGTGGTGATGGATACCGTTGGCAAACCAAACCCGCTTCAGATAAGTCTCCAAAGCGACAAACTGCGGATCCGTTCGATCTCCTTTATAGCCGGTATAAACAGCCTCCAGTGTACGGCGGATCGGCAGGTTATAACGACAGTTCTGGTCGAACAGGATATCTCGGCCCATCAGGGCAGCTACCGACAAATGATATAATAGTTGTTTCTGCTTCAAAGAAAGAGATTCGAATCCAGGAACCCGGTAACGCAGTATCTGAAGATCAGCAAACTGATCCACGACATAGTTGAAATTATCCTGAGCGGCTTCCGCCTTCTCACCCTTCTGCCCCGAACAGGCAGTCATAGCCATTGCAGTCATAAGCGATAACATTATATTTCTCATATACACATTTCACGTAAAGATACATTAGCAAAGATACAAAAATATCCTTTCATCCTATTTTTTGACTTCACGTTTCTTATGGGTTTTCCTGAACATTGGAAAACTGAGCTATTGTAGGAAGAATTTCTATGAAAAGAATAACGGTAAATCAGGCGATTTAGATGTAATTATCCTATCTTTTTACAAAAATTTGGAACAATCGCCCAGATGGTAGTCCGAAGAAATTTAATAACTTTGCCAATAGTAATGTTGACATAAAACAAAATGCGATGAAAACAAACATTTCCGAACGCATTGCTGCCCTGAGGGAAGCAATGAAACAGCATAAAATAGATGCTTATATCATTCCGACTTCCGACCCTCACATGAGTGAATATCCTGCCGATTGCTGGAAATACCGTGAATGGATTTCCGGATTTACAGGTTCGGCCGGAACAGTTGTTATCACAGCCGATAAAGCCGGACTTTGGACCGACTCACGCTATTTCCTGCAAGCCTCCACCCAATTGGAAGGAACAGGGATCGAGCTTTTCAAAATGATGCTGCCCGAAACCCCGACAATACCGGAGTTCTTAGTGCATGAACTGAAAGAGGGACAGACTGTCGGACTGAACGGCGAAACATACAGCCTGGCAGATGCCCGCACACTGGAAAAAGTGCTGGCGGGAAAAGAGATCAAACTGAATACAAACGCTTCGCTGATCGATCCTATCTGGAAAGAACGCCCCGCCATCCCGGAGGCGCCGCTATTTGAAATGCCGGTCGAATTAAGCGGAAAATCAGTCGAAGACAAACTTCTCGATATCAACAAGATGTTGCATAAGGCAGGAGCCGACTGCACCATCCTATCCGCATTGGACGAAGTAGCCTGGACTTTCAATATCAGGGGGACGGACGTTGCCTATAATCCGGTCGCCATCAGTTACGCATTCGTTTCCGAAAAGGAAAGCGTGCTGTTCGTCAATCCGAAGAAACTCCCGGCCGAAATAGCCGAACATCTAAAAAAAGAAGGAGTGACACTGGCCGACTACGGCATGTTGGCGACCTTCCTGTCACGGCTGCCTGAACGGACACGGGTGTTTGTCGACAGTAAACGGACCAACGTGGCCATCTACAACGCACTGCCCGAAAGCTGCATCCTGGTAGAAGGCATCTCGCCCGCCAACCATCTGAAAAGCATCAAGAACGAAACAGAGATAAAAGGATTCCGCAACGCTGTCCTGAAAGACGGCATCGCCATGACCAAATTCTATTTTTGGCTGGAAAAGATGCTTAAAGCCGGAGAGAAGGTAACAGAACTGAGTGCCGCCGCCAAACTGACGGCACTGCGTGCCGAACAGCCTCAATATGTCATGGACAGCTTTGCCAGCATATCCAGCTACGGCCCTCACGGAGCAGTCGTACACTATTCTCCCACACCCGAAACGGACACGGAGCTGAAAACAGACAGTTTGTACCTGCTCGATTCCGGAGCCCAATATCTGGACGGAACAACCGACATCACCCGCACGATCGCCCTTTGCGACGAGCCAAGCGAACAGATGAAAAAAGATTTCACCCGCGCTCTGAAAGGCACGATCGGAATTGCCAAATGCAAATTTCCTGCCGGCATACGGGGTTGCCTGATCGACGCTTTCGCCCGTAAAGCCTTGTGGGATGCCGGCATCAACTATCTGCACGGGACCTGCCACGGCATCGGTCATTGCCTGAACGTGCACGAAGGGCCACAAAGCATCCGCATGGAAGAAAACCCGGTAATCTTGGAACCGGGCATGGTGATGAGCGACGAACCGGCCTTGTACCGCCCCGGCGAATATGGCATCCGTACCGAGAATATGGTTCTGATCCGTGAAGACAGTGAAACGGAATTTGGAAAATTCCTCGGTTTCGAGACATTAACGTTATGCTACATCGACACGAAGCTGGTCATCCCGTCCATGCTCTCCGTACGCGAACATGCCTGGCTGAACAAATACCACCAAATGGTATACGACCTGATAAGCCCGCATCTGGACGAAGAAGAGAAGGCTTGGTTAAAAGAAAAAACGGCAGAAATTTAATCAACGGACGATTGACAATTGACAATAGGTTTGTCGTTCTCCCCTTAAATTGTCAATTGTCAATTATTAATTGTCAATTAAAAAGTTATGGCTTTAATAAAATCAGTAAGAGGCTTTACACCCAAAATAGGTAAAGACACGTTTTTAGCAGACAACGCCACCATTATCGGCGATGTTGAGATAGGCGAAGGTTGCAGCATCTGGTTTGGGACCGTGCTGCGAGGTGATGTAAACTCCATCCGGATCGGTAACGGGGTGAATATACAGGACGGCTCTGTCTTGCACACCTTATACGAGAAATCGACAATCGAGATAGGAGACGACGTTTCGGTCGGACACAATGTCACGATCCACGGGGCAAAGATATGCAACGGCGCCCTGATCGGGATGGGATCGGTCGTACTGGACCACGCCATGATCGGTGAAGGTGCGATCGTCGCTGCCGGATCGGTCGTGTTGAGCAAGACCATCGTCGAGCCGGGAAGCATCTACGCCGGCGTACCGGCAAAGTTCGTAAAGAAAGTAGACCCGGAACAGGCAAAGGAGATCAACCAGAAGATAGCCAAGAACTATCACATGTACTCATCATGGTATAAAGAAGAATAAATGAAAGAGTACAAATACATCCTGCTGGATCTGGACGGCACGATTACGGATCCGATGATCGGCATCACCCGATGCGTCGAATACGCATTGAACCATTTCGGCATACAGGTAAACGACCTTCGCGAGTTATGTCCTTTTATCGGTCCTCCCCTTCTGGATTCGTTCCGCGAGTTCTACCATTTCACGGACGAACAAGCCAAAGAGGCTGCGGAAAAGTACCGGGAACGTTATACCGACACCGGCATTTATGAGAACAAACTGTATGACGGCATGAAAGACTTTTTAGAAGAGGCGACCCGGCAAGGACGTATCCTGATGCTGGCGACATCCAAACCGACAGTCTTTGCCAAACGCATACTGGACTATTTCGATATCGCCCGCTACTTCACTTTCGTTGCCGGCAGCGGCTTAGACGGTTCTTTCTATACGAAAGGAGATGTAATCCGCCATGTATTGGAAAGCAATGACATGGCGGACCATTCATCAGTTGTCATGATCGGCGACCGCAAACATGATATCATCGGGGCCAAAGAGAACAAACTCAATTCGATCGGTGTGCTTTACGGCTACGGCAACCGGGAAGAGTTATCACAAGCCGGAGCCGACTATATCGTCAAGGATATTGCCGGACTGCGCGACCTGCTGTTCCATATATAAAGAAATTAAACTACTTTTGTAACAGAACACTTAAAAACTAAACGAATTATATCATGAGAAAGAAGAATCTGTGGATAACGGCTCTTGCATTCGGGCTATCGTTATCGGCTTACGGGCAGGACAAGCCGGCAGGCGGTATCTCTTCCGGAATGTTGCAGGAAATCAAGCAAGCCTACAAAGGAACGCCAGCCGACAAAGCCATTCACAACGCGATCGCAGGCAACGACATCAACCGCCTGGCAGTCAACAACGACAGTAAAAACAATTTTGACACTTACTTTTCCAATAAAGTGAACAGTAAAGGCATCACGAACCAAAAATCATCCGGTCGTTGCTGGTTGTTTACGGGGCTGAATGTGATACGTGCGCAGGTCATCGCCAAGTACAACCTGCCGGAATTCGAACTCTCGCAGAACTATAACTTCTTCTGGGACCAGCTTGAGAAGGCAAACCTTTTCCTGCAAGGGATTATCGACACACGGGAAAAGCCGATCAACGACAAGATGGTGGAATGGCTGTTCAAGAACCCGATCGGAGACGGCGGACAGTTTACCGGCATATCCGACAACCTGATGAAATACGGTATCGTTCCTTCCGATGTCATGGTCGAAACCTACAGTAGCGAAAATACCAGCCGCATGTCCAACCTGATCGGCCTGAAACTGAAAGAATACGGATTGGAACTGCGCGATGCAAAAGGCTTGAAACCGGAAGCGCTGGCAAAACGTAAAACCGAGATGTTAGGCGAAATCTACCGTATGTTGGTCCTCAACCTCGGAGAACCTCCTACGAAATTCACCTGGACACGCAAAGACGCAAGCGGCAAACCGGTCGAGACAAAAGAATACACCCCGCAATCGTTCTATCAGAAATTCGTGGGTGAAGATTTGAAAGACAACTATGTCATGCTGATGAACGATCCGAGCCGCGACTACTACAAACTATACGAGATCGACTTTGACCGCCATGCCTATGACGGCAAGAACTGGACATATGTCAACCTTCCGATAGAAGATATCAAAAAAATGGCGATCGCCTCTATCAAGGACAGCACCATGATGTATTTCTCCTGCGATGTAGGCAAATTTTTCGACCGTACCCGCGGAATACTCGATGTCAACTATTACGACTATGGTTCGCTGATGGGCACGACTTTCGGCATGGACAAGAAACAGCGTATCCAGACATTCGCCAGCGGTTCTTCCCACGCCATGACGCTGATGGCGGTAGATTTGGATGCCAACGGCCAACCGAAGAAATGGATGGTGGAAAACAGTTGGGGACCGGGTGCCAACAACGGTCATCTGATCATGACGGACGAATGGTTCAACGAATACATGTTCCGCCTGGTTGTCAACAAAAAATTCATTACCGACAAGGTTAAGGAAGTATTAAAACAAACACCGACCCGGCTACCGGCTTGGGACCCGATGTTTGCGGAAGAAGAGTAAAAAAGAGTTGAAAGTGGAGAGTTGAGAGTTGAAAGTTTTTTGTTGTTATTTCAACTTTTCACTTTTAACTCTCAACTTTCAACTATTAATAGTATCCTTCATTCTGCGCTTCTTCGACAGCCGGTTTCGGAGACAGGCGGTCGATATGGTTTTGCGGGATCGGGCGAAGTTTGTGATATTCCTTTATGTTCGGGGCGGCATCCGGGTTAAGCTTCTTCACACGCTCATATAAAGTTTCCGTACGTACCAAATCCACCCATCGGTTCATTTCGCCGTAAGTTTCACGGGCACGTTCATCCAGGATAAAACCGACAAAATCGTTACTGAGCTCTGCCGGAGTCACCAGCATTGACTTTTCAGTCGAACCGGCCAAGTCAGCCACATTGCCACCATCGATCTGCCACCACTCCTGCGGTTTGTCCTCTCCTTCCTTATAAGCAGCACGTTTACGAACGATGTTGATCAGCGCGGCCGCCTTCTCGAAATCGCCCTTTCTGCCATAAGCTTCGGCAGCAGTCAGATAAGTCTCACCCAAACGCATACGGACAAAGTTACGTCCTCCCTGTTCGTAGTTCATATCCGGACGTTGCGTATCGAGCCATTTCTTCAGGCAAGGGAAAAAGTGGTTCGTATTTTCATCTACCGGGATCAATGTATAACGGGCTTTCGCTATATCCAACTGCATCTGGCGGTTTTTCGCCTTGTCAATCACTGCTCCTTTATAATCCTTGGCTCCATAATATTTCGGAGTGAAGTAAACCGCAGTATCACCCAACTCAAATTTCGGTTTTCCGACTAATCCGGTTGGCGTTTCATAAAGCAAATCATCCGTTTCCTTACCATCTTCATCAATGTAATAATACCTGTCTTTCCAGACCGGAATAGAAGATGCTTTGTTTGCATAGAACACCCAGCTAAACGTCTTATACATACGCGAGTCATTCAAATGGTCAAACAACTCGGTCTGCAAAAATGGAGTAGGCCGCATACGTTTCCAAGCGCGTCCTTGCTGTAGGTCACGCTCCATTCCCGGCAATTTCTCGTATGTCGGAACCCAATACAAATGCATCTTATTTCCTTCCGAACCGTTAAACAACACATCATTCGTAAACTCGACACCCCAAATCGTTTCCGAAGACACTTTCTGCCTGTCCTGATCGAACGTCATGGAATAGTCCGGTTCCAAGGCAAACTTTCCGGAGTTGATCACAGCCTCGGCAAAATAGGCGGTACTATCCATGTCGGTCGGTTTCTGTCCGCGTTGGTCTTTCACGGCGCTGCCTCTTGTCAGGTAGACTTTAGAAAGCAAGTTGGCTGCCGCCCATTTGGTTGCACGGCCACGATCTGCCTGCATGGCAACATCGGGCAGGATATCGAACGAATAGCGCAGGTCACTAATGATAAAAGCATACACATCGGCAACCGACGCACGCGGAAAATCGGTTATGATCTGCGAAACATTTCCTTCGCTCAATAGCGGAATGCGTCCGAACTGCTGGACCAGGTCAAAATAGAAATAAGCACGCATGAAACGGAGTTCACCTTCTCGCGCCATTTTCTCGTTATCGGTCATATCTCCCACTTTCGGCAAATACATCAAAGCCGTATTAGCCCGGTTGATTCCTTTGTAGCCATTTTCCCAAAATTCATACAACATGCCGAAAGAAGAGTTCAACTGATTGCCATATTTATTGAAAGCATCCTTATTTCCGCCATCTGCTCCTTCCCAGACATAATCCACACCATACTCGGTCAGGCAATAATAACGCTCGCCACCGACATACCAGCGCATGGTCGAATAGACACCGTTCACAGCAGTTTCTATACCGGTCTTTGTTTCCAGATAATCATACGACACACCGCTGACCACCTTTTCATTCAGGAATGATTCGCACGACACGCCGGCCGCTGCCACTAAAGACAGCAAACCATATTTTATTATATTTTTCATACTATCGTCTATTTATCATGTTAGTTATTATCAAAAGCTCAGGTTCACACCAAACAGGTACGTCCTCGGCATCGGTTCGTTAAAGTCGCCTCCACTTTCGGGATCCGTTCCCGAATAGCCAGTAAAGACATGCGCGTTCTGTACGGTTGCATACACACGCAACTTTTGGATGCCGACATTCTGTGACAAGGCCTTCGGCAAGGTATAGCCCAACGTCACCTGCCCGATTCTCAGGAATGAAGCGTCTTCCTTGTAAAGGGAAGAAATGTAGTTTGGATTCTCGAAGTCGATATTCGGACGCGGAGCCTCGTTACTGCGGTTACTGATCGGATTGCCGTTTTCATCTTCTCCGACAATACGCCAGTAGTTCACTTTCGCACCATTATAACGTCCGTTTAAACTCCAGCCTCTATCAAAAGATTTTGTCTGTCCGAAAGCACCGTTCAGAAAGAAACTGAAATCAAAATCCTTATAATTAAAATAATTACTCATGCTCAACGTCACGGTCGGGTTCTCATGGCCAAGGATAAAGCGGTCTTCGGATGTGATCTTATAGTCGCCATTGCGGTCTACGATCTTGATATCGCCGGGTTTGAAGACACCGCCCCACTTTTCGAGTTCGGCTGCATCTTCCAATTGCCAGATACCGTCGGACTTATAATCATAGAACACTTTCACGGGTTGGCCGATAAACCATTTATTCCCTTCGTCATCGACTTTCCCGTTATAGAGTTCCACGATCTCTTCCTTGTTGACGGAGAACATGAAGTCGGTCGTCCATTTGAAATCTTTCGTATCGATATTGACCGTATTCAAGGTTACTTCCAGACCTTTGTTGCGGATCTGCCCGATATTGGTCGTCACATTACCGAAACCGGAAACAATCGGCAACTGGCGGTCCATCAAGAGATCGTTCGTGTTCTGAAGATACAAATCCACGCTACCTCCGATCCGGCCGTTCAAAAAACCGAAATCGACGCCGGCATTCCATTGCTCGGTCTTTTCCCATGACAAGTTCGGGTTCGGCATCTCTTTCTGATAGAAGGCCAGCACACCGTTCGAGCCATAGCTGTAACGCCCGTATTCGAGGCTGCCCTGTGTCTTATAAGGATCGATGGCCGTGTTGCCGGTGATCCCCCAACCCAGCCGGAGTTTCAAATTACTCAGATAGTCGACATCTTTCAGAAACGATTCTTCCTTGACACGCCATGCAAGAGCAGCAGAGGGGAACAACACCCATTTATGCCCCGGCGCCAAACGGGAAGAGCCGTCGTAACGGGCAGACACCGTCAGCAGATAGCGGTCTTTGTAGCTATAATTCACACGACCCATGAAAGAAGCCAGATTCCAACGTTGGTAATCGCTCGACAAGGACTCGATCGTCTGGGCCGAACCGACATTGTTCCAAGTCTGATTCTCATAAGGAAGGTCTTTCACCTTGATTTCCGACTTCTCGTATGTCTCCTGCTGGATGGATTGCAAGAAAGTTAGGCCCAAGGTATGATCTTTTTTGAATGTCTTGTTATAGAACAACAGGTTTTCCCACGTGTACATACGACGGTTGTCACGTGAATTGACAGCACGCGCCGGACTGCCGGAACGGTCCGAACTCAACGATCCGTAGAACTCGTTTCCATACCAAGGCCCAATGTCGATACCGACATTCGAACGGTATTTGATGTCGAACGGAAGCGTAACATCCAGATAATAGCTCCCCAAGAAACGATCTTTCTTTATCTCCTTCTTCATGTTGTCCAAATTCAGGAACTGATTCCAAAGCTGGGGGTCATTTCCCGGACGGGTAGTAATCAGGCGGCCGTCCGTATCGTGGATATCAGCCAAAGGATATACGCCTTTCACATCACTATACAAGTTACTTCCGTTATTCCTGTCGACATGGGAAAAAGAGGTCGAACCACCAACTTTGACAAACCTGTTCAGCGTCCAATCAAAATTGACACGGATCGAGTAGCGGCGGTAATCCTGTCCTTTTACAATTCCGTCTTGTCCGAAATAAGTAGCGGAAGCCAGCATCTTCAGTTTTTCCGTTCCGCCCCTTACACTGATCTCGTGGTTATGGATCGGAGCCACTCGCAACGCCTCATCCGTCCAGCTATTGTAAGGCAAACGTTCAGGACACCAATTCCCAGCTTCGTCATAGGCCTGTTCTATCTTTCCGATCACATTCGGATCGGCATTGAAATAACCGATTTTCCTATCCCAGTCCAATGTCGGGACAAGCGGGTACGGAGTAGTCTTCGATGTCGCCCGATTCGCTTCACGCACAAGATCGACCCATTCCGCCCCGTCGAACATTTCTATTTTACGGGCAGCTTGTTGTACACCCACATAACCGTTGTAATCAATCTGGACTCTTCCTTCTTTTCCTTTTTTAGTCGTTACCAGGATCACGCCATTCGCTCCACGCGAACCGTAGATAGCCGTCGCGGAAGCATCTTTCAAAACCTCGATCGATTCGATATCCGAAGGACTCAATTCGTTCAACCCGACTACGATCGGAATACCGTCGACAACATACAACGGTTCGTTTGTCGCCTTCAACGAACGGTTTCCGCGAACACGTATGCTCGCCTCTTCACCTGGCTTCGCACTTGTTTGTATAATCGTCACACCCGCTGCTCTCCCCTGCATCGCTTGTACGGCACTCAGCGAAGCGGTCTCTTTCAATTTTTCTCCTTTTACGGAGGCTACCGAACCAGTCAAGTCCCGCTTCTTGGCCACACCGTAACCGACGACCACGACTTCGTCCAGGTTTTGCAAGTCTTCTTTCAATGTGATGATCACATTTTCCTGCCCCTTGTAAGCATAATCTTGCGGCTGATAACCGATGTAGGAAACAGACAACGTAACCGCCGGTCTGGAGATGGGAAAAGAGAATTTACCGTCGATATCGGTAATGGAACCATTCGTAGTCCCTTTTTCGACTACATTCGCTCCGATGACAGGTTCACCGGTCACATCCTTGACAACACCCGAAACCACATGCTGGGCATAGGAAAGCGTGGTCATGCACACACAAAACAAAAAGACTAACATGATAGGATGCAGCCTTTTAAACGTTTTCGTTTTGTTCATAATAATACCAGAATTAAATTATTCAGTAATTCCCGAACTGAATGATTTTTTCATAAAAAGAGGCGTGGGAACTGTTGATATATCTAACATTGAGGCCTTCGACTGCCCGAATAACTGATATAAACAACAGCCCACGCCCTTCTATTCTTGAAGACATACCCATGCCTGGCATGAATATATATAACAAAGAAGGAACGTGAGCGTTCAGTTGTCTACTATCCAGTTATTCTGAAAGTGTCGAAGTTTCAATGTTAGGATAATATCTTTAAACGCTTCTCGTAATCAATAAAATGCAGGGACCTGCAACGCTATGCAAGTGTACGGACACAAATATAGAGAGAAGAAACTACACGGGCAAACAAAAGCGTTTGTTTCTTGTGTATTGATTATTTTTTCCGGTTGTGATGCAAATTCTTTGAAAAAATTGTCTGCCATACAATAAAAACTCTTTAACTTTAGCCTCCAGAAATATAGCAGCATTTGTTTTATTGTTATTTTTAATTTTATTAACTTAACATTTTTATCGCTAAGTTCCTATTATTCAACGAACTTTATTTGATACTTATATCGACACATGTTAACGTAAATAATTTGTTCATGGACTCATTATACCTACTCCAGTTCGCATGTTTCATTTTCATGCTCATCAACGCCTTCGTAGTCGCAATTCCTCATTTACATATAAGTTGGGAGAACAAACGGTATGAACGTTCACGTTGGATGATATTCACCGCCATAATAGGCATGGCAATACAGTATTTGATACAGATGGTATTCGGATTCCGCGCCACGGACGATGATTTGGGCGCAGTTGTAAACATCCTCATCTACACTCCATGTTTCTCGCTCATCTCTATGGGAATCTACAATCTTGAAACCACTCGTGCCAATCGCAAGAAGATGAATCTGGTCTGCGGAATCATTTATGCAGCCATCATCATTGCCTTTTGCATAGGGACAAAACTACATCATAGCTTGCACATTGGAGCATGGCTCTATGTGATGCTGGCATTGTTTTGCGTGAGCGTGGCCTATTGCATATACATGATAGTCCGCGAGATGATCAAGCGTAAAAACATGTTGGAGACTATGGCGGCAACAGATATGCTGCCATACGTGCGATATTCCAGAGCAAGCATTGTCATTCTCTGGCTTGCAACCATCGCCATGCCGTTTGCCATCCTTTCCACCTCCTTATTGTTTATTGTGGGTCCTATGGCATTGCTCGCTCTGCTGTTCTTTAACCTCACCTTTATCGCTCTCGGCAGCAACTACGTCCCTACAGAAGAACTTTTGGACAAGGAAGAGGAAAACAAAGCTGCAATGAAAACGAATAAAGTGAATCATAGGGAAGCATGGACGCATCTCGGCAAGCAACAGGAGACAGCCGAGAAAGGAACAGAATCTCTACAGCAGCAATTGTCGGAAGAGCGTAAAAACTTTATCCAGAAAAGCCTTGACAAATGGTGTGCAGACTTAGGGTATAAGGACAGTGCCGTAAATATGCTGACGCTTTCCCGTTCTCTCTGTATCTCCAAAGATGAATTAACAATGTTCTTCAGCCAATGCTTGAAATCTACATTCAGGATATGGCTCAGTGATATACGTTTCGACGCGGCCAAAAAGATGATGTTAGAATATCCGGACTATAGCAATGACATCATTTCTGCTGAATGCGGCTTCTCTTCCCGAACCTATCTATACCGGATTTTTAAATCAAGAGAAGGATGCACACCGACAGAATGGAGAGACCTGCGACCGATAAATGCCCTCAAAAAAGACTCAAATCAGGAATAATCATTGTCGCATTCATAGGAAAGCGACACCTTTTTGGATAGGAAGTAGACACATGAACAGGGCAAGTGGACACCTTTTTTTCAACCAAAACACTATTTTCGCGCCGTATCATTTTCTGACATGCCATAAGTGACAATGCTACTCAAATAACCATAATCAGTAACCCATAAAAGCACAAGATAAAATGAAAGTAAAAAGTATATTTACTATTTGGTCGTGGATGCTGCTATGTGTCCCATGCCTATTGGCAAGTTGCGACCATCATGATGGCGAGGATGAAAAAGGCTTGTCCATCTCGCTCACTTGGCAAGACGAGGCAGACCAAGGCACGAAAGTGGAGGATGTCAAGCTTTGGATATTCAATGCTGATAATGATTCTTTAGTGGAAGAAGAAAATTATGGAAGTGCACAAGAAATAGCCAACCAACGTTTCTTTCTCGCAGAAGGCGACTATCGTATCTTGACGACAACCAATCTCACGGAACCTTTCACCATCGGCGAAATAACAAAAACGTTGTCGAATTGGGACAACATCATGATAGGCTTGACGAACCCCAAGAATGTGAAGGACAATGCCTATTTTGGTGTAACCGATATCAGGATAGATCTCGAAGAAGGTTACTACGTGGTACAGAATCCTATGAAGAGCGTGCTTGCCGAATTGACCATCATCATCGAAGACGTGCCGAAGGGCACAGAGATGAGTGGCAAGGCAATGGATGCTGCCCTATGCTTGTTTCCTACGCAGAAGAATGACGACGGCGACTATGGCTTGCCGAGTATCGAGCCTGTGGAAGTGGAACTTCCTACCATCCTGGCCACGGGGACGACCCTACAGTCGGAAGTCATCCGGCTCATGCCCACAACACCGGCCAGTGCAGCTTCTCATATTTATCTCCGCCTTTTGCTCCCTAACGAAACTCTGCAGGAATATGACATCACGGCTCCAATGATGAAGGTGGGAGGAAAATATGAGTTGCGGTTCAAGCACAACAAGATGCAACCCAAGATGAATCTCGATGCGACCATCAATAATTGGAAAGACCTCAACAACGAAGTAGAAATAAAATAACAACAACTTTTAAAATATTTATATTATGAGAAAGATAACAAAACTTTTCGCCTTTACACTCTTTGCTGGTGCTATGGTTTCGTGCAGCAGCGAAGACTCGCCTATGACACAGAATGACAAGGTAGCCGTGCAGTTTACCGGTGGCATCAACGCAAGCACCCGTGCCGTTAATATTAATTGGTCTACAAATGACATAATCGGTATCTTTATGATAGAAGCTAACAAGACTCTCTCGGCGGATGCAATCAAAGAGGGCGTCGACAATGTGGCTTATCAGACAGATGGTGGTTACACATTCTCACCTATCAGTGGAGGAAAGACCATTTACTTCCCTATTGACGGAGATGTGGACTTCTATTCTTACTATCCACAGACAACGGTCAACAATTACAAGGTGGCACTCAACGTAGCCGACCAAACAAATCAGGAAGCAATCGACTTCATGTATGCCAAGACTACTGGATGTAATAAAGCAACACCACAGGTTGAATTGAAGTTTAATCATCAATTGAGCAACTTGATACTGAATGTTCAGGCTGGCAATGGATTGACTCAAGACGAACTCAAAGATATGACGGTCACTATAAAAGACCAAAATACAACAGCCACCTACAATCTTGTAGATGGTACCATCTCTGACGAAGGAAATCCTACCGACATTACGATGAAGACTACTAAAGCAGGCGAGCAATACGAGGCAATCTTGCTTCCAACGACATCAACGACCAGAGAACTTGTGTTTGACTTGAAGAATGGTTATGATGCTCCGTTCGTTTGGACAATGGAGTCAGATCTCAAGGGGGGCAACCGATACTACTATACCACAGTGAAGCTTACTCGAACAGGTGTAGTTCTTACTGGTACTATCGAAGCTTGGAATGAGGTGCGAAATAACAATGAGAATATAGCTGAATAACAACTTTTATACAACGATTATGAAGACTTTCAAATTCTTATATATCACTGCCACAGCATTGCTGTTTGCAGCTTGCACTAATGACAACGAGGAAGTGGACAACGGTAGTCTTGTTACAGCAACCGTACAAGCAGACATCTTCAAGACCATCACACGTGCTACTGTAAATAACTCATGGTCTGAAAATGATGCCATAGGCGTATATGTAACTTCTGCGGGCTATACAACGGGAAACAATGTGAAATATACAACATCATTAGGCAATGGAATATTCGAGTCAAGTTCTCCGATATACTTTGCCGACGCAACGGAAAACACCGTTTTCAGTGCCTATTATCCATATCAAGAAAACGTTGACGACGACGGCACCATCTATAATTGGAGTATGGCAATGGTAGAGGAAGGTGTTCCATGCCCGGCCGACTTCCTTTTTGCGTCAGGCGCAACTGCCAGTAAATCTTCTCCCCAAGTGAAGTTTACTGGAGACAACAACTTCAAGCATTGCATGAGTATGATACAGCTGATTATTAAGGCTGGCAATGGTATTAATGCAGAATATGCAAATCTTAAAGGTGATTTAAGTTTGAAAAATATCTACACAAAAGGTTCTGTTAATACAAGAACAGGTGGAGTCACAACTACTGGGGAAAGAGACTCTTCTATCCCCTTCTCTGTAGATAATAAAAGCTTAAAAGATGATGCTACCTGTGAGTTTATATTATTTCCTCAGCCTTTGGAAAATAATAAAATGGATATTGAACTAAATGTAGCTGCGAATGGCACGATCAACACTTATACAACATCATTGAATTCACCGACCAACAATGAGTTTAAGGGTGGTAATAGGTACACATATATTATACGTGTCAACAATACTGGTATAGTAATTGAAAATGCAGATATTACAGCATGGAGGTCCTATGACGGAGGCGATCTCGACGCCGAACAGCAATGACGATGATAAAGAAAGTACGATAGGAAATACAGGGTTAGTGAGTTTGATCGCTCACTAACTCACTAACTACAAAAAAACAGATGATTATGAAGAAGACAATACAAATTTCCTATGCAGTATTCGCATTGATGGCAATGAGCTTTGCTGCATGTACGCAAAATGAGGATATAACTCCCTTTCTAAGTGGGCAAGAAATTAACGCGACCTTCTCCATCGGGGGTGTACAGACTCGTGTTAACACATTGGATTATTATGGTAACCAGTGGGAAGATGGAAATCAAATTAATGTACAGGTGTTTACAGACGAGACTGCGCCAGGTGACTCTATCCATCTTACTTATGATGGTAACAACAAGACATGGTCTCGTGATAGCCGTTTCCACTGGTTAGATAAGTCCGGCAAACATACGATATTGGCAGTATATCCATCAGAGTATAAATTTGATAAGTTTGATTTGCCTAAAAATCAAGACTCATCAGAGGCATTAAAGTCTGCCGATTTAATTAATGGCTATTGGCACGAAGACCCTGATAGGTATGATAGGTATGTAGATATTCCAATGAAACATCGTATGGCTTTGGTTATGATAACATATCATGTTGGCACAGCTGATTATCCTAATATGGACATTAGTGAACCACAGGTATACTCTAAACATATGAATGTCACTTTTAAGATTGACCAAGAACAGGGAAAGCTTGTTATGGATCAGCCTACTGGCAATCCTGATTGGGTAACAGCTTGTAAGCACGATACCAACAAGTTTTCTGCAATAGTAATACCTGGCTCATACGCAACTGGAGAGATTTTCTTGAAATTCGAGTTAGACAACAAGAATTTTTTTGTAAAAATGAAGACACCTACAGAATTTGAGGAAGGTTATCGCTACACTTATGAACTCAACATTGGAAAAAACAAAGTAGAACTAACCCAAATTAGTTCTGATGATTTGGCAGGTTGGGATAACGACAACGAAGAAGAACTCAAGTAATTAGAGAACAGGAATATGAAAAAGATATTTCAATACATCATATTAGTTATCGCTACTATAGTAGCGGTATCATGTACAAGCGATATAGAAAATACAACCGTAAAAACAGGCAAGAGCAATATTCAGTTTGTTGTTGGTGATTTCCCAACATTCGGAGATTCACAGACTCGTGCTGTAGGTACACCTGATGAAGGCAAGATTTCATGGGAAGCTGGAGATGAGCTGCTTTTGGAGGTAAATAGCCGTACTTTAGGGGCTAAGTATGCAACTTTTACATATAATGGCAATAAATGGGAATTGACAAGTGGCGAGCCTGCTTATAAAGAAGACGAAGTGCCATTTATACCTCATGTATATTATGCCCCTAATTACAAATGGGAATCTGGCAAATTAACTTTGAAAGAAGGCAAGGTCCCAGGAATGGATGAATACATTGAAGGAACAGCACAAATCACCCCTAATGGCGAGGGAATAACTGTATCTTTTTCTAATGCGACACGAAGCTATTCACGCCTCCGTATTGCGACGATTCCAAATAAAGCAATAACAGTTGTTACCAACAAGTTCGTTCCAGCCCAAGGTAGTGGTCCAATAGAAGTCACCTATAGTCTTACTTCAGACAATAATGGCAATGCCTTTTTGTATGGCAATTTTGAAGAGAGCTCGTCTGTTACCGTGAAATATGAGGGAACGTCTTTAGCTGCTTATAAATTCTCCCAAGCAACAGTAAAGGGTAAAAGTTATGCACTGGATGCTACTGTTGTTTCATTGGCAGATGAAGCTATCACTTTCGAGCAAATAGTGGAAGCCGTTAAGAATGAATTTGATGCGGGCAAGACAAACATCAATCTCACCCTTGCTCACGATACAGATAGTACTGTATTGGATGCAATACATTATGGGCTTGCAGAAGCTGGGTATTGCAGTATAAATCTTACATTGATGGGATGTAAGAAGATTCCTTCAAAAGGATTTATGAGTTGGGGAATGCTAAAATCTATAGCTCTTCCAGATGTTACAGAAATCGAAGAAAATGCTTTTTCCGGTTGTGCATGGCTTCAGAAAGTTGTCTTTGGTAATCTTACTAAAGTATATGGAAAAGCAGATATAAACGGAATCTTTGAGGGGTGTACCACCAAAGACATCGACTTGGTTTTGTCAAAAGACCAAAAAGTCATGAATGGTGGCGATATAGAAGGTGGGCAATATTGCTGGACTCCTGATAATACAGAAAATTATAGGGGTAGCGATGACCACAATGCAATAGAGTTTCTCGGTTATAAGTTCAAGTCTATTACATGTGAATAATATCGAGTTCCATAAAATATTATCACTCTTTTCCCCAATCCGAAGGTTTTGCACCCATTTGGAGAACAAGCGTTCCGCCTGCCGCCAGATCGGCGTGCGTCAGGTAATATTTATCATACTTCTTACCGTTGAGCGTCGCACTCTGGATATAGATATTCTCCGGACTGTTGTCGCGGGCTTCGATCACAAAAGAACCGCCAGTCGCATAAGTCGGGTCCAGACGAAACTCCACCCGGTCGAATACGGGGCTGGTGATCTCATAGCGGCCATCGCCCGGACATATCGGATGTATGCCGGAAGCCGCCAACACATACCACGCCGACATCTGCCCGACGTCTTCGTTCCCCACCAAACCGGTCACTTTGTCGTGATAAGCATTCCGGCAAATGTCGCGTGTCCATTTCTGGGTAAGCGAAGGCACTCCCAACCGGTTGAACAGGAAAGGAACATGATGGACCGGTTCATTGGCATGGTTATAATAGTCATTCCAAAGATAGTCGCCCGGTGTTTTCTCAAACATATCCTCCAGGTCGGCCAAAGCCTTTTCACGGCCACCCATCAGACGGACCATCCCTTCGACATCGTGCGGCACGAACCACCCCTGCTGGTAAGGATTGGATTCCACGCAACCATAGCCCTCTTGCAAACGCCCTTTTTCAGGCAAAGAAGAAAAAGCGCCTTTCTCGTCACGCGGACGGAACCACCCCGATTCAGGATCGAAGATAGTTGCATACGACAAGGCTCGTTTGTCAAACTCCGCCCGGTCGCCCTCTTTTCCCAACCACTCGGCCAGACGAGCCATGCACCAGTCCGTATAATCATATTCCAACGTGCAGGAAATATTGCCGGGCGTATAGCCGTCGTCATTGTTGCCAAAGCGCCGGGAAGTGTTCAGAGCATAGCGGTAGGCTTTCTCCACGTCATAATCCCGAATACCTTTCTGGTAGGCATCGCACAAAACCGAAATGGCGGGATTGCCCACCATGCAACCGGAGTAAGCATTCAAGAGCTCCCACCGTTCGAGATATTCGTTGCCGCTCTGGTCGGCTATCTCCACAAGCGAATTGACAAGATCGTTCACCATCGTCGGGTTGATGATGGTCTGAAGAGGCATCTGGCTACGGAAGACGTCCCATCCGCTGAAGATAGTCCGCTTACGGAACTTGCCGGTCTGATGGATCTTTTTATCCGCCCCGAGGTATTCGCCGTTGACATCGCTACACAGGCGCGGGTCGATCAACGTATGATAAAGAGCCGTGTAGAAAATTCTCTTTTCCTCATCGGTTCCTCCCTTGATAGAAACTTTCGCCAACTCGTCATTCCAAAGATGGACACACTCGGCATGCGTCCGGTCAAAATCAAAGTCTTTCATCTCCGCCGCCAGATTTTCTTCTGCGTTTTTCAAACTGGTATAAGAGATGCCGCTCTTTAACAAGATCACCTCATCGGGTTTGGTTTCAAAATTGGCATAAAAACCTAAATGTTTGCCTTCAAAAGAAGAAACAGAAGGATGGACGGCTGCCTGCCGAATCGCTTCGCGATAGCGCTCGCTACAAACATCTTCACGCTTACGCCCCCAATCGTCCGGAATATCGGCAGACCAAACGCCATGCCCGGAAAATGGCCGGGAAAATTGAGCATAGAAATAGACCGTATAATCAGCCTTGCCGTCTCCGTTTCCCCAACCGCCTCCATCAGGCGTGCATTGCATCCAACCTTTGATGGTATGGTCGTCCACCACCTCTATGCTTTGAAATGTCGATGTCCCTCCCACCCGGCGTGCCAGATCGACCTGGATACGAGCTTCCTTGCTTTCCGGGAAGGTAAAACGAAGCATTCCGCTATGAGGTAAAGCGGTAGCTTCCGCCTGAATCTTATAATCGGAAAGAAAAACAGAGTAATAGCCCGCCGAAGCCTTTTCGGTTTTCTTGTCATAGCGCGAACGGTAACCTTCTTCCGGCCGATCTTCCGTCCCGGCAAATGTATGAAGAGGACCAACGGCCGGCATCACCAGAAAGTTCCCCAAATCGCCGTACCAACCGATGCCGGACATTTGTGTAAAAGCAAAACCTTCGATGGTCGTATGTTCATAACTATAGCCAGGGCCGTTGTCGCCTCCGGTAATCGTGTTGGGACTGACCTGCACCATACCGAAAGGAGCGGTCGCTCCGGGAAACGTTTTTCCAAGTCCATGACTCGCGCCCGCCAGTTCCGTATTCGTTGAAGCACCCACAAACGGATTTACATAAGAAGACAAAGGGCCTTCTGCTGCTTCATGCCTTCCTGTATGGCAAGACATTAGAGAAATGACGGAGAATAAACCAATCGAAAATAGCCTAAAATTCATTACTAATAATGATTTAAGAAATACACTAAAAACAAAAAGCACGCTGATACGACAGACCCGTCCGGCCTTCACCATCAGCATGCCATATTCATATAAACTTCGGAAACTGCCGGAGACACACCGCCTACAAAGCCATTTCCTTCAATATACCATCCGTCGCACCCGCATTGCCTTTCACGAACCGTCCGGCACTCTCGCCGGCAGCCTCCAAGACTTCAGCGTAGGTCAGCAGCTCGTCCATTTTGGCCACGAACTCGTCTTTCGATGCAACCGAGAATCCTCCGCCCACCTTGATCAGGTCACGGGCCTCCTTGAACTTCTGATACCGGGGACCGAACAACACCGGAATACCATAAACCGCCGCTTCCAGCGTATTATGGATGCCGGCGCCGAAACCGCCGCCGATATAAGCAATCGTCCCATACCGATAGATGGAAGACAGCAATCCGAAACTATCCACGATCAGGCAATCTTTCCCTTCAAGCAGGCTCTTGTCCTGCATCACATCGGACAGACGGACAGACGGGCGTTTCAGCAACGACTCGATATACATCAGATGTTCCCGGTGGATTTCGTGCGGAGCGATGATCAGCTTCATCTCCGGATGTTCGTTGAAATAAGGGATCAGAATCTCCTCATCCTGTGGCCAGGAACTTCCGGCGATCAAGGCCAGGCTTCTTTCTCCTGTTTCACCGGTGACGAATCGTTCGACTTCGGGCAACTCACGCGCCTGATTACGCACATCCAAGACACGGTCGAAACGGGTATCGCCGCAGACCGTCACGTTACGGATGCCATATTGCCCGAGCAGTTCCTTCGAACGTTCGTCCTGCACGAACAAATGCGTAAAGCTGTACAGCATCTTCCGGTAAGAGGCTCCGAACCATTGAAAGAACAACTGGTCGGGACGAAAGATCGCCGAAATGATATAGACCGGAATACCCCGCTTCTTCAACTCATGCAAATAGTTTCCCCAAAACTCATACTTGATGAAAACAGCCACTGCCGGATTCGCCAGATTCAGGAACTTCTTCACCCGGTAAGGCGTATCGAAAGGCAGGTAGCAGATAACATCCACCCCGTTATAGTTTTTCCGTACTTCATAGCCGGAGGGAGAAAAGAAAGTAAGCAATATCTTATATTCCGGATATTGCGCCTTGATCTTTTCAATCATGGGACGTCCCTGTTCGAACTCGCCCAACGAAGAAGCATGGAACCAGATGTACTTTGCATTCCGGTCTATCTTCTCCCGTAAAATGCTATTTGTCTTCCACTGGCCGAAACGCATCAGACGCGCCTTCTGGTGGAAAGGAGAAATCAAAGCGACAATAAAGGCATAAAAATGTATGAGTAAGCTGTACATGGTAAAACAATTTATAATTTATGATTTATGATTTATCATCGATACATAAATCATAAATCATAAATCTGAAATCATAATTTCTCTATCGCTCTCTGGATACGGCGGATCGACTCTTCCTTTCCCAAGGCTTCTGTTATGTCGAAAATATGCGGTCCTTTGCCTTCGCCGACAAGGGCCAGGCGGGTTGCATTCATTATATTTCCCAAATGGTAACCTTTGCTTTCAATCCAGGCTTTCACCTCTTCTTCCGTACCTTCGATATCGAACGGTTCGCGTGCGCGAAGCACTTCGATCAGCTCGGTAAGTTGGGCGGCACTGTCTTCCTTCCAGCGTTTTTTACGCGTCTTTTCGTCATACTCTGTCGGAGCAATGAAGAAAAACGAACAGAGATCCCACAAATCCTTGATAAAGGTAGCACGGTCTTTCATCATCGCCACGACCTTCTCCACATACGCCGGGTCGGCTTTCACACCGTGGCTTTCGAGGATCGGCATAAAGAGGGCGGCCGCTTTCTTGTTGTCCATTGCCTGGATATAGTGATGGTTGAACCATTTTCCCTTTTCGTAATCGAACTTGGCTCCGCTCTTGCTGCAACGGCTCAGGTCGAAGCAGCGGATCAGCTCGTCCATGCTCATCACTTCCTGGTCATTGCCCGGATTCCATCCTAACAGGGCCAGGAAGTTGACAACAGCTTCGGGCAGGTAGCCGCTCTCGCGATAGCCAGAAGAAATCTCGCCGCTCTTCGGGTCATGCCATTCCAACGGGAACACGGGGAAACCTAGACGGTCGCCGTCACGCTTGCTCAGCTTGCCGTTGCCTTCCGGTTTCAAGAGCAAAGCCAGGTGTGCGAACCGGGGCATCGTCTCTTCCCAACCGAAATAGCGGTACAACAGTACGTGGAGCGGGGCGCTCGGCAACCATTCTTCACCTCGGATCACATGCGTAACTTCCATCAAATGGTCGTCCACGATATTGGCCAGGTGATAAGTAGGCAGCTGGTCGGCCGATTTATACAAGACTTTATCATCCAAGATAGAAGAGTTGATAACCACTTCGCCACGGATCAGGTCGTTCACATGAATGTCTTCATTGGGTTCGATCTTAACACGGACCACATACTGGGCTCCGGCAGCGATCAAGGATTTCACCTCTTCGTCGGAAAGAGTCAGCGAGTTGCGCATCTGCATGCGGGTGGATGCATCATACTGGAAATTGGGTATTTCTTTCCGTTTGGCATCCAACTCTTCGGGCGTGTCGAACGCGATATAAGCCTTACCGGCCTTCAACAACTGATCGACATACTTTTTGTAAATATCCCGGCGTTCACTCTGACGGTAAGGGCCATACTCGCCTCCGAAACCGACACCTTCGTCAAATTTGATTCCCAACCAGGTCAACGCCTCTATAATATAAGCTTCCGCTCCGGGAACAAAACGCTGCGAATCGGTATCTTCAATACGGAGAATCAGATCTCCACCATTCTGTTTGGCAAACAGATAATTGTATAAAGCTGTACGAACACCTCCGATATGCAAGGGTCCTGTAGGACTCGGTGCAAACCGTACTCTTACTTTTCTTTGAGTCATAATCTTTTTAACAATTGACAATTAACAATTGACAATTGACAATTAAGGTTGATAATTGACAATTATCAGGAAGACCGGAAGTCTCCTAATCATCAATTGCCAATCGTCCTTTGTCAATTGCCTGCGTTTTTAATTTGCAAAAGTAGCCCTTTTTTTTCTCTTAGTAAACTTTTTTATGTACATTTCGCCAATCAATACATAACTGTATTTTTTATAAGAAGTAAATGATAATTTATCGGTGTAAAATAAAATAATGGCGATCCGTGTAGGGGCGAGGTTCTACTCCGCCCTATGCAATCAACATTCCTCTATTGAATGACAATGGGCAGAGCAGAGCCCTGCCCCTACGAAACGACAATCATTTTTGTATAACCATGCCATCCATGTTTTACACAGATAAATCTGTATTTAAAGAATGATCAATAAAACAAAACAGTATGAAGGTAAAAAACTATAGCATACATCCGAGTGTCTATTTTATCGTAGCCGCCTTGCTGATCGCTTACTTCTTCCCGCGGGAAGGGAAGTTCCGCTACCAGTTTCATGAAGGGAAACCCTGGCGATACGGATTGCTTACCGCTCCGGGCGACTTTCCTATCTACAAGACAGATGCGGAAGTACAAGCCGAACGCGACAGCGCTCTCAAGAAGTTCGAACCTTATTACCGGCTGGATGCCACAATCGAATCCAAAGAAATAGACAAACTCCGCACCGACTATCAGGGTACGCTGAAAAAGCGGGCGACCCCGGCCTATATGCAGTATATCGAAAACAGCTTGCAGAAGCTATACCGGGACGGAATCATTTCCACCCAGGAAATGGAAGAACTCAGGAAAGAGGAATATCCCCGCATCAACCTGCTCGCGGGCAGCGTCGCACAACCCCACTACAGCAGCGAGTTCTTTACGGTCAAGACGGCGTATGAGTTCATCATCAACAATTGCCCTTCCTACCTGGACAAGTCGGCCTTGCAATCCTGCGATATCAATAACTACCTGGTGGAAAATGTCACATACGACAAGGCAATGTCGGATAAAGTCAAAGAAGACATCCTGAACAGTGTCCCGCTGGCCAACGGCATGATACAAGCGGGAGAGCGCATCGTCGACCGGGGCGAGATCATCGACAACCACACTTACAACGTGCTTCGCTCCCTTAAGATCGTACATGAGACCAAGTCCGGAGGCGCCCAGCGGCAAGGGATCATCATGGGAGGTCTGTCTGTGTTGGTATTCGGGATTCTCTTCTGCTTCTGGCTGTACCTATGGTCCTTCCGGTTGAAGATACTGCATAACAGGAAGAATACGCTTTTCCTCGTGCTCTGCATATTCGTAAGTTGCATCTTGACAGAGCTTTGCGTGACGTACGGGTTGTTCAATGTCTATATCCTTCCGTTCGCCATCGTGCCGATTGTCGTACGCACGTTCTTCGACTCGCGTACGGCACTGTTCACACATCTGATCATCGTGCTGATCTGCTCGCTGATGGTGCCTTTTCCACACGAATTTCTGTTGCTCCAGGTGATTGCCGGCATGGTCGTGACATTCAGTTTGAAAGACTTATATGAACGTTCGCAGTTGATCCGTTGCGCATTTTTCATCTTCATGTCCTACGTTCTCTGCTACATCAGCCTGTCCATCTACCAGGAAGCGGACTTCAAGAAGATCAACTGGATGATGATGCTCTATTTCGGCATCAACTTCATCCTGCTGATGTTTACATATATATTGGTCTATATGTTGGAAAAGACATTCGGCTATGTGTCCAGCATTACACTGGTCGAACTCTCCAACATCAACACGCCGATCCTAAAGAAATTGTCTGAAATATCTCCGGGCACTTTCCAACATTCCCTGCAAGTGTCGATCTTAGCGTCTGAAGCAGCAGCCGCCATCGGGGCAAATGCGCAACTCGTGCGTACAGGAGCCATGTTTCATGATATCGGGAAGATGGCGAACCCGGCGTTCTTCACCGAAAACCAGAGCAGCATCAACCCGCACAGCCAGCTATCGTTCGACCAGAGTGCGAGAATCATCATCAACCACGTGAACGATGGTGTCAAGATCGCAGAAAAAGCGATGTTGCCTAAAGCCATCATCGACTTTATCCGAACCCATCACGGACGCGGAAAAGCCAAATACTTCTACAACTCTTTCAAAAACCAATATCCCGACCGCGAGATAGACGAAGAGGCTTTCACCTATCCGGGACCGAACCCGTTCTCGAAAGAGACAGCCGTCCTGATGATGGCCGACTCCGTCGAAGCGGCCTCCCGCAGCCTGAAAGAACACACGGAAGAAAACATACGTGCCTTAGTCGACAAGATCATAGACGGACAGATCGCCGACGGACTGATGCGCAACGCCCCGTTGACATTCAAAGATGTGGAAACAATCAAGAATGTCTTTGTGGAAAAGCTGAAGATCATGTACCATACGCGGATCAGTTATCCGGATTTGAAGAAGTAGGGTTGCACATCTTCTTGCAATCCTTTGTTCCCGCAATCAAAGCAAAAGTATCTGCGGTCGAAACTTTAGCTTCATGGCTCGAAACTCAAGTGTCTGCGGTCGAAACTTTAGTCTCTGCGGTCGAAACAGAAGTTTCGACCGAGGAAACTAAAGTTACTAGAATGAAACTAAAGCTTTTCCAGCAACCCCGCACAAGCATCTTCCAGTAGATCGAGGACCAGTTCGAAACCTTCCGCTCCGCTATAGTACGGATCGGGAACATAGTCATACAGCTTGTTCCGGGAATATTCCGTCATCTGATGTATCTTTCCCACGGATTCCAAATCCGGAGCTTTCCGTTTGAGATCGTCAATATTACGGTTGTCCATGCCGATGATCAGGTCGAAGTCGAAAAAGTCGTCCGTACATACCGGACGGGAGACCGAATCCAACTTATATCCCCTACGGGCTGCATGCGAACGCATACGCGGATCAGCCTTTTCTCCTGCGTGATACCCGATGATACCGGCCGAATCGACCTTGATCCGCCCGTCTAATCCCGCATCATGCACCAATTTCTTCATCACAGCCTCAGCCGACGGTGACCGGCAAATATTCCCCAGACACACAAACAATATCTTATATTCTCCTTTCTTTTCTTCCATCTTTCTTAATTTTTTGATTTATGATTTTTCTCTTACGCCGGATCCACATCATAGTGCACGATCAGTTGCTTAAATGGCAAGTAGCGTTGCATATCGGCATGTACCGATTCCAGTATCTCGCGTACCGGAGCGATCGCAGCGGCAATCTCTATCTTTAAAACAATCTTCCGGATATGAAGAGTCTGTACGCGCGTTATCGGCGGTGTGACAGGCCCAAGCACACGTTCGCCCAGGCGGCGGCGCAGGTTTTCGGCGTATAAAGCCGATAGCTCTTGCAAAACAGAATCATTCCGGCTACGCAAGACAATCACGATCAAACGGTAGTAAGGCGGATAGCGGAACATGCTCCGCTCACTCAATTGAAAGCGCACCATCCCCTTATAGTCAAAACATTCCACCATACGGATCAACGGATGGTTGGGCTGAGACGTTTGCAGGACAACCGTTCCCCGCTTATCCCGCCTTCCGGCACGGCCGCTCACCTGTACCATCAGCTGGAAGGCACGTTCATGAGCCCGGAAATCCGGAAAGTTCATCAGGTTGTCGGCATTCAGGATGCCGACAACACCGACGTTGCCGAAATCCAGGCCTTTCGACAGCATCTGGGTTCCGATCAATATCTGCGTTTTACCTTTCTCAAAGTCTGCAATGATCCGCTCATAGGCCGTACGGGTACGGGCGGTATCGAAATCCAGGCGCTCGACTTTGGCAGAAGGGAAGAGAGCTGCGATCTCCTCCTCCACCATCTCGGTCCCAAACCCCATCGTACGAAGTTCCGGACTCTGGCATTCCGGACATTGGCGGGGCAACTGGATTTTATATCCGCAATAGTGGCATACCAGCTCGTTGCGAAACTTATGATACGTCAGGCTGACATCGCAATTGACGCAATGGGGAACCCAACCGCAGCTCTTGCACTCGATCACCGGAGCGAATCCACGGCGGTTCTGGAACAGGATCGCCTGCTCTCCTTTCCTTAACGCTTCGCCCAACTTTTCCACCAGAACCGGCGAAAAGAGCGTATCTTTCATGATCTTCTTACGTCTCAACTCCTTGATATCGACCGTCAGTATTTCCGGCATCAGCCGATCGCCATAACGGGTAGTGAGTTCCACCAAACCGTATTTGCCGGTAGTGGCATTAAAATAGGAATCGATGGATGGAGTGGCAGAGCCCAACAATGTTTTCGCCCCATGCATACCAGCCAACACCAAAGCCGCATTCCGGGCATGATAACGCGGAGCCGGATCTTGCTGCTTATAGGTATTCTCATGCTCTTCGTCCACAATGATCAAACCTAAATCCTTGAATGGCAAAAACAAAGAGGAACGGACACCTAACACTAACATCGGTTCGCCCGCATGCAGCAAACGGTTCCAGACTTCCACCCGCTCGTTATCGGAGAATTTGGAATGATAGACCAGCAACTTATCTCCGAACAACTTAGCAAGCCGTTCCGTGATCTGGGTCGTGATGGCGATCTCAGGCAACATATACAAAACCTGGCGTCCCATTTTCAGCACCTCGTCGATCAGCCGCACGTAGACTTCCGTCTTTCCACTGGATGTAACGCCGTGCAGCAGGCAGACTTCTTTCTCCCGGAAGACATCATGTATCTCCCCGTAGGCCTTCTCCTGCGCCGCACTTAAAGGGTTAAGGGGTTGCAAACGGCAAACCGGAATTTGCAAACGTCCCACCTCTTTTTCATAACTTTCCAGCACACCCCGCTTCAGCACACCGTCCAGTATGGCCGCAGAACAACCGCTGCTCTCCAACAGTTCTTTCTTCGACAATTCGCGTACCAGTACCGGATTAAGCGCATGACTGAGTTCAAGGAAACAGATCAACAGGTGTTCCTGCTTCTTCGCCCGCTTGAAATCTGCAAACACGGCCTGTAGTTTTTCTTCATCTTTATACGCCTCTGCAAGACGGATAAAGGTCTGCATCTTCGGCACAAAGCCCCGCTTCAGTTCCTCGCTCACCTCAACCGCACCCTTAGCCATCAGGGAAGCGACAACAGGCACGACATTCCGTAGCCCGGTTTTCTTTTCCAGTTCGGAAACCGTCAGCTTCAAAACACCGGTAAAGGCATCCAACACAGCCTGCTCATTCGGCCGCAAAGGTCCGTCGGCTTCGAACTCTTCATTGTAGGTGACAGCCGTTTCACTCTCTAACTTCAAGCCGGAAGGCAAAGCCGCCTTATAAACATCTCCTAACTTGCACAAGTAATAGGAGGCGATCCATTTCCAGAAACGAAGTTGCGGACGACGGAGCACCGGCGTGGCGTCCAACAAGGCGTAAATCTCTTTCGTCTCATACTGGCTGTCGGTTACACGGTCGTGCACATCCATGACGATAGCCGTATAGTAACGCTTCTTTCCGAAATGGACGATCACCCGGCAACCGGGTATCACCGTCTGTTCCAGATCGGGCGGTATGCTATAGGTATAGCTGTTCTCTAACGGAAGCGGGAGTATAACGTCTGCGTACTTCATTCTTATCCTTTTTACACGAACCAATGTTCATAGCGATGCCAAAAGTAACAAAAAAGGCCGGACTGTTAAAGCCCGACCTTTGTTTATCTGATCGCAAATATTCTGTATTCCTTTTAGAACAGGATGGCAGCCGTAATCGACCAACCCCGGTTCTTACCGTTTAATTCGAACTTTGACGCACTATAATCATCCGTCAAGCCGAGAGCATAATTGAAACCAACCTGCAAATGTTTGATCAGTTCCACACCGCCGCCCAAATTCAAACCGGCATTAAAGCTTTTTGCCTTCAACTGCTCTCCGACCGATCCCGGAATATCCCAGAACTTATCACCGCCCACACGGAAACCGACATACGGGCCGGCAGCCAGATATCCTTTGATAATAGGCAGGCCGAATTTCCATTTCAAATTAACCGGGACATCGATATAGTCATTCTTAATGTCTTTCTCGCTCTTCACGCCTATCCCTTTTTGAGAATACAGGATAGCCGCATCAAAACCGACTCCCATTACCGGGGCCATCACTTCCACCATCGGACCGATGTTAAATCCGGTCACATTATCCTTTTCTACAATATCCTTGTTGAAATGAACAGACGAAATATTCAAACCGCCTTTTATACCGAACTTAATCTGGGATTTCGCAGGAACGGCTATCAATGCCATCACTGCCAATAATATAAGCCCTACAATCTTTTTCATACTTTTCCTTTAATTAGTTAATACGAATTACAAATAAACGCACTTTTCCATTAATAAACAAATATCACCGCCTAAGTGTTGCCAATGTTACCATCCGTAAAAGGAAAGCATGAACCGAAGGCGGAGCTCATCCCGCAAACAGATTCATGCCTCTTTTCCTAATTATTATGGCAAAATAATTAAAAACAAACAGATAGGCTACGGGAAACGGGAATAAAGAAAGGCAAAAACCTGCGGCTTTACTGTTCTCTTCCGGCCTTTCCTCGAAGCCGTCGAAAAAAATATGCGTTGCAGGTCTTCTGACTTACTTCCGGTATGAGCGCCTTCCCAACTTGCGTCAGTGGCATAAAAGAATTGCCCAATCCGTTTTTTGAAGCTTACAGCAGCGGGACTGTCCGGGATTTGCACCCGATTCCCTTTTAATCCTTTTCCGCAGATTGCGAAACAGGAACAATGCATGGGACAAATATAGAAATATTTTCCATATATTTCTCATCTTACTACAGGAAAAAGATGATCGGGAAACATATCTACTTGCCACATTGGCTTTTCAGCCATTTAAGATGTTCCGCCTGCTGTTCCGGGTATGTCCAATGACCGGTTTCAAGATAAAGATGCAATTCCTTCACTCCCGGAATAACATTGTAAGCCGAATATGTGGAAGTCGGCGGGCAGACCACATCATTATACCCCCAGCTATACCAACCCGGAGCTTTCACACGACGGGCAAAATTCACCACATCGAAATAAGCAAGCGTTTCCACTTCATTCGCGACAGGTTGTGTATTCAGGAAATAGTGCGGCCAACCTCCTGCCCGTTTATGCAAATAACCGGCATAATCGCACAAAGCCGGATGAAAAGCAGCAAGGAATTTAATGCGCGGGTCCAAAGCGGCCGTAACAATAGACAAAGCACCACCTTGGCTTCCACCGGTCACACCGACCGTATTCCCGTCAAACTCCGGTAACGAATAGAGAAAGTCCACCGCACGCACGCAACCGAGATAGACCCGCTTATAGTAATGTGCATCACGATTATTTTTATTCAACGCATTATATCTTCTCAATGCCCCTACAGCCAAATTGTTATACACTTCCTGCGGCATCGTTACAGGAATACCATGTATTCCAATCTCCAGCGTAATGATATTTTCTCCCAGATAGAATCCGCCGTAAGGACGTATGCCGGCCCCGGGAACTTGGAGGATTGCCGGATATTTGCCGGGTTTCTTCGGAACGACCAAAATGCCGTACATACGGGAACCGGGACGTTCATTCTGGAAACTGACATGATAAACATTCTGTGTGGAAGTACATCTTTCCGGCAGCAATGTCATCTTGGGATCGAGCGGTTGCTTACGGGCCTCTGCAATCGCATCGGTCCAGAACACATCAAAATCTTCCGGATTGGCCGTTGTCGGCTGAATCTTTGTCTCATCCACGCCTACAGTCGCCATTCCTTCATATATTCGCCCGTCCACTTTGGCCGTCACTTTACAACGCAGGAATCCGGGTTCATTCATCTTCGCTTTCAGCGTCGTTTTCCCATCCGCCAAACGAACGTCCTTTTTTACTATCGTTGGAAAATATTCCGGCCCCAACTCATAGTCGACAACTACATCTTTCAACAAATTTTCATTCTTGAAAACCTGCACCGTAAACTTCACTTCTTCCTTCGCCTTGCATTTCCAATCGACACGATCAGGCGAAACCACCACATTGATCAACTTCTGAGCCGGTTGTGCCAACACCAATGCACAATTTCCCAACATTACCAGAAGCAAGCACAATAAGAATAAAGATTTTTTCATGATAAAAACCGAATAAAATAATATTATAATTATAAAACACTATGATATACAACCAGACCTTGAATCGGGCTTTGAACGATCGAGCCTAACCGAAGCCCGAACTCACGGGCTATATCTTTCAATATATCCTGATAATACCAGGCAATGGAGCCTACCAGGTGGACCGGATGATCCCGGCAATCATACTGCATGACATTGCGGGCAAAGAACGCCCGGAAACTATTACTCACCAAATTATATATGGCCGGTTCTTCTATATGCCGAAGTAAAAAAGGAGACAGACTTGCCAAAAAACGATTCGGAAAAGGTTGCTTATAAACCTTTTCCATAATCATGGCCGGTGTCAGGCCGGTCTCTGCAAAGAAAGCCTCTTGCAAGGTTACCGGCAATTGGTTCTTCAACACATCCCCGACCAGCCATTTTCCAAGTACGGCACCGCTCCCCTCATCTCCTAAGATAAAACCTAACGGGGATATGTTCCTGACAATATCCTTCCCGTCATACAGGCAGGAATTGGACCCGGTCCCCAAAATACAGGCAATACCGGGATTGTGGGCACAAAGAGAGCGGGCTGCAGCCAACAAGTCACTGCCGACTTCCACCGGAACCGGAAGATAATGCGCGATCGCCCGGCGTACAATTTCATTCTTCTCCGGGAAAGCACATCCGGCCCCATAAAAGTAAACAGCTTCGATAGGATCATACTTCTTTATCCGGGGAATCAGATTGTCCCCTATTTCAGCCGAGATATCTTCTTCCGTCTGGAAAAACGGATTAATCCCGCGCGTCTTGATCCGTTCTATTTCCTGATTGCCGGACACAATGCTCCAATCCGTTTTCGTAGAGCCGCCATCCGCAATCAATATCGTTTTCAACACCATATACAAAACAAAACTATTTAGCAATCCCCCTGTTTTTTCTTTTTCCCGAATTCAGGATCGATCTTCAGACAAGCCGTGACAAACAACGTCACCAGGCAGCATCCCATCACCCACCAGAAGAAGTTTTCATAACCCATCTGTTCCTGTAACCATCCGGCTGCCATTCCGGGAAGCATCAAGCCTAAAGCCATAAAAGCGGTACAGATCGCATAATGTGCCGTTTTATGTTCTCCGTCGGAATAATAAATCAGATACAACATATAGGCCGTAAAACCGAAGCCATACCCGAACTGTTCGACAAATACGCAAAGATTGACTATCCACAGATTATCAGGCAACGCGCTGCTCAAATAAATAAAGACAGCGTCAGGCAGGGAAATCGCCAACGCCATCGGCCAGATCCATTTCTTCAATCCTCCCGCCGAAGCGGCGACACCTCCCAGTATTCCGCCCAATGTCAAACCGATTGTACCGATCGTCCCGTACACCAGCCCGATTTCAGTCGTCGAAAGCCCCAAACCTCCTACTTCGCGAGGATCGACAAGGAAAGGCGTTACCAATTTTGCCAACTGGGCCTCCGGGAAACGATACAGCAACATGAACAGGATCGCGACAAAAGCCTGTTTCTTTTTGAAAAAAGAGGCAAATGTCGCGAAAAATTCTTTTAATATCGTGGAAGGAGTCACCGTCGCCGATGGCTTATCTCCATCCGGAAAAGGAAGTATATACCGGTGATACAGGAACAATGCTAAAAACAGTCCGCCTAAAATAAAGAAAGTAATAGACCAGGCAAGCGGAATATTTCCCGTACTGTTTTCCAAGAATCCGGCAAACATCACCAATGCGCCCTGTCCGGCAATAATCGCAATCCGATAAAAGGTACTCCGGATACCGACAAAGAAAGCCTGCTCATGCGAATCGAGGGCCAGCATATAAAATCCATCCGCTGCAATATCATGCGTGGCGGAACTGAAAGCCAGCAACCAGAAGACGGCCAACGACGCTTGGAAAAAGAATGTCGCCGGGATCGTAAACGCCACACCGGCAAGTCCTGCCCCTATCAATAATTGCATAGTGACCACCCACCAACGTTTGGTCTTCAGCAAATCCACAAAAGGACTCCAAAAAGGTTTGATCACCCAAGGCAGATTCAACCAACTCGTATAAAGGGCAATGTCGGTATTGGAAACTCCCAGACGCTTATACATCAAGACAGAGATGATCATCACCGCGACATAGGGTATCCCTTGCGCAAAATATAGGGAAGGGACCCAAAACCAGGGAGACCGTGCAGATGGTTTATCAGATAAAGGCATATGTGGCATCATACTTCTTTTTCTATTTTCCGTATGAGTTCGTTTTTCTCTTCTTCAGTTATACTTACCTCCTTCCATATTTTTTCCAAGTCTGCAAATGTCACTTTCTTAAAGTCTTTTTCCAAAGGGGCAACAAACAGTCCGGCCATCTCGACTGTTGCCGGACTGATCAGGATATTGGCATCCCCTTCGGCATAATAGCAGGAAGGACGTAGTTCCCGCCGGGGAAAGACACAAGTAAGCCAAACCTCATCCTCCATCCAGACCAACAGGTTCATCATCGGTTCGTAATCATCCGGTCCCACAGGCATCACATCATATAACAAATCGAAAGCAGCCGCAGCCTCATCCTTATCTCTCGACGCAAGGATGAAACAAACCGGAAGGAGATCGTCTGATGCATAAATACTTGCCCGTTCACTTTCCCAGACCATCAGTTTCGAGAAATTCAGCCAATTTCTCACAACCGGAAATTCATATTTCTTTCCAGCCTGGAAATGCATATGGTCCGGAGCAGAAGCGCCACATTTCGGTCCATTATAAAACAAGGCATAATCGGACAAATCCGAGACGATGTCCAACATATCCTCATAATAAGGTTTTATCTGTTGCTTTTCATGCCAACGCAGAGGCACGGTCAGATGTTCTTCGAAAATAGGGTATGGATTAACCAGTATATCAAACATACTGTTATACGCCACACTCCTTTGTTCTTTCGGGCGATGACAGAATAAACAAGGACGCATCCGTAAGGATGTCTTGTCTATCTTTGCACAAGAAGAACGAATCCGTTCCGGGTTATACTGAAGGATCGTCGTCCTGTAATCACCCTGAAAATAGCGTGTCTGCGTATTTGCCAAAGAAGCATAATTCTCCTCTGCCAATTTCCAATCCTGCTTTTGACTCAACAGCAGGTACTCGATTTCTCGTTCCAAATCATTCATGGTCTTTTCTGTTTAATGCGATCCGCGCCTGCAATTCCCAAGTGCGGATACGGTCTTTGTAAGTATTATATCTGTTCATTTTCACAACATCGAGCGCTGCATCCGAATTGTCTTCCCAACGACGGCAAAGGTAAAGGACATCATAGATGCGTCCGATCCGCCAAGTACGTGAGATACGCAACCCCAAAGCATAGTCTTCTCCATAGCTGGTATTCGGAAGATTGATTTTCCGGAGTATAGGCGTATAGAACGCACGGGGAGCGCCCAAACCGTTAATACGGAGAGCATTGTTGCGCCCGTTTTCCAGAGTCCACTCCCGGTGGTCGATGACGCCGGGAGGTAGTTCGTTCATTTTGAAATCGGTCATCCGATAGGTCCCGACAACCATTGCACAGTTCTGTTCGTAAAAAGCATCGACGATCTTCTGCAACGTATCAGGGTTGCTGTACACATCGTCACTATCGAGCTGGACGGCAAACTTGCCGCAAGCCGGATGATGCACACCCACATTCCAACAACCGCCGATCCCCAGGTCGAAACGTTCCGGAACCAAATGGACCACACGTTCGTCAGTCGTATATTTTCCGATTGCTTCGGTAGTTCCGTCTGTCGAATGGTTATCCACGATGATCAGGTTAAAGCGGAAGGTCGTTTTCTGTGCCAACACGGAGCGGATAGCATCTTCTATCGTACGAATGCGGTTACGGACCGGAATGATGACGGAGGCTTCCTGCTCGAAAGTTCCGGCATCGAAGGCTATCGGTTCAAAGTCCGGAGCAAGATAACCGCCAATCCGCTTCAAGTAGGCCGTGCAAACAGCCTCCATTTCGATCTGCACCGCCCGGTTCTTCGGATCGACATAATCGAACAGCTTCTCTCCGCTCTTGCGGGTGTCTGCCTCCACCTCCGAGTACAAATATTCATTGACATGAACCAGTTCGGCCAAATCCGACACACGAAGGCGAAGATCATACAATCCGGCGAAACGATAATCGGCATCCATAGCCGCAACAGCCTGTTTCAAGACGGATGAACGAAAGAACAAGAGAGAGCCGAAATCAAAATCATCACGCAGGCTTCCTTTCTGATAATCTATGACAGGGGCCGGTTGGCTGTTCCCGTCTTTTACCAGATAGCGATCTGCATAGAGCATTCCGGCATTCGTATCGCCGGCAATAGCCAACAAGCGCTCGAAGGCGAACTGCCCTGGCTCGAAAGCCGTATATTTAGTATATAGTAATGTATAAGCCGTATCTGCAAGTAAAGCGATCGCCCGGAAAGTGGCGGTACCGGTGGGCGAATCGATCATTAGAACCTCACACCCCTCGACCTCATCCGGAACTTTTCCCGTTGCCAACAGATAGATATTCTTTATCCGGCCACATTGCCTCAACGCCTTTATGGTTTGCCTGGTCCGAGATGAAGAGAGATATGGAATAAAACAATTTATTGTGTCCATCATGTAATTAGTTGATACCGGAACAAATATACGGATAAAATATGAGCTTTTGCCCAAAGAGGGAAAGCTTCTTTAACAAGAGGTCTTATTTTTCGGATTCGAAGACAAGGCCTTTTGTTTGTTTTCTTTCGAGAGACGACGGGGCGAGTAAAATGCGGCCTTCACTTTCCGTACGTACCGACCGGCTCTTCAATCCGGTTATCTGCGAAAGAGCTTCGCTTAACAATATCTCGCCGGTATCTCCGAAAGGCAACAGTTCATTTCCTATAACCAGTTCTTCAAGCTTCACGTCCGGTTCAAAACCGTTCGCATAGTCGGCATTGTGATCGGCATTATAAATGCGTAATGTAATCGGATGCAACAGCCAGCCATATTCCTCCTTGGTTCCGAAAGTGTTGCCGCCGACCCGTTTGCCAATCGTTTTTTCACCTATGATCGTGATGTTACTACGGGTAAGATAAGGGATCAGACAGTTGATCACGGCCTCCGAAGCAGAAGCAGTCACACCTCCCGTCAGCACATAAATGCGTTTCAAATCCAAGTTGGCATTCCCTATCTCGGCATTCTTTTTCAACAGCAAAGCTTCATCTCTTTTAGATTGCTTTTTGTTATGCTCCATGATGCAGAAGGTCTTACCCAAAGCATCCGCCGGAGCCAAAAGAGAGGTCATAAGTTGTGCACAAGTAACCAATCCTCCCTGGTTATATCGCAAATCCAATACAAACTCGCTCACATTTTCAGCCTTAAACTCCGCAAAGATTTGTTTCATCCGATCGTCATAGGCAGTACTTTCATCGTCCGGCCCGGAAGAAAAGTTGTTGTAAACCAGATAACCTATTTTCTTGCCATTGATCGTATAAACGGAATCCTTCAGAAAAGGGGTGTCTTCTACAGCCCGGGAAGCCGCGATCGAAATAGATCTTCTCTTATAGAAAGTGACCTCGTTACCTTTCCTTACCACATCAGCCAATAAGAAAGTGGTCTCACTCCCGCTATAAAAAGCAGACGTGTTTGTCACGTTCGGAGTCTCGCTACCGACAGCAATGATCCAATCCCCCCGTTTCAGTCCGGCTTCGGCAGCAGGAGAACCGGGCAATACGTATAAAACCCAGGCATAATAAAGATTCCCGTTTTTATACGACGCAAACTCAAAACCATACGAATCGGCTGCTGTAACAGCTTTCGTTTCTTCTTCTTTTTTCTCTATCCGGGAAAAAGTGAGCCATCCGTCTCCGTATTTTACGCCATCCTGGTCAGACAACAATGATTCGAAGAACTTGTCAGGAGATTGCGAGAAGTTCAGGTTCCCTTTGTCAGGCACATCCTCATTCCACAAATAGTAGTCCGTCATGACCTTATAGATCCAATCATTCGTCCCCTCATCGGAGAGATCAGGAACCTTATCATCCGTCGAACAAGACGGTACAAGCAAAAGGACAGCCAGCAATCCCATGAGGACGGTAAACGTCTTTTTCTCTAATGCAAACTTCTGTTTCATTTTCATATTCAAACTATTCAAATTACAAAGAACGTATTAGCTCTTCGCTTAAACCGGTGTATTTTGCAATGGTGGCCATATCGACCTCCATCCGTTTCATATTGGCGGCCACTTGGCACATACCTTTTGTTTCCCCCTCAACAAGCCCTTCGGCGTGTCCTTCAGCGTGTCCTTCAGCATGCCCTTCGATCCGTCCTTCCCATTTAGCAGTGTCGATGACATCATTTTGGATCATGACGGCGTCGAGATGATTATCGTAAGCGAGACGTTCCTGGGGAGACATGGAGTAATACTTCAACTTCTCACGGGCTTCTTTCAAACCGGGCGCAGTCGTGTTCGGACGGATCGTACCGTCTTTCAAGTATTCAATCCATTCGTCCAAAGGAGTAAGAGCGACCTTATCAAATTCGCTTACCCGGATCAGTATATATTCGGGAAAGATTTCGGCCGGCAGATGCGAGACGAGGAGATTTCGCTCGCGTGTGTTGACACGCAGATGGTCACCCGTATGCACGCCAATAAAATGATTCTGTCCGTGATAAAAATAATCCGTACCAATCCCGATATCGAAATAGAGGATACTGATGGAGTAGACTTTCTTTATTTTCATATAGCCTTCGCCAAGCGAGATATGCTCAGTGATAGCTTTGGCCACACCATAGAGGATGCGTTCCAAGTAGTGTAATTCGCGTGTGTTCTGGATTTCGACGAGGATGATCTCACCTTTGCTGTTCAAGGCTTTGATGTCGACACGGTTAAACTTGTCGTCGGCACTTTCCTGATTGCCTTCGCTTTCGAGGATTTCGATAATCCGGACCTTTTCATTCAGCATGACGGTCAAGAAACCATCAAGCACATCAAAGTTGGCCTTCTGGCGCAACAAACGCTTGATAGCCCAGTCAAAGCGAATATACCTGTCCTGCAACTCTTTTCTTTCCATCTCCTCCATAATTTTCAAACCCGACTCTTTCTTTTTCATAGTTACTGTTTTATTCGTTATTACTTATTCCACAAATATAGGGAATTATTTATGAGCAGGCAACGAAAACCACACGATTCGACATAACAAAAAAGGCAGCGTACAAAACAAGGGATTCTGCTTGCTAATAGACATAATTTAGGCACGAACCACATGGAAAACACGAAATTTATCCGTGTAAAACCATGAAATCCGTGCCTAAAAAGAGAAAGATTCTTTCTTATTATTCACCTAACAGTATTTCCAGGATCTGGACAGCTGCTTTCGTTACAGATGTACCCGGACCGAAGATGGCGGCAACACCAGCTTTGTACAGGAAGTCATAGTCCTGTGCAGGGATAACGCCTCCGGCGATCACGATAATATCGGGACGACCCAATTTCTTCAGTTCTTCGATAACCTGCGGAATCAAAGTCTTGTGTCCGGCGGCCAAAGAAGAAACACCCATTACGTGAACGTCGTTCTCTACAGCCTGGCGGGCAGCTTCGGCCGGAGTCTGGAACAGGGGCCCCATATCCACATCGAAACCACAGTCTGCATAACCTGTAGCCACAACTTTAGCACCACGGTCGTGCCCGTCCTGACCCATCTTAGCGATCATGATACGCGGCTGGCGACCCTCTTTCTTGGCAAACTCGGCAGTCAGCTCACAAGCCTTCTGGAAGTCTGCGTCTTTCTTCGTTTCTGATGAATACACGCCTGATATAGTTCTGATGATTGCTTTATAACGACCTACTACAACTTCGCAAGCATCGGAGATTTCTCCCAGTGATGCACGCAAGCCGGCTGCTTTGACTGCCAGTTCGAGCAGGTTGCCTTTCTTCGTACGGACGCATTCCGTGATGTCGGCCAACGCTTTCTGCACGGCTTCTTCGTCACGGTTGGCACGCAGTTCTTTCAACAGTTCGATCTGCTCGTTACGAACGGCTGTATTGTCGATTTCAAGGATATCGATCGGGTCTTCTTTCGGCAGGCGGTATTTGTTCACACCGACGATTGTCTGGACGCCAGAGTCGATACGAGCCTGCGTACGGGCAGCAGCCTCTTCGATACGCATCTTGGGCAGACCTGTTTCGATCGCTTTCGCCATACCGCCCATGCTTTCGATTTCCTGGATCAAAGCCCAGCCTTTATGAACGAGTTCGTTTGTCAGAGATTCCACATAGTAAGAACCGGCCCACGGGTCGATCTCCTTGCATATCTTCGTTTCTTCCTGGATATAAATCTGGGTGTTACGGGCGATACGTGCAGAGAAGTCTGTCGGCAAAGCAATGGCTTCGTCCAATGCGTTCGTATGCAGAGACTGTGTGTGGCCCAAAGCGGCAGCCATAGCTTCGATACAAGTACGGCCTACGTTGTTGAACGGGTCCTGCTCGGTCAGTGACCAACCTGAAGTCTGGCAGTGAGTACGCAGAGCCAGAGATTTCGGATTCTTGGCACCGAAGCTCTTCACGATCTTCGCCCACAACATACGTGCGGCACGCATCTTGGCGATTTCCATGAAGTGGTTCACTCCGATAGCCCAGAAGAATGACAGACGCGGAGCGAAAGCATCGATATCGATACCGGCGTTCACACCGGCACGAAGATATTCAAGGCCGTCGCAAAGCGTATAAGCCATTTCGATATCGGCTGTCGCACCTGCTTCCTGCATGTGGTAACCGGAGATGGAGATGGAGTTGAACTTCGGCATCTTCTGGGAAGTATATTCGAAGATATCGGCGATGATACGCATGGAGAATTCAGGCGGGTAGATATAAGTGTTACGTACCATGAACTCTTTCAGGATATCGTTCTGGATTGTTCCGGCCATCTCTTCCAATTTGGCACCCTGTTCCAAACCTGCATTGATATAGAAAGCCAATACAGGAAGTACGGCACCGTTCATTGTCATGGAAACAGACATCTTGTTCAAAGGAATGCCATCGAACAAAACCTTCATGTTCTCCAACGAACAGATAGAAACACCGGCTTTACCGACGTCACCGACCACACGTTCGTTGTCAGCATCGTAACCACGGTGTGTCGGAAGGTCGAAAGCGACAGACAGACCTTTCTGGCCGGAAGCCAGGTTACGGCGATAGAATGCGTTAGACTCTTCTGCTGTAGAGAAACCTGCATACTGGCGGATCGTCCAGGGGCGCATAGCGTACATGCCGCTATACGGGCCACGCAGATAAGGAGGCAGACCGGAAGCATAGTTCAAATGTTCCATCCCTTCCAGGTCTTCTTTTGTATATACGGGTTTCACCTCGATGTGCTCGGGTGTTTTCCAATTGGCCTCGATGCCATTGGCTTTTGCCCATTCGGCAGCGTTGGTTGCTGCAAAACCGGCATTCTTTATATCTATGTTTTTAAAATTTGGTCTCATTTCTCTGATGATTTGAGATTCACCATTTATGATTTGCAATTTATGATTTACGGCAACGAACTGCCAATCATAAATTATAAATCATAAATCAATTAATTCCTAATTTTACGTTGAAAGCTTTCAATGTTTCAAGCACGTTGCTCTTTACATTTACATATTGGTCGATACCCACTGCTTTCAGGTCTTCCATACAAGCAGGCATACCGGCTACAACAAACTCAGCTCTTCCGGCCAAAGCCTTGTAAGCCGCAGGAGCCAATTCTGCATATTCATCATCGCTTGAGCAAAGAACCACGATTTCAGCACCGGCTTCGACAGCTGCTTCCACACCCGCTTCAACCGTATCGAAACCTAAATTATCAATCACCTTATATCCTGCACAAGCAAAGAAGTTGCTTGAGAACTGAGAACGAGCCAGGCGCATAGCCAGGTTACCGATCGTCAGCATGAATACTTTCGGAGTCTTGCCGCTCTTTTCCGTTGCCAGGCGCAATGCTTCAAATTCCGAAGCGCCACGGGAGAAATCAAGCGCGGTGACAGTAGCTTCGCCACAATCGTGACCGCCGCCACAGCAACAACCGCCGGCCTCGGTCTTGATCTTTTCGGCTGCCACTTCGTTGAAGTTCGGGAACTGGTTGGTTCCTAACAGGATTTCACGACGGGTAGCGACTGCTTTCTTACGGGCTTCGTTGGAGGCGTTAACGGCTTTCTGGATTTCACCGGAAGCGACTTCCGCACCAAAACCGCCTTTATCTTCCACTTCAAGGAACAACTTCCAAGCAACATCAGCCAAGGAATTCGTCAGAACCTCTACATAATAAGAACCGGCAGAAGGATCGACAACCTTATCCAAATGGCATTCTTCCTTCAACAGCAACTGCTGGTTGCGGGCAATACGCTCGGAGAAATCGTCCGGAGTCTGATAAGTCTTGTCGAACGGACGAACCGTGATCGAATCGACACCGGCAAGAGCAGCCGACATGGCTTCTGTCTGTGAACGCAGCAAGTTTACGTGAGCATCATAAACTGTCATGTTCCATTCCGAAGTCTGCGCATGGATATGCATCTTGCAAGCGCACTGGCAAGCCGGATTGTAAGCGGCAACGATTTCAGCCCACAACCAACGAGCGGCACGGAACTTGGCGATTTCCATGAAGTAGTTGGAACTGATACCGAAATTGAATTTGATCTTCTTGGCAACTTCCGTAACGTCCAGGCCGGCTTCAGCCAGCTTAGCCAACAGTTCGTTACCCCAAGCCAATGCATACCCTAACTCCTGAGAGATATAGGCTCCTGCATTATTGAAGTAGAAGGCATTTACTGCCAACACTTTGTAACCCGGCAGAGCAGCACCCGCTTTGAGCACAGCGGCGGCAGCTTCCACCCAGTTTTCGTTTTCCTTACCTTTCACCAGAGGTTTCTTGAACGGGTCGTAGTTTACAGAACCTTTGCATTTTTCCAGGTCTGCGCCTTTGCCTTTGAAGTAGTCGGCAAGAATGCCGATCAACATTTCAGCCTTGCAATTGCAAGTGTCGAAATTCAGTTCCACACATTCAGGACAAATACCGTCAAGCAAGGCAGCAATGTTTTCTGCGTTTACGTCGCTTCCCTTAATGATGAAGCCAAGAGAGGTCACACCCTTATTCAGAATGTCAAGGGCTTTTTCATTAGCACCTTTGAAACAGGTGACTTCGATGTTCTGGCGCACCTTCCAATCGTTGTCCTTCTTTGTTCCGCGAACGTAAGGGAATTCACCGGGAAGAGACTCGGTTGTCTTCAATCCTTCGATGTCTTCTGCACGATAGAAAGGATTTACATTAAATCCTTCGCCTGTCTTCCAAACAAGCTTTTTCTCAAACGGAACCCCTTTCAGGTCGGCCGTAATCTTCGCCATCCACTCTTCAGTAGACACAGGGGCAAATTCTGAGAAAAGTTTTTCTTTTAATTCTGCCATAATATTAGTTGTTTTAATACTGGTATTAGTAATTGTTCAATAGTATATTGTTCAATAACAGTAGGCAAAGGTAGAATAAATAAACTTGAACACAAATGAAATACAAACGAATTTGACACCTCTTTTAACGCCTTTTAGTGGAGATACGAAGAATTTGATACCAAAATGACAGGGGATAATCATTTTCTTCAAAAAAAATTCTTCAAATGATACACCGAAATAAAATATTTACTATTTTCGCAGCGTCAAACAAAGACTATCCGGTGCATTCGTCTAGTGGTCTAGGACGCCGCCCTCTCACGGCGGAAACTCGGGTTCGAACCCCGGACGCACTACAAAAGCCTGCAATTCACTTGCGGGCTTTTTTCTTTCTATGGCCGCTTATCTGCTTTTATTCTCATTACGAAGTTCATCGGCAATATCCCGGTGTTGCCGCGCCAGCTCCTCCTCTCCTATATGCAGGAATGCTTCGGCAAGATATTCATGGGCTGCTGCATGCTTCGGCTTCAGGTCGACAGCTTTCATGAAGTCAGAAACAGCCTCGTCATAATATTTCAGTTGAAGATAGGATTTTCCACGATTATAACGCGCTTTAAAAGATTTCGGGTTCAGCCGCACAGCTTCGTTCAGGCAAGTAACCGCCTGGAAACCGTCACCCAAATCGAGAAGAGTCACTCCTTTCCGCACCCAGGCATCCACAAATTCGGGATAAAGCTTAAGCGCTTTGTCGAAAGAGCGGATAGCCGCATTCGGATCATGCGCTTTCGTGATACATTCATTTCCCATCAAATAGTATTCGTGGGCATATTCTTTCTGAATCTCCCGCTGGGCGTGTATCTCCTCCCTGAGTTTCTTGATCTGCGCCCGTTGAGTGTTCATCGTTTGCAATTTCATACGGAGCAACCGTTGCACTTCCGGCTTTTCCAACTCATTCCGCTTACTGACGGCCGCTGCAAAGGCCTCGACCGTCTCTTTCACATTGCCGGACTTAAAGCTATGAGCGGCACGCGCGTACAACAATTCGGCTTCACTTTCACGCAAACTCTTTTCAATCAGTTGCCGGTCATTAAACATCTGGCTGAACTGGACGATTTCTTTCCGCACAAAGATGTCATGCGGAGAAATGCGGCTTTTCAAGACCAATCCTTCCAAAGACGTGCAACGACTCAGAGCGACATACGTCTGGCCGCCGGCAAACACGCCGCCTGTCAAATCCACCACGACACGGCTGAACGTCAGCCCCTGGCTCTTATGCACGGTGATCGCCCAGGCAAGGCGGATCGGCAACTGCTCGAATGTACCGACTATTTCCTCTTCGACCTTTTTTTCTTTTTCGTTGTACTTATATTTATAGTTGCGCCAGGAAGTCGGCTCGACCAGATATTCCCTCCCGTCCTCCAGCAGGACATAGACATTTCCATTCTCGTCGATCCCCGATACCATGCCGATCGTACCATTGACCCAACGCCGTTCATAATCATTATCGATAAAGATGACCTGTGCCTGTTCCTTGATGGACAGGTTCAATTGTGTCGGCAGCGACGATTCGGGGAAATCGCCTTCGATCTTGCCTCGGGAGACAAACTCTTCACCGGGCAATTCCCCTAACTTTCGTTCATTGATAAAATCCACCTGATCCCGTCGCGTCGCAAGCGTGATGTACATATCTTCGTTTCGAGGCGTAAAATCAGGGAAACAGCGGGCATTCAACGTATCCAACTCCTGTTTTCGGGCGGCATTGCTACGGATACGGTCCAAAATATTGATAAACACCGGATCTGTCTGCCGGTACACTTTCTGCAATTCGATCGGAACCAGGTTTATATCCTTGAAGACACGGGCCGAAAAGAAAAACGGGCTGGCATAGAAAAGACTCAATATTTCTTTCTGGTCGGAAGGGACAACCGGTTCCAACTGGAAGACGTCGCCGACAAACAAGAGCTGCTTCCCTCCGAACGGCAAACGCATATTGCCGGAAAAGACACGCAAGATACGGTCGACACAATCGATGATATCTGCCCTCACCATCGAAATCTCGTCGATAATGATCAATTCAACTTCCGAAATCAGCTTCCGATGTTCTTTCCTATACTTGAAAAACTCGAAGATACGTCCGTTCTTCAGGCTCAAATCCGGATCATCGGGCAACATCGGGCGAAAAGGCAACTTGAAAAACGAATGAAGCGTCACCCCTTCCGCATTAATCGCCGCTATCCCTGTCGGCGCCAATACGACATACTTCTTTTTCGTATGTGCGCAGATGTATTTCAGGAACGTGGATTTACCCGTTCCGGCCTTCCCGGTCAGAAAGACGGACTGGCGCGTATGGGAGATCAGTTGCAGGGCATCCTGAAACTCCTTATTATCTGTATCTAATTGAAATTCCAATCGTGTAATTTTTGATCTGACAAAGCTATAGAATATTTTATATATCTGCTTACAAAAAGTTCATAATTTATTTGCAGAAGTCCGGGACTTTGCTTTACTTTGTGATATCAAAATAATATCAAATAACGATCATTATGAAAACACAGGAAAAGAACTTCGACGGCATTAAATTATCCGGTTTTACGGCTATATTTATCATGCTTGCTTTAACAGGGACAGCCATATATCTACTATCGCTGCCACAAACAACGAGTACCATCGCCGGCGTCATCTGCGGGATATGCGTCGTTGTCATGTTTCCCGGATTCATGATCATCCAGCCAAACAATTCGCGCGTACTGACTTTTTTCGGCAGATATGCCGGAACAGTCATGAGTAATGGTTTCTATTGGGTAAATCCGCTTTTCCTGAAATCAACCGTAACATTACGCATCTTAAACCTGAACATCGACCCGATCAAAGTCAACGACAAAGTCGGTAATCCGATCATGATCGGAGCCGTAGTCGTCTGGAGAATAAAAGACACCTATAAAGCCAGTTTCGATATATCCGGAGACATCCGGGAGTTTGTTCAAATACAAAGCGACGCCGCTCTTCGGCAAGTTGCAGGCATGTATGCTTACGACACAAACGAAGCGATTGATAAAGTCACACTCCGTTCCGATGAAAGCGGAGAAATAACCCAACGCCTGGAAGACGAGCTCAACAGCCGTCTTGCCATCGCCGGAATCGAAATCGTGGAAGCCCGTATCAACTACCTGGCTTATGCATCCGAAATCGCCAGCGTGATGTTGCGCCGCCAGCAGGCAGACGCCATCATCTCTGCCCGCGAACGGATCGTGGAAGGAGCCGTCAGCATGGTCCACCTGGCATTGGAAAAGTTAGAGAAAGACGGCGTTGTCGAACTGGATGAAGAACGGAAAGCGGCGATGGTCAGCAACCTGTTGGTAGTCCTTTGTGCGGACGAGTCCGCGCAACCTGTTGTCAATACAGGTACTTTATATCAGTAATTTTTACAGTTAGAATAAAATATGGCCAAAAAGGAAAATGGAAATGCGATCAAAAGTTTCATCTTGCGTGTGGACGCAGAAATGATGGAAGCGATCGAAGCCTGGGCTGCCGATGAGTTTCGGAGCACAAACGGCCAGATACAATACATTTTGGATCAAGCCTTACGCAAGGCTGGACGGCTCAAAAAGAAACGAAAAATGAAATCAGAAGAAAATGATAAAGAGTAGAAAACAATAATAACGAAAACCTGTCCGGACGTTTTTTAAATATCCTTCGGTAGAAAACAATTTTCTCCCCGAAGGATATTTCTTTTTATACATAAATCAACGGCTGATAAACAACCAAGCATCCTTATATCTCGGATTGGAACGGAGAGTCTGCATATAAGATTCTGCCGCTTCGCGGTTATCGAACTTATCCGCATAGATACGATATTTCCCATCGCGCACAACCTTGCTGACATGCTTGCATTCGTTACGGTCTACACCGGCAATAAATTCGTCCGCCTGCGACTCGGAGGGGAAACTGGCAATTACGATATGGTACATTTTTTTAGGCTGGACAACTACAGGCTTGGACACAGCCGCTTTCTTTTCCGCAACCGGAGCAGACGCAGCTTTTTTCACTTCACGGGCAATCACCTCTTCCGATGATTCCTGCTTCGTATCCGCTTCCGCCACTGTACTGTCCGGCAAAACCGCTTCAAGAAGAACCGGCTTTTGCACAACCATCCCGGTCGGAACAAAACTGGCTGTATAGGCCTCCTGGTTGACTTCTTTCACCGGAGTGGAGACCAACAGGAACAATGCTACTGCGGCAGCCGAGACCATAGCTGTACGGATCAGCTTACGGCTGATCGGAATATAAAGGGTGTCTTTCTTTTCTTTTTGAACGGAAAGAAGAGCCGGGAAATGGAACACGGGCAAACCATACGAACCGACACTGAAAAGGTCAGTTTCACCCGGATGGAAAATCATCTGCCCCTCTTCTCCTACCGTGAACGAACCTAACACGCCTAACGATAGTTTTCCATACCGTTGCAGGGTGTTCTTCATATCCTCCACATCTTCGTCCAACATCAGTTGTGCCCGGCGATAGCTCACCGCATACATCTGCATATATGATTCAGGCAAAAGCCCGTCGTTATGCTGCAGCGTCATATTGAAGCCGATCTCTTTGCGCAAAGGACAAAACGTATGTTCCTCCACACGCCGCACAGCCGGAACAACCTGCAGGACAAAACCTCCGAACTTCGGTACAATCACACAATCATGCACCAGAAGCAAACGTTCAATATGTGTTACAATTCTAAGCATACAACAAAGGTAAATCTTTTGCACGGATTGCCAAAAAATTTCATTATCTTTCGAACACTTTTCAACGCGAACCGCATCCGGGTTCACCTTGTTCACGATAAAATCTTTTTTCCGATGTTGTCAAGCATATTTTCGACATTGCCGAAAACATACTCGACAACCCCGGAAACATTCCCGACAATGCCGAAAACAGATTACATGCAGACAAAATCCACACGGCATGCAGACCCGACTACAATTTCACTCCGATAAATCATGAGGAATATAAGCAATGGATTCCATAACTGGAATTATATTTTTACCTTTGCCACTATTATGTATTACTGGTTTCATCATTCATTTTACCTGGCAAAAGCCCTCCCGTTCATCGGCGGATGGCTGGCAGACCGCCTGTTGGGCGATCCTGAGGGATGGCCGCATCCGGTTGTGGGGTTCGGCAAAGTGATTTCATTGGGAGAAAAGACTTTGAACAAAGGGAATAACCGGGCTGCCAAGGGGGGTGTCATGGCGCTCGTTTTGATTGTCGGGACCTACTTGCTTTGCGAACGGATACTGGCGCTCGCAGGATACTTTTACCCGCTGTTCGCTTCAGTTCTGGTTGGGGTTGGCGTCTTTTACTGCCTGGCAGGAAAAACACTGATCAAAGAGGTGAAAGCCGTTTTCGAAGCCGTGAACTGCAGCACGGAAGAAGGGCGCAAGCAGGTCGGACGAATCGTTGGCCGCGACACTTCCCGCCTTTCCCCACAAGAGATACGGGCCGCCGCACTGGAAACGCTCGCGGAAAACCTGAGCGACGGAGTGATCGCTCCCATGTTTTGGTTTGCCCTGCTCGGACTTCCTGGTATGATGGCTTATAAGATGGTGAACACGCTCGATTCGATGATCGGCTATAAAAACGAACGCTATTTAGAATTCGGGCAGATTGCAGCAAGGCTCGACGATCTGGCCAATTATATTCCTGCCCGGCTGACTGCATGGCTGATGCTGGCTGTCTCCGGTAACCTGGATAAAATGGATTTTGTAAAACGTTTCGGTCCGGCTCATGCAAGCCCGAATTCCGGCTACCCGGAATCCGCCCTTGCTGCCATATTGAATTGCCGGTTCGGGGGGACACACGACTATTTCGGGAAGCCGGTGGAAAAACCTTATATCGGGACTAACGAACGGGCTTTCAATACGGAAGATATGCTAATTGCCATCAAAATAAACAGTAATGCCGAACTTGCCATGGGGCTTATTGTTTGTTTAATATCAATGATTATCCACTAAATAAATACGCACAGAATGGAAGTAAGATTAAATAAACTCATCAGTGATTCCGGCCTTTGTTCACGCAGGGAAGCCGACAAATTCATCGAAGAAGGACGTGTCACCGTAAACGGCAGCCTGCCTCATGTCGGACAGAAAGTAACCGAAGCCGACATTGTCATGCTGGATGACATACGGATCAAAGCCGGGAAGCATGCGTCCGAGCATGCGTCTGTCGCACGTGGCAAGACACAGGAACTGGTATTCGGCGATCAGGAGAAAAAAACAAAGAAAGAGAAGCCTCAGGCAACGGCAGCATCCGAAAAGAAAACGACCTCTCCGTCGTCAACCGGTTCAAAAGGCCTGCGCCCCGGCAAATATGTAAAATACAATAAATACGCAGCCGCCCGTCATGCAGCCCGCAATGGGGATAGTGCTAAAAAAGAGACAAAGGCAACCGGCCTCGACTATGGAGCACTGAAAGAAGCTCTACAACCCAAATTCGGCAAATCCTTAGGCCGGTCGGCCGTTGCGCAACGCCTGGCTTCTTCTCCGAAATCGGCAGCTTTGCGCAAGACGAGCAAGAACAACCCGCTCAACAAGGCTAAACGGGCAGCAAACCGAAACAAACCGAAAGGAGAATAAGGGCATGGCAGAAAAGCATATCGTTTTGGTGACAGGCGGTCAACGATCCGGGAAAAGCGGATATGCGCAAAAGCTCGCTTTGTCACTGACGGCCAATCCTGTTTACCTGGCGACTTCGCGCGTTTGGGACGATGAGTTTCGCGAGCGTGTGCTTCGCCATCAAGCCGACCGGGGACCGGAATGGACAAACATAGAGGAAGAGAAATACCTGAGCCGCCACGATCTGAATGGGCGTGTGGTCGTCATAGATTGTGTCACGCTCTGGAGCACGAACTTTTTCTTCGACAATGAAAGCGACACGAATCGTTCATTGGCCGAGTTAAAAGAAGAATTCAACAAATTCACGAAGCAGGAGGCCTATTTGATCTTCGTCACAAACGAAATCGGGTTAGGTGGCGTTTCTCCCGATGCGGTGCAACGCCGGTTCACAGACCTGCAAGGGTGGATCAACCAATACATCGCATCCCGTGCCGACGAAGTTATCCTCATGGTAAGCGGCATCCCTATGAAAGTGAAATAACAATAAAAACACGATACAATGATCTCTTTCAACATTAAAAAACCTGACATCGCTATTGCCTCCACTCTGCTGGACAAAATAGATAATCTAACGAAACCCAAAGGATCATTGGGTACGCTCGAAGAAATTGCACTTCAAATCGGCCTGATCCAACAAACATTATCTCCGGCACTTCGTCATCCGGTTAACGTAATATACGCTTCTGACCACGGGATCGCCGACGAAGGAGTCAGCAAATCGCCCAAAGAAGTGACACGCCAGGTGATACATAATTTTCTGAACGGGGGAGCCGGCATCTGTTTCCTTTCCCGCCAGCATGGTTTCGAAATCAAGATTGTCGACGGTGGCGTGGATTTCGATTTCCCGGCCATTCCACAGTTGATCGACCGGAAAATCAGAAAAGGGACCCGCAACTTCCTGCATGAAGCAGCCATGACGCAGGATGAAATGGAATTGGCCCTCCAATACGGTGCCGACATTGTCACGGATTGCCACGACGAAGGGTGCAACGTGATCAGTTTCGGTGAGATGGGAATCGGGAACACCGCCGCTTCGAGCATGTGGATGACCTGTCTGACAGGAATCCCTCTGATCGATTGCGTAGGCGCCGGAAGTGGTTTGGATAACGAAGGTGTCAGACATAAATACAATGTCTTAAAAAAGGCACTCGAAAACTACAAGGGAGACAACAGCCCGTTGGATGTAATCCGCTATTTCGGCGGTTACGAGATGGTGATGGCTGTGGGAGGCATGCTCCGTGCGGCCGAATTGAAGATGGTGATTTTGGTGGATGGCTTCATTATGACGAATTGCGTACTGGCTGCTTCACGGCTGTACCCGGACATGCTCTCTTACTGCATATTCGGACACTGCGGAGACGAGGCCGGACATAAGCGTGTATTGGATGTCTTACAAGCCAAACCTTTGCTGAATCTCGGCTTACGCCTGGGCGAAGGTTCCGGCTCCGTATGCGCCTATCCGATTGTAGACTCGGCAGTCCGCATGATCAACGAGATGCACAGCTTCCAGCAAGCCTCCATCACCAAATATTTCTAATTCAGTTATTCCATCATTCATAATTTGCAAATTCTTCATGCTTCGTATCCTTGCCGCTTTCATATTTTTCACCCGCCTGCCATTCTGGCGACTGGCAGAAGTTCCTTCTGAATATTTCAAGAATGTAGTCTGCCGCTGGGCGTTAGTCGGTTGGCTCACTGCCGGACTTTCCGTGATCGTGCTCTATGCTGCCTCACTGATACTTCCGGCAAGCGTTGCCGTACTATTGGCAATCGTCACCCGCCTGCTGATAACCGGTTGCCTGCACGAAGACGGGCTTGCCGATTTCTTCGACGGTTTCGGGGGAGGGACTTCACGCGAACGTATTCTTTCAATCATGAAGGATTCACATATCGGAAGCTACGGGGTGATCGGGTTGATTCTTTATTTTGCACTTCTATACACGTTGTTGAGCAGCCTGCCGCTGGCTCTTGCCGGAAGTGCGATACTGGCGGGCGATCCTTTTTCCAAAGGAGTTGCCGGAATGATCATCAACCGGCTTTCCTATGCCCGCAAGGAAGAAGAGGCCAAAAACAAAACGGTCTACAGCCGGATGACAACAGGTGAGTATACATGCTGCCTTTTCTCCGCCCTTATTCCGATGTGTTGGCTACCGAAACCCATCTATTTCCTGGCAGGCCTGTTGCCTGTCACAGTCTTCTATTTTCTCACTTCACTAATGAAAAAGAAAATACAAGGTTATACAGGCGATTGCTGCGGAGCGACATTTCTGCTTTGCGAACTAAGCTTTTATCTGGGAATAGCTGTTATTTATACAACAAGCACATAAAAATACACTATTATATGGAAATTTATCTGGTCAGACATACCTCCGTCGACGTCCCTGCCGGCTATGCGTACGGGCAAACCGACGTTCCACTTCGCTCTTCATTCGAAGATGAAGCCGAAGTCGTAAAAAAAAACTTATCCGGCCACACATTCGACAAGGTGTGGAGCAGCCCGCTTACACGTTGCGTCCGCCTTGCAAACTATTGCGGTTACCCGAATGCAGAAAAGGAAGACCGTATTAAAGAAATCAGCTTTGGGGAATGGGAAATGAAATCTTGGGACGAACTATCCTCTGACCCTCGCTCGGAAGCTTGGTTCAACGATTGGATCAACGTTCCGGCTCCATCGGGCGAGTCCCTGCAAGACCAATACAACCGTGTCAGTCGTTTTCTGGATGAAATAAGAGAAAGCGGCCTACAGAAAGTATGCCTCTTTGCGCATGGCGGCGTCTTAGCCTGTGCCCATGTCTATGCCGGAGAGTATGAGCTGAAAGACGCTTTCAAAAATGTCCCTTCATACGGAGCAGTCATCAAGTTAGAGTTGGATTAAGGGCGGTGTGCCGAAACAAAATCTGTGCCTAAAAGATTGGTGATAAGATGTCTTGACTTTCCGCCATAAAAAAACTCCGCATAGTCCTGAAAGGTTCTATGCGGAGTTTTTTATTTTCCTATTCTATGTGAATTTAGAAATCGGCATTTTTCGGTGTACGCGGGAAAGGTATTACGTCGCGAATATTTGTCATACCTGTCACAAACAACAACAAACGTTCAAAACCCAAACCGAAACCGGAATGAGGAACTGTACCGAAGCGGCGGGTATCCAAATACCACCACATGTCCTTCATCGGAATACCCATTTCGTTGATACGGTTCAACAGTTTGTCATAATCGGCTTCACGTTCGGAACCTCCGATAATTTCACCGATTTTCGGGAACAACACATCCATCGCACGAACTGTTTTGCCATCTTCGTTCTGCTTCATATAGAACGCCTTGATCTCTTTCGGGTAGTCAGTCAGGATTACCGGACGTTTGAAATGCTCCTCGACCAGGAAGCGTTCATGCTCTGAAGCCAAGTCGACACCCCAATACACCGGGAACTCAAACGTATGGCCTTTAGCTACGGCCTCTTCCAGAATCTTGATTCCTTCCGTATAAGACAAACGGACGAAATCGTCTTTCAACACACCCTGCAAACGTTCGATCAAACCCTTATCGAACATATCGTTCAAGAATTTGACATCGTCCATGCAATTGTCCAAAGCCCATTGTACACAATACTTGATGAACTCTTCCGCCAACTGCATATTGTCCAGGATATCATTGAAAGCCACTTCCGGCTCGATCATCCAAAACTCGGCCAAGTGGCGTGGCGTATTGGAGTTTTCCGCACGGAAAGTCGGGCCGAACGTATAAATCTGCCCCAAGGCCGTAGCCGCCAACTCACCTTCCAACTGTCCGGAAACGGTCAGGCTCGTCTGTTTGCCGAAGAAATCGTTATCATAAATGATAGATCCGTTTTCATCCTTCTTCAGATCGTACAGGTTCATGGTTGTCACCTGGAACATCTGGCCTGCACCTTCACAGTCAGAAGCTGTGATCAGCGGTGTATGGAAATAGAAGAAGCCTCTGTCATGGAAAAATTTATGAATGGCATAAGCCATGTTATGACGAATACGGAACACTGCTCCGAATGTATTCGTACGTGGACGGAGATGAGCGATCTCACGCAAGAATTCCATCGAATGGCCTTTCTTCTGCAAAGGATAAGTATTCGGATCGGCAGAACCGTAAATTTCTATCTCCGTAGCTTGGATTTCCACATTCTGGCCTTTACCCTGCGACTGCACCAACGTACCGTTTACGCTGATACTCGCACCTGTCGTTATCGGCTTCAGAAATTCTTCACCCAGCTTATCCACGTCTACAACGATCTGAACATTATTTATTGTAGAACCGTCATTCAGGGCGATGAAACTAACCTGTTTACTACCACGGCGGGTACGTACCCAACCTTTCACGTTAACGGTCGTGCCGAAAGCATCGCTTTTCAGTACGTCTACAACCTTTGTTCTTTTAATTGCTTCCATGTTCAATTTTGAGTTTATATTATTCAAAAGCACCCATACGGAGCGCGTTCACTTCGCGTTCGTTCAGATAACGCCACTTTCCACGTCCCAGGTTCTTTTTCGTAAGACCGGCAAAATATACACGATCCAGTTTAACCACATGATAACCCAGTGATTCGAATATACGACGGACGATACGATTACGTCCGGAGTGAATTTCGATACCGACCTGGCTTTTGTCATCTTCGCTTGCATAACTGATAGCATCTGCATGGATTTCTCCGTCTTCAAGCTCCAGCCCGTTAGCGATCTTTTCCATATCTTCGATAGATACGTTCTTATCCAACCATACATGGTAGATCTTTTTCTTCTTGAAAGAAGGATGTGTCAGCTTGGAAGCCAGATCACCATCGTTAGTCAGCAGCAGTACACCTGTCGTGTTACGGTCCAGACGGCCCACCGGATAAATACGTTCCTGGCAAGCATTCTTTACCAAATCCATGACAGTCAGACGTTCCTGAGGATCATCAGAAGTCGTCACACAATTCTTCGGCTTATTCAGAACGATATATACTTTACTTTCGATCTGAACCGGCTGTCCTTTGAACAGCACCTTGTCCTGACGGGTAATCTTCGTCCCCAATTCAGTTACAACCTGATCATTTACCTGAACAACACCTGCCTGGATAAATTCATCAGCTTCGCGACGCGAACAAACACCTGCATTAGACAAGAACTTATTCAAGCGGATCGGTTCGTTCGGGTCAGCCAGCACTTCCTTATACTTCAACTGTTTCTGGAAGTTATACTTGGCATTCGGATTGTAATCACCGGTACGATGATTATTGTTCGGGCGTCTGTTGTTATTGTAGCCGCCGCGTCCACCGCCACCATTTCCATAACGATTGTTGTTATTGCCGTATGAAGGTCTGCCGCCACGATTATCGCGGTTGTCGTAAGACGAACTTACGCGGGTATCACCTACACGCGGTCTTCTTTTCTTTACGCCATCACCCGAAACACCCTCACCGGACGGAGTGGCCGAATAAGCCTTTCCTCTGTCTTCATAGCTCGGACGAGACGGACGATTATACGGACGATCGTTTCCATAAGAACGGTCATTGCCGTAAGAAGGACGATCGTTGTTACCATAAGACGGACGATCGTTGTTGCCATAAGGGCGATTGTTGCCATAAGAAGGCCGGCTGTTATAGCCTCCTTCACGATTAGAGTTGCCATAGCTACGGTTTCCACCATTATCGCGGTTATACGGTTTATTGTAACCGCCATCACGGTTATCATACGTACGCGGACGACTCGGTCTGTCTCCATAGGAAGAGCGGTTGTCCCCATAAGAATTATAACCTCCGCGGTCATCCCGGTTAGGACGGTTATATGGTCTCCGTTCATAGTTGTTTCCCTCAGGTCTGTTATAACCTTGACTGTAAGGTCTTCTTTCAGAATCCTGGTCTGTGTTTTCCCGTCTGATACTTGGTATCACCTTTCTTGGACGCGGTTGAGATTCATCTCTTTCTTCTGTGCTCATTTGATGTAAATTAAATGATAATTAACTACTTGGTAACCTCACGGCTACCCATTTTACTCACTAAATACCTGTATAATTATGCGGCGTTATCGCCTTTAATTCAGCTTTAACGGCATCGCTAACCTGCAATGTGTCGATAAAATTACTGATTGATTCGGCGGTGATGCCTTCATTTGTACGGGTCAAGGCCTTCAATGCTTCATAAGGTTTCGGATATCCTTCACGACGAAGAACAGTCTGAATACCTTCGGCTACAACAGCCCAGCAGTTATCCAAATCCCGATACAATGCTTTTTCGTTTAATAACAACTTACCCAGTCCTTTTGTTAAACTTTTGAATGCAATTTCGATATGAGCCATCGGTACGCCAACATTACGAAGGACTGTAGAGTCTGTCAAGTCACGCTGCAAACGTGAAATCGGCAATTTACCAGCCAAGTGTGTCAAGATAGCATTTGCCATACCCAAATTTCCTTCCGCATTTTCGAAGTCGATCGGATTCACTTTGTGCGGCATGGCAGAAGAACCGACCTCACCGGCTTTGATCTTCTGTTTAAAATACTCCATGGAAACATATTGCCAGAAATCGCGACACAAATCGATCAGGATCGTATCGATACGTTTCATTCCGTCAAAAATAGCCGCCATGTTATCATAGTTGGAAATCTGTGTTGTCCATTCCTCACGGCTCAGCCCCAACACTTCATTCACAAATTTATTTCCGAAAGCTTTCCAGTCATACTCAGGATAAGCGACATGGTGCGCATTGAAATTACCGGTTGCACCACCAAACTTAGCAGAAACAGGAGTTGCCTTCAACAACTTCACCTGCTGTTCCAAACGGTAAACAAACACCATCACTTCTTTTCCCAAACGGGTTGGAGAAGCCGGCTGTCCATGTGTTTTGGCCAACATGGGAATATCCGCCCAGTCTTCGGCATATTTTTTCAACATGTCGATCACTTCCTGCAAACCCGGGAAATACACTTCATTCAGTGCATCCTTGATAGACAATGGAACAGATGTATTGTTAATATCCTGAGAAGTCAATCCGAAATGGATAAATTCCTTGTATTCTTGCAAAGACAACAAATCGAATTTTTCTTTTATAAAATATTCAACAGCCTTTACATCATGATTTGTCACACTCTCGATTTCTTTAATACGGGTAGCGTCTTCAATCGAAAACTCGCGGTAAATTTTCCGCAAAGCCTCTTTATTCTCCACAGTCGCCAACGCATGAAGCTGCGGTAAGAATTCAGACAGAGTAATAAAATACTCGATTTCAACCTGCACTCTGTATTTAATGAGCGCATACTCTGAAAAGTAAGCCGCCAGGTTCTCGGCTTTATTTCTGTATCGCCCGTCTACAGGCGAAATTGCTGTCAGTGTCGAAAATATCATATACATTATTAATATGGAGTTGCAAAGTTACTATAAATCTTAATACATATAGGCAGAGACGAAGTTTTTTTCCACTTTTTCTCAAAAATATTTGGAGGTAACAAAAAAAGCCGTATCTTTGCAGCGCTTTAGAGAGATAGAGCGTATCTAACTTAATGTATAAATGAAAGGGCGTTTAGCTCAGCTGGTTCAGAGCATCTGCCTTACAAGCAGAGGGTCGGCGGTTCGAATCCGTCAACGCCCACCTTTCATAACGAATTGATTTCACTTTGGGCGTTTAGCTCAGCTGGTTCAGAGCATCTGCCTTACAAGCAGAGGGTCGGCGGTTCGAATCCGTCAACGCCCACTCATTACCAAAATGATTTCACATTCGGGCGTTTAGCTCAGCTGGTTCAGAGCATCTGCCTTACAAGCAGAGGGTCGGCGGTTCGAATCCGTCAACGCCCACCTCTTTTTAAAGAGCAATCATGGTCAACATGGTTGCTTTTTTTATTTTCCCAACCAACACAAAAAAGACACCTTATTCTCTCACTATTTTTTTAAGAGAAGGCTAACACAACAAAAAAGGCAGGAATAACAACTCCCGCCTTTTTTGTTTCCTGACGTCGTGCATCTCTACTCCGCCTGACACAATCAACGTTTCACTATTGAATGCCTTTTTTTGCAAACAACCATCATACTATCATAGTTCGTTATCAATCCTTTGAAAACAAACGGATATACAGAATGATAGGTTGCATGACGGTTGTTTTTTCAACCATCATACTATCATAATGACAAAAGCACCTTATCCGAAACTATATAGATTATTATCAAGCGATTACCCACCTGTCACCTTTGACTTCCGGACACCGAAACCTTCGAAATTCGAATCCCAACATCATACAGATAGAGGCAAAAACCTCATTGTTTCTTTAATGCAGAAGATATGATATGATCAACAGAATATTTACCGGGCCCAGCTATATACATCAGAACAAATACCACCAGATAAATAAAAGCCAGTTCCTTCACGGCAAACGGATCATTCCCGTGTATCACAAAAAAAGCCATTCCCATCGTAAAGATCATCGGAATCATAGCCAGACGATAGAACGCCCCTAATATAAAACCTACGGAGCAAAACACCTCACCGAAAATCGCCAGCCCTAATGACATAGTGCTTCCTACGCCCAACGGATCCGGAAAAGATCCTGACACAGCACTAAAATTCATCCATTTCTGGACACCATGTAAAAGCAGCAATACTCCGAAAAGTATACGCAACGCCAACAGAAAAAGGGAAAACGCATTCCCTTCCGGCCTGGAAGGAAAAAGAAATTTATAAACCACTGACATAATCTTTCTTTAATTTAGTTGTTCACTTATGAAACATAAACAAAAAAAGAAAAGTTTACACGCAAGCCCACAAAAAAAGCGCTGTACTCATTTCGAACGGTCACATCTTTTTGAACGGAACGGAAGCCTTTATCAACAATACCAATGAAGAAGTAAAAAACCAATTACTATCCGGAAACTCAGAACTCAATTATCTCATCGGCCGGTGCAAACTCTTACATTTATAGAAACTGCCAATGTCATTAAAGTTGAAAACTATTCCAAACTAATCGAAAAATTTACAGATGCTGGCACATTCTACGAGGCCAAATAAAAAAGAACAAATTTGTTACTTTTTCATTTGGCCATCTGGAACAAATATGTTACTTTTGCAGTGTTCAATTAAATAATAGTTCTTTTACACAATGAAGTATTCCGAGTTCTACAAACTGATTGAAGCCGCAGGCTGGACAATCAGAAAAGGGAAGAAACATCACAAGTATGTTCACCCGGACTTCGACTATTTCATTCCTGTCGGACGTCATCCGAGTAAAGAAATACCGAAAGATACGCTTGAATCGATGATGAAGGATGCCGGACTGAAAAAGTAAAAGTTCTGCCACTCCCTTCGGGGAGTGACTTTAATTGGACTAAACCTCAAAAAATCTGTTGTATGAAAACAATTGTAGCAATTATCGAAAAAGCAGAAGACGGCGGCTATGGTGTTTACACGAAATCTGTACAAGGTGCGTACGGGTACGGTCTGACTGAGCAAGAGGCTAAAAATGACTTTGTAGACGTACTAAACGAACAAGCCGAATTTTACAAAGAAAAGAAAGGTGTGTTTCCGAAATGGTATACGGAAAATCTATCGATAGATTACAAATATGACTTTTCCGGATTTTTCAAAACCTTTCCTTTTTTCAATGTATCGCAATTTGCGCAAGCTGTTGGGATAAATCCATCATTGATGCGTAAATATAAAGAAGGTCTGGCTTTTGCTTCCGAAAAACAAAAGGCGATCATACAAGATAAATTCAATGAGATAGTAACTAAAATGAGTCTGGTCCAGTTTTAAAAAGAGCTATTTTTAATTGAACACCTGTACCGCTCACATAACTAAGGGGAACCGATTGGTTCCTCTTTTTTGTTAAACTGTGTTACATACGAACGCACTAAAACTCTCCCATTTTATAGCAAGTGTTTCAAAAATTTTGACTATACTTTTGCAGCACGTTAATGAAAAGCGTGCTGATCGGGATGCAAACGACAGCATCAGAAAGAAATTTTAAAGGTATTGGGAGTAAGCGTTGCATCCACCGAAACCATACCTCTTTTTTATATTATGGGAACAAAGATTATCGCTAAAGTAAACAACATCGCTATCATTGCAAGTAACGAACCTGAAAAATTTGTACCGATCAAACCTATTTGTGACATTTTAGGTGTTGATGTCGATTCACAAAGAATATGAAATCAAAATTTTCCTCCAACAGAACATTCATTTGCAATGCGTTGATACACATATAAAACGCAAATGGCGACACCCCTAAAAGAGGCATCGCCATTTACAAAAATACTTTAAATCGTGACCAGGGTGGGATTCAAACCCACGACCTTCAGAACCGGAATCTGACGCTCTATTCAGCTAAGCTACCCAGCCAAAGACAGTGCAAAAGTATATATAATCTTGCAGGAAAACAAATGAATAGACGAAAAAAGATTATTTTTGATATTTTGAAAGCTTCTTAACGGAAATTGCTTCCATTTTGCAAATAAAACAAGGCTCACAATTGTTATTTTGCCATTAATTAGTATCTTTGCCACGCATTATTCATAAACATAAAACAAAACAAATATATGAGTTACTTAATTAAACCTGCAGGATATAAGGCTTTATTGAACCTATCGCAGACCGAGATGGGTATCAAAAAGATCAAAGACTTTTTCCAGCAAAACCTGTCTTCTGAATTACGGTTACGACGCGTCACCGCTCCGTTGTTCGTTTTAAAAGGGATGGGGATCAATGACGATCTGAACGGTACGGAACGTGCTGTCACGTTTCCAATCAAGGATTTAGGCGATGCAAAAGCCGAAATCGTCCATTCGCTTGCCAAATGGAAACGCCTTACTCTCGCTGATTATAAAATCGAAAAAGATTATGGTATCTATACCGATATGAATGCTATCCGCTCCGATGAAGAGTTGGGGAATCTCCATTCTTTATATGTCGACCAGTGGGACTGGGAACGTGTCATGGGAGTCGAAGAACGCAATGTGGACTTTCTGAAAGAAATCGTACGCCGCATCTATGCAGCCATGGTCCGTACCGAATATTTAGTTTATGAGATGTTCCCCGAAATCCGCCCGACATTGCCGCAGCAAATCCATTTCATACACTCCGAAGATTTGCTGCAAAAATACCCGACCTTCACACCTAAAGAGCGGGAAGATGCGATTACGAAAGAATACGGAGCCGTTTTCATCATCGGCATCGGTTGCAAGTTAAGTAACGGAGAGAGACACGACGGACGCGCCCCGGACTACGATGACTGGTCGACTGTTGCGGAAAACGGACAAGTCGGGCTAAACGGCGACCTGCTCGTTTGGGACGAAGTGCTGAACCGCTCGCTCGAACTCTCTTCTATGGGTATTCGCGTGGATAAAGAAGCCTTGCTCCGCCAGTTGAAGATATGCAATGCGGAAGAAAAGAAAGAACTATACTTCCATAAACGCCTGCTGAACGGCGAACTGCCTTTAAGCATCGGAGGTGGTATCGGACAAAGCCGTCTATGTATGTTTTATCTCCGCAAAGCCCATATCGGGGAAATCCAGGCAAGCATATGGCCGGAAGAAATGCGCCGTGAAGCCCGTGCAGCCGGCATGTACTTGATTTAATTGAAAATTAATAATTGAAAATTGAAAATTAAGGATGGATTATTGATAATTATTTCTGATATTCGCGTGATAAAGATAATTTTCAATTCCTAATTTTCAATTTTCAATTATGGACGTCAAGATAGAACAGAGCTGGAAAGAACGATTAAGTTCAGAGTTTGAAAAGGATTATTTCAGCCGGTTGATCACATTTGTCAAAGAAGAATACCGCCAAAGAACCATCTATCCTCCCGGTCCCTGTATCTTCAGCGCGTTCGAACACTGCCCGTTCGATAAGGTCAAAGTAGTCATTCTCGGACAAGACCCCTACCATGAACCCGGACAGGCACACGGACTCTGCTTCTCCGTTCAAGACGGGACACCTTTCCCCCCGTCACTTGTCAACATCTTCAAAGAAATCGAAAGCGATTTAGGCAAACCCATTCCGCCAACCGGCAATCTGCTCCGTTGGGCAGACCAAGGTGTCCTGCTTCTCAATGCAACCCTGACGGTCCGTGCACACCAAGCCGGTTCACACCAGAATAAAGGATGGGAAGAATTTACGGATGCCGTGATTCATCGCCTGGCCGAAGAACGAAACCACATCGTTTACATTCTGTGGGGTTCGTATGCACAACGGAAAGGCGCTTTCATCGATCCCTCCCGCAACTTGATATTGAAATCGGCCCACCCGTCTCCCCTCTCCGCTTACCGCGGATTCTTCGGGAACAAGCATTTCAGCAAAGCAAACGATTATCTGATCGCAACCGGACAGACACCTATAGATTGGTAATTACTCCCACTTCTGCCCGTCACGATAGTTGCTGCTCTGGCGCCATTTCAGGTCTTTCAGCAAAGACGAACTTACTGCGATATTGAAGGTATAGGACTTATAAGGCCCCACCGGCACAAAGCTGGCAGTCATTTGCCAGCAATGCAGGTCGCGGGTTATGTTGCAAGTCATATAGGATATCTTATGCGTATCGAAGTCATAAGTGGCATTAAAGTTAAAACGCCAGTTCTTCGTCGGCTGGAGATTTCCGTTAAAGCTCAACGCGTGTGTCAGTTTGTACTTATATTCGAGCTTGCTCGGATCAAAGTCTCCATAACGCAGCTGCATGCTATAGCTGAATGAAAGGCTCCAAGGAACCTTATTGATCATATAGCCATACGAATCGAAGTCACCCGTCTCTTTCTTGGCGCCACGCAAACGCCCGCCTTCCGTTTTATCTTGTTGATCGCCTTCTCCCGGAGATATCTGTTCGAATTCCGGATCGTTCGATGCATTGGAGTCTGCCGGAGGATTATTGGAATCATCGTTGTTTCCTTTCTTGCCGAACCATTTGCCGAACGTATCATTATTGAATGTATAGGAGAAGCTCGTACCTGTCTGCCGCAAACGGCCTAATCCCTTACCGGCCTGCCAACGCGGAATATCCAACCGGCGAACACTCTTCGTCGCTTCATCGTAGCCATAGGTATAAGTATCGAACGTACCGTTCAGGTTCAACGTATAGCTCTTCGAGAACTTGAGACGCAAGCCTACGCTCAAGTCACTCCACTTGAACGAATCGGCCGCCATATTATAGCTCATACCCAACGACAACTTATCGATCAGGCTGATCTTGCGTTCTCCCGTCGAATCGCGATCCGATTTGATCTTCATCTCAAGGTTGTTATCCAACTGAAAACTCAGACTCCCCGACTTCCCGTTAGGGGCCGTCCCGAACATACCGCTTTCAAACGGCGAGTAAGTGGCATACTGCATCTGTCCATATTGATCTTCATACATAAGATCTTTCCAGAAGCCATATTTGGAAGCGCCAAAGTCTGGCGTATAGCTCAAGGTTACCGAAGGTTCGAAACGATGGCGGATCATTTTGATCTTATCGCCCAAGAACGGCAACGGTTTATAGAAACCATACAGCGTGGTGGAAGCAGAAACCGACGTGCTGTAATCGAATACGCGGTAGAAACCATAAGTCGTATCACGTGCAACCACCTGCTTCTTCTGCATATCGTATGCTTTTTCCACCTTATTGGTGTACCAACGTTCGGTATAGTTGAACGACGGCGAGATATTCAGATACTTGAACAAAGAGAAAGTCGCACTCACCGGAATCTGGTGCTGCATGGCATTCCGCCAATCCTTCACCAGGCTCGACTTGAACAGTTTGTCTTCTTTCGTATCGATGCTGTTACGCAGGTAACCGTTGTAACTCATGGAAATCTTCTCATACCACCGCTCCTTGCCTACCGCTTTCTTCCGCTTGAACGGGAAGATACGGCTCATCGTAATCGTAATATCAGGCAACGTCAACGATATCGTCGAGTCTTTCGAACGCTGGTTCACATTCATGGTGGCCGAAAGGCTGAACGGGTTATTCGGGAAACGCTGCGTTATACTGATACTGGACCCTTTGGTATTCTGGTTCGCATCCGCAAACCCCTGCGAGCCAGGATAGAAACTGTTCAGGTTGTTACGGTCATAACTGCTGGTCGCGAAGTTCACGCTTGCCGAGAATGTCCGGTAGGGATTAGCCTTCGGGTCCTGCGAGTGTGTCCAGTTCAGTTTGAAGTCCTTAGACAAGCTATAGTCGGGAAGCCCCTTGTCGCCCAAACGGGTGACAAGATAAGAGGCATTGAAACTACCCGAAAACTTATACCGTTTCCGGTAAGAAGAACGGGCCGACAATCCCCAAGATCCTTTCGTATAGATTTCACCGGTCAGAGCCAGGTCCATATAATCGCTCAACGCAAAATAATACCCGCCGTCGCGCAGATAGAAACCACGCGAACTTTCATCCCCGAAAGTAGGCATGATAATCCCCGAAGAATAAGTACTCGAGAACGGGAAGAAACAGAAAGGCAGGCCGATCGGATAAAGCGGGACATCTTCAAACACCATATAGACAGGTCCCGTCACGATATTTTTCTTCGGACGGACTTTCGCTTTTGTCATCTGGATATAGAAGTGGGGATGATCGTGCTCATCGCAAGTCGTATACCGTCCACCCACCATATTCAAGACATCGTTGTCCATCTTTTTAGTACGGCCGGCCGTCACGTAGCCTTCGCCTTGTTGCGTGATCACATCCGTAATGTATCCTTTTTTCGTGCCGAAGTTATAGCGCATCGTCTTGGACTCATACTGCTGGTCGCCATCTTTGAAAAGAGGATAGCCGAATTCCTCCCCGATCGAGTCGAGGCCGAAAGTGGCATACACCAAGCTGCTGTCCATATTCATCTCGATTTTCTCGGACTGAAGTTCGATCTGTTGATATTTCACATCGCTTTCCCCGAACAGGTAAGCCCAGTTCGCCCCAGTCATGATGATGGAGTCTTTCGCCTGGTAGGTAACCGGAGCGTCCAACCCTGTCTGCTTCTTCGGTACGCTGTCCAACGCAAGCACACTATCCTGTCCGGCGGGGACGAGCGTATCACCCACAACGGCCATCACGGTATCGGTCGGGGCAATAAGTTCCTGCGCCTCAGTCATCATGTTTCCTGTGAGGAAAAGCAACAAAATAATCAGGCATTTGTATTTCAAAAACATTCCGTCGTTATTTGCAGTGTGTTACAGCGGGCAAATGTATAACAATTTAGCGAGTCAATCCTTTTTTATTCCCCTAAAAAGAGTTTACACCAGTTATCAAACCGTTCGACTGTTTCGCTTCCATACTTGGAAAGACTCAGTTTTACCTTTTCGACAGATTTTTCTTTGTCCAGCTTCGTTTTGCTGTAAAATTTGTCGGCGAAACAAATCAGTTGTTCTTCCAGTGTTTCGGGCATAAAGTCTCGGTGCGGAAGAGGCAGATTACGTTCTTCGATCATTGCCAGCGTGATACCCGTTCCGGTATGTCGTTCGCATACACGGGCATGGCGGGGATAGCCTTCCGCCCGCATCAGTTCGGCCCCCAGATAACCGTGGCAAATATATTCCGCATCGCCATGGCAATCGATATCGGGTGCATTACAACGGAAAATACCGATATCGTGCAGCATGGCTGCTTCTTCTATAAAGGAAAGGTCAAGATTCATCTCCGGATGCATCCGGGCTATAGCCAAAGCTTTATCAGCCACACTTCTACTATGAATAACCAAAATCCGGTACGCCTCCGAACCTACCGGGTAATATTTGGCAATAATATCTAAAGGGTTCATAACATTCAATCGCTTTATTGAGACACAAAGATACGCAATAAACAAAAAGAATCGTTACTTTTGCAGAAACAAATAGTAAGGAATGAATCTATGAGAACAGTTATCAGGTGTGCCTTCTGGCTGTTAAGCCTGTTCTTGATGTCCGGGATCCAGGCCGTCACTCCACAGAAAGAGCCTCTAAAACTGGGGGCCGAACGTATGGATGTCGTTACCCGTCTGTTGAAAGACAAACAGGTCGGATTAGTCGTGAACCAAACCTCCATCCTCGAAAAACAGCAGAAACATTTGCTGGATGCTTTGCTGGAAGAAGGCGTCAACGTAAAGAAAGTGTTCGCTCCCGAACACGGTTTCCGCGGGACGGCCGATGCAGGCGCAGAGGTTCAAGACAGCCGCGATATAAAAACAGGAGTTCCCATCATATCCTTATACGGGAAAAACAAGAAACCGACAGCCGAGCAACTGGCCGGCCTGGACGTGATCGTATTCGACATCCAGGATGTCGGAGCCCGTTTCTATACCTACATCAGCACCATGCACTATGTGATGGAAGCCTGTGCCGAAAACAATGTCGAGTTTATCGTCCTGGACCGTCCCAACCCGAACGACTTCGTCGACGGCCCTGTGCGCAAAAAAGGATTCGAATCGTTTGTCGGTGTAGATCCGTTACCCATACTACATGGCCTGACGGTTGGCGAACTGGCATGGATGATCAATAAGGAAGGCTGGCTGAAAAGCACGCCCGACACCTGCAAACTGCATATCGTCAAGATGGAGAACTGGCGTCACGGCGATCCGTACTGGCTACCGGTAAAGCCCTCTCCCAACCTGCCGAACGACCAGTCGATACGCCTCTATCCTTCGCTCTGTTTCTTCGAAGGGACCAAAATCAGCGTTGGCCGCGGGACCTACTACCCGTTCCAGATACTGGGAGCCCCCGATCCCAAATACGGAGATTTCACCTTTACGCCCGCCTCGCTGCCCGGATTCGACACGAAGCCGCTGTATAAAGACAGGGAATGCTACGGCACAGACTTGAGAGAATATCCCTTTACCGGCGGATTGACGCTGAAATTCCTCCTCGATTTCTACAACAAAGCCGGAAACGACCAAGCCTTTTTCTTCACCCGCCCGCAATGGTTCGACCTGCTTGCCGGGACAAAAGAATTGCGTTTCCAGATTGTCCGCGGCTTAAAGGAGAAAGAGATACGCGCAAGTTGGCAACCGGCATTGAACGAATATAAAAAAATCAGAAAGAAATACTTGCTATATCCCGATTATCGTTAACACCGTACGTGTCTCTTTTTGCTTTCAGCAAACTTTGATCAAGGCGAAATAAAAAAGGCGGCCCGTCAACCGGAACCGCCTTTCAATCATTTCACAATAAAAATTACTTCTTTTCGATTACCATCAGCTTGGTGTTGTCCGTGCCATACAAAGCAATCTTATTGACAGGTTTCGCATCTCCTTCCGCTTCAAAGCGTACAACCTTGTCCAAAGCCAGCAACAACTCACGCTCGCCGCTCATATCCGGACAAGCCATACGCGTTGTCGCAACCTGGGGGAATTTAATGATGTTCTTATGAGAATCGCTATACTCGATCTGCCCCATCATCCGGTTACATCCGGCTTTTCCTGAAAGAGTATGGCGAGCCACATCAAACTCGATAACCTGGTTCGTCTCGGTCGGGTTCAACGTCTTACCGTTCAACTCGACAATATTCCAACTGCCGTCCAAATCAGAGAAAGCCGCTTCCACCGCCTTTTTTGTCTTACAGGAAACAAAGATACCGAAGCTCAAGACAACAAGGCAAAGATATATGTACTTCTTCATTTCCGCTCAATTAGTTTTTCGACAGAACCAACAAAACATTCCCGTTAGCATCGACCAGCAACATTTCATTTTCAGACTGGCCGGCCTTCACGCCTTTCACGTCTTCCATCGCTTTCAGGATCGCATCCTCCATTTCCATATCCGGGCAAGCCATCATGGTCGTGATACCGGGATTGATTGTAATGGAAGAAATATCCTGGTCGTCCAACACGACCGTCGAATTAAAGATATTACATCCGGCATTACCGTGGACTTTGTTATCTTTCAGATCAAACTCCATATTGGGCAAACCTTCCTTCAGTATTTTTTCTCCTTTTACTTCCACAATATTCCATTTACCTTCCAACTTCTTTGCATCCGTTTTGACTTCAGAGCAAGAACACAACATCCCGACAAAAGCAGGAACCATCAAAAGTGTCAAAATAGCCTTTTTCATCTTTTACTTTCATTTATAATTATCACTCGTATTGATAAGATGTCAAATTACGGCAAAAAGTTCCCAACACACATCTTATTTAACACACCTTAATAAACAAGTCCTGATAAAGCAAGCTCAACCATACGGTGAAGGAATTATGTCTTGCAATTAAAACATATATGCTTTCAAAGCAAAACATAGGTGTTTTGAAAGCGAAACATAGGTGTTTTGAAAAGCAATCATATCTGTTAAGGATTTAGCCGATCAAGAATGCTTTCTGATTAATTTCGTATATTTGTTGCAACGTAAAAAAACTTCAAAAAAAAACGTGTCGACAAATTGGAAAAACAAAAGAATCAGAAACCGGAATATGAATAAGAACATCGTCCTATATTTGTTATTTGCAGGATTGCTTACCTGCTTTTCCTGCACACATACGAGGCAGCAACCCGACGAAGAAGAAGGAGTTGACAGTGAATGGCTGGACAGTCTGCAACACGTATATCAATACGGTGTTTGCATCGACTCGTTGGACGTGACGGAATACAAGATGAAAAACGGCGATAACCCCGCCTCCATTTTTTCCGCCCTCGGCTTCTCCGCTTTGAAAGCGGACAGCATCACGAAAGCCTCCATCGACGTCCTGAACCCGACCAAACTTCGCGCGGGCATGAACTATTATACGTTTACAACCCAGGACAGTGTAGCCGATATCCGTTATATCGCTTTTGCAAAATCGCTGGTCGACTATGCCGTCATCGACCTGACAGGCGATTCGATCCTGGCCTACGAATTCAACAAGCCTATTACCATCAAACGCCATTACACGGAAGGCACAATCAATTCTTCTCTTTGGAACGTGATCAAGGCAAGCGGGGCGGATCCGTTGTTGGCGATCAAGATTTCGGATGTATATACCTGGCAGATCGACTTTTTCGATGTGAAGGAAGGAGATTCGTTCCGGGTCCTGTATGACGTTGCCTATATAGACGACACGACAGCCCTGAATATCACCACCATCGAGGGAGCCGTCTTCACGCATCAGGGGAAAGATTTCACAGCCATACCATTCACCCAGGATAGCGTTTTAGAATATTTCGACCTCGAAGGAAACAGCCTTCGAAAGGCCTTCCGGAAAGCTCCGCTGGATTTCTTCCGTATCACCTCGCGTTTCACAAACGCCCGCTTCCATCCGATCCTGAAACGCTATCGGGCACATCACGGAGTGGACTACGCAGCCCCCGTCGGGACGGAGGTCAAGAGCATCGGAGCCGGTACTGTCATCGCCAAAGGCTATATGGGCGGCGGAGGACATACGCTGAAAGTGAAACACAACTCCGTATATACGACTTCCTACATGCACCTGAGCAAGTATGCCAAAGGCATACAAGTCGGCAGCCATGTCGAGCAGGGACAGGTAATCGGCTACGTTGGCTCGACGGGCCTCTCGACAGGGCCTCACCTCGATTTCCGGGTCTACAAGAACGGGCAGCCGATCAATCCGCAGCACATGGAAGCTCCGCCTTCGCTACCGGTCAAACAGGAACTGCGCGACAGTTTCGCAATCGTGAAGCGGACGGTGTTGGCGGAATTGGACAGCATGAGAATAAAAAACAATTTATAATATTGACGCTATGAAGTTTTTGGGAAATATCATTTGGCTTATCTGCGGCGGATTGATTACTGCTGTGGAATATCTGATATCCAGCTTGCTGCTGATGGTTACGATAATCGGCATCCCCTTCGGGTTGCAGACATTGAAATTAGGGATGCTGGCCCTCTGGCCTTTCGGCAGCCGGGTGACGGACAACGGCAATTCAGGTGGTTGCCTGTGTCTGGTCATGAATGTGATCTGGATCTGCATAGGTGGTTTTTGGATCTGCCTGACACACCTGTTTTTCGGGTTGCTGTTGTGCATCACGATTATCGGCATTCCTTTCGGCAGACAGCATTTCAAGATGGCCGCACTGGCTCTCACGCCGTTCGGAAAGGATATTGTTTAAGAGGAAGGATTTGCCCCTTTGCTTTCAATCAATCGAAATTTGTTCCACCTCCACCGGATGGCTCAGGAAGACAGAGGCGGCATCGGAGAATTTGGCGGCGGATTCGGTGGTCAGGAAACGACAACTCCCCTGCTTTGTCAAACGGGCATCCATTTCGGGATGGCGGTGCAGGTAGTCGACCAGGCTTGCTGCCACATATTCGCCTTGCGAGAATAAAGTGATCCCTGCGGGCAAGCATGTTTTGATCTTTTCGATCAGCAGCGGATAATGCGTGCAACCCAAGACGAGCGTATCGATCTCAGGATCGGTTGCCAGAATATGTTCCAGATGCTTCCGTACGAAATAATCCGCTCCAGGCGAAGCAAATTCATTATTCTCGACCAGCGGGACCCACATCGGACAGGCTTCGCCCGTTACCGTCATATGCGGAAACATCTTCTTTATCTCCAATGAATAGGAGCCGGAGGTGATGGTTCCGTTCGTCCCCAAAATACCGACATGCTTGCTCTTGCTGATCTTATCCATCAGTTCCACCGTCGGACGGATTACGCCCAACACCCGGCGGGCCGGGTCCCACTGCGGCAAGTCGCGCTGCTGAATCGTGCGCAAAGCCTTTGCCGACGCTGTGTTGCAAGCCAGGATAACGAGCTGGCACCCCTCATTGAAAAGCGTCTCCACGGCCTGCCTTGTAAAACGATACACGACCTCGAACGAACGCGTGCCATAAGGAGAACGGGCATTATCTCCCAAATAAATATAATCATATCCCGGCATTGCTTCTCTGATCTTATCAAAAATGGTAAGCCCTCCGTAACCGGAGTCGAAGATACCGATCGGGCCTGGTGCTGATGAAAACATGGAAGAAGTTTTTAATTTATAATTCAGGCACGGATCATACGGGAAACACGGGAAGAAAATCCGTGAGAGTCCGTGTAATCCGTGCCTAAAAATAGAATAGCGAGAAAAGGCTTCCTCGCTATTTTATGATTGCTAATTATTAGTTGATACCCAACTTAGCTTTTACAAACGGAGTCGCATCAACTGCAGCGTTACCCTGATAAAGAACAATCTGCGGATCCAGGATATAGGTATATCCTTTTTCGTCACCGACAGCTTTGATTGCATTTCTCAGTTTGTCCTGGATCGGAGTGAACAGTTCACCTTGCTTCTTCTGGAAATCCTGTTGGGAAATCTGGATGAAGTTCTGTGTACGTTGTTCCATATCCTGCAATTCCTGCATTCTTCTCATTTTGATATTTTCCGTCAACGAATCCTGTTGTGCGATAAAATCGGAATACTTCTTATTGTATTCGTCCTGCATCACCTGCATTTCGTTTTTATATTTGGTTTCCATATCAGCCATCTGTTTTTGCATAGTTGCAAATTCCGGCATAGCCTGGATCACATCCTGCGTATTCACAATCGCAATCTTAGATTCTTGAGCAAAAACGCCCAACGGGAGCATCATCAACAAAAAAATAATCAGTTTCTTCATTTTTCTATAAAAATTATTACTTGTTATTAATCATATTCTTGACTTGCCTTATTAAAGCGCACAAATATAAGCATTTATTTTGAATATCCTAACTTTATCAGGACTTCATCGCTTATATCGATCTTGGGAGAAGCAAAAATGATATTCCTCGACGATGCCCGATCCATGACCATCTGATAGCCTTTATCTTCGGATATTTCCTTCACGGCATTGTATATTTCATCCTGTATCGGATTCATCAAACTTGCACGTTTCTTGAACAGTTCGCCTTCGGGACCGAAATACTTACGCTTCAGGTCTTGGGCTTCCTGCTCTTTCTGGACGATCGCTTCTTCACGTTTCGACTTCATCTCGGCAGACAGGAATACAAGATCGCTCTGGTAAGTCTTGTACATGTTCTGCGCTTCCTGCTGGATGGCATCCACTTCGTTCTGCCATTTTTTGGAGATTTGGTTCAACTGTTCATTCGTCATTTCATAAGCCGGAATATTTTTCAATATATATTCCATATCTATTAAAGCAAACTTTTGTGCGTGCCCTGCAAACGAGCAGAGGAACAGCAGACAGCTCAAAGCAATAATCTTTTTCATACACATGTCATTTTATAGTTTTACTTAAAATTCCTGTCCGATGATGAAGTGGAAATTGCTACCGCCTCTCTGGGAGCTTCCGTCAGGACGGTCGAAACCGTAAGCCCAGTCGATACCCATCAAACCGATCATCGGGAGGAAGATACGAACACCGACACCGGCAGAACGTTTCAACTGGAACGGATTGAAATCCTTCAGATCTCTCCAGGCATTACCTGCTTCTACGAATACCAGGCCGTAGATCGTTGAAGACGGTTCCAGCAAGAACGGATAGCGCAACTCCATCGACAGGCGGGAGTAAGCATAACCATACGAATTGTAGCCTCCGTTACCGGCGATACTTCCGTTTTCGTATCCTCTCAAACCGATCGTTTCGGTTGCATAGGTACTGGAGTATCCACTCATACCGTCGCCACCCATATAGAAGGTTTCAAACGGCGATTTCTTATACTTGTTGTATGAACCCAAGAATCCATATTCGACACGCGACATCAACACCGGTGTGCGTTTCACTGTCAGCGGAGCCAGCGGAGAGAATATCTTCGCTTTGAATTTCCATTTATGATATTCGATCATGCGGAACTTGGCTTCGTCCTGGTCGCTCATATTCTTGTAGTCCTTGCCGTCCCACAATGACCAAGGCGGAGTGGCGGCTACCGAGAACATGAACTGTGAACCTCTACGTGTGTACAGCGGGTTGTCGATAGAGTTACGCTGCAGGTTCAATTCTAAGTTGATGTTATGGCAGTTTCCGTTATTTACCAAGAAGTAATCCCAGTCTTTCATCATATACAACTGGTAGTTCAAAGTCGCCATAAACTGGAAGTAGTCATCCGGCCAGTTCAAACGTTTACCGTAACCGGCAGAAAGTCCGAACATCATGATTGATTTATCCGGGTCGTAGGCCAACTCATAGTTGCCGTAATTGCCATAACCGTAACCGCCATAACCGTAGCCATAACCGCCGTAGCCGCCATAATAAGGATAGCCACCATAGCTGTAGTACGGATTATAGCCATAGCTGTTATTACTCAGGTAATTACTACTGATATCCGTCTGTTTGGAGAAATAAGCGCTCACGGACAATGTATTCGGTCGTTTACCACCGAACCACGGGTCCATAAACGAAATGCTGTATGCCTGGTAATAACGTCCGTTTGTCTGGCCGCTCAGCGTCAACGTCTGTCCTTCGCCCTGCGGGATAATACCTTTATAGGTACTCGGGTTCAGCAGGTTCTTCATGGAGAAGTTCGTAAACTTCAAACTCAGCTTACCGATCACACCTGTTTGTCCCCAACCGGCAGAGAACTCGATCTGGTCGTTTGCCTTGGACACGAGGTTGTACTGGATATCCACCGTTCCGTTATCAGGATCGGGTATCGGTTGCGGTACCAGGTTTTCCGGGTCGAAATGTCCCATCTGCGCGATTTCACGGGTTGAACGCATCAAGTCTTCACGGCTGAACAACATACCCGGCTTCGTACGGAGTTCACGACGGACGATATCTTCATACAAACGGTCGTTACCGTTAATGATCACCCTGTTGATTGTAGCCTGCGGGCCTTCCTGTATACGGATTTCCAAAGAGATGGAGTCGTTTTCGACATTCACCTCTACCGGATCGGCTCCGAAGAAGATGTAACCATTATTATAATAGATATTGGAAACGGCGTCATCATCTGTTGTCAAACGCTCATTCAGTTTCTTCTGGTTATATACGTCTCCCGGCTTCATGCCCAAAATATACAAGAGCTTCTCGGTCGGTTCTTTCGTATTACCGACAAAGTTGATATCTTTCAAGTAATATTTGTCGCCTTCTTCGACCTTCAGGAAGATATCCACACGTTTATCATTGTAGTTCACTACACTGTCTTCCACAAGGACGGCATCGCGATACCCTTTCTCGTTATATTTCTCGATAATGTGTTTCTTATCGTTTTCATATTCTTCAGTCGTGAATTTCTTCGTACTGAATGCTTCCAGGATACTGCTCTTCCAGTCGTTATACAGGCTGAACTTTTCGTTTGTCTTCTTCATCGCCTTTTTCAAGTCGCGGTCAGACAACGCACTGTTCCCTTCGAAATGGATCTTGTGGATTTTTGTTTTTTCGTTCTTATCGATGTCGATGTCCACGATCACTTCGCCTTCATGCGCGATGTCGTCTTTCTGGTGGATCGCGACATCCACATTCTTAAAGCCTTTTCCATCGAAAAACTTCTTGATCAGCGTCGTCGCACGGTCGATCAGGTTAGGTGTCACCTGATATCCTTTGCGCAGCCCCAAACGTGTCTCCAGTTCCTCACGTTCCCCTTTCTTGATGCCATGATAGTTGACTTCCGAAATACGCGGACGCTGCTTCAGCCGGATTTCCAACCAAACCTGATCCCCTTCGATTTTAGTCGCCAGAATCTTTACATCCGAGAATAGTCCATGTTTCCAGAAACGTTTTACAGCATCTGTAATCGCTCCGCCCGGCTCAGGTATAGTAATCTCATCTCCTACCGACAAACCGGAAAAGCCTATTAACACGAAATCATCATAATTCTTAATCCCTGTCACCTTGATATCCGCAATTTTATACTTCTTGGGTGGTGACGAATAGGATATGACCGGCACTTCTGCCGGCTCTTCAACCTTGGTAGTGTCAGTTTCCTGAGCAAAAGCCCCGAAGGCAAATCCCAGAAAAACAAAAAACAGCACTATTCTTTTGTACATATAACAGCTATTGTTTATAAGATTAATTGCTCACTTGTCTTACCGAAGCGCCGTTCACGCTGCTGGTAATACAATATAGCTCCATACAACTCTTCTTCTCTAAAATCCGGCCAATACACATCGGTAAAGAAGAATTCGGCATACGACAACTGCCAAAGCAGGAAGTTGCTGACGCGTTGCTCTCCCCCGGTACGGATCAACAAATCCGGATCGGGAATACCTTTGGTTGTCAGGTGATCCGAGACGACAGCCTCGGTTATATCGTTGGGGTTTATTTTCTTCTCCACCGCCTCCTTGGCCAGGCGTTTCACAGCTTCGGTTATTTCCCAACGGGCCGAATAACTCAAAGCCAATATGAGCGTAACGCCCGTATTGGCCGAAGTCTGTGCGATACAATCCTGCAGGGTGGCGTATGCATCTGCCGGCAAACGGTCCAGATTGCCGATCGCCATCAGACGGACATTATTTTTCATCAGGTCGGGTGTTTCGCGATGGATGGCTGCAACCAGCAGACTCATCAACGCCTGAACCTCCGCTTCCGGACGATTCCAGTTTTCCGTCGAAAACGTGTACATCGTCAGATATTTCAAACCCACGGCTGTAGCAGCTTCCACGACTTTACGGACAGACACAACGCCCTCCTGATGCCCGTAGCTTCGGTCTTTTCCCCGCGCTTTGGCCCAGCGTCCGTTGCCGTCCATTATAATCGCCACGTGCTGCGGCAATCGTTTTTTATCTATTTGTTCAATCAGCGACATAGTGTTTTCATCTATAATTACTGTATATTATCTATATTCTTCGCGTTGTTGCAAGTCCTGCATCGCGGACCGAAATCCCAGGTGACCGTGAACAACAAAAAAGAATACCAATCTTTATTCTTCAAGAAACTACCTTTCATATGGTAGGGATCATCCAGAAACGCATTGCTATCGTCCGTCACGTCCAGACCGTCGCCAAACAGTTTGCGGAACGAGAACTCGCATCCCAGGTTAATCCTATTCTTAACCTTGTATTTCAAACCCACACCGAGCGGGATATTCGGACCGGCAAAAGTCTTCCCGCTACCCGGCGCCACCGTCACACCCAATCCCATAAAAATATAGGGAGTGAAACGTTTTGCGTTTGAATACGCAAATTTGTCACTATACGGAAAGAAGTTGAACTCCATTTGTCCGCCCAGTTCGATCAGGCTCCTGTCGAAAGAGCCTTGTGCCTGATCCGGGAAAACATTCTCCTGTCCTTCCGTCGTGCCTGAAACCTGCCCCCACATCAAGTTGCCTTTGAAAGCCCACCTGAAATTGGCATTATACCGGAAAACAGCTCCGAACGCGGGATTCAATCCCTTAAAAAATGCATTCTTGTTGACATCGCCCATATAAAAGGCTCCGCCCGCCATTCCTCCGATCTCGTATTTATATTCTTGTGCGTGAAGACCGGTCATACAGCCGGTCAAAAGGACTAATATGAGTATGCGCTGAAAGAAAGTTGAAGTCATAATCGTTTTCTGTTATAATCTATACTTTCTTTTCTAACGCCGAATCGCTCATAAAATTATATGCCCCTCCACGAACTTTCTTTATGCTTAAAAACCCAGACGGTTAATACGACCGCGCCAGATTTGGTTCAAAACATTCGAACTATTGGTCTCTTTTCCGCCGAAAAGATACATATAATTATCCTTATCCACATAGATAGAAGAGAACCCTCTTGCCTTGAATTCCGGTGGCATTACGACCAACGTGTCCGAGACGCTCCAGTTTACGCCGCCGTCACGCGACAGGTAAATGTCTGAAGAGGCTTTGCCTGCTTCATCGATGCCACTCAACAGAAACATTTTATCGTCATATTCCGCTACGGCGACACCTTCCTGCTTATCAAAAGGTGCAGCTTCATCGTCTGTCAGTTTCGCCCAGACTTTTCCGTTCTCCGTCGACCAAGCCGTATTCGTGAGTCTGTCATCCTTGTCTCTTCCGGCTACCACCAGCAGGCGGGCACGATACATTGAATTATAGGAAAGGCTACCGAAACCGATCAAAGGGAAACCTTCATTCAGGAGAGTGCCTTCGTTCCATTCTTTTGCTTCGTTCATATATCCGTAAACGAGCGTGCCATCCTTGTCGATAACCGCGCTAAGGGCTGACGGTTGCTTGCCGGCTGCCGTAAAGTCATCGTCCACATCGATAACGCCTAAAAGGGCTTTTATCACCGGAGTGTTTTCAACAGCCGACCAATTCTGGCCATCGGCCGAACTATAGAGAACGCCTTTCGTCGTAACGGCATAAAACGCATCTTCATAAGCGGTAATCTGGGACAAACGGATTTCTCCGGCAGGAAGGCCCGACACAGCCAGCTTCGTCCAGTTCCGACCGTCCGTAACAGCCGAACGGTACAACTGGTAGCCTTCGCTTGCGTTTACAGGCTGCGTATACATATAATAAGACTCGTCATTCCCTTCTCCGAAAACAACGACTTTTTCTTCTTTGACAGCACCGTCCGTAATATCTTCTTTGTAAATGTTCCAAACCATCGAATCGGGTACGACCTGGTGGATATTGACTTGTGCGAGGTATGCTTTTGTGGTTTCACCGTCCCATAATGTGTTCACGAATTTAACCGGTTTGGAAAAGTCCAGCGAGTCTTCCAGATTCCAATAAATCGTATCACCGACCGCTTCCTGCATGACCTGACAGGTATATACCGTCGAAGCCAGCTGAACTTTACAGATCACCTTTTCATCCAACTTCGTCCCATAGGGCATGGAATCTATATTGAAGATACGCCCGGTTAACTGGTCTATCGTAAAAACGACATCCTCAAGTTCCGGGATAGAATCACTCGACAAAGAAAAAGATAGAATCTGACAATCTCTACTCAGCTCATATTGCGTATCATCCGAACCCAGACAAGACGACAATAACAGAGCACAACATCCGGCTATAAACAGTACTATTCTATTTTTCATCAAAAAATAAGTTTGTTGCATATAAAGGCACAAAAGTAGAAACATTTTTTGCTTTATACCTCATATAGGGGAATATTTATAATATTTTAGTGTCGTTACGAATTATAAAGTTCATTTTAAACCTTTCGTTTCCAAGTTTCCAACAGATGTCCGCGTCGTTGTTCCGAGCCAACCAGCACACCCGATACGACAGGTGCTTTTACCCCCGCACCCAAAGCGATCGGAGCCGTTTCAACCCAGACCTCGTCCCACAAGCCTGCGTCGAGGAAACTTTCCAACAGTTCTGCGCCTCCTTCAACCATCAACGAATTCAATTTCTGTACATATAAATATTGTAAGACTTGCGGCAAGACTTCCTGCCCGAAATCGACTCGTACGTACTCGACATTCGGTCGGCTTTCGGCCTCAACTGCTGTAAATACGACCGTACGCACCGTGCCATCCAGCAAATGCGAACCGACCGGCAACTTCAATGTCCGGTCGAGAACCACCCGGACCGGAGAATGGCCGGTCCAATGCCGCACGGTCAGCGACGGATTGTCCAACAACGCCGTACGCGTCCCGACCATAATGGCCGCCACTTCGGAACGAAGCCGGTGAACCCTTCGGAGAGTCTCGGCGGAAGACAGAAGCACCGGGGGTTCGGAAGCATCCGCCCGACAGACATCCATAAACCCATCTGCGCTCTGTGCCCATTTCAGGTAGATATAAGGACGTTTCCGTATCTGGAATGTCATGAAAGCGGAATTCAAGGCACGCGCCTCTTCTTCCAACACTCCTGTCACGACTTCGATTCCTGCCTCGCGCAGCATGCGTATTCCCCGTCCCGACACCTCCGGAAACGGGTCCAAAGTACCGACCACGACACGCGGAATACCTTTCTTTATAATCAATTCCGCACAGGGCGGCGTCTTTCCGTAATGGGAACAGGGTTCGAGGCTCACATAAATAGTAGAATCCCGCAGGAGCGCTTCATCCCGTACCGAAGCAATCGCATTCACTTCTGCATGCGCTTCGCCGCATTTGCGGTGAAATCCTTCTCCTATGATCTTTCCTTTATGCACAATCACCGCACCGACCATCGGGTTCGGAGCCGTATAGCCTTCTCCTCCCCGCGCAAGCTCGATGCAGCGAGCCATATATTTCTCTTCAACAACCATCTTCTATTACTTTTTAGTGCATACAAATTCTTAGTGCATACAAAGGTACAAAGATTGTAAAAGACAAGCAGGAAAACCCAAAAAGTTTCACCACAAAAAAACTTCTGAAACAAAAGTTTCACCCATTTCCCCGTTCTGAAACTAAATTTTCCCCGGGAGAAACTTTTGTTTCACCAAGAAGAAACTTTTGTTTCATCCGCAGGAGGCTTTTGTTTCGATATTTTCAAAAACTTCCGTATATCAGTAAAACAATGAATTTTGACACAGTTTTGTTATTATACCTGTAGTTCCGATTTTGATGTATTTCTTGCAAATTAGTTCCGAATAAAAGCCTTATGTTTATACGATAGTCGGGGCCGGGGAAAAAGAAATGTCGTTTATTTGCAAATATAAATCGTATCAACCATTTAAACACAAAATACCGGATATGAATATAAGAAAACTATTTCACTTACTGGTTTCAGTTTTATGCCTGCAGTCTGTTTGTGCTGCGGATTTCACCGTTCCGCGTCTTTCTCCTTTACCGGCAAAGGTAGAAAAGCAAAAAATATCTTTAGCCGGAAATTGGCGGTTTAACCCTTCTCCCGAAAAAGAATTCTGGAGAAAAGAAAGTGTCAGCAATTGGAAAAATATAGAGGTTCCCGGTGAATGGGTGATGCAGGGCTTTGAAGTCGAAAAGGGGAAAGCGGCCGGTTATTTCCGCACGTTTGCTATTCCTTCAGCTTGGAGTGGACAACAGATCAAATTGCGTTGTAACGGCATATACAGCGACAGCCGGATTTATATTAACGGGAAAGAGGCTGGTTCCCATTTAGGTGGTTTTACGGCTTTTGAATTGGATGTGACGGATTTGGTACAGGTAGGCAAAGAAAACCGTATCGCAATCTCTGTCATTTCGGAAAGTCTTGCCGATTCGACATCCAGCGCTTCACAATACGCCGTTCATCCGTTGGGCGGCCTGACAAGAGACCTTTTCCTTTTTGCCTTGCCCGAGGTGAATCTCTCGATGTTTCATGCCAGTACTTCTTTCGATGCTTCTTATGTCAATGCCATATTGAAGGCTGATATTGAAATAACAAATGAATCATCTGCAGCATCTTCCGGCTTATCCCTTCATTTCACTTTGAAAGATGCGGATGGTAAAGAAATACAGTTGAAGCAAAATAGTTGTCCGGTTCAAAGCATAGCCGCAGGAGCGACTAAAAAAGCAGAAAAATCCTTTGATATCGTAATGCCGGAGAAATGGGATTCGGAGCATCCTTATCTATATACTTTCACCTGCCAGTTAAAGGAAGGGGAAAAGGTATTACATGAAACCATGCGCCGTATCGGTTTTCGCCAAGTGGAGGTTCGCGGGAACCAGATGTTCATTAATAATATGCCGGTAAAACTTCGCGGAGTATGCCATCATGAAGTCATGCCGTTGCAGGGGCGTTCCGTGAATAACGATATGTGGCGGAAAGACGTGGAACTGTTCCGCCGTGGAAATGTCAACTATTTCCGCACCTCTCATTATCCACCCGACGAAGCCTTGCTGGAGGCTTGCGATGAGTTGGGAATGCTTGTAGAAGTGGAAGCCCCTTTCTGTTGGGCTCACAACACGAATGTACCGGAAGAGATGCACGATGCCGTATTAGTCAACCAACATGTCGAGATGGTGAACCTGAATCGCAGCCATCCTTCCGTTATTATGTGGTCGATGGGGAACGAATCGATGAAGTTTGCCGAATATTTCAAAAAAGCATCCGAGACTGTGAAAGAAATAGACCCGACACGTCCACGTATCTTCAGCCAGTGGGGACCGGATGCAGATAACGGCGAACTGGAAGTAACCAATCATCATTACCCCGGACCGACCGGACCGGACAAATACCGTAACAGTAAACGCCCGGTCACTTTTGACGAATTTTGTCACCTGAACGCTTATAACCGCCTGGAACTGGCTGCCGACCCGGGGCTTCGTAGCATGTGGGGACCTTTGTTGGATAGAATGTGGAATGATATGTATCATAGCCAGGGGGTGTTAGGTGGCGCAATCTGGGCAGGTATCGATGATACTTTCTTTTTACCGGGCGAACGAGCTGTCGGTTACGGGACGTGGGGACCGGTAGACGGTTGGCGTCGTGAAAAACCGGAATACTGGAGTATAAAAAAAGCATACAGTCCGGTAAAAATGAAACTGAAAGGGAATATGACAGAGAACGGTTCCGTACATTTCCATGTAGAGAACCGCCATAATTTCAGCAATCTGTCGGAATGTACGATCGAATGGAAAGCTGGAGGTAAAACAGGCAGAGTAACAGCAGACATTGCTCCCCGTTCGGAAGGCGAACTGGAAATCAAACTTCCGGAATCTTTACGACAGACGGAAACCATGGAGTTGACAGTAACCGGCGTGCGTGGGTTTGTTATTGACCAATATCGCTTTCGCATCCTGCCTGAATATGAACAGCCGGTACAACATTTGACGGGAGAACTTTCCTGGCAAGAAAAAACGAATCAGATCGAGATTGAATCTTTAGGCAGACATTTCACTATCGATAAACGCAACGGACTGTTATCTGCCGAATGTAACGGGAAGACCGTTTTGCATCAATCGCCTTCACTGATGGTATTACCTCTGAACGGCGAAGGTGAAGGTATTCAGATGGTGGGAAAAGACCAGAAGTTCGAACCATATAATCCTGTTTGTGAGAATTGGCTGGCCCGGTCGGTCACTTTCATTCCTGGTGAAGAAGTCGTTTCCGTAAAGGTGAAGGGAAGCTATAAAGAAGCAGAAGGCATATTGGAATATTGTTTCCACAAAAACGGAGAAGTCATTTTTACTTATAACTTCACGATGCTTCAGGATATCTCACCCCGGCAAACCGGATTGGTCTTTACGTTATCCCCTTCTTTTATACATTTAAATTGGGAGCGCAGAGGTTATTGGACCGTATATCCCCAAGACAACATAGACGCACTAAAAGGAGAGGCTGAGGCGTTTGACAAATCTTTACCGATATCCGGTTTGGCCGGTCCTTCCAAACAGCCGTCAAAACCATGGTCGTATGACCAGACGGCAGCTGGTTCAAACCTGTTCCGTTCTACTAAAGAGAATATTTATCGAGCTAACCTGAAGAGTAAGGACGGCAATTCTGTAACCGTCGTTTCCGATGGCACACAATCAGTTCGCCCTTGGATAGAAAAAGAGGTTGTCCGCTTATTGATAGCCGATTATAATAATCCGGGAAGAGAGAATTTCCTAATTCCTCATGCTGAAAAATGGTACAGGCCGCTTAAAAGAGGAGACAAGATCGAAGGGGTCATTAAACTGATCTTTTGAAATGCCGGGGCAAGACTTTCGATCACAAAACATGTTTTAACTGGAATTCCGGCAGGGTTGCCCCGTATATCAGTAAAGAAATCCGTACTTTTGCAAAAAATATATTTGCATGACTGGAACCATCGCATACATCAAGAAATCATTGAAGGAGCTATATCCGCCTTCCGAGGTCAGCAGCTTGGTTCGTTTGATTATGGAGCGGGTTTGCAATATCCTGCCGCATCATTTTTTATTTTGTAAAGACAAAGAATTGTCCGAAAGCGAAAAAAAAAGGATTCACGAAATCGTCGAACGCCTGAAACAAATGGAGCCAATCCAATATATCTTAGGCACGGCCGATTTCTACAGCCTTTTGTTCGAAGTGAACCCGTCCGTCCTGATTCCGCGTCCTGAAACCGAAGAACTGGTCGAACGGGTCATTATCGACAACGCTGATAAGAAAATCAAGATATTGGATATCGGTACAGGCAGCGGATGCATAGCCGTCACGCTGCGGAAACATCTGAAAAAAGCAAGTGTGATTGCAGCGGACATTTCAGCGGAAGCACTCGCAACCGCCCGCAGGAATGCCAAGCTCAACAACGCGACGATCACTTTTATCCAGACGGACATTCTGAATCCGGAGAAAGCCGAAGCGGACATTCCGTTCATCCTGGACGTTATTGTCAGCAATCCGCCCTACATCAAGGAGGAAGAAAAGAAAGACATGGAGAAGAACGTGCTGGACTATGAGCCGCATCTGGCACTTTTCGTCCCGGACAACAATCCGTTGCTCTATTATTGGCATATCGCCCATTTCGGAAAGAAAAAACTAAAAAAAGACGGTCTCCTTTACTTCGAAATCAATGCAGCATGCGGCAAGATGGTTGTCGAGATGCTGGAAAAAGAAGGATATAAGGATATCGAATTAATCCAAGACCTGTCGGGTAAGGACCGGATCATAAAAGCACGCAATGAAACAGATCAATGAGTCCGAGATGCTTCACAAGGCAGCCGCCTACTGTTCTGCCAGCGAACGTTGCATCCAAGACGTAGAAAAGAAAATCAAAGCAGCGGGATTGACCGGAGAAGAAAGCGACCGGATCATCTCCCGCCTGCTGAAAGAACGCTTCATCGATGAAAGCCGCTTTGCACGCTATTTCGTAAACGACAAATTGCGTTTCAACAAATGGGGACGTATCAAAATCAATTACGAAATGCAACGGAAAGGCATTCCATCCGATGTCCGCTCGAAAGCATTGGCTGACATCGACGAACAGGAATATCGTTCCATCCTCCTTTCCATTCTGAAAAGCAAAAAGAAAACGACCCGCGGGAAAGACGATCGGGAGGTTTACACCAAGCTCCTTCGGTTCGCTGCCGGACGTGGCTTCGAAACAAGGGAGACAAGCCGCTGTTTGAAACAACTGTTCAACGGGAATGATTATGAGGATGATTTTGAATGATCTCCTGAACTTGTTCTACCCCCGCCTCTGCCTGGTTTGCCAAACTCCTTTGGTGAAAGGGGAAGACCACATTTGCCTGCTTTGTTCGAATCATTTGCCCTATACGTATTTTACGGACATGAAGGATAATCGGGTCAGCCGGCTTTTCCAAGGGAAAGTGCCTTTTGTTGCCGCCACCGCATTGTTCTATTTCCTGCAAAAGGGAAGCAGCCAAAAGTTGGTCCATTCATTAAAATACCATGGGAACAAGAAACTCGGATATGAACTGGGACGTTTGGCGGTTACAGCCTATCGGGAGTCAGGATTGTTCGACACCGTCGATCTTCTCCTGCCGGTTCCGCTCCATCCGAAGAGGATGAAGCAAAGAGGTTACAACCAGTCGGAATGGATCGCACGAGGCATCCAATCCGTCACCGGAATCGCAATCGACACCTCGTCCTTGTCACGCATCAAAAGGACCGAAAGCCAAACCCGCAAACAGAGATCCGAACGGCATAAAAACGTAGAGGGCATCTTTCACCCCAGCAATGCCGATGCGTTGAAAAACAAACATGTTCTATTGTTAGACGATGTCATTACGACCGGTTCCACCATTGGCGCCTGTGCAGAAGCGATAAAAGACATACCCGGTATCCGGATCAGTATTTTAGGCATAACCGTAGTATAAACCAGCATGAATCGGCACGGACTCACCCTAAAAATGTTGTACAATATGTCCGGCTCATTTTTTTCAAGAACTACAAGGTTATCTCATTCCCTTTATCTACCTTTGCGAACTGATATAAACATATTTATTAGGTTGTATGAAAACACTGGAAAGATTAGTAGCAGAGAGATTATTAAAGATTAAGGCGGTCAAATTACAGCCAGCCAATCCTTTCACATGGGCATCCGGTTGGAAATCACCAATCTACAACGACAACAGAAAGACACTTTCCTATCCGGAAATCAGAAGTTTCATTAAACTGGAACTGGCTCGCACTATCAGCGAAAAGTACGAAAATGCCGATGCTATTGCCGGTGTTGCAACCGGAGCTATCGCCCAAGGCGCATTAGTAGCCGACCTGTTGGGCCTGCCGTTCGTGTACATCCGTTCAACCCCTAAAGATCATGGACTGGAAAACTTGATTGAAGGCGAACTAAAACCGGGTTCGAAAGTAGTGATCGTAGAAGATTTGGTTTCTACAGGCGGTAGCAGTTTGAAAGCCGTACAGGCTGTTCGTAATTTCGGCTGTGATGTTGCCGGCATGGTTGCCATCTTCACATATGGTTTCCCCGTTGCAGTTGAGGCTTTCAAAGAGGCAAAAGTAACGCTGACGACTCTGAGCAACTACGACGCAGTCCTGGAAGAAGCATTGCGCACAGATTACATTGACGAATCCGAAGTTGCCGTTCTTCAGGAATGGCGTAAAGATCCGGCAAACTGGAATCCTGAAGCAAAGTAAGTAGAAATGACTGAATTTGTAAGTGAAGTAAAAACGATCCCCTTCAACGAGGATCGTATTTTTAATGTGCTGTCCGACCTCTCCAACTTGGAAAAGGTGCAGGACCGTATTCCTCAGGATAAGATTAACGATTTCGAGTTCGACAAAGACTCTTGCAGTTTTTCTGTCGCACCGGTAGGTAAGATAACCTTCCAGATCGTGGAACGTGAACCGAACAAGACGATCAAATTCACGACTACGAACTCTCCGGTTCCCCTGTTCCTCTGGATACAGTTGAAACAGGTAGAAGAAAACGACACGCGGATGAAAATAACCGTCCGTGCCGAACTGAATCCGTTTATCAAACCAATGGTATCAAAACCGCTGCAGGATGCGATCGATAAAATATCGACCATATTGGCATCTCTGCCTTATTAATTATATTTTTTGATGGCTCAGAAACTTTGGGAAAAGAATGTTCAGGTAGACCAGGAAGTGGATACCTTTACGGTAGGCAAAGACCGTGAGATGGACCTCTATCTCGCCAAGTACGATGTGCTCGGTTCGATGGCTCACATCACCATGCTGGAAAGCATCGGACTGCTTACCAAAGAGGAACTGACGGTCCTGCTTGCCGAACTGAAAAATATCTATGCCGTTGCCGACAGCGGCCGGTTTGTAATTGAAGAAGGCGTGGAAGACGTCCACTCGCAGGTGGAACTGATGCTGACACGCCGCTTGGGCGACACAGGGAAAAAGATACACAGCGGACGTTCACGCAACGACCAGGTGTTGTTGGACCTGAAACTGTTCACCCGCGCACAGATACAGGAAATCGTCGAACTTGTATCAGCCCTGTTCGAAGTGCTGATCTCGCAAAGCAACCGCTATAAGGACGTGTTGCTTCCCGGATATACGCATTTACAGATTGCCATGCCGTCATCGTTCGGACTTTGGTTCGGCGCCTATGCCGAAAGCCTGGCCGATGATTTGCAGATGATGCAGGCTGCTTACAAGGTTTGCAACCGCAATCCGTTGGGCTCTGCTGCCGGATATGGATCTTCTTTCCCGCTGAGACGCCAGATGACAACAGACTTGCTTGGTTTCGACTCGCTCGATTATAACGTCGTTTACGCCCAGATGGGACGCGGCAAGATGGAACGCACCGTCGCTTTTGCCATGGCGGGTATTGCAGCCACTCTTTCCAAACTGGCTTTCGACGCTTGCATGTTCAACAGCCAGAACTTCGGTTTCATCAAATTGCCGGATCAGTTCACGACAGGTTCCAGCATCATGCCGCATAAAAAGAATCCGGACGTATTCGAGTTGACACGTGCCAAATGCAACAAATTGCAAGGATTACCTCAGCAGATTACGTTGATCTGCAACAACCTCCCGTCGGGCTATTTCCGCGACCTGCAAATCATAAAGGAAGTTTTCCTTCCCTCTTTCGACGAGTTGAAGGACTGCCTTCGCATGGTTACGCATATGATGCGGGAGGTGAAAGTGAACGAACATATCCTGGACGACGACAAATATGCCCTCCTCTTTAGTGTAGAGGAAGTAAACCGCCTCGTTCTGGAAGGCGTGCCTTTCCGTGATGCTTACAAGCAGGTCGGATTGAACATCGAAGCAGGTAAATTCACTCCGGTCAAGGAAGTTCACCATACGCACGAAGGAAGTATCGGTAATTTATGTAATGACCAGATTTCCGTCCTGATGCAAAATATAGTGGATGGTTTCGCGTTTAATAGAGTAAACGAAGCTGAACGACAGCTATTATCCTAATAAACGATGAAACGATTTTTATTTTGCTTACTCGTATTGTTGGTCTGTTCGTGTTCCAAATTTGAGGAATCGGACATTCCTTACGCACCGGTATATCTGAATATCGATTTGAGGTTCCAAGACAAAGACTTAGTAGGCATCTATAATCACAAATCCATCACCAAAGCCCGTATTGCCGGAGAAAAGACCGGTTATTCGGGCGTATTGATTGTTTGTGGAATCGATTCGTATGGCAACACGACATACTTTGCTTTCGATCTTTGCTGCCCTCATGAAGCAAAAAGAGACATTATCATCGAACCCAACAATGCCGGTACGGCAACTTGTCCCGAATGCGGAACGGAATTTGATATAGCTGCTTATGGTGGTACCGGAGCTCCGGTAAAAGGAGTCTCCAAATATCCTTTAAGAAGATATGCAGTCTCTTCCAATTCGTCCGGAGGGCAGGAATGGGTCGTGATAAATTAAAAAACGCAGGATCAAACGTAACTTTTTTATCCAAATATTTGCAGAAACAAAAATTTCATCTACCTTTGCACACGCAAACGAAAACAATGTAACAACGCGGAAGTAGCTCAGTTGGTAGAGCATAACCTTGCCAAGGTTAGGGTCGCGGGTTCGAGTCCCGTCTTCCGCTCATCTCTTAAGAGAAAGGGATGCTCGAATGGTGGAATCGGTAGACACGAAGGACTTAAAATCCTTTGGCCATTGCGGCTGTGCGGGTTCAAGTCCCGCTTCGAGTACACATGTTTGAGCAACACACATTTTGCGGAAGTAGCTCAGTTGGTAGAGCATAACCTTGCCAAGGTTAGGGTCGCGGGTTCGAGTCCCGTCTTCCGCTCGCTTCCAAAAGGCCTCGTTATTCTCAGGAATAGCGGGGCTTTTTACTTTATGTATCAATTAGTTAGTACTATAATTACTCATAAAGAAAAAGCGATTCTCAAACATCCAAATAAGAGAATACAAATAAAGCACCTTTTCATCATTAAACACGAAAAAGATATTTGTATAATTCTAACCGTCTTATCTGATTTGTAATTGTTCCAACAAACAAAAATCCTTTTAACCGTTAAAATTCGCTGTTTTTACTCATTTGTGTAAACCACTGTGTAAACCAAAAACAGAGATGAATGCAAGTCTTAATGTACTGTGTTACACATCAAAAACACTATCTAATGGAGAACACCCAATCATGATTTGTGTAAACCAGAATCGAAAAAGAAAATATTCCAGTCTGGGAATATCAATTCAAGCCAAATTAAAACTGGCTCAATAAACATATAAGAAATGAGTCGGGTATGAAAAGTATCATATAGAGCGAGAAGTGGCAACTGCCATACTACTATCGTCAGGCAATAAAGCATTAGATAAAAGCAATCAGGGCCTGTATCACTACAGACCCTGATTTTCTAATAAATGTGTGTCTATTTATTAGGTATTGGGATATTCCCATATTATTAGAACTACAGCTTGATAAAAAATGCTGAAGTTTCTCTGTAATACATTTACAACGGATTCTGCTCCATCAACGGATTAGAATCTATTTCCTGTTTCGGGATCAAGAACAGAAGCTCCTTTGATCCTGCTTCAAAATAGCCGGCTTTAGACCAAAATGTTTCATTATGTCCTTTGTTGCGTCTATCCATAGCAATATTCAAACGCTTGATGTCAAATAACCGGAATCCGTCTCCCCAGAGATCGCAACGACGTTCCATCAAAATATGCTGGATCAGGGCTTCACCCGTCACAGTCGGCTTTTGAGCTTCCGGATCGCGATTTTTAGTCAGTTCGAAAATGACCTCTTGCGCTTCCGCATCCTTATTCTGGCGAGCTAAAGCTTCAGCTTCGATCAGATACATTTCTCCGGATTTCATGTAGATGTAATCATTCGTCCATTCTCCGAAACCAGTGAACTTATAACCTATGCGGTCTTCATCGAATACTTGTTTACGTTGGTCGCTGTCGGCCATATAGTTGATAATTTCAGTACTACCCAACTTGAAGCTGCCCAATGATGCATATCCTCCGAAATTCGGATCCACTTGCGAAAAGAAAGAAGCATAACTGGTTTGTTGTTCGTCGATTAAAACGGCTCCCCACATCCATTCGCTATCGTTCGAGCTATTCCAGCCGTTTTTGTAATTACTGGTCAGGGGATAACCTTGTCGAGCTTGATGCGCCATATCGACAGCTGTTGCCCAATCGCCGGTTGTCAAGGCAAAACGAGCTTTAAGACCTTGAGCGACACTTAAATCAAGATGCGATTTATTAGGACGGGATTCATCCGATTCGGCCAGTAATGTCATCGATTGATCAATATCTTTGAAAATCTGTTCATATACCGCTTCGACTGTAGAACGAGGCTTGGCTTCGCCACTATTGTCCAAAACCAAGGGAACTCCCAATTGGGTATTGCTTCCATTATAATCATACCAATAAGCAAACATTTGTACTAACTGCCAATAAGAATAGGCCCGATAAGCATATGCCTGTCCCTTGATATTTTTAACTAAACTTTCGTTCAATGCAGCATCGGAAGCATTATCGATATTTTCCAGGAGCAGATTCACATTGTCTATAATATCATAATAATACGACCACGCAAATTCCAAATTTTCGGAATTGATATTCCGGTTATCCAAATACTGATACCAACCTACGAACCAACCGTATCCACGTTCCAACTGCAGGTAATCGTCTCCCATAAAATCGATAATAATATCTATGGACTTTTGTCCGAATCGTCCATGATTATCATAATACGCATATGTGGAACGATGAATTCCGTTAAGTGCCGTTTCCGCACCATTGACAGTAGAGAACAAACTTTCGTCCGTGACGCTGTTAGTCGGAACTCTCTCCAGATACCCTTCACCACATCCCGTAGCGATCAGCAGGGATGTAGCCAATATGATGGAAGCTATTATTTTTTTCATTGTTTGATTCATGTTTTTAGAATGTTACGTTAATACCTAAGCTCACTACACGATTCGGTACATACGTATAATCCGACGTACCGTTAAAACTCTGCTGCGGGTCCATACCTTTCCGCTTACACAACAAGAACAGGTTATCACCGGTCAAGAAGACTTTACACCCCTTCATATCCAATTTATTCTGGATAGGTTTCGGCAAAGTATAAGAAAGCGTCACGTTCTTCAGTGCCAGATAGCTGGCATTGACCAACCAACGTGAAGAAGCGGCATTGGCAGCCGGATAGCTATTCTGCAAACGAGGCACATCCGTGATATCGCCCGGTTTCTGCCAGCGGTTCTTGATATCCGCAGACCAATGCGTACCAAAAGATCCCGGATGCATCAAACTTGCGTAATTAGAGTCATACATCTTGCCTCCGATCTGATAACTGAAGAAAACGGACAAATCGAAACCTTTATAACTGAAGCTGTTCGTGAAACCGCCATACAAATCGGGAATAGCATCGCCCATATAATAATAGCCGGCTGCATTCTGGTCTTTTGTCGTTTCGCGGCCGGTCACATTACCATTGCCCTCTTCGATATCTTTATAATACAGAGCGCTACCATCTTCAGGATCGACACCGGCATATTCCCGTAACCAAAATTCATAGATTGAATGGCCTTCGGAAAGTTTCTTGGTTCCGTTAATGATTTCTTGTGGATTGCCGTCCGAGTCTTTCGGCATCTTTGTGATCTTGTTTCTAAAGAACGTTGCATTCAGATCCAGGCTCCAACGGAAATCGGATTTTTTGAAAATATCGAATCCCAACATGACTTCCAATCCCGTGTTGCGCATCGTCCCGATATTCTGCCACATATATTCGATACCGACAGACTGCGGTTTAGGGGCTTTGAACAACAGATTGCTGGACACGCGGTTGAACACGTCTATCTCGCCGCGAAGGAAATCGAACAGAGCCAGCTCGACGCCTACATTCAGATTAGAGTTCTTTTCCCATTCCAGTTTTTTGTTCAAGAGCTGACTATGGACAGCTCCGTTCAGGTTCCCGTTGTTTTTGTCGTCGAATGAATACAAACTCTGCCATCCGAAATAAATCGGGTCTCCCCATTCATCCAGAATATTATCGTTTCCTTGCTGTCCGTAAGACGCTTTCAGTTTCAAATTGTCAATCCATGTATACTCCTTGATGAAATCCTCTTCACTCAAACGCCACGAAGCTCCCAACGACCAGAATGTACCCCAACGGGCATCCTTGTGGAAACGGGATGTTCCATCATAACGGAACGAACCGGACAAATAATACTTATTGGCATAATCGTAATTGGCCTGGAACAGGTAACCTTCCAGACTGTATTCGTTCGTATAGGAAGTCGAACCTTCTGCAACGGAACCGGCCACGATCTCTGTCGTCGGGATGGTAAAACCCGTACGGGTAGCTTCCAAATAACGATAGGTGTACATATAGTTTTCATGTCCGCCCAATAATGCCAGGTTATGATTTCCGAAGGATTTGTTCCATGTTAAAATCTGGTTGAACGTATATGAATTCTTTTTGATATAGTTCTTGGTAGAACGACCGGAGACGCCTTCCGCATCACCATACATATTGTTCTGATAGGTTGTCTTATAGTCATTGCTGATATCCGTATTACCGGAGATTTTCAATGTAAAATCCTTCAAGAACTTGATTTCAGCCGAAACACGTGCCGAAATCATATTACGTTCCGTTGAACGATCGTCAAGAGGCAATGTCACCATCAAGTTTGAATTAGGCGCATATTGGCGTGTATGACCGGCCCAGGCATAAGGTGAAGAACCGCCTCCCATATCGTACATCGGATCGCCGTTGCCATCTTTTACGACTTGGCCGTTACCGTCATATTGATAAACAGGATAGATCGGGGCCATCATGCGTCCGTAATAGAACGGGTTGGTCGTATAAGTGCCTTCTGCCAGAAAGCCGTTTTGGTTGGAAGTCGCACCAGACAAGCCGGCATCCACTTTCAACCATGAATTAATCTGGCTCGTCAGACCGACACGTCCTGTGAAACGTTCGAAATCGGACCATCTCACCATTCCTTCTTCGTTCGTATAGGAGGCAGAAGCGAAGAACGTCGAATTCTGAGTTCCTCCATTTACCGAGACATTATATTCTTGGCGCAAAGCAGTACGTGCCAGTTCTTTATTCCAATCGTCGTTATACAACAAACGCGCATTCGGGTTCAGTTTGCCATCCGCACCGATCAGTTGGTCATTGGCAACGTTATAGCTGTTATACCCACCCAGTTTGCCAACGATGCCATTCTTATCTCCTCCACTGGCTACTGCAGCCGCCTGTTCATGAGTATAACCATTGTTGTTTACCAACGCATTGCGCCAGCCTTCCCACATCAGTTCATAATATTCGCCGGTACTCACACGGTCATATTCCGGGATGGCACGTGAAACGACACCCAGATTGACTTTTGCATTCAGTTGTACCTTTCCGGACGTTCCTTTTTTTGTCGTGACCATAATCACACCGTTTGCACCACGAGCCCCGTACAGGGCAGCAGATGTTGCATCTTTCAAAACGGTAATGCTCGAGATGTCTTCCGTATTGATCGTACTGATGTCACCATCAAAAGGAGCACCGTCGACAACATACAACGGATCGTTCGAGGCATTAACCGAACCAACGCCACGGATATGGATTTTCGCATTATCCCCCGGCATACCGGTGCTTCCTGTTACCTGAATACCAGGAGCCGCTCCTTCCAAAGCCTTTGTCAACGAGGCTGCTTGAAGGTTTTCCAGTTTTTCCGACTTGATATTGGCGGCCGAACCCGTGAAGGATGATTTTTTTGCAGTCCCGTAAGCGACAATCATCACCTCATCCAACTCCGTCAAAGCAGTGTTTAAAACTACGCGCATCATGTTTTGAACCGGGACATCCTTCCCCACCATTCCGACAAAAGAGAATGTCAATACTTTGGTTGCATTGGGAATCTCCAGAGAGAAAGTCCCGTTTACATCCGTTACCGTACCGATGGTCGTACCTTTCGCCATTACAGAAGCACCAATAATCGGTTCATTGTCTTCTGCAGAAATAACAATGCCCGTCACTTTCCTCGTCTGGGCAATCACCATGCCGATCCCGACTAAAAGGAATAGCATTACTAATGTTAACTTTTTCATCATAGACACCTTTTTTTATTTGTGAATATATTTTTATCGTAGTCTCAGCAGAACTACGTCAACCCATTTATCCTTTTATTGCAAATTTATGTACATACAGATGTCCGTTCTGAAAAGAATTTTAATGTATCGCCTCTTATTTTTATGAATATAAATTGTGTTTTCGATATTTTTGTTTAAATTGCGCCCGTTTTCAGATATATAGCCAAGCAAAGAGATGCTCGTGTCATGTAATACATATTACAGATAAATAAAGTTTCCTTGAGAACTTTCCTTTTATTGGTTAAAGCTAAAGTGATATTATTAAATATTTTACATATATAATCTCGGCAAAAACAGTAATTGATAAAACTTGAATTGACGTAGTTCTGCTGAGACTAAGTCATATCTTCTCTATTATAAAAGTCTTGTCTTGCACATACGAATCGGCTTTTTCTTCTTTATTTTCTTTCTGTTTTTCATCTATAATCTAAAAATGACACATAAAAGCACAATGCATCCACAGCCTTTTTTCAGATTTCTTTGTTTCATTCCCAAACAGACAACAAGAGAGTTGTTGTCTGTTTTTAAGCAAACGCTACAATCCACACTCTATTTATCAGAAATTCAATGAGATACAACTACACAACAAGAATGGAAAGCAAACTTATTCGATCATATTGCCTGACCGGACGTTTTTCAATAAAAGTTTTATAAAATAAGCACTTATTCCCTCATATAATATCACATAACTACTGTGCAAGAGAGAATCTCAGACTGATACCGTAGTTTGAGTTTGAAGTCGGGTAAGAGGCACTCGATATCAGCGGTTCGTTGATCTGGATATCATAGAAAGCACGGACCGTCAACGCACGGCTCAAACCGTAGTCAGCCGAGAACGAGATTGTCTTTGCGATGTTACCGCTGGTAGCCTGTGTCAACTGTGTATCGATTTTACGGATCAGCGACTGCATCTTGTTGTACGAGAAATCCAGACGAACGGTGAGGTCATTGCTGAAATCACGCGTCTTCTTCATCTTCAAAACTTTGTTGAACTCGGCATATTTGTACCCCAACCCGATCGTGACTTTCTTGGAAAGCGCTTCGACCAACTGGTAGGAGGTCGTATTCAGGCTCAAATTGCGGGTAGTCGAATAGTCCGCCCGGACTGTCACGTTATTCAACAGGGTCGCGTCTGCGCCTAACAAAGGACTAAACGCCTCGGTAAGACTGACGGACGAGATCGAATAAGGAGACGAAGGCGTCGGGTTATCATTCAGTATCGACTGGATATATCCCAATCCGTCCTGTCCGGCATCCACCCAATTCAGGAAGGAGGTGAAAGCGCCTACCGAATAGGAACAACGGTACTGGTGGCTCAACGTCACGCTCTTGAAATATTTCTTGACGGCTGGGATCTTGATCAAGCCGTCGTAAGTTACGCGCCAGTTAGGCAACATGCTCTTCAACGAAGGGAAAGCCGTCAGGCCCACCTTCTTCGGGTCTTTACCGGTATAAGCGGCGAGGAAGGCCGGAATCAGGACATCGGCAGAATTCTGGTTGACACCGTTCACATTGTCGGTTCCCGGATTATAAGGCATTCCTCCTAATTTTTGATCATGGATAAAGCCCACATCCGGATATCTCAAGCCCGAATACTTGCTTTCGATACGCTGGGCAATGATCTCGCGATTCGCCAACAGCTTGTCAAAGGCTTTCGAAGAATAGTTGTTCATGGCATTGCCACTACCTCCGAAAGCACTGCCCAGTGCGATTGTCGTCATGGTAAAGTTACCTCCCATAATCTCCGGCATACCTTCATACATAAATTGTATTTCCGTATTACGCGTATCATTGCGGAGAGCCGTCAGGTCAATCTTCAATCCCGTGATCGGTTCGAGGTTCGCCCGTATATTCAGATTCTTCGTACTGGTCATGACGGCAGCGTTCACGTCTCTTTCGGTATCCGTTATCAGCCAACCCTTTTCATACGCCTCGTCTATATAGCTGCGGCGCACGTCGCCGAAGGCAAAGCCTATACCGGGAGAAAGGCCGACTGAAGTACGTCCCTGGCCAAAGATATCTCCGATCTCCTGACGGAAACCGGGCAACATCATACCGGCAGAATTCGTGAACTGGATATTGAAACGGCGCACCATCATCAGGAAGCGGGCGCTGTGTTCGGCCGCCTTATAAAGAAAATCCTCGGAAGGAGCCGGCCCCGGTATGATCGTCAACTTCAGGCGTACCGTGTCCTGGTTCAATATCTTGACTTGCGCCAAGTTGATCGGCTTGAACTTGACTCTGTAGACATTCCCGTCCATTCTTCTGGCCGTGATCTGCACTTTCTTCGTAAACATGCCATGTTCGACCACCGTAGCGCTGTCCGGACTCAGGACAATCTCTTTCTCAAGCTTAGGCTTTTTCTTCTTCTCCGGCTTTTTAGCCGTAGCCCGGGTATTGTTGAACTTCTGGTTGATCTTCTTCAGATATTTGTTTTTGTTATAGAGGGATAACAAGTTCAGGTTCGCCTGCAAATCGAACTGACGCTGGTTCTTGATCGTGTTACCCATCTCGATATCTTCGCTTACGGTTGCACCACGGTCCCAATTATAGGTGGCATTATAGCTCAAGGAGGCATTGGCCCAATCCAAAACCGGGATCAACTGCAACGGCAACTGCCATGTTGCCATAAACTGCTGGTCGTACTTCATCGGAGTTCCCAGGTCTGCAATGCTCTTCTTTACGGAGTCTTTCCATAACTGGTAACCGTCCGGGTTCAGCTCCTTGTTCACTTGGACATACGGCTCTTCGATACGGGCATTCGTACCGGAACTGAACGTTATGTTCAGGTTATTCGTAAAGGCCCAGTTCAAACTGAAAGCACGGTCCCAATAGAAGTTCTGGCTGAATGTCACCGGGATATCGTTGGTAACACCGGTCGCCACCCCCGTCAGGTCGCGCATTTTTATTTCGTAATAATTACGCATCATGGCCGTCTGGAAGTTGATGGACGGAGCCACGTTAAGCGCCAACTGTTTGGCATAGCGTGTATAGCCGTTGTTTTTCTTCAACAATTTATCGAACGGCTTAATCGGTTTGACATAAGGCACATAACTATAGGCGAAATTAGCCCGGTAATCTTTTGTCGTCTCATATTCCGTCTCCGGATTTTTCTTATCATTAATACTGTATGAATATCCAAGCGTAAAGTTTGCCGGATCGTAAGGCATCGGGGTCTTGCTTTTGATATTCACACGCACGTTGTTGAATGAAACGCTCTTGATGACCGTCCTGTCCTGCGAATAGCTGCGGATCGAATCTTTCTCTGCTTTCGTTTCCGCATTATCGATTGCATCCTTCAGTTTGACATCCTGATCCAACGGGTTATATTTCGGATCGTATGTCTCCTTCGAATAGGCATAATAGAACGGGATGCTGACCTGTGTCTTTTCCGGGAACAGCTTACCCAATTCAATAGAAGTCGCCACATTATACTGCTTGAAGTCTTCCATCCGACGTTCGTTCAACGACTGGTCGAGAGCGCCGAAGCCCGCCGTCTCGATACGTCCGCCTACGTTCACCGTACCCAAGTCGGAAAGCGCGACATTCAAATTTGCATTGGCAGCCCATCCGCCTTCTTCATTGAAGTCGGTCAGGCGTAATTCGTTCACCCAGACCTCCCCGCTCTTCAGCTTATTCCGGACATTACGCACACCGATCATGATCGTCTTCACTTCGGAAAGGCTCGGATTACCCTTGACGCGAATCGTGTTGCTCTCATTATCCGGGTCTCTGCCTAAATAGATAGTCTGGAAAGACACCCCGTTCTCTCCCGAACGCTTCTGCCGGTTACGCTCCAGTTTCAAATCAGTCAAGACCTGCAGGCGGAAGTTCAACATGTTTTCTGCCGGCCAGACAATTTTCTGATGTTCCGTATTGTTATAGTTATACTCCCCATGCGGAGTCAGCTTCAACGGGACTTCATATTCGTAATAGTTATTCTTATAGTCCGATCCCAAACGGATGAAGACTGCGAGATCGCCATCGGCAAGATCGTTTACGTCCAGTTTCGGTGCTTCAGCATGCGTAAACAGTTGCAAGCGCTTGTACTGGCGCAAATCGTAGTTCGTATTCTTGTATACGGCACGTGCATCTTGAGCGGCGAGATCCGTCACCTTCAAAGAAAGCGCCTGTTCGTTCTCCTGACGTATCTGCGGCTGGCTCGGATCCAGAACGCGGCTGACGCCCGGAGGCAATGTATAGTTGACCGGATCTCTGTCACTGTTTTCCTCAATATTGACAGTCGAGACTTCCAATTTGCCCTTTACAGCTGGCGGCATCTTCGGATCGGACAAATCCTGTTCATAGGATCGCCATTCACCGCGTACCAGTTGCAAAGTACCGAAACGCAAAACGACCGATTCCTTGAATCCCGTCATATACATACGCATGAAACGAATCGTCTTGAAATCATTGATCGCCCCCACGCGGCGTTGGTATTGTTTTACCGGTATCTTAAACTGATACCAGGTAACGGATTCTGTCGTTCCGTTTGACAGTCTTACCAACGATGTGCGTTTATCCGCAATGAAGTTTTCGCCGACAACCGTATCCTGCGGAGTGATCCTCACCTTGTATTCGAAATATTTTTCGTTCTTATTCAGCGTATTGTCCTGATTGATATCCTCCACATCAGGCACAGTCTTGGAAGAGGTACTGTAGCGTTCACTCGAATTGTCGATATCTTTCGAGTTTCCTTCCGTTCCGTTATAGCGTTTGTAACGAGTCAAGATATCCACATCCTGAGAATCATAGTCCGTACCACGGAAATAGTGGAACTTGTCTCCTGCCGGATCAAAGAAAGGCGACAATTGCAACGGGTCGTTCTCCATCTCGGTAAGGGTTGCCGCATTCAATTTCTGGCGCAACTTGTCCAGATAATCGCGATAAGCCGGATATTCCTTTTCCTCGTCCGAAGATAAGCCGTTCAAGCCGACATCCTGCAACAGACGTGCTCCTGCCGTATTATCGAATGCATAGACCGTACTCTGTTGCTTGGGGACCTTACCCCAAACCGTATAATCGACTTTCGACGTATCGCCATCGATCGGCAATCCGTTCTCGAAGAACTTCTTTTCATCCTTCAATATGTCTTCCGATATCTCACCCAAGTTAAAATACAGGTCGCCCCCTGCGGTCTGGCGGTCGTAGATAAACGGGTCGAGCATCCAGAATTCGATGTATTCGACATTCGCCGTCTCGAAGTCGCTCTGGTCTATCTTGCGCATCATGCCGCCAAAACGTTTTTCCGGGTTCTGCAATGTCCCGTCCGGGTTAATGTTGTCGGCATCCAAATTATACGGGCCGCGCTCCTGCGGATAGTAAGCCATGTTCAGAATCGTCAACGTATTGCTCTCGCTCATGCTTTGCTGCCGTTGCGGGAACAACTCTCTCGACTCGATGGCACGGACATAATGATTGTCCAAATACTCTTCGGGTTTGAGATGCTTCGGACGTAAAGAGGAATTCTTACGCGTGAACAATCCGTCGATCGTGTACCAGGCAAGCAAAGCGCGGCTTTTTCCGTAATCGATATTATTGGTCAGCCCGGCTTCAGGGAACAACTGAGGCGTACCGTCGTCATAAGGCACACTGGACAACTGCCAGGGATAAGGGTCGGAAAGGTCGAAATTGCTCTGCGTCGACTCGAAGTCATCCAGATACGAATATCCCCCCGTGTTCTTGTTCTCGTAATGCCCGGCGATCAAATGCGCAAATTCCGCGTTAAAAGAGATTTGGCTCGGTTTGCTGAGGTTTAGCAACGGCAGCTTGTCGAACACATTGGTAAGCCATTGGCTTTCGCCTTTATAAGCCATGTTGACACCCCAAAGCGTATTCTTGATCGCTTCGTCTCCCATTGTCGTTTTGGTTGTCAAGGGCATTTCGGACATGTGCATGATGGTGGCGCCTACCATCAGGTTCGGATTGAACTGATAGTTCAAGTCCAATCCCATCATGGTCTTGCGCTGCATACTATAGGCTGTCTGGTTTTCCAGCGAGACACTGACCGGCGTTCCTGCTGAAATAATGCTTTCGTTCAGGATTGTCACCACGCCGGAGGTATAGTCGACGGTATAATCCACATTCTCGGTCAATATCGCTCCGCCGGCCGTCACCTTGACAGAACCGCGCGCCACGTTGGATGCGCCCAACTGTATCTCGGCACCCGAAGAGGCTTTGTATTCCCCTTCCAGCTTGAACTTGTTCTTTTCCGCTATCTGCCGGGCGACGGTCAGCGTCGAGTCGTAGAGTTCCTGAAACACATATTTGTCGGCTATCGCATCATTGTTTATCTTCTTGCGCAGATAAGAACCGAACGGTTCCACACTCGGAAAAATAATCTTTCCATTATCGGCCAGTATAGTCACACCTTCGATAAAGTCATATATGCCATCCGGATGCGGTTGGTTGTTGGAATCGTAGTTGTCCAGATTCAGTACCCGCAACAGAATTTGATTGGCGATCGCTCCTTCCGGCAGATAGTTGACGTATGTGCCGGTCGTATCGCTCTGGTACATGATGTTCAACCTGAACTTTTCTTTCTGGACGGAATAGGCTCCTAACGAATAGATGTTTTTCATCATCAGGTCCCAGAAAGGCATATCAGGCGACATGGTGATTCCTTTCAGCAGCTTCACATACAGGCAGGAGGCTGCCGAAGAAGGGTTGTCGGTCGAGAACTCGCCCACCTGGTAAGTCCTCCCGTCCGAATAAGTATAATTATAAGCGACGGCCAACACCTCATCCGCCTGCAACTGTGTCTTCAGCGAAATATATCCCAATTTCGTATTAACCGTATATTCGGACGCATCCAACAAGCGGGCGCTTTCCACTTCTTCATACTCCGTACCGTTGACGAAGGTCCCTCCCAACGTCTGGTTCACAGTACTGATATCACGTGCACCGGCAAACTGCTGGTTGAGGGTATTATACAATGTGTTTGTATTATTATAAGGAATCGGGAGTACCCCCGAAGGAGAAACGACCGCCGTGTTCGAGATATTGGCATGCTCTCCCAGATCGGCAAAAGCGACCACGTTACGCGCTTGATCGTAAGTGGCCCGTTTGTTTGTCACCCAGACTTCCACCTTGCTGATCGTGACGGGAGAAGAAATCGTGTTCAGGTTTTTTACCGCTTCGTCATAGCGGTCACGGAAATAGTGAGACAGAAAGAAATGGCGGTTTTCCTCATACTGGTCGATCGTCAGTTCGAATGGCTTTGTCTGCACGCCTCCTTTTGAGCTGACCGTTTTCGATTCCGATTCCTGTTGCGCAAACAATGCATTGACTCTCAATTTGCCGAACTGAAGATCCGCTTTCATTCCGAACAGGGCCGCTCCTCCGTTGATCAGGGAGTTGCTGGTCGTCATGCTCACATTGCCGGCTTCCAACGACTTGATGATTTCGTCTTCTTCACCGGTATAAGCTAATTTCAATTTCTTGGAGTCGAAGTCGAAAGAGGTTTCGGTATTATAGTTCATGTCGAAATTCACTTTACTGCCGACCGACGCTTGCACATTCAATTGGACACTCTCGTCGAAATTAAAGAACGTACGGTTACGAGCGCGTTCCGGCAAAGACGGGTTCTTGGTCTTGTTCTGCTTCATGCCTAACACCACTTCGGCCGATCCTTGCGTTTTCACCCGTACGCCGCCCGGTCCGAAGATACGCTCCGCCGCACCGATATCGAACTGCATATCTGCTAAGTTGAACTGCTTATTGGCAGCCTTTTGAAACTCTTCTTCGTTTTTCTGGCGATAGTAGGATTGGATGGATTTCTGGAAACTATAGTCCTGGTATTCTTCGGGAGTCAACGAAATCGGAGTAGTCAGATCGACATCGCCCAATTTGGTGCGGACCACATACGTTCCGGTCCTGATGTCGTATTCAACCACCGACTTCACGTTTTCCGGTGTCTTCAAGTCTGCGGGCGACTGCTTGGTAAGATCTTGATATTCTTCGGGAACCGTCTTGGCTACCGGGAAGCGGGTACGTACCTTCGGTATCGTATCGTCCGGTACGACCGGCAGTTTGACATCCGGCAACGACATCGCATAAGCCAGGAAATCCGTATTCATCGAATACAGGCCTGCGCCAAACAGTAGAATTGTTATCCAGAGTATAAATTTCAGTATCCTTCTCATGTTAATTGTCAATTGCCCATTGTCAATTATCCATTGCTCAGAGCATTCTTAGGGCTGTTTTAATGACCTGCTCGACAGCCAGTGCAGGCGAACCTTTCAAGATCGTGTTAACCGCCTTTTGCGAAGCGGCTTTCTGGAATCCCAACATAACCAATGCCGCCACAGCTTCTTCCGCGACAGCACTGCTGGCAACGACAGAAGAAGAACCACCTGCCGCAATCATACCGTCTATCGGTTTTACCTTATTCTTGAGGTCTACCAGTATGCGTTGGGCTGTTTTCAATCCGATACCTTTGACTGCCGTCAAAGCCGTTTCGTTTTTATCGGCAATCACCCGGACCAATTCGGCAGGCGACAGGGAGGAAAGGATCATCCGGGCTGTATTGGGACCGACCCCCGACACGGAAGTCAACATCAAAAACAGCTCTCTCTCCTCTTTCCCTGCAAAACCAAAAAGCAGATGGGCATCTTCACGTATCACTTCGTATACGTAAACCTTCCCGGTCGGTTTTCCGTTGTAAAAAGTATATGTATTCAGGGAGATATTCAGTTCATAGCCGATCCCGGCGCATTCCAGGATCATCCGGGCCGGCGTCAGTTCCACAATCTCTCCCTTGATATATTCTATCATGTATTTTTACGTCTTTATGATTCGTACCTATTATAACGCAAAATTAGGCAAAAGCGTATATCCGGACCCTCTTTTTTGGTATTATTGTTTCCAGAATCCCGGCAACAAAATCGTCAATACCGTAAATATCTCCAAACGCCCGACCATCATCAGAAAAGACAGGAACCATTTCGACACAGTCGGGACATCGGCATAATTCCCGGCCGGCCCCAAGCTGCCAAGCCCCGGTCCGATGTTGCTGATCGAAGAGATCGCGGCGCCGATCGTCTCCTCGAATCCCATCCCGTCGATCATCAGCACCATGCAACTGACAAAGATCAAAGCAATATAAGCGAAAGCAAACGCCAGCACCCGGTGGACGATATCGCCCGAAACGGCATGCCCGTTCATCCGTACCGGTATAATGGCATGCGGGTGCGTCTGCTTCTTAAATTCGTTAAAGAGATTCTTGGTCAGGATCACAAAACGTCCCATCTTCAAACCTCCGCAGGTAGAACCCGCGCAACCGCAGACTACCATCAGAACCAGAGCCAACAGCCAGAAGAACGGTCCCCACGAGATATAATCGACTGTCACAAACCCACATGTAGACACAAGTGAGACAACCTGAAACACTGCCAGCCTGAATGCGGTACCAAAATCGTCCACAATCCCCTTATACATGATCCAAGCCACCGACATTGCAGTGATAATCAGCACGAACCAGAAAAACCAGCGTGTCTCTTCATCCGTAAACACTTTCTTGAGTTTACCGTTGAAAAAGAAATAGACCAGGGTGATATTGGTTGCCCCGACAAACATAAAGATCGTAATTATATATTCGACATAGTCAGAGTTCCAGTAAGCAATACTGGCATTCTTGGTGGAATAGCCACCGGTGGAAATACAGGTGAGCGCATGATTGACAGCATCATACAGGTCCATCGGGCCTGCCCATAGAAGACCGATAAGGACAATGGTCAGGAACAGGTAAACACCCCACAGACGTTTGGCGACCTGGGTTACACGCGGGCGGAAACGCTCGTGCGTGATCCCCGGAGTCTCGGCATCGAACATCTGGGTGGCTCCCCCTCCGATAATAGGCATCAAAGCAACGGTAAACACGATCATTCCGATACCGCCCTGCCATTGCGTGAGGCTTCGCCAAAACAATATCCCATGCGGAAGCGCTTCGATATCGGCCAATATGGTAGAGCCTGTCGTCGTGAAACCAGACATCGTTTCGAAATAGGCATCCGTCACATTATCGATATACCCGCCTAAATAGAATGGCAACATTCCCAAGAGGGAGAAAAGCGCCCAAGTCAAAGTGACGGTCAGCATTCCTTCCCGTCGCCCGGCTGTATGCTCGTTGGCGCGTAGCCCGATCAACGTAAAAAGGACTCCCGTTCCGAACATGATGCCGCTCGACTGGAGAAACGGATAGAAATCATCCCCTTCATACAGGAAAGCGACCGCCGTCGCTGCCAGCATAAACAACGTCTCGAGGATGAACATCAACCCTAACATCTTAATTATAAAACGAACATTCAGCATAATATGCAATTGTCAATTGTTAACCATCAATTGTCAATCAATTAAAGTAGTCCTCCAATTTACGCATAGCTGTATCCAAGCAGAACACCACAACGTGGTCATAAGCCTGGATATGCGTATCACCTTTGATCATCATCGGCTCACCGTCACGGATCAACCCTCCCAATGTCAAATCCTTCGGAAGATTCAGGTCTTTTACCTGCTTACGGGTAATCTTCGAATCGGGACGGGCAACAAGCTCAGCCACGTCCGCATTGGCAAAAGTAAGACATTTCACGTTCGACACGTCTGCGTCCAACAGGAATTGGTAGATATGGCTGGCAGCAATCAATTTCTTATTGATAACCGAACCGATATCCATGCTTTCCGCCAAAGGTATGTAATCGATGTTCTCGATCTTGGCAATGGTTTTGAACACTCCGGCACGTTTGGCGGCCAGGCAGGCCAGGATATTTGTACTCGAATTGTCCGTCAGAGCGATAAAGGCCTGTGCATCTTTGATCCCTTCCTGCATCAGAAGGTCGGTATCGCGTCCGTCTCCATTGATGATCAAGACGTTTCCAGGAACGACTTCCGCTATGCGGTGACTCTTTTCTTTGTTTGTCTCGATTACTTTTACACGGATATTGTTCGGAAGGTACTGGCAGGTACGGATCGCAATGCGGCTACCTCCCATGATGATGACTTTCTTCACTTCAGGGTCCCGTTTGCCGGCATGCAACCGGACATCTTCGATATGGGCTTTGGTCGTTGTGAAGAAAACGATATCTCCCGATTCTATGCGGTCCATACCACGCGGGACAATGGTCTCGTTCTGCCGTTTGATGGCCACGATATGATAGAGCTTCTGTTCGTTCAGCAGTTCGGACAAATGTTTGTTCACAAGCCGGGAATTATCGCGGACCTTCACTCCGATCAGAATCAGGGCTCCTCCGAACAACTCCCAGTACTGACGAGTCCACGGACGTTTGACAGCCGTCACAATCTCTTTGGCCGCCAACATTTCCGGATAGATCATGGAATTAATCCCCATCTTCTCGAACAGCTCTTTGTTTTTAGGAAGCAGGTATTCGTAATTATTGATACGCGCCAACGTCTTACGCGCTCCCAATTTAGAAGCCAGAATGCTGGCTGCCACATTGGCCGTTTCCTCCGGCGTGACACTGACAAACAGATCGGCCTTTCTGATGCCGGCTTCCTCCAGGTCCCGAATGGATGTCGGATTGCCCACCATAGGCAGGATCTCCATGCTTGAATTCGTAAAATTCAAACGCTCCTCATTCGGATCCATCAGGATGATATCCTGCTTCTCCTGTGATAACATTTTTGCCAGGTGGGTTCCTACTTCACCGGCTCCGGCTATGATAATTTTCATTTTATATAGAGATTAATTATGAGGATATATTATCCTCCGATAACCATCTTTTTTATTTCTCCTGCAATACTTCCGGCATCCATGCCGCATAGCTTATACAGCTCGGGGACCGATCCGTGTTCGATGAATTCATCCGGCACACCGATCCGTTTCACCTGTGGAGTATAACCGTTATCAGCCATAAATTCCAGAACAGCACTGCCGAATCCTCCTTTGATCACACCGTTTTCAACAGTGATGATACGGCTGAATTTCTTACCGACTTCATGCAACAGTTCTTCATCCATCGGTTTCAGATAAATCATATCGTAATGGGCAACCGATATGCCGTCATTCTCTACCGTCTTTATTGCCTTTATCACCTCGTTGCCGATAGGGCCGAGCGACAAGATCGCAATATCACTTCCCTCACGGAGCTTCTTGCCCTTTCCGATCGGCAAGACCTGCATCTTATTCCTCCACTCCGCCATTTCTCCCTTACCGCGCGGATAACGGATTACGAACGGACCGTTGCTTTCCTTATATCCGGTGTACATCAAGTTACGCAAATCCCATTCGTTCAAGGGAGACGAGATAATCAGGTTCGGGATCGGACGCAGATAAGCGAGGTCGAACACACCATGATGCGTCGCCCCGTCTTCGCCTACCAGGCCGGCACGGTCCAGGCAGATCACCATATGGAGATTCTGAAGGGCGACATCGTGTATCACCATATCGTATGCCCGCTGCATGAAAGAAGAATAGACATTGCAGAAAGGGATCATCCCCTCTTTGGCAAGCCCGGCAGAAAAAGTCACCGAATGTCCTTCGGCAATCCCGACATCAAACGCCCGCTTCGGAAACGCCTTCATCATATAAGTCATGGAACAACCCGTCGGCATCGCAGGAGTGATCCCCACGATCCGTTCGTCCTGTTCGGCCAACTCGACAAGGGTATGCCCGAAAACATCCTGATAAAGTTGAGGTTCGTTCAGTTTGTGGACAATGATCCGCTCTCCGGTCTCCTTATTGAACAGGCCCGGGGCATGCCATTCCGTCGCCGACTCTTCAGCCGGCTTGAACCCTTTCCCTTTCGTCGTTTTGATATGTAACAACTTCGGGCCTTCCATATCTTTTATATCATTCAGCACCTTGATCATATAATTGACATCATGTCCGTCAATCGGGCCAAAGTAGCGGATGCTGAATCCCTCAAACAGGTTATGTTGTTGCGTGAGCAATGCTTTCAGGCTATTATTGAAGCGAAGGATGTTTTCCCGACGATCATTATCGATCAGTTTCATCTTGCGCAGTCCGCGATACACATCATAACGCATTTTATTATACGCCTGACTGGTCGTGATATCCACCAGATACTGGCTCAGCCCACCGACGGCATGATCTATCGCCATATCGTTATCATTGAGTATGATAAGCAGATTGTTCGGATTGGCCGAAGCATTGTTCAGGCCCTCGAAGGCCAAACCACCCGTCATGGCTCCATCGCCGATCACAGCTATCACGTGCCGGTCTTTTTCTCCCTTCAAGGCTGAAGCGACCGACATGCCCATGGCTGCCGAAATGGAATTGGATGCATGTCCGGCAATAAATGCGTCATAGACACTTTCCTGTGGATTAGGAAAACCACTGATCCCTTTGAATTTCCGAAGCGTATGAAAGGCCTCCCGACGTCCGGTCAGTATTTTATGACCATACGCCTGATGCCCCACATCCCATACGATACGGTCATAGGGAGTATTAAAAACATAATGTAGTGCAACCGTCAGTTCTACCGTTCCAAGACTTGCCCCAAGATGCCCGGGGTTCTCCGATAGAACATCTATTATATATTGACGCAACTCTGCACATACCTCTCCCAATTTATCGGGGGACAACCTACGCAAATCCTCCGGGTAATCAATGGAATTTAATATGTATTCATCCTTGCATTCTGTCATAACCGCTATAATTTTGTGGCAAATGTAAAGAATTAACGGGAGATAAAATAGTTTTAGTATATCATTCTTTAACAGTATGACACAATTAAACCGCTCATCCGATAACCATCGAGGACAAGCACAAGGATGAGGTCGCCATGCGAACCAGTTCTAAACATGCATATTATGAATTTTATTTTGAAAAATGCAAAAGGAAGCGAGATAAACTAACCCGTTTCATGTCATAAACTAAGTCAAAGCACCCGAAGAACTAAATGAGAACATATAGTAAAGTATTTATTGGTAGTTACTACCAACTGTCCATATGTAGTACTACAAATCGGCAATAAGTAGTACTACGTAAGGAGGATAGGTAGTACTACGTATCAATAATTTACTATATGCTTTGAATTAGTTTACTATGACTTTCGAATTAGTTTCCTGTATGTTCCGTACCAGTTACCCCATGGAAAGAGGAGACTCCGAACGAACTGCCGGAAAACAAAAAGGTGTCGGTTCAGTGTCGGTTACAAAACCCGACCGACACCTTTTAATCATTTGTTTATTAGAGATATATAAACAAAAGTGCCGGGTGTCGGTTCCTGTCGATATAATATTTATATTCAATCCACGTCATCGCTTGCAAATACTGTTGATATAGCGGACCGCCAAAAGACATGTCATCTATAGTAATTTATGCATCTTTTATAGGAGTTTGCATGTATATTTTCATGAAAACCTGTACCTTTGAATCATAACAAACCCTTATTACAGGCATTAGAAAATGAGGCTTTACTTGATGACTATCGTAAAACATTGAAGGCTTTCTATGGCGTGCTGAAAAGTTCCGACCGTTATCTTCGTTTTGTTTTCCTTACCGGTGTGACCAAATTTGCACAAGTCAGTGTGTTCAGTGATTTGAACCAGTTGAATGATATCAGTTTGGATTTGGCCTATGCTACCGTTTGCGGCATTACCAAAGAAGAGTTGACATCGACTTTTGTCCCGGAGTTGGAACGCCAATCGGTAGCCAACAAAATAACATTGGATGAAGTTGTGGAAGTGATGACACGCAAATATGATGGATACCACTTTCATCCGAAAGGTGCCGGCGTGTTTAATCCGTTCAGTATTCTCAATTCATTTTATAAACTTGAATTTGGCAACTATTGGTTTCAAACGGGGACTCCAACTTTTTTGGTCGAACTGCTTAAAACGAGTAAATATGATTTGCGAATATTAATTGACGGAGTAGAAGCTACAGCTTCTTCCTTTACAGAATACAGAGTGGAGGCCAACAATCCTATTTCGCTGATTTACCAGAGTGGATATTTGACTATAAAAGGCTATGATAAGGAATTCCAACTTTATCGTTTGGCTTTTCCGAATGATGAGGTCCGTTATGGGTTTCTTAATTTTTTAGTTCCGTATTATACGCCAATCAATGAAGAAGAGCAGGGTTTTTATATCGGTAAATTTATCCAGGAATTGCGTACCGGTGATGTCGATGCTTTCCTTACCCGACTGCAAGCTTTCTTTGCAGATTTTCCATACGAACTGAATGAAAAGACCGAACGCCATTATCAGGTTGTATTTTATTTGGTTTTCAAATTGATGGGGCAATTCACCGGAGCAGAAGTTCTTAGTGCCCGCGGACGGGCTGATGCCGTAGTGGAAATGCCTAAATATATCTATGTCTTTGAGTTTAAACTGAATGGAACAGCCGAGCAGGCTCTGCAGCAGATCTGTGAGAAAGGGTACCTGATTCCTTATCAGGCAGACGGACGTAAATTAGTCAAGGTTGGAGTTGAGTTCAGTGCAGAAAAAAGAAATATAGACCGATGGTTATATTAGTTTATTTAGATCCTAATCATAATTTTCACATCTTTATCAGTCTCAATTTTTTCTTTTTTTCTGATTTCGGCCTTGATAGGGAGCAAATAGGTCTGAAGTTTTGTATCAAACCAAATGGCGGTTGCCCACTGGCTATTGCCGATTTTTGCAGTCATTTTCAAACGCCCCCAACCTTCTTCCAAGAATTTAAGGTTTTCTCTTATTTCTTTGGACATTTCTTTAGGAAGGCAAGCTATGTACCAACCACACGTTCCGCCAGTCGATGAGTAGTTCCACACTTTGGCGGTAAACTCATACTTAATTCCTTTATTTTCCATCTCACAAATATAGAGGTTAATCGGGTTATTTCAAATAATATCCCCCTGTTTTAGGTGCACCTCTAAATTCTATCAAGTTTTTATCTTGTAAAACCTTGATATATCGCATAGTCATTCTTAAACTCTTGTTAATATACTTACTGATTTCAGAAGCATTTAAAGCGGAAGTGGTTGTCAGTAGATTGAGAATAGCTTGTTCATTCTTGTTTATAGTATCATTTACTATGTCATTTACTCTGCCATTTACAGTGTCATAGTTGGCAGAGTTAGTGACTTGGCGTTTGAATACTACCGTAAACATTCCCTCCGTATGAAATTCCGGCTCAGGCAGATTCGCTTCTTTCATAGCTTCCTGCATACGAGGAATGCCGGAAGCAACTTTTTCCACTAAGTGCATACGGGTAAACAATCCGAATATTAGCGGATTACGTGTCATACTTTTATGCCCGAAATCTTTGGCTACGATAGGTAAAAGCCCTCCGGGATTGGAAACTTCTACTCTATCATCGAACATTTCTATTGTAATGGTAGCTCCTTGTTCATAGTAGTCACGATGTGACAGAGCATTTATAACAGCTTCCTTAAATACAGTTAGAGGGATTTCCCAAATTTCTTCTCTCGGTCCGGGGCCTTCTATTTTGTAGGCAACTTGAAGTTTACTTTCAAGCCATGCCATTGCCTGCAAATACTGTTGATATAGCGGACCACCAAAAGACTTATCATCTATGATATATACTTTAGTCGTTCCCTTGAAAAGAACACATCTTGTTATTGCATGTGGAAATTTCCGTTCCGGCTCTTTCCCGAAGAACATGGCAGTGCCATTCTTGGCTATTCCCTTATCTGTAAACAGTTCCAGATTCTCGAATATCTGTTTGTCGCCTGTGGATGAACTTAGTTGTGCTTCCGTACGGAAGTCTTTTATCGCTTGTTCATCTGCATCAGTGTCGATGTTGAACCAAGAACAGGGAATGTGGTCAAAAAAGATTTTGTTGCATTCCTGAAAGAAGTAGCGCATTTCTTCGACTGTACGAAGTTTCTGCGAGTTTGCTCCCTCACGCACATAGATAGAACCGGAAAATATATAAGGTTTATCTTTTCCGGACGGAATATCAATTACCCAAACTGTTTTGCCTTCAACATTTACCGAATACAATTCGCAATGAAGAGCCGGAGATATTTCGCTGATAGAACTTTGAATGGCGGAACGTTTGTCGTTCTCTAAATTCGTACCTACGACTTGCCCATTGTCATCCACACCAATAAGTAAATATCCCCCGTCAGCATTGGCAAAAGCGCAAATTTCTTCTGTCAATTCACGTACCTTTGAAGGAGCACGAACTTTAAATTCTACATTGTAGCCTTCTCCGCTATCAATGAGCGATTGTATGGTTTCTGTATTCAGCATGGATTCTTATGGTTAGGACACAAAGTTAGTTATTTGTTCTATATAACTCCATGAAGTTTTATTTTATTTATCTCCAATCGCGTCTTTGAGGTATATTCGCAATACGTCATGGGAAAAGTTTCTCAAATATCTACTCCTACTTCGGAAACCATAGAGACTTTGATAGGAAAAGAACTTTACCAAATATGGAATGCGCTTTGTCTTTTAATAGAACATAAATATGAGATGGAACGATTATGGAACAGTGGCGGATTTCTTTCGATGCATCATTATAGATTTCATGTTCTTTTGTGCCCACTCCGTTAATGAAACAATGATAGGGACAAGAGATTTACCGATTTCTGTCAATTCATATTCTACCCGAATAGGAACTTCGGGAAATACCGTCCTTTTGACTAAATCATCTGCTTCCAATGTGCGTAATGTATTGGATAACACTTTTGTAGAAATATCCGGAATAAGTTTTCCCAATTGGTTGAATCGAATAGACCCCGTTTCACTCAAAACAAGGACGACCAGTAATGTATCAACCCAAAAAAATACAGTAGTATGGATAGATTTTTATTTGTGGCAATCTTTTTAGTGCTTTCTTGTGCTACAATTACAACACAAAAAAAGACTGTAATGTTTGACCTGTCACATGGGCAATGTCAAGATACCCCTCCCGGACATGAATATTATACGGATATAGTTCCGGACTACAAAGCATTGATAGAACAAGCCGGAGCAAGTTGGCAACAAAACGATAGTGCAACAATAACACCTGATTTATTGAGAAATGTAGATGTACTGATTATGTTGTCTCCTCTCTCAAAAAATCTTCAAAAGAACATTTCCAACACGGAACAAAACGCGATCATTAACTTTATAAGACAAGGTGGTAAAGTTTTGCTTTTCATAGACGAAGAGCATAGAGTGGATTTACGTAAATATGGGGCAAATGAAATAACAAAGGCTTTCGGCATAGAACTGGGATTTGACATCGAGGGAATTTCAAAAAATTGCGGTGCGGTTTCTTTTGAAAATGAGATATTCAAAAAACGCCGGGAAATTCCATATAGCGGAGCAAGAGCCATAAAGGGAGGAATTCCTGCCAGTATCTGTTTGGATGGCGGATATTTACATTCTTCCTATGTCATGCTTGATAATGGCGGAAAGTTATTTGTCGCAGCAGATGCGATGGTCGGGCAATTAATGGGCTATCCTGATGGGGTTAGGAATACGTTTAATAAACTGCAAACTCGTTGGTGGGGGAAAGATAGCCGCATATTCATGCAAGAGTTGGTACAGTGGGTGTTAAAATAGAAATAAGGCGCTGCAATGCAGTACAATAATAGTAACATTAATTTTACAAACAATAAAAAGTATTTTCAAGAATGAACGGTTATTCCGTTATGAGAACAGCACAAGATTACCCCTGTGCAAGTGATTCCAAAAAACAACAAGTCATCAGTATGGAATACTTTGCTTTTCAATGGCATGTTACAGATAATTGCGACCAACATTGCAAACACTGCTATTATCGAGATTGTAACAAACCTGAATCGCCGTGTAATCATCGGGAATATAGAAGTCAACTTCAATATTTTGATTGTAGAAATAAACAGCATCATTTCGTCCGTATTTACGCAGTAGATTTACGGCTACCATATTCTCCAGCAAAAGAAGTGTTCCCATCCAATAAAAAGAGACACGCCTTGCGTAAAGTAGTTGTTACATCCGTTGATAGAGCAGATAAGATTTTCCTGCACGTCGGATGCCTACAAAAACATAGTTTCCAAACTCTTCGAAAGTGAAATTCCGTGGAATTACCTTGTATCTTGGAACTTCCTGTTGATTATCGGCTATAACCGTTCTCAGAATATTTTTGTCCTTGGTTTCCTGTTTTTATTCTACTAACAACACAAAGACAACGCATTTTCATTTTACGCACAGAACAAAAAGTCCTATTTTTTATTTTACACACAAAACATCCACTAATCGGAAACATGATAAACAAAAAAAATATTAGACTAGTAATGTTTCAATCTTTTTACGGGGAGAATAAGGAGTTTGCTTTGCATAACCAATTCTCATTATTAATGTTGGGTGTTCCTTATTGACAGGTAATTTCTCTCGTAAATCAAAGGCTAATACTGCAACTTCGCACGGCTGATTCAAGAAAGCATAAGAAATCCCGATCTCTGTTACTTTTAACAGAAAGCGTTGGAGAGTTCGCCCCAAGTTAATCCACTCTTTGATTGTATCTTGTTGCGTGGTGCATACAACAAAATGCGAAGAAGAATCTATTTTCTTTCTATCCGATTTGTTTTGCACATTAGGTTTTAAGAATAAGCTAACTATGGGACGTGCTAATATTTTAGGAAGTGGCGGATTTCCGAAAACCAAATAACTTAGCCCATTATGTGTAGCCTCAACTTGTTTTTTATTAAACCTCATCCACGAAAGCAATTCATTCTTGAAAGCAATATCAGTCATTTGAATTTCATTCCCTTTCATTATGTATTGAGTTATTGTATTTGCAAATGACGTACTTATTTCAGTAAAGTAGAATTGAACACCATTTTCTTTTGGAATGGATTGAAGTTGTTGTAGAATTTCATCTGATATTTTATTACCATTATAGATATTGCGGTTTGTCTGTCGTTTCTCAATTTGATGGAATAGGGAATCTTCAATTGTGAGATCATTTTTCGTTAATTCAAGAATAATCGCTTCTATACTGCATTCTATTATATGGGTAGTGTAACCAAAATAGCTGGCAGCGATACATAAGTTTTCAACAGCACAGCCTAAGCTAATAAATAACTCACGATTGTTTCTATCAACGACAGGTAACGCTACATCTAAGTTGGGGAGAACCGTAATAGTACTGTCCGTAATATGAAACTTCCAAGGCTGTGTGTTATGTCCCGAAGGAGCTTTGGAAGCATAACTGGCTATTTGTATGAAATCAGTTTTCATCTTGAAATACCTTATTTATTAAAACTTCAATTCCTTCGTTTATTTGTTCCCATCCTGAATTCTCATTCAGAGGAATACCATTGTAAACCGGACAAAAATCTTCCAGCATCACCAGATAAGTAATTGATGCTGTCAGCATAGAGGCTATTGCTGCAATTTCCTTTTGGGGATGCCCTGTTAGTTCGCTTACTTTCTTTACAAGGTCTATTCCCACTTTTTCCCGTTGCTCTCTTAGCTTTACAATCATATCATTATTACAAGATAATTCCCAACGATAAAGTCTTTTCAAAGTAGGATTATTCCTTAATTGCTCAATCTGTCCTTGAAACATACTTTTCACGAATGCAGGTAGTTTTTCACGACTGGGGCATTCAAGAGGGAAATTGATCCAAAAATCATGTTGTCGTATGTAAGCAGCCATAAGTCCCTCTACCGAACCGAAATAACGGTATATCAATATCTTTGAAACACCTGATTGGGTAGCTATAGCGTTAATGCCGATTTTCTCGAAGCCATCTTCGGCAATCATTTTACCGATAGTATCTAACAACCGCTTTTCGGTAGTTTCCCGATCTCTTTCTCCTGTTATGCTTTTCCCTTTCATTTTACGCATTGTTACTATTTGGGAACAAATATATGTTACTTATCGGGAACATACAAATAATCTGCTTGGTAAATTTGCAGTGGTAGAAAGTTTTTTTGTTATCAAGCCAATGCTGAACTTACTATGTCATCCTTAGACAGTTTAGAAAACGTCTCTTGATTCTTCTTTCATTTGCTGGTGAAAATAGAATCAACATGTTTTATGAACCATTACACGAAGTTAATTTCACCCATGAAGTAAGAGAAAGTAAACAGGTCGATAGGTAGTCTTGTAAACGGATTACTTGACTTGTAGGAAAGAACCTTGTTTATATCCTCTTTATTGATAGCTCTTTTGGCTGTCTTTTCATGTAGTTTGGATACTTTATACTTTTTGAAAGGATAATATTCAGCCTTGACAATGTTTTCTTCAATAGCCAAATTGTAAATCGCTCTTAAAGTTCTGAAACGAATACCGATTGTATTTTCTTTGATATTGTTTGAGCGTAGCCATGTTTCATATTTTCGTAGCCAAGCTGTATCAATATCTGGGAAATAGATATTCAGATGTTTGTTGAACTTGATAAGCGAGTTATAAACTTGCTTAACAGAAAGCATATATCCAGTACGTTTCTCTGTTGAAAGCCTCTCCATGTAGCCTAAAAAGACTTCGCCAACAGTTTTCAGTTTTATAGGATTGTTTACTTTTTCAGCCAATGTGGTTGCTGTAAAATCCTTTTCCATAGCCTTTAATTCCAAAATTTTATCCGTATAGGCTTTTGTTTTCTCTGTAATCACCTTTTCGATATACTCCTTGTTTGGACATTTGGAAGTAGGTTTATTGGCTTTGAAGTCCCAATACTTAGGATCAAGCGAGATTCCAAGACTTTCATACTTCATCTTTCTGTCTTTGCAGATTCTAATCATCAAAGGTGATTCATTGTTTTTCAATACTTTAGATTTGTAACATACGACATTGATAGTTGTACTCATGGTTTAAACGCTGGTTTAAACATCGGTTTAAACAAACACCGAAAAACACCGAAAATAGTGGAATTTGAAGAGAAAAACTAGTGAAAAGACATAAAAAAAGCAGTTACATTTGATTGTAACTGCTTGATTTTCAGGTGGTGCCACCAGGAATCGAACCGGGGACACAAGGATTTTCAGTCCTTTGCTCTACCAACTGAGCTATGGCACCATTGTTTTGTTTGACGGGTGCAAAGGTAAACTTTATTTATTACACTCCAAACGTTTCAATGGAAAAATATTCAAAGAAAATATATTTTAAGGAGGAAATGAAAAAAAATACACTTCATTTGAAAAAAAACGGCAAAACTATTTGCAGTTTAAAAATTAGTTGTACCTTTGCAGCCGTAATCAAAAACGGGATGTAGCACAGTTGGCTAGCGCGCCACGTTCGGGACGTGGAGGTCGGAAGTTCGAGTCTTCTCATCCCGACTACAGAAAGAGGATATATTAAAAGATATGTCCTCTTTTCTTTTTTTATTCACACGGACAAAAATATTCTTTTACTCTCCCATTTATAAAACAGACAGCATATGAAAATTACACAACCCCGTTTGGAAAACGTCCTTCACGAAGATACAGAGATACAGACAGCGTTAGAAAAAAACGATGAGGATTTAACCGGGTATTCTTTTAAAAGCCAGCGTATAGAAGGAGTGAAGAAGAGTAATCTTTCGGTACAATCCTGCATTTTCTCCAACTGTAGCTTTGGGGCATGCAGCATACGGAAATCCCAATTCAGCGATGTTGTATTTAAGAACTGCGACCTGTCGAATGTAAACCTTACAGAGTGTGGCTTTCACCGGGTAGAGTTTACCGGCTGTAAATTAATGGGGACCAACATGTCAGACGGGACATTCAATCATATCACTTTTGATGAGTGCCGAGGAGAATACATGAATCTCTCGATGAGCAAAATGCGATATATACAATTTACCCGATCTAACCTGCAAGGGGCCGGAATAGAAGGCTGCCAACTGATGAATGTCTCATTCGATGCCTGCAACCTGATGGAAGCGGAATTTTATCGCACATCCTTGAAAGGCATCGATCTGTCGAACTCGGAAATATCCGGTATCCGTATCACAAACCTTGCCAATAACGAGTTGCGAGGATCTTCCGTTTCCTCCTTACAAGCTTTGGAACTGGCACGAATGTTGGGTGTAGAGATCAGAGACTGAACTCTCCCTCTTCTTCCGGAACATGTTTCTCGGAAATGTTCTTTTTAGCTCGGAAGAAATTCTTTACTTTCGTAAAGAGAGCCATGACTCCTTTGGCTGCATCCTGTTTCTTTTGAGAAACGCCGACCGATTCAATCAACGGTGGTCTTAATATCTGCCACAGATAATTAAATGTGGAATGATAAGGATCCCTTATTATTGAAACACTCGAATGACGCAGTTTGTCACCCCCCTGTCTTGCTTTATCCGGATTATCATGTTTTAATATACGGTTGACCAAGCTGGTCAGAAATTTTCTATCCGTCGGTTCCCCATCTTTTTCTTTCAGCAAAGTGGCTTTCAAGTCATTATACAAAAAAAGCATATTCACGGTAGCTCCTTTGCTGGAGGCTTCCGTACTAAAAGTCATTTCCCGTACCTGTCCACTCCGGACTTCCACCGAGGCCAGAGGAAGCAGCAATTCGTTCAATGCCGTCAAATCGAAACTGTCCAGACGGGCATTCAGCAGAAAGCGGTCGTTCAGCGAATCGACCGGCAACTTCCATGTAGCAGTAAAAGCTCCCTTTCCCATTAACTTGCCATCAGCATCCAGCACGATATATTGATCCGGACGGGAGACGATATTTGTAAAACCGGTAAACCTACCGTTCATATCCGTAAAAAACAATTTGCCGGGTACTGTCCCCTTCTTTGACAATTCTTCGTAAACAACAGAAAAGTTCTTAACCTTCACCCTTTGAAAATCCAATTTGACAGGTGCTTTTTGAAGTCCGGTATAGATCATCGGGACAATATGCCGGGACACCGGTATTTTCTGATTCTTCAAATTCTGCAATACGACATCCGACACCTGCACATCAGCTATCCGAAGCACCTTCTCCGAGAAATAAGAGGGCAGATCGATATCTGTCAGTGACACCTGCCCGACACTCACATCAAACCAATCTTTGTGATGGGGTTGCAAATAAGCAAACTGCATTTTAGGAAAGGGAGATACAAGACGGATACGATCGATAACCGCACTCGACCTTGTCAAATCCACACCACCTACCTTCAGCGTATAGAAGCCGCCATCCAAAGGGAACGCCAGGTTACGAGTGGAGAAACGGATATCATCCAATTTATATGTGCGAAGACGAGTATCGACAGCCAGTCCTTCTACAAACAGATTTGTCGTATCGAATTTCTGATGCTGCAAAGAATCGCTTTTCCCATAATAAGTATAACGAATGTCCGCATCTGTCAGACTAAAGCGTCCTAAAGAGATTTGTCCGGCAACTTTCCCCAAGGTCGTATATAAATCACTCGGACCGGGCTTTGTTTGATGTGATAGAGTATCGCGAAGATGACCGGAATAAATATCCGCCACAGGACTTTCCAAGCAAACCGAACCCAACTTCAAAAAAGTACTGTCCCAGGAGATATCCTCCAATGCCAAGCTTTTAAGCGAAGCAGACATGCCGACACCATCAGGTCTGAACACTCGGATATCCGGCGAATCGACCCGGAACGATGCCAACCGGATATTCCGATCCGGCCTTTCAGGTATCCGTTTCAACCCGCTTATGCAAAGTTCCGGTGAAGAAAACCGGATACACGTCTTTGCCACCTTCCCTGCCGTATCTTGCGGCAGTAACCTAATATCCTGTAATTCCAGGATTCCCTTCACAGTCGAAAATTGTCCTTTCCCTACAGACAGGCGATATTCTTTCCCCGGCAAATAGTTATCGAACCGCCCCAAGCTAAACCCCATATTTTCATAGTTAAAGAACAGTCCGCCCCCTTTTCCCGTTTGCCGGTTCACCCAAACACCGGTTGCAAAAAAATTAAAGTCGTTCAGTTTATAAGTAAGCGAGTCGGGCGTACTTTTATCATCGACTGTCACATTTGCGTGATTCAGGTTCACTCGTTTGACAGAAAGATAACGAAGGAAAGGATTCAGGATCGCCTCCACATCGACACGACCGTTTACTGCCTTCACTCCTTTCTTATTTAGGGAGGGCGCCACCACATAACGCAGATTCGGATGGTCTATTTTCAACAACCGGGCACTAATCCCTTTATCGTACAACAAACCGCGGATTCCAACCGTATCTATACTTCCCGTCATATAATCATTCTGCCCGCGAACCGACAAGGGGCGTAACCGGATTTGTTCCATACTGAAATCCCCGCTTTCCGTGTCCAATGCCATACGTTTCACAGAGAACCGGTGGTTACGGGCCGTCATCATTCCCTCAATGCCAGTCGCTTCGAACGAGAAACCACGCGAATACCAAAGTCCACTCCGGTCCTCCGATACGGAATCTATCCGAAAATCATTCGCCCGAAAATCAAAGTTTGCCAGTTTATACACCTCGATCGTATCTTTAACAGCCAAAGAGTATTGCAACTTTGCCTGACCAATTCCAATCGTCCCAATAGAAACTGCATGTAAAACCGGAGATATCAATTCATAGAGAGACAGGGGACGAATGAGGGAGAGAGAAGAAGAAGCAGACGGCTGGCTTTTCCCTGCCAGACTAAAGGCTTGTATATCCGAAGAAATAATATCGAACGAACGTGCCGTGAGATAGTTCAGTGCATTTTCACGACGAAACTGAATTCCTTTCACTTCTATGGCTCCAACCGATGCGTTCAGGTAACTGTCCGGTCGCTGTTTCCGCACCTTCCACAATTCTCCCTGAGGCGCAAGTGTAATATTGGAGATGGAGATAATGGAATCTTCCGTATTCAACAGGATTCGATTCGTTTGCAGGCTGAAGTCATTATTGGTCAATAATGTCTGCGGCCGATTAGTAATGAAATCAAAATTGTCACAATAGAGCAACTTCCCGCTTTCAGACGAATCCTCATCCAAACGAAAACCATACGCATGAAAACTAACATCGTTCAAGGCATAGACTATCGGGGATACGGGATTCTCCACGAAATAGGAAACACTGGCATTCTCCAGGTCCAACTCTCGGACGGTCAGTACATTAATATAAGGAGAGATTACTTCATATAATGTCTTGGTCTCCGCTTCCTTTCTTTCTTTCACCTTCACCCGCGTCGAATAGTAAGGGTTAAACATTTGTATATCAGGATCACGGATTTCAAACGAGTCAAAATGCAATTGCTTATAGCTCCAGCGCCAAGTGAGGTTTAATCCTTTAAAGTCGATCATACCAACCTCAGCCGTCACATAAGTAGATGGCAGACTGTCCTTTCTTTCCCAATCCTGGAAAACCCTTGGGTCTGGATATAGCTTTATTCCCTCAATCTTCAGTTCACCTTTGAAGAAACTGATGGAGAGGTTATCGAAAGAAAGCTTATAAAAACCATCTGTAGCTTCAGCCGTCCGATGAATCAATTCTTTCCGGAGATACCGTTCGAGGCGTTTGGTCAGATGAAGATTAAGCAAAAATATAGCAGTGGTCAGCACTATTGCGATCCCCAACGTGTACCCTATGACTTTCTTTGTCTTCCCCATAAGACTTAAATATGATTGTTATCTAACTCTATCTAATAAAATCAACAAAATTAGTAGAGTTAAGTTGTAATATTTGTTTATTCCAAGAATTATTGCGAAAATTGCAAAAATACCCTGTAACCGACGATAAAAACGGATCGCAGTTACTTGACGGCAGACGTATAAGATCATCAATCACTAAACAAAAAAATAATGGGAAAAGTAGTTATCAACTCGTACGAAGACTTTGAAAAGCTGGTAGGCCAGCAAATAGGAATTTCAGACTATGTAGAACTGACACAGGAGCGTATCAACCTTTTTGCCGATGCGACATTGGATCACCAATGGATTCACGTGGATCCTGAACGTGCCAAAGTGGAAAGCCCGTTCCACAGCACAATCGCCCACGGCTACCTGACGCTGTCACTCCTTCCACACCTCTGGAATCAGATCATCGAGGTGAACAACCTGAAGATGATGATTAATTACGGCATGGACAAAATGAAGTTCGGACAACCGGTGCTGACCGGACAAAGCATCCGCCTGATCGCCAAACTCCAGACCTTGACAAATCTGCGCGGTGTGGCCAAGGCCGAAATCAAATTTGCCATCGAAATCAAGGACCAGCCGAAGAAAGCACTGGAGGGTGTTGCAATCTTCCTGTACTACTTCGAATAACCGTTCTCTGGAAAATTTTCTCCGGCAATGGTTATTGGTGTTTTGTGAGCAATCTCTTGCGAGTCCTGCTCACAGAACACATTTCTGATAAACCTGTTTTTATACAGCAACCATACTTTCATCGGAATCGACTCGCAAACATTCTTTTTTCCAAGTTTTCTTCTTCAAACTTTCAACAAAATTCCCCTCTACTTTTGTTTTCCAAATATAAGAAACATGAGTAGAATATTTTTCCTTTTATGTGCGATCTGGTGTGCTTCGCTACTATATGGACAAGAAGTGATCCATTCCCTACCCTACTACATCGAAGCCGCGCAGACTAACAGCCCGTTGATACAAGACTGCCTGAATCAAAAAGAGATCCAGAAGCAGGAACTAATGCGACTTAAAGCCCTCTACACTCGTTCCATTTTAGAACTGAACGGAGCCTTGCCAAACAATCGGACTTGCATCTGCTACAAATCGAACAAAATGCCAACCGCGACCAAAGAACAACTTCGTGCCAATCCTACCGGACCCATCTGATCGATCTGAACATTCTTTGCGGCATAAAAGACACGACATGCGTTTCGTTGGAAAACATTAACCTGTCTCCTCGTTTTATCAACAGTCCGGGATCCGGCTTTTTGAAGCAATACCAGCTCGACAGTCTGAACACGATCATGTCATTGCGATCTTTCAATCTACAGTACAAACCTCAACTCAACCTGTTTGTCGACGGCGGATTACGAACAGGCGAATATACCGCCATACAGAGACACTTTGGCATGAGTGCGGGCGTCACTCTTTCATGGATATTATTCGACGGAAAGCAGAAGCGCATGAAAGAACGACAAACCCGTGCACAGTTGAATAGTATCGAAACTTATAAAACAAACTTCCAGCTCCAACAAGAACTACGCAAACAGCAATACCTGACTGAACTAAAAACATATGAAGAACGAAACATTCTCTTGCTAAAGCGTTTGTCTGAATACACCCGGATTCTCTCGGATTATAAAAAAGAAATGCAAGCCGGACAATTGTCTGTAATCGATTATATTCTCATACTCAGGGACAAGATACAAGCAGAACAAGACCGGATGTTACTGCAAACGAACCGTCAATTGCTCACAGCAGCTTTTAACTATTGGAATTGGGAAATAAACTATTGGGAAATATGAAAACAATAACAATCTTTCTTATGTTAGCATTCCTGACCAACTGCACTCATAATACGCAGGATGCTCCCCAAACAGAAAAGACGCCCCACACAGCTGTTACTCTGACTCAGGTCTCTTGGGGTAAAATACAAAATGAAATCGTATTGTCCGCCACGACTGCGTATCTGGACAAATCGATCATCACTGCCCCCATTCCTGCATTTATCTCGGATGTCAATGTGCAACCTGGTTGTATGATCAGGAAAGGAGAAACTCTTTATACGCTGGAAACAAAAGAACATCATGCCCTCTCCAATGAGACGGCTCCTTCCACAATAGAAAATGTTCCCGTAAAAGCAGGAACAGACGGTATCGTAACTGCGGTCATGCAACAGAAAGGAAGTTATGTGGCCGAAGGAACCATCCTTTGTTCACTGGCAGTTCCGAGCAACCTCGTTTTCATGCTGAACGTCCCTTACGAGCAACAAGAATATGCTTCACCAGGCAAGAAATGCATACTGGTACTTCCGGATGAGACCAGACTCACAGCAACCATACAAACGCCTTTGGTTACCATGAACACGACTTCGCAAGCACAGCAGGTCATCGCGCGAGCAAAGTCGCCGTTTCTCCCTGAAGGGATGTCCGTGAAAGTCCTTATCACAACCAATAATACAAACAAAAAAGAAGAAATGATCTTACCCCAAAATGCTATTCAAAGCAATGAAATGCTTACAGAACATTGGGTTATGAAACTGGCAAACGACAGTACGGCCGTAAAAGTTCTGATACAAACGGGAAACTGTAACGCGGACAGTATAGAGGTCATATCTCCCTCCCTCTCCTCTGCCGACCGCATCATCCAAACAGGTGGTTACGGACTTGAAGATAACAGCCGTGTCGTTATTACAAAAGAAATACAGCCATGAATATCACACAAAAGAAATGTTTTCACCAATTATATAGTAAGCCCATCCTATTTGCCGGATTGCTGATCCTGCTCGCCGGGATATACAGTTATACCCAGATGCAGACAAACTTGTTTCCGGAGGTTCTGTTTCCTCGTATCACAGTTATAGCAGATGCCGGACAACAACCGGTAGACCGGATGATGATTACAGTGACCAAACCTCTGGAAAGTGCTGTAAAAAAGGTTCAGGGAGTTACGGTGGTAAAAAGCAGTACAAGCCGGGGAAGTTGCGTTGTGGAGGTTTATTCCAACTGGGGACTGGACATCTACGCCTTGAAAACACAGTTGGAAAATCGTATAAACGAGGTCAAAGGATTTCTTCCGGCAGGGACCGTTATTTCAACCGAAGCGATGAATCAATCATTGTTCCCGGTATACGGCTATACGCTGGAGAGCAAAACACATAGCCGGATCGCATTGAGAGACGCCGGAAACCTGATCGCACGCCCGGTCTTTTCACAGGTAAAAGGAATCAGTAATGTTGTCGTTCGTGGAGGAAAAGCCAAAGAATTTGTTGTCCTGCCTGATCCGGCCAAGATGTCTTCGTTAGGGATCACTCCTTCACAGATAAAGTCGGCTTTCGAACAAACCAATTTCGTACAAGGAAATGGTAATATTGCGGATTATAACCGCCTCTATTTGACACTGACCGATACTCGTATCAACGACTTACAGGAACTGGAAAACACGATCATCCGCAATGATGGCACACGGATCGTGCGCCTCAAGGACATCGCCCATGTTGAGATACAGGAACAACAGGAGTTTTTAAAGATCAATGCGGACGGGAATGACGCCGTACTGATTGACTTGGTGAAACAACCAGGTGTCAACCTGATTGATTTTGCAACAGACGTAGAAGCTAAAGCAGATGAGATACGTGGGTTACTTCCGGCAGGATATGAATTGAAACCTTATTACAATCAGAGTGCATTCGTCGGCGACAGTATCCACAGTGTGATGAAAACGATTTACGAAGGTTTGTTTCTTGCAATCGTTGTGATGGTCCTCTTCCTGCGCTCATGGCGTGCAAGCCTGGTAGTGATGCTGACAATCCCGATAACATTAGCATTCAGCATATTATTGGCTTATCAAGCCGGGATCACCATCAATATCATGTCGCTGGGAGCAATAGCCGCTTCGGTTGGGCTCATTATCGACGATGCCATCGTTATCATCGAACAGATATATAGGGAACATGAAGAATCTCCCGGAACTGATCGTTTCACCGTTGTCCGCCATGCCATCTCAAATTTGTTTCCGGCTATGGTTGCCTCATCATTGGCGACCATCGTCATCCATTTCCCTTTCCGACTCATGAGCGGATTAGCTGGTAGTTTCTTCAAAGAACTATCTGACACGATGTTACTGACAATGGCGGCATCTTTTCTGGTGACATGGCTATTGTTACCCGTTCTGCATCTCATAACGGGCTATCAGGAAAAAACCTCTTCCACAACTCTTCTTGATAACCGGGAGGAAAAAGCCATTCATAAAGTACAACTTTTGACATGGTTGTACCGTAAACCCTGGATCGCTACAGGCATTGTCTTGCTTCTTGCCGTCGGAGGATGGTCAGCTTCGATCCGGCTGAGTTCCGGATTTCTTCCCGATCTTGACGAAGGGACAATCGTTCTCGATTACCATTCTCCTGCCGGAACGGATATAGAAGAAACAGATCGTCTTTGCCGGCAGATGGAGAGAATCATCCTTAACCATCCCGACGTCGACACCTATTCCCGCCGTACCGCTTTAGGCATGTCGTTCAAAACACGCCCGAGCAACTTCGGTGATTATCTGATTCAACTGAAAAAAGACAGGAAGAAAACAACCCCAGAAGTGATCAGCGATCTGCGCCATTCACTCTCACAAGCCGTACCGGTAGTCACAATTGATTTCGGGCAACGTATTTCCGACTTGTTAGGAGACTTGATGAGTACTCCCAAACCCATCGAAATAAAAATATTCGGAAATGACTATACCACCCTGCAACAGATAGCGGCACAAGCAGAGAGCGTGATGAAAACCATTCCCGGGATAGTAGACATTGACAATGGCCTGGTTCCGGCAGGAGCCTCTTTAGTTTTCATTCCCAACCAGGAGCGACTTTCGCAATTTGGAATTCCGTTAACCGATTTCCAGGAACAACTTTCGGCTTATATCGGAGGAGTTCCTCTCTGCCTGTCCTCCGATATGATCGAACCTAATCCGGCACAAGCCGCCATGACTGGAGGGCTTCAGATCGGTTCGATACAGGACGGAGAACAAATGCGGCGTATACTGCTGCGTTTCACTGACTTTGCAGACAATTCACCCGAAAAATTAGAAAAACAACTAATTTTCCTGCCCGACGGGAGTACTCGCCCGTTGTCCTTTTTTTGTCGTGTGGAAGTCATCCCCGGAGAAATAGAAGAACGCAGGGAGGATTTGAAAAGCAATATCACACTGACCGCCCGATTGGAAAACTATGATCTGGGTAGTGCAGTCCGCAATTTAAAACAGGCTTTCAACCAACAGCTTTCCCTTCCCAGTGGATATAGTATCTCGTATGGAGGAGCCTATTCCGAGCAGCAACAATCGTTCCGGGAACTATTATTGATACTCTGCCTGGCGACCTTGTCTGTGTTTTGCGTGTTAATGTTCTTGTTCAGGGAATGGATGATATCATTTGCCGTACTATTCGTGTCCTTATCAGGCACTTGCGGTTGTTTGATGGCATTATGGATTACAGGAATCCCATTAAACGTAAGCAGCTACACCGGTATTATCATGATTGTCGGTATTATTGCCGAAAACTCAATATTCACAGTCCATCAATATCGTATGAAACGGAAAAACGGAGGTAATGTACCCGAATCGGTCGACTATGCTATTGCCTTGCGTATCCGCCCCAAACTTATGACCGCGATCGGTGCCATACTCGCACTCATGCCCTTAGCTCTTGGCTTCGGCATGGGAACCCAGATGCAGCAACCGCTTGCAGTAGCCGTGATCGGGGGTTTTATTGCGGCATTACCGCTACTGTTGGTAATTTTACCCTGCTTAATGATGTTTATTTACAAAAAACAGGATCAGAATCAGTCAAACCAAGTAAATTTGTAACACTAAAAAACAGAATAAAGCAATGTGGAAATATTATGCACTATTATCGGCGTTGTTTGCTGCATTAACCGCCATCTTTGCTAAAATAGGGGTAAAAGCGATCAACTCCGATCTGGCTACCGCCATCCGTACGACTGTAATCCTGCTGATCACATGGGGGATCGTTTTGTTCGGCAATCACGCAGGAGAAATAAAAGAGATCAATCGTCATTCCTGGATATTCCTGATACTTTCCGGTATTGCAACCGGGTTGTCATGGCTCTTCTATTTCAAGGCGCTACAGGATGGCGATGTTTCCCGTGTGGCACCGATAGACAAACTTAGTGTGGTCATTACCATCTGCCTGGCCTTCTTCCTGCTAAAAGAGCCCGTCAGTCCGCGGGTTGTCATAGGTGCTTTGTTTATCACCGGTGGAAGTATCATAATGCTTATAAAATGAAACTACTGATTATCGAAGACGAACGCGAGCTGTCGGACAGCATTGTTGCCTACCTCAGTTCGGAGAACTATCTATGTGAGCAGGCTTTTACTTGCGATGAGGCAAAAGAAAAGGTTGAATTATATGATTACGACTGTGTGTTGCTGGACTTGATGCTGCCGGGAGGGAACGGACTTGATATTCTGCGAAACATAAGAAACAAGAATAATCCGGTAGGTGTTATCATCGTATCGGCCAAAGACTCTTTGGAAGATAAGGTCAGGGGGTTGGAAATCGGAGCGGACGACTATCTGGCCAAACCGTTCCATCTTCCGGAACTAAGCATGCGTATCTATGCCATTATCCGTAGAAAAGAATTTTCAGCCAACAATGTTTTACAAAGTAATGGGATCACCATCAACCTGCTGAGCAAGACTGTTCACATAAACAACAAACCGGTTCTATTGACACGAACGGAATATGAGTTACTGCTATTCCTTATAGGCAATAAAAACAAAGTAATATCCAAGGGAGCTATGGCGGAACATTTGAGCGGAGACATGGTAGACATGTTGGACAACCATGATTTTGTCTATACACATATAAAGAACCTGAAAGCCAAACTGGCGGAAGCCGGTTGCAAAGACTGTATTAAAAATGTTTACGGAACCGGATATAAATGGGTAGAGTCATGAATAAGAAAAGCCTGTTGAAAAAAACACTTACACAGTTCATTGTCTGTATAGCCGTCACACTGTTGTTAGCGACACCGTTGTTTTATCTTCTGACCAAACATTACTATGCAGAAGACATGATCGATATTATCGAAGCCACCCAGCAAGGACATCCTTTGCCCGCTATAGATTTGGAGCAAGACATCATGCATGGTATCATGATACAATTTGCCTTGATCAGCGGAGTATTGGGAATCGCTATCGTTTTTATGATGCGTTTCATTTCACAACGGTTATGGAAACCTTTTGATGAATCTTTAAGGCAGATTGAAAGTTTCCGGTTGGAAAGTGGCATCGTTCCGCCGTTACCGGACTGCGATGTAAAAGAGTTTGACCGGCTGAACCATGCCCTGACTCTTCTCATGGGGAACAGTATGAAAAGTTACCGGGCCCAAAAAGAATTTACAGAAAACGCTTCACATGAACTACAAACGCCACTGGCTGTTTTTCAAAGTAAACTCGACTTGTTGCTTCAGCAACCGAACTTAACAGAACGGCAAGCTGTAGCCATACAGGATTTATATCAGATATCCAATCGTCTGGTCAGATTAAACCGTAATCTGCTATTACTTGCCAAAATCGAGAATAAACAATATGTGCAAATGGATTCCATTGACATAGTGGCCTGCATAGAAGAGCTTCTTCCTTCATTGGAAAGTCTGGCTGGCAATATCACGATCTGCAAATCATTCCAAAAACAAAGCCTTGTCATACACGGGAATAAAATTCTGCTGGAGAGCATGATAAACAATCTGGTTGTAAACGCGGTCCGGCATAATACCGCAAACGGGAAAATTGCGATTACAATCCGGGAAAATTGTTTCATCGTATCCAATACTTCCGAAGAGGGAGCATTAAATCCACAGCTAATATTCAACCGTTTCTATCATCCTTCCGAAAAGACGAAAGGCAACGGGCTCGGACTCGCCATTGTAAAAGCAATTTGCGATTATCATGGATGGACAGTGGAATATGAATATAAAGACCGTAAACACTTTTTTAAAATACAATTCCATCAGGAAGTTCAATCCCGATAACCATCTGTTCAAGCACAGAAATACCGGTCTAAACAAAAGACTTCAAATTTTCCACAAATTTGCCTTCTACCTTTGTTGCAGTTTTCTTTAAGGATAGAAGATGGTAAAAACAATTATTGCAATCGCTTTATTTTGCTCGACCTTTACTGCCCGGGCAACTGTCGGCTACATTGACGAGGATGTGCATGACACATTAACGATTCGCTCCATGAGCCGATTTGAACAAACATTAGATAAAATAACCTCTTCCCAAGCTTACCAAATGACCTGTATCGGCGTACCTCTTATCATAGGCGGAGCGATTGTAAAAGGGGAAGATGACCATTTTCAGCAGTTAAGAAATGACTATCTGCCTTCGTTCAACCGCCACTTCGACGATTATCTGCAATATCTTCCGGCAGCGGTGATGCTCGGAATGAAAGTCGGTGGAGTGGAAGGGCGCAGTTCGTGGGGACGAATGTTGGTTTCCGATGCATTCTCTGCTATAATCATGTCTACTGTAGTTTGGCAACTAAAGGTCAGTACCCAAGTCACACGTCCCGATGGTTCCAACAACCATTCTTTTCCTTCGGGACATACCGCCACCGCTTTCATGACAGCAACAATGATGAGCAAAGAATATGGTGGACGCAGTCCCTAGTATAGCGTGGGAGCCTATTCCGTTGCAACAGTAACGGGACTCATGCGAATGGCCAATAATAAGCACTGGCTGAGTGACGTGCTGGCCGGAGCTGGATTTGGAATTTTATCCACAGAATTAGGTTATTATTTGGCAGATCTTATATTTAAAGATAAAGGCTTCCATTCTTTTCATTCACAGGAATCTTTCGACCGGCTGAGGTTCCCTTCTTTTATCGGTATCTATATGGGCTTCAATCTGGCTCCCGGCACTTACCTTCTCCCGGATCATTACCGGTTAAAATTTTCGACAGGAAGCAACGCCGGAATAGAAGGAGCCTGGTTTTTCAGTCCCTACATCGGTATTGGCGGACGTTTTTCTGCGGGCAATATGGCCGTCACCTTAAATAATGAAGGCCAAAACAATGCATTAGACCTTATATCGGGCTATGCCGGTACTTACTTTTCCTATCCGCTTAGCTCGCGATTACAGATTGGAAGCAAGCTTTTGGTCGGGTACAATTATTTCACCTCTTGCAAATTACCTACTATGACGATCGGTAATAAAGGGGGAATCGGCATGGGGACCGGACTTTCTTTTTCTTTTCAGGCCAAACAAAATATGGCAGCCAAACTTTTTTTTGATTATAACCTGATTCATCCAGCCATACAGTCAGAGAAAAAATGCATGCAACTTATGACGTTAGGAAGCTCTGTCGCCGTATCTTTTTAAAGCAAGGATATGCAAGCTGGCCTATAGCTTTTCCGGCATATACTTCCAAAATCGGGCAGGCATGTGTTGGCGGTGCAGTTTGGGGTTGAGACGTTCTTTAATGGCGATAGATTTGAAGTAGGTTTTCCACATCTGCTGGAAAAGTTTCTCGTCGGCATCCATCAGTTCTTCGCTGAGCAAACCGGAAAGGAGATGGGCCTCCTTCTCTTCAAAACGGACTTCGACTGTTTCTTTCAGGTCGTAATAGTAACCGTACTCGCGTTTCAAGTCATAGAGCAGCCAACACTGATCGGCAAAACGGTCTTTCAGGTGTGGCAAGGTAAGAGGAAGTACGTTATATACAGGTTTGACGGCTGCAAAGAAAGTCCCGTCCGCAGCTTTCTGAAAACGGAGGAACTGGATGACACGCAGGCGTTCGTTCGTCACCTTCTTCCATATCTTGGATACTTCGAGAACATCTGGATCGCCGAAGTTCAGTTCGATCGTACGGGGGGCATCGATCGCCTTGCGGATATAGTGGAAAAGCAACATGTCCACTTCAGGCAATTCGGACAGCCAGGTAACGGTAATCACAGACAAAGCCATATCGGAAAGTCTCTTCTGCAAACCTTTCCAGACACGGTCCACCTTGGCATCGTCCGTGCAGATCGTCACCGCCTCATCATAAAACAAAGGAAAAGGTTCTCCTTCCGCTAACAGCAGATCGGGAAAGCTACGACGCGAATAAGCGTCAAAGACAGCAGTCAGCAGCCCTTCAAAAGTCTTATCGTACACAAATATCGTCATGATTCTTCCCTGAATTGAAGGACAAGCTGGCGGTCGTCGTTTTTCTTCCCTCCCGCTTTCCGGGTAAGGATTTGACGAACAGCTTCAGGTGAGACTTCGTTGATCGTGCGGACAGGTAGTTCGTGGCAGGTAATGAAATACTGGGCTTTCTTCATCACAACACCGATCTTCTTCAATTGCTCCGTTCCCAGGCGGGAATAGCGGCGGGAGACAACGATCAATTTCGCCGACTTCACCCCGATACCGGGTACGCGAAGAAGCATCTCGTAATCCGCCTTATTGATATCTACCGGGAACTGTTCCGGATGACGCAACGCCCAGCCAAGTTTCGGATCGACTTCCAAATCCAGATCCGGACAGGCATCGTTCACAATCTCATCCACTTTGAACTGATAGAAACGCAGGAGCCAGTCCGCCTGATACAGGCGGTTCTCCCGTACCAAAGGCGGCTGCTTCAGAGCCGGCAACCGATTATCGTATGCATTGACGGGGATAAAACCGGAATAATAGACACGTTTCATTGTCGGACGCTGGTAAAGGGCGGACGAGAGACGAAGGATATCTTTATCCGAATCGGACGTCGCCCCGACAATCATCTGCGTGCTCTGCCCGGCAGGCACAAAACGCGGAGCATGGCGGAAACGTTTCCGTTCTTCGGCACTTTGCAAAACCCCTTGCTGGATATAACGCATCGGCTGAAAGACGCTCTGGAAATCTTTTTCGGGAGCCAATAACTGAAGACTTTTCTCGTTTGGAATCTCGATGTTCACACTCATACGGTCAGCATAAAGCCCGGCTTCGTTCACCAGTTCCTGGCTGGCACCAGGAATACTTTTCAAGTGGATATAGCCGTTAAACCGGTACACTGTCCGGAGGTCTTTTACTACTTTGACGAGGCGCTCCATGGTGTAATCGGCATTGCGCACGACGCCGGAACTTAGGAAAAGCCCTTCAATATAGTTACGGCGGTAAAACTCGATCGTGAGGTTCACCAGTTCCGTCACCGTCAATGTAGCACGGGGAATATCGTTGCTGCGGCGATTGATGCAGTAGGCACAATCGAACATGCAGTAATTTGTCAGCATGATTTTCAGCAAAGAAATGCAACGCCCATCTTCGGCAAAGCTATGACAAATGCCCCACCCTGCCGCACTTCCGATCCCGCCGCTCTTGTTCTTTCGCGACGTTCCGCTGGAAGCGCAAGAGACATCGTACTTGGCCGATTCAGCCAGTACTTTCAGTTTTTCAAGCACTTTTTCGTCCATAATTGCTACCGGGATTTCTTGACAAAAGTAAGAATAATCTTTTACTATTTCTTCGCTCTCAAAAGAAAAGTAATCCTACCTTCTTGGAAGGATCACTCCACTCTTCAAACATCCTCACAGTCAGCAGGTTTTCAGGCTTCGTATTGCGTGGATCGTTCAGATAGCGTTCATAACTCGGCTCGTCACGGAGTGTACAACCCATCTCTGGCAATTTCTTTGCATAGATCGTATCGTAAACGGCTTGCAGATATTCATATGATCCCTTATAAATAAAGGATGCATAGCAACCGGTCGGGATCTGCTTGGATCCAACTTCGCCTTTCGGCAGAACAGGTTCAGGCATGACCATGCAAACATCCGTACGCAATTTATCTTCTGATATATCTTTTTTTCTGGTCTGAGAGCCATTCCCGTACCGCATTGACAAGTATCCGGTTCTCAGCTGCTGTCTGTGCCGAAATACGGAGATAGGTTTCATCCAGACTGCGGAAATTGGAGGCATCACGGATCAACAGGCCGTGATGATCCCACAAATACTGCTTCAACGCAGCGGCCGTTCCTTTTTTCAAACGGACCAAAAAGAAAGTAACGGATGTCGGCAACGCTTCCAGGTCGCCCAACTCATTCAACTGGTCGATCAGGCAGGCAGTCTCATGTTGCCATTCACGAAGAGGCAAGACATATTGCTCCGGATGTGTCAAGATATATTTACCGGCTTCCACTGCAATTGCATTGACAGACCAGGGAATGATGTACCGGTTTATCTGCTCGACCTTTTCAGGAGAAGCGATCAGGTAACCTATGCGGAGTCCCGGTATATTATGCGCTTTCGAGATCGATTGAATCAGGATCAGGTTCGGATGATCGCGGACATCCGAGGGTTTCAGCAACTTTTCCGTTGTGAAGGCGACGTATGCCTGGTCAATAACAAAGACCGTTTGCCTGTTTGCCTCGATCAATGCCAGCAGGTCCATCCGGCGGATCAGTTTGCCGTCCGGATTATTCGGGTTACAAATCCAGCAGAAGTCCTGCCCTTCCAGCGAAAGGCCGGACAGGTCGCACGAAGTCGGGAAGAAACATATCTCATGTCCATGCAAGCGGCAGGCATCTTCATACTCAGCAAAAGAAGGAACGGCAATAGCAGATTTCGCTCCTTTCCAGGTTTGTGCCAGCAGATAGAATGCCGTGATTGAGCCGTTCGTAACTACGATATTATCCTCCTCCACCTCATGGCAGTGAGCAAGCAATCGTTTCAGAGAAGAAGCATCCGGTTCCGGATAACGCGTCAGTTCATAAAATCGCTTGTTCAAGTGTTCCCTGAGTGTGCGGAGATCAGCTCCATGCCATACATTTGAACTGAAATTTATCTTTACCTCTTTCTGCGAATTATAGTGATCGTCACCGTGTCCGAATAACATCTTGGGGAAATTATGATTTATGAATTATGATTTATTTGATCGCTTTATATATTGCGTCTTGGATGCGTGTACGAATCTCCAGCGAACTCAACTTATTGTTGGCCCGCGTCGGGTTCACACGGTTGGACAGGAAGATATACAGCAGGTTGTTGTCCGGATCTACCCAGAAACAAGTACCGGTAAAACCGGTATGTCCATAGACTGAGACAGGAGCCAAATTGCCGCAAGGAGAAGTTTTACCTCCACCGGCTACCGGCTTGTCGAACCCCAGACCGCGACGACAAGTCGGGCTTTTGCTTTGAGTAAAGAGGCGACTGGTCTCTTTGGATAAATATTCTTCACCTCCGTAACTTCCCTGGTTCAGATAGAGCTGCAACACTTTCGCCAAGTCGCCCGCGTTGGAGAAAAGTCCGGCATTACCCGAAACACCTCCCTGGAAAGCGGCAGCCTCATCGTGCACATAGCCGCGCAGCAGCTGGCGACGGATAAAACCATCGTACTCGGTCGGGACAATCTGCATAGTATCGAGGATGTGCAATGGATTGTAGGTCGTATGCCTGGCACCAAGCCGGTTGAAGAACGTGTCATACAGCAGACGGTCCATAGGTTGCTGCATCTGCTTTTCCACCATCATTTTCAAAAGGATAAAATTGATGCAACTATATTTGTACTTGCCGCGCATACCGAGGCGCGAGTCTTTGATCTCCTGGATAATGGTGTCTTTAAAAGAGTCGTGCAAATACATGTTACGAGCCACTTCGGTCGTAAAGCCCGGTTTCCTGTCAAAGGAAACCAAACCGGGCAGAAAAGAGAAGTCGTTGCGCACATACGTCCGGGCATCGAAACGGATCGGATGCGTCTGGCTCTTTGCATTGCTGTACAGGCTGCCTTTGTAACTGTCCTTATCGATCGCGTTCAGATAGAAATTGATCGTCGGCGTCAGCCCTGACTGATGGTAGAGGAGATCTCTGATGAGCAGATTCTTCTTATCCGAATCCTTCAGTTCGGGAATAAAATCGGATATCTTATTGTTCAGCGTGAACTTCTTGTCATCATAGGCTTTCATTACGGCCAACAAGGTCCCCGCCGCTTTGGAAGAAGAAGCCAGGTCATAGACGGAGTTTTCGTCAACAGCCTGTTTCTTGTCATAATCGAAATAGCCGAATGATTTTTCATAGATAATCATCCCATCTTTGGCTACAAGCACCTGGCAACCGGGAAAAGCCTTCTGTTCCAGGCCGTCTTCTACGATAGAAGCGATCACGTTCAAGCGTTCAAGGTTTGCCCCTACTTCTTCCGGCTCATGATAGCCGAGACGTGTCTTTCCTGTAAATACGCCCGTCCCCGCCGTATACAAAGTAGGGATGGAAACCGGTAGCTTTCCTTTGGCTGCAATACCGCCAAAAATGGCTTGCGCGGCATATTTCTGAGCAAGCGGCGTGCCCTCGTAGGCCATTACGACCGCTTTGGCTTTCAATATGGATGATTTATATTCTTTACAAAAATAGGGCAAGGTAAAAAAGGCATAGATTAATTCTTTCTTGGCTGCCAACTCACGCAATGCCAAACTTTCCGGAATACGGACCGTATGTACGCCGCAGATAACCACATCATATTTCTCCAGTTTCTTATACACGTTCTGCACTTGGGCGGCCGTTGCATTCCGGCTGATACTGAAACTGGCGATCGAATCATAACGTCCCAACATCTTCTGAAACTCGTTATCCACCCCGTCACCGATAGACAGGGCTGCTATCTTTTTCTTATCGAGTTGCTTCAACGGGATGATGCTGTCTTCATTCTTCAAGAGGGTGATCGCTTCTTCATTCAACTTGGCAGCGAGCCATGCAGCATGGGGAGAGTTCAGCCGTTCGGACAAACCTTTCGTATCGACCGGGTGATAATCGTTCAACCCGGCAATGTATTTATATTGCAGAATCTTGATGATCTTCGCTTCTATCTCTTCTCTATCCAAAATTCCATCTTCCAATGCTTCCTTCACGGCTGCGAAGTCATTGAGCGGTGCTGCCGGTGCCAAAAGAATGTCATTGCCGGCCAACAGTGCCTTCACGGATGGATTATCGGATTTACGAGTAGTAGCCCCTTTCATCGCCAAAGCATCGGTAAAGCACAATCCTCGGAATCCGAGTTCTTTTTGCAACAGGCCGGTGACGACAGCACGGGACATGGAGACCGGCCTATTGCGTGCCTTGTCCAACGCCGGGACATACAGATGCCCGGTCATCACACCGGCATAACCGTCATAGATGTAACGTCTGAAAGGCAACAGTTCCACACTGTCCAAGCGTGCCCGGTCATGATGAACGGCAGGCAGCGTATAATGGGAGTCTTCAGCGGTATCGCCATGCCCGGGGAAATGCTTGGCAACGGACAAGATACCCTGCCCTTCCAGCCCGCGGGCATACGCCAGACCTTTGTCGGCTACCGCCTGCGGATTCTCGCCGAAGGAACGGAGTCCGATCACCGGATTGTCTGTATTGCTGTTCACGTCCATATCGGGTGCGAAATTGATATGGATTCCCATCTCCTTGCACTGACGGGCAACTTCCTTGCCGTATTCGGTTATCAAATCGTTATCTTCGATCGCCCCCAACATCATATTCTTCGGGAAACGGGTCGTACCGGATAGACGCATGGAAAGTCCCCATTCTCCGTCAAGCGACACGAGCATCGGTACGCGGGATGCTTTTTGCAGGCGGTTCGTCACCTCCGCCTGCATGACCGGATCGCCCTTATGGAAAAGGATACCACCGATCTTCATTTCATTGACATAACGCATCAGACGTTGCATATTACGTGTGTCGGATTTCGGGTTGGCAATGACCATAAAGAGTTGTCCGACACGTTCGTCATCGCTTATCGCATCGAAAACGGAGTCCACCCAATGGTTCATTTTCGCTTTGTCCACTGCCCGGTAAAGGTTCGGTGTCGTCTGGGCGACAGCGGAAAGGACGGTAACACAACTAATTAAAAATATATATATTTTCTTCATCGAAAAAGTTGAAATTTATGATTTATGATTTATGATTCATAAATAATGATCACAATATCTCTCTAATAAATCATAATTCATAAATCATAAATCAAAACAAATGTACGGAAATTACCCTGATATTTTCTACCTTTTGGGTGCTTACTAACTTATTTTTATTTAAAATCTATAGAACCATGCAGAGAAGGCACTTCATGAAGCTAACAGGTCTGTTGGCTACACTCCCGGCTATCAGAGGAATAGCCGCGACCTCCGAAAGAACAACTTCGTCACAAAAACAGATATACGAATGGCGCATCTACACACTGGAAGGGGGTGGTAACGGTCTGGACGACTTTTTCCACGATACACTGATCCCGGCCTATAACCGGAAGAACATCAAAGTCGGAGCTTTCACTCCCTATAAGAAAGAGGAAAAAGAACGGCGTTTGCTGTTGTTCATCTATCCCGATATCACGACTTTTCATCAGGTAAAACGGACGATCTGGGACGATGCGGTATTCAGGAAAGCGGCACAGCCTTATTTCGACAGGACGGCTCCCGACCCGGCTTACTTCAATTTCGAAAGTTTCCTGTGTGAAGCTTTCGACAAAGTACCTTCCCTTCTGATGCCGGACAAGAGCCGGACAATGTTCGAACTCAGGACATACCACAGTCCCAACGAAGAGGCCAACCAGCGGAAAGTCGCGATGTTCAATAAAGACGAAATAGATGTTTTCGACAAGGTCGGCATCAACTCTGTTTGCTACGGGGAAGTGTTGGCCGGTCCGATCATGCCAGCGGTGATGTACCTCACCTGGTACAAGGACGAACCGACACGCAACGCCGCCTGGGACAAATTCCGGGCACATCCAGACTGGCAGCGGATCAAGAATCTGCCGGAATATGCCAATACGGCTACCCGGAATACCAGCCTGTTCCTCTCACCATTGCCTTATTCGCAGATATGAAAAAATTGAAAATCAAAAAATCAAAGTTATGAGACAAACCATATATTTTTTGTGCCTTTGGGCTTGCAGCCTGTTGGCAGGACATGCCCAGGAAGCTGATGAAGCAAACTACGACGAAAACAAAATACCGCCTTACACTCTTCCCGCCCTGTTAAAAACAGCAAACGGCAGGGAAGTGGCAACCGTGCAGCAATGGGAACAGGCCAGACGTCCGGAACTGCTGTCCCTCTTTATCGAGCAGGTATATGGGAAAATACCGGCGGACAAAGTGGCTGTGTCCTACAAAAAACGGGACGACAACCACAGTGCCGTCAACGGCAGTGCCACTCGTAAACAGATAGAAATCACATTCAACCATAACGGTGTAGAACGGAAAGCCTTGTTGCTGATGTATCTGCCGAACCATGTCAAAACAAAAGTGCCAGTATTCCTGCATTTCAACTTCCAGGGAAACCAGACTATTTCTTCGGACCCGGACATCATCCCGTCGCAACACTCCGATCGCCCACGCGGAAACCAGTCATCGCGTTGGCCGGTGGAAAAGATCATCGACGCCGGATACGGACTTGCCACCGTCCATTACTTCGACTTCTTCCCCGATAGCAAGGACAAGTATGCGGAAAGTATTCTCGCTCTCTTCGGCTATCAATCGGAAGAAGACATTCCGGAGGACGGCGGACAGGCGATCGCCGCCTGGGCATGGGGTTACAGCCGGGTGATGGATTACCTCGAAACGGACTGGCAGGTCGATGCCTCCAAAATCATCCTGATGGGCCACTCCCGCCTGGGTAAAGCCGCTCTATGGGCAGGCGCAACCGATCCGCGTTTTGCAATCGTCGTCTCCAACGAATCCGGATGTGGCGGAGCAGCCCTGTCCAGACGACAGGTGGGCGAAACGGTCAACCGGATCAACCACGCTTTCCCTCACTGGTTCTGCAAGAACTTCCACCGGTATAACAAGAAAGAGGACGAATTGCCGGTCGACCAGCATGAACTCTTGGCTCTTATCGCTCCCCGCCCCCTTTATGTGGCAAGCGCCGAAGAAGACCGTTGGTCCGATCCGAAAGGTGAATTTCTCTCAACCGCATACGCCGGAGAGGTCTACAAGCTCTATGGAATGAAAGGACTGGAAACGACCACGATGCCAAGGGTCAACACACCAGTCATGAACCGTGTCGCCTACCACAACCGTACAGGCGGACATGACGTTACGGATTTCGACTGGGAGAACTACATCACGTTCGCTGATAAGTGGTTGAAGTAAAATTTATTAATTCGCCACTTGCGTATCAAATAATTATTTCGTTACTTTGCATCCGCTTTACGTAATCTCTGTCGGGACAAGTAGCCCGTTACATTGCGTTTCATTAAATATTACAATTAAAAAGCTATAAAACAATGGATTTAATTAAAGTTGTAAACGAAGCGTTTGCTACAAAGAAGGAATTTCCTGCATTCAAGAGTGGTGACACTATTACAGTAGCTTACCGTATCAAAGAAGGTAACAAAGAACGTATCCAGCAGTACAGAGGTGTTGTAATCCGTATCTCTGGCCATGGTGACAAAAAACGCTTCACAGTGCGTAAGATGTCTGAAAACGTAGGTGTAGAACGTATTTTCCCGATCGAATCTCCGTTTATCGAAAGCATCACAGTTAACAAGTTCGGTAAAGTGCGTCGCGCTAAATTGTACTACCTGCGTGCTCTTACCGGTAAGAAAGCAAGAATCAAAGAAAGAAGAGTGTAATCTCTGCGGTTCTATTGCCATACAAAAAAGCCGTCCGAATTTATTTCGGGCGGCTTTTTTGTTTACTATCTATCCATGAATGGATCAAGACAAATTTCATAATTTGACCTTATAGAACAGTTCGCTCAACGTATAAGTGACGCTAAAGCCCGTTATCCCGCGCTTCAGCATCCGGCCGTCCAGATCGACACGATCGTAAAAGAAAGACGTGTGGAGCCGGCCGTTCATCAAAGGGAAGCCCAACCCGGCACTGACGCGCCAAGAGAGACCTGATTGTCCTCGGATCTGCATGTAAAAAGGGGACGACAACCCGACACCGACTTTATAGTCCATCCGTTTCCAGATACCCGAAGAGCTGTAGCCATCCGGGAAATAGCAGATACCGGCACGCAATTCATGCGAGTCATGGAATGTGACGCGACTGTCTGCCGAAGTCAACGAACCGTATTGGCGAAACAGGTAGTCAAGCGCATACGTCATTTTTTTATATTCCACGGAAACACCACCCCCGACATATTGCGGCAAGGTCTGGCTGACTCTTTTCATATTATAACTGTATTCGGAAGAACTTTCCGTTATCGTTTTCGTCTTTTCCATCCGTATCGTCTGAGGTAAACCGTAAACCACCCCTAACGTCAGATTCAGTTCACGTCTTAGACGACGGGAATACTGCATGCCGAAATCAGCAGAGAAAGATTGTCCGGAGAGTTTCTGGGAAACAGACATTGTGCTCTGAGCCTCCGTTTGTGTCATATTCCCGAAAATATACCCTAAATTAACCCCGACCGACAAAGAAGGCAAGAGTTGAAAGGCATTCGAAAGATAGGCCTTCGACAGACCTCCGTCGCCGGAAAAGGTACTCGTATAGTAGGAACCGGGAGCCCCTTCCAGCTCCTGCGTACTCTGGAAATAATAACCGACCGAGCTATAAGGAGCCAATCCTGCCGCCATATACCAGCAAGGCATGACACGTCCTGCCAGTGCAAAACGCGAAAAGTTACCGGTAAAAGCCTGGTTTTCGCCTCCTTTCGATCGATAAGATTCCCATTTTGCAAAAGCGGACGCTTCTGCAAACAAGCGGCACGTATCGAGCCCGGTCAGCCCGGCAGGGTTATCCGTATTGATAAGCATTTTTCCGCGCATGCCGATCGCAACGCCTCCCATACCTGCATTGGCCCCGTGCAAACCGGTCATGATCTCTCCCACGCCAAACATGGAATAAGGAGAAGAAGTCATCACATTCTGTGCCACACCCGAAAAAGGGAGCAGGAACAGGCTAAATATCCATCCGTAGTTAATAGCTCTCATAAACTTTATAGGTTAGTTGTAAGACAATGGGAGACTTCCCTTCCTGGTCGCTGAAAGTAAGATTACGGAACGTCCGCGTGTAGGTGTCTTCATTGAAGACAAGTTGCAGATTATGCTTATACTTCCCAAAAGCTCCTAACTCTTCCTGCAGGAAGGTGCTGATATCAAAATAGTAATAAGTATTCTCGACAAAGCTGTCGTCCTTGACCAGCGTTCCGCTCTGCACTTCTGTGCCCAGGTAATCGGTAACGGCATCTGTCACGACATTGTTCTCATCTATGATATAAAGATAAAGGCTGTCGGGAAGAGGGTTGAACTCAGACCAAGTGTTCGGTTCCGGATAAATCTTCAGATAGGCGGATTCGATCGAAATGCGTTTCCCCTGCTGCAAGATCTCGTTCAGGTGCGGAAAACCAAGACGGCTGTACCAACCGATCCCTGCAAACAGAATACCCCGATTCTCCAACTCGGAGGATGCGACTTCGACATTCTTCGCCGGAAGACCTTCCATGGCTGTCCCCATGCGGTCGTGGTCGACGTGATAGAACTGTGTCTCGGTTTTAGGATTGATCACACACTCGGCTTCCCGGGCTACCGCATCTTCTATGCTATAACGCAGAATCAAGGCGGAAGCCGTATCGCCCACTCCGAACGATACGATGTTCCGGCATACGTCAGGATCGGGAACAACGACCAAGCCTTTGAAATAATCTTCAAAACGATCACCCGACAGTACATCGTCACGACCGTGCAAACGAGTGAGCATATCCTCTCCCAACTCATCCGGCAGACGGATCTCCAACCGTTCGCTATCGCCCGGTTTCGGATTGAACGTGCAGGTCGCGATCGGTTCCGGATCGAAGGCAAAAGAGGAATTATTGTACAGATAGTCATTGTCATTCAGGATCACCTTCTCCAACAGGCGGTGTATGGTGAGACGCATCGGCTGCATCGTGTCACCAATCGAATAGCCCCCGTAAGACAAGGCCAATACAAGAGAATCCAGCCGGACCGCTTCGTCGGCCTCCGTGCTATAGGTCGGAACCGAATAAGGAAGGTAGGCGCAGGCAGAAACGGTCCCCCAAAGCGAATGGGTGTATTTGCCGACAAGGGCAAGTCCCAGCCCGTTCGTCTCCAACGAGTCGATTATGGTGGAAGTGACCGTCACGGTACAACTATCGACACAGATATTGCGAAAAGCACTGTCGACCAGATTATCTCCGTAGCTGTTTCCCTCATCGTAACAAGAAAAGAGAGAACCGCACAGCAAGAGCAACCAAAAAGGAATCAGAATTTTATTCATACATATATATTATATTTCAAGTTTGCAAAGAACTCCAATCCCGACTTGTCTTGCAAGAATAACCTGCCAACGCTCCATTTCTCTCTATCAAAGACAAATGTTGCCCTGTCAACGCCTTTTCAAAGGCAAAAACAGCTTTTACCATCCTGAACCATCCGTTCACCGGATAAGAAAGCCCGTTTACCGATTTAATTTGCAGGAAAAGAGGAAGTCCCGTTTTTTTGTATCCGAAAACAATAAAGAACACGTTTAAGAATGACACACAAAAGTTTATTTGCTCTTTTGATAGCATTGTTTCCCGTCTTCGTGACTTCCTGCAGCGACGATGACGATGATGACTTGATCGGTCACTGGGTCCGCACCTCCGATTTCGACGGGCTTGCCCGTGGAGAAGCCTCCAGTTTTTCCATCGGCGACAAAGGATATTTGGTCTGCGGATATGACGGCAGCAAAAGCAATGCTCGCCTGAGCGATTTATGGGAATACGATATGACAACGGATGCCTGGACACAAAAGGCAGGCTTTCCAGGAACAGCCCGCAGTAACGGAACGGCTTTTGCCATCGACGGCAAAGGATATTTCGGGACCGGTTATGACGGCGTAAACAAACTGAACGACTTCTGGGAGTATGATCCGGCAACCAACAACTGGACACAGAGAACCGATTTTCCAGGTTCGGGACGCTACGACGCCGTTTCTTTCGGCGTATCCGGCAAAGGATATATAGGAGCCGGATATGACGGGAACTACCTGAAAGATTTCTACTCGTTCGACCCCGCAGCCAACACATGGACGCAAATCGTCAGCATCGGAGGAAGCAAACGCCAGGGAGCTTCCAGCTTCGTGATCGACAATATTGCCTACGTCTGCGGAGGTGTCAACAACGGCGAATATGTCGACGACTTCTGGAAATTCGATCCGACGGCAGGCCAGTGGACGCAACTGCGTGACATAGCCAACACCTCGGACGAAGACTATGACGACGATTACAGCATTGTACGCATGAATGCCACAACCTTCGTTATTGACGGTGCGGCATACCTGACCTGCGGAGAAAGCGGGGGTGTCCGCAGCGACACTTGGAAATACTATCCTTCCACCGACTTGTGGGAACAGGTACACAACTTCAAAGGGGCGGCGCGTACAGTAGCGGTCTCTTTCTCCAACGGGACAAGAGGCTACATAGCAACGGGCAAAAGCGGTACCTACCGGTTCGACGACATCTGGGAACTGCATCCTTTCGATTATGATCCTGATGACGATTGATGATGAATGCGATGATGAGAAAAGGCAGGAAGGCTCTCGGAAGCCTGATCATACTGCTGCCGTTGTTACTGGTTCTTTTTTATTTTCGTTTCCGGGAAAAGGGGTCCCGGAACGAGATGCAACCTGAGTTGCAGACGTTTCAATTGGGGGATGGCTGGGGATACAAAGTGATGATGAACAAAAAAGTGATGATTTACCAACCCACCATTCCCGCAATTGATTCGCTCCGCCCCTTCCCTTCGGAAGCCAGTGCCCGGCGTATCGGCAGCCTGGTAGTGGAAAGAATCAAGAAGAGCCAATGTTTTTCGATAACAACAGATGATATTATACATTCACTCTCTGATTAAGAGGAAGGCCTGCCAGTGATGGTCGGCCTTTTTTTATTTTTTGTAAGTCTTATATCCATAGACAGCCAAGCTGCCCAACTCTTCTTCGATACGGAGCAACTGGTTGTATTTCGCCATACGGTCCGAACGACTCAACGACCCGGTCTTGATCTGTCCGCTGTTGGTCGCAACGGCAATGTCGGCGATCGTAGCGTCTTCTGTCTCACCGGAACGGTGTGAAGTAACGGAGGTATAGCCGTTGCGGTGGGCCATTTCGATTGCATCCAGTGTCTCGGACAACGTTCCGATCTGGTTCACCTTGATCAGGATAGAGTTCGCACAGCCTTCCTCAATACCTTTCTTCAGGAATTCCACATTTGTCACGAACAGGTCGTCACCGACCAACTGGCATTTGCTTCCCAACGCCCCGGTCAACAGTTTCCAGCCGGTCCAATCGTTTTCGTCCATACCGTCCTCGATAGAGTCGATCGGGTATTTGGCAACCAGTTCGGACAGGTAGGCCACCTGTTGCTCAGCCGTACGCTTGGCGCCTTTGGCCCCTTCAAACTTCGTATAATCATACACACCATCATGATAGAATTCGGAAGAAGCACAGTCCATAGCGATCGTCACGTCCTTACCCGGCTCGTATCCGGCAGCTTCAATGGCAGCCATGATGGAGTTCAACGCGTCTTCCGTCCCGTCCAATGCAGGAGCGAAACCGCCTTCGTCACCGACAGCCGTGCTCAAGCCGCGATCGTGCAACACCTTCTTCAAGGCATGGAAGACTTCGGCGCCCATGCGCAAGCCTTCACGGAAACAACAGGCGCCAACCGGACGGATCATGAATTCCTGGAAAGCGATCGGAGCATCGGAATGCGAACCGCCATTGATAATATTCATCATCGGGACAGGCAACACATACGCATTCGTCCCGCCGATATAACGGTAAAGAGGCAGGTCCAGATAGTTGGCTGCCGCCTTGGCTACTGCCAAAGAAACGCCCAACATGGCGTTGGCGCCTAAATTGGACTTAGTTTTCGTACCGTCGAGTTCAATCAGTTTATGGTCGATCTCACGCTGGCTCAGAGCACTCATCCCCAAAATGGCGGGAGCAATTACGTTATTGACATTATCGACAGCTTTCAGAACGCCTTTGCCACCATAGCGTTTTTTGTCGCCATCGCGAAGTTCGATTGCTTCGTTTTCACCAGTAGACGCACCGGAGGGAACGGCTGCACGGCCAAAAGCGCCGGAAGCCAGATGTACATCTACTTCAACAGTCGGGTTACCACGTGAATCAAGGATTTCTCGTCCTACTACTTTTACAATTTCCATACTTCTAATATTTGAGTTTTATCTTCTGTATCCATGTAACAAAAGAAGACGAGGCTTTGTTGGATGAACAAGATCGAACTTATTTACCACGCCATTTACACAATTGACAAATGGATGGCAATTCCTGTTTTTTGTCAACACTTTGTCGTGTTAAAAAATATTACCCTTAGGTGTAAATCCTTTTACATGCCCTACTAACCCCAAATTCCTGCTATACCGGTTACATTTTGACAATAGAGGTTAAGAGAACAAACAACATCTTTATCCAACTTTTTCAAAAAATTCCTCAACTTTTTCCCAACCGCATTGTTACTTTTATACGATAGAATTTTAAAATTGGCCATGATGAAAAGGTTATTATCCATATTATCGCTTCTTCTCCTGTTTTTCATAGGACAGGAAATCATGGCTGCGACAGGCGAATCCGTTACGGACAAAAAGCAAACGACCGTTACGTCAAATCCAAAAGCCTTCTCTCTGCAACATAAGGTAAAAGTTTTCGAACTGAACCAGAGTCCTAATGCTGCTCCGTGTCTGAGCAATCGCGTACAACTTTCCACGGAGATAGGCGGACGGTTCCTGAAAACGGCCTCCCGCCAGTTCGAACTGTCCTTACAAAAAGAACAAGATACCCTCAACAAGATATCGGAAATAGTAGCAGTCACTCATTCGTTAAAATGCTCTTCTCTTCGTATACGGGCAGGCCATTGGGTCTACGTCTTACGAAAAATAATTATTTGATAGTCCATACTGTTGGTTTAGTAGCTGAGAGTAATCGTCTCCCCTCTTGAGGAGAGGATTAAAGGGTGTGTATTTTCGAATGCGCAGACAACATCACACCCCCGCCTCATCCAAGAGGGGAATGGTTAGGAACAGCCACGTGTATATCTGCTTTATCGCAACAAAATCAATCACTATCAAATAATTCAAGAGTATGGGAACTAAAAAAACAAATAATAAAAAATCATACAACGGCATCTCCGCAGCCATCGTAATTTTGACCTGCTTCATCATTGCCGTTTGTTTTTACAGATTCGTCCTGGGCAACCCTGCGAACTTCATGGACAACAATCCTGCCAACCATCCGCTGCCCGGCAACTACTTCGGGACGGTATATAAAGGCGGCTACATTGTTCCGGTCGTCATCACCTTGTTCCTCACCGTCGTTACTCTGAGCATCGAGCGCCTGATCGCCATCAGCCGTTCCAAAGGGAAAAAGAATCTGGTCGGCTTCGTACAGATGATCAAAAAATATCTGGAAGAAGGCAACCTCGATGCCGCCCGTAAACTGTGTGGCGAACAGAAAGGCTCCGTTGCAAATGTCGTCAATGCAGCCTTGTCGCGCTACAGCGATGTGGAGAGTTCTTCCGGGCAGACCAAAGAACAAAAAATACTGATTATTCAAAAAGAGATTGAAGAGAGCACCGCCCTCGAACTGCCTTCGATGGAGCAGAACCTTCCGGTCATCGCCACGATCTCCACGTTGGGAACCCTGTTCGGACTATTGGGAACCGTGTTAGGCATGATCCGTTCGTTCGCCGCTTTGGCCAACGCCGGCGCACCAGACTCCGTAGCCCTGTCCACCGGTATATCCGAAGCTTTGGTCAACACCGCATTAGGTATCGCCACCGGTGCACTGGCCATCATCTCATACAACTACTTCACCAGTAAAATAGACAATATCACCTACGCTATTGATGAAATAGGTTTCTCCATCGTACAGACGTTCGCCGCTAAACATTAAGTCTTATGCCTAAGCTGATAGTAAAACGTAAAAGCACATTCATCGACATGACGGCGATGAGTGATGTCACCGTGTTGCTGCTTACTTTCTTCATGCTGACGTCCACCTTTATACAGAAAGAACCAGTGGTGGTTACCACCCCTTCGTCCGTCTCTGAGATCAAGATACCGGAAACGAACATCCTGTCCATCCTGGTGGACCCCGACGGGAAAGTATTCATGAGCCTGGACAAGCAGGAAGACAAGGCGAACGTCCTGAAATTGTTGGGAAAAGATTTCGGCATCAATTTCACGGACAAAGAAGTGTATGACTTCAGCCTGCAACCTTCCTTCGGTGTCCCCATCCAGAACATGCAGGAGTTCCTCGGCATGCCGTCCGGCAAACAGGACCGACTGATGAAGGATTACGGTATTCCCACCGACAGCACCGACAACCAGTTCAAACTCTGGGTGCAACATGCACGGGAAGTGAACCGTAACCTCGTCATCGCCATCAAGGCGGACCAAGACACTCCCTATCCGAAGATTAAGAACATCATGAACACATTGCAGGACCTTCGAGAGAACCGGTATAATTTGATTACCTCGCTCAAAAAGATGCCTGACAATGTCTAACAACGACTAAAGTCATGGCAGAAGTAAATACAGACAAAGAGAAAAACGACGGAAAGAAAGGCAAACAGAAAAAAATGACCGTCCGCGTGGACTTCACGCCTATGGTGGACATGAACATGTTGCTGATCACTTTCTTCATGCTCTGTACCTCGCTCAGCAAGCCACAGACAATGGAGATCAGCATGCCGTCGAAAGACCAGGTGACAGAAGCGGAGCAGACAAAAGTCAAAGCCTCCAAAGCCATCACTCTGTTGCTTGGCGAAGAGGATAAGATATACTACTATTTCGGCGAGCCGGACTACGAACACGTCGAGTCGCTGCAACAGACCGACTACTCGCCTGCCGGACTGCGCGACATCCTGCTGGAACGGAATTTCGATGTCGTCAGCCAAATGAAGGAGCTCAAGTTGAAAAGACTCAACAAGGAAATTTCCGAAGACGATTTCAAGAAGCAGGCCACTGAGATAAAAGGTTCCAAAGACGCTCCCGTCGTCCTGATAAAAGCGACCGACGAGGCCTCTTACCGGAATCTGGTAGATGCACTGGATGAAATGCAGATATGCAATATCGGCAAATACGCAATCGTGGATATCACGGATGGAGATAAATTTTTGATCGACAACCTGAAGAGCGGCGGTGAGCTGACCCGACAGATTGCCCGGTCCAACCCTAAAAAATGAAGGTCATGCTAAAGAATATAAACTTGAATTCGCCGGAATGGTGCGAATTGGTCTTCACCGGAAAGAATAAAGAATACGGTGCCTACGAATTACGCAAGACTTCTTCTTCCCGCCACCTCCGCGCCCTGCTGGTCGTAGTGGCCGGGGCGGTCCTGATCATGGCATTGCCGGTCATCATCAAGTCGGTCGTACCGCAACAAGCAAAGGAGCAAGTATTGGAAGTGACTGCTCTCTCCGATCTGAAGATGGAAACGAAAGTGCCGGAAGAAAACATCGTGCGCAACATCGAAGCCCCTCCCCCGCCCAAATTGAAGAGTAGCATCAAGTTCACCCCGCCCGTCATCAAAGCAGACAAAGAGGTGAACGACAATGATGAGATCAAGACACAGGAAGAACTGACAACCTCGAAGATGGCGATCTCGGTTGCCGACGTTCAGGGGACGGACAGTGAAGACGCGATCGACATCGCCGACCTGAAAGACAACAAGGAGGTTATCCAGGAAGAGACGAAACCTTACACAGCTGTCGAACAGATGCCGGAATATCCCGGTGGCACGACAGAGTTGTTGAAGTTCATTGCCGAACACTTGAGATATCCGGTTTTTGCTGCCGAACAAGGCATACAGGGGATTGTCACGATCCGCTTCGTGGTCAGTCCAGATGGAGAAGTGACGGATATACAAATCCTCCGCAAGCTGGACCCGACGTGTGACAGGGAAGCTGTACGGGTAATCAAATCACTCCCGAAATGGATGCCTGGCAAGCAAAACGGCAAGGCCGTACCTGTCTACTTCACGCTACCGGTACGGTTTAAACTACAATGACCATGAACCGTGAGTCTTCTATTGAGGATACAGATTCTATAAATACAGAAATAATATGAAACGGACTATTATCTTCTCTTTCTTAGCCGTTACGTTTTTAGCAGCTTGCAACTCTAAAGACCGGACGGAGCCTGACGACACTCCCACAAGTGGCGTGATAACGATTGCGGTGGATGAATCGCTCGCTCCGATCGTACAGGAGGAGATCGCCGTATTCGAAAGCATCTACAAAGAAGCGGGTATCGTTCCCCGATTTTCCGGCGAGACGGAGACAATCAACCGGCTACTTCACGACAGTACCTGGCTGGCCATAACCACCCGCCCTCTGACACCGGAGGAAACGGCCTACATGAACCAAAAGAAGCTGTTTCCGAAAGCCGTCAAGGTAGCGACCGATGCGATCGCTTTGATCATCAATCGGCAAAACCGGGACTCGTTGATCGGGATGCCCGCTTTGAAGGACATCCTGACCGGCAAGATACGTAACTGGGACGAGCTGTCGCCTCGTAATCCGTCCACACCGATCGAGGTGGTGTTCGACAATCCAAACTCGAGCACGGTACGGTATGCGATCGACTCGATCTGCGGCGGTGAGAAACTTAGCGGACACCTACAGGCGGAACAAAGCAACCGGGCGGTACTCGATTATGTCTCGAAAACACCGGGGGCGCTCGGTATTGTCGGGGTCAACAGGGTCAGTAACCCGGCCGATTCCACAAGTATGAGCTTTATCGACAATATCCGTGTGATGGCTGTCAGCCGTTACCAGGAGGCGACTCCTGCAAACAGCTTCAAGCCTTACCAGGCTTATATCGCTTTAGGCGATTATCCAATGACACGGCCTGTCTACCTGCTTCTTTCCGAACCCCGGATGGGGCTGGCTTCAGGTTTCACATCCTTTGTGGCAGGCGACCGCGGACAACGGATCATCCTCAAATCGGGATTACTCCCGGCTACACAGCCGCTACGGATTGTAAACATCAAATAAACGCTATATTCGTATGACACGCAACTTCTATATCTTCATCATCTGCCTGTTGGCCAACATCGCTTATGCAGACAATAATTCCGGCATTGATTTTTACAAGGTCGGTGAACCGGACATCGCCCAAAAGCTGTTCGAAGAACAACTAAACAGTTCTCCTGCCGAAAAGGCGGTAGCACTCTATTATATAGGCGAGATCGCTTTCGATACCGGACGGCCGGCAGAGGCACTCGACTATTACAAACAGGGATGGGAAACCAATCCCGAATATGCCTTCAATAAAGTGGGTGAAGGGAAAATCCTGTTGAAGACAGACAGGCCGGCAGCCGAGAAAGCATTCGCCGCCGCGGTCAAGGTCAACAAGAAAAACGCAGAGACCTATGTTGCCATCGCCTCCGCCTACTCGACCAACGGTATGGAGGCTGAGGCCGCAACCTCCCTTGAAAACGCCCGAAAACTGAATCCGAACGCTCCTGCCATCTTTCTCTACGAAGGCGACCGTTTGTTAGCACAAAACAAGCCGGGAGATGCCGCCGGCAAATACGAACAGGCGATTCATTCCGATCCGGACTGCCGGATCGCCTACATCCGGTATGCCGAAGTTTATCAGGGTGTGACTCCTTTTCTCTCCATCGAAATGCTGCAGAAGGTTTTAGCGAACCATCCGGAGTTCCTGCTCGCCAAGCGCACATTGGGAAATATCTATTCTTTGCAGGGCGCCTATGACAAAGCGGCCGAGGCTTACGCCCAATATATGGCCGGTGGGTTATACTCCGTAACCGACCTGGTCCATTATGCTTCCGCCCTGTTTTTCGACAAACAGCATGGCAAAGCGGCCGAAGTGCTCGTCAAAGGCAAGGCTATGACCCCGGACAATTTCTTGCTGAAACGTCTCAGTTTCTACAATGCTTGCGAGACCGGCAAATATCAGGAGGGACTGGACGAGGCGGTTGCTTTCTTCCAAACCTCGGACGGCAAATTTATCTGGCAGGATTATCTATATTACGGCCGCTTGCTGAACGAAGCCAGGCAGTATGACCAATCTTTAACCGCTTTGCTGCAGGCACAAGCTCTTTGCGACAGCAACGCGCACCCCGAAATATACAAGGATATCGCCAACGTCAGCCTGAAGAACGGAAACGACAATGCGGCAATCGAGGCTTATACAAAATATATCGAACAGATAGGCGAAACAGCAGAGGCTGCTGATTTCTATCAATTAGGAAAATATTACTACGGGGCTGCCGTCAAGGACAGTACGCTCGCTACCGGTTATCTGGCAAAAGCCGACAGTCTCTTCGCCATCGTAAAGGAGCGCGTGCCGTCAAGTCCTTTAGGCCTCCTGTGGCAGGCCCGTACCCATTCGCTACTGGACCCGGAAACGGAGAATGGGCTGGCTAAACCATACTACGAAGCATGTATCCCGATGTTCGAAAAGAATCAGGATAAATACCGGAAGGAACTGGCCGAATGTTACCGCTACCTGGGCTATTATTATTATCTCAGGCAGGAGATGGACTGTTCGAAACTGTACTGGAATAAGCTCCTCGCCATCAACCCCTCCGACCAAATGGCTTTAGAAGCACTGAAAAACATCAAATAGGACCTTTTTCTCTCTCTTCATATTTTTTTTCGCCCTGGCATATCACTTAATCGACCTTTCGGTATGCCGGGGCTTACTTTTATAGTACAACTACGAAGCCCCTATAACCAAACGATTACAGGGGCTTGTTTTTTGTCTGCCTCCGGTCTTCACAGAGGGAAGGGCAGAAGATCTTTTTATAATTTCATTAACTTTAGTATTAATATTCACCGCATGTTCTCCCTCACGGGGTAATTGGACATTTCCAAGCAATCCGGTTACAAGACCGACTAACTATCCGGAAAACACCGCACGATGATATTCTGAATTATTTGATTATAAAATGTCAAATGTCTGTAAGGGCAACTCACGAACCGCCCTTACGACAGACAGTATTGTTTTTAAATTGTTATTTAACGATAGCTTTTACAGCTGCTTCACCTTCAACAGCAACAACTACCACTCCTGTCGGAACTGCGATTGTTACATTGTCAGAAGAGACAACCGTGTTGGCTACCACCTGCCCCAAGATGTTACTTACAACAACTTTCTTGCCTGCAGCACCGGTAATCATCACATTTCCTTCTCCGGCAATAACTTTTACTTCAGATACTGTTACACCCTCATTTGCAGTAGGGGCCGATTGCGATTCGATAAAGAAACGAACTGCATTCTTTTTATCAGCATCCATATAGAAGTAGTTGTTATACTGGCTAACATATTTTTTACCCTGACGAATAACATATTCATCACTGCCATTTCCATCCAGAATAATCTGATATTGGAACTTAGCCAAGTTTCCTTTGATCTTTTTCGGAGCATTATCTTTTTCAGCAACCAATACGGACTTGCCGTCAACCGTAGTACGTAAAGTATCGGAAGAAACCAGTTCACCGGCCTTGAAGATCAGCTTTGCTTCACCACTTGCCTGATTTTCCATATTGAAACGATAGTTCTTACGAGCTGCATAATAATCTGCAGAATCTATAGCATTGTACAGGAAGTTGCCACCTTTAGCAATATAGAACGACGGAATATTACGATCCGAATGAACAGTATCAACCCAGAATGTCAAGTCTTCACCAGCTTCGCTTGCAATAGCCAAACGTGCGTCCTTGTTATCATCCATAGTCATGAAACCACCACGTACCACTTCAATAGAGAGATGTTGCGGAATAGCTTCCAGACTGACGGCCGGAGTTTCTTCCACCATGAAAGTCTTCAGGCTTGTACTGATCTTGGCAGCCAGATCATAATTCTCTTCAGCATCCCAAGCTGCCTCTTCGTCATTTTTCACATCTGCAACCTGTGCATATGTTGTGGTCGCAGTCGTAAGTACACTGCTACCATTCTTAATCAGTGAAACAGAGCCATCAAGGTTATTTTTGATAATGAATTTATCAGCAGTTGCATCTGTCTTTTCGTCCAATTCATAATCAGAAGAGTAAGTCAGGTAATAATCATCGATCTCATCATCAAATGCTTTTATTGCATAAGTATAATAAGCTACAGTATCTCTTGTTGTAGAAGTCAAGATACGGCTATCTTTCAGGTAGATGTATTTATTCAATACGTTAACCGGCTTTTCACTCTTAACCAGCTCAAACTGTGTCATATTGTCTGCATCTACATAAGCGAGGATTTCATCTTTCTGAAGAACACCGTCATCATCTCTCGTTCCACCCACATAGAAAGCTGTTGCAGCATCATTGTTTTTAGCCAATTCAAATTGAACCAGCCCCATACCGTCTGTTCTATTTACGAACGTTGCGAACTTGTCTTCTACAGTATACGGAGTCAGGACGATCTTCGTATTTGCCAAATCAACGGATTTGAACTCTACATCTTCATTTGTTGTCGTAGCATCTACCCATTCAACATTTACGTTAGTTTGAGTTGCAGGATATACTGTATAAATACCTTCTTTGTTTTCATACAAAGAAATTTCGAACGATTTTTGAGTCTGACGATTTGTGAATGTGATCGTCTTATCAGTTTTATCGATTGCAGTTACAACAAACTGATACATCGGGTCTGCTTCGTCATATTCGACAGTTGAAGCCAAGGCAAATGCTGAAGCATTTTCCATGATGGTCAGATACTGTTTGTATTCTGTTTCATTCTCTTTCTTTTCACCGCTTACAAACTGGATCGTATAGATAGAAGGAGCATCTTCTTTCTGCAAGAATGCAGCCAGGTCGTCACCATCCATCAACGTTGAATTGGTAGTTGCAAAACTCAATGCATCTGCAACCGTAGTTGTTACCAAATAGTTTTCTTTCTGATCCGTAACCACACCGATATAGCCATTTTTAGCGTTATGCTTTTCTGTCGGGTTTTTATCGGCAGATACAAACACATGTATATCACTTGCAACAATATTGTAACTTTCCGGAGCTGTCATTGGATCAGGAACTTCAATTGCGAAACATGCATTTCCGACGTAAACTTCATCACCGGAAGAATAGTCATCTGATGTACGAGCACCTGTGAAAAAGTTCATTTCAGAACCTTGAACGGTAGTCAATTCATAGCCTACACCATTAGCACGATCAGCCTTGTTAATGTCATAATTGCCTTTCGGATCGATTGCAAGGAAAGTACATTGATAGAACAACTCTACCATATTCTCTGTAATCTCAACATCTGTTCCATTCAATTCTTCCGGATAAGCTGTTGCAAAATAAACACCGGCGGGGATAGCCATGTCATTTTCCAAGTCAATATCAGACTTTACATAGAAAGCTTTCAAATTAACCTTCGACAAATTATCATTCTTCCAAGAGTACTTATTATCAGCCTTGAAATCCAAGTTAAAACCTTCACCTCCCATTACATCGTTCAGAGCAGCAACTTCATCATCCCCCAATGTCTTTGTTTTAAGTTTACAAAGGATTATTTTACTTCCCGAACTATTAAGAGAAACAGATGCACTAATTTGTAAAGGATTACCCGAACTTACACCCGTATAAAGATACAAATCATCTTTCTGATTGAACTGGGAGTCATGGTTATCTGAAGCATCAACAGCAAAACGAGCAAACTGATCTTTCTCTGCATCATGAGAGCTCTTAGAAGCATCAGTTATAAGTTGATTGGAATCATCAAATGTCAAATACTTTCCTGTTCCAATGTTTTGCAATGAATACAAATATCCATTAGCTTTACCAAGAGCATCTTTCTGAGGAGATTCCAAGAAATTCCATGCAGTCTCTTCTAAATCCAATGACTGATCACTGGCAGTTAAGGTCACCCCTGAGTAAGTCAAAGTCTTACCATCCCCTGAAGCTGTAACTTTCAGCAAAACATCATTTGCTGAAGCCACACCATCATTGTCTACATCTGCAATAACAAAATAAGGACCGCTTTTCCATGTTGCTTTAGCTGCAGGATCAGCCACTGTCTCTAATTCAATTCCATTAACAGTAAGGGGAGTTTGAGCCCAAACACTACCACCCAACGAGCTCACAACTAATAAGCCCGCTGTCAAAAGCGTAGAAATCTTTTTGTTCATAATCTAAAATTTAATATTAATAATACTATAATTGAAATATTCGTCCTATTCTATCTATATATGTACGCGCATTTATAATGTACACGTGTTAACTTTTGTATCTTGATTGCAAAAACGATCGTTTTTTTAGCCATTTTTTTTGCCTCTATTTGAGGTTCGTATCGAAAAGGAGGTTTTTTGTACTTGAATTGCTATCTGATTGATAAGAAAGGATATAGAGATCGGATTTTTTTAGAGAAAAGAGTTGTGGTTTAAAAAAGTATATGTATTTTTGTACTGTAAAAATGACAAATTAAAACGATCGTTTTTTTTAGTCATTTCTCCTCCACTTAAAAGTCAGTACCACAGACATTTATATTCAAAAGCGATGTTATGATAATTCATCAATGCCATTTTCGTTCAAAAATCGGTATTTTTTAGTGAATCCCCTGATGCCAACTGCGTTTCAGATGGGTATCCATACATTTTTGTTCCAATACTCACAAGTCCTTTTTTTGAAGTTTTTCAATTTTTGCTCAAAAACGATCTAAAATGAAGAAAACTGTCCCCTATTTTAAACAAGGGTAATTCTTTCCAACATCCATCTCCACACAGAAACAGACCACAACCTTCAGTACTTCACTAATTATCTCGTCCAAATCCTGGTCATATAAGGAAAAACAGAAGTGGCAAATGCAGACGATTTTCAAGTATCACCGTTCAAGGAATCACAAATATTCCCCTCTCCGGAAGTTAAACTACACGAAACGCCCACTTAATTGCACAATAATTCATTGATAAACAGCAAAATGAATCTTACAATCAAAAGAAAAACAAAAGATAGGGAAATTATAAAAGTAGCAGCGCGTTTGTTACAAAATTATGAAGATACAATATATACGGCTAATGCATATCAGCCTGCAACTATCAGAGGAAGAAAAACAGTAACGAAACAAATGAATCTTTTTATTACTATAGTGCCCATGGGAAAGGAGGATGATTCAGCTTATAGCATATATCCATTTGGGATAAAAATAAAAAAACCCATCTGCGAAAGGCAGATAGGCTTTTTTATTTGTTTGTTGAATATGCTTAAATTATTCAGCAGCTTTTTCCTCTGTAGCAGGAGTCTCTGCAACAGGAGCTTCAGTTTCAGCAGCCGTAGACTTTTTACGAGAACGTCTTGTCTTTGTTGCCTTCTTAGCTGTAGCTGTCTTCAACATGTTTTCGTTGTAATCAACCAGTTCAATGAAGCACATTGCTGCGTTGTCACCCAAACGGTTACCAGTCTTCAAGATACGAGTGTAACCTCCCGGACGATCACCGATCTTCTGAGATACTTCCTTGAACAATTCTGTTACAGCATATTTGTCTTGCAAATTGCTGAATACCACACGTCTTGAGTGAGTTGTATCCTCTTTAGACTTAGTGATAAGCGGCTCTACGAACTTACGGAGCGCTTTAGCTTTAGCTACAGTCGTGAAGATTCTCTTATGTTTGATAAGAGAACATGCCATGTTTGAAAGCATTGCGTCACGGTGAGTGTTCGTACGACCTAAATGATTTATTTTTTTATTGTGTCTCATCGCTATACTTACTCTTTATCTAATTTATATTTAGTGATATCCATACCGAATGAAAGGTTCAGACTCTCAAGCAGTTCATCAAGTTCTGTAAGTGACTTCTTACCAAAGTTACGGAATTTCAACAGGTCATTCTTGTTGAATTTAACCAACTCACCTAATGTTTCAACATCTGCGGCTTTCAAGCAATTCAATGCACGAACGGAAAGATCCATATCCGAGAGTTTGCTCTTCAGCAACTGACGCATGTGAAGCACTTCTTCATCGAATTCCTCATTACCGTCAGTATCAACTGTCTCGATAGCAATCTTTTCATCTGAGAACAACATGAAATGGTGAATCAGAATCTTAGCTGCCTCTTTTAACGCTTCCTTCGGATGAATAGAACCATCAGTGGCTATTTCAAGAACCAACTTTTCGTAGTCCGTCTTTTGCTCAACACGGAAGTTTTCAATCGAATACTTGACGTTGCGAATAGGTGTGTAAATAGAGTCGATTGCAATCACGTGCATGTCTGCATTCGGGTCTCTGTTTTCATCAGCGGGAACATATCCGCGACCTTTGTTAATCGTCAGCTCGATCTGGAAACCTGCGTTCGGATCCAAACGACAAATAACTAACTCAGGATTCAATACTTCGAATCCGGTCAGCTGTTTACCTATATCACCGGCTTTGAACACTTCCGAACCCGAAACAGTAATACTTACTTTTTCATTCTCTATGTCGTCTACAATATGCTTGAACCGTACTTGTTTCAGATTCAAGATAATGTTTGTCACATCCTCGATAACACCGGGGATCGTACCAAATTCATGGTCAACCCCTTCAATCTTAATGGATGTAATAGCAAAACCTTCAAGTGACGACAGGAGAATACGGCGCAGAGCATTACCTATAGTAATACCATAGCCGGGTTCCAACGGACGAAATTCAAACTTTCCGAAGAAATTGTCCGCTTCCAACATTAATACTTTATCGGGTTTTTGAAATGCTAATATCGCCATGGAAATCAATTATTATTTAGAATACAATTCTACGATCAACTGCTCTTTAATGTTTTCAGGAATATCAGCTCTTTCCGGCAGATGCAGTAATTTTCCGCTTAAAGAAGACTGATCCCATTCAATCCAAGGATACTTGCTGTGATTAAATCCAGACAATGCATCGGCAATCACCTCAAGAGATTTAGATTTTTCTCTAACACCAATAACCTGACCGGCTTTTACAGAGTAAGAAGGGATGTTTACAACCTTACCGTCTACCGTAATGTGACGATGAGAGACCAACTGACGGGCTGCAGCGCGTGTCGGAGCGATACCCAAGCGGAATACTACATTGTCCAAACGAGCTTCCAGTAACTGCAACAGTACTTCACCGGTAATACCTTTTGAACGTGACGCTTTTTCAAACAGGTTTCTAAACTGTTTTTCCAATACACCGTATGTATATTTAGCTTTCTGCTTTTCACGAAGCTGGATTCCGTACTCAGAAGTCTTTCTCTTGCGGGCATTTCCGTGCTGTCCGGGAGGATAATTCTTTTTTGAAAGAACTTTATCCGGTCCGAATATTGCCTCACCAAACTTACGGGCAATTCTTGTTTTAGGTCCAGTATATCTTGCCATTTTTTTATTGTTTTAATGTTCTGTTCTGAATCTGGAACCGTGCAGCCGCGACTACAGAGAGGATAAGGTCTATGTGTAATCTATTCACAATTCCGGATTCAATGTTCAAGAAACTATAGTTAATTATACTCTTCTCTTTTTCGGAGGACGACAACCATTGTGAGGAAGCGGAGTAACGTCTATGATCTCTGTTACTTCAATACCTGCACCGTGAATAGTTCTGATAGCAGACTCACGTCCGTTACCCGGTCCCTTTACGAATACTTTTACTTTTCTCAAACCAAGATCGTAAGCTACTTTTGCACAATCCTGAGCTGCCATCTGAGCTGCATACGGAGTGTTCTTTTTAGAACTTCTGAATCCCATCTTACCTGCAGAAGACCAACTGATTACCTGACCTTCGCTATTAGCAAGAGATACAATAATGTTGTTAAAAGAAGAATGAATATGAGCTTGACCGTAAGCGTCAACTTTTACGTTTCTCTTCTTTGCTGCGACTGTTTTCTTTGCCATATCAATTCTTATTATTTAGTAGCTTTTTTCTTATTTGCAACAGTTTTCTTCTTACCCTTACGAGTACGAGCATTATTCTTTGTGCTCTGGCCTCTCAAAGGTAAACCAATACGGTGACGAACACCTCTGTAACATCCGATATCCATCAGACGCTTGATATTCAGCTGAACTTCAGAACGAAGATCACCTTCTACTTTGTATTCAGCGCCAATGACTTCACGTACTTTTGCAGCCTGATCGTCTGTCCAGTCTTTTACTTTGATATCACGATCGATCCCTGCTTTATCTAAAATGGATTTTGAAGCGCTACGACCAATACCGTAAATATAGGTCAAGGCAATTTCTCCTCTTTTATTTTGTGGCAAGTCTACACCAACTATTCTTATAGCCATATTACTTACTTAAATTATTTTGCAAAAATAATAAATTATCCTTGACGTTGTTTATACTTAGGATTTTTCTTGTTAATTACGTATAAGCGTCCCTTTCTTCTAACGATTTTGCATTCGGGAGTACGCTTCTTTAAAGATGCTCTTACTTTCATATCTTGTTATTTTTTTTATTTATATCTAAAAGCAATTCTACCTTTCGATAGATCATACGGAGACATCTCAACTCTTACTTTATCACCGGGAAGTATTTTAATGTAATGCATCCGCATCTTCCCTGAGATATGAGCAGTGATTTCATGTCCGTTCTCTAATTCTACACGAAACATTGCGTTTGACAATGCTTCTACTATAACTCCATCTTGTTCAATTGCTGACTGCTTAGCCATATAAAATTAAATCAATTAAATTGCGTTGTTACCTAAAACTTCTTCTAAAAACTTGAATGAAGACAATATCTGGGGTCCTTCTGGGCGAATTGCTATACAATGCTCGAAATGAGCCGAACACTTCCTGTCTTTCGTACGAACTGTCCAACCGTCTTTCTCAAAAGCGACATTCTTACTACCCATATTGATCATCGGCTCTATGCAGATACACATACCGCTGCGCAACAAGGGACCGCAACCTGGACGCCCGTAATTAGGAACTTCAGGTTCTTCATGCATCTTACGTCCGATACCATGACCGACCAGTTCCCTGACAACAGAGTAACCTTTCGATTCACAATAAGACTGTACGGCATGACTGATGTCTCCGAGACGTTTGCCCTCGATAGCATGCTGGATTCCCAAATAAAGTGATTCTTTCGTTGCCTTCAACAAAGCCTTCACCTTGGGATCAACTTCACCCACACAAAATGTATAAGCCGAGTCTCCGACAAAACCATTCAACACTGTACCACAGTCGACAGATATAACATCTCCCTCTTTCAATATTGTCTTTGAAGAGGGAATACCATGTACAACCTGTTCATTCACAGAAGCACATATGGAATTGGGGAAACCACCATATCCCAAAAACGCCGGAACCGCACCATTATCTCTAATGAATTCTTCGGCTATCTTATCGAGTTGAAGCGTATTGACACCAGGAACAATATGTTTGGCCAATTCACCAAGCGTCTTGCCCACCAGTTGATTCGCCGCACGCATCAACTCAATCTCTTCATCTGTTTTTAAATAGATCATTCTAATTAATAAGCACCAACTGCGCCTGAGCGACCTTTAATTCTTCCTGACTTCAACAAACCGTCATAATGACGCATCAACAAATGACTTTCTACTTGCTGCAGTGTATCCAACACCACACCAACCAGGATCAACAAAGATGTTCCGCCAAAGAACTGGGAGAACGCCATACTAACACCGGCGATCCGGGCAAAAGCTGGCATGATTGCCACTAATGCGAGAAAGAATGCTCCCGGCAAAGTAATACGGTCCATGATGGTATCCAAATAATCCTTGGTACTTTTTCCTGGCTTAACACCAGGAATGAACCCGTTGTTTCTCTTCAGATCATCCGACATCTGAGTAGGATTGATCGTGATAGCTGTATAGAAATATGTAAACAAGATAATCAGTACAGCAAATACGAAGTTGTACCAAAATCCGGTATTGTCCATAAACGCAGCTACCCAACCAGACTGTTCGCCAGTACTCGAGAAACCAACAATTGAAATCGGAATAAACATAATTGCCTGGGCAAAGATGATAGGCATCACGTTTGCAGCATTCACCTTAAGAGGAATGTACTGACGAGCGCCACCATATTGTTTATTCCCGATGATCCGTTTCGCATACTGTACGGGCACCTTGCGAGTACCTTGTACCAACAGGATTGCACCTGCTATAACCAGCAAAAGGAACAACATTTCAAACAAGAACATAACCAGACCACCGGTTTTCTCACTTGTTCTCGAAATAAATTCTTCGAACAAAGAGTGCGGTAGACGGGCTATAATACCAACTAAAATGATAAATGAAATACCATTTCCAACACCTTTATCTGTAATTCTTTCACCAAGCCATAAGATAAACATACTTCCAGCAGCTAAAATAACTGTAGAAGATATTGTAAACCATATACCTGCAGGCAGAGCTGCTCCGGCGGCTTTCAGCTGTACACTTAAGTTAACAAGATAAGTAGGACCCTGGAACAGAAGGATAGCTACAGTCAGATAACGAGTCCACTGGTTGATCTTACGTCGACCACTCTCACCTTCTCTCTGCAATTTCTGGAAAGAAGGGACTGCAATTGCCATCAACTGCATTACAATGGAAGCGGATATATATGGCATAATCCCCAATGCAAAAATCGAAGCATTAGAGAAAGCACCACCAGAGAACATATCCAACAACGCCAGCAATCCGCCTCTTGTCTGTTCCTGTAAAGCGGTCAACGCTTTAGGATCAATACCCGGAAGAACGACGTATGTACCGAAACGGTATATAGCCACCAACAATAGAGTGGTGAGGATCCGATTTCTCAGATCCTCAATCTTCCAAATATTTTTTATTGTTTCAACTGCTCTCATAACTTAGAGTTTAACAACAGTTCCACCTACTGCCTGGATAGCAGCTTCAGCACTCTTAGAGAAAGCGTGAGCTTCTACTTCAAGTTTAACTGTCAAGTTGCCGTTAGCAAGAATTTTAACCAGCTGAGAAGAGGAAATAAAACCAGCTTCAATCAGTTCGTTAATACCAATCTTTGTAAGCTGCAGGGCTTCAGCCATGCCTTGTAATGTAGAAAGATTGATAGCTTTATATTCAACGCGGTTAATATTCTTGAAACCAAATTTAGGTAAGCGTCTCTGTATAGGCATCTGACCTCCCTCGAAACCGATTTTCTGTTTGTAACCAGATCTTGATTTCGCACCTTTATGACCTCTTGTTGAAGTTCCTCCTAATCCTGAACCTGGACCACGGCCGATTCTTTTTCTGGTCTTGGTAGATCCTTCAGCAGGTTTTAAATTTGATAAATTCATATCGTATAATTTATTTTTCAACCGTTATTACTTTACTACTGAAACCAAATGTTTCACTTTCTCAACCATACCCAGAATTGCCGGAGTAGCTTCATGTTCTACAACCCGGTTCATTTTCTTCAGACCCAGTGCATCAAGAGTTCTCTTTTGGTCTTTCGGGCATTTAATTCTACTTTTTGTCTGCTTAACTTTAATAGTTGCCATAACTTATTATCCTCCCTAATTAACCTCTGAATACTTTTTCAACTGCAACACCTCTGTTCTGAGCAACCATCAACGGGCTTCTTAACTCACTTAAAGCGGCAATAGTAGCCTTTACCAAGTTGTGAGGGTTGGAAGATCCTTTTGACTTAGCCAAAACGTCAGTGATACCTACACTTTCCAATACAGCACGCATAGCACCACCAGCCTTAACACCGGTACCATGAGAAGCCGGCTTGATCAGCACCTGAGCGCCACCGAACTTAGCTAACTGTTCGTGAGGAATAGTACCTTTATGAACAGGGACTCTAATCAGATTTTTCTTTGCAGCCTCAACTCCTTTTGCGATAGCTGTCGTTACTTCACCGGCTTTACCCAAGCCCCAACCTACGATACCGTCTTCGTTTCCTACTACAACAATAGCAGCAAAACTGAATGTACGTCCACCTTTGGTTACTTTAGTTACGCGGTTGATTGCAACCAAACGGTCCTTCAACTCTATGTCGTTGGTCGACTTAACTCTATTATTAACTCCTGCCATCTTCATTAAAATTTAAGGCCGCCGTTACGTGCAGCATCAGCTAATTCTTTAATTCTCCCATGATACAGGTAACCGTTACGGTCGAAAACAACAGCCTGTACACCAGCTTCCTGGGCTACCTTAGCGATCTGTTCCCCAACCTTAGCAGCAATCTCCTTTTTCGGAGCTTTAATATCCATCTTCAAAGAAGAGGCTGCAGCCAGAGTCTTACCTGTCGTATCATCTATAACCTGTGCATAGATCTGCTTATTGCTTCTAAACACAGTCAGGCGCGGACGTTCAGGAGTTCCTGATATCTTACCGCGTACACCTGCTTTTATCTTTAATCTTCTTTCTTCCTTCGTTGTCATGATAATTTCAGTTTACGTAGATTACTTACCTGCTGATTTACCAGACTTTCTGCGAATTTCTTCACCCACGAACTTGATGCCTTTACCTTTATACGGTTCCGGCATTCTGAATGAACGAATCTTAGCACAAATCTGTCCCAGTAATTGTTTATCAGCCGATTCAAGGATAATAAGAGGATTTTTATTTCTCTCTGCCTTTGTTTCCACTTTTACTTCTTTAGGCAACAACAGATAGATGTTGTGAGTATAACCTAAAGAAAGATCTAACAGCTGACCTGTATTTGTCACACGGTAACCGACACCAACAAGTTCCAGTTCTTTTTTGTATCCTTCTGAACAACCGATCACCATGTTGTTGATCAGCGAACGATACAGACCGTGCAATGCACGATGGTTCTTTTCGTCTGTCGGACGTGTCAGATGAATGATTCCATCTTCCAAAGTCACGTTAATATCAGGATTCACAACCTGAGTCATTTCGCCTTTGGGACCTTTTACAGTCACTACATTATCCTTAATGGTAACCGTAACACCGGCCGGTACATGAATTGGTAATTTTCCTATTCTTGACATTCTTCTTTCCTCCTAATTAATAAACATAACATAATACTTCACCACCGATCTTCAGATCACGGGCTTCTTTGTCTGTCATCACACCTTTAGAAGTAGAAAGAACGGCAATACCTAAACCATTCAATACTCTCGGCATTTCCTTGTAACCAGTGTACTTACGCAAACCAGGGGTAGAAACTCTTTCCAGTTTCTTGATTGCATTTACTTTGTTTACCAAGTCATACTTCAAGGCAATCTTAATTGTACCCTGAGGACCATCTTCTACAAACTTAAAATTAAGAATGTAACCCTTGTCGAAAAGGATCTTAGTGATCTCTTTCTTTAAATTTGACGCCGGCACTTCAACAACTCTGTGCTTCGCTTTAATTGCATTACGCAATCTTGTCAAATAATCTGCAATAGGATCTGTCATATATAAATGAATTAAATTGATCCGGCCATCCGGACAATATTTAAATTAAAAAAACTCTTACCAACTTGCTTTCTTTACACCCGGGATTAAACCATGAGATGCCATTTCACGCAGTTGAATACGAGAAATACCGAACTGGCGTACATAACCTTTCGGACGACCTGTAATTTTGCAACGATTGTGCAAACGTACAGGAGAAGCATTTTTAGGTAAAGCCTGTAAAGCTTCATAGTCTCCTGCTGCTTTCAATTCTGCTCTTTTAGCAGCATATTTAGCTACGAGCTTTGCTCTTTTCACCTCACGGGCTTTCATTGATTCCTTTGCCATAACTACTTAGTCTTTTTTTGCATTTTTAAAAGGCAACCCAAATTCTCTCAAGAGAGCATACCCTTCTTCGTCTGTTTTCGCAGAGGTCACAAAGGTAATATTCATTCCCAATATTTTGGTAATATTATCGATATTTATTTCAGGGAAAATGATTTGTTCCTGAATTCCGAGGGTATAATTACCTCTTCCGTCCAACTTACTTTCGATCCCCTTGAAGTCACGAATACGGGGAAGAGCTACACGAACGAGTCTTTCCAAGAATTCGTACATCTGTTCACGACGCAATGTCACCATTACACCGATCGGCATTTTCTTACGCAACTTGAAGTTAGAGATATCCTTCTTTGAAACAGTTGCAACAGCCTTCTGGCCTGTAATTGCAGACAATTCACTAATGGCGATATCGATAATCTTCTTATCTGCAGCAGCCATACCCAAACCTTGATTGATAACAATCTTTTTCAGTACGGGAACCTGCATTACGGTTTTATAACCGAACTCTTTCGTCAAAGCAGGAACAATTCTGTCCTGATATTCTTTCTTAAGACTGGCAGTATTGCTCATTACTTAATTTCCTCCCCTGATTTTTTAGAATAACGCACTAAAGCACCTTTTTCGTCTAACTTCCGACCGATACGTGTCGGTTTACCGGATTTCGGATCAACAACGTTCAGGTTAGAAATATGAATAGGAGCTTCCTTCTTTTCAATACCTCCTTGAGGATTCTTTGCATTAGGCTTGGTATGCTTTGATACCATATTAATACCTTCTACAATGGCACGGTTGTCTTTTACAAGAACTTCTAAAACACGACCTGTCTTACCCTTGTCTTCGCCGGCATTAACAAAAACTATATCGCCTTTTTTGATATGTAATTTGCTCATTACTTTAAGTTTTACAAAATTAAAGCACTTCAGGTGCAAGTGAAACAATTTTCATGTTTGTTGCACGAAGTTCTCTGGCAACCGGACCAAAGATACGGCTTCCACGAATATCACCACCGGCATTCAATAATACACAAGCGTTATCATCAAAACGGATGTATGAACCATCCTGGCGGCGAATCTCTTTTTTAGTGCGAACAATGATAGCCTTAGAAACAGCACCCTTCTTCACATCACTCGACGGGATTACACTCTTGATTGCTACTACGATTACATCCCCGACAGTGGCGTAACGTTTTCTTGTACCGCCCAAAACGCGAATACACAACGCTTCTTTTGCACCACTGTTATCTGCTACTACTAGTCTTGATTCTTGTTGTATCATGTTACTTAGCCCTTTCGATTATTTGAACTAATCTCCATCTTTTTGTTTTGCTCAAAGGACGAGTTTCCATAATCTTTACGGTATCACCGATACCGCATTCATTCTTTTCGTCATGAGCATGATATTTCTTCGTCTTATTAACGAACTTTCCATAAATGGGGTGTTTTTCCTTCCATTTAATAGCAACAGTGATGCTTTTATCCATCTTGTTGCTGGTAACCACGCCCGTTCTTTCTTTTCTTAAATTTCTAGTTTCCATCAGGCTCAATTATTTGTTGTTAAGTTCTCTCTGGCGCAATTCTGTTTTCATGCGCGCAATCATCCTGCGTTGTTGTTTAATCTGAGCAGGGTTTTCACTCGGAGAAATGCTGTGGTTGATCACTTTCTGATCGTAAGCAGTCACTTCAGCATCAATTCTTTCTACTAACTCCTTCGTGCTTAATTCTCTAATTTCTGCAATCTTCATAACAAATTACGCATTTTGATTAGCCATATCATAATCACGTCTCACAACAAACTTTGTTGTTACCGGAAGCTTTTGTGCAGCCAAGCGCAAAGCCTCTTTAGCAATATCAAAAGGAACCCCTTCTATTTCGAAAATCAAACGACCTGGAGTAACAGGCGCAACAAACCCTTCGGGATTACCTTTACCTTTACCCATACGTACTTCAGCAGGCTTCTTTGTGATTGGTTTGTCCGGGAAAATACGGACCCAAACCTGCCCCTGACGTTGCATATAACGAGTTACCGCGATACGAGCAGCTTCGATCTGACGACCGGTAATCCATTTATTTTCTAACGCTTTTATACCAAACGAACCGAATGCCAGCTGGTTGCCACGTTGAGCTTCGCCCTTCATGCGACCTTTCTGCTGTCTTCTGAACTTGGTTTTCTTTGGTTGTAACATCTCTTCTTAAATTCTAACGTTTAACGATTAGCTTTCTTTCTCTTGAAGTTTTTATCTCTGCTGCCGCCGGCATTCTCATTTCTGCGACCTGAATCTTTAGAAGCAGCGAATGAAGGAGCAAGATCTCTCTTACCATAAACTTCACCACGACAGATCCAAACCTTAACACCGATCAAACCAACCTTCGTCAACGCTTCAGCCAAAGCATAATCAATATCTGCTCTGAATGTGTGTAACGGAGTTCTTCCTTCTTTATACATTTCTGAACGAGCCATTTCAGCACCATTCAAACGACCAGAGACTTGCACTTTAATACCTTCGGCACCCATTCTCATGGTAGAGGCGATAGCCATCTTGATAGCACGACGGTAAGCAATTTTTCCTTCAAGCTGACGAGCAATATTGTTTGCAACGATAACAGCGTCCAATTCGGGTCTTTTTACCTCAAAGATGTTAATCTGAACTTCTTTGTCGGTAATTTTCTTCAACTCTTCTTTCAACTTATCAACTTCCTGACCACCTTTACCGATGATGATACCCGGACGCGATGTGCAAACTGTGATTGTAATCAACTTCAACGTACGTTCGATAACGACGCGAGATACACTAGCCTTAGCAAGACGAGCATTCAAATATTTACGGATTTTGCTATCTTCCAGCAAAGTATCTCCGTATTTTTTGCCGCCATACCAATTGGAATCCCAACCACGGATGATTCCCAAACGATTACTAACCGGATTAACTTTTTGTCCCATCTACAAATTAATTTTGACTATCGTTTTTACTAAGTGTATCAACAAACAGAGTTACATGGTTCGAACGTTTACGAATTCTGTATCCTCTTCCCTGAGGAGCCGGACGCATTCTCTTCAATGTAGTAGCGCAATCTACGCTGATTGAAGATACGCACAACTCTCCAGCTTCTGCTTTACGTTCATTTTTCTGTTCCCAATTGGCAATAGCTGAACGAAGCAATTTTTCTACTCTTGCTGCAGCTTCCTTGTTAGAAAACTTCAAAACACCAAGTGCACGGAATACTTCCATTCCGCGGATCATGTCTACAACGAGACGCATCTTGCGGGGAGAAGTCGGCACGTTTCGCAATTTTGCGAAGTACATGGTCTTCTGAGCTTCTTTTCTTGCTTCAGCTGATATTCTTTTTCTAGCACCCATTTTATTGATTCTTTTTATTTTCAGATTCCTGAATTCCTGTTACTACCGATTATTTTTTCTTGTTACCGGCATGACCACGGAACGTACGAGTAGGAGAAAACTCTCCCAGTTTATGACCTACCATGTTCTCGGTTACAAAAACAGGAATAAATTTATTTCCATTGTGAACTGCAATAGTATGGCCTACAAAGTCAGGCGAAATCATTGAAGCTCTTGCCCATGTCTTAACGACAGCCTTCTTTCCCGACTCATTCATAGCCAAGACTTTCTTTTCAAGCTTTACATTAATATACGGGCCTTTTTTTAGCGAACGACTCATAGTTTACTTAATTAATCAGATTATTTCTTTCTTCTTTCAATAATATATTTTGAAGAATGCTTCTTCGGAGCTCTTGTCTTCAAGCCCTTAGCATATAAGCCATTGCGAGATCTAGGATGACCTCCGGAAGCACGACCTTCACCACCACCCATTGGGTGATCAACCGGGTTCATTACAACACCACGGTTGTGAGGACGACGACCTAACCATCTAGAGCGACCGGCTTTACCTGATTTTTCAAGACCATGGTCTGAATTACCTACACTACCTACTGTAGCCTTACAAGCAGCAAGAATCTTTCTGGTTTCGCCAGAAGGCATCTTAATAATTGCATAATCGCCTTCTTTCGAAGTCAACTGAGCAAAAGCACCGGCAGAACGTACTAATTTAGCACCTTGTCCCGGACGAAGCTCAATATTGTGAATAATAGTACCAACGGGAATATTTGCCATCGGCAAAGTATTACCTACCTCAGGAGCGGCTTCGCTACCTGAAACCACTGTCTGGCCAACTTCCAATCCATTCGGAGCGATGATATAACTCTTAGCTCCGTCTGCGTAATACAACAGTGCAATACGAGATGTACGGTTAGGATCATACTCGATAGACTTGACTGTTGCAGGAATGCCATCTTTGTTTCTCTTGAAATCGATAAATCTGTACTTTTGTTTGTGACCGCCACCAAGATAACGCATTGTCATCTTACCAGTGTTATTACGACCACCTGTACTCTTCTTACCTACTACAAGAGACTTTTCTGGTGTACTTGCAGTGATTTTATCAAATGCACCAATAACTTTGTGTCTCTGCCCCGGTGTTGTGGGCTTTAATTTACGTATTCCCATTTCTTTTTTTAGATATTACTAAAGAAATCAATTGTTTCTCCTTCTTTCAACGTTACGATAGCCTTCTTAAAAGCTGATTGTTTGCCATTGATAATACCGGATTTGGTATAACGACTTTTCTGTTTTCCAGAGTAGTTGATGGTGTTAACATCAACTACTGTAACATTATACATGTCTTCAACGGCTTTTTTAATCTCTAACTTGTTGGCATCAGGAGAAACACGAAAACCATAGCGATTGTCCATTTTTTCTGTAATCGCTGTTTGCTTCTCAGTTACTATAGGCTTAATAATAATTCCCATTTTTCTACTCCTTATGCGTTAAACAGTTTTTCAATGACAGCAACAGAACTTTCAGTCAATACCACATTTGCAGCATTTAACACTCCATATGTATTTAGTTCATAAGCTGTTATAACATTTGCCTTCTCTAAATTTCTGGCCGACAAATATACGAAATTATTTTTCTCAGATAAAACCAAAAGTAACTTTCCGTCAGCCACTTTCAGATTCTTAGCAATTGTTACAAATTCTTTAGTTTTAGGAGCTTCCAAAGTGAAATCTTCTACTACTACGATTGCATTATTCTTTGCCTTATAAGTCAAAGCAGACTTACGAGCCAAGCTTTTTACTTTCTTGTTCAATTTGAACTCATAATCTCTCGGTCTCGGACCGAATACACGGCCACCACCAACCAATACCGGAGAATTGATGTCACCACGACGAGCTCCACCACCACCCTTCTGGCGGATCAATTTACGAGTACTACCAGAAACTTCACTTCTTTCTTTTGATTTGTGAGTTCCTTGACGTTGATTTGCCAAATACTGTTTTACATCCAAGTAAATAGCATGATCATTGGGTTCAATGCCAAAGATAGCATCGTTCAATGTTACCTTTCTTCCGGTATCTTCACCTTTAATATTTAATACGCTCAGTTCCATTACTTTTCAATTAATAAGATTGAACCTTTTGCTCCTGGAACAGATCCTTTAACCAATAAAAGATTGTGTTCCGGCATCACCTTGATCACTTGCAGGTTCTGAACAGTTACACGTTCATTACCCATTTGGCCGGCCATACGCATACCTTTGAATACCTTTGCAGGATAAGAACAGGCACCGATACCACCGGGAGCACGCAAACGGTTATGCTGACCGTGAGTAGTCTGACCTACACCACCGAAACCATGACGTTTTACTACACCCTGGAAACCTTTACCTTTTGATGTACCAACTACATCAACGAAACCTGCATTTTCCAAATAATCTACAGTGATTACATCACCGAGCTTATATTCGGTTTCAAAATTTTTGAACTCGGCCAAGTATCTCTTGGGAGTCACACCTGCTTTTTTAAAGTGGCCCATTTCCGGCTGTGTTGTGTGTTTCTCTTTTTTATCTTCAAAACCCAACTGTACAGCTTCATAGCCATCTTTTTCCAAAGTCTTAATCTGTGTAACTACACAAGGACCCACTTCGATAACAGTGCATGGAAGATTTTTTCCCTCGGCACTGAAAACGGATGTCATTCCGATTTTTTTCCCTAATAATCCTGGCATTTCACTAATTTGTTAATAAACTTACACTTTAATTTCTACTTCAACACCACTGGGCAATTCCAGCTTCATCAGTGCATCAACTGTTTTTGCAGTTGAGCTGTAGATGTCAATCAATCTCTTATAAGAAGAGAGTTCGAACTGTTCACGAGACTTTTTGTTAACGAAAGTCGAGCGGTTCACAGTAAAAATACGCTTGTGCGTAGGCAGAGGTATCGGGCCGCTAACAACTGCACCGGTAGCCTTAACCGTCTTCACGATCTTCTCGGCAGACTTGTCTACCAGAGAATAATCGTAAGACTTTAATTTAATTCTGATCTTTTGGCTCATATTTATATATATGTTTCTAAATTATTTGATCAAATCAGCACGACCTTGTACTTCTGTCAATACCTGCTTAGCAATAGAAGAAGATACTTGAGCATAGTGCGAGAACTGCATTGAAGAAGTTGCACGACCTGAAGTGATGGTACGTAAAGCAGTCACATAACCGAAAGTTTCAGCCAAAGGAACTTTTGCTTTTACGATACGAGCACCTGTACGGCTTGTTTCCATACCTTCAATCTGTCCACGACGTTTATTCAAGTCGCCGATTACATCACCCATACTTTCTTCCGGAGTAACAACTTCCATCTGCATAATCGGTTCCATCAAAGCAGGACCTGCCTTTTCAGAAGCGTTCTTGAATGCCTGGATTGCTGCAATTTCGAAAGACAACTGGTCTGAGTCAACCGGGTGGAAAGAACCATCGATCAAAGTAACTTTCAGTTGATCCAACGGATACCCTGCCAATACACCGTTCTTCATAGCCTTTTCGAAACCTTTCTGAACAGACGGGATAAATTCCTTCGGAACGTTACCACCTTTCACTTCATCGATAAACTGCAAAGTTCCATCGAAACCTTCGTCAGCCGGTTCGATACGAACGATGATATCCGCAAACTTACCACGACCACCAGATTGTTTCTTGTAAACTTCACGAAGTTCAACTGGTTTGGTAATAGCTTCTTTGTAAGTAACCTGAGGTTTACCCTGATTACATTCAACCTTGAATTCACGTTTCAAACGGTCGATAATGATATCCAAGTGAAGCTCACCCATACCACTGATAACAGTCTGCCCTGTTTCTTCATTAGATTGTACACGGAACGTCGGGTCTTCTTCAGCCAACTTAGCCAATCCCATACCCAGTTTATCCAAATCTTTCTGAGTCTTAGGCTCTACTGCGATACCGATAACCGGTTCCGGGAATTCCATAGACTCCAACGTAATCGGGTTGTTTTCATCGCAAAGCGTATCACCTGTACGAATATCCTTGAAACCTACACCGGCACCGATATCTCCACACCCGATTGATTCCATCGGATTCTGCTTGTTTGAATGCATCTGGAACAGACGAGAGATACGTTCTTTCTTACCGGAACGTGTATTCAAGACATAAGAACCGGCATCCATCTTACCGGAATAGACACGGAAGAAGCACAGACGTCCAACATACGGGTCTGTAGCGATCTTAAATGCCAAAGCAGTCAAAGGTTCTTCAAAGAGAGGCTTACGAACAACCACCTTGTCCGGATCTCTCGGATCCGTACCTTCGATAGCTGCCGTATCTTCCGGACTAGGCAGATATGCACAAACGGCATCCAGCAAAGTCTGAACTCCTTTATTCTTGAAAGAAGAGCCGCAAATCATCGGATTGATCTGCATAGCTAACGTACCCTTGCGAATAGCGACTCTGATTTCTTCTTCTGTGATAGTCGAAGGATCGTCAAAATACTTTTCCATCAAGGCATCGTCGCATTCAGCCAGGACTTCGAGCATTTTATCTCTCCATTCTTCGGCTTCAGCCTGCAAATCGGCCGGAATATCCTCGACCGAATATTCAGCGCCCATCGTTTCGTCGTGCCAGAAAATAGCCTTCATCTTCACCAGGTCTACAACCCCTTTGAATGTTTCTTCCGCACCGATAGGAATCTGGATCGGACAAGGATTAGCACCCAGTACATCCTTTACCTGACGAACAACTTCGAAGAAGTTTGCGCCGGAACGGTCCATTTTGTTTACATAACCAATTCTGGGTACATTATATTTATCAGCTTGACGCCATACTGTTTCAGACTGCGGTTCAACACCACCTACAGCACAGAAAGCAGCAACAGCACCATCCAGGATACGCAAAGAACGTTCAACCTCTACAGTAAAGTCCACGTGCCCCGGAGTGTCGATCAAGTTAATTTTATATTTATCATTGTTGTATTTCCAGAAAGTAGTAGTTGCAGCGGAAGTAATCGTGATACCACGTTCCTGTTCCTGCTCCATCCAGTCCATTGTTGCAGCACCGTCGTGGACTTCACCGATTTTGTGAGTCAGACCCGTGTAGAAAAGAATACGCTCGGAAGTCGTAGTCTTTCCTGCATCGATGTGCGCCATGATACCGATGTTTCTGGTATACTTTAATTGTTCGTCAGCTTTTGTTGCCATCTTTATTGTCTACTAAAAATTGATAAATTAAAATCTGAAGTGAGCGAAAGCACGGTTAGCTTCAGCCATACGGTGCATATCTTCTTTTCTCTTAAATGCTCCACCTTGGTTGTTGAAAGCATCTACAATCTCTGCAGACAACTTATCAGCCATAGTCTTACCACCACGTTTACGAGCGAAGATGATAAGATTCTTCATTGAAATTGATTCTTTACGGTCGGGGCGAATTTCAGTAGGGACCTGGAAAGTAGCACCACCTACACGGCGGGATTTCACTTCGACTTGAGGAGTAATATTGTCGAGTGCAGCTTTCCAAATTTCGAGAGCGGACTTTTCTTCGTTAGGCAATTTGGCCTTAACTGTTTCCAAAGCGGAATAGAAAATTTCGAAGGCAGTATTTTTCTTGCCATCATACATCAAATGGTTAACGAATCTCGTAACCTTAACATCACCGAAAACAGGATCCGGGAGGATCTGTCTTTTCTTTGGTTTTGCTTTTCTCATTTTGTTTTCAAAAAAATTTCGTTCTTGTTCTTGGTTGCCTTTAATACGTCTTCAACGGTTCCGCCGAACCATTTACTCAACCTTATAGCCTATCCAAATAACTCAAACCAGCTTTAATACTTTTAATTTAAATTCTCAGTTTGAAGGGGATGTAACTAATTACTTCTTCTTTCCTTTAGCTGCAGCTGCTGCCTGTCCCGGTTTCGGACGTTTAGCGCCGTATTTGGAACGTCTCTGAGTACGTCCGTTTACGCCAGCTGTATCCAAGGTTCCACGTACAATGTGATAACGTACACCAGGAAGATCCTTTACACGGCCACCACGAACCAATACGATCGAGTGCTCCTGCAAGTTATGTCCTTCTCCCGGAATGTAAGAGTTTACTTCTTTTCCATTTGTCAAACGAACTCTCGCTACTTTACGCATTGCAGAGTTAGGTTTCTTCGGAGTAGTAGTGTAAACACGCACGCAAACGCCACGTCTCTGCGGACATGAATCCAATGCAGGTGATTTACCCTTTTCCACCAAAGTTTCCCTTCCTTTTCTAACTAATTGCTGAATTGTAGGCATTTCTTTTCTTTTTTAAACTTTGAATGTGTTATTATTATAATTATCTATTTCTTTATTTTGAGCTGCAAAGGTACACATTATTTTCGGACTATCAACAAGTTGCGCCTTCTTTTTCGTACACTCCACGCTAAAACGCTGCAAAGGTACGCATTTGTTCCCGTACCGCAAGATGCTTCTTTTATCCATTTATAAATAATTAACTGTTATTTTCATAAAAAAGCTCGATAACCGGAACATCCGGCTCTCTTTCATGAAAAATTTTGCAGGCGTAGAACACCTTCAGCCGATTATTTGAAACGTTTCTCCAACTCTTCGTCTGTCAATTTCGAAATAATAGTCTTTCCATCGGGAGTCAGGTTTGATTCCTGGCAGGAAAAAAGAGAAGCGAGCAAGTTGTCCATTTCTTCACCGGACAGGATCTTTCCCGGACGGATAGCAGCCGCTTTAGCCAGAGAAAGCGCCAGAGAGTCACAGATTTCCTCATGCACTTCACAACCGGTCTCGATCGCACGATCCACCATATTCCGAATCAAAGACACCGGATCAAGATTCTCCACACCGGCAGGAAGGCCGTTAATAGCATAACTGTTATTTCCCAGGTTCGTCAGATCAAAACCAATAAACTGCATATCTTCGAGCAAGACCGGCAAGACAGCCGCTTCGCCTGCTGTAAACTCGACAATCTCCGGGAAAAGAACTTGCTGGGAGGCACCCTGCCGTTGTCTAATGTTTGCGACATACTGATCGAACAGGATACGGACATGAGCACGGTGCTGGTCGATCAAGGCCAAACCCGACTTCAAAGAGGTAATGATATATTTTCCTTTATATTGATAACAAGGGGTGGATACATTATTGAATAAACTATCCGACGTTTCCCGAACAGCCACTTCATCGGCATCGACGACCGGTTCGGAAATATCCGAAGCCAAGAAAGTTTCGGTCAATTCCGGATTCTGCCGTACAGCAGCCCTGTCTTCCTCAAAATCATTATAAAGTTTGGACCAGTCGAACTCTGGTTTCTTATAAGAAGAGGTTTCAAAAGGATTATACCCGGAGTCTACCTGTACGCGGGGAGCCTTATAAGGTGTTGCTTCTTTCACAGGATTATACACCGGGATATCAATAGCGCCTTCTACATCGAAATCGATCGTCGGGATCGCACTGGACTTGGCCAATGCTTCACGGGTCGCAGCCATCAGTATCTGCCAGATCGGCTGTTCGTTTTCAAACTTAATCTCCGTCTTGGTCGGATGAATATTGACATCTATCGTTGCCGGGTCAAGCGTGAAGTAGATAAAATAGTTCGGTTGTTCGCCTGCCGGAATCAGTTGTTCGTAAGCCTGCATGACTGCTTTGTGAAAATACGGATGCTTCATGAACCGTCCGTTCACAAAGAAATACTGTAAAGCGCCCCTCTTTTTTGCCGAATCGGGTCGCCCCACAAAGCCGGAAATTGTTACCAGCGAACTGTGCGCATCCACAGAAAGCAGTTTCTGGTTCAGCGTCTTCCCATATACATTAATAATACGTTGTCTCAAACCTGACTCAGGTAAGTTGAATATCTCCGTATCATTATGATAAAGAGACAAAGCTACTTGCGGATTGACCAAGGCAATCCGTTCGAACTCATTGATGATATTCCGAAACTCCGTCTCATTCGACTTCAGGAACTTCCGACGAGCCGGGACATTGAAGAATAGATTCTTGACTGAAAAAATACTTCCTTCGGTACACGCATCCGGTTCAATGCTCTCCAATTCGGAACCCGAAAAAACAAGATGCGTTCCCAATTCGGTATCTTTCAGGCGAGTACGAAGCTCAACTTGCGAAACCGCAACTATCGAAGCAAGCGCCTCACCGCGGAATCCCATCGTATGGAGGGAAAAAAGATCGTCGGCTGTCGAAATTTTCGAAGTTGCATGCCGTTCGAAAGCCATCCGGGCATCTGTCTCGGACATACCCTTCCCGTCATCGATCACCTGGACCAATGTACGACCGGCATCCTTTATATTCACCTGAATATGCCCGGCACCGGCATCCACCGCGTTTTCCACCAATTCTTTTACGACAGAAGCAGGACGCTGGATAACCTCGCCTGCCGCTATCTGATTGGCGATACTGTCAGGAAGTAAATGAATTATATCGCTCATTGCATAAACAAAAACCAAAACAAAGCAGCCAATACTGCAGCTGCAACCAGTAGTCTCACATTTTTATAAGTACGACTTCGGCGGTCATCACCTTTATCGCGGCTTTTCTTCAAATGCGAAGTCCCTTCTATAAAGCTACCTTTGATCTCTGCTTTATAATCTTCTGCGCTTAACTGGTCGTCCATGCCAATCTCACGTTTTACCTTACGGATGCGATCTTCCATAGCCTCTTTATGAGGATCCCAGTAAATCGGCTTGTGAGTATACTGGCGAGGTTTCCGCACATTATAAAATGAGAATAATGCCATAGTCTTTTATTGTTTGAAAATTCTTTGCTAATGTACAAATTTATTGCTTCTCTTGGGTGATTCCGTTGCTTTTCTTTTCACCACCTCGTAAATATCATCCTTATTCTTCGGGCGTAGATAATCGAACCAATAAAAATCTTTCAGCATCTTTTGATCGGGCTTCAGGTCCGGGATCGGGGTCATACTGCCAACCGGACTCGGCCAGATTTTCAGTTTATCCAGTTTATTGTCTTTCACCCAAATAGTCAGGAATCCACTTTTAGTCTCATTCATTCCGACCTTAGCCCCATCGCTTTCCAACGGATAAAAAATGGATTCGGCATTTCCCGCCACATCAATCTGACGAACAGCCTGCCCCACAAAATAGGCTTTCAGGTCGTTCCCCTTCAACTGGTTATAGTAACTCGAATCGACATGCTGCGCCGCAAAAGCGAACTGGATCACATGGGCATACTCGATTGTGCTGTCATTCATATAAATGGCGATCGTATCACCATACAGTTGATATTGTTCGTTCCAGAGAACCGGCTCCGTGTACATATATAATACGGAATCACGCGTATTGAATTGCATGGAATCACATACGCCCTGCACATCGGTCCGGTAGAAGCGCACGCCGTAATAGGCCTTGATCTCCCGATAAGTGGAATCGATCGTCACCATCTGCAATGTATCGGCATGCAAGAACAAGGTATCACCTTTCGAATACTCAAGAAAACAAGCGCTGTCAGTAGCAAAAGCATATCCGGTCTGTTCATTATAATAACCATATTCGCCTTGCAACGTCACATGCTGAGCCGTATCGATCAGGCTCATATTCCCATAGACCTCTCCCATACCTGTATCCCGATTGTAGAAAATAGAATCGCCGACCAGTATCTTCTCGCCCGATTCAACCTGCGACCGGTCCAGCAAGAGGGAGGTGTTGTTCTCCGTATCATACCATCCTTTTGAAGTATGGATCGTACCGCTGTCTGAAACAATGACAGACGGCCCCAGGATGGTTGCAATCTTGGATTCCGTATCATAATGCAAGGTATCGGAATACAACGTGAAGTCGGGATTCTCAAGTTGCACGCTGTCATTAAACACCGCCAACTTCGTTTCCGGAGAATATTGTCCATAAAAAGAGGAAAGTTGATTCAGGGAATCCACGATCAACCCTCCTTCAAAATAGTATCCGATATTCGGAATGCGTTCATAATTGAGACTATCCGTAAAGAGCGTCACTTGACCGTTCTCCATCCTGACATTCTCACGCAGATAGGCAACCTGCGTATTTCCATCATAAAAAAGATAATCCCCATAAACAAACAGGGTGTCTCCCTGCTCCATCCGGACATTGCTGAACGCTTCGAGTGAATTGGTCTGTTCGAAAAAGTAGGCGCTGTCGCAATACATATATGAACTGTCATGCCGGAAACAAACATCGCCGTTCAGTATTTGCGCATCCGGTTTTACCGCCTTATCGAAAGACAAAGTATTGGTATGGATCAAGTATACCTTCGTCTTTTTGACTGGGACAGTATCCGTCGCAACCTGCAAGCTATCGGCAGCTACCAGGCTGTCCACCGGAGCAAGCGTCACGTCTTGCGCGGTAATGATAGTCGTATCTGCACGCACAATACTATCTTGGGCCTGTGCAAAAGCACAGACCGCCAACAAAAAAAACAGACCAGTGAAAATAAATCTATTTACAGTCCTCATTCTTTAACCCAGCCGGGATACTGGAAGTCACAATTACGCCAGCCGTCACTGATACGCACATATGTGCTTTTCTGCTTCTTAATGATCCAGTCATGCAGCAGTTCTTCACGTTTTCGGGATTCGACGATCGACTTCAAGGCCTGATAGTCATCCGATATGTTTGCCTTATGCTGGTCCACTCTGGCTTTCAGTTTTACAATAGCGACCACTTCTTTCTGCTTGTCATTGATCATGGTGAAAGGTTTGGAGATATCCCCCACCTGCATCGTATAAACCATCTTACCGATTTCTTGCGGCAGTTCGGCCATCTCGAATTTCGGAGTACTATGGTTGTCACTTTCAAAGTTCTGGTTCACCATCAAACCTTTGTTATTCCTCGTGTCCTTGTCGGCAGAGATAAAAGTTGCCGCGTCTTCAAATGTGAATTTCTTAGCTGTCAAGTCATTATACAACGAATCCATACGCGTCATACATTCGTTCAACTCCTTGTCCGAAACTTTCGGCTTCAGCAGGATATGGCGACAGTTGATACGGTCACCGCGCTTTTCGATCAACTGGATAATATGATATCCATATTCGGTCTGCACAATCTGGGAAATTCTTTTCGGATCTTTCAGATTGAAAGCGACATTGGCGAATTCAGGCAACAAACTTGTCTTACCCAAAAATCCCAGTTCACCGCCCCTTTTGGCTGATTCCGGATCTTCCGAATACAGACGGGCCAATGTTGAGAACTCATATTTTCCGCTGTTGATATCATCGGTAAACTGGCGAAGACGCGCCTTGATGGCATCCGTCTCTTCAAACGGGATCTTCGGTTCCATTGTGATGATCTGCACCTCGACTGTTGTCGGGATATTTGGCAGACTATCTTTGGACAGCTGGTTGTAATACTTACGGACTTCAGAGGGCGTCAGTTTGATCTCACCGATCAGCTGGCGCTTCATCTGTTCCACGGTCTGTTGCTCCATGATCATTTCCTTACGCTCGTCTTTCAACTGGGAAATCTTTTTACCGAAATATTCCTCCAACTTTTCTTTAGAGCCCATCTGATTGATTGCGTAATTGATCCAACGGTCTGTTTCCTGGATCACCTGGCTTTCGCCCACTTCCACACTATCGATTTTCGCCTGGTTCAAGAATAGCTTCTGAACGGCCATCTGTTCGGGGAGCACGCAATAAGGGTCACCGTCGAAACGTTGCCCCTCGTTTTGCAGATATAAACGCTGGCTCTCGATGTCCGAACGCAAAATCGCATCATCTCCTACCACCCACACAATTTCATCGATCACATTATCTTGGGCATAAACCACACAAGATAAACAGGCAAGAATGAATACAGTTAAAATCTTTTTCATCATGTACTTTTCTATAAGCTACCAATCACGGTTCCGTATAAAATTTGACATCCCCGCTCCTGACTGCGTCATTATATAATTCTTCTTCAAATTTCCTCAAAAATTCCACCTTACGCAGATTCGTCAGCATCTCCACGATCTGTGCACTGGCATAATCATAGGGTGCCACACTTCCCACAGGCAGATATTCCTTAATATTCAGCAGATAGCAATATGTACTATCCGAAACTTCGACAAACTTGTTTGCCTTCAGGAAGTCATTCGCATTCGACACATGCACCGGAATATTATCCATCACCTGGTCAAAATCCACCCATTTGTCGTAAAAGTAGTCATAAATACTGGCATTCTGCACACTATACTTCTCAATTTTTTCTAAAGAAGCCTCAGATGTCGATCTATACCATCCTTTTACATCAGAAAGTCCGGGAGCATCCACCGGTATCTTCAGGAAGAGCCCTTTCACTAAAGCCTTGTCCAATACAAACTTTTTTTGGTTCTCTTCGTAATAACTCAGCTTGTCGCTTTCCTGGAATTCGGAAGAAAGTCTTTCTTTTATCAATTGTTCCTGATACCGATAGCGAATCAGCGAATGGCGGTACTCCTCCACCAACTTATCCACTTCTGCCTTATCTTCCCCCTCCAAATTACGCAGAGCCACATCGTAGACCAACGCATCTTTCACCCACTTCTTTTCCAAACTTCCGGCGAGCAACATGCTGTCGGCTGAGGATAATCCGCGCGGGATCTGCTGTTTTATTTCCGAACGTCCGAGAGTCCGGTCCTTCACTTTTACCAACACATCCGCATCATCCACAGGCAGCGTTCTCTTACAAGAACACAGCAAAGATACAAATGCTATAAAAATGAAGCAACACCTCATATAACTTTCTCTTTATTATTTCTTTGTCATTTTACTTACTTTTTTCACCAGCTTCCAGTTTATCGTCACTGGATATTTTCGGTTCAACTGTTCGATCCATTCAGCTTCCGCCTTGGCCTGCTGGTCCATCGGTTTGTTCCAGACTTCCTTGTTGCTGATATCGAACAGCAGGATACCATCCCGATATTCTTTCATAAGGAGGTCGAATTCCGGATGTTTTACTGTCAGATTTTTCCGTTCGGCAGTAGTCACGATGTCACGAATAAAAAGATCGTAAACTTCCTGCATAAAATCTCCCGCATAAGATTTCGTGGAGAACGGGCAGCGCTGTATATAATAAGCGAACTCACTCTGGGAAAAATCCGTATCATTCAGATGAAACAAGGTCTTGTCCATCTCTTTTGCCTTCTCGTAAAAAGCAGGATCGGACGGGAAATACTCGTTGCACAAAGCTTGCAGTTCAGCATACGCTTCGGGATAGAAACGATAGCCATACTCTTTCTTCATCCGTTCGTCGAACGCACCGTAATATTCGAAGTTCCGTTCTCCCTGTGCCATCTGACGGGACCAACTTTTCTTTTTGTCTTCGAAAGATGGAAGGCCTTTCTTTTCAATCAACTTTATGATATGATAGCCGAAACGAGTTTTCACCGGCCGGGACAATTCTCCCGGAGTGTTCAACGCGAAAGCTGCCTCTTCAAACGGTTCCACCATTTCGCCGACACCAAAAGCAGGCAGCTCTCCACCTCGCTTAGCCGAACCGGTATCGGATGAATATTCTTTTGCCAACCCGGCAAAGTCAGCTCCATTCCTTGCTTCCCTATAAACTTCTTCAGCACGGGCCAATGTCTCGGCTTCTCCAAACTTCAGCGAATCTTTCTCAAACGGGATCAAGATATGCGCCACACGCACCAGCCCCGGATTCGGTTTCCGGCTGTGTATTTTTATGATATGGAAGCCCATAGTCGTCCGAACGGGCTGGGATACAGAACCAACGGGCATCGAATAAGCAACATTTTCAAAGGCCTTAACCGTCTGCATCGGCAACAGGCAATGTACATATTCGTAGCCTACATTTTCCTTGTCAGCCTCTTTCAGTTCCTTACCGACAGTGGCAAAATCTTCTCCTGCCTGAATGCGGTCATAGACCTCGATCGCCTTCTGGTACACGAGAACCGTATCTCCCGACAGCGTATGTTGTGGCAAGCGAAACAAAATATGGCTCAGTTCCAACACTTCACCATACCGGTCATATACGGCACGAACAGCCGCCTCTTCCCCATCCTTATCCGACAGATAACTTGAAGTCAACTGAGCCCGATAGCTATCCAACTCATCTTTGAATGCTTTCGTCTTGTCCAGCCCCAAATCTTCCGCTTCCGCCACTTTCAATTTGAAGTTCTTAAACAACTCCACATAGGCATTCACGGATTTACGGTCGGACAGATTAACTTCGCTATTCTTTTGTGCAATAAATATAAATTCATCCAACGGGATCTGCTTCCCGGCAACCGTCATCACCACGGAATCGGCCGAAACCTGTGCATTTCCTGTCATACAAGTGAATAGCAAAGATAATACAAGCAACTTCTTCATTAATCCTTCTTTTACCATACCACGATATCGTTTACAAAAATAACACTAATCTAACGGAGATGCAGCCTAAAAAGTACATAGCCCCGTTAAATTAGTGTTTTTTATCAAATATAATAAAGAAAGAGGGTTCGTATTTGCATTGACAAAGCCTCTATCTTTGTTCCATCCTGAAATTTAATTTGCCATCTCCGACAGGAACTTAATGCGGACAAGGCGGATCTCTTCTTCCGTATAGTCACCGCCCAATTCCTCGATGGCATCTTCCAGATCGTCTGTTTCCGAGTCTTTGAAGTATTCATAAATGTCGTCGATATGATCTTCGTCCATCACGTCGTTCAGGAAGTAGTCGATATTAATGCGGGTTCCGGAATAAACAATCGCTTCTATTTCATCGAGCAGTTCGTTAAATTCCAATCCGTTCGTCATGGCGATCTCATCTAACGCGACCTTACGGTCTATACGCTGGATAATCGAAACCTTCAGTTTGGATTTGTTGGCAACCGTACGAACACGAAGATCTTCGGGACGTTCAATCTCGTTTTCTTCCACATGCCTCTTAATCAGTTCGACAAATTCCTTGCCATATCTTTTTACCTTACCGGCTCCGACACCCGGAATATTTTGCAATTCCTCCAATGTCACCGGATAGGTAGTAGCCATCGCCTCCAGGGATGGGTCTTGAAAAATAACGAAAGGAGGTACTTCCAGACGCTTGGACAACTTCTTGCGTAAATCTTTCATCATCGAATAGAGGACCGGATCGACGGCACAGGTTGCTCCACCACGCACAGGAACATCTTCTTCCTCTTCGTCAAATTCGTTATCTTCGGTAATCTTGAAAGAGACAGGCTTCTTTATAAACTCTTTCCCTTTATCCGTAATCTTCAGCAGGCCGTAATTCTCGATATCCTTAGTCAGATATCCGGCAATCAGAGCCTGACGGATAACGGCATTCCATGTCTTTTCTTCTTCATCCGAACCGGAGCCGAAAACTTCCAGTTCATTGTGCTTGTAAGATTGTATTTCGGAGGTTTCGTTGCCAACCAACATATTGACAATATATTCAGCCTTGAACTTTTCTTTTAACGTACCTATTACTTCGAGTACGGCGCTTAATAATTCCTTTGCTTCCACTTTCTTTTTTGGGTTCAAACAATTATCACAATTTCCACAATTTTCTTCCAGGTATTCTTCACCGAAATAGTGCAACAAGACTTTCCGCCGGCATACGGAAGTTTCAGCATAAGCGGCAGTTTCCAGAAGCAGCTGCTTCCCTATCTCCTGCTCAGCCACAGGTTTCCCTTGCATGAATTTTTCCAACTTCTGCAAGTCTTTATAGGCATAAAAAGCGATGCACTGGCCCTCACCGCCATCACGGCCGGCTCGTCCGGTTTCCTGATAATATCCTTCGAGGCTTTTGGGAATATCATAATGGATGACATACCGCACGTCAGGCTTGTCGATCCCCATGCCAAAAGCAATGGTAGCAACAATCACGTCCGCTTTTTCCATCAGGAATGCATCTTGATTGCTCGAACGCTGCTGCGAATCCATGCCGGCATGATAAGGGAGTGCCTTGATCCCGTTTGCTTTCAGGATATCGGCAAATTCTTCCACTTTCTTACGGCTCAAGCAATAGATAATACCGGATTTTCCCTCGTTGGACTTAATATATTTAATAATCTCGCGGTCGATATTCGCCGTTTTCGGACGAATTTCATAATACAAATTAGGACGATTGAAGGAGGATTTAAAGACAGAGGCATCGATCATCCCCAGGTTTTTCTGGATATCGTGTTGTACCTTCGGAGTGGCTGTCGCTGTCAAGGCTATCAACGGGCGTTTACCGATTTCATTTATGATCGGGCGAATACGACGGTATTCCGGGCGGAAATCATGTCCCCATTCGGAAATACAATGTGCTTCGTCTACGGCATAAAACGAAATATTGATTTGTCGCAAGAACTCCACATTTTCATCTTTGGTCAGCGACTCTGGTGCCACATAGAGCAACTTCGTCCGACCGCTGCGGATATCATCCTTCACCTGATCGATAGCCGATTTGTTCAAGGAAGAATTAATAAAATGGGCAACTCCGTCCTCTTCACTGAAATTGCGCATGGCATCCACCTGGTTCTTCATCAGGGCTATCAAGGGAGAAATCACAATGGCCGTTCCCTGCATCATAAGAGAAGGCAGTTGATAACACAAAGATTTTCCTCCTCCTGTCGGCATCAATACAAAAGTATCATTTCCTGCCAACACATTTTCAATGATTGCTCTTTGATTTCCCTTAAAGGTATCAAAACCAAAATGCTTCTTGAGCTCCTCTGTTAAATTATCCTTCTTCGCCATACTATTCATATTTTAAAAACCGCCGATCAGGCCATCTGCAGGCGGTTTACGTCCGATTTTTCAAACTTTTCCTTTGCATACTCCAGTGTGACATGGAGTTTCTTTTCATTTGCGGACGGCATGCTGTACATGGCATCCATCATCACAGCCTCCACAATGGAACGTAAGCCGCGTGCTCCCAACTTGAATTCAAGAGCCTTATCGACAATGAATTCGAACACGTCTTCGTCAAATGTCAGTTCAATTTCATCCATCGCAAACAATTTGACGTATTGCTTGATGATCGAGTTCTTCGGTTCCGTCAGGATATTACGAAGCGTGCTCCTATCCAACGGATTCAAATAAGTCAGGATAGGCAAACGTCCGATGATCTCCGGAATCAGGCCAAACGATTTCAGGTCAGTTGGCGTAATGTATTTCAGCAGATTGTTACGATCCACCTGTGCCGTGCTTTCGTTTGCAGCGTATCCTACTACACGGGTATTCAGACGCTGGGCGATTTTCTTCTCTATTCCGTCGAAAGCGCCACCACATACAAACAGGATATTCTTCGTATCCACGGCAATCATTTTTTGCTCCGGATGCTTGCGCCCACCCTGAGGAGGCACGTTCACGATAGAACCTTCCAGAAGTTTCAGCAAACCCTGCTGCACGCCTTCACCGCTGACATCACGGGTAATGGAAGGGTTATCGCTCTTACGGGCAATCTTATCTATTTCATCAATAAACACGATACCGCGCTGTGCCGCCTCGACATCATAATCGGCAGCCTGCAACAGACGGGTCAAAATGCTTTCTATATCCTCTCCCACATAACCGGCTTCTGTCAGAACCGTCGCGTCCACGATAGCGAACGGGACATGAAGCAATTTGGCGATCGTACGGGCAAGCAGCGTTTTACCTGTCCCCGTAGCGCCCACCATAATAATATTCGATTTCTCGATTTCGACATCATCCGATGTCACTTTCTGGATCAAACGTTTGTAATGATTATACACTGCAACCGACAGATAACGTTTCGCGTCGTCCTGCCCTATCACATATTGGTCCAGAAAAGCCTTAATATCCTCCGGCTTCGGCAGGTCTTTCCGGTTTAACCCGAAAGAACTCCCCTTGCCACGCATTTGTTCTTTTACTATTTCGTACGCTTGCTGTGCACATTCATCGCAAATAGCGCCGGAGATCCCGTTAATCAACATATTAACGTCCCGGCTACTGCGCCCGCAAAACGTACAGCTATCGCCTGTTTTGGCCATTCCGTATTTGTTTTTAAAGGGGCTTTTGACACAGCCCCCTACATTAATATTATTTGTTACGAACCAGAACTTTGTCGATCATACCGTAAGCCAAAGCCTCCTCAGCCGTCATCCAGTAATCACGGTCACTATCATGTTCCACCTTTTCATAAGGCTGACCGGAATGAGTCGATATGATTGTATAGAGTTCCTTCTTTACTTTCAGGATTTCACGAGCTGTGATCTCAATGTCTGAAGCCTGTCCTTGCGCACCTCCTAACGGTTGGTGGATCATCACACGGGAATGAGGCAACGCCATACGTTTCCCTTTCGTTCCGGCAACCAACAACACCGCAGCAAAAGAAGCAGCCATGCCTGTGCAGATGGTCGACACGTCGCTACTGATAAACTGCATTGTGTCATAAATGCCATATCCTGCATAAACAGAACCGCCCGGCGAATTGATATAAATCGAAATATCCTTGCCTGGATCGCTTGAATCCAGATACAACAACTGCGCCTGGATTACATTTGCCGTATAATCGTCTACTTGTGTACCCAAAAAAATGATACGGTCCATCATCAACCGTGAAAAAACGTCCATCTGAGCAACGTTCAATTGGCGCTCTTCGATAATCGTCGGAGATATGTAACTGCTGGTTATATTCATATAACTGTCCAGCGCGTTACTGTTCATTCCTAAATGTTTCGTTGCATACTTTCTGAAATCTTCCATAATCTATAGTCTTATTGTGTTACCGAAAAGTCATAAAAAAAGGGATTCCCCTCTTACTTATCGGAATAACAAAGTTATAAATAAATTTCTGAAAGAAACAACTTATTTGCTATCCGGTAAGATTTTTTTCGAGAGAAAGCCCTTTTTATATAGAAAAAGCAGCTGTTGCTGCTTTTTCAGGTAGTTTTATTCTTCAAAAAGTTTATTGAACTCGTCAACTGTTACTTTCTTAACATCCAGTTCGACTTGTTCTTTCAACCAGCCTGCCAGTTTTTCTTCAACCGCACGGTCGATGATATTCTGCAGTGTCTGTTTGTTTTTCAAAATATCTTTAGCATAGTTGGCCAAAACATCTTCCGGAACGGAAAGCATTCCGTACTGAGCAAACTGGGCTTTAGCTACACGTTTGGCGAAGTTTTCGATATCGGCATCTTCCACCTTCAATCCGTTTTCTTTCACCAGATTTTCTTTGATCAACTGATATTTCAAATCTTCTACGATCTGCGGATACTCTTCGTCGATCTTTTCTTTCGTGTTCTTTTCATTTGCAACCAGCAACCAACGCTTCAACAGATCTTCGGCAAATGCCAGTTCTCCGGCTTTCTGAACCAACAGATCGCGGGCATCGACCAAGAATTTGAAGTCGCTCTGCGGAGTGAACTGTTCAGCCAAAGCTTCGCGGATATTGTTCTTAAATTCCTCTTCGCTGGTAACAACGCCTTCTCCGAATACTTTGTCGAACAATTCTTGGTTCAGTTCAGCATTCTTATGACGGGTCACTTCCGTGATTTCGAAGCTGAAATCACCTGTGATACCGGCAACAGCTTCTTTATCCACTTTCAGGAAAGAGGCGATTTCTGCTTCTGCGCCTTCGTAGGCCTTATTCGGATTGAATACGATCACAGAGTTCTTCTTTGCACCGATGAATTTAGCTTTTTCAGCTTCATCCTTTATGTACATCGGCATCAAAACTGCTTCTTCAACAACAATACCGCCTTCTTTCGGAGAACCGTTTTCCAATTCGGCAACCGTACCTTTCACCAAGTCTTTTTCTTCAACATCTTCAACCTGATCGTATGTTCCGAAGTTAGCCTGATAAGCCTCAACCTGTTTACCGATCATTTCATCGTCGATATCTACCTGGTAATAAGGAATTTTATCATTCTTAGACAGTTCGATCTTGATTTCCGGAGCCAAAGCCACATCAAAACAAAATTCGAAGTCTTCCTGAGTATCGAAGTTGATTTCTTTCTGTTCAGTTTCGTTAGGCATCGGTTCGCCTAAAATGTTCAGTTTGTTTTCACGAATATAGTTGTACAAGTTTTCAGAAACCAATTTATTGATTTCTTCAACCAATACATGCTTACCATACATTTTCTTTACCATACCCATCGGGACCATTCCTTTACGAAACCCCGGTACTTCTGCTTTCTGACGGAAACTGCGAAGGCTCTTTTCAACCTTGTCTGCATAGTCAGCTTTCACTATTTCCAATTTCACAATGCCTTTTGTAGCATCAATGTTTTTAAGCGAAACGTTCATTCTGAATGATTTATTTAATTAATAGTCTTGTTCGAATTTTAGGGTGCAAAATTAGACTTATTCTTTTAATCTCGCAAATTGTTTGCTTAAATTGTTATAACCGAGATGAATTTAAGAGCAATATTATTTTTTTCAAACTAAAATATTGTTTATCTAAAATAAATGTATTCCTTTGTGACGTGAAAGGGCATTAACCTTGAACGTACCTAACATTGTTTTTTATTTCTTCATTTACTCGTTACTTGTCGAATATCTCTCACTGTTACGAAATTCCGGTTTACAACTTTCATCAAGTAACAATTTTATTTCTTTAATTTCTATTTTTATGAACATTTATGTTGGTAACCTGAACTATCGTGTTCGGGAAGATGATTTGAAACAAGTAATGGAAGAATACGGTACAGTTGAATCCGTAAAGATCATTAAAGACCGTGAAACGGGCAAATCAAAAGGTTTTGGTTTTGTTGAAATGCCGGACGATGAAGCTGCAAAGAAAGCAATCGCCGAGCTGAACGAAGCCGAATACGAAGGTCGTCAGATGGTAGTAAAAGAGGCTCGTCCTAAATAATTACTTTTCTGAAAAAAAAACAAGAAACTTCTGCTTATCTTTGAGCAGAAGTTTTTTTATGCTTAAAAATATGTTCTTAAAAGGTATATACGCCGGCAAACCGGCCATCTTTCAATTGATTCTCCTGCTTCTCCTGATTCTGGCAGGCGCAGTCTTTTCATCCCTGTTTGCAATGGGATTATTCTATCTGAGTTATGGTTTGCATGCTGATATTACGCAGTATCCGGACATGATGCGTTTGTTGCAACTCATTTCAGCCATCGGGACATTCCTCTTTCCGGCACTGGCTCTTGCGTGGTTGTGCAGCAGTAATCCGAAAGAATATCTGTCGATCGGGAAAATGCCGAAAGGACACATTTTGCTTCTCACCTTTCTTTGCGTGTTTTTACTCACCCCTTCCATCAGCCTGACCGGATTGCTGAACAAACAGATGGAGCTGCCTTCTTTTATGGAACCGATAGAAAGCTGGATGCGGTCACAAGAGGAAACGGCCGAACAACTGACACTGAAATTGCTGGCCGGAGGAGGGATCATAACCTTGTTTTTCAACCTGATCGTTATCGCGGTGGCTGCCGGTGTCACGGAAGAATTCCTTTTCAGGGGTGCTTTGCAACGGATAATCGGGAATTGGACGCACAACCATCATATCATCATCTGGAGTGCAGCCATCATCTTCAGCGCTTTCCACATGCAGTTTTTCGGCTTCCTGCCACGTATGCTGTTAGGGGCTTATTTCGGATATTTACTTTATTGGACCCGGAATATCTGGATACCGGTATTTGCCCACTTCGTCAATAACGCATTTGCCGTTATCGCCTTGTCGGATACCCAATTAAAAGACAACGAATTTATTACCGGAGATATCTCCACACAGAATCTGTTGCCTTACACTATCGTGGCGATCGTTGCGCTGTTCTTCTTTGTCTGTTGCTGCAAGAAATTGAAAACTAATAATTATTAGCTCGCCCTTATTCCTAACATATCAAGACGAGGGTGAAGCCAACGCGCATATTCTTGCGCATGTATTGCTTTAAAAGTCTTTTTTGCGAAGAACAAAATCCTTACCCAGATATTTTTCACGCACAATTTCATTCTCGGCCAACTGTTCGGCTGTTCCCTGGAAAAGAACTTTTCCTTCAAACAACAGGTAGGCGCGGTCACAAATACTCAAAGTCTCGTACACATTGTGGTCCGTGATCAAAATCCCGATATTCTTATGTTTCAGCTTCGCGACAATACTTTGGATATCTTGCACGGCAATCGGGTCTACTCCGGCAAACGGCTCATCAAGCATGATAAATTTCGGATCGATAGCCAAACAACGGGCAATCTCGGCACGCCGGCGTTCACCTCCGGACAACTGGTCGCCTAAATTCTTCCGCACCTTATTTAAGCCGAACTCGGCAATCAGGCTTTCCAACTTCTCTTTCTGGTATTCGGGAGTCGTCTCTGTCATTTCCAATACGGAACGAATGTTATCCTCCACCGTCATTTTACGGAAAATAGACGCCTCCTGAGCCAAATAACCGATACCGTTACGAGCACGCTTATACACCGGGAACTTCGTGATTTCCATATCGTTCAAGAAAATCTTTCCTTCATTGGGAGTCACCAATCCTACCGTCATATAGAATGTCGTCGTTTTCCCGGCTCCGTTAGGACCGAGCAATCCCACGATCTCACCCTGTTTCACATTGATCGAAACATGATTCACAACGGTACGCATCTTATATTTCTTAACGAGATCCTCCGTACGGAGCACCATTTGTTGTTCGTCTGCCATATCCAAAAATCTTTGCCACAAAGAAACGGAATTAATTCTTTCTATACAAATTGTTTTCAATTTACAGAAATAACTACCCGAAATATGAGTCAACCAACTATAAGCCAGCTTCCCAAATTTCGCTCCTCCGCACAGAAAGAATGGAAGAACTGGTCTCGACCGGCTCTACCCCATATCGTTTTTCCCAATAAAGCAGCTGTTCATTCAACTTACCCTCCATACGAAGTTTTTCAAAACTTTGTATTCCTATCGGTAATTTACGCAACGCAACTGTACTCATGTTTCCTTATTTTCAGAATAAGACAAATGTAAGAATATAATCTTGAATAATCGATTATATTCCATAAAACAAAGTACTCAAAAGCAGTGTTTCCGAATAACTCGTCCATACATCTTTATTGACTTACAGCCCAGTTTAGTTTAGATACAGACCAGAAGTATCAAGCAGGAAATGAACAGTTGTTCCCAGATTTGCGTTATATTTGCAGACTGTAATTGAATAGAAACATAATAAATGATGAATAAAGCATTACATCAAGTAGGCGAGTATGTCATGTTGATGGGGAAAAGTATCTCCGTACCCAACCGGTGGAGCATGTTCTTCAAGCAACTGATAAAGGAAATATACAAATTAGGAGTCGATTCGCTCTGGATTGTCATTATCATTTCCATTTTTATCGGTACGGTTATCGCCATCCAAATTTCACTGAACATCAGTTCGCCTCTCATCCCCAAATTCACAATCGGATACACGACACGTGAAATCATCCTGCTAGAATTTTCTTCTTCCATCATGTCATTGATCCTGGCAGGCAAAGTCGGTAGTAACATTGCCTCCGAGATCGGGACCATGCGTGTGACGGAGCAGATCGACGCAATGGAAATCATGGGGGTCAACTCCGCCAATTTCCTGATCCTGCCGAAGATGGTCGGTATGATGACTTTCATTCCCGTATTGGTTATCTTCAGTATGTTCACCGGCATTTTGGGAGGTATCGCAGCCAGCCATTCCACGGGAACAGGCATGACGCCCGCTTCTTTCGAATATGGTTTGCAGTTCTATTTCAACGAATTTTATATCTGGTACTCCATCATTAAGTCCGTAGTCTACGCATTCATCATTTCGTCTATTGCCGCTTACTTCGGCTATAACGTAAAAGGCGGAGCCTTGGAAGTAGGCAAAGCCAGTACGAATGCAGTCGTGATGAGCAGCATCATGATTCTGCTGGCCGACGTGATCTTAACCAACTTAATGCTGACATAAAAAATGGTAGAAGTAAAACATATCACAAAGTCTTTTGAAGGACGGGTAGTCTTGAATGATATCAGCGCAATATTCGAAACGGGAAAAACGAACCTGATTATCGGGCGAAGCGGTTCCGGCAAGACAGTCCTTATTAAAAATATTATCGGATTGATGCGCCCGGACTCAGGAGAAGTCCTGTACGACGGACGCGACCTGACCTCGATGGGTAAGCATGAGCTGAACATGCTGCGCCGTGAAATGGGTATGCTGTTCCAGGGATCAGCCCTGTTCGACAGTATGACAGTGTTGGAAAATGTCATGTTCCCATTGGATATGTTCTCTAACGACACTTACAAAGACCGCCTGAAACGCGCCCGGTTCTGCCTGGACCGTGTAAACCTGTCGGAAGCCGGCCACCTCTATCCATCCGAGATCAGCGGCGGTATGATGAAACGTGCCGCCATAGCCCGTGCAATCGCCCTGAACCCCAAATACCTGTTCTGTGACGAACCAAACTCCGGCCTGGATCCCAAAACTTCGCTGATTATCGATGACCTGATCCACGATATCACCGCCGAATACAAAATGACGACTATCATCAACACGCATGATATGAACTCCGTCATGAATATCGGTGAAAACATTGTCTTTATCAAAGAAGGCGTAAAAGAGTGGCAGGGTAACAACAAAGAGGTCATCACTTCCAAAAACAAAGCATTGAACGACTTTATCTTCGCTTCCGACCTGTTCCGTAAAGTCAAAGAAGTCGAAGAATTCGAACTGAAAGAAGAAGAACAGAACGCAAAATAAAAAATATCCGATGCCCATCGGATAAAAAAACATGAGCATCGGATCGGAAATGGATAGGTATCGGATTAATATCCGAACAACTCTTCCTGTGTCAGTTTTTGGATCGGGCCATATTGTGACAAGCCTTTCAGATCGAGATCCTTTTCATCGCCTAATACACAATAGATATAGGTACGTCCTTTTACCCATTTTTCCTGGAATGCCTTGATTTCGGGCAATGTCATTGTCTGCGCCTTTTCGAACAGCTCTTTACGGCTATCCGTGTTCAGACCTAAATCCTGAGCATTCAGATAAGACCAGAGAACGTCCGACTTGGTAATACGTTCCGTACGCAAACGGGTGATAAGAGCGTCTTTGGCCAAATTGAACGCTTTTTCTGATTCGGGCATATTATTGATAATTTCATCGAATGCTTTCATCGCATCGATCATCTTATCATTCTGAGTCGCAATAAACGTACGGTATACATACGGATATTTCAGTTTGGACGGAGTGATCAGGAAAGCTCCCGCAGAATAAGCCAGACCACGCGATTCACGCATTTCCTGGAATACGATTGCGTTCATGCCGCCACCGAAATATTCGTTATACATATTCAATGTAGGCTGGATAGCCGGATCGAACTTTTCACCCCGGTTAGAGACTGCTGAGAAATAAATCTGTTTAGCATCATACTGGGCAAGCAGAACTTTATTTTCCGGAGTTTCCTGCTGGTTGAACTCGATAGCGGCCGGAACCGGTTGTAACTGGTCGGGGACATTATGATATTGTTTGATGATATCCAAAACAGCCTGCGGTTTTTCCGGGCCATAATACAATATCTTATGATCGAAAGAATTGATCTTGTGAATACGGTCCACCAGTTCCTGCGGATCCATCTGCTGCAACTCGGCAGTCGTCAGAACATTCGTCGACGGAGATTTCGGTCCCCAGATAGCATACTGGATCAGCTTGTTGAAGTTCTGTCCCTGATTCAATTTAGCATCGACCCGTTTTTTCAGGATATCGCCGGCAAGATTAGCATATGCTTCTTTATTGACCTGTGCATCTGCAAGAATTTCCTCAAACAAGGCCATTGCAGCCGGCATGTTCTCCTTCAATCCTTCCAATACTACGTATGTACGGTCCGAACCTGGAACAACATCAAAGTAGCAAGCCAACCGATAAAACTCTTCATTGATCTCCTGCAGGCTCTTCTTAGATGTTCCCAGATATTTCATATATTGGAAAGCAGTACCCATCGCCTTGTCGTTATTCGTACCCATATCAAAGACATACATCAAAGAGAAAATGTCATTTGACGTATTTTCCTTATACAACACAGGGATACCGGACTTGGCTGTCAATTTCTGAAGATCCTTGTCGTAGTCCAGGAATACCGGTTCGATCGGCGCCACCTTTGAAGCCTGTATTTCTTTCAGGAACATACTTGAGCTGTCACGGTTCATCACGATCGGAGTGATTTTAGGTTTGTCAATCTTCTTTTCGTTCGGGTCTTTACCCTGTTTTTTGTATATAAGTGCATAATTATCACCAAAATACTTATTGGCAAAATCGACTATCTGTTGTTTTGTCACTTTACTCATGCGATCCAACGAAGCGACTTCATCTTTCCAATCGACACCGTCGATGAAAGAAGAGACAAACATATCGGCACGGCCATCATTGTCGTCGATCCGGTGCATCTGCATCAATTTATAATTATTGATTGCCGCTTCCAACAAACCTTCGTCAAATTCGCCTTTCTTCAATTTTTCTATTTCAGCCAGGAAAAGATCCTTTACATCATCCAGCGTCTGTCCCTGTTTCGGACGGCCGTTAATAACAAAAGCATTGTAGTCCGACATTCCGTATGTTCCGGCATAGCAGCTTAGTACTTTCTGTTGCTGAACCAAATCGACATCCAACAAACCGGCTTTTCCGTTATTGATGATTTCGCCAGTCAGGTTCAATAAATCCTGGTCAGGAGAAGCGGCTCCCGGAAAACGCCAACCCAATGTCACATTTTCAGCATCGACGCCCAACACTTCTTTTACAACCGGTGCCTTAATCGGAGATTCGTGTGTCACCGGCAATTTCGGCAGATTGGGATTCGGTTTCAAGTGACCGAAATATTTATTGATCGTCTCGATCATCTGGTCCGGATCAAAATCGCCGGACAGACAGATTGCCATATTATTAGGAACATACCAGGTTTTATGGTAGTTCTTGATATTCGTGATAGACGGATTCTTCAGGTTTTCCTGTGTTCCGAGAACCGTCTGCGTCCCATAAGGATGATCGGGGAAAAGAGCACCTAAGACCGCTTCATACACTTTACGGGCATCACTGGTAAGAGACATATTCTTTTCTTCGTATACCGTCTCAAGTTCCGTATGGAAACCACGGATTACATTGTTTTCAAAACGGTCAGCCTGTATCTTGGCCCAATTGTCGATCTGGTTGGAAGGGATATCTTCCACATAGACCGTCTGGTCAAAACCGGTATACGCATTTGTTCCGGTTGCCCCGATAGCTGACATCAGTTTGTCATATTCGTTTGGAATAGCCAACTTGGATGCCTCATAAGACACACTGTCGATCTGATGATAAATAGCCTGTCGTTCTGCCTCATCGGTAGTCTTGCGATACACTTCGAAAAGCTGTTCGATCTGATCGAGCATCGGTTTTTCCTGTTCGTAATTCTGCGTACCGAACTGCTGGCTTCCTTTAAACATCAAATGTTCGAAATAGTGTGCCAGGCCGGTTGTTTCGGCAGGATCGTTTTTCCCTCCCACGCGAACGGCGATATACGTTTGAATACGCGGGGTCTCTTTATTCACAGTCATATACACCTTCAATCCGTTATCCAAAGTATAGATACGGGCTTTCAGAGGATCATTCGGGACCGACTCGTACTTGAACGGGGAAGTCTCTGTACAAGCAGTAGCCAAAAGGAGAATAAAGGCTAACTGAAGAAACTGAATCGTTTTATGCATAAATTTTAAATTTAGATAAATGAATTTGCAAATATATAACAAACTCAAGCCATATACAAAAAATTAAGAGCGAGGCTACAGAAATTCTGCACCTCGCCCCTACGACTTTTGCCGATACGCTTTCCCGCTACTCGACAAGTTATTTATTCATTCCAGAAAGGAGCTTGGACCAAAGTCGGATCTTTATCGATTTCAGTTTGATGAATCGGGAACCAATATTGTTTCTTTTGGTAAACACGCTTCAAAACGACAGACCGTACAAAGAAAGATTGCGAATCCGAAGCATCATCCGAATAAGAAGTGCCTTGGAAGTTCATGCCATATTCATCTGTATTCAGGAATTGTTCGCCCAACTTCCAACGGCGTATATCACTATATCGTATGCCTTCACAACAAAGTTCGACACGACGTTCCTTGCGGATCAATTCACGAACGGTTTCTTGGTCATTCGTACAATGAATCCGCTGGAACCCGTTATTATCTGTTCCTGTCCCATATTCGGGCACACCGGCACGTTCGCGGATCAGATTCAAATATTTCAGGATATCGGGATCTCCAGGAGAAGACTCATTCAGAGCTTCGGCATAGTTCAGGTAAGCCTCACCAAGACGATACAAGATACCGGGACGGTACGGCCGTTTCCCGTCACGCGGAATAGACTCCAAGGATACTTTTTTCCTGTTCAAATAACCGTTCTGCGGAGCATCATGCGTAGGACCGCCATCCCATTCATTGTTCATGAAACGCACCGTACGGTTTTCACTCCAAAACCAAGCTCCGTTAAACAACACGGTCAGATAAAAGCGAGGTTCGCGATTGCTATACATATTATAAGTATTCGCCATCGTGATCTGTCCGGGCCGTACATCCGGCGATTTCCGGCAAGGATCCCATTTGGTCTTTCGTATTTCCGGTTCCGTCGAAAAACCTTTTTCCGTATACCCCGAAGTTTCATTTATAATAGGACTTCCATCTGCATTATACCCCAAAATGGGAGATAAACCGTTCTCCATAAAAAAGGCATCCACCAATGACTGAGTTATTCCTAACCCTCCATTGCCTCCACATCCACGTGGAGTGCTGTGCGCTTCCAATTCTCCATAACTACAATCCGGACGAGCGAACAGGATTTCCTTATTTCCCTCGGAAGTCTTCTTCAATTGCAAGTTATAGCAAGACATAAAAGGATCAATCGAACCATCATCGTTATATTCATAATATAACTTGTGACCGGCAGCATGAGCCGCATCAATCAATTCCTTGCAAGCCTTAGCCGCACGCGACCATTTCGTCGCATCGTAGGTACTGTTGAAACGTTCCTTTCCGTCATAATTTTTAAACCCTTGATACCAATCATTGCCATTGACTAACGGACTGGCAGCAAACAAAAGCATACGGGCACGGACAGCCAAACAGGCAATTGATGTGGCACGTCCGAAAAAAGCTTCCTCCCAAGCTGCCGGCAGTTTGGTTGACAAATCCAACAACTGTTTGTCTAATATATCCACCATATCGTCGAAAGCCATCTGTCCCTTCATCAACTCATCCTGTGGAGCGTTAACATCAACCAAATCATCGAAATAAGGAACAGCCCCGTAACATTCCGTCATAAGCCAATAATAATAAGCGATCAAAAAACGGCATTCATTTTTCATCATTTCGATATCGGCTTCCGTCACATTCTGCAGCGGATTGGCATGAGCATTATGAATGAAGATATAAGCCGAACGGATATTTTGCGACAACACCCAATAAGAACCGTTCCACCCCGAATCGGTAAACCAGTTCCCGACTTTATAGTTCAGCAAAGTACCTCCCCACCACTGCAGCCAGCGCTGTGACGGAGTCATATCATCTCCAGCAGTTTCCCAGCCGATATCACGGACAAATCCCCAAATAGGATCCGGTATGCCGCTATACACATTGGCCAACCAGTCTTCCGTACGTGTCTTGTCATTGAATACCATCTCCAACGTCAATTCGTCATCCGGAGCGTTATCTATAAAATCAGAACAGCCATTCAACACGAAACATAAGGCTGTAATTCCGATATATCTTACAATTTTCATTGTTTCCATATATTGTACCTTAATCTATTAGAAATTAACATCCAACCCGAACGACAAGGACTTCATGATCGGGTATTTCATACCATTCCCCGTATCGACTTCTGGATCCCATACCTTGAATCCCGAAAAAGTCAACAAGTTAGAACCTTTCAAATAAAGACGCACGGAACGAAGTCCGATCTTCCCAATCCATTCTTTCGGCAAACGGTATCCGACCTCTACATCTTTCATGCGCAACATGCTCATATTACGTAACCACCACGTCGAATTCCGATTATTGTTTTCATTCTCACCATAACTCAAACGAGGATAGAAAACATTTTGGCTCGGATTTTCAGGCGTCCAACGATCCTGGTAATTATCCAACACATTACCCATCGCGCCCAACGTACTGCCCGGCAAGAAATTATTTCCTCCAATGAAACGATAAGTCTTACCGTTCCCTTGGAAAAAGATATTCACATCCACATTCCTGAACGTAGCGTTCGCACCAAAACCGTAGATGATCTGAGGATCATAAGTTCCACCGATCGCTTTCTCATCCATGGTCGTAATAGCGCCGTCACCGTCAACATCCAAATATTTTATATCTCCCGGACGTACCTTAGTCGTAAACGTATGCGAAGGTATGCCGTCCTTCAGTATGCCATTTTCCACATCGACAAAATCATCTTCCGTGAACAACCCGTCAGCGACCAGGCCAAACAACTGGCCAACAGGATGTCCTGTCCTTTGTCGGTTCGTCCCGACGACACCCGGAGCCTCATCCTGTTCGATGATCTCATTTTTCGCATAAGTGAAAGTTCCCCGGAACCCCACAAACCAATCCTTGTTCAGCTGCTTGTTATAAGTCAACGACATGTCCACACCCGAATTGTTCACCTTACCGAAATTCGCCCATGGAGTTTTCTTGAAACCTGCAGCAGAAGGAATCGTGTTGCGCTGCATGAAAATATCCCGGCGCTTTTCCTTGAACCAATCCACCTGCAGCTCCAATGCGTTCCAAAGGCCTACTTCCAGACCGGCATCGATCTTTTCAACCGTTTCCCAAGTCAAATTGCTCACACCAAAATCTCCTTCATAACGACCAGAACGGTGATAATCATTGTTCACACCCCAACGATATTCTGTTCCACCTCCGTCAATCGTTGTGATATAAGCAAAACGACGTCCCGACAACTGATCATTTCCAACCAGTCCCCAAGAACCTCTCAATTTCAACTTGGACAAGGTATTCTTCACGGGTTCCATGAAAGGCTCTTCGGATACCAAATAACCAATAGCGCCAGAAGGGAAAAAGCCGAAGCGTTTCCCTTTCGAAAAGTTTTCAGATCCATTATAACCGAAGTTGAATTCAGCTATATAACGATTGCCATAGGTATAAGAAGCACGACCGGCAATTCCCATACGACGATAAGGAACAACTGATCCGTCTTGGTAATCCCGCTGATTGTAAAGAAACATTCCCTCGACACTATGTTCTCCGAATGTTCGCGAATAGCTCAAATTTCCTTCCAAATAAGTAGCCTTATTCCCCCATTCGGTCTTCTGTTCCGTTCCCAAAAACATCTGCCCGTAATCGGCAATCGTCAAATCCAACGAACCGTCTTCCTTGCGGCCTGTGGCCGGATTATAGTAATCAGGAGATTTGGAACGGACTATTCCTGATTTCATGTAACGATCGAAAGAGAATACACCTTTCAATTTTAACCCAGGCAACAAAAACTTCAAATCTTGCTCAAGCGAAAACAACGACTCTATCTTGGCAGAAGAATAGGTTGAAAAACCATGTTGCGTTGTCATCACCCAAGGATTAGAACGCTGTTTCACACGCGGGAATTCACCACTTGAGTAAACTGCCGGATGCACAAAAGGCGGTGTTTCGAAAGCAGCACTGAAAATATCATCCGAACTATACGCCATTCCACCTGTTTCTTGCAAATATCCGCCTATGCTGATACGTGCGACAGTTGTCTTCGTTAGATTCACATCTACATTCGAACGCATGTTGTACTTGTTCAGCTTTGTAGACGAATCCCAAGTCTGGCTACGGTCACGTTCGAATATCCCCCGTTCACCATAATAAGAAGCGACCAAAGCATATCTCAAGATATCGCTACCCCCCGACACGGTGATATTAGCACGTCTGTTCGAAGCATGATCCTTCGTAACAGCATCCAACCAATTGACATTCGGATACAAGTCAGAATCCACATTGTCCCGGTATTTTTGGATCAATTCAGCACCATAATTGGGTTGTGCATACCCAGCATCCAACTGCAACTCATCCAACAAGGACAAGTAGTCAGCCGAACTGATAAACTTAGGCAACTTGACTGGCTGCGTGAAACCCTGTTCATAGTGTACATCGACATTCGGTTTCCCCATCTGTCCTCGTTTCGTATTGACCAATATTACACCATTTGCTCCACGGACACCGTAAACAGCACTGGCTGCTGCATCCTTCAACACAGAGAACGATTCGATTTCCGACGGATCCATGTCGTCCAAAGTACGCTCGATTCCATCCACCAAAACAAGCGGAGAACGTCCTGAACTTTGAAAAGAAGAGATACCACGAATCCAAAAATTGGAACCGTCGGATCCTGGTTCCCCGGAACGCTGAACGGCAATCACACCAGCCAATTGTCCAGCGAGGTTATTATTCAATGCCCGCGTAGGACTTTGTTGCAGTCTGTCCGGGCTGATTGTTGTGATGGACCCCACGACTGATTCACGTTTCTGCGATCCGAAACCGACAACTACCACTTCATTCAGGCTTGTTGAAACTTCTTTCAAATTCACATTAATATTGATCAATCCGCCGACTGTCACCTCTTTCGGTTCGAAACCGATATAACTGAATGTCAAGACGGAAGACTTGCTCGGTACCGACAAAAAATAATTACCGTCAATATCAGTCGTCGTCCCTATATTAGTAGACTTGACAACCACATTTACACCTGGAAGCGGATTTCCTTGCTCATCCCAAACCGTTCCGTTGACATTGATACTTTTCTCCCGTTGCAACTTTTCTTGTTTCTGAGACAGGATAATTTGCCGCCCCTTGATTTCAAAGTTAATGCCAGCCTCTTTCGACAACTGCTCCATGATCGCGACAATCGTATTGTTCTCGACCTGAATGGAGACTTTCTTCTCCAAAACATGCAGCAAGTTGTTCGCATACATAAAAATAAACTCACTATCTTCCTCTATATTACGGAGGATTTCCTTTACTGTTTTATTTTCCATCTTGACAGTAAAGATTTTCTCTTGCATATACATATCCACTTCTGCTGCTTGCAACAACGAAACTTGAGATAGATAAAAAATGCTAAGAATTAAGAACAAATAAGTCTTTTTCTTCGCCCAATGGTAAAGAATTCCATTCTTATTCATAATTTTACGTAGATTTTAGATTAATCACTAAAGAACTGTTGATTGGATAAAATCCTCTGCCGGATGATACTGCCATATCATCCGGTTTTTCAAAAAAAACTCTAACTTCTCCTCTTCATGGTATTATTTTTTAGTTAAACATGTTACTTACTCTCGTTTCAAATAAATGTTTCCTCCTTCATTATAAACAGAAAGCGGTATCATTGATTTTATATAGTCCATGATTTCATCCGGATTATCCCGAAGATCCAGTTTCCCATATATCTGCTCATTTTCCAAAGAGAAGTCGCAAACAACCTTCTTTCCGAAAAAAAGGCTCAAACGAGTTGCCAGTTCTTTCAAAGTACAGCCGTCCAAAACCATCACACCGTCAACCCATGCCTTGTAATCGCTTGCATTCACTTTTTCTTTCCGACTGCCTTCTTCCCCAAAAACGACCATTTCATCCGGATTCATCCGGAACGAACCCTCCCGGCGGTCTTCGACTTCCACCGCTCCTTGGAGCAACACGACACGGCCTTCAGCCATTTGTTTGTAAGCAAACACATCAAACGAGGTTCCCAATACTTTCACGTCAAACCGATCCGTACACACATAAAACGGACGGCCAGCATCCGGCATTACTTCCAAATAGATCTCGCCTTCCACATAAATTTCCCGTTTCTTTTCACTGAACATACGTGGATAAACGACTTTCGTCCCTGAATTCACATGCACTTTCGTTCCATCAGACAACAACAGACACGATCGTTTCCCTTTCGGGACGATCAATTGGTTATACGAATCTTCGGCACTCCGTTTTTCGACAACATTCCTCTTATTTCCATCTGACTGCGTAAGCGCATCTGAACCGATACGTATGCAATCCTCATACGTATAATCGACCAGCTCATCTGTTTCCAAACGGTATTGTTCCCAATCAGATATCACCAATGTCACATCCTTGGCCTCTTCCATCGGAAACGACTCCAACTCGGCAACAGCATTCCATATGTTCGCATGAGACACTTTCCCGCCATAGCTCTGCCACAAACCGACCAACACTGCTACAGATGCTGCAACAAAAGCCACAAGAAGATAAACACACTTCCGGCTTTTCCGTTTCGGCAAACCAACAGCTTCTTCCTGCAACGGACGAATACGACGCAACACCTTTTCACGGATCGAATCGACCACATCAGCCTCTATTTCCGGCTCACAATCATCCCAAAAGAAATCCAGTTTCTCCCGGATTTCCTCATCCATTTCGGCTGTATAACGATTTTCTTTCCGAAGATTCATTTTTAACTTTATCTTATAGCTTATATAATAATAGACGCAAAAACAGCCAAGAATCTCTTACACTCTTTGGCATTTTTTTTGCTCTCAGAAAAAAAGAAATTATAATCAACGTGATTTATTCAGAATCAATGCGATCCGATCAATGGCTCTCGATATGTGCACATCAATCGTTTTTACCGAAATGCCAAGCATACCGGCAATCTCTTTGTAAGGAATTCTTTCTATTTTCGCCAATAAAAAAACCTCCTTGCATTTGGGAGGCAAGGAAGCTATTGCCCGATTGATCGCGCAGATCTCTTCTTCACTGATCAAATCATGATCCGGCGATTTGATAACCGGCAAATGGAATTCTTCAATCTCTTCTATAGAAATATCATCATTGTGCCTGCACTGCCTCAAATAGGATATTGCCCTGTTACGAACTAAAACCAACAACCAAGACTTGAACTCACGAACTGTATCCAAACAATGCCTCCCGTTCCAGACTTCAATAAAGACATCCTCCACGATCTCTTCCGCGACCTCTCGCAAACGAACATATCCTAACGCAAGATGATACAAATCTTTCCCGTATAAATCAATAATGGAACGGAAAGCCTGCTGATCTCCGTCCATCAAAGCATACAATAAAGATTTTCGTTCATCCATCATATTCTTTTTTGGCGCGTAAAAATAAGAAAAATGAATGTCCTCATGTTATTCATTTAACAAAATTTAAATCGACAAGTAATCCAGATTACATGATCTGAAACATCCTATGCCGAAGAAAAGAGAGGCAAATAATAAACCTATAAGGGGATAAAAACAGTTTGATTTCTATCTACAATAATACGGAAAGAGTTTTAAACATAGGACTTACGGCTTGGAAAGAAAACGATATACCTTTAAGCAAAAGGAGAGGTGTGTCCCGTAAATATCATTTTTTGACACACCCCTCTTTTTTTACTTATCGTGATATTAAAGGCCGAATGCCTCTTTTACCTTGTCGACGTAATCCAGTTTTTCCCAGGTAAACAGTTCTACTTCGCAGATGGTCGGTTTCGGGTTGTAACGAGAGGTAAATGTTTTCGTCACAACCTGCGGTTTACGTCCCATATGACCGTAAGAAGCCGTTTCCAAGTAGATAGGGTTACGCAGTTTCAGACGTTCTTCGATTGCTTTCGGACGCATGTCAAACAGGTTCCATATCTTTTCAGCTATCTCCCCATCCGTCATTTTCACATTGGCACGGCCGAATGTATTGACGAAGATATTCATCGGTTTAGCCACACCGATCGCATAAGAAACCTGTACCAGTATTTCATCAGCCACACCGGCAGCAACCAGGTTCTTCGCGATATGGCGAGCGGCATAAGCGGCAGAACGGTCAACCTTCGAAGGGTCTTTTCCGGAGAATGCACCACCACCGTGAGCACCCTTGCCACCGTATGTATCCACAATGATCTTACGGCCTGTCAGACCGGTATCGCCGTGAGGACCGCCGATCACGAACTTTCCGGTCGGGTTCACATGATAGATGATGTCATCATTGAACAACGCCTGGACATGAGCCGGATACTGGGCCTTTACACGCGGGATCAGAATGTTCTTCACATCTTCAGCAATCTTTTTCTGCATAGCCAGATCCGCTTCTTCCTGTGTGATGCCTTTTGCCGTGATAAATTCATCGTGTTGTGTGGAAACAACAATCGTATCGATGCGCAGCGGTTTCCCGTTGTCGTCATATTCAATCGTCACCTGGCTCTTCGCATCCGGACGGAGATAAGGCATCAAGTCGTTTTCATTTTTACGTATCTCGGCAAGCTCCCACAACAGGCTGTGTGAAAGATCCAAGGCCAGAGGCATGTAGTTTTCTGTTTCGTTGGTGGCATACCCGAACATCATACCCTGGTCGCCCGCACCTTGGTTATAAGGATCTTCGCGTTCGACACCACGGTTAATGTCGCCGCTCTGTTCATGGATAGAAGAGAACACGCCACATGATTTCGCTTCAAACTGGTATTCGCTTTTCGTATAGCCAATCTTCTCGATCACGTTACGGACTACATCCTGTACATCCACGTAAGCACTTGATTTTACTTCTCCAGCCAAGACAACCTGTCCGGTTGTAACAAGGGTTTCGCAAGCAACTTTAGAGTTCTTGTCATAAGCCAGGAACTCATCCAGCAAAGCATCCGATATCTGATCGGCTACTTTATCGGGGTGCCCTTCGGACACCGATTCGGAGGTGAATAAATAACTCATCGTTTTTTGAATTGACAATCGACAATTGAGAATTGAAATTAAAAGGCGTAACCCCAATAAAGTCAACAGGCAATCGGCAATTGACGGTTAATAAATCAAATAAATGGATTGACGGGGGAAATTTGCTTTGCCGGACGGCAGTAAAAAGGACTTGTTTTTAGCATTTTTTCCTGTGGTTGCAAGCAATACAAATCTATCCACATCAATTCGGATGCAAAAATACGAAACAATTGACAATCGGCAATTGATAACCGGCAATTATTTTTTCTTTTTAGTGTTGCGCAAGGCTTTTTTATACTTGAACTCGGCTCTCATCTTGGCAGCACCGGACTTATGCGTGCCACGCAGAAAATCCGAGAACTTGATTTTTCTCTCTCCGGCATTTTCATCTTTTCCTTTTTTCTTAAAGACCATGCCACCGCCGGTCAAGATTCTTTCTTTATCATTCATAATCGTTCTTTTAAATCTATTATACGTTCTTTCAACACAGGATGCACGACAAAAGGAGCGATTTCGGACAAAGGGTCCATCACGAACTTCCGTTCATGCATAAGAGGATGCGGCAAGGTAAGCCCCGGTATCTGCAAAACCTCGTCGTCATACAGAAGGATATCGATATCGATAATACGGTCATGATAGACTCCGTTGCTTTTTTCCGCGCGGCCCAGCTCCTTTTCAATCTGCTGGGTTATCTGCAATAATTCCAACGGAGGGAAGGAGGTCTTCAATTTAACAGCCGCATTCAAGAAAAAGTTCTCCGATTCGAAGCCCCACGGTTCCGTCTCGTAGAAACCGGAAAGGGCGAGAACATCTCCCACCCTTTCAGCCAACAACGCAGCGGCTGTTATCATGTTCCGTCGCTTATTCCCGATATTGGTTCCTAAGCCCAGATATGCAATTGCCATAAATATCCGTTTTACAGGATCAACATGGCATCGCCATAAGCGCCGAAACTATATTTCTCTTTCAATGCGACATCATAAGCATCCATGATCAGGTCATATCCGCCGAAAGAAGCCGTCATCATCAACAGGGTAGACAGTGGCATATGGAAGTTTGTGATCATGCAGGACGCCACACTGAAATCATACGGCGGGAAGATAAACTTGTTGGTCCATCCTTCAAACTCTTTCAGATGCCCATCCGTGCTGACTGCCGTCTCGATAGCACGCATCACGGACGTACCGACAGCACAAATCTGGTGTCCGCTGTCCTTTGCCCTATTCACGGTATTCACCACATCAGCGTTCACAACCATCTGTTCGGAGTCCATCTTATGTTTGGTCAGGTCTTCCACATCTATTTCACGGAAGTTGCCCAAGCCGGAATGCAGTGTCAGGAAAGCGAACTGGCAATCCTTGATCTCCAAGCGTTTCATCAGCTCGCGGCTAAAATGGAGACCTGCTGCGGGAGCCACGACAGCCCCTTCTTCCGTCGCAAAAATATTCTGGTAACGCTCTTCGTCCTCCGGTTCGACAGGACGGTCGATATATTTAGGCAGCGGGGTTTCACCCAATGCATACAGTGCTTTCTTAAATTCATCGTGATTTCCGTCATAAAGGAAACGCAAGGTACGGCCGCGTGATGTCGTGTTGTCGATCACCTCAGCTACCATCGAATCATCTTCACCAAAATACAGTTTATTGCCGATACGGATTTTACGGGCAGGATCGACCAATACATCCCAAAGACGAAGATCTTCATTCAGTTCACGCAACAGAAAAACCTCGATACGGGCACCTGTCTTTTCTTTGTTTCCGTATAAACGGGCAGGAAAAACCTTTGTATTATTGAAGATGAATACATCCTTTTCTCCGAAATAGCTCAACAAGTCTTTGAATACTTTATGTTCGATCTCACCGGTCTTGCGATCAATAACCATCAATCTGGACTCGTCCCTGTTTTTTGCCGGATGGAGAGCAATCAACTCCTGCGGTAAGTTAAATTTGAATTTCGACAGCTTCATAATATATAATTTCTATTTTTATTTTATTCTTATCATTATCAATCCTCACAATCCTTCCCGACTGTGATATTTTCATCTAAAAAGGCATCGATATCTTCGGGAGACATACATTTGTCCAACGTGACGTCTCCGATACGAGTCCTTTCGAGGGCAATCAGATGAGCCCCCGACTGAAGGGAGACACCGATATCGCGTGCCAAGGCGCGGATATAAGTACCTTTGCTGCAAACCACCCGTATCTTGATTACCGGCAACTCACACTCCAACAGCTCCATTTCATCGATCACAAGCGTCTTGGACTTCAATTCCACCTCTTCTCCTTTACGAGCCAACTCATACGCCCGTTTACCATCTACCTTGCAAGCCGAAAAGACCGGCGGGATCTGCTGGATCGTTCCCACGAACGACTGCAATACCCTCTCTACCTCCTCACGGGTAATATGTTCTGTCGGATATACTCCGTCTATCTCTTTTTCCAAATCGAAAGAAGGCGTCGTCTCCCCCAACTTCAGGGTAGCGACATACTCTTTCGTCTGATATTGAAATTCGTCTATCCTCTTGGTGGCCTTGCCCGTACACACGATCATTACCCCTGTCGCCAACGGGTCCAAAGTTCCGGCGTGTCCCACTTTTATCTTTTTCACCTTCAGTTTCCGCGATAACTTATAGCGAAACTTGTTCACCAGGTCAAAGGAGGTCCACTTTAAAGGCTTATTGAAATATAATACTTCTCCTGCTATAAAATCCATTCTTATTTAAGTAATGTACAGGCAATTGTAACCAAACCCGCAATTGCACAATAGATGGCGAAATAAATCAGTTTTCCCTTCTTTACGATATTGATCATCCATTTACAAGCGACACATCCCGCTACGAATGCAGCAATAAAACCGACCACCAATGACAGTGCCGGAATATCGCCCGCTACCGCTTCGCCTTTTACCGCTTTCATGACATCCAGCAACGCTTCACCCAAAATCGGGGGAATAACCATCAGGAACGAAAACTGGGCCAGTTTCGCCTTATTGTTTCCTAATAACAAACCGGTCGCAATCGTTGTTCCGGAACGGGAAAGTCCCGGCATCACGGCACATGCCTGAGCCAGACCGATGATGAAGGCATCCTTCATCGAGATATTCTCTTTCTGGCGAGGTTTGGCATAATAGGAAAAGGTGAGCAACGCAGCCGTCAGCAACAACATGCAGCCGACGATCAGCAGCCCCGATCCGAAAATATCTTCCACCGTATCCTTGAAGAACACGCCTACAATACCGATAGGAATCATCGAAATCAGGATATTGATCACGTAACGGGTTTCTGCGTTCATCTTGAACTTAAACAAACCGCGGAATATCCATTCGATCTCTTTCCATAGAATTACCAACGTGCTAAGCACGGTCGCCACATGGACAACGATCGTAAAAGCCAAATTTTCTTCTCCTTGAATCCCGAACAAAGCAGAACCGATAGCCAAATGCCCGCTACTGCTGACCGGCAGGTATTCCGTAAGCCCCTGAAGAATCCCCAACACTAAAGCTTCAAACCAACTCATTCTGCTACTTCCTTATTTTTGCCGTTTCTCAAAATACCGAAAATCATCAATACGAAACCGATCACCGTCACGGCCGGAGCCACAACTATACGGCGGGAGCTGAAAATCTCCGGATTGAAACCCGTCGGATCCTGTGAACCGCCGCCACTCATCAACATAAAACCAATCGCGATGATAGCAACAGCAACAGCGATCAAAATAAAATTTTCTTTTCCAAAAGCAAAATCTCTCTTAGCCATACATTTATATATAATATAGTTTATCAACACCCATTCGTAAATACTTGTTCACCGCAAAAACCGTAGCCGTAACCGAAAGCAGGATCCCCATTACCAAGACACCGGCATAAACAATTATCAACGCTTTAACATCCAGCAACTGAATGAAACCTGACAATTCGTTCTGTAAATAATACAACGCGCCCGTCAGCATTAATATTGCAAGGATAGAAGCAAAAATACCGCTGACCACATTATACCGTACAAACGGCCTCCTGATAAAGCCGGGCGTAGCTCCCACCAGCTTCATCGTATGGATCAGGAAACGTTTGGAATAAATCAGCAGGCGAATCGTGTTGCCGATCAGCACGAACGAAATGGCCATCAGTATGACGGCAAGCGTAAGCAGGATCAGGCTGACACGTTTCACATTGTCGTTCACCATCTGCATCATGTCCTTGCGGTAAAGCAAATCGGAAACGGAAGTATAGTTCTTTATTTTCTTTTCGATCAATTGCAGGCTGTCGGCATTGGCATATTCCGAATGCAATTTTACTTCAATCGAAGCCTGTAGCGGGTTAAAGCCCAAGAACGTTTCGGGATTTTCGCCCAACTCCTCTTCGAGTTCCTTTGCCGCTTGTTCTTTCGAGATATATTCGGTCGATTTGATATATGGCAAGGCATCCAGCGTTTTTTGCATTTTCTTTATATCCGCCTCTTTCTGATTATCTTTCAGCACGATCGAGAACGATATGTTTTCTTTCACATATACGGAAAGCTTATTTCCCAACAATCCTATCAGAAATACAAGTCCCAACAGAAACAGTACCAACGCGATACTTATAATGGAAGTCAGACGAGAATGAAATTGAGACATAACCTTATTGTTATTAAATAAAGCGAGGAGATGCATTCAGAGAATACACCTCCTAATTTTTCTGCAAAAGAACAAATAATTTATGAAATAGCGGGTACTTTACAATTCTTTAACTACAGCTATGCGAGCATGAATAGGAAAAAGACGAATCCCCGACGATGATATCACCGCCGGGGATTGTTTTTTAACTGCTTTCGCCCATCACGGGTATACCGGCAGAAGAACTTTATTTCAATACTTTAGTATTCTAATACGATCGCTTGTTCACCTGTCGCAGAATACTTGCCGTTGTTTGCAGAGATGCACAGTTTTGTGCATCTCTACGGCACACGATCTTATTTTAAATTATTTGATTATAATTGTAATGCTATTATTCTAAAATCATTTTACAATTGCTTTCACAGCGCCTTCACCTTCAACAGCAACTACAACCACGCCCTGAGGAGCAGCGATAATGGCTTTGTCGGAAGTAACCATCGTGTTAGCGATTATCTGACCTAAGATATTGGAGATAACAACCTTCTTACCGGCTGCACCGGCAATCGTTACCTGGCCGTTACCGGCGATTACCGTCACGTCAGAGACCGCTATTTCTTCGTTAGCAGTAGCGTCGCCGCCGTTTACTCCTTCAGCCAAGCCAAAGATAGCAGCCTGGTTCAAGACTTCACTCCAACTCATCTTCTGATAGAAGTCCGAGCCCGTAAGGTTATCGCCTGTATTGTGGTCGCCCTTATCTGCATCATCTGAAATCTGAGCCAAAACAGGAACCCCATTCTGCAATTTCACCCATGCACCTTCGAATGAACCGATACCGGAAAGATGTTTAACCGAACCATCTTCAATCATTCCATAATCGAAAGATTCCAGTAAGAAACCGTCATTTTCCGTATCGCCGACATATCTCAAAGAGAATGCCGCATTGTTGTGTTCGCCATTCAGATCGACAATGTCATAAACAATGCCCAAACTGTCTTCTGACAGATAAGGAGGAAGGACGTATGATGTGCCGTCTACATCCTTAACCGAGATAGAAGCCAACGTATAAGGCGCTTTCAGTACATAAAGAGAATCTCCGCGGTGAACAGCTTCAACAAATGCCAGTTTTACATAGCCGTCAGACATGAATTTGTCTGTAGCAGAAACTTTATCGATAGATGTACGGACAGAATCGTTCAAGTTAACCAAGAAACGACCGCTTACATAACCCGGATAAAGGACAGCGTGGTCGCATCCAGGATTGATGCCGTGCTTTTCTGTAATGCAATAAGTGTAGGCAGGTACGCTATCTGCTGCTGTTGCAAACAAATACTGAGGCATACGTGCATTGGACTTCGCTACTTTATCGACATAGAAAGAATAGCTCTTGTCTGCACCTGTGTTCAAGTTTTCATGAGACAGATAGTTCAACACCGGAGTTTCATCTTCATACAAATAACCGCCAGTACGTTCCACGCCTAACTTCAAGCCTTTTTCTTTGTTGTTTACCAAATCGCTATAACCGGTTCCGATCACATCGTCTTCTTCCAGATTGGCATACAAAGGACGAGGATTGGAGGCCAGCTTGAATACATCAGAAGAAGTACTGCATAGGTTATCAACCTTTGTCAAATAAGAAGAGGCTTCTACCACCAACTTTCCTGCTGTTGTATTGACATTTTTCAAAGACGTTTCCACGCCCGTTGCGTTAACCAAAGCATAGTAATGTTCGCCGACATGGTTGTTATTCTTCAAATAGAACAAAGCCCAAGTCAAACCATCCTTACCGGCCACGATATCTTTTTCGTCAGCAATTACATAGCGGTGCATGTGATCCAACGCTACATAAGTATGGTCGTTATCGATTTTGTTTGCGTCTTTTACCTTAACGGCATAAACGTCTCTCTTCAACTGGCCAATACCGGCTAAGCCCGGTTGAGTTGCCTTTTGTGCCGGAGTATATCCATATTTTTCAGTTTCGATCAGGTGTAATTCGAACATGGTCGGATCTTCCTGCAACAAGCCTAAGTTTTTGTTATCGGCGCTAACACCCAAATACCAGGCTGCTTCGCCGTTTACCAACTGCTGCAAAGCATATACGTTTTCTTTCAATACATCATCTTCAATCACACTATAACCGTCAGTTGTCTTCGGATCTACAGCCGTGAAAGTCAAAGTATCATGACATGCGAACTTACTTCCCCACATATGATTGTCGGTTCCTTCATTCCACATTCCACTACTATACTTCTTATGATTGATGAAATAGTATTTATCCTGTCCACCGGCATCCTTGCCTGCAGAATACAACTGGCCAACGAAACCTTCGATGCCATACTCACGGTTAGAGATTCTAACCAAAGCTGCTTCATTCGTATTAACTTCACCTTCATACACGTCACAGTTCAACTGTTCAACAACCCACTGAGTCGCCGGCATGTGAGTAAAGTCCTGATTAGCATCTTCGACATCATAAACCAAATGACCGCCCATATCAGCTACGATATAAGAACCATTATGACGTTTTTCCGTATAAGTAGGATCGTTCTGAACAGTTGTAGACAACTGAATGAAATACAGGCCGGAAGTCACCGTCGTACGTACCAACGGAGTACGGACGTTGTCGAAGCTAATCTTTACGCCCATGTTTGACTGGTATTCAATTGTTGCTTCATCTCCTATATGGTTGACACAATTATTAGTCACATAAGCAGGGTTTCCGGCATGACCTGTTGAACTTGCCGAACAAGCATAGATTTCTTTACACAAAGCAGCATATTTTTCCTGAGCCGCTCCAATATTAGACGGAACTGACACCGTCAGGATTTCACTTACATCAGGAGCACCCGATCCATTGTTGATAGCACCTAAAGCGACCGGAACACCGGCAGCCTTGTTAAACAGCACATTTCCCCAAGCGTCATTCCGATAAGCGACACCGGCGTTAACCGTATTGAAATAGTCTACCATTTTTACGGCATCGTTTCCTTTCTTCACCAAGTCACTTTTCAGATAGTCGATATCTTCACTTTCTTTTACAGAAGCATTCAAAGGTTCGATCACCAAACTGTCGTTTGTAGGATAGTAAGTGAACTTGAAATGATAACGAGCTTGATGAGCATCCAAATTACCAATGACATCTGACAATGTTGCAGGATCAACATCTTCCAATGCTGTCGGATTTGTTTTATTATCCAACTTCTGGTATTTAGCATCCTTCAACAACAGGCCGCCATAGAGACCCGGAGCTGTCGGTTTTTCAAAACGATCAGGAGATACCATCAAGTATTTACCTGTCTCCACGTTTTGAAGAAGGATATTGTAACCGGAATAAGCTTCATTAGTTTTTGCATCCCAACCATCACGGTCCAATAAAGTATAAGGACTCGCAACAGCCTTGTAAGTTTCAGTCAGCGGATTTTCGCCTAATGTCTTGCTGAACTTGAATTTGACTTTTGTTCCTCCTAACGTAGTATTGTCAGAGGTGTTGCCCATAGCGATATCTGTAAAATTCTTAAAAGAACCGTCAGCATCGATCATCGAATTGATTTCAGCCGCATCCAAAACTTTTGCTCCGGCTATGATCGGACGGATAGCAAGCAAATTCTGAATACTTTTTGCTTCATCTTCAGCCTTTACTGCACTTTCCTTTACCAAAACGACTTCGCCGTTATCGTTCAAAGCCATAGCCATCACAGAATCTTTACCATGGAAAAAAGAAAAGACTGTTTTCTTGGTAAAGTTGTTTGTTTGAGCTTTATGAGTATACCATCTCCAATTATCCGTGCAACCGTTCAGGATAGTAGCCTCTACTTTTTTAACAGCCGTTTTAGCATTAGTAGTTCCATTCAGGTTCAAGGCATTGAATTCATCGAAAGTCAGCTTATAGCCTGTTTCCATGTTTTCATAAGCAAACAGATCGCGAGAGTTCACGTTGTCTCTAACCGTCGTAATTTTCCATAAAGAATGAGTTAATGCTGCATCTTCGATTTTCTTTACAGCCAATGTCAAATTTCCGGTGGTGTAATCACGCTCCATTGTCAGGATTGTCATGTTTGCACCAACGCCATCTTGACGTTCCTCTTCGACTTGGGTATCTCCCTCTTCAGAGACAACAAGTTGGTACCACTTAGTTTCATCAATAGAGTTTACCCCATTACAATGGTAGGAAGAAACAGCACTTTTCACAAGGTCTGTGCGATAAGGCACTTCGCCATTCACAGTGTGATGATTCATGGCTCCTACAGGTAACATTCCGGCCAAAAACAGACCGGCTACAAGAGTAGAAAACTTTTTGTTCATAATCATTTGAATTAATATTAATAATACATATACTAAAAGTTCAATCAGCACTACGTATATCCCTGTGTTTTCGTCTTTTAACTAAACTTCTGTCTTTTGACGAGGGAAAACGTACGTTTTTTTTAGTCATTTTTCGGGGCTTCGGAAAGGTTTGTATCGAAAAGAGGGTTTTTCGTACAGGTTAAGCTATCTAATTGATAAGAAAGAATATAGAAAAGGAAAATAATCGGGATAAAGGATTGCCGGTTCAAAAAGTAGTTGTATTTTTGTGCTGTGGAAATGACAAATAAAACGTACGTTTTCTTTAGTCATTTTGAAAATCCTTCCTATTCCTTTATTTTTCAATCGTTTACAAGAACAAAAACATACAAATCCAAGCTTCTAATATAGATGTACGCGTGTACATCATATAAAATCACAAACAACAGAGGATCAAACCGATAGCACAAATATATTCCACATTGATTTTGTTCGAAAAGACCGGCAAAACAACTAAATTCAGGATATTACAGAAAAAAGTGTTACTTTTTCTGCAGGCCGTAACAATTGTTCGCTTTTGCAATACAGACACAAAAGTACGGTAAGCATTGTAATTGCCGAAAAATGTGATGTTTTCCTTAAATTATCATCGAAAAAGTGTGTTTCTCATCAGTTTCTATCGTCGAAAAAATGTATATTTGCAAAAAGCAAGTGGATAATTCTTATTTTATAAGGAATCGATGAAACGGAAAATTATACAACAGTTGAAACTTTGGAAAGATAATCCTGCGAGAAAACCTTTGATACTGTTGGGTGCTCGTCAGGTTGGTAAAACTTGGGTGATGAAACATTTTGGTCAGACTGAGTTTGAGAATGTAGCCTACATCAACTGTGATGTAGAGCCACTGGCCAAGGAGTTATTTGCAGCCGACTATAACATCCCCCGTATTCTGCTGACACTTCAGGCTATCACAGGGACGAAGATTGAAGCAGGAAAAACGTTGATTGTATTCGATGAGTTGCAGGAAGTGGAACGGGGATTGCATAGCTTGAAATATTTTCAGGAAAATGCGCCTGAATATCATGTGATGGCGGCCGGTTCCTTGTTGGGGATTACTTTGGGGAAAGGTCAGTCATTTCCGGTGGGTAAGGTAAATGTAATGCATCTACATCCGATGGATTTTGAAGAATTTCTGATGGCTGCCGGTGAAACAGATTTGTGCAACTTGTTACATCAGCCCGATTGGGAAATCTTAAAAATTCTCAGTTTAAAATATATTGATTTGCTTCGTCAATACTACTATGTAGGTGGCATGCCTGAAGTGGTGGATTGTTTCTTTCAGCATCAAAACTTGCAGGAGGTACGTGACAAACAGACTGAAATTTTGGATGCTTATCGGCGGGACATCTCCAAGCATACGACACCTACTGAAAGTATGCGTATCGGACAAGTGCTGCAATCCTTGCCTTCGCAGTTGGCTAAGGAGAACAAGAAATTCATCTATAATGTGTTGAAGAAAGGTGCCAGAGCTACGGAATATGAACTCGCCATTCAGTGGCTGATGGATGCAGGTCTGGTGTATAAAGTCTGCCGGATAAAAGAACTGCAGATGCCTGTCAAATTTTACGAAGATCTGAGTGCCTTCAAATTATTCCTGCTTGATTGCGGTCTTTTTGGTTGTATGACTGAAGCGCCAGCCAGCCAGATGTTGGTAGGAGATAATGTATTCAAGGAGTTCAAGGGCGCTTTTACCGAACAGTTTGTCTTGCAGCAATTAGTGGCCCAAGGCTTTTCGCCCTATTATTGGAGCAGCGACAAAACACCCGCGGAGATTGACTTTGTGGTACAGACGGAGCATCGCGTGATACCGGTGGAAGTGAAAGCCGAAGAGAATGTACATGCGCGTTCCATGTCAGAATATATTAAAAATCATCCCGATTACCAGTTGAAAGGACTGCGTATCTCCATGATGGGTTATCAAGATCAGGGTTGGATGGAGAATATTCCGCTGTTTGCCATTACGAAGTTCTTTGGATAAATGGAGCCGACTTGATTCTTGACCGTGTATTTAACAATGTGGGCTTCAATAAAATCAAGGACGTAGTGTTTCGACAACTTGTAAAGGCCCGCTTAGCCTATCCTGCAAGCAAGGCTGCCTCCGTAAAGTCTCTGAAAATGTTATTTTGCCATAATCAAACCGTTTCACAATTTCATTTGCAAAACACTCTTACAACGAGCAAAAAACAAGATACGGATTCAAATATAATCCGTACATTTGCGCATTATGACAAATAAAATTGATTATCAAAATGTTCCGTACGATTTTGCTCATTGCCTCAATGATCGATGCACGCAGGCGGACAATTGTTTGCGCCATCTGGCAGCAACCAACAGTACATCCATCCGCAAGTTTTTCCCGATCGTGAATCCCGCCTGCTATCCGAAGGAAGGAGACGATTGTCCTTTCTTCAAAACGCAAATCAAAAAACAAATTGCTTTGGGGATTACAAAACTACTCGATAACGTACCGCACAAAATGGCTTTGCATCTAAGAAGGAAGATGGTCGCTCATTTCGGGAAAACACTTTATTACCGTTTCTTGCGCAAGGAAAACGAGTTATTGCCCGAACATCAAAATTTCATCAAACAACTCTTTAAACAAAACGGAATCAACGAAGAACCTGTTTTCAATTCATACAGGGAAAGCTTCGATTGGTAAAAAGTTTCAGCAAATATTATTCGTGAAACTAAAGTTTCAAACAGTTCTTGCTTTTGAAACTAAAGTTTCATCGGTCGAAACTTTTGTTTCCTCGGTTGAAACTTTTGTTTCGACCGCAGAAACTATTGTTTCGACCGCGAACACTTTAGTTTCGACCGCAGGCATTTTTGTTTCAACCGCAGACATTTTTGTTTCAACCAATGAAAATAAGAAAGGTAACTGTGCTAATACATGTTTTTCGCCTTATTAGAGAGAACCTACGAAAATAATATTAACTTTGTCAGTAATACAGGAAGTTACCAACGGAGTGAACGGGCATCCAGGAATTGCGGAACAGGTATCAACCGGAATATGCAGACTATTCACTAAAAAGAACAATTTTCTCTCGAAAACATAACAATCAACAAATAAAATGCCATGAAACAATACGACAAATCCCTGTGCTATGAATTGAAAGTCATCAATACCTATATTGACAATGAAAACTATTTCTATATTGTCGAGGACACAGAAACCAGATACAAGGTTCGTTTATTTGATTTTCAAAAAAAACAAAAGCAACCATCAACCATATTCTGCAAAGTCACGGCTTTCGAAGCAGACGGTTCTCCGATATTCGAACAGGACAGATACCGGTTGTTATCCACTCTCTACAAAACAGGAGAAATATATTCGTTCAGAGTCGGGAACCGAAACGAATCCATGCACAGCGAGAATGATTTCTATTTTTTATACGACAATTATGGCTTCTCCTTCAAATTGCCGGTATGGAAAAGAGAATACATACAAGAGAACCAAAGAATATGTTGCCAAATAATGGAGATTTACAATAACGGATCGATCAAATTAAAACCGGAAGCAGGCTACGTCTTTCTAAAAAGTAATTTCCTTCCATACGAACAACTACTCCAAAATATCGGGCTCACCGACACTTCGGACGAGATTTCTCTTGAGGCCTTGAAAGAAAAAAGAGAAGAAAACGGGAAAATAAACAATCTGTTCGTACAATACGAACAGGCCAACGGACTTTGGGTGATCAGCTACATGTCTATTATCACCAGCAATAGGAGAAAAGCAATCAACGAAGAGAATTATCCGTTGGTCAACGAGCTGAATCTCCTGTACTGTTCGATAGCGGAATGGGTAATCGAAAATTCCGACTTCCTTTCGGTTTATTCTCCAGATATGATCGACTCTTTACATTTAAAGATAGAGGAAGAATTAGAGCTGTCCAAATTGCAGATCTATACATTCAACCTGATTCAGACAAACCAAGGCGAAGAGTATTTTTCAAAAATCATCAACAAAATAAAAGTATCCGGATACCTATGTAACAAAGAGACAAGAATCAAAACCATATTTCAAATACTCCATTTCCTGCCGGATTTACTTGACAACCATCCGGAAGATTTTTTGTTTTTTGCCTACTATTTGTCTAAAGGGAAAAACAAAGACCATATCCAATCCGTCCAAAAAATCATCAACAAATTCATCACTCAGAAAGGTGGAGATATGAACGTGTTCCTGAATTTTGAAAACATAGACAAAGATTTCGTTGCTCAAATATGGATCGTGGTTCGTTATATCGCCGCCTCCTTTTTATTAGGGACAAAAGGGAAAGATATCCGCTACCTACGCTCCATGCTATACCGGTATCTCACCATTTTAGAAAAACCGGAGAACCGGCCGGCCTTCATTCGTAAAAGTATAAATGCTTTATTCGCGACAGAAGGGTATTCACCTGAATTCGAATGGGGCGACATCCTTCATTACAATCACACGTCTCTCACAGCCAAGATTTCTTCATTCATTAACTCAAAAGAAACCTATTTCGATGGAGAACAATTATTCACTTCTCCGTACGGATGCATAAAAATCAATTCACAGAAAACAACCATTTATCCGCGAGAATATGCATTTTCCCCTCTATCCGAGGCCGTCACCTTATACGAAAACCAGGTCGGTTTTTGTATTCCTAAAAAAGAGAAAAAAAGCTGGGTGCAAACATCCGATTTAGGGAAGCAACGGCTTCAATGGGATTTCTTGCATTCTCTATTCAAATACACCCCTCCCCCCGCTACAACAGCCAAAGAGGAACTTCAACCGGGAACATCTGTTCTCGTACGGATACAGGGATTTAACAAGAACTACCCACTGATGGTTTTTGCCGACATTGTGGATCAGAAATACAAAGGGACAGGTGTTTTGCACGTAACCAATATCGCCAGATATTACATACCGAGCTTGGGGAACATGTTTTTCCCGAACGACGAATTCCGGGTAACAGTATCCAGTGCAAAAGAGGGAAAAATCCAATTCAGCCTATTAGAAGAGTTCGATCAAATAGCAGCCTCCAACCTGCTTCCCGGCGATCATGTTACAGCGAAATTGGTACGTACCTACAAAAACAATCTCATTTGGGTCAACCGCAACGGATATGTCTTCTATACGGAGAAAACAGAGGATTACAAATTCCACGTAGGCATATCTGCGGAATTGCTTATTGACGGAATCATGGCCGACAATCGAATCTTAGCCACATTCATCGAAGAGACGGATGCTGAAATAGATGAAACCGAGGCATTAAAATCCATTATCCAAGAATACATAAGTTATTCACAAGCCGATGAATCGAGAAAAAAGGCAGAAGAGCTTGAAAACAGAAAAAATGTAGAAATCGAGAAGAACAACTGTTCGCAATTTATCAACACGGAATTCTTGAAAGAGTTGATCTTTCTGAACTTCCTTTCCATTTCTTGCCTGAGCGATCCGGTAGAAAGATATCAATATATAGCGACAGCCAGGCTACTGTCTCAACTTGCCGGATATAAGAGCCAGATGGACTTCTTCCAACAATATATGAATTATGAAGAAGCTTTATACCATTTTTTATATGACCCCGCCACTATCTCCACACCTCTCAAGTTTACGATAAAGGAAGACCACGCAAAGGAGAGCTTCCCGGTCATGAAGCATTGGATGCAAATCATAGAAATACTAAATTGCTGGGATAATCCGGAAACAGAAAATACGTTATATGCACAGACCAATAACGAAAATCCCCTAAGTTCTGCATTATCACGTCTGGTGCTTTCACATAATATGCTAAAAAACACAACAGTTGATAAAAACACGCTTCTTGCCTTGAAAGCAGAGATTGCTCATCTGTTGAATATGGATATCAAGAGTGACCATATCTTGGAAAAAGAAAAAGAGGAAGAAAAATTGGTTAACCTGGGATTGGAAGACGGAGAGAAAGAATTCAAAACCTCATTAGTCTATCCTGCCGGGAGCAGCCACTCGCCCAACATGAGTTTGCAAACCAAAACCATATTAAAGACAATAACCGGTTTTTTAAATGCCAAAGGAGGCACTTTGTTTCTCGGTGTTCACGATACAGGAGACGTGATCGGCCTTAAATCCGATTTCGAATACCTGAAATGTGGAGCAGACGAGTACGAACGATCACTTCGCTCGCGCATTGTCCATTCTCTCGGGAAAGATATCAATGGACAGATAACATTCAAATTCGTCACTTACAAAAACCGGATGATTTGTGAGATCCGTGTCCCCGACTATCCTCAACTCGTATCACTGGACGGAATTGTCTGGCAGAGACAGGGTAATGAGACCCGGATGATAGAGGGCATGTCTCTACTCCTGTTGGAAAAAAGAAAACAGCAGGAAAAAGAACAGGCAAAAGCACAACAAGCCGAAAACCCCAAGCCAATGGTTTCCAAGGCTGAAACAAAAGAAAAAAACGAACGAAAAGCAGGCTACTCGATACCGACCTCTATGTTACGGGCAAATCCGTCAGACAGCGATGATATGTCCGCCAACAATATTGCTTACTGGTCCATATTGGAAACCTACGAATATATCATCACAGACGATTACCCGCGCATGAGTGGGATTCTATGTACAATAGCCATACAAGAACATGAATTGGACCATTATTTTGTGCTCGGATATGAAAACGGTTATGTGAACAAAGTCGCCATTAAAACCATTCTATCCAAAAAAAGGAAATATGCATATAAAAACGGGAAAGTCAAAAACCTACCGCTTATGTTCGTTTCCATTGCCTCCGATGCTGACGCATTGTTTATCCGGACATTAAAAAACGGGACGGAGTTTTACAAGCTATTCCCTGTAAACGGACTAAAACCTCATATCGACATGTCGCATAAAGGGAGTCCCATCTTTTCTTTCAATTTCGGGACAATGCTCCAATGGGATGTGATACCAGAAGCTTCTGTCTATCAATTGGACCGATTACAGAACAGCCTACCCACCTATCAGGGAATATCGGCTAATTCAAACGGATTTAACCAGGAGATGCAATTCATATCCGAGAAACTATTACAAAAGTAAAACGGGTTTGTGTGCAAACCCGTTTTACTCATATATATTTATTCCACCGGCTCCCCGAACAGAGTTGCGGAAGAGGCGCGGTTGATGCGTACCTTTATGAATTGCCCGACGTGATAATTCTTCTTGTCAAAAATCACGACCTTATTCTGGCTGGTACGGCCGAACAGTTGCTCGCGCGAACGTTTGGAGAAGCCTTCGATCAGCACTTCGAACACTTTGCCGATATCGCGCTTGTTGCTTTCTTCCGAAAGCCGGTTCTGCAAGTCGATCATGCCTTGCAAGCGACGGACTTTCTCTTCTTCACTGACCGTATCGGGAAGATGCCGGGACGCATAAGTTCCGGGACGTTCAGAATATTTGAACAGAAAAGCACTGTCGTAGCCCACTTCGCGCATCAGGGAAAGCGTTTCCTGATAATCCTCTTCCGTCTCGGAATGGAAACCGCAAAACAGGTCGGTCGAGATAGCACAGTCCGGCAGGATACGGCGGATAGCGGCAATACGGTCCAGATACCATTCGCGCGTATATTTGCGGTTCATCACTTTCAGGATGCGGGAACTCCCCGATTGTGCGGGAAGGTGGATCATCTTGCATATATTATCATGTTCGGCGATCACGTGCAGGGTCTCGTCACTCATATCCTTCGGGTGCGAAGTAGTAAAGCGGACACGCATTTCAGGCACTTCCTCGGCGACACGTTTCAGCAAAACGGGGAATGAGATTTTTTCTCCATCCTTCTCAAAAAGATAAGAGTTTACATTCTGCCCCAATAAGGTCACTTCCTTGAAACCTTTATCGCGCATGTCGCGTATCTCGTTCAAGATACTTTCGATATCCCGGCTGCGTTCACGTCCGCGGGTATAGGGTACGATACAATAGGTACAGAAATTATTGCATCCGCGCATGATGGAGACAAAACCCGAAATATGCACGCCTCCCAATTTCAACGGGATTACGTCCTTATAGGTTTCCTGCGTGGAAAGCTCGACATTGATCGCCTTTTCGCCGTGTTCGACCGCCCCCACCAAGTTAGGCAGATCCATATAGGAGTCCGGACCGACAACCAAATCGGCATGATGCACCTTGATCAGTTCCTCCTTCACCCGCTCCGCCATACATCCGAGCACACCAATCACTAACGTTTTTTTCTTTCTTTTCAAAGACTGGAAATACTGAAGCCGTCCGTAGATTTTCTGTTCGGCATTATCGCGCACCGAACAAGTGTTGACAAAAATAGCATCAGCATCTTCTATCTTGTCGGTCACCGCATACCCATCCATTTTCATGATGGAAGCGACGACTTCGCTGTCTGCCACATTCATCTGACACCCGTAGGTCTCGATAAACAACTTCTTTTCTTCCATTCCGGCTACGGATTTTAAGTCCGCGCCATTTTCTTGATTTGTCATCTTGTTTACTAATTACTGTTAAATATAAATATTCTTGAAAAATAATTCACCAAACACTTGCATACATAAAATCCTACGCCTATATTTGTAATCGAAAAACGTAAATTTTTTCATAGTTAAGGTTTTGGTTAAATCGAATAAGGGTGGCTGTGAAGTTACCCTTATTTACTTTTATACCTATTATATCTTTCCTCTCTTTCACTTCTAAATAATATTTCTTACATTTGGAGTGCAAAAATAATCAAAGTTTATGGATAACGCAGGTGATTGGCTATATATTGTGTTCCTGGCAATTGCTGGGATCAGTAGCTTGTTCAGTTCCAAGAACAAGAAAAAACGCCCGAAACAGATATTGGGACAACCGGACAAGGAAATTGTCACGAGTGAAAAAGAAGTTCCTGCCAAAGGTTTCTGGGAAATTCTGGAAGAAATGCAAAAGCCGGAACCGGTAAAGCAACCAGCCGCTGCTCCCAAGCCGTTTCTCGCCGGCGAGAAAATGGCAGACAGGCAGTCTTCTGCCAGGAATCGCCTTGCCACCCCTCCGGCCGAAGAGGAAAGCCCGCTTACGGAGATCGAGTTCGACAATGCCGCCGAACTGCGAAAAGCGGTTATTTACACTGAAATACTTAACCGTAAGTATTAATCTATATTCTTTTTTAATACCTTTGCGTTGCACTGTTAACTGAATAATGAATTACTAATGTAACAACAAATAATATCATGGCTTTAAAATTTATTACAGCTGAAGAAGCTGCTTCATTCGTGCATCACGACGACAATGTCGGCTTTAGCGGATTTACTCCGGCCGGATGTCCGAAAGTCGTGCCGGGCGCCATTGCAAAAAAAGCAATTGCCGAACATGAAAAAGGAAATCCGTTCCAGATCGGTATGTTTACCGGCGCCTCGACAGGAGACAAGCTGGACGGCGAACTGGCCCGTGCCAACGCAATCAAATTCCGTACTCCTTATCAATCAAACAAAGACTTGCGTGCCCTGCTGAACGCTCACGGAGCACAATATTTCGATATGCACTTGTCCGAGCTGGCACAAGACCTGCGCTACGGCTTCTTGGGCAAGATTGACGTGGCGATCGTCGAAGCGGCAGATGTGACGGAAGACGGCGAAATCGTGCCGACAAGCGGTGTCGGTATCCTGCCGACAATCTGCCGCATGGCAGACCGTATCATCGTCGAGCTGAACTGTCGCCACCCGAAAGAAATCCGTGGAATGCATGACATCTACGAACCGGCCGATCCCCCTTACCGCCGCGAAATTCCTATCTACACTCCATCCGACCGTATCGGCAGCGACTGTGTGAAGGTCGATCCGGCTAAGATCGTCGGAGTCGTCAAGACCGACGAGCCGAACGAAGGCGGCAAGTTCTCCCCGCTGGACGATGTGACGATGGCTATCGGCCAGAATGTTGCCAACTTCCTCGTCGGCGAGATCAAAGCCGGCCGTCTGCCGAAAGAATTCGTTCCGTTGCAGAGCGGCGTAGGCAATGTTGCCAATGCGGTTTTGGGCTGCATGGGCGAGAATAAGGACATTCCGGCATTCAACGTTTATACGGAAGTTATTCAGGACGCTGTCATCGCCTTGATGAAGGAAGGACGCGTCAAGTTTGCCAGCGGTTGCTCCCTGTCTGTCAGCAACGAAGTGATCCGCGACATCTACGCAAACTTGGATTTCTTCAAAGATAAGATTCTGCTTCGCCCGCAGGAAATCTCCAACAACCCGGAAGTGGCCCGCCGCCTGGGCTTGATCGCGATCAACACGGCTCTGGAAGCGGATATATTTGGAAATATCAACTCCACTCATGTCTCCGGAACAAGGATGATGAACGGTATCGGCGGTTCCGGAGACTTCACCCGCTCGGCCATGTTGTCTATCTTCACAACTCCGTCTACGGCGAAGGAAGGTAAGATCAGCGCATTCGTCCCGATGGTTTCCCACCTGGATCACAGCGAACACTCCGTTAAAATCATCATCACGGAATATGGCGTTGCCGACCTGCGCGGTAAATCTCCGATCCAGCGTGCACGTTGCATCATCGACAACTGCGTCCACCCGGATTACAAACCGTTATTGGAAGAATACCTGGCAATGGGCATCAAGGGACACACTCCCCAGAACCTGAAATGCTGCTTCGCTTTCCACGAAGAATTGGCTGCCAGCGGCGACATGCACAATGTTGACTGGAGCAAATACAACAAATAAACCGTTGTCTCGCACCATACAGAAAAGGAGGTTGTTTTTTTACACCCTCCTTTTCTTTAGAAGTTCCGCCTCAACCACAAAGAGAAAAAGCAGTCATAAACCATATAGTAAGCTCCTTCTTTCGTAACAAAATCTTTCTCCAACAATCCTTTCAAAGCCGATTGAACCGAACTGCTTGACGGCAAACTATATTTCCGGATAAATTTACCGGAAGTCAATGCCGTAGCTTTCCCTTCTTTACAAATAGCAATCATCAATTCTTTTTGCTTTTCAGGCAACTGGTAAAGTAATTCGGAATAAGCAAAAGAATAAGAATCCAAGATGAAGTCCACTGCCTGTTCTATCATCTCGCCACTGCACCTCCCCCCTTTCGGTGTCATTGCAAAAAGAATATTCAATATCTTTTGCAGATACCAAGTGATTCCTTCAAAGCGATCATACAAAGAGTCAATGATTGTAACATCAATATCTTTTTAAGCTACTCTGAAATGATGCTGTGCGAACTCCATATATTTATTTTTATCTATTGCCGATAATGCAGAATGGATACACTCTGATAAAAAGGACGGGCCGGGCTAATAAACATTTCTCCCATCAAATAACGCTGCGAACCGGCAAATATGAAATGAGCCTTGTTGCAATGCTGGACATAAGTACGCAACAAAGCTTCTGCATTCTTCTCCGGATACTGAGCAACTTGTTGAAACTCATCGATAGCAACAATACAAGGTTTGTCTGACACAGCCAAATAATGGAAGATTTCATCCAATTGAAAACAATGCCGAATCAATCCGGTCTTTCCCATACGGCGAGTAGATATGATCGCCACATTGTTTTCATTGATCAGCCAACGAGACAACTCTTCCGTTTCTCTTTCCCGGTCACAGAAGTATTCTGGAGCAATGTAACCGCTTGTAACGAATGGATTATTTAACAATGTCATGTTGTTTTCTTTTTACGTAAAGATAATTATTATCTTATAATAACCGCATAACATAATCAAATTCCAATTTAGAGTCCTACCCCCAAAAAAGAGTCCTCCCGAAAGAAATCTGAATTTCTCCCGGAAGGACTCTTTTAAATGCCAAAGGGCAACAATCTTCAGCGTGACATGATCAAGGTTGTTTACCGATATAAGCCAGAATACCACCATCGACATACAGCACATGACCGTTTACGAAGTCGGAAGCATCGGATGCGAGGAACACGGCAGGTCCCATCAAGTCTTCAGGAGTTCCCCAACGGGCAGCCGGAGTCTTGGCTACGATAAAGGCATCGAACGGATGGCGTGAGCCGTCTGCCTGTCTTTCGCGCAAAGGAGCCGTCTGCGGAGTCGCGATATAACCCGGACCGATACCGTTACACTGGATGTTGTATTCTCCATATTCAGAAGCGATGTTGCGAGTCAGCATCTTCAAACCACCTTTGGCAGCAGCATAAGCCGATACGGTTTCGCGGCCGAGTTCGCTCATCATAGAGCAGATATTGATAATCTTACCGTGTCCTTTCTTGATCATGGAAGGGATAACAGCTTTGGATACGATAAACGGACCGTTCAAGTCGATATCGATCACCTGCCGGAATTCGGCAGCCGTCATCTCCACCATCGGGATACGTTTGATGATACCGGCGTTATTAACTAAAATATCGATTACGCCAACTTCCTTTTCCACCTGTGCAACGAAAGCATTCACCTGCTCTTCATTCGTTACGTCGCAAACATAACCATGAGCTTTGATCCCTTTGGCTTCATAGGATGCGAGACCCTTATCCACCAATTCCTGTTTGATATCGTTAAAGACGATAGTTGCACCGGCTTGGGCAAACGCCGTTGCAATCGCAAACCCGATACCGTAAGAAGCACCTGTTACAAGTGCAACCTTACCTTCCAATGAAAAATTTACCATAATGATAATAATGTATTTAATGTGCGAATATTATTTCAAGTCGGTGATCAAAGAGAAATCTTGGTCTCCGTAATCCAGGTTTTCACCTCCCATACCCCAGATGAAAGTATAGTTGTGAGTGGCAGCAGCGCTATGGATAGACCATTCGGGAGACAAAACAGCCTGATCGCCTTTCATCCAGATATGGCGGGTTTCGTCTACTTCGCCCATGAAATGGCAGATAGCCTGGTCCTCAGGGATTTCGAAATAGAAATAGGCTTCCATACGGCGGCTGTGCACGTGTGCCGGCATCGTGTTCCAGACACTGCCCGGTTTCAGTTCCGTCATACCCATCTGCAACTGGCAGGTAGGAAGAACCTGGTTGACGATCATCTTGTTGATGTTACGGTCGTTGGACATTTCCAAAGAGCCCATAGCGGCAACAACAGCGTCTGCTTTCGTCACTTTTTTATCCGGATAGTTGCGATGTGCAGTCGTAGAGTTAAAATAGAATTTAGCCGGATTTTGGGCATCCTTGCTTTCAAATGTCACTTCACGGTCTCCGGAACCCAAATAAAGAGCTTCCTTAAAATCAAGCTCGAAGACAGCATCTCCGGCCTTTACGACACCCGGTCCGCCCACATTGAAGATACCCATTTCGCGACGAGTCAGGAAGAAAGGAGCTTTCAACGGATCGATCGCTTCCAGGACCAGCACTTCGCCGGCCGGCATGGCACCGCCAACGATCATACGGTCGTACATCGAATAGACCATATTCACTTCATTCGGAGCAAACACTTTCTCAATCAGGAAGTCACGACGGATACGTTTCGTATCATATTGCTTTGCATCTTCCGGATGCGCAGCATAACGCAATTCATAATTTGTTTTCATCTTCTTATTCTTTATTTATTATCATGTTTTTATTCCAAATTGTCAATCACTTAACCGCATGGTCAGCCTGTACCTTCTCTCCGTTCCAGGCTTTCACATTCGTCCATTCCGTATAAGGAGCAGACCAGAACTCATCCGTTTCCGGCAGTCCCAGAGGCACCAAGCCAAAAGCACAAAGGTAGACGCTCCCCGTATTGATATAAGACTCGGAGATCTCGATTTGTTCACCAGTAAAGCCTACACGCAACCAACCGTTCTTATCGAAATTTGCCGGAGACTTCAACTGGCGACGGATGACGGAAGTCAAAGCGCAACGCACCTGTGCCGGTTTCACCCGTTCGGGCAAAATATGCATCAAAGCCGCCTGTCCCAACGCATGGAAAGCACCGAAGCGGTAGCAGATGGAACGACCGACAACCGGGAAAGAACCTTCGGGAGAAATAAAACGCTCCAATATCTCGGCATAACGAGCATGACGTTTCAACTGTGTATCCAAGAAATCAGCGCCTTCGATATCGTGTTTCTTCATCACGACCAACACATCTGTCAGCATCGGATGAATCACGAAACTATTATAATAATCCATATGAAAATCAACCCCATCACCATACATGGCATCACCTTTATACCATTCGTCACGAAATCTTTTCACACCATACAACATTCGCTCCATGTCACATTCTCCTGTAAACTCCAACAAAGCAGCTTCGACAGTCGAAGCGAAAAGCAGCCAATTGCTTTCATAAGGTTTGATGTTACGGCTTCGCTTCAATTCGGTAATCATCCACTCTTTTGCCTGCGGATCAAGATTCCCCCAAAGCTGTTTCGGAGCACGCAATAATCCCTGCGCTAAAAAAGCAGCATCCACCAAAGGCTGAGACGGTTCACCGAAAACCAGATAGTCGGGAGCATCAGGATTAACGGCATTCTTCAACCCTTTCACCGTCAGGTTGATATATTTCTCACGGAGCTTGCCTTCAAGCGTATTGTCCGGCCCCAGTTCAAGCCAAGGAGCGATACCGCAGACCAGACGACCTACCGCCTCCAGATGCGAGAAACGACGACGGTCGCCCAACGATTCGTAAGGCATATTCTTCTTCAGCGTATTATTGCTCAGATTGACAAGTACGGGATCGGCTATGCGCGTCAGGTTTTCCACCCAGAACGCACGATCATCCTTGCCTGTTGTTTGCTGGGCATTACCGGTAAAAGACAGACAGATCGTACACAGAATCAGTACGGTGATTTTCAATGATTTTCTCATGGTTTATTCAATTATTTTTTTCAGTCTCGTCAATGCTTCAACATAATAGTAATCGGCATAGCTAAGCGGCACGTCCACTTCGCTGTTTCCGGGCAAATGGCCGGTCGAATGCTTGAGTACAAAGTTACAGTTTGTTCCTTTCTCCGCCAAATATTCAGGGGATGATAAAGAACGCACCTGTTGTTCGGCAAAGTCCAGATAGCTTTTTGCTTCATCCGATTTATCCAACTGGCTCAATTCGATCAAGGCGGAAGCCATGATAGCGGCAGCAGAGGCGTCGCGCGGCGTATTCGGAATATCAGGAGCGTTAAAATCCCAATACGGAACCTTATCGGCCGGCATATTCGGATGGTTCATCAGGAAACGGGCTATATGCTTGGCCTGTGCCAGATATTCGGGACTGCCGGTTTCACGTGCCATCATCGTATAACCGTAGACCGCCCACGCCTGTCCGCGTGCCCAAGCCGATTCGTCGGCATATCCCTGATGCGTCATTTTGATATGGGGTTTCCCCGTGATCGTATCATAAGAAACGACATGATAACTGCTATAATCATCACGGAAATGATTTTCCATCGTCGTATTGGCATGCGTAACCGCGATATCATGGAAACGATTATCACCGGTAGCTTTGCTTGCCCACGTCAGAAGCTCAAGGTTCATCATGTTATCGATGATAACCGGATACTGCCATTTGCCGTTATTGGTAGAGTCCCAGGAACGGATCGCCTTGATCATCGGGTTGAAGCGGGTACTGAGCGAACCGGCGCCGGTCACCAATACATTCTTATAATCGGGATTTTGCGTCAGGCGGTAGCCGTTGCCATAACTACAATAAAGCATGAACCCGACATCATGATTATTCGTCACATATTGTACTTTTTCCAAACGTCCGGTAAAAAGTTCGGCATACTTCTTCAATTCGGGAGTAGGATTGTTTTCATACAGGTACCACAGTTCGCCGGGAAAGAAACCGCTGCACCACCAATAGCAATCGCTGGTCTCCAATTTACCATCTTTGATACTCTTAGGCAGCCGGCCTTCCTGCTGTTCCAGGTCTTTGGCCATAAGCAGCGCCTGTTCGGTCGAGGCTTTCAGACCACGGTCAATCACTTTTGCAAGAGGCTCCTCCTGCGGGGTATTACTACAAGACGACAATAACAGTGTGGTCGCTAACACAGATAAACTTAAAAGTTTGTTCATGATTGAATAATTAGAAAGATTTTGGACAAATATAGTGATAAGTTTACAAATCACTGCGAATTGCGATAGAAAACCAATCGGTATAGCGAAACGAAGCCTCGAAAATGTTTTTCATCTCCGGGGCTTGTTTTAGATGTATACATTCTCTCTTCACAGGGATACCGGCAACATTGAACTTTTAATTCAATATACTTTAGTATTATAATATTAAATTCGAAAACACATAGTGCCATCTCGTAGGGGCAGGGCTCTGCTCTGCCCATTGACATTCAATAGAGGAATATTGATTGCATTAGACGGAGTAGCCCCCCCGCCTCTACATTGTCATTTTTTGAAATACTAACGTAACAATATCGTAACACTCCATTCAATTTCATGTAATCACTTCGTAACATTTGTTTCGTTCCTTTGCCGGTAGAAATAAAAAGGTAAACAAAGTGAGAAAGTTTTTCGAAAAGATTGTAGAAGGAGGATTACTCATCAGCGGAAGCGTCAGTAGCCTTACGATTTTGCTGATCGTGTTCTTTCTGTTCAAAGAGGCCGGCGGCCTTTTCAATACTCCGGCCACAGAAGAAGGTTATGTTCTTGCCGTAAATAAAAGCAACGATGTCGGAAAATTATCACCGGAGATGATCATGGACATTTTCGACGGTAATATTACCAACTGGAAAGATATCAGCGGGATGGATCAGGATATCCTGATATTCCGTTTCTCCGATCTGACCAACTATTATACGGAGGAGGAACTGGGTGACGAATTTCAATACGTCCCGCAAAAGATCAGCGAACTGGTGGCGAAAGAACCCGGTATCATCGCTTTCTTTCCCAAGCAGTATTTACTGGAAAACGGTTTTCAGGGAAAAGTCCTGCCGGAAGAGAAAATCACATTGGGAGAGTTTTTCGGAGGGACGAAATGGTATCCAACCTCGACACCGGCCCCTATATTCGGATTGATTCCTTTGTTGTTGGGCACTTTACTGGTCAGTATCGGCGCAATCGTCCTTTCACTTCCTTTCGGGATTGCGGTGGCTATTTACATGGCTGAAATTGCAAATAAGCGGACACGCGGCCTCTTGAAACCGATCATCGAATTGCTCGCGGGCATTCCGTCTGTTGTCTACGGTTTCTTTGGTTTGGCAGTGATCGTGCCGCTCATCCAGAAGACATTTGACCTGCCTGTCGGCGAAACGGCTTTTGCCGGCAGCGTGGTCTTGGCAATCATGGCACTCCCTACGATCATCACCGTTGCAGAAGATGCCATGCGGACAACGCCCCGTGCCATGAAAGAGGCAAGCCTCGCCCTGGGTGCGACCCAATGGCAGACGATCTACAAAGTAATCATCCCGTACTCCATTTCCGGCATTACATCCGCAATCGTGTTAGGTATCGGACGTGCGATAGGCGAGACGATGGCAGTCCTGATGGTAACCGGAAATGCGGCCGTCATCCCGACTTCCTTCTTCGAGCCGGTACGGACCATCCCCGCGACAATCGCCGCCGAACTGGGGGAAGCTCCCGCCGGAGGCGCACACTACGAAGCTTTGTTCCTGCTCGGCGCCGTTCTCTTCCTGATCACGTTGATATTGAGTATCTCCGTCGAATATATTTCATCTAAAAGAAAAATCTGATTCACATTATGGCACCTGTACAAAAGTTAGAAAATATAGATTTGAAGAAACGAACCTCACAAAAGTTTGCATTCGGATTCTTCACCCTGTTGAGTTATCTGGTCGTGGCGATCTTGTTCGTGATCTTAGGGTTCATCATCATTAAAGGAGGCAGCGTGATCAGCTGGGATTTCCTGACGAAAGCACCGGAAGAGGGCATGACGGAAGGTGGAATCTTCCCGGCGATTGTCGGGACTTTCTACCTGATCGCCGGAAGCAGTATCATCAGTTTCCCGATCGGGATCATGAGTGGCATCTACATGAACGAATATGCGACAAACGGCAAATTGGTCCGTTTCATCCGTATCATGACAAACAACCTGAGCGGAGTCCCGTCGGTCGTATTCGGTTTGTTCGGAATGTCGCTGTTCGTTAACGCGTTAGGTTGGGGCGACTCGATCATCGCCGGTTCGTTTACACTGGCATTGATGTCACTGCCTCTGATTATCCGCACGACGGAAGAGGCTCTGAAAAGCATAGACGACTCGTTCCGGCACGGCAGCTTGGCATTAGGCGCAACGAAACTACAGACCATCCGCCGTGTCGTGCTCCCGATGGCTTTCCCGAATATCATCACCGGCCTGATCTTGTCAGTCGGACGTGTATCGGGCGAAACAGCTCCTATCCTGTTCACCGTGGCGGCCTATTTCCTTCCTCAATTGCCGGGAAGTATCTTCGACCAGTGCATGGCATTGCCTTACCACTTGTATGTCATATCCACGAGTGGGACAGATATAGAAGCCTCCCGCGGCATGGCATACGGAACAGCCTTGGTGTTGATTGCCATCGTCTTGGTTGTCAACCTGCTGGCAAATCTATTGCGCAATTATTTCGCTAAGAAAGTAAAAATGAATTAATTGATAATTATCTATGATAAAGATTGATGCTCAAAATGTAGATTTCTATTACGGTGACTTTCATGCGTTGAAGAACATTTCGATGCAGATAGAAGCCAACACCTCGGTAGCCTTTATCGGCCCGTCGGGTTGTGGTAAATCTACCTTCCTCCGCTTGTTCAACCGTATGAACGACCTGATCCCCGACACACGTTTGGAAGGAAAGATATTCATCGACGGACGGGACATATACAGCAAAGGGGAAAAAGTCGACACGCTCCGCAAAAATGTCGGAATGGTGTTTCAGAAACCGAACCCGTTCCCGAAAACAATCTTCGAAAATGTGGCTTACGGCCTACGCGTAAACGGCGTTAAGGACAACGAATATATCGAAGAGACCGTAATCAAAAGCCTGAAACAGGTCGTTCTCTGGGATGAGGTCAAAGACAAGCTGAAAGATTCGGCTTTCGCTCTTTCCGGCGGCCAACAGCAACGCCTTTGTATCGCACGGGCATTGGCTATCTCGCCTTCCATCCTGTTGATGGACGAACCAACTTCTGCCCTCGATCCGATCTCTACAGGCAAGATCGAGGATTTGATCCATGAACTGAAAAAGGAATACACGATCGTGATCGTCACACACAACATGCAGCAAGCTGCGCGTGTAAGCGACAAGACGGGATATTTCTATTTGGGCGAACTGGTCGAATATGGTGAAACACGTAAAATATTCACCAATCCGGAAAAAGAATCGACACAGAATTATATTACAGGGAGATTTGGGTGAGAAGATTCATAATCCATAAATCACAAATTATAAATCATAAATCAAAACATGAAGGTTATTGAACAAGAAATAGCAGCGTTAAAGAATACGATTAACGAGATGTGGGCACTCGTCCACCAGCAGATATACAATGCCGGTGAAGCGATGCTGACCGGAGACAAGGAACTGGCCTATAAAGTGCTCAGCCGTGAACGCCGCGTGAATGCATTCGAGCTGAAGATCGACAGCGATTGCGAAGATATCATCGCCCTGTACGCACCGGTGGCCATCGACCTCCGCTTCGTACTTGCCATGTACAAGATCAACACGAACCTGGAACGCCTCGGTGACTTCGCTGAAAGCATCGCACGCTTCTCCGTCAACCTGCCGGAAGGGGAACCGATCGATCCGGAACTGGTGAAGATCGCCCGCGTAGAAGAAATGTTGCACGAACTGCTTAGCATGATATCATTGACACAGGAGGCCTTTGAAAAGGAAAGTTCCGAGATTGCGTCACGCATTTTCCTGAAAGACAATATCATCGACGAGATCAATCACGATTCGACTCCTCTGATCGCCCAATATATCGAAGCACATCCGGGTAGTGCACTTGCCGGCCTTTACATGGCAGGCGTCATCCGCAAGATGGAACGCTTCGGTGACCATTGCACCAATATTGCAGAAGAACTGATCTTCTACCTGGATGCGAAGGTGATGAAGCACATCGGCAAAACGGAAGAAAAATAATATCTTTGCAGCCAGAATCAAACATAATCGTAATCGACAATGAAACGACTAACGGCATTCTGGCTGTCAGCCTGCTTTTTATGCACTGTTCCCATACAGGCGCAATCATTTATTCCCGAACGGGATTCCACCGACATTTCCCTGTTTGAATATACAACGAAAATACCCAAGCGCAATAATGTATTCAACCTGGATCTGGAAATGCATGCTTCTTTCAATACTTTTTTCACCGAGCACAAGCTGGATGAAGCCGCTTTCCGTTTCAACCACATCAAGCTCGAAGCGACCGGCGAAATAAACGACCGTCTTTTCTACTGGTACCGCCAAAACCTCAACCAGGGGAATAAAGGCATGGATCTGGAGAACCTGCCGGAATCAATCGAATATGCTATGATCGGCTATCGCCTCAACGATAAATTCACGGTCACATTAGGAAAACAGGATGCAGTCTGGGGAGGGTTCGAATATGACCTCGATCCGTATTCGATATATGAATACAGCGACATGAACGAATACATGGATTGCTATTTTACAGGGGTTACGCTCGGTTACCAGCCGACTCCTTCCCAAGAACTACGTTTGCAAGTAACAGACAACCGCATCGGGAGCATGGAGGACGCTTACGGCCTGCTTCCTGCCGGAATCGAAAAGCCACGTGCTCCGCTTTTCTACACATTTAACTGGAACAGCAGTTATTTGGACGAGGTTCTGAACCTCCGCTACTCCGCCACGGCCGGAGAACAGGCCAAAGGGAAATGGATGTATATGGCATGGGCCGGACACAACGTTTGCACCGGTCCGTTCGATGGCTATTTCGATGTGATGTACACACGCGGCTCACTCGATCCGTTGGGTATCCTGACCGAGTTGGTTCCTCCGTCCGGCGAGAATGATGAAGGGCCTGTCTGCTTACGTAACGTCCAGTATCTTTCACTCGTAGCGGAGATAAATTACCGCTTTCATCCGAAATGGAACGCCTTTACCAAAGGAATGTACGAAACCGGGTCGGTCTATAAAGCGGGAAATGAAGAGGGAGAACTTCCTGACGGGAAATACCGCACAGCATGGGGCTTGCAGGCCGGCGTCGAATTTTATCCGATGGCGGATGAAAACCTACATATCTTCTTCACGGGAACAGCCCGCTCTTACAACCTGACGGAAAAAGCAAAAGCGCTATGTGCTTTCATTGAAAACACACAGCGCTTGTCGATAGGGTTCATATACAAATTGCCGTTGTATTGATCAGAACATCAGAGCCAATTGATCCCCTGCCTGCAATTCTACTTTCAACATGCCGTCTACAACCGGGAGAGATACGGCTTTTTGGTTGAGCTTGATGCTCATATTTGCGGAGTCGGCGGGAAGCTTGATACGGAACGAACCGGTAACCAGGGCTTTCAAACCGGCTTCCGTCAACCGGCCTTCTTTCCATTTGGCAGACACTTCGCCACCTCCACGGACTTTAAGACCTTTAAAACTTCCGTTTTTCCAAGCGGAAGGCAGGGCGGGAAGCAGCTCGATTTCTCCCGTCTGGCTCTGTACCAGCATTTCGGCAATACCGGCACAACCACCAAAGTTACCGTCTATCTGGAAAGGAGGATGCGCACAGAACAGGTTCGGATATGTCCCGCCACCATTCGTCATATTCGTTTTACGGTCCACACACGGACGAAGCAAGTCGGCAAACAGCTTATAAGCATGGTCGCCATCATGCAAACGCGCCCAGAAATTGATCTTCCAAGCCATCGACCATCCCGTACTCTTATCGCCACGAGCCACCAGTGATTTGCGGGCTGCTTCGGCAAGCTCAGGCGTACGCTTTATCGATATCTCATTGCCCGGATACAAACCGTAAAGATGGGAGACGTGGCGATGATGCGGCTCTACCTCTTCAAACGGTTCGAGCCATTCCATGATACGCCCGTCCTTGCCGATTGTCGTCGGCATCAGGCGGGCACGTTTGGCAGCAAGTTCACCGGCAAAGGCAGAATCGACCCCTAAGATATTGGCAGCCTCGATCGTATTGGTGAACAGTTCGCGAACGATCTGGTTGTCCATCGTCGAACCGGCACAGATATGCGCCGTCTTACCGTTCGGCAGTTTATACCCGTTTTCAGGCGAAGTTGTCGGAGCCGTCACCAGGTATTTGTTGCGTGGATCTTCCACCAACATATCCACGAAGAACCGGGAAGCACCTTTCAACACTGGATATACATCTTTCAGATATTCCTTATCCAACGTATAGAGATAATGCATGTACAGATGTTCGCAAAGCCAGGCGGCGGAAGTATTGGTCGCCCCCCATGACGGATGTTCGCCCGGTGCGGTGAACTCCCAGACATTTCCCAAGATATGTGTCACCCAGCCGCGGGCGTTATAATAGGCTTTAGCCGTCCGTTCGCCACTGGCAACCTGCTGCTTCGTCCATTCCACGAGCGGAAGATGGAGCTCGGAAAGGTTCGCCACTTCGGCCGGCCAATGGTTCATCTGAAGATTGATATTCAGATGATAGTCACCGTTCCATGGGGTATTGATCGTATTACACCAAAGCCCCTGCAGATTGGGAGGAAGCAAGCCTACACGCGTAGAAGAGATCAACAGATAACGGCCAAATTGGAAATAGAGCGCCCCTAAAGATGGATCGTCCGGATCGGCACTGAAAGCTGCGAGACGCTCGTCTATCGGCAGATCCTCACGAGAAGAATGTCCCAAATCCAGATCCACACGGCCGAACAGGGAACGGTAAGCAGCAATATGCCCTTTCTTCAAAGAGGCGAAATCTTTCTTTTCGGCATTAGCCAGCAGGGAAGCGACTTTTCCTTCCAAGTCTTTATCGAAATAATCGGTCGCCATGCTCACCAACAGGATTGCTTCGGAAGCATTCCGCACGGAAACAGTCGAATCTCCAGAAGTCACATTTCCCCCTTTCGGCAGGATGACACGAACACGCGATGCATAGCGGAGGCCTTTCATCTCCAGTGTATCGACACCGTCAGGCAACTGCCCTTGCATCAGAAGGTCATGCCCGTCAGCCGTCACCTTACAGTGTTCGGGGCGGTTCATACCCAACGAGAAGTTCAGTGCCCTATCCGCATCGGCAGTCAGGTGGATCACGCCCAGATCATCGGCAAAAGAGGTAAAGACTTCACGGTCATACGTCACCTTTCCTCTTCTAAAAGAAGCTGTAGCAATCGCATTGTCCAGATTCAATTCACGTCTATACCCGGAGATCGAATCGGAACTGCCTTGATAATCATAATTCAGAACAAGATTGCCCAACAGTTGGTAACTGCCATACGGGACATTTGCTCCTTGCCCTTGTCCGCTCCCCTCGCCCTTACAGACGAAAGTATTGTACATCAACTCCTGTGCTTCGTCGTTACGTCCTTCGAACAGGAGTTTGCGGATCGTTCCCAACGAATAGTAAGCCTGTGGGTTATCCGTTTCCTGCTTACTGCCCGACCACATGGAGATTTCGTTCAAAACAATCTTTTCCGTATCGACACCTCCGTCCGGCATCAATCCAAGGCGTCCGTTACCCAATGGGAACGTCTCCTCCCATATTCCGGCCGGAGCATCGAAATGATAAGACAACGGTTTGCCCGTTTTCACTTCCGGCATATTGCAGCCAACCAGAATCATAAACAGAAAAACAAATGCGTTATATTTCATAATTACAATTATTTGATATTTTTTCCAGTAAGTATATCTATCAAAGCTGTTTGCGGCATGCCATTCTCTATAATTCCGAAGCCTCCTTTGTAATCCCAATTGGCTCTTGCAATTCCATACTTATCAAACAGCTCTATCATATCTTGATACCAACGTTCTTTATCGGCTTTTGGAGTTGCGGCGATACAACCGAACTCACCACAATACAACGGGAGTTGGTGTATACGAGCAAAATCGACCACCTCTTTGAAATGTTTTTCGATCACCTCTTTGTTAAATTCCACTTTATTCCAATAAGCGAACTTGTCATACAATTCACCTTTCAATTGTTTCAAATCTTCATCGGCAATCAATTTTCCCGGATAATGCACCTTTCCGGTATAGTCTTTTACGTTCGTCCAACCGGCTCTATAATGGGTCAACAAGAAAGGATTATAATAATGGAAACTTATAATCAAGTTCGGATCATTCTCGGGTATCTTCAGATATCGCATCGTTTCATATCCTTGCCATCTATTAGACCCTACAAGTAACGACCGTCCGGGTTCTAACTGACGAATGGTCCGAACACATTCAGCAACAATATTATTCCATTGTTCATGGTCGTCAGCTACCGGTTCGTTCATCAATTCATAAGCTAAAAAATCGACTGAGTAGGTATGCAGTTCCTGGCTTAATTGCTTCCACAAATCATAAAACCGAATCTGCTCTTTCCGATCTGTAAAGAGTGGTTTTTTCTTCGCATTAAAATGGTGAGAACGCAATATATGCAAATCCACAATTACTTTTAACCGATACTTTTGACACCATGACAGAGCATTATGCAGCAAAGAAAAAGCTTCTTTTTCTTTGCTGCCATCGGGGGTAAACATTTGTTCTTCATCCACGGGTAAGCGCAAATGGTCAAATCCCGCTTCTGACAAAAATTTAACATCATCCTCTGTAAAAAAGGCAGCCCTCTTTTCACCTCTTGAATTACTTTGTGATAACCAATGACTGATATTGATTCCTCTCTTAACCGAAAAATTGTTCTTTTCCTGTGCAAAAACACCACACATATAACAAAGACAACAAATACTAATCAACCATGCTCTCTTTTTCATAAAACTATTATATTTTAGATTGTCACTACTCGGGCTATTACTTCTTATCAAAAACTTTGCATGTCGCACAATCTCTTATAATATCCATCCAACACTATCAACTCTTCGTGCCGTCCGCGCTCTACAATCTCCCCTTCATGCATCACGCAAATCTCGTCTGCACCCCGAATCGTCGAGAGCCGGTGTGCGATCACGATTGTCGTACGGTTACGCATCAGATTCTCCAAAGCCTCCTGTACCAAGCGTTCCGATTCGGTATCGAGTGCAGAAGTCGCTTCATCGAGGATCAGGATCGGCGGGTTTTTCAGGATAGCGCGTGCAATACTGATACGCTGACGTTGTCCACCCGACAACTTGCCGCCACGATCGCCGATATTGGTATCATACCCTTCCTCACTCGCCATGATAAAATCATGCGCATTGGCGATACGGGCCGCCTCCTGGACCTGTTCAAGCGTAGCCCCTTCCACTCCGAAAGAAATATTATTAAAGAACGTATCGTTAAAAAGAATCGCCTCTTGGTTGACATTTCCCATCAGACCGCGCAGATCATACAAGGTCGCGTCACGCACGTCCGTACCGTCGATCGTTATGCTCCCCTTGTCCACATCATAGAAACGAGGCAGCAAATCCACCAGTGTGCTCTTTCCCGACCCCGACTGACCGACCAACGCGACCGTGTGTCCTTTCGGGATTGTCAAGTCAATGCCTTTCAGTACCCATTCATGCTGGTACTTGAACCAGACATCCCGGTAACAAATACTTTTCGTCAGAGCAATCGGTTTCGGGTTTTCTGGATCGTTAATATCGCTTTCCGCCTTCAGAATCTTATCCACACGATCCATAGAGGCAAGTCCCTTCTGAATGGCATAAGAGGCCTTGCTCAGATCCTTCGCCGGATTGATGATGCTGTAAAAAATCACCAGGTAATAGATGAATGTAGAGGCATCGATCGGACTGTTGCTGCTTAAGATCAGCGTTCCGCCATACCACAGCACGATTGCGATCGTGGCCGTCCCCAAGAACTCGCTCATCGGATGCGCCATCTGCTGGCGGCGATAAATGCGGTTTGTCAGCCGCCGAAACGTTTCATTACTCTTTTCAAAACGATCCTGTATTTTCTTCTCCGCATTGAAAGCCTTGATAACGCGCAAGCCGCCTAAGGTTTCCTCTATCTGACTCATCAGATAGCCCCATTGCTGCTGTCCTTCGAATGATTTTCGTTTCAACTTCTTCCCGACAGCGCCCATCACGTATCCGGCGAAAGGCAACAGAATGAAAACAAAAAGCGTCAACTGCCAACTGATAGCAATCATCCCGATCAAGTAGATCAGGATCAGGATCGGGTTCTTGAAGAGCATGTCGAGCGAACTCATGATCGAGGTCTCTATCTCGTTCACATCTCCCGAAACGCGAGCGATTATATCTCCCTTCCGCTCCTCCGAGAAAAAGCCCAAAGGAAGTTCGGTTATCTTACGGTTGATCTGGTTGCGGATATCACGAACGACTCCCGTACGGATCGGGATCATCGTGTAAAAAGCCATATACATTGTCCCGACTTTCAAGAAAGTGGACACAATCAGGAAAATGCCCAATATAATCAGAGTGAATGAACCGCCTTTCGTCTCGATCATGTCGGAGACGTACCAGAAAAAGTTGTTTTTCAGCAATTCGGGAGTCGCTTTCCAGGCTTCGAGCGAGAATGGGGCGAAGGTCCAGTCTGTATAAGCATAAGTTTCGTCACTGATTTTAAACAAAATATTCAGAATCGGAATAATTAATGCAAAAGAAAATAGATTCAATATGGCAGACAAGACGTTAAATATCACATTCCACACCATAAATTTCTTATAGGGAGGCACGAAGCGCCCCAGTATACGCAGAAAATCCTTCATGTTTGATCGATCGATTGAATTAGGGGCGCAAGTTACTCAAAATAGAATATATACCATAGAAGAAGATAAGATATCTGAAAGAAAATGATATAAGATGCAACTATATATTTTATATTTGCATCAATATTATAGTATAAACAAATACTATAAGAATATGAAAAAAATATCTGCCTCCATCCTGAAAAGTGTCAATTGCTTATTAACCGGCATACTTATGCTGCTGGGGTTCTCTTCATGCGACCAAGTATCGACTGATATGTATGGCACTCCTCACGCCAATTTTACTATCAAAGGCAAAGTTGTAAACGAAGAAAACATGCCGATTCCGGATATTGAAATAACATGTCTGGTAGGACATCAGGGTGATAATAAAAGCGGGTTCGATACAATACCGCCTGTTTCAACAAGTCCTACAGGCACTTTCACTTGCCAGTTTGAAGAATTTCCAACCGACAAATTGCGAATCATAGCAACAGACATCGATGGTACCCGAAACGGTTCATACGAAAAGGACTCCACAGACCTTGCTCTTTCCAGTGATGATTATAAGGGGAACAAAGGAGACTGGTTTAATGGCTCTGTCGAAAAAGAAATAAATTTCAATCTCAAAAGAAAAGAAAAACGATGAATAAACGCCCAGGATTACGCAAACGCCTTGCATTAGAACTATTCAGAAGCATCCGGAAGAACCGGGCCAAGATACACGAATTGCGTACACTCTTTTGGGAGTGCACGCTTCGTTGTAACGCCTCCTGCCTCCATTGCGGTAGCGATTGTCATGTCTCGTCTGAGTATCCGGACATGCCGGTCGAGGACTTCCTGAAAGTGATAGACGAAATCACGCCCTATGTAGACCCGCACAAGGTGATGATCACTTTTACCGGAGGAGAAGCATTGGTCCGTAAAGATATCGAAGCATGCGGACGGGAACTGAATAGACGTGAATATCCTTGGGGAATCGTCACCAACGGATTGCTACTTAACCGCACACGGCTGGACTCGCTGTTGGCAGCCGGAATGCATTCCATCTCCATCAGCCTCGACGGGTTCGAAGAGGCACACAACTGGCTCAGGGGAAACCGCCGGAGCTTCGAAGCCGCTGTCAATGCCATTGCGATGCTGGCGGAAGAGAAGGAGATCGTCTGGGATGTCGTGACCTGCGTCAACCAGAGAAACTTCAAAGACCTGATGCTGTTCAAGAATTTCCTGATCGAGCTGGGAGTCAAGAACTGGCGTATCTTCACCATTTTCCCGGTTGGAAGGGCGGCTGAGACTCCGGAGTTGCAAATCGACAACGGACAATTCACCTGGATCCTCAAGTTCATCCGCCATTGCCGCGCGGAAGGTAAGATACATACAAGCTTTGCCTGCGAAGGTTTCCTTGGCAATTACGAGGGAGAAGTCCGTGACCAAATTTTTCACTGTAATGCGGGTGTCAGCACGGCATCGGTTCTGATCGATGGAGCTATATCCGGCTGTCCGAGCATCCGTGCCAACTTCCACCAAGGAAACATCTACAAAGACAGCTTCGTTGATGTTTGGAACAATGGCTTTCAGGAATATCGCAACCGGGAATGGGCACGGAAAGGCGCGTGTGCTGATTGCGATATGTTCCGCTATTGCGAAGGGAGCGGCATGCACCTCCACGACGATAACGGTAACCTGATCACTTGCCACTATCGGAGAATTGACAATTGATAATTTCTTTCCCTCCCTAATTGTCAATTCTCCATTGTCAATTGTCAATTCTTTCCTATCTTTACCCACGTAAACTAAAAAACATCAATCATTTCATGAAAAATGCTCTTATCCTATCAGCCTTGTTGACACTGGGGCCAGTCTGTTTCGCTCAACAGACAGAAAAGTATCCTTTGGGCAATTATGAGGAACTTACAGACACCAAGCCGCACGATGGCACGGAAGTCTGGAACAAAATGACAACGCCAACCTGCCTCAGTTGGGGAACAACGGATATCCGCTACAAAAAGCTGAATGTACCTGACATTAAAAAGACAACCCGCTGGCAAGGAAAGGCCTGGAAAGGGGAACGCATCAATGCACAAGCTGTGCTGTGGACAAAAGAAGCGTTGGACGATGCTACGATCACCGTCAGCGAGCTGAAAAGCGGCTCTGCCGTAATCCCGGCTTCTGCCGTCACGACAAACTTCGTACGTTATGTCATGACTGACGAACTGAACAAGGACCGCAAAGGCGGTTGCGGACAGCGTGACAACAAAGCCGAATGGGATTCGTCCGTCGTAGCCGATGTCTTGGATATTGTAAAAATACAGGATATCAAAGCCTGTACGACGCAACCAATCTGGTTGAACGTATGGGTTCCATCAGATACCCGCGCAGGGAAATACAAAGGGACGTTGACCGTTTCGGGAAAGAATTTCCAGGATATGAAACTTCAATTCGAAATCGATGTGCTGAACCGCACACTGCCGGCTCCGCAAGACTGGGCTTTCCATCTGGACTTGTGGCAAAATCCTTATTCCGTTGCCCGCTACTACCAGGTTCCCCTTTGGAGCAAGGAACATTTCGATGCCATGCGCCCCGTCATGAAGATGTTGGCGAATGCCGGACAACGGTCCATCACGACCAGCATCATGCATAAACCTTGGGCCGGACAGACGGAAGACCATTTCGACAGCATGGTTACCCGTATCAAGAAGATCGACGGGACATGGGTATACAGCTACGACGTATTCGACAAATGGGTAGAATTCATGATGAACGAAGTGGGAATCAAAGACCTGATCAGCTGCTACACCATGATCCCTTGGGCTTTGACTTTCGATTATTATGATGAAGCAACCAACCGGGTACAGTTTGTCAATGTCAAACCGGGGGATGCTGAATACTCCGAATACTGGGGATCGTTCCTGAAAGACTTCTCCCGCCACCTGCGTGAAAAAGGCTGGTTTGAAAAGACAGCCATCTCGATGGATGAACGTCCAATGGAAGCCATGCGCGAAGCTATCAAAGTCATCAAGCAGGCCGATCCTGCATTCAAAATCACACTGGCCGGCAACTATCATCCTGAAATCCAGTCCGACCTGTATTACCTGAGCATTCCTTACGGTCACAAATTTCCGGAGGATGTAAAAGCTGAACGCGAACGCAAAGGACAGATCAGTACGGTCTACACATGTTGTGCGGAAGCATTCCCGAATACCTTCACGTTCTCCGATCCAGCCGAAGCTCCCTGGACAGTCCTGCATGCCATCGCCGGAGGTTATGACGGTTACCTGCGCTGGGCTGTGAACAGCTGGACAGCCGACCCTCTGCGCGACTCACGTTTCCGTACTTGGGCAGCTGGTGACACATACAGTATCTATCCGGGTCCTCGTAGTTCGATCCGCTTCGAACGTTTGGTCGAAGGTATCCAAGATTGCGAAAAAATCCGTATCCTCCGCGAAGAACTGACAGCCCAAGGAGCAAAAGGTAAACTGGACAAACTGAACAAAGCAGTCGCCAAATTCACTCCGGAAGGCCTGTCCGAAACTCAACAGTCGGCAGCCGAAATGGTGAACGAACTAAACATATTGCTGAACTCACTATAAGTATCAACAAGTATCTTTCCCAAAAAATCATAAAAAATCCCCGGAGAGCACATGACTCCCGGGGATTCCTTTTATCTTTACAACATCAGAACCGTTAGCTCAGCTGGTTTAGAGCGCTGCCTTGACAGGGCAGAGGTCGCCGGTTCGAATCCGGCACGGTTCACACTTCATTATAAAGTGCCAACCGGCGCTTTTTTCATTTTACTTTTCACGAATAAATATATTGACTGGTGTCCCTGTAAAGTTCCAGTTTTCCCGGATCTTGTTTTCCAGGAAACGTTTGTAAGGGTCTTTGATCCATTGCGGCAAGTTACAGAAGAACACAAACGAAGGAACCTGACCGGCTGGAAGCTGCGTGATATATTTAATCTTGATATATTTCCCTTTCCATGCGGGAGGCGGATAGTTCTCGATGATAGGCAACATAATTTCGTTCAGCTTGGCTGTCGGAACACGTCGCTGACGGTTCTCGTATACTTCTTTGGCTGTTTCCAGCACCTTCAGGATACGTTGTTTTGTCAAAGCCGAGATGAACAGGATGGGAAAGTCGGTAAACGGAGCCAGGCGTTCACGGATCGCACTTGTAAAAGTATCGATCACCTTTTGGCTTTTATCTTCCACCAAATCCCATTTGTTCACACAAACAACCAGACCTTTCTTGTTCTTCTGGACCAAAGAGAAGATGTTCAAGTCCTGGCTTTCTATACCGCGGGTAGCATCCAACATTAACACGCAAACATCCGAATTCTCGATGGCGCGGATTGAACGGATCACGGAATAATATTCCAGATCCTCATTCACCTTCCCCTTCTTACGGATACCGGCCGTATCTACCAAATAGAAATTCAGGCCGAACTTGTTATATTTCGTGTAAATAGAATCGCGGGTCGTACCGGCAATATCCGTTACAATATGGCGATCTTCACCAATAAAGGCGTTGATTAAAGAAGATTTACCTGCATTCGGACGACCGATAATGGCGATACGGGGCAGCTCTTCTTCGAGCACCTCCGGCTTATCATCCGGAAGCGTAGCAACAATTTTATCCAACAAATCACCGGAACAAGAACCGTTGATGGCAGAGACACAGAACGGGTCTCCCAATCCGAAAGAATAAAATTCAGCTGAAGAGGGATGCAACTCGAAGTTATCTGCTTTGTTAGCCACAACAATCACTGGCTTCTTGGCACGACGCAGGATAGCTGCGACTTCGTTATCCAAGTCTGTCACACCATTCATCACATCAACGACAAACAAGATCACATCTGCTTCTTCAAGCGCGATTTTCACTTGCTTGTTTATCTCTTCTTCAAAAATATCTTCCGAATTAATCACCCATCCACCGGTGTCGATCAGCGAAAATTCTTTACCTATCCACTCTACCTTGCCGTACTGACGATCACGGGTAGTCCCAGCTTCCTCGTTGACAATCGCCTGGCGCGACTGTGTCAAACGGTTGAAGAGGGTGGACTTTCCTACGTTGGGCCTACCAACTATTGCAACAATATTTCCCATAAACAACTTTTTCTGTCTGTGCTGTTAATCAATCCAGCTGATAACCGAAGTTTTTCAGCATGTTGTCCCGGTTACGCCAGTCTTTTTCTACTTTGACAAACATTTCCAGGAAAACCTTCTTCTCAAAGAAGCGTTCAATGTCCTTACGAGCCATAGCACCAACCTTTTTCAATGCCTGACCTCGATGCCCGATAATGATTCCTTTTTGGGAATCGCGCTCAACAATGATGAGTGCTTTAATATGAATCAGCTCGGCTTCTTCTTTAAACAGCTCAACAACAACCTCCACCGCATACGGAATCTCTTTCTGGTAGTACAAGAGAATCTTCTCTCGAATGATCTCCGTCACAAAGAAACGAGCCGGCTTATCGGTAAGCGCATCTTTCTCGAAATAGGGAGGAGATTCAGGCATCAGATCTTCCACCCTGCGTTTCACATAATCTATATTAAAATTCGAAAGGGCGGAGATCGGGACGATCTCGGCTTTCGGAAGAAGTTCCTTCCATTCGGTCACTAGCTTTTCCAGCTCAAGTTGGGTAGTCGTATCGATTTTGTTAATCAGTAACAAGACCGGACATTCCACTTTCTGGACCTTTTGGAGAAATTCTTCATTCTTGTCAATCTTTTCGACAACATCGGTTACATAAAGCAGCACATCAGCATCACCAAGTGCCGACTGTGAAAAATTAAGCATAGACTCCTGCAACTTATAATTCGGATGCAAGACGCCCGGCGTATCAGAATACACAATCTGCATATCTGCGGTATTCACGATTCCCATAATACGATGCCGTGTTGTCTGCGCTTTCGAAGTGATGATCGAGATACGCTCTCCCACCAAACGGTTCATCAACGTAGACTTTCCGACGTTCGGATTACCAACAATATTAACAAAGCCGGACTTATGCTTGTTTTCCATTATATCCCCATTTAAGATAAATTGCACCCCAAGTAAAGCCGGCGCCAAAAGCGGCGAGAATCAGATTATCACCTTTCTTCAGTTTGTCTTCCCACTCCCAGAGGCAGATCGGTATCGTCCCGGCACTGGTATTTCCGTATTTTTGGATATTTACCATTACCTTTTCCATATCCACACCCAGACGTTTAGCAGTAGCATCGATAATACGCAGATTTGCCTGATGAGGCACGATCCATGAGATATCATCGTGCGTCAGTCCGTTCCGTTCAGCGATCTCAGCTGCAACATCAGCCATGTATGAAACAGCATACTTAAAGACATACTTGCCATCTTGGAAAACAAAATGTTCACGCTTATCCACTGTCTCATGTGAAGGAGGATAGGCAGAACCACCGGATTTCATAATCAGATGTGAATAGCCTACGCCATCGGTACGCAAGATTGTATCCATCACACCTACTTCTTCCGTCGTAGGTTCGAGCAATACGGCCCCACAAGCATCTCCAAACAAAGGACAGGTAGAACGGTCCTGATAGTCCGTTATAGCAGTCATTTTATCACCGGCCACGACAACCACTTTCTTATAGCGTCCCGAACGAATATAGTTGGATCCTGTCTCCAATGCATACAAAAAACCGGCACAAGCTCCCTGCAAATCGAAAGTCATTGCATTCTTGCAACCGGTATGGTAGGCTATGATGGAGGAAGTAGTCGGGAAATGATGGTCAGGCGTAGTTGTTGCTGTAAGGATCACTTCTATCTCTTCCGGGTTCACATTTGTCTTTTCGAGTAACTGCTTCACAGCCCGTATACCCATATATGAGGTTCCCAAGCCCTCACCTTTCAAAATTCGGCGTTCTTTGATGCCAACACGCGTCATGATCCATTCATCCGTCGTATCCACCAACTTCGAGATATCTTCGTTCGTCAATACATCTTCGGGAACATATCCGCCGACGCCTGTTATTACCGCATTTATCTTATCCATATCTTTAAAAAATAAAAAGGACTATATATCCCAATTAAAAAAAAGCCCTAAAAATACTTTTAGGGCTATTTCTTGGTTTATCTAAACTAAATCAGTTCGGATAAACTTACACAGCTGCTTCTTTTTCGATAGCTAACTTACCTCTGTAATAGCCGCATTCGCCGCAAACAGTGTGATAAATGTGCCATGCGCCGCAGTTCGGGCAAATAGCCATTGTGGGAGCGACAGCCTTGTCATGAGTTCTTCTCTTGGCTGTTCTTGTCTTACCTTGTCTTCTTTTAGGATGTGCCATGTTTTAATTTATTTAATTGTTATCATTCTCAAGTAAACCTTTCAGACCATCCCATCTAGGATCTGTTGCCACTGGTATGCCGTCATCAATTGTGATATCTTCATCCACGCTATCGTCTTCGTACTCATCATCTCCGTCATCAGTACTTCTGGCAGTATGCTTCTTCAGCTTGGACGACATTGCCTTATTACATTTTCCCGGCGCATGTACATGCTTCATCGGAATTGCTAATGCAATAAATTCATACAAGAACCACGCAAGGTTTATCGCACCTTCGTCTTCCGGTATAACCACTACTTCGTCACTTTCTTCGGCATATTCTTTACCGAACTTTACCACCAGGCGATTATGCGTATCGATTGGAATTTCCATATCATCCAAACATCTGTCGCACGGAACCATAACAACACCTTCAACCTGAAAGTTCATTTCAAACATCATGGACGACCGTTTTACCGTGAGGTGAACCTTCACTTTGCCCTTCTGGACTTGGTCTCCGTCAATGTCCACAAAAAACTTATTCTCCAATAAATACTCGAATTCGTGTACTCCTGGAGTGAGATTTTTCAAATCTACATTATATAATTTAAACTTTCCCAAAGCCTTTTAGTGTAAAAACCTTGCAAAGGTACGAAAAAACTAAACACAAATGCAACACCTTTGCTGTTATTTTTTATTTTCTAAGATTTTAGCTCTTATATTTCCGAAGTTCAATCCTGAAAGTCGTGCCTTTACCGACTTCCGAACTCTTTACAAATATCTTTCCGTCATGATAAGATTCGATAATACGTTTTACCAAAGACAATCCCAGTCCCCAACCACGTTTTTTAGTCGTATAGCCAGGATTGAATACGGTTTTGAACTTGGACTTGGCGATTCCCTTTCCCGTATCGGTCACATCGATACGAACGACCTTATCACGTTCTTCCACTTGGAAAGTGATTTCACCCTGCCCCTCCATTGCATCTACCGCATTTTTAGTCAAGTTTTCAACAACCCAAGCAAAAAGAGAGTCATTCATCAATACAGGTATTGGATTATCTGTAAGGTGCGTATAAATCTTGACCTTTGAAGATATACGTGTACTCATATAGCTCAAGGCCGAACGGATAGAATTATTAATATCCACCGGAATTGGGTCAGGGTTGGAACCTATCTTGGAAAAACGCTCCGCTATCGTCTCCAAACGCTTCACATCTTTTTCCATCTCACTCAATAGGGAAGGATCTATCTCTTTTGTCCGCAGGTACTCTACCCAGGCTATCAGGGACGAAATAGGCGTTCCTAACTGATGAGCCGTTTCTTTAGAAAGTCCGACCCATACTTTATTCTGTTCGGCTTTCTTCGTGCTTGCAAGCGCCAGAAAAGCGATTGCGATGAAGACAAATACAACCGTAAGTTGTGCATAAGGATAGATCAACAAACGTTTCAGGATGATAGAGTCGTCATAATAGACATATTGGAAAGTACCATCCTCCATATCAATCACAATTGTATTTTTGCTTTTCAGCTTCTTTACCTTTGCTTTCTTAAATTCCTCCACATCATTTTCAGGAAAGTTTATATTCTTCACAAACATGATGCTGTCTTTATCATTACAAAGCACAACCGGGATAGTTGTATTTCCTTCCAAAATTTTCAAAACAAGAGACAAATCCACAGCCGTATTCTTACTTGCCGTTAATCGGGTGGCTTCCGCCCATACTTCCATCTTTTGTCGTTCCTCCTGGGCCAGATTCTTTATCAGCATATCAGAAACAACAAGTGAAGCAATCGCAATAAGGATAGCCGTAAAAATAAACACAAACTTCAACCGTTGGCGGGAATCATATATACTTTTCATATCGAAATATTCAGTCAATATACATGTTGAACGAAAAATATAAAGGAATATTATACCGGATGAAGAATAGTAATACGAAAAAAGCCGACTCAAAACTGAATCGGCTTTCATCATCGAGTGTTGTTTTTGCCTGCACTCTCATTCTAAAACGGCGGCTATCTACTCTCCCACTTTTACGCAGTACCATCGACGTCTTGTACTACTTGTTGATATGTAAATCTTTCAAAGAACTTGTCGCTATCGTTTCGATTGCGGCTGCAAAGGTAAGGACTTTTTTTTAACTACCAAATTTTTCGAAAGAAAATTTGAAAAGTTTTTTCAAAGCCACCGGACGGTCGGACATCTCGCTTAGCCTCGCTAACCTCATCCCCTCTCCCGGGTTACCTCTTCTCCATTACGTCGATCTTCGCCACTCTCGCTCGAATGCGGGTGCAAATGTAGAGCTTTCTATGAATTCAAACAAATTTTTTGGGAACTTTTTTCTCTGTTTTTTTATAGGAGAATATCTGTTATTATAAGGTACGTATGTGCGAGAAATTTTTCTCTTTTTGCCGACAAAAAAGAAAAAACATGATAATATGCCCGATAACCACAACCAGTTTTCCCCTCCAATTGTTTTTCTGTTGTTAGTTTGTAGGAAACAAATTAAAAACGTATATGGATATTTCGACTCGTACACAGCAACTCAGCAGTCTTTTTTCGTATGACAAAAAAGCAGATTTGAAAGACAGCCATTTAGAGATCATTCCTTTTCGCTTTACTCAGATAACAGGAGCCAGCGAGATCAACAAATTTCAAAAAGAGCTTGCCACCACCGAGTTTTGTCCGATGACCGACAATCATATTCAAGAAAACAAGAGTTTCACCTATAGCGTCTTCACCCCTTCCGGCAAAGAAAAACGTGACAAGGCAATCATCCTGCTACACGGGCTGAACGAACGCACATGGGAAAAATATCTGACCTGGGCCGAATATCTGGCCAAGAATACAGAAAAACCGGTCATTCTTTTTCCCATCGCTTTTCATATGAACCGTACACCCATCCGCTGGTGTAATCCGAGAGAAACCTTGTCATGGGCGAATGTCAGGAAAAGCAAGATCAATGATCTCAGTAACTCCACGTTTGCCAATGTTGCGCTGAGTATCCGGCTTTCCAAGAACCCGTTACGTTTTTACGCATCCGGCAGAGAATCCGTCTATAACCTGTGGCAACTGGTACAAGAAATAAAAGAGGGCAAACATCCGCTTTTCAAGGAAGATACGTCCGTCAACCTGTTCGCCTATTCCATCGGCGCACTCCTGTCGCAAGTACTTATGCTCGCAAATCCGGAAAAGATGTTCAACGACACGCGTCTGTTCATGTTCTGCGGCGGATCGATCTTCAGCGAAATGGACGGGAACGCACGAGACATTCTTTCAACGGGCTTGCAACCGGATACGGGCGATATCGTTAAAAAAAGACAAAGTCATGCCGACATTGGGAGTGATCAAGGCCTTTGGCAACATATCCAACAAGATTCTGGAAGAGATGGATTTTCCATTTCCATATTCCCATCAGATTCCCTTCCCTTTCCGAAACAAAAGCTATCAAACGCTGGCCAACCAATCGTTTCTAAACATATTCAGAAAAGCAGCCGCTTTCCTATGATAAAAAAGGAGAATGCATCCAACACAGGTACATCCTCCTTCTTCATAAACTATATATTCTCTATGTCAATTATTCAAGAACAATCACTTTATATTTCGGAACCAATATCTTCATGATAACCCAACCGATCAAATAAGCGACAGCACATACGCAGAAGATAATGAAATAACCGGCAGGCTTGCCCGTGAAGCCCATAAATGTCATCTGAGTAGCATCTGCATAAACAAACAGATTTCCGGCCACTTTCTGCAAGATCATGGAACCGACACCACCGGCCATACCACCGATACCCGTGACGGTTGCAATAGCCGATTTCGGGAACATATCACCGACTGTCGAGAAGATATTGGCAGACCATGACTGATGGGCTGCACCACCGATACCAATCAAGATAACCGGGAACCATGGAGAAATAGTACCCAGCGGCTGTGCCAACAGCACCAGCAACGGGAAGAAAGCAAAAATCAACATCGCTTTCATACGGGCTGCATATGGGTTCATTCCACTTCGGTTAATAAAGATCGTCGGCAGTTTACCTCCGTAAATAGACAACATCGTGATGGCATACAAGGAAAATATCAATCCCATGCCCAACGGATCGGATGTCTTGATGCCGAACTGTGTATTCAGATAAGAAGGAGTCCAGAAAAGGAAGAACCACCAAACTCCGTCTGTCATGAATTTACCGACAACAAAAGCCCAAGTCTGTTTGAACGTAAAACATTGCAGGAAACCGATCTTCTTTTCGTGTTCTTCTTCGACAAAGACAACGTCTTTTTCATTCTTATCCTGTTCGATATATGCCAACTCGGCTTTATTTACATGTTTGCTCTTGTTCGGAGTCGTGTACATGAACACCCATAAACCCATCCAAACAAAACCGAGCGCACCGATCACGATAAAGGCCATTTCCCAACCCCAGGCTTTTGCCAACAAAGGTATGGAGATCGGAGCGACCAATGCACCGATAGAAGCGCCGGCATTGAAAATAGAAGTTGCATAGGCACGGTCCTTCTTCGGGAAATATTCAGCCGTAACCTTGATGGCTGCGGGGAAGTTACCAGCTTCACCCAATGCCAGAATACAACGGGCAGCCAGGAAGAAATACATACTCACGGTTGCCAACACAACCACTACATCTCCTGTTGCAGCGATCAGTTCGGCTGCACTGCTCATACCGACATAATGTTCGGTTGCGATTCCGCAACCGGCATGGAGACAAGCTCCGAACGACCAAACACCGATAGCCCAAAGATATCCTTTCTTCGTGCCCATCCAGTCGATAAAGCGGCCGGCAAACAGCATACAGATTGCATATACAATTGAGAAAACTGATGTTATCGTACCGTAATGAGACTCGTTCCAATGGAACTCCGGTTTGATAAACTCATCCCAAGTCAAAGAAAGGACCTGGCGATCGAGATAATTCACTGTTGTTGCGAAAAATAACATTGCACAGATTGTCCATCTGTAATTTGTCATTTTCTCGCCTGCTTTTTGAAATGTGTTCATGATATTAATATTCGTTTTCCATAATACGGGGGCAAATATAAGGTATTTTTTTTTGTTATACACAAGTTTGTGTGTGCGAATACACAAAGTATTTTATTTCTTTCACATCCAAACCTCGATTATTAGCCTCGATTATTAGAAGCTTGATTTGCAAAAAATAAGTATTTTACGTACGTTTGCCCCTCCAATGTATACATTATAAATACCATGATTATTATGAAAAAGATTATTTATCTGGTACTTCTGTGCCTGATAACCAGTCTGGCCGTCCAGGCCCAAGAAAAGAAAAGCGAATGGAATGGATGCGACCGCTATGACTTCACATTCAAAGACCGCCAAGCGACTGTTGTCGTACCTAAAAAAGCGGCTAAAGGAAACCCGTGGATCTGGCGTCCGGCATTCTTCGATGCTTTTCCAAGTGTAGACAAAGCATTGCTGGAAAAAGGATTCCATATTGTCTACTACGACGTGACTCATCTGTATGGAAGTCCAAGAGCAGTTTCCTTGGGTACCGAATTCTATAAGGATATAACGGACCGTTACGGCCTTTCACCCAAAGTCACACTGGAAGGATTCAGCCGTGGCGGCTTGTTTGCATTCAACTGGGCCGCCCAAAATACGGATAAAGTGGCTTGTATATATGTAGACGCTCCCGTTTGCAATGTGTTTAGTTGGCCGGGAAGAAAAAATGCGACTTTATGGAATGACCTGTTAAAGGAATGGAATCTGACAGATGCCGAGATGGAACATTTCAAAGGGAACCCGATCGACAACCTCGCCCCGATTGCTGCCGCAGGCATACCGATCATCAGCGTATGCGGCGATAGTGACCAGACTGTTCCCTACAAAGAGAACATGGATGTCGTACGTTCGCGCTACCTTGCGGCAGGAGGTCCGGTGGAAGTAATCCTAAAGAAAGGATGCGACCATCATCCGCACAGCCTGGAAAATCCTGAGCCGGTAGTAGACTTTATCCTCCGCCAGCAGCCGGAATATGAAAAGTATTTGCACTATACGCTACGCGGCAGCTTACAAAATTCGTTCCGCAAGTTCGAAAAAGAACGCCGGGCACGAGTTGCTTTCCTGGGAGGATCCATCACGGAAATGAACGGATGGCGCAATATGGTAGAGCAACAACTACAGCAGCGTTTTCCTTATACACAATTCGAATGGGTAGAAGCAGGCATCGGTTCGACCGGGACGACTCCGGGTTCTTTCCGCCTGCAACATGATATCCTTTCGAAGGGGAAAATCGACCTTCTTTTCGTTGAAGCCGCCGTAAACGACGACACAAACGGATTCAGCGCCCTCGAACAGGTTCGCGGCATGGAAGGGGAAGTGCGTCATGCTTTGGAAAGCAATCCGGAAATGGACATCGTCATGTTGCACTTCATCTACGACCCGTTTATCCCGCTGATTGCTCGTCGCCAGATGCCGGATGTCATCTTGAATCACGAACGGGTGGCGAACCACTACCTTATCCCTTCGGTCAATCTCTGCCAGGAGATCGGCGAACGGATGCAAGACGGCGAATTTACCTGGGACGATTTCGGTGGTACTCATCCGAAACCTTTCGGCCATAAGTTTTATGCAGCCGCTATCGGCCATCTTTTCGATGAAATGTGGAAAGGCGTTTCGCCGGAAGGGCCGATTGTGGCACACGAAATTCCCGTCAAACCGCTGGATACCTACAGTTATTATAACGGAGATTTCATTGCCCTCGAAAAAGCCCGCTTAAACAAAGGCTGGAAATTAGTCGGCAACTGGCATCCAGACAACAAGGCCGAAAAACGAAACGGTTTTGTCGATGTCCCGATGCTGGAAGCTACCCGTCCGGGCGACCGGCTAACACTGGATTTCCGGGGCAAAGCAATCGGTATTTTCTGTGTCAGCGGGCCTTCAGCCGGGATATTGGAATATAGTGTCGACGGCGCCCCATTCAAAGAGCTGGATACTTTCACGCAGTGGAGCCACAACCTCTACATCCCCTGGGTCTACATGTTGGAAACGGAATTGGAAGATACAGATCACAAGCTGGTTCTCCGTATATCGAAAAAGAAAAATCCTGCCTCGCTGGGGACGGAATGCCAGATACGAAACTTCGTCGTGAACGGCAAATGACAGGAAAAGAACTGTCATACTATCATGGCTTCAATCACAGCCTTTGAATATCAACATTTAAACAGAATGATAGTAGCAAATTGAACCATCATGCTACTATCATTCTACTATCATGGTTCATCTGTTACCAGAGTGAATTTTACCCAAAGCACCAGACCCATTTAACCAAAAGCAGGCAGACCTTTTCGCAAAGACCCTCATCTCAGCACTATGCCGACCCCCATCTGCACGACCTTTAGACCCGGATGTCAAAGGTCGCGAGACCCGGATGTCAAGAGAGTAAAGCAAGTAATTCCTCAAAATAAGTCATATACTTTCGAAAAAAAACATGCTCAATCTTCTATAATCAAGCGAAGCCCTACATTATTGACGCGCTGCCAGGGCAAATAAACACGGCGAACTGTTGCTGTAGCATCCTTCGGACGGTCTATCCATGAACCGCCACGAGCAACCACCTGACGCGGATCAGCCGTTGTCTGGGCCTTTTCGCTGTAAGGATAAGGAGCATATAGCGAACGCGTCCATTCCTGCAGATTGCCATGTATGTTGATCAATCCGAACGGATTCGGCTTATAGTTATATTCGTCAGCCGGAATCATCATTCCGTCATTGACTGTTTCTACTTTTGGCAAATAATTGTAATACGGGAACCAGGGATTATCCTTTGCCATCGGCTGCGGGTCGATACCCGTCACCGCCATCTTTTCCAGCTGAACATCCGCCAGATTCTCATAAGGTCCAAAGTTTGCATCCATCGAACCATACCAGAACGGTTGATCGTTGCCACCACGACAAGCCCACTCCCATTGTACTTCTGTCGGAAGCGTCACCTTCAAACCTGTCTTTTTTGAAAGCATATCGCAATACTTCATTGCTTCTTCGTAGCTGACGCGGATAACCGGTTGGTTGGGTTTATTGGCCGGATAACCAGGAGTTGTATGATCTTTCCAGAGTTGCGCATAGATACGACTGTCATGCTCCGGAACCAACGCATTGTACTGTTCGTTGGTCAATTCCTTCTCCGACATCCAGAAACCTTTTTTTACTTCAGCTTTGAATGCAGGAGCCTGATCCGGATACCCCTCATTCGTTCCCATTACAAACTTACCGGCAGGTATACGTACAAAAGTGATCTTTACGCCATCAGCCACTTCAACCTCTTTTCGAAGTCCTGTCTCTTTTGACAACAGATTCTGAATGTCTTCAGCTGTCAAGGGCCAACCCTTCATCTTTATCTCTTTATGTTTTACCGGAACCATCTTTTCCGGCATTTCCGGACGGATTTCTCCTTTACCTTTCAGATAAGAAGCATAATCGGCCAACTCTTTACGCCAGTCTACACCGGCATTGTTCGCATATTTATTGGCCAGTTCGATACGGCGTTCATACTGGTCATAGCCATTCAGCGGATCGGCATCGAACTCTCCACGTCCAGACGCATTCATATCGATCCACGTAGTCAGATGATCCCATTCACTGTCAGTCAGTTTCACATTATAGTGTCCCCGTTCCAGCATACGGACTATCTCACTGGTAGAAGCATGATATTCGTATGGACTCATCACATACATATCAGCTTCCGGTCCCTGACGGTTCACGTACGGATGGAAAGCCAGATAACTCTTCTGGAAATAACGTGTGCCACTCCAATCAGTAATGCCTACGGAGGTCGTATCCTTAAAGTTCGGACGTCCGGCTTTACTTCCGTCATGACATGCCACACAAGCACGATCCAGTATCGGCTGAATTTCATACTTGAACGCATATGAGCGGATTCCGCCCTCAGCGATCGTCAGTTCATGAGGTTGACGGGTAGAAGCCTGCACACGCTTCGGTACGGGAATCGTATTCTGGTCTTCATGGCAACCGACGCACGAAACGACTTCGCCCGGCATACCGGTCAGCCAGCTACGCATCCATTGTACGGCACGCCCATCTTTATCCAACGGCTGCAAAGAAACAGGCGTATTGGCAGGAATCTTGAAGATAGCAGAACCGTCTTCCTCCACCGGAACGGTTCCTAACAGACGTTTGATATCCCAACCCGCCTGGACACCGTGGTTATAATGGTCGGACAATGTCCGGCGATACGCATACTCATAAGCATACACACGAAACGATTTGATCTCCCCACGAGGCACACCTCTCAATCCTTCTCCTTCATAAATGTCCTGAATAAATACAGTCGCTTCCTTTTCACCCGGCTTGATTCGATCCGGAATAACCGGAGGAACCGGTGTGCTCTTTACCGGGACAGAATAGATCATACCGGCCTCATCCGCGTTGGCAACCAACGTCAGGTTATCATAAATATCCACCAAATAAACACCCCAGCGGCTATACGGAGACAATTTGGCTGTTACAAGGAATGTTTCGTCCGTCAACGGGTATGGTTTAATGAACTGTGGCCATACACCATTCACCAATTCATCCTTTACCTCCGGAATGATCGGACGACCTCGGAAAGGCAATTCCTGGATCATACCTTTTTCCTCCTTACGGCTCTTTGCCGGGTCAAAGATCATCAGACGGCCGGAACGTGCTATTCCATGATGACCGGAAATAACACCGACAAAACGGTTGGAACGTTTTGGTAACGGCTGCACGTCGAAAATACTGTTCGGAAACATGGAACCACTGCCATACAGAGACTTCTGTTCCGTTCCATCCGGATTCATGTGCATGACGATACGAGAAAAATAGTGCGTCAAGTCAGTATATTCCCAACGGATGTACATTACTTTTCCATTTGCCAGTACTACCGGATGCCAGTTCGCATCCTGGTCGAAGGTCAGACGACGCAGATAACCATTGTTTGGATCATACAGAACCATATTGCCAACCGCGTCACTACCATTCACACAAGGCACGCCCTGATAACCGATATTGGAGACCGCCAACATACGTCCGTCAGGCAGATAGGTCCCGTCGAAGAACTCCAGATCCGGTTCCGGGACATTGGTAATCTGTTTTGCCTCTCCGCTGTTGATATCCAATTCGTGTACCTGCCATCTCCTTGTCGTATCCAAAGCAGTAAACATCAAATGTTTACCATCCCAGTTCAACACCAGGTCGGTAAGGGAAGAACCGTCCACTGCCGGTTTATAAAGAACTTTCTCTCTCAATTCGCCACTGTGCAGACCGGACATTTCAATCAGTTGAGCTTTAAAGTTCTTACGGCTGGCAGAACTCAGGTTCGACCAGTTGTTCGGCTGGATACCCAAACTGCCTGCTCCAACGAAATTGGCTCTTTCTCCCAAATCGAATTTTACCGTCAACATTTTGTCGACATTCACATCCGGACTCATCAGCATCAACTTACGTTTTAAAGCCAATGCTTTGTTTGCCTTGTCGATAGCCTGAGTGTCACCGGTATAAATACCGTCAAAACCACCGGCCAGCAACGCCTTCAATTCACTGAAACGTTTATCCGCCAACACAGCATCAAATCCGGAACTTTTTTTCATGATGCTCAAAGCCTCCTGAATAGCCTCCGGCTTCATCCATTCCAGTTCAGCCTGTATCTCCAAAACCGACAATAAGCGGGCAGTCAGATTTTCATAGGCAGCCATTCGCTTGGAAGAGCTCGATTGCGCATCGGCTTTGTCCAGTTCGGTCTGGAAATAAGAGTCGTTCTTTAACTCTTTCACCATAGCAATCAGTGCCTTTTGGGTTCTGTCAAGCTGTTCGGAGGTAATTTCCTCCTTTGTCTCACAACTGGGTTGTGCGGATAATGTACCTCCACTCAACAGACTGAAGATCACACATCCTGTAATCAATAATTTCTTCCACATAGATGTTTATTTAATAACAAATTCGTCCATCACTTTTCCATCCAGATATTCTTCATCCTGCGAAGCATACAGGCCATCCATGATATAATTCGACTGTGGAAATGCAGCCAGAATTTTACGGATTAGCGTTACTTTATCGGACTTATACACCGGAGCATTGGTGTTCCACAATTGATCATGGATATCCTTTTCCGGAGCAGAAATAAGAATCTCTTTGATCTCCATCTGTTTCAGGCGGTTCAAATCGGCATCCAGCCCGGCCTCGTTATTCAGCAGTAACGACAAGGCCGGTACTAACGTGAAGTTCGGGCGGCCCACCTCCCTTACCAATTTCTGAAGCCCTTCTATCGTATCAGGCGTACGGGCAACGGACTGCCTCAACAATAAACGGATATTTTTCTTTGCTGCATAATCGGACAATTCCCGGAAAGATTCTTTCAGCGAAGTATAGAATTGTTCCATCGTGTAATTATTTTCGATGGTCCGTTGGGTAGAGATCAACAATTCGTCGGCTCCCAGTATCTCCATCTTATCGATAACACCTTTCATCACCTCCATACTCTTCCGATAGAAAGGAAGATCATTATTCACGATTCGCAAATCTGGATACAGGTTCAAGCCGGAAGTCAAGTCAACCGTCATCTTCAGTTTTTGCCGTCCCAACCAGCCGGCTTCCTGTTTCAAAACCTCTTTCTCCCGGTTATGCAGATAACGCCAGTCGATCACAACCCGGTCATAATGTTCAAAGAATGTCGGGCGTGAAAGAATTTCTTCCTTCACATCCATGATATTACGCAACACAAGCGCCCGTCCGGTCGTATTCGGAACCGGAGTGATCTCCGGCATAACCGTCACATCTGCCTTTTCATCCAAGCGGACACGGAAAATACGGACATTTCCACCAGCTATCGTATGAGCTGTATTCTTGCCAAACGATGTATTCAGCATCACTTTCGGCGTATAGCCTACAGCTTTCATTTCTGAGCAATCGGTCGGTAATTCTTTGATGGATACGATTTTACCTGCCTTTGTCCCAATGGAAAAATCTTTCGGCTCCCAAGATTCATTTGAGATCAGGACTGTATATTCGCCGTTCCCTCTGGAACAGGTCACAAGGCTCAATTCCGGATTGGTTTCAAACAGTTGTACAGAAGCAAAAATATCTGCCATCAATGCTTTGGTATGGTTCAGCATAGGATAAGGTTTATCCAGTGTTTTTTCTTCCATCACCTTCACAGGCAATTCACATTGAGGTTGCTCGATAACACCATACGGAGAAGCAAATACCGTTACTTTCCCTTTTCCAGCATTCAGTTCGATGGCTGCCGGTAGTTCATTGCTTTTTTGCAGGACGGTGGCAGAAGACGGATAGATCAACTCAGCTAAGGTATAAGGCGCACATTCCTTTAAGGATTCTCCTTTATAAGTAAGTGGAGCCGTGCATACCATTGTCTTTTCTCCGGTACGAATACCCGCTATTCCATCCGGCATATTCTTCAGGGAGCCGGCTGTAATGACCAGATGGCCACCTGTATGCACATAAGCATTCAGCTTATCATTAATTTCCCGACCCGGACGCAACTCGTTGGCAATAACCAATACCGGATATTGTTTCAATACCCACAGTGGTGCATCACTCATCAGACAGTCGGCAATATCTCCGTAAGGGTTCGGAGCGATAAAGCCCCTTTCATCCTTATAATAGGAAGCATCCTGATAACCCGGATACAAAATATCGAGCATGGCATCCGTCAGATAATCCGGCAATTCGTAAGGCAGATTGCCCCACACTTTATAAGCCTGTCTCGAATATAAATGACGCGGAAATGACCAACCGGAGAAGAAATCAGTCATCAGTGCTACCGGTGTGTACATCATACCCGGATCACCGTATTTGTCCACCCATTTAACCGCACTCTGTTGTATCTTTCCGATAGGACTGAGTTTCTTATTGTCGACCTGCATAGCCCCTTCAAAACCGACAGCCACACAATCATACATCAAATGAGTATAGATCAGACGCTTTAGTAATCCGAGAGAGGTTCCTTTCAACGGTCCTCCACTATTATAGTCATCATCTATGCCGGTTGCGTCCGAATCGTATGTTTTATGTCCCCAACGGTTCCATACGGATGCATTGCCGAACCAGTTTACCCCGTATTGTTTACCCGCTCCACGGATAAACGAATAATATATCTGTGAATTAGGCAATCCTTGAGCTGTTTCAGCTCCTATCAGAGTATAAACACCTTCTTTCAGAAAATAATGTCCGAAATTCAGAGAAACAAGTGTTGCCATTTTGTTTCCTAACTGATCGCCCATTTCCTGAAAATGGCGCTGGAAATTAAAATATTGTTGTTTGCGGTCTGCACCTAAAGGATACATACGAGGAGCAAAGCTACCGACATAACGGCCATCCTGCTCACCATTGTCCATACCCAGCCAACGGTCGCCCAATTCCGTTTCAAAAAGATCCAATACGCCATCCGGAATAACGAACTGGGTCCAATATCCGCCTGGACCAGAACCGGGAATATATCCCCACAGATCAAACAGATAGAGATTCCTTTTCTTTATCTCGGCAACGACCTCTTTCAGATTATCCTGGAAAACCAACGGATAGGAAACCCACAGGATATCCCCTAATTTATCTTTAACCACCCATTGATCGAGCTTTTGTTTGTAGTCGCCTGAAAGATCACGCAGAGCGATAAACTGAATTTTGTTATTAAAGAAAGAAGCATCCGGCGATTTCACATGATGACGCCCGTAATCCGGATGACGGGACGGAGACATTTGATAAGGATACAGCTTGATATTATTCTGCGCAAACGATTGGCCAGAGAATAGCAATCCCAACAAAATAATAAGTATAAGAATCTTTTTCATGAGTTTTTTATGATTGTTGTTTCAAATCAGACTAATCCAGAGAAGTCGACAGATATTCTTTCAGAACCAGACGAAGTTGTGCCAGTGCTTTCTTCTGATACAGTTTTACAGCATTAATGGAAATACCCATTTCTTCCGAAATTTCAGCGTAGGTCAGATTTTTATACCGGCTAAGTTCAAAAACCCTTTTATACTGGGGAGGTAATTCTTTCACCGCTCTACCAATCCGTTCTATCAGCTCTTTAGAGAGAACATAATCGAGAGGAGATTCATCCAACGAAAATAATGTATTCCTTTCCACAACAGTATCATTCAACTCCACATATTCCGGTTGATTTCGCCTAAGGTATGATAAGCACGCATTATGAACAGCCCTGATTAAATAAGCTCTGACAGAAGTGGTAATAACCAATGTCTCTCTGCTTTCCCATAACCAGCGGAATACATCACCGACAATTTCCTCTATTATATATTCTTCCGTGATGTAAGAACGTGCCTCATAACAAAGAAAAACATAATACTTTTTGAATAAAAACTCAAAAGTTTTATGATTTTCCACCTTCAAATCTAAAACCTCATCACCAACCGCCATTCTTCCAGATCAAATACGCATTCTCACTAACAGATATCTATTAGAATTCAACCAGTTTAATGAGAAGTAATAGTGACTAACTGAAAGCAGTTTTTCAGTTAGTCATGCGAATCAGCAGTTGAAAACATCTTCAGATTCTTGATTTAAAAGTTTGTAATTCAGTTAATTATCTCATTATTTTATTTTGTAATCTCCTTGAAAATCAGTAAATTAGAAGAATAAAACCACTCATTTTTCTAATTATGATTCCCAAGGAGAAAAAGTTAATACTAATAGGTTTGTATATGTATATCTGTGATGTCCATAAGTCTTCTCTGCGTTTCCACTGCCAGAGATTCAGTAACAATTCCAATCCTGAGTTTACGGATGAGGAGGTTCTTACCATCTATCTGTTCTGCGGGTACTGCCAGAGATACTTCAACATCAAGGAGATACATACCTTCGCTAAGGAGTATCTGTCATCATGGTTTCCAAAATTGCCGTCTTATCAAACGTTTTGCGTACGCCTAAATATGCTTTCAGAAACATTTAAGGTGCTGGTGGAAACCATGATACAATCATTCAAGCCCAAGGATTGCGACTCCATTATATCCATTGTCGATTCTATGCCGATAGTGACCTGTAAAGGGAAAAACCGAGAGGGGAAAGTAGCTACGGAGATAACATCAAAAGGGTATTGCTCCACTAAGAACATGTACTACTATGGCATGAAACTGCATATGGTAGGACAGCGTAGGGAGGGAACCTTACCTTTTCCGGAAATGATAACTCTGACACCGGCTTCGGACAACGACCTGACCGTATTCAAAAGCGAATGCGTGCCATACCTATCCGGAAAGACGGTGCTTGCAGACAAGATTTACAGCGATTTCTCTTTCTTTAATGAGAACAATCCGGTTAAAGTGCTTACTCCGCATAAAGAGATTAAAGGGGAACCGGAAGTTCTCAAACAGAGGGAGAAAGCTGCAAGAGACCTTTTCTCGCAAGCCGTTTCTAAAGTCAGACAACCTATCGAATCCTTTTTCAACTGGCTGAATGAAAAAACAGAAATTCAAAGAGCATCTAAAGTAAGAGCTACCAAAGGGCTGTTGGTACATACCTTTGGAAAGTTGGCTATTGCTCTACTTACATTTGTTAATTTTTAATTTTTGAATCAGAAAGCCAACTGCTGATTCGCATTAGTCACTATTTTTTAACTGTTAAAAAATTAATTTTCAAAGAAAATACCAAGGGAAACCGAAAAAATATCCCCAGGCACCTCTTTTCATAAAATTATATCATTAAATATAATTCGGATCTTGAACCAGAACACCACCGGCTTTATCAATTTCAGCCTGTGGTAACGGGAAATAATAGAATGCAGGCTTAAAGACCTTAATATAAGTGGGTAATGCCGGATCGGCTGCGCCATCCACTAATTCTTCCATTAATTTCCAACGTTTTAGCTGGAAGTACCGATGACCTTCAAATACAAATTCCACACGCCATTCATTACGGATACGTTCACGCATCTGCTCTTTAGTCAAACCGGCAGGTAACTCTGGCTGACCGGAACGAACACGAATCTGATTAACCGCATCATACACCTTCTGCGTCGGTCCGTTTGCCTCGTTTTCTGCTTCAGCAATCATCATCAAAACTTCGGCATAACGCAAAATGATAACGTCCGCATCGGAAATAGTGGAATAACTCGGCATTTCTTTTGTCGGTTGAACCAACTTCATCATACCAAATCCTGTTTGCATCTGACTGGTAATTGTCACCGGATCTCCTTCTTGTCCATCTATCGAGAAATCAGCTACGCCACTATGGCAAACTGTTTCATACAAACGACGATCGCGATTTTGAAACAATTTAGCCCTTTCAGCTTTATTGGCCTCTCCTAATTCTCCAGTAGCTAATAAAGATTCATTCACCGGAACTGTCAACGGAGATTCACCCCATTTCTGACCGTCTGTGCACTCGAATGCATCCACCAAATCACGGGTAACACCACAAGTTGTCCATGCAGCATAATACAAATCCATATTATGGGTCGTATTAGGCGCTAAATAACGAACGGAGAACATAATTTCAGGAGACGACAACTGCTTGGAAGATATAAAGTTATCGCGCATTCTATCTGCTAATCCATACCCTTTTACCGATTCCAGCAAAGATACGATTTCCCCCATTTTGGAAGGATCTGCATTCCCTTTATCATCATAGGCATCAGTCAACATCAAACGAGCCTTGAACGCTTTCAAAGCACCCGGAGAGAAATATCCAGACATTTGAGCATCAGAATAGGGCTTGTCCGGCAATGCTGCGATGGCTTCATCGAAATCTTTCATTATCTGGGTATAAATTTCAGCACGCGAGGCTTTTGCCTGGTACATATTATCCATTGTCAAAGATTCCGTTACCAAAGGTACTTCCCGATAACACTGATACAACCAAGAATAAAAATATCCTCTCAATGCTTTCGCTTGCGCAAGCATAAAAGATTTCTCATCAGCAGACATATCAGCCCCTTGATAAGCTTCCAGGTTTTCCATCAACAAATGGACACGGGCAATGCCCTGGTAACAATGCTTATACATATAAGTGACATATCCCGTAGTATTCGGATCCAAATCACCTAAAGCGATCGTCTTGGTTTTTCCATAGGTATCTTCGTCATGCTGGCAAATGGAGTTGTCTGTCAGGTTATCAAAACAAGCCACAATCTGTGACATGACTCCAGGCCATTCGTATACAATAGAAAAACTGCCAGCCAATGCAGATTGGAAATCACTCTTTTTCTGCCAGAAAATAGACTGTGAAGGTGAAGAAGGAGGATCTTTCTGCAAGAAATCACTACAAGAAGTCGTAGAACCCACCAACAAAGCCGAAGCCAATATAATATTTACTATTTTTTTCATTGCATTCTACTTTTAAAATTCAACATTCAAACCAAATGAACAAATCCTATTCTGCGGATAAACAGCAGCACGTCCATCACTCTCACGTTCCGGATCCAAACCATAGAATTTTGTAAATGTCAACAAGTTATCTCCAGAGAAATAAACTCTGACTCTCGACATTTTTACTTTATCCGTAACAGATTTAGGTAAAGTATAACCGAACGTCAAATTCTTCAAACGGAAATAAGAAGCATTCTGCAACATATAAGTGTTTGGCCTGTTATTCTTATTACCGCCCAAATTGTCAAAATACAGACGTGGATGTTCAGCATTATATGGATTTTCTTCCGTCCACATGCCTTCTACATATTCCCGTGTCGGAGCAGATCCTTGACGGAACGGATAAATACCCCACTCGTTTGTATACCACTTCTTTCCCGAAACACCTTGTCCTTGCAGAGACAGGTCAAAGCCTTTCCAGCTCGCACCGGCATTTACAGAATATTCAAATCCGGGGAAACGTCCGGAAATAGGTACACGGTCATCGTTGTTGATGACTCCGTCATTATTCTGATCCTTATACTTCAGGTCTCCCGGCAACGTATTATCATTAAACTGTTTCGGCGAATTTTTCACTTCATCTTCCGTAGCAAAAATACCGATACATTCCAACATATAATACTCATTGTAAGGAAGGCCTTCTCTTCTCAAATTATAACCACTAATTTCTTCTGCGCCAAATTTAGTCAATTTGTTCCTTGAACGATCAAAATAAACACCTGCATTGTATTGCAAGCCTTTAAATACACCGTCTGTAATCATGTTGTTATAATTGAAAGCAATCTCAAAACCTTTGTTCTCAACTTCTCCATTATTGACTGTCGGAGCATCCAAACCTAAAATATCGGACACTTGCGAAGAGCGTAAAATGTCTGAAGTCACTTTCTTATACCAGTCGAATGTCACACTCAATCCATTAAACACTTGCAAATCGAGACCGACATCGGTTATAGTCGTAGTTTCCCACTTGATGTTACGGTTTGCATACGCTTTCTGCTGATAACCAACAGTTTCTGTTTTCTTGTCAAACGGATAGTTTGAAACACTTGCAATCATTGCCTGATAAGGATACAGACCAATATTCTGGTTACCCAATTGTCCCCAAGAAGCACGGATCTTGGCATTATTCAACCAATTCAGATTCAAATCTTTCATAAAATCTTCTTCGGTAATACGCCAACCGGCTGAGAATGACGGGAAGATACCCCAACGATTTTCGGAAGAGATACGAGACGTACCGTCATAACGCATATTGGCCTCAAACAAATAACGCTCCTTAAAGTTGTAGTTCAAACGAGCAAATACAGACTGGATTGCCCATTCTTCCAACGTACCTGAATTCGACCAGTTCGCATTAGAACCTGCATTGATTACCGGAAGATCGAACGCATACTCTTTTCTGAATGCCCGTATCGTTTCATATTTCTCAGCCTCCTGGCTATAACCGGCCATGATATTGAAACTGTGATATTGGTTCGGAGTTGTGAAATCATATTTCAGATAGGTATACAGATTCGTATAAAAACGACGCTGGTCTTCTACCGTCAAACCGTTTGCACCTCTATCCAGATAACCGGTTTGTTCACCTGTATGATAGTCATAAACAGGGATATCAGATCCTCCCCATTCCTTCCATTTATTGGATTCCAAACGAGCAGCTCCTTTCGTGTACCAACTCAATCCTTTAGCCAATTTGATATCCAACCACAATTGGGCATTTACATCGAAATTCTGATAATTCTTGTTCGTACCCGTACCAATGATAGCCGGCATATTTTTATTGTGAGATTCGAAAGAATAAGCGGAACCTGTCCAACGGGTGATTCCCGAACCATCGTCCGGCAACCAAGGCATATATGTCGGAGCTTGCGACATGGTAGAAAGTAAAACATCACTTTGTCCCTGACGAGGTTCATCACGATCGCCATACATTAAATTAGTGTACGTACCGATCTTGATAAAATCCGTAATTTGCGATGTTAAATCGACTGTAGCATTGTACTTCTGATAATCGAAACCTTTCAACGTACCCGGCTGGTCCACGAAATTCAAAGCCACATTATATGTAGTCTTTCCTGCATTACCGGCAATCGACAAATTATGGTTTTGAACAACAGCCGGATTAAACATATAATCCAACCAATCAAAGTTAGGATATTGTTCACTGCCGCCGCCATTCCGGTAAGCATTGATCTGTTCCTGCGTATAACGCTCTCCGGCACCGGAGTTCGCTTTGGCAAGATTATACAATTCCATATATTCGGCAGAATTAGTCACCAGATCATACATACGGGTCGGATTATAAATTGCTACATTACCATGATAAGCAATATGCGCTTTGCCTTCCCCTTCTGCCCCTTGTTTCGTTGTAACAAGAATCACACCATTTGCAGCACGCGCACCATAAATAGCGGCTGAAGCAGCATCTTTCAAGACTGAAACACTCTCAATCATACTTGGGTCCAGGTTCGAGATACTGCCCGGAACACCATTTATCAACACCAGCGGATCAGAACCGGCACTGGAGAAAGTACCCTGGCCACGCACACGGAAAGAAGTAGATTCATTACCCGGTGCACCCAAACCTTGGTTAACTCGCAAACCCGGAACTTGCCCCTGCAACATGGTTGCCGCGTTCGTTACCGGACGTTTCGTCATTTCTTCTCCGGTCACAGCCGTTACCGCACCCGTCAAGTTCAATTTCTTTTGTGTACCGAAACCAACTACCACCACTTCATCCAACGCCTGTGAATCTTCTTTCAGGATAACAGATATAACAGATTTATTCCCCACAGGGATACTTTGTTCGATATAACCTATATAAGAGATCTTCAATGTTGCCCCATTAGGTACATCCAATACAAAATTACCATCCACATCCGTCACCGTACCGATTGTCGTCCCTTCAACTACCACATTCGCACCGATAACAGGTTCATTATTGGCATCTAACACACGGCCTGTAACCTGTTTGGTCTGCTGCATCACAGTATTCGGCCCTACTTGTCCGGCACGAGTAATCACGACATGACGATCATTGATCTCATACCGAACATTACGTCCGTTAAACAATACTGCCAAGACTTCATTAATTGTCTTATTATCCAGGGATACAGAGACTCTTTCATCCAAATTCAAGTCTTTCACGTCCAGACTGAATGAAAATTCGCTTTGGCTTTTAATAGATTCAATAACCTCACGAATCGTAGCATTTTTAAGATTTAAGGAAAGCATATGTTCAGTTGCATACGTACTTGCACCAAGCGAAAGCGTTCCAGCAACCAGAAATACACCAGCCAAGTTTGCCAAACGCCCTGCTCTTGCAGACAGTAAGTCCTGAACAGATTTTCTAAATGTTTTTTTCATACTTCACTTATTTTTAAGATTTAACTTTTAATTACTTCATTCTTTTTAGGCTTATGATTTTTCCGCCCAACAGTTACAATTCCTTTTTTCCCATTCACATTATTTTTTTAGTTTGACTTATATTAATTGAAAATTCGAATTTCTTCTGGTTTCACCTCATACCGGAATTTATTACCGGATGACAATATCTCCAGGACCTTCTCTATCGATACATTCTTTTGAAAATCAGAATAGTATACTATTTGTTTCAGCTTATTGCTTTCTATCCGGATCGGTATATTATAGAGACGCTTCAATTCTTTGGCTATTTCTTCCAAGGGGACCTTGTCAAAAGTCATTACTCCGTTGCGCCAGTTATCTATATGGCTGGCATCCATCGAATCTACCTGCATACTGAGGTCTGTTTTCCTGAAAGTAAACCGCTGATTGGGTTTCAACTCGACTGGAATGGCATCGGTCAGAAAATCACCGACCTTCACCATACCCTCTTTGAGGACAACTTTCACCTCTGAGTCTTCTTCATAGGATTTCAGATCGAATTTAGTACCGAGAACTTTCACTGACAATTTTTCAGTATTCACCACAAATGGCAAATCCTTATTCTTGCTCACTTCAAAATAGCCTTCACCTGTCAACTCCACGTTTCTCGATGTCTTGGCAAAGTTCGAATCATACTTGACCTTACTTCCGGCATTCAACCAGACAACAGAACCATCCGGAAATGTAATTTTTGATTTAGCGCCGTCCGGAACCTCGATCACATATTTTCTGTATTCTTCCGCTGCTTCAGAAACCGTTCTTCCAGACTGTGACAAAAAGAATAAAGAAGATATTCCACAGAATAAAAGGATAATAATTGCTACCGAAAACTTCAATGCTCGATGATAAAAATCGATTCGATTTATAGGTTTTGTCTCTTTATTAAATCGATTAATAGCAGCAATCACATCAAATTCTTCCGCATTCGAAATAACCCCAGTCGCTTTCCATACAACGACTGTGGTTCGGAAATAGTCTCTGTTTTCCGGCTTTTCATTAATCCACTGCCGTAAAAGAATATGACCTTCAGCATCCAAAGAGCCATTCAGAAACGATTGTATATAATTATCTATTTGATCCATTTATTCCAATAAAAACATCGAGTATAACCCTTCATTTAATATAAGGTGCAAAAAAGAAGAAGAAGGGTATATGATTAGGAATATTTTTTAATCAATTATAAATATCCGAAAAGAAAACAGACTGGACGATGCAACCCTTTTTCCTTTCCATTCATCATTATATTAGAAACAAACACCAGATATCAGTATGAACAAGTTATTTTTGACTATTTCGTCCGCCATCTTGTTGATGGCGGGATTATGCCTGTCTTCCTGCAGTGACAATGACGACATCAAACAGACAGGCATAGACGGGCGGCCCAGCGCTCTTCTTTCAAACGGGCAGGTTTTCGCTTCATTCGTCTACTCCGGCAATCTGTTTGCCGGAATCCAATATCCGGACGGACACGCGACTCGTTTCAATTATGAGGACGGAGTATTTTCCGGCATATCCTACACACCCCCTAAAGATGTGGCCGACGGACATGGCTGGGTGCATTTCAGCAAAACAGGAGACAAGACTTATGAAGTCAGTCACGGCGGTGAGCCGTCGACAGACATAAACTTCCGAGAAGAGGTGGTACTCGATGCTAACGGTTTGCCCGTCAAAGTAACCTTCACCGGTGTTTTCCAACAGGGGCCCAACGGGGAAAAACAGATTGAGGAAGGCGGCGGGTATGCCCTCCTGACTTTCGATCCGGCCACCCGGCAACTACTCAAACAGGAAGTGTACGACAAAGAATCCAACCTGCTGGTAAAAAACACGTATGAATACGACAATGCATCCGGCAGTATCAGCCATTTAGAACTTCCTCTGTATTTCTTAGGCTGGTGGTACTATAACCATGCCTACTCCTCCGACTTTAAGGATGTCCAGTTCTTGAACCACCGTCATAATATTACGAAGATCACATCCGAAAACAGCAAGGAGGAGCGTTCTTCCGCTACATATACATACAAGTATAATGAAAACAATTTTCCAGTTTCCGCATTCTGTGACAAAGGGGAAGGTGAAGATGTGGAGATCCGATACTGAGAACGACCGATAACAACCAAAAAAACGGATATTTTAGACAACCACACTTGGCTGTTTTGGACGTACCTTTGCATGTTTTATCAAACAAAAAGAAAAAAGATGATTAACATACAAAGTAAGAACAAAAACTCCAAGCTTTTTCTCCTCATCCTGTTAGGGATGTTGACGGCATTCGGGCCGTTTGTCACGGACATGTATCTTCCCAGCCTTCCTTCGATGGGGGCATATTTCAGGACAACCCCTTCATTGGTACAATTGGGATTGACAGCCAGTATGATCGGGTTGGCGGCAGGACAGATATTTTTCGGCCCGCTAAGTGACAAGTACGGGCGTCGCTCGCCATTGCTGGCGGCCATGTCTCTTTTTATCATTTCCACGATAGGTTGCATCTTTGCTCCCACGATCGAGATATTTGTAATAATGCGCCTGTTACAAGGGATTGCGGGTGCCGGCGGTATCGTAATTTCCCGTTCCGTCGCGACAGATATGTTTACCGGAAAGGAATTGGCAAAGACACTTGCGATAATCGGGGCAATCAACGGAGTCGCACCCGTAGCTGCCCCGATCATCGGTGGGAGCTTGACGGAAGGGATCGGTTGGAAAGGGATCTTCTGGGTGTTACTGGCATTAGGAACCATCCTGTTATTGGGATGCAGGCTGTTCCGCGAATCGCTGCCGAAAGAACAACGCAGGGCAACCAAGTGGCGTAATGTATTTGCCAGTTTCGGCCGGGTACTGCGAAACCGCCGTTATGTGGCGTATGTCCTTCAATTCGGATTCGCACAAGGCGTATTGTTCGCCTACATAGCCTCTTCTCCTTTCATTGTGCAGGGACATTACGGCTTTTCCGCTTTCGGATTCAGTATCTGTTTTGCGGCCAACGCTGTTGCGATCGGGTTAGCAGCCGGCCTGTCCGTTAAATTCCGTCAGCCGGAAAACAGCACGCTCACCAGCAGTATAGGCATGCTTATACTCTCCATTATCATATGTATAGCCATGAATCTGAATTGCAATTTCTGGATATACGAAGGATTGCTGATCACCCTGCTTTTCATGATGGGCTTTTCTTTCACCTCGACAACCGCCCTGGCAATGGAGTGCGAACGCGAACACGCCGGCACGGCTTCTGCCTTATTAGGAGCGATCGGATTCGGGTTCGGAGGATTAGTCTCACCTTTAGTCGGACTGGGCGACACGATGGTTACGACAGGCATTGTCTTTATGGCATGCGCAACTTGCTCTTTGGGTTGCATACTTTGGAAAACTGCTGCATGGGGACATTTAAGACAGTAGTGATCTTCTCAAGGGGATGAGGCCGGACATTCAAATTTTACTAAAAATAAAAATCGCTTAAGCATCTTATTTGCAGAGCTTAAGCGATTTATAAAAGTGGTCCCACTTGGGCTTGAACCAAGGACTCCCTGATTATGAGTCAGGTGCTCTAACCAACTGAGCTATAGGACCTGTTCAGAGCGAGGCTCTGAAATCGGATGCAATATTACGATTTATAATCGAGATATGCAAGTGTTCGTATGGGAAATCTTATTTTTCTGCAGATTCCTCTGCTCCGAATTCCATCAGGTAAGCCTTGATGAAATCATCGATTTTACCATCCATCACACCGTTGACATCGGATGTTTGGTAATTGGTACGATGGTCTTTCACACGGCGGTCGTCAAAGACGTAGCTGCGGATCTGGGAACCCCATTCGATCTTCTTCTTCCCGGCTTCCACCTTTGCCTGCTCTTCCATACGATGTTGCAATTCCTTATCGTACAAGATTGAGCGCAACTGGCGCATCGCGTTCTCGCGGTTCTTGGGCTGGTCGCGGGTTTCCGTATTTTCGATCAGGATTTCCTCTTCTTCGCCCGTGTAAGGATCTTTAAACTGGTAGCGCAGACGTACACCGGATTCCACCTTGTTCACGTTCTGCCCACCGGCACCTCCCGAACGGAACGTATCCCAAGAGATGGCAGCCTGATCGATCTTCACTTCGATCGTATCGTCGACTAGCGGAGTGACAAAGACAGAAGCAAATGAAGTCATCCGCTTGCCTTGCGCGTTATAAGGAGAGACACGAACCAAACGATGCACGCCGTTTTCACCCTTCAAATATCCGTAGGCATAATCGCCTTCGATATTGAGAGTAGCCGTTTTAATGCCTGCCTCATCCCCTTCCTGGTAGTTGGCTACGGAAATCTTATATCCGTTCGCCTCCGCCCAGCGCGTGTACATACGGAGCAACATGGAAGCCCAGTCCTGGCTTTCCGTACCGCCGGCTCCGGAGTTGATCTTCAGCACACAACTCATCTGGTCGGCTTCCTGGCGCAACATGTTGCGAAATTCCAAACTTTCCACCAACTGGATTGTTTTGCCATAGACCTCATCAACTTCTTCTTCACTGACGATCCCTTCTTTTACATAATCATAAGCCAACTGCAATTCTTCCGCTGCAGCATGAACCTCGTTGTAAAGTTCGATCCACTTTTTAAGTTCTTTTACTTTTTTCATCTGGACTTCAGCCCGTTTGGCATCTTCCCAGAAACTGGGATCATGAGTGCGCAACTCTTCTTCTTCTAACTGGATGGTCTTGCCATCTATGTCAAAGATACCCCCTCAGCGCTTGCTCGCGCTCCAACACATTGTGTAGTTGGTCTGATGTGATCATAAAATTCTTGTTTTTTTTAATTTGTCCGGCAAATTTAGATATAAATCTCCATTTATATGCCAGTGTGATAAGAAAAGTCAAGTCCATCCTTCTCTTTATGCCACACAAACAAAAAAAGGCTGCCCTTTGCGGGCAGCCCCTTTACTTATAAGATTAAACCGATTAGAAATTTCCTTTTTTAGCTTGATCCCACCAAACACGAGTACCACCGATATCGCCCGTAAACTTATCGCTCGTGTTCTCTTGATTCAACAACTGAATGCCATTCTGCAATTCTGCATTGTTAGTATTAACTTCGTTGTTAGAATAGATCAAACGACGGATCTGCTCGTTAGTATCAATTGTCCCATCACTGTTGTTTATATAGTTCGGGAACAACTTAGGATAACCCGTACGACGGTATTCAGCCCAAGCTTCAGTAGACAACGGGAAGTTAGCAATCCACTTCTGGATAATAATCTGCTGCAATTTCTCTTCATTGGAACCACTTTCATTCCACTTAGTGCCAACATTGTTCATCGCTTTATAGTTGAACTTGCTATTAACCGGGTCAACCAGGTCTTCCTGAGTCGCCGTGTTGTTGACATAAGCTTCGATGTCTGCATCAGAGATAGAAGAGATACCAGCAAATGATCCTTTGTAAGCCAACTGATGTTTGATGGATGTACGGATACCCTCTTCATAGAAGTCCTTGGCTGCGCCACCCATGTTCCAGCCACGCAAAGCACCTTCTGCACGTAAGAAGTAAGACTCGGCCGCAAACATGACAGGCAGAGGTGTTGTATAGTCCAAAACGATGTAAGAATAGTTTACATATTCATTTGGCTTAGACACGATATCATGTCCGGGGCGGATACCTAAGTAACGGGTTCCGGCTGCGATAGTAGAACCATCTTCACATTTAATGTCACCCTGGTTCATTGTCATATAAAGAGGTAAACGAGGGTCTTGCATACCTTCCATTATCGTGATCAAGTTGGCATTAGTGCCACAATCCTGCCAAGAGTAATACATACGGTACATTTCGTTTGTCAAACCCTGGTTGATCAAAACATCCTTGTCCGAAGAGGTCAAGACACCACCGGCAACAGCCTCTTCTGCTTTTTGTTTAGCCAATGTAGGGTTGGCCTTCACTATACGCATTGCGAAACGCAATTTGAACTGGTTAGCCACCTTGATCCACATATCCATGTCGCCGCCACACCAGTAGTCAAATGATGCCATAGCCGCCTTGTCGGAAGTACTGCTCTTAAAACCGGCGATTGCTTCATCAAGCAAAGTAAACAAAGAGGTATAAATCTGCTCCTGAGTATCGTAAGCATACGAAACGCCATTTGTCGGGTCGTCAATAACGGTAGAATATGCAACCGGACCGTAGGCATCTGTCAACATAGAAATAGCATACGCCTGAACAACACGCATCATTCCGGCATAGTCCTTGAAACCTTTTTCATCACAAGACTTAATCAATGTGCGCGTATTATTGAAAATATGAGAGTAAACATTCTCATACATACCACCACAGAAGCCACGGTTCAAATTGTACTGAACGTTTCCTGAACCGCCGAAGTTATGAGGAGTCATGAAATAACCACCAAACAAGTCAATGCTCAAGTTGGTCCAGAACTGGAACATATTCTGTTGCGGAGCATAAACATAAGAGAACGGTTCCTTAAACTGAGCGGCAAACGGCAAAGAAGTCGGATCCACCTCATAAGGGTTTGTGTTCAACTTTTCAAAATCGTCTGTACAGCTATTGACACTCATCAAGCCTGTCAATGCCAATGCTGAAATAGCTGTATATTTCAAAAATTTATTTAGTTTCATACGAATAATTATCTATATAATTAGAAGTTAAGCTTTAAGTTCAAACCAAAACTACGAGATGCCGGCATCGCGAACATATCAACTCCCTGCCAACCATTACCTGTACTTGCAGATACGTCCGGATCCATTGGAGCATCCTTATAGAAGAAGAACAAGTTACGGCCAATCAAAGAAGCACTCAGGTTTTTACCTATTCCGAACAAGTTACGGAAAGTATAACCGAATGACAATTCACGTAAACGAACGTTTGTCGCATCATAAACGTACAGAGAAGTAGCCATATTGGAGTTGTAGCTTGTACCCCCTACAGTTGTATAGAATTCTTTAGGATCGAATGACACACCTTCAAATACGACAGCGCCGGCATCGCGAGCAGCTCCGGAACGTTCAGAAACGCCCCAACCGTCCAATGTTGCTTCCGTCATAGACATTACCTTACCGCCAATCTTAGCATCGATCAAGAAAGACAAAGTGAAATCTTTGTAATGGAAAGTATTTGTCCAACCCATATTTACTTTAGCGTTCATGTCGCCTACATAGATCAAATCCTTAACATCTGAACCAGCCAGAACCGGACCACCTTTTTCATTCTTGATAGGTTTACCATTTTCATCGCGAGCCAAATCACGGACATACAAGTCACCGAAGTGTCCACCTTCTTTCAAAATGACAGAAGCACCTGTGCAATAGCTCTGCAATGTCAAACCATCAGACAAACCTTCAACTAGCTCGATCACTTTATTATTATTGTAAGAGAAGTTGTAGTTTGTGCTCCAGCTAAAGTTGTCTGTAAACTGCTGATGCCATCCCAAACTCATTTCAAAGCCCTGGTTTTCAATGTTACCGGCATTTACATAGCGCTGTTTCAAACCTGATTCATACGGAGCTGTTACTTTGAAGTACTGGTTCTTGGTGTTAGTCTTGTAATAAGTCAGGTTTACATCTAAACGGTTCTGCAAGAATGTACCATCAAAACCGACTTCCAAAGAATTCGTCTTCTCAGGTTTCAATGTACGGAACGGAGCTTCAGTCGGAGGAACCAAAGAACCTTGGTCGCCAATTGTATAACGCACGTTTGAAGCATAGATTGGAACGTCATTACCTACAATAGAATAAGAAGCACGGAGTTTGAACAAGTCAACATTCTTACCGAAGTCGACAAATTTGTTCAACAATGCACTTGCTCCTACAGACGGATAGAAGAATGAAACACCTTCTGTATAAGCCAAAGCAGAAGACCAGTCGTTACGAGCGCTAACGTCTACAAACAAACCGTCCTTATAACCGAATTGAGCGGTAGCAAATACAGAGTTCAAACGCTTTTCCTTCAATGAAACGCCGGTAGACAAACGATAGTAGTTGCTCGGCATGAACATATTAGGATAATATGCACCAGAAGTAATCACACCATCATTGATAGCGAACTGAGTGTCACCATAACCGATCAGACTTGTGCTTGAGGCCTTAGTCTTGGTATAGCTACCACCAGCTGTTACAGACAAAGTATAAGTATCATCCCAAGATTTGTTGTATTGCAGCATCGCGTCTGCATAAGTCTGTTCGCTGAACACACGGTCATCATGCCATGTACCCAATTTATCACGACCGGCAGTACTTGAAGCATAGTCGTTTTGTGTCCAATGTTCATCACCACGTTCGTAACGGATACGACCAGTAGCAGACAAACCTTCCATAATATCATACTTAACAGTACCACCTAATTCATAACGGTTACGATCTGAGATCGGTTTCTGCCGGTTCAATGTCCAATAGGGGTTAGAATACTGTTCCTGAAGAGTGTTTGTCCAGTTGTGAACATTAATATTCTGAGCCGGGTCCAATACTTCATAGTTGTTCTTGTAATAATCCCAGTCCTCACCTCTCGGGAACAAATATGCACCGGTCAAGGGGTTATGCAGATAACCGGAAGCCGGCTGGTTCTCAATGTGCTGTGTGTTGTAACGTGCACTTACGTCAACATGAAGTTTTGTCCACAAGTTGAAACCGACCTTAGCCAATAAGTTGTGGCTCATATATGTATTTTCAGGAACAACGCCATTTGAAGAAACATTGGCGTATGAGAAATAAGAAGTGATATTTTCGTTACCTCCCGCCAAAGAGATAGAGTTGTTAGTCGTATAACCTGTGCGGAAGAAATCCTTCGCATAGTTAGGAGCAGAAGAAGACAATTTGTCGCCCCAGCTGAATGTACCTGCATCACTCATGCCATAGCTGTTCTGGAACTTCGGCAATGACGTTGCATTCTCAACTGTCGTATTGCTTGATACATTGATTGCAACCTTACCAGACTGAGCTGATTTTGTTGTGATCATGATAGCACCATTGGCAGCGACTGCACCATAAAGAGCGGCAGCAGAAGCGCCTTTCAACAATGTGATCTGGGCAATATCGTCCGGGTTGATAGTTGACATAGCGTCGCCACCATCGCGCTGGCCGCCATAGTTCATGGATACTTAAGAATCTGAAACGTTCATCATCATCGGAACACCATCAACTACGACCAACGGTTGGTTGCTACCACTGATAGATTTGTTACCACGGAACAAAATCTTAGAAGCGCCACCAGCACCCGTAGAGTTAGGAGTAATCTGCAAACCTGCGCTCTTACCCTGCAATGAGTTGATCATGTTAACGTTTTTGATTTCGTTCAAGTCCTTGCCACCTACTGTTTGTGCAGAATAGGTCAAAGTCTTAGACTCACGCTTGATACCCATTGCTGTAACAACAACCTCTTCCAATGCTTCAGAATCAGAAGCCATCGCAACATCAATAGTAGAACGGCCGTTAATCGGCTCATCAACAGTTTTCATACTAATGTAGGAGAACTGCAAAGTACCTTTGCTGTCATCAACTTCCAAGGTATACTTACCATCGAAGTCTGTCACAGTACCAATTGTCGTACCTTTCAACAGCACATTTACACCGATCAGTGGTTCTTTTGTATCCTTATCGGTTACAGTTCCACTAACCGTCAGATTCTGGGCGTAAGCTGCTACGCACAGAAAGAATGTCAAAAATAAAATGATTGACTTTCTCATGAAAAAACGATTTTTGGGTTTAACTATAGAAATTTGTTTTTTGTTTTTATTGTCACGTTTAATTAAATAGCCAATAGTAGCATTAAGAGATGCTAGCTATCACCCAATGTCCATTTCTGAAACTTCATACAATTAATATTTATTTGTGTTTGTTTTGACTTTACCATGTTTTTTTGTATCATGATTCGATCTAAACGGCCTGCAAATTTAAATATAAATTTCAATTTGTATACCTATTAAATGATAAAAATCAAAGCCCGCCCTTCTTTTTCCACGTAAACCTCGCCGAGCGAACTTCTAAATTAATGTAAAATAGGCAATTACCGAAAGAAAACTTAAACACAAGACTCATTTTTTCTATCGAAACAACAAAAGCCCGACGGGGAGCTTATTCCCGCCGGACTTTTGTCGTTTCGGTACGTTTTTCAAGAACGATCAAGAAGGATTCGATGCTTCTTCATACATCTTTTCGATTAAATCCGCGTATTTCTTCAAAATGACTGAACGGCGGAGCTTGAGCGTATCCGTCAGTTCGCAGCCCATCGCAAAAGGTTCAGGCAACAAAGTGAAACGCTTGATTTTCTCATAAGAAGCCAGGTTCTTCTGATTCTCCTCTATATGTGTCTCGAGCAGGCGAAGAATTTCCTTATTCCGGACAAGCTCTTCCCGGCTACCGACGGCCAGCCCTTTTTCTTCGGCATATTTTTCCAGTAGCGGATAAGCAGGAACGATCAACGCACTGACAAACTTACGCTGGTCACCAATGACAGCGACCTGTTCGATATATTGATCACTGCTCATAACCATTTCAATCGCTTGCGGAGCGATGTACTTGCCATTCGACGTTTTATACAAGTCTTTGATACGTTCGGTAAAGAACAACGTGTTTCCTTCCATTCGGCCGGCATCTCCCGTACGGAAATAACCGTCTTCCGTAAACGCTTTCTCATTCTCGGCCGGTTTATTATAGTAACCGGACATCACGGTCTTGCCTTTTACCAGGATTTCGTTGTTTTCCGGATCGATCCGAACCTGTACATCCGGCATGACCTCTCCGATCGAACCGAACTGGAATCCGATTTCAGGATAGAAGCAGACAGTCGCCGTCGTCTCGCTCAACCCGTAACCATATACTATAGGGATATTGACAGACTGCAGAAATTCATTGACCGTATCCGAAAGCGGCGCACCGGCTACCGGGAAGAAGCGCCCACGTTCGATTCCTAATACCCGCTTCAACAAATTGAAGACGGTCTTATCGTACATTTCGAACTTCAACTTCAATCCGATAGGAGCCGAAATCCCCTTATTCTTATATTCCAGGTTATACTTACGGCCGGTCTCGATAGCATTCAAAAAGATTTTCTTCATGGCGGGAGACGACGAGTTTATCTTGTCATGTACACCGGCATATACTTTCTCCCAAAAACGGGGGACGTTGCACATCAATGTCGGATGTACCTCCGGCAATGTCTTCTGAATCATTTTAGGATCTTGGTTGATCGCAATCGTCACTCCCTTATGCAGGCAATAATAAGACCACGCTTTTTCAAAAATATGAGTCAGCGGCAGGAAACACATGGAAAGATCCTTATCCGTCACCATCGGAAGGCGGATATCATGGATACGCATGGCTTCCAGATAATTAGAATGATGAAGCATGACTCCTTTCGATTCGCCGGTCGTCCCGGAAGTATATATGATGGTAGCCAGATCTTCCGGTACCGCTTCATTCATACGGATCTTTACTGTTGTCTCGGCATGTGCATTATCGCCCAACCGAAGGAAATCGTCAAAATAAATCGAAGTCTTGTCTTCGGGGTTCAGCTTGACTGCCGGATCAAACACAACCAGGCGCTTCAGATATTGGGAATCTTTCTGTACCTTGAATGCATTATTATACTGTAACTGCTCGCCGACAAACAAAGTATGTATATGGGCATCATTAATTATATACTCGATCTGCCCCGGAGAATTCGTCGCATACATCGGAATAGAGACCACACGGTTCGCATAGGCCCCGAAATCCGTATAAAAACATTGTGGCATATTCTGCGAATAAACCCCGATATTTTCCTGTACTTCTATCCCGAATTCAGCCATAGCCTTAGCCGTAAGCATCACTTCTTCAGAAAATTCCTTCCAAGATATTTTTAACCATTTCCCAGTTGCATTATCACGATGTTTCAATGCCGTACGGGAACCATATTTTTCTGCCTGTCGATGAACCAACTCAGCATAATGGTAGTAAATCATAATTCTTTGTTTTGAATTGATACTACAAAAGTACAGTTTTCTATTCTATTTGTCATGAGATCAGTCTCTTTTTTACACAAAAACACCGGATTTGTGCAATATCAATGTTAAATTAGGATAAATACAGTAGCATGTATTGCATAGTACATAGGCAATGCATATATTTGTAGCGTAAAACAATATAAAATGAATGCAGAGAACGTAAAATCACAAATGAGAAAGGGAACATTGGAATATTGTATTCTATTGCTCCTCAAAAAAGAGCCGGCGTATACCTCTGACATTATCCAGAAGTTACAGGAAGCTAAATTGATTGTAGTGGAAGGTACTCTATATCCTCTGTTGACAAGATTAAAGAACAGCGAATTGCTAAGTTACCAGTGGATAGAATCTACTCAAGGCCCGCCCCGCAAGTATTACCAGCTCACACCGAAAGGAGAAGAATTTCTGGGGGAACTGGAAACATCCTGGCAGGAGCTGAACGATACAATAAACCACATCAGAAACAATTAAAATCAGAAAACAATGAAGAAGACACTGACAGTTAATTTGGGAGGAACAGTTTTCCACATTGACGAAGATGCATATCAACTGCTCGATAAATATCTGGCAAACCTTCGCATCCACTTCCGCAAAGAAGAGGGTTCGGAAGAGATTATGAACGATTTTGAAATGCGCATATCCGAACTGCTCAACGAGCGGGTTCGGTTGGGGCATGAAGTGATCACGATCGAACATGTAGAAGAAGTGATCAGACGCATGGGCAAGCCGGAAGAACTGTTCGAAGGTGAAGAAGAAAAAGAATATAAGGAAGAAGCCAAGACATACGCCTTCCAGGAAGAAGAAATACCCAGAGGTTCAAAAAAACTGATGCGCGATCCGGACAACCGGGTGTTGGGAGGAGTTGCCGGCGGTATAGCCGCTTATATGGGATGGGACGTGACGGCGGTACGCCTCGCCATGATCATCCTGCTATTCGTTCCTTATGCACCGATCATTATCCTATACCTTATATTATGGCTGGTAATGCCGTTGGCACGGACTGCAGCCGACAAACTGATGATGCGCGGGCAAAGTGTCACCCTCGAAAACATAGGTAAAACGGTTACGGACGGCTTCGAGAAGGTCAGCAACAACGTAAACAATTATATGAGTTCCGACAAGCCGAGAAGTTTTCTGCAAAAGCTGGCAGACTTGTTTGTCGGTGTGGTAGGTTTCATCCTCAAATTCCTGGCCATACTGATCGGGATCATCCTGCTGCCGCCACTGCTACTTGTCGCCTTCATATTGATAGTCGTCACCTTTGCCCTTATTGCCGGAGGCACTGGCTTCCTGTATCAATTGTCGCCATTCGGAGCCAACCTGATAGCGGGAGCACCTATTCCATTGGCAATCATGGGTTGTATCGGCTTCATTCTGCTGATCGGCATTCCTATCTTCGCGCTGGTATATGCCATCTGCATGCAGTTATTCAAAGCAAAACCATTGCCCAACACGGCAAAATGGACACTGCTGATTTTATGGCTGGTATCCGTGGTGCTGAGCATCGTCTATTTCTATCAAACCGGAATAAACGGATGGAGCACATTGCCTTGGTATAATTTCTTCAATATATAAACCAACAAACAGTATGATCATGAAACAGTCATATTCGCTTATTCTGATATCCACACTTATGGCAGGACTTTTCTGTTCCTGCCATATAAACAAGATCTCCGGCGACGGCAATGTCGTAAGCAAGGAAATCCAGATAGAGGATTACGACGAGATACAAATCGAGGGAGAAAACATCGACCTCAAGTATACACAATCGGACGATGCTCCCTATTTGAAAATCGAAACCGACCAGAACATCCATGACCTTCTGAAAATCAGTTCAGATAGTAAGGAATTGGTCATCCGCCCCAAAAACAAGTATACCGGGATCAAACCCACCTGCTTTATTGTGACAACCAACTCGACCACACTGAAAGAGTTCAAAATGGCCGGAAGAGGCAACTGCGACTTCGGAAAAGGCCTCAGTGGCGAGAAACTGGAAATTAAATTTGCAGGAGGAGGGAACATAAAAGCTGATTCCATTGCCTTCGACCGTTTGGATTGCGAAATTGCAGGTAGCGGTACCGTCTATCTAAGTGGGAAAACAGAAAAGATGAACATAAAAAGTGCCGGTAGCAGCAAGTTCAAGACGTTCGACCTGAAGACAGAAGTACTCAATTGCAAGGCAGCCGGCAGCACCAATATCGAGATTACCGCCAACAAGGAGATATCCGCCAAAATAGCAGGAAGCGGGACTATCCGATACAAAGGAAATCCGAACATAAAAGGGAAGAAGATTGCCGGGAGCGGTTCCATAACCAAAGCTGATTAAGAATCCAAGATAAAATTGCGTATTACGATGATTGTGTGTTAAAAAAAAGGCCGTCCTTTCACAAGGGGGGCCTTTCTTCTAAGGTTAACAAATTTATGAGTAAAAACCACTAATGAATCTTTACAAAAGATCGCTTTTCCCCTCGTAATATTGTGTCATAAAGAGGAAGAAGCGGTCACAAATATAAGAAAAGTTTTTAGTATAAAAAGACTTTACCTTATTTATTTAAAGGCATTTCTTATCCGTGCAGCAGTGTCTGCGAGCACGTCTTGAGTAACCTCCATTTTCTTTCCGCCAAAATACATATCCGACTCCTTCTGGATCGGAATTAAATGAATATGCGCATGAGGGACTTCCAGTCCCATAACAGCCAAACCGACCCTTTTACAAGGTATAACGGCTTCCTGCGCACGAGCCACTCGTTTAGCGAATGCCATCATACGTCCGAGCATCGGATCCTCTATGTCAAAAATATAGTCGATCTCTTTTTTAGGGATCACCAGCGTATGCCCGGCAGCTACCGGGTTGATGTCCAGAAAAGCGAAGAATTCTTCATCTTCCGCTACTTTGTGGCAAGGGATCTCACCTGCCACAATTCTACTGAATATAGATGCCATAATGTTATATTATTAAATCGATATATCCATGATTTCAAAGCTCATCACTCCGGATGGAACTTTGATTTCCACTATGTCGCCGACCTTTTTTCCCATCAGTCCTTGCGCAATCGGCGTGCTGACCGCAATCTTGCCTTCTTTCAGGTTTGCCTCCGAATCGGAAACCAAAGTATATGTCATCACTGCATTATTCTTGGTGTTCTTGATTTTCACTTTGTTCAATATCTGGACTTCGTTTGTTTGAACACGAGTTTCATCTATCAGGCGGGCATTGGAGATCAAACCCTTCAGCTGGGCAAGTTTTGCTTCCATAATGCCTTGCGCTTCTTTTGCTGCGTCATACTCAGCATTTTCAGACAAATCACCTTTGTCACGAGCCTCTGCAATCTGGGCTGATATCTCCGGACGTTTCACGGTTTCCAGATAATTAATTTCAGCTAAAATCTTATCATAACCATCTTTCGTCATATAGCTCACTGCCATACTAAATCCTCCTTTTTATTTAAATTATTATTATTGATTACTGCACAATAAAAAAAGAATCCCGACCAACTGCTTGGCCGGAACTCCTCTTTCTCTGTATTTTTAGACTTTGCAAAGATAAACGATCTTTTTAAGAACGCAAATCCTTTCGAAGTGCTTTACAACATGTTATGATTTATGAATTATGATTTATACGTTGATGAAATCATAATTCAAAGTACTGATTTCACATCCGTCTCCAATTTTTTCACGTCTTCGACACGCTTAACCAAGTTTCCTTTGCGGTCAAGAATGAAAAGGGTTGGTAATTGTTTTACATTATACAGACCTGCCACCTGCGAATAAACAGACTGCGGGTCGCGGACAGTAATCCAAGGCAAATTGGAGGCTCCGTTTCTCCAGAAATGGAAATCGCTATCCAACGACACCTGATAAATTTCAAGTCCTTGATCATGATACTTCGTGTACAATTCACCCAGTGCCATATTCAAGGCAGGCGACCATTCCGTTTGATAAGCCGTAAAGTTTATCAAAACGACCTTGCCGGGTGCAACCGTAGACAGTTTTACCACTTCGCCCCGGACATCCGGCAGTTCGATATCAAGGAATGATATTTCCTTTGTTTCCACATTGCTGTAGTCGGCAGGACGTTGAGCACGCAAGACCTTCATGGATTGCAGTGTCAGATTGTACAGATGTTTCGAACGCGGGCTTTCCGGATATGTATGATCGTAGCTGGTTGCAACCGCCCCGTAGGCCTTGACATCATTCCTGTCATACAAATCGAAGAACAACAAACCATCGATCTGTTGGAACAAGGCGAAATAGGCAGCCGTAGACATCGGTGCCGAATAAATATATTTTCGAGCAACTTCTTTATAAGCATCGGCAGCAGCCAAAACCTTTGTACGGTAGGTCGTATCCGAAATCATCTTATCTTCATATTCCTTTCTAAGGCGGCTGATAGCCTGATTTGCATCCAGTTGAGCCAGAGTGATCGCTTTTATGGCTGTTGAACTCTCAGACCCTTCCACAGAATAGGAGGTTGCGAAAGTACCGGCATCAGCGACAAAAGAGACAGTCTCGGTCGAATCGATTGCGAAATTGATCAACTGGTTATTCAGACGCAGACGATAAAAGTCAGGATATTCCGGACGCTTTTCCGTAAACTTGAACTTCCCGCCGGGAGCCAACTTGACGGAATCGAGTGTCACCACATTCGAGATTCCAACATTTTCTAAATACATAAGCTGACCGTCAGCGCCTGCCACTACTCCTTTCACTGTAAAATCAGAGGAGTTGTTACAAGCAGAAAATAAGAACATGCACAGTCCTAAAACAGTCAATAGCTGTGTGGATATTTGTTTCTTCATATCTTTATTTCTTGTTTTAATTCGCTGCAAATATACATTAATTTACAATTGTGGCACTATTATTCGCTAAATCTTCTCGCTATTTTTATAAAAAAGAGTATTTCTCATGTTTTTTATTTTCATTTTCACACGTTTACAGCTAAACTTTCATTACATTTGCACCAATTTTTACAGATAGAAAAATAAGAAAAGATTATGCTTAATCCAATTAACAAGACGATCGAATTGGCTGATGGAAGAACCATCACCATCGAAACCGGGAAATTGGCAAAACAGGCGGACGGTGCAGTTACCGTACGTATGGGCAACACAGTGTTGCTGGCTACTGTTTGTGCCGCAAAAGATGCAAACCCGGGTGTTGACTTCATGCCGTTACAAGTAGAGTACAAAGAAAAATTCTCGGCTTTTGGCCGTTTTCCGGGAGGTTTTACAAAAAGAGAAGGCAAAGCTTCCGACTACGAAATCCTGACTTCTCGTTTGGTCGACCGTGCCCTTCGCCCTCTTTTCCCGGACAATTATCACGCTGAAGTATATGTAAACGTTATATTATTCTCCGCAGACGGTGAAGATATGCCGGATGCATTGGCAGGGCTGGCAGCTTCTGCCGCATTGGCCGTATCGGATATTCCTTTCAACGGACCGATCTCCGAATGTCGTGTCGCACGTATCGATGGCAAGTATGTTGTTAACCCCACGTTCTCTGAATTGGAAAAAGCAGATATTGATATTATGGTGGGCGCAACGCTTGACAACATCATGATGGTGGAAGGCGAAATGGACGAAGTACAAGAATCGGAAATGCTGGAAGCAATCAAGGTCGCACACGAAGCAATCAAGGTACAGTGCCAGGCACAACTTGAACTGTCCGAAGCTTGCGGCAAATTGGTCAAACGCGAATACTGCCACGAAGTCAATGACGATGAACTGCGTAAAGATGTACACGAAAAATGTTATGCAAAGGCTTATGCCGTTGCGACATCCGGTACCGACAAGCATCAACGTGCCGAAGCATTCGACGCAATTGTAGAAGAATACAAAGCCCAGTTCTCCGAAGAGGAATTGACCGACGAAAAGGTTGAAATGATCGCTCGCTATTACCACGATGTAGAAAAAGAAGCGATGCGCCGTGCCATCCTGGATGAAGGAAAGCGCCTGGATGGACGTAAGACAACCGAAATCCGTCCGATTTGGATCGAGACAGACTGCCTGCCCGGTCCTCATGGTTCCGCAATCTTCACACGTGGCGAGACACAGTCGCTTTCGACTGTCACTTTAGGTACAAAGGCGGATGAAAAAATGATCGACGATGTACTGAATCACGGAAAAGAACGTTTCTTGTTACACTATAATTTCCCTCCGTTCTCTACAGGCGAAGCAAAAGCTTCCCGTGGCGTAGGACGCCGCGAAATCGGCCACGGAAACCTGGCTCACCGTGCATTGAAACGGATGATTCCGACAGACTATCCTTACGTGGTACGCGTTATTTCCGATATTTTGGAATCTAACGGTTCTTCTTCAATGGCAACCGTATGCGCCGGTACGCTGGCGTTGAGAGACGCAGGTGTTCCGATGAAGAAGCCGGTATCCGGTATCGCAATGGGTCTGATCTCCGAAAACAAAGGCCAGAACTACGCTATCCTGTCCGATATCTTAGGAGATGAAGACCACTTGGGAGATATGGACTTCAAGGTAACAGGTACTAAAGACGGTATCACTGCCACTCAGATGGATATCAAAGTAGACGGCCTGTCATACGAAATCCTTGAAAATGCATTGGCACAGGCAAAAGAAGGCCGTATGTATATCTTGGACAAGATTATGGAAGCCCAGCCGGATGTTCGTCCGGACCTGAAGCCTCACGCTCCGAGAATCGAAACAATGACGATCGGTAAAGAATTTATCGGTGCGGTAATCGGCCCGGGTGGTAAAATCATCCAAGGCATTCAAGAAAAAACTGGCGCCATTATCTCTATTGAAGAGGAAGACGGAGTGGGTAAAATCGAAATCTCCGGAACAAACAAAGCAACAATCGATGCTGCTATCCGTGCCATCAAAGGTATCGTGGCTGTTCCCGAAATCGGCGAAGTTTACGAAGGCAAGATATCTTCTATCATGCCTTACGGTGCGTTCGTCGAATTCATGCCGGGTAAAGACGGTTTGCTCCACATTTCCGAAATCGACTGGAAACGTCTGGAGACAGTTGAACAGGCCGGCTTGAAAGAAGGTGATACTATCAGCGTCAAGTTGGTAGACATCGACGCCAAGACCGGTAAATTCAAATTATCACACAAAGTCCTGCTGCCGAAACCGGAAGGTTACGAAGAACGTCCGCCAAGACCCGAACGCGGTCCGAGACCCGAACGTGGAGACCGTGGTCCTCGTCAGGATCGTGGAGACCGTGGCCCTCGCCGCGAACGTCAGGATTAAGAATCAGTAAAACACGTACGTGTATAACTCCAAACAGCTCCCGCCCCTTCTATTTGGGGACGGGAGCCGTTTTTTTACCCCCAATTCTTTTTATCCTTCATCGCGATCTGGATAGTTCAAGTGAAACGCCATTGTTTCCTGCCGCGAAACAAAAACCTCTGCGGTCGAAACCAAAGTCTCTGCGGTCGAAACCACATTTCCATGGCTCGAAACTAAAGTTTCGGCCGATGAAACTAAAGTTTCCATTAAGTGAAACTAAAGTTTCAAAGCAAGCAACCATTTGAAACTTTAGTTTCAGATTTCTTTTCGACTGAAACTACTGTTCTTCGAGAGAGTATTTTTCTTTATCATCTTCCCCACAAAGTTCCATGCCGGCATCTTCTTTAAGGTGCTGCGTACCGGCTGGATGTCCCAGAGCAGGAAAATGAGGAGCACGGCGATACCGATGATGCAAGTAATACCGTAGAGTTGGCGGATGCTAATCATCAAGAGATTGCTGGCATCGTAGGGCAGTCCACGAGCCATATTGTCAGCCATCTGATGGCGAAGGCCAAAACTGTAGAGCCCCGAACACATCGTAGAGACAGGACCGTTGCGGATGATACCCGCCATCGTCAGTCCCATGAAGAAATGCTGGAAAGGCATCAGCTCCTCCAGGTATATCGTCAGCATACAGAAGAATATCGCGTTGCCAAACGAGCGGAGGAAGGTGGGAAGGTAGAGCGCCTCCAGTGGCAAACCCGGGTCGATGAGGAAATACATCATCACAGGATATGCCACCATGGCTGCAACACCAAGGGTGAGCAAGCGAGTGTATTTCTGATGAAGCACCTTGCACCCAAAAAGGCAGAAGAGACAGCCAACGATGGCCCCCACCCATTCCACAAAGTTGAGCACATTGGTGGTGATGCTTCCGAAATGCAAAACGCCGCCAGTGAAAGCCGTCTGCAACACCTTGGGCGTACTGCCCATAAACTCGACGAAGGCGAAAAGGATGAGCAGTGGGACGAGCCGCTTATATTTCCAAGCCTCGGGGGCTATGTAGGGGTGACGGATATGGAGCATTCGCTGGATACAGAAGTATCCTGTGATAATGAAGAGCAGCAAGTCCTTCTGCATTACCTTCGAGTCGAGCCAGTTGTAATGCTCGCCATAGTTGAAGAAGAAGATGAACTCCAACATCCAGGCCGACCAAAGCAGGCAGCCGAGGTAATCGATGCTGATGAACGGCAGAGGTTTCATGAAACGGAAGTCGTGAGTGGTGGCATATACGATAAGTGCTACCGTGAGCAACGCCCCAGTCATCACCCAGTTGATGATGCGCCAATCTTGACAGATATAGATCAGGTGTTCGGTGACCCAAGGAGACAAAAACATATTTCCCAACACGAAGCAATAGAGCAATGGGAAGAAAATAGTGAAATCTCGCTTCGGAGTCATCCACAACTGGATGGTACTCATACACTCGAAACATCCGCAGAGTTTGAAGAAACCTGCGATATAGGCGAGAATGCACATCACGGGAACAGAATCCGTCCAGATGATAAGGAAATTGCAAGCCGCAATCACCAAGGCAGCGTTGAGCAAAAGCTGTCGATTAGTGAAGCGGAACTTCATCTTGAAGAGAAAGGGAAATGGCATCGCCACGCCCACCACATTGAACATGATGATCATGAGCACGTCTTCTCTCATCAGGCTATATTCGCCCATTACTTGGCTCATCGCTCCACCATAGATGCCGCCCGACATCAAGAAGGTAAAAGCAAAAAGGAGATAAATCCAAGGCTGCAAGCGACGAGGCACATAACTATTGAATGAAGGGACACGGAAAGGTCCCTGTAGCATAGGAGGTCCAGGCATTTGTTACTAATGTTGAATGTTGAATTATTCCTTGATGCGGACTTTTGTTTCTACATTTAATCCTGCACGAAGCAAAGCCACTTGTTTGGGGTCATTATCCTTGGTAAGGGCGATACGAACAGGCACGCGCTGCTCTACTTTCACGAAGTTGCCTGTGGCGTTATCCACCGGAATCATGGAGTAGGCATTGCCGGCAGCTGCAGACAGAGCCTCCACTTTGCCGTGAAATACGACATCAGGGATGGCATCGGCTGTGAAATTCACAGTTTTACCTACGGTAATGCCGTCCATCTGGGTCTCACGATAGTTTGCCAACACCCACACATCGTTGTCATCCACGATACGAGCCAACATTTGTCCCGGTTGAACCAACTGGCCTACATGAATATCTTTCTTGCCCATCACGCCATCACAAGTAGCCACGATGATGGTGTAAGAGAGATTCAAGCGGGCCAAGTTGAGCTGTGCTTCAGCTACATTCTCACCTGCACGAGAACCACCGAGTTGCTCTGTCTGTACATTCTTTACTGACACGGCACTCTGCCTCCTGCTGTTGGCTTGCTCATAGCGAGCCTTTGCTCCGAGATAACGAGCATAAGCATTGTCGTACTGTTGGCGAGTAACCGCATCCTTCTTTATCAAGGCTGCAAAGCGGTCGAAGTCTTGTTTGGCGTTCATCATATCCACGCGAGCTTCCTCGATGCCAGCCGATGCCGTCTGCACATTACTTGCTGTTGTACTCATGCTTGCCGAAACGACCAATGAACCAGACTTCGAACTTCGTAGTCCGGCCTCGGCTTGCGCCACCTGCAAGCGATATTCTGCATCCTCGATGATGACGAGGGTGTCACCCTTCCTGATATGCTGGAAATCATTGAATCGGATTTCCTTGATAAAGCCCGGTACACGAGTGTTGATCGGGACGATATGACGGCACACTTGTGCGTCATCGGTATATTCCACATCACTGCCATGTACGAAATGGCTAAAGCACCATGCCGCCGCACCCATCAAGAAGAGGATGACTACTACATTATATATTCTCTTGATAATTTTCTTGTTCATTTGTTTATTCTTTTATTTTCCACTTTACTATAGGATTTAAATCTCTCCTGCCACGTACATCATGCGATAGTAAGCATAGACAATGTTGATGCGAGCATCCACCTCTTTCAGCTCTGCGTTAAGGCGGAGGTTGGAGGCATCCACCATATCCGTGACGAGAGCCAACTGGTTGAAGTACCGGGCGTTCATCACGTCATAGTTCTGACGTGCCAGTTCTACGCTCTTCTGTTGCGTCTCAAGCTCCACATAGGTTTGCTGATATTGCACGTATGCCGCTTGCACATTGTTATTGAGTTGTTCTGCTTGCACGGCATGGCTCTCCTTGGCTTGCCGGGTCTCTACGGCTGCTTGCTTGATACGCTTGTTGCTCTTGAAGAGGGAGCTGAGGCTGTATTTTACGCCTACGCCCACATACCAGATGTTGAGATTCTTGTCGATAGGGGGAAGCTCGAAGGTTATGGGGCCATCGAAGTTGTCGGCAGCAACAAAGGCTACTTTTGGCAACATCTCGCTCTTGGCAATCTTCTCCTTTTGTTCTGCGATTCGAATGGCGTTCGAACTCTGTTCCAAGAGAGGGGAATTCATCGTGCCAGCAATCTGCCAATGTGCCTCGCCATCCTTGCCATACACCTTATTTATAACGGTGGTATCAGGGATGATCTGTACCTCTTGCCCTTCCAGGTTCATGCCGAGCGTATTGCAAAGCTGGTGGTTGAGGATACTGCGATTGTTGTGGAGAGCTGTCAAACCAAGTTTGAGCGATTCCATCTGTAGTTCATATCGGGTGATGTCGTTTTTGAGTGCCATGCCTTGGCTTTGTTTCTCTTTGATATCGGTGATGAGTTGCCGGGTCAGCTCGATGTTCTTCTCATACACTTGTATCTGGTTGTCTATCTTGAAGAGGTCGAGATACTGGCCGAAAGCGATGAAGCGGACTTGCTGGCGGGTGAGTCTTACGCCAACCTCAGCCTGTTGTTTGCCCAGTTCGGCGAGCTTGATGCCTGCGTTGATGGCACCACCGGCATAGACAACCTGCTGTGCCTGGAAGGCAAAGTTGTTGCCGAAGTGAGGAGAGCTCAATCCGTGAATGTCGGAAAAGTCACGGTCGGTGAGGAGAGCGTTGCCGATGTAGCTGAAAGAGAGCGATGCATCGAGGTCGGGAAGTCGTTTGCTTTTAGCCGACTCAACACCGAGGCTGGCTATTTCTACGCCCGACTTCACAGTGCGAAGGCTCTTGCTGTTATCCTCTATCTTCTCGAAGAGTTGGTCGATGGTCATCGACTGCTTTTGTCCGGAAGATACAGGCGATGCCGTCTCTTCACTGGATGCTTGAGCCGTTGCCCAAAGCGGACTCCCCGATAAAATGAGGCTTACAAATAAGATTTTCTTTATCATTCGTCTTCTCTTTATTATGAATCTTTTATCTCTTGAAATTGGGCGCAAAATTACGGCGTACGGGGTGAACAATCGTTTTACATATTTCGCAGCGCATGGACTTTTTAGGAACTGATATTCTTTTATATCCCATCTTTTATGCACTTTTGCAAACAAAAAAGGAATAAAAAAGAAAAACCAAGGTGAATACATGGAGTTATCGGAATTGAGTAGCTGCCAAGAGGCAGAGCTTTTCTCTTCGAGCTTGGAGGAATGGCAGGAAGGCCCGCAAGTTTTAACTTACGGAGCGATATTGATATGTCGCAAGGGGAGGGCTGTACTGAATGTGAATTATAAGGAATGGGAGTTGTATAAAGGGGCGGTGATTACGGTCTTTCCCAATGATGTCGTAGAGCTGAAGCAAGTGAAGGAGATGAAGAATGATTGGGAATTTGAGATACTGAAGTACAATCCTTCGCTTTTGCGAGAGGCAAGCTTGCAGTTGGAACAAACCGTCTATTCCTACTTGCGAGAAGACCGATGCCGCCAAGACACACCTGTAGTGACCAACATCATCAACCATATGTTCTCTTTGCTGAAAGTATATTTCAGCCAGCCGGAGTGTACCTGCATCTCGCAGTTGGTGCTATGCCAGTTGAAGGCTTTTTTCATCGGCTTCCACGAATACTTGCAACGTAATCCGCAATACCGTCCCGACGAAGTGAAGTCTTTTCGAGTAAGGGAACTCTTCAATCGTTTCATGATGCTGATGGAGAGGGATTACAAGGTATCAAGGGATGTCTACTATTATGCGGGGCAGATGAACATCACCTCCAAGTATCTCACCAATATCGTCCGACAGGTAACAGGGCACACTCCCAAGATTATCATAGACCAATACGTCATCCTGCATATCAAGATGCAATTACAACACAGTTCACTTAGCATCAAGGAGATAGCCTGGGATTATCATTTCACCGACATCAGTTTCTTCTGTCGTTATTTCAAGAAGCATACAGGGAAGACTCCACAACAACTAAGGGAGAAGGAAACATTCAGAGTGTAGAATAAAATAAGGGGCTGTGCATTCTATGTTTTTACTTGCATGAAAACATAGAATGGCACACACCCCTCTTTGATTGTATCAACGTAAAGAACGTCTTACTTCTTGCAAGTGCAACGCGGTTTGATTTGTTTGAAGAAATCGTTGCCCTTGTTGTCAACCAAGATGAATGCGGGGAAGTCTTCCACTTCGATCTTCCAGATAGCCTCCATGCCCAGTTCGGGATATTCCACACATTCGATGCTCTTGATATTGTTCTGAGCCAGGATAGCAGCCGGACCACCGATACTACCTAAATAGAAACCGCCATATTTCTGGCAAGCATCCGTCACCTGTTGGCTACGGTTACCTTTCGCCAACATGATCATGCTGCCGCCATGGCTTTGGAACAAACCGACATACGGGTCCATACGCCCGGCAGTCGTCGGTCCCATGGAACCGCAAGCCATACCGGCCGGAGTCTTTGCCGGACCGGCATAATAGATTGGATGATCCTTGATATACTGAGGCAGGTCTTCACCGCGATCCAGGCGTTCTTTCAGTTTGGCATGAGCGATATCGCGGCCTACGATGATCGTTCCGTTCAAGGACAGACGAGTAGCCACCGGATATTTATCCAGTTCTTTCAGGATATCGGCCATTGGCTGGTTCAGGTTGATCTTGACAGCATCGCCTTCGCCTGCCTGGCGCAGTTCAGCCGGGATCAGTTCGCCCGGATGGCTATCCAGCTTCTCGATCCAGATACCGTCTTTGTTGATCTTACATTTCACATTGCGGTCAGCCGAGCAACTAACCCCCAAACCGACCGGACAGGAAGCACCGTGGCGCGGCAGGCGGATAATACGGATATCATGTGCCAGATACTTGCCGCCGAACTGTGCACCCAAACCGATATTGTGAACTTCGGCCAACACTTCTTTTTCCAGTTCGATATCCCGGAAAGCACGGCCATACTCGTTACCGGTCGTAGGCAATTCGTCATAATAATGTGTTGAAGCCAACTTCACCGTCAGCAGGTTCTTTTCAGCTGAAGTACCGCCGATAACCACTGCGATATGATAAGGAGGACAAGCGGCCGTACCCAATGTCTTGATCTTTTCGATGATGAACGGAACCAAAGTGCCGGGGTTCAGGATTGCCTTCGTTTCCTGGTACAAGTAAGTCTTATTGGCGGAACCGCCACCCTTTGTCACACACAGGAATTTATATTCCATGCCTTCCGTAGCTTCGATGTCGATCTGTGCCGGCAGGTTGCACTTGGTGTTCACTTCGTCATACATAGTCAAAGGAGCATTCTGCGAATAACGCAGGTTTTCTTCCGTATAGGTTTTATAAACACCCAACGAAAGCGCTTCCTCGTCGCAGTAGCCGGTCCACACTTGCTGCCCTTTTTCTCCGTGGATGATAGCCGTACCTGTATCCTGGCAGAAAGGAAGTACACCCTTAGCAGCAACTTCTGCGTTACGCAGGAAAGTCAACGCTACATATTTATCGTTATCACTTGCTTCCGGATCGCTCAGGATCTTTGCCACCTGTTCGTTGTGCGAACGGCGAAGCATAAAGGACACATCACGGAAAGCGGCATTAGCCATTGCCGTAAGACCTTCTTTCGCAACTTTCAGAACCGGAGTCCCTTCGAACTCGGAAACCGAAACATAATCTTTTGTAAGCAGATAGTACTCTGTCGTATCCGGGCCCAATGGGAACGGAGCCTGGTACTTGAAAGGAGTTGTTGCCATAGCGTTTGTATTTTAATTTATAATATTGGTTTTAGAATCATATCCTTGAACGGACGGGCAAACTTAATTAAAAATCATGAGATTCGACAGTTGTTTGCCTTTTTAAAATGATCATTTCAAGTTTATTTTAAATTCACTTTGTATCTTTGAATCAGATAAGGCGATATTTATGAAAATATTAATGAATCTGCAATAGCTGATTATTTTCCTAAAATCGTATATTTGCCGCTACTATGGCAAAGCATTTTATCATATACTTTGGATTATGCCTGTTTCTTAGTGTTTCCGTCAAGGCACAAATCAGTCACGGAGGACAACCGTTGCCTCTCACGGCCACGAAAAGCCAGACAGAGGATCTGTTTATCACGATGCCCCCGTTCGATCTGGCGGAGCAGCTCCGGCTCGACTCGCTCGAAGCGACCGACCTGCGAAGCGGATTCCGCTTTGCCTACAAATTCATGACGGACTATACGCCGGAGAATTCAGGAGTCCGTTTCATCCTGCCCGACGGGACAAAGGTCTGGCGGCTCGGAATACGTTCCGAAGGTGCGCTTTCCCTTAATATAATGTTCAGCAAATACCATCTGCCCGAAGGCGCACGCGTATTCCTGTATAATAGCAATCAATCGGAAGTATTGGGTTCGTTCAACCACCTGAACAATTCGGAACGCGCCATTCTGCCCGTCGCCCCGATCGGGGGAGACGAGCTGATCGTCGAATACCAGGAACCGGCGGGAGTTGCTTTTCCCGGAAAACTCGCGATCGGCGAGGTGAACCACGGTTACCGGAATTTCAGAGTCTCGGAACCGCAGCCCGACTTCACGGCCTTCGAATGTATGCCGGTCATTGCCTGCTACCAAGATTCGACAACTCGCTACGACACGATCGAACGCAGCGTTGTCTTGATGATCATCAACGGGACGACCGGTTGCACGGGAACGCTTGTCAACAACACGGCAAACGACGGAAAACCTTATCTCCTTACGGCTTCGCATTGCCTGAACAACCAGTTCCAGATCAAAAATCCGGATTATGAAGAGGTGGCGGGCAATATCGTTTGTTATTTCAATTATAACAGCCCACAGTGTAGTCCGGTAGAACCCGGGCGCACCGACCAGACAGTTGCGTCGGCTCATTTCCGGGCCGTGAATGAATTGACGGATATGGCATTACTGGAATTGCAGGACACCCCACCCGCCGATTACCGGGTCTATTATGCGGGCTGGAACGCGCAGGATGCAGGGACAGCACCCTACACATGTATCCACCATCCGGGCGGATCGCTCAAACGGCTTAACCTCGCTGAGGGAGACGTGGAACTGACAAGCTACAAAATACAAGTTGCCGACTTCAATGAGAATTCTCACTGGAAGGTTGCCCGTTGGGCGACAGGCTGTACGGCCGGAGGATCATCGGGTTCTCCCCTCTTCGATGGCGACAACCGGGTCATCGGCGGCTTGACCGGCGGCGCTTCCAGCTGTCTCAATCCAGCTGAAGACTTCTTTTTCTCCATACAAAAAAGTTGGTCCGAACCGGCCGATAGCAGCAAGCAGCTCAAATGCTGGCTCGATCCTGTCGGAGTGGCCGCGCCCGTCTGTGCCGGAATGGATCCGAACGAAGGAGGAGGAACGGCCAACGAAGAGATTGAAGTATCAACAGAAGTCAGCCTGTCTGTCGACAGATACCGGCATACGATCCGTATCGGCTTCGCATCCCCCGTCAGCCAAGCTTCGCTCACCTTGGTATCGCTCACAGGAAAGCCTGTGCGCCATTATTCCATCACCGGACAACAGGTTACCCTACCGATTGGTCAGGTTCCGGCCGGCATGTGCATCGTGAAGATTGTTTATAATAACAAACTTTATACTCAAAAAGTCCTGTTTTGATTAAAATTTGACAATAGGAGCTCTGACAGAATCCAAAAGGATTTACCGGATTCATTTCCTATCTGTTTTGACATCAGACTGGAAAAAATAGAGACAGGATTCATTAATAAGTATTAATTAGAAAGATTTTATTTCTTGTTTGCTCTTCATAACAAAAAAATGCTTTAGTTTTGCACTTTGATGGATAAGGTATATTAGGAAGTAAATATATAAACATAGTAACATTTTAAACTTACATCAAATTATGAACAAAAAGTATTTAATGCCTTTCCTTGTATTGGCAGCAATTCTGACTTTTTCTTCTTGTTCAAACAAGTTGAAACCGTTAGCTGAAGAGTACATCAAAGCTGAACCGCAGCCGCTTGAGGCCATCGGAGGCAAAGTTCCTGTGACTATTAATGCCACATTCCCTGCAAAATGGTTCAACAAAAAAGCCGTTGTGACAGTAACTCCGGTTCTTCGTTATGCCGGTGGTGAAGCATGGGGAACATCTTACACTTACCAGGGTGAAAAAGTAAAGGGTAACAACCAGGTTATCCCGCAGAAAGAAGGTGCTAACGTAACCATGAAATCTGCTTTCACTTACAAACCTGAAATGAAGAAATCTGAATTGTATCTGACTTTCGACGCAAAGATCAAGAACAAGACAGTTAAATTGCCGGATGTAAAGATCGGCGAAGGTGTGATCGCTACATCAGAATTGGCTGACGCAGCTACTGCTAACGCAGCTATCGCAGCAGACAAATTCCAGCGTATCATCAAAGAAGCTCACGATGCAAACATCATGTTCCTTATCCAGCAGGCTAACCTGCGTGCTAAAGAGTTGAACTCTGACGCAATCAAAGAATGGAAAGAACTTGTTAAGAATGCAGACGAAGCTCCTAACCAGAACGTAGCAATCGAAATCTCTGCTTACGCTTCTCCTGATGGTGGTGTTAAACTGAACACTGGCCTGGCTGAACATCGTGAAAGCAACACAAGCAAATATCTGGCTAAAGAGTTGAAGAAAATGAAGGTTGACGCTCCGGTTGACGCTCGTTACACAGCTCAGGACTGGGAAGGCTTCAAAGAATTGGTACAGGCATCCAACCTGCAGGATAAAGACCTCGTGCTGAGAGTTATCTCTATGTACCAGGATCCTGAAACAAGAGAAAAAGAAATCAAGAACATCTCTGCAGTTTACTCTGACCTGGCTGAAACAATCCTGCCGCAACTTCGTCGTTCTCGTTTGACTGCCAACATCGAAATCATCGGTAAGTCTGACGACGAAATCAGCGCATTGGCTAAGAGCAATCCTTCTGAACTGAACATCGAAGAAATTCTGTACGCTGCTACTCTGACTAACAACGACGCAGAAAAGATGGCTATCTATACAAAAGCTTCTGAACTGTATCCTAACTGCTACCGCACTTGGAACAACATCGGTATGATGGCATTCCGTGCCGGTGACCTGGCTAAGGCAGAACAGATGTTCAACAAATCAAACTCTGTAAAAGCTAATCCGGAAGCAAACATGAACTTAGGTTTGATCGCTTTGACTAAGGGTGACCAAGCTAAAGCTCAGCAGTTGTTCGGTAGCGCTGCAGGCGTTGCTGAATTAGGCGAAGCTCTGGGTGTTCTGTATCTGGAACAGGGCGAATGGGCTAAGGCTGCCAATTCTTTCGGTTCAGTTAAGTCTAACAACGCTGCTCTGGCTCAGATCCTGACTAAGGATTACAGCAAAGCTTCTCAGACTTTGAACGCTGTTGCTAAACCTGACGCAACAACTTCTTACTTGAAAGCAATCGTAGCAGCTCGTACAAACGATGCTAACGCAGTTATCAGCAACCTGAAAGCTGCTATCGCTGCTGACAAGTCTATGGCTAAAGAAGCTGCTATCGACTTGGAATTTGCTAAATATGCAACTAACAGCGAATTCGCTGCTTTAGTTAAATAATAACAAACTTATTCCATATATCCGAAAAGCCGTCTCTGTAAAAAGAGGCGGCTTTTTTTGTTATATCCGAAACAATACGTATCTTTCGTAAGAATTAAAACAGTGATTGCCATGAAAAAGCTTATCTATTCCCTAATCATCTGCCTGATGATTGTAACAGGTAGATTGTCAGCCCAAGAAGGCAAGTTCGAATATCTGTTCAACGACTTCCAGAAAAGTCTCATCTATTACAAGGACGGGAGAGTGTTCGGTGTAAAAGTAAACTACAATTTGGCAAGAAACGCTTTTATGTTCATAGATGAAAACGATAACAATAATATCAAGCTTTTTGCCGAACCGGATATGGTGAGGATATTGAAGATAGACAACCGCATTTTCCAATTGGACTCTAAAGGGCTGGCGCAAGAGGTCCTAAACCAGGAACCGTATTTGGTTGTCACCTACAGGGGTAAGTCGCGTCCGCAAGGGAAACAGGTCGGCTATGGAGGGCGTTCTGAAACAGCCGCTGTCGATTCCTATTCGAGCCTCCAGTCGAGAGGCCATTCCTACAACCTGGAAACAGAGAAAATCATTTTGGCCGACATAGAAAAGAGATATACAATCAAAAAGAACAAAAAACAAAAACAATTCCAGTCTTCCAAACAGTTTTTGAAACTATACCCGGCAGAACAGGAGGAAGCGATAAAGAGATATATAAAAAACAATAAGATCAATTTTGACGAACCTCAGCAGGTTCTCCAACTGGTCAAATACGCAGAGACGCTGTAGCTTTCCGCCTTTTAGCCGAATATTGTTCAAACGTATTTCAAATCCAAGCCGGTATTCGTTTGTTTGTCTACAAAATGACAAGCAAATACCGGCAATTAATTTTTATTGAAAGTTCAATAACACTATTTAGCACCTTAACTCTTGACAAATTCTGGCAAACCCGTACCTTTGCACTGTGGTTTTTTCATAATAGTATTAGATTTAAGGTTAACAAAGTTTGGTTAGGGGTTGTCGTGAGACAGCCTTTAATTATTTATAGGGGCTCATCACGAAAAAACAACACGCATAATTCCCGCTTGAATACTCTGATTGCCGGAGGCGATCGTCGTGCTTTCACTATATATACACAGAGGAATATTAAAACGGAAAACATAAAGAAAAGAAGGAACTGTCTACGCATCATGTAGACAGCCCCTTCTTTTCTTTATGTAAATCAACAGTTCTATATTTAACTTGCCGAAGCAGCCTGCTCATCTACCGAAACCAGTTCGATTTCGAATATCAAAGTCGAATAAGCCGGGATACTACCGCTGCCACTTGAACCATAGGCTAACTGCTGCGGAATCCAAACCTCATATTTATCTCCTTCGACCATGTGTTGCAAAGCGACTGACCAGCCTGATATGACAGAACCATATCCATTAGGATTGGAAGTCGAATAATTTGCATAATACGAACTGACCGCACATTTGAAAGGCGTACCGTCTTCAAACAGGCGTGCATCAAATTCCGTACCGTCCGTCAAAGACCCCTTATAATAAACAGATACACGACTATTGAAATAGACTTTTTTGCCATCACCCTTTTTAATCAGTTTGGCAAAAACATATCCGTCACCGGCTTCCGAATCCCATTTTTCAAAACCTGTTTCGTTTGCTTTTGCCTGGAAGGCAATATCCTGTTCCAATTTATATGCTTCTCTTTCAACAGCATCAGTATCGTCATCGTCCTTACAAGAAGAGACGACAAAGACACACAACAACATCAACGCGATATGCAGGTATTTCTTCATGCGTTTATTCCATTATTTTTTTTAATAAATTCTTCATGCTAACCTTCTCAGAGATAATATCATGCAACTTGTCGATGCTTACACGTTCCTGTTCCATCGTATCGCGGAAACGGATCGTTACACAATTATCCTTCAAAGTATCGTGGTCAACTGTAATACAGTACGGGGTTCCGATAGCATCCTGGCGACGATAGCGTTTTCCGATAGAATCTTTTTCATCATACTGGCAACGGAAATCGAAACGCAACAACTTCATGATCTCTTCGGCTTTTTCGGGCAGGCCGTCTTTCTTCACCAGCGGCAATACGGCGAGCTTGATAGGTGCCAATGCTGCGGGCAACTTCAATACGACACGTGTTTCGCCGTTTTCCAACGTTTCTTCGCAATAAGAACCGGCCATCACGCTCAGGAATACGCGGTCTACACCGATAGAAGTTTCGATCACATACGGGGTATAGCTCTGATTCAGTTCGGGATCGAAATACTGGATCTTCTTGCCCGAGAACTTTTCGTGCTGGCTCAAGTCGAAATTCGTACGGCTGTGGATACCTTCCACTTCTTTGAAGCCGAACGGCATTTCAAATTCGATATCGGTAGCAGCGTTGGCATAGTGAGCCAGTTTTTCGTGATCGTGATAACGATATTTTTCGTTACCCAGTCCCATAGCCTGGTGCCATTTCAAGCGAGTAGCCTTCCACTGTTTGAACCATTCCATTTCTTCGCCCGGACGAACAAAGAACTGCATTTCCATCTGTTCGAACTCGCGCATACGGAAGATGAACTGGCGGGCTACGATCTCGTTACGGAAGGCCTTACCGATCTGGGCGATACCGAAAGGTATTTTCATACGGCCGGTCTTCTGAACGTTCAGGAAGTTGACAAAAATACCCTGTGCCGTTTCCGGACGCAGATAGACTTTCATGGCGCCGTCCGATGTAGACCCCATTTCGGTCGAGAACATCAGGTTGAACTGGCGGACATCGGTCCAGTTGCGGGTTCCGGAGATTGGGCAGACGATTTCGCAATCCAGGATCAGCTGGCGCAGGTCTTCGAAATTGGAATCGTTCATATCTTTCGAGTAGCGTTCGTGGATCTCGTTCCACTTAGCTTGGTATTCAAGCACACGTCCGTTAGTTGCGCGGAACTGGGCTTCGTCGAAAGCATCGCCGAATTTCTTTGCGGCCTTGGCCACTTCCTTATTCATCTTCTCCTCTATCTTTGCCAAGTGATCTTCGATCAACACATCGGCACGATACCGCTTCTTGGAATCTTTGTTGTCGATCAGGGGGTCATTGAACGCGTCGACATGGCCGGATGCTTTCCAGATAGTAGGGTGCATAAAGATAGCGGAGTCGATACCGACTACATTTTCGTGCAACAGCGTCATGCTGTCCCACCAGTATTTCTTTATGTTATTTTTCAGCTCTACGCCATACTGTCCGTAATCATACACTGCTCCTAAACCGTCATAAATCTCCGAAGAGGGGAATACAAACCCGTATTCTTTACAGTGCGAAACTAATTTCTTAAATACATCTTCTTGTGCCATAATAATAATTTGCCTATTAATTAACGTGCCAATGTGCCAATGGAAAAACAACTCGTCCTACTTGCCAATTCTCATTGGCATATTGACACATTTGCACATTGGCACATCATTAGTGTTGCAAAGTAAATGATTTTTTCGGTAATCTGTAGCATTTTCAGCATCTTATAAGATATTTTCAAAGAAACACCGCCAAAACGGAACCTACTTCCATCAGGAAAAGGGTGAATGCCGTTTCATAAATGTATCGGTAATCAATGTCAAAGCCCCATCACCGGTAATGTTGCAAGCCGTACCGAAGCTATCCTGCAAGGCAAATATTGCTATAAGCAGAGCTGTACCTGCATCATCGAATCCCAGTACGGAAATAACAATACCCAATGATGCCAGTACGGTTCCTCCCGGAACACCGGGCGCACCTACTGCCAATACACCTAAAAGAAATATGAATAAGACGAGGGTAGAAAGTTCAGGCAACTGGCCGTAGAGCAATTGGGATACAACACACACAAAGAAAACCTCAGTCAGTACGGAACCGCAAAGGTGTATGTTTGCGAACAGGGGAATTGAGAAGTCCGAAACTTTCTTGTCCAGTACAGGGCTCTTGTGTGCACATTCCAAGGCTACACCCAACGTAGCGGCAGAAGACATGGTTCCCAATGCCGTGAGATAGGCAGGCAGGTAGAACTTGAGTACCTGCCAACTGTTCTTACCGGAATAAACAGCAGCCAATCCATAGAGCAGTAACAACCATAGGTAATGGCAGGCTATGACAATCAATATCACCGGCAGAAAGATTCCCAAACGGGATATATCCCCCTCATAAGATAGCGAACAGAAATTAGCAGCCACATACAATGGAAGCAGAGGTATCAGAATACGTTTTACCAGTTGCAACACGATCTCCCGGAATTGTAAGAGCAGCACCGTAACCTCTTTCGAGTTTATCCAGATGCATCCCAATCCAATAAAGACCGAGAACAGCAGGGCGGACATCACACTCAACATGGGAGGAATCTCCAAGTTGAATAAGACTTCAGGCAGTTCCCTCAAGGATCCGGTGACAGGCCGTATGTCCAGCAAAGGCATCACCTGATATCCTACCAGCATGGCAAAAAATGCTGCGCCTACGGACGAAAGGTATGCTAACAGGAAGGCAAAAACTATCAGCCGTGAAACATTTCCTTTCAGGGATGCGATGGAAGGAGCCACGAAACCGATGATTATCATAGGAACGAGAAAAAAGATAACCTGCCCGCTTATCTGCTTGAGGACCAACACGCTTTTCATCCCGGCTTTCGGGATGAAAAGTCCTGTCAGGATACCGATGATAACAGCCAATACTAAAATAACAATTGTATTTGAAATGATTTTCTTTATCATACTAGTTATTTTAAACTGTTTATTTCTTTACCCGATAATCCAATGCCGGCTTGCGATCACCAAGCAACGGTTCATATTTGAAGTCAGCCCCCCGCCGTTTCTCGAACTCGGCCTTGATCTCAGCCAATAGTTTTGGATTTTGAATCAATTCGATAGCACTGAGCGAAAAGACCTTACCGGCATTAATCAAAGCTTTTGTCCCGATGGTCGTTCCGTCCGATGCCACATTCTGCCAACTGTGTCCCGCATTGCCCGGAATGAAACCGGCAGTTCCAAAGCTGGCAGTAGGCACATTCCAACTTACATCACCTACATCGGATGAGCCTCCGCCTGTCGAAGGTTTTTCTTCAGCCAAGGGAGCAACGGTAGCAGCCTGTTCCAATTTTGAGACATCCGTATTCGTTGTCTTGGCAATTGCCTCAGCAAACTTGCGTTCGCGTTCATCATAAATGACGCCGCCTACCTTCTCCAAACTTTGTTGCAGCACCTCTGATAACTTGCGGTTATGCAGCCGCTCGTAAAAGCCTGCCACAATTTCCGGTTCCACGCGTGTCTGTGTGCCGGCTGCAGCCCCCTCGGCAGCTGCGTAGATCCAATCCTTCAGTTGTTTCAGTATTTCACGTTTCGGGCTGCGGATGTAATAGGATACGCGTGCATATTCGGGGACGACATTGGGGGCAATACCTCCTTCCGGAATAACATAATGGATACGCGATGATGTCGGTACATGTTCACGGAGCAGATTGACCATATAGTTCAAAGCTTCCACTCCGTCCAATGCCGATCGCCCGAGCCATGGTGTGCCTGCTGCATGAGCCGCTTTTCCATAAAACCGGAAATCGACCATTTGGATAGCTGTCCCACTACCCACGCTCACGCCGTTACCTGTCGAGGGATGCCAGTCAAGGACAGCATCGACACCTTTGAACAAACCTTCGCGTACTAAATAGACTTTGCCGCCACCGCCCTCTTCTGCCGGGGAGCCGAACACTTTGATGGTTCCCGCATGTTTTGTTTCAGCCAACCACTTACTGATAGCAACAGCTCCCGATACGGATCCCACACCAAAGATGTTATGTCCGCATCCATGACCGTTTCCATTCTCAACCAACGGTTTGCGGTAGGGTACCGTATCTTGAGACAAGCCGGGAAGCGCATCGAACTCAGCCAGGATCCCTATCACGGGGCTTCCGCTACCATACGTGGCAACAAACGCTGTCGGCATTCCTGCTACACCAGCCTCCACCGTAAAACCGTTCGCTTCCAGATGCTCTTGTAACTGTTTGGAACTCTCTGTCTCGATGAAGCCTAATTCGGGCATTTCCCATATTTTCTTTTGAAGAGCATCGTACGTGCCGAAGTTCTTGTCCAAATATTCTGTAGCAATGTTCTGTTTGTCATGCTTGTTTTTTTGTTGTGATAAAGCATCTTGTGCGAACAACAGCCCAAGTAAAATCAATAAACTGACAATTTCTTTCATGACTTATATCCCTTTCTTCTGATTAAGTAATAACTCTTTATAATGAAACATTCCGGCAATTTACCGAAGATATTGTTCAAACCACTGCGTGATCTCTTGCAATCTCTTGACCCGGTTCTGCGGCTTGCCTGACCGCGATAATTCATGATTCTCACCTTTGAATATCACAATACGCGCCGGCACATTGAAGTGACGGAGGGCGCTATACATCTGTATGCCTTCCGGCAGCGGACAACGGTAATCTTCTTCGCTATGGATAAAAAGCGTAGGAGTTTTTACTCGGTTGGCATATGCCAGTGGGGATTGTTTCCACAAATTCTCATAATTATTCCAAGGGTTACCTCCCGTATAAGCATATCCAAAAGAATAACCAATGTCACTCAACATTGTAAATGAAATCCAGGAAGAGATGCTCCGTTGCGATGCAGCTGCCCGGAAACGGTCGGTATGCCCGATAATCCAATTGGTCATTACACCTCCGTAAGAGCCACCGGTTACTCCGATTCGCCTTTTGTCGATGAAGTTCGTTTTCACAATGGTTGTATCTACAAAACGCATCAAGTCATCATAATCAATATCGCCGAATGCTCCTTTTAAGCGAGCGAACTCATTTCCTCGTCCGTTGCTTCCAGTCGGATTTGTGTATATGACAGCATATCCTTTGTTTGCCCAATATTGCATTTCATGAAAAAAAGAAGTTCCGTAAGTGGCTTTCGGACCACCATGAATATCAAGAATCGCAGGATATTTTCCACCTTCTTCATAGTGAGCGGGAGACAATACGTAACCTCGTAGTTTCACACCGTTGCGATTCGTGAACTCAATGGGCTGTGGAGTGACAACCTGATAGGAATCCAGCAGGCTGGTATTGATATCGGAAAGTCTGGAGAGCTTTTCTCCTTTGTCCCAATAGTATATCTCTTGTGCACGTGAGGGAACGGAAGCAATTAACAAGAATCCTTTCCGATAGGGTATGTATTCATCCACATCAATACTGTCGGGTGTAAGGATGGAGACTTGACTTCCTTTATAATCAACTTGTACCAACGGAGCATGGTCAATCACTGTTGATACATAGTAAACTCCTTGTTTGTCAGCAAACAATTTGGAATGATTTCCTCCTTTTATATCGCTAATCAAGGAATTGCCAACTGAGCAGACATCTCCGTCGTAGAGTTCCTTTGCTTTTCCGTTTGTCAAATCTAATTGATAAAGGGCAGCGTTCTGTTGAGGATTTTCCTCCGAATATTTCCTCAACGTGAACAAAAGAGTTCCTTCCTTGGTGAAGTTCAATTGACCATAACTGCTGCTATCGGCTACGCTCCATGTTTTCGTATCGAGTGACACAGTGTTCATCACCAGCAATTTATCATCCGGATAGGTTTTACCAGAATGTTTCCGGAGCACATAACCCAGTTGATGTTTGTCTGGGCTAAGTGCAAGTTCCGATACGGAAGCCAATGTGTCAGACAGAAGTGTGACATTTCCCTTGTCGTATTGGTAAAGAACTGTGCGCAGGCCATTTATATCTCCTCTACCGTTACTCCAAAAAGGAAGTTCTTCGAATATACGATAGTTGTCGGCATTCAAGCCGTCAGCCTGCTTCAATCGGTATTGAGCCGTAAAGAAAAAATGATCGGGTGCGATAAATGCCACTTCTTGTACGCAATAAGGCAGCTTTAACCATTCCAAAGCTTCACCATACGCATTGGAAAGACGTTTGAATGTTGTTTCATCCTTTCCTGACTGCCGTAAGATAATATCATCTCCTTGCAGGCTGAACCAATTGACATCACTTCCCGTAGTCAATTGAATAGTGTTGCCATCTGCTTTCAACTGATAGAGATTGCTTATATATTTTCCCTGTTTCAAATCTGCCTGTTTGAGTAGGAAAAACAGATTTCCATCCTTTTCTTGCAGCGAGGATATGCTTCGGAGTTTTCCGAAGAAATCGACTCCTATGGGGAGTTTCTGGGCAGTGGCATAACCGGCAATAAGCAAAGCGACTGCCGCAAAAAGAACTGCTTTATATTTCATTATCAATCAATTATTAAAACAGTAAAACAATCTGCCATTTCATTCATAAGAAGCATAAGGGTTTGCTCCCGTCTTAGCCTCGTCATACCCATCATATCCCCAGTTTTGCCACAGCCCTTCCGGGTTGAGGTCGCGTTGAGCTTGAGGAATGGGATAGCGGTAATGCTTCAGCCCGATGGTCTGCTTGTTGTATTGGAGATCCTGCGCTACCGTGCTGTTCTTGATTGTCTTTACAAGGATGCGCCAACGTACAAGGTCGAGCCAATGCTTCTGTTCATAAACAAACTCCCACGTACGTTCTTGTTGGATCGCTTTCTTGAACCCTTCATAGTCCAACCCCTTCTTCAGATCATGTGTGGATGTTGCTGTCACGGGGAAACTCCGGAATGCACGTCGGCGCACTTGATTAATCGCCTCGTATGCATCCGCATTGGGTGCCCCGTCTCGTTCGTTGATAGCTTCCGCCTTTACGAGCAGCACCTCCGCGTAGCGTAGGATGCTACGGTTGATGTTCCGGTTGTTGGCGCTTGCCTGCGGATCACCGGCATCTATGTATTTACGAAAGCGAGGGAGTTTGAAATGATAGTAAGTCCCGGTCTCCGGATTGTAGAGCGAGTCGGCAAAAGAGCCTTCGCGGCGTTGATCGCCAACCTCGTAAGAATCGACCACGTCGCGATTGGCGGGAACCACATGGGGCAATTCATCTGAAAACCCGCTGGAGAAGGCGCAGTGGCAAAGATGGTTGCCACCAGTCCCATCGGCAGCCGAACCGGTATCGTGCTGTGTGGCGAAGATGCTCTCTTTCCCATTACGGTTGCCGTTGTCCCAGTTGGCAAGGAAGTTCTCCTCCAGTTCATAGCCAGTCACGAGGTTGGCTGCTTCCACAGCTTGGGCATACTTTTCTTTTCTACCGGTGTCATCGAGCGTAGGGGAAACCTGCCCCCATGTCAGCAAGACTTTGGAAAGAAGCGCATAAGCAGCGCCTTGTGTTGCCCGTCCTTTGTCGGCAGAGGAATAAGAACTGACCACGGGTAGCTTTTCTGCTGCGTCACGCAAGTCTGCTACGATCTGTTCATATACTTTGTCAATGGGCTGGCGCGACACTCCGCTTCCCTCAATGTTATGGAGGACTATCGGGAAATCCCCCCAGAACTGCACTGCATAGTTCAGGTAGTAGGCACGGAGGAAACGTGCTTCGCCAATGACGCGTGTTTGTGTTGGGAGTGAAATGCGTTCATTGTCCCGAACATTGTCGATGGCATCGTTGGCGGCAGCGATGCCATGGTTGAGGTCACGCCACATGCCAGTAATATAACTGTTGTTTCCATCCCATTTCAGAAGTCCCAACAGGCCACCTCCACCGTTAGGGTTCTCTCCTGAGATGGTCGTTTCCGTCACCAAATCAGTCATGTATCCGAAAGCCGTACTTTTGTTGACATTAACTTGGTAAGCGGCATTCACCAGTGCAATGGCATCTTCATCGCTTGCCGGAAGGTTACCCTGAGCCAGTACACCGATCGGTGTCTGTTCCAAGGAGTCGGAGCAGGAAGCAAGGCCTGCAGCGACAAGAAGACTATATATAATCTTTTTCATCTCAATCTACAGTTTTCATTTTTAAATATATTAATAGGAGATATTCACACCGACTGTATAGGTGCGTGCTGTGGGGTAGGCTCCTGCATCTATTCCGCTCGCTACTTCCGGATCATATCCTTTGTATCCGGTAAAGGTAAGCAGGTTCTGCCCGCTGACAAACAGGCGGAGACGTGAATTCTGCGTTGTACCGATACGGACAGGCAACGTGTAACTCAAAGTCACATTCTTCAGCCGCAAATAGGAGGCATCTTCCACGAACCGGCTATCCAGATAGTTGGTATAGTTGTTGGAAGCATGCGCCTTGGGAATCGTGTTGGAAGGATTGGTTTCCGACCAGCGGTTTAGCAAAGCCGTAGAAACATTGTAGCTGGTACTCGCTGTCTCCAGTCGTTGACGTAAGCTGTTATACACCTCGTTTCCTTGGCTGCCCTGAAAGGCGGCAAAAAGACTCCATCGCTTGTAATTCAGGGTAGTCGAGAAACCGTATGTGAAATCCGGCTGGATAGAACCGAGTATGACGCGGTCGTTGTCTTGGTCGATCTCTCCGTCGCCATTCTGGTCTACAAACTTGGCATCTCCATATTCTACCTCCGGTTTGGGCGAAGGCGAGGGAACCTTGCTCAGGTCATCACCTTTCTGCACGACACCGTCAAATTGCCATCCATAGAATGAACCGAGGGATTCTCCGGTTTTAATGATGGTATACGTATTCTTGATGGAGGCGAGTGAACCGATATTCGTAACCTCATTCTTGTTATGGGCGATGTTTGCGGAGAGATTCCATGACAGCTCTTTGGTGTCGATCAGTAATGCATTTACCGCAAACTCTACCCCCCGGTTCTCCACATTGCCGACATTCCGAAGCTGGGAAGAGAATCCGGTAGTCTCCTCCACGGGAATATTGAGTAGCAGGTCGCTTGTCTTCTTGCTGTAATAATCGAATATGAAGTTAAGCCGCTGCTTCAGGATGCTTAGGTCGAAACCTACATTATACTGGGTAGTCGACTCCCATTTCAGGTCCGGATTATCCAGATTATTACGCACATAGCCTGTATTGCCGACACCTCCGAAGTAGTAGCGTACGGTCCCATAAGTGGAAAGGAAGCTGTAGTCACCGATCTCCTGATTACCTACTGTACCTACGCTGGCTCGCAGCTTCAGTTTGTCGACAACCGGGTTCTCTTTCAGGAAATGTTCCTCTTCCAAGTTCCAGGCAAGCCCCAACGATGGGAACCATCCCCACTTCTTGTTGGCAGCAAAACGGCTGGAACCATCGGCTCGCAATGTTGCTGTCAGGTTATAACGTTCAAGCAGCGTATAGTTGACACGTGCCAGTACCGAATGGAGGGTTGACTTCGAACCGCCCGATATAGGAGGAACCAACAAGGAACCGGTCTGTAGGCTGTGATACCCCAATGTTTCATTGGCAAACTTCTCTGCCGAAGCGGTGGCATATTCTATGTCTGTAACTTGCGATGTATATCCACCCAAGACGTTGAAAGCATGGATACCTATGTTCTTATTCCATGTCAATGTAGCCTCATATTGGTAAGAGTCATAACGTTTGTTGCCCACTGTTCCATAGCCACCCACCGTGATGCCTGCGGCAGAGGTAGACGGGGCGTAATAATTCTGGGTCGTATTCACCAAGTTGGTGGCAGCACTCAATTTCAATGTCAATTCCGGAATGATACGCCATTGTGCGAAAGCATTGCCCAACAAATTGTTCGTCTTGGTCTCAGAAGTCACCTCAGTCAAATCGGCAATCGCATTCGGAGTCTGGCCTCCCACACGGATATCGCCTACCTCATAGGGATTGGCAAAGTTGTAACTTCCATCGGCATTATAAATAGGAACTGCCCGGGGAATACGTACTACATATTCAAAAGCATTGCTATTGCCACCCACATAAGAGCTATAGCTGTTGAAATCGGTAATACCGTTCTGTATCGCCTTACCTGCCGTGATGTTCACTCCGACCGTAAAATTATCAAAGAGATCCCTTTCCAGATTGACACGCCCCGTGTACCGCTTGAAACCGGTATTGAGCAGGATACCATCCTGGTCGCTGAAGTTGCCGCTGATGAGGTAGCGTGTCTTCTCATCACCGCCACTGATGCTCAACTGATGGTTCTGAGTCGTGGCAGTGCGCAAGGCGGCGTCCTGCCAATCAGCTCCTGCTCCCCAAGCCGATACGATTTCGTCCGTAAGCCCCGAAGTACTTAGTTGATTCGGCGTGGCAATCTCCAGATACAGGCGCCCCCAATCATCCGCCCTCATCAGGTCGAGCTTTTTGCGGGCGGTCTGCCAACCGATACTGTATTGGTATTCAATATTGTTCTTGCCCTTCTTTCCACTGCGGGTCGTAATGATAATCACGCCATTCGCTCCACGGCTCCCATAGATGGCGGCAGCCGATACATCCTTCAGTACCTCAATACTCTCTATGTCACTGGGGTTAATGGCAGCCAGCGGATTGAAGTCGGACGTGGCACGGGTGACTCCCGTGTTAGTGGTTGCATTGTCATTGTATATCAGCATGCCGTCTATCACATAAAGTGGTTCATTCTTGCCTGTGATGGAGTTACCTCCACGTATGCGCAAACTTGATGATGCACCCGGAAGACCTGAACTTTGTGAGACATTCAATCCGGATACAGCTCCGCCCAACAGATTGTCGAATGAGGTTGTCACCTGTTTCAAAGCCTCTTTTCCTACCGAGGCGATGGCGCCTGTCAGTTCTTTCCGTTTTTGGGTGCCATAACCCACCACTACAACCTCTTGCAGTATGCCTGTTGCTTCACTCAACGCGATGACAACCGGTTCGCTGTTATCATACACATCTATCTGTTGTTCGCGATAACCGATAAAGTTCACTTGGAGAGTAGCGGGTAACTCTTTTACTTCGAGTTCGAAATTTCCATCCAAATCGGTTAAAGAACCTGTTTTTTCATTGACTACGGATATGGACGCACTTATTACAGGTTCATTGTCGAACGCATCCACCACCTTGCCACTGATCCGGGTTTGCGCAAAAGCGTCTCCTGCTATCCCGCCAGCCAGCAAGACAGCCCATAAACGATATATGATTTGCATATTGAATTTCTTTTTTAATTCATACTTGGATTACAATATTCTTTCCGGGACATATTGTCATCGACCGGTCAATAAATTCCCCTCCAACTGCTTCTGTTCCTTACGGACCGACTTCTCATCCAGGGTGAGAAAGCCAAATCTATGGTTATATTGCTGTCCTTCATTAACAATCCACCGCAAGAAATCGGCAACAGAAGCTCTGTCACTATAAGCAAATCCTACTTTAGACAGGGGGATCAAAGCTACGTCATTGTTTTCCAACAGTTGCAATGTCTCATCCAAATTGCCATTATCCAGCACCTCTCTTTGTTCCTTTTTGATGTCCAGCGGAATCAAGAACAGGCGAGGCTTCAACTTGCGATTCTGAAGGTCGAATATGTAAGCCAGATTATTGAAGGTAACCCCGGTATGATCCTTGTTGATGGCGGTGAGCAGATAAAGGTCGTCTCCCACAATACGCTTGCCACGGAACTGGGAAACCTGATATCCGAAATAGGAAGCGAAAGCATTCGCTCCTGAGATACGGCCTATACCGGAATAAACCGTCAGTTCTTCATATGGGGAAATTTCCTTGCGATCATTTCCTACCTTCTGCAAGATATCTTTCTGAAAAAACAAATCCTTCAGTTCCTTCTCATCAAGGCGCTTACGGGAGAGTTTCTCGTACAGAGGATTTTCGGTGGTAGTAACGGGAAGCAGCGCATAGCGTCCTACATAGGTGATGTGCCTCTCGTTGTTGCCTTCAGGAGTTTCAGAAACGAATTCGAGATCGGCCTTTCCCTTATTCACATCCACAATCCGGAGCTGTAGCTCCGGATGTGCTTCCTTATATTTTTTGATCCAAGTTTCCACCAACCCGCTGCCAAACTTGGGTATGGCGACGGTAATAACTTCTTGAGACTTGTCAGCCGCATATGTAGAAGGAAAAACAGCCAACAAAACTATAATGAAGATGTATCTGAAAAAAAACTTTATATTTGTAGTCATAGCGATTATTCTTTAGTGTATGATGATTATTTTATCTGATGTATATATATAATAGAAAGGACGCATCCCTCCATGATTCATAGCTGTGCCTGGCGGCACATTCGCATACAGACATGGCTACAGACATAGGTTGTCTGCCACCGGGACTGGTTTAACTTTCTGCTTCTTTCCATCTCTTTACCTTTTACCTTAAACACAATAACCATTATCAACTTTTATGATGTATTAAAAATATAGTGCAAAGATAAACCGGAGCCGAAAGTCACTCAATACCACTCAGACGGCATTTTGCATACCGCATCTGCGGTATTTATACTCTCGGCGGGCCTGCGCTGCTTCCAGCCCCCATCATAAAACCAAAGTTTTCAATCGCCCCCAATACATTGAGGATAAACACTTGGCAATATCTCAAAAGTGGTCATAATGCTTCCACTGCTTGCCGAAGCTGCTCCATTGCCTGCCGAAGCACTGCTCTGGGAGTGCCCACATTCATCCGCATGAATCCCCTGCCGCCAGGACCAAACATTTCGCCGTCATTCAATGCCAGACGGGCCTTGTTTACAAAAAGATACAACAGCCGGTCATGATCCAAGTCCAAGGCACGGCAGTCCAGCCAGATCAGGAACGATGCCTGCGGACGTAGCGGCCTGACAGCAGGCAAATACTTCTTGCAATAGTCCATTACAAAATCGATGTTGCCCTCCACATAGCGGAGCATCTCCCTGCGCCAAGGCTCACCTTCCAGAAAGGCTGCAATGGTGGCTATGGGAGCAAAAAGTGGGGCCTCATCCAATTCGTTCGCTTTCAACCATCCGAAGAAACGATGGCGTAGGTTTCTGTCAGGGACAATGGCATAGGAACTGACGATACCTGCGATATTGAAAGTCTTGGAAGGCGCCCCGAAAGTGATGCTGCATGCGGAAGCCTCCTTAGAGACCGTCGCGAACGGAATATGCCTGTTGTTCCATAGCGCCATATCACAATGTATCTCGTCGGAGATGACAAGGATGTCATGATGGTAACAAAAATCCGCCAGACGGACGAGTGTCTCCCGGTCCCATACGACGCCGCCGGGGTTATGCGGATTGGAGAGAATCAGCATCCGACATTTCTCGTCGGCCACGGTTTCAAGATTCTCAAAATCCATGCTGTAGGAGCCATCCTCATTTTCCCGCAACGGATTATATACTACTTCACGTCCGTTCGCCTGAGGGGTTATGCGGAAGGGGTGGTAGACGGGAGGCTGTATAATGATCTTCTCATCTTCCCTCACAAACACGTTGACAGCCATCCCGATACCTTTCACTATTCCGGGAATGTATGACAACCAGTCATGTTCCACCCTCCATCCGTGGTGTGAAGCGATCCACTCACTGATAGCCGTCCTATACCTCTCCGGTTCCACCGTATAGCCAAACAACGGATGTTCCAACCTCTGACGTAACGCTCTGGTGATAAAGGAAGGAGTCTCAAAATCCATATCAGCCACCCATAAAGGAAGTAGCTCGGCGTTACCATAACGCTCTTGCAGCGCGTCTATCTTCAGGGCACCTGTGCCCCTTCGATCCACAATTTTGTCAAAATCGTATCTTTCCATACTTACATTCTTCCATTAATGATTATTTCCATATGACCCGTAGCCCAACGCCTGTCCGATGTCTTCCAACAGGTCGTCCGTGTCTTCCAGCCCGATGGAAAGACGGATAGTCGTATCCCTCACATCCATCTCACGCCTCTGCGCGTCGGTAAACAGCCCGAAAATAGTGCTTGCGGGATGAATGGCAAGTGTCTTGTTATCGAACAGGTTGGTGGCACGGCGTATCAGTTTCAGGCGGTTGATGAAACTGATACACGCCTCCCGGCTTTCAAGCTCCATCGTTATCATGGCACCAGCGGTGGAACCAAACTGCCTTTGTGCCAACGCATAGTACGGATTGTCCTCCAGCCCCACATAATTCACATGCCGGACGTCAGGAAAGGTACGGAGCCGTTCCGCAACCACAGCGGCATTGCCGGATTGCACCCGGTAACGTGCCTCCAGTGTCTCCAGTCCGATGGTCTGCATGTAGGCTACATGAGGAGTCATATAGGCTCCCAAGTTAAGGAGCATTTCCGTGCGCATACGTCTGCCGAATCCGGGACAGGTCCCGTAGTCCATGACCAGTCCGCCGATGGAAGTGGCTCCACCCGACAAATATTTGGTACTGGAAACCACCTCTATGTCCACTCCCAGGCTATGCGAACTGAATTCCGTGAAAGGGATGAGCGTGGTGTCTGCTATGAGAGGGATCCCCTTCCTGCGTGCAATCAGGGAAAGCGCCTGCAAGTCCGCCACCTCCATCTGTGGATTGGTAATAATTTCCAAATAGATGCAGCAGGTGTCCCTGTCCACCGCACTCTCCACAGCCTGGATGTCAGTCAGGTCGCACAGCCTGGGGGACACCCCGAAACGAGGTAACGTTCCGGTAATGAGTGCATAAGTATTGCCGAACAGGTGGCGTGATGTGACGATATTCCTGCCGGCGGCCGCCACCGAGAACAGGGTATTACTAATGGCAGCCATGCCGGAGTTCAAGGCTATAACCTCTGCGGCACCGGTAAGGGACCTCACCTTATTTTCGAAAAAAGTTACCGTAGGATTCATCACCCGGGAATAGTCAGGAGAGTCCGTCCGTCCGCAAAATGCGTCCGACATGCTTTCGGCATTGTCAAACTCGTAGGCCGCTGTATGATAAACCGGCATGCTCAAGGCATCATAGGCATCCCGGCGTTGGAACCGGGTATGGATCGCCTGGGTCTGTTTTTTCATTGTTTCCTCTTATTATATGTTTGTATTTTTCTTTAAAAACGGGGCAAATATAGATACAAAACCCAAATAGCTCAAATAACCAAGTTAAATATCTCATTTTTATATCACATTTTGGAATAATATTCTAACAAGTAGGTTTCCAGACATTGATCACAGGATAATTGTTCCTTGAAAAGGCTACAAAACAGTGTTATTTTCTATCTTTTCCTTATAATATTGAAAGGTTCATTCAGCTATTGTAATTTTACCACGATTAAACACCTTGTTGAATTACAAGAGCAAAACATATTTTTATGGTAACAAATAAAATTCAGGATTCTGTAGAAATCACCCGCTGGGACAGGAGATACCGGAATGATTTTATCAATCTGAACCGTGAATGGATTGAGAAATTTTTCAGTCTGGAACAATCCGACCTGAAGATACTGGGTGATCCCGAAGGAGAGATAATAGACAAGGGAGGAGAAATATTCCTTGCTTTGAGTCATGGGAAGGCTGTGGGGTGCTGCGCTTTGGTATACCATTCTGATACAGGGCGGTATGAATTGGCCAAGATGGCAGTCTCTCCTGCCGAACAAGGGAAAGGAATCGGTTTCCTGTTGGGAACCGCCCTGTTGAAATATGCCGGAGAACATGGTATTACCGATATTTTCCTGGAGGCCAACACACGCTTGGAAGCCTCCGTCAGGTTGTACCACAAACTCGGCTTTCAGAAGGCGGAAGCGAAGAATCCCGCATACGACAGATGCAATCTATATATGGAAAAGAGTTTAGTCCATTGATATTTATCTGTTTGGACAGTCGTCAGTCAAAGGAGAACAGCCATGAATACTGATACAACATTTATTATCGCAGACAATCAGGATATAACCAGAAGAGGTATGCATGGGTATATTTCCGACCTGTTCGGAGAATGCCGTACTGAAGATGTGGCGAACAAACAGGAACTTGTGCAAACCTTGACAAAATATAATGAATGTCTTGTCATTTTTGATTATACGCTGTTTGACATAAACGGCGTGGAAGAGTTTCTGATTATAGAAAAGCGCTTTCCGAATGTCCACTGGCTATTGTTCTCAGATGAACTGAGCGAACAGTTTATCCGGAGACTGGGTATAGAAAAGAGCGTTGGAATGATTCTTAAAGAGAATTCCGGCGAGGAAATCCGGTCCGCTTTGAAATGTATGGTTTGTGGAGAGCGTTTCCTTTGCCATCAGATAACTGACCTGTTGATAGGCAATCTCGGAAAGGCGGAACAGCATCCCGTCCTCACTGCTACGGAAACAGAGATTCTCAAGTTGATAGCACGAGGAAAATCCGTAAAAGAGATAGCCGCGGAAAGGACATCAAGCGTTCATACCATTATCACCCATAAAAAGAATATATTCAGAAAACTTGAGGTAAACAATGTGTATGAAGCGACAAAATATGCATTACGTGCAGGTCTGGTCGAACTAGTGGAATATTATATATGACGGTTGGAGAATAAAATTTTTGTTCCTTTCCGGTGAAAATAAATTTTCACCAGCGGGAAAATTTATTTTCATCTAATGGAAAAAGGTGAAACATTTCACTCTCCAAGCCAATTAAAGCAAAGCTTTCAACTAAAAAATCCCGATCCACCGGACGTCTTGCCGGGGTGGATCGGGATCGAGCATGTATGGATAATAATTATCAGAGTGCTTCTTTAAGAATCTCGCCTACGGTCGGATGCGGAAAGACGATGGCTTTCAGTTCGTCTGCCTTCATGCCTTTTTCGATGGCGATACCGGCTATGACGATCAGTTCGGAAGCCGGATTCCCTAAAAGATGGGCGCCGACGATCGTTTCGTCTTCAGCCAGGATCAATTTGCAGACACCGTTGCCTTGCTCGTTTTCAGCGACAAAACGGCCGGAAAACGCCATCGGTATCTTCTTGACGGTATAGGGAACGCCTTCGGCCTGCAATTCTTCTTCGGTCTTGCCGACGCCTGCAATTTCCGGATTGGTATAGACAACACCCGGAATGGCTTTATAGCTCATACCTCGGTTCTTGCCTAAAATATGATCGACTGCCACTTCCGCTTCGCTGACAGCCGTATGGGCCAACAGGGAGAAAGCAGTGATATCGCCACAGGCGTATACATTCGGGACGGATGTCTGCATAAATTCATTCACTTTGATGCCGTTCCGGAAAGGTTCGAGAGCCAACGTCTCCAAACCGAAACCTTTGGTCACGGGACGACGGCCTACGCTCAACAGGACTTTCTCACCTTGGAGGACGAAAGTCTCGCCGTCTTTCTCGACCATCACATCGCCACCGTTTACGGCAGTCACCTTATGCCCTAAATAGAATTTGACACCTCGTTTGGCATATTCGGCCTGCAGCATCTCGGACAACTCCCTGTCCATCGGACCGAGGATCTTATCCAACATCTCGACCACATGTACTTCCGTTCCCATGCTGTTGAAGAAGGATGCGAACTCCATACCGATCACACCGCCTCCGATAATCACCAGCGAAGCCGGCAGTTCTTTGGATTGCAATGCTTCACGGCTTGTCCAAAACTCCGTTTCCACCAATCCGGGAATAGGTGGTATAACCGTTTCCGAGCCGGTGCAGATGAGCAGGTTGGCTGCTTCATAAACAGCTTCACCGCAAACGACAGTGATCGTTCCGTCGGCCGCCCGGCCTTTGATTTCGGCTTCGCCGCTCACCACCTCCACACCGTTCTCCTTCATCTTCATGCGGATGCCGGCAGTCAGTTTCTTTACGACTTTGTTTTTTCGGGCGATGATCTTCGGGAAATCGAAAGCAGGGTTCTCCGCGCTCACCGCATATTTAGAGGCGTGTTTGACCGTATCATACACTTTCGCAGAATAAAGCAAAGTCTTTGTCGGCACGCATCCTTCGTTCAGACACACACCGCCTAAGGCGTTCTTTTCAAAAAGCACGGTGGCCAAACCACCCGCAGCCGCCTTCTCGGCAGCCGTATAACCGGCGGGACCGCCTCCGATTATAGCAACATCGTATTTCATGTTCTCAGATTTAATTAAATTTTATATTGGGATTAATTTGTTGTAAGATCGAAATAAATTCTTCCTTGTCGGCCGGATAAAAAGAGGAACGCCTCTCGATGCCTCCTTCCATGCGGGAGTAATAAACGACAACTTTATTTCCGCAAGATTCGAGCCGGGAGATCAGTTTCACGTCGATTTGTCCGTTTCCGTGCAACATATCCTTATCTGTTATCTGGTACGGACGCAATTGAAGTATGGCAAGCGGTAGAAAACAAAGGATCAACGGCAGTTGGTCAAACTCGTTACTGCTGAAAGCATTCACAATAATCAACAAAGCAAATGCTCCTAATAAAATCCAGAAGATGTATATATGCCAATCTTTCTGGTTTTTCCGAATCTGTGCTTTCATGGTAATATGTTTTAAGTTTTAGATAACCGGATCCTTTATCCGGATATCGGGATTATGCTTCTTCAGCAGCTTGACGAAGTCCTGCTTGTTGACCGGCGAGACCAATAGCCACTGCGTGTCTCCCTTATAAATAATCAGCCGGTCCAGCGACAAAGCATAACTCGAAACGGGCATGACCGTCACTTCCACAGCACTGATCTCCGAAATGGGAATCCGTTTTTCCGGGAAGAGGCTGCAATGGGCAATCAGATAACCATCCGCCGTTATTTTATACCAGGTCGACAACAGCATGTGAATACACTCCAATGTAAACAACAGCAGCACGATCATCGTTACGGGAGACTTGCCTCCCACAAATGCAAAAACTGTGCTTGCCGCCATCACCAACAGTACCAAATGATACCACCAACCGACTTTTGATTTAAAGACTCTGTCCATATCTTGAATTTTGCCGAAAGATAGTCATTTTATTTCTTTTGGCGATCCGGGGAAAAGAAAATGCGCTGCAACTTCTCAGTAACAGCGCATCCACTTAAACCGGTCAAACAATTCCAGAAAGGAATATATCTTTCTTTACTTTACAACTTCGAGGACAGTATAGTATTGCAACTGATTGTTGTTGTCATACTGTTCGTTCTTCACGACGCCCACATTCGGAGCATACCATTCATATCCGTAGTCCTCGATCGTTTCCTTCGGGGAGCGGGATTTGATTTTATATTTTACCTTCGTGCAGTCGAACGTGCCGGCGGGAGTCGCCACCTGTTCGGTCGTCACATATTCGCGATCGTAGACAGACACGTTTTTGCGATTCTTCCGGTCCTTCTTCGAATATATCTGAATGGTTGCATCATCGAAATACATATCGTCGCCATTATTGGACGGAGCGTTCGACACGCTCGGATAGTTAATGACGGCTTCGGTAGCAGCCAGATCAGATTGGACGGTCGATACGAAAGACGGATTTGACAAAGTCTCCTTCATCTCGATAAAGAACTCACCGTCCCGGCAAAAAGCCTCCAGGTCCCCCTTGTCGTAAACCGTCCCTGCGTTATTTTTGAACACATAGTCGGCTTCCACTTCCAGGCCGGAAGGAATGTTCTTTACCTCATCCACCGTATAGGTCATCACACTTTGCAGGTTCCCTTTCGCATCGTAGCCTTTTTTTACAAGCTGCGTGCCTTTGGTCTGCGGAAAAAAGAACGTACAATCCTGAGCCATCGCACCGGCTGCAAACAGCAAAGCCAGGGCGCTCAATACAACTTTAGATTTCATATCTCAAAACGTTTAAGTGTTAATAATTAGCAGGATATCCAATGCCCCAATAGAACAGGGTTCCATTCTGAGATGTTTACGGCGGGAAGTTTAAAATATCCAAAGAATCAGTAATGCGGACTATTTTGCACGAAAGCAGCCTTTATAATGTACAACCAAATAAGTTAATTCCTAACTTTGTCAGCCACAAAGGATATAAACTATGGTACAACAATTCGATTTCTTAGTGATCGGTTCCGGTATCGCCGGCATGAGCCTCGCATTGAAGGTAGCCGATAAAGGGAAAGTAGCCATCATCTGCAAGACAGAGTTGGAGGAAGCGAACACCTATTTCGCGCAGGGAGGCATTGCTTCGGTAACAAACCTGCTGGTAGATAATTTCGACAAGCATATTGAAGATACAATGATTGCCGGCGACTGGATCAACGACCGCGAAGCTGTGGAGATGGTCGTACGGGGTGCACCGGCCCAAATCAAGGAACTCATCAACTGGGGCGTGAACTTCGACAAGAAGGAGAACGGCGAGTTCGACCTTCACCGCGAAGGAGGGCATTCCGAATTCCGCATCCTGCACCATAAGGACAACACCGGAGCCGAGATCCAATTAAGCCTTATCGAAGCGATCAAGAAACATCCCAACATCACGATATTCAACCATCATTTTGCGGTAGAGATCATCACGCAGCACCACTTGGGCATCATCGTCACCCGCTATACGCCGGGTATCAAATGCTACGGAGCATACGTGCTGAACGAAGACACCGGCAAAGTAGACACATTCCTGTCCAAAGTGACGGTTATGGCTACAGGCGGTTGCGAAGCAGTCTATCGCAACACGACCAACCCGTTGATCGCTACGGGCGACGGTATCGCAATGGTCTATCGGGCCAAGGGAGCAGTCAAAAACATGGAGTTCATCCAGTTCCACCCGACCGCCCTCTTCCATCCGGGAGACCGTCCCTGTTTCTTGATCACAGAAGCCATGCGCGGGTATGGCGGCGTCTTGCGTACGTTGGACGGGAAAGAGTTCATGCAGAAATATGACAAACGTCTGTCTCTCGCCCCACGTGACATCGTGGCACGTGCGATCGACAACGAAATGAAGCTCCGGGGTGAAGACCACGTTTACTTGGATGTGACACATAAAGATCCGGAGGAGACGAAGAAACATTTCCCCAATATCTATAAGAAATGCCTCAGCATCGGCATCGACATCACGAAGGATTATATCCCGGTAGCCCCGGCAGCCCATTATCTGTGTGGCGGTATCAGTGTCGACCTGAACGGACAGTCCAGCATCCGCCGTCTCTATGCCATCGGCGAATGTTCCTGCACCGGTCTGCACGGTGGAAACCGCCTGGCTTCCAACTCACTGATCGAAGCCGTCGTATATGCAGATGCAGCAGCCAAACATATCCTGAGCGTCCTCGAGCGCTACGATTTCAACACCGATATTCCCGAATGGAACGACGAAGGCATGATCTCCACCGAAGAACGTGTGTTGATCACTCAAAGCATGAAGGAAGTGAACCAGATCATGGAGGCATACGTCGGCATCGTCCGCAGCAACACACGTCTGACCCGCGCCTGGAACCGCCTGGACATCCTGTACGAAGAGACGGAAAGCCTCTTCAAGCGTTGCAAGGCGTCCAAAGAGTTGTGCGAGTTGCGTAACATGATCAACGTCGGTTACCTCATCACCCGCCAAGCGATGGAGCGCAAGGAAAGTCGCGGATTGCACTACACGATCGACTATCCGCCGGCAAAGAAAGAATAGAAAATACGGGAGAGGGGACATCCCCCTCTTCCCCCCCTTATCCTAATACAAATATGAAAAAACATCATTTATTATGTCTCTTTTTATTCCTATCCGTCGCTTGTTCAACAAATAAAAAAAACGGAACTTGTCATCTGGAAGAAACAGATGAGGTGCTTTCTTTTCCGATTGATACGGATACAAAAAACAATTTCAACATCTATTCAATCTATAAAGACAAAGACGGAAAGGAGTATTTCACTTTCCAGAACCACCAAAACAATACTATCCACTTCTATGACCTGAAACGACAAAAACCGGCATTCAAGATATCCCCTCCACAAGAAGGGAGTAACGGTGTCGGACATAGCCACTCCCGGACACAATTCAATACAGAAAGTTCCGGCCAAGAGCAAATATTTCGAACATGTACAATTGCCGGACGAGTTGACTGCTAGTCCTGAAGATTTTTGTAAAAACGCTTGGTACAGCAACCTGTTTTACGATCCTTACCGGGAAGTGTACTACCGGATCGCCTATCCGCCTTCAACTTTGGATAAAGATATTCGCCCGCTGGAACTTATTCAATTCGGCCGCAAGAATTTCAGTATCCTTATTCTCGACAAAGATTTCCGTATTCTCGGTGAAACACTTTTCCCAGACAATACCTACAATCCGCAGATTATGTTTGTACGCCCCGAAGGGTTATACATTTGCGACAGTCATTATCTGAATCCACGATTCAATGACGACATCCTCAGTTTCCGAAAATATGAATTGGCCGGTGAATGAAAGGAATCAGTAATACAGGTTAATCTATCCGTAATTTATATACGCCTCAATCAAAATTACTTCCTATTTTTGTAACATAATTAAAATGGAAGATTTGTATGGAAAAGAAAATGACAAGAAGATCCTGGATGAAATCTTCGCTGACCACATTAGCATCCCTGACGGCCGTTTCCAGTCTGCCGACTTCTCTCAAAGGTAGTATCATGCCGGCCAAGTTGCTCGCCGGAGAATCAAGCTCAAGCTCCTCAAAAGTTCTGATGACGAAAAACATCTCATCCGATGCTTTGGTCAAGATATACGAAGCACTCGGACGTAAAGCTTCCGGACGAGTCGCAGTCAAGATTAGCACAGGCGAACCGGGAGGGCACAATTTCCTGCAACCGTCATTGATCAAGGATTTGGTGCAAAAAGTAGACGGAACAATAGTAGAATGCAACACAGCCTACGCCGGAAAGCGTTTCACTACCGAAGACCATATACAGGCCGCTAAAGACCATGGCTTCTTCGACATCGCGAAAGTTGATATCATGGATTCCGAAGGAGAATTCAAACTTCCGGTGAAAGATAAAAAACATCTCCAGTATAACCTCGTCGGTACACATCTGAAGAATTATGATTTTATGATCAACCTGGCCCATTTCAAAGGACACGCAATGGGCGGATTCGGCGGGGTTCTGAAGAACCAATCCATCGGTGTCGCATCCTCCAAAGGGAAAGCATATATCCATACAGCCGGTAAGACGACGGATCAGGTCGAGATGTGGAACAACCTGCCCGGACAGGATGCTTTCCTCGAATCGATGGCCGCTTCGGCACAAAGCGTTGCCGATTATTTTGGCGACAAGATTTTATACATCAACGTGATGAACAACCTTTCGATCGACTGTGATTGCGATTCCAACCCACACGATGCCGAGATGAAAGATATCGGGATACTCGCCTCAACCGACCCTGTTGCCCTGGACCAAGCTTGCCTCGATCTGGTCTATGCCGTGAAACCGACTGAAGGTAATGATAACCGCCCACTAATCAACCGGATCGAGAGTCTGCACGGACGCCACACGGTCGATTATGCCGAAACGATCGGATTAGGAAGCAAGAAGTATGAACTGGTAATGCTGGACGCGTAATAGCGTAAAAACCGAAAAACACAAAAAGATGGATAAACGTTTTTTATTACCTTTAGCAATCCTTCCTGCTTTCCAAGCGGGAAACACACAGGCTGCCGACCAATCTGCCAAACGGCCGAATATCATCCTTTTTATGGTTGACGATATGGGATGGGAAGACACTTCCCTGCCCTTCTGGACAGAAAAGACACATTATAACGAAGTGTATGAGACACCCAACATGGAACGTCTTGCCCGCCAGGGAGTCATGTTCACCCAGGCGTATGCGAGCAGCATCAGTTCCCCGTCCCGCTGTAGCCTGATCACCGGGACGAATGCCGCCCGCCACCGTGTCACAAACTGGACACTGCAAAAAGATAAGACAACCGACCGAAAAGACAGCCTGCTCAACGTGCCGGACTGGAACTACAACGGTATCAGCCAGGTTCCGGGAACCGCCAACACCTTCGTCGGGACCTCTTTCGTCCAACTCCTGAAGAACAGCGGATATCACACGATCCATTGTGGAAAGGCCCATTTCGGTGCGATCGACACTCCGGGGGAAGACCCGCACCACTGGGGATTCGAAGTCAATATTGCCGGTCATGCCGCCGGTGGTCTGGCGAGCTACTTGGGGGAAGAGAATTACGGACATACGAAAGACGGCAAACCGACTTCGCTGATGTCCATCCCCGGCCTCGAAAAATATTGGGGAACGGAAACTTTCGCCACCGAAGCCTTGACACAGGAAGCAATCAAGGCTCTCGACAAGGCGAAGAAATACAACCAGCCGTTCTACCTCTACATGTCCCACTATGCCATCCATATCCCACTGAACAAGGATATGCGTTTCTACGAGAAATACAAGAAAAAGGGAATGACGGATCATGAAGCGGCCTACGCCACCTTGATCGAAGGGATGGACAAGAGTCTGGGGGATCTGATGGACTGGTTGGAAAAGAACGGGGAGACAGACAATACGATCATCATTTTCATGAGCGACAATGGCGGCCTTGCCTCTACATCCGAATGGCGCGACGGTCCGTTATACACCCAGAACTACCCGCTGTACAGCGGCAAAGGTTCCCTTTGCGAAGGAGGCATCCGCGAACCTATGATCGTCAGTTGGCCGGGAGTAGCCAAACCCGGTACCCGTTGCGACAAATATCTGCTGATAGAAGATTTCTACCCGACTATTCTGGAAATGGCCGGAGTAAAGGACTACGAGACGGTGCAACCGATCGACGGAGTCAGTTTCGTCCCTCTGCTCACCGGGACGGGCGATCCCTCCAAAGGGCGATCTCTCTTCTGGAATATGCCTAACAACTGGGGAAACGACGGTCCGGGCATCAACTTCAACTGTGCTGTCCGCAATGGCGACTGGAAGCTGATTTACTATTACGGTACAGGCAAGAAAGAGTTGTTCAACATCTCTGATGACATCGGTGAAAAGAACGACCTCAGTGCCCGCCATCCGGAAATTGTCAAACGTCTCTCCAAAGAACTCGGCAACCACCTCCGCAAAGTAGATGCCCAACGCCCGTCTTTCAAGGCAACAGGAAAAGCTTGTCCGTGGCCGGATGAAGTATAAAAAAAGAAGGTGGTGTGTCAAAATGTACTTGTCCTCATGCTTAACATAAAGGGACAAGGCTGTTTTCGACACACCACCTTCCAGACACACATTTACCTCTTATTTCATACCATATTTATGCATTCCATACTCACCTAATATTTCAAGGCATCTGAGGCATTTTCTAAAAAACTTCTTCATAGTTTCTCTCTTCTTGTTTAAAACGATTCATGCAAAACACGCCTGCGTTTATATTGCATAACTATGTTTTACAACACAAAAGTAAGAGCAAAACAGATACATTATTCATCTCAAGTGTCTATTTAACATCATTTGCACAAACAGCCGGACAAGAAGAAGGCGCCTCAACCGATGATGTATTTAGCATACGGCAATTTACTCACCAGATAAGTAAATGACCATGAACAAATAAAGGTAAGAACAGCCGAAACAGGCACCAACGCCGGAATAGGCGTCCCGATCCACTGCGCGAACATATAGGAAGGACCGACAAAGAAATAATGCACGCAATACAAGCCAAAACCACATTTTGTCAAATTGGCAAGGGCACGGCAAATAGCGGGCGAAGTAACCCGTACTTTCCGAACCAACAGGAAAACGGCTGCCGTCATCAACAACACGTTAGGCGAACAATAAGTAAAGAACAGCTCCATCCCTTCCTCGCTCACATTCGGATCAGATGTCATATAGCGAAAACCGGCTAATGTAATGAAATAGCCGACCAAGAACAACGGGACCGTCACCGACAAGGTCTTGCCGAACGGCCAGTCAGCTCCTTTTCCTAAATAATGCCCTAACAGCAAATATCCGTTGAAACCGGCAAAATAGTAGAACAAACCGAATGAATTCCAGGAACAGGTTCCGAACTGGTAATGCGAAACGAACTCTGTCAGGTAAGGAATAAACAACGAAACAAACCAAAGCGCCAGAAACATACGCTTCGCCTTGCCCGACGCCTTTTCCACCCAGGCGGAAAAGACCGGCATATAGAGATAAAGCCCTATCAACACATAAATATACCACATAGGTGTCGCATAGACCGTGAAGGTTACAGGGATCAAAGCAATCGTCTTCAACGCCTCTAAGAACGAGGCAGAAGGGTTCGGCTCCCAAGGGAAAAAATCCGTCACCAGTTCCGGACTGCCTCCCACCCACTGGATGAACCAGGGAGCCAGATCGAACAAGACAGACCAGATCAGGAATGGGAACAACACACGTGGAATGCGTTTCTTATAAAAGACGGAAGCCTCCTGCCTGACCGGCAACAAAAGAAATCCGGTCATCATCACAAAAAGCGGAACACTGGCACGCAGCATGGAACCGTAAACAGAGCCCCAGAAATTGAACTCCGGATCGGCACGCGACTCAGGCGAAGCGTTAAATGGGTCGGTGCAATGAATGGCAATCACCATCAGGATGGCAACAAGACGAAGCACATCCAGCCAGACAATATGCGCTCTGGCGGTAGTAGTTTGAACAGTGCTCATGGTAGAATAAAGATCGTTATGTGTTTATTTGCTATTCTTATACTCCGACGGAATCGTGCCTGTACATTTCAGGAAAGCCCGCCGGAACGTACTGATCGAATGGAATCCGGAACGTTCGGCAATATCCTGTATGCTGGCATTCGGCTCTGCATCCATCAGGCGCTTGCTTTCCTCGATCCGGAACTGGTTGACATAATCGGAAAACGATTGTCCCAACTCCCGGTTAAACAATTGGGAAAGATAAGAACGGCTGATAGGGAAGATACGTTGTAAATCCGTCAGGCGTAAATCTTCGCGAAGATACGGTTTTTCTCTTTCAAACCAAGCATTTACTTCTTCCGCATAGCGTTTGCTGAGAACCCGGTGTTCATCATCGTCATCACCATCTTCCGTTTCCTGATACGGCAGATCCCATCCGTTTTTAAAAGAATGTTCCAGTACGACCACTTTCAGAAACAGCGCCTTATAGAAAAAATAATACCAGACGAACAGCAAGACTGTTTTGTCGACCGCATACATCAAAGGTGTATTGGTCAGCAGCAAGACAAGATAAAAGCCATACAGAACAATTAAAATTATCATGGTTTTCCTTAACCATTCCAAATCATATTCTTCCGGGTCAGACACATTTTCAGCCAGAAAAACATTAAAGTCTTTACTGTACCTTACTATCAAATAAACAGGTAGAGCCATATAAAACAAAGTTAGCAGAAAGACTGCCATACGGAGCGAAACATCCATATTCAAGTATTCGAAAACCTCCCGTATCGAATAATAGGTATGAATTTCACCTCCCGACAGACGATAAGCCAAGTAGGCCAATCCACCGAAAATAACCGGACAGATAAATAGGAAAAAACGCTTGCAGGTAAGAAAACCGGGGCGCAAGACTTCAATCACGTAACAAGCAAGCGTTGCCGTCACCAAAGCCCCCATAATCAGAATATCCGGATGGAAAGCCTCTTTCGGTTCATGTAGGTATAGATTGACAGACAACCTTATGACAGCCAGAAAAGCCCACAAAAACATTCCCCACCCCAATATCTTTTTCGCCCGGTTATCACCGGCCCGGAGCAACAGGGTGACTCCGCCGAAAATACAGAATCCTATGATCTGCAAGCTTAATAAAAACTGAATTTTGTCCAACATAATATATCCCTCGTATCAAGTAAACAAATTGAAGCATTAAATAGTTGATCTGAACCATTAGCAGACAATTTGATGCCTGTAGACAATTTGCACCCTGTGGTTTTATACGATTTCATCGCGGTTTTATACCGAATGCACCCTCTACCTTCCCAAACCGACTGATCTTTGCACCTGTAATCATTTCACAAAAATAACACAAAGAATGAATAAATTACTACTATTTATGATGATAACGGCCAGTATTTTCAGTTGTACAAACGACTACGATCCGGGACTCATTGAAAATTCGGGCATGAAAGAGCAGCCTTTAAGAATAATCACAAAGGCATTGACGACAAAGTCTCCTAATTTCATGCAAGAATTTACAAACGGATCGGTCATCGGGTTGCATGTCGTCGCAGAAAACACCGGCAACATCTACGATAGTAACACAGATTACAAAAACGTACGGGCTGAAGCCTATCTGGTGAGCAACAGGTTGAACTGGCGCCAATCACCCGAAATCTATCTGCACGAGGAACCGGTCACCGTTTATGCCTATTATCCCTATCAATCACAAGTGGACTTCGATCCGGAGAATATTCCGATCCGTATATCGCCGGATGCTTCCCTGACGAAAGATTACATGTACGGGATACAAGCCAGCGGACAACGGGCGGTCAACCAAATTTCGCCGGTCGCATTGCTCAACATGAATCATACGCTTTCACTCCTAAGCTTCCAATTGCGAATGACACCGGAAACGGAAGGTTGCTTCCTGCTCCACGCGATTCAGATCGGGAACAAAGCCGGCGGAACAGCCCTTTGTTTTATGGGCAAAATGAATATCAAAACCGGCAATATCAGAGGATGTGCTGGGACGAATGCTTCCACCCGCCTGAAACTGAACACACCACTCATGCTGAAAGAAATCCCGGGCGAGCCGCAGCAACTGATGGTGATCCCGACATCACGCATTCGGACAGACGGCGATGTGGAAGTACTCTTCATCATCAACGGAACGACATTCAAATATAAAGTTCCCGCCGATACGAAGTGGGAAAAAGGGAAGAGATATAAGTATGACCTCCTTTTCAACGGAAAAGAGATCACTCTCGAAAATGTAAGTACCAGCGGATGGCTTCCCGTTGAAGGGAATATGGAAAAGAGAACTGAAATTCTATAAATGTAACAGCCGGTGGCAAGCCCTGTTTCTCCGCTTGCCACCGGCTAATACACTGTACTTCATCATTCAAAAGAGATGTAAAAGCGCCCCGCCCATCTTATTCCTTCTCAATTTATCGCCAACAACACACCTCTATTCAAATTTAACCAGGGCGGGGTTGCTTTTTCTATTGCCCACTGAACGGGTTTTGATCTGCCGTAGAAACAGCATCGTTATTGGCTATTTCCAGTTGCGGGATTTGCATGATGAAACGATAGTCGTTAGATTGCAATGTTCCTTTCGGTTCCGCATCCGAACCATTGTAGCCGTCCAATTGTGCCAGTCCCCAAGAATAGTGTCCGGCAGGATTGGCGGCAGTTGATCCGTAACGAACCAATGGTTGTTGCAGACGCAGCAGGTCATAAATACCGACAACACCTTCTCCGAGCAATTCTTTACGACGTTCGATATAGATTTTATTCAACAAAGCCGTTTTTTCTGCATCGGTTGTCAATTTTGCCTGACGGGCAGATTGCAATGTGTTGAGATAGCTCAAAGCCTGTGTCGTGTTGCCCAGGTTTGCTTCTGCTTCTGCCATGATCAACAGCATTTCCGAACCACGCATCAACGGGAAGTCGATGCCGTAGGAGTGTGCCTGCTTAGCTCCGGCTCCGTCACCGTAAGTTTTCATCTTGTTATAGGCCCATTTAGCCTTGGTCTCGGCATCACCATTGGCTGAGCGGTGCCAGAACATAACGGCTTTTTCGTCCTCGTCGGTTACTCCGCTTGTTTTGTCACAACGGGTTCCGCGATAGTCGGTATCGTCAAACAAATCCACATATTTCTGGTCTACCAACAGGTTGATGAAGTTATAGATCGGACCGTCTTGCATGGCTTCACCATAGCTCGGATCCTGATTATACCAGTAATTGAATTCTGTGTTGGAACTGATGTTACTCAAGTTCGTGAACTGCACACCCCAAACCAATTCTGCACATCCGTCGGCCATTAGCATGTCGAATCCGCTGTACCATTCGTCTTTCGACATCAATGTACCATATTTTTGATAAACCGATGAAGCTTCGGACAAAGCACTTTGCCAATTGCCCATCACCTGATAGACACGTGCCAATATGCCGGATACGACATCTGCATCAATGCGCCATTTTTCGTCACGGCTGTAGTTGGACAATGCACTTTTAGCTGCTGTCAGGTCAGACACGATTTGGTCGTAGCACTGCTGGACAGTAGAGAAACCCTTGTTCGAATCGTCTGAAGAAGAAGTGCGCAAAATGACACCACGTTTGTCTTTGGCTATGGCGTAGGTCTGCTGGTAATTCATGATCAAATGAAAATAGGAGATACCGCGCATGGCAAGAGCTTGTCCACGGATGGCGTTCTTTTCCGTATCACTTCCTGTCGCATCGGGCAGAGCATCGATGATCTGGTTCGACTGGTTGATGACCTTGTACATGTTGGTCCAAATACGGTCTGCGTTTCCTGAAGCCATCGTGCGTTCCGACAAGAACTTGTAGGTCGATTCGGGAGAACCTCCGTAGTTAGTCGTACTCATGATGTCTGCTCCTCCCAAATCGTAGTGCATCGGCAGTCCGGCCAATCCTGCATAACAAGCATCATTTTGGCTACCGGAACCGTTATCGCCCAGCAGCAGGCACTTGTAAGTGGAGTTGAGCACCATGTTCAGCCCTGTTGTGCTGGAAAGAACGGTTTCTGAAGAAACTTTTTGTGCATCTTCCGTTGCCAGTTCATCGTTGCATCCGCAAAAACCCGTAGTGAATAGGCCCAAAGAGAGTATTGCGATTGTTTTATTTATCTTTTTCATATTCGAATCTGTTTAATTAAAATGAAACTTGAATACCACCCATGAATACACGTCTTGCACTCTGTACGCCGTTATCGGTGTTGGCATTACCGTTGTAGTTGTTACCGATCAAACCTGTTTCCGGATCGTTATGACGGTTGGCTGCCGGTCCGAATGTAAACAAGTTATCTCCGCTCAGATAGATACGAGCAAAAGAAAGATGCAGCTTATTCGTAATGGCACGAGGAACAGTATAACCGACAGTCAGGTTTCTCAGACGATAATAGTTATTGTTGAACAGATAGAAGTCGGTTGCTTTACGAGTACTTGAATAATCGTCGGCAGACCAGCGTGGGAATACGGCGTTGTCACCCGGCTTCATCCATACTTTACCTTCCACAAGATCCTGGATCACGCCGACACCGTTACGGACGGTTGTGTTTTCCAGATATACATAGTCATACATTTTAGCACCGAAAGAGGCATACCACATCATTGACAGATCGAAGTCTTTCCACTTGAAATTATTGGTGATGGAACCGAATGCTTTCGGTATGGAAGTACCGCACCACTGATAGTCGTCAGTTGTTACATCAGAGAAATTTTCAGTTGTTTTCCAACCGCTTCCGTCACGAACCCAGTAACGCATGTTACCGTTTTCCGGATTTACACCGGCATTCTTAGGCATATAGAATTCATACAAGGATTTGCCTTCTTCCAAACGATAGCCGGCTACACGATTCGAATAAGTATAGGCTCCGCCCGGGAGGTAAGTCACTTGGTTTTTCAGTGTAGAGAAGTTGAAATCAATGTTCCACTGGAATTCTTTCGTACGGATCGCCGTAGCGTTCAAGGTCAATTCGAATCCTTCATTGCGTACGTTTCCGAGGTTCGTATTAATACCTGTCGCATCGCCTACCTGGGCTGAGAGCGGCAGATCTTTGTAGTAAAGCAAATCAGCCGAATTACGGGTATAATATTCGAGCGTACCGCTCAGGCGGTTCCAAAAACTAAAGTCAACTGCAACGTTGAACTGCTTGTTCTTTTCCCACTTCAGTCCGGGTGTTCCGATTGTGGAAGGTTTATATCCCGGCATTCCATACAGGTTATCGGATGCATAATAAGATTGGTAAGCATACCAAATTTCGTCACCAGTCGATCCGTCTCCATTACGAGCGTACAGTTTGTCGTTACCAGAAGTACCGTAACTGGCACGCAGAGCCAAGTTATCTAACCAATCTTTAGTCGATTCCATGAAAGCTTCTTTCGAAATGCGCCATGAACCGCCGACCGAGAAAAAGTTACCCCAACGGCTTGTTTTGCTGAAACGGGAAGAGCCGTCACGACGGAATGAAGCAGAAAGATAATAGCGGTTGGCATAATTATAATCGGCCTTTCCGAAGAATGAAAGCAAAGCATAACGTATACGATTGGAGCTGTTGTCCCAGTTCATTGTCGTGGATGACAGTTCATATTGATTCATCTGCATGATACCTTCGCCATAGGCATACGTGTATTGCTGGTTGTAATGGTAATACTCGTGTCCGATCATGGCATTGACAGAATGGTCGCCGAATGCCCGGTCCCAAGTCAACAGGTTGTTCCATGTCAGTGAGGTCGTTTTGTAGGATTCGCGAGTTGCCGAACCTCCGTTTGTCTTAACCGTGACGCCATAAGGAGCCAACTGGTCGCCACCGTGGATGGCCGAACCATAACCATAGATGTTTTGCGTATTGTCGTCGATATTGGCAGCTGTGCGGAATTTCAGATCGAACGGGAGCTTGATTTCTGCAAAATATTTGGCAGATATGGTCGAGAACTCGTTGCTGTTGAAATCTTCATCGTTAGGGTTGTTCCAATAATCGCCTTTGTTCAGGACATGCGCACCGAAGAAGTTGGCATTGTTTGTACCATAGTCGTAGATACGGTCGCCTGTCTTCTGCGAATATTCCCAGTCCGTATTGTCGGCATTGCGAAGATAAGGAGAGTTCAATGTGTTGGAGAATACCAAGGCACGATTGTATCCATGACTGCTCTGGCGGGCATAGCTGTAAGCCAAGTTACCACCCATCGACAACCATTTGTTTACATCAGATGTTACACTGGCGCGGAATGAATAGCGTTTATAATAGTCTTCATTTGCATATCCTTTATCGTCCAGATAGCCCAGAGATGTATAATATTGCGTTTTACCATCCTGGCTGGAACCGCTTAGATCGATTCCATAGTCCTGACGGAGTTTCTTGGAGAAAACGATGTCATACCAATCCCAATCGCTTTTATCCCAAACCATTTCCAAAGCGGGGTTTGTATAACAGTTTCCATTTCCATCATGTAAGACATACTGATCTGCAGGCATGCTCTTGAACGGTGTCACGTAAACGGTCTCCCCTTTAGAATTGATACGAGGTAAGACATGCCGGGAAATAACATTTTGCGAAGCGTAGTCTCCGGCTTCTTGTGCGCTTTTACCATATTTATAATATTGATCGTTATAAAGTGATTGCCATACGTTCATTAATTGTTGGTATGGATCGGCTTTTTCCGGATGTGGGACAGCCAGATCGGAAGTACCCCATGCTCCACGGAAGTTGACGGTCGGTTTTCCTGTTTTACCTTTCTTAGTCGTGATTACCACAACACCGTTAGCCGCACGCGAACCGTACAAAGAAGAAGCGGCAGCATCTTTTAACACAGTCATGGATTCGATGTCGGAAGGATTGATGGAGTTAAGCGTCCCGTCATATGGCATACCATCTACTACATATAGCGGAGTGGTATTACCTGACATGGAGCTTATACCACGTATTTGGATACGAGAATCGGATCCCGGAGTTCCTTCATTGTTTACGACACTGACACCAGCACTCATACCTTGTAGAGCTTCGACAAATCCGGAACCGGATATCTTCTCCAACTGTTCGGATTTTACGACACTGGCTGATCCGGTGAAAGAGGATTTTTTTGCTGTACCGTAGGCAACAACTACGACTTCATCCAATTTTTAAGTGTCGCTTTTTAAATTTACATTTAGAACACTTTGACCATCCCAAACTATTTCCTGTGTCTCCAATCCGACAAAAGAAATAACGAGAGTCGTTCCTTTTTTCAAATTATTTAGTTCAAACTTTCCGTCAGCATCTGATATTGTCCCATTTGATGTTCCTTTAACGGAAATAGAAGCTCCAGCGACGGGTCCCATATCATCACTGACAAGACCTGTGACTTTATTGCTCTGTTGAACTGATTGTATGGAAGGAAATGTATCTCCCCAAATGTTTCCTGTTCCAACACTGCCAAATAGTGCGGCTAATACACACATCTTAACCCACTTTGCGTTTGTAGTCATAATAATTTAATGGCTTTTACGAAAAAACAAAAAAATAAGCATTTCTCATATTGAGCAAGAGTTTACAATCGTCAAATCGATTGCCGTTCTATTTCGCATATGTATAGAAGAAAAATCATATCACAAACAAAATGATCGCTCATCACACACATATTCCACAAAAATTCATCTTAACGACTTCGCAAATATAGTTATTTTTCGTAAAATAAAATGTTTTACTATGGAATTTTGATAACAAAAGTAGAATGTTGTATTGTGCCACTGATACTAATCATTATCACAGAATCTTTTCGCAGGCCATGACTCGCTATTTTTCCTCGTGATTATCAATAATTATTTACAAACAAAAAAGGGGCCATCTAACTTTTATTGTTAGACAGCCCCCTTATGAGACGAGACGTCATTATTTAATTTCACACCGATAAACCATCGTTTAGGGATAAACTACGCTTTGCCCGATGTTCCGGAAGAGGATGTACCGGTCGCAGTACTGTTGTCCGGTGCTTTAGCAGCGGAGGTGGTTGTTGCAGAAGTAGTACTTGTAACGGTTGCAGCAGTTTCCTGCACTTGCTTGTCGACTTCCCAATGGAACGGTTCGAATTGCGTGTTCGGGTTTACCCAAGACGTTTTTTTGGCAGCGTAGATGATAAACGGAGCGGCTACCACCACGATAGCACCGATAATCAATACGGCAAACCAAACGGTATTGTTGCCCGTAGAAATCTGGCTGGGCGGGATAAAGCTCAAAATGAAAGCGAGCAATGAACCGCAGAAACCAAGACCGCCGATAAACCACATCAGGCCGTTGCCACTCTTGCCGATACGGAACGGACGACCAGCTTTCTTCATCCGGTAACGCAATGCGATCGCACCGGAAAACATCAGCATATACATAATCAGATAAAGGATAACCGTCAACTGTGACAGAATCTGATAGAAGCTCTGTACAGAAGGCATAACCACGAACAACAGGCTCAGGAATGTCACAGCCAGGCCCTGAACCAGCAGAATATTTTTCTGTACGCCCAATTTGTTTGTTTTCTGGAAGAACGGAGGCAGATAACCGGCTTTACCGACGGCAAAGATACCTTTTGACGGACCGGCAACCCATGTCAATACACCAGCCAACACACCGAAAGCCAACGCAACGGCGATAACGGGCGACAACCAGGAAGCATGAATAAATTTGAAATAGTTATCAAAACCGACCAGCAGACTCTGTGTCAGGTTAATATCTTTCTGCGGGATAATGATACCCAAGGCGAATGTCCCCAACACGAAGATCAACACGGTAATCAACGCACCGATGAACACAGCTTTCGGGTAATTGACGGAAGGGTTCTGCACATCTTTTACGTGAATACCGCCCATTTCCATACCGGCATAAAAAAGGAAGATGCTGGATGCAAGCACCAGATTATCGAATTTCGTAAAGTCGGGGAAGAAATTGCTGTGGAAGTCCATATTGGAATGACCGCCTGAAACCAGGTATACGACACCTAAGATAATCAACAAGGCAGCAGGAATGATCGTTCCGACGATACCGCCTACTTTAGCCACTTTGCCTACCCAGCTCAACCCTTTCAAAGAGATGAAAGTTGCAAGCCAGTAAATAATCAAGACAACGACCAGTGTGTACATTTTGTTTGATGCCAGCGTCATGTCATGCGCATCGTCCATTCCGATAAACGCAATGGAAACAGCTCCGAAAGTCAACACGGTCGGATACCAGATCGTACTTTCAATCCACTGTACCCAGATAGCTAGAAAGCCCCATTTCTTGCCATAGGCTTCTCCTACCCATCGGAACACCCCACCTTGTTTATCCTGAAACATGGCGGCCAACTCGGCGGCCACCAACGAGGTCGGAATTAAGAACACGATTGCTGCAAACAGATAATAAAAGGCTGAACTCAGCCCATATACAGCCTCGGCCGGCAGTCCGCGGAGTGAGACGACTGCCGTAACATTCATAATCGCAAGAGTAAATACTCCAAGTTTTACTGCTTTTCCAATATTTGCCATGAATTTTACTATTAAAATGTGAATTTTGTTTCGTTTAGTTTTGCTTGTATTGACAGTATAACAACTCCTTTTTGTGTTAGTTTGTCAACAGGATGCCAAATTTGGTTAATTAACAGACGAATGTTAAAAACAAAAGGTGTCATTTTGTTGTTTCATCGAATAAAATAATTAAAGACAATGAGAACTGCATTCAATGACTTTTTGGAAGAAAAACGAGGTGCCTACGGAGTGCTTCATGTGATGATATTGTTGCTCTCGCTGTTCCTCATCATAGATATTTCGATCGACACGTTCAACAATATACCGTTCATCTCGCAGACTTCATATCTGAAAACGCAGTTTTGGATCTGTATGTTCTTTATTGCCGATTTCGTATTGGAGTTTTTCTTATCAAAAGATAAAATTCATTATCTGCAAACCCATTTCCTTTTCTTGCTGGTTTCGATTCCTTATCTTAATATTATAGATTACTACGGATTCACCTTCTCGGCCGAGATAACCTATTTTCTGCGTTTCATCCCGCTCGTACGCAGCGGATGGGCACTGGCGATCGTTGTCGGCTGGCTGACTTCGAACCGGGCCTCCGGGCTTTTCGTCTCCTACCTGACGATGTTGCTGGCAATGGTCTATTTCTCCAGCCTAATATTTTTCGTGATCGAACATAAAGTGAATCCCGAAGTCAAGGATTACAGTGACGCTCTCTGGTGGGCGTTCATGGACGTGACGACCGTCGGATCGAACATCATTGCGGTCACGCCTACAGGTCGTATACTCTCGGTCTTGTTAGCCGCTCTCGGCATGATGATGTTCCCGATCTTCACGGTCTATGTCACGAGCTTGGTACAGTCTGCAAACAAGAAAAAAGAAGAGTATTATAACAAAACGCATTCCGCCCCCACCGGGCAAGTACCAGATACCAAACCGGCTGACCCTACTCCAACAAATAAATAAATTCAAGACCACTTATTGTAAAAAACAAGTTATTTAACAATTGGCAGGTCTGGCGATGAAAGAACTCCGTTATCCTTCTTTATAAAGAGAAAAGGTGCTTTTTCTCTTTATTTGCCGTTCTATCACCATGAAGACGGTCGTCATCGCCACGACAAGGGACTTCATCGCCGTGAAGACGGTCGTCATTCCCCATGAACACGGCAATCCACAGCAACGAAGACGGTCGTCATGCCAAAATTCTGCGCAGCTCACAGTGAGAAGCCGGGAAAACACTTTTTCCACAAATGATAAGCCTCCCGACTTCGTCTGTAAATATTCGATTCTCCAGAAGTTGGACTTTATCACATTTCCCTGTTTTTTCTACTTAGGCTGACAAACCAGAAGCGATAACCGGACAAAATGCCTACCACATACTTTCTGTTGTCAAACAAAAAACGCCTGACCGGACAAAATGTAAGATCAAAATGAACCGGAATTTGAGATGAAACAGAAAATGGGCAAAAAAGAGGTTATTGTCAATTTTTTGTATTACGATAGTTTTATCTCTTAACACATGATTAGTATCTGATTTTAGCAATCGCCATAAATTGCTCCATACAAAGCTCCCATCCCATTAAGATTTTAGTTGCATCAATTCCACAAAGTTCAACTTTATTAATTTCCACTCTTTTCCTTTCAGACAGATAGGATCAAGCTCTTTATCATATGTATGGCTTTACCAAATAAAGACAATAAAATGATAAAACTATTTCCACAAAAAACGAACCTCCCGTCTCCCTGTAAACGACAGGGGCGTGGAGGCTCGCCAACTAAAAGAATAAACCGTTTTAACCGGTGATTGTAAACCGGGTACTGCCAAAGATGGAGAGACCCAGTTTATTCATTATATATTTGATCGCCAGTTGTGCTTTCACTGAATTGCCGGAGCTATCCAATGGAGGCGCAAAGGCGGAGATTCCGAAGTGTCCGGGCATGATCCCCATCACACCGCCGCCAACACCCGTCTTGGCCGGAATACCGGAAGTGTACAACCAGTCTCCCGTACGTTCATAGAAACCGACTGTCGCCACTAAGGAGGTGATTTTCGGAGACAAAGAAGCGTCGAAAACAGACTTCTTGGTAACCGGGTTCACACCGTCGTTGGCAACAGTCGCAGCAGCGATGGAAAGTTGTTCGGCCGTGATACCCAACGAACACTGGCGGGTGTACAGGTCGAGCGACATATCCGGATCGTCGTACATCCGGTTGTAGTTTTTCAACAACCAGGCAATAGAGCGGTTGTTGAAATTGGTGGCCGTCTCGGACTTATACAGCTCGTCGATCAACTGCGGGGCACTTCCGCAAAGGTCAGTAATGTTGGAAACGATAGCTTCCCACTTCTTGTCTGAATCGCCGACCGGCTGCACCATACTGCAAGCCGTGATCGCACCGGCGTTAACCAACGGAGTGGAAGGATGATCCTTTTCCAGCAAAATGGCCATGATGGAATTGAAAGGCAAGCCGGTCGCATCAGCACCGATCATCTCAAGCAATTTCTGTGCTCCATACTGACGAAGAGCCAAGATAGCCGTATGCACTTTTGAAACGGACTCGATTCCGAAACGGTAGGACGAATCTCCTAGCGTAATGATCCTGCCGTCCAACAAGCAGATACTGATGCCGAACAGGTTCTTGTCGATATTAGCCAGGTAAGGAATGTAATCGGCATTCTTACCGTCCGTATTATCCTTGAATTGTTTGAAAGCCTCCTGTGCCGCCTCTTCTATTTGTGAAACGGAAATTGTTTTATTCATGATTGCTTCTTTTTATGGGGCATTCCCGTATGAGTAAAGACAGAACCTTTCACTTCTTGATTCTTATCCTGAGCGATACGGGTAGGAGTCGGGTATTCGAGTTTTTCGAGTTCCGCAACAGCGCCCGTGATATCGTTCAGCAACTGGTCTGCCATGTCACGGCTGAATCCCTGACGGGCAACGATACGCATCACGACATAGTTTTCAAGATTATTTGGCAATGTATAGGCGGGAACCATCCAGCCGCTTTGTTTCAATTTATCCTGCAAGTCGTACAGTGTCCACTTCGCCTTCTTCGCATAATCCGGTTTCAGGTACCAGATGAACAACGGGTTCACGACTTCGTTGCTGTAGTTTACAAACGGAGCCATCTTGCCGATCTGGTCATGCAGGTATTGGGTAACCGCCATGCTGTTTTCCTGTACTGCTTTATATCCTTCGAATCCGAGACGGATGAACTGGTAGTATTGTCCGAGGATTTGGGCGGCAGGACGAGAGAAGTTCAGACCTACCTGAGTAATGTTGGCCCCTAAATAATTCACGCTGAATGACATGGAATCAGGCAAATAGGATTTGTCTTTCCAGACAACCCAACCCAGGCCCGGATAAACCAGACCGAACTTATGTCCGGATGTACTGATGGAAAGAACCCATTTCAAACGGAAGTCCCATTTCAATTCCGGTTTCAGGAACGGAAGGATAAAGCCGCCGGAAGCAGCATCCACATGAATAGGAATATCATAACCAGTCTTTGCATTGTAGGCGTCGAGAGCTTTATCCAAAGCCTCCACATCATCGTTCAGACCTGTCCACGTAACACCTTGGATCGGCACGATACAGATTGTATTTTCATCACACATCTTCAATGCCTCTTCAGGATCGAGCGTAGTCTTCTCCAATGTCAGAGGGACCTGGCGCATTTCAATTTGCCAAAGTTGGGCGAATTTTTCCCATACGACCTGGAATCCGGTAGAGATAACAAAGTTCGGTTTGTCTACAGGCTTGCCGGCGGCCAGTCTTTTTTTACGCCAGCGCAACCAAGCGGCGACACCGCCTAACATACATGCTTCGGACGAACCGATAGCCAATGCCCCGGCTTTCCATTTTGCCTGTTCGGGGGTATTCCACAAATTAGCTACGATGTTGATACATTTGGCGTTCATAACGGCAATACGCGGATATTCCGTTTCATCAATGTAGTTGATGCTGATCGCCTCGTTCATCAGTTTGGTTGCATAGTCGTCCATGTAGGTAGTCACGAATGTCGCCAGGTTCAATCGAGGTTGTGTCTGGGCAAACGTTTCGTCTTTAACCATCTGATACGCGATCTCCGGAGTGGTCGGGCCATCCGGGATTTTGTCTACAGGAGAGGCTTGTAACATCTTTTCCGAGCCATAGATTGCTGTCTTGGCATCGCCTTTTCTAAAATTAGAATCTTCCATGTCTTTTTTGTTTTTAATTATTAATGGCGTTATCGACTTGTTTCGGCCGATTGTATGGCAAAAACAGCTACTATCCGCAATTGTTCCGGTTTTTTGGTTAAACATACGATATTTGGGGTTTATTAAAATAATGAACATTCGTTATTCGGGATTGTTTCAATACAAAATAAATAATGTTTTAACGAAACGATTATGCGAATACAGACAGGACAGGGGACGATTCCCCTTATCACATTAATCGGCATATGGTCGATATCGGCACTGAATGCATTGCCCGGCCTGGCTGTCTCCCCCATCTTAGGGAAACTTTCTGCTATTTTTCCGCATTCCACCGAACTGGACATACAGATGCTTTCGTCGCTTCCCTCCTTATTGGTCATCCCTTTTATCATCTTGTCGGGCAAGCTGACGGAAAAGATCAATAATATTCTCCTACTGCAAGCCGGCCTGGTGATCTTTTCGCTGAGCGGGATTCTGTATTTGCTATCCACAAAGATGTGGCAACTGATTGCCGTCAGTGCACTTTTAGGAATCGGTTCGGGCCTGATCGTGCCGCTTTCCACTGGGTTGATCTCCCGCTTTTTCAGAGGGGCCTACCGGACAAAGCAATTCGGCCTCAGTTCGGCAATCACGAATATGACCTTAGTACTGGCGACGATTCTGACCGGATATCTGGCGGAAGTAAACTGGCATCTGCCGTTCGTCGTCTATCTGTTTTCGCTGATCTCGATCATCCTCTCGTTCTATCTGAAAAAAAACATTTCGCCATATCCCGATACAGGTATAAACACAACCAACCGGGAAACGGAAAGACCTGCCGATAGCAGTTTCGGGAAGTTCGGCATACAGATACGCCACCTGATGCAGATCATGTCGTTCTACGGGCTGGCCACTTATTTAGTGATCATCATCAGCTTCAACCTGCCGTTCCTGATGAAGGAGTATCATTTCACCAGCGGGAATTCGGGCATCATGATCTCGCTCTTTTTCCTGGCTATCATGGCACCGGGATTCATACTGAATCAGATCGTCTCCTTCTTCGGCAAAAAGACCAAGTTTGCCTGTATGCTTTCCATTGCGATCGGGATGGCTCTCATCCTGGTCTCCCGGACGGAATGGTTGATCGGGCTGGGTTGTATCTTTGCCGGGTTAGGCTACGGTGTCATACAACCTGTCGCTTACGATAAGACGACCCGTACGGCGATCCCGTCCAAAGTGACGCTTGCACTGGCATTCGTTATGGTCATGAACTATCTGGCCATTCTTCTTTGCCCTTTCATTATAAACATGTTCAAGGATATGCTCCATATCGAGACACAACAGTTCGCTTTCATCTTCAATATGGTGATCGCCCTGATAGCTGCCGCATGGGCTTATATCAAACAGGACTCGTTCTTGTTTGACGACCGTATCAAACAAGTATAACATTAAAATCCCAAGCATCGTGAAAAATAAAGTAAGAGAAGCCAATATCTACATGATTATTTCCAAGACTTTCAGCGGATTGAATATGAATGCGTTAAAATACCTCCTCCCGCTATGGATAAGCCCGCTGACGGGTGTAACCCTGCGCTGTACGTTTGCCGCCCTTGCGTTCTGGATCATCGGTATGTTCACCAAGCCGGAAGCTTCCACCCGTCGGGAAAAGATTCTCTTATTCCTGTTGGGAGCACTCGGCATCTATGGCTTTATGTTCTTTTATTTGTTAGGATTGAGCAAAACGACCCCTGTCTCAAGCTCCATTTTCTCCAGTTTACAGCCTATCTGGGTATTCATCCTTTCTGTCATTTTCTTTAAAGAGACAATCACAAAGATGAAAATAACCGGTATCCTGATCGGATTAGGTGGCGCATTGCTCTGCATCCTGACTCAGAAAAGCGATGACCTGGCCTCCGATGCCTTCACCGGAAATTTACTTTGCCTGCTAAGTTCCTTAGCTTATGCAATCTATCTGATTGCGAGCAACCGGATATTGAAACATGTGGGAGTTATGACGATGCTGCGCTACACCTTTTCCGGTGCGGCCTTCTCCGCCATCATCGTTTCCGGATTTACAGGGTTCGAAGCGACACTTTTCTCGTTTCCGATCCATTGGAAACCGATGGCAGTCTTGGCTTTCGTCCTGATTTTTCCGACCGTTATCAGTTACCTGTTAATCCCGGTCGGACTAAAATACCTGAAAACCACACTGGTTGCCATCTATGGCTACCTGATCCTGATTGTGGCGACCATTACCTCGCTGGCATTAGGACAAGACCGTTTCAGTTGGCCCCAGTTAATAGCTATCCTCCTGATCTGTTCGAGCGTTTATTTCGTTGAAATAGCGGAAAACAAGGAAAAATCATAAATTTTTCTCTTTCTTTGTAACAACTGCTTTTCCGTTACAATCCGCAAAACCACCCGTCCACCTTTTCAAAACGAAGCGTTTCTATTTTGAGGTTCTTTTCCAAAACGAAGCGTCTCTTTTAGAGCAAAATCAAACGGCATTCAAATGGACTTCTAACCCTATTTGAATGCCGTTCTTTTATTACTTTTTGTGATGAAAAAGTGTCTGCACAAGTTGTTAGTCTCGTACTTTTTCCGTAACTTTACAAAGTAGTTAAGATGGCATGTTACAACTTTTTATCGTATGTCGAATAGGCCTCTATTTGCAGAATGCGACGAATAACGCCCTTTTCTATATTATCTAAGCAACGTCCCAGCGTCCGAAGCATAGCCGGAATGATCTCCTGTTCATAAAAGATGCGAGGCCGCATACCATAGTCTATTTTTACAATCTCCTGCTCGCAAATATCGCCGGTGTCATAGCCGGAGTCTGCCCAAAACCATGTGGCGGCGGTTATCGGTTCCCCTCGTTTATACGCCCATTTGATAGATGATGCCCCGCGCCCATAAGGTAATGGGGACGGATGGAATATCAACGTACCCCAGTTCGCCTCTTTCAGTTCTTCATCGGAAACTTTCACCGTAAGGAGTGGCGCAATGGCAAGGTCACAACGATACCCTTCACACCAAAGCGTATGCCCTTTTGCCTTAACGAACATTTCGGCCGCTTTGAATGCCTCCGACTCGCAATTTCCCAATATTTTAATTACCATTCCCTATATATTTAAATGCCTGAACCGCCCTGAAATGGCCGCCATAACCGGTTGCCGCACGATCAGACTTATTTAACCTTTGGGCCGAACGTGCCATCGAAGCCGCACTGCGCCCTTTATTAACTCCATATAAATGTGCTCCGGTTTGTATCCACTTTTTAGAGTGACGTAACGCTCCACATAGTTGCGGGTGTGAAGTGTGAAAGAACACCGGGTAAGGTTTACCACATCTACCATGTCCCTGAAGATGATATTCACAAACGGCCGCTAAAAATTTAGTACCAACACCTATTCCCTGCCATTCGGGAAGTACTACCAACCGGGTGGACCGGTAAGCCTTTGCCGTAAAGAGTGGCGTTACCGCTAAATGGCAGACGGGCTCACCACCGACAAAGCCCACGAAATACTCGGCCGCAACCGGCATAGGAAGGTCTAAATAATAATGCTGCTTAAACAACCTTGGGAATATAGTTCCCCTGACTTTATAAATTTGAAGTTCGAGTTTTGGACGTTGCCGAAGGCAGTCACGGTCGTAAAACCGTGCCTCCGCAGTATCATACACCCAGTCAGGTTGTAGCCATTCGATTATATCATAGTGGCAGGAAAGAAGCACGATCTGCCCGCTGCCACGTCTCCATGTCTTCGAGAATGCGGCGGCCCCGACCTTGGCTATCTGCCGGTCAATGACCGATGTAAACTCGTCCACCACGGCGTGCCGCGGTCGTTCACACGCCAAACGCGCAAGACCTGCCCGGAATTTTTCACCGTTGCTCAGCACATGAAATGGCCGGAGCCACGCTGGAACATCACCAAGGCCAACTGCCGAAAGCATACCCGTCACCGTGTTGAAGTCTCCGTCAGGAGCAATACAGTCCACAATCGGCTTATCCTTATCCCAGCCGGAATAGAGGTCATAAATAGGTTCTTTGAATATTTTGTTTCCAATACTGGTTTTTCCACTACCGGATGGTCCGACGATCAATCCGATTTGCCATTCCCGGTCCTCGATTGGTAGCTCTACTGTCTTTTCCCAATCACAGCCTTTTTCTGCGTTGAAAAGGCTTTTTACCCGTGCGGCCCGATAGCTGTTGAAGTCGCTACAATGGTGTTGTACCTCTATTTTCATACATTCACCACTTTAAGGGTTAGACCTTCTTTCAAGAGACGTTCGTAAATCTCCTTTTGTTCTTTTTCATCTGTGCAAATGACGATTACGCCATATTGCGGCTTGTAAGTGTACTTGCTCATACTTTGTTTTGTTTTATGGGTTTGGAACAAAGGTAGAGCCAAACTATTGGACGAACTAATTTAAACCGAATGTTATACTGCACCGCTTGTGCAGTCACTTTGGAAACGTTTCAAAAGACCATACACTTTCCGTTCGCTCACGGCATACCTTTCAGAAAGTATAGCTACAATATAGGACACTTTTTCACCATTCTTGTACAGATTCATATAATCGGAATACAAGTCAATATACTGGGTATCTTCGAGGCGTATTCCCGCCTCATGTAACTTTTTCAACAACTCACGATTGAAGTTTAGTATCTCTATCACTTTCATACAAACAAAAATTTAGTACCTTTGCAATGTCTCACTTATTAAACAACAAAAAAACACCCAAGTGGCGTGGCAGAGGGCATTTGCCCCCGGCCGCGCGCCGCTTGGGTGTGTAAAGTTGAATAGTAAGTGAGACGACTGTTTTAACAGGCCGGGGGCTTTTTTCTATCCCTTCCCCCGCGGGGATTCATCCATTACCCGGCTTCATACAAAGCCAAGTCCAATGCGTCCTTTTTCTTCCATCCTTCAGACAACGCGTCTTGTATGTGCTTCATCGCTTTCACGTAGAAATCCTGAAGGTCTGAGACCGTTTCAAACGTCCTGTAATACGGCTCATCATCCGCACCCAGCTTGAACGTCACCGGCAGGTTCCGCCCTCCCGTTTGGACGGCAAGATCGTATGCGGCTTTGTAGTTGAACTGGTTCTCGCTGGACAGCCATACCGGAATTTCCTCGTATGTGAATCCGGAAAGGATGGCCTTGTCAGTCTCCCGGTTATACCAGGCCGTGACCGTTGACCGTATCTCCTCGTCGGTCGGCTTATGGTTGAACTCCTCTTCCATGTAGGAAGCGGAACCGTCTTCCTTCTTTTGCACATCCCAGCGGATGCGCCACTTGTTTTTGACCGGGTTCGTGCATTCCAGCAGCGACACACCGGCACTTCCTTCTACTCGTTTCATGTAAACACGTATTTGGTTCTACCTTTGCCAAACGTTTCCGTCTTTATCGTTGTCTCAAACGGAAAACCGTCCGGCATTTCCCTTACCTGTGCAAGGATGTTTTTCATTTCTTCCGAATTAGTGAAAAACTTCTTGGACTCACCATTCTGCTCGATACTCACGATACAGCGGTCCTCGCCCTGTTCTGTCTTGATTCCCGTTTCAAAGTCTTTCACTATGATGGGAAGGTTCACCAGTTCCCGGATGCTTACCACAGTGCCGGGAAAACGTTTCTTGCCGTCCTCCGGCTTATAGGAAACGTTCAAATCTTTAAAACTTTTCATTTCTTTGCCTGTTAATTTTTTAAACAACATATTACAATCCGCGTGCTTGGCCATACCATAAAAACTGGCCACCAATTCACGCCGTCTCCTTCTCGATTTAACCTCGTGTATCTTCCGGGCAAAGTTCTTTTTGATGCGCTTCCTTAAAAGCACACGATCGGGATAGATAACGTATCCTAAGAAATCGATACCCTCCGTCACTGGGAATATACGTTCGTTCTCCTTTACTTGAAGACCGATAGATTCTATACACCCGTGGACGACATCACGAATCTTCCACAATTCCGCTTTCGTTTCACCCAGTACCACACCGTCATCACAATAGCGGTAGTAATAACGGACGCCGTACCTGTCCTTCAAATAATGGTCTAAATAAACAGACAACAATAAATTGCCCAGCCCCTGCGAACTCCTCAGGCCGATACTGATACCCTCAGGCATCAGCCGGACAAAGTTATCCAGCATGGCGATGAGCTTCCTGTCCTTGAATATCCGGTTCACGCAATACATCACGAAATCTTGTTTCACGCTTTCGTAGAACTTCTTGATGTCAAACTTATAACAGAACCGCGTGCCTTCCGGATCTTCTTTCATATCACGGCGAATATACGCCATCAGATCGTGCGAGCCACGTTTTTTGATGCTGGCCGAAGTGGTTCGGATAAACCGTTTCCTCAAACGCTTGTCTACGATGGTCATGATAGCGTGTACGGCGATACGGTCTCTCATGCTTAGTACCTGAATACGCCGTAACTTACCACCTTCCACTATATCCCGTTCATGATAATCTTTCACCCGGAAACTTCCGGATGCGATCGATGCGGTCAGTTCATCCAACACCTCTTCCTTATGCGCAAGCAGGTAACGCCCTTGGCGGCTACGCTTTCTTTTCGTGCCGCGAAGGACTTGATCAAAGGAATCCTCCATATTGGACGGTTCTATAATCTCTTCTATTATGTAACCTTCTCTACGCATATCATATCACATTACGGCCACACGGCCTTCAATCTCCCGGGCCTGACTTCTTCGAGCCTTGCGGCCTACCAAACTCTACCCGACGCTTGATTTCTCAGTTTTCCAACCCTTCCGGGCCGCTGTTACTGGGGCTTGTTCCCCTCGGCTCCACGGTGGGGACAAGTCCCCGGTGTTGTACGCCGATTTTAATTTCCTTCGATTGTTGTTCAGACGGGAACCGATATTCGAGTTCGAGTTCGAGGCATCGTTATTCGCATTCGCGTACGACACACCACCATTCGCATTCGAGTTATTGTACCCACGAAAAACCACACGGCTTAAAGGAAACGCCACCCTTTGGAATACAAAGGTATTATTTTTCATGCGGAAACACTGTTGATATTATATTTTCGACGGGCTTACGCCCGTTTTCGTTCGCTTCGGATCACACAAACGGGAACGAGAACGCTTTACGTTTTGTCGCTTCGCTCCCGTTTTCGATCATGCCTTTTCGACTATCGCCTTGTACGCTTCCACGCTTTCCGCTTTGACGATCCGACCGCGGAAGGCCAGACGGGAGCCGACATACGTGCTCGAGCCCGATGCATCGTAATTCGCATACGCACCCGACACGCCGCCATCCGCATGCGCACTGTAGCACCCGCGATAGACCACACGGCTCGATGCGGTAGATATGTAGTATTTATCGCAATAATACGTGCTGGACGAACCGTTTGCGGTTCCCACTGGTATCACGTCCATATACTTGCCATGGGCGACACCCGTTATCCACTGGTCGCTCGAGGTCTTGCCTTTCACCATACGGGTCGTACCGTCCGGCATCCAGATACGCCACTTGCCCTGGTTTGCGCTGTCATTGGGTAAATCTACGCCGTCCATCATGTCGTACTTATGCCCGTAGATATCCTCATAGCCCAGACAACTGATATTGTTTACCTGAGTCACGGTCGGAGAACCATACTCGTCCTGCCCACGATACCAAGCGTACTGGTGGATAGAACCGTCCACGATGGAATTCGTGATCTTGTCGTTTATTTTATACGCTTCATCATAACCGATCGTATCCTGCATGCCGTAGCCCGCCGTACCGCCCGTGATACGATTGTTCGTATGCTGACCGCCTCCGCACTGTTCCTGGCTGTCACGACGGCCATATCTTGCGTAAAACAAGTTCGCTATACGGGAGTGCATCAACGCGTCTATCTGTTGCATACCGCGCTGAACCGAGTAATAATGAAAGTCGATCCAGTTCATGCTGGCCGTCGTGGAATTACCCGTTACGCATGAACGCAACTTGCTACCCACCACACTGCTACCCACCACGGCGCAAAGATGTTCCTCGTTGGCCACCCAATCGGGCTCCATATCCTCGATCTTGTCGGAGTTGGAAAGAACGACCTTGTCGAACTCGGCCGTGTTCAAGATCGAGAAGTGCAAGGCCGTGGCGTCCTCCGGAATATCCGATATCAAGTACATGCCCGCCTCGAACTTCAAGCCGATCGTTGGAACCACGATGGTTTTGACTACGTTTCCAGAGCCGTCTACAAATAGACTGCCGACCAGACCCGTGCCGGGAACACTCGGAAAACGCACACGCTTGTAACCTTGCACATCCACCTTGCAGACCGAATAAGTCTTGTCCGTGCTATAAGAATCCTTCAACGTGGGCTTGCCACTCAGTAGTTTGCGTTCCGCCAAGTAGCCGTCCTTGGTCTCTTTTATATCATCCAGTGTCAAAACGGTTACTTCGGGGATGGGAGGCATATCGTCGGGGCCGTTGGAACTGTAACAACTGTAATATTTCTCGTTCAGATAGTCATTGATACCTTTCGACCAGAAGAACGGCTCGTACATCATCCAGTCGCCCTCGCTGCTGTCAAGTTTGGCAGCGCTTCCGTCGTAATATTTATTGCTGGTGGTATCATCCAAAGGACAATAGGTCATCTCACCATCCAAATTGTTGATGTCGACCGCCTGGCCCGCCATCTCCACTTTACGGCTCGTGGGTTTCTTCGTCACCTTGGCAAGCACACGGTGGCGCTTCTTGAGGATCGCCACTACGTGGGCATTCATGACGTAAGCATTTCCATACTTATAGCCGGTCTCGTTGTCCGGGTTGGAAATATTGGCATCGTCCGGTACGCTCTCGTCCGACTCGATGATACTGTAGGCCGGTTGCACGATCTCCAGTTCAGGGTACCGCTCCCTGTATCTGTCCGCTTCTTCGTCCTCCATGTACTTTGTCAGGCGGAGCCTGCCACGCAATCCGGAATGACGGTTGTCTATCGCTCCGGTGGAGGTATAGGTACCATAATCGTAGTATTTTCCGAGCAGCCTGCCGTCATCCTCCATATCGATGTCAAGGACAAAACGCTCCAGTTTACCGCTACCGTTCAACTTGGCCTGATGAAGACGTTCCAGCATGGCAAACCCGTCAATGCCCGGACAACCCATGAACCGGTAGCCTCGCACGTTACCGATGCCATCCAGTACCAATCCGCTCTCTGCCAACCTGGGAAGATATTCCAGAAACAGTTCCTCTATCGTTTCCGGCAAGCATAACTGCACAACAGGCGCACCGGTGGCAAGTTTCACGCGGGTAAGCCCCGTGCCTCTCACGTCCAGCTTCTTCAACCGTCCCTGCCAGCTCAAGTCCAAGGTCGTCACGTTGCCGTTATCGCCATTCCGTGCCAGCA
>NZ_LT700191.1:1015197-1777598 GCF_900155425.1 Parabacteroides massiliensis
GTCAAAGGAGCCTTTCTCGATATAGCCCACGACAAAATCCTTATATTTCACGGCACCGATGCCGTACATGAAATTCTTATCCGCCATCTTTCTTTTGTTTTTGAATTAATATTACCGCTAAAACGCATATCACTATTCCAGTCCCCAAACCATAGAAGAAGATTTGAACGGGGTTCGAACGCCGTTTTACCTCCGCCTCGTACAAATCCGCCATTTCCTCCCAGGCTTCCCTGTACGTCTCGGACCTGCCCGCATAATACTCGACCAGGATTTGCAGACTGTCGCAGCTCGCGTGCACGGCGATCACGTCTCCGTCGCGGCTTACCGACACGTTCGCCTGCCCGCTCTTTCCGCTATACGATGCCCTGGGGGGCAGTCTCATCAGGCTGTCAGCCGATATCGCCAGCCGTACCTCCGACTTCGGGACCGCCTCCGTCCGTACAAGGAGGACTTCTTTGGCCAGACTGCCCACCGCCATCCGATTCGCCTCCGTCCGGGAGGTCTCCTTCACAGTCTTTCGGGTGCTCGCGCAACCGGAAAAGCACAGGACAATCACCAGAATGCTTGCAATTGCCGGCATCACCGATAGCCTTGCGAAGCCGGGCCATCTCGCGCTTGGTAGACCCAAACTCCTTCTTGGTCGCACGCAGTTCTTCTCGGGTCTCATTCAATTCCTTCTTTAATGGTTCAACAATATTATCTATCAATATCCGGGTGGCTTGCTCAGTGTTGTCAATCCGGACTGTCTCGGCCTCGGCCCTCGCCTTCTCCGCCTCGGCATTCGCCTTGCGGACAGTCGCCTTCAGCGTGAGAAGCCCGATGACAGCCGCCAATAAACCGCCGCCCAGTACCAGGTTGAGTATTTCACTAAGCTCCATCTCTGATACCCGTTTATGACTTGCTTTCCGATTTCTTGACTATAAGGCCGATAAGCCATTGCACCAGTCCCGTGTCCGCAATCCCGTTCGCGACAAGGGACGCACCGAAACCGTAAAGCAGGGCTATATACCACTGGACATCCGACACAAATCCGGCATCCAGCCACCACAGCAACATGGCGCCCGCAATACCGACGCACCAGCTGACAATTTGGGTTACCCAGCCTTTCATATTCGGAAACAAGCCTTTCAAGCCTTCCGTCAATACTACCACACCGGCCGCAAAACCGGCAAACGTGCCAATCATCGCGTCATAATCCGTAACCGGAACATCGACTCCTTGGGCCATTACTGCCGACACCGTTCCAAGCATCAGCATCAAAAACAACATAATTCGTTTCATTTCTTTCTTCTTTTTTTTATTGGTTAATACCGATTTCTTTAAGCCATTTCTGTACGTCAAAGCTGGGGCAGGCTTTCGCCGCCAACTCATTGTGTCCTACAATGCGAACATCCGGAAAGCGGCGGTGGAAATCCTTCACATACTTCTCCAATGCCTTCTTCTGAGAGGCCGTACGTGTGTCCTTCGGAGTCTTGCCGTCAGCGGCACATCCTCCGGCATACACAATATGCCGGGAAACGGAGTTGTAACCCGCCGCACCGTTGGTGACTTCCCACGGGTCTACATTTGCGTCCTCGTTGTTGTCCACCAAACGCTCCACGCCGCCATTGAGGTGAAACAGGTCGGTGTAACCCACCTGTTTCCAGCCACGGCCGCCCTCGCTTACCGGGGCGGTGTGCCAACGGCGGATGTCCGCCGATGACACCTCACGGCTTTCCGCCGTGGCCGTGCAATGGATGACAAGGTATTTCAACTTGGCCATTACGCACCCCCTCCCTGCTTTTTGGCGGTCAGGGTGATTTTGGCCGTCTTACTACGATCGGCATCAAGGGTGAGGGTGATCGTGCCGGTCTTGTCGTTGCCGGTCGTGTTAGGCTCTGCAGTAACGGTCAGGTCCTCGTCCGTTTCCACCACCTTGAAACCTGCCGGAGCTGCGCTCGCTTTCCATTCACCGGAAGCCGTTACCGCAACCTTCTGCGTGCCGCCGGTACTCTCAAACGTGAGGGTGGCCGGTTCTACGGAAATGGTTTTCTCCGCGGCCTTGAACACGGGGTTGGTACGGGTATCCAGTACGACAGCCTCCTCGCCGAAAGCGATGTTCGTGTCCGCCTTCATCAGCAACTTGAAGAAATACAACTCGCTGGCGTTGGATACCTTGTCGATCTGGATCACGTCCTCGTCATCCTGCAAGTTGACAGCGGCGAAGAAATTGCCGTCCGCGCCCATCGAGCAAAGGGTGGTCACGATCAGATCGTCCGGCCACGCGGAGAGCGTCTCGATGGTGATGCCCTTGTAACGCTTGCTGTTTACGTCCGTCTCGCTGGCGTTCTTGGCCTCCCGTTCGGTCAACTCATCGTCGTACTTGTCGAAATCGTTAACGCTCATGATAATGCGCAGGTTCGGATTGTTACGGATGGCCACGGGGATAGCCTTACGAACGGCCTTCAACTTCTCCAGCATGGTCGCCGGCTTACCCGATACGATGATAAGCTCGGTATCTTTCGTCATCTGTGTCAGGATACCGTTCATCAGATGGTCGTCGTCATCCCCATACGTGCCGTTGATAAAATGGTCACCCAGCTCGAACTTCACCTGCTTGGTCAGCTCGGCCAGCAGGGCGTTCTGTCCTTCAGGGGGCAGTTCGGCGAACACGAGGTTGCCCTTGGGCTGCCACTTGCGCCAAATCTGCTCGTAGGCGCGGGGATTGAACACGGTAAAGGCCATGAAGTCCACCGGGTCAAGGGATTTCTCCGAATAGTTGAAATTCCCCTTGGAATCCTCGATGCCCGGGTGTTCCTTACGTTTCTGCAACATCTTGCCGCTTTTAAGGCGCGGCAGGCTGATTTTTTTCTCCACGCCGGGAATGACCATGATCAGCCCCTTCTCGACGATCTCGTTCCCCGTGGCGGCAAGCGTCAGGATCTGCTCCAGTACCTCGCCGTTGTAATTGGTGTTCTTTACTACTATTGCCATTGTTTATCGGTTTAGTTTGTTCTTGATTTCCGACATGCGCTTGTCCCACGGGCTTTCGCCTCCCACTTCCACGCGCAGGTCAGTGGTCACTCTCTTTTTCGGTTTCAGGCTCCGAAGGGCTTTCTCCCCGTTCTCGCGGTCAGAGCTAAGCAGGTTCTCATACACCGGACGCGTGGTCGCATCGATACGGCCGTCGGCCTCGGCATCGTCCAGCAATTTTTTCCTTGCCGCCTCGTCCTCCTCTTTGGCCTTGTCCGTAAAAGCCTTGTTCTCTTTTTTCAACCTGTCCACCTCGGCTGTCAGGCCGGGAACCTTTCCCGCCTCCTCCTCGAGCGCGTCCATCACGCGGAACACGTCCGAGTCCGTCGCGCAATCCTTGAAGCGCGGACGTTTCTTTACTTCTTCTAAATTCATTTGGGTATCGTTTAATGGCTGTTCAAGCCGGTTGTTGAATATGCGGTAAACCTGTTCGGGCGTACTGTCCTCCGGTACGGGGTCGGCATCATAAACCCCGTCGATAAAACCCAGCGAGAGGGCCTCGTCCGCCTTCAGCCAGTGGTCGGCGTCGTCAAAGTAACGCGCCCGGATTTCCTCCACGCTGGTGCCCAGTCTCGGGGCGTACATCTCGCAGAGGGTGTTTTCCAACGCCTCCACCTCCTCCAAGCAGCGCCTGAGTTCCGTCTTGTTGCCGTAACAACCTCCCGAAACGCTGTGCAGCATCAGTCTCGCGTACTTGCTCATCTCGACGGGCTTTCCGCACAGGGCGATCACGCTGGCCATGCTGGCGGCGATGCCGTCCACATAAATATGGATATCCGCCTTGCTGCCGCGCAGGGCGTTGAAGATGGCAATACCTGTATAGACATCACCGCCGTTGCTGTTTATCCTGACATCGATCCTTTTTCCCGATGCCTCCGCCTCCATGAGCTCGCGAACTATGGCGGCCGCCGTGACATCGCTGTATTCGCCGATGTCACCGTACAAAAGGATGCAGCAGGCGTCCTCACCGGGTATCATATTAAAAAAACGGTTCATTTCTCTATATCGCTTAGGGCGGGTTCCCGCCGTGTTTACGGTGCAAAAATGAAGGTATTTAGGGGATCAGGCAAATCGGATTTTTATCATACACGGCTTATAATGTTATCATTACGCTATAAAGTTGTATCATGCGGCAAGTTTTTTCCCGAACGTCGTTTTTTAGCCACCTTTGTCTAAAAAAAGACACTATGGCGGATAAAATGACTACCGGACAGCGCAAGGAATGGGCGAAACTGCTCTTCGTAAAGGAAAACCTCACGCAGGCGGAAATCGCCGAGCGGGTGGGGGTGTCGCGCGTCACCGTGAACAAATGGATCAACGCAGAAAACTGGGAACACCTGAAGGTATCGGTCACGATCACCAAGGAGGAACAACTAAAGAACCTGTACCGACAACTGGCCGAGCTCAACGGCAAGATCGCCCAGCGGGAACAGGGACAGCGGTTTCCCAACGCCGCGGAAGCGGATACCATCTCCAAGCTGGCAAACGCCATCAAGAAGATGGAAACGGAGGTCGGACTGGCGGATATCACGTCCGTGTTCGCCGACCTGCTCAAATGGTTGCGTACCTACGACGCGGAGCAGGCCAAACAGGTCTGCCCGCTGCTGGACGCTTTTGTCAAATCAAAACTCGCATAGGACATGGCAAAGAAAAGGCTTACACCACAAGACCGGATGGCGTTGGAAGGATGGAACGAACTGGTCGCTTCCATCCGGGAAAACTCGGACATCAACCCGGCGGATTCCACCGCCGAGATCGAGACCAGAAAAAAACGGCTGGAGGCGGACGACGAGGCATGGTTCCGCTACTACTTCGCGCAGTATTACACCTGCAATCCCGCCGACTTCCACAAGAGGGCGACACGGCGTATGATGGCGCATGAAAGATGGTACGAGGTCAGGGCCTGGTCACGAGAGCTGGCCAAGTCCGCACGCGCCATGATGGAGATCATCAAGCTGGCGCTGACCCGCCGGGTGCGCAACGTGCTGCTCATCTCCAACTCGCAGGACAACGCCCAGCGTCTGCTCCTGCCCTTCATGGCCAATCTCGAGGAGAACCAGCGTATCATACAGGACTACGGGACGCAGAAAAAGCCGGGCGCGTGGGAAACAGGGGAATTTACCTGCCAGTCGGGATGTTCCTTCCGCGCCATCGGAGCCGGGCAGTCGCCCCGTGGTACACGTAACAAGAACTTCCGTCCGGACTGCATCCTGATTGACGATATAGACACCGACGAGGAATGCCGCAACCCGGAACGCATCAAGGCCAAATGGAAGTGGCTGGAAGAGGCACTGATACCGACCATGTCCGTATCCGGACATTACCGGGTGCTGTTCAACGGGAACATCATCGCGGCGGACTGCTGCATCACACGCGCCATTGAAAAGGCGGAGGAACTGAAGGCGAAGGGCATCGGGCATGTGGATATCATCAACATACGGGGTAAAAACGGCGTATCCTCATGGCCCGAAAAGAACTCGGAAGAGGACATCGACCTGTTCCTATCCCTGGTCAGCGCGTCCGCCGCCCAGAAGGAGTTTTTCAACAACCCGGTGGCCGACGGCGAGGTGTTCCAGGAGATCGCCTACGGGAAAGTGCCCGCCCTCTCCAAATTCAAGTTCCTCGTCATCTACGGCGACCCCACACCGGGCGAGAACAAAAGCAAGAAGAGCTCCACAAAGGCGCTCTGCCTCCTGGGAAAAATCAGCGGGCGGTTATATGTCATCAAGGCATTTCTCGACCGGGGATTGAACGCAGAGTTCATCCAGTGGTACGTACAGCTGCTGGACTTCGTAGGCGGACGATGCCCCGTGTACTGTTACATGGAGAACAACAAATTGCAAGACCCCTTCTTCCAGCAGGTGTTCCAGCCACTGGTCAGAAAGGTGCGCCGCGAGCAGGGCGTGGAGCTCTACATCAGAGGCGACGAGGACAAGAAAACGGACAAGGCCACCCGTATCGAAGCCAACCTCGAACCGCTCAACCGGGAAGGGAACCTCATTTTTAACGAGGCGGAGCGGGACAATCCACACATGAAGCGGCTGGCAGACCAGTTCCGGCTCTTCAACCTACAGCTTACATATCCCGCCGACGGGCCGGACTGCGTGGAAGGCGGGAACCGTATCATAGACCGTAAACAGCGCGACATGGAACCGGCAAAGAAGATCGCCCGAAGCGTGTTGCGCAAAAATAACAAGTACAGACAATGAGCCAATTTATCGAACTGACAGATTATGACGCCAGTATCCACCGCGAGATACTGGACGCGCTGACACGCGAGGACGAGTCCATCGTGGAGATATGCGAGGACCGTACGCTGGCCGAAATGAGGGGATACCTCTCACGGCGGTATGATTGCGACCGCCTGTTCGCCGCAACCGGTCAGGAACGCAACCAGCTGGTGCTGATGATGGCCGTGGACATCACGGTGTACCACATCTTCTGCATCCACAACCCGCGCAACATGTCCTCCGTCCGAAAAGACCGCTACGACCGGGCAAAGGAATGGCTGGAGGCGGTGGCGGACGGGAACATCAGCATCGACGGCGCACCGCTGCTGCCGCAGGAAGAACGCCGGACACGCTCCGGCTTTATCATAAAAAGCAACCATAAACGTTCAAACCATTTTTAAATCATGGGAAGAAGAAAGAAAAATACAGGGCGCATCACCGTAGGCGGGAACTTGCGCCGGCCGGGCATCACGGGCACGCAAACCATCGTACTCACGCAGCCCAGACGTTTCGGCATCGACATCGCCGACATGACGGCGGCCATCCACGCCTTCGAAAACGTGGACTACTCACGCCGGTTCAAATTGTACGACCTGTACAGCGACATACTGATGGACACGCACCTGTCCAGCGTCATCGACAAAAGGGTCGAGGCCGTGCTGGCACTGGACATAGAGTTCCAGCGCGACGGGAAACCGGACGAGCGCATAAACGAGCAGTTGCAGTCGCCGTGGTTCCGGCGCTGCATCGAGGATATCCTTGCCGCCCGCTGGTGGGGATTCTCGCTCATGCAGTTCTACCGCGAAGGACCGTGGATCAACTACGACCTGATCCCCCGAAAGCACGCCGACCCCGTGCGCCGCCTCATATTACGCCACCAGACGGACATCACGGGAACCCCGTGGGATGAATACCCCGACCTGCTCTTTGTCGGGGACAAGGACGATATGGGGCTGCTGGCGAAGGCCGCGCCGTGGGTCATCTACAAGCGTAACGACATGGCCGACTGGGCGCAGTTCGCCGAAGTTTTCGGGATGCCCATACAGGAGTACACCTACGAGACAGACGATGACGAGGCACGCCAGCGTGCCATCGAAGACGCGACGGGTGTCGGATCATTGGGCGTGTTCATTCATGGCAAGGACACGGAACTGAACCTCAAGGAAGCGGGTAACAAGAGCGGATCGGCGGACCTATACGACAAACTCTGCGAGCGTTGCAACAGCGAGATATCGAAACTGGTACTGGGCAACACGCTGACCACGGAAGCCTCCAAGACCGGGACACAGGCCCTGGGCACGGTACACAAGAAGGTGGAGGACAAAAAGCTGAAGTCGGATTGCCGTTTCCTGCTGAACGTGCTTAACTACGACATGACCGACATTTTCCAGGTAATGGGCATCGATACCTCCGGCGGAAAGTTCTGTTTCCCCGAGCAGAAGGAAACGGACACGAAAACCGAAATGACTGTCCTCTCCACCCTGAAAAGGGACTTCAACCTGCCCATCGATGACGATTTTCTCTACGAAAAGTTCGGCATAGAGAAACCGAAGAACTACAAGCAGCTGAAAGCGGAAGCCGCCCAAAAGACACAAACACCGGCCTCGCCCGTTCCGCCGGAAGGCAAAAAAGAAAAGCCCGAGGAAAAGCCGGACAAAGAGGATGAAGCCCCCACGGGGAGACGGAAAAGGAACTTCATGGCGTGGCTAAAGAGTTTTTTCGACCACGCCCCGCACAAAGACGGGGCGGCTTTAAACTGGTAGTCGACACTCTTTATCGGAATGCCGCAGGCGAGGTATCCTCCGGTTTCACTTTTGACCGGGACGTACTGGAGGCGTTCGTGCGCCGCATCTACGAAAAGGACTTCCACCCCATGACGGACATCGAGCTTCAGATGTTCCGTGCCGTCTGGGATACGCTCGACATCGCCACCGACAAAGGGTTCGGAAAGCGTCCGGCAGATGATCCGGATCATGACTTCTACGAGGAACTGAAACGAAACAACGCCGTATTCGCCGCCTTCAAGGTACACCGCATGCAGAACGACATGGCCGCGCTGCTGCTCGATTCGAACGGCGTTTTAAAACCGTTCGAACGGTGGGCGAAAGAGGTCATGCCCATTGCGGACCATCAAATCTACCAGTGGCTGGAGACCGAATACGATACGGCGATAATCCGGGCGCACCAGGCCGCCAACTGGCGACAGTTCGAGCGTGAGAAGGACGTGCTGCCCAACCTGAAATGGATGCCGTCCACCTCCCTGCATCCGGGAGCCGACCACCGCCGGTTCTGGGGAACGATACGGCCCATTGATGATCCGTTTTGGAATAACCACCGGCCGGGCGACCGCTGGAACTGCAAATGTTCCCTCTCATCCACGGACGAGGAGCCTACCCCCCTACCCGACTTCGATCCCGCCGACAAGCCGCAGGACGGGCTGGAGAACAATCCGGGTAAGGACGCCAGACTGTTCTCGGACAAACACCCGTATATGGCTGAGGCCCATACGGGAGCGCAGGAAGCGGTGGACGCCTTGACAAGACGGATAAACGAAATGATAGCGGAAATGCCGGGTAACCTGACGTATGAGGAAAAGAAGGCCATCGCCATGCATAACCTTGAACTGGAAAAAGTTCTCGGGATCACCAAAGGCAAACCCATGAGCGTGGAAGAGGCGGACAAGCAGAATGCGAACCCGAAACATACAAATGAGTTCATATTAGACCCTAACGGAACTTATCAGGATAAAGCCGGGCGAAGATATAGAAAGAACATGGAATACGACCGGGAAAAAGCCAGGCCTTACAACATCAATTGCCAGACTTGTGCTCCGGCCTATGCCTTACGTTTAAAAGGATTTGATATCACGGCAAAAGGGAATGTGCCCGGTTCAAAACTGGAATATCTGAGCAAAGGACGCGCTTTTGAAGTCTGGAAGAATGCGGACGGAACAACTGCGCAACATACCAGCATTAACGACTGGCTTTACACAAAGGGATACTTGAAAATGACGCCCAAAAGGTATAAGGAGTTTTTCAATGAAATCTGCAAGGAAGAGGGTGTTTATGAATTGTGCATCGGTTGGAAAAACGGAGGCGGACACGCTACCATCCTACAACGGTTTGCCAACGGGGAACTTCGTTATATAGAACCGCAAAGCGATAACTCGGCCGGATCGGGGATGGAATGGAAGGATGTCAAATACCTGTGTGAGATGGGAGCGGCAACTTCTCACAGCTGCAGGGGGATCATGAGAATAGACAACAAACTATTCAACCTCGACTTCTTCGACATCTTTGACATATAAGCCTATGAAATCGAAGACTGAAGGCCCTGTTATCTCAATGGCCTCGCCGTCTTTGTACAAGTACAGGAACGGAAAGCCTATAACAAGATCATCCGGTAGACGCAGCAACCATGCCTTTTGGCCGTCAACGTCACCCAGATACTCAAGATTGCCGCCATATTGTTCCATCATGTTGCCGGCTTCTTTGATTACTTGTTCAGGTATGTTCATAAAAAGATAGTTTTCACAAAAATACGGTTTTTATTTGAAAGGACAACAATAATATGAATATAAAAGATTTTTCGGCCTCGCTCAAGGCTAAACAGAAGGAACTGGACACGCTCATGCGCCGCGAGCTGCCCATCAAGGTGGGACGCATGGCCAAAGACCATTACCAGGATAACTTCCGCAAGGGAGGCTTTGTCAATGGCGGCCTGCAGCGCTGGCCGCAGACGAAACGACAAAACTCCGGCTCCAAGTCGGCGGCGGCAGGTTACGGCCCGCTGCTCTCACGGCGTAACCATCTGTTCTCATCCGTCAAATATACACCGGGAGACTACCGCGTCAGGGTGGCCAACGACGTGGAATACGCCCCGCTGCATAACTGGGGAGGCGAGACACATCCGACCGTGACACCCCGGATGCGGAAGTTTGCATGGGCGATGTATTACAAAGCGGTAGGCAAACGGAAAAAGGGTAAAACAAGGCAAGGAGAACTGCCGCCGGAGGCCGGTATGTGGAAAGGGCTCGCCCTTACCCGGAAGAAAAAGTTGAAGGTAAAAATCCCTCAACGCCAGTTTATCGGTGAAAGCACGGAATTGAACAAACAAATCAGGCAAATCGTCGAAGCGGAAATAAGAAACATTTTAAAATAAACAACATGGAAGAACTGTACATCGCAATCCTGAAAAGGATAGAAAATGAAATGCCGGAAATAGCCTACATCGACGAGGACTACGGCCAACTGGAAGGAATGAATTCGGAAAACGAGGATTTTTATCCGGTGACGTTTCCATGCGTATTGGTAGGAAACACCGAAGCGGACTGGAAAGACATCGGGCTGGGAACGCAGGCGGGAGAAATAACATTGACCGTCCGACTGGGCATCGACTGTTACCACGATACCCACATCGGAAGCGGAACGACCGGGCGTATCAAGGAACGTATGGAAATGGCCGGGAAACTATACCGGACACTGCAAAACTTCCAGTTCTGCCGGAACATGGACGAACTGGTCAGAGTCAAAAGCCGGGATTATACCCTGCCCGGAAACATCAAGGTGTATGAATTTGTGTTCTCGTTCAGCTATCGCGATGAATCTGCGCTATTGGATAGCCGGCATCGTCCGTGAACAGGGAAAGCTGTTTGAAGGTTAAACGGGGCGCACGGACTTTGGGGACCGGGTGGATATCCGGATCGACCTTGCTGCGTTCACGGATAATGGCCATGATGCGCTCCTCCGACAAAAAGAACTCTTTGGAGAGTATCTTCAGGGCACGGTCAAAGCGGACGCTCTGCGCCTCCGTCCAATAATAGTAACGGCGGCACAGGGCTTCATTTCGTTCTCTGATCAACTGTTTGTCTCGTCCTTTGGCCATAAATCAATGTATTTAATACAAAAGTACAGCTTTATACCGTATTTTACGGCGGCATTGGCTTTTAAGTTTGTTTGGAACAGACGGTTTTTAAGTTTGTTTAAACCAATCACCCCAAAAAACAATCGGCGGGACAGCTTTTTGTTCCGCCGATTGCTAATTATTATCCGGTTATTTCGTCGATTCCAACTGTTGCAATCGTTTCAAGTGGTAAACCACCGCCTCGAAAAACTCAGGGCTTCTCTCACTTTGCCGTTTTTTGACTCTGCTTCTCAATCGTGGGATTTGTTCCTTGATAATTTCCGCCGTTCCTTCGGCATCTTTGACGCATTGTGCCACACTGGGAACCAGTCCTAAATCTTTCATGTTCATAATTCAATCCTCTATTATATCGTTGCTTTGCAATAAACGTTTCATGCTCCTGTCCCTTTCCGCTTTGCTGGGGTAATAATCGCCGTATCTTTTCCAGCTATGCGGATTGGCTTCACTTTTGAATTTTATGCATGGAGAAGGATAATCCATCCGGCGAAGTATGGTATAACCTGCCTTGCATAATTTGGCTTGATCTGTCGCATTCATATTCAACAGATATTAAAGCCTTCCGACTGTTCACAGAAATCTGCCAGCATTTCTATCTTATGTAAGAACTCTTCAGCCGGTGGTTCCGCTTTTTCCCCTAACATGGATTTGATCTTGATTTGTCCCTGTTCCGACAGTTGGTCCCATTCTTCCTTCAACTCCCTTTTTACAGAGACATACCCCCTAAAGAGCCTCGCCATGATACAGGCTTCTTCTTTTGTGACTTCAAATCCGTCATTGCTTACCGGACTGCCATCTTTCCGGGAACCGACATAAATATATTTTCCCGGAGAAAATGTGTGGTCCCCATAGCCAAACAGGTAGCAAGCACCGGTTTCGTTCAGTATGACGGGCCATGTAAATATCATTCCGCTTTTACAATCGACCCCCTTTTTTTTTGGTATTAAATCATAACCCATAATTATTCTGTTTCCTCCTGTTTTTGTAGTGTTAAACCCAAAGCAGCCATTGCTATTCCCAATTCCATTTCCTTTTTTTGTTCTCCCGCAAGTTCCATGGGGAAAAGAATTGGTTCTGCAACCATTTTCTGCCAGACTTCATCCGACAGGTTTATATCAGCTAAAAAACACGCTGTCTGAACCACGTTCTTATCCAATTCCATTACTATTCTTACTTTTTCTCCCATGACTGATTATTTTTAATCGTTTTCTGGCACATAAGCCGATACATAAGTTGTTACCTCACACGATACGATCACACGCCCGGAACCTTTACACTGCGGGCAGGTCGCGCCCTCTTTCGTCCCCTTGCCCTCGCAGACCTTGCAGACCACGATATGCGGTGGGATCATTCTCTCCCGTTTTGGTAACAGTTCGTCCGTCTTATTCGGTCGATCTGCTTTTCTTTTTAACCTGTTTAAAATACTGTTCATCATTTCTCCTCTGTTTTAAAAATTAATCATTGTCAGACCAAACCTGCTGTCCGGCATTTTCGGACCATAGGTTTTCAAGAGTCGTAATCCGCTTTCCAGTCCACCGTAACGACAGCCCTCATTCTACCCGTCCCGTCACAACGGGGGCAAGTCTTCCACCTGTAATCGTCACGCCCTATTTCTTCCTGGAAACCGCCACTCCCGTTACAGGAGGGGCAAATAAAGCCCCTGGCTTTCACAACCTCCGTCTTGGGGGTGTATTTGTCAATAAAAAGATCGATCGATTGTACGCTCCTGCTCATACTCTCACCTCCCCTTCCTGACACGGGAACAATCCCGGTTCTTTAGATTCCTTCAGGTATTCCAGAAGGCAAAGGTCGATCAGCTGGGTTTCCCAATTGACCGGGCGATGCTTGTACATGGCGCGAAGCGCCTGCCTGCAATCTTCCGCCGAAAGGCCCATGTCCAACTTTGAAACGAACAGGTTTATATCCGAAAGGTGGATGCGTTTCACGTCTATGATCCGGGCATTCCCCTTCCAGATGCCCTTCAAGTAAATCTGCTTGACGGCACCGACGCAATATTTCACGGGATCATGCAGCCTCATGGTTGTGAAGCTATCGCCGTTCAATTTCCCGTTCCAGTTTTTAGAAAATTCTATTCTTTCTACCATAATCTTGTGATATTTTCCATTGGATTGTTTGCATTTGAAACAATATACCAGCCATTTCCCCTCTGTTTTATCCACCCGACAAACCGAATACTGAAAGTCGCAGGGACAGACATATATCCAGTAGCCGGGGGTAAGGGTGGCAGATTTTACCTTCATGCCTCTGTCATTCCTAACGGTATCGCTATCCATGCCCCGTTATCGTTCTTAATCTCGGCCCGGATGAACTGTTTGCTGATGGCCGGCTGGTAGGCCTCCTCGATGATCTGCACGCCTTCCATGAAACGCTCGTCTTCCGATTCCTCGGCTATCTTGCGAAGCTGGACAATACGGCTTGCCTTCAGCGTTCCTTGCGCGTTACGGGCCAACAGGCGGAGTACCATTTTTACGAGTGCCTTCGTTTTCTTGTTGTCGGCAAGCCCCTCGATATACTCCTTCACGATGGCGATACCGTCCTCCACCGTGTCGCGGTAGCCATCGGTTTCATAATACCCTACGGTGATACGCTTGTCTCCAGCGGAATTGGTAAAGGTGTCTGTGCGTTGGCCGTCCTTTTTCAATTTCAAGACTTCCGACTTCATGTCGATCACGCGGCGGAAGTTATTCAGTACGCCGTTTTTCACGGTCTTGATGCAGTCGCTTACCGCTTGCAAGTCCGGGATCGCCTCCTCGATCGTTTCGTCCACCAGTTCCTTGTAGGCCTCGCGGTCACGTTTGGCCTGTTCCTTGGCTCGCTTGGCGGCCTGTTCTGCCTTGAACGCCTCGAATTGTTTCAGTTCTTCGTCCGTCATTTCAACGGCTTTTCTTTCTTCTGTCATAGCTTTAATTAATTTAGTTGTGAATAATCCGTGTTCTTTTCCCTCTCTTTCCTTTGGATGATCCGGAGTTTGATGGCCACCGTATCCAGTTCCCCGGTCGTCAGCCGGGCGAACTTCTTGCCCGCGATCCGGGGATTCTGGCAGTAGGCGTCCACCCGGTTCCAGTCGGTCGTGTCAATGCCCTGCTTTTGCATCAACTTCAGCACCGTGGAGCGTTTCTGCCGCAGCTGCTCACGGTAGATTTCCCGCGCCTTGTAATTCTCATCCATACGCTGCATGTCCTCGCACATGGCGTCGTACTCGTTAACGGTCATTTCCCGGAGCGATTCGGTGCGTCCTCCGGTGTATTGGCTGACCAGCGAGGCTTTCAACTCGTCCTTATCCTCCGTGGGCAGACGGTTCAAGAGGATATAAAAACGTGCGTAGTTCCTGCTCATTCGAAATCCTCCTCTTTAAATCCGTACTCGGTCATCAGTGCCGTATGCGATAAATCCGACAGGCGGTCTGATACCTCACTGTAAATGAATGATTGGTCGCCGGGGGAAAAGGCCGTTGCTCTTTCCACCGCGTCGTTTACGATTGCTTCTATCACTTCATCCATAATTTCATGATTTACGATTTTTACTTCATTGAATATTGGGCGGCACCTTCCTCCCAAATTATATAAGAATTGCCAGGCTGGGTGATAAACCTTCCTTTACACACGGCACGGAATCCTCGGATAAATATTTTCATGTCTGCGTCATAGGCAACTTTCTTCGCCGCACGTCCTTCCGGTTTTTCACCCTCGCAGTGACTGACAAATACCAGCAGCTTATTCCGATGTTTTTCTTTGAGCGTCTTGTAGGCAGCATAAGTCAATCCTGTATATTGAAAACTGTCTATTATCACCACATCCGGACTACGACGTTTCAAAAGACGTTCACTCAAGTCATCCATTGGTTCCCGGTCCAATATTTTGAACTTGTAATTCACTTCCTCCATGCGCTCCCGATTCAAAGTGTTCTGAAACGAAAGGCCGGTACTTTCTTCCAAGCTGTCATAGGCTACCGTACACCACTGGCAAAGGTATTTTGCCAATTGCATCACAAAGCTGCTTTTTCCATTACCGCTTTCACCCCAAATAATCCATACACCTGTACGATCGGGATGTCCGAAAGCGGCCTCCCATTTCCCCTCGAATGGAAAACTGGGAATGTTCATCTGTTGCACCTCTGTTGGGGAATAGGCCCGTTTCATGCTTCCCCCCCCTTTCTTAACTTTTCTATTTCGGTGTAAACCCGACGGAGACTTCCGCCGGTACGATTTACAATCTGCATGATATCGTTACGTTCCGGGGCGTTTACCTTGACCACCATAGCCGCCTGCGCCTTCAGAAATACTTCACGTTCTTTGCCATCGTCCGGTGTTACCTTACTAAACTTATCGCCGTAGCGCGAGAACATTTCCGTATAGCCGATCTTTTCGTTTTCGATGGAGCGAGTGATCTTTGCCCGAAGCCCGTCGGCACCCATCATGTACCAAGCACAACCGCGTTCAGTAGCATTCCACAGGGCTTTCAGTTCGAGAAAAGCGTCATATTGCAGGTCTCCGGCCTCGTCCAATATGATAAGCGGATGTTCCAACGTCCGGAGATAAAAACAAAGGTCATCGTACACGTCTGCATACCGGCCGTTGTTATTTACACCGAACTCTTTGGCGATAAAGCGGATCAGGCGTGATTTGTTCTTTACCTGAGAGCAATCCACATAGATAGCGTTGCGATGTGCTTTAACATAGGCGCGTGCCGTGAATGTCTTTCCGATATTGGCAAGGTCGCAAAGCAGGGCAGACACACCGCTTTCCTGGCAAGTGCGAAGCTGTTCTGTGATAAACAGGAAAGTCGGAGTTTCGGCGACTTTCCATTCGATTTCGTTCTGCAAAGAGACGTTCAACCGGCGAGCAAGGCAAATCCAGTTCGTATCGCTTACCTGTTTATCCGTTATTCCTTTTTTTAAAGAGTTATACACACTTGCTGAAATACCCAATGCGGCAGCGTGCTTGTTGTCACTCGGATAATTCTCACGATTGACACGAATAGCGGCCAATATACGGTCTTTTATTTCTTTCGTTACTTCCATGTTATAATGCTTTTTGAATTGTTTTATAATGCTGTTTAAACCGCATCTTGTCCGATACGGGTGTAATCTTTGCCTTTGAAATAATTTAAGTAGTCAATCTCCTCTGTTTTCGGTATCTTCACTGCCTTAACCGGTGCCGAGGCTATCTGTTTGACGGATTCCGATTTCAAGGTGCCGACGGGGGTAACGCCGTTGCGGACCATCATTTCATCAAAAGCGTGGATATATTTCATCTGTTTACCTAAAATTCGCTTATCTTCCTCAGTCTGTTCCACATCAGCAGTATTGAACCGCCCCATATCAACCAACGTGTCGATCTGTTTCCCGTCCTGATAAATAAACACGTCCTTTATGCTACCGTCCTCTTCCGGTATATAGTAAGCATCCACCTTATAATTATTCGGGGATAACTTCTCTATGACCTCCGGAGAGCTCAACCAATAATCCGTATAATTCACCCGGCAGTAACTGTTACGCCGGATAGTGGTCGGTACGCACTCGCCAATAAATTGGGCTATATAGGCTTTATCGTACGGTTGTAAATTCGGGTTCATACGTTCACAAAGCACCTGCCAACGGCTCATCCCCGGATATTTTTTTTGGTTCGGATGAAGTGATTCATTAAATAACCTAATAATCTCCTGGTCCTCCGCAATCAATTCCTCCCACGTGTAATATTGTTTATCCACGTAAGTATCATTTAGTTCGTCGAACACTTTCTTTGCCTCTGTCCGGTACTTCTTACTTTTGGCGTAAAACCGACCAATACCTAACTGATGTTCGTGTTCCAAACTTCGCTTTTTGGCTCCGTTCAGTGGCTCAGCGTATTTTTCCTGCGAATTTTGCGGGGCACAAAAGCGGACAAACTTAAACACCTTCCCAGCTTCCAGAAAACCCTCTTTCCATTGGCTCATTAAATGATTCTCGACTTCTACCTGTGCCGGGATTCCCCAACCGTTACGCTCTATCAGCCGGAACATATTTCGAAACATATCCACAACCAAATCCACGTCCTTTTTCCGGCTGTAGGAGAATCCGACCACACACTGGCTTGCCACATCATAAGCATAATAAGCCTTCGGACGTTGTTTGCTGTCTTTCAATTTGCGCGGCAAATCGCGGTCGTCAAAAGATACCTTACTGAAACTGTATTCGGGTGATTCGCGATGGACGTGCGGGCGTTGCTCGTGCATGAAGGTTGTCCAGCTCATCTGCTGTTTGTCTATCAAGGCCTGATTTTTAGGCAACGTCAAATAATATTGAACGGTCGAAGGGCTTAACTCTATCGGGTTACCTTTCTTATCTGTAAAATCCGCCGGGTTATAGATTTCTCCGGTTTCCGGATTGAACATTTCCAACTCGCCACGTACAAACTGGTTGTACATATCGCAAACGCTGGTGTTCCACGGCCGATTGGGACGTGCAGCGATACTGACAAGCAGCTTTTCGATCTTCACGTTCACCAGGCGCGTGTTCTGGTTACCAAACTTCTTGCTGATAAGGGCTTCGTAGCCTTTCTCTTTAAATTCGAGAACCTTCTTTTTAAAGCGGTTTACCGAAAGGGGGAGCGTATGGCCGAACTCGGCTTGATAGAAATTGATCGCACCAGCCATTTCCTCCCAGCATAACCGTTCGCCCTGCATGACGGCACGTTGCATTTTTACGTCGTCCATCAGCCTAAGAACAGCCTGTATTGCAGAAGCATTCAGAACACATTCCTGCTGTTTCTCCAAATCAAAATTATCACCGAGAACAAGGCTTTTCCGAGTATAAAATGTCCGGGCGGAATCGTCTACCACCCAATGAACCAAAAACCAATGTCTAAGTATTTCCAGGCGCATATTGCCGTATTTTTCTTCTACTCTTTTTCGATATTTCTCCGGGAGACTCTCAACTGAAACTAATGCGGTAACACCACGACCTACGCCTTTTCGGATAACTCGAATTTTCTTTCTATAAACCAGTTGATCGTAGCAACTTACACTCATAATAGGAGCTTTAATGTCGTCTATCTGATAGCCTCCTACCATCGGGCGATCATCCCTTGTCAGGTCCTCTTTTGAAATACATAATATTTTTCCGAAGTATTCCATATCAAACCTCCTTATCCCTGTAAAGACTGAGCCATTTTATAGACTTCGCCTTGTACACTCATAAATTCGGAAAGGGTAAGCCCGTCTTCAATCCGGCAAACCTCGCCGTCTACCAATACCGCCAGCCGGTTGGTATTCATGTGCAATATGATTTTCACACGAGGACCGAATGTTTGTGTCATAGTTCCTTCGGCCGTTTGGTGGGTCGTATCAAAACCCGGAAGCGAACCGTTTATTTCCACGCCGCCCATTTCCTTTTTGGCCGTATAGCGGATTTTCCGGGCCAATTCGTTGTCGCTCTCATAGTTGAGTGCTTTCCACACCGTAACGCGGGTAACTCCAAATGCCTCCTGGAGTCTCTTTCTTGCGTCGCTGTCGATTATTATTTGTCGTTTCATATTCTATTGCTTTTTAAATACCGTTATTATTCTGTTCTAATTATTCTTTGTTTAGAATAATTCCACACGCTGTTTTGAAATGCTATCGTAGAAATAACCGTTGGAGTAAAAAGCTACTGTCAGTCCATAACGATCCACTATATCTATTTGGGTATTAGAAATGTTACACCCGTAACATACCTCCAACGTACAACTTCCGATATGTTCTTTTCCAACCACCACACCACGCTTATTTTCAACCAGTCGTTCCGCCAAATACACAGCTTGACGACTCTCTATGTCCATTTCCTGCCAACTATTACAAGTTCCAGCCTTACGATTCACTTTCATGTGCCTTTCCTCCTTTATTTTATAGTTTCAATCGTACAATCATCCAATTTTCCGGCAAGAACCGCCCTTACATAAGCCATCGCACATTCGCCAGAAGTGGCTACTACAAAATCCGTTTGCCCCGTCCCCGTAGCCACAATATCCTCGTGGCCGTTGAACTTTTCTATAAGGTTCAGCATCTTAAACTGCTCCCTTTCGTCGATAAAGACTTTAATTGCTTTCATGTTTAACCGTTTTAATTATGCCGTCTTGAGCGTTTTTTCTATATTTACCGCCCGTTATCATTGTTAATATGCTGCAAATATAAGCAGTTTGCGAATACAAAACAAGCAAATTGAGAATTATTTCTCAAAATGCTTATATATTTATTGAGACACATGGAAAAAACAGAAATGTTAAATGCTATTATACGCCATTGCACAGGTGGAAATAAGGCCCAGTTTGCTAATATATTAGGCGTTACACCACAAACAATTAGTTCGTGGCTTAAAAGAAATACTTTTGATATTGAATTAATATTCGCAAAATGCGAATATCTTAACCCTGCTTGGTTACTTAGCAATGGAAAGGGAGCAATGCTAAAGGAAAGCAGTTCTTCACAAGGAGATTTAGCACAGGTAAGATCAGTATGTTCTTCACCTGAAACCTCAATAGATAGCACTCTTAGCAAACCGGAAGCTATACCATTTGCTGAGGCCGCACGAAACGGGTTGCACCCCATCCCTTTAGTGACACGAAAGGCAGCAGCCGGTTTCGGTAATGGAGATTTTTCTATTGAAGAAGCCGACGTAAAGGAGTATTATGTTATTCCTAAATTCAAATATTGCCATGTTGATTTTATGATTGAGGTTTCTGGGCTTTCCATGTACCCTCACTTTAATCCGGGAGACGTTATCGCATGCTCTATACTCCGCAGCACTCAATTCCTGCAATGGAATAAGTGCCACGTAATAGCTACACGCGAGCAAGGCATATTAGTGAAACGACTTATGCCAGGGGAAGACAAAAAACATTTACGCGCAGTCTCAGACAACAAAGAATATCCGCCATTTGACATACCTGTTGACGAAATAACCGGTATCGCCGTTGTGGTTGGCCATGTGGGGCTTGAATAGCCCTCAAAGGCATACGCACGCAAAAATGAAAGCGAGGATAGAAGATACAAGTCATAACTACTTGATAATATGCAATATAATACACATAATCACATTGATTAATACGTTTATATTGGTGGCTTTTTCTACCCACTTAAAGATATTTTTTTGTCAAAGCTGCCGTTTTTCTGACTTTTTATATATCCGTACAATATCGAAAATACGACTTTTTGTAAGTCTTTTGTAAGTGTTTTAACATTTATGATTGTAGTTCTTTTATATAAGTCTTTTTGTAGTTCTTTTTGTTTTTACGCACATAAAGAAAGGCCGCTATGATACTACGGAAACGAGTATCACAACAGCCTTTAAACAGCAATATAACAACGGTTTAACGATTGCCTCTAATAAGGTGAGAAACAACAATCCTGGCTCTTTGTGTCATCTTTATGCTGCCATCAGTCAAACCAGCGTGTAAAAGGGTACTTTTCTTGATACCGATCCGCTCTTCCTCCAGCGTATCAAACACTGCCGACAGACTTCCGAAATAGAAATCTTTCTTCTCGAAAATCAGGTGTACATGCACTACTTTTACCTCTCGTTTCTCCATGCTATTTGGAAATATCTTTTACACAAAAGTACCAAATAATAATTATTTGGAAGTATTTTATACGTTAAACTTCCAAAAACGCATAACGAAACGACATAAAAAGAACGCCAACCAAACCAACCTGTTTTAAGGCGATCTGGCGGCGTTTCATATCTTCAGCGATAAAAGATACACCATGCAAAGCCCGATGTAAAGATAAGGCAAAGAATCGCCCCAAATCAGGCGTTCGAATGTAAACATAAGGTAAAGATAAAGTTATTTCGTTTTGCGAGGTCGTTCGAGCCTATTCCTTTATAACTTGCTGTTTTATAGCCTCATACTATTATTTTCGTCCTATCTATATTTTATCACTTCGTTTTAAGCCCCATACCGTTCCCGTCTACTTAACGAACGCTCTTCAATAGCGCGCATTGAAGAACCGGAATAACAAACGGAATAAGTAACGATTAACACATTAGAAAGATGAAAAAATACATTGCAATCCTGATCCTCATCCTATCCTGCCAGGCTGGATACAGCCAGAGCATGGACAAACTGTTCAACGACTTTGCCAACCAGAAAAACGTAACCCGCGTAACGGTCGGCCCGGCCTTGATGAATATAAGCAGCCTGTTCACCGAGACGATGGGTGTGAAAAGCATCGAAGTCCTTTCTTTCGAGGAATGCAGCAATACCGTCAAAGACGATCTTCGCTCCGCCATCAAAAAACTGAAAGATCCGAATTTCGAAACAATGGTCAACTCGAACGAAGAGGGCAACCGTACGAAAGTAATGGTACGTATCGACAAAGACATCATCCGCGAACTGGTAATCCTGACAACCGATGGAGGCGAAGATGCCCTGATCCGTATCAAAGGGAAAATCAAACCATCTGACATCGAAAAAGTAATAAACGACCATAAAGATGGATGTTGAGAGCTTTAAAAGGCTGTTCCTTCCCCTCCATCCCAAGCTCTTCAGGATTGCTTACGCACTGGTCGAAAACAAAGCCGATGCCGAAGATATCCTGCAAGATGCCTACTATAAGTTGTGGTGCCGGCGGAACGAACTGGCCGATGTCCGGAACTCGGAAGCTTTCTGCGTGACGCTGGTCAAAAACCTTTGCCTCGATTTTCTTCGCTCTCCCCGTGCGGGCAGGCATGATGAAGATGTCACCGAAGCCGTCACCCTCTCGACCGGTTCTTCTCCGGACGAAGAACTGGAAATGCAAGACAAAATGCAGCAAGTCCGCCATCTCATTAACCGCCTGCCGGAAAACCAGCGGCAAGTCCTCCGGTTGAGAGGAATCGAAGACTGCTCGATGGACGAGATAGAACAAATCACCGGCCTGAGTGCCGTCAATATACGGGTGCTACTTTCCCGGGCACGAAAAATAATCCGGGAACAATTGGAAAAATATTATACATACAAGTATGAACGATAAAAAGATAGACGAACTGATCAACAAAGCCCTCCAAGAGGAGCAGACTTTACCCGAAGGACTTTCCCACAGGCTGGAAGAGCGGATTGACGCCTGGGCTGCCACGGAAGAAAAGAAGACTCGTTCATTGCCTCGTAGACGGACTTTATACTGGTTAAGCGGGATCGCTGCCTCCATCTTGCTGTGTATCGGCTTTTTCCAGTACGAAGCGTCATATCAAGCCCACAACCGGCTCAGCGACACTTACACCAATCCGGAAGAAGCCGCCGTCGCCGCTGAAAAGGCTTTATTCCTGCTGTCGCACAACCTCAACAAAGGCATCAGCCAGGTAAACAATGCCGGGCAGGAGATAGATAAAGTAAACAACATTTTAAGCAAATATTTAAATGACTAATCATATGAAATCCAAGAATATATTCCTAATTCTGTTTCTTTGTTGTACCAGTTTGTGCTTCGCCCAGGATAAACTGTTCGAAAAATATGCCGATATGGATAACGTGACATCTGTCTTCATCTCCAAGAAAATGTTCGACATGATCCCTAACGTAGAAAGCAACGGCCTCAACCTGATAAACCTGAAAGGGAAAATAAACAACCTCCAAATCATCACTTCCAACAAGCAGGAGGTACGGGACCAGATGCAAAAAGAGTTCAGCAGCCTCATCGGCAAATCGCATGAAGAACTGATGCGGGTCAAGGACAACGATACACGCGCCTCTTTCTACATCGCCCAAAACAGTGACCTGATCAATGAAATGATCATGCTGGCCGACACAGATTCGGACTATGTAGTCATCCGGATAACAGGCAAGTTCACATTAGAGGATATACAAGAAGTGGCAAAAAGTTTTTCCAAAAACGATAAAAAAGAAGTAACGATCATAAAACAGAAAAAGAATAGTTAGCCCCAAAAGATAATTATGCTTTTGTGAATACTATTGATAAGGATCTTCCTGAACGTACCTATCAGATAAAGCCGGAATATTTACTTTATCCGATACCTTACAACGAGTTGCAATTAAATGACCAGCTCAAACAAAATCCAGGTTATTAATTTTCATATTAACAAAAAGACCTCTATTTTTGTGGTAGAGGTCTTTTTACTATTAGTACCATGAATACACGACACATTATCAGAAACTTTATGTATGCCGTTGTGGGAGGAATCTTGTCTTTCGGAACGGCCGGTTGCAGTGGCAACAATGTGGGAACAACAGACAGTTTTTCCACTCTGGAAGCCCAGTTTTCCGATCCTTCATCCGAATATCGTACAGCTCCTTTTATGGTTTGGAACGGAAAAGTTACAGAGGCTGAAATAGACCGCATGCTGAAAGAATTTAAAGAAGCAGGGTGCGGAGGAGCGTTTATCCATCCCCGTCCGGGCATGATCACGGAATATCTGTCGGACGAATGGTATTCACTCTACCATTATGCCGTCAATAAAGGGAAAGAAATGGGACTGGACATTTGGATCTACGATGAAAACTCCTATCCCAGCGGATTTGCCGGAGGACATGTTCCGGAAGAAATGCCCGAATCCTACAACCAGGGACAAGGACTTACCTTGACAAAGACAGACCTCTTGCCTGACAATACAGACGAATATTTCATCATCCTCAAAAAAGAAGGGGACAAATGGGCTGATATCACGAACGCCCTGAGCCAGCATAAAAAAGCAAAAGGAGAATATTATCTCTACAAAAAAACTTATTTAGGCAAATCGGATTGGTACGGTGGGTATTCATACGTCGACCTGCTCGTACCCGGTGTGACTGAAAAGTTCATCGACCTCACAATGGAAGGGTACGAAAAAACAATAAAGGACGAATTCGGCAAATCTGTTTTCGGTATCTTCACAGATGAGCCCAACATCAGCAGTCCCGGAGGCTTACGCTGGACTCCCGACTTATTCGAAGTATTCAGGAAACAGTGGGGATATGACCTCAAACCGTTCCTTCCCCTCCTGAACGAAGAGACAGGCAACTGGAAACAGGTACGCCACAACTATATGGAAACCCTGTTGCAAATGTTCATCGACCGCTGGTCCAAACCTTGGCATAACTACTGCGAAACGAACAACCTGAAATGGACCGGACACTATTGGGAACACGGTTGGCCACAAATGAATGACGGACCGGACAATATGGCAATGTATGCCTGGCATCAGGTACCTGCTATCGACATGCTGTTCAATCAGTTCGACGAGACCAGTCCGCAAGCACAGTTTGGCAATATCCGTGCAGTAAAAGAATTGCGCAGCGCTGCCAACCAGACTGGAAGTTCCCGTACCCTCAGCGAAACTTATGGCGGTGGCGGTTGGGATGAAACATTCAAAGACTTCAAACGATTAGGTGACTGGGAATATGTACTCGGTGTCAACTTCATGAACCAACATTTAGCTCACATGACACTGACGGGAGCACGCAAATACGACTATCCGCCGGTATTCACCTACCATTCTCCCTGGTGGTCCGATTACCGCAAACTGAATGACTATTACGGACGCCTTTCATTTGTTATGAGCAAAGGCATCCAGAAAAACGATATTTTGGTTCTGGAACCCAACTCGACTTTATGGAGCTATTACTTCCATGCAGGAAGTTCTCCGAAACTCATGGAAATAGGAACCAATTTCCAAGCTTTTATAACAACTTTGGAAAAGAACCAGGTGGAATATGATCTCGGCTCCGAAAATATCATCAAAGACCTCGGAAAAGTAGAAAACGGGCGTTTCATCGTTGGCAATGCCTCCTACTCGACTGTCGTTCTACCTCCTATGATGGAGACTTTAAACAAGCCAACCTTCAACCTCTTGCGACAATTTGTAGAACAAGGCGGACAAATCATAACCTTTTCTGCTCCCACCCGGATAGACGGGGCTGTCAATGACGAACTGGCCGGACTGTTGGCCGGTGCAACCGTCACATCGCTCCCGAAACTGTCCAAAGATGTAATTGCCCGGTATTTTTCTTCCGACCACTTCAGGATCACTTTCAACGGGGGTAACCTGTATCACCACCGTCGCCGGTTTACAGACGGAGAGTTGGTTTTCCTCGTCAACTCTTCTATGGACGAAGTTGTGGACGGAACTCTTTCAATGCAAGGAAAAGCCATGCTGGAAATGGATGCCCTGAACGGGGAAATCTATACGTATCCGTCTTCAAAAGAAGGAGATATACTAAATACATCTTTCCGGATCGAACCAACAGGAAGCCTCTTACTTTACTGTTCTGACAAGAACCTGAAAAACTATCCCGAACGCCCCCAAAAAGTAGGGAGCAACCCGGTTACGGCAACAAGCCGGACCACCGTCAGCCGTTTACGTGACAATGCTCTGACAATTGACTTTTGCGACGTTACGGTTAAAGGTGAGACACATAAGAAACAACATTTCTCCCATGCTGCCGATATTGCCTTCAAAGCACACGGATTCACCAACGGTAATCCCTGGAACACATCCGTACAATACAAACGGAATATCCTCGACCGCGACAACTTTAAGGATGGCGGCTTCACGGCTTCCTATCATTTTACGGTAAACGACGCCTTCGACTATTCCGGTATCAAACTGGTCTCCGAACGTCCTGAACTATTTACCGTAAAAATCAACGGAAATCTCATAAACGCTCTTCCAGATGAATGGTGGCTGGACCGTTCTTTCGGCGTTTATCCGATAGGCGGACAGGTGAAAAAAGGTAGCAATACGGTAGAACTTAGCATCAACCCGATGTGTATTTTTGCGGAGATAGAACCGATCTACATCATCGGAAACTTCTCGGTCGTACCCGAACAAGAAGGATGGAGCATCGGTGCGCCACAAGAATCGTTCACGCTGGGTAGCTGGAAAGAACAAAAACAACCGTTCTACTCATGGGATATGAGCTATAGCAAAGAATATATCCTCGATGACCTTACAGGCAGATATGCCGTCAAACTGAACAAATGGAACGGGACGGTCGCAGAAGTATATGTCAACGGGCAGAAAGCCGGTATGATTGCCTTCGATCCCTGGCAACTGGATGTAACGTCTTACCTGAAAGAGGGCAGCAACACGATCGATGTACATGTGATCGGCAGCCTGAAGAACCTCTTAGGCCCACATTACCGGAATCCGGCTCCCGGCCTGGCCTCTCCCTGGCACTGGAAAAACGTAGACAAACCGACCCCCGGAAAAGAATACCAAATGGTGGATTACGGGCTGATGGAAGACTTCGAATTAATTCATTAAACATACACGAAAAAGGACGGCAGCATGAAAGCTACCTGAAATAACGGAAATAACCGGCCTTCATACTTGCAATTCGGCCGAAAATGCAGGAAGTTTCCATTGTTCCAAGCCATTATTCAACCAGACATATGAACTGATCGACTGGGCGATCCGTAGCAATATGGCAAGCGTGCTGACCGATTGCCCGCATCGTGAGAAGTTGGGTTGGCTGGAAGAAGCACATCTGATGCAATACTCCGTACAATACCGCTACAACCTGGCACGCCTGTACGAAAAGACATTCAACGATATGCGCTCCACACAAGCAGCCAACGGCATGGTACCGACCATAGCTCCCGAACTGGTCGAGTTCGAAGGAGGCTTCAAGGATACGCCGGAATGGGGAAGCACATTCGTTATCAGTCCTTGGTACATTTACCAATGGTATGGCGATATGCGCCCGATCGAAACCTATTATCCGGATATGCAACGCTACATCGACTACCTTTCCTCGAAAGCCGAAAACCATATCATTGCTTACGGCTTGGGAGACTGGTTCGACATCGGCCCGAAAAGTCCGGGAGAATCGCAGCTGACCTCCAATGGCGTAACGGCAACGGCTATCTACTATTACGACGTCACCCTGATGGAGAAAATGGCAAACCTTTTAGGGAAGCCGGACGATGCACGCAAGTACCAGGAACTGGCGGCTCAGATCAAACAAGCCTTCAACCGGACTTTTTGGAACCCGTCCACCCGTACCTACGACCGCAACAGCCAGGCGGTAAACGCCGTCGCACTCTACATGGGACTGACGACGTCAGAAAACAGGCAGCAAGTATTCGATAACCTGATTGCCGATATCCGCGGACACAACAACGCCCTGACGGCAGGAATTGTAATTCTTTAATATGGTTGTTTTCTTTAATTATGCTTGCTCTATTTTAATACGGAATTAAAATGGAGCAAAGTATAATACAAATGGTTCTATAATAATTTGTTGAAGGTTTCTATCTTATTAGAAACAGAGAAGGTCAATTTCTTATCCTAATATTTGGTTAGTTGGCAGATATAATGCAATTTTGCAGAACAAAAATGCGTAAATACGCAATTATCTTATTATGAAATAGTGTTTATATGGAGATAAATCGTGATATTCATCTTGGAAGGCTCATCAAGAGTAAACATAATGGTATGATTAAAGTTGTGACAGGCATACGAAGGTGTGGCAAGTCATATCTTCTAATGAATCTTTTTAGGCAACACTTGCTCGACGAAGGTGTTCGTGAGGATCATATAGTAATGCTGGATCTTGAGAATCGTAGAAATAAGAAGTTAAGAGATCCAGATGCTTTATTGTATTGGATTGATTCTCAGATTGTAGAATATAAGAATTCAGGAGATGTCCCCAAAGACGAATGGTATTATGTGATGTTGGATGAGGTTCAGTTGGTGCCGGAGTTTGAGGATGTTTTGAACTCATATCTAAGCATTAAAAATGTGGATGTGTATGTAACGGGAAGCAATTCAAAGTTTTTGTCTAAGGATGTGATTACTGAATTCCGTGGTCGAGGTCATGAAATACATGTGCCCCCTTTGTCAATGAGTGAGTTTGTCGGTGCTCATCCGGAATTAACTTTCGAGGAGGCTTTGGATCAGTATATGACATATGGTGGCTTGCCGGTGGTGTGTCTAGAATCAGATGTGAGAGAGAAGGAAGCATATTTGAAGGGGTTGTTTGAGAAGACGTACTTGACTGACATCCAAGAACGCTATCATATTAAGGGGAGTGAGATAATGGGTGAACTGATTGATGTAGTGGCCTCTGGAATAGGAGGACTTACAAACCCCACGAAGATTGAGAATACGTTCAAGACGGTTAAGGGTATAGGAGTCGGCAAGAACACCATCAAGCAGTATTTGGAGATGCTGGAGGAGTCGTTTCTTGTCAAGAAGGCGGTGCGTTATGATGTAAAAGGACGAAAGTATATTGATACGCCACAGAAATACTATTTTGTAGATTTGGGCCTCAGGAATACACGCATTGGTTTTCGTCAGGTGGAAAAGACACATCTGATGGAAAATTTGGTGTATAATGAACTTTGTCTCCGCGGATATGCTGTAGATGTGGGAGTTGTTACGCACAACACTAAAGATGCTGAAGGCCGTAGCCGTAGAGTGCAGTTGGAAGTGGACTTTGTGTGTAATCGTGGACCGGAGAGGATATATGTCCAGTCCGCCTATGCATTACCAGACAAGGAAAAAGTAGAACAGGAACAGGCTTCGCTTTTGCATATCAAGGATGGATTCAGAAAAGTAATTATCGTAGCTGATAGATATTTGTCGGGATACAATGAGGATGGTATTCGTATTCTTAGTCTGAAAAACTTTCTTATGGATGGAATGTCATTGGATTAATCATTTGAATACAAAAACTAATTGTTATGTTATCCGTAAAATATATACCTATGCAATATTATGATGCCATTATCATCCGTTTTACTGGTGAGGATGGCGGTGATAAAAAGTCACGAACAATTTGCTATACCGACAAACTTAAGAAGGAACTTGAGACCTTATTCGGCATGGGGGAATCCATAGATTTGTGGGTAATAACTCATGTTGACGATGACCATATAGGAGGTCTTTATAATTTAATCAACGACACCAAATTCTTTGAAGCTCATCATGAACGAATAAATGAAGTCTGGATGAACTATGGTGGTAAAGGAGATTATGAAGTACAGCGAGCAGGAACAATAGGCTATCATGGCGGAAAAGAATTACGCGACTTACTAAAGGAAAAACATATAAGCGTTAAGCATGATATACTGATAACCGTTTTCCTACATAAACGGATCCGGACATAGAAGCTCCACCTGCTGTTTTAATCGTCGCATAGCTGGTTCCATCCCTTCCGGTTTTAAAAGTGGCACTCGCTCCGGACGTACTTACTAAATCCATCGGATAACCGCTCCAAGTAAACATCCCGAAAGGGAAAGGAGATGCTGTAAAGATCACGTTTGTACTATTATTTACAAAACTACTTCCGGAAGTTACAGAAACTTTCTGTAAATAATTATTGGAATAAATATGTTGGCCAATGCGGGCTACAGAGGCTTGGGAAAAGTAAGGAGGACTCTTTTTAGTACCTTGGACATAATGGAAGCTGTAGGAGAATCCTTATTTTGGCAATCGCCATGTACACCAAATGTTTTCATGATGTTTAAATTTTAATCGATTAGTACATTCTTTTTTATCTGTATATTCTTAAGAATAAGGGGTACTCCCATATAGTCCAAACTACTATTGTCTCTTGCTTCACCGGAAAAAATAACTTTTGTTCCCTCCAATAAACTATTTCTATCAATATTAATAGGAAGATAAGATCCCCCTCTTTTTCCCTTGGGAGGATTGGTTATTTCAATTTCAATGGCCTCATACCATCCGTCGTCTACATTTGTTTTGACAATCACTCCTTCCTGATTCTTATAAGTTTCCCAATGAACCCACGGATCTTTCAAATATTGATTCCACTCGTCATTCCATTCCGACAGTTTAAACGTTTCATACCCGTCAAAAGTTTCAAAATCTTCATTTGAGTCACACCCTCCGGCAAAAAACATAGACACTAACAACAGCAACGGCCACAGCCATCGCCTCATTCTTCTTTTCTTTTGTACATTCATACCCTCTGATTTGTTTTAAAAGTTAACATCCTAAAACTAATACATTCTTTTGATAAGAGGACGAACCCAGGTTAACACAAGGTTCGTTGGCACTATAGCAAACATTCCTGGCAGGCGGCAGTCACTCCTTTCTTTAAACCTGCGTTTTTGATTTATTACTAATTGCAACAAATATAGGGATAATATTATTACAAAACGCAATATCACCCTTTAAAATAAAGGATACAATAGAATTGGGATGTTGCATCAGAGGGGAAAAATGTATCGGTTATTTCCCTGTAATAATCCTCCGTATCTCGCTCAGCTTGTTCAACGCTTCCAGAGGTGTCAGGTTGTTGACGTCCAGGTTCTTGATCTCATCCCGCACCTGGCTGAGTACCGGATCGTCCAATTGGAAGAAACTGAGCTGGTATCCATCTGCCGATGAAGCGATTCCTTTTACGGGCTTGCTTTTGATGCCGCCTCTACGCTTTTCCAAAGCAATCCCCTCCTGGCGGTTTTCCGTTTCCAGTTGTTTCAGGATCTCGTTGGAACGTTTTACGATACTTTTCGGCATACCGGCCATCTTGGCCACGTGGATACCAAAACTGTGTTCACTGCCTCCGGGGACCAGCTTGCGCAAGAAGATCACTTTGTTATTGACCTCCTTCACCGAAACATTGTAGTTCTTGATGCGCTTGAAAGAGGCCTCCATCTCGTTCAGTTCATGATAATGCGTGGCAAACAATGTCTTCGCCCGGGCATTGGGATGTTCGTGAATATATTCGACAATTGCCCAGGCAATGGAAATGCCGTCGTATGTGCTTGTTCCACGTCCTAATTCGTCAAACAGGACAAGACTGCGGGAAGACATGTTGTTGAGGATATCCGAAGCCTCGTTCATCTCCACCATAAAGGTCGATTCTCCGACCGAAATATTATCCGAAGCTCCCACACGTGTAAATATCTTATCCACAATCCCGATATGGGCGCATTCGGCCGGCACGAAACAACCGATCTGCGCCATCAGCGTGATCAGGGCCGTCTGGCGAAGCAAAGCGGACTTACCGGCCATATTAGGTCCGGTGATAATGATAATCTGCTGCTTCTCATCGTCCAGATAGACATCATTGGCAATATAGGGTTCGCCTATAGGCAACTGCTTTTCAATCACCGGATGGCGGCCTGCCTTAATATCGATCACCTGCGAATCATTCACATCCGGACGGATATAACGGTTGCTTTCAGCCACTTTGGCAAACGAGAGCAGGCAGTCCAACCGGCCGATCAGGTTCGCATTCACCTGGATAGGCGGAATATATTCGGAAAGGCAAAGTACCAGTTCGTTAAAAAGGCGGGCTTCCAGCGAAAGTATCTTCTCTTCCGCCCCCAATATCTTTTCTTCGTATTCTTTCAGTTCTTCGGTAATATAACGTTCGGCATTCACCAAGGTCTGCTTGCGTATCCATTCGGCAGGGACTTTGTCCTTGTAGGCGTTACGCACTTCGATATAATACCCGAAAACGTTGTTGAAACCGATTTTAAGACTCGATATACCCGTCTGTTCTATTTCCCGCTGTTGTACCTTCAAGAGATAATCTTTACCGGAATAAGCGATTGCACGCAATTCGTCGAGTTCGGCATTCACGCCTGTCGCAATCACGCCGCCCCGGTTCAGCAGGGAAGGCGGATCGTTGTTGATCTCTTTTTCTATCCGGTCACGGATCAGGGCACAGGCATTCAACTGTTCACCGATACGACAAAGGCTCGGCTCTTCACTCGCCGTACAAGCCTCCTTGATCGGTTCGATGGCACGAAGGGCGACTTTCAGCTGCACGACCTCGCGAGGCGAAACACGGCCGACCGCCACTTTGGAAATAATACGTTCCAAGTCGCCGATCTGTTCCAGTTTCTCTTCCAGCAGTTCTTTCACTTCGGGATGGCGGAAGAAATATTCCACTACGTCCTGGCGTTCATGGATCGGTTTCACATCCTTCAACGGGAACAAGATCCAACGGCGCAACATACGCGACCCCATCGGGGAAACGGTCTTGTCCAACACATCCAGCAAGCTCGTCCCCTCCTCATTCATCGTGCTGACCAACTCCAGGCTGCGCACCGTAAACTTATCGAGGCGCACATAACGGTCTTCTTCGATACGGGAAAGAGAGGTGATATGAGAGATGTGGGTATGCTGCGTCTGATCCAGATAATACAGGATGGCCCCCGAAGCTACGATTCCCAATTTCAAGTGCTGGACACCGAAACCTTTCAGGTTCTTCGTTTCGAAATGTTTCAACAGGCGGTCGTTGGCTGCTTCCAAAGTAAACACCCAGTCGTCCAGTTCGAAAATAAAGAACCGGGGACCGAAAGCTTCTTCAAAACGTTTGCGGCTACCTCGCTCGACCAGGACCTCTTTCGGGGAAAAATTGTTCAACAGTTTATCCACATAGTCGATAGTCCCCTCAGCCGTCAGGAACTCGCCGGTAGAGATATCGAGAAATGCGATTCCACAGACATCCTTACCGAAATGGATGGCGGCAAGGAAGTTGTTTTCTTTATGATTGAGGATATTGTCATTGATAGAGACGCCGGGAGTTACCAGTTCGGTAATGCCGCGTTTCACCAGTTTTTTCGTGAGCTTCGGATCTTCCAGCTGGTCGCAGATGGCTACGCGCTTACCGGCACGTACCAGTTTCGGCAGATAACTGTCCAGTGCATGATGAGGGAAACCGGCCATCTCGACCGTTTGCCCCGGCCCGTTCGCCTTTTTCGTCTGTACGATACCCAGTATCTCAGATCCGGTCACAGCGTCTTCACCATACATTTCGTAAAAGTCGCCTACACGGAATAGCAGAATTGCATCAGGGTGTTTCGCCTTTATATCAAAATACTGCTTCATCAAAGGGGTTTCCACTATCTTTGCCACTGTTCTTCTCTTTTTATCTGTTCGACTGTACAAAGGTACGATTTTTCATCTTTGTTCAAAAAATTTACGGATAGCTGTTGATTTCACAAACCTGCCATACGTGCCGGCAATTTCGACCATTTCCAGCATTTCAGGGATACTATATTCATCGGGAAAAGATTGGGGCAATCTATCGTCCGGTTTCTGCGTGAACCTGCCTACGTAATAGTTGTGCACAAACACATTGTTGGTTGACTTTGTAAAATTGAACGTACTTTTTTCAAATGATTGAAAAATATTCTCATGTACAAACGTGCTGTCCGGATAGCCGCCCCAGGAATCGAAAGTCATCATACTGCAGTCCATCTCTTCTATGTATTTCATTCCCGCATGGATAATATTACGGTAGATAGTCGTGTTCTTTACCGGCCCGGCCAGATGGATCAACGGGGAAAACATGCCGACACGTGTCGGACGGGTCCGGCGACCATCGTTAATACTGATATTGTATTGCACAACGGTCCCCACATTTCCGGCATTGAAAGAAGCCGGGGACTCACCGGAATTGCAGATCAGCACCATTCCGCCGTCGTTATCGTGACTGTAGTTATACTGGATAAGCGTGTTCCGGCAATTCCAATCCGAATCGAAACCTTGTGCATCCCAGGGAGCTTTATGGTCGCTTACCTCATTGAACTGGATAACCGTATTATCGCAACTCCACGGCCAGATACCGGCGGCGGCTTCCGTATCGGGAAGGGTGGCCGGACAATTGCGCATCACGTTATACTCGATCAACGTGCTGTCGCAACCGATCGGAACGATACCATCGCCCGGAACCTCCTCTATCAGGTTTTTACGGATAACCGTATGTTTGCTCGGATGCCAGTTCTCCCGGCTGCTATATCCCGACCAGATCATCGCGTTACGGGCACAACGCCAGATCCGGCAATTCTCTATTGTCAGGCTGTCGAAGACGGATATGACATCTTTTCCTCCATTCACGATCAGGATGCCGCTACCGCCTCCTTCTTCCTTGACCAACGAACCGTTCACATCCCGTATATCCACACCGTCTATGACGATGTTCTTGGAAACTCCATAGTTCCGGCACTCGATCTTCAGCCCCGTGCGGTGCGGTTTCCTTTCCTTCCCGGTATTGACTATCTCCACATTCCGCAGTGTCAGATAATCCGAATTGAGGATACGGACGGCATACAGGGAAGTATCGTTGCCGACAATACAGGGCTTATCTCCCTCACCGTATGCCTCAATATAAATCCGGTTATCAGAGGTTCCTTGTCCGGATATTTCGAGTTCACCCTGAAAAGTATTCCCCCTTTTCAGAAGCACCCTGTCACCCGGATTCAATTTCACGTCCCGAAGTTTGGAAAGGCTTTTCCAGGCATTCGATTCGGAAAGTCCGCTCTGATTATCATTGCCATTCGCAGCATCCAAATAATAAGTAGTCGAAAATTCCGAACAGCTTGCCAACACCAACAGAAGCAGGCAGGCGGAGAGTAAACAGGTTATTTTTTTCATGATATTCACTTATATTTTATGCTCAAAGATAATTATTCTTTATAAAAAACATAACTTTGTGAACATTCTAACAGAAAACATATATCATGAAACAAGCAATTCTAATTTCGACCGGCCTTTTGCTGGCTGCTCCTTTCATCCACGCGGAGAAGAATAAGAAACCGAATGTCGTTTTTATCCTTGCGGACGATTTGGGGTATGGCGATCTAAGTTGTTACGGACAGGAAAAGTTCGAGACGCCCAACATCGATAAGCTGGCACAAAGCGGAATGCGTTTTACGCAGTGCTATTCGGGGACAACCGTCAGCGCCCCTTCCCGTTCCTGCTTGCTGACCGGCACGCACAGCGGGCATACACCGGTCCGCGGCAACCTCGAACTCGACCCGGAAGGGCAGTTCCCGCTTCCCGCCGATGCCCGTACCATCTTCGAGGTAATGAAGGATGCGGGATACAAGACATCTGCTTTCGGCAAATGGGGACTGGGCTATATCGGTTCGACCGGCGATCCTAAAAATCAGGGTTGCGACACTTTCTACGGATACAATTGCCAGTTATTGGCACACAGCTATTACCCCGACCATCTTTGGGATAACGACAAACGGGTGGAACTCGAAGACAACAACCTGAACGTACAGTACGGAAAAGGCACTTACTCGCAAGACCTTATCCACGGAAAGGCTTTGGAATATCTGGACAATATGAATCCGGACGAACCGTTCTTCATGTGGTATCCGACCATCATCCCGCATGCGGAACTGATCGTGCCGGAAGACAGCATCATACAGAAATTCCGCGGCACATACCCGGAAAAGCCTTACAAAGGGACCGAGCCGGGCAGCCCCGCCTTCCGCAAAGGAGGTTACTGTTCGCAGTTCCATCCGCATGCCACTTTCGCTGCAATGGTCTACCGTCTGGACGTCTACGTCGGGCAGATCATCCAGAAGTTAAAAGACAATGATTTATATGACAACACCATCATCATCTTTGCGAGCGACAACGGCCCGCATATGGAAGGAGGCGCAGACCCCGATTTCTTCAACAGCAACGGCATTTATCGCGGATATAAACGGGATTTATACGAAGGCGGTATCCGTGTCCCGATGATCATTTCCTGGCCGGGGCATGTCCAACCGAATACGGAAACCGACTTTATGTGTTCTTTCTGGGATGTATTGCCGACCTTCGAAGAAATCATCCACCCAAAAGCCAAACAAAAGGAGATGGACGGCGTCAGCATGCTTCCTCTTTTGGAAAACAGGAAGGGACAGAAGGAACATGAATTCCTCTACTTCGAATTCCAGGAGCTGAACGGCCGCCAGGCTGTCCGCAAAGGGCCGTGGAAATTGGTCCACATGAATATCCGTGGCGACAAACCCTATTACGAACTGTATAACTTAGCTTCCGATCCGTCGGAACGGCATAACGTACTGGATCAGTATCCTGAAAAAGTAGCAGAACTGAAAAACATCATGGTTCGCGAACACAGACCGGACCCGAACTGGCCGCTGTTGAAAGAGGAAAGAGCGAAATAACCGGAACGGTCAGAATAGGACTTCAAGCCCGTCATAAGCCGCACGAAGAGGTTCGGGAAGATGAGCGTCCAAATCTGCTTGCGTACCGTGCAGGGTACGGGCAAGGTGAGTGATATAGACAGGTTGCCCTACTGGAGGAAGATAACGTTTTGTCTCTTTCAGAACCTGGACGGTACGTTCGACTAAAGCGACACTGGAATGTGTGAAAAGACGAAAATCCGCTTCATAATCCACTCCCATGGTCGCTTCCATAATGAGGGCCGTGATAGGGCTTCCTTTTTGATGTGCATCAATTCCGCTTATACGAGCCGCCAAGGCCGGAATCCCTCCGGTATCAGTCGCATAGAGCAAGCGCGTATTCTGCTTTTCCAGCAGATAGATCAGTGTTTGTTCCGTCATGTATCCCGTCGCATGATTGGCAGGAAGAGGGGTGACGGTCAAGTCTTCTATCTGGAGCTGCTGCCCTATGTAGACAGGCGTGATTAAAGGGGGTTCCATATTCAGAGCTTTCGCGGCCCGGTCAAAATCGACTTTAGCTATGTCATACCAAGTCTGGCTTAAATAGACCCGTTTGACACCAGCTTTAAGGGCTGCCTCCGGATTGTAATGGTCACGATGTGAATGTGTATAAAAAATAATGTCGGGACGACTACCCTCCGGCAACATATCTTCAGCTGTCGGAGTGAAATCAATGAGAATATGCCGGTCGACAAGGATACTTGTCAGACGGCGTAATTCTCCACGCTCGTCCCGCCCGTTCCAATCGGCTGCACCGGTTCCTAAAAAACGAACACCAATTCCTTTCTCCATCTTTGCATTGGTTTGACTTTTCCCTAAGCTATTTTGATTCACTGTCAATAGGGATGTGGCTGCTAATTTCATAAACATGCGTCTTCTCATGGCTGGCTGATAAATTATTATGCACAAAAATAATCTTTTTTATTGTTATAATCTTACCGCATTGTTTTTTCTTAATAAGAAATTATGATTATTTTTGCACCGGCTGGTCAATGTCAACCTTATATATTTCAACAGGGATATAAATGGGTAAACATGGATTACAAGTAGTCGGTCTCCTATCCGGCCAAAAGCGAAAGCTGTGTCAATTTTGAGAGGTACAAGATTATTTGTATTCCATTCCACAGAATGAATTAACATTAAATCCTGATCCGGAACAGAATCCGGATTGATTAGAAATTGATCGTTTTTTAATTAAGAAAAAATCATATGGTAAAAAAAGTAATTTTAGCTGTAGCAGCCTTTAGTCTTTTTTCTTGTCAGGGAGACAAGATGCAAAAAAGTCCGGATGTATTGGAACCACTTCCTCCAAAAAGTATTCAATTAAATGGTTATTTGGACAATTACATAGAGAACTCGATCGAGCACTGGAACAAAGGAGTTATTCCCTATGAACAACTGGTTGATTTTTTCCGGAAAGGAAGGCCTCAGTTTGCCTTAGGGGAGATGTGGGGTAAAGCCGTCCGTTCAGCCTGCATGTTCTATCGTTACACACAAGATGAGGAATTAAAAGCGATTATAGACGAAACAGTGAAAGACCTCCTTTCCACCCAGCGCGAGAATGGGAGCATCAGTTGTGTTGAGATTGAAAACCAACCGGAAGAAAGCGAACCGTGGGAACGGAAGTACGTGATGTTGGGGCTTGAAGACTATTATGATTGGGTGAATCCGTCCCCTTTGGTCCTCGATGCGTTGAAAAAACAGGCGGATAACATTATCTCCATCATAGGGCATGCGCCCAAAACAGAAATAGTAGACATAGGATGGAGCGCTACGAACATCGGGCATGAGCCTTGCCACATAGAATCGAGTACATTGCTCGAACCTTTCATGCGTTTATATAAGATGACAGGTGAACAGCGGTATCTGGATTTCGCGGCCTATATCGTGGAAATGGGAGGAACGAAACATTATAATGTCTTCGAATTGGCTTTAAAGAATGTAGAACCTTACAAAATGGCCGGTCATTATCCGAAGGCGTATGAAATGTTATCCTTATTTGAAGGTTTGGCAGAATACTACCGTGTGACGGAAGATCCGACAATAAAACAAACTCTGCTGAATTTTTATGAGAATGTCAGAAAAAAGGAAATAACAATCATCGGCAACGGTGGTGCGGACCAACCTTATCACCCGCAGGTCATGGGAGAGGCTTGGGGAAATACAGCCTTCGAACAGACAAACCCGAATATTACACGTATGATGGAAACCTGTGTAGGTGTCACATGGATGAAGTTCTGCAGCCAGATGCTACGTCTTACCGGCGATCCTTCCATGGTGGACGAGATAGAAAAATATGTCTACAACGGACTGATCGGAGCCATGTCCCCGACCGGTGATAGTTTCAGCTATGTCAATCTTTTGAACGGTCCCAAAGTAAACGGGCAAGGCTGGGGATGGAAATTTGGGGATCTGCATGTGACCTGCTGTAATCTTAACGGTCCTATGGGACTGGCCTATATTCCGTTTGTCGCAGTAATGAAGGCTGCCGATGGCCCTGTCGTCAACTTATATAACGCAGGTACGGTGGCAATGAAATCTCCTGAAAATAAAGACTTGAAGTTACAATTAGCCACGGATTTCCCTCAATCCGGAAATGTTCAGATAATTGTCAATCCATCCGAGACCGAAAAGTTCAATTTGAAACTGCGTATTCCGGAATGGAGCGAGAACACGGTTATCAAGGTCAATGGAGAGACTCTCGGCAAAGTCAGCCCGGGAACTTATTTCGATATTTTGCGGGAGTGGAACGTTGATGATAAAGTTGAAATTGCGTTCGATATGAAATGCCGGATCATAGATGCTCCAAAAGGCAGTAACCCGGCAGGGCACAATTTCCAAGCATTAAAATGGGGACCGATCGTCCTTGCAAGGGATGAAAATCTGGATCCCGATTATAATAAACCCATACGGGTAGTCGCGGATGCCAATGGTTTGGTGAATATACAAAAAGTTCAACCTTCGTTGCCCGGAACCTGTCTGGAGTTTACAGTCCCCACGACTGACGGGGAAATCCGCATGTCGGACTATGCTACCATAGACGGATGGCACGGCTCCAGTGTTTGTACCTGGTTGCCACTTAAGTAGAAGTAATAAAAAATGTTGTTATTCTTATCTGTGAAGAGGCTGTATCGTAATTTCCATTTACGTCTCAGCCTCTTTTCATTTTTTGTAAGATCGAATCATTCATGTCACTGATTTGTGCGTATAATTCATCTCCAGTCTCCTTTTTTTGAGTGTAGAAGATGAGATAATAAGCCAGGGCTCTTCTAATAAGGATGCATTTTTAATGCTAAAAGCAATAACTAAGAAGGGAAAAGCCATAGTAATCCTACCTTTCCCGAAGTATCAAAACCAGAGGTTGATCTTTATGATCTGTCAATCTCTGAGTCCCATCCAAGGATACACTCGTTAAAAAGCCCTTTCTAAACAAAAATATAACATTCTTGTAAGTAGTTTTCCCGGATAAATCGTTTATACTTGTAGAAATGTTTCTTTGTTAGCATGTGTTATGGATAGACCGAAGGAGGATGATCGAGAGTTGATTCAGTTCAAGGAGTTATATAAATCAATTGCTCCAATGCTGATTTTCTACGCTGGAAAGTATGTAAATGCTATTACTGCAGAAGATTTGGTGCAGGATGTGTTTCTTAAAGTCTGGCAAAAGAAGACTTTTTTGTTTTTGAAAGAAGGGATTAAAACTTATTTGTATCGCTCCGTTCAGCATGCCTGTCTGGATTACCTGAAGCATCAGGAGGTAAAAGGTGATTATATCGATGCCGTTACTACCAAATTAAAAATAGAAGAGATCTATTACAATGACGATCCGCAATCCCTGTTTGCGGAAGACGAACGTCTGGAACTTATCTATAAAGAGATGGATAAGTTGCCGGAGAAGTGTCGTGAAATCTTTACAATGTCCTATCTGGAAGAGCGAAAAACTTCGGAAATAGCTGTACTGCTCAATATTTCTACCCGTACGGTAGAGGCACAACTTTATAAGGCATTGAAGATTTTACGGGGTCTTTTGCTTAGCTGTTTGATTTTTCTTTCAAATTATTGAGAATTGCGTAAGTAGATCTGAAGAGATAATCGTGTATAATATAAACGCACATCAAAATGTCTGAAAAATATAACATAGAAGAATTAATAATCCGTTTCCTGCAACAGGATATAAATGAAGAAGAACTTCGTTACCTGGAGTCCTGGCTGGAAGAAGATGCGGAACATAAATCTTATTTCTTTGGGCTGAAGGGTATCTCGGATTCCAGTCGACGTTCTTTTTTCTCGAAGGAAGAGGTGAATGAGGTCAGTTGGCAAAAAATGCTTGCACGTATAAATAAATATCAAAAGAAGGATCCTTCTTTTGATAAATCACGAATTCGTGATTTACGGTTTTCATGTGTAAAATATGCAGCTATTATAATTTTTGCAATTGGTGCCGGTTGGGGGATTCATGAGTTCCAGGGAAAGATACAGCAGGCTGATTTAGCGCCAAAGGACGTAGTGTATAATGAAATACATGTTCAAAAGGGCGGACGCGCCAATACTGTGCTTCTCTCGGATGGAAGTAAGGTTATTTTGAATGCAGCTACCACATTTCGCTATCCTACCAGTTTTAATGGAAAGAACCGTCAGGTTTATTTGGATGGAGAAGCCTATTTTGAAGTATCCAAGAACTCGGAAAACCCCTTTGTCGTTAAATTGAAAAAGCAAGAAATAACAGTATTGGGGACAACTTTTAATATTCAAGCTTATGGTCATGAATCTTATAGCGAAGTTACACTTTTGACAGGTCGGATTTTGTTGGAAGCTTTCAACGAAAGAGGAGAATCTATGAGCCGTATGTATTTAAAACCTAACCAGAAAGCGTTGTCTGATAATTCGACAGGATCGGTCTCTTTGCAAGAAGTCAATGCATCGTTGTCAAATGCCTGGATTAACGGAGAATATAAGTTCAAAGATGAACCATTGGCTTCTATCGTAAAACGTTTGGAAAATTACTACAACGTAAAGATACATCTGGATGATAAACGTTTGGAGAAAATCAGATATACGGGTACATTCTCATTGGATCAGGATATTTTGGATGTGTTCCGGATTATTGATTATGAAAAACAGTTCACTTTCAAACGAGTGAAAAAGGATATATTCATAACAAGTAAATAATTTGTCAAATCATTAAATCTGATAGCCTATGTACAAAGTTTCAGTTGTTTAAAAAAGAATCGGAAAATGGTTACGACATTTCCCGATTCAAAAATCATTTTTAATTAGTTAACCATTCTCTTTCGCTCTTGTCTGGAAAACGCTGCGAACGAGACATTTTAATAATAAAAACATCCAAATGTATGAAAAAAGAACGAGATGGCAGTCGATTACTGTCACTAAAAATTACACATATCATGAAAATCACGGCAATATTTATTTTGGCGGGTATTCTTCAAGTGTCTGCAGTAACGTACGCCCAGGAACATCGTATTTCTGTTGCAGTAGAAAACGGGACATTTTATGATGTTGTTTCACAAATAGAAAAGCAGTCTGAATTTATGTTCTTCTATAAAAGTGAGGAAATTGACAATAACCAGCGAATCAATTTGAAGGTTAAGGATAAGTTAGTTTCAGAGATACTTAGTGAAATTACAAAAAACAATCATCTGACTTACAAGATTACAGGTAAACACATTATTATAACAAAGGCTACAGCAAGTTCCCAGACACCTCGCAAAATTACAGGAGTAATTACGGATGAAAACGGAGAACCGGTTATCGGGGCTAATGTTGTGGAAGAGGGAACTACTAATGGGACCATTACAGATATTGACGGACGTTTTTCTTTGGAGGTTGCGGATAAAGCTGTATTGGTTGTATCTTATATCGGCTATAATACACAAATCATTTCTGTAACCTCAAAAGACTCATACAATATCAAGCTGGAAGAGGATACAAAAGCATTGGAAGAAGTTGTCGTGATCGGTTACGGTTCCGCACGTAAAAAAGATGTGACAGGGGCTTTGACTCGTGTAAATGTTACGGAAAAAGAGACTATTCCTAATGTTAACCCTGTACAGGCATTGAGAGGAAGTGTAGCAGGTGTTCGTGTCATCGATACGGGTATGGCAGGAGCTGATGGAACGATACAGGTCAGAGGGACTACATCCATTACGGCTAGTAATGATCCGTTGATAGTACTGGATGGTGTTCCATTTTCAGGAGGGCGTTTGTCTGATATTAATACTAACGATATTGAAACTATTGATGTATTGAAGGATGCCAGTTCTACAGCTATTTATGGCTCTCGTGGTGCTAATGGCGTTATTATGATCACGACTAAAAGAGGTAAAACGTCGAAACCTCAGCTGAATTATAATGGTTATGTCGGTTTTTCTGATTTTGCCAATATGCCGAAGCTTATGAGTGGTGAACAATATCAACAATTGCGTAAAGATGCCGAGGCCTATATGAACCAAGAGTTGCCTTTTCAGACGATTGAAGAAGAAAATATAGCAGCCGGCCGAACCATTGATCCTTGGAATGTGATTAAGCAGGATGCGCCGATGACTGAGCATGAATTAAGCATTTCTGGAAAGGGAGAAAAAATGACCTATTATCTTTCTGGTTCTTTTACATCTCAGAAATCACCTTTAGTCGGAGACCAATTTAAAAGATTATCAGTGAGAGCCAATTTTGACCTTCATGTTACGGATTGGCTTGAAATTGGAACAAATTCCAGTTTTGCGACAAAAGACTATTCAGGAGCTGAGGCCAACTGGGGAGATGCTGCAAGATTAAGTCCGTATTCGTCTATCCGGTATGATGACGACGGAACATTACGTCGTTTACCCTATGGTGATGGTATGGTTCAGAATCCACTGTGGAATGTGGAGATGAAAGACAATAAGGAGATTTCATATGGAGTGTTTAATAATAATTATATGATAATTAAACTTCCATTGAAGGGTTTGAGTTATCAGATGAACTTATCTAACAATTTACGATTTAAGGATGTAAACAACTATACACCAGCGTATAATCGTGACGGCTCGTCTTGGTTAGGAAGCGGCTCGAAAGAGCATCAGTTTACCCATGATCTTATTTTTGAAAATATCGTCAAATATAATAATACGTTTGCAGAAAAGCATAATGTGGATGTAACGTTGATGTATGGTTACGAATATAGTAGTGCAAATAAATCAAAATTAAGCAGTAATAATATATTTAATGATGCTTTAGGATTTAATGGATTAGGCATAGGTGAAAATCATACGGTAAGTACGACAGCAGGAAAATCTGCCGCTGTATCGAGCATGGCGCGTATCGGTTATCGTTTTGCTGATAAGTATATGGTAAACCTGACTGTTAGACGAGATGGTTATTCCGCTTTTGGTAGTGATCGTAAATACGGGACATTCCCTTCTATTGGTTTGGGTTGGGCTCTTTCTCAGGAACAGTTCATGAAAAATATTTCCTGGTTGGATTTTTTGAAATTACGTTTATCATGGGGTAAGAATGGTAATCGTGGAATTAGCAGTTACGAATCATTAAGTACGATGGATTTGGCCCGATATGTATTTGGTGATGGAGGAAACACTTCAGTCGGACTTTATCCTACTTCTATGGCAAATCCTCTGTTGGGATGGGAAACCTCACAGTCTTATAATTTAGGCTTGGATTTTACTTTGTTTAATAGTCGTTTGAGCGGTAATATTGATTTATACAGTACAAAAACAACAGATCTTTTGTTGGAGGTTAGTATACCAAGCATGACGGGCTATGATAAGTATTTGACTAATATTGGAGAAACTCAAAACCGAGGAATTGAACTGACTTTAAATTCCGAGAACATCAGTACGAAAGATTTTTCATGGAGTACCTCATTGAATTTTTCAGCTAACGCGAATAAAATCCTTCATCTTTCAGGGGAAGATTTGGATGGTGATGGAAAAGAAGATGACGATATAGGGAAAAGTCGTTTTATCGGATATTCTATGGGATCAAACTATAATTATGTTTTTGATGGGATATGGCAGGAAGGGGATGATTTCTCTATTGACAAATCTGCTAAACCGGGCGATATAAAGTTTAAGGATATTAGTGGCAATGGTTCGATTGGTCCGGAAGATCGTATGGTTTTGCATAATAACCGTCCGAAATTTACAATGAGTATGAATAACATATTCAGATATAGAGATTTTACGTTATCCTTTTTATTGGATTTGAGATGTGGTGGATATGCTGCAAATAATTGGATAAATCCGGGAACAGAATTTTATAATCGTTGTAATCAGTTGGATTTACCCTATTGGACTCCGGAAAATCCTTTAAATGATCGCCCCAGCGTTGGTTACTCCAATCCTCGTGGTTATGGATTTTATGAAAAGTTGACTTATTTGAGATTGCAGGATGTTTCTTTGGCGTACAGTCTTCCAAAATCACTAATTCAAAAGTTAACATTGAATAATGTGAAAATTTATGTTAGTGGAAAAAATCTTGCCACTTGGACTGGTTGGCATGGATGGGATCCGGAACATGCTTCCGGAGGGAGAGCTTCCAAGAATGGCCCATTGATAAAATCATGGGTTTTGGGACTTCAGATCAGTTTATAATTTAAAAACGTAGTAAAGATGAAAAAATCAAAATACATAGTTTTGTTCTCTTCGCTTATTTTATTGTTGGGGACACAGGTGTCATGTAGCGATAGCTATTTGGAAGAGAAGCCGATGGATAAATTCAGTCCGGAAAACTTATTGACTTCTAAAAAGGGGTTTGAGACAGTAATTTATTCCTTGCATAATTTTGCTCGTAGCGGACTTTTTCAGTCGAATAATGAAGATGTCATGAATACCGGAACAGATGTGGCATGCAGCGGTGTTACAGATGGTCGTTTCTTTAATGATTACAGTCTGATTCTACCGGAGCATGCAACCCCCAAGTTCTATTGGAACTGGGCTTATCAAAAAATGTTGAAAGATGCTAATCTTGTTATTACCAGGGCGGAGAATCCAAATGTTTCTTGGACAGAAGACGAAAAAAATGCAATTGTAGCAGAGGCTAAGTTTTTTCGGGCTTATACATATAACATTTTAGTGAATCTTTTTGGAGGCGTGCCTATTGTCGATAAAGAAGAACTGAGTCCTCGTTTTGATTATACACGTGCTTCACGGAAAGAAGTTCTTGAGTTTATCCAGAAGGACTTGGAATTTGCAGCCCAATATTTACCGATTGTTACATCTGAGGCTTCACAAGATGGGCGTATTTTTCGAGCTGCGGCCAACCATCTGTTATCAGAAGTATACATTAGTTTAGGGCAAGAAACAGGAGATCTGTCTTTTTATGATAAATCGATAGCCGCTGCGACTGTTGTTATCAATGGTAGTTGTGGAGAATACTCACTCGTAAAATCCCGTTTTGGTGATACAAGCCGTCCGGGAGATTATTATTCAGACTTGTTTTGGACTAACCAACAAAATAGAGCTTCTGGCAACAAAGAGGGGATATGGGTCATACAGTTCGAATATTTGACTCCGGGAGCCGAAGAAGCTAATAATGCACAACTTCGTCTTTGGGGACCTAAAATAGAAGATGTAACTTATCCTGATGGTAAAAAGATTTTGGTTTGCGATACGATAGGACGTATGCAGGGGATTATTCGTCCTTTAAATCATGCTAATTATGGGATATGGGATGATCCGAACGATATGCGTCACTCTCCGTATAACTTTAAAAGAGATTTCTATATGAATAATCCTGATTCAAAATATAATGGAGAAAAATTAGTTCTGACAAAGAAGAACGATGGCAAAATGTATATTACTTTGTCTGATGGAACGATAACGGATAAATCGGTCGATACATTTAGAGTGTGCTATCCTTACTTCCGTAAGATAGAAGGGGAAATGCCTTGGGGGGCTATGGCCGGAAGGACACCTAATGATCGGTACATAATGCGTCTTTCTGAAACATATTTGTTGAGGGCGGAAGCCTATTTCCATAAAGGAGATTTGGCTAATGCGGCAAATGATATTAATGTTGTCAGAGGGAGAGCACAAGCTAAGCCTGTTCAGCCTGGTCAAATTTCGTTAGATTATATTCTGGATGAACGTATGCGTGAATTAGTTGTTGAAGAGCCACGTAGAAAAACTTTGGTTCGACTGAATAAATTATATGAAAGAACGATGAAATATAATTTCAGGGTTAAAGACAATATGGAACCTTATCATGAATTATGGCCAATTCCCCAAACAGCAATTGATGCGAATACGGGTGCAAAATTATTACAAAATCCAGGCTATCCCGGCGCAGCCGAGTAAATGACACAAATGAGGGAGCGGAAGTTTTTCTGCTTCCTCGTAGTTCGTAACATGATAATAATAATAGGTATGCAAAAAATATTTCGAGTTGTTTATATAATGCTTATGTGCCAGGCTTTTATTTCTTTTTCGCTTCTTGCACAGAAAAAGGACTTTGTACTGGTTGAAGCAGAGAGTTTTAATGAAAAAGGTGGATGGGTATTGGACCAGCAGTTCATGGATCAGATGGGATCTCCTTTCCTGTTGGCTCACGGTATAGGAAAACCGGTACAAGATGCTTCAACGGAAGTAATGATTCCGAAGAAAGGAACTTGGCATGTATATGCCCGTACTTGGAATTGGTGTTCTCCCTGGAAGACGAAAGAATCTCCAGGGAGATTTAAAATTGCTGTAAATGGAGCGGTTCTTGATAATGAATTGGGAATGGGAACACAATGGAATTGGGAATATGCCGGAAGTATCGAGATAAAAGATAAGAGCAATATTGTTACATTAAAAGACTTGACCGGATTTGAGGGACGATGTGATGCGATCCTTTTTACAAAGAACAAAAATTCTATTATTCCTAATCGGAAAGAGGACTTGTCGGCGTTCAGAAAAGAACTGCTGAATATCCCAACTAAACCAGAAGATGGAGGGCATTATGATCTCGTTGTAGTTGGAGCTGGTACAGCGGGGTTGAGTGCTGCTATCAAAGGAGCACGAGAAGGCTTGAAAGTAGCATTGATTAATAATCGTCCTGTTCCGGGAGGGAACAACAGTTCCGAGATAAGGGTAGTTGCCAGTGGGGAGATGAATGTAAAACCGTATACTACTTTAGGAAATGTTATCAAAGAAATACGGAATGTATATAGTAAGGAAGATCAGGTTATTGAAATGATACAAGCGGAGAAAATGCTGTCCTATTTCCCAAATATGCATGTGTTTGCAGCTTCCAAGGTAGGTAAGCAGATAAAGTCTGTGACAGCTAAACATATTGAGAATGGAAAAGAGGAAGAGTTCTTTTCCCCATTATTTGTCGATTGCTCCGGTGATGGAAATTTAGGTTATCTGGCGGGGGCTGAATATCGTGTGGGGCGTGAGATGAGGCAGGAAACAAGAGAAACATTGGCTCCGGATAGGCCGGATAATATCGTGTTGGGTGCGACAATTTCTTGGAAAAGCAAAGTGATGCCGGCTGAAGTATCATTTCCGAGATGCGAATGGGCAATACAGTTTAATGATGAATCTTGTGAAAAGGTTATTTCCGGTAGTAATTGGTGGGAAAGCGGTTTTCGCTATGACCAGGTAAATGATGCAGAATATATCCGAGATTATCTGTTCCGGGCAATCTATGGGAACTGGGCTTTCTTGAAAAACGACAGTAAATTTAAGAAAGAATATGCAAACCGGGAATTGGACATGATGACTTACATTGCCGGGAAACGGGAATCACGTCGTCTGGTAGGGGATATATTTTTTGTACAGCAAGATATAGAGAAAGAGTATGTAAGATATGATGACGCTGTTGTAATAGGAACCTATTCGATAGACCAACATTTCCCGACTCCTAAAAATACATTCTTTTTCCCAGGAGAGGAATTTATTTCAACAATGAAACATTATTTTAATGATTTGGGAACTCCCCGCCGTTATCTGCGTGACGACCAGGTTCCACCTCCTTATCGTATTCCTTATCGCTGTTTATATTCGGTAAATGTAGATAATCTATTTATGGCGGGGAGAAATATAAGTGTCTCGCATATAGCATTGTCTTCTACTCGTGTGCAGAATACAACCGGTATGATGGGTGAAGTTGTCGCAGTAGCAGCGGCACTTTGTAAAAAATACAATTGTTTGCCACGTGAAGTTTATACTAAACATTTGAATGAATTGTTGGACTCATTGAAATAGGATTATCATGATGAACAGGCGAACTTTCTTAAAGCAGACAGGTGCTTTTTCAACCGCGCTGCTCCTACCGGCCTGCCTGAATAAGGTGAAGGAAGAGAAGAAAAATCCATATTTATTGGTGGTTTCTGGCTGGCAGGATGTGAATATTGGAGATATTGCCCATACGCCAGGTTTGTTGCATATCTTGCAAATGCACTTGCCTGATGCGACAATTACTTTATGGAAACGGAGCAAAAGCGAAAAGGTGGAAGCATTATTGAAGAAGAATTTTCCGAATATAGAGATTCTTTATGGCAATCCGGATAAAGATTTTACGGTTACGGACAATAAGATTCTGGAAGCTATCAATCGTGCCGATGTCTTTATTCACGGATCGGGACCATCAGTTGTGGCGGCCAACTGTTTGGAGGCTTGGCGTAAAATTACGGATAAACCTTTCGGAACTTATGGTATCACGATTCAGGATATATCTCCTTCATTGAAGAACCTGCTGGACGATGCATCGTTTGTTTTTACCCGCGAGACTGCCTCGATAGGGAAACTGAAAGAAGCTGGGGTAACGAAGCCTGAAATCCGCTTTGTTCCGGATGCTACTTTCGCTCTGAATATTCAGAATGAAAAGAATGCTCATTCGTTCTTAACGTCCAATAATCTGGAAGACCGTAAATTTATTTGTGTGATTCCCCGGTTACGTAAAACACCGTACTGGTTGATCCGCAGGAAAAGCTATACGGAGGAACAAATTGTAGAAATAACGGCATTGAATGACAAATGGAAAGAGATCGACCATGCCAAAGCTCGCGAAGCAATCGTTCGTTGGGTAAGAGAAACCGGGAATAAAGTCCTTGTTTGTCCGGAAATGACTTATCAGGTCGATATTATGGATGAGCTTTTGATTGATCCGCTACCGGATGATGTTAAAAGGAATGTCGTAAAACGCGGTTATTGGCTACCGGACGAGGCTGCATCTTTGTATAGCAAAGCTTTCTGTGTCCTTAGTTTTGAATGTCATTCTCCTATTATCTCTTTGCGGAACGGGACACCTGCATTTTACCTCCGCCAGCCAGAAGATACAATAAAAGGGCAAATGTATTATGATTTAGGTTTCGATAATTGGGTGTTTGAGATTAACGACACGATAGGAAAACAGATTGCCGACCGCTTGATGGAAGTTTATTCTGACTATAACAGTGCGCAGGCATATCGTAAACGAGGAATGGATAAAGCCTTCGGACTGTTTGATACAGGTGTAAAAATCATTTCTCAATTCTTATAAACAGATCCAGGAACATCCTTTTAAGATGGATATTTCCTTCTGAAAAGACTTACATATTCAAGGGCAAAAATGTACATCTTTGTTCTCTGATATGTAAGTCTTTTGTTTTTCTGAATGGAACATATTATTTCTTTTTATTCCCCTCTATAGGAGGTTTTGTTTTTTTTCGTTACATTAGCCCCTGTTTTTAATAACTCAGTTAATGATTAAGAATTAATACCTTATGAAACACTTTCTTTTACTTCTCTTATCAATCTTTGCGCCCGTGACATGGGGGCAGCAGGCAGAACAGTTCAAACTTTGGCCGGATATGCCAGAAGCAGGCGAGGCTGAAATATTTGTTTATCATCCGGCAAAGGGCAAGAAAGCGGTGCCAGCGGTGCTGATCTGTCCGGGTGGCGGATATAGCGGGCTGGCGATGAACCATGAAGGGCATGATATGGCGAAATGGTATGCTTCGAACGGGTTTGTTGCTGTCGTTTTGAAATACAGGATGCCGAAAGGCGTGCATACGATCCCGCTGAGCGATGCGGAGAAAGCGATGTCTGTTATTCGGGACAATGCAGCCAAATGGAACCTGGATGCGAATAAGGTCGGAGTGATCGGCTCGTCGGCAGGCGGACATCTGGCAGCCTCGCTCAGTACGCTTGCGGCAGATGCCAACCGCCCGAACTTTGCGATCCTTTATTATCCGGTGATCAGCTTCGACAACATGACGACACATGGCGGTTCCAAAAAGAACCTTTTAGGGAAAGATATCGAGAATAAGGTACTGATCGACCGCTACTCCTTGCAAAAACAAGTGGACGACAAGACTCCGAAGACTTTGCTTCTGCTGAGCGACGATGACCAGACCGTTCCGCCGTTAAACTCTATCCTTTATTATACGGCACTGAATGAGCATCATATCCCGGCTTCCCTCTATATGTTCCCCAACGGAGGACACGGCTGGGGATTCCGGTATGACTTCACCTACTATCAAGAAGTGAAGGACTTGATACAGAAATGGCTTACTTACATAAAAATCACGGATTAATCGACCTATATCATGAAACCTATTACACTTTTATTGGCCGCAGGCTCCCTGCTGCTGAGTGCACAAGGAGTTTCCGCGCAGACGGACAATTCCGGGAAAAAAGAATATTGGAATGCAAACACTCTGTTGATTCCTTATCGGCTGCCACCTGCTCCCGCCGGATATAAGCCGACTTATATAGATTTGGACGGAGACGGCGATCCGGATATCCTGCGTACAGTAACGGCCAACGGCATTCCGGTCCAATGGATCGACGACGACGACGATATGCAGTACGGCGACCTGGAAGGCGATACCGACAACGACTGCCTGATGATAGACCGTAATAAAGACGGCATCTACGGCGGCTACGGCGACCTTATCATCGACTGGGTAGGCGAAGATGAAAACGGCAATCCGCCCATGCAGGTCGTAGTAGACAATATCCCCGAAGCAGACCGAATGAAGACCGGCAACGGGCATTATATGTGGGTGGTGGACACGGACAAGGACGACGTGTTCAACTATATCGACTGGAACACGTTCACCCTCCGCTGCTGGATACATAACGGCTTGTCGGATTTCTACGAAGATTATAACGGAAAGAGTGCCTTCATGAAGGTACACAGCACGACCGAACGTGTGAACGATGTCCGTATGAATTGGGAAAACCCGTTCCTGTTCTATGATCCCGACAATGACGGGCTGACAGAGATGGCGATCCGTTTCTGCGACTCTCCCAAGATCGTGAAAGAGAACGGGCAGGCCAATTCCGTCCTCTCCGGAAATATCGACTGGGTTTCCATTTCGATGGATACGGACAACGACAATGCACCAGGCAATGAGTTCGACTTCGACATGACCATCCATTTTTCCGGCCCCGGTTTCAACTACGAAAACCAGAAACACGTCAACAAGAACCTGCGCGGGCTTCCCGAAGCCGACACGTTCTTCCTCGATGCCCGTTGGCGTAAACTTCCGGAGTTGCTGTATCCGGATCATGATGCAGCCTGGGACCTGACATTCAAGGAGGGCAAATGGGATAGAGTCTGGTTTACTTACGACGAGGACGACGATTGCAACCGTTGGGAACGCGTGGAACTGTATCAGCCGCTCGATCCGTTCAAAGTCGGGAAGAACCAAGGCGGAATCGATAACAACGGGCAAGCCGACCCGGCCGGCGACCGGGGCGAATGGGACCAGGACAATTCCGGTCACGGGCAGTTGTATGTCAGCCCGATAGACGGAAAGATACACTTGTACGGAGCCGAATGGGGTTGTTGGCGCATCGACCAGAACGCCCGTTACTATCAGGGAATGGGCGGGATCTATGACGGCTACGGGCCGAAACGCATCGAGACCGAACCGACCGTGTTCCCGACTGTCAAATATACGGATACGGACAATAACGGCTTCTTTGACCTGATGGAGTTCGACCTGGATGGCGATAAGGTGTTCGAACAACGCCTTTCCATGAAAGAACTGGGATTGGACGACCGTTGCGAAGTGATCAATACCGCCTCCATGAAATACGAAGATTTTGCCGACCTCGAATCGAAAGTCTCCGACACCATGTGGAAGAATGCCGAGAAGGCGATTGAAGTGGCAAAAGCAAAAAAACTGAATACCAAATGGTATGCTTTGATGTTGCAGCCGAAATCCACTCGCGAACGCTATCACTATGGCTTTTGGCTTCAATTCTATCTGTACAACGACCTGAAAGATTTGGCCGTAAGGACAAACGACAAGGCGTTGGCAAGCGTAATCGACAAGGCTTATTTGCAAGGCAAATGGGAGCTGATCAAATAATTTATCAACTTAAGAACAAGAATAGTATGAAAAACATTTCGAGAAGAACCGCCATCAAGACGGTATTGGCAGGAAGCGCAGCGATGGCTGTGTCCGGTATGGAAGCAGCAGCTCCCGCAAAGAAGAAGAAAGTGGAGAAATCCGAACCGCTGAAAGGCAACATCCGCCATTCCGTGAGCAAATGGTGTTTCGGCAGTTATCCGTTGGATGAATTCTGTGAGATTTGTAAAAAGATAGGAATCGAATCGATCGAACTGCTCGACCCGAAAGACTGGCCTGTCGTACAGAAACATGGTTTGACCGTTGCAATGGCGCAAGGTGCAGGCTTAGGCATCGACCGAGGGTTCAACGACCCCAAGCTGCATGACGAGCTGGTCGCCAGTTACGAACAAATCATCCCGCAGGTGGCCGAGGCCGGCCTGACGAACCTGATCTGTTTTTCCGGCCGCCGGAACGGCGTGACCGACTTGCAGGGTTGGGAAAACTGCGAGAAAGGGCTGAAGCGCCTGATGCCGATAGCCGAAAAGTATAATGTCGTCCTCACGATGGAACTTCTGAACAGTGTAGGGCATAAGGATTACTTGTGCGACCATACCGTTTGGGGAGCGGAACTGTGCCGCCGCATCGGTTCGCCGAACTTCAAGCTGCTGTATGATATCTATCATATGCAGATCATGGAAGGGAATGTGATCGAGCATATCCGGAAATACCACCAGTATTTCTCTCATATCCATACCGGAGGCGTTCCCGGCCGTGCCGAGATCGACGAAACGCAGGAACTCTACTATCCGGCTATCATGAAGGCGATTGTGGAAACCGGCTATAAAGGATTTGTAGGGCAGGAATTTGTTCCGAAGCAGGAAGACAAGATTGCCTCGCTTGAGAAATGTATCCGTATCTGTGACGTATAAACAGGCAAGTATGAAACGAATTGTTATTTATCCTCTGCTGTTGCTCTTCGCTTTGTGCGGGTGTAAAGGGAGAAACGAGACCACACAGGCCGGGAATATATTCAAACCCGGTGAAATCTGGCCGGACAACAACGGCGTGCACATCAATGCTCATGGCGGCGGCATGTTGCAGCAAGGCGACACTTATTATTGGTTCGGCGAGCACAAAACGGAAGGTGAAGGGGGAAATGTAGCCCTGGTCGGCGTCCATTGCTACTCTTCCAAAGACTTGTATAACTGGAAAGACGAGGGAATCGCCTTGTCTGTCTCGGACGACGAGTCGAGCCCGATCGTAAAAGGCTGTATCCTGGAGCGTCCGAAGGTGATTTTCAATAAGAAGACGGGGAAGTACGTGATGTGGTTCCATCTCGAACCGAAGGGCGCCGGCTATACGGGAGCCAAAAGCGGTGTCGCTGTCAGCGACAAGGTTACAGGACCGTACAAACTGTTGTCCGCCGATCGTCCGAACGCCGGGTTCTGGCCTAAAAACGTGTTGGATATCCATAAAGGCCCGGTTCCCGAAGAATCGAAGAAAGGTTTCGGTGGCGGCGGCTTGCCTACCCATCCCGACACGCTGAACCTGCTGGGACGCGATTTCGAGAGCGGGCAGATGGCACGTGACATGAACCTGTTTGTCGACGACGACGGGAAGGCGTATCATATTTATGCTTCGGAAGATAACAGCACGTTGCATATTTCCGAACTGACGGACGATTATACGGCTTGTTCCGGCAACTATGCCCGTTTCTTTGTCGGCCGTTTCATGGAAGCGCCTGCCATGTTCAAGAAAGACGGCAAGTATTACCTGATCATGTCCGGTTGCACCGGTTGGGCCCCGAATCCGGGCCGTTCTGCCGTCGCTTCCTCTATCTGGGGACCGTGGAAAGAGTTGGCTAACCCATTTGTGGGAGCCGATTCGGAAACCTCTTTCCATTCGCAGAGTACCTATGTGCTGCCTGTTCCCGGAAAACCCGGCCGATTCATTTATATGGGAGACCGCTGGACACCCAAGAATGCCATAGACGGCCGTTATATCTGGTTGCCTATCCGCTTTGAAGGGGAACAGCCGGTTATCGAATGGATGGACGAGTGGAAAATGGACAATTGACTATGGATAATTGGCAATTGGGAAGGGAATGATATTTAATTATCAAATCTCAATTCTCAATTGTCAATTGTTTTGTACTTTTGTTGCCACATAAAACAAACAAAGAATGAAACCAATAATGTCAATGAGTTCTAACCATACAATGGTCAGAGAATTAAAGGACTATCTGACGATCGCCTTAGGTATGGTCTTTTATGGAATCGGGTGGACCGTTTTCCTGTTGCCAAACGATTTGCCATCCGGGGCGGTTCCGGGTATTGCCTCCATTGTCTATTGGGGAACAGGTTTACCTGTACAATACACTTACTTCACCATTAACGCCTTCCTGTTGCTGCTTTCGCTGAAGATTTTAGGTTGGAAGTTCAGCATGAAGACAGTGTATGCTGTTTTCGTCCTGACGTTTTTCCTTTCCGTAATACAACGTCTGACTTCCGGACTTCATCTCTTGCACGACCAGCCATTTATGGCTTGCATCTTAGGGGCTATCTTTTGCGGGAGCGGCATCGGTTTCGCTTTCACCGCGAACGGGAGCACGGGAGGAACGGATATCATTGCTGCTATTGTCAACAAATACCGGGATGTCAGCCTGGGACGCATGATTATGTTCTGCGATATGATCATCATCGCATCCAGCTATTTTGTACTGCACGACCTGGAGAAAGTGGTTTACGGTTATGTGACCCTGTTTGTCACTGGATACATGATCGACCAGGTGGTCAACAGCTCCCGCCAGTCGGTCCAGTTTTTTATCATTTCCAACAAATATGAAGAGATCGGCAGGGAGATCAATGCCCTGCACAGAGGTGTGACCGTAATCGACGGGACCGGGCTTTATACGGGCAGACAAGTGAAGATGATGTTTGTTTTGGCAAAAAAGAGCCAATCCAACACGATTTTCCAAATCATCAATGATATTGATCCGAGAGCTTTCGTTTCGCAAAGCGCCGTTATCGGTGTCTACGGAGAAGGATTCGATCATTTCAAAGTGAAGAAAAAAACCACTTGACAGATTATCCCGGTATTCTTCACTCATATTCTGTTTTGTATCTTCGACCTAAAAATCATACGGCAATCCGGTACATTATCCATTGGATAAAATCGGAATCCGTTCCCTATGTATTTTCATTTTAATGCAAGTGTAATCTATTTTCGGCAATGCCGTATATATTTTCGACGATGTCAAATATATTCTTGACAATGCCGAACTTATTCTCGACAATACAGAAAACAGATTACACTTGCATCTAAATAAAATTATATCAGAGTCGCAGATCAAATCTTTGCAAAGGCCTGATCCAGGTCATCGATGATATCATCGATATATTCGGTACCGATACTCAAGCGCACCGTCGAAGGTGTGATATGCTGCTCGGCCAACTCTTCCGGACTCATTTGAGAGTGGGTCGTCGTGTACGGATGGATCACCAGGCTCTTCACATCGGCCACATTGGCAAGAAGAGAGAATATCTCAAGCGAATCTATAAACTTCCAAGCAGCTTCCTGTCCGCCTTTGATCTCGAATGTAAAAATGCTTCCACCTCCTTTCGGGAAATACTTTTTATAGAGTTCATGATCCGGGTGAGTAGGCAGTGACGGATGGTTCACTTTGGTTACTTTCGGATGTTTGGACAAATATTCCACGACTTTCAAAGCGTTGGCTACATGCCGTTCCACACGGAGGGACAATGTTTCCAGACCCTGCAACAGGATGAAAGCGTTGAAAGGCGAGATCGTGGCTCCTGTATCACGAAGAATGACAGCACGGATACGAGTAACGAAAGCTGCCGGGCCTGCCACGTCGGCAAAGATCGCACCATGATAGCTTGGATCCGGTTTGGCCAATGTGGGGAATTTATCCGCATTTGCTTTCCAGTCGAATTTGCCACCGTCCACAATCACACCTCCCAGGCTGGATCCGTGGCCACCGATAAACTTGGTTGCGGAATGGACGACAATATCTGCCCCGTGTTCGATCGGACGGATCAGATACGGTGTCCCGAACGTATTATCGACAATCAAGGGGATGTTATGGCGATGAGCGACTTCTGCCACGGCATCGATATTGGTGACATCGGAATTGGGATTGCCGAACGTTTCGACATAGACCGCTTTCGTGTTTTCCTTAATAGCCGCTTCCAAAGCCTGCAGGTCATTTACATTCACAATCGTATGAGTAACGCCTTGGCCGGCCAAAGTGTGTGTAATCAGATTGAAAGAACCGCCATAGAGATTATCGGCAGCCACAATATGGTCGCCAACCCCCAATATATTTTGTAAAGCATAGGTTACAGCCGCTGCACCTGAAGCGACAGCCAAACCGGCCACACCTCCTTCAAGAGCTGCAACGCGTGCTTCGAAAACTCCCTGTGTCGAATTGGTCAGACGACCGTAAATATTCCCTGCGTCGCGAAGTCCGAAACGGTCTGCCGCATGCTGTGAATTATGAAACACATAAGAGGTTGTCTGATAAATAGGAACGGCACGTGCATCTGTTGCGGGGTCAGCCTGTTCTTGTCCTACATGAACTTGTAATGTCTCGAAATGTAATTTCTTTGTTGCCATAGTCGTATTATTTTTAATTATTATTTCCGTTTATTTTCCGACAAAGCTACAGCGTGCAGGGATATCAAACAAGATATACGGGAAATAAAGAAAATAATGCTATTTTTACGGCTTCAAACAGAATACAAAAACTACATAGAGATTAAAAAAAGGATTTCGATAGAATTTTATTCTTATGAGCACAATTGAAAAATTAGACAAAGTAGACTTGCAGATACTCCGCACCTTGCAAAACAACGCCCGGCTCACAACAAAAGAGTTGGCCGCAAGTGTCAGCCTTTCGTCGACGCCAGTATTCGAGCGCCTGAAACGCCTTGAAAACGGGGGGTATATAAAGAAATATATTGCCGTGCTGGATGCCGAAAAGCTAAACCAGGGGTTCGTGGTCTTTTGCAGTGTCAAGTTGAGAAGGCTGAACAAAGAGATTGCGGAGAAGTTCACAAAGATCATACAGGAGATTCCGCAAGTCACGGAATGCTACAACATATCGGGGAGTTACGATTACTTGCTGAAGATCCACGCGCCGAATATGAAATATTACCAGGAATTCATCCTGAACGTGTTAGGCACGATCGACAGCCTCGGTTCGCTCGAAAGCACCTTTGTAATGGACGAGGTGAAGCATGATTACGGCATACATATTTAACGCCTCGCCCATGCCTTGCATTTATTTCTTCAAGGTATAGATCCGCTGGATGATGTCCACAACCTTCATGCCTTCCAGCACGTTGGTCGTGATGCTTTCCGAACTTGCGCCGGAAAGGACACGGACCACATTGCGGATCACAAAATTGTGGTTCTGCGCGGAACCTTTATAAGGGCCGTAGTCATTTCCCGGATTCGTCGGCGCCAATTCCGGCATCTCATAGTCTTTGATATGGCAGTATTCGACTTCGTTCATATACTGCCCGCCGATTTTCACGCTTCCGTTCTCCGCAACAATCAGCATACTGCTTTCCATGTTCTTGTCCCAGACAGAAGTCGAATAGCTCAGGCTTCCCATTCCTCCGTTCACGAAGTCGAAATTCACAAAACCCGAATCTTCGAAATCCGTGAGCCCGGCATGGTTGAAATCGGCAAAGCGGGCCTGGATATTGCAGATATCCCCGAAAAGCCAGTACATAATGTCAATGAAATGGGAGAACTGGGTGAAAAGCGTCCCTCCGTCCAAAGCGGCATCGCCGTGCCAGCCTCCGGGTTTATAATAGCGCTCGTCACGGTTCCAATAGCAATTCAACTGAACCATATAAATCTTGCCCAACTTGCCGGAATCCACCATTTTCTTGATCCAGACGGAAGGGGGAGAATAACGGTTTTGCATGACACAGAACACTTGTTTACGGTATTTCAGCGAAGCATAGACCACCTTCTCGGCATCGGCAAGCGTCAGTGCCATCGGTTTTTCAATCACAACGTTGCAACCGGCTTCGACAGCTTGGATGGCCATTGCTGCATGCAAGCCGTTCGGCGTACAGACATTTATGACATCTATGGAAAGCCCGCTCTGCAATAATTCCGTAAGAGAAGAGAAAAACGGGACATCGTATGCTTCGATACCCAATTCTTCACGGGGACGGATATCACAAAGGGCTACCAATTCGGCACCCGGTTCGCGCGTCACCATCTCGGCATGGCGTTTGCCGATATGACCACAACCGATTACTGCGAATTTTATCTTTTTATCCATAAATCATAAATTCTTTTTCAAGTTTTCTATTATATATTGTTGTTGTCCGGGAGACATTTCCGTATGAATGGGCAAGGAAAGGACGGATTCGCACAAACGGGTGGAGACATCCAGGCTGCCGGATACACGGGAGATGCGCCGATAGGCTTCCTGATGGTGTACCGGCACGGGATAATAGACCATGGAAGGGATCCCCCGCTCTTTCAACAGACACTGAAGGGCATTACGCCGGCCGTCTTTTACCTGAACCGTATATTGGTGATAAACATGGGTCGAAAAGGCTGACCGCGCAGGGATAACCAACGAATCGCAGGAGGACAAGGCTTCGTCATACCGCGAAGCGACCTGCCGGCGGGCTTCTGCGAACTCTTCCAGATGTTTCAACTTCACATCCAATATGGCAGCCTGCAACGTATCCAGGCGGGAGTTGCATCCGATCCGCTTATGATGGTATTTGCATTCCTGGCCATGATTGGCAATCATGCGGATACGGGTAGCCAGCTCCTCGTCGGAGGTTATCAACGCACCCCCGTCGCCATAGCAGGCCAACGGCTTGGACGGGAAGAAGGAAGTCGTCCCGATATGTCCGATCGTTCCGGTCTTTTGTACCCGCCCGTCGGAAAAGGTATAATCGGCGCCGATGGATTGGGCGTTATCTTCCACGACATACAGATGGCGGGCTTCGGCCAAAGCCATGATAGGTTCCATATCGCAAGATTGCCCGAACAGATGGACGGCCACGATCGCTTTTGTCCGCTCCGAAACAGCCGCTTCTATTTTCCGGGGATCGATATTGAAGGTCCGGGGATCGACATCCACCAGCACGGGCACCAAGCCCAACAAAGCGACAACCTCGGCTGCCGCTATATAAGTAAATGCCGGCAGGATCACCTCATCGCCGGGCTGAAGTTCCAATGCCATCAAAGCGATCTGCAAAGCGTCTGTCCCGTTGCCACAAGGGATCACGTATGGGACTTGAAGATAGTCGGCCAAATGCCCGGCAAAGGTTTTCACCTGCAGGCCATTGATAAAGGCACAACTGTCGATCACCGCTTGCATGGACTCATCGATCTCCGCTTTGAACCGGAGATATTGCCCATGCAAGTCGACCATCTGTATCTGTTCTTCACACATTGTATTGCCTATTTCACTTCGCTGCCCGGTTTCACCTCTTTTTCAGGAGTGATGACAGCCAGTTTGCCGTCGAAATTTTCTGCTGAGAGGATCATTCCTTCGGAAACGATGCCTTTCAACTTGCGCGGAGCCAGATTGGCTATGAAGCATACCTGCTTGCCAACAAGGTCTTCCGGCTTGTAATGCTGGGCGATACCGGAAACGATCGTTCGTTTTTCCAGGCCGTCATCGATACGGAACTGCAACAGTTTGTCCGCCTTAGGCACTTTCGTACATTCCAGTACGGTCCCGACGCGGATATCCAGTTTCGTGAAATCGTCAAAAGCGATGTTTTCGCGGATCGGCTTCGCCTTGTAGTTCGCTTCTTCGTTTGCTTTCTTCGTGTCCAACAGCTTTTGCACCTGTGCTTCGATCACGCTGTCTTCGATCTTCTCGAACAGCAGTTCCGATTTGCCCAACTGGTGGCCGGCTTCCAACAGGTCGGTCGATCCCAAACGGTTCCAGCCTAATGGTTCTACATTCAACATCTTGTTCAGTTTCTCCATGCTGAACGGCAAGAACGGCTCGAAAGCGATCGCCAGGTTTGCCGTGATCTGCAAAGCGATGTTCATGATCGTGGCGACACGTGCCATGTCGGTCTTTGCCAGCTTCCAAGGTTCCGTGTCAGCCAGGTATTTGTTTCCGATACGTGCCAGGTTCATCGCTTCTTTCTGGGCATCGCGGAAATGGAAGGTATCCAGCAGGCGTTCCACATTGGCCTTTACATCCGCGAAGTCGGTCAATGTCTGGCGGTCATAATCGGTCAGCTCGCCGGCAGCCGGCACCTTGCCATCAAAATACTTTTCGGTAAGCACCAAAGCGCGGTTGACGAAGTTGCCTAAGATGGCAACCAGTTCATTGTTATTGCGTGCCTGGAAATCTTTCCAGGTGAAATCGTTGTCTTTCGTTTCCGGAGCATTGGCTGTCAAGACATAGCGCAACACATCCTGCTTGCCCGGCATATCTACCAGATATTCGTTCAACCAGACAGCCCAGTTGCGGGAAGTGGATATTTTGTCACCTTCCAGGTTCAGGAACTCATTGGCAGGCACATTTTCCGGCAGGTTATAAGAACCTTCGGCTTTCAGCATGGCGGGGAACACGATGCAGTGGAACACGATATTGTCCTTTCCGATGAAATGCACCATCTTGGTTTCAGGATCTTTCCACCAGGTTTCCCAGCTTTCGGGGAGCAGTTCTTTTGTATTGGAGATATATCCGATAGGCGCGTCGAACCAAACATACAGCACCTTTCCTTCCGCACCTTCCACCGGCACGGGAATACCCCAATCGAGGTCGCGGCTTACGGCGCGAGGCTGCAATCCCATATCCAGCCAGCTCTTGCACTGTCCGTATACGTTCGGTTTCCACTCCTTATGTCCTTCCAAGATCCATTGGCGCAGGAACGGTTCCCATTTATCCAAAGGCAGATACCAGTGTTTGGTCTCTTTCATCACCGGCTGGCTGCCGCTGATAGCTGATTTCGGGTTGATCAGTTCTGTCGGGCTCAAAGACGTACCGCAGGCTTCGCACTGGTCGCCATAGGCCCTTTCATTGCCGCAATGAGGGCAAGTCCCGGTTATATAGCGGTCGGCAAGGAACTGTTTTGCTTCCTCGTCATAATACTGTTCGCTTGTTTTCTCGATAAACTCGCCTTTATCATATAAGGTACGGAAGAAATCCGATGCCACCTGGCGATGCGTAGCCGAAGTCGTACGGGAATAGATATCGAACGAGATGCCGAAATCCTCAAAAGACTTCTTGATAATACCATGATAACGGTCCACCACGTCCTGTGGCGTAATTCCTTCTTTCTTCGCCCTCAGTGTGATAGGCACTCCATGTTCATCCGATCCACCAATCATCAAAACCTCTTCCCCTTTCAGGCGAAGATAGCGTGCATAAATATCAGCAGGCACATATACCCCTGCCAAATGCCCGATATGCACCGGTCCGTTCGCATACGGCAACGCCGTAGTTATCAGCGTTCTCTTAAACTGTTTTTCCATACCTTGTGTTCTCTTTTTGAGAGGCAAAGGTACACATTTCTTGCTTAACCTAAAAAAGAAAGGAATATCATTAGTTGTTATAATCCGACTAAGGATACACTAAATAAGTTACCGCTAATCATAAGTCAACTCCATTTCGTCCAGATAGAGCGTACTACCTTCCCCGCCTGTGAAATAATCACCATATTTGCTGGCTGTCGCCACAATAATAAGATATTTGGGTTTGCGATAATCACGATAATCTAACTGAATTGTATATTCCTCATAACCAGATATGGTCTTAGCAGAAATGAACTCACCATAAGCAATAATATTTTTATCATTCTTGCTAAACAACTGCCGTTCCGACTTCTTGGTTTTGATCTCATAAGGTTCTGCTTTATCAGACAGAGCCACATAAATATGACAAGAATCCGGTCTGCCAAGCAAATAATTATAATCGGAATCGCTACTTTTATTTATCTCAGCCGAAGTATATTTGTATTTAAACTTCAAACCTGTCGGATAAGTTTCAAATGGACGTCCAAAGCTCAAGACACCGTTAGTACCGTCTGTACGGATATACGAACCGACAAATATATTACCTGCCGCAAACTTACCGATACCGGCAATTCCGACAAACCGCGATTCCAATTTGGCAGCTTTTCCGGTTCCGTTACTCGTTTCATCTGTCGGAATCGTATTGCTGTCTCCCAATGTAGTAGCTCCTCTATTTCCCGTATCCCAAAAAGAAACACTTGTTGCCAACCACGGATTCCATAATTTACCATCTTGATGCCATTCGTCAAAACTACCATTGGTCAATGACACTGATGCAGCAGTCTTACATTCCACTTCTTCTCCTACAACACCATCAACCATCACACGATACACATAAGTAGTATTCGGATTCAAATTTGTTATTGTAGCCGTGAAAGATGTACCGTTGACGGTTACGGAACTTGCCGGAAGCGTCTGCCAACTATCATCCACCTGTGTTTGAGACGAACTCTTTTCTCTGTATTCTATTACCGGAACCTTACCTTCCTGAATCATTCCGGTTACTATGATCCGATTGACCATCGCTATCGCTTCGCCACCGGAAACAGCGCCACCATCCGTATGCAGAATTGTCACTTTCCAAGTCTCCGTTACTCCAAAACGAGTCACTTCAAATGAGCGAGGACGCGAAAAATCCGTTATCGTCGTCGGATCAGGGACAACTGTTCCTACCGAACCGCCCAGTTGCATCTTAGTCACCGTTATCCGATCCAAATGTTGCTCTTTTGCCACATACACGATCATCTCCCGATTTGCCAAATCGATTACCGGTTCACCCACCTGATTGCTGACTTGCACAGCCCGGTCTATCGTCTGATTAACCGTTATCTTCCAAGGATACTCTTGATATGTCTGCAAAAGCAATGAGACAGACGAAGAAAAATCCACCCGTGTATCGGCATTCTTGGGCAAACTGTCCAAAGAAGAAAATCCGATTCGTGGAAAAGCGTTATAGTTGAGACACGCCACAGAATCCATCCGTACCTCCGCATCATTAGTCACCACCAACTTCTTGATCCGGAGAGTTGCAAGATCGACCGCGTCGCCCACCTTTACCGTTACTATCCCTTTAGTCTTGTCTATTTCCAACGTATTATCCAATTGCCCTTCTACCAGGAAATCGGTAATACTTCCTTCCCGATATGGATAAGGAATATCATTCTCTATACATGAAACAAGAAAGAACAAACAACAGAGAAAACCTGTCACATTTCGTTTTATATGATTTATATCCATACCTCGTCAAAAATAGAAGTTCATACCTAAGTTAATCGAAAATAGGTCTATCTTAAAATTAGCGGAACTGCTACGCCGTGAGCCTTTCTCAATCTGGTCGGTTGTCTGATCAGTCCACTTCATATTAAAACCCAGTACGCCAATCGACACCTCAACGGCTGCAAAGTTAGTGATAAAAGCCGTCAGACCCGGTGCCATTCCGATCTGCAAATTCTGAATGGTCTGGTAGGTACCGGTATAATCGGCACCAGTACCCGAAGAGTTTTTACCCTGTCCATAACCATAGGTCACGCGAGCTTCATTAAACAAACCAAAAATCTTACTGCTTCCAATCGGCATATAGGTACGCACAAATCCAGTAGCAGAAAAAATGTGTTCCAAATAATTTAGATCACTGATATCAAAATTAATATCGTCATCCAAATCCAAACTGATATTTCCTAAATCCGTATAAGTACGGTTATAGGAAAAACGTCCGCCCAATGCAACATTATCCCGAATGAAGTAGCCGAAGAAAGGACTTACTCTAAACGTATAACCGGTACTTTCAATTTTCTCCAGTACCAAGAACTTATAATTGTCATCCTCATGTTCCGAATAAGAAAAAGTCGATCCGACCATCCATTGCCCTTTCGGGATAAAGGTATGACTTTGAATACCTCGGTCGAAGACTTTACGACCAAAGATTTTTGTTTGGGCTTGCATTAAGCCTGTGCATAGAAATGCGATAAATAAAATAACTATTGTACGCTTCATTTTTTTACTTCTTCCATTGATCCCGGATAAACTAATTCCAAATCATCTAACCACATAGTACTACCTTTTCCTCCTTCCATATAGTCACCGTATTTACTTGAAGAGGCAACTACAATAATATATTTAGGTATACGCTTTAAATCTTTATATTCCAAATCAACAGTAAACTCCTTAAATGAATCTGCTCCTTTAGATTCCTCATCACTTATAGATCCATAAGCAATTACGGCACTACTATTGGGATCAAAATAAATTTTTTCATTTGTATTAACTGTAATTTGTTCATCTGTAAGAGCGATATAAAGAGAACACAGATCATCTTCGCCTTCTTCCAAATGTCCTTTACTCACAGAGACTTTAGCAGATGTATATTTGTAATATCCTTTTAATTTATTAGGACGACACTCAAAAGTTCTACCTAAAGTCAAAATTCCCCCCATACCATCTCTCTCAAAAGTCCCTGTAAATATATTTCCAGCAGCAATAATCTTCATTGTTTCCTGTGTTTCCATTTTCACAGAAGATCCTTGTCCTAACGCTGTTTCGTTATTTTGAGTAGTCATAATATGCTGACCAAAATAGCTGACATTTCCACAATCCCAAAACGAGGAACTTGCATCCTTTGCTGGTTTAGGTAATCCATCACTATCTGTATACCAGTCTTCAAATCCTGAATTTGGCAATTGAATATCATCCTCTGTTGTAAACTCTTCAGGTTCACTGTTTGTATCATTTTGCAACAACCGATATTCATACTTTGTACCCGCATCCAAATTCGTCACAACTTGTGTTACATTGGAAGCTCCATTCGTGGCAACAGTCACTTCACCGGCAACATCTATCCAATCTGTTGTTCCCGATTTTCGATATTGGAACTTATAAGAGGCTTTATCTCCCTCTTTCGCGTTCTTTACATATCCCCTCAATGTAGCAAAATGTGCCCACACTTCCGATTCGACTACCGGATGAGTCATGATTTGCAGATTGACAGTTACAGAAATCGTTTGCACCGTTTCATGTCCCATCTCGTCACGGACAGAGAGAACAAAGGTATGCGTACCTCCTGGCAACTGTGCAATCAAATTGTCGAAAACCAATGTAAACATTGCCTTTTTATCATCCAAAGCAGGAACATCCAATCCTATTTCAGCTAACTTATTCTTACTTTCTTCCGACAATTTCAGTAAATCCAAAGATGATGAAATCTTATGCTCGTCAAACAAAGACGAAGTCGCAATCATGGTAACAGATTCCAATCCTATATTCGCAGAAGAGATATTCAATATTACTTTTTTGGAGTCTCCTTTATCCAAAGAGATTATTCCATTGCTCTCCTTGTCATCTTCCAACACTTTCACCACCGGCGGTTCCTGCTTATATCCCGACTCCGGCAACGGGATCGTCACCGTATGGTTCTCGTCATTGGTCGGATCAGAATCTATCGTTATATCGAAGTCCATTCCGGAATTATCTTCACCACTATCCACCAAATCGAATACCAGATGATAATGATCTTTTGCTTCCGTCTTCTCGATCAGCTTGGACATGTGGAATGTCAATCCTTCTTTGTTCGTCAATGTCAAATCGACCAACAGATAACCGGGTTGGAAATAACCGGCACGTGTCTCTTGCATATCATATTCCAAATAGCTTCCCGTCACGTCAGAGACTTTCGCCACACAAGATGCAAATTTATCCTGAACCGGCTTTGTAAACTTACTGGTTACTTTCACGCAAGTCAAAAAACACTCAATTGCAGTTTTAGTTGTCTCACCCGCTTTTATGACAACCTTGTCTTTATCCCCGTAAAAAACAGGTTTTTCAAACTCTAATTTGTTCGAAGGATTAGATGTGACCTTCACCTTATAAGTTCCGACATCCAACAACACACGCTCGCCGGCCATATCATTGTAATCGGAAAAATGCTTCACGACCGAATCGTTCGCTCCGGTACAAATATCCACTGCCAAAGATTGATCCTTGACATCGAAACTACGCGTGATCACTTCCACGTTTTTCGATACACCTAATTCCAAATAGCCTGTTGTTTGAATACGGTTATCTTCATTATCACATGATACCCAAACAAACAACATTAAAAACAAACAACCTATTATATATGATAACTTTTTCATCCTATCAAGTCGTAATTGTTATTGTATGAGTTTTCGTATTTCCTTTCGAATCAGTAACGGTCAAATGGAAATTACTTGTACCGCTTCCCAATATTTTGAGCATTGGCACAAATTGGGATATATTAAACGACACAGATGTTTTACCTCCGATATAAACCGGAAAACCTAAACCGCTCAACTTATCTGCATATTCACCCGGATTGACCAAATCAAAATCTGACGTTAATCCGATACCCTGTAATTCCGATTCAGGTAACAATGGCGAATCAATGATTACTCTAAACGAGGAAATACCGTTCGGCACACTCACCACCAAGTCTGTATTGATCGCGTCTCCTTTTATCGAAATCATCTCTTCCGTCTCATCGCCTGTATTATCATCACCTCCCGTATTTCCGCCATTTCCTCCACTGCTCGGTACAATAATGTCGATCGGAGTTTCATTCAATGTCACATCTACCTTTATGCTAAAGGAGCCTTTTGTCGGTTTTTCCGGGTTATCAGGGTTATCAGGGTTATCAGGACCGTCAGGGTCTGGATTCGGTTTCTCCGGATCATCCGGTATAACCTCTTCTTCCAAGTCTTTGATCTCTATCCTAAACAAATCCTGCGGATTAATCTTTCCCTCCGAATCGGCCAGTCCGAATGTCCGGATCACCGGCTTACCGGTAGTCTTTTCCGTAGCACGGATTGTCACCGTCGTTTTCATTCCGGGACGGATATATATGATCCGGGCATCTTCTTTACCCACAGACAGAACACCGGAACCATTGGTAATGGTGATTGCATAATCATCCTTGCACGCATTCAAAAACTCTTCGGACAGAATCAAATACAAGATAGCACTTTGCAATTCGCAAACCTTATCTACCGATGTCACTTCTTTGGCTTTTATGACACATGTATCCAACGACTCATAATAAGGATATTCCGATGTCACTTCATAATTATCACCCGAATAGGCTTCGATATAATAAGTGCCCTGCTCCAATGCATATTGGGATTTTTTCAGATAATCGGCATACGACTCGAAATAATCCTGCAATTCCATCGATGCGTTAAACACTTTCACGATCATATCTTCCGCTTTCGGAACGATCAGTTCCGTACTTGATGATTTGGAAGACATGTCGTCATTACCATAAGAAGGAGGCACAACTTTCAACTTCAAATCCAATATGCCGGTTTCGCCAGAACCGCCCTGTTCCCCTTTTCCTAAAAGTTCGTCTTTCATCTCGCAGGAAGCCAAACCGACAAGAGCCAGACATAACAATACGTAATATGTATATCTATATTTCATCATTCAACAGGTGTTGCTTTTAACATCATTGATTTTGTTTCCGATACTTGCAGATCGATAATCAGATGGTCTTTCTTTTCCAACAGACCGTCTTTCGGTAAAATCGTATTCGAATAGTCGACCGGAAACCCCTCCAAAGTCGTTCCTTCGATATGGATTTTAATAAAGGAAGAGCTTTTCGCTCCATCAAAGTAGGCAGATTTATCCAAATCGCCCAAAGCATAAGACACTTGACGTTTGTTTTCATCCGAAACGGTCAATTTGAATTTTGTATCTCCGGATTGCAACTTATCATCTGTCCGAAATGCCTTCTTAAATGCATCGCTTGCATTAAAAGAGATTTGAAATTGTTGCAAACTGCATTCCAACTTCACCAAAACGGTCTCTTCCGGTAATAAAGTGTATGCTCCAGAAGCAAAGAAACAGGGTTTATCCAATATGACATCTTTCAGTTCATTGGAATACACTTCTACCTCATATACCGTACCACCTTCGGCCGCTTCCAAAAAGACCGGACTGTTTTGTTGCAAGGTCTTCAAAGAGTCTTGCGTCACAACCGCACCGGTACCATCCTGTATCTTAACGTATAATTGATTTACCGTCGGCACCGGTGTAGAACGAGTTATCACAACCGGAGATTCAGTTGAAACATGAAATTGGAGACGGGCTTTACCCTGTCCCATCACCTGTTCTGTTTCTTCGTTAGAACAGGAGGCTGCAATAAGCAGGATGGCTAATGTGTATAATAAGTGTTTCATATTATTCTTGATAATCGTATATTAGTTCGACATCATCAACGTATAGTTGGCTACCTATGTACTCGCCAGTTGATAAATTATTATAAGAAGGAACAATCATATAATCGTAGCCTTTTTCTATTCCTGATTTAAATAATATATATATATTAGTAGCTTTATATGAGTTATTTGTATATGTTATAGGAATTGTCTTTAGCTCATAGGATGTAGTTTTACCACCTTCCTTTAAGAGTCCTTCCCCTAAAAGAATAGTCTGATTATCCTTTCTATATTCAACTTTTATTAGAACCTCGTAATTATCATTACTAACATTCTTACCACTAGCCGGAAAATACTTTCTATAAAAATTCAAAGCTGTAGGACGAGAATAAAATGAATGCGGATAATATTCAGTTTCGGGGTTATCAGATTCAGCACCTAAATACAGATATCCAGAATCTGCTTTTTTTATTTCTCCATCCCATTTTTTAATTCCAATAGAGCCAGGAGCCTTTGTTCCTTCTCCCCAACCAATTGTACGAATTAAAGCAGCCTTTTCTCCGTTCTTTTTATCATTTGTCTCTATTGTTCCAGAATTATTAACATATGCAAAATTTGGAGCCAAAACATTCTCATCAGAAGTAGTCTTTTTATTTAATGTATTCCAACCTTGAGTATTTACATCTTTGCTATCCCATGGAAACCAACGTTTCCAATTAGATTGAGGTTTCTCATAATACCAATATTCAAACCCTGCATTTGGGACTTGGCTTGCTTCTTCCGTAGTAAAACTATACGAATCCAATTCTCGTTTACCATCATACTTCGCAGTAATCGAATATTTCTGATTAGGAGTTAACCCTTTCCAAACAAAAGAAGCAACACCATTTTCTTGACCTAATGATATTAACCCTGTCAACGGATTACCATTTTCATAGAATGTAACCTTATCTGGATCTTTCGCTACTACCCTCAAATAAGCATATTTAGCGAATACATCCCCTTCATTTTCAGCCATTGCCCACTCAAATGGAGGTTGAGTAACATTGATAATAAATGTATTTGTCACTTCCCTATCAAAAGCATCAATAGCTTTCATTACAAAAATATGCTCACCTACCGACAACGCATTGAACCAATCTTTTTCTAATGTCAATGTATAACTAGTAGGAACAAGCGCAGTTGATCTTTCAAAAGAAATATTTTCTATATTATTTAGTATTAAATCAACTTGTTCTCCATCTTTCGGACCGAAAGTAAAAGATTTTAATTTCAAATAAACACTCGAAATCGTAATCCTTTTACTGCCAGTATAAGTTCCTTCCTCAAATGCGCTAATATTTACATTTGGTATTTTAGGAGATGCCATTGCTTTATATGTTGCAATAATTCTTTTCATAGTCTTGTTTGGTTGAGGCAATGCATCAATCGCTAATAATTCAATCGTATAATTCCGATCTTCTTTGTCAAACAAGCTTTTCAAAAAACCCTGAAGGTCAAAACTAACGCTTATTTTCCCTTTAATATCATCAGAAAGTTCTAATTGATGCTTTTCTTGCAACTCTTCTCGCTGAGCGGATTCCATATTTGCTAAATCATACGATAATATTGTCGTTCCATTTTCAGAAACAGACAGTATTAATTTATCTATTTTTCCACCAGCCGTAACAGACACAGGTACTTTCGATACTGTAATATATGAAGAAAAAGTCTTTTCGAAATCTTCATCTTTATTTGAATCAGACCATTTAACAACAGTTCCCTCTGTTGAAATATACGGTGCCCCCTTCAACTTCTCCATGAAATCCGGGATTCCGATATTCACATAGACTGTTTCCTTTGTTTCATCGTTTAATGTCACATCGATAGCAATTCCGTTCAAGCCTTTTTCATCCGTACGGACGGTCAGCTTCGCCCACTGCTTAGGCTTGATAGTTGTTGTCGCCGTATAATTGACGGTCTTTCCATAGACATTGACCAGTTCCATCGCAATTTCCAGTTTCGTACCGGAAGCATCCGACAGAAAATACATCGGACGGGATTCGCCTTTTTCATACACCAAAGGCAATTCCATCTTATTCGTCTTCAACGACAAGGTATAATCTTTATATGTTTGCAGAAAATCATCCGAATAGTCGATCGTCACCCGGCTGTTCGCCATCTCGGCTGTCACCTCCACCGGTGTAGTCATATCCTTGACAATCGTAAATTCCTTTTTTCCGGAAAAATAAGGTGCATCGAAAGCGGCAGCCGCTTCTGTTCCTTTTGACACCTGAACCGTATATGCTCCAGCCCCCAGTTCAAGTTCGGCAGGCATCTTGTCGAAGCGGGAATATTTTGCCACAACACCCGAATCCTGCGCGATCGTCACAGCATAGCCATTCACATCCTTAAAGTCCGCCAAGTCGGAAGCTTTTGTCGGCACACCCACTAACACCGTGTCCACATTCATCCGAAAAACAAGAGTACCTTTATTAACTACTCCATCTTCATCGACTTGACAAGCATAAATCCCAATAAACAAACAAAAAAAGCACAACAGGCGGCTTACCACACAAAAGTGCTTGTTATCTCCATCCAAGAAACGTTTCTTCTCCATCCAGATTCTATTCCGTTTAACATTCCATTTTCAAGGTCGCAAAGTAAACCCGATTCTTCAAGCCCTACAAGGTCAATTTATATTATTCAATGTCCGTTTTTTTTGATTTACATTTAAGACTGCCTCTTTAATATTCTATTTATGACACATAAACAATATATCCATACACAAATAATTGTCCTATTTTTCATAATAAGCTTTGCATATAAACAAGATTTTCTATCTTTGTCACATCTTATCATTCTAATATGTATATAGATAATGACATCCCCAAAATAGATCTACCCGAAGACTGGGTAATCGGAAAGTTGACGAAAAGCGAAATCAGCTTGCTGAACCTCTATGCCAACTATCCATGCCGGCTGAAAGCCGAAATATTTGTGCTTTGTTTGCAAGGAGATCTGGAAGCATCCATCGATTTGACGCGCTATAAAGTCAGGCCGGGGAGCTTTATCACCATACAACCGGGGACAATTTTGCAAATATATCGGGCAGAAGGAGATTTGGAAATTTACTTCATGGGGTTTTCCTCAAGTTTTATCAATCAATCGAATCTCAACAAAATGGCAGTAGACATGCACTACGCAGCCAAAGAGACCCCGATCATTGAATTGAAAGAGAAGCCGGTCGAACTACTGAAAGATTACTTCTCGCTTCTGCTTAAAACATATAATACCTGCAAGCCCGTTTTAAACAAACATATTTTGACTCATCTATTATCGGGGATATTCATGGGAGTCAGTGCCATGTATAAAGATAAAGTGGAAAGTAAGACGAATCTCTCCAAAGCGGAGCAAATAAGCAAGAACTTCAGTCAATTGGTTATGCAGAACTATACTACGCAACGTTCTGTTGCATGGTATGCCAAAAAGCTCGGTATAACTCCGGCGCATCTCAGTACGATTGTCAAGCAGACGACCGACAAGACCTGTATCGAGATTATCTCATCTATGGTGATTATGGATGCAAAGGCACAATTGAAATCGACCGACCTTTCGATCCATGACATTGCCTATTCGCTGAATTTCACGAATATGTCTTTCTTCGGCAAATATTTCAAACGGCATGTGGGGATAGGGCCACAGGAATACCGGAACAGCTAAAAACAAAAGTACCGGCCTATTCATTACTTTTGTATGTTCATCAACATAAACATCCAAAATATATGAGATTTCATCTGCGCCAATGGCATATTTATACAGTCCTGTGGTTGTGGGTACTTTTATATCCCGTCATCAGCAGGGCTTTGGACAACACTTCCGATTTCCGGTGGAGCGAAGTATGGGACATGTGGGTAAATTTCATCCCGTTTATAGTCTTGTTTCTTCTGCATAACAGGTTTGTCATTCCCCGGTTCCCATTGCCTCGCCGTGCCGCCTCCTACCTGTTGGTCACGTTGGGACTGCTTTCCGGGTTTACCCTGTTCCAGTATGCCCGTTTCAGAGAACATGATTTTCGGGAAAATGTTCCTCCTCCTGTTCATTCGGAAACACCACCTCATCGGGAGTCTCCTACGTTCTCCAAACATCCTCCCCGTACCGGTGAAATCCGTAAACCGGAACCGCCCGAGAAAGGGAAAGCCCCCGCCTACGTGATGGACTGCGTCATTGCCCTGCTTATGCTGGGATGCAACCTGACCATTGTCCTTCTGTTTCGCATGCAGAAAGAGCAGGAGAAAATGCAACAACTGGAAAAAGCAGGGTTGCAGCATGAACTGAAGTATCTGAAAGCGCAGCTCAAACCTCATTTCTTGATGAACATGCTTAACAACATCCACTCCATGATAGAGGTCGACCCTGAGAAAGCGCAAGAAATGGTCATCAACTTCTCCAAGTTGATGCGCTACGCCCTGTACGAGGGCGGAAAGCAACTGGTTCTTCTGTCACAAGAGACAGCGTTTGTCTCTAACTATGTGGAACTGATGCAGCAACGCTGTTCCAGCAAAAAGGTGACCATCAATCTTTCCCTACCCGAATGTATCTCTGACAAAGTGCTCGTGCCGCCACTTCTCTTCATCGTGTTCATAGAGAATGCCTTCAAACACGGAATAAGTTATCGGCAGCCGTCATTCATCCGTGTCGCTTTGTCAGTGACGGAAGACAAGCGTATCAGTTTCTGTTGCGAGAACAGTGTTCCTCCCGCCAAGGAGAACAGCCACCCGGCAGAAGGAGGCATCGGTTTGGAGAACGTCCGCAAACGGCTTGACCTGTTGTTCGGCAACGACTACACGCTTGATATCCGATCTGATTCATCTGTTTATTCCGTAACACTAAATATACCCATATATGACGAGAAACATTCAATGTCTGGCAGTGGACGATGAACCTATCGCCCTTGAGAAGCTACAGAACTATATCACAAAAATCCCTTATTTCGATCTGGCCGCCACCTGCGAGGATGCCATAGAGGCTATGAAAGTGATGAACGAACGGGAGATAGATGCCATATTTATCGATATCAACATGCCCGACTTGAACGGGCTGGACTTTGTGGAATCCCTCTCCAAGCGCCCCTTGGTCGTCTTTACAACCGCCTATGCCCAGTATGCGGTAGACAGCTACCGGGTAGCACCGGTGGACTACTTGCTCAAACCGTTCAGTTTTGCAGATTTCCAACGTGCCGCAAACCGGATATTGCAACAGTTCAACATGCACTCTTCGCCCAACTCTCCTTCTGCCGTTTCAAACTCACTTTATGTCAAAGTGGAGTATAAGTATGTACGGATAGATTTGAAAGATATCCGCTACATCGAAGGTATGAGCGACTACTTACGGATTTTTACGACAACGGAAACAAAGCCGCTGATAACCCATTCCACACTAAGGCAGATCAAAGAATACCTTTCGCCCAATTTCCTGCAAGTCCACCGTTCCTATATCGTCAATATGGAGCAGTTGAAAGAAATACAGCGGATGCGTATCCTGATGGACAAAGATACGTGGATTCCTGTCGGTGACTTATACAAGGAGGAGTTCTACGACTACCTGCAAAGTCGTTCCATCGGGAAGAAAAAATAGCCGTTCACCGAAAAGAAAACACGGTTCATCGAACTTTTTTGCCAAGCTTTCCAGCCACATTTATCTTTGCGTCAAAAGAGATTGTTTTTCTGGATAATATTGTTTGCAAAAAAGTACAAATCATGGAGAAACAGAAATTACTGGCAGCTTTCACTCCGATAACATTGGAGGAAATGAGCACTATCCGGTTGATGAACCGTATAGACACGAAATATCTTCTCACAACGGAAAACCTGTTTTCGTTTCTCCGGCTTGCCGTAAAAAACTATCTGATACAAGAAGTAGACGGTGAACGAGATATAGCCTACTATACGGTCTATTTAGATACGCCGATGCGCGAGATGTATCTGAGACATGAATGCGGACGTGCCGTACGCGAAAAAATCAGAGTACGCACGTATGTGTCTTCCCATCTCACTTTCCTGGAAGTAAAAAACAAAAACAACAAAGGCCGCACAGACAAAAAACGCATACCGGTGACATCCGTGGAGACTTTATCGGCAGACGGTGGAGACGATTTCCTCCGAAAATACGCATGGTACAGGTTAGAGCAACTTTCTCCACAATTAGAGAACCGTTTCCGCCGTATCACGTTGGTGAACCAGGCCAAGACCGAACGGTTGACCATCGACTGCGACATCCGTTTCCATAACCTGGTCAACGGAAATAACTGTGTACTGGACAATTTGGTAGTGGTAGAGCTGAAACGTGACGGACGGCTCCCCTCACCCGTACATGACATCCTGCACAGCATGCACGTCCATCCTTCTTCTTTCAGCAAATACTATACGGGCTGTGCACTGACCGACGGGCTGTTACGGCAGAATCGTTTCAAACTACGGTTGCGAAAAGTTATGCAATTCAATAATCAAGTCATACAATCATCTGTAAAAAACAACGAATTATGAATGAGTTAATTGAAGCATCCATGATGGATTCAGGATTTATGGACTACACAGGATTTGCCGAACTGCTGTTGCGCTTTGCATTCAACATGTTGATAGTGTGGTGTGTCATCCGTTTCTTCTATTACCCCAAGAGTCGCAGGCTCGACTACTATTTCACCTTCACACTCATCAGCATCAGCATTTTCCTCATGATTTTCCTATTGGGAAGCGTAAAACTCAAGATAGGATTTGCATTGGGGTTGTTTGCCATCTTCGGTATTATCCGCTATCGCACAGAGTCTATGCCGGTGCGCGAGATGACCTATCTTTTCGTCATCATCGCCATCTCGGTCATCAATGCGTTGGCAGTAGAGATCAGTTATGCCGAACTATTGGGGACTAACCTGCTGTTCGTGCTTTGCGTGTGGCTTTGCGAGAGCAACCGATGGCTGAAACATGTGGCGTGTAAGCTGGTACAGTACGACCGTATCGAACTTATCGTACCGCAACGCAGAGAAGAACTGATAGAGGATTTGAAGAAAAGAACCGGATTGAACATCAGCAAAGTGGAAGTAGGGCATATTGACTTCTTACGAGACGCAGCAATGTTGAAAGTCTATTACGAACCGATAGAAGAAAGGACGAACACAGTGGACTCGTTGATACGTTTTCCACGGGAAGGAGACTAATCCTAAAAAAGAGTTGTTATGAAAAAGATTATCTTATTCACGGCTTGTATCTGCCTGCAATTATGTACCGGGTTGCAAGCACAAAGCGACGGCTTCGGCATCTGGAGCAGTGCGGAAGTCAAGAAGAAAATCATCCACGGACTGGACGCTTCCTTGGAAGGAGAGTTTCGTACACGCGACGGTGTGAAGGACGTAGAACGCTGGGCGGTGTCGCCTTCCTTGTCCTACCGCCTTTTTCCTTTCCTGAACGCAAGCTTGGGATACTCTTACATCAATAAACGGGTTGAAGCGGAAACCACCAAAAAAGGGAACTACATCCCGGCGCATTGGTCGCCTCGTCATCGGTTCAGCGCTTCGCTGACCGGCAGTTGCACCTGGAACCGGCTGGAGTTTTCTCTGCGGGAAAGGTTTCAGTTCACTCACCGTACAGCCTTATCCGTACCTAAGTATGATGGAGACGACGGTTCCCGCAAGGCAGACGAGATAATCAGCGCAAAATCAAAGAACATGCTCCGTTCACGTCTGCAAGTAGCATGGAATCTCCGAAAGTCTCCTTTCACGCCTTATGCCTCCTGCGAATTGTATCAAAATATGAACGAAGGATGGTCTGTGAAGAAAACCCGCTGGACAGTAGGAACGGAATATAAAATAAACAAGAAACATTCGTTCGATCTTTACTATCGCTATCAGGATCACGAGGATGATGACGAGACGAACGGGCATGTATTGGGCGTAGGATATAAGTTTAAATTCTAAACAAACTAAACTATAATTGTCATGAAAAGAAAATATATGGGCTTTTTAGCCTGCTGCTTGCTTTGTTGGGCGTGCAGCGTTGATCCTTTGGATGAACTGGACGGAAATGAAAAGAACGAAACGGGAAACAACACCGGCGGCGAGACCGGAGGATCCGGAAATGTCGATGCATCCGGCAATCTGCTCGATTTCGATATTAACTGGGACGATATGGCCGACAGCGACTTTGAAGACACTTCGGAACGTGTGCCGACCGATGAGAACGAAGATGAATATGAAGATTTCATAGAAAATTCTTCGTTTACCTCGCAGATAGCCATCGCTTATAACGGCACCTCTGCCACAGTGACCGGAGCCGCCGAAGGCGTGACTGTTACTACAGACGGGGCGCATGTCACCGTCAGTTCTACGGTGAAAGGTGTGGAATACATATTGAGCGGTACGGCAACCGACGGATCGTTCAAGGCATACAGCGAGAAAAAATTCAAACTGACCCTCAACGGCCTATCGCTGACAAGCGCCCAAGGAGCAGCCATTAACATTCAGAGCGGAAAGCGCGTGTTCGTAGAAGCAGTGGACGGCACGGTAAACACGCTGACCGATGCCTCCTCTTATACGAACACCGTGAACGGAGAAGACCAAAAGGCCTGTTTTTTCAGTGAAGGGCAGCTGCTGTTCAGCGGTAGTGGAGAACTGACCGTGAGCGGGAACTATAAACACGGTATTTGCAGCGATGACTATGTATATCTGCATTCCGGCGTAAGGATTACTGTCGCCTCGGCAGTAAAAGATGCCATCCATGCCAACGACAAGATTGTGATGAACGGCGGTTTAGTAAAACTCACTCCCTCAGGCGACGGGATGGACTGCGAGGATGGCAGTATCGACATCCGTGGCGGCCTGTTGAAAGCAAACATCACGGGAGCCGCATCCAAGGCTGTCAAGGCTGAAACTGATATTACCGTTGCGGGCGGGCAGTTACTGCTGCTGACTTCCGGTGATGCGGAGTACGATTCGACCGATAAGGATCTCAGCTCATCGGCAGGCATGAAATGCGGAGGCGATCTGACCATTAGCGATGCATCTGTTTCTATTAAAAGTACGGGGGCGGCCGGAAAGGGTATCAATTGCGACGGCAAACTTACACTGTCAGCGAGCACGGTAAAGATCGTCACTACCGGACAACAATATGTATACGGCAGTCTGGATTCTTCTCCCAAAGGGATCAAAGCAGACGGTGACCTGACCGTCGAATCCGGCACCGTGCAGGTTCGTACCACTGGCGGCGAAGGCAGCGAAGGTATCGAGAGCAAAAGCACGCTCACGATCAACGGCGGAAATATCTGTGTATATGCCTACGATGATTGCCTGAACGCCACAAACAACATCACTATCAATAACGGGAATGTCTACTGTTACAGTAGTGGCAACGATGGCATCGATTCCAACGGAACGCTGACCATCACGGGTGGTATGGTAGTGGCTTCCGGCACTACGGTTCCCGAAGATGGTTTTGACTGCGACCAAAACACATTCAAGATAACAGGCGGAACGATACTCGGCATAGGAGGTTCAACCAGTACACCGACTTCCAATGCCTGCACACAGAGATCCGTCATATACGGCGGCTCCGGTACGAGCGGGACCCTGTTGTCCATAATCTCGGCAGACGGGACACACCTGATGTCTTACACCATTCCCCGCACCTACAACCAGATGACCCTACTCTTCAGCAGCCCGTCACTGGCTTCCGGAACAAATTACAGCATCTACACCGGAGGCAGTGTCGACGGAGGAACTTCGTTCTATGGGTTGACTGTAGGCGCCAACTATTCGGCCGGGACATCCGTTTCTTCTTTTACAACCACCAACATGGTGACCATCATCGGCAGTACGGGCGGAGGCGGCAATTTTCCCGGTGGCAACCCGGGCGGTAACCCCGGTGGCGGGAAAAGACCTTAGGAGTAGGAAATTTGTTCCCACCCGGATTTGAATCTGACAGACGCAGATTAAATATAAATAAACTCGGATTTTTTGACGCGTCAAATTAGATTTGCGTCTATCAGATTCTCCTCCAATGCCAATCCTACCCTTCTCACTGTCCGGATTTCGACAAAAGGATCGTCCGAGAAATGTTTACGCAGTTTCGTAACAAAAACATCCAGGCTGCGGGAAGCAAAATAACGGGCAGAAGCAAACAGGACAGGCGTATCACCGTCTATCTCCCGTATTTTGGCGACCATCTCCCTGCCATCCATTACAGGCATTTCTATATCGGCCACGATAATGTCCGGCCGATGTTCTTTCCAAGCATCCAGCCCTTCTTTTCCGTTGTTGGCGATGATCACCTCATAACCTCCGATCAAATCTTCAAGAGATGATTTTACCATGTAGCACAGGCTGGCATCATCTTCAACCAATAACAGCTTAATCATAATGTTTCAATTGTTTGGATTAATATATCATTTAAGGACTGTAGCAATCAATATCAGCCCCATTCGTTCGAAGATTGCCAAATAAGGATTTAATATCACTGCCGGAATACCTTCGGAACCATCTTGTCGGATTGGAATGTCCAATTGGAACATATCTACAGGATAACCAAATCGGATCAAAGCTTCTGGCAGTAAAGATATAACATTTTAATTATGATACATAACGCTTTGATAATATATTATAGCATCCCTACGCCTACTGATAATAAGCTTCTATGGATCGCACTGTTACCGTCCATATGTTTACTCTAACAATATAACGGTCCAGCCTGTTTAAAATATACGCTCAAGAGGGCTAATTTGATCATTCGGCAAATTCCTCCTTTTCCGTTAACCTAACATCCTACCGATAACATCACTTATTGTACGATTCACTAAAATACCCATTGGTCTAAATCGAAACACATAGGTCAGAAAATCGATTTTTATACCCATGAAAACAGATTTTCCCGCAAGGGTAATATTTTTTAATAAACATGCATTTACACAAATATCTAACATACAGCAAAATACAAAAATAAGCCATTTAAATGGGGTTACTGTATATTTCAATCTGTTTTTTTTAGATAACGAATCCGTATTTTATCACTTCCGGATGCTGGAAATGTTAACCTAAAGATAACATAACGATAACATAGCGTTGGATTCCATATGCTTACATTTGTCACAGACAGAAGAAACAGTATATTCATCTAAAAAAATAGAACAATGAAAATAAGACACATAACATATTCAAAAATTCTAATATCCATATCCGCATTTGTTGCAATATTCATTTTAAGATTTGGGTTAAAATACAATTTTGAGCCTATAGGAATGTTATTATTCCCAAGTCTGCTATTATTTCTATATAATAGGAACGGATTAAAAAACGATATTATATTTAGTCTGATAGCAACAATAATTGTATTTACATTTTGGGGACATTTCAATTATACAGATATAATCTTATCCCTTTCAGGAGGATTAATAGCCTTTCTATGTTTAACGATTATTAGATTCATCTCAAAAAGATGACCTCCCTTACCAAGTTGCATTTATAACCTTATTGTTTTCTAACCTTTCATTGTTAAAAAAGAGATGAACAATCAAAATTAGTTGGAGGCGCTAAACCAAATAACTGGAGCATAAGACCTCTATTGTCAGAAATTTCCGTTATCTTCGTTCACAACTCATACTGTCAGTATGAAAACATCTAAACGGAGGTAACAATATGGCAAACCCCAGATTACCTAATATAACAGAGGCGGAACAGGAACTTCTGTATGAAAAACTGAATGCCTATAACCAGGCAAAAGCCTCTTACAAGGAGGCGGGATGTTACCTTGTGGTTTTGCCGAGGGAAGGACATCCTAACTACAGCCTGTGGTTCTACACGCCTCTGCTCGACAGGCGGTGCATCCTGTTTATCGAAGACCTGAAACCGGACATTATCCTGTCGCTGCGCATCGTCACTTCCGAATTGTGGTATGCCGACCGCCAGATCCTGGTCACGGACTACAACGAGAAGAGGATGTCGACACATGGGGACGACCTGATCGCCTTCGGCAAATACCGCGGACATTTCCTGTACGAGATACTGAAAGTCGATCCGAACTACATCGGTTGGATCGCTCACAAATATACGCCGACAATCCCCAAGCAGGAACGTTTCGTCAAGATGGCACAGGCCTACAACTGTGTCTATCTGGACAAGATGCTGAAAAAGAAATACCAACCGCGTCCCACCAGTCGTTTCTTAGGAAAGAAAGGGGACAGGCTGACCCATCTTACCCTGAAAATAACCAAAGTACGGGTGGAAGACGATCCATACAGGACCCATGTCGTCGGGACGACTCCGGTCTTCTTCGTCCGCCAACGCCTGACGGCCATCGATGCGAACGGTAATCTGGTCAACCTGACCTTTGCCTCCGGCAATCCCAGCCATGCCTCCGGGCAGTTGCCCTCTCTGGAACATGCTTACCGGCCGGGGGAAGTGCTACACATCTCTTCGGCACGTGTAGCCGCAACATTTGAGAGTTATGGCATACAGTACACACGGCTGAATTATGTCAAGATTGGAAAATAATCCCTACCTTTGCCTTCTCGAAAAAGGACAGTAAAATGAAAATAGTCGCCGACAATACCGTTCCTTATCTGAAAGGAATCGCAGAACCGATTGCAGAGGTAAAATATCTCACTTCTAAAGAGTTTACACCGGAAAACGTAAAGGATGCAGACGCACTGATCGTGCGGAGCATAGATAAATGTACCCGCAAACTGTTGGAAGGGAGCCGGGTCAAACTGATTACCAGCGCCACGATAGGTTTCGACCATATCGACACCCGGTATTGCGACGAGGCGGGCATCACCTGGAAGAACTCGCCGGGATGCAATGCCGTTTCGGTCGCCCAATACGTATTTGCCGGATTGCTCACGGTCGCGCTTCACAAGGGCGAGCCCCTACAGGGGAAGACAATCGGGATCGTCGGAGTCGGCCATGTCGGGAAAGAGGTGGAAAAGTTGTGCGCGGCCTACGGGATGAACGTGCTCCGTAACGACCCGCCGCGTGCGGAGGCGGAAGGAGAAGACGGCTTCGTCTCACTGGATGTGATCGCCGAGCAAGCCGACATCGTCACTTTCCACACGCCGCTGACAAAGGAAGGCCGTTTTGCCACCCGCCACTTGGCAGGAGAAGGCTTCTTCCGCAAACTCCGACGGAGACCGTGGTTTGTCAACGCATCCAGAGGAGCCGTTCATGACACGGAGGCCCTATTGCATGCCCGGAAAGAAGACAGGATCAGCGAACTGATCCTGGACTGCTGGGAGAACGAACCGGATATAAACCGGGAATTATTAGGACTGGCCGCGATAGCAACCCCGCACATTGCCGGTTTCTCGGCAGACGGGAAAGCCAACGGCACACGTATGTGTCTGGAAAATATCGAGAAATTCTTCCGGGTGAAGATCGAGAAACTCAACGAAGTGGTTCCGCCGGCGCCCGAAACTCCGGTTATCGACTTGGACCGGTTTGATGAAAACCGGATCGAACGGACGATCCTGACCAGTTTCAATCCGCTCGCTGTGGATCGGGCGTTGCGGGAAAATCCCGACAGGTTCGAATGGTTCCGGGCAAACTATCACCATCCAAGGGAATACGGCGCATACACAATCACCCATGCGACCCCGGAAGAAGCCGTACTGCTTCAGAAATTAGGGTTTAAGATTCAATAACAACACAAACAAAAATGGAACGATGGCAAAAGACAAACTTATCTCACCCAGCTTCTGCTATATCTTGGCAGCCAATTTTTTGCTGTTCTTCGCATTTTATCTGATATTGCCGGTCCTGCCGTTTTACTTGCAGGATCAGTTCGATGCGGATAAATCGATGATCGGTTTTATCCTGTCGTGCTATACCATCGCCGCCCTTTGCATCCGTCCGTTCTCCGGATATCTGCTGGACACATTCGCCAGAAGGCCGTTATATCTTTTAGCCTACTCCGTCTTCATGGTCATCTTCGCCGGATATATGATCGCCAGCCTGCTGAGCATCTTTATCGTGCTCCGTATCCTGCACGGTTTCGCCTTCGGCATGGTGACGGTGTCAGGCAATACGATCGTGATCGACATCCTGCCCTCCTCCCGCCGTGGCGAAGGAATCGGCTACTACGGGTTGGCAAACAATACGGCCATGAGTTTCGGGCCGATGACAGGGTTGTTCATGCACACCAGTTTCTCTTACGAAACGATTTTCGCCTGTTCGCTCCTCTCCTGCCTCCTCGGATTCATCATGGCTTACTTGGTAAAAACGCCACAGAAACAACCGATAAAAAAGGAACCGATCTCACTCGACCGTTTCTTTTTGAAGAAAGGCGCTTGGGCGAGTATCTCTCTGTTGCTGCTCTCCATTCCTTATGGCATGACGACCACATACGTGGCCATGTATGCCGAAGAAATCGGGATTTCCGTCAATTCGGGATTATATTTCACTTTTATGGCGATCGGCCTGGCTGTCTCTCGCATGTTCTCCGGGCGACAGGTCGACAAAGGAAGGATCACGCTGGTTATCTCACTGGGAATGTATCTTGCCGCCGCCAGCTTCTTCGGGCTGGCAGCTTTGGAAAGGCTGATGCGATGGAACCCGGCCTTTACATCTTATCTATATATCGGAATCGCTCTTTCGCAAGGAGTCGCATTCGGTACGATGTTTCCGGCTTTCAATACCTTGTTCGTGAACCTGGCTCCCAACAACCAGCGGGGGACAGCGACTTCCACCTATCTCACCAGTTGGGATGTAGGAATCGGAATCGGCTTGATGACAGGCGGAAGTATTGCGCAAGCCTTCGGAGGGTTCGACTATGCTTACCTTTTCGGGGCATGTCTGACAATTTTCTCGACTCTGTTCTTTTTACTGAAAGCAGGCCCGCATTTCAACCGGAACAAATTGAGATAAAGTTGGCCTTTTTGATCACTTAGCAGAAGTGCGGCAAGGTGATCCGCAGATTTCCTGCATAAAGAAAGGTACTCATTCTATAATATGACTAAAAGCAAAATATATGGACAGAAAATCAATATGCAGTTTCTTTTATGCCTTGATGCTGGCTATCTTCTTGATATCCTGCAATGACGAGGATGATCATGACGGCCTTGCCCCGGCAGAACTGAGCGGGACCTATTCTAACAAACTAAGTGCCCCGGCAAACGGGGATTCCCTTATTTTGAGCTACAACGGGAATACATTTATCGGAAAAGAGGTGGAATTTAAGACAGATGACGGGAAAACCGCACACATCATTCTTAAACATGTACTACCGCACGATAAAGAAACGACTATTGCCGGCGTCTCTCTGACACCAGGTTCCGGCAACTATTCCTTCAACGGCGACGCAACTGCTTCAACCGGTACGGCATTTCATTACCAAGGCTGCATACAGGCCGGGAAATTGATACTGGAACTGTCGGGCATCACGATTCCTGAGAACCGGCTGGCAATAAACGGAACCTGGCATGTCGCCCATGAAAACGCTTCCTATTATAATGTAGACAACGGCAACATGCAGACGATGATCGGAATGCTGTATAACCTGGTGGGCGGCAAACTGGTCAGTAACCTGGTCAGTTCCGTGCTGGACGACCTGACCTTCCAGACGGACGGAAACATCACCGCCCGCTATGCTCCCCTGCCCGACTCGATCCGGATAGGAAGCCTGATAGGCGGCTACGTCAAACATCCGGCAAACGATTGGAGCGTTTCTCCACCCAACTTGGCGACTTATTATGTGGAGGACAATACATCCTTATATGTAATCCCGCAAATCGACATGATCATCCGCCAGGTGATGATAAACAAACAGACGAAAACCGGCTCCGTGGATAGCTCTATGGAAAATGAGCTACTGGCAGCCTACCGGAAAATCAATGCCTGGTCTACAACCGGCATAAAAATGGCAATCCGAGAAAGCGAAGACCCGGCAAAAGGCGATCTCATCCTGCTCCTCGACAAACCGGAAATACAGGAATTGTTCGCCCTGCTGGACCTCGTGAAAGTCCTTATCCCGAAAGAGACGCTTGACGCACCCGTCATGGACCTGATCGGCGACCTGATCCCATCCCAGTTCGCAAGTATCGCCGCCATACTCCTGAAAGGAAAGACGCTCGGTGCAATTTTGGACCAGTTGAGCCAAGAGTTGAACGCAATTCCCATCGAGATCGGTATCTATTTATACAAAGACAAAAACATCAATTAAAAGCAAATCACATGAGAAAGCTATATATCCTGATTTTTAGTCTATTGATTTTCACCGGAGCCGCATTCGGACAGACGGTGAAAGGACACGTCTATGACGCAGAAACTCATGAACCGCTGCCGGGTGTCAACATCACCTACAAGAAAATAAACGGGGATACGGACGGAACCATATCGGATACCAACGGAGCCTACGAAATCGCACTGCCGGACGGTGGGATCGACCTCCTGTTCAGTTACATCGGATACGAAAACAAGCAACTCCCGCTGATACTCCGCAAAGGGGATGTCAAGACTAAGGATATCTATATGAATATCAAAACGAACCTGTTGGGAGACGTGGTGATCAGCGCCGGACGCTTCGAACAGAAACTAAGCGATGTCACCGTTTCGATGGATCTGCTGAAGGCGGGCGATATCGCCAAGCAGGCCCCTACCGATCTGAGTTCGACCCTGAACACGATGCCGGGCGTGGATATCAACGACAAGCAACCCTCCATACGTGGCGGAAACGGATGGACATACGGGGTCGGTTCGCGCAGCCTTGTGCTGGTAGACGGCATGAGCGCCCTGAGTTCGGGCAACGGAGTGATCAACTGGAACATCGTCCCGCTCGAAAATATCGAACAGGTAGAGGTGATGAAGGGCGCTTCCTCCGTGCTCTACGGTTCATCGGCACTGAACGGGGTGATCAACATCCGCACGAAACGGCCGGGACTCACCCCGACCACAAGCGCCCGCGCCTATGTCGGGGTCTACGACCATCCGGCTCATGACGAATATGAAGGGGCGGACGTCTCGCACGCACGGCGGATCGGGAACTTCGATGTGTCGGGCGGGCTCAACCTGTTTTCCGACGACGGATACCGCGAACAGGGATACAACCGGCGCCTGCGTTTCGGAGGCAATATGACATACCACCATCCGATGAAAGAGGGGAAACTGCTGAACTACGGGGTCAACTTCAACTATCTGGCCGACAAATATGCCGACTTTTTCATCTGGCGTTCTCCGGTGGAAATCTACCGCCCGTCGTCCATCGCCAATATGGGACGCAAGGGGAATACCTTCTATATCGACCCGTTCTTCAACTTTACCAATCCGGCCAACAACACTTCGCACAAGATCAAGACCCGTTTCTATTACCGGGGAGACAACATCATCGACGGAAGCTCCGGCCACAAGTCGCTCGACGACATCTTAAGCAATATGGGGAGCGATGCCGCCACAGTCAACGCCTATATCGACAACATCAAAAACGGAGACTACAGCCCGTTCTTCCCGCTGATCCAGCCGATATTGCAAGGAGACCTGAACGGGATCGTGAACGGGGCCGTCAACATCCTGAACGGAGTATTCCCGACTGCCACGACAGCCGACTACTGCGACCTGATCTCCTGGGTGATGAACAACAACAAGGAGAATGTACCTAAAGGGACAGACAAGAACTACACCTACTACGTAGACTACCAGTTCAATAAGAAATGGGACAACGGGAGCCAGATCACCGCCGGAGCAACCTACGAACATATGAAAAGCATTTCGGAAACCACCGGGACACACGACAGCGACAATGCCGCCCTGTTCGTCCAGTACGACCAGCGTTTCTTCGACCGCCTGAGCGTATCGGCCGGTATGCGTGCCGAATACTACCGGGTGGACAACTACCTGCGAGAAGCGGAAACCAAATTGTTCGGAACCAGGATTCCGGTCAAACCGATCTTCCGCGCCGGACTGAACTACCAGCTTGCCGACTACAGCTTTATCCGTGCCAGCTTCGGGCAAGGCTACCGCTATCCTTCGCTGACCGAGAAATATGCCCGCAAGGACATCGGCGGTGTCGGCGTGTACCCGAACAAGGAGGTGAATGCCGAAAAGGGCGTAAATGCCGAATTAGGCTTCAAACAGGGATACAAGTTCGGCAACTTGACGGGATTCTTCGACCTGGCGGGATTTTATACCCAGTATACCGACATGATCGAGTTCCGCTTCGGCTTCTTCAACAATACGACTTTCCAGTATCTTAATGGCACACGCGACCTCCTGAGCATGATCGCCCAGGGCCAGATGCCGGGGATCGGCGCCCAGTTCTATAACGTGTCGAAAGCGCGTATCTACGGGGCGGAAGTCAGTACGAACGGTGTCTGCACGTTCAATCCCAACACCACATTGAGCTACAACTTAGGGTATGTATTCATCGAACCGGAAGACGCCGGCTACAAGAAAAAGAACGAGGAAGAAGCGGCCTACGACGATCCGATGCACATGAAAGAGAAGTCCAACACATCCAAATACCTGAAGTACCGCCAGAAGCACACCGTGAAAGCCGTCCTCGACTTCCAATGGAAACGACTGACGCTGGGGACCAATATCGTATGGAAAAGCAAAACGTTGGCCGTCGACTACCTGATGGTGGACGAGCGTGCGAAGGAACAGCCGGAGATCATGGACTACGTGCGCGACATCCTCTTCGGCAACGTGAACGGACAAACACTTCATTCCTATTGGGCGAAAAACAACACGCCCTACTGTGTGGTCGACCTGCGTGCAGGCGTGAAGATCACAAAGGAACTGTCTTTCCAGTTCATGGTGAACAACCTGTTCAACAAGGAATACAGTACACGTCCGATGCTCGTTTCCGCACCCCGGACATACGTGATGCAGCTGAGCGCGAACTTCTGATGCCATCCGTCAGATACGGGCCGCAAGCAAATCTTCTATGACTTTAGGATAATAGGCATATTCGAGCGCGTGCACTTTCGTGGCGACATCTTCCGGCGTATCGGACGGCAGGACTGGGCATTTTGCCTGGAAGATAACCGTCCCTTCGTCATAATGCTCGTCAATATAATGGATGGTAATGCCGGTCTCCCGTTCGCCGGCGGCAACGACCGCCTCGTGCACATGCATCCCGTACATGCCTTTGCCGCCGTATTTAGGCAAAAGGGCAGGATGGATATTGATGATTTTACCAGGATAAGCATTTAGCAGAGGATCGGATATCTTATTCATGAAGCCGGCAAGGACAATCAGGTCCGTATCATATTCCGCAAGCTTCGCCAGGACAGGCGCCCCATCTGCAAATTCCTCCCTCGAAAAGACAAAAGAAGGAATCCCCAACTTGTCCACACGGGCATGCACGCCTACGTTACGGTTGTTAGACAAAACAACCGCCACTTTAATAGTTTCACTTTTAGAGAAATATCGGGCGATATTTTCAGCGTTCGTACCCGAACCGGAGGCAAAAATTGCTACGTTTTTCATGTTTTCCCCTGTTTTTGTGCACAAGAAAAGAATAAATGTGCAATTTTCCGCATTTTTAGCTCATTAAATTTGTTTTGTAACATAAAAAATTCTTTTCTTTGCACTGCAAATTTAAAAAGTATATTCGTATTTATTAATCTAAATTGAAAAAGTTATGTCTGAAGTTGCTGAAAGAGTAAAAGCTATCATCGTTGACAAATTAAGTGTTGAAGAAACAGAAGTTACAAACGAAGCAAGCTTTACTAACGATTTAGGAGCAGACTCTCTTGACACTGTAGAACTGATTATGGAATTCGAAAAGGAATTCGGTATTTCTATTCCTGATGATCAAGCAGAAAAGATTACAACTGTAGGCGACGCCATTGCTTACATCGAAGCTAACGCGAAGTAATCAATCCTTTTAATTAAAGGTATGGAATTAAAAAGAGTTGTGGTAACAGGTCTTGGAGCTATTACTCCTCTTGGTAATACCCTTCCGGAAACATGGGAAGGTATTATCAATGGGAAGAGTGGAGCCGGGCCTATTACTCAGTTTGATGCATCCAAATTCAAGACACAATTTGCATGCGAAGTAAAAGGCTTCGACCCGTTGACAGTAATGGATCGTAAGGAAGCCCGCAAGTGTGACCGTTACAGCTTATTCGCAATAAATGCCGCAAAACAAGCAATTAACGACGCAGCTATGGACTTGGACAAGGAAGACAAGAACCGTATCGGCGTTATCTTTGCCTCCGGTATCGGCGGTATCAAAACATTTGACGAAGAAGTATTAGGATATGCAAAGATCAAAGATACGATCGGTCCTAAGTTCAATCCATTCTTCATCCCGAAGATGATCTCCGATATTGCAGCCGGACATATCTCCATGCTTTACGGATTTCACGGTCCCAACTTTGCGACAGTATCAGCTTGTGCATCTTCGACCAACGCGATCAGTGATGCGTTCAATTATATCCGTCTGGGAAAAGCGAACGTGATTGTAACCGGTGGTGCCGAAGCCGCTATTGCAGAATCAGGTGTCGGCGGGTTCAATTCGATGAACGCGCTGTCGACTCGCAACGATTCGCCCGAAACCGCTTCTCGCCCGTTCAGCGCAAGCCGTGACGGATTCGTGATGGGAGAAGGAGGTGCTTGTCTGGTTCTGGAAGAAATGGAACACGCTTTGGCTCGTGGAGCTAAAATATATTGCGAGATCGCTGGAACCGGTATGTCTGCCGATGCTTACCACCTGACTGCTTCCCATCCGGACGGATTAGGAGCCAAGTTGGTGATGCGCAACGCACTGGAAGATGCGGGAATGACACCGGAAGACATCGATTACATCAATGTCCACGGAACCTCTACCCCGGTAGGAGATATCTCGGAAGTAAAAGCGATCAAAGAAGTTTTCGGAGATCATGCTTACAATCTGAATATCAGCTCGACAAAATCAATGACCGGACACCTCTTGGGGGCCGCCGGAGCGATCGAAGCCATATTCTGCATTAAGGCTATAAACGACGGTATCATCCCTCCGACAATCAATCATACGGAAGGCGATGATGATCCTGAAATAGATTATAAACTGAATTTCACATTCAATAAAGCTCAAAAAAGAGAAGTACGAGCAGCCTTGTCCAACACTTTTGGGTTTGGTGGCCACAATGCTTGTGCTATTGTTAAAAAATTTGTGAAGTAACGTGTTTACAAAGCTATACAAAAGAATAAGGCTCCTCAAGAACATGGGCAAGGAGCCTTATTCTTCTTTATACAAGATACTCGGTTTTTATCCCGATAACATCCACCTTTATGAACAAGCCTTCCTCCACAAATCCTCTTCCGTAGAAAGCGGTGACGGCAGATGGCTGAACAACGAACGGTTGGAGTTCTTGGGCGATGCCATATTGGATGCTGTCGTAGCCGATATAGTTTACAAACACTTTCAGAACAAACGGGAAGGATTCCTGACCAACACCCGTTCCAAAATCGTACAGCGCGAGACGATGAACCGCGTTGCCGTTGAACTGGGGCTCGACAAGATGGTCGTGTACTCCGCCAAATTAAGCTCCCACAACAACCACATGTACGGGAATGCCCTTGAAGCGCTGATCGGTGCGGTCTATCTGGACCAAGGTTACAAAGTTTGCTACAATTTCATCCAGAATGTGCTCATCAAGAAATATGTCAACCTGGATACAATTGCCCGTAAAGAGGTCAATTTCAAGTCGAGCCTGATCGAATGGAGCCAGAAGAACAAACTCGAAATATCGTTCGACCTGATCGAATCGTTTACCGATAACGACGGAAACCCGGTGTTTCAGACAGGCGTGACGCTTTCCGACATGCAGATAGGCGTCGGTATCGGCTATTCGAAAAAAGAATCCCAGCAGAGCGCAGCCAAGATGGCGATCAAGAAACTACGGACCGATAAAATATTCCAACAATTCATCTCGGAACTCAAGAAGAAGAAAACCGGCGAGAACACGGCCGAAAACGAATTCGAAAATCTACCTGAAGAAGCCGTAGAAAATAACGGACAGGAAATGGCAGATACGGAGAAAATAAAAGCGGAAACGAGCATAGAAACCGTTCCCGCTGAAAATTGATTTTCAATTATTAATTTCCAAACGATATCCCCATCCGTTTCCCCTGAACAATCAGATCATGTTCGGGAGTTACCAATCTCAACTTACCGGCCACTTCCGAAAGAGGGATCGACTCGACTTCATTTCCTTTCATACAGACCATACGTCCGAATTGCCTGTCTGCAATCAGCTCCGTAGCATGTCCGCCCAGGCGGGTTGCCAAATTGCGGTCGAAAGGAGAAGGATTGCCTCCGCGCTGGATATATCCCAGGACCGTATCGCGGCTTTCGATTCCGGTCGCTTTCTCTATGGCACGCGTCACGTAGACGGAAGGGCGTTCCTTATCGGGAGTTTCGATTCCCTCGGCCACAACCACGATGGAATAAGGCTTACCACGGTGGGCACGATCCAGGATCACTTCGTTTATCTTGTCCATGTCAAAGCCCAGTTCAGGCAACAGGATCACATCGGCACCCCCGGCCATTCCGGCATACAGCGCGATCCAGCCGGCATGATGTCCCATCACCTCCACCACCATTACCCGTTTGTGTGAACTGGCAGTCGAATGCAGACGGTCGATCGCTTCGGTCGCTATATTGACAGCCGTATCGAAACCAAACGTTATATCCGTTCCCCATATGTCGTTATCGATAGTCTTCGGCACGCCGATCACGTTCAGGCCCATTGCTGAGAGCATGCCGGCCGTTTTCTGCGTCCCGTTGCCACCGATGCAGACGAGGCAATCCAGGCCGAGTTCCTCATAATTCTGCCTGATGAGCTGCGGCTTCTCGCTTTCGCCCGAAGCCAGGAGCTTGCGGAAAGGCTTCTCGCGGGAAGTTCCCAGGATCGTACCGCCCAAGTTCAGGATACCGGAAAGACTGCGTTCGTCGAAAGTCTGGACATCTTTATTCAGCAGGCCGACAAAGCCGCTATGTATGCCGATGACTTCCATGCCATAGTGCATAATGGCCGTTTTACCGACACCGCGTATCGTGGCGTTTATTCCCGGACAGTCGCCACCGGAGGAGAGGATACCTATTTTCATCGCTTTTGGGGATTAAGTACTACTTGCACAAAGATAAGGAAATTATCGTATCTTTGCACGTAATTCTAACAACAGGAGCATGGATATTCTGACAAATACAATATCACTACTCTTCCGCCCCCGGCAAAAAGAGATCGCAAGGTTTGCGCAAGATGCAGATGCCATCCAACGCAAACAGCTGAAGTCTCTTTTGTCCGCTGCCAAAGACACCGAGTGGGGCCTGAAATACGACTACAAAAGTATTCAGGGATATGCAGATTTTTGTGAACGGATTCCCTTGCAGACTTATGACGATATAAAGCCATACGTCATCCGCATGATAAACGGAGAAAAGAATATCCTCTGGCCTTCGGTCGTGCGGTGGTACGCAAAAAGCAGCGGCACCACGAACGACAAAAGCAAATTCCTTCCCGTCACGCCCGAAATCCTGAAAGGATGCCATTACAAAGGCGGTTTCGACACTGTCTCCATCTATCTCCGGAATAATCCCGACAGCCATTTCTTTGCCAGCAAAGGGCTAATCTTAGGCGGAAGCCACAGTCCTTCCCCTTTGAACCGGAATGCGCATTGCGGAGACCTTTCCGCCGTCCTGTTGCAAAACCTGAACCCGCTCGTCAACCTGATCCGCGTTCCCGACAAAAAGATCATCCTGATGGACGAATGGGAAAGTAAGATCAAGGCGATCGTCGAAAGCACCTGGAAAGCCGACGTGAACAGCCTGTCCGGTGTCCCTTCGTGGATGTTGGTACTGATCAAGGCAGTCTTGCGGAAGGCGGGATGCGAATACCTGACGGACGTTTGGCCCAATATGGAGGTATTCTTCCACGGCGGGATCAGTTTCGAACCGTATCGGGACCAGTACAAAGCGTTGATTCCTTCAGACCGGATGCATTACATGGAAACCTACAACGCATCGGAAGGCTTTTTCGGCCTTCAAGACGATCCGGCGGAGCACAGCCTGTTGATGATGATCGACTACGGCGTCTTCTATGAATTTATCCCGCTCAACGAGGTGGACAGCGAACACCCGACCGTCCTTCCGTTAGAAGCCGTAGAGGTAGGGAAAAACTATGCGATGGTGATCACGACTTCCGGCGGATTATGGCGTTACCAGATCGGCGACACGGTCCGTTTCACCTCCCTCTATCCGCACAAGTTCGTGATATCGGGACGTACCAAGAACTTCATCAATGCTTTCGGGGAAGAATTGATGGTAGACAATGCCGACAAAGCGATCAGCAGCGTCTGCCGCTTGACCGGAGCCAAAGTGAAGGAATACACGGCTGCTCCCCTCTTTATGCTGGACAAGGCGAAAGGCCGCCATCAATGGTTGATCGAATTCGAGAAAATGCCACCTTCGCTGGAAGAATTCGCCTCTTTGCTGGACAAGACATTGCAGCAGCTTAACTCCGACTACGAGGCCAAGCGCTATAAAGAGATTTCCCTTCAACCTCTGGAAATCCGGGTTGCCCGCGAAGGAACCTTCTACGAATGGCTCCGCCGGAAAGGGAAATTAGGCGGTCAGCATAAAATACCCCGCCTCAGCAACGACCGGACGTTTATCGAGGAGTTGGGGAGGATTTGTGATTTATGATTTATGATTTATTTGTCGATAATAATTCATAAATCCTCAAAATTTCCATGACAAATAAAGGCCGCCCCCTTCAGGGCTAAGCGTCGGGGCGACGACCAGACGATCGCTTCTTTTCATATTGATTTTACGGGTGATCGCATTACGGATAGGGAAATAAGTCAGGTAGGCAAGCTCGACGGAGAGGATGCCGAAGCCGGCTCCTGCCACTACATCCGCCACCCAATGCCGGTTATTATACAGACGAGAACAGGCAACGAAGGTCGCCAACGCATAACCCGAATAAGCCAACACCGGACTGCTGTCCTTAAATTCCTTCCAGGCGATATGCGCTCCCAAGAAAGCATTTGCGGTATGCCCTGACGGGAAAGAATGAGGGCCTCCGTCAGGACGCACTTCACCCACAGCATGCTTGACCACCCGCGTCATGCCGGCATTGAAACCTTCGGCAATGACGACCAAGCAAAGCTGATCCACCCAGTTATGCTTCTCCTTCCCCATCAGGTCGCAAACAAAAACCCATCCTAACATGCCCCATTCCATATAATCATCGATCCGTATCTTCCTCACGGAATCCTTACGGGAAAAGAGGTGAAAATCATTCATCCCGTCTATGGCAGTGCCAATCGCCCCGACTGTTATCAGGGAAGTGGGAAGGATCAGGCTTTTCGGTTTGAATTTATATTCGACGACAGACATCCGGGATGTACTGTCCCGTACTTCCGTATCGGAAACAGGAAGCTGTTGGGGCAGTTCGCGAACCGCCCCAACAGCCGTAAATATTGTAGACTGGAATAATACCAGCAGGATGCAAATAAAAGATTTCACTGAATACCTTATTGATTTTCGCCCCCAAAGAAACAAAAATCTTCTTATATCACAGCTATCGGTTTGCCATTTTCCCACGTTTGACGCGGGGACAAGAGATTTTATAGTGATTATTCTTTCTGGAACTTGCGGCTCACCTTCAGCAAGTTTGCCGTAAAGGACACCACATTCTGCGCTTCCTGCACCATATTGAGGTAGACCATGCTGACCTTCGTGCTACCGCTCTGTCCTTGGATACGTTTCAGTTCTTCCTTCTTCAGAAGCGTCAGTTTGGCCATCAGGTCGACCGATTCGTTGATCAGGTCATCCATACGATGGTAGTCATTGCTTTCGATCATAGCCGAACTGCGGTTCAGGAAAGAAACGATGCTGTCGGTCATCTTTCCGAAGTCCTCCTTCTGTATCTCACTCAACGGACTGAAATGGTTGTCGACATGTTCCTTGCTCGGTTCCGTCAGACGGCGGATGCTGAACACGATTTCGCTGGCAAAATCATTTCCTTGGTAATAATATAACCCTTTATCGATCGCAATGTCATGCTCCAACTGGGTCACACCCAACGTACCGACACGCTTGACCTGTTTCAGGTAACTCTTCTTTTCCTCGATCGCCCCCATCACCTTGCGAAGTTCGCGCAAGTTCTCGTCCATAAAGCCATGAACGGAGCGGAAGAAAGCGTCCGAAGCGAAGTTCAGCACGTTGCAAAGTTCGCCGCGGCTATGTTCGCGGAAGAGGGAAAGGGCTTCGCGTTTGTCTTTTGTCTCGCGCAGTTTGGAAATCGTGGTATCGACTTCTTCCTGCATGGCTTCTTTCTTCATCTTTTTCTTATACAGAATCTGGTTGCGGATCAGCATATAGATCGCCAGTCCCACCATCGCAGCCATTGCCGCAATGCCGCCGACATGGATCAACAAGGCGACCAGGAAGCAGATCGTAAAAGCAGCACCTGCCGTAATGAACCAGCCCCCGATCACGGAAAGGACACCGGTGATACGGTAAACCGCGCTTTCACGTCCCCAGGCACGGTCGGCCAAGGAACTACCCATCGCCACCATGAAAGCGACATAAGTCGTAGACAACGGCAACTTCAACGAAGTGCCCAACGCAATCAGCAGACCGGAAAGCACGACATTCACCGAGGCACGCACAAGATCGAAACTGGCCTTATCTTCAAGTATTATCTCGTTATTATTGAAACGGCTGTCAATCCAGTCCTTCACCCGCAAAGGGACCACGCTCAAGATCGTACTGGAGACGTTATTGCACGTACGCACCAGGACACGCGCCACAGGCGATGTCCCGAAATTCTCATTTCCATCCGACTGCCGGGCCAGGTCTACGGAGGTTTTAATCACCGCCTGCGCCTTCTTCGAAGTAGCCAAGGCGACTACCATGATCAGGCCGGAACCGACAAGGAAATACCACGGGGTCTTGGCCGGTTCAAGCAAGGACTCCATCAGGAAAGTATCGGTCGTAGTCGTGCCACCCTGCGCCATCAGGTCCATATAAGAAGAATAGCCTGCCAACGGAACGCCGATAAAGTTCACCAAGTCGTTGCCGGCAAACGCCAAAGCCAAGGCAAACGTACCCAACAAAATCACCACCTTAAAGACGTTCACCTTCAACCAGTGAAGAATCTGCATCAATATGGTGAAGAAAACAAGCGCTCCCCACACGATCGTATCCGTATTGCTGTAGATCATCGTTTTAAGGTCTCCTGCCATAAAGGAACTCTCCTTCAATCCTTTGATCAACATGAAGTAAAGGATGGAAGTAGCGGCCAGGCCGCCGAACAACCCGATGAAATAAGTTGCATGCTTCTTGTAATTGAAGGTAAAGATCAGACGAGAGATATATTGGACAATAGCCCCGAAGAAGAAAGCGATCGCCACCGAAAGGAAAATGGCAAGTATCACCGTAAAAGCCTTATCCGTGTTCAGCAGGTCGCCCAACTGAAGCGCACCGTTGGAATTGGCAATCTTGATCAACGAAATCGCAACCGTACCGCCCAGCAATTCGAAAACCAACGAAACGGTTGTCGAAGTAGGCATACCCAAAGAGTTAAAGATGTCCAGCAACACCACATCGGTGAGCATGACCGCCAGTAAAATACACATGATCTCCGAAAAGAAGAAATGTTGCGGCTGGTAAATCCCGTGCCTGGCAATGTCCATCATACCGTTGGAAAGCGAGGCGCCGACAAAGATGCCGATCGTGGCAATCACCATTATGACTTTAAAAGACGCGGCTTTCGACCCTATCGCCGAGTTCAAGAAATTTACCGCATCGTTGCTGACCCCGACTGACAGGTCGAACACCGCCAGTACAAAGAGAAAAATGATCAGAAAGAGATAAAATGTCTCCATAATTGCTTGTTATGTATTTGGAAGCAAAGGTCTGAAACAAATATTACGCAAAAATGACATCGATGTTACAAACGTGTTACAAACCCGGTTATCTATTTATAGAAACAGCCGGAGAAAAAAGAGTGTTCCCCGATTAAGGGTTTTTCTTTATATTCGCGACTTTTATTATAGAGGCATTGTTAATCTTGCACACACACTTGGGAGAGAATCGGGACAATATTATGCAGTGGGTTTGCGAAATGGCTTTATCGGATTCACAAACTGCTCTTAAGTCGCTTTACATGGCCTATTTCGGCTCGCTGATGCGATTTACGGGGATGTATGTCTCAACGCCGGCTGAAGCCGAAGAGATCGTTTCCGACACTTTCTTGGCTATCTGGAACAACCGCAAGCAACTTCCCGGCATCTCCAATTTCGATTCCTACATATACACGATAGCCCGCCACAAAGCGATCAGCTATTACCGCAAACAGCACATGGAGCAGGTCTCGCTGGACGAAATCTCCATCGACCTTTTCACCTCGGCCGAAACGACTCCCGAAGAAGAACTTATCAGCCGGGAAGGTATCCGCCGCCTGAACCAGGCTGTCGACTCGCTTCCCACCAAATGTAAAATGGCTTTCAAACTCGTCCGCGAAGACAAACTCAAATATAAAGAAGTGGCCGCCATCCTCGACATCTCCGTCAAGACTCTGGAAGCCCATCTGGCGAATGCCGTCCGCAAACTGCGAGAGACACTTGCCGACGATCACACCTGAGAAGAGCGACACTCCGGCATGAAACAAAAATTTCATGCCGGGGATATTTTTGTTTCCACCTATTGAAAATTTTGTTTCCACCTATTGAAAACTTATTTTCCACCGTGGGAAAATTTTTTATCTTTTTCCCTTTCCCTACTAAGGGTATTCTTGCTTCCCTGCGACTATACATATAAAAACACATAGAATGGAAAACAGAATAAACCATATAATCGCGCGTGTCCTGAGCGGAGAAAGTTCTTCGGACGATATCCTTTCGTTAAGCGAATGGCTGAACGAGAACGAAAAGAACCGGGATGAATTCCGGCGGCTCAAGAATTACTGGGATGCGGATGTCGCTTTCAAGCATTCCGTCGCCCCTGCTTTCTCGGCCGACAAACTGCAACAAAAGATCAATGTACAAAGAAGGCAGACTGCCCGGCGGCAATTATGGAGAAGCGCCATTCCACTAATTGCCGCAGCCTGTTTGCTTTTCATTTTCTCAATGGGCTTTTTCCATTACAATACAAATGACCGTACATCCGAATACTACACCTTGCTGACAGGCGAACATACCTCCGACTTCACAATGGAAGACGGGACCGTCATCATCTTGAACAAGAACAGCCGCCTCAGCTATTCCGATAAATACGGAAAAGACAGCCGTAACGTCAAGTTGGAAGGTGAAGCCTATTCCGAAGTGGCAAAAGATCCGGACAAACCCTTCCAAGTCGAAATGGACGGTGCTTCCATTACCGTCTTGGGCACACACTTCAACGTAAAAGCAGAAGCTGAATCAGACGATATCACCGCGACACTCGTAGAAGGTTCCATCCGTTTCGAAGGCGCAAAACAGAATATCGTGATGACCCCAAACCAACAGCTTACTTTCAGCCGATCGACAAACAAGGTCAACCTCAAAGAAACAGACACCGACACTTTCACAGCATGGAAAGACGGCCTGCTGAAATATAAGTCGATTCCGTTTATCCAATTAGTCGAGAACCTGAAAGACATCTACCAAGTAGAAATCAGCATCGACGATGATAGACTGGCAGATCCATCCGTCACCGTCTCCGGGACATTTGCCAGTGAACAAAGCCTCGAACAAATCCTGAAAGTAATTTCAAACAGCCTGCCTGTACGATGGACGAATCATGATGGAATTTATCATATCCAATATATAACATTAAAAAGATAATGCCTATGAGTATACATTAATTTATAGAACAATACTGATGCCCACACAAGCGGGTCATACCATGAAACAACCAAATTATTAATTTCTTAAATCAATACACAAGCATGAAAAATGTTTCGTATTACAGGCATCTTCATCCCGAAAGCCTGAAAAAATTAGTAGCAATCACAAAGATCACGGCAGTTTCGCTATTAACGGTTTTACCTTCCGCAATGCAAGCCGAAACAGCCTACTCACAATCGGCAGTGATATCCGTCAAAGCGGAACGGATGCTTCTCTCCGATCTATTTTCACAGATAGAAAAACAAAGCGAATTCTTGTTCTTCTATGTAGACAAAGATGTTGCAAACATCAAAGTCAACATTAAGGCCAGCAGTAGTCAAATCGATGAAATACTAACACAAGCATTGGCTGGAACAGGATTGACATACACCATCAATGACCGCAACATCAACATTCTACGAAAAGCAGATACCCGACAACAACAAGTCAAGCAGATCACAGGGAAAGTCCTTGACAGTAACGGAGACCCGGTTATCGGAGCTAACGTTGTAGAAAAAGGAACGACTAACGGATCTATCACTGATGTTGAAGGCTCCTTCAACATCAGTATAGCACCAGGTGCTATACTTTCCATTTCCTATATCGGATACAAACCTGTCGAAATAAAGATCGGTTCACAAAACTCATATAACATCACCCTCGAAGAAGATTCGGAAGCATTGGATGAAGTGGTCGTAATCGGTTACGGTACGGCACGCAAGATCGACCTGACAGGATCAACCTCTTCTCTGGGAGGTGACAAACTTCAAATGAAGAGCACGCCGCAACTATCCAGTCAGTTGCAAGGACAGATGGCCGGTGTGCAGATCACACGTTCCAGTGGCGACCCGTCAGCGGGAGCAACTATCCGCGTTCGTGGTGTCACAACCATGTCAACCAACGATCCGCTGGTGATTGTCGATGGAGTACCGGGTACTCTTGGGGATATTACCCCTGAAGATGTAAAAGACATTCAGGTTCTGAAAGACGCAGCTTCAGCCGCCATCTACGGTTCACGCGCAGCAGCAGGTGTCATATTGGTCACAACCAAACGTGCCAAAAACAAGGAATTCCATCTTTCATATAATGGTGAATATGGTATCAACACACCGACCGCGAAACCAAAATTTGCGAATGCCGTACAATGGATGAGTGGTCTCAACGAATTAGCCTTCAACGATGGTGCTTCATCCCCGCATTCGCTTTATTCTGAAGAGATAATCAATAATTACGCTCAATTGCGGGCCGAAGATCCGGATCGCTATGCAGATACAGATTTCATGGATTTAGGTCTAAAAAGTAGTACACATCATCAACGCCACTCACTCTCGCTCAGTGGTGGAACCGACAAACTGAAAACAAATTTCAGCCTCAACTATTACAATTCGGAAGCACTTATCAAAACAAAAGACTACGAGCGTTTCAATATCCGTACGAACAATGACTATCAGATCAATAATTGGATACATGCCAATGTCGATTTGAATTTACTCTATTCCAATGCAAATGAGCCCCACGGATCGATCTTTTCCTTGATGGAACGTGCTCCGATCTACAATGCTTACTGGTCCGACGGACGTTTTGCCGATGGCAAAGATGGTGACAACCCTATCGCCGAGCACCAATTAGGTGGTTCCGTGAAAAAACAGAACTACAATGTGAGTGGTAAGCTGCAATTGGATATCACCCCTACAAAAGGATTAACTTTAACAGCCATTGTCGCTCCGAAATATTCTTTTTACAAAGGGAAAGACCATCGGAAAAGATACGAAGTCTACCGGATCACCGGCGACCCGATTCCCGGAGTCGGCTATGCCTCGACCAGCCTCAGTGAAAGTCGCAATGACAACCATAGCTTGACAAAACAGTTCTATGCCAACTACAAATTGCAACTGAAACGTCATTCTATCGGATTGATGGCCGGTTATGAAGATTATTCTTACAAATGGGAAGAGGAAGGTGCCTCCAGGACCAATTTTAACTTAGTCAATTATCCCTATTTGGATTTAGGTCCCGAAGATTACCAATACAATAGCGGAAAAGCCGGACATAATGCTTACCGTTCGTTCTTCGGCCGTGTCATGTATTCATGGGCAGATCGCTATATATTGCAAGCCAATATCCGCTCAGATGGTTCTTCACGCTTTGCCGATGGCCATCGTTGGGGTACATTCCCTTCCGTTAGTGCAGGCTGGGTTATCTCCGAAGAACCTTGGTTCAAGAAGAGCGTTGTAGATTACTTAAAACTACGCGGTTCGATCGGGCAGTTAGGCAACGAACGTTTAGGTAAGGAATTTCCCTATCAGGCAATTCTCAGTTTTGGAACAGGATTTATTCCCAATGCAACCACAGGCGTAGCAGATGTTGTGCAAACAGCCTATCAGACAGACTATGCTTTCAACAACCTGACATGGGAGACAACGACCACTTATGGTTTAGGAGCTGACATAACCTTACTAAATAACAGACTTCGTGCATCAGCCGATTATTATTACAAAAAGACGACAGATATGTTAATGGAAGTCGGATTCCCTTCTTATTTCGGTTACAACGCACCGCAAAACAATGCCGCCGATATGCACACGAAAGGTTGGGACCTCGAACTCTCCTGGAGCGACCAAATTAACAATTTTCGCTACGGTGTAAGTTTCAATTTGTCCGATTATCGCTCTAAAATGGGATATATGGCAAAACGGCAGAAAATCGATGACAACAAGATCACCGAAGAAGGGTCTTACTATAATGAATGGTATGGATACAAAAGTATGGGTATTATCTTGAATGATGCTGCCATGTTTGACGAAAACGGCAATAAAATTCCGGTCCTGACCAACAACGATAAATATAATCCGCAAAACGAAATGTTTCGACTTTTGGGAACGAAACGTTCTTTTTCCCAAAACGAAACGTTCTTTTTTTCGCACCCCTAAACACCCCCTACCCTGCCCTTTTCCGCTTAATTTCTCACTTCTAATTATTACTAAGAAATTTGGTAATCTCGCCAAAAATCGCTACATTTGTATAGTATAAATTGGTGTGTTGTGCACTCTCTCACACATACTAAAGCACTATCAAATTTCATTTTCTTAAAACATTTTCGACCGGCTTACGCCGGTATTTATAATAACACGAACGGTGTTCAGAAACCATCCGAACACCGTTCTTTCGTTTTAGTCGCTTCGCTCCACGCTTTGGCGCTTTGCGCTTACAACACTTCGCGAATCGCTTTATACGCTTCCACGCTTTCCGCCCGAACGAGTTTGCCGCGGAAGGCCAGACGGGAACCGATACCCGAGTACGAGCTCGAGGCATCGATATTCGCATGCGCGTACGACACACCACCAAACGCATTCGAGTAAACGTACCCACGAAAAACCACACGGAAGGCTGCGGTACTTATCCAATATTTATCGCAATAATATGTACTGGACGAGCCGTTAGCTGTTCCTACCGGTACGATATCCATGTATTTACCATGGGCAACACCTGTTATCCACTGGTCACTGATCGTTTTACCCTTCACCCAACGCACCGTGCCGTCCGGCATCCAAATACGCCATTTACCTTGGTTGCCACTATCGTTGGGTAAATCAACACCGTCCATCATCTCGTACTTATGGCCGTAGATGTCCTCATAGCCCAGACAACTGATATTGTTTACCTGAGTCACGGTCGGAGAACCATACTCGTCCTGGCCACGATACCAAGCGTACTGGTGGATAGAACCGTCCACGATGGAATTCGTGATCTTGTCGTTTATTTTATACGCTTCTGCGTAGCCGATCGTATCCTGCATACCATAACCGGCTGTACCGCCCGTGATACGATTGCTCGTATGCTGACCGCCTCCGCACTGTTCCTGGCTGTCACGACGGCCATATCTTGCGTAAAACAAGTTCGCTATACGGGAGTGCATCAACGCGTCTATCTGTTGCATACCGCGCTGAACCGAGTAATAATGAAAGTCGATCCAGTTCATGCTGGCCGTCGTGGAATTACCCGTTATGCATGAACGCAACTTGCTACCTACCACGCTACTGCCTACTACCGCGCAAAGATGTTCCTCGTTGGCCACCCAATCGGGCTCCATATCCTCGATCTTGTCGCTGTTACTTAGAACCACCTTGTCAAACTCGGCCGTGTTCAGGATCGAGAAGTGCAAGGCCGTGGCGTCCTCCGGAACATCCGATATCAAGTACATGCCGGCCTCGAACTTCAGACCGATCGTAGAGACCACGATGGTTTTGACCACGTTTCCGGAGCCGTCAACAAATAGACTGCCGACCAAACCCGTACCGGGAACACTCGGAAAACGTACACGCTTATAGCCTTGTACATCCACCTTGCAGACTGAATAGGTCTTGTCCGTGCTATAAGAATCCTTCAACGTGGGTTTGCCACTCAAAAGTTTGCGCTCTGTAAGGAAACCGCCCTGCGTGTCTTTGATGTCGTCCAACGTCAGCACCGTCACATCCGGAACAGGAGGCATATCGTCAGGGCCGTTGGAACTGTAACAGCTGTAATATTTCTCGTTCAGGTAGTCATTGACACCTTTCGACCAAAAGAACGGTTCGTACATCATCCAGTCGCCCTCGCTGCTGTCAAGTTTGGCTGCGCTGCCATCGTAGTATTTATTACTGCTGGTATCATCCAACGGACAATAGGTCATCTCGCCGTCCGGATTGTTCACGTCAACCGTCTGGCCCGCCATCTCCACTTTACGGCTCGTGGGCTTTTTCGTCACCTTGGCAAGCACACGATGGCGCTTCTTGAGGATCGCCGCCACGTGGGCATTCATGACGTAAGTATTGCCATACTTATAACCGGTCTCGTTGTCCGGGTTGGAAATGTTGGCATCGTCCGGAGCGCTCTCGTCCGACTCGATGATGCTGTAGGCCGGTTGTACGATCTCCAGTTCCGGATACCGCTCACGATACCGGTCGGCCTGTTCGTCATCCATGTACTTTGTCAGGCAGAGCCTGCCACGCAATCCGGAATGACGGTTGTCTATCGCTCCGGTGGAGGTATAGGTACCATAATCGTAGTATTTTCCGAGCAGCCTGCCGTCATCCTCCATATCGATGTCAAGGACAAAACGCTCCAGTTTACCGCTACCGTTCAACTTGGCCTGATGAAGACGTTCCAGCATGGCAAACCCGTCAATGCCCGGACAACCCATGAACCGGTAGCCTCGCACGTTACCGATGCCATCCAGTACCAATCCGCTCTCTGCCAACCTGGGAAGATATTCCAGAAACAGTTCCTCTATCGTTTCCGGCAAGCATAACTGCACAACAGGCGCACCGGTGGCAAGTTTCACGCGGGTAAGCCCCGTGCCTCTCACGTCCAGCTTCTTCAACCGTCCCTGCCAGCTCAAGTCCAAGGTCGTCACGTTGCCGTTATCGCCATTCCGTGCCAGCAGGTTGTTGCGCATATTAAGCTCTTCCAGAAGAAGCATGCCGTTCGTCGAGGCCATGAATGAACCGTTACGATAACCGCTGGCTTTCTCCACGCTCATGTCCAGTTTTACCAACGAGGTCAGCAAACCGAAGTTGAAGCCGATGGCGAACGCGTCCTCATGCCATACCAGTTCCTTGATTTTAGCCGCGCCGATAATCTTCAGCGGGTCGTTCTCACCGAAGGCACGGGTCAGCCGCAGGGAGTGGAGCACGTCTGCATCTACCACACCGCTGTCAGCCTGTACGCCGTTACTGGTAGATAACTGCACACGGTACGGGATGGTCAACCGGTACTGCATCGGTTTCAGCTTATAAGCCTTGTCCAGCGATGCCGTACTCTGGTAGAACTGGGCACCCAGCGTAGAGACATAACCGTACTCCACCTGCTTCAGGTCATACCTGCGCTGGATGAAATAGTTCCGGTGCGCCTTTAACGAACCCTTCAGACCGTAGATCTGCGGGTAGGTCTGTTTCGCGCCGTCCGCACCCACCGGCATCTCGTTCAAGAACGGATACACATACTTGAAGATGCCTGATTTGTTGTACAGCCGGCTGCACCACTTCTTCATCTGCTCGGTGTCGAAATGGTCAACGGCCTTCTGGATGCTGAAGGCACTCATGAAGCTGGTACCGCCGTTCACACCCTTGGTCATCACTTCTTCCAGCAGATTGCCCATATTGCCCAGTATCAGGTTCCACAGCCAGCTGTTGTGTCCCTGCATCACATAGGCCCCGTCCCGCTTGGTCTGCCGGTTGTCATCATACTTCCCGGTCAGGAACGACTTGTTGTCCGAACCCAGCTGGCAGTCTCCATCGTAATAGGTTATCCACCACATCACGCCGTCCCATGTCCGCACCAGCATGTTTTTCGCCAGCTGGTCCACGCCAAGGTTGAACTGTACATACAGGTAGTAGGCGGCCAGGTTGGGAAGGTTGAAATACTTCCCGGCTTCCGCCTTGAAGGTCGGGCTCACCCATTTCACGGTCGGAAACTTGTTGCCGTCATCCTCATAGTCCACCCCGTCAAAGGTGTGCGTCTCCTTGTTATAGGCCAGATTCTTGCCGGCAGGCGTTTCCTTCACGCATCTGTAAAGGAAACTCATCATGCGGTCAAGCGCCTTGTACATCTTGTCGTACTTGTCACCGGTGCCCAGGTGTTCCTTGATGTTCGGTTCTTCTTCGGCATCGCCTCCGCCATCGTTCCAGAACACGTCTTTCGGATGGTTGAACTCGAAACCGCCGTCAAAGTTGAAATCCATGAAGTCCGTATGGTCGGGCTCCGTGGACGGCAGCCAACGGAACAGGCACAGGTCGTTCGAGTTGTTCAGCGTCTCGATGCAGATGGGCAGGTATTCCTTCGGCCGGTCGCCGTTCGCCTGCAGGTAGTTCAGCGTATCGCCGGTCCCCCACTGTTCTTCGCCGATGGTCTTGTCCTGGCCGAATATCGGGTAGCTGTCGCTCTTCTCGTTGTTCATGTTGTACTGGCCGTAGTAGGTCAGATCCTCATCCACGCTCTTTGCCACAAACAGGTCACAGGGCAAGCCGTCAATGGCCGAGCGTATGTCTTCCTTGCACGTATCCGCATGGTCGGCGGCATACTGCTGGGCAGGGGTCAGGATGCCCATTTCCTTCATGCCGTCATGGATGAACTTCGCGCCACCGGTGTTGGTGGTCATGGAGGAGTCCGAAAAGTCACACTTCGCACAGGCGAGTTTCGCCCCCACCGAGTTGTCCCGCAGTCGGAACAGGTTCTTCTTACCCTCCGTAGCTGTCGGGTTGCTCTGCTGCCCGTTACCGTCTATCTCGCCGTAGCTCATCCGTGCCGTGTAACCGCTGGCTGTCTTCTGGAAGTAGAAGCGCAGGTTCTTGCGGGCATAGTTCACCGAACTGGTACCCTGGATACGCAGATAAATGTCACGGGCTATCCAGTCCAGCGCCCGGTTCTCACCGTTGTAGAATCTAACTTCCCGGCACAGCTTGTTGGCCTTCTTGTTGTTCAGCTGGGCCAGCGCGTCCATCACGTTCAGCGTGTCGCTCTCGCTTGGCACCTCACTGCCCACGCTGCCCGTGCCTATCAGTACCAGGATCGAGTTCCGCCGCTTCTTCATCAGCCCCATCAGCTTCTCCATGCTCACCGTGTCCCCCTCGTTCAGCACGCGGTTGTCCTCATCCAGCGAGCGCACGCCCGGTTCCCCGTCGGCATCCTCCAGATGGTTGCGGTCCACGATGTAGTTGTTAAGCACCTCGTCCGAGGTCAGCGCCTTGTTATAGATGCGCACGCTCTTCACGTTCAGGTCAGCCCCCTCCGATTTGAACTCCAGCTGGCTCCGGATGTCGAAGCTCACCTTGTCCAGCCACTTCGAGGCGGCCGACTCCTCCCCGTTCACATAGAAGCCGATCAGCGTCCGCTGCTCGTTGGTCTCCACGTCCGGGTAGAACACGTAAGTGATACGGATATTCTTACCGGGTTCAAACTTCGTACCCACCGAGTCCTCATAGCGCAGGACCTGACCGGCATCCATCGCCTCCGTCACCACGCCGGTAAGGAACTTCGCCTCCTCCGGGGTCACCACCAGCCCGTAACGGTTGCCGTTTTGCAGGGTGCCCAGACAGGTGATCAGCTCCGCGTCGGTGTCAGTCACGTTGGCCGTGCTGTATTCTATCTCCAACGTCATGCCCACGTCGCGGATGGCAAAACCCTCGGGCTTGTCCGCCTCGTTGAACGGGCGATAACCGCCGTCTGCCGTCAGGGTCATGCCCGCACCGCCGGCCAGCAGCAGGCGGTCCTTGTGCCAGCCGCTTCCTGCGCCGTATTCGTTCACGCTCCACAGCACATCACGGAATTCCATCCGTTTGTCCCCGCTCACCCAGCTTTCCGGGTTGTTTTCCGTGTTGCTTCGCCCGAAGGCATCGAACGTGCACACGGCATCCGGTGCCAGCGTGGCTTCAATGTCGGGGTGCGATGTGGTGTTCACCCGCACCTCAAGCACGGCATCACCGCACGACACACGGTAGTCCAGCGGTTCCACGTTCACGTTCGTACGCCCGTAGCTGCCGGTCTCACCGCGCTGCAGCAGGTCTTCCTTCACCACACTGCCCCGGCTGGTCACTTTCACACGGGCCGTGTACGCATCCCTGTCATAGCCGGCATACGTGAAGTTCCACGCCGTGAACTGCTCTGCCTCCAGTACGGGGTGCTTCCAGTCACGCTGGAACCCTGCCGCCCGGTGGTTGAACATCATGCCGGCATAGGCCGTCACACCTTCCCCGGCTTTCAGCAGGGTCAGGTAGTGTATCTCGCTCACCACGCCGGAGTTCTCGTGCAGCGCATAGGCTTCCACCACGTTCATGCCCTCCCGCATTTCACTCAGCGCAACGGTGACGTTCTTCTGCTGGACACCGGAACCGGCTGACAGGCCAAGCGTATAGGGCTGCCCGCCGTTGATACGGTAGTAGATGTTCTTCTCGCCACTCGTTCCCTTAGCTGTAAATGGGATGTTCACGTCGTTCCGGTATCCCCCGTCAGCAAGTCCGTTCCCAACCGAATAAGTGGTACTTAGTTCCATAGCCACCATCGTCACCCTGGCGGTAGCGGTTTTCATCAGCGTACCGCCATCATAACCGGCCTGCGCCTCCACCTGCACGGTGTAGGTCGTGGCATCCTTCAGGTAAGGCGACGCGTCAAAAGTATAGCTCTGACCGGCCGTAACGCCGACAAACTCCGCATCCTGGAATTCTGAAAGGACCGTGGAGCCACGTTTTACGACCACCTTGGCCTTCAGGTCGCTGTAGCCACTCACCTCGCCGCCACCGGCCGTGCCCACGCCAACGGCATATCTCACCACGAAACCGGTACCCAACGACAAATACTGGGAAGCGGGCAAGGAGGAACCCGAAGCATCGGTCAGGTCTATATTCACCACCACCTTGTCATCGTCGCTATACTTGGAAAAGCGCACCTCCCTGTCGCTTTCCCCCCCTTCGCTATCCTTCTGCGTGACTGTCATCACGTACTGAGTGCCGTCCTCGCTGTCCGTCACGTCGATATTCGTCACGGTACCCACCAGCGAGGCGAACACCGCGCCGCTCGTGGGGGCTTTCGTCTCACCGGCGGCCAGCTCCTCCGTAGGGGTGGCCTTGTCATCAATACTTTTGATATAGTTCTCCACCAACCGGCCGCTCACCGGAAGATTACCCGTGGATTCGTCACCGGACCAATCGGTCTTCTGCATATCCAGACCGTCCTCGTCATATACTTTCTTTGCCATATCGTTATTCTTTAAAAGTTATTTCATCCGTTTCCAGCCATCCGTTCGGCTCCAGGGTTTGTCACCGCGCCAAAAGCCCGCGCCGAAACAGCTCCGGATGGCTTGCCAAACCAGCCTGGCCCCTATATAGACCGTCGCCACCACCCGTTCGCCTACACGGATGGCCGTCACCTCTTTGTTTCCAACACTTATCATACCTATTCCTCCTCGTAAATCAGGTAAATGGTCTTGCCGTCCTTTTCCGGGAGACTTTCAAACTCCTCCTCACTCATCTCCTTATGTTTGTAGCCTTGGGCTATCGCATCCTCGGCCTTCTTCGCGGCCGCCTCCGCCTTTGCCGCCGATTCACCCGCCGTTTGAATGGCCTTTTTTGTCTCCTGGGTGGCCGCTTCCATTTCGGGAGCCAATCCCTCCACCCTTTCAGCGGCCTTGATCGCCCGGGCCGCCGCGTCATCGGCCGGCTTGCTCAATAAGGTGATCGGGACGTTCACCAGTTTGTCATCTTTCTGTCCCGGCAGGGATTTGACCCCGCTCAGCGAGCCGACCGTCTCAAGGGATTCGACACTCTTCGATTCCGCCTTGATCGCCTCCAAAACCTGGGCGATATCCGATTCTGTCAGTGCCATGTCAAACCCCTCCCTCTATCAGTTCATAAACCTGGCCGTAACCGCCGGCCGTCAGGCTCTCGCCGCACACCTCCTTGATAAGCGTACCCTCCTCGGTGGTGATCTCCAGGATTCCACCGCCCTGGATGATACGCTGGCATAGGACGTAAGCCTTGAACTTCTCATCACGACCTACCGGTTTGTCTTTTCCGTAATCGAACAGGGCCTCCGCCACGGCGGTGGCGATGTTGTCGCCGCCAAGCTCGTTCCCGTCAAAGCCCCTGAATCTCCTGTTTAAGTCAACTTTCATACTCTTTGGTTTTAAATGTTTATTCCCCTGTATAGCCGACAATGATGCCGCCCCTCACGATAAGTCTTATTTTGTCAAGGTCGGGATTCTGGGCGGCACCATCCCCCCAGTTCACACCCTCGTTATACACGTATGTACCGTCGGAATTGCGGCTCTTGATGTACCGGAACCCTTTCGACGCGCAAACATCACTTGTCAATCCGTTACCGGTATCCCTTACATCTACCGGACCGACAAAGAACCCGGCATAGGTCATACCGCTGGCCGGGTAGGTTAAGGAGCCTATCGATGCGTATATAGCGGCCCCACCGGATGTCGCCCCGACTGATTTCACGCCAAACCGACCACTGGTAGCGCCATTGAAGGCCACGTCCACGATCCCCTCCGTCGAGGAACTCGAGACTCCCAGTTTCAAACTCCGGGAATCGTTTCCGAAATAATCGCGGCTCTTCCAATACAGACGGCCGGAATCGATGGTAAAGCCGCCGATCTTACCGCCGCTCGCCTTGACAGTACCGCTGATGTTCGCGTTCCGGGTCTCGATACTCCCGTCCGTGAGGACCTTGAAATAGCCGTTAGCCGTAACAAGCCCCTCCAGTTTGATTTGGTCGGCTTTAATGGTGACACCGGAAACAAGATTGCCGAACTCGTCACGCTTGACATAGACATTCAGTTCCGCCTTCTTTACAAGCCCGTTGCTTGTAACGCCCTCAGCGAACAGCTTGGAAAAATTGGCGGTAGTCACCAACCCGGATTTATTCCGCAATTCCCCGTTCTCATCGAAATGGACAGAAATCAGCCTGTTGTATTTGGCCGTCGTGATAATGGAGGATGCCTCCAGCACATTGCCGTCCTTATCGAAATTCGCCGCCGCGATTCGGATCATCTTCTCCGACTGGTCGAAGAACGTGGCATACTTGTACGCCAGGGCATCCGTCCGGTCTGTCGAGAACACCAACAAGGACACTTGGATGACACCCGTGAACGACAGCTTGAAGTCACCGGTCCCGTTCCACAGCCCGGAATGGTTGAATACCTTCTCCCCACCGACCGGTAAATCACCGTCGTAAGCGAACATGTTGAAATTCTCGTATCCGTTCTTGTTGGAATTGACAAACTCGATACGCAGGTGTCCGGCCTCGATCACCTTGTAATGGAAGGACAGGTAGACATAGCCCGGAATGCGAAGCCCGTCCCCGTTCAACTCCTTGAAATCGGGAATCGTGCGGAAATCCCCGTTCTTCTGCATGATATAACTGTTCGTTATCCTGACGTAAGGAACCTTGCCGGTCTTTACGACCTCCACGTTGCCGTTCTCGCTCGATGCTAACAGTTTGTTACCGGCAAGAATCCACTTGCCGCCGAAAGTCAGGAACGCGGCCTTGTACCCGCTTATCCATTTACTCATCCCCTCGGTAAACGTGGTGTTATCGAAAAAGCTCTGCTCCTCCCTCACCTCGTCGCGCAGACCCTCCACGGCTGATTGTATCTTACCCTCCGTAATTTCAAATTTCGTCAGGATATCCTCGCCGGTCATGAGGACGAACGTACCTTTCAAATATACGTTGTCGCCATAGAGACCGTTCCCGTGTGGTTGGCTATTCGCCGGGAAAGCGCTGTCCTTGATACCGTCAAGATTACCCACCCGGCAGCGCAAACAGCCGTTGAAGTTTTTCGCCATCACGCCATCCAGTATGTCAACACGTGGCTGGCCGTCCTCCGTAGCCGCTATGCTGATCAGGTTCTGCCGGAGCGGGTTTTCCGTGTTACCCATAAGTACACACTCATCGCCCGCCTTCGGTTCCGTCCCACCAAACTCCCTCTGGGGTACCGTTATCCCTTCCGCATCGCCTTCCGACACTTCCACCCAGTAACCCCGAATCTCCGCCCCCGTAAAAACGGCACAGCGCATCAGGTCGTGCGCCACGAACGTGTTCTCTTGCTCAAAGGAGATGCGGTAATTGTTGCCCTCCTTGGCCACGGTCTTGATCTTACCGTTGGCGGCGGAGACAACCAGCTGCCCCCTTACGCTGCGTACCGTTTCTATGAGCAGCTCCAGAGCCACCAACGTCTGCCGGATGGTCGCCTTGTCTATCGTGAGATTACTCAGCCCCGTTATTTTATCTATCCATATCTGCCAGCCCTCGCCGAACATACCGTCCACGAAACGGGTGCTCCGGAGCAGTTCCCGGATGACCGCCGTCAGAAACTCGGCGTTCCCGTCACCGTCAACATTGCCTCCGGATTCCCCGGCTTTGTAATCCCCAAAATAAGCCCCTTTCAAAAAACCGATCACCTCGGCCGCGGTATCCCGATGGCGTTTGCTCAGGAACTCCCTTTGGCTTCTTTTCGCAGAGAAAAGGTTGTTGTCCGTGGGCAGAGTGTTGTCGAAGCTCCGGATGATGTCCGGGAGCCCGGAACTTTCGACCTTGGCTTTCGTATAGCTTTTTAGTTCCCCTATGCTGTCGTTTACCCTGTCGAATTTCGATACCTGCAGGGCGTCGCTGATCTCCAGGTCCATCTCCCCGGGAAGGTTCACCTTACGCGTGATCTTCGTAATGCGGCTCCTGCGGTAACCGTCTTTCGGGAAATACTCCGAGCTCTCCAATTTTACGCGCCGGCCGACAAACAGCTCGGCCTCCTGCTGCTCGATCCACACATGGTCGGTCGGAGCTTTGTAAGCAGCGATATCCAGCCAGTGGTCCTTGTTATAGTCATCGACGGCTTTCTGGAACTCCTCCTCTGCCAGCCGGTAATACTTATCCGGCATCCGGATGTTCCAAAGGACATAGGTGTCCCCGGCCTTCGGAACGAGCTTGCCGCCCGGAAGCTGCGTGTCGTCGCCGTAAGGCCAGATCGTGATGATCTCAAACTCACGGGTGGCGCTATCGAAGTTTACCTCGAAATAATGATCGTCCCCCTCTCCCAGCCCGGAAAGGTCACCGCTCTGGAAGGAGACGCGTTTCGTCTCACCGGCCAGTTCATAATCGTTAGGATCGAAATCCATCCCGCCGTCCTTGAAGTAATAGACGGTAAAGGTCTTACCCTCCTCATTCGTCACCTCCTCGCTCCGGACACTGCTTACCGTTCCCACCCGCCGGGGATAGATACCGCTGAAGGCGGCCTGCTCGTAGTGGTCATAGATACCGTACTCGTCCACGCCCACCTCCACGTACTTCTTTTTTCCGGGGAGCATCAGACGGGGGCTGCCGTACTTCTCGGCGTCGATGTTCCGGCTGCTGCCGATCGGAAAAAGGCGTGTGTAGAACTTCGCCGTATTGCTCGTATCCCGCTCCAGGGAGGTCAGCCCCTTGCCGTATCCCAACGTGATCTCCTCGCCGTGTTCGCAACGGCACACGTTCACCGTCTGCCCCTCGACCCACCATTCGGCCTTGCCTCCCACCTTGCCGGCGATCTCCTTCAAAGCCTGGTCGCAGTACATGCCCTCATAGTCGATCACGATAAGGTCGGTACCGTCCACCTGCCCCACCTTCCAGTCGGTAATGTTACCCATGCCGTCGTTGATGGCCTTCACTACCATCGCCACATGGTCACGGGGCGTGGCCGTCAATGTAAACAGGGGATTGGTGTCGCCGTCCGTTGTCTCCAGCACGAGAAAACGCCTGATCAGGCTCTCGATACCGTACAGCTTCAGGTTATACTCCCACTCGCTCCCGCTTTTCTCTTTCGGGGTGTACCGCTCCGTCAGCCAGTACCGCTCGCCCATGTAGTCCGTGAAGTCGCCTACATCGAGGGGAATATGGGCATAATGCGTGAAGGAGAGCGCCAGCACGTTGTCGCCCTGCACCTCCTTGCTCTGCGTCGAACTGTCACTTGCAGCCACGTCCGCACGCTTGGCCCCGGATTTATCGTATATCGTTAGAAGCATATTCGAATCGTCTTTGAATGGTTATATAATCGGTACCGGCTCGCGGAACTTCACCTTGAATTTCCCGGCGTGGACCCCTTCCTTCCACAAATAGGTCAGCGGGGTGAACTTCGGACTGTCCGTGTATTTCACGTGCAGGGTCAGATCGAGCTGGGGAAACGCGATGTCGAGCCACCCGCCCTTCCCTTTCTTCAGGAAATTGATGAACGCGAAGTATTTCCGCAGCCATCCCTCCTTTGTCTTGTTATACAGGGCAAAGTGCAGCGTCACGTCACGCGCCTCGTTCCTCGGGGTAAGGACCGCGCTGTATTTCTCCCCGTCCTCCTCCCGTATGTCCACGGCCGTCTCCTTCTTCGTCTTGCTCGGGGTCAGGATCGCCGAGAGGTTATCCATGCCACCGCGCCGGTCCTCCACCAGGAACACGCCGTACTCCGTCCAGATGTCCGTGCCGTTCACCAGCACCAGCCCGCCCAATATATCTGCCATGTCATTTCACTTTTAGTCCGTCACGTATCATTTTCCTTATCTCATCCTTTATCTCGCCCAGGTGGCCGGCGCTCACACCGGTGTTCTCGGCTATCCGGGCCAGGTGGCCCTCGGCCGTGTCCATCTTCTCCGACACGCTCTCCAGCCGGTCGTCCATGCTCGACCAATGTTGCAAACCGCCGGTAAACATCCCCTCCAGCTTCGTGCCCTGGTCATACGTCATGGCCGTGTAGCCGCCCGCTTTCGCGCTTTGACTGGTGCCGCCGGCTTCGGTCTTGTCGTAGCCCGTGGCCGCCGCCAGGTTGTCACGCAGGGCAAGGGCTTCATCCATATACTGCATGTACTCTTCCATCAGCGCGTTCCGTTCCGCCTCGGTCAGTTCGTTGTCCTCCATGGCCTTGCCGAACTTCTCCCACCAGCCTTTCAATTTCTCGCTATACAGCTCGCCTATCTTGTTACTCAGCATGGCTTTCATAAAGTACTCGGATATATCCTCCGCCGCATCCTTGGCACCGTACTTCATGTTCATCAGGTTGTCGATGAAGCTGCTGTACATACCATCGAATGAAATGCCCGTCAGCCCTTCATACAGCCGGTCGGTCAGTTCCTCCAGCTTGCCGGCCTGGTCTATGTAGTCATCCAGCTTCTCGGTCAGTCGCCCGCCATAGCCGCCCTTACCGGTATTCTGTATCTGCGTCCACATGTCCACGTTGCTGCGCAGCGCCTTCATCTCCTCCGGGCTCAGGCTCCACAGGTTCCCGTCCCACTGGCGGCCAATCTGTCCGCTCAGTTTGTCTATCTGTGCTTGGTTGAAACCACCCCAGTAGTAGTTCCACGAGTGGTGGCTTTTGCTGTAGCGTGCCTGTTCCTGCGCTATCTGCAGATAGTTTGCATTCGTCTCTTTCTGGTATTTGTAAGCATCCCGGTAAGCTTCCACCGATTTAGTCCCCTTGCTTGCCTTGATGGTATCGGTCAGGTCCTCAATGGAGGTCTGCAGTTTCTCGTTCCGGTCTGTAAGGCGGTCTATAGCCGCCTGCACTTCCCTGGCGTTTCCGTCGATGCCGAACAGTTTGTTGAAACCTCCGAAAGACACCGTGTTCAGCAATCCCCCGATACCTTTCACAAGGGAACCGCCTATCTGTTTGAACAGGTCTCCGCTGAGGATATTGTCGAGTATTCCGGTTATCGCATTGAAAATGGTGTCTATCAATGATGAGATAATCGGGCCAATACCGTCTTTCAGCAAATCCAGTATGGAGAGAATGGCCGATATGATCTGCCCGATGACTCCGGCACTTGACAGGGTCTCGGACATCCGGCTGATGGCATCACCGACCTTGCCTCCGATATTCAGTTTTGACAGACCGGTAAGCATATTCTGGATTCCTTCAAATGATCCCTGCAAGGTTCCGCTTGCAAAGCCGTGCAATCCGTTGGATACCATGTTCAACCCGTCAACCGTGTCCCGGGAGGCACTTTTCACCTCCCCGGCAAGCGCCTTCATTTCAGAGGTGGCGTTCAGGTATTCTTCGTCAGCTGAAGCACTGGACGATTGGGCCGTTTGAAGAGCGATTTTGGTACGTTCTATTTCTGCCTGGTTACCGCTTTCAAGAGCCTTGTTGTAATCGGTCTGCGCCGCTTTTAACCGGGCGAATGCCGCTTCCTGCTGCAGTTCCGCATTTTGCACACGTGTTACGGCATCCCCCAAAGCGTGCATCTGCGTTTGTAACCGGGCAAAATCCAATGTGCCGTTACCACCGGGAAGCATGCTTTGAATACGTTCAATGGCATCGTAGACGACCTGCTGGTCTGCGGCTCCCGTTTTTTTGAACTCATCCGTCTTGACATACTGTTTAAGCTCGCCAAGCAGGTTCTTCATCTGGTCTGCAAGCAGGCCTGTCAAATCCCCGAATGCTGCTCCCCAGTCTATCTTTTGGGTCAGAGCTTCCATATCCACTTTATGCACAGCCGCATCACGCTGTTTCTCCAAAGTCAGCCTTTCACCCTGGGACTGTGCCTTGCGGATTTTCTCGGCATATTCTTCAGCGATGGCCAGTTTCTGCTGCTGGAAGGTCCCGTATTCCTTCAGATAGTCACGCATGGCTTCCGCCTCTTCCCTGTACACGTCCGCCTCCGCTTTTTTCCTTGACTCGGTGTTTGAGGCACGGGCTTTTTCAAGTTCATCCTGTTGCTCCCGGGTAAGTCCGTTATCTCCGGTGGAAAGACCGGCTTCCTTGTTCTCACGCTTCCAGTCGGCTTCCTGCCGGTTTATCTCTTCTTTCCGGGCGTTATAGTCATATTCGATTTGTGCCAGTTTCTTTTCGGTACCGGCTTGCATGCGGTCTATCTCTTCCTTCCGGTTCTCGGCCTGCAGGGCGGCAAGATCCTGCGCCAGCCTGCGCTCTGTGGCAAGCCGTTGCTTGGCTTCCGCTTCCGGATTCTTCCCGGACTGCTTGGGGTCGGTATGTCCGCCGATATTTCCTTTTTTGGCTGCTTCTGCCGCTTTCTTTACCTCTTCCTCCGCTTTTTTCAGATAACCGTCGCGTTTGTTTTCGGCATTTTTCAACAGTATGTCATAAGCTTCCTGATCATGTTTCTTAATGGCAGCCTGTGCGTCATAGAACTGCCCGGATTCTGCCATGCTTGACTGTATGATATATTGTCCCCATTTCCCGAAAAAACCCATGGCGCTTTCCGCCTCTTCCGGTTTCTGCGCCTTGATTTTATTCACCTCTTCATCGGCTTCTGCAGCTTTTTTTACAAGGTTCTGGACATTGGCCTGGTGCAGCAGAACCTGTACATAGTCCTCGCTCTTTTGGATAAGGGTATCATACCATTCGGAAAGTGTTTTATAATACCCGAAAGATTCCCCGTACTTGCGGTTCAGTTCCTCTACCTTCGCCTTTTCCTGTTCCTTGCTGCCGGTGAAGTTCTTTATTTCATCGATGACCGATTTCAGTTCGAAGCGGGTACGCACCATCTGGGCACGGCCGTCCTTCTCTATCTCGGTCATTTCCTTGAGTGATATGTTGAATTCATCCACGCCTTTTTTGGCACTGAACAGGTTTTTCGTCCAATCCCAGATTTCATCACCGTACATTACCAGCAGCATGATGCCGGTGGTCATGGCCGTCTGCCAGGAAAAGAGCGAGGACAGGACCTGTTTCCATACCGGTGTGCCTTTCTTGCCTGACTTCTGCAGCTCATCATATTCCTTACGGGCACGGGCCAGTTCGTCCGTAAAAATCGGCAGGTTGTTGGATATGGCCAGAAAGAACATCTGCGGTCCCATGGCCAAAGAAGGCATTTCACGTGCCATCTGCTGGATGCTGTTGTGAAGCCCGTTGAACTGGCGCTGTGCATTGGGCATGTCTGCAGGGGTGACCTGCACGGATTCCGATTCCTCCTGCAGCAGTTTCAGTTTGCCACGCAATTCCTCAAGCTGCTTCTCCAGTGCATGGATCTGCGCGATATTGGCACTCTGGTCCAAATTGGGGGCAGCCGTCTCCCCGGCAAGGCGCAGCCTTTCCAGTTCAGCCTCCAGCAGTCTGACGGTATTACGCAGTTCCAGCGCCTCACGCTCGGCCTTGTTCATGCCGGGCGTGAGTTTGTCCTTCATCAAAAATTCAACTTCTACAGGTTTGCTCATTCCAGTTTGCTTTGAAAAAATCCTACTATATCGTTCGCTTCATCCTCGGCGCTGTGTTCCGGTCTGGGAGCACCGTTTCCGCCGCCTTGCTTTTTCCGCACATACCGCGGCGCGTCGTTCAGCATCATGATCAGCGTCTGGTAATTCACACCGTCCAGAATGTAGTCCACACTCCAGCCCGTTGCACTCGCTATCTGCCACACGAAGCCGAAAGGGCTATGGGAACCCTCATACCGGGTTCTTAACTCCCCTTCCTTGCCTGGCTCAGTCTCGGAGTCATCGGGTTCGCCCGCACTGTCGAGCTGATAATACGCATAAAATCCTTCGTGCCCATCAGACGCTCGAATGTCCGGAACATAGCCGTCAGATAGCGCCACTCCACAAAGTTCCGCAGCACCCATGCCGTCACCCCGATACCCACGTGCCGCGACACGTAGCCCCGGCATACCGTATAGGCCAGCAGACGGCTCACGGCCTTGCCATGCTCCGCCACAAAGGCCAGTTCCTCGGCCTTGTCCTTCGGTTGCCAGTCGGGTTTGATACCCATCTTCAGATATTCCCTGGCCAACAATATCTGACCCCGCAGTCTCGGACGCTTCATCGTCACACGTACCTCCACCGGGCGTTTCAGCCACGGAAACTTCCACCTTTTAAGAGGAACGGACACGCCACTGTCAAGCAGCGCGTCCGCACACTCCATCTCTATCAGTTGTTCCAGCCGGTCAGCCATACGTTAGCCCTCCTCGCTTTGGAGCGATGCTGCAGCCGCGGCTTCCGCCGGCGGCAGCTTGTACTGCCCCCACTCGGACGGTATTGCTTCCGTATCGAACACGCCGTAAGGCTGCGAACCGTCCTCCGGCATCGCCACTTCGAGCGTAACCTCTATCTTGGAGGTTTCTGTAAGGGTCAGCTTGCCTGCAGGATTGGAAAGCAGCGTGGCGTTGGGAATCAGTACGCTCTGTCCGGACACGAGGGAGAGTTCCCATGGTCCCTGCATGACAAGCACCTCCGACGGGGCTGTCCAGCCGATCGGAGTTTTCTTTTCCGAATCTTCTTTCTTATAATGCAGGCTGCCGCCAAGCAGTTTGTGCAGGTTCGAATAGTTCATCTGGATCACATTGAACGTCGGGGCGATGCCGCCGTTACTCTGTGGGATGACCAGCACCGGGGCACCCTGCACCTGTTCGGCCTCGATCTTCGCGGCCTCGGGTTTCTTGCCGCCCAGGTCAAACGAGTTCTTTTCAATATACCCGATTGTGAAATCCTTATACTTTACGGCTCCTATGCCGTACATAAAATTCTTGTTCATCTTTTTTTCAGTTTCATTGTTAATAACATACCGACAAGCAAGCCGGCAACCATTCCCCAAGTAAACACCCGCACCGGGTTCGGAGGACGTTTTTCCTCCGTTTGAACGTCATTTGAAATTTCGTTCTTGGTCTCGCTACGGATACGCGCCAGCTCTTCTTCATACCATAACACCAGCTGCTGCAGACTGTCACACGAGGCTTCGGCCACGATGTTCCCGCTGTCGTCGCTGCCTACGGTCAGATTCGCCTGTCCACTCTTCCCGCGATACACCGCCCCTTCAGGAAGTTTACGGAGGCTGTCCGCCGGTATAGTCAGCTTCACCGAACTCGCCGGTACCCCCGCCATCACCAGTCCCGCCCGTCGACTTCCGCTCGCGCTGTCGGCGCTTGCCGTTTCCGTCCGGACTTCCCGGTTCATGCTCTTTCGGTGACTCGCGCAACCTGTCAAGCACAGGGCAATCGTCACGATGAGGACAGTTCCCGGCTGTATCAATAGCTTTTCTAAGACGGGCCATCTCACGTGTATTGCGGGCCAGTTCTTTCTTTGTTTCACAAAATTCATCTTTCAGAGGTTTTACAATATTCTCCATCAAAATGCGGGTGGCATGTTCGGCGTTATCTATGCGCATAGCCTCTGCACCGGCCTCGGCCTTCATCGCTTCCGCTTTCGCTTTTCTCACAGTAGCCCGCAAGGAGCCAATGGTCGCCACCGTACCAACCAGGCCGCCGCCAAGGATAATGTTCATAAATTCGCTCAAGTCCATACCACCCGGTTTTATTATTGATTAATACCTATTTCTTTCAACCATTCCTGCACATCGAAACTCGGACAGGCTTTCGCTGCCAGTTCGTTGTGTCCTACAATGCGTACATCAGGAAATTTCCGGTGAAAATCCTTCACATACTTCTCCAGTGCCTTTTTCTGACAGCCAGTGCGGGTGTCTTTCGGGGTCTTACCGTCTTTTTCCACGCCTCCGGCATACACGATGTGACGGCTCAGACTGTTATATCCCTTGGCTCCGTTGGTCACTTCCCAAGGGTCCACCTGTGCATCCTCATTGTTTTCTACCAGACGTTCCACGCCTCCGTTCAGGTGGAACAGGTCGGTATAGCCAACCTGCTTCCATCCTCTTCCTCCCTGGGCAACCGGAGATGTATGCCATTTGCGGATGTCCGCAGATGAAACCTCACGTCCCTCCGGAGTTGCCGTACAGTGTATTACCAGATATTTCAACTTTGCCATAATCATCATGCTTGATAGCCGCTCATCATTACCACTCCGGCATCCTCTTTCTTGGGCATGCAGATGAAGTAATGGCGGAAGTTAATCAGGTTACGCTGGTTCAACGGGTCGTTCTTTGACTCGGAATAATACATCTTGGTAGAGCCTGTTGCCTTGAAAACCCGCTGTTTGTAGAAGGCAAACGAACACGGGAATTCACCGGCTTCTGCCGTTGCACCCAATGCCTTTTTCACTCCGGCTGTAGTATAAAGCGGATTGTTGCCGTACTCATAGATTTCAAAGCCGTACAGGTTGCCTACCTTGCCGCTGTTGCGGTCAATGTTGTACTGCTCGCGGAATGCCTGGCTGGTCAGCAGCAGGTCATTCACATGGTCGGGGCAAAGCACCAGTCTGCGGCCGTCTGACGGCACGCGCAGGTTGTCAAGGGCACGCTTCATTTCCACAAGGTCATTCACGGTAAGGCGCAGACGGTTTGTGGCCGGATCTTTCTCGCCGGTAGTCTTAAGCACCGGAGTCGTTGCCGTATTCTTGTTCGCGCAAAGGGCATGGGCCGCCTTGGTGAACTTCGCGTCATTGATACTGTTGGCATGACCTTCCTTTACACGGGCGGTCTTGTCATAGCTGATGGCATAAAGTTCGTCATCCGTAATCGGCGTGGCCTTGGTCTGGAATTTGTCAAGCTTGATGGCGATGTCCTTGTCTTCCAAAGCCTGCACGTCAATCGGGTAGGTCTTGTTGTTAATCAAGACGTCCGGATCCACCCCTACCTCTACCAGATGAATCACATCGTTGTTCACGATACTGCTTTGGTCGGGAATTCCTGACAGCCACGTGCCTTCCAGCCCGGCACGGAGTACCTTGACAAGCTCGCCCGTCCAGATTTCCGTATAAACCCCTTCACGGAGTATTGAAGCGCTCTGCGGAGCCATGCCCATGAAGGCTGCCACCGCATTCATTCCCACAGCTCCGGCTACAGGAGAGAATCCCAGCACGGAAGCACACACGGCACCTGTCAGCGTATTGAACAGGAGTGCCGTCAAAAGCATTACAATTTTTCCCATTGTCTTCATTTTAAAGGTTTTCAAATTTCACAGGTCATTCCATATTCGGCCTTGTACAGACGCTTGTACTCCTCCGGGTTCTGCTCACGCATTTCAAGCAGTGCGTCACTCGGGACATCGCTCAGCTTGGCATAGGTGGACGGCTGTGCCTGCTGCTTGCCACCCTGGTAACTCAGCACGGTGGAGATCTTCACCTGGGGTTGCATGGCATCAAGCACATTCTTCAGCTCGTCGGATCCAACCTTCTTGCCCAGTTCGATAAACTGCGCCTTCTTGTCTTCCCCCAGTCGTTTCTCCGCTACGGCCTTTTCCACAAGACCGGTAATGCGGGCCAGGGTCAGCTTCCCGTTTTCATCTTTCAGAGAGTCATTCTCAGCCTTGGCCGCTTTCAGGTCATTCAATGCCCGGGTTACATCAGCCTCCGTCGCCGTTTCCGGCAGCCCCAATTGAAGGGCCAAAAGTTTCAGTTCCATTTCTTCTTCTGTTTTTTGATTATTGATTGATGGCAAGGGACATTCCCCGTCCCTTCCCAAAGTGATTTGTTTACCGTCTTTCATCAATATGATGGCATCATCGTTAGAACCAACGTCCACCAGAGAGACCTCGTACAGTTTACTCTTGGTCACGGTCGGACAAGTCTGTCCCGGCAGTAGATGTTCGGGCTGTTCGCTCAGTTCCAGGATATCTATGCCGGCACTTACCATTCTCAGGCTGCCGAACTCAAATTGTTTCTTACACCTCTTACTGAGGTCGGTCGCCTCGTCAAACACGGGTTCACCGGTCACCTCGCCGTCTTCCACCCGGATATCCTTCACATAACCGATCACGCTACCGCGCTGGTGCATGTACAGCAGTACCGGATTCCGGCAGTACTGCTCCACACTCATGCCCGATGTCAGCACGCGGCTTCCGTAACTGTTCAGGCTGTCATTTGAAATTCTTACACGTTTACTCATTTTTCCATACCACGCCTTTGTGCGTTGGCTCTGCAATATTACGGAGCACTCGCAGGGCCGCCAAAAATGTGTGCAACGGTTGCACACTTCTATGAAACCGTTGCACATTATTTTGGCGGCAAACCGATAAGCGGACAACTTTGCGAACAAATCGGGCAGGTGTACAGTCATTCCAATACCTGCCGTTCAAACCTATATTCTTTATAATATGACAAAGGCAGAAATCGAAAAGAAGAAATCGCTCGCACGCTCACTATTCCTCTCCGGAATGGAGCAAACGGAAATAGCGGAAAAGGTGGACGTGTCTCGTGTCACCATATCCAAATGGTGTACCTCCGAAGGGTGGAAAGAAGCAAGGGCGGCAAAGAACGTCACTCGCCCGGAACTGGTGAACAAGCTTCTGCTCACCATCGACACGCTTATCACACAAGTAAACTCGTCGGATGACCCCACATTGATAGCCGGGCTGGGCGACAAGCTGGCAAAACTGTCGGCGGTCATCGAGAAGCTCGACAAGAAGGCCAATGTGGTGGATGCCATCGAAGTGTTCATGGCATTTTCCAAATGGATCGAATACCGCTCGACGATCGACCCGGATGTGACCCCGGAATTGGTAAAGGCCATCAACAAGTACCAGGACCTGTACATAACCGAACAGATGGGCATAAAATAACAAGGGCATGGCAACAGCAGCGGAAAAGAAACAGGCATACGAACAGTGGAAAGAACACTGCAAAAGGGTACAGTCCATTACGGATACGGCGCTGCTCGCAGGCGAGACACCGGCACAAAGGGACAGGCGCATTCTGCGGCTGCAGGGTAACTATGCCGCATTCTGCGAATATTACTTTCCCCACTTCCTCACCTTGCGTGACAAGACTACCGGGGAAGCCATACGCACCATTCACAATGCACCGTTCCACAATGCGGCAGCGGCCAAAGTAAGGGGTACGCCCAACCTGAAGGCGGTATTCATGTGGCCGCGCGGTCATGCCAAGTCCACTCACATGGACATCTTCGTCCCATTATGGCTCATGTTCCAACCAAAGCGGCTCATCAATTTCATGGTGGTGGTCGGCAAAAGCGAAGACTCTGCCACACGTCTGCTGGGCGATATTCAGGCGGAACTGGAACACAACCAGCGCATCATTGCCGACTTCGGCAAGCAGCAGGGGAATGCTTCCTGGCAGGATGGGGAGTTCAAGGCTGCCAACGGGGTGAAATTCCTGGCTTGCGGACGCGGACAGTCTCCGCGTGGTCTGCGCGACCGGGAAGCACGCCCGGACTACATCGTCATCGATGACTTGGATGACGACGAACTGTGCCGCAATGAGAAACGGGTGCATGACATTACAGACTGGGTGAAAGAAGCCCTTTTTGGTGCACTGGATGTGGGCCGGGGACGCTTTATCATGGTCGGGAACCTCATTTCTAAAAACTCGGTGCTGGCCAATCTCACCAAGACAAAAGGGGTACATGTATCCGTCATCAAGGCAATAGACAAGAACGGAGAACCGGTATGGCGCGAAAAATGGACGAAAGAGGAGGCGCAGGAATACAGGGATTTCGTAGGCTACCGGGCATGGGAAAAGGAGATGATGCACAACCCCATCGTGGACGGCACTATCTTCCGGGCAGACTGGATTCGTTACAAGAAACTGCCCAGACTGTCCAAGTATGAAATGCTGGTCTGCTATACCGACCCCTCTTTCAAATCGACCACTTCAAACGACTACAAGGCTTGCCGCCTTTGGGGCAAGATTGGGAAGGAACTGCACCTTATAGACTGTTACGTCCGGCAGGATACCGTTTCCGGAATGGTACGGTGGCTTTACGACCTCTACGAGCGTACACGCGATACGGCAGCCGTCCAGTTCTTTATGGAAGCGAACTTCATGCAGGATGTCATTCTGGATGAGTTTGAGGCAGAAGGAAATCTGCGTGGATACCAACTGCCCATCATGCCGGACAAACGAAAGAAGCCGGACAAGCTCCAGCGCATCGAAGCGGTGTCACCATTATGGGAACGCGGTTTCGTATTCTACAATGAGAAGTTGAAAGAATCGCCGGATATGCAGACCGGAATCGAACAGACCTTGGCTCTGGAGCGTGGCAGCCGTATTCACGATGATGCACCGGATGCCGACGAGGGAGCCATCTGGATGCTGCAGCGCAATTCAAGACAGGAGAGTTTTCAACCGGTGTTCGGCAAAAGGCCGATCGCCAAAAATATATGGTAACATGATACAACTGATTAAAAGAATGATTTTTGCATGGCGCTATAAACGTGCCGTTGCCCGTGCTTGCAAGTATGCCAAGCTCTACGGAAGAAAATACTACGTCCTGTATATGGGCGGCAAACTAAAAGTTGTCCCCAAAAGGAATATCTGCGAACTGATTCACCGCCACCGTTTCCGCAAGGGAACCACTATCCGGGATATAGAAAAAATGGCATTGTTCATCACTAAATAATAAGGTCATGTTCATTACAGAAGAAGATTACAAAGTTGTCATCGGCGACAACGCATTGAAGGTCATCTCCCAGGTAAGCCCGGAAAACCGTACCAATGCAGAAGCGGAAGCCCGGGAAGAAATTGCCGGTTATCTACGGCCGAAATACGACTGTACGGCCATTTTCTCTGCACAGGATGAACACCGGAACCGGCTCATTGTCATGTACACCTGCGACATTTCACTTTACCACATGAGTGCAGCCATGCCGCAAAAGATGGGAAGCGAGATACGCAAGGAACGATATGAACGGGCCATCAAGTGGCTTGAAGGCGTACAGGCCGGAAAAATTGTCCCTGATTTGCCCTTGGCTGTCGGAGAAGATGGGCTTCCGTCCGGAAATTCACTTGTTTACAGCTGTCAGAAGCAGCTTCATCATAACTGGTAGGACTATGGATATTAAAGACTTTTTCAGCGGTATGTTTTCCAGTAAACCGAAAAACGTACTGCAAACGCTATACGGCAATTTTAATCTGGCCAAGGGGAAAGACATCAAGCGGGTGCAGAAAATGGTCATCGACCTGCAGCGCACCACCGATGCACTCACCCGGAAGGACATCAAGAACTGGCGCGATGCCTGGCAGTATGCCATCAATGTGGACAGCCCCAGCCGCCAGCGCCTGTACGACATCTACCGGGACGCGGAAATAGACCTTCACCTCTCCGGGTGTGTGGAGCAGCGCAGAGGTTTTGTCATGGCACGTTCATTCAAAATCGTGGATATGAAAGGGGATGAGAACGAGGAAGCGGTTCATTTCTTTGACCAGTCCTGGTTCAAGCAGCTCATGCGCTATGCCCTTGATTCAATCTACTGGGGGCATTCGCTCATCGAATTGGGCGACCTTTGCACTGACGGTGACGGCTGCATCTGTTATTCGGATGTGAAGCTTATTCCGCGCAAGCATGTCATTCCTGAGTACGGACGTGTCATTACCGACCTCGGGCAGGACTGGACTACAGGTATAGACTACCGCCAGCCGCCTTTTTCGGACTGGCTCATTGAAGCAGGCAGGCCCGACGACCTCGGGCTGTATCTCAAGGCTGCTTCACAGACTATCCCCAAAAAGAACATGCTGGCCTTTTGGGACACCTTCGGGGAAATATTCGGAATGCCCATGCGTATAGCACGCACCACTTCGCGCGATCAGAAAGAGATTGACCGTCTCGACAAGATGCTGCGTGAAGCCGGAACCGCCCTCTCCATGGTGGCAGGAATGGAAACCGAAATCGAGTTTGTGGAAAGCGGCAAGGGAGATGCATTCAATGTCTATGACAAGCGCATCGATCGGGCCAATTCCGAACTGTCAAAGCTTATCATCGGACAAACGATGACCATTGAGGACGGAAGCAGCCTCTCACAGTCTGAAACGCACCTTGAAGTGTTCCAGAACCTCGTGGAAAGTGACTGCGACATGCTGCGGGATATAGTGAACAACCAGCTCATTCCGCGAATGGTTCGTCACGGTTTTCCTGTCAAGGGACTGCGTTTTGATTGGGACTACTCCATTGACTACACGCCCGAACAGCAGAAAGCCTACGAAGAAATGGTACTGCAGCACTACAAGGTGAAGCCACAGTACTTTGAGGAAAAATACGGCATTCCGTGCGAGGAGAAGGAACCGAAGGAAGAGCCGGACCCGGCAGATCCGAAAAAGAAGAAAGACGGCAAACAGGCTGGAACGCTATCCCGTTTTTTCGACTGAGCCCCGAGGATTATTCGGGGCTGCATCTACGCTACAGTTCATTGCTTGGCAATCATACCCTCCAACTCTCAAAAGAGGACGAGGCAAAATTGATGCGTGACAAGCTTACAGAGATGTTCGACCGCATGATGAAAGCCCTGTTCCGGGAGCAGGGGGCAAACCTTGAAATCAACATACTGGCTTCAGAAGAGGCGCAGGACTTTATAGAGACGCACGCCTCCGTCCTGGACTCTTCATTCCGGCAGGTGGAGATGTCCGAGGCCATGCGAGGGCGCCTGCAGAGGTCGGATTATATATTCTCAGGCCTGAAGACGTTCCATGAACTGAACGAAGCCTTCCCCTCCCTGCTGGATGAGAACGGCAATCGAAAAACGTTCGAACGCTTTTTGAACGATGTCCGGAAGATAGACGAAACCTATAATCGGGGCTACCTCCGGGCAGAGTACAACTTTGTGCAGGCTTCGGCGACTATGGCCGCCAAGTGGGAACGGTTCGCAGAAGACGGGGACCGCTACAACCTCCAGTACCGGACGGCCGGGGATGGCAAGGTTCGCCCGGAACATGCCGAACTGCATGGGGTAACACGACCTATGGCAGACCCCTTTTGGGAAGAGTATTTCCCGCCAAATGGATGGAACTGCAGGTGCACCGTAGTCCAGGTACGAAAATCCAAATATCCGGAAACGCCCTACGATGAGGCAATGGCATTGGGCGAGTCAGCCCTTCAAAGGGACACCAAAGGCATCTTCCGGTTCAACCCGGGAAAAGAACAGAAGACCATGCCGGATTACAACCCATACACCATCAAAAGGTGCAGGGATTGTGATATGGCCAAAGGGAAACTTAAACTGGCCTTCGTTCCGGACAACGAGCTGTGCGCCGCCTGCAAAATACTGCAAAAATGCGCCGGAGACCGGGAAAAGTCCGCACGAGCTATCGAACGTATCCATTATCTGCATGAAATGGAGCCTCTACTTCAAAAGAAAGTGGAAAAGAACATAAATGGCAAGGACTTGAATATCGGCTTTACCAAAGAGGGCAACAAGCACTTGTTCTCCGACACATTCGGACGGACACGCATCGTTTCCAAGGAGGACTTGAAGAACCTGGATTCACACCTTGAACGTGCCGAATATGTGGATGATTCCGCATTGACTCACCCAAGGACGGACAATGTGGAACACTTCTTCTACTTCAAAGTTAAAATCAATGGAAAATGGGTAAGGCTTAATGTTGCCAAAGAAGTAACAAGAAGGGATAACGGTTATATCCGCATAAAATACTTTTTATACTCAGTAAATGATATAATAGTAGAATAAAAAAAACAAAAGCACCAAGGGCGACACTTTGGACTAAAACGCCTGCTCGTCATTCCCTCAATGCTTCTGTGTTTGCAAATATACAAAACATTTTTTAATCCAATTGCTTATGAACAAGATTCTTTCATTTTTAAAACAAAGTAACCGCTACAAACACCTGGTAGGCGGTTTTATCGTGGGGCTGCCAGCCCTGACACCGTACGCGGCCTTATACGCAGCCGCCATCGCAGCCTCCTCGCTGGAGCTCAAAGACAAGCTCCGGGGCGGTCGTTGGGACTGGACGGACTGGACACTCACCGTGACCGGAGGAGCAATCGCCGCATTGATTTTCCTCGTTATCTAACAAGGGGACTGGCTTTTATCCGTACCTTTGCACCCCGGTGGAGCTTCCTGATAGTCCGTGTGGTCTATCGCGGGTACAACAATGCGAATGCGAATGGCGGCGTGTCGAATGCGAATGCGAATAACGATGCATCGAACTCGAACACGAATGTCGGCTCCCGTCTGGAAATCTAACAATCGGCGTACAACACCGGGGACGTGTCCCCTACCGTGGTGCCGAGGGAAGCAAGCCACAGCAAAAGCGCACAGGTGCGGAAAGCTGAAAAATCACGCGTCGGGTGGAGTTTGGTAGGCTCAAGTCAGCTCGAAGAAGTCAGACCCGGGGAAAGGAAGGCCCTTATCTTCCGTTTGTAAAACAATCAAAAAAAACGATGCTATAATGCACAGGCAAGGATATATAGTGGAAGAGATTGCCGATTATTCCAATATGGCGGAATCGTTCAATCAGGTCCTCCGTGGCTCCAAACGAAAAAAAAGCCGCCAGGGACGTTACCTGCTTGCGCACAGGGAAGAGGTGCTTCAGGAACTTACCGGAAAAATCAAGACGGGTACATTCACCGTCAAGGATTACCGGGAGAGGGAAATCGTGGAGGGTGGAAAAATGCGACGTATCCAGATACTCACCATGAAGGACCGCATCGCCGTCCACGCAATCATGGCCGTAGTGGACAGGCACCTGAAGAAACGGTTCATCCGTACCACCTCAGCCAGCATCAAGAACCGCGGCATGCACGACCTCATGGAGTACATACGCCGCGACATGAAAGAAGACCCGGAAGGAACACGCTACTGCTACAAATTCGACATCTCCAAGTTCTATGAGAGCGTGGGGCAGGATTTCGTAATGTATTGTGTCCGGAGGGTATTCAAGGACAAGAAACTCATCGCCATGCTTGACAACTTCGTAAGGCTCATGCCGCAAGGAATCAGCATCGGGCTGAGGTCGTCGCAAGGGTTGGGCAACCTGCTCCTGTCTGTTTTTTTAGACCATTATTTGAAGGACAAGTACGGCGTCCGCCATTTCTACCGCTATTGCGATGACGGCGTGGTACTCGGTGACGCGAAATCAGAATTGTGGAAGATTCGTGATGCCGTCCACTTCCAGGTCACACAAATCGGGCTTACCGTAAAGCCTGATGAACGTGTATTCCCGGTGGACGAGGGCATAGACTTCTTGGGATATGTCATATACCCCGACCATGTGCGCCTACGCAAGCGCATCAAACAGAAGTTCGCCCGAAAAATGCACGAGGTCAAATCGAGGAAAAGAAGGCGTGAACTGGTCGCTTCCTTCTATGGGATGGCCAAGCACGCCGACTGCAATATGTTGTTTAATAAATTAACAGGCAAAAAAATGAGATCATTTAAAGACTTGAACGTTTCCTACAAGCCGGAAGACGGCAAGAAACGTTTTCCCGGCTCCGTGGTAAGCATCCGGGAATTAGTGAACTTACCCATCATCGTGAAGGACTTCGAGACCGGCATCCGCACCGAACAAGGCGAGGACCGCTGTATCGTAGCCATCGAGATGAATGGCGAGGCCAAGAAGTTCTTCACCAACTCGGAAGAGATGAAGAACATCCTCGCACAAGTGAGTGAAATGCCGGACGGATTTCCGTTTGAGACCATCATTCGGACGGAAACTTTCGGCAAAGGTAGAACCAAGTATGTATTCAGCTGATGAAAAAAGTGGAAGGAAACACCGGGGTACGGTTGCTTGAATGCATAAACACCATTAAAAACAAATGGCGTGTCCGATGGGACGTGCAGCCGGGAGAGAACGGATCGGCCACCTACATGGAAGAGGAGTTCGACCATCGACCCACCGAAGACGAGATACGCTCCACGGTCATAACATGGCACAACCGGGAAACCGACAAGGATATCCTATCAGGTTTCACCTACGAGAATGTCCCAGTATGGTTGTCAAGCGAGAACCAGTTCAACTACAAGGCAGCCTACGACCTTGCCGTGCAAACAGCAGGGGCGACTCTTCCGGTCGTGTTCAAATTCGGGACGGACACCGAACCGGTCTATCGCGAGTTTGCCACACTGGAAGACCTGACAGACTTCTATACGAAAGCCATGCAGCATATCCAAAACACGCTGGCCGACGGATGGAAAAAGAAAGATGTATTTGATTTGTCGCTATATGCGGTAGATTAAAAAAAGCCTTCGGGGGTAAGGCTGTAAAAAAAGCCCCCGGCCTGTTAAAACAGTCGTCTCACTTACTATTAAACACAACGCACCCAAATGGAGCGCGGCCGGGGGCAATGCCCTCATGCCACCCCATTTGGGTGTTTTCGTTGTTGTTTAATAAGTGAGACAGTGCAAAAGTACTAATTTTTGTTGAATATGAAAGTAATTGAGATACTGAAATTGAATAAAGGAATGCTGAAAACATGCCGGAAAGTGGGAATCCGGATGGAAGACGTACAGTATATCGAACTATACAATGACTACAACAGGCTGTTGGACGAAGGCGAAAAGGTTTCCTACATCGTGGCAGTACTGGCCGAACGTTATAATGTTTGCGAGCGAAAGGTATACACGCTCATCAAACGGCTGCAAAGCGACTGTAACCCGTTTGCAGTGTAATGGGACAGCCTCCCCATTGAAGAGGGATAACGGCGCGGTACCTTTGCAGGGTATCAAAACAACACACCATGAACAAGTATTATCAAATCCTGAAAAAGGTACTTGCCGACGGCAAGACACAAAAAGGCAGAAAAGGCGAAAGCCGTTACCTGCTGAACGAGACGGTAACGCTGTCCCCTGCGGAACTGCTCGATATTTTCGAGGGACACAATATCGCACGGAAAAAGCTCAGAAGCGAACTGTCGCTCTTCATGAGCGGGGAAAGACAGGTTGAGAAATACCGGGAAGCCGGGATAAACTGGTGGGACTACTGCGGCTCCATCCTCGTGAACTCCTACCCTACCTATTTCGAGAAGCTACCACCTCTGATTGGCAAAATCAACCGGGAAAAACGAAGCAGCAAGAACTACGTGCTGTTCCTCGGTTCGACCGGCACGGAAAGCAACCAGGCACCATGCCTCAGTCTCGTACAGTTCCAGATCGAACAAGGCGAACTGGTCCTGACGGCCTACCAGCGTAGCTCGGACGCCAACCTCGGATTACCGGCGGACATCTATCACCTGTACCTTATATCCCGGCAAATAGAACTACCCCTGAAATCCATCACAATCAACCTCGGCAACGTGCATATTTACGAGAACAACGTCACACGCACACAAGAACTGCTTGCCGGAAATCCTAACGTAAAATTCGAATTGAACGTATGAAAAAGACGTATCTGTCAGCCCCGCTGCCATTCGTGGGCCAAAAGCGCATGTTCGCACGCAAGTTTATGAAAGTATTGGAACAATATCCGGAAAGCACGGTATTCGTTGACCTTTTCGGCGGTTCCGGCCTGTTATCACACATCACCAAACGATGCAAGCCGGAAGCCACGGTCATATACAACGATTTCGACAATTACCACAAGCGATTGGAAAACATCCCAAGGACAAACCGGCTTATCGCCGACCTGCGTGCCATGGTAGGGAATTCCGTTCCACGGCACAAGACCATAACCGGAGAACTGCGTGAGCGCATCTTCAGCCGTATCCTCCAGGAGGAGCACGAGACCGGTTACGTGGACTTCATCACCCTGTCCTCCTCTTTGATGTTCTCCATGAAATATAAACTGAGCGTACCGGAGATGCAGAAGGAAGCCCTTTATAACAACATCCGGAAAGCGGACTATCCGGAGTGCACGGATTATCTAGATGAGCTGGAAATCGTCTCCTGCGATTACAAGGAGCTGTTCAACCGGTACAAAGACACGCCGGGCGTGGTGTTCCTGGTAGACCCGCCGTACCTTTCCACCGACGTGGGTACTTACAATATGAGTTGGCGTATGTCGGATTACCTCGACGTGCTGAACGTGCTATCCGGGCATCCGTTCGTCTATTTCACCTCAAACAAATCCTCCATTCTGGAGCTGTGCGAATGGATCGGGAAAAACAAAAACATCGGCAACCCGTTCGAGGGATGTACCCGGATGGAGTTCAACGCCCACATAAACTACAGCTCATCCTACACGGACATGATGCTGTTCAAAAAAGAGGCTGCCTGACGGCGTTTCTTTGCCCCCTGTCGAAATAGAAAGCCTCCGGCAGTAATTTGTCCGCCGGAGGCTTTACTGTCTGAACATGGCCGTTTATCGAAGCCGTTTGAAGGCCACGCACGAATACACCTCGATATTTTCCACGATCTCCTCGTGGTTGTGGTTCGTCTGGCTCTCCACAAGGTCAAATGCCATGAAAGTATCGCCATCCATGCACGAGAGCCGCTCATGTATCAGTTCCGGCAGGTCAAACACCTCCAACGCCTCTTCCTTGAACGGGCTGCCCTCGTTGGCTGCACCGGCCCAGTCCGTCACGATATGCAGTTTCACTTCCGGTTCGGCCCGATATTCCACCCCGTCCACAATCGCATTCCAGCGTATCGGGCAGAACTCCACGAATACGGCAGGGCGTTCCCAATTCTCCTCCTGTTCGATAAACTCCACATTGTGGTTCCACAGGTCGATGTGTTTTATCAAGCCTCCGCCCACCTCCTTCAGCTCCTTGCAGAGCATATTATAAAGTTCCTTTCTCATTTCCGTCTTATATCAAATTCAACATTGAAATATTCCGTTATATTCTCCTCTATGATTTCACGGACAGCCTTCTCCACTTCGGGAGAAACCCCCAAGAAACGCCTTCGGGGAATCTTGATCATGCTGCCCTCCTTTTTCAACGCCATGAACTTCCAGAACTCCGCCTCTCCGGTCAGCTGCACGGTACGTTTGTCCTTGCGTTTCTCTCCATTCTTCCTGCGCCCGAAAAAACCGGTCGCCTCGTAGTATTTATGCCAAAAGTAACGCTTCATCTTTTTTGTCACCTTTATCTCCCCGCCGTCATTGTGGATGGCCGCATACGGAAGGTCGGTGTAAAACGTGATGCTGTTCTCCGTGATTCGGCTGGAAACGCTCCGCCTGAGCCGGCCGGTATCTATCAAAATAGAACCTCCGGGACGTGTCGGGCTTTTACGCCGCTGCCATGCCTCGGAGAAAAAAGCCTGACGCTCAAAATTACGGTCGAACTCATCTGTCATCTCCACCCGGATATCCTGCAGGATCCGGGCGATTATCTTCTGCACGTCCTTGTTCATAGTCATCGTCATTAAAGAGTAAAAGCTGGCGGGTCTCCTCGTCAGCTATTTTCTTGCTCGCATCCGCGCTCGCGTTGAGTATATTGTAGAATGTACGTTCGGTAACGGCATATACAGGATATACGTACCGCCGCCAGATCTCACGGTTCGGTACACCGCGTTTGGCATATTGGTCGTATATCCTGTTTATCTCCTCCACACGTTTCTCATAACTTACTCCGCGTCGCTTTGCCATCGCTTACTCCTTCTTTGGATTATATGGTTGAATGTCCAGTTCCATCTTCGCGCTCACTATCACCCGGCCGCTGCCGCCACACTGGGGACAATTTTCCTCGATAGTATTCACTTTCTTTTTTCTGAAAATCCGGGAAGGAAGTTCGGTCGTTCTCTGTATGACACCCGTGCCGTGACAAGCACGACACAGGGCTACTTTGGGGCTCTTCTCTACATTCTGTATCATACTCTTTATTTTTAGGATTCTGTCATACCCAACGGGATGGGCTTCCACATCCCGTTATTGTCTCTTATCTCAGCTCTGATGAACTGCTTGCTCACCTCCGGTTGGTAACTCTCCTCGATGATGCGCACGCCTTCCATGAAACGCTCGTCACCGGTTTCCATCGCTACCTTGCGCAACTGAACGATGCGCGAGGCTTTCAACGTACCTTTGGCATCACGTGCCAACAGGCGGAGAACCATGCTCACCAGCGCCTTGGTCTTTTCGTCCTTGGCGAGGCTTTCGATATACTCCTTCACGATGGCAATTCCGTCCTCCACCGTATCGCGGTAACCGTCTGTCACATACACACCCAACGTGATACGCTTGCTTCCCTCGCTGTTGGTGAATGTGTGACTGCGCTGATCTTCCTTTGCTTTCGTCTTGAACAGGTCGGACTTCATTTCAAGGATGGTCTTGAAATTCTCCATCACCGTCCGCTTGCTCTCCTTGATGCGCTCGCTGATACCCTGCAACACCGGAATAGAGCGTTCTATCTCCTCGTCCACCATCTGCTTATACATCTCGCGGTCGGCTCTCGCCTTCTCCTCCGCAACTTTCTTGGCTTTCGCCTGACGGAAGGCATCAAACTCCGCCTTCTCAGTTTCCGTCATTACGACGGTCTGGTTCTTCTTTTCCATAATTCAAATCTTTTTGTTGTTAATCCATCAATTCTCATACTCCTCACCATAATCTGGCGTTTCCAACTCGCTTTCCAACAGGGCTTCCTCATATTTCTCATAAGACCACTCGTTCAGCCTGTTGAAAAACTCTTCCCGATCATCCCGGTCCATTTCCGGGAACACGTCAAGTATCTGGTTCTTGACATTCTCAAGCAGTTCCTTGAATCTCTTATCCATATCCGTCAATTTTTAGGGGCTTTGGTGTCTATGAACATATAGGTCACCGCCGCCGGTTGTTTTACTTCCTCTTTCTTTTTTTCCTTGAGCCCGCCCTTGCGCCGGATAGAGCGCAGCTTTACAGCCAGTTGTTCCAGTTCGTCCGAAGAGATTTGACTGAACGTCTTTCCCGCAATCCGAGGATTCCGGCAGAAGTCATTGACACGCGCCCAGTCCGAAGTGTCGATTCCCATTTTTTGCATGAGTCTCAAACACACGCTGCGCCAATATTTAAGCTCCTCTTGCATCTTCTGACGACGCTCGTCCACACCGGCCAATTTCTCCAATCCCTCACAACAGGTCTTATATTCAAGCCTCGTCATTTCACGAAGACTGTCTGTCCGGTTCCATGTATACTGCAACACGATGGACTTCTTGAACTCTTCCCGGTCTCCGTTGAACGGCAGCTTGTTGAACAAAGCGTAAAACCGGGCGAAATTGGTTACTTCCTGTGCCATATCATCCTTTCACTTTTTTCTCCACCGAAAGGATAGCCAGACTTATCATCATAAGTTTTACAGACTGACTGTCCTCCTCAAGCAAATCAATATCCGCAACCACAGGCTCACCGCTCATGGCATTCCATACTTGCTCTACCTCTTCCGTCTTCTTTTGGTTCATCAAAAAGAGATACGCATCATACTCGGAACGATCAAACTCAAATACGACCTGAACTTTCTGTTTTTCTTCCATAGTTCCTATCATTTATTGTTTTCTTTCTTCGTTACTTCATATCCTTTTTCTTTAAGATACGTTGCCACATAATCATCATTGCCAAGGTCATTCAGCACATCAAAAAGATAACTTGACACATACCCTGCAACGGCATGTGCCGATGCATAATCAATTTTTTCAGAGATAAACTCCACCTTCTTGGTTCTACCCAATCCTCGAAATGCTTTTTCAATGTCATTCATAATTCTATATTTTAAACTGTTATTCAAACAATACTTTAATGCCGCATGAACTCGCCACGTCAAGTTCCAACTTCGCACCCTTGCTCAGTTCCCAGTCCTTCAGCATATAGATATACTCACAATCCAGAAGCAAGGCGATATCCGCCCGCATGTGTTCTCTCCAATGAGCCTCATCCGGCAGTCCGTTCTTAAAAGGATTGACCGGGGAAAAGCCCATATTTCTCAAATTCTGTTCCGCATTGGCAAACGCACCCTTGCGCTCGTCGATGTTGTAGTGGGCTATTGCCCCGCTGATGTAAACCTTGTCTTTTTCCATATCACAAATTATTACTCGTTTGAATGATTCCTTCTTCCCACACCACATAATAGCTGCCGGCCTCACCGATGGCACGGCCTTGACAATATGCCTTATAACCGACCACCCGGATCTTCATGTCGCAGATATAACGCAAACGGATCGCACCGCCTCCCATCGGCTGGCTCTTCTTTTCCTGGCTGATCCAGATGAAGCACTTTTTCGGGAAACGCTTCATCAAGGCTACCGCATCCGGATACTCCCATTCCGACACCTGATACGAATCCACGATGATAAACTTCGGGGACTTCGGCTTCTTCAATCGGTCTATCAGTTCCTCATAGGTCTCGTCCACAACCACACGGAACTTGCCTTGCACCTCGTTCATCTTCAAATATTCCATACGGCGTTGGAATGTCTGGTTCACGCCCTCCTCATAGCTCAAGTACAACACAAGGCCGTACTTGCACAGTTCCTTGCCAAGCTGCATCACAAAGCTGCTCTTCCCGCTGGCACTGGCACCGCTGATGAACCAGGAGGCGTTCTCCGCTGGGAACCCGAAAGGCTTGTTCCATTTCTCGCCCCATGGCAACGTCACCCATTTCTTGGCGGCTATGTCTTTCGGACTATATGCTCGTTTCATGACTCTTTTTCTATTGATTCAATCCTATATTTCAGAAACCCTTTGATGATATGCGGAGGATGGTGTATCGGGCAGAATTGCCCTACGTGAAGCCCCCAATACGGGACATAAGCATCTTTCCATATTTCATTTTGAAATGGTCCGGCTTCCTCCACAAGACCACCTTCATTTACTTTGAGCCATAACAGGTCTTGGCCTTTGTCCTCTAAAACTATCTTAACCATTTCCTATGCCATTTTAAGTTTCTCTATCTCGGTATATACTCGCCTCAGACCTCCACGTGTCTTGCGTACAATCTGCGCTATATCCGCACCTGCCGGAGCATTTACTTTAGCCACCGTCCGAGCTTGGGTATTCAAAAACGCCTCACGCTCCTTGCCGTCATCAGGTGTCACCTTGCTGTAACGGTCTCCATAACGGCTCAACATCTCAGTATAGCCCACTTTCTTACATTCTATCGAACGATTGATTTTTTCTTTCAAACCATCCGCACCCATCATATACCAAGCACAACTGCGTTCGGTGGCATTCCACAAAGCCTTCAGCTCAAGGAACGCCTCATACTGCAAATCCCCGGCCTCGTCCAAAATAATAAGCGGATTCTCAATGGAACGGAGGTAATAAGTCAAATCCTCGTATACATCGCTATATTTACCTTTGGCATCCACTCCGAACTCCGCAGCTATCTTACGCACCAGCTTCAGCTTAGTCTTCACCTGCGAGCAGTCGATATACACGGCATTCTTGTGGTTCTGCACATAATACCTTGCAGTAAAAGTCTTTCCGATGTTTGGAATGTCGCATAGGATAGCCGACAGGCTCGACTGCTGGGAGAACTCAAGCTGGGCGGTTATATACTCGAACGTGGCGGTCTTGGCAACCTTCCACTCCATATCGGCACGGAGGCCCACACCCAAACGACGGGCTATACTTATCCAGTTGGCATCACTAAGGGCTTTATCCGTCTGTCCGTTCTTAATGGCACTGTACACCGATGTACTGATGCCAAGGGAGGCGGCATGTTTCGCGTCACTCGGATAGTTCGCACGGTTGGCAGCTATCGCTCCCAAAATCTTCTGTTTTTGCGCTTCTGTAATCATAATTCAAACGCTGTTATAATGTTATTCTAATCGTATTCTTACATATCTCCAATAGCCATTGCCGCCATATTGGTCGGCTGCCATTCGTAAGCTTCATCGGGTTCTTCAGGAACAGATGCCGTAGGTAATACAAGGCTTTCCGTTTCCTCATCTTCTTCCTCACGTTGGACCGGTGCCACACCTACCTGACCGATAGCGTTATCACGTACCCATTTGTCAAAGTGACTCATTATCTTTGCCTGTTCCGTATAAGCTGCCTTATCTTCTTCGGTCTGTTCCGCCATTACACGGCTATAAGTCACAACCGGGCGCACCTTGTCGATATAGCGGTCATTCTGATACAGGAACACATCGGTCGGTTTGCCTTCCTCATCCGGCAAATAGAAAGCCGTCACCTTGCGGTTATTAGGCTCCAACTTCTCAAGAACCTCCGGACCGCTCAGCCACCAGTCAGCGTACGCCACACGTACCGTACTGTTCCGTCTTACGCTTGTTTCCACCCTCTCGCCGATATAACGGCTCAGGGTCAGTTTGTCAAGCGGGCGCAGAGTCGGGTTGATCCTCGCCACAAGCACATCCCAGCGGGTCATACCCGGATATTTCTTCTGGTTGGGGTGCAGCGTGTTGTTCCATTCAGCACAATCCCTGCGGTCATCTGCCACAAGTTCCTCAAACGTATAATATTTCCTATCCTCGTAGGTATGGTTCCCACTGTCGCTGATTTTCTTCTGATCCACACGCCGTGCCCCTTTACCGTACCAACGACCCACCCCTTCATGGTTCTTATGGGCGATGGTAGTCTTGAATGCGCCGTTCAACGGTTCGGCATATTTGTCCTGAGAGTTCAACGGTGCACAAAAGCGCACAAACTTGAACACCTCACCGGCTTTCAGGAAGCCCTCCTTGTACTTGCTCATCAAATGCTGCTCCACCTCGATACCGGCAGGCATCCCCCACCCGTTACGCTCAATCAGGCGGAACATATCCCGGAAACAGGCAACCACAAGGGCTTCGTCTTTATCACGGCCGTAAGCAAGCCCCACACGGCACTGGCTCACCATATCGTAGGCATAATAAGCATGTACGTATTCACCACCCTTCATGCGACGCGGAAGATCCACGTCATCCATCGTAATCTGGGACAAGGAGAACTCTCCACTGTGGCGGTGCATGTGTGGCATTTGCTCGTGGTAGAATTCCGACCACCCACGACGCTTTTTCTCTATGAGTACCTGGTTGGCCGGCTTGTTCAAGATGTTGCGAATGGTACTTTCGCTCAGTTCTTTCGGATCACCGTTCTTATCCGTAAAATCGTTATGGTTGAATATTTCCCCGGTTTCCAAATCCCATACCTCCAACTCACCACACACAAAGGAGATATACATCTCGTGTACGTCACTGCCATAAGGCTGGTTCGGCAGCACCGTGATGCTCAGCACGAGACGCTCGGTCTTGTAATCCACTTTCCTCGCGCACTGGTTACCGAACTTTCCACTGATAAGGCACTCATAACCGTACTGCTTGTACTCGTTCACCTTCTTTCGGAAACGCAAGGTACTCGCCGGCAGATCATGTCCGAACTCTTCGCGCAGCGTCTCAATGGTAGTAGCCATCATGCTCCAATCATACTTCTCTCCCATTAACTTTCGATAATCACGACTACGATTGTACAACTTGATACAAGTATTCAGTACTGAAGCATTTATCGCATACTTTCTGGCAAGCTCGTCAGAAGCCTTATCGCTGGACTGCCGGGCAGCCCAATCCATAAAGAAAGCGACGGCAGCCTGATCAAGCTCGTAATTCGATATTATCCAGCCACGCAAAAGCACGGCATTGCCACCAGGATATTTCTCCTCGACTTTTTCTTTGTAAGAGGTAGGCAGACTATCAATAACAATCAAAGCTCCATTTCCTTTCGCTCCACCACCACGACGTGCTACCTTTATCCGGCCACTGGATGCCATATACTTGTAATTCGGAACAGTCATTATTCCGCCATCAACAAGTTCACGAAACGATATGCAAAGTTTGTTATCGAAAAATTCCATACTCACACCTCCTTATTTCAATGCGGCCGCAAAATTTTGGATGCTGTCTATATTGGAAAATGTCACATTATCATAATGTCTCACCTCTTCCCCTTTATAAGTCACCACACCCGTGCTGTCGTTTTTACTGATCTCTAACAATGCGCCGTTCGGAAAATATTGGCGTATCACGTTATCATGGTCGTGTAGTGTCTCCATAACCGGAGCCACCGCCATTACAATACCACCACGCTCACGGGCGGCCTTCTGGATCCTACGGATGGTATCCGTATCCTGTTCAAAACGCAGGGCTTTCCAAACCGTCACGCTGCTTACGTTGAAAGCCTTGGCCAAAAACTGGCGATCCTCACTTGTTACATGAATATACTTCTTCATATCTCACTTGATTTTAATATCCTAATTCGTTATATTTGTTGCGTTTTAAAAAAATAACCGACTTATGCCTCAAAATCCGACATCACTGCCTTTCTTGGTATCTTACGCTGATACTCTCTCATCAGCGAAGAGCAGACCTCTAATCCAAACAGCCCTGACAGCGATTGCATCTCTTCAAGAAATTGACTGCGTGTGTATCGACAACATAACGCTACCTGACGATATTGCAGAAGCCGGCGCTCGACTTGGAGCATACACGACAGCTGATCTTGTCTGGTTCCACTTCTCAAAGCATTCACTAATGACGCAAAAGGTGTTCGAGAAAGCCGTTCGCGGACTCTTTGCTCATAGTCAGTTGGGAAGCCCGGTATGGGTGTTTCTTCTGCCGGAGAAATACCGACATCTTTACCCTTCTCCGTGGAATTGATTGTTCTTTTCATAAGTCACTCATTTTAGTGTCTATATCTGAGGGAGTCCAGGGAATCGAACCCTGGCGCAAGAACCATACACTCCCGTGTGTCTTTCCACACCGCCACCCGTCTCTTGACGCCTTCCGGGTTGTCACGCTCGGTTTTCCGTTATCCTTCAACACTTTCACCTTTCTCTATAACTTCAAGAAGCATTATAAACTTCTCACGTACAGACTGCTTCATCTCCAGTTCTAATGTATGCGCCAGATTTGAAGCTGCACTGGTACTGTTCCTGCGAATGCTTCCGGAAAGAAGACTGTCAGTCAAACTGCTTATCTTGTTTTCTATAAACAACTTTGCTTCCTCATGACTGCCAACGGATAAAACCGTTTTCAAAGCGCGGTAACAAGCAAGCTCTCGTTGTGTTTTGTACATCTCTTCAGCATACCAGCAAAAGAAGTGTTCATAGTCCTCGTTCATCTCTTTGGTGTACTTGTCAGCTTGTTGTACCAAAGCGTCTATATGGTTCTTCACAAAACTGAATACAAAATCCCAGCAATCCATTTTCTTATTTTCCATAATCTCACTTATTTAAATTCGTTTATAATCGGTTTCAAACTCACGCCGTAGCAGCTCATCAAGCGCCGGATGAGATTCTTTACATAAAAATCGGGAGCGGAAAACACAATCCCGGTCTCTTCAGTGTATCTGAAACTGATACCGTCCATCATCAACACGTAAGCTACTTTGTGCTTCACGCTTTGTGTCTGCCATTCTTTGATTTCTTCGTTCATTTTCTTTAAGTGCTAAAATTCGTTATTCTCGACCTTTTTTTGTATCTTTGGTCGCTCGTTAATTTCTTAACTCGATGCAAATATAATACGCATTTGCGAATAAACAAAGTTTTAAGAGTTAAATTATTCGCATTTGCGAAAAATAAATTCAATGATGAGTATAAACGAACGTTTAAAGACCATTATCGAAGAACAATATAATGGCAATAAAAGAGCCTTTTCTATGGCGATAGGAGTAACACCTACTGTCATTGAAAATGTAGTTGGTAGCCGTCAAGGAAAGCCTTCATTTGATGTACTTGAAAAGATATGCGCAAATGCGAATATTTCACCTGATTGGTTATTAATGAATAGGGGAAAGATGCTTTACACATCCCCACAAGACAGTTCTGTTACCACCAAAAGCCAGGCAGCTTCTGCCAATTTATCTCCAGATATGCTCACAGAGCTTCTCAACCGTATCACAGAACAAGCAGCTGAAATAGGCCGTCTCAAAGAACAAATTCGCCAAATGAATCTTGAAAAAGGGAAACCTGCATCGGATGCGTACACTTCTGGGAATGCAAATGTAGGGTAGAGCGTACTTTTACCATCCGGAGAACATGAAACGTTACCCTGTGGGTACCCCCGATTATACCTTCAGACTCCCCTCTCTCGGTATTCCCCCTCCATCCACCCCATATAATCGCCCCAAAAGGACTGATAATCCGTTATATAATAATGTATACTTTTTATAGGTGATGGTTTTTAGGGTGGGTGTATCAAGGCATATTTTACACCTATCATTCAAAAAACCATATTTTACCATACTTCCAACTACCCCCTCTCAAAACCGTGTTTACTAACCCCAGTTCTTATAAAAACTAACCCCACTTTCTAACCCCAGTACTATCCCCACCTCCAAAATTGCCACTCCAAGTGTCACACCAAATGTAGAAATCGCCATCTGAGAACACAAAAAAAGGAGACCATAAGTCTCCCCCACAAGAATAACTGCTGAATGGTGATTTTCTTTCGTTCTAATGCCATTCTAATCTATTCACCTATCTCCCCTCCTACTCCCTGAAATAAGCGTAGATTGCTTGATTATAGCCCTTTTAGTGCATACTGTACCATTACCGGACAGACCGGCATGTAACAAATAATTCTTGGTCGCACCCACCTGTTCCGCCGTCAAAACCGTATAAACAGCCGAAATACTACTAAAATACCAATCTCTTCGCTTTGTTCCGTCTATTCCGTGCGTCAAATGCACATGTATAACCTTTGCCATATCAATATATTTTATAGTGCAAATATACTAAATAATCATTATATGGAATATATTCAACTATTTGTAATTATAGAACGGCAATAAAAAAAGCAGCCGTAGCTGCCCGTCATCCCCCCTACTCCACCACATGCAAATCCAATGTAAACATGATTAAAGTGAATCGAAAATCTTCGCATCACTTTATACCCCCAAAATTAAACTGAAATTAAACGCACGTAAACGTTTCGTTTTACACCACCATTTTTGAGAAACACTCATAAACCTTTGGAAGACAAAGCGGTTAAGCCATTTTTCACCTCACCCCATCATATACGCTTCGTTCTGTGCCCCGTATAAAGCCGGTAACATACGTTACCAGGATATAGACGGAGATGGCAAGATCACCGCTTCCGCCGACCGTGTACGTTTGGGAAATTCCCTGCCTGAAATGCAATACGGCGGATCCATTTGGGCAGAATGGAAAGGTATAGATTTCAACTTGTCATTTCAAGGAATCGGACATCAATTAGCCTATTGGAGCTGGCCCGGTACACCTTTCAATTTCCAAGCATATGCATGTCCGGCAAATTTGATCGAAAGCCATTGGAGCCCGACAGCGACGGATGCAGAAAATGCCAAGGCAAAATATCCGAAACTGACGACCAATAGTGCCAATATTTATGCAAAAAGCGATTTCTACATTTTCAACGGAGCTTATATGCGTATCAAAAACATCACATTGGGTTACACGCTCCCATCCGAATTCACGAAGAAATTTCTTGTCAATAAGTTGAGAGTCTATTTCAGTGCAAATGACCTGCCTGCCTTCTCGAAATATCCTGAAGGATTCGACCCGGAATGGGGGGATCGCTCAAAAGACCTGATTATGTCTTCTTACATTTTTGGCTTGAATGTTTCATTTTAATTAAAGAATCCTGTTATGAACAAAATAAACAAATATCTATTAACCGGAATAGTCGCACTCGGTATGACAGCTTGTGCTAACCTCGACCTAAACCCGCTTTCTGAAGGATCGAGTGAAAATTGGTATCACGATGAAACCGAAATAGAAATGGCTCTTAACGATTTGTGGAGACCGGACTTCTTCCCTATCGATGCCATCTATTGGGACGACGATTTGTTGAATCGAAATGGTTCTAATGAAATTACACTCGGAACAGTCACCTCTCAATGGGGAACAGCATCAAGTCGTTGGACCTCATTATACAAATCAATCGCCCGCGCAACGAAAGTCATCAATGCATTGGACAATGGAACGGCTACGGGAATAAACGAAAGTAAAATCAACCAATACAAAGGAGAAGCATACTTCATGTTGGGGTTTGCTTATTGTGAACTGACTGCCTATTATGGTGATTGCGTGCTGAACAAAGGTATGACTTTGGATGAAGCATACGTGGCGACCCGTTCACCCAAAAGCGAAGTGCTTGCATACGCATTCGAGTGTTTGGATAAAGCTGCCGAATATCTGCCTGACTCCTATAAAGGCCAACAACGACCGACTAAAGGAGCAGCTCTCGGTTTCAAAGCCCGTTTTGCCCTCTTCCATGAAGACTGGCAAACCGCTATTGATGCTGCACAAAAATGCATGGATCTTGGGGGTTACAAATTGCACGACAATTACAAGGAAATGTTTCAAGCGAACAGTTCTCCCGAATTTATGTTTTACTTCAAAGGTGACTTGACATTAAAGAAAGGATACGGTTTCATGGAGAATGTACGTGACTTTGTCATCCGTAAAATCGGTGGCCACTGCAATCAAAGCCCGTCATTGGAATTGTTCTGCTCCTACACCTGCACGGACGGTTTACCTATCGACAAATCACCGCTCTATAACCCGAAAGATCCGTTTGCCAACCGCGATCCGCGCCTGGCAATGACGATTCAACCTTTCAAAACCAAATACTCTACTGATTATGCCGAATATGAACAGTCCAAAAAAGACGGCACATTCCCTGAAAAATATCCGGACTATATCACATTAGGCTATGAATTCAATCCCAGTCCATATGCGAATAGAGTGTATGAAGTATCTACCGGCAAGATGGTAGTCAACACCGATTCTAAAGCATCGAACCAACATTCGGCTTATAACGGCTTGGTTCTCCGCAAATTTGTAAAGGATGAATGGAAAGATTTCAACAATTATAATCTGAAAGCAGACAACTGCTATCCATACCTGCGCTATGCCGAGGTATTGATGACTTACGTGGAAGCGAAAAACGAAATGGGACAATGTACGCAAGATGATTTGGACAAAACAATCAATCTAATTCGCGAACGTGCCTATCGTGATACTGGTATTGCTTATCCTCGCGTAGAAGTGCAATCACAAGAGGCCCTGCGTAAAATTATCCGCATGGAACGCCGTTCGGAATTTGCTTTCGAGGGGCTACGCTACCGCGACCTGCTGCGTTGGCGCATTGCTGAAAAATCTCACAACAAGTCTATGTACTACTTGAATCGCGCTTGGTCTAATTCTGCCAATTGGAACGGTTTGACCGGAAGCGAATCAAACATCGAATTGTCTCAAGATTTCATGACATTATTAAAGAACTGGGACGAAGGTAACTATCCCATCGGTGGCATACCGACAATCGATGAAGACGGGCTGCCGAATCTTACGCCTATGGAAACAGCCGGATATATCACCACGTTCTACAAAATGTCTTTTGATCCGAAAAAGAACTATTTGTGGCCTATCCCTGCCAATGATATCTTGGTCAACAGTAACCTGACGCAAAACGACGGGTATTAATCTCTGGTAATCGAAGCCTCGATTTTTAGTGAAGATCTATAATCGAGGCTTCGGTAATATCTTTTCAGCGTTGAAATAATATTTTCGAGACTTTGGTTAACAAATATTGCTCTATGAAGTATAAGTTATTTCCTCTTATTCTTTGTCTAACATTCTTTTCCTGCCATTTTGAAAAAAAGGAAAAAACATCCGCTCCTGTCAAAGAAGTTGACATTTGCATTTACGGAGGAACATCCGCCGGCGTTGTAGCAGCTTACTCTGCAAAAAAAATGGGTAAATCCGTCCTCCTGGTAGAACCCGGTAAATATTTAGGAGGCATGACAACCGGTGGCCTCGGAATGACGGATATCGGGAACAAATACGCAGTTACCGGATTGGCACGCCTTTTCTATCGCCGTATAGGAGAGCATTACGACAAATTCGAACAATGGACTTTTCCACCGAGTGTCGCAACAGCCACAATGAACCGTTTTGTGAAAGATGCAGAATTAGATGTTCTGTATTATCATCGTATAACAGACGCTCAAGTTCAGAATAAAAGAATAAAAAGTATTACTTTGGAAGATTCACGGCAACCGGATGAAAAGACTTTGATACGAGTTAAAGCCAAACAATTCATCGATTGCTCGTATGAAGGAGATCTAATGGCAAAAGCCGGCGTTTCCTATTTTGTCGGACGGGAAGGGAACGAAGAACAGGATGAGACACTTAATGGAGTCCAGATGTCTGTCTGGCACCAATTCCCAGACGGAGTAGATCCATATCTGAAAGAAGGAGATCCGAACAGCGGCTTATGCTGGGGAATCCAACCAAACACACTACAAGAAAGAGGAAGTGGTGACAAACTCGTACAAGCATACAATTTCCGCTTATGCCTCACCGACAATAAAGAAAATCAACGTCCGTTCGAGAGGCCGGAAAACTATGACCCGGCCAAATATGAACTACTGGCACGTGCTATCCGTAAAATGAATTTGCATATAGACAATTATCTCTTATTCAACTGGGGCATAATGCCGGACAACAAATATGACGTGAATAACCGCGGACCGTTATCAACCGATATGATCGGCATGAATTACGAATATCCGGAAGGTGACTACGCAACCCGCGAAAAAATCTGGCAGGAACATGTAGACTATACAAAAGGACTGCTCTATTTCCTCACACACGATGAAAGAGTTCCCGCCGAACTTCGCGACCAAGTTTCCAGATTCGGATGGGCGAAAGATGAATTTACAGACAATGACAACTTTCCGACCCAGCTATACGTGCGCGAAGCCCGACGCCTGAACGGAGAATACATCATGACACAAAAAAATTGCCAAGGGGAAGAGACAGTGGGAGATGCGATCGGAATGGCAGCCTACGGGATGGACTCTCATAATTGCCAACGTATCGTGACAAACGGTATGGTAAAAAATGAAGGGGATGTCCAATATCATGGTTTTCCTCCCTATCCGATCTCGTACAAGAGCATTACGCCCAAACGCGAAGAATGTACCAATCTATTGGTTCCCGTTTGTATTTCTTCCACCCATATTGCTTTCGGATCAATCCGTATGGAACCGGTCTTTATGGTATTAGGGCAATCGGCAGCCGTAGCATCGGCGTTAGCGATAGATGAGAATACAGATGTCCAGACAATAGACATAACCAAGCTAAGGAAAATCCTGAAAGACAATCCTTATTTGGATGGTTCTACTCCCGAAATTTTAGTCGATGACAGCGACATTGACAAAATAAAAAGAACGGGGCATTGGCAAAAAGGGTTTGGTGCACATTATAAAAACAGCTACTTAAAAGCGACGAATCAAAAGAACGATTGCTCTTTCACCTTTATGCCTGTCATCAAAAAGACAAATGCATACGAAGTCTTCTTTTACTGCACAGCTCTTTCCGACCAGGAAATGCCCGAAGTCATGGCTTTTGACATTACAGGTAAAGAGGGGATCAAGCAAGTAGAAATATCGCCCAGATCCCACAAGGGTTCATGGGTAAGCTTAGGCACATACGCATTTGAAAAAGGCAACTGGACATCTACTGTCAAGATTGACGGCAGTCGTTCGAAGGGTGCCTTATTTGCCGATGCCATTATATTAGTTCCTAAAAAATAATTTTTTATCTTTATGGTTTCAATAAAGACCAGTATAAAAAGAGAATACCATGATTACACGACGTGATTTTTTAAAAGTGACGGTAGCCGGAAGCGCATTAGCCTCTTTAGGTAGCGTGACGGAGGCGCAGGCTGCGATGAAGTCTGCTGTTCCCGATGGGAAATTCTGCCATGAAGGGGCGCGGAAGATTCCGGTGATTGCAGAGGTAGACCTGGTAGTGGCAGGCGGAAGTTCGCGGGCTGTCGCCGCTGCTGTTGCCGCAGCGAAAGCTGGCAGCCGGGTTTATCTGATCGGCTACATGCCTTATTTAGGTGAAGACATATGCGGTTCGCATCTCTACGAACGGGAGGAAGGTGAAAAACCGCAGACAGCACTTGCACGCAAGCTCTTTAGGGGGAAAAGCTTCCCGACTCCGCTTCATATAAAGAAAACATTGGAAGACGAGTTGATCGACAACAATGTCCGGTTCCTCTACAGCAGTTATGTAACGAATGTGCTGACGGACCCGTCAGGCAAGCCTGCGGGAGTCGTGATCGCAAACCGTTCGGGCAGGCAAGCCATCCGTTGCAAAGCGATTATCGATGCGACGCACAATGCTTCCGTTGCAGGGCTATTAGGAGCAGCACGTAAACCTTTTGCCGCCGGTATGCAGGAATTCAGCTATACAGTAGTCGGAAATACAAAAAAAGAAGCACCGGAAATCATCCGGGCCGAAGAATTGTCCCAACCCATCAAGGTTGGCGAGAAAAGCTATCCGGTCACCCGCTATACATTCCGTTTACCGCTCAAAGACGACTCGTATGCGTCACTGGCCGAGGCCGAACAGCTCATCCGTAACCGGACATGGGATATAGAACAGGTCGATAGCTCGGATCTGCTCTGGTATATTCCGAAACAAACGATTGACAGCGAGAATGCATATAACGGGAATCCGGTTTCCTTGCGCAAACTGCCGATGCAAGCGTTCAAATCAAAGAATATCGCGAACCTGTGGGTGCTCGGTCCTTGTGCCGAGATATCGAGAGAGTTGGCAGCCAAAGTGATGCGCCCCGTTCCGGCTCTGTTCATAGGAGAAATGATGGGCGAAACGGTTGCCGGACAAATAAAAGATATCCCCGTACCGGCTCAGGCCACTGTCCGCCAGCTTAAAGTAAACGCTTCGAACTACGGACAAACAGGCGAACTGCTCTCCTCGCTCCGTCCGTCCCTGCAAAAAGGGTTCGTCGACTCTCCGGCAGGTGCGCTTCCGGTTTTAGGCAGCTACGATGTAGTTGTGATGGGAGGCGGAACAGCAGGTGCTTCCGCCGGAATATCCGCAGCCAAACAGGGAGCCGATACATTGGTATTGGAATATCTGCATGGGCTTGGAGGATTGAGTACGTTAGGGATGATCGGTGTTTATTGGGACGGGTTCCGGGGCGGATATACCGCTCATATAGACAAGAGTGTCCTGGCGATGGCGCCTAAAGACCATCCGAGGCAACCCAAAGGGGAAGGACGTTTCCCGGCCGACTGGAAAATGGAATGGCATCGCAAGGAGCTGTTGCAGGCAGGAGGTAAACTCTGGTTCGGCGTGATGGGATGCGGAGCTCTGACAGAAGGAAACCAGGTAAAAGGAGTCGTAGTCGCCACCCCTTTCGGGCGAGGCGTCGTCCTATCCAAAATAGTGATAGACAGCACCGGAAGTGCAGACATAGCCATTGCCGCCGGTGCATCGTTCGATTATACTGGTAAAAAGACAATCGCCGTACAAGGTGCGGGAACCGGCAAATGGGCTCCGGGCGATTATTACAACAATAACGACTGGTTGTTCGTTGACGACACGGATATCCTGGATGTCTCACGCGCTTTCGTCCAAGCCAAGACAAAGCTTCAAGGGCAATACGACCTGGTCAAGATTCCCCAGACACGCGAACGCCGCCGGATCATAGGCGACTATATCATCTCGGTCTACGACGTGATCAACCACCGCCGCTATCCCGACACGATTTCTTACCACAAAAGTTCGTTCGACACGCACGGCATGATCATAGACCCGCTCTTCATTCTGAACCCGCCGGAAAAACGCCATATGATCTACGACGCGGATGTTCCGCTGCGCAGTCTTCTGCCTAAGGGATTGGAAGGTATTCTGACAACCGGCCTGGGAGCAAGTGCACACCGGGATGCCATGCCGGTGATCCGCATGCAGCCTTGTCTACAAAACCAAGGATATGCAGTAGGTTATCTTTCAGCCTTGTGTGTCAAGGAAAATAAATCTCCCCGAAAGATTGACATCAAGAAGGTACAGCGCCACCTGGTCAAGATCGGCAACCTGCCGGAACGGGTGCTGACGGATAAGGAGTTCAAGGGATTCAGTAATTCCGAGATGAAAAAGGCGCTCGCCAGCGTGACAGACAATTATAAAGGGCTTGAAATATTGCTGACCGATCCCGAACGTTGCATCCAGTTTGTCGGGAAACAAATCGCCGGGGCAACCATGCCGGAAGAAAAAGTGATCCTCGCCAGCATCCTGTGTATTTTAGGACAAGGGAAACACGCCCCGATACTGGCAGAAGCCATCCGGCAATATAAGGATTGGGACGAAGGTTGGCACTATACCGGCATGGGACAGTTCGGCATGTGCCTAAGCCGCTTGGATGCTCTGATCACGGCATTGGGGAATGCCCGCGACACCTCTACCCTTCCTGCCGTACTGGAAAAGGCAAAGAAGTTGGAACCGGAAGACTATCTTTCCCATTTCCGTGCCATCGCTATGGCCACGGAAGCGATCGGAAGCCGCGAAGCTGTTCCCGTACTGCGGACCATGCTGACGACACCGGGTGTACGAGGCCACTCGATTCTTTCGTATGCCGAAGCACGTAGCAGTGCGGTCCCCGACCTCAACGACACGTCCACCCGTAACCTCGCATTGAAGGAATTACACCTGGCAAGGGCTCTTTATCTGTGTGGCGACCAGGACGGCATCGGAGAAGAGGTGCTCCGCCGGTATGCCGACGGCCTGCAAGGCCATTATGCTCGTTATGCACAAGAAATATTAAACAGTAAATAGCACTTTATGAGAAAGAAAACACTTGTTCTCTCCCTCCTTTTGGCTTGTGCGACCGCTTTCGGCCAGTCGTCCTACGACTTGGTGATCGTCGGCGGCAACCCCGGAGGAATCATGGCAGCTATCTCGGCTGCCCGGATGGGGAAAAAATCGGTGATACTCGAACGTACCCCTTATGTCGGCGGACTTCCCGCCAACGGACTCGGAGCGACCGACATCGCCACCCGTGCCGCAACGACCGGCCTGTTCCGTGAGTTTGTGGACGGAGTGAAGCAATACTATATCGACACCTACGGTCCTGACTCCGAACAGGTGAAGGTATGCAGCGACGGCTACCACTTCGAACCTTCCGTCGGGGCACGCATCTTCCAAAAGATGCTCGACGGACAAAAGGATAAGATCACGGTCCTGACCATGCGCCAGTTCGATGCCGAAGACGAAAACATAGTCATGCGCGACAACCGCATCGAAAAGATCCGCATCCTGAACCGCGAAACCGGGGAGATGGAGGAATACACCGGTTCGGTATTCTTGGATGCCACCTACGAAGGTGATCTCGGAGCCGCCGCCGGCGTACCTTTCCGCGTAGGGCGCGAAGGGAAAGACGAGTTCGGTGAACCCGGCGCCGGACGTGTCTACAAATATTGGGGCGGTCCGGAAGGGAACGGCAGCACGTTCAAGAAAGACAATGCCGTGCAGTCCTATAATTACCGCCTCTGTCTGACCAACAATCCGGCAAACCGCGTGGCTTTCACCAAGCCGGCCCATTATAACCGCGAAGACTATGCCTCTATCGTGGAGGACGTCTGGACCGGACGCAACACGGATGCCGCCATGCAACGCGTGACCTCCGAAATGATGGAAGAGAACCGGAAACATATCAAGGCCGGCAATCCCTCCAAACTTCCGGGCGACAAATGGGGGATCGCCAAGATCACCAACATCGTCCATGTCCCGAACATGAAGACGGATGCCAATAACCAGCATGGCGTGTTCGTCTCCACCGACCTGCCGGAGGAAAACTGGCCCTGGCCCACCTCTTCGTGGGAATGGCGCGACAAGTTCGCCCAACGTCTGCGTGAATACACCGAAGGCCTTTTCTGGTTCGCCCAAAACGATCCCGAACTGCCTGCCCACTTCCGCAAAGCGGCAAAAGAATGGGGGCTTTCGAAAGACGAATATGCGGACAACGGGCATTTCCCGCGCCAAGTCTACGTCCGTGAAGGCCGTCGTTTCGAAGGCGTGTATTTCTTTACCGCCAACGATGCCATCCCGGTAACGATCGGCAGCCGCCCGCCTATCCACGAAAGCAGCATAACGGCCAGCCATTATGCACTGGACTCGCATGCGGTGCGGAAAAGAGAAGAAGGAAGGGTACATTTGGACGGCTTCCTGAGCTATCCGTCGGCAGTCTACACTGTTCCTTATGGCGTGATGGTCCCGAAAGAGGTGGACAACCTCCTGTTGCCCGTCCCGGTGTCAGGTTCTCACATCGGATTTTCCACCCTGCGCATGGAGCCCTGCTGGATGGCGATGGGACAGGCCGCCGGTATCGCTTCGGCCCTTTCGATCGACGAGAAAGTTAAGGTGCAGAACATCGACCTCTCCCGCCTGCAGGACAAGCTGGTTGACCAGAAGGCGACACTCATGTATTTCAAGGATGTGGATTACACGAGTCCCCACTTCCGCATGATCCAGTATCTGGGACTGCGCGGCTACCTCCCCGAATGGAATGCACGTTTGCAGGACCCGGTAGATGCTGCGACCCTTGCCGCTTGGAAAAAACTGAGCGGAACAAACCTATCAGGTATAGAAGCCGGGAAAACAACAAGATTAGCAACCTTGGAAATGATTTACCGGGAAATAAAATAACCCCAAAGGAGAAACAAAAACAACCCCCTGCCCCACACTTGACGTAGGAGCAGGGGGTTGATCATGTATAAATAGAAAAAATTGTTTTTACGTAAAATATAAATACCTTTGCACGTGTGTTTCACCTATTGTCTAACTTGTAAATATAAAGAAGCAAATGAAAAAGAATTTTTTATTTCTGTCTTTGCTGGTTGCATTTCTGCTTCCGGCTTTCTCCTGTTCCAATGACGATCCCACTCCGGAAATCGACAATGCAACAACCTTGAACATGCTTGATGCGGAGAACGGAAAGACTCGCTTGGGTAATTCCGATATCTATATCAATGCTGCAAACAATTTCGAAACAAACAGATGCCTGATTGTCGAAATCGGTTCATCGAAAGGGCTCGGAAAAGTTGTCCCTCCCCAAACCGGCGAAGGACTGGTCTACCAGGTCGCTGTAATGCCGGGACATCTGTACCAAGCTTTCAAGGAAGATGCAGTAATGCGGTTCCCTTCCGGGAAACAGGCATTGGCTCTGGCAGGCGACTACTATCAGTTTTATGTCGATTCCGAGATTATGAAGGAAGAGAAAAGGATAGGCGCCATCGTCCGGTTCGCCTTGATCAATCCTGAGGCAGACGGATTACCCGCCTACGGCAGTACGATCGGGACAATGATAAGCGGTTATGGAGACGAGATCGTGTATGAATTTCCAAAAGGCACAGAATTCCAATACGATAGCGAGCTGGATAAAATCTTTAAGATTTCGACCGAAGGGGGTGTCCTGAAAGTAAGCATGCGGGTCTCATGGACCGATACACGAGATAACTACCCCATCTATGCCCGGCATAACGAGGTGTATACGAAAGTATATATCAAAGTGGAATAATCAGAACATGCCCTGCACTTTATAGACAAATTCCATCCAAACCCAATATCGGATCGCCTTTCCGAGAAACATCGAAATGGCCACGATCCAGATATTGGCGCGGAGGAAGCCGAGCGCCACGGCAATAAAATCACCGATACCGGGCAAAAAGACGAAAAAGCCCATCCAAGAACCTTTACCCTTTATCCAACCTTGTACTTTCTGCAATTTGGCGGCATCCAGTTTCAGATATTTCTCTATCCATTCGACCTTGCCCAACATGCCGAGCCAGTAACAACTCATACCACCTAAGAAATTACCTAATGTAGCCGCAATCATACAAGGCCAGTAGGCCGATCCCGCCAGTAACACACCGGTCAGAACGACTTCACTGCTGAACGGCAAAACGGTAGCAGCCAGGAAAGAGGCGATAAACACCCCGATATATCCGTATTCTATAAGAAATTCCATATGCGAATGAATAAAGTAGCAATCAGTATTGCCACAGTTGCAAAAAACAACCAAAACACGATCTTACCTCGTGTAACCGTAAAGAAATGGGCGATCAAGATAGAGGCAGGCACGCAAGCCGTTTCCAGAAACTCTTCCGAAACCTGTTCATAGAGGAAATAAAGGCTGAATGCCCATACGGCCATCGCTATCAGGAACGAGAGGAACTGGCGGGAGCGAAGCGAATCCTCCGTATCGTGCATGATGATATTCAGGGAAGAGACAACCGTCAACAGAGCTATTGCCAAGATGCTGATCCAATCCAACAAGACGATTCCGTCTGTTGCCAGGAAGCGCACTTTAAAGAGCGTCGAGAAAGGGACAACGAACATTGTGAAATCCCGCTGCCATACACACCACCCCAACAAAAACCAATACACGGTCGCCACCCCAAGCAAGGAGGCAATAAAAGTACGGGGTGTCAACGAACGGAAGTTATACATCCCCAGCCAGAACAACGGCAAAAACCAAAGCAAGTGAATCCAGAGCAGACTGCCGATGCCGATCAGTAAAGTCGCACTGTAGGCTTTTTCTCTTGCTTCCGGATCATGATAGGCTGTGAACAACTGATAAATCGCCAGGATCAGGCAGAAAACGCCAACCGAAGTCGATTTCAAAGGGAAAAAATCGGGATTCGTACTGATGAACAGGATATAAAAGAGGAAGGGTAACATCGTCTTCTCCCGTATCAACACCAATACATAGTTCGCACGATGCAACAGGAAAGCTCCGCCGAACATCAAGGCCATCCCGATGATATAAGTGAATTCTTTGCCAGGCAATGCCTGGCAAATTGTATTCCAAAGAGGAGTAGCCGAGACCTCGCCATAGACAGGATAGCCCACGGAGTATAAATAACTGACCACCCAACAGACAATACACGCCAATAAAACCGACACGAATGTCGGCGGCGCAGAAAAGTCAAATCGACGGCTGTATTTATTATAAGCTACTCGCATCCTTAATCATCCTGTATAATGACAATTTATAAATCGAATCCGATATCACTACGGAAGTACTTCTTCTCGAAATCGATGAGCTTGGCTCCGGCAAAAGATCGGGCAAGGGCTTCTTCTTTATTGGCTCCATAAGAGCTGACAGCGATGACACGGCCGCCACTGGTCAGGATCTGTCCGTCGCCGGCTTTTGTCCCGGCATGGAAAACAATGTTTTCAGCGGGTACCTTATCCAGCCCACTGATGACCTTTCCTTTTTCATACGCTTCGGGATAACCGCCGCTTACCAACATAACCGTTACGGCTGCACGTGGATCGTGTACCAGTGTACGGCTGCTCAAATTACCTTCGGCCACACCTTCCAACAATTCAACCAGGTCGCTCTGGATACGCAACATGACAACTTCCGTTTCCGGGTCACCCATACGGCAATTATATTCGATCACCATCGGTTCGCCCTTCACATTGATCAGACCGAGAAAAACGAAACCTTTATAGTCGATATTCTCAGCTTTCAGCCCTTCGATCGTCGGACGGATAATACGTTCGTCCACCTTCTGCATAAATGCCTCGTCAGCAAAAGGAACCGGAGAGACTGCCCCCATACCGCCGGTATTCAAACCGGTATTGCCTTCACCGATACGCTTGTAGTCTTTTGCCACCGGAAGCACCTTGTAGCTTTCGCCATCCGTTACCACAAACACGGAACATTCGATACCGTCCAAAAACTCTTCGATCACGACCGTCTTGCTTGCATCACCGAACATACCGTCCAGCATATCGCCCAGTTCCTTCTTCGCTTCTTCGAGCGTGTCGAGGATCAACACGCCTTTACCGGCAGCCAAACCATCGGCTTTCAACACATAAGGGGCCTGCAGTTCTTCGAGGAATGCATATCCTTCTTCCAGATTTTCGGCAGAGATGCTCTTATAACGGGCTGTCGGAATGTTGTGCCGCATCATAAACGCCTTCGCAAAGTCCTTGCTGCCTTCCAGTTGCGCTCCCTCTTTCGAAGGCCCTATCACCGGAATACCGGTCAAAGCTGCATCGTTCTTAAAATAGTCATACACACCTTTCACCAGCGGATCTTCCGGACCTACCACTACCATATCGATATGGTTTGCCAACACAAATTCCTTGATAGCAGGGAAATCGTCCGCCTTGATATTTACATTCGTACCCACCAATGCGGTTCCTGCATTACCGGGAGCAATGAATAACCGATCTACTTTCGGGCTTTGAGCAATCTTCCAGGCTATTGCATGTTCGCGGCCGCCTGAGCCAAGTAAAAAAATGTTCATTTTTTTATAATTGACAATTGAAAATGGACAATTGGCAACTGCTTGCCATTGCCCTTTCCCAATCATCCTTTTTTTAATGGTTACTATTTTCTTTGTTCTATCTTCTTTGTACTTTCTCTCAATTGTCAATTCTTAAGGTAGTCGTCAAAGTAGCGCGTTATCTTCTCATACAGATGCGGACGGTCTTTGCCGATCACGTTATGCAGATGACGGGGATAGACGAAATAATCGGGATACGTATCCGCATCCACGCAAGCTTTCAGGAATCCCAAACTGTGCTGCCAGACAACAACAGGATCGATATCTCCGTGGATCAACAACAAGTGCCCTTTCAAGTTACCTGCTTTCAGTTTCAGGTTGGCATTCTTATAACCTTCCGGGTTGTCCTGCGGACGGTCCATATAGCGTTCGCCATACATAATCTCGTAGTTGCTCCAGTCGATCACCGGACCACCGGCAACCCCCACTTTGAACAGTTCCGGATAAGAACACATCAGGTTCGTCGTCATAAAACCGCCGTAGCTCCATCCGTGCACACCGATACGGTCGACATCGACATACGGAAGCGATTTCAAATATTCGACACCTTTTACCTGATCCGCCATCTCGTTCACGCCCAAATTACGATGTATGACATTTTCAAAAGCCTGTCCCCGGTTGGCCGATCCCCGGCTGTCGAGCGTAAAGACCACATATCCGCGTTGAGCCATATAGATATCCCAACCGCCGACACCGTTTTTCCATCCGCCTGTCACCAATTGGGCGTGTGGGCCGCCATACACGTAGACGATCGTCGGATATTTCTTCGTTTCATCCAGACTGACCGGCTTTACCAGACGGAAATTCAAATTAGTGACACCGTCTGCCGCCTTGATCTTTCCGGTAACGATTTCCGGCATCGCATATCCTTCGTACGGATCTTTCGCCGTCAGCAACGTCTGCAAGGTTTCCCCTTTCTGTCCGTCGATAATCGAAATCTTACGTGGAACATCAGGAGCGGAATAGCTATCGATCAGATATTTGCCGGAAGCGCTCAGTTGCATAGCATGCACTCCCTGCAAACCTCCCAAAGCCAATTCGTAAGAGGTTCCCTTTTTCAGGTCCAAACGAGACGTTCCGACATACAGCGCATCACCATAGCTGAACGAGCTAAGCACCGACGGTTTTGTGGAAGAGAAGAACAACGCCTTTCCTTTGGCATCGAAACCGAGGACATTCAAGACTTCCCACTCACCTTTCGTCAACTGCTTCAGCAACTCTCCTTTCGTATTATACAAATACAAATGATTATAACCATCGCGCCGGCTCTGCCAGATAAACTGGTCCGGATTGTTCGGCAGGAAAAGCACCGGATGTTGCGGCTCTACATAATGTTCGTCCTTTTCGGTAAACAGATCTGTCTCTTTCTCACCCGTCAAGGCAGAATAGCGTACCAGATGCATCTCGTTCTGATCCCGGTTCAACTCTGCAATATAAAGGCTTTTCTCATCCGGACTCCAAGCAATATTCGTCAGATACTTTTCCTTCGGCAATCCGGTTTTCAACCAGACTGTTTTTCCGGTCGCCAAGTTGTAGACTCCGACTGTCACCTCATGGCTTTTCATCCCGGCCATCGGGTATTTGTGCGGTTCGGCTTTCGCGCAGCGGGCGGTAATATCGACAAACGGATAATCCGTCACCATGCTTTCATCCATCCGGTAGAAAGCCAGTGCCGAACCGTTCGGAGACCAGAAAGTCCCTTTATGGATACCGAACTCGTTCTGATGAACAGACTTTCCGCAGACAATTCCTTTGGCCGTTTCGTCCGTCACGAGGCTGACAGCGTTATCCGGCGAAAGGATTTTCAGGTTGTCACCCTCCGTAAAAGCCAAATAACCGTTGGCCGGACAAAAGTCGAAGTTCTCCCACGAGCCGTTCAGGTCATACGTGTTTACAATCCTGTTTTCCGCAAAATTGTAATGGAACCGATGCTGCTTGGCATTAAAAGCCAGTACCGGCTGATCTTTGTAAGGGACGGAGAAGAAGGGCATGCTGCCAACCGTTTGCGCACCGGCCGCCGTAAGCGCTTCATTCAACTGCCGGCGGGTAAAGGCGAGTTTCACTGTCTTTGTCGATTCTCCACTCATCATACTGTCCCCTTTGACATACAGATATGTATCCCCACACCATTGCAACTGCTTCAAATTGCGGGGCACAAAATGACTTTGCGTCTTTCCCCCGGGGATCAGGTCATGCAAAGTGAACTGTCTGTCTTGTCCCATCATCGACAACGGATTTATAAATGCCAAAGCACAGAATATACCTAAAACATTAAGCCTCAAAGTCATCCTTCCCTCTCCTTTTAAATGGTTTCTTAAACGAACGATCACCGAACTTCTTTTCTCCGAACTTTTTCTTACCGCCAAACTCCTCATCATCCTTAAAGTGCCTCTTGACTGGACGTTTGCCGGCAAAATCCTTACGAACCGGACGTCCATCCGCGCGGTCATCGCCGAAATAGCGTTTGCCGGGGATAAAGGGAGCCCGTTCACTGTCGTCTTCAGCATGTGCGGCGGCAAAACGACGGTCGGGACGATCCAAGCGGTCGGTACGGAAATTCAGACGCGACGGGCGGTCCGGCCTGCGTTCGAACGAAGGTCTTTCCGGACGGGAAGGATGTGCTTCGCCTTCTTCGTTCAACGCTTTCTTGTAGTCTTTGTTCTTTCCTTCGAATATGTCATAGCAACGGTATTCGCATTCCAGCGATCCGTTCATAAGTTTCATCTTTTCACTCGGTTTCAGACCGATCTTGTCAAAACATTCATCTTTATAACTCAGAATCCAAACCTTATAGCCGGTAAACACATGTTTAATACGTTCGCCGATCATGTTGTACAGTCCTAACAGGTCGCGGCTGGAAATGCGTTCTCCATAAGGAGGATTGGTCACCATGATACCCGGCTGCGGAGCCTCCGTGCATTGCTGGAACGGCTGAGTCTTGAGTTCGATATATTTCATCAGGCCGGCACTGCGGATATTCTTCTCGGCAATCTCGATCGCCGTCGGATTGATATCCGCACCATAACATTTGAAAGTAAACTCACGTTCCTGGCTCTCATCGTTATAGATGCGATCGAACAGTTCCTGGTCGAAGTCGATCCATTTCTCGAAAGCAAACTCCTTCCGATGTACGCCCGGCGCAATATTCAAAGCAATCATTGCCGCTTCGATCAGCAGTGTACCGGAACCACACATCGGATCGACGAAATTCGATTCGCCTTTCCAGCCTGTTTTCAAGATCATACCGGCAGCCAGCACTTCATTCAACGGAGCCTCCGTCTGGTCCACGCGGTAACCGCGTTTATGCAAGCTCTCGCCTGAACTGTCGATAGAGAGCGTACAGTCGTTGTGTGAAATATGAATATTGATATACAGATCCGGATTGTTTACACGGACAGAAGGGCGTTTCTGTTCCTTCTCCATGAAATAATCCACGATCGCATCTTTCGTACGATAAGCAACAAACTTGGAGTGATTGAAATCTTCAGAGTAGATTACAGAGTCGATGGCAAATGTCTTGTCCAAGGACATATAGTTTTCCCATTTCACCTTCTTAACCTCTTTGTAGACAGTATCAGCGTCTTTGGCTTTAAAGTGATAGATAGGCTTCAAGATACGCAATGCCGTACGGCAACAGAAGTTGGCTTTGTAAAGCACTTCCTTATCTCCGGTAAAGGAAACCATCCGGCGGCCAATCTGTATATCGTTGGCGCCTAAAGATAATAACTCGCCGGCCAGTATTTCTTCCAACCCGTAAAGGGTCTTGGCCACCATTTCAAATGTCTCGCTCATTTCAATTGACAATTGACAATGGACAAAACAATTGACAATCGATAATTGATAATTGACAATTAAATATTGTTCTTGTTTGTCTCACTGCTTATTAATACTATAATGTTTTATTATTATTCTCTCTCTCTTTTTAACTGCCAATTGTCAATTATCAATTGTCAATTGACTGACGGTCGCTCCTGCCGGAACATCCTCCGTGATCCAGACGTTGCCGCAGATCGTGGCCCCTTCACCGATATGGATCCTTCCCAGCAACGTGGCATTGGAATAGACCGTCACATGGTTGCCCAATACAGGATGGCGCGGCACACCGCGTATCGCATTTCCGTTTTCATCGGGCGGCAGTTTCTCTCCTGCCAGACTGACTCCCTGGAAGATACGGACATGGTTCCCGATCACACTGGTCTCACCGATAACGGTTCCCGTCCCATGGTCGATCGAGAAATAATGGCCGATCTCCGCACCCGGATGAATATCTATACCTGTCTCCGAATGAGCCATTTCTGTAATCATGCGAGGAATAAAGGGGACACCCAACCGATATAGCTGGTGCGCAATGCGATAGTTGCAGACAGCCCGGAAACCGGGATAGCAAAAAATAACTTCGTTGATGTTCTGCGCAGCGGGATCACCGTTGAAAGCAGCTTCGGCATCCGTCGCCAACAAGCTGCGCATTTCAGGGAGCGTCCGGATAAAAGCTTCCGACAGTTTCTCTGCCTCGGCAAGGATTTTTTCTTCGGGACAGGAGACACAGGTAGTATCAGCAAAACAAAGCCCTGCATAAATCTGCTTGGAAAGTAGCGTATGCAATGTTCCAACATTTACGCCGGTATGGAAACGGATTGTCTGTTTGCTGATCCGTGCATTCCCGTAATAACCGGGGAAAAGGATTGCCCGGCACAAGTCTATGATCTCTTTCAGCACTTCACCCGAGGGTAGTGCCTCCTCATCGCGGTAAGCATGAAACAGTTGCTGGTAAGATTCCTCGTCCGAGAGCATCTCAACCGTATCATTTAAGATCTTGCTATGCTTTTGCAATCCCATTATTCAGCAATATCATATTTGGCAACAAAAGTAAAAAGAAATTGTCAATTGTCAATTGTTAATTGTCAATTTCTTATGCGGTGCCCCGAATTCCTTGCAGGCCACTTCTTCCATTCCCACTACCCATATTTTAACATTCTTCACAGCCGGATCGGAATAGCGGAAATTTTTATCCGAATACTGTTCCATAATGATATCCAGAGCTTCCTTCTTTTTGTCAAAATCTTCTTCAAAGCGAACCTTACCCCAGCATATCACACTCTTGGCACGCATCCGGTAACTACAAGCGACCTCCGGATGCTGGAACACAAGAGCATGATCCGTACTGAACGTGATGCAGACGCGCGGATTCCGTTCCAAAATGGAGATACTCCGTCCTTCCTGTGCCGAATGCAGGTATATAACACCATCGCGATAGCCAAAGTTCATCGGCAACACATAAGGAGTCCCATCCGTATCGGCCAGCCCCACATAACAAATATCACACTTCCGAATGGTAGCTTCAATCAATTCTTTGTCGGTATGCACTAATGTCTTCATTTCGTATTTCTGCTTTTTTAGTCCCTACAAACATACAAGTTTTTATTTTTTCAAACTACTCTCGCAGAATATATCTACCGCATCTTTTTTGCATAAAAGAAAAGAGGGTTCCAATCTTCCATTGCCACCCCCTTTCGATTGAACCGATATACGGAAAATTCCAAAATTTATTTTTGATCAATATGATTCCACAAATCATTAAAAAGCATTAACCGCTACGGTTCCCCCGCATAATGCGCCAACAGCTTCTTCAACCGAAACACATCATCCAAACTTAGCGGTGTTTTGGTTGAAATCAGACCAATGCTAAAGCCATTTTCCACAATAGCAGTCAATAATCCTTCCAATACGGGTATCGGAAAATATCACCACCCGTCAAACTGAAACTTACCATATTCAAGTCTTTGCATTGCCGGATAATTGCACTAACTTGTTCAAACGCCATCTGTTTATATCCTGATGATCGGTCTGCATAACAATACACACAATCTGTTGTACAATTATTATTTGGCATAAAAACAGCAGTACGAGGTGAAACGATCGAACGTTGTTGTTCTAAATCAATCTCTTGAAAATAAAAATCTTCAGGATGGTATAAGCAGGGAGGTATTGTTGCATCTTCTGCATTAATCAATACATTTCTCGGAAATTGACTAACAACACCTCCGAATTCACTATAAAAAGGCTCTTCCCTGTCTAAAAAAGGTAAAACAATTGCTTCCGCTTTTTATGATCGATATCATTAGTGTCCCGTTAAAATCGGGTGAGGTTAAAACTCTGCTTTACGAGAAAAAATACCATTGAAAATGAGAAAGTTATGATTCTTACAGAATACTCATAATGAGTTTGCAATTTCAAATCCGTTTTCCCGAAATTCCACTGTAATTTCTTGTATTTCTGCATCATACAAGGCTTTATTAGAATTTTAATGGGACACTAATGACTTTTTTCATAAGATAAATTATTAAGAATAACAAAAAAATTTCAATACTCCCAGCTATAGATGGATAAACAAAAACGACTTACCAACTATTATCCGACAACCCCACTTGAATAAACAACGTTTTTACACAAATCGTGTCCATCCTTCAAATTTTTGTAACAAACGCCACCTATACCCCCACATACCGCAACAACATAATACCAGCATAACAACAGATGCAAATCTATAAAAAAAATTCATTCCTAAAATCAACATAATTCCAAAAAAGCATTTTTCACTTAAACATACACAGGATATATTCCCCTTATTGTAAAAATCAATGAAAAATCGATTGGTTCAAATCGAAACTACTACCGCATCTAATTCAGTTTTATACCCCATATTATTCAAATTACACGCAAGGGTAATATTTTTTAAGAAACTTCGTTTTTGATATATCACTAATAATCACACGTTTGCTCAATATCTCCATTTCGGGAGGGGATATTGTCAAACTGTAGTTTCGTTCCCTCGCATCTGTTCCTCTTTTCAGGTTATAATAATCATACAGGTTAAAGAAAGTATGTGGCTATAATAACTTTATTAGTAATAATAATATTCCATATGTGAAAAGAGCATTAGTCAAAAAGGAACTTATAGAGATCGAGAAACGACAAGTTGTCATTCCCGATCCGGTAATGAAAGTGTGGCTAAAAAAGGAATTAGGAATATAATAAATCAAATAGTGGTTTGATGTAATAAATTCTGAACAATAACCCCTATTTCCTGTTTTTTCTCTTTTGATCAAAATATTAGAGTATTTCAGTTTGATATTTTGATGTTGTTTTTTCTGTTTTGCCGATAAACGGATATATGAGACCGGCAGGAAATGAAAATATATTGTTTTGAGAGAGATAGAAAAGGGATAAACGCTTGCATTTTGAAAAAGCTTAACCTCCTGAGATTTGTCTGTAACAAAAAAGATTGGTGGCGGCTTTGGATATTTGAAAAGGGATTCAGGCCTTTATGGCCATGAAGACGGTCGTCGTTGAGATGAAGACGGTCGTCGTTGCCGTGAGATGCCGAGACCATCATGTATGAAGACGGTCGTCAAGGTAATGAAGACCGTCTTCGTGGGAAAAAACAGTGCACCTCACGGCAAGAAGACCTTTTTTTAAGGCGAAAAGCCTGGATTTAATACAATTGACAAAAGATGCGTTTCTTTGTTAAAGAAACAATATTATACAATAAGTAAAGTTTACATTTCAGGCTTACAATAGTTCAGTACTTCCACATTACGGATTGAGCTCTTGAAATCCCCTGCTTTTTCCAATGGGAAGACCAATGTGCGGACATATCGCATTGAGTCTTTCCCGCTATTGAAATAGCGTTTCTGGATATCCAAATCTTCTTTCAGTTTACCATCGATGTAAAGTCGCGTGGATTTTTCATCTCCGGTGATGGTTACCAACGCAGTCTCTTCGGGATAAAACTGGTAGTTGAAGGTATTCAGATAACCGTCCCGGACAAAACCCAGTTTACCGGAAGCAGGATCAGACAAATAAAAGACAGCGTCAGGCGAACGGAATAATTCGGTTCCTTTTTCCTCCGCTTCCGCCTTGATATCGAAAGAAACGGTATAATGATAGCCGATCTCTTTCAAACCCGTTTCCATTCCCGGCTTTAAGGTTTCGAGGTTATAGACGGCACGCGGCTTCGTACCGATACGTCCGGCCACGTTTACGCCCGGCGCTTCACTGATCGCCATCCGCGCACTGTTGAATTCTTCATACGGAACGGCGCAATCCTTCCCTGTCCACATTTTGACGGCTAACGTCTGCATGGCAGGGAACACACGATAGTGAATATCTTTCGTACTGATGCCGTTGCCCGCATGGTCGTTCCAAACAGCAAACATACCGCCTTTGATCTGCTTATGCTTTTCGGGAAACACCTCTTTTCCGATGTGGGCGGGTGTCCACTCCTTATAAAGCATTTCCGTATTCAGGTAATCATAATAATAGCCTGCTGCAGGAACAATATACAGGTAACCGTCGGGGATACTGATCAGGTCATAACCTTGCTTGATCATCTCTTTAGGATCGGCATAGCCGTTATACCAGGCACTCATCAGCACGTTTTTTGACTTGACAGGAGTTTCGCCCTTCGCATGCGTCAATGCTCCCCAAACACAGGCCTGCTTGCCGAAGCCTTCCACAAAACGGATATAATGATCGGTGAAAGCACGGAATTTTTCCACCACATCTTGTTTCTTATTGGAATATTCGTCCGTACCGATATGGACACGTTTGCCGGCAAAGACAGGATTGCGCCCTTCCAGGTATTCACGGAAAAGAGCGTCCACGAATTCATAGGTTTCAGGCTTGAACAGGTCGAGATGGTCCATGCCATACTCTTCGCTGCCGATCTCCGGCTTGTATTGTGTAAGCGCAAGCGAATGGGCCGGGACATCTATTTCGGGGATGATCTCGACACCCAGGCTGTCGGCAAGTTGCTGAAGGGCGATAAACTCCTTTTTCGTATAATAGCCGTCACGGGCAGTCAGTCCGGGGAAAGTTTCGCATTCGAGGCGGAAAGCCGAATAGGTCTTGTTCCAGTCGTGATTGTAATACTGCTTAAAGGCATTATCGTTCAGGTGGATCTGGAATGTATTCATCTTGTAGTAAGCCATCATCTTCACATAATCACGCAACATGCTCATCGGGATAAACTTACGCCCGCAGTCCATCATAAAGCCACGGATCGCATAGTCGGGATAATCGCGGGCCGTCCCCTTCGGCAAAGCTTGGTCACTCTGTTGTTCGGTCAACTGCAACAACGTGCGGGTGGCCCAATACAACCCTTTGCTTTTAGGAGCGGTGACGGTGACACGGTCGGAGATCTTCAGCGTGTAGCCCTCCTCTCCCAACCGGCTGTCGGACGAGAGTGACAAAACGAAATCGCCGGCGGCCGCACGGCCTTGTACGACCATCATCCGACGGCCGAACATCAATGCATAGTCATCGGCAAACTGATTGGCGACACGGGCTACGGACGAGTCTTTTCCAGTATACACGATCCGGGATGTTGCCGTAGGAGTGAACATCCCCTGATTTCCTTTCCATTCCTGCAATTCAGGGATGACAAACGGTTTCTTGTTGTTTGCGGCGTCTGCCTTTCCAGGCAATAACAATAAAGCGGCCGAAAGCAGCCAATAAAGTTGTATCTTCATAGGTATTTGAATTAAAATGTGACAAAGATATATAAAAAAACGAGCGTTTCTGATTGATTTATTACTTTTGCACCTAAAATCATTATAATGAGTTATAATTGGAACACACGGACGGAACTTTTGTTAGGCGCCGACCGGATAGAGCGGCTGGCACATAGCCATGTGTTGGTTGTAGGATTAGGAGGTGTGGGTGCTTATGCTGCCGAACAGATATGCCGGGCCGGAATCGGCCAGATGACGATCGTCGACGCCGATACGGTGAATGAAAGCAATATCAACCGCCAGCTGCCGGCATTACATTCGACGTTGGGAATGCCGAAAGCCGAAGTTGTAGCCCGTCGCTTGGCTGATATCAACCCCCGTCTGAAACTAAACGTCCTGAACGAATTCTTGCGCGACGGACGGACGGAAGAGGTACTTTCGGCGACCCGATACGATTTTGTTGTCGATGCGATCGATTCCCTCAGCCCGAAAGTATTTCTTTTGTATCACGCTTATAAGAAAAATATCCCCGTTGTTTCCTCAATGGGCGCCGGTGCCAAGATGGACCCGTCACTGGTCAGAATAGCAGATATCTCGAAGACCTGCAACTGTGGTCTGGCAAGAGCCGTACGCAAGCGGTTGCACGGGTTGGGGGTAAACAGAGGTATTCCGGTTGTCTTCTCCACGGAGATCGCCAATCCGAATGCCATCGTAGAGGTAGAGGGCGAGCAATGCAAACGTACCACAACCGGCACGGTATCTTATATGCCTGCCATATTCGGATGCTACTTGGCCTCATATGTTATTAACCAGTTGAAAGTTGAAAGTTGAAAATGAGAAGTTATTCTTTTCCTTATACAACTTTCAACTTTCAACTTTCAACTTTCAACTGATATGATACAAACAGAAGGAATAACCAAAAGCTTCGGCTCCTTGCAAGTATTGAAAGGGATCGACCTGACGATAGGCGAGGGCGAGATCGTAGCGATTGTCGGTCCGAGCGGGGCAGGAAAAACGACCTTGCTCCAGATCATCGGGACACTCGATGCGCCGGACAGTGGCAAACTGTATATAAACGGAACCGAAACCGTCCGCCTTTCGGAAGAAAAACTGGCCGCTTTCCGCAACCGGAACATTGGCTTCGTTTTTCAGTTCCATCAGCTTCTTCCGGAGTTCACGGCCTTGGAGAACGTGATGATCCCGGCCCTGATCGCCCGTGAAAAGCCGGCTGCGGCAGAGAAAAGAGCGAAAGAGATTCTCGATTTCATGAATCTGGCCGACCGGATGTCCCACAAACCGAACGAACTGTCGGGCGGAGAAAAACAGCGCGTAGCCGTTGCCCGTGCCCTCATCAACAACCCGTCCGTAATCCTCGCAGACGAGCCGTCGGGAAGCCTGGACACCAAGAACAAGGAAGAGCTGCACAAGCTTTTCTTCGACCTGCGCGACCAGATGCACCAGACATTCGTGATCGTCACGCACGACGAGCAATTGGCGACCGATACGGACCGCGTGATCCATATCAAGGACGGGACGGTTCAATCGACAATTGAGGCAATTATTTCTAATTCTTAATTTTTAATTCAAACATGGCAGACAACAGAGTCACATTCGGGAGCAAAATCGGAGTTATCTTGGCTACCGTCGGGTGCGCCGTCGGACTGGGAAGTATCTGGCGTTTCCCCTATATGTTAGGGACAAACGGCGGCGCCGCATTCCTGCTTATTTATATTCTTTTCATGATATTCTTAGGTGTTCCGGTGATGGTGACCGAATTCTTCATCGGCCGGCATTCCCGCAGCAACACGGTCGGTTCGTTCAAGAAGATGGCCCCCAGAACGAAATGGTGCTGGATCGGATACAACGGCATCCTGGCCGCTTTCCTGATCTTGGGCTTTTACGCGGTCGTTTCGGGCTGGACACTCGAATATGTCTGGCAGACGGTGAACGGCAGCCTCTACAATACACCGGGAGTGGATTTTACCGCCGACTTCGCCGACTTCTCTTCCCATGCGCTCCGACCGATCTTCTGGACGGCGGTGTTTATCGGGCTGACGCATTTCGTGATTGCTTCAGGTGTGGAGAAAGGAATCGAACGGGCTTCCAAGATCATGATGCCGCTCCTGTTCTTGATCCTGGTCGTGATGTGCATACGCTCCGTCACGCTACCGAATGCGGATGCGGGACTGGTGTATCTGTTCAAACCGGATTTCAGCAAGCTGACTTCATCTGTCGTGCTGAGTGCCGTCGGACAAGCGTTCTTTTCGCTGAGCCTCGGCATGGGATGCCTTATCACCTACTCTTCTTATTTCGGGAAAGACACCAATATGTTGGCAACGGCCTGGCAGGTGACGATCATCAATACTTTTGTGGCGATCCTGGCAGGGATCATGATCTTCCCGGCTGTCTTCAGTTTCGGAATCGCACCGTCGGCTGGCGCCCAACTGGTATTCATCACCTTGCCGAACGTATTCGAACAATTACCGTTCAGCAGCTTGTGGTCGCTTATCTTCTATATCCTGCTGGCGATGGCGGCACTGACCTCCACCATTTCCTTGCATGAGGTGGTGACCGCTTATATCCATGAAGAATTCCATATGACACGCAAGAAAGCAGCTTGGTTTGTCTCTGCCGGTGTTCTATTCTTAGGCATTCTCAGTTCACTCTCGTTCGGGGTATTGAAAGAATTCACGATAGGCGGATTGGTCTTTTTCGATGCGTTGGATTACTTGACGGCCAAGATCATGCTGCCGTTAGGGGGGATGATGACCTGTATTTTCGTCGGGACACGTGTCGACAAGAAGATTCTGAAAGCCGAATTGACCAACGAAGGAACGATCAAGTTCCGCCTCTTCTCCATTTATGTCTTCTTCATGAAATACGTCTCCCCGATCGCTATCGGCATCGTATTTCTGGATGAACTCGGACTACTTGACCTACTGAAAAAACTATTTTAAAATGGACTGGCGCGACCTTCTCTACTTCTCCAAAGGCGAACGGAGGGCACTGACTTTACTCCTTTGCCTCATCACTGTTTCTTGGATCTTATTGCTTCAGACGGACAAGAAACGGATGCTCATCGAAGCGCAGACGGAAAACCGGCAAGCATCGGGCGAAAGGCAGATCATCATCGGGAAAGATACGTCCGGACAGCAAACAGAGTCCGTCGGGAAAGAATCCGAACCACATCCGAATAAAACGAAGAATACCCTTAAAAAGAAAAGCTCTACTCCTGCAGGTAACAACTCCTACCCTACAAGCAAAAAACGGAAAAGATATACTCCTTACACCCGGACGGAAAAATACACGCCGGGGACCCTCGTCGAACTCAACACCGCCGACACCACGATCCTGAAAAAAGTGCCCGGCATCGGCAGCGCTTTCGCCCTACGGATCGTGAAATACAGGGAGTTATTAGGCGGTTTTTACGATGTCAGCCAGTTGGCGGAAGTGTATGGGATCGACGAAGAGCGCTACGAAGCCCTCGCCCCCTGGTTTATTGCCGACACGCTCCGGATACGCCGGTTAGAGGTCAACATCTTGCCCGCCACTGCCCTCCGCAAGCATCCTTATCTTGACTACCGGCAGGCGAAAGCAATCGAACAGCTCCGGAAACAAAAAAGCAGGCTCTCCGGGTGGGAGAACCTGCAACAGATAGAAGAGTTTACAGATACGGACAAGAAACGGCTCACACCGTACCTGTCATTCAAGTAAACTTTAAAACGCGGCTTGTATCATCACAGGAAAATGATCCGACGGGAAACGACCGTACTGCATATCGTTGAGAACAGCATACTTCTTCACTTCCGTGCCCTTCGTCACCCAGATATAATCGATACGGTTCTTCATCTCGGAATCCGTCTTGAAACTGTTATAAGTTCCTTCCGTACCATAGCGAGGCTGCTCGCTCAGGTCATACGAGTCCAACAGCAGGCCGTCGGATGCCAGCGTCACCATCGGTTCGTCAGTCGGGACGGCATTGAAGTCTCCCGTCGCAAAGACCGTCGCATCCGTCCCGGCAATCTGCTTGATACGGGCAATCAGCAACTTGGAGGATTCCCGACGTGCCACTTTTCCCTGATGGTCGTAATGGGAATTGAAGAAATAGAACACTTTGCCACTCTCCTTATCGCGAAACTTACCCCAGGAGCAGATACGGTTACAGCAAGTAACATCCCAACCCTTGCCCGGGACATCCGGTGTTTCGGAAAACCAGAAATTACCCTTGTCCAGTAAGTCGAAACGACCTGTCTTATAGAAGATGGCGGAGTGTTCGCCCGCATCCTCGCCGTCATCGCGCCCGGCACCGATATAGGCATACCCATCCAGCTCGGCAATCCCGTCCAACATATGCTTGAACCCTTCCTGTGTCCCGAAGATATCGAAATCGTGGAAGCGGATCAGTCCTTTCACCATCTCCTTACGGTTCGGCCAGGCATTCACGCCATCCTTCTCCGTGTCCATACGGAGGTTGAAAGTCGCCACGTTCAGTTCGCTCTTTCCGCCAGTGGCCGGGCGGGATTCTTTCATGGCCCATGACTGGAGCAAAGCTGCCAGCAGAAGGACCGAAGCAAATACACTTATTGTCTTTTTCATATCCTTATCATTTATCGATTACACATTTACCAACCCGGATTCTGTTTCAGGTTTCCATTCTTGATGATTGCCGACTGAGGGATCGGATAGTAATACTGGCGACCATCGTCATACCAGATGCGCGGATCATCGTCCGACCAGGTCAGGTTGCCCGAATCCGATCCGGTCAATCCCTGCTGCGTGCCTTCTCCTACCGAAACAGGCGTACAGGAAGCGGGCAGTCCGGTCGGTTTCTCTCCTTTATAGAAGATCACGTCCGGCGTACCGTCCTTGTCGAGGTCCATTTGGACATTCAAAGCGGGAACATAGATGCCGGTCCAACGCATCGTCATCAGCTCACCACGTTTCCAACGTTTCAGATCGGTGAAGCGGAAACCCTCCAGAGCCAGTTCGATGGAACGTTCACGGCGCACTTCGAGGATGACCGGATCGGAGATATTCGGGAAATAGTTCTGCTGGAAATAAACGTCAACCTTGGTCGGCTTGGCAGAAAGACCACCGGTGATACCGGCACGTGCACGCAGCACACCGACCGTATTCGCCCAATCCGCATCCGTCAATGTCCCCAACTCGGCTTTTGCCTCGGCATAGTTCAGCAGGACTTCGGCATAGCGGAACAACGGGATCGCATTCGTGTTCAAAGCACCGGCATCGTATTTGGTATCATCCAACGTATATTTGATCGGTTGATAGCCCGTATAGGAATAACCGTTGAAGTTAGGGGCGGCAGGCGCTCCGTCACGTTTATACCCCGGTGTGCGGATCGTCTGGGCAAGGCGTGCATCGCGGTCCCGGCATTCGTCGTAGAACTCCATCGTCTCATAACCGGCACGGTCCGTGAACGGTGTTCCGTCCGTATTCAAGAAAGTATTGACGAACGTACGGATCATACTGAAACGCGCCCCGTACGTGCCCGAAGTCCACCACCAGTTAGCTTCTCCCAACACGGCCAGCCCGGCATCGGCACAACTTGCCAGCATCACTTCACTGGTTACCGGTTTGTCACTGATGAACAGTGAACGGAAAGAAGCATCCGTACCTTCACCCGTATAAATGGAGTGCCCGCTTTCCTTCATAACCGTTTCGGCTGCACGGGCAGCCTCCCGATACCATTCGTCGGCCGAGTCGGTCAACCCCAACTCCGTATGATACTTGCGGAAAGAAGCTTCGAAAAGGCAGATACGGGATTTCAACGCATAAGCCACCCATTTCGTTACCAGAGAACCGGTTTCGTCTTTCGTCCGCGAGATATTCTCACAAGCGAAATCCAAGTCTTCCAGCACATGGTCCATCACCGTCGTACGGGAATCGCGGCCGGCATACAGCAACTCGTCGTCCACGCCTAACGTGCGGTCTATCCAGGGTACATCGCCAAAACGTACCACCATCCCGTAATAGAAGTAAGCGCGAAAAAAGCGGGCCAGCCCGATATAGTTGTTACGGACAGACTCATCGACCGCCTCATTCGTGCAGTTCTCGATAAAGTAGTTGATGTTGCGCAGATCGCTCCACGACCACCCGCTGCTCAACTCGGCCGAATAAGCTCCTTCGCGGATAAAATTGTCGAAGCTGGTCACCGCACCATAGTCGCACATGGCATCCTGCTTGAAACCGTCGCTGACGGAAGGAAGCATATTATAGAATGAATAGGAATATGTTTCCAACCCTTTCTCCGTCCTGAAGACCGTGTCTTTGTCCACCGAAGCCTGCGGTATCTCATCCATCGAACAGGACGAAAGAAGTAAACAGGCAGATACAAAAGAATATATAATCCGTTTCATGTCGTTGATAGTTCTTTAATTAAAATGTTACTGATAAACCTAAACTCACACTCTTCATCTGCGGATAGCTGTTTCCGTCACCGCTACCACGATTCCCGTTCAGCCCGGAAGACATATCGGCACTCGTCAGGTCGGGATCGGATCCGTAGATATTCGTCACATCGAGGTCATGCGTATGCTTGTAGAGCGGAGACCAACACCAGAGGTTCTCGGCAGAGATATAAACCCGAACGTTCTGCAGCTTGGCCTTCGAAACGATCGGCTGTGGCAGGGTGTAGCCGAATTGCAGGTTCTTCAGGCGGATATAAGCGACATTCTGCAAGTAGCGGGTCTGCGGCGTAGACTTCAGGGATGCATTGTAACCGGCATAACGGGGCAGATAAGCATCCGTATTGTCTTCTGTCCAGTAGTTGCCCTGATGCCAGGTAGGCATGTTGTTGTACGGGCGGTTATACTGCCCCCAGAAAATACATTCCGAACTGGGATACCAATCCTGTTTTCCCACACCCTGGAAGAAGGCGGAAAGGAAGAAGTTGTTCCAGTCACCGGAAAGGTTGATGCTGTACGCATAGCGGGGCAATGCATTTCCGATCACGGTCTTGTCGCCGTGGTCATCCACTGTGTTATTACCGTAGTCGATCACATGGTCGCCGTTCAGGTCCTTGATCTTCACGTCTCCCGGATAGGTGATGCGCTTGGAAGAGGACTGGATCAGTGTCTGGTCGGCATGGTTGTCGATATCGGCCTGGTCCTTGAACAACCCCTCGGTCACATATCCCCAGATTTCACCTACACGCTTGCCGGCATAGTAGTCGTCCAGATTACCCGTCTGGTTGTTATAGCGGTCGATGGTCGAAATATAGTCGGACAGCGTACCGCGGATCTCGTAGTTGAACGGTTTCTCCGCCAATGTGAACTGGTCGCGCCAGGTCAGTGTGATTTCCCATCCTTTGGTCGTCATGTCGGCATAGTTACCTTTGGGAGAAGAGGCACCGAACACGTCGGGAAGTGTTTTACCGACCGTATACATATCCGTTGTCTTACGGATGTAATAGTCACCGTTGAATTGCAGGCGGTTGTTCAGCATACCGAAATCCAACCCGACATCGGTTGTCGTAGCCGTTTCCCAGGTCAGTCCGTCGGGCATGACGGCAGGAGCGCTCGTGTACTTGTTCTTCAAACCGTTCAAGACACGTCCGGAAGTGTTGATGTTCAACAGTTCGAGGAAGCTGTAAGGAGAAACATTACCATTTCCTAACGAACCGTATGAAGCACGTATTTTCAGATTGGAAAACAGATCCGGATTCACCTTCCAAAACGCCTCTTCCGACACGCGCCATCCACCGGAGACAGAAGGGAAGAACGCCCATTGCTGGTCGGTCGGGAATTTGGAAGAGCCGTCATAGCGTCCATTCACCTCCAACAGGTAGCGATCCTTGAATGTATAGTTCAGACGGAAAAAGCCGCCTGCCACACGCCATCGGTTATAACCGCCCGATGTAGTGATAGCATCTCCCAACGCCAAGTTAATGTTTTCCGAATCGTCGAGCAGCAAACCGTTACGTTGCACATATGTGCTTTTATAAGTAGACTGTTCATAGTTGTAACCGACCATACCTTTGAAATAATGCGCATCACCGAATGTATTCTCGTAGTCGGCATACAGGTTGGTCGCGATATATTCGGTTCGCATATTACTTTCCTTCAAGTCGTTGTACTTGGTGCTCAGTTCGACTGTCTGCCCTTCATGAGTGCTATAGGGAACCGGCACGCGGCGTTGCGTCTGCCCCTCGTCTGTGTTGCGGAACGTGAAGTCGCCCCGTACGTGCAGTTTGTTCTCCAGGAAAGAAGCCGTAAAGCCGGTCGTATTCTTCAACACCTTGTTATTGGTATCAATGCCGTTCTTGCCATAGATAAAGTCACCGACCGAATAAGCAGCCGAGAAAGTCAGACTACCGTCGGGATTGAAGATGGGCGAACTCGGATGGCCTTCATCGGAAATGTTACGCCAGATGGAACCGCCTTCGCCGACATTGATCGGGTTATGGTAATCCATGTTGGAGAAATCCATGTTGTTCTCGATCTTCAGCCAGTCGAACACCTGTACGGAACCTTTCGCACGCAGGTTCATCATCTTATAATTGTCGGTATTATAGCGGAACAGACCGTCGTAGCCATAGAAACGCCCGGAAACGTAGTAGTTCAGTTTCCCGTTGTTACCGGTCACCGACAAGTTATGGTCCTGCGCAAAAGTCGTTTTCTTATACAAAGCGTCGTAATAGTCTTCGTTGCCGTAGTAGACATATTTGCCGGTAGCATCGACTGTCACCTCGTCAGTTATACCCTGTTCCTTCCGGTTTTTGAAGTCTTCCAGCCAGCCGAGGGAGAATTCTTGCGTCTTGTTTATATTCTTAGGGTCAGCAGAATAGTTGTTCCACGCATGATAGGCTTCATAGAAGTGGCTGGCATATTCATATCCGTCGGTCACGAAGTCGGGAACCGTCACCGGCTTCTGCATGGCGAAGTTTCCGGAATAGGTGATGGAAGTCTTGTCTTTGGTCGGCTCTTTCGTGGTGATCAGCACAACACCGAAAGTACCGCGTGCTCCATAGATGGCAGCCGAAGCGGCATCTTTCAGGACAGACACGCTGGCGATATCGTTCGGGTTCAACATCGAGGGATCACCTTCCACACCGTCGATCAGGACCAGTGCGCTACCCCCCTGCCCGATCGAAGTCGTACCGCGGACATTGTAACTCGCCGAACGGGTCGGCTTGCCGTCGGTCAACTGGATGTTCAAGTTGGGGATCGAACCTTGCAGGGCCTGTGTCACATTGGGGACGGAACGATTGTCAAACACTTCGCTGGTCACCTGTTCGACGGCTCCAGTCAGGTTCACTTTCTTCTGCGTACCGTAACCGACCACGACCACCTCGTCCAGCGTCTGCGTATCTTCCATCAAGACTACTTTCAGCTCTTTCTCTCCTTTCAGTGTGATTTCTTTCGGGATATATCCGATAAAAGAGATGGTTAACACAGCGTCAGGGGCTACTTCCAGCGAGAACTTCCCGTCGATATCGGTCACTGTCCCGTTTGTCGTTCCCTTTTCCATGACATTGGCTCCGATAACGGGTTCTCCGTATCCATCCACAATCGTACCTGTCAGATGATACGTTCCCTGCTGGGCTACGCTTATGATTCCATCAGGATTGGCGGAATAGATTACAGGGAATCCCTGTAATGCACTTGCGACACATAGTAAACCCGCAAGCCGGGTCACTCTACTCTTAATCTCCATGTTTGTTCTTTTTGCGTTTTTATCTATTAAAACTGCCGCAAAGGAACAACCGGAGTATTAAATCGCTGTTTACTATCAATTACAATATTGTTACAGAACCAATTCTTTGAACAGTATCTCCAACGTTTGATCCAAGTCGTCGGAGAAGCCCGGATGCGGACGCGAAGTCTGGATGGATGCGCTCCGCACGGCTGTCAGCCAGCGGAACCGTTCCGGAATGTCCAGGGCGGCAATAGGACCGCCTTCTTTCGCTCCAATGCAACCAATCGTCGGGAATCAGAGCCACGATCTCCCGTATCTTCTCTTCCGTCAGCAGGCGTTTCATCTCGGCATCCGCCTCTTCCAACCCGGATGCTTCGGGCAGCAGCACGTGGTCTTTGACCTGCACGAAAGGGCTTACGGCGTGTTTTTGCCAGTTCACCCACGAATAATGGAAATAAAGCGAAGCGCCATGATCGATCAGCCACAGTTCCTTATGCCACATCAGCATATTGGTATTCCGGAATGTACGGTCAACATTGGTCAGGAATGCATCCAGCCACACGATACGGGACGCCAACTCAGCCCCGACCTTCGTCATTGCCGGGTCGAAAGTAAGAGCTCCCGACAGAAAATGCAGTCCGAGGTTCAATCCCCGGCTGCCTTGCAATAGATCCTGTATTTCCTCGTCACCCTCGGTACGCCCGAAAGCCTCGTCCAAATTCAGAAAGACCAGTTCGGGAACCCAGAAACCGAGTGCACGGGCTATTTCACCGCCAACAAGTTCGGCTATCAGCGCTTTCGTCCCGTGGCCTGCCCCACGGAACTTCACGACATATTTAAACTCGTCATCAGCTTCCGCCAATGCCGGCAACGATCCGCCTTCCCGGAGAGGCATGATATAGCGCGTCACATTTGCTGTTCGTAATTCCATCACATTCCAATTATTTGAAGATAAAGATACACGTTCTTTTTAAACAAACAAAGGTTGACCGCACACTCTCTATAAGCTATAATAATTTCAGAAATACATCGTAATAAAAATTTACCGAAGTTACGGAAAAGCTTTAAACCGGAGTGATTCCCTGGTCGGCCAATAACTTCAATCCCAAATCCTTCAGTTTGAACTTTTGGATCTTTCCGCTACCGGTCATGGGGAAGGTGTCGACAAAGAATATATATTTAGGAATCTTATGCCGGGCAATTTTTCCGCGGCAGAAATCTTTAACGATTTCTTCTGTCATGCTAACTCCTTCGTGCAGGATGATAAAGGCACCAACTTCCTCTCCGTATTTTTTGGATGGGACGGCGGCAACCTGTACATCTTTCACGCCTTTCAGATGATAGAGGAACTCCTCTAACTCGCGAGGATAGATATTTTCTCCACCGCGGATGATCATATCCTTGATACGTCCGGTGATGCGGTAGTTGCCGTTTTCGTCTTTCACTCCCAAATCACCGCTGTGCAGAAAACCGTTTTTATCGATAACTTCGGCCGTCGCTGCCGGGTTATTGTAATAACCTTTCATGGTGTTGTAACCCCGGTTGCACATTTCACCTTGTACACCGACCGGGCATTCTTCACCCGTTTCCGGATCGATCACACGGACTTCTGTAAACTCGTAGTCGCGGCCTACCGTATTGTAACGGACTTCTGCCGGATCATCTATGCGCGAATGCGTCATACCGGGCGATGTTTCAGTCAATCCGTAGACGCTGGTCACACACATAAACATTTTTTCTTCTACTTGTTTCATCAGTTCCACAGGACAAAGAGAACCGGCCATGATACCGGTACGGAGAGATGTCAGGTCGAACATGCTGAACATCGGGTGATTGAGTTCGGCGATGAACATGGTCGGCACACCGTAAAGGGCCGTACATCGTTCCTTGTGGATGGAGGCAAGGACAACCAGCGGATCGAATTTTTCGACCATAACCTGTGTACATCCATGCGTCAGGACGTTCATAGAAGCGAGTACGACACCAAAGCAGTGGAACAGAGGCACACAGCAGCATAGTTTGTCATCTGCCGTGAACTTCATGTGTTCACCTGTTAGCAACCCGTTGTTGGCAATGTTATAGTGTGTCAGCATGACTCCTTTCGGAAAGCCGGTCGTGCCGGAAGTATATTGCATATTCACGACATCCTGCGGAGTCACCAGTTTTTTGGCTTCCACCAACGCTTCGTCACTTACGTTTTCACCTAAAAGCAGCAGTTCGGGAGTGTTATACATTCCTCTGTATTTCTCCTGCCCGATATAAACTACGTTTTTCAGTACCGGGAAGCGTTTGCTTTTCAGGTAGCCGCGTTGCGATTCCTTTAGTTCGGGCAGCATAGTATACACCATGTCGACATAGCTTCCGTCGAACACGCCATCGGTGATACATAGCGTATGGATATCTGCATTTTCAACCAGAAATTCCAGTTCGCTCTGTTTATAGTTCGTATTGACAGTAACGGCCACTGCCCCGATCTTGGCGGCGGCATACAAGAATGTAAGCCAGTCCGGCACATTTGTTGCCCAGATACCGACGTGCGTACCATGTTTGATCCCGATTGAAAGCATACCTTTCGCCATCCGGTCTACACGTTGGTTGAATTCTTTCCAGGTGAAACGGAGGTCACGGTCGGAATACACCAAGTATTCCTTGTCGGGGGTTATTTCGGCCCAATGTTCCATCCACTGACCGAGTGTCCGGTCTTGTAATTGTATTTCCATAAGGACTGTATATTAATATGGGGTGTAGACGACTCCGAGAATTTTTGCCGTATTATCGGCTGCGGCATGTACGTGATGGGCGACGATGGAATCGTAGTAGATGCTGTCGCCTTCTTCCAGGATATAGGTATTCTTGCCGTAGTTGATTTCAAGGACACCTTCCAGCACATAGATGAATTCTTCCCCTTCATGTGTGGAGAGTACGAAGTCCACCCCGTCTTCAGTCGGAGCGACATCAATCAGGAACGGTTCCATATGGCGGCCGGATTTGTCTTGTGACAAGGAATGGTATTCCATATGCTTGCGTGCCTTACTGTCGTTGTTGCTGAAACCGATGCCGTTCGTATCGTTGCTGTCTTTCTTGCGGCAGATGACAGGCCCCAGTTCGACCTGGTCGTCCAAGAATGTACCCAGACGTACGCCTAATACACGGGCTATCTTGATTAGCGGAGCGAGAGACGGAAAGTCTATGTTGCCCTCGATACGTTCTATTTGCCCGATGCTCAGACCTGAACGTTCGGAGACTTCCTGGGTGGAAAGTTGCTTGGATTCACGGATACTTTTGATTTTCGCTCCTATGATTTTGTTGTTTCCCATGAGTATTATATGTTTATCGTTTGTTGAATCTTTTAATTTGTAGCAGAACGACGCAAAAATACATTAATTTTTTATCAAACAGGGGGTATTTGGTAAAAGAAAAAAGGATGATCCCCGTAGAGACCATCCTTTTTGTAACTTCTTGCGAAGAAATTGTTTCTTACTTTCTGATACCGAGCTCTTTGATGATAGTACGATATCTTTCGATATCTATCTTGATCAGGTAATCCAGTAAACGGCGACGTTTACCTACCAACATTTTCAGAGCTCTCTCAGAGCTATGGTCTTTGTGATTAACCTTCAAGTGTTCTGTCAAATGTGCGATACGAACTGTGAACAGTGCGATTTGGCTTTCTGCCGAACCTGTGTTTGTAGCAGATTTGCCATACTTTTCAAAAATCTCTTTTTTCTTTGCTGAATCTAAAAACATGATTCTTGTGTACTTTAATAAATTAATACTATGTTATCTAAGCGGGGACAAAGGTAGACATTCATTTTTGATTGACAAATCTTTTTATGTATCTTTTTTGATTTTGAAGCCTCAATGTCATATACATATCGCAAATTTATTGTAATTTTGCAGCCAATAAATTAGTTTTCAATGCAAAAGATTAGAAACATCGCGATTATCGCGCACGTAGACCACGGTAAAACAACACTCGTGGATAAAATGTTATTAGCCGGTAAGCTTTTCCGTGAAGGACAGGCAGAGCCGGATCAGTTCCTGGACAATAACGACCTGGAACGCGAACGAGGGATTACGATCCTTGCCAAAAATGTCTCTATTAATTATAAAGGTTATAAAATCAACATTATCGACACTCCGGGTCACGCCGACTTCGGAGGTGAAGTAGAACGCGTATTGAACATGGCCGACGGCTGCCTGTTACTGGTCGATGCTTTTGAAGGGCCGATGCCACAGACTCGTTTCGTGCTTCAGAAGGCTATCCAGTTGGGGTTGAAACCGATTGTGGTGATTAACAAGGTAGACAAACCGAACTGCCGCCCGGAAGAGGTGCAGGAAATGGTATTCGATCTGATGTTCAGTCTTGATGCGACGGAAGAGCAACTCGACTTCCCGACGATCTACGGTTCAGCCAAGCAAGGTTGGATGTCGGAAGACTGGAAAGATCCGAAAGAAGATATTACCGCTTTGTTGGATGCCATCATTCAATATATCCCGGAACCTCAAGTGCTGGAAGGCGCATCCCAGATGTTGATCACTTCATTGGACTACTCCAAATATGTCGGCCGTATCGCCGTGGGCCGCGTACACCGTGGCGAGCTGCGCGAAGGCCAGGATATCATGCTTTGCAAACGCGACGGTTCGATGGTGAAATCGAAGATCAAGGAAATCGACGTATTCGAAGGGTTGGGACGCACGAAAGTAGACGTTGTCCAGTCCGGTGACATTTGTGCGATTATCGGCGTGGAAGGTTTCGAGATCGGTGAAACAATAGCTGATGCCAACGATCCGGAACCGCTGCCGACGATTGCCATCGACGAACCGACGATGTCCATGCTCTTTACGATCAACAATTCTCCGTTTTTCGGGAAGGATGGCAAGTTTGTGACATCCCGGCATATCTACGACCGTTTAATGAAAGAGTTGGACAAGAACCTTGCTCTGCGCGTAGTTCCGACAGATTCTGCCGATTCGTGGCTGGTGTACGGACGTGGCGTGCTCCACTTGTCTGTCCTGATCGAAACCATGCGTCGTGAGGGTTACGAATTGCAGGTAGGCCAGCCGCAGGTTATTATCAAGGAAATCGACGGCGAGAAATGCGAACCGGTTGAACAGTTGACAGTCAACCTGCCGGAAGAATGTTCCAGCCGCATCATCGACATGGTCACCAAGCGTAAGGGTGAAATGACTATGATGGAAAGCAAGAACGACCGTATGCATCTGGAATTCACGATTCCTTCTCGTGGTATCATCGGTTTGAACAACGCAGTCCTGACCGCATCCGCCGGTGAAGCGATCATGGCGCATCGTTTCCTCGAATATCAGCCATGGAAAGGTGAGATCGAACGCCGTACGAACGGTTCCATCATCGCGATGGAAACAGGAACAGCCTATGCTTATGCATTGAACAACCTGCAATCCCGCGGACGTTTCTTTATCGCTCCGGGTGATGAGGTCTATGCCGGCCAAGTCGTCGGTGAGCATACGAAAGACAATGACCTGGTGGTTAATGTGACGAAGTCGAAGAAACTGACGAATATGCGTGCTTCAGGTTCGGATGACAAGGTTTCGTTGGCTCCTCCTACGGTGTTCAGTTTGGAAGATGCCCTTGAATACATCAAAGGTGATGAATATGTAGAAATCACCCCAAACAGCATGCGCATGCGTAAAATTATTCTTGATGAACTTGAACGCAAGCGTCAGGGAAGATAAAAAGCTGCTTTTAATACAAAGAATATATTATATAGAAAAGCCGGAAGTGAATGTCACTTCCGGCTTTTCTATATATACACCCGGTTCACGGCTCCATTACCACCTCGATCCTATTACCTTGTCCTAACAGCTTTTTGGCAAAGGCCTGGAGCTTGGCGGGGGTGATGCCTTTTATCGTTTCTTCGTATGCCGTCTCGCCGTTGAACCCGCGGAAGTAATAATTATCTAAAGTCGTCAACCAATAAACATTCTCCTGCAGGTTCTCCGCATGACGTTTCAGGATATTATCCTGGCTCTTCTTGAAATCTTCAGCGCGCGGTCCGGACTTGACGATATTATCCAACTCTGCGCGAATAATGGCATTCATCTTTTCCCGTTTGGCCGGATCCGTATCGAAATAGGTTTGCAGGAATGTCTGTCCTTCGGGGAAGGAAGAAATCTGCGCGGAAGTCTGCACTCCATATGTCCCGCCTTCGTCCTCGCGTACCTTTTCCATGTAGACCAGATCGAGAATTTGCTTCAACATCATGGCGGTGAGGATGTTTTCAAGGTTATATTCCATCTTGCCGGACCAGAAGTTGACAACCGACGCTTTCGGTGTTTCCAGGGTACGTTTGAAGATATTCGTGTATTCGCCCGTGCGGATAGCCGGTACTTCGGCGGGATTGGCTCTCTCGACGCGTCCTTTGGCCGGGAGCGTCGCCAGATATTGTTCTACCAAAGGACGGATGCTATCCGTATCGATATTCCCGACGAACGTAAAGACAAAGTCCGAAGCGTCGGCAAACCGTTCTTTGTACATCTCCATGATGCGCGGGTAGCTGATTCGCTTGAAGTCGTCGGCAGTGATGCGGGCAGCACGCGGGTTATTGTCGTAGATCGCCTTTGTCAGTGTGTCGCTGAACGCCACCATCGGATTCAGTTCCAGGTTTTTCAACTGTGCAATCATGCGGTTCTCGAAGGAAGTATAAGCTTCTTCATCCATACGCGGAGCCGTGAAATAGAGATAAACCAACTCAAACAATGTCTTCAAGTCGGTAGGAGCGGCATAACCGTTTACATTTTCCGTATTCAGCCCGATGGAAGGAGAGCAGGAGACTTTCTTTCCTGCCAATATCTTGTTCAGATCGGTTGCTGAGAAGTTGCCGACTCCGCCAAGCGTAATGGCTTCATTGAAAACTTTCAGATTGTCGATATCTTTCGCCCCGAACAGGGTACTGCCACCGGGGCTGGTAGCCGTCATCAGGATCTCGTCTTTCTTGAAGTCCGTATGTTTCAGTACGACCTTGATACCGTTGTCGAGTGTCAGGACCGTCGCCCCGAACAGCGGGTCCGTCTTCATCTCCCTGATCTTTCCCGGAGCGGGCAGCCCGGGAACCAGCGGTTCGTTGGAAACAGTCTCTTTATAAGGTTCGACCGGCAATTGCCGTGCCTTGATGAAGTCTTCTAATAATCGGGCCTCGGTCGGATATTTCATGTCTGCCTTGTCAGGACCGGTGAGGCCGATTACGATATTCTTGTCGCCGATCAACTCCTGGGCGTATTGATTCACCTGTTCGACAGGGATTTGCGGTGCGATCTGGCTGATCAGTTGATATTCCGTTTCGATGCCCGGAATGTAACCGCCGTCCGTAAAGTGCCGGACATATTCATTCGTATAAGAGCGGTTCTTTTGCTTGTCGCGGTCGTTGAACAGCGATTCGTACTGTTTCAGGACATTGATACGGGCACGGTCATATTCGGAAGCCGTGAAGCCGTACCGTTTCACCCGTTCCGTCTCCGTCACAAGCGCATCGAGCGCCTTGTTTATCTCGCCTTCCTTTACCAGGGCGGCAACCGTGAAAGCTCCTTTTGTCTTGGCGATCATGAAATCGCCGTCCGAAGCCTGGGCGGCGACAAAAGGAGGATCCGCTTTTTGCACCATCTCGGCAAAACGTTCGTTTATCATCGTTTCGATGACATTTTCCATGTAGTCCTTCATCAACCCGGTGGCAGTGGCATACAGTTCTTTCGGCATTTTGTCGTGCTTATAGAATATGGAAAGGATTATATTGGATGCCTCCTTGTCCGTGGCGATGGAAACAAGCGGCTTGTCATTGTCCGCCACCTCCGTATATTCCCGTCTGGGCGGATTTACCGGAGCCGGAATATCGGCAAAGATACGTTTTACGGCCGCTTCGACCTTGTCTACATCTATATCCCCTACAATGATAATGCCTTGAAGGTCGGGACGATACCATTTCTTGTAATAAGCCCGGAGCTCGTCCGGCTTAAAGTTATTGATTACGTCGATCGTGCCGATCGGCATCCGGTGTGCATATTTGTTGTCCGGGAACATCTTCGGTAGCTGCTGTTCCCAGATACGTGCCTGGGCATCCTGCCGCGTACGCCATTCCTCCCGGATTACGCCCCGTTCCTTTTCGATGGCCGTATCTGCGAGCGTGATGAAGCCCGACCAATCGTGCAGGATCAGCAGGCAGGAGTCGACAATGCTTTCGCGGGTGACCGGAGCGTTCATGATCATATAGACCGTTTCGTCGAAACTTGTATAAGCGTTGAAGTTCTCGCCTCCGCGCATCCCGATGCTCTCGGTAAATTCATCCATGCCATGCCCAGGGAAGTTCTTGGTCCCGTCAAACGCCATATGTTCGAGGAAATGGGCCAGCCCGCGTTGGTTCTCGTCTTCCAGGATCGATCCGACATTTTGGGCGATAAAGAAATCCGCACGGTCTTTTGGCTGTGCATTGTGCCGGATGTAATAGGTTAACCCGTTGCTTAGCTGTCCGTATCTTACCTTCGGATCTATGGGCAAGGGCTGTATTTCCGATTGCTGCGCTGCCAAACGGAGGACGGCAAATACCCAAAGGAGGCATCCGATGGATAGAATCTGTCTGATCTTCATATCACTTTTGTTTTCATTTTTAATAGAACAAATGTATATAGTTTTTGTTACAAAATGACACTGCTACCCCATGTAAATAGGATTAATACCCCATATATTAGGAATTACACCTAAGGGTAATATATTTTAACACTACAAAGTGTTCGCAAGCTTGGCCTTTTGCTATCAGAATGACAAAAGGGGCTTTCTTACTTTTTGCTTGTAAAAATCCTTGAGAAAGTTTTTGTGTAAGAAAAAAATATCTACTTTTGTAAAGTTGTTATGTGCACGCAAACATTAATAATTTATCTAATATATTTACCATGAAATCTGAAGATATTTCACGTCGCTCGTTCCTGAAACGGGCAGCCGCTCTTTCAGCTGCGGCAGCAATTCCTTCTTTCTGGATTCCGTCCAAGGCCAATGCCATGCCGGGCGTTCCTTTTGTCAGCGCCAACGAAAAAGTGAGAATCGCTTTTATCGGTATCGGTAACCGTGGAGGTGAGATCGCACGCGAACTGTATAAAACAGGTTTGTGTGAAGTCGTTGCTCTTTGTGATGTAGATATGGGTGCGCCTCATACTCAGAAACTTATTTCGATGTTCCCGAAAGTACCGCGTTTCCAGGATTTCCGTCAGATGTTCGACAAGATGGCCGACAAGATCGATGCCGTAACAGTCGGTGTACCTGACCACGCGCATTTCCCGATCACTATCGAGGCAATGGCTCATGGAAAACACGTATATGTAGAAAAACCGATGGCCCGCACCTTCCAGGAAATAGAAGTGATGATGCGTGCCGAAAAGAAATTCGGTGTCGTTACGCAGATGGGTAACCAAGGACACTCCGAAGGCAACTACTTCCAGTTCAAGGCATGGAAAGAAGCCGGCCTGATCAAAGACGTTACCGCTATCACAGCTCACATGAACTCACCGCGTCGTTGGCATAACTGGAACCCGAACATCACGCACATGCCTATGGGCGAACCGGTTCCCGAAACATTGGATTGGGACACTTGGTTAGGTGTTCGTCCGTTCCACGAATATAACCATGATTACCATTTAGGACAGTGGCGTTGCTGGTACGATTTCGGTATGGGCGCACTGGGCGATTGGGGTGCTCACATCCTCGATACTGCTCACGAATTTTTGGAACTCGGTCTGCCGACAGAAGTAAACCCGTTGTATCTGAAGGACCACAACCCGTTCTTCTTCCCGATGTCTTCCCGTATCCTGTTCAGATTCCCGGAAAGAAAAGAAATGCCGGCTGTCGATGTCACTTGGTATGACGGTCTGGATAATATTCCTCCTGTTCCAGAAAACTATGGTTCTTCCGATGTCGATCCGAATATCCCGACAGTTGCCGGTGGCAAACTCCAGTTGGCCAAACTGAACCCGGGTAAGGAAATCTATACGAAGACTCTGACATTCAAGGGTGGTTCTCATGGTAGCACTTTGTCTGTAATTCCTGATCAGGTAGCGAAGGATATGAATCCGAAATTGCCGGAATATCCGAAGAGCCCGTCCAACCACTACGCAAACTTCCTGTTGGCTTGCCAAGGCAAGGAAAAGACCCGTTCTCCGTTCTCTATCGCAGGTCCGTTGAGCCAGGTATTCTGCCTCGGTGTGTTGGCACAGCGCATGAACCGCAAGATCGTGTTCGACCGCGACACGAAGCAGATCGTGAACGACCCGGTTATGAACCAGATGCTGGTTGGCGAAATGCCGCGTAAAGGCTGGGAACAGTATTACAATATTTAATGGACAGTTGGCAATGAACAATTGGCAATTGTGAAGACAAGCAACATGCGTTTTTTCAAATAAGATTGTTATTTATTAGGAAGGTAAACCCCGGTTGGTTTACCTTCCTTTTTTGTGTAGAGTAAATAAATGTCAAATGTCAATTGCCAATTGTCAATTGTCTCTATCTTTGCACCTGTAATACGCAGGGAACATGAATATATTTGAAGGATATGTGGGCATTCGCTTATGGGACGGACAGCTGGTGGATGATGTCATCTTCTCCCTGCTGTTATTTCTGCTTGTTGTCTTTTCCTTTGTATTCCGGGCTAATTTCCAATTGTTCGTGAAAATGCTGAAAGATGCTTTTCTCGTAAAGGAGAGACAGAATCTTTTTGACGATGTGGTGGGGAAGAATGTTTTCTTCTTTCGCAATTTTATGATATTTCAAGCATTATTCCTTTCGAGTATTGCCCTGATTGCGATCGGCAGGATATACGGATTTGTGAACTATGTGGAATGGCAGGAAGTTTTGTCGGCAATCGGGACGGTTTTTTGTGTTTTATTCCTGTTTTATCAGTTTAAACAATGCAGTTATTACCTTCTGGGTAGTGTGTTTGCCGACCCCAATAAATACAAATTATGGAAGACGAACTATAATGCCATTATGGGAATTTGGGGAGTGTCTTTGTTTGTTCCGGTTTTGTGGTTGGTGTTTGTCGGGACGCACGTAACTATACCGATAACAATGTTTTGCCTTCTCTATATTTTGTGTCGTTTTGTAATAATTTATAAGACAATACGGATATTTCACAAGAAAAGTACTGGTTTATTGTATATAAGTTTGTACCTTTGCGCCCAAGAAATTTTACCTCTGGTATTTTTGTACGAAGGTATGGTTTATTTGTATAACTTTATCGAGACAAGTACTCTATGGCATTGAACATCAAAAAGTTGCTGGTATCACAACCGAAGCCTGCATCCGAGAAGTCCCCGTATTTCGACATTGCAGAGAAGTATGGAGTTGAGATTGACTTCCGTCCATTCATTAAAGTAGAACCTCTTACATCTAAGGAGTTCAGACAGCAGAAAATTTCTATATTGGATCATACAGCTGTTGTTTTTACGGCTCGTACGGCGATCGATCATTTCTTTCACCTGTGTGAAGAATTGCGTGTATCCATCCCCGAAACGATGAAGTATTTCTGTATGACTGAGGCCATTGCCGTATATTTGCAGAAATATATTGTGTATAGAAAGCGTAAGATCTTTTTTGGACAGACCGGAAAACTGGATGACTTGGTTGCTGTTATCGCCAAACATGCAAAAGAAAAATATCTTGTGCCAGTTTCCGATGTGCATAAAGATGATTTGTTGACTATGTTGGAAGCGAAGAAGATTTCTTTTACGAAAGCTGTTATGTACCGTACCGTAAGCAATGACTTCTCGAAAGACGAAAAGTTTGACTATGACATGCTGGTATTTTTCAGTCCTTCAGGAATTTCCTCTCTGCTAAAGAACTTCCCGGATTTCAAACAAGAAGATATAAAGATCGGATGTTTCGGCCCGACAACGGCCAAAGCGGTCAAAGAAGCCGGTTTGCGCCTGGATGTAGAAGCGCCTACTCCTGAAGCTCCGTCTATGACGGCTGCCCTGGAATTGTATCTGAAAAAAGAGATGGGTGGTAACAAAAAGAATGGTAAATAGAAGGTATACCCTTTCAAAAGAAGAGCGCCTGTCGTGGAAACGTTACATTGACCTGCTGTTTGCAAAAGGGCAATCGTTTGTGGCGTTTCCACTGCGGGTCGTTTATTTATCGGTGGAAAAGGAAGAAACATTGGCTCCGGTATCCATTCTGATAAGTGTTCCCAAAAAGAAATTCAGACGCGCCGTAAAACGAAATCTGATCAAACGTCAGGTCCGCGAAGCCTATCGGGTACGCAAATATGACCTGATCGATCCGCTAACGGGGAAAAACAAGTGTATGCTGGTCGCTTTCCTTTATCTGGACAAGGAAATCCATTCTTTCGCCGATATGGAGAAAGCCATGACAAAGGCATTGAACATACTTCGCGACAAAGCATGATAAAGCGTTTTTTCACATTCCTTCTGCTATTACCGGTCTATTTCTATAAATATTGCATTTCTCCCATGACGCCGGCATCGTGCAGGTACACGCCTACTTGTTCCGAATATGCCGTGCAGGCTCTCAAAAAACACGGTCCGGTAAAAGGATTGTATTTAGCTGTCAAACGTATTCTTCGCTGCCACCCCTGGGGAGGAAGCGGATATGACCCTGTTCCGTAAAGAATGGTTTATTACGACATACATACCCATCATTTGCCCGTTCATCCCGAAGATATCGCGATCGTCAACCGCCTTGTTCCCACGCTCGACGCAGGATCGCATTTGGAGCAGGCCATGTCGCGATTAAACGCGAGAACAGGGTTGTTCTGTTCTGTCGGTATTCATCCTTGGTATATATATAGTGTAGAAGAACAACTTGCCGAACTGGAACGGCAGACGTCATTCCCGAATGTGGTGGCAATTGGCGAAACAGGCCTGGATAAAGGAGCGGAAGCTCCGCTGGACCGTCAGCAGGAAATTTTCAAGGCGTCGGCATCTCTTGCCGAAAGCACCGGCCTCTTCTTAATTATTCACTGCGTAAAAGCTTGGGGCGAACTGATCGCCTCGAAAAAAGAACTAAAACCCCGTATGCCCTGGGTTATACACGGTTTTCGTGGTAATGCCATATTAGCCGGACAACTTATCCGGCAGGGCTTTTACCTCTCTTTTGGCGAGTATTTCAATCCCGGAGCCGTACGTGAAGCATGGCCTTGCCGTTTGTTTGCCGAAACAGACGACCGCGAAATCGATATCCGCACCGTCTACCGTAACCTTTCGGCCTCCCTGGATCTCTCACCGGAACAGGTTGCCGCTCAGATCGCCCGAAACGCCCACGACATCCTCCATCTCCCTTAAATCACTGTTATACCCTAATTTTCAATTCTCAATTCTCAATTTTCAATTATAAAGTCGTACCTTTGTCGACATTCAATTAATACTATAATCTAAAACGATGAATTTTGTTGAAGAATTAACATGGAGGGGCATGATCGCTGATATGATGCCCGGAACAGAAGAACAGTTGCAAAAAGAGATGACTTCTGCTTATGTAGGTATTGACCCGACGGCTGACTCATTACATATCGGTCACCTGGTATCGGTTATGATGCTGAAACATCTCCAACGTGCAGGACACCGTCCTATTGCTCTGGTCGGTGGAGCTACCGGTATGATCGGAGACCCTTCAATGAAGTCGGCAGAACGTAACCTGCTCGATGAAGCAACGCTTCGTCATAACCAGGATTGCATCAAGAAGCAGTTGTCCAAGTTCTTGGATTTCGATTCGGATGCGCCTAATGCAGCCAAGTTGGTAAACAATTACGACTGGATGAAGGATTATTCTTTCCTGAACTTTATCCGTGACATCGGTAAGCATATCACCGTTAACTATATGATGGCTAAAGAATCCGTTAAAAAGCGCCTGAGCCGCGAATCTTCTGTCGGTATGTCGTTTACGGAATTCTCTTACCAGTTGCTCCAGGGATACGATTATATGTATCTGTATGAACACGAAGGCTGCCGCCTGCAGATGGGAGGAACCGACCAGTGGGGTAACATCACGACCGGTACGGAACTGATCCGCCGCAAGTTGGGCGGTGAGGCTTTTGCCTTGACCTGCCCGTTGATTACGAAAGCCGACGGAGGCAAGTTCGGCAAGACCGAGTCCGGCAACGTCTGGTTGGACCGCCGTTATACCTCTCCTTACAAATTCTACCAGTTCTGGCTGAACGTGAGCGATGCCGATGCTGCCAAATATATCAAAATCTTTACTGACCTGCCTAAGGATGAAATCGATGCCCTGATCAAAGAACAGGAAGAAGCACCCCATCTTCGTCCGTTGCAGAAACGTTTGGCAAAGGAAGTGACGGTCATGGTACATTCCCAGGAAGATTACGATGCTGCCGTCGAGGCCTCCAATATCCTGTTCGGCAACTCAACATCAGAAGCATTGAAACATTTGGACGAACAGACATTGTTGGATGTGTTCAACGGTGTTCCTCAGTTCGAGGTTTCCCGCGAAGATCTGAATGCCGGTGTCAAAGCGATCGACCTGTTCACTGAAAAGGCTGCTATTTTCCCCTCGAAAGGTGAAATGCGTAAGCTGGTTCAGAGCGGTGGCATCAGCGTGAATAAGGAGAAACTGACGGACCAGGATATGGTAATCGACTCTTCTTCCCTGCTGGATGAAAAATACTTATTGGTCCAGAGAGGTAAGAAGAACTACTATTTACTGATCGTAAAATAAGAAATTCATGCAAAAATACTTGCAAGGTAAGATTTTATTCTTACCTTTGCATCGCTTTAGATAAAGCACCGGATTGTCTCATGGTGTAATGGTAGCACTACAGTTTTTGGTTCTGTCTGTCGAGGTTCGAATCCTCGTGAGACAACTCACAGAATAAAAAAGGTCGGAATGAAAATTCCGGCCTTTTTTCATATATACCCCATGAGTGTGATTCAACCTAATCCCGTTTCATCCGTCATCACCCCTTGTTTGCGTTTTTATATCTCTGTCGAATCGTTCTTCGCCAGCAGCAATTCGATTGCGGCATCTATGATCGTATCCCGCCCTTTCATGATATCCTCGCCTGTAATGGAGACCACAGTGTCAGGATCGATCCCGAACTCCGTATGCTGTTTGTTCACATCCAAGACCGGACAGGCTGAGAAACGGACACTCCATCCGTTCGGCAATTCCGAACTGAAAGGCAGGCCACTGCCGCCTCCCGTACGGTCGCCCATGATTGTAACTTGTGGAAGGAGGCGCATCGCGTTAACAAAATCGTTTGTGGCGCTATAGGAGTGTCGGTTGGTCAAGACAATGACCGGGCGCAGCCAACGGATACGATCCGACGGATCAAGATAGACCGGACTGGGCTCGGTGAAGTCATTATGACCGTTCCCTTTTTTATATTGCGTATAACCTGTCAGTGTTCTTTCTTCAAGGAAACGCGAGGCGATGCGGTCGGAAAAGAGCATGGAGCCGCCACCATTGTCACGCACGTCGAATATCAACCCTTTACATTCCTTGAAATGCGCAAACATATAATCCAGATTGTTTTCACCCACGCCACTCGAAAAACTGCCGTAATAAACATACCCGACCTTATCGTCCGCCAAACGCTTGTACTTCATTCCCCCGGCAATCTTGTAGTCCGTACCGAGATAATTGTCTTGTATTTCTTTATAGAAGTTGGCCGGATAATCTTCGTACCAGGCCCAATAACGGGACATATCGAAAGAAGAGATCAGGTTTGTATGCCCGTCTTTCACTTCGGCAAGCATCTTGCCCAGGATATCGAACAATTCATACTGGTTCATCGTGTCCTTGACAAGCCGGTCATACCGGTCATGCACATCGTCCCAATCCACATCCTTAAAGGCAAAGAAACAGTAGTTCTCATCCATGATGCGCCAAAGTGCCTCGAAGTTATCGTGGGGAGACGAATTGTATTCCGTTGCTTTCTCGCAACCGGAGAACAAGACACATAAGAGGAGAAGATAATACTTCATTAAATTAGGATTTAAAAATTAAGAATTTCCAGTTTTTGATTTTAGTAGTATGCACTCCTGTATCGATGTGCGTCCTTCTTCAAACGCTTGCCTCCGAAAGAGACAAACTCTTTCACAAGTCCGATCATAAACGAGTTGGAGAGAACATGCGTCTTGATGTTATTCACATCCGTCCGATACATGCTGTTCAGATAACCGACACGGACCGTAAAATCAGACACCGGTACATCAAGAGTGAAATAATTCTTCATCGCAAACTTATTATGAAACGAACTGAACCGTACAATCCCGTCCGCACTGCCTTGTGTCAGGAAATAATACGGTTCGCCTTTATGTACCGAGAAGAGCACGCCGGCAAACGGTATCTCCGCCTGATAACGAATCGTGAGCGGAAAGTTCTTGAGCTTGAAATTATAGATTGCCATAGCCGACAGGTTCAGGTCGAAATCCGCCTTGCCGGAAACCGGATTGTTGCTGTTACGCGTATTATAGATAAAACCACCTGAAAGACGTGCGGAAGCACCAGTCAAGATTTTCAATCCGGGCAGTACTTGCGAAAAATGATAATGATATCCCAAGCCGTAATCCACGAATCCGGCATATTCATTTGCCGTCTCCGCGCCGTTGCGGGTCGAACCGAACTCCACGTTAATCAGTTGCTGGCGGGATACTCTATAGTCTGCCAACCGTACAACCTTCATCCGTTCATTGAGAATCCGTGCTACCCAGCCCGTATAATTAATGTCCGTACTGGGCGAGAGATAGGTGTCCCGCAGATTATAACTGCCGACCCCAACCATTGTGCTCTCGTTGATCGAACGGGGCACTTCGTCCTCCTCGGACTGAGCCATCAGTGGCAAAGCCAGACAAAGGAAACTGAAAATTGAAAGTTGAAAGTTGAAAGCCGACATTTCTTTTTAGGTTTTTGATTTCTAATTCAAAAAAGTTTCATTTGTCCGGTAATTTCATCGATAATATCCGAATTGCTTTTATCAGCTTCCGGATCGGGAACCGCTTCCTCTTCATCGGCATCATTTCTCTCCTGCGGTTGTGTCTCCGAAGCAAAAAGGACCGGATCAAGCTCATTGATTGTTTCTATGTCAAAAGTCGAGATACGTTTTCCTTTTGCTTTGAATCCTTTTACTGCAATAAATTCTTCCGCATCCAACACCAATGGTTCGCGGAAGGCGTCGTGCCCGCCAAACACCACCTCGATCCGCGGATAGGCCTCGTCGGTAAGTAGCATCAGGTGGCTCTTCGGATTTTCACCGAGGAAGTTCTGCTTACGGCTTCCGGCCTCCAGTTGGAAACGTTTCAAGTAGTAATACTTTTGATCGGCATCGTAAAGGGCGGCCGTCCATACTTTATTCGCATCGAACTTTTCGATACTCAATATATTAGGTTCATAATGATTACTCAGATCGAAGTTGGTCGTATAGAAATAGCCGTTCTGGAGGATTACCAAGATCAGGTCGTCACTTTGGAATTCGCCTAACTCTTCTCCACGCCCGTCGTAATTCAAGCGCAACACATCACGGTCAAACCAAACCATACGGCCTCCCAGAGTCGAGCTTCCTTTCTGCTTCAGGCTGATCTTATGTATATCCGCCTTTGTCAGTATGTTTCCCATAGAGCCACGCCCTTTGATTGCGATCTCGCTGAAATCTTTTTCAAAAACAAGCAACTTCTGGCGAGGTTTCGGTTTCAGGATCACCTTCACCGTCTCGGCTTCTCCATTGGCATTGGCGCTGAAATAAAGGATGCGTGAACCTTCCGTTCCCTTGGTGATGTCATATTCCTTATCACGCGTTACACCTGTTACGGCAAAACGCTTGATATAATTATAGCCCGCCTTTCCATCCCGGTAGATCACGTTATAGATCGTGCGGTTGTCGTTACGTTTGAAGACATTTAGGTAAAGGATATCCTTTCCGACGAACATCTTTTCACTCACCTTCACGACTTTGTACGTACCGTTGCGGTAGAAAATAATAATATCGTCGATATCGGAACAGTTACAGACATATTCATCTTTTTTCAAACCTGTCCCGATGAATCCTTCAGCACGATTGATATACAGTTTCTCGTTCGCTTCGACCACCTTGGTCGCTTCGATCGTGTCGAAGTTGCGCACTTCGGTCATGCGCGGATAGTTCTTGCCATATTTTTCTTTCAACATCATGAACCAATCGACCGTATAATCGATGATATGCGCCAAATGGTCATCGATCTTGGCTATATCTTCTTTGTACTGGGCAATGATCGCATTACACTTGTCCGTATTGAACTTAAGGATGCGTCCCATCTTGATCTCCATCAGTTTCAGGATATCTTCGCGAGTCACTTCACGGATGAAGTGCGGTTTGAACGGGTCAAGACGTTTGTCAATATGGGCAATTGCCTCATCCATATCTTTCGCCTCTTCGAATTCCTTGTCTTTGTAGATGCGTTCTTCGATGAATATTTTTTCCAAGGAAGCAAAGAAGAGCGATTCTTCCAGCTCCCCTTTTTGTATTTCCAGTTCGGTGCGGAGCAGGTGCAGCGTGTCGTCTGTCGAATGCTTCAACACATCGCTTACCGTCAGGAAATGCGGCTTGTTGTCCATAATGACGCAGCAGTTCGGCGAAATGCTGATCTCGCAATCCGTGAAAGCATACAATGCATCGATCGTCTTGTCGGAAGAAACTCCGGGAGCCAGGTGCACGAGGATCTCCACGTTACGAGCCGTATTATCATCCACTTTCTTGATCTTGATCTTTCCCTTATCATTCGCTTTCAGGATCGATTCGATCAAAGTAGAGGTAGTCTTTCCATATGGGATCTCGCTGATGACAAGCGTCTTGTTATCCATTTTCGTAATCTTGGCACGTACCTTTACGGAACCGCCACGCTCACCGTCGTTATATTTGGTGACATCGATATATCCGCCGGTCTGGAAATCGGGATACAAGGTAAACGCCTCCCCTCGCAGATAAGCGACAGACGCATCCAGCAGTTCATTGAAGTTGTGCGGCAATATTTTGGAAGAAAGCCCCACGGCGATACCCTCCACTCCTTGTGCCAACAGCAGAGGAAACTTAACGGGAAGCGTCACCGGTTCCTTATTTCGTCCGTCGTAGGAAAGTTGCCAAAGAGTCGTTTTCGGATTAAATACCGTTTCCAGTGCAAACTTGGAAAGGCGTGCCTCGATATAACGTGGAGCTGCCGCACCGTCTCCGGTGAGGATATTGCCCCAGTTTCCCTGGCAATCGATCAGCAGGTCTTTTTGTCCGAGTTGTACCAGTGCATCACCGATAGAAGCGTCGCCATGCGGGTGGAATTGCATGGTATGTCCGACAATGTTCGCCACCTTGTTGTAGCGCCCGTCGTCCAACCGCTTCATAGAATGCAGGATTCGACGCTGTACAGGTTTCAGCCCGTCGTTGATATGCGGAACAGCACGCTCCAGAATTACATAGGAAGCATAATCGAGAAACCAATCCTGGTACATACCCGACAAATGGTAAGACACCCGACTTTCCGATTTCCCCGGTATCTTATATTCCGAATGTGTCTCCTGGCTTGCTTCTGTTTTGACAGTTCCATTCTGGTTTTCATCAGCAGCAGATTGTCCTTCCGTCTCTTTTATTTTTTCGTTTTCGTCCTGTTCAGTAATATCTTCTGGTCTCATATATCTCTATCCAATTCTTTTGCTTCATCCCGGGCTTTGGGGCAATTGCTCATAAGCCATAATAGGCTGTAAATATACGAAATATTGCTGAAATAATAAAAAGTAAACTTTATTAGCCCGGATTTTATAGCAGGTTTTATATCTTTGCCTCGTTGTTTTAACAAATAAAAAATGCTGACACTCGATAGAATTTACCAGGCATCGTTTGCCTTGAAAAATGTGATTCGCCGTACGGATCTGATTATGGCTCCTCATATCAACCCGGAAAGTAATATTTATCTCAAACCTGAGAATCTCCAAATAACAGGGTCGTTTAAAGTTCGTGGAGCTTGCTTCAAGATTTCCCAACTGACCGAAGAAGAAAAAGCGCGAGGCGTTGTCGCCTGTTCCGCCGGTAACCATGCACAAGGAGTGGCATTGGCAGCCACCACACACGGTATCAAATCTTTGATCTGCCTTCCGGATAATGCACCCATCTCAAAAATCGAATCTACCAAATGGTATGGAGCGGATGTCTGTCTGGTGGAAGGAGTTTATGATGATGCTTATCGGAAAGCTCTGAAGCTCAGGGATGAAAACGGATATACATTCGTTCATCCTTTCGATGACGAGGATGTTATTGCCGGACAAGGTACGATCGGCTTGGAACTACTTGAACAATTACCGGATGTGGAAGCCGTGATTGTTCCGATAGGTGGCGGCGGACTAATATCGGGTGTAGCTTTTGCCATCAAGAACCTGAACCCGAATATCAAAGTTTACGGCGTACAGGCAAGTGGCGCTCCGAGCATGTTGACTTCCATCGAACATGACAAGATCGAGCGGTTAGGTTTCGTACGCACGATTGCTGACGGTATTGCCGTCAAAGAGCCGGGCGAACACACGTTTGAATATTGCCGGGAATATGTGGATGAGATCGTTACGGTCAACGATGACGAGATTTCGACAGCAATCTTAGCTCTGATCGAGCGTCACAAGCTGATTGCCGAAGGAGCCGGTGCTGTAGCTGTTGCCGCGGCAATGTTCAACAAAGTGCCGATCAAGGGGAAAAAAGTGATCTGCCTGGTCTCGGGTGGCAATATAGATGTAACGATCCTCTCCCGGGTTATCGGCCGCGGTCTGCAAAAGTCCGGTCGTTCCTATACGATGACCATCGAACTGGTCGACAAACCCGGACAGTTGCAGCATGTTTCCGAAATCATCGCTTCGACAGGAGCGAATGTCGTATCCGTGCATCATGAACGGGTAAGCCACACGACCGACATCAACGGTTGTTACCTCCGTCTCGAAATGGAAACCCGCAACCAGCAACACATCGAAGAGATACAGCATGCACTGACTGCCTCAGGATATAAGATCATTCCAGGATAACAACCCAAGAGCCGATTGTAGCATAAAAGTGATTATTTGGAAGTATTCATCACACCTGTATCCGTATCCTGATTCCAGATTTTCTTTCCATCGCTCTGATATTTCCGTCCAAACTGGAAATTCCAGGCGAAGGTAAGAAAGAAGGCGCGGGAACTTTCGTTGACATATGTTTCTTTAAAAGAGGATACATATTTATTCCGGGTTTCATTGATCCGCTTGTAATTGTCGGTAAACGGATTGACCATTCCCAGCCCGACAGCGATTTGTTTATGTTTGTACATGACGGACAACATATGCAGGTTTTCCCCGCTTGACATGCTCTCGCCCCAGAAACGGTTCCGGCGGTTATATATCGAAAAAGAAGCTGTCAGATGTTTATACTGCGCCATCACCTCCGCCCGGTAATACCAGTTTGTATAGGTATGGCTGTAATCCTTTCCGTCGCTCCAAAAACGATTTACGCCACCGCTCAAGGAAAATTGCAGGATATTCCACAGCATACCGGCCCGTACATTCAGCTCGCTGTTGAAGAACCGGAACCCATTCTGGTTTTCATAAGTATGTACAAACATACCATCCTCGATAAATGTCGATTCCATAATGGCATCCGGATTCGTTTGATAGAGCGAAGAGAGGCCGACAGAGACCTTTTCCTTCCGATATTCCATATACAAATTCGTCTGAAAACAGTTATAAGGATTCAAAGCCGGATTTCCTCTCTGCATCTGCATAGAATCGATCATCTGTTCCACGGCACTCAATTCGGACAATGCCGGCGGATTATTTACCAAGTCACCATTTAAGCGTGCATAAAAATGGTCTGTAAAAGCATAGCGGAACGAGAAACGGGGACGGAACGTATAGGTCTGGTATCCTTCTTCTCCCTCTTGTTTCAACCAGGAACGGCTCACTCCGATCCCCACCGTATAGTTCAGCCTGTTCCATTTGCCCTGAAATTCGGAATACAAATAGGTGTCCGCCTGCTTCATATTCGCCTTATACTCCAGATTGCCTGCATAGGTGTTATCCGAAAAAGCCTGTGTATGTTTCAATCCGGCGCTTAAACGTCCTTTTTCAATCTCTTTTTCATAGATACCTTCCCCAATCACAGAATACTTGTTCCCTCTGACGCCTGAAAAGATATCAGTCAGCAAATCCTCATCCAGCCTTTCCTGATAAGAACGCTTGGAGTCCGTATAAATATAAGTGCCTACTAAGTTCAGCGCCAGAAATTGTTTGTTTCTCAACTGATGTTGGTAATATAAATCCAGATACGGACGATGTGTCGACTGATTTGAATAGTCCTGCATAACCGTCATATGGTCCGGATATTCCACATTGTATAAATTGCTTCTGTAATCCGTATGCGGTTGCATATATCCCCAGTATCCCAATTGGGCATTCAACAGGTATTTCTCCGGTTCCTGATAGTTATAGGTAAAAGAACCTCCGTGATTCAATTCTTGCAAGTGTCCCGGTTTCCCTTTTTCATAACGGTTCAAGGAAGTTCCGTCCTCAAAATGAAAAGTCTCTTCATTCGAACGCCAGCAATCATAAAAGTCACGCGGACTGGCATGATAATTAACACTGAATTCAGACTTCTTATGGTTCAAACGGGCAGAAATCGCATCGTTATGAAATACGATATGCGGAGAGTTCATCATATCCAGGCTGACCGAGCCACCCGTTTCATGCCGACGAGTGATATAGTTCAACACGGCTTCAGCATTTCCATATCGCAAGCCTGGATCTTCGATGTATTCGATACGGAGAATATCGACCGGTTGCAAAGCGTTGATATCTTCAGCCGAAACCTTTACACCATTCATGCAGAACTGTACGGTTCCACCTCCCGCCATACCGACCGATTTCGACAACGGATTGACTTGTATACGAGGCAGCATCAAAGCCTGCAGCAGATTGATCCCGTTTGTAGAAGCCTCCATTTGTTTTTGGCTGGGAAACACGATTTTTCGGTCTGCCTGGTTGACGATATTGGCTGCCGTTACGGTTACTTCCCGTAGCTTTTGTGTAGCTTCGCCCAACATAAGTTCGCCCAGATCGACAGACTTGAACAAACCGGCCAGATCCGTAATCAAATCCGTATATCCGACAGCCGAAATAATCAGGCGGTAGTCCCCTTGCTGTATATTTTCCAACTTGAAACTTCCTTTGGCATCAGTGGAAGTCCCTGTCACGAAAACAGAATCCGATGTTTGCAGAACGACATTTGCAAATTCGAACGGGACATTATCCATACTCCCGTCCAAGACTTTCCCTGTGATCCTTATCTTTTGAGCAAATGCAAATCCAACCGATAAAATAAGGCAAACGATTAAAAGACCTATTCTTTTCATACAACATAGAATTTGAGTGATTATCCAATGCAAATGTAGGGAGTTCACCTACTTAAGACTCAAATTCCACATGGACAATAAAAAGGGAGGATCTGTACAACCGATTATATATAACAAACTGTTTTTAAGCAGTATAAATAGTTTGTCCATTCATAGGTGGACATCTCAGCAGGCTAATATCCCCACAGGTAGACATCGACCGGTTGCTCCTTTCCGATCAATCCGGCTTTTGCTTGATTTATCCTTTCTTTTATCCTTTGTTTACGCTTCGTAACCGAGGGAGACGCGATCCCAAACAGGCGGGCGATAGCAGAAGTGGAAAGCTGCAATTTGATCAGGCAACAACACTGGATATCCTCATCCGTCAACCCCGGATAGTTTTGCCGTAAACGCTTTGTGTAATTATTGAAAAGTTGATCCAAGGTTTTGTATACGGATGGCCAGTCGATATCGGACAGGTGCCTGAACTCTCCTTTTTGCAAACGTTTCAGATATTCATTCTGCCCGATCAAAATGGCCGACAGCTGTTTGGCACAGGTAACAAAGATCATATTCTGCTCGGTTATCCGTTCATAGGTTTCCATCTCGATGCTTTTTTCCGGCACAGTCTGGACAAAGCGGTTCATCTCCTGTTGCAATCTTTGTTTCTCTCTCAACAGCAAATTGTTCTCCTGTCTTATTTGTTCGATCTCCTCTTGGCGGTCCCGCAACTGATCATTCAACCCCTCCTGTCCATCCAGTTGGGCAGAAAGAGCATGTATGACCTCCTCATTCCGCCTCATCTGTTGTTCATTCTCGCTTAAAGCAATCCTGTGCAACCGCATCTGCTCCTTTACCTGCTGCAAATAACGTTCTTTCTTCAAAAGTTTCCGTTGGTATAAATAGACCAGGACAGCGACGATAAATCCGGTCGCCAATAAAATATACAAAATCAGCCGACGCCCCTGCTCTTCTTTTATTTTCAACAACAGATTGCTGCGTTCCAGTCTATTTTGGCTCAGGATACGTTCTTTGTCGATCCCCATCTGGTTAGCCTCCCAATTCGCAACCATTTCACTGATCGTATACATGCTTATCAGATCGACCGGCTGTCCTACTTTTGCCTTATAGGCCGCATGCAATAACTCGGTTATGTAGAGAATGGATATCCTATACTTGTTCTGATAACTTTTGTCGACAACCGTTTTGCCATATCGGTCCAGCCGGTCCAGGCAAGACCGCACGGAATCCATTTTCCCTTGATTCATCCAAAGGCAAGCATATGCAAACTCTTTCACCGGATAGTCATTGTCGCTCGTAAGAGAAAAACGTGTGTAAAAATTATCCAACAAGGCCCGGACCTCCTCGTTTCGCCCGGTTGCGTTCAGGCAATCTATATAGTTCCGGACAATATAGAACTCCATACTATTATCGTATTTCCGAGCCAAACGAATTGCTTCTTCCATATATAACCGCATCGAATCCGTTTTGCCCAATTGAGCATAGCAACAACCTGCCGTATACAATTCGGTCATTTTTCTCTCAGCGCCTTCTTCCATGTAAGGAATCACCCTATTGCAGGCATCTACAGAAAGACGATGTTCATTCAACAAGAAATACACACGAGCCAATTTAGAACCTATATTGACAAACAGGGCTGTATCGCACGAGTTTTCAGCAAGCGACCAGCCCTTCTTTATGTATTCGATCTCTTCCTTTGATTTGTCTCCGGCCCAATTTTTTTGCATCCCGGCCAACACATATGCATAGGGCAAACGCGGAGAATTGATTTTCTCGAAGTAGCGCAAAGTATAATGAATAATCGAGTCATTCATCAAACTGCGTTTTTGCCGGTCATGCAACCGCGTAATCCACCAGCCATATTCCGCCTTTAAACTATCCGGTAAAAGAGCCGGATCAGTCCGTTCTTCCAACCAGACGGCCAAACTGTCCGGATTATCCGTCAAAAGAGCCTCGGCAACTTCCTTATCCGGAAAAGGTGTAACCCGTTTTTCACAAGAGACAAGTACCAGAGCGAACAATAACAAACATATATAAATGATATCCTTCATGCAATAAACAAAATCAATTTACAGCAAAGGTAAAAGATTCTCTCTAAAGCCTGACATTTATTACATTTGTTTGTTAGAATGTACGACCTCGTTACAGAACGATCTCAGGAACCCTTTTGTTCGATATCTCGTTTCCGCTTCAAAGCCTCCAGAAAGTAATAGTCGGCATAATTCAACGGAACGTCTATTTCTCCATTATGCGGAATGCTTCCGACGCAATGCATCAGCAAGAAATTTCCGTTCGTCCCCAATTCTGCCCGGTAAGCCGGAGAAGCCAAACTTTTCATGATCCGGTCGGCATATGCCTTATACATTTGCGGTTCTGGCACATCCATCGTACTGATCTCATATAAGGCGGAAGCAATACAAGCAGCAGCTGAAGCATCCCGATAATCGTCAGGAATGTTCGGAGCATCCATATCCCAATAGAACACAAGATCTTCGGGGGTATTCTTATGATTAAGCATAAAACGGACTGCTTTTAAAGCCAAGTCAAGATACTTCCGATTTCCGGTCTCCCGGTAACACAGCGTCAGACCGTAAATACCCCAAGCTTGTCCACGGCTCCACGCCGATTCGTGCGCATATCCCTGTGCTGTATGGCGATTGCGTACGGAACCGTCTTTCATGCTGTAATCTACCACATGATAACAGCTGCCATCCGGACGATATTGTTCCTTCATCGTACGGTCAACGTGCGAAACGGCAATCTTATAAAAAGTAGAGTCGCCGGACAACCGTGTAGCAGCAAACAGCAATTCTAGGTTCATCATATTATCGATAATTACCGGACACTCCCAACCCCGTTCAGAAATCCATCCTCTATCCACGTCCCACGACTGGATAATACCTGCCACCGGACGGAAGCGGGTAGACAATGAGCGGGCAGCTTCGACAATCACTTCTTTATATTCCGGATCACCCGTCAAACGCAAGCCATTTCCAAAGCTGCAATAGATCATAAAGCCAACGTCATGGTTCCACTTGATATTCTTAGCCTCTTTCACTGCTTCCGTGTATTTCCGCGCAAGAGGCAACAAATTCTTATCTCCTGTCAGCTCATACAAATACCAGACTGAACCAGGGAAGAAACCACTGCGCCAGTCCGCCAGGTTACAATAATAAACGGAACCGTCCGGATTCAGCGTAGTCGGGTTCATAAACTTGCCACTCGCCTCGATCAGTTCGATTTCTTTTCCTATCTGTTTATGGGCAAACTCAACGTTCTCTTCCACAAATCTGTCTCTTGCCCCTCTGCATGAGATCAGTGTAACACCGAGTATTACACCAATTAAATACCTCATATTTACCATTTTATAATTATTTTTTTAATAAAATACTCTTCTATTCTCCAGACAGGAGAACTTTAATCACCTGTACAGGTTCACCCGATACCGATGCCGACAAAATCGTATATCCCTCTATCGGCTTCTCTGCCTCCGAACCTCTTTTCGCCGTTTTTGTCGTAAAAGAAGCATTGGTTGGCAAAGTGATCTTCAAGGAAAAGGATTTACCGTCCTTCCTGAGAACAACTGTATTTCCTTTGTTTTCGACATCTGCCGAAGTTATCACGGACCATTGCACCGATTGGGACGGGCTCTGCAACCCTATACTGTCCGTAACCAGTATATGGGTATCGTCGAGCATACGGAATGTTCGGTAGACAAAACGGCTCTGTCCGGCATAAGCCGTGCTCATATCCATAGTGACAAAAGGTTGGGCAGCCTTGTCATCCTGCTGTTTGATCTTACCTGTCCCGGCCGAGTTCTGCAATTTATGGTCGATCGACAACGTGTTGTGGCTGAAGTTCGAATTCCTGAAATAACTCCAGCGCTGTCCGTCCGGCTTGTAATCCCAAAATCCGGGCAGGCTATAATTATCGGCTCCCAAATCGTCTGTCCACCTTATCCCATTCGTCTCGACAATAAAGGTCCCGATATCCAGCTGCTGGTGTGCCATATCTGGATCTCCAGTCTTGGCGATCAGATAGAGACTGTTGGAAACATTCCGATTTCCGTTGAACACGATAATATCATTGATACCTTCGTATACTTTCAGTTTCGGCAAAGCATCGGCAGGAGAAGAGGCCGTATCATACCAAGGAATGGACAAGAAATAGAACCTGAAATAATTCCCGCCCTGTACCGTCTTTGACAAGATATTCCGGTAAAAATCCGCTACTTCCGGTTGGTTGAAGGCCCGGCTGAAATAAAAGTAAATAGGTTCTGCCGCAGGGGCCGTACTACCCGAATTGGCAAAATTGAATATCTTGCCAGAAGGGCTTGTGCTATGCATATAATACAAAACGCTTTTATCCACTCCCTTCATTTTCGATAGCCCGAAATCTTCGCCAAGATTATCGTTCAGTGCTTTCAGTAAAAGAGACAGATACATGTTCGTATATCCCCAATAGGCAGGTCCTTCATAGCAAACACCATCCGGAGCAAAATGCTTCAGGCAGTTCGGGATATACCTGACTGCTTCACCGATTATGTGCTTGGCCAGTTCCGGATAATGCTCTTCAATGGCCAAAGCTCCCAAAACCATTCCGGTATTGCATACCACATTCCAGTTCGTTTCACGTTTCGCCCAGGAATCCGCATTTCCGGTTTTATATTCCTCTACGACAAAGTCCAATGCCTTTGTTTTAATCGAGTGGACAACCAACTGTCTGGTCACAGGAGCCAACACATCGTACAGCCAGTCGTAACCAATAGCTACAGCTGTCGTCATTTCTGCCACATCCAGGTAGTGAATAGGGTCCCAGTCCGAGAAATTGCAAACATGGACTAATTCTTTCTCCGCTTTCTCTGCAAAACGTCTTTCTCCGCTCAACCGATAGGCCAAGGCCAAGTTGACCATCCGGTAAACCTGTTCACGGCTGACAGATAGTATGTCTTTCGTGTTTTTTATTTTCCTTCGAGGATCTTCCTGAGGAGGAACCGCCAATAAACGTTCCGCCTCCTTCATCAAACTGGCACGTAAGCTATCCAATAAAGGTTCAGTTCCGAATAAATCACGAATTCGCTGTTCTTCTTGCTTGCTGAAAAGCAACCTGGGGTGCTGGCGCAATTCTTTTCCTGATTGCCGGACAAGGAGATTCCGTCCCGTCATCGTAAAGGAGAACAACAGGAAAAACAGACCTACCAAATTAATTAATCTCATAAACACATAAGTTAAAGGTATTTTTAATAACCCAAATAAAAGAGACACAGTGTTCACAAAACTCTCATCATATGCCAATCAGAGTCCTGCGCGACTCTGTGTCTCCATGCTGCTATATCAAACTTAACACAACCGCTTAATCAATCGAGATTACCAACCCGGATTCTGCGTCAACGCATCATTCCGTTCTCTTTCCACACCGGGTATAGGCCAAAGCATATCACGTTCGGTAAACAGATGGGTATAGATCGGCTCGCCATAGATATTGACAGCATCAACATTGTCAAGCGTTTTACTGGCAATCTCATATCCCCAACGGCGCAAGTCGCTGAAACGAAGTCCTTCCCCAGCAAACTCAACGGCACGTTCCTTACGTATCCGTTCAGCCATCTGTTCCTTATTGCTGACAACCATCCATTCTGGACCGGAGTTCAAACCCGGCATATCGACACGGGCACGAACTTTGTTGAATTCGGTCACGGCCTTGTCTAACTGCCCTGCTTCATTATAGGCCTCGGAAAGCATCAAGAGAACGTCGGCAAAGCGAATCAAGGGGAAAGCAAACGGAGTATGCAGACGGTTGCTGATCGCACCGCCCTGGTCTCCTTCGGTCACGAACTTCCGATAGAGATAAGAGACCCAACCTGCATTGTTCTGGAGCGTGCCGCCATTGGCATTTCCCGACAGATTGTGGTCCAAAGCGAAGATCAAATCCACATTGGTTGTTCGGCCAATATTCCCCATATAATGTGAATAAGGAACGATCACGGTGGCCATCAGGCGTGGATCGCGACAGGTATAAGCACTCAGTATCTTGGCTGTATCCGCCTCACGAAGCCCTACTATAGTTCCAGACCCATCCATCTCGACACTGAGGAGTTCCTTGCGCTGTTCGGGTGTCATAGCATTATAACCGGGGAAAATCTCATCCCAGTTGAAGGGGCGACCATCTTTGAACTCATACATATCCACCAATTGTGTGGAGGGGACTGTATTGTTCCAGCAGCTTCCGTAAGCGCCACGACATCCCATCAAGGCCTGTGTCTGCATACCATATTCGGTGCCGACACCACTTTTGTTCTGGATCGAAAAGACCGTTTCCGAGCTTTTAGCTCCGTTATAGAGTTTGAAAACACGGGCGTAATCATTATCGAGGGCATAGCCATAGTTATTGGATTTATTATAGACAATTTCCTCAAAATCGTTAATGGCAGCTTGCCATTCCCTGTCATAAAGGTGTACTTTTCCACGAAGAGCGTAAGCAGCACCTTTGGTTGCACGCCCATATTCGCTGGCAGCATGTTCGACTGGAAGATATTTGATCGCTTCGTCCAAATCTTCCAAAATATGGGCACGTACCTCTTCGAGATTGCTTCTCGGTTGCTTCAGGTTCATAAACTCCTCGTTGACATTTGTCGATTCGTCATAGTAGGGAACCCCACCGAAAAGGTCTGTCAAGGAAAAGTAAAACATCGCACGCAGGAATTTGGCTTCCGCCACGTACTCTTCGATCTGTTCGTCCGTAATGATACCATGCATGCCCTTTACCGAACGTATAAAAGTATTGACACGATGTATGCCGTCATAGAAGGTCTGCCAATGATTTTGTATCGTTCCGTCACGGTCTGTATAGGTCGACAGGAACATCATATAATAGTTATACCCGTAAGCGATATCTCCCAAATGGTCGAAGCAGAACTGGTAACCGTATGCCTCGTTCAGGCGCAGCATACCATAGATTCCCATCAAGCCTTGATGAGCATGATCGCTGGTTTTGTAGAATGTTCCTTCGTTGACTTTATCTCCCGGATAAGTCTCCAAATCATAGCAAGCGGTGAATGTCATGGCAGCAAAAAGCATTGTCGCCAAATAGATTATGATCTTTTTCATGTCTTCAACTAATTAAAATGTAAGGTTTAAACCAAATGTTGTTAATCGCATAGTCGGATATTTCGTGCCCGACACCTCAGGGTCCAATCCCTTATATCCCGTAAAAGTCAAAGCATTGTCGATGCTGACATATAAACGGAAGTTATCGATCAGGAGTTTTTGCGAGAGATGTTTCGGAACTGTATATCCCAACTGGACGTTTTTCACTCTCAGGTAAGATTTGTCCTGTACCCAGAAGTCGCTTGCCACTCGGTTCCGTCCGTCGGTATAGTTTAAGAGGCGCGGATAAGTGGCATCCGTACGGCCCGGATACCAACGTCCGTCTGCAATGGTCTTGTTGATCTGGTTACCCCGGCGTACTTGAGGCCAATAACTGGCGCCATCCAACCCATTCCAATAGGTTTTCAATCCGGTTGCACCTTGCAAGATACAACTGAAATCCCAGCCTTTCCAGTTGGCACCGAAATTGAATCCGAAATTGAATGTCGGGTTAGTTCCATTACCGACTTTGATCTTGTCATTGTCAGTGATACATCCATCCCCGTCAATATCTTTATATAAGAAATCGCCATATTCCGGCTTTTTATATTGTTTGAAAGCGTCCGGATTATTCGCTTCCATCGCTTCCACTATCGCCATGTCTTCTTCCGTTTGGACGATCCGGTCGACTGAAAGTACATACTGGATATTGATCGGTTCACCTTCCAAAATCATATTGGTCCCGTTCAGAGACATTTCATCGCCTTTAAACTTCGTCACTTTATTTTTAACGTATGAGAAATTTCCTCCAACAAAGTAGTTGACAGAACCGACTTTATCGTTCCAGTTCAAGCTTAATTCGACACCTCGATTACGGACTTCAGCCGCGTTGGATTTAGGAACGGTAGCATTACCATGTACCAATGGTGCCGGTAGTTCGATCAAGATACCTTTGGTCTTTTTGACAAAAGCATCGATAGTCCCGCTCAATTTAGAAAACAGAGCGAAGTCTACACCGAAGTTAGTGACATAGGATGTTTCCCAAGTTAATGCCGCATTCGAAAGAGCACGTTGCGCCATACCGATCTGCAAAGTGTTGTTCAAAACATAGTTAGATGACTGGTAATACAACTGATAGTCATAGTTACCAACGGCATTATTCCCCAACGAACCATACGAAGCACGGAGTTTCAATTGGTTAAGCCATGAGATATCTTTCATGAAAGCCTCTTGTTCCATACGCCAACCTAACGAGAAAGAAGGGAAGTAACCCCAACGGTATTTCTTGGCAAAACGGGAAGAGGCGTCGGCACGAAGATTGGCTTCCAACAAATATTTTTCATCCCAGTTTAAATTGACACGCCCGAAGAATGAACGCATGGCCCAATTGGAGTAAGTTCCTGTAGCCGTTGCATTGGCAGTAGCAGCATTCAATTCTGTCAATTCCGAAGAGGTCAACTTCTCTTTAGAAGCTTCAAACCAGTTGTTACGATAGGCCTCCTGGCTGGCTCCGACTGTCGCTTGGATATTCAACCGGTCAACATTGGCCTCATACTTAACCAATCCGTCCATATTGTTACGAACGGTCTTATTATTGCGGTTGATAACTTTCGACACTCCGGTTCCGGCAATTTGCAACGTATTGTCATACAGATTCCACAAATCATGAAAAACCGGCTGCTGATACAGGAACTGATCAGAAAAAGAGTACGTATAAGATCCTTCGATCGTCAAGCCTTTTAACGGCCTCAGTTGGGCATAAAAACGAGAAACAATATTGTTGGTCGTACGGTTCCCTTTGACATCGTTCAACATCTTCAGGACATTGTTGGAACTACTCTGCGGATCGTCTTCCGGATTGTTTACACCTCCATATCGGCCATCCGGTGCCTGATAGCAAATTCCCGGCGTAGTAGCTTGCATATAGGTGTAGAAATTGTTATTCGATTCGGTTTTCAACAATCCTAATTCCTCTTTTCCACGCGTTCCGTAAGCATTGACACCTATAGTAAACCAATCTTTAACTTCCGCGTCTAAATTGACACGGGCACTATAACGTTCGTACCCGGAATTTTCCATAACACCGGGGTTATCCATGTAATTACCGGAAATATAATAATGAATCTTGTCAGATCCTCCATTGATATTGATCGTATGGTTTTGCATCCACCCAGTCTGGAATAGAGCATCCTGCCAGTCTGAGTTCGGATATCTGACAGGATCGCTGTCTCCTGCCGCCCGCCACTCGTCGATCTTTTCTTGACTGAAGATAGTGGGAAGGTTGCTATTGAGCTGCCCTTCGTTATACAATTCCATATAATCGGCATAATTGGAGACCAAGTCGATTCGGTGAGCCACTTTCTGCATTGTGACATAACCGTTATATGATATTTTTGCCTCGCCTGATTTTCCCTTGCGGGTAGTGATCAGAATAACACCGTTTGCTGCACGAGAGCCATAGATAGCAGACGATGCAGCATCTTTCAATACCGAAATGCTTTCTACGTCTTGCGGGTTGATATTGTTCATGCTGGCTTCCACTCCATCAATGATTACCAAAGGGTTGGAATCATTTAACGTACCCTGTCCACGTACACGGATCGTAGCCCCGTCGTTACCGGGACGTCCGCCATTACCGGCTGTTACGGAAACACCGGGAGCCATACCGGCAAGTCCGGCTGAGAGCGATGTGATCGGACGGCTGTCGACCATCTTGCTCATATCGACAGAAGCGACCGCACCGGTCATATTCACCTTCTTCTGTGTACCATATCCCACAACCACCACTTCATCCAAAGCCTGCGAATCTTCTTTCAGCAGAACAGTTAAAGAATTCTTTCCGTCTACCGGAATTGTCTGGTCTATATAACCGATATAAGAAACAACCAGTACTGCATTCGGAGATACCTGCAAAGAAAAATGTCCTTCCATATCTGTAACTGTCCCGTTCGTGGTCCCTTTTTCCACAACGTTGGCACCGACTACCGGACCAAGCACATCTTTTACTGTTCCCGTAATCACCACTTTCTTTTGTTGTGATAATGCTACAGCATGTTTTTCCGCCACTTCCTCCCCGACACCGACCGGATTGGCTTGGGTAACTCCCGTCGACAAGAATAGTGTGGCTATTCCTGCAAACATCGTTTTCCTATAGAAAGGAATGTTTAAATCATTCATCATTAATAGGTAGATTTAGATTAATAAATTTTGATAAACTCTGGTGGCAAATGTAGGCGGGTGTAAAAAAACGGACCTATACAAAGCGTCCGTTTCTTATATACACACAGTCCAAATAGAAGATTTAACTATTTGAATATAACCGACTAATAATTCTATGTAGCTCTTACTGTTCTTTTTTCCTGAATCGGGCAGGCGATACTCCGAATTTCGCTTTAAAGCATCGACTGAAATATACGGTTGAGGCAAATCCTAACCGGTCCGATATTTCATTCACCAGTAGATCCGGCTGTTCCTGCAACAGGGTAGCCGCACGATTGATACGCTGGTTTTGTATAAATTCACTGGGAGTCATTCCGGTCAGGTTCTTGATTTTTGTAAAGAACGAACTACGCCCCATATTCAATTCGCGGGCAAGAGCATTGACATCAAAATCCGGTTCTCCCATCCGCTGATCGACTATTTCTGTAATCCGGTTCAAAAGCTGTTGGTCTAATGAAGTCGTAGCCAGCAACTGCACATCAAAGTCAACTTGTTTTGTCAATCGGGATTTTAACAACAAACGGTTACGAATCAGATTATTACAGCGCATCAACAATACTTTTGCATGAAAAGGCTTGCTGATATAATCATCCGCTCCTTGTTGAAGTCCTTCTATATTATATTCTACAGAATCAAGAGCCGTCAGTAAAACGACCGGAATATGGCATAATTCGATATTATTCTTGATTTTCATACACATCTCCATACCACTCATCAAGGGCATCATGACATCACTGACAACCAGATCGGGATTTTCCTCTTTCGCTTTTTGCAATCCTTCTTCCCCATTCCTGGCTAATATAACCTGATAGAAAGGGGCAAAAAGCGTATTTAATATCTGTAGCAGCTCTTCATTGTCCTCGACAATCAGAACTTTATAGGAACCTGCTTTCAAACCGGGAAAGGCTTTATCCATTTCTTCATATTCTTCGGAGGAAACAGAATTCGGCAAAGATCCTCCTTTGATCATTGGTTCGTCCGGGCTTTCCAGAAGAATAGCATTTTTATCATTTTCAAAATGGCCCTTTCCTTTCAACAACGTGACTGTAAATATCGTTCCATAACCGACCTGGCTTTGTACCACGATATCTCCATGATGAAGAAGAACGATGCTCTTGCTTAAAGCCAGTCCGAGCCCGGTACCCGGGTTGGCTCCCGCGACCTGTTTCCCGTTTTCGGCCTGATAAAAGCGGTCAAAGATATGCGATACGTCATCAGCCGAAAGCCCGATACCCGTATCGATTACTTTTATATGGACCTCATTCTCATCCGAAGATACATGCAATTCTACCGTACCTCCCGGTTTCGTATATTTAAAAGCATTTGACAAAAGATTGTAAAACACTTTCTGCAACTGATTGGAATCAAACCATAACAATAGATTTTCCTCTGCATTTTGAAAATTAAAAGTAATGGATTGCTGAGCCGCCAACTCACAATAGGAAAGATAAATATCTTTCAAAAATGGAATCAGGTTCTGTTCGCAAACATGCAACGAAACATAGTTTTGCTCCAACTTCCTGAATTCCAATAATTCGGAAATCATATTTCGCATTCGGTTTGCATTCTTGCTGATCTTAATAATTCGGTTATAAAGGGTCGGAGGAAGGGAAGAACTCTGAAAAAGCATATCTATCTGACTGATAATAAGCGTCAGAGGTGTCCTAAACTCATGGCTGATATTGGTAAAGAAACGTAGTTTCGCTTGGTTCAACTCTTCGTTGCGCTTTTTCTCTTCCCGCTCCTTTTCAAGGGACAATGCCAATTTGCGCCGTGCTTTCAGAATCCGTACAGTCAGATAAGTGATCGTAAAAATAGTCAGCGCATACAGTGTCCATGCCCAACCCGTTTTATACCAGGGTTGGGTGATCTGGATATCCAAAGATATTTCACGACGGTTCATCAAGTATTGGGACAAATTCTTTTCACGGACCAGTAATGTATATTTACCAGGATCCAGATTGGTATAATAAATAGTGGAAGAAGAGGAGGAAACCCAATCATCGTCAAAACCGACCAATCGATATTGATATTCATTATTCTTTTGAATATCGATATAATTGGTTGTGGCAAAATTTATTATCAGATTGTTTTGCTTGTAGTTCAACCGGATAGACTTGCAAAAAGGAAAAGCTTCTTCTAAGATACCTCCTGAAACGGCTCCCGGATAGATTCTTTTATTATGTATATATAACTCTGAAAAATATAGGGAATAATTTTTTTCTGTTTTATCCAAGTCCTCCCGGTAAAAAGAAGTCAGTCCGTCATTTCCTCCGACAAAAAGTTCATTATTTCGGCACACCAGAATGCCGCAGCCGTCTGCAATGGATGTGATCGGCAGATTCGTACCCAATGTCGCAAATCGGGTACTCCCGTTGGAAGGATTCAGGAAGGTGACTCCTTTATCGCAGGTCACCAATAACTCATCCGAATTGGTCTCCGCGACATTATAACAATAATTACTCAATAGATGCCCACTCTCTTGGGAGTAATGGATAAAAGAATCCGCCTGTTTATCATACCGATACAGTCCGCCTCCCAAAACCACGAAATAGATATCTCCGTTACGGGTAGTCATGATCCGTTTAGGCTCGAACTGGATCCCATAGAAAGGTAAAGCATAATGTTTCTGATTATCCGGATGGGCCAACTCTATTCTGTATAAAGAAGTTCCAATCAAAATCCATATGTTTTCTTCTTTATCGATCGTAAAACTCTGCGCGTTTCTACATAGCCATTGGAATCGGTCCGTATCAAGGTCCATGACAAAGGTTCCGTTCATCGCGCTTACATACAGCTTATCGTTATGAATCATCGTATGGAAAATGATACCATCCGGCTTTATATCTCCTTCTCTGTAATCATTCAGGTAGTTATGAAAAATACCGGTTTTTATATCGTAGCGACTAAGTCCTCCGCGATGCGTGCCGATATACAGGCGATTCCTTTTCTCGTCATATGCGATGCATTTCAAGTTATTCTGCAATACGGAATTGGGATGACCGGCAGTGAAATATTTAAAGGTGCGTGTCTTACGATCCATGAAGTTCAATCCACCCCCTTCGGTACAAATCCAAATGTTCCCATCTCTGTCTTCCGCCAGATTCCCGACGAACGAATAGTTCAGGCATTCCTTTCGTAAAGGGTTATTCGTATAATGGGCGAATATTTCTCTTTCCGCATTAAAATAGTTCACACCTCCATAATAAGTGCCGACCCATATCGTTTCTTGTGCATCTATATAAACAGAAAAAACAGAAGAGTGCGACAAGCTTCCCGGCAAAAGATCTTGTTGATATACCGTAAACCGATCCGTATAGGGGTTATATTTATGTAGTCCCATAAAAGTACCGAACCAGATATTTCCAAACCGGTCTTCAGCAAAACTCCGTATTTGATTGTTTTCTATATGGAAAGGTACTGGATTACTCTCTGAATACCAGATGATCCTCTCGTCTTGTGTGATTCTATACAAGCCACCGGTACGGCAACCTGCCCATATCTCGCCCGTCGAACTTTCAAATAAGCGGTAGAATTCAGGTCCATCGATCAGGCAACGAACTTTTTTATCTTCCTCAATCACATACAGGCCTTCATAAGTCCCGACCCAAATCTTTTTCTTCGAAATCAACAGACTGGATATACCGGGAGTGTTTGTTTTTACATAAAGTTGCAGGCTATCTCCTTTTTCATCATACCGGCAAATCCTATCGTCATACCCTGTCCATATATCACCATTCGCCGAAGTAACAGCTTTCGCCTTACAACCGCCGACGACACAAAATTTCTCCTCCCGTATGTCATACCTAACCAACGAATCGCAAGTCCTAAAGAAAATATCCCCGTGTCTGTTTCCGGCAAGATGATCACATTCATGCCCAAGCAATACATTTATAGAACTTTCCGGATCCAGGTTTTCCCAGCCTTTATACACACGCATCCGTTCTCCGTCATAGACACTGACACCTTCGCGTGTACCGAACCACATACGTCCCAAGCGGTCTTGATAAATCGACATAACAGAAACCTGCGACAAACCGTCACTCATGCCAAGATGTTTAAAATAAACCGGGTAGACCACTTGGTGTATGAATATAAAACACAACAACAGCAGCTGCTTTTTCATATCTTATGCCAACAAACTGATAAAACTGATAAAATAGTATTCTCGTTCCTCAACACAAAGATAACGATATTTACATGATATCATATTCGGGTAAGCAAAATACTCTCTTTGCCGCTCTTCTCAAACAAGCTCCCTCCATTCCTCGTCGGTCAGTTGTTGCAGTGGGTCGTTTTCTGTGATAAAGCGGTCCGATAGGTCGCTTTTCCGTTCTTGTAGGCGGCGGATTTTTTCTTCGATCGTGCCGGAGGTGATGAAACGGAAGACAAATACTTGTTTCTGTTGTCCGATACGATGCGCACGGCTCTCTGCCTGCATTTCGGCTGCCGGATTCCACCACGGGTCCAGGATAAAGACATAGTCGGCGTCAGTCAGGTTAAGCCCGACTCCACCGGCTTTCAGAGAGATGAAAAAGGCGGAGATATCCTTGTTATGGGAAAAACGGGCAATCTCGCCTTCGCGGTCTGCCGTACTTCCGGTCAGCAACGCATATTTCCAACCGCGCGCCTCAAATTCGGCGGCAAAAAGTTTCAGATGGGTGACAAAGGATGAGAATATCAACACCTTATGTCCCTCGCTCAACAGAGTTTCATACGCTTCCAACACTTGGTCCATCTTTCCGGAACTTCCCGTATATTCCGGAAAAATCATACCGGGATGATTGGCAAGTTGCCGAAGACGGGTGATGCCGTTGAGGGCGATAATTTTGTTCCTATGCCATTCTTCAAGCAAAGAGTTACGCAACGTGTTTTTCTCTTTCGTATAAACATCCTGTTGCTCTTCCGACATTCCGCAATAAACCACCTCTTCCATCAACGGTGGCAATTCGGGTGCGACCTGCATTTTGGTACGGCGAAGAAAAAACGGACGGATCATTTGCTGCAACTGCTGCCGGGCGCGGTCGTTGCCTTCTTTTACAATCGGATGAATGAAACGGTTCCTGAAATCCGCCAGCGATCCCAGCAGACCGGGGTTGATGAAGTTAAACTGGGCCCATAAGTCTTTCAACGAGTTTTCAATCGGAGTCCCGGTCAATACCAACCGGTTGTCACTCTTAAGACGCATAACGGCATGATAAGAGACCGAATCGGGATTTTTGATGTTTTGGCTTTCATCCAATATCACATATTTAAAGGCATAGTTTTCCAGCAATTCAATATCCCGGCGCAGCAGTCCGTAGGTCGTCAATACTACCGGATAACGGTCGAATTTCTTCCACGGCTGACGGCTTCGTTGATCTCCTGCATAATCATATACCCGTAAAGAACTGAACCGCTGTATCTCCCTTTTCCAATTAGGAAGCAAGGAAGCCGGAACGACAATAAGAGAGGCTTGTATTTTATCCGGTTGTGCAATGATTCGCATTGGAGAAACAGAATCATCCTCTTCTTCTCCGCCAAAGAGAGAAAACTGCCCGAACCCATCGACCGGACAAGACGCCGGAGACATCGGTTCCTGCGGGCGGGTAGCCTTTGGGGCGGACGGATCATACAGGTATTGCAACAACGTAATGGTCTGCAAAGTCTTTCCCAATCCCATATCGTCCGCCAGACAGCCCCCGAAGCCGTTGGTGGCCAGATGTGCCATCCATGTAAAACCTTCCCGCTGATAGGGACGGAGGGTTACACGTATCCGGGGAGGAACCGGGATCTCTTCTTTTTCCACATACTCTCTTGAAGCGGCCGGAACAGCATCGCCTCTCAATCCGTCGACTAGCCCCAAATGCATCTTGCGCACACGCAACTTCCCCTCCTGTTCACGGCCAAAGCTAAAAAGGGCACTGTATTTTTCAAACCATTCTTCCGGCAGCAAAGCCACCTTCCCGTCAGACAGTTTGAACAATCGGTCTTCTTCCAAAATATGCTTCCGGAAAAGGATAAACGGGAATACATACTCTCCGATCCGGACGGTTATACGAATTTCGAACCAGTCCGGCGTATCCTCTATGTCTTGTTCCAAAAGAATATCGCCCATAAAATAGGTCGTACCGGAGTTGTCACCGGCATTCAACGTAAAATGTTTTTCCAACTCTTCTTTATGATCATGAAGCCATTCAACCAGTTCATATTCCAATACACAACCGGCACGTGAAAACTGCGTGTCTCCCACTTGCACAAAACCATAACCGCCCAATAAATCCATGTACTCCTGCTCCTTCTCCGGATTTCGTTTGAAATAGCGGATCGCCGGTTTTCCTGCCTCACCGTCCTCCAAACGCGGATAGCAACGTTGCATCGCCTGTCCGGGAGAGAAACAGACATCGCCATAATAAAAACGCAACTGCAAAACCGGACAGTCCAATACAGAAGGCGTAACCGACAGTTCCGCCACGCAGGGCCGGGATTCCAAAATCATGTCAAAGCCCGAAGCGCTGACCGGATAGCGAACCATCATCGGCAAAACGATCTTCTCCAAATACCGGCGAGCTTCGGAAGCGGGAACTTCCACAAATGTCTTTTCCAGAAAAGGATTCAGCCTCGGCATTTCGATCCGCTTGAATACGAGCAGATCGTGTCCCAAGACCAATATGGCGGGCCGCACGCATAACACAAACACCGGTTTCTTCTTTTGCAACGAGATCGGATGTCCCTCCGATTCGCAATCCACCGCATAGCGAAAGACTTGTTCCGTCAGTTCGAACCTGAACGAGGCCTCGGCCAAAGAGGTGGAAATAGAAACCCGGTGATGCTCGTATAGGAGTTTAGTGGCAGTTTCCCGAATATACAAAGGAATGGATGAAACCTGGAGCAGCTCGACAATCTCCCGTTGCTTCCGGTCGATGTAGTTCCGTACCGGTTCTCTCCGGGCAGGATCGGAAAGCTTCGACAGAAACGCATTTACGGTCCGCTCCTTCGAATAGACTTTCATCAGATTCTTTTCGGTACAACACTGGGACAAGGCAATGATTTTTTCCCCGACAGCAGACAACCGGCTTTCTTCTATAAAGGCAGCTTTCTCCTCCGCCTCAAGCACACCGGGCGAAACTTCTTTTGCCAGGTACGGGATCAGTAGCGAACCGAGAACGGGATGATTATTAATCGTAACTATTAGTTGGCGGGCTTCAGACATATCTTTTCTTTCAATCTTACAAAGATAGTGGGCTTTTGTCGATCCGCCAAGACCATTCGGGATTTTCTGCCATACTCATTTCCCCCTTATTGTCATATTCTCCAAAAAGCCATTGGTTCAAATCGAAACTACTACCGCATCTAATTCGATTTTCTACCCCATATAATCCAAATTTCCCTATAGGGTAATATTTTTTAAGAAACAGACAATTTAGGTAAATACCTATTAATGAACAGATTTATCCAATATTGCCATTCCGGGTGTGTTATTGTCATTTTACTTTAATAATCAATAGATATTTCATTTATTTGCATATCTTTATAGCGTAGAATAATATTACTACAGTTTTATGCTTATGAAAAATACACTCTTGTTCACCTTCTTATTCTTTTCCTTTCTCTCTTGCAAAGAAAATCAAGCAGTTTCGGGACAAATGAACCGGGCGGAAACGTTGTTGGCTTCAAATCCGGACAGCGCATACGCCATATTGGAGAATATCGAACTGCCGGACAAGCTGAGCGAACGGCTGTTCGCCCGTTGGTGCATGCTGTATTGCCAGGTGGCGGATAAACTGTATAAGGATATGCTTTACACCGAACAGCTCAACCGTGCTTTAGACTGGTACAAAAGCCACGGGACGGCAGAGCAACGGGCTTGGATCGGCCTCTACTTAGGACGTTCGTATGTGGAAGACAAACTTTTCATCCCGGCAACAAAGGCATATTCGGAAGCGTTGGATTTGGCAAAGGAAAAACATTCATATAATGTGGCAGGATATATTTGCAGTTATATGGCAGACTTGTACACTTACACCGGGCAACACTCCGAAGAACGGCGAAAGTATGAAGAGGCAGCCGATTTTTTCACAAAAGCAAATAATATGAGGAGTTATGCGTTCGCTCTGCGCGATATCGGCATAACGTGGGTATTCGACGATTCTTTGTCTCTTGCACTTGACCTGATGCTGCAAGCGGATTCGATCGTTACAGGGATGAATGATTCCATAGGAATAGCATCAATTGCAAACGGATTAGGAAATATTTATGACCACTTGGATCAAATAGACAAGGCAAAGTCCTGTTTTTTCAGAAGTCTGGCTTATGACACGATAGATAACGCTCCTACTTATCTGTCTTTAAGTACACTGTTTTATAATTACGGTCAGTTAGATTCCGCTCGTTATTATGCAAAAATGGCGAATCGTCCGACCTACAATCCATACACACCATCCGACCATTTATACCTAAGTTACCTGATCGAAAAAGAAGTTGACAATATCTCAGAAGCATTCCAGTATCTTGAACAATGTTACGAAGCAAAAGATAGTTTATACAACCAACAGAAACAAGTCGATATCATCGATGCTGAAAAACGGCATAATTCACTGACTGTCATTCGACAAAATCAAAAATTATACTCCATCATTCGCTCATTAATCGGATTTATCTTTATAGCCGGCTTAATCGGTGTTTCGTTTTATCTGTATAAAGACCGGAAAAGATTAGACAAAATCAACAAGCAACAGTTACTGCTGGACGAAAAAGAGCTATTGTTATCTAAGCTGGAAAATGAAATCAAGCAGAAAGAGATATCTAAAATCAGAACAGATAGAGAAGAATACATACAAATCCGCAAAAAGTTGTTCCAAACCAAAAAAGAAGTTTTTCTACTGAAATATGAGAAATTACAACATTCAACCCATTTTTTGAAACTGAAAGAGCACTTGAACAGCAAAGAAAAATATAGACAAATGCTTTCCGAACAAGACTGGGAGAACTTAAAAGAACAAATTGACTCTATATGTCCGAACTGGCAGGCTGCCGTACAAGAGTGTGCACTCCTAAAAAAAACCGAAATAGAAACCTGCTATCTTAGTTTCCTGAATATCAGTATAAAATCAGAAGCCATACTTTTAGGGATCAATCCCGATTCAGCCAATAAGCGCAGGCTCAGAACTCGCCAAGCATTAAAACTGACCAATTCAAAAACGGGTATTTGTGAATTTATTATGCAAAAAATATCGGAGAATACAGCGATTTAGCCTTCATGTTCTAATCCTATATCTTACTGATAAATAACACTTTACAAACAATGTCCATATAAATCAGTCCTTATCCATATCTCTTCTGACCCTTTTTTGCCTTTTCCAAAACAAACCTGCACCTTTGTCGAAAATTCAAAAACAAAAAGAGATGGATACAATTAAGAAATTAGGAAGTCTGATGTTGATTCTGACAATTTCACTTCCTTGCTTTGCAAAAAAGAAAGTTGAATTCAAAGGGAATTTTAACAAACGGGTTAAAACATCCACTTCCGAACTCCCCATCCGCGGATGGCTTGAAGACAACAACAAAGACTTGTTGTTGGAATTCTCCACTAATTTAGGTACAGTTCAAGTGACCGTGACAAATTCAATGGGAGAAGTAGTGTATAACCAATCTGTAGTGACGAAACCTTCGGTTGGCATTTCTTTGGATGAGGAAATAAAAGAAGGTTCTACAGTCTCCATTACAGATGGGAAAAATTTAGTTTATGGTGAAATCTAATTTAAAAACAATATTGCAATGAAAAAAATTTTATTTAGTGCAGCAGTATGTTCGTTATTTATGATCTCGTGTAACAATGAGATGGAAAGTGATCTTTCTAATGTAGAAGGTAAGATAACAACAAAAGCATTTGTAGATGATGCGGACTTTCAAATCGTGAATTATAATGGAGAAGATTGTCTAAAGTTTAAGAATGATTCCGTTTATAAAGAAACAGTTGCCAAATTGACCGAAATGTCAAATGAAGAAATAAACGCTTTTTTTTCCGGATTCAATTTTATCAGTCAACAAAAACTAATGGAAGATGCTGATAAAGAACAAGAAGCAATTGTTGATGCATACGAAAAAGATCCGAGTCAACCTTGGCCTTATCAGCAAATAACAGAATTCAAACATAAATATGAAGATGTATTTATGTTCAATCCTTATGATTCAACAGATTTCATACCTAATTATAGAGCATCTATGTATAGATATCTTATCAATAGACAAGGACTATTTTTTATAGGTGATAGTGTTGTAAACGTTCCACAATATACATCTGAATATATTTTTGGATCACCAATAATGGCTTTAGGTTCCAATAAAAGTACAGACTATAATAGTATAAATAAAGCCGAAATAAAATATCAAATCCCGAATGGAGATTATGTAAAGGCTCGAGTTTTAATCGAATTCGTAGGGGTAAACTATGATAATCTTCATCGAGAATCCAAAGTTTTTGGTTTTGAACTTCTTAGCCAAAAAAGGAAAGTTTTATGGAAAAAGCATCATGCAGACCTTTATTTAACCTATCGTTTAGAAGGCCGGCGATATATTGCACCAACTCCCGTTACTTTTTCTGCAAACAATGTAAAATTTGCTGTATATGGAAAAATTGATGCGAAAAATCATCCTGTTGGTGATGTATCTCAAAATAGTAATGGTAGTCCTCGTTATGGATTGGAAGGTACTCTTGAAGTCGGAACAAATGAGATTCCTTTTAAAGGGTATACAACAGTTTCTCTTCGAGAAGGGTAACTCAAATTTTATTACCAAATGGAATTTATAATGAGAAATATCCTTTATATCTTATTATTCCTTTCAACCACCGTGTTCGCTCAAACCGAGCACGGTCTGTTGATCGGTGGCGGTGTCGGATTTCCGATGCACGATGGCGCAGTGTATATGACAACTCCTCATTATGGATATAATAATGATGTGAAAGCGAATGGAATGCTTGGCTATCGATTCCGTTTCTTAGCAAATCAAATGTATTTTCTCGACTTGGATGCAACAGTCGGTTTTCAATGGATGCAAGTTTACAAATACAAAGCACTTCTTCTTGGGGATATTGATAAAATACCGGAAGGAGACTATGTCATCCCACCCGGAGAAAGTTTTACTGATTTCATCATGCCGATCTCCGTTGCCGCCAGTTGGAACTATCGCCTCACCGATAAATTCCATTTCGGATTAGGCGTAACTCCGACATTATATGTACAACCACAAGTCGTATTCGACCTTTCCGTAATGGCTAAAGTCGGCTACCGGTTGAGTAAACATTGCGAATTAGGACTGTCCTATCAATATGGTTGCCTAAACACGCTGAAGCACTTCAACGATGGTCCGGCACTCGGACGCCGGGGGCATTTGTCCGATTTGATGTTATCGGTGTACATTCCGTTTGTTACCAAATAAAAGACAACAATAATCCACCCTTTTTCCCATGTCAGCAGAAAAAGCCTTCCTTTCCGTTTCGTCTTTTTGAAACGGGAAAGGGCTTTTTCTCCGACACTCACCTATTCCATGAAGGAAAAATTTAAACCAAGATATCGATTACAATATTAAAATTAGGACTCTTATCACTGAGTTATACCATTCCCTTATTTCATTTTTAGCTTAAAAAGTGAAATAAGACTATCAACAAGATACGAATCCGATCCGCAGATGTCGGTTTGTCGTCATCCGAATGTCGGCAATTTATCAGATTTCAGACTGTCATTCAACGGATTCTTTTAATATATTTCTAATCTCTTCCACACAATTTATGGCGTATCAAGGCGTTGGTATTAAACGTAAATGCTTACCTTTGCGGCCAACTGTCCGTCTGAGGATACAAATTCGAGATAATTAATTATTACACTTTATACAAAGTATGGGAAAGTATAAATTGATCAACAACGTGTTGGGCTGGATCGTTTTTGCGATCGCTTCGACCGTCTATTTGATGACTATCGAACCCACTGCCAGTTTCTGGGATTGCGGTGAGTTCATTTCTTCGGCTTACAAGCTGGAAGTAGGGCATCCGCCCGGAGCACCGTTCTTTATGTTGACGGCCAACTTGTTCACGCAACTTGCATCCGATCCGTCCACTGTGGCAAAAATGGTGAATACGATGTCTGCCTTGTTTAGCGGACTGACAATCCTGTTCCTTTTTTGGAGTATCACGCATCTTGCACGCAAGATTATAGTGAAAGACGGAGAAGAAGCTTCTTTAGGACAGATGATCACCATCATGGGGAGCGGCCTGGTCGGAGCATTGGCTTATACATTCAGCGATACGTTCTGGTTCAGTGCCGTGGAAGGAGAAGTGTATGCCTATTCGTCACTCTTTACAGCCGTTGTTTTCTGGCTGATCCTGAAGTGGGAAGCTGTTGCCGACAAACCGCATGCAGATCGCTGGATCGTACTGATCGCCTACCTGATGGGGTTGAGTATCGGCGTCCATTTGCTGAACTTGTTGTGTATTCCGGCTATCGTGCTGGTATATTACTATAAGAAATTCCCGGACCCCACGATGAAGGGTACGTTGGTTGCCCTGCTTGTTTCTTTCGCCATCGTCGCTTTGATGATGTATGGCGTCGTACAGGGGTTGGTCGAGGTTTGCGGCTATTTCGAACTGTTGTTTGTCAATGTCTTAGGCATGCCTTACAATTCCGGAGTATTTGCTTATGTGATCATTGTGGCAGGCGTATTGATCTGGTCTATCTGGGAAACCATGCGCGACGAGATCCATCCGACACGCATGAAAATTGCTTTCATCCTGTCGATCGTTTTGATCGGTATTCCGTTTATCGGAAGCGGCTACGTTTTGGCGGTCATCCTGACGGCAGCGTTGAGCTTGTACCTGTTCAAAAGCAAGAAGGTGGATATCAAGACGCTGAACACGATCCTGGTCTGCCTGATGGTAGTCGTCGTGGGCTATTCTTCGTATGCACTGACACTGATCCGTGCAACGGCCGACACGCCAATGAACCAGAACGCGCCGAGCGATATCTTTACGTTGCGTACGTATCTGGCACGTGAACAGTATGGTAAAACCCCGCTCCTCTACGGACAGACCTACGTTTCGGAAGTGCAGCGCGAGAATCAGGGAGGAAGCTGCGTGCCTGTCACGACAGAGGGCGAACCGACCTGGAGCCGTGTGATCAAGAAGGATAAAAACGAGAAAGACCGCTATTTCGTGTCCCGCACCGATCAGGAATACAAATATGTCGACGAACTGAACATGCTGTTCCCACGTATGTACAGTTCCGACCCGCGCCATGTACAGGCCTACAAGGACTGGGCGCAGGTAAAAGGCCAACCGGTGAAATATAACTATTGCGGAGAGATGAAGAGCGTAATGAAACCGACATTCGCGGAAAACCTGAAGTTCTTCTTCTCTTATCAGCTGAATTTCATGTATTGGCGCTACTTCATGTGGAACTTCTCCGGCCGTCAGAACGACATTCAGGGTAATGGCGAGGTGCTGAATGGGAACTGGATTACCGGTATTCCGTTTATCGACGAAGTTCTGGTGGGTCCGCAAGAGGATATGCCATTCGACATCATCAATAATAAAGGGCACAATGTCTACTATATGTTGCCGTTGCTGTTAGGTATTTTAGGTTTGCTCTTCCAGGCTTATTCGGGACAGAAAGGAATTCAGAGTTTCTGGGTGACCTTCTTCCTGTTCTTCATGACCGGCCTGGCTATCGTGCTATATCTGAATCAGACGCCTTACCAGCCACGTGAACGAGACTATGCATATGCCGGATCGTTCTATGCGTTCTGTATCTGGATCGGATTCGGTGTCGCGGCACTGGCAAAGGGACTGGAGCGATATGCCAAGCTGAATCCTGTCATTGCCGGATCGGTGGCAACCGTATTGTGTCTGTTCGTACCTATCCAGATGGCCGGACAAAACTGGGACGACCACGACCGTTCAGGCCGTTATGTCTGCCGCGATTTCGGTTCCAACTATCTGGAATCCTGCGAACCGAACGCGATCATCTTCACCAACGGCGATAACGACACATTCCCCTTGTGGTATGCACAGGAGGTAGAAGGTGTCCGTACCGATGTCCGCGTATGTAACACCAGCTACCTGCAAACAGACTGGTATATCGACCAGATGAAGAAGCAGGCTTACGAGTCCGCTCCGCTACCGATCACTTGGACACGCGACCAATATATACAAGGTACTCGCGATGCAGCCTATGTATTCCCGTTGACAAAAGATTCGATCGACCTGAACACCGCCTTGAACTTTGTCCGCAGCGACGACCCGAAATTCAAGAAGATTCCGGGTATCAACCAGGAACTGGACTATATCCCGGCCGACAAGCTGTACTACAAAGTCGATTCGGTCGCCGGAGCCAAAATCTTAGGCGGCAAGACAGACGGTATGGTAGACCGGATGATGATCAACCTTGCCGGAAAGAATGCGCTGGGCAAACAGGAACTGACGATCCTCGACATGTTGCAGACCAACAACTTCGAACGTCCGATGTACTACGCGATCACGGTCAGCCCGGATCAGTTCGTCAACCTGGACGGCTACTTCGAACAGACAGGTCTCGCTTATCAGGTCGTCCCGAAAAATGCCAACAAGGCTGTCAATACCGACAAGATGTATGACAACGTGATGAACAAATTCAAATGGGGAGGCGTGGACAAACCAGGCGTCTACATCGACGAAAATGTGATGCGCATGTGCAAGAGCTACCGTATGATGCTGTTCAACAAGCTGGCAGAAGCATTGGTAAAAGAAGGAAAGAACGACAAGGCATTGAATGTATTGGACAAATGCATGCAGGTGCTTCCGCCGGAAAATGTTCCGCTCGACTATACTGCTCTTTCGACTGGCGAGCTATATTACGTGCTGGGCCAGAAAGAGAAAGCAGAGGAAATATTTACAGGTATTGCCGATAACATGATGCGTAACATAAACTGGTATTTCCGCTTGAACCCGATGCAGTTGTCATCCGTAGAAACTGAATTGCTGCAGGATATGCAGATTCTGAATCAAGTATTGTTAATCAACAAACATTACAACCCCGAATTCAATAAGAAATACCAAGAAGAGTTTGACAACTACCGTATGGCTTACGAATCGGTGGGGCGTAGAGAATAAATATGTTTATAGAACAACCGCCCTGGTTTTACAGGGCTCTGTTTCCGGGGGTAACCTGGCGGATTCCGGCCAAGAAGAAGTGTGTATATCTCACCTTCGACGATGGCCCGATCCCTGAGGTTACCCCTTGGGTATTGGATGTATTAGATAAATATGGTGTGAAGGCGACCTTCTTCTGTGTCGGGGACAACGTCCGCAAGCATCCGGATATCTACCGGATGGTACTGGAGCGGGGACATCGTGTGGGCAACCATACTTTCAACCATATCCAAGGTATCCGCTTCTGGACCAAGAACTATCTGGCGAATGTGGAAAAGGCTGCCGAATATATCAAAAGCAACCTGTTCCGTCCGCCTCACGGACACATGCGTTTCCCGCAGGTTGTATGGCTCAGGAGACGTTACCGGATCATCATGTGGGACGTAGTAACGCGCGATTATAGTCCGCACATGACGCCGAACGGTGTCTTCAACGTAGTAAAGAACTATACCCGCAACGGTTCCGTGATCGTCTTCCATGACTCGCTGAAAGCCGAACGCAACATGCGTGAAGCGATGCCCCGGGCCATCGAATGGCTGCAGGAACAAGGATATGAGTTCAAAGTGTTTTAAATAGTATAAAAAAACAGATATGAATAAGAGCCAGGTACGCGGATGACGCGAATGACGCGTACCTGGCTCTTCCTTATATAATAATGTTTTCTGCTGCCGAAATAAAAGAGAAAGCAAAAAAGACCGGCTTCGATGCCTGCGGAATCGCACAAGTGGCGACCGCAGACAGCGAAGCCTTGTTTTTTGACAGATGGCTGAAGGAGGGCAACCATGCAGGGATGGCATACATGGAGAACCACCGAGAAATACGGCTTAATCCTGCCGGGTTGGTGGAAGGGGCCAAGACAGTCATATCCGTGGCATTGAACTATTATCCGGAACAGAAACTTCCACCCGAAGCGCCTCACATCGCTTATTATGCGTACGGAAAAGACTACCATTTCGTCATCAAGGAGATGTTGAACGAACTATGGAGTGCAGTAACGGGACAGACAGACACCGGAACCGCCCGCTTTTTCACCGACTCCGCTCCCATCCTCGAACGCTATTGGGCCTGGAAAGCCGGACTGGGCTGGATCGGGAAGAACACGAACCTGATTATTCCCGGAAAAGGCTCTTTTTTCTTTTTAGGAGAAATCGTCACCTCCCTCGAAGCAGACCATTATGACATGCCGCAGAAGGATCGTTGCGGCAGTTGCAGCCGTTGCCTGGAGGCCTGCCCGACAGAGGCGCTGGAAGGTCCCCGCCATCTGAACGCCCGCAAATGCCTTTCCTATCTCACCATCGAGAACCGCGGAGAAATTCCAGCCGAACAAGCAGCCTGCCTCGGCAACCGCCTTTACGGTTGCGACACCTGCCAGGAAGTCTGCCCGTGGAACCGTTTCGCCCGCCCGACCCGGATAGAGGCATTTCGTCCCGCACCGGCTTTGTTTTCTCTTCGAAAAGAGGATCTAAAGGGCTTTTCACGTGAAGAATATAATCGTATATTTGCCAAATCGGCGGTTAAAAGAGCCAAATACGAAGGATTGATACGGAATATACATAACTTAAAAGATTAGTACCATGAGAAGGACATTGAAAACCTTATCCCCATGCCTCGTCGCATTCCTGTTGATGCTAACAGTCGCATTTACTGGTAACGCGCAGGATTTACAAAAGAAATTAGAAGGACTGAAAGGAGTCGGTGGTATCGAGAAGTTGGAATCGGACCATTATGCCGAAAAATATCTGGTGCGCATCACCCAGCCTGTCGACCATAAGAATCCGGCAGCCGGAACATTTACACAGCGTGTGATCGTCGCCCACGTCGGTTTCGACCGCCCGACCATATTGGTCACAGAAGGATATGGCGCGGCGTATGCCCTGAGCCCACGTTATCAGGAAGAGCTGTCAAAGTTGCTCGATGCCAATATGGTATTCGTGGAATACCGTTATTTTCTCGAATCAACCCCGAACCCCTGCAATTGGGAATACCTGACGGCAGAGAATTCGGCCTACGACCTGCACAACGTCAACCGTACATTCAAGCAATTGTATGCCAGCAAATGGGTCAGCACCGGCATCAGCAAAGGCGGACAGACCACCTGCCTGTACCGTGCCTGGTTCCCGGACGACGTGGATTTTTCCGTTCCTTACGTAGCCCCCTTGAACAGAGGCGTGGAGGACGGACGCCACGAACCGTTCCTTCGTAAAGTAGGCACGAAGAAAGATCGCCAAAAGATCGAAGCTTTCCAGACTGAAATATTGAAACGCAAGGATGAAATCATCCCGATGTTGGAAAAGTTCTGCAAAGACAAAAAGCTGGAATTCCGTATTCCGATGGCCGAAGTATTGGATTATTGCGTTTTGGAATACCCGTTTGCTCTCTGGCAATGGGGTACGCCGACCAGCGTGATCCCGCCGCTTACATCCGATGCAAAGACTCTGTTTTACCATTTGGCCGACATCAGCGGCCCCGACTATTTTGCCGAAGACCAACCGAACATATCTTTCTTCGTACAGGCTGCCCGCGAACTGGGCTACTACGGTTATGACACGAAACCGTTCAGGAAATACCTGACAATCGACAGCAGCAAAGGATACCTGAACCGCATCATGTTGCCGAAAGAACTGGTCGACAAAGTAGAATACCGCCCCGAACTCTACCACAAAGTCTATGATTTCCTTCGTGACAACGACCCGAAGATGATTTTTATCTATGGCGAAGTGGACCCGTGGAGCGCCACCCGCGTCCCGACTTTCAAAGGCAAGGTAAACGAACAAGTCTACATCCAGCCCGGAGGTAGCCACCGCGCCCGTATCGGCAACATGCCGGAAGACATGAAAGAAAAGATACTGACGCAAATCAACAAATGGCTGGCGGAATAGGAATATTCCCATACTCATACAATTTAGCTCCATGTGTGGGCATGGAGCTAAACTATGCGTGAGACACAAAAACTAAAATCTCTCCGGCAACATTTGCACATTAACGGATTTTGTTTACCTTTGCATCACGCAATGCGCCTGTGGTGTAATTGGTAGCCACGCCAGACTTAGGATCTGGTGTCGTGAGACGTGTAGGTTCGAGTCCTATCAGGCGCACATAAAGAGGAAAGAGCTTGTTCATAATGGACCGGCTCTTTTTTTATTTGCGGGATGTTTCTATCTTTGTATCCTTGTCACAATTAAAGTAATAAAATGAAATATACCGGAATATATATCCTGTTGACAGCCCTGTTACTGCTCACCGCATGCGGCGGAAAGCTGGCGGATGGAAAGGTGGTGACGGTGACGATAGAGCCGCAACGTTTCTTTGCCGAAAAAATCGCAGGAGATAAGTTTGCCATCCATTGTGTAGTTCCTTCCGGACAGAGCCCGGAAACGTATGATCCGACTCCTAAACAAATGGTGCAGATCGGACAGAGCGAAGCGTATTTGCAAATCGGTTATATCGGCTTCGAGCTGGTATGGATGCAGAAGATCCGCGAAAACAATCCCGATTTGAAGATATTCGATGTCTCGGAGGGCATGAAGTTTGTAAAAGAAACGGAAGAAGAAGAACATGAGCATGAAACGGATGACGGACATCATCACCATCATCATGCTGGCGGTATCGACCCGCATATCTGGAGTTCCATCGAAGGGGCAAAGGTCATTGCATGGAATACGCTAAACGCTTTTATCGAGCTGGATAAGGAGAATACGGAGTATTACTGGAAAAATTACAACGATTTGTTGGCGGAGATCGATAAGACGGAAACCGTGATCAAGAGGTTGCTCGATCCGCTGACCGACCGTACTTTTATCATCTATCATCCAGCTTTGACTTATTTTGCCGATGAATTCGACCTCGTCCAACTCTGTATCGAGATGGATGGGAAAGAGCCTTCGCCTGCCCAATTGAAACAATTGGTGACGACGGCAAAGGAGCACCATGCGGCAGTCGTTTTTATCCAACAAGAGTTCGATCAGAAAAATGCCGAACTGATTGCGAAGGAAACTGGCTGCCGGCTCGTGAAAATCAACCCGCTGGATTATCATTGGAACACAGAACTGATTCAGATTGCAAAGGCATTGGCAGATGGAGAAACTTATTGACATAGAACATGTGACGGCTGCCTACGGAAATAAAACCGTATTGCGCGATATCTCTCTGACCGTCTGGAAAGATGATTTCCTGGGGATTATCGGACCGAACGGAGGAGGAAAGACGACTTTGTTGAAAGTTATACTCGGTTTGTTGCCGCCCGTTGCCGGTACGATCCGCTTTTATGAGGCCGAACGGCCTGTTCCTTCTCTCCGGATCGGCTATCTTCCTCAGTTGAACAATATAGATAAGAAATTCCCGATCTCCGTGCGTGAAGTGGTGGCCTCGGGGCTGGCTTCGGAAAAGCGGCTTTTCCGTTCTTACAGTGCGAGCCAGAAGCAGCGCGTGGAGGAAGTGCTGGAAAAAATGGGGCTGGAAGATTTGGCGAGCCGGGCGATCGGCGAACTGTCCGGCGGACAATTGCAGCGCGTGTTGTTGGGACGTTCCATCGTTTCCCGTCCGCAAGTGCTGATCCTGGACGAACCGAACTCGTATGTGGACAAGCGTTTCGAATCTCATTTCTATAAACTCTTGGATGAGATTAATAAGGAGAGCGCGATCATTCTGGTTTCGCACGATATCGGAACTGTATTGGCGATGGTGAAAAACATCGCTTGTGTAAACGAAACATTACATTACCATCCCGGGGCGGATGTGTCCGAAGAATGGCTGGGTGAGAAATATGCCTGCCCGATAGAACTGATCGGACATGGTGATTTGCCACATCGGGTTTTGAAAAAACACGAACATGAGTAACCTTTGTTTGATAGGCTTGCCGGAGGTCGGATATATCGTCGGTATCGCTGTTCTTCTTTTCGGCATTACCGCAGTGAGGCAGAATCCTTTCATCAGTCGCGGACAAAAGATTCTTTGGATACTGACTATCATCGTATTGAATTGGATCGGCCTGTTGTTGTATTACTATACCTATTACATTAAGAGGAATTGATAATTGACAATTATGAAGAAGATATTGATTACGGGGGCCAGTGGCTTTATTGGCGGTTTCCTGGTGAAGGAGGCACTTGAGCGGGGATATGAAACCTGGGCGGGTGTGCGTTCGACAAGCAGCCGTGCTAATTTGCAGGATGAACGGATTCATTTTATCGATCTGAAATATTCCGACCGCGAGTTATTAACCGCCCAATTAAGCGATTTTGTTCGTGAAAATGGTCCCTGGGATTATGTGATCCATAATGCCGGATTGACAAAGACGCTTGATAAAAGAAACTTTTACCGTATCAATGCTCAGAATACGGCTAACCTGATCGAGGCACTTGCCGCATCGGGTTGTAAACCGGAGAAATTCCTCTTGATGAGTAGCCTGAGCAGTTACGGACGTGGGGATGAGAAGACATTCCGCCCGATCTCATTGGATGATCCTCAACTGCCCGATACGGCCTATGGGAAGAGTAAATTGGAAGCGGAAAATCATTTGCGGCATCAGTCTTATTTTCCGTATGTGATCCTGCGTCCGACAGGGGTGTATGGACCGGGCGAGAAAGATTACTTCATAGAGATAAAAAGCATAAAGTCCGGTTTTGATTTTGCAGTCGGATTTACGCCCCAACGCATTACTTTTATATATGTGAAAGACTTGGCTACTGTCGCTTTTCTTGCCTTGGAGAATGAAGCTGTCCGAAACCGCCACTATTTTGTGGCGGATGGTGATGTCTATACGGACGAATCGTTTGCCCGGATGATACAGGAAATCCTGCAGAAGAAACATGTCTTGCATGCTCGTATACCGATGGGGCTGGTACATGTCGCTTGTCAAGTATCCGAGTGGATAGGGAAACTGCTGAAAAAAAGCATGACTCTGAATACGGATAAATATATAATCCTGAAACAGCGTAACTGGATTTGTGATGTTACACCGCTTCAGGAAGAATTGGGCTTTGTCCCGGCTTATCCGTTACATCGTGGTCTGGAAGAAAGCATCGAATGGTATCGGAAGGAAGGTTGGCTATAGGTCAGCTCCTTTCAAGGCGATCCGTGTTTAAAGGGCTGTATCGAAATCCCTTTATTTTACTTCTTCGACGGTTCCTTTGCCGATGACTTTCTCTTGTACGGCTGTCGGGCCTTTGTAGCGGATGTTCCCTTTTCCGATAACTGTCGCTTTCAGGTTGTTGGTCGGATGGATTTGAGCGGAACCTTTCCCTGCGATCTTACAGTTTACTTCAGGTACAGCCACTCCGAAAGCCATGATTTCACCGTCGGTCGTGATGCTGTAGTCCGCTTCTTTGGCACTTCCTGCTTTCAGATTGATCGTGCCGGAACCGTTAATGCTGCATTCCAACTTGTCGGTTTTTAGCTCATTCACAACCATATTGGCGCTACTGGACACATTCAAGTCGAGTTTGCCGACTTCAACTTTTTGTTTCAACTGGATAAGACAGTTGGAATTGGCGTTGATTTTCAATTCGTCACCTGTCAGTGGGCTGTTAGCCATGAAGTTGGCATTGCCGGAAGCTTTTACCTCTTTCAACCATTTGGAGTTGGTCTTGACGATGAATTTGGTGAAATGGTCAACTTTCACTCCTTTAAACCCGACGGTCAGGACACGGTCTTTGATGTCGATGCTCACATACGGATGCAGGTTCTCATCTACGGTTATTTCAATGTGCGGAGTAGATTCCGACTGCTCGTAGTTGAAGTCGATCACCCCGTCGAACTTAATGGAATTGAAGTCGTCGATTGTTATTTTCTTGGTAGAGAGTTTTCCGCTTCCTTTCACATGGTCTGCAGCTTGGACGTTGAGAAACATTCCTATCAGGAAAGCGATCATTAATAAACCTTTTGTTTTCATATGTCTGTCTTCTTTATGTTATACGAAGGAACGCATTTATTGTACTTGGGTTACAAATGTAGAAAATTTTGCATGAAAGTCGGAGGTTTTTATGTAAATTTGCAGTATTAACATTTTAGTATCAATTTATGTCACAATTATTTCCAACTAATCTGCCTTATAAAGTAGCAGATATGGGTTTGGCTGAATTCGGTCGTAAAGAAATCGAGATCGCCGAACACGAAATGCCGGGACTTATGGCACTTCGTAAGAAGTATGCCGATCAGAAACCTCTGAAAGGAGCTCGCATCACCGGCTCACTGCACATGACGATTCAGACCGCAGTGTTAATCGAAACATTAGTTGCGTTGGGAGCAGATGTTCGCTGGGCAAGTTGCAACATCTTCTCTACACAGGATCATGCCGCCGCAGCCATCGCTGCCGATGGTGTTCCCGTTTTCGCTTGGAAAGGTGAAACACTGGAAGAATACTGGTGGTGTACCGACATGGCACTCCGTTTCCCCGACGGCAAAGGTCCGCACATGATTGTGGATGACGGTGGCGACGCATCCCTGCTGGTCCATATGGGTTACCGCGCAGAGAACGATGCCGAAACGATCAACCGCAAAGGTGGCAATCACGAAGAACAAGTTATCTTGGATACTTTGCACCGTATCCTGGCTGAAGACAATACCCGTTGGCACCGCACGATTGCCGAAATGAAAGGCGTTTCCGAAGAAACGACTACCGGCGTACACCGCCTGTACCAAATGATGGAAAAGGGCGAACTGCTGGTTCCGGCTATCAATGTCAACGACTCCGTTACAAAATCGAAATTCGACAACCTGTACGGTTGCCGTGAATCACTGGCCGATGGCATCAAGCGTGCTACCGACGTGATGATCGCCGGCAAAGTCGTGGTGGTTGCCGGATATGGCGACGTAGGTAAAGGCTGTGCCCACTCCATGCGTTCTTACGGAGCCCGTGTCCTGATCACGGAGATCGACCCGATCTGCGCCCTGCAAGCAGCCATGGAAGGCTTCGAAGTGACAACGATGGAAGAAGCCGTCAAAGAAGGTAACGTTTTCGTTACGACCACCGGTAACTGCGACATCATCACCATCGAACATATGGCCCAGATGAAAGATCAGGCCATCGTTTGCAACATCGGCCATTTCGACAACGAAATCCAGGTCGACAAACTGGTGAACTATCCGAACATCAAGCACACCAATATCAAACCACAAGTCGACAAGTACACATTCCCGACAGGCAATTCTATCTTCCTGTTGGCAGAAGGCCGCTTGGTGAACTTGGGTTGCGCGACCGGCCATCCTTCTTTCGTAATGAGCAACTCCTTCACCAACCAGGTCTTAGCCCAGATGGATTTGTGGACAATGCCTTACGAAGTAGGTGTCTACCGCTTGCCGAAACGTTTGGACGAAGAGGTAGCACGTCTCCACCTGGAGCGTATCGGCGTCAAACTATCCAAATTGACGCAGAAGCAAGCCGATTATATCGGCGTACCGGTTGAAGGACCTTATAAAGCCGAACATTACAGATATTAATATATCTGAGGGTGTGCCCAAAAATATGATAACTTTTTGCACACCCTCATTTTTATTTTGTAGATATGCAAAAAAGACACGCTGACAGACAACTATATTTCAACGAACAAAGTATTACGACACAAAAATATGTAATACCTTTTATTGAAAAGCATAAACCGATAACGGCGGATTCTCATATTCTTGAAATCGGTTGCGGTGAAGGAGGAAACATAAAACCCTTTCTGGATCTCGGTTGCCAAGTAACAGGCATAGATATCAACGAAGGCCAGATTGCGATCGCAAAAGAGATTTACAGCGCACATCCCAACAATAAAAACCTGACACTGATCTGCGAGGATATCTACAAAGTAACCGAACTGCACAACAAGTTCGATATTATCATCATCCGGGATGTGATAGAACACATCCCAAACCAAGAATTATTCTTGCCTTTCATAAAAAGGTTCTTGAATGCCTACGGTGTTATTTTTGTTGCTTTCCCCCCTTGGCAGAATCCATTCGGAGGTCACCAGCAGATTTGCAATAACAAGCTCTTAAGCCATTTGCCTTGGTTTCACCTGTTACCTCGTCCCATATATAAAAAAGTACTGGAATGGGGAAATGTCAACCCTGGAGGACTTTTGGAAATCAAAGATACCGGTATTTCGTTGGAGCGTTTTCTCTCGATCGTGCACAAGGAGAAGTACCGTATAATCGAAGAAGTTCTCTATTTCATCAACCCGAATTACGAAACAAAATTCAATCTGCCTCCCCGAAGACTATGGAAATTCCTGAATATTCCATATATCCGTAATTTCTATACAACCTGCGGATATTATATTTTGGATTACCCGCATCAGCATTTATAAGAATGCCATTCGTTTCCTTATGCACGCTCTATGATGTCCTGAAGGATGACATCATAGAGCGTGCATAAGGAATGTGGCTTTCACCTTTTTCAATCGTTTTTCAGCAAAAATCAAGTTCATATAGTCTTAAAAATCATATTGACCGACATGATCTTGTAAATAACGATAAAAAAATTTTATTATTTGTGATATAATATGTTCCTTTGTACCGAAAGATAGTTGTGGAGGCTTAAAGTTCATCTATATGCCCTCCACCCTTAACTATGGGAGAGCCAAAACCTTAACAGAAAACAAAACTTTAACTACAATGTTTTGTACGGGTATATAAATCAGGGGACGCCTTGATCCCCGTTTTTTCTCGTTATTGTTTCTACATATGTGGGCTCACTCGACAAATCCTGCAAGCCATCACAAGCAAGCTTTCTGTAAGAGATTCAGGCCTTTATGGCCATGAAGACGGTCGTTATTGAGATGAAGACGGTCATCATTGCCGTGAGATGCCGAGACCGTCTTCGTGGGAAAAAACACTGCACCTCACGGCAAGAAGACCTTTTTTTAAGGAGAAAAGCCTGGATTTAATACAATTGACAAAAGATGTGCTTCTTTGTTAAATAAACAATATTATACAATATGTTTACATCTTTTTGAGATCTTCTATGGAGAGCCCCGTACATTGGGCAATCAGTTCCGGGGCAATATGGTTTTGCATCATGGCCCGGGCAGTTTCAAGTTTACCTTCTTTTATGCCTTCTGCGAGCCCTTCTGCGAGCCCTTCTGCCATTCCTTCAGCTTTGCCCTCTGCTTTACCCTCTGCTTTACCTTCTATCTTGCCTTCTATTCTACCTTCCATTCTGCCTTCTATTCTGCCTTCTATTCTGCCTTCTATTCTGCCTTCCATTCTACCTTCTGCTCTTTCAGTGAAGATGTTATCCCGTAGGATTACGATATTATCCAGATGTCGGTAATAAGCATTTAATTCCTCTTTTGTCATTTTGTCAAGTTTTAAACGTTCTCGTGCTTCTTCCAGTCCGGGAGCAGAGGCTGTCTCCGGAATTTCTCCGGTGTTCAAATAGTAAATCCACTCTTCAAGTGGGCTTTTCGCAACCAGGTTAAAGTCATTTACTTTCAGAATGTAATATTCGGGATAGAGTTGGCTGACCTTGTCGACATTGAATGTTTGCCTCTGGAAAGGAGTCAGTTCGAGCAAATCGCCGTTGTGTATGCCTATGAATTCGGTCTTCCCGTGATAGACCGTGTCTTTGCCATTGCCCAAGTGAAAATAGACGATGTTTATGCTATACACCTTGCGGACCTTTTCATACTCTTGTCCGCGATTTATGTATTCGGTTACTAATTTGGAAACTCCAAACAACATTCGTTGGAAATAGGCATATTCATTATTGTTTTGGACTTCGATCAAGATAAGTTTGCCTTTGGAGTCTTCGGCAAGAATGTCTACCCGGTTGTATTTGTCGAACTCTTCTTCCTGATTGCTTTCACTTTCCAATAATTTCTGTATGACAATCTTTTCATTCAAAAGAGTGGTCAGAAAACCTTCCAGTACTCCGAAATTAGCTTTGTTACGCAAAAGGCGTTTCATTGCCCAGTCAAAACGAATGTAATTACTCATATATAATGTTCCTTTCTTGATCTATACAAGCAAAGATACTCTATTTATGGTATGAATCAAGTGTTTTCTTGTTTCATTTTCATAACGATTAAAGTTATTACTGAAATATAGCGGTGGAATTAGTTTTTTCCGTAAGTTTGTGCAAACTTCTTTTCAAGAGGGGTTAAGGCGTTCAAAAAGCACAAAATCAAGCAAATTTCATATATGAACACTTTTAATGAACAGAAAAAGAGCACTCGCGTCCTCTCCCTTTGCGGGGCGGCGATGGCATCGTTGATCCTTTGGGGATGTAGCGGGGCCGGTGCGACGGCCGACAAATCGTTTGAACGGTCGGATTATTACACACGCGGTATCGGGCAGTATCCGGGTAGTCCGAAGGAAGATTTCTCTCCTTCATTGGTTCCGGACCATTCAACTTACCGGAATATAGCCCTTCTGCGTTCGGCTTTTGCCTCTTCCAGCCATGACTACAATCTGGTAGCGCAATTGGCTACAGACGGTCTTGTTTCCGACAAGCAGCCGCAGTATTTGAACTTGTCGACGCCCGAAGGTGATGTCCCGAGACGGGAACGCGAATGGATGATCGACGAAGGTCCTTATTCACGGAATACTTTTACCGGAGAAGATACTTATTTTCAGTTTACATTGGCGAACTATAGCAAAACGGTCGGAAAACTCTCTTTGGTAGGAACGGTCGTTTATGATGATAAGGTTTCGAAAGGCGGATATGAAATCATTTGCCAGGGCTCCAACGATGGGCAGAACTGGACGGAAATAGGAAAACTGAGCGGTAACGGACTGCCGGGTAAAGCATTGTCTTACCGTGTTCCGGTGACCGATCCGAACAAGCAGACCGATCAGACGACGACTATGCCGGTACGTAAATTGGAAGAGACGATAACTTTTGATAAAGAAGCCGCCTATTCTGCTTACCGCGTACTGTTGAGGATGACGGGTGCCCATGACTGGGTGTTTACGGAGGCGAACTTCCAGAATAAGGACGGGCTGGTGGAAATGAAGCCGTCCCAGTTCTTCAATAGCGCTTGGATGAGCGCAACGACAGGTGAAGAATGGTTGTATGTGGATTTGGGCAGCCAGTCTGAATTTGACAAAGTGAACCTACACTGGATCAATAAAGCCGTGAAAGGGAAGATACAGGTGTCGGACGATGCCAAATTGTGGAAAGATGCAGCCGAGTTGCCGGGTGGTGACGGGTTGAACGATGAGATCGCCCTGAACGGCAAGCAGCAGGCTCGCTATGTGCGTGTTTTGATGCAACAGCCGGCGAACGACAGCCGTTATATCCTGAGCGAAATAGAAGTAATGGGTAAAGGCGGTCTGGTTGCCCGGCCTGTGGCTTCACCTGCTGCATCAAAAGGGGAAATGAACCTTTCCGGCGGTAACTGGAAATTGCAACGCGCTTCTGAAGTGGCTGTTTCGGGCGAAGAAATCTCGACTCCGGAGTTCAAGCCGGAGAACTGGATCGTGGCAACTGTGCCGGGAACAGTATTGAGCAGTTACAAGAATATCGGGGCCATTGCCGATCCGAACTATGCGGACAACCAGTTACAGGTATCCGAATCTTTCTTCTGGTCCAACTTCTGGTATCGTGACGAGTTTGAAGTACCCGAGGGATTCAAACAGGATCGCCTGTTCCTGAATTTCGACGGTATCAACTGGAAAGCAAATGTCTATCTGAACGGGAAGAAACTGGGCCGTATCGAAGGAGCCTTTATGCGGGGTAAGTTCGATGTGACAGATCTGGTTGTTCCGGGCAAGAATGTGCTGGCCGTAGAGATTATCCGAAATAATCATATCGGGGCGATCAAGGAAAAGAATAAACAGAGTACGGACTTCAACGGTGGAATCTTAGGAGCTGATAACCCGACGTTCCATGCAACGATCGGTTGGGACTGGATTCCGACGGTTCGTGGTCGCAATATCGGTATTTGGAACGATGTCTTCCTGACCTCAACCGGAAAAGTGACAGTTGCCGACCCGCTTGTTACGTCTGTCCTGCCGTTACCAGATACGACTTCTGCTACATTGACGGCCGAGGTAATCGTGAAGAACCACGATGCCAATACGGTAAACGGCACGTTGGAAGGGAAGGTTGGAGATATCACCTTCCGGCAGCCGGTCTCCTTGGCGGCCGGCGAGGAAAAGACGGTCGTTTTCGATGTCAAGGATTTCCCGCAACTGAAGATGGAGAACCCACGCTTGTGGTGGCCTAAAGGGTACGGAGAGCCGAACCTGTATGATGCGAACTTTACGTTCAAGATCGAGGATACCGTTTCGGACGCGAAAGACTTCAAGGTCGGTATCCGCCAGATGACGTTTAATGAAGACAACCAGATATTGAGTCTCTTTGTCAACGGCCGACGCTTTATCGGTCGGGGAGGAAACTGGGGCTTCAGTGAATCCAACCTGAACTATCGTGGTCGCGAATATGATATTGCTGTGGCTTACCATGCCGATATGAACTTTACGATGATGCGTAACTGGGTCGGCATGATCGGCGATAAGGAACTCTATGAAGCCTGTGACCGCCACGGTATCATGATCTGGCAGGACTTTTGGCTGGCAAATCCGGCCGACGGCCCCGATCCGTATTACCCTGAAATGTTTATCGCCAATGCGGAAGACTATGTAAAACGGATTCGTAGCCATGCTTCCATTGCTCTTTATTGCGGACGTAACGAAGGTTTCCCGCCCGAACAGATCGACAAGGCGTTGCGCCGTATCATCAAGGAAGACCATCCGGATATCCACTATATCTCCAGCTCGGCTGACGATGTGGTGAGCGGTCACGGTCCGTACCGTATGCTCCCGGCAAAAGAGTATTTCACGCTGAAGACCGGCAATGATAAATTTCATAGCGAACGAGGCATGCCGAACGTAATGACCTACGAAAGCATGCTCCGTACCTTCTCGCCGGAAGGAATCTGGCCGCAGGATAACGAATGGGGCATGCACGACTATACACGTGAAGGGGCACAGGGCTGTACTTCTTTCAATGAGATCATTGCAAAAGGATATGGCGAGCCGCAAAATGCGAAAGAGTTTGCCAGCCTGGCACAGTGGGTGAACTATGACGGCCACCGTAGTTTGTTCGAGTCCAGAAGCCAGAACCGCAAAGGTCTGCTGATGTGGATGAGCCATTCTTGCTGGCCTTCTATGGTATGGCAGACGTATGATTATTATTTCGAGCCGACTGCCGCCTATTTCGCGATCAAAAAGGCTTCCGAACCGCTGCATATCCAGTGGAATCCGGCAACGGATGAGGTGGAAGTGGTCAATTACAGCGCCGATACGCGTAAAGGCCTGACGGCAAAAGTCCAAATACTGAATATGGATGCATCCGTGGCTTGGGAAAAAGAAGCGACTGTCGATAGCAATGAAGATACGACCAACAAATGCATCAAGCTGTCATTTCCGGCTGACCTGTCGAAAGTCCATTTCATCAAAATGGTCCTGACCGAAAATGGAAAAGTCGTTTCCGACAACTTCTATCACAGAAGTTTGGAAGAAAACAACTACCAGGACCTTCGCCAGTTGGCAAAGGTCGCTTTGCAGACCACGACAACTGTGGATAAGAATGCAGACGGGACCTGGAGCGCCGTGTCCGTTGTCGAAAACAAGACTTCTACGCCGGCTTTGATGATCCGCCTCAATGTAGTCGGAAACAAAGACGGCCAGCAGATTCTGCCGGTATTCTATTCCGACAACTACTTCTCTTTGCTTCCGGGCGAAAAGAAGGAAGTCCGCATGAGCTGGAAGGATGAAGATACCAGAGGCAATGAAGGCGAAGTCTTGATTACCGGATATAACGTGGAATAATATTATAGGTCGGCGACGAAAGACGTGCAAAGTACCTTTATCACGATCCTTTAGGCACAGATTTACACGGATAAATTCCGTGTAATCCGTGCCTAAATTCTACTTACTAATAGGCAGAATTTTGTTTCGACACACCTCCTGTCATATTCTTTTCCTGACAAAAAAATAGGGCAACCGCACCAAAAATCATAAGGGGAACTCAATCCTTGTTTTATCTATCATAACCATCATGGGTAAAAATCAATAAGATATTATATATCAGTATTCTATCAAATTACAGATATACTCTGATGCTGATACAAAATATATAAATAGACTCGTTTTTTCATGAATACAAGCTACTCTTTTACAAAAAACAATTTGAAAAGTTTCTTCAGGCCCGGGTAGCGGGACACGGGAGATCCGGGTGTGGAAGATGTGGAGACCCGGGTGTGGAAGATGTGGAGATCCGGATCTTGATGAAACCGAAACAGGGATGTAGAGCTGTTTATCTGCCTTGTCCGAGGAGGTTTTATGCACTGTTTCCGATTATAATTAGGTAGAATACCTGCTTTTTTAACACAATAGTCCCTTATGTTTGCTAATGACCATTTTGGTTCAATAGAATATAAATATCATATTATCAGCGATATAGATAAAATTATAGACTGAGAACATGATAGTTGCACGATAGCAGCATGATAGTTTAAAGCAGGAACTATCATGCTTTAAGCCGTTGAACAATAGTGCATAAAGGAAGAAAATGATAGTATGATGGTTATTTTGCGGAAAACCTTTACTGACAAAATGATATTTGATCGTGATTTTGGCGCGGTTGCCTGGACAAAAAAAAGCGATATGCTGAAAGGATAAAAAAACTTGCTATCTTTGTACGTTTGTATTTACTAAGTAATTTGAACTGTATGAGTTTCAGCGAGAAGTGTTGCCGGGTTTTTGAGCAGGCTACGAATGCGTATCATATCACTAATCATATAGATGCTACGGTACATAATCCCTATGAGGTGAAGAGTATCGAGTTTTATCTTTATTTGAAGAATTGGATTGATGCCGTGCAGTGGCATATGGAAGATCTCATACGTGGCACTTCCATCGAACCGGTTGATGCATTGGCAATCATGCACCGTATCGACAAGTCGAATCTGGATCGTACAGACCTTGTGGAGTTAATAGACAGTTTCTTTCTCGATCAATATAAAAATGTGAAGGTGCAACCGGATGCTACCTTCAACACAGAGAGCCCGGCTTGGGCAATCGACCGCCTTTCCATCCTGATTTTGAAAATCTATCATATGCGACAGGAAACAGAAGCATCGGATATTACATCCGAGTATAGAGCAAAATGCGAAAAGAAGCTGAAAATCCTGTTGGAACAAAAAAAAGACCTGTCCATTGCTTTGGATCAACTGCTGGCTGATATCAAAGCAGGACGTAAACATATGAAGGTCTATAAGCAAATGAAAATGTACGATAAGAAATAATGGCGAAGATATTAGTAATACGGCTCGCTGCGATTGCCGACGTGGCGATGACGCTTCCGATCATCTATTCCGCAGCCAAAGCTAATCCGCAAGATTCGTTTACGGTGCTGACGCAGGCGTTTATGATGCCGGTATTCATGAACCGGCCGTCTAATCTGGAAGTGATAGGTATCAGCACTAAAGGGGCGGAGAAAACACTACTCGGTCTTTTGCGATTTACCTCTGCTTTGGTGAAGTTCGATTACGACATTATCTTGGACTTGCAGGATGTGATCCGGACTTGGATTATCTGCGCCGCTTTTCGGTTAAAAGGCAAACCTATCTACGTTCTGGATAAAATCAGAAAAAGATATCCTCCGCTTATGCGTAGGGAAAATAAGAAGCTGGAACCGCTGCCGACCGTTATCAAGCGGTATGCTGATGTGTTCCGTGCGGCAGGATTGGCCTATATCGAGTCTTTTACTTCTTTGTTTGAATCGCGACCTGCAGATTTGTCGAAAATGGAAGCTATTGCCGGAGTTAAGACTGGAAAATGGTTAGGTGTCGCTCCTTTTGCCCGTTATCAGGGTAAGGTATATCCGATTGAAGAAATGGAGCAGGTTGTGGCTATTCTTTCTAAAAGAGAAGACTTGACTTTATTCCTGTTCGGAGCGAAAGGGTATGAAGAGGCGGTATTGGAAGATTGGGCTTATCGCTATCCACGTGTAAAGAATGTGGTGGGTAAATATACGCTTGATAATGAATTGGCGTTAATTAGTCAGTTGGACCTGTTGCTTAGCATGGATTCGGCGAATATGCATTTTGCATCGTTGGTCGGGACTCGTGTGTTGTCCATATGGGGGGCAACACATATTTATACAGGTTTCTATGGCTATCGGCAACGTCCGGAGGATGTGATCGAGTTGCCGTTGCCTTGTCGTCCCTGTTCGCAATTTGGACAGAGAGAATGTTACAGAGGAGACTGGGCCTGCTTGACGCAGTTGCCGGCAGAAAAGATCGTGTCCCGTGTGCAAGCCGTCTTGGAAGAACAATAGCAGGCTGTGAATATAGATTCAGAGAGTGAAATTTAAAAAGAAGGAAAATGAAGCAATTACATATCATTACCCCGGTGAAAGATTCGATAGAGCTGACTTTACAGACAATCGAGTCGATTCTGTCATCTGATTTTACGGTTCCTTATCACTATTGTGTATATAATGACTTCAGCACGGATGAAAATACGGTGCGTCTTCGTGAAGCCTCCGAGAAGATGGGCTTCGAACTGATTAACCTGTCAGACCTGACCGATCATCCTTCTCCCAACTATCTTCTGATCCTTCAGGCTGCACAGCAAAAAGCGATTGCTGCCGATGCCGGGCTTTTGATTGTCGAATCAGACGTGATCGTAAAGAAGCATACATTGCAGTCGTTGTTCGATGGCGCTTTGACACGTCCGGATTGTGGCATCGCTGCCGCCGTAACAGTCGATGAACAGGAAAATATCAATTATCCGTATTTATATGCCAAAGGTAAGGAGGGCAAAGTCTTTCCAGAGAAAAAGCATTTGAGTTTCTGTTGCTCCCTGCTGACCGTGTCTTTCCTGAAAGCTTTCGATTTCCATCAACTGGATCCGGAAAAGAACTGGCACGATGTGACAATCTCGCATCGTTCTCTGGAAAAAGGATTCACAAACTACCTGTTTACAACGTTGACCGTATGGCATCGTCCGCACGGCAGCCGTCCCTGGAAACAACTTAAATATACGAATCCCTTGAAGTATTACTGGTTGAAGTTTACAAAAGGGCTCGATAAAATCTGATTGGCTTTATGGAAAATTCGCCGTTGGTTTCGGTTATCGTACCCGTGTATAACATGGAGCAGTATCTGGGTGAAACGCTTGATTCGGTATTAGCTTCGGATTATCCGTCCTTTGAAGTGGTCGTTATGGACGACGGCTCAAAAGATGCTTCGTTGGAAATTGCAAAAGAGTATGCCCGGAAAGATCCACGGGTAAAAGTCCACACTCAACCGAACGCCGGAGCTTGTGCTGCCCGCAACCATGCAATAGCATTGGCGGAAGGGGAGTTGATTCTTCCGGTTGATGCGGACAATACTATTACTCCGGATTTTATCCGTAAGGCTGTTGAAATAATTATACAGGATGAAGATATAAAAGTCGTGAGTCCGCGTGCCGACTTTTTTGGTGATCGTTCCGGAGAATGGGTTTTACCTCCTTTTTCCTTAAACCTATTGGCACGGAAGAATATCATGGATACTTGTGCTTTATACAGGAAGTCGGATTGGAAACGGGTAAATGGATATTGTGAGGAAATTATAGCCCGTGAGGACTGGGAGTTTTGGATATCGGTATTGAAGGATGGTGGTAAGGTGGTAAAGCTTCCAGACATATCTTTACACTACCGGATAAGAAACAGTTCTAAACGTGTAACGGATCGTTCACTGAAAAAACATGTGATAGACATCTTGAATAAACGTCATCCTGAGTTTTTCGAGCGGGAATTGGGCGGCCCTCTAAGGTATAGGAGGACTTGGTCGAAGTTGATAAATAAAATATATCGAATATTCCATCCCCGTGTCGTATTTGTAAATGAAGTGTATGCAGACTTTTTCTCTTTTATAAAAGTTCTTCCTGTCTATTTCAAGAATGGTGAAGGAAGGGTTATTTATAAAGGACGTAATGAATTGCGTGAGTTCAGATATAAAGGGGTGGATTTGGTAGTAAAATCTTTCCGTAAGCCGAATTTGATTAATCGGATCGTTTATGGTTTGTTTCGTTCTTCCAAAGCGCAACGTTCGTATGAATATGCAAAAATGCTGTTACAATCAGGAATTGGAACACCTCAGCCGGTAGGTTATTATACCGAACGGTCTGGGTTGTTGTTCACACATAGCTATTATGTCAGTTTAAAATCCGAATGCCCATATACCTATTATGATTTAATGAAAACCGATTTCCCTGGTCAGGAACAAATACTTCGTGCGATTGCCCGCACGACGGCTGCCATGCATGAACATGGTTATTTACATAAGGATTATTCTCGTGGAAATATACTGTTTAAGGAAACGGATGGAGGTGTGAAAGTCGAAATCATTGATTTAAACCGGATTCGTTTCATGGAGATTGGGATGGAGGCCGGTTGCAAAAACTTTGAACGCTTGCCGGGTACACAGGAAATGTTTGCTGTCCTTGCGGATGAATATGCGAAAGCGAGAGGGTTCGATTTTTGTAAATGCTTTCAATTAATGAGGCTGTATGCAGGAATAGAAGAATAAAAAGAGTTTGAAGAATAATACACGGTTATAGTGTTAACTAAAAAGAGAGTGATGTTATGGTACCTAAAATAATCCATTTGTGTTGGTTTAGTGATGATCCTTATCCAGTAGAGATAAAGATATGTTTGAAAAGTTGGGAACGTGTGTTGCCGGACTATAAGGTTAGGATTTGGAATTATGCAGACGCTCAATCTATCGGTTGCCGGTTTATAGATGAAGCGTTGGCAGCTAAGAAGTGGGCTTTTGCTGCGGATGTAGTTCGTTTCTATGCTATCTATAAAGAAGGAGGCGTCTATATGGATAGTGACATATTGGTTGAGAAACGTTTTGATTCATTCATTCCTGAAAAAGGTTTTGTCTCTTTTAATGAATATGCTGGAGAGGAGATTCGTCTGCAGGCTGCATTTCTAATAGGTGAAAAGGGAAATCAATATTGCAAGGATATGTTTGATTATTATAATCAACGCCCTTTTCTTTTGCCGGATGGTTCTTTTGATCTAAAAATTTCTCCTGTGATAATGGTTGAGATTGCCAGAAAAAAAGGATATAAGGCCGAAGATACAGAACAACATTTGGAAGATAATATCGTTATTTATCCAGGTTATAATGTTTCTCCGTGTAAGAAAATGAGATTTTCTGAAGCCTTCGCACATCATCAGGTATATGGTAGTTGGAGGAAACATAAATTGGGAAGAAAGATAGAACGTTTATTGAAGCATATCATTGTTTTGGTTCGTTTTTCATTGTTTAAACGATAATGGATTAGTTATGGAAAATATAAAACTTGCCGTTATCGGCCTCGGATATGTCGGTTTGCCGTTGGCGCGGTTGTTTGCTACGCGTTATCCGGTGGTCGGGTATGATGTGAAGCGGGAGCGGGTGGCTGCCTTGATGGAAGGGCGGGACGCGACGCAGGAGGTATCGGACGAATTGTTGAAGTCCGTGCTGCTACCCCGGTTGCCGGAGGAAGGTGAGGCGGGATTGTTCTGTACGTCCAATGCGGAACAGCTCCGCGGATGCAATTACTATATTGTGGCGGTCCCTACACCGGTCGACTTACATCATAGCCCTGACCTGACTCCTCTTTATTCGGCCAGCGAAACGGTGGGAAAGGTCCTGAGCAGAGGCGATATCGTAATCTATGAATCGACTGTCTGCCCCGGAATAACGGAAGAAGAATGTGTCCCTATATTGGAGAGAACATCCGGGTTGGTTTTCAACCGCGATTTCTTTGCCGGATATTCGCCGGAGCGTATTAATCCGGGAGACAAGGAGCATACAGTGGAGAAGATCATGAAAGTGACATCTGGCTCCACACCCGAAGCCGCGGAGAAGGTCGACGCCCTGTACCGGTCGGTCATCCAGGCGGGAACCTTTCCTGTTTCCAGTATCAAAGTGGCAGAGGCAGCCAAAGTGATCGAAAACTCCCAGCGCGATATCAACATCGCTTTTATGAACGAACTGTCGAAGATCTTCCATCTGATCGGTATCGATACGAACGAAGTGCTGGCGGCGGCCGGGACGAAATGGAACTTTCTGCCTTTCAAGCCCGGCCTGGTCGGAGGACATTGCATAGGAGTCGATCCTTACTACCTGATCCGTAAGGCTGAGGATTACGGTTTCCATCCGGGACTGATCCTGTACGGACGCCGTATCAACGATACGATGGGCGAATACATCGCCGGTCGCGTCGTGAAGTGCATGATCAAAAAAGATGTTCCGGTGCGGAATGCGGAAGCGTTGGTCTTAGGTTTTACCTTCAAGGAAAACTGCCCCGATGTGCGCAACTCCAAAGTCGGCGACGTTGTCCGCTACCTCGGAGATTACGGCATCAACGTGACGATCTACGATCCTTGGGCACGTCCGGAAGACGTACGGCGCGAATATGGCTTGGAAGTCCTGTCCGCACTGCCGGACAAGAAGTTCGATGTTGTCGTCTTGGCGGTTGCCCATACCGATTTCCTGTCCCTTGACATTCCGGCGCTGGCGAAGGAGCACAGCGTAGTGTATGATGTGAAAGGCTGTCTGGATCCGGCTTGGGTCGATGATCGCCTGTAAGTTATTTTCGTCCGAAATCCGCCGGGATCTCTCCCCATTCCGTAGTTTCCCATTTCAGGATAGGAGTCGTATATGTATTGGTTTTAAGCCACTTTTCCGCCCGTTCGATCAGGTCGAAGATCGGTTCATTCTCCGGTACGCGTTCCAAGAGTGTCTTGCATTTCTTCTTCTTTACCCAGCCGATGGCGTTCCGACTATCCGAATAGATCGGGAGGCTGCTTCCTTTTTGCTTCAACAAGGCAAGCCCGTGCACCAGAGCCAGAAACTCACCGATATTGTTCGTCCCTTTCTTTAACGGCCCAATCCGGAAGATTTCCTGCATGGTCGGCGGATAAACCCCCCGGTATTCCATGTCTCCCGGATTCCCGCTACAGGCAGCATCCACACAAAGGCTTTCCCATATCGGTTTCCCGATCGGAGCTTTCGGGGCCAGGCTTGCAGCTGCTTTGGAGGAAGATACTGTTTTCAGATAATGCTCATATCCTTTCTCAAAAGCCTGCGTTGCCTCCTCTTCGGTTTCGAACGACTTATATTTAGCCCCGTCCTGTCCGTCCACCTGTGCTTTGCATTCGTTCCAGTTGTCATACACACCCGGAGTGATGCCTTTCCACACTACATAATATTTCTTTGTTTTTGCCATTGTCTCTCCTGTTTTTCTATGTATCAAAATGTCACCACTACCCCATCCAAATCGGATTACTACCCCATGTTTTGGGAATTACACTAACGGGTAATATTAATTAACATTTCTTCGTGCTAACGGAATTGCCGTTTTTGCTGACAAAAGTATACATTTGCAGGAAACAATCATCATGAATATGAAGCGTATATTTCTGATTGGATATATGGGAGCTGGAAAAACGACTGTAGGGAAGGAGTTGTCCCGGTTGTTGGAGCTCTCGTTTATCGATTTGGATCATTATATAGAAGGCCGTTACCATAAAACCGTCAGCCAGCTTTTTGCCGAGAAAGGAGAAGAAGCGTTTCGGGATATCGAGCGGAGGATGCTCCGCGAAGTCGCTGCTTTTGAAGATGTCCTGGTTTCGACCGGCGGTGGCGCTCCCTGTTTTTTTGATAACATGGAGTTTATGAACGAGGCCGGACAAACCGTTTACCTGAAGGTTTCGGTCGAGGAATTGGCCAAGCGCCTGGAACTCTGCAAATCCACCCGCCCGGTGTTGAAAGGTCGTTCGGGCGACGAACTGAAATCCTTCATCGCCGAAAGTTTGGAGAAAAGGGAACCTTTCTATTCGAAAGCGACAATCGTGTTTGATGCGGAAGAGATGATGACCGATCAGGACGTACATAAAATATCACGAGAACTGGCAACACGATTATAGAGTTGAGAATTGAAAGTTAAGAGTTGAAAGTGAAAACTGGCACAACCTTAACTTTCAACTCTTAACTTTCAACTTTCAACTATTAAATTATGGACAGACAAGGGCAGGGGGCTTATATCCCGCAGGAACTATTGAAAGAACTCAGCAAGGCGGGTAATCGCCTGCTGATAGGTATTCCCTGTGAACGGGTAGAAGGGGAGCGCCGTCTGGCTCTGACTCCCGAAGCGGTCGACATGCTGACCGGCCGAGGGCATCGTGTCCTGGTGGAAGCCGGGGCGGGCCTGGGAATCAATTACTCCGATAACCACTATGCGGAAGCGGGAGCCGAGATCGTGGCAACACCTGCCGAAGTGTACCAGGCAGACATCATCCTGAAAATCCTGCCGCCGCTTACGGCCGAGGTGATGATGATGAAACCACGTACCACATTGTTTTCGACCGTCCAGTTTAACAACTTTCCGCATGAAGCCTTCGAACTGATGATGGCTAAACGGATTACGGCCATCGCATACGAGTTGCTGGCGGATGACAGGCAGCGCTGTCCGGTGCTGAACGTGATCTCCGAGATCGAAGGAACTGCCTCCATTACAATCGCTTCCGAGTTGCTGAGCAACACGCAGGGCGGAAAAGGGATCTTGTTAGGAGGCATACCGGGCGTTTCGCCTACCGAGGTCGTGATCATCGGAGCCGGCAATGCCGGAACTGTCGCCACCCGTGCCGCTATGGCGCTGGGCGCTTCCGTGAAAGTGTTTGATGACGATATAAACAAGCTTCGGACCATTCAGCAGGTCTTGGGACAGGGCTTGTTCACTTCCACCTTCCATCCGAATGTGTTGCAAAACGCTTTCCGCAGCGCCGACGTGGTGATCGGAGCGATGCGCTACATCAATACGCGCCACCGGTATATCATTGCCGAAGATATGATCCGTATCATGAAGCGTGGCGCACTGGTCATAGACCTCAGGGTCAACCAAGGAGGCTGCTTCGAGACGACCTGTTGCCTCTCCCCTTCCGATCCGGCTGTTTTCGAACAATACGGCGTGTTGCACTATTGCCGGCAGAACATCAGCAACCGTGTGGCACGTACCACTTCGATGGCTTTAAGCAATATCTTTGTCCCGATGCTTTTCCAGTTGGGCGAAGCCGGTGCCGTACCGGGGATGGTCAAGAGCGACCCGGGATTCAAGAACGGAGTCTATATGTATTGCGGAAAGCCTGTCAACAACTATGTCTCCAATCGGTTCGGCCTCTCGTCGAACAACATTGATCTATACCTTTCGGCGTTTTAACCCATAAAAGTTTTGAACTCGCAAAGTTTATTCTTTACTTTGCGACGATCTTAAATATCAATAATAGTGATTAAGCTAATATAAGTATATTATGGCAGAACAGACAAAAGTAACAACTCTGGAAAAGGTTGTCATTCGTTTTTCGGGAGACTCCGGAGACGGTATGCAGCTGACCGGAACAATCTTTTCCAATCTGTCGGCTGTTTTTGGGAATGAAATTTCTACATTCCCCGATTATCCGGCAGAAGTGCGTGCTCCTCAAGGAACACTTAGTGGTGTATCAGGTTTCCAAGTTCATCTGGGATCCCGTAAAATCTTTACCCCCGGTGACAAGGCGGACGTGCTGGTCGCAATGAACCCCGCTGCACTGAAAGTGAATGTGAAGAACCTGAAACCCAATGCAATCGTTCTGATCGATACGGATTCATTCCAAAAGAGCGACTTGGACAAGGCGCAGTTTACGACAAACGATCCGTTTCAGGAATTAGGCCTTGGTGGCGTACAGGTCGTGGCAGCGCCTATCTCGACAATGGTGAAAGATGGTTTGGCCGAATTTGGCCTGGACAACAAGTCGGCGCTCCGTTGTAAGAATATGTTCGCATTAGGGTTGGTTTGCTGGCTGTTCGAACGTCCGTTGGAAGAAGCGATGCACATGTTGCAGAACAAGTTCGCCAAAAAGCCGATCATCGCACAGGCCAATATCAAGGCGTTGACGGACGGTTACAACTACGGACATAATATCCATGCTTCGGTCTCCACTTACCGTATCGAAAGCAAGAAGGCCGCACCTGGTTTCTATACCGACGTGAACGGGAACAAGGCTACTTCCTACGGGTTGATAGCTGCCGCCGAGAAGGCCGGCTTGCGGTTGTTCCTCGGAAGCTACCCGATCACTCCGGCAACCGATATCCTGCATGAACTGTCGAAACATAAGGAACTCGGCGTCATCACCGTCCAGGCGGAAGATGAAATTGCCGGGATCTGTACTTCCATCGGCGCCAGCTTTGCCGGTTGCCTGGCTGCGACTTCCACATCCGGTCCCGGTCTGGCGCTGAAGAGCGAAGCGATCGGTCTGGCTGTGATTGCCGAACTGCCGTTGGTTGTTATCGACGTGCAACGTGGCGGTCCTTCTACAGGTATGCCGACCAAGAGCGAACAAACCGACCTGATGCAGGCTCTTTACGGGCGTAACGGTGAAAGCCCGGCTGTCGTGATCGCCGCTTCGACTCCGACAGACTGTTTCGATGCCGCTTACTGGGCCGGAAAGTTGGCACTCGAACACATGACTCCGGTCATCCTGCTGACGGATGCCTTCATCGCCAACGGTTCTTCCGCATGGAAGCTGCCGAACCTGGCCGAATATCCGGAAATCAAACCGAATTATGTTTCCAACTACGATGCGAGCGAAAAAGTATGGAAAGCGTATCGTCGTGATAAGGAAAGCCTGGTCCGCTATTGGGCTATTCCGGGAACCGAAGGTTTTACCCATCGCCTGGGCGGTCTCGAAAAAGACTACGAAACAAGTGCTATCTCGACCGATCCGATCAATCACCAGAAAATGGTTATGACCCGTCAGGCCAAGATCGACAAGATTGCCGATTATATCCCCGAACTGGAAGTGATCGGAGATCCCGATGCCGACCTGCTGATCGTCGGATGGGGCGGAACATACGGACACCTCTACGAAGCAATGGAAACCATGCAGGAACAAGGAAAGAAAGTCGCCCTGGCTCACTTCAAGTTCATCAGCCCGCTGCCTAAGAACACGGCTGAGGTACTGGGCAAATACAAGAAGGTGGTCGTTGCCGAACAGAACAACGGGCAGTTTGCCAACTACCTGCGTGGTAAAGTGGCCGGGTTCAACCCGTACCGTTTCAACCGGGTAAAAGGACAACCTTTTATTGTAGCGAGATTAGTTGAGGAATTCACGAAAATATTGGAGGCTTAAAAGATGGCAACTGAAGAAGTAAAATTTCAACCGAAAGATTATAAGAGCGATCAGTATGTACGCTGGTGTCCGGGTTGTGGAGACCATGCCGTGTTGAACTGCTTGCACAAAGCAATGGCCGAAGTAGGAGTGGCTCCTCATAATATGGCCGTTATTTCGGGTATCGGGTGTTCTTCCCGTTTACCTTATTATATGAACACATACGGTTTCCATACGATCCACGGACGTGGCGCCGCTATCGCTACCGGCGTGAAGACGGCTCGCCCCGATCTGAGTGTCTGGTTGGTTACCGGCGACGGAGACTGCCTGGCTATCGGCGGTAACCATTTTATCCATGCAATCCGACGCAATGTAGACCTGAATATCGTCTTGTTCAACAACAAGATATACGGCCTGACGAAAGGACAATATTCTCCGACATCCGATCGTGGTTTCGTGTCCAAGAGTTCACCTTACGGAACGGTCGAAGATCCGTTTATCCCGGCTGAACTGGCTTTGGGCGCCCGTGGCAATTTCTTTGCCCGCGTGATCGATGTGGACCTGAAGAATACGACTGAAGTGCTGGCTGCTTCTGCCCGCCATAAAGGCGCTTCGGTGACAGAAGTGTTGGTGAACTGCGTGATCTTCAACGACGGCATCCATAAAAAGATTGTCGACAAGGAATTCCGTGCCGACCGTACGATTTTCCTTCGTCATGGCGAGAAGATGTTGTTCGGCAAGAACAATGAAAAGGGCATCGTGCTGGAAGGCCTGAAACTGAAAGCCGTAACAATCGGCCAGGATGGCTATACGTTGGATGATGTTCTGGTACATGACGCACATGAAAAAGATAACACTTTGCACATGATGCTTGCCATGATGGGCGGTGAAGACATGCCGGTCGCACTCGGTGTGATCCGCGATGTGGATGCTCCGACTTATGATGAAGCCGTACACCAGCAGATCGAAGAAGTCCGGGCCAAGAACCCCATCCGCTCTCTGCATGATTATCTGATGAGCGGAGAAATCTGGGAAGTAAAGTAAGGCGGCAAACCGCTCCCTGATAAGAAAAGCTGTAAACCCTTGCTTCTTTTTTCAGGGTTTACAGCTTTTCTTATTTATATTCCTATCTTTGTGAAACAAAAGGATATAGCAATGAAGACAACAGCCGAAATCATAGAAATACTGAGAGATTACAAAGCCCGTTCCGCAGAAAAGTATGGAATCGAGACATTGGGGCTTTTCGGCAGCGTGGCTCGTGGTGAACAGAATGAGAAGAGCGACATAGATGTGTGCATTCGTTTGAAAAAACCGGACTTTTTTGTTCGTATGGCTATTAAAGAAGAGTTGGAGCATCTGTTCCATACAGAGATAGATTTGGTACCAATATTTGAAACCATGCGTACGTTGTTGCGCAATAATATAAAACAAGATGCAATCTACGTCTAAAGAATTTATATTAGAACATTTGTCTTTCTTGACAGAGAAAGCAGAATTAGCACTTGAGAGGACTTCTAATGTGTATTGTGCAAATGATTTTTTATGCACACCGAACGGTATGGACTTGTTCGATGCGACTACCATGCGCTTACAGATAGTGGGTGAATTATTGAAGCAGATAGATGTGGCTACTTCCGGGAAACTACTGACACATTATCCGGAAATAGCATGGCGAAGCGTTTTTGGTCTACGAAATCTGATTTCTCACGAATACGCCGCGATAGATCCTATTGAAATTGTGAATATTTTAAGACTGCATTTATCCCCTCTGCTTATCGTGCTCCATCGTATCCAAGATGACTTGAATGCCGGGAAACACGATGCTATCTTTGGATAAAAGAGCCTGATTTGTAAAGTATGTGTTACAAAATGGTAGAGTTTGATGTTAATGGCATGGAAAAGAATAATTATTACTGAAAAATTTCCTTAATTCGATATATGCTATGAAAATTTGTATTACTTTTGTACCGCGATTAACAAGGCGAAAGAGCAGCAAGTAAGTATAATGATGATTTGCCTTGTGTTTTTGTAATTGAGTAGAGAGAAAAAGTTATATAAAGTCAATCAATTAAATTAATTTCAAGATGGCTACATTAGATTTAAGCAAGTACGGAATTAAAGACGTGAAGGAAATCATTCACAATCCGTCTTACGATGTTCTGTTCGCAGAAGAAACAAAACCGGGTTTGGAAGGCTACGAAAAGGGTCAGGTAACTGAACTGGGCGCCGTGAACGTAATGACAGGTATTTATACAGGTCGTTCTCCTAAAGATAAATTTTTCGTAAAGAACGAAGCCAGCGAAGATTCAGTATGGTGGACTTCAGAAGAATATAAAAATGATAACAAGCCTTGTTCTGAAGAAGCTTGGGCTGATCTGAAAGCTAAAGCAGTAAAAGAATTGTCAGGCAAACGTTTGTTCGTTGTCGATACTTTCTGCGGTGCTAACGAAGCAACTCGTCTGAAAGTACGTTTCATCATGGAAGTAGCATGGCAGGCACACTTCGTGACTAACATGTTCATCCGTCCGACAGCTGAAGAACTGGCTAACTACGGAGAACCTGATTTCGTTTCTTTCAACGCAGCTAAAGCTAAAGTTGAAAACTTCAAGGAATTAGGCCTGAACTCAGAAACTGCTACTGTTTTCAACCTGAAGACTAAAGAACAGGTGATCCTGAACACTTGGTACGGTGGTGAAATGAAGAAAGGTATCTTCTCTATCATGAACTATCTGAACCCGCTGCGTGGCATCGCTTCTATGCACTGCTCCGCTAACACGGATAAGGAAGGAACAAGCTCTGCTATCTTCTTCGGTCTGTCCGGTACAGGTAAGACAACTTTGTCTACCGACCCGAAACGTCTGTTGATCGGTGATGACGAACACGGATGGGACAACGAAGGTGTATTCAACTACGAAGGTGGTTGCTACGCTAAGGTTATCAACTTGGATAAAGAAAGCGAACCGGATATCTACAACGCTATCAAACGTGACGCTCTTCTTGAAAACGTTACAGTTGATGCTAACGGCAAGATCGATTTCGCTGATAAGAGCGTAACAGAAAACACACGTGTTTCTTATCCGATCTATCACATCGAAAACATCGTTAAACCGGTTTCCAAAGGCCCGCACGCAAAACAGGTTATCTTCCTGTCTGCCGATGCATTCGGCGTATTGCCTCCGGTATCTATCCTGAACCCGGAACAGACTCAGTATTACTTCCTGTCTGGTTTTACAGCAAAATTGGCCGGTACAGAACGTGGTATCACTGAACCGACTCCGACATTCTCAGCTTGCTTCGGTGCTGCCTTCTTGTCATTGCATCCGACAAAATACGGTGAAGAATTGGTTAAGAAGATGCAGATGACCGGTGCTAAGGCTTATTTGGTCAACACTGGTTGGAACGGTACTGGCAAACGTATCTCTATCCGCGACACTCGTGGTATCATCGATGCTATCCTGGACGGTTCTATCGACAAAGCTCCGACAAAAGTTATCCCGTACTTCGATTTCGTTGTACCGACAGAATTGCCGGGTGTTGATCCGAATATCCTGGATCCGCGCGATACTTATGCTGACGCTTCTCAGTGGGAAGAAAAAGCAAAAGATCTGGCTGGCCGTTTCATCAAGAACTTCGCTAAGTTCACAGGCAACGAAGCCGGTAAGAAACTGGTTGCCGCTGGTCCGAAATTGTAATAACATACATAATGGCTATATGAAAGCGCAGAACTCCGGTTCTGCGCTTTTTTTGTATATATACATTAAATTTAGCATAAATGTTAGGATGTTTTAAAATCTATTTCTATCTTTACCCCAAATTATCTGTAAATACGAGATGTGAGGTGTAACATGATTAGACATTTATTACTGGTCGTTGGGGTTATCGTTTCTTTGTCATCGTGTGGCGGAGATGTTGCTTACCGGATAGAAGGGAAACTTACCAATCTGGAGGATCAGACCTTATATGCCGTTTTTGAGAATGAAGATATAAAAGTTGTGGATACGGTGACTTGCGAAAAGCCGGGCGAATTCTTGATCGAACAGAAACAGGGGGATTTCAGGGAGGTAACGATTTTCTTTGCAGATAAGACACATTGGGTTACCGCCTATCTGGAAAAGGGAGAAAAGGTGACGATCACCGGAGATGCAGATTATCCCGCCATGTTGCGCGTCAGAGGAGGACGGATCAATGACCGTCTTTCCGCAATAAAAAAAGAAATGGCTCCTCTATTGAAGGAACAGGCTGACTTGATCCGTCAACTGAATAAGAAAAACAGAGAAAATGTCAACAGCTCGATAGAAGGAACGGATATGGCTTCGCGCCTGGCAAATGTAAACCATCTGTTGAATGAAGAGGCCGCCGCCGCCATAAAGAAATATCCGGATGAAGAAGCGTCCGTCATCTTGATACAACATTATTTTAATCATCCGGACGATACCCGTCAAATGGACGAACTGTTGGCTGTGTTGAGTCCGAAACTGAACGACTTTTATCTGGTAAAGAAGTTGCAGGAATACAGTACACGCGCAAAAAGAACGGCTTTGGGAGCCGAAGCGCCCGGTTTCAATGTGAAGAACATTTACGGGACTCCTGTCAGCCTGGATTCTTTCCCTAAGAAATATTTGCTGCTTGCGTTTACGGCTCCCTGGTGCGATATGTGCCAGACGGAGGATCTGTATTTGGATGAAGTGGCAATGAAATACCCGAAAGAGAAGGTAGATATGTTGTTGGTCAGCCTCGACGACGATCAGTCCGGAGTGAGGAAAGTCCTTGCAAAGGACAGTATCGACTGGAATCTGGTTACCGACTCAGCCGGACAGGCGGCCATGTTGGTTGATCTGTATAATGTAAGTGCCTTACCCCGCTGTTTCCTGATCGATGAAGAAGGGAAGATCATTCTGAAAACGGACAATGGAGTCGAGATAAAGCAGACGTTGGAAAACTTAATTGGTTTATAATTCCAGATTTATGATTTATGCAATGTCGCTATCCATAAATCATATTTATCCGGACTCATAAATCAAAAATTATAAATCATAAATCTTTAACTATGTTAGTCAAATCTTATGCCGCCGCCGTACAGGGCATATCGGCAACGGTCGTTACGATCGAAGTGAACTGCACGAAGGGTATTCAATTCTTTTTGGTAGGGTTGCCGGATGTGGCTGTCCGTGAAAGCCATGAGCGCATCATTTCCGCCCTTCAGGTAAGCAGCTACAAGTTTCCCCGTAATCGTATAGTGATCAATATGGCGCCTGCCGATATCCGGAAGGAAGGCTCGTCGTATGACCTGCCGCTTGCAATCGGTATCCTGGCTGCGGCCGAAGAGCTGGATGCCTCTCGGCTGAGTCGCTACATGATGATGGGAGAGCTTTCTTTAGATGGCAGTCTGAAGCCGGTAAAGGGAATCCTCCCGATTGCGGTCAAGGCACGCGAAGAGGGGTTCAAAGGTTTTATCGTCCCCGAACAGAATGCCCGCGAAGCCGCTGTTGTCAATAACCTGGAAGTATATGGCGTTTCGAACATAAAGGAGGTGATCGAGTTCATAGCAGGAAAACGGGAATTGGAGCCGACGGTTGTCAATACCCGTGAAGAGTTTTATGCGCGGCAGTTGCAATTTGAAGCCGATTTTTCGGATGTGCGCGGACAGGAGAATGTGAAGCGTGCGATGGAAGTAGCCGCGGCCGGCAGCCACAACCTGATCCTGATCGGTCCGCCGGGAAGTGGCAAGTCGATGCTTGCCAAACGTCTTCCTTCCATCTTGCCGCCTTTTACCTTGCAGGAATCATTGGAGACAACCAAAATACATTCGGTCGCCGGCAAGATCGGGCTGAACACATCCCTGATGACACAGCGTCCGTTCCGTTCGCCCCATCACACGATTTCGAATGTGGCTATGGTCGGTGGAGGCGCTTTTCCGCAACCGGGCGAGATCAGCTTGGCTCATAACGGCATCTTGTTTCTGGATGAATTACCCGAATTCAACCGGAGCGTGCTTGAAGTCATGCGCCAACCTTTGGAAGACCGGACAATAACGGTCTCGCGTGCCCGCTTCTCTGTCGATTATCCGGCCAACTTTATGTTGGTCGCTTCCATGAATCCTTGTCCCTGCGGATATTATAATCATCCCGATCGCCCGTGTCTCTGTTCTCCCGGTGCCGTCCAGAAATATATGAACCGTGTTTCCGGTCCGTTGTTGGACCGGATCGACATACAGGTGGAAGTCGTGCCGGTCCCTTTCGAGAAGATATCAGACGGACATCCTTCCGAATGTAGCGAAGCGATACGTGAGCGCGTGATGAAAGCCCGTGCCATCCAGGAAAAACGCTTTGCCGGGCATGAAGGTATTTACAGCAACGCCCAAATGACCTCCAAGCTGCTTCACGAATACGCAGTACCCGATGCTGCCGGCCTGTCTTTGTTGAAGGTCGCCATGCAGCGCCTCAATCTTTCCGCCCGTGCCTACGACCGCATTCTGAAAGTCTCCCGTACGATCGCCGATCTGGAAGCAGCCCCGAATATCGAAGCATGCCATTTGGCGGAAGCTATCAACTACCGGAATCTGGATCGGGAGACTTGGGGAACATAAAATTTCCGACTTGAGTTTTGCCACTGTATATCCTCTTCTGGACATCCGCCGAGTCCCAAAGGAATGTAGCTTTCACCTTTTTCAATCGTTTTTGGCAAAAAATCAAGTTCATATAGTCTTAAAAATCATATTATCCTACAAGATCTTGTAAATAACGACAAAAAAATTTTATTATTTGTGATATAATATGTTCCTTTGTATCGAAAAAAAGTTGTGGAGGCTTAAAGTTCATCTATATGCCCTCCACCCTTAACTATGGAAGAGCCAAAACCTTAACAGAAAACAAAACTTTTACTACAGAGTTTTGTACGGGTATATAAATCAAGGGACGCCTTGATCCCCCGTTTTTTTTCGCTATTGTTTCTACATATGTGGTATTCCATCTATGGATGATGCGCATTTCCTGCAAAGCATCACAAGCAAGTTTCTGTATGTGAAAGCTATCGATTGTCTGTATGGCATTTGAGAAACAACGCCTGGTTATGAGCCGCAAAAACTCCTTTGAGTAGCGGATACCTTCTGCCTTGAATGATTCGTCAAGGTAAATACGGATAAGGGACGATTCTTCAACCACACGTATAACCTCAAAATTAGATAGTATTTCCAATGGCAGAAAACTGTGCCAATGTAATGGTCCTTGATTGTTCATCAGGCAAAGGCATAAACTGATCAGCATGTTGTGATTTGCTTTCATTTTTGTATCTTTGAACTATTAGAAACAACCAAGCGGTGCACCGGTGGCCAGCTTCAAACGTTGTGATTTGCTTTCATTTTTGTATCTTTGAACTATTAGAAACAACTACCCGCCAGCGTGGCAACATCGTGATCAGTTGTGATTTGCTTTCATTTTTGTATCTTTGAACTATTAGAAACAACTTTAAAGACAGCAGCATCGCGATGAACGTGTTGTGATTTGCTTTCATTTTTGTATCTTTGAACTATTAGAAACAACTAATTCAGGGGGCACATCGCGACCGCTGTCGTTGTGATTTGCTTTCATTTTTGTATCTTTGAACTATTAGAAACAACACCGCCAATACGATCCGTGACAGGGATGCGTTGTGATTTGCTTTCATTTTTGTATCTTTGAACTATTAGAAACAACTGAATTTACATTGTTTGCTATTAATCAAGGATTTAAACACTAAGTTAGAATAAAAAAATAATTGTTGTTTAAAAGGAAAATCCTACTGTTTTGTAGGATTTTCCTTTTTAGAATAGTTCCAATTGTTGTCCTGGGGCATTTACTTCTTTACTCTTTTTACCGTAGAAAAGCTCAATATTCCCAAATTGCTTATCTGTGATACACATGATGCCTACATTTCCATACTCAGGAAGAAAAGATTTAACTCTTTTTATATGCACTGCCGCATTCTCACTACTGCCACAATGACGGACATAGATAGAAAACTGAAACATTGTAAATCCATCTTTTTGCAAATTCTTTCTGAAATCAGCATACATTTTCTTATCCTTCTTTGTTTCAGTAGGCAAATCAAATAGTACAAGTACCCACATAATACGATATTCGCTAAACCTATCCATATTACATTTCAGGATAGGAAATTCTACGTAATTCACCACTAAAACATTTATATAGAGAAGCCGTTGTCTGCCCGACAGCTACCATTAGCGGACTACGTTTTCCGCCAATATTTGTTTCTAACGTAGGAATAGAAAGTAATCGCACCTTCAAATCCTTCGTCAGTTCCGCATAATCTACCCCCTGCTTTATAATGTTACAAACCAATCGATCTACATACGGACGATAAGGTTCCATAATGTCATCTGCCAAACAATAAGCATTATAACGATTGTGATGATGGATTCCAAAAGTAGGTAAAAGCCCACTTGCCACCAGGCTACGAGCAACAACTGCTCGCAAAATAGCATACCCATAATTCAACAGATTATTAGGTGGAATACCTTCTCTATCTCTTGTAAAACCTTCTATTCGAAACAGATTCTTCCAATAATAAGCAGCAGCACGGGCTTCCAGGTTATTTGAATCTCCGCTTTTTACATCGGCAGCCCATACATGCATACATTTCACTTCTGTATCGGAGTATTCTTTCAATACTGCTGCTTGATTTTCAATTTTTGCCTTTATGGTTTGCTGCCAAAGTTGTTTCATCAACGGCAAAGAAGCATCCAACTGCTGACGGAATCTTTCGTTTTGCGTTGTATTCCCATACAAAGGAAGCATCAAACCTACCGGCATACTTTTACTATCGCACGTAATAACAGCACTATTATTTTCAAGCAAAGCCTCCAATACTCCCGAAGTGATGGTAATCTGTTTATGATCCAGTACCATAACTCCGATATCCTCAATAGGTTTGGTCACTTCCGAGTTTCGTTTGAAACTTTCAGGCAATGTATCATTCCTGACTACCTCCGGTAACTTTATTACCAACTGAGCATTTTTTAAAGACAAGTAAACGGGATTTCCAAAATAAAGGGTTTTCTTGATCATAAGCCATTCGATTTTAATCTGTTATTAATCGGGATAAAAAATATTTAAGAAAAAGTTGTATGCTATTTTGGAAAAGGGTACAACCTTTTTGAAAATAGCATACAACCTTTTTTATTTCAATATCTAATAGGCTTAGTACTCTCCCACTGAAACGATTTGCCCAATGTGGTTAATTCGGACTTTAACCATTCTATCTATTTTAGTTAATGAAGTAATACGTTTCCACGTTATTTCTTGTAACTCCTTTTTATCCTCTATTGTTGTTTCTAAATGAAGTCTAAAGACATAGTATTTAGAAGAAAACTTCTGCACTCTAAACAAATTCGGACTAATCACCGCATAATTATTCGGATCCAACAAATCTATTTCCATTGGATTGAAACCTGTTTTTTCATTCGGAAATACAAAGTATTCATTTTGCTTCATGCTAAACAAGAATTGCCAGCCTTCACTTCTTCTGTAATCTTTATCGATAACAGGCAACCCCAAATTAGCCCGTGTTACTGCCTCAAAGAAAGAAACGACAACCTCATCCAATTCATACATCAGATTGCCATCCTCATCAAACATCTCCTGTCCTTTTTTATCCAAGACGGGTTTACGATAAATAGCCACATGGTGGTTATTACCGGTATTTACAAAATCCACAGGGATCTGTTTTCCGTTTTCATCCAATATCGGATTCCCGTTTTTATCTTTCTTCACATGCAGCGATTGGGCATTATTGATTCCTCGAATACTCACCCGCTTGATACTTATTCCTTTCTCCCGATTTAACCATATAGGGTTTTCATCCAAATTGACAAATGCTTTCTTGGCATCTCCTCCATATTCTTTCAGGCGTTGTTCCAAAATAGTACGAATCTTCGTATCTACTACTTTATCTACGTTCAAACCAGGATCAATAGGTTTACGTATCGTATAAACCGTTTCCAATTCGACTATTTGTACCCTGTCCGGCATTTGCATGGTTTGCGCCCTATCCAAATAGATCGGATTCTTTTCCAACGAGTTTTTACCGGTAAACGCCTTCTTGGGATCATTTCTAAAAGCTTCCAAACGCTTTAACAAGGCATTCCTGTAATTTTGCCTGCTTACAGTTGCAATCTTGGCTGCATCAAAAGAAGCATTCACTTTTTCCATCTTCGTTAAATATTGTTTATGGCTTCCGTAGATTGTTTCCAAATGTAATTGTCCACGTGGAGTTTGCTGGTGCTTCTTGAATATTCCCCCTTTCTTTTTGATGCAATTCACATTGGTCGTAACTACTTTGTTCTTAGCCTTGATAGAAACCAACAGATTCTCCAAATGCCATTTTGCCTCTGTCCTGAACTGCCCTAATGGCATAGGTGGAACAGCCTTTCCCGACTCAAAATAACGGGTCTTTATACCTACTATATTCGTATGTTCCTTACAATCGGATTTCCAAGCGGCATTTTTATTATTAAAATACTGGATAAACACATCTTTGGTGAACGCAACAGTTAGTGCATCCATCGCATGATGCCTATGGTCGTTCCTCTTTGTCCAATCTTTTATCCGTTTGATTATTCTTCCATCCTTATCCTCAAAACTCTCTACCAATCCCAAGGCTTCATACTTCGGTAGGTTCAACTCTTTCATAACATCCACAAGTTGCCAATCCTCCCGCAGCTTGTCCGTAATAGAACCGGTCGTAGCCACCACTCTGCGACAAATATCATTCAGCATGGCAAGAGCTTTTTTAGCAATATATTGCGTATTCCGCAAATCTCTGTCGATAAATCCATCCGGAATATCGCTCTGTTCCATCTTTAATTTCCGGAGTTTGGCTTTCCTGTCCTTACATACATTTTCACAACGATTGAGATATTCCTGTAATCCCTCTTCCCCATATTTATCTTTTACGAAATCGTAGGCAGTCTTATTTCCTTTCTCGATATTGATTGCCCTATATTCCAATGTTTTATTGGACAACGAATCATCAAAAAGCCGAGCCTGCGGAATGATATGTTCGATGTCTATTTCTTTACTGAAAAGTTTTTCTTTCGGAATATACTGGTTGGAATACAACGTCTTATATCCATTTTCTTTCAACTCTTCATAAAGTTTATATCGTATGATATCATTGCGACTCACATGTATCATACCAAATTCTGATTGTAACAATTTGCGTATTTCATCATGTTCACGAGTATTCTTTGCAATAACCTTAGTTAGTTCCTCACGTTCTTTGGCACTTTTTTTCAGTTCCCGCGCCAGTTCCACACGAATTTCATCAGGCCTTCCATACGCATCAATAACCGCATTGATCACATTCACCATTTGGTTCAGAATTTTTTCTACCACAGGATTGCGCAAACTGTTTTTAGGAAGGATATCCAATTTGTCTTTTAAAACCTTGTTTTCTATCTCCTCCTTAGTCAACGATGATTTGGAATGACGATAGCCGGCATACTCACAAGCTATGTCATACTGACTGCCCTCTTTCAAATAGGGTAAAATTTTTTTAATAGCTTTAGCACTTAAACTTCCGTAATCATCTTGAAACGATATATTCGCCAATTCTATGGCGTATTCTTTCTCAACCCTGCACAATTGCATGATTTTTTCAATCAATTTACCATTTCCGGTACGTATTATCACCCTCGAATGAATACAATAGATGCCAAAGCCTGAAATAAGGTTGCATTTCCAAATCCTTACCCTCTTTATCCAAATCGATGGAAAGCAAATCGGTATTCCATCCCAAATCCACAAAAACAGCCTTTAATTGAGCGATTATTTCATCAGCCGGTTTCTTAAAATCCAATGGTTCATAACCATACTTTTCAATCATCTTGCTATATGCTGAAAACAGAGCGAACCCTGTACAATTGCCATCTATCTGTTTGAAATTCATATCCAACTCTTGTGGATTTTCGAATAAAAGTTTTAACACCTCCGTTTTCGTCAAATCTTTTTTGCAAGAAAGTTCTTTGGCTAATATTTCTTTCTCTTCTTGATACAGAAAACGTCTGCCTTCCATCGCCAAGGCATCCACTGTATTGTCAAACAGACCAAAGGAAACATTCGTTTGCTTGCGTTTTTTCCTTTTCTCGCCCACAAACACTTCTATATTATTCAATGTCTGCCATATCTTAAACTCCTGAAACAGCGGATGTGATCGAGGTATAACTCTACATCCTATAATTTTAGTTTGTTTCTTGCCGTCTTTTTCGACAATGACTTCCCTATTTTCAAATTCGCAAAAACTAACCAAACCTTTTTGGCTTTTCAAGCGCCTTTGGTAAAATATAATAATATCACGTATCTCCTTCTTTAGTTCCGGTGTCAGTTCTTTATGATACTCCGTTTGTTTTTCCCAAATCACATTGAACTCATCCAAATAATCCTGCCGGTAAAATACCATATTGCGCAAACTCATGTTGGGATTCTTATCCAATTCTGCCATTTGGTATTGCCCAACTGTCTGATGATTGAAATAAAGGACTTTACTTCGGTCGCTGATAGCCCCCAAATAACCACTTGACGCACTTATCTGTCCATTGATTTCTTGTAATACTACAGCTATCTCTTCCAAATCCAATTGCTCGGTAAGAGCTTGTACACGCCAACGATAGTTTTCCTTTTTCAATGCCTCCCCTTTCACCGTCCGTTTAATACCGACAAGCCTATATTCTTTTTCTTGGTTTTCTGTTTTGGACTCATTCTCGTTCCAAACACTAACCTCTTTGGTCCATGTAAAGTATTTTGCCAGAATAGCCCAAGTCTGACTTTTATTTTTTCCTTTAACCTCTTCTTTGGCTGCATCACAAAAAGATTGAGGATTGAATTGTTTTTGAAAATTCCATATCCTATCAAATTCATCCTGCAAATCTGAACGATAGAAATCAGGAAAAGTTCTCTTACCTGATTCAAGTAATTGCAGACAAAATTGTCCGGGAGTCAAATCCTCATCATACAATTTCTTGGCAATCTCCATCCCGTCAATCAAAGAACCATCTTCCTCTCCTTTTGCTTTCCGACTGCTTTTATATCCTCGTTTCTTGTTTATCATCAACAACACACGAGCCAACTCTTCCAAAGAGACTTCTTCTTCAGCAGCCTTTGCCCGCAAACGGTAAGTTTCGAACGTGGTTCTATTCCCTTGTTCAGAAAGGATCGTTTTATCTGTAATAAACCCGACTTTTTTCAGAAGCTCGATTAGCACGTCACGCCGTAATTTGTATCGTTGCAAATTACGGCGCATGCTTCTTTTAAGGGTTCTATCGGCATTGGTTGTAATACTCTTTCCTTTTTCAAAATTTTGCATTTCATCCACAGTCAGAGGATTGACTCTTACACCTAACTGAACGATTGATGATATTTCCTCGGCTCCTTCACCTTCATTTAACAATGCCCACCCTATACTACTCGTGCCTAAATCCAATCCCAAAATTCTTTTCATGGTATATCATTTTTATTTTCCCAAATATATAAATAATATTTCTAAAATATATTTGCATACAAACCTTTTATTCCATACATTTGTTCTACTAAAATGAAGCAAATCACAATAAGGATTATTCCGTTGTGAAAACATTAGGTTCCCTCGCCCTCCTGCGGGGGATTTTTTTATAAGTGTCCCCTACCCTCTCATATCTATTCTATCCAACAGAACCTTTCTTGTTTTTCATCCTTATTGTCTCATTTTCAAAAAAGCCATTCGTCTGAATCGAAACTACTACCCCATCTAATTCGATTTTCTACCCTATCTAATTCAAATTTCCCTATAGGGTAATATTTTTTAAGAAACAGACATTTTTATCATTTCGCTATAAACCAGAAATTTATTGTACATTTGAGGCCTAAAGGGGGATATTGTATTTTTCGAGTTGCCATCCATTGCTTTCAGAATGAAATTTTGTCCTGCCCATCCTTGCAATTTGACGCTTCAAACCTTTATGTATTACAAAATTCACTAACTTTGTGGCTTTAAATAGAAAACGATAAAATAAACAATAAATAATCATGGAATACAATTTCAGAGAAATTGAAAAAAAGTGGCACGAATACTGGATTGCCAATAAAGTTTATAAAGTCGAAAAAAATGCCGACAAACCAAAGTATTACGTATTGGACATGTTTCCCTATCCGTCAGGAGCAGGACTACATGTAGGCCACCCGCTCGGCTATATTGCTTCTGATATTTATTCCCGCTATAAACGTCTGCAAGGATTCAACGTCCTGCACCCGATGGGCTACGATGCTTATGGGTTGCCGGCAGAACAATATGCCATCCAAACCGGACAGCATCCTGAAGTAACGACAAAGAAAAACATCGCCCGTTATCGGGAGCAGATGGACAAAATAGGTTTCAGCTATGACTGGAGCCGCGAAATCCGTACTTGCGACCCCGAATATTATAAATGGACGCAATGGGCATTCATCCGGATGTTCAACAGCTACTACTGCAATGATAAAAAGCAGGCACGTCCTATCAGCGAACTGGTTGCCACTTTCGAACAGTCCGGAACGGAAGGTTTGAATGTTGCTTGCAGCGAAGAATTGCATTTCACTGCCGGCGAATGGAAAGCCAAAAGCGAAAAAGAGAAACAGGAAATCCTGCTGAACTACCGGATCGCTTATCGGGGCGAAACGATGGTAAACTGGTGTGCCGCATTGGGTACGGTACTGGCCAACGACGAAGTGGTGAACGGCGTTTCCGAACGTGGTGGCTATCCGGTGGAACAAAAAATCATGCGTCAGTGGTGCCTGCGTGTATCCGCCTATGCACAACGTCTTCTGGACGGACTGGACACGATCGACTGGACAGACTCGCTGAAAGAAACACAACGCAATTGGATCGGCCGTAGCGAAGGTGCCGAAATCCAGTTCAAAGTAAAAGACAGCGACCTTGAGTTTACCATCTTTACAACCCGCGCCGACACAATGTTCGGTGTCACTTTCATGGTCTTGGCTCCTGAAAGCGAACTGGTGGCACAATTGACGACTCCGGAGCAGAAACAGGAAGTCGACGCTTATCTGGACCGCACTAAAAAACGTACGGAACGTGAACGTATCGCCGATCGTTCCGTTACCGGTGTATTCAGCGGTTCATACGCAATCAACCCGTTCACGGGAGACGCCGTGCCCGTCTGGATCAGCGACTACGTACTGGCCGGCTATGGAACAGGCGCTATCATGGCCGTTCCGGCACACGACAGCCGCGACTATGCATTCGCCAAACATTTCAACCTGCCGATTATCCCGCTGATCGAAGGTTGCGACGTAAGCGAAGAAAGCTTCGATGCAAAAGAAGGAATCGTCTGCAACTCACCGAGACCGGACGTGACGCCTCATTGCGACTTGTCGTTGAATGGCCTGACCGTAAAAGAAGCAATCGCCGCCACCAAGAAATACGTGGCAGAACATAAGTTAGGACGCGTAAAGGTGAACTACCGTCTGCGCGACGCTATCTTCAGCCGCCAGCGTTACTGGGGCGAACCGTTCCCTGTCTATTACGATGCAGACGGTATGCCGCAGATGTTGCCGGTAGACAAGTTGCCGTTGGAATTGCCGGAAGTAGATAAATTCCTGCCGACCGAAACTGGCGAACCACCTCTGGGACATGCCGTAAAATGGGCATGGGACACCGTAAAACAGGAGGTCACGGAAGTTTCCAAAATAGACAACAAGACTGTCTTCCCGTTGGAACTTTGTACGATGCCGGGATTTGCCGGTTCATCCGCCTATTACCTGCGCTATATGGACCCACACAATAACCAGGCTTTGGTTGCGAAAGACATAGACGAATACTGGCGCAACGTTGACCTGTATATAGGGGGCACCGAACATGCTACCGGACACTTGATATACAGCCGTTTCTGGAACAAATTCCTGTTTGACTTAGGACTCGTCTGCGAAGAGGAGCCGTTCAAGAAACTGATCAACCAAGGTATGATCCAGGGACGTTCCAACTTCGTATACCGTATCAACGGCACAAACAAATTCGTATCTCTGAACCTGAAAGACCAATACGAGGTCACCCCTATCCATGTAGACGTAAACATCGTATCAAACGATATACTGGATATCGAAGCCTTCAAAAACTGGCGTCCGGAATATAACGATGCGGAATTTGTATTGGAAGACGGCAAATATATTTGCGGATGGGCTGTTGAAAAAATGTCGAAATCGATGTTCAACGTGGTCAATCCGGATATGATTGTCGAAAAATACGGTGCCGACACGCTTCGCCTGTATGAAATGTTCTTAGGTCCGTTGGAACAGTCCAAACCGTGGGATACGAACGGTATCGACGGCGTGCACCGATTCTTGAAAAAACTCTGGGGATTGTTCTTCGGCAATACGGACAGCTTGCAGATCACAGATGCAGAACCGACGGCCGATGAACTGAAATCATTGCACAAACTGATCAAGAAAGTGACATACGACATCGAACATTTCTCGTACAACACTTCCATCAGTGCCTTCATGATCTGTGTAAACGAATTGAGCAGCCTGAAATGCAACAAACGGCCGATTCTGGAACAGTTAATCGTTCTGCTTACTCCGTTCGCTCCTCATATTGCTGAAGAATTATGGCACACCTGCGGTCACGATACTACCGTATGCGATGCCGAATGGCCTGTCTACAACGAAGAATACTTGAAAGAAAATTCGCTTACTTATGCTATTTCCTTCAACGGCAAAGCCCGTTTCAGCATGGAACTTCCAGCCGATATGCCCCGCGAAGAGATAGAAAAAGCCGCTCTTGCCCATGAAAATTCCGCCAAATGGATGGAAGGCAAGACCCCGAAAAAGATTATCGTTGTTCCCGGAAAGATTGTAAACATCGTAATCTAAATTTATTTATATGAAACTTATAAACGACAAAGTCTATTTTGCTGTACAAGATTACCTGATGATCCTGTTGGGTACTCTCTTGTACGGCTTTGGCTTCAACGCTTTCATTCTGTCGAATGAAATTATCACCGGTGGAGTCAGTGGTATTTGCGCCTTGATCTTTTTTGCTAGTAATGAATTAATCCCCGTTTCAGTATCTTACTTTGTCATAAACATCGTATTACTGTTGGCGGCACTGAAAATTTTAGGATTCAAGTTCCTGATAAAAACGATTTTCGGAGTGTTCTCCCTGTCAGCCTCCTTGTCATTCTTCGAATGGCTTCTGAAAGGCCAACCTCTTTTACACGACCAACCGTTTATGTCCATCATCATCGGCGCATTCCTCTGCGGAGCAGGTCTCGGACTTGTTTTTTCGGCAAACGGCAGTACTGGTGGAACGGATATCGTCGGGGCTATTGTGAACAAATACAGGAATATATCGATCGGGCGAGCCTTGCTGTTCTGCGATTTTATCATCATCGGTTCTTCATTTTTCCTGTTCCATGATGTCGAAAAAATCGTTTTCGGTTTTGTTGAAATGTTTGTAAGCAATTATATAATCGATGTCGTCCTGAACGGAAACCGTCAATCCGTTCAGTTCCTGATATTCTCTCAGAAATACGACGAAATAGCCGAGCGGATCATCCATGACCTGGACCGTGGTTGCACCATTCTCGACGGTGTAGGCGGATATTCCCGCAAACCGGTCAAAGTCGTTGTATTGCTGGCTAAAAAATCAGAATCCGTTTCTATTTTCCGCCTGGTAAAACAAATCGACCATCAGGCTTTCATCTCTCAAAGCATTGTCAGAGGGGTATATGGAGAAGGGTTTGACCAGATAAAAACATAAAACAATCATCCAAACAATTTAAAGCACTTCCATACGTTATATATACATCGTATAGAAGTGCTTTTTTATTCATAACAGCAACAAACATGAAACTTGTATTCGCAACAAACAACCGGCATAAGCTGGATGAAGTCCGGAAAATTACAGTCGGATATGCAGAAATAATCAGCCTCTCAGATATCGACTGCCACGAGGATATACCCGAAACAGCAGACACGTTAGAAGGCAACGCCTTACAAAAAGCCCGCTATATTAAAGAACATTTCGGATATGACTGCTTCGCTGACGACACCGGACTTGAAGTAGAAGCTCTGAACAACGCTCCCGGAGTATATTCGGCACGTTATGCCGGTCCCGGACATAATTCGGAAGCCAATATGGACAAACTTCTCCATGAAATGGAAAATAAAGAAAACCGGAAAGCCCGTTTCCGCACGGTAATCGCTCTTATCTTGAATGGAAAAGAACATTTGTTTGAAGGTATCGTCAACGGTACGGTCATAAGCGAAAAAAGAGGCGGAAGCGGTTTCGGATATGATCCCATATTTGTTCCCGATACCTATTCGCAAACATTTGCCGAAATGGGCAATGATATTAAAAACCAGATCAGCCACCGTGCCGAGGCAGTCAAAAAACTGACTGCTTTTTTATCAGATCACACATTTTAATATTGTAATTAATATGAGAAATATATTAACTGTCATCTTACTTTTCTTATTATCATTCTCCGCTTCGCCAGTCAATGACAATACGCTCGGATGGAAAACATATCTTTCCTACAATAATACCAATTGTGTGGAAGAATCGGCCGATCAAGTATTTGTCGTAGCAGAAGGAGCTTTATACACATACGGAAAAGAAGATAACAGCATCAAACAATATTATAAAGGAAATGGATTGAGCGACACGGATATCCAATCCATTTCCTACAACAAACAAACAAAATCATTATTGATTGTCTACAATAATTCCAATATAGACATTCTGGAAGAAGGTTCCGTAAAAAACATACCTTATCTGTACATGACAACTTCCTTAAGAGAAAAATCGCTTAATTCCGTTATGATTTATAACGAATATGCCTATTTGTCCATACAATCCGGCATAGTAGTTGTCAACATGGATAAGAAAGAAATAACCGACACCTATAACTTATCTAAAAATATAACATCTTGTGCCATTTTCAACAATAATATATATGCTTCCACAAAAGAAGATCAAAAGTCTACGGTCATATACGCTTCTTTAAATGACAACCTGCTGGACGGATCAAACTGGAAAACATATCCGATTGCAGGATTCCCATCCGAAAATTCCATTGACAAAATATCCTTATTCAAAGACAAACTGTTCTATCTGTCTCAAAATAAAGGAGTCTACTACGAATCGGATGGAACTGTCGTTCCCTTGGTCAATAACACACAAATGAACGATATGAAAATTGTGGGAGAAAAACTGGCTTGCATAGCCACATCCCAAGTCTATATTTTTACAGATACAAAAACTTTTGACCAGATCGGTAATCTATCCATAAAAGATATCAGCACTTATCAGACTGATAAATATTGGATAGCCGAAGGAAGCAAAGGCCTGCGTTCTATCAAAAGAACAGAAGCCAACCAGTTCGAAGCCGTAAACGAAGCCATAATTTTGGATGGCCCATATTCCAACAGTTCTTATGATATCGTATATGAAAACGATAAAATATACGTTATACCCGGTGGAAAAAGCCTGACCGGTGCCAATTCCTTTAATAAGGCAGGCTCGGTCATGATATACGATTATGAAAAATGGGGTGCATTGGAACCCTCCGATGTTCTGAATAAACTAAAGACATGGCCAAGAGACTATACCAGCATTGCCGTCACAACCGATGATGCTGAAAAAGAAATCATTTATGTATCTTCTTTCGGTTATGGTGTTTTTCAATTTATAGACAGAGAACCTTCTGCCGTTTATAACAGAACGAATAGTCCGCTTGAAAACGCACACGGCAATGCGGGGTCTTATTGTCGTGTAGACGGACTTGCTTTCGATAAGGAAGGAAACCTGTGGATGACCAATTCAGAAGTCGACAAAGCTATCAAGATATTGGATAAAGAAGGAAAATGGCACAGCCTGTCTGTCGAATCATTAAACGGGAAATACACGGTAAACGACATACTCGTCACCTCGAACAACGACAAATGGATCAATATCTCCCGTCCAGCCAGCCAAGCCTGCCTGACAGCCGTTGCCAACAGCAGCTCTTTAGATGAAGCGACATCCTATGAATTTAAAACCTTCATTGACACAGACGGTAATGACTTTTCTCCCAACAATTACACCTGTATGGCAGAAGACAAAAACGGATACCTATGGGTTGGAACCAACAAAGGAGCCATATACTTGACAAATCCTAAACTGGCAACAACAGAAAACAACCAATCTATACGTTGCACACGTGTGAAACTGCTTAACGACGAAGGTATTCCTTATTATTTTCTCGATAATGCGATAGTAACGACCATCAAAGTGGATAATGGAAACCGGAAATGGATCGGAACGGACGGCAACGGGGTTTATGTACTGAGCGAAGACAACCAGGAAATCGTCCATCAGTTCAATACATCCAACAGTCCGCTACTGTCTGACAAAATATATTCCATAGAAATAAATGAAAACACAGGCGAAGTATTCATCGGCTCCGACAAAGGTTTGGTTTCCTACAAAGGAGAAGCAACAAAAGGAAAAGATGACTACTCGGACGTGTATGCATATCCGAATCCCGTACGGCCCGAAAACAGGGACAAAGTAACTATCACGGGATTGATGGACAACTCGATTGTAAAAATCACCGATCTGAATGGCAATCTGGTCTATCAGACGAAATCTTTAGGAGGTCAGGTTATCTGGAACTGCCGGAACGCCAAAGGCACCCGTGTCGCTTCTGGTATATATCTGGTGCTTTCCGCCACCGAAGATTCAAAAGAAAGCGTAGTTACTAAAATCGCAGTTATAAAATAAAAAATAAAAATCCACTGTGGATTAAACAAATGCCACAGTGGATCATATTATTTAGTTCCGTTTATCTAACAAAATTCTTACAACCCTAACCTTTCCGATATCTCCAGCATCTTCTTGATCGGGCGGATTGCCTTTTCCTGTACTTGCTCGTCGACAAAGATTTCAGGAAGTTCGTATTTCAAACAGTTGTAAAGTTTCTCCATCGTGTTCAGACGCATGAAATTACATTCGTTGCAAGCACATGTGCTGTCGTTGGGAGGAGCCGGGATAAATTCCTTATCAGGGCTCTGCTTGCGCATTTCGTGAATAACACCGCTTTCCGTCGCTACGATGAACCGTTTCTTATCCGACTTGACAGTGTGCTTCAGAAGAGCCGCAGTCGATCCTACGAAGTCTGAGACCTGTATAACGGGCTGTTTGCACTCCGGATGAGTAATGACTTCCGCATCGGGATACTGTTTTTTCAATTCCAATATCTTTTCCAACGAAAACTGTTCATGTACATGGCAAGCACCATCCCAAAGCACCATCTTGCGCCCGGTAATACCGTTTATGTAATTACCTAAGTTTCGGTCCGGACCGAAGATGATCTTCGTGTCCTTCGGAAAACTTTCGACGATCTGGCGTGCATTGGTAGACGTCACCACAACATCCGTCACAGCCTTCACGGCTGCAGTCGTATTCACATACGAAATAACCACATGACCGGGATGCTGCTTTACAAATTCTGCAAAATCGGTAGCCGGACAGCTATCAGCCAACGAGCAACCGGCATTCAGGTCCGGGACCAACACTTTCTTATCCGGACACAGCACTTTCGCCGTTTCACCCATAAAATGAACACCGCAGAAAACAATGATATCGGCCGTCGTTTTGGCTGCCTGTTGCGCCAATGCCAAACTGTCTCCCACAAAATCTGCTATATCCTGAATATCACCCGTCTGGTAATAATGAGCAAGAATAACAGCGTTCTTTTCTTTACGCATCCTATTTATCTCTTCCTTCAGGTTCAACCCCTTTGGAATGGGTGCATCCATATATCCGATCGATTGGTTTGTCAACATAGTTACCTGTATTTAATGATTGTAAAATTCAATAATCGCTAATGAGTATAAACCGCTATCTACAGTCTATCAACAAAGTTATCATTACTCTTTATACCTGATAATCTTCATTTTACTCTTATTATCAACCGATAGTTGATAATGTGCAAAGGTAAAAACTTTATTGATTTTTCCCTAAGAAACATATATAAAACCAAGGAAATAGAACTAAAATTTGTTAGGTTTGGTACCGCAAATCAGCATATGTCAAGTTGACCATCCTTTCCTCCGAGTTATCCACAATCATATTATTATATTCTTATTTATTCTTTATTTTAAATCTAAATATGATGAATATAATAGCCTGTTGAAACAGTTAATACATTTCTGTTACAATACTTGTCCGGTTCGTTATTAAACGGTGTAAACTACTTATTAAATAGATACCAACATCCTATTTATTGTTTTATAGATTGGTTTTCTTTGTTTTACGGACTTTATTGATTTGCGGTTGAAAACTACCTATGTGTAAAAGTTTATGGTAGCCAAGGGCTGTTAATACGTGTATAACCACTGTTGATAGGGCGTAGTAAATAATCCGTTACTTTTATTGCATAATAAAAATGAGAGGATGTATAACGAACAAATTGAATAATGCAAGAATTAATTTTCATTTTGTGTCCACCACTTATCAATAGCTTTTCAACGGCATATCCACATTAATTCACTACTTTTGCAAACAAAGAAATGATAGCTATGCGCAAGTTAAAGATAACAGAGCTGAACCGTCTGACTCCGGAAGCATTCAAAGATAGTAAAAAGATTCCGTTGGTTGTTGTACTCGATCATGTAAGGAGCTTAAACAATGTAGGATCCGTGTTTCGTACGTCCGATGCTTTCAGGGTGGAAAGTATTTATCTGTGTGGTATCACGGCTTGTCCGCCTCATGCCGAGATTCACAAGACGGCTTTGGGAGCGGAAGAGACTGTCGACTGGGAGTATTTCGAAGATACGATGGAAGCTGTTGAAAAGCTGAAGCGACGGGGATATACTGTCTGTGCGGTCGAGCAGGCTGAAGGGAGTACGATGTTAGACAAGTTGTTGTTGGACAAGAATAAAAAGTATGCCGTTATCATGGGAAACGAAGTGAAAGGTGTTCAACAATGTGTCGTTGATAACTGTGATATGTGCATTGAAATACCGCAGTACGGAACCAAGCATTCTTTGAATGTTTCGGTGACTACCGGTATCATTATCTGGGATTTCTTCAAGCAGTTGTCAGATTAACCCGTTTTCGACAAGTACGACTACCCGTTCCGTCATGGCATCTTTTCCTTTTGGATCGTATTCGGTTTTTAGGCTGGCGCCGAACATGCCGGCAAACAGGTTCCAAAAGCCTGCCCGAAAACTGCCTAAATAGGCTTTCAACAGGTTATAACTCGATTGGTTACATTCTCTGTCAATCAGTTTGATAAGCAGTTTACCTTGTGAGAAGGTTAGTTTTTTCAACTGCGGTTTATATTCCAGGAAAAGTTCTTTCTCCATCCGCTTCAAGTGGGCTTGGCGGGACTTTTCATCGGGGAGCGTCTCTATATATTCGTAAGTTTCGATCAGTGTTTCATAAACCATTTTGGCATAAGGCAGTGTGCGCTTCACATCACGGACCAGCTTGGTGTAACGTGCCTGTTCGCGTTTGTTTTTAAACTTTACCTGCGGGTAAATGTAAATTTCCCGCAGGTTGACAATAGGTACTGTATCCTTTCCATCCAAATAAGCTTTTTGCAATCCTTCAGGAACGGTATTGATCTTCAATTTTTGTGCATGTATTCCTATTGCGCACAACATGAATATTATCAATATTTTATACTTGCCTTTTCTCAACATCGTTCACAAAAGTAATTGATTTGCGAATAGCATCTGTCGGTTTTACAGAATTTGACTAATCGATACGATCGCTTCGAGTATTGAAAAAGTGCCTTCACTCTTTCATACTTTGATTTTCAATATATAGCAAGACAGAGGTAAAAAGGCCGTGGATATGTCCTGTAAATAAGTTGCTAATGTGTTGCAGCCATTATAGAAATCCGTATCTTTGTAGCAATACGAACAACTAAAATCAACAGACTATGAAACATTCGGCCATCTTTCCATATTTATCAATCCTGACTGTATAAATTCATAAATAATCATCACTTAAACAACTTGTATTATGAAAAAGAAACAAAACTTGCTATGAAATCAATAAGTTTGTCCGTTTTGTTTTTTGTATCTGTCAACATTCATGCTGTTGATAACCTTCGTATCCCTGATATCCGTAGTTTGGGGATGGGAGGAAACGGAGTTACGCAATCTGTTTTGTTTAATCCGGCATTGGTGGATCTGCATACTGATAAAATTGTTCATTTCGAATACTTTAATCGTTATGGTGTAAAGGAATTGGGAACACTGGGAATAGGTTTTGTCTATCCTAATCCGCTGTTGTCTGTAGGTGTTGATATCTCTTCTTTCGGATATGATCAGTATAGGGAAACTCTTTTCCGTTTGTCGGTCGGGAAACAGTTGAACGATCGATGGAGGATAGGCGTTGGTTTCCAGTATAAGATGCTACAGACCGAGTTGTCGGAAGAAGTGCCCAAACAACTTTCCACAGATATCGGAATCTTGTTTACCCCCGTTGACAAACTGTTGATTGGAATGTTGATAATGAATTTTCCTTCTATTGATATCCATAAATATACTACTGAAATAAAATGCTTTACCGGTTATTCTGTGCAAATAGGTTTTCAATGGAAGATAATTAACAGCTTGTTGATAGTAGGAACTTTCGAAAGTAACAAAGAGCATACGTGGATAGGAAATATGGGTATTGAATATGTTCCATTCAGAAACTTCCGTCTACGGGCGGGAGTACAAACCGCTCCTCTCCTGCCCGCTTTGGGGATTGGATATTGTCTGTCCGGATTTACGATAGATGTTGCAACTGTTTATCATCCGGTTTTAGGAGCCAGTACCGGGCTGGGGTTGAGTTATTCTTTTTAATCAAGCTTTACTTATGAAACGAATGTTTATAAACTTGTTGGTATGTTTGTTGATAAGCAGTTATCAGCTTAAAAGCCAGACATTATATTCTGTTGATAAGTGGATGGAATATATAGAAGAAATGGCTTCGGAAACAGAAGATGAAGAACGCATTGAAACGCTTTATACAGATCTTTCCTATCTTGTCGAACATCCTTTTGAGCTCAATACGGTAACGGAAGAACAATTGAAACGCCTCCCTTTCCTATCCGATCTGCAAATAAGGGAACTGTTAGCATATCGTTCCCGTTATGGAAATATGTTGACCCTTTATGAACTTAAAAACGTGGAAGCATTCGATTTAGAGACGATTTCTCTGCTTCTCCCGTTTGTTCATATCGGTGAAATAATAGTTGATAAACGTCCTCTTACAGTGAAGAACCTGTTGAAACGAGGTTCCAATAACCTGCAAATCAGATATGACAGATGTTTTCAACAAAAGAAAGGCTATTGTTCATATCCTGACAGCGTATTGCAACAATATCCGAATCGGAAATATCTGGGAGAACCGTTCTATCATTCCGTTCGTTATTCATATGCCTTCGATGAACGCATCCAGTTCGGTCTGGTCACGGAAAAAGATGCGGGAGAACCTTTCTGGAATGAATATCACAAAGGCTATGACTACTATTCGATACACCTCTTTCTGAAAGATATGAATAAGTGGTTGAAAAGTCTTGCCGTTGGTGATTATAAAATATCTTTCGGCCAAGGTTTGGTGATCAGCAATGATTTTTCTCCCAGCCGGAACGCCCTTGTCTCCCAAGCGGAAAGAAGGACGAACGGATTCCGCCGTCATTTTTCAACCAATGAAAATGATTTCTTCCGAGGAGCGGCTGCTACCGTTAATTGGCAAAAATTGGATATCAGTCTGTTCTATTCGTATCGGAAATTAGATGGAAGCGTGGACAGTACGATCGTTGCTTCGTTTAAAACAGATGGTTTGCATCGTTTGGTGCGGGACAGGGAGAAGATGCGCAAAGTAGGCATGCAGACATATGGCGGGAATATACGATATGCAACTCCCGATCTATGTATCGGCCTGACCGCTTTGTCCTATTCTTTCGGGGACTGTTCGATACAGCCTGATCCGAAGCCTTACAATATTTTCTACTTTCGCGGTAGCCGGAATCTGAATATCAGTGTGGATTACCTGTTGAAAAATAAGTTGATCAAGTTTTACGGCGAAACAGCTTTGAGCCGTAATGGGGCGGTTGCATCCCTGAATGCTTTGCAGTTGACGCCTGCCTCTTATTTTTCCTTGTTGTTATTGTATCGTTATTATGATAAACGCTACCAAGCCTTTTTTGGAAATGCTTTTTCACAAAACTCGGCAGTCCGGAATGAACAGGGAGTGTATATGGGGATGCAATGGACACCTTTCGGTCATTGGAAGCTGTCAGCGTATGCAGATATATACCGTTTTCCCTGGCTGAAATATGGGGTAGATATGCCATCGACAGGAAAGGAATATATGCTTCAACTCGATTATACGCCAAGCCGGAACTTATCCGTATACGTCCGTTATAAACACAAGCAAAAAGAAAATATAGAACCTTATCCCCAGCAGCGTTTGCGTATGCAAGCCTTGTATGCGGTTTCTTCGTCTGTTTCGTTGCGGACATCCGCAGACGGTATTTGTTATACGGAGGCAAACGAAAGGAGCAGAGGGTGGATGATCGCCCAAAACGTAGGTTGGAAACCGGTTGATATCCCTGTTCAGGTTGATTTTTATGTGGGTGTTTTTCATACAGATAATTATCAAACCCGGATATCCTCTTATGAAAAAAATATCTTATATGCCTTCAATATGTCTTCCTTTTATGGAAAAGGAGTCCGGTTGGCGCTTTCTTTCCGGTGGAATATAGTGAAGCAGCTTTCCCTTTCCACTAAATTAGGATACACGTATTATACCGATCGAGACGTGATCGGCACTGATCTGGAAGAGATAGAAGGTAATATCAAAGCAGATGTATATACATTGTTGCGCTGGAAATTCTGATAACTTTTGTAGCTTTGCACTCAAATATAAATCAGTATGTCTACCATTCTTTTTGATAAAATAGTATTCGGGCCGGTACACAGTCGCCGGTTAGGTGTTTCTTTGGGCATGAACCTGCTTCCTACAGACGGAAAACTTTGTTCGTTCAACTGTATTTATTGTGAATGCGGATTAAATGAGAACCATCGTACATGCAGTAAACTGCCGACCCGTGCGGAGGTAAAAGAGGCTTTGATCAATAAATTATCTTCCATGCAGGCAGAGGGTATCGCTCCCGACGTAATCACTTTTGCAGGAAACGGCGAACCTACCATGCATCCTGAATTTGCCGGTATTATCGACGATACGATCGAAACTCGTAACCGCTTTTTCCCGAAAGCCAAGATTGCCGTGCTTTCGAACTCGACCATGCTCCATAAGGAAGATGTTTTTCAGGCATTGAACAAGATTGAAGATAATATATTGAAACTCGATTCCATATCGGACAGTCGTATCGCCCAGTTGAACGCCCCTAATTCTCCGGCTTTTACTTTCGCCCGGTTGCTGGAACAACTTTGCCGTTTTAATGGCAATCTGATTATCCAAACCATGTTCCTGAAAGGAGAGGTGGATGGTGAAAGTGTGACGAACACGACCGAACACGAAATTTCCGGCTGGCTGGAGGCTTTGAAGCAAATCAAGCCTAAACAGGTCATGATCTATACGATCGACCGTGAAACCCCCGTAAAGAACTTGAAGAAAGTAACAAAAGACGAGCTGGAAGCAATTGCCGACCGTGCACGTCGGGAAGGCTTCGATGTGACGGTATCGGCTTGAGTTTTTTATTACTTCTTAATTAGCTTTATCACCTTTATGTTTCCGTCCGTATGGATACGGAAGAAGTAAATGCCGGAAGGAAGGAAACCGGTTTGAATGACATTTCCAGGATGTTTCAGGTGCATGACTTTCTTACCATCGATAGAAAACACTTCCAGCAAATCAACCGGTTCATTGCTTGTCAATCGTATTTGTTCCTTGAACACGGCAGGAGTGAGCGATATTTCAGAAAGAGCAATCTTTTCAATGTCTACGCTTGCATCATAGATAACGTTTTTTATATCGCTTTCTTCTGCGCCATATTGGACCGATACACCATATATGTTGTCAATGGCGGAAGTTTGTTTGTCCGTGTATTCTCTTTCGGTAGGAGCTGCGGAGGCGAGTTTTATATTATTTTTATAGATATTATATCGGGTGATTTCCGGAAATGCAGTGATAACATTGCCTTCCTGGACTAAAGACTTCAATTGAGATTGGCGTACATTGAAAGAATGCGCCGGCTTTCTGATTGCGATTGTTTTACCGTTCGCACCTGAGTTCCGGAGCTGAGTGAGCTCTCCTTCTTCGGAACTGACGGTTGCCGACAAAACAATGTTGCAATCGATGTCACTCTGCAAAAACTCCCAGGCCTTGCCGTCTATAGAAACCAGATTCCCTTTTTGGTTGATTGCCGGTCCTTCATCCAAATAGACAGGATAAGTTGTCTTATTATATTTTTTAATATGAAGGGCAACGATTAAATCTTCGTTTGCATCTATCGTAAACGGTGTTTTTAAGAGGACTGAACATATATTATACGGATCATAAGAAGTTACGTCTTGTTCGTATATCCGGTCTCCTTGCATGATGTATACGGAATAGTCGACATCCGCCTCAGGAAAGAAATTCACGGAAATAATGGTTTTGGTATCGATTGCTTCCAATTCTTTTGCCTCCCATCTTTGCCCCGCATAGAAAGGTTCTCCTTCAAGCCCGAGCATATAGGCAGTTCCTTGGCTTCCCCAACCGATTACTTGTTTGTATACAGGTTCTTTCCAGCTTATTTTTATCATATTTCCGGAACTGAGAGCAGCTTTCACGTCGGCCGGTTTTTGCAATGAGGTGTTATACTCTTTACCTGATTGCGACATCCCGTTAAGCGAAGTGACTCCCGATCCGATCGGGTCCAACCATTTATCCATACGTCCGGTATCGGCTTGGCTGTATTTGTCCCAGTGATAGAACATTTTGCCATACAGGTTTATGCCGTCCGGCTTCTTACAGCTTGAATTTCCTCCGCTTAATGTTCCGATTATCAGTTTGTTCTGATTGAAGACAGGCGAACCGGACGAACCACCTTCCGTCACGCTGTGTCCGTTGGCAGTTTCGTCGAATATGATATTCCAATGTGCATTTATGGCTCCTTCTTTATTACTATCCGAATTTGTCCAGGAAGTGCTTGAAGGCAGATGATTCCCGTAAGTGGAAATTTTCTTGAAATCACCTCCCGGATGGTGGATTCCTACTCCAGACAAGCTTATGCTGTTGGTCCGGTCCCATCCGTTGAAATAGACGTCATAATTTTCCGGTATGTTTTCATTAAGCAATAATAACAACCCGTCTGAACCATTTTCTACCGGTATGGCGACAACTCGCGAACATCCTTGCATCGTTTTATGATATCGGACGGAAGAAGCATTGTCGCATCCGGTACGTTCCATGTGAAAATAGAACATCCATTGATTGTAGTCTTCTTTGCTGGTTGATACATTGCTTGCCAAGTCTTCCGTACAATGAAAAGCTGAAAGGATATAAGGTTTTTTGTCTTTGGCCGTATTGTTGACTAACGAACCGGTGCATATAAAGGCTTTGTCGCCGATTTTCTCTACTATCCAACAAACTCCTTTTTTCTGATTTTGCCATTCGTCTCCTTCCTCGCAGTTTATGTTGACCATACAAAATCCCGAAAGTTCGGAATTGCTGTCTTTTAAATGGTTGGAAACAAACAAATGGTTGTACCCGTAGCCCACTTCTTCAATATGGATACGCGGTTTTTCATCATTTGCGGCTGCTTCATATTCAAGGATGATATCGTCTCCGGCTACAAATTCGGTCGCGAATTTTGACGTAACGGAGTTTGCGTGCGTAAAAGCGCCGATTACATGCGACTTGTCAGCATTGTAAATGAACAGACGCCCTCCTTCTGGGATATAGAATTCTTTATAATAAAGCATCAATGCGATTGCATCTTTGGCCTGCAGGCGCAATTGCCATATCTTTTCGCCTCCGGGCAGTGTGGTCCAGTTTCCTGCATTATCTATACTCAGGTCGGTTTGTATGAGTTTGGATACTTTCAGCGGCGCCCCTTGGCTGGCCTGCCATCTGTCGACTGTTTTCATATCTTCTACGCTGAAGTTGACAGGGATCCGGACGACTGGCAGATCGCTTTTCAGTGTGTTCTGGTATTTGAAGGAGACGGGTGTTCCACCTTCGCTGATTTGTGCATGGGCAGATCCGGGAAAGACTGTTCCTGCTACCAACAGGAATAAACCGATTAGCGAGAGTAGGGTCTTTTTATTCATATTTTGTAATTTGATATAAATCTGTTCGGATATAATCTATATCCATGATTGGCAAATGTAATATTTATTTCTGATTCGGATAGGGGTTTTTTCATATTCTGTGTCTTATGTGTAAAGTGTTAAGTAAATATATGAAATAATGGAATCGCAGAGTAGCAAAAAGAGTGTGCCCCAGCTCTGGTATTGGAACCAGCCGGAAAATGGATTTAGTTTTGAAGATGCGGAAACGATCGCAAAAGAATTTGCGGTCGAGTCAAAGAGAGATAAATATAAATCGGAAGACCGTTTTCTTCACATTGTGTTTGTGTGATGCAGGTCATACGGTAATTACCTTTTGTCTTCCTGTCTGAAAAAATAGAGGGGGAATGTCTCAAAAACGCATTCCCCCTTCTCTGGTTGTTTTTTTTATTTTGGTTTGCGATTATTTTATTGCTTCATGCGCTTTTGCCACAGCCTCGTTTATATTGCTGCAAATATTTTCCGTTCCGATCTTTTTGTCGAAACCCGATTTGACAAGTACGCGTCGTACATGTTCGTTCACCCCCGAAAGAATCATGTGTATATGTTCGGCTTGTGACAGGCGGAACAGGTTTTCCAGGTTGTGTAATCCTGTCGAATCCATAAAGGGAACCTTACGCATGCGGATGATGCGGATCTTCGGTTTGTCACCTATATTGTGCATGATATCGTCAAACTTGCTGGCTACCCCGAAGAAGAACGGGCCGTCGATTTCGTATACTTCCACGCCTTTAGGCAAGGAAAGAACTTCCTCTTCATGGTGGATTTCCCCTTCGTCCGAGAGGTCGATTTCGTCTTTTACGACCGACACATGAGTCGTTTCAGCCACACGTTTCATAAAGAGGAACATGGCGATAAGCAATCCGACTTCGATTGCGATCGTCAGGTCGAAGATAACCGTCAGGAAGAAAGTCACCAGCAACACCGATACGTCGCTTTTCGGATTCTTCATCAGCGAACGGAACGTACGCCATTCGCTCATGTTATAAGAAACGATAATCAATACACCTGCCAGGCAAGCCATCGGGATATGTTTGGTCAGCGGGCCTAAAAAAAGTAAGATCAGCAACAATACTATTGCATGGATGATACCTGCAACCGGAGTGCGCCCGCCGTTATTGATGTTTGTCATCGTACGTGCAATCGCACCGGTAACGGGAATGCCGCCGAAGATAGGTACGATGATATTGGCAGCCCCTTGTGCAATCAGTTCGGTGTTGGAGTTATGCTTGTCTCCCGTCACACCGTCGGCCACCGTAGCGGACAGCAACGATTCGATTGCTCCTAACATGGCGATGGTGAATGCGGAAGGAAGCAAGAGGTTGATTGTTTCCATATTAAAGTTGATAGCTTCCGGTCCGGGCAGGGAAGCGTTGATGGTGAAACGGTCTCCGATCGTTTCGATCCCCGTGATCCCCAAATGATAGCGCATGACGTAGACGACAATCGTCATTAGGATAATAGCGATCAACGAACCCGGAATCTTCTTTGAAAATTTCGGTGTCACGGCGATAATCACGATACTGGCAAGCCCGATCAGCAGCGACCAGAGGTTGACCGTGTCGAAATGTTCGAAATAGGCGATCCATTTCGAAATGAAATCTGCCGGAACCTTGTCCATCGTCAACCCGAAGAGATCTTTCATCTGCGTGGTAAAAATAGTCAAGGCGATGCCACTGGTAAAACCGACGACGATCGGGTAGGGGATAAACTTGATGACCGTCCCTAACTTCAATGCTCCCATGATCACCAGGATAATGCCGGCAACCACGGTGGCGATAGCCAACCCTTCGATCCCGAAATTCTGGATAATGCCATATACGATTACGATAAATGCACCTGTCGGCCCGCCAATCTGCACATTGGTACCGCCCAATAGCGATACGATGAACCCACCGATAATAGCAGTGATCAATCCTTTTTCCGGGCTTACCCCCGAAGCGATACCGAATGCGATAGCCAATGGCAAAGCTACGATCCCGACAATAATACCGGCCATCAGGTCGGTCATAAATTTCTCTTTTGAGTAGTTTTTCAGCGTCGATACTAACTTGGGCTGAAAATCAAACTTATTCTTCATCTTTCTGCCTGATTATTAAAAAATGCTACAAAGGTACAAAGAAAGTATGTTGTACAACAATATTCTTAAAAGAAAAAGGTTTTCCACTTTATGATTATTCAGTTTTCAATATTGAAAAAATACAGTAACCCCCTCTAAAAGGCCAATATTCGTATTTTGTTAATATTCAGTATATTGCCAAATATCATGTTTCTTAAAAAATATTACCCTTGCGGATAATTTGAAAAATATGGGGTATAAAATCAAAATTCATGCACTACTGTTTCGATTCAGACCAACGGATATTTTATGAAACTGTACAATAAGCCGGGAATAACAATAAGTTTTGCAATAAATTGAAAAACCGGAGAGTAGTACGTTAGATATGTATCTGTTTGAATATTGGTTATCTTTACCGGAACAAATACTGAATATAATGAAAAACACATTCTGTATACTATCATTACTTTTTGTAGTATATATTGTGGCTTGTACAGACAGTCGGGTTCCGGCCCTGCCCCTGTCGTTGTCTCATGTTGAGAAAGCAACGAAGTTTTATAATAATGTCAATCAATAAAATAATATTATGCAGAACCTAAAAAATCTTTTTCTTTCTCCGAAAGGACATCTGATGATTTTTGTCTCGAATGTTTTTTGCCTGAGTATTGCGTTTGCTGCATTTATATTGTTGATGTTCCAGATTAGATATGAATGGGGATATGATGGTTTTCATAAAGATGGAGATCGCATTTTTCGATTAGAGATTCGTTTGGCTGATAAAGGGGCAGGAGTTCTTTTTGCTCGACCTATGATTGATGAGTTTCTGAAGTCTTCTTCTATGATAGAGATTGGCGCTCCGATTAGAGGATATATCGGAAAGATATCTTTTGATATAAAAAAGGGGGAAGAGAAGTTCTCTTATATCGAATCTATACGCGAGATTTATCCGCAATATCTTAAGTTAACTTCGAAGCCGTAGAAGGAGATCTTTCCACTATGGCTCCGAATAGTTGGGCTATTCCAGAATCTATGGCGAAAAAAATGTTCGGAGGCGAATCTGCTATAAACCAATCTATTGTTGCCGGTGATGACTTGTTGGTTGTCACTGCTGTTTATAAGGATTTTCCTGAAAATTCTGTCGTTAGGAATATGATCTATTCGATATTGCCGGAAACTCGGGATGTCGGAGAATGGATGAATCTGAATTATCAACTTTTTGTGAAATTGACGGATGCAAAGGCCGGGGATGAGATTTTGGCTGATTTTAAGAAGACATTTAAAGATGAGAATTATGACTGGAGCCGTGGAGAACTTTTCTTTACGAACATAAGCGACATTTATTTTGAAACAGATACGGATTTTGATTCTCATACCGAAAAAGGAAGTAGAGCCATATTGTATACTCTAATAGGTATTGCCTTTCTTATTTTGGTGATTGCCGCGATTAACTTTATGAATTATTGTATAGCTGTAGTTCCGGTTCGGATAAAAAGTATAAATGTGCAGAAAGTGTTGGGGCGATCGGATCGATCTTTACGTTTGGCTATACTAAAAGAGATTCTTGTTGTGACGATGCTGGCATATTTACTAAGTATGTTATGGATTTTTATGGCTTCTGATAGTGCTATTGCTGACTTGATCAAGCCTGATATTTCATTGTCTGCTAATTGGCATTTTATTGTAAAATTGTTTTTTATACCATTAACGATTGCTTTTTTGGCAGGGTTATATCCCTCTTTGTATGCGACATCTTTTTCTCCAGCGTTGGTTTTAAAGGGCTCTTTCGTATTGTCTCCGACCGGACGGATGTTTCGGAACTGGATGGTTGGATTTCAATTTGCGGCATCTTTTGTATTGTTTATGGCATCCCTCTTTATTTTCATGCAAAATGAATTCATGAAGAATAGCTCATTAGGATTTGATAAAGATCAGATTGTTATTGTAGAATTGGATCAAAATTTGAATAAGAAATTATCCGTATTGAAAGAAAAATGGATGGGGTTTAGCTCTATTAGAAATATATCCTTTACCAGCGTATTGTTTTGCGGATCTGATTATTATTCGGGTCGTTTTGCTGTGTTCAAAGAAAATGAAATACAATTTCAGGCAATGTGGGTCGAGTATGATTTTCCAGAGGTAATGGGCATTCCGGTTACAGAGGGGCGTACTTTTAGAAAGGAAGACAAATTACAGTTGACAGAAACATTTTTATTCAATGATATTGCTTATAAAAAATACAATTTGAATACGAACGATTATTTGAAGATGGGAGATCAGGATGGGGTTATAGTGGGTTGCATGGCGGATATCAAATATCGTTCATTTCGAAATGTGACAGAACCTATGGCTTTTATTTTATCCAAAAGAGATGAAAACAGTAGTTCGCAGTATGCGTATATACGTGTGCAAGAAGGTGTGATGATGGACAAAGCTATTGCTGATATTCGTAAAGGAATTGAGACGATAGACCCGTCTTCCGGAGTAAATGTTTATCCGTTTAATTATGTATTGGATAAGATTTATAAAACAGAAACATCTTTGAATCTGATGATTAGTTTGTTTAGTATGGTTTCTATCTTGATCTCGTTTTTTGGAGTGATCGGGATAGTTGTTTTCGACAGCCAGTATAAACGTAAAGAGGTTAGTTTACGCAAAGTACATGGAGCAACAACAATTTCGATTATCAGGCGGTTCAATGTCGCTTATTTCCGAATTTTACTTCTGTCTTTTGTTTTGGCCGTTCCGATAACGATTTACGGCATGCTTTATTGGTTACAAAATTTCGCTTATAAAATATCCTTGGACTGGTGGGTTTTCGCGGTAGTATTTTTGATAATATCTTCTATAACGACATTCATTGTTACAGCTTTAACTTGGCGTGTGGCAAATCTGAATCCAATAGATAATTTAAAATCTGAATAATGTAATGAAAGAACTGTAGTGCAATATTCGAAAATTCGGGAATGTGGGATGTGATATAGATTTAATCTATCAATGGATAGAAATATTTTGTATACATAAATGTGTTGTTTGCCTAAACATTTTTCTACCTTTGAGCATTATTCATTTAGGGAGGTTGGAAAAATTCATTTTATATCATACATAAATTAGCGTTATGGAAAAAAGTATTAAAGGTACTCGTACCGAGCAGAATCTGCTGAAATCATTTGCCGGCGAATCTCAGGCAAGAAGTCGTTACACATTCTTTGCAAGCGTGGCTAAAAAAGAAGGTTACGAACAAATTGCCGGTGTGTTTATGGAAACGGCCGAACAAGAAAAGGAACATGCCAAACGTTTCTTCAAATTTCTTGAAGGCGGTATGGTCGAAATCACGGCTGCTTATCCTGCCGGAATGATCGGAACAACTGCTGAAAACCTGGCTGCTGCCGCTGCAGGCGAAAATGAAGAATGGGCTGATCTTTATCCGATGTTTGCTGATATTGCCGATGAAGAAGGATTTAAAACTATTGCTGTCGTTTTCCGTATGATTGCCAAAGTAGAGGCTGAACATGAAAAACGGTATCGCAAGTTGTTGTCTAATATCGAAACAGGTACGGTGTTTGAAAAAGCCGAAGCTATCTTATGGCAGTGCCGTAATTGCGGTTTCGTTATCGAATCAAAGAAAGCTCCGCAGAAATGTCCGGCATGCGATCATCCGCAGTCTTATTTCGAACCGATGAAGCAGAATTATTAATCGATAGATTTACATAGTTTTATCTGTTTTCGGGCACGGATTGCACGGGTTACACAGTTTTATTTGATTTAAAACAGTGAAATCCGCGTAATCCGTGCCTGTTTTTATATTATAACCCTTATCTTTAGCCTCGCTATTTATATGAATCTGAATTTACCTGTTGATGAGCATATCGATAAGAAATCTCAATAAAGTGTATCCGAATGGAAATCATGCGTTGAAAGACGTTTGTCTGGAAATACCGACCGGTATGTTCGGGCTGTTAGGGCCGAATGGGGCAGGTAAATCTACTTTGATGCGTATTTTGGTGGCCCTTATGGAACCGACTTCGGGCGAGGTGAATATCTGCGGGTACGACCTGATGCGGCAGCGCAAGGAGATACGGGGCATATTGGGATATCTGCCGCAGGATTTCCGTTTTTTTGCCAAATATAAAACATACGAGTTTTTGGACTATGCTGCTCGTCTTTCCGGCATGAACCGTAAGTCTTTGCGGAAGAATGCGGTGGATGAGATGCTGGAAAACGTCGGGCTTTTCGATGTGCGCGACCGCTATGCCAATAAGCTGTCGGGAGGTATGAAGCGCCGTTTGGGGATTGCGCAGGCATTGATCCACCATCCGAAAGTGATTATTGTGGACGAACCTACGACGGGACTCGATCCCGAAGAGCGAATCCGTTTCCGTAACCTACTGTCGGAAGTCAGTGAAAATGACGTGACGATAATCCTTTCCACCCATATCGTGGGCGATATATCGAGTACGTGCAACTGCATGGCGCTTATGAATAAAGGGGAAGTTTCTTTCTATGGCTCCCCACAGGACATGTTGAGGCAGGCGGAAGGAAAAGTGTGGCGCATACGGGTGACAGGCGACAAGCTGCATGAAGTGGATAAACTGTACCCGGTTATCTCGACGATTCCATCCGGTACGGGCTGGGAAGTGCAGGTCGTGGCCGACGAGGTGCAGGGATATGATGCGGAATCCTATCCGCCGAACCTGGAACATGCCTATGTCTACTATATGGAAAACAAGTTGAACCGTTGGAGAAACGATTAAAAGAGACCGTTTGCCTATGTCATTTATAACGAACATACGATCCGTAGCCAAATACGAAAGCAAGATACTGGTGAGAAGCTGGTTCTTCCGTATCTTTACTCTGCTTGCCGTGGTGTTTTTAGGGTTCTTCAACTTTGCCATGATGTTAATGGAGGATAATTTCGGCCTGTGGTTCGTGAAAGCGGTTTCATCCAATATACCCTATCTGAACCTGTTGCTGTTAAACACAGGGCAGGCGGTGGTCGCCGTCTTCCTTTCTTCCGAATTTTTGAAAAGGGACAAGAAGCTCGATACTTCCGAGGTCTTTTATGTCCGGCCGCTCAGTAATGCCGAGTATGTGGTCGGGAAAATATGGGGAAACCTCAGGGTGTTCCTGCTTCTGAACCTGCTTGTATTGGCGATTGTGTTGGCTTTCAACTTTATGGCTTCCGGCATAGCTGTCGATCTGCCGGCTTATGGGGTGTATTTCCTTCTGATCAGCATACCGACGCTGATCTTTATTATCGGCCTTTCCATTTTCCTGATGCTGCTGTTGAGGAACCAGGCGTTGACCTTCATCCTGTTGTTGGGGTATATCGGGCTGACGTTGTTTTATATACAGGATAAGTTCTACTACCTGTTCGATTATATGGTGTATAACCTGCCGTTGTTCAAATCGACGATTGTCGGGTTCAGCAGTCTGGAGCTGATCTTGAACCACCGGGCGATTTATTTCTTTACCGGTCTGGGATTCATCTTCTTTACGATCTTCCTGTTCAAGCGGTTGCCTAATGCCCGGAGGAGCCACTATCCGTGGCTGTTCCTTTCGCTCTGCATGTTCTTGCTGGCGGGGACGGCGGGTTTCCGGCATGTACGTTCGATTCTCAGGGAAGGAGAAATGCGTGCTTTGTACACAAGCATCAACAATAAATATGTCCATGAACCGAAGATGGCGATCGACCGCTACGATATTTCGGTGGAGCAGGAGCCCGAAACGATCCGTTCCGTTGTCGGGATGAAAGGGATGGCGCTCGCTGCATCGGAAGTATTTACCTTCTGCCTGAATCCCGGATTGAGGGTCGAGGAGGTGAAGGAAGGAGAGAAGCCGTTGGACTTTAAGCGGGAGGAACAGATTTTAGCGGTAGATTTCGGGAGGAAGATAGAAAAGGGCGATACCGTTTCGCTTTCGATCCGTTATGAGGGGAGGATAAAGGATGATTTCTGCTATCTGGATATCCCGGAAGAGGTCTTGCAGCAACCGTATGATAAGGAAATGCTCAAGCTCGATAAAAAATATAGCTTTCAGACACCCGATTATGTGTTGTTTACGCCCGAAACCTACTGGTATCCGCGTCCCGGCACGGGGTATAGCGACAAGAGCCCCGACTGGCAACAAACCTATTTCAGCCGTTTTCGACTGGATGTGAAACCGCTTCCCGGCCTGGTCTCTATTTCGCAGTCGGCAAACAACCCCTATCAGTCTGTTTCCCTGATTATCGGTAAATACGAGCAGAAGAGCGTGGAAAGCGACAGTACGCTCTATAGCGTCTGGCATATAAAGGGGCACGATTATTATGAGGCGGCGTTCGATTCGATCCGCGATACGATTCCGGGACTGATCCGCAACTTGCGGGAGAATCTCGAACGCACGTATAAGTTGAGTTACCCGTTCGACCGGTTTTCTGTGGTGGAGGTTCCGGCACAGTTCTACAGTTATGTCCGTTCCTGGTCGCAGGCGCAGGAAGTGGTGCAGCCGGAAATGGTTCTTTTCCCGGAATTGGGCTGTATGTTCAATCAGACGGACTTTGTCAGAAGCAAGGAAAACCAGATGAAATGGTCGAAGCGGGGAGGGCGCGAAATCAGCGGAGAGGAGGCGGAGATACGGGTGATGAACAATTTCCTGTGGCTTTTCTTGCAGACGGAAGGTAACTATAATTTCTCTTCCGGCAGCCGGGGCAAGTATAATATCTCCTCCCAAAGCAATCCGTATTTCCTGTTTCCCGAACTCTATAATTTCCGGTATAACATTTATTCTTCCGAATGGCCTGTCACGAACCGGTTGGTCGAGCTTTATCTGCAAAGGAAGTCCGATAACAACGGATGGGAACGTGAGATAAACGGAATCAGCAATAACGAGAAAGCGAACCTGCTGATGGAGAAACATTCGTTTAAAGAACTTTTGTCTGATGTGGAACACCGCGACTTGCTGAATAACACGATCAGCCTGAAAGGGTATTACCTGTTTGCTCCAGCCGAGGTGAATATGGGGGTAAGCCTGTTCCGAGATTCTCTGTATGCCTTGCTGGAACGAAACGAGTTTCGGAATATGCGTTTCGAGAATCTGTTGGATACGTTGGGGATGATCAGCGGGTCCGATATCCGTGCGGGTATTTCTGGGTGGGACCGTCCGACGCCTCTTCCTTTCTATACGATCGGTCAGCCCGAAGTGACTAAAATTACGAATAAGGGACAGGAGAGCTTTGTGTTGAAGCAACAGGTCAGCAATAATTCCGATCACGACGGTATGCTTCAACTCGATATACAGGCCGGAAGCTATGGTCCGAATATCGATCCGCGTACGAGCCGCAAACTGCCTCTTGCCGCCCGGCAGACCAAATTGCTGGTAACGGTCTGGGAAGGGGCGCCTCGCCAGGTGGATGTGAATACGCTGATATCCGGTAATCTGCCGAATATCCTGAACCTGCCTGTTGCCAACATTCGGGAAGAGCGGGAGAGAGCGGTCGATACCGAAGGCGATTTCATTGTTGCGGACTTCTCTCCCGAAGTGGAAGGGGAGGTGATCGTGGATAATGAAGATTCTCTTTTCTCCCTGTCCGAACCGGCCGTGGTCGGGCTTCTGCCCAAGTGGCTCGACAAGGTGGAAGATACCTCTTTCAAGTATGCCGGTGTCTCTCCCTGGCGTGCCCCGTTGCAGTGGACGGCTACGACGAATGCTGCCTACTATGGACGCTATATCCGGTCAGCCTATGTGATCAAGAGCGGCAACGGAAGCCAGACGGCAACCTGGAAAGTACCGATTCCTTCTGCCGGACAATATGACGTCTACTATTATGTCTCCAAAGACAATGAGCTGAAATATAATAAACAGGCCGGTGGGGAATACCATTTTAAGGTGAAGTATGATGAAGAAAACGAAGATGCTTATATAGACCTGAAAAGAGCGAATGAAGGGTGGGAACCGATAGGCGCCTATTACTTCAGTTCCGATACGGTCCGGATCACCCTGACGAACGAATGCAAACTACGGAGTGTGACGGCCGATGCGGTCAAAATAGTAAAACGATATTAATAGAATTAGATACATGATACGAAGAGAGTTACTATCCATGAAAAAGATAATGCTGACGGCTGCCGTCTGCCTGGGACTGTCTGTCCCGTCGCAGGGGCAGATATCGCTGACGATCGAGAAGGCGATGGATATAGCAGAGGAGCATAGTCCTTCCCTGCGCCGTTCCCACATGAACCTGGAACGTTATCAGCAGAACCTGGTCGCACAGCGGGCTTCCCTGAAATCGAAGTTCTCGTTGAACCTCAATCCGGTGGATTACAGCAAGAGCCGCAGTTTTGACAACCGCCTGTCTCAATGGTACACGAACGAACGGTTCAGTACGACCGGAACGTTCCAGGTGGACCAGCCGATCTTGTGGACGGATGGTGTCCTCTCGTTGATCAACCGTTTCGGGTGGCAGGATAACAATTCCAATATCGACGGAACGAAGACCAGCAACAAGGCATTCAGCAACGATCTCTACCTGCAACTCTCGCAACCTATCTTTACTTATAACAAGCGCAAAATGGAACTGCAGCAGATCGAATACGATTATGAGAATGCCAACATCAGTTATGCGTTGCAACGGTTGAGTACGGAAAAGGATATCACCCAACAGTTCTATTCCGTCTATATGACACAGAGCCAACTGGCCATCACCAGGGAGGAACTGACCAATGCACAGCAAAGCTACGAGATTATCAAGAACAAGGTGGAAGCCGACCTGGCTGCCCGCGATGAGTTGTTCCAGGCGGAAGTGAATCTTGCTTCCGCACGTTCTTCACTGGAAGAACAGCAGGTGTCGCTTGAAAACTCGAAAGACCAGTTGAAGCAGACGTTGGGGATGGACCTGAACGAGGACATCATGGTCTTTGCCGAAGTGCAGATCAAGCCGGTGGAAGTGAATCTGGAAAAGGCGATACAGCATGGGCTCGAATCGCGTCTGGAACTGCGGCAGCGTGAGATCGAGAGCAAAGAACTGGCTTTCGACATGATCAAGACGAAGGCTCTGAACGAGTTCAAGGGAGATATTGCTCTTTCTTTCGGTCTGATCGGTGATAACCGGCATCTGGAAAAGATTTATAATAACCCGACACAAAATCCGCGTGTCGCCATCAGCTTCAGCGTCCCTATCTTCGATTGGGGAGAGAAGAAAGCCCGTGTCAAGGCGCAGGAAGTAGCCCAAAAGATCAACCGGCTGGAGTTTCATGAGGACAAGGTCAACATCGAACTGAACATCCGCCAGACCTGGCGTAGCTTGGAAAATTTGCTTTCGCAGATCAAGATAGCCGAGCAGAACGTTGCAAATGCACAGCGGACCTATGACCTGAACCTGACCCGTTACCGGGAGGGCGATATCACCGGTATGGACATGAACCAGTTCCAGACCCAGCTTTCAAGTAAAAAGATCGCCTATACGCAGGCGCTTATCAATTATAAGATCGAATTGTTGAACCTCAAGATACTTTCCCTCTACGACTTCGAGCATGATGTGCCCATTGTCCCGATGGAAGATTTAGTAACGAAAAAGTAGTATGAACATGAAATATACAATCACATCTCTCTTATTGTTTGCTTTGTTGGCGACCGGTTGTAACAATCAGCCGCAGAATACGCCGAATGATATCGCCACACCCGTGTCGGTGACGGAATTGAAGGAAGGCTCTATCAGCAAGCTTGTCAATACGACCGGGACGGCACAGCCGACCTACGGGGTGACGCTCAATTCCGAAATGAGCGGCCTCTATAAGCTGCAAACCAATCCCCGTACAGGCAAGCCCTTTAAACTGGGCGATATTGTCTCCAAAGGACAACTGATTGTCCGGCTGGAAGACCGGGAATACGAAAACGGCATCGCTATCGACGCCAAAGAGTTGAGTCTCGAAATTGCCGAACAGGAGCAGGTGAAGCAGAAAGCCCTGTATGAGAAAGGCGGTGTGACGCTTAGCGAAATGCGTAATACGGAGGTGAAAGTGACAAACGCCCGCTACGACTACGAGAACGGGAAACTCAATCTGGAGAAGATGAATGTCAAAGCTCCTTTCGACGGTGTGATCGTGGACTTGCCTCACTATACGTCCGATGTACGTATCGAACAGGGGAAACCGGTAGTCGGCATCATGGACTATGCCCGTATGTATATGGATATCAACCTGCCGGAAAGCGCGATCGGGTATGTGAAAGCGGATCAGCCGGTCTATATCACCCATTATACGTTGCCCGGAGATACGATCCGGGGAGTGATCAGCGAACTGTCGCCCGCTATCAGTTCCGAAACCCGTACCTTCAAAGGGAAGATACTGATACAGAACGAGGGGTTGAAACTTCGTCCCGGTATGTTCGTCAAAGCTGATATCGTGGTGAACAAGGCAGACAGCGCCATCATCATACCGAAAGATGTGATCCAGTCCAACCGCCGTGTCAAATACGTTTATATCGTCGAGAAGAACACGGCTCTGCTCCGCGAGCTTAAAACCGGGCTGGAGGACGACAAGAACATCCAGATACTGGAAGGGCTGAAAGAAAACGATAACCTGGTGGTGAAAGGTTTCGAGACATTAAAAGAGAATGCAAAGGTAAAGGTTCAGAAATGAAAAGTATCATCAAATTTGCGGTAAGCAATCCGGTTACGATCTTTATGCTGGTACTGGCGATCTTGCTGTTGGGCAAGATTTCCTACGACCAGTTGGCAGTCGACCTGTTGCCCGACCTGAACAGTCCCCGCCTCTTTATCGAGCTGAAGGCAGGCGAACGTCCGCCGGAGGAGATCGAGAAGCAGTTTGTCAAGAACATGGAGTCGATGGCGATCCGGCAGAGCGACGTGACACAGGTATCGTCCGTGATTCGTGCCGGTTCCGCCCGCATCACGGTCGAGTACACTTGGAAGAAAGATATGGACGAGGCTTTTCTCGATTTGCAGAAAGCCATGAACCCTTTTGCCCAGAACAAGGATATCACCGAACTCAAGATCACGCAGCACGATCCGAACCAGTCGCCCGTCGTCCTGATCGGACTTTCGCACCGTAGCATTACCGATATGGCGGAGCTTCGGAAAGTAGCGGAGAGTTATATCCGTAATGAGTTGATCCGTCTGGAGGGGGTGGCGGATGTCACGCTGTCGGGTGATGAGGTCAGTACGCTGATGATCCGTACGGACCCTTATAAACTGGATGCTTTTAAGTTGACGATAAATGATCTGTCTTCCAAGATAGAGGCGAATAACCAAAGCATATCCGGTGGTCGTGTCAGCGAGTTGGGGCTGCAATACCTGGTCAAGAGTTCGAGCTTGTTTGCGACGGAGAGCGATTTTGAGAATCTGATTGTCGGTTACAAGCCGGTTACAGCCGAGACAAGCGGGACAGCAGCTTCGGGAACTTCCGGCGTGGCTGCATCATCGTCTGCGGACAAAGCCCCGATTTTCCTGCGCGAAGTCGCTACCGTCGGTTTCGAGAATGCCCGTCCGGAAAATATTGTCCGCATCAATGGCGAGCGCAGTATCGGATTGTCTGTTTATAAGGAGATGCGTTTCAATACGGTGAAAGTCGTCGATGGCGTGATCCGCCGGTTGGCGGTTATCGAGCAGGCATTGCCCGGCTATCGTTTCCAGGTGATCACGAACCAGGGAACTTTTATCAAGAATGCGATAGGGGAGGTGAAGAGCAGTGCCGTCTTAGGGATCATTCTCGCGGTGGTTATCCTGTTCGTCTTCCTTCGCCGCTTAGGGACGACGTTGATCGTCAGCCTGGCCATCCCGATTTCCATTGTCGCCACTTTCAACTTGATGTACTTCAATCATCTTACGCTCAATATCATGACGCTCGGCGGGTTGGCGCTTGGAGCCGGCATGTTGGTGGATAATGCGATCGTGGTGATCGAAAGCATTTTTCGTAATCAGGAGAAAGGAATGACGATACGTGAAGCCGCCATAACGGGAACTTCCGAAGTGGGTGGTGCGGTCATTGCCTCGACGCTGACGACGATTGTCGTCTTCCTGCCGATTGTCTACCTGCATGGCGCTTCCGGAGAACTGTTTAAAGACCAGGCTTGGACGGTGACGTTCTCGCTGGTATCGTCGTTGTTTGTGGCGATATTGGTGATCCCGATGTTATACGATCGGATTACCGGACGGCCCGGTCTCTTCCAGTGTTTGACGCCAGATCACAAAGAAACTTGTTGTGATAGTGGCGGTTCATCTGCGGCTCCGCGTCAAGCGCAGAGACAAGGTATCCGGATTGCCGGTTACAGCCCTTTGCTGCGTATTCTGCTTCGCCATCGTTGGGGAGTGATTGGCTGCGCTCTGATGTTGTTGGTGCTGGCTGGTGCGTTGGTACCTTTTATCGGTACGGAGTTTATGCCGAGAACTGAGAGCAAGGCGTTCTCTGCTGTTATCAAATTGCCGGAAGGGACTCCGTTGGAGCGTACCGTTTCGGCTGTCGAGAATTTGGAGGAGTTGATACGTACTATTTCGCAGGATTCCCTGTGTACGGTCTACAGCCATGTCGGATCGGGCAGCGGTTCGGAGAATGATATATTCGAAGGCGAGAACACGGCTGTCATGAAAGTGATCCTTTCTCCCTCTTGCCCTGTTCCACCCGAAGAGGTGATGGCGCAGTTTGTCCGGACAACCGAAAACACCGAAGGGTTGGAAGTCACCCTGAAACAGGAAGAGAACTCCCTCAGTTCCCTTTTGGGAAGCGAAGGGGCTCCTATCGTGGTCGAGGTGAAAGGAGAGGAGCTGGACGAGATCGGTGCTGTCACCGGTGAAGTAATGGAACGGATGACCGGCATTCCCGGAATCTACAACATCCGGTCGTCTGTCGAAGACGGGGCTCCGGAAGTAACAGTCTCCGTCGACCGTACGGTTGCTGGTATCCATAATGTCAGCGTCTCGACCGTTATCGAGCAGTTGAAGCAGCAGCTTGGCGGTCTCGAATCCGGCAAGATGGAGTATCGGGGAGAGATGCGGGACATCCTGATCAAGGTTCCCGATATCACCTTGCATAACCTTGGTGCCTTGGTCGTACGAAGCGGTGAGAAAGAGTTCCGCTTGCAGGAGATAGCTGCGATTACCCATTCGCAAGCTCCGAAAGAAATCTTCCGTCGCGGGCAGAACCGCATCAGTAAGGTGACGGCAAACCTCGACGCAAACTATTCGCTCGACAAGGTGGCGGACGAGATACGCCTTGCCGTGAAAGATATCGGCTTGCCTGCCAACTATTCGATTACTGTCACCGGTGAAGAAGAGAAGCGGCAGGAGTCCATGAACAGCCTGATGTTCGCTTTGGCCCTTTCGGTGATCCTGGTCTATATGGTGCTCGCTTCGCAGTTCGAGTCGCTGTTGCATCCTTTCACGATCCTGCTGACAATCCCGTTGGCGGTGGTAGGGGCGATCCTGCTGTTCTTCCTGACGGGGACGACGATTAACATGATGGGAGTGATCGGCATCGTGATGCTGGTAGGTATTGCGGTGAACAACTCGATTATCTTGGTCGACCGTATCAACCAGTTGAAACAATCCGGAATGGAGCTGACGGATGCCATCGTGGAATCCGGCCAGCAGCGTATCCGCCCGATCCTGATGACGACGCTCACGACGATCCTCGCCCTCCTGCCGATGACGTTCGGCTTCGGTGAAGGGGCTTCGCTCCGTTCACCTATGGCGATCGCGGTGATCGGTGGGTTGGTGACTTCGACCGTCATGAGCCTGATGGTGATCCCGTGTGTATATTATGTATTTGAAAAAATGAAAAGATGAATTTTTTACTACATAGGAAGATTGCGATCTGTATGCTGTTCATCGCATTGACCGGATTGGGCTATGTGTCGTACAAGCAGTTGCCGGTCGAGCTGTTGCCTAATGCGGAGCTTCCGATGCTGTTCGTGCAGGTCACCTCGGCACAGGATATGGACCCATCGTATGTGGAGTCGGAGGTTGTGATCCCCCTCGAAGGAGCCATCGGAACCATAGGCGGAGTAGAACAGATCGAATCCCAGATCGACAGCCGCCAGTCTTCCATCAAGATCGATTTCAAGCCGAACATCAACTTCAAGATAACCGCTCTGAAGTTGCAGGAAAAGATCAACGAGGCCGCCTCCTCGCTTCCCGAAGGTTTCACGGTACAGGTGCAAAAGGTCGATGTCTCGATGCTTGCCGGTGGCTTCATGTCGCTTCAGGTGCGCGGATCGGGCGGTACGGACCGGGTCCGTAACCTGGTGGAGAAAGAGATAAGGCCCGATCTGGAAAACATCGACGGCATCGCCTCCGTCAATATCTATGGCGGGCGAGAGAAGGCCATTGAGGTGCAACTTGATCCCGATGCCTGCAAAGCCCTTGATCTGATCCCTTCCGCTATCAGCAGCCTCCTGACGCAGAATACCGAGGAGAAGGCGTTCGTCGGTTATGCTAACGAACCGGACGGGAAATATTTCGTCCATGTCAACTCGCCTTATACCGAAGTATCCGATCTCGAAAACATCGTCGTCGCTCCCGGCCCTGTGCTGCTGAAAGACATCGCCACTGTTTTCTTCGATATGAAGGAAGAGACAAGCTACAGCAGGGTCAACGGCAAAGAGGCTGTCTCCGTCTCCTTGCTTGCTGACTCGCAGGCCAACTTGATCCAGCTCTCCCACCGTACGGTCGAAGTGATCGACCGCCTGAACGAGCAGCTTGCCCCGCTCGATCTCTCTATCGTGGTAGAGAACAACCAAGCGGAAACGATGGAGGATAACATCGACCAGATCATCCACCTCGCGATCGTGGGCGGTCTACTTGCCGTCATCATCCTCTGGCTTTTCCTGAAGAACATCCGGTTGGTGTTCTTCATCGCCTTGTCCATCCCGATCTCCGTCTATACGGCGTTCAATTTCTTCTACGGGGCAGGGATTACGATCAACAGCCTTACGCTGGTCGGTATGGCGCTGGCAATCGGTATGCTGCTGGACAATAGCGTGGTAGTCTTGGAGAACATCTACCGCCTCTCCGCTGTCGGAGACACGCCCGAACGTTCCGTGACGCAAGGTACGCGCGAGGTCTGGCGTTCCATCCTCGCTGCCACCCTGACAACAGTCACGGTCTTTCTGCCCTTCGTCTTTTCCGATAATTTCCTGATCAAGCTGATGGGCCACCATATCGGTGTCTCCATCATCTCGACTCTCCTGATCTCTCTCGCTGTCGCCCTCCTTTTTATTCCGATGGCCACTTATACGGTATTGAGAGGGGCTAAAAGGACAGGTTGCTTCAAAGGTTTCCATAGATGGTTCAAGTCGGTACGCTCCCACGTCAAGCGTGGAGACAGGAGCACGGTCTTTTATGAAAAAGTGTCTGTCACGCAACGACCGGTACAGATATATCTGGTGCTGTTGAAGACCTGTATGCGGAATCCCGGCGTGACGATCTTCGGGGCTGTCATCCTGCTGTTCCTTTGCCTGATCCTCTCTATCTCCCTGAATATCCAAGACAGGAAAGAGGTGGAAAACGACCGTTTCAGCATCTATGTGACGATGCCGACCGGCAGCACGCTGGAGAATGCCGACCAGGTCGTTCATGTCATCGAGGAACGCCTTGCCGAATTTCCGGAGAAACAAGACCTGATCAGCCGTATACGGGAAACGGATGCCGAGTTGATACTTGTCCTCAAAGAAGATTTCCGCCGGATAGGGAAGCGCAGCATCGCCGACATCAAATCCGACGTACAAACCCACCTTCGTGCCATCAACGGCGCTGAAATATCCCTTTCCGAAGCCGGAGGCAGAGGGGGAAGCGGTTCCGGAGATATGATGGGCGGCATGGGCAGCTTCATGCGCCTTTTAGGTATGGGCGAGAACCGGGAACGGATTGTGGTCAAAGGTTCCGACTTCGACCTTATGCAGCGAGTGGCGGAAGACTTCCGCTATTATCTCGACGAACAGGAGTTCATCCGCAATACCCGTGTCTCCTACAATCGCCGGCAACCGGAGATCCGTCTCGGTTTCGATCCGATCCTGCTGACTTCCTACGATATCTCTCGCCAGAACATAGCCTCCGGCCTCACGTCGCTGAACCCGGAGATTTCGTCCGGAACCTCTTTCAAGGTAGGGGAGGACACTTACGATATCATCATCCGTAACCGGGCGAACCGGATGGAAGAAGAGGAAGAGACGGACAAAAAGCGGGACAGGACGGTAGACGACCTACGCGAAGTGCGCATACCGGGTGGTTCCGGCGGCCTGCACAGGCTGGAAGATATCGCCTCTGTCAACTATGGCCGCGGGCGTGCCCGTATCACCCGTGTGAATCAGGACAAGCAGATCGAGTTGTTCTATTCTTTCTCGCGCAATGTCGAAGAGTCGAAAGACCTTCTCGAAGGCTACCGGTCGGATATCGACCGGCTGGTGTCGGATTATAACCTGCCTTCGGGTGTGGCAGTCGAAGTGTTTCACGAAGAAGATACGTTTGCCGACTTCAAGTTCTTGTTGTTGGCGGCGTTTATCCTGATTTTTATGATATTGGCTTCAGTCTTCGAATCCCTGACAACACCGTTCGTCCTGCTGTTTTCCATCCCGCTGGCCGCGATCGGTTCGTTGTTGGCGTTGTTGCTGACGGGCAACAGCCTGCTGAACAACGCGAACGTGATGATCGGGTTCCTGATCTTGTTGGGAGTGGTGGTGAACAATGGTATTATCTTGATCGACTATGCCAATATCCTCCGCCGGCGCGGTTACCGTCGCAACAGGGCGCTGATGACGGCAGGACTGTCGCGTATCCGCCCGATCCTGATTACCTCCATCACGACGATCGTAGCCATGTTGCCGATGGCAATGGGCAATTCGGAGTATGCCGGAGCGATCGGTGCGCCGTTTGCCATTACCGTGATCGGAGGGCTTTCCTTTTCGGCCTTGCTGACGCTGATCCTGATCCCAACTGTCTGCATGGGATTGGAGAACACGTTGCAATGGTACAGGGGGCTGTCCCCGAAAGTGTGGCTGCTGCACGGCCTGCTCTTTATGGTGGGAGCGGGTTGTATCCACCTGTATGGCGGTAGTCTCTTGTGGCAGTCCGTCTATGGGGTGTTGTTGCTGGCCGGTATTCCGGGTGCGACCTATTTTATGCAGGCAAGCCTCCGCCATGCCCGTTCGAAGGTGATCGATCCGGAGGCGGACATTCATATATCCGTCCGCAATTTGGTGAAGATATACGACTGGCCGGGACGTGTCAGCCGCCAGTGGAGGAGTGGCCTGTTGATCCGCCGGCGGTTGGGGATCGACGGTGAATATCGTTCGTTGAAAGATTTCGTGAATGTGGGTTGGCAGTTCGCCCTGTTGGGCTTCGGCGTCTGGTTCACCTGGTTCTTTATTGACAGCCGGTTATGGATCTTTTTCCTTTCCTTCGTGGTCTATGCCGCAACGCTTTACCTGTGGCGCAAGGTACGTGAATATTTGTATGTCAGGTTTGCAGGAAGCCGGACGGTGAAATACGTCAATCGGATCATCTTCTGGAGCCTTCCTCCGCTGATTCTCTTCGGCCTGTTCCGCAGATTGGACAATCCGAACCTGGTAGGGACGGTCGGGGTGCTGTGGGCGTTCTGCATAGCTGTCTATGTGACTTCCGGCTATCTGTTTGAGAAGGAAATCAATATCGAACGGGTAAAAGGGCGTTTCTCCGGGCTGCGCCGTTCGTGGTTCCGTCTGGTGAAAGGCATTCCGCTGATCGGGAAACGTCGCCGGCCGTTCAAGGCGCTCCGGGGCGTATCATTCGAGATACGTACGGGTATGTTTGGTCTCTTGGGGCCGAACGGGGCGGGAAAGTCCACCCTGATGCGTATCATCTGCGGTATCCTGGAGCAGAGCTACGGCAGTATCTGGATCAACGGGCTGGACACGCGTGTCTACCGGGAGGAATTACAGAGCCTGATCGGTTTCCTGCCACAGGAGTTCGGGACGTACGAGAATATGTCGTCTTGGGAGTTTCTCGACTACCAGGCGATCCTCAAGGGCCTCGTCGATTCCGGCCTGCGGCGTGAGCGGTTGGAGTATGTCCTTCGGGCCGTCCATATGTTCGACCGCAAGGACGAAAAGATAGGTTCTTTCTCAGGTGGCATGAAACAGCGTATCGGTATCGCTCTGATCCTGCTGCATCTGCCGCGTATATTAGTGGTGGACGAACCGACTGCCGGACTCGATCCGCGCGAACGCATCCGTTTCCGTAACCTGTTGGTGGAGCTGAGCAAGGACCGCATCGTGATCTTCTCCACCCATATCATCGAAGACATATCCAGCTCATGCAGCCAGGTGGTCGTGATCAACAAGGGCAGCCTGAAGTATTTCGGCGATCCGGTCGATATGGTCGGTATGGCGGCCGGAAAGGTCTGGCTGTTCGATATAGATAAAACGGAATTTGAACAGGCATTGGATAAGTCACGTATTGTCAACCATATCCAGAAAGACGATCGCATCCGGGTCCGTTACCTCTCGACTGCCTCCCCGCATGACGGGGCGGTACAAGCGGAACCGAACTTGGAAGATGCTTATCTTTGCTTGTTGAAAGGACTTTGAAAATTTATGGTTTATGATTTGTACGTCGGTGATAAATCATAAATCTCAAATCTCAAATCATAAATCATTATGACACTGAAACAATTCATATATCTCTTGCCTCGTCTGGTTAAATATAACCTGAAGATTATTTTTGCTGGGAAATTCATCTGGTTCCTCCTGGCGGCATTTCTGTTTTTTGGTTATTTCATGTTTCAGATAGCTTGGAACCGGTCGGAGGTCAACGAAGGGGTGGTCTATAACCTTCTGATGTTCCCTTGTGTCTTGCTGGTGTTCTATCCTGCCGTTTTCGGTATACAGAACGATGAGGACAGCCGGATACTGGAAATCCTTTTCGGCATCCCCGACTATAAATATAAGGTATGGGGTGTCCGCCTGTTGATGATCTACGTGGCGGTTTTCGTGATCCTGGTCGTCTTCTCGTGGCTGGCTACGCTCTTGCTCTATCCCGTCAATCCCCTTGAGATGTCGGCACAACTGATGTTTCCGATTCTTTTCTTCGGAAATCTCGCCTTCATGTTCTCCACCATCACCCGCAGTGGTAACGGGACTGCCGTCCTGATGATTATCATCGGCATTGCCCTGCTGATCTTCAGCAATACGCCCCTTATCGAGCGTTCCTTTTGGAACATCCTCCTCAATCCTTTCTCTATTCCCCACAATTTCCTGCCGGTCATCTGGGAAGGTATCATCATTAAAAGCCGCATCTTTCTCCTGGCTGCCAGTATCATCTGGATGCTGATCGGCCTTCTGAACTTGCAAAAGAGGGAGAAATTTGTCTGATCATATCATAGAAATCTGCTTATTTCCGGGTCGAAAGCAATAGACGATGATGCTTGGTAAAAAGCTCTTCTGTAAAAATACAAATAGAGTATCAGTGGTAATACACAAATACCGGTGATGCAAGGTATCTACATTGTGAAATTAACCAATGCTGGCTATACGAATGTGACTAAGGTAAATGTTTATTGATCCATATACGTTTAGTATTAAAAGAAAAAGGGCATCCCCATGGATGCCCTTTTCTTTTAAAGAGAGAAGTAGGGTTACCACTTATTATACAATACCACCTTGCGGGAATCTCGTATGCTCATGGTTGGGAACCAGATGTCGTCGGCTGTCAGGCCGCATTCTTCGACTGCCTGTAAACAATATTCCAGTTTGCCGAAATCGGCATCGGCATTGTTTGTCCCGAAGGTGAACTTGATTCCGCGTTCTTTCGCTTTACGGATGATGTCGAAGCTCGGAATCTTGTAGCGTGCGTTGATTTCAAGGGCTATATTGTATTTAACCAATACATCCAGGACACGGCTGATACGTTCGTCGGTCCAGTATTTGGCATACTCTGCATTCAATTCTCCCGGCAGGAAGGTCGGATTGGCATAGATGTCGGCCGGCTCGTAGGTAAGAATCTTGACCGTCTGGTCCACCAGGTGGTCCATATATTGTTCTTTTGTGACACCGTCGTAGTGCACCTCTTCGGGGCGGTATATCCTTGACAAACGTCCTTTATGGTCCACAATGGTCATTCCGTCGGTAAAGAGATAGTCGAATACGCCTAAAGCCTCTTGCGAGAAGGTTGCGGTCCATTTACGACCTTCACCCTGTACGCCACGCAGGAAAGGCATGTCTTTTACTTCGTTGTAGTATTCGTACACTTCCTTGTCATCGGCAAGCATACGGCCTACACCGCCCTCGCCGGCATTGGGAGCCACACCGTAGTTGATGCCGTAGTTCATCGACATGGCGTGTGCCATCTCCTTCGTCAGGCCACCTTTCAAATGTACGTGGTAGTCTATCACGGGGAAGTTTTGCTGCTGGAAACGGATCACGGCATCGTTCTGTTCGTCTATCCGTGGCATTGTGTCTGCTTCATTGACCGCGTCTTTTTTCAAACGGGTCATGTTGAGGTTACGAAAGGCTACATCGCCATTCATGCCTTTTAGCGCGATAGAACCCCGGCTGAGCAGACGTCCGGCATATTCTTCCGTACGATAGGGATGTTCGGGTTCGGTATAGCATACTACTACCGTATCGTTTATAGCAACCAGTATGTTATGCCCGCGTACGGCGATTTTGAAATCGAACCATTTCCCATCTTCGGCCAACGAACGGTAGAGGTTGCGCACGGATGTGAGGCTGCCGCTTTTACGTGTGCCGTCGATGGCTCCGTTCCGGAATGCCACCTCATAACCTGATTTCCCGTCGGTATGGAACAGCAAGGCTGCTTCCGCATTTTCTTCGGTGAGAGCTTGTCCGGTGAGTATGAAGTTTTCATATTCCCCTTCGGCAAACCAGGTCGATCCGGCTGTCACGGTTATCTCATTGCCCTCAGCGGTCCCCAGTTCGGAACTGCTGAAACGGTTCAACGGTTCTGCAACGTTGTATCGTACGCAGCCGGTAAGCCCTAAAATGCTTATCAAGGCCGCTATTAGTGCTGTACTGGTTTTATTGATCATAATGTATGTTGTTTTAGGAAATTATACATTGAAACGGAAATGCATGATATCGCCGTCCTGAACGATATATTCTTTTCCTTCGACGCTCATCTTTCCGGCTTCTTTCACGGCTGATTCCGAACCGTAGGAGATATAGTCTTCATATTTGATGACTTCGGCGCGGATAAAGCCTTTTTCGAAATCAGTATGGATCACGCCGGCGCATTGCGGGGCTTTCCATCCCTTATGGAACGTCCAGGCACGGCATTCGTCGGGACCGGCTGTCAGGAATGTTTGCAAGTTCAGGAGCTTGTAGGCTGACTTGATCAGGCGGGCAACCCCCGATTCCTCTAAGCCGATCTCCTGCAAGAACATCTGGCGTTCTTCGTAGGTGTCGAATTCGGCGATCTCGCTTTCGATTTTGGCTGCTACGACCAGAATTTCGGCACCTTCGTCTTTCACAGCTTCGCGGACGGCTTCCACATATTTATTACCGCTCACTGCGCTTGCTTCATCTACGTTGCAGACATACATCACCGGTTTGTCGGTCAGCAGGAACAGGTCGTGTGCTATCTTCTGCTCGTCTTTCGTCTCGAAAGAGACAGTGCGGGCGCTTTTACCCTGTTCCAATGCTTCTTTGTATTTGCAAAGCACTTCATAAGCGATTTTAGCCTGTTTGTCACCGCCGGTCTGAGCCTGTTTCTGTACTTTGGCGATACGGCTGTCTATAGTTTCCAAGTCTTTGATCTGCAATTCGGTGTCGATGATTTCTTTGTCGCGCACCGGATCGACACGGCCATCCACATGGACGATGTTGTCATCGTCGAAACAACGCAATACGTGCAGGATTGCATCTGTTTCGCGGATATTGGCGAGGAATTTGTTTCCTAATCCTTCCCCTTTGCTGGCGCCTTTTACAAGGCCGGCGATGTCTACGATTTCCACCGTAGTGGGGATAACACGTTGGGGATGTTCGATTTCAGCCAGCTTGTTCAGACGTTCGTCCGGTACGGTGATCACGCCGACATTCGGTTCGATCGTACAGAACGGGAAGTTAGCAGACTGTGCTTTTGCATTCGATAAGCAATTGAAAAGAGTGGACTTTCCTACGTTGGGAAGTCCTACGATGCCACATTGTAATGCCATATTATTATAGTATTTTTCTTATTATCAATTAGTTATATATTTATGTAAAAATAGACGAGTAACAAAATGGTAACAATATAAAGTTAAAAAAAGTAATTGTCCCTTCTATCTCGTTTTGGTGTGCAAAGATAATCAATTTTAGGCTAATGTGGTTATCTTCTTATACTTTCTCTTTTATCTGTTACCACAAGTTGTTTTTCGGGTGAGCCTCGTGATCCACTATTTTCTGCTACCTGCCAGAAAAAAGAAATCCCTGATAATAAGACATTATCAGGGATTTTCTTCGATTTTCATCTTTGATTGGTGATCCGCCTGGGGTTCGAACCCAGGACCCCATCCTTAAAAGGGATGTGCTCTACCTGCTGAGCTAGCGAATCATCCTGTGCGTTACTTCTGTAATGCGGGTGCAAAGGTAGGGCTTTTTTTTATATATGCAAGGGGTGATGCGAGTTTTTTATTCTTTTGGGGGTGTTTTTTTCTTTTGGCCCTTTGATAACTCGTGTTTCTCTACGAGAGACTGGTCTTCTTCCATCAGTACAAAACGTTTATAATAAGAAAGAAAGAGAGTTGTCAGAGGGAGAGCGATGATTAGCCCGATAAAACCTAATAGAGTTCCCCAAATAGATAAAGAAAGAAGGATGATGGCCGGATTCAAGCCCATTGCTTTCCCCATAATACGGGGAGTGAGATACAAGTCTTGTATACACTGTACGACGCAAAGGACAAGAATTCCCGATCCAAAGATCAGCCAAAAATTTTCTCCGGTCTCCGCCGATTTGAGAAGACTCAGCAAGACCATCGGGATGATGCCGATCGTTTGCATATACGGGATGAGGTTGAGGAGACCGATGAATAACCCCAGGATAACGGCCAAAGGGAAGCCAACGATCTTAAATCCGATGGCGAGGAGGATGCCGACACATAAGGCTATCAACGACTGTCCGCGGAAATAGCGGTTCATGCTGTATTCGACATCATCGGCCAGTCCTTGGACAAAAGGACGGTAACGTTCGGGAATCAGGCGGATCCAACCGTTGGCAATCCGTTCGTAATCCAACAGGATAAAGATGAAATAGAGGAAAATCACAAACACGATCGTTGCACTGAATAAGATAGAGAATGTATTGGTCAGGACCACCCACATTTTGGGGGCAATCTGTTTGATCGCCTTTTCAATATTCTCTTTGCTCAGGAGCTGCGCCAACTGATCTGGGTCGATATTCTTTTCCAGATATTCCGCCCACGACTGAGGAATCATAGGGATATGCCCGTAGCCTTTGTTATGTACCTGCATCAGTTCCAAAGTCCGGTTGAATTCTTGAGTGACGGAGGGGACGATTACGACACCGATCAGTGAAATCACCAAAAGGGTTGATATGAGAACGGCCAGAATAGACAGTAAACGGCTTTTCAGTTTGACTTTATACTGGAAGAACTTGACGAACGGTTGCATCATATAAGCCAGCAACCAGGCAATCAAGAAAGGTAACAATGCGTTTCGCAGGACAGCGATCAGATAGATGATACCACTGATAACGGCCAGACCGAACAGAATACGTGCTACCCTATCGAAAGTGAACGGTTTATCAAACAATGGGTTCATATTAAATTTATATCTTTGTGGACAAAGATAATGCAAACCGACTTATCTTCGCCTTTATGACAAAGATAAAATAAAGTTGAATAAAAAGGAATGATACGAAATAAAATAGTGCTGCTTTGCCTGTTGATTTGTTTCCATGCGCTTGCCGGAGCCCAAACTCCGGCTCCCGTTAAACGGTTATTGCAGGCCCCTTATATGCGAGGAGCCTCTTTTTCTCTGATTGTGAAAGATGTGCAAGATGGAAAAACGGTCTGCAGCTATGATACGGACCGCTTGCAATCGCCCGCTTCGGTATTGAAGACGGTTGCCACGGCGACGGCTCTCGAGATATTGGGCGAAGACTATCGTTATCCGACCACGTTGGAATATGACGGAACACTGGAAAACGGCACATTGAAAGGAAACCTCTATATAAAAGGCAGTGGCGATCCGTCCCTGGGTTCTTCGTATTTCGCACCGGATCAGAACAAGTTCCTGTCTGCCTGGATAGCCGCTTTGCAGAAGGCCGGTATCAGGCGTATAACAGGATCAATCATATCGGACGAAAGCATCTTCGACACCGAAGGTGCATCCGTCAAATGGCTCCGGGAAGATATGGGGAACTATTATGCTCCCGGAAGTTACGGCCTTTCCGTCTTCGACAACATGTATAAGCTATCGTTGCAAACAGGGGCCGTCGGGTCGCGGCCGGTCCTGAAGGGAACGGAACCGAATATACCCTTTATCCGGTTTAAAAACTACCTGAAAACGGCTTCGGTTTCTTCGGACAGCGCCTATATTATAGGTGCTCCGCTTGATGACGTGCGCTACCTGTATGGTGTCTTGCCTGCAAACCGGGAGGCGTATGTCTTGAAAGGAGACATACCCGATCCGGCCTTGTATTTGGCACACTATCTGACGGACCGGCTCCGGCAGAAGGGTATACAGGTGGACGGAGCCCCTTCCTGCTACCGTATCGAGGCGGAAGAAAACCGGTGGAATAAGAAAGAACGGAAAGAGATTGTCACGACCTATTCGCCCACCTTGCGGGAGATCGCAAGCGTTTGTAACCATGTCAGCCATAATCTTTATGCGGATGCTTTGCTCAAAACGATCGGGATGCAATATAAACCACGCAAGAACGAGGTGATCTCTTCGTTCGGCCGTGGCGTGCAGGTCGTGAAAGAATATTGGGAGAAGAAAGGCCTGGATGTCTTTTCGCTCCGGATGAACGACGGTAGCGGTCTGGCTCCGGCAGATAAGGTGTCGGCCGGATTTATGGGAGAGCTGTTGGCCTATATGGCGACGGAGTCTGCCGTTTCGGAAGCCTTCATTGCCTCTTTACCGCAAGCCGGGATAGAGGGATCGGTGCGCAATTTCCTGAAAGGTTCGAAGTTGCAGGGGAAAGCCCGCCTGAAAAGCGGAGGTATTACGGGTGTCAGGAGCTATGCCGGCTATATCACAGAAGATGGAAAGACGTATGCGGTAGCCATCTTCTCGAATAACTATTCTTGCCCGATGAACCGAATGACAGGAGCTTTGGAAAAGCTCCTGTTGCAACTTTTTAATTGACAATTGACAATTGGGCTATGCCGTATCATCTTATAAATGTCCGTTGTCAATTGAAATTGAGTGATCGCTGCGCCAGGAATTCGATAAGCTTCGGTTTGTAGTTGTCGGAGATCGGGATGTATTCTTTTCCGAACACAATCCGGTTTCGTTCGATCACCTTGATCTTTTCCGGCTGTACGATAAAAGAACGATGCACACGGATAAAGCGGTTCGTCGGCAGCATTTCTTCCAACGACTTCATGCTCATCAATGAAAGGATAGGATGCGGTTCATCCTCGACGAATATCTTGACATAGTCTTTCAGCCCTTCGATGTAGAGTATCTTACGCAGTTCGACCTGTACCAGCTTATATTCGGTCTTGATGAAGATCGATTCGATCTCTGTCGCAGGCGCTTGCATATGTTCGTACCATTGCAACGCCTTATTGGCCGCTTTGAGAAAATCCGGATAAGCGATCGGTTTCAACAGATAGTCGAGGGCGTTCACCTTGTAGCTGTCGAGGGCATATTGTTCGAAAGCCGTCGTAAAGATGATACGAGTGTCCGTCTTCAATATCCGTGAGAATTCCATGCCGCTCAGTTCCGGCATCTGGATATCGAGGAAAAGCAATTCTACCGGTTGGGCGCTCAATACAGGCAATGCCTCGAGAGCACTGTTGAACTTCCCCGCGAGGCGAAGGAACGGGGTCTTGTTTACATAACTTTCCAGCAGACTGATGGCCAGTGGTTCATCATCGATGATTGCACACGTTAACGTCATAATTTGTTGTATTGATGTACCGGACAAAAATACAACAAATCCTTATGCCTGCAACTCTAACAGGCAAACATATTCATCACCTTTTTGCCCGTAAGTGAAAATATGGTGCGACGGGTACAACAATTCCAGCCGTCGGCAGAGGTTTTGCAGTCCTATGCCGGATCCGCTCTTGTCCTGTCCGTTATCTTTCGGGAAGTAGCTGTTGCGGATGGAGCAGACGATCCGTTTCCCTTTCTGATGAATCTTCAGGTCGATAAAAGAGGGTTTGTTGTGGCTCACCCCATGCTTGAAAGCATTTTCGATCAAGGAGATGAAAAGGAGAGGCGCCACCTGTGTCTCTGGCGTGTCAGCCGATATGTCGGTTGTCAGCGTCACATGTTCCGGCAGGCGGATACGCATCAGCTCCACATAGTTCCGGATAAAGTCAAGCTCCTTCTCCAGCAGAACCATCGGCTGGCTGCTGTCGTAGAGCACGTAGCGGAGCAAGCGGCTCAGGTCGTGCACCGCCTCTTGCGCCTTCTCCGGGCTGAAAGCAATCAGGCTGTAGATGTTATTCAGTGTATTAAAGAGAAAATGCGGGTTCAACTGGCTCTTCAGGTTTTGCAATTCCGCTTCGGCACGGCTTTTCTCCAACTCCCGGCGAGACGATTCCATCTGATACCAACTTCCCGTCATCTTGATGGCGACGCTCAACCCTGCCACAAGCAGGTATAGCATGGCGTTTACCATGAAGAAACCGACTATCTCCTGCCATTCCCGTTCCGGTCTCGGATGTTCCCATTCGGGGTGCGGAAGCAGTTGGAACATCAAATGGACGGCTCCCATCGCAAAAGCGATCAACAGGACGTTGCACAGGAAGTATTTCCAAGGACGCTTGGCGAACAGGAAATAGTCGATCAATACGAAATAGTTGACATAGAATACCAGCATGAACGACAGCGGGACGAGCACGGAACGTATATAGCTCAGGATCGTCACCGTCTGTGATTCGCGTCCGGTGAAGAAGAATGGCAGCCCGAAGAGAATTGCCCAGGCTGCTATATGAATCAGTTTCCCCATTCCCTTGAAGGGAGGTGCCGGTAATGTGCGCATTGTCTCTGTTGTTTCCATTTTTGCAAAGATAATGTTTTATTCATACCGTATGGCTTCTATCGGATCGAGTTGTGCCGCCTTCTTAGCCGGATACCATCCGAAGAATATACCGGTGACGGTACATACGGCGAACGACAAGATGACGCTCCAAGGTTGGATGTAGATTGGAAAGTGGGCGACCCCGTTCACGACAAGGGCTGCGCCCACTCCAAAGACTACACCTATCAAACCGCCTGTCACACTGATCAGGATGGACTCGATCAGGAATTGTGCCAGGATGTCGATGCCTTTTGCCCCGATACTCATGCGGAGGCCTATTTCGCGTGTACGTTCTGTTACGCTGACGTACATGATGTTCATAATTCCAATACCTCCGACGAGCAGCGAAATACCCGCCACAGCCGCCAACAGCACAGTCATCATATCCGTAGTGCTTGTCAACATCGTGCTCAACTCCTGCTGGCTACGGATGGTAAAATCATCATCATCGGTATCCTTCAACTTGTGGTTGCGGCGGAGTATTTCGGTAATCTCGTCGATGGCCTGGTCGGTATATTCCTCTTTGAGAGCCGAACAGGTAATGCCTTGCAGATGGGTGATGGCCAGGACCTTTTTCTGAATAGTTGTGTATGGAGCTAAGATTAGGTCGTCCTGGTCCATTCCCATGCTGTTGTATCCTTTGCTTTCCAGCACGCCTACGATGCGGAAAGGCAATTTCTGAAAACGTATGACCTTGCCTACCGGGTTGCTGCCGTCAGGGAAAAGGTTGTCGACGACGGTTTTGCCGACAACGCAGACTTTGGCAGCTGTCTGGATGTCCTGTTCGGTAAACATGTCGCCGTCTTCGACCTTGTAGCGTCGTATTTCCAGGTAGTCAGGACTGATACCGTAGACCGTGGTCGGGGTATTGTTGGCTCCGTAGATTGCCTGCCCGCTGCTGTTGACGGAAGGAGAGACAGCCGGGACAAAGCGTGTTTCGTTCACTATATCTTCGTAATCCTGCAACTTCAGGGTTTCCATAGCGGAGGCATCCTGACGGACACCACCACGCATGTCGGCGCCCGGTTGTATCATGATCATGTTGGACCCCATCTCGCTGATCTGTGCTTGGATGCTTCGCTTCGAACCTTGTCCGATGGCAAGCATCGTGATCACGGAGGCCACGCCGATGATGATGCCCAGCATCGTGAGGAAGCCGCGCAACTTATTGTTGGCGAGCGCCCGGACAGCTATTTTTATTAGGTTTGTTCCGTTCATTAGTGAATAATGTGCTAATGTGAATAATTATTAATCGTCATTCTTTGGCAACCGTGCCAAAGCTTCTGCTGCGTTCAGGATATTCTTGTTGACCGTGTCGGAGGTGATATGGCCGTCGCGCAATGTGATGTTGCGGCTGCTGTATTGGGCTATCTCCGGATTGTGGGTCACGAATATGATGGTACGTCCCTCGGCATGCAACTTCTGGAAAAGGACCAATATCTCGAAAGATGTACGGGTATCGAGGTTACCGGTCGCTTCATCGGCGAGGATGACGGCCGGATCGTTTACCAGTGCCCGTGCGATGGCGACGCGTTGCATCTGTCCGCCGGACATCTGGTTGCTTTTATGCATCAGGCGGTCGCCCAAGCCTACGGCAATCAGCGAATCGACTGCTTTCTTATACCGCTCGGCTGCGCTATAGGATGGGTTGTACATCAGAGGCAGCTCTACGTTCTCGATCGCTGTCGTTTTAGGCAGCAGGTTGTAGTTCTGAAAGACGAATCCGATCTTGCGGTTGCGCAGGGTGGCACGGGCGTTCTTGCCCATCGTGCGGACAGATGTGCCGTCGAGGTAATATTCCCCGCTGGTCGGCGTATCCAGGCAGCCCAACGTGTTCAGCAAGGTACTCTTTCCTGATCCGGATGTTCCCATGATGGTGACAAACTCACCTTCGTAGATCGTGAAGGAGACACCGCGCAGGGCGTGGACTGTTTCGTCTCCGACCTTGAAGTCACGCTTGATGTTATCTAATTTGATTATCTCTTTCATTCTGTTCTGTTTTTTGAGGATAGGCACGAAGCCTACCCTACGCGATTAATTGTCAATTCTCAATTGTCAATTCTTTTTCTTGCTTCCCGGAGGGCCTGGCATGAACGGGCTTCTTTCTGTTTCAGCTCCGGCAACCGGAGCCATGGAAGAGGCTTCGAGGTCGACAGCCAGTTCTTCACCTTCGTTCAGGCCGTCGGTTATTTCGATCATGTTGCCACTGGTGGAACCGACGGTAACGGTCCTCGGCTTCAGTTCTTGTCCGTTCTTGATCCATACGAGACGTTTTCCGGCAGAGGTTTCCGTGTTGGATTCGGAGACGACGTAGCCCAATTGTGTCAAAATCTGTGTATCCGGTACGAAACGGAGTGCTTTGGTCGGGACCGTTAGTACGTTGTCACGTTCCAGTGTGAAGATCGTCACGTTGGCTGTCAGGCGCGGCTTCAATTTCAAATCGGGATTGTCGGCCGATATCACTACTTCGTAGGTAACGACCGTCGAGGTAGAAGAAGTGCTGCTGGAGCTTTCGCTGTCGCCGAGGCGTATCTGCATGACTGTGCCTTCGAAAACATCGTTCGGATAGGCATCGACAGTGAAGGAGACGCGTTGTCCGTTTTCTACGTTACCTATATCGGCCTCATCCACATCGGCGATCACCTGCATCTTGGTCAGGTCGGCTGCGATGGTGAACAGGGTCGGAGTTTCGAAGCCGGCGGCCACAGTCTGTCCTTCTTCAACGGCGCGGTTGATCACAACGCCGTCGATCGGGCTGGTGATGGTCGCATATTCGAGGTTACGTTTTACCTTGACCATTGACGCCTGGTTCTGTTCGTAGGCGGCTTTTGCCTTTTCGTAGTTGTATGTGGACGTTTCGTAGTCCGAGTCGCTGATCAGTTTCTTTTCGAAGAGGATCTTGTTACGGGCGTAGTTCTTCTGTTGATACTCGTATTCGCTCTTGCTGCTTGCCAGTTGTGCCTCGGCGGATGCGAGTTCGGCTTTCAGGTTGACCTTGTCCATTTCGGCGATCAGCTGTCCTGCTTTGACCACGTCGTTGTAGTCTGCATACAACTTGTCGATGATGCCGGACACCTGCGTACCGACTTCGACTTCCGTTACCGGTTCGACTGTTCCGGTTGCCGTTACCGTGTTTGAGATGGAACTGCGGCCCACTTTGGCGGTTTCGAGCCGGATACCGCCTTTCGACGTTTTACCCGTGAAGAGCCAGATGCCGCCGGCTACGACCAGTACGCCTACTATACCGATGATTAGTTTCTTCTTGTTCATATCTTTATCTGTTTTTATTTCTTCTTTGTTAGCGGTTCCTTTTGTGAGGTCCCTGCCAGAGTAACTCGAAGCAGGGACCGAAACAAAAAGAGAGTGAATATATTCATTAGCAGTTCACTCCTAATGCATTGTCTTAAAACAAATTGATATCTTCTCCCTGGTAGAAGCGCAACAAGCCTGCGTTCAGGATGGCCGTATATTTGGCCTGGAGCGTTTCTTGCTGTGCGCTTAACAGGTTGTTTTTTTCCGTGAGCAGCTCAACCGTGTTTTTCATGCCGACGTTGAACTGTTCGCTGACGAGTGAATAGCTTGTCTCCGTACTCTTCAACTTTTGGGAGGCTGCCACATATTGTTGTTGTGCGCTGTTGGCGGTCAGCCAAAGGTTTTCGATGGTCTTGTAGAGTGTCTTCTGGTTATCCAACAGATCGAGCTGGCTGGTCTGCTTTTGCAGCTTGGCCTTGTTTATGGAGCTTTTTGTCTGTCGTTTGTCGAAGATGGGGATGCTGAGGGTCAGTCCCAACGAGTTGTTCCAGTTCCGTTTGACCTGTTCGCTGAAGCTGAAGTCGCTACCGTTGGCATTTGTGCTTCCGATACCTGCGCTGAGGCTTAAGGTCGGGAGATAGCCTGCACGTGCCATCTTGATGCTCAGGTCCGAGGTCTCCACATTCAGCTTTCCGGCTTCTATTTCGGGGCGGAGGCTGAGAGCAGTGTTGTAGACATCGTCTTTTGAGGGGAGCGGGATCAGGACGTTGCTGTCGTTCAACTGTGGCAGATAGAGATCCATTTCGATGTCTCCGTCGAGTTCCAACAGTTGCTTCAATTGCAATTTGTAGTCTTGCAGGGTAGCTTCGGAAGTCACCAACTGGTAGTTGTCGCTACTGACCTGTGCTTCCAGTTGGGCGAGGTCGCTTGAAGCGATGCTCCCGACGTTGAAAAGTTCCTGTCCTCGTTCATATTGCTTCTGGCTCACATCCAGCGTCGACCGGTTCACTTTGACGGCCTCGGCGGAGTAGAGGATCTGCACATACAACTGGGTGATATTTTCTTCGATCGAGTTTTCGCTTTCGTTCACGTTCAGTTCAGCGATGCGGTTGTTCAACATCTGTTGCTTGACGGTGTTCACACGCTTGCTGCCGTTATACACGGTCCAGTTGGCATCGATGCCGTAGCTGCCGTTGTACGAAGTCTTGCTTTGGCTTGTCGTGATGTTATCGCCACTGATGATAGTACCGCTTGCACTGTTCGGACGGTTGACGACACGCTGGCTGACATTTCCGCTCAGGGAAGGCAGAAAATCCGCCTTGGCTGTCTTTACGTCTTCTTGGGCACTTTCGACATTGATACGGTTTCGCTGAATGGTGATGTTATGCTCCAATGCATAATCGATACAATCGCGAAGCGTCCATTGCTTGGGTGCGTCTTCCTCTGCTTTCATCCCGGCAGGCAGGAGAAGCAGGCAAGAGAGGAGTATGGAAGAAATCTGTTTCATAATGCTTTCGTTTTTGCAACCTAACAATCTTTTTACCTTTTTACGAAAGCAAAACTACAACGAGATAAAAAACTGTACAATCAGATTAGAAAAAGAGGAATGTTTCCTCGACAAAACGGGATTTTCTATCGATGAACGGTTTAGTAAAAGACAATTCCGGCGATACCTGCCAGGATGATCATCAGGATCGGGTTGATCTTAAATTTCCAGGTAAGGAGAAACGCGGCCCCGAAGATCAGGAAGCTTTTGTAGTCGATGAAGTTCTCGTTGTTCATCAACAGCAGTGCGGCGGCGGCAATCAAGCCGACCGTTGCCGGGCGAAGGCCGTAGAAAGCGGCTGCCACATATTTATTGTTCCTGAATTTGGCAAAGGCGTATGAAATGACGAGCACTAACAGGAAAGAGGGCAGGCAGACGGCAAATGTCGTCAGGCAGGAACCTAATATGGCTATCGCGGGGGAATAGCCGGCGTTGTGGATGGCTGTATATCCGATATAGGTAGCGCTGTTGATCCCGATCGGGCCAGGGGTCATTTGCGAGATTGCGACGATATCCGTAAATTCCTGTGACGAGATCCACCCGTAGCGGTCCACCACGTCCGCCTGTATCAGGGAGAGCATCGCGTAGCCGCCGCCGAAACCGAATATTCCGATTTTCAGATATACGTAGAATAATTGTAACCAGATCATATCAATCTTTCTTTATTTTCAGTCCGTAAACAAGTCCTCCTATGATAGCTGCCAGGATGACCCACACGGGAGACAGGCCACATTTCCAGATCAGCAGTGCGGCAGCGATAGGGATAATCAGTTCTTTATAACTCATCTTGATCGAACGCGCCGTCGTCAGGCAAGGTACGGCAATCAGGGCGACAACCGCCGGGCGCAATCCTTTGAATGCCTTCTCCACCCATATATTGTCCTGCACGTGCGTAAAGAACAGCGCGATAGCCAAAATGATAAAAAAGGAGGGAAGAATGCTGCCCAAGGCACAAACAATGCCCCCCGGTATTCTTTTCAACTTATATCCTACAAAAATGGAAATATTTACGGCAAAGATGCCGGGCAAGGACTGGGCAACGGAAAAGAGATCGATGAAATCTTCCTTCGAAAGCCATCCTCTATCTACTACTTCCCGTTGTATCAGGGGCAGCATCGCATATCCTCCCCCGATAGTGAAAGTCCCTATTTTAACGAATGTCAGAAAAAGCGTCCAGTACATAAACTAAATTTGTATTTACCGTCCCAATTCTTTTTCGTACCGCTGTTCGTCGTTGATGAGGCGCAAGGCTTCCTGGAAACTTTCGTTGTCGTCGTTGATGACCTGGAAGTATTCGGTCATGTCGTACAGGTCGCGTGCGATAAGCGCCTTGATCTGTAGCATGATAAGCGGCTTGGAACGGTTATATTGTTCTTCCTTGAACTCGATCTTTTCGTCTTTAGCCAGTGCGACCAGTTCCTGCATCATATCGTCCGTCACGTTGAAGTCCTGCTTGTATTGGACGAACTTCGGGTATTTCTTGTTCAGTTCGGCACGATGGCGGTCCAGATAGTTCATGGCGATGCGGTTCACCAGGCCGGCAGCCACGACGCTGCGGTGATAATCCGTGTAGCGCGACGTGTCGACCGGGATAAAGACATCCGGCATGATACCTCCGCCGCCATACACGATGCGTTTCGTTTCCAGCGTGTTGTACTTCATTGAGTCGGGGAAATGAATACTGTCTGCGCTCATCAGCTCGCCTCGGTTGTAGCGGTCGATCAGGTCGTGGTTGTATTGCTCTTGATTGCCGTTTTCATACGGTTTCTGGATGGAACGGCCCGTAGGCGTATAATAGCGGGCAACCGTTAGGCGGATCATCGAACCGTCAGGCATAGGGATCGGTTTCTGTACCAACCCTTTCCCGAACGTGCGGCGGCCTACGACCACGCCTCGGTCCCAATCCTGCACTGCGCCGGAAAGGATTTCACTGGCGGATGCGGATGTTTCGTCTACCAGCACGACCAGGCGTCCCTCTTCAAAGTTTCCGCGAGCCGAAGATTTGGCTTCTTCGCGCGGTTGCTTGTTCCCTTCGGTATAAACGATCAGCTTGTCCTTGCCCAAAAACTCGTCGGCCAGGTCGATCGCGATGTTCAGATATCCCCCGCCGTTTCCCTGCAAATCGAGGATCAGGTTTTTCATTCCCTGTTTCTTCAGTTTCTCCAAGGCTTCCCGGAATTCGTCGGCCGACGAAGCGGCAAAGCGGTTCAGTTTGATGTATCCGGTAGTCTTATCTGCCATATAAGCGGCATCCAGGCTGTATACCGGAATTTTTCCACGTGTGATCTTGAACTCGATCAGGTCGGGCACTCCGCCACGCAGGACTTTCACCCGCACTTCCGTGTTCTTCGGGCCGCGCAGGCGTTTCATCACATCCGTGTTCTTCATCTTGACGCCGGCAATTAGCGTGTCGTCCACCATGATGATGCGGTCGCCGGCCATCAGGCCGACCTTTTCCGACGGTCCTCCGGGAATTACCTGGATCACATATAAAGTATCCGTCAGCATGTTGAACTGGATGCCGATCCCGTCGAAGTTGCCCTGCAACGGTTCCGTCATCTCTTTCGTCTCTTCCGGGTCCGTATAGGTAGAGTGGGGGTCCAGCTTTTCCAGCATGCCGACGATGGCATCTTCCACCAACTTCGTTTCGTTTGTAGAGTCTACATATAGGTTGGAGATGGCATACAGGGCCAACTGGAGCTTGCGGGCTTCTACATTGTTGCCGCGCTGTGCCGACATCGAAGCGGCAAACACACTCAATATGAGGAGTGGAAGGAAAATTCGTTTCATTGTTTTATTTTTTAATAAAGGTTTGTCCCTTTCGGCACAAACTGCGAAATATCTTTGCCGTAACGCAGCAACTCCCGCACGATGCTGGAACTGATATGCGTATGTTCCGGTTCCGTAAAAAGAATAAAAGTCTCGATCCCGCTCAGCTTGCGGTTCACGTCGGCTATGCTCTTTTCATATTCGAAATCGTTCACCGTACGAATGCCGCGCAGGATAAAACCGGCATTCATCTGTCGGGCGAAATCGACCGTCAGCGAGTCGTACGACATGACCCGTACGCGCGGTTCATCCTTGTAGAGTTCCCGGATTGCCTCCAATCGTTTCTCCAACGAGAAATGGGTCCGCTTCGTGTCGTTGATACCGATCGAAATGATGATCTCGTCCACCAGTTCGAGCCCACGGCTTACCAGCGATTCGTGCCCGATCGTGAAAGGGTCGAACGTCCCGGGAAAAAGAGCGATTCTTTTTGATTGACAATTATCGGCCGATTCCTGTCTCTCTCCTGTTTTTATCTTATTCTCCATATTCTCAATTGTCAATTGACAACGTCTTCTTCTACAACTAAGTTATCTATGATAAAGTTCTGTCGTTCCATGGTGTTCTTGCCCATGTAGAACTCCAGCATATCTTTCACCAGGTCTTCTTTCTTCATGGTTACCGGGTCCAGGCGGATATCTTTTCCGATAAAATGCTTGAACTCGTCCGGCGAGATCTCTCCCAACCCTTTGAATCGGGTGATCTCGGCGCTTTTCCCGGCGGCGGCGATTGCGTTCACGCGTTCTTCCTCGCTGTAGCAATACCAAGTCTTCTGCTTGTTGCGCACGCGGAACAGCGGCGTTTGCAGGATATAGACATGATTCCGCTTGATCAGGTCCGGGAAGAACTGGAGAAAGAAGGTGATCAGCAACAGGCGGATGTGCATACCGTCCACATCGGCATCGGTCGCAATGATCACTTTGTTATAGCGCAAACCTTCCAATCCGTCTTCTATGTTCAATGCAGCCTGTAGCAGGTTGAACTCTTCGTTCTCATACACGATCTTCTTGGTCAGCCCGAAACTGTTCAACGGCTTACCGCGAAGGCTGAACACTGCTTGCAGGTTCGGATCGCGGCTTTTCGTGATGGAGCCGCTTGCCGAGTCTCCCTCGGTGATGAAGATGCAACTGTCTTCCAGGTTGTCGCCTTTTGTGTCGTTCAGGTGGATACGGCAGTCGCGCAGCTTCTTGTTGTGCAGGTTCGCCTTCTTAGCCCGTTCGCGGGCCAGCTTGGTCACACCGGCGATCGCCTTGCGTTCCTTTTCCGATTCCTGTATCTTGCGCAGCAGGGCATCCGATGTCTCTGCGTTCTTGTGCAGGTAGTTGTCCAGTTCCTTCTTGATGAAGTCCCCGACAAACTTGCCGACCGAAGGCCCGTCCGGTCCCATGTCTTTCGAACCTAACTTGGTCTTTGTCTGGCTTTCGAACACAGGTTCTTCCACCTTGATGCTGATGGCCGCCACCACGCCGGCGCGTATGTCCGAATATTCGAAATTCTTGTTGTAATATTCCTTTATGACACGTCCCAACGCTTCGCGGAAAGCGGAAAGGTGCGTGCCTCCTTGCGTCGTGTGCTGGCCGTTGACGAACGAGTAGTATTCTTCACCGTACTGGTTACTGTGGGTAATGACCACCTCTATGTCTTCTCCCTTCAAATGGATGATCGGATATAAAGGCTCTGTCGTCATGTTCTCGTTCAGCAGGTCCACGAGGCCGTTGCGTGAGTGGAACTTCTTGCCGTTGAAGACGATCGTCAGTCCGGAATTGAGGAACACGTAGTTCTTCAGCAGGCTCTCGATGTATTCGTCCTTATACTGGTAATCCTTGAATATCTCCTTGTCCGGAATAAAGTAGATAAGCGTTCCGTTCGGCTCTTCCGCCGGGCAGATAGGCGCGTCTTCCGTAATGATCGCCTTGCTGTATTCCACCCGCTTGCATTCGCCGTCCCGGTAACTGGCGATCAGGAAATAGCTGCTCAGCGCATTCACCGCCTTAATGCCGACCCCGTTCAATCCGACCGACTTTTTGAAAGCCTTGCTGTCGTACTTCGCTCCGGTATTCATCTTGCTGGAGACATCGACCACCTTGCCCAGTGGAACACCGCGGCCATAGTCGCGTACGGAGACGGTGCCTTCTTCGACGGTCACTTCTATGGTTTTACCGTAACCCATCATATATTCGTCGATGGAGTTATCCAGCACCTCTTTCAGCAATACATAAATACCGTCATCGGCATAACTACCGTCTCCTAACTTCCCGATATACATACCGGGGCGGCGACGGATATGTTCCATCCAGTCAAGCGTCTTGATGTCGTCATCGTTGTACGCTGTCGGCTGTTGCATTGTTGAATTAAGTTCGTCCATTTTGAAAATTGAAAATTGAAAGTTGAAAATTGAAAGACTGGGAATAAGAAAATAAAGAATCACTTTCCCCTTTCAACTCTTCCCTTTCAACTGTTTAATGTATGCTCTTCTTGTCTTGTGATGTTCGCGTTTGAAGTAATCCCATTGCGCCTGTACGGCATTGTTTGTCTCCAGCTCCGGATTGCTTTCCGCATAAACGGCTCCGACACTCCTGTAGACAGGGATCAGGTCGTTGAACAGCAGCGCGTTCACGCCTTTGCTCTGATATTCAGGCAAGACCCCCGTCAGGTAGAGGTCGATCACTTTCGGTTTGCTCTTCAAAGCCTTCAGCAGATGAATCCAGCCGAACGGGAAAAGATGTCCTTTCGCTTTCTGCATCGCCCTGGACAGGTTGGGGAGCGAGATGCCGAAGCCGACCACTTCGTCGTCTTCCTCGCGGACGATAAGCGTCACCAGGTCGTAGCGAAGCATCGGTATGTACATATTAATGTAGTAGTCGATCTGCTTTTGGGTCAGGCGTGCGAATCCGTATAACGGCGCGTACGATTCGTTCAATGTCCGGAACACCTTCTGCGCGTACGGCATGATCGATTTCGCATTCTTGAACTTCATGACCTTCAAGCCGTATTTCTTCTTTACGATCTCACCGATACGCAAATGTTTTTCCGGCACTCCGTCCGGTATATATATCTTGAACTCGTGCCAGTCCTGGTCTTTCGTATATCCCATACGTTCCATTTGCTTCGGATAGTAAGGATAATTGTAGATGGTTGCCATCGTCCCGATCTGGTCGAATCCTTCGATCAGCATTCCCTCGTGGTCCATATCGGTAAATCCCATCGGCCCTTGCAAAGCCTCCATCCCCTGTTCTTTCGCCCATTTCTCTACGGCATCGAACAAGGCATCCACCACTTCGGCATCGTCTATAAAATCTACAAACCCGAAACGTGCATATTTCTGGTTCCAAGTCTCGTTGCTCCGGCGGTTGATCATCCCCGCGATGCGTCCTACAACCTTCCCGTCTCGGTAGGCTAAAAAGTAGATAGCATCACACACTTCGAACGCCGGATTCTTCTTTTTATCCAACGTCACCATCTCTTCTTCGATCAGGCCGGGCACGTGATACGGATTGCCTTTATATAATTCGATATTGAACTTTACGAACTTTTTGAGTTCCTTCTTACTGGTAACTTCTTTAATTACTACGCTCATCGGTCATTTAGTTTGAACGGCAAATTTACACAATTAATTCATTTTTAGTGCCGGTTGGCGGAAAGAAAATGTTTTCACCCCATGATTACATGAAATCTCCGTTATCAATTTAAGATTAGATGCAAGTGTAATCTGTTTTCGGTAATGTCGTGTACATTTTCGACAATACCGTGTATGTTTTCGGCAATGTCATGCATATACTTGACATTGCCGAAAACAAATTACACTTGCATCCGAATGAAAACGGATCGTGATGGTTTGTCGGCGGGAATAGGAGGATTGAGCCTTTCGTACAAATAACTCGATTTTAAGGTGCGTAATGATTCCAATTTCTTATCTTTGTGGCGTTTTCGTCGTTTTCCGTATGGGAGTGACGAGCCTTTGTGTGCCCGAAACTCTGGTTGGAGGCACTTAATCATAACTTTTATTTGATTATAAAATCATGAAAATAGCTATCGTCGGGACAGGTTATGTGGGCCTTGTTACTGGTACATGTTTTGCCGAAATGGGAACCGAGGTTTTCTGCGTTGACGTAAATGCCGAAAAGATCACAAACCTGAAACAAGGTGTCATCCCTATCTACGAACCCGGCCTTGAAGAGATGGTCCATCGTAACCAACAAGCCGGCCGTCTCCATTTCACAACCGATTTGACAGAATGTCTGAACGAGGTCGAAGTCCTCTTCAGCGCCGTAGGTACTCCTCCCGACGAAGATGGCAGTGCCGACCTGAAGTATGTGCTCGAAGTAGCCCGTACCGTCGGCCGCAACATGACCAAACATCTCCTTGTCGTGACGAAGAGCACCGTTCCGGTAGGCACGGCCCGCAAGGTCCGCGAGACGATCCGGGAGGAACTGGATAAACGGGGCTTGTCGATCGAGTTCGACGTCGCTTCGAACCCCGAATTCCTGAAAGAGGGTGCGGCGATCAAGGATTTCATGAGTCCGGATCGTGTGGTCGTAGGCGTCGAATCCGAGCGTGCAAAAGAGTTGATGACCCGTTTGTACCGTCCGTTCCTGCTGAATAATTTCCGTGTGATTTTCATGGATGTCCCATCCGCCGAGATGACGAAATATGCAGCCAACGCCATGCTGGCTACCCGTATCAGCTTTATGAACGATGTTGCAAACCTGTGCGAAATTGTCGGTGCCGACGTGAACATGGTGCGTAAGGGAATCGGTTCGGATGCCCGCATCGGCAACCGTTTCCTGTATGCCGGTATCGGCTATGGCGGATCCTGTTTTCCCAAAGATATAAAAGCGCTGATCAAAACAGCCAAATCGAACGGCTACCGCATGCGTATCTTAGAAGCAGTCGAGGAGGTCAACGAAGAACAGAAATCCATCTTGTTCCGCAAGTTGGACGATTATTTCAAGGGAGATCTGAAAGGCAAGCGTATCGCCATGTGGGGTTTGGCCTTCAAGCCGGAAACCGACGATATGCGCGAAGCTCCTTCTCTGATACTGATCGATAAGTTATTGGCTTCCGGTTGCGAAGTGTATGTCTACGACCCTGTCTCGATGGAAGAGACCCGCCATCGTTTGGGAGACACCATCCATTATGCCAAGGATATCTATGACGCGGTAGTCGATGCCGACGCCCTCCTGCTTGTCACGGAATGGAAAGAATTCCGCTTGCCCTCCTGGTCTGCCGTCAAAAAACTGATGGCAACCCCGCTGATCTTGGACGGCCGTAACATTTACGATGTGAAGGAACTGGAAGAGAATGGCTTTGTTTATCATTGCGTAGGAAGATGACGAAAGAAGAAATCTTGCAATTGATCCGTCAGGGAGAAAGTTTTCGGCTGGAAGCAAAGAAAGCAGAAAAAGAGGTTCCTGTTTCTGTATGGGAAAGTTATTCCGCTTTCTGTAATACGGATGGAGGAATCATATTGCTTGGCGTGTCGGAAGATAAGAAAACGAAAGAACTTTATGTTTCTGGTGTCGAAGACAGTGGCAAGATTATCCAATCTTTTTGGAATCAAATCAATAATAAGCAAAAAGTTAGTGATAACCTGCTTTTCAATCGTCAGGTTTATGCCCTTTCTATTGAAGATAAAGACATTGTCGTTATTGAAGTTCCTCGTGCAGATCGTCATTATAAACCGGTTTTTATTAATGATAACCTGTTTGCCGGTACATATCGAAGGAATGCCGATGGCGATTATCATTGCCAACGAGAAGAGGTGAAGGCGATGCTTCGTGACCAGGCGGATATAACTTTAGATAATACAATCGTTGAAAATGTCGATTGGCAGGAACTGGATAAAGATACGATTTATCGTTTCAGGATGCGTTTCCGAAATCTGAAACCGGATCATGTTTGGAATACATTGGATGATGTAGAGTTTCTATTGAAAGTCGGTGCACTCAAACGTAGTAGCATCGTTTCTGCTGTCCATCCGACTTTGGCCGGAATCTTGATGTTCGGTACGGAGATGTTGATCACCAACGAATATCCGAATTATTTCCTGGACTATCGGGAGATCGAAGACGGGAACCGTTATACGGATCGTGTTTTCTCAGCTTCTGGAGATTGGTCGGGAAACCTTTTTGATTTTTATTTCAAAATAGTCGATCGTCTGATTGCAGGGCTGAAAGTCCCGTTTCAATTGCGCAATGGATTAGACCGGATCGATGAGACACCGGCTCGTTCCGCTTTGCGTGAAGCATTGGCAAATGCTTTGATTCATGCGGACTATAATGGACGTCGAGGAATTGTGATTGAAAAACATAAAGATCGTGTCGTGATCTCGAATCCCGGTACATTGCGAATTACATTGGATGAAGCTCTTGAAGGGGGTATCAGTGATCCGCGTAATGCAATTTTGTTTAAAATGTTTGTATTGGTCGATATCGGTGAACGTATCGGTAGTGGCTTACAGAATTTACGTTATGTTTGGGAACAGTTGGGGCAAGAACAGCCTGTTTTGCGAGAATCTTTTTCACCGGATCGGATGCGGTTGGAGATTCCATTGGATGAAAGTATAACCAACCCTGTTACCAACCCTGTTAGTAACCCTGTTACCAACCCTGTTAGTAACCCTGTTACCAACCCTGTTAGTAACCCTGTTACCAACCGATTTGATGGTCATAATTTATCGGAAAGGCAAGAGGCTGTTTTGTGTTATTGCAGGGAAGCTCATAGTAGTCGGGAAATATTGTCTTATTTGGGAGTATCTTATCAATCAAAGAACATCAAACAGTATGTGAGTGACTTGGTTGAATATGGTTTGTTAATCCCTTTGATACCGGATAAGCCGAACCATCCGGGTCAAAAGTATGTATCAGTCGGATAAAGATATGAAACAACAGTTAGATGATGAAAATATCCGACAAGTACTAAAAAAAACTATTCAAAGTGAAATAAAAAAGCATAAAATATGGGAAAAACAGAGGTAATGGAAGCAATACGAATGACGGCTAAGCAAGTACTGCCATCCGGAGCACGTGTTATATTGTTTGGTTCCCAAGCCCGAGGGGACGCTCGTTTGGATTCTGATTGGGATCTGTTGCTTCTCTTGGATAAAGAACAGTTGGAAAAATCGGATCATGATACTTATTCTTATCCCTTTTTTGAATTAGGTTGGCATATCGATGTCCAGATTCATCCTATACTTTATACGGTTAATGATTGGGTAAAAAGAAAAGTTTCACCTTTTTATAAGAATGTAGAGTTGGAAGGAATAGAGTTATGTTGACGATAGATGAAAAGGTGGCGATAATAAATTATCGTCGGCAGAAAGCTTATGCAAGTTTGAATGAAGCGCGTGAGGTTGCCAAGTTAGGATTTTGGAATTTAGCAGGAAATCGGCTTTATTATGCTGTTTTCCACATGGCTTCGGCATTATTATTGGATAAAGGTTTGATGGCAAAAACGCATGGAGGTGTTATTCATTTGATAGGTTCGCAGTTTGTAACTAAAGATTTGTTGACAAGAGAATACGGTCGATTGTTTTCTCGATTATATGAATTACGCCAATCCGGTGATTATGATGATTTGTATGATGCAACAGAGGAAGAAGTATTGCCGTTCATTGATAAAACCGTGGAATTCTTAGAGCAAATGGAGAAACTTATTACACTTTCTGCTTGAAAGAATAGAAAGACTTGGAAAAAGGGAAATAGAAAAAATAAATGGCAGAACAAACTCTGAAAGAAAAAACAGCCAAAGGACTCTTTTGGGGAGGGCTGAGCAATGGGGCGCAACAAGTGTTGAACTTGGTGTTCGGCCTTATGTTAGCCCGTATTCTTGATGCGTCCGATTACGGAATGGTTGGAATGTTGGCAATCTTTAGCGCGATTGCTTCAACGATTCAAGAGAGCGGCTTTACTGCGGCACTTACCAATCAAAAGGAGATACGACATGAGGATTATAATGCCGTGTTTTGGTTTAGTACGCTAACAGGTGTATTGTTCTATTTGATCCTTTTCTTTTGTGCACCATTGATTGCCCAATTTTATGATAAACCGGAATTAATAGGTTTGTCTCGTATTGTCTTTTTAAGTTTCTTGTTTGGAGGCTTTGGAATTGCATCGAATGCTTATATGTTTAAGAATCTGATGGTTAAGGAACGAGCAAAGATTGATATCATATCACTAATTTGTTCGGGTACTATTGGAGTGTTATTGGCTTTGAATGGTTTTGCTTATTACGGGTTGGCAATACAGACTACAGCTTACATAGGAATAGGTTCGTTGTTGAAATTTTGTTATTCTCCTTGGAATCCCACATTCTTGATAGATTGGAGACCTTTAAAATCTATGTTTAGATTTAGTTCAAAATTAATAGTTACAAATGTATTTACTCAGATAAGTAATAATATATTTTCTGTTATTTTGGGGAAATTCTATAGTCCAAGACAACTTGGGTTCTATTCACAAGGACAAAAATGGATGGGAATGGGTAATTCGTTTGTAGGAGGTATGATCAATGGGGTTGCACAGCCTGTTTTAGTACAATCTGTTGCTGACAAAGATAGGCAGCGAAATATGTTTAGAAAAATGGTTCGCTTTGGAGCTTTTATTTCATTCCCGTTAATGTTTGGATTTGCTTTTGTGGCAAAAGAATTTGTCCTCATCTTTTTAGGTGAAAAATGGTCTCCAAGTGTTCTTTTTTTACAAATATTTTGCTGTTGGGGTGCTTTTTGGTATTTACAGTCGTTGTATACAAATTTATTAATTTCACATGGTAAGTCTGACTTGTATTTATATGGAGTAGTGATTAATAGCACTTTACAATTGTTGTTTATAGTTTGCTTTTCTTACTTTGGTATTTATTTTATGGTAGTTGGATTTGTAATAGCTAATGTAATTGGGCTTTTGTTGTGGCATATTATCACAAATAGGGTTGTAAGTATAAATTTGTTTTCTGTGATAAAAGATATAATACCATATTTTGTATCAATTTTGGTTTCAATTATAGTTTGTCATTATGTTTTGTTCTTCATAGAAAATATTTTTTTGTTATTAGCGTTGAAAATTTTCATTGTTTCTGTTTTATACATAGCTATTATGAATTATGGAAATTCTATTATTTTTAAAGAATGCGTATATTTCCTTTTGAAAAAAAGTAGTGTAGTATGAATGATATAAATAATTATATTAGGCTGAATAATTCTTTTGATAAATCTGTGATTTTTAGATTAGGAATAAGTGGTGGTTTCTTTTCTGAATATAATAATATGCTTGTTTGTATGTTATATTGCATGCAGCATAAAATTAGATTTAGATTGGATTCTATGCATGCTAATTTCGCAGTAAAGAATGGTTGGACTGATTTTTTTGAACCATTCTGTGAAGAAGTGATAAATGATGAGAGTATTCATCAGAAAACAGTTGATTGGAGATATTTAGTAAAGTCTATATTCAAAAATCAGAAAATATCTCTATTTGATAATTTGAGACCCTATGTCTATTTTTGGAATAAATCTTTACTAACACAAGATATTTACGGAAAAGCACGTAGTAGTGCTTCTCAGAAACGTTTTTACGATTTTCCAGAATTAAATATTCATGGAGATTTTAGAAATGCATGTGGTGCTTTCTTAAATATGACGTGGCACTATAATGAAGCAGTCAAATCTGAAATAGAAAAAATTATTCAAAAGCTGAATTTACCTTTAGTGTACTTAAGTATGCACATTAGGGGAGGAGATAAAGTTTTTGAGCATCAGTTATTTTCTATTGATACTTATTTTAAGAAACTTGAAGAATCTAATTTGTTAGTATGTAATAATATATTTTTACTTACAGATGATTACAACATTTACAAAGAGTGCAAGATAAAGTATCCTAATTATAGTTTTTGGACTCTTTGTGAAGAAAAGGATAGTGGATACAATAATTCATTATTTGTCAAACAAGATCCAATAGAGAAAAGGAGAAAATTAATTCGCCTTTTTGCAGCAATGGATATTATGGCATCTTCTTTGTGTTTTATAGGGACATATACAGCAAATCCGGGATTATTTTTGGGTATGCGTATCCCAAAGAAAACCATTTGTGTTGATTCTGATAAATGGAAAATTTGGTAAGATGAAAAATGTATATCTATGTTCATTTGCAGACTCAAGAATGTCTCCTACATTGGAAAGAGTAAGAAGGCAAGCAGAGGCTTCATTATTTTTTAAGGAAGTATTTTTGTATGATGAACATTTGTTAGGTGATCTGTTTTTAAAAAAGTTCAGAGAGCAATTGATAAAAGGAGGCCGTGGTTTCGGTTATTGGGTTTGGAAACCTTATGTTATATTGGAAACATTAAAAAAAATACCGGATGGAGCAATTCTTCTCTATATGGATGCCGGATGTTGGATTAATTCAAAAGGGAATGAGATCTTTGAACTTTTTGTAAATAGAACATCTGAGAGTCCTTCTGGGTTGTTAGTTTCTGAACTTACCATAGATTGTTTAGAAAAATATTATACAAAGGGAGATTTATTGGATTTTTTTAATGTCCGAGATATTAAAGAAATTGTAGAATCTCCTCAAAGAGCAGCAACGACATTTTTTATTCGTAAAGATCCGATAAATATTGAATTTGTGGAGAAATGGTTAGCTGTTTTTGACCATTTTTCTTTAATAGATGATACACCGTCTGTTAGTCCTAATTTAGATGGATTTATAGAGAACAGGCATGATCAGAGTGTCTTTTCTATTATGTCTAAAATTCGAGATGTTGAGATATTTCCGTATTCTTTTATATGTGAAAGTGTTGAAAATCCTATATGGGCCTTACGGGATAAAAAAATAAAGTTGAAATATAGATATTCATTTAAAAGATTTTGTAGAAAGATAAAGAAATGGGCATGCGAACGATTAAAATAGGTTTTGTGGATTTTTGGCCGGACTTTGATTATAAAAAATTTTTCATATATAATTATTTGTCTAAATATTATCATCTAATTGTCAGTGATGAGCCGGATTATTTGTTCTGTTCAAGTTTCGGTTATAAACATTGGAAATATTCAAACTGCATAAAAATATATTATACAGCAGAAAATTTAATTCCAGATTTTAATATATACGATTATGGTATAGGTTTTTATTATCTTTCGTTGGAAGATCGATATTTAAGATTCCCATTATGGTTAATTTATTCTTGGAATGAATTAAACGATATGGAAGATAAAAATATAGATGAAAAATTATGTAAAAGAAAATTCTGTAATTTTGTTTATTCTAATTCTGGATGGGCTGACCCTATTAGAGAAAAATTCTATAAGGAAATATCTAAATATAAGAGAGTTGATTCAGGTGGGGCTTTCTTAAATAATATAGGCTATAGAGTCCCCAATAAATTAGACTTTATAAAAAATTATAAGTTTACTATTGCAATAGAAAATTCTGTGGCTTCAGGATATACTACTGAAAAGATAATAGAACCAATGATTGTAAATTCTATGCCCATATACTATGGAGATCCTTATGTGGATAAGGATTTTAATATGTATTCGTGTATACATATTAGGGACTTTGATTCTGTTCAAAGTTCTATAGATTATATTATCCAACTGGATAAGGATGATTCTCTCTATATATCTAAATTGCGCCAAAAATGGTTTGCCTATGAGAACATTAAGAATGTATATGATAAAAAGTTAAGAGATTTTTTTGAAAATATTTTTAATCAAGAAAAAAGTGACGCTATTCGTCTTGTTGATTATGGATTCGCACGTCGTTATCGTAAGGAACTAAGTCGAACTACACCTTGGGCTACAACATTTTTAATAGAAAAAGGATATGGCTTACTTGATCGGCTAAAAAGAATACGATTATGAATAAAGTAATAACAGTAACATCCCCTCTTCTTCCTCCCTTAGAAGAGTTTACTCCTTATTTGGAAGATATCTGGAGGCGTAAGTGGCTTACCAATAATGGATTTTATCATCAAGAATTGGAAAAAGCTCTTTGTGAGTATTTGAAAGTCCCTTATATTAGTCTGTTCACAAATGGTACTTTGCCATTGATATGTGCTTTGCAGGCAATGCGAATTACGGGAGAAGTTATAACAACTCCATATAGTTTTGTTGCGACAACACATGCCCTTTGGTGGAATGGCATTAAGCCTGTATTTGTAGATGTCGACCCTTTAACAGGAAATATGGATCCAGAGAAAATAGAAGCTGCTATAACTCCAAAAACAACTGCTATTATGCCAGTTCATGTTTATGGACAGCCTTGCAATATAGAACGTATCCAAGAAATAGCAGACATCTATGGGTTAAAGGTTATTTATGATGCAGCCCATGCTTTTGGAGTAGAAAAAGATGGTGTCTCTATCATTAATGCCGGAGATATGGCAACATTAAGTTTCCATGCTACTAAAGTGTATAATACAATAGAAGGGGGTGCTTTGATTTGTCATGATGCACAGACTAAACAACGTATTGATTACATTAAAAACTTCGGTTTTGCCAATGAAACAACGGTTGTTGCTCCTGGTATTAATGGTAAGATGGATGAACTTCGTTCTGCGTATGGGTTGTTGAGTTTGAAGTATGTGGATGAGGCTATAGAGAAGCGTCATCAAGTAGCTATACGTTATCGGGAAACATTGAAAGGTGTTTGTGGAATACGCTATTTGGATGATAATTTCGGTGTAAAACATAATTATTCATATTTCCCTATTTTTGTTTCTGAACATGAATATGGAATGAGTAGAGATGCTTTATATGAGAAAATGAAATCAGTAGGAGTATATGGTAGACGGTATTTTTATCCATTGATTAGTACATTCTCAACATATAAAGGCTTGGAGTCTTCTCGAAAAGAGAATTTGCCTATTGCATATAAAATGGCTGATGAGGTGATTTGTCTACCTATGCACCATAATTTGAATCAGGCTGATATAGAAAGAGTTTTGAGTAATATTATAGATTCTAATAAAGTATGAAAATATGCATTTATCAAATATAACACAATCAATAAAACCTTCTCTGACAAGACATCTGTTTAATTTGGCAAAAGCTTATGACGATGTTGTTGATTTTACCTTAGGTGATCCGGATATTCCTCCTCATCAGGCTATAAAGGATGCAGGATGTAGAGCTATTCAAGAAGGTAGAACTCGTTATTCTCAAAATGCAGGACTATTAGAACTTCGTGAGGTTATTAGTCAATATTGTAAAAGAAAAGAGCATATAGATTATAATCCTTTGGATGAGATAATTGTAACAGTGGGAGCAATGGAGGGTCTTTATCTTTCTTTGCTTTCTCTTTTAAATCCAGGAGATGAAGTAATAATACCTGCTCCTTATTATGTGAATTATGAGCAAATGGTACAAATGTGCCATGCAAAACCGATTATAGTTGATAATCCTGATGGAGAAAAACTGGGGTTTAAGGTCGAGGATGTAGAAAAAGCAATAACAGATAAAACTAAAGTTATAATAATCAATACTCCATCTAATCCATCGGGAAAGATAATTCCTGTTGAGAAAATTGAAGCATTGGCAACTTTAGCTAAACAATATGATTTAGTCATTATTTCGGATGAAGTTTACAAATGTTTGATTTATGGTGATTCTAAATTTAAAAGTATTGTAAATATAGAAGGAATGCGTGAAAGGACTATATTAGTGAATAGTCTTTCAAAGGAATTCTGTATGACAGGGTGGCGTATCGGTTACGTTTTAGCTCCTTCAGAAGTGATTGCTGCTATGACAAAATTGCAAGAGAATGTTGCAGCCTGTGCACCTTTACCATCCCAATATGCAGCAATTGAAGCATTAAGTGGAAAGGACGATTATTCTGCAAATATGGTAAATATTTTTACTAAACGTAGAAATATTCTAGTTAAAGGCATAAATAAAATTTCAAAACTATCTTGTGAGACTCCTGAGGCTACTTTCTATTTAATGGTTGATATTTCTGGAACAGGAATGAAGTCGGAAGAATTCGCTATTGCTTTACTAAAAACTGTTCATGTTGCTGTTGTTCCTGGAATAACATATGGAAGGAGTTGTGATAATTATGTCCGTATGGCTTTTACTTTGAAAGAAGATAAAATTCAGGAAGGTATAAAAAGAATACAAACTTTTATAAACCAATTTTTTTTATGAAAAAAGTATTAATGCTTGGTGGTTCTCTTTATCAGGTATACGCAATAAAAGAGGCTGTTCGTTTAGGATATTATGTTATATCTTGTGATTATTTGCCGAATAATCCAGGACATAGATATGCACATGAATATTATAATGTTAGTACGACTGATAAAAATGCAGTTTTAGAATTAGCAAAAAGATTACAAGTAGATGGCATCGTTGCGTATGCCTCTGATCCGGCTGCACCAACGGCTGCTTATGTTTGTGAAAAATTGGGATTGCCGACAAGTCCATATAGATCTGTAGAGATCTTATCCAAAAAGGATCTATTCAGAAGATTTTTAGCAGATAATGGTTTTACTGTTCCTAAAGCACAGGGCTTTAGTTCTTATGAAGAAGCTTTGTCTATGGTAGATAATTTTAAGTTACCGGTTATGATTAAACCTGTTGACTCATCAGGGAGTAAGGGCATTAATAAAATGACAGATGTATCCCAGTTGAAGGCATTTGTGGATGATGCCTTAAGTTATTCTCGTGATAAACGTTTTTTAATTGAAGAGTTTATAGAGAAGAAGGGGTATCAAATATCTGGGGATGCTTTTAGTGTTGAGGGAAAATTAGTTTTTCATTGTTTTGGAAATGAATATTATAGTAGTAAAGTAAGTAAGGATTTTGCTCCTTTAGGGGAATGTTGGCCATTTTTGATGGATGATTCAATAGTTTCTCGTTTACATTCTGATTTGCAAAGATTGATATCTCTTTTAGGAATGAAATCTACAGCATATAATGTAGAAGCTATTGTAGATAAGAATGATAATATATATATATTGGAATTAGGTGCTCGAAGTGGAGGAAGTTTAATACCCCAAATTACAGAATATACAACAGGAGTAAATTTGGTAACTTATGTTATAAAGGCTGCTATGGGGGAAGACTGTAGTGATCTTCATATGAGGGTTCCCAAAGGCTGTTGGTCTAATTATATGGTTCATGCAAATGAGACAGGTAAATATGTCGGTACTGTTTTTGAAGACGGTTTTAAGAAGAATAATTTGGTGGAATTTGTTACAGATATAAAAAAAGGAGATCAAGTTCATAAATTTCGGGATGCGCAAGATGCATTAGGAACTTTGATTATTAAGTATGAAGATACAAAACAGATGCTTGATATGATTTGTAATATGGATAATTTTGTTCGAGTAATTGTAGAGAAATAAGTCATAAATGCAGGGTTAGTGATGTTAAAGTTTGAGGTAAAAGAAAGAGCTTCTTATATATTGAGATGTTTATTGTTAAGTAGGAAAATGTACTTGAAATTCATCGAGAAAGCTCTTAAATGCATTGATCTCACTTGATGCCCAGCCTTTCTTTTAATGTGATTTTAAAACTTGTTTAAAATTTGGTATAAAGAGTGGGGCATATGGATAGATTTGTTATCAAGAATGAACGATTAGATCTGAAAGATGTTTTAGATTTCTTTGTTTTAACAACTAATGATTTTCCTGATTTCAAAGAAGATCATTTTTTGGAGAATCGAGCGAAAAAAATATCAGATTTGGCTGATTTTGTAACTTGTAGAACTCTAACAGGAAAATTAATTGGTATGATAGCTTTTTATATGAATAGACCTCCTTTATGTTATATTACTCATGTAAGTTTGCTAGATGGTTATAAAGGCCTAGGTCTATTTAAGAAAATGTATGTTTTTTTAGAACGTAGAGTCTATTTAAACGGATGTATGTTAGTGAAACTCGAAGTGTTAAAAAGTAATATTTATGCTATTAAGAGTTATTGTAATTGTGGATTTAAAATAGTAGATAATGATTCGGATGAACGTTTTTTTATGATAAAAGAGATTTGAAATTAAATGTATTATGAATAAGTTTTAATTATAAATATTGCATAATGGAATGTGCTCCAATTATAATAAGTGTTTATGATCGTCTGGATCATTTAAAAAGATGTATTAAATCTTTGCAACAGAATAAATTGGCTCGTTATAGTGATTTATTTGTGATTTCAGATGCGGCATATAAACAAGAGCATGCCTCACAAATTAATGAGGTTAGGGCTTATATTAAGAGTATTTCAGGGTTTAAGAGAGTTTATCCTGTATTTCGTGAAGTAAATCTGGGGGGACATAAATCGATTTTAACAGCATTTCATGATGTATTGCAAATTTATGATTCATTTATTTCTCTTGAAGATGACATTGTTGTTTCTTCTGATTTTCTTCAATATATGAATGAAGCTTTAGTGTTTTATAAGGATGAAAAGCGGATTTTTTCAATTTGCGGTTTTAAAGCTCCTTTTTTATTACCTAAAGGATATGATGAAGATGTTTATTTCTATCCATGTAATTCTCCATGGGGGATTGCCACTTGGAAAGATCGTTGGGAATCGGTAAATCATGATTATTTTGATCGATATTCTGAATTGAAAAAAGATCCAAAGAAGTATAAAGCGTTTACTTCTATTGGTTTTTATATCAAAGGCATTTTACAAGCAGATTCTCGAAAAGAAATTGTAGCAGGAGATTTACGTGTTTATTATCACATGTTTCAACACAATATGTGTTCAGTCTTTCCTGTTGTCTCCAAAACTCAAAATTGGGGATTTGATGGGACTGGTGAACATTGTGGTAATAAAAATGTTTGGTGGGCAAAACCAGAGTTGGATACGAGAAATCAACCAACGAAGTTTATTCCATTTAATGGATATAACGAAGAATTACTTCAAAATCATCGAAGATTCCAAGATAAGATTAATGGTGGGCTAATTGCAAAATGGTTGAAATATACATGGGCACATAGGCTTTGGAAGAAAATCAAAAAAATATTGGCATAGTATTGGGAACGTTTTATAATGACAGATGGATATGTTTCATCTTTATGATGAGTTTGTATATCTTAAAAAAATAAGTAATTAGTATATGGATGTTATAGAGAAGGTTTCGGTTGTCATGTGTACTTATAACGGTGAGAAGTATATTAGGCAGCAATTAGATTCTATTTTACAACAAACATACCCAATTTATGAGATCATCATTAATGATGATCTATCAACAGATAAAACTGTTGATATAATAAAAGAATATATGATTCGATATGATAATATTCATTTGTTTGTAAATTCGAAACGTTTAGGAGTGCACCCTAATTTTATGGTTGCTCTTGCAAAAGCTTCTGGAGACTATATTGCAATATCTGATCAGGATGATATTTGGGAACTGGCAAAGATTGAAAAACAAATGGCCTGTTTGAAAGATTATGCTTTGTGTTTTTCTTTAAGTAGATCTTTTGGTGATGGGGTGGAAGCTTATGCTGAATGTCGTGTACCTAACACAAATGTGTTCCGTTTGCTGTTTTATCCCGTTATTCCTGGACATGCTATGCTGTTTAAAAGATCTGTTTTGTCTCATATTCCCAAGACTGATTATGTAGTGTATGATCTCTTGCTTGCATTAGCTGCTAATCTGTATGGAGGAATTGTGGTTTGTCCGGAAATATTGAATCTTCATCGGAGGCACAACAACGCCTTTTCTTATTCAAAACCTAAAAACTACAATAGATCGATCTTTAATGTCTTCAATTATATATGTAGTGGAATAATAGGATATTTTCAAAAGAGGGATAAGATTAGAATGCATTTTTCAGTAATGGGCAATCTTTTATCTGCTTTTGATCCTAATATACAGGATGAATTGGTAAAAGATGCACTTTTGTTTTCTCAATGTATGTTTGAGGGATCGTTCTCTTCAATGCTGAAAGCAAGTCGGATATGTTTCAAAAGACGGAATGAAATATTTTATGCGAAGACTAAAGATAATATAGTGTTGAAGATAAGAGCTTTATTATGGCCATTACTTTGCAGTGAATATTATTGACTATGTTTTTTTGAGGAAGATCGCAGATGGTAATGTATATCATAAAGTTTGAAGGTCATTATCTCTTGGATAGTATGAATTTAAACTTCTCTGATGATATATTTGGCGAAATGGTCGTTAATCTTAGATAAATTTTCCTATGAAAGAAAATCAACTCATTGAATTTAAAGAATCCTGGCGTGACGAATATGTTCGTTATGTTTCTGCTTTCTGTAATACAAATGGTGGTACATTGTATATCGGCATTGATGACAAAGGAAGAGTTGTGGGAGTGGAAAGGGTTGAGGTGTTAATAGAAAAGCTTCCGAATTTTATTGCTCAAAAGACGGGAATCATGCCTGTCGTCCGATTGTGTGAAACGAACGGAAAGGAATACGTTGCGATCGAACTTCAACCGTCAGCTATGCCGATATCGGTTCATGGGAAGTATTATGTCCGGAGTGGGAGTGTTACATCTGAATTGCAAGGAAACCAGTTGAATATGTTCCTTTCTGCTAAGATGGGGTTAACTTGGGAAAGCATGGTGGAAGAGGGTTTTACTGCAGATGAGATTGATTTGGAAACGGTAGAACGGTTTAAGACCTTGGCAAAAGATCGTGTGCCTTCAATTGAGAAGGAGACCGATATGTTGGTTTTGATGGAACGATTGAATTTAATAGTTGGTGGTCGTTTTAAAAGAGCTGCTGTGGTCTTGTTTGGTAAGAATGTGCAGAAATATGTTTTGCAGGCTCGTATTAAAATCGGAAAATTCCTTTCTGATACGGAAGTATTGACAACGGATATAGTGGAAGGTAACTTGATTCAGCAAGTTGATCGGACACTGGATATATTGCGTACGAAGTATCTGCTGAGCTATATATCGTATGAAGGTATTTACCGGAGGGAGAAGTTGGTTTATCCGTATGAGGCACTACGAGAAGCGTTGTTGAATGCGATTATTCATCGTGAATATTTTGTTTCTTCTGAAATCCAAATACGAATTTATGATGATAAATTGGTGATTGGGAATGAAGCTCGTTTACAGGATATTACAATAGATGATTTATCCAGATCTCATCCATCAAGACCGTATAATAAGTTGATTGCGGATATTTTTTATAAAGCTGGTTTTATTGAAAGTTGGGGACGAGGAACGCAGCGGATTATGGATAAATGTAAGGCGGAAGGTTTATCTGCTCCTGTTTATGAATATAAAATGGGTTTTTTATACCTGACTTTTTCTCATGAGCGGATAAATGAGCGGATAAATGAGCGGATAAATGAGCGGATAAATGAGCGGATAAATGAGCTTACAGAAATAGAACAGAATGTGTATGATTTGATTTGTTCGGATCCTCATGTCCGTCAGTCGGATTTGGCTATTCGTTTAGTATTGACGGAGCAATATGTACGTAAGATAATAAAGCATCTGAAAGACAAAGGAGCTATAGAGAGGGTGGGTGCACGCAAAAATGGATATTGGAATGTAAAGTTTGGAAAATGAAAATTGTCATCTTAAACACATCCGAACGTACCGGAGGTGCAGCTGTGGCTGCCGGACGTTTAAGTAAGGCTTTAAAGCAGGCCGGGATGCAGGTTGATAAGCTTGTCCGGGAAGACACATGGTTGAACCGTTTCCGATTTTATTGGGAGCGGTTGATTATTTTTTTATGTAACCATTTAAACCGTAAGAATCTGTTTGCGGTTTCCATCGCCAATACAGGAACGGATCTGTCCGGACATCCTTTGATAAAAGGAGTTGATATTATCCATCTTCATTGGATTAATCAGGGGTTTCTTTCCGTGTCCGACTTAGAAAGATTGATAGATTCTGGCAAGCCTTTTGTTTGGACACTTCATGATCTTTGGCCTGCAACAGCTATATGTCATTATCCTGATGGGTGTAAGAAGTATCAATTAAAATGTAGCAGGTGCCCATTGCAAGTATCCAAACCTCTTTTTGATTTGGCGAGTTGGACATATAATAAAAAAAGGCAAATAGGATTGAATAGAATTCATTTTGTCGGTTGTAGCAAATGGATTACAGAGATGGCACAAAAAAGTTCTCTATTGGAAGGAGCCTCGTTTACATCAATACCAAATCCGATAGATACTTCTGTTTTTAAACCGATAATGAAGAATGATTCGAGAGAACGATTTCAGTTGCCTAAAGACAAGTTATTACTATTATTTGCTGCTGCCAAGTTGTCGGATAGGCGGAAAGGGGCTGCTTATTTAATAGAGGCTTGTTCTATTTTAAAACAATACTATGCTGGTAAAATAGAAATCGTTTTAATGGGAAATGGATCGGAAGAACTGTGTCAGGCGTTGCCTTTTAAGGTAAATTCTTTGGGATATATTTCAGATACTTCAACAATGGTTACAGCTTATTCTTGTGCTGACTTATTTGTTATTCCTTCATTGGAAGATAATCTCCCAAACACGATCATGGAGTCGATGGCATGCGGAACTCCTTGTGTCGGATTTGCAACAGGTGGGATTCCGGAGATGATCGATCATCGTGTGAATGGTTATGTTGCCAACTATAAAGATGCCGGCGATCTTGCCTGTGGTATCCGGTGGGTTTTGGAGCATGAAGATCGACAAGCTCTTTCGGATGCTTGTGTGAAGAAAGTTCGGGACAATTATACGGAGGAAGTGGTTGCAAGGCAATATATTGCTTTATACAAGAAGTTGCTTTGAAAGAAATTCCCGTAAATGGAAAAGAAAGGATTAAATATGTTCCTTGTTGAAAAAAGATCATCTATATCAATCATTGATTCATTATAAGCAAAGATATATGTATGTTTGCATAAAACTTATTGATTAGAATATGGTAACACCTCATTTATCCCTTATCATTCCTGTCTACAACCGCCCCAACGAGGTGGAAGAATTGTTGGACAGTCTTACGCGGCAGAGTGAAACAAACTTCGAAGTCGTCATCGTTGAAGACGGCTCGAAGGAAACTTGCCAACAGGTGGTCGAGACTTTCAAGGATAAGCTGGATGTTTCCTATTTCTATATTCCGAACGGCGGTCCGGGCAATGCTCGCAATTACGGAGCAAAACAGAGCAAAGGCGATTACCTGATCGTTCTCGATTCGGATTGCATCTTGCCTCCCGGCTATATCAAATCGGTAAACAATGAACTGGAGGAAACCGGGGCGGACGCTTTCGGAGGGCCGGACAAAGCCTCTGACAGCTTTACGGACGTGCAGAAGGCCATCAACTACTCCATGACCTCCTTCTTTACGACAGGCGGTATTCGTGGCGGTAAAAAGAAGATGGATAAGTTTTACCCTCGCAGTTTCAACATGGGGATCCGGAAAAGTACATACGAAGCGTTAGGAGGTTTTTCTCCCATGCGTTTCGGGGAAGACATCGATTTCAGTATCCGCCTGTTCAAGAATGGCTACAAAGTTTGCCTGTTCCCCTCGGCTTGGGTATATCACAAAAGGCGTACGGACTGGCGCAAGTTTTTCCGCCAGGTTTATAACTCCGGCATCGCCCGTATCAACCTGTACAAGAGATATCCGGACTCGCTTAAACTGGTGCATCTATTGCCGGCTGTTTTTACTTTAGGAGTATTCTTCTTCCTGGTAGGAAGCCTCTTCTGCGCTTGGAGTTTATTGCCGCTCGGACTTTTCTGCTTACTGATTTTTGTGGATTCTTCGATTCAGAATAAGAGCATCAAAATCGGTTTCTTGTCGATCATCGCCTCTTTTATACAGCTGTTAGGATACGGTTGCGGATTTTTGGATGCCGCCTGGAACAGGCTGGTTCTGAAGAAAGAGGAATTTTCAGCATTCCAGAAGACGTTTTACAAATAGAGTGGATTGACATAATTCAGGCACGGATCACACGGAAAGAAAGCAAATTTATCCGTGTAATCCGTGACTGAAAAATTGTGATAAAGGGGGAGACACGCTCCCCTACGAGATTATTCTTTATTCCTTTTCCAATATTTCCATCCCGACCAACCGATCGCAGCAATCAGCAATAAGAGGATTAGGAACGAGCTGTAGGTAGAAACATATGCAGCCGTCACATAACCGGACGGACGGAATTCGAATACGATCGTATGTTCGCCTGCCGGCACACGCATACCGCGCAAAATCCAGTCTGCACGGAAATGAGGCACTTCTTTGCCGTCGACCGTTGCCTTCCATCCCGGCTGGTAATAGACTTCGGAGAAGACAGCCAACTGCTCTTTATCCGCTTTACTCTTATAGGTCAGACGGTTCGGACGGTATTCTTCCAACACGATCGTTGCGGTTGAATCTTTCTGCGGGACAAATCCTTCCAGCTCTTTTTGGAAACGTTTGTCCACAACCGCCGTTTCTCGCGGATCGATTGTATTCAAGGCATCTATCTCGGCATCCGCATTATCCACCATGTCCAGCTTGTCCACAAACCAGGCATTCCCGAATGCATACGGATTCTTCAACGGCTGCTGTTCGGGGTTATAGATGATATAGCGGGTATTCAGCATATTCAATGAAGGACAGGCTGCCAACGCAGACATCACGTCTTCGGCCGTCTGTGCCTTCTGCAAAGCACCGATAATTCCACGCAACTCACTGTCCAGCCGATGGTCGATCAGCTCCTGGTAACGACGCAACTTGACGGCATGATACCCTCCGATAGAATGATGATAGTAGGAAGTGTTTGTTTCCTGCCACGGGTTATTGATGTTCAACACACGGAAAGTCGATCCCGTATCTTGCAAAATCGTCTTGTCGGCAACCGTTTCCTTATACATCTCCACCGGCTTCTGCTTGACGAAATTACTGTCATCCAGATAACGGCGGTCCACCGTCCAGAGATCGATCAAAATAAGTACCGCCACCCCTGCACTTACGAAAGTCGCCGCAGTCTTCTTGTTCTTCGCCTTCCAGAACCAGACAAGCAACCCGGCTCCCAACAGGATGAAGACTAAAGAACGCAACGCATCGGCCGAAGCTAATGAAGCACGGTCCATCAACAAGGCCGTGTAATACCACTCCGGAACTTGGTTCTGGAACTGCGCATCATATGCAGACCGGAAATCCAACAGCAAGGAGGGCATCAGCCAAAGGATCACACAAAGGCCTCCGGTCAATCCCAGAGCCCAAAAGAATCCTTTTCTCAAACGAGTTTCTTCTACTTTTTCAGCCAAAATCTCCCGCAACCCCCAAATGGCGACGATCGGGAACACCAGTCCCGGTATCACCAACGCCATCTCGACCGTACGGAACTTATTGTACAAAGGCAGATAATGGAACATCAGGTCGTTGAAAGAATCGAAATTACGTCCCAACGCAAGGAATGTCAGGAACACCGATCCAGCCAACAGCCACCATTTCATCGGGTTCCGGATCACGAACATCCCCAGGACGAACAGGAAGCAGACCAAAGCCCCGAAATAGACCGGCCCGGAAGTGAATATCTTATCTCCCCAATAGGTATAGGTTTGTACTTCTTTCCCTACCTGGGCTCCGTTTTTCTTCAGCTCTTTGTATAGCTCGGAAGAGCTGTCTAACGTGCCTCCCGAACCGCCACCATATACATTCGGTACGAGAACGGTCATCAACTCTTTCCAGCCGTAACTCCATTGAAAAGCATAATCCTTATCCAGACCGGTGGAAGCCTTCTCCACTTTTCCCGAAGCATCCGGTTTCGGTGTCAGCTCCGAAGCGCCACGGATGGAGTGCTGTCCTAAATCCCAATTGGAGTACATTCCCTGCGCGTTAGGCAATACGGCCAATATGACGCAAGCGGCCATAATCAAGGAAGTCTTCAACCATTCGCCATACGCTTTTTCTCTGATCTTTTTGATAGCATATCCTACATAGATCAGCAGGCAAAGCAGTACCAGATAATAGGTGATCTGGATATGCCCGTTTGCTAAAGATAAAGCTACCCCCAACAGGAACAAGACGGCACCCCACAGATAAGAGCGCCTGAAAAGCAATGCCATACCGGCCAACGTCACCGGCATATAACCAATCACATAGGCTTTCACGATATGTCCCGCCTCGATAATAATGATATTATAGGACGCGAATGCAAAAGCGAACGCCCCGGCAATCGCAAGCCACCAGTTTACTCCCATGACGCACATCAGCAGGTAGAAACACACCAACCCGGTAAAAACCATAGCTGCATCGCCATATCCCACCTTTTTCAACCAACTATCCACAATAGAATAAGAAGGCATACTCGGCACGGCCTGGCCGTATCCTGTCACATACGGCATCCCTCCGAACATCGCATCCGACCAGACGCTGAACTCACCCGGCTGTGCCGTCTTGGCGTATTGATCCATCTGGCTTGACCCCATTCCGGTCGCCTTGATGTTATCGCCTTGCATGATCACTTTCCCATCAAACACCGCCGGTGAAAAATAGGCCATCACCAGTCCCAAAAACAAGATCAGGGCAACAACGTGTTTTCCCCACTGCTTTAGCAAATCCTTCATATATGTCTCATTAAAATTCATACTCTCTCAAACCCGCCCTTTCAGGCATTTTGCCGCATAGAAACGGATGGCGAACCACCCGTGGAGCAAAACCGTAACAAAAGTACCATAATATTTGCACATAATCGCATATCTCTCTCGCAAGGATGCTTTTCTTTGCGTCGTGCTCGTTCCGCCGTCCAGAAAGTCGGACAGGGTGAGATGCGTATTGCAAAACGAACGGGCCTGTTTCATGCAGCGGATACACCAGTCGAAATCGGCCGAATAGCGATACTGTAAATCGTATGACGGGGCAATCGTACGTTTGGGTATGAACGATTGGTGGCAAACCAACATCCCCATCCTAAAACTCTTCCACGAGAGCTTTCGCGGAGCTCTGAGACGGCGCAGTCCCAACGACCGCCTTTCTTCGTCCACGATGTTCGTCTCCCCATAGATGATATCCGGCAAGGTCTTCCTCCTCTGTAGTTTGGAAACGATTGATTGGACTGTATCAGAAGAACAGAGAGAATCACCGGCATTGATAAACCAGACATAATCGCCCGTCGCCTTTTGAAGCCCCTTGTTCATGGCGTCGTATATCCCTTTGTCCGGTTCGCTTACCCAGTAAGCAAGCCCCGACTCATATTGTTTGATAATATCCACCGTCCCATCCGTCGAACCACCGTCTATCACGATATATTCGATGTTCGGATAGGACTGGCTTAACACGTTCAATAACGTCTGTTCCACCAGACGCACAGCATTATAGGTAATCGTTATGATTGAAAATGTAGGTTGTTGTTGCATATATTTATGACTCTGTTCCGTTTAACTTGACAATCCATTTTCCACGGATAAAACCTTGGCAAGAGGCAGGATTTTTGTTTTGCGAACAAAGATAACAAAGATATTTTGATTTTATATCTGTTTGCAATACGGACCGGTCTATTCATATATACATCCGTCATACATACAGACATCCGCCTGATATGCATGTGAATAAGCAATTATTAATTCTTCTTGATCGAACCTCCGCCTACGACACTTTTACTAAGTTCGGGATCTCCTTCATATCGTATGCGACCACCACCGGCTATACTGGCGTCCAATTGTTCGGATGCATGTACTTCAATGTTTCCGCCACCGGCTATACTGCATTCCGCTTTCCGGATGATACATCCGAAGGCGCTGATATCCCCGCCACCGGCAACGCTCAGATCCCCTCTTTCGGCCTCTCCTTTGAGCAAGATAGAACCACTGCCTGCCACGCTGCAATCCATGTTGTCTACTTTCAGCTTGGTTGCGTTGATATCTCCTGATCCTGCCACGCTAAATTTGATCTTGCGTGCTTCCAGCTGCTTATCGAAGTTTATTGTGCTGCTTCCGGCAACACTGATATCCAGTTTGTCGGTTTTAAGAGGGCTTTTGGCGACAAACTCTCCACCTCCTACTGCACTTATCTCTTTCAGTTCACGGGAGTTGGTCTTTATTTCGCATACGGTCGGTTGGAGATTGAGCCCGTAAGATTTTCCGTTAAAAGATTTTTTTTCATCTTTAGGTTGTATGATCAATGTCTTGCCTTTTACTTTTATGTCGAGGTGGGACAGTATGTTCTCGTCTATCGTTATCTTAAAAAAGGGGGATGCATTGGATTGCTCGTATTCGATGTTCACTTTTCCCACATATGAAATTTCATCATAATCGGATATGGAGATTTCTTTCGTGATAATGTTTCCGTCTCCTTTTATTGTATTCTGGGCAAATCCGTTCGTTGCCAGTAGCCAGATACAAGTCATAAAGAAAAATACTCTTGTTTTCATGTCTTGTTATATTTTTGTTTGTTTTCTTTTATAGACGAACGGGGAGATGTTACAGTTGCATATTTTCTTTACTTTTTTGAGAATTAGTTTTTCTTATATGTTCTACAACATAAATTAATGCTTCAGCTATTGACAGATTTGGAAAAGCCCGTATCTTTGCATCGTGGTTTTTTCATAATAGTATTAGATTTAAGGTTAACAAAGTTGGTTAGGGGTTGTCGTGAGACAGCCTTTAATTGTTTATAGAGGTTTCTGTAGTGCAGGAACCTTTCCCCATTCCGGTATGAGCCTCTATTTCCCGGTTGGAAAGAAACTCCCCGTCTTTTATCAAAATTCGATAGGTGAAAGTGATGGAATCCTCCTTTTTTAGCAGGATTTGAACTTTTTCCGCCTGTTTATCGAAACACCGTCCTCCTAAGTTATTAATCGCAAACAAGCCGTATCCACGTGCATGCGACCAACCCGGATAATTGGGATTTTCAGGATGGTCTATGAGGGCTATCGATATCTTCTCGTCTTTTATTTCCCCGTTCAAAACAACCCAAGCCGAACGTTTCCCCCAAACATCGTCACCGGTGTCTCCTTCTTTGTTCTGATAGATCCCGGAAATGTCGGCTTCAAGGTTTCGATCTAAACGCATACCGAGTAAGCCTTCTTTATTTTCCGTGATGAAAATAGAATCTTTGAAAGCGGTCAGCGTAGTGGTTCGCCGAATGCCTCTTTCGTGTGGCTTACCGGTGAATGCGTAGGTGGTTTTTTCTTTCAGTAGAATATATCCATTGTGGTTTGTCCAATCTGCTTCGACTGTAAATTTGTTTTCTTTCTCGTTTATATTCTTGATGCCGGTAAACCGGATAATGCCGTAATGTTCTTTTTTATCATGGGGAATACGATTCGAGTTATTCCAGAAATCCAATCCGTTGATGTCTCCGAAGCTGAACCATAATCCCACCTGGTGAGGATGGTCTGTCCGTTCATCGGCTTTCGGGCGGATAGGGTAGCCACGAGTGATTTCCGTACCGGATGCAGTGTAGATAGGATAAAGAACTTGTTTATATAAAGTGTCGGAGTAAAGAAATTCTGTAAAAAGTGTTTGGTCTATGTATATGCTTATCTTTTGTGAGTCTGGTTTTTCAATGAAATGTATGTGTGAATGCTGACCTGTTGCAAAACAGCAACAGGACAGAAAGAAGAGGATAGATGGAATCAGTTTGTTCATGGGGGTAAAAGTAATCAAAATGGGGTAAAAGGAAGGATTGAAACGACCCTGTTCCTGTGTCAGGCGTGGGAACAGGGTCGTTTCAATTCCTCTTTGGATGTTTATAAGATACGTTTATACAACTTCTTTTCCTGTGGTTGGATCGAAGTTAAATCTGCAATTTTGACCGGTTGTCCGGATGCTATGCTGTTGCGGGCTGCGATTCCGACCAGGCAGGCCAAAGCACCGTCACGAGTGTTTGCACATTGTTGGAACGGATCGTCGATATTGGGCAGGAATATCTGGTCTTTTAATAATGCGTCCCCGCCACCATGTCCGGATGTCCCGAACGGGATCTGGATATATTGCCGCTTATTGAAATTCTTGAATAGAACAAGTTCGTCATAATTGGCATCCGATGTCGGTTTGGATTCTTGTATCCAGGCTTCCAAACGCCCTTTTGTTCCGTTGAATGCAATCCGGTAACCTTCGTACGGAGAATAGGTTGTCAACGAGTAGGCTACTTGTACGCCGTTTTTATATTTGATCGTTGCAGCCATCTTGTCGAAGATGTTTACATCCTTTTTGAACACACAACCGTCGCGCAGGTAACCGTCATATTTTTCATTGGCCACATACAGTTCCATGTAGTTCTTGTTCTTGGTGATGTCAAAGAAGAACTTGCATTTGTCTGTATGCGGGCATGTACGGCAATTCTCAGCCCGTATGGTTCCATTCTTTCCATAATGGTTGAGATCTCCAAGCGCATAAACACTTTCGGGATCACTGTCGATCCACCAGTTCAGGAGGTCGAAATGATGGCTGGCTTTGTGCACCCATAACGAACCGCTGCATTCAACGAGCCTATGCCAGCGGCGGAAATAGTCGGCTCCGTGCGAAGTATCCAGATACCAGTGGAAATCGACGGAGGTTATGTCGCCGATTTCTCCGGCACGAAGCAGTTCCCATATTTTTGCCCGGTGAGGAGAATAGCGGTAATTGAATGTGACCCGGCATGTCTTACCCGTCCGTTTTTCAGCATCCAGAATCGCTTGGATTTTCTTTTCATCGGTCGTCATCGGTTTTTCCGTGATAATATCGGCGCCCAATTCCATTCCTCGGATAATGAATTGATGATGTGTGCTGTCCATTGTCGTGACAATCAATACATCCGGTTTTGTCTCGTTCATCATCTTCTCGAAATCGGTATAAGTAGGACAGGAAGCACCAATGATGCGTTTACCGGTTTCAACACGTCCTTCGTTTTTATCGCAAAGACCTACGAATTCAATATAATCAGGGTAACTTTTCAAAATATCCCTTCCCCACATGGATGTTCCACGGCCTCCTGTCCCGACAAGTGCGATCCGGAGCTTTTTACCAGCCGGCTTTGCAATGCCAGCCGGCTCCGCTTTTATATCAGATAACGGATTGAGCAAGGCCGTTCCAGCAATTGCCCCCGTTGTTGCAAGGAAATGTCTTCTTGACATTTGGTTTGTTGTGTTATGCATAGTAGATGATATATTGTATGTTTCTTCATGGTTTGTTTTAGATTTTCGATGATTCATTTCAATCGACTTGAATTTTCTCGAATAGTTCCTCCGAACATTGCAAATATATGAAATTTTAGGGCATAAGCAAATTTCGAATGAATATCTTTGGGGAGGCTATCAATGCTTTTTTGTCGGGAGTATTCCGTTATTTGCCGGGATTTAGCAGTGACTGGCCGTTTCTCTATTGTGTAAACGGTTGTGTAGCGGTAGTTTTGCTACAAATCAAAAAAAATATGAGTATGAGGACAAATCAACAGGGAGGTTTTATCAATGGTGGTCATTCCGGCCACAATAGGTTGAATACAGTTGCAACGGCGGCAGTATTTATCATAGTGGGATTATTGTTTCTTGGGCGGAATTTCGGGATAATAGATTCTTATCTGTTTCACATCCTGGTTTCCTGGCAGATGCTGCTGGTTGTAGTCGGTATTGTCAATTTGATTAAACGACATTTCTTCGGGGGAGTGATTACGATTGCCATAGGTGTTTATTTCCTGTTGCCGGAAATAAGCGGGATAGAAGGCGAATGGGGCGGAAGGTTCTGGCCTGTACTGTTTATTTTGGTGGGAATCATGATTCTCTTTAAGTCGGACCGTCACCGTTTTAATAGCCATTGGGATGAAAAGAGGGGGGAGTATGCTAAAGAGGTGTATAACTCTGAAGATGGTTTTGTCGTATCGGACAACACTTTTAGTTCGGTTCAGCAGATTGTTCTGGACCCGGTGTTCAGAGGAGCACGGATTAGAAATGCGTTTGGCGGAACTGTTCTGGATTTGAGGCGGAGCAAGTTGGATGCTCCCAGAACGTTTATAGATATCGACTGTTCTTTTGGAGGAGTCGAGATTTATTTGCCGTCAGATTGGAATTTACAGACGCAGATCGATACGTTTATCGGTGAATGTGATGACAAACGCTATAATTCGTCTGTTGAGATAGACAAGGAGCATGCTTTGATTGTGAGGGGAAAAGTCTCTTTCGGAGGTATTGAGTTTAAAAGTTGATTTATGCAGACACATCCATTTATAGAGTCGGTCATCAATCGCGTGGTGGGGATTACCCTGGCAGTTGTGGTTTGGATGGTTTATTCATGGCTTCTGTTCTGTTATGGAGGAGAGGAGATATGGATGGCTTGTCTGGATGGAATGGTCTCTGTCGGGTTACTGGCTGTCGCCGGTTTCCTGTACGGGTACATTGACGGGACTATTCATGCCTTGCAGATCCAGATCGCATTGGCGGTATTGGTTCAGGCGATCAGTCTGGCAGGGGCTTTTGAACTGCAGGTACTTTTGGAACAAAGAAGTGGCGGTGATTTTATGGACAGTGTTTCCCTTCGCTTGGTCTTTGGCGTGTTATGCTGGATTATCCTGTTGCAATGGTATCGGATGAACCGGACGAATGAACCGGATCTTAAAGATATATCCGGAATCGAAGCAAATAAGGTACAAGAAGATGCCGTTCCCGCGGATGAAACTTTTTTGGATCGCGTATCGGTAAAAGACGGTTCCCGTATTCATATCATCCATCTCGGAGAACTGTTATATCTGCAAGCCGGAGGCGATTATGTGACACTTTTCACTCCGGGCGGGCAGTATGTGAAGGAGCAGACGATGAAATATTTTGAGACACATCTTCCGCCTGCGCTGTTTGTTCGGATTCACCGTTCTTGCATTGTCAATACCGAGCAAATTCTGCGAGTGGAACTGTTCGGGAAAGAAAATTATCAGGTCCGTTTGAAAAACGGAGTTTGTTTGCGGGCAAGCAATGCCGGTTATAAGCTCCTGAAAGAGCGTCTTTCTCTCTAAAAAAGAGTATCTGAAATGTTAATTTTAGCAGAATTTGATTCCTTTGTATAAAGTTTTGCCCTTTGTAACACTTTTTACCGCAAAGCCCTTCAGAGCTTAACATATATTGTCTGTAGAAGGCTTGACAAACGGGCTTAAGCTTGTATCTTTGCACTGTGGTTTTTTCATAATAGTATTAGATTTAAGGTTAACAAAGTTGGTTAGGGGTTGTCGTGAGACAGCCTTTAATTGTTTATAGGGGGAGAGAATTTTTCCCATCTTTTGAAGAGACCTTCAAATTATTCATGGTCATATTGAATCGTATCAAACTCTTTCTTTTGTATTTATGTCACCGGATGGCAGGCGAATCGGATATAGAAAATGTTGTTTAGTAATCCAGTATGGCCCGAACCTGCCGCTTTTCCTTTTTGAGGCATATTTCGAGGCTGTTGTTTGCCATATTGAACGTTATCCCCAGATCGATCACGCTGTTGTCTTTACACCAGTATTCTTCGTCGTATAGTAAGGTCCCTTGGCGCTTGGCAAGATGCATGTTGAACTCCTGTTGCTTGGTGTGCAGCAATACCAAATTGAGCATATCCGGCAAATGCCAGTTGCCCAAAGTCCCTTCGGAAATAGATTCACAATAGATCAAGGCGTCGAAATAATCGAGCGCCTGCTCCTGTATCTCCATTACCGAACCTTTATAAGGGATTATATCGGCTTCCATGAGCTGGCCGGAGGTATTTTCGCCAGTCTGTATAACCACGCCGTTCGCGTAAAGATCTCCGATTGCCGGAGCCCGAAAGAGGGGGAGATGGAGGCCTTGTGCGATCCGATATCCTTTTTCGGCGTAATAGTATGTGAAATGGCTGAGGAATGTCGTGAACCGGATAGAACGGATGTGACTGGCTTCGTCCGGGATAGCGATTGAAATTCCCTGATCCAGTATCTCTATATCCGGTGTTATGTAATGATACAGGGGATACTCTTCGGATGTGAATTCGAATGCAGCTTTTTGAACGGATGGAGGAAGATTGTCCGGGAATATGAAATACATAATTTTCCATTTGCTCCATCTGTCCCCTGGGATGGAAAACATAATAAAAGCGTGGGAACTGCCATCTATCCAAGCAAGAGGTATCGCCAAACAGCCATCCGGTAGATAGACAACAGCCCACGCTTAATGTTTATATAATTATGTATATATACAAAAAACGTGAGGCAATAGTTGTCTACTGTCCTTTCTGGATGAAAAATTGGCGATTTTCTTGCTTAGGACAATATGATAACGCTTTTGTTTTACTATGTATATTGCAACTCTTTGCAATAAAGTTCACTACAAAGATAGTGTATAAATGTGGTGATTTACATACTTTATGTGTTTTTGTTAGTGTGCTTCCAGCCAGTTTACCCCTTCGCCGCAGTCGGCGATTAGGGGGACTCGCAGTTGGATTGCATTTTCCATTTCATCCAATACGATCTGTTTAACTTTTTCCAGTTCGTCTTTGTAGACGTTAAAGTTCAATTCGTCGTGTACCTGCAGGATCATTTTGCTCTTCAGGCCTTCGGTTTCGAAGCGGTTGAAGATGCGGACCATGGCAACCTTGATGATGTCGGCTGCACTGCCCTGGATCGGAGCGTTGATCGCGTTTCGTTCGGCATATCCCCGCACGATGGCGTTATGGGAGTTGATATCCGGCAGGAAACGTTTGCGCTTGTAGATGGTCTCTACATATCCTTTTTCTTTTGCCACTTCGATGCTTTCGTCCATGTAGGCACGGATGCCCGGATAGGTCTTGAAGTAACCTTCGATCAGTTCTTTCGACTCTGCCCGGGGGATGCTCAGCCGTTCGGCTAACCCGAAGACAGAGATTCCGTAGATAATGCCGAAGTTGGCTGTTTTTGCTTTCCGGCGCATGTCGGAGGTGACTTCTTCAACCGGAATGCCGTATATCTTGGCGGCTGTGGCGGCGTGGATGTCAGCTCCGCTGCGGAAAGCTTCTATCATGTGTGTATCCTGGCTGAGGTGTGCCATGATACGAAGCTCGATCTGCGAATAGTCGGCGGAGAAGAAAATACAGTCTTTGTTGTCGGCTGTAAAGGCTTTCCTGATTTCACGTCCCAACTCGTCGCGTACCGGAATGTTCTGTAGGTTCGGGTTGGTGGAACTGAGGCGGCCGGTCGAGGTGACTGCCTGGTTGTAGGACGTGTGGATCTTGCCGGTCTCCGGGTTGATCAGTTCGGGTAGTGCGTCGATATAGGTGCTGAGCAGCTTTTTCAGTCCGCGATATTCGAGCAGCTTTCCCACGACGGGATGTTTGGAACGCATTTTCTCCAGAATCTCTTCACTCGTGCTGTAGCTGCCTGTCTTCGTCTTCCTTGCTTTCTCTTCTATCTTGAGGTGATCGAAAAGGACTTCACCGACCTGGCGGGCGGAATTGATGTTGAACTTCATTCCTGCCAGCTCATAAATTTCTTTCTCCAGCTTCTTGAGTACGGCTGTCAGTTCTTCGGACGATTGTTTCAGGGCGACGGTGTCGAGCGTCACTCCCGTATACTCCATTTCGGCCAATACATATATTAAAGGCATCTCGATGTCATAAAAAAGCGATTCGAGTCCTTCTTTTTCCAGGCAGGGGGCAAAATAGTTTTTCAGCTTGAGCGTAATGTCTGCATCTTCGGCGGCGTATTCGGCTACTTGGGTGACCGGGACGTCGCGCATGGTAAGCTGCTTCCTTCCTCTCGGACCGATCAGTTCCTCGATCCGTACCGTTTTATATTTAAGGTATGTTTCGGCAAGGTAGTCCATGCCGTGACGCAATTCGGGATTCAGAAGGTAATGGGCGATCATCGTATCGAATAGAGGGCCGGCTACCCGGATTCCATATTTGCGGACGACAAGGATATCGAATTTTATGTTTTGTCCGATCTTGAGCGATTTCGGATTCTGCAGGGCAGGAGAGAGGTGGGCAAGAACTTTGTCCGCTTCTTCACGGGCTGCCGGAACAGGAACGTACCAAGCCTCGTTTTCCTTCACGGCGAACGACATTCCGACCAATCCTGCCTTCAGCGGGTCTATGCCATCTGTTTCCGTGTCAAAAGCAAAAAAATCCTGTTCGTCCAAAAAACGGCCTAATTCGGCTATTTTTTCCTCTGTATCAACAAGATGATAAGTGTGACGAGTGGATTTTAAGTCCGCGAGAGTCGAATATTTAGGAACAGCCGTAGGCTCGGCCGCAAATTCTTCAAAGAGCGAGCCTTGAATCGGACCTGCGGGAGCTGCTTTTTTCCTTGTGCCGGTTTTTGCCGGTGCCGATGTCGCTTTGGACTCCGTTTTGGCTTTTTCCGGCTCTCCTACTATTTTGTTAATAAATGTTCTGAATTCTAATTCGGTGTAAATCTCTACGAGACGTTCTTCATTTATCTTTTCCCGGATGCATTTGACGGCATCGAACCGGATCGGGGCATCTGTCTTGATTGTTGCCAGGAATTTGGAGAAACGAATTTGTTCCCTGTTCTCCGTGACCTTCTTTTGGAGGGAACCTTTCAGCTTGTCGGTATTCTCCAAAAGATTTTCGATTGTTCCGAATTCGGTCAATAATTTTTGGGCGGTCTTTTCGCCGACACCCGGACATCCGGGGATATTGTCGGAACTGTCGCCCATCAGCCCTAAAAGGTCGATCACCTGGTCGACGGATGTCAGGCCGTATTTGCCCAACACTTCGGGTACGCCCATAATCTCGTAGTCGCCGCCGAAGCGGGGGCGGTACATGAATATATGTTCGGATACCAACTGGCCGTAGTCTTTATCCGGTGTCATCATATACACCTCGAAACCTTCTTTTTCGGCTTGCTTGGCAACCGTGCCGATGACATCGTCGGCCTCATAGCGCGGGACTTCCAGAATCGGGATATTGTAAGCTTCAATGATATTTTTGATGAACGGGACCGACTTGCGGATATCTTCCGGTGTCTCTTGCCGTTGCGCCTTGTACTGTTCGTAGGCTTCGTGGCGGAAAGTCGGGCCTTTCGGGTCGAAGGCTACTGCTATATGGGTCGGGTTTTCACGTTTCAGGACATCTTCCAGGCTGTTGATAAAACCAAAGATTGCCGAAGTGTTCATACCTTTGGAGTTGATACGCGGATTCTTGATAAAAGCGTAGTAAGACCGATAAATCAATGCATATGCATCTATGAGGAATAACTTCATCTCTTTTAACACGTTTTAGTGTGACAATTGTCGGTAAATGTACGAAAAAACTCGCTTACTCGATACTTTTTGTTACTTTTGCGCATCTTAGGATCGATTATGAAGGATAGAAGTAAAATAGAACAACCGGTTGCCGTAGAGTTTAAACGTTTTAATGATGAGTTTGCTGCTTCGCTGCGAAGCGAAACGAATCGTTTGCAATCGGCTATTGACCGGATACTGAATGCGAGCGGAAAACATGTCCGCCCCTTATTGGTACTTTTGACAGCTAAAGCATGCGGGCAGGTAACGGATAATACGATTAATTCGGCTGTTTTGCTGGAGTTACTTCATACTGCCACGCTTATCCATGATGATGTGATCGACGAGACAAAACAGCGTCGCGGCGTTCCTTCCCTGAATGCCATATTCGATAACCGCATTTCAGTCTTAGTGGGCGATTATGTCCTTTCCACCGCGTTGATCCGTTCCATCCAGACAGGTAATCTGCAAATCATAGGTATTGTTTCCAACCTGGGCCGCGATCTTTCGGAAGGGGAGATCAAACAGTTGGAAACGGCCGAAGAAAGCATTATCGACGAGTCCTGCTATATGCAGGTGATACGGAAAAAGACGGCCATGTTGCTTTCCGCATGTGCCGAGATCGGTTCCATTTCTGTCGGCGCGTCCGGTGAAATGGTGGAAAAATGCCGTGAGTTCGGTGAATACTTAGGTTACTGTTTCCAAATCAAAGATGATATCTTCGACTACTTCAAAGAGGCGAATATAGGAAAACCTACCGGCAACGATATCCGGGAAGGAAAGGTTACGCTTCCTTTGCTGCACGCGTTGAAGACGGGCAGGAGGGAAGAGGTGGACAAATGTCTTCGGATCATAAAGGAAAAAGATTTTACCACAGAAAATATCAGCTTGCTGATTGATTTTGCCAAAGCGAACGGGGGAATCGAATATGCCGAACAGCGGATGCAGGAATATCGTGATAAAGCGGTCGAGGTTCTGATGACGCTTCCAGAATCGGAAGCACGCGAAGGATTGCTCTTACTTGCCGACTACATCGTAGAGCGTCGCAAATAAGTTTTTCACGTTTCTACTGTCATACTATCATTTTCTTCTTGTATTCGTTGAATATCAATCTGATACGAGCATGATAGTTGCTTTTTCATCTATCATGTTTATCTATCATACCATCATGCTTATACCTTCTTATTAAACGATTATTTCCTGAAAAACAATAGATAAAAGCCGGAAGATACGGGGAAAGATGAATAAACAGCTTATATAAACATGGCGACACCCGGGTGTAGGCAGTCCCTACATCCGGGTGTTCGTATAGGGGAGATCCGGGTGTGGCGGGAGGGAACATCCCGGTGTCGCCGAATTTATGTCGTTGTTTCTCTTATTTTCCCAGGCGGTGTTCGATGTCTTCCACCAAGCTGCTGGCTCCTATGCGGAACAGGTCTTTATTCAACCAGTCGTTTCCTAATACTTCCTTGACGATGGTATAGTAGCGGACGGCCTCTTCTGCCGTGCGAACACCGCCTGCAACCTTAATGCCGACACGCTTTCCTGTGATGGAATGGTATTTTTTCAGAACTTGGCACATCGTGTAAACGGCTTCCGGAGTGGCACCCGGATAACCTTTCCCGGTCGATGTCTTGATGAAATCCGCACCGGAATAGACTGCAAGGATGGCTGCTTTCTGAATGCTTTCGGGCGTCAGGAGAGCGCCTGTTTCGAGGATGACCTTCAGTTTGGCATCACGGCAGCTCTCTTTGATCTCCTGGATTTCTTCGCTAAGTTCGTCATAATTTTCTTCGAGGAAATAACCTAAGTTCATGACAACGTCGATTTCATCGGCTCCCTGCATGACGGCCATCGCCGTTTCGGCAATCTTTATTTCCATGAAGGTCTGCGAGGAGGGGAAACCGCCTGCTACGGATGCAATCTTTACCTCCTGTGCAGAGAGGGCTTCTTTTACCGTCTCCACGAACAGGGGATAGGTACAGATGGCAGCCACGTTGGGTACGTCGGGGCGGGTTCCTTCGAAATCGTTTACTTTGTCGACCAGCTTCCAGATGCTCTCTTTCGTGTCGATACTGGTGAGGGAAGTCAGGTCGATGAAACCGTGAATCTGTTTCAGAACGTCGGGAGTGAAGTTGTCGTTCCCATGTTTTCCGAGCAGTGTTTTTACCTGTCCGGCCACTTCTTCCGTCGTGCCGGCCGCTTCGAATTTGGCGAATGCCTGTTGGTATTTGTTGGTGTGGAGATGTTCGGGATCTTCATCGTGGTGATGATGTCCGCATCCACATTCGTGATCGTGTTCGTGTACCATAATCTTATAACTTTTTATTGTTTATATGTCGTTCTTTATCCCGGTCCGTTTTCTTTTGCAGATTCTTTTCAAAAGCAGCCGTCAGGTCGACGCCTGTCTGGTTGGCAAGGCAGAGCAATACCCATAGGACATCGGCCATTTCATCGCCTAAATCGCGGTGTTTGTCGCTCTCCTTGAAAGACTGTTCGCCGTATGTGCGGGCCATGATGCGGGCCAGTTCGCCGACTTCTTCGGTCAGGATGGTCATATTCGTCAGTTCGTTGAAGTAGCGGACGCCATACGTTTTGATCCAGTTGTCCACCTGCTCCTGTGCCTGTTTGAGTGTAATTTCTGCCATATCTTTTATTATTCTTTGTTCTGTGAGTCGATCCAGATTGTGACAGGACCGTCGTTCAGCAGTTCCACTTTCATGTCGGCGCCGAACGTTCCGGTCTGTACTTCCTTTCCGATCTGCAAGCCCATCTCAGCGCAGAAAGCCTCGTACATCGGAATAGCTATGTCCGGTTTGGAGGCATGGATATAGGAAGGGCGGTTTCCCTTCTTTGTGGAGGCGTGCAAGGTAAACTGGCTAACCACCATCACTTCCCCTTCCGTTTCGACGACAGAACGGTTCATAACCCCGTTTTCATCGTCAAAGATGCGCAGGTTGGCAATCTTCTTGCACAACCATTCGATGTCCTCCTGTGTGTCGCGGTCTTCAATACCGACCAGTACAAGCAGGCCTTTCCCGATTTTGGACTTCAGCTGTCCGTCTATGGTCACGGAGGCATGTTGTACCCGTTGTATCAATGTTCTCATATCTTTATTTTAAACCATTTAATAATGCTTTTGTTTTGGCTTCTCCGATCACCTCTTTCAGCTCGTCGAAGCTGGCTTCGCGTATTCGCTTTACACTCTTAAAATGACGTAAAAGTAATACTTTTGTTTTTTCTCCGATCCCTTTTATCGTATCCAATTCGGATTTTGTTTGGCTTTTGCTTCGCTTATCCTTGTGGAAAGTGATGGCGAAACGATGCACCTCGTCCTGTATTTGGGTGAAGAATTTGAACATGAAACTTTGTATCGGCATGCCGATTGTTTCGGGAGGGAAGCCGAACAGGAGTTCCGAAGTCCGGTGTTTCCCGTCTTTTGCCAGCCCGGCTATCGGAATGTCCAAGTGCAGTTCGTCCTGGATCACTTCGCGCACAACTTCCATTTGCCCCTTTCCACCGTCGGTGATGATCAGGTCGGGCAGGGGAGTCTCTTCAGCGATGGCACGCTGGTAGCGGCGGCGTACGACCTCTTTCATCGAGGCGTAATCGTCTGGGCCGACAACCGTTTTGATGTTGTATTTCCGGTAATCTTTTTTCGATGGTTTCGCCATTTTGAAGACGACACATGCAGCCACCGCGTCGCTTCCCTGTATGTTGGAATTGTCGAAACACTCGATATGGGCCGGCAGTTTGGGAAGATGAAGCGTCTCCTGTATCTCTTTTAAAAGACGTGTGCTGCGTTGCTCCGGGTTCAACTTCTCCGCCTGTTTCAGCTTGTCGACCTTATACTGCTTCACGTTCATCTCCGATAATTCCACCAGCTTCTTTTTATCTCCGCGCTGCGGAACGGTGATCGAAACGTTTTCCAACTCTATATCCAGTGGAAAAGGAACGATGATTTCGCGTGCAGTGCTTTTAAAGCGATTGCGCATTTCGATGATCCCTAAGCTAAGCAGGTCCTCTTTCGACTCGTCCAGGCGCTTTTTATATTCGAACGTATAGGCTTGCACGATCGCCCCGTTGCCGATATGCAGGTAATTGATGTAGGCGGAATTCTCGTTTTCGGCCAGCGAGAATACATCTATATTGTGGAGCATCGGGGTGACCACTGTCGATTTGGAACGGTAATTTTCGATGACTTCATACTTTTCTTTGATCTTCTGTGCTTCCTCGAACCGCAATTCTCCCGCCAGTTTCTGCATCTCTTCATACAGATGTTTGCTTATCTGCGAGATATTCCCACGCAGGATTTCCTTTATTTCGGAAATATTTTGCTGGTATTCCTCCAATGTCTGCAATCCTTCACAAGGCCCTTTGCATCGTTTGATATGGTATTCGAGGCAAACTTTGTATCGCCCTTCCGCGATGGATTCGGGTGTAAGAGGATATTTGCAGGTGCGTAGCGGATACAGCTCTTTCAGCATTTGCAGCATGACCTTTGCCGTGTAGACGGAAGGGTAGGGACCGTAATAGCGCGAACCGTCCCGTACGATATTCCGGGTTTGGAATATGCGCGGAAAATATTCGTTCTTGACAACGATAGACGGATAGGTCTTGTCGTCTTTCAGCAGCACGTTGTATCGGGGACGATATTGCTTGATCAGGTTATTCTCCAGAAGAAGCGCATCCTCTTCCGTGTCGACAACAAAGTATTTGATGTCCCGTATCTGTTTGACCAGAACGCGTGTTTTGTTGCTGTCGTGTTCTTTGTTGAAATAGGAGGAGACACGACGCTTCAGATTCTTTGCTTTGCCTACATAGATGATCGTTCCCTTCTCGTCAAAGTATTGGTAGCAGCCAGGCGATTCCGGTATGACGGAAAGGATGTTCTTTATATGTTCCTCGGTCGCGCTCATTTCTTTTTGCTTATCTTTCTATCCTATTTTCAGTCTTTTACGCTATTGTTGTTAAAGTAAATGTTTCACGTGGAACATTTCGCGTTTAGCGCCCCAGCATCACCAGGAGGATGTTGATGTCGCTTGGCGAGATGCCCGGAATGCGGCTTGCCTGGGCTATCGTGTCCGGGTCTATCCGTGTCAGTTTCTGCCGGGCTTCCGTAGACAAAGACTGGATCGAATTGTAATCGAATTTGCCTTTGATATGGATATTCTCCAAACGGTTTATCTTGTCGGCGATGATCTGCTCGCGGCGAATATAGCCGCTGTACTTGATTAGGATTTCTGCCGCCTCGATGATCTCCTCTTTTCGTGAAACAGGAACCTTATCCAGCTCTGCCCGGAATGCCGGAACCAGTTCCGCGATATTCTCCAACGTGATTTGAGGGCGTGGAATCAGTTCAATCAATTTGCATCCGTGTGAGAGCGGGGTAGTACCCAAAGCCTCCAGGCCGCTGTTTATATATTGCGGTTTGATTGAGTAGTTCTCTGCAAAAGAAATAATCGCATCCCGGCTTGCCTTTTTCTCTTTCAGCAGCTCGTGGCGGTCTTGTTTTGCCAAACCAAGATGATACGACTTTTCCGTCAAGCGCATGTCCGCATCATCCTGGCGGAGCAGAATGCGGTATTCTGCACGTGAGGTAAACATGCGGTAAGGCTCGTCCACACCTTTCGTAACAAGATCGTCGATCAGTACGCCGATATAGGCTTCGTCGCGCCCTAACACGAACGATTCTCCGCCGTGGCAGTTGATATGTGCGTTTATTCCGGCCACCAATCCTTGTCCGCCGGCTTCCTCGTAGCCGGTCGTTCCGTTGATCTGTCCGGCAAAGAACAGGTTGCGGATTAGTTTTGTTTCCAAATTATGATGGAGCTGCGTCGGATCGAAGAAATCATATTCGATGGCATATCCCGGACGGTAGATCTGTATGTCGCGGAATGCCGGTATCTGTTGCAGGGCTCGCAACTGTATCTCCAACGGAAGGGAGGAAGAGAAACCGTTTAGGTAGTATTCCTGTGTCGTTTCGCCTTCCGGTTCCAGGAAGAGCTGATGCTGGGGCTTGTCTGCAAACGTCACGATCTTCGTCTCGATGCTCGGACAGTAGCGCGGGCCGATGCTCTTGATCTGTCCGTTATACAACGGGGAGTCGGGGAGGCCTTCGCGCAGGACTGCATGGCAGGCCTCGTTGGTGAACGTCGTCCAGCAACTTAACTGTTTCAGAACGCGCTGCGAAGTGTTCATATAAGAAAACTTATGGAAGTCGTTTTCTCCGGGCTGTTCCGCCATTTCATCGAAGTGCACGCTGCGTGCGTCGATACGCACAGGCGTCCCGGTCTTCATGCGTGCGGACCGGATCCCTATTGAAACCAGTTGTTCGGTCAGTCCCGTTGCTGCCGGTTCGGCTATGCGCCCGCCTCTGATCTGTGTCCGCCCGATATGCATGAGCCCGTTCAGGAAAGTCCCGTTTGTCAAGACTACGCTTTTCGCATGGAACTCGACTCCCATATAAGTCTTTACGCCGCATACGGTATTTCCGTCGAGCAACAGTTCGCGTACGGTATCCTGCCAGATATACAGGTTCGGAAGGTTTTCCAGTATTCCCCGCCAACATTCGATGAAACGGGCGCGGTCGCTTTGGGAGCGCGGGCTCCACATGGCCGGCCCCTTGCTCCGGTTCAGCATGCGGAACTGGATGGCGGTCCGGTCCGTCACGATTCCCATATAACCGCCTAAAGCGTCGATTTCACGGACGATCTGTCCTTTGGCTATGCCTCCGACAGCCGGATTGCAACTCATCTGCGCAATCTTGTTCATGTCCATCGTAATGAGAAGCGTCTTCGAACCTAAATTGGCGGCAGCCGCTGCGGCTTCACAGCCTGCATGACCGGCACCGACCACGATCACATCGTAATTGAAAGTCATTGTCCTAATTGTCTTTGTTTCTTGTGCAAAGATAATAGTTTGTCCGGGATTTTGGTTATATTTGAGAATCATCTCCATGCGATACTTTGGAGATAGGATAGGAGAAACAATACGATCCTGTCATAACAACCTGTGCAACGTTTGACTGGTTTTGAGCATCTTATATTTATGATTGTAAGTCTAAAAGAAATGTTATGAAAAAGTATCTACTTTTGTTAGGGCTGTTGATACAGGCTGTGTCGGTTTTAGCCCAAGAGACGTCTGTCGGAAAGTCGATGTTCTCTGTTCGCGTAGGACCTTCCTGGTATTTGGGAAAAATGATCGGGATCACGAACAACTCCGATGCTTATCGAAATGATTTGCGGAATGGGATTGCCTGGGATGCCGACTATTATTTCTTGGGAGACAAATATATCTCCGGTTCGTTTAAGCTCGCTCCCGGACTTATCTATCAGGGGGCGCGTTATAAAAGTACTCGTGACGAAAGTTCCGACAAGATCCTGATGCATTATGTCGCACCTCAGCTGGCCTTGTTTATGGTAAAGCAGAAATACAATCTGTCTCTATCGACCGGAGTAGGATACCAGCATTATAAAGATAGAAGCTTTGTGTTTGGGAAGCCGCGGGATGTGTCGATGAATAAACTGGCCTATAATCTGTCGGCAGGGGGCGAGTATCGTCTTTTTCCGTTAGTGGGGATTTCTGCAAAGTTGAATTGGATCGTTACCTCCTCCGAGAGCTATTCGGTCAGATATCACGGGCAGAAATGGCAGGTCGAATCTCCTGAATTGAGCGGTGGCGGAGGATGTTTCTCCCAATTATCCTTATTGTTCGGTATGAATTTACACTTTTAATCAGATACACTTATGAGACATCTGTTATTTATCTGTTTGTTGCTGTTTTGTGTGGCCTGTGAAGAGAACGAATCGGTCGATCCGACGATTATGCCCGAAGCTACTACGACCGGAGCGAATACATTCGGTTGCCTGGTCGACGGCTGGGTGTATGCGAGCGGGCGGTGGGGGTTGCCTGTTGCGGAATATTTGGAAGGAGAAGAAGGTTCCGAGATGACGATATCGGTGCAGACCGGCCTTGATTCATATATCCGTTTTACGATTGCCGATCCCAAGCAGGGAGAAACACTCCCTTACGGGAATGCATATTTTGAGAACCAAAAGATGGAGGATGGCAAGGTCTACATCTCCCGTATGTCGGACGGTGTGTTCAGCGGCACTTTCGAAGGCGGACGCATTACGGAAGGCCGTTTCGATCTGAAATATAAGGAATGAGCGATCGCCCAGGCGGCTTGGTCTATAATTGCTTTAATACTTCCATCACATAGTTTCGCCGTTGGCGGGAAATGCTGACCGAGGCTCCGTCTTTCATGCGTATATATCCGCCGTCGCTCTTGATGAAACTTTTGATCTCATCCAGGTTGATCAGGTGCGACTGGTGGACGCGGAGGAAGTGGTAGGGGGTTAGTAGTTCGTCGAACTCCTTGAGTGTCTTCGATACGATCAGTTTTTCTCCCGATTTCAAAAAGAAAGTCGTGTAGTTGCTCTCCGATTCGCAACGGATGATGGAACCGATTTCTACAAACTCTATCTTATCTGCGACCGACAGGGCTATTTTCTTCTGCTTGTCCAATACCAGCGTGTTTTGCAAGAGGTTCTGCATCCGTTTGTTTTCCTGTTTCCGGAGGACGATCTGGACCGCCTTGTCTACGGCATGCGTCAGTTCTTCCGGGTCGATAGGCTTCAGCAGATAGTCGAGCGCACTGAAGCGGATGGCCTGGATCGCATAGCTGTCGTAGGCGGTAACGAAAATCACTTCGAAAGGAATCTCCGGAAGGCTGCCTAAGAGGGAGAAACCGGTGTCGTCGCCCAACCGGATATCCAGGAAGAGGATATCCGGTTTAGCTTCGGGCAGCACGGTACGGGCTTCGGTGACGGAGCTGCAAATGGCCGATATCCTGATCTGCGGACAATAGTTCCCGATCATGCGGAGCAGGTTCTCCCGGTTGCCCTGCTCGTCATCTACGATTGCTGCGGTTATTTTGGTGTCCATATTTTGTCTTATAAAGGGATGGATAGCCGGACGTGGCAACCGGAAACAGATTCTTTCTTCTGCCTGTTTTCGATCGTTATGCCGATTTCCGTATTGTATAAATCCTTCAGTATCTCGAACTCGTTGCTGATGGCACGAATACCGAAGCCGCTTTCCGTTTCAGTTTCCATTCCGGGACCGTCGTCGATGATGTCGATGACCAACAACTGGTCCTGCAAAGATAATCGAATTATGATTTCTCCCGTACCGCGCGGAGCGATTCCGTGTTTGACGGCGTTTTCGACGAAAGGCTGTATCAGCATTCCCGGAATCTCGATCGCATCCGGTTCGATATTTTTGTCTACCGTCAGCGAGTAGAAGAAGGGGAAACGGAGCTGTTCGAGTTTCAGGTAGAGCTGTAGCTGTTCAAGCTCGTCGGAGAGGGGGACCAGTTTCTTTTCGGAAGTCGCCAGCACTTTTCGCAACAGGCGTGAGAAGTCGATCAAGTACTTATTTGCCTCCTGGTTGGCCGAGCGGTTGATCAGGTTCTGGATCGAACTGAGCGCATTGAAAATGAAATGCGGGTTCATTTGGGAACGGATGGCGCGTAGTTCGAGTTCACGGATACGGCGGCGGTTACGCTCCTTCTTTTGTTTCCCTCTCACCCGAAAATAATAAACGATACCGATGATTGCCACGATTAAAAGCGTACCTAATACTCCTTCCTTGAATCCTTTTAGAAAATCGTTGAAAGATTCGTCCTCCCGTTTCAGGTCGTTTTGAATGATTGCTAAGGCGGGTTTGGGATCAAATTCCCAACCCGTAAACTGCCGATGGAGGATGGTCCCGTCTTCGCGCATCAGGATGGTCATAGTGCCGAGTCCCCTCTGTTTTAATTCCTCTATTTGAAGATCGGAAATTGCTTTAAAGGGTTTTACCCGTTGGGCATTGTTAGATTGGAATTTTGAATATAACTCGAGTTGCACGATGGAGGCAAGTCCTTCCGATTCGAGGCTTTTTTTGAAATCGAGTGCATTTTGTAGGCTTGGCGCAGGAAGACCTTGCTCCCTTGCTGATAAAAACAGCAGGATGTATTTTCGGTCGCTTCCTTCCGCCAGATGCAGGCTATCGGCTATCATAAGGCCGCTCTCCCTGATATTCTTTCCGGTTTCAAAAGGCAATAGTTTATCGTATGTTCTTTTTATCTGGTTATTCAAGCTGGTATCCGGACAGGAGCGGATGAAATCGTTGTAATCCTCTTCTATTTCGGATAGCATATTGTTGTGCATCAGTTGTTGTAGGGTGGATCCTGTTACTATGTATTTAGGAAAGCCGGAAAAGAGTTGTTTATTTAGGCTATACTCTTCCTGCGGGGATAGTTTTCTTTGTTTGTTCAAGCACAGGTTGTCGGATTTGAACTCTTGTCTCTTATAGATTGAATATGCGTACAGGAAATAATAGTAGGTGGCTGCGCCTGGCTTTTGCAGGCTGTATGCAAAGTCGATAAGCGGATTGACCGATGCGAAATAAGGAGCCTGCCAGTCAAGCAGACCGCTTTCTTGCCAAGCCTGTTTGTCGGTGGCCCTCATGTAAAACTCGAGGACAAACGTCCCTTCGAAATATCGTTCCGAATGTTCGAACACCTTTCGCCAGTATGGATCCAAATGCTTGAAATCCTTCTCTAATGCAATCTGAAAAAGGGAATCACGGGTTTGAAATGCTTTTTTTACCTGGTCGGGAGTGATAGGGCCCAAACTTCGTATGTTAGGGTCATATATGTCTGCGAACCTCCGGAAGCTGTATTGGATATTGTTCTGTTCGCTTCCCCGTCCTTGATAGTGCCGGATATGTGTTTGGGCAAACCGTTCTTTGTCTTGCGTGATAGAATCTCCCGGAGTGAGTAGGAGTGTCACCCGTTCGCCCACTTTGTATTCGGTCGGGTAGGCGATGAATATCTTTTTGTGGACGGTCGAATCGTCAGACAGGTCGAAATTGACATGGCTACACGTAAACTCTGTATTCGGAGGAAGGGCGAACGAAGCGTCGATGACCCGTGTGTCTTGCGTCAGCCGGGGCATCCCGTCTTCCTGCCAGCCGGTCAGGAGAGCATGTGCCGCCGGTGCAAGCAGTTTGTCCAGGGGTAAGGAATCCCGGACAGCCGTTCCCGGATAGGCGGACAACCCGGCTTGTCTTACTCCGAAAGGAACATAGCTTTTCGAGTAAGAAAAGGCTGTTTCTTGCCTGTCTGAAGTCTGTGCTTTCCGGCTGTCCCGATCGTATGTGACGCGCAGGATCTGTTTGCCGACCATCTCATGATCGAACGTGAAGTCCTGCCGGTAGCGGCTGTCAAAATAGTGGAAACCCGGCTTCCCGGCTTCGTTCCGGCAATCGTACAGGTTCTTGAACGTATAATCGAGGGTGAGGCTACGTTCATCCAGATCCGTTACGGTCGCCCTGAAGGTGACTCGCCGGATGTTTTCCGCGCGCCAGGGAACCTTTTCTTCGATGCCCGGAGCAACGTAGGGGTAATAATGAACGGACTCGATTTCCACCCAATCGCCCTTTTTCAGAGAGTCGGGTGTATAGGGAACGAACGTTTCGGCCGAACCGCTGTTTGCCAGAAAAAGAAGAAGCAAGAGGAGTGCTGTTTTCATACCTGTAAAAATAAGATGAATAATTGAATTACCCTTCAAATATATCCCGTAAAGCCCGCTTATTGTTGACTTAATGAGCGGACGGCTGTTTTGGATGAGTATTAGGGAATAAAAACTTGTTGCATATTGTCGATTTATTTCTAACTTTGTAAAAAGGATGGAATTATGAAAACTATAGCAGAATATAAAGAAATACTATCCCAGTTCAAGAAAGAATTTGGTCCTCAATTTGGAATTAAAGAATTGGGAATATTCGGTTCTGTTGCTAGAGGCGAACAGACCGAAAATAGTGACCTTGATCTGTTCGTCTCCCTCGAAAAGGTTGGACCTTTCACCGTTTTTGATATGAAAGAGCTATTGGAATCTTTATGCAAATGCAAGGTTGATCTGGTTCGGTTGCGTGACTCTCTGCGGCCGGCATTAAAAAGAAATATTTTTAAAGATGGAATTTATGTTTGATAATGGGAAGATATTGGATCGTTGTGAACAGATTGTAGAATCTATTGATTTAATAATGACGTGGAGTGAGCCAATTCAAAAACCTGAAGACTTTCTTCTTTCATCAGAACGTGTATTAATTTTTGATGGTTGCATAATGCGTATTCAAACCATTGGAGAAAATATTAAAAAAATAGATGAGTACACAAGTGGAAAGTTGCTGCTTGAATATCCTGAAATTCCTTGGCGCAAAATTGTAGCTCTTCGAAATATTATATCGCATGAATATGCTAATATCGATGAAGAAATTATATTTGCTATTGTCAAACAAAGTTTGCCTCCTTTGAAATTAGCGGTATTGGAAATAATAAATGCGTTCCAATCTTGATATAACCAAAACCGGAATTCTCATATAAGCACTTGCTAAAAAACATAAAGGTTTTGCATTACCTCCTTACGCAGAGTCCTAAAAAGAACACTGCACGTTTATAAGTTTCTCTTTTTGTGTTTTATCAACATGATTACCGGATTGGAGTCTTCGTCCAGTTTTGATGCGATCTCTTTTAGTTTGCCTTTCAACTTCCCTTTTTCATAGTCTCTGCAAAGTTCGAAAGCATTTAGGGTAGCCCATGATTCACCTTTGGAATTGATCGGGGTCAGCATAACCATATAGAGTTCTTTTTTATAGGAATAATCGCCATTATAAATGATATATCTGAAGAAGTCCTTTTCCTGTGTATCGTACACAAAGTATGTTTTCGGAAACCCTTCTTCTTTGCTGAAATCATATACATTCTTGATGCTTTCCATGAAATAATAACGATTGGAAACCAACTTCAGAATCAGGAAAAATTCCGGATTCATGGTGTGGATAGGTGGTGTCCGCACAATAAACGGGCGTAAACTATAATCAGGCATTAACGTGTAGATCGTATCTGACGAAGGCTCCAATAGGATCCAATTACCCTTAAAGGGGGTTATTCTGCTATAATTCCCCGGTCCGGCAGCTCTTGTCCCTCCTTCATGTCTTAATAGTTGGATAAAAATCTTCTTTTCTTTAAATGGGGTTTTAATCTCTTTGGTTATGCTCCCGTCTTGTTTCGATACAAGCAGGAATGGTATCCTTCCCCTCCTTGCCCTTTGCGATTAATCTTCCGGACGGCTTTCCCGCTCCGGCCATATACAAAAATATCACCGTCATCCCTATAGTTTGTTACCAATATGAGTTCTTTGCCTACAGCCTGCACAAATCCTTGATTAATAAAATTGTCGTTCGTTTCTAACGGAATATATTCAACATCCATGAAGTCTTGAAGGATCAGTTCCTTTTTGGGAAAAGAGTTTTTGGTGACATCTACCGTGATCAAGTCGTCTGCCGTTGGATTCTGTCTTTTGCAACCTGCCGTCATTAACAGAATAGATAGAAAGAAAATAGTTGTGCCTTTCATGCCGGATAATTAAATTATTGCCAATTCCTTATTTATCTGTTTCCAGAAATTCAAATCTATGTGATAATACCGAGCAGGTATCCGGCAAATGAGCAGATGGTCGTTTGGGATGAGTATTTGTGGCAATGATAGCGAGTAATCTTAGATTGTTGGCAAGCATTATACGGCCGGTATTAGCATGGAGGTGTGTCAAAATATACTTTCATGCAATTTCGACACACTTCCAAGCTTTTTATTCAGCCTCAAAAAATGTACGGATGTAGCCTTCTTTTGATTTTTCATTCAGCCGAATTCCAATACGGGAAAACTCAGGACCGTTTTCTTGTATCTTTTCCGGAATGATGGTATATCCTTTGGGAGAGGAAACCTCTATTTTTATATGGGCCGTATGCTGTTTGCCTGATAGTTTTATTTTGTTGTCTCCTATTTCCTGCCAATCGGCCAGTGTTATCACTGCAGATTCAAAAGAACCGGCTTTATTTAGTTCGAAATGGTCTTCAACTAATAGGCTTCCTTTTCCGTTGCGATCATAGACAAATTTGCGTGTATATGACTTCAGATTCGGGCAATCATAGGCTTTTGTTAAGTCCAAAGTATATTCGTCACGGGTGGACGTGAAATTCGTTCCGATTATTTCTGCCCTAAACTCTTTTCCTGCTTTTTGTAGTGTCTGGTCGATCACTGCAACTGGATGGCCGAAAGAGGAAATAGACTTGAATGTGTATCGTTTTTCCGTCCACATCGCACCTGCATAATGGTAAGGGCCACCCGGATCACCCGCCAATGTTTCATCTCCTATAATAAGAGAATAACTCCCGATGTCATTATGATTGTGGTGTTCGTCATTATTTCCTCCTTTTAAAGCGACTCCCATAGAATGAGCTGTTGGATTCTCCGGTCGGCAGATTAATACACCGGCTTTGTCGAAGAATGTCCTGATAGGTTGTTTTCCCTCTGCCTTTGCCGAACTTTCTACAGGAGTGGAGTTTTGTGACGCTGTATTTGGGAAAAGCAACATCGCTGTGAATACAGAAGGAAGAAGTTTCTGAGAGTCAAGCTGGTCGTAGGCAGGTAACCCTAATCCCAAATTGTGGTTGCAGTACCATAAAATCTGAGGAGAAACAGTTACTCCGATCCGGCAGTCTGCAAAAGCGGGATAGGCTCCATTGATGATTTCGAAATTGATGCCATACATCGCTATTTTTTTCATCTTCTCGCCTTTGAACAGATCTATGGCTCCTTTTGTGCGCTGATATAACTGTTCCCGTAAAATGATATAATGTTGGAATCCGTAATTGAAATATCCCAGTCCTTCCGTGCAATATCCGTCATCTGCGTATCCCAATACACTGTTCTGCGAATAATATTCAGCAGCGGCAACAAACAAGGCCCGTTCTTTCCGGTCTTTTATGACTCCGACAGCGGCACTGGTGACTCCTGCCAAACAAACAGCATTCCAGTTATTTGTATTATTGAACCAGTTAAAGGTATATCCTTGTCCGGTTTGCAATGCATCTTTAACCGGATTGAAGGCACGGGTATACATAGAATCTATTACCTCTTGCCTGACCGGTTCGCTTATCTTGTCATCCAAGAAATAAAGAGTTTCTGCTAACTCATGGACAAAAGCAGCAGCTACCAGATCGACTTCATGTTTCTTTCCGTAAAATACATCCAGAGAAGCGTCGTGGGCCGGGAGTATCCAAGAGCGATGAGAGATCAGGTCTTTCAATGTCGATTCTATTTTGGGGACAAAACGTCCTTTGTTTTCTATACATTCGGCCCAGACCAACGGAGCCAGACGTGATTTTCTGGCATTCAGCATTTTCTCTCCGGGAGGTCTGACTCCGTTCCTTGAAAATTCCAAATAAAGTTCATCATCCCAAGCTGGCATTTCTGTATTCAGAACTTCCTCTGCCTTTTGCAGGATAGAGGGATAATCTATTTTGTCTTTGATTTTTTCCCACTCTGAGCGGTTGTGATAGGATACACCGAATCCTGCCGGTTTTTCTTCTAAATAACCAGCTATTTCGTTGATCCGCTGCTGGTTCTTCTCTTCAAAAGGAATACTCTTCGGTATTTGTGCCACTAGAGCAAAAGGCAGCAAACAAAAGATTAAAAGGTATTTATTCATGATATATTATGTTTTTAATGAATATTAGCGTGATTCAACCGGGAATTTTAACTCTCCCGGCATTCCTCCGGCAATATCGCCAAAGCTTTGTTTTCGTTGGCTTCCATGATTTCGCGTTCTCCGGGTCCTTTATCGTTGATGCCGCAGAGGTGGAGGATGCCGTGGATGATGGTACGGTGGAGTTCTTCGTTGTAGGGGGTGTTGAAGGTCTCTGAATTGCTCTTCACCGTGTCGAGGCTGATAAACAGGTCTCCGGATATCTTATCGCCACTGGTGTAGTCAAATGTGATGATATCCGTATAATAATCGTGTTGGAGGTACTGGCGGTTTACTTCCAGTATCTTCTCGTCGGAGCAGAAGATATAGCTGATGTCGCCGACTTTCTTCCCGTATGTGGCGGCGACTTCCTTTACCCAGTTACCGACCGCTCTCTTTTTAATTGCCGGAAGCTTGATGTCTTCCGCGTAAAATGCTATTGCCATATTGTTATTCTTTTTATATTTTATCTTACCGAATGATATGTTAAAAAATATTACCCGCTATACTAATTCCAAAAACATGCCCTACTAATCCGAATTGCATGGTAGGCGGTGTCATTTTGATATTAGGTAAAAAACAGATACGTCATAAATGTCCGGTTGTTTCTACTGTTTGTAAATCGTTATTCCAACCCTGTCGATATGTGCTTTCAAATCGGGATTGGAGATGGACGAGTAGGCGAGTAGGTCGACGAAAAAGGGTAGGAGAGATTCTTCGAATGCTCCTGCAAGGCTGCATATATCCTCTTTTGTCAAAGTTGCGCCTTTAATGGCCATATCTATATCTGAACCGGGTTTGTAATTGCCTTTGGCCCTCGAACCGAATACGATTGCTTCCTCGACATGCGGATATCGGGAAAAGATCCGATCGATGATTTCCTGATGTCTCGGTGTAAGCCCTAATCGTGTGATTGTATTTCCAACCATGTATGCAATGCTTTTAGTAAGGGGAAATAGCTCGTTTGAATGTTATTCGCTACCGACAGAGCCGTTTCTTCGTCATACGTGTGAGTTGTCAGATTCCGGTCATTCAAGGCTTGCAACCATAAATCGCCCTCTTGGATGTACCCGGATTGGAAGGCTTGCCGGAGTGTGGCACGCGGAGAAGGGCAGGTGAACCCTTCTGCTTCCAGATAATCTTTCAATGTTTTCCACGAAAGTTCGAATGTAAATTCATATATCTGGATCAATCCGGCTTGCAGGAGAAAATTGTCCGGATCTTCCCGTATGATTAACATCGCCTTGCTTAATCGGAGGAAGGCCTTGTCGAAATTCTGAAAACGTTGTTTCCAGCGGATATCTTGTTGTTCCATACTTTATTGCAATTTAGATAGGACGAAGATACGAATTATTTTCAGGTAAAAAACAGATACGTCATAGCTACCGCCGCGATCGCTCCGGCTAAATCGGCTAGCAGCGAACAGGGAATCGTATAGTAGGTGTTGCGGATTCCGACACTGCCGAAATAAAGGGCGACGACGTAGAAAGTCGTGTCGCTCGATCCCTGCACGATAGAGCAGAGGCGGCCTATGAACGAATCCGCGCCGTAGGTGTTCATCGCATCCAGCATCATGCCCCGCGCCCCGCTGCCGCTGAGCGGTTTCATCAGCATGGTAGGTAGGCCTTCCACGAACTGCGTGTCCAGTCCTGCTGCCGTGACTCCCATGCGGATGCCGTTGATCAGGAAATCCATCGCTCCAGAAGCCCGGAAAACAGCGATGGCGACCAATACGGCGATGAGGTAGGGGATAATCGTCACGGCGGTTTGGAAACCCTCTTTCGCTCCTTCGATAAAGGTGTCGTAGACATTGATTTTCTTACGAATTCCGCTGATGATGAATCCGCATATGATGGAGAAAAGCAAAATGTTGGCAAACAGGGTAGAGTAGAGGGAGACCGATTGCTGGCTCATCATCCCGAAAAGCAACGCCAAGCCACCGATGAATGCGATCATGCCACCGAAGAAAAGCAGCAGGTTGCGTTGCAGGATGTTGATCCGTTGTTTGATACAGACCGCCAGTATGGCTACCAGGGTGGAAGAGAAGGTCGCGAGCATAAGGGGCAGGAAGACATCGGCCGGGTTTGCCGCCCCCATCTGTGCCCGGTAGGTCATGATGGAGACCGGGATCAACGTCAGTCCCGAAGCGTTGATGCAAAGGAACATGATCATCGGATCACTGGCGGAATCCTTCTGCGTGTTCAGTTCCTGCAACTCTTTCATGGCTTTCAGTCCCATCGGCGTGGCGGCATTGTCCAAGCCTAACAGGTTGGCCGAAATGCACATGAAGATGGAACCCGTTGCCGGATGGTCTTTCGGTATTCCCGGAAAGAGCTTGCTGAATACGGGCGCCGTCAGTCGGGCAAACGCCTGTATCACGCCTCCTCTTTCCCCGATTTTCATTATGCCGAGCCAAAGAGCCAGGACGCCTGTCAGTCCGAGGGATATTTCGAACCCTGTCTTTGCCGAAGCAAAAGAAGCGTTGATGATGTTGGTGAAAACTTCCGTGTCTCCACCGATGACCAGTTTGCAAAGCGCCACCACGAAGGCGATCAGAAAGAAGGCGATCCAGATATAATTTAGAACCATAGCAGTTGTTGACAGGTAATAAGATACTCGTTATCGGAATACAAAAATAGGAAATAATCGGGTTTCATAGGAAAAAGGAGGCGGGAAATGGAAGATTGTTTGCTTAGTTGCAAAAAGCTGGTTACATTTGGTGGATGTTTTTTTGTGTTTAATCAATTCAAATTTAGCGATAATATGATGAATAAAATCGGGTTGACTTTTCTGCTTGTCTGGTTTGCTGTGATGGCTGTTGCAGCCGATTATACCTATGAACGTAATGTCCCGTACCGGGAAAATACGGGTGATGAATATGCTTCTAAAATGTGCCGTCTGGATATTGCTTACCGGCCGGGTGTGCAAAACGCGCCTGTCGTGGTCTGGTTTCATGGCGGCGGCCTGACCGGTGGCAGCCGTGAAGTTCCATCTCAATTGTTGACGGACGGATTGGTAGTCGTTGGTGTCGAATACCGCTTGTCGCCGCATGTGAAAACGATGGAGATCGTGGACGATGCCGCTGCTGCCGTTGCTTGGGTATTCGATAATATCGGAAAATACGGAGGTGACCCCTCCTCTATCTATATCGCCGGCCATTCCGCAGGCGGCTACCTGGTCGATATGGTCGGACTGGATAAAACGCAGTTGGCGCGTTATGGAAAAGATGCCGACAAGCTTGCCGGGATCATCCCTTTCAGCGGCCAGGTAATCACTCATTTCGAAACTCGCAACCAGCGGGGACTGAAACCGCTGCAACCGACAATCGACGAAACAGCTCCCTTGTTTCATGTCCGGAAAGACTGCGCCCCTATCCTGATCCTTTCCGGCGATCGAGAAAAGGAACTGTATGGCCGCTATGAAGAGTCCGCCTATTTCTACCGCCTCTTCAAATTGCTCGGCCATCCCGATGTGACCCTTTACGAATTAGGCGGTTTCGACCACGGCTCTATGCGCGATGCCGCTTTTCCCTTGGCCGTCCGGTTTATCCGCGACCATGCACTTTCAAATCAACCCCGGAAGTAACGGATAATTTTGTATTTTTGCAGGGTATTAATGATGTATAATAATTTAATTATAAGCGAATAAATCATCATTTACCTTCATAAGTTGAATAAAAAGAATGGTTATGACAAAGATATTAGTCACTTACGACATGTTCCGCGAAGGTTTTACCGAGTTGGAAAGCAAGTATGAGGTTACTTTTCCCGAAGGAAGAGATTTTACGTACGAAGAAGTTTTAGAGATGATACCGGAGTATGACGTGTTATGCTCGATGTTCGATTTTCCGGTAAATAAGGAATTGATCGACCGTGCCCCCAAACTGAAGATGGTGGCAAACTATGCCGTCGGTTACAACAATATCGATGTCGCCTACTGCCTCGAAAAAGGGATCACGGTTGCCAATACTCCCGATCCTGTGACGGCCCCTACCGCCAATCTCGCGCTCGGATTGATGCTCGATGTGGCACGTCGCATTACCGAATGTGACCGTAAGTTGCGCCGGGAAGGCCTCGGCATGAAAGTCGGCGTCTTGGAGAATTTAGGTATCAACGTGACCGGGAAGACGTTGGGTATCATCGGTATGGGACGTATCGGGAAAGCACTTGCCAAACGGGCGAATGCCTGTGGTATGGAAGTACTCTATCACAACCGCCGTCAGCTGTATGTCGAAGAAGAGACAAGGCTGAACGTGACTTACGTTTCCAAAGAAGAGCTCCTCGCCCAATCCGATTTTGTCTCTTTGAATGCCCCTTATACACCGGAAACCTATCATATCATCGGTGAAGCCGAACTGAAGCAGATGAAACCGACAGCTGTCCTGATCAATACCGGCCGCGGTCCTTTGGTCGATGAAAAGGCTTTGGTGCAGGCGTTGAAAGACGGGACGATTCATGGCGCCGGCCTGGATGTATTCGAGTTTGGCGATTATCCTTCGCCGGAGTTGCTGGAAATGGAAAATGTCGTCCTTACGCCCCATATCGGGACACAGACGTTAGAAACGCGTATTATCATGGCACGTACGGTCTGCAACAATGTAATCGGATTCCTGGAAGGCGACCGTCCTGTGTCACGGGTGCTGCGTCCATGACGGCGGAGTTTGTGCTGAGTGAACTGCAATCGGTCGGTTCACCCGAAAAAGCCGCCCATCTGAGCCGGTTTTTCAAGACCGGGCCGGGGCAGTATGGCGAAGGCGACCGCTTTTTAGGTGTCGTCGTCCCGCAAACCCGCAGCATTGCGAAAGCTAACAAAGCTATGCCTCTCGATGAATTGCAGCGCCTGCTGGATAGTCCCTGGCATGAGGCCCGTCTTTGTGCCCTGTTGGTTTTGGTCTATCGTTTCCAGGATAAAAAGACGCCGGAAACTGAACGGGAAAAGATGTATCGTTTCTATCTGAAGAATACCCGTCGTTGCAATAATTGGGATTTGGTGGATTTGTCCTGCCGGGATATTGTCGGCGAATATTTGGTGGATCGGGACCGTTCCGTCCTGTATGAACTGGCTGCCAGTGATAATCTGTGGGAGCAGCGGATTTCGATTGTCTGTACCTGGGCCTTTATCCGCCGTTCGGATTTTACCGATACACTGGCGTTGGCCGAACGGTTGATGACGCATAAACATGACTTGATGCATAAAGCCGTAGGATGGATGCTCCGCGAGGTGGGCAAAAGAGACCGGGATACCCTCACCGACTTTCTGGAACGTTATGCGACCCGGCTTCCGCGTACGGCTCTCCGCTACGCCATCGAGCATTATCCCGAAGACCGGCGGCAGTATTTCTTAAAGATGAAATAAGGGATGGACGAACAACTGAAAGAGAAATTGAAGGAATGGGCCGGAACCTATAATGTGAAGTCTTTTATACCCGATGACCCGGTTCAGTTTCCCCATAGGTTTACGGGGAGGCGGGATATCGAAATATCCGCTTTTATCACTTCCTGGATCTCTTATGGACGCCGGGAACTGATCCTCCGTAAGGCAGACTGGCTGCATAGCCGGATGGGCGGAAGCCCTTGCGAATGGATATTGTCCGGGCGCTACCGGGAACTGGTTTCGGATGTCCCGGCCGGCAAACGCGATACGTTTTACCGCTTTTATACGCATTCGGACTTGTGTGCCCTCTGTGATCGGTTGAAAGAGATATATGAGCGGTATGATTCGCTGGAAGACGCATTGGCTGCAAGCCCCTACCCGAATCCGGTTCTTAGGTTGCAGGATCTCTTTTCCGGCATAAACGGCATTCCGGTGATGGGCGGCACTTCTGCCTGTAAACGTCTGGCTATGTTCCTTCGCTGGATGATCCGGACCGATGGAATCGTTGATTTCGGGATTTGGCAGACTGTCTTTCATCCTCGCCAGCTGATTATTCCGTTGGATACGCATGTTCACCAGATTTCATTGGAACTTGGCTTGACCCGGCAACGAGCCGCCACCTTGAAAACGGCGCTTGAGATAACCGAGGCTCTGTCGCATATCTTCCCGGATGATCCCTGCCTGGGCGATTTCGCCTTGTTCGGATATGATATAAATAAAGAGAAAATGAGTAATGGAAAAAGAGAAAAATAGGATTGCTTCTGTTTGTGTCTATTGTGCTTCCAGCACGCGGGTGGCCCCTGTCTATCGGGAGGCGGCAGCCGAATTGGGACGCTTACTGGGTGAACGGAATTTGCGTGTGATAAATGGTGCGGGAAATACCGGACTGATGTGTGCCGTCTCGGACGGTGCTTTGGCTGCCGGTGGAACCGTGACCGGTGTGATTCCCCATTTTATGGTCGAACAGAACTGGTGCCATAAAGGATTGACTGAGTTGGTGGAAGTGGACAACATGCACGAACGCAAACAACGGATGGCCGACCTGTCGGAAGCTGCGATTGCCCTTCCCGGCGGATGCGGTACTCTTGAGGAGTTATTGGAAGTCATCACCTGGAAACAGTTAGGCTTGTATCTCAACCCGATCGTCATCCTGAATATAAACGGTTACTTCGATCCCCTTTTGGAGATGTTCCGCCGAGCCGTCGACGAACATTTCATGCGCTCGCAGCATGCCGGACTTTGGGCAGTCGCTTCTACCCCCGCCGAAGCTGTTGCGCTGATTTATTCGGAACCTAACAGTGGGCTTATTGTCAAAAACGTACAGAAATAGCTTACAGATCTGCGCTAAATATGTTACGGATGGTTGTTTTGAGGGAGAAATAGAATGAGCATGAAAGTCGTTTCTCCGTGAGGTGCGCAGAAAATTGCGACGACGACCGTCTTCATCGCCATGAAGTCAATGTTCATACCTCATGAGTCCGGCAAGTCACGGCAACGAAGACGGTCGTCGTGGCGATGAAGACGGTCGTCGTGGAAATAAGGAGCCGGATCTCCTGAAAACAGCCATCGGGTGCTTCACATATTGCTGTATGCTCCCCGGTCGCTTTCCAAATATTCGATTCTCCAGGAGTTCGGATTTTCCCGAATGCTGGGGATATCCGGAAATAGGTTGACGAATGCAATCAGATTTGCTCAGGAATGGGCAGACGGTTGTCGTATGTGTCAGGGAAATCGTCTGAATGGTGTGAAAAAGACAAATCGAAATGGTACGTTTTTCCCCCTGTAATAAGGAAATAATAGGGTTATTGTAAAAATAGAGGGTACGCTCTTTTACTGAAACGCATTGACCTCCGGCGTGCGGATGCCCGGTTTTAGTTCTCCACCAATTATGATTATTGTGTTGGCATTATTTGCGATGCCGGCTCCGGCGCGTGCCAGTTCTTCGTAATCGCCTAAGCGGGTCCAGTGTTTTGTGAATGTATTGTATTGCAGGAGGGCGGTATTGAACTTATACCAGCCGTCAGGATGCAGCAGATAGTTCTGGGCTTCTTTTTGCAACGAATCCCGTAACGAGAGGTTGCCCGTGTGCGTCGCCTGTTCCGTTAGTAACGGACGGTTAAGAGCGTCACGGAAACGGCTGTAGTTTACGCCTCCTATCAGGAGGATGGAACTATCGCCCGATGAGACGGCGCAGCCTCCCGTAACGGTACGGGGCGAGCCATCCTCTAAAGCGGGCAAAAGACCTTCGCTTTTCCATCGTCCGGTTGCGGGATGATAGGATAGCATATCGGTTGCAACGATGGCTTCCCGATTGGCTGAAGCGGGCTGGAAACCTCCTGCCAGATAGATACGTGTGCCGTCTTGTGAATGTTGGGCGGCCAAGACCGGTTGTACACGTGCCGCATCGGGGAAATCCGGAAGTTTTGTCCATCCGTTGTCTATATTTTGTCCCAGTTCGAGCGCGAAAAAAGAGCAGGAAGGTTCGGAATGTACGTTTCCACCGGCAATATAGAGAATCTCGTCGGAATAAGTTGCCCCAAAATTGTCCATCTCGGCAGGCAGTTCAGGTAACGGATGAATGTCTATATCCCCTTTTTCTGCCGACCAGTTTATTCGTATCACTTGCCTGGATGCTCCCTTCTCGTTACAACCTCCTATCCATATCACTCCTTCAGGGGTGGTAGCCGAAGCTCCGTAGGCAAGAGACTCAGGGAGATGCCCCACGAGTCGCCATCCTTCGGTTGTTTGTCCGCTGATGTCGAGTGCATAAATCTCGCTGTAGTATCGCTTCGTTCCCCCTTGGGTTACCGGTTTTCCGGGGAAGTTACATCCGCCGGCGACTAATAATTGCCCGCCACTGATGCCGGTAAACGGGGCGGATAGGCCTAATGACGGGCTTTGGCTAACCCCGGGCAGGTCGGGCAGCCGGAACCAGCTGACCGAAGTTGCTTCCGAACGGAATGTCGAAGCCGGAAGCCCCGCTTCATTCACTAAATTGGCACGGGTGAAAGGTTGCCAGCCGTAACGGACGAATTTCGGGTTCCGGATTTGGTCGCTCCATACTTTTATCGTCTTTCCATCGATGATTTGTGCCTCCGCAGGAACGAACAGGCCATCGTGTTCGGCAATCTCGAAAGTGCGCAGTTTGTCGCCGTCGGAACTGTGCATGCCTTTCCCGTAATCGAATGTGACATAGGCTGCGTTGTCTTTGAACGTCACCGAGCGGTAGAGCGGACCGGAAGGAAGGACTTCGTGTCCGTACGTCTTGTTGAGCGCCCAGTAAGCGAGGCGTTCCCCTATCTCCCGTTTGTGGCGTGGGTGGACATCCAAAGAGTCGCCGTGATCGCTGCTGACTGCCATGCCGCTGTTGGGGATCGATTGGAGCATCCGGCGCTGGCTGTCCCGGAACCAAGGCCAGCTGGGACGGTCGATGCTGGATAGTTGCACATAATAGAAAGGTAATTCTTCCGCCCAGTTCTCCCGCCAGTTTTTTGTCAAAAGATGGAACAATTTCTCGTGCGCTTCCATATTGTGGGCATTCGATTCTCCCTGATACCAGATGATACCCCGTATCGGGAACTTTTCGAGCGGCCGGATGCCGGACTCGTATAAGTAGCAAGGTTCGTAGGGATGCCGTTGCTGCTTGTTCGTCGATTTGCGGATGTTGAGGGCGGCGCGTTCCCGTGCCCAGCCTTGAATGAAATCATTGTGTTTCCAGTCATAGAGGATATCGGGAAATTCGAATTCCAGGGTTTTACGGTCTATCCAGGCTTCCGTCGGTGAACCGCCTATGGCATTCAAGATAAGTCCGACCGGGACTTGCAAGCTGTCTGACAACATCTGCCCGAAAGCAAAGGCCACTGCAGAGAAACGATCGGCCGTCTCTTCGTTGCATTCCTTCCACTCGGTATCCCGATAATATTGGAGCCTGTTGAGGGAATCCAGTGTTGAAATGTCCCATTCCACCGCACTTGTCGCCCATCGAGGTTTCATATCGAAAAGGCGGATTTGTGGTTTCCTGGCGGCAAATTCCAGAAAAGCCTTCCGCTGGCTGTCGATGGCGCTGCTGACCTGGAACGCCATATTCGACTGGCCTGAACAAAGCCATACTTCGCCGATCAGGACATTCGTATAATCCAGTGTTCCGGATGCGGCCGAGATACTCAACGTGTACGGGCCTCCGGCCTTCATCGGTGGCAAGGTGACCGACCATTTCCCGTCGGGAGCCGTTATCGTTTCACCTTTCTGCCCGGCAATGCCGACCGTCACTTTTTCCCCGGCATTGGCTGTCCCGGCTATCAGGAGCGGTTTCTCCCGTTGGAGTACCATATTGTCCGAATAGGTCACGGGCATTTGAAGCCCCCCGTAATCTCCGGTCAACGCCTGGCAAACCGTCCGTGCGATGATTCCGGCTCCTTCGGCTGTGGGATGCAAGGCATCGGGCAAGAGGTCGGGACGGTTGTACAGCCCCGCTTGCAGGTCGATCAGCCCGGTATGGGCGAGTGTAGCAATGTCTTCGATGTTTCGTTGTATCTGCCAATACCAGTCGCGTGTGCCCGATTTAAAGCGCGTATGGCGGTGGGAGATCGGTGTCAGGCGGCAGATCCAGATTTTGCATTTCGGGTTCGCTTGGCGGAAAGCGTCGATCAGGGCCAGGTAATCCTTTGTGAAGTCATCCCGGTAATCTGGCCAGTCACGCGGGTCTGTGTCGTTCAGTCCGAGATGGATGACGACCCGGTCGGCGGCAAAGTCGAGGGCAGCCTTGCATTCCTCCTGTTCGTTGTAAGGACGGTGTCCTCTTCGCAATAACGTCGCCCCGCTTTTCCCGAAGTTGACGACTTCGTATCCGTCGCCTAACATCCGTTGGAGCTGGGCGGGATAACTGTTCTTTTCGCGGTCCTCGATTCCGTAGCCATACGTTACACTGTTACCGACACAGGCCACCTTGATTTTTTGTGCCTGGATCGTGGCACTCAATACGATGAATAAACAGAGCAGGATCTTTTTCATATGTTTATCGTTTCTTATCGGGTGAATAGACCAGGTCGTCCACAGCCTTTTCACCGTCAGGTGTGACAAATACGAAAGTGAACATCCACTTTTGCAAGCGGATTTCCGGTCCGGTGAACTTTCCGACCGGAAGTTTCATAAATACCTTGTTCCATCCTTTTTGCAGATGGACAGGCATGGGAGGACGCACGACACAGTTTTCGTTGCCGAGCAGAACCTCGTTGGATTTGGTCCGGTGCGTGGCGGTCCAGACGGGAGGCAGAATCTCCCGGTCGTTCACCCACACCCGGCTTTCCCGGTAATCCCATTTCCCCGGAAGTGGCGGCAGATCCATTTCCGAACGGCTGTAGTTCTGGAACTCTATCCAGGCTCCTACATCTTGTGCTTTCGGAGAGTAGACCCAAGTCCAGGCATACGCCGTATGGTTTTCTTGCGGTTCCTTGTAGATACCCGGGACGAGCGTTCCCCAGACGTGGCGGAGGTAGATGCCTGCGCCGGTCGCATCCTGCGTCCCATACGTTTTGTTGTCGTATGTATAGTGGGATTTCAATTTCTTTTCAGGCGGGAATGATGCCGTCAGGTTGCCTTGGTTCGGGAATGCGTCCGTGATACGCCACCTGACGTTCGTCTGTTTGACGTAAGCGAACGGATATCCCTCGAAACAATGCTCCTTATGCCAGAGCAGGCGGTTTTCGAAATCAGCGAAAGCCTTGAACATCTCACTGTCTGCCGGTGGTAAAACCGTCCCTTGCTTGTCGAAATATTCAGTACCGCCCCCTTTCCAAGCACGTTCGGCTATGGCGAGCATATTCGGGTAGAAGTTATTCTGTTTGACGATATCGGTTTCCGGCTGGATCATCCGGTCGTTCCAGATTGCCAGGATCGTGCCGGCCAGATCATCGCTACCCTGCGGTTCGTTGTAGATACGGCTGTTGTAGAGGGCGAACAGGTCGGCAAAAGTGTCGAAATGGTTCAGATAGTGGAAACGGGAGTCGATGGCCGGAATCCCTTTTTGGGCTTTCCCCCGGTAACTCCACAGATGCGTCATGTCGATCTCTCCCGGCTTGTAGTGCCATCCCGGATTCCAGGAGATCACCTTTTTCCCTTTGGAGCGGACATAAGCGACCATTTCGGGTACGAAATCCGGATTGGTGAACTGCACTTCGTCCGTCCCGATATGCAGATAAGGAACATCGAACGTTTCGCAAACCTCGTCGACCAGGAGTTTCAGTATCTTCATCCCTTCCGGGCTTTGCATGTCATGGCGGAAAGTACGGATGAAAGCGGCGCTGTGTCCGGGCATATCGATCTCCGGGATCAGCATGACATGATGCTGTTTACAAAAATCGACCAATTCCCGTGCCTCTTCGAGCGTGTAGTATTTCCCCGGCTGGCGGATCGTGTTGACGCTGTCGTTCAGCATCGGGAACACCTTGCTTTGCAGGCGCCATGCTTGGTTTTCCGTCAGATGCCAATGGAAGACGTTTATCTTATAACGTGCCAGGATCGCTATTTCCCGTTTCAGTTCGTCCATCGAGATATAAGTACGTCCCACATCCTGCATGAAGCCGCGGATACGGAAGGCGGGCCAGTCGGTGATCTCGCATCCGGTGATTGCGATGCCGTTACCTTTCTTTTCCGTCAGTTGGCGTAATGTCTGGATCGCCCTGTATACACCCGTTTCCGTAATGGCTTCGATCTCTATTCCTTTTGACGTGACACGCAGTTTATAGGCTTCATCACGATTGATAGGTATATCGGGAAAATCCTTGGCCCATTTGACCGAAAGAGCCGGACGACCTGATGTGGCATCTGTTACCTGATTGCCTGCCGTTTGTTTCAGGCCTATGGAACTCAAGTTTTCCGTAAGGGAAACAAAAGTTCCTGCATGTCGGAACTTTTCTCCGTTCCAGACCACTTTCTGCGGGCAAGGAAGCAAATGAGGGATATCGGCTGCTTGCACAACCCATATCCCTGTATATAAACTTACTAATATGAACAGTATGCGTTTCATACGCAGGACTACTTCACCAGATCAGACAGTTTGACAGCTTGGAAAGTCATATGAGCGACGCTCGATTCGTAGAAGATGCCGACCGTCTCCTTGTCGATCATGGACAGGCAGGAATAGCCCCAGCCTTCGTCTTCGTCCAGCGTTACTTGGTTGGAGAGCGGCCAGGTCATGCCTCCGTCCGTACTAACCTTTATGGTGATATGGTTACGTCCCTTCGTCGTGTTCGGATTGGAGAAGATCAGCAGGTCTTTTCCCGTGATGTTGTCTTTGGCATCCACGTGGATGAGGCTTGCCATACAAACCGGTTCCTGCAAGGCGCTGCGGCTGGACGGATGTTCGTTCCAAGTCTTGCCCAGGTCGCGTGTGGTGGCCACGGCACGGCTGCCTCCCCGGTTGTCACGCATGTTTAGCATCAGGACACCCGGTTCGACTTCGGCGACCTGTGCTTCGGTCGTGTTCGTACGTGCCAGGTTATGCAGATGCCAGGTAGTTCCCCGGTCTTTACTATACATGATGCCGGCGTTCGGCACACGGGTGGAATCGATGAACTGGATCGGGAAAACCAGTGTCCCGTCTTTCATCGTGATCCCCCGGCCCGGTCCCTGCAACAGGAAGTACCAGGAAGGATCTTTTACCTGTGATGTGATATTGATCGGTTGGCTCCAGGTCTTGCCGTCGTCTTCGCTTTTGACAAGCATCAATTGCGCCGTGTTGTCCGGTTCCATGCCCGGCATAGAATTCCACCATGCACGTCCGTTACCCATCCCGTGTGTCCAAGCGGCAACGACCCAGATCGTATTTGTCTTTTCGTCCACCAGAATAGACGGGTCGCCCACACCGTTCTGTGCGTGAGGCAGGCCGCCCGTTTCGCCGAACGTCATTGCCACACGCATCGGTTCCCAGGTCTGTCCCTTGTCGGTGCTGCGGCTTACTCCTATATCGACTTTCTCCTGTAGGTCTACACTGCTGTTGTAGCGAATGTCGTACACGCCCAGAAGCGTCCCGTTGTTGGTTGTCACCAACCCCGGAATACGGTAGGCTGCCACCCCGTCGTCACCGGCGTGGCGGACGCCTATTCCCATGCGGCAGATATCCGATTTGCTGTCCCACACGATTGTCGCCGGCCTGTCGTTGATCTCGGCTGCCGGCATCAGGACGCTAAAGGAGGCCGACAGGGAGGTCTCAGGTTTCATCTCGATACTGACCCAGTAATAGTTGACACCTTCCACCATCGGCTGGTTGCTGGTGAAGGTTACGACATTGGCGATATCCGTCACTTCGCTCTGCTTGACGGAGTAAGAGGGATTGGCAGCCTTCGTCTTACCTTCCGCATGGCTGGAAATATAGGAAACGGGGCGGAAATGTTTTCCCTGTCGGGAAGTCGCTTCCGTTCCGCTATAGAAAAAGCGTAAGGCTTTTATGTCGTTTAAGTCGGTTCCCTCTTTGAATTGCAGGGAAAGTTTGTTGAGCACATCTCCTTTGTGTGCCTGTACACGCATTTCCAACAGGATATTGTCTGTCCGGTCGATCAGTATCGGGATCTGCGGCTTTCTGACAAACAAGCTGTCTGCGGCAAAGGCAGTTTGCATGAAGAGAAGGAGGCTGAAATAAAGAAAGATTTTTCTCATGATGTTTTTATTTTAATTATTTATCGGCCATATTGACCGTTTTCGGGCGTAAGAAGATGACTTCCACCATTAAGGCAACGAATACCAAGCCGGCCATCATCGCGAAATCATGGCCCAAGTTACCGGCATCCGTCGATTCGCCCAACAGTTTTGTGATGATCGCTCCGGCAAAGACTCCGGTCATGTTCATGATACCGTAGGCTGTCGCCCGGTAGCGCGGCGACACGAACTGGCAGAGGATCGGCATGTTGTTGGCATCGAAAATACCGAAGCCGATGCCGAAACAGAGCCCACCGCCGACAATCATGGCGAAGCTGTCGCCGAACCCTAACAGCAGGAGTGCCGGAATGGTCAGGGCAAGCCCGATGGAACCGGTATAAATACGTCCCCGCACATTCCGCTGGATCCATTTGTCGGACAAGATACCGCCCGCAATCACCCCGATGAAAGAAGAGATTGCAATCGTGAAAGTGGACAACGGCCCGGCTTCCGACATATCGATGGACAAGTTCTCCGAGAACAAAGTCGGCAACCAGTTTTTAGTCGCCCAACCCGGCAAGCTCGATGTGGCGAAATAAAGCAGGATGATCCAGAACGAAATGTTGACGAACAACATTCCCATTCCTTTTATCGCTGCTTTCGCCGGATTCTCCTTCGGTCCGGGCTCTGAAACCAGTCTGGCGGCGGCATGGTCTTTTTTCTCTTTCAGGAAAAGGATCAGGACAAGGCTGTATGCGATTCCGATGATTCCGAACCAATGGAAAGTCGCTTCCCAACTGTATGCCCCCGCAATGGTGGCGCCGAAACCACCCAACGCCTGTCCCGTATAGAGCCCGGTCATATGGATCCCGACGGCTAACGACCGCGTTTTCTCCTGGTGGTAATCCGTGATCAGCGAAAGTCCGGCTGGAATGTACAAGGCTTCGCTGACCCCCATAATGGCGCGGAGAATATAGAGCTGGTTGAAATCGGTCGAATATCCCATCATCAGCGTAACGAACGACCAGACGAAGAGGCTGCCCACGATCAACCATTTCCGGTTGATCCGGTCGGCGATCATGCCGGCGACCGGGCTCATCAGGCCGTATATCCACAAGAATACCGCCATCAGGCGCCCGAAATTCGTGGCAGATTCCAGTTCGGTAATATCGATCATCATGGCAGACTTCATGGTCGAAAGCATCTGTCTGTCCATGTAGTTCAGCAAAGCCACGCCCCAAAGCAGGGCGACAACGATCCAAGGATAATATTTCTTATTGCTTATCATAGTCCTGAAAGGATTTCCTTACATAGAAGATTGCATTTCAGAAGCATCCGAGGAATATGGAACGGACCTTTGTACATGTTTCCTTTTGCCGGTTGCGAGAGTGTCCCGTCGTAATGGAAATAGCCGAACCATTCGCCGTATTCCTTGTCGGGGAAACGGGCGTAGGTGTATTCGTTTATCAGTTTGTGCATTTCCAGGTATTTCGGGTCGCCAGTCGCCTCATAGGCATACAGTGTGGCGATGATGGCTTCGCACTGCGGCCACCAAAACTTCATGTCGTGCCAGTATTCCTGTTGCGGACGGTTTTTGCAATCCCTGAAATAGGTGATTCCGCCGTGCACTTTATCCCAGCCCCATTCCCAGGACCAGTCCAGGATCGTGAGCCCCATCTGTTTTAGCTGAGGGTCCCAGTTCCGGTGTTTGGCCTCTTCGAGGATGAACCAGGCGGTTTCGATGGAATGGCCCGGATTGATGGTCCGCCCCGGGATCGAGTCGATGAATTCACCATCCGGCCCGACCGTTTCCAGAATGGCCTTAAATTCCGGCTTCATGAAGTCGCGGCGCAGTTCGGCTATCGATTCGTCGATCTGGCGTGTCAGCACAGGATCATCTATCGCTTCCCGGATGCGGGCGGCGGTGTCGATCAGGATCATGCAAAAAGAATGCCCTTTTGCAACGAACCCTTCTCTGAATTTGGGCTCTAATGCGCCCGGTGTGTTTTTGTAGTAGAGAATCCGGTTGAACAGCTTGACCGCCTTTTCGGCATAGCTCTTGTCGCCCGAAGCGATCGAATATTGAGCCATTGCGATTGCGGCAAACGTTTCGGAAAATACATATCGGCGTTTTCGTACGGGAGTTCCTGTTTTCGTCACCTCGTAAAACATGCGGCCGTCGGTATCGAAACAGTATTTCTCGATGAAGTCGATCCCGTTTTTGCAAGCCTCCAGCCATTCGGCCCGTTTTTCAAGGTTGTTGTAAGCATAAGCGAGTATAAAGGCGAACCGTCCCTGAAACCAGACCGATTTGTTCGTGTCCATCAGCGAACCGTCCCGGTCCAGACAGGTGAAATAGCCTCCATACTCTTTGTCGATACCGTATTTCAGCCAGAAAGGCAGAATGTCGGTCAACAAATCGTTTTTGTATTTTTCGCCCCAATATTCGAGGTATTCAGATGGTTTTGTAATGTCGTGCATGGCGTTATGGATTAGAATTTATTGCATCTGTCGAAAAAATGAATAGCTTCCAGTTCCGCTTTCATGGCAGCCTCTTCCGCATCCGTCATGTTTTGGAACGGCGTCCGGTTTTTACCTAAGTCGAGCCCGATCAACTTCATGATCCGCTTGCCGCCCACGATATTGCCACGATAATGGCAGATCACGTTGATCACTTCCTGTGAGAAGTTCTGGCGTTCGCGTGCCGTTTCGAGGTCTCCGGCTGCCCAGGCTTCGAGTATTCCGGTCAACTCTTTGCCGTTGTAGTTGGTTGTCCCGCCGATACCGCCTTGTGCGCCGCCCATCGCCAGGCATGGAAGGATTGTTTCGTCTTGCCCGTGAAGCATATCGAATTTGCCGTCTTTATACAAGCGGCACTGGTTGTACTCGTAAAGGCTTTCGTATGTATATTTGATCCCTGCGAAATTCGGGATACGTCCGTCTACCGCTTTCAGCAGCTCGACCATCGGCAGGAATGCACCGTTGAAAGCCGGGATATGGTAGTAATAGAAAGGAAGTTCCGGAGCTCCGGATGCGATTTCTTCGCAGTATTTCACCAATTCTTCTATCCTGTTCACTTTCGGAAAAGGAGAGGCCATGGCTCCGATTCCCCAAGCTCCGATCTTTTGGGCATGTGCAGCCAATTTATGGCTTGCTTTTACACACGTGCTGCCTACGTGCACAATGACCTTGAATCCGGCAGGAGCCACTTCCACCCATCTTTCGGCCAGTTTCATACGCTCTTCGTCGGTCAGCATATAGCCTTCTCCCGAAGATCCGTTGATAAACACTCCCTTCAAGCCGTTTTTTACCAAAAGTCCGGCATATGCTTCTATCGGTTCGTAGTTTACTTCTCCGTTTTCATAGAACGGAGTGAAAGGTGCATCAATTAATCCTTTAATCTTTTCCATTATCTGCGCGATTTAATAGTGTTGTGTTATTCATTAATAATGTATCATGCCAAGCAGTTTGCTTCTCGATAGGAGGCAGGCTCCTAAAGCCCCCGCTCTTTCTCCTAATTTGGATATTTTGATTTCGGTGTCCTGATTGACCAGATTGAGCGAATATTTGCGGATGGCACTCTTGATCGGCAGACTGATATACTCGCCTGCCAATGAAAGCGTTCCGCCCAGTATGACCAGCTCAGGATTGAAGATGTTCATCAGTCCGGCAATACTTTTTCCCAGGTTCACGCCCATTTTTTCCAGAATGTCGATACAAAGTACATCCTCTTTCCGTACAGCTTCGAGCAGGTCGCCGAGCGAGATCTCTTCTCCACTGTCCAGTTTCTGGGCGAGTATGGTGTTGCTGCCTTTCCGGTAACGTTCTACCAGGATACGATGGAAAGCCGATCCGGAAGCCTCTGTTTCAAGACAACCTTTCTTGCCGCAATGGCACAGCACTTCGTTTTCGAACATACAGAAATGTCCGAACTCTCCGGAAAAGCCGGATTTCCCGTAATATAAATTCCCGTCGATGATGATGCCCAGTCCCAGTCCCCATGTCATGTTGACGAACAAGATGTCCTTTTCTCCCTGTACGGCTCCTTTCATATATTCGCCGTAGGTCATGGCCCGGCTGTCGTTTTCGATAAAAACCTTTGTCTGCAACCGCTCTTCAAGGAGTTGTGCAAGGGGTTTTTCATCGAAATAGAAGATGCTGTAACTATAGCCCGATACCGGATTTACACGGCCGGAAATATTGACTCCGATTGCCAGTATCTTATTCCGTTCTACAGGAAATGATGTGATGAAATCGTCAATAATCTTGCAGAGTTGTTCCAGTGCGGCAGGCGTATTTTCAAGTCGGTAGGGGATGTTTTCTTCGAGTAGGACTTTGTCGCCTTTGAAATCTATCGCTGCGATGTTCAACTTGTCTTTAAGCATATCGACTCCCACAAAGTAGCCGGATGCCGGATTAAGGCCATAGATATTCGGTTTACGTCCTCCACTGGTTTCCTGTTTTCCGAAGTCCAGAATATAACCGTCATCCTGAAGTTCGGCGACCAGTTTGGTGACAGTTGGAATGCTCAGGTCCATTTCACGCCCCAAATCGGCGATGGTCGCATCGCCATTGGCAATATAATAATGGATGATCTTCTTTTTTAGAAGCTCATTGCGGTTGTTATTATCGGAAGACAATAAAAAATTTGTGTTCATGGCCATTAGGATGTTATAATAATGATATAGCTCCACAAAAGTATATAAAATTTTTTCAAATATAGGATTGTGAAAATAAAAAAATCAAATAAATCTGCCACCTATTCCATATTTGTCTCTTACACTCGTTGCCGTGCAGGAAAGAGAACTGCAAAACTGCCGAAAAGCGACCCATTCCAGGCGGTTCATATATGATGAAAAATACAGTAACCCCGCTTTAAAAGGTAAATATACGTATCATGCTAATATTCAGTGCTTTTATCAAATACTATGTTTCTTAAAAAATATTACCCTTGCGGATAATTTGAAAAATATGGGGTATAAAATCAAATTTCATGCACTACTGTTTCGATTCAGACCAACGGGTATTCTGGGAAATGATACAATAAGCCAAGTATGACAAAAAGTTTTGCATTCGAAAGTCGTGTTCCGATTATAAAAAAGCGTATCTTTCCACAGAAAACAACCGATCTAACAATATATCCGTATGAAAAAATGCTCTTACTAATCTTGTCATCCGTCTGCCCATTCTTTTCGTGTGTAGGAGACCGTACCGTATCGGAAACGATGGACCGGTCAGAAATACTTTTAGAGGCAAATCCAGATAGTTCCTATACATTATTAAATAAGATAGAAACACCCGATAGGTTGAACGAACGACAGTTTGCCCGTTGGTGTATGCTGTATTGCCGGGCGGCGGACAAATTGTCTGAAGATATGCTATATACCGAACAACTCGACCGGGCATTGTCTTGGTTCAAAAATCATGGTTCGGTAGAAGAACAGGCTTGGATAGGGCTTTACTTAGGGCGTTCGTATGTGAAAGATAAGCTTTTTGTCCCGGCAATGAAGGCTTATTCAGAGGCGTTGGGGTTGGCAAAAGAGAAGCGTTTATATGATGTGGCAGGATACATTTGTAGTTATATGGCGGATTTGTACACCTACACGAAGCAAAGAAGTGAAGAGCGGAGGAAGTTTGAAGAAGCGGCAGAATTTTTTAAGCAGGCCGGTAATGAGCGGAGTTATGCCTTTGCCCTGCGAGATGTGGCTAAAACATGGGCATTTGACGATTCTTTGTCGTTGGTGCTTTGCTATATGTTGAGAGCGGATTCTGTTATTACAAAGCTTCGGGATTCGGCCGGAATTGGAGTCATTGCTAATGGCTTGGGTAATATTTATAATCTGATGGGGGATATAGAGAAATCAAAGAGTTATTTTATCAAAAGTTTAAATTCGGATACGATATATCAGGCTCCAACTTACTTGGCTTTAAGTAGTCTTTATTATGATGAAAACATTCTTGATTCAGCCCGGTGTTATTTGGCAAAGGTGACAGGAGCGCCAGCGAATCCGTATACTTTGGTGGATCGGTTTTATCTAGGTTATCTAATTGAAAAGGATGCCGGTGACACGGAAAAAGCCCTTTCCTATTTGGAACAATATCAGGAAAAGAAAGATTCTTTGTATGATAAGCAAAAGCAAGTAGACATTATCGATGCTGAGAAGCGGCATGATGTTACGACTGTTGTTCAAGACAATAAAAAACTTGTTGAGGAGAAACTGTTATTGTTTGCATTGGCTGTGATCGTTTGCCTTTTGTTGGTAGTGGGCTATCAGATACGAGATAAGAAGAGGCTTCTTGAAATAGACCGGCGGAAAAAGTTTTTAGAAGAAGAAAAAAGTCGTCATAAGAAACAGAAAACAGAATTGGAAGACCGTCTCCAAGAGTTAACGGCAGAGATGGAAAGAAAAGCTGCCGCACATGAGGATACGAGTGAATATAAGAAAGAAATCATAATGTTGAGATTTGAAAAATTGAGACAGTCTTCTTTATTTAAAACACTCAAAGAGCAATGTCGGAAAGTAGAGCCAGGTAGTGAACAGAAACTAAGCGAAAGGGAGTGGAAAAGCCTGATTCATCTGATCGATTCCTTTTTCCCGAACACCTGTGTTTTCATGAAAGAAAACACGTTGGGGCTGACAAAAACAGAAACCAAGATTTGCTATCTTAGTTTTCTTAATTTGTGTTTAAGTGAAGAGGCTATTCTTTTAGGAGTCAGTTCCGACTCAGCCAACAAGTTCCGAAGTCGTACCCGGCAGAAACTATGTCCGGGTCAAAAAGGAAGCGATATAAATGAGACCATTCTTCAAAAAGGGTGGTAGAAGTTTGGAATTTGTATTAAAATAGGGACAATTTTTATTGTCTCTATTTGTAAATGACTGATTAATAGGTTGTAATAGAACGTTGAATAGGATTTGTAGCTGTCTATATAAATTAATTACACAAAAATATATTGCTAATTATCAGTGTATATATCTTTGTGTAAGATGATTTTGTCCATAGTAGAATAGATTCTGTCCATATCCTGATTTGCTGTATTTTCTGGTTTCTTCTATGTTTGCACCCAACAAATTTTTATGAATGCATTTAGAAAAATTGGGTATGTGCTATTAATAGCAACACTTTCGTTTCCTTGCTTTGCCAAGAAACGAATAAATCTGGAAGGAAAATGGAATACTACTCCTAAATCTATTATTCCTAAACTACCTATTCAGGTATGGGTTGAAGACAACAACAAAGATTTATTGTTGGAGTTTTCCGTTAATTTGGGAACGGTCGAAGTGATTGTAACAAATTCAGAAGGAGAGGAAGTGTATAAACAATCTGTAGAGGCGAAGCCTTCGGTTGTCATTTCTTTGGAAGAGGAGGTGAAGGAAGGAGATGTGTTGTTGGTGACAGATGGTGAGAATTTGGTTTATGGGGGAATAAAATAAGCAATTGATTTTGGCACGGTAGCCAAGAATAGAACAATTCCTCATGCTTGTAACAAATGAAATTATTAATAACAATTTAAAGATTAAATCAAGATGAAAAGATTAATTAATTCAATTTCGCTATTGTTTATTATGTCAATAATTATATCTTCATGCTCTAATGAAGAAGATATACTTTCGCCAACAGACTTGGCGGTAACTAAGTCTGTAGAAAGTTGTCGGTTAGAAAGTGATTATACTGTGTTGGGAAATTATCTTATAATAGAAAATTATAGATATAAGTTATCTATCAGCGATGAAAAAGTTCTATCTTTAGGTGTAGAAAAAAAATCACTTGACCAATTTAAAAATGAAATAGCAGTAGTAAATGATGTAATTGCTAAAAATGAAACAGACCCCGAATCTTTTATTAGAATGAATTTGCCTAATAAAGAAGCGGTAGTTGTGCCGACATTGTTAAAATCTGGTAAGCGAAAGTCTATGCCTGTTAATGCAGAACAAAGACCTATGTTGATACCTTTCTCAGAAGATACAACAATTATCGATAGTACATCTGCACGAATAGGTCAGTATTTAGGCGGGATGGATGTCGGTCAAAATTGTTTTTTTGAGGGTAAAGATTTAATAGAAAGTTGGTATTATGTTCAGTCTGCTCACCTTTGGTCTTTCAGTTGTAGATGTGATATATTTGTTGTGCCAAATGAAGGGTGGAGAACTTGGCTCGAATCAGGTTTTGGTTCAAGTAACGGTTCTAAGGATTGGCAATTTTCCTTGGTTCCAGAGAGCGGTAAATGTTGGTGGGAGTTTAGTTCTATAAATACAGGAGCTGATGGAAGTTCTATAAATTTTAAGTTCTACAATAAAAACTAATGATTTTGATTTTATAGGATAATGCAGTGAAATGATTATGATAAAGAATAGTATATTTTTTTTGATTGTTTTTTGTTGTATTGTGTTTCTCTTTTCCTGTGAACAGGAAAAGGTTACATATCAGGATTGTGTGGAAGAGGAACAGGCTATTATCAATAATTTCATAAATGATCATGAAGTTATTGTATTGAAAGAATATCCAGGTAATGGAGTTTTCCATAAGAATGAATTTGTGAAACTTGAGAATGGTGTTTATCTTCATGTGATAGATTCTGGAAATGGGAATCGTCCAGTTTCTGGGACAAAGATTCAGTCATTTGCTGAAGGATGCATTCTGGGAAAAGATAGCATGATTAATTTTGATGGTTTTCGCAATAATAAGGATTTGGCAAATTGGCCTATAGAATTTACTTATAACGAATCTCCGTTCCTGGATCAATATTTGTTAGGAGAAGGTTATATGGGGGCAATGAAATTTGTAGGTGATAGTTCTTCTGTAAGTATGATTGTTCCATTTGCAGTAGGAAGTTCATATCAACAATCCGTTTTGGTTCCAATTTACTTTGAAAGAGTTGATTTTGTTTTTGTGAAATAATAAGATTTACTTGATATAAACTAAGAAATAAAAAGGGAGGGCTTTTGGTTTTCTTCCTTTTTATTTAGTTATCATATTATGAGCAAATGATAAAATTCTAATCTTTTAATAGGGTTTTCCCCCCATTTTTCCAACTTATTATATGAGCAGAATGGAGAGAAATTGCTTCGGTTGACAATAAAGGACTCCCGTTAAAGGTTACTTTATCCCCCGTTTCCCATTAGTAAATGAAGCCGAACATCCATAAAGGGATTTCGTTTTGGTAGGCATATTCCATGTCGTCTTTTACTATATATCCTTCAACTGCATTTTTTATCTGTGCCCGTTTTTTGTTTCGTCCGCCGACTTCGAAAGTGCGTCCGTCAATTTCAAAATCGCTGATAGGGGATGAGATGATGAAATGCCCTACACGCATCCAAGTAAAAAAGACGGTTTCACGAATATTGCCTATATCCGGAGTTGTGTCGGACAACATGTAGGCGATGTCTGTATTGTTGAGATAGATTTTGTCTATCTTTTCCAATACTTTTATGCCATTCGCTTTTTCTCGAAGCAGGTTGATGAGTCCGGCTTTTTCCAAGTAGAGCAGATAGGTGGGCAATGTGTTCCGGCTGATTTCTAGGTTTCGTTCCAATTTGGTGTAATTAGGCTTGAATGGTACGCTTTGGGCAAGGACATAAAGCAATTTTTTCAGTTTAAAAGCTGATGCTACATTCATTTCGGCAAATTGCGGAATGTCGGTTTCTATCATGAGTTTCACAACATTACTTAACCGCAAGCGATACTCCGTTTCTGTGAAAAAAGGATAATAGCCCGCTTGCAGATAGTTTTTGAAAAGTTTAAGAGGCCGTTCCTTTTCGTATGGAAATTGTACTTTTCCGGCTACTATCTCGGATAAAGGATAGGCTGGCAATTGCCATCCTTGGGTAAGATTGATGTATTCTCTAAAAGAGAGACCGGGCAGGTGATACTCCACTTTCCTTCGACTCAAGTCTGCACCTCCTTTTTCTAAATCCAGAATGGATGATCCTGTGTAAACGACATGGAGGCCGGGTATCTGGTCGTAAATGTTTTTTATCTCGGTTGACCATCCTTTGTATTTATGTATTTCATCAATAAAAAGTTTTTTCCCGCCTTGTGTGTAAAACTGGTAGGCTAAATCGAAAAGACGATGATTGGTGAAATAGAAGTCATCGGCAGTGATATAGAGTACATCTTCAGCCTTTTCGTACTTTTTGATGTGTTGGAGCAATAACGTCGTTTTGCCTACTCCTCTGGAGCCGACAATAGCTATTAGTCTACTGTCCCAGGCGATTTTATCGTGCAGGAAGCGGATGAAATCAGTAGATACCAATTCTAATTGAAGACGAAAGTTTCTGTATAAATTCTGCATCATTGCTATCTTTTAAGCTTTTTCTTTGCTACAAAGATACGGAATTGCATGTTCCATTGTGCATTTTTGTCAATAATTGCATGATGCAACGTGCGATTTTTTTTGAAAATGGTCAGGTTTATTCCTTGCAACAAGGGATGGAAGGACAGACTTTAGAAAGTTGGCTTTTCATTTCAATGCATCGTTTACAGCTATCAACTTGGCCAAAGTGTTTTTTTTGTGTGTTAGTAGTAGAATTTTTATTCGTGGATAGGGGGTTTCTCATTTTTTCTGTCATATAGTAAAGTCAAACCAATAAAAGAGAGTTGATATGAAAAAGAGTGTGATGTTTTTATTATTGAGTTTAGTGTGTTTCTCAGTTTCCGCGCAAATAGGGAAAGTGAGAAGTGGAATAATCGGTGGCGTCTCGATGGATTGGTATAAGGATAAGGCAATGTCTAAAGACAAAGCCGGATTTAATATACCGGATATGAAACCATCTTTTCATGTGGGATATCAGTTTCAAATCGAATTGAAACACCGTTTATCAGTGGACGCAGCCTTATTATACGGGCAGAAACGAGGTGAAATAGCCTCGATTGGCAATAAAGTGGCTCCTGTTAAAGGTTACCAAAGTAAGTTTGCAAGGAATTACATGGCATTGAACGGAGTTCTGAATTATAATCCGGTAGGAGGATTGAAGGTCGGCGCAGGTGTTGAGCCTACTCTTCATTTTAAGGATGATATTATGATTGGGAACACAATCAAATCTGCCTTTGATGTGCCGGTTGTTGTCAAAGCAGCCTATGCTTTCAAATATTTCGATTTGGCTTTGACATACAAGCATGGTACTTGCAATGTGATGAAAGGGGTTCCTTATATGAAATACGGTCGGACTCGCGACATGCAAGTTTCCATCTTTGTCCCGATATTCAAATGATTTCTTCAATAAAAAGTAAGTTATATTCTAAAAAATAAGTTTTATGGCAAAAATAATTATCTCACTATTGTTACTTATATTCTCTTTTAGTGTGAAAGGGATTGAATTACAACCTTATTCCGGAATTATATATTCAAATAAGTGGGGTTTGCAGACCGGTGCTGATATCGGTTTCCCGCTGAAAAATAATTTTTATTTTCAAACAGGTCTGATGCTTTATTCCAATCCCGAATCAACGTGTTCTTATGATGATTGGAGGATTGGAGTCAATCTGCCTGTTTATATGCAATACCGTTTGCCTATAAACAATAAAGTGAAAATGAATATCAATGTCGGACCATATTTGGGAATCGCTTCTGTCGGGCAAGTCGGTGTTGCCAGCAAGATAGGGCTTGATATTTCACGAATTAGCTTTAGTCTCAGTTATTTTCAAAATTGTGTGACAGACAAATTTGCTGTATTAGGATTGTCCGTAGGATATAAATTTGTCCTCTGATATACTATAAAAAACATTGCCGCAGAATAGGTTTTTTCCCCCATTTTTCCAGTCATATCAACAAAGTCAAACCAATAAAAGAGAGTTGGAAGAATTTGCCTTGACGGATAAAAAAGGATTTTAGATAAAGCTGGAAAAATCAGCCTTATATAATTGTGAGAGTATAAATAAATTCTTTTCTTTGTAGAAATAAGAAAGGAGTCAGTTATGTCGAGTTATATTCGTTTTGACTGGGCGATGAAGCGCCTGTTGCGTGACAAAGGAAACTTTGCAGTATTGGAAGGTTTGATCACTACGCTATTGGGTGAAGAGATCACGATCAAGACGCTGTTGGAGAGCGAAAGCAATCAGGAAAGCGAGTATGATAAATATAACCGGGTGGATATATTGGGAGAAGATTCGAAAGGTCGTTTGATCTTGTTCGAGATACAGAACAACAATGAGTATGCCTATTTCCAGCGGATGTTGTTCGGTGTGTCCAAACTGGTGACCGAATACCTCAACCGAGGTCAAGGGTACGAGTCTATCCGTAAGGTCTATAGCATCAATATCGTTTATTTCTCGTTAGGTAGCGGCACGGATATAGTCTATCATGGCAAAACTGAATTTCGGGGTATCCATAATAATGAGCTTCTTCGACTGTCACCGTTTCAGCAACAGACCTTCAAGGTATCCGAAGTTAGCAACCTGTATCCTGAATATTATATATTGCGTGTGAACGATTTCAACCGCTGGTCGAAAATCCCGTTGGAACAGTGGATATATTTCCTGAATACGGGCGAGATTCCGGAAGAAGCGAATGCTCCTGGTTTACCCGAAGCACGCGAACGTTTGAAGTTGGACCGTCTGAGTAAAGACGAGCTGAAAGCTTATTACCGGCATTTGGATAATGTCGTGATATTGCGTGATAATATTTTAACGGAACGTGCGGAGGGTCGAGTAGAAGGTCATGCTGAAGGCCGGGTGGAGGGTTTGGCCGAAGGCCGTGCTGAAGGTCGTGCTGAAGGTCGTGTTGAAGGTCGTGTTGAAGGCCGGGCTGAAGGAGAGCATGTCAGATCTGTGGAAATTGCCCGAAAGATGAAAATTAAAGGTATGTCCGTTTCTGATATTTCCGATATGACCGGTTTGGATGTAGAGGAGATAGAGCAAATTGACCGGTTTTGATTATTATTTTGTTATAGAAGTCTTTGTGTAAAAAACTGACGCCGGTTCAGAACCTGATAATTCTTATTATCTTTGCCTGTCAAAGTAAATAAGAGTATGGAAGATGAATTTGATATAAGGGATGCACGGGTTCCGGAGAGCGAGCGGGAGTATGAGAATGCGCTTCGTCCGCTTTCGTTTCGGGATTTCAGCGGACAGGCCAAAGTGGTTGAGAACCTGAAGATTTTCGTAATGGCAGCCCGGATGCGCAAGGAAGCGCTCGACCATGTATTGCTGCACGGGCCTCCCGGATTGGGAAAGACCACCTTATCCAATATTATAGCGAATGAATTGGGAGTCGGCTTCAAGGTGACTTCTGGGCCGGTGCTGGATAAACCGGGCGATCTGGCGGGAGTGTTGACTTCGCTGGAGAAGAATGATGTCCTTTTTATCGATGAGATCCACCGGTTGAGCCCGATTGTGGAAGAATATCTGTATTCGGCGATGGAAGATTACCGGATCGATATCATGATCGATAAAGGGCCGAGCGCTCGTTCCATCCAGATCGACTTAGCTCCCTTTACACTGGTGGGGGCGACGACTCGCAGCGGTTTGCTGACAAGTCCTCTTAGGGCACGTTTCGGGATTAATATGCACCTCGAATATTATGAGATGGAGACGCTGACGAAGATTGTACTTCGCAGTGCCGATATTCTGAATGTGAAATGCGAACTGAGCGCGGCACGTGAGATAGCCTCCCGTAGCCGTGGTACGCCCCGTATAGCGAATGCGTTGCTGCGTCGTGTGCGTGATTTCGCACAGGTGAAAGGGTCCGGGGAGATCGATAAGGCGATTTCCTGTTATGCTTTGGAGGCACTGAACATTGACCGCTACGGCTTGGACCAGATCGACAATAAGTTACTGACGACTATCATCGACAAGTTTAATGGCGGACCGGTAGGACTGACAACTATCGCGACTGCTCTGGGAGAAGACCCTGGAACACTGGAAGAAGTTTACGAGCCTTTCCTTATCAAAGAAGGCTTTATCAAACGTACGCCCCGTGGTCGCGAGGTGACGGAGTTGGCTTATGCCCATTTGGGACGGCTTCGTCCCGACGGAATACAAAGCTCATTATTTTAATTGTCAATTGTTTTTAAGTTATGGCAGGAGGAATGAAGCGGCTCGCAGGAGAGACCGCAATTTATGGCGTCAGCAGCATTGTCGGGAAGTTCCTGAACTGGATGTTGGTGCCGATGTATACGCGTGTGCTGGCTACCGAGAGCGATTTCGGGATTGTGACGAATCTGTATGCCTGGACAGCTTTGTTGATGGTGATCTTGACGTATGGGATGGAGACCGGCTTTTTCCGGTTTATGAACAAGAAAGAGATCAAGCTCCCGATGAGGGTATACGCGACGACATTGTTCAGTCTGGCGTTCACATCCGTCCTGTTTATGGTGTTTGTGTTCAGTGCGCTGACTCCGATCAGCAACTTCTTAGGATATGGTACGCACCCTGAATATATCGGGATGATGGCGGGGATCGTGGCGGTGGATGCTTTCTGTTGCATTCCGTTTGCTTTCCTCCGGTATCAGGGGAAGGCGGTTCGTTTTGCAGTGATCAAGCTGTTGAACATATTCCTGAATATTATATTGGTGATATTCTTCCTGATAGTTTGCCCGTGGCTGTATGAACATGTTCCGGGATTGATCAGTTGGTTTTATGTGCCCGGCTATCAGGTGGAATATATTTTTGTCAGCAATGTGGCTACTTCGGTGGTGACATTCTTGCTTTTAGTGCCGGATATGATACCCGGATTGCGCGAGAAAGCCAGTTTCGTGTTGTTGAAACAGATGTTGAAATACTCGTTCCCGATCCTGATTTTAGGGATTGCCGGTATCTTCAACCAGACGGCGGATAAGATTCTGTTTCCTTTCCTGTTTGCAGACAAAGACTATGCGAATACCCAGTTAGGAATTTATGGCGCCTGTTTCAAGGTGGCTGTTGTGATGGTGATGTTTATCCAGGCGTTCCGGTATGCCTACGAGCCGTTTATTTTTGCCAAGAATAAGAGCGACAATAATACGCGGGCTTATTCGGAGGCGATGAAGTTTTTTATTATCTTTTCCCTGATGATCTTTTTAGGGGTGATGTTTTACCTGGATATATTGAAGTATATCGTACCGGTGGAATATTATCCCGGATTGCGTGTCGTGCCGATCGTGATGTTGGGTGAACTGTTCTTCGGGATCTATTTCAACCTGTCGTTCTGGTATAAGCTGATCGACCAGACGCAGTGGGGAGCTTACTTTTCGACGATCGGTTGTGTGGTGACGGTGCTGATGATCGTGCTGCTGGCACCGGTTTACGGGTATATGGCTTGTGCGTGGGCTTCTTTTGCCAGTAACTTGCTGATGATGATCCTTTCTTATGTGATCGGGCAGAAGAAGTTTCCGATTCAATATGATATAAAATCAGCCGTTATTTACGGCATATTAGTGGCTTTATTCTATGTCGCCGGGATGTTGCCCCGGATCGATTCGGAGATACTCCGCTTGGGCTATCGCACGGTTCTGCTTCTGATTTTCCTGGCAATCATCATCAAACGCGATCTTCCGTTAAGCGAATTGCCTTATATCGGGAAAAGGTTTACATCTAAGAATATTTGACCCCGTCGGCTATTTGTAGGTATTAATTGAGAATGTTTGTTGTTGTTTATGCTCCTGTGTGTTTTGCAAAGTTAATTGAAAATCAATAATTATCGTGAGATTTGATCCGCTTATTTTATGTTCACAGCTCTTATTTTTTATTTAGAGATACTATTTCTATCTTTGTGCGATTTAGGCGATATGATAAAACGGTTGTCAGAGAGTGTCGTCCATTATAGGGGACTTTAATGGGATGTTCGCATACAAACATTGATTTTTATAGGATGGAAAAAGGATTACTGCACAAGCAAATTAGGGACTTTTTTGTCCGTAATTTCGGTGTCCGCCAGGAAAAAGAGGATGAACTCGAAACAATCGAGTCTATCAAGAAAGGCGTAGAGTTTAAGGGTACGAACCTCTGGGTTCTGATCTTTGCGACTTTCGTTGCTTCGTTGGGTTTGAATACGAACTCGACGGCGGTGATTATCGGTGCGATGTTGATCTCTCCTCTGATGGGGCCTATTATGGGGTTCGGCCTTGGGTTGGGAATTTCCGATTTTGACCTGATCAAGCGTTCTTTCCGCAATTTCGCTACGGCGACGGTGTTCAGTGTCATCACTTCGACGCTCTTTTTTCTGATCTCTCCGATCAGTGAGGCGCAGAGCGAGTTGTTGGCCCGTACGCAGCCTACCGTCTACGATGTGCTGATCGCTTTCTTTGGCGGTCTGGCAGGGATCGTGGCCAGTTCGACCAAGAGCAAAGGAAATGTGATTCCCGGCGTAGCGATCGCTACGGCTTTGATGCCACCGCTTTGTACGGCCGGATTCGGATTGGCGAGTGGTAATCTGTATTATTTCTTCGGTGCTTTCTATCTTTATTTTATCAATACGGTGTTTATCAGCCTGGCTACCTATATGGTGGTCCGCTTGCTGAAATATCCGAAGAAAGTTTTTTTGGACAAGCAACGCGAGAAGATAGTGACACGATATGTCGGGGTGATTGTCTTCTTTACCATCGTTCCGAGTCTTTTTTTGAGCTACAACCTGATCCGGACCAGTTATTTCAACGACCGGGTGCGGACGTTCATCGCGGATGAACTGAGTTTTCCGAACACGCAGATATTGAACAAGACGGTGACCGACACCAGCGACAAGAGAGAGGTGAAAGTTGTCCTGATCGGTGAGATTGTGCCGGAGACGATGATTGCGAATGCTCGTGCCAAGATGCCGAAATACGGCCTGAAAAACGTAGACCTTGTCGTACAGCAGGGATTCGGACAGGAAACCACAGACATCAACGAGTTGAAAAGCCTGCTGATGCAGGACTTGTATAAAAATAGCGAAGAAGTTCTCCGGGCGCAGTCCGTACAGATCGATTCGCTGAAACGCGACTTGAACAAATATCACAGCTACAATCATCTTACGTCCGAGCTGATGCCGGAAATGAAAGTTCTTTTCCCTTATGTCAAAGAAGTCTCTTGTGCGCATACCTATCTGATGGATATGGATAGCATTAAACCCGATACAGTCCTGTTGGTTTATCTGAAAAGTAAAGAAAAAGTAGATGGGGCAGAACAGGAAAAGATCAAGAAATGGCTTGCCGCACGTGTAGAACAAAAGAAAATCAAATTAATTATTGAATAATGCGAATCAGCAGTTGGCTTTCTGATTCAAAAATTAAAAATTAACAAATGTAAGTAGAGCAATAGCCAACTTTCCAAAGGTATGTACCAACAGCCCTTTGGTAGCTCTTACTTTAGATGCTCTTTGAATTTCTGTTTTTTCATTCAGCCAGTTGAAAAAGGATTCGATAGGTTGTCTGACTTTAGAAACGGCTTGCGAGAAAAGGTCTCTTGCAGCTTTCTCCCTCTGTTTGAGAACTTCCGGTTCCCCTTTAATCTCTTTATGCGGAGTAAGCACTTTAACCGGATTGTTCTCATTAAAGAAAGAGAAATCGCTGTAAATCTTGTCTGCAAGCACCGTCTTTCCGGATAGGTATGGCACGCATTCGCTTTTGAATACGGTCAGGTCGTTGTCCGAAGCCGGTGTCAGAGTTATCATTTCCGGAAAAGGTAAGGTTCCCTCCCTACGCTGTCCTACCATATGCAGTTTCATGCCATAGTAGTACATGTTCTTAGTGGAGCAATACCCTTTTGATGTTATCTCCGTAGCTACTTTCCCCTCTCGGTTTTTCCCTTTACAGGTCACTATCGGCATAGAATCGACAATGGATATAATGGAGTCGCAATCCTTGGGCTTGAATGATTGTATCATGGTTTCCACCAGCACCTTAAATGTTTCTGAAAGCATATTTAGGCGTACGCAAAACGTTTGATAAGACGGCAATTTTGGAAACCATGATGACAGATACTCCTTAGCGAAGGTATGTATCTCCTTGATGTTGAAGTATCTCTGGCAGTACCCGCAGAACAGATAGATGGTAAGAACCTCCTCATCCGTAAACTCAGGATTGGAATTGTTACTGAATCTCTGGCAGTGGAAACGCAGAGAAGACTTATGGACATCACAGATATACATATACAAACCTATTAGTATTAACTTTTTCTCCTTGGGAATCATAATTAGAAAAATGAGTGGTTTTATTCTTCTAATTTACTGATTTTCAAGGAGATTACAAAATAAAATAATGAGATAATTAACTGAATTACAAACTTTTAAATCAAGAATCTGAAGATGTTTTCAACTGCTGATTCGCATGAATAACGAACAAAGAATGAATTTTATGAAGAAGTTGTGGGCAGTGTTACTGCTTCTCGTTGCTTCAGGCCAAGTGTTTGCCGATGAGGGCATGTGGGTACTGAAAGAGTTGAATAAACAAAACCTGGCAAGGATGAAGGAGTTGGGATTTACTCCCTCTTACGAACAGTTGTACAGTGAAACCGACCCTTGTGTTGCCAATGCCGTCGTGATCTTCGGAGGAGGATGTACGGGCATTACCGTTTCGAATGAGGGATTGGTTTTCACCAACCACCATTGTGGTTTCGGTTCGATCCAGCAGTTGAGCAGTGTGGAACATGATTACCTGAAAGACGGTTTCGTGTCTCAAAGTAAGGAAGAAGAGTTGCCGGTTCCGGGCCTGACGGTCCGTTACTTGCGGGAGACAGTGGATGTGAGCGAGCGCATCAATTCACAGATAGCCTCGATCGAGGAAGAGCATCTGCGTCTGGCTGCTGCCGACTCGATCGGGCAGGCGATGGCCGATTCTGTCGGGAACACGGAGTTTCTGGCTGCCGACGTTGTGCCTTTCTACAATAATAACAAGTATTTCCTGATCGTCTACGATGTTTTCAATGATATCCGCATGGTATTCGCTCCGCCCAGCTCAGTCGGTAAATTCGGTGGCGATACGGACAACTGGATGTGGCCGCGCCATACGGGCGACTTCTCCGTGTTCCGCGTATATGCCGGAGCCGACAACAAGCCGGCTGCCTACAGCAAGGACAACAAGCCTTACCAGCCGAAATATGTGGCAGAAGTCTCGTTGCAAGGTTACCAAGACAAGGATTATGCGATGACGATCGGTTTCCCCGGCAGCACGGATCGTTACCTGTGTTCATGGGGCGTGCAACAGCGTATCGAGGATAGTAACAAACCGCGTATCGAAGTGCGTGGCATCAAGCAGGCGATCTGGAAAGACGCGATGCTTGCCAGCGACGAAATGCGTATCAAATATGCCTCCAAATATGCCGGCAGCTCCAACTATTGGAAAAATTCGATCGGTATGAACAAAGGCCTTGCCAACTTGAAAGTAATCGACCGCAAGCGGCAAGAAGAAGCTGCTTTTGCCTCCTGGGTGGCACAGGATGCAAAGCGTAAAGAGGTGTATGGCGATGTCTTGAACCTGTTGGAAAAAGGATATACTTCTTCCAGCGAATATAAAAAGATATCCACCTACCTGGGCGAAGCATTCCTGAGCGGCGCCGAAATCGTGAAACTGGCCCGCATGATCCAAAGCGTGGATGTGAAGGGCTCTACTCCGGAAGATATCGATATTTTCCTCGAAGACAATATCAAGCCTTTCTTCAAGGATTATGACGCAAGCCTCGACCGGAAGGTTCTGGCTGCCATGATGAAGATCGTGAAGGAACGGGTCCCAGCAGAGAATCTTCCGGATATCTACAAGACGGTGGACAAGAAGTACAAAGGCGATTATGAAAAGTATGCCGCCGATGTATTCAAGAAGACCGCTATCCTGTCTTACGACAATATCGCTTCCATGCTGAAGGATCCGAAAAAATATGCGAAACTGAAGAAGGACCCGGCTGCCGAGTTGAGCTTGTCCGTCCTGATATCCCTCTTCGAATTGCAGCAACTCACGGGTGATTCTTACTACGATATTGCCAAGGGCGAACGCCTCTATTTTGCCGGCTTGAAAGAGATGTATCCGGAAAAGGCGCTTTCTTCGGACGCCAACTTTACGATGCGTGTGAGCTACGGTTCCATCGGCGGCTACCGTCCGTATGATGCTGCTTGGTATGATTACTATACGACCCAGAAGGGTATCTTCGAAAAGGAAAACCCAGAAAGCGACGAGTTCTGGGTGCAACCCGAAATCCTCGACCTGATCCGCAGCAAAGACTTCGGCCAGTATGCCAACAAAAACGGCGAATTGCAGCTTTGCTTCCTTTCCAATAACGACATCACAGGCGGTAACTCCGGCAGCCCGGTATTCGACAAGAATGCCCGTTTGATCGGCCTCGCTTTCGATGGTAACTGGGAAGCGATGAGCGGTGACATTGCTTTCGAACCGGACTTGCAGCGCACGATCAGCGTGGATATCCGCTACGTGCTGTACATGATCGACAAATGGGGAAAATGCCCGCGACTGATTGAGGAACTGAAGTTGGTGAAATAGGAAGGCGGCAGCTTTGGGCTTGACCTGAAAGCTGTCAAAGGAAGTTTGCCTGGCTATGTTATATTGAAAAAGTGCCGGAGAGGAGGGTATGAAGCCTCCTTCCCGGCACTTTTTTCAGATTAGGAGATGTCTCTTATTGATATATTATTTAATTCATTACTTTTGTAGGAAAGAAAAACAAAAGACGTACCATGAAGACATTGAACAACCTTATCATCGGAGCCGGCCTTTTGGCGACAGTTTCTCCGATGCTGGCTGCCGACAGAACGGAAGCGGCTGGTGAACGCCCGAACATCCTCTTTATCCTCTCCGACGACCATACTTCGCAGGCGTGGGGTATATATGGGGGAATCCTGCGTGATTATGTGAAAAATGAGAATATCCGCCGCCTGGCTGCTGAAGGGTGTGTGCTCGACAACTGCTTTTGTACGAACTCGATCTCTGCACCCAGCCGTGCAGCGATTATGACAGGCGCTTACAGCCATCATAACGGAGTCTACACGCTCGAAGACAGGCTTGATCCTGCTTTGGACAACATCGCGAAACGTATGCAAGAGGGAGGATACCAAACTGCTCTTTTCGGCAAGTGGCATCTTAAAACGCAGCCGTCGGGATTCGACACCTTTTCTGTTTTCCATGACCAGGGAGAATATTGGGATCCGCTGTTCAAGACCGCTGAAGGCTGGGTGGATGATGATCAGGGAAAGAGTGGAAAGGTGGAGAAAGGTTTTTCGACTGACTTGGTGACTGACAAGACGATCCAGTGGATCCGTTCGCGGGATAAGGATCAGCCCTTCATGATGTGTTGCCATTTCAAGGCAACGCACGAACCGTGGGATTTTCCCGAACGGCTGAAACATATCTATGACGGGGTTACATTCCCCGAACCGGCCAACATGATGGAGTTCGGGCCGGAAGAATCCGGGCGTACCTTCCCCGGACAACCGTTGGAGGACATGGCACGCCGTTGGGGCATCGCATCGAAAGACCCAGACTCGTGGTGGTGTAAGTATCCGGAACTGCCTTTCTCCATAGAAGGAATGAACAAGGAAGATGCACGCCGGAAAATCTATCAGAAATTGATTCGCGACTACCTGCGTTGCGGAGCGGCCATCGACGACAATATCGGCCGTCTGCTGCGTTTCCTCGATGAAGAAGGGCTGTCGAAGAACACAATAGTGGTGTATGTTTCCGATCAGGGCTATTTCCTTGGTGAGCACGGCATGTTCGATAAGCGTATGATGTTCGAGGAACCGTTGCGCATGCCTTTTGTCATCCGTTACCCGAAGGAAATTCCTGCCGGGACGCGTAACGCCGATATCATCCTCAACACTGACTTTGCCGCCACGTTGGCTGACTATGCCGGAGTGAACGCCCCTTCGTGCAGTGAAGGTCGCAGCTTCCGTGACAACCTGAGAGGCGAGACTCCGCGCGACTGGCGACAGTCCATGTATTATCGCTACTGGACACATCACAAAATACGTCCGGCCCATATGGGGATCCGAAACCATCGTTATAAACTGATGTTCCTCTATGGCGATCCGCTGAATGCTACGGGTTCGGAAAAGACACCGGTCACGCCGTCGTGGGAGTTTTATGACCTGCTCGCCGATCCGCACGAAGACCATAATGTCTATGGTTCCCCAGCCTATGCCGGTGAAATCGAGAAGATGAAACGCGAACTGTTGAAACTCCGCCGCGAGGTTGGTGATACAGATACTGCAACACCTCGGATGAAGGAGATTATGGATAAATATTACTGGTAAGAGACAGGAATGCTGGTAAAATCGGAAGATCATCCATATTTATAGGCATTTTATCTATTTTCTTTTTAGATGAAAAGGCTTTCCTTTGCCCCATATATTGATTCGTAATGATCATGAAGGTGAAAATAATGACACATTTTTGCAATTGCGCCGTTGTTGCGTTATTGTCTCTTGCCGCCTGCGCGGAGGTCCCCGATGGTAAGACCGGAGTTGAATGGAAAGAACCTGCTTCCGGAGTGTGGCAAATATCTGTCGGTAAACCTGAAAAGTTGAATCTGCTGAGTGAACTCGACCTGCATCCGAAGTGGAATGCTATCAATGCGATGCCGAAAGCCGAGCTGCCCGTCAACCGTAATGAGATCCGTTTCGAGGAGGTGGACGGCAAGACCTATATCCGTTTCCCGCTTGACAAGGGGGAAAAGATTTTCGGTCTCGGCCTGAACTTCAAAACGGTCGAACAGCGCGGGCGGATCCTTGAACTGCATGTCGACCATTATGGAGGCAAGGATAACGGACGAACCCATGCGCCGGTTCCTTTCTTCGTCTCCAGCAAAGGCTATGGGGCTTTCATCAACTCTGCCCGTTATATCAAAGCGTATGTCGGAACCGGTGTCCGTAAGGATAGCCAGAATCCGCCAGCGGTGCAGGACCGCAATACCGATCCCGGCTGGAGTGCGCAGCCCTATTCCGATAACCTTGAATTTTTGGTTCCTGCCGAAGGTGTCGAGGTGGTTTTGTTTGCCGGACAGGATATGCAGGATGTTGTACGCCGTTTCAATCTCTTCAACGGAGGAGGTGTGCTACCTCCGAAATGGGGACTGGGTTTCTGGCATCGTGTCCCGACCCTTTTCACCGACCGGCAGGTGCAGGACGAGATAGCCGAGTTCCGGAAACGGGGTTTCCCGCTTACCGTGATCGGCTTGGAACCGGGGTGGATGAGCCGTGCCTATCCTTGTACCTATGAATGGGATGCCACCCGCTTCCCCGAACCCGAAAAGTTTGTGAACGACCTTTTGCAGAAACATATTCGTACAAACCTCTGGTTTAATCCCGGTGTCTCTCCGGAATGTGAAATACGGGATGCCATTGAACCTTACACGGCTTCCCATACGGAATGGAACGGTCTGGTTCCGGATTACCGGATGCCTGAGGCACGCCGGATCATGCTGGATCATTTCAAAAAACACCAGTTGGACTTGGGAATCAGCGGGTATAAGATGGATGAGAATGATGGCTATGACAACTGGCTGTGGCCAGATGTCGCAACTTTTCCTTCCGGTACGCCGGCTGAACAGATGCGACAGCTCTACGGATCCTTGATGCAACGCATGACAACAGATCTGTATCGCGAGAAAAACCTGCGTACCTACGGGCTTGTTCGTGCCGGAAATGCCGGTACTTCCTCCTTCCCGTATGTTATCTATAACGATTATTATAATCATCGTGACTTTATCACGGCGTTGATCAACAGCTCGTTCATCGGTGTGTTGTGGACGCCTGAAGTTCGTGCCTCCAAAACTTCCGAAGAATGGTTGCGTCGCATGCAGACTGTTTGTTTCTCTCCGATCGCCATGCTGGATGCTTGGGCGGACGGGACGAAGCCGTGGTCTTTCCCTGATGTGGAGAAACAGGTAAACGAAATCTCCCTGCTTCGTATGCGGCTGATCCCGTATCTTTATACGGCATTTGCCGATTATGCTTTCGAGGGGACACCTCCCATGCGTGCCATGAACCTCGAACCGGGCTATACTGCCAATGAACAGATCGAGAAGGGCAGGCTCGACGGAACTGAAAATCCGTATGCTATGGCGGTCAAACGCGAAATGAAGGATCAGTTTATGGTCGGTGAAAATCTGCTGATCGCTCCTCTCTTTGCCGGCGAAACCGAACGGAAGGTCATCCTCCCGCAAGGCAGATGGTATGATTTTTATACCGGTAAATTGGCAGGGGAGGGCGAAGTCATTACCGTTTCTCCCGGTCTCGACCGTATTCCTGTTTATGTGAAGGACGGTGGGATCGTTCCGCTTTGTCCGCCTGTAACTGAGCTGGACGGTACGAAACTACCGCTCGAGATCCGCCATTACGGTTCCAAGCCCGGCACTTTCCGCCTGTACGACGATGACGGGGAAACCTATAATTACGAGAAGGGTGAATATACCTATCTTACCATTACGGTCGATGTTTCTCCTGACGGGGGCAAACAGGGAAAAGTCTCTGTCCCGGACGGCCGGCAAGTTTGGTCGTATAACGGAGAATATACGTTCCGCTATATGACGGAGTAGTTATCCTTTCTTCATCTTCCTATATTCCCGTGGCGGCATCCCCATGATCTTGCTGAAAAGGCGCGAAAAATAGTAGGTATCTTCGATGCCTATCTTATAGCAGACCTGATTCACTTTCATGTCTGTGAAGTCTAAGAGCTGGCAAGCCTGCTGTATTTTTAGCTGGTTGAAGTAAGTCAGCGGTGCATAGCCTGTCCGTTGGCTGAACAGGACAGAGAAGTGGGAGGAAGAATAACCCGTGTGGGTGGCGATTTCCTGCAATGTCAGTTTCTTTTCGATGTTTTCCTTCATGAAATGGATGGCGGCCGTTACGATATCGTTCTTTTCAGGTTCGTGGCGGGCGGCGTCCCGGTACTGTTGCAAATAGCGTAATGTTCCGAGGTAGTGGTAAAAGATGGAACAGGCATACAGCAAGTTCTCATGGCTGTAGCCCATTTCCAGTGTTCGAAGTATCTCTTCGAACATGTCAATCCGGTTACTGATGCGGGAGTGCATCCCCGGTTTGATCTCTATCGGGTGTGTACATTGCTTGGCGAAATGGGAGGCCAGCTTTCCTTTAAAATGAATCCAGTAGATTGTCCACGGGTCCTCCTCGTTGGCACCGTAAGCATGCGGTTTTCCTGCCGGCAGGATGAAATATTGGTTGGCAGTCACCTGAAATTCATGCCCTTCCGTTCGGTACCACCCCGATCCCTCTATGCAATAGATGAAAACAAACTGAGTGATCGGTTCCTGCCGCTCCCGAAAATGATGCCACGCTTTCGGGTAATATCCGATATCGGTAATGTGCAAAATGGAGGAAATAGGATCTTCTTCCATCTCATGGATGATTGGTTGTGGAAGGACAAGCGCCCGTTCTCCGCTGAAACCGTCTTTTCTTCTGATCATAATATGTTGATTTAGGAATGATACAAACTTACAATTAAAATCGGAAGATTGTCCATCTATATAAATTTTTTATCTATTTATTCTTCTCGCAAAAGGTATTTACTTTGTACCTGTATCTTAATCATTCATTTACGGCAGATAACTTAATTACTAATTATCATGAAGCAAACGACAACCTATTTACTACTGATTTGCCTCGTTTCGGCAATGGGCGGATTACTGTTCGGTTACGACTGGGTGGTGATCGGAGGAGCCAAGATATTTTATGAACCCTTTTTCAACCTGGAAGGTTCGGCGGCCCTTCGCGGTTGGGCAATGAGCAGTGCGCTTGTCGGGTGCCTCGTGGGAGCTTTGCTTTCGGGTGCTTGGAGCGATCGCTACGGGCGTAAGAAAATGCTGATCGCGGCCTCTTTCCTTTTTGTCGCTTCAGCTATCGGGACCGGAGTGGTCGACAGTTTTTTCTGGTTTGTCGTCTACCGCATTATCGGGGGATTCGGTATCGGTATTGCATCGAATGTCTCTCCGGTTTATATAGCAGAAGTTTCTCCTGCATCCGTCCGTGGCAAGTTTGTTTCACTCAACCAGCTGACGATCGTGTTAGGTATTTTGATGGCCCAGTTGGCGAACTGGCAGATCGGTGAATATTTTACAGCCGGCAGCGAGACGCTGAGTGTGGAAAGTATCGAATGGGCTTGGCGTTGGATGTTTTGGGCCGAGCTAGTTCCGGCAGGATTGTTCTTTGTCCTCTCCTTTGTGATTCCCGAAAGTCCCCGCTGGCTGGCTACGGCCGGACGATCTGACGAGGCCGGTAAGATCCTCGTACGTGTTGGCGGGGCGGAGTATGCCGGACAGACGCTCTCCGAATTGAAACAGTTGAACGAAGACAAGAAAGAAAAGGCCAATTGGGGCGCTCTGTTGCAGCCCGGCGTGAGGATGGTATTGGTGATCGGGATCGTACTGGCTGTTTTTCAGCAATGGTGCGGGATTAATGTGATCTTCAATTATGCGCAGGAAATCTTTTCGGCTGCCGGCTATGCCGTGTCCGATGTCCTGATGAATATCGTGGTGACGGGTGTGACGAACGTGATCTTTACGTTTGTCGCCATCTATACGGTAGATAAATGGGGGCGGCGCACGCTGATGTTTGTCGGTTCGGCCGGGCTGGCGGTGATCTACTTTATTTTAGGAACCTGCTATTTTTTAGGAGTAAACGGCTGGCCGATGTTGCTCTTGGTCGTTTTGGCGATTGCCTGTTATGCGATGTCTCTGGCGCCGGTGGTCTGGGTGGTACTTTCTGAAATCTTCCCCGTCCGTATACGTGGGATGGCAATGGCACTTTCCACCTTCTTCCTTTGGGTGGCTTGTTTCTTGCTTACTTATACCTTCCCGATCCTGAATGAAGCGGTCGGCGCTTCGGGTACGTTCTGGCTGTATGGCGGGATTTGTCTGGCCGGTTTCCTCTTTATACGGGCTAATCTCCCTGAAACCAAGGGTAAGACATTGGAAGAACTGGAAAAAGAATTAACGAAATAAATTAAGAATATGGCAGAAAGTGTAAAAGTTTGGGAGGAAGATATCCTTCTTCCTACATACGGCATCGGAAAACCAGAAAAGAATCCGATGTTCCTGGAAAAACGCGTATACCAGGGAAGCAGCGGGGTCGTGTACCCATATCCTGTAATTGAGAAGATCGAAGATACTTGTGAGGATAAGTCCTATCATGCCGTGTATCTGGAAAATGAATATATAAAGGTGATGATCCTGCCGGAATTGGGTGGACGGGTACAGATGGCGTACGACAAGATCAAGCAGCGTCATTTCATCTATTACAACCATGTGATCAAACCTGCTCTGGTCGGACTGACAGGCCCTTGGATTTCCGGTGGTATCGAGTTCAACTGGCCGCAGCACCACCGTCCGAGTACGTTCCTTCCGGTAGATTACTCGATCGAGAAAAAGCCGGACGGCAGTGTGGTTGTTTGGGTCAGCGAAAGAGAACGTATGTTCCACCAGAAAGGAATGGCTGGGTTCACGTTACGTCCGGGACGTGCTGTTTTGGAAATACAGGGTAAGGTGTACAATCCGACTCCTGTTCCGCAGACTTTTCTTTGGTGGGCGAATCCGGCGGTTGCCGTGAACGAGCAGTATCAGTCTGTCTTCCCCGGTGATGTGAACGCCGTGTTCGATCATGGAAAGCGGGATGTCTCGCGCTACCCGATCGCTACCGGAACCTATTACAAGATGGACTATTCGGCAGGAGTCGATATCTCCCGCTATAAGAATATTCCCGTGCCGACATCCTATATGGCAATCCGTTCCAAATATGATTTTGTCGGCGGCTATGAAAACGATACCCGTGCCGGTGTCCTGCACGTAGCCGACCACCATGTCTCTCCGGGCAAAAAGCAATGGACTTGGGGAAACGGCGATTTCGGGCAGGCTTGGGATCGTAACCTGACGGATGCGGACGGCCCTTATATCGAGTTGATGACGGGAGTCTACACCGATAACCAACCAGATTTCTCCTGGTTGCAACCGTATGAAGAAAAGACTTTCACCCAGTATTTTATGCCATACCGGGAATTGGGAGTGGTGAAGAATGCTTCTTCCGACCTGTTGATGAACATTGAACCGGAAGGCAATGCTTCCCGCTTGAAAATCTTCGCTACTTCGGCACAGAAGGATTTGCATATCATGGTAACGAAAGGGGAGGAACAAGTCCTGGATATCATTTGTGATATTACACCTGAAACAATCCTCGAAGAGTGGGTTCCGGTCGATACTCTGACCGATATCCGTGTTTCTATCTGTAATTCGAAGGGAAAACTCCTTCTATCTTGGGAACCTGAACCCAATGAGATAAAAGAAGTGCCTGAACCGGCAAAAGCCGCTCTTGATCCGAAGGATATCCGGACGACGGAACAGCTTTACCTAACCGGTTTGCATCTTGAACAATATCGTCATGCGACCTATTCCGCAACCGACTATTATGAAGAGGCGCTCAGCCGTGATCCGGATGATGTCCGCAACAATAACGCAATGGGATTGTGGCTGATCCGCAAGGGGCAGTTTGCAAAAGCCGAACCTTATTTGCGTCGTGCTGTCAAGACGTTGACGGAAAAGAACCCGAACCCGTATGACGGCGAGCCTTTGTATAATCTCGGGTTGTCGCTTAAATACCAGGGCAAGACCGATGAGGCCTACGACTGTTTCTATAAAGCCTGTTGGAATGCAGCCTGGCAGGATGCCGGATATTATTCACTGGCCCAGTTGTCCGCTTCGAAAGGTAATTGGGAGGATGCTTTGTATGAAATCGATAAATCCCTGCTCCGTAACTGGCATAATTTGCGCGGTCGCCATTTGAAGGCTATCGTTCTCCGCCATCTCGGACGTGTGGACGAGGCGTTGGCCTTGATCCGGGAATCTCTCGCGATCGACCGTTTCAACTTCGGCTGTAGTTTTGAAGAGTATCTGTTGACAGGCGAGAAGGCTGTCCTGGATGACCTGCTTGTACGGATGCGTTCGGAAGGGCATAACTACGAGGAATTATCGCTCGACTATGCCTCTGCCGGCTGCTTCGAAGAAGCCTTGAAAGTGGTTGAAGCCGCTTTCGAAGGGGTTGTTTCGGAACGCACATTGCTGCATTATTATAAAAGCTGGTTCCTGTTATCCTTAGGTCGTCTGAAAGAGGCTGAAATGGCTATCTGCGTTGCCGAGCATCAACCGGCTGACTGTTGTTTCCCGAATGCCCTCGAAGCGATCACGGCTTTACAGGCGGTAATCCGGTTTGCGGATGTCGCACCCAAAGCTCATTATTATTTAGGTAACCTGTGGTACGACAAGCGGCAGTACCCTGAAGCGATAGCTGAATGGGAGAAGTCGGTCGAACAGGACGATACGTTTCCGACGGTTCTCCGTAATTTGTCACTGGCCTATTTCAACAAACTGAATAAACAGCAGGAAGCAGTGGCTCTGCTCGAAAAGGCGTTTAAATTGGATATACAGGATGCCCGTATTCTGATGGAGCTTGACCAACTGTATAAGCGTCTGAACCGTTCCCATGCCGATCGTCTGGCTTTTTTGGAGAAATATCGGGAGGTTGCCTTTTCCCGAGATGACCTTTATCTGGAATATGTCACCTTATTGAACCAGTCAGGACGTTACGAAGAAGCGATCCGCATGATCGATGCCCGCCGTTTTCATCCCTGGGAAGGGGGAGAGGGGAAAGTCCCGGCACAGTATCAGTTGGCACGCGTCGAGTTGGTAAAAACCTACCTGAAAGCCGGAGAGAATGAAAAAGCATTGGACTTGATTGAAGAATGCTTCATCTATCCCCATAACTTAGGCGAAGGAAAACTCTATGGCGCCCAGGAGAACGATTTCAATTACTATAAAGCTTGCGCTTTACAAGCGTTGGAGCGTGAAACTGAAGCACGTGAACTGTTCCTGGCTGCCAGTATTGGGAATAGTCAACCAGCAGCCGCCATGTACTACAATGACCAGAAACCGGATAAGATCTTCTATCAGGGACTGGCTCTCCGTAAGTTGGGACGTGAAGATGAAGCCCGCGGGCGTTTTAACCGGCTGATCGACTTTGGAGAGAAACATTTGTTCGACACCTTCAAGATGGACTATTTCGCCGTTTCACTTCCCGATCTCCAGATTTGGGAAGACGACATGGACAAGAAGAACCGCATCCATTGCAACTACTTGATGGGATTGGGACATCTCGGACTCGGCAACCTCGACAAGGCAGAACGTTATTTCCATATTGCTGCCGGAATGGATAATAATCACCAGGGAGTACAGATACATTTGCAAATGGTCGGGAACCTAATATAACGAAACAAGTCGATGTACAGAAATATGAATTACTTAAACTGATAGGATTATGAAGCAGGTGAACTTCTTTTTATTTTGGGCTTTGATAAGCCTGGTATTCTTTCTTTCCTGTAAAGAGACTTCTTCCGAACTGTCTTTGGCTGGTGAGTGGCAATTTGCTTTGGATCCGGCAGATGCCGGAATAGGGCAGGAGTGGCAGAATAAAGACTTGAGAGACGTTGTCCGTTTGCCGGGTTCATTACAAGAACAAGGGAAAGGCGAAGATGTCAGCCTGGATACCCGGTGGACCGGACAGGTAGTTGATAGTTCCTGGTATAATGCTCCCGAATATGCCAAATATCGGCAACCGGGTAATATCAAAGTTCCTTTCTGGTTAAATCCGGACAAGCATTATGTAGGTGTAGCCTGGTATCGGAAGAAGGTGAATATCCCCTCCGGTTGGGAGAACCGACCGGTTATCCTCTATTTGGAGCGGACACATTGGGCGACGACACTCTATGTGGACGGTAAGAAAACCGGTGAACAGAATTCCCTTCAGACCCCTAACCGTTTTGTCCTGGATGGCCTGCAAGCTGGAGAGCATACAATTACATTGCGTGTGGATAACCGCCTTTATGTAGATGTCGGAATAAATGCACATAGTGTCTCCGACCATACGCAAAGTAACTGGAACGGCATTATCGGGGATATCAAGCTGTCGGCAAAACCTTCCCGGTATATCGAATCCGTCCAAATCTATCCGGATATAGAGAAAAGGCAGGCTAAATTAAAAATACGGCTGGCGGGAAATGCCGGAAAAGATAACTTGACTCTTTCCTTGCAGGCGGAAACTGCTTCAGGAGATCCGGTCGGTGAATCTGTCCAGGTGGAAATCGATGCAAAGGACTCGGATAGTTATATCGAAGCGACTATGGATATGGGACAAGACTTAAAAACCTGGTCAGAGCATACCCCAAATGTCTACAGGATGAATGTCTTGTTGCAGTCACCGGATGGAGTTGACAGAAAGACTTACGATTTCGGTTTCCGTGAGTTCAAGGCAAACGGTACACGTTTCGAGGTCAACGGGCAGCCCATTTTCCTACGTGGTACGCTCGAATGCTGTATATTTCCGCTGACAGGGTATCCCGCCATGCAAAATGATTATTGGGCGAAGATCTACCGTACTTGTAAAGAATATGGTTTGAATCATGTCCGTTTCCATTCCTGGTGTCCTCCGGAAGCCGCTTTTCATGTGGCCGATAGTATGGGAATTTACCTGCAAGTAGAATGCGGCGGATGGGCGGAAGTCGGTAGTGGCAAACCGCAGGATCAGTGGTTGAAGGAGGAGAGCGACCGCATCCTTGAAGAATACGGCAACCATCCTTCTTTCTGTATGATGGTCTACGGTAATGAACCCGGTGGGGCAGACCAGGTACGCTATCTTTCCGGTCTGGTCGATCATTGGAAGAGGGAAGATCCTCGCCGTGTTTATTCCAGCGCTGCCGGATGGCCGTATGTGGAAAATGCCGACTACTGGAACACCCCCAATCCACGTATACAGGCTTGGGGCGCCGGTATCAACAGTATTATCAACAGGGAAGCTCCCCGGACGGATTATGATTTTGTAGACAAGATCCGAACTAATATGCCGACTGTCAGTCACGAAATCGGGCAGTGGTGCGTCTATCCTAACTTCAAGGAAATAGAGAAATATACAGGTGTACTGAAGGCCAAAAACTTGGAAATATTCAAGGAGACTTTAGCCGAGAAAGGCATGGAAGATATGGGAGAGAAATTCCTCTATGCTTCCGGTCGTCTGCAGACCCTTTGCTATAAGGCTGATATCGAAGCAGCTCTCCGTACATTGGGTTTTGCCGGTTTTCAACTGCTTGACTTGCATGATTTCCCCGGACAGGGAACGGCTTTGGTCGGTGTGCTCGACCCCTTTTGGGACGATAAAGGATATGTAACGGGTGAAGAATACCGCACGTTCTGTAACAGCACTGTTCCGCTGGCCCGCTTTCCGAAAATGGTTTGGTTGAATAATGAAAAACTGGAAGTTCCGTTGGAAATAGCTCACTTCGGCGAGAAACCGCTTCCCGAAACAACGATTCGCTGGACTGTTTCGACTGCAGATAAACAGATATTGAAGGAAGGCTCTTTCACGCGTGAGATCCCCCTTGGTAATTGCATACCTGCCGGAACGGTCCTCTGTGATCTGTCTGGGATCAAGGAGCCTTCCCAACTTCTTGTCTCTGTTCGAGTCGAGAACACGGATATACGGAATCAGTGGAATATCTGGGTCTATCCGGCAGTGAAAAAAACGATCGATAATCTCCCGTATATTACGACACGTCTGGATCGGGCGGCGCAGGATAAACTGAATAAGGGTGAATCTGTCCTACTGTTGACCTATGGGACTGTCCCGCCTGAAAAGGGAGGTGACATAGCTGTCGGATTCTCCAGTATCTTCTGGAATACGGCTTGGACTCGCGGGCAGGCTCCGCATACGCTTGGTGTCTGCTGTGATGCCAAACATCCGGCATTGGCCGCTTTCCCGAATGAGGGAGTGAGTGACTACCAATGGTGGGATCTGATGAACCGTTGCAATGCCATGATTTTAGATGATTATCCGAAGGATTTCCGTCCGATTGTCCATATTGTCGACGACTGGTTTACGAACCGTAAACTCGGAATGCTTTACGAAGCCCATGTCGGAAAAGGCAAATTGTTGGTTTGTGGTGCCGATCTGCAAAACGATTTGGATAAACGTCCGGCGGCGGCCCAGTTTCGGCAAAGCCTTTTGGAATATATGACATCCGAATCGTTCAACCCATCGCAGGAGTTGAAAATAGAAGACGTATTATACACTAAATAAGAGCAAAGAATGAAAAGACTCTCTATGTTATTGATCGGCCTGTTTGCTTGCCTGATGGTTCAGGCGGCACAGACCGACCGGATGGATCTCTCCGGCCTGTGGCGTTTTCAACTGGATCCGATGGGATTCGGCAAGACTCCCGGATCTGAATTGTATTTGAGTAAACTGACGGAAACGATCGAGCTGCCCGGTTCTATGGATGAAGGGGGCAAAGGGATCCGGAATATCGTAGCCCATGTGGATCGTCTGAGCCGCAAGTTTGAATATTGCGGACAGGCATGGTATCAGCGTGAAGTTGTGATACCCAAAGAATGGGAAGAAAGAGAAATCATTCTCTCGTTGGAACGTTGCCATTGGGAAACTGCCGTTTTTGTGGATGGTGAACCGGTTGCGACCGATGAACGCCTTTCCACTCCGAACCGCTTTATCTTGACGAAGCAATTGACCCCCGGCCTGCATACCCTGACACTATGTGTCGATAACCGTCTGAAATACCCGATGGACCAGTGGAACCACGGAACAACCGAATACACGCAAACTAACTGGAACGGTGTTGTCGGCCGGATGGAACTTATTGCCAAACCGTCCAGCTATATCGGGAAGATGAAAATTTATCCCGATATCGAAGCGAAGAAGGTAAATGTACGCCTTGCCCTCCACGTTACAGGAAACAACCCAACAAAGGGAGAACTCACCCTCCGTATCCGGGAGAAGGATGGTAAAGAAGTTTGCCAGACAGTAATTCCCCTATCTCTTTCCGGCAAAGAGAACAAGATCGAACAAGAACTGGCTTTAGGCAAAGACATAAAACTGTGGAACGAGTTTTCCCCCGCTCTGTATGAACTGATTGCTACCCTTACGACGGAGGCTGGTGAGGACACATATACGTCCGTCTTCGGTATGCGTCATGTAGAACAAGGTCGGCATCATATCCGTGTGAACGGTCGCGATATCCATTTGCGTGGTGTCTTGGACTGTTGCGTCTTTCCGCTTACCGGCTATCCGGCTACGGATGTGAAGGAGTGGAAACGTATTATGGGTACGGTTAAAGACCATGGAATGAACCATGTCCGTTTCCACTCCTGGTGTCCACCGGAAGCCGCTTTCGATGCCGCTGACGAATTAGGATTGTATCTGCAAGTCGAACTTCCGATGTGGATCAAGGATGTAGGGCAATACCCGGCCCGTCGTGACTTTTTCGAGCGGGAAATGTATGCAATATTGGATGAATATGGTAATCATCCTTCCTTTATCCTCTATTGTAACGGTAATGAGAACGAAGGAGACTTTGCTGTTCTCGAAGACCTTGTGAAGAAAGGGCAAGCTTATGACAGCCGTCATCTTTATTCGGCTTCCACAGCTCGTACGCATGTGGCTGCCGATCAATATTATACTTCTCATGTGGCAGCCAGTGTCGGTGATACCAACCGGCGTTGGATCACCGTTTACGAAGGCAAACCTTCTACCGACTGGGATCGTTCCGAAGAATCGGCTATTGATGTTCCGGTCATTGCCCACGAAACAGGACAGCGTTGCATGTACCCTGATTTCGAGGAGATGAAGAAGTATACAGGTGTCCTCGAACCTCGTAACTTCAAAGTCTATCAAGACCGTCTCGCTAAGAACGGCATGTTGCATCAGGCGGGTGATTTTTTCCGGGCGACAGGCGCACATACCGTACTTCAGTATAAGGAGGTGAACGAAGCCTTATTGCGAACTTCCACTTCCGGAGGTTTCCAGTTGCTTGGCCTTTCGGATTTTCCCGGACAAGGAAGTGCTTTTGTCGGCATCTTGGATGCTTTTTGGGAAAGCAAAGGACTGGTGACACCGGAGAAATACCGCGAGTCATGTGCCCCGATCGTCCTGTTGGCACGTCTGCCGAAGCGAACCTATACGAATGCGGAGACTTTTACCGTGAAGATGGAAATTTATCATTTCGGCCCCGAAGCGATCCGTAAAGGCCAGCTGACTTGGCAACTTGAAGATGAAAGCGGAGATATTGCGGCAAGTGGTAAGTTGAGTCATAAGGAAATACCGTTCAGTACGGTCGATTCTTTAGGGGTTATCCATATCCCGTTGGACAAGATCACGACCGCCGGACGCTACACCCTGAAAGCGCGTATTGCCGGGAACATCCGTAACGAATGGGATATATGGGTCTATCCTGCTGTCAAGCAGCCTGCATCCGAAGGCTACAAATATGTTCGCCGGTGGAGCGAAGCGAAAGAACTTCTTCAAAAAGGTGAGAACGTCCTATTGATCCCAGATAGCTGTGCTGGACGAAAAACACATTTTGTCGGCCATTTCTGGAATCCGATCATGTTCAACTGGAAACCGATGATTGTCGGAACGTGCATCGAACATAGACATCCGGTTTTCCGTGACTTTCCGACCTCCTACTACGCAGACTGGCAGTGGTGGGATATCCTGAACTATGCGACAGCTGTCGACTTGACCGATATACGTGCATTGACTCCTGTCATCCAGAGTGTCGATAGCTATGAATTCAACCGCAAGCTCGGTGTCTCGTTTGAGGCCTGTGTCGGTAGCGGTAAGCTGTTTGTCCTTGCGGTCGATCCGGTTAAGGATATAGAGAAACGTCCGGCCATGCAACAACTGTTGATGTCGGTTCGCAATTATGTCGCTTCCGACCGTTTTGCCCCGACTGTCACTTTACAGCCCTACGAGCTCGATGCCCTGTTCGACTACGACAAAATCCGGAAGGCGGAAACTCGTTCGAGTGAAGCTGTCAAGCAATTATTAAATCAATAAATCGTATTTTTGTTGAACAAAAAGAATAATATCGATTTGATACAAATGAAAAGGGAATTTTGGATAACCTGCATAAGTGTATGCCTGTTGGCTGCCTGTTGTGAAAAGGAGTCACTGCCCGTCACCCCGACAGGCAGTGACTTGCAGTTTAATCATTTGGCTAAGACTTGGGATGAAGGTATCCCGTTAGGAAACGCCACAGTAGGGGCTTTGGTTTGGCAACGCGATTCGGCTTTGCGACTTTCGCTGGATCGGACGGATCTTTGGGATCTGCGGCCATCGGATAGTATTGCTGGTGAGAATAACCGCTTTGCCTGGGTATGCGAGCAGGTGAAAAAGAAAGATTACCTGCCGGTACAGAAGAAGTTCGACCATCCTTATGATGCTTTTCCCGCCCCCTCCAAGATACCGGGAGCAGCATTGGAATTCCCTTTGAAGATAGGGAAGGTCTCTTCTGTACATCTTTTCTTGAATAATGCTCTCTGTGAAGTGGTTTGGGAGAACGGAACGAAGTTGAAAACGTTTGTGCACGCTTCCGAACCGGTCGGATGGTTCGTCTTTGAGAATCTACCGGACACGGTCTCACCGGAAATTGTAGCACCTCGCTACAGTAACCCGCATGAGATTGCCGGTGACAACTCACATGCCGGTCCGGCTCTGGGGCGTCTCGGATATGAACAGGGAACGATGCAAAAGGAAAATGGCACGACTACGTTTCACCAAGAAGGTTGGGGAGGCTTTTCGTATGACGTGGTTGTCCGGTGGCAACAGAAAGATGGTACGCTCAGTGGCGTATGGAGCCTGACCTCTTCTTTGGTTACCGACCGTGCAGACCGGGAAACGGCAGAGGCAATGGAGCGTGGCGTGGAGGCAGACTATCGTTCGCATATGGACTTTTGGAAAGACTATTGGGCTCAATCGTCAGTCTCGCTACCGGATACGGTTCTGCAAAAACAGTACGACAATGAGATGTATAAGTTTGGTTCTGCCACACGAGAAGACTCTTATCCTATCTCTCTCCAGGCGGTTTGGACTGCGGATAACGGTCTGTTGCCTCCTTGGAAAGGAGATTATCATCACGATCTGAATACGCAATTGAGCTATTGGCCGGCTTATACCGGTAACCATTTGAAGGAGGGGATGGGGTACTTGAATACCCTTTGGAACCAGCGCGATGTGTATAAGAAATATACTCGCCAGTATTTTGAGACAGATGGCATGAATGTACCCGGTGTCTGTACCTTGACCGGCGAACCGATGGGCGGTTGGATACAGTATTCCATGTCACCGACGGTCGGCGCTTGGTTAGCCCAGCATTTCTACCTGCAATGGAAATATTCTGCAGACCGGACGTTCCTCGAAGAACGTGCATATCCATTCCTGAAAGACGTGGTAACCTATCTGGAGCAGATATCTGTCATTGATGCGAACGGAGTGCGCAAGTTACCGCTGAGTTCCAGTCCGGAGATATTCGACAATTCGATTGATGCCTGGTTCAAGGATATGACGAATTTTGACCTTTCGCTGATGCATTTCGCTTTTGATGCCGCTTCCGAGCTGGCTTCCGAATTGTCTCTGGCAGACGAGGCCGCTCATTGGAAGGCTGTCGGTGCCCAGTTGTCTGATCTGAGTCTGGATGAAGATGGAGCTCTCGCTCTTGCGAAAGGCTTTCCTTACGAACAGTCTCATCGCCATTTTTCGCACGCTATGTCCATTCATCCGCTTGGACTTGTTGATTGGAGCCAAGGCGAGAAATCGCAGAAGATCATAAAGGCGACCTTAAAAAAGCTGCAAGATTTCGGACCGGATTACTGGTGCGGCTATTCCTATAGCTGGTTCGGAAACATGAAAGCCCGTGCTTTTGATGGAGAAGGGGCTGCCGAAGCATTACGGACCTTTGCCGAATGTTTCTGCCTTCCGAATACGTTTCACGCGAATGGAGACCAGACAAAGAGCGGAAAATCAAAGTTTACCTATCGTCCGTTTACTCTTGAAGGCAATTTTGCCTTTGCTGCCGGCGTACAGGAGATGTTGTTGCAAAGTCATACCGGCGTTATCCGGATATTCCCGGCAATCCCAGCTGCTTGGCAAGATGTCGCCTTTGACAAGCTGCGTGCGATGGGGGCCTTTCTTGTCTCGGCCGAAAAGGTAGCAGGACAGGTACGGCAAGTCCGGATACTGCCTGAACAGGGTGGAACGTTACGTTTGGCTATCCCTGAAGGATGCAAAGTCGCTTCCGTAACAGGCAATAAAGGGAAGGAACGGGTAGAGGAAGGTATCCTGATTCTGGAAACACAGAAAGGCGAGACAGTAACCGTGGCATTGTTATAAATAAATTGTTATAAATAGCTACGCCGATAACATAGGGACAGATTATTAAGTCCGTGTTATCGGCGTACTGTGTTTTATGTTTATAAGTGCTTATTCGGATATATTGAAATTGTTTGTTTCTACGACTTCACCATTCTGAAGGAAGACTACTTGATAATTCGCCTTATCTGCCCATTTCCCTTTTTTAGGAGTAACGGTGAGGTTGATTTTTTCGTATGGTTGCAGAGGCTTGACCGTATGACAACCCATTAGTACTCCGTCCTGCTTGATCTCGACCCTCGTTTCTCCTGATGCCGATAATCCGAAGTTCTGGACTTCCAGTCCGATCTCGTTCTGACTTTTCCGGTAAACGGGGCGTCGGCAGGACAATAGAGCCGGCTTGTAATCGATATAAGGTAGGCTCGCATACCCGAACAACAGTTTCCCGTTTTTGTCTTTTCCGATCATTTTCGGAGCGAATTCATCCGGTGTGATACCGCTCCCCTTGCCTTCGAATGTCAGGATAAGGTCTTTTCCTGACACTTCGGTTTTGGTCACTTTACATCCTCTGCCGAAGTTCACCTCATTGTAGGAACCGAACCGCAAGGAGGCCAGATCGATGTCTTGAAGCGGATCGAACCCCTCTTCTGCCAAAATTTTGACTTGAATGGTCGGGGTAGATGCCGTTATTGGGGTTTGGTTCAATACCGATAATAGCATTCCCTTGTTCATCGGGATACAAATGTTTTTCGAACTATGGTTGTCATTGCCATGATCGTCCCATTTGACAGTGTCGATTACGGCAAAGTTCATTTGTTCGACACGCCCTTGTTTGTCTTGAAAGACTTTCGGCCGTTCGTATTTGAACCAATGTTCGACATATCCGTCCCGATGGAAAGAGATTCCTGGCATATAGGCTTCCCCTTGTTCCGTAATCCAGTGAATGCCGTCTTTGGAACGTTGGTAGAAGGCGACTCTTCCCAGCCAGTCATTCACAATCAAGTGGTACTGTAAAGAGTCCCGCCAAATGACCGGATCCTCGAACTCTCCTTTTACAGGAGGATAAACTCGTTTATCCGTTATCTGCTCGTAAGGAGCAATACCATCTTGGCTGATCCAGATGCCTCCTCCACGACAAACCATCAGATATGATCCGTCTTGTCTTTTGGCAAAGCTGAGGTTACTTAATCCCTCGATGATTTTCCGGTCGCGAGGATCGAATTTGAACTTCCCATATTGCCAAGGACCGTTGACATTATCTGCTATGTAATACCCATCGATAACATATACGACGATCCGTCCGTCGTTCAGGATGAAAGCCTCCGGATTGTGCCCTTTCCCAATTGTATCCTGAATGGCAAAAGGTCCGTGCAATCGGTCGCCGGTTGCATGATAGACCGTGGAGTTGGGCCATTCCATGTGTCCTTTGGGTGCGCTTTCGGGCCATCCGCACACAAATAGGTGATATTTCCGGTCAGGCGTCTGTATGATATTACCTCCCCAAAACGAGATGTCGGGACGCTCGATACCGTTGTCGATATAGCGGGGGCGTACACTGTCCGCTCCCCATGTGTCTTTGGATAGCGTACCTTCGGGCATTGCTTTGAAGCGATCCATATAGCGTCCACCTGTAATGAGGTGTTTCCATTCTGCCGGACGTTCCCTTTCCGTGATTTGGGCGGTCAGTGACAAGGGAGCCAGACAGGCTGCTGCAAGCAGCAATCGAATTGAATATATTCCTTTCATTATAGCAGGTCTATATTATCCAGTGTGAGTTTTCCTTCCTGTGCTATTACAGTAGGTTCTATACGTACATAACGGGCAGGAATTGTTTCCTTGAAATAGTGGAAACGTTTGGTCGGATCGTTCACTAAATTGCCAAACTCTACACTTTCCACCGTTTTCCACTGTTTCCCATCGTTGCTGGCTTTGACAACGATTTTGGTCACGCCTCCTTTGAAACTCTTGCCGGCCTGCGGAGCATAAGCCAACCCGTTCAGCCCTTTGTCCTTTCCTAAATCAATAATCAGATACAGCGGATTGCCATTTACTTCCGACAACTTCCAGTCTTTCTTAATCAAACCGAGCCGTTCGCTGGCTACAGTGCCTTTTTCGTCATGCAAAACAGCAATCGCTTTCAATTCACAACGATCCAAAACGATCGGTTCTTTATATTCGGTAGAAGTCTCGTTGGGTTCGGTACCATCTGTCGTATAATAAATCTTATATCCTACATTCAGATTTTCAGCAGCATTCTGTCCGTGAGACTTCCATTCGAAATCTTGCAATTTAGGTTTGATAGTCACTTTTCCATCCATGTCCCGACTAAAACTCAACTGGGGTGGACGAGATTTATAATGATGAGCGGAGATATGGCTGATAGCCGGAGTCAGACGGGATTCTAACAAGCGGAAACGAAGTTTATCGGTCGTCACTTCCGGAAAACGAAGAATACGTTTATAACCGATATTGGTCGAAACCGCAATTTCTTTCCATGCTCCGTCGATCCATGCGTCTATCGCATATTTTTCCACACGTTCGCTATGAGTGGCAATGGCTTCCTGGAGCATGATACGGTTAATTGTCACCGGAGAAGGCGTTGTCACTGTGAATTCCTTATCTTTCATCAACAAATAAGTATCTTCTTTTCCATCCAAGACTTCTTTCGGACCTTTGGCTCCTGCCAACAGGTCAGTACCGTATGTCTCATGAATCCGCTTGCCGGTTTCTTTCAACGATTCGACATCTGCGGGCGAAAATCTGCCGTCACGATTAGGAGGTATGTTCAACAGGAAAGTAGAGTTTCCTCCTACTGCTCGTTCGTAAATATCAAACACATCATCGGCGCTTCTTACTTTCTGGTGTGTATCATCGCGGTAGAACCAGCCTTCGCGGATAGAAGTGTTGGTTTCTGCCTGCTGGTAATGCAAATATTGGGCTTGATATAACTGCTCGCGGTCGCCCAACATAGGATCTGTCATGTCAGCAAACTGTGTCATTGTATCCGGATCTGCCTGGTAAGAGATTACGTTCCATTCCGTCGGACGAGTTCCTCCGGCTTCGTTGCCACACCAGCGTACATCTTCACGGCCGAATATCACGGCATCCGGTGCCAACTTATGGATCATTTCTTTCCAGGCCGGATAGTTGTAAGTCTGCCCTCCTTTGCGCTTCGGGTGTGCACCGTCAAACCACACTTCGTGAACCGGACCGTATTCAGTCAATACTTCAAACAGCTGGTTCAGGAAGTATTCATTATAATCGTCTACTTCAAATTCGAACTTTGTCTGATTGGCAAACGGTCTGCCCGGCACTTCTCGTGGAATGGTACGTTTTGTATATTTACTCAAATTTCCATACAAACCGTCAGGACTTTCTATCTGGAATAAATCGGCCGGTGAAAGATACACTCCTAACTTCAATCCGTATTTCTGACAAGAAGCAGACAGGTCTTTTAAAATGTCTCCTTTCCCATTCCGGAAGTTTGACGACATGATGCCATGCTTCGTATAACGACTTTGCCACAAGACAAACCCGTCATGATGTTTCGCTGTAAAAATGACCATTTTCATTCCGGCCGCTTTCATCGCTTCGCACCATTGGTCGGTATCCAACTCTTTCAGATCGAAGATTTTCGGATCTTCCATCCCGTTCCCCCATTCCATCCGGGTAAAAGTGTTCGGTCCGAAATGAATAAAGGCGATAAATTCATTTTGCAAAGCCGCCAACTGATTGGGAGTAGGCACTACATGAGCCGCTTTTTCAATAATGAGTTCTTTACTGTCACCCTCCTCGATTTTAATCGTATTTTGCAAAGGCATACTTGATTCTTGTGTTTGAGAACAGGCAGAAAGAAGCAATGTTCCTAATAAGAAAGAATAGATTTTTTTCATGTGTTTTAATCTGATAATATATTTAGAAACCAAATATACATTTTAATTCTCTAATTCAACCCATTAACCAGCAGAAAAATATGTAAAGGTCACATGGTATTCTCTATTGCTAATCTGCAAAATTAACATAAACATCCTCTATCGTTGATACAAGCGGATAAACGCCTATAGAATCGCCCAATCCGACTTCTTTCGGTGTCGGTGGTATGAAATTGGCCTTAGTTCCTTTTATATCAGCACCTTCTTCTGTCAACGTAACAATTGCATACAGCGGTTTATCATACATCATAGAGTATGCCATCAACGAATATTTCTTGTTGATCTCTTCCGGAAATCTCTTTTCCGTCATAGTCGGCTTCCCTATCCAAACATAGGAAGCACTATTGATTTGCATATAACTGATCCCATTGATCTTTTTCGTGTAATTACTATGATTATGCCCACTGAAAGCAAGCACTACTTTCTTAAACCCCGCACGTTTGTTCTCTTTTTCCAGGATACTCCGTACCTCAGCACCGTTTTTAAGTTCACTGTCAATACTTTGATGAGATAGCAAAACAGTCTTCAGATTTGTTGAGGCCAAATCCTTTTCCAGCCACTCCATTTGTTTTTTGTCCATATACGAATGGTTACTATATGGATACTTCCCGTAGTTCGCATGGTCGTAATGAATAATTTCTTTTCCATCAGAATAATTATTACCATCAAGTACCACAAAATGGAAATTACCCTTGTCAAATGAATAATAACGATTCGGCATACCCATTCCTTCCACATATTCGTCTACGCTATAACGGTCAAGATCGTGGTTCCCTATGGCATGATATTTTTCTCCCTTGAAATTGTTCCATATATCTCTGTACACTTGACTTGCACTGTCAAGCCGACAAAAATCCCCCAGGTCTATGATGAAATCCACATTCTCATCATTGGCAGCTTTGATAAAAGCTTCAACACGTTCCTGTCCACCTGGAACATCCGGCGCATGGAAATCCGATGCGATAGCAAACCTTACCGGAACTTCTTTTTTCTCGCAAGAAGCCATAACTAGCCCTATTGCAGCTACGGCTAAACATAAATACGCTGATTTTAAGTAGGTCATATAAGTATTAATTTGTAGAATATGGATTATTGGAATCTTTTATTTCATCCGGCCAAGGAGTTGGTTTGCCGGTCTCTTTGAATATCGGACGTTGTCCCCCGACCTCGCGCAGATAATTGCCCAACTCTTCAGAAAGTTTTTCTACCCGTTCCGGTTCTTCTGCCGACAAATCCCGTTCTTCGCTAATATCTGTTCGTATGTTAAACAACTCTTTACGACCTGTCTCGTAATAATAAACCAGTTTCCAATCATCTTTGCGGATGGAACAAGTCGCTCCGATTCCGGGACCGGTCGGTCCCCAGTTATTGGGGAAATTCCAATAAAGCGAACGTCCTTCAGATGGATTTTGACCTTTTCCGGTAAGCAATGGAACAAAACTTTTACCATCAATCACCTGAGGCGTTTTCGGCATATCTACATTTGCCATCTCCAACAACGTCGGATAAAAATCTTCTATCATCAAATAGTCATCACAAGAAGTTCCGGCTTTCGTCACTCCCGGCCATGAAACAATCATCGGTTCACGGATTCCGCCTTCATAAGCTGATCCTTTCCCGCTATTCAACGGCCAGTTATGTGTGTTAGGCTTTCCGCTTCTCACACTCGGTTCGACACTCAAACCTCCATTGTCCGACATAAAAATGATAATCGTGTTATCCGAAAGCTTGTTTTGTTGCAAATAATCCATCAAGTCTCCCAAGCTTTTATCCATTCCCTCAACCAAAGTGGCATAAGCGGCATCCCGTTTGTCCAAACCCCGGTCCAGATATTTCTGATAAAAACGCTTATCGGCTTTAACCGGAACATGTACAGCATAGTGTGACATATACAGAAAAAACGGTTTCTTCTTGTCGCGGTTATCCAGATGAGCAATAGCTTCGCGAGTCAAGGCCTCGGTCAGGAATACGTCTGTCCCATGATATTTCTCCAGCCCTGGAACAGCCCAAATATTTTTCTCTTTTCCTGGAAAGTCCCCATAATTATCTTCACCCAAATAAGAACCAGGACCACCGCAGGCATGTCCGGCAATATTTACATCGAATCCCAAATTCAACGGGTTTTCTCCGGGAGTACCGATAGCACCGAAATGAGCCTTTCCGCAATGTATGGTATAATACCCGCCATCTTTCAATGCCTGTGCCAAAGGCAAGGCATGGCAGGTCCGTTCAACACCTGTAGTCGGAGACAATCCGTTTACGTTCCATTGCGGGTAATCCAATACCTTATGTTTGCTGTCGACTTCCTGGTTGCGATGCAATGTCCAGTTTGTTACCCGATGCCGTGCAGCGTTCATTCCGGTAAACAAGCTAATCCGGGTAGGAGAACTTATACTACACGCATAGGCTGATGTAAACTTTACCCCTTGTTGGGCCAACCGCTCCATATTCGGTGTATGAAACATCCTGTTAAAAGGAGTCTCCTGATCCCAAAAGGGAACCGATGTATCTTGCCATCCCATATCATCCACCAAAAACAATACGATATTAGGGTGAGATACTTGCGCTGATAAAAGCCAAGGAAATGCTAATGATATTCCGAAAGCTAATTTTTTTCTTCTATTCACGATGTTGCTATTGTTATAATTGTGTTTCTTTCATACAATACCTTTTTAAGGTATCAAATATAGGAAAAAAGAAACACAGATGACACTGGTTAAGAAAGAGTGTAGAGTTTTTATTTTTCAAGGCATTCATCTATGTTCATTAGTGAGATTATGCGGAAATTGTTTGTATATGTCAAAAAATTGGATGAATTTTGTATATAATAGGCTGTATATGTAACGGGTTAAGATATATATATCATGAAAAAATATTTATTGATTTTAATGGGTGTTTTGAATGTTTACTCTTTTGTTTGTTTTGCTCAGAGCAAATACTACGAACATAGTAATGACTGGTTAAAAAAGAGTGAAGCCTGTAAACCTGCTTTTGTTTATAAAAAGCATTCTCCTTTGCGGATAGTGAAATCAGTAAAAGATGAAAAAGCATATCAAGGATGGAGAATGGAGGATGTTGGCAATGTCGATGTCTTATTTAATGAATCGTTGAAAAAACATTCCGGGATTATCTTAGACTTTGGAGAACATCTTACCGGCACGTTCAATTTTTCCTTGAAAATATTGGGAGAACACATCGCTTCGGATGCTCCTATCCGTTTAAAATTCACGTTTGCGGAAGTGCCAGGTGAATTGAATACACCGTTTGATCCCTATCCGGGGGGATTGTCTCGTGCTTGGTTGCAAGATGAAATCATTACTCTGATGACAGTTCCTATAGAAGCCAGTATTCCCCGAAGGCTCTCTTTCCGTTATCTTAAGATAGATGTGCTTGGAGCCTCTTCTTTTGATTTCGCTTTTGATAAGATGTCGTTTACTGCACAAAGTGCTGTAGAGAAGATTGAAATGGATTTGGCAACGACAACCGATCCCTTGATTAGAAAAATCAATGAAGTAGGATTATATACGCTAAAAGAATGTATGCAAACAGTGTATGAAGATGGGCCTAAAAGGGATCGTCGTCTATGGATCGGCGATCTTTATTTGGAAGCATTGGCCAATGCATATTCATATAAGAAGCATGATTTGACGAAACGTTGCCTATATCTGTTGGCCGCTCTATCTAATGATGAAGGGCTATTGCATGCAACCGTGTTTGAAGAGCCGCACCCTCATCCTCAATACGGTCAATATTGTTTGGATTATGCACTTATCTATAACGTTGCTTTATTGGAATATTTGAAAGTGACAGGTGATAAAGAGACAGCCGAAGATTTATGGCCTGTAGTAGTACGTCAGATTGAAATGGCACTTCGTCAATACTCTCCGGATTGGATTTATGATATGCAAAAACCGCCAATTTATTGGTTGGTATTTGACTGGAAGGATAATTATGACCGTCAGGCTTCTATGCAAGGATTGACTATATGGGCTCTTAATAAGAGCTATGAATTGGCTCGGCTGATAGGAAAAGACAAGGAGGTAAAAGAATGGCCGTTGTTAGCATCCAAAATGAAGAAAGCGGCTCGTCGGCAGTTTTATGATCAAAAACAGGGAGTAATTGTGAGTGGGCCATCAAGACAAGTCTCTTATCTTTCTCAGGCCTGGATGATTTTATCTGAAACATTGAATGCTAAAGAGGGAGCACGTGCAATGAAAAAAACAATGTCAATGTCTGAATCCTGTTATCCGGGGTGTCCTTATGCCTACCATTATATAATGGAAGCATTATTGAAATGTGGCATGAATGATGAAGCCAAAAGTTTGCTCGTGAATTATTGGGGAGGAATGGTGAAGAAAGGTGCGGATACTTTTTGGGAAGTATATGATCCCAATAATGATAAGTTGTCTCCTTATGGATTCTTCCCGATGAATAGTTATTGTCATGCCTGGAGTTGTACACCTGTTTATTTCATTAATAAGTATCCGGAGGTGTTTCAATTTTAATTTTACAGGTGTCCCGAACCGTAGCAGTTGAAGCATCGGCCCGTACCGTTGCAAGAGGTGCATTTCCGCCATATTTTGTCGGCCGAATATCCATAATAGTCCCAATATCCGCCGGCGCCTTTGCAACTGGTGCAGATTCCGGTTCCGTTGCACGACGGACAGTGTGATTTTCTGGTCGATGATTTGTTGCTTTCGGAGCCTGATGAGTTCCCATTCCCAGATGGGACGGTGTAGCCGCCCCTGCTCATTGCGTCTATCGAATGTGCAAAATTTTCGGCTTTTTTGGCTAATTCGGAGGTTTGCTCTTTCGAAATAGCCTGATTAAACTTTACACCATGGGAATTAATTATCGTTCCGTTTTGTTTGGAAATAAGTATTTGGTTACTACCCTTGAATTTTATATATGCAGTCTGGTCGGAGAAATTCAGTAAGCTGTAATAGTACTCTTGTAATACTTCGTAACCATCGCGTTCCTCTTCTTTGATATAGCCGAAGCCTTCCGCCCCTGCCTGTCCGACGGGGATTCCATTATATCCGTAAGTATAAATTGTCTTGCCGTTATCTGAGCAGGAACAACAAGCTGTAAGTGAGGCATAGCCCGGTATTCCATCGGTTCGGGCCATATAAATGGTGTTCCCGAGATCCGGCAGGAAGGATTGTCCTTGCGAGGAAGCGTATGAGTTTGATGTACCCGAAGAATAGTCGACACCGCCGCCGGCGTAAGCGATACGGAAATTTTTATCCCATTTTTCTTTGATGAAATTTCCGGGTATGGCATTGCCTGTTTGAAACGTCTGGATAGGCAAATGACCGTCTTGATATTTGGATCCTACGACAAGGTACTGCCCGTCACCGTATTGGACTATCTGTATAAAGTATTCATTGTCCCGTATCTCTTTGATTTTTGCATAGGCCTCGTCTTCGGAATCTATCAATGACCAAGTCTGGTCGGAGTAGGGAGCATCTTGGGAGGCCACAATGAACCACTTGTCTTTGTCGTAACAGCATGCGGTTGAAATGTATAAGTCGCGGTCCCAATATTTCTGTATCGTAGAGCTAAGTTCAGCTGTAGAACAAGATGACCACATCTGGTCGGTATATGGCGTGTTTTGCGACAGCACGATGAACCATTTACCGTTGCCATAGCAGGCTGATGTTATTTTGTAACCTTTTTCGATACGTTCTGTTATCCATTCGCTTGGCCAATTGGAGCAATAATTGTAAGTCTGCATGGTGAAGCCTGAATGGGTGGCCATAGTGACAAACCAGCCTGAAGCACCGTATGAAGTAGAAGTGATACGGAACCCTTTGTCCCAATATTCTTTAATGTAGTTATCCTGTAATTCTTTGCCATAACCACTGTAGAACCATGTCTGTTCGCCGAAGCCCGTTCCGGTTTCCATGATGATTATATCCTTATTATCGGCGACGGCAACCTGCATAGCCACAATGCAGAGTACGGCGATTACGACCGTTTTGATCAAGCGATTCATATTAGTAATTTTCTCTGTAAGTTGTGTGACCTTTAAAGAACTTATCGCTTACAAAAATACTCCGAATATCGAACATTATTACCTCTATCCCATATAAATTTCCAAAAACAACCATCATACTATCATTCTTGATTTAAAAACCTTGTTTTTCAGGGTCTCATAGCATGATGGTTGCTGTTTTTAACTATCATGTATCTATCATGCATCTATCATGTTTGGGGGATATATGCTTATTTATATTGCAGATGATGTATCATTTGCGTTTGTTGAGGTCAATACAATGCTTGCTGGTATGAAGTTGTTCTGAAACAAGGCAGATAAGCCTCTCTACATCCCCGTCTGGATCTTGTGGACATCCGGGTCTGCATGCCTTCTACACCCGGGTGTCCATGCTCTTTACATCCGGATCTCGAGAGGCTATTCATGTTCGATCTTTGATCTTTGATCTTTTCTTGCTATATTTTATTGGCAAACTTCTATCTGGGATGTTTGAGTAATGCCGTTCTCATTGTAAGTGTCTATGGTAAAATAGTAAGTAACCCCTTTATTAAGACTCCCAATCTCGAGGACTGTCTTTCCCATTACTTGGAAATTGTTATAAAGTTTGTCTTTTGCCACGCCATAACGAACGATATATCCCTGTGTATTAGGTACTTCACTCCAGCTTAAATGGGCTTTACAAGGATCGATGGGATCGCGTTCTATAGTAAAATCTTTGATCGCATGTGGTTTATTGCCTGAGCCGTAACCGAATATCCTTAAATCGCGGATGGACAGGTTGGGGGATACGGTATATTCTTTATTTTGAAATTTGATATACTGAGCTTTGAACGGAACTTCAAATTCGATATAATCATGCGGTGTATCAGTTTTTTTAGCACTGAAGTCCACTACTGGATACCAATCTTTACCATTTATCGATGCATAGATCAGATAACTTTGATAAACACCAGGAACAAAGCCTTGTTGATTGGCTCCGTATTCATCAAAATTTACCTGGATCGCATGGATAGAGGCCAACTGCTGCAAGTCAACCTGTAACCATTCGTCTTCTTTATTGGAGATCGCAACCCAAGCCGTACGGACATCTTCATCAACAGTGTTTCCAGCAGGATACTCTTCCAGTGCAGAAGATACTGTCACCGGTTTCTTATATGACAATAGCATCCAACCAGGTTGATAACTTCCGGTTGTTTGTTCTTTTCCTCCAGGCAGATACATTGGATAATCACCTAAATAGGTGTTTGTATGTAGATAACCATTTTTATCAAAGTCGGCAGGATAAAAAGAAATTCGCCGTTCAAACATGTGCCGGACGGAGATCGAATTGGTTGCAGCTTTCCAATAGTTTCCGTTACTTGTCGTAAACATGCAACCATGTCCGGCACCACCGATGAATCCTGTTGGTTTATAAGAGACCGGACTATTTTCCATATAAGTGAATGGGCCGGTAGGAGAGGTGCTGACATACACACCATCCGCATACGATTTCCATTCGGTTCCGGGAGCGGCATATTGTAAATAATACTTTCCCTGATGGGCCGTCATCCAGGCTCCTTCGATATAAGGGCAGTGGAGAAGTTCGTTCTGTTCACCTGTCCGTTCCCAACCATAATTTTCTTTATTGCTGTTAAAGCAAGCGACTACTTTTGTTTTTGCCTCTAATGTATTTAAATCCAAGACTTGCATATAGATTGGATCGACAGGTGAACAACCATAATACATATATAAATTATCCATTTCTACATAAAAAGCCGGATCCCAAAAAGACCAAATCTCTTTCACTGGCTCCCATTCTCCTTTTTCTGGAGCGGATGAACGGTATAACATGCTTTTCCCATGAGTGGAACCGACATAATACAGATAGTTGTTATGTATAAAAAGTCCTGGTGCATAGTCTTCGATCGGTAGAACCGAATCAGGTATAAAAACATGTTCCCAATTGGAGAAATCGTTAGAATACCAGTAGCCGGAAGACTTGGAAGCAAATAAATAATAGTTGTCTTTGAAAGAGACTACGACTGGATCGGCGGCTTCCCGAATACCTTGACCTCCATCTATTTTCATAAACCTGTAATTAAGATTGACAGGGTTACAGAACGTTTTCGGGAATTGGGCGATTTTTGCTTCGATCTGATGGGAATCCTGGCAACTTATCCCGAGGGGTATAATTAGTAAGATTAGTAATAACTTTTTCATTTTTTTAAATTAATATCCTTCTGCTCTTTGTAAAACAAACGATTCGACTTTATCATTATTGATAAGACGGTACAATGTCCAACTATGCCCGTCTTTATTGGCCTCCAGTCTCCAGTTGTAGGACGGATTTCTGAGAAGTTTCTTTATTTGCCTGGGAAAAGCATTTGCTCTACGAGCATCTTCCCAAATTCGGATGGCTTTGAATATCTCATCCTTCTGTGGACAGCTTTCAACATCTTCCTGATTGATTATTAGAAAATAGGTCGCACCATACCCGACAGAGATAGCCTGTATATGTTCATATTGTTCCACAGTTGAAGTATCTTTTATGGCAAAATTGCCTCCAAATGAAACTGGATAATAATTCGAATAGGTTACGTCACGCAAGTCTTTTCCTTGACTGGTCGTACTTCCCCACTCTCGGGTGTTGAGATCATACAGGTTACGTCCGCCCCCCACATTCCATACACTCTGATAGTGCCAGGAACCTTCCGATAGAGTAGCACCTGAGAAACGGATATAAGGAACATCTAGCTCTTCCGCCCTTTCAAACATTTTTCGGAAAAAACGTTTGGCTGAATAATAGCCATGGCCATTATTGAAAAGAAATTCTTGTCCATCGAAATCATAAAATGTCAAGCCGCTATAGGCTGCTACCTCGGCATAATACTGGGCTATTTTATCTTGAAGAGCCAGATTGGGAATCAATCCATCATAACCATAGTTGATGGTTACCTGCAATTTAGAAATTGTTTCATTTGCCTTATGGAAAGTAGGTTTTGTACCCCAGTATCCTCGGGTTACATTTTGCAGAGTATAAGGAGGTGCGTCAGATACCCCTAAATAATGAATCAGTTCTTTCCCTATTTTTATTATGTTCAAATTCTTGCAATGACCTTCCCAACTGGCGATTTCTTCCAGATATTTGGAGTCATCTACCACTATCACGGTATCTTTCGCCGTGATGCTTTTCTTTAGGGTACGTTTTTGTTGATAACATAAACTGTCGCTTGGAATGGGACTGGCATCTTTTGTGCCGGGTGCCAGTGAGTTGGTAATACAAACTCGTCCCAACATCAACCCCTGTTCTGCTGCTAAATCGGCAAATTCACGATGTGATTTATTGCCAGTGTTAAAACGGAAAGGTTTCTTTGTTTGATACATCCCATCCAGATATCCTGCATTTGCACGGTCAGGGCGTAAAAATCCTTGGTCATAGGCATGGATGGCAGGGAAACCTAGTCGGGTGGTATATGAAATAATGCTATCGTAACGATTCCCACTGGTCATTACATCTGGACTAAAGGCTGCTGGATCCTTGATCCATTTGTCTTTTACTGTCGGATAAGGTAATCCTTCCGAGAGAACGATGTTTTGGATAACATCCAATAATGCCGTACTGTCAGGACTCCCCCATAATGCAATAGAAGAACCTATAAAATCGACATCGGGTATAGGTTCTACATCGATATGGTTTGGAATGTTCGCCGGCATGTTTGGAATCAGGGAATAAAAGACTTGACGTGGTTTCGAACGGTCACGAGATTGATAATTAAGGTAAATACGTCCAAGGCTATCCACTAGTGCCGCATTTCCATACATGATCCGAAAATAGGGTTCTTTATTGGCATAGAAAGCGACATCGCTGATTCCATTTCCTCCTAAGGTAAATATTTGACCTTCATGTAGACTGTCCGGTAATGGGTACAGTTCTTTATCGGGAGTGTGAATGATATACTGGAAAGGGGCAGCGTCACCTTCGATATCAGGTGTACCTCCTAATGTATTGTCATCAAGAGCTAGCATACCGATACTGTAATTCACTGCATCACTAGTATCACGTGCCACTCCGATAATTTCACCTAACAGATTGGTTATATTTGTATAGTAAGTTCCCCATTGGATCGCATCGATACCATTTCTCGGTTCCAAGTTATTTAATGTCAGTTTGAAATATTTACCGCAGGGTTGCAATGTTACTTCTGCTACAGAGCCATTCAGATATTCCAAAGTAAAACAATTGGTCGTTTCATTGAAAGAAGCACTCTGAGGTGTGTAATAGGCTTTTTTTTCACTGTCATATAATGACATCAAAGGAGATGGTTTTTCGGTTGGACTGAACTCGCGGTTAGGCAGTACGGTTATATTCTTCATGCTTATTATATACCCTTTATCATTCACGACAATGCTGAAATAGTCGGTATTGAAATCCCAGCTCTTCCCGGTCGTACAACTGAAAAAAATGAGTATAGAAACGATACACAAAAAAAGAATCTTTTTATATCCTGTCATAAGAGTTTATTATTAATTTGTTTTTAATTTGTAGTTTACAGATTTACCCGCTTTTATTGTCACTTTATCTTTCCATTTTAGAAAAGCGTTCTCACCCAATTGACGGACTGATTCTTCTGCATTTTCCGCAAAGACCGTCACGGTAGCATCATATGCGGTTGGATTCGTGATTTGCAAAACCAGTTGTTTATTGTTTTGTTTTAGGATTTTAGCATCCACATGGTCAAAGACATAGAGAGAACTAATGTCTGTCCGTACGTAAATGCCAGGGATTTCCAATGCCATCATTGCTCCGTTTGTCTCATTCCATCCGGTTTTGCCACCATCACCGCGTGAACCACGGCTGTCGGCATCACAATAAGTCAAACGCTCCGTGATTTTACCATTGGGTTGTATACCTTCTGCATGAGCATGAATTACATCTCGAAGTAATTCGGCATAGGAGGTGTCTCTGGTATAACGGTATAACTTAAACAAGGCATCTCCTGATTGTGTACAAAAACCCGGAGCTCCGTGTTTATTCTGCGTGCTAGCCCAAACTGCACCGGTCAGATTCGCACCGAGTTTTGCTAATGGAGTCTCTTCTGGTAGACGGTAAGGGAAAGAAACAGTCCAAGTGGCACATAGGTTTGCTAAATTTCCGGCTTGTTTTAAATATTGCTCTTTCTCTGTTATTTCATAAAGAGTCATTAAAGAAGTGAGTAGGGCGACTGCTGTTTCTGAGTCTGCATTTTGTAGAATATCTCCACACCCCCCGGAAGTAAAGCCAACTAATGCAAAATTGTCGTAATAGTCTGCTGCAGCCTTGCAAGCTACTTCCAGATAGGTCGGATTATTATAATACCCGGAAGCTAAAGCCAGCCCGGCTATTGTTATAGCGCCACTTGTCGTATTATAGACAGCCACATTGCCGGTTTCCACATCCAGATAATTACCCCATGTCCCTTGTTTTTTCCAAGTATTGACAAAAGCATCTGCCAATAGACGCACATTTGTTTCCCATTCGACATCGATAATATTGGCTTTTCCCTGTTCTTTTAATAACATAAATTGTTTGATCATCCAATAAAGCACATCTCCGTTTTTTCGTGTCAGGCTAATTCCCGGATTGTTAACGGCTGCATCACGGTATAAGACTTTTCCATCCGATCCGAGAACATCATAATAATAACCACTTTTCCCTTTAGCACGTGGCAGCCCGAAATCAAATGTGTTTTTCACTTTTCGAAAATGTTCCTCATCACCTAAAGCTAACATCGGATAGGTATTCATCAGACCGCCAATCCAACCATAGGAAATCCAGTCTGCATTTTCCGGACAGTAATATTCCCACTGGTCACCTATATAATAACGTTCATCGATATTCCGAACCATTCGCGTCAGAACCTCACTCATCGGCATCAGATTACGAGGTGCTTCTCCTCTTATATGCAGCTTACGATCTTTCATAAAGCGAGCTAACAGTTCGGGAACATCTTTACAAGGGAAAGTAATTTCGGTAACTCGGATAATAATCCGGTCGCCTTTTTTTACCTGTATTCCCCGGTCGGGACTTTTGCTGAAACCGATAAATTCCGGCTTACGTTCCCGTACGCCTGGAGCACTGATGACGAAAGAGGCGATACTGCGATCCAGAGTTTCTTCTACGATCAAAGCATGATCCAACAATCGCTTATTCCATTCGATACCTTGGTCGGTTAATAAAATCGTTCCGGACTTCTTTCCTCGTTCAAACATAGTCATGGCCGGTGTTGCCACATTACTGACATTGACGTCCAACCGGGATGGGGCCCCGAACTCTGGAGAAAGCTGTGGAATCGGATTGGAAGTTAGTGCCAGATCTTTCCGGTTATAATCAGTTTTATCAAGGCCGGTTGCGTACGAACGATTTACAATCCGCTGCCTATTGCCGTTATAGACAGAAGAAGGAATCATCACATAGTTATCACTTGTCCAGTGATATCGGTCGAATGCCACAGCCACACCGGTATCACTCATGTCCCGCTTGGCAGTGAAAGAAAAAATATATGTTTTGCCTTCATAGGCATCTATTTGTTCAGTTCGGACTTCCCAGTCCGAACCGGGATTTATTTCTTTGCAATGCTTCAATTCTGCCTCTTTGTAGGAACACTCCAGCAAACGGATATTTTTACTTGTGTTCACCACGCTTGGTAACCAGGAAGCTTGTGCAGTTACTTTTGTACCCCCTTCTGTTAAGAGGCAGAGGACGCATAAGATAACAACACTTTTCATTTCTTTATTTGTCATGATTTAAATACTAAAACAGTAAGTAATTGTTTGTTTTTCGGATTATTCCTGTAGATTATCACTGTATAGTTCAAAAGAACAAACTTTCAGCCCATTCTCCATTTGGTAGAGAGTCCATCCGCGATTATCGGCCTTTGCTTCAAGACGCCAGTTAAGTGTCGGATTCTGTAACATTTTTCGGATATATGTTGGGAAAGCATTTGCTCGGCGAGCTTCCTCCCAAGTTCGAATCACATTGAAGATTGCATATTTTTGTGGACAACTCTCGACATCTTTTTGGCCGATCTTGAATGCATATGTACAACCATACCCGATAGCTGTGGCTTCGATATGCTCATAATCCTCCACTGTCGACTCTGCCGTGATTGGAAAGTTCCCTCCGAATGACGACGGGAAAAAGTTGGCGTAAGTAACATCACGAAGATCTTTACCCTGGCTTGTTGTACTTCCCCATACACGCTTTTTAACATCATAAATATTCAAACCGCCTCCTACATTCCAAATGCTTTGATAATGCCAGGAGCCTTCAGAAAGAGTTGCTCCCGTAAAACGAATGTTGGGTAAACCATATTTTTCCGTCTGAGTAAACATGTTACGGAAGAAACGTTTCACCGAATAGGCTCCGAATCCGGTATGGAAATAGAATTCCTGTCCATCATAATCGAACATCCTCAGTCCGCTGTTCTTGCATATGTCCGCATAATGACGTGCTAACTCATCCTGCAATTCCAAATTGGGAATCAATCCTGAGTACGCTCCTCCCACTGCAGGTTGAAGCTTATCTACGGCATCTCCTTTAACATGTGTGGCGGCCTTGGTTCCCCAGTAACCACGTGTCACTTTCATGAGTCGATACGGTTTCTCTTTTGTGACGCCGAGATAGTGAATCAATTCCTTTCCAATCTTAACCATATTCAATTCCGGGCTATGTCCTTCCCAACATGCTATTTCTTCCAGATGGGTAGGATCGTCGATATAGATCATCGTATCTGTTTCATTTAAATTCTCCATTAAGAAACGACGGTGTAAAATACAGATACTGTCTGAAGGGACCGGGCTGCAATCTTTGGTGCCGGGAGCCATAGAGTTGGAGATGGACGTCCGTCCGAGCATTAAACCATCCTTAGCTAAAAGATCGGCATATTCACGGGTTGACAAATCTTTATCCGTAAAATGATAACGTTTCTTTTCATGGTTCGGACCGTCGATGAAACCTCCATTTCCTCTATCGGCATGCAAGAAAGGCTGATCGTACGTATGAATTACTTTTAATCCCATCTGTTTGGCATATGAAGTTACGCTATCCATAAGTCCACCGTATGTGCATATATCTGGCATGAAGCTGGTAGGATCTTTAACCCACTTACCTTGAAAAGTTGGATAAGGCAATCCTTCATTCTGTACAATATCCTGGATGACCTCCAGCAAAGCCGTACTGTCAGGGCTACCCCATAAGGCGATGGATGAACCAATAAAATCCACTCCGGGAACATCCTGGCGCATCATGTGGTTAGGTTCGTTATTTTGGAAGATGGGATTGCCTTCCGGAGAATAGATCATCTTGCCTTTTCTGCGATCACGAGAGTGATACCGGATATTGATTCGTCCGTTACAATCGACAAAAGCCGTATTCCCATATAAAATGCGGAAATATGGTTCTTTCCGATTGTAGAAAGCCACGTCATTGATGCCATCACCTCCCATTGTAAACTGTTGTCCCTCATGTAGAGTGAGTGGTAGTGGATGATTTACCTGATCTGGGGAATGAACGATATAACCAGAAGGCCCTGTTTCAGAAGTAAAACGCGATTCTCCACCGATCGTGTTATCATCCAATGCCAATGCTCCAATGGCATAACCTACAGCTGCTGATGTGTCACGTGCCACTCCGATTATCTCGCCCAGTAAATTAGTTATATTCGTATAGTAATTACCCCATTGTATACCATCGATTCCATTACGAGGTTCCAATCTTTCCAATTTTAGTTTGAAATATTTGGTTTTCTCTTCTATACTGACTGTGGCCACAGAACCGTTCTCATATTCCAATTGATACTTGCCTTCGCTATACATTGCCTTTTGTGGATAATAATAACGCTTTAGGTCTTCATCATAAAGTGACAACAGAGGAGAAGGTTGGTCTGCCGGACTGAAGTTACGGCTATCACTTGTCAAGTTCCACATTCCGGTAATATACCCCCGGCTATCTATATCGATACCGAAACGATCTGTTTTGAATGAACGAGATCTTTCCACTCCACAAGCTGATAGCAATATGAGTATTACAGCCAGTGAGATAATTTTTTTTGTCATTATCATTTACTGTTTTTGCATTCTGTTAGTAATTTCTTCCTAAAACAATATTAATTGTGACTGAAATGTACCTTCCCTCAAAAGAAGTTGGACAAAAAATTGGGAGAGGGAAACTAAAACGAGTCTCCCTCTCTTGTATTTCTACAGATTTTCAATCAATTAATTATGATTGTTATTTCAATGGATCAAATGTACCGCCCCATTCTACATTTTGCTCAATCTTGGAGTTACGATCAATGACTTCTTTATGGATAGAATAGAACCAATGATCCAAATCAAGGTTGAACATGTATTGTTTATCCATATCAACACATTCTACATATTCGAAGCGGAACAATTTACGAATTTCCGGATCATACATATCCTTGGTCCAATCGAAACTTGCTATATTACTCTGATCTTTTATGACTGGGTATAAGCTGGCACGGTATTTAAGGTTATTCAGGATGTCATATCGTTTCCAACGGCGTAAATCTGCCCAACGTTTGCCTTCATAGGCAAATTCTATGAAACGTTCATTAATATAGGCTTCACGAATATCGCTTTGAGATGTTGCAGTAATCCCATAGTTTCCTGTCCCAGATTCAATACCGGCACGTTTACGAATATCATATAGTACTTGTAGGGCTTCATTGCTTTTGCCTAATTCATTCGCACACTCACCATAGTTCATTAAAACTTCTGCAAAACGAATTTCAATCCAGTCGATGTCTGCATCATATACGGTAGCTTGGGTCAAGTCAGGATCCAACCCCTTTTTCTGATAATAACCAGAAGAATTACCGCCAATGCCTTTATTTAACTGATCTTGTATCAAAGACACATATTTATAACCTGTTGACGCTCCTTCATCTGCCATTAGTTTCCATGCATTCCAATACTTCATATTGTCAGTTAATACATCGTTACATGGATAACTTGTTCCTGGACAGAATATTGTCGCATAGAAACGAGGATCACGATTCATATAGAAGTCAGTCATAAATTGCTCATTGTAAGCAGGATCATTTGCTAAACGATTTACATCCAATTCCAGTTTGGAGCCATCAGCTTTCGGAAATGCCATCAGAAGCGGAAATATTGCTTGGTTATCATTGGCTGCGTCTTTTGTCAACGGCTCAGGGCGAATGTTTTTTTGATCGAGTTTGTGATCAGGGTAAATATATTGATTCACCATAACGACCTCACGATTTTGTTCATCATACCAAATATCTGCAAAATTTCCTTCATATAAACCTTTGCCAGCATTTTGTAAAAAATCTACAGCCGTTTTATTGGCATTATAGGCAATCTCCCAACGGGACTGATCGTTGTTTGGATTAAACAGTGGACTGGCATATTGCAATAATATGCGGCCTTTGAATGCCATAGCACAACCTTTGTCAATACGCCCATAATCTTTTCCTTCCCACGTATCAGGGAGAGAGGCGATTGCTTCATCCAAATCTTTCATGATCTGTTCTACACATTCGGAGGTACTGTTTCGGGTGACAAACAAAGATGCAACATCAGTTACATCTTGAAAATGAAGAATTAACGGGACACCTCCCACAGAAAAGATTTTTCCCCAATAGTCCCATGCTCTCCAGAAAAGAGCCTGGCCTCTTAATGTTTTCTTTTCTTCATCAGTTAAAACCGTCACTGTTTCCAGTTGATCCAAAAAGAAGTTTATACGATCTATGTTCCCATAATCCAACTTTTGTCCACAATTGTCGATTGTGATTTGCCCTCTAACATATTCACTCATATTAGTAGGGCCATTCATACCCTCATCCGTATTGTTGGCATTAACAGGCCATCCCGGTAACATTCTGCCGTAAATATCGGTCAGGAATGAACTGATCATTGTTTTATCTTTCCAGACATTGTCTGGAGTGATCGCGCCTGAATTTTCATAGTCCAAGCTGCAACTGCATAAGATAATGAGTGCTAAACTGTATATAATATTTTTTCGTTTCATACTTAACAAAGCTTTTTAGTTAGAATTTCACATCAACCCCAAAGTTCCAAGACCGTAAAATCGGGAAAGCATTTCCATTTCCTATTTCCGGATCATAATAGTTCTTATTAAAGCTACTTAATACGAATAAATTTGTTCCAGTAATAAATAAACGGACATTATCAAAGACCTTATTATAGAACTGTCTTTGAGGTAAATCATAGCTTACCGTCAGATATTTCAGACGCATAAAACTTGCATCTTTCAGCCAATAGCTGGAATTTGTCTGATACGTTTTCGAGTTGTTGTTGCTGATACGTTTGGGTAATGTCGCATTGGGTGTTTCCGGTGTCCAACTATCGTAATACCATTGGTTCCACATGCGGTTCCATTCTACACCACCGGCCAGATCAGACATCCATTTCTTTTCACCTAATCTTCCAGAGAACATCATGTCAATATTTAGACCTTTCCAGCCACCACCAAGATTCAAACCATAAATGACAGGGAAATTTTTATTTTTTAATATTACACGGTCCCAATCGTTTATTACACCATCGGGAATACCATCAGGTCCACTTATATCTTTAAATACCATCATACCCAATTCAGGAGACAATCCGTTGTGTTTGTAATTAGGGTTGGCTGCATTAAAAGCGTCCAGCTCTTCTTGGGTACGGATGATTTTATCAAATTCCCAACCAGTAATATAAGAAGTCGATTTACCTTCTGCGATATCGATCCATTGTGCGTTTTCTGCATGATCTTTTTTTATCACTTTGTTCCATCCATACGACATCGTCAGGTTTGCAAAATAAGAGAAATCTCGAGTTTGCCCGCGATAACCTAATTGGAAATCGATACCTTGTGCATGGACTTCTCCATAGTTTTCTGCCGGCATGGATAAACTAAATGTCGATGGCAATGTATTAGTACGGCTACCCAAAATGTCATAAGAATTGCGGAACCAGTAGTCAGTTGAGAGATTCCAATGGTTCAAGAAATTCATGTCTACGCCAATATTGTAACTCAATGATTTTTCCCAAGTCAGATTCGGGTTGACCACACTTCCATAAGTTATACCAACCGATTTTACAGGATTTTTACCAAAATAGGCAGAACTGCCTGAGTTATAAGATTCTTGCCACTGCCATCCGCCAACGGAGTCATTACCGGTCAAACCGACAGAACCACGTATTTTTAAAAACTGAATAGTACTTCTATTAAAGAAATCTTCTTCTGAAATAATCCAACCAAGAGATCCAGCCGGGAAGAATCCCCAACGTTGTTCTGGTGCAAAGTTCATCGAACCGTCTTCACGAAAAGAGAAAGTTGCCAAATACTTATCTGCATATGAATAACTGAACTGTCCGATATAAGACAGACGGCCATTTATCCAGTCGGTGTCACCATTCCCCCATGTGTCTGTACGGGAGCTGCTTGCTGCCCAAAACTGATCTGTTGTATATACAGGAAAAGTTTCACGTCCACCTGTGACACCTGCACCACCACCTTCATACCATTCTGTTACGAATACTGCCGATACACGATGTTTTCCTTTGAATACATTTTCGTAATTCAACTGGAAGTTTAATTGTTTGTCATCGCTCCAACTTGATTTACGCTCAATATAATCCTTACCAACCCATGTCGATTTTCTTGTACTGATGATATCATTATCATTTGTAGATATAATACGATTATTCGTGCCACTTTTTTTCATGGTCATCAAATCATAATTGATATAAAACTTCTTATTGACATCATTCGTCCAACTTTTGCTATAGGAAACTTTTGCGCTTAGACCTTTCAAGAATGGCATTTTGTAAGTCGCACTGATAACTGCTTGAGGTTTCAACATCTGTGATTTGTTATAACCTCCTTTTCCATCAACAGCTGCTCCCATATTGGCTATCCAGCCATAATCAATATACTGTCCGTTATCCGTATAAACCGGTTGATCCGGTTGCCAGACTCTCAGTTTGCTGTAATTAGAAGCTGCATTTTCAAAAACCGCATTTCCTGTGAAGTTGTTGTAAATAGCCAAACCTGCAAAGACCTCTAAGTCTTTTGTGATATCGGCAGTAACATTCATACGAATGTTATATTTATCATACGTCAACGGTTTTAAGAAACCCTTTTGTTTCACATAAGAAGCAGCTCCGAAATAACGAACCCGATCACTACCGCCATTTACACTCAAGTTATGTGTTTGGGTTGTCGGATTTCTCCATACTGTTTCCAGCTGGTCATATCCCCAACCTCCATTTATCGTTTTGAAATGGTCAATTTCCTCTTGTGACCAAGCCCAACCCGCAGGATCAGCAGAACCATTGATGCGTGTGTACATTTCACCTGCCTGAACAGCACTTGTCAATTCTGAATTTTTAGTACGGGAATCCGTGCTAAAGCCATATGAATAATTGAATGTCGGTTTTCCCCGATTACCTTTTTTTGTGGTAACAACTATTACACCTCCAGCAGAACGCGAGCCATAAATAGCAGCAGAGGCAGCATCCTTTAATACGGAAACATCCTCGATTTCATTCGGGCTCAAATTATTAAAATCTCCACTGCCACGAACAACCCCATCAATCACATAAGTGACATTCTCTGCGTTCCAAGATGCACCTGTACGAATAGAAATATTAGGTGCTGTTCCAGGAAGAGCACTCGGTGTACTCACATTTACTCCAGCTAATTTACCAACCAAAATGTTTCCGGCGGATGTTGTGGGAAGTGCTTTTACATTTTCTTCCACTTTCATGGATGATACGGCTCCTGTAACCAGCCCCTTTTTTTGTGTCATATAACCGACAACAACTACTTCATCCAGCAATTCTGAATCATTTGCTAATGTAATATTGAATGTTTTTCCCCTTATTACCGGGACTTCTAGATTTTTAAAACCCACATATGATATCAATAATGTCGCATTATCATCTACACTTAAAGAAAAATTGCCGTTGATATCTGAAATTGTACCATTATCCTTGGTACCTTTTTCTAAAATGTTAGCACCAATCACTGGTTCACCATTCGGATCATGGATAGAACCGGTGACGATTTTTTTATTTTGATCGACTGCTGTTGTGATATGAGAGGTCTCTTTCGGTTTATAAATAGAGATTGTTTTATTTTCAATATCATATTTCACTTCCATACCTTCAAAAACGGAAGCCAAGACCTGGTTAAGAGTTTTGTCTGTCGCGTTGACCGTAACAGTTTGTTTGATATTTATATCATTATTACGGACTAAGATCGAATATCCGGTTTGTCGTTCTATATCATCCAGTACTTTACTGATAGGTACATTTTGGTGATGTACTGTAATTTTTATACTTTGTAATACAGTATTTGCATACATGGATGCAGAGATTACACTCATCGCCAAAAATAAGCTCAATTGTTTGATTGAAAAATACTTTATTTTCATACTTTTGTAACGATTTTGTTAGTTAGTAACTAATTAATTCAAAAAATCATCTAATGAATCGGAGAGAAGTGCCAACCATCTCCGATTCTTTTTTTATCCTGTTCTTCCCATAAGTTTTATTTTAAAGTTAAACATTATTATATCACTCACAGTTTCATTTATCTTTTAAGGTGATGACGCCTCCACTCTGTTCAAAACGATACTTCTTGTCCACATCGATAAAGTTAAACACATCCTGAAGCGACATATTCAGATCGATACTTCCTGTAAAATATTCATTCGTCACATTAGGGCTATCCACATGTATTTTGATATTGTATTTCCGTTCTATATCTTTCAATATATCCAGGAAAGATGCATTTACAAAACTCAATCTACCCGTTGTCCACAATGCTGATTTGTAGGATTCGACAGTTTCGCTGTATAAGTTTCCGGTGTTGCGGTTATAAATAGCTTTTTCATCCGGTTTCAAACGAACATACTTATTGTTGGCAAAGACATCAACCCCTCCATTGATCAGGGTAACTTCTGTCGATTGATCTTCCTGATAGCAACGGAGATTAAATTCAGTGCCTGTAACTTTTACTGTTATATCTCCGGCATATACCTGAAATATTTTTTCTTTATCTTTTGCCACATCAAAATATCCTTCTCCAACTAAATATACATTTCGCTCTTTTTTCCCATAAGATAATGGATACTTTAACATGGAACCGGAGTTAAGGACCACTACGGAGCCATCAGGTAAAAGAACTTTTGTTTGTGAACCCAAAGGAACCGTTGTCTCATTATATAACAGGTCATCTGATTCATCTAACTCATTATATGTAAAAATCGAACCAACGGATACGGTTATCATTAATAAAAGGATGGCTGCAATGTTTCGAGCATAAATGAACCATTTACTGTGGAGAGTTCTTTCGGTAGTCAAATGCAATTTTTCTTTTAGAAGAATATAACCGGCCTTTTTCTGAGATTCAAAAGTCGGGATATGGAGCAAAACATACAGCTTGACCATTTCATGGTATTGTTTTCGGTATAAATCAGATTCTTCTATTAAAGCAAACAAAGAGGTTTTTTCTTCATCTGTTATTGAACCTGATATATATTTATCCATTAATTCTTCAAATAGTATATTTTTATCTTGCATATTGCTATATTTTCTGTCTGTTTATAATTAATACACATCCCAAGTGAAAAACATTTAGATGAGATTGCTTTTTTTTATATTCAGGAATAAATATTTAGTAAATAAGAAAGAGGAGAAGATGTTTAAGGGCTTGTTTCAAGCGATCAGTCGCATTTTTGAGCTGTACACGTACTGTGCTAACAGTCAGTTCCATTTCTTCAGCAATTACGTCGATGGTTTTTCCTGCATAAAAATATTCTTCAAAAACTTTCTTGCATTTTAGAGGTAATTGGTCCACAGCCGAGCGTATTTCATCTTCTGTCTGTCGCATTTCTACATACTGTAACGGGAGGGGAGTCGATTGAATATAAGATTCTAAATAAGCCAGCAACTGATCTTTGTGAATATCCAACAAGTTCTGTTGGTTTCTCTGTGAACGAATATAATTGAGGCATCCATTCTGTACGGAACGGACTAAATAATAATGGATTGGATATACTAAGGTTTCTTTTTTTAACCAGACGTTTATGAAAACATCATCAACAATTTCAGAACAAAGTTGTTTGTCCAATAAGTAATATAGGGCGATTGCATTCAGGTAACTATAATAATGACTATATAACTTAGCAAAAGCCTTTTCAGAACCATTTCTGATTTGTTTTATGATCTCTTCATTTATATGGTTTATATTCATGACTATCCATTCAGTAATTGTATTAATGATATTAATTTTTGAGTTCTTTTGGGTATTCTAATCTCTTTTTAACGTGGCAAATATAATATTTATCCTCTTATTTTGAATAATATCTCGATGAATAATTGGATAATCCAATGAATTACAGATAATTAAATAGGATTGTATTGTGTGAAAGGCTCAATCAAAAGTCTATGTCTGGGTGATGATGCCAGAACTATATATTGTTGGTCATGAAGATGATAGGAATAAGAATGAAATTCGACCGTATGGTGGCCGGCAGAAAGTTATTGCCTGATCAATGGTAACCAGGAAAAATCGCCCGGAAATAAATGCCGGGCGATTTTTGAGCGGATACGTTTATATATGGCTGTATTGATGACAAGAGTTGATTTGCCAAATACAGTCAGGAGTCGGTTGTCTTGTTGTATGTTGTTTTATAAGACATCAACTGTCCTTTCCAGAGCCATCCCATGCGAGCCTTTTATCAGCACATGATATCCTTTCAGGGGATTTTTGCGCAGGGCTTCGATCAGTTGTTCTGTTGTGGGATATGTGACGAAGTCTTTTCCGGCGGCTTTTTGGAAGTGTTCGCCGCATAGGAATACTTTGTCGTAGTTGCCTTCCTTGATGAGGGCAATGACTTCGGCATGGAGTTCGTCGCTCGTTGGGCCTAATTCGCGCATGTCACCTAAGATAAGGGCTTTGGGCGAGACAGGCATTGTGGCAAAATTATCCAGGGCGACTTTCATGCTGCTCGGATTTGCGTTGTAGGCATCGATGATCAATTCGTTGTTCTCAGTCTTTTTCAGCTGTGAACGATTGTTGGTCGGTTCGTAAGCGGCAATGGCACGGCTGATACGTTCTGCCGGAATCTTGAAGAAACGGCCGACGGCAACGGCTGCCAAGGCATTGTCCAGGTTGTAGCTGCCGATCAGGTGGGTTTCCACCGTGTGGATCTTGCCCTGTTGTTTCCATTCGAAAGTCAGGTAAGGATTGCTGCTGACTACACATCCCCAGGCAAAAGCCGTTTCGTCGGAGCCGTATGTGACCTGCTCGATTCCCTTGGCGATATCTTTCAGGAACTTGTTGTCCTGATTGATGAAAATCTTGCCTTTCGTGTGGCGTATATAGTCGTATAGTTCGCCTTTTGTTTTGATCACGCCCTCGAAAGAACCGAAACCTTCCAGATGGGCGCGTCCGACGTTGGTGATAATTCCGTAGTTCGGGTGTACGATATCGACCAGCTCTTTGATATCGCCCGGATGGCTGGCTCCCATTTCGATCACGGCCATTTCGTGGTCGTGCGTCAGGCGGAGCAAGGTGAGGGGAACGCCGATATGGTTGTTCAGATTGCCTTCGGTGTAGAGGAGGTTGTATTTGGTTGACAGGACGGAGGCCAACAGCTCTTTTGTCGTTGTCTTGCCGTTTGTCCCGGTGATACCGATAATCGGGCAGCCGATCACTTTACGGTGGCGGTGCGCCAATTGTTGTAAGGTTGTCAGTGTGTTGTCCACAAGGATCGTACGTCCTTCGATAAAATAATCCGGATTATCGATTACGGCATATACGCAACCGGAAGCCAATGCTTTTTCTGCATATTGGTTACCATCGAATTTATCCCCTTTCAATGCAAAAAAGATAGAACCGCGGGGACAATTACGGCTGTCGGTCGTTATTTTCGGATTGTGTATAAACAATTCATATAGTTCAGGTATAGTCATTGTCTTTTTCCTTTATAATTTCTATGCGAGTTATTTCGCGCAAATGTAGTGATTTAATGTATTTACCTTTATCTTTGCCGGAAAGAAAAAATAAAGATGTTACATAAAACGCTCAATATTAGAGGAACACTTACCTCGCTCGATACTCCGCTGGTGATGGGTATTCTGAATGTCACTCCCGATTCTTTTTATGCCGACAGCCGGAAACAGACAGAGGCTGCTATTGAAGAACGCATACAGGCTATTTTATCCGAGGGAGGGCAGATCATCGACCTCGGAGGTTATTCTTCCCGTCCCGATGCCGCCGAAGTCTCACCGGAAGAGGAGATGAGACGTCTGGCTTTTGCCTTGAAGATACTGAATGCGCATTATCCGGATGCGACTTTGTCTGTCGATACGTTCCGGGCAGACGTGGCCCGTCGTTGCGTCGAAGAATATGGGGTGGCGATAATCAACGATATTTCGGGAGGAGAGCTGGATGCCGATATGTTCGGGACGGTCGCCCGTTTGCATGTGCCTTATATCATGATGCATATGCGCGGAACTCCCCAAACGATGCAGCAACATACCGATTATGCGGATATGATGGAGGAGATCATGCTCTATTTCGCCGGAAAAGTCCGCCAGCTCCGTTTGTTGGGTGTGAACGATATCATACTGGATCCCGGCTTCGGTTTCAGTAAGACGGTGGATCAGAATTATACGTTAATGGGACATCTGAGTGAGTTTAAGGAATTCGGTTTGCCCCTGCTTGTCGGTATCTCCCGCAAGAGCATGATTTATAAATATCTCGGTGGAACACCTGCCGACAGCCTGAACGGAACCACAGTTTTGAATACCATTGCCCTGCTGAACGGTGCAGATATTTTACGTGTCCATGATGTCAAGGCTGCCGTAGAAGCAGTCAAACTCGTTTCGAAAACTTTCAACTTTCAACTTTCAACTTTCAACTGTTAATATTATGTGGATGAATTTCGGAATAAAAGACCTGATTGATGTCTTATTGGTGGCCTTCTTCTTGTACCAGACATATAAGCTGATGAAGAATTCCGGTACGCTGGCCATTTTTAGTGGAGTCGTTTCGTTTATAATTGTCTGGATCCTGGTCTCCCAAGTGTTGGAGATGCGCCTGATGGGAGCGATACTCGACAAGTTCATCAGTGTCGGCTTCCTTGTGTTGGTGATTTTGTTTCAGGATGAGATACGCCGTTTTTTAGTGGCGCTCGGTTCGCACAGAGGATGGAAGTTTCTGGGAAAGATATTTTCGAAAAAGAACCACGACAAGGAGAACGAGGGCAAGTTCATTGCCCCGGTTGTCCTGGCCTGCATGAATATGGCAAAGAAAAAGACAGGAGCGCTGATCTGTATCCAGCAAGATGTCGATTTGACCGTTTATGAGCATACCGGTGAGATGTTCAACGCCGATGTCAATGCCCGTCTGATCGAGAATATCTTTTTCAAAAACAGCCCTCTGCATGATGGAGCCATGATTATCGCGGACAATCGCATCAAGGCTGCCGGCTGCATTCTTCCGGTTGCCCAGAACGCCAATCTGCCGAAAGATATGGGATTGCGCCATCGTTCCGGCTTGGGGATGTCGCTCGAAACAGATGCGTTGGTAATCATTGTTTCGGAAGAACGCGGGAAAATATCGGTTGCCCATAATGGTAAAATAGAAGTGAACGTTACGGCAGAGGATTTGCAACAAATTCTGTCAGGAGAGAAAGAGGTAATAAATTATTGTTAAATGTTCTGAAACTGACAGGTCCGCATGTAAATCTTTCCTTGATTTTGCAAACTCTATATTGCATTTTGCCTACTTTTGTACCCGATAATCGTGATATCTAACTAACAATATAATAAAAAGATCTTCCGCTATGGACTTAATGCAAGAGATTATTGCACGCGCTAAAGCAAACAAACAGCGTATCGTTCTTCCTGAAGGAACAGAAGAAAGAACATTGAAAGCTGCCGACCGTTTAGTGGCCGACGAAGTTGCAGACATTATCCTGATTGGTAATCCTGCTGAAATCAACAGCCTGGCTGCCCAGTACGGGTTGAACCACATTGGACAAACTACTATTATCGATCCTAAGAATCACGAAAAGAAAGCCGCTTACGCAGACCTGCTTTTCCAGTTGCGCCAGAAAAAGGGTATGACACCCGAAAAGGCTGCTGTTTTAGTAGAAGATCCTTTGTTTCTTGCCTGCCTGATGATTAAATCCGGTGATGCCGACGGTGAAATCGCCGGTGCACAGAACACGACCGGTAACGTGTTGCGTCCCGCTTTGCAGATTATCAAGACTGCTCCGGGCATGAGCTGCGTCTCTGGTGCGTTCCTGATGTTCACAAAGACTCCCCAGTATGGTAAAGACGGAATTCTGGTATTTGCCGACTGTGCCGTAATGCCGAATCCGACTGCACCCGAACTGGCAAGCATCGCGATCGCTACGGCTGCAACGGCTCGTGATATCGTAGGCATGGAACCACGTGTCGGCATGTTGAGTTTCTCCACGAAAGGAAGTGCCTCTCACGAGATGGTCGACAAGGTTGTCGAAGCTACCCGTCTGGCAAAAGAAATGGCTCCCGATCTGAAGATTGACGGAGAATTGCAGGCTGACGCCGCTTTGGTTGAAAAAGTCGCTTCATTGAAAGCTCCGGGCAGCGATGTGGCCGGACAGGCAAATGTTTTGGTATTCCCGACTCTGGAAGTAGGAAATATCGCTTATAAGCTGGTTCAGCGTTTAGGAGGTGCAGAAGCTGTAGGTCCTATCCTGCAGGGTATGGCTGCTCCGGTTAACGACTTGTCTCGCGGTTGTTCCGTTGACGATGTCTACAAAATGGTTGCGATTGCATGTAACCAGTCGATCGGCTTAAAAGCAAATAAGTAATTCATAAATCATTAAATCATGAAAGTATTGGTATTAAACTGCGGTAGCAGTTCGATTAAATATAAATTGTTCGATATGACATCCGGCAAAGTGATGGCACAGGGTGGTATCGAAAAGATCAGTCTGCCGGGTGCATTCCTGAAGCTGACAGACAAGGACGGTAAGAAAGTTATCCTGGAAAAAGACATCCCCGGCCACAAAGAAGGTATCGAATTCATCCTGAGCATCCTGACCGACAAGACATACGGTTGCATCAAGGATTATAACGAAATCGACGCTGTCGGCCACCGCGTGGTACACGGAGGTGAAAAGTTTGCATCCAGCGTGAAGATCGACCGGGATGTGATCAACAAGGTGATCGAATGTTCTGATCTGGCTCCGCTGCATAACCCGGCTAACCTGAAGGGTATCGATGCGATGGAAGCGTTGATTCCGGGTATTCCCCAGGTGGCTGTGTTCGACACGGCTTTCCACCAGACAATGCCGGCTAAGGCTTATATGTACGGTTTGCCGTATGAGATGTATACGAAATACGGTGTGCGCCGCTACGGTTTCCACGGAACGAGCCACCGCTATGTTTCCCGTCGCGCTTGTGAAATCTTGGGTGTTCCTTACGAAGAACAGAAGATCATTACAGCCCACGTAGGTAACGGCGGTTCTATCGCTGCCGTAGATCATGGCAAATGTGTCGATACTTCTATGGGCCTGACTCCGGTCGAAGGCTTGCTGATGGGTACCCGTTGCGGTGACGTAGACGCCGGAGCTCTTTCCTTTATCATGGAGAAAGAAGGACTGGACGGCCACGGCTTGTCTGACTTGATCAACAAGAAGAGCGGGGTTGCCGGTTTGGTAGGCGGTTCGTCCGACATGCGTGATCTGGAAGTTGCCGTAGAGGCAGGCAATGAACGTGCGAAGATGGTTTTGGATGTTTATAACTACCGCATCAAGAAATATATCGGTGCTTACGCTGCTGCCATGGGCGGTTGCGATATTCTGGTATGGACCGGAGGTGTCGGTGAAAACCAGTGGACAACACGTCGTGTCGTTTGTGAAGACATGGAATACATGGGCATGAAGATCGACGTTAAGAAGAACGAAGGTATGCGTGGAGAAGAAATGGTCATCAGCACACCGGACAGCAAGGTAACGATCATCGTGGTTCCGACAGACGAAGAATATATGATCGCTTCCGATACGATGGATATATTAGGTAAATAATAGTAATAATTATTCTAATCCTCACAGCTTACAAAACATTAGGATTAGTGTTTAGACTGCCCCGACACCGGTTGGGGCGGTCTTTTTTTATTCTGTCTCGAACTGCTCCATATACAGTGTTTCCCCGTCCCAGACGATGTAGGAGAAATATTGCATCCAGTCGCCCGCGATCAGGAGCCGTGCGGTACGTGAAAGCATCAGGTCGAGCATGATATGGCGGTGCCCGAAGATAAAGAAGTTGATATCCGGGTGTGTCTTGAGGTAATCTTTTGCGAATTGGACCATATATTCATGGTCCTCTCCCTGGTATTCGGCTGCATCCCTTTTATGTTCTTTCAGCCCGCTTTTGCGGCTGCTGAGCGACCATCCGAGAGCGAATCCGAACGTCCACCGGGGATGGATGCCGGCATACAGCCATTGGCAGAATTTATTGCGGAAAAGGGCGCGGAGGAAACGGAACGCCTTGCTGCGATAGTCCACCTCGTCGCCGTGCCCGAGGAAAAACCGTTTGCCTAAAAGGTCTGTGGTGAGCACGTCCCGGTGTATGACCGCACCGATCTCCTGCGGCAGGTAGTCGAACATCCAGATGTCGTGGTTGCCGATAAAGATATGGATTTCCACCCTATTGTCGGATAGTTCCGCCAGTTTGCCGAGGAAGCGGACGAAACCTTTCGGCACGACATATTTATACTCATACCAATAGTCGAACATATCCCCCAGGAAATAAATCGCCATCGCTTCGTCCTTGATGCTGTCCAGCCAGCGTACCAGCCTCTTCTCGACGGCGAGCGGGTCTTTATGGAAACGGGCGCCCAGGTGGGCGTCCGACGCAAAATATATTTTCTTTCGAGGGGAATTCATGTTTCTATAAAAAACCTAATTCAAGTTTGGCTTCTTCGGACATCATCTCCTTGTCCCATTCCGGCTCGAACACGAGGTTTACTTCCACGTTGTTCACGCCTTCGATTGATTCCACTTTCATGCGGACGTCTTCCAGGATGAAATCTGCGGCGGGGCAATTGGGGGCGGTGAGGGTCATATCGATACGAACATTCTTCTCATCGTCCACCTCTATATTATAGATCAAACCCAGATCGTAGACGTTGACCGGGATTTCCGGGTCGTATACGGTTTTAAGCATGGCGACAATCGCTTCTTCTGTTTGGAGGAATTCGTTGTTCATCTTTCTTTAATTTGAATGCAAACGTACAAATTAATTGACAATTGACAATTGATAATTGACAATTAATAACAGAACAACCGACAGGTTACTCTTGTTCAGAGCTTCCCTTCGTCCGAATAGCTGTAATAGTTGCCGTCGGACAGGACAATGTGGTCTAACAGCTGTACTTCGATCAGGCGGGCGGCGTCTCGGAGGCGTTGTGTCAGTAGGTCGTCCTGCCGGCTGGGATGAGAACAGCCCGAAGGATGGTTGTGGCAGACGATGATGCCTGCCGCAAGAGCATTGATCGCCGCTTTCAGGATGATGCGGAGGTCGGCGGATGTTTCGTTTGTCCCGCCTTGGCTTATCTTGAGCTTTTCGATTACCAAGGACGAACGGTTCGTAAGGGCGATCCATAATTCTTCGTGAGGAAGATCGCAGAGCAGGGGATGGAAGAGCTGGTAAGCGTCTTTGCTGGCCCGGATTGCCGGCCGTTGAATCGGATCGCTGCCAGCGCGCCGTTTTCCCAGTTCGAGGGCTGCATTGATTATGGTCGCTTTGACTTGACCGATACCTTTGAACTTCGACTTCAGCTCTTTGACGGATAATTTGCCTAAGGCATTCAGGTTGTTGTCGACCGAACCTAAAATACGTTGTGATAATTGGACTGCGGTTTCCTGGCTGTTGCCGGAACCGATCAGGATGGCAAGCAGTTCGGCATCGCTAAGGGAAGCAATACCTTTTAATAGCATTTTTTCGCGCGGGCGGTCTTCTTCTGCCCATTCTTTTATTTTCATAGCAAGAAAGGTTTGGATGATTTTAGATTTATGATTTATGATTTATCTTGTCTACGCGTATAAATCATAAATCATAAATCATAAATTTTACCGGATACGTCCTACATAAGAACCGTCCTGTGTATTGATTTCGATAACTTCACCTTCTTCAATGAACAACGGGACGCGTACTTCGGCTCCTGATTCCACTGTTGCAGGTTTCAGCGTGTTGGTTGCTGTATCACCTTTGATACCCGGTTCCGTATAAGTTACTTTCAACTGTACTTTTACAGGCATATCTGCAAACAGGACTGTTTCGGTTGATGCGTCTGAAACAACGTCTACTATCTGGCCTTCGATCATGAAGTCTACACCGTTGATCAGGTCTTTGTCGATGATGACATCGTCGAAAGTTTCCTGGTTCATGAAGTGATAGTGTTCGCCTTCCTGATAAGTATATTGATACGGGCGACGTTCTACGCGTACGTCTTCCAACTTTTCACCGATATTGAAACGACGTTCGATCAGACCGCCTTTTACAACGTCTTTCAAAGTTGTACGCATAATCGTGTTACCTTTTCCCGGTTTTACGTGAAGAAAATCGACGCAGAAATAGAGTTTACCGTCCAGACGGATACATGTTCCTTTCTTGATGTCCTGTGAATTAATCATACTAATGTGCTTTATATTATATTGTTAATTTATCTCGCGATGGATTTTGGGTGCAAAAGTAGTGTTTTCCTCTTAAAGTAGCAATAAACTTTTGCATTTTTTATTTGGAAATAGGTTGCAAATCAGTTTGATATCCCGGCTCATGTCCGGGATGGGAGGGAAGTTAGAAAAGTGAAATAATAAAGCTGATAACCGGAACGAGGATTGCCGTCATGATTCCCATCAAGCCGATGGCCAGTCCACTCAAAGCTCCTTCCACCGCACCGATCTGGATCGCGACGGAAGTGCCTACCCCATGCGAAGAAGCACCCAACGCCAATCCTTTGGCTATACGGCTTTCGATGCCTAACACTTTCATTACGAACGGCCCGACGATACTGCCGAATATTCCGACCGCAACTACTATGACGGCCGTCAGGGAAGGAATGCCGCCGGACTTCTCGGCAATGCCCATCGCAATCGGCGTCGTGACCGACTTCGGTTCGAGCGTGGCGACCAACGCAGCGTCTGCCCCCATCAACTCGCCGATTGCTATGACGCTGATGATCCCGACAATCGCCCCGACAAAGACAGATGTCAGGATAGAAACCACATTTCCCTTCAGGTATTGGATCTGTTCATACAGCACATACCCCAGCGCCACGACCGACGGCCCCAGAAGGAAATGAATCAGGTGGCTGCCTTTCTGGAACGATTCGTATTCGATATCCATCGCTTTCAAAACAAGGATAATGACGAAGATGGAGGTGATAAGCGGGTGCAGCAGGCAGATACGTGTCTTTTTGTACAGAGCCAAAGACGCCAGATAAGTACCGACCACCAAAGTCAGCGAGAATACTTCCGATTGTGCCAGGTTATTCATTTCTGTCCGTCTCCTTTCCTAATTTTTGCTGGACGAGTGCCACGCTGGCAATTACGAGTATGGTACTGACCACGGAGGCTGTTACGATCACAACCCAATACTGTGAGATGATGCCGAGCGAATTCATCAACCCCACACCTGCCGGCAAGAAAAAAAGCCCCATGTTTTCGGTCAGAAGCGTGGAGAGCTTCTTCACTTTGTTCGGCTTGACGACCTTGAATGCCAGTGCCAGAAATAACAACACCATTCCGATTACGCTACCCGGGATGAACCCGTCGATAAAGTAGCTGATAAACTCCCCTGTAAAGTAGAAGAAGAGAATGTAAAATGCTTCTATTAGCATATTCTTGCTGTTTTTTAGATAACCGCTGCAAAGATAATACCTTTGTTGAAATTATGTTCTACAACATATATTTTTAAATTCGATTTTAACAAATTCTGAGTAATTCTCGGTTGTGCATGGAACAGGACGGAGGGGCGTGTCCAGACCGGATTGGCCGGCTGTCCAACGGTTCGGTGCTTTCGCATTGCCCGCGTAACGGCTTGCCTGAGAACAGTGGGCATATTTGACCGATACATGAAAATTATTCCTATATTTGTTGCCATAAGTTATCTTGTAGATTGAAAAACTGAATGGGAAAATGGTCGATGAACTGCTTTTTGAGCAATTATTTCGGATGTATTATGCGGACCTGTGTCGCTATGCATCCCGTTATTTGCCGGATAAACAATTAGTAGAAGACATTGTCCAAAACTTTTTTATTGCCGTTTGGGAAAAAGAAAACCTGACAGTCAACAAGGAGAACTTTCTACCCTATGCTTATCGTTCCGTTTATAACCGTTGCTTGAACTATTATAAAGCCGAATTATCGAAAGAGAGTTTTTTAGCCTCGCTCCTGGAAGAGTGGGACGGACAAATAGAGGAAGATGATGATTTCCCCTATAAACAAGAAGTGCGTGAAGCTCTTCGGAAGTTGCCGCCTAAATGCAGGCAGATATTCCTTCTTAAATGCATAAAGGGTTTGAAATATAAGGAAATTGCCGATATATGCGGAATATCGGTCAATACAGTCAAATATCATTTGGGAGAGGCTTTCCGGATCATGCGGGAAGAACTGAATGGCCTATCGGGATGTATTCTGCTTTTTATGATGACGAAGGCTCTTGACATTGTCGTGTGAATATTCGACGTTGCCGGGAATATGTCCGACATTGCCGAAAACAGATTACATGCAGGCAAAATTTTGAATACCCCCGCAAAAAAAGTTTATTTTTTCCTACCCATTTCCCAATCCTCTGTTGTCATATAATAAAAAGCACTGCAAATGAAGTCAGAAACGATATATGAGATCATGCTGTCTGTCTTGGCGGGAGAAGCGACCGGAGACGAGCATCGCCTGTTGAATGAATGGCTTGCTCGTTCGGAGGCCAACAAGCGGGAGTTTGAGCAAATGAGTAAATTATATCGTAGCTTCGAGGTTGTCGGAAAACAAGATGATTCGGAGTTTGACGTCGGATTGGCTTGGATGAAGGTTCGCAGCCAGACGGTGGACAAGAAGAGGAAGAAGAAACAGTTCGACTTGAAGCGTTGGTTGTCTTACGCGGCTTTGGTCGCTGTCCTGTTTACGGTCGGGTTTTATTTTATGGACAGGCCGGCTGAGCGGGAGTGGATTGCCGGGTCGGATGTATTGGAAAACATAAATCAACCGACTTTATTGTTGGATAACGGAGAACAGATTCCGTTGAAGCAAGATAGTTTCTCGATTCAGCAGGGGAATACGAAGATTCGGAATAATCTGGTCGGCCAGCTTTCGTATGAGTCGGACAAGAAGCCGTCTTCGGGTGAAGAAAAGCAGTCTTGGAACCATTTGATGATACCGAAAGGCAATGCTTACGAGCTGGAATTGGCGGATGGAACGCACGTCTGGTTGAATGCGGAATCGGAATTATCTTATCCGACCCGCTTTACAGGAGAAACGCGTGAGGTCCGGTTGAGAGGTGAGGCGTTTTTTGATGTGGCTAAAAATCCGGACTGTCCGTTTGTGGTCAGGACGGACGATGTCGCTGTCCGGGTTTTGGGAACCTCTTTCAATGTCTCGGCCTATCGGTCCGAACAAACGGCCAGTGTCACCTTGGTGGGCGGTTCTGTGGCTGTAAAAGCGAATAAAGGCGAAGAATTCCGGATAGTTCCTTCCGAACAGTTTTGTTATGACAAGAACAGCCGCAAATCCGGAATACAGGTCGTAGATACCGAACTGTATACTTCTTGGACAAAAGGAGAGTATGTTTTCAAGAATGCTACATTAGATGAAATATTTAATAAATTATTGCATTGGTATGATTTTTCCGTCCGGTATCAAAACGAACAGTTGAAGAATAAGCATTTTTCTTTGGTCGTAGATCGGAGAATCAGCCTGGAGCAATTGCTGGAGTTGATCAGTTTTACTTCAGACGTGCAATTGGAACAAAATCAAGGGAATATTATTATTGTTAAACAAAAAGGAGGGGAGGTGCGATGATCCGAATATCATGAAAAAACACGTAAGGAGGCAGTATGTACCAGATACTGCCTCCCGTAACAGATTTGCTAAAAAAATTTTATAACTCAGTTTAAACCTGTAATGTACAAATTTATGGAAAAAAGCAGACATGGGGCTTTAGTGTATGCACAAAAAGTCTTAAAGCGCTCATTATTTTTATTTTTACTCATCAATTTATTAAGTGTCTCGCCGGCAGTTTCAGCTTCAACAAGCCTTTTAGAGCAAGAGTACACATTGAATTTATCTTTTAAGAACGCTCGTTTAGAGCAAGTTCTGGATGCTATTATGAAACAGTCGGGCGTGAAAATAGCCTACAGCAGTGATGAACTTCAGAAGGACCGGGTGGTTTCAGTGGATATCCGGACAACGGATATATTGACAGCACTGCGCACTGTGTTGGGAGACGGTTATTCTTTTAAACAAATCGAAGACTATATTGCGATAGGAAAGAAAACAGTTTCCGATTCATCGGAAACCGTCAGCAATGTTGCTGACGATCGGAATTGGATTATCCAAGGACAGGTTTTGGAAAACTCCGAACCGCCTTTTCCACTCCCCGGAGTGAATATTTTGGTCAAAGGTACTTCTTTGGGAACGGTCAGTGATGGCAATGGATATTTTAACATAAAGGCAAAAAGAGGGGATGTGCTGGTTTTCCGATATGTCGGATTTAAGGATTATGAATATGTCGTGTCACGTGCGATCAGCAACTTGACGGTTTCTTTGAGTTCAGACGCAGAACTGTTGGATGAAATCGTGGTGACCGGTATTTCGGAGGAAAAGAAGTTGAACTCGATTTCTTCAATTTCCTCTTTGGATGTTTCTAAAAACATGTCTTCGAAGCCGATTACTTCTCTTTCCCAGTCTTTGCAAGGCGGCATCACAGGTTTGAATGTAACGCAAGGATCCGGTTTGCCGGGTGCCGATGCTGCCACGATTAAGATCCGTGGTATTTCTTCGTTGGAAACCAATAACGACCCGTTGGTGTTGGTCGATGGCATTCCGATGGACATGAATCAATTGGATCCGAATACGATTGAGAGTGTCACGGTTTTGAAAGATGCTGCCGCAGCTGCCATCTATGGTGCTCGTGCTGCTAACGGCGTTATCGTAGTAAAGACGAAACGAGGTATGCCGGGCAAGGTAAACGTTTCTTATAATGGTTATGTGGGTTTGCAGCAGGCCACTTATTTGCCTAAATTTATCGATGGCGCCGGTTATATGGAGATGGTGAATGCAGCCAATTTGAATATCGGTGGAAATGCGGTTTATTCCCAGGAAGCGATTGACGCAACCCGCAATCATACGGATCCGATCAACTATCCGGATACGGATTGGGCGGATTGGTTGTTTAAGAACGGTTCTGTGCAGAGCCATTCCGTAGCCGTTTCCGGCGGTAGCAACTTGGCACGTTTTGCTTTGACGGTTAATTATCTGAAAAACAATGGTCTGGTAGAGAACACAAACTCCGATCGGTTGAATATCCGGGCTAATACGTCTGTCAACTTGTTGGACAACCTGTCGGTCAACATGGACTTCAATTCCTATCGTACTAATCGGGAAAAACCGTTGTTCGACAGCGGGGGCGATATTTTTACCTATATCTATCGTACACCGCCGACGACAGTGATCCACTATCCGAAGAAAGAGGGGAGCGATATTGTGTATTATGGAAATAGGCCGGAACAACGAAATCCGGCAGCTATTATCGAACGCGGCGGTATCCGTACGAACTTGGAAGATAATATCAGCATTAACATTGCACCGCGTTGGGAGATTATTCCGAAATTGATTGTCCGCGGACAATATTCGTATCGTATCAGCAGCAGTGCACAGCGTGACGAACGTGAAGCCTATAACTTCTTCGATTATAACTCCGGCGCTTTTCTGCAAACCTGGGGCGCATCCTACAGTGCTTCGAAAGACCGTTCCAGCTATTACTATTTGGGAGGGACGGCCGAATATACTTTTGAACGGCAGAAGCATCGCCTGTTTGCCATCGCCGGCTACAACCAGGAGTTGACCAATACCGGAGATTGGGATCGCTATTCAATGGTTTCTGTCTTTGCAAAAGCAAACTATACGTTCAATTCCCGTTATTTGCTGGAAGCGACCGTACGTCGTGACGGTTCTTCCCGTTTTGGAAAAGGAAATAAATTCGGTGTGTTTCCGTCGGTCGGTGGCGGTTGGAACCTACATGAAGAGTCGTTTATGAAGTCGTTGAAAAGCAAAGTGAACGAATTTAAGGTGAGAGCATCTTACGGTTTGCTGGGAAATGAAAACATCGGACTGTACAAATATCAATCGTTGATTAATGCCAGTAACGGAAATGAAACGGTTTTCGGAAATCCGGATATTACGTGGGAAACAGTCCACATGCTGAACATTGGTGCCGATATCCGTTTGTTTAAAGATTTGGCGATTACGTTCGATTATTATAACAAGTTGACTACGGATATGATCATCACGCCGCCGACTTCCTATATCGGAGGTATGTCTTCAGCCCCGTTGAACTCCGGTAAAGTTCGCAACAGAGGTTGGGAATTGGATATGGTCTATGGAAAAAGTCTGACAAAAGATTTCGGATTCGATGTACATCTCGGTTTGTCTCAAAACAAAAATAAAATTGAAGATCTTTTTGGTGCGCCTTATGATAACGGAGACCGCATTCACCAAGTGGGATATGCTTTAAATAGCTATTATGTGTATCCGACAGCCGGTTTGCTGCAAGAGAGCGATTTCACGACAGACGAATCGGGAAATATGGTTCCTAAAGAGGGCGTGGTTATTTTTGACGGTCAGAAACCGGGTGATATTCATTATGTCGATCAGAATGGTGACGGACGTATCACGACTGACGACCGGGTGATTCGAGGAGATGCACAGCCGAAACTGAACTATTTTGCCAATGTTACGTTGGATTATAAGAAGTGGACGTTGGAAGTTCTGTTCCAAGGCGTGCAAGGCGTTGACGCTTATTATTCGGAACCCTATTCTTTCGGCTTGAACGTGGGAGGAGACGGTCAGACACCATTGGCTGTTCAGCGTGATTATTGGACACCGGCCAACACGACGGCCCGCTATCCGCGCATGGCTCCTAATTCTTCGTATGGCAGCAACCATCATACGTCTGATTTCTGGCATTTTGATGCAAGTTATTGTCGTGTGAAATATATACAGTTAGGCTATATGTTTGATCAGATGGGATTGAAAAAGATCGGTATCGGCAATATCTGTGTGTATGCGAACTTGCAGAATCCGTTTACATTCAGCAAAGAAAAACTGGTGGATCCGGAGAGCCGTGGACAGCGTGGCTCTTATCCGTTGGTAAAAACCTATTCTTTGGGACTTAGCTTGAATTTCTAATGATAAATAGATATAAGATTATGAAACTGAATAATATATTCAAAATAGCGGGGCTTTCCTCTATGTTGCTGATTGGAAGTACCGGTTGTGAAGATTTTCTGACGAAAGACCATCCTACTGCAACGACGGATGATAAATTTTGGAAAACGATGAATGAGTGCGAGAGTGCGCTTGGACAATGTCGTTCATGGCCGAAGGCCGGATATGGCGGGGATGATTTGGGATTTGTTTGTATGGAAGGCATGACGGACAATATGTATTTCTTGTCAAATTTCGAACAGCGTATCGTCATGATGGGAAATGGCTCTTTGGTGCCTCCTACATCTAATAATTCTCCCTCTTCGTGGGAATCGACTTTTTGGACTTGGCGTTATTATTATCAGAAAATCCGTCGCTGTTGCCGTTTCTTGGAACATGTGGATGGCGCTTATTTCTCAGATGAATCCGAACGGACCCGTATGAAGGTGGAAGCACGGACGTGGCGGGCTTGGTATCATTTGAATTTGTTGCGATGGTATGGCCGCCACGATGGTATTCCTATTGTGGATAAGGCTTTGAATCCGACGGAAGTATATATGGGACGCAATACGGTGGAAGAATGCCTTGATTTTCTGAACCGGGAGTTTGATGAGATCTTGAGTGTCCAGGACGAAAAGGCTTTCCCCTTCTTGTGGGATGAAGGACGCCGTGACCGTATCAGCCAAGCGGTTGTCTTGGCCATGAAAATGGATATCAACTTGCAGTTTAAAAAGTATGATCTGGCGAAAGCGGCAGCAAAACGTTTGATCGATTCAGGGGCGTTTGAACTGTATTACGATACGGAATCCGGTGATTCGGATCCGTCGGCTAATTACCGGAACTTGTTTACTTATAAAGGAGAACAGAATAAAGAACGTATATTCTTCACGAGAGATGGGGCAAGTGACATTTGGTTCCGTAATATGGGAACTCCTTTAGGGGGACAAGGTTGTGCGGCTCCTTTGAAATCGTTGTTGGATACGTATGAAACGATAGACGGTAAGACGATTCAGTCGTTACCGGCATCCGAACGTGGGCTGTATGAAAAGGACCCGCTGTATAAACCTCGTGACCCGCGTTTAGCTGCAACGTTCATACTTCCGGGGGATGATTCTTCAATTACCAATTATACATACAAGCCATTTGATCCAAGCAGTAGCGATTATGTAGGTAAGACCGGAGCTTCTCGTTCCGGCTATATGCTGAAGAAATATATTGACGAGAATGACCGTTCGACAGGTAACGGTTCTTTGGATTTTCCTCTGTATCGCTATGCCGAAGTGTTATTGGACTATGTAGAATGTCTGGTTGAAACGGGCGATTGGCAGAGTCCGGAGGTCGAGACGTATATCAATATGATCCGCCATCGTGCCGGATTGCCGAATATGGATAAATCGGTCTATAACTCACAGGAGAAAGTTCGTGAACTTTATCGTCGTGAACGTCGCGTGGAACTTTGTTTTGAAAACAAACGTTATGACGATATCCGTCGTTGGGGAATAGGAGCGGAAACCATGAGCGGCCCGATTTATGGAGCCTGGAATCCGAATGACGAGGCTTTCGTATTGATTGAAACTCGTGCTTGCACATTCCCGAAACATGATTCTTGGCCATTCCCGCAACAGGAAGGAACGGCTAATCCGAATATCCAACAACCGACAGGTTGGTAAAATAATTCAGGTGTGTCAAAATATACTTGTCCCCGCGTCAAGCGCGGGGACAAGTATATTTTGACACACCTCCACTATTTTTACTTATCCGGCCAACGCAGAAGCGATGAACATGTAGATCATCATACCGATAAAAAGCCTGGGAAAGGCAGGTGTTAGTTTGAATGATGCCGAATATGGAGCAAAATCTATCTCTATAATACGCTTCCAAATTTTATCACTATATTTGTAAAGAGAATCTATTTATATGTATTAGATGGCATTCCGAAAAGATTACCTTAGATTTGCATCCGAGGATTACAGATGAAGGCATTGGATTCTCAAAAACATATTTGGAAATACCGGATGGCCTCAAGAATATACTTCTGGTTATTTTTCAAAGAAGAAAAATGAATATGATGAATACAGAATCCCATAACATAGAATTTAAAGAATCTTGGCGTGACGAATATCTGAAATGGATATGTGGTTTTGCCAATGCACAGGGTGGGACACTATTTGTCGGCATTAAGGACAATGGCGAAATCTGTGGTGTGCAGGATGCCAAGAAGTTGATGGAGGATATTCCCAACAAGGTACGTGATATGCTTGGTATCTTAGTAGAGGCCAATCTGAAAGAGGAACATGAAAAACAATATCTGGAAATTGTAACAGAAGTGTATCCTTATCCGATTAGTTTTCGTGGCAAATATTACCAGCGGAGCGGTGCTACCAATCAAGAATTGAAAGGTGCGGCACTTGACCGTTTCATGCTTCGCAAACAGGGAAAGACATGGGATAGCACACCTGTGCCTTATCTGAAAACAGAGGATTTGGACAATGCTACTTTTGACTTATTCCGTAAATATGCCAAACGAAGTGAACGCATGGAAGATGCTGATTTAATGGATGACAATCATGGTTTGTTAGAAAAACTTCGGCTTTATGAAGGCAATTATCTGAAACGCGCTGCAGCTTTGTTATTTCATCCTGACCCGGAACGTTACGTGACCGGAGCTTTTGTAAAGGTTGGTTTCTTCCGTGAAGGAATGGATTTGGTGTATCAAGATGAGGTACATGGCAATCTGTTTCAGCAAATTGTAAAACTGATGGATTTGCTATGTACTAAATACATGAAAGCTATCATTACCTACGAAGGCATCCACCGAATAGAAACATTGCCTATACCGAGAGAAGCTCTGCGCGAGGCACTACTGAACGCATGCATTAACAAAGATTATGCAGAACCTTCTCCCATACAAATCCGTGTATGGGAAAATAAACTGGAAATTGTAAATGGCGGTGTGTTGCCAGATGGATGGACTGTAAAAACACTACTATCTTCCCATCGAAGTTACCCTTACAACCCCGATATCGCTAATACATTCTTTCGCTCAGGAGAGATTGAAGCATGGGGACGTGGTATTGAGCGTATTATTATGGCTTGTAAGAATGACGGATTTTCTACACCGGAATTTCGTTACGATGCTTCGGGTATTTGGACGATATTCAAGTATGAGTATCCGGAAAGAGCAACTACCCAAAAGACTACCCAAAAGACTACCCAAAAGACTACCCAAAACCTGACGGAGCAACAACAGGCTATGCTATCCTTCCTAAAAGAGCATCCCGAAGCGACCCGGAAAGAAATAAGTGAAAACCTCCCTAACATCACAGAGAACGGTGTTAAGTATAATCTTTCACGTCTTCAAGAACTTGGCTTATTGGAACGTGTAGGAGGTAGAAAACAAGGCTTTTGGCGGATTGTCGAGTAAAAACTTTATGAATGATTTACAGACTTATCCGGCCAACGCAGAAGCGATGAACATGTAGATCATCATACCGATAATGTCGTTTGTGATCGTGATAAACGGGCCGGTGGCTAAAGCGGGATCGATCTTCAGTTTATCGAGTGTCATGGGGACCAATGTCCCGAAGATACTGGCGAACATCACGACTGCAAACAGGCTTAAAGAGACCGAAGCGGTGATGCCTCTGTCGCCTAACATGAAGAAATTATAGATAAATACGACTAAGCTGATGATACTGGCGTTGATCAGCGAAACGACAGACTCTTTCAATATCTGGGGCAGGATATTCCCTTCTTTCAAGCTGTTGTTGGCCAGGCCTTGCACCACGATGGCGGAAGATTGGATACCGACATTTCCGCCTGTTCCTCCGATCAGCGGGATAAACAGCGCCATTTTGGGGTTGACGGCAAAATTTCCTTCGAAATTCCCTAAAATCAGGGAATTCCCGATTCCACCTATCATTCCGATCAGAAGCCAGGGTAGACGGGCGGCTGTCTGGGTGAAGACGTTATCTGATGTTTCCACATCTTGCGAGATACCGGATGCCAACTGGTAGTCACGCTCGTGCTGTTCGCGGACTTCGTCCATAACGTCGTCGATGGTGATGCGTCCGACGAGACGCCCGATACTGTCGATGACCGGCAGGGCGACCAAGTCATACTTCTCGATTGTCTCGGTCACCTCTTCGATACTGTCGCTGTCACGGACGGAGATCGGGTCTTTCTTCATCACGTGCTTGATCTTCGAGACGGAAGGATTGGTGATCAGTTTCTGCAAGGGGAGGACTCCGCGCAGGCGTTCATCGTCGTCGACAACATAGACATAATAGATTTCATCCATGTCTTCGGCTTGCTTGCGCATCTCGTCGATGCATTTGGGCATACTCCAGTTCTCGTTCACCACGATCATTTCGGTACCCATCAAACCACCGGCGGTGTCTTCGTCGTATTTCAACAGGTCGACGATATCGCCTGCCTGTTCTACGTCTTCGATGTGCGAAAGAATCTCTTCCTGGGTGTCTTCGTCCAACTCACGCATCAGGTCTACTGCGTCGTCGGTCTCCATATTGTCCACGAAGCGTTTGGCAATCAGTTCGTTCGGGAGCTCTTTCAGTAACTTGTGGCGGTCTTCTTCGTCCAGTTCCATCAAGACATCCGCTGCCTTTTCACCATCCATCAGCAGATAGAGGTAGATCGCCTCTTGCAGATCAAGTTCCTTGTATAGTTCGGCTATATCGGCCGGATACAGTTCGTGCAGTATTTCCTTAATCTTTGCGTCATCCTTCTCTGTGATGATGTTTCTCAGATTGTCGATGTATTCTTTCGTCAGTTCAATCATACCTTGGAGAATTTATGATTTATGATTTATGATTTATGAAGCTTGTGTTTTGTTTCATAAATCATAAATCATAAATCTGAAATCATAAATCTTTTAAGTTCCGCTCCGTTATCAGCGTCAGTTCCACAAACTGCTCTACGGATAACTGTTCCGGCCGTTTGTCGAAGATCGGGAGCGAATAATCGGGACAATCCTTGCCCAGCAGAGGTTTCATGGAGTTACGCAATGTTTTGCGACGCTGGTTGAATGAGGTCTTGACAACCGTTTTGAAAAGTTTCTCGTCGCATCCCAACGATTTCCGGTCGTTACGCACCATCCTGATCACCGCACTCTTGACCTTTGGAGGCGGATCGAATACTTTTTCGCTGACGGTAAACAGATATTCCACTTCGTACCAGGCTTGCAGCAGGACGCTCAGGATACCGTATGTCTTACTGCCCGGACCGGCGGCAAGGCGTTCGGCTACCTCTTTCTGTATCATGCCTGAACAGCAGGGAATATGCTCCTTGTAGTCGAGCACTTTGAAGAATATCTGGCTGGATATATTGTAGGGGTAATTGCCGATCACACAAAACTGGTCCGGAAACAACTTGCCGAGATCCAAACGCAGAAAGTCTTCCGCCAAAATCTTACCTTCCAGAGTGGGAAAATTCTGTTCCAGATAATCGACTGATTCCATATCCAGTTCCACAACTGTCAGATCATGTCCTTTTTCCAGTAAGAATTGGGTGAGGACACCCATGCCCGGGCCGATTTCCAGTATGGGCAACTGTTTGTAGTCGGACAATGTATCTGCAATACGTTCAGCTATTTGCAGATCTTTCAGGAAATGTTGTCCTAACGCTTTCTTTGGCTTAACTAATCTCATCCACTTCTTCGGTGTAATGTGTTCGTATTTAAATATAATGCTTATCTTTGCAGGTGTACAAAAATACAACAAATAATTTAAAGTCATCTACGCATAATGGATTTTAAAGCAATTCTACGCACGTTTCTCAAGATAATTCTCCCGCTTGCTTTCGGTTGTTTACTCCTTTGGTATCTGTACAGTAAGATGGATATTGGCGAAATCTGGAATGTGATACGTAAGGGTGTCCGTTATGAAATCATTCTTTTTTCCCTTTTGTTCGGCTTGGGAGCCAACATTATCCGGGGATTGCGTTGGGGACTGTTGATCCGTTCGCTGGGCGATAAGGTGAAGACTGTCAATGTGGTCTATGCCGTGTTGGGAAATTATGCCGTGAATCTTGTGCTGCCACGTGTCGGTGAAATCTGGCGTTGTGGGATGATAACCAAGTATGACAAGATCCCGTTTACCCGCTTGTTGGGAACGTTGCTGATCGATCGTGTGAGCGATACCATCATGGTCGGGCTGATCACCATGTCTATCATTGTCTTCAATTTTGATTTCTTCCGTAGCTTCTTTGCGAAGAACCCGGCGTTGCTGGACGGCTTTCAGTCTATGTTCAACTCGATATGGATTTACGTGGTCGGCGTAATTTTTATTGCCGGAATTTGGTTTATATTCACATATATGAGTAACTTTACGCTGGTCAAGAAAGCAAAGTCGATGTTGCAGAACGTCTGGGACGGAATGAAGAGCATTTGGCTGATGAAGCGTAAAGGTCTTTTCGTGATTCAAACCCTGTTGATCTGGACAGGATATTTCCTGTATTTCTACATCACATTCTATGCTTTCGATTTTACCCGTGACTTGGGCGTGACGGTCGGCCTGATCGCTTTTACGATGAGCAGTATCGCCGTGGCAGTACCCGTTCAGGGAGGAATCGGCCCGTGGCATTTTATGGTGATCGCCACCTTGATGTGCTTCGGGGTGAAAGAAACCGATGCTGCGGCTTTCGCCCTTGTGGTGCATACGGTGCAAACCGCCTGGCTCGGGCTTACGGGGTTGTTCGGTGTGGTGGCACTGCCCTTTGCGAATAAAACAATTGACAATGGACAATTGACGATTGACAATTAATGGTCTGGTTGTCCATTCGAAATATATAAATAGTAGTATCAACCTAATTGTCATTGCCAATTATCAATTGTCCGTTGATTAATAAGTTGTCAATAGTCAATTAAAACGCAGTTTTATTTATGTCAGCAGAAATCAAAAATCTTTCTCCGCAGCCTGTCTGGGGTTATTTCTATGACCTTACGCAAATCCCGCGTCCGACCGGGCATATGGAGGCTGTAACCCGTTTTATGGTAGCTTTTGGTAAAGGTTTGGGATTGGAAACCTTGCAGGATGAAGTGGGAAACGTTTTGATTCGTAAACCGGCTTCACCGGGGATGGAAGGACACAAAACCGTGACCATGCAGTCCCACCTCGATATGGTTCCACAGAAGAACTCTTCGGTAAAACATGATTTTCTAACCGATCCGATCGATGCTTACATAGATGGAGATTGGGTGAAGGCGCGTGAAACGACATTGGGCGCCGATAATGGCATGGGGGCTGCTTTTGCGATGGCTGTCCTGGCAGACAAGACGTTGAAGCATGGTCCGCTGGAAGCTCTTTTCACTATTAACGAAGAAGTGGGAATGGATGGGGCAGTCGGTCTGAAGCCGGGGTTCCTGAAAGGGGAGATACTTTTGAACTGTGATTCGGAGGAAGAAGGCGAGCTGTTTGTCGGCTGTGCCGGTGGCGCCGATCTGAATGTCTCCATGCAATTCAAGGAAGATACTTATATCCCGGAGGGCGATGTTGCCGTGAAAATCTGCCTGACCGGTTTGAAAGGCGGCCATTCCGGTGTGGATATTCATTTGGGGCGTGCGAATGCGAATAAGCTGATGTTCCGTTTCTTGAAAGAGGCTGTACGCGATTACGGGGCTCGCCTGTCGTCTATCGACGGCGGTTCGTTGCGCAACGCAATCCCGCGCGAGGCTTTTGCCGTCATAACGATCCCGGGCGATAACGTGGAAGCTCTCTGGGAGCTTGTTTCCGATTATCAGGAAATGTATCGTTCCGAATATAAGGGCATCGAACACAATATTAATTTTATGGCTGAAATGACCGATATGCCGGCAACTCTGATTCCGGAAGAGATTCAGGATGATTTGATCAACGCGATAGAAGGTTGCCAGAACGGTGTGATCAGTATGTTGGTCGATTTCCCGGGCACGGTCGAATCGTCTACAAACCTGGCAATCGTCAAGTCATCGAACGAAATGATCGAGATTCAGATTTTGGTTCGAAGTTCGTCCGAGAGCCGTAAGGATGCTGTTTGTTCGAGCTTGGAAAGTATTTTCTCTCTGGCCGGGGCGAAGGTGGAATATTCGGATGGTTACGGCGGATGGCAGCCGAATATTGATTCACCGATATTGAAAATCATGCAGCAGGCTTATCTGGATCTGTACGGAAAGAAACCGGAAGCGAAGGTTATGCATGCCGGCCTGGAATGTGGAATTATCCAGGAAGCCTATCCCGGTATGGATATGATCTCTATCGGTCCGGACTTGCAGCATCCGCATTCTCCTGACGAACGTGTGAGCATACAGTCTGTTGCCCGTACGTGGAACTTTATTGTGACGACGCTTGCGAGAATCTGATTCGTATCCTATATATAATATTGTAAAAAAAGCCTCCGATGAATTCAATCCATTGGAGGCTTTTTTATTTCGTCTTCATATTCCCGACTTATCTCATGGAATGATTGCGATACATCATCAACTATACAAAGTCTTTATTTTATCGGTTCAAAAGGCAGTTCCGTGTCTTTTCTGTAGCCTGTGCCGTTGAAGGTGGCGATCAGGTCGCCGGCTTCGTTGGTGATACGTACTTCACAGTTGGCAAGCCTTTTGTGGCTGAATGCTTCGTGAGCTTCGGCATAAAGGAAACCTTTGCTTTCGGCTTTGAAGAAGTTGATGCTGGAAGTAATGGAAAGCGTCAGACGCGCATGGCTGTTTGTCGCAGCAGCAAAAGCCAGATCTGCTAAAGTGAAGATGGCGCCGCCCTGGCAGACGCCGCCACCGTTGAGGTGTTCGGGCTTTATTTCCATGCGGGCCTTTGCATAACCGTTACCAGTCTCCAACAGTTCGACACCGGCCAATAATGCAAATTTGTCTCCTTGAAGGAATTCGTTTATCGTCATGATCCTGCTTTATTTGCTTAATTTCCATTCGGCTCCGTCTTTCGTATCTTTGATCTCAAAACCGATAGCCGTCAGTTCGTTACGAATCTTATCCGATGTAGCCCAGTCTTTGTTGGCTTTCGCCTGTTGGCGGATGGTCAGCAACAGATCCATTGCTTTTCCAAACGCTTCATTGCTATTGTTGCCGGCTGAAGCCGCTTCGTCTTTCATTCCGAGGATATCGAAGATGAACGTATGGAATACATCCTGCAATTCTTTCAGGTCTTCGGCCGAAATCGTTGCCTTACCGTCCTTTACGGAATTGATGGCACGGGTCGCATCGAACAAGTGTGCGATCACGATCGGTGAGTTCAGATCGTCGTTCATCGCATCGTAGCATTTGCGGCGCAAATCCTTTACATCCACTGTTGAAACATCGGCTGCCTTTAATTTCATCAGATGATTGTAAGCGTCCATCAAGCGTTCCAATCCCTTTTCGGCTGCCAGCAGGGCTTCGTTGCTGAAATCTACCGTACTGCGGTAATGGGCCTGGAGGATGAAGAAGCGGATGGTCATGGGCGAATAGGCCTGGCTTAACACTTTATTATTACCGGTAAAGAATTCGTCCAGCGTGATGAAGTTGCCCAAGGATTTTCCCATCTTCTGTCCGTTGATGGTGATCATGTTGTTGTGCATCCAGTAATGGACCATTTCTTCGCCTTGGGAAGCGACAGCCTGTGCAATCTCGCATTCGTGATGCGGAAAGATCAGGTCCATCCCACCGCCGTGGATATCGAAATGTTCACCCAAGTATTTTTTACCCATTGCCGTACATTCGCAATGCCAGCCGGGAAATCCGTCGCTCCACGGGGAAGGCCAGCGCATGATATGTTCCGGCTGTGCACATTTCCAAAGGGCAAAGTCGATCGGATTATGCTTCTCGTCCTGTCCGTCCAACGCACGGGTCGTATTCAACATGTCATCGATGTTACGTCCGGAAAGAACACCGTAGTTATGATCCTTGTTGTATTTCTCCACGTCGAAATAGACAGACCCTTTGCTTTCGTATGCATAACCGTTATCCAGTATCTTCTTGACCAGTTCGATCTGTTCGATGATATGGCCGGACGCATGTGGCTCGATGCTGGGCGGCAGCACGTTGAGCGCTTCCATCGCATGATGGTAACGGTTTAGGTAATACTGCACGACCTCCATCGGTTCGAGCTGTTCGAGACGGGCTTTCTTGGCAATCTTGTCTTCACCGTCGTCTGCGTCATGTTCCAAGTGACCGACATCCGTTATGTTGCGTACATAGCGTACTTTGTATCCTATATGTGTCAGATAACGGAACAGCAGGTCGAATGTGATCGCCGGACGTGCATGACCCAGATGGGCATCGCCATAAACAGTAGGGCCACAAACATACATACCCACATGCGGTTCGTGCAGCGGGATGAACTGTTCCTTTTTTCTTGTGAGTGTGTTGTAAATGCTTAATGGATGTTCCATATCTATTTGTATTTAAGTGGGGCAAACTTACAATAAAATCGGATAATTTTGAGTAAGTTTGTCCCTAATAATTGAAAATATAATAAACGAAAGATTCAGTCATGAAATTAAACTCTGTTTTGACATTCTTATTTATTGCCCTGTTTACGGCTTGTAAAGGTGGCACGTATGATCTGTCCGCGTACGGACTGAAACCTGATACCGGTGAAAATGCTTCTCCATTGATAGCGAAAGCCCTTCAGCAAATAGCGGCGGAATCGAACTCCGACACGGTCCGGATTTTCCTGCCGAAAGGTCGTTATGATTTTTACCCGTCGGGTTCTTCAGAGCGTGAATATTTCATTTCCAACCATGACCAGGATAATCCGAAACAGGTGGGACTGGCTTTCGAGAATATGAAGAACGTGGTTTTTGACGGGCAAGGATCCGAACTGATTTTCCACGGACGGATGCTTCCGGTCTCTCTGGTAGGTTCGGATAATTGTACGTTGAAAAATTTCAGTATCGACTTTTTAAATCCACATATCAGCCAGGTAAAAGTGTTGGAGAACGACACGATTGGCGGTATGATCACCTACGAGGTTGCTCCCTGGGTGGAATACGAAATACGTGACAGCAACTTTGTTGCCAAAGGGGAAGGTTGGGAGCATGTCCCTGCTGGAGGAATCGCTTTTGAAGGGGATACGAAGCGATTGGTCTATACGACCAGCGATATCCGTGTGGGTAGCAAGCGGGTCACCGAGATTGCGCCACGCAAAATCCTTGCCCCTTGGAAGAACAAGAAACTGATACCGGGAACAGTTGTCGTATTTCGTGGGTATGGGCGTCCAACACCGGGCGTTTTCATGTATCATGATACGAATACGATACTTGAAAACATACAGGTGCATTATGCGGAAGGAATGGGTTTGTTGGCTCAGATGAGCGAGAATATCACACTGGATAAATTCTCGGTCTGCCTGCGTGGCCAGGATGATCCGCGTTATTTTACGACACAGGCCGATGCCACTCATTTTTCCGGTTGCAAGGGGCTGATCCGTTCGGTCGGCGGTCTGTATGAAGGGATGATGGATGATGCCATCAATGTGCACGGAACTTACTTGAAAGTGCAGAAACGGATAGACGACAAGACGTTGGTCGGCGAGTATATGCACGGTCAATCCTACGGTTTTGAATGGGGGCGTCCGGGGGATACCGTCCAGTTTATCGATTCCAAGACGATGGAGATTTTAGGAGAGCAGAACAAGGTGACAGCGATTGAGGCTGTCGATAAGCCGGACGATCACGGTGCCAAACAGTTCCGTATTACGTTCGAGAAGTCTGTCGATCCTGCCATCAGTGAAGCCGGCACTTACGGTATCGAGAATCTGGAATGGACACCTGAGGTTTATTTTGCCGATAATGTGATCCGCAATAACCGTGCCCGCGGTTCCCTGTTCAGTACTCCGAAGAAGACAGTGGTCGAGAATAACATCTTCGATCATACATCCGGTACGGCAATCCTCTTGTGCGGTGACTGTAACGGCTGGTTCGAGACGGGTGCCTGCCATGACGTATTGATCCGGAACAATCGCTTTATCAACGCATTGACAAATCAATTCCAGTTCACGAATGCTGTTATTTCCATCTATCCGGAGATACCGGATTTGAAGGATCAGAAGAAATATTTCCATAGTGGAATCGTGATCGAGGACAACGAGTTCGAGACTTTTGACATGCCGATCCTGTATGCTAAATCGGTGGATGGCCTTGTTTTCCGTAATAATGTGGTTAAACAAAATCACGATTATCCGGCTTTCCATTGGAACAACCATCGCATCTACTTCCAGCGCGTTGTTAATGCCGAGATCAAAGATAATCGGTTCGATGGAGGGTTCGATGAAGCCAAAGATATAAGGTCTGAGGACTAAAAAAAGCCTCGGTAAGGTAGCAGAATGCTGGGGAATTATTATCCGGGGTTTTGCAGAAGTGAAAAAAAGGCGGTGTGCCAAAAAGTACTTGGCACACCGCCTTTTTTATTATACTTATTAATGATCCGTCCAATCCCCATTCTCCATTATCAGCTGGATCAATCGTTCCACAGCTTCTTCTTCGGGAATGTTTTTCAGGACACATTCTTTTCCTTTGTATAAACTGATCCGGTTCTTTCCGGCACCGACATAGCCGTAATCGGCATCCGCCATTTCGCCAGGCCCGTTCACGATACATCCCATGATGCCGATCTTCAAGCCTTTCAGGTGTGCGGTGGCTTCTTTGATACGGGCGATTGTCGTTTGCAAGTCATATAAGGTACGCCCGCAACTTGGGCAGGAGATATATTCTGTCTTGCTGATGCGGGTACGGGTTGCCTGCAGAATGCCGAACATGCAGCTATCCGTCACCATTGCTTCGCAACCTTCGTTGTGCAGCATGATGCCATCACCGAAACCGTCTAACAACAAAGTCCCGAAGTCGGCAGCCGATTTCAGTTGCAACGCTTCGATATCCGTTTCCCTATAATCGCGGTGCAAGACGACCGGCACGTCGCAACCGGCTGACAGCAAGCGATGCATGGCTGCACGTTCGGCGGCGATACCGTTCCGGTGATGCGTACTCAAGATTACGATTACGGAAGTGTCTTCTTTCAGGACCTCGATTACGCGGTCGGTCAGATCCCGGTAGGTGAGGCGTATAAATTTCAGGGGAGCGGAATAATCTTTCAGTTCCTCTATTTCCGATGCTATAAAGAAAGGGTAGGCATTCGGACGTTCTTTCCAGAAGTGGGCGTCTACCAAAAGGCGGAAATTGTCCGGCAGATTGTCAGGATCTTCCTTACCTATATATAGATAGTCCGGTTGAGACGCATAATCGAACTCGAAATCACCGTTGCTGCGGTCGGAAATGACAACCGGCGGGAAATTACCCCCCATTCCTTCCGTCACCCGGCTACGGCGACGCTCGACAGCAACCGGATCGTATCCCGGAGCCGGCATGGCTTCTATCGGTTCGTGCCCTTCACGTTCGAGTATGTAATCGACCAGTTTGCGGGCAACCGGAATTTCAGCTTCCGGATCTTCACTCAGGGAGACGCGAATCGTGTCGCCGATGCCATCGGACAGCAAAGCGCCGATACCGACGGCACTCTTGATACGTCCGTCTTCGCCGTCGCCGGCTTCCGTCACACCGAGATGCAACGGATAGTGCATATCTTCCGTTTCCATTGTCCTGACCAGCAAGCGGACGGTTTTTACCATGACAACCGTGTTCGAGGCCTTAATAGAAATCACGACATCGGAAAAGTTTTCATCCCGGCAGATACGCAGAAATTCCATACAAGAGGCAACCATGCCTTCGGGAGTGTCGCCATAGCGGCTCATGATCCGGTCGGACAGCGAACCGTGGTTCACGCCGATGCGGATGGCGGTTCCGTGTGCTTTGCAGATGTTAAGAAATGGAATGAAACGGTCGCGTATCTTCTGCAATTCTGCGGCATATTCCTCATCGGTATATTCCAGCAGGTCGAACGTCTTCACTTTGTCGACATAGTTTCCGGGGTTGATACGCACTTTCTCCACCTCTTCGGCAGCGGCGTCGGCCGCACGTGGGTTGAAATGGATGTCGGCGATCAACGGAGTCGTATATCCGGCTTCGTGAAGTTGTTTACGGATTACGCCTAAATTGCGGGCCTCACGTTCTCCTTGGGCAGTGAAACGCACATATTCCGCACCGGCCTCGATCATCCGGATCGCTTGGCTGACGGCCGCATCGGTGTCCATTGTGGAGACGTTTGCCATCGACTGGATGCGAATCGGATAGTCACCTCCAAGCGGCGTGTTCCCTATGTTGACAACAGACGATTTACGGCGACGATAGTTAAAAAAATCTTCCATTTTTTTAAGTTGAAAGGTGAAAGTTGAAAGGTGAGAGTTGAAAGTTGAAAGTCAACAAAAACGCAAAGTATTCGATACCGCTTGCCTCCCTTGTTGACTCTCACCTTTCAACCTCACCTTTCAACTAATTCGTTTTATATTTGAAGGAAACCTTAGCCAGTTCTTCGTTTGCTTTTACAATTTTCTTTTTAAGGTCTTCCTTGTAGGCTGCGAGCTTATCCTGGAGCTGTTCGTCTCCGACGGCAAGTATTTGGACTGCCAGAATCCCGGCGTTCAGGGCTCCGTTGATACCGACGGTGGCAACTGGTATTCCCGGAGGCATCTGTACGATGGCCAGTAAGGCATCCATACCGTCGAGCGTCGAATTGATAGGTACGCCGATTACGGGAACTGTCGTCATGGAAGCGATCACACCACATAGATGAGCAGCCATACCGGCAGCCGCAATAATCACTTTGATACCGCGTCCTTTGGCTCCTTTGGCGAATGCTTCCACTTCGGCAGGCGTGCGGTGGGCGGATAAAGCGTGCATTTCGAACGGGATCTCCATCTCGTCGAGCAGTTTGGCCGCTTTTTCCATTACGGGCAGATCCGAAGTACTGCCCATAATGATACTAACTACAGGTGTCATTTCGCAATCATTTGTTCGTATTCGGCAGCAGACATCAGTTCATCCAGTTCGGAAGGATCTGAAATGGTGATCTTGATCAGCCATCCGTTACCATATACATCTTCATTCACCAGTTCGGGTTTGTCTTCCAATTCGGCATTCATTTCGATTACTTCACCACCTACCGGCATGAACAGGTCTGAAACAGTCTTTACTGCTTCGATTGTTCCGAAAACTTCTTCTTTGCCAACAACTTCGCCTTCTGTCGTGATGTCGACGAAAACGATTTCGCCCAATTCGCTTTGTGCGTAATCAGTAATACCAACGTAGGCAACATTGCCATCTACACGGATCCATTCATGATCTTTTGTGTACTTTAAATCTGTAGGAAAATTCATAATTTTAGTGTTTTTATTAGATGAATAAATAGATATAACTCAAGAATGAGGCTACAAAGGTACATATAAATCCGAGACAAAACCCGGCGTATACCTGCATGGGAGTATGCCTTTTCAGAAAGATACGTGAAGTCCCGACCAGCCCCGCTATTATGATCACGATAATAAAGGCCCAATAAGGGTTTATCAAGTGGATCCGCGCTACGCCCATGATGCCACCCAATAATCCGCCTATCCCGATCGCATGAGCGCTGATCTTCCAGAAAAAGTTGATGAGCAACGCTAAGATTAGCGCTATACAAGCACCTAATAGCAAAGAAATGAACCAGAACGGCAACATCATTTTATACATATAGAAAGCGCAGACCATGATCGATGTGATAAAGATCAGGTACGGAACCACGCGTTCATGCCTGTTCGAGAGTTCCATATCGACTGCCGCCCCGTTTTTTACCATCATAAAGATGAATGCTCCGGGGATAACTGCCGTTGACAGGAATGCTCCGCCTGCGAGCAACAGCTTTATCGTCGGCGGATAGATTGCCAGATACGTGAAGGTGAGAGCCAACACGACCCCATACGTCACCATCAGCAACGGGTGGAACATACCGGATATGATATTTGAAAATAACCTCATAACGTTTCAATTTTATATTTCTTTTCTGAGTCGCGCAACCGGAATACCCAATTGTTCGCGGTATTTGGCTACCGTACGGCGGGCGATGATATAGCCTTTCTCTTTCAAGATGGAGGCCAACTCCTCGTCGGTAAGCGGTTTGCGTTTGTCTTCACCGTCGATATGCTCTTTCATGATCTTTTTCACCTCACGGGTGGAGATTTCTTCGCCACTGTCGGTTTGCATCGATTCGGAGAAGAAATATTTGAGCGGATAGATGCCGAAGTTCGTCTGCACGTACTTGCTGTTGCTCACACGTGAGATTGTCGAGATGTCATATCCGGCCCGTTCCGCCACATCTTTGAGGATCATCGGGCGCAAGGTCGCTTCATCACCGGTGAGGAAGAAATCGCGTTGCAGGAGGATGATTGTTTCCATCGTGCGTTGCAAAGTTTCCTGACGTTGCTTGATGGCATCGATAAACCACTGGGCGGAATCGAGTTTTTGCTTCACAAACTGGACGGCTTCCTTCATCTGGTTCGTCTGGTTCGCCTTGTTGCCGGCGTAATCCTGAAACATCTCCGCATATTCACGGTTGATGCGCATATCGGGAATTCCCCGGTTGTTCATGCTTAAGATCAGTTCACCATTGACAGCTTCCACCACAAAATCGGGAATGATCTGGCTCATAGCCGTCTCCATGGAACCACCCCAGCTGCTGCAAGGTTTGGGATCGAGGGTCGTTATTTCACGGATCGCTTTTTTCAAGGCGGCTTCATCGATCTCCAGCCCTTTCATGATCTTGTCGTAATGCTTGCGGGTGAACTCTTCAAAAAAGTCGGTCAACATCCGGGTTGCCAACTCCGTCTCGGGTGTTTTTTCCCGGCGGGCCAACTGGAGCAGCAGGCATTCTTGGAGGTTGCGGGCGCCGACTCCTGCCGGATCAAAATCCTGTATGATGGCAAGTACTTCTTCTATTTCTTTTTCCGTCACATCCTGCCCTGCCTGAAACACCAGGTCATCGGCTATGGCGGACAGGTCACGGCGTAAATAACCGTCGTCGTCTATATTCCCGATGATATATTCGGCGATTTTCACCTGCTTCTCCGGCAAATCCCGCAATCCGAGCTGTTGGAGCAGATATTCGTTCAGAGATTCACTGACCGAGAAAGGAACATCCTCCTTCTTTTCCGTCCGCTCGCTCAATTCGCGAAGCTTGTAATCGGGTATGTCGTCCTCGCTCATATAGTCGCCGAGTGAAAGGTCGATGTCTGTTTCGCCTCCTCCTTCCGTCTCGTTAGATGTCAACTCCTCGCCACCTTCGTCAGTACGGTCAAAGTCTTCCGCAATATCCTTTCCTTCTTCCAACGCGGGATTATCTTCCAGTTCATGCTTCACGCGTTCTTCCAGCTCTATGGCGGGGAGCTCCAGAAGCCGGATCAACTGAATCTGCTGCGGAGAGAGTTTTTGCTGTAACTTTTGCTGTAACTGTTGCTTCAACATAATCAAATTCAATAAATAAAGGACAATCGCCGGATCGTCCGATGTTAGAACATGCAAATATAACTTTTTACACGGAATGACCTCGATATTCAAAATATAATAGTTCTAAAGGAAGATAGATTAAATCATTATTATTGACGAAAAATGCTCAGAATCAAAACTATTTTTTATTTTTGTCATCATATAAAGAATCTGATATGACTCTTAAAACATCGCTATACGATCGGTTGACCCGGGAAGAATTAATACGATTACTGGAAGCCAAAGATAACAAACCTGGCAATACCGGAATTCGTATGTCTTCGGAAACGCCGACAATCAAACGTGTTATTTCTGAAGTCTTAGTTATCCTGTTCAACGAAGAAAACAAGCCAATCGAAAAAGCGATGAACTTGTTATTGGATTATTTCTGTGCTGATTGGGGGTATGTTGCCATCTTTGAGAAAGACGGGTTGGCTGCTAATTTTACGTGTGAAGTGAAGAGCTCGTGGGTGAAAGTCCCCAAAGATGACCGGAATAAATTGACATACGACACAATCCCGTGGATTATTGACACCGTCAAGGACGGGCACGATATCGTGCTGGGAGATATAGCCGGCCTACCTGCAGAAGCGAATGTCGACAAAATCCTGCTGGCCGAACAACGGCTGAAGTCTATGCTGATCATCCCGCTTACCTTCCATAATAAAGTACAAGGGTTCATCGGTTTCGACTCGGTGCAGAAGAGCCGTTTCTGGACCGCCTCGGAGGTGGAGGACATGCATATCATTGCTGGTATTTTCTCCATTATAATAGAACGTTGGCAAACCAGTTATAATCTGGAAGAGTCGAGAAAACGTATCTCCAAATTGAGCACGAAGTTCTATCAGTTTTTCAATAATCTGCCGATCGGTGTGGAACTGTATGATGCGGAAGGAAACTTGATCGATATAAACGATGCCGACACTAAAATCTTCGGTAGCCCGATGAAACGGAAAAACAGGCTAAAGAGGAACAGACGCAAAACAACCTAGCGATCCTGAAAGCCATTCTCTTGTCCGGTCATTCTCTTATAGCCGAATACGATATAGAGAAGAAAGAGTTGTTTGTCGATTCGCTCCTGAACGAAACGCCGGACGACAATAAACTGTTCAATTACTTGAGAGATAACAAGCATATGACGCTCGAAGGTGTACAACGGATTGTTCGTTCGAGCGATAATGTCAACCAACTTTTCCAAGTGATAGAAGGTAAACTGGACCATTGCAGCTTTGAATGCCGCACCGCTATCGAAAACGAAACGATCTGGATTCGTATCAATGCGCAGGCCTATAAGACGAAAGGGAGCAAGCGGCAAAACAAAATGATCTGCCACGTCACTAATATCACTGAAGAAAAACTGTTGGAGGAGAAGCTGCGGCATGCGGAGTACGAAACCCGGCAGTCGGAGTTGGAGATACAGAAAGTTCGTGAAGCGGACAAGCTGAAATCAGCCTTCCTTGCCAATATGAGCCACGAGATACGGACACCGCTCAACGCCATAATCGGATTTTCCAATATTCTTGCCGAGACTGACGATAGAGAAGAAAAAGAAGAGTTTGTCAAAATAATCAATAATAACAGTGACTTGCTCCTTCGTCTGATTACCGATATCCTGGACTTTTCCAAAATAGAATCGGGCATCCTGGACTACTCGCTTGCCGATGCCAGCCTGAAAGAGATATTCTATGAACAGTTTCAAGTACATGCGTTGAAAATACAGGAACAGGTTTCATTGATCTGTGACTTCGACGCGCTGCCGGACATCCTCGTTCATACCGATCCTAAGCGAGTCACGCAGGTGATTTCGAATCTGATCTCCAATGCTGTCAAATTTACGGAAAAGGGAAGCATAAGGCTTTCTTTCCGCATCGTAGAAGGGTATGTGCTGATTGAAGTAATCGATACGGGTATCGGGATCTCGCTCCAGCATCAACAGACGATCTTCGACCGTTTCATGAAAGTCAACTCATTCAAACAAGGGACCGGTTTAGGTCTGACAATCTGCAAAACCATTATCAAAGCCCTCGGTGGGACAATCGGTGTCGATTCGAAGGTGGGAGAAGGCACGCGCTTCTGGTTTACGCTCCCTTACAATAGATAATTTTCTGCGTGTGTAGCAGGCAACGAAGAAAAATTTTCACCTGTTTCCATTTGGTGAAAATTTATTTTCTCCCGCGGGAAAATAAATTATCATGGGCAGGAAATAAAATTTTCATGCCTATGAAAATTTTATTTCCTCATAAGAAAGTATTCCGTTATAGCAACTCAATACCGGAAACTGCCGCCTCCGAGGAATTCACGCAAAAGGGAAGTTCCCGGAAGCCCGGCATCGGGAATATAATTGAAGTAGCGGAGGAAACGGAGCAAACGATACGCTTCGGCATTTTCCGGATCGCATTCGCGCACTTCGCGCAGGATCGGTTCGGCTTCCTTACGCAAGGCGGCCAGTTCATACAACATGGCACTGTTGAACATCGCATCCGCATTTTCCTGATACGGGAATATCCATTTGTCTTCGCCCCGGCGTACGCTGGGCCAGCGGGCGATTGTGTCACGGGCGGAATATCCGCGGAACCGGTAGTCGCGGATGATACGGCGCAAGAGTCGGTTGTCGGTTGTCGGGATCCAGTTGTGATTGTCCAACGAGATGGAAGTCAGCACAGACACATAGATGCGGTATTTGTAGCAATCTTCGATCATGGCGGTCAGTTCGGGGTTCAAGGCGTGGATGCCTTCTATCACCAGGACCGAGTTTTTCTGCATCTTCAGTTTCTTTCCTTTGAAAACGCGGCGGCCTGTCTCGAAATTGAAACTCGGCACATCGATCTCTTCGCCTGAAAGCAACTTTTGCAGTTCGCTGTTGAAATAAGGCAGGTCGAGGGCATACAGCGACTCGAAGTCATATTCGCCGGATTCGTCTTTCGGCGTATCTTCACGGTTCAGGAAGTAATCGTCCAGCGAAAGTCCGACCGGATGGATCAGGTTTGTAATCAACTGAATCTCCAGCCGTTTGCAGAAAGTCGTTTTCCCCGATGAGGACGGTCCGGAAATCAGCACGATACGGATGCCGTTATCATAGCGGGCGGCAATTTCTTCTGCGATCTTGGCTACCTGTTTTTCCTGTATGGCTTCGGAAACCATCACGACCTCGGAGGCCAGGCCTTTTTCGATCACCCGGTTCAGGTCTCCGACGTTGTCCAACCCGACCGTACGTTGCAGAGTCAGGTGTTCCTTATAGACCTGGAACATTTTATCTTGGCGGATGACAGGTTCCAATTCTGTCGGATTCGCTCTTTGAGGCACACGCAGCAACACGCCGTCGAAGTAGGGAACCAGGTCGAAATGCCGGATATAACCGGTGGAAGGAGTCAGGCAGCCGTAGAAATAGTTGATGTAGCCGTCCAATTCATAATAAGAAGTATAAGGCATGCCGGCGCTTTCGATCAGGCGGGCCTTGTCATTCATGCCTCTTTCACGGAACAGGACTGCTGCATCGGCTGTCCGGACCGTCTTCAAATGGAAAGGCAGGTCGGCATCGATGATTTCACGCATCCGCTTTTTGATCTTGCCGATCGTCTCTTCGTCTATGTTTTTGCCATTGTGGATAACACAATAATAGCCTTTCGAGATAGGATGTTCCAGGTTCAGGGTTGCCGAAGGGAGCACGTCGTTCACAGCTTTCGAGAAAATATGGCAGAGGGAACGGACGTATGTTCGCATTCCCGAAAGCGTGGAATAGTCGACATATTCTACGTCTTTCGGATGCCAGCAACGGAAGGTCAACCCTTCCGTTTTATTATTCACCTGTGCATTCATCGGGCGTAACCGAAGCGGTGCGCCAACCAATGAATAGATCTCCAACAATGAAGAACCAATCGGTACTTCTTTATAAGTATTGTTGTTTTTGCAATAAATTGTAATAGTTTCAGACATGGTATATCAGTTATTATATGTACTTTTGTCCCCTAAAGTTAGGAATATTAATCGGATATACATCCACTTAAACGTATTTTAAATGGACTATTCATTTTTTGATTTTCTACGCCTTATAGGTTCCTTGGGTTTGTTCCTGTACGGTATGAAGATCATGAGCGAAGGTCTGCAGAAGTTTGCGGGAGACAGTTTGCGCAGGATTCTGACGGCCATGACGACCAATCGGGTTACCGGAGTTCTTACCGGGGTTTTGATTACAGCCCTGATTCAATCATCCTCCGCTACAACGGTCATGGTGGTCAGTTTCGTAAATGCCGGGCTGCTTACTCTTACCCAATCCATCGGTGTCATAATGGGAGCCAATATCGGTACGACCGTCACTGCTTGGCTGATCTCGGCTCTCGGATTCAAAGTCGACATTGCGGCTTTTTCTCTTCCTCTGCTCGCGTTCGGTATTCCACTCCTGTTCTCCGGAAAAAGTTCACGTAAATCGGTCGGAGAGTTCATTTTCGGTTTCTCTTTCCTTTTCATGGGGCTTCAGGCCCTAAAAGCTAATGCTCCAGATCTCGGAGCCAATCCGGAGATGCTTGCCTTTGTGCAGAATTATGCCGATATGGGCTTCTTTTCCATCATCCTGTTTCTGTTTATCGGGGCTATTCTGACCATGATTGTGCAGGCCTCTGCTGCGACGATGGCTATCACGTTGATTATGTGTGCCAACGGATGGATTGACTATCAATTGGGTGTGGCGCTCGTATTGGGTGAAAATATAGGAACAACGATCACGGCCAACCTGGCGGCTTTGACCGGCAATACACAAGCCAGGCGGGCAGCTTTGGCACACCTTGTCTTCAACGTGTTCGGTGTGATCTGGGTATTGATCCTGTTCTATCCGTTCACCAATGCCGTTTCCTGGTTCGTCACGAACGTAATGCGCATTTCCGATCCGTCGGTGGCTGTCTCTTTCAAACTGGCCGCTTTCCATACGGCTTTCAATATCAGTAATACATTTATTATGATCTGGTTTGTCGGCTTGATAGAGAAGACGGTTTGTTTCCTTATCAAAGGGAAGAAAGACGAGGACGAGGAATATCGTTTACGTTATATTACGGGTGGTATGTTGTCGACAGCCGAACTTTCGATCTTGCAGGCACATAAGGAGATCACACTGTTTGCCGAGCGTACAGGCCGTATGTTGGATATGGTGAAAGCGCTGTTTTATGAGAAGAACGAGGATGCTTTCCTGAAAACCTATAGCCGCGTCGAGAAATACGAAAGTATCAGTGACCGGATGGAGATAGAGATTGCCAATTATCTGACTTGTGTGGCGGAAGGACGCCTGAGCTCGGAAGGTAAGGAAGAAATCCGCATCATGCTGCGTGCCGTATCGGAGATCGAGAGTATAGCAGACTCCTGCAATAACATGGCGCGAAGCATCAAACGTCGAAACGAGTTTAAATCGGTCTTCACAGACGAGCAGAACCACAATGTGGACCAGATGCTGGCACTTACGGAGAAGGCTTTGCATCGCATGATCGAGATTCTGAAGAAATCGGAACTTGTACGTGACGATGTCAACCCGTCCTACAACATCGAAAACGAAATAAACAATTATCGCAACCAGTTGAAAATCCATAATGTGGAAGACATCAATAACAAGAAATACCAGTATCAAGACGGTGTCTATTACATGGATATCATCGGTGAAGCCGAAAAATTAGGCGACTACGTGCTGAATGTGGTACAGGCGGTTATCGAGAAAAAGATATAAGAATATTTGAAACATTAAAGAACCAGGTTTGCGGATGACGCGGATCGGGCGGATCTTAACGGATAAAATAATTAAAATCCGCTTTCATCCGTTTCATCCGCGTCATCCACGAACCTGGTTCTTTAGTGAGACATTTAGTCTCACACCTGCCAACACCGAGCTGTTCTTTTATATTGGACTTGAGTGGATCACAGTGTCACGCCGGATTTGAAGATGGCGATTTCTCTGTAGCCGTTCTTCTCATTGTTAGTCGGGTTGCCGCTTGCAACACCGATGATAAACCGGATAAAACAGTCGCAAACTTCCCCCATGCTTTTGCCCTCCAAAAGAGAGCCTGCATTGAAGTCGATCCAATTCGGTTTACGGTGATATAGATTGCTGTTAGTCGAAACTTTGACTGTCGGAACAAACGTCCCGAATGGAGTCCCTCTGCCGGTCGTAAACAAAACCAGATGGCAGCCCGAAGAAGCAAGGGCTGTACTGGCCACAAGGTCGTTTCCGGGGGCACTCAACAAATTCAGTCCTCTTGTCTTTAGGCGTTCGCCATAGAGCATCACATCCCGGACAGCCGAAGTTCCGGCTTTTTGCGTACAGCCCAGTGATTTTTCTTCCAAGGTGGAAATGCCTCCCGCCTTATTACCCGGGGAGGGGTTTTCGTAAATCGGTTGTTTGTTTTCTATAAAATAGGATTTGAAGTCGTTGATCAGATGAACGGTCTTCTCAAAGACAGCTTTCGATTCGCACCGGTTCATCAGAATCGTCTCGGCACCGAACATCTCCGGAACTTCCGTCAGGACAGTCGTTCCTCCCTGTGCTGCCAGAAAGTCGGAAAAGACACCCAACAGAGGATTGGCCGTAATGCCGGAAAAGCCATCCGACCCTCCGCATTTCAATCCTACACGCAACTCATTTAAGGGAATATCCGTCCGCCGGTCCTGCGATACAATCGCATGGAGTTCCCGCAACAGTCCCATTCCCGTTTCCAGTTCATCGTCCACCTTCTGCGTTTCCATAAAGCGGATGCGTTCCGTATCGTAATCGCCAAGCATTTCCCCGAAAGCGCTGACTTGGTTGTTCTCGCAGCCTAACCCGACAACGAGAACAGCACCAGCATTCGGATGCAGAACCATATCCCGTAAAATCTTCCGGGTATTCTCATGATCGTTTCCCAGTTGGGAACAGCCATAATTGTGAGGAAATGCGACGATCGCATCGACCCCTGCGCCCTGTGTCTCCTGTCGTAACCGGTCTGCCAGCCGGTGCGTGATGCCGTTGACACAACCAACGGTCGGAATCACCCATATTTCGTTCCGGATTCCCACTTCTCCGTTCTTGCGGCGATATCCTTTGAAAGAAAGCAGTTTTTCGGATGGCTGTTCCGGAATAGGCTGCGGGCTGAATTCATATTCCCGTAATCCTTTCAGATTGGTCTTGATATTCTTTTCGTTCACCCAGCTTCCGGCACTTATCGCCTCATGGGCATGTCCGATGGGAGCGCCATACTTTATGATAAGGTCTCCCTCTTTCAAGTCCTGCAAGGCTACTTTGTGCCCTGCAGGGATATCCTGCAGGACAGCAATCGTTTTGCCGTTGATATCCAAAGAAGTACCGGCCTGTAAATCCTTTATGGCGACCACGACATTGTCCGCCGGATTTATTTGTATATAAGTCCGCATCAGCAAATTTCTTTAACGACAGTAAGCATTCCTTTTTCCTGAATGGCATCCAGAAAACCTTTCACCATACCGGTCAATCCCGGAATGCGGTTCAGGTCTTCTCCCCAAATGGAAGTCGCTGCCAATACACCTTCGGCGACCTGCTGTGTCGAGCCGGTAGCCCAAAGATCCTGTAGCAGTTGAAGGTTTTCGGCGGAATCATTCGGCTCGGATTTCGTCCCGTCGTTACGCACATATCCCTTATAATAGGTAATAATGGCAGCCAGACCTAACACCAGCCCCTTGGGTAATTCGCCTTTCCGTTCCAGATAGACTTTCAGTCCCGGCAGATCGCGTGTTTCATATTTAGGGAAAGAGTTCAGCATGATGGAAACGACCGAGTGGTCGACAAACGGATTGTTGAAACGTTCCATGACATCATTGCCGAACTGCACCAGTTCTTCTTTGGGCAGATTCAGCGTTTCCAGCAATTCTTCGAACATCACTTTGTGGATATATTTCCCCAGTATCTCGTGCTGGCAGGCATCCCGTACGATATTCACTCCGGAAAGCCAGGAAACAGGTGCCAGAACCGTATGAGGACCGTTCAAAAGAGTTACTTTCCGCTGGTGGTAGGGCTCTTCGCTCGGAACAAACAGTACATTCAAACCCGCCTTGTCTGCCGGAAATTCTTTGGCAACCGATTCGGGCGCCTCGATTACCCATAAATGGAATATTTCCGCCTGCACGACCAGATTGTCGTTGTATTGCAGTTTTTCTTTGATCGAATCGATCTCTTTACGCGGAAATCCCGGAACAATACGGTCGACCAATGTCGCATATACCCCGCAACTTTCCGTAAACCACGTTTTGAAACCTTCTCCCAATTGCCATAAATCAATATATTGGTAGATAGTCTCTTTCAGTTTATGCCCGTTCAGGAAGATCAATTCGCATGGAAAAATAATCAAGCCTTTGTCTTTGTCTCCGTTAAATGTCTTGTAGCGGTGATAAAGCAATTGCGTCAGTTTGCCCGGATAGGAAGAGGCCGGCGCGTCTTCCGGCTTGCAAGCCGGATCGAAGGTTATTCCTGCTTCCGTCGTATTGGAAATGACGAAACGCATCTCCGGCTGTTCCGCCAGTTCCATAAAAGCGGAAAAGTCCGCATAAGGATTCAGCGCACGGCTTATCACGTCGATCCGGGTGAGGCTGTCGACCTTTTCGCCTTTGTCCAATCCCTGAAGATTGACATGGTACAAGCAATCTTGCGCGTTCAACATATCAACCATTCCCCGGTCGATAGGCTGGACCACTACGACACTGCTGTTGAAACCCACTTTCTCATTCATTTTCTGGATAATCCAATCCACGAATGCACGGAGAAAATTACCTTCACCGAACTGGATGACCCGTTCCGGATGCTGTATTTTCCCGGCAGTTTTTTCATTCAACTCTCTCATCTTACTATCATTTAAAATTTGTTCATTAATGGCAATTAGAGCCGATTATATAAATTCGGGTCTAATTTAAAAGAAATCTCGGATTTATTTTCTATATTTGCATAAAACTTATCCGTAACTAGCAAGAACTTTTTTCTTTTAATACCATGAAACAATATTTTATTGATGCATCCATTTTATTATCTATTTTAATTATGACGACATCCTGCTCACCTAAAGTCGAAATGATTCCAGTAGAATTAGCTTATAAGGCAGAAGCAACTACTGGAGAGGGTTCTATCTGGCATCCCGAACGCCACACTCTGTTCTGGGTTGATATCGAAGGACAAACATTGTATGAATATCATCCCGAAACAAAAGAATGTAATTCTTGGAAATTCGACCGTATGGTATCGACGGTTGTCCCCGAAACAGACAGTACGGTTATCATAGCTTTGCAAAACGAAATCGTGCGGGTAAACCTGCATGACGGACATACCACTTCTATCGCTCCGATACCTGACGGAGACGGAAAGATCCGTTGCAACGACGGTAAATGCGATCCTGCCGGGCATTTGTGGATCGGGACGATGGGGTTCGGAGCGCCTAAAGGGGCCGGGACCTTGTATACTGTTTCACCGGACGGAACTGTTACGACGAAATTGAAAAAGGTCACGATCTCAAACGGGATCGTCTGGTCGTCCAATAAGAAGTTTATGTATTACAACGATACGCCGACCGGCAAGATAGCCCGCTACCGCTACGATGCCGACAACGGAGACATCCTGTTCGACGGCATAGCCGTTACTTTGCCCGAAGGGACAGGGGTGCCCGATGGTATGGCAATCGATAGCAAAGACCATCTTTGGGTGGCCCAATGGGGAGGATATGGCGTTTATTGCTACAATCCTTATACCGGAGAGTTGTTGACAAAAGTAGAAGTCCCGGCGCCAAATGTCGCATCCTGTGCTTTCGGCGGCAATAAAATGGATATACTTTATATCACAACGGCTCGTGCAGGGTTGTCTGAAGAACAGCTCTGGAAATATCCGTTAAGCGGCAGTGTTTTTTGTTGCAAACCGGGTGCTAAAGGGATAAGGGCCAATAGTTTCGGAGAATGAAATCTCCCGAAGATTATTTATCACAAAGGTAAACAGCTTCTCAAAATTTATTGTTTACTTTGTAAAACATTGAAAAGGAATATGACTAAGAATAAATCTGAAAAGAAAAGTAATAAACCGGGGAAGAAGAAAAGCCACTCCAAAGGTGAAAACAAACGGATGAAAAAAGAGGCTATGATCAATGCCATCATCAACGTTTTCAAATCTTCTCCCAAAGAACCTTTTAACTATCGACAAATCAGCAGTATGATTGGAGTAACCAATCAGGTGCAGAAGTTGCAGGTGGTGGATATCCTGTATGAGCTTTCTTCCGACAATTTCATTTCCGAGATAGACCGGGGACGCTACCGCTATAACGATTGGGGAACGACTGCTGTCGGAACTTTTATGCGCCGCCAGAATGGCAAGAACTCTTTTATCCCCGAAGATGGCGGGACTCCGATTTTCGTGGCAGAGCGAAACTCCGCACATGCGCTTAACGGCGATAAGGTAAAAATTCAGCTTCATGCCAAAAGAAAAGGAGCTGACCCGGAAGGCGAGGTTATTGAAATACTGGAAAGCCAGCAACGCTCGATCACCGGAAAATTGCAGGTGACCAAAGGGCTCGCATTTCTTATTACGGAAGACAAGACTCTTGCAAACGATATCTTTATTCCGAAAGACAAACTGAAAGGGGGCAAGACCGGCGACAAAGCGATCGTACGTATCACCGAATGGCCGGAAGGAGCCAAGAACCCGTTGGGCGAAGTAGTCGATATTCTGGGTACTGCCGGCGACAACAATGCGGAGATGAATGCTATCCTGGCCGAGTTTAACCTTCCATACAAGTATCCGGCCAACGTCGAGAAGGCAGCAGAAAAGATATCGGAAACGATCCCTGAAGAGGAAATTGCCAAACGTGAGGATTTTCGCGGTATCACGACTTTTACGATCGACCCGAAAGATGCCAAGGACTTCGATGATGCCCTTTCCGCCCGTAAGTTGGATAATGGCAATTGGGAAGTAGGCGTTCATATTGCCGATGTGACCCACTATGTTAAGCCGGAAAGCCTGATAGACCGGGAAGCTTTCAGTCGTGCAACTTCTGTGTATCTCGTGGATCGTACCATCCCGATGTTACCGGAACGTTTGTGCAATCAGATATGTTCACTTCGGCCGGATGAGGAAAAACTTTGTTTTTCTGTGATTTTCGAGCTGAATAAGAATGCCGAAATCCAACAGTCCCATATCACCCGCACCATTATCAAGAGTGACCGCCGTTTCACTTATGAAGAGGCTCAGGCTGTCATTGAAACAGGCGAGGGCGATTATAAAGAAGAAATCTTGGCACTTAACAGCCTGGCACAAAAACTGCGCGACCGACGTTTTAAAGACGGGGCAATTGCTTTCGACCGTTACGAAGTCAAATTCGACATAGACGAGAATGGCAAACCGTTGGGAACGTATATCAAAGAATCGAAGGAAGCCAATAAGTTGATCGAAGAATTCATGTTATTGGCAAACCGTACGGTTGCCGAGTTTGTCGGAAAGAGTAAGAATAAGACTAAGAAGACGTTTGTCTATCGTGTCCATGAACAGCCTGATCCTGAAAAACTAAGAGACTTCTCTGCGTTCATCAGCCGTTTCGGTTACAAGATGCGTACGGAAGGAACGAAAACGGATATCTCCAAAGGTATCAACAAGCTGTTGGACAGCGTACAGGGCAAACCGGAAGAAAACTTGGTGGAGACTTTGGCTATCCGCTCCATGCAGAAAGCCCGCTATACGACAGACAATGTCGGACACTATGGGTTGGCAATGGACTATTATACGCATTTCACTTCTCCCATCCGCCGTTATCCGGATATGATGGTGCATCGTTTGCTGGAACGCTATCTGGCTGGTGGGCGCAGTGTGATAAAGAATAAATACGAGGATTATTGTAAACATTGTTCCGATATGGAAGTGTTGGCTTCAAACGCCGAACGCTCCTCCATCAAGTACAAACAGGTCGAATTTATGAAAGATAAGTTGGGGCAGGTATTCGACGGTACCGTGTCCGGTGTCGCCGAATGGGGATTGTATGTGGAACTGAATGAAAACAAATGCGAAGGACTTGTCCCGATCCGCGACCTCGACGATGACTACTATGAGTTTGACGATAAGAATTACTGTTTGTTGGGACGCAGGACAAAACGCATTTACCGGTTAGGAGACTCCATTACGGTAAAGGTGGCACAAGCTAACCTGGAGAGGAAACAGTTGGATTTCGCATTGGTCTGAACAATGGACATTGGACAATTGACAATTGGTTCGGTTTTTGGCCGATTTAGTATTCCTAAGATTGTCAATTGCCCATTGTCAATTCCAAAAGACAAGTCCTGCCACTCCGCAGGCTATCAACCCTAATCCCAGCAAGGCATAGAAAATACGGGCACCTTTACGGCCCAGCCATCTGACAAAAGTCATAGCTCCGCTGGTCTGGAAATACCAGTCGAGATTCAAGATCGCAGCAACAATGGAGAATGCCCCTAATGCGATAAAGAGTAGTAGGATGAAATATTCGGTAGGCTCCATTTTACTTCACTTCTACGGTACGGGAGCCGTCCGGGTTTTCTGTAATGGTAACATCTACAACATCACCGGGCAATAATTCTTCGATCTTTTCCGGCCATTCGATAAAGCAGAGAGCATCGCTATAGAAATAGTCTTCCGTGCCTATATCTTCCGCTTCACTTAGTTTGTTGATGCGATAGAAGTCAAAATGATAGATAAGTTCACCGGTCTTATCGCTGCGATATTCGTTGATGATGGCGAATGTCGGGCTGTTGATGACATCTTCCACACCCAACTCTTCGCAGATAGCCTTGATAAAAGTTGTCTTTCCCGCTCCCATGTTGCCCCGGAATGCAAAAACAGTACGGTCGTCCATTCCGGCAATGAACTCTTTGGCTGCTTGACGGATCGTATCTAAACTTTCGATTTTAATTGTATGCATAACTTTGATAATTGATTAATTGGCAATTGACAATTGACCATTCAGAGAGAAAAAGGAGAATTGGTAACTGGCAACCGGCAATTGAAGTTTATGGTTGCAAAGTTAAAACAATTGTCAATTGTCAATTCTTAATTGTCAATTATTTTGCAGTTGCCAATCATTTTACTGTCATCGTGATGAAAGGAATCAACATTTCCTCCATCGAAATACCTCCGTGCTGGAATGTGTTCTTATAGTAAGAAACGTAATAATTGTAGTTGTTCGGATAGGCAAAGAAATCGTTACTCATCGCAAAGATATATTTGCTGCTCAAATTCGGGGAAGGCAGTCCTGCCTTGTCGGGAAAACGAATGTCGAAAACTTCCTTCGGATTATAATTCAAGTTCTTGCCTACCTTGTAGCGCAGGTTGGTATTTGTATTCTTATCGCCTATCACCTTCTGCGGGTTGTCAACGCGGATCGTACCGTGGTCGGTCGTGACGATTACTTTATATCCTTTTCCGGCGATACGTTTGAAAAGTTCCAGTGTACCTGAATGTTGAAACCAAGAGCGTGTCAGGCTGCGATAGGCTGCTTCGCTCTGGGCCAGTTCGCGGATCATCTTGTTTTCTGTACGAGCATGAGACAGCATGTCGACGAAGTTCAGCACTACCACATTCAACTGGTTACGAAGCAGAGATGGAACGATATTCAGCAATTTGTCGTTATACTGCGAATCATGTACCTTATGATAGGAGAACGTATATTTTTTACGGAACCGCTCGATCTGTGTCTGGATAAGCGGCGCCTCGTTCAGGTTTTTCCCTTCTTCACTATCTTCGTCCACCCAAAGTTCCGGAAACATCTTTTCGATCTGCAAAGGCATCAGTCCGGAGAAGATCGAGTTGCGGGCATATTGTGTGGCGGTCGGGAGGATGCTGTAGTACAGGCTTTCGTCGAACGTATAGTATTCGGCAAGCAGATCTTTTACTTCGCGCCACTGGTCGAGACGGAAATTGTCGATCAGGATAAAAAAGACTTTTTCTCCGTTGTCGAGCATCGGAAATACTTTCTTTTTAAACAAATCCGGACTCATCAACGGGCGGATTTCAGGATTTTGAATCCAATCCAAATAGTTCTTTTTGACAAATTTCCCGAATGCACAGTTTGCCTCCTGTTTCTGCATACGGAGCATGTCAGTCATCGGAACCTGGCTGTTTTCCAACTCAATTTCCCAATAGACGAGCTTCTTGTATACCTCCATCCAGTCGTCGGTCGTCAGCGAATCGTTGATTTGCATGCCGATACGTCCGAACTCCTGCTGGTAGCCGACAGTTGTCGTTTCGGATATGATTACATTCTTGTGGACATTTTTCTTGATAGACAAAAGCAATTGGTTTGGGTTGACCGGCTTGATCAGGTAATCGGCGATCTTGTTGCCGATAGCCTGGTTCATGATGCTCTCTTCCTCGCTCTTGGTAACCATGACGATCGGAACATCGGGATTGATAGCCTTGATCTGCGCCAATGTTTCCAATCCGGTCAGCCCCGGCATATTCTCGTCCAGAAAAATAATGTCGAACGATTCTTCCTTACAGCATTCGATGGCGTCCTGCCCGCTGATTACCGGAATCACTTCATATCCCTTGTCCTGCAGGAAAAGGATGTGGGGCTTTAACAAATCTATCTCATCATCTGCCCAAAGCACTCTGTCTTTCTTTGCTGCCATAGTTCTATCTTTCTTTTTTTTGAGGATGAACAAACGGGTTCATCCCTACAAATGTATGATATTATAACGATATACCCCTTTATTTTGTATGTTCTTCCCTCATTTTTTAGGCTCTTTTGCATTACCTTTGTATAATATAAACGAGTTAACTATACACACGTATGAGACTATCCGTATTTATCCTGATCTACCTGTTTCTTACCGTATGCGGCACACAAGGAAAAGGCCGTGAAAGAATATCCTTTAACAGGAATTGGCGCTTTGCCTTGACAGAAAAACAAGCCGATGCTTCTGCTCCCGGTACGGATGACAGCAATTGGCGGATACTGGACCTGCCTCACGACTGGAGCATCGAGTCGGATTTCTCCCTCGATAACCCGGCAACTCCTGGAGGCGGTGCGCTGCCTGGCGGAACAGGGTGGTATCGGAAACACTTCAAACTGCCTGAAAGCGACAAAGGGAAAGTGATCTATATTGATTTTGACGGCGTTTACCGGAACAGCGAAGTCTGGCTGAACGGTCATTTGTTAGGTTTCCGCCCCAACGGGTATGTCTCGTTCCGTTATGATCTGACGCCGTATCTGAATTATGGAAAGAAGGAGAATGTTTTGGTTGTCCGAGCCGATAACAGTGAACAGCCTAATTCCCGCTGGTATTCGGGTTCCGGCATTTACCGGAATGTATGGTTGGTGAAGACCGGACAAGTCCATGTGGATAATTGGGGGACAAACATCACGACTCCGGTCATTAATGCGGACAAGAGCACGGTCGAGATTGAAACGACTTTGAAAAACGACGCTTCCGATGTGACCGTGGAAGTTTCTACCCTGATACAAGACAAGGAAGGAAAGATACTATACCGGATATCCTCCCCGGCCGAGATAGCCGCAGGAGGGAAGAAAACCGTTACACACACGATAGAAATGTTCTATCCGGAACTATGGAGCGTCCGGAATCCTTATCTGTACACCGCCATAACCGAGGTGAAAGTCGGCAATAAGCTGACGGATCGTTATCGGACCACATTCGGCATACGTAAATTCGATTGGGACGAGCATACGGGATTCTCCCTGAACGGAGAACCAACAAAAATATTGGGCGTCTGCCTGCATCATGACTTGGGATGCCTCGGAAGCGCGGTCAATACGAGGGCACTCGAACGTCAGCTGCAAATGATGAAAGACATGGGCGCCAATGCCGTCCGCACCAGCCATAACCCACCGGCACCCGAACTGCTCGACATCTGCGACCGGATCGGATTGCTGGTACAAGACGAAGCTTTCGATATGTGGCGGAAACGGAAATCACCGTACGACTATGCCCGATATTTTGACGAATGGCATGAAAAGGACTTGACAGACCAGATCCTGCGCGACCGTAACCATCCGTCCGTCTTTATGTGGAGCATCGGAAACGAGGTGCTGGAGCAATGGCAACATGCCGATGCCGATACGCTCAGTCTCGAAGCTGCCAACCTGATCTTAAATGCAGGTCATCCGGTGGATGACAAGGTATTGTCCGATACTGCCATGAGCGTACAGGGATTGATCGCCCATTCGCTGGCGGCGATCGTCAGGCGCCTGGATAAGACGCGCCCCGTCACTGCTGCCAACAACGAAGCGACACCGGGTAACTTGATCTTCCGTTCGAATGCGTTGGATGTATTGGGATTCAACTATCACGAAAAGAATTACGAGCCGTTTCCGCTGAATTTCCCGGGTAAAAAGTTAATCGTAAGCGAGTCTACTTCCGCCTTGATGACACGCGGTTACTACCAGATGCCATCCGATTCGATGTATGTCTGGCCGAACACCTGGCGGGAACGCTTCGATCGTCCCGAACACCTTTGCTCGGCTTATGACAACTGCCATGTGCCTTGGGGATCGACCCACGAGGTGACTTGGCGGGAAGTCAAACGGTTGCCTTATGTTTCAGGTCTGTTTATCTGGACGGGCTTTGACTATCTGGGTGAACCGACACCTTACTGGTGGCCGAGCCGTAGCAGTTTCTTCGGTATTGTCGACTTGGCAGGCATCCCGAAAGATATCTATTATATGTATCAGAGCGAATGGACCGACACGCCGGTTCTTCACCTTTTCCCGCACTGGAACTGGAAGGAAGGAGAGACTGTCGATGTCTGGGCCTACTATAACCAAGCGGACGAAGTGGAGCTTTTCCTGAACGGTGAGAGCCTGGGTGTCAAGAGCAAGCCGGACGATGTTTTCCACGTCTGCTGGCGGGTACCTTTTGTACCGGGCACGTTGAAAGCTGTTTCCCGCAGGAACGGCAAGGATGTGCTTGTACGTGAAATCCGTACGGCCGGCGAACCAGCCCGGATCATGCTGATCCCCGATCGTTCCGTCTTGCACGCCGATGGCACGGATCTTTCATTCGTGACCGTGGAAATACAAGACAAAGACGGGAACTTGGTGCCGGATGCCGACAACCTGCTTCACTTTACGGTTGAGGGGAATGGCTTTATCGCCGGGACAGATAACGGAAACCAGAACGATTCCGTCAGTCTCAAGAAACCGGAACGCCATGCGTTCTACGGAAAAGCAATGGCGGTTGTACAAAACACGGGCAAGGCTGGAACCATCCGGTTGAAAGCTACGGCGGAAGGTCTGCCGGATGCAATCGTGGAAATAAAGGTTGGAGAATAAGAGGAACAGGGCTTGGTCGCAGAACTTGTTATTGCGGAATCCTCTGCCACTCTATCGCACTTTACCATGCGAGTTTTGATAATCATGGTGCGTAGGAGTGATAGATGCCGTATTTGTCTATCACTTATGTATCATCGGTTTTCTGAAAGCCATAGTCTTTATTTTACAATATAGGTATGTATTAATCAATCAGTAGGTATGTTTTGTTTTCGGACACCCGGGTGTCCGGGGCAGAAACACCCGGGTGTATGGGGCGGCTACACCCGGATGTTGAAAGGTGCAAGATGGGGGTGTCTGCGATCATTTCTGCTTGTTTTCGATACTTTTCTTGCTTGTTTTGAAGAAAGTATCATAAGGGAACCAAAACATTCCGGTGTGGATGTATATAGGTGTACTTAGTATAATTTAAAGAATAATGAAACTTCCGGGAGATGGTAATCAGGGATATTTATGTAAATTTGCCCGGAAATAAAAGAGTTTATGGAAGTAAAGATCATAAATAAGTCACATCATCCGCTGCCGGGATACGCGACTCCACTGTCGGCAGGAATGGATATTCGTGCAAATCTGACGGAACCGGTAGTATTGAAACCCCTTGAACGGAAACTGATTCCGACCGGATTGTATATCGCGTTGCCGGAAGGCTATGAGGCACAGATGCGCCCCCGTAGCGGCTTGGCATTGAAACATGGCATCACATTGCTGAACACGCCGGGCACTATCGATGCCGACTATCGCGGCGAGATCGGCATAATTCTGATAAACATCTCATCCGAACCGTTTACCGTCAACGACGGGGAGCGTATTTGCCAGATGGTGATCACGACTCACAGCCAGGTTGTTTGGCGACCGGTAGAGGCGCTGGACGACACCGAACGGGGAGACGGCGGTTTCGGTCACACTGGAAGATAAATGAAAATTAAATATTAAGAATTTAAAAATATGGGAGGGATGCTGAAATCTCTGATTTATATATCTTTTCTCTTATTCCTGATCGGAAGTTCGCAATTGCTGAAGGCGCAGAATCAGGATGTGGAAGTGGAAACATCGCCGAAGCCGAATAAAGTGAGTGCCGAAGATCAGCGAAAATTCGATTACTTCTTCTACGAAGGGCTGAACCTGAAGACAGCCGGTAAATTCGACGCCGCTTATGATGCCTTTAACCATTGTCTGGCGATCGATTCGACTGCATCGGCTGTCTTATACGAACTTTCTTCATTTTATGCTCAACTGAACCGTCCGGAAAAATCACTGGAGATGTTGAGGCGTGCGGTGGCTTACAGCTCTGATAATTTCACCTACCGGATGGCGTTGGCAACAATGAGCCGTAACCTCGGTATGTTCGGGGAAGCGGTAGAAGAGTATGAAAAGCTGGTAAAAGATTATCCCGGAAAACCGGAGTTGAACTATTATTTGGCGGATGCGCTTTCGCAAGAAGGTGAAATCGGGAAGGCGATCGATGCTTATGACGCCCTCGAGTCGTCTATCGGTATGAACGAAGCGCTTTCCATGCAGAAATATAAATTGTATAATACGTTGGAGCAGACCGATAACGCGTTTAAAGAAGTGGAAAAGCTTGCTGCCAAGTTTCCGATGGAATCCCGCTACCAGATAATTTTAGGTGATCTCCATCTGGAAAAGAACGATACGGTCAATGCCCTGAAATATTATCAGAAAGCACACGAAATCGATCCGGGAAGTCCTTACTACATTGTCTCCATGGCAAATTATTATGAAGCCGTTGGTAATAAAGAGGCCGCCGAGACGCAGATACGTAATGCATTGGTGAATGAGAAACTGGATGTCGATACGAAAGTCGGTATCTTGTCTCGCTATATTCTCAAACTGCAACAGACGAAGAAAGGGACCGAGAGCGCGAATACTCTTTTCCAGGCATTGCTGGAACAACATCCGGAAGATATCGATCTGAAACAGATGTACGGTGGCCTGCTGGTTGCGCAGGGAAAGACCGATGAGGCTCGTTTTCAGTTTCAGCTGATTACCGAAATGGAACCTTCGAATGCCGCTGCCTGGCAACAACTCCTGAACTTGGCGTTGAAGTCGGAAGACATTCCCGAAGTGATCCGTATCTGTACCCGTTGCCAGGAACTCTTCCCCGATGCGCCGGAGTATTACTTTTATCTTGGAATCGCTTATTTCCAGCAGGAAAAGTATCAGGATGCATTGGATACCTACAAGGCCGGATTGGAGATTATCCCGGAGACGAACGTCGGGTTAAAGTCTGATTTTTACGGGCAGATAGGCGATATCTACTATCAGATCAAGAATATGCCGGAAACCTACAAGGCGTATGACGAAGCCCTGAAATACAACGATAAGAATGTGGTTGTCCTCAATAATTACGCCTATTTCCTTTCGTTGGAAAAGAAAGACTTGAAAAAGGCGGAACGGATGAGCGCGTTAACGGTTAAACTGGAACCGGGCAATTCAACTTATCTCGATACCTATGCGTGGATATTCTTTGTGCAGGGAAATTATACGCTTGCCAAGATATACATAGAAAGTGCACTTGCCAACGACACGACCAAAAGCTCCGAGCTGGTAGACCATTACGGTGATATCCTCTTTATGAGCGGCGATAAGGAAAAGGCGCTTGAACAGTGGAAGAAGGCGAAGGAGATGGGAAAAGAAAGTGATGTGTTGAATCGTAAGATCGCAGAGGAAACCTATATAGAAGAGGAGGTCAAGAATGAATAAGATAAGCCTTGCTTTTGCGCTGCTCCTTGGTATTGCCCTGTCGTTCGCGGGCTGTAAATCGACTAAGAAAGTCGGTACGGTCGAAGCGGGTGGAGCGAAAGCTCATAACGATTTTTTTGCGCTTATGCAGAAGCAGGCGTTCAAGTACGAAACTCTGACCGCACGCTTGAATGTGGATTTGGATTTGCCGGGCAACAATATGAGTTCGCGTGTGGACCTGAAGATGGTAAAAGACAGTGCTTTCCAGTTATCCGTACAACCTTTTTTAGGAATCGAGGTTTTCCGGGCCGAGATCAGTGTGGACAGCATAAAGGTGATTGACCGTATGAACAAACGCTATGTCGCCGATAATTATGCCAACCTGAAAGGACAGACGCCGATCGAGTTCAATTTCTATAATTTGCAGGCGCTTTTTACCAATCATCTGTTCCTCCCCGGACAGCAGGGAATCAGCCCGAAACAGTACAATCGTTTTAAGTTGAAGCAAGACGGGCCCGCAGCCGAAATACAGGTGAAGGATGTGATGGGGCTACTGTACACCTTTATGGCGGACGGAGAGGAGAAGATTCTTTCAACTTGTATCGCCGAACCTTCGGACCATTACACTTTGCAATGGAACTATGCAGATTTTCGTCTGGCAGACGGACAGCCGTTCCCGATGAAGATGGATGTGCAGGTAACGAAGGACGGTGCTTCGCAAGGTGGTATTACGTTACATTTCTCCCGTATGCAGACGAACGTCCCGGTGAAAATGGATTTTTCCATTCCTGCCAAATATAAACGTATTACATTGGCTCAGATCCTCAAATCTTTGAGTAGTAATAAAATGTAAGATGAGATACTTCTTGTTCGTCATATTCGTGCTGTCGATAGGTTCTGTATCCGCACAGAACTCGGCAAGAGTACGCGAACTCGAGAAGCAGCGTAAAGCTGCACTTGCCGAGATCGAAATGACCAACCAGCTATTGAACGAGACACGGCAAACAGCGCGTAACTCTCTGAACCGTTTGAACCTGCTCTCCAAACAGATTCTTTCCCGCAAACAGGTCATCAGTCTTTTGAATCAGGAGATTGGTGAAATAGATAAACAAATCGCCGCTTCCCGCCGGAACATCTCTCAACTGGAAAAAGAGTTGGGAGATAAACGTCTGAATTACGGGAAGTCGGTTCAAAGCATGTACAAGCGTCGCAGTTCGCAAGATAAGTTGTTGTTTATCCTTTCCGCCGATAATTTTGCCCAGTCTCTTCGCCGTGTTCGTTATCTTCGCGAGTATGCCGACTGGCAGAAGTTACAGGCCTCCGAAATTATCGATAAGCAGAAGGAAATTGCCGACAAGCAGAAAGAATTGGAAAAGACGCGTACCGAGAAGAATGCTTTATTGGGTGTGCGTGAGAATGAAAGCCGCAAGCTCCAGACCGAAGAATCGAGCCAGAAAGAGGAGGTACAGCAGTTGAACAAGAAGCAAAAGCAGTTGCAGGCCGACTTGAAAAAGAAGAAGCAACAGGCTGATGCCCTGAACCGTCAGATCGAAAAACAGATAGCAGAAGAAATCGCCCGTGCCGAAGCAGAGGCCAAGGCTACGCGTGAACGGGCTGCCCGGGCTGAAAGGAACCGTCTGGCACGTGAAAAGGCAACTGCCTCAGGGAAGAAAGTCCCCGATACTGCTCCGGAGGCGGATCCGGTTCGCGAAGAACGTGTTGCCGACACCAAAGGTGGGTATGCCATGACAAAAGCCGAGAAGCGTTTGTCTGATGATTTTGCAAGCAATAAAGGTCGTTTGCCTTATCCAGTGTCCGGTCGCCATACGATTGTCGCTACCTTTGGCGAACAGCAGCATCAAGAGTTGAAGTATGTACGCACGAATAACAGCGGTATCGACATCCAGACTTCTCCGGGTGCAGATGCCCGTGCCGTGTTCAATGGTGAGGTGACACGTGTATTCGTTGTTCCGGGATATAATAATTCGGTCATTGTCCGCCACGGTAATTATCTGACGGTCTACAGTAACCTGAGCCAGGTCTATGTGAAGGCTGGCGATAAGGTGAGTACCCGCCAGGCGATCGGGAAAATCTTTACCGACACCGAGGATGGCAATGCAACGATCCTTCATTTCCAACTTTGGAAAGAAAAGACGAAATTGAATCCGGCTCCGTGGTTGGATTGACGAAGAGATGCATTAGGGTTGGATTAGGAAGCGCGTCAGGACAAATCAGAGATGTGCATCAGGGTGTCGACTGTCGTCATGGATCAACCGGAGTTTCCGGAGTGCAAACCTCACATCTTCTTTATTGATCAGAAAGTCCTTCGGCCGAGTTGCCGTTTTCCAACAGAAAATGGTCATGGAGAATGCCAGCATGCCACAGAATGCGATACTGGAACTGATGGCCGATCCGAACACTCCGTAATAAGGAATCAGCAGGTAGCCCGAAACAAGCAGACTTATCAAACCGGTAAAAGAACTTCCCGCACTGTAACGTATTTTCCCGCTTCCGTTAAAATATTGGCACAGTATGCTATTACAAGCCAATGCAATGATTCCGGCTGACAGTCCCGTTATGACGTGGCGCATTCCTGCAAACTCGGCACTGAACAAATAATCCGTATAAACCCATTCCGGGATCAGAAGAATGCAACCGGTCGCAAGCGTCACTGCACAGAAGGTTAGTTTGAAGAACCGGAGTGTAATCTGTTTTTGCTCATCGGGATTAGACGTCTGGGCAACGCGGCTGTACGCGATAAAGCCGATGCTGCGATTGATATGCCAGACGCTTTCGGATATCTTGGTTCCCGCATCCAATAGCCCGACGCTTCCCAAACCGGCAAACCGTTGGATCATAAAATAATTGAGGCGAGTAGTCAGGATCTCGGCAATATTGTCCGCACTTCCCCAAAGCCCGTAGGCGAACATCTCTTGCAAAAGAGCGTATCGGGAGCGCCCCTTCCGGGGATCTGCCTCTTTTTTGTTCAGAAACGGCAGGAGAAGGAACAGGCTGACAAGGAATGCGATGCCGTTTGTGAGATACATCCCCCACAGGTAGGCTCTTACATTCTGTATCTTCAGTCCGTAATAGAGGAGTAGCAATATAAAAAATAGTAATCCACCCTGCAGGACGAAGGTCAGGTTGAACCCGAATATCTGATTTTTCCCTAACAGGAAACGGGAGTTCGCCGCAACGAGGGAGGTCAGGATAGAAAGAATATAGATGTCAAGGGCATACCCATCTGGAAGTAGTCCTAAGACAGCCATACAGCCGCAAGCGATGCCAGCACCGACCGGTGTCCAGCAGTAAGAAGGCAGAAACACGGCTTGCATGGAATAGCGGTTCATGAAATAGACGATCGTATTTCCCGCCAATATTCCGCAGAACATGGTGGCAATTCCAACTATCGCCAGGATCAACCCGACCAACCCGACTCCTTCGACTCCCAATACCTTGGCATTGATAAAGATCAACGCCAGGTTCAGGGTGGCAATCAGATAGCGTGTGCCGATGGTTGTGAAGAGATCCTTCATGATGATAATTGACAATTAAAGAAATTCATGTGATGGAGACTTCTCAATCGTCAACTGGTCGAGTAGCTTGATATACATATCGATTGCTTCCCGTATCTCCATCAGGCCGATATATTCGTCGGCGGCATGAGAACGGGCAGAGTTCCCCGGTCCGATCTTGACGGAAGGGAAGTGCATGAGGGCCTGGTCGCTCAAAGTAGGCGAACCGAAAGGTTCTTTTCCCATCATGACGGCACGGCGTACGAACGGATGTTGCAAATCCGTACGGGTAGAATTGAGGCGGAAGCTGCGGGCTTTTATTTCACAGCCGACCTGCGGCTTGATCAGTTCAAACAGCTTTTCGTTGGGGTAGAATTCGTTTGTCCGGATATCGACGGTGAATTCACAACGGTCCGGAACGACATTGTGCTGTGTCCCGGCATGAATAATCGTGACACTCATTTTCACCGGTCCGAGGAAATCGCTTTTTTCCGGGAACTGATAGGTGTTGAACCATTCGATATCTTTCATGGCAAGTGTGATCGCATTGATCCCTTCGTTCCGAGCAGCGTGTCCGGCCTTACCTGTACTTACACAATCCAGCACCATCAGTCCCTTTTCGGCTACAGCCGGTTGCATGCCGGTCGGTTCGCCGACAACGGCGAATGTGATAGGAGGGAGGTCGGCAAGAGCGCTTTCCAGCCCGTTCTTGCCAGAAACTTCTTCTTCGCATGAAGCCAGGAAGATCAGATTGTAGGGTTGTTCCTTATCGGACAATACCCTGAATGCTTCGTACAGAGAGACTACGCTCGCACCGGCATCGTTGCTTCCGAGACCGTACAGACGCTCGTCTTCCGTCTCTTCCGGATTGAACGGATCTTTTGTCCAACCCGAAGCCGGTTTGACAGTGTCGATATGCGAGTTGAGCAGCAGAGTAGGTTTGTCCAGATCAAAACCGGGAGCAATCAGCCACAGATTATTTCCCTTGCGATTCACCTTATACCCGGCCTTTTCCCAGCTCTGTCCGAGAAAATCCGCCACATCTCCCTCTTCCCTGCTGAAAGAGGGACGTGAAATCATCCCTTTTAATAAGTCTATTGCGTCGTAGTACATGATATATTTTATTCCGTTAATATTTTATCCACCGTCTCCCGGTCTTTTTTCAGTTGGTCGATCAGTTGGTCGAGGGTGTCGAATTTGATGTCGCCTCGTACGTGTTGTATGAACGCGACTGTTATTTCTTTATTGTAGATGTCGCCGGAGAAGTTGAGGATGTTTACTTCCAGTGTGATATTGTCTCCGTTGTCCAAAGTCGGGCGGTTACCGATGTACAACATACCCTTGTAGCACAGCCCGTTCAGATACACCCGAACGGCATACACACCGATACCCGGAATAATCTTGAAAGGCTCGTCCACCTGGATATTGGCAGTCGGGAAACCTAATTTCCGGCCAACCTTATAACCGCTGACGATGCTTCCCCTTAACCCGTAGGGGTAAGTCAGCAGATGAGCCGCCTCTTCCACCCGGCATCCCGAAAGAAGTTTCCGTATTTCGGAAGAGCTGACGGCCGCTTCCCCTTCGCTGTATCGTGAAGCCTTGATGACCCGGATACCGCAAGCCTTGCCATACGTTACATATTGCTCGAAGCCATCCTCGCGGTTATGCCCGAAACGGTGGTCGTAGCCGATCAGCAGCGTCTCCACATGCAACCGGTCCGCCAATACGGTCGTGATAAATTCTTTTGCCGTCAGGCGGGATAGTTCGAGAGTGAAGTCCAGCACGATACAATAGTCGATCCCGGTGGAAGCCAACTGTTTCAACTTCTCTTCGAACGAATTGAGCAACTTCGGTTGATAGTCGGCGTGCAAGACTGCGCGGGGATGTTCGGGAAATGTAATGACGGCAGAAGGCAATCCGGCGGCTTCGGCCACCTGTCTCAGCTCGTGAATCAGAAAACGATGTCCCAAATGAACTCCATCGAAAAAACCGATAGTGGCTACCAGCCTTTTCCCTTCCAATGTCTTTGTGTCTCTTACAACTATCATCTTTGGTTCTTGTAATTATCGTAACAAAAGTACATAAAAACTGTGAGTAATAATAATACGGAAATAAATCGTACATTTGGAACGTGATTTGGACAAAAAACATTTGCATTAAATTTATATGAAGAAAACATTTATCTCCTTATTGTTAATCGTATTTGCCGTATTTCAGGCATACGCCGCCTCTTCCTGGAAAGAGACAAGAACGGTTGTCTTTACCCCCTCGGGAAGTGAAAAAACACATCTGCTCCAACCTGATCAGAGTATCTCCGAAACCGTCACATTCGGACAGTCCGGAATCCCGACGCGGAAATTCCTGCGTGTAATCGGAGGAGTGAAGATGCCTGCCCCTTTCCAAAGCAGAGGAGAGGAAATGTTTCGCCGGTCCGAGTTCTATATTGACGACAACCTGGATTCGGTGATCCGTAAAAAGGACCGTTATTCGCTTTATTTCAAAGGCGAAGACAATAATTTCGAGCGCCATGCCTATTACCGCATTTCCGGCAAGTTGCTGAAGCCGGGTGAACTGACGGTTACGCTGCCGGTCGTGAAGAAACAGGATTTGGCTGTTTCCGGCAATGGCGATTTCGGAGTCGAGATCGAACTGTTCTACCGGAAACCGGGACGGGCGGCTGACGATATTTATGACAAACCGGATTCCGTGCTCTACATGCCGGTTCCGGAAGGTACGGGAAAATACCAAGCGGTGTCTGAGACATTCACGTTGCCGGAAAATGTGGCTTGCGCTTTCCTGCGTATCGGCGGGACGCATTTCAGCGGTGAATGCTGGGTGGAAGCTCCGCGCCTGATGCAGAACAAGAAAACGGTTTGCTCCATACCGTTCACCAAGTTTGCCCAAAAACCGGACAACTACAACTACTGGATCGGCTGTAACCTTGCAACCCGCAGCTGGCCGATGTGGAAACTCGAATTTAACGAGGAGACGCTCTTCGAAGGAAACATCTTCGATCGCGCTTCCGATGTGGCAGATTTCTATATCCCGCTTCCGTCTACCTTGCAAGGCAGTGGCGAGATGAAGCTGACGCTCCGGAAAGAGCCGCATCGCGCCGCTTATCCGTATGAACTGCGCGGTCTGGAGATCATCGAAGAGGCCGCACGTGATTTCGAAGTCATTTCCGTACCCGAATATGTTGCCAAAAACGCCTCTTTCGGCATATTGGTGGAGACGAACAAACCGAATGTCAGCCTCAAAGTGAAGGCAAACGGAGCAGCCGTACCTGCCGAGCAGGAATGCCTGTTTGAAACCCCCGGCCTGCATGTCGTGGAAATGCGTGCAGGCGAGGCCGGCCATGCCATTCCGCTGGTGTTTGACGACGGCAGCCGTACGGAACAGGCGCAAATCCGCCAGGTGATCGACAAGGAAGCAGAGCAAATCTATCTTTCGTCCGGTGACGAAATCTATATCGACAAGCAATACACGCCGTATGATTATTTCTTCAAATGGTATATTTCCAACCGGATCGGCAACTGGTATCAGTTCCGTCCTTCCTACCAATGGAGCGGTTTCCGCGTTGCCGACCCTGCCGTGATCGGCCACTACACCCGGTTGTTGGATCAGTTGAAAATACCGTACGCCTGGCAAGCAGAAGGACGTACGTTGGCAGGAAGCCGGATCAATCCTTCTTTGGAAACATTGGCTTCCCCGATGTTCCGGGGCAAGCAGGCGCATGAAAATGACGGCGGCTACTATTACTGGCAGCATTTTCTCTACCAGGGAGTCTTCTCCGATATGGCTGCCCGTAACCGTCCCTATGGCGGAATCTTTGCCAAACATCGTCCGATTTATACTGACCACGGCGTCTTTATCCATTATGATCCGGAAGGAGTGACGGATATGGCCGACGGCGCCCGCAAGCTCGTTGCCAATTTCCGCTATTCCAAAGGCCCGAGCACGCGTCATACGGGACCGTCCACACTATTCCGCTATCTGTATCAGGCCGGTTACGACTGGCTGGGAGCCGAACAGATGTACGGGCCGGAAGAAATCATACTCTCTTCCCTGCGTGGCGCATCCCGCGCCTACAGTCGTCCGCTTTACGGGACGCTTCATGCCATGCAATGGGGCTCAGGGCCGTTTACCGATCCGAAACATTCCCTGCGGCTGTATATGTCGCTGGCTGTTGCCTATATGCACGGTTCTTCCCACATGAATACGGAAGAAGCCTTGTGGACGGACGAATATATGAACGACCGCTATTCCGTTTCCGGCAAGGAACACCTGTTTGCCCAGCACCAGATGCTCGATTTCGTGGAGACGCATTCCCGCCGTGGCGACTTGAGAAGCAATATCGCTGTGATCCAGGGACGTAACGATGCCTGGAAATCATTCGGTCGCGGCAGCCTGTGGTCGCAGAAAGGCGATAAATGGAAGTTCAACAAGGCATGCGAAAGCTTCGACCTGCTGAATGTCTTTTATCCGGACAATATCGTGGATGGTTGCGGGCCGGAAGGTTGGTTCACATCCACCCCTTACGGCACGGTCGATCTGCTGCCAGTCGAAGCACCGCAAGACGTGATGGACCGGTATAAGGCGATGATCTTTCTCGGATGGAACAGCTACGACGCGAATGATTTCCTGCGTATCCGTGATTTTGTATTCAAAGGAGGGACACTGTTGCTCACGGCAGCCCATCTGAACGAAGAGTTGCAACCCGACCAGGCGGTCCGTTTCCCGGCCGACGATGCGGTTATCCGTGAGATGTTGGGAGAAAATTACCGGCAACTGACAGCTAAGACGGAGATCGCTTACGGTTTGGGGAAAATCGTCTATTTCCCTCAAAAAAACTATCCCGTCGAAGCAACGCTGAAAGCCGACTATGTGGCAGCCATGAAAGAGATTGCAGCGAAAACGGTTGCAGAAGAAGCAGACAAAGGTTGGATGGAAGCGGCTCCTTCCGTCGGTTTCACCGTTTGGGACAGCTCGGACCGTCGTACGGTCTATCTGTTGAATGCCGATTGGGCGAGCGATCAGGAACAGCATCCGGCAACCTTTGTATATAAGGGTCAAAAGTTCCCGGTAGCCGTACGCCGTTATCACATCGAAACGATTCATTGTGCCGACGGTTTGGCTGTTATGCCGGCTTCCAACACAACGGATATCCTGTCTGTCAGCAGAAAAAGGAATGGCTGGACTGTTAAGGTTCAGACCACCGGAAGCGATGTTGTTCAATGCATGAATGCTATCACCGGAAAGGTTGAGCCAGTAAAATTCAATAACCCAGGTGTATATGAGGTGTTTATCAATGAATAATTGGATTTTTTGGTTATATTTGCAGATATGGGGAATGCATCTTTGGATATTATAGATCGATATCAGCATATTTATATGGAGTATGCCCCGATGTTGATACGCTTTGCAGAGAAATTCGTTTCCGGTTTCTTTGCCGAAGATATTGTCCATGATGTATTCCTGAGACTATGGGATAAGCAGGTATTCCGTCTCCCGGAGAATGACCTGAAACGGATTCTTTATGTCTCCGTCCGGAATGCCTGCTTGGATTACCTCCGCCGGATGAATATAGAACAAGAGGTCATCGATCATCGTGCCCTTCAGCTGAAATTGGACGAACTTGACTTCTTTGAGGCTTCCGACGAACTTTTCATGCGGGAAGACCTCCTTGAGCTACTGATGAAAAAGATAGCCGAGTTGCCTGAAAGAAGCCAGGAAATCTTTCGAATGTCTTATATCGAAGGCCTGAAAGCGGCCGAAATAGCCGAACGCCTGAATCTCTCCGTCCGCACGGTCGAGAACCTGCTCTATCGCTCCCTCCTTCATTTGCGTAAGAGCTGTTCGAATCTGTTCCTGCTTATCTTCCTTTTATAACGGAATCCCGTGCATTGTTCCGATATGTGGTCGGCCTTTTCTTCGTCAGTCGACAAACTCGCCGGAAGGAGGATTCATCCCTTTTCTCACTCCCCACTTCTTATTGGGGCGGTTTCCCATAAATAACTCCAATGTCCCGCCGTTTATGACATCCTCATGAGTAAACCAAGTCTTTGTATATTGAGCGCCATTCAATTTTGCGGATTGAATATATTTATTTTCCTGCGAGACTCCATGAGCAATCACGGTGAACACTTTCCCATTCGCCAATCGAATCTCCGATTTGTCGAATAGAGGACTTCCTATCGTATAAACAGGCACTCCCGGAGAGACCGGATAAAAACCTAATGCGGAGAATACATAGAAAGCCGACATTCCACCACCATCTTCATCACCGCAAATACCCATCAGGTCATTCCTGAACCAACTTTCCATCAGCATACGAATCCGTTTTTGCGTCTTCCATGGTTGCCCGGCATAGTTATATAGATAAGGAATGTGGAAACTCGGCTCATTTCCCATCACGAACTGCCCGACATTGCCCGTGGCATCCGGGTGAAGAGCGTAATATTGCCATTTAGCCATTTTCATATCCTCGACAAACAACTGGTCCAGCCTCTCGATAAAAGGCGCATTACCACCGAAAAGATCAATCAAATCCTGAATATGATGACGCACATCCCAATTATAAGTCCAAGCATTGTTCTCATCAAAATAAGCCCTGGCTCCGATACCCCCGGAAAAAATGTAGTCGAAAGGTTCTATAAATTTCCCCTCCTTATCCTTCGGATGGAAGAAATTGGTCTCTTTGTTAAAGACATTCCGGTAGTTGTAAGAACGATCCTTAAAGAAACGATAATCCTCCTCTTTCCCCAAGTATTTAGCTAATTGGGCGATACACCAATCGTCGTAGGATGCGGCTGTAGTTACGGCTACCGCTTGTCGCTGTTCAAATGGACTTACCTCCGTAAACTCTTCTTTTTCGCCCGGATGCAAAGCCGGGAACCAACCATTCTTATGGTAAAAATCATCCAAAGCAGTTTTAGGCCCCCGATACCAAGGGATCATCGACTCTGTCATCACCGTATGTTTCATTCCTTCGAAAGCCTTTTCCACGTCAAATCGCAACCCTTTGTTTAAAGCATCCGCAAAAACACTTGCCGCATGATTGCCGTTCATGTAATGCGCATCTCCAAACACACAAGGGAAAGTAGGTACCCATCCGGATTGCTCATACATCCGGATATAAGACGCTAATTTTTGTTCCTGAGCCTCCGGATTTAATAGCACTTGCAACGGATGAAGGGCCAGATAAGTATCCCATACCCAATCATCCACCCAAAAATCCACTCCGTTATCTTCATGTACCTTACCATCATACGCACTGAAATATTTTCCCTCTTCGGAGATATTGACCATTCTCTCGTGTGTCCGGTACAAAGCGGTATAGAATGTGGTCTTTTGATCCTCTGTCCCTCCTTCAATCTTTATTTTGCTCAACACGTCGTTCCATTTCTCCCGAGCTTGCGAAGCTAATTTTTCTACGTTGAAGTCTTTGATTTCATTATACAAATTACGTTTGGCCTGTTCTATCCCGATATAAGAAATTCCATAACGAACATTCACCTCATTCTCCGACGCCGGGAATTCGGCAAATACCAAAGAACGAGAGAGGCTGTCGACTTGAATTGGACGGGCATCAAACTCCAAATAGAAATAGTGTTTTATCCCGGCGAAATTATCATATCCGCACAAAGCTCCATCTTTTATATCGATCTCTCCTCTGCCATTGGCTTTCAACAGGAGAAACCGTCGGTCCGAGTCCTCAAACCGGAAACGATAGATCGCGGATTTAGCAGCTGGAGCAAAATCCACCCCTACGGAGAAATCATCCAAATACACGGAATAATTATAAGGTGTAGATTTTTCATGATCATATCGATACTTTAGATTCTCGTCGAAATCTTTGATATCCCCTCTGTAAGGCAACAGCAGCAATGAATAGCCTTGCCTATGGGAAGGGCTGTTCAGAGCCAGTCCTTCCATACGATCCGTTATAAATTCATTATGAGTTGGAATCATCCGCAACATGCTGTTAGGCAGATGAGTAGTCGGGTAAGTAGGCACAAGCAGATGGCTGATATTCCCAATCCTGTTATTCACATAATCCACGGGTGTTTTTTCTATTTCACTTATGCAACCACATAATAATAGAAATAAAGCTGTCTGAAATAATAGTTTCTTCATGAGATTGTATTTGATAATAGCGATTCCCAAACATCTATCTTACTACAAAGATGGAAAATTAAAATTGATGAAGCAAAATTTTTCCAATCAGACTCAAACTACTTGCCGACAATTGTAGGCTTGCATCCGGCGTATTGATCCTGTCCGTCGCTTGCAAAAAAAATGACAATATCCCCACTAAAATCGTATTTATACTGTAAGTGTTTGATTATTATAGAAGTAATGAAAATGCCAGTTTATTAAAAAATATTACCCTATAGGGAAATTTGAATTAAACAGGGTAGAAAACCAAATTAGATGCAGTAGTAGTTTCGATTCGAACCAATGGCTTTTTGGGGAATATGACAATAACTATTAAGGTCGGAGAAAGACGGTCTGTTTGATTTTTGTGTTTAGTTCTCAATGATTATCGGGTGGACTATGATAAGGTTTATTACAGAAAATAAAAATTAAGCAAAGCCTCTTGTGCGGTCGGCTCTCTTTTTTGTAAAGTTCTTCAAAAAGAATACTTGCCTTTAACATTAAGAGAAGTGTCGGTTTGTCGTGAAAAAGGGATTGTTGGTTGTTGATTTGATTGCTTTTTATATGTTTTGCCGACATATGTATATATCGTGGTGGAGCATGTAGCTATAGGAATGAACGTTTTTAATATCTTTTATTAAAGTCGAAAACCTTTAAAAGGTAAGATTGTCTCAGTTCCTATCTGTTCAAAAGATCGTTTATCCTATGAGTATCAAAAGAAGTGTAATTGTAAAGTGTTTGCTTTTTAGTAGATTGGATGATGTTGTAGTCCTGGAAGAACTATGGTATTTTTTTATATCGGGGGTAAATGTACGGGAAAAAAGTCATATTAGTGTTTTATTTATATAAAAAATATATCACAAAAAAGCTTTAGAAATATAATTGCTTGAAAATAAAAGCTCCAACTTGTAAAAAAGTGTATGATCCTTCTTTTGTGGGTAAGATATCAAGATTTTATTTTTGATATTCTTATACCTGCTATGTTTATGATATGCAGACTAAGCATGTGTCGGTCTTTGGTTTAACATTCGGATGCGATAAGCTTGAGTTTAGAGCGAATTGCTGTGATAGGAGCTGCTACTTTAGAATAATCGCCATAGTTCTTCCAGAACTAATTATTGTTAAACTTTAAATTATCCAAAGCATGGATTTAGTATCAAAGGGAAAAAAGAAGCGGAAACGGATAATAATCCTGCCACTCCTTGCCGGAGTTATAGGATATTATCCATTAGAGACCAGTGCTACTTTGTACAACTATCCGGTGTCGGAAGTCGCACAAAGCAAATCTCTCACGAAAAGAACTGTACAAGGAGTTGTGTATGATGCTGTGACTAACGAAACGCTGATCGGTGTGAATGTCCGTATAAAGGGAACAAGCCAAGGAACGGTTACCGATATGGATGGTAAGTTTTACATCGATGTCACCGGTAAAGATGAATTGATCTTTTCGTACATCGGCTATAAAGAGCATGTTGTGGAAGTCGGCGATTTGGGTGTTATCAATGTGAAAATGCAATCCGACAACGAAATGCTGGATGAAGTGGTCATTGTAGGAGCAGGTACACAGAAAAAAGTATCTATCACAGGAGCGATCACTTCGGTTGAAGGTATAACCTTGAAAACGCCGACTTCTTCGCTTACCAATTCGTTTGCGGGAAAACTATCCGGTATCATCGCAACGACAAGTTCCGGAGAACCCGGACAGGCTTCAACATTTTATATCCGCGGTATCAACACTTTCGGAGGGGTGGCAACTCCTTTGATCTTGCTTGACGGAGTGGAAATTTCCAGTGGCGACCTGAACCGTATTCCGGCAGAATCCATTGAAAGTTTTTCTTTGTTGAAAGATGCATCTGCAACAGCCATCTATGGTAATCGAGGAGCTAATGGCGTTATGTTGGTGACAACCAAAAGCGGATCCGAAAACATGAAGACAACAATCAATGTTTCTTTGGAAACGTCTTATTTCCATCCGATGAACAAAACTGAATTTGCCGATGGACCAACGTTTATGCGGACATACAATGAAGCGGAACAGGCACGTAGTTTGACGACGATCACGCCGAGATATACGGAAGAGCAGATCATGAATACCTTGAACGGAGTTAATCCTTATGTCTATCCCGATGTCGATTGGTACGACTTGCTGTTTAAAAAAGGCAACCTCAACCAACGTGCCAACGTCAACGTGCAAGGAGGCGGCTCGCGTGTAAGATATTATATGAGTTTGCAGGCCAACCATGACACAGGCTTGCTGGATGCTCCGTCTGACTATTATTACAATCCTAATATCAACAACTGGGAATATAACTTCCAAAATAACATTTCATACAAGCTGACCAATACGACGACTATTGATATGCGTATGATAGCGCAGATCGGCAATAAGAAAGGCCCAAACTATAGCGTTTCGGATCTGTACAAAAGTGTTATGACTGCAAACCCTGTTTCTTTCCCTGCCTATTTTCCGGGTGAAGATGGGGATGAACGTCACATCTATTTCGGAAATACATTGATTAAATCGGGAAAATACGGGCAAAATCCCTATGAATACATGATGAGTTCGTTTAAGGAAAACAACTATAACACGTTGAACACATCCATTGTAATCAACCAGGATTTCAGCTTTCTTACGAAAGGGTTGAGTGCAAAAGTGCTGGTCAATTTCAAGAACTATTCATCTGCAAACTACAACCGAACGATCGAGTCTTATTTCTATGAAGTAAAGGAAGGCTCTTTTAATCCTGAAACAGGAGGGTATGAACTGAACTTGTTGCGTACGGGTGAAGATTTTATCCGTCAGTCGGACATCAGCAAAGCCTCTGACCAGACGTTCTATTTGGATGCACGTGTAGACTGGAAACGTAGTTTCGGTATGCATAACATGAGTGCCATGTTCATGTACATGATGCGCGAATACAGGAATAGCATCCTTCCGAACCGCAACCAGGGCTACTCCGGCCGTCTTACGTATGATTATTCTAACAAGTATCTGGTAGAATTCAATTTCGGCTATAACGGTTCCGAACGCTTGGCGCGAGAAGACCGTTTCGAATTCTTTCCTGCTGCTTCTGTCGGTTGGGTTATAAGCAGTGAAAAGTTTTGGAAACCGCTCTCCGATTATATCAGTCATTTTAAAGTTAGAGGATCTTATGGGTTGGTTGGTAGTGACTCGTTCAATGGGGATGCCCAGCATTTCTTGTATCAAAACCAAGTCGGCATAGGTAACGGTGCCAGCTATATAACCGGTTTGCCGACTAATTCGATAACCAGACAGGGACACTCGTTCAACATCCTTGCCGTGCAAAACGCCAGTTGGGAACATGTCAAGAAATTGGATATCGGGGTTGACTTGTCTCTGTTTAACCAAGTGAATATCACGTTCGACTATTTTCGGGACCATCGCGACCGTATTTTGATGAAACGCGCCTCTTTCCCAAAAATTCTGGGATATTGGGGATCTACGCCTTGGAGCAATATCGGGGAGGTTATCAACAAAGGTGTCGAACTGAGCGTAAATTGGAATAAGCAGATAGGAAGGGATTGGAACATCGACTTTAGGGGCAACTTTACCTATAACCAGAACAGATACGAGTATGTGGACGAACCGGACTATCCGTATGTATGGCAGACCAATACCAACAAACCCTTGAACACACTGAAAGGTTTTGTTGCAGATGGTTTGTTTACCAGCCAGGAAGAGATCGATAATTGGGCCGACCAGTCTCAATTGGGCAGTAACATCATGCCTGGCGATATCAAATATCGGGATATAAACGGCGACGGGATCATTAATAATGAAGACAAAGTCCTATTATCTTCTTATAACAATATACCTCGTATTCAATATGGTTTGGGACTGAATGTCAGATACAAGAAGATTGATTTTGGCGTATTCTTCAATGGTTCGGCAAAGCGTAAGCTTATGATCAATTCCGGTTATGCGCCTTTTATTGCTTCCGGTGGAGACGGGAACAATACTGAGACCCTATCTCGTAATTTGATGCAGTGGATCGCGGATGAGCATTGGTCGGCAGACAATCCGAATCCTAATGCCATCTATCCTCGATTGGGTATTACCGATGCCGATATCAAGAACAATACGCAAGAAAGTTCCTATTGGATACGCAACGGCAACTTCATTCGGTTCAAGACATTGGAAGTCGGCTACAATTTCCCGCATTGCCGCGTTTATTTCACCGGTGACAACTTGGCCGTTTTTAGTCCGTTCAAATTATGGGATCCGGAACTTGCCTGGAATGCATATCCGTTGCAACGGACGTTTAATATTGGAGTTCAACTTACATTCTAATTAATTGAAAACATGATGATAAAAATTAAAAACAAGATGGAAATCTTAAAATATATCGGCCGCTTCATAAAAATGATGTTACCGGCCTGTTTACTGAGTTTGCCTGCCTGCAGCTATTTGGATGTCATTCCGCCGGCACAAGCAGATTATGAAGACACGATGAAAGACGAAGCAACCACATTGGCGTTCCTTTTTACGGCCTATTCGTATGTTGCAGATGTAAACCCTTTCATGTATACCAACATTGAGAATTCGGCCGATGAGATTGTCCACCCCAAGGACTGGGGAATTGCAGAACAGGAAATGCTGTTCGGAAACATTTCTGCCTCCAGCGATCCTGCCAAATGGGAGAATATCTACAATTATATCGGTTATGTTCATTATTTTACCGAGCAATTGGAGAAACTCAATCCTGTCGGTGTGACAGAAGAAGACAAAAATCAATATCGGGCCGAAGCTCATTTTTTGGAAGCTTACTATCATTTTCGGGCATTGGAAGCTTTTGGCCCTTGCCCGATCATTCCGGCCAAAATGGACCAGAATATATCAAAAGAGGAAATTCCCGGACGTTCGCATTTCGATTATTGTGTCGATTATATTGTAGGCAAGTTGGATGATGCTGCCCAGGTCTTGCCCGCCGTACGTGATATAGCAGATCTGGGACGTGCCGATGCTACCATCTGTAAATGTCTGAAAGCACGTGTGCTCCTATATGCCGCTTCTCCTTTGTGGAACGGTTCGTTTTACAACAAAAGTTGGCAAAATTCCCATTATGAAATTCCTGAGTATGGGAATGCCTTGGTCAGCATGACATACGACAAAGCGAAATGGGACCGAGCTTTAGCTGCCTGCCAAGAGGCCTTGAATGCGGCAGAAAGTGCCGGCTACAAACTGTTCGACATCAAAACAGCTAATCAAATTGCCGATCGGCAGAACGTCCCTCTTCCGTTTATCCCCGGAATGGAAGACGATACGGAAGATAACCGGGAATTCAAGGAACTTGTCCGCATGTTTCAATATCTGTCCACCGCGACCGAAGGTGACAACAATAAAGAGATTATTTGGGGACAGATCACGAAAGACAGCAAAGTAACTGACTCGAATCCCAATATCAGCCGCTTACCGGAAAGATGCATCAAGAAGAGTGATAATAGTTGGGCAGGAGGCTATAGCGGTTGGGCTCCAACCTTGAATGCTGCAAAGCGCTTCTATACCATAAATGGAGAATTGCCGGAGAAAGATACGCATTTCTATCCGGAAAGCCAATGGTACACCCGTTATCACGAAGGTGCGTCGAGTCCGGAAAAAACGGAGGACTTGGGCGACAGCAACGTGCAAAACGATATCGTCAAGTTTAACGTCAATCGGGAGGCGCGTTATTATGCGTGGATCGCATTCGACGGCGGACAGTATTCACCGATCCTGAGGAATGGAGAGCCACTTTGGCTGGATTTTAAAAATTCGAAAACCAATGGCAACAGGTCGGGACTGCGTAATGCTGCCGGGACAGGTTTTCTGACGAAAAAATTCGTCACTCCGGATCTCAAATATAACAATACCGGTGGGCTTAGCGGAAGTCGCATACGGGCGCCATTTATTCGATTGGCCGAATTGTATTTGAATCTGGCAGAATGTTATGCTGCTTTGGACCGAACCGGTGATGCTCTTGCTCAATTGAATGTCATTCGCCAACGAGCCGGTGTCAAGGAACTGACTCAAAACGATTTGTCGACCATGAGTTTGACCGAATGGATTCGCAATGAACGTTTTGTCGAATTGTATCAGGAAGGCCATCGCTATTACGACGTACGTCGTTGGTGTATCGCTCCGGATGTGTTGAAGGCTGGCGTGCGCTATGGAATGAACGGAATGGTTATCGACCCGTCTTTTGAAGAGTTTAATCAGCCGACATTAATCAATCAGCCGATCCGATGGAATAACCGGCAGTATTTGGCTCCGATCTTGAATAGTGAAATATACAGTAATCCGCAATTGGTACAGGCTCCGGGTTATTAATTATAAAAAGTAATTTGTATGAAAACAAAATATATATTGGCTGCAAGCGCTTTTGTTTTATTGGGCGCATGCGATGAATCAGAATATGAATTGGAAAATTTGGTTCCGGAGCAATACCATAAAGTGTTATACATAAATAATTCCGGGACAATCGACATGATCCTGTATAATACAGGGGAAGACAACACCTGTAAACTTTCCATCTTCAAAGGAGGAAGCCAGTCGGAACAGACAGCCGATGCAATCATCGGAGTATTGGAACAAGATGTGGTCGACAAAACTTACAGTGAGCCAGAAATGGTTAATTACAAGGTCTTGGCTCCGGAATGTTATTCGATAGAGACGACCGAATTGCACTTTTCGAGCGAAGATCGTTTCAAAAACGTGACAGTGGCCATCCATGTCCCGGAGGTGGAAAAGACGATTGCTCGGAATCCGGGTGCGATATGTGTACTGCCTTTGTACCTGTACAGCCGGACAGATTCTGTAAACGAGTACAAGAACGAGACATTCATCAAAATATCGGAAGTTCTCACGCCGACATTAGGCTTTATGAGTACCGGAATTGACTATCAAACCTACACGGTGGGTTTCGATATGGAAACCGCTAAAATCGAATTCGGGCTTGATACGGACAATAGCTGGGATATCGATTGCATGTTTGAAGTCGATCCCGATTTTGTCGCCGGATATAATGCCGAACACGGAACTTCTTTCGTCGTGTTACCCGAAAAGAACTATTCGTTCGAAAAGGAAATAACACTTTCCAAAGAGAAAAAATCCATTGACCTGCCTGTCACGATTAACGGGAACGGATTGCAACCTGTCGATTATTTATTACCCGTACGCGTCGTGGATGTCTCTCTTTTCGGCATATCCGAGACAACGAATATTTATCTGTTGGCTATCCGTGTGATCGGCAATCAATTCGACCGCTCCAACTGGTCTATTACAACCAATACGGAAGAAAAGACCGGTGAAGGAGCAAACAACGGCGTAGCCACTTGCCTGTTGGATGGCAACATCAATTCTTTCTGGCATTCGCAGTGGAGTGGAGGATCGGTAAATCTGCCTCACGAATTGACTGTCGATGTAAAAGAAACAGTCACTTTCTCCCACTTCGGGCTGATGGAAAGGCAACACGCTTCTTACAAAGATGTGAAAGCCGGAGAATTCTATGTCAGTTCGGATAATACGAACTGGACATTGGTCGGAAAATTCGAAGCCAAACAGGTTTATGAAAACCAAGTATTCCCTGTGACCCCGACTAAAGGACGTTACTTCAAGATTCGAATCACGGAAAGTAACAGGGAGCAAAACTCATCGTTGGCCGAGATTTATGCCTACGGTACAAAATAGCCGGTGACAAAGCTGTGTAAAAACATCTTTATCACGATCTTTCAGGCACGGATTATACGGATAATTTTCCGTGTAATCCGTGCCTAAATGATTTTACCTTTTTACCACAATGCCACTTTTCTTACAATACCCAAATCTTATCCTTCATTGGAATGTTTGTTTGGATTGTCTCCGGTGAAGGTGACCGGAATAGGTGAAGGCACTTTTATCCTTTGGGTTCACCTGTTAATGGACTTATAATTAGATCACTATACATAAAATGTGAAGGCAGTTCTCGGATTATGGCGGAAAAATCATTTTTTTGTGAGTATTTTTTCTTTCCCGTTCGTTATGTATATATAAGAACCAAGTTAACCATGTGTCGACTTTGTATCTACATCTAATAATTGAAAGTGAAAATGGAAAACGAACATTCGGATTTAATCATCGGGTATTTGCAAGGACGGCTACAAGGCCGGTCTTTGGACGATTTTTATGTCTGGGTGAATGAAAACGCGGAAAACAAAAGGTTGTTTTTCGAGACCAAAGCGCTTTACGAAGCCAGCCTGCCTTTTCATAAGGCTTCTGAAATACATGATAGTTGGCTGCGCCTTCTCGATAAGAGAAAGTCCCGCCAGCGCAAAAGGTTCTCCCTGTTAATACGCATAAGTACTTATGCGGCAGTGGCAATGTTTGCCACTGCGATTACTTCTATTGCGTTTGTATTTTCTTCAAGAGAGTATGGTACCCAGATTACTAGTTATGTCGGTGGAAATGGAATTGAAGCGGATGTTATTGTGTTGCCAGATGGAACACGTGTTAGTCTCGGAACCCAAACTTCTTTCTCTTATGATTCTCGTTATGGTAAATCTGAACGTGTTGTACAACTGGAAGGAGAAGCCAATTTTGAAGTTACCAAAGAAAAAAATAAACCTTTTATTGTCAAAACAAAAGAACAGTCTATCGAAGCTCTTGGAACGAAGTTCAACGTTTCTGCTTATCCGACCGATTCGCTCTTGACTACGACATTGTTAGAAGGTTCTGTCCTGTTGACCACGCAGAATTTGTTACATCCTACAATCCTAAAGCCTAACGAGCAGTTTATTTATAATAAAAAGACACAATTGACTATCCTGCAACAGGTTGATGCCAACCAATTCGTTTCGTGGACGACTGGGTATTATTTTTTCCCCGAACAAAGTCTTGAAGCTATTTTGTATCGGTTGAGCCATGTTTATGGTGTACAGTTCACTATCGAGTCGGAAACACTGAGCCGACGGACATTTACCGGAACTTTTTATCGCGGGCAAAGTATTAAAGACATCATGGAGATTATCCATCTGTCAATACCAATTCGGTATAAGATCGATGATCATCATGTAACAATATCAGAAATCTAAATAAAAACAAATGCTAATCTTAGTAGAAAATATGAATACCAGTTAGTCCTAAGCAAAAAAGAAGAGAAAATCTTGCCGGATCTTCTCTTCTGAAAGTGTGAACAATTAAACTCCCATTGCCGTGGGATTGTGTTTAATCTTAAAAACATTCAAAAGTATGAATAATCAACGTATAGTTGTTTCTCTTAACCTGAAAAGAACTATAAAAATCATGAAATTAACCGTGTTAATGTTGGCTGTTTGTCTGTCGAGCGTGGTTGCTTCCACTTATGCACAAACTACCACTCTAAATGTTTCAGCTAAGAATGAAACTTTAGAAAAAGTATTGAAACAGATAGAAAAGCAGTCCGAGTTTCTGTTTTTCTATAATTTGGAAGAAATCAACAAGAATGAAAAGATCTCTATTAATGAAAAGAATGCCAACATTCAAACAGTATTGAATGCCATTGCTGCTAAAACAGGTTTGAAATATACGATCAAGGATCGTCACATCGTCCTGACTTCCGAAGTCGTTCCAGCGTCTCCTGCTGTGCAACAGCAGGAGCGCAAGGTGACCGGTACTGTAAATGATGCTTTCGGCCCTGTTGCCGGAGCGAACGTCATCCAGAAAGGTACGACCAACGGTACGACTACCGACATGGATGGTAACTTCTCCATCGAAGTCCCGGCCAATGCGACTTTGCAGATTTCCTTTATCGGATACATTCCACAGGATATAGCTGTGAAGAACCAGAGTGTGATCAACGTCCTGTTGAAAGAAGATACGCAGGCATTGGAAGAAGTGGTAGTTGTCGGTTACGGTACGATGAAGAAGAAAGACTTGACGGGTGCGGTCGCTTCTGTCAAGATGGACGACACTCCTGTCGGTACGGTTTCTTCTATCAGCCACGCTTTGGCTGGTAAAGCAGCCGGTTTGTAGGTAAGCACGATCAGTGCGCAGCCAGGTGGCCAGTCTACTTTCCGTGTACGTGGTGCTGCCTCTTCCGATAAGGCCGGTAACGATCCGTTGATCATTATCGACGGTTTCCCTGTTAGTACGCCGGGTTCTTTGGACAGTGGTAACCAATATAAGGATGGCAACACGGATAACATCTTGGGTTCTATCAACCCGAACGATATCGAATCTATTGAAGTCCTGAAGGATGCCAGTTCTACGGCTATTTATGGTGCGCGTGCCGGCAACGGTGTGATCATTGTAACGACAAAACGCGGTAAGAGCGGTGCTGCTAAAGTTCAGTATTCAGGTTCTGCTTCTGTTCAGCAGATTGCCAAATCGTATGAAATGCTTGATGCTTCCGGTTTTATGCAAGCGACAAACAACTATAATCGTGAATTATGGTTGCATACTAATAAAGTTGGTATTTATGGTGGATTGTCTGAGTCTGAAATTTCGACTCCTTTTGTTCCGACTTATACCGATGCACAAATTGCAAATCCTACAAACAATACAAACTGGTTTGACGAAATTTCTCGTTTGGGTTTCCAGACTTCTCATAACTTGTCTGTTACCGGAGGTAATGACAATACAAAGTATTTGGTTTCCGGTAACTATTTCAAACAGGACGGTGTGATCAAGAGCAACGCAATGGAACGTTATTCAGTCCGTGTTAATTTGGACCAGAAATTGAGTAAATATGTGAAGATGGGAATAAACCTGAATGTTTCACGCAATGAATATGATAATATTCCATTAGGAAATGGAGAAAATGAAAATGCAGGTATTTTGGTTTCTGCCGCTCAGTTCAACCCGACACTTCCAGTTCGTGACGAGAATGGTGATTATTCGATGAACTCCGATGCCTCTTTTTTGCCGAATCCTGTGTCTTTGTTGGATATCACAGACAAAACAACAAAAGAACGTTTGTTAGGAAGTATATTTTTTGAAGTTCGTCCGATTCAAGATTTGTTATTGAAGGCAAATTTCGGCATTGACCGTAACTATCAGAAACGTAAACAGTACATGCCAACTACGACTCTTTACGGAGCCAGAGAGAATGGTTCAGCTTATGTCGCTCAGGGGGATAATTCCGATTACCTAATGGAATTGACGGCAAGCTACACGAAACAGATTGGCGAACATAACTTCGGTGTATTGGCTGGTCATTCTTATCAGTTGTTTACATACGAAATGTTGTCAGGTAAAAGTAATGACTTTATTACAGATGGTTTCTTATTTAATAACTTAGGAGCTGGTAATGCAAAACGTCCGACTGTCGGTTCAAGTGCAACGAAATCTCGTATGGCTTCATTTTTCGGTCGTGTGAACTATTCATTCAAGGATCGTTACTTGCTGACTGCTACTATCCGTACGGATGGTTCTTCCAACTTTGCTGAAGGTAATCGTTGGGGTGTTTTCCCTTCAGTTGCTGCTGGATGGAGATTCACGGAAGAAGAGTTTTTGTCTCCGTTGAGAGATGTATTATCTAATGGTAAATTACGTTTGAGCTATGGTGAAACCGGTAACTCTAACGTCGGCGATGTGGCTTACAGCTATTATAAGGTCGGAGATCGTAATAATATTTTCGGAGGCTCAATGATCAATGGCGTTTATCTGGATCAACTGGGCAACGGTAATGTGACTTGGGAAACGACACGTGAGTGGAACGTCGGTTTGGATTTAGGATTTCTGAACGGACGTATCAATGTAACAGCTGAATATTACCATAAAATAATCTCGGATCTGTTGAACGAACGAACATTGCTTTCTTATAACGAAGTCAATAAACTGATTGCAAACGTTGGTAAAACACAGAGCCAAGGCTTTGAGTTGACAATCAATACGACAAATATTCGTAACAGAAATTTTGAATGGACTTCAGACCTGACATTTTCTTTGTATCGTGACAAATGGAAAGAACGCGATCCGAACTGGAAACCGAATGCTTATAGTGAGTATAACGGATATATCCGTACGTTTGCAGGTTATTTGTCGGATGGTCTGGTTCAGCCGGGAGAAACAATCGATCATATGCCGGGTGCACTGCCTGGACAGGTAAAAATCAAGGATATAGATGGCTATGTATATGAAGCTGATGGTTCGATCAAGGTAGATAAACACGGTATTCCGATGAAGACTGGTCAACCTGACGGCAAACTGGATGATGCCGATAAAGTAATTTACGGAAGCAAGGATCCGGGATATTTGTTGGGATTCAACAATACCTTACGTTATAAGAACTTCGATTTCAATATTTACTTCTACGGACAGTTTAACAAACTTTCAGCCGGAAGTTATAAGAAACAGTGGTTGAGTAATAATGTAAATGATTTACGCCGTGGTTATAACCAACCGACTTCTATTAGTGATCTTTGGAGTTCTGCTAATCCGAACGGAACATTACCGGGGTATTTCCAGACAGAAAGTGCGTATGGAACAGGCGACTATTATTATGAAAAGACATGGTTTATCCGTTGCCGTAATATTACATTAGGTTATAATATTCCAATCAAGACCAGCAAACACATTTTGTCCAATGTACGTGTATACTTCGATGTGAACAATCCGTTTACTATTACTCCGTATACAGGTCTTGACCCCGAAACTGATGTCTCAAGTGATAAGACCGATGCTTCACAGTTGCAATGGGCATATCCGAACGTTCGTACATACAGCTTCGGTTTGGATATTACATTCTAATAGTATAAACAGATAAAAATATAAAGATAAAGTCATGAAAAAATTATTATATACAGTGATGTGCTGCTGTGCATTAGCCTCATGTACTAATTTGGATTCGGAGAGATACGATGCGATCAATCCGGACTTCTTCCCGACAAGTGAAAAGGATGCGGAAGCCCTTGTTGTAGGGGGTGTTTATGCTCCTTTCCGTAGTGCGGAATATAGTGGTGTGTTCAGTACGGCCCATAGCTTCCAGGTGATTGGTGACATGTCGACCGATATCGCTGTTTGCTGTTGGGTAAATAATAGCTGGATTCCATTGACAACCCACAACTGGACTTCGAACCATCAATATACGACTCTCAACTATACGGATTATGCCAAATATTTAGGAACAATGACATTGACATTAGACCGTATTTCAAAAGTGGAAATGAGTGATGAGAAGAAAGCTCTACTGATTGCTGAAACACATTTCGGTCGTGGATGGCTGGCTTTCATGTTGTATGATTTCTACGGTCCGATTCCAATTCCGACTTTGGAAGATTTGCAAAACCCGTTGGAGGAAATTATCGAACCACGTGCCACTCAGGAAGAAATGACAAACTTCATCGAAACGGAATTAACCGAATCTTTGAAAGGCCTGCCGACCCGTACGACACAGTTCGGACGTTTCGACAAAGGTCTGGCATATACAGTTCTGATGAAGTACTACATGCACGAAAAGAATTGGGCGAAAGCTGAAGAATGCGGTCGTGAATTGCAGAAAGCCGAATATGGTTATGGATTGATGGACAGATATGCAGATATCTTTACACTTGAAAACGAAGGTAACAAAGAAATTATCTTTGCTTGTACACAGGAAAGAGGAACGGCTCTGCAATTGTGGCATGACCATGCCCTTCCTGGTAACTATCCGACTCAGAATACTGCTATCCAGAAATGGGATGGTTTCAAAGTGCCTTGGGCTTTCTATCATACTTTTGAAAAGAATGACGATCGTTTGTCTGTTTTGGTCGGTGAATATGTAGGTACGGATGGTGTCCTTTTCAATGAAGAATCTGATCTGATTAAGCATGGTAATGTCTATTCAGGTGCTGTTCCTGTAAAATATGGCGAAGACCCTGAATCTACAGGTGACGGTAGCCAGATTGACCTGGTCGTTTACCGCTATGCGGACGTTCTGACTTTGCTTTCTGAAGCAATCGTTCGTAAAGGGAATGCTGTCACTTCCGAAGCATTGGATCTGTTGAACCAGGTTCGTGTACGTGCCAAACTGAATCCGTATGCAATGGGTGATGTAAAGGGTGTAAACGACTTCCTGCAGAAAGTATTGGATGAAAGAGGCCATGAATTATGGTGGGAAGGCGTTCGCCGTGCCGACTTGATCCGTCACGGACAATTTATCCAGAACGCAAGAGACCGCGGTTGTACGACTACCAAGGATGAATTCGTTCTCTTCCCCTTGCCTCAGGCCGTTATCAACGAAGGTAAAGGTAAGATCATTCAGAATCCGGGTTATTAATCCGATTCTTTTTTAGAGTCTATATTAATAGGGAAAGGGCCGCTTCATTGCGGCCTTTTTTTTCTCCGTTAACACATAAATATCATGAGTAACAAATATATATTCAGTACATTTCTTGCCTGTTTCCTTTTGCAGGGTAACTTACAGAACATACAGGCACAGGATTATCCCGCCAGTCCGTTGGAAAAAGAGGGATACCGTCTGATTTTCCACGATGAATTCGACGGAAAAGAGATCGACCGGACGAAATGGATTCCAGAGTATCTGCCTTCCTGGCCGAAAAGTCGGACTATCTGTACACCGACATACGAAATGAAAGACGGCGTGATCCGGCTGACGATCGATCGGGATTCGAAGAACGAGTTTGATAAAGGGATGTATATATCGGGCTTTATGAGTGCCAGCCGTACAGGCATGCATCATTATGATCCGAAAAGAAAGGCGCTTCACCGGATTAAGACCGAAGCTACGCAGATCAACCAGTATGGTTATTACGAAATGCGGGCGAAGATGCAGGCCGGAGGCGGTGTGCATTGTGCTTGGTGGCTGATCGGCTTTGAGGATGATCCGAACCAGAGTTGCGAGATCGACATCTTTGAAATATTGGGAACGGATGTGGATCGCATCTGGTCGACCGTGCATAGCTGGAAAGACTCGACGATCCGATATCATACGGAATATCCCTGGTTTGCCAATAAGAAGTTGGCGGATGAGTTTCATGTATATGGCTTCGATTGGACACCGGAAGGCGTAACCGTTTATGTGGATGGCATACAGGTGATGACGCATAAGGCGGCGATCACGTATCCGCTGATCCAGATTATCTCTTTCTATGACAATCGGAAAGCGAAGAACGGCTGGACAGGGACGTACGATCCCTCTGTCCCGTATCCGAAGAGTTTCGATATCGACTATATCCGCATGTACAAGAAGATACCCGACTGCTGTCGGGCGGTACCGGAAAATGAACTGCGTATTACTGCAATCGAGCCTGCCCGCTTGCAGGTATCCGAAGGAAAAGTTACCTTGCGCGATATTGACGGACATGTGACACGCGAATTGTTGTACACGCCTTCGTTTGTGAACGTGCATTATAACGACGGAACGGTAACACAACAGTTCGTGGAATGGGAACCGTTGAGCGATACTGCCTTTCGCCGGATTCAGGATGCCGGGACGGTTATCGTGAACGGAAAGATCACCGGCCTGTCGGATGATTTGCTGAAAGAGCAGGAAGCTACATTGATTATAATAACAACTAAAAACGATTGAAATGAAGAACATAGTGACTTTGGCTCTGGCTATCACATTGGCACTTGGGTATTTCACCTCTTGCAACTCCGGTGTGCAGCATCGTACTTTTCGGGGCATTTATGCGGATGATCCGGCAGGTATGGAAGGACTGTATAATCCCGAAAGAGGGTTCCGGCTTGAAGTGGCTCTGGATGTAACGGAAAAGAACTATGTCTGGGCTCCCGAAGAATATCCTGATATCACCTCCTATCTGGAAGAGCAGTCCGAACTTTATGCATCTGACAGTGTTTCCCTGGTTCAGACCTATTTCTATCTGACAGGAGCAGTCGGAAAAGATTTGACAGAAGCTGATTTCCGGACGATGAATATTTTTCTTGATAAACTGCGTGAACTTGGCAAGAAAGCAGTGCTCCGTTTTGCTTACGAAACTCAATTTATGGGAAGGGCGGCAATGGGGCCGACGTTGGAAGATATCGTCCGTCATACGGAACAGCTTCGGCCTTTCCTCGAAAAGAATAAAGATGTGATCCAGGTCGTGCAAGCCGGTATGATTGGTGCTTGGGGAGAATGGCACAGTTCTTTTCATGGCTTGGAGAAGTCGGACGAGACGAAACGGACTGTTTTGCAACACATCTGCCGGATGGCACCGGAAGGGCGGGTTGTCCAGATACGGGTTCCCGAATATAAGAACTTGTTGGATCCGGTTTCGGATGATTATAAGCGTGTCTCTTTTCACGATGATTTTATTGTGATTAAGAAACATCGCTGGGATGGTGAAATGTCCGAAGGCACGCCGGCTTACGAACAAATTGTACGTGAGTCTCCTTATCTTCCGGTCGACGGGGAACTGCCCTGGGGGACCTGGAGCATGAATGAGGACACCGATAATCCTGAAGCTGGGTGGATCATTGATGGATTGCAAACGGCACACCGCCTGTTCCTGCAACATTTCACTTCTCTTAGCGTGATTCATAACTATAAGGAAAAAAATACGAAAGATAAGTATTCGATGATGTACTGGAAGGAAACTCCTATTTTCACAGAATTCCTGCGGGAGAACAAGATGCCGGTGTCGGATGGGTATTTCATCAGGAAAGATGGCTCTGTAGCGGAACGGAATGTATTCGATTATATCCGGGACCATCTCGGTTACCGTATCGAGTTGCAGGAGATGACGGCTCCGGCGGTTTTGCTTGCCGGGCAGGCTAATCCTGTCGAAATATCTTTGATAAATCGCGGTTTCTCGACTTTGTTTAATGAACATCCTGTCTATTTGGTCTTGATTGACGAGTCCGGTAAGGTTTGCCATGTCGCTTTGACAGATGCGAATGTGAATGACTGGCAACCGTATGAACCGGGTGATAGCACATGTACTCCGTTGCTGCATACTATTTTGACCGATCTGCAAATTCCGGCAGACCTGAAAAAAGGAACGTACTGCCTCGGCCTATGGATTCCGGACGGTTCCGTCCGTTTGCAGTATGACAATCGTTTTGCGATCCGTTGTGCAAACGGCGATACGCATTGGTGGGTGTCTCCTGATGGAAAGTATGGTGTCAATATATTAATGAATAAAATCTCTATCAAATGAAAATCATTCATATCCTTGGCATGTTGCTGATGGCGCTTGCCGTAAAAGCGGTTTCTCCTATCGAAGGGTTGCTGGAACGTATTGATAAAGGTGCGTCGCGTAAATTTGTGATTGAACAGGTGAAATCGCCTGCCGATTTCTTCGAACTCGACCAGAAAGGTGACAAGGTCGTGATTCGAGGTAATAATTATGTGAGTATCGCGACCGGGTTGAACTGGTATCTGAAATATCATGCCGGGATTCATCTTTCCTGGAACGGCATGCAGGCCGAATTGCCGGAGGTCTTACCGGCAGTGAAGCAGAAGGAGCGTCATGAGACGGATATGAAATACCGCTATGACTTCAACTATTGTACCTTCTCCTACACGATGGCCTTTTGGGATTGGGCACGCTGGGAGAAAGAGATCGACTGGATGGCGTTGCATGGCATTAACCTGCCGTTGGCAATGGTCGGGACGGATGGTGTCTGGTACAATGTGCTGAGTAAGTTAGGCTATACGAAAGATGAAATCAACGAGTTTGTAGCCGGTCCCGGTTTCCAGGCTTGGTGGTTGATGAACAATCTGGAAGGGTGGGGCGGTCCGAATCCGGACAGTTGGTACCGGCAGCAGGTCGCTTTACAGAAACAGATCGTGAAGCGGATGCGTGAGTACGGTATCGAGCCGGTATTCCCCGGATACTCCGGCATGGTTCCCCATAACGCAAAAGAAAAGTTAGGCCTGAATGTCTCCGATCCGGGTTTGTGGTGCGGATATCGCCGTCCGGCATTTTTGCAACCAACAGATCCGCGGTTCCAGGAGATTGCTTCCTTATATTATAAGGAGATGAATAAATTGTACGGCAAAGCGAACTACTACAGCATGGACCCGTTCCACGAGGGCGGAAGTGTTGCCGGTGTGGATCTGGATGCGGCCGGGAAAGCAATTATGCAGGCGATGAAAAAGAACAATCCGGAAGCTGTTTGGGTGGCGCAGGCCTGGCAAGCGAACCCGCGTCCACAAATGATCGGGAATTTAGAGGCAGGAGATCTGATTGTGCTGGATTTATTTGCGGAAAGCCGCCCGCAGTGGGGAGATCCTGCGTCTACCTGGTATCGGAAGAATGGTTTCGGACAGCATGACTGGATTTACTGTATGTTATTGAACTATGGTGGAAACATCGGATTACATGGGAAAATGAAGCATGTGATCGACGAGTTCTATAAGGCGAAAGAAAGTCCATTCGGTAAAACGCTGAAAGGAGTCGGTATGACAATGGAAGGAAGTGAAAACAATCCGGTTATGTTCGAACTGCTGACGGAACTACCTTGGCGATCACAGCATTTCGACAAGAATCAATGGTTGAAGGAGTATACGGTCGCCCGTTACGGAAAGAGCAGCCCCACGGTGCAAGACGCTTGGATACTGCTGAGCAATACCATCTATAACTGCCCGGATGCAAATACGCAGCAGGGAACCCATGAGTCTGTATTCTGTGCCCGTCCTACCGAACACCCGTATCTGGTTTCGAGTTGGTCGGAGATGGAAGATTATTACGATCCAAACGATGTGATCCGTGCCGCCACTATGATGGTGGCTGCTTCCGATCAGTTCAAGGGGAACAATAATTTCGAGTATGATCTGGTTGATATTGTCCGCCAGGCAATCGCTGAGAAAGGACGTCTGACGGAGAAAGTTGTTGAGGCCGCTTTTGCCGCCGGCGACAAGAAGCTGTATAAAGATGCTTCCGACCGCTTCCTGCGTTTGATCCTGTTGCAGGACGAATTGCTGGCAACGCGTCCTGAATTTAAGGTTGGAACCTGGATTGGCCGTGCCCGTAACCTCGGAAATACCCCTGAAGAAAAGGATCTCTACGAATGGAACGCCCGTGTACAGATCACGACCTGGGGTAACCGGTTGGCGGCCGATGAAGGCGGCTTGCGCGATTATGCCCATCGCGAATGGAACGGTATCCTGAAAGATTTCTATTATATGCGCTGGAAAACCTGGTTCGATTATCAGATGCAGCTTTTGGATGGCAAAAGCCCGGCAAAGATTGACTTTTATGCAATCGAGGAACCGTGGACGAAAACAACAAATGTTTATCCGAGCGAACCGGAAGGAGATTGTATTCCGACTGTACAACGTATATTTGCGGAAATATTCGGGAAATAACATAACATAATTGAATAACATCATGACACGTAAAACAATCTATCTCCTTTTTCTGGCTCTCTTGGTCTTGCCCTGCTTTGCGGTGAGTAAGTACGAATCGAAAATAATGTCTCTCGAAGGAGAGAAATGGTGGGGCGGTGCTGTCGGCTTGGGTTCGAAGATGCCTTTTGAAGGCGACTTGCGTTTGTTCGACCTTTCCGCTGAGAATCTGAACAATCAGAACGTACCGCTTCTGCTCTCTTCCGAAGGACGGTATATATGGAGTGACAAGCCGTTTTCTTTTCAGATGGAGAATGGGGAGTTGTGTTTGTACTCCGATTATGAGAAGATAGAACCTGTATTGGCGGGCCGTACGTTGAAGGAGGCTTATATGGCTGCTTCAGCCAAGCATTTCCCGCCTTCCGGAGATTTGCCGGACCCGCTGTTCTTCTCCATGCCACAGTACAATACCTGGATTGAGCTGATGTACAACCAGAATCAGGCGGATATCCTGAAATATGCGGATCATGTGTTGGAGAACGATTTCCCGGTCGGCGTGTTCATGGTGGATGACAACTGGCAGAAATATTATGGCAATTTCGACTTCAAACCCGAACGTTTTCCCGATCCGAAAGGGATGATCGACCGCCTGCACGGGCAAGGGTTCAAGATCATGTTCTGGATTTGCCCGTTCGTCAGCCCGGACAGCCCGGAGTTTCGTGAGCTTCAGCAGAAAGGGTATCTGATCAAGAAGAAGGGAACGAACAAAGCCGCCATCATTCCTTGGTGGAACGGTTACAGTGCTTGCTATGACTTGAGTAATCCGGCTGCCGCCGAACATCTGAAACAGCAGTTGCGTGGCATGCAGGAGAAATACGGTGCGGATGGCTTCAAGTTCGATGCCGGTGATATCGGCCATTATAATGATCCGGATCTGGAGTTCTATGATAAGTCGGCGACCTCTGTCGATATGTGCGAGTATTGGGCGAAGATCGGGTTGGACTTCCCGTTCAACGAATATCGTGCCGGATGGAAGATGGGAGGTGAGGCACTGGTTCAGCGTCTGGGAGATAAAGATTATTCCTGGAATGCGGTCGGCCTGCTGATCCCCGACATGATTGCTGCCGGACTTGTAGGATATGCTTATGCTTGTCCGGATATGATCGGTGGAGGCCAGTTCGGGTCTTTTCTGGGAGTAGACCAGACAAAGCTCGATCAGGAATTGATTGTCCGTTCCTGCCAGGTACACGCCTTGATGCCGATGATGCAGTTTTCGGTGGCTCCGTGGCGTATTCTCGATGAAAAGCATTTGGCAATTTGCCGCGATTATGCTCACCTGCACGAGAAAATGGGAGCATATATCCTGGAGCTGGCACACCATGCCGCAAAGACCGGTGAACCGATCATCCGGCACATGGAATATGCCTTTCCACACCAGGGATTCATAGATTGCAAAGACCAGTTCATGTTGGGCGACAAATATCTGGTAGCTCCGGTATTGACAAAGGAACATACACGCAAGGTAATGCTGCCCAAGGGAGTATGGAGGGACGATACGGGCAAAAAATTCAAAGGTCCGAAAACGATTGAAGTGACAGCCCCTCTGGAACGCTTGCCCTGGTTTGAAAAAATAAAATAAACGGGTGGAAACACGACCTCCGATTTATGTGACCGGACGCTAATTTGCATCTTCTGCAACATCAGCGTCCGGTCCTTTTCTTGCCATTTTCTTTTCTTTAAAAATTTGTACTATCTTTATCGGCGAAAAGGATTATCATGGAAACGGCTTCGGAGATAAAAGCATTTAATAAGTTGTTTGCTGAATATCATGGATTGTTTGTGCGTTTTGCCAATACATATCTGCAAGATGAGGTGGCAGCGGAGGATATTGCTGTCGAGGGGATCATGTATTATTGGGAAAACCGCCATTCTCTTTCTTCCGATTCGAATATCCCGGCCTATATCCTGGAAGCAATCAAACATAAATGCTTGAACTATCTTCGTCATCTTCGTGTCCGTGAAGATGTGGAACAACGCATTCAGGAACACCAGCAACGGGTGAACAGCCTGAGGATTGCCACCCTTGAAGCCTGCGATCCTCAGGAAATCTTCAGTTCGGAGGCCGGTCGGCTTGTCGACGAGGCCTTGGCGATGATGTCCGACAAGACTCGCCGGATCTTTATCATGAGCCGCTATGAAAATAAAACATATCCGGAAATCGCCGCCCATTTTTCTCTTTCCGTCAAGAGTGTGGAGTTTCACATCTCCAAAGCATTGAAGATATTGAAAGTGAAACTGAAGGACTATATGGCGATTGTTTTGTTCATTTGAGATAAAGTGTTTTGGGAAAAATGATATTTCTTTTTAGGGGATATCCTTTTTGAGGTGCTTATTATATAAGAAACTTGAAAAACACATTATCAAATAAGTAACATGAGAAAACAGATTTATTGCCTTTTGTCTCTTTTATGGATTAGCAGCCTTTCCGTATCGGCAGCCGATCGCTGGACCATTAATCCTGCCGGCGGTATTACCTGGCAGGTAGATGAGCGTATCCCACATGAAGATCATATTGAAATGAGCGGGTTGAAAGTTTCGACCGTGCTTCGCTACGGAGTCGATGCAAACGGAGCCTTTATGCTGAACAGAAGTATGGTATGGCCGATGCTCCGCACGATTCCGAATAATACGCATGCCAGCCTGATGCGTCGCTTTGCCTGGAACGTGACGGATATGGTCGAGGTAAACGGACGGTCTTTGCTGAATGAGAAAGTAAAAGAGATTACCTTGAACGGCACGATGGTCGTGCAGAGCGAATACGTGCTTCCCCGTAAGGGAAAACTCGGCTTGACACGTATCCTGTTCCCTTCCGTTTCGAATCCGGCTTTTTGTGAAAAATATATTTTACGCAATATAGGCGAATCTGCGATATCGGTGGAAATCCCTTCTTCCCGTTCGGTTGTCGAGACAGATGCCGCAAAGGGGGTGGATGGCAGCTATAAGTTGGTTTCGACAATCAACGGACAGGCAGCCTGCCAGTTACAACCGGGCGAGGAGTTGACTTTCAGTGCGGTTTTTGCCGGATATAAAAAGGATGAAAGCGAGCTTTCGTTCGATATTGACCGGGAATTGCAGGCCCGGCAGGATTTGATTGCCGGCTTTTGGAATAATCTGGTTCTGGATACGCCCGATCCGGTCATCAACACCATGTTCGCTTTTGCAAAAATCCGTGGAGCGGAAAGTATTTACGACACGAAAGGCGGACTGATGCACGGTCCCGGCGGTGAATCCTACTATGCAGCCATCTGGGCGAACGACCAGGCAGAATATATCAACCCTTTCTTCCCTTACTTGGGATATGAGGTAGGGAACCGTTCCGCATTGTGCTCGTATGAGCATTTTGCCCGTTTCATGAATCCGGAATACAAGCCGATCCCCAGTTCGATCATAGCGGAAGGCCTCGACATCTGGGCGGGAGCCGGTGACCGCGGTGATGCGGCGATGGTTGCCTATGGCGCTTCCCGCTATGCTTTATCCCGAGGAGATAAGGCGGAAGCCGAAAAGTTGTGGCCGTTGATCGAATGGTGCTTGGAATATTGCAGGCGCAATCTGAACGAGAGTGGAGTAGTGGCTTCCGATGCAGATGAACTGGAAGGACGTTTTCCGGCAGGGAAGGCGAATCTTTGTACTTCCTCCTTGTATTATGATGCTCTGATCTCTGCCGGTTATTTAGGAAAGGATTTGGGCAAACCTGTTGCAGCTTATGCCCGCCAGGCAACGGCTTTGAAGAAAAATATCGATCGCTATTTCGGTGGGACGGTCGAGAGCTTCAATACCTATCGGTATTATGAAGGCAACGATGTCTTGCGTTCTTGGATCTGTATTCCGCTCACGGTCGGGATCGAGGATCGGAAAGATGCGACTATCCGGGCGTTGTTCTCTCCGCGCCTGTGGACGGAAAACGGTTTGTTGACACAGGCGGGAAGTGAAACCTTCTGGGACCGCTCCACCTTGTACGCGTTGCGTGGCGTGTATGCTTGCGGTGAGACGGAGAAGGCTACCGGTTATTTGAAATTCTATTCTTCCCAACGCCTGTTGGGTGAACATGTCCCTTATGCAATCGAGGCATGGCCGGAAGGCAACCAACGCCATCTGTCAGCCGAAAGCGGCTTGTATTGCCGTATCATCACGGAAGGAATGTTCGGCATTCGTCCGACCGGCCTGAATTCGTTTGTCTTTACTCCCCGCCTGCCGCAGGAGTGGGATCATATGAACCTGCGTAAGATTTGCGCGTTCGATAAAGTTTTCGATCTCGAAGTGAAGCGCTTTGGCGGTAAGCTGCAAGTTGCTGTTGTCGCTGACGGAAAAACGATCTGTAACCGGAAAATAAAAGAAGGCGAAAATATCCGGATAAAATTTTAGGGGGTTGCTTCCGAGAGGTGCTTATATTGTATATGGACAGAAATGTATTACATCGGTTTTTTGCAGGAACAGCCTCTTTTGAAGAGGAAGAGGCTGTTTGCGATTGGGTGGATGCTTCTGATAAAAATCGGGAAGAGCTGATAAGGGAGCGGAAATATTTTGATGTGCTGTTGTTGCATAAGGCAAAAAATAGCAGTATGCCACAATCCGGCCACCGTTTCAGCCTGCCTTTTGTTATCGGAGAATCGCTGAAGATCGCTGCTGCTATTTCCGTATTGGTAATGTCAGCTCTATACATATATAATAGCGTATCAAAACCGGCTCCTGTATTGGCGATGAACAAGATAGTCGTCCCACCGGGCCAACGGGCTAATCTCACTTTGTCCGACGGGACGAATGTTTGGCTGAACGCTTGCAGTGAGTTGACCTATCCGGCCTCTTTTACGGAGGAATCTCGTAACGTCTCGCTGAAGGGGGAAGCTTATTTCGATGTCTCTAAAGATGCGGAACATCCGTTTGTCGTACAGACGAAGAAATGCGATATAAAGGTTTTGGGTACGGAGTTCAATGTGCAGGCAGATGAGTCGGATTGCGAATTTTCAGCAGCTCTGCTGGAAGGCTCCATCGAGTTGACGAATAAAATGAATCCCGGTCCTTCCATCCGGCTTGCTCCGATGCAGAAAGCGGAGTGGACGGGCGGTAAAATAGTGGTCGATTCGATCCGTAACTTGGATAATTATCGCTGGAAAGAGGGATTGATCTGCTTTGAAGATATGCGTTTTGCCGATTTGATGCAACGTTTTGAGAAAACTTATGATATCCGTATTGTGATTCAGAACAAAGGGCTTCATGATTATAAATGCAGTGGGAAATGCCGTGTTTCGGACGGTGTGGATTTCATTTTGCAGGTGTTGCAACGCAGTACGCGTTTTACTTTCTTTCGCAGCGACGATAATACGATTATCTACATAAAGTAAGTGTCTAACCTTAAATAAAAACGAGAAATGCCTATGGAATGAAAAGAAACAGAGTACAGGAAATAATGTGAAAAAGGCGATGAATGTGCGAGATTCACCGCCTTGCAATTAACACATGTCTAACACAAGTATTAATCTTTAAATATTACAAAGTTATGAATAAATTACCTTTGTCGGGGTTTTGTCTCTTGTTAAAATCACGGCATAAACATTTATTTAGGATTATGAGAATAACCTATATGTTCTTATTTGCAGCCATTTTCTGTTTGCATGCAGAGAATGCGATATCGCAAAAGATCACCCTGCAGGGTGATAATCTTTCAGTAAAGGATTATTTGAATACTATTGAAAAGCAAACGGATTACCTCTTTATCTATGATGCCGGCGTAAATGTAAATAAGAGGATATCTGTTAATATGGTTGGTAAGTCTATCAAGGAAGTTTTGGATAACCTCTCTACCCGGTTGGGATTGAATTATTCCCAGAAGGGTTCTTATATTGTCCTGTCGAGCTATAAGGCAAAGGATACATCCGCTCCGGTCGTTACCCAGCAGAAGAAGACGATTACGGGGGTCGTCACGGACGATTTGGGCGAACCGATTATTGGTGCCAATGTAATAGAGAAAGGCACTACAAACGGTATTATCACCGATATCAATGGTAAATTTACGTTGGAAGTCGCTCCGGGTGCGGTCGTACAGGTGTCATATATCGGTTATAATACGCAGGAAATAAAGGTGGGTAACCAGTCGGCATTAGTTATCCAGATGGTTGAAGATACCCAGGCATTGAGCGAGGTTGTGGTTGTCGGTTACGGTGTTCAGCGCAAAGTGACGACTACCGGTGCCGTTACCAAACTGGAAGGTGATGAAATCAATAAGATGACAGTGGTAAATGCCACAAAAGCTTTGCAGGGTTTGAGTCCCGGTATTACGGTAGTCGACCGTGGCGGTGCGCCGGGAAGTGACGATCCTGAAATCTACTTGCGTGGTGTCGGTACGACCGGCAATGCCAAACCGTTGGTATTGGTGGACGGTATCGAAATGTCTTTGAGCCAGATCCCTTCTTCCGAAATCGAGAATATCTCCGTTTTGAAAGATGCCGCATCTGCTTCTATCTATGGTTCGCGTGCAGCTCACGGTGTAATCTTAGTAACAACCAAACGTGGTAAGGAAGGGAAAGTGAAATTATCGTACGACGGTACGATCGGTTTCCAGGACCGGGCGGTAAGAGCCGAACAAGTTTCCGCACGCGAATATATGACGATGGTCAATGAAGCCTTGATCAATTCAGGTGGTTCAAGCAAGTATTCGGAAGACGATATTCTGGCAACGGAAAGAGGTGATGATCCGTATAACCATTCTTATCTGAACTGGGCTAATGAAGTGTATAAACCGACTTATATCACACAGCATACCTTAAACCTGACAGGGGGTAGCGAAGTCGGTCGCTATCTGGTTTCGTTTGACTATCTGGATCAGCCCGGATTGGTTAAGAACACGGAATATCAGCGTTATAGCTATCGTGTGAATACGGATTTGAACATTGGCAAGATGCTGAAAGTCAGCAGTGACGTGACATATCGCCACATCGACCGCCTGTGGCCTGAAGCATTGGGCAACGTGCAGTATGATGTCTGGAGTATGCAGCCCACATCGCCGGTCAAGTATGAAAATGGCGATTACCGTTTGGATAAGCAGAACAGAAATGCCATTTCTCTTATGGACTTGGATGTCGTAGGAGAAGACCGCTATAATATGGATGTGGTTTATGGGCAGGTAAAAGTCGATTTGGAACCGGTCAAGGATTTGGTATTTACCGGTATGGCTTCTTTGAACGGTTCTTGGGACAGAAGAAAGATCCATTATAAGAACCATAAGTATTATAACGAAGCCGGTGAACTGATCACACAGCGCAATAATCCGAACAGCGTAAAAGACTCACGTAACAACAGCTATCAGATGACACTTCGTTTCTTGGCCAATTATAAAAAGCGTTTCGGCGACGACCATGATTTGGCATTGCTCTATGGTATGGAACAAATCTCTTACCGTAACTACTATTCGATGGCTCAACGTAAGGATTTGATCTCTGATGCTTTACCGGATGTTTCTTTAGGTTCGGCCGGTAGCCAGTTTGCGGAAGGATATCCGACAAAGTGGGGTATCAATTCTTTCTTCGGACGTGTAAACTACGGTTTCAAGGATAAGTATTTATTTGAAGCGAACATTCGTGCCGACGGTTCTTCCCGTTTTGCGAAAGGTCATAAGTGGGGCGTTTTCCCGTCTTTCTCTGCCGCATGGCGTATTTCGGAAGAAGGATTTATGAAGAATTTAGGATTTGTGGATAATCTGAAACTGAGAGCATCCTGGGGGCAGACCGGTAACGAACGTATTGATGCTTTCATGTATCTGCCTCAATATAACACTTCGAATGTCGTCATGAACGGTAACCTTGTTTCTGCGGTTTACCAGAAAAAGATGGCAAATCCGGATGTGACTTGGGAGACGGTGGAACAGACCAATGTCGGCTTAGACTTTGGTTTCCTGAATAACACGATTTATGGAGAATTGGACTGGTACTCGAAAGACACGAAAGATATTTTGTTAGCGTTGGGTATCCCTCATTTCATCGGTTTGGATGCTCCCGAACAAAATGCCGGAGTGGTTCGTAACTCAGGCGTGGAGGCGATGGTCGGTTTCCGCAAAACATTCGGAGAATTTACGTTCAACACCTCTTTCAATCTTGCCTATAACAAGAATGAATGGATCGATCGCGGTGGTGACGACAAGAATATCAGCGGTTATAATATCCAGACGATCGGTTCGCCTTTGAACGCTTTCTACATCTATCAGGCAGACGGTCTGATCGCGAACGAACAGGAACTGGAAGAATATCGCGCCAAATATAAATCGGACCCGCGTGGCATGTCCGATCTTCATGCCGGCGATGTAAAACTGGTCGATACGAATAACGATGGAACGATCGATCCGGACGACCGTCAGATATTTACTTCCAATATTCCTAAGTTCACATATGGATGGAATATCAGCGGCGAATATAAAGGATTCGATTTGAGTTTGCTGTTCCAAGGGTCAAGCGGTGCGAACCGTATGATGTACGGGGAATGGATCGAAGGACCGAGCTATGAGGCCTTCACCGGTGTACATTTCCGCGACAGATGGACGGATGAGAACCAGAATGGAAATGCCGAAATGCCTCGTTTGGAAGCAGCCAATAACCGGAATGCATCTACTTATAACTCGTTCTTCCTGAAAAAGACAAATTATCTGCGTCTGAAGAACGCCCAGTTAGGTTATACCTTCTCGAAGGGTATCACGGACAAGCTGAGGATCACGAAGCTGAGATTGTATGTTTCAGGTTCGAACCTGCTTACATTCAGTAGCTTGTATCAAGGCTTGGATCCGGAAGGAAAGAGTGATAGAATCTATGATTTTCCTCCGTTGAAAATCGTGAACTTCGGTGTGAACATTATCTTTTAATCTAAACTAATAAATAGAGCATTATGAAAATATATAAGAAATCGTTGCTGTATGGAGCGTTGGCTTTTACCCTCTGTATGGCAGGCGGTTGTAACAGCAATATAGATCTGGAACCGGAAGGCATCATCACGGCAGACGGTTATTTCAAATCGGCAGAAGACTATGAAAAGGCGCTGACCGCCTTGTATGAGAGGCTGAACGTCGAAAATTATGATTTGTGGATGGATGGCGTGACGGATAACGGTTTGGTTACACATAGTTGGAATAGGGGATATGACTTGGGACGAGGCCTCGGAAGTACGGCCTCTTCTTTCCCTGCTAACAAATGGGATAATGGGTATATTTCCGTCCAGCGTGCGAATAACGTGATCAACAACATCGATAAGTACCAATGGCCGGGCGGAGAGAGCGATGCTAACCGGAACCAGGTTTTGGGAGAAGCCCGTACCTTGCGTGCTTATTTTTATCTGGATTTGGTTTCCATTTTCGGACATATCATGTTTTATACGGAAAATCCGGCTACAGTAGCGGAAAGTGAAAATGTCAAACAAATACAGGATCCGAAAGAAGTGTTCGATTTTATCCTGGATGACCTGGACAAGGCAATTGCCGGACTGCCGGACAAACCAAGCAATAAGTCGAAGATCGGAAAACCGGCTGCCCGCTTGCTTCGTGCGCGTGCTGCAGCTTATGCCGCCGGTTACCTGAATGATAAGTCTTATTTCCAGATTACGCTGGATGAAACGGCTCAACTGGTTGCATCTGCTCCGCAGCTGGCCGATTTTGACAAGTTGTTTGTGACCGGTTGCGAAGACCTGGATGAAGTGATCCTGGTAAGACGCTATTCATTGGATGCGACGAACGGTTGGGGAAACTGGTATAACCAGTCTATCGGCGGTTATTGCGTGACGACTCCGGTAAAAGCATTGGCTGATGCATTCGAATATGTGGGCGAGAGAAACGAGGCTATGCCGTATCTGAATAAGGATCCTCGTTTTTACCAGACCATTTATGCTCCGGGTATGGAAATGCGCGGCAAATATTTTAATACGATCCCGAACAATGTGGTTGAAAAGGACGGCAAGACCTATTTTGATCCCAACAAGGATTACGGGGCTTTGCAGGACAAGGAAGTCAGCGTAGGTGATGTCTTGGCAGAAGGCGGCGGTGGCGAATGGAACAAGACGCCTACCGGCCTGTCTTGGAAGAAATATTGCCAGGAGCCGGAAACATGGACAACTTACAACTCGTTTATCATTTTCCGCTATGCGGAAGCTTATCTGTTGAGGGCGGAAGCGTTGGTGGAAACCGGAGGAAGTACGGACGAGGTTAAGTCTCTGATAAAAGTGATCCGTGACCGTGCCGGCAATACGAACGATATCGACAAGATGGTAGCCGAACGTTATAACGGCAGCCTCCGTGACCTGGTCCGCAACGAAAGACGGGTGGAACTTGCACAGGAAGGCCTTCGTTTTGCCGATATCCGTCGCTGGGATATCTTGTTGGATGTGATGAACAAGCCGATCGAAGGAATCGAATACCGCGATTTCTCAAGTGGGACGCCTGAACATGCCATTTTGGTTCCGGCAATAAGAGAAGCTTATACGACAAGAGATTTCTGGTGGCCGATTCCGCAAGCGGAGATCGACTTGAACCCGGATCGTATCACTCAGAACGAAGGTTGGAAATAGTAACCCCCGGTTCTGAATTATGATTATAAAGAAAAGCGTGTCAGGACTATCCGAGGATATTCTGATGCGCTTTTTTTGTAATTTCGCTGAAGCACATAAATATAAACTTGAAAAAGATGAAAAAGTCGATTAAACTTGTAGCCTTGTTGTTGACCGCCGGATTTTATTCCGCTTGTACCCAACAACTGCCTCCCGATACCCGGAGCCGTATTTCCCTGGAGGGAAATTGGGGATTGCAACTGGATACAGCCGGTACGGGGATTGCTCCTGGCTGGTTGGCAAAGCCCTGTACGGACTCTCTTTTCCTGCCCGGCACTACCGATATGGGGAAAAAGGGAACTTACAATACGGATATGACACAGACAACAGCCCTTTCCAGGGAATATATGTTTGAAGGGAAGGCGCTATACACGAAGCAGATCGATATACCGGAGGAATGGGCCGGGACATCCGTCCGCCTGGTGATGGAACGTACGAAACCCACGACAATCTGGATCGACGGGAAAGAGGTCGGATCGAATAGTGATATCTCTACCGCCCAACAATATGACCTGTCCTCCTATCTGTCTCCCGGAACTCATGCACTTGCCATTTTAGTCGATAACGGGAAGGAGGCGGTTCCGGAAAAGGTCTATGGTTCTTCACATGCCTATTCTGCTTCCACACAGACAAACTGGAACGGGATCATCGGCGGTTTCTATCTGGAAAGCGCCCCTCTTTGCGGGATCGACGATATCCAGCTTTATCCGGATGTCGCGAAAAAAGCCGTGACAGCCAAAGTACTCCTTCGTAACCCGGATAAAGGGACGGGAAAGGGATTCTTGTCTTTTTATGCCGAAGCCTGGAATACGGACAGACAACATAAGACACCGGTGCAGACGGTTGAAGTGGACTGGACGAAGCCAGAGCAGGAATTCGAACTTGCGCTGGGGGATAAGGCTTTGCTTTGGAGTGAATTCACACCGGCTCTTTATCGTCTCTCTGTCTCATTGAAAACAGACCGGTCCGTCGATACCCGGCAGGCAACTTTCGGTTTGCGCGACTTCAAAACAAAAGGCCGCCAGTTTACCATGAATGGCAAGACTACGTTCCTGCGCGGAAAACATGATGCCTGTGTCTTTCCTCTGATTGCCCATACCGCAATGGATGTGGAGACTTGGCGGCACTATTTCCGAGTAGCGAAACAGTACGGCATCAACCATTATCGTTTCCATTCCTGGTGCCCTCCCGAAGCCTGTTTCGAAGCTGCCGACATCGAAGGTATTTACCTGCAACCGGAACTTCCTGTTTGGGGAAACGTCAATATCAACGATTCCGAATTATGCGATTATCTGTTGAAAGAAGGACGGAACCTGCATCGGACCTATAGTAACCATGCCTCTTTCGTCATGTTCGGATTAGGGAATGAGATGTCCGGCGAAGAAGGGCTTGCCATGCTGATCCGGACTTTCAAAAAAGAAGACAATCGCCATCTGTATGCTTCCGGTTCGAATAACTATTTAGGCTTTAAAGGAAAGCAGGCAGATGAAGATTATTTTACCACCTGCCGTGTCGGACGTGAAGACGAGAAGCAGTTCAACACCCATGCCCGTGCCTCTTTCTCGTTTGCCGACGCTTATGACGGCGGGTATCTGAATCACACGTACCCGAATTCGGAGATGAACTTCTCGTCAGCCAATGCTTTGTGCGATATCCCGATTATCAGCCATGAGACAGGGCAGTTCCAGGTATATCCGAATTACGAAGAGATCAAGAAATATACGGGTGTGTTGAAGCCTCGCAATTTCGAAATCTTCAGGAAACGCTTGGAAGAAGCCGGTATGATCGGACAGGCGCATGATTTTATGATGGCTTCCGGCAAATGGTCGGCCCTGTTGTACCGGGCGGATATCGAGATGAACCTGCGTACGCCGGAATGGGGCGGTTTCCAGTTGCTCGATTTGCAGGATTATCCGGGACAGGGATCGGCTTATGTCGGCATCCTGGATGCTTTTATGGAAAGTAAAGGGTTGGTCACACCGGAAGAATGGCGCCATTTCTGTTCGGAGGTGGTTCCTCTGTTCTGCATCGAGAAGTTCTGTTGGACGAACGATGAGGTTCCTGCCGGAGAGGTGGAGATTGCCAATTACTCTGAAAGCGATTTGAATGGCAGACAATTGTCCTGGACATTGACCGATAGCAAACAACAGGTCTTGGATAAGGGTGTTTTACCTTTGCAGGTCAAACAAGGAGAGCTGGCAAAGGTGGGTACTTTGAAGCCGGCGATCGCTTCTGTCCGGAAGGCGGAAAAGGTTACGCTTGGCTTGTCGATAGACGGCACTCCTTACCGGAATGATTATTCCCTTTGGATTTATCCGGCAGATAAAGCCGATAAAGAGGTGAAAGCGGCTGAAGGCATTTGTGTGACGGACGATCTGGACGCTCATCTGAAATACCTGGCGGAAGGCGGCAAAGTCCTTTGGTTTCCTTCGAAAGACAAACACAAGGATCAAACGGTAGGCGGACTGTTCCAGACGGATTATTGGAATTACCGCATGTTCCGTTCCATCTGCGAGAACTTAGGACGCCCTGTCTCTCCGGGCACATTAGGGATTCTGACCGATCCTGCCCATCCGGCACTGGCTGATTTCCCGACCGAGTTCCATACCAACTGGCAATGGTTCCCGATCATCAAGCAGAGCTATCCCATGATTCTGGATCGCCTGTCCGACGATTACCGGCCGATCGTGCAGGTGATCGACAATGTCGAACGCAACCATAAGTTGGGCCTGTTGTTCGAATTCAAGGTAGGGAACGGAAAACTCTTGGTTTGCATGTCCGACCTGAAAGCCGTCCAGGACAAGCCGGAAGCCCGGCAGTTCTACCGTAGCATTTTGGAATACATGGAAACGCCTGCTTTTGCACCGTCTTATTCCTTGTCCGTCAGGGATTTGCAAGACCTGTTCACCGCTAAGGTGAAAACCGGCGAGATGAAGAAGCTGTTTAATATTTCGTCTTATGAATAGTCTCGTTTTAAAACACCTATGTTTTGATTGCAAAGCATAGGTGTTTTGAAATCGAAACATATATGTTTTGGGAAGGAGGCCTGTCGCTTATGGAAGGATGTCTTTCTTTTTAGGGTTTCTGTAAAATCAAACTCAGCGCTTTCAGGTCGTCGCCTCCGATCAAATCCACTTTTTCCCGGATAAAGAACTTCTTGAACTGGGGCGTGTCCGGTGCGCCCCACCAACGGAACAGTTTGCCTTCCGCATGGCTCTGGCGGATATAGCCGCGCATCTTTTCGAGCATCTCGGCGGGAATTTCTCCCTGGCCTTTCCAGTCGATGTATTTGGAATAATTGTCGCTGATGACCGGCATCAGGACAGCCGGGATACCTTTACCCAGATCGTCGATCCTGCCGTCCAGGAAGATAAAACGGTTGCTCTCGGCGGTGATAGCTTTTCGGGGGCTTCTTCCCGACAGGTAAAACAATACAGCGCTTTCTTGAAGTTTGCCGTCTTTCTCGTGGCAGAAAAGAGACTCGTACGGTTCCAGTTTCTTCTTCAGTACGGGATACATCGCTTCGCCGTCCGTCTTGCAATCGACCATCAGGTAAAACGGACGGTCGCTGCCCGGATATACTTTGCCGTTATTGTTTGTGATCCGTTCGACTAATGGCAGAAGGTATAGCTTCTCGAATGTGATATCCGGATTGGGGGCGACCGAGTCATGGGAAACATACAGTTCGCCGTCGATCAGCCATAAATCCGCTTCCACACAATTGAATTGCAAGGAAAGGGCATCGAATAGCGGGCGAGGACGTTCATAATCGTTGTGCGAAAAGGCATTATAATGGATTGTCTGTGCTTGCAACATGCAAGAGAACAGGCTGGTCAGCAGGATGATTACTTTTAGTTTCATATAGCAGATTCATGTTTGACGAGGCAAAGGTAAGCAGTTTTTATCTAATTCTCCGGGAATATTGTTTACATTTGCCTTGATTAATCTGAAAAACCATGAATAGACGATTATTTTTTAAGAAATCATGTGCAGGAGCATTGCTTTTGTCCTGTCCGGGCTTGTTGGCACGGGGAAATGAAAAGAGACTGCGTTTCGGTTTGGTGACGGATGTCCATTTCGCACATCGTAAAGTGCACGGGACCCGCTATTATGAACAATCCATCACAAAGCTGTCGGAAGCGATAGACGTTTTTAATAAACGGAAACTTGACTTCTTGATTGAACTTGGAGACTTGAAAGACATGAAGAATAAGCCTGAAAAAGAACAGACTCTATCCTTTCTGGATGAGATAGAAGCCAAGTTGCAGACCTTCGACGGCCCAGTCTACCATGTGTTGGGCAACCACGATATGGATAGCATATCGAAGCCCGAATTTCTTGCACATACGGCCAATCACGGAAGTGCGGAAGGAAAACCTTATTATTCATTCGTGCGGAATCAGATTAAATTTATCGTGCTTGACGGTAATTGCAACGAGGATGGTTCCGACTATGATTCCGGCAAATTCGATTGGACCAAGGCGTTTATCCCGTCCGCCCAAAAGGAATGGCTCCTGCAAGAACTGAAGAAAGACGATTTGCCGGCTGTGATCTTCATCCACCAGCTGTTGGATACTTTTTCGGGCGTTGGCAAGGAACTTTGTATCGGCAATGCAGAAGAAATCGTTTCGATACTTGAGCAAAGCAACAAAGTCGTAGCCGTCATCCAAGGGCACCATCACGCGGGGAATTACAGTTTCCGGCATGGCATCCATTACTTTACAATGAAAGGAATGATCGAAGGAAGCCTTCCCGAAAATAATAGCTTTGCTATTGTCGAGATAGACAAATCCCTGAATATCTATATAGAAGGATTCTATAACTGCAAAAATAAAGAGATGGTACATCAGTCGTAAAATAAGATGAAACATTTGATTTATATTTTGTTTCCGGTATTGCTGGCTTCCTTATCAGTGAAAGCACAATCTCGTATTGACCGGAAAGCGGTGGTTGAGAGGCATAAGATCGTTACGACGAAAACGAATCCCCAAAGTCCGGCCCAGGTTGGAAATGGCGAGTTTGCTTTTGGAGTGGATATTACCGGACTGCAAACCTTTGTCCCGTTTAACACGATGGCGCAATGGAGCTGGCATAGCTTTCCGTTGCCCGAAGGTATGTCTGATAAGGATTACAGGCAAGTCCCGATAAACACGTATGGAAGGCAAGTCGGTTATGATTTGCCTAACCCCGCCCAACCGGAGCTTTCCGCCTGGCTGGCAGCAAATCCGCATCGTTTCAATTTGGGACGTGTCGGTTTGAAATTGTTGTTGTCCGATGGGACGGAGGCCGGCCCTGATGACATACGGAACGCTGTCCAGGAAACAGATATGTGGAAGGGCATTATTACAAGCCGTTTTGAGTTGGAAGGCATACCTGTAGTCGTGAGAACGGCTTGCCACCCGGATTTGGATATGATCGGGGTGGAAGTGGAAAGTGATTTGATGCGGAAAGGAAGACTTTCCGTGTTTATTGATTTCCCGTATGCAGACACGAACGAGGTGTCTGCTTATGTCGGAGTGTATGATCAACCGGCGAAACATCGTTCCTCGATAGAGAGTCAAACCGGGCAGTCGGTCCGTATCTCCCGGAAAATGGATGATACTCATTATTCGACTATCCTGCGGTGGAAGTCTCCGGCACATTTTTCTCCGGCCACTCAAGACAATCCCCACTATTTCGAGCTTCACCCTTCTGATACGGATAAACTCGATTTTACTTGTCTGTTTACGCAGCAAGAAGAAAACTTTCTGGAAGAGAATGTGTTTGAAGCGAGTAGCAGGGCGTGGAAGAGATTCTGGAATACAGGAGCCGCTATCGATTTGTCGGAGAGTTCGGACCCCCGTTGGAAAGAATTGGAAAGAAGGATTGTCCTGTCGCAATATGTGATGCGTGTAAACGAAGCCGGTTCACTGCCTCCGCAGGAAAGCGGGTTGGTTAATAATGGATGGTATGGCCGTTTCCATTTTGAGATGATCTGGTGGCATGGAGTACATTATGCTCTATGGAATCGTTGGGATTTGTTGGGTAAGAGCCTGCACGTATACAACAATTTTTTGCCGACTTCTCGCGAACGAGCAGGAAAGCAAGGTTATAAAGGAGCTCGCTGGCCTAAGTGTACGGCCGGTTTTGACCGGGATTGGCCTCATATTATCCATGCTACGTTACTCTGGCAACAACCCCATCCCATTTATTTTGCAGAATTGGATTACCGGTTGCATCCGACACCCGAAACCTTGGAAAAATGGCGTAATGTCGTATTTGAAACGGCCGATTTCATGGCAGACTTTGTTCATTACGACAAGCAGAAGGACCGTTATGTATTGGGACCTCCGGTATATATCGTTTCGGAGAATACGGATCCGATGCAAACGATCAATCCGGCTTTTGAATTAGGATATTGGCGTTTTGGCCTGCGTGTAGCCCGGACATGGCGCGAACGGATGTCTTTACCGGTGGAAAAGAAATGGACAGAGGTGGAGGATAAATTATCTCCGTTGCCGGTAAAAGATGGTGTCTACACAACTTACGAGGATATTCCTGATATGTGGACTAAATATACATTTGAACATCCTGCGTTAATAGGAACTTCGGGTATGTTGCCGGGAGATGGGGTCGACAAGGATATTTTTGTGCATACATTGGATAAGGTTTCTGCTGTATGGAATTTTGATCATGTATGGGGTTGGGATTTCCCCATGTTGGCAATGGCGGCTGCCCGGAATGGCAAGCCGGCCTTGGCTCTTGATTTTTTGTTACATTCTTCGCCTAATTTCCAATTTGACGAACATGGATTGGCTACTGGAGGGCCATTCCCTTATTTCCCTTCCAACGGAGCGTTGCTGACTGCAATAGCAATGATGGCTGAAGGCTGGGATGGCTCTACTGGAGATGCTCCGGGATTCCCGAAAGACGGGACTTGGATTGTGAAAACGGAGGGTTTTGTTTCAATGCCTTAAAATTCTTATTGATCGCATATAAGGGAAAACTCGTGCATTCTCTTATATGCGATGATTGTTTTTCTCTTATAAATCCTTTATATTAGCGTCTTTATTTAGACTATTGTAAAGATGAAAACACTGTTATTTTTTATTTGGCTTGTTTTTGCACCGATAATGTCTTGGGGGCAACTTCCCCGCATGCTATACGGTGATACCTCGCGTGTAGGGGTTCCTTTTTCGAAAGATCCGCATGTGGTTAATTTTAAGGGGCGTTATTTGATGTATCATTCCATTCCGCCGATGAAGGGGGATCCTGATTCGGGATGGAATATTGGGATTGCGGAGAGCCGGGACTTGGTGAACTGGACGAAGGTGGGAGAGATCACGCCTGCTCCCGGGGCCGATTATGAGAAGAAAGGACTTTGTGCGCCCGGTGCGTTGGTGAAGGATGGAAAGGTGCATTTGTTTTATCAGACATACGGGAATGGAAAGAAAGATGCCATCTGCCATGCCGTATCGGACGACGGCATTCATTTCAGAAGGAATCCGACGAATCCGATTTTCCACCCTACAGGAGATTGGACTTGCGGTCGTGCCATAGACGCGGAAGTGTGCGAGTTCAAAGGGCGCTATTTCCTCTATTTTGCAACCCGCGATGCAAACTACGACATCCAGATGCAGGGAGTGGCCGTTGCTCCGGGCAATACCGGCTTCAACCGGGAAGACTGGATGCAGGCGGCCGATTCCGCTATTCTCTATCCCGTGTATCCGTGGGAAGGAAAATGTATCGAAGGGGCTTCGATCGCAAAGAAAGGCGGCAAACTCTATATGTTTTATGCCGGAGCTTACAACAATGCTCCCCAACAGATCGGAGTGGCGGAAAGCGAAGACGGCATTGTCTGGAAACGCCTCTCGGAAGAACCTTTCCTCAGAAACGGCAAACCCGGCGAATGGAATTCCAGCGAATCCGGCCATCCGCATATCTTTACCGATTCGGACGGACGCACTTACCTGTTCTACCAAGGGAACAACGACAACGGGAAAACCTGGTATATCACACAGGAAGAGGTGATATGGAAAGACGGGAAACCGATGCTGAAAGGAAAGTGAAAAAACGGTTGTTAACCGGGCTGCACTTGTGCCCGCCCGGTTTTACCATGTCTTCCTGTTCAATATGCGGACAGAGTTGAAGACCGCCAGCAGCGCGACACCGACATCTGCGAAGACCGCTCCCCACAACGTGACATATCCCAATGCGCCTGCCAGCAACACGATCCCTTTTACTCCGAGTGCCCCTATGATGTTCTGGTGGACAATCGTGCGTGTCTTGCGGCCGATCATGATCGCGGTCGCCACTTTGGACGGCTGGTCGTTCTGGATGACGACGTCGGCACTTTCGATCGCCGCGTCCGAACCGAGTCCGCCCATCGCGATCCCCACATGGCTTAGTGCCAATACCGGCGCATCATTCATGCCGTCTCCGACAAAAGCCACGGATTTGCCCGGCTCTTCGATCATTTCCCGGATATGAGCCGCCTTATCCTCCGGCAACAGGTTCCCGTATGCCCGGTCGATGCCTAAACGTTTGGCAAAAGACTCGACAATCTCCTTTTTGTCGCCCGAGAGCAAACAGATATCCGTCACCCCCAACTTCTTCAGTTTGGCGATTGCCTCCACGGCATCGTCTTTCAACGTGTCGGACAGTAGCAGATGGCCGGCATATTTCTTATCTATGGCACAGATGACCACGGTCGCCACCTTGTCGGACAACTCTTCGGGGATGGAAATCCCGCGTTCCGTCATCAGACGGATATTCCCGACAAGCACTTCTCGTCCGCCGATGGCAGCCTCTACGCCGTGTCCGGCCAGTTCGTGCATCTCCGAGATGTTTGCCGCAGAAATGTTCTGTTTCTTCGCGTACCGGACGATCGCCTGGGCGATCGGATGCGTGCTTTTCTGTTCGACGGACAAGAGCAAGGCCAATAGCTCCGGAGCGGCAATCCCCTGTGCCTTGACGTCCGTCACGTCGAAACGTCCGGTCGTCAAAGTTCCTGTCTTGTCGAATGCAACGGTGTTTATCCGGGTGATAGCATCCAGATAATTGCCGCCCTTGAACAAGATGCCGGCACGTGACGCAGCCCCGATGCCGCCGAAATATCCCAACGGCACACTGATTACCAAGGCACACGGGCAGGAGATAACCAAAAAGACCAATCCCCTGTAGAGCCAGTCGTGAAAGACATATTGAAAAGACGGCATCGACAGCCCGACAAGCGCCGGAACCCCTACGATCAGCACTGCCAACGCGATCACGGCAGGCGTGTAGATCCGTGCGAACCGGCGGATAAACAATTCGGTGGGAGCTTTACGTTCGGCCGCATCTTTCACCAACGCTAAAATACGGGCTAATGCGCTCTGCTCATACGGACGGTTCACTTCTATGCGGACCGCCTGCCCCTGTACGATCATTCCCGCCAGTACTTCATCTCCTTGCCGGAGTGTGCGGGGCATGCTTTCGCCTGTCAGGGCGGAAGTGTCGAACGAGGCCTCGGTCTCCTGCAAAATCCCGTCGAGCGGTATGCGGCCGCCCGGTTTTACCTCGATCCGTTCGCCTGTCTGCACCTCTTTCGGGGAGACATTGGTGTATTTGCCCTCACGAAACACATCCGTACGTTCGGGACGGACATCGAGCAGGCGGCTGATATTTTGTGAGGCACGCTCGACAGCCCTGTCTTGCAGCATTTCCCCCACCGTATAGAAAAGCATGACAGCCACGGCCTCCGGATATTCGCCGATGCTGAAAGCCCCGATCGAAGCGATCGACATCAATGAGAACTCGGTGAAGAAGTCTTTCTGCAGGGTCTTGTGCAAAGCCTCCCGCATGACTGGCAGTCCGACCGGAAGGAAAGCCGCCAGATACCAGACGAGTTTTACTGCCGGCGAGAACCAGCTCTGCCCCGTATGGCCTGAGATAAGTCCTGCAACCAGCAGGATGAAAGACAGGATCGGCAATGCCACGTTCGGACGTTCTTCAGCATCCTTATTGTGTCCGCAGCTGCATCCGCCTTCGGAGTGGCAAGTAGTTTTTGCATCCATAAAATCAATCTGTTTTTATTATTTTGATGCAAAGATCCGAAGAAGCTTTTGCAACTCGATTGCATTTTTACGGTTCCGCGTTTACAGCTCCGGAGACTTGCAGGCCGGACAAATCCCTTTGACCGTATAGTTGATCGTATCCATGATAAAACCTTCGGGCAACTGTACGACCGGGATTTTTATATGATCCATGCAATAGGTCTGATGACAAACTTCGCAATAAAAATGAATGTGTCTGTTCCCGATAAAGCAGGTCTCCGTGTCGCTTCGGCAGATTTCATATTTCATCGATCCGCTTCCGTCCTCGAATGCGTGGACGGCGTGATGCTCCAGGAGGATTGCCAGAGAACGCGAGATGGTCGATTTGTCCAAAGTCTCTAATTGTGCCTCCAGTTCGAGCAGGGAAATAGGATGCGTCTGTTCCGACAATTTCTGTAAGATAAGAATCCGGGCGGCTGTCGGGCGTACACCTTTATCTTTGAGCTTCTCTTCGCATTGTTTTGTTGACATGATTTTACTCTTTTTTCTCGACACGGTAAAAGTACAACAAAATTACTGCAACTGTGTTGCAAACTTTTATTTTGATAATTCTGATATTTTTTGCTACTTCGCGTTCGTTATGAAATTACCAGAGGAACAAAATATCTTAAAAGAAATTGCCACCGGAAACGTGGAAGCTTTCGAGCATCTGTTTTTCCAGTATCAACCCCGGTTGGTCAATTTCCTTATCGGCCTGACGCACGATAAGGAAGTCAGCCGTGATATGGCCCAGGATTTGTTTCTCTCGTTGTGGAAAGACCGTGAAAAACTGCAGACTGTCCGTTCTTTCTCCTCCTACCTTTTCCAGATGGCCCGTTTTACCGTGTACGACTACTTCGACCGTCTCATCGTTTCGGAAAAATATACGAACGAATACCTGCAGGAAGCCTCCCCCGCCGAGTCGGAAGAAGAAGCCCTTTTTGTCCGCGAACTGCAATCGATCATCAACCGTACGGTCGATCGGATGTCTCCCCAGCGAAGCAAAATCTACCGGATGAGCCGCGAGGAAGGCCTGTCTAACGATGAAATCGCGACACGTCTCGATATCAGTAAACGGACGGTGGAAAACCATCTGACCGCCGCCCTTGCCATCCTTCGCAAAGTCCTTTATCTGTTTTTTGTCATGCACGCTTGAACTGCCGTCCGCATGCTTGTCTTTTGATGGCCGGATGCAAGTGTAATCTGTTTTTCCCGTTGTCGTGTATATATTCGGCGTTGTCGAGAATATGTACGGCCTTGTCGAATATGATCTCGACATTGCCAAAAACAAATTACACTTACATCTGATCGGCAATATATAAAGAAGAAAAGTTGAAAAAATGTATATATCCGGTTGTGTGTATTCCCATCGTAAGCCGACTCTATTATAAAGCACGGGATTTTATGGAAAACGACAACAATATAAAACGGATCATACAACTTTATTTCGGGAAGCATTTCTCCCGTTCGGGACGTGTCCTTTTCGGACGTTGGCTGCGAGCGGAAGATGGGATTTCCGAAAAGGCTGATGTATTGCAAACCCTTTGGGAACATTCGCCGGCAGAAGTGACCGGCGAGACCCGTGAAGACTGGGACACCCTGAAAAGACATTTGCTGGGCGGACCGGTCCGTCGGAATACCGTCTCGCTGTATCGCGGATGGATCAAATATGCGGCGGTAATAGCCTTGATGCTATTGACGGGAGCGGCGACCTTTTTCGTTACGGACCGCCTGAAACCCACCCGGCATGTAGAGATGGCGGAATTGTTCGTCCCTTATGGCGAGAGCCGGCAGGTCCTCTTGCCGGACGGTTCGCAGGTATGGGTCGATGCCGGTTCGTTGCTCGTTTACCCGAAAGATTTTACGGATACGGAAACCCGTACGGTCTACCTGACAGGCGAAGCATCGTTCACGGTGCAGAAAAACGCGGAAAAGCCTTTTATCGTGAAGACGACCTATCTGGATGTCCAGGCTTTGGGTACGGTATTTACGGTTGCATCCTATCCGGCCGATTCCTGCACGAGCACGATCCTGGAAGAAGGGAGCGTCAAGGTGGATGTAAAGACGGGCGAACACCAGTCAGCTATCCTGAAGCCGAACGAACGTCTGGTTTATTCGCATGCGGCGCATACGGTGGCGATCCAACCGGTCGATGCCTTGCTTTATAAGATGGAGCGTAGCGGCTACCAGATATACGAGGATGTCTCTTTCAGCCACCTGATGGCTTCATTGGAACGGAAGTTTAACGTGACGATCCATTATAATTCCCAGAAATATGCCGGCGAATATTACAATGTCAAGTTTGCCCCGCATGAAACCCTGGAGGATGTGTTGGCTGTTTTGCAGCAGTTGATCGGCATTCGTTTCAAGATAAAGGAAAATGTTGTATTTATAAATTAAAATAGAGGAGAGGAACAAGATGAACAAAAGAAAACCGGAAAGAACGAAAGTGCGAAAATCCCTCTTTCCGGCATTTGAAACCGAATTATAACTTTTTTGGACTCAACGTAAAACGTTGGAAATAATTAATATTCAATTTTCAAACATACAAATATATGAAATTAACTAATCTAATACCTATAAAAGCGGGAAAAACGCTTTCCCGTCTATGTATAATTGGAGCTCTATCTCTTGGAAGTTCGTTCGTATTTGCTCAAAATCAACAGGTCCGCTTGTCCGGAAATAATTTGACCTTAAAGTCGGCTTTCAAGCAAATCGAACAACAAACAAAACTCTTCGTAGATTACAACACCCAAGATGTCAACGATTCACGCGTAATCAAAAAAATACCGGCCGGCAACAACGTCAAAGACATCCTGGAACAATTATTGGAAGGCACCAACTGCTCCGTCACATTCAGCAACGGCCATATTATCATTTCCAAGAAAGCCCCAGCATCTTCCAAAACAAAAAAAGTCACCGGCGTAGTCAAAGATGAAAAAGGCGAACCGGTCATCGGCGCAAATGTTGTGGAAAAGGGGACGACGAATGGTATCATTACTGATATTGATGGGAATTTCGAATTGAATGTCGTATCTTCTTCTGTATTGGAGATTTCTTATATTGGATATATTTCCCAAGAAATAAAAGTAGGCAATGATGATCAATTCAGAATTAGACTGGTAGAAGATACACAAAACCTAGACGAGGTGGTAGTGGTTGGATATGGTATGTCCCGCAAAAGAGATATAGTTAGTGCAATGGCTAATGTTAAAGGAAAAACTTTTAGTAGTGCATCCACCAGTAATGTTCAAGATATTCTTCAAGGCAAGGTTGCAGGTTTGGATATACGGACTTCACGTTTCCCGGGTGATAATCAGTCAATAAACATTCGAGGAGCCAGATCTCTGAATGCAGGTAATAGCCCTTTGGTAATTGTCGATGGCGTTCCTGGGAGTCTCAGCGATTTGAACTCTTATGATATCGAATCGTTAGAAGTTTTAAAAGATGCTGCCAGTTCTGCAATTTATGGATCTATGGGAGCTAATGGCGTGATATTAGTTACAACCAAGCGAGGACGGAAAGGGGTTAAACGAGAAGTTAATTTCAATTCGTATGTCGGAGTAAATGTTCCGCATATGATTAAAATGCAATCCGGTGGACAATATGCTCAATTCCGTCGTGATGGCTATCGTTTTGCACATGGTTGGGATAACTCTTTTACGGATGAAGACGTGTTCTCTGCATCAGAACTGGATGTCATAAAGAGTGAAGATTATACGGATTGGCAGGATCTTATGTATCGGAATGGATTTATACAGAGTTATCATTTGGGGATCAGTAACAGTGGAGAGAAAACACAGTTGTATCTGTCGTTCAAATATGATGATGAGCAAGGTTATTATCGGACACATGATGTTAAAAATTTGAATTTAACTCTTACTGCAGATCATGAGTTGGCAAGTTTTTGGAAAATTGGTTCTTCAATTCGTTTACGTCGTAATGACAATTCTGGATATAAAACTATCGGAAACGATATTTTGTATATGACTCCACTTGCTAAGCCATATAAAGAGAATGGAGAGATGGACTTTTTTCCTAATCCTATAAATACATCCGGATATAACCCTCTTGCAAACTACCTTCCAGGACAATTTATAGATGATACCCAAAAAAATATCATTAATTTGAATTTGACATCTGATATCAAAATAACCAATTGGCTCAGTATGCATACTAACTTTGGGTTCATATACAATAATTATGAAAAAGGTTATTTCTATGGTAAGGATTCTCATAATAATAAAGGAGTTAAAAATTCTTCTGGTAAAAACTATAACAAGTATGATCAGTATACATTGAACCATATTATTTCATACGATAAGAGTTTTGGCGATCATCATCTCACTGCTGATCTGGTAGGTGAAATACAAAGTTATCGTTATGAAGAGTCGGCTCTTTCAGGAGAAAACCAACCAGTAGAATATACAACCTATCATAATTTGGGAACAAATAGTGATAATATAAAAATCAGTAGTGGTTATAAAGAATGGTCTTTGGCTTCCGGATTAGTTCGCGTACGGTATAATTATAAAAATAAATATTTCTTGAATGGAGCGATCCGTGCGGACGGTTCTTCCCGATTGGCAAAAGGAAAACAGTGGGCATTTTTTCCATCAGGAGGTATTGGATGGAGTTTGAAAGATGAAGATTTTTTATCAGGTACAGAATGGATTAGTGCACTTAAAGTAAGGTTTTCTTATGGTACTGTCGGCAATACAGCTATCAGCCCATATCAGACCTTATCTTCTCTTACACAGGACAAATATCTTTGGGGTGAAGGTGACAGTGATAAATTCTATGTATATTATCCGGGATCCATTATTAATCTTGATTTGGGTTGGGAAATATCGAGAACAATTAATGCAGGATGGGACTTTGGTTTTTTTAATAATAAGCTTAATGGCTATATTGAGTTCTATAATACAAAAACAAGCGATCTTCTGATGAAAAGGGCTATTCCTACATTTACAGGCTTTAATGAAATCTGGCAAAATATAGGTAAAACTCAAAATAAAGGTTTTGAATTCAATTTAAATTATGCACCTGTGAGGACAAAAGATCTGAATATAGACTTTACTTTCAATGCTTCTCGTAACTGGGAAAAGATTCTGGAATTGATCAGTGGAGAAGACTTGCCTAATAATAAATGGTTTATAGGAGAGCCTTTGTCTGTCTTGTATAATTATGAGAAATTGGGTGTTTGGCAATATGGTGAAGAAGAAGAGGCTGCTAAATATAATGCATCTGTTGGAGATCTGAAGATTAAAGATCAAGATGGAGACGGGACCATCAGTGCTGCAAAAGATAGAGTTATTTTAGGACAAGAACGTCCTAAATGGATCGCTTCTTTAGGAGCAAATATTCAATATAAGAATTTAGATTTTTCATTCAATATCAATTCGAGATGGGGATATTCTTTCAATCTGGCTCCATTCAATGACGTTGTTTTGGATGGACAAAGATGGCTACCTGCTGTAGATTATTGGACTCCTGACAATCCGACGAATAATTATCCGAAAGCTGATCAATCAAACGGCTGGGATACCTATAGATCGGCAAACGGATATCAGAAGGGTGACCATATTAAACTACAAGATGTTACTGTAGGGTATAGTTTTGATAAATTATTATCTAAGACATTTATCAAAAAAGCCAGATTTTATGTGCAATTGAGAAATGTAGCCTATTTGTATAAAGCAACTGATTTCGGTATCATGCCAGAAGCACCGGATATGAATTATACAATTCCGAGTAGTTATAATTTTGGAGTTAACGTAACATTTTAAATAATATCATATTATGAAAAATAACATCATTGTATATTTAATAACATCGATTTTACTATTGTCCTCATGTGATAGTTATTTGGAAGAAAATCCCAAAGGTCTCATAAGTGATGCTTATGCAAAAACAGAGGAAGGAGTTGAATCTCTCATATTAAGTTTATATCAACAAAATCGTTATTTGCCACAGAGACTTATGCTGTTTGCTGACACAGGAACAGATGTGACAACTTATGGTATGAAAGGAACAGGTTGGGCTTATGAATCGTCTTATTATGATGACGCAAAACTTATATCGAATAGTGTAAATTCTGAATATTGGAAATATTTGTATCAAATATTAAATATAGCAAATACGGGTATCCAATATTTAGAGGAGACTCCGATCTCCAGTGAAAAAAAGAAAGAGCAACTCACTTCTGAAGTATATGCTTTACGTGCTTTTTATCTTTTTTTGATCGTTGAGACTTATGGCCCCGCTTCCCATTACGCTGATACTCCTTCTCAAACAGTAATAACGGAAGGATTCCAGCCAGGTATTGCTACTTTCTATAAAAGAATTTTGTCAGACTTGGATATCGCTTTTAAAAATCTGGATATACCACAGAATACAAAATGGGGACGTATGAATATAGGTGTTGCAAAAGCTATAAAAATGCGTGTACTCATGGCTTTGGCAGCTTATGAAGACAATATTATTACAGAAGCTGGTTACACGAAACAGCAATGTTACGAAGAAACTATTATGCTGTGTAACTCTCTTATTAATGATTACAATTATAAGTTGTTAGAAGATTATGCTTCAATCTTTGATGTAAATAATCAAATCAATGATGAAATTATTTGGTCTATCCAATATACTCGTGATTTGGTTTATAATGGTATGGATGGGAAGAAGATTGATTGTAATTTTTTGCATCGTTATTTTGTTGGTTGGTGTAATAAATCTGTAACTAACAGTAATCAAAATATAGATGGATTATGGAGCCATTCGCGTGTATATGGACGAGAGTTTCGGGTTGGCATGCCGACATATTATTATATCTCTTGCTTTAATAAGTATGACAAACGTAGGGAAGAAACGTTCCAGACGGCATGGTGCAGGATTCCGGATAACTGGAATAATGATCCAGATTATTCTGATACTTTGCTTATTCGTACTTTGGATGTCGTATCTCCGGAATTTGTACAAACTTATAAAAATAGAGGGATTGTTGTTGATAATTTATCTGACATCTATGATACGGTTACTGGTATTCCGACTATAGACGGTCGCTCTTGTTATCATACTATAACCAAATTTTTAGATCCGAGCCGGGATGAGGCAAAGCGGGAAGAAGGTTTTAAAGATGTTATTCTATTACGTATGGGAGAGGTTTATATTACATTGGCAGAAGCATATGTTAGAACGAATCAGGTTGATAAAGCAGTGAATACTATTACTGATTTGAGAAAACGTACTTTAATTCCAGGTCGTGAAGAAGAAATGAAAGTTACAGCTTCAGATATGAATATTGATTTTATTTTGGAAGAAGGGGCACGTGAATTGGGATGTGAATTGAATAGATGGTATATGTTAAAACGGTCAGGAAAGCTTGTTGAATGGGTGAAAAAGCATAATCCGGATATCTCCTTGATTCAAGATTATCACATTTATCGTCCTCTTCCACAAGATGCATTATATGAAGTAAGTAATTTGGATCAATTTGTTCAAAATAAAGGTTATAAATAAATTATTAAAATATATATATTATGACTAAAATATCACGAAGACATTTTTTAGCTGTAACCGGAGCAATAACTGGCTCTGCTTTATTGAACCCGTTATCCGAAATTAAAGCTGAGAATATAGAAATTTCAACTCCTACAGTTAAAAAGACCCGTATAGCGCTTATTGGTACAGGATCAAGGGGAATATTTATGTGGGGAAGAGATTTGGTGAGGGAGTATTCCAATTATATTGAATTCGTTGGACTTTGCGATATCAATGAAGGACGTGTTGAAACGGGAAAAAGAATGATCGGAGTCTCTTGTCCTACATACACGGATTTTGAAAAGATGATGAAAGAAACAAAACCTGAGGTGTTGATCGTTACAACAATGGATAGTACACATCATCAGTTCATAATCCGTGGAATGGAACTTGGTGCAAATGTCATCACTGAAAAGCCAATGACCATTGATGAAAAGAAAATACAGGCAATTTTGGATGCAGAAGAAAGAACCGGAAAACATTGTCGAGTTACATTTAATTATAGATATTCTCCTCATAGGGCTAAAATATGGGAGTTGCTTCGTGCCGGAGAAATAGGTGATATCACTTCTGTAGATTTTCATTGGTATCTTGATACTTCACACGGAGCCGACTATTTCCGGCGTTGGCACAGGCTTGTTGAATGTAGCGGTTCGTTATGGGTACATAAAGCCAGCCATCATTTTGACCTTTTAAACTGGTGGATCGATAGTGATCCGGAAAGTGTATATGCATTAGGTGAATTGAATTTCTACGGTAAAAATGGAACGATGAGGGCGAAAAATTGTCGTACCTGTTCCCAAACCAAGCAATGTCCGTTTTTCTTTGATATTACCAAGGTTAAAAGCCATATGGATATATATGTAGCCAACGAAAAATATGATGGTTATTTACGTGATGGTTGTGTATTTAGAAATGATGTCAATATTTTCGACAAAATGGCAGCAACTATCCATTACAAAAATGGGGTACAGGTAGCATATTCGTTAACAACTTATTCTCCTTATGAAGGTTACCGTATCGCTTTTAATGGAACAAAAGGTCGGTTAGAAGCCTGGATACAAGAGTCACGAAAAACTTCAGATGTAAATTATGACGAGATTGTGTTGTTTAAAAACTTTTCTAAGCGAGAATATATACATATACCGTTTGGAACTTCTGGACATGGAGGAGGTGATGCCCTTCTGAAAGATCAATTGTTCCTTCCTAATGTCGATGATCCGTATCGTCAGTGCGCTAACAGTAGAGATGGGGCATTAGCTTGTTTGGTAGGGATAGCTGCACGTAATAGTATAGCAACGAAGCAACCTGTGAAAATTGCAGATCTTACTTCTATATCTCCAATGGAAAAGAAACAGTATAAAAGAATTCTCTAATAATGTGGTAGCAATTGAGGATTATATAAATTCGAATTTTTGAATTGCTTCTTATAGAGGAGTGTAGAATCTGCACTCCTCTCTTTAGCTTCAAATAGAATACTTATTTTTATAGCTTTTGATAATACGTAAACGGTCTGTAAAGTTGTTACGCCCGTTATGCCCAAGAAATATTAAACAGTAAATAGCACTTTATGAGAAAGAAAACACTTGTACTTTCCCTCCTTTTGGCCTGTGCGACCGCTTTCGGCCAGTCGTCCTACGACTTGGTGATCGTCGGCGGCAACCCCGGAGGAATCATGGCAGCTATCTCGGCTGCCCGGATGGGGAAAAAATCGGTGATACTCGAACGTACCCCTTATGTCGGCGGACTTCCCGCCAACGGACTCGGAGCGACCGACATCGCCACCCGTGCCGCAACGACCGGCCTGTTCCGTGAGTTTGTGGACGGAGTGAAGCAATACTATATCGACACCTACGGTCCTGACTCCGAACAGGTGAAGGTATGCAGCGACGGCTACCACTTCGAACCTTCCGTCGGGGCACGCATCTTCCAAAAGATGCTCGACGGACAGAAGGATAAGATCACGGTCCTGACCATGCGCCAGTTCGATGCCGAAGACGAAAACATAGTCATGCGCGACAACCGCATCGAAAAGATCCGCATCCTGAACCGCGAAACCGGGGAGATGGAGGAATACACCGGTTCTGTATTCCTGGATGCCACCTACGAAGGTGATCTCGGAGCCGCCGCCGGCGTTCCTTTCCGCGTAGGGCGCGAAGGGAAAGACGAGTTCGGTGAACCCGGCGCCGGACGTGTCTACAAATATTGGGGCGGTCCGGAAGGGAACGGCAGCACGTTCAAGAAAGACAATGCCGTGCAGTCCTATAATTACCGCCTCTGTCTGACCAACAATCCGGCAAACCGCGTGGCTTTCACCAAGCCGGCCCATTATAACCGCGAAGACTATGCCTCTATCGTGGAGGACGTCTGGACCGGACGCAACACGGATGCCGCCATGCAACGCGTAACCTCCGAAATGATGGAAGAGAACCGGAAACATATCAAGGCCGGCAATCCCTCCAAACTTCTGGGCGACAAATGGGGGATCGCCAAGATCACCAACATCGTCCATGTCCCGAACATGAAGACGGATGCCAATAACCAGCATGGCGTGTTCGTCTCCACCGACCTGCCGGAGGAAAACTGGCCCTGGCCCACCTCTTCGTGGGAATGGCGCGACAAGTTCGCCCAACGTCTGCGTGAATACACCGAAGGCCTTTTCTGGTTCGCCCAAAACGATCCCGAACTGCCTGCCCACTTCCGCAAAGCGGCAAAAGAATGGGGGCTTTCGAAAGACGAATATGCGGACAACGGGCATTTCCCGCGCCAAGTCTACGTCCGTGAAGGCCGTCGTTTCGAAGGCGTGTATTTCTTTACCGCCAACGATGCCATCCCGGTAACGATCGGCAGCCGCCCGCCTATCCACGAAAGCAGCATAACGGCCAGCCATTATGCACTGGACTCGCATGCGGTGCGGAAAAGAGAAGAAGGAAGGGTACATTTGGACGGCTTCCTGAGCTATCCGTCGGCAGTCTACACTGTTCCTTATGGCGTGATGGTCCCGAAAGAGGTGGACAACCTCCTGTTGCCCGTCCCGGTGTCAGGTTCTCACATCGGATTTTCCACCCTGCGCATGGAGCCCTGCTGGATGGCGATGGGACAGGCCGCCGGTATCGCTTCGGCCCTTTCGATCGACGAGAAAGTTAAGGTGCAGAACATCGACCTCTCCCGCCTGCAGGACAAGCTGGTTGACCAGAAGGCGACACTCATGTATTTCAAGGATGTGGATTACACGAGTCCCCACTTCCGCATGATCCAGTATCTGGGACTGCGCGGCTACCTCCCCGAATGGAATGCACGTTTGCAGGACCCGGTGGATGCTGCGACCCTTGCCGCTTGGAAAAAACTGAGCGGAACAAACCTATCAGGTATAGAAGCCGGGAAAACAACAAGATTGGCGGCTTTGGAAATGATTTATCAGAAAATAAAATAAAAAAAGGGCGGTCTGGGAAGATCGCCCGCGTATATCAATCTTGTTAAAAAAAGGAATGAGTTATTCTGTTGGAATATGCATCAATCACGGCTCTTTCATTTAAAGTAGAAGTAATGATATATTGCCCCTTACCCGATTCATTGTGAATCGGACATTTCTTTTATCTCTGTATGTCAAATAGTTATGCTTTTGTCAAAATCTATTTTTTGTCATTTTTGGCGAAGAAAACGTAAAAGTCTGGTAAAGCCCATTGATACCTCCCTCATGAGTTCAGCCATCCCCTTTCTCTTGTCATCCCTCTTTTTACGGAGTCCTTTCCATATAGAGAACAGCGAGTGTACAATTCTTTGTATGGTATCAAGGTTTTTGGCGGCTCTTGCCGACTTGCGTTTTATCCTGTCTTGCAGCAGATTATAATCCAGTGTCCAGTGCATGCTTTCTATCGACCAGTGATTGCGCACCAACGAACCCAACTCCGGAGTGTCTGTTGGCAGACTGCTCACATACAGCCTCTTTTCAGTGGTCTGTGCGCCAGACGACTTCTTTATCGTGTTGGATTCATATACTATAACCGTCATGCTTCCTCTCCATTTTTCCTTGTCTGCTATGATGTCAAGACCGTCAAAGATACGATAGGTTCTGGTTTCGATTCTGCCGTGCCCAAGTTCCGGTCCCTCCGTGTAGGAATACACAGGAGGCTGTCCCTTGAGTCTGTCTTCCACGCCATAACGCAGGGATGGTTGGTTCGCTTTTAGCTCTATAAGGAAATCCCCCCGTTCTCTCTGATTCTGTCGATGATACACTTTTGCATGGACATGGCATCGGCTGTGACTATTTTTCCTGATATGTTGATTTTGTCGATAAGCCGCGGTACGGCTTTAATCTCATTGCTTTTCTCCCGGCAGGCTTCGGTTGCCAATGTGATGCCGGTATTGTATGAATACGCCGACACGATATCGGGATTGCGCCCGTTGTCCAACACGGTGCCACGCTCGGCTTTGCCATCCACGCAGATTATTTCCTTATCTCCTTCTGCCTTGTACAGTCTTCGGTGGAACAACTCCGCAAACTCCTGCATCCTGTCTGCAAGTGCCAGTTCATCGATACCGTGTTCCACGCGGCAGAGAGTCGCCTCGGACGGCACACCGTTCTTCAGCATGCCCAATTGGCGGAATTTCTTAAGATTGTATCTGCCGAATTCTATTATCTCGGTTCTGCCAACACACTTTGAGGCGCGGGCAAGTATCATCAGCATGATGATGTCATCGAGTCTGTGACGAATATTTCCTTTGTCTGATCTTCTAAAATCCGGTACGGATGAAGAGAATTCCTTCAGTTTATACAAAATACTGTCTCGTGAACCGAATTTATTTACTACTTTTGTGGCATGATTGTGTGCGTTCGCTCCAATCAAAATAACTTGGTCGAGTGGTTTGATTTGATTCATAACTATTTGATTGTTAACTATAAAGTCACGAAAAATCTGCCATTCGACCTATTTATTTAAGTACTTATTTTGCTGAAAATCAAAGAAATCCGTATCATCGGAAGCATATCTTCCAATCATAGAATCGCCCCATGAATTATGAACCGTGCGAGCAAAAAGCGCACTCACCATCCAAGGAAACATTCACTATAAAATAACAACATTTTTAAGTGAGCAACGAAATCTTAAATGAAAGAGCCGTGGTACAAGAGTATTATCGCTTGAAAAAAGCAGAAGGAAGAGCATCCAAGATGCATTGTATTGAGATATAACCATTATATTTGTAGAAACAATGTTTTGTTTGTTGTCTGTGAAATAATGATTCTATGAATGAACAAATAGGAGAAATCTCCATGAAGGAGGATTTGTTTAAAAACGATCTATAAATCAATAATATCATGAATAATAAACTAATGTTACTGACGGCAGCTTCATCCTTTTCAATGGCAGGTATGGCTGCGGATTACACGAATATCGTCCTGATTAATTTGGATGATGTGGGTTATGGAGATTTTTCTTGTAACGGGGCTTACGGGTATACCACTCCGAATATCGATAGAATGGCGGCGGAAGGCGTTCGTTTTACACATTTCTTGGCGGGACAACCGATCAGTGGAGCGTCTCGGGCCGGCTTGTTGACCGGTTGTTATCCGAATCGTATCGGTTTCTCCGGCGCTCCGGGGCCGGATTCTAACTATGGGATTCATCCGGACGAGATGATGATCGCTGAAGTATTGAAACAGAAAGGATATAGTACCGCTGTCTTCGGTAAATGGCATTTGGGAAGCCAAAAAGAGTTCTTGCCTTTGCAAAATGGTTTCGACGAGTATTATGGTCTGCCATATTCTAACGATATGTGGCCTTTCCATCCGCAACAAGGCGAAGTCTTTAATTTCCCCGATTTACCGACTTACGACGGGAATGAGATTATCGGTTATAATACGGACCAGACACGGTTGACAACGGATTATACCACCCGCTCGGTCAATTTCATCAAAAAGAATAAGAATAAACCGTTCTTTTTGTATCTGGCTCATAATATGCCCCATGTCCCGTTAGCTGTCTCCGATAAGTTCAAGGGGAAGAGCGAGCAGGGCCTGTATGGCGATGTGATGATGGAGATCGACTGGAGTGTAGGCGAGGTGTTCAAAACATTGCGTGAGCTGGGCTTGGAGGATAATACGTTGGTGATCCTGACTTCCGATAATGGCCCTTGGGCTAATTACGGCAACCATGCCGGTTCTGCCGGCGGTTTGCGCGAGGCAAAGGCTACAACTTTTGATGGAGGTAACCGGGTTCCTTGTATCATGTATTGGAAAGGCAAGACGATTCCGGGTACGACTTGCAATAAGCTGGCTTCTAACATAGACCTTCTTCCTACATTCGCTGAGATCGCGGAGGCGCCGCTTCCTTCCCGCAAGATTGACGGAATCAGTATCTTGCCGTTGATCGAGGGCCAAAAGGACGCCAACCCGCGCGAGTCTTTCGTCTATTATTATCATAAGAATGACTTGGAGGCTGTTACGGATGGAATGTTCAAATTGGTATTCCCTCATAAATATGTTACTTACGGAGCTTACGAACCGGGAAATGACGGCCAGCCGGGACGGTTGACGAACTTGGAGATCATGAAACCGGAGATGTATGACTTGCGTCGTGATCCGGGTGAACGCTATAATGTGATTACCCAATATCCGGAAGTAGCGGCGAAACTGATGAAGATCGCCGACCAGAAGCGCCATGAGTTAGGAGATGATTTGACTCGCGTGAAGGGAACTGAGCGTCGGGAACCGGGTTTGGTGAAAGGTAAAGAACGTCATGATTTGTGAAACAGTTTCTAAATAGGATGTGGAGAATATGAAAAAGCGACTGTATTTATTATGGGTGTTTTTGTGTTGTTCGGTTTTTTTATTCGGACAAGGGAAGAAACAGAAATACGATGTGGCAGCATTCCTCTATCCGGCCTATGCTTCTGACGATCCGCGTTTGCGTCCGTTTTGGCCGATGGGAATAGGCGAATGGGAAACGGTTATGACAATGCAGAAAAGGAATCCCGGACATTATTGGAACCGTAAACCATTGTGGGGGTATATTAATGAAGCAGACCCTTCTGTCATGTCGATGGAAATAGAACAGGCGACAAAACATGGCGTAAATGTTTTTATCTTTGACTGGTATTGGTATGACGGCCGTCCGTTTATGGAGACGACTTTGGACAATGGTTTCCTTAAAGCAGAGAATGTGAATAAAATGCAATTCTACCTGATGTGGGCAAATCATGATGTGCTAAATCTCTGGGATACGCGTTTGGCCAATGTAAAAGAAAATAATGTCATCTGGACGGGCAAGGTGGATCGGCAGGAGTTTGAAAAGGTCTGTAAACGCAATATCGAAAAGTATTTCAAACATCCTCAATATTATAAGATAGACGGAAAACCTGTTTTTATGATTTACGATATACCGCAGTTGATAGCGGGATTGGGAGGAATCGAAGAGACAGCTGATGCGTTGAAATGGTTTAAAGAAGAAACGAAGAAGGCCGGATTTCCGGGGCTTGAGTTGCAGATAACAATGTGGTCCATTAATTTGAACTATAGCGGTTTGGATGCAGGAAAGACGACGGATCCGGGGAATTCTTTTGTCAAGAAGTTGGGATTTACGAGTGGAACTCATTATCAGTTTGCTCATTTCACCAACGTAAATGAAGATTACAATGTGATTATGGATGCTGTTGAAAGGGAATGGGAACGCATAGATTCTTCTTATGACTTTACTTACTATCCGCATATAAGTGTGGGATGGGACAACAGCCCCCGTACAGGCGTTAGTGCTGTTATGAAAAACAATACTCCTGAAAACTTTGAAAAAGCACTTCGTAAAGCAAAAGCCTTTGTGGACCGGCATCCGAAGCAGAAACCATTAATAACAATCAATAGCTGGAATGAGTGGACCGAAACCAGTTATCTGATGCCTTGCGATATGTTCGGATATGGTTATTTGGAGGCCGTTAAACATGTGTTTGTCGATTCTGATTGACGACACACTGTTATCTTGTTGAAAAATAGAGGCATATAACTCTGTTGAAATGTTTCCCGGATAGGATGTTGGAGGAAGATGATTTGATCATAATCCAAAATTTATTTATATTTGGGGCAAAGGAGATAAACAGGAGAAGTATGTTTAATACCACAGATGAGAAATTGATAGAGGCGATCAGGGGAAACGATTATATCAGCTATAACAAACTGTTTGAACGTTACTATGGCCGCCTTTGTCAATATGTCTATAGCCTGCTCATGGATAAAAGCGATACGGAAGATGTTGTGCAGGAGCTTTTTCTGAATATATGGAAGAACCGGGAAAGAATCGAAATCAAAGAAAATGTTGGCGGATATCTTTATAGGATGGCTAAACATTTGGCCTTGAACCACCTTCGCTCAAAAGTCCATTTTAATAACCTATCGGAAGCTCAGGATCAGTTATCGTATGAAGACAACCGGGTCGAGTCTGAAGAATTTCGGGTCGCTCTTTATGGCTGTATCGATCACCTTTCGGACCGCTGTAAGGAAGTGTTGTTGTTGCATCGGATAAAAGGATTGAAACAAAAAGAGATCTCGGAAAAACTTGATATCTCGGTAAAAACGATTAAAAATCAGATATGGACATCTCTTCAAAGGCTGAAGAGGTGTTTGGAATTAAAAGGAATATAATTTTTTTCAGGTCCGGAATAGGACCTTTTTTTATTTGTTGTGTCATATAATAAAAGCAAGATTCATGGAAGAACAAAAACAGATGAAAGATTATATCATCGACTATCTGCTGGACGGTGAAGATGAGAAACATCTCGATCCGGTATTGGCTGAGTGGTTAGCCGAAGATGAATCCCATAGGAAAGAATTTGATTTGTATAAAAAGATTTGGGAAGAATCTCGGCATTATACGGAACCCTCGGCTTTCGATTCTGATCTTGCCTGGGAAGAGGTTGACCGGATAAACCGGCGGAGAGTTTATTTCCGAAGATATTGGAAAAATATATTGTATGTGGCTTCCGGAACGGCAGCTTCTTTGTTGGTGATTCTTGCGTTGTCTTTCATGGGGGTTTTTGAGAAAAACTCGGACACGCAGGTTCGGATGAGTGCTGCTAATGGAAGTCGTTCGGAGATTGTTTTGCCGGATGGATCTATGGTAAAGTTGAATTCAGGTTCTGAAGTGATTTATGCTTATGATTCGAAAAAGAAAATACGGGAGGTTGATTTTCAGGGTGAAGGTTTCTTTGATGTTTCAAAAAGCAAAGCTCCTTTTATAATAAAAACGGCCGGAGGGTTGAATGTGAAAGTTTGGGGAACTTCCTTCAATCTGCAGGCATATGCAGACGACCCGATAGTCCAGGCCTCTTTGGTCGAAGGGTGCATTGAACTGGAAAGCGGGGAAGAGAAGCTGATTATGAAACCCGGCGAAATAGCCGTTTTTGATAAGGAGACAAATAAGATTAAACAGATGAAAGGAGTGTTGTCGCACTCTTATGGCTGGCTGGATAATAAATTGTACATGGAAGATATGCCATTGTCTCTTGTGTGCAGGTATCTGGAAAGATGGTATGATGTCAAGATTACGGTTCAACCCGGATTAGGCGAAAATATTCGTTATAACGGAGTCATACAGGAAGAAACCGTAACGGATGTGATGGATGCGTTATCTCGCTTGAGTAATATCTGCTATCATGTGAAAGGAAAACATATAAGTATAACCTCTAAATAAAATTGCCTATGAAATAAATAGAATGCCATGAATACACAAAAACGGGAAATGCTGCAACATCTCCCGTTATGAGCTTGATCATAAAATTAGTGCTTGCAACACTAATAGTTAATTAATAATCAATTTACAAATATATGAATTTATCTAATACGTTAGAGTTGGATTTTTCTCCAACCCTTAAAAAGATATTATCTATTATGAAACTAACGGTAGTTTTTTTAGTTGTCTTTTCACTGAATATTTCTGCTACTGTATATTCGCAAACGACAAAATTGTCTTTGAATGCTCAAAACCAATCAATAAAGGAGATACTTTATTTGATTGAAAATCAATCGGATTTTCGGTTTATCTATGAAAGTGGAAAGATAAATTTGGATAAGAAGGTTTCTGTTCAAGTGAAAGAGCAGGCAGTAGAAGTTGTGTTGAAACAATTATTTAATAACGAAGGGATTAATTATGAGATTACGGATAATAATCTTATTCTGATAAATCCTTCTCCTGAACAATTAAAAGCCATTAGTCAAGATAAGTCTCAAGCCAAGAACAAAATCACCGGTGTTGTCAGAGACGAAAAGGGTGAACCGATCATCGGGGCGAATGTGGTTGAAAAAGGAACGACTAATGGAACGATCACCGATATGGACGGCAATTTCACATTGGAAGTTTCTCCTGAAAGTATTCTGCTTGTCAGCTATATTGGATATGCTCCTCAAGAAGTTGCGGTCGGAAATCAGAAAAACATCCATGTGAAACTGCATGAAGATACGGAAATGCTGGATGAAGTGGTCGTTGTCGGTTATGGTACGCAGAAAAAGTCGGATGTGACGACTGCTGTTGCTTCTGTCTCTTCCGAAAACCTGAAAAACAGGGCGGCAGTGAACTTCGGAGAAGCAATGGCAGGACAGGTTCCCGGGGTACTTATCCAGCAAACGAATGGGGCTCCCGGTGGTGAAGGACTGACGGTCAAGGTACGCGGTACTGGCTCTATCACCCAGTCCAACGATCCGCTCTATGTTGTCGACGGCTATCCGATGGAAGGAGGTGCATTCCGTCTGTTGAATTCTTCCGATATCGAAAGCATACAGGTGTTGAAGGATGCTTCCTCTACTGCAATCTACGGGTCAAGAGGAGCGAATGGAGTTGTTATTATCACGACTAAGAAGGGGCAAATAGGCAAACCGACTGTTCAGTTGAATGCTCATGTCGGATTCCAACAAAGGGAAAAGAAGATCGAAATGATGAACCGCGACCAATATGTACAATGGTTTATTGACGGACGTAACCAGGCTTGGCTGGATGCCAAAGTCATCTCTGCAGACCCGGACAAATCTCCGCATTCCGTCAACGATCCGAACTCCCGCCGTGCTCTTTATTCCGGTGCAAGCAGCCAGTATATGATTCCAGACGGGACAGGTAGCTATAAGTATAATTTCCTTGACCCGGCTTCGGTAGCGCAAATGCCGGATAACGATTGGCAGGATTTGTTGTATCGCAATGCTTTGACACAGCAGTATGAGCTGTCGGTTAATGGTGGTTCTGAAAATACTCGTTATACATTTTCGGGTAGTTATATGAGCCAGGATGGTATCGTCCGCAATACGGATTATGAACGTTATAACTTCCGTACGAATGTGTCTTCCAAGATAGCAGATTGTTTGAATGTCGGGATGAGCCTGATGGCTTATTATGCGAATGGGACGGAACAGGCAAATGGTAAAGATTCTCCCGTCATGTATGCGTTGAACTTGCCGCCTATCTATCCTTTGTATAACGAAGACGGGACATACGGTTCGATGGTTCGTAACCCGGAAATCTTGGCGGGTGATGTGGCTAACCCGATCGGTATTGCAGATCAGGTTATGAACAAGCGCAAACGTCATGGGTGGTTGGGCACAATCTTCGCTGAATGGGAAATCATCAAAAATTTGAAATACCGTATCAGCATCAACGGTGGAATCCAGGATAATATCCAAAAGAAGTTTGAACCGTCTTATGTGGATTTCGACTCTTCAAAAGCTCCCCGGCCGGCAAAAGGCATCAACGAACGATGGACAGACCGCGATTGGGTGATCGAAAACACCTTGAACTATTCGTTTACTTTGGCAGACAAGCATAGCTTCAATACGTTGTTGGGATATACGACACAAGCCCATTCTTATGAACACATGAAGGGGGAAGCTCGTGGATATGCCAACGATAATATCACGACGTTGAATGCCGGAACCATGTATGCTTTGACAAGTGACGAATCGGAATATTCCATGATTTCATATTTAGGACGTATCAATTATGTCTATGATAATCGGTATATGTTGACGACTACTCTTCGTAGTGATGGTTCTTCTCGTTTCGGACGTAACAAGAAATGGGGTACTTTCCCTTCTGTCTCCTTAGGTTGGCGTATCTCACAAGAGAAATTCATGCAAGATGTGAAACCGGTCAGCGATTTGAAAATCCGTGCCAGCTTTGGTATTTCCGGTAATAACCGCATCGGCAACTACTCAGCTATCGGTTTGCTGTCTACCGGTTTCTATCCAACGGGAGATGCTGTTCAGAATACGGTAAATCCGAGCACGATGCCGAATGACGATTTGGGTTGGGAACGTACTCGCCAGTATAATGTCGGTTTTGAGTTGGGGCTGTTCGATAACCGTATCCGTTTGGAAGGTGATTTCTATGACAGCCGATCTATCGACCTTTTGCTGAATGTCCCGATCCCGACAATCACTGGCTATTCTAATCAGATGCAAAACATCGGTAAGGTGCAGAACAGAGGTATGGAATTTACGTTGAACACCAAGAACTTCACCGGTGGCGATTTTACGTGGTCCAGCAACTTTAATATTTCATTCAATAAGAATAAGGTATTGGAAGTCGGTGTAGACGGCAGACCTATTTATGGTAGTGCTCCTAATGCGAATAATGCGTTTATCACGAAACCGGGATATCCGATCGCCAGTTTCTATGGATATAAATACTTAGGTGTATTCCAAAGTGAAGAGGAATTGGAGAAATATCCGCATTTGCGTAATGACAAGGTGGGAGACGGCCGTTACGAAGATGTGAATAAAGATGGCAAACTGGATCAAAACGATAAAACGATCTTAGGAGACAACAATCCTTTGTTTACTGCGGGATTCAGCAATTCTTTCAGATATAAGAACTTTACGTTGGATATCCAGTTTACGGGTTCTTATGGAGCGGAGGTCTTCAGTTTCTACAAACGTATGTGTGGTATTTATCATGGAGATCGCAATGGTTTGATCGAACAATTGGGACGCTGGCGTTCTGAGAGTGAACCGGGTGACGGTGTTCACTTCCGTCCGACTCGTACGCCGTCGGGATGGCAACGTGATCCGTCTTCTGCCTGGGTACAGGATGCTTCTTATCTTCGATTGAGAAACTTGACCTTTGGTTATGATTTTGATCAGAACGTACTTGAGAAGGTGAAGATGAGAGGGCTGCGTTTATATGTGACAGGACAGAATCTTTTCACGATTACGAACTATGTCGGTTATGATCCGGAGACCAGTAGCCAAAGTGGGCTGGCGCAAGGTGGTGACTATTTGGGATATCCGACAGCCCGTTCTTTCATCATTGGTGCTAATATTACATTTTAATTATCTTTAAATGCGATTCAATTATGAAAAAAGGATATTTATTATTTGCATTTCTTCTGTTATGTATGTCTTGTAGTGATGATTTTATTAGCAAGAATCCTCCTTCGGATCTGAATTCGGATGGCTTTTACAAGACGGAAACAGATATGAACCAAGCCGTATTGTCGGCTTATGGAAATTTGCGTACTCTTTACAATTCACAACTTGTCCGGTTGGGGGAAATCCGGTCGGATAACACGACATATTCATGGTTGAGCGGAAACCCGGCAAACGAAAAAGGTATTGATGAATTTGCTTCTCCCTTGTTGCCGGAAAACAGCTTTTTGGCCAGTTGCTGGAACGATGGCTACAATACGATTTTGCGTTGTAATATCGTGATTGGAAGAATCGATAATATCGAGTTTAAAAGTGAAGCTCTAAAAGCACAATATAAAGCTGAGGCTCGTTTCTTGCGTGCTTTGATTTACTTTAAGTTAAACCAGGTGTTCGGTGGTTATAGCACGAATGGGGAATTGCTGGGTGTTGTCAAAGTCGACCGGGAAATCACCCAAGCGGAAGCCTATGAATTGGTTCGGGTTCCCCTGGAAGAAATGTATGACCTGATTGTGGAGGACTTGAAGTTCGCTGAAAGCAATTTGCCGGAATCATACGGCTCTACTGATGTTGGGCGTGTAACGAAAGGTGGTGCGACCGCATTGTTGGGTAAAGTCTATATGACGATGGCCGGCTATCCGTTGAACAAAGGAGATGAATACTATAAACTGGCAATCAACCAATTTAAGTCTGTAATCGATAATCCTCGCTATTCTTTGGTTGCGACTTATAAGGATTTGTTCGAAGTATCCAACAAGAATACATCCGAATCTCTTTTTGAAGTCCAATATAAGAAAGGAACACAAGGTGGAGCTACCGGTAGTCCTTGGAATAATAATTTCGCACCGCGTTTTTCAGATAAGGAAGTTGTGCTGGTTGGGGATAAAGGAGGAGAAAACTCGCCTACCCAGGATATGTCCAATGCTTATGAGGTGGGTGATCCGCGTAAATATGTATCCATGCGCGACGGTTGGACGAATGCAAAGACCGGAGCTTGGGAAAACGAGAAGTATGTCTGCAAGTATTATGATGTAGCATCGAGCGGCTCGGATAACGATAACAACTGGATCGAATTGCGTTTGGCCGATATTTATCTTTTATATGCCGAAGCACTTGTCCGTACGAACGGGGATAAGCAAACGGCGGTTGACTATGTGAACAGGATAAGAGAACGTGCACGTAATACACCGGGAGATCCGGCCATTACGCCTGCGGCGGATCTATTGCGGAATTATACGCTTTCAGATTTTTCTACCTCAGACGACTTGTTGCTGGCTATTGAAAAAGAACGCCGTGTGGAGCTGGCTTTCGAAAACCATCGCTGGTTTGACTTAGTGCGTACAGGACGGGCAAAAGATGTGATGACTGCTGAACAAAAGTTTGACGGTTATTCCGACTTTACTTGGAGTGATGATGCCCTTGCTTATCCTATTCCGATGACAGTAATGCAGTCTAATCCGGGTAAAATTATCCAGAATAAGGGATATACGCAACTATAATGAAAAGATGATGAGGGTGTGTATATATGAGCACCCTCATTAATTCAAACAGGTGAAATACAGGAGGAGATAGTTTGAAATTTATCATAGTAAGAACAAAATAATAGAAATGGGTATGAAAAAAATGTTTGTAATTTTAGCCACACTTCTGTTCGCGTGGACAGGAAGTGCCGTGGCTCAAGACAATCAGCTTACGGCCAAGGAAAAGAAAGAGGGCTGGGTGCTGCTTTTCAATGGAAAGAACCTGGAAGGATGGACATCGGTCGGGAAAGACACTCCGCCCGCATTCGGCTGGGAGATCGAAAACGGAGTGATGACGGTTCGTAAACAGGACGGAAAAAGAGGGGGCGATATCATCACACGTGAACAGTATTCGGATTTCGACCTGAAAGTGGATTTTCGTATCACGAAAGGAGCCAATAGCGGCATCAAGTATTTCTTCACCAAGTATGAAAAAGGCGGCTGGTTGGGATTGGAGTACCAGATACTGGATGACGAAAACCATCCGGATGCCAAAATGGGACGTGGCGGGAATCGTTTGGAAGGCGGTCTCTATGATATGTTCCCGACATCGGCGAAAAAGGTAAATCCGATAGGCGAATGGAATCAGGCTCGTATTGTCGCAAAAGGTTCGAAGGTTACACATTATTTGAACGGGAAGAAAATCCTGACATTCGATCGTAGCAGCCAGTTGTATAAAGAGACGTGGCAATTAAGCAAGTATAAGAATAGCCAGCCGATGTTCGGAGATGTGGAAAAAGGACATATTCTTTTGCAGGACCACGGAGATGTCGTTTCTTTCAAAAACATAAAAATCAGAAAATTGAAGTAATAAAAAACAAACATGGACATGAAAAATACAACAACAAGAAGAGGATTTATCAAACAAGTTGCCGCAACAGGTGTAGGCTTGACGATCGGTGGTATGTCATTTAAAGCGACCAGTGCGAAGAGTTATGCGAATATTATGGGTTCGAACGAACGTGTAAACATGGCCGTTATGGGAACCAATGGACGTGGTGCCGGTATGGCTCGGAACTTCCAAAGCCGCAAAGACGTGGAAATGAGATATGTCTGCGATGTGGAAGAAAAGGCCTTGGCGAAAGGTGTTGCTGCAGTAAAGAAAGCGGGTGGCAATCCGAAGACGGAAAAGGATATTCGTAAGATATTGGAAAATAAAAATATAGATGCGATACTGGTGACGGCTCCTGATCATTGGCACGCCCCGGCAACGATAATGGCTTGTCAGGCGGGAAAACACGTGTATTGCGAAAAACCTTGCAGCCATAATCCTCACGAGGGTGAGTTGAGTATTGCCGCTGCGCGTAAATATAACCGGGTCGTACAGGTAGGAGCCCAGCGTCGTTCCTGGTCCGGACTGACGGAAGGAATAGAGGCCTTGCATAATGGGGTGATCGGGAAAGTGCATTATGCAAAGGCTTGGTATACGAATAACCGCAAATCGATCGGTTTTGGAAAAGAAATACCGGCTCCGTCAACGATTGATTTTGATTTGTGGCAGGGACCGGCTCCCCGCCGTTCTTACCGTGATAACCTGATTCATTATAACTGGCATTGGTTCTGGCATTGGGGAACTGGCGAAGCTTTGAACAACGGAACTCATGAGATAGATGTCGTACGTTGGGGATTGGGATTGGATTTCCCGACTGCCGTCAGTTCGGAAGGCGGACGTTTCCGTTTTAAGGATGATTGGGAAACTCCCGATACACAGACGATCGATATCCGTTTCGGTGATGATTGCCTCGTTACTTGGGAAGGACGTAGCTGTAACTCCCGCGATACGGAAGGACGTGACCGCGGCGTGATCTTCTATGGCGAAGGTGGAGCGTTAGAAACGGGCTATAACGGGTATCGTATTTTTGATATGAAGAATAAATTGGTCAAAGAACTTGCCTCCAAAGACGTTATCGATGGTCGTGACCCGAACAGTCCGAGTGTGAATCTGGATATGGACCATATTGCCGATTTCATCGATGCGATCAAGAATAACCGGCGTCCGAATGGAGACATTGAAGAGTTGCATAAAAGTACGCTGTTAGTCCAATTGGGTAATATTGCCTGGCGTACGGGCCATCGCCTGATGATCGATCCTGCCAACGGTCATATCGTGAACGATCCGGAAGCCCAACGTTTGTGGAGTCGTACGTATGAACCGGGTTGGGAACCTATTGTTTAAATCTCTATTTCGTGGTAAAAATGGAAGAAAAGCCGGATACTTGTTTGGAAGAACAGGTTCCGGCTTGATTCTGTCTGATGTAATCATAGAAAATATGTATAAAATCCGTACTTTTGTACTCCATTTTAATGCAAAGGTATGAATTATACAATAAAGTCTCCTGTTTCACTGAAAGCTTCCATCAAGCTTCCTGCATCCAAGAGTATCTGTAATCGTGCGTTGATACTCAATGCGTTGAGTTATAGTCCGTATGAAATCCGGAATTTGTCGGATTGTGATGATACGGAGGTGATGGTGAAGGCTTTGAACTCGAATGATCGTGACTTTGATATAAAAGCCGCGGGGACTGCGATGCGGTTCCTGACGGCTTTTTTGTCTAAAGTGGTGGGCGAATGGACGATTACCGGGACCCAGCGGATGAAGAACCGGCCGATCAAGATACTGGTGGATGCGCTGAACTCGCTGGGTGCACGGGTGGAATATATGGAGAAGGAAGGCTATCCTCCTCTTCGTATTTTCGGAAGTGCGTTGCAGGGAGGCGAAATCTCGCTTGCCGGCGGGGTCAGTTCGCAGTATATTTCGGCGTTGCTGATGGTCGCGCCTCTGATGGAAAATGGTTTGACACTGCATCTTGAAGGTGCTGTCATTTCAAAACCCTATATTAATCTGACATTGCAACTGATGGAGCAATATGGGGTAAAGGCGGAATGGAGCGGGCAGACCATTAAGGTCAGACCGCAGGATTATCATCCTATACCCTTTACGGTAGAGTCTGACTGGAGCGCCGCTTCCTATTGGTATTCCATGATGGCGCTGTCCAAAGATGCGGAAATTGAGTTGCTGGGCTTGTTCAAGAACAGTTTGCAAGGAGATGCCGCCGGGGCCAAATTGTTTGCACAGCTTGGTGTGGGTACGACCTATACGGATCGGGGTGTCATCCTGAAACACAACGGGAACAGAACGAAAAAACTGAATTATAACTTCGTAAACGAGCCGGATCTGGCTCAAACTTTTGTCGTCACCTGTGTGTTATTGAATATTCCTTTCCGTTTTACCGGTTTGCAAAGCCTGAAGATAAAGGAAACTGACCGTATCGAAGCGCTTAAGACGGAGTTGCGTAAATTGGGATATCTCCTGACAGACAGCAACGGCAGCATCCTGGAATGGAACGGCGAACGTTGTGAACCGCAACCGCATCCTGTGATTGCAACCTATGAAGACCATCGTATGGCAATGGCATTTGCTCCTGCCGCTCTGGTTTTGCCGGAAGGAATTGAGATTGCGGATCCGGAAGTGGTCAGCAAAAGTTATCCGCATTATTGGGAGGACTTGAGAACAGCAGGCTTTATTGTAATTGACAAATAGTTGTCACAGTGTCTGAAGTTCCGTAGTCAATTGTTCATTGTTAATTGTCAATTATTATGTGGTATATATTAATAGGAATAGTCGTTTTGGGTGTCGTTGCTGCCATTGCCGGTTATTTTCGGAACCGGAAATTGCAGAAGATGCTGGAGCGTGGGGAAATTTCTGAAATCCCCGAAGCACAGGAGCTTGTCACTGGCGAATGTTGCGGACAGCATGAGACTTGCGAACGCGACAGTCTGCTGGCGGCAGTCAGCAAACAGATCGAGTATTATGACGATGAAGAACTGGATCGTTTCCGGGGGATCGAATCTGATGCATATGATGAAGATGCTGTGAATGAGTTTAGTGATGTGCTTTATACGTTGCAAGAGATAGAGGTGGCCGGTTGGTTGCGCAGCCTGCAACTCCGTGGAATTAATTTGCCGGATGCGCTGAAGGACGAGGCGTTCCTGATTGTCGGCGAACGGCGTATACATTGAGTTCCCCCAATAATGAAACAAAAGTTTTCCACCGGGAAAACAGAAAAAAGAATATAAGAGGATAGAAAATGGATTTACTTCAATATGGCTTTTTCCAGCATGCCCTTTTGGGCAGCCTGCTGACTGCGATCGCTTGTGGTATCGTCGGGACGTATATCGTGTCGCGGCGGCTTGTTTTTATCAGCGGGGGTATCACGCATGCTTCTTTCGGTGGATTGGGATTGGGTTTTTATCTTGGGATGAATCCGATCCTGATGGCTATGCTGTTTTCCGTACTCTCCGCATTTGGGGTGGAGTGGGCAAGCAAGACACAGAATGTGCGTGAAGACTCTGCTATTGCCGGGATATGGTCGTTAGGGATGGCACTGGGTGTCATTTTCATTTTCCTCACACCCGGATATGCACCGAATCTTTCTGCTTACCTCTTTGGAAATATTCTGACCGTTTCGACGGGAGATATTATCTGGATTGCCGTTTTGTCGTTGTTGCTGATCGCCCTTTTTGGACTTTTCCTGCGGGAGATCGTTTATGTGGCGTTCGACAGGGATTTTGCCGTGACGCAAGGATTGCCGGTCAAGTGGATTGAATATGTGATGATGTTCTTTATTGCCGTGACGATTGTCCTTTCGATCCGTCTGGTCGGGATCATGCTTCTAATGAGTTTGCTGACATTGCCTCAGATCACTGTAAATCTTTTTACGTCAGACTTCAAAAAGATCATTTTCGGAAGTATTGCCATCGGTTTCTTGGGATGTGTGGCCGGGCTCGTTCTTTCTTATTTCCTGAATGTACCTTCCGGAGCGTTTATCATTCTTGTCCTTGTCCTTTTCTTTTTAGTAGTCAAGGCAATAAAAGCCCTTGGTAAACGTTAGAAATAATGTGTTGGTATGCCCATTAACACATTGGCGTATTGGCTCATTAACACATTGGCATATTATTCTCAATGAAGAAAGGTTTCTACTATATAATTGCATTATTGATTGTCTCTTTGTTTTGGTCATGTAGTACGAAAAAGAACACCAAGGCAAGCCGCTTCTATCACGCTTTTAATTCCCGCTATAATATCTATTTCAACGGAAAGACATCGTTTGACGAAGCGTTGCTTTCCATGCAGAACGGCTATAAGGAAAGTTATTCCGACATGATCCTGATGTATCCGGTCAGTGCGCAACCCAAAGACAAGGCTGAAACAGGAGGCCCTTTCGACCGGGCGATCGAGAAAAGCAATAAAGCGATCAAACTTCACTCCATCAAGGCAAAGCCGCCTAAGAAACCGGGATGGCGCAACGACCCCAAGCAACGCGCCTGGCAGGAACAGGAAGAATACAATCCGTTCCTCAAAAAGTGCTGGTTGATGATGGGGCAGGCGCAGTTCTATAACGCCGATTTCTTGCAGGCATCAGCCACCTTCTCCTACATAGCCCGTCATTATGCCCATGATGAAGAAGTGGCTTGCGAAGCCCGTCTCTGGCAGGCTCGTTGCTATTCTGAAATGGGATGGTTTTATGAAGCGGAAGATATCTTGGGGAAACTGAATACGAACGGTATTCCCCGTAAGAACCTGAACCAGTACGCAACGGTATATGCCGACTATTTGGTGAAGAATAAGCAATATGAAGAAGCGGTCTCTTACTTCAAGACGGCAATCAAGGCAGAGAAGAACCGGCGCCAGCGTACCCGGATGAAGTACCTGTTGGGACAGATTTATGCCGAACAGGATCAGAACGGGCTTGCCTACCAGATGTTCGGGCAGGTGATCAAGGCCAATCCTCCATACGAACTGGAGTTTGCCGCCCGTATCCGGCAGACCGAAGTATTTACCGGCGGCAATTACCAGAAAGTGATCAAGATGTTGCACCGGATGGCGAAAAACGAAAAGAACAAAGATTTGCTCGACCAGGTCTATTATGCGTTGGGCAACGTCTATATGAGCCGTGAAGATACAGTCAATGCCATCAAAAACTATGAGCTGGGCGTGGAGAAAAGCACCCAGAACGGCTTGGACAAGGCAATCTGCCAGATCAAGCTGGGCGATCTTTATTTCCAGAAGCGCGACTATGTCAAGGCTCAACCGAACTTCAGCGGTGCTTTGTCCGGTATCCAGAAAGAATATAAAGACTATGAACGTGTCTCCAAACTGTCCGCTATCCTGGATGAGTTGGTCGTGCATGTGGAGGCGGTTCATTTGCAGGATAGTTTGCAAACCCTTGCCAAAATGCCGGAAGCGGAACGGCTGGCCGTGATCGATAAGATTATCGAGAAGGTGAAGAAAGAAGAAAAGGAGGCCAAGGAACTTGCCGAGAAAGAGGCCTATCTGGCGGAACAGGAGGCTAAAGGAACCGGTATCGACCGTCCGGGAACAGAGACGGGCGGCATCACATTGCCGACGACATCCGGCGGAGCTGGTTTCTATTTTTATAACCCGCAAGCCGTATCGCAGGGAAAGGCCGCTTTCCAGCGTAAGTGGGGACGGCGAACGTTGGAAGATAACTGGCGTCGCCGCAAGAAAGAAATGTCTACTTTCAATGAGAATATGGCGGACGAGAATGAAAGTGTAACCGAAGGCGAAGTCGGCGAACCGAACGGTATGGCTGCAGATTCGCTCGAAGCCGGTCTGGAACCTGTCGCTTCCGACGATCCGAAAACACGCGAGTATTACATTCAGCAACTTCCGTTGACACCCGAAGATATTGAAGCTTCCAATATTATCATAGAGGATGGACTTTATAACATGGCTATGATCTATAAGGACAAGCTCGAAGACATCCCGTTGGCGACCGAAGCCTTTGAGGAATTGGAACGCCGTTTCCCGAAGCACAATCACCTTTTGGAAAGCTATTATCAGGTCTACCTGATGGCTCTTCGTTCAGGGAATCAGACGCTTGCTGCTGTTTATAAGAATAAGTTGACCACGACTTTCCCGGAATCGGATTATGCAATTGCGATAGCCGATCCGAATTATGAATATAATATCCGGATGATGGACAAGGTGCAGGATTCGATCTATCAGGCTACCTACGCAAGTTATTTGGCGGAAGATACGATCACCGTCCGTCGTAATTACCGTGATGTCAGTGCCAAATATCCGTTGGCGGACCTGCTGCCTAAGTTTATGTTTCTTGAAGCGCTGACATATGTGCAGGCCGGAGATGCCGAAGGTTTCAAGAATGCTTTGAAAGCATTGGTTGAGAAATATCCGACGGCTGATGTGACGGAACTGGCGGGTGAAATGCTGAAAGGTGTCCTGCGCGGGCGTATGATGGTTCAGGGTGGCATCAGGGGAATGAGCTGGAATCTGCGTTTCGGTGTCGGTGACGACGGTACGCTTTCGGCAGCCGATTCGGCACGTGTCTTTACGGCTGAACCCAACACGTCTTACCGGATGCTGTTGATGTTCCCCGCCGGGACATTGGACCGCAACCAGTTGCTTTTTGCCGTTGCCGCCTATAACTTTGCCAACTTTATGGTGAAAGAGTTCGACTTGAGCTTCGAAGAGGCTGGTCCGATGAGCATATTGACGATCCACGGTTTCTTCAATCTGGATGAAATCCTACATTATTATAAGATGATCTACGGAGCGGACGGTTATGCAACCGCACTGGATAAGAACGTGGCCATTCTTCCGATCTCCGACGACAACTATGAAACGTTGATGCGAGGAAAAACTCTTGAAGAATATGTCGAATTTTTCCAGGAAAACTTCGGTGAGGCTGCTCCGGAACTGGCAACCCGTTGGAAAGCACGTATGACTGCCGAACAGATCAAAGAAGAAGAGGCAAAAGCCGAAGAGGCCGAAGCGCAGGATTCTGAAAACATTCCGGAAGAAAAGCCGGAGCCTGTCAAGAAGACCGTCCGTCCGGAAGAACAACACCAGCAGCAGGCTGTAGAAGAAGTTATTGTATCGCCTACCGTAAAAGATACGGTTCAGGTTGAACTTCCGTCGGTCGACACGACGACTGTCAGCAAAACAGAAACGCTCCTTCCGGTAGATGCAGATACCGTTTCCGTACAGCCGGCTGCAAAAGATACAGTAGCTTCGGCATCGTCCGACACTGTTTCCACCGTTGTCGCTCCTGTCGAACAACCGAAGGAACTCACGTTGAAAGAGATCGAAGAACTTCGCAAACGCGAAGCCGCCGAAGAGGAAGCCCGTAAGGAAGAAGCCCGTAAAGCTTTTGAAGCTCAACAGAAAGCCGAGAAGGAATTGCAGGAAAAGAAGGCAAAAGAAAACGAGGAACTTCTGAAGAAGCAAAAAGCTGAAGAAGAAGCCTTGCTGAAAGCGAAAGCCGAACGCGAAAAACAGCTTGAACGCGACCGTAAAGCCAAACTGCAACAAGTTGAAACCGACCGTAAGGCCAAACTAAAAGCCCGTGAAGAATTGCGCAAGCAGAAAGAACGCGAGTACAAGGAACGCTTGAAACAAAAGGAAAAAGAACGTAAGCAGAAGGAACGCGAATACAAAGAAAAGCTGAAAGCCAAAGAAAAAGCCCGTCGCGAAGCTCAAAAGGCCAAAGAGGCAGTAGCCAAGGCAAAAAGAAAGTAGGTTGAAATAGTTGTATTATAAATAAAGAAACGGACTGTGTCAATAGGAAATTGACACAGTCCGTTTTTCTCAAGAAAGGATTTCTTAGAATCCGAAATATCCTTTTGCGTTATTGTAGCTGATGTCTTCGACCATCTTGCCGATGAACGGCAGTTCGGATGCCGGAAGTAGACCGTCTTCCACTTCACGACCCAGGATGTTACACAGGATACGACGGAAGTACTCGTGACGCGGGTAGGACAGGAAACTGCGGGAGTCTGTCAGCATTCCAACGAAACGGCTCAGCAACCCTAAGTCGGACAATGCGTTCATCTGTTTTTCCATCCCGTGAATCTGATCCAGGAACCACCAACCGGAACCATACTGCATCTTGCCCGGAACCGTACCGTCGTTGAAGCTGTAGATCGTTGTCATCAGCAGTTCGTTGTCGCGCGGGTTCAAGTTGTAGAAGATGGATTTAGCCAGTACGCCTTCTTCGTCCAAACGGCTCAGGAAGCGGGCCAATGGAGTAGCGACTTCAGCATCTCCAATTGCATCGTAGCCGGTGTCAGGACCTAACTTCTTGAACATACGGGCGTTGTTGTTGCGGGTTGCACCATAGTGGAACTGTTGTACCCAGTTGCTCTTGGCATCCATGACTGCAAATTCGTACAACATGGCAGAACGGAATTTGTCGATCTCCTCGGCTGTCAGTTCTTTCTTCATACGTGCCTTCAGGAAGATTGCTTCGATTTCCGCATCTGTGTAAGGTTCTGCATAGAAAGTGGTCAGACCGTGGTCGGACAGGCTGCAACCTTGTGATGCGAAGAAGTCATGGCGTTTCTGCAAAGCGTCGATCAAGTTCTTGAAGTTGAGGATCGACATGTCGGCAGCAGCTTCCAACTTGGTCAGATATTCATTATATGTATCGACATTCTCGATGGCCATAGCCTTGTCCGGACGCCAGGCAGGAAGGACTTTGGTCTTCAGGGCGCTTTGGCGGATCTGGGTGTGATACTTCAAATCATCGATCGGATCGTCGGTCGTACATACGACTTCCACATTCATGCGCTCCATGATTGCTTGGGCGCGGAATTCGGGGGTTTGCAATTTGGCAGTACATTCGTCGTATATTTCGCGGGCGGTAGATGGATTTAACACCTTGTCTATGCCGAAGATACGGCTCAGTTCAAGATGGGTCCAATGATATAGCGGGTTGCGCATGGCATACTGCATGGTTTCGGCCCATTTTTCAAATTTCTCGTACGCCGGTTTGTCTCCCGTGATATATTCTTCGGGCACGCCGTTGGCACGCATTGCACGCCATTTATAATGGTCGCCACCCAACCATATTTCCGTCAGGTCGGCAAACTGGTAGTTGTCGGCTATCTGTTGCGGGATCAGGTGACAGTGGTAATCGATGATTGGCATTTTGGCTGCATGTTCGTGATACAGCTTTTGAGCTGTCTCGGACTGGAGCAGGAAATTGGAATCGAGAAAGGATTTCATGATTTATGATTTTAGATTTATGATTTATAGATTTATGAATTATGAATTATGATTTATCATCGGTGCATAAATCATAATTCATAAATCATTTAACGATATTTTTTGATGACAGCCAGTGCATCACGACAAAGTGTGGAGATTGCCTCCCAATTGCCGGCTGCAATCATTTCTTTCGGGAACAGTTTGGAGCCCATGCCTACGCAAGTCACACCTGCCTTGAACCAAGCAGCCAGGTTCTCTTCCGTCGGCTCTACGGCACCTGTAGCCATGATCATGGACCAAGGCATCGGAGCTTTGATGTTCTTCACGAATGAAGGTCCGCCAACGTTTCCGGCAGGGAAAATCTTGCACAGGTCGCAACCTACTTCCTGGGCGAAACCGATTTCCGAAACGGAACCGCAACCTGGTGTATACGGAACTAAGCGACGGTTGCAAACCTTCGCAATCTCCGGGTTGAACAACGGGCCGACGATGAAGTTCGCACCCAATTGCAAATACAGGGAAGCTGTTCCGGCATCTACGATAGAGCCGACGCCTAATACCAGTTCGGGACATTCTTTTGTGGCGAACTTGATCAGTTCGGCAAATACTTCGTGGGCAAAGTCACCGCGATTGGTGAATTCGAATGCACGGACACCGCCTTCGTAGCAGGCTTTGACTACCTGTTTGGCGATTTCTACATCTTTATTGTAGTATACAGGTACCATTCCTGTGCTGACGATCGCGTCGAGTACCTGCATTTTATTGAATCTTGCCATGATAAGATTTATGAATTATGATTTATGAATTATGCTTGAATGGTCAATTATCTCGACACTCGTCCGGATGCGTCGCCACTCATCAGTTTTTCAACTTCTTCGACTGTCACCTGGTTGAAGTCACCGTAGATCGTGTGTTTCAGGCAAGAAGCTGCAACAGCGAAATCGAGCGCTTTCTGGTCGTCTGTCGTATAAGTCAGCAGGCCGTAGATCAAACCTCCCATGAAAGAGTCGCCGCCGCCAACACGGTCAACGATATGCGTAATATCGTAACGACGAGACTGGTACAGTTTACCGTCGGCATAAAGAACGCCGCCCCACGTATTGTGGTTGGCATTGATGGCACCACGCAATGTGATGATCACTTTCTTTGCACGCGGGAATTTTGCCATCAGCTGTGTACATACGGATTCGAATTCGGCAGCATTCACTTCGCCGTTCGTAGCTGTCACGTCGAAACCTTCCGGTTTGATACCGAATACCTTTTCCGCATCTTCTTCGTTACCTAAGATTACATCGCAACCGGCAACCAGTTCCGGCATCACTTCTGAGGCTGTTTTACCATATTTCCACAGATTCTTACGGTAATTAAGGTCGCATGAAACAGGGATACCCATACGGTTTGCCACTTGGATGGCTTCGAGGCAAGCATCTGCCGCACCTTGTGAAATAGCCGGTGTAATGCCTGTCCAGTGGAACCAAGAAGCATCTTTGAATACTTCTTCCCAGTTGACCATTCCCGGCTGGATTTCTGAGATAGCCGAATGAGCGCGGTCGTAGACAACTTTACTGGCACGGGCTACAGCACCTGTTTCCAGAAAATAGATACCCAAGCGATCGCCACCGTAAACAATGTGAGAAGTCCCTACACCATATTTACGCAAGTCCATTACGCAAGCACGCGCAATGTCGTTTTTAGGCAAACGGGTTACAAACTCGGTAGCAATACCATAGTTAGCCAGTGATACCGCAACGTTTGCTTCACCGCCACCAAAGGTGGCATTCAATTTATCACTCTGACAAAAACGGAGATAGTCTGGAGTGGCCAGTCTAAGCATGATTTCTCCAAAGGTTATTACTTTCTTATCCATATCTATGGTTTATAATGTGTTCAGACCACAAAAGTAGAAGTTTATTTTTAAATAAGCATGGAGTGTGCGCGAAAACATAATTAATAACTGAAATTATTCCAGAAAACAGATGTGTCATTTGTCCTCTTCTGCTTTTCGGTCATCTTTTCGCGAAGATGCAGGATTGTTTTTCTGTATTTCTTTTGTCCGCTGAGATCGTTCATTTCCCAAGGATCGTTTTTCAGATTGAATAACTGGGTCGTGCGTTTCCCATTCACATGATATTCGATCAGTTTCCAGGTTCCATCGGAAATGCTGCGTTGATTATCCATATAGCTGTAATAGAGGTAGTCACGGACAGGTCCTTTCCCGTCTAAGGAGGGGAGTAGACTGACGCCGTCTACCGATTGGGGAACAGGCAGTTGGAGCATGTCGCAAAGGGTTGGGAATACGTCTATCAAGTAGCATAGGTCTGCAGTCTTTTTACCGGTATGCTGTGCTGCAGCTTTGATCATCAAAGGGACTCCGACACTATGTTCGTATACGTTCTGTTTCCCCATCAGACCGTGTTGTCCGACTGCCAACCCGTTATCTCCTGCAAATATGATGATTGTGTTTTCGTATAACCCGTTATCTTTCAGAGTTTGTATAATGTCGCCTACGCGTTTGTCCACATGGGAGACCATGGCATAGTATTCCCTGATATGCTTTTTAATCTCATCCGGACGGCGGGGAATGGCAGCCAATACCTCGTCACGTATTTCCAATTCTCCGTTATCGAACGGGTGCTTTTCCATAAAATTGGGCGGAAGTTGTATTAGGCTTTGGTCGTAAAGTTGCATATATTCATCCGGCATGCTCCGAGGGTCATGAGGAGACATATAGGCTACCGACAGGAAGAACGGCTGGTTTTTATCTTTTTGTTGTTGAATATATTCGACGGCTTCATGGGTGAAAATATCTACGGAATGCTTTCCCGAATATATATACTCTCCTTTCTCATATTCGACCTTGTTCGATTTTGCCTGATTACGGATGACCGGGCGGCGTTTTCCGTAATTCATATCTGCGTGATAATCGTACAAAGGGACATTCCAATGATCCCACATGCCTCCGAAAAAGATCGCTTTCCCGTCTTTGAAGCAACGGTTCAAGGCTTCATGGCTACTGTGCCATTTACCGGTATGGAAAGTATTGTAGCCGGCTTCCTGGAGGGTTTCACCTATCATTGTGTGCGAATTCGGGATTGTTGCTCCCTGTTTTTCGAGGTTATAAAGATATTTCCCGGTCATTAGCATGGCTCGGCTTGGCATACTGACGGCTCCGGATGTGCCACCCATGATGTGGGCGTTGGTGAAGACTGTACTTTCTTCTGCCAACTTATCCAGGTAGGGCGTTTGGACTTGTTCTTTTTCTAAAAAGTTCATTCCTGAAGCCCGCATGTCGTCGGCAAGAATCAGGATGATATTGGGCTTTTTATCTGCTGCCAGTGAACTGACAACAGATAAAAAGGAAACTCCGATCAAAGATAGTGCTTGTTTCATTTCTCCGTGTTTATTGTGTGATTAGATAAGTTCCATCTTTTTGCGTGTCGAATGTCGCTTGGAAATATTCTTTACCGTTTGACCGGACCGGAATGGATGTAGCTATGGCTTTACCGTCCGATTTAACTGTGAAAGCTTGCCCGGCACGAAGCGTGCAGCTTTTTCCTGACAGCGAACGGATATTGGCCTCCGTCAATTTTCCTTCTTTCCAATTCATGGCGATTTCGAAGTTTCCCCGGGCTTTCAAGCCGGAAACAGCACCCTCTACCCATACGTCGGGCAAAGCAGGCAACAGATGAATGTATCCGGCATGGCTTTGCAATAACATTTCAACGACACCTGCCGTATAGCCGAAATTGCCGTCGATCTGGAAAGGTGGGTGTGCACACAGTAAGTTCCGGAAGAGCCCTCCTCCTTTATGAGCACTGTTTCCGAATCCGACAGGATTGAACAAGTTGGCGATGATCTTGTAAGCATGATTACCGTCCAACAGACGCGCCCAACAGTTGATTTTCCAGCCCATCGACCATCCGGAAGCCAGGTCGCCCCGCAGTTCGAGCGTTTTGCGGACTGCATTGAACAACTCCGGCGTTTTGTCCGGTGTGATCTGATCGCTCGGATGGAAACCGTACAGGTGGGAGAAATGGCGATGTTGAGGTTCCCGTTCCTTGAAGTCATACATCCATTCCTGCAACTGCCCGCGTTCTCCGATTTGATAGGGTAGCAAACGTGCTAATTTATCTTTCAATTCATTGCGTAATGGTTCGTCCAGATTGAACATTTCCGAAGCTTCGATCGTGCGGGTAAAAGTTTCACGGATGATTGCCATGTCCATCGTCGGTCCCATGCTCATAGCGGCCGTTTGCCCGTCGTCTGTAACGAAACTATTTTCCGGAGAGACACCGACAGGAGTCACCAAATGCCCGTTTCCGTCTTCTATCAGCCAGTCGGCAAAGAACTCGGCGGCTCCTTTCATCAGGGGATAGGCTTCATTTTTGAGGAATGCTTCGTCTTGTGTGAATTGGTAGTGCTCCCATAAATGGCTGCATAGCCAGCCCTGCACCATCGGCCAGAAAGAGGCTGTCGGCACATTGTCGTTCGGCAGGGATTCCCGCCAGATAGAAGTGTTATGATGGGCCACCCAACCCCGGCGGTTGTACATGTTACGGGCTGTTTCAGCTCCGGATACTGCCAGTTCCCCGATCATCCGGAACAGAGGTTGCTGGCATTCCGACAGGTTTGTCAGCTCGGCAGGCCAGTAGTTCATCTCCGTGTTGATGTTGATCGTGTAACCGCAATTCCAGGCCGGGATCGTATCTTTGTTCCACATCCCTTGCAGGTTCAGTGGTTGTCCGCCGGGGCGCGACCCGCTGATCATCAGGTAGCGGCCGAATTGGAACAGGAGGGCTGCCAGGTCAGGATCGGCTGTCTGGGCGAATTGTTCGAGCCGTTTGTCGGTCGGCATCGCTTTTTGTTCGGGGGAGGAAAACAGTTTGAAATCGACGCGGTCAAACAGGGAATGGTAGTCCTCTGTATGGCGTTGTTTCAGTGTCTGATAGTCATAAGACAGAGCTTTATCCAAGATACCGGCGGCTTTGGCCGAAGGATCGATACCTTCCCGGCTCGGACTCTTGTCGAAACCATTGAAGCTGGTTGCCATACTGAGTACGAAATAGACTTCATCCGTGTCGTATACATGGATACCGGAGTCAGTGATCTCACATTTTCCGTCTTTAGGAAGAACCGGTTTCAACTGGGCTTCGAAGAACATTCCTTTCCCGTCGATCTCGTCGCCGTAAAGTATCCGCTTGTCAAACTTGCGTTTGCCGTTTGCATCGTAGAGTTCGGGATGTTTGTACTGGTCGCCCCATTGTTCGATTTGCTTGAATGTACGCCGTTCCACATAACCGGGAGCCTGTCCGTGAAGGATCAGACGGTCTTCTGTCCCTTTTTGCAAGGCTGTGGGGTGTGGAGAAGTGAAATCGAGTGAGATGTCGATACCGTCCGGAGTGTTGCTTTTCAGCCGTACGACGATCACGTCATCCGGATGGGAGGCAAACACTTCCCGCTCGTAATACGTTCCGTCCTGTTGGTAGATGGTTGTGGCGATGGCATCCGAGATATTCAGTGTACGTTTATATTGCTCGGCCTCTCCTTGTTTGTTGTTTTGGATATGCAAGTCCCCGAATGGCTGGTAATACTGGTGCAGGCGTCCGAGCCAGTTCTTACAGACCAGGTCGGAAACTTCCGTATATTTTCCGGCTTTCATCAGCCCGACTGCTTTGTCGAACATTTCCGGCGTGATTTTTACGTCTTTGAAAACGACCGACGGTTCCCCGCTGTATAATGTGTTTTCGTTCAGTTGGAGTTGCTCTTTGGCGATTCCTCCGAAAACCATCGCTCCACTTCGCCCGTTACCGACGGGTAGGGCCTCGTCCCAGTTCCGGGCCGGTTCGTCGTACCATAAGGCAAGCGGTTCTTTTTGCGATGTTTTCGCACACGCAACCAGCAACAATAGTGAAATCAGATAAGTGATAATGCGCATATACATGGTATTTTTAGGATTATACAAAAAAAGTGTCCGGATGCAAAGATATGCAATTCATCCGGACACTTAACCGATTTAGAATGAATTAATATCCCGGATTCTGTTCGAGCGTAGCATATACATTTCGTTCGATCTCAGAGTAGGGAATAGGCCATAGATTATGATAATCCTCGATTGTCAAGCCTGTTTTAGGGTTATACTTGCGGTTTCTCTCTGCCAGTTTACCCATACGGCACAGTGTAAGCATTCGCAATTCTTCACCGTATAGTTCGCGCATACGTTCATCAAGCAGGAAGTCTATGTCCACATCGGACGGTTGAATCGGATTGGCATTCGCCCTTGCCCGGATCGTATTGATATCTGCCGCAGCATTAGCCAAATCCCCTTTTCTTATATAGGCTTCAGCTCGGAGAAGGTAGGTTTCTGCCAAACGGAACATATATTCGTCTTTGTAGTTGCTGTTGGCACTATTGATCAGAAGATGTTCCCCAAATGGAGTCATCAAAGGATTACCGGTTGCATCTACCTGATATAATTCTTCAGGAAAATTTCCGACCCGGGAGAATTTGGTTATTAACGGGAACCATTGCCGTATAGAATCGACTTGTTTATAGTAGCCGTCTTTTACCATCCATTGCCCAAAAGCGGGAGATGCCGGATTATCGATTTGTAGATCTCTTATTATATTGAACTTCGAGTTTCGAATGTCCTGATCCGAACCTTTGGACCACAAAGTATTGAAGAAATAGCTCGTCGGTTGTATCCAGCCAACTCCACGTCCGCCTTTCGCATCTGTTACTCCCATAAAAGCTGTTGTTTTCACATCGGCTCCGGCCTCGTTTTTAGCCGTAATCTGTATGTTCTGGTAGTAAGGAATGATAGCCCAAGGCATGTTATAGGCTGTTTTTGAGCCTGCGTTCAGGTAATCATATTGTAAAACCCATAAACTTTCCTTATTTCCGCTGCTACGGTTCTGATTGTTCAATCGGAACAGATCCCAGTATACGTCTCCTTCCTCATTAGCCCTCGAACCGAAGCGGTTTGTCATCAGAGCCATTGCCGGGTGGTTTATGACGGCTGTTGCCGTTTGAATCGCTTCGTCATTTCTATTAAGGCAAATGTAAATTTCGGAAAGCAAGTGTTGGGCTACTTGTTTGCTGATTTTTCCGTCTTTTACAGCATCAATATCCGGTAATAATGTGACGGCTTCTTCCAGGTCTTTTCTGATTTGTTCATACACTTCTTCTCTGGAAGCTCTGACATAATCCCGGCGAGGAGCTGGAACTTCTTCAAGAATCAGAGGAACTCCTCCAAACAGATTCGCAAGCATTCGATATGAGAATCCTCTGAAGAATAGCGCTTCGCCACGGATAACTTTAGCCTCCTCTTCAGGGACTGAGCCGGCGTTCGGAAGGCGGCTCAGTATTACATTCGCATTCGAAATGACGATATAGACTTGTTTCCATACATTCGCCGGAACGTTGAATGTCGGAACCATTACATTTTTATAATCATTCAATTTGGCTGCCTTGTAATAGTCTGTGGCATTGAATGCGAAATCTGTTGCATAGTGGAATGCAAAACGTGTATCGGGATCTAATTCCCATTGTTGGTATCTTATCCGGTTATACAGATAATTCAAGGAAGACTGGAAATGAGCGCTTGTTTCCATCGAGTTTTCCGGAGAGTAAAAATCTTTCGGTTCCTCTTTCAGAAAATCGTTTTCGTTACAAGATGATAAGGTGGCCAATGCTGCTAAAACCGCAATGCCGTATTTAATTGATTTCATGTTCATTCGTTATTAAAATTCAAGATTAAGACCTACGGAATAACTTCTCATGACCGGATATTGATTGGAAACCAAGCCTGTACCGGTTTCCGGATCCCAACCGTCCCAATCAGTAAAGGTAAGCAGGTTCTTTCCTGTTACATACAGTTTGAGCCGGTTTACTTTGAACTTGTTCAGGAATGCAGACGGCACGTTGTAAGAAATTGTTACATCCTGCAGACGGACGAAGCTGCGTTGTACATACGGAGAAAATCCGGAACCTCCCAATGCTTGCGTGTAATAGCCTAACTGGCGATAGCGGGCATTCGGGTTTTCCGGTGTCCAGTAATCAAAGTTAAACAGATTATTTTGATAGATGTTATCCGGGTTAGGCAAGCTGCTGCCCGGCTGTCCGTAATAATAGTTCTTGCCGCCTTGGATCGAGTTAATCAAGAACTTTAACTCCCAATTTTTATAACGGAATGAGTTTTGGATACTGAAACGGTATGCCGGATCTGTATATCCAAGGATTATGCGGTCTTGATCTGCTGTATATTTTCCATCATTATTCACATCCTGTACCTTATACGTACCGTATTCGAAACCATCAGGGATCAAACCGGCTTGTTTATCTGCAATTTGCCACATTCCGATGATGTTGTAATCATAACAAACTCCGTAAGGATGATTGATAAAGATCTTATTGGTTACCAGGTCGTCTTCTTTTCCGTCTCCATCGGCGTCGATGCCTAAAATGCTGACAACCTTATTTCGGTTGCGGGAAAAATTGAAAGTAATATCCCAGCTAAAATCTTTTGTCTCGATAGGCACACCTGTTACGGACATTTCAAAACCACGATTCCTCATTTTACCGATGTTCGATGATATTTTGTCTAATCCATTGATTCTCGGTATGTCGATGTCATACAACAGATTATTTGTCTGCGATAGGTAATATTCTATATTACCGAAGATACGTCCGTTTAAGGCACCGAAATCAAAACCGATGTTGAATGTGTTGGTCGTCTCCCATTGCAGATCTGCATTGGCAAGAGATTTGATCCATTGCATTTGTTCTGCGCTGGAACCATCTCCAAACAGATATCCGGTTTGAGCTCCCATCTGTGCTAATGTCTGATAGCGACCGACCGTACGGTTACCGTTTTGTCCGTAAGACAAACGCAACTTCAAATTCTCCATCCAGTTGATGTTGTTTTTAAAGAAATCTTCTTCGCTGATGCGCCAAGCCAAAGCGGCAGAAGGAAAAACTCCGAACTTATGGTTTTTACCGAACCCAGAGAATCCGTCGCGGCGAACGGTTCCTGTCAGGATATACTTGTCATTATACGTATAAATGGCACGCAGCATGGTATACAAACTCGATTCCTCCCAAGCTCCGGATGTCGCTGTCTGTAAGTCGGCTTGTCCTGCATCCAGTTTGTTGAAGCCTAAAATGTCATTGGAGAAGTTGGTTGCCCCTGCTTTTGTCATTTCGTACTGTCTCTTTTCGATACCGTAAACGAAAGTGGCATTAATAGCGTGTTTCCCGAATGTATTTTTGTAAGACAATATATTGTCGACCGTATAGTTGTATTGGCTGTTGTTTTCCTTTGAACCGGAACCCGTGAAGTTCGCTCCCCATTTGTTGAAATTGTAGATTTTGTTTTCAATCAGGTTTTGCGAGAAATTCATACGATAGTTCAAGCCTTTCAGGAATGGAAAATCGATATCGGCGTAGAAGTTCCCGAACAGATTATAGCGCTTGTTCACATCGTCTTGCTGGATAGTCAGCATTGGATTCAATGTGTTTTTGTAAGGTTCCCGGATATAATCACCGTTCTCGTCTGTTACGGCAACAATGGGAGGTAAGCCTGTCACGGTTCCCAGATCAGGAGACTGGCCGGAGTAGTCGCTGATCGTAAAGAAGGATTGCACGCCGACTTTCAGGAAGTCTGTGATTTTCGTGTCCAAATTGACACGTACGTTATAACGTTTGTATGTATCGTTGATGATCAGGTTCTTCTGATCCGTATAACCCATAGAGAAGAAATAGCTGCTCAACTCGCTTTTGCCTCTGACGCTCAGATTGTGATTTTGTATGTAAGGAGTTTTGTTTGTCAACATTCCCCACCAATCAGTATCGGTTCCGTTTTCATATCCGTTCAAAGCATTCCGATCCATCAAGTGGGATGTCGGATCCCAATTCGGATTCATTTGCAGCATGTCATCCCCTGTGCGGCTTTCTTCCAGATAACGATCTGCTATTTTGCGAAGAAATCCGTCACGGCCTTCCGGATACATATCTTTGTTGGTCGGTTCCTGATAAGAGAATGAACCGCTGTATTCAATTACCGGTTTACTCATCACTTTACCTGTTTTAGAGGTGATCAAAATAACACCGTTGCTGGCTTCCGAGCCATAGATAGCAGCTGCACTTGCATCTTTCAGGATATCGATCGATTCTACGTCGTTCATATTGATATCGACCATGTTGCCACGGAAAATGATACCGTCCAATACGATCAACGGACTGTTACCGCCACTGATAGACGTACGGCCGCGAATCGACATTTCCGGATCTTTACCTGCTTCGGATACGGCTCCTACATTCAGTCCGGGGACCGTTCCCTGCAAGGCTGATCCTAAACTGACATTCGGAGATTCCTGCAAAGTCTCCAGATCGGCACGGACAACAGCTCCTGCCAGGTCGCTCTTCTTGGCCGTACCGTAACCGACAACGACTACTTCATCCAGTTTTTGCGCATCTTCCGACAGCTGTACGTTGATGCTTTTCTGGTTGCCGACTGTAACCTCTTTGGTCATGTAGCCGATATAGGAAAACTGGATAATCGCTCCTTGAGGAACCGAGAGGGTATAGTTTCCGTCCATATCCGTGATGATTCCATTGGTTGTGCCTTTTTCTACTACGTTTGCACCGGCAATCGGGCCTAAATTATCACTTACCGTACCGGAAATCGTCACTTGCTTTTGCTGCTGTTGAATTGCTTGTGCAGAGATGATGATGTGATTGTTCCGGATTACGAATGTACATCCGCTCCCTTTCAGGATCAAGGCGAGTGTTTCATTCAACGACTTATTGTTGACAGAGGCGTTTATCTGTTTATTCAGATTAATGACCGACTCGTCATAGTCGACCGACATACCTGTTTGTTTCTCTATTTCGGAGAAAGCTTCCTTGATTGTGATGTTGTTGGAAGGCAGCGTGATTGACGACTGGCTACTGGCAACTGTCTGTTGTGTGAAAAAGAAAAGAAAAAACATTAATGAAACGCGGAATAAACTAATTAGCTTATTCTGTTGTGTTTTCAGGTTTAATTCCATATTTTTGTAAAATTAGATATGTAAGTAAATACTATGCATGATTTTTTATCCTGCCGGATACTTAGAAATGAATAGTGTTGCTCGATTTCAAGCCGGGAAGATCTGATTGGCGTCATCTTCCCGGTTCTTTTTTTCATATTAGTATCTCCTCTTTGTTTAGCTTATATACACTTTGTTGTCTTTTATTTTGTAGTTCAATCCTTTTATCATTTCTTTCATGACCTCCATAACCTGTTCCAGACCCTCGTCAGGATTGAATTTCATAGTAAAACTTCTGCCGGCGAAACGTTCCGTCTCATAATTGATCGTTACGTCGAATTTACGTTCGATAGTCTTTACGATCTGGTCGAACGAGGCTGTCTGGAATATCAGATACCCGTCGGTCCATTGCATCACACGTCCTGCGTCGACGGTGTTGAGTGCCAGTGTTTCCAAGCGGTGATTATAGATGATTTGCTCGTTTGGCAATAAAATCAGGCTCGTGTCTTTTTTCAAACAGGGATCGACTTGGATTTTTCCTTCTTCCAACGTGGCGATCGTAACATCCTGGTTTGAATAAGCGTTCAGATTGAATACAGTGCCGAGTGCTTTGACTGTCATGTGGGAGGTTTTGACCAAAAATGGTTTTGTCGGATCTTTGGCAACTTGGAAACGAGCTTCCCCGTTGAGGAACAGGAGACGTTTTTTTCCTCTGAACTGTTTGTCATAGACCAATAAGGAACCGGAGTTTAACCAAACTTTCGTTCCATCGGGCAGTTCTATCTGTTTCCGTTCTCCATTTGCGACGAAACATTCTTTCAACTGGGCCTCTTCCACGATCGGATTTACTTTTGTCAGATAATAGTAGGTTCCGAAAGCTCCTAACAACGGCAAAAGTAAGATGGCGGCAATTCTCCTGATATACAAAACGATGGATTTGTGAAGCGTCCGGTTAGAGGTCTCGATCTGCTTATGCAGCCGGGATAATTCCCGGAAAGTGGATTCGTCCGCCACGGCTGATTCATTTTCCCATAAAGTACTCATTGCCTTTTCCTTCTCTTCCAGAAAGTTTCGGTCGAGCAGCCAAGCATGGAACTTCTTCTGAATTTCCGGAGACAGGTCGTTCCCGAAAAATTTCTCTATTAATATATGTATATTGTTTTTGCCCATTTTTCGTCTTTATATGATAGCTGACGGATAAGTGGGAAAGCACACACAGTCGGAAATGTATTTTTTTTACAAAAAAAACAGCAAAAGAGAATACACGATTTTCCGAAGTTCGGCAAGGGCTTGTGTCATGTGGTTTTCTACCGTCCGTTTGCTGATGTTCAGCCGTTGGGCAATTTCTTCGTTGCTCAATCCGTCTTTCCGACTCATAATGAAGATGTTCCGGTGTTGAGCCGGCATTTTCTCCACAGCGATGTCAATGAGCAGCGATAGTTCTTTGGCGTAGAGTTCTTCCTCTATCAGATCACCGTAGGCCGGCTTGTTTTGTTCTTTTTGCTGGTAGTTTTCTTCGATCAGGCTGTGTTCGTAATAATCATAGATCATGTTACGGGCCATACGGAAGAGATAGGCTTTAAAAGAATCTACTTTCGAAATCGTTTCCCGATTTGTCCAGATTTTGTAAAAGATATCCTGAGTCATGTCGCTCGCTTCATCCTGGTTTTTTATGAAGCCGGTCAAGAAGTGCTTCAGTCTTGGGCTGTATTGAATATAAAGCATGTCGAAAGCTTTATGATCCCCATTCCCAAGTTTCTTCAGGTATTTTGCCTCAAGATTGATATCCATTTTGTTTATAAATTGAATTCTTTTCTCTTTATTTAAGTATGAAAAACGAAAGATATGAAAAATAATCTGAAGAGACAACTATTTTTTGAAAGAAATATTGAACTGAACCACGGCTTTTGACATATGCGAGGAGAAGAGCAACGAGATAAAATCAAAGGAACTGCCGAATTTACCAGAGAATTATCGCGAAACTAAAGTTTCAAACAGTTTCACTCTCTGGAACTTTAGTTTCATCGGTTGAAACTTTTGTTTCCTCGGTTGAAACTTTAGTTTCGACCGCAGACACTTTGGTTTCGACCGCAGACACTTTGGTTTCGACCGCAGAGACTTTAGTTTCGACCGCAGACATTTTAGTTTCTGCAAATGAAAATAAGATCCGTGAAAAGCAAAAGATATTCATTTCCAGGTTTTGGTGGAGATGTCGTGGAATAATCATACAAAAGTGTCAAATATTTAGACACTTGCTTGCAAGGTATCAGGGAAGCGGGTAACTTTACAGGAAAAAGATCCTATGCAAGCCGGAACTATCCTGATCGTCGATGACAACAAAAGCGTGCTGACCTCTCTCGAACTGCTTCTGGAAGATGAGTTCGAAAAGGTGGAGACAGCTTCGAACCCAAACAGCATCCTTTCGGTCTTGGATAGCCGGGCGGTCGATCTGGTTCTGTTGGATATGAATTTCTCCGCCGGTGTCAATACCGGTAATGAAGGGCTTTTCTGGCTTCGCCGTATACAGGAGATCGTGCCGGGATTGCCTGTTATCATGCTGACGGCCTATGGGGATGTCGAACTGGCAGTCAAAGCATTGAAGAGCGGGGCTGCCGATTTTGTATTGAAACCTTGGGACAATGATAACTTGATCGAGAAGATACGCACCGCCCTGCATGAACGGAAATCCCGACAATCGCTGCACCCGATACCGAAAGTGAGCGAACCGGCCATGATTATCGGGCATTCTCCCGTGATGATGAAACTGATCAAAGTGGTGACGAAAGTAGCCAAGACGGATGCCAACGTCCTGATCACCGGCGAGAATGGTACGGGCAAAGAGATGCTGGCCCGCGAGATGCATCGTCTTTCGCTTCGTAGCCGTCGTGAGATGGTCAACGTGGACATGGGAGCCGTCAGCGAGTCGCTGTTCGAAAGCGAGTTGTTCGGGCATGAACGAGGTGCTTTTACGGATGCACGCGAGAGCCGTCCGGGAAAGTTCGAGGCGGCACATGGGAGTACGTTGTTTCTCGACGAGATCGGAAACCTGCCGTTAGGATTGCAAGCCAAACTGCTGGCCGCTTTGCAGAACCGCGAGATCACCCGTCTCGGAAGTAACCGGAAGATTCCGGTCGACATACGCCTGATTGCCGCCACGAACCGCAACTTGCCGGAGATGGTAGCGCAGTCGCTTTTCCGCGAAGACCTGTTTTACCGCATCAACACAATCCAGATCGAAATTCCGCCCTTGCGGAACCGACGGGAAGATATCGCTCTGTTTGTCGATTATTTCCTGAAAAAATATACGGACCTTTACAAGCGGATGGGGCTCACTCTGCACCCACAGGCATTGGAGAAACTCACGAACTACGACTGGCCCGGCAATATCCGGGAGTTGCAACATACGATCGAGAAGGCGGTGATACTGGCGGAAAAGAATGTGATCCGTGCCTCCGATCTCTTTATCCGTCCGGGAAAAGCGCTCTCTTTTAGCGAGGTTCCCAATCTGGAAGAGGTGGAACGGCAGGCGATCCTGGCGGCTATCACCCAGAATGAAGGAAACCTGACGGCTGCGGCGGAGCAGTTGGGCGTGAGCCGGCAGACTTTGTATAATAAGATGAAGCGCTTTAACCTCTGAGCTCTCGCCGATATGTTCAGTGTCCGTCTATACATACGTATTCTTTTGCAAGTGTCCGCCATCGTGCTGGTGGCGAGCCTGAGTGTGGCCGGTATCGTGACGGGGAGGGCGGTCATATTGGGGCTCGTGGGGCTCTTTATCACTGCGTGGCTGATCGGTCTCCTCGTCTATTATCTCAATGCTTCGAACCGGAGGATACAGCTTTTCCTGGATGCCATCGAGGACAATGAATCGATGCTCTACTTCCCTGAGGACATCGGTAGCCGTGAACAGCGCCGCCTGCATGCCGCCTTCAACCGCATACACATGCTGATGACCGAAAACAAACGGAAAGCATTCGATCGCGAGCTGCATCGCAAGGAATATGAATCATGGGATAAACTGATGCATGTCCTGACACACGAAATCATGAATTCCATCGCTCCGGTCGTCTCCCTTTCCGGTACGCTTCTTTCTTATTTCCGGACGAAGGACGGGCCTAAAAGCTGCAGGGAAATCTCCGATACCACCATTCGCAAAACGATACGTGGGTTGGACACCATCAAAGGCCAGGGGCAAGCCCTGATGCATTTCACCGAATCATACCGGGAGTTTGCCCACCTGAAGCAACCGGATCCTAAGACATTTTCGCTCACGCATCTGTTACAAAACCTACAGACCTTGCACCAGCCGGATATGCAACGGCAACACATTGATTTCTTTCTCGTCTTTTCCCGGCCGGAGATAATGGTCTGTGCAGACGAGATACTTTTGTCGCAAGTTTTGATCAACCTGCTGAAGAACGCCATGCAAGCACTTGAAGGACAGAAGGACAGGAAGATATGCATGAATGTTGATGCGGAGAAAAATCAATTGCTTATCCGGGTGACAGACAACGGTCCCGGCATCCCTTCCGAGCTGGCGGAAGATGTTTTTGTGCCCTTCTTTACCACTAAGGCTACGGGTAGCGGCATCGGGTTGAGCCTTTCCCGGCAGATCATACGGATGCACGGCGGCGAATTGTCGGTTGTTTCACAACCTTACCGGAAAACCGTCTTCACGATATCCTTGCCTGTAAAAGTTTGAAATTAACGTTTCCTGATCTCTACCCGCGAAGTGAGCGGATAACGCAAGCCTTTGGATGATTTGTAATAAACTTCGGCAGCGCCGATTTTCAGTTTGGCACGTATCTTGATCGGGATATGATTCTCGTCATCACCGATCCAGATTTCGGCGGCCTCCTTGCTTTGGGTAAAGGCATCGTCGTAGATGTCGATATAGAAATGGCGGGTCCTGTACTTCAATGTCTCGTTCCGTTCCACGATCTGCTGTCCGGTATAACGGAAGCTGATGTTGACGCATTCACGCCCGATTGCAACCTGGAAAGGAAAGCTCTCGCCACTCTTCATCTTATCCCAGTCCAAAGAGCGCAAATACATCGTCGCTCCCAACATGTCGAACATATAAGGATCTTCCGTCACGAGCATCGTGTCGATTTTCGTACGGGTAGGCGTGTAACGATGAGAATGGGCGAGTATCTTTTTCTGTTCGTAGGAGAAACGGATATCATCTATCAGATAATAGTCATTCTCATTTGCCCGTTTTTCGCTTCTCAAAAGCAGCATGTCGGGGGTGAAATGGCAGTCGATCGTATCCCGCATCTTATAGACCTTCTCGATAATACCGGAAGTCCGGAAAACCAGCCGGTAGTGACAGGATGGTTCGCCTTCGTATTCCGCGTCGCAGATGGACAGGACGGCTTGGCCTGCACGGGGCATCAAAAGTCCCCATTTGAAATACAACTCATATTGTACTTCCTCGCCGGGGTTGAACCTATGCCGGACCGGAATTTCCTGCGCTTTTGCACACACGGCCGGCAGCAAAAGTAAAAATGCCAGCCACAGACGGACAATGTCAGAACGGCATTCCGATATTGCCGCCACTGCTATTCCTTGATGAAGATTGTTGACTTTCATCTTTGTAGTTCCTTTTCTTCTTGGTCGCTTCTTTCGGTTTATTCTTCGTTATCTCAAGCGGTTTCTGCTTGGCAAGCGGAGTGGAGTTGACATCCCATGTCTCTTCGACCTGCCAGTTCTGCATGACCTCGTACATCTTGGGAGAATAATAAACTTCTTCGGGTTGCCGCTTTTCGGCATAGTTCCCCGTATCCCACACTCCGTTGTCGTTTGTGTCGATCACGATGCGGGCATAATACTTATCGGGCTTCAAGTCCATGAAGAGCACTCCGCCGTTTTTTACTTTCGCTTTGCGGACAGGTGCATCTCCGGAGTTTAGCAATTCGACGAAAGCAGTCGTGTCCACACCGTTGATGTTGAGATAGAGGTGGCCGTATTCATCTTCCTTTTTGATCTTGAACTCACCGGTAAAAAAGGCGTTCCATTTCCCGTAAAGACTGTGGATAGCGGCAGAATCAACCTCGATGCGGTATTCTTCCCCATACTTCCACGGGCGTTTGATGAAATAGTTCAAGCTGTTGGTCGAATCGGGGAAGAAGTCGAAATCGACCGTGTTCCAAATGGTGTCGACCTTCTGATCGAGGAAAAACATCTCTTTGTTGACATCCGATACCGGTTCGTTGAAGGTGACGGATATCGTGTCGAACAGATCCATCGAGGCGGGAGCATCTATCTGCATTCCTAAGAATACGATCGGATCGGGTTCATCCTTCTTTTTTTTCTTCTTTTCTGCCGGACGGCGGCGCAATACCAACTGGACCGTGTCGGTTTGCGGGCGCAGGATGTTCAGTGAGTCGCTCTTCGGATAGGAAACCTGCACTTGCAAGGTGTCTTGCTTCCAAACGGTCGAATCAGTAAACCAGTAGTTAACGGCCGCGCCGCCTTCCGTCTGCTGAACGAAATACCAGATGCTGTCTTCCGGAGTGAAATTGAGAGGAACAGGCACAGGGACGGTGTCCAGTTTTGCGTTGAAACGCAGTGTGAAGTATTTTTCGTCCGGACGTTCGGGTTTCACCATATACTGGCGTTCGAACTTTTCCTTGAACAGGCGGAGTTCGATGTTGTCCGGGAAGAAACGGGTATAACCGACTGTCCGGATCGTATCGATTGTGAGGCTGTCCTTCCAGGTTGTATCTTGCCGGGTCGTCAGTTCGAAAGATGGAACGATGACGGAATCTAAGAAAGCGATATCTTCGCCCGGCTGGTCGAACCGATAGTCGCGGTTCACATCGTTCAGGGCGAAAATGTGATAACTTCCGGGTGCGATATTACGGATCGTGAACTCTCCTTTGTCATTCGTCCGGGAAGTACGGGTGAAAGGGAGCTTTACAAATGCGGAATCTTCCAGGTTGTTGTGCAGGCCTATCGTGATGCCGGGCATCGGTTCGAGGTTTTCGGCGTTCAGTAAAACCCCCGATACTTCGAGCGTGTCGATAATGTCTCCGGTAGAGAAAGCGAAAGAGAAGTTCTCGAATACGTTTTTCTCATTATTGTCGGAGATGGAATTGGTGAAGTCGATCGTATAGGTCGTGTTGGGTTTCAGCGAATCTTTCAGTTCGATCACTGCTTTCTTCCCGGCAGAACGGATAATCGGCAGTTCCATTTGAGGTGGAGTAATGATCACATTCTCCGAAGGTTTTTCGATCTGGATCAGCTCATCGAACAGAATTTCGATCTTTTTGCCTGTGTAATTAATTTGGTTCGGGACCGGTGTGCTGCTTACGAATTTAGGCGGTGTCTCGTCATAAGGCCCTCCGTTCGGACTTCCGATGTTGGCACATGAATAAATGACGGCCAACAACAGCATTCCATACAACAGGCGGAATGAATTTCGTATATATTTATTATCCATTTATGTCTATTTCAAATACATTTGACAAACACGCGCAAAAATAGGGAAAAATCCGGTGAAAATTAGTAGGAGATTCTGCCATTAATCAATCTTTGCATTTAAACGCTCTTTTGTCCGATTGTCGTTTTCAACATCCTGAACCCGATCCTGCAATACAAACATTTCTTCTTTTCACAATATTCGCGTTTTAATTGGATCAAGGCCTGGCTGTCGCCGGCATGGTGGACGGCGATACCGGCGTTGCAGAAGGTAGAGACGATGGAGTTCTTTTCAGGAGGAATGCTTTCTAAAAGGCGGGTAGCACGTTCGCAATATTCGGGTCGTTTGTTGTACAGGCCGTAGGCAAAGAACATCGGGACGACCGTGTTTATCAGCAGGATGTTCAGGGCGTTTTCACCTATGGTCTTTTCCTTTTGGGGAGAAGCATACCGGAAATGATAGTGTGTTTCCCAGTAATCGGAGGGAGGAATCCTGAAATACTTTTTGATATCTCCTGTACTCCTGGCTTCAAGGATGGCGGAGAACAAGGTGTCGTGCTGTACCCAAAGTGCGGCTAACTGTGCGACTTTCAGATACGGGAAGTTGACAGGCCGTGTCCGAAGATTCTTAAACACGAAATCTTCCATTGGCGAAAGGGCAAACTTGTGGCGGAGAAAATCGTACTCACGTTGTAACAGACGGTAATAATGATCGTCATTCTCTTCCACTAACATCCCGGCTTGCCCGAAAATCATCGCTTCTATCTGTGAATGGCTGCTCCGTTGCTTTTGAATGCAACGGAGTGGCAGGCTCTTCGCCAGCCTTTCAAAGGCATCGTTATTCACGCCAAAGCCGAAATTGCGGGTTAAAGTAATATAAAAAACTTCATTCCAGTCTGCCTGATACGTATCCAAAAGGAGGAAAATATCATGTGTTTTCCGTTCCAATCGTTCACTCAGCAAGGCTTCCATCCAGCAAGCTATGTGCAAAGGATCGATTCCGGCTATATGGGCGAGGCACGGAAGAGGCACATCCCGATAGAGCAACCAGTCTATACTGCGGATAATATTTTCCGGAACAGATAGGATCATTTGTGGAATCGGTTCTCCGTTCGTTCGGACCGGCTGAAAGTCGTCAACGCCTGTAATATGAAGGATTACACTGTCATAGGCCTTGTTTGCCTCATGATGATGAAGCCTCCAGTTGGATGATTTATCATGAATTTCGACACTTCCCGCCCATAACGTTCCGTCTATTTTTATTTTTGCGTTGAAGAAGTCGGGACCAGCATCCGTGTTCTGTATTCCGGGGTCGATTACTTGGACGGGACGTCCGTCTGTGGTTTCCAATGATGTGGTTACGTAAAGTTTGTATTTCCAAACATAATGTAATAAACGTTCCATCTTTTTTCAGAGTTGAGATTTATGTCCCAAATCTAAGCATTATTCTTTATATTTGCAGCATGTTACCAGTTGAAAAATGAAAGTTTAAAATTGAAAGTAAAATATATAAGTATGAAGATTGCACTTATCGGTTACGGAAAGATGGGAAAGACTATCGAGCAGATAGCACTTGGCAGAGGACATCAGATCGTCTCTGTCGTAGATATCAATAACCCCGAAGAAATACACTCCGACAATTTCAAAAGTGCTGATGTCGCGATCGAGTTTACGACTCCGGCAACAGCATTCAACAATTATATGCAATGTTTTGCGGCGGATGTTCCGGTCGTTTCCGGTACGACAGGTTGGCTCGACAAGATAGGGCAGGTCAAGGAAATGTGCGAAAAAGAGGGGAAAACTTTCTTTTACGCATCCAACTTCAGCATCGGTGTAAACATATTCTTCGCCCTCAACAAATACTTGGCAAAGATTATGAATAATTTCCCCGCCTACGATATCAAGATGATGGAAACCCATCATATCCATAAATTGGATGCTCCCAGCGGAACCGCTATCACGTTGGCGGAAGGAATCCTTGAAAACGTGGATCGTAAAGATCGCTGGACTTTGGAAACGGCTGAGAAAGCAACCGATATTCCTATTCATGCCATTCGCGAAGGAGAAGTTCCGGGCATCCACGAAATCACATACGAATCTGATGTCGACACGATCAGCATCAAGCACGACGCGAAGAGCCGTGCCGGATTTGCTTTGGGGGCCGTTATTGCCGCCGAATTTACCGCCGGGAAAAAAGGTTTTCTCGGAATGGACGATATGCTTAAATTTTAATTAATAACAGAAACAAATGAAGAAGTTTTCCAAGAAACAATGGATTAAATTCAGCATTGCAGCCGTTCTTTATCTGCTTTTCACGCTTTGGATGCAGAATGCCTGGTTGTTGTTGGGCCTGATCGTCCTTGTCGATATTTTCCTGACCGAGTATATTCCCTGGGGAGCTTGGAAACGCACCAAGAACCCGCAAATACGCAATGTGTTGGAATGGGTGGATGACATCCTGTTTGCACTGGTTGCCGTCTATTTCATCAATATCTTTATTTTCCAGAACTACCAGATCCCCAGTTCATCCCTGGAAAAGTCTTTGTTAGTGGGCGACTATCTGTTTGTCAGCAAACTTAGCTATGGCCCGCGTGTGCCGAACACGCCGGTTGCTTTCCCGCTGGTACAAAACACATTGCCGTTCTTTGACAGCAAATCCTATCTGGATTGGCCGGAGTGGGACTACAAGCGGGTGAAAGGTTTCGGTCATGTGAAACGAAATGATATTGTCGTGTTCAACTTTCCCGCCGGCGATACGGTCGCGCTGAAGGTTCAGAACCCGGATTATTACCATTTGGTGGAACAGCACGGACGGGAAGCTATCCTGTTGGATAAAGCATATTTCGGAGAAGTGATCTACCGCCCTGTCGACAAACGCGAGAATTATGTCAAACGGTGTATCGGCATGCCGGGCGATACGATCGAAATCCGTAATAACCAGGTTTACATTGATGGTGTTGCTGCCAAGAACCCTGAAAAAATGCAGTTTAACTACTTCATCGAGACAGATGGTTCCATGTTGAGCGAAGAGCAGTTCCGTTTGCTGGATGTCAGCAAAGCCGATCGTGTATTGATCGACGGGAACTTCAATTCAAAAACGATGGCATTCTTAGGCATACAACCGAATGAAAGCGGGCAATACAATCCGATTTATCATTTTCCGCTGACACAAAAGGCTTTGGAAATAGCAAAAAAACTTCCGGTCGTGAAAAAGGTGGTAATCGAGCCGGATATCGTAGGAGCCGATTCTTATTATCCGGTAGACTATCAGACCGGATGGGACCGTGACAATTACGGACCGTTATGGATTCCGAAGAAAGGAGCTACGATCCCGTTGACGGAACGCAATATCGCTCTTTATAAACGTTGTATCGTCAATTACGAACATAATAAGCTGGAAGTAAAGGATGGCAAGGTCTATATCAACGGCAAGCCGGAAACGACCTATACGTTCAAATACGATTATTACTGGATGATGGGTGACAATCGCCACAACAGCGCCGACAGCCGTTCTTGGGGTTTCGTGCCGGAAGACCATATCGTAGGCAAGCCGATCATGATCTGGTTGTCACTGGACAAGGATCGTAGCCTGTTCGACGGCGGTATCCGCTGGAACCGGATGTTCCGTTGGGTGCATCCTGACTGAACTGATTGCTATGAGGGAAAAAGTGAATGATAATATGAACGGGACGGGCGACCGTGAAGGTCGCCCCTACGTGGGCTGGGTGGTAACGATCGTTATCGCCTTTCTCATTGTTATACCCGCCCGCCGTTTCTGTATCGAATCTTACCGGATATCAACGAATGCAATGGAAGATGCGCTACATCAGGGCGATTATATTCTGGTGAATAAATTGCCGCTTGAAGGAAATCCGGGACGGAACAAGGTCGTGCTGTTTACCAGTCCGCTTCTGAAAGATACGGCGAGCAACCCATTGTTCCTGAGCCGTTGTATCGGTATGCCCGGAGACACAATTCTGGTGAGCGGCGGCGGATACGAAGTGAATGGAAAACTGTTGCCTCACTCTCCTCGTTCGCTTAACACATGCTTCATCACTCAGAAGGGCGCCGCCGATTTCCGGAAAGCCTTGCAAAAGCTGAATATACCGCTACGGAACTGGAAGAGCGAAACGTTCGGCATCTCTTTTTCCCTGACAACCTTCGAAGAATATCAATTGCGTGAAGAACTGACGGAAGAGATGAACATTCATTTTATCCGGAGCCAGGCTGTCCCTTATAAACTGGTCGTTCCCCGTAAGGGGCGGGCGTATCGCCTGGATGAGGCAGCCCTCACCGCCTGCAAGGAGGCGATAGTAGCCGAAGCGGGAGAAAAGGCTGTTTTTCGTGACGGAAAGCTGTATTTGGATGGAAGAGAAACTGTGTTTTTCTTCTTCCAACAGGATTATTACTGGATGCTCTCCGATAATGTGGACGAATCGGTCGATTCCCGCCATTTAGGTTTTATCCCGCGTGACCGTATTATCGGAAATGCCTGGTTCTGCTGGTTCAGCCGTGACAAACAACGAATCTTTAAACCTGTAAACTGATGCAACCTGTCTATATTTCTACAACATACCTGGGCCCTGTCCAGCAATATTGCAAACTGTTCCAATATCCGGAAGTATACCTCGAAACTGCCGAAAACTACCTGAAACAAACCTATCGGAACCGTTGTACCATTGCCGCTGCCAATGGCCCGTTAGCCCTGTCGGTTCCCATTGTAAAACCGGACACATTGAAGTGCCCGACCAAAGATATCCGTATCTCCGATCACGGAAACTGGCGCCACCTGCATTGGAACGCTTTGGTTTCAGCTTATAATATGAGTCCGTTTTTCGAATACTATGAAGAGGATTTCGTGCCTTTTTACGAGAAGAAGTATGAGTTCCTATTCGATTACAATGAGGAATTGCGCCAGTTGATCTGTCGCCTGCTCGACCTGCATCCGAAGATTATCCATACGGAAGAGTACCGGCCTGAAGTTCCGAACGATTTCCGCGAGATCATCCGTCCGAAACATGAAGGAAAGGATCCGTCCTTCTCCCCGAAACCCTATTACCAGGTTTTTCAGGACAAGCACGGATTCCTCCCGAATATGAGTATTGTGGATTTACTCTTCAATATGGGCCCAGAAGGACTGTTGGTGTTGCGTGATTCCATTGTGGCGCCGGAACAGCCCTGATCGAGGCTATGTCAGTTCTTTTTCATCGTATAATCTTTTACTCCTAATGAATCGTATGCTTGTAACAGGGCTTCGTCGTTGTCGGAAATCATCAGGAGCTTGTCGTTTTCTTTTAGTTCCGTATTGCCTTTCGGAATGAAATAATGCCCGTCGCGTTTCACCATAACGGCAAGGGTATGATCGGGCAAGGTGAGTTGCATCAACTTGTTCCCATGGGAAAGAACAGCCGGGGTGATGTCTATTTCACTCATGGCACTTTTGATATCTTCCGGCAATTCGATGCCGAACACGTCTTTTCGTTCCGGTTCGTCGACAAGTCCAAGCCATTTGGCAGCCTGCGTTACAGTCGTTCCTTGTATCAAGAGGGAAAGGATCGTGATGAAAAATACGATATTGAAGATCATGCCTCCATGATCGACCCCGGCAATCCAGGGATAGGTGGCGAAGATGATCGGAACAGCTCCGCGAAGTCCCACCCATGAGATATACAACTTCCCTTTTGTCGTAAAGCTTTTAAACGGAAGCAAACACAGGAATATCGTAGCAGGGCGGGCTATCAGTATCATAAATATCCCCACCAACAGACCTACCGGAGCGACAGGCAGCAATTCGTGCGGGTTTACTAACAGGCCCAACGTAAGGAACATGACGATCTGCCACAGCCAGGCAAAACCATCGAAGAAAGTCCCCATGCTCTTTTTATGTACGATTTTGGCATTCCCCACGACCAATCCGGCGATATACACGGCCAAATAGCCGTTCCCCTTGCATAAAGTGGTTGCCGAGAAAGTGAAGAAAGCAGTCGTCAACAATAAGATCGGATATAAAGACTCGTTGTCCATATTGATTTTGTTAATCAGCAGAACAGCCAGCTTGCCCAATAGGAAACCGGCTACCGCACCGACAGACAGTTGGATAAGCAATTGCAGGACGGCCTCCTGCAAGTTCATTCCTCCGACTTGTATATAAGCGATAATGAGCAAAGTCAGCATATACGCCATCGGGTCGTTGCTACCGCTCTCCAGTTCCAGTGTCGGGCGTAGGCGTTGTTTCAGGTAAACGCCCTTGCTCCTTAGAATGGAAAACACGGAAGCAGAGTCGGTAGATGACATTACTGCCGCCATCAACATCGATTCCGCTATCGAGAGAGTCTCGTAGCCGGTAGACCATAAAAATACATAATAAATGAAACCTCCCGTTATAAGAGTCGTCAGCAGGACGCCTACTGTCGCAAGTATAACACCTTCCGTCGCGATCGGCTTGATCTCGGATACTTTCGTATCCATACCTCCGGAGAACAGGATGATACTCAATGCCAACATGCCTATAAACTGTGCCGCCCTGGGATTACTGAATTGAATGCCCAAACCATCGCTGCCGAACAGCATTCCGACACCTAAAAAGAGGAGCAAGGCGGGAAGGCCGAAGCGGAAACCGGCTTTGCCGGCAATAATACTAAAGAAAAAGATAATCGAAGCAACCAACAAGATCGCTTCCGGATTCTCGAAAATTTGTAATTCGTGGAACATAGGCTAATAACGGTTTACACTATAAATTTGTCACTTCAAAGTAAAGAAAAAATAACGATATGCACAATAGCTTAACACTTAAAAGACAGGTGTATTCACTATTAATAAATATATTCCGTATATTTGTGCAAATAATATTAACGCTATGATTAAAACAAATCTATTCTTGCTATTGTTCGTTCTCTTCGCGGGAATATCGTGCAATAAGCAACAGCATTTCATATCGGACGATGCATTTCGTGCCGAAGTTGAAAATGACTTCCAGGCAAAGCAGGCCGCTCTGCCGAACGGGAATCTTTTTCCTGTCTTTGACCAGCAGATGACACCTGACGAAAGAGAGGCGCTTACATTCTTGTATGCCTATATGCCGATCGGGGATATCACGGATTATGACGGGCAACTGTATCTCGACAATATCCGTAGTTCGTTTCGTGCACGGGTGGAAATGCCTTGGGGAGACAGCATTCCGGAAGACATCTTCCGCCATTTTGTTCTTCCCGTACGTGTCAACAACGAAAATCTGGACGAAAGCCGCATGGTCTTTTACGAAGAGCTGAAAGATCGGGTGAAAGGCCTGTCCTTGTATGAGGCCGTGCTGGAAGTGAACCACTGGTGTCACGAGAAAGTGATCTATACGCCCTCCGATGCCCGGACAAGTTCTCCGTTGGCCTCCGTGAAGACAGCTTACGGGCGTTGCGGCGAAGAATCGACATTTGCCGTGGCTGCTCTCCGGTCGGTCGGCATACCGGCCCGCCAGGTCTATACGCCGCGTTGGGCGCATACCGATGACAACCATGCTTGGGTAGAAGCATGGGTAAACGGGAAATGGTATTTCCTCGGAGCTTGCGAACCTGAGCCGGTCCTCAATTTAGGATGGTTCAACGGACCGGCTTACCGCGGTATGTTGATGCACACGAAAGTATTCGGCAAATACAACGGACCGGAAGAGGTCATGGACGTGACCGACGGTTATACCGAGATCAACGTGATCGACAATTATGCCCCGACAGCCAAAGCGACGATCACCGTTGTGGATGAAAACGGCCAGCCGGTTGCCGGAGCCGATGTCGAATTCAAGATATACAACTATGCCGAGTTCTATTCCGTAGCTAATAAGAAAACAGATGCCGCAGGGAAGACTTTCCTCTCCGCAGGTAAAGGCGATATGTTGGCATGGGCGACCAAAGACGGCAAGTTCGGATACAGCAAAGTGTCGTTCGGCAAAGATAATGACCTGACGATCACTCTCGACAAGAAACCGGGTGACATCGAAACCGTCACGCTCGACATTATCCCTCCGGTAGACGGTTCCATAGCCGCCGAAGTAACGGACGAACAGAAAGAGGCGAACGCCAAACGCTTGCACGAAGAAGATGTGATCAGAGGAAAATATGTCGCTACCTTCTATACGGAAGAGAAAGCGGAAGCACTTGCCAAAGAATTAGGTATCGACCCGCTGAAAACAGCCGATTTTATGATTGGTAGCCGGGGAAATTGGCGTGAGATCGAGAAGTTTCTTCGCGTTACTCCGGCCGACAAACGCTCGATGGCGATGGATTTGCTGAATGTCATCTCCGCTAAGGATTTGCGCGATACTCCGGCTTCCGTATTGATAGACCATCTGGACAATGTTCAGGTTGTACAAAGCTCATTGTTCACCGAATATATCCTCAATCCGCGTGTGGCAAACGAATTCCTGACACCGTACAGGAAGTTCTTCGTCGCCAATGTCGATCCCGCATGGGTGGAGAAAGCCAAGGCGGATCCGCAATTAATAGTAGACTGGGTGAAGGAAAATATCAGTATCAATGACAAGCTGAATCCGCAACGCATACCGGTTATGCCGATGGGCGTATGGAACTCGCGTGTGGCAGACAAAGGTTCCCGTAACATATTCTTTGTCGCCTTATGCCGTAGTTTGGGTATTCCGGCACGCATCGAACCGGTAGCGAGAAAAGTGCAGTATGCAAAAGGCCTGAACTGGGTGGATGTGGACTTCGATGCTGCCGAGCAGACGGTTGCCAAGCAAGGCAAAGTCGTTGCTTCCTACCAACCGATCAAGGCTTTGCAAGACCCGAAATACTACAGCCATTTCACGATCGCGAAAGTGCTTCCGACCGGCAAGTTGCAGACGCTTAACTTTGAAGCGGGCGATGTGGATATGGGTGGTGGCGATACTTGGAGTGCCTTGTTGAAAAAGCCGCTTTCCATGGATGAGGGCCATTATATGTTGGTCACCGGAACGCGCATGGCAAACGGCAGTGTGCTGGCCGAAATATCCTTCTTCAACATAGAACCGGGCAAGACAAGCAATATCAAACTGGAGATGCGCGAGAGCCAGGATGATGTACAAGTCATCGGCAACTTCAATTCCGAAAACAAGTTCAAACGGGCTGATAACGGCGAGGAAACGAGCCTGTTGGCTACTACCGGACGCGGTTATTACATTGTCGCTGTTCTCGGGGCACGCCAGGAACCGACCAACCACGCCATGCGTGATATCGCCGCCGTAAAGAAGGACCTCGAAGAATGGGGCCGTGGCATGGTCTTGCTGTTCCCAGATGAAAAGGGCTTCCAGAACTTCGACCCGAAAGAGTTCGGAGAGTTGCCAAGCACCATCACATACGGTATAGATATCGACAAGACGATCCAGAAAGAAATCGCCGCAGCCATGAAGTTGCAGAACGCCAACACGCTGCCTATCTTCATCATTGCCGACACTTTCAACCGCGTAGTATTCGTTTCACAAGGCTACACAATCGGCTTGGGAGACCAGTTGATGAAGGTGATACATAAGTTGTAATCCTTTCGACGGAATATAAAAGAAGCGTAGATTAGCAGATGCCATTCAAGCCATCACTAATCTACGCTTCTTTTGTGTTTTAGATATTGTAGAGGCAAAGCCTTTACCGGCGGCGTACGCTGCGGACCGGAGCGCTTTTCTGAGCTTTAGGAGCTTTGGTTTTAACCTCTTTCTGTTTGCTTTCTTTTACGGCTTCCGTCTTTTTGCCACGGGCGGCGACGGTTGCACTTTTGGTTTTCTTGCCTTTTGTGTCAACTGCCAACTGGGCTGTATCCGGTTGCAGATAGAGGGATTTCTCGAAGGTGACCAGTTGGTTCTCGATACGTTCCTGCTCGCGTTTCATCGAATCGGGTGTCGGACAGTAGGCTTGCAGGGGTTGGTTCATCAGATTCTGCGTCTTGAAGATATCGCCCTGGAACATCCGGCGACGGAAATAGTCGTCGAGCGTGAAAGTCATGGCGTTGTTGATGTTGGACGTCATGATATAGGCTGTATTGATATAAGGACGCAGGTTTTCATAAGGAATCCAGAACATCGGCATGGTATTCTGTCCCATATCGTCCACGATCGTCAGGATCGGGCAGACCGCCAATGTCTTGACATCGAATACGGAGTTGTTCTGGTCGAAATACCAGGCTTCCTTTATATAATAGGAGCGGACATCACCGGAAGGAATGTCGCTTTCATTCACGACAAAACCGGCGGGTTCGTTGTTCTTTCCCGGCGTCTCTTCGTAGAAGATGCGACAGCGGTCCAGCATAACTTTCAAGTCGAGCTTGCGGTCATCGCTGAAATCCTCATAACCGTCCAGATATTCATAGGCAGACAACTTGCCTTCGCATATGAGCTGGAAGATGATCGAGAACAGGTTCATCTGTCCGTTCATCGGTTGAGTCGGGTAATATAGAGGGGCATTCTGCTCTTTCGTCAGGTCTATCTGCCGATAGATGACACGCATCCAGCGAGCATTGCCGATATTCTGTGTCATCCGCTCGTTCATATCCTGTGCCCGGACGGTCAGTTCAGGCATGCCGTTCTCTTTCTTATCATCTTCACGGGCACCACGGCTCGAGGCCGGACCGCGGCGTCTCTGTTGCTGTTGCTGCGCGTTGCCAGCCTCTTCCTGTGCCTGCATAGGAAAGGCAGCGAACAGGGCGAAGGCGAGGGTTGCTATGTAATATAAACGTTTCATATATCTTTTATACATTACGGGACGTGGGCAGACCTCGTCCCTATGTTATGTTAATTGACGATTACTTCGACAGTCGGAATGATACGTTCCTTGTTGTCCGGACCTAAAACTTTCACATGGGTGATGTAGAAGCGCTTGCCTCTTGCCAGGCGGCGGATATAATCTTTCTGGCGCTGCGAGAACTGGTTGCCTTGCGTGACTTCCGGAATGATGTTGCCCATCGAATCGTAGAATGTCAACTCGAAACTCAGCACCTTGAACGGGACGTTCAGCAGGTCGTCGTCGATAGCCGCCTGGATACCGTCGGCTTCCACCAAATTGCGTTTGGAGAACTGGCCGCCACGAAACTTGCGCATATTGCCGTTCTGGTCCTTATATTCGATAAAAGGCATCGGGTCGGGCAGGGCACGCACGCGGAAAGTCGTTTTCGCCATCTCTACACTGCGGCCATCCGCCATTTTAGCATGGACGGAAACGATGGCATCCGTCCCGACCGTTGCAGGGCGGGCTTCCCACTGGTCGCCCTTGCGGACCAATGTCCCGTTTGTCATGGTCGCCGTCACGTTGCCGCTCGGCACACCCGGCACGGCGATGCGGATCGGGTTGGCGATTCCGGCATACAGCACGTTCATCAGCATCGGCGCTACCGTCGCACTCGGCTCCGTCACGAAATATTCGCTTTCGAACTCGCGGCGCATCACGCTGCCGTCGCTCCCCGGCGTTTCTATATATCCTTTGACCGGATAAGTGCCCGGCGCACCGGCTACAGCCGTAAACATTCCGTTTGCATCATAAGGCAACTCCTTGCCGTTCACATAGACGGTCGGGCGTTTCGTCGAGTCGACAGCCGATAAGACGATATTGGCCTTGTACTGGCTGCCCCGCATGACGATCTGGCTTTCCGGGATCACCTGAGCCGTGATCTGGTTCACACGGTAGTCCCGTACGTCGACACTGCTCAGCAGGTTCGACAACACTTCGCCTTCGGCATAGCGGATATCGCTCTGCAATTTCGTCAGCAAAGTGACGGCTGCCGCCACCGGCATATTCTCGAACAATGCCTCTTCCCAAGTGCGGGTGTTGATACCGGCCTTGTGAGGCGGTGTCGTCGACAGGCTGGCTTCGATGATGCGTGTCTTGGCCGAATCTTCCACCATCTCGCCCATCAGCGTCCGGTATTTTTCGATGCTCTGGCGCAATTTCTTGCCTTCGCCCGAAACGGGAGACAACATTATGCGGGAAGCCGCTTCGAGGTCGTCCTTATGATCGATATTATTGACATCGGCATCTTTGCCGTCGGCAATCTGGGCGATACGCACTTTCAGATCCTGCACATAATTGTACAGGCTGTCGGAAGCCTGCTTCACCTTGTTCCCCTTTTCGTACCATTCACGTACTTTTTCGGGATTTGTCTGATAATAAGCCTTCAATTCCTCCGTAACGATCTCATTACGGGTCGAAGTGTTATCGATAGAAGTCCGCAAGCTGCCTTCCACCAGTTCGAAACCGTCAAGTACCTCCGACGACACGTTGAGTGCCATCATGGCGATGAACACCAGATACATCAGGTTGATCATCTTCTGACGGGGCGAATTGGGATTATTTGCTATTCCTGCCATATCCGATTACTTCATTGGGTTGTTTGTATACGGAGCCTGCTGCTGATATCCGTACGGTTGCTGATAGGCCTGCTGTTGGTAATTCTGCTGCTGTGCGGGCTGCTGTTGGTAAGCAGGCTGCTGAGGCTGTGCAGGTTGTTGATACCCCATGTTGACTGTCATGGCCTGCAACAGGCGGCTGTAGACCTGGTTCAATTCGGCCAACTGGCGCGTCATCTTTTCCGTTTCGTTGCGGAACACGGAACTGTCGACCACGGAGCCGTCATACATTTCGCGGATGCGGCTCAAGCCGCCGTTGATATGTTCGATCGATTCGATCTGCGAACTGATGCTCTTCAACTGTATTTCGTAGATCGTGTTCAAGCCCGATATGTTGCGGTTCAGCATTTCCATCTGCTGCACGTAACCGCGCGAATTCTGGTTGATGCCATCCGAATTGTCCGTAATGCTCTTATACGAGTTCAAGAGTGTGTCGGAAACATCGGTCAGCGAATGGGTCACCTGGCTGAAACGTTCCATATTCTCGGACATGCCCGAAAGTTGCTCCAGATACTTCTGGGTGGCTTCCGTCAGTTCCGCCATCTTGGAAATCTGTTCGGCTGCACCGCTCAGCTTCTTGATACTGTCGGAAAGGTTTTTCGTGTCTTCTTCGCTCACATCCAAGCCGAGACTGCCTAATCCGGAGGCTTGTTTGCCTCCTAAGTTGATGTCCAGCCTGCCGGAAACTTCGTCGTTGGTCGTGTTTTCCGGCGAATTGACCAGATTGGACATGGGCGTATTGGCAAAATCCGGACGGTCGAGCGGATTCTTCGATTTCAAGACCGGAAAGACTTCTTCCCAGTGATATTCGTTGAATGGCTTTTCAAATGCAGAGATAAAGAATACCAATGCTTCTACCGTCATGGCCACAAATAGTATCTGGTTTCCATACGGTAAGTGCAACAACTTGAACAGGGCGCCGATAATAACGATGGAGGCGCCCCAGCTATAACAGAAATTCAGCACTCGCTTTCCTCTTTCGCTGGCGAGATACATTTCCACTCTGTTTTTATATCTTCTATATTTTCCCATGATGTGATGTGTATTCGTTATTTTTTACCTTTTGCTCTTGAAAAACCGATTTGTGTACGGGCGCAACGGAAACCGATGTATGAACGCGTTTCGTTCTGGTATTCGAAGGTGCGCATATCCGAACGGATAAACTGTGCCACGTCTTTCCATGAACCGCCTCGAACAACTTTCTTTTTCATTGCGTACGGGTCTTCCTTGGCTGCGTTGTAGCGCAGGTCGGGGTTCATGTCGCTCATCTGGCTCGGCCCGGATTCGGAATAAGAGGTCGATGTCCATTCCGCCACGTTTCCGGCCATGTCGTAGAGGCCGAATTCGTTTGGTGCGAAAGAGCCGACGCGCGACGTGATCAGGTGCCCGTCTTCCGTATAGTTGCCTTTGCCCGGCTTGAAGTTTCCTAAGAAGCAACCTTTACCGCTCACCAGCTCGTCGCCGGCCCACGGATACTTGTTTTCGTTCTTGCCTGTACGGGCCGCATATTCCCATTCGCCTTCGGTCGGCAGGCGGAACGGTTCGATGGCCTGTCCGCTGGGGAAGTTCAAAGACTCCTTGAACAGGTTGGTGCGCCATACGCAAAAAGCGGTCGCCTGTTCCCAGGAAACACCAACCACGGGGTACTCGTCGTAGCCCGGATGCGAGAAGTACATGCGCATATAAGGTTCGTTATAAGCATTGTTGAAATCGTTCACCCAGCAACTCTCGTCCGGATAGACATTCACGATACGGGTATGGAGGAAATCCCACGGGCCGCTAAGCTGGCGCGTGATGGTTTCGTTCACGATCTCGCCTTCTTCGGTGATGTAGGCCGTATCTTTGGAGATCATGACCACCTCGTTCGGGTCGACCTGGATATCGGTGTTACGCACACGGGCTGCCGGGTCCAGGTTGTGTTTGCGAAGGGCAGCCGACGTATAGTCGTACCATTCGTAACGATAGACCATCTGTTTCGGGTCCAGGGTCTTTTCGCCGGTCACCGGATTTACGGTATAGACGCTTTCGATCGCCCGCATCTCGTCTTCATTGGCGCGTTTCCAAGGAATCGGGCGGCTCCAGTCCAGATGCGGAGTCACCGGTTCGCCATATTTGTCTTCGGTAATCTTAAACAGGTCGTTGCCGCCGTAAGCCGGATCGGCCAGGCGTTCACGGATAATGGAATCGCGCACCCAATAGACGAACTGGCGGTATTTGGCATTCGTCACCTCTGTCTCGTCCATCCAGAAAGCATCGAAAGAGACGCCTTTCGTTTCCGGATTGATCCCCCACAAGGAATCCTTATCTGCGGGTCCCATCTCGAATGAGCCTCTTTTGATCAGAACCATCCCGTAAGGGGCCGGTTCGTTAAACGCAACCGATCGTACCCCCGTCACTTCGCCCCCGCCGCCGGAAAGGGTTTTGCCACATGAGGAAAACAGGGCTACCGCCGCAAGTACTAACAATACTTTTTTCATATACTATAATATACGTACACTTTTATGTTTATTCTTCCCTGACTTCGATTTTTTCAACTTCAACTTGTAGCTCACTACCAATTCGTGGCTTCCACTCGTGGCTTTCAAGATGGGTATGGTAGAGATTGGAAAATCATACGCATATCCAACCTGAAAACTCCCGATCTTGGCTCCTAACAACAGGATCACCGACTCATTCACACGCCAGGAAAGACCTCCGTTAAACATCTTATTATAAAACAACCGTGCGGTTATGTCCGCCTGAAAACTCTGCATGTCTGTTTTCAAGAATACAGACGGTTGTAATTCATACAACGGGTTTCGAAACTGAATATTGTATCCGGCGATCAAATTATATGTGCTGGCAAGATACATGGAAGAATAATCGTCCAACGATATCTCCGTCTTGTTTAAGTGTGTGACACCTAAGCCGGCATAAAGATTCTTGCGGTGATAGTAAAGTCCGACATTCATGTCGAAACCCATTCCGCTTGCCTGCGTCTGTGGGATCGCCTGGTCTTCCTGTTGATGGAACTGGCTGGTCGGGTAAAAGACCTTTTCTCCGTCAAACGACTGGTTTACGACTCCGAATTGCATGCCAATGCTGAGTGTGCCGCCAAACAGTTTCTGTTTATAAGCATACTGCAAATTGACATGTGTATTGACGAAAAGCCCGATTCCTTCGGTAAAGACGACCATCCCGACGCCGTGATTGGTTTTGCCGATCTTCAGCGGCATATCCGCATTGATGAAGAAAGAAGTCGGCGCCCCGTCGATCCCGACATATTGCAAGCGAGACAGCGCCAGCATATTCAAATCTCCCGCAACCCCCGCATACGCCGGGTTGTAGTATCCCAACGCCATGAAATACTGGCTTAGCTGCGAGTCGTATTGCGCCCGTGCTCCCGTGAGCCCGGTTACCAAAAGGATGATAAGCAGGAGATATTTGTTCATTCGATTTTCTATAACAACTACAAAAAGCAAGCAAATTTACTCACCTTTATGGAAAAATAAACGAAAAAGAATGAGATAAATTGCATATCAGGTCATTCTTCCTAAATAAAAAGTCTTATATCTTTAACAATCTTTCGGTCCAGTCCGCAAGAAATATGGGGAGATTAGGAATCGTACCATCTCGTTTCAGGTTATTCATGGAAAAACGCAAAGCCAATCCGGCAGTGAAACGATCAATATATATCCCAAGGCTTTTACCACCCAAACGAATACCGGCTTTAACCTCTACAGGAAGCAGCGAAGTCTTGTTTTTGTCCACAAATCACATTTTACCAACATGATTTGTGCAAATATACACATTTATCCAACATAGAACGCAGAGCTGCTATCTTTTCTCGACTTTAATCTCTTTATAAATCAGGCAAATTTTATTGCTATAAAACACCAGCGCGATAAACAAGTTTGATTTGTTTATCGCGCTGATATTTAATTTAATCTATTTGAGCGAGATTAATATTCTTCTTCGTTGAAGAAAAAGTCTTCTTTACTTGGATAGTCGGGCCAGATATCTTCCATACATTCATAAATCTCACCTTCATCTTCCATTTCCTGCAAATTCTCAATCACTTCCAGTGGCGCACCAGAACGTTGTGCATAGTCAATCAATTCATCCTTGGTTGCAGGCCAGGGTGCGTCTTCCAGTTTTGAAGCTAACTCTAATGTCCAATACATAGCTGTCAAGTATTAATAACCACCTTTCGGCGGTCAGGTTCTCAAATTTTCCGCAAAAATAAAACAATATTCTTTAGATACAAGTATAATCCCAGATAATTTCTTTGCCATTATTCCGTATGCATTCTTTACGTGCCAGAACAAACAGATAATCAGACAGTCTGTTCATAAAAACCAGGACCGGTTCTTCAACAGGGATTGTCTCCGCCAAGCGGTATATCTGGCGTTCGGCACGTCGGCAGACTGTCCGGCACACATGCGCCAAAGAAGCCGAACGGCTTCCTCCCGGCAAAACGAAGTTGCGCATCTTGGGCAATTCGTTATCCAGGCGGTCTATTTCCCGTTCGATACGGGTGATTGTTTCCGGCGTCACCTTGCTTTCTATTTTCAGTTCCGTGTTTTCCTGGTCGGTTGCCAGATAGGAACCGATCGTGAACAGCTTGTGTTGTATAAACAGCAGGAAATCCTGATCCGCTTTTTCTTCCAGCGAAGTGATCAGCAACCCGATAAACGAGTTCAGTTCGTCGACCGTGCCATAACTCTCGATACGTTGGTGCGCTTTCGACACCCGTTCGCCGCCAACCAAGGAGGTGGTTCCCTTGTCACCGGTCCCTGTGTATATAATGCTCTTTTTCATATGACAATAACTTATCGTTCTTTTATTATATAATCTCACATCCTTGCCGGATGTTGCAAAAAGAAATACAATATTCGTCAGATTCTGGGATTTGTGCAAGGATTCGGATTGTTTATTTATTATCATAATCCGAAAATCATCGTCACTTTTGCGTATAGTAATTTGATTATAAGATTATTATCGGATAAACCCAAGGGGGTAAAGATGCCTTCGCCTGTTCCGGTTACAAAACGGGTTGACCATGTTCTATATTGTTCCTGGACGAGGCTGTCCTGACAAAATTAAGCAAAAATTTTGTTCTCCTCCAAAAAGACAATGAAAAGCACTACGGAGGTTTGCCATGTGGCGGGAGAGGGGCATTGTCTACCTAAACCAGGACGAGACACTGGGTGAAGCCAGCGCGCATATCCTTGCACATGAAAAGTTTGGTAGAGATAATTTTTATTTCAAATAAACAACAATTATTAAATTTAGACAATTTGTATTATCGCGTCAATAATATCCTTACATTTGGGAGAATCAAAAAAAGAGAGTGATATGAAAAAGACATTTATTTTGTTTGCATGTTTATTATTGTTTCCTGTGTTGTCACAATCACAGATCAAATCGGGTATTGTAGTCGGTGGAGGTGATAGCTGGATGCACAAGTCGAAAATCAATAACATGTTATTATCAGGGGAAAAGACTTGAAGTGGGACCATTGTTTTAGCTTTAATGCCGGATATCAATTCCAGTATGAATCTAAAAATCATTTTTTAATTGATGCAGCTTTGTTGTATCAAGCAAGGAGAGTGAACATCGCTTTTCAGGAACAAGGATTAGCCCCTGATGTTGATTATGGCGAACAACAGCCGGGTGGCGCCATTTATGATGGTATAAAATTATTTAATGGATTGTCGTTGAATGTTGTCGCCGGATATAAATTATGGAAAGGATTAAAGGCCGGAGTCGGAGTGGAACCGACTATCTATTTTAATACGACAGCCAAAGCTAATTTGGAGGATAATAAATTCGATATTCCGCTTGTTGTGAAAGTCGGCTATGACTTCAATTGGTTTCAGGTCGATTTGTCTTATAAAAATGGATTTAACAGGATTTATCGGAATTATGTAGTCGGTAGTACGGAAACAAGGGATCTGCAATTATCTATTTTTGTCCCGATTTTCAAATAGCAGTATCATCTCGTGGTCCGGTAAGGGAAAAAAGGAAGCTGATAAGCGGAATCGAAAAAATCCGCTTACCAGCTTCCTTTTTTAGCATGTATCCGTTAACGGCAGAAAGTCAGAAATAAACGATATAATCCTTCTTATGCAACTTCTTGTTGAAAAACGCGATTCCCATTGAGTACAGATCGATCGTCACCGTTACTTCGGGATGGCTGCATACTTCCTGCCAGAACTCGCGCATTTTGCGGCTGGCTTTGATGCCTTCGAAGACAAAGATCGTATTGGCATGCACATGTTTCAGGCATTTTTCAAACAGCCAACCGTTGTTTTGCTGCTCATACAGGGTGTTGAAAAAGACGAAATCGAGTTGCCCCATATCATCCAGGGCTTTTGGGAGCAAATCCTTATATCTTCCGACGCGCAGGTCGACCGGGTTGCGGGCAGCCTTGTCGAAAGCGATGCGGGCGATGGTGGCAAACTCAGGCACGTTTTCCAGAGCGATACATTTCAGATCGGATGCGTATGAAGTCAGGTACAAAGTGGACAAGCCCATGGAGGGGCCGAGCTGAAGGATATGTTTCGACCTGAAATAGTTGGCGAGGCGGAAGAGCAGGGCGCCGTGTTTGGGACGTATCGCTTCGCGTTCGACAATCCGGCCGATCGGGCGGCTGCGCATTTTCCCCTTTTGGCGGCGGTCGGGATAGGTGATCTCGCCTTTTTGGAAAAGCAGCTGCCTGCGGATCAGTTCGATGTCGTGGAAGCTATAGTATTGGCAACGCTCCTCGATCACTTTCGTGATCAGGTTGAAGACGAAGGGCGAATGGACTCCGAAGCCTCTGCGGTAGCGGATGCTTCTGTACAAAAGTACGCCTTTTTTTAGTATATTAGCATTGGGGATAATCATGATTTAATCTAAAACCATAAGTCGTTAACTTTGCAAAGTTAATCATTTTCATGGAACATGTCCATGATCTTCCCGCTGAGCTGCAAAAGGGAGATTTCGCATATCTTAGTGGAATATTCGGCGATAGACTGGCGCTCTTCCGCTTCGAGCAGGCTGTTTTGGGCTTCACGCAGTTCGATGCCGGACAGGTCGCCCAGTTTATAGCGGTCGATCGCAATCCGGTAGTTCTCCTGTGCCGCGACTAAATTCTCTTTTTCCAGGCTCCACAAGTCCAGGTTATTGCGGTAGGCCATCCAGAAATTGCTCATATCGGCCCGTAGCCCCAGTTCCAGTTCCTGTGTACGCAATTCCTGGTTCTGGATCTGTATCCGGGCATTCCGTTGTTCGCGTTTCCGGTTGAAACCGTCGAACACGTTGATGCCGACCGTCACTCCGTAGTTGAGCCCGAGACGGCGTTGGAGGTCGGTCGTTCCCACTTCGTACCAGTTCGCCGTATAGCCATATCCGGCATTCAGCTTGACATACGGATAGTTGCGGCTTTTTATCTTTTTGTAGTCCAGCTCGGAGATCACCCGGTTCTTCTTGGCGATCAGCAGGGCGGAGTTGGCGGCAAGCGTGCTTTTCCAGAGTTCCACCTCGTCGAGAAACGGGTTGGGGGCAATCAGGGAGTCCTTGATCTGCAGTTGTTCCTCCACATCCTCCAAAGCCATCAGGCGGTTCAGGCGGATACGGGAAGTATGCACTTGTTCCAACTGGTTCAGGACATTGGAACTGTCGGCATTGAAGTCGACTTGTGCTTGTTGGAGATCCAGGCGGGACATCGAGCCGATGTAATACCGTTCTTCCACGATGCGCAAGCGTTCGCGGGACAGATCGAGCGTGGAACGGAGGTTGCGGAGGCGTATCTTCTGGCGGATCAGGTTGTAGTATTCGCCCGAAAGATCGGCGACGAAGTCTTCGATCGTCATCCGGGTGTTCAGTTCGCCTAAGCTCTGCAACTCCTTCAGTTTGTCGTAGGTGGCCTGTATGCCTAATCCGTCGAAGACGGTCCAGTTGACATTCAGGCCGACGTCTGCCGTCTCGTTGTGGATGCCGTTTGTTTTTTCCGTCGTCCCGTCGGAGAGCTTGTTGCTGTTGTTGTTGAGCGTGCCGCTGAAGCCGCTGCTCAGGTCGACGGTCGGCAGGTAGCCGGCATTGCCGGGTGTCGCGTTGTTGTCGCTTATCTGCTGTTCGTTGCGGACGATGCGGATGGAGTAATTACGTTCCAGCCCGGTCCGGATGCAGTCGTCCAGGCTGAACACCTGTTGCGCCCCGGCCGGAACGGCTGCAAATGCTATACATATCAGTAAAAGAAATCTCTTCATTCTCAATTCCTTTATTTCTTGATTTTTAATTCTTGGTTCTTGATCTCCTGTCCGTAGAAATGAAGCTGTACATTGCCGGGACGATGAACAACGTCAGGAATGTCGAAACGATCATGCCGCCCACTACGGCGATACCCATCGCGATACGTCCCTGCGCCCCTTCGCCCGATGCGTATACCAGCGGGACCAATCCTAAGATTGTCGAAATACTGGTCATCAGGATCGGGCGCAGGCGCTGCGTGGAAGCCGAACGGATCGCTTCCGCCATGCTCAACCCCGCTTCCTGGCGCTGGTTGGCAAACTCCACGATGAGGATACCGTTTTTCGCCACCAGGCCGATCAGCATGATGATACCGATCTGGCTGAATATATTCATGGTCACGCCCGAATAGCTCATAAATATCAGCGCTCCCGCAATAGCCAACGGGACTGTGAACATCACGACCAGCGGGTCCTTGAAGCTCTCGAACTGCGCGGCCAGGACCAGATAGATCATAAGCAGCGCCAGGATCATGGCAAACATCAGGCTGGATGAACTTTCGCGAAATTCTTTCGACTCGCCCGACAGAGCCGTGCGGAAACTGTTGTCCAGTGTTTCCGAGGCGATGCGGTCCATCTCGTCCAGGCCGTCGCCGATCGTGTAGCCTTTGTTGAGGCCGCTGGAAACGGTTGCCGCCACAAAGCGGTTGTAACGGTAGAGTTGGGGAGGGGCAACGTCTTCTTTCAGCGTGACGAGGTTATCCAATTGGATCATTTCTCCGGCATCGCTGCGGACATAAATGGATTTCAGGTCCAACGGCGTGTTGCGCTGCTGGCGGTTGATCTCGCCCAATATCTGATACTGTTTCCCGTTCATATAGAAATATCCCATGCGCTGTCCGCTCAATGCGTATTGCAGTGTCTGGGCGATCGTGCGGGTGCTGACGCCCAGCGAAGAGGCCTTGTCGCGGTTGATCTCTATGCGGGCTTCGGGTTTCGTAAACTTCAGGTTCACGTCTGCCATCTGGAACACCGGGCTTTCGTTCACCTTCTGCATGAAAGCAGGCAAGAACTCCTGCAGTTTCTCCAGGCTTGTTGCTTGCAATACATACTGTACAGGCATTCCTCCCCGGCGTCCGCCGAAGGTCGATTGTTGCTGGACGAAAGCACGCGCCTCCGTCTTGCCGCGTACATGCTTGGAGAGGACGTCGGCGATCTCCATTTGCGAACGTTCGCGTTCTTTGATGTCGGGGAGCAGGACGGTGATGAAGCCCATGCTGTTATTCGCACGAACCGTCAGGGATTTACGTTCCGGCGCCAGCGTGTCGGCCATGGCGGCCACCTGGTCTGTGAAGTCGCGGATAAATTCGAAAGTAGCTCCTTCTTGCGCACGTATGTTGATCGAGATGGATGAGCGGTCCTCCAATGGCGAAAGTTCGGAACGGATGGTGCGCCAGAAATAACCGATGGAGCCGAAGAGGATCACGACAATCGGTATGGACCACCACTTGCGGTTCAGGAATGCGTTCAGCGATTTTGCATAGATGTTGTTCATGCCTTCGAAGAAAGGTTCCGTCTTCGTGTACAGCCAGCCTTTGTTCTCGCGTTTCCTCAACAGCTTGGTCGCCAACATCGGCGTAAAGGTCAAAGCCACGAAGGACGAAATCGTTACGGAGCCGGCGATCACGATGCTGAACTCCTTGAACAGGCGTCCGGTCATGCCTTCCATAAAGACAATCGGGAGGAACACGGAGACGAGCGTTACCGTCGTCGACACGACGGCAAAGAATATCTCTTTCGCCCCGTCTATGCCGGCCTCTTTCGGCTCCATTCCCTGCTCGATGCGGACGTAGATGTTTTCTGCCATCACGATCGCATCGTCCACCACCAGCCCGACCGAGAGCACCACCGCCAGCATCGTCAAAACATTGATGGAGAAGCCGGAAACATACATCACGAAGAAGGCCCCGACCAATGAAACGGGGATGACGACCACCGGGACCAACGTCACGCGCCAGTCGCGCAGGAACAGGAAGATAATCAGCACCACGAGCAGAAAGGCCACATAGATGGTTTCTTCCACCTCTGCGATGGAAGCACGGATGAAGCGGGTATTGTCGTACACCATTTCGACCGTTACGTCTTCTGGCAGGTCTTTCTTCAACTGCTCGATACGTTTGTATGCCTCATCGGCAATCTCGATCTGGTTGGCGCCCGGTTGCGGGATGATAACGTCGATAACCATCGGTTCGCCGTTCTTGCGCATCATGCTTCGCAAATCTTCCGGGCTCACTTCGGCTCGCCCTATGTCTTGGAAGCGGATGATATTGTCGCCGTCACGTTTGATGATCAAATCATTGAATTCCGTTGCCGTATGCATCAGCCCTAACGTGCGGATAGACAGGTCGATTGTGTTCCCTTCAATGCTGCCGGAGGGAAGCTCGACGTTTTCGGCATCTACTGCGTTCTTCACATCCAGGGGAGTAACTCCGTAGCCGGCCATTTTGATCGGATCCAGCCACAGGCGCATGGAGTAGCGCTTCTGTCCCCAGATGTCCACGCCGCTCACGTTCGGAATGGTCTGAAGCCGCTCTTTCACCGTCAGTTCGGCTATCTCGCTCAGCTCCATCAATGATCGCTTGCTGCTTCGGATTCCGATCTGCATGATCGGGGTCGCGTCGGCATCTGCTTTCGATACCGTCGGAGGGTCACAGTCGCGGGGCAGGTAGCGTTGGGCACGCGAAACCTTGTCGCGTACGTCGTTTGCCGCTGTTTCCAGATCGACAGACAGTTCAAACTCTACCGTGATGCGGCAGCTCCCTTGGCTGCTGACACTGCTCAGCGAGCGAATGCCCGGAATACCGTTGATGTTCTGTTCGAGCGGTTCCGTGATCTGGTTCATGATCACTTCGGCATTGGCTCCCGGATAGGTCACGTTGACCGAAATAATCGGGTTGTCCACACTCGGAAATTCACGAACTCCCAAGAACTTATAACCGATCATCCCGAACAACAGGAGGATAATCGTCATCACGGTCGAAAGAACCGGCCTTTTTATGCTGATTTCAGAAATATTCGCCATGCTGCCTTCTACTTCAGGTTATCAATCGAAACTTTCATCCCCGTACGAAGCTGCATCACGCCGGAAGTAATCACCGTATCGCCCACGCTCAACCCTTTCAGTACCTGGACCTGGCTTTCCGTGCGGAGCCCTAAGATGATCTCGGCCGGTTCGGCCACACCGCTCTTATACAGATAGACGATGTTCTTTCCCATTTCCGGGATCAGCGCCTCGCTGGGAATCGCCAGTGCGTCTTTTATGTCGCGGCGGGTGATTTCGACGGAGGTATAACGTCCCGGCACGATCGATTCGTCCCGGTTCGGATAGGTCGCACGCACTTTCAATGAGCGGGTCGCCTCGTCGATTTTGCTCTCTACGGCGTAGACGGTCGCTTTGTAGTCCTGCATCATACCGACAGACGAGTTCATCCTGAACACGATCGGCGTACCGTCCTTGATGTCGGCAGAGTAGCGTTCGGGAACGGAGAACTCTATTTTCAAGGGAGATATTTTTGTTAGCTTGGTGATAACGGTCGAAGGGGAAGCGTAGGCTCCTTCGCTGACATTGCGGAGGCCGATAATCCCGTCGAACGGCGCCCGGAGTTCGGTCTGGGCGATATGGGCTTTTACCAGTTCTATGTCTGCCATCAGCTTTTCATATTCGGTCTCCACCTGTTCATACGCTTCCTGGCTGACTGCGTCTTTTTCCAAAAGCGTATGCTGGCGGTAGACACGGTCTTTCGCCAGTGGTATCTGAGCTGCCAGCTTCTTCAGTTCCGCCTGCAACGGCTTGTCGTTGATCTTGGCAAGCAGGTCGCCGGCTTTCACGTGCGTGCCTTCCGTAAAATAGATGGCCACGATCTTGCCCGACGACTCAAACGAGAGGTCTACCTCCTCATCCGGAATCGTACTGCCGGTCACGATAGTCTTATCGGTAAGCGACTGGTATTTCAGCACTTCTGCATTGATATTCAAAACTTGTTTCCGAACTTGGCTTCCGGCAGGCGGAACCACTTCGGCAGCATCTTTGGATGCTTTCATACGGCTTTTAATCTGCGGGTAAACAATCATCCCTGCAATCATCAAAACAATTGCAGCCGTCACGCTCCACTTCACTCTCTTCGTCATATTTTTCAGGTATTCTGCTTAAAAAACACTTATCACCACGTAAATATACATAAACACGTAGAATTGTAGACGAATCAAACGCAAAAAGGTTTAATGGGAAACAAACTTTAATAATATTTCCCTTTATATGGATATTTTCCCTTATAAAGACAAGATTGTTTCTTCACTTAAGCCAGTACACGTGGCTATGGTGGCAATATCTACCCCTGCCTTTTTCATCTTGGAAGCGACTTGGCACAAGCCTTCTGCAAGACCTTCTGCTTTTCCTTCTGCGATTCCTTCAGCTTTTCCTTCAGCAAGGCCTTCTATTCTTCCTTCCAGTTTGGAGGTGTGGATCGCGTCGTTTTGGATGTTGATGTCTTCGAGGTGGCGGATGTAGACAAGGCGTTCGCCGGGCGACATGGAGTAGTATTTCAGCTTCTCGCGTGCTTCCTTCAGTCCGGGGACAGTCGTGTCGGGGCGGATCGTGCCGTCTTTCAGGTATTCGATCCATTCGTCCAGTGGCGTGAGGGCTGTTTTGTCGAACTCGTTCACGCGGATCAGGATGTATTCAGGGAAGATTTCGGCGGGGAGGCGGGAGACGAGGACGTCGCGTTCGCACGTGTTGACACGCAACTGGTCGCCCGTATGCACGCCGATGAACTGGTTCTGCCCGTGGTAGATGTAGTCCGTTCCCGTGCCGAGGTCGAAATAGAGGATGCTGATGGAGTAGACTTTCCTGATTTTTTCGTAGTCTTCTCCCAAGGAAATATGTTCGGTGATGGCTTTGGCTACGCCGTATAGGATACGTTCGAGGTAGTGTATTTCGCGCGTGTTCTGTATCTCGACGAGGATGATTTCGCCTTTGCTGTTTAGCGCCTTGATGTCGACGCGGTTGAACTTGTCGTCGGCTCTTTCCTGGTTGCCTTCGCTTTCGAGTATCTCGACGATCTTGATCTTTTCGTTCAGCATGACGGTCAGGAAGCCGTCGAGCACGTCGAAGTTGGCCTTCTGTCGCAGCAATCGCTTGATAGCCCAATCGAAGCGAATATACCGATCTTGTAATTCTTTTCTTTCCATTTCTTCCATAATTTTCAGATCCGACTTTTCTTTTTCCATAGTTATTGTTTTATTTGTTTGTAATTCACAAATATACATGATTATTCGTGAACGGGCAACATCCTTGTCTTTTAAAAGAGAAAAAATACAAGAACCTCCCTAAAAAGGTGCTTTTTGCATAATGCTGACAGTCAGTGTTATAGTATATGTAAGATTATTAAAAAATATTACCCTATATGGAAAATCGAAAAATATGGGGTAAAAATCCCATTTTTATGGGGTAGTATTTCGATTTAGACCAATAGCTATTTGGGAAAAATAGACAATAAGGCATGCGAAAACGGAAAAGCCGGTTGTCTTTGAAATCAATCGCGTTTGAAATCAGACAATACTTCTGCTGTGGTTGCGTTGATTTTTTGGTCCAATACATAAATGCGATAAGACAGGCTTAGTTCCTTGCCGGGTTCCAAGGTGAAGGCTTGCTGCTTGGTCGGCGAGAAATTCCACATGACATCGCCGGCAGGCTTGTTGACGGTCTTGTCCCATACACGCAAGGGTTCCGGGTAGTTCAAGTTGGACGGGTCGGCAACGATCAAGATGCAGGCTTTTTCGTCTCCCGCTTTTCCTTGGAAATAGCACCAACGGGCTCTCGAACCGTCAGCCTCGTCGCGGGAAAGGCCTTCCGAGGTGAGCATTTGGGCTGTCTGGTCGTTCCAGTCTTCGCGCGTACGAATACATATACCGCCATAGCGGTGAACCTCCATGGTGATCGGGCTGGAGGTGGCGGGGCGGACAGTGGTGTGGTAGTCGATATAATAGCCCGGCAAGGAAGATATCGTCCCGATGGTGATTTCCAGACGTTCGTTCATCGCCACCTTTTCTGCAGGAGAGTCAGGGTAGGCAACATGATCCAGCATCGCGACAAAGCCGTTGTCGGATATGCGCTCGAAGTTTCGGAAGCGGACCGTCCCTTGCTTTTTGTTGAGATTCCAGAAGTCTATCTCATTCCCTTCGAACGTGGTTTTCGTCCAAGCGTACCACAAGCCGAAGTGATGGTAGTGGTCGGCGGGAGAACAATTGGTCATCACTTCGCCTCCCAGAGTTTTCAGAGGATGGATGAAACCGCTGCGTTTATAGACCGAATCGACGCCCGGAGCCGGGTAGACCGTGGCATAGTTGTAAGAGAACAACAGTTTATCCCCTATCTTATAATCCAAGGCTTTCCCCGTGTCGACGACGGAGCTGGATGGTTGGGAAGGCTGGCAAGAACCCAAGAACAGAGAAAACAAAAAAACACCAATAGAAAAAATATCAGTTTTCATAATATATATGACAATTAAATAATGATCAGTTATCCTGTATCCGGCAAACGATTGCCTGTATCGGCTACAAAAAAACGAAATTTTTTCATTTCATACAATCCGATGTGATATTCGGTGAAAATAAAACCTGCGGCAAGCTGTATTCTAATTGGCGAAATATTTCTTTAATCTTTTGCGTGATATGAGGATTTAGCATACCTTTGCATAATAATAACCATAGATTGGAGGAAATTTCTAAAAACAATTAAATAACTTAAATTATTATCTTATGTGGTTACTTAATTCTTCTATCGGGAAGAAGCTGATAATGAGTATATCGGGCCTCTTTCTAATTTTGTTTTTACTGTTCCACCTGTGTATGAACATAGCGGCGGTATTCTCTGGTGAAGCGTATAATGTGATTTGCGGTTTGCTGGGATCCAACTGGTATGCTTTGGTCGGTACATTGGTGTTGGCGGTTGGTGTGGTGGTGCACTTTGTGTATGCTATCATTTTGACTCTGCAAAACCGTAAAGCACGCGGTAATGACCGTTATGCGATCAATGCCCGTCCGAAAGGTGTTGAATGGGCTTCACAGAACATGTTTGTTTTGGGCCTGATCGTCATCCTGTTTATGATTTTGCACTTTACCCAGTTCTGGTATAACATGATGTTTGCCGAATTGGCCGGTATTCACGGAGATATCCATCCGCAAGACGGTGCAGCATTCATTAACTTCTATTTCCAGGGCAATGTCGTCAATACGATTTTGTATCTGGTATGGTTCGTTGCACTGTGGTTCCACCTGACTCATGGTTTCTGGTCTGCTATTCACACTATCGGTTGGAACAACACGATCTGGTTAAACCGTTGGGAATGCATTTCCAAATGGGTAGCTACTATCATTTGTGGCTTGTTCGCTGTTATCACAATTATTTTCTACCTGAATGGTGTAGGTGCTTAATTTAGGTTTAAATCTTCAATTGAAAATAAATCATTATGACTCAAATAGATTCTAAAATCCCTCAGGGCCCGTTGGCTGAGAAGTGGACAAATTATAAAAATCACCAGAAATTGGTGAATCCCGCAAACAAACGTCGTTTGGACGTAATTGTAGTAGGTACGGGCTTGGCTGGAGCATCTGCTGCTGCTTCCTTGGCCGAAATGGGATTCAACGTGCTGAACTTCTGTATTCAGGACTCTCCCCGTCGTGCACACTCTATCGCTGCACAGGGTGGTATTAATGCTGCAAAGAATTATCAGAATGATGGTGACTCCGTTTACCGTCTGTTCTACGATACGATCAAAGGTGGTGACTATCGTGCCCGCGAAGCGAATGTTTATCGTCTGGCTGAAGTCTCCAACAATATTATCGACCAGTGTGTCGCACAAGGCGTGCCTTTCGCTCGTGAATACGGTGGCTTGCTGGACAACCGTTCGTTCGGTGGTGCTCAGGTATCGCGTACGTTCTATGCCCGTGGCCAGACCGGACAGCAGTTGTTATTGGGTGCTTACTCTGCCTTGAGCCGTCAGATCGGTTTGGGCAAGGTGAAGATGTACACTCGTCACGAAATGCTGGATGTCGTTAAGGTAGATGGCCGCGCTCGCGGTATCATTGCCCGTAACTTGATTACCGGCCAGATCGAACGTTTCTCGGCTCATGCCGTAGTCGTTGCTACAGGTGGTTATGTCAATACATTCTTCCTGTCTACCAATGCAATGGCTTCCAACGGTTCGGCTGCATGGCAGTGCTACAAGAAAGGCGCTTACTTCGCTAATCCTTGTATGGTGCAGATCCACCCGACTTGTATTCCGGTGAAAGGTGACTTCCAGTCCAAATTGACTTTGATGTCCGAATCTCTGCGTAACGACGGCCGTATCTGGGTTCCGAAGAAACTGGAAGACGCAAAGGCTTTGCAGGCAGGAACCAAGAAAGGTAAGGATATCCCTGAAGCTGATCGTGACTACTATTTGGAACGCCGTTATCCGGCCTTCGGAAACTTGGTTCCTCGTGACGTGGCTTCACGTGCGGCCAAAGAACGTTGTGATGCCGGTTTCGGTGTAAACAACACAGGTCTGGCTGTATTCCTGGATTTCTCCGAAGCAATCAACCGTCTGGGTAAGGAAGTCGTTAAGCAGAAATATGGCAACCTGTTCGATATGTACGAAGAGATCACTGATGATGATCCGTATGAAACGCCGATGATGATCTATCCGGCCCTGCACTACTCAATGGGCGGTTTGTGGGTAGACTATGAATTGATGACTTCTATTCCGGGCTTGTTCGCTATCGGTGAAGCTAACTTCTCCGATCATGGGGCAAACCGTCTGGGTGCTTCCGCTTTGATGCAGGGATTGGCTGACGGTTACTTCGTATTGCCTTATACGATCCAGAACTATCTGTCCGACCAGATCCAGGTTCCGCGTTTCAGCACCGATCTTCCTGAATTTGTCGAGGCTGAAAAGGCTATCAAGGCTCGTATCGAAAAATTGATGAATATCAAAGGTAAGGAAACTGTCGATACCATCCATCGCAAATTAGGCCATATCATGTGGGAACATGTAGGCATGGCACGTGATGCAGAAGGATTGAAAGAGGGTATCCAGATGTTGAAAGACTTGAAGAAAGAATTCTGGAGCAACGTCAAGATCCCTGGAACAGCCGGTGATTTGAACACGGAGCTGGAAAAGGCTTTGCGTGTTGCCGACTTTATCGAGATCGGAACTTTGATGGCGCACGATGCTTTGGACCGTGCAGAGTCTTGTGGCGGTCACTTCCGTACGGAACACCAGACGGAAGAGGGCGAGGCTTTGCGTCATGACGACAAGTTCATGTATGTATCTTGTTGGGAATACCAGGGCGAGGACAAGGATCCTGTCATGTTAAAGGAAGATTTGAACTATCAGTTCGTTGTTCCTCAAACACGTAACTACAAGAAGTAATAATCATCAATTTCAGAAAAAATTAGAATCATGGATAAAGATATAAGTGTAACACTTAAGGTTTGGCGTCAGAGAGGTCCGAAGGAGAAAGGACAGTTCGAGACATACAAGATCGAGAAGATCAATCAGAGTGTATCTTTCTTGGAAATGTTGGATATCTTGAATGAACAGTTGGTCAACGAAGGGAAGGAACCGATCGTTTTCGACCATGACTGCCGCGAAGGTATCTGCGGTATGTGTTCATTGTATGTAAACGGACATCCGCACGGACCGGCTACAGGTGCAACAACCTGCCAGCTTTATATGCGCCGTTTCCACGATGGCGAGACGATCACGATCGAACCGTGGCGTTCTGCCGGTTTCCCGGTAATCCGCGACTTGATGGTTGATCGCTATGCTTACGATAAAATCATTCAGGCAGGAGGTTTTGTATCTGTCAATACTGGTGGTGTGCCAGATGCCAATGCGATACCTATTCCTAAGAAGGATGCGGATTTGGCTATGGATGCTGCTGCTTGTATCGGATGTGGAGCTTGTGCTGCTGCTTGTAAGAACGGTTCGGCTATGCTGTTCGTTTCTGCCAAGGTCAGCCAGTTGGCTCTGTTGCCTCAGGGTAGAGTGGAAGCTGCACGCCGTGCAAAGGCTATGGTCGCTAAAATGGATGAACTGGGCTTCGGTAACTGTACGAACACCCGTGCTTGCGAAATGGAATGCCCGAAGAACATCTCCGTTAGCAATATCGCCCGCTTGAACCGCGAGTTCATCTCTGCTAAATTGCAAGACTAATACATTATATATGTATATACGAAAAAAGCCTGTTGCCAATGGCAACAGGCTTTTTTTATTTCGTTCAAGTCCACAAAAAAGCCGCACTCCCTATAATAAAAACGGATGCGGCTTTTTTGTTGCTTTCCAGTGAAACAATCTCTCGACTCCTTCTCTGCAAAGACTTTGTTAACCTTAGATCTAAAATACTATGAAAAAAACTCACTGCAAATGTAAAGGTTATTTACTGAATATGCAAGAGTTTGTAGTTTCATTTTGTTGCAAATCTGTCACTTTTTGTTTAAAAAGTGACACTGTGCGCGGATTCATTCTGTTATAATATCAATAATCTGTGGATTTTGATACTTGAGGGTCGCATTGAAATACATTGTCTGTATGAAATCTGCCGGGTATGGAATCCAGGATGTCGAATAGTGTTTCAACCGTTTCCGCACGCAACATGGCGATACGTGTCTGTTTGAAGTCGGCAATACCTTTAAACAACGGGGTTGCAGCCAAATGGCGGCGGATATGGAGAATTCCCCGGCGCTCATCCAAACGTTCCACACTCTGTTCTACTTGCTTTTTCAGTATATCCAGATACCAGGAAAAAGATTCGGTTGGCAATAGTTCGCCAGTATTCAAGAAATGTTTCACTTCCCTAAAAATCCAGGGACGGCCTATGCTGCCCCGGCCGATCATAACGGCATCCACACCATATTGTTCGAAACGTTGCTTGCAGATTTCAGCAGAAGTAACATCGCCGTTACCGATGATGGGAATTTGCATGCGGGGGTTCTTTTTTACTTCGCCGATCAGCGTCCAGTCAGCCTCTCCCGTGTACATTTGTGCCCGTGTACGTCCGTGGATGGAAAGGGCGGCGATACCGCAATCCTGCAGCTGTTCGGCCAGATCCACGATGATCCGGTTGTCGGCATCCCAACCCAGGCGGGTCTTGACGGTGACAGGGATGTTCACCGCTTTGACGACTTCGCGGGTGATGTCCAGCATCAGCGGAATATTGCGCAGCATGCCGGCGCCGGCTCCTTTGCCTGCCACCCGTTTGACCGGGCAACCGAAATTGATGTCGAGAATGTCCGGATGAGCGGCTTCGCAAATCTGTGCGGCTTCGACCATTGTCGGAACATCGCGGCCATATATCTGGATGGCGACCGGACGTTCTTCATCTGCCACGTTCAGCTTTTGCTGTGTTTTATTTACACTGCGGATCAGGGCGTCTGCCGAAACGAATTCGGTATAAACCATATCGGCGCCAAAACGTTTGCACATCAACCGGAAAGAAATATCTGTAACATCTTCCATCGGAGCCAGGAAGACGGGACGTTCCCCTAAATCAATTGTTCCTATTTTCATATTATATCATCAATAACAGCTGCAAAGGTACTGATTTCCTGCTAAAAAAAACAGGGACAAAAGATACTCTGTTCGTTTGTGGCATTGTTCCACAAACATTCTGCGGTTGTGCTATAGCCGTTCCATGCCGGGAAAGACGTAAACGGATGCTCATGCCATTCTTCTCGGATATTATTCCTACCTTTGCGGACGAATCAGTAAATGTATAAGGACTTGAACGAGAAAGATTTTGAAATAATGGCGCCTGTCGGTTCGTACGAATCACTGATGGCGGCTATCCAGGGAGGAGCCGATTCTATCTATTTCGGTATCGAAGGGTTGAATATGCGTTCGCGCTCTTCCAATAATTTTACGACAGACGACTTGCGTAAGATCGTTGCAATCTGCCGTGAGCATGGTCTTAAGAGTTACTTGACCGTCAATACGGTTATTTACGGGGAAGACTTGCCACTGATGCGTGAGATTATCGACGCGGCGAAGGCGGCGGAGGTCTCGGCGATCATTGCGGCAGATGTGGCGGCCATGAGCTATGCCAACAGCATCGGGCAAGAGGTGCATCTCTCCACACAGCTCAACATCTCCAATGCGGAAGCGCTGAAATTCTATGCCCGTTTTGCCGATGTCGTCGTCTTAGCACGCGAACTGAACCTGAAGCAGGTACATGAAATCTACCGGCAGATCGTCGATGAACAGATCACGGGGCCGAAAGGAGAACTGATCCGCATCGAAATGTTTGCCCACGGGGCTCTCTGTATGGCCGTTTCCGGTAAATGCTACCTGAGCCTGCACGAAATGAACGCTTCCGCCAACCGCGGAGCCTGCATGCAGATCTGCCGGCGTGCTTATTCGGTAAAAGACAAAGACAGCAATATCGAACTGGATATCGAAAACCAGTATATCATGTCGCCTAAAGACTTGAAAACAATTCATTTCATGAATAAGATGATGGATGCAGGCGTACGGGTATTCAAGATCGAAGGACGTGCCCGCGGTCCCGAATATGTCCGTCTGGTGACTGAATGTTATAAGGAGGCTGTGCGTGCCTACTGTAACGGCACGTTCGACGAAGAGAAGGTTGCCGTTTGGGACGAACGTCTCGGCAGCGTGTTCAACCGGGGGTTCTGGGACGGTTATTACCTGGGGCAACGGTTGGGCGAATGGAGCAGCAAATATGGTTCGGGAGCGACCAAGAAGAAAGTGTATGTCGCCAAAGGGATCAAATATTTCGACAAGATCGGCGTGGCGGAGTTCGAAATGGAATCAGGCAGCTTGAAAGTGGGCGATGAAATCCTGATTACCGGGCCGACAACGGGTGCAGTCATGCAGACGATAGACGAAATCCGTGTAGGCTTGAAACCGGTGTCCGAGACTGTCAAAGGCGAACGGTTCTCTTGTAAGGTAAGCGAGAAGATCCGGCCGTCCGACCGATTGTATAAAATGGAAAAAGTTCAACTTGAGAAAGTTTTTGAATGATGAAAGAGTATATTTTTAAACTGACAGACAAAGTCCGCGACTACGAATGCGATTTGCAGGGAGTGGTCAACAACTCCAATTACCAGCATTATATGGAACATACCCGGCATGAATTCCTGGAATCGCTCGGTGAGAATTTCGGAAAGATGCATGAGAAAGGCATTGACGGATTTGTGTCGCGGGTAGAGATCCAGTATAAAACCTCCCTTAAAAGCGGCGACCGCTATATCTCCTGCCTCAATATATATAAAAAAGGTGTCAAGCTTGTGTTCGAGCAGGATATTTACAGGGCTTCCGACAATGTACTGGCAACGAAAGGAATCGTTGAGTCGGTTATCGTCGAGAACGGGAAGCTGACACGTGGCGAATATTTCGACGAAATGCTAAAAAGAATAGAACATACATGACAGACAAACGGATTTACCAAATTGGCCTTACTATGATAAACGGCGTGGGAGATATCCTGGCACGGCATCTCCTGCAAACTTTGGGAGATGCAGAGGCGGTGTTTGCAGAAAAAAAGCCGTTATTGGAAAAAGTTCCGGGTATCGGTAGCCATATCGCAGCCGAAATCAAACGTCCGGAAATCCTGCAACGGGCGGAAAAAGAGTTGGCTTTTATCGAGAAAAATAATATTTCCTGTTATTATCTGGCCGATACGGATTATCCGCTACGCCTGAGGGAATGCCCGGATGCCCCTGTGCTTTTCTATTTCAAGGGAAATACGGACCTTGATGCAACTCGTATCATCAGTGTCGTGGGTACTCGCAACGCGACGGAATACGGTCGGGGGCTTACCGAATCCCTTATAAAAGACCTGGCGGAGACAATACCAGGGCTGTTGGTCGTGAGTGGACTGGCTTACGGTATTGATATCTGTGCTCACCGAAGTGCATTGCGTAGCCAACTGCCGACCGTTGCCGTGCTGGCGCATGGTCTGGATCGTATTTATCCTTCTTCCCATCGGAATACGGCTGTGGAACTGCTGGAATCGGGCGGGTTGTTGACTGATTTTCCCAGCGGGACAGAGCCGGATCGTCCAAATTTCCTCCGGCGAAACCGGATTGTCGCCGGAATGTCGGATTGTACGATCGTGGTCGAATCGGCTGAAAAGGGCGGCTCTTTGGTGACAGCCGATATTGCATTTTCTTATGGACGGGATGTCTGCAGCTTTCCGGGGCGTGTCGGCGACAACCATTCCAAAGGTTGCAACAATCTTATCCGGCAAAACAAAGCCGGTTTGATTACCTCTGCCGATGATCTGATCTCTGCTCTTTGTTGGGATATTCAAGCCACGGCTACTCCTGTTCAAGCGGAACTGCCTTTTTTCGATACGGACATTTCCACTCCGGAACAAAATCCGGTTTTAGCCATCATGCGGACACAGAATGAGATCCATATCAACGAACTTGCCTTGGCTCTGGACATGCCGGTGCATCAACTTTCTACGCAACTGTTCGAATTGGAAATAAGCGGGAAGATAAAAGTATTGCCGGGAAACATCTATAAACTGTCTTGACCGGTCTTTTCATAGGCTGTTTTTTATACCTGAGAGAGGAATGGGACTTCTATAAAAAATTAAAGGCTGTCTCACGACAACCCCTAACCAACTTTGTTAACCTTAAATCTAATACTATTATGAAAAAACCACAGTGCAAAGATACGCTTGTCAAGAGCGTTTGTCAAGCGTTTTACGGCTAATACTTGTTAATCTGGAGGGTACGAATGGTAAAAAGATTTTAACTTGATTTAAAGAACCTTTTAAACCACGTTATTTTGTTAAATCGAGCCCTTGAAACAGGTATGGATAGTCCGTTTCGATCACATCGGGACGAGTGCTGATCTCTGACTGGTAACCGGCTGTTTTTTCTGTTTCCGTTTTTGCCCGGTCGTGTGTCGGGGCAACGGAAATCATGCACATGACACCGTTTCGGTGCAGGTCATCGTACAACGGTTGCTGCTCGGGCTTCATTTTCGGTCCGACATAAGCCATCACTTGTCTCCAAGGAATACCGGCTTTCTCATATTTATCGAATTCTTCCCGATTCTTGCACCAGCAGGAAAACATGGCCTCCGGTTCCCGGTCGAGATAATAGCGGGCCTGACCGGCGTTATGTACCGTGTACATGACGTTGACAGGCTTTTCTTTTTCGATAAAATCAGCCATGACCTCCAAGGGCACATCTTTGATATCCAAATTCAGGATTGTTTTGCCCTTGCTCCATTCCAGGCATTCTTTCAAGGTCGGAATCTTGAAAGCAGTCACGTTGCCGTTACGGTCTACCAGATTGAATTGTCGTAGCTCCGCATAGGTGTAATCCGAAACTTTCCCTTTTCCGGTGGTTGTCCGGTCGATGGTTTCGTCGTGCATCAACACGATCACCCCGTCTTTTGTCAAGCGCGGATCGATCTCGAAAAACGATTCCATATAGGACAGGGTCTTCTCGAACGATTCGATGCAGTTCTCCGGATAACCGTCCAGCATTCCGCCACGATGTCCGCTGATCACAATCGGGCGGTCAGGAGCATACCGGAAATAGGCATGAAGATCCCCGCTGTTCTTTACTTGAATATAATGAGGATTTTGTTCTGTATCCGAAGCCGAAAGGTCTCCGGCAGTCATAAAGACTCCTAAAAGGAGTACAAGAAAAAAAGATAACATTTTCATGATGTTCGTATTTACATGGATTCCTTATTGATTACGAGGCTTAAAAGTAAAAATTTTTTGCCAATGCCGTGCTTGAAGATTGTTACAAAAATATGAAAATATGACCGGAGGCGAGATACGTAAGAGAAGCAGAGGGTATATAAAAAATTAAGGATTGTCATCACGACAACCCCTAACCAACTTTGTTAACCTTAAATCTAATACTATTATGAAAAAACCACATTGCAAAGATACGCCTGTCAAGCCCGTTTGTCAAGCCTTTTACAGACAATATATGTTAAGCTCCGGCGATTGTTTTGCCAAAAAATGTTGGCTATTTTAAAACTATACAGATTACGTGCAAAAACTGCTAATTTTAACGTTTGTCATGCCGCTTTGTTGCAGGAAATGGATTCCTGTGTTGGATCGTTAGTACAAATTAACATATAATTTCTTGTGCATTTACGACGTATTCGTAGCTTTGCGATACGATCGTAAAAAATAATATTGAAAATGGAAAGATTAACGAGACAGGAAGAGGATGTGATGCGTTGGATCTGGCAGATTGAGCCATGTTTTATCAAAGACATCCTGGCGAAGTATGAAGAGCCTAAGCCTCCTTATACGACAATCGCCTCTATTGTGAAGAATCTGGAACGTAAGAAATACGTGAAGGCAAAGCGTTACGGAAATACTTACGAATACAGGTCATTGATTCCACAGGAAGAATATAAACGAACGTTTATGGGGAATGTGGTGAACAACTATTTCGAGAACTCTTATAAGGAAATGGTCTCTTTTTTTGCGAAGGAGCAGAAAATTTCGACCGATGAGTTGAAGGAGATTATCGACATGATTGAGAAAGGACGAGAATAAACCGTTAAATACGTAATGCCATGGCACCGGAATTGGCCTACTTCTTGAAGGTAAATGTAGCTTTTATACTTCTTTATGCCTTCTATCGGTTGTTCTTTTACAAGGACACCTTCTTCAAATTGCGCCGTGCTATCCTCTTGGCATTCTTTGGGGTGTCATTGTTCTATCCGTTGATGAATATTCAGAATTGGATACGGGAACAGGAGCCGATGGCAGAGGTCATACAAATGTATTCGGCTATTTTACCTGAAACGATGATAACGCCTGGCAATATTCCCGAAACAAACGGGCATGATCTGTTACTTTCCGGTATTTCGTATCTCTATTGGAGCGGCGTTATCGTTTTGTTGCTTCGTCTTTTAGTGCAGTTGGGCAGCATATTGATGTTGACGCGACACTCGGAAGTGGCATTGATCCGTAACGTACGTGTACACATCCTTAATAAACCTGCCGGGCCTTTTTCTTTTTTCCGGCTGGTATTCCTGCATCCCGAAAGCCATTCAGAAAAAGAGATCGATGAAATTCTGACACATGAGTGTACGCATGTCAACCAATGGCATTCGATCGATGTGGTTATTTGCGAATTGGTTTGCATTATCTGTTGGGTGAACCCGTTTGTCTGGCTGTTGAAAAGGGAGGTACGTCATAATCTGGAATATCTGGCTGATGATACGGTGCTCGAATCGGGCTATGACAGCCGTAGCTATCAGTATCATCTTTTGGGGTTGGCGCATACCAATAAATCAGCCACCTCTTTATCCAATAACTTTAATATGCTGCATCTGAAAAATCGGATCAGCATGATGAACAAAAAGCGTTCCCGGAGTATCGGGAAGACGAAATACCTGATCTTTATACCGCTTGTAGGCGTTTTGCTGATCCTGAGCAATGTCGATGCCTTAGCCCGAATCACAGACGAATTGACGGAAAGCTCGTTTGCCGATGTCCTTGTGCCGGATGCCATCCAACCGTTTCCGGCGATCGGCAATGTCGCTCCGGCTGAAAAGCGTGAAGAGTATGTGTTGTCGGAGAAAGGGGCGGAAGCTGCCAAACAAGCCAGTAACCAGATATTTACCGTTGTGGAGGTAATGCCGGAATTCCCTGGCGGACAGGGAGCTTTGCTGGATTTTCTGAAAACGAATCTCAGATATCCGGAGTCAGCGATCAAGGACGGCATAGAAGGACGGGTCAGTTGTTCTTTCGTTGTCGGAAAAAATGGAGCTATCTCAGGTGCGGAAGTGATCCGTGGGGTAAGTCCGGCGTTGGATGGAGAGGCTTTGCGAGTGATAAACTCCATGCCGGTATGGTCGCCGGGAAAACAGAGAGGCAAGGCGGTTAATGTCAAATATACGGTTCCGGTAACTTTCCGGCTTACCGGTGGAAGGAAAAAGATATCTTCACGTGCCACGCGAAAGCAAGTGAAAGGAATCGATACGTCCGGCCGTGTCTTTACGGTCGTGCAGCAGATGCCTGAATTCCCGGGTGGACAGTCTTTGTTATTGAAATATCTGGCAACACGCATTAAATATCCGGTTATTGCCCAGGAGAATGGAATACAAGGCCGTGTCTCTTGCTCTTTCGTTGTCGACACGGATGGAAGTTTGAAAGATATTGAAGTGATCCGTGGAATCGATCCTTCGCTGGACAAGGAGGCTGTCCGGGTGATTCGGGAAATGCCTAAGTGGAATCCAGGCATACAAAATGATATGGCTGTAGCCGTCAAATATACGGTTCCGGTTACTTTCCGTTTGCAGTAAAAATAGACCGGAACAGGTCATAAATATGATATCATTATGAAAAGTAAGTTTTCTCTCTTACTGTTTCTTTGCGTACTGTCCTTTTGTGGACAGGCGCAAAGTTTTAATCTCCAGGAATTGGTCAACAAAAAGCAATTTCAGGAAGTGATAGCACGTGCGGACAGTCTTACCCCTGCCGATTCAGCCGATTATGCAACGATGTCGGCAATCGGGCAGGCATATGAGGGGTTGTTGCGCTATAAGGATGCTTATCAATGTTTCTCTTATTGCTTGAAAATGGATACGAGCAATATAGATGCGTTGAATGCCGTTGCCAGGAATGCGATCAATTTCGGGAAGATAGCGGAAGCGAAACAATGTTATCATAAGGTGCTGGAGGCCGATAGCATGAATTTTTATGCCAACTATCAGCTGGCACGCCTCTATTATCAGTTGGGTGATTATGGCAAGGCGACGGAACATTATCATATTCTTGCTTCCATCGAAGGGGAAAATCCGTCTATCCTGACCGGTTTGGCCGATTGCCATATCAAAAGAGGAACCGGACCTAATACGATGATCGCCCTTTCTTTGTATGCCCGTGCTCTGGAACTGAACCCGGAAAATGTGCGTGTGGCATCTTCTCTGGTCAATACGTTATTGCGGATGGGAGATGGGAAAGGGGCGTTGCAGGTATGTGACACCGCTTTGTTTTATAATCCGGATAACAGGCAGATTAGGCAGAGTAAAGGAATGGCGCTGTATATGGAGAAAGATTATTTACAAGCGGACACCGTGTACACGGGGCTATTGGCAGATGGAGATTCTTCTTTCCTGAATTTGAAATATGCGGGTGCCGCCCGCTATATGTCCGGGCATGCACTGGATGGAGTCGAACTGTTGGGAAAAGCGTTCGAAATGGATTCGACGGATGTGGAAACGGCTATGTTGTATGGCGCTTCCTTGGGGAAAACATACGATCGCAAACGGGCCTACGAACTATTCGATCTTGCGGAAACGAATATGCAGCCGAAAAAGTTTCTCGTGAATCTGCTGACGACTTTCCGGGGAGATGTGTTGAAACGGGACGGGCGTTGGCCTGAAGCGGAAAAGTTGTATTATGCCGCTTGGAAGAAAGACCCGACTCAGTTGAACTTCCTGTATGAGATTAACAGACATTATTGGGATGTCGATCCGGGGTTGTTTCAGAATGAAAAAGAATTGCAAAAAACTATTTTCAGCAAATATGCTTACCTGACGGCCTATATGAAGACGGACAAGTCGCAAAAGTATCTGTACAATTACCGTCCTTTTTTGGAGGCGGTTTGTGAAGATGCCTTTTTCAAGAATGCCGACGAAGTGACAATGTTGGCTCCTGACGGGAAAAAAACGAAACTGGCTGTCGCCGATCTGCGTGTATTGGTTGCCCAATTGCCGCAGATGCCGGAAGAGGAACGTTTGAGACGCGAAAAGATGCAGGCACAAATGAAGAAAGCCAGGGAAAAAGAAAAGGATCTGCATAAAAGTGGCGTTAAACTCGATACGCTCGTCTTGAATAAAGAAGAAAAAGAGAAAGCGCGGAAAATATTGAAAGACGCCGGCTTGGAATAGATAGGATATCTGAAAAATATAAACGATATAAATATGAAAAAGCAGATTCAGACGAACTGGAGGTGGATGATGGTTGGGATCTGCTTGGTCTTTATTGTTTCGACCTATCATGGGATGATTATTCGGGAGGATGGGGCGAAAATTATGTATGTGGATGCGGAATATATCAGGTTCGAGCTTTTGTTGGCCGGAAAGTAGACGGCATGTTATGTTTTTTCAATCCTTTTATTGCGTGAGGCGATAACAAAATATATCTTTGCCATTGGATATAAATAAGATATTCGTTATGAAGTAGTAACGATTGACAAGAACCTGTCCATAGAAGAATATATCCGTGGATAACAACTAAATAAAGGGATTGTGATGGTGAAGAAATGCCTGTCTCTTTTGCTGATATGCTTGCTCGTTTGGCCTGCGATAGCAGGAGAACGCAAGAAAGTCGCTGTCGTGTTGGGCGGTGGTGGTGCGAAAGGTGTGGCGCATATCGGGGTATTGAAAGTGTTGGAGGAGGCCGGTATACCGATCGACATCGTGACTGGAACCAGTATGGGAGCGATTGTCGGAGGTTTGTATGCCATCGGTTACAGCCCGGACGAAATCAAGGGAATGGTCGAGGATCAGGACTGGGATATGTTGTTGAGTGACAAAGTGAAACGCAGCCATCTGCTTTTCCCTGAAAAAGAGAAGGCGGAACGTTATATAGTCTCTTTGCCTTTCGGGTTGGAGAAGAAGGACCGGGTGATCGACGGGGTTGTGAAGGGCCAGAATTTGCAAAATCTCTTTTCGGACCTGACGATCGGTTATCATGATTCGGTCGATTTCAATTCTTTCCAGATTCCGTTTGCCTGTGTGGCAGTCGATATGGTCAGTGGCAAAGATTATGTATTCCATGAAGGCAGCCTTCCGCTTGCCATGCGTGCCAGTATGGCGATTCCGGCAGTGTTTACCCCTGTCCGGCTGGACAGTATGGTGCTTGTCGACGGTGGGTTGAATAATAACTATCCGGTGGATGTCGCACTTGCTATGGGGGCGGATATCATTATCGGTGTGGATTTGGCAACGAGCGATCTGCGTACCTACGACCGCCTGCATTCTCCCGGTGATATCGCAACGCAGATCATCGCTTTACACGGCTATGACAAATATGCGCAAAACCGCGACCGGACCGACCTGCTGTTTCGCCCGGATATGGAACCTTACCGTTCTACCAGTTTTGCCCCTGCCGCTCTCGACACGATGTTGCACAGAGGAGAAGCCGAAGCCCACCGTCGTTGGAACGAAATCATGGCTTTGAAGCGTAAGATCGGTCTTTTGGATACCGATACCTTTTCCATAGAGGCACGGAGGCTGGCGCATCGTCCCGTTTTGCCCGCCGATACTTTCTATGTCCGCCATATTCGTTTCGATGGAGCCGATCCGCGTGATCTGAACTGGTTGCATCGTATCTGTGCGCTGAAGGAGAACAGCCATATAACATTGAAGGAACTGCGCAAATCCATGTCTATCCTGGTGGGGACAAACGCCTATGCTTATGTAAACTACAAACTGACCGGCGAGAACCAGCAGGATTTGGTCTTGACCTTGCAGCCTAAATCGGAAAGTTCTGTGAACTTGGGTATACGTTTCGATTCGGAGGAAATCATCGGAGTGTTGGTGAATGCCACCTATCATAAGGGAAAACGGAATCATTCCCGTTTTGCTTTTACCGGGCGTGTGGGGAGTAAGATATCCTCTGCGATGCTGGATTATTCGATCGAACGTTCTCCACTGCGCAATTTCAATTTGTCGTATAAGTTCAGCTATAATAATTTGGACATTTATGAGAAGGGAGATAAACGGTTCAACACGACCTATACGCACCATCTTGCCGAATTCGCCTATTCGGATATGAACTGGTTGAGTTTCAAGGTAAAGGCCGGGTTGCGTTATGAGTATTTCAATTATAATTCCTTTCTTTACACAGGGAACAACGAACTGTATGCTGTGAAACCGGAGGGTTTTTTCAGCTATTTCGCATTGGCACATCTTGAGACATTGGACCAACGGTATTTTCCGAATAAAGGGGTTTCTTTGGAAGCGAACTATTCATTGTATACGGATAACTTTGTGAAATACAATGGTAGTTCTCCTTTTTCGGCTATCGGATTGAAGTTTATGACGGTTTGGCCCATTAGTTCACGTCTGAGTTTGCTGCCTGCGTTTTACGGGCGTGTCTTGATCGGAGGGAATACGGCTTATCCGTTCTTGAATGCGATCGGAGGGGAGACGTTCGGGCGTTATTTGTCTCAGCAACTACCTTTTGCCGGAATCAATCATGTGGAAATCCTGGATAATTCGGTTGTAGTGGCCCGTCTTCAGCTCCGGCAACGCATTGCGGGGAACAATTATATCACGCTGACCGGCAATTATGGTGTTCACGATAATGACTTTTTCCATTTGTTGAAGGGGAAAAGCCTTTGGGGCGGTAGCCTGGGATATGCTTATAACAGTATGGCCGGCCCGCTGAGTGCTACGTTTGGCATGTCCAACCGTAATTCGCATTTGCAGTTTTATATGAATTTGGGATTTATGTTTTAATATGATAAAGGTATGAATGCAGAAATAATGCAATTCCTGACGGAGTTGAAACAAAACAATAACAGAGAATGGTTTCAAGCAAATAAAAATCGTTATGATTCTCTTCGCAAAGGTTTTATCGATGAGGTTCAACAATTGATTAACCGGATTGCTTTGTTTGATCCGGAAATAGCCGGATTGGAGGCGAAGGACTGCCTGTTCCGTATTTACCGGGATATTCGTTTTTCGCCGGATAAGACTCCTTACAAAATTCATTTTGCCGCCTATATGGCTTCCTGTGGCGGACGAGGTAGCGAGCGTGGCGGTTACTATATTCATCTTGAACCAGGTGGCTGCCTGCTTTCGGGTGGTGTTTGGTGTCCGCCGCCGGCCTTGTTGAAAGCACTTCGTAAAGACATTTATGAAAATATAGAAGATTTTGTCGCCATCATGGAAAATCCGGCTTTCAAGAAGACATATCCGAAGATGGAGGGTGAAGTCCTGAAACGTATGCCTACCGGTTATCCTTCCGATTTCAAATATGGCGAAATTCTCCGGCATAAGGACTTTAGCGTCGTTTCCTATAAACCGGATGAATTCTTTTTCGAACCGGATTGGATGGATAAGGCCATTGATGATTTCAAGCTTTTGTATCCGTTCAACCAATTTCTGAATTATACGGTGGATGAGTATTTGGGAAGAATCTGATTTCAATATATATTTTTCGTATTTCGTAAATATTTTATCGAAAAACGATAAAAATGTTTGGTAGAGTCAAAAATAATATATTCTTTTGCATATCGAAAAACGATAAATATTATTTGAGAAACGAACAACAAATACATAAAACATTATGAAACAATTCTTCAAAACAGTATTTGCATCCACACTGGGCGTGCTGGTTGCTTTGGGAATCGTAACAATAGGTTCCATCTTTTTCATCATAGGAGTAGCTGCCAGTGCTGACGGTTCTTCCGAGTACAAACCGGATAAGAACACGGTGTTCAAATTGTCTTTGGATGGGGTCTTGGTTGATCAGGCAGTGAAGAATCCTTTCTCGGAACTGATGGGAGAAAGCAGTAATCAAATGGCTGTATCGGATGTGATCAAAGCGATCCGCCGTGCAAAAGCAAACGATAATATTAAAGGAATTTATCTGGAAGCCGGTTCGCTTTCTACTGGTTTTGCAGGAATCGAAGCGATCCGTCGTGAATTGGTGGACTTTAAGGACAGCGGTAAGTTCATTGTGTCTTATGGCGATTTTTATACGCAGGGTTCTTATTACCTGTGTAGTGTGGCCGATTCTGTTTTTCTGAATCCGCAAGGTAGTGTCTCGTTAGTGGGGCTCGTTTCGCAAGGCTTGTTCTTTACCGGATTGGCTGAAAAATTAGGTGTAGAACATTATATCTTTAAGGTTGGAACTTATAAGAGTGCTGTAGAGCCGTTTTTCCTGAAAAAGTTTAGCGATGCCAACCGCGAACAGTTGACTTCTTTCTTGGGCAGTGTATGGGGAAACCTGACTACTGCTATTGAGAAAAGCCGTAATATCTCTTCCGACGAATTGAACCGTTACCTGAACGAAGGTCTTGCAATGGGGCAGGCTTCCAATGCGGTCGATTATAGATTGGCAGACGGGCTTCGTTATCGTTATGAAGTGGAAAACTGTGTGAAAGAAATGGCCGGACAGGATGTGAAAGGCAAGCTGAAAACGGCAGGAGTGGATAAAGTCGCCTCGATCAAAGTGAAAGAAAAAGACAGCAAGAATAAGATTGCTGTCCTGTATGCGGAAGGTGAAATCAGAGACGAAGATTCTTCTTCTCCTTTCAGTGCCGATGAACAGGTGATTTCAGAAGAAATGGCAAAGAAGTTGCGTAAACTGAAAGATGACGATGATGTAAAAGCCGTAGTCTTCCGTGTGAACTCTCCGGGTGGCAGCGCTTATATTTCCGAACAGATATGGAAAGAAGTCGAAGAACTGAAAGCAAAAAAGCCGATCGTAGTTTCAATGGGTAATTATGCTGCTTCCGGTGGCTATTACATTTCTTGTGCAGCTAACAAGATTGTTGCCGAACGTACGACATTGACCGGTTCGATCGGTGTGTTCGGTGTCGTTCGTAATTTCACTGGGACATTTGATAAGGTAGGTGTAACTACGGATATTGTAAAGACAAATACATTTGCCGACCTGGGAGACATCAGCCGTCCGATGCGTGAAGATGAAAAGGCTTTGATTCAGCGTGGTGTGGAACACACCTACGATTTATTCCTGACTCGTTGCGCAGATGGCCGCGGAATGACGAAGGCTGAGATCGATTCGATCGGACAAGGACGTGTATGGACAGGCGAGCAGGCGTTGGAAAGAGGCTTGGTCGACCAGTTGGGCGGTATGGACGATGCAATCAAAGAGGCTGCAACATTGGCGGAACTGACTGATTATTCAATAACGGTAGCCGACGGGCCGAAAGATTTCTTTACCAAATTCATGGAGAAACAAATGGATGAAGCCAAAATTGCCATCACCAAATCTGTAATGGGTGAAGAGCAATTCAAATTGTTCTCAACTATCCGTCGGGCAGAAACGGAATCCGGAATAATTGCCCGTATGCCATTTGATATAAAAGGGTTATGAAAAAGCAATTGAATTTAATCTGTGTATTGATATTTTTCTTTGTCGGCCTGTCTTTGGTTCCGAGTATCTATTCGATGGGGAATGCTTTTGTGGACGGTTTCAAAGAAGGAATGTCGCAAGTGGAAGAAGCACATGAGCAGGGAGCAACAAATATCAGTGCGGAGATATTAAGTCCGTTGGCTCTTAATTTATGGCCGAAGTCTTTGGCTGCCACTTCTGATAAGCTGTTCAATCAGAAGGACCAGGAGTGGTATCCGGCTTCACATATCAAAACATTGGTCTGGGCAAAATCCAAAGATGTCGGATTTGCAGGATATGTAAGTTTCCTTGCGCTGATCGGCCTGTTCTTTATTATAAAAGCGATCATCCAATTCTACAAGCTTATCAATGCGATTAATCATGAGGTGATATTCGATTGGATGAATGTACGCCGTTTGAATCGTATCGGGCGTGATTTGCTGATCTCTTTTGTGATGACACAGGCTTATATGCTAATGAATTACTGGACGGCAACCCGCCTGTTCGAGCTGGAAGGTTATGAACATAATTTCTGGGGCGATTTTCAGTCAATGACGTTGATAATGGGACTGATCGCTTTATTGGTAAGCCGTATTTTTGCGATCGGTTTGCAGATGAAGGAGGAACAGGAATTGACCATTTAAGGAACTGATAATTTTTTCTTCTTCGGATGATATCTTTATTATCGCTTCGGAAGTTTGAGCATTCCGGTCTGGCAAGTACCGGAAAATGCAGGTGGTGAAATCTTGTAATGTCATAATTAACGAATAATCAAAAGGGAAGAATATGGCTATAATAGTGAATTTGGATGTGATGATGGCAAAAAGAAAGATTGCTTTAGGTGATCTGGCCGACCGTATCGGCATTACTCCGGCAAATCTTTCAATTTTAAAGACAGGCAAAGCCAAAGCTATACGCTTCTCTACTCTTGAAGCAATTTGTAAGGAACTCGATTGTCAACCGGCGGATATACTTGAATTTAAGGACGAGGAATCGTGATATTCCGGGAATGGCAGATAATGTTCTTACAATTTGTAAGTATGTCGAGGGCGTGAAAGTGTATGAAAACTTTAATATTGTTAAATAAGCTATATTTTGTGACAATATGTAAGCGGAAGTTTGTTCTATTATCGAATGATACCTACATTTGCGGCGCAATTTGAAAGTATTTTTAAGTGATTAATATTACACATATGGAATGTGGAATAAAAAGAAGAAAAACTTTAGCTTGAATGTCCAAAATATGGTTGCTCCGGCAACAAGTTATAACGACATTTTCTCATAATACCTATTTTAAAATATTTCATAGACACAACCGAAAATGGCGCGAATAACAAAAGACGTGAGTCCCTGTTATTAGCGCCATTTTCATTTTTTATGGTAGGTTCTCTGTTGTTCTTACTTAATGATCTTTTCTATCTCCGAAAGATTCTTTTCCACATCGGCATCCGTGACTTCGTAGTTTGTCAGGTCGCCAGCCAGATATTGGTCGTAAGCGGCCATGTCGATCAAACCGTGGCCGGACAGGTTGAACAGGATCGTACGCGGTTTGCCTTCGATCTTCGCCTGCTCTGCTTCACGGATAGCGGCGGCGATGGCGTGGGAAGATTCGGGAGCCGGTATGATACCTTCACTCTGTGCGAAGAGTGTGGCTGCTTTGAATGTCTCAAGCTGTTGGATGTCTACGGCATCCATCAGACCATCCTTCTTCAGTTGGCTGACGATGGAACCTGCACCGTGATAACGCAGACCGCCAGCATGGATATTGGCCGGGGCAAAGTTATGTCCCAAGGTAAACATCGGAAGAAGCGGTGTATAACCGGCTTCATCACCGAAGTCGTATTGGAATTGTCCTCGTGTCAGTTTCGGGCAGGATGCCGGTTCGGCTGCAACGATGCGGATGTCTTTCCCTTGTGTCAGTTTATGGCGCAGGAACGGGAATGCAATACCGGAGAAGTTTGAACCGCCACCGAAACAAGCGATTACCACGTCCGGATATTCTCCTGCCATCTCCATCTGCTTTTCTGCTTCCAGGCCGATAACCGTTTGGTGGAGCATTACATGGTTCAGTACACTACCCAATACATATTTACAATTGGGAGTCTGCATGGCCAGTTCTACCGCTTCGGAGATGGCTGTACCCAGACTTCCCTGATAGTTCGGGTGCTTGGTGATGATGTCGCGACCCGCACGTGTACTCATACTCGGCGAGGCGATCACTTCGGCTCCGAACGTCTGCATCATAGAACGGCGATAGGGTTTCTGATTGTAGCTGACCTTTACCATATAGACAGCCAGTTCCAATCCGAAGTGTTTGGCGGCCATGGCCATGGAAGCTCCCCATTGTCCGGCACCTGTTTCGGTTGTGATATTGGTTACGCCTTCTTTCTTGCAGAAATAAGCCTGCGGAATAGCTGAGTTCAGTTTGTGCGAACCGACCGGGCTGACACTTTCGTTTTTGAAATAGATGTGAGCCGGTGTGTCAATCGCTTTCTCAAGCCCGTAAGCACGGACCAACGGAGTCGGACGCCAGATTTTATACATATCGCGAACTTCTTCCGGGATTTCGATCCAAGCATCTGTCTGATTAACCTCTTGCTCTACCAACCCTTTGGCAAATAAGGGGTAGAGGTCTTCTGGTTTGAGCGGTTCCTTTGTTTTTGGGTTCAGCGGAGGAAGCGGTTTATTCTTCATGTCAGCCACGATATTGTACCAGGCTGTAGGAATATCTTTCTCCTGTAGTAAAAATTTTTTACTTTCCATGATGTTGTTATGTAGTTTACATTATTAATCAATTTGGCCTTTAAGGCTTACAACTTGGAAGCAAAGTAACAAATAATATTTCGTTCTTCAAATGAAATACAGGAAAATATATATCTTTGCGGCTCAACTCTGTTAAACAGATAACAAACTATAAAAATGAAAAAACTGATATTACTGCTGATTGGCATTTGCATGATGTTCCCGGCGATAGCCCAGAAGAAGAACTTCACTTATAAATTTTACGGCTTTGTCCGTGGAGACCTCTTCTATAATACGCGTGCCAATATGGCTCCGGTGGACGGGAATTTCTATTTGTATCCACTGGACAAGAAACCGGATGCAGGCGGTAAAGACTTGAATGCCGGTCCCAACGGTAGTTTCTATACCTTCACTTCTCGTCTTGGAGTGGACGTGACCGGTCCGAATATCGGTACGGCCCGTTCTTCAGCAAAGATCGAAGTCGATTTTGGCGGTTTCTCGTCCAGCACGACGATGTTGCGTATTCGGCAGGCCTATGTGGCGTTGGATTGGGAAAAGAGCCAGATATTGATAGGGCAGACTTGGCATCCTTTGTTCGGGAGTGTCTATCCGGATATCCTGAATCTTTCTACCGGTGCACCTTTCCAACCGTTTAATCGCGAACCGCAGATACGTTACCAGTATAAGGCAGGGAAAGTCAAATTGACTGCTTCCGCCCTTTGGCAGTTGCAATATCTTTCAAGTGGCCCTAACGGGATGAGCGAGGAATATATGAAGAATAGCTGTGTGCCGGAGTTCTATCTCGGTGCCGATTATGCTTCCGATGGTTGGCTGGTAGGCGGTGGTGTCCATCTGATTTCCCTGAAACCTCGTACTTCTTCTGTCTGGAATGAAAAGACCTATAAGGTAAATGAGCGTATGACGACGTTTTCCTATGAGGCTCATGCCAAGTATACCGGACGCAATTTCGCTTTTGCCGCCAAGAGCCTGATGGCTTCCAGCTTGGACCATACGGCGTTGATTGGCGGTTATGGCATCAGTTCCATCGCTCCGGATAACGGAAGGCAGGAATATACGCCTTTCCGCCATTCCACTTCTTGGGTTAATTTCACCTACGGAACGAAGTGGAAAGGGCATTTCTTTGCCGGTTATACCAAGAACTTAGGGACGACCGATGCTTTGGTTTCTGCAACCAAATATGGTATGGGATTGGATATAGATCAGGTTTTCTCTACCAATATCGCTTTCTCCTACAATCTGCCCCATTGGCAGATAGGAATGGAATATATGCCGACGACGGCTTGGTATGGCGATACGGACAGGACTTCCGGCAAGGTCGTAAATACGCATAGTGTCACCAATCACCGTATACTGGGGCTTGTGATGTATTATTTTTAAGAGTCTGGTTGGGCGGACTCTCCGATTGTCACAATTTCTATGCTTATACTCAAGCCCTTGAAAAAGACATTTTGTAGTGAGAACAAACTTCCTTACCTTTGCAGTCAATTTGAAAAGACAGAAATGAAAAGATACTTGCTACTCTTTGCGGCCTTGTGTATGGTGATGGCCGGTTATGCCCAGAAAAAGAATTTTTCTTATACTTTTTACGGACAGGTGCGTGGTGACCTGTTTTATAATTCCCGCGCTAATGCTGAGACAGTGGACGGACTTTTTTATCTTTACCCGAAAGATAAGAATCCGGATGCTGACGGGAATGACCTGAATGCTACGGCAAACGGTAGTTTTTATCTGCTCTATTCCCGTCTGGGGGTGGATGTGAAAGGACCGAATATAGGAAATGCCGTGACGACAGCCAAGCTGGAGGCGGACTTTCGAGGCTCCGGCAGTAATTGGGCGGTCTTGCGTATTCGCCATGCATACGTCAATCTGGATTGGGGAAAGTCGGCAGTGTTGGTGGGGCAAACCTGGCATCCGCTGTTCGGCGATGTATCTCCGCAGATGTTGAATCTTTCGACCGGTGCACCTTTCCAGCCGTTTAACCGCAGCCCGCAGATCCGCTACCGGTACACCTCCGGCAAAGGATTGCAGTTGACGGGAGCCGTGTTGTGGCAATTGCAGTATCTGTCTGCCGGCCCGAACGGAAAGAGCGAGGAATATATTAAAAACAGCTGCATCCCGGAAGTCTACGTTTCGGCTGATTATAAGGCAGACGGTTTGATTGCAGGTGTCGGTATGGAAATGTTATCCTTGAAACCCCGCCTGCAAACAACGGTAGATAACCGGACGTATAAAGTGAACGAACGGGTTACTTCGCTCTCTTTTGAAGCGCATGCCAAATATACGGCTCCGAACTGGTTGATAGCCGGTAAGACCTTGTTAGCCTCCAATCTGACGCAGGCCAGTATGTTGGGCGGGTATGCTGTTACTTCCATCGATTCGCGTACAGGGGAACAAGAATATACGCCATATCGCCATTCGATGACTTGGCTGAATGTGGTGTATGGAAAGAAGTGGAAGCCGGGAATCTTTGTCGGGTATCTGAAGAACCTGGGGACGGGAAAGACGATCGCCGGGCCGACCTATGGTGTCGGGTTGGATGTGGACCAGGTGTTTACCACCAACCTCCAACTCTCTTATAATTTGCCTCACTGGAAATTGGGAGTGGAATACAGCCCTTCTTTTGCCTGGTATGGCACAATGAATGCCGAAAACGGTAAAATAGAGGATACTCATTCGGTAACAAACCACCGCGTATTGGGTGTCCTGATCTATATGTTTTGATGAAAAAGATATTGATTATAGGAGCAAACGGGTTCACCGGGAGAAGAATCCTGGATAACCTTTCGGAGAACGGGGAATACGAGGTATTCGGCTGTTCCCTTCATTCTGATATTCGTCAGGAAGGAAATCATACTTTCATCCGGTTGGATATCAACGACTATCCGGCGGTAGAGACCTTGTTCGACCATATCTGTCCTGATGTCGTCATCAATTGTTCGGCTCTTTCCGTTCCTGATTATTGCGAGTTGCACCGCGAAGAGGCGTATGCCGTTAACGTGTCGGCGGTAGAAAACCTGGCTCATTGTTGCGAGCATCAGGGATGCCGTTTTATCCATCTGTCGACTGACTTTGTGTTTGACGGGAAAAGCGACCGTCTCTATACGGAAGAAGATATACCCGCTCCGCTCAATTATTATGGTGTGACCAAGTATCAAGGAGAGCAGGCGATAGCAAGTATTTGTCGCAACTATGCGATTGTCCGTGTGGTTGTCGTATACGGGAAAGCCTTGCCGGGCCAACATGGCAATATCCTGCAACTGGTCAAGAACCGTTTGGAAGCAGGGCAGGAGATTCGTGTCGTCTCCGACCAATACCGTACGCCGACTTGGGTGGCGGACATTGCCGACGGAGTGGAGAAGCTGGTGTATTCCGGTAATTCCGGTATTTATCACATCTGTGGCGCGGAATATCTCTCTATCGCTGAAATGGCATATCGTGTAGCCGATTACTTCAATCTGGATCGTTCCTTGATCCGCCCGGTCACAACGGAAGAAATGAAGGAAGCAACCCCGCGTCCGCATAATAGCGGATTATCTATTGAAAAAGCAAAACGAGAATTGGGCTATTGCCCGCATACGTTGGAAGAAGGACTGGAAGAAATGAAGATATAATTTAGGCACGGATTACAAGAAAGGAATCCGTGCCTAAAAGATCATGATAAAGGAGTTTTGACATCTCCTTCTCTTTATATTCAAATACCGTTTATCCGATATTCTTTACTTTCAACAAATACTCTGCTATCTGTACGGCATTCAAAGCTGCGCCTTTTTTGATCTGGTCGCTTACCGTCCAGAAGGTCAAACCGTTCGGATTCGTGATGTCCTTACGGATACGGCCTACGTAAACAGGATCTTTCCCGGCAATGAACAACGGCATCGGATAATCTTTCTTTGCCGGTTCGTCCTGCAGGATAACACCTTCGGCTTCAGCAAAAGCTTTGCGGGCTTCTTCTACGCTGATCGGGCGTTCCGTTTCGACCCAAGTTGCTTCGCTATGGGCGCGCATGACCGGAACACGCACACAGGTTGCGCTCACTTCGATGTCGGAGTGCATGATCTTGCGTGTTTCGTTATACATCTTCATCTCTTCTTTCGTATAGCCGTTGTCGGTAAATACGTCTACATGCGGAATAACGTTGTAAGCCAGCTGATAAGCGAACTTTTCTACAGTAGGTTCTTCGCCTTTCAACAATTGTTCATATTGTTTTACCAGTTCGGCCATAGCTGTTGCGCCTGCACCGCTGGCAGCCTGATAAGTCGATACGTGTACACGTTTGATATGCGACAGACCCTCGATTGCCTTCAATGCAACGACCATCTGGATAGTGGTACAGTTCGGATTGGCAATGATACCGCGCGGACGATTCAGTGCATCTTCCGGGTTCACTTCGGGAACGACCAAAGGTACATCGTTGTCCATGCGGAATGCACTGGAATTGTCGATCATCACAGTACCATATTTTGTAATGGTTTCTGCGAATTCGACAGAAGTACCGCCACCGGCCGAAACAAAAGCAACATCAATTCCCTTAAAGTCGTCGTTATGCTTAAGCTCCTTGACGGTAATCTGTTTACCACGGAAAGTGTAAACACGTCCGGCACTGCGAGATGAGCCAAAAAGCACAAGTTCATCTATCGGGAAGTTTCTCTCGTCGAGTACGCGCAGGAATTCTTGTCCTACGGCTCCACTCACTCCAACAATTGCTACTTTCATTTTGAGCACTAATTAATTTGTTTATAAAAAAAATGGTATACCTTTACAGCGTGTACGGAAAGCTCTGTGCTTTCTTCGCTACAACGCTTTAGGGGTGCAAAGATATACAAATTATAAACAAAACCAGAAGGCTATGAAACAATTTATTCTTTTTCTCTTCGTATTACTTCCTTTTTGTGTGATTTCACAAGTGAATGAGACGTTTGATGGACCGGAGTTGGGTTCCGACTGGATCGGTAAGGATCGGGAGTCGTTTAAAATTAATGAAGAGGGAAGGCTTCAACTTGTTATTAAACCTACTCAATCAGGGAGTCTCTCCATTGGAAAGGATATTCCCTATTCGACAAATATGCAATGGGAGTTTGACGTGTATATGCGGCAGGCACCGAGCAATGATAATAAGTTGTGTGTGTATTTGTATCAGGAAAATGCAGCGCGTTACTACTATGTGCGTATCGGGCGTACCGGTACGAAGGAGTTAGGATTGATGCGTCATGGAAAAGTCGAACTGATTACACCGCGCACGAACTTTGCAAACACACCGTTACTTTTGCATATCAAAGTCACACTGGAAAATAATGAACAATGGACATTATACAGCCGGACCGAAGGAACGTCCAGTTATAAATTGGAAGGAAGTAGCAAATATGCGATTACCGCTCCGCCGGAACGGGGAAATCTGATTTTTACATTCTATTATACGAAGACTCGAAGTGGTTTATTCAGCATTGATAATGTATATGTTTCCGATCGGATAACACCGACTCCTCTTGAGTCGGATGAACCCGGCAAACCGGGCCCTTCTCCCGTAGAACTCCCGAAATTGGTTGAAACCGAACCGATATCAGCCTCCATCTTGCGTTACACTTTTAATAAGCCGGTCGAAATAAAGAATGCTGTTTTTAGTATCTCCGATATTGGGGAGGCTTACCGGAAAACCTATGTGGATGAAGAGCTGAAAACCACTGTCAATGTTCTTTTCGAGAAAAATATGGAGAATGGCAAACAATATACGATCTCTTATCAAGGAGTGACCGATCTGTCTGGTAACCGTCTTTCCGATTTCTCGGAGAATGTGAAATTCAAAATGGAAGGTGACGACGCTGCCGATGTCCCGCCCGGTTCTATCCGGATAAATGAGGTGATGGCAAAACCGGGAGAGGCACAGGGAATGGCCGAGTATGTTGAATTATACAACAAGACATCTGCGCCTGTTTCCTTGAACGGATGGGAATACCGGAATGTGACAGGCAAGAAAGTTAAAAAACTGCCCAATGTGACACTGGCTGCAGGGAGTTATGCCGTTTTGTATGACCGTGAAAAATCATTGGCGGCCGATGATCGAGCCTTGTTGATCCCGATAGATAAATTTCCGGCTTTAAATGATCAAGGAGCCTTGTTGCATCTGTATAATGCTTCGGGAACATTAATAGATTCGGTTTCCTATGCCAAAGCCACCGGCGGTAAATCCTGGGAACATTCTGTTTCGGGTTGGCGTCTTTGTACTGATCCACGTGGAGGAACACCCGGTGCCGTTAATTCCTCTTCCGATAAGGCGGAAGAACCGCCGGTAGATTCGGACGGACCCGATACACCCGATGATACGAATGATCCCGATATTCCGGCAATCACAGATCCGGTTCAGCCAGGAGAAATCATTATCAACGAATTGCTTCCCGACCCGTATGCCGGAGGCAGCGAATATATCGAATTGTACAACCGTTCGGATCATCCCTTGTCTTTGTCTGCTCTCTCTGTTGCCATTCGTAAATCTGACGGTACACTCAGTACCCGCTACCCTTTGGCTTCTATTCAGCCTGAGCTGAACACCAAAAGCTATCTGCTCTTGACCAAAAACAAGGAAAGCGTTGCCTCTTTCTACGATATAGCCGATCCATCTGCCCTTTGCGAGTTGGCCAAACTTCCGATTTTAGCCAATACATCTTCCACTTTGGTCTTGTTCCGTTCTGCGGATGAGACGGTAATAGATGAAGTCGCCTATTCTTCGAAGTGGCACGCCTATTCTATCAAAAAATCGAAAGGAGTCGCTCTTGAACGTATCGACCCTGATGGCGCAACACAAGACGCGGCAAACTGGACCTCCGCTTCCGTAACGGCTGGTTACGGTACACCCGGTTATCAGAATTCCCAATACAAAGGCGCTTCGTCGGGTGGCTCTACGGGGATGGAGCCTCCTTTGTGGATAGAGAAATCCGGCAGTTATGCTATTTCCTATCTGCTCGACCGTTCGGGATATAGTTGTCGTGCTTTTGTTTTCAATACTTCCGGCCTGCGTGTAGCCGAGATTGCCAATCATGAGTTGTTAGGCACCTCCGGCGAAATCACCTGGAGTGGCGTTGCCGGCAACGGAAGCCCGCTGCAAGCGGGTGTCTATATCTTTTATGCAGAAATATATCATCCCGATGGTATAGTGAAACGCTTTAAGGAGGCTTTCCTGATCCGGTGATAGCAAGCCTATTCGTATACCGCCTTATACCAGCTAACCCTTTGTTTATACCATTCGAGCATTTTGGAGAGAGATTCTTGCGGGACGAAAACGGTCAGGCCGCAATAGCTTTCTACCGGTAATGCCTGTTGAGGTGTGCCGTAGTAATAATAAGATTTAGGAGTATGTGCCTTGTAGATAACCGCTTTGTCCAGGCAACAGATGAATTTGCTGTATTGTTCGTCTGTCGCCAACTGCTTGATATAGTCGGCCATGTCATATAACATTCCGGGACTGCGATACAAGTATTCCAGTCTTTGCATCTTTTTAAGATCGAGGCTGTAAATATCGCTTTCGGTCTTATCAGCCAAGATATCATGTGTTATGTTTTTCAGATTATCCAGTTCGCTTGTTTTCGTAAGCGATACGGTCGCATACGGATAAGAATTGTTCAGATAATGGTTGTAGAATGTTTGGCCCACCATTTCCAGTTGCAGGCCGGAGGCAAACAGTTGTGGCATCATCTCTGCATAAGGCCATCCGTCCGCCAGTGTTTCGGTGGGGGAAGCCAAGATATATTCGGCCTTGTTCCTAAGTTCATAAGCACATTCGATGCTTGCCATGTAGCAGGCATCGAACAAGATGAAATCAAATACGTTATCCGGCAGCCCTTTCGCCAGGTCGTCGATCTCCATCCAGTTGTTGCCGTCCTGTCCGAACGCTTTCAGCTTATTCTGGTAGTCGGAGGGAAGCCAGGCAGTCCCGTGGCTCCATAATATCAATCCATAGCTGTCTGCCGGATATTGTGAAAGCACTTCGCCGATCACACTCCGCATCACATCCGGATCTGCCGAATTCTGCTTTTCATAGTCCTTCAGGTGGAATTTCTTGACGACACCGTTTTCTTCTTTTATCTGAAGAAGTTCCGGGTTCGAACCGGCAGGAGCATAATAAACGATCAGGTTTCCTCCGTTGAGGTTTTGGGCTGTCGCACCTTCTATCATGCTCTCTATGTTTTTTGAGGCAAAACTGTTGAGGCTGTTATTGGCCATCATATAGACTAAGATGGTACGCGTAGTTCGGGGTCCCGGAGTTTCATTCTCGGAACAACCTGTAAATCCTAAGCAAAGGATGATAAACAGAGTGATAAGCTTTAATTTCATATGCCCTCAATACTAAATGTATTTCGTAACAAAGATACGAAATTAATCGGTTCTGTATGTGTGTATTGGCTGTCAATTATGCTAATGATACCGGACTAAAGTTTTACCATTTTGCTTTTGCCTTGATTCTCATTGTGAAAACGGTCTACTGCCGTGACTACGTAGCGGTATTTGTGTTTCCCGTCGTCGTAGGGTAGCAGATAGTTCGTTTTGCGTGTGATCGCTACTATCTTCGAAGGATCGTTCAGGTTGACCGGCTCTTTGTTTTCGAAGCGGTAGATGACGAAATAGTTTGCCAATTCGGGATTGGTCCTGCTTTGTTCCGCCTGCCAGTGCAACATATACCCTTGGGCAGTCCATTCGGCCTTCAGTTTCTTGACCTCCTCCGGCGCCCGGTTGTGCAGGTGAGTATAGGCCGGGATCAGAGCCGGATATCGGTGGTAGTTCCGTTTCAGGCTGTCGGCCACACCTTGGTTGTTCCAAAGTATTTCGTTTGCCGGCCAGAAGCAATTTCCGTTGATATGGGAAAGTGAGCGTTCGTAGCGCATCTTGCGGGTCAGTTCTCCGGCTTTCATGGTGCGGGCTATATCCTGGCCGATATATAGATGTCCGCCATTGGCATTTTTGTTCCACCATTTGATAAGCGTGATGTAATCGGCAGCCGGGTGTCCGATCTCCCAATATATCTGTGGAATGTTGTAGTCTATCCAACCCTCTTTTACCCAGCGTGTCACGTCTGCGTACAGGTCGTCGTAGTTTTGCAATCCGTTGGTGTTGCTGCCTGAACCGTCGGGCGTGCTTTTCTTATTGCGGTAGATGCCGAACGGGCTGATGCCGAATCTGACCCACGGTTTGGATAGCAGGATAGTGCGCTTGATCTCACGAATCAGCTTGTTCACATTCTCCCTTCGCCAGTCGGCACGTTGTGATGCTTTATATCCTTTGTTCAATCCGTATTTCTGAAAACTATTGTCGTCCGGGAAAGGCATGCCGGCTACCGGATAAGGATAGAAATAGTCGTCCATGTGGATTGCGTCTACATCATAACGGCTTACGATATCCCGTACCACACGGCAGATGAACTGCCGGCTTTCCGGTAATCCGGGGTCAAACAAGATTTGTTTGTTGTAGGTCACGAACCATTCCGGATGTTTATTATATATATGTGAATCGGCAAAACGGGTGTATCCGCCTGTACTTGCCCGGTAAGGATTCAGCCAGGCATGGAATTCCATATTCCGTTTGTGGCATTCTTCGATCAAGAAAGCCATTACGTCGAAGTCTCCGGCAGGTGCGAGTCCCTGCTGGCCGGTATAGAAACGGCTCCAAGGTTCGATGTCCGATTTGTAGAAAGCGTCAGCTTCCGGACGTACCTGGAAGATGATGGCATTGATCCCGCATTTTTGCAGATAGTTAAGCTTGCGGATAAAGTCTTTCCGCATTTGTACGGGTGTCATATCTTTGTATTCTCCCTGGAAAGCGGTCTGTATCCAAGCCCCGCGAAATTCCCGTTTCACATCTTTTCCAGTCGATTGCTGCGGTATTTGTTGTGCCGTCTTACATGATGTTACTGCGCCAAGCAGCAAGACCAGTAGCAGACGAAGGTATTTTGCCATCATGAAGTCTATAAGTTTGAGATTCTTTTGTCTGTTATTTAATCCACCTGCAAAGATAATAAAAGTTTAAAAGCCTCTATCTTTTTTGCGTTATAAACAGTGGTTTTGAGAATAAGGCTTGATGGAAATTTGTTTGGAAAAGCATTTTTGAAAAGATATAAATCAATATAGAAAACAGAGGTGGAAAGAATCTTGTTACTTTTACCGCCGAAATCTTAAAAAGAACAGACCATGAGGAAACCTCTGTTTAAAACATTGCTTTGTCTTTCGTTGTTGATGCCTTTTACGGGAAACGGGCAAGAGAGAAATGCGCTTGAGTCCGGTTTTATGAATCCGGCCGAAAAGGTACAAACATCCGTTTATTGGTATTGGATCTCCGGGAATATCTCGGAAGAAGGTGTGAAAAAGGACCTGTATTCGATGAAAGAAGCCGGGATCAACCGGGCTTTTATCGGGAACATCGGGTTGGAAGGAATTCATACGCTCTATAAGACCGTTCCGTTTTATAGTGAGGAATGGTGGAAGATATTGCATGCAGCCCTTAAAACGGCAACTGAATTAGGAATAGAGATCGGTATCTTTAATTCTCCCGGATGGAGCCAGTCGGGCGGGCCGTGGGTGAAACCTGAGCAGGCGATGCGTTATCTGGCATCGGTGAAGGCGGAAGTCAGCGGAGGAAAACAGGTAGAAGTTGTTTTGGCGAAACCCGATAAAGACTTCCAGGATGTAAAGGTAATCGCTTTTCCCTCTGTCGGGAAGAAAGCAGCCCGGTTGTCGGTGGCAAATGCAAAAGTGACATCTGCTATGCCTTTGCAAAACCTGAACAGCCTGATTGACGGAGATAAGGAGACAGCCGTGCTTTTTACGGAAAAGAGCGAAAAGCCGGTGGCGATCGATTTCAGGGCGGACGCCCCGTTTACCTTACGCAGTTTGCAAATCTTTCCCGCCCGTCAGCCGATTCAAGCCAATGCCCGCTTATGGGTGAAAGAAAACGGGGCTTATCGGATGCTGTCCGAGTTCAAGCTCGACCGTTTCAATGCAAATTTGAATGTCGGCTTTGATCCGTATGCACCGGTTGTTGTCTCTGTCCCGGCGACGACGGCAAGCGAGTTCCGGTTGGAGTTGGCAAACGTGGGTCCCGGTATGGGGCTGAGCGAGGTGGAATTCTCTTCCTTTCCCGCCGTGGAACGTTATCCCGAAAAGACATTGGCCAAGATGTTTCAGACCCCGCTTCCTTATTGGCATGAATACCAGTGGCCGGTACAACCGGAAACGGACGATCCCTCTCTGGTGATCGATCCGGGGAAAGTATTGGATATTTCTGCTTTCTTGCAGGGAGACCGTCTTGTGTGGAAAGCTCCGGCGGGAGAATGGACGATCTTGCGCACCGGTATGCTCCCGACAGGCGTGACAAACAGTCCTGCCGACCCCGAAGCAACCGGACTGGAGATAGATAAGATGAGCCGCAAACATGTGGAAGCACACTTCGAGGCCTTTATGGGTGAAATATACCGTCGTATTCCGGCAGAAGACCGTGCCTGTTGGAAAGTAGTCGTGCAAGATAGTTACGAGACAGGCGGGCAGAACTTTACCGACGACTTCTTGTCGGAATTCCAGGCGCGTTACGGCTATGACCCGTTACCGTTCCTTCCTGTTTATGAAGGATATGTGGTCAAGAGCGAGGACCAGTCCGACCGTTTCCTTTGGGATCTGCGGCGCTTGGTTGCGGATAAGATCGCATACGACTATGTCGGCGGCTTACGGGATGTGTGTCATAAATATGGTTTGACGACCTGGTTGGAAAACTACGGGCATTGGGGGTTCCCCGGTGAGTTCCTGCAATATGGCGGACAATCGGACGAGATAGGAGGTGAGTTCTGGAGTTTCGGCGATTTGGGCAATATCGAGAACCGTGCCGCTTCTTCCTGCGGACATATTTATGGGAAACAGAAGATTTCGGCCGAATCGTTCACCAGTGGCGGGACGCCTTTCAGTTGTTATCCCGCCATGATGAAACAACGCGGCGACCGTTTCTTTACGGAAGGGATCAACAATACGTTGTTGCATGTCTATATCTCTCAACCTTCGGAAGAACGCGAGCCGGGGATGAACGCCTGGTTCAGTAGCGAATTCAACCGGCTGAACACCTGGTATCCGCAGATGGATTTGTTTACATCCTATCTGAAACGAGTCAACTATATGTTGCAACAAGGCTTGAATATTGCCGATGTCGCTTATTTCATCGGCGAAGATGCTCCCAAAATGACCGGTATCGTAGACCCCGAACTGCCGAAAGGTTACCAGTTCGATTATATCAATGCCGAGGTGATCGAGCGCGACCTCTTTGTCAAAGACGGTTTGCTGACGTTGCCTCACGGCACTCAATACCGGATACTGGTACTTCCGAAGCTTGAAACTATGCGTCCCGAACTGCTTGCCAAGATCAAGAAACTGATCGAAGACGGTGCAGTTGTCTTAGGTCCGGCCCCGAAACGTTCGCCGAGTGGAGAATCTTACCAAACGGCCGACAGGCAGGTTGAAAAATTGGCCGGCGAATTATGGTCCGGTTTGGACGGGCGAAGCGTGAAGGCAGTCAAAAGAGGAAAAGGCGAATTGCTGTTCGGTATGACAATGGAGGAGGCCTTGAAGCATATCGGTTGTGTGCCGGATTGCGGATTGCCGGCAGATGCTCCGGTTCTCTACGGGCACCGTGCTGCTGTAGATGCCGATATCTATTTTATCTCCAACCAGAAAGACGAAACGATCGAGCTCCGTCCGGAATTCCGTGTCCGTTCAAAGCAACCGGAGTTGTGGGATGCGACAACAGGCCGTATTCGTACGCTCCCGGCCTATGAGGAGACAGCTGCGGGGACAGTCGTTCCATTGAAGCTGTATCCTTATGAGAGCGCTTTCGTCGTGTTCCGTCGGCCGGCCACAAAAGCGGAGGGGACAGGGTTGCAACTGAACTATCCGGTTCCGCAGACGCTTGTCCGCCTGGATGCTCCCTGGAAAGTATCTTTTGAGGAAAAGAGAAGAGGCCCTGCAAGCCAGACCTTTGCCTGCCTGGAAGATATCAGCAAGAACGAGAATCCCGATATCCGCTATTATTCCGGTACGATTTGGTACGAGACGGAATTTAAGTTGAAAAAGAAACCGGAGGGCGAATTGTATCTGAATCTGAACGATGTCGGTGTGATGGCAAAAGTGAAGATCAACGGTCAGTATGCCGGTGGTGTCTGGACGGCTCCCTACCGGGTAAATGTCACGAATTTGGTTCGTAAAGGAAAGAATAAAGTTGAGATAGAGGTCGTTACTACATGGATGAACCGTTTGATCGGCGACAGTGGTTTGCCGGAGTCCGAACGGAAAACCTGGACACCTTGCAATAGCTGGAAACCAACCGATACGTTGCAGAAATCCGGCCTGGTCGGCCCCGTTTATATAGAAAGTGTGAATTGATTGTTTCCGAATGTGAATGTCAGCCGTTTACTTGGCAAAACGGCAATCCTTTTTTACTTTTGCGATTCGGGAAGGTGTGTCAAAACTATCTTCCTCGGAACCGATTAATGAAGGAAATAATTATGTCCGAAAACAATTCTATATTCATCAAGGGAGCTCGAATCAATAACCTGAAAAATATCGATGTCGAGATTCCCAGAGACAAACTTGTCGTTATAACCGGCCTTTCCGGTAGTGGAAAATCATCATTGGCATTCGATACGTTGTATGCGGAAGGGCAGCGCCGCTATGTGGAGAGCCTTTCCGCCTATGCCCGCCAGTTCCTGGGGCGTATGAGCAAGCCGGAGTGTGATTATATCAAAGGCATTCCCCCTGCCATCGCCATCGAACAAAGGGTGAACACCCGCAACCCGCGTTCGACGGTGGGAACCTCTACGGAGATATACGAATACCTTCGCCTCCTGTATGCCCGTATCGGGAAAACCATCTCTCCCGTGTCGGGGACGGAAGTGAAGAAACACCAGGTAAGCGATATCGTGAAAGAAGTCTTAGGTTATCCCGCCGGGACTCGCTTTGCCGTATATGCCCCTGTCGTCCTGCCGGATGGGCGCGGTATCAAAGAACAATTGGAAATCCTGCAAAAAGAAGGGTACACCCGTTTATCCATTGGCGAGACCGTTTACCGTATCGGTGAAGTGCTGGCGGATGACGCATTGCTTTCCTCCCCGGTGATCGAACTGTTGATAGACCGTCTGGTCGTATCGGATGACAAGACATTGAAAAGCCGTCTTGCCGACTCTGCCGAAACGGCTTTCTTCGAAGGACACGATACCTGTATCATCCGTATCTACACACCCGAAGGAACGGTTGTAAAAGAATATTCCAAGAAGTTCGAGGCAGATGGAATGGTGTTCGAGGAGCCGACCGATATGATGTTCAGCTTCAACAACCCGTTGGGAGCCTGCCCGACATGCGAAGGGTTCGGGAAGGTGCTCGGCATAGATGAAAATCTGGTCGTGCCCGATAAAAGCCTGTCCGTCTTCCAGGGAGCGGTAGTCTGCTGGAAAGGCGATGTGATGGGAGAGTGGTTGAAGGAGTTTATCTTGAAGAGCGAGAAATACAACTTCCCTATCCACCGTCCCTATTACGATCTGACACAAAAGGAGAAGGACCTGCTTTGGCACGGAGCCCGCGGACTGCACGGCATCGACGACTTCTTTAAGTTTGTGGAAGAGAACCTCTATAAGATACAGTATCGCGTGATGTTGGCACGCTATCGCGGAAAGACCGTTTGCCCGACCTGCAAAGGTTCCCGTCTGCGTCCCGAAGCCCTCTATGTAAAAGTGGGAGGAAAGAATATCGCGGAACTGGTCGCCCTTCCGATCACGGAAGCAAAGGCCTTTTTCGATAATCTCCGGCTCGACGAGAACGATGCCTCCATCGCCAAACGTTTGCTGACGGAAATCTCCAACCGCCTGCAATTCCTCTTGGATGTGGGATTGGGCTACCTGACGCTCGACCGTCTGTCCGCCTCTCTTTCCGGTGGTGAGAGCCAACGTATCAACCTGGCGACCTCTTTGGGCAGCAGCCTGGTCGGTTCCCTTTATATATTGGACGAGCCGAGTATCGGGCTTCATTCGCGCGACACCGATTTGCTGATCAAGGTGCTCCGCCAATTGCAGGCATTGGGCAATACGGTTGTCGTGGTGGAACATGACGAAGAGATTATCCGTGCGGCCGATTACATCATCGATATCGGTCCGAAAGCCGGTCGCCTGGGGGGAGAAGTGGTCTATCAGGGCGATGTGGACGATTTGAAGACCAGCAGCAACAGCTATACCGTTCGTTATCTGACAGGTGAGGACCGGATAGAAGTGCCCCTTTACCGTCGTCCCTGGAATAATTATATCGAGGTGAAAGGCGCCCGCAAAAACAACCTGAAAGGGATCGATGTGAAATTCCCCCTGAATGTGATGACGGTCGTGACGGGTGTCAGCGGTTCGGGAAAAAGCTCGCTTGTGCGTGATATTTTCTACGAGGGTGTCAAGCATTATTTGGACGAGGCTGCCCGTTTGATGGTTGACTGTTCCGGTTTGGAAGGCGATATGCACATGATTAAAAGCATCGAGTTTGTCGACCAAAACTCCATCGGCAAGAGTTCCCGTTCCAACCCGGTGACCTATATCGGGGCCTACGACGAGATCCGTAAACTTTACGGCGAACAGCCCTTGGCTAAACAGATGGGCTATTCGGCTGCCTATTTCTCCTTTAATAAGGAAGGCGGACGATGCGAAGAATGTAAAGGAGAAGGAAAGATCACGGTCGAGATGCAGTTCATGGCCGATATCACCCTCGAATGCGAAACCTGCCACGGCAAACGTTTCAAACAGGATGTGCTCGATGTCGAATATCACGGTGCGAGTATCTATGATATGTTGGAAATGACCGTGAACCAAGCGATCGAGTTCTTCGGCCAATATCAGGGTTCGCAGGAAAAAAAGATCATCAAGAAACTGAAACCCCTCCAGGATGTCGGATTGGGATACATCAAACTCGGCCAGACTTCGTCCACTTTGTCCGGTGGTGAAAACCAGCGTGTGAAACTGGCTTACTATCTGGGCCAGGAGAAACAGGAACCGACGCTCTTCGTCTTTGACGAGCCGACGACCGGCCTGCATTTCCATGACATCAAGACTTTGTTGAAGGCTTTCAATGCCTTGATCGATAAAGGGCATACGGTTGTTATCATCGAGCATAACATGGATGTGATCAAATGTGCCGACCATCTGATCGATCTCGGTCCCGAAGGAGGAAATGCCGGAGGGAATCTGGTCTGTGCCGGAACGCCGGAAGAGGTGGCGATGTGCGAAGCATCCTATACGGGAAAATATTTAAAGGATAAACTTCTTTTCTGAGCTGGTACAACTGTGTTGGCTAACACCTGGAAAAAAGTTGCAATCTTGGGACTGTTTTCCTGGAAAAAAGTTGTAATATTGTAGCTGTAATATTGGAAAAAAGTTGCAGAAGTATGCTTAAAAGAAAGATTATCAATGAACTGTTGTATTGGAAAAGGAAGACTACAAACAAGGCTCTTCTGATTAAAGGTGCCCGGCAAGTAGGAAAAACAACTATTGTACGCCAATTCGCAAAGGCCAATTACAAGCATTTCATAGAGATCAACTTTGAGCAAATGCCTACGGCAAAACAAGCGTTCGATGGAAATTTGGATGCCCGTACCATACTTATAAATCTTTCGGCAATGGGATATGGTCCGTTGGAACCCGGCGAGACTTTGATTTTCTTCGATGAGATACAATCTTGCCCAAAAGCAAGAACAGCAATAAAGTTTTTGGTGGAAGACGGACAATACGATTATATAGAGTCGGGCTCTTTACTTGGCATCAACTACAAGGACGTATCGTCCTATCCGGTTGGCTTCGAACATGAGTTGGATATGTATCCTCTTGATTTTGAGGAATTCCTGTGGGCTTGCCATATCGGCGAAGATGTAATCGGCATGCTGGAAGATTGTTATGAGAATCTTCGTCCCGTACCTGCTTTTCTCCATCAGCAAATAATGGAGCGATACCGTCAATACTTGATAGTGGGAGGTATGCCTGAAGTTGTGGCGACATACCTTGCCAATGAAGATTTCAACAAAACTGTCACCAATCAGAAAGACATTCTCACAGGCTATCGCAACGACATATCCAAATATGCAGGGAATGATAAAATGCTGGTGAAATCAGTATTTGATGCTATCCCCGGACAATTGAGCAAACAAGACAAACGTTTTGTTCTTGCAGCGATAGAGAAGAATGCCTCACGGCGTAAGTACGGGGCGCCTACCCAGTGGTTGGTAGATGCGGGTATGGCATACTATTCTTTTAATGTAGGCTCATTTGAACTGCCATTTCCGAGCCATGAAAACCTCAAGTTGTACAAACTCTTCTTTGTCGATAGCGGACTCATGTGTGCCATGATGCTCGATAAGATACAAGTCAAGGTCTTGACAGGTGATATCTTTGTGAACGAGGGAGCTCTTGCCGAGAACTATGTGGCAGGTGAATTGGCCAAACATGGCATATCGTTGAACTATTACGACAGGAAGAGTAAACATGAACTTGACTTCGTTTTTCCTGAAGGAAATAAGATTTCAATCATAGAGGTGAAGTCGGGGAAGGACTACAAGAAACACTCTTCGCTCGATATGGCCCAAAGTCTTTTTGGCGACAGAATAAACCGACGGATAGTAATGAGCGGTAATGATTTGGAATTTGAAAACGGTATCCTATATTTACCTCTTTATATGAGTATGTTTATAAAATAAAATATCGTGCAAAATAAGTAATAAATACATGCGGTTTTGTTGGGTAAAAATATACGGCAATCCGTTTCTTTCCGCTGAAAGAGGATTGCCGTATAAAAGTTAGGAATTATAAGGTTCTGGTGACTTTTTCGCGTCTTCAAAATAAGTAAGTGTGTATCTTTATTCTCGGACAAAGATAGAAGAGAGATGTTACAATGCTGTTACAACGAGGGTACAGTCTTGTTAAATGTTTTACTAAAATGAAGGACTGCTATTGCCGGGTTATTGAAATACTGTATTTTTGTGGATATAACAATCAAACGAATCAAGATAATATGGCTCAGTACAAACGTATCCTGTTGAAATTAAGCGGCGAATCGCTTATGGGAGGTAAACAATATGGTATAGACGAAGTTCGTCTGAACGAATATGCGGCACAGATCAAAGAGATAGCCGAAATGGGTGTCCAGATCGGAATCGTGATTGGCGGCGGCAACATCTTCCGCGGCTTGAGCGGAGCGTCCAAAGGCTTCGACCGTGTGAAAGGCGACCAGATGGGGATGCTGGCAACGGTCATCAACAGCCTGGCCTTGAGTTCTGCCCTTGTGGCTCATGGCGTGAAAGCCAAGGTGCTGACAGCTATCCGTATGGAACCGATCGGCGAGTTTTATAATAAATGGCGGGCGATCGAATTGCTTGAACAAGGTAATGTCGTGATCATGTCGGGCGGAACCGGCAATCCGTTCTTTACGACCGACACGGGCTCATCCCTGCGTGGTATCGAGATCGAAGCGGACGTGATGCTGAAGGGAACCCGCGTAGACGGCATCTATACGGCCGATCCTGAAAAAGACCCGACAGCCACCAAGTTCTCGGAGATCACCTATGATGAAATCTATACACGCGGTCTCAAGGTCATGGACCTGACGGCGACCACGATGTGTAAGGAAAACAACCTTCCGATCATCGTTTTCGATATGGATACCAACGGCAACCTGAAAAAAGTGATGAGCGGAGAAAACATCGGAACGCTGGTGCATAATTGACAATCCGCCGGTATCCGAAAAGAAATATTCTGTTGTGAAAGGTGACAGATGACAGATAAAAAGGCCTTTTTGCAAAACTTTTCTGTGTAATTGAATTAGAATAGGCTCCCTTAAAGGCACCCTCTTCTAATTCACTTTTCCCTTAAACTTTTACAGAAATGGGTTTTTATCTGTCATCTGTCACCATAAATCATTGATAATCAATAATCGCTTTTTTAACTGCCATTCTATTTTCCCCCTTTCCTCGAACGCAAAGAAACAACCTGTTTTTATCCGGCTTTTATAACCGGACTACATAAAGCTATGCTTTAGCTCCCCTAACCCATAGCTTTACACCGGCTAAAGCTATGCTTTACGGTTTGCCGAGTGCCTCGATTTCCCGTACCTGGAGTGATATAAGGATGCTTTCCTGAATTATGTTGATTTTTCGGATGAAATGAAAAATAGTAGAAAAAAATTTTTTCTGTAAAAACTTGAAGAATAATTACGATGTGAACAATAAATAGTGTATATTTGAGGATGGATAGTGTAACCTTTTTGATTTCATTGTTTTATTTTAAATTCTAATTTTCCATGGAAGTGAAAACAAGATGCGTGTTGATTCTCGTAAGTGCTCTGCTGACCTGCATTTCTGCAATGGAGGCACAAGACTTGGCAATGAAGATTACGAAGAGATATCTTAATCTTCCGGTTTCGCATCAGACAGACCGGGCGGTAATGACTTTTGATGTGGATGGCAAACAGGAACGGGCGTTTGATATTCGCCTGGCTCCGGAAAACCCGGACTATTGGGTTTTCTGTGATATGTCTGCTTTGAAGGGCAAAGAGATAAAAATCTCCTATAAGGGGAACAAGGCCGGAATAAACAAGATATATCAGGCAGATGAAATAGCGGGGCAGGATAGTCTGTATGCCGAAACCAACCGCCCGCAAATTCACTATACTCAACGTAGGGGGTGGAATAACGACCCTAACGGACTGTTGTACTATGACGGTGAATACCACCTGTTCTACCAGCATAATCCGTATGAGCGCGATTGGGGAAATATGCATTGGGGGCATGCGGTAAGTAAAGACTTGATACATTGGGAGGAACTGCCTGTCGCCCTGTATCCGGACGAACATGGTACGATGTTCTCCGGTTCGGCTGTGATCGACTATGGCAACACCTCCGGCTTCGGAAAGAAAGGTACTCCGGCGATGGTGGCTGTCTATACTGCCGACAGTCCGGAAAAGCAGGTGCAATGTGTTGCTTATAGCCTCGACAGAGGGCGTACGTGGACGAAATATACGGGAAACCCGGTGATCGACTCCAAAGCGAAATGGAACAGTAAAGATACCCGTGACCCGAAAGTTTTCTGGCATAAGCCATCCCGTAAATGGGTGATGGTTCTGAATGAACGCGACGGGCATTCTATCTATAACTCGGATAACCTGAAAGACTGGACGTTCGAAAGCCATATCACCGGCTTTTGGGAGTGTCCCGAATTGTTCGAACTCCCTGTCGATGGAAATAAGAATAATACCAAGTGGGTGATGTACGGAGCCTCCGGCACTTATATGATCGGGGCTTTTGACGGCAAGAAGTTTACACCTGAAGCCGGTAAATATTACTATTCGACCGGTTCTATCTATGCCGCCCAGACCTTCACCGGTATCCCTGAATCCGACGGGCGTCGCATCCAGTTGGGCTGGGGGCGTATTTCTCATCCGGGAATGCCTTTCAACGGCATGATGTTGCTTCCGACAGAATTGTCTTTGCATACGACCAAAGACGGTATCCGCCTTTTCAGCAAACCGGTCAAAGAGTTTGACCGGTTGCAGACGGAAGCCGGCCGGTGGAATTCACTGACGGCCGATAAGGCCAATGAGTTGCTTCAATCATATAACAATGCCGGGATATTGCGTATCCGGACCACGGTCAAACTGTCTCATGCCACGAGCGCGGGCCTGAACCTCTTCGGGCAACCTTTATTGGATTATGATATGAACTTCAACCGCATAAACGGCGTGTTCTATTCACCTGAAGATATGACCAGCATGGAAATTACGGCCGATATCATTCTGGATAAGACATCTGTTGAAGTCTTTATCGATGACGGCGCTTACTCCTATTCGATGGAGCGCCGTCCGGATATGAAGAATAAAGAAGGTTTTCGTTTTTGGGGAAATAATGTGGAAGTAAAGGACCTGGAAGTGTATACGCTCCGGTCTATATGGAAATAAAAAACAGCAGACAGATCATGAAAGAGAAAAGTTTGTATATGAGATTGATCCCGGTGATGCTTGTCTTCTTCACGATGGGATTTGTGGATTTGGTGGGAATTGCCTCCAACTATGTGAAGCTGGATTTAGGGCTGACGGATTCCGAAGCGAATATTTTCCCCTCCTTGGTGTTCTTCTGGTTCCTGATCTTCTCCGTCCCGACAGGGATGTTGATGAATAAGATCGGACGGAAAAAGACGGTCATGCTGAGTCTGGCCGTTACCTTCGTGTCGTTGCTGATCCCGTGTTTCGGCGAGGGCTATATGGTGATGCTGGTCTCCTTTTCTTTGTTGGGGATCGGGAATGCTTTGATGCAGACTTCGCTGAACCCGCTTCTGTCTAATATTATTACCGGAGATAAGTTGGCGAGCAGCCTGACTTTCGGGCAGTTTGTCAAAGCGATCGCCTCTTTTCTGGCGCCTTATATTGCTATGTGGGGAGCGACTGCGGCGATCCCTTCGTTGGGGTTGGGCTGGCGTGTGCTGTTTCCGGTCTATATGGTGATCGCGGTTGTTGCGATTTTCCTGTTAGGGGCGACCCCTATCAAGGAAGAGAGGCCGGAAGGCAGGCCCTCCACGTTCGGTGAATGTATAGCCTTGCTGGGTAACCCGTTTATCCTGTTGATGTTTGTCGGCATCATGTGTCATGTCGGCATAGATGTCGGTACGAATACCACCGCCCCTAAAATCCTGATGGAACGGGTGGGGATGGATATACATGCGGCGGCGTTTGCAACGAGCCTCTATTTCATCTTTCGTACGATCGGTTGCCTGACCGGTTCGCTGATCCTGGCTCATTGGTCGCCGAAGAAGTTCTTCATCGTCAGTGTCGTATTGATGGTCGCCTCGATGGTGGGTTTCCTTCTGTTTGACAGCAAGGCCCTGCTATATGTCAGCATCGCTTTGGTCGGATATGGTAATTCGAACGTCTTCTCCATTCTTTTCTCCCAGGCTTTATTGTCGATGCCCCAACGGCAGAACGAGGTGTCCGGCCTGATGATTATGGGACTTTTCGGGGGAACGGTCTTCCCGCTTTTGATGGGTTTTGCCTCCGATGCTCTCCATTCGCAGACAGGAGCTTTGCTGGTTTTGGCAGTCGGGGTGTTTTATCTGCTCTCCCTTTTTACGAAATTGAAGTGATCCTGAAGGTTCGGAAAAACATATTTCCGTAAACAGTTTGCCAAAAAGAAAAACTTTACTATTTTTGTTTGCCTAACGAACAAAGAAAACAAAAATATACAATCACTTATGGCAGATATAAAACAGTATGTAAAGGCGGCAGAAGAGAAGATGACTTTTGCGATCGAATATTTGGACGAACAGTTGTCTCATATCCGTGCCGGAAAGGCGAATCCGAAAATCTTGGATTGCGTGAGAGTTATGTATTACGGAGCTCCTGTCCCTTTGACAAATGTGGCTACCGTAACTATACCGGATGCAAGAACGATCATGATCACCCCGTGGGAAAAGAAGATTATCAAAGATATTGAAAAAGGAATCATGGATTCCGAAGTCGGTATCACTCCTGAAAACAATGGTGAAGTGATCCGTTTGGGTATTCCTCCTCTGACGGAAGAACGTCGTCGTCAGTTGGCTAAACAGTCCAAACAGGAAGCGGAAACGGCCAAGATCAGTATCCGTAATGCCCGCCGCGATGCAATCGAACAATTGAAGAAAAGCATCAAGTCCGAAGGAACTCCTGAAGATGTCGAAAAAGACGCAGAAGCAGAAGTCCAGAAAGTCCATGACAAGTATATCAAGAAAGTAGACGAACTCTACGCTGCAAAGGAAAAAGAAATAATGACGGTATAACGAGTTGAAAGTTGAAAGTTGAAAGTGACGGGATAGATCCTTTCTTTCAACTTTTAACTTTCAACTTTCAACTTTCAACTTTCAACTAACATGAGGGGATTGGTTATAAAGAATACGGGTAGCTGGTATACCGTACGCACCGATGACGGGCGCGATATAGAAAGTAAGATCAAAGGAAATTTTCGCCTGAAAGATATACGTACCACCAATCCTGTTGCGGTTGGAGACCGGGTCGATATAGATATCAATGCCGAAGGAACCGCCTTCATCACCCAGATCGAAGAGCGGAAGAATTATATCATCCGCCGCGCTTCTAACCTCTCCAAACAGTCGCATATCATTGCCGCAAATGTAGATCAGGCAATGTTGATCGTGACGGTCAACTATCCGATTACCACCACCGTTTTTATCGACCGCTTCCTTGCTACAGCCGAGGCCTATCGTGTGCCGGTGAAGCTGGTCTTCAACAAAATAGACCGTTATCATGGTGGAGACCGGGAATTGTTGGACGGTTTGATCAACCTGTATACGACAATCGGCTATCCTTGCTCCATGCTTTGCGCCCGTACCGAAGAGGGGTTGGACGAGTTGAAAGAGGATCTTAAAGGGAAGATCACCTTATTGTCCGGTCATTCCGGTGTGGGGAAATCGACAATCATCAATAAACTGGTTCCCGGTGCAGGCCTTCGCACCGGCGATATCTCCGAATACCACAACAAGGGGATGCACACCACGACCTTTTCCGAAATGATTCCTTTGCCCGGCGGTGGTTACCTGATCGACACTCCGGGGATCAAAGGTTTTGGCACGATCGAAATGGAAGGAGCGGAAATCGCCCATTACTTCCCCGAAATATTCAAATTCTCCGCCGATTGCAAATTCAACAACTGCTCTCACCGTCACGAGCCGGGCTGTGCGGTGTTGCGTGCCGTTGAAGACCATTATATCAGCGAATCGCGATATAAAAGCTACCTGAGCATACTGGAAGATAAGCTGGAAAGCAAGTACAGGGAGGAATATTAGACTGCCGGCAAACTCATCCCTGTGATTTTGCGGTATAAATCCAAAGCATATACATCTGTCATGCCGGAGATATAATCGAGTACGCATTGCACTTTGCCGTAGACGGTCGGCGCGTTCGTGTCGTACTGTTCCGGGATGCGTTGCAGCAGGAGCTTGCTGTAGGCATGGTCCTGGTTCATGACGGCTTCCGTCAACGTGTCGATCAAATGGCTGAAGATATGGTAACCGGCCAGTTCGATGTCTAACACCTCTTTGGCGCGATATATCTTTTTGTAAGCGGTTTCAGAGCAAGTTGCATAAGCAGCCTTTGCCTGGTCGCAAATGTTGTCGATAAGCGGAGTGTTGTATGTCCCGTTGAGGAGGCCTTCTTCATTTTCGAGGAAGATACGGGAACATTCGTCCACCAAAAGACCGATGATGCAGGAACGCAGGTAAGCGATCTGCTCGTTGGTGTCGTCCACCATTTTCATGACGCGGACAATATGGTCGAGGCGTTCTCCCTCGAAAAAGTTGAGGAGCAGCCGGATGGCCTCTTCCGTGGTCAGGATATGCAGCTTGCAGGCATCCTCGATATCCATGATCTGGTAGCAGATGTCATCAGCGGCTTCCACCAGGTAGACAAGCGGATAACGGACAAACTTGTTCGCGTCTTCCGGGTTCCGGCAAATACCTAATTCGTTGGCAATACGCATATAATCCTCCTCTTCCGATTGGAAGAAACCGAATTTTCCTTTCTTCCCTGCGTAAACGGAAGAATACGGATATTTGATGATGGATGCAAGCGTGCTGTATGTCAGGGCAAAGCCGCCTTTGCGACGGCCGATGAACTGGTGGGTGAGCAGGCGCATGGCATTCGCATTCCCTTCGAAGTGGAGGAAATCTTCATAGCGCCCTCCTTCGTTGATAATTTCTTCTTGCAGCTTTTTCCCGTTCCCTTCGGCAAAATAGGCAGAGATCGCCCGCTCTCCCGAATGCCCGAACGGCGGGTTGCCCATGTCGTGGGCCAGGCAGGCGGCTGAAACGATGGATCCTATTTCCGGGAAATTGACGCTCCCGTCCGGATATTTCCGCATCAGGCCTTTGGCTACATTATTACCTAATGAACGTCCTACGCAGGAAACTTCCAGGCTGTGTGTCAAACGGTTGTGCACGAATATGCTGCCCGGAAGAGGAAATACCTGCGTTTTGTTCTGCAAACGGCGGAAAGGGGAGGAGAAGATCAGGCGGTCGTAGTCTCGCTGAAAATCGGTACGTTCATGTTTGCGTTCATGATATTCTTCCATGCCGAAGCGTTTGCCGGAGAGTAATTGGTTCCAGTTCATCTTGTCTTATTCGTTTAATAGATTAATTCACCTTTTCCTTGGCGGACAATTTCAAAGTCGTCTGTCGTGCAGTCGATGACGGTCGAAGCCTCCGTGCCTCCGTAACCACCGTCGATGACGATGTCCACCTCGTTTTCATACTTCTCTTCGATCAGTTCGGGATCGGTACTGTATTCGATGATGTCGTCTTCGTCATGCAAAGACATGGTCAGGATCGGGTTTCCGAGTTCCCGTACGAGTGTGCGGATAATATTATTGTCCGGCACACGGATACCCACCTCTTTTCTGTTCTTGTATATCTTGGGTAGTTCGCTGCTGGTAGGCAGGATGAAGGTAAAGGCGCCCGGCAGGTTCTTCTTCATCAACTTGAAAGCAGCGTTGCTCACTTTGGCATATTCGCTCAGGTTGGAGAGGTCATAACAGATAATGGACAGGTTGCTTTTCTGCGGGTTGACGCCTTTCATCTGGCATATCTTTTCGACTGCACGTACATTCAATGCGTCGCAACCAATAGCATAAACGGTGTCGGTCGGGTAAATCACGAGGCCGCCGTTGCGCATGATATTGACCACTTTGTCTATCTCCCTGAGATTGGGGTTTTCGGGGTATATTTTTACGAGCATAGCGTTATGAGTTGAAAGGTGAGAGTTGAAAGGTGAAAGTGGAAAGTTTACTTCGTGTTTCCTCAAACTTTCAACTTTCACCTTTCAGCTTTCACCTGATTTACGGTTTTAGCCGTAAATGATGTGTCCGTTTTCGTCGGTATATTCTTCCAGACCTTTGCTGTACTGGTTCATGGCACGAAGGCTCATGCCCATGCTTGAGAAGCCACCGTCGTGGTAGAGATTCTGCATCGTGACTTTGCGGGTGAAGTCGGAAAACATCATGACGCAATAGTCTGCACATTCGTCGGCTGTGGCATTGCCCAGCGGACTCATCTTTTCGGCGAAATCCATCAAATGGTCCATTCCTTTCACACCGCTACCGGCCGTAGTCAGCGTCGGCGACTGGGAAATGGTATTGATACGTACGTTCTTTTCACGGCCATAGATGTAACCGAAACTGCGGGCTATAGATTCCAACAGGCTCTTGGCATCAGCCATATCGTTGTAGCCGAAGAATGTACGTTGTGCCGCCACATACGAGAGGGCGACCACCGAACCGTATTCGGCAATGGCATCCTGCTTTTTGGCAACCTGCAACATCTTGTGGAAAGAGATTGCGGAGATATCCAGCGTCTTTTCCAACATGGTGTAGTCCAAATCGTCGTAGGTACGTTTCTTACGCACGTTCGGGCTCATGCCGATGGAATGTAAAACGAAATCTATCTTACCCCCTAATACTTCTACTGATCTGGAGAAAACAGTTTCCAAATCTTCCACGCTCGTAGCATCCGCCGGAATAACTTCGGCGTGCAACTTCTCGGCCAAAGCATCCACCTGTCCCATGCGAACCGCGATAGGCGTGTTGCTCAGTGTGATCGTTGCTCCTTCTTCTACGGCTCTTTCAGCCACTTTCCAGGCGATAGACATATCATTCAGCGCACCGAATATAATGCCCCGCTTGCCTTTCAATAAATTATGACTCATTCTTTTTATTTATATATGTTACGGCACAAAAGTACACAAAATGTGCAAGATACGCAATCTTTTACTTTATTTAGGAGGCCGGGCAAAAGTAGTTGTAACTTATTGTTTATATTTGTATATTGTTGAAGAAGGAAATAGACAGAGATCGGTTAATTTGAAAGAGTGAATATAAATGAGGAAAAATCTATTTAATGTTTTATGTGTTCTCCTGGGATTGAATCTTATGCTTTCAATGTGTAACCGGGCGAATGCGCAGATTGTTTCGTCCAGTAAAGCGGATACATGGGAAGCCATAGATGGATTAGGACGGAAATTGCCGGATGCCCAAAAAGCCGGCAAGCCTCGTAAGGATCGTTTTGTCGGTCTGTTTTATTTTGTTTGGCACGGAGCTCATGGGTATGATAAGCATATGACCACGTTGCCGGATGAGGGAGTTCGGCCAAAATCTCCAGAAGATGTGAATAGTCCCTATGATATAACTCGCTTATTAAAAGAGAACCCGGAAAATCCGGCTTATGGGCCGGAACCTGCCTTCCATTACTGGAGTGAACCTTATTTCGGCTATTATCTGCCGGATGACGAGTGGATTATACGTAAACATGCACAAATGCTCTCCGATGCTGGCGTCGACGTTATTATTTTCGATATTACCAATGGGGCGATTTATCAGCCGCAAGTGTTGAAGATTGCGGAAGTATATACACGGTTGCGTGCCGAGGGCATTTCTACGCCTTCGGTTAGTTTTATGATTAATTCTAATTCGGTTTCAACAGCAAACCGTTTATATGAGCAGTTTTATAAAAAAGGATTGTATTCTTCTTTATGGTTTAGATGGAAAGGACGGCCTTTATTACTATGTAATCCGGAAGGCCTTTCGGAAGAGATCGTGGATTTTTTCACGTTGCGTCAGTCGTGGGCATGGACGAAAGGCCAAGAATGGTTTGCTGACGGGAAAGACAAATGGCCATGGTTGGATCATACTCCGCAAGGATATGGCTGGCATGAAAGCCCGGATAGGCCGGAGCAAATGCCTGTTTGTATAGCTGAACATCCGATTTCCAATATCGGACGGAGTTTTCACGATGGGAAGGAACCGGATTCGCAGCATCTTCGTTCGAAAGAAGGACTTTATTTCAAAGAACAATGGGAACGTGCATTGGAGGCTGATCCTGAATTTATTTTTATTACGGGATGGAATGAATGGGTCGCAATGCGTTTTACGAATGGTGCTGCTGGGGGTATGTTGGGTAAGCCTATAAAGAAAGAGGATACATTCTTTGTCGATTTGTATAATGAGGAATACAGCCGTGATGCAGAACCTGAAAATGGAGAATTAGCTGACCATTATTATTGGCAAATGGTGGATGGCATACGTCGTTTTAAGGGAGTGCGGGAAGTTATCCCGGTAAAAAAATCTTTCCCGATAATTGTTGATGGCGATTTTGGAGACTGGACTTCTGTCTCTTCTGTTTATTATGATGACAAGGGCGATACTTTTCATCGTAAACATCCGGGCTGGGGGAGAATCAAGGAATATGTAAACACAACGGGACGTAATGATATCGTAGAGGCTCGTATTGCTGATTCCGGCAGTTCTGTCTCTTTTTATGTGAAAACGGCAGAGCCGATAATTGGATGGGAATCCGGACAGGCTATGAATCTTTTTATCCAGGTTGAAGGGGAAAAATCTCCTCAATGGGAAAACTATCAATATATGGTCAATCGTAATCCCGGGAATGAAAATAGTACCAGTATTGAACGCTGTACAGGTGGTTGGAACTGGAAAGTAGAGGGGGAAGTCTCTTATGCTGTTAAAGGGAACGAATTGGAAATACAAGTTCCTAAAAGAATATTGAAAATCGGCTCTGATTATATTCTGAATTTCAAATGGACGGATAATGTGCCGTTGGATGGAAATCCGATGCATTTTTTGGATAAAGGAGATGCTGCTCCCAATGCACGATTTAATTATCAATTTATATATGGGAAATAGAGCTTTGAGGCCGTAAAGATGAGATTTAGGGGAACAGGGCATTGTCGCCTGTTGTGTGAAAATAAGATAGCCGGCACGGATCGTTCGTAGTTGAAGGAGCTGCCGGCTATCTTTATTTCTGTTTTTGTTTATTCCCTGTAGTAAACTCTTTTTACCCTTGGCGAGATCGAGGTCAGTATCTCGTACGGGATGGTCTTCAGCTTGTCTGATAGTTCGCTGACGGGGAGTTCTTCGCCGAAGATGATGACGGTGTCCCCTTCGCGTGCATCAATATCGGTGACGTCGATCATACAGGCGTCCATGCAGATATTGCCGATAATCGGACAACGATGTCCGTTGATCACGACTTCACCGCCGCCATTGCTGAAATGGCGGTCCAGGCCGTCGGCATACCCGATCGGGATAATCGCGATACGTGAATCGCGCTTTACATAGCTCATCCGGCTGTAGCCGATGGAATCGCCTGCCGGGACGTTTTGTATCTGCAAGATGGTCGTCTTCAGCGTGCTGATGTTTCGCAACCCTTTCTGGCCGGAGGCGCTGACGCCGTACAGGCCGATGCCGAGACGTACCATATCCATCTGGTAATCGGTGAACCGTTCGATTCCCGCCGAATTCAGGATATGCTTGATCACCTTGTATTCCAGTCCGGCTTCCAGTTCTGCTGCCGCGCGGGTGAATGTATCCAATTGCTTTTTCGTGAAATCGTCGAAGATATAGGAGTCGCTACCTACGAGATGAGAGAATACGGAGCGGGCGACTACGCCGCTTTGTCCTTTCAGCCGGCGACAAACCTCCGGTATATCTTCCGGCTGGAACCCTAAACGGTGCATACCTGTGTCGATCTTGATGTGGATCGGATAGGAGGTGATGCCCCTGCGTTCCGTCTCTTTTATCATCGCGTCGAGCAGGCGGAAGCTGTACACTTCCGGTTCCAACTGGTTTTCAAACAAGACATTGAAGCTGCTGAATTCCGGATTCATGACGATAAGCGGGATCGAGATGCCTTCCTTGCGCAGTTCCTCCCCTTCGTCGGCAACGGCAACGGCCAAGTAGTCGCAACGATGCTCTTGCAAAGTCTTTGCCAGTTCGTAGGAACCTGCGCCATATCCGAAAGCTTTGACCATGCAAACCATCTTAGTCTCCGGTTTCAGTTTCGAGCGGTAGTAGTTGAAGTTATGGACAACGGCATCCAGGTTCACTTCCAGGATCGTCTCGTGTACTTTCTTCTCCAGCAGTTCGGAAATACGCTCGAAATGGAATTGGCGGGAACCTTTTATCAGGATCAATTCGTCTTTGAACTTTTTGAAGGACGGAGACTTGATGAATTCCTCCGTCGTCAGGTAAAATTCTTTTTCAATATCAAAGACACTGCCATACTCTTTCAGGTCGCGGCCGATACCGATAATACGGTCTATCTTCTTTCTGCGCACCAGATCTGCGACTTTCTTATACAACGACTTCGGCAGTGTCCCCGATTGCAGGATGTCCGAAAGGATCAACGTGCATTTCAGGCCTTTTTCTACGCGGCGGCTCTGCTGGAAATCGAGAGCGATATCCAAAGAGTTGATATCCGAATTGTAAGTGTCGTTTATCAACAGGCAGTTGTTGATACCTTGCTTTACGTCCAAGCGCATGGCAACCGGTTCGAGGCGCTTGAACTTTTCGACATCGTTCACGCTCGTAGGCTTCAGGTACAACATCACGGCCATGCAGTGGATGACGTTTTCGATAGAAGCATCGTCAGTAAAAGGAATCGTATAGGTCCGGTCAAAACCTAAAAGCGTGCAGCGAATGATGGTTTCGGATTCCAGCTTTTTGATCGATTCGATGTATAAAGGCGCTTCCGAGTCTGTCCGGCTCCAGGTGATAGCCTTGTGGGATAGGCAGGCCGACTCGATGCAGTTGGAGATGAAGGCATCGTTACCGTCATAAATGATCGCTTCGCAGTCGTTGAACAAGGTCAGCTTTTCCAGGCATTTCTGCGTGGAAGATATAAAGTTCTCCTGGTGTGCTTCCCCTATATTTGTGATCACGCCGATGGTCGGTGCGATGATGGGTTGCAGGCGTTCCATTTCGTCCGGTTGGGAAATGCCGGCTTCGAAAATTCCTAATGTATTTTTGTCGTTCATCTGCCATACCGACAGCGGGACTCCCAATTGCGAATTGTAGCTCCGGGGCGAGCGGACGATGTTAAACTCGTTATGTAATAGTTGATATAGGAACTCTTTTACAATCGTTTTCCCGTTGCTCCCTGTGATGCCGATTACCGGAATATTGAAACGTTTCCGGTGATGGGCTGCTAACTTCTGGAGTGCTTTCAGCGTATCCTTGACGACAAGGAAGTTTGCTTCCGGCATCGACTCGAACTCCGGTAAAACAGTGCTGACTACGAAGTTGCGTACACGTAGCTTATATAATTCTTGTATATAATTATGTCCGTCGTTGGTCTTTGTCTGGAGGGCAAAGAATAGGCTTTGTTCCGGAAATGAAAGACGGCGGCTGTCGGTGAGCAAGATGCTGACAGTAGCATCCTGTAATTTCTTGGCGTCAGCTCCCATTATCCTGGCGATCTCTTTAATTGAATATTCCATTCTTTTCTCTATAATTAGGTTTAGAATTTCTTTTTAATCATTTCGATTTCATTTGTCATATCAAAGTAAGGGAATTTCTCGTTAAGTCGTTCCATCTTTAACAAAGTTTGCGAGATGAATTGTTTGTAGGCTTCGCTTTCCGGCTGAAACGGTTTGTGGTTAATAGCCTTTTGGATATCCTTCCATTCTTTAAGGATAGACTGCGAATCAGGTGAAAGCATGTTGCCCGTGAACTGTTCCCAGATGTATTCGACAGCTGCGGAGGATGGGTGCAGCATATCGTCGGCATAGAAACGATAGTCTCTCAATTCATCCATCATGATTTCGTAAGCAGGGAAATAGGCGGTATGTTCCGGAAATTCCTTTTGCAGCGCATCGATGGCAAGCAGGAGCGTGGCTTTGCTTAGCTGGTTGCCGTGCGCCCCGTCTTTCCAATGGCGGATCGGGCTGACGGTGAAGAGTATCTTCAGTTCCGGATTCTGTTCCCAAAGCGAAAGAAGCAGGCTTTTCCATTCTGCTACGATCTCCTCGACGGTGAGCAGTTGCCGGTCGAACATCTTTTCCGGTAGTTTATGGCAATTGGAAACGATTTTTCCCGAACTTTTCAGCCTGTAGACCCGTGCCGTGCCGAAAGTAACGATCATCCGCCGGGCTTCCCGTATTTTGTCGGCTGAACTGAACAGCCGCGTATTAATATTTTCCAGGCATTCCGTTTCCGAAGGTGAGGAGAAACGGCTGTGATGGCTGAAACTATGGTAGATCCCTTCATGCCGGAAAAGGTCATCCCCGGTGAACCGTTCCGGCCGAAGCAGCATGCGAATCGCTTCGGCTATGGATGAAGGATTATAAAGTGTACCGAATGGGTTTAGATCGGTCTTGAACTTATTTTCTTCCAGTTTCTTTCCGATGTTTTCAACAAAACAGGAACCAAGTAAAACCGTTTGCTCCGTATAAGAAAATGTAAACGGGGCTTTCGGAATGGAGATGCGGGTGTAGAATTCCATCATTTTTGATTTGATTTGTTTTAGTAATCACGTTGATTTCACCTCTCTTTTTTCACACAAATGTAACCTATTTTTCTATTCCCGAAGAAAAAATTGTACTTTTGTGAGCTACATTAATAAGATTGAACAATGGCTAACGATGAAATGAAACAAATTTGGAAAGTACCGGAACCGACTCTTAGGAGGTTGCCGTGGTATCTTGCCTTTTTGAAATTGATGAAAGGAAGAGGGGAGACTTTCGTATCATCTACTCAGATTGCCAAAGAAATTAATGTGGATCCCAGTCAGGTGGCGAAAGACCTCTCCTTTGTGAATATTTCAGGAAAGACGCGTGTCGGCTATGAGATCAGTACGCTGGTGGACGTGTTGGAAGATTTCTTGGGTTTTACGGCGCAGCATAAAGCATTCCTGTTCGGCGTCGGTAGCTTGGGGGCCGCTTTGTTGCAGGATTCCGGTCTGAAACAATACGGCTTGGAGATTGTCGGAGGCTTCGATGTCCGCCGGGAACTTGCCGGAACCGAGATCAACGGGATACCGGTCTACCATATGGATGATTTTCCTGCCAAGCAGAAAGAATACGGAGCGACGATCGGAGTGATCACCGTCCCGGTCAACAAGGCGCAGGAAGTGACCGAACAGATTATCGCCGGAGGGATCAAGGCTTTGTGGAACTTCACCCCGTTCCGTATCCGTGTGCCGGAAGATATCGTAGTGCAAAATACCTCTATGTACGCTCACCTTGCCGTGATGTTCAACCGCTTGAATTCAATCAATCACTGACATATGAAAATAATAGCCGTAGGAATGAATTATGCCGCCCACAATAAAGAGCTGCATCATTCGTTAGAATTATCGGAGCCTACTATCTTTATGAAGTCCGACTCTTCGTTGCTGAAGGATGGCAAACCGTTCTTTATCCCTGATTTCTCTTCGGAGATTCATTACGAAACGGAGATCGTCGTGAAGATAGACCGGTTGGGAAAAAACATTGCCGAACGTTTCGCTCACCGTTACTATAACGAGGTGACGGTAGGAATTGACTTTACAGCCCGCGACTTGCAAAATAAACTGCGTGCGCGAGGGTTGCCTTGGGAAATCAGTAAGGCGTTCGATAATTCGGCTGTTCTCGGAACGTTCGTCCCTGTAGAGCGTGTGGGAGATGTGAACCGCATCCCTTTCCACTTGGATATTAACGGGAAAACCGTTCAGGAAGGAAACACGCAGGACATGCTTTTCCCAGTCGACAAGATCATAGCTTATGTGAGTCGTTTCTTTACGTTGAAGATAGGCGACCTGATCTATACCGGAACCCCGGTAGGCGTGGGGCCGGTCAAGATAGACGACCACTTGCAGGGATATATCGGCGAGCAGAAGCTGCTGGATTTCTTTGTGAGATAACACGGAAAAAGAACGTATGAAGAGAATCTTATATACCTTGCTGTTTGTATTCGGTCTGCTCGCATCTGCATGGGCGGATGGTAGCCGATATGCTTCCGAGTCGGTGTTGAACTCCGGGAAATGGGTGAAGATACAGGTGGCGGAAGATGGTATTTACAAACTGACGGCTGCCGACCTGAAGAAGATGGGCTTTTCCAATTTAGACAAAGTCGCTGTCTGTGGTTACGGAGGCTGGCCTTTGGATGAAGATTTCTCTACTGCTTATATTGATGATGTCCCAGAAGTAGCCGTGTGGAGGAATGCGGATTATCTGTTGTTTTACGGGAAGGGGCCGCGCAAATGGGAATATTCCTCTTCCGATAAGTCTTTTATCCACACCAACAATCCTTATTCCAATTACGGATATTATTTCGTGACCGAAAAAGAAACGGCCGGACGTACGATGGAAAAGGCTGCATCTGCCGATGGAGCCACTCTGCAGGTGACGACTTTCGATGACTATGTTTTGCACGAAGAAGAGTTGGTCTCGGTGAACAGCTCCGGGCGTGAACTGTATGGCGAATCGTTTACCTCTACTTTATCCCGCGATTTCACGATATCGGTTCCGGGCATTACGAACGACGAGGGAAAGGCAACCCTGTCTTTTATCTCCCGTGGAAACGGAACGATCACCATGAATGTCGATGGAAATTCTTTGATATCCGGTTCTGTCTCTGTCCCGTCGGACGAATACGAAGTGGCACGGGAATTGTATCGTGAAAGAGCTTGGACCGCTGATAAAGGTGAAACTGTAAAGGTCAACATCGGATACAGTACGACCGGACATAAGAACGTGTACTTGAACTATTTCCGTCTTCAGATGAAGAGGCAATTGAAAGTATATGATGATTATACATTCTTCCGCAGCCTCTCGGCTGTAGGCAATGCTTCCCGCTTTGTGGTTCAGGGTGCCGATGCCAATACACTGGTTTTTGATGTGACCGACGGTATAAATCCGCTGCAGATGGAAACATCCCTGAACGGGACGGAACTGTCTTTTTCTATTCCCGCCTCCGCTTCCTTGAGGGAGTTCGTCGCAGTGAAGCCTTCGCAGATTAAAGCACCCGTGACAGTCGGTGAGGTGGCGAACCAGGATCTGCATGCCTTGGCACAGCAAGATATGATCATTATCGCCCAACCTAATTTCACAACTCAGGCGGAACGTTTGGCGGAAGCGCATCGGACAAAGGATAACCTGACGGTCCGGGTGGTGACGCCGGAAGCGATTTATAATGAGTTTTCCAGTGGTACGTCGGATGCAACCGCTTATCGCCGTTTTATGAAAATGTTCTACGACCGGCAGACTTCAGAGGCTGACGCCCCCAAATATTTACTCTTGTTCGGCGATGGTTCGTATGATAACCGAAAACTGACTTCCTCCTGGAAATCAGTGGATATGAGCAATATGTTGCTGACGTATCAGACGGATGAGTCGCTGAATCAGCATTCCTATGTAGTGGACGACTATTTTGGTTTTCTGGATGATGCGGATGACAAGGTATCGCTTCTTTATAGAAAAAAAGTATGTTTAGGCATCGGACGCTTCCCTGTCAGAACTGTGGAGCAGGCGACCCAGGCTGTGGATAAGGTAATCTCTTATATGGAAAACAAAAATACGGGTTTGTGGAAAAACAATCTGTGTTTTATGGCTGACGACGGTAACAATGCGGACAGTTTTACAACCGATCATATGAGTTACGCGAATCAGTTGGCTACTTATATCGAAAGCGAACATCCTGAATTTTTGGTCAATAAACTGTATTATGATGCCTACAAAAAGGATATGGCGGCAGGAACTTATCCGGATGTACGGAGTGGGTTGCAAAAACTTTTAAAAGACGGATTGTTGTTGTTCAATTATACGGGACATGGGGGGACAACGGGTTTAAGCGATGAGAAAGTGTTGACACAAACAGATATCAACCAGTTTACTTATACCCATCTGCCGGTATGGATTACGGCAACGTGTGATTTTACACGATTCGACGACTTGAATACTTCTGCCGGAGAAGATGTATTTTTGAGTAAAAACAGCGGAGGCATTGCGTTGTTTACGACTGTCCGTGTTGCTTACTCCAGACCGAATTTTCCGATAAACAATAGTGTGATCCGTAACTTGTTCGAGAGAAACAATGGGCGTCGCCGTACGTTGGGAGAAGCGATGCAGGCAACAAAAAACGCCTTGTCGTCTGTTTATAAACTGGGTTTCTGCTTGATCGGCGATCCGGCTGTGAAGATGGCTTATCCTGAATACGGGATGAAAGTGACAACCGTAAACGGGCATTCGGCAGATGGAAGCCCGATCTCTTTCAAAGCCTTGGAAAGGATAACGGTCGAAGGAGAGGTGTTGGATGCTTCCGGGCAGTTGGCAACTGATTTTACCGGCATCGTAAACCCGACCGTGAAAGATAGCAAGACGACTGTCACTTGCTTGAAGAACAGCAATAAGGATGACAGTCCGGCTTTTACTTTCACCGATTATCCGAATACGATTTTTATGGGAAATGACTCCGTACGCAACGGCAAGTTCAGTTTCACATTTACAGTCCCGAAAGATATTTCCTATTCCAACCTGCAGGGAAAAATGAACCTGTATGCCGTCGATACGGAAAACGGCAATGAGGCACAGGGTAATTTCGACAACTTCATTGTCGGAGGAACATCCGACACGGCGGAGACCGATACGGTCGGCCCGGAAATCCGTGCCCTTTACCTGAACGACACGACGTTTGTGGATGGTGGCCAAGTGAATACGACTCCTTATTTTGTTGCCGAATTGTGGGATAAGAGCGGAGTGAATATCACGGGAAGCAGTGTCGGGCACGATATGATGCTGGTAATAGACGAGTCGACCTACCTGAGTTATAACCTGAACAGCTATTACGAATTATTGCCGGGCGAAGATGGAACCGGCATTGTGAAGTTCCCGATTCCCGCGCTTGAGCCGGGCAAACATACGGCGGAGTTCTGGGTGTGGGATATCCAGAACAACTCGACCATGCGGACGTTTACCTTCGAAGTGGTCGAAGGATTGAAGCCATTCCTGCTCGATGTGATTGCAACACCGGGTATCGCTCGTGAGCAGGTGACTTTCCATCTTATGCACAACCGCCCCGAAAGCCGTATGAAGGTGGGCATCATGGTCTACGATCTGGCTGGCCGCCAGCTTTGGAAACATGAAGAAAGCGGAACTTCCGGCCTGTTCGAAAACTATACGGTCTCCTGGAATCTGACATCAGGCGGTGCCCGTATGCGTCCCGGTGTCTATATCTATCGGGCGGCCATTAGCACCGATAATTCCAAGGAAGCGACGAAAGCACAGAAGTTCATTATTTTAGGTGAATAAGAAGGAACGCATGAGTTCCATCGTGTTTATCGTTGCGGTCAGAACAAAGAAGCCGATAATGGTCCAGTCCAGTATCCGGTACATGCGGACCGGTAGCCGCGTGTATAACCAACCCAGCAGGATCGGGACTGCAAACATCCAATGCCCGCCGAACAGGATCGCCTCGTTCATCCCGTAGCGGATGACAAAATGGATCACGAAGTCGATACTCAGGTACATTAGCAGCAGTTGCACGTATTTGTTTTTCAGGTTGAGCAAAGCCGAAGTCGCGACTAATAACAACAAGAACATGATCGCGGCATAATTCCAACTGTGCAGGTACTCGCTGGGTCGCAATACGACTTCTTTCCCTACCAGTTGTTGTGTGAGAGGCGTGCTTATGATCGTATTGCCCCAAAAATCGACCAGTGCTTGTTTTCCGAATGTCTCGTCATGGATAAAATATTGCCCGAGCTGCCCGACCGCCTCAATAGGAGATTGGCCTTCCGGGTTGAACAACTTTGCTTTGAGGGTGTAAAAGCCCATGACGACAGCAACACAAATGACAAATGGCAGCATGACTTTGCCCCCAGTCCGTATTTTACGCCGAAGCGGAGCTTTGTTCAGGAACAAGGCCATAGCCGGTTTGGCTGCGTTGGTGATCGTTATACCTCCGCAAAGGAAAGTGAGGAAGAGAATGGTCCGTCCTTTTATGTATCCGGTCTGTTTGTATTCCCGGGAAAGCATTAACAACGAGAAGACGAGCAGGAAGAAAGAGAACGGATAGGATTCTGTCGTGAACGACAGGACGACTGTCGTGAAGAAACATCCCGTGAACCCTGTCAGTAACAAGGCCCGGCGGGTGGAAAGCCGGACGATCTGTTTCAGGTAACGGAAGATCAGGACCAGGCCGCCGGTTATCAACAGGTTCATCAGCATCAGGCAGACAATACCGGAAGTTTTCTCTTTGAACAGGGTTGTCAACAGAATTATCAACAACGTTTTCAACAAATGGAAGATGCCGAAGAAAGGATGGCTGACGTCGAATGCGCCTCCGCGCGTGTGGAGATGGAAAAGATTGTCATAGCCCAAATAACTTCCGGCACCCCCGTTAGGGACATCTATCAGTTCCGTATGAAAGAGCATCCCGTAGCCGATACACCCGTAAAGGAGGAAAAAGAAAAGGAAAAGCCCGGCTTCTATCGGGGTCGGTGGAAACAACGTGCGTTTCGTCTCTCGCCACTCGATCCGGAGAGCGCGAAACAGAATAGACAGGCAGGATGGTATCATAGGTATATAATATATGTTTATTTATTGTTGAAAGGTTTGTAATAAGGAACATTTGCGAGGGCGAGCAGTTCTTTGTCGCCACTGCTGTCGCCATATACATAGAGGGTCTCAGAGGCGAAATCCGGATATAACCGGCGGAGCCTGCGCACCTTTTCGCTCCCCTTGCAGTTGGGTGTGGAAAATCGGCCGGTCAACATTTGTCCTTTGACTTCCAGTTCTGTCCCTTCCACAAGCCGGATTCCGATTGTTTGTGCCCAAGGCCGTATCCAGTCAGGTACAGACGCACTGATAATGGCGATCTTGTCCCCTTTTTCCTGATGCCTGCGTATCTCATCCAAGGCGGCAGGATAAACGAAAGCCGGTATACGAGAAGCATATTCAAGGCAAGCCTGACGGAACTCGTCCGTTCTCATCCCCCTCAGGAAAGAAGAGATCACAAGTTCTTTGGCCCGGTGCGTGGAGAGAAAACCCGTTAAGGCTGCCCCTTTCAACAGGGCGATCCAGGGGAGCCGCAGGAGGAAAGCCTTCCATCCGCAAGTCCGAATCAGGAAATCCGGCAGAGAGTCGCGGGAAATAATGGTACCGTCGAAGTCGAATATTGCGATTGCCATATCAGTAAATAAGTAAAGCGAATACGATGAACCAGCCTGCCACGGTCAGCTGCAAAGTGCGGTCCTTCAACAGGATATCGGTCGGGTTGCAGTTGCTCTTCTCCACTAAGATGATCTGCATGTAGCGCATGATGCCTGCCAGGACGAACGGGACTGTGACATACAGGTATTCGCTGCTTCTCGACGTCACTTCGGGAGAAAGCGTATATAATATGTAAGTCACAGCGATTATGGAAGAGAGAAATGACAGGATCACATTCAGGTAGTCGATCGTATATCCGGTAATGTTCTTACGCGAAATCTGTCCGGTTTCCATGAAATTGCGCAAATCGTCCCGTCGTTTGGCAAAAGCGAGGAACAGAGAGAGAATGAATGTCATGATAATCAGCCAGTGCGAAAGCTCTATGTCGCCGGCGACGGCTCCTGCTTCGAGCCGGATGATGAAACCGCAGGCGACGATCATGGCATCGATGATCTGTACCTGCTTGAGGAAAAGCGTATATGCCAGGTTCAGAAGGATGTAGCCTCCTGATGATAACCAGATTTGATTGCCGCTTGTTTGTATGAGATTGAAACAGGCCGCACTCGCTCCATATAGCAGGAACATGAGGATGAGGGCTGTCGTCGGCGTGACCTTCCGGGAGGCGATCGGGCGGAATCGTTTGACCGGATGCAAGCGGTCTTCATCCGCATCCATCAAATCATTGAAAATATATACGCCGCTGGTGAGCAGGCAGAAACTGGCGAACAGGATTGCAACGTTCCGCAACCTGTCCGTATCTCCCATTTCCTGTGCAAAAAACAGGGGTAGAAACAAAATGATGTTTTTTACCCACTGGGAAGGGCGCATCAGAAGGAATAATGCTTTAATTTTGCCTGTCGATTGTATATCTTTCATACTCAAAAGACAAAAGTAGGAATTTTATTCGAGCATACAATAAAGTTCGGATTATTCAGTTTATATATAAGAAATAATAGAGGGTGGTGCGTGAACCGCCCGTACTTTATAGATAACTCGGAAAATAATTAAGGATAGAATATAATATGATAAGTAAATTCAGAATCGGCGTACTCGTTATAATACTAAACTTCTTTGTTTCGGTTGCGGCAACTTGGGGGCAAGATGATCCTTCTTTGCTCCAAATGGCGGTTCCTTCGTTAAATATAGCCCCGGATGCACGAGGTGGCGGTATGGGAGACATGGGGGCGTCCACTTTGCCGGACATCAATTCGCAGTATTGGAATGCGGCCAAATATGCTTTCATGGGAAGTAAGGCGGGAGTCAGTCTGTCTTATACGCCGTGGTTGCGCAAATTGGTCAACGATGTGGCTTTGGTGAATATGACCGGTTATTACAAATTAGGGAATAGCGATTTACAGGCTGTCAGCGCCTCTTTGCGTTATTTCTCATTAGGGGAAGTTAATATATGGGAGAATATCGGGGATGTCCCTTATGGATTGAACCCGTACGAGATGGCGTTCGATGTGGCCTACAGCCGTAAGTTGTCCGAGTCTTATTCGATGGCGGTAACCTTGCGTTACATCCGTTCGGATATGGGGACGGACCAGCATGACGAGAGTTATGCCGGCAATGCTTTTGCTGCCGATATTTCCGGTTATCTGGAAAAATATGTGTTGATGGGAAATGCAGAAGCTTTGTGGAGTTTTGGTTTCAACCTGTCGAATATCGGGAGTAAGATATCGTATGACGGAGGAAATACGAACCAGTACCTTCCGGCAAAACTGACTTTGGGAACGGGTTTGCTTTATCCGATCGATGACTACAACCAGATCGGTTTTTATTTGGACCTGAATAAATACATGGTCCCGTATGCCCCGCAAAAGAAAGAAGGAGAGACGGATACCGACTACCAGGCACGTGTGGAAGACTACAAATCGTGGTCGAGCATTTCCGGTATGATGAAGTCTTTTACCGATTCGCCTAACGGTTTGTTGAAAGAAATCATGGTCTCGGTCGGAGCCGAGTATAGCTATAATGAACAGTTTTTCGTCCGTGGCGGTTACTTTTACGAGAATGCGAATGTCGGCAACCGTAAATACTTTTCTGTCGGTGCCGGTTTCCGTATGAGCGTGTTCCAGTTGGATGCCGCTTATCTGATCAGCACGGTTCCACAGAACCCGTTGGACCAGACGCTTCGTTTCTCCCTGTCTTTTGATATGGACGGGATCAAGAACTTGTTCAGGTGAAAGTTGAAAGTTAAAAGTTGAAAGTAATGAAAGTACGTGTAGGGTTTGGATATGATGTGCATGCGCTGGTGCCGGAACGCGATTTGTGGTTGGGTGGAGTGAAAATAGAACATACGATGGGCTTGCAAGGGCATAGTGATGCGGATGTTTTGATCCATGCTATCTGTGATGCTCTGTTAGGCGCGGCCAATATGCGTGATATCGGGTATCATTTTCCCGATACGGCAGGCGAATATAAGGATATCGACAGTAAAATCCTGTTGTTCGATACGATGGAGTTGCTCCGTGATGCCGGATATACGTTAGGCAATATAGATGCGACCGTTGCAGCTGAACGTCCTAAGCTGAATCCTCATATCCCCGAAATGAAGCGGGTAATGGCCGACGTCCTTCAGGTGGATGTAGAAGATATCTCCATCAAAGCGACGACAACCGAAAAGTTAGGTTTTACCGGACGGCAGGAAGGTATAGCCGCTTATGCAACAGTATTGATACAGAAATAGTCATTTGTTTATTCATCCTTTCTTTGGATATTTTCGAAAGTTTCCCTTGGCTGAAAATTTATTTTCATGCCGGGGAAACTTTTTTTTCATGCTGGTGAAAATAAATTTTCATGCCTATGAAACTAATTTATCCTCCTTATCTGTTTTTCACTTCGCAGGGGATGGTGAACCAGAATGTGCTACCCGCGCCTTCTTTCGATTCTACTCCGATTTCCCCTTTCAGATAATCAACGATCGTATGGCAGATAGACAGGCCGAGTCCTGTTCCTTGGATGAAAGGATCGAATTTGGCAAACCGTTCGAACACATGCGGGATGTTTTCCTCCGCAATGCCTTTTCCCGTATCGGCGACATAGAAGCGCAGGCCGCCTTCCGTCTCTTCATAGCCCATTGTGATGGAGCCTTCGAATGTGAATTTGCAGGCATTGGTCAGGAAATTGGTGACCACCTGCATCAGCCGGTTCTTTTCGGAATGGATAAAACACCCCTTCTCCGGCAAGACACAGATTAGTTTTACGCCCGGTTTGGTTTTGTTGCAAAAGACCTGTTCCAGGCGGTTGAACATGCCGGAAACATCTATGTCGCTATAGGTGAAGTCCATCTTGCCCGCTTCGATCTTGGAGAGATCGAGAATGTCGTTGATGAGTTGCAGCAGTAGCTCGTTGTTCGTTTCGATTATTTTGCGAAATTCTTCCCTGTCTTCTTCCTCTATCTCTCCTTGGGCGATCAGGTTGGAGAAGCCGACGATCGCATTGAGCGGTGTCCGTATTTCATGGCTCATGTTGGCAAGGAAAGCAGTCTTCAGAAGGTTGGCTTCTTCTATCTTCTCTTTCTCCCGCAATTCTTTTTCCATCTTCCTTTTCTGGATAAGGAGGCGGATACGCAAAGTGACGATAGAGGCTGACAGGAAAAGGATGACAATCCCGCAGATGATCGGGACTTTATATTTGTCGAGAAACGTGGGAGGTTCCTCAAAATATACGGCATTTTTAGGATAGTAGGACGGGTCGATGCCATGTGCATACAAATGCTGGTAGTTCAGGTATGTTTGAGGATTGCCTCCGATCCGTTCGCAAGGGACGAAAGTATCTCTTTTTGTTAGGATTTCCCGTATGGTTGTGATGATCGCATCGTTGAAATCTTCGATGGATATATAATGTCCGCCTGCAAAATTCCCGTTTTTGATGTCGAGGTCGACAATCAGATAGACCGGCGTATTGGAGAAACTGCTTGTCATCTTCTGTACATTGTCCGTTAAATAATGGTTTTCTCCTTTTTGAGGGATGGCATACCAGGAATAGTAGATGATCGCGACATCCTTCTTGTTGTAAGTCGTCAACGTGTCCAACAGGTTCTCCGTAGAAAGTTCGGGCCACGACAGGATATCCAGTTCAAGGTTCGGAAACTGTTTCCCCAATACGTTCTGTAGCTCTTGGCGAGTGACGAAACTGATATAGCGGTTGTCGCAGATAAAGGCGATCTTCTTCAGTTCGGGCTGCATCATCCGGATAGTCTCGATCGTTTCCCGGACGTAAAGTGGTTGCCGTAAGGTCGTGACGTTATATCCTTTGATCATCTCGGATGTAGGAATCATGGCTTCCCTGAATCCTAAATTACAGTCGACCATCGCTTTGATATTGCGGGGGACCATGCCTTGCGAGTAGCAGATGAGGCTTGGAACACCTTTCCATTCGTGATCAAAAAGCGGGCGAGTGACGAGCCATGCCGGGTCGCCGATGCAAATGACGGCTTTCGGTGGAAAAGGATATTGCTGCCGCAGATAATCCAGCTTGCGGGCAATCTCCATCGTATCTTTGATTAGCGGAATCTGTAATTCTTCTCCTTTTACCTGAATCATGTCATCGGCAAGTGTGGCACGAATCGTTTCATAGGCCAGATGTGTCCACGTCTCTTTAAAATTGATAGAGTGAAGGACCAATATGTAGTCTTTGGGGCTGTCCTGTTGGCTGCGAAGTTCCGGGCAACACAATGACAGGATAACATATATGAAGAGGAGACCGGTTTTATTCATTCCTGTTGAATTAGAGGATTAATACCCAAGTCTGCGCAAAGATAAGCAATAATGTCCGTAATCTTGTTTATCCCAACGTTAATTTGTAGATTTGACCCCACTAAGAAAAGATGAAATATGAAGAGTAACGACTGGAAGGACCGTCTGGGAGTCATGTATTCAACGAACCCGGATTTTCAATATAATACAGGAAACGAAGAGGAAGAAGAAACGCTTCCGAAAGAAAAACAACAGTTGCGTATCGCATTGGATAAACGGAACCGGGGTGGCAAGGCTGTGACATTGATAACCGGTTTCCGGGGGACGGCCGGCGATCTGGAAGCACTTGGAAAGTTCCTGAAAGTGAAATGCGGTGTCGGTGGCTCGGCCAAAGACGGGGAAATCATCGTACAGGGCGACCTGCGTCCTAAAGTGCTGGAAATATTGCAAAAAGAAGGCTATGTCAAAAGCCGTATAATCTGATCGTATGCTGACAGTCTACAGAGCCTCCGCCGGAGCCGGGAAAACGCATAAGCTGACCGGTGAATACCTGACTTTGCTGTTTACAGGACCGGGCGCTTTTCGCCGTATCCTTGCCGTGACCTTTACGAACAAGGCGACGGACGAGATGAAGACCCGTATTGTCGACGAACTGTATAACTTGGCTTCCGGCCGGAAATCGGATTATGTGGAATTGCTGAAGTCCACTTATTCGTTGACGGAGGTTCAGGTGCGGAAGCAGGCGGCCAAGATATTGATCGATATCCTGCACGATTATTCTGCATTCAATATCAGTACGATCGACCGCTTTTTTCAGCAGACCATGCGTGCCTTTACGCGCGAGATCGGTTTGCAGGGAGGTTATGGGATCGAGATGGACCAGGAGCTGGTGCTCACGACGGCAATCGACAACCTGCTGTCGGATCTCGAAAAGCCCGAAAGCAAGGACTTGTTAGGCTGGCTGCTTCGGTTTGCGGAAGATAAGATAGAGAACGGAGGGGAATGGAATCTCCGTAAAGATATTATGGCCCTGAGCCGGGAGGTGTTCAAGGAAAGCTATAAGGCTTTCAGCGACGCGGTCGGTCGGGACATAGAAGACAAGAAGGCGCTGGATGACTACAAGAATGAGCTGTACGGCATCATCCGCTCGGTGGAGGCGACTGCCAAAGAGTTAGGAGAACGTGGCCTGGCGATCCTGGATAAATATGGGCTCAAAGTCTCTGATTTCAAAGGAGGGAGCCGTTCGCCCCTGACCTTTTTCGACCGTCTGGTTCAAGGAGAGATGAAAGAGCCGTCTGCTACTTTTATCGGTCTGGCGGATAACCTGGACGGCTGTTTCACGAAAACGGTTTCGCTCGGCACCCGACAGATCATCGGATGTGCTTTTGAGGATGGCCTGAACGATTGTATAAAAGGTATTATATCTTTGTTTAATAACCTGACAGCCTATAATACCGCCCGTGAAATTGTCCGCTATTATTATACGTTGGGTATCCTGACCGATGTCTCCCGTCAGATAGCCGCCTACCGGGAAGAAAAGAATGTGATGTTGATTGCCGACACGACCGAATTGCTCAGTAAGGTGATCGGAGGAAGCGAGGCCCCTTTCATTTATGAAAAGACCGGTACGCATGTCGACCATTATATGATAGACGAGTTTCAGGACACCAGCGGAATGCAGTGGAACAACTTCCGTCCGCTGATCGAAGAGAGTCTCGCGCATAATCGTGACAACCTGATCGTGGGAGACGTGAAGCAAAGCATTTACCGTTTCCGTAACTCGGACTGGAAGTTGCTGGACGAACAGGTTCAATCCGATTTCCCAGCCGAAGAAGTCCATGAAGAGACGCTGAAAGATAATTGGCGCAGTTGCCGGAATATAGTCGAATTCAACAATGCCTTGTTTACGACACTTCCCTGTGCTCTCCAGGCGTTGTATAACGAAACGCTGTCCGTCTCATCCCTCAATGAAGAGCAGCGTGCGGCCTTTTTCACCAAAATCATGTCTGCCTACGATAAATGTTTTCAACAGGTTCCTCCTCCTTTTAAGCAGAAAGACGGGCATGTGCGGATTGAATTCCTCTCCGGTGACGACGACAAAGATTGGAAAGAGGAGGCTTTGGAACGATTGCCCGGCGTGTTGGAGAAACTGCAGGACAACGGCTATGCCCTGAAAGACATTGCGATCCTTGTCCGCACTAACCAAGAAGGTGCACAGGTGGCGGATACTTTGTTGGCTTATAAGGAAGAGAATCCTTCCGACCGCTACAACTACGATATTATTTCGGATGAGGCCCTGTATGTCAGCGGTTCGACGGTTGTCCGCTTCATGGTTTCCCTGTTGCGCTACCTGAAGAACCCCGAAGACCGGACGAACGAGCAGATCGCTCTATACTCCTATCAAGTGTTGAAGGGTATATTTGGTATCGAAGCCCCGGCTTTTCCGCCTGAAGTCGTTTCTGCCCTGCAAATCCTCTCCCGTCGGTCCCTCTATGAAATAACGGAAGGTCTGTTCCGGCTTTTTGCCGATGACTTTCCCGAAAACGAGCAGGTTTTTGTCCAGGCATTCCTGGATATGGTGTCCGAATATACCCAGAAGGAGAGCGCGGACCTGAACCGTTTCCTGAAATGGTGGGACGAAACGGGCTGCCGGAAAACAATTGCCACGCCGGACGGACAGAACGCGATCCGCATCCTGACGGTTCATAAATCGAAGGGGCTGGGCTTTAAGGTCGTAATCATTCCTTTCGGGGATTGGGAGATCGACCATAAGCCGACAAAACCGGTGATCCTCTGGTGTCACCCGGAAGAGAAGCCGTTCGATCGCCTGCACCTGGTTCCCGTACGCTACGGCCAGTCGCTCGGAAAGACAATTTTTGCAGGTGATTACTTTAAAGAACGTTTGCATGCCTTTATCGATAACCTGAACACGTTGTATGTCGCTTTTACCCGTTCGAAAGAGGAACTGATCGTTTTCTCGCCTCGCCCGAAGAAGATGAAGGAAGAAACCGGTGAGGTGGAAAAGATATCGACCTTGACCGATGCCTTGTGGGTCGGCCTGCATACGGATATGCCCGATACGCGGGAGGGAGAGAAACTGATCTCGTTGCCTGCAGCTTTCGATACCGGAACAGGCGTTTTCGAACTGGGCGACTGGTGGCATCCGGCTGCAAAAGAAGAAAACGGGGATGCTCAGGAGATCGGGATGGCGCGCCTTAGCTCCATTTCTCCGGACGACCGTTTGCAATTACGCCTGCATGGTAAAGGCTATTTCTTCGATAATACCCGCCGAAAACACGGGGCTTTGATGCATGAGGTGTTGAGCCGTATACGTACCCGGAAAGATATTCCGCAGTCGGTCGAACGGTATCGTCTGGAAGGAGTTATCGACAAAGAGGAAGCCGTGGCACTCGTCGCTCGTCTCGAAGAGTTGTTGAACCGGCCGGAAGTCGCCTCTTGGTATGACGGTGCCGCACGTGTGTTGAACGAAGTCGATATCCTGTTCGGCAAAGGACTGTCCAAACGTCCGGACCGTGTGATGATCACCGGAAACCATGTGGTCGTGGTCGACTATAAGTTTGGAGAACATACTGACCGGCGCTATCATAATCAGGTAAGAAACTACCTGAAACTGATCCGGCAAATGGGCTATGACGATGTTGAAGGATTCCTTTGGTATGTTGAATTAAGCAAAATAGAAGCTGTGAAAGGGTGATATATTTTTGTTATTCGGTAAAAATGAATATTTTTGCAAATTCTTACGATAAATACTCGATTAAATTAAAGAATGAAAGTACATAAAGAAGGAACAGGCCTATTGTTAACGCTATTCACGATATTCTTTGTCGTGGATGTAGCGCTGTATCATACTGTCGGTGGAGGTTGGGGATTCTATGCCACGGCTTTCGTCACCACAGCCCTGTTCTTGTTGGTACTTAACTTTTTCCGCAGTCCGTTCCGTCGTTTCCCGTTCGATTCGGAAGGGTTGGTGATCGCCCCTGCCGACGGTACGATCGTGGCGATCGAGGAAGTGATGGAGAATGAAATCCTGCACAAAGAATGCTTGCAGATATCCATATTCATGTCCGTTTTTAACGTGCATGCCAATTGGTTCCCTGTGAACGGGACTGTCAAGCACGTTTCGCATCAGAAAGGACGTTTTATGGCTGCCTACCTGCCGAAGAGCAGCACGGAGAACGAGCGTTCGGCTGTCGTGATCACGACCCGGGGAGGAGTGGACGTGTTGGCACGCCAGATTGCAGGAGCAATGGCGCGGCGTATCGTGACTTATGCCAAAGTCGGCGATAAATGCCATGTAGACGAGCAGATGGGCTTCATCAAGTTTGGCTCGCGTGTAGACGTTTACCTGCCGGTCGGGACGGAAGTCCTGATTGAAATGGATCAGAAGGTTACCGGTAATCAAACTCCGATAGCCCGTTTGGGAAAATAAGAGAAATAAATGAGCATCAAGAATAGCATACCTAATTTTGTTACCTGCTGCAGCCTCCTGTCGGGTTGTATCGCTTGTGTCATGGCATTGAGGGGAAACTTGCCGATGGCGACCCTGTGGATTGTCATTGCGGCTGTTTTCGATTTCGGCGACGGTTTTGCCGCCCGTTCCCTGCATGCATACTCTCCGATGGGGAAAGAGCTGGATTCTCTTTCCGATATGGTCAGTTTCGGGGTCGCTCCCGGAATGATTGTCTATTGGCTGTTGGAGCAGGCATGCATGACGATTCCCGCTTTGGGAGAGGCGGCCGGCTATGTCCCGTATATGGCTTTGGTGATACCTGTCTTTTCCGGGTTGCGCCTTGCCAAATTCAATATCGATGAAAGGCAGACGACTTCTTTTATCGGTATGCCTGTCCCGGCTCATGCTCTTTTTTGGGCGTCTATCGGATATGCGTTCCATTCTGCCGTACCGACGGACAGTATCGGGTTTATTGTAGGAACGATAGTTGTGGCGGTCCTGTTCTCGTTTTTGTTGGTCTCGGAGATCCCGATGTTCTCATTGAAAGTGAAATCGTTGGCCTGGAAAGGCAATGAGCTTCGCTATATTTTAATAGCCGGAGCGGTGGTCTTTGTAGCTCTCTTTGGCGTTCTGGGTATTGCCGGAACGATTATCCTCTATATAACCTTGTCTTTTTTTAACAAAAGAAGATAAACAAGGATTCGTATCTTTGTGTTTGTGTAGTGAATCAACTAAGTGACGGAATATGATTAAGTTTTTGTTTGTTATGTTCTTCTTTTTTATCCTGTTGGTTTTTCTAATGGGATTCTCTATCTTGCGTACTTTTAAAAATATCCTGTTCGGAAGCGGGAACAGCGGAAGTAGCGGGAAAAAGAGTGAACAGCGCCGTCAAACAAGCGGTTACTCTTCCGGTGCGCACAGCAACAGCTCCGTACGCGATGAGTACGCCTCGCAGGCCTCCCGCAAAAAGATCTTTGCAAAAGATGAAGGGGAGTATGTGGACTATGAAGAGGTGAAATAGGTTGTTCAGCGCTTGCGCTGAAAGAAGTTGCGCATTTCTTCGGCGCATTCGTTTTCGAGAACCCCTTTTTTGACTGTCGCTTTAGGATGTAAGGCTTTCGGTGCATATTGCTGGAAGCCTCTTTTTTCGTCTGTCGCCCCGTAGACGATCTTGCTCAGTTGTGACCATCCGATCGCTCCGGCACACATCACACATGGTTCGACTGTCACGTAGAGGCTGCATCCAGTCAGGTATTTGGCTCCTAAGACACCGACTGCTGCCGTTATTGCCAGCATTTCGGCATGGGCGGTCGGATCGTTCAGGCGTTCTGTCTGGTTGTGGGCACGGGCTATGATCTGGTTATTGCATACGATAACGGCTCCGACGGGAACTTCTCCCTCATCGGCTGCTGCGCGGGCTTCTACCAGCGCCTGCTTCATGAAATATTCGTCGTTGAACGGGTCGATGATCATCTTCTCATTTCGTTTTCATTGAAGAGGGTGGGATAGTCCTCTTCCAGGGTTTTAAGTATGTGGGACAGGATTGTTTCGCGGTACCAACGGGATTTGTTGATGATTTTATACCTGGCAAGATAACGCTCCACGGCCTTATGCTCGTCATCGTTGAGCATAAAAGTGACTTTGTGCACGCGTGGGTGGTTCGGCAGCGGAGATGAATATTTACGTTTCATTGTCATAGTTTTGCAAATGTAAGGGTGAAAGCGCAAATAAAAAAGAAAAACAGTATATTTGTGCAAATTACATGAAATGGCTAAACGGAACGAAACGGGAAAAGAGGGAGAATCGGTTGCTCGTGCTTTTCTGGAAAAGCGAGGTTACAGGATTACCCATACGAACTGGCACTGGCATCATTATGAATTGGATATCGTAGCAGTCAAAGATGCTTGTCTGGTTGTGGTTGAAGTAAAGACACGTTCGGGAGATTATCTTTTGGCGCCGGAAGAAGCGGTCGATACTCTCAAAATCCGCCGTATCGTGGCGGCGGCCGATGCGTATGTCCGCTTTTTCAATCTTGAACTGCCGGTCCGTTTCGACATCATAACTGTAATAAAGAAAGGCGAAGAGTTTGAAATAGACCATATAGAAGATGCATTCTATGCTCCTTGCCGCTAATAAGCCAAAATAAGGAAACAGTATGAATATAGAAGAAACCAGGGAATATTGCCTGTCGTTGAAGAACGTGACGGAATGTTTCCCTTTCGATGATGTTTCGTTGGTGTTCAAAGTAGAAGGGAAGATGTTCCTGCTCCTGCCTTTGGATGCCGAGGAACCGTGTGTTTCGCTGAAATGCAGTACCGATTATATCGAAGACCTGCGCGAACGATATGCGGCAGTGGAGGGCGCTTGGCATTTTAACAAGAAATACTGGAACACCATCTATCTCGACCGGGATATGCCGGACGGGGAGATCAAACACTGGATCCATCATTCTTATCGCGAAGTGATCGCCAAGTTACCGAAAAAAATAAGAGAAGCTTACGAAAATGAATAGCAAAAACGAAACACCACAGATCATCCGGCTCGCCGAGACGGATTCGACCAATAACTACCTGCGGGAACAATGTGTAAAAACAGGGTTGCCGGAAGGCAGCCTCGTCATAGCCGATTTCCAGACAGCCGGAAAAGGGCAGGTTGGGAACTCGTGGGAATCGGAAGCGGGGAAAAACCTGATGTTCAGTCTCCTTCTATACCCTGATTTTCTTCCGGCGAACCGCCAGTTCCTGATTTCCCAGATAGCATCCTTGAGCGTGAAGGAGACGCTGGATGGGTATACGGATTCTGTTACGGTGAAATGGCCGAACGATATTTACTGGAAAGACCGTAAGATATGCGGAATGCTGATCGAGAACGATCTCTCCGGGCAGCATCTCTACTGTTCAGTAATCGGCATCGGGCTTAATATCAACCAGGAGATATTCCGTAGTGATGCGCCCAATCCCGTATCTCTGACTCAGATTACGGGTAAGACGTATGACCGGGAAGAAGTCCTGACCCGTTTCTTACGTATCTTCTTTCATTATTATTCTCTGTTGTTGCAAGAGAAAGAGAATGAAATCCGGGCTGCCTATATGACGGCCTTATATCATGGTGACGGTTATTATTCCTATATAGATGAAAACGGCCCTTTCGAAGCTTGTATCCATGCAATCGAATCGACCGGCCACTTGATCCTCCGATTGCGTGATGGGGAACTGCGAAGATATGCATTCAAGGAAGTGACTACCGTTGTCCCCCGGTAAGAAATCCCGATTGATCCGTCATTGCGAACGTCCGGTTCCGCCATTTATGGCATCCGGTCTTTCTTCTTGTTCCGAATCTTCAGCCGTTTGATCTGCAGGAAACGCAGCAGGCCGATAACAAGAACAGTCACCGCAATCACCCCGAAATATTGCACATAATCAGGATCAGCTTGTTTGCCAGGCCAGCCGATTATGCTCATGATGATCAGGTAAATCAGTAGAACTGCTGTTGTTAAGTTTACTTTCTTCATCGCATTTTTTCGTATTTGAATACAAACTTAGAGAAAAATATGGTTGAGATAGCTCACCCCCTCGATGATTTTCCAGTCGAGGGGGTGAATATGATTTTTTTTGTCTATCAGTAGATCGAGTCGTTTTTTTCTTTTAAACTTCTTTGTCCAGAAGTCAGGAACGTACTGATTGTAGCGGGAGAGGTCTGTTGTGACGGATTGAATTCATCGGATTTCATATATTCTATGATACTGTACAACAGTTGTCTCTTTTCCGGATTCTTTTCCTGTTCGCGGAGTAGGTCCATGCTGCATATGACTAACTTCCCATTCAGGCAGTTCGTTTCGAACAAGTTAGTCAGACGGCGGTTGTTGGCGAAGTTGTCCACACATTCGATGAGAGGAGTGATCTCGGTATATAGGCTGTCAATACAGAGTGTCTTTGACTGTGTCGTGAGTCGCCACCATTGCCAGTCGGTATGGCTGTCGGTCGGGAAGTGTGCGAATGCCGGATGGTTTGGATCGAGCAGCAATCCCATTGTTCCCGCCTGTTTTGGAAAATGTACCGGGCTCCAGAATACGGGGACGAATTTACCTTCCAATCCTTTCAGAGATTCGTAAGGGGGGTTGAACAAGACCTTTTTCCCTTCTTGCAAGGCCTTTTCGGCAGTGGCGAAACGGTCTGTGATAATGATGTCTCCTTTGTTGATGGTCAATGATGCCGGGTACACCCATATTTTCCACTCGTTTGTGTAGTCACTTCCTTTCAGGGTTGCCGACAAGGTCAGTTCTTTTGCTTCCGTGATTTGGTTTAGTTGGCAACGGATGTTTCCAGCAGGACTGTTTTCTCCGACGGGAAGCGAACAGGTCGGAAATTCTCCCTGCGCAACCGTTTGCCCGTTCCGATCGGTCAGTTTCCAATCGATAACTGCATTCTCGATTGCTTTGTCGCTATAGTTCACCACTTCGATAGTCGCTTCAAATGGTTCGTCGGAAGTATAGGTTGCTTTAGAGAAACGAGCCAATGGGGTTACCGGGGCGCAAGACTGGCGGAAGGAAGCAGCTTCTGTCACCCCTTTACTTTCCCAAAAAGCATTCAGCAAGCCGACGAGAGCTGTTCCCTGCCCAGGGAAATCATGGAGGTCGAGTAGTTGGAAACCACTGATTCCAGGTGTTCTCATCGCCCTTTCGATCTCTTCTTTATAGAGGAGGGCAGCCAGTTTGCCTGTCGCCATCAGGTAGTCGTCTGCTTTGTCTGCTAATCCTTTCTTTTCAAGGTCTTCTTTTACGCCTTTGAAGTTTAGCGGATCCAGTACACCTGTATATTTTTCGATCTCTTTCAAGTCGGGATAAACTGCATATTGCCCTATTTCGTGCGTGACGAGCGGAACGTCCATCCCTTCGACCGATGCAGAATAATCCTTGTCGAAGCGGGGGGATTCCGTGTTGAATACGCCTTGCCCACGCACCCATCCTTTCTTCGTCCATTGGGTGATAAAGAAATCGTCATTCGCTTCCGGCCAATTTCCATGCCCTTTCTCGAAAGTGAAGGAGGTAGTGGTGTAGAGGTGGCGCGGATCCTTTTCTTTGACATGATTCAGGAGTGAGCCCAAGAATTCGAAGTCATATTGCAGCTCGTTTCCAAGACTGAGTAGGCAGAAAGAAGGGTGGTTGCCGTATTCTTCCAATATACGGTCAGCTTCGGCATATAAATAGGGAGCACGTTTGTCATTGCATAAATTGGTGGACCAGAGCGGAAGTTCGACTTGTAGGTAAAAGCCAAGCGAGTCTGCCACCTCGAATGCTGCTTTGGGCGGGCACCAAGAATGAAAGCGGAGATGGTTCAGCCCCCATTCGCGGGCAGTTGAGAATACCTTTTCCCAACCTTCGTGCTGCATGGGAGGATATCCGGTTAGCGGGAATATGCAGCATTCCAGCGTTCCTCTTAAAAATATCTTCCGGTCATTCAATAGAAGCGCCGGTCCTTTCTTTTCCAGATCCCGGAAACCGAACTTGATTTCCCGGGAATCTTTATACGGATCTGTTTCGATGGAAGCCCGGAGCGTATAGAGGGTGGGCGAAAACTCGTTCCAAGTCTGGATGTCGTCCTTGACCGGACAAACCAGGTCGATGAGGTTCTCTCCGGGTTGGAGGGTTATGCGTTGCTGTATTTGTGTTGCAGGGTCCGTTGTCGCTTTTATATCGGCGGTTAATGTGCCGGTAGTTACAGCCCCCGAATTGTTTATCTGGCATCTTATCTTTACCTGTTTGTTTTTGTAATCCGGGTATGCCTGTAAGTTACGGATTGATAGGGCATCTTTAGCTGTTAGGGCTATTTCTCCGATTATTCCGTTCCACATGATCTGTGTCTCGTTGGTATAGGCATGTGCCATGTCACCTGCCGTGATATCATATCGTTTCCGGTTATCGACGCGAATCGTGATTTTATGCTTGCCGGGAGTCAACTGTCCCGTTAGGTCGTACAGATGCGGAGCGACCAGGCTTTCTTGCATGCCTTCGACCTGTTTTCCGTCCACCCATACGGCTGTTTGCCAGATGACGCGTTCCAGTTTTAGTTCGATTTCTTTGTCTTTCCAGCTGGAGGGTATATCAACTTCTTTGCTGTACCAGGCCGGTCCGACATAACTGTTTTTTCGAGTTAGGTGTAGGACTTGTGGCTTATGGATGGCAGGAGCCAATTTGTTTGGCGTTCCGTATCCGGCATCATCGGTAGTTCCGGGTAACTGGATCGTGTTTTTTAAGTTATGTTCGGCCCAGTTTTCTTTTATTCCCGTGTCGGTACTATCTAATGCAAATTCCCATTCCCCGGCCAAGGATATGTGGGAGAGATCGTTTTTACATGAAAACATGCACATCAGGAGTGCTGTCAGTAAAAGGTAAATGTTTATTCGTCGCATGAATCAGATATTAAGTTTATCGTATGCAAATTAAGCCTTTTTCCATAGTCTAAAAAATAGACTAAATCGTGATTATAATGGAGAATCTTTTTAAAGCTTTTGATGATGGAAAGTCTCAAAAGAATCATTTTGTGATAAGAAGGAATGCTTTTGAAAGAAAAATGCAGTTTCTGCAATAAGAAGTGCTCCTTCTTATTGCAAAAGCTGCATTTATACCTGGAAGTTTACCGGATAGCCGGCATGTTTGCTTCTGTTGGCCAGTATGGATTCTGGTAAATAGGAGAATCTTCTACATTTCCGGTACTTGATGTGATATCGAAATGCTGGATATTATATGGGGTCAGATAGTGTGCCATCGACCAGCGATATCCGTCCTTTGCGATGTTGTTGTTTACTTTCTCGTATGGACGGAGGTATTTGCTGCGTGTCGGTTCCGAAACGTTTGATTTAGGATTGTCCATGCCATATACCAATTGTGACGTACCGTCTTCATTTTTATACCAGTTCTGCATTTCACCCCAGATTTTGAATCCTTCAATGTGGTAAGGCGTGTTGATCATCTGGTCCATCGCTCTCCAACGGCGTAAGTCCATATAACGTAAGGCTTCTGCCATTAGTTCGCAACGACGTTCGCGGCGGATGTTATACAGAGTCGGATCTATCAGTTGTCCAGCCGAGTATGCGCCCCAGTCGTTCAGAGCTTCCTTCGTCATATCTGTCGCACCGATTGTTTTGTTGTAATCCGGATCAATATGAGAGCGTTCGCGTATTTGTCTCCAGTAACTCTGAGCTGTTCCGTCTAAAGCACCGTCCCGTTCGTAGCAGGCTTCCATGTAGTTGAGCAAGGCTTCCGTGCCGCGGAATGCCAAAGCACCGGTATAGTTCTGAGTGTTGTCGCATTGCTTCTGTTCGTAGCTTCCGCCTTTACGCAGGGCGTAACCTGTAGAATAACCTTTTTCCGCGTTACTGTTCAGGATAACCGGATAGGGTTCGACAGGCACAGCCATGTCTCCTCCTGCCGCTTCAAACAGGATGTTCTTTTGTCCCGGTTCTTTGAGGAAAATGGATAGGCGTGAATCACGCTCCTTACGCACATCGGCAATTGTTTCATCTCCTTGGTAACCGCTGTTGGGCGAATAGATCGGCAGACCGTTGGCCATCAGGAACCCTTCTACCATACCGCGTGTAAGTCCGATACCGTAGTTCCCGTGTTGCCCGGCCGTCACGACATTGTGCGTAACCCCTAAGGCTTTACTGTATGGACGCCATAATAAGACTTCACTGTAACCGGACATATTCTCTGCTGAAAACATATCCATATAAGGGTTGGCGGCTTCTACGGCGGATTGCTGTACCAGTCCCGTGTTTTCAACCAAAGTAATTTCGTCTCCCACTGCTTTGGATGCTTCCATCGATTGTGTTAGGAAATAGTTGATTTCTTTGTCTATATCTCCTGTCGGGAACTGATAACCGGCATTATAGTCTTTACTTTTTCCCGGCCATTCCGGTCCGTTAGGCACGAATGCCGTGTTTTTAAAATATTTCAACCAGGTTCCTTCAAAAAGGGCGACACGCGATTTAAGTAATAATGCTGTTTCCTTGTTTATACGCGTTTTGTCGGTTCCTTTGCCTGATCCCATCAACATGATTGCCGAATCAAGATCGGAGAGGATGAATCGCGCCACCTCGTTGCGGGGTGAACGTTTGCTGGCTTCTATCAGTGGTTCCATCTGGTCAGGAACTGTGTTGCGCACAATCGGGAAATCGCCAAACATCTGATAGCGTTTGAAATATTCGTGTGCCCGTAGGAAGTAAATTTCACCGATGTATTGGCGGATTTTAGTTTCGTCTCCGGAAAGAGTCTTTCCGTTATAGCGGGGCAGGACGTTTTCGAGGAAATAGTTGCAGCTGTAGATGAACTTGAAACGATAGGGATCGTCATCCATTTTCTGCGACTGTTTGGTTTTCCATTGTCCGGAAATATACCGATCGTTATAATTGAAACTAGCCTGGTTGTCGGTGTCTTTGTCCTCACCGAAAATGCCGTAGCCATAACTATGTCCGGGCAGTATGTCTTTGTATAGTCCGTTTGCATAAGATGCCAGTTGCGATTCCTCCACCAGATATTTATCCGGTGAGATCGTGGCTTGGGGCTCCTGATCCAGGAAGTCGTTGCAGGCACTGAAAACCGCGATTAATGCGGCTCCGGTTACATATTTGAATATATTGATCTGTTTCATGATGCTTTTGTTTTGTTATAAAGTTACACTTATACCGAAAGATATCGTTTTGGATAAAGGATAAGCATTCCCGTTTTTATCCGTATCGTCACCTCCTCCGATAGTTTCGGGGTCGAACATGTTTGCCAATGATGTACCGGTCCACAAGTTCTCACCAGAGACAAATACGCGTAGTTTCGATACATAAAACTTGTGTGTCAGGTTTGCGGGCAAGGTATAGCCTAACTGGACATTTTTTAGACGAATATAGGCTGCATTCTGCAGATAAGCAGTCTGTCTTTGTCTGTTCTTACTTGAATCGAATACAGGACGAGGGTAGTAAGCATTTAAATTCGCTGGGAGATCGTTTGATGCTTCTGCACGAAAATAGTCCGCATGTTCTACGAAACCGGTAGAATGCCAGAGGCTGGTCGCTCCCCAAAAATAGGCACTGCCTTGCCAGTAATCACGTTTCATGACTCCTTGGAAGAAGGCGCGGAAATCAAATCCTTTATAATCGGCATTCAGGTCAAGGCCGAATAAATAACGCGGAGTATTGTTACCGATCTTTTTCATATCGCCCATATCGTCATATTTGTTACCGCCATTATCGATTTTACCGTCTCCGTTCAAATCTTTGTACATGATGTCACCGGCGTCCCAGTTCGTTCCTAATGCGTTTTGCCCACCGTTCGGAAGTGAGGCCAGATGCTGGTCCATCTCGTCTTTCGATTTGGCAATACCGATCGTTTCGTATCCGTAGATATCGCCCATCATCTGGCCTGCCTGGTATTTGTCCAGAGTATTGGTCGGGTTGGGATAACGGGTGATTTTGGTACGGGCATCGGATAGTATGAACTTGACTCCATATCCCAAGCCGTTTTGTAACCTGTCGTTCCAACTGACATCCAGGTCGAAACCGTAAGTCTTCAAGTCCGTATTGTTCGTTTTTGGCACTTCCAGGCCGAGGATATAAGGTAATTCGGGGGCCGGACCTACCATGTCGAGCGTCATGCGGTTGTAATAGTCGAACGAACCGGTCAGACGGTTGTTGAAAGCTCCGAAGTCGAACCCGATATTCCAGTTGCGGACACGTTCCCATCCCAAAGACGAACTGATAAGGCCCGGAACTTCTGCTGTATTTGGCTTCATCCCGTTTTGCAGCCAGTCGCCGTTGCTTGCTTTTATGGTCAGTACCCGGTAAGTCGGATACCACTCTTTCGTGTTCTGATTTCCTAATTCGCCGTATGATCCGCGTAATTTAAGTGTCCCTACATATTCGGCGACCGGCTCCCAGAAACTTTCACGTGCAATGTTCCATCCCAAGGAGAAAGAGGGGAACCAGTTCCAGCGTTGTTCTTTCCGGAAACGGGATGTGCCGTCGTATCGCAGGTTGATTTCAGCCAGATATTTACCTTGGTAGTCGTAGTTAATACGTCCGAAGAATCCAGCAGTAGACCAGGCATATCGTGCTCCGTTCGTACTCGGAGTTATCATGTTTCCGTAATAATCCTGTCCGGTGGTTATATCGACTTCCGGTTGTCCCGGAACGATAATGCCGTCACGTTGTAATCCGAATTCGGTCTTTTTTAGCTGTTCTGCTTGGAAACCGACCATTCCTTTGAAATTATGTCCGGATTCGAGGCTATGGGAGTATTCCGTGTAAGCATTGATGTTCATGTAGTTTTCTTTGAGTTGGTCTTCATGGACATTTGAGCTTGAGTCATATACATACGGGTTTCCGTGGACATCATGATTATACAGGTATTGTTTGTCCCAGTGGCGGTTGGCCGACATGATCCTGTAATTGAAATCCATATGGGTGATCCAGTTCTTGACCGGTTCTAAGATTAATGAAGCCTGTTGGTAGATGTTGTCGGTCTGGGTTTTGTCCCGTCCTCCGTCTCTCAGTCCCAGAGCGGGAGAAGGGGAGGAATACATATAGCCGTTATCATCATATACCGGCAATGTCGGCCATCCCTGTCTTGCAAGATCTCTGAATAAGTCGCTCTTCAAAGCGGAAGGACGGCCGAAATCTTCACGGGTGAAACGGTTACTGTAGTTGAGCTTTGCCCAGTTTGTCAGTATAAGATTAATCTTGGCTGTTGTCGTGTAACGGTTATAGGTATCCTGATTGAATTCCATCAAACCATTTTGATCAAGATAATTCATGGAGAGATAATAATTGATTTTTTCCGAACCACCATTTAGGCTCAGGTTATGCTCCTGCGAAAAAGTATGGTCACGGTAGATCGTATCGTACCAGTCTGTATTGGCGTTACCGGCCGTATAGCCGTCATACCAGTAATCTCCGTTTGCAAGACTGACCGTGGATAATTTACCATCCCGATAATCCTTGATACGTTGTAAATGTTCCGGTTTAAAATAGGCTCCGTCTCCTTTGTTAAAGGCTGCATCATTGTAGAATGTGGCAAATGTGTAAGAGTCCATTTGTTTTGGCATTTTGACAGGACTTCCCCATCGGAAATTGTTGTTGTAGTTGACGGTCGTTTTACCGCTCTTTCCGCTTTTGGTTGTTACCAGAATAACCCCGAACGGTGCACGTGAACCGTAAATCGAAGAGGCTGCCGCGTCTTTCAAGACAGAGATATTCTCGATGTCTTGCGGGTTTATGGAGTTGATATCGCCCTCCATGCCGTCGATCAAGACCAATGGCCCGCTTTCCGAACCCTCGCCGATAGTACCTGTACCACGGATACTCATATCCATTTTTTTGTCCAGAGTACCGCTTGTGGTCGAGATCTGCAAGCCCGGGACCATACCCTGAAGGGCTTGGACTGCATTCTGGACAGGGCGTGATTCCAAAGCCTCGGCATTGACTGTTCCGACCGAACCAGTCAGGTTTACTTTCTTCTGTGTACCGAATCCTACTACTACTACTTCATCCAGTTTTTGTGTGTCTTCTTTCAGTACGATATTCAGAACGGTCTGTCCTGTGAATTTAATTTCCTGGGTGATAAATCCGATATACGATATCTGTATGATATCACCATTTTTTACTCCTTCCAATGTGAACTGCCCGTTCATATCGGTCATGCTGCCATTTGTGGTGCCTGTCACCACAACAGTAGCTCCGGCCATTGGGCCGAAGCTATCTTTTACTATACCAGTGATTTTCCCGTTCTGTTGGGGAAAGTCTACATTCGGTTGTCCGGATGTTACCTCTGCATGGCTGGCTACAGGATAACTTAATATACCGGCTAACAGGATTAGACTGATCGGTTTCAAGTTTTTCAACATACTTTATGTATTTAGTTATTTAATAATAGATATATTCTATTCTATTTATAGTTGTACTTCATTTGAATAGGTTCGTTATATATTTGAAATGACATTTTAGTATCATGTTAAACTTTTGCAAAGTAATGTGATATAAGATGTGTGTAAAATGGATTATTCTATTATTTGATGGATTATATTATTAATGGTGTATTGGCTGTTGTATCCTTATGTGTGTATTATATACTTGTATATCATTTAAATACTGTTTTGCCTTAAATGGGAATGATAGACTGATATTTTATATTGTAATAATGTACTATTATGATAATATGTGGATATTTCTTGTTTTTATTTATACAAAAAGTATATATTGAGGAATATAATAATCGAAAAATACAACAAAACGGAACTATAAGATCTTTTACTATATCAAGACTTCGGTAAATTTTTATCGGGATTTTAAGAGGCATTAAACAGAGAGCCGTTCTCTACAGATGGTTCAATGGATGGGCGCGAAGTCCCGGATTATTACAGAATTGGGTTTCAACCGGAAAAATAGTTTTTTCGTCATAATCAGGAATATGAAAGCAGTTCCGTTTTGTGTTAGTTTTCCTGTTTTTTGTTCCTGGCAGAATTGTATTCTATTAAGAGAGAGGGAAGAAAGATTTTTGGATTGTCCGTACTTTTGCATATCGGATTTTGTAAATATAAAACAGAAACAATATGCGTATGGTCAATCTATGTAAAAACAAGTTGTTCAGTACCGGGCTTATGCTCTTTGTGTGTCTTGGCTTATTGGCCCAGAACAAGGAGATGCGGCGGGTGGCTGCGAACGATTGCGGGGTAACGAATGCACAAACTTTCCTGATCAAAGGGGACGACTATACATTGCCGGATTCTTTCACGGGAAGCAAAGAGGCGAAAACCTGTAATTTCGGCGGAACGGTCATCTATGCTTTCGATCAGATGGATATACAGGCCGATTACCGGATGGAGGTGGTCTATCTGGCTGACAACCGGAGAGAACAGCGTATCGTGGCTGACGGCAATGAAGTGCAGGCTCCCGTTGTGCTTGAAAAAGGGAAGGAGCAGCGCTACATGATCGACCTGCCGAAGAAAGCCTACGCTTACGGACAGTTGGTTCTGGTGTTTGAAGTCTTGAAAGGAGATAATGCGATTGTTTCGGAGCTGAACCTGTATTCGTCCAATCCGGCCCAGTTGAAGCCTTTCGGGGAAGAGCGTAAAACGGAACTGGCGCATACCCAGGCCTATACGGTGGATACGACTGTTTGTGTGGAAAAAGTTTTACCTGTATATACCATCAAGCCTCGTCAGGTAGCCGGTGTCTATAATCCGGTCCTGTCCTTAAACGGGACGTGGTTGTTTAATGAAAAGCCTGCTGCCCGTTTTTATGAACAGAAACAGAATGGGCAGGACTGGAAGCCGATCGTGGTGCCGGGACAGTGGTCCATGCAGGGCTTTAAAGTCGATTCTGCCGGTTTCGGCGGCTATCAGACTACATTCACGTTGCCGGCGGACTGGCAAGGGAAACAAGTGAAACTGCGTTTCGACGGTGTCTCCAGCGAGTCGGTCGTGTATCTGAATGGAAAGGAAATCGGTTCCCATATGGGGGGAATGACGGCCTTTGAACTGGATGTCACGAAAGGGTTGAAGGCGGGTGAAAACCTGTTGGCCCTGCAGGTACGCAGCGAGTCGTTGGCGGATATGTTAGGGAGCCTGACTCAATATGCGGCACATCAGTTGGGAGGCATAACCCGTAAAGTGACACTCTTTGCCGTTCCGGATATCCATTTGTCGGATCTTCGTATCGTGACGGATCTGGACGATGACTATAAAAATGCAGACCTGAAAGTATATGTGTCGGTAAACAATAGTTCGGAAGACGTACAAAAAGATGTATCGGTTCGCCTTTCCCTTTCCGGACTGCCTGTTGTCCTGAGCCGGCATATTCCGGAGATTGCCGCCGGGTCTTCCTGGAGCGGTTGGCTGACTGGCAAAGTCGTTTCTCCGGATAAGTGGGATAACGAGCATCCATCTTTATATACGATGAAAATCGAAGTCGGAACCTCGGACAAGGTTGTCGAGCAGATAGAGAAACGTTTTGGCTTTCGCGAGATACGGATACAAGGAAATCGTTTGTTGGTAAATGGCAAGGCTGTCAAGTTGAGAGGTGTTTGCCGCCATGAAATGCACCCGTTGACTGGACGTGTGATGAATCCTGCCCTGGAACGGAAGGATGTCGAGTTGTACCGAGATGCGAACTGCAATTTTATCCGTACTTCCCATTATCCTCCTTGTGAAGAGTTACTCGAAGTCTGTGACGAACTGGGCATGTTCGTGGAAGTGGAAGCACCGGTCTGCTGGATCGGCCATCATGCGAATGAGAACTGGAAGGTGCTGAACTATCGTGATCCTAAATACTATCCGTATGTATTGCAGGCGAATATGGAGATGATTCAGTTCTACCGGAACCATCCTTCCATCATCTTCTGGTCGATGGCGAACGAATCTTACTGGAATAAAGAATTTGCACAGGTAGAGGTCTATATGGAAAAAGCCGATCCTACCCGTCCGTTCACGTTCCACGACCAGGCCTATGGCGGGTTCAACAACCAGGGCAGTACGGCCCCGATCGCAAATATCCATTATCCGGGTCCCAACGGATATAAGGTCGCCGCCAAAAGCGACCGGCCGATGACGTATGGCGAATACTGCCACCTGAATGTCTATAACCGGAGCGAGCTGGTGACTGACCCCGGCATCCGTAGCGATTGGGCATTGGCACTGGCTCCTACGTGGGACAATATGTATAAGACACCGGGCGTTTTAGGCGGTTCTATCTGGTCTGGTATCGACGATATATTCCAGATGCCTAACGGGAATGCAGTCGGTTATGGCCCCTGGGGACCGATCGACGGCTGGCGTCGCCCGAAACCGGAGTACTGGGATATGAAAAAGATATACAGTCCGGTCCGTGTGACAACCGAGGCGCTATCTCCTGCCAACGAACTGGTCATCGACCTTGAAAACCGGTACACCTATACAAACCTGGATGAACTGCGTATCACGTGGACGTACGGAGAGGAGAAGGGAACGGCTTTCGTAGACCTGGAACCCGGTGAAAAAGGACAACTTCGCATCCGGATTGCCCATCCCGAAAAGGCGAATGAACTCTATCTGTCTTTTGCCGATCCCCGCGGCTTTACTGCCGATGAGTATTTGATTCCTGTCGGCAGACAGGTACAGAACGAATTGCAGGCGTTGCCCGCTACTTCTACCCGCTTGAAAGAAAAGAAAGACCGCTATGTCGTTACCGGAAAAGATTTTAGTTGTGAGATCAGCCGTGTATCCGGCCAGATACTTTCGGTAAAGAAAGGGAAAAAAGAAATATTGAACGGTGGCCCGTGGCTGATGGCCTTGCCGTTGACAGGTGGAGGATGTTATCCGAATCATAATGCCAATACGCCTGTGTTCAATGACCTTTGCTCGGACTGGAAAGTAGAAAAAGTAGAGGCAGTCCAACAGGGTGATGACATCCTGGTAAAGGTGGCAGGCGCTTATAAAGAGTTTTCCGGTTCTTATGACCTGAGAATAAATGCAGGAGGCGAACTGTCGGTAACCTATTCGTTCGATGCCCTTGAAGAGGTGAATCCGAGGCAGTGGGGACTGGTTTTTGAAGCTCCTGTTTCTTATGATAAGACCTTCTGGCGCCGGGATGGCATGTGGAGCGTTTATCCGGCCGACCATATCAGCCGTCCGGTAGGTGAAGCCTGTCTCTTTTATGAAGGACTCCCTGCGAAAGTCGATCCACGTACGGAACCTGCCTGGTCTTGGAGTATGGATTATAACGAACTGGGAAGTAATGATTTCCGTTCCACCCGCCGGAACATCTGGTATGCCGGCCTGAAAGACGGAAACGGCAGTAAGATTACCGTCTCTTCCAATGGCAAACAGCATTGGCGCTCTTGGTTGGAAAAAGACAAGATCCGTTTCCTGGTTGCCGATTTTGTTACGGCAGGAAACGAGATGTTCCTCAGCAGTTATTATGCTCCTTACCGGAAGCCGTTGAAGAAAGGAGACAGGATCGGAGGGAAGGTTGTAGTAAGAGTGGAATAATCGTAAGATTGTCCATCCTGATCTTGTTATTGTCTATTTTTTGTGCAATAGGTTATTGCTTACTTTGCTGTATCTAAGAAAACAAGATTGATTTATTATTGATGAGATTATGTGAGAGTGTTTCTTAAATAAACAGGACTCTGACGCTGTATAAGCGATAAATGCATTTATCCCGGTGCTGAAGGTTTTCACCTTCAGCATCCAAGAGTTCTATGCGATGATTATTAGGGAATTTAGAAAGAAAATGTGTATGCCAAAAAGAAATCCGACAGTATAAGTTAGGATTTTGAAATCATCCAAAAATGTGAGAAAATTTATTTATACGGCATAACGCCGTGTTTCATGTTAATTATTTAATTCCATTATTATGAACAAAACAAATGGTGTAAATTATGTCAGATTTCTGCTCGTCGGAGTTGGATTCTTATGCGTGGAGGGCACGCCTGTTTTGGGAGAAACAGTTATTTCAGATAAGTCTGATATCATGAAAATGTCCATTACGAACGATTCCAGGATCTCTGGTGTCGTAGTCGATCAGACTGGTCTTCCGGTTATCGGCGCAAATGTGTCCGTGAAAGGAACGACGAACGGGACGATTACGGATATGGATGGAAAGTTTGATCTGGAAGTTCCTGCCGGAGCCCAATTGGTCGTATCTTATATCGGTTATATCACCCAAGAGTTTGCGGTTGGCAATAAAACGACTTTCCAGATTGTATTAAAAGAAGATACTCAAAACCTGGAAGAGGTTGTCGTTGTTGGGTACGGAGTCCAGAAAAAGGTGAATATGACAGGTTCTGTAGCGGCCATTAATTCGGAATCGTTGGCTAACCGGCCAGTAACCAACGCCTCTACTGCGTTGCAAGGGATGTTACCGGGTGTAACCGTCGTGCAGAACAGTGGGCAACCGGGTAAGGATAATTCTTCGATCCGCATCCGTGGTGTCGGTACGTTGAATAATGCAAACCCGATGTATGTCGTGGACGGTTTGATCGTTTCTACGATTAATGACATCGATCCGAACGACATCGAGAGTTTGTCTGTATTGAAAGATGCGGCGTCGGCGGCTATCTACGGTTCGCGTGCCGCCAATGGTGTTGTTTTGGTGACGACAAAGAAGGGTAGTAAAAAAGCGGCTACTTTGAAATATGACGGTTATGTGGGATGGCAATCTCCGACTTCTCTGCCTGAATATCTTCCTTCTCATGAATATGCGGAACTGTATAATATGGCATTGCGCAATGAAGGGAAGAGTCCTGCTTATACGCCAGATGAAATAGAAAAATTCAGAAATGGCAGTGATCCTGACAACTATCCAAACACTGATTGGTTAGGCTTGTTTTATAAAGATAAAGGTTTCCAGCATAGCCATCGTGCGGAAGTGAGCGGCGGTAGCGAAACGACTACCTATATGTTCTCCCTGGGATATTTGGGACAGGACGGTATCATTGAAAATTCCGACTTTCAACGTTATAACTTGAGAGGAAACATCAATACTCAGATTAATAAGTTCTCTGTTGGGGTCAATTTCTCTTATACTTACGGAAATACAAATGAACCGATCAGTTCCTGGACCGGGGATTTATACCAGATTTTCCGCCAGATAAATCGTATTGCTCCGTTTGTTCCCTATAAATATTCGAATGGTTATTACGGTTACATTGCCGACGGCAGCCCGATGGCTTGGGTTGAATCGGGTTCGATCCATAATCAGAAATACTATACGACTCGTGCTGTTGGAAATGTTGGGTATGAGATCATAAAAGGATTGAAGATACAGGAAGTGATTGGCTACGAACATACGGGAAGTTCTGACGAAAAGTTCCTGAAGGATATCCAGTACTATAATTGGAAAACAGGCGAACCCAGCCAATATCAGGGACCGAACAGCCAGACGGATGACCGTGAAGATTATATGATGCTCAATCTGCAAACCTTATTGACTTATAACAATACGTTCGGTAAACACACCATTGGCGCTTTAGCCGGTTTTTCGCAGGAATACAGCCGCCGGGATTGGACGATCGGCAAACGCATCAACTTCCTGAATAACGATCTGTGGGAACTGAATGCCGGTTCACCGGACGGGCAGACTGCAGAAGGTTCGGCTAATGAGTATGCCCTACGTTCGTTCTTCGGACGTGTGACGTATGATTATGACAACAAGTATTTGTTCGAAGCCAATATACGTCGGGATGGTACTTCCCGTATCAACCGGGATACCCGTTGGGGAACTTTCCCGTCTTTCTCCGCTGCATGGCGTATTATCAACGAGCCGTTTATGGAACCAGCATGTGATATCCTGTCCGATTTGAAGATCAGGGCCGGTTGGGGAAAACTGGGTAATCAGCAGTTAGGTACTGACAACCGTAAAGCGATCGAATATTATCCGTACCAATCCGTATTGTCACAGAAAAACTATGCATTCGGCGGTAAGGTGAACCAGGGAGTCGCTCCGGTCGACGGCGCCAATAATGATCTGAAATGGGAAACGTCCAAGACGACTAATATCGGCCTGGATATGGGATTCCTCCAGAATATGTTCACGTTGACAGTCGATGCGTATTGGAAAAAAACGTATGATATCTTGATGAAATTGCCCGTAAGCACGCTGTATGGGTTGGAAGCCCCTTATCAGAATGCCGGAGAAGTGACGAATAAAGGTATAGAAATGCAATTCGGGTATAAATATGCCCATAAAGATTTCACCTTTAATGCAACAGCGAATGTGGCTTACAACAAAAATGAAGTGACCAATCTGCATAATGAGGGTGCAAAGATCTGGGATGGTTTCAAATTCAAACAGGAAGGACATCCTATCAATTCATTCGGCGGTTACGAAGTACTCGGTATTTTTACTGACGAAGATGATCTGAAGAACAGTGCCGTTATCAATCGTGAGCAGGCCGGGTTGGGTGACTTGAAGTACAAAGATCAGAATGGTGATGGTAAGATTGACGGTGAGGATCGTGTTTATTTGGGTAGCTGGGATCCTTCCTGGACATTTGGCCTGAATTTGAGTGCTACATGGAAAGGTTTCGATGCTTCTGTCTTCTTCCAAGGAGCAGCCGATGTGAAAGGTTTCCTTCAAAATGAAACGGTCGGACGCTTACAGGGTAATACGGCTAAGCCGACCGCTCTGTTCCGTGATTCCTGGGATGCGGAAACCAATCCGAATGGTAAATTCCCTCGTCCGTTGACTACTTGGAGACAGAACGATTCGGAAACGAATCCATCGGACTTTTGGATCATCAATTCGTCTTATTTGCGAATGAAGAACATCCAGATCGGATACACGTTGCCGAAGAATGTCTGCGACTTTATACGGGTTCCGAAAATCCGCATTTATTATAGTGGACAGAACTTGTTGACTTTTACCGGATTTAGCGATGGTTTTGACCCTGAAGCCCCTGTCGGTGCCCGTGGTTACTATCCTCAGGTAAAAGTAAATACGTTTGGATTAAATGTAACCTTTTAAATAGATATATCATGAAAAAATATAGTTTATATGCTGTACTGTTACTCTTCATAACATCTTGTAGCAGTGATTTTCTAGATCGGAATCCATTGGATCAACCGTCGAATGAAACATTCTGGAATACGGAAAAAGATGCGTTGGCTGCTGCAACCGGCTGCTACGAAAAGTGGTTCAGTATGGATGAGGTGGTCTATTTCGATTGTGCTTCCGATAATGCTTACAATCCTTTCCCATGGGAAGGTTGGCAAGTACAGGCTACCGGTTATGCAACGGCTAACGATTATGGGCAGAATTATATGAAATATGATAAGATTGTTCGTTGTAATAACTTCCTTGCCAACATCGACCGTCCGGAAATGAGTGAAGAAATACGAAGCCGTCTGACGGCGGAAGTCCGCTTTTTGAGGGCTTGGCATTATTTTTTGAAAGTGACTCTTTACGGGGATGTGCCTTTGGTAAAAGAAGTGCTGGATGTTAATAATTCATACCTGCCTCGTACTCCGAAAGCCGAGGTTGTGAAATTTATTTTGGATGAATTGAACGAGATCGTTCCCTTACTGCCGGAGACGTATGCCAGTAGTGATGCTGGAAGAGTCACCAAAGGAGCTGCTCTCACGCTCAAAGCCCGTATGGAGATATTCGAAGGCGATTATGCTGCTTGTGCTACCACATGCGAGCAGATTATGAAGTTAGGGTATTCTTTGTTCCCTGATTATAAAGGTTTGTTTAAGATCGCCAATATGGGTAACGAGGAAGTGATTCTGGATGTCCAATATGTGGAAAATCTGGCGAAGAACTGGGTTCTTGGTGTAATGCCTCCTGCTTCTGTCGGAGGCTGGTCTTCTATCAATCCGACTCAGGCATTGGTGGATGCTTATGAATGCATAGACGGAAAAACGATTGAAGAGTCTCCTTCCTATAATCCTAAAGACCCGTATAAAGACCGTGATCCCCGTTTGGCAGCTTCTCTGATTTACCCGGGTTGCCTGTATGAAGGTAGTTATTTTAATCCGATCGATATTAAAGATCCGACCGGTGACTATTATGCGCCTTACGGGCGTTCGAAAACCGGTTACCATCCGCGTAAGTACATTGATAACTTGGGTGATTATGCCGATATGTGGAACACGGGAATGAATGCGATCGTGATGCGTTATGCCGAAGTTTTGCTGATGTATGCCGAATCGAAGATCGAGTTGAACCAGATAGACGCTTCCGTTTATGAAGCGCTTGATGCGATCCGGACCCGCGCCGGTATGCCGACAATAGATAAGGCGATCTATAACAATCAGTCGAAGATGCGTGAACTGGTACGTCGTGAGCGTCGTGTCGAGTTGGCACTGGAAGGTCTTCGCTGGTTTGATATCTGTCGTTGGAAAATCGGTGAAGAGGTTATGCCGGGGCAAGTGTATGGCGCACTATTGGGGACGGTCGATGCCGAAACCGGTGCTTTGAACCTAACAGATGAACGGATAAAAGTTGAAATCCGTCTGTTTGATCCGGCGAAGCATTATTTGTGGCCGATCCCGCAGAGTGTGATTGATGCCAGTGTGACCAACGGAGAACCGACCATGGTACAGAATCCTGGATACTAATTTTTTGTTAATAATAATAGTACCGGATCTTAACGGACCCCCATAGCCTGTGTCTTAACGGGCTATGGGGTATTTTAAATATCATGTGTGGAATGAAAATATATAAATTTATGATACGATTGTTATTTGCCATAGGGATTGTCGCTGCTTTTATTTTTGGAGGGTGTACTCCTTCTGCCAAACAACAATTGGCTGAAACGATCTCCCAAGATATTTCGTTGAGTGTTGTTGATAGTATGGCACGAGCGACTATACGGGAAGGGTTTAATGCCGGTAGCGGATATTCTCAAATATGGGCTCGTGATATGAATACCTTTATTGAGGTGGCTTGTGAAGAGAATGATACGGAAGAGATCCGCAGTGCCATATTGCTCTTTTTTGCCTTGCAGCAATCGAACGGGGAGATGATTGACGGTTATGTGCTCAAGGAGGATTTTACTTGGTATGATGACACGCCTTATTATTCCGAAGCAGCCCCGAAACATGTCGCATTCAAGAATACGGTGGAGACAGACCAGGAGACCTCTTTAATACAAATTGTCGGGAAGTATATACGTAAGACTGGCGATCGTTCCATCCTGGAAGAAGAAATTGCCGGACGAACAGTCAGCGAGCGTATAGAGGAGATGGTGAACTATCTGATGCGCGAACGTTTCGATGAGAAATACGGTTTGCTGTACGGAGCGATGACTGCTGATTGGGGCGATGTCCAACCAAACGATGATTTCGGTTGCGATATGAACGAACTCTCTCATGCAGCAATCGATGTGTACGATAATGCCATGTTTATTATTGCCTTGGACTATCTGGTAGAACTGTATCCGGAAGAGGCAGACAGGCAGAAGTGGCAACAGCAGCGTGAACGGATTGCCGGGAACGTGCGTAAACATTTGTGGGATGCCGATCGGCAAAAGTTTATTCCGCATGTGTATCTCGGAGAATCCCCGATACCTGCCGGCTTTGATGAAAATGCAATCCATTATCATGGAGGTACCGCCGTGGCGATAGAAGCCGGGTTGTTGTCGCATGAGGAGATTGCGGTAGTAAATGCTCAGATGCTTGAAAATGTCCGATTGTCCGGTATGCCCAGTATCGGCTTGACGCTTTATCCCGTATATCCACAAAATTTCTTTCATGGTTGGATGGCTGAACCATATGTTTATCAGAATGGGGGAGATTGGACTTGGTTTGGTGGGCGTATGATTCAGCAACTGGTGGCTAACGGGTATGTAGAAGAAGCCTATGCTGAAATTCGGCCGATGCTTGACCGGGTTATTCGTAACAAAGGGTTCTATGAATGGTATGGCAAGGGAAATATACCCAGTGGTTCAGGTAATTTTAAAGGCTCCGCAGGCGTGTTGGCAAAGGCGATTGCAATGTTGAAGCATTGGGCGGAAGAGAATAAGTGATATTTTATCTTGCGTTTTTTTATTCAGTTGTTTTTTAGTAGATTTGTTCGGTCTACAAATGTAATACGTTATGGAACATTCATCTGAACAATCGTTATGGGGAATGCTGGAAGGCATCACCGAGAATCTGAAGCATAAACGGCTGGCGGATGTGTTTCGTTTTGTATCGTTCCGCCCGTTCGAGACGTTCGGGCCGCATAAACATCTGCGTATTGAGATCAATTATGTGAAGAAGGGCAATTGTATCCTGCATCTGGAGAACGAGAGCATCAGTTTCAGTGAGAACGAGATGATGGTGATTTGTTCCAACGTAGAGCATACTTTCGAGGCCGGATCCGAAGATACGACCCTGATGCAGTTGGAGTTCCTGCCGGAAGTATTCTCCCGTTTCAATCCGGACGGACACGGACAGACGAAGGATTTGGCACCTGTCACGATCTTTTCCGAAGAGAACCGGTTGATCAAGATTGTGAATAACGTCCGTATCATGCGTGCCGTGCAGCGTATTGTCAATGAGATGAACCAGAAGAGCAAATACTACCAATATCTGGTTGTCATGTACTATGCCGAACTGCTGATCCTGATTTACCGTTACCTTGATGAGGCCTATCTTCCGATTTGTACAAACGATTCGTTGAAAAAGGCGATCTCCTATATCCGTTTGAACTACCGGTCCGATATCACGATCAGCGATGTCGCGTCACAAACCGGAGTCGGAGAACGGTACTTGCGCAAACTATTCTCTCAGTACCTGAGCCTCTCTCCGTTGGACTACCTGAACCAAATCCGAATTAACAAAGCGATCGAACTGCTGCGGAACACGGAAATGTCCGTCAAGGAAGTCTGCTTTGCCTGTGGTTTTCAATCCCCTCAATACTTCTCCCGTATCTTCAAACAACAAATGGGCATCTCTCCGCGAGAAGTAACAAAATAGACAGTGCCGTTTTCTCTACTTTTTCCCTTTTTCTGTTCCTCGTAGCATAAGCAACCAGGGGTGTTTATGCCGTATCTTCTTCTCTTCGGGCTTTATCTTTGCTGGTAGAAAGACGAATTGTAAAAAGGAATTCACAATGAAAGAATGGAAAGACGATAAAGCTCTGTTTGCTTTGATAAAAGATGAGCTTTACACCGCGGTGGTCGGTGATATTATGGATAAGATGGGTTATACCCGCCAGTTTTTGCCACCTCGTATCCGCCCGCTTCGTGACGACATGCTGGTTGCCGGACGTGCCATGACGGTATTAGAGGCCGATGTGCTGGATGCCGGAAAGGATAAAGGGGTGAACCCTGTGTTGAAACGCTCTTTCGGTTTGATGCTTGAAGCGCTGGACGACCTGAAGGAAGACGAGGTATATGTTTGTTCCGGTTCTTCTCCTGCTTATGCTTTATGGGGCGAATTGATGAGCGCACGTGCGATCCAGTGTAAAGCTGCCGGGGCGGTTGTCAATGGCTACTCCCGCGATACAAAAGGAATTTTAGCATTGGATTTCCCTTGTTTCTCCTATGGCCCTTATGCTCAGGACCAAGCACCGCGTGGAAAGGTGATCGACTACCGTGTGCCTATCGAGATGGAGGGCGTACGGATCAATGACGGGGATATCCTGGTCGGCGACATCGACGGCGTATGTGTCGTGCCCCGTGAGATCGAGGAAGAAGTGTTTACCCGCGCCTTGGAGAAAGCCCGTGGCGAACGGATGGTTTTGAAGAAGATACAGGAAGGGATGAAAGCCCGCGATGCTTTCGATAAATACGGAATTATGTGAAATATGATAAAAAGGTAGGAGACAACATAATGAAAATTACAGACGTAAAAGTATGGTTGGTCCAGGGCATCAAATACAACTGGACATTACTGAAGATATATACCGACGAAGGCTATACCGGCGTAGGCGAAGCTACCAACTGGCCTGGCAGCCCGATCGTTTTCGAAGCCGCCAAGCATGTCGGACAGCGCATCATCGGCCTCGACCCGATGAAGACCGATTTTATCTGGACGAAGCTCTACCGCGACCTGAACTGGATCGGCCCGTACGGAGCCAGCCTGTGTGCGATCAGCGGCATTGACATGGCGTTGCTTGACTTGAAAGCAAAGGTATTGGGCGTTCCTTGCTACGAATTGTTGGGCGGAGCTTACCGGAAAGATATCCTGCTCTATGCCAACTATTGGTTTACCGGCGGAGGACACAACGAAGCGGATTATGCCGCCCAGGCACGCCGTGTCATGGACGCCGGTTTTACGGGGCTGAAGTTCGACCCCTTCGCCCACACGAACTATTTCTATGGTGAAGACCTCGCTTCTAACCTAACCCTGACGGCGGAACAGCAGGACTTGGCGTTCAACGTCTCCAAAGCCGTACGCGAGGCTGTCGGTCCTGAATGCGATATCATGATCGAAACGCATGCTATGCTGAACTACCGGATTGCCGTCAAGATGGCGGAGCGGCTGGCAAAGCTCGATATCACCTGGTATGAAGAACCGGCAGGCCCGGAAAGTTCGCAGACGCTCCGTGCCATGCGCGAACGCATCCCGTCGGATGTCGCTATCTGTGTAGGTGAGCGCCATTACACCCGTTTTGGTATCCGTTCGCTGCTGGAAAAGCATGTGTGCGACGTGATCATGCCCGATATCACCCGTTGTGGCGGACCGTCAGAGATGAAACGGATGGCTACGATGGCGGAAGCCTACAACGTCTTGATCGCCCCGCATAACCCGAACGGTCCTCTTTCGACACTTGCTTCTTCACATGTTTGTGCCGCAATCCCGAACTTCTTCCGTCAGGAGTTTATGTTCAACGATGTTCCCTGGCGCGACACGGTGATCGACCATCCGATAGCCGAGATGGTCTATGACGGTCATCTGTACTTGTCCGACCGTCCCGGTTTGGGCGTGGATCTTGTTGAGGAAGAGATAGAAAAACACCCCGGCATCACGACGGATGCTCCCGATAACTTTTATATCTGATCCGTATGAGTTTTGCACTCGATTATAAAGATAAGGTAGTCCTGGTCACCGGAGTCTCCTCCGGGATCGGGCTGGGTGTCGCAAAGGAATTCGCACGGGCGGGTGCGAATGTGGCAGGTTGTTCGCGTAAATCTCCGGACGATGCGAGCGTACAGGCTTTCCGGGAGGCGGTAGAGTCTGAAGGCGTACGCTCGTTCTACAGGCAGGCAGATGTGACGGATGTGGAGGATTTGAAAGGCTTCGTCGAAGGTACGGTCGGAACTTTCGGACGTTTGGATGTGGTTGTCTCCAATGCCGGCATGAACGTGTTCGAGGGAGCCGAAGGTTGCACGGAAGAACGTTGGCATTACAATCTCGATCTGAACCTGGCATCTCACTGGCGTCTGGCTAAACTCTGTAAACCTCATTTAGAGAAGAGCGGCGAAGGCGTCCTGCTCCTGATGACTTCCAACCATGCTTTCAGTTCCATCCCCGGATGTTTCCCTTACAACGTGACGAAGACGGCTATCACCGGTCTGGTGCGCAGCCTGGCGATCGAGTGGGGACCGGCTGTCCGTACGGTGGGGGTAGCTCCCGGATTTATCGATACGGCGGGCAACGATACTTGGTTTGACTCGTTCCCTGATCCCGAAGCGGAACGCCGGCGGACGATCAATCTGCATCCGGTCAAACGGATCGGGACGGTCGAAGAGGTAGGGGCATTATGTGTTTATCTTGCTTCTCCATATGCACGATTTATCTGCGGGACGACGATCCTGATGGACGGCGGACGTTCGGCGTTGATGCAGGATGAATAATACACCGAATAAGAACAAACAGATACCATGAACACAATCGATCTTATAATCTTTATAGCCTATTGCCTCTTGATTCTCTGTGTCGGCCTTTTTGTTTCGCGAGGCAAGAAGGGGAATGAACGGGATGCCGGCGATTATTTTCTGGCAGGGCGTGGACTTGCCTGGTGGGCGATAGGCGCTTCTATCATTGCTTCCAACATCTCGGCCGAACAGTTTGTCGGCATGTCTGGTTCCGGTTATGCCATTGGGCTGGCGATGGCGACCTACGAATGGATCGCTGCACTCGGACTGATCATCGTGGCGAAGTTTTTTATCCCCATCTTTTTAGAGAAAAAGATATTCACGATGCCTCAGTTTCTGGAAGAGCGTTTCGATAAACGGGTAAAGACGGTGATGGCCATTTTTTGGCTGGCTGTTTTCATTTTTATCAATCTTACCTCCATTCTGTATTTGGGAGCTTTGACAATCGAAAAGGTGATGGGAATCCCGATGCTTTATGGTATAATCGGACTGGCAGCCTTTGCCGGTATCTATTCGATTTACGGAGGACTGAAAGCGGTGGCGCTGACGGATGTGATCCAAGTCGTGTTCTTAGTTGGTGGCGGATTGGTCACGACCTATATCGCCCTGAACCTATTGGGGGAAGGTCACGGTGTGTTCCAAGGAATGGTCAACCTTTATGGTGAGGCGACTGATAAATTTCACCTGATCCTCGACAAGTCACATCCCAGTTATAAAGATCTGCCGGGTATTTCCGTGATCCTCGGTGGCCTCTGGGTGGCAAACCTCTATTATTGGGGGTGCAACCAGTATATTATCCAACGTGCGTTGGCAGCCAAGTCGGTCCGGGAGGCGCAGAACGGGATGCTTTTTGCCGGCTTCATCAAACTGTTTATCCCGCTGTTAGTTGTGATACCTGGAATTGCTGCCTTTGCATTGGAAGCACCATTGGCAAAGTCGGATGAGGCCTATCCGTGGCTGCTCAGTAACCTTCTTCCAGTAGGGGTAAAAGGAGTGGCTTTTGCTGCCTTGACTGCCGCGATCGTCAGTTCGCTTGCTTCGATGATGAACAGTATCTCCACGATCTTTACGATGGATATCTATCGTTTTTATTTTCGAAAGGAGGCGGGACAGAAAGAATTGGTCCGTACCGGGCGTTGGGCGAGTTTCGGCTCGTTGCTGATAGCCGTGCTGATCGCCCCGATGTTGTCGGGATTGGACCAGGCTTTCCATTATATCCAGGAGTTTACGGGGTTTGTCAGCCCGGGTGCCTTGTCGATATTCCTGGCCGGTTTCTTCTATAAGCGGGCAACGGCAAACGGGGCGCTGGCGGCGGCATTGGGATCGTTCGTCTTCTCCTTCGGCTTGAAATTCTTCTTCCCCGAACTTCCTTGGATGGACCGCATGGGGCTTGTGTTCCTGATATGCTGTGCGCTCATTGTCGTATTTGGGAAAAAGAATCAGCCCGTCAATGCCTATACGCTGCATGACCCGGCTTTGTTCCATACCGGCCGGATGTTCAATGTAATGTCAGTAGCCATACTGGTAATATTAATAGGCTTTTACTACTTTTGGTGGTAAATTGATGCACACGTAATCCGTGCCTAAAATATAAATATGCAAATGAAACAGATAAAGACAATACTATTCGCTTTCGGTTGCAGCTTCCTGCTGTCTGGTACGAAAGCATTCGCACAAGTAGAGAGGCTTCCTGATGAAGCGTCCTATCCGGTCTTACAGAAATTGGCCGGTGTCGAGTCGCCTGCCGTTTTGTTGAGTGGGACGTGGCAGTTCCGGTATTCCCCGGATAGCAAGTGGAACAAGATACAGGTTCCCGGCGAGCCTGCCATGCAGGGTTATGCCATCGAACATGACAAACCGTTCACCTACCGGAAGTCGTTTACCGTTCCGGCCGATTATGCCGGTAAACATACAATCTTGCGTTTCGACGGCGTCTACAGCCATGCCCGCCTGTTTGTGAACGGCACGTTCGTCCGCGAACATCATGGCGGCTTTACCCGTTGGGAGACGGATATCACCTCTTTTGTCCGTCCCGGAAAGAAAAACGAGATACGCCTCGAAGTGACGGACCGCTTGGACGATATCTCGTATGCCTCCGGTTATGCTCACCATCCGGTCGGAGGAATCCTGCGCGATGTGACTTTATTCGCATTGCCCGAAACTTGCCTGTATGACTTCTATGCCGAAACGCATTTGGATGCCGCCTACAAGGATGCAGTCTTGGAGATCGCTTACAAAGTCCCGGTTGCCGGAAGTACGGAAGTCGCCTATACGCTGACCGACCCGTCAGGCAAACACTATCCGTTAGCGCAATCCCGGTTCTCCCTGAAAGAGGGCGGGAATACGAATGAACTGTCCGTCAAGAATCCGTTGAAGTGGGATGCCGAACACCCGAACCTCTATACACTGACCGTCACCCTCAGCAAGGACGGAAAGGAGATCGGCCGTTTCGACCGCCGTATCGGTTTCCGTGACGTGAAGATAGAGAAAGACCGCATGTTGGTGAACGGCATGCCGGTGAAGCTGCGTGGAGCCTGCCGGCATGATATCCACCCGACATTGGGCCGCACGACAACTGCCGAACTGGACAGCCTCGATGTGATCCTCTTCAAACGTTCCAATATGAACTTTGTCCGTACCTCGCATTATCCTCCTACGGAACGTTTCTTAGAGTATTGCGACCACTACGGCATCTATGTGGAGAGCGAGACGGCCGTCTGCTTCGTCGATACCTACCGGCAGAAGAACTATGCGCCGGGTAAAACGCAGGACAGTGCCGAGTTCACGCCTCGCTATCTCTCGCAATGTCGCGAGATGGTGAAGTCGTTCCGTTCCCATCCCTCCATATTGTTCTGGTCGATCGGTAACGAAAGCGTGTACGGTGCGAACTTCCAGCAATGCTGGGATTGGGTGAAGGCGACAGACAAGACTCGTCCGGTTATATTCAGCTATCCCGGATCGGTCGGCGAGAAGAAGCCGATCTATGACATTCTGAGCATGCATTACCAGGATGTAAACGGAAACCTGAACCAATGGAATCGTTCTACCCGTGGTTTCCAGGGAGAAGGAATACCTGCCCTGTTCGACGAATGGGCGCATCCGGCGTGCTACACTTACGCTACCTTGCAGGAAGATCCGAATATCCGTGAGTTTTGGGGGCATTCGATCGAAAAGATGTGGAGTGGCCTCTTTGATGCTCCCGGTGGTTTGGGCGGTGCTATCTGGGGATATGTGGATGAAACATTTATGTTGCCCGAACCGAAGGTCGGGACTGCTTTCTGGAAAGAGTTTGCCCGTACCGCTAAACCGGAAGGCTATCAGGGCAAATGTGTCGGCTACGGAGAGTGGGGGATCGTGGATGTCTGGCGTCGTGAGAAACCGGAGTTTTGGGCTACCAAGAAAGCCTATTCACCGGTCCGCCTGATGACGACCGAGGTAGCATCTTTTCTGCCCGGACAGCGTTTGTTGCTTCCGGTGTATAACCGCTTCGACCATACAGACCTGGACGAGATCAAGATACGTTATACCTACAAGGGAGTGGAAAAAGAACTTTCCGCCCCTTCCATCGCACCCCACCAAAAGGGATTGTTGGTAATCCCTGCCGAGGCTTGGGAGAAGGGCGAACCGTTGTCAGTCCGTTTCTATACGGCTACAGGAGAGCTATTGGATGCTGAACAGGTTTCTTTGGGCTGTGATAACCATATTTACCTCACCGATTCGAAATCGTCTCCGGCAAACGGTGTGTTGCGGGTAGAAGAAACCGCCGATATGATTACGGTTAAAGGAAACGGTTTCGAGATACCCTTCTCCAAAGAAACCGGTCTGATCTGCAATGCGACTTCCAAAGGGCAGGTTATCATCGAGAAAGGCCCGTTCCTCCATCTCGACATCAACTTGAATCATCTGACCGGTGCCGAAGTACGTAAGAGTGCGCAGAAGTTCCTGACCTCCGATAGTGACTGGAAGAAACGAGGCTTGACTTATACCCGTAAAGAGGATGTGGTCGAAGTCGCTCTTTCCGGTTCCTACAAGGATGTGCAAACGGATATACTGATCCGGATCTCCGCTGGTGGTGAAATGAATGTCAGCTATATGGTTGTAGGCCAGCCGAACGGATACCTGCGTGAGACGGGCCTGTCTTTCTACTTGCCCGAACGCTTGGACTATCTGCAGTGGGAGCGTAAAGGTATGTGGAGTTGTTATCCCGAAGACGCTTTTGCCGGGAACACGGGTGAAACTACCCTCTATAACCCGAAGCCTGTACAATATGGTGAAAACCCCGATCAACCTTGGTCGTCCGATACGCACAACTATTACTATTGGGCGGATGCCGGCGCAAATTGTACCCGTCCGTTGACCCAAATGGCAAAGGGCATGAAGGAGAACATCTATCGCTATACCCTTTCCGCTACAGGCGAGAAAGCAGGGCTTACGGTTTGCTCGCCAGACGCATCCTTGGCTTGCCGTGCTTCCAAAAGAGGAGACGGGCAGTTGATGCTTTACATTAATAATCGTTGGGATTACCCGGAGATTGCCTGGGGCAACTATTGCAAGACGTTGGAGGCGGTGCCTTGCTATGGCGAGATGAAGATACGGTTCTGATTTGGATTCAGGCACGGATTACACGAACCCATGTAATCCGTGCCTATAAATATATTTATTTGATTCCTAACTTCCCCTTGATCGCTTTGGGTATCGCATCCTTATGAACCATTACATAGATGGTTTTGGCGCGGACGAAGCTCTCGGACATGTTCAGGTAGCCGCCGAACTTGTTGCGGTCGGTACCCCATGAGTTCTTGGTGATGTAATATTTCGTGCCGTTCTGGTCTTTTGTGATGCCGGTCACGTGCATCAGGTGGTCATCGGTAGTCACGAACGATTCGAAGCCGGCCTGGCGTACTTCCGGAGTTACGTTGACTTCCGGGTAGGGGCGTTCGAACTTGAACACCTCTTCCAAACGTTCCTTTTCACCTAATTTCTCGAAACGGGCGCGGTCCGTATTCGACAAGTCTTCCACTTTTTTTACTTCCGGGTTGATGGCGACACCGTTCGTAAAGGAGAATCCCTTCTCGCTCACGTCACCGTCCCAACAGACCGTATAGCCGTTTGTCAAAGCATGGTCCACCGTCTCCATCATTTCGTCGAGCGGCAGGTTGTACATCAGGGAATGTTCCCAGTTGTCGGGTACTTCCACGTCGAACTTCACATAATACGGATGATGCGTGAAACTGGTCAGTTCGATATAGTCGTCCATATTCAACCCTAACGATTCGGCGAATGACTTCGGCGTATACTCTTTTCCCTTATAAGTGAATTTCTCCGGCAGTTTGCCTAAATAGGTATCGAACAGGTTGTCGATCAGCTTGTAATATTCCGGACTGCGTGTTTTCGCCTTCACCGCCACATCCGCAAGTGCCTGCATATAGCGGACCATCTCGCTGTGGTTGTGCCGTTCGGAGTCGTAGTTGATACCCGTATACACCTCTTCCGGTACGATCCCCACCTGGCGGTATGCATTCATAAAGGTATGTGAAAGGCTGCCCTGCCCGATATTACCCTCTCCGCGACGCAGATAGTTGTCCTGCAATTGGTTCATATATTTCTGGCGGACGATGAACATCTCCGAAAGGTCATACGTCCCTTTTCCCATACGGAGCAGTTCGGATTCCATAAACGAAGTCGTGGCAAAGCACCAACAAGTCCCCGTTGCCGCCTGGTTCTTAACCGGGGTAGCGGGAACCGTTACCACTTCTGTAAACTGATATCCCTGGCCGAACGCTGCCGAAGCAGAGAACACCAGCATACAAGATAGAATAAGTGATTTCATGATTTATGAATTATGATTTATGAATAAAATGTCAATTGCTCAGAATCCTCTCGCGAACATCTTCCAGAACTCGTCCGCCATCTCCTGCCAGCGTAGGATTGTCGCACCGGCGAAGTCTGCCGTGTAGCCGGTCAGGAAAGCCCGTGCGGCCTCTTCCCCTTTGCTGCCCTGCAATTCTTTGTAGCGGTTTTCAACGAAAGGCATCTCCGATAAGCCCTTTTCCTCGAAGTGGGCTATCGCACCGTTGATCTTGTCTTTGGTCAATCCCCAGCGAACCGTAGCCAACTTGTTTGCCGTCCGGTATTTCCAGACGATGGCATCCTCGCGATGGCGGTGCTGCCCGCAGATACCGAAAGCAACCGGCAGGTCGGTCGTTCCTGCAAAGATCGGGATGCGCGGACTCTGTCCCGGATTGTCGAACGACAGCCAGGCAACGCCGCCTACTGCATCCGGCAGCCAACTGCGAAGCTGTATCACGTGCGAGTAAGAACATTGCGGAACTGCCACCAGGCGATTGCGAGTCACCGTCCCCGGTTTCACACTGTTCAGCATATTGACCATATCCGTCACCATCCACGGGTTTGCCGCCGGGCTGGTGATGGTGTCTGTCTTTTGTGTCTCCTTGTTCTTGACAGTAACTTTCAGGTTGCTTGTCATGTCCCATTCCGTTCCCTCGTAGGTCTGGCGCAGTAATGCCATCACATCCGTTACGGTAACCGCTTTGTCCGGCTTCACGCTAATCGGCAGTTCTTCTGCGTCGTACGACAGTTTGAGCGAAGGAGCCAATGCGTTCAGGATAAAATACTCGCGGATACTGAATGCCTTCGGTTCGCCGAAATAGTTGCCCCCGCTATAGGCTTTCCAAAATTTGAACGGTTCCTTGCCGTCCCAAAAGCCCATCTTTTTGGCAACGGAGAATACATTTTTTGAAGCCATATAATGATCCTCGTCTTTCAGGTCGAGCGTGGAGATACGCGAGATATTGGCCGATACCCCTACATGATCATCCGGGATACGGACAGCCGCCCATACACCACCGATTTTGTCCTGCCCTTCGCCGAACACCTCAAAATGCCAGACCTCGTTCGGATCGGCGATCGTCAGGCATTCGCCCGAATCCCCGTATCCGTGTTCGGCAACCAGTTGCCCGATCAGCCGTATCGCTTCGCGTGCCGTCGTGCAACGCTGTAAAGCGATCTTTTCCAGCTCCTCGATCAAGAACATCCCTTTCTTGTTCTGTAACTCTTTGCGTCCGGAGATTGTCGTTTCGCCAATCCCCAACTGTTTTTCATTGAGGCAGGGGTAAGCGGTATTCAGAAATTGATAGGTCGAGCGGGCTTCCGGTATCGTCCCCTTCAACTCCATGTTCGTGCGGTCGGCAGGATATTCGGTGTGCATGCGGCCGTTATAGATGGCAACCGTCGTGTCACGCTCGTAACGGGTGGCTGGGACGATCTCCATCCATGTGCGGTAGTTCCCGTCACAGGTGTGGCTGGTCATGACCGAACCATCAGCCGATGCTTTCTTTCCGATCATGATGCTTGTACAACTTTCGGGGGTATTGACCGGCCGGGAATATTCGATTTCCTGGCTTTGGAGGTTACTACAGTAACATATCAGAGCGATTGTAAGGAGAAAAAATCTATTCATGAGTTTTGTTATTTTGTTCAGCGGTTAAAGATATAAATTTTTATATATTTGCCCAATAATATAACAAACCATGAGAAAACTAATTTATTTAAGCACATTACTACTTCTATTCGTGTTGCCTTTGGCAGCACAACAACCTTTGCTCCCGACACCGGTAAAGGTACAGAACGGGAAAGGCTCGTTCACTATCGGAAAGAATCTGCAAATACAAGGTAATGGCGGGTATGCCGACAAGTTGGCCGCCGGGCTGCAATCCGAGTTGAAAGAAGCTGGTATGCAAGCGTCATCTGCCAGTGGAACCATCCGTCTGGAATTGACAAACGATTGCAAAATGGCCGATGAGGCCTATACGCTCATTGTCGAACCGAACAGTGTTCTATTGCAAGCCTCTTCCGAAGCCGGCCTGTTCTATGCCAAGGAAGCCCTTTTGCAACTCTCCCGTTTCGGTAAAGGCAATGTGCGGGTCTGCAAGATACAGGATCAACCCCGCTATGGATGGCGCGGTTTCATGTTAGACGAGAGCCGCCATTTCTTCGGTAAAGAAAAGGTGAAACAATATCTGGACATCATGGCGTCTCTTCGGCTGAATGTGTTCCACTGGCACTTGACCGACGAACCGGGCTGGCGTATCGAGATCAAGCGCTATCCGAAGCTCACCACCGAGGGGGCTGTTGGTAACTGGCATGATCCTAAAGCACCTGCTACGTTCTACACCCAGGAAGAGATCAAGGAGATCGTCGCCTATGCAGCCGACCGCCATATCATGGTCGTTCCCGAATTCGACATGCCGGGCCATGCTACTGCCGTCTGCCGTTCCTATCCCGAAATCTCCGGTGGAGGAGAGGGCAAATGGCAGCATTTCACGTTTCATCCTTGCAAAGAAGAAACGTTCGAGTTTATCAGCAACGTGCTCGACGAGATCGTCGCTTTGTTCCCTTCCCCTTATATCCATATCGGAGGCGACGAAGTGCACTACGGCAACCAAAGTTGGTTCACCGATCCCGAAATCCAGCAATTCATCAAAGATAAGAACTTGGGTAACGAGACGGGCCTGGAACAGTATTTTATTCGCCGTGCCGCCGATATCGTCGCATCCAAAGGCAAGACGATGATTGGCTGGGACGAGATGATCGATGCCGGTGTCTCTCCCGACAAAGCTGTCGTCATGTGGTGGCGCCACGACCGCAAACACCAGTTGGTGAAGGCGTTCGAAAATGGTTACCGGGTGATTATGACTCCGCGCCGTCCGTTGTATGCCGACTTCATCCAGTATGGTGGCCATAAAGTAGGTCGTGTATGGGGAGGTTACAACACGATCGAGAACATCTACTGTTTTCCCGAACCTATCATCCATCTGACGCGCGATTATGAAGATCAGGTGATGGGCCTTCAGTTCTCCCTTTGGACGGAACGGGTAGCCGATGCCAAGCGTTTGGACTATATGGCTTTCCCACGCTTGGTTGCTGTAGCCGAATCAGCTTGGACTCCTGCCAAATCAAAGGAATGCAGCCTCTTTATGCAAAAACTTCCTTATTTCTTGCAATACCTTGGTGAAAAAGGCATCTATTATTTCAACCCCTTCAATCCTGAATCTACACCCGAACCCGGCGCTCCTGATAAGGAAGATGTGTTGAAGAATGGATAAGAGATCAGGTATAGGCCGAATATTTCTGATTCGTATTATAACAGAGTACACTATTGGCGACTTATTTGGAGCCAATAATGTACTCTCTTTATTTATTCGTAGCGCAAGGACTTGGCCGGTTTGCTGAAGATGGTTTTGACCGTTTGCCAGCCGATGGTCAGCAAAGAAATCACACACAATAGGAGAACCGGAACGAAGAAGAACCAAGCTTTCCAGTCTGTACGGAACGAATAATGGTTTAGCCAGTCTCCCATAATCCAACCTGAAAGAGGAAGGGCGATGACAATAGCAATGGCAATCAGCAGGAAGAACTCGCGCCCCAACTCATAGAACAACTGTATCCTGGAAGCTCCCAGAACTTTTCGAATTCCCATCTCCCGGATACGGGTCGAACAAGAAAACATGACCAGGACACCCAATCCCATACAAGAAATAAAGATCGCCAGTATCGCAAAGAGTGCAATAATCACCCCGAATACTTCATCCTGCCGGTATTGCTGGTCGAAGAACTGGTCGAGAAAGAAATAATCATAGCTGGAATCCGGGAAATGACGTTCCCATGCACCTTCGACTTGCTTCACAAGATCACGCGGGTTACCGTTCTCCATAACGACAGAGATATAGCGTTGCTTCATCCAGCTCAGTTTCTCATGCAAGGCAAACAGGATCGGCGTATAATCTTTGTTAAGCGACTGCTGATGGTAATCTTTCACTACTCCGATGATCTGCATTGGCTGATCGACGGTTTCGACAGACAGACGTTGCCCCAAAGCAGTATCGACCGATTCGAATCCTAATGTACGTACGGCCGATTCGTTTAGGACAATTTTATAAAAATCTCCTCCATAATCTTCGGAAAAACCGCGACCGGCAACAAACTTCATGTCATAAGCATCCAGAAAATACTCGTCGCAGCTCAGCATCTCCAACAGGCGTGTCTGCTTTGTCACATCATTTTCGCGGACGATGGACAGAAAGTCGGCCACCTCCGTTCCGGGAACTGCACCGGAAACCGTCACTGTCCTGATAGAAGGCAAGAATGCTACTTCTTTCTTAAAAGCCTCCAACTTCATCGCAAGTTCCTCGCATTGTGCTGGGAACTTAAGTACCAATGTCTGATCTACCCGTACTCCCAAAGAAGCACTTCGCATGTATTGAAGTTGCGCGTACACAATCAATGTTCCGCAAAGCAATACCAAAGAAGCCGTGTATTGCAGCACCACCAGGACCTTACGGGTGGCCGTTGCCCCACGTGTATGGGTGAATTTCCCTTTCAGCATCCGGATAGGCTTGATACCGGATAAGATCGTAGCCGGGTAAAAGCCGGAAAGAAACACACCGATCGCGAAGATCAGCAACAGATACCATCCCAGCGAGGTCGTAAACCAGACAGAGAAACTCAGAGCTCGCCCCGTCAGATTATTGAAAGAAGGCATCAACGCTTCCATCAGCCCGACAGCCAGAATAAAAGCGATGCTGTTCGTTACCAGCGATTCGAAAAGGAACTGGAAAACGACCTGCCTTCGGCTTGCTCCTGAAGCTCGGCGTATACCGATCTCTTTTGCCCGTTCCATCGAACGGGCAACGGTCATGTTGATATAGTTGATCCAAGCGATACAAAGAATGGCAAGTGCCGTACAGATCAATACCCAGATAGAAGAGCGGTTCCCCTTTACTTCCGGCTCATATGCTTTCTGTGAATTCAGATGAATATCACGTAGATTCGTTAACTGAATTGCCCATGCTCTATTCTTCAACGCCTCTTCCGTCTTATATTTTTCGGCCATTTCCGGGAAATTGTCCTCTACTTGTGTCTTCAGATTTGCCGACTTCAATAAAACATACGAATAGACTTCGTGGCGATACCAATATTCATCCATCCATTTCGGGAGTGTCTTGTAAGAGATCAGGAGGCTATAGCGGACATGTGTATTGACCGGCATATCTTCCATGATACCCGTCACTTCGCAGGCTTCCTCTCCGATATTACTACGGAAGATCAGGATTTTCCCAATCGGATTTTCTCCCTTGAAATATTTGTGGGCAATCCGTTCGGTGATAACCACCTTGTTCGGCCCGTCCAGGCAGTTTTCCTTATTCCCTTTCAATAGTTTGAAATCAAAAAAATTGAAGAAGTTGGCCTCTGCATAACCGATACCGGTTTCGCGGTACAATAGCTCGTTGTATTTCACGACCTGTTCCGGATAATACTGGCTTCCGACACGGGTATAATCTTCAATGCCACTCATATTCTGCTTCATAGCCGTAGCATAGCCGGCAGACGAACTTGCCCAGTCGTCCGTCAGCTCTCCGTTCTCGAAGAAACGGGCTTCGACGCGGAAGATGCGGTCCTGCCGGGTGTGGATATCGTCGTAGCTGTACTCGAAGGCCACATATGTCAGGATCAGTAGGGCCGCTGCCATACCAATTGCCAGCCCGACAACATTGATGGCGCTGAACCCTTTCTTTTTGGTAAGGCTTCGCCACGCACTGTTCCAGTAATTTGATAATATCATGGTCCGATAGATTTTTATTTATAAATATTCAGGAAACGATTCGTCCGTCCAAAAGATGGATAATCCGGTGTGCAAAACCGGCATCCCGTTCCGAATGGGTAACCATGACGATCGTCGTTCCCTGCTTGTTCAGCTCACTGAGCAATTCCATCACCTCCGCCCCGTTTGTCGAATCCAGGTTCCCTGTTGGTTCATCGGCGAGAATCAAAGGACAATCTGTCACCACGGCACGTGCGATCGCCACACGTTGCTGTTGTCCGCCTGATAACTGTTGTGGAAAATGTCCGGCACGGTGCGCGATGTTCATCCGGTCGAGGACCTCCATCACCTTCCGTTTACGTTCAGACTTCCGGCCACCGAGATATATCAACGGTAATTCCACGTTCTCGAAGACCGTCAATTCATCTATTAGGTTGAAGCTCTGGAAAACAAAGCCGATATTCCCTTTACGGAAAACCGTCAACTGGTTTTCTCCCATTTTGTCTACCTCTTTGCCATTAAAGAAGTATTTTCCGGAGGTTGGAGAGTCGAGTGTCCCCAGGATATTCAACAAGGTTGATTTGCCACAAACCGAAGGCCCCATGATGGCTACAAACTCACCTTGTTTGATCTCAATGCTTACCTCGTTTAATGCCTTCGTCTGTACCTCTTCCGTAGTGAAGACCATAGACAGATTTTCTGTTTTAATCATATTCATATACATTTAAATTATTCATTCCTAAGAATACGCATCGGTTTCAACCGGATCACGCGCCACACCTGGCGAAGCACTGTCAGGAAAGCGATACACATCAACAACACAAATGCCACCCCGTACACCCACCAAGGCAATACGATATGAAAAGCATAACTTTCCAGCCATCCGTTCATCAAAACCACGGAAACAGGTAACCCCAATATGGTAGCAAGCACCGTAAGAAATAACAATTCACGTGTCAAAATGATAAAAAGACTTGTTTTCCCTGCCCCCAATACTTTTCGTATCCCGACTTCCTTCACTCGTGCCAGCATGGAAAAAAGTGTCACGACCCATAGACCCAAACAGGCTACGAAGACAGCCAAGAGTGACGCACTGGCAAAAATCCAACCAAAATTGCGATCCGACTTATACAAGCTGTCGCTATAATCATCCAAATAGAAATAAGAAAAAAAGGCGGACGGAAAATAAGTCCGATACATCTGTTCCACTTCAGCCAACCGATCAGAATTGACCGAACCATCCATTTTGACGGATATGTAAGGAGTCGCAATAAACGGAACCTGCTCTTTCAGAAAAAAGAGGATCGGCTTGTACGGTTCTGCAAGCGACTGCTGGTGATAGTCTTTCACAACTCCGATCACTTCGAGCGGTTCTTCCAGAACCTCCATGGCCAATTGTTCTCCTAAAGCCTTTTCCGGAGAAGAATAACCGAGCTGACGTACCGCTTCTTCATTTAAGATGACTTTATTCCGCTCATTGCCGTATGTTTCCGAGAAAGTACGTCCGCAAAACATATCCGGCGAGTAAAGCGGCAGATAGTCATAATCGACAGCAAACATCTGTATCAGTTTTACTTCGGAAAGGTCACTGCCGTAAGGACGATTGGTGAAGTAGTTCGCCACCTCGACACCCGGCACAGCACCGGAGACAGAAACATGAACGATATAAGGTATCTGTTCCAATCGTTTCTTGAAACTCTCCATTTTGACAGACATACCTTCGGTAAAAGCCGGATATTTCACCACCAGTATTCGGCTTGAAGAAACGGAAGAAGTTTCCTGTTGCATGTAATGAACCTGTCCGGTCACCACCAGCGTACCGGAAATCAAAACGAAAGAGGCGAGAAACTGGCCGACGATCAATACTTTCCGCATCCGGTTCCCTTTGTGGCTGTGCAACAACTTTCCCCGCATAATATCTGCCGGACGGATGCGTGTCAGCAGGAACGACGGATACAACCCGGTAAATAAAGTCCCCCCAATAAACACACTTGCCGCCATGACCCAGAATTCCGGAGAAAGGAATGCACCGGCAGCAAAATCCAGTTCCGCCCAACGGCGGGCAAAAGGCAATAACACTTCGACCCAACCGAGAGCCAAGATCAGAGCCGATAAGTTCAACAACCCGGCTTCTAACAATCCTTGCAGGACCACCTGCCTGCGAGAAGCTCCGAATGCTTTGCGGATGCCGAATTCCCTGCCTCGTTCCAAATAGCGGGCAACCGTCAGGTTCAATGCGTTCACCCAGCCGATCAACAAAAGAGCGATTGCCATCACGGAAAGGATTCGTATAGCCATACTGCTCCCTTTTCCCTCTTTTTCATAAGACTTGCGAGGAGTCAGATGAATATCATACAGATGGATCAATTCGACTTTCCAGTCCTTGTGCTTCAACGCCGTCGTCTTGTACTTCCCGGAGATGGCATGGAATGCCGTTTCGATATCGGCCGGTTTCTTTCCCGGTTCAAGCCGGATATATGTATAAACACCGTGAATATACCAAATGTCGCGCCTTGCCTCCGGAATAGTCGAAAAGGACAGCAGGAAGTCATAATGCAGATGCGAATTATAAGGCATATCGGCAATTACACCCGTCACTTCGAAATGCTGTTCGGACGAAGAAGTACGAAAAGCCAGCACTTTACCGATAGGTTCACCGTCGGCAAAATAACGGCGTGCGGCACTTTCGGTTATCACCATTGTATTCGGACGGATCAATTGTTCGCTTTTTCCCCCTTTGAGGATCGGAAAATTGAAGAGCTCGAAGAATGCCGGTTCGGTATAGCAATACTGCTCTTCTATGAACTGCCGGTCGCCAAACGTTACCTCTTGCCCGCGATCTTGTGCTGTCACACGTACATATTGTTCAATACCTGGAATCTCGCGAGACATGGCGGGGGCATGCCCGAAAGAAGTCGTCGCCCAATTGTCTGTCAAAGTTGCCCCTTCATAGAGGCGGCTCTCCACACGGTAGACACGGTCTCCGTTATGGAACGAATCGAAACTCAATTCAAACCATACATAGAGCATAATCAGCAAGGCTGCACCGATACATACGGAAAGACCGAACACATTCAGGACGGAAAGAGACTTTCGCGCCCGCTGGCTTTTGATTACCTGAGACCAATATTCCATCAGCGTAAAATTAATCGTTCATTTTCACCAAACAAGTCATATCCGGAAATAATCACTTTATCTCCCGGTTGCAGTCCTTCCACAATTTCGTAATATTGCGGGTTCTGGCGGCCAATACGAACAGGACGGCGGCGAGCAGTCCTCCCTTCTTCGTCCACGACATACATATACTCTCCGCCACTTGCCTGATAAAAGCTTCCACGGGGAATGATCACTGTTTGAACGGGATCACCCAATTGCAGATTCAGGTGGTAGGTCTGTCCGGCACGGATATTTTCCGGTCGGGCGGAGATGAAATGCAGGTCGGTTCGAAACTGCCCTTCTCGCACTTCCGGGTAGACTTTCGTTACTTCCATATCGTATTTTTTTCCCTCCCGTTCAAAACTGGCGGGGAGATCGGACATGACACGCTCCACGTAGTGTTCGTCGATCTTGGCTTCCACTTTCAGTTCGGGTGTGATTATCTGCCCGATGCGTTCACCCTGAGCGATGGACTGGCCTATCTGAGCTTCCAGATTTCCTAACTGGCCATTGACGGGAGTCTTCACTTTCAGGTTTTCCAGACGCTCACGGACCAAGGCGAGACTCTTCTTCATATTTCGGATATTCTCATCGAGACTCTGCAGTTGGCTGCTGCGAAACAGGTCGTCCTGCTTGATGCGTTCATCCACGACCGTAAGCTGTCCGAGGGCAGCCTCGTAATCTTCTTTAGCTTGCAGGAAATCTTCACGGGAAAGCAGCTCCTTTTTATAAAGGCGATCGTATTGCCGGAAACGGCGTTCCTTCTGTGTCAGTTCTTTGTTCAAGGCGATACGATCCTGTTTCAGCCTGAGATGTTCCTGTTCCATGCTGATACGGGTGTTGCGCAACTCGTTCTCCTGATAGGCCAGGTCAGCCTCGCTTTGCAGGATGCCGATGTTCAGGAGTGGGTTACTGAGACGGAGTATCACGTCGCCCGCCTTCACTTGTTCTCCTTCCTCGATCAGACGTTCTTCAACACGGCCGCCTTCGATGGCATCGAGATAGATGATACGGTCCGGCAATACCTGCCCGATGACACGGATATAGTCGTTAAACTCTCCTTTTTGCACGGTGGCGATCGTAATCCGCTCTTTCTCCACCTTCATGGAAGAGGAGGTGTCGCGAAAAATGAACCAGAGCAAGCAAAACAGTATGGCGACTCCTCCTGCTACGGTATAGATGTGTTTCTTCTGAAATCGAGACTTCCGCTCAATGCGGGTGTCCATGTTGTTATTCATCATCATTTATTATATTTTATCTGTTACTTGCGGGTCGATTCAGAGGTAACGAACGATCCGGTTCTATAAAACTCCACTAATTTCTTTTTCAACTCATACTGCAACCGGGTACGACTCAATTCTGCCTTAGCCATGATATAAAGATTCCGCTTCTCCATCAGCTCGAAGACAGAAATCATTCCTTCTTCCCATTTCTCCTCGCTCTCTCTCAGTGTGATGGATGAAGAACGAAGTTGTTCGAGCGCCTGCCTATGTTCCTCTATGGATGCCCGAAGTGACAGGCATGCATCGTCTATCTCTTTATAGAGGCCGATACGTTGTTGTTCGTTCTCGTTTTGTATCTGGCGTAGGCGGAAACGCTCTTTTCTGACACCGGTCAGGCGGGAAAATCCACTGAACAAGGGCAGCGAAACACTCACACCGATATATTTATTCATATTATTTTTCAACTGCTCCTTGATCGGGACGATTCCGCCCGACTCATTCCTTTCCGTGTCGTAGTAACCGGAATAGAGGCTGAACTCCGCCTTGACGGAGGGAGAGAAAGCACCGGACGCTATCGCCAACGACTTGCGGGAAGCCCTTTCCCTCAACTCCATAGCCCGGAATTCCGGCAGTGAAGTCTCGGAGGCGGCATAGAGTTCGTTGGAATCGGGAGCAGGTAATGCGGGAAGCTCATTCTCCTTATCGGGGAGGATTGCCAATGTATCGGCATTCCGCATATTCAATAGTTCCTTCAAGGCAAGCAACGAGAAGCGGCAACTGTTAGCCTTCACTGTCTCCTGGTAAACATCGGATTGCAGGCGTGCTTTTACTTCCTGCAAATCAGAAGGGGAACGCATGCCCAGTTCTACATATTCGAGCATCTGTCCATGATAGCGTTCGCTCAGCTTCCGCTGCTCGACGGCAAGCCGATACATCTTCTCGTCGAAGCGGAGCCGAAAGAAAGCATCCATCACCTCAAATGCAATCCGGTTCTCTTCGATCTTCTCCGTAAGGCCACTGAGTTGCCTGTTCAGTTTGCGGAATTGCAAACGGTTGACGCGTGTAAACCCGTCGAACACAGGAAGCGAAACATTCAATCCCACCGTACTTTCCAGAAAGGAAGAGGAAGTATAGAGATTTGTCTTCGGGTCCACCGAACGTCCCAAACGTTTTCCCAACGCACCGGTAGTACTCACCGAGGGAAGGAAATCGCCATAAGCGGCAGTCAGATCTTCTCCGGCAATCCGCGTATCCAGGCGGCTGTTCCGTATCCGGTAGTTCTGCTCGACGGCGTAGCGCATGCAATCGTCCACCGTCCAACCGGATTGTGCCTGCAAGTTTCCCGATGAAATCAGGAAGACGAGAAGGAAAAGAGAGAAACCTCGTTTAATCGTTATTTGTGCATTCATCATGCCAGAAAGGAAGCAAATGGCGTGCCAGAAATGTAATGTTCAGATTATCAGGCGTAATTAAAGAAGTTCCCTTGGCGATCGTCCAATTTTTTGACGCCCGACCGTCCAACTATTTGACACTGGCTCTTACCCCGTTTCCCGCAAGCGAAGGATTTAATTGAAAATAGAGAATCCTGAATTGTTTTTCTTTCGTACCTTAGTCCCCGAAGACAGAGTTTCCAACATTATCAGTATCAAAATGATTTATCTGAAGCAAATCAAACTAATCAATCCGGACGAAGTATCAGGACCGGTAGAAGACTTGAAATATCCGTACAAGGCGGCAGCCGTGCGCTATATGGATGAACTTGTGTTCACGAAGCCCGTCACGTTCCTGGTGGGAGAAAACGGAATCGGTAAGTCGACCCTATTAGAGGCCGTCATGTATAAATACGAGAGGCGTGATGAAGATTTGCAAGGTATGCTGAATGATGGAGACGAGAGTCACAAAGTACTCGCCAATGTCTTGCCCGGCCAGATTCGCTTAGTGGAGGTGCGCAAGCCGGACGATCATTTCTTTTTCCGTGCCGAATCCTTTTTTGATCACGCCCGCGAGATCGATGCCCAGTCGATGCGCGACATCCTCAAATATGGGCGCGACTATTCTATGGGGCGCTACGGAGGACGACGCCTGCTGGAACAGTCGCACGGTGAAAGTTTCCTCAGCACGTTCCTCAACTATGGAGAGCGGAACATGCTTTATATTCTCGACGAGCCGGAAGCAGCCCTTTCCCCCCAACGCCAACTGTCGCTGCTCGTACGGATAAAAGAGTTGGCAGATCAAGGATGCCAACTTATCATTTCCACTCATTCGCCGATACTGATGGCTTATCCGGGAGCAGACATCTACAACATAGACGAAAACGGTGCCCGTCTGACTCCTTTTGAGGAGACAGAACATTACCAACTGACGAAATATTTCCTGACGCACACGGAGCAGATGCTCCGTGAACTGGGAATCGTCTAAGCCAGGCTCAGGACCAGGCATTCACGATTTCTGCTACATAGACGTTGTGCGGGTTTCCGGATGTTGCGTTGTACCACTTATCGTATAAGGCGGAATCGACAAAATGATCCTTGTCAATCTTTGTCACGTAAAGGGTCTTACATTCGAGCGTCAGGCGCGATTCCTTGAAACAAGGGTTACCCAGATCGGTAAAACAAGGCGTCAAACCCGTTGCAGCAACCTTGTCGATATCCCGTCCCGACTTCGAACCGCAAATCTTGTGGGCGGCCTTATGCTCTTCTCCTAAGAAAGAAAGTGTGAAAAAGCCCTTTGCATCGACAAACTCGCGGGTATAACGTTCCGGACGAATAAAAACAAACACTACCGGCTTGTTCCACAGGAAACCTACGCCTCCCCAACTTGCCGTCATCATGTTGAACTTATCCTTGTCGCCGGCGCTTACCAGCATCCACTCTTTTCCGATTATCTCTATGAAATTGTCTTTGATCAGACTCGGTTCTATTGCCTTCATAATATTATATCTTATTTTATAACCTCCCAAAGATACGGAAATATTCATTTACGTATGTGCTGAACTTAAATATCTCTTTGTGGTATGCCGGCTGACGTCTGCAAAGAAGGTCCATGCATATCCGGGATGATGAAGGAACATGTTTTTAAGATTATCAAAATGTCACTACTACCCCCTCTAAATCGGATTAGTACCCCATGTTTTTGGAATTACACTAACGGGTAATATTTTTTAACCTTTCATAAAGTACAGATTTATCCGGATAGAGATAATAAAATGACATTTGCCCAAACTCTCTTAATTGAAAAGTCGGGTGTCCGATAAAGACAAGTTGTCGGAATTGAAAAGGGAAGAGGAGAGTATAGGCTAACGTCTCTTATTGATAGATCAGGCTGAACAGACGTTCCGGCGCAAAAACCTCGTTAGCGACTTCCTGTATCTCTTCGGCAGTCAGTTTTTCCAACTTGGCAAAAACTTCCGGCAGGGTGTCGTAGCGGTTATAATGGAGGAAACTCTTACCCAAGCCCAGAAACAGACCTTCCCGGTTATCGCCTGAGACACCTAATTGCCCGATCACTTGTTTTTTGGCTGCTGCCAATTGGGTTGCGGTCAACTTCACATCGCGCAGCTTGGCCAGTTCCTTATGAACGAGCTTGATCGCTTTCTCTTTGTTTTTCGGATCGGTTCCGAAATAGATGCTCGCCAGCCCTGTATCAGTATAAGAAGTCACGTTCGATTCGACGTTATAGACAAGTCCGTTCTTCTCCCGGAGAGAGACGTTCAAACGGTTGTTCATCCCCGGACCTCCCAAAAGGTTGTTCAGCAAGAACAGAGGCAGGCGTTTCTCATCGTGCATGCTGTATGCCCGTCCTCCGATCAGCACATGTGCCTGATGGGTATCTTTGTGTATTTGGCGGCTGGAGGGGAGTATCTTACCTGGGGCTGTCCGGTTACGTGCCGCCATCGGAAAAGCAATATCAGACAGGGTGCTTTCCGCCATCTGTACGATCTTCTTGAACGGGATACGGCCCATCGAGAAGAACACCATGTTTTCGGGAGCATAGAAACGCCTCATAAACGATTTGCCAGACTCGCTTCCAAAACTGAGCAACGATTGCTCGTCTCCCAAGATATTATGCCCCAATGCATGGCCCTCGAACAGCAGATTCTCGAATTCATCGAAAATCAGTTCCGATGGACTGTCTTCGTATGAATTGATTTCGTCCAGGATCACGTCCACCTCTTTCTCTATCTCCTGTTCCGGAAACTGCGAATGGAACACCAGGTCGGCCAGCAGTTCGAAAGCCCGCCGGAAATGTTCCTCCATAAAAATGGAATAAACGAAAGTCTCCTCTTTTGTGGTATAGGCGTTCAGTTCTCCTCCCACATTCTCCATCCGGTTCAGGATATGCCAGGACTTACGCTTTTCCGTTCCTTTAAATATCATGTGTTCGACAAAGTGAGCCAATCCGAATTCGTCCGCCTCCTCATCCCGTGTCCCCGCATTTACGGCAAACCCGCAATACGATACCGGAGACGCAGCAGGAAGATGTACGATACGCAAACCATTCGGCAAAATATGTGAGAAATAATCTTTTTCCATTATCGATTCATTAGAGGGCACAAAAGTACAAAAATATATGCCTCCGGCTGTGCAGGTATCATTAAAATAGATACATTTGTACTTTGTTAAATTCATAACATATATAGAATCATTTTAGAAGCTATGATAAACGAAGCAATCTCGTCTATTCTGCAACAAGAAGCTGAAGCTGTACGCAATATCCCGATAACCAGCGGTTATGAAGAGGCAGTGACACTCATTGTGAAACATGTGCATGAACTCGGTGGAAACCTGATCACCAGCGGTATGGGAAAAGCAGGGCAGATCGCCATGAACATCGCGACCACTTTCTGCTCGACCGGTACGCCCGCCTACTTCCTGCATCCCAGTGAAGCACAACATGGCGACCTCGGTATCGTCCGCAAGAACGATGTCATGTTGCTCATCTCCAATTCCGGCAAGACACGCGAACTGCTTGAACTGGTGGAGTTGACACGTGGTCTTGTGCCGGAGATGCAGTTTATCGTGATCACCGGTAATCCGGACAGCCCGCTGGCAGGCGAAGCGACGATTTGCCTGCCGACCGGTGCGCCGAAAGAAGTGTGCCCCTTAGGACTCACCCCCACCACATCGACCACAGTCATGACGGTAATAGGCGACCTGCTGGTAGTCGGTACCATGAAGCGTATAAATTTCGGCTATCCCGATTATGCCAAACGGCATCATGGCGGTTACCTGGGTTCGAAAAGTCGCGAACAGTGTAAAAACGAAAACAGATAAGCAGCATGAGGAAGGTAATCGGTATCGGAGAAACCATTCTCGACATCATCTTCAAGAACAACCAACCCCATGCGGCTGTGCCCGGCGGGTCGACTTTCAACGGCCTTATCTCGTTAGGCCGCCTCGGAGTGCCTGTCTCCTTCATCAGCGAAGTCGGCAATGACCATGTCGGTGACATCATTCGTGACTTCATGACGGAAAACAACCTTTCCACCCGCTATGTCGATCGTTTTCCGGACGGCAAAAGTCCAATCTCGCTCGCATTTTTGGATGGCGACAGTAATGCCAACTATACCTTTTATAAGGACTATCCGAAGCAACGCCTCAATGTGCCCTTGCCGGAGATCAACGAAGACGATATTTTTATCTACGGTTCCTACTATTCACTGAATCCTGCGCTCAGAGGACGGATGGTTGAATTTCTCGATTATGCACGCCAGCGCAAGGCTATCCTTTACTACGATCCGAATTTCCGTAAGGCACATGCCCACGAAGCGATACGCCTCGCCCCGACATTGCTCGAGAACTTCGAATATGCTGATATCGTACGCGGCTCGGACGAGGACTTCCTCAATATCTTCGGGGAGACCGACAGTGAAAAGGTCTATACCGACCATATCCGTTTCTACTGCGACCGCTTCATCACCACTCACGGAGCCGGAGGCGTGAATCTCTATCATGGAGACTTACGCTGTCATTTCGACTCGCCTGCCATCCATCCGGTCAGTACGATCGGGGCTGGCGACAACTTCAATGCAGGCATTCTTTACGGGCTGTTAAAATATAATGTCCGCCATTGCGACCTCGCCAATCTTTCCCGGGAGACGTGGGCGAACATCATCCGCTGCGGGATCGATCTGGCAGCCGAGGTTTGTTGCAGTTACGATAATTACATTTCTAAAGAATTTGCAACTTCCTACCTCTCTCAGTCTTAAATATCATTAACCGGGGAGATAAAGGGGTATAAAGACACATGTTTTTCACTATCTTTGCTTTGCATGAGTAGTAGAAGTATGATATTGAAACGGATTCTTTTCTTGTTCACCAGTGTGACCTTATTGACAGGATGCAGCTCCGGCCGGGCACCTGAAATTCGCGCTATATGCCTGCGTGACGACATCGGTAACTATATTATCAAATGGGAAACGGATCCCCATACCGACGGGATGATGAAACTTTATGTCTCCGATACTCCAAATTCTTTCGATATGTCGCAGCCGTGTAGCTATGCCGACATCAACGACGGAAGGGTGACTTACATCACGAACGACAACATTACCCGCAAATATTTTCTCCTGTCATTCAACGACAAGTACTTCCGTACGGTCGGCGCTCGCTCGGTACAGATGGACAGTGTGCAAAACTTGCGTGACATAGGAGGCTATTTCAGCGAACACGAAAACCGTATGACTGGCTGGGGCAAGATATTCCGTTCGGGCGAGCTCAAATCGCTGAGCCGCAACGATACCATCCGGTTGGACAACCTGAAGATAAAAACGGTTATCGACCTACGGGGAGAAGACGAGATCGCCCTCGCTCCGGAAAAATATGCAGGAGTAAATATCATCTCCATTCCGATCCCGGTAAAAGGAAAAGAGCAAATTACCCGGCGTTTGGAAGAAGGGCGCATACGTAAAGGTGACGGGCTTGTGTACATGCAGGACACCTATATCAGCTATGTGACGGAAAACAGCGAACAGTTCGGTAAGGCCCTGAAAGTCTTCCTCGACAAGGACAACTATCCGATCCTTGTGAACTGCTCGATGGGAAAAGACCGTGCCGGTTTCCTGACAGCTATGCTGCTGACAGCCCTCGATGTGCCGGAAGAGACGATCATGAAGGACTATATGGCTTCCAATAACCACATAGACCTGCGCCACCTTGCCTATATGGCACGCGATCTTAATACGGATGCCCAAGAAACCATCACCGTGCTGCTCGGAGCAAACGAGACATGGCTGGATTTGGCTTTCCATAAGATAAAGAAAGAATATGGTTCGATCGATAAATATCTGTCGAAAGGATTGCATCTCACGGAAAAAGAGCGCGATACATTAAAAGATATCATACTAAACTAATCGGTATCCGAATTATTTGCGTACCTTTGTCCCCACTCTGAATTTATTATATATACATATATCACATTTTGAAAACATTTGAAGAATTAGGAGTTGCCGCACCAATATTGAAGGCAATTCAAGAAATGGGCTACGAATCGCCCATGCCGGTACAGGAGGAAGTGATTCCTTTCCTACTGGGAGATGACAACGACGTAATTGCATTAGCACAGACAGGTACAGGAAAAACCGCTGCTTTCGGCCTTCCGATCCTGCAAAAAATCGATGTAACTACATATTGCCCCCAAGCACTCGTACTTTGTCCCACTCGTGAGCTTTGTCTCCAGATTGCCGACGATCTGAATGACTACTCCAAGTATATCGACAACCTGAAGGTTCTCCCGGTATACGGAGGTTCCAGTATCGAGAGCCAGATCAAGACGTTGAAACGCGGTGTGCACGTAGTTGTGGCCACTCCGGGGCGCCTTCTGGACCTGATGAATCGTAAAACGGTAGACCTCAGCTTGGTGAAGAACGTCATCATGGACGAGGCGGACGAGATGCTCAACATGGGCTTCACCGACAGCATCAACGCAATTTTGGCCGAAGTGCCGGAAAACCGTAATATGCTGCTCTTCTCAGCTACCATGCCGAAGGAGATCGCTGCCATCACGAAGAAGTATATGAAGAATCCGAAGGAAATCGTGATCGGCAACAAGAACGAAGGTAACAAGAATATCCGCGACATCTATTATATGGTGCAGGCACGCGACAAGTATCTGGCACTGAAACGCATCGCCGACTTCTACCCGAATATCTACGGCATCATTTTCTGCCGTACTCGTAAGGAAACACAGGAGATCGCCGATAAACTGATACAGGACGGTTATAATGCCGACTCGTTGCATGGCGAACTGAGCCAGGCGCAACGCGACTACGTGATGCAGAAGTTCCGTGTCAAGAATATACAGTTGCTTGTCGCAACTGATGTGGCTGCTCGCGGCTTGGACGTGGATGACTTGACACACGTGATCAACTACGGCCTGCCTGATGAAGTGGAATCCTATACACACCGCCGTGGGCGTACGGGGCGTGCCGGAAAGACTGGAGTCTCCATTTCGATCTGCCATGTGAAGGAGAAAGGCAAAATCCGCGAGATCGAACGGATCATCAACAAGAAATTCGAGAAAGGAGAAATGCCTACCGGACATGCCATCTGCGAAAAGCAACTTTTTAATCTTGTAGACCAGATAGAAAAGGTAAAAGTGAACGAAGAGGAGATTGCCTCTTTGATGCCTCAAATCTACCGTAAGCTGGAATGGTTGGACAAGGAGGATATTATCAAACGGGTCGTTTCGCTCGAATTCAACCGTATGATCGACTACTATAAGGATGCCCACGAGATCCAGCAGGTGGACGAACGTTCTACACGCGGTGAGCGTGGCGAACGCCGTGCTCATGCAAGTGAAGAAGGTTATTCACGCTTCTTCCTCAACTTCGGGAAGGCTGACGGGCTCTATCCGAACCAACTGATCGAACTGGTCAACAAATGTGTACCGGGCAAGGTGCGCATCGGCAAGATCGACTTGCGCGAAAACTATTCTTTCTTCGAAGTGGAAGATGGGGAAGCCCAGCGCGTGATGGACAGTATGAATGGTTTTGAAGTGGATGGACGCCGTATCTCCGTCGAGCCTGCACAGGGCAAGAAAGAGGATGGCGGGCGTGGAGGCAAACGCAGTTACGGCGGCCGGCATACCGATGACGGTTACAAGGGCAAACGTGGCGGTAAAGATAGCGGCCGCAGGGGAGGTGACCGTTCGGATCGCACCTTCCGAAAAGACGAGCGCGATAGCGACCGTCCTTGGAAACGAACTGCTGCCGCACGCGATGCTCGCAAGAAAAGACGTTTTTGAGTATATGCTTGCACTCTGTCGATATTCAATGCCGGAAATAATATTCTTTTAGCACATGAAGAGTATGATGAGGTAAGGAGGGTGGAAGTAGGGATAGTTAAAAGGTGAAAGTTGAAAGTTAAATACCGCTTGTCGGATCTTTCAACTTTCACCCTTTCATTTTAATTAAATTCTTTGGCATATTTCATTTGGGCATCGGCAACGAATTGTTTGATACGTTGTTCGTCCTCTTTTTTGCAGATCAGGAGGACGTTGCCGGATTCGGCCACTATACAGTCATTGATACCTTGTATGACAGCGAGGCGTTTCGGGTTGTCGAGCGCAACGATATTGCCGCTACTTTCGTACATCATCGCTTCGCTCTTTAGGAGCGCATTATTTTGTTCGTCTTTCTGCGCCAAATCAAACAGCGATCCCCATGTTCCGAGATCGGCCCAGCCGAAGTCTGCGCACAGCATATACACGTTGTCTGCTTTTTCCATGATACCATAGTCAATGGAGATATTCAGGCAATAAGGAAAATTCTCAGTAATGAAATCACGTTCTTCCGGCGTGTTGAACTTCTCTTTACCCAAATCGAAACGGAGGGAAATGTCCGGAAGGAATTTGGAGAATGCCTCCAAGATGGCGTTGATGTTCCATACGAAAAGGCCGGAGTTCCAGAAAAATTCTCCGCTTTCCATGAAGACTTTAGCCAGTTCCAAATCCGGCTTTTCTGTAAAAGTCTTCACTTTCGTGAATTCTCCCAACATGATGTCACTGCTTTGGATATATCCGTAACCTGTTTCGGGACGGCTCGGCTTGATGCCTAATGTAACCAGTGCATTGTTGTTTTTTACAAAGTCGAGACCTTTTTGTACATCTTCCAGAAAGACGTCCTCTTTCAGGATCAGATGGTCGGATGGGGCTACGACAATATTGGCATTCGGGTTACAGGCTTTGATGTGGTATGCCGCGTAAGCGATACAAGGAGCTGTATTACGACGTGCCGGTTCCAATAATATCTGCGATTCTCCCAATTCTGGTAATTGCTCTTTTACAAGTGAAGCGTATTGTTCATTTGTAACGATATAGATATTTTCGATTGGAATAATCTTGGAGAAACGATCGAATGTCATTTGTAGCAGCGACCGGCCTGTACCAAAAAAGTCAAGAAACTGTTTAGGGAAACTTTCTCTGCTGAGAGGCCAAAAACGGCTTCCGATTCCGCCGCCCATGATAACGCAATAATTATCTTTCATGATGATCCAGGTTGTTTTTGTTATACTCTTACAAAGTTAACGAAATATTCCGGGATTTCGTCTATCTGTAAACCCTAAGAAGATATAAAATGAAAAAAAAGAGGAAAATGTTTGCAGGTTTAAAAATAATGGTTACCTTTGCAACGCATTTCGGAAATAAATGCCCAGATGGCGGAATTGGTAGACGCGCTGGTCTCAAACACCAGTGGATTCACTTCCATGCCGGTTCGATCCCGGCTCTGGGTACAAGGATAAAAGCTAAGTTGTTGAATCATCAATAACTTAGCTTTTTCTTTTATCTGAATTTTCCTCCACACGTGCAAAACTTTATTCTATCTTTGCCGTCCTGATTCCGTTTGCATGGCGGGCGGTTCTTAACCTGGAATATAAATTTAATAAAAAGCTAATATCATGATGAAGAGTCAAAATCCGACAATCGCCCAATCGCATGTTGTTTGGTTGGATGTGGTACGTTTTGTCGCCATGTTTACCGTGGTTTGTTGCCATAGTGCGGACCCGTTTAATTTTTATCCTGGCGAACCTTCTGCCAATATCGACCAGATTAAGTTCTGGGGTGCGGCCTATGGATCATTCCTCCGTCCCTGCGTTCCTTTGTTTGTGATGATTACGGGTGCCTTGTTGCTGCCGGTAAGAGGCGACACTTCTGTCTTTTATAAAAAAAGAATCAGCCGTGTCTTTTGGCCTTTCCTGATCTGGTCGGTGCTTTATAACCTGTTCCCTTGGATAACCGGATTACTTGGTCTGTCACCGGAGGTGATCTTGGACTTTTTCCCCTATTCGGGCGAAGAAGTGGCTCGCCAATCGTTGGTTGTTTCCTTGAAATACATTGCAGAGTTCCCTTTGAATTTCTCAATTGTGGGTGTGCATATGTGGTATATTTATCTATTGATCGGGCTATACCTGTATCTGCCTGTTTTCTCTGCCTGGGTGGAGAAAGCCTCTGAGAAGGCCAAGTTGTGGTTTCTGGTAGCTTGGGGTGTGTCGACGCTGTTACCTTATTATTATCAGTTTGTTTCACCTTATATCTGGGGTGGTTGTTCCTGGAATTCTTTCAATATGTTGTATTATTTTGCCGGATTCAATGGCTACCTGCTTTTAGGTCATTACTTGCGTAATCATGATTGGAAATTAGGTAAGATATTGTTAGTCGGAATCCCGATGTTTGTGCTCGGATATGGTGTGACTTTTTGTGGCTTCCGTTATGTTACCGCATTGTCGGAGTATAGCGAAGAATTATTGGAACTTTTCTTTACCTATTGTTCTCTTAATGTAGTGATGATGACAATTCCGGTCTTTCTATTGGCAAAAAAGGTGAACGTTCGGTCCGAAAGGCTCAAGAGCCTGCTGTCGAACCTGACGACTTGCGGGTTTGGCGTCTATATGGTGCATTATTTCTTTACCGGTCCAAGTGTTGTTCTGATGCGTGCCCTGCATGTCCCGGTTGCATTGCAGATACCTGCCGCCGCGGTTGTCGCATTTGGTATTTCCTGGCTGGTCGTCGCTGCTATTTACCGTTTGATGGGGAAAAAGGCCAGATATGTTGTAGGGTAATATCTTTAAATATAAGGCTTGAAGCAAGGTCGTAGATGGCGTGTTTTTAACCATTATGCAGCCCAAATGCAAGAATGTTGATTCCTTGGTATGGAAAAATGCTGTATTTTTGTAGCATTAGTCTGATGACGACGTTACATACAATCCGGTGTAAATGAATAGATGAGTATAAAACAAATAACAATAAAATGGAAAAAGTAAAGAAATCGTTGGTAAAGAAAGAGTATCTGGTTCCTTTTGTATTAGTCACTTCTCTGTTTTTCTTATGGGGATTTGCACATGCTATTTTGGATGTCTTGAACAAACATTTCCAGGAAGCGCTTGTCATGACGAAAGCCCATTCCGCTTTGATCCAGGCCACGATGTATACGGGTTATTTTACGATGGCTATCCCGGCCGGACTTTTTATTAATAAATACGGATACCGCCAAGGGGTGGTGTTCGGTCTGATTCTCTATGGGATCGGATCATTGCTTTTCATTCCGAGCGAACAGTTGATGTCGTTCAACTTCTTCCTCTTTTCCCTGTTTGTGATCGGTTGCGGACTGACGTTTTTGGAGACGGCCGCCAATCCCTACGTGACGGAGCTTGGAGATCGCGAAACGGCTGCCAGCCGTTTGAACCTGGCCCAATCCTTCAACGGGTTAGGTTGTATCTGTGCACCTGTGATCGGGGGGATGCTGCTGTTTTCCGGTAACGGTGAAGCTAACATTGCTTTGCCCTATACCGTGATGGGCGTAGTCGTCCTGTCTGTTGCTCTTATTTTCTTCCGCATCCGCCTGCCGGAGATCAACCATGACGATTGCGAAGAGACGGCAGCAGAGGCAAAAGCCGGATTGAAAGGATTGTGGAAACACCGCTGTTTTACTTGGGGCGTGATAGCTTTGTTCTGCTACGAAATAGCGGAAATATCGATTAACAGTTTCTTTATCAACTATGTGACCGACGACGGATGGATGGATGCTCACGATGCCTCGATCGTTCTTTCATTCGGCGGTTTGGGCCTGTTCATGGTCGGGCGTATTATCGGCAGCTGGGTTATGAGTTATATTCGGGCGGAGAAAGTCTTGTTTATATGTGCGATCTTCACTGTTTTGGGGGCTTTGTTCATTACTCTGAATTTGGGAGTCTTGTCGAAAGGGGCTTTATTCGCCTGTTATATCTTTGAGGCCATTATGTTCCCGACCATCTTTGCTATTTCACTGAGAGGTTTGGGCGACTATACCAAACGTGCTTCGTCCTTCCTGATGATGTCCCCGGTTGGTGGTGCGGTCGGACCGTTATTGATGGGTTATGTAGCCGACATTTCGACGATGTCGTTTTCGTTTGTCGTGCCGCTGTTCGGGTATGCCGTGGTGCTTATTTATTCCTATATGGTGATGGCTAAGAAGCTGTGTTGATTTATAATTTATGCGAATCAGCAGTTGAAAACATCTTCAGATTCTTGATTTAAAAGTTTGTAATTCAGTTAATTATCTCATTATTTTATTTTGTAATCTCCTTGAAAATCAGTAAATTAGAAGAATAAAACCACTCATTTTTCTAATTATGATTCCCAAGGAGAAAAAGTTAATACTAATAGGTTTGTATATGTATATCTGTGATGTCCATAAGTCTTCTCTGCGTTTCCACTGCCAGAGATTCAGTAACAATTCCAATCCTGAGTTTACGGATGAGGAGGTTCTTACCATCTATCTGTTCTGCGGGTACTGCCAGAGATACTTCAACATCAAGGAGATACATACCTTCGCTAAGGAGTATCTGTCATCATGGTTTCCAAAATTGCCGTCTTATCAAACGTTTTGCGTACGCCTAAATATGCTTTCAGAAACATTTAAGGTGCTGGTGGAAACCATGATACAATCATTCAAGCCCAAGGATTGCGACTCCATTATATCCATTGTCGATTCTATGCCGATAGTGACCTGTAAAGGGAAAAACCGAGAGGGGAAAGTAGCTACGGAGATAACATCAAAAGGGTATTGCTCCACTAAGAACATGTACTACTATGGCATGAAACTGCATATGGTAGGACAGCGTAGGGAGGGAACCTTACCTTTTCCGGAAATGATAACTCTGACACCGGCTTCGGACAACGACCTGACCGTATTCAAAAGCGAATGCGTGCCATACCTATCCGGAAAGACGGTGCTTGCAGACAAGATTTACAGCGATTTCTCTTTCTTTAATGAGAACAATCCGGTTAAAGTGCTTACTCCGCATAAAGAGATTAAAGGGGAACCGGAAGTTCTCAAACAGAGGGAGAAAGCTGCAAGAGACCTTTTCTCGCAAGCCGTTTCTAAAGTCAGACAACCTATCGAATCCTTTTTCAACTGGCTGAATGAAAAAACAGAAATTCAAAGAGCATCTAAAGTAAGAGCTACCAAAGGGCTGTTGGTACATACCTTTGGAAAGTTGGCTATTGCTCTACTTACATTTGTTAATTTTTAATTTTTGAATCAGAAAGCCAACTGCTGATTCGCATAATTTATAATTTATAATTTGACAGTGATGCTCAAATCATAAATCATAAATTATAAATCTGAAATCGTCTCACTTATTCTTTTCGATAATATCCCAAACATCCTTCTCTGTTCCTCTGAAAGGACCGGAAGCCTCCAGTTTGATCGTGCACATGGCGGCGGCAAAACATCCCGCTTCTTTGTATGAAGCACCTTTGTTTCGCATATACAGATAGCCTGCCATATAGGTGTCGCCACATCCTGTAGCATCCACAATCTCTGTCGGAGGATAGGCGGGTATCTCATGAAATTCGCCGTCGGCATAAATAACGGATCCCATACTTCCCAATGTCAGCAAGACCTCTTTAACACCCCAGTTGGCTAATTTCAGAGCTGCTTCGCGCGGATCTTTGCATCCGGTGAGAACTTCCGTCTCGTGTTCGTTGGCTTTCAGGATATGAATATATTTCAATGCTTCTTCCTTTTCCGGCCAGTCTACGGCGAAAACTTTCTCTCCGCGAACTTCGCGCAGGTATCCTTGAGCATCGACCGAGAGCATTCCTTTGGTCGATAAATATTTGATTACGTCAAAGGAAAAATCGTCCGCCAGCAAACTCCCCAAATGGTAAATACGGGCATCGACATCCTGCAACCCTTCGACTGTGAACGGATCGGCTTTTGCCAATACCCGCTGTGTCCGGTTGTCCTGGTTCTCGCCATATGTGTTCTCAAAGTAGACGGAATGGGTACTGGGTAAAACTTTGACATCGATTCCTTTCCGACGTATATCTTCCACCGCCTTCATTTCGCTGGTGGCAAGAGCTGTTACCAGCAGGAAATCGGAAGTGTCTAAATTGCTCATTCCATGCGCGAAATAGAAGGATGTCCCTCCCGGCATATGCAGTGTCCTTTTCGGCGTTACAATCTTATCTAACGTAATGTGGCCGATACAGCAAAGATTATGTGTATTCATATTACTTATTTAATCGAGCTGCAAAAGTATATAAAAACGAGGAATAAACCACTGCAATGGATATTCTGATTTATGTGCATAGTCTCCTTCCCCATATCGAAATGTAATACATTCTGAACAATAACCCTTGTTTCCTGCTTTTTCTCTTTCTATCAAAATATCAGAGTATTTTAGTTTGATATATTGATACTGTTTTTTCTGTTTTGCTGATAAACGGATATATGAGACCGGCAGGAAATTAAAATATATTGTTTTGAGAGAGATAGAAAAGGAATAAACGCTTGCATTTTGGAAAAGCTCAACCTCCTGAGATTTGTCTGTAGTAAAAAAGATTGGTGGCGGCTTTGGATATTTGAAAAGGGATTCAGGCCTTTATGGCCATGAAGACGGTCGTCGTTGAAATGAAGACGGTCGTCGTTGCCATGAGATGCCGAGACCATCATGTATGAAGACGGTCGTCAAGGTAATGAAGACCGTCTTCGTGGAAAAAAACAGTGCGCCTCACGGCAAGAAGGCCTTTTTTAAGTAGAAAAAGCCTGGATTTAATGCAATTGACAAAAGATACGCTTCTTTGTTAAATAAACAATATTATACAATAAGTGTTCGGTGACACAGTTCAATTTACACTCTCTATATTCCCGATTCCGGAAAATGTGTTGACTTCTAATCCGAAACTGGAATAGAATCCAAATAATTGATATATTTGTAAATAAAAATATGGAACCATGAAAAAGTATATAGTATTACCTTTTGTTTGTTTAGCCTTTTGGGGATGTTCGGGACAAAAAACGCTAACCGATGTCCCGCTGAAGATGATTGATCAGGTGGATTTTTCTCATGTCCGGATACAGGATGATTTTTGGTCGCCACGTTTGAACAGGCATATTTCTGCTACTCTTCCGGTCTGTATCGACCAGATCGAGAATCAAACGGGACGTATGCAGAACTTTGTGAATGCGGCTAAAGGAGAGGGAGAGCATTCCGGCATTTTCTTTGATGATTCGGATGTGTATAAAGCTCTTGAAGGAATAGCGTATAGTCTTATCAATAATCCGAACCCGGAGCTGGAAAAGAAAGCGGACGAATGGATCGATAATATTGCAGCGGCACAACAGCTTGACGGATATATCAATACGTTCTATACTTTGACCGGGTTGGATAGGCGGTGGAAGAATATGGACAAGCACGAAATGTATTGTGCCGGTCATATGATAGAAGCAGCCGTTGCCTATTATCAGGCTACGGGAAAACGAAAGTTGCTGGATGTCAGTGTCCGGATGGCTGATCACATGATGGAACTGTTCGGTCCGGGAAAAAGGCATTGGGTTCCCGGACATGAAGAGATAGAGCTGGCATTAGTCAAACTGTATCAAACAACGAACCAACCGAAATATCTTGATTTTGCAAACTGGTTGCTGGAAGAAAGAGGACATGGCCACGGGAGTAAGGGGAACGAAGGAAAGTGGGATCCGTCTTATTATCAGGATGTCATTCCTGTCAGGGATTTGACAGATATTTCCGGACATGCAGTCCGTTGCATGTATCTCTATTGTGGAATGGCCGATGTCGCAGCGTTGAAGAAAGACACTGGATATATTGCAGCTTTGGATCGCTTGTGGGATGATGTCGTTTTGCGGAATATGTATGTCACCGGAGGGATAGGCTCATCCAAACATAATGAAGGTTTTACGGAAGATTATGATTTGCCGAATCTGGATGCCTATTGCGAGACTTGTGCCTCGGTCGGCATGGTTTATTGGAATCAACGGATGAACCAACTGACTGGAGACTCTAAATATGTGGATGTGCTGGAACGTTCCATGTATAACGGAGCTTTGGCCGGTGTCTCATTGGCTGGCGATCGGTTCTTTTACGTCAATCCTTTGGAATCGAACGGCGATCATCATCGGCAAGCCTGGTATGGTTGTGCCTGTTGCCCGAGTCAGATTTCACGCTTTCTGCCTTCTATTGGCAACTATGTTTACGGAACTTCCGATAAGGCTCTGTGGGTGAATCTTTATATGGGAAATACCACCCGAATCATGTCGGATGGACAGGAAATCACCTTGAAACAGGAAACGGATTATCCCTGGGATGGAGAGGTCCGGCTGAGTGTCGTTTCTGAACGGCCGTTCAAAAAGGAACTTCGTATTCGCATTCCGGGGTGGTGTAAAAACTATATTTTGTCAGTCAACGACAATAAAGTGAATGTCCCGGTCGACAAAGGATATGCAGTCCTTAAGGATTGGAAGTCTGGAGACCGGATTGTCCTGAAGATGGATATGCCCATAGAAGTAGTGTCTGCCGATCCGCGTGTCAAACAGGATATCGGAAAACGGGCCGTACAGCGTGGACCGTTAGTCTATTGCCTGGAAGAAACGGATAATTCGTCTGACTTTGATAATATAGCATTGACACCGTCTGTTTCGTTTGAAGTGAAAGACGATCCCCGGAAATTGGGAGGCATCAAATCAATAGATGCAGTGTCCGGGAATCAGAAAATGTCTTTTATTCCTTATTATGCCTGGGATAATAGGGAGGCCGGAAAAATGAAAGTTTGGATTGATTATAAGGAGTGATCACGTAAAAACAATATAGACATGAATAAATTGACAACCGTTTTCTTGACAGTCTTTATGGCTGCCACGGCAGCCTTTGCTTCTCCAGCAGAAGAAGCGTCTGTATCCGGAAATTACCTGAATAACCGGCAACCTCTGTTACAAAAAGACTATATCGAGTTGCCGTTAGGAGCGATAACGGCAGAGGGGTGGATGCAAGAACAACTGCTTCGAATGAAGAATGGGATGACCGGCCATTTGAATGAGGTCTATGAAAAAGTCATGGGAGCCCGCAACGGTTGGTTGGGTGGCGATGGAGACGTTTGGGAGCGTGGCCCTTATTGGATCGATGGTCTGTTGCCTTTGGCTTATATTCTGAAAGACAAAGAACTGATTGAAAAGGTACAACCTTGGATTGAATGGACTTTGGCTTCGCAGAAAGCAAACGGATATTTCGGGCCGGACACGGACCGGAGTTATGAACCTGGACTGCAACGGGACAATGCACAGGATTGGTGGCCAAAAATGGTGATGTTGAAAATTATGCAGCAATATTATACGGCGACTAACGATAAACGTGTAATTGACTTTATGACAAAGTATTTTCATTATCAATTAAAGGAATTACCCATAAACCCCTTGGGCAAATGGACTTTTTGGGGAGAACAGCGTGGTGGAGACAATCTGATGGTTGTTTACTGGTTGTATAACATTACGGGAGATAAATCCTTGTTGGATTTGGGAGAACTGATTCATAAGCAAACATTCAACTGGACAGATGTCTTTTTGAATCAGGACCACTTGTCGCGTCAGCATAGTTTGCATTGTGTAAATTTGGCACAAGGTTTTAAGGAGCCTATTATTTATTACCAGCAAAATAAAAATCCTCGACAAATACAGGCTATCCAAAAAGCCGTTCATGATATCCATAATACGATCGGATTGCCAACCGGCTTATGGGGAGGAGACGAATTGTTGCGTTTTGGAAAACCAACTGCCGGATCGGAACTTTGCACCGCAGTGGAAATGATGTATTCTCTTGAAAAAATGTTAGAAGTTACAGGAGACGTGCAATGGGCGGATTATTTGGAACGTGTGGCTTACAATGCGTTGCCGACACAGGTTACCGATGACTATTCTGCTCGCCAGTATTATCAACAGACCAATCAGGTATCGGTCACGCGGACTTGGAGAGAGTTCTCTACTCCTCATGAGGATACTGATATTTTGTTCGGAGAGTTGACCGGCTATCCTTGCTGTACGTCAAACCTCCATCAAGGTTGGCCGAAATTTGTACAAAACTTGTGGTATGCCACGGCAGATAATGGCATTGCCGCCTTGGTGTATGCCCCATCGCAGGTTGTGGCGAAAGTAGCCGATCGGATTGAAGTGAAAATAAAAGAGGACACGGCTTATCCTTTTGAAGAGAGGATCGATTTCCATGTATCTTTTGTGGACAAGAAAGTGAAAAAAGCATTTTTCCCTTTTCATATTCGGATACCTGAATGGTGTAAGCATCCGGAGATCAAGTTGAATGGCGAGTCCTTGCCCGTTGATGCTTATCCGGGTGCGATAGCACGTATCAACCGGGAATGGAAAAACGGTGATGTGTTGACCGTGGAATTTCCTATGGAAGTCGCTGTCAGCCGTTGGTATGACAAAAGTGCGGTTGTGGAACGTGGACCGTTGGTATATGCTTTGAAAATGAATGAAAAATGGGAGAAAAAATTTTTCGAAGATAAGAAGTCGGTAAACTATGGAACATGGTATTATGAGGTCACTTCTGATACTCCGTGGAATTATTTCCTGTTCAGCAAAAATCTGTCTCGGGAAAAAATCGGCGAATCTTTTATTGTGGAGAAAAAAGGACAAGTATCCGGTTACCCTTGGAATGTGGAAAATGCCCCAGTGAGCATTAAAGTCAAGGCGGGACGGTTACCGGATTGGACTTTGGTACGCGGTTCGGTCGGGCCGATCGCTTACTATTCACAGATGGGAGCACCTGCCGGGGAAGAAGAAATGATCGAACTTATTCCTTACGGCTGTACAACGCTTCGTCTTACCGAATTTCCTGTAAGATGAGTTTATTCATAAAATAATTTTGTATCCATTGTCAGTACCTCCTGTATAAACTCTCAAGATATGTAGGCCTTCAGATTTTTCTCTAATCCGGACCACTTGAGAACCTTGTTGTATTTTCTTTTGAAGTATGCAGTGTCCTGCCATATTAAAAATCTTGAGATATCCTTCTTCCGGGATATTTTGCAGATGCAACTGCCCGTCTTTTATGAAAAAGAGGAAGGCCTCTGTATTGGTGTTTTTTATGCCTGTACTTTGATTGCCGGGATGAGGTTCGATTCTGCTTTGGTTAACGGGAAAATTTGTTGAGATTATGTTTGTCGCTTTGGTGGGGGTACTGCTGGATACTTTTAATTCTGTCGAAGAAGAAGCTTTTACGAAGAAGGCGGCGAAAGGAGGGAGAGCATAGCTGCTGTTGAGGGAATAAGTTCTATAACCGTTTCCGTTATATACATAAATATTCCCGTCCAAAGCCTTGTTTTTTTCTATTCGGGTTAACGGGAGTGCAGCTGGAAACGGATTGCCGCACAAATACCAGCCGAAGTTCTCTTGATTGTCTGAAGTCATGTCGGAATCTAAAGGAATTGTAATGGTTCCCGTATTGGCAAAATCTTCAGGAATGTCGCCGGGGCGGGAGGAGAAAGACATCGTTCGGTTTGTCGCTTTCTCGTCTAATGCGATCAGATAACCTTTGTTCTTCTCAAACAGGGGTACATCATCGGGAAGGATTGGCATGATTTCCCAGTTGCCGACAGATAGATTAGTCGATGCCCGTTTTTCTCCATTGTAAGATTGGATATAAAAGAAATTCCCCCCGTCGTTAGGGGTGGCATCTTTTTGGATAAAACGGGGATCGATACCGGCGAGATAGACATCGAAAGGGAATGAGATGAAATACCATTGGCCGGATTCTTTAAAGGTTTTATGGAAGGTGATACAGTCGGAAAGAAGTATCGTTCCTTCAGAATAGAGAGAAGCATCATTTTCGTATAAGTCCAGATTTTGTAGGGTAAGCCGATTGCCGGAATTGATTTTCAGAGATCCAGAGTGGATGGCGATATCTTTGCAATAAGTATCTGTCGTTATCGTAATGTTCCCTTTTATAAGTGCATTTCTGTGGCGGAGTGGAGGAAGATGCGACCAAAGGATCGTATCGTTCCAGTTTCCGATACCGGAGAATAAGGAATATGAAGGGATGTTACCGTAAGCAAAAACGCTATCGGTCATATAATATCCATTTTGTGTGGTGGCACTTTTGTTTGTCGTTATAGCAAAGGAGCTTGGATTACCTCCGATTGTAAGATATCTGTAACTCATGAAATCTTTATCTTTTTCAGGAGTGTTTCCGATTATGACTTCATCGGAGTTATTACGATGAACGTTAAATGATAAAGACTCTTTAGGTTTTATATTGAGTCCGGCAATATGTGATACGATTTTTACATCCGTATAGTTATTAAGCGGGAAGGAACGAAAAATAATACCGGAACCGACAGGTATCTTTATAGTATGCTTATCTTGGATAAGAGAGGATTTTACAGTTAACGTATATTCCCAATTATCCCATTCCGAATTCCCGAACGTCTGCCGTCTGAATGTATCTGAGACAAGTATATTTTTGTCGCTGCTGACAAAACTTTCCCATGAAGAAGGATTGGAAACCTGTGCGTGGAGAGGATAAACGGAGATGAAGAATAAAATATTAACAAGTGCATATTGAACAAAGCGTATAACTTTCTTTTTCATAGTTTGTACTATTTTGGATTGATATTAATGGGACAAATATAAGCAAAATATATCATGCCTGAAAGACAAATGTTCAACAATCTTTCCTATATTTCACAAAAAAACAAAATTCCTGCAATCAATAAGCATTAACAGGTTATAACTCGTTCACTTCTTTTACCGATAAACCGGTACATAGTGCGATCGTTTCGATATTAATTCCTTGCTTTTTAAAATTGGCAGCGATAAGACGCTGTTCCTCGATTTTCCCCTTTTCCATTCCATCTTCAAAACTGGTATCGAGGGCAGCGGAAAGGTCGCGTTCAACGGAAAGGCTCAGTTCGTATTCCAAGCGTTGATCGGGGGTCATGCGCTCTACCTCCACGATGCTTTTCAGCTTGCGGAATATCTGATTGTTCAGCTCTTGGGGTAATCGTTCCATGATCTCGATGTTGTTTAAAACATATAACCACTTCTTATAAAGTGTATCACACTGATGCAAAGGTAACACAAATTTCGGCATTTCGATATAGATTTCGTTAAGTGTTTCGCTGAAGGGAAGCTTCAGCTCCCGATCCATACGTACGACATCCCAGCGGTATTTCTCCGGGCGGGACAGGTCCATGATGTAGCTCAGGATGCACACGACATACACTTTGCTGATTTGGTAGTTCCAACGTTTGCGTATTACTTCATCCGGTTCTTTTTCAAGTTTTTCCTTTACGATCATTGACTGCTGCTGGATCGCGAACGAGGCATAGTACAACACCCTGTCGGAAAAATATTTCTGCCGGCTTTTCTGCATCTCGACTATGAATATTTCTCCTTTTTCATTCTCACAGAAGATATCGAAGACAGCCCGCCGCTGATCTTGTTTCAAACCGAGCATCTCGACGTTCCGGCA
>NZ_LT700191.1:1777699-1940966 GCF_900155425.1 Parabacteroides massiliensis
CACACGACATACACTTTGCTGATTTGGTAGTTCCAACGTTTGCGAATTACTTCATCCGGTTCTTTTTCAAGTTTTTCCTTTACGATCATTGACTGCTGCTGGATCGCGAACGAGGCATAGTACAACACTCTGTCGGAGAAATATTTCTGCCGGCTTTTCTGCATCTCGACTATGAATATTTCTCCTTTTTCATTCTCACAGAAGATATCGAAGACAGCCCGCCGCTGATCTTGTTTCAAACCGAGCATCTCGACGTTCCGAAACGTAATGTCAACGATTACTTCCTGTTGGATAACTTCATTGAGGAAACTGATGATAAGATCCTTGCTTACTTCGCTGCCGAAAATCTTTTTCCAGCCATAATCGGAAAAGGGGTTGACAAATTTGTTCATAATTAAATGTTTTAGTCGCAACTGTTATTACTTCGATGACAAATATACATAAATAATTGAATTTACTATCTTTGCCGTATGAAAGAATTTATTATATCTGAAGCACAGACAGAAAAAGCTGTTCTCGTAGGGTTGATTACTCCCGAGCAGAATGAACAGAAAGTAAAGGAATACCTGGATGAATTGGCCTTTCTGGCCGATACGGCAGGCGTTGAAGCTGTGAAACGTTTTTATCAGAGGCTGGATTATCCGAACTCTGTGACCTTTGTCGGTTCCGGCAAGTTGCAGGAGATAAAGGAATATGTGGTGGAAAATGAGATCGGGTTGGTGATATTCGATGACGAACTTTCCGCCAAGCAATTGCGTAATATCGAGAAAGAGTTGCAGGTGAAGATTCTGGACCGTACGAATCTGATTCTGGATATCTTTGCCCGGCGTGCGCAGACAGCCCATGCGAAGACACAGGTGGAATTGGCCCAATATAAATATATGTTGCCTCGCCTGACACGTTTGTGGACCCACTTGGAACGTCAGCGTGGCGGTGTCGGTATGCGTGGTCCGGGTGAGACGCAGTTGGAAACGGATAAGCGTATCATCCTGGATAAGATATCCAAACTGAAACGGGACCTGGTCGAGATAGACAAGCAGAAAAGCGTGCAGCGGAAGAACCGCGGAAAGATGGTTCGTGTGGCTCTGGTTGGTTATACCAATGTCGGGAAGTCCACCTTGATGAACCAGCTTAGCAAAAGCGAAGTGTTTGCCGAAAACAAACTGTTTGCGACGCTTGATACGACTGTCCGCAAGGTGATTGTCGACAATCTGCCATTCCTGCTTTCCGATACGGTCGGTTTTATCCGTAAGTTGCCGACCGAACTGGTCGAATCCTTCAAATCAACCTTGGATGAGGTGCGTGAGGCGGACCTGCTGGTGCATGTTGTCGATATCTCCCATCCGACATTCGAAGAACAGATCGAGGTGGTGAACCGCACCTTGTCTGAAATCGACAAGACGGAGAAACCGATGATTATGGTGTTCAACAAGATTGATGCCTTCACTTTCGTCCCGAAGGATGAAGATGACCTGACTCCGCGTACACGCGAGAATATCGACCTGGACGAACTGAAACGAACTTGGATGAACAAGATGCAGGATAATTGTATCTTTATTTCGGCTAAGGAACGGACGAATCTCGATGCACTCAAAGCCTTGTTGTACGAACGGGTGAAACAGATTCATATTACCCGTTTCCCTTATAACGATTTCCTTTTCCAACAATATGACGAAGAATGAATGTTGGATATTTAAGGTTTTCTTGTTACGTATGCTTTTTGTTTCTCGGATGATGCTCCAGTATCTCCTTCCGTAGGAACTGGCGGTCGATATGCGTATAGATTTCGGTGGTGGTGATCTTCTCATGTCCCAACATCTCCTGGATGGCAAGCAGGTTGGCGCCACCTTCCAATAGATGGGTGGCGAAGGAATGGCGGAACGTATGCGGGCTGACGTTCTTTTTGATGCCCGCCATTTCCGTCTGCTGCTTGATGATATGGAAAACCATGATCCGCGATAAAGCCGTTCCCCGCCGGCTCAGGAACAGGATGTCTTCGAATCCCTTTTTCACCGGGACATGGTTGCGGTCATACAGGTAGTTCTTGATCTCCTTGATGGCAATTTCCGAGATGGGGACCAAGCGTTGCTTGCTCCCTTTCCCTTCCACCTTGATAAACCCTTCGTCGAAATAAATATCCGTGAAGCGCAGCGAGACCAGTTCCGAGACGCGCAGTCCGCAGCTATACAAGACTTCGAGCATTGCCCGGTTCCGCTGTCCCTCCGGCTGTGTCAGGTCGATCGTGTCCAAAATGCTGTTTATCTCGTTGACGGTTAGAACTTCCGGAAGTTTCAGCCCGATCTTGGGCGATTCTAACAATTCGGTCGGGTCAGTTGTTATATAATCGTCCAGGAACAGGAATCGGTAGAAAGATTTGATTCCGGAAATGATCCTTGCTTGCGAGCGTGGGTGGATGCCGATGTCGCGTAGGCGGGCGACAAACTGTTGCAGGTCGTCATACGTGACATCCTCATACTTCTTGCCCTCGCTTTCGACGAAGTTTGTCAGTTTGTCGATATCTGTCAGGTAAGCGTCGATGGAATTGGCCGAGAGCGCTTTTTCCAAACGGAGATAAATTTTGTATCGTTCTATTTTGTCGTTTTCTTGGTGCATGTTTTGATTTATGATTTTAGATTTATGATGCCGGAAGGCGTTCGTGAGGAACTTTTCAGAAAAAAGTTTCACGTGGCTTCCGGGTTTGAAACTAAAGTTTCAATTATTTCCCTTGGGTGGAACTAAAGTTTCATCCGGGGAAACTTTAGTTTCGTCCGATGAAACAAAATTTTCATGCCGATGAAACTTCCGGTAGACAGGGACGAAGGCTGAGCCATACTTCATAATTCATAAGTTTTTACTATCTTTGTCGAATATTTCTGCCCGTTCAAAGGGTAATGCAAAGGTAATAAATTACGGGAAAATGAAGAGAATTCAGATTATCAACGGCCCCAATCTTAATTTGTTAGGCAAGCGCGAACCTACAGTCTACGGAAATGCTTCGTTTGAAGGCTATCTGAGTGAATTGCGTGCCAAGTATCCGCAATGTGAAATTGCTTATTTCCAGAGTAATGTGGAAGGTGAGATGATAAACAAGATCCACGAGGTCGGTTTCGATTACGACGGGATCATCATGAATGCAGGTGCTTATACACATACATCCATAGCTCTCCACGATGCAATAAAAGCTGTAACTACTCCGGTAGTGGAGGTGCATATCTCAAACGTGCATGCCCGTGAACCTTTCCGCCATGTGTCCATGATTTCCGCCGCTTGCAAAGGGGTGATTTTAGGGTTCGGGCTGGATTCGTACCGGTTGGCGGTAGAAGCGGTGCTTCAATTGTCAATGGATAATTGACAATTGGCTATCAAAGAAAAAGAGAGATTTGTTTAGGTAAAAAGAAGTTTAATATAAGGTCTGGCACTTGGAGTTGAGGATTGGCTGTTTCTGAAATTGTCAATTGTCAATTATCAATTGTCAATAAAAAAAAGGTTATATGTTAAAGCATACGAAGATTGTAGCTACAGTTTCCGACCAGCGTTGCGAGGTCGAGTTCATCGACGCGTTGTACAAGGCGGGAATGAATGTCGTGCGCCTCAATACGGCTCACATGACAGAAGAAGGTTTGACCAGAGTCGTCAATAATGTCCGTACGGTTTCCAATCGTATCGGTATTCTGATGGATACCAAAGGACCGGAAGTGCGCACGACCACGGCACAGGCTCCGATCGAGTTCAAAACAGGTGAGATTGTCAAGATCATGGGAAACCTGGAAGGAGAGACTTCGCATGATTGTATTTGCGTCTCTTACCGGAATTTTGTCAATGACTTGGGTGTCGGCAGCGATATCCTGATCGACGACGGGGATCTGGAACTGAAAGTAATCGAAAAGAAAGACGATTATCTGGTTTGCGAAGTGGAGAACGACGCGACTTTGGGAAGCCGCAAGAGTGTGAACGTGCCGGGTGTACGTATCAACCTGCCTTCATTGACGGAAAAAGACCGTAAGAATATCCTCTGGGCGATCGAGAACGATCTGGATTTCATCGCTCACTCCTTCGTCCGTAACAAGCAAGACGTGATGGACATCCAACGTATCCTGGACGAACATAACAGCCCGATCAAGATTATCGCCAAGATAGAAAACCAGGAAGGCGTAGACAAGATCGACGAGATACTCGAAGTCGCTTACGGGATCATGATCGCCCGCGGTGACCTGGGAATCGAAGTGCCTGCCGAAAAAATTCCGGGTATCCAGCGCGTGCTGATCCGCAAATGCGTGGAAGTAAAGAAACCGGTTATCGTGGCAACGCAGATGCTTCACTCCATGATCAACAACCCGCGTCCTACACGTGCCGAGGTGACGGATATCGCCAATGCAATCTACTACCGTACGGATGCCTTGATGTTGAGTGGCGAAACAGCCTACGGGAAATATCCTGTCGAAGCCGTCCAGACGATGACGAAGGTGGCGCGTGAAGCGGAAAAGACGAAGCTTGCAGCCAATGATATCCGTGTTCCGATCGAAGGAAACGACCTGGATGTGACATCTTTCCTGGCAAAGCAAGCCGTGAAATCGTCCTCCAAACTGCATGTGAAAGCCATTATTACCGATAGTTATACCGGACGTACGGCCCGTTATCTGGCTGCATTCCGTGGCACTTCCACTGTGTTTGCCATTTGCTACAACCCCCGTGTCATGCGTATGCTGTCTCTCTCTTACGGCGTATGGGCTGTTTACCAGCCTTATAACGATAGCCGGCGCGGCTATTTCTACGATGCGCTGAACGAACTGATCAAGAGCGGGCGTATCACCCGCAACGACATGGTGGCTTACCTGAGCGGCAGTTTCGGCGAAGGCGGCGGTACGAGCTTCCTGGAGATCAACAACGTCGGGAAGGTGCTGGACGCAGGAACCAAATATCAGTTGCCGACGTTTAAGGAATAAACAACGATTTATAGTTTATGATTTATGCCCCAGCAGGTAAGCCATAAATCATATAAATCATAAATCATGAAGATGACAATAGACGAATATATCCTTTCCCATAGCGATGAAGAAGGTGCGTTGCTCTCGGCCCTGAACCGGGATGCGAATGTAAACCTGCTTCGTCCGCGTATGTTGTCGGGGCATCTGCAAGGGCGGATATTGAAGATGTTTTGCCGGATGCTTCGTCCCCGCCGCGTGCTTGAGATCGGCACTTATACGGGGTATGCGACTCTTTGCATGGCGGAAGGGCTGGAAGAGGGTGCTTTGATCCATACGCTTGAGATCAACGACGAGATGGAAGACTTCATCATGAAATACTTGAAACAGTCGCCCCATCAGGATAAGATACGGGTTCATTTCGGCGATGCCCTCGATATTATTCCGACACTGGATGAAACCTTCGACCTTGTTTTTATCGATGCCGACAAACGGCTGTATTCGGAATACTTCGACCTTGTTTTTCCGATGGTGCGTGCCGGTGGGTTGATCCTTGCCGACAACACGTTGTGGGACGGTCATGTGGTGGAAGAGCATCCTACGGATAAACAAACACTCGGTATTCTTAGTTTTAATGATAAAATCAAAGAAGACCCGCGTATTGAAAAAGTTATCTTACCTTTGCGTGACGGCCTCACGATGATCTGGAAAAAATAAAAAAGCAAGAAATTATGGAAAGTACAAGACTAAGTAAAATAGAGCGTCTCCTGCAAAAGGAGTTGAGTGATATCTTTCAGAAGCAGACACAGGCCATGCATGGCATCCTGATCTCTGTCAGCGTAGTACGTGTAAGCCCCGATTTGAGTGTGGCGCGTGCTTACCTAAGCATCTTCCCGTCCGACAAGTCGAAGGAAATGCTTGAAAACATCCGGGCGAATACGAAAGCCATCCGTTTTGATCTCGGACAGCGTATCCGGAAACAGGTCCGCAAGATTCCTGAATTGAGTTTCTTTATCGACGACTCTCTGGATTATATTGAGAACATAGATAATCTGTTGAAAAAATAAAAAGATTACCACGTTGAACTTCCCGTTTTATATAGCCCGGCGTTACCTTTTTTCAAAGAAATCCCACAACGCCATCAATATCATTTCGATGGTGTCTGTTTGTGGAGTGGTTGTCGCTACGATGGCTTTGGTCTGTGCGCTGTCTGTATTGAACGGGTTTGTCGCGCTGGTCTCTTCCATGCTCAGCAACTTCGATCCGGAGCTGAAGATCCAGCCTGTGCACGGAAAGGTTTTCGATCCGGCTCTTCCCGCTGTCCGTGAAGTGAAGGCGCTGCCTGAGGTCGCCTTGTTTTGCGAAGTGCTTCAAGACAATGCGCAGGTACGCTATCGGGACCGCCAGATTACCGCGACGGTTAAAGGCGTAGACGATGCTTTCGGCCGTCTGACACGGATAGACAGTATTTTGGTCGATAGCCGGGAGGGTAAGTTTGTCCTGTCTGACGAAGTGGCCAACTATGCCAACCTGGGTGTCGGAACGGCTTTCTCTTTGGGAGTACGTCCTAATTATGCCGATCCTTTGGAAATTTATGCTCCCAAAAGGAACGAGAAAGTCAACCTCGCCAACCCTGTCGCTTCCCTGAATTTGGAATATGCCTTTGTGGGCGGTGTATATGCCACTAACCAGCAGATGTATGACGAGAACTTCATCCTGCTGCCTTTGTCGATGGTCCGTTCTTTGTTCAGCTATGATAAGGAAGTCTCGGCGATAGAGTTGTCATTGGTTCCCGGTGCGGATATCAATTCGGTCAAAAGCCGTATCAAATCGCTCTTAGGCGATGATTTTTCGGTCAAGGACCGCTATGAACAGCAGGAAGCCTCTTTCCGGATGATGCAGGGAGAGAAATGGATGATCTTTCTGATCCTGTGTTTCATCCTGATCCTGGCTCTGTTCAACGTGATCGGCTCGCTCTCCATGCTGATGATAGAAAAGAAAGAGGATGTCCGCACTTTACGGAATATGGGTGCGGACGACCGTCTGATTCGTCGTATCTTCCTCTTCGAAGGTTGGATGATTTCCGGGCTCGGCGCTTTGATCGGCATCGTTATCGGTTTGGCGCTATGTCTGTTGCAACAAGAATTGGGCATCATAAAATTAGGCCAGGCAGCCGGTTCCTTTATTATAGATGCTTATCCGGTTCGTGTCGAAGCCGGCGACATTCTCATTGTTTTCGTGACTGTCCTTTCCATCGGTTTCCTTGCTGCCTGGTATCCCGTCCACTATTTGGGTAAGAAGTGGCTTGTCCGATAAGCCGTTGGAAATTTCTCTTATAAAGACAAGATTGTTTCTTCACTTAAGCCTGTACACATGGCTATGGTGGCAATATCGACTCCCGTCTCTTTCATCTTGGAAGCGACTTGGCGCAAACTTTCGGCTTTTCCTTTCGCCTCACCTTCGGCAAGACCTTCTGCTTTACCTTCTGCGATTCCTTCAGCTTTTCCTTCAGCTTTTCCTTCAGCAAGGCCTTCTATTCTTCCTTCCAGTTTGGAGGTGTGGATCGCGTCGTTTTGGATGTTGATGTCTTCGAGGTGGCGGATGTAGACAAGGCGTTCGCCGGGCGACATGGAGTAGTATTTCAACTTCTCGCGTGCTTCCTTCAGTCCGGGGACAGTCGTGTCGGGGCGGATCGTGCCGTCTTTCAGGTATTCGATCCATTCGTCCAGTGGCGTGAGGGCTGTTTTGTCGAACTCGTTCACGCGGATCAGGATGTATTCAGGGAAGATTTCGGCGGGGAGGCGGGAGACGAGGACGTCGCGTTCGCACGTGTTGACCCGCAACTGGTCGCCCGTATGCACGCCGATGAACTGGTTCTGCCCGTGGTAGATGTAGTCCGTTCCCGTGCCGAGGTCGAAATAGAGGATGCTGATGGAGTAGACTTTCCTGATTTTTTCGTAGTCTTCTCCCAAGGAAATATGTTCGGTGATGGCTTTGGCTACGCCGTAGAGGATACGTTCGAGGTAGTGTATTTCGCGCGTGTTCTGTATCTCGACGAGGATGATTTCGCCTTTGCTGTTGAGCGCTTTGATGTCGACGCGGTTGAACTTGTCGTCGGCTCTTTCCTGGTTGCCTTCGCTTTCGAGTATCTCGACGATCTTGATCTTTTCGTTCAGCATGACGGTCAGGAAGCCGTCGAGCACGTCGAAGTTGGCCTTCTGTCGCAGCAATCGCTTGATAGCCCAATCGAAGCGAATATACCGATCTTGTAATTCTTTTCTTTCCATTTCTTCCATAATTTTCAGATCCGACTTTTCTTTTTCCATAGTTATTGTTTTATTTGTTTGTAATTCACAAATATACATGATTATTCGTGAACGGGCAACGGATCGGGAAGAATGTTTCGGGTATCGCCTTATATATTATGTACGCGTATACATTATTCCTCATTCTTCTTGTGCAGGACTTTGTTGGTGCTCATCTGTGGATTTTATGGTTCGTCTCGTAAATAAGCGTTTTCGTACAGGATAGCTTATCTTGTTGATAAGAAAGAATATAGAAAAGGAAAAAATATTAAGGAAAAGGATTGTTGATTTAAAAGTTATGCGTATTTTTGCCAAAAGAAATTCGTACGCAATAGTATTTGATTATAAGATTTTTAAGACGTACGCGTTATTTGATTGATTTATTACACTTTAGTATTAATATTAAATTATTTGATTATGAACAAAAAGTTTTCTACACTTTTGGCAGGGGTTGCATTGTTAGGTGCGATGTCTGCTAATGCAGGGGATCCTGTAACATCCTTGAAGAAGACGGGTAATGGCTTGTATCAATTGAAAGCTGCTGATGGAGTGTTGGCAATGACTCCGGAAGGAGCTTTGAGATTGGAAGGAAGTACTACGTCTGCAAATTTAGCAAGTACATTGTGGTGTGTTGAAGTAACTGAAGAAGGTTTCGGAAAAGCTCCTATCTTTGATTTCACAAACAAAGCTACCGGTCAGCGTCTGGATATCCAGTATGCTGGAACTCTGTTGGAAGGTTTGGCTGGAAGTACAGCTACTTATACTGATACTGATTCTACCCGTGTAGGTGGTGAAATTTCAGGTTGGGCATTCTTGAGTCAGTACACTTCTATTCCGTCTTCTGAACAAGCAGGTAAGACTTTGTATTCTTATTTCAAAACTGACTCTGTTATCGGTTTGAAAGCTAATAACGCAAATATTCAGGTTGTGAAGGAAGCGGCGGCTAAAGTTTCTGCAGATGCTGTGGCAGGGTCTCTTTTGACAAAATTCGCTCTTGTAGAAGCCGACATGATTCGTTTGGCTGCTCCTGAAATCAATACGATTTTAGGTTTGCAGGATGCTGACAAGGGGGTTGCCTTAACATTTACGCCGGATGAAGAGGGTGCAAAGGTAAAAGTTGCCAACCCGTTCAACGGAAAGAATGCCGGCAAGTTCTTTGCTGAAGCAATTACAGGTGATAATGATTATGTGTATGTGTTAAATTCGGATTCTTCTTATCTGCGTGTGGATACAACTGTCGTAAACGCAAGTGGTGAAAGATTCCGTGCATTCTATTGGGATAATTTGACTCATGCAAAACTTCAGGCAAGTAAAGCTGCAACGAAACCGACTTCTCCTGCTGACTCAATTGGCAAATCGACAATTAAAGAACAGTATAAGTTCGCTTTCTCTTACTATCCTTCAAAAGACAGCTTGGTAATCCAGGTTGAAGAAGCTAAAGCTTATGATCCGGCAAATGGCCAAAATGGTTCTAACTGGGTTGATGGTTCAACCACAACGCTTCCTACAGCTTCTGCTGCAGGTACAAACAACTTTGTAACCGTTCAGGACCTGATCAAAGATGCAGTTCGTATTGTTACTGTTTATGACAAGAAGGAAACGAATATTTCCTTGGGTTATAAAGGTTGTGAAGCCGTTTACAACGGTCGTACTTCTGTTGAAGACGGTTTGTATTTCATCATGAACCAGAAAGGTCAATATTTGGCTTCTCCGATCCATAAAAATGGTGACTTGGAATGGGTAACTGTTAAGGCAGACGAACAGCTTACAGCTCACATGCCTGCATACCAGTGGGTTGTATTGAAGAAGAATACAGCAGATAAGGTAAAAGATTATTCTCCTGTAATTGTAACAAACCGCGAATATGACACTAAAACAGCAACAGCTCAACTGATGTTGAACGAAGGTGCTAAATATATGTACACATCTGCAGTTGGAATTAATATCGCGACAACAGACTCTTTGATCTTTGTACAGGTGAAAGATGCTGAAGGTGTTAAGGGCAATGCTGCTTTGATTGCTGAAGCTTATCAGGATTCATTGTTAGGCTATAAGAACATCAAAGATGCCAAGTTCTTCTTGGATGAATTCACATTCAAGTATCTGCATCCGTATGCAACCGGCGAAAACAGTAAGTATTTGGCTAAGGGTGCAGGTAAGGATTCTTTGCTGAATGTATTGAACGGTAAAGATGCTTTCCGTCTGACTGAAGAAGCAATTGCCAATTATGGTTATACTGTAACGAATGATGTTGCAAAACGTATTGGTATCAAGCAGTTGCGTAGAACAGAATATGCAATCTCCTTGAAGAATGCTTATATGGACGAAGCTACTGAAAATAAATATGCAATGTCTGCTTCTGCTGATCCTATCGATTATTTCTTCTTCAAAGAAAATAACCATTACGAAGGTGAATGCTATTATGCAATCGTAAAGGCTGAGAATGATGAAATCTCAGACGTTAAGGCTGGTGTTACGGACGATATCCTGGATGCAACAGTTAAAGTTCAGCCGTTAAGTGAAACAAGAACTTCTGCATTCGCGATCAATCCGGATGAGACTCCGTTGTATCGTCGTTTCAACAATGCAAATCTTGGTGAAGCTGATGGTCGTGACACTTTGAGATTCTACGAAAACGTACGTCATGAATATCTGATGGACGAAAATAATAAGGCTGGTGGTCTGACAGACGAAAATGTTGACTATGTCGGTATGTGGACTGCGGACAAAGCAACAGGCTTGGCATTCCAGATCGATACGACTTGGGTTGTTCGTGGACGTGGTTATATCAAACCTCAGTACCTGATTTCAGTTGCTCACAATGATTTCGCCGGTATCGAAGGAACTCCTTGTACGGAAGACGGTCCGCATATTACGGCCGACGGTAAGGTAACAGACGATCCTATGGCTTGTAAGCATGCTCGTCCTGCTATCCCTGGATTCGAAAGAGCTAAGTATATGGTTAGCTTCCAAGATTCTGTAGCAGTTTATGGTCAAGACAAACCGTATGCAGACGTAGCTGGTGGTTACACTCGCGTTGGTTTCGTTGAAGGTATCCGTATCGCTGATACATTGTGGATTTTGCCGGCTCAATATAGAGGCGTGGCTAACGAGAAAGTAAACTTCGCAACTCTGCAAGCATACAACGATTCTGTTGTAGCCAAAGGCCAGCCTGCTATCAAGAATCTGTTGACTGAAGATGTTCATAAGAACTACGTATGGTCATTCCGTTATGTACATCCTGAAAAGGCGAACAACGTAACAGAAGAAGGACAGGATAACTCATTCTTGTTCGAATCGAACATTTGGCCGAATTCTGCAACTACAGTCAATGCTTCCATCGCTCCTACAGACAAGGCTGCATGGTTGAAGATCCAGAATGGTTGCATTGTTTTGACAGATGATAAATCTACATTCGCCAATGCTAAGACTGGTGGTGACGGAGCTTTGGTTTTCAACGTAGAGAACGAAGAAAACGATCAGTTGGCTACAGATAACGAAACTATCGCTACATCTGAAGTAACAGTGATTGCCGGTAACGGTAATATTAAGATCGTGGGTGCTCAAGGTAAGAAGGTTGTTATCTCTAACATCTTGGGCCAGACAGTTGCCAACACAGTTATCACTTCAAGCGACGCTACAATCGCTGCTCCTCAGGGTGTAGTCGTAGTAGCTGTTGAAGGCGAAGAAGCTGTTAAAGCAATCGTTAAATAATTCGATGCATTTATAATTAAATAAATCGACTGCTTCTCTTCTCGTGAGAAAAGGGGACAGAAAACAAATGAGCCTCTCCGGTAGAAATATCGGAGAGGCTTTTTTTGTGCATATATAAATCCTCCAAATACACGATTCTGACAGGGTTTAGGACTGTCGGAATAGGGGTGTCTGTCCGACCTGTTGAAAACTTTTTGTTACTTTTCCCTTATATTTCTTGGCGGTTAAATTAGGAAATGTGTACTTTTACCCTCCAGTAGGGTGATGTATGTGCTAATCAACCAACTACAGACCCTTATTTTAAGGAAAAGTTTAACATGAAGTAGCGAAGAAATGGAAGAAAAAGAAGTCTGTTATCATGTGCCGGTAATGCTTCATGAAAGTTTGGAAGGACTGGCTATTCGCCCCTCCGGAGTCTATGTCGATGTTACCTTTGGCGGTGGAGGACATTCGCGTGAAATCCTGAACCGGTTGGATGACGATGGGAAACTTTATGGATTTGACCAGGATGCCGATGCAGAGAAAAACATTCCGGCAGATCCCCGTTTTGTTTTTGTCCGCAGCAATTTCCGTTACTTATATAACTTCATGCGCTATCATGGGGTAGCAGGCGAGGTCGATGGGCTGTTGGCAGACCTGGGCGTTTCTTCCCATCATTTTGATGACAAGGACCGCGGGTTTTCTTTCCGTTTCGACGGAGCGTTGGATATGAGGATGAATACCCGGGCCGGACAAACAGCAGCGGATATCGTTAATACATATACGGAAGAGCAGTTGGCCGACCTGTTCTATCTTTACGGGGAGTTGAAGGTGGCACGTAAACTGGCCTCTGTCTTGGTGCGTAGCCGGGAAACGAAGAAGATAGAGACGATCGCTGACTTTTTGGATGTGATAAAACCCTTTACGGGAAAAGATAAGGAGAAGAAATTCCTGGCTCAGGTGTTTCAAGCCTTGCGTATCGAGGTGAATGATGAAATGCGTGCCTTGCGCGAGATGTTGCAACAAACGCTGCAAGTGCTGAAACCCGGCGGACGCCTGGTCGTTATCACCTACCATTCTTTGGAAGACCGATTGGTGAAGAACTTCCTGAAGACAGGAAACTTCGAAGGAAAGGCGGAGCAGGACTTTTTTGGAAATGTCAAATCTCCGTTCCGTCTGGTAAACAACAAGGTGATTGTTCCATCGGACGAGGAGGTCGAACGGAATCCCCGTTCCCGGAGTGCAAAACTGAGAATAGCGGAGTTGAATAATGAACATAAAGTCCAATAACTTTCAACTTTTAACTTTCAACTAAAAAGTATGGCTGTGGAAACGAAACAGAAGAAAAAGAAGAAGGAGAATCGTTTTTCTCTTCTGTACATATTGGGAGGTGGAATCCTGAAGGAGGATTTTATTGTCAGGCATACGAAGATGATCGTGCTTGTCGTCGTGCTGATATTCATATTTATCGGTAACCGGTATGTCTGTATGCAACGGTTGCGCGAAATCGACCGCCTGCAGCAGCAATTGCGTGATGTGCGGTTCGAGGCGCTGTCCATCTCTTCGGAATTGACGGGCAACAGCCGCCAGTCGCAGATCGAACTATTGATAGAAGAACAGGGAATAGAATTGGAAGCGGCCAAGAACCCGCCGTATGAATTGTATAAGTAAAGATGGCTGAAGAGATCGAATCAAAAGAACAAGCTCCTAAGAGTAACCGGATTTTACTCTGTTACTTCTTCATTGTGCTGTTGCTCGGATTGGTAGCAATAGGCATCTTGCTGCGTGCCTGCGATACGGCTTTTGTGGAAAAGGAGACTTGGATGAAGGTGGCCGAGAGCCAGAAGCGCCCGAACCGCCTGATCTATCCCAGCCGTGGAAACATCTATTCTTCCGACGGCAAACTGATGGCGACCAGTGTGCCTTGCTTTTATCTGTATATCGATTTCAATGCAGACTGCTATACGCATCCGACCAAGACGTGGAACAGCTTGGATACGCTTCTGAAAAGTAAACATAACGGGATCGATTCCCTTTCCGTTTATCTTTCCCGTAAGTTGAAGAACCGGACGCCTGCCGGATATAAGAATTACCTGCTGAACGGCCTGAAGAAGAAAAACCGCCAGTTCCCTGTTTTCGACGGTAAAGTTTCCTATTCCGATTTGAAAGAAATAAAGAAATTCCCCTTCTTCCGTTTAGGACGTTTCAAGAGCGGTTTCTATACGCGGGAGATGGTTGAACGGCAGAAACCGTTCGGCACATTGGCTTCCCGTACGATCGGCGACACGTTTCGCGATATCGACCCTAAAACAGGGCTGACCAAGGGAAAGAACGGCCTGGAATTGCAATACGACACTTTGCTCCACGGCGTTGCCGGCCTGAATTCCGTCCGCCGTCTCGGTGGAGGATGGACGAATGTCGTAGAAGTGGAGCCGGTGGAAGGAATGGATATCCGCACGACGATCGACATCAATATCCAGGATATAGCCGAGAAGTCGTTGCTCGACATGTTGAAGAAGATCGACGCCGCATCGGGTACGGCTGTCGTCATGGAGGTCGCGACAGGCGAGGTGAAAGCCATTACCAACATGGGACGTATCCGTGAAGGCGTTTACGGCGAAGACACCAACCATGCCGTGGCGGACGAAACGGAACCCGGTTCGACCTTTAAGGTCGCATCCATCATGGTTGCCCTTGAAGACGGCGTTTGCCAGCCCGGGGATACGGTCGATGTCGGCAACGGTATCTATATGTACAAAGGAGCCCGCATGACGGACCATAATAATAACAAAGGCGGTTACGGCCGTATCTCGGTGGAGCAGGCTATTTGGTACTCGTCCAATATCGGAGTCGCCAAGACGATCCTGAAAGGATACGAAAAGAACCCGGCCAAATATGTGGAAGGACTTTACCGTATTGGCCTGAACGAAGACCTGCATCTGGAAATTCCCGGGGCGGGCCGCGCTAAAATCCGCCGGCCGGATGACACGGTACGCTACTGGTCGAAGACTGCTCTTCCGTGGATGTCTTTCGGGTACGAGACCCAGATACCGCCGATCTATACGCTTGCTTTCTATAATGCGATCGCCAACAACGGCAAGATGGTCCGCCCTCTCTTTACGAAAGAGATTATGCACAACGGCAGGACCGTACAGAGTTTCTCCACCGAAGTGGTGCGGGAATCCATCTGCTCGGAACGCACGCTGAATATCATCAAGGATATGTTGTTGGGCGTAGTGGAGAAAGGAACCGGAAAGGCGGTTCATTCCGACTTTGTCCGTATTGCCGGCAAAACGGGTACGGCCCAGATAGCATCGGGAGGCGTTTACCGCCAGGCAGGCCACCAGGTTGCTTTCTGTGGTTATTTCCCTGCCGACGAACCGAAATACTCCTGTATCGTCGTGATCCGCCAACCGCGCAACGGCTATCCTTCGGGTGGAACGATGTCGGGGGGCGTGGTGAAGGCGATCGCCGAGAAGGTATATGCCAGCCACATGTCTTTCGATATCCACGACATGGCGAAAGACTCGTTGGCCGTGACATTGCCTCAGCCGAAAGCCGGCGAACGGGATGCACTGGAATATGTTTTGAACAAACTCGATATAGAGGCCGATAACGACAGTACCGAAACCAAATGGGTGACGGCTAAGCGTGAAGACGGCAAGGAAGATGTGAAACTGAAAGATATCCCTATCCGGGAAGGATTGGTGCCGAATGTCGTCGGTATGGGAGCGAAAGACGCCGTCTACCTCCTGGAGAGTGCCGGACTGCGGGCTTCGTTGAATGGCATGGGGCGCGTGTCTTCTCAATCCATATCTCCCGGTTCGCGGGTTTCGAAAGGACAAACCGTTTCATTAACATTAAAATAGGCTATGGAACTAAAAGAACTTATTCGTCCGTTGGATGTGCTTGAGGTCATCGGAAACACAGATGTGGAGATCTCAGGTGTTCAGTCTGATTCCCGTAAAGTGGAAAAAGGCTTTTTGTTTGTAGCGGTTCGGGGTACGGCCGTAGACGGTCATGCTTATATCCAAAGCGCGATCGAGAAAGGGGCTGCCGCAATCGTCTGCGAGGAAATCCCTGCCCGTTCGGATGAAAATGTAGGAGCTTCCGGAAACAAACCGGTGTTCATCAGGGTGAAAGATTCGGCGGATGCTTTAGGCAAATCGCTTTCTGCCTGGTATGAGAATCCTTCGGACAATCTGATACTGGTGGGTGTGACCGGCACAAACGGAAAGACAACGATCGCAACGCTCTTGTACGAGATGTTCCGGAAGATGGGACATAAGGTGGGGTTGCTCTCTACCGTTTGCAACTATATCGATGGCGAAGCGATCCCGACCGATCATACGACGCCTGACCCCGTCACCCTCCATCACCTGATGGCACGGATGGTGGAGGCCGGTTGCGAGTATGCCTTTATGGAGGTCAGTTCGCATTCGATCGACCAGAAGCGTATCAGCGGCCTGTCGTTCGACGGGGGGATATTTACCAACCTGACGCGCGACCATCTGGATTATCATAAGACGGTCGAGAATTACCTGAAGGCCAAGAAGAAATTTTTTGACGACCTGCCCGCTTCGGCCTTTGCGCTTACGAATGCGGACGATAAATCAGGCCTTGTCATGTTGCAGAACACGGCTGCCAAGAAACTGACTTATTCGCTCCGTACGCTGGCTGATTTCAAAGGGAAGATATTGGAATCCCATTTCGAAGGGACCGAAATGCTGATTAACGGGCGTGAAGTGACGACGCGCTTTGTCGGCCGTTTCAATGCCTACAACCTGTTGGCGGTGTATGGGGCTGCTGTCTCTTTGGGCAAAGACCCGGAAGAAGTGTTGGTCGTGTTAAGCGATCTGCATCCGGTTTCCGGCCGCTTTCAGACGATCCAGTCTCCGGCGGGATATACGGCGATTGTGGATTATGCTCATACGCCTGACGCCTTGACGAACGTGCTCAACAGTATCCATGAGGTGCTGGACGGCAACGGCCGCGTGATCACGGTAGTAGGTTGTGGTGGCAACCGCGACAAAGGAAAGCGCCCGATCATGGCAAAGGAAGCAGCCCGGTTGAGCGACCAGCTGATCCTGACTTCCGACAATCCCCGTTTCGAGGAACCGGACGAGATCATTAAAGATATGGTTGCCGGCCTGAATACGGCAGATATGGAACATACGCTCTGCATTACGGACCGTGTGCAGGCGATCAAAACAGCCACCATGCTGGCAAAGAAAGGCGATGTGATCCTGGTTGCCGGCAAAGGCCATGAAGACTATCAGGAAGTAAAAGGCGTAAAGCACCATTTCGATGACAGGGAACAGTTAAAAGAAATATTTAAGAGTTGAAAGTTGAAAGTTGAAAGTTATACTCAGCAGTATTGAACTTTCAACTCTCACCTTTCAACTGAAAAAACAAAGTTTTTTTATGTTGTATTATTTGTTTAATTATTTGGATCAGCTCGATTTTCCGGGGGCCGGCATGTTCAAGTATGTATCGTTCCGTTCCGCCTTGGCCTTGATCCTCTCTTTGTTCATCTCGACGGCTATCGGACGCCGTATCATCGACAAGCTGCAAATGTTGCAGATCGGCGAGACGGTACGTAACCTCGGCCTGGAAGGGCAGATGAGTAAGAAAGGGACGCCGACGATGGGAGGTATCATCATTATCATTGCGATTGTGGTGCCGACCTTGCTTTGTGCGAAGCTGACCAATATCTATGTGATCCTGATGCTGGTGACGACCATTTGGTTAGGGGCGTTGGGATTTGCCGACGACTACATCAAGGTGTTTCGGAAGAACAAGGAAGGCATGCACGGCAAGTTTAAGATTATCGGACAGATAGGTCTGGGGCTGATCGTCGGACTGGTTCTCTTTATGAGTCCGGACGTGGTGATCAAGGAGAATATGGAAGTACGACATGACAATGTGATCGAGGAAGTGCACTTTCATACGGTCGAAAAGAAGTCGACCAAGACGACGATCCCGTTTGTGAAGAACAACAATTTCGATTATGCGCAGTTGGTTAGCTGGGCAGGCGAATATAAGGAAGAGGCGGCCTGGCTGGTCTTCGTCCTGATGGTGATCTTCGTGGTGACAGCCGTGTCGAACGGGGCGAACCTGACGGACGGCCTGGACGGTCTGGCGGCGGGAAGCTCGGCGATTATCGGGGTGGCGCTCGGAATACTCGCCTATATGTCGTCTCACTTCGAGTTTGCCTCCTTCCTGAATATCATGTTCATCCCGGGAGCGGAAGAACTGGTGGTGTTTGCAGCGGCCTTTATCGGGGCGACGGTCGGATTCCTGTGGTACAACGCCTATCCGGCACAGGTATTTATGGGTGATACGGGAAGTTTGACGTTAGGCGGTATCATCGCCGTGTTCGCGATCATTATCCGGAAAGAATTACTGATCCCGATCCTGTGCGGCATCTTCCTGGTAGAGAATCTTTCCGTTCTGATGCAGACGTTCTACTTCAAATATACGAAGAAGAAATACGGTGAGGGACGGCGCATCTTCAAGATGGCTCCCCTCCATCATCATTTTCAGAAACCCGGTAATGCGGGAATACAGGCTTTGATACAGAAACCTTTTAACGTGGTGCCCGAATCGAAGATCGTGGTCCGGTTCTGGTTGATCGGTATCATCCTGGCAGTTATTACGATTGTGACATTAAAGATGAGATAAAGTGATTTATGATTTATAATTTGTGATTTATTATCGATGCATAAATCATAAATTATAAATCATAAATGAATAAAAAAATCATAAATCAAATGAAGAAAAGGATTGTTATCTTAGGGGCCGGTGAAAGTGGCGCAGGTGCTGCCGTGCTGGCGAAGGCGAAAGGATTCGATGTGTTCGTTTCCGATTTCTCGTCTATCAAACCCAAGTATAAGGATATGCTGGATGCCCACGGTATCTGTTGGGAAGAGGGCCGGCATACCGAAGCCGACATCCTGAATGCCGACGAAATCATCAAGAGTCCGGGAATACCCGACAAGGCTCCCATTATAAAGAAACTGAAGGAGAAGGGTACGCCCATCATCTCCGAAATAGAATTTGCCGGACGGTATACGGATGCTAAGATGATCTGTATCACCGGAAGCAACGGCAAGACGACGACGACCATGCTGACCTACCACATCCTCCGGCAGGCAGGAGTGGACGCAGGGCTTGCGGGGAACGTCGGGAACAGCCTCGCTCTTCAGGTGGCTGAAGATCCTCACGCCGTCTACGTGATCGAACTGAGTAGTTTCCAGCTCGACAACATGTATGACTTTAAGGCGGATATCGCCATCTTGTTGAATATAACGCCCGACCATCTGGATCGTTATAATTATGAGATGCAGAACTACGTGGATGCCAAATTCCGCATCATCCAGAACCAGACGGCCGAAGATGCTTTCATTTTCTGGAACGACGACCCCATTATTGCCCGCGAAATAGCCAAACGCCATCCGCAGGCAACTCTCTACCCGTTCGCCGAAACTCACGAAGCCGGCGTAAAGGGCTATACGGAAGATAAAAAGATAATAATTGAAACCTCAAACGGAATGTTTACAATGGAAGAAGATTTATTGGCATTATCGGGAACGCATAATCTGTATAATTCGTTGGCTTCAGGTATCGCATCCAAACTGGTGGATATCCATGATGAAAACCTGCGAGCTTCGCTGAGCGACTTTACCGGGGTAGAACATCGCCTTGAGAAAGTGGCGCGTGTGCGCGGAGTCGATTATATCAACGACTCGAAAGCCACGAATGTAAACTCCTGCTGGTACGCCTTGCAGAGCATGACCACTCCTTTGGTCCTGATACTCGGTGGTACGGATAAGGGGAATGACTATTCCGAAATTGAAGAGCTGGTGAAGAAAAAGGTGCACGCCCTCATATTCCTGGGTGTGGATAATGCCAAGTTGCACGGCTTCTTCGACGGGAAGGTCCCCGTTATCGAAGATGCCCGTTCGATGGAAGAAGCCGTTTCGAAAGCTTATAAACTGGCCGAAAAGGGAGACACTGTCCTGTTGTCGCCTTGCTGTGCCAGCTTCGACCTCTTCAAAAGCTATGAGGATCGTGGCGACCAGTTCAAAGCTTGTGTGCGTAACCTGTAAAGAAAGACGAAGAAATGGATTTAGCGAGTAAACTGTTCAAGGGTGACCGGGTGATATGGGTGATCTTCATGTTCCTGTGTCTGGTCTCGGTGATCGAGGTGTTCAGTGCAACCAGCACGATTGCCTATAAGAACGCGAATCACTGGGCTCCTATTGTCCGTCATGCGACTTTCCTGTTAGGGGGCTTTGTGCTCGTATTACTGATGCACAACGTCCCGTGCAGGTTCTATTCCTTGTTGAGTTTGCTTTTGCCGGTCTCGATGGTCTTGTTGGCCATAACGCCCTTTGTCGGTGTCGTGGTAAACGGAGAACCCCGCTGGCTGGAAATACTCGGAGTCCGTTTCCAGCCTTCGGAGATAGCCAAGATCGCTGCCATCGGCTATACGGCGTTTATCCTGAGCAAGCGAAACTGGTTCACGGACAGACAGATGTTCTGGTACATCTTAGGAGGTGTCGGGAGCGTTTGTTTTCTGATCTTCTTCAATAACGGGTCGACAGCCATCCTGTTGTTTGCCGTGACCTTTATGATGATGTTCATCGGGCAGATATCCTTCATCCGTTTGCTGAAACTGAGCGGTGTGGGTCTCATTGGCCTTTTGATGTTGGTTGGGTTTATCCGGTTTGCCCCGGACAAGGTGATCGACCTGATGCCGGACCGTGTGCACACTTGGAAAGCACGTATCGAACGCTTCTCCGATCCGGAAGACGCTGTTAAGTTCGAGCCGGGGAGAGCGGTCAGCATCGACGGTGACGACTATCAGGTGGTGCATGCCAAGATCGCACTGGCGCGAGGCGGGCTGTTGGGAAAGTTTCCCGGACACGGGCAACAACGAGATTTCCTGCCGCAGGCTTACTCGGACTTTATCTATGCCATTATTATAGAAGAGATGGGGATCGTAGGAGGAGGTTTTGTCCTGCTCCTGTATATCATCCTGCTTGTCAGGGTGGGGATGATCGCCCGTAGATGCGATAAACTATTTCCTAAATTCCTGGTGCTGGGCTGCGGGCTGTTGGTCGTCGTCCAGGCTCTGACGAATATGGCGGTGGCGGTAGACCTGATACCGGTGACCGGGCAACCTTTGCCGTTGATCAGCCGGGGAGGTACGTCGACCGTCATCAGTTGTGCCTATATCGGCATCATTCTGAGCGTTAGCCGCTTCGGAGCGAATATGGGAAATGAGGAAGAAGCGCCGGATGAGGCTGTTGCCATAGGCGGTACGCCACCGGAAGGCGAGTCGATCGCAGATACAACGCTTGATACGGCTTCGGACGAACCGTTCGAAGCGACCGCAGAAGCTCCCGTGAGAGAAGAAAACCCCTTGGAGGCTGTGCGGACAATAAAAGAAACAACAACAGAAACTGAAATATGAAACAGTACCGAATCATCATAAGCGGCGGAGGAACCGGAGGCCATATCTTCCCGGCTATCTCCATTGCCAATACCTTCAGGAAACGTTTTCCGGAGGCGGAAATACTGTTTGTGGGAGCCGAAGACCGGATGGAAATGGAAAAAGTGCCGGCCGCCGGTTACCGCATCGTGGGATTGCCGGTAAGCGGTTTCGACCGTGCCCACCTGGCAAATAACATCCGTGTCGTGGGACGCCTGCTCAAAAGCCTCCGGCTTGCCAAAAAGACGATACGCGAGTTCAAGCCTGATATTGCCGTAGGCGTAGGCGGTTATGCCAGCGGACCGACGCTTTGGATGGCTGCTTCCTTAGGAATCCCGACCTTGATACAGGAGCAGAATTCCTATGCCGGTGTCACGAATAAGCTCTTGGCAAAGAAAGCAGGCAAAATATGTGTCGCTTACGAGGGCATGGAAAAGTTTTTCCCGGCCGACCGTATCGTCGTGACCGGCAATCCGGTCCGTCAGGATTTGGAAGAGGCACTGGATAAGCGCGAAGAAGCATTGAGGTTTTTCGGTCTCTCTCCGGATAAGAAGACAATCTTGGTGGTCGGCGGCAGTCTGGGAGCCCGGACGATCAACCGTAGCATACAGGGCGATCTGGATAAACTCTTTGCTTCGGATGTCGACGTACAGGTGATCTGGCAAACCGGGCGCTACTACCATGAAGAAGCTTTAAAGCATCTGAAGGCTTACAGGGGGATGCCGGTCTGGTGCTCGGACTTCATCACTCGCATGGACTATGCCTATGCTGCGGCCGATCTGATCATCTCCCGTGCAGGCGCCAGTTCCATTTCCGAACTCTGCCTGCTGAAAAAACCGGTGATCCTGGTCCCTTCTCCCAATGTGGCGGAAGACCATCAGACGAAGAATGCCTTGGCCTTGGTCGATAAAGAGGCTGCTATCCTGGTGGCCGACAAAGATGCCGAACAGCAATTGGTGCCGAAGGCTCTCGAAGTCATCCACGACGACGAACGCCTCCGTCTCTTGAGCCGCAACATCGCGACATTGGCCCAGCACCAGAGTGCGGAACGCATCGTAGACGAGATCGTCAAGATTATCGAATGAATGTATTATCTTTGTAACAAAGATTTGTAACGAGTAAGAAAATATGGATATAAACAACATAACGGCTGTCTATTTTGTTGGAGCCGGCGGGATAGGGATGAGTGCCCTGATCCGCTATTTCCTTTCGAAAGGAAAGATGGTGGCGGGTTACGACAAGACCCCTTCCGGCCTGACGGAACAGTTGAACTGTGAAGGAGCCGTCATTCACTATGAAGACAATGTGGACTTGATCCCCGACGGCTTTACCGATCCGGAAAAGACACTGGTCGTCTATACTCCTGCCGTTCCCGAAGACCATTCGGAACTCAGCTATTTCCGGGAAAATGGTTTCGAGGTGATGAAACGTGCCCGTGTGCTGGGTGAGATCACCGGTTGCAGCCGCGGATTGTGTGTGGCCGGTACGCATGGCAAGACAACGACCTCCTCGATGGTCGCCCACCTGCTGAAACAGTCTCATGTGGATTGCAACGCTTTCTTAGGTGGTATACTGAAGAACTACAACAGCAACCTGATGCTTTCCGATAAGAGCGACCTGACCGTGATAGAAGCGGACGAGTTCGACCGTTCTTTCCATTGGTTGAAACCCTATATGGCCGTTATCACGGCGGCCGATCCCGATCACCTGGATATCTACGGGACTCCGGAAGCTTACCGTGAAAGCTTCGAACATTTCACCTCGCTGATCCGCCCGGACGGTTGCCTGATCATGAAACAAGGCATCAACATCATCCCCCGCCTGCAAGAAGGCGTAAAGCTATACACCTATACCGGAGAACGTGCAGACAATTGTCAATTGACGACTGTCCCCGACTTTTATGCCGAGAACGTCCGTATCGGAAACGGCGAGATATTCTTCGATTTTGTCGGTCCCGATATCCGTATTCCCGATATCCAGTTGGGCGTGCCCGTGAAAGTAAATATCGAGAACGGAGTCGCCGCTGTCGCCCTTGCCTGGCTGAACGGTGTGACACCGGAGGAAATCAAGCACGGCATGGCGACTTTTGCCGGTCCGCGCCGCCGCTTCGACTTCCATCTCAAGAAAGACAACATCGTCCTGATCGACGATTATGCCCATCATCCGGCCGAACTGAAGGCAAGCATTCTTTCCGTAAAGGAACTGTATGCCGGGCGCAAGGTGACCGGTATCTTCCAACCGCACCTCTACACCCGTACGCGTGATTTTGCCGCCGACTTTGCCGCCAGCCTCTCGCTTTTGGATGAACTGATACTGTTGGACATCTATCCGGCACGCGAGAAGCCGATACCGGGTGTCACTTCGCAGATCATTTTCGATGCCGTGACGATCGCCGACAAGCGGTTGATCCGCAAGGAAGAATTGTTGGATGTTATAGCGGCCGAAGCCGATAAGCTCGAAGTTGTCCTGATGGTCGGAGCCGGAAATATAGAACTGTTGGTTGACCCGGTAAAACAAATATTGGATAAAAAAAATAAATCGTGATCCGTATCGTATCCATAATCGTTGCAACACTGTTGTTCTGCTACATCGTGTTTGTCTCTTTCTTTTTCCGGGAAAGCAGGCAAAAGGAGTTGTGCCGTGACCTGCAGGTCGTGGTCGTGGACAGCCTTGACAAACATTTTGTGAGCGAGGACGACTTGGTGTATATCCTCAAGAAGGCGGACTTGAACCCGATCAAGAAGCCGATGGACGAAATCAACACTGACCGGATTGAAAACGAACTGCTGAAAAACGAAATGATTGCCCGCGTGGAAGCCTATAAGACTCCTTCCGGCATGATCAAATTGGAAGTAGAGCAAAAAATTCCTATCTTGCGTGTGATAAGTTCGCAAGGCAATTATTATGTGGATAATTTGGGGAGCACGATGCCTGTCAGCCGCCATTATGTGGCGCATGTCCCGATTGTGAGCGGATATGTGGAAAAAGAACTGGCGGTAACCGACTTATATAAATTTGCATTATTTTTGCAGGAGAATGATTTCTGGAATAATCAGATAGAACAGATTTACGTTCATCCTGACAACGAGGTGGAGCTGATCCCGCGGGTAGGCAACCACCGTATCGTGTTGGGCTCCTTTGTCGATTTCGAGGAGAAACTGGATAATCTCCGGCTCTTCTACGAGAAAGCGATCCCGAAGGTGGGATGGGAGAAATACAGCATTATCAGTTTAAAATATAAGGATCAGATTGTTTGTACTAAAAGATAGAAAATATGGCATACACAGACTTTATAGCGGCCATCGACCTTGGCTCTTCTCACATGGTCGGTATGGTAGGTACGAAAGGCCCTTCGGGTTTCCTTTCCATTATTGCCTACGAAGTGGAGAACTCCGATACCAGTATACGAAGAGGATGTGTATATAATATAAAAGATGCAGCCGGCAAGATCGTGCGGTTGATCCGCAAACTGGAAAACAAGTTGGGCGGTTCTCGCATCGGCAAAGTCTATATCGGGGTGGGAGGCCAATCGCTTCGGTCGGTCAACCACGCTGTGTCGAGAGTGCTCGGTAGCGGAACGGTGACCGAGGAGGTGCTGAAGGAGTTGGATCGGGAATGCCGGCAGTATCGTCCCGATATGCTGGACGTGTTGGATGTGGCCACGCCTGTTTATTATCTCGACAACCAGCCGGAAGCTCATCCGGTAGGTCTGGGTTGTTCGCGTATCGAAGCCCGCTATAAGTTGCTCGTCGGCCGTCCGTCTCTCCGCCATGCCGTAACCACGAATATGTCGGAGCAGATCAAACTCGATGTGGCTGGAGCCATTGTCTCACCGCTGGCATTGGCAGACCTGATCCTGACGGAACAGGAAAAACAGAAGGGTTGTGCGCTGATCGACTTCGGAGCAGGCGTCACTTCTGTCACGATGTACAAGGACGGCAGTCTGGCCGGTTTGTATGTTATCCCGTTGGGCAGCCATCTGATCACTCGCGACCTGATGTCTTTAGGTATGCCGGAGAAGGAAGCGGAGCGTGTCAAACGTACGTATGGAAACGCTATCTGGGAAAAAGACAACGAACAGCAGATGGTCTCGGTAGACTTGGCCGACGGACAGCATTCGAGCGAGGTCAAACTTTCAGAGATCAATATGGTGGTGGAAGCCCGCAGCCGTGAAATCATCGAAAATATATACGCCCGCCTGGAGGATACGGGAGTGGCGAAAGAACCCGGTTACAGTATCGTGATTGCCGGCAATGGAGCAGCGCTGAAGAATATGCGTGAAGCTCTAAGCGAACGTTTTAAGATGGACGTCCGTTATGCCTCCGTCCGGAAGGACCTGATTGCCGACGGCGAGATGATAGCCAACAATCCCGAATATACGACTGCAGTCGCCCTGTTGCTGAAAGGAACGGAGAACTGCGCCCTTTATATCGCTCCCGAACCGGAGAAACCGAAAGTGGTGGAAACGAGGTTTGAGCCGAAGGAAGAACCCTTAATTGCTGAAATAGAGGAGAAAACGGAAGAACAGCCTGTTGAAAAGCAGGCCGTGGCTTCGGCTACGGCGGCTAAGAACCGTAATTCAGGAACCAAGAAAGAGGATGAAAAGAAGAAAAATAAGAGCTGGGGACTCGGTGATCTCTTTAAAAATGCGGTGGATAAGATGGGAGAGGGTATTGACAAGGCCTTGAAAGATGAGCAATAATCGGTAACAATAAAAGACAGATGAGAATGGACGATAATACATACGATTTTGATATGGCAAAAGCGCCTCAGACAATCATCAAGGTGATCGGTGTCGGTGGCGGTGGTGGTAATGCGGTCAGCAACATGTACCGCGAAGGTATCCGGGATGTGTCTTTCGTGTTATGCAATACCGATAATCAGGCGTTGCAGAAGTCGGAAGTTCCCGATAAGCTCCTGATAGGACGGAATACGACGAACGGGCTTGGTTCCGGCAATGTTCCGGAAAGAGGAGAAGCCGCAGCGATTGAAAGCGAAAAAGAAATCCACGATATGCTCGACGACGGTACCCGCATGGCTTTTGTTACGGCGGGGATGGGAGGAGGAACCGGTACGGGGGCCGGCCCGATCGTTGCCAAGATTTCCAAAGATATGGGAATCCTTACCGTCGGTATCGTTACGATCCCCTTCGTCTTTGAAGGACGTCCAAAGATCGTAAAAGCGTTGAAAGGCGTTAGGAAGATGGCGCAGAACGTAGACTCCTTGCTTGTCATCAACAACGAACGATTGAGGAATTTTGCCGATATGCCGGTTCCACAGGCCAACCGCAAGGCTGATGAGACATTGACGATTGCCGCCAAGAGCATTGCCGAGATCGTTACGACCAATCTTGAACAGAATGTCGATTTCGCCGATGTCGACACGACGATGCGCAACAGCGGTGTCGCCCTGATCAGTATCGGTTTCGGAGAGGGCGAAGGACGTTTGCACCAAGCTATCAGCGAAGCGTTGGAAAACACGCTGGTGAACGATGTCAACAATATCTTCAATGCCCAACGTGTGGCGTTTGTCATCTACTATAGCCATGAAGACGAACTTCGTATCAGCGAGATGACAGACATACATAATTTCATGTCCCAGTTCAAGACCGAATACGAGGTGAAGTGGGGACACGGCTATGACGACAGCCTGGGCCACAAGATCAAGATCACGATCCTGGTGACCGGTTTCGGCTTGGAAGACATCCTGTCGCAGAGCGAACAGCAGGAGCTTGCCACCGAAGAGGAAATACGTCAGGCAGCCGAACGGGAAGAAGCTGCAAGAAAAGCGAGAGAAGAAGAGGACAAATGGGTAAGGCAGTATTACGGCGACTATATCGATTCGCGTCCGAATGCCGAAATCGTTGTCTTTGCCGTCGACGAATTGGACGATGACGCTCTGATCTCTTTCGTGGAAGATAAACCTACTTATAAACGGACTGCCAAAGATGTGCAGCAGATACGTCGGAAGGGAGAAGAGCCTGTACGTACTCAAGGTCTGTCGTTTACCTCGTCAGCCGCTAACCCGGGTAAGAAGCCTAAATCCGGCGGAACGGTAATCAGTTTCAGATAATTCATAAATCAAAAATCATAAATCAAAAATCATTACATATATGGATTTGTTCGAAAAAGTCAGCGAAGACATTAAAAACGCAATGAAGGCGAAAGATAAAGTAGCCCTTGAAACACTGAGAAACGTGAAGAAGTTTTTCCTCGAAGCGAAGACCGCTCCGGGGGCCAACGATACATTGACTGATGCCGATGCATTGAAGATCATGCAGAAACTTGTGAAACAGGGTAAAGATTCCGCCACTATCTATGTGCAGCAAGGACGTCAGGATTTGGCTGACGATGAACTGGCACAAGTTGCCGTTATTGAAAAATACCTGCCTAAACAGATGTCTGCCGAGGAGCTGGAAGTTGAACTGAAGGCAATCATCGCACAGGTCGGAGCTGCCGGTCCGAAAGACATGGGTAAGGTAATGGGCGTTGCTTCCAAGGCCTTAGCCGGAAAAGCCGAAGGACGTATGATCTCTGAAGTCGTTAAAAGACTGCTGAATTGAAAAAATTACAGAAATGATTACTTTTGTTTGTTGCCTTATTGCACTTATCGTGGGCTATTTTGTCTACGGTAAATTTATTGAACGTATTTTCGGCATAGATGCCAAACGGCAGACCCCTGCCTATACACACCAGGACGGTGTGGATTATATCCCGATGCCTACCTGGAAAGTCTTTATGATCCAGTTCCTGAACATTGCCGGACTGGGTCCGATCTTCGGTGCCATTATGGGAGCGAAGTTCGGAACCGCCTCTTTCCTGTGGATCGTGTTGGGAAGTATCTTTGCCGGTTCGGTACACGATTACCTGTCCGGGATGTTGTCTCTGCGCCATAATGGAGAGAGCTTGCCTGAGATTATCGGCCGTTACCTGGGCGTGAACTTCAAACAGTTTATGCGCGGTTTTACGGTGATCCTGATGGTACTGGTCGGTTCCGTGTTTGTGGCCGGACCGGCCGGATTGTTGGCCAAGTTGACACCGGAACATCTGGATGTCACTTTCTGGATCATCATCGTGTTCTTGTATTATATCTTGGCGACCTTGCTGCCGGTCGATAAGATAATAGGGAAAGTCTATCCTTTGTTTGCAGCCGCTTTGCTGTTTATGGCGATCGGTATTTTGGTGATGTTGTTCATCAATCATCCGCCGTTGCCGGAAATTACAGACGGGATGCCGAACACTTCTCCCGGTCATCTGCCTATCTTCCCGATCATGTTCGTCAGCATTGCCTGCGGTGCAATTTCCGGTTTCCATGCGACGCAAAGTCCGTTGATGGCCCGTTGCATCAAGAATGAGAAGTACGGACGTCCTATCTTTTTCGGGTCTATGATTACGGAAGGTATCGTTGCGCTGATCTGGGCGGCTGCCGCTACTTATTTCTATCATAACAATGGGATGGGGGAAAACAATGCCGCCGTTGTCGTCGACAGTATTACGAAAGAATGGCTCGGCACGGTAGGAGGTGTATTGGCCGTCTTAGGTGTGATCGCTGCTCCGATTACTTCCGGTGATACAGCGTTTCGTTCGGCTCGTCTGATCGTGGCTGATTTCCTGCATCTCGAACAGCGCAGTATCTCCAAGCGACTCATGATCTGTATTCCTTTGTTCTTAGTGGCTATCGCTCTTTTGCTTTACAGCCAGAAAGATAAGGATGGCTTCGATATGATCTGGCGTTATTTTGCTTGGAGTAACCAGACGCTCGCCGTGTTTACCTTATGGGCGTTGACCGTCTACCTGGTGATCTCGAAGAAACCCTATATCGTTACGCTGATCCCGGCTCTGTTCATGACAGCTGTCTGCTCGACATACATCTTTGTCGCTCCTGAAGGCTTAGGTCTGGAAACCGGCATCTCACAGATTATCGGCATTGCCGTAACAATCGTTGTTTTCGCATTCTTCCTGGTTTGGAAGAAGAAAAACAGTAAGATATAACGCCGGAGGATCAATCTTCTCCGGTGTCCAGCCCGGTAATTGTCGGTTTATCAGCAGGTCGAAACTGTAAACTGTAACTTATGGGAGTAAGATGAAACAACTGTCATACTATCATGATTTGTTCTCAATTCATTAAAAATCAATGGATGCATAGAATGATTGATTGTATGACAGTTGTTTTTTTCATCATCATACTATCATAAAAACTGGTATATTTTACTTGAAAGCATATATCTTATTTTCAGCGAATTACCTATCTGTTTTCTTTGAGACCCGGATGTCGGAGCCTTTGACATCCGGGTCTCAAGACCGTGCAGACGGGGATCTGAATCAGGCTTAAACGGGGGTCTTAACGAAAAGTTCTGCCTACTTTATGTGTTTATCCCCCATAATTATCGGGTGAACCCGGGACTTATTGATTGCAGGGGATTCGTTTTTTGTGAATATAGGAAAGATAGTTGAACATTCGCCTTTTAGGTAGGGAATATTTACCTATATTTGTCATCGAAGTAATAACTATTGCAACTAAAACATTTAATTATGAACAAATTTATCAACCCCTTCTCCGATTACGGCTGGAAAAAGATTTTCGGCAGCGAAGTAAGCAAGGATCTTATCATCAGTTTCCTCAATGAAGTTATCCAGCAGGAAGTAATCGTTGACATTACGTTTCGGAACGTTGAGATGCTCGGTTTGAAACAAGATCAGCGGCGGGCTGTCTTCGATATCTTCTGTGAGAATGAAAAAGGAGAAATATTCATAGTCGAGATGCAGAAAAGCCGGCAGAAATATTTTTCCGACAGGGTGTTGTACTATGCCTCGTTCGCGATCCAGCAGCAGTCAATGATCGTAAAGGAAAAACTTGAAAAAGAACCGGATGAAGTAATTCGCAAACGTTGGAACTACCAAATCAGCAAAGTGTATGTCGTGTGCATCCTGAGCTACATCATGGACCTGTCCCGCCCGGAGAAATATCGTTGGGATGTCGTACGCATGGACCGGGAGTTGAAGCTTCCCTTCAGCGAAACACTTAACGAAATCTATATCGAAATGCCGAAATTTGTGTTACCTTTGCATCAGTGTGATACACTTTATAAGAAGTGGTTATATGTTTTAAACAACATCGAGATCATGGAACGATTACCCCAAGAGCTGAACAACCAGATATTCCGCAAGCTGAAAAGCATCGTGGAGGTAGAGCGCATGACCCCCGATCAACGCTTGGAATACGAACTGAGCCTTTCCGTTGAACGCGACCTTTCCGCCGCCCTCGATACCAGTTTCGAAGATGGGATGGAGAAGGGAATTGAGAAAGGGATAAAAAAAGGAATAGAGAAGGGAATAGAAAAAGGGAAAGTCGAGGAACAACGTCTTATTGCAGCCAATTTTAAAAAGCAAGGAATTAATATCGAAACGATTGCACAATGTACCGGTTTATCAGTAAAAGAGGTGAGCGAATTATAACCTGTTAAAGCTTATCGATTGAATCTGGCGTGTTGTTTAAATACATGACAATCCGTGGCTTACAGCATATGATATTTTTTCAGCTCTTTCCTCAGTTCTAATGCTTTTCCGTCTGTGACCTTGTCCATAAGTGCCCAAAAACGGTCGCTGTGGTTCATCTCTATGGTGTGGCAGAGTTCGTGGAGGAGGACGTAGTCGATCAGATGCCAAGGTAAGAGCATCAGGGAAAGAGAGAGATTGATGCTGCGGCGTGGCGTGCAACTTCCCCAATGGCTTTTACTGTTGAATATTTTTACTCCCGTGCAGGTGAAACCATGCCTGGAGGCCAGGCTGAGTAATCGTGAAGGCAATAGGCGACGAGCCTCGTGGCGGAGGGCCTGTTCGAGGAAATCTTTCAGAAGTTCTTGTATACGTTCGTCGGCAAAGTCGGTCTGTGCGGGGCAGGCGATGTGCAGAATGCCGTTGTCTAAATTCATATAGAAGTTTGTCCGGTCTGTACGAAAGATATGGAGGCGGAATGTGGCGGTTTGCATCTCCGTTTTGTCCGTCAGAAGTGGGCGGGCAGGATGTTTGGCCAAAGCAATGAGAAGTTTTTCCCTGTTCTCACGGATAAAGGCCAGCATACGTGCTTCGTCACCTCCCGGAGGTAGGGTTGCCGTGATCGTCCCTTTGGCGATTTTCAGCGTATAGCGGGTGGCGCGTGGACTGGTACGGAGGATGATGATCCCTAAGTCTTTGTCTTGTATCGTCTTTTGCATATCGTTTGCAAAAGTAATGTTTTATACATAAACAATAGAGGCTTGGAATTGGTTATTTTAGCCATAAAGACGAAGATAAGCGGCTCCTCGGCATAAAAAATGAACAAGTTCGTTTTATTCTGCTCTCGGTTTGCATTATCTTTGTAGCCGGATAACGAAAAATGAGTATAAACAATATAATAAATTAAGTAATCATGAGCAAGAAAGCCCTTTTAATGATACTTGACGGCTGGGGTATCGGCGATCAAGGTAAAGACGATGTAATCTTTAACACTCCCACTCCTTATTGGGACAGCCTGCTGGCCACTTATCCTCATTCACAGTTACAGGCAAGCGGCGAAAACGTAGGGCTGCCTGACGGACAAATGGGTAATTCTGAAGTCGGCCACCTCAATATCGGAGCCGGACGTATCGTTTACCAGGATTTGGTGAAGATCAACCGTGCCTGTGCCGACAATAGCATCATGAAGAACCCTGAAATCGTTTCTGCCTTCTCTTATGCCAAGGAGCACGGCAAAAGCATCCATTTCATGGGATTGACCTCCAACGGTGGCGTGCACAGTTCTTTTGACCACCTGTTCAAACTTTGCGATATCTCCAAGGAGTACGGGATTGACAATACTTTCATCCACTGTTTTATGGACGGTCGCGACACAGACCCGAAGAGCGGTAAAGGATTTATCGAACAACTGACGGCCCACTGTGCACAGTCTGCCGGAAAGATCGCATCCATCGTCGGCCGTTTCTATGCAATGGACCGCGACAAACGTTGGGAACGCGTGAAAGAAGCCTACGACCTGTTGGTCGAAGGCAAGGGTAAACAAGCAGCCGACATGGTCCAGGCTATGCAGGAGTCGTACGATGAAGGCGTGACCGACGAGTTTATCAAACCGATCAACAACGCTACCGTAGACGGTACGATCAAAGAAGGCGATGTCGTGATCTTCTTCAACTACCGTAACGACCGTGCAAAAGAATTGACCATCGTACTGACTCAGCAGGATATGCCGGAACAGGGTATGCACACGATCCCCGGCCTGCAGTATTATTGCATGACGCCCTACGATGCTTCTTTCAAAGGCGTTCATATTCTGTTCGACAAAGAAAATGTCCAAAACACATTGGGAGAATACCTGGCTAATAACGGGAAGACTCAACTTCATATCGCCGAAACGGAAAAGTATGCTCACGTGACTTTCTTCTTCAACGGCGGCCGTGAAACTCCGTACAAAAATGAAGAACGCATCCTGGTTCCGAGTCCGAAAGTCGCCACTTACGACCTGAAGCCGGAAATGAGCGCTTACGAAGTGAAAGACAAATTGGTTGAGGCTATCAATACGCAGAAGTTCGACTTCATCGTCGTGAACTATGCCAACGGTGACATGGTGGGTCATACCGGTGTTTACAGCGCGATTGAAAAAGCCGTTGTCGCTATCGACAACTGTGTGAAAGACACTGTCGAAGCTGCTAAGGCTAACGGATATGAAGTAATCATCATCGCAGACCACGGTAATGCCGATCACGCGCTCAACGCAGACGGTACGCCCAATACGGCTCACTCCCTGAACCCGGTACCTTTTGTATATGTAACAGAAAACAAGAATGCAAAAGTTGAAAACGGTGTCCTGGCCGACGTCGCTCCGTCTATCCTGCATATTTTGGGCATGGCACAGCCGGCTGATATGACAGGACATGACTTGATTAAAAACTAAAGATTTATGATTTGTGATTCATGATTTATGCATCGATGATAAGTCATGAATCATGAATCATGAATCATAAATTCTTTCATCGTGATTCAAATAGACAATACATTGGTCAGTCTTGACGTTCTCGAACGCCAGTTTTTATGTGACCTGTCGCATTGTAAAGGTATTTGTTGTGTGGAAGGTGATTCCGGTGCGCCCCTGCTGGAAGAAGAGGTGGGCGAACTGGAAAAAGCCCTTCCTGTTATTTGGGACGATCTGGCACCGAAAGCCCGGGAGATCATCAAGAGACAAGGCGTTGCCTATATTGATGAAGAAGGAGACTTGGTGACCTCTATCGTAAACGGGAAGGACTGTGTTTTTACCTGCTACGATGCGGATGGAACTTGCAAGTGTGCGGTGGAGAAAGCCTTCCGCGAAGGCAGACTTTCTTTCTATAAACCGGTTTCCTGCCATCTTTACCCGATCCGCGTGGAAAAATACGATACGTTCGAAGCTGTGAATTATAATCGCTGGAATATCTGTAAGGCAGCGGAGGTGTTGGGTGAGAAAGAAAAACTTCCGGTCTATAAGTTTCTGAAAGAACCGCTGATTCGTCGTTTCGGAAAGGAATGGTACGACGCGCTTGAAGAAATTGCCGGAGAGTGGGAGAAGCAGAAGAATGAAGAGTAACTAAGGTTGATATTAAAAAGAACCGGAAATACAAATAACATGGATCTGGTGGAGATCCGCGTTATCTGCATTTCCGGTTCTTTGCTTTATATACCGTTTTAACTGTTGCGTATCAGGTCCGCCGATTTGCCTTCCTCGTTCAGGTAGGTCTCGATATGGCGTTTCTTTTTCTCTTCCAGGATTTCGTCGATGGCGATCAGGATGCCGGTCTCTTCAACCTCTCCAAACTCATGGTTGATGGCTGTGCCGAAAACGCGCATCTTGGGGGAGAGGCTCATATAAGCATTGACCAACGGCGGCACATTGATGCCGAACTTGCGAACCTCCTGGTTCAAGACCTTATAATTGTCTTTGAAGTTATCATATTTGAAAAGTTCCCGCATCTTTTCCAGGTCTGTGCCTGTTTCCAAAGGACAGACCGGAGTGATCAGCCTCTCCGGATCGGGGAAGTGCATGTTCAGGAAATACAGGATCATGTTGCGGGCTTCGGAGTTGTAGGTGTTGTACATCGTCACTTTTCCGAAATAATACTGCAAGCTGGGGTCAACCACGGAAAGAGCTCCCAGTCCGTCCCAAAGGTTATCCAGCACAAACAGCCCCTTGGCGCTGCCGCTGCGGGTCGACTGGTATTCCAGTGTAACGAACGAACGGCCAAGTTCGACCGTGTATGGCAAATATTCTTTGTTGAACTTATCGGAGAAATTAAACAGATGGGACGTTGCTAAAATGGGTTTGCCTGCTTTGTCGAATTTCACATCCGAACCGCAGAGGAAGCGGTAGCCGCCCAAAATCTGTTTGTCTTCAGGGCTCCATACGATAAGCTGGCGGTAAGCATCGTCCATCGTGTCATACTCGTCGATATCGACCGGAAAGCCGGTTCCGCCTCCGTAATACCGGAAAGCGATTTCCCTGAGTCGTCCGATCTCCTGCATCACATTTGGAGAATCATGAGCTGTGACAATGTATATCTCATTGCTGGATTTATTGGTCCTCCGCAGCAGCTTGTCCCCGGTCAGTTCAGCTTTCAGGAGAGCACGGTCAATCGGTTTGATAATGTCTTGCATATAATAAAATCTGTTATTACTTTAGATTATAGACTATTCCCTTCATCCATTCTGCCCATTCGGCCGGTTTGCGGCTGTTGTCGAAGGTTTGCCAGGGAATCGGTTTTCCGAAATGGATGCGGAATGTCTTGTGTTTGCTTTTGAACATCTCGTCGGGCAGGTAGATCATTTCGTAATTCATCTTTATGCCCAATGCTTTCCGCAGATTGGCGAGACGGTAGAAAAAGTTGGAGTTACGTCCTTCGAAAAACACCGGTACGATGTCCCGCTTGTGTTCTACGGCCTTTTGGATAAACGACTTTTTCCATTCAGTGTCCTGTATCTTCCCGTTTTGTTTGCGTGAGCATAAGCCGGCGGGGAAAGTGATGATCTGATTGTCCGAAGCGTAAGCTTCTTCGATCAGCTCGGCGTTCTTTTTCCCTTGTGCTCCATGTTTGTTAATGGGAACGAAGATCGATCTCAGGTTGGACAGGTAGAGCAGCAGATCATTCACCAGATATCGTATCTTCCCGTCGAAATGCCCTCCGATAATGGCCGAAAGGCAAATTCCGTCCAGCCCGCCCAACGGATGGTTGGAGGCGAATATGTATCGTCCGCCGGTAGGAATATTCTCTTCGTTTACCAATTCCAGATTCAAATCGAAATATCCGATCAACTCCTGCATGAACGCTACCCCGTCTTTATCGTGATACCGGCGGAGGATGTCGTTCAGTTCATCCTGATGGACAGTACGGATCAGATAGCGGACTACAAAGCCAGGGATCTTACGGGCGGCCGAAGGCGCCTTTTGTTGTAATACCTGTTTGATGTCTATCTGTGTAATACCTTCTTGTGTCATTTTCACATAACTCTTACGGATGGCAAAGATAGGGTTAATAATTAAAAGTCAATGCTTTCGGGAAAAGTTTTTAAGTACCGGCTACAACAATTTGCGTTGCATTTCTGTTCTTATAAATTAGTATGGAAGTGTGGATTATGATGATACGGTCGTGAAGGGGTGTAAAACCTTAGTTTAAAAATAGATATAAAAAAGATTAGAGCTCTCCGATAATACATTTTTAACATTTACGGTTCCTTGTTTTTACTTTTTTTGTGTAAATATTAAATTAAAAGACGCGTTATTTGTAACGTTAAAACGAGAGATTTATTGATATGAGGAAGTCTACGATTTGGTTGCTTGCGGTGGTGATAGCTTTTGCCTTTGCCGGTTTACTCTTTTTGCAGGTAAAATATGTAAGCATCATACTCAAAAAAAGTAGCGAGCAGTTCAATGAAACTGTCAAACGATCGATGCACCAAGTCTCGAAAAACCTGGAGCTTGACGAAACGGCCCGGTATCTGGAAGAAGATCTCAGCCGTGACGAGGCCAACAATTATCTATACCAGAACGAACAAAGCGGTCTTGGCGGTGGAATCATCACCGAGAAAAAGTATAAGATGCAGTTCACCAATGCCGATGGGACTGTAGAGCATATTGAGTTCCATAGCGACATCCGGACACGTAAATTCGAACCGCTTTCGTCGTTGGGCAGCAATAAGGCGCCTAACAGCATCGTGAGCACGTCAAAAGATTTGCAACAGACGTTGAAACGTCGTTATCAGTATCAGAGTGGGTTGTTTAACGAAGTGATTTTGAATATTTTACATACAGCAAGTCTGAAGCCGATCGAAGAACGGATCGATTTTAAAAAGCTGAATAATTACTTAAAATCAGAATTTGTTAACAACGGATTGAACCTGCCGTTCGTTTTTGCTGTTATTAACAAAGACGGAAAGATCGTGTATCAGAACGGAGAGATTCCTCCTGTATCAGACGTGATTCAGCAGGTGTTATTCCCCAACGATCCACCTTCGAAGCAGAACTACCTGAAAGTGTATTTCCCGACGAAGGGCGATTACATTTCGAGTTCTGTAACATTTATCGTACCGTCGATCATCTTCTCGCTGATACTTTTGGTGACGTTTATCTTTACCATTTATATCGTGTTCCGCCAGAAGAGACTTTCGGAAATGAAGAACGATTTTATCAACAATATGACACACGAACTGAAGACACCGGTTTCGACCATCTCGCTTGCCGCGCAGATGCTGAAGGATTCGGACATCACGAAGAGCCCCGACGTGTTCAAGCATATATCGGGCGTGATCAACGACGAGACGAAACGATTGGGCTTCCTGGTGGAAAAAGTTCTGCAAATGTCGCTGTTTGAACGTCAGAAAGCAGCTCTCAAGCTGAAGGAAGTGGATGCAAACGATTTGCTGGCAAGCGTCGCCAACACATTCGCGCTGAAAGTCGAGAAGTATGACGGCACGATCGATATCGACCTGCAGGCCGAAGATTCGGATATCTACGTGGATGAGATGCACATCACGAACGTGTTGTTCAACCTGTTGGACAACGCCGTGAAGTATCGTCGCCTCGAAGTGCCGCTGACGCTGATGTGCCGTACCTGGAACGAGAACGGCAAGTTGTTGATATCGATCGAGGACAACGGTATCGGGATCAAGAAAGAATACCTCAAGAAAGTATTCGACCGCTTCTTCCGCGTACCGACAGGAAACGTGCACGACGTGAAAGGGTTCGGCCTCGGACTTGCTTACGTCCGTAAAATAGTGGAGGACCATAAGGGTACGATCCGTGCCGAAAGTGGATCCGGAAATGTAGGAACGAAATTTATTATTACTTTACCTCTTATAAAAAGTTAGTTATGGAAGAAAAACTAAAAATCTTCTTTTGCGAAGACGACGAAAACCTGGGTATGCTATTAAGAGAATACTTGCAGGCAAAAGGTTATGTGACTGACCTCTTCTCCGATGGAGAAGCCGGTTACAAAGGTTTCACCAAAGGCAAATATGACCTTTGCGTACTTGACGTGATGATGCCGAAAAAAGACGGCTTCACACTGGCTCAGGAAATCCGTTCAATCAACCCTGATATCCCTGTTATCTTCCTTACGGCCAAGACTATGAAGGAAGATATCCTGGAAGGTTTCAAAATCGGTGCAGACGATTATCTGACAAAACCTTTCAGCATGGAAGAACTCTTGCTTCGTATCGAAGCGATCCTTCGCCGCGTGAAAGGCAAGAAGATGAAAGATATTCCTTTCTACAAGTTAGGAAACTTCTTGTTCGATACCCAGAAACAGACATTGGCTATCGGCGACAAGGTTACGAAGCTGACAACGAAGGAATGTGAACTCCTGAGTCTCCTTTGCGCACATGCAAATGAAATTCTGGAACGTAATTATGCACTGAAGACAATCTGGGTGGACGATAACTACTTCAATGCCCGCAGTATGGACGTATATATCACGAAACTTCGCAAGCTGTTGAAAGATGATCCGGGAATCGAAATCATCAACATTCACGGTAAGGGCTACAAGCTGATCACTCCTTCAGGAGAAGAAGCTGCCCGTGAAGAAGGCATCCAGGTTCTTTAAAACCGGAGTTTAACCGGATACAAACAACACAGACGAGCGCAAAGTGATGCAGATGTTATTATCTATAAAAGGTAAGTCTGCGTTGCTTTGCGCTTTTTGCTTATATTTGTGTGTAATTAAATGAAGATATGATGAACGATAGACCGCTTATTCTGATTACAAATGATGACGGCGTAGGAGCCAAAGGAATAAAAGAATTGACCGAGTGCCTCCGGGATCTGGGGGATATTGTGGTTTTTGCTCCCGACGGGCCTCGTTCGGGAATGGCAAGCGCAATCACTTCGATCGTGCCGATCAAGTACACATTGGTAAAGAAAGAAAAAGGGCTGACGATCTATAGCTGTACCGGAACTCCGGTCGATTGCGTGAAGCTGGCCATCAACGAAGTGCTGGAACACAAGCCCGACTTGTTGGTCTCCGGGATCAATCATGGAGGCAACCATGCTATTTGTGTCCACTATTCCGGAACGATGGGGGCAGCTGCCGAAGGATGCGTGTTCGGCATACCCTCGATGGGGGTGTCGCTTTTGGATCATCGTGCGGATGCGGATTTTACCGAGAGTTGCCGTTTAGGGCGCATGCTTGCAAGGCGGGTCATAAAAGAAGGATTGCCGCATGGTACTTATCTGAACCTGAATGTCCCCAATATCCCGAACGTAAAAGGTATGAAGGCATGCAGGCAGGCGGACGGACGTTGGACCAATGAATTCAAACGTTCGGAAAATGCGACGGGCGAACCTGTGTTCTGGCTTACCGGTGCATTCGAAAATGCCAAACCGATCCATGCCGACAACGACACATTGGCGCTCGACAGTGGCTACGCTTCGCTTGTTCCTTGCAAGATAGATGTGACGGACTATGATTTTTTAGCACAGCTAAAAAATCAGTTGAAAGTTGAGAGTTGAAAGAGTATCAGCATTGTCGGCATTTCCAACTTTCAACTTTCAACTCTCAACTTTCAACTGAAAAAATATGAAATATTTTTTAATAGCGGGCGAAGCTTCCGGTGATCTGCATGCCTCCAACCTGATGGCAGCACTGAAGAAGCAGGATGCCGAAGCGGATTTTCGTTTCTTGGGCGGCGATCTTATGCAGGCAGTCGGAGGGACGCTGGTGAAACATTACAGGGATATGGCTTTCATGGGCTTTATCCCCGTATTGCTCAATCTCCGTACGATCCTGAACAATATGAAAGCCTGCCAGGAGGAAATCCGGAAGTACAGGCCCGATGTGGTGATCCTGATCGATTATCCGGGGTTCAATTTGAAAATAGCCAAATATGTGAAGACGCAGTTAGGGCTGCCGGTCTATTATTATATTTCTCCTAAAATATGGGCCTGGAAGCAGTATCGCATCAAGGATTTCCGTCGCTATGTAGACCGGATGTTCTGCATCCTGCCTTTCGAAGTGGAGTTTTTCCACAAGCTCGACTATCCGGTAGATTATGTGGGCAACCCTTCGGTCGATTCGGTTGCCGGCTATATGGAAAAACAGGCGGCTGTACCGGATACTTTCCGCGCGGACGAACAATTGGACGAACGCCCCGTACTGGCGCTGTTGGCTGGTAGCCGTCGGCAGGAGATCAAAGACAATCTGCCGACCATGCTGAAGGTGGCAGCCGCCTATCCGGACTACCAACCCGTGATTGCCGGTGCTCCCGGCCTGGAACCGGAATATTACAGGCAATATATCGGCGATGCGGATGTCAGGATCGTTTTCGGTAAGACCTATCCTCTCCTCAGCCATAGTGATGCGGCACTGGTCACATCAGGGACAGCTACGCTCGAAACATCGCTTTTCCGTGTCCCGCAAGTCGTCTGCTATTATGTTGCGGCCGGCCGGTTGGCAAGTTTTATTTTCCGCCATTTCTTCCACACCAAATACATCTCACTGGTCAACCTGATAGCCGGACGCGAAGTGGTGCAGGAGTTGTTCGGAGCCAGGTTCTCATACGGTCATATACACGATGAACTGGGGCGCGTTTTGAATGATCCGGCCTACCGTAACCGTATGCTCGACGGCTACGACGAGATGATCCGCCTGCTTGGAAAGCCTGGCGCTTCCCGCCGCACAGCGGAGCTTATCTATCAATCACTGAAGTATTAACATCTTTTATCAACAATCTTTGCAGCATTTACAGTGTGTTTATCATCTCTTTTTTTAGAAAGAAAAATAAACAAATTAGATACATGTTATGAAGACGTTGAAAAGTTTTATGCTATTGATTGGAATCTTGTTGGGTTCCACAGCTTTTTATTCTTGTTTGGATAATGACGACGCTTACAGCGAGTTTTGGAAAAATAGTATCCAAGCGATTGTGACGGTAAAACCATTGAGTAATAATTCTTACTACATGCAGCTCGACGACAGTACGACGCTGTTCCCGACAAATTCCTATATGCCTGAGAATTTGAAGGAAATCCGTGCAGCCATTATATATAAGAACGACGAGAAGAAGACCGAAGGTTATGATCAGTCTGTTCAGGTGCTAAGAATGGACACTCTTCTGACCAAACCGATCGCTCCTGATCTGGGATCGGAAAATGATTCTTATTACGGAACGGACATGCTGGCCTTGAATGGCGGCAGCATCTGGTCTAAAAGCGGTGTGTGGATCGAGGACGGATATATCACGTTCGATTTCTATATCCAAAGAGGATATGACGACAATGTCAAACATTTCATAAACCTGGTACAGGCTAACAGTGCTGATCCGTATGAACTGGAATTCCGCCATAACGCCTATGGCGATACTGACTCGTCCATCAGGCCTTCAGCCGGCTTGGTCTCCTTCAAATTGGATAAGTTGCCGAGCACGGAAGGTAAGACGGTGAAGCTGAAGATCAAATATAAGTCTTTCGTTTCGAACGATTATAAAACCATTGAGTTGGACTACAAATCAAAAGATACGGGAAATACAGAAGAATAATAACCTTCCCACATAACTTTTATTTTTATCATTTAGTTCAGGGAGAGAGGCATCGGGATGATGTCTCTCTTTTTTTTATTTTTATCCGGATAAAAATGCAACGTTTCTCCGGTTGCTCTCGTTTATATATATGAAAATGGAAGAAACAAATACATATCTGATCGAGGGGTGCCGGCGTGGTGACCGGACTGCGCAACTTGCCCTTTACAAGCAATTCGCGAGACGGTTGTATGTCGCCTGTCTGCGTATTGTCGGTAACGCGCCGGAGGCGGAGGAGGCGATGCAGGATTCTTTTCTGAAGATTTTCACCCGCCTGGACCAGTATCAGGATGGACAAAGTTTCGAAGCATGGATGCACCGCATAGCCGTCCATACAGCCATTGATTACGTGCGCCGGCAGGCGCCCGATTGGGAAGAACTTTCGGACAACTACACCGAGCCCGACGATGACGGGCCGGATGAAGAGGAAATCCGCTATTCGGTCGCCCAGGTGAAGGAAGCCTGCAAGAAACTGCCGGCCGGCTATCGCGTAATACTCTCGCTCTACCTCTTTGAGGGATATGATATGGAAGAGATAGCCTCCATCCTGAAGATTCAGCCGGCGAGCGTACGCAGCCAGTATCTCAGGGCAAAGCGCAAATTGTTGGATATAATAGCAGCAAATAAAGAAAATGGATAAACTGAAAAATTTCATAGACACGAACCGTGAAGCATTTGAAGACGACCTGTTACCTGAAGGCCACTTCGAGCGCTTCGAGCAGAAGCTGGCTGTTCCGCGCAAAAGCCGGGCTACGTTGTATGGCCTTTGGGCTTTTGCCGCGGCAGCTTGCATCGCTCTGCTGTTCCTCTTCAAACTGCCAGGTGGCACGTCTTTGCATACGCAGCCCGGACAGATGGCCACGGGGCAGCATGCTTGCGAGGTGAAAGAGGAGATTGAAGAGCTTCGTCTCTATTACAACATGCAGATGAGCGACATCATTTCGCAGATGCAGGCGATGTATAAACTGCAACGGATTCCCGGAGCGGAGGATCTCTTGAAAGAGACAAAACGTGTCCTGACAGACAATTATATGTTCGAGGAAACGGTTCTTCCGATCCTGCCATGCTCCAATGCCGGGCTTTATGCCATGAACCTGCATTACAGCACCAGCCTGGAAAGTCTCAACATCATGCTGAAGCAGATGGAGAATATGAAGACAACGGATAATAATAATTTTAATAATAAACAGACAAACAAATGAAAGCAACTCGTCAACATTCAGTGGCCGGCAAGCAGTCCTTATTCAGACCTTGCCTGCTTATGCTCCTGGTTTTGTTTTGCAGCTTACCCGGTTGGGGCAGCAAACAGGAAAGCATCAAGAAAAAGGAATTCAACAAAAGTTTCAATGTCGATAAGAGCGACATCCTGCAAGTGGACAACCGCTACGGAAACATAACGGTCACGCATTGGAGCAAGAGCGAAGTTTCTATCCGTGTCGTAATCGAGGCGAAAGCCCGCAATGACGAAAGGGCGCAGGCCATCATCGACCGTGTCAATATCCGGATGGAAAAGATGGGCAATACGGTCTCGGCTGTCACCAGCTTGAAGTCGCAAAACGGAAACGGCGGCTCCAACGAATCCTTCACCATCAACTACTATGTCAGTATGCCGTCCGAACTGACCTGCGACCTGACGCAGAAGTACGGTAATATCAGCATGCCGGAAAACAATAAAGGGAAATGCGACCTGCATGTCAAATACGGTAATCTCAATGGCGGTAATTTCACGGGACCTCTTAACATAGACGTGCAATATGGCAATATGGATATTTCCGATGTCGACAATGCGACTTTGGGGCTGGCCTATTGCGGCAAATCCTCTGTTCGCAATGCGTCACAACTGAATGTCGACAGCAAATACTCCAACCTCAATCTTGGAAAAATCCAGAAAATGAATGTCGAAGCCAAATACGGTGACATCCATATCGACAGGCTGGACAACGGCTATATGGAGCTGAAGTACGGGAATTGCAAGATAGACGAGTTGAGACAAGGCATCAATGTCGATGAATTGAGCTACAGCACGCTTACCATCAAAGACCTTGCCAGCAATTTCGACAAAGTCAACGTGGATGCCCGCTACGGCAACCTGAATATTTATATCGATGTGAACGCTTCCTTCCGTGTCGTTGCCAACAACATGAAATATGGCAATTGCAAGATTCAAGGCGAATTCAATATCCAACGTCGTAACCAGGACGATAACTCGGTCGGATTCGATAGCCGCGACGACCAGAAGAACAAAAACAACTACACCCTCGATGTCAACAATGGCAAAAACGGCCGTATCAATTTCGAAGGAAACAGTTATAGCAATATAAAGGTGATTGCGAAATAAGCCTTACCATCATGGTATCGGACAAATGAAAGAAGCCCCGGCATCCAAACGATACCGGGGCTTCCTTATTTTGATTAAAGAACGACTGCTTAGTCGAGTTCTTTAATAGTGATGTTACGATACCAAACGTCGTCTCCGTGGTCCTGGAAACCGATGAAACCTTCTTTGTTTTCACCACCACAGTTCAGCAACAGTTCGTAAGCCAACGGCCATTTGTCTTTGCTGAATTTGCTGTTATCCAACATTTCCTTCCACTGCTGTGTCCACAAATGATATTCGACAACCGGTTCGTCGTTCTGATAGTGAACAACCGTACCTTTGTAGCACATGATCTTAGACTTGTTCCATTCGCCAAACGGTTTAGAGTTCTGCGGTTTAGCCGGAATCATGTCATACAGGGAGGCAGACATACGGTTACCGTCCTTGCCTAATTTGGCATCCGGATGGTTCGCATTGTCCAGAATCTGATATTCAGGGGCAGAAATATAAGAAGGCTGTCCTTCTACTTCCTGGATCATGATAAACACGCCGGAGTTAGAACCTTTACCAACTTTCCATTCCCATTCCAGTTCGAAATTTTTGAACTTGTGAGCGAAGATCAGGTCACCGCCATCTTTAGCGCCGGCTTCACCTGCACCCGAACCTTTGATATGGATCGTACCGTCTGTCACTTCCCAGGCAGCAGGCACATCCGTACGGTCGTAACCTCTCCAACCATTGAAAGATTTACCATCGAACAAAGTGACTTTGCCATCGGCATCTTTCGGGAAAGTAGACAAATCAACAGTGGGCAGGTCGTTCATGAGTTTGTATTCAGGAACGGCAGCTTCAGTTGTAGCTTCTTCAGCAGGAGCTTCTTCTGTTTTCTTACCACCACCACAAGATGTGAAATAACACATCATAATTGCAGCACTTGCTAATAATACTGACTTTTTCATTCTTTTTTATTGTTTAAAACTAATTATCTCGGCATATCAGGCAACTTCCATCCTTCACGATAGTTATGCTTGATCAATTCGGCAGCGAATTCTTTAGCACTGACAGGATCTGTCCAGATCTTGTTGAATTTCGGGTCACCGTCGACAATCTTGAAGTCATCTTTCTTGATGATCTTGATTTCTTCGTTGTCGCCGATATTTGTAAACTTCATGTTGATACCATCCCACAACAGTTCTTTGTTCAATGTCTGCAGACGGATAGCCAATACACCCATTACAACCATTTCGTTCATAGGACCTGATACAGAGAAGTCGGATTTGGTCAGGACACGGCTGCTTGCGCTTTCTTTACAAGCACGGATCCAGTCTTGTTCGTGACCTCCACCCATAGCGTTTTCTACGCGGCGGCAAACTTGCGGAGCGTTAGGCACACGACCTGACAGCAACCAAGGCTTCTGGCCGTAGCAACCGCAAATCAAAGTATCTTTCGTACCGTGGAAGATACACAATCCACCACCAGGACCCATCAGTTCCTTTCCTTCAGGGAATCCTTCGGGACGGTCAGGCATCATACCACCATCATACCAATGAACTTCTACTTCAGGCAGAGCCACCTTCGGCATGTTGTCACGAGCCGGGAATATCATTCTTACGTGCTGTGCGTTAGGAGCGCAATCAGCCAGCAACAGTGTGGAAGAACCCTGTACTTTTGTAGGATAACCCAACTTCAAGGCTGTAAATACAGGCTGCATGATGTGGCAAGCCATATCACCCAAAGCGCCGGTTCCGTAATCCCACCATCCGCGCCAGTTCCAAGGATGATAAATCTTGTTGTAAGGACGAACCTTTGCAGGACCAGTAAACAAATCCCAGTTCAAAGTAGAAGGAATCTTATCCGCCTTTTCCGGAGCGTTCAAGCCCTGCGGCCAGATAGGACGGTTTGTAGCACATTCTACTTTTGTCACTTCACCGATTTCACCGTTCCAGATCCATTCGCAAACCAAGTCTGTGTCTGTAGCGGAAGAACCCTGGTTACCCATCTGAGTGGCTACGTTATATTTCTTTGCCAGGTTGGTCAGCAAACGAGATTCGTAAACCGAGTGAGTCAACGGTTTCTGAGTATATACGTGTTTGCCCATTGTCATTGCATCTGCAGTGATGATGGCGTGAGTATGGTCGGCTGTTGCAACCAGTACGGCGTCGATGGATTTGCCCATTTCGTCATACATCTTACGATAATCCCAATACTTTTTAGCTTGCGGATGACGATCGAATACCGGTTTTGCATATTTCCAGTCGATATCGCAAAGTGCTACGATATTTTCTGTTTTTTCCATGTTCTTCAGGTTGGCATTACCCATACCGCCGATACCGACGGCTGCAATGTTCAACTTGTCGGATGGAGCAGTGTATCCGTGAGATTTTCCCAGGATGGAACCCGGAACAATAGAGAAAGCGGCAGCTGCGGCAGCTCCTCTCTGAAGAAATGATCTTCTTGAAATGTTCGACATAGTAATAATTTTTTATAGATTAGCACTTAATTATAATATTTCGATGTAATTTTTTCGTTTATAAAAATACAAACTGACGCAAATATAGCCAAAGCGAGAATAACAGCAAGGCTTCCTTATAGGCTTTCTTTGTTAAAATAGTTTTTTTTAACAGAAGTAATAGATAAGATCTATTTTTTCATAAATAATATCTATGCTTTTAGGGGAAACATTTTAGCGTATTCCTCTATCTTTGTAAAAGAAGAAAACCAATTCATCCGATCTCTTGTTATTTAAGTATGGTACAGATATGAAAAGGGAGCCTATATACATACGGATATGGAGTTTTTATCTGGAAGGATTTCGCGAAATGCAACTGGGTAAAACGTTATGGCTGATTATATTGGTCAAACTTTTCATTATGTTTTTTATCTTAAAACTGTTTTTCTTTCCTAATTATTTAGGAAAGTTTGCTGGAGAGTCTGCGAAGGAAGAACACGTTTCGAATGAATTGACGGGCAGAGCAATTACTCCTTAAATTATATAATTATGATCGCAAGCATTGACACATCTTTGATAGACTGGTCAAGAGCGCAATTCGCTCTCACAGCCATGTACCACTGGCTGTTCGTCCCTCTCACGTTGGGACTCGGCGTCATACAAGCCATCATGGAGACCATCTATTACAAAACGGGTGATGAATTTTGGAAAAAGACAGCGCAGTTCTGGATGAAACTGTTTGGCATTAATTTCGCCATCGGTGTTGCTACCGGGTTGATCCTCGAATTCGAATTCGGGACGAACTGGTCTAACTACAGTTGGTTTGTAGGTGACATCTTCGGCGCTCCTCTCGCTATCGAGGGTATATTGGCTTTCTTTATGGAAGCGACCTTTATTGCCGTGATGTTTTTCGGCTGGGACAAGGTCAGCAAGCGTTTCCACCTTGCTTCTACCTGGCTGACGATCATAGGGGCCACTCTTTCTGCTCTCTGGATTTTGATTGCCAATGCCTGGATGCAACATCCGGTGGGGATGCGGTTTAATCCGGATACCGTACGAAACGAGATGTTCGATTTCTGGGCGGTGGCCTTATCGCCTGTCGCCATCAACAAATTCTTCCATACCGTGCTCTCCGGGTGGATCGTGGGGGCCGTCTTCGTGATCGGTATCAGCAGTTGGTTCCTGTTGAAAAAGCGGGCGGCGAAGTTCGCGCTCGAAAGTATCAAGGTCGGTGCCGTTTTCGGACTTGCCGCATCCATACTTATCGTATGGACGGGTGACGGTTCCGCTTATCAGGTAGCCCAAAAGCAACCGATGAAGCTGGCCGCCATGGAAGGCTTGTACGAAGGGAGTAACGGGACGGGGTTGGTCGCCATCGGACTGTTGAACCCCGCCAAGACAAGCTATACGGATAATGTAAATCCTTTCCTTTTCAATGTCAAGATCCCGAAATTGCTGTCCCTCCTTGCCGAGCGTGATGCGGATGCTTATGTTCCGGGTATCGCCAACCTGATCGAAGGTGGTTATAAAACTGGCAAAGGGACGGTTGCCCTTTCTGCAGCCGAGAAGATAGGGAAAGGGCGGATTGCCATCCAGGCTCTTGCCGACTATCGCAAGGCGGTAAAGGATAAAGACCGGGTGGCTGCGGAGCAAGCCCGTGCCCTGTTGGACGAGAACTTCGCTTATTTCGGTTACGGGTATATCAAAGATCCTGCCGACTTGATTCCGCCTGTCGGGCTCACTTTCTATTCGTTTCGCGTCATGGTGATCCTGGGCGGATATTTTATCCTGTTGTTCATCGTTGCTTTGGTCTGGTGCAAAAAGAACAAGTTTGCCGATGCCCGCTGGTTGCAATGGGCGAACCTGTGGACGATTCCTCTGGCCTACATAGCCGGACAGGCGGGGTGGATCGTCGCTGAAGTCGGACGTCAGCCTTGGGCCATCCAGGACATCCTGCCGACAGGCGCATCCGTGTCCGATCTGGCTACTTCGTCGGTACAGACGACCTTCTTTCTCTTCCTGCTGCTCTTTACCGTCCTGCTCGTTGCCGAGATAGGCATTATGGTGAAGGCCATCAAGAAAGGACCGGAGAGAGGGTGAAGGATTTATAATTTATGATTTATGCGTCGATAATAAATCATAAATCATAAATTTCCTCCTTTCCTCTCTTAAATCATAAATCATAAATCATAAATCATAAATGATAATCATCATGACCTACATATTCTTACAGCATTACTGGTGGTTCCTCGTTTCCTTGTTAGGAGCTCTGTTGGTTTTCCTGCTTTTCGTGCAAGGCGGGCAGTCCTTGCTCTTCACGATCGGCAAAACCGAATTGCAACAAAAGATGTTGCTGAATTCGACCGGACGTAAATGGGAGTTTACTTTTACGACCTTGGTTACTTTCGGAGGCGCGTTCTTTGCCTCTTTCCCGTTATTCTATTCGACCAGCTTCGGCGGAGCCTACTGGGTGTGGATGCTGATACTGGCATGCTTTGTCTTGCAGGCCGTGTCCTACGAGTACCAGTCGAAGAAAGGGAACCTGTTGGGTAAAAAGACATATCAGGTGTTTCTGCTGTTGAACGGTATCTTGGGGCCTATCCTGTTGGGGACGGCCGTCGGTACGTTCTTTAACGGAGCCGAGTTCATTGTCGACAAAGGGCAGCTGACCGATGTCGCAATGCCGGTGATTTCCTCTTGGGCGAACCCCTGGCACGGGCTTGAAGCCGCTTTGGTGTTCTGGAACGTATGCCTTGGGCTGGCCGTGTTTTTCCTGGCGCGTATCCAGGCTTTGCTTTATTTCATCAACAATATCGACGATGCCGAGATCGCGAAACGTAGCCGCAAGCATTTGGTGATCGAAACGGCGTTGTTCCTTGTTTTCTTCCTTGTCTTCCTAGTTCATCTGTTGCTTGCCGACGGGTTTGCCGTCGATCCGGCGACAAAAGAGGTCTATATGCAGCCCTATAAATACTTCATGAACCTGGTCGAGATGCCGGCCGTATCGGTTGTGTTGTCGGTGGGTGTGGCCGGTGTCCTGTATGGCATTGTCCGTACGGCCTTGTCGGGGACGTGGAGAAAGGGAATCTGGTTCTGTGGGACCGGTACGGTGCTCACAGTGTTGGCGCTGTTGCTTTGTGCCGGTTGGAACCATACGGCTTATTATCCTTCGGTTGCCGACCTGCAAAGTTCGCTGACGATCGCGAACAGTTGCTCCAGCCCGTTCACCCTGGAAGTGATGAGCATTGTCTCCATCCTCGTTCCTTTCGTCTTAGGCTATATTTTCTATGCCTGGCGTGCGTTGGATCTAAGGAAGATAGATGCGGAAGAAATGAAAGAGAAAGGCACACATGCGTATTAAAAACAAAGGAAACGGCGAAGCTCACGCTTGGCCGTTTCTACATTTAACCGTTTTAAACAAAAAGAAAAAGTTAGTTAAGGCTTAGATGAAAATATCTTAAGTCTTTTCTTCTGACTCTGAATAGCTACCATAAGGATAGCAAACAAATATATGGAATACCTGCCATCCGTGGAACAATCTTCCTGTTTTTTTTGTTATTTTTCACAGTACGCCAATGCTTTTGTATTATCTTTACACCCGAATTATCCGATGAACCTTATGGCAGAATTTAACATAAACATATTGGGATGCGGTTCGGCGTTACCTACCACGCGGCATCTGGCGACTTCGCAGGTAGTGGATTTACGGGACAAATTATATATGATTGATTGTGGGGAAGGTACCCAGGTTCAGATGCGCAGGATGCGTGTCCGCTTCGGCCGTCTCGCCCATATTTTCATTTCGCATCTGCATGGCGATCATTGCTTCGGTTTGCCGGGGCTGATCTCCACGCTCGGCATGTTGGGGCGTACCGGCGAGCTGGTCGTGCACGGTCCGAAAGAGGTCGAGAGCTACTTGCGCCCGGTGATGGATTTGTTTTGCCGGGGGATGGAGTTCGAGGTCCGTTTCAATCCTGTCGACACCCGCAGCCATTCGTTGGTGATGGAAGACCGGTCGTTGTCGGTCTATTCCATCCCGTTGAAACACCGGATTCCTACTTGCGGCTACCTCTTTGCCGAAAAGCCGAAGGAGGCGCATATCATCCGCGAAATGACGGATTTCTATCAGGTTCCCGTCCGTTGCATGAAAGACATCAAACAGGGGCTGGATTATGTTACGCCCGAAGGCGAGGTGGTCCCCAATTCCCGCCTGACGCGTCCTGCCGCCCCGCCCAAGCGCTATGCGTTCTGTTCCGATACGGCCTATAACCGTTCGATCATTCCGATCATCGAAGGGGTGGACCTGCTCTATCACGAAGCGACTTTTGCCGAGTGTGATCTCGCCCGTGCCAAAGAAACCTTCCATTCCACCGCCCGGCAGGCGGCGGAGATAGCTCGCGATGCCCGGGTGAAACGCCTTGTTATCGGTCATTATTCCGCCCGCTACGAAGACCTGTCCGAACTTCACCGGGAAGCCGAAGCTGTATTTCCCGGCACGATATTGGGAAATGAGGGGATGGTGATAACGGTCTAATTGGTAAATCTTAACCCTATGCTTTAGCACTCGTAACCCATAGCTTTAGGCCGGCTAAAGCATAGCTTTACGATTTGCCGGGTGCCTCTCGGCGATCTCCTCTGCGTCGCTGCCTTATAAGGCCATTTATTTCACGCATGTCTGGGATTGCCGGCAAAGCACAAAGCGGCTTAAAAAACGATTTAATCATTAATAAAACAGAACTTTCTGCATTATCAAAAAAAATATTTCTACTTTTGTGCAATCTTAGGGTTTGGAATATGAAGGCATTGATTACATCTGTTTTGTTGCTGGCTGTATGGGCCGGTTGTCCGCTTGAGGTGATAGCACAGCAGGCGAATACGACTGTGTCCGGGACGGCCGTTGCCAAAGACAAAGAACCGGACTCTGTAGAGATCAGTGCCTACGACAACAAGATCGTTGTTGAAAACGCTCCGATCGGCAGCAAACTCGAAATCTACAGCGTGGTAGGTATCCGGGTGAAAGAAATACCGATGAAGCAGCCCTCCGGCGAATATGCAGTAGATATTGCCAAAGGATACTATATCGTCCGCATCGGCGAGACGGTCCGCAAGGTGTCCATCCGTTAATGCTCGTTTAAGCTCCCTCTCCATTAAAAGGCATCCTTATAATTCCCCCAACAAGGGAATCCTTTCTTATTTTCTCGTATCGAAACAAAAGTTTCCTCGGGTGAAACAAAAGTTTCCTCGGATGAAACTTTAGTTTCAAGAAAAATTTTTGCTGAAACTTTTTTACCGGTCGAAACTTTTATGGCGTTGCCGGAAGAGGCAATCGCCTTGTTATTATTATCATGAAACAAGATAGGATCATGGTGTTTTCGCTCAGAGACGAACTCTCCCAAAAGGCTAAAACGAAATAAGGGAGAAAACGGCTTCGTTTTCTCCCTTATTGATTGTATGCCTTCGTCCTTCACAGGAGAAAGGATACTTGAATTTTAAATTCAATATACTTTAGTATTATTAATATTAAACTTGGTTACTTGTTCGCCTGTCGCAGGGTAATTGGATGATTAGTCCGCGTAACCGAAGATTATTTGGTAATATCAAGTTTTTATCTACTTGTTATTAATAGAATTGTCATTTAACGATCGCTTTAACAGCTTCTTCGCCTTCAACAGCTACAACGACTACACCGGCAGGAGCAGCGATTGTTGCGTTGTCTGAAGCGATAACTGTGTTAGCAACTGTCTGGCCTAAGACGTTAGAGATAACAACCTTCTTGCCGGCAGCGCCTGCGATAGTCAACTGGCCTTTACCTGCTACTACAGTAACATTAGAAACTTTTACGTTTTCGTTAGAAGTCGGGATTGCAGAAGTTCTTGTTACTACTACAGGCAGAGCATCCTGGTCTGTTGAGATTACAACTACACCGTTGATCTGAGCCAAACGAGCTTTTCTGTTCTTAGCCGGGTGGATTGTGTACTGGTTTTCAACGTCAGTGAGCTTGAACAAGAATGTGTTGTCAGCAGCCTGAGCCTTAGCCATTGTGTCGTTGATCTTAGCTTTTCCAGTTACGAATACCAAGCTGTCGTTGTTAACTTTGTAAGAACCATCCTTAGTCAAGAAGTCACCTGCCAAAGAATCACCTTCAGCTACGATAGCAGCATCCTTCATGATGTAGTAAGTCGGCAACAGACGCAGACCCGGTTCGTCAGATACACATGCAGAGTCGATCCACAATGAGAAGTTTTCTTCGATTGCTTCAACGCTACCCAGATTGTCTCCGGTGCTTAAGAACTTAGCGTCCATGTTTTCTTTCTTAGTCAGGACTTCGTTTTCAGACAAGTCACCGCTGTCAACTGTACCCTTGCTGTTGTCAACGATTACATAGTGACCGGCTTCCAGACGTGCATATTCTGCGTCGTCCAATGTGTAGTTGATAGTGAACAGAGAAACATCATTGTTTGTAGTCTGTGTAGAAGTTGTCGTACCGCCGTTTTCGTGTACACGTACTGCCCAACCACCAGAAGTGTTGCTGCAATTGATTGTTTCAATGCCTTTTGTATTGAACAACATCTTGTATTCACCTTCGTTTTCAGCCTTGAAGTAGAAGCAACGGAGCTGCTGGTCTTCTTTTGTAGTCAACGTAATGTTGTTGTTGTTTTCAGTTGCGATAAGACCGATCCACAATGTGTCGGCATCAGCGTTCAGAGTGTAGAGGTGATACATTGCCAATGTGTCTGTAGCGAATGTCTTTTCACCATCTTCATTCAAGTTGAAGTTTCTTGAGTCTGCAAATTTAGCACGGAATTCCAACGGAGCGTCAGTCTTCAATACGTTCAAAGAAGAGTCTTCGTTCATAACCATGTATACGTCTTCAGCACCCAATTTGTTTACCAAACCTAAAGTGAAAGAAGAAGATTCCAGTTCGTCACCATCGAATACTTTGTAACCATAGTTAGCATCGATTGCTTTTACGGCAACAGTATCAGTTGAATTCAGAATGAAATAAGTATCATCGCAAGTAGTTACTTTCTTGATGTTATAGTTACCACCATAGAAACGGTTTGTTGCTTTATAAGAATAGATACCGTCTTCGAAAGAAGAAGTGATCATCCACTGGTTTTCAGGAACGTATTCGTTTGTATAAGCAGCCTGTGCATTACCATTGTTTGCACTACCAACTGCACATACTGTACCGAACGGAACACCCCAAATCTTACCATCCTTAGCAGTCAGGATATACAAGCCATCGGCCAACGGCTGACCCGGTTCGATCTGTGCAGGAGCAGGAGTCCAATAAGGCATACCGTTTGTCGGGTTGTAAAGGCTGTCTACTGTGATATATTCAACTTCGTCGTTGATGAAACGGGCATTACCCAACCATGCAACAGCTTCGCCTTCATTTACTACATTCTCAGCCAATTTTTTGTTTACGACATCCCAACCCAAAACTGAATCCATAACAGCGACAGCGATACTGTCGTTAACCGGGTTGAATAAGATACCGAAATGATCGAAAGCAGATTCTGCACCAAATGCTACGTTGAAACCAAACACTTTATTCTGGCGAGGATCGCCTACGTTTACAGTTGATTTCTCTGTTACATTGGTAGAATCTACAGCCAAGAATTTGTCGGAAGTCTTGGACTGGATTGTGAAGATTGTATCTGTGCTTTGAGCATCAGCTGCTGTTGATACGAATTCATAAGCAGCGTCTTCCAATTCGATACCTTCCATTTGTGCGAACAAAGGAACCATGTATTTAGCACATTGGTTCAATTCTGCAACAGACATCCAGTGAGTCATGTCGTTCGGCAAAGCCAGAATCAAAGACAAGTCGTTGTCTGCATAGATCGTAGTGTCAGGAACGATAGTCTTCGGGAAAGTACCCCAGTTGTTGTCACGAGTAGCAATTGTGAATCCACCTTCTACAGTGAACAATTTTTTGAAATCAACCGGAGTAGATACGTTTAATGTATCCATCTGATGTCTTACGGCATCTTTGTCACCAACGGCAAACCATTCTTCACCGTTTAATTTCAAAGTCGTGTTAGTAGCTTTGTTTGTAAATTTGTAAACAAAGTTACCTGAAGTCGCACGAGAATCCACATCCACTTTCCACAAAGAGGCAGCAGTCATTGTTGCTGGATCGTTTTGTGCAACAAGTACAGTGGAGTCACCTTTCTTTACCAATTCACCTCTACCAGTCTGAATCTTCAGATATTGTGCATTGGTAGAAAATGAAACTAAAGCAAATGCTCCACACACAAGAGTAGAAACAATTTTGTTCATAATTCTAAAATGTTTAATTAATAAATAGTATATCTATATGTTCATTGTCTTCTTTTTGGAGAAACCCTTGTTTTACAAGCGTTAACCAAATACCTGTATAATGACGAGATAAAACGTACGTTTTTTTTAGTCATTTTCTTTCGAGGAATTAGGGGGTTTGTATAGGAAAGGTGGTTTTTCGTACGGTTTAAGCTATCTAATTGATAAGAAAGAATATAGAAAAGAAAATTTTATTGGAAGAAAGGATTGCAGGTTTAAAAAGTAGTTGTATTTTTGTAGCTGAAAAATGGCGAATTTAAACGTACGTTTTCATCAGTCATTTTGAAGCGTATACCTATCTTTTTTATCTCCAATAACTTACAAACAGAAAAATAATCGGACACAAGGCTGAATTCCGGATTTTTATATTAAGGTACATGCGTACTTTAATATGCACGTAAAGGAAAGTCAGTCAACTGTATACATGATATTTGCGCTCAACCCGTTTCTGTTGCCGAAATAGCCGAAATCGACCTGTTTGGGGGATAAACCCCACTGTTGAGTCTTCCCGTTGTTAACAAAATGTAAATTATAAGCAGGTGAAAGTCCATTCTTACTCTACAGGCCCGATGAAGGGTTATTAACAAAAAAATAATATCCGGCCATTAGCTGAGGCAATTCCGGCTGGCTATGTCGTGCCGGACGACAAGGATTCGTTATCATTCCTAAAAAAGTACCATCCATCGCGCTCATTTGAAACAAGTTATTAAATATTCTGTTTATATTTGCAAGTTATCAACAGATAAGGTGACTTTTCAACAAAACGGGCATTGTTTTGCTTAAACTGATTTGTGTTAGGTTTTTAATGTTTAGTTTTGCCTCCGAATAAATAGACAAAGTATGGGAAAGATTATCGCTTTAGCAAATCAGAAAGGTGGGGTAGGCAAGACTACCACTACGATTAACCTGGCTGCGTCGTTGGCGGCACTTGAGAAGAAAGTGCTGGTGGTCGATGCGGATCCGCAGGCTAACGCTTCGTCGGGACTGGGCGTGGATATCCGCAGTGTGGAATTGTCCATCTATGAATGCCTGGTGAACGGCGACGACCCGAAAGGCGCGATTACCAATACGGAAGTGGAAGGGCTGGATATTATCCCTTCGCATATCGACCTGGTAGGAGCGGAGATTGAAATGCTGAACATGGAGAACCGGGAGCAGATATTGAAACAAGTGCTGGTCCCGTTGAAAGATCGATACGATTATATCCTGATCGACTGTTCTCCCTCTTTGGGACTGATCACGGTTAATGCCTTGACGGCGGCCGATTCGGTGATGATACCCGTGCAATGTGAGTATTTTGCGTTGGAAGGTATTAGTAAATTGTTGAATACGATAAAGATTATCAAATCGAAGCTGAATCCCGCATTGGAAATCGAAGGCTTCCTGCTGACCATGTACGACTCGCGTCTTCGTCTGGCCAACCAGATATACGAGGAGGTGAAACGTCCGTTCCGGGATTTGGTTTTCACAACCGTTATTCAGCGTAATGTCAAATTGAGCGAAGCTTCCAGCTACGGCAAACCTGTATTGCTTTACGATGCCGAGTCGAAAGGTGCTCTTAATCACATGCAGCTTGCACAGGAGCTGATAGATAAAAACAAATAGATTTAGGACTTATGGTAATGAAAAGATCGGCTCTTGGCCGCGGATTGGATGCTTTGATTACGATGGACGACCTGAAAACGGGCGGTTCGTCGTCTATTAGTGAAATAGAGCTGAGTAAGATCCAGCCTAATCCGGATCAACCCCGTTCTGTTTTTGAGGAAGAGACGCTTGAAGAACTGGCTACCTCTATCCGTTCATTGGGCGTCATTCAGCCGATTACGCTGAAAGAGACGGGAACGGACAAATATATGATTATCTCCGGCGAACGCCGGTATCGTGCCTCCCTGATGGCGGGATTGGAACGTATCCCCGCCTATATCAAAACCGCGGCGGACGAGAATGTCGTCGAGATGGCTCTGATCGAGAACATCCAACGTGAAGACCTGAATTCGATAGAAATAGCATTGGCTTATCAGAAGCTGATCGACAGCTACGGCCTGACGCAGGAGAAGCTGAGCGAACGTGTCGGCAAGAAGCGGGCGACGATTGCCAATTACCTGCGCCTCTTGAAACTGCCGGCCGAGATACAGGTGGGACTGAAAGATAAGAAGATCGACATGGGGCACGCGCGTGCACTGCTTCCGGTCGAGGATCCGGAAGTGCAGTTGGCGCTTTACGAACAAATCCTGGCGGAAGGCCTGTCCGTCCGTAACGTCGAAGAAATAGTACGTGGCGGAGTGGATGCGGCAACACTCGAACAGGCGAAAAAGGAAAAGCCCGCCCAGCGGAAACCGAGGCTTCCGGAGGAATTCAACTTGCTGAGGGATCATCTGTCCAGTTTCTTTAAAACCAAGGTGCAACTGGTATGCAACGAAAAAGGTAAAGGTAGAATAACGATCCCCTTCGCATCAGAAGATGAATTGGAGAAACTGATCGGCTTGTTGGATAAGTTGAAATGAGAAACGGGAGAGCGATTTTATGGATAATAGTCCTGCTGTGCGGCTCGGTATGGTCCGGCTATGCGCAGGGGGCGATGACGGCAAGGCAGGACACGGTGATGCCTCCCGATTCGGCCGTCATGGCGGTGCTTTCGGCTGCCGACTCGCTTCCGCAGCCGAAAGTGAAGCTGAAGGAATTCAAACCCGATCCGAACAAAGCGCTGCTTTATGCGTTGGTGCCGGGTCTGGGACAGATATATAACAGAAAGTATTGGAAGCTCCCGCTGGTATACGGGGCCTTTATGGGCTGTATGTATGCCATCACCTGGAACAATAAGAACTATAAGGACTATTCGACCGCCTACTTCGATATCATGGCAGACTATCAAAAGGTGCTGGTGGCAGAGAAAGAAGGACAAAAGTATGAAGGGCCCTGGCAGGAGAGTTGGACGATCTTTGTCAGGAACGGAGAAGAAAGTACTTATGTTTCGAACAGCCAGTTTCAGGAAAACCTGAAGCGCCGGAAAGACTACTTCCGCCGTTACAGGGATTTGAGTATTATCATTACGGTCGGGGTGTATGCGATCAGTATTATCGACGCGTATGTGGATGCCCAGCTGTTCGACTTCGACATTTCTCCGGACCTGAGTATGCACTGGTCGCCGGAGGTGACCCCGAAGACCCGCTATACGCCGGGTTCGTATGGATTGAATTGCAGTTTTAAGTTCTGACATCATGAATAAAAATCTACTTATCCTGTTCTGCCTGTTTTGCCTGATGCAGGTTTCCCGTGCACAGGAACCTATAGCGGGTGAACCGCAGTATTCGACATTATCGACAGACTCGTTGTCTGACGTGGTGGGCTTGATACCTGAAAGCCTCGATGCAAACGTGGATAGTTTGCTCCATTCCTGGCATGTGCAATACTTCTCGAAGGTGGATGAGTATTGCCACGATGATGTGGAGAATGTCTATTTCTCCGATTCTGTTTATGAAGAACGCTTGGAGCGTCTTCCGAGTGTGATCCATTTGCCTTATAACGAGGTGGTGAGGGACTGCATCGACCTGTATGCAGGACGCAAGCGTGACCTGGTACGCTATATGTTGGGAATGGCGGATTTCTATTTTCCCATTATCGAACAGGTGCTCGACAAACATAACCTGCCTTTGGAGTTGAAGTATCTGGCCGTTGTCGAAAGTGCCCTGAATCCGGTAGCCCTTTCCCGTGTGGGCGCTTGCGGGTTGTGGCAGTTCATGCTTCCGACCGGCAAGATATATGGTCTGGAGATCAACAGTCTGTTGGACGAGCGGCGTGATCCGGAAAAGGCGACCGAGGCCGCCTGTAAGTATTTCGAAGATATGTATGCCATCTATGGCGACTGGAACCTGGTGCTGGCTTCCTATAACTGCGGTCCGGGCAATGTGAACAAAGCGATACGCCGTTCAGGAGGAAAGACTGACTTCTGGGAGATCTTCCGCTACTTGCCCCGCGAAACCCGTTCGTATGTGCCGCTGTTTATCGCCGCCAATTACATCATGAACTATTATTGTGAACATAATATCTGCCCGATGCAGACCAGTCTGCCGTTGGCGACCGATACGGTTATGGTGAAAAGCATGCTTCACTTGCAGCAGGTTTCCGATGTGCTGGGGATCGACATCGAACAGCTTCGCGCCCTCAACCCGCAATATAAACGCGACATCATTCCGGGGAATACGGAACCTTCCGTGTTGAAGCTTCCAGCCTCGCAGACCTATTCGTTTGTCGACAAGGAAGATTCGGTCTACACGCATCGTATAGAAGAGTTGCTGGCCGATTGCGTGCCGGTCAACGCCGCTGACGGATCCAAGAATCTCACGCTTGAGAAAATAACCCATGTGGTAGCCTCCGGTGAGAATATCTATACCATCGCAAACCGCTATGGCGTTACTCCGAAGGATATCCGTAAATGGAACGGGCTCAGTTCCAACCGCGTTGCCAAAGGCCGCCGCCTGCATCTGCATGTCGATAACGGAGGTGTCGCTTTTGCTTCAACTAAGGCTAAGAAAGCGGAGACTGCTAAAACAGGGCAGAAGGCGACTCCTGTCGCTACCGGAAGCAACCAGACGGCTCGCGTTTCAGGCAAAAGCCAGACTTATAAAGTGCAGTCCGGTGATTCCCTTTACTCCATTGCCAAGAAGTATCCGGGTGTATCGACAGAAGACTTGCAGAAAGCCAACGGGCTGACAAATGCCGATATCCGGCCGGGACAAGTCCTGAAAATACCGGTCGTCTAACTTTTTCTGTCGCTTTCGGGGATATATAAGCAAATATTTCCATATATTTGCCTACATACACGTTTTAAAATACGGGAGGGCATTCGATATGAGCGACATAAATGATACAAAAGACACAGCAGACACGCAGCCGGACCAGCAGGCGAAACCCGCTCTCTCGGCCGACGAGCAGATGATTCAGGATGGCTTCAACGCGCTGCTGCAGGATTATCTTAATTCAAATCACCGGCGTAAGGTGGAGCGCATAACCAAAGCGTTTAACTTTGCCAACCAGGCACATGCCGGTGTGAAACGTCGTTCGGGCGAGCCTTACATCATGCACCCGATAGCCGTGGCACGTATTGTTTGCCGCGAGATGGGACTGGGGTCCACATCTATTTGTTCGGCTCTGTTGCACGATGTGGTGGAGGACACCGAGTACACGGTGGAAGATATAAAGGATATGTTCGGCGAGAAGATCGCCCAGATCGTGGACGGCCTGACGAAGATATCCGGCGGTATATTCGGTGAACAGGCATCGGCGCAGGCAGAGAATTTCCGTAAGTTGCTGCTGACGATGAGTGATGATATTCGGGTAATCCTGATCAAGATTGCCGACCGTCTCCATAACATGCGCACGCTGGGCTCTATGTTGCCCGCAAAGCAATTCAAGATAGCCGGTGAGACGCTTTACCTCTATGCCCCTCTGGCACACCGTCTGGGGCTTTTCTCCATCAAGACGGAATTGGAAGACCTGAGCTTCAAGTATGAACATCCGCAGGAATATGCCTTTATCAACCTGAAACTGAAATCTACGGAAGCAGCCCGTAACACCTTGTTCGAGCATTTTGCCGTGCCGGTAGACAAGAAGTTGAAGGAGATGGGGCTCCACTACGAAATGCGTGCCCGTGTGAAATCCGCCTATTCCATTTGGAACAAGATGGAGAGCAAAGGGGTCAGTTTTGAAGACATATACGATATATACGCCGTCCGTATCATCTTCGACCCGCTGCCGGGGGTGGACGAGAAGAACCAGTGTTGGGATATCTATTCCGCCATCACGGATATCTACCGTATCCGTCCGGACCGTATCCGCGACTGGGTGAGCCGTCCGAAAGCCAACGGGTACCAGGCGTTGCACCTGACCGTGATGGGACCTGACGGGCAATGGGTGGAGATACAGATCCGCAGCCGCCGAATGGACGAGATCGCCGAGAAGGGCTTTGCTGCCCATTGGAAATATAAGGAGCATAACATAGAGGAGGATACGGAGCTCGACAAATGGTTGCAGACCATCACCGAGATACTGGAAAGCCCGGATCCGAATGCTTTGGACTTCCTCGACACGATCAAACTGAATCTTTTTACCTCCGAGATATTTGTCTTTACTCCGAAAGGCGATATCAAGACTTTGCCTCAAGGAGCTACGGCTCTGGATTTCGGATATGCCCTTCACTCGGACATCGGAAACAAATGTATCGGTGCGAAAGTCAACCATCGTTTGGTGCCGCTCAGCCATCAGTTGGCAAGTGGCGACCAGGTGGAGATCCTGACCTCCCGTTCGCAGAACCCGCAGCCGGAATGGTTGAATTTCGTCACGACGGCAAGGGCGCGTGCAAGAATCGATGCTTACCTGAAAAAGGTCCGTAAAGAGGCTGCCAAAGAAGGTGAGATTAAAGTGATCGATGCTTTCAAGCGTAATAATTTGGAGGCCAACACATCCAATATCGACAAGTTGTGCATGTATTACGGTTTCTCCAAACGGGAAGAATTCTACTATGCGGTAGAGAAAGGAGATGTGATCCTGCCGGAAAATATCCATAAACTGTTGAAAGAGAAAACGGACAATGTCCTCTTTAAATATGTCAAGCAGGCGCTCCGCGTGGCAACGAAAGCAACATCCGGAAAGAGAGAAGAGGAAGAACAGCCGAAAGAGAAACCGAAATATGACAAGAAGAAACCTTATATCCTGAAAGAGGAGGCTTTTGAACGCAATTATGTCATTGCCGATTGCTGTAAACCGATTCCGGGTGACGAGTCGTTAGGCTTTATCAACGACGATGGCAACGTGGTAGTCCACAAACGTTCCTGCCCGATAGCCATGCGCTTGAAAAGCAGTTTTGGTGAACGTATCCTGAATACGGAATGGAGCAGCCATCATTCTTCGTTCGAGGCAACGCTTGAGATTAAGGGTATTGACTCGATTGGGGTTTTGAATACGATTACCCGTACGATTTCCGACGATTTCAATGTCAATATCATCCGCCTGCTGATCGAGGCGAAAGACGGTGTGTTCGAAGGAAAAGTGAAGATGAAAGTGCACGATGTGGAGGATATCCAGCGGATGTGCGTAGTCCTGTCCAAGATAAAGAATATCCAGTCTGTGGCCCGTGTGGCAGACTAAGCCGAAAAAGGTGGTGTGTGAAAAACGGCCTTGTCCCGTGCTTGACACACCACCTCTTTCTTTATTAGATATTAGAAAGGCAGATCGTCTATCGGATTGGCCGGGCCGAAATCCGGAACAGCGGATGCTGCAGGGGCGGATGCCGGTACTGCGTTTTCAGGAATCATGGCTCCCGGTGCTGACTGGGGAGCGGCGGCCGTCGGACGTTCCACTTTCCAGGCGTTGATATTCGTAAACCAACGTCCTTGATATTCGCGGCTGTCTATGTCGAAATATACTGTAAGTTCTTCTCCGGGCTGTATGGCTGCCTGGTCGATGCGGTCTGCACCGAAAATCTGGAAGCATACTTTCTTCGGATATTGATCATGTGTTTCCAGGACATATTCCTGCTTTTTCCACTCGTTTCCGTTTTTGCTGATACCGCCTTGAACCGGCAGTACTGCGATGATTCTTCCCGTAATTTCCATGTCTCTTGTTTTTATAAATTGAGTGCGAAGGTACGATTTTCCGGCGTAACAAGCTAATTCTTTAAAGCCGTTTTTGTATGCAGAAGCTATTTGGACGCTTCTAAAGCATCGAATGCATCTTTCATGGCGAGCAGTTCTTCCTTGATCTGCTTCAACCTGTTTACGATCTCTTCATGGCGTATCGTCGTTTCCGGATTCTCTTTCAGCTTTTGCCGGGCGCCAGCCAGTGTCATTCCCCTTTCTTTCACCAAGTGGTAGACCAGACGTATGGCGTCGATGTCTTCTTTCCGGTATGAGCGGGTCCCTTTGCCGGTCTTGCGTGGGTTGATCTGGTCGAATTCTTTCTCCCAGAAACGCAGGGTAGACTCGTTGACGTCGAACATTTGTGCCACCTCGCTGATGGAGAAATAGAGCTTTGGATTTTTATCTTTATTTAATGCCATCGTATTAAACAATGTTTAATCCATAACCTGGCCGTGATTTTCCGCAATCTGTATCATACGGTCGTATTCTTCCGGAGTCAGGTCCATATAGTAGTATTTGGACGGGTTGTCGTACTTGCCACGGACAATCACCTCGTAGTGCAGGTGCGGGCCGGTGGATTTTCCGGTGTTGCCCACTTCCCCGATCACTTCTCCGCGCTTGACTTTCTGGCCGACGCGTGCGCGGTATTTGCTCATATGGCCGTAAAGTGTCTGGAAACCATGACCGTGGTCGATCATCAGACAGTTTCCGTATCCTTGTTTCCATGCGGCAAAAGTGACGACTCCGTCGCCGGTGGCATAGATTTCCGTACCCACTTTGGCGGAAAAGTCCATACCGGAGTGGAAGCGGGGAGTACGGTAGATCGGGTCGATACGTACGCCATAGCCGGATGCCGTGCGTTTCAGGTCCTTATTGGCAATCGGCTGTATGGCGGGGATGCATTTGCTTCGTTCTTCTTGGTTCTTGCCCAAGGTGATGAGTTCGTCCAGCGAGTTGGATTGGATATAGAGCTGTTTGCTCAGCATATCCATCTTGCGGGTGGTCGAAACGACCAGCTCCGAATTGGACAGGCTCATCAGATGTTCATACCGGTTGGTCCCGCCGAAGCCGGATTTGCGGACGGATTCGGGGATCGATTCCGCCTGGAAGATTGCCCGGTACAGGTTTTCATCGCGTTGCTGTATGTCATCCAGGACTTCCAGCGCAGTGTTCAGGCGCAACGAAAGCACTTCGTATTGCGTCTGCAACAGCTTGTTCTCTTTCTTTAAAAGCGATTCGACAGGCGAGTCGAACGTGCGTGAGAAGATAAAGAAAATACCTGCTCCGACCACAATCCCGATGCTCAGGTGGCGGAGCACACCGAAGAAGCGGTCCTTGACGGAAGGGTAAACACGTTCGTAACTGAGCGTGTTTGGGTTATATAAGTAATATGTTTTTCTGTTTTTAAATAGTTTCATCAAATATTTTTTTGCTTGAATACGTGCAAAAATAATAATTTGCTGTACTTTTGCAAATTGTTTTTCAGAATATTAACGAGACTATATAGAATAGATTATGTTGACAGCAAAAGAAATCCGTGAATCATTTAAAGACTTCTTCGCTTCCAAGCAGCACCAGATTGTGCCTTCTGCTCCAATGGTTGTGAAGGGCGACCCTACATTGATGTTTACCAATGCAGGTATGAACCAGTTCAAAGATATAATCCTGGGAAACGTACCCCGTAAATATCCACGTGTCGCGGATTCACAAAAGTGTCTTCGTGTGAGTGGCAAACATAACGACCTGGAAGAGGTAGGACACGACACGTACCACCACACCATGTTTGAGATGTTGGGAAACTGGTCGTTTGGTGACTATTTCAAACAGGAAGCGATCGGTTGGGCATGGGAATACTTGGTAGAAGTGCTGAAACTGAACCCCGACCGTTTGTATGCAACCGTGTTCGAAGGAAGTCCGGCCGAAGGCCTTTCTCGTGACGACGAGGCTGCCGGCTATTGGGAAAAGTTCCTGCCGAAAGCTCATATCATCAATGGTAACAAACATGATAATTTCTGGGAGATGGGCGATACGGGTCCTTGCGGTCCTTGCTCCGAAATCCATATCGACCTCCGTTCGGAAGAAGAACGTGCCGCTATCCCCGGTCAGGAGATGGTGAATAAAGACCATCCGCAGGTGATTGAAATCTGGAACTTAGTGTTCATGCAATATAACCGCAAGGCCGACGGCTCGCTCGAACCGCTGCCAGCCCGTGTGATCGATACCGGTATGGGATTCGAACGTCTCTGCATGGCTTTGCAGGGTAAGACATCCAACTATGATACGGATGTTTTCCAGCCGATTATCAAAGTGATTGCCGATATGGCAGGAACTTCTTACGGCAAGGACAAACAGCAGGATGTGGCCATGCGCGTAATCGCCGACCATATCCGTACGATTGCTTTTGCGATCACGGACGGACAGCTGCCTTCCAATGCAAAGGCTGGCTATGTCATCCGCCGGATCCTGCGTCGCGCCGTCCGTTACGGCTATACGTTCCTGAATCGCAAGGAATCCTTTATGTATAAGCTGTTGCCCGTGTTGATCGAGACAATGGGAGATGCTTATCCCGAACTGATCGCGCAGAAGACGCTGATCGAAAAGGTGATCAAGGAAGAGGAAGAATCTTTCCTGCGTACGTTGGAAACCGGTATACGTTTGCTGGATAAGAAGATGGAAGAAACAAAGGCTGCCGGAAAGAACATGATCAGCGGCGTAGATGCCTTTACACTCTATGATACGTACGGATTCCCGTTGGATTTGACCGAGTTGATCCTTCGTGAAAACGGTATGGAAGCCAACATCGACGAATTTAACGTCGAGATGCAGAAGCAGAAAGACCGTGCCCGCAACGCTGCCGCTATCGAAACCGGCGACTGGGTGGTGCTGAAGGAAGGCGGATCGAACTTCGTTGGTTACGACTTGTTCGAATGTGATGCCGAAATCCTGCGTTACCGCCAGATCAAGCAGAAGAATAAGGTATTATATCAGATCGTCCTGGACCAGACTCCGTTCTATGCAGAGATGGGCGGACAGGTCGGCGATACCGGCTGGTTGATTGCCGACGACGAGACGGTCGATGTGATCGATACGAAACGCGAAAACAACCTTCCTGTCCATCTGGTAACTAAATTGCCGAAAGATGTGACGGCGACTTTCACTGCCAAGATCAACGAGAAGAAGCGCATCCAGTGTGAATGCAACCACTCTGCCACTCACCTGTTGCACGAGGCGTTGCGTGAGGTTTTAGGAACACATGTCGAGCAGAAAGGTTCTTATGTATCTCCCGACTCTCTGCGTTTTGACTTCTCCCATTTCCAGAAAGTGACGGACGAGGAAATCCGTAAGGTGGAAAAGCTGGTGAGCGAAAAGATCCGTGCCAACTATCCGTTGGAAGAACATCGCAATATGCCGATCGCCGAAGCGAAAGCATTGGGTGCTATGGCTCTGTTCGGTGAAAAATATGGTGATGAAGTCCGTGTGGTCAAATATGGCAACTCTATCGAGTTGTGCGGTGGTACGCATATCCCAGCAACCGGCATGATCGGTTCCCTGCGTGTGGTTGGCGAAAGTTCTATCGCGGCAGGTGTGCGCCGTATTGAAGCGGTAACGGCCGAAGCGGCTGAAAACTACACCTTCATGTTGCAAGATTCTTTGCGTGAACTGCGTGCGATGTTCAATAATGTGCCGAATCTGTCTCAAACCATCAAGAAGGCTATCGAAGAGAATGCCGAACTGAAAAAGCAGGTAGGCGATTATCTGAAAGAAAAAGTCCAGCAGTTGAAAAAAGAGTTGATTGCTAAAGCTGTTGAGCGTAACGGGGTGAAAGTTATTGTGTTCCGTGGTGAAGCCAATGTTGATGCAATCAAGGATTTGGCTTTCCAGATCAAAGGCGAAAGCAATACGGACGAAAAGGTCTTCTTTGTGGCAGGAATCAAAGACGGAGAGAAGTGTGCATTGATGGTCATGCTGAGCGAACCGTTGGTAGCCGAAGGTTTGAATGCCGGCAAACTGGTGAAAGAAGCCGCCAAACTGATACAAGGTGGCGGAGGCGGGCAGCCTCATTTTGCAACAGCCGGTGGTAAGAATGTGGCCGGACTGGGCGAAGCCGTCGAACATATCTTGGACGCGGCCGGCCTGAAATAAGAAAAAAGAGATGTTTCCCCTGCATGAGATGATTGTCCCTGCAGGGGAAATTTTTTCCCCCCTGTTTTGATAATCGGATAACATATAATACCTTTGTCGTAAAGATTATAATAAAAAAGGACATTATGGCCGCTCAAAAAGTAGTAATCAGCAAGGATCTCAAAGCCGATTTGCAGGCGTTCTTTGCTTCACTGAGTTATGATAAACTCTTTATCCTGACCGATACGAATACGCAAGAAAAATGTTACCCGCTGATAAAAGATATTCCTGCCTTGCAGAATGCCCCGGTCATTACGGTACAGGCGGGCGATACGCATAAAAACATCGAACAGGTCGCTTCTATCTGGTCTCACCTGTCGAATGAAGGAGCTTCCCGCAACTCGCTTTTAGTCAATCTGGGTGGTGGCATGATTACCGATATGGGAGGCTTTGCAGGCGCGACTTTCAAGCGTGGGCTGCGGACCGTCAATATCCCGACTACCCTGATGGCCTCCGTCGATGCGGCTGTAGGAGGAAAGACCGGAGTAAACTTCAACGGTTTGAAGAACGAGATCGGTTCTTTCTATCCCCCCGAATGTGTCTTTATCGATTGTGAGTTCCTGCGTACGCTCGATCGCGACAACTTGCTTTCCGGTTATGCCGAAATGATCAAGCATGCGCTTATCAGTTCAATGGATATTTATACTTCCGTCCTGTTGTTCGATCTTGATGCGAAAATCGATTATGCTTTTCTGAACAAGATGGTCGCCCAGTCGGTAGCCGTAAAAGAACGTATCGTGGAGGAAGACCCGAAAGAACATGGCATCCGTAAGGCGTTGAACTTCGGCCATACGATTGGCCATGCCTACGAAAGCCTGTCCTTTAAGAAGAACCGCCCTTTGCTGCATGGTCATGCCGTTGCCGCCGGTATTGTCAGCGAATTGTATCTGTCTCATAAGGTATGCGATTTTCCGATGGATAAACTGAGCCAGGTCGTTTATTATTTGAAGGAGTATTATCCGGCTTTCGTGTTCGATTGCAAGGATTATGATACCTTATACGAGTTGATGACACACGATAAGAAGAATGAAGCGGGAATCATTAACTTTACTCTGCTTTCTCAAGTAGGCGATGTCCGGATTAATCAGCAGGTGAGCAAAGAGAAAATCCTCGAATCTCTGGATTTTTATCGTGAAAGCTTTGGAATATAACGAAAACTTTTTACCTTTGCAGCCGTAAAACAAAAGCGGGGTGTAGCTCAGCCCGGTTAGAGTACGCGTCTGGGGGGCGTGTGGTCGGAAGTTCGAATCTTCTCACCCCGACAATAGCTGAGCAAATAAAAAAGAGGCTTACTTGTAAAAGTAAGCCTCTTTTTTATTTCTTTATTTGTTTACCTCCTCCAGCAGGTGGGGAGCGCATTTGAAATGAATGATGGTTCTGGGAGGCAGTTGTACGGTTGTCCCGTTTTTCAGGTTACGTGCAGGACGGCTGGATTGAAAACGGGGTTTGAATGAGCCGAAACCATGCAGGCAGATTCTTTGACCTTCTTTGATCTCCTGGACAATTAGCTTTTGCATTTCATCGATTGTCCGTTTGACATCCTTTTTGTCTAATCCTGTTCTCTTGGACAGGATGTCGATAAATTGACTTCTGTTCATGTTTATATTATATCGCTAATAATTTCACCCATGCCTTTAACCGGAAAGGTCGCTTTTTGTTTAAGGATAAATTCTAAAGAATTTTAATGTGGATCGTATCATTAAAGGGAAAAGATTTCTCTAAAAATCCGGGAGAAGGTATGGCTGTTAAGGAATCGGGCTAAAAGGAAAAAACATAAGAACCGTAACAATAGTTATGGCCATTATGTTTTTTTACAATATACAGAAACTAAGGTTTTCACCAGGTGATTTGTGGCAAAAATTTAGAAATGGTTCTTTTCAGTTCGACAATATTGATGGGTTTGGTGATAAATCCGTTGCTACCAGCGGCACGGGCAGCTTCCATATCGTTCTCGAAAGCGTAAGCAGACTGCATGATAACGGGTATTTGTGAGTTTTTCTTTCTGATTTCTTTCAGAGCATCGATCCCATTCATTTCCGGCATTTTTATATCCAGTAAAATCATGTCCGCCCCTTTTTCTTCAAAAATCCTCAATAGTTCCAAGCCTGTTCTGGCTTGCAGCACATTACAGTGTCTTTTTAGAATGGTTTTTAATAGCAGGAAATTGCTTTCCTCGTCTTCTGCGACCAGAATAGTTACATTGTAGTTGTCTTCGTTCGTCCCCATATTTTTTATATTTGCTATGAACAAATTTCAGTATTAATTTTCACATGAGCAAATAGATTTGGACTTATTCTCTATTTTATGGATCGATTGTTCTTGTTCGCCATTGAATATCGTGAAGCCGGGATCGGATTCATTTTTCCTGTTTGTTGAAAATAAAAGGTCCGAAAGGTTGAAAGATCCGAGGATGTTTGTATATTTAGTGCGTTAAACGAAACGGAGAGATTGAACTTGCCGTTTTCGGGAATGGTTATTAACGAAAAACATGTATAACTTTAAAATCAAACATCATGGGAAAGAGTCAATTAATTCACAACAATGAATTTCATTTGATTAGTAAAGCTGAAATTCGCAAAGCTACAGGCAAATTGGTAGAATCATTGAATCTGGCTGCTGGTTCTACGGACGGATTCGATATTTATAAAGTTGTGGACGCCTATTTTACCGACTTGGACAAACGTCATGAGATAAACGCTTTGTTGGGCATTGGTGAAAGTTGTAACTATTACGGTGAACAGGAACGGGTAGAAGAAGAGATCAAGGAGGTGGACTAAGAGAACTCTCTCCATTCTTTTTTTCAAGCAATAAAAAAGGAGATATCCGTGTGGACATCTCCTTTTCTTTTTATCTGAAAAGGCGGTAATTATTTACCGGCCAATTTTTCTTTCAGAGCAGCGAGTTCTTCAATGTCACCCAGTGTAGTCTTTTCAACCGGACCGGTTACCATTGCAGATTCTTCTTCTTTCTTGCCACCGCGTTTTGCAGATGATTTCTTTTCACCGGCTTCTTTCTTAGCGCCTTTCTGTTCATCTTCGAAGATACGGCTGTGAGAAAGGATGATTCTCTTAGCTTCCTTGTTGAATTCGATCACTTTGAACGGCAGTTTTTCGTCTACCTGAGCCTGTGAACCGTCTTCTTTTACCAGATGTTTCGGAGTTGCGAAACCTTCTACGCCGTAAGGCAGAGAGATTACAGCGCCCTTATCCAGCACTTCGATGATTGTTCCTTCGTGGATAGAACCTACAGTGAAGATTGTTTCGAATACATCCCAAGGATTTTCTTCCAGCTGTTTGTGGCCTAAGCTCAAACGGCGGTTTTCTTTGTCGATTTCCAGAACCTGAACTTCGATTTCAGCACCGATCTGAGTGAATTCCGACGGGTGTTTGATTTTCTTTGTCCAAGACAGGTCAGAGATGTGGATCAAACCGTCTACGCCTTCTTCAATTTCTACGAATACGCCGAAGTTAGTGAAGTTACGAACTTTAGCCATGTGGCGAGAACCTACCGGGAAGCGAGATTCGATATCTTCCCATGGGTCGGCTTTCAGCTGTTTGATACCTAAAGACATCTTACGTTCGTCGCGGTCCAGAGTCAGGATGACAGCTTCGATTTCGTCGCCTACCTTCATGAAGTCCTGAGCAGAACGCAAGTGCTGTGTCCAAGACATTTCAGAAACGTGGATCAGACCTTCTACGCCCGGAGCGATTTCGATGAATGCACCGTAGTCAGCCATAACGACAACTTTACCTTTTACTTTGTCACCGACTTTCAGGTTCGGATCCAAAGCATCCCAAGGATGCGGAGTCAGCTGCTTCAAGCCGAGAGCGATACGTTTCTTTTCATCGTCGAAGTCAAGGATAACCACGTTGATCTTCTGATCCAGCTGAACGATTTCTTCCGGATGAGAAACGCGGCCCCAAGACAGGTCTGTGATGTGGATCAAACCGTCTACGCCACCCAGGTCGATGAATACACCGTAAGAGGTGATGTTCTTAACCGTACCTTCCAGTACCTGGCCTTTTTCAAGTTTGGAGATGATGTCTTTCTTCTGCTGTTCGAGTTCAGCTTCGATAAGAGCTTTATGAGATACAACAACGTTCTTGAATTCCTGGTTGATCTTAACGATCTTGAATTCCATTGTTTTACCTACAAATACATCGTAGTCGCGGATCGGTTTTACGTCGATCTGAGAACCCGGCAAGAATGCTTCGATGCCGAATACGTCAACGATCATACCGCCCTTAGTACGACATTTAATGTAACCTTTGATGATTTCGTCTTTTTCAAGAGCTTCGTTAACACGATCCCAAGAACGTGTAGCGCGTGCTTTCTTGTGAGACAGGATCAACTGTCCTTTTTTGTCTTCCTGGTTTTCGATGTAAACTTCTACTTCGTCACCAATTTTCAGATCCGGGTTGTAACGGAATTCCGCCATAGACACAACGCCATCTGATTTGAAACCGATGTTTACTACAACTTCACGTTTGTTCATTGCAGTTACAGTTCCCATAACGACTTCTTTGTCCTTTACTGTGTTCAAAGTCTCGTCATACGTTTTTACAAGATCGTCCTTGCTTACCTGACCGTAAGAATCGCCCTTTTCAAGAGCATCCCAGTTGAAATCTTCAATGGGCTGAATGTTCTTTAAATTTTCCATTCTCTAATTGTTAATACTTAAGTTTGCTTTAATTAGTAAGTTAGACATTATGTTGTCATCTCTCAAAAATCGGGGCAAAGGTAATGCTTTTTTCTGACTTACAAGACTTTTTATATGGAAAAAACAATCTTTGGGGCTTGTAATACCGCGACTTACATCTTTTCTTTCTGAGACGTTTGCCTCCTTTTGAATATTTGCCTGAACTTGTAATCGGCCCCTAACAGGATGAGGGCAAGTATCCCGATGTGGGCATAGAAAGGCAGCATGCTCATGTCGGGTATCTGTACGGATATTTTTGGGAGGCCCATATAAAGGAACGAGGCGGCCGCAAGGCCGATCATAAGCAGCGAGGCGGTGATGACGGCAATCCATCCCCAACGTTCGCCCAGTTTGCGTCGACGTTCGGCTTCGGCCATGATCTGCCTCATCACGTTGGCACGGAACGAAGCGGGAAGCTCCTCTTCCGGCATCCGGCTAAACAGGTCTTTCAATATATCGTTCTTCTCGGTCATTTTATTGTTCCTCCATTCCTTTTAGTACAACAAACAATTTCTTTCGTATGCGGTGTAGTTTCACTTTTATATTAGAAGAAGTCAACCCGGTGATCGTCGCCACTTCGTCGATCGTTTTCTCTTTCATGTAGAAGAGCAGGATGATCGCCCGCTCGTCGGGCGGCAATTGGGCGAGAGCTGCATCGAGCATCTGTATCCGGTCGGAATCGTCCGTCCTGCCAAGCGCCTCGACCACATCTTGCTCCGATACGTTATTGATAACCGATTCTTCGATCGCCAGAAATTCGTGTTTCTTTTTCCGTGTCTCCGAGATGGCCGTGTTGTAGGCGATCCGGTAGATCCAGGTGGAGAAACTGCATTCCCCTTTGAACGAAGAGAGGTTCTTGAACACCTTCATAAACACATCCTGCGCCAGTTCCTCCGCATCTTCCCGGTTTCTGACCACCTTCAAGATCAACGAATGAACAGGACGGCTGTATTTGTCCAGAAGGCAGGCGAAGCATGCCGTATCTCCCGCTTGTATCCTTTGTATATAATATGTATCGGTATACAATTCCATCGTATTATAATGGACGCAAGCCGGGCGAATAGGTTACAACTTGCATCGACAAAAATAAAAAATATTTTTTTTCTTCCCGGTCTGTAACCTTTCGGGAAGAACAGCGTCAAAAGTAGCAAAGAATTTAATTAATCATTTAAAATAGTACAGTTATGATGAATTTTATTACAGCTCCGTTGATTGTCGGATTTATTTGTTTAGGTATTTATGCGTTGTTTGAACTGTTTGTTCGCCGTAAGGAACGTTTGTTGATCATTGAGAAGATCAGCGAAAGAATGGACATTTCTGATTTAGGGAAAAAGTTGAGCTTCCCTTCGTATTGCCTGCCTCGTTTTTCGTTTAATTCTTTAAAGACGGGATGCCTGTTGATGGGTATTGGTTTTGGGATACTTGTGGGCTTTTTCTGTAATCTAATAATTGCGGCAAATCGCAGCTCTTTGGATTTTGATGATGTATACGATGTTGTCAGCTCAGCCTATGGCGCATCTGTCCTTTTGTTCGGAGGCTTGGGTTTGGTCATTGCATTCATAATTGAGATAAAGATGAAGAAAAAAGAGGATAAATGAAAATGTTTTCACTTTCTTCTTAGGGTGAAACAAAAGTTCCATCGGCAGGAAACAAAAAATCCGTGCCGATGGAACTTTTATTTTATTGGGAGGAAAGAGCCGGTTGGTCGGAACGTTTCCACTCGTTGATCAGCTCGCTGATCGTTTCCTTCACCGACATGATGCGGGTTGTCCGCCAGGCATTGCTGCCTGCAAAGGCGTAGCCGTTTTCAAAGTTCCCTTTGAAAGCGTTATACAAAGCGGTTACGATGCAATAGGGGCTTCGTGAGATGTCGCATGTCTTGATGCAGTTGAAAGGACAAACTTTCGGTTGTTTCAAGCCGTCTTTTACTTTCTGCAAGAAAGAGCTGTGGATGGCTCGTCCCGGCATGCCGACCGGACTCTTGATGATCTCGATGTCCTTTTCTTCCGCTTTGATGTAGCTTTCTTTGAAAGCGTCGGAAGCGTCGCACTCGGTAGTGGCGACGAAACGGGTTCCTAATTGAACGCCCGATGCTCCCAGGTCCATCACGCGTTTGATGTCTTCACCCGTGTAAATGCCTCCTGCCGCAATTACCGGGATTCTCTTGTTGTATTTCTCTTCGAAGTGGGAAACTTCTTTCACTACCTGAGGCAGCAGTTCTTCCAGTGAGAAATGTTCGTCTTCCAATTGGTTCTCCTTATATCCTAAGTGACCGCCGGCTTTCGGGCCTTCCAGCACGACAGCGTCGGGAAGATAGTCGTAGTTGTTTTTCCATTTCTCGCAGATGATGCGGATGGCGCGTGCGCTGGAAACGATGGGGACCAGCTTCGTCACGCTGTCTTTCTTCAGGAAAGACGGCAGGTCCAGAGGAAGTCCGGCACCGCTGAAGATGATGTCCACCTTTTCCGCAATACTGGTTTTTACCAGTTCGGCGAAGTCTGAAAGGGCAACCATCACGTTCACACCGATAATACCTTTGGCCTTTTCCCTGGCTTTCCGGATCTCGGCTGCAAGGCCCAGGTTTCCGGCTTCGGTGTAATTGGGAGAAAGTTTTTTGTATAAGAGACCGAGACCGGCTGCGGAGATAACGCCAATCCCACCTTCATTTGCAACGGCTGAGGCTAAGCCGGACAGAGAGATTCCTACGCCCATTCCACCCTGGATGATTGGAATGCGGGCTTTCAGATCCCCAATTGTTAATGTCTTCATGTAAATATAATATGTAGGTAAAAAATATATGCGGCAAAGGTAGCACAATAAACCAGAGAATGTGCAAAATTAACTGTTATTGTTGCACAAATAAACAATAATTGTGCATCGTGATCGGGGGAAACAAAAAAGGCGGTATCAAAACCGCCTTGCAAGGATTCATTATTGAACTTATTTAACAGGGATATAACCGACTTGTTTTACCGTTGCCTGTCCTTCTGCCGATAAGATATAATCGATAAAGGGTTTCACTTTCCCTTCGTTCTTCACATCGTAGTAATAGAATAGCGGGCGAACGATTGGGTATGTCTTGTTCTTTGCATTTTCGAAGGATGGCTCGGTGAATGTTTTACCGGCGTCGTAAGAGACATGGATCGGTTTTACTTCTTTGTTGACATAAGCCAAGCCGACATAACCGATCGCTCCTTTGGTCTGGCTGACAGACTGGATGATGGCTCCCGTTGCAGGCATGCTGAGGATACCGTTCATATAGTTCTTGTTCTTCAGGACGCTTTCTTTGAAAAACTCGTATGTTCCGGAAGATGTTTCGCGTGAATAGGCTACGATCTTCATGTCGGCGCCGCCCACCTCTTTCCAGTTTTTGATCTTTCCGGTGAAAATGCCTTCCAGCTGTTCACGCGTCAGGTTGGACACTTTGTTGGACGGGTGTACGACTATCGCCAACGCATCGTAGGCGATCACCACTTCTTTGGTGTTTTTCTTCGCTTCCTGCAATTTGACTTTTTCGTCGAATTTCATCTTACGGGATGACATGGCAATGTCGGTCGTCCCTTCCATCAAGGCTGAAATACCGACACCGGAACCGCCTCCTGTCACTGTAATCTTGGCCGATTTATTTTTGTTGATGAAGTTTTCTGCTTCCGTCTGGCTTAAGGGAAGGCAAGTGTCGCTTCCTTTGATTTTCTGTGCAAACACATTCGATACAAACATACAGGCTGCTACTGCGGCCATAACAATTGTCTTTTTCATTACTCTGTTTTTGAATTAATTTTCTGTATGCAAAGTAAATAGTCGTGTGTTGCAAGCGTGTGAAACGGATGTTACGTTTGTGTTAAAACTTATATTGCAGCCGCAGGGTGAAAACGTCGTCTTTCCTGTCCTTCTCATATCCCTTTACGAAGTTGCTCTTTTCGTTGAAGTTGAATTCGTAATAAGCTTGTACGCGGATATGTTTGTTGAAGTGATACAAGGCGCCGATGCCGAGTGTGCTTTGGGCGAGGTCGGTCTTGGAGGTCAGGCTGTTCTCAACGCCGATCTCGTTCCCTTTCAACTTGGTGTTGGGGTCGTAGGCGTCATATTTGAGGACAGCGGAGAATGGAGTGGTGCCGATGTCGTGCACCAAATAGAAAAAATAGCCGATGAAAGGGCGTTTGAACAGGGCGTTTTCCGGTTCGTTGGCCGGACGTGTGCCTGTGTTGGGGCTTTTGCTGCTGGTGGCGATGCCGGGTTGTGTTCCTAACAGTCCTTCACCGCGTAGGGTTGTCGTTCCCCAACTGTTGTTGAACGAGAACTGCGCATCCAGACCGATGTACTCGCGTTTCATGTATGTGCCGGTTTTGCCTTTGTCGATAGCGATGAATTTTTTGCCTTGAAGTTCGTAGGCCGTGGTGGTCGGATTGTAAACGCCGCCGTTGTAGTAGGAAGCGCCTAATCCCCATTTCCCCCAGTTGCCTATTTCTTTTTCGGCTCCCAAGCGGCCGATGAAGTCTTTGCGGTTGTCGGTTTCGCGATTGATGCTGTTGCCGGCAAACAGTCCGGCATCGAGACGGAGAAAACCGATCGGGCTTGTCTCTTTGGCACGGAGCGTCAACATGGCGCCTAAGTCGCGTTCGTCCGGAAAGAAGTATTGGATGATAGTAGCGCGTTCGGGAGATTCCAGACCGCTTGTCGAGTAGCCGATCTCGTATCCGAAAGGCCGGTTGAAAACGCCGGCCATCAGTTGGCTGCGTTTTGTCCAAGGATCTTTGAGGCCGATATACAGATCGCGGAAGCTGATACCTTTGTCGTTGGCCTCGATCTGTACGGCACCGGTTCCGAGGCCGTCGTTATATTCGAATTTCAACCGTCCTCGGCGGATGCCGAAGCGGTTGAAACCTTTATCTTCATGTTCGTTCTTGTCGCCAACTTTCAGGGTGGCATCTTCCTGGCCGTACTGAAATTGTCCTTGGATATAGGCGGACACTTTGAACTTGCTGAGCTTCTGGACGAGTTTGTCCAATGTTGTCGTCTCCTGCGAAAGCGAATCGACACGTGCATTCAGTTTCTCTATTTCCAGAGCTTCCTGTGCCTTCATCGCAAGTGGAAGCAGCGCCAGCAGGCCGAGCGCGATAACCTTTCCTAATTTCATTCCTGATTTTTGTAAATCGTCGTTTATGATTATAATTTTGTTTGCAAAGAAACAGGAATGCTGTTTCGCGACTACGACATATATGTTACATTTATGTTACAGATTGCCCACGACATGGCGCGTGTTTCCCGCACGCTTTTCAAGTTCTTTGATTGTCAGTGTTATCACTTTTCCGATCGGCTTGTTGTCCCGATAAGTGACGATACGCAGCCAGGTTGCATTTTTCGGAATCCGGAGCGGCGTTTCGTATTTCGGAGTGAAACTGTCGGGATCCGTGTTATCGAATGTATAATAGATGTCGAGGTTGCCCGGTTCGCTGTCCAGTTTGATCTCCAACGCACCGTCTTCGGCGTAGTAAGGAGTGACGATGGCGTTATACATGCTGCGTGCGTAGTTGATCTGTGCCTGGTCCGCACGAACGAAATGCTTTTCGACACGCGGCAGGAACCGATCCCATTCCGCCTTGGACGGTCCGGTCCAGAGGACTTCGGCAAGTGCCCATCCGCGTGGCCAGGTCATATATTCGGCATGGTGGAAAGTGGGAACGGATTCAGCCCAGAGGTTGCCTTGTCCTCCTAATATCATCTCGGCCGGCACGCCATCGGGGACCGGGTTGAAACTGTAGGAATCTTTCAGGCGGCACATAGAGTAGGTGTCCGGTTCGACAGACGGTTCGCCTTGCCAAAGGTCGATGTAGCAATGTTCGGCCGGTGTCATGATCACATGATGACCGGCTTTGGCCGATTTGATTCCGCCTTCCATCCCACGCCAACTCATGACGGTAGCATCGGGAGCCAGTCCGCCGTCGATAATCTCGTCCCAACCGATCAGTTTTTTCCCTTTTTCTTTCAGGATGCTTTCCATACGGTGGATAAAGTAGCTCTGCAATTCATTCTCGTCCTTTAGGTTTTCCGCTTTCATGCGAGCTTGGCAACGCGGGCATTTATGCCAGAAACCTTTGAAACATTCGTCGCCTCCGATATGGACATATTCGTCCGGGAACAGGTCGGCTACTTCCGTCAGGACTTTGTCCATAAACTCGAAAGTAATATCCTTGCCTACACAGAGCGTATTTTCGTCCTCACCGTAAAACTTGTTGCCGACCCCGACAGCCGACGGCGCCTTCATACACGCCAGGTCAGGGTAGGCGACGAGTGCCGCCAGGCTGTGCCCCGGCACGTCTATTTCCGGTATGACACGCACGTAACGTTCTGCCGCATAAGCCAACACCTCTTTTACATCTTCCTGTGTGTAGAAACCTCCGTAAGTAGCTTCTTCTCCCGGTTGCTGTGGCTCGCGCTGCCACCATTGCCCGACACGCGGAGCACGCCAGGCGCCAACTTCCGTCAGGCGCGGCAGGGATTTTATTTCCAGGCGCCAGCCCTGGTCGTCGGTCAGATGCCAGTGGAACACATTCATCTTATATTCCGCCAGTTCGTCGATGTATTTTTTCACTTCCTCTTTGGTGAACCAGTGGCGGCTGACATCCAGCATAAGTCCGCGCCAGGCAAACTGAGGCTTGTCGGTGATGTCGGCACAGGGAATTGTCCAATCGGTGCCTTTTTGTTCCCGGTTGCTTTTTATTTCGGGAGGGAGCATCTGCAATAAGGTTTGTACTCCGTAGAAGATTCCGGCCGGCTGATGGGCGGTGATGTCGATATTGCCATGTTTTACCTGCAGGCGGTATCCTTCCGCACCGAGAGCTGCATCTTCGGTCAGTTTGAACTCGATGTTGCCGTGTTTTTCAACCGGGATTTCGAAACCTGTTGCAGGTGCGACCTTATTGTTGAAGTAACGTGCTATCCCCATTAACTGCGGATTGGAAGTGTCGAGTGTGATAGCTGCCCGGCGAGTCAGTTTGAAATGGTCCGTCCCGACCGTCATTTCTTGGGGTTGCGGGATCAATGCCGGTGCATTGTTCGGAATGTCTTTTTGGGAACAGGAGCTAAATCCCATTATGAGGCCAGCTGCAGCGAAGATAAGTAGAGACTTTTTCATGAATTTGTGTACTTGTTTATGTTTAAGTCGCAAAGATAGGGATTAATTGCGAATGCCTGCCGGTTTTTGTTCCGGCAGGCAGATGTTTTCAGAATCTCCAACCGAGGTTGATCTGCAGGACACCGTTACGGGATTTCTCCCCACCCCAATTTATGGAGTTGCCATTCAGTTTGATGTCACCGTCGGATAGGGTATTGGTGAGCCCTATATTGTAGTTCATCGAGACCAGCAAACCTAAATCGAATTGATAGCCGACACCGATACCTAATGCAAAGTCAAAAGTTTTGAATGCATCTTTCGAATCGACCGAGAGATCGGCCCCATTATAAGAGGCACTCGCTTTGGAACGGGCCAAGAAACCGAACTGAGGTCCTGCAAATGCATAAAAACCTTTGTAAAGGTAAGCTTTTGCATAGATAGGAATGTTTATGTAATCGTTTTTGATTTTACCGGAGACACCGCTCTCTGATTCTTTCACACCTTGCATGGAGTAGTAAATGCCCGGTTCTATGGCAAACTGCGGATTGATTGGAAACTCGGCGGCAAAACCGACGTTCAGTCCCGGTTTCATGCTTCCCTCGGTATTTGTCATATTAGCGAGGTTCAAACCGATCTTCGGTAAGAAATGGAACTCTTGTGCACTGGCCTGAAACGCCACGAACATCAACAATAATAAAGCAATCTTTTTCATAATGGATAATATTAAAATGAATAATAGATAAACTTTTCATGACTAAAAAGTTGCGCTATGCTATTATAACGCAACTTCCTATCAATTTATTATTTCTTATGCTCTTCTATCCACTTTCGTGCATTCACGAAAGCTTCGATCCACGGAGTGACTTCGTCACTGTTCTTACGATCTTCAGGGTAGTAACCGCACTGCCACGGGAACAGGGCTCGTTCCAAGTGAGGCATCATTGCCAGGTGGCGTCCGTCGTGCGAGCAGACACCGGCAACCGACCAAGGCGAACCGTTCGGGTTGGCAGGATAGCCTTCGTAGTTGTATTTAAGTGCGATATGGTATTCTTTTTCTTCATACGGGAAAGAGAACTTGCCTTCGCCGTGAGCCACCCAGATTCCTAATTTGGATCCGCTTAATGAACCGAACATGACGGAATGGTTTTTCGGTATCTCGACCGAGATGAAGTTCGATTCGAACTTATGCGAATCGTTGTGCAACATCTTGTGTTTCTTTTCATGTTCCGGATAAACCACGCCCAGTTCAGCCATCAACTGGCAACCGTTGCAGATACCCAGGCTCAAAGTGTCGGGACGTGCATAGAAATTGTCCAGCGCCTTCTTGGCTTTCTCGTTGAATAAGAAACCGCCGGCCCATCCTTTGGCAGAGCCCAAAACGTCGGAGTTGGAGAAACCGCCGCAGAATACGATCATGTTTACATCTTCCAGTGTTTCGCGTCCGGATGCCAAATCGGTCATGTGGACATCTTTCACATCAAAACCTGCCAGATACAGTGCATAAGACGTTTCACGTTCGCACTGGCAACCTTTTTCACGGATTACAGCAGCACGGATTCCGCTCTTTCCTTTGCGGTCGGCAGTCAGGCCGTAAGAAGACAGTTTGCCGGTGAAGTTTTTCGGATACTTGAATTCCAGCGGCTGCATCTTGTAGTTCTCGAAACGGTTGCCTGCGCATACGTTACCGCTCTGCTTGATGTCCAGTTTATAGGACGATTCGTACCATACGTCGCGCATGTAGTCGATGCCGAAGTGGTACTGGATGCCTTCTTTGGACACCAGAATGTGACGTTCGGAAGTCGGCTTGGCAATAATGGCAAAACCTACGCCTGCATCTTCCATCAGCTTTTCGAATGCTTTCTTGTCTTTCACCTGAACCAGGATACCCGGGTTTTCGGCGAACAGAATCTTGACAATGTCCTGTTCCGACAATTTGTCGAGGTTCACTTCCAGGCCGCCTTCCACGTTGGCGAAACACATTTCGAGCAATGCCGTGATCATACCACCGGCTGAAATGTCGTGTCCGGCGAGAACCAGGCCTTTTTCGATAGCGTCCTGCACGGCGTTGAATGCGTCGGCAAAGTATTCGCTGTCTTTAACCGTCGGCACTTCGTTGCCCAATTTGTTCAGAACTTGTGCAAGAGCGGAACCGCCCAACTTCATCGTGTCGAACGAGAAGTCTATATAATATATGTAAGAATTCTTTTCGTGAGCCAATACCGGAGAAACGATCTTGCGGATGTCGCTGACTTCCGCACCGGCGGAAATAATCACCGTACCCGGAGCAAGCACCTTATCGTCGCCGTATTTCTGTGTCATGGACAGGGAGTCTTTGCCGGTCGGGATATTGATACCCAATGCGCAAGCAAAATCTGAAGCAGCCTGGACTGCCTTGTACAGACGGGCATCCTCGCCTTCGTTGCGGCACGGCCACATCCAGTTGGCACTCAAAGATACGCCCGACAACTTATCGGACAACGGAGCGAAAACAATATTTGTCAATGATTCGGCAATCGCCATGACAGAACCGGCTGCCGGGTCGATCATCGCCACCTGCGGAGCATGGCCGATGGAAGTAGCGATACCCGCTTTTCCACGGTAATCCAAAGCTACTGCACCCAAGTCGCTCAACGGCAACTGCAATTCACCTTGGCACTGCTGGCGTGCAACCTTGCCTGTCACCGAACGGTCTACCTTGTTGGTCAACCAGTCCTTGCATGCAACGGCTTCCAACTGAAGCACGTTTTCCAGATAGTGATGCAGTTCGGATTCTTTATAAACGACCGGAGCGTATGTCTCTTCGACCGTATGATCCTTCATGATCGTTCTTGGCGGTTTGCCGAACATATATTCCAGCTTGATGTCGATCGGTTTCACGCCGTCGGCCTGTTCGAAGACGAACTTCATGTCATTGGTCGTTTCTCCCACCACATACATCGGTGAGCGTTCGCGGTCGGCAATACGTTTTACGCGAGCAACATCTTCTTCCTTCATCAACAAGCCCATACGTTCCTGGCTTTCGTTGCCCACGATTTCCTTGGCGGAGAGTGTCGGGTCGCCGACAGGCAGCTGGCTCATGTCGATATGCCCGCCGGTCGCTTCCACCAATTCGGAGAGGCAGTTCAAGTGACCGCCAGCACCGTGGTCGTGGATGGAGATGACCGGGTTGTTGTCCGATTCGGCAATCGCACGGATCACGTTGGAAACACGTTTCTGCATTTCCGGGTTGGCACGCTGTACGGCGTTCAGCTCGATACCGCTGGTATATTGGCCCGTGTTTACGGAAGAGACAGCGCCGCCGCCCATGCCGATGCGGTAGTTGTCACCCCCTAACAGGACTACTTTTTCGCCTGGTTCGGGATTGCCCTTCAAGGCATCGCGCATATTGGCATAACCGACACCGCCGGCCAGCATGATCACCTTGTCATAAGCATATTTCTTCTTGTTCTCTTCGTGTTCGAATGTCAGGACCGAACCGCAGATCAGCGGCTGTCCGAACTTGTTACCGAAATCGGATGCACCGTTGGAGGCTTTGATCAGGATTTGTTCCGGAGTCTGATACAGCCAAGGGCGCGGATCGAGTATCTTTTCCCATTCACGTGCACCTTCCGTACGCGGATAAGATGTCATGTAAACGGCTGTTCCGGCAATCGGCAGAGAGGATTTTCCACCGCCCAGACGGTCGCGGATTTCACCTCCCGATCCGGTAGCCGCACCGTTGAACGGTTCGACCGTTGTCGGGAAGTTATGGGTTTCTGCTTTCAGCGAGATAACCGATTTGATTTCTTTTACTTCATAGAAATCAGGTTTGTCGCCGCTTGCCGGGGCAAACTGTTCGATTACCGGGCCTTCGTTGAAAGCCACGTTATCTTTGTAGGCGGAAACCAATTTGTTCGGGTTTTCCGCCGATGTCTTCTTGATCAGGTTAAAGAGAGAACTTTCTTTCTCTTCTCCGTCGATAATGAATGTACCGCCGAAGATTTTGTGACGGCAGTGTTCCGAGTTCACCTGTGCAAAGCCATACACTTCGCTGTCGGTCAGCCTGCGTTCCAGCTTCTGGCTTACTTCGTTGAGGTAGGCTACTTCTTCATCGCTCAATGCCAGTCCTTCTTGTTTGTTGTAGGCTTCGATATCCTCGATATAAACAATCGGGTCCGGTTGTTTGCTGATCGTGAAGATGTCCTGGTTCAGACCGTTGTAGATACGCTGCAACATCGGGTCATGTTCTGCTTCGCCGGAAGAAACGGGGAAGTATTCCTCGATACGTGAGATTCCGGTGAGTCCCATGTTCTGGGTGATTTCCACGGCATTCGTACTCCACGGGGTGATCATTTCCCGGCGTGGACCAACATACCAGCCTTCCAATGTTTCAGCTTGGAGAGGTTTTGCCTCGCTAAAAGCCCAAACTAATTTTTCTACATCTTCAGGAGAGAAAGCGTGTGCAGCCTCCACAGCTAACACCGTCTTTGTTGGAGATTGAAAGAATAGAATCATATCGTCGATTTATTAATGGTATTCCGTTCATGCGGGAGATAACAAAGGATATCCCTCGCTTACAAAGTGCAAAGATAGTGCTTACTAACTGAATTTCCCCCAAATCTGTTGAAGAAAATAAATTTGTACCTCTCGATAAGTCGCTGTATCTTTACAAACAAAAAAGTGAGTTATATTTTACTCAATAATAAATCATGGCTATAGAACATAAATGTAAGATTACTGTCCTTGAATGCAAGTGCTATAAGGATTATCAAGAAAAATATTTGGCAGATCCAAATAGCGGGCCTTGTCCTTGTTTCAAACCGGGTGATGAGTTCCTTCTCGAACGCAATGGCAGCAGGGATGACTTTTGGCATATGCTTGATGGCCGGTTTTGTTCGGAAGCCTGGGATGCGATCAGTCGTTATGTGTATGCCGCATTGCAAGGAGGCAGCATCATGAAGGGATGGACAAATGACGAAAAGATGATGATCGCTTGTTGCAGTGATGGCACACGGCCTGTCATTTTTAAGATAGAAAGGATTGACGTTGAAGTAGAGAAAGAGACCAATCCCGACGGAAAGCAATAATATAATCTTCGCTATTGTAATGAACATGGAAATGAATATGAATATGAAAGGAATGTCGATAAAAGCAAAACAATTAATTCTGTTTCTTGCCATATCAATGTCAGTGGTAAGTTGTGAGTCAAATGATGTCATAGACGAGGAAACTCCCGTTATGACTATAGAAGACTTCCCTGTGATAGATTGTTCAACATCCACCCAGCCACTAAGTGTCATCTTGGCGGCAAAAGTATTGGGATTGTCTTATACTTGGTGGAATCATGCTGTTTTGGATCAAATATGGTATTGTAAGATCGACTATGATAATGCGGATATTTCGCAAGAAGAGGCGCGATTGTTAGACAGCAAATTGAATTGTAGCACGACTCATGGTTCATACACGAACTTAATCGATGGCAACGTTCAGCTCATAATAGCCTCTCGTAATATATCGAGAGATGAAAAAGCCTATGCCGACAACAAAGGAGTGTCATTGATTGAACGCCCTATTGGCCGTGATGCTTTCATATTTATTGTCCCTGAAAAGAATCCTGTAACCAATCTGACCATTTCACAGATACAAGATATATATACCGGCAAAGTCAGAAACTGGAAAGAAGTTGGCGGAAACGAGGCAACGATCAATCCTTATATAAGAGATGCCAATTCAGGCAGTCAAGAGAAAATGGAAACTATGGTTATGCAGGGCCTGACAATGATTGATTGGCCGGAAATGATCACACATGGCATGGCTGGACCTTTCTTTTCTTTGCGCATGGACAAAAACGGCATAGCTTTTACTCCCTATTTCTATTATAGTATTATGGCACGAGACGAGACTTGGGCGAAATCCATAGGGATTAATGGGGTAGAACCTAACAAAGAAAATATTTCAAACAATACATACCCTTACATATCAGAAATATATGCAGCCGTGCGCTCTGATGTAGACAAAACATCCCAAGCCTATAAACTATTTGAATTCTTGACAACAACAGCCGGGCAAAAAATCGTAAAGGAAAGCGGATATGTCCCAATGCCGACAGGGGCAGAGGGTTCCAAAAGTTCACAAGTACGTTGACAATGACTTGTAACTGATAAGAACCGCTGCCTATTTTACTTTCATTCGCTTAATGTATTCACTTGGGGTTATACCTTCTATACGTTTGAAAAAACGACCGAAATGTGAAGGATAATCAAAACCTAAAGAATAAGATGTCTCGGTCACAGATTTTCCCGACATGAGCATTCCTTTGGATAGTCTGACTATATGCTTGGCGATATATATGTGAGCGTTTTCGCCAGTTTCTTCCTTTACCAAATCACCCAGGTAATTTGGAGCGACACATAAATGCTTGGCACAGTATTTTACCGTTGGCACGCCTAATAGGTGTTGCTGTTCTTTTTGATAATAGTCAGCCAACGTTTTTTCCATTCTGCTTATGATATGGATTCTTTTTGTTCCCAAAGGCAGACTGTATTGCTTGTTAAACAGTTTGTTGCAAAGAACAAGCAGCAGTTCGATAATCTTCTCTATCAGATTGCAGTCTTGGCGTTCTTCGTAGAGTTCGCCTTGTAGCATTTCCAATAAGTTCTTCATCTGTTTCTGCTCTTGGTTGTCCACCACCAAAGCTTCATTGACATGATATTTGAAGAACTCAAAACGAAGAAGAGATTTCTCGAAAGTTTTGCCTTGAAACACTTCCGGACTAAATAATAAAGCCCAGCCTTTCCGTTGAAAACGAGTTCCATCATCAGCAGAACCACCTATTTGAGATGGTGCCACGCATACGATGGAACTCTGGGAATAGTTGTAATGCCCAGAACCATATTCGAGGGATTCTTCTTCATCTTCTAACAAGAATATGCCATATATTCCCCACAAACACCGGCAATGGCGTATGGGAGGCAAGTCATTATAATGGATGATGCTTACAAGTGCATGGTGATCTTCCGCTCCGACAAAAGCATTGTAGTCATGTACACTTCTTATCTTTATATCATATTCCTTTGCCATGGCCAAAAAACAAATTCATCTGTAACTTTGCTGCAAAAATAAGGGAAAAACAACCATAATTCCCTTTGTCGTTGCCATTTTATTCAATATCAGTAATTTTGGCTTTTCTTTCGTTGTTTTGTGTTCTTCTTCAGCCTCTTCCACGCCTTATTTTTGTAACCGTGTTATAAATTAAGGATAGAAATGAAAAGGACATTAATATTGGGGGCTTCTGGAATGTTAGGGCAAGCTATTGTCAAGAAAATGCACTGTCTTTCTGATAATAGGCCGTTAGTCTTGGCTGCACGCCATGCAAAAGAACATTTTCTTGAAAATGCAGATTGCCGTGTAGTGAATTGTGATGCTACGGATGCTTCAAGTCTTCGGACGGCCATGGCAGACTGTGATACCGTGTTCTGCGCTGTATCAGGTGAAGATTTGCCGATAGTCGCCAAGAACATCATTGCCGAAATGGAAGGAAACGGCATTTCACGACTTGTTTTCATGGGAGCTGTGGGTATATATAACGAGATACCTGTCGAACTTGATGACGAAGACAATGTCAGAAACAATGCAGAGCAGATACCTAATCGTGACGCAGTGGAGGCTATTGAAGCAAGTAATCTCAATTATACTGTCATTCGGCCTGGTTATTTGATGACAGAAGGCGATGCGTCAGATTTTGTGCTTACATTCAAGGGAGAACAGGCCAAAGGGTATGAAACCACGTTGAGTTCTGTTGTAAACTTGGCAGTCGAGTTACTTGATAACCCTGGATTATATTCAAGGATGAGTGTAAGCATAACGAAAGATATGACAACAGAATAAGTATATTAACAGGCCTTGTCATGCTCCTTGTAGGAATGACAGGCGCAATAAAAGCACAGAAGATGAACGTTATACCAACAATCAAACTGAACAATGGCATTGAGATGCCACAATTGGGAATAGGAACATTTGCAGTAAAGGAAGATGCCGCTGAAAGAGTGTGCCATGCCGTCAAGACGGGTTTTCGCTTGATAGATACAGCACAAGGGTATGGCAATGAAAAAGAAGTGGGCGAAGGCATCCGTAAAAGTGGCATCGACCGCAAGTTGCTTTTCATTACAACCAAAGTGAATACTACAGAAATGCGCAATAAGACTGTTCGCCAGTCTATAGACAACAGTCTCAATGATTTGGGTCTCGACTATATCGACCTTGTTCTTATCCATTGGCCTGTGGCAGGACATATAGAAGAGACATGGAAAATTCTTGAAGAATATGTAGATAAAGGAAAGATACGTAGTATCGGATTGAGCAATTTTAATCCCCATCATATCGATTCTTTGCTCTTGTATGCGAGGATACGTCCAGTGATTAATCAGATAGAAATCCATCCTTACATGACACAGCAAGCAAATGTGGACTTCAATTTCGGCAAAGATATACAGGTGGAAGCATGGGGACCACTCGGACAAGGTACCAATGGTGTTTTGAATGATCCGACCATCGAGGAGATAGCACGACGTTACAACAAATCTGTTGCCCAAGTTATTCTTCGTTGGCACATGCAGCGAGGACTCATTACAATACCTCGTTGCGATAATGATGACTACACAGGTGAAAACCTCTGCATCTACGATTTTGAGTTATCACCAAAAGAGATGGAAACTATTAGTGGGTTGAACAGGAATCTACGTACATACGAAAAGAATGACCCTGATAACTTTCCTTGGTAAATAACAGGCAAGGATGGGGCGAGAACTGTCATACTATCATTTTTATTTCGTATCGTATGAATATCAATGTTTATGTCGCATGATGGTTGGCATGATGGATGGATATTCAAGTATCATACTATCATGGGTACAACCGCTTTTTGTATGTGTATAAGGTTTATTATTAGGCGTATAGCAATATCGCCACCCGAAACCGTATCTATTACGATCGTTCCTCTCTTGCTCGTTTTTGAATCAAAAGTGCCACTTAAGAACCGGTTCTCATGGAGCGACTAATCCGGAACATGCTAAAAACTAATTCGAAAGTCATAGTAAACTAATTCAAAGCATATAGCATATTACCGATATGTAGTACTACCTATCCTTCTTATGTGGTACTACCTATTGTCGATTAGTAGTACTACATAAGGACAATTGGTGGTAACTACCAATAGATACTTTACTATATGTTTTCATTTAGTTCTTCGGATGCTTTGACTTAGTTAGCGGCATGAACCGAATTAGCCGGGCGGTTACCTGAGGGCGGGGTTCAAGGAGTGTCTTATGAGGAGATGATAATTGAAAAATAAAGAACAGTTTCAATTGTATATAGGGAATTTGTGATTTATATGTCGTATTTTTGTTTTGTGGTAAGGTAGATTAATATCGATATAATAATTAATTTAGTATCATGAAATCAACAATCGTATTAGGAATAGGGGCCACCTTGTTGGCCTCCTGTTCCGGGAACAAACAAAAGACGGAAGAGAAGGGGGGGCAGCAGAGGCCGAACGTTATTTTCCTGATAGCCGATGATATCGGTTATGGCGACTTGAGTTGCAACGGATCGAAGACGATCCATACGCCGAATGTGGAACGCTTGGCGGCGCAAGGTGTCCGCTTTACGGATGCGCATGCGGTGGCTGCGACCAGTACGCCTTCGCGCTATTCGCTGTTTACGGGGCATTATGCTTGGAGACGGAACGATACGGGAATTGCTGCCGGAGATGCCGGAATGGTGATCCGTCCCGAACAACCGACCGTTGCCGATATGTTCCGCGAATGCGGCTATGTGACCGGGGCGATCGGGAAATGGCATTTGGGATTGGGCGACAAGACCGGAACGCAGGACTGGAACGGCTTTATCACGCCCGGCCCGACGGATATCGGTTTCGATTACTCCTATCTGATGGCAGCCACGGCCGACCGTGTCCCCTGTGTATTCGTCGAAAACCAGCGGATCGTCAATCTTGATCCTAACGACCCGATAGCAGTCAGTTATAAGGAACCGTTTCCGGGCGAGCCGTTGGGCAAAGACCATCCAGAGCTGTTGACGAAGCTCAAACCGAGTCCGAACCACGGGCATGATATGGCGATCGTGAACGGCATTTCGCGTATCGGCTACATGAAAGGGGGCAAGCAGGCCTTGTGGGAAGATGAGAATATAGCGGATAGCATCACGGTGAAGGCAGTCCAATTTATCGAAAACCACAAAGATGAACCGTTCTTCCTGTATGTCGGGACCAACGATGCGCACGTCCCCCGCTGGCCGCATCCCCGTTTTGTCGGCAAGAGTGGCATGGGTCCTCGTGGCGATGCTTTGCTGCAATTCGACTGGACTGTAGGAGAAGTGATGGCAGCGCTCGAAAAAGCCGGCATTGCCGAAAACACGTTGATCGTATTGAGTAGCGACAACGGTCCTGTTGTGGATGACGGTTATGCAGACCGGGCCGTGGAATTGTTGGGCGATCATAAACCCTGGGGACCGTTCCGTGGAGGTAAATACAGCATCTTCGAAGCCGGAACGCGTGTTCCGATGATCGTGAGCTGGCCGGCCCAGGTGAAACCGGGTGTTTCCGATGCATTGGTATCGCAGGTCGACTTGTATGCCTCCATGGCAAGCCTGATGGGTAAGACGCTCGAAGAAGGGGCCGGCCCAGACAGTCAGGACCACCTGGATGCATTCTTGGGAAAGGATTTGAAAGGACGCGACTATGTGGTCGAAGTTGCCGGTTCTCTTTCTGTATCCGACGGCGAATGGAAGTATATCGCTCCGAGCAATGGAGCCGCCTACCAGAAACTGACGAATATCGAGTTGGGCAACAGCAAGGAAGAACAGCTTTACAACTTGAAGCAGGACATCGGCGAAAAGAAGAATCTGGCAGCCGAACATCCCGAAATCGTTGCTAAGATGAAAGCTATTTTAGAAAAAGAAAAGGCAAAATAGCCTTTTTACATAAAGAGTGAAAGCGCCTGTAGGTTGTCTAAAAAACATTCCTACAGGCGTTTTTTAGTTAAAAATGAACAAGCTCGTTTTATTCTGTTTTCGGTTTGCGTTATCTTTGCAAATTCATAAGGCAGAAAATAAAAGGATAATGCTTGGATTGATTAGTAAAGGAATTGTTATTGGCGTGCTGGTTTCCGCCCCGATGGGCCCGATCGGTATGCTGTGTATACAACGAACGCTGAACAAAGGACGCTGGCACGGGTTTGTTACCGGATTAGGGGCTGCTCTGTCAGACGTGATTTACGCTACGTTGACCTGTCTGGGAATGGGGGTCGTGGTGAACTTTGTGGAGGCGAACCAGGCTCCCTTGCAATTGATCGGCAGTGTCGTATTGGGTGTTTTCGGTTACTATATTTTTCAATCCAATCCTGTAAGGAATTTAAAAAAGCAGCGGGAGAAAAAGTTATCTTTCACCCAGGATTTTATTACAGCTTTTCTTCTTACCTTTAGCAACGTTTTAATTGTCTTGCTATATATTGGTTTGTTTGCCCGTTTTGGCTTTGTCTTGCCTGAACATTCTGTCTGGATGTTGTTGAGCGGTATTGCTTTTATAGGGGTGGGAGCTGTCCTTTGGTGGTTCGGAATTACTTATGTAGTGGCAAAATTAAAAAAATGGTTTAATGTGAGAGGTATATGGTTGTTAAATAGGATTGTCGGATCGATCATTATCGTTTTGTCGGTTATCGGAATTTTGTCCGTATTGCTGACTTCTTATTGGCATCAACCAATGCTCCAAATCTATAATTGAAATGAAGAAACTGAAAGTCCCTTATTTGGAAACGCTGGATGTACTGGACCTGTCATCTGTAGGCTTTTTGATGGAAAAAGCCCGGCGAGAGTCGATCGATGTGATTAACTGGGAAGAATATCCCTATAAGCCTATCGTGGCATTCGATATCGCAAGATCGAAAGAGAGTCTGTATATTCGTTACTTTGTAAAAGGCAATTCTCTGAAAGCTCTTTATGAAGTGGACGGTTCGCCTGTCTACCAGGACAGTTGCGTGGAATTTTTTATGAAGCGGCTGGACGATCCCAATTACTACAATTTTGAGTTTAACTGTATCGGGACATGCGATGCTTCCTATCGGGAATCGCGTGATTCGAAGAAATCGCTGACAGCCAAAGAATACGCTTCCATACGGCGTTTTTCAAGCCTGCCTCATGTCGCTTTCGCAGAAAAATTGGGGATTTATAGCTGGGAATTGGTGGTTGCCATCCCTTTCCGGTTGATGGGACTCGATCCTGACAACCTGCCTGAGAAAATAATGGGCAATTTTTATAAATGTGCGGACGATACGGAATTCCCGCATTTTGTCAGTTGGAATCCGATCGACCTTCCTGCCCCGAACTTCCATTGTCCGGAGTTTTTCGGGGAGATATACTTCTAAGGTATGACGTGAGGGCGGCAAGCCCGTCCCTTTCACGGATTATAAGTGGATATCGTTCAGTTCGACTAATTTGTTGACAATGGCGTATACAGTCAAGCCGCTGACACTGTGTACTTGCAGTTTCCGGGCGATGTTGCGCCGATGGGTGACGACGGTGTGTGTGGAAAGGAATAACCGGTCGGCTATTTCGCGGTTTGTCATCCCTTTGACAACGCAGACTACGATCTCTTTTTCACGTGCGCTGAGCGTCTGCTGTTCTTCGTTTTCGATCTCCTTCTCCGGTGGCATGTGGAGGCGTTCCAGTTTGTGGCGGATTTCTTCCGGGCTGTCGTAGATGCTGATCTGGTCATCGTAGAGCCGGAGTAAAGCATGATCGGCGACGGCATATAGCAAGGCTATGCATTTCATTTCCGTACAGCCGGTTTCCTCTTTGAGAAGCTGCATGGTGTAGAAGCCGGGAAGCGACGGGTTGATAATCAGCATATCCGGTTTGTGCGAGCGAAGTGTCTCCTGCAGAAGTTCCGCAGTGGCGATTTCGATGAGCTGGATGCGGAACCCGGGAAGCCGTTTCAATACCGCTTCGAGCCCGCCCCGAATGATGGCGGACGGTTCGGCAATCGCTATGTTTAATGAAGTGCTCATAGGTTCACTGTATTGTTTTTTCGAGAGCCAGGATTGCCGGCACGAAAAGAAAGTCTTCCACATGGTTGTGGGACGACAAGTCCTGCTCGGTTGCAAAAATATCAAACAAGACACTGTTCAGCAAGTTGTTGCCCGGTCCCGGATAATATTTGATCAGGATATTTTTCAGTTCGATGATCTTCATTTCGATCTGGTCGTGATGTTTCCGGAAGATCGTTATGTTGTATTTCGGGTCTCTCACCCCCTTCAGCAATCCTCGTACATAAGGAAATACCGTCTTTTCTTCATACAGCATGTGTTTGTTTACCTCCGTCGCATAATCGTCGAAAAATTTGGTAATGACGAACGCCACATCTTTCGGGCAACCGGCAATCGCATCTGTCAGCTTACGGCGGATATGGGGGAGGCGGAAGTCCAGAAAATAGGCGTGTGCTTTATGCAGATAAGCGATCAAAGCCTCGATCGACAGGCATTTGTCAATGTTTGTCACCGGCTCGGATACCTCTTCCGTCAGGAAGTTCACGACGGTCAGGAACGTGCAGGGATCGACACCGTTTTGGCGGCATACCTCTCCGATGTTCTTTTCTCCGAATCCGAGTGCAATACCGAAGCGACTCATGACAAGCACCATCGGGTAGTTCTCGCAGATCAGATCGCTCATTTTATCGGTCTCCCGATATTTACCATTCTTATACATAGGCTTTTCTCTCTTGTCTTGGAAGTTTGAATCGCCAAAGATATAACTTTTTCGGAAATATGTTTGTCCGGAAACGTAAGCCGTTAAGAAGAATACACCATAATTACGTAAAAATCAGATTGGTTGATCTCTTTTAAAACATGTTATAATGTCGCAAACCGTTCATCCCCTTTGGCCGTCACCGCCGTGCATTCCATTTCGACCAGCCAGCCGGTCCGGCAAACCGGGGCACGGACGATAATATAAGGCAGGTTGGGATGGTGCTCGTCCATATACCGTTTGACCCGTGCATAATCTGCCGTATCGCGGATGTAGATCACCGCCTGCATGATATCGTCTAAAGTGGCTTCCGCCTCTTTCAGCAGGGCTGCAATATTCTCGATCATGCGCGAAGCCTGTTTCATGACATCGCCGGCATGCACGATTTCCCCGTACCGGTCGATGCTGGCTGTGCCGGAGATGAAGACATGGCGGCGGTCGCCGTATGTGACGGCTGTCCCCCGTTCGAACGTGACGCCATATTCGTACGTGCGGTTCAGATGTTCGGATGCATATAGATAGCGGAGCTGTTCGGGGCAGATGCCGGAAACGGCATACGTGTCCATTGTCACGAACACCATCGGGTCGAAATAGCGTCCCTCGATCCCCGTACTGGCAATGAAATGAGTCTCTTCCGTCAGGCCCTGTGTCGCAAATACCTCTTTGCGGGCTTTTACCACACCCGGATAATTTACGTCTACATTCTGAACGAAGATCCATGTGCGCAGGCAGTTGGCTGCTAACGTACAATTGGCTTCCGTCAGTTGCAGGATATAATCGCGGAAGATCAGGCGGGTCTGATATTCCGAATTGGCGGCCCTGTTACACTGGTTGGCTCCTAATATCTGGCTGTAGGCTCCGTGACGCGCCTCGAACAACCCGCTGGGCAACACTTGTGTCTGCACGCCGGTCTGCAACCAGGCCCATAACGCAATCTTCGTCCCGTTCATCGGGGCCTGTTGCACGATCGACAATGCGCAATAGGGGAAAAGGCGTTCCTGTTCCATCAGTTCATCTGTCTGGTTGGTTACGTCGCTCAGGAAATAGCGCCGGAAAATGGCGGCGGGATTACCCGGCAACTCTTCCACCGTACGGGTGTAGACCTCTTGTATATGTTGCAATTGGGAGTGAAAATCCTCCATGCAGTCTGTCTGCTGGAAGAAGATGTGGTATTCTGTTATACCTTTGGAAGATTGAAAAGTGGAGATTTGTACCTCCGTCGTGCCGTATGTTTTCCTTATCAGGTTCATATTGTGTATTGTGTTTTCGCAGTATAGATCGTAAAAATAAGGCTATTTAATTGAAAATTGAAAATTGAGTCCTGAAAATTACTTAATAAAGTAAGGAACGGCCTTGTTTGTTAGCCGTTCAAGTCCTTCAGTTCTATCAATTTGTTCACGATGGCATAGACGGTCAGGCCACTGGCACTGTGTACCTGTAATTTCCGGGCGATATTCCGGCGGTGGGTGATAACGGTGTGGGTGGACAGGTACAAGCGGTCTGCTATCTCCCGGTTTGTCATGCCTTTCACCACGCAGACGACAATCTCTTTTTCCCGGCTGCTCAGTGTCTGCTGGTCGTCGCTTTCTCCTTCTTCGGACGAAACTTCTTCGGCGTTGAGGCGCTCCAGCTTCTGCTTCAATTCGTCCGGACTGTCGTATACGGATATTTGGTCGTCGTAGGGGCGGAGCAGCAACGGGTCGCTTACGTTATACAGAAGGGCGAAACATCTCATGTCCGGGCAACCGCATTCGTCTTTCAGATGTTGCAGGTTGAAGTTTCCCGGAATGGATGGGTTCATAATCAGAATGTCCGGTTTATAAATGCGTAAGCCCTCTGTCAGACTGTCTGCCGCTGTTATCTCGGATATCTGGATACGGAATCCGGGTAATCGTTTCAGCAGCGTTTCCAACCCGCACCGGATGATGGCGGACGATTCGGCTATCGCTATTTTTATGTTTGTGGACATGGCAGCTGTTTTTTATTGTTTCTCTAAAGACAAGATCGCGGGTACGAAGAGGTAGTCTTCTACCCGGTTATGAGAGGCAAGGTCTTGTTCGGTTGCGAAAATATCGAACAGGACACTGTTGAGCAAGTCACTGTCCGGTCCCGGATAATACTTCAGGATCAGGTTCTTCAGTTCCGTGATTTTCATTTCTATCTGGTCATGCCGCCTACGGAAGATGCTGATATTATATTTCGGATCTTTCTTTCCTTCCAGCAAATTACGGACATAGGGGAAAACTGTCTTCTCTTCGTACAACATATGCTTGTGCACCTCTTCGGCATATTCGTCGAAGAAGCGGCGGATCACGAAGGCCACATCTTTGGGGCAACTCACGATCGCTTCTGTCAGCTTGTGGCGGATATGGGGAAGACGGAAGTTCAGGAAATAGTCGTGTGCGTTATGCAGGTAAGTGATAAGCGAAGAGATGGAGATATCCTTATGGATCTCCGCAACCGGAGCTGTCTCGGTTTCCGTCAGGAAATTGACGACAGTCAGAAAAGTCTGTGTGTCGATCTTATTCTGCCGGCATACTTCTCCGATGTTTTTCTCTCCGAACCCTAAGTCGATGCCGAAGCGGCTCATCACAAGGACCATCGGGTAATTATCACATATCAGGTCGCTCATCTTGCTTGTTTCCCTGTATTTTCCGTTCTTCATGTTTCCCATGTCTTTTATCATTTGTATAGTAGGTTGATTATAAGCATGCATATTGAGGTGCATCTGCCGGTACGACAGCTATGCATTCCGTTTCGATCAGCCAGCCCGGACGACACACGGGAGCATGTACGATCAGATGCGGCAACGACGGGTAGCGGCTTTCGATATATTGCTTGACCACGACATAGTCTGCCGGGTCGCGCAAATAGACGATCGCCTGCATAATATCCTGTAACCCGGCACCCGCTTCCTGCAGCAAGGTCTCAATGTTTTCCAGCATGCGCTCCGTTTGCTTCAGGATATTTCCCGGATATACGATTTCGCCTTTGTTGTCGATGCTTGCGGTTCCGGAAATAAAGATTTGTTTCCGGTCGCCATAGGTTACGGCTGTCCCCCGCTCGAAAGTCACTCCGTATTCGTAGGTCGGATTCAGGTGAGTGGGAGCATAGAGGAACTGGATTTGTCCGGGCTGCAAGCCTTTTACGGCATAAGTATCCATCTGGACAAAAACATTCGGATCGGCATTACGTCCTTCTATTCCCGTGCTGGAAATATAATGAGTCTTTTCCGTCAGGTTTTGCGTGATGAAAACCTCTTTGCGGGCTTTGACGACACCGGCATAGTTGACATCCACATTTTGGACGAAGAACCAGGTGCGGATGCAATCGTCGGCCAGTCTGCACCCTTGTTCGGTCAGTTGCAAGACGTAATCGTTCAACAAAAGCCGTGTCTGGTATTCTGAATTGGAAGCTCTGTTGCATGCTCCGCCACCCCAGAAATGGTGATACCCGTTGTGCGTGGCTTCTACCAGCCCGTTGTCATAATTCTGAACGGCCATGTCGGTCTGCCAATAGGTCCACATTGCGATCTTGCTTCCGTTCAACGGAGCCTGCTGGACGATGGAGAGGGCGCAAAAAGAGTTTTCGCATTCCCATGCCATGACCAGGTCGGCCTGGTTGGTGGCATCGCTCAGGAAGTAGCGGCGGAAAACGGCAATAGCGTTGTCGGCAAGGATATTTCGGGTCATATAGGTGTAGGCTTGTTGCAGAGACTGCAATTGCTCGCTGAAAGGGAGACTGGGGTCCGTTACGGAAAACAGTGCTTGATACTCTGTTACTCCGTCTTCCGTGTTAAAGGAAGAGAGTTGGATTTCCACAATCTTGTCGTCACTTATTATTTTTCTAAAATCCATACGATTTCGTGCGTCGTTATTTGTAATTTTGTTTATTTATCGAGAGGCTCCGCCATCAATCCAATCCTTGATGATAGTCCTCAGGACCGGAGTCTGGGTCAGCAAGCCATAATGGTTGTATCCCCAACCTTCGTGTTGTTCCATTACAACCTGATAGAGAAGGCTTTCTTCTGCATTGCCGGGTTGCACTCGTTTCACGTCGGGCAATTTGTGGGAGGCCTCGTCTACCAAAGATACATAGCTTTTGCCGGGCATCAAATTCAGGTTGCCTGCCGGATTCCCGCTGCCTCCGCCGTGGCAATTGGCACAGGTTGGCGTAAAGAGATGGTCCTGTATGACGGCAAACATGCTGAGGTCGAGCGTGCCGACATCGAAGACGATCGTGTCGGTCGTGGCCGGAGCCTCCATTGATTCGAAAGTCATGATCCGTGTGCTCATCGCGTCGATGGCGCAAAGTTCCAGCGTCTCGACATCGTCGGCGATTCCTCCCATTATGACTTCGACATGTTTCCCGTCCGAAGGCGGCATGATTCTGGCTGATGTCTCGGCATAATTGCTGGCGCTGTTGAATCCCGCGATCGTGATCCTGTATTTCAACGGCCAGTTGTCCAGTCCGGATATATCGCCGACCAATTTGACTACCCGTCCCTTTTCAGAGATGTTGATGTCTTTTTCGGGGATACGTCCGTCATCGCAAGAGACAAAAAGGACCGTCCATGCGATTAAACCAGATAAAAAAGTTCTTATAGAAATCATTCTTTTCCCTCCGTTTAAAATGTGTACTGGAGCAGTGCGGTTGCCGAGTGGGTTGCCAATCCCAGGTTGTCGTTGTCGCGGTCCAACTGTGTGTCGTGGCCGGTACGTCCGACAAATTGATACATGGCTTGCAGCTTCAGGTTGCATCCTTTGAAGAAATAGTTTACCCCTACGGCAGGCATGTTCAGGAAACCGTCTTTGTCTGTCCCGTTACGGTTGAACAGGTCATAGCGCAACGCTGCCTGCACGCGGGGAGCGACGAAGTAACCACCCTGTATGTAACCGCCGATATAATTGTAATGTTCGTTGATCTTCTGGCGTTTGGTAAAGCCTACGTTCATCCAATAGGCTTCGGCTGCCAAATATAATTTGTTTTTCAGCATAGCGAATTCCAACCCGATGCGGCTGTCGTTCGTACTCTCGTTCTCGCTTTCCACGTTCAACGATCCGGAGATGGCGAACATGATCTTGTCCTCATGCAGGCGGTTCGGATTTCCCTGGGTGGAAGGCATCACGCCTTTGGGCATATAGCTCAAACGGCCGGCATAGAGCAACGACGGTATGTGCCAGTCATCGCTGACGGTTTTGGTTGAGGTGTTGACACTTGCGCCTGTACCGTTGAACAGGCCGACTTCGTAACCGAATTTTTCATCCAGCAATCCGTGCAACTCGATACCCAAGTCGAATCCGGTTCCGATATTGGGAGTCACGGCATTCAGCGAGTAAGGCATGATGACGGACGAGGTCAGCGAGAGAGGAAGTTGCGGAAGCAACGTTTCGCCTAATGTCGTCAGGTAAGCATGTGAGAACGGAGTCTTGAACTTACCTACGCGCAGTTGCAATTTCTGGTTGAACTTCACGTCGAACCAAGCCTGTTGCAGCAAGGCGCCTCCGCTGGCGGCGGCATTGATGGACAGGTTGAAGGTTACTTTGTTGAATGCTTTTCCTGTAAAACCGAGGACGGCATAGGGAATGGAAAAACCGGAGTTGGCGATGTTGTCCTGGTTATAGGCTTTGTCCAGGCCTTCGTCGTCATACCAATTGAAGTTACCGGCTGTTTGTACCATTAAATAGGGCTTGAAAACGAAGTCGCCCTTTTTGGTTCCGATGGTGAAACCTTCCCTTCCGGCCAGTGATACCACGCCGTTTTCAGTATCTTCTTCATGTTGGGCCATCGCTGTGAATGGCAAGATGGCCGACATTGCCAATATGATCCACTTTTTCATATATTGTATCGTATTTTACTTTCTATTGTTGATTATTGAATTATAAAGATTCCAAGAATTTGATTAAGGCATCCCGGTCTTCTTTGCTCATCTTCTTGAAAAGATTCTTGGATGCTTCTCCTTCTCCGCCGTGCCACATGATGGCTTCGACGAAGTTACGTGCCCGCCCGTCATGCAGGAAATAGGTATGCCCGTTGACTTTCTTCTGCAGGCCGACACCCCACAAAGGCGTGGTGCGCCATTCGTTGCCGCGGGCCAAGCCGCTCACGTAGTTGTCGTTCAGGCCGACTCCCATGATCTCGGATCCCATGTCGTGCAGAAGGAAATCCGAATAGGGATGGATCGTCTGTCCGCCCAGCCAAGGAAGCCGGGTCCCTAACATCAGGCTGGTTCCGCGCGGTTTCGTGTGCAGGGTCGTGACGTGGCAGAGGTGGCATTTGGCTTCGTAGAATTTCTGTTCTCCCTTTTTTACCTCCGGGTCGTTCACGTTCCGGCGGGCGGGGACGCCCAAGCATTGCATATATAGTTCGACATCCTCCATCTCTTCGGCTGTGACATCTAACTGGTCATAGGTCAGCCCCATCAGGCTGCCACCCTTCATTTGGCTCTGCCCTTCGCAAATCTCCTCCGGATAGCGGCTGTTGGTCGCTCCCATATCGCTGGAGAATCCCAACTCGACGGTCAGGTCCTGGTGTTGAGCCTTGTTGCCGGACAAGCCTACGCCCCTGATTCCTTTTTCGGTGACATAGTTGCAACGTCCGCTGATACCATATTCCGGATAATTGCTTTGTTTTGCCAATGCTTCGATCTCCGTGGGATCGAGCGCCATCATTTGCCCCATGCCGACGTGGCGGAGCGGGATGCGCACGGTGCAGAACAGGTCTTCCGGCTTGATACTGTCGGCATACCATTCCGTGATGGTGTAATTGGGTTTGCAAAGTTCGTATTCTTCTCCGTCAGGGAATGTGAAAGTCTGTTTGGTATATTCTACTTTCAGTTTACCTTCCGGTTTAACACCATAAATTGCCTGGTCGTGGAGCACACGGCCGTAGTCCTGGAAGAATGAACCGTTTTTACGGGTGATGTAGATCAACATGGACGAGAATCCTGTGCTGCCGGATCCTCCGTTTGTCCAAAGCGTGGGGGTTGTGCGTCCTGCATTTACGTGGCAACTGCCGCATGAATAGCCCGCATATACGGGGCCCAGGCCGCTCGCGCTGGATAGTGCGTTGTCGTAAAGTCGGTTACCGGTTGTGAAGCGGGTCAGGTATTTTCCGCTTACCCAGTTGGATTCGACATCGTAAGCTGTAGATGAATTTAAGAAGACGGTCGATATGTCGGCCGACAGGGCATATCCATCGGGTACGGATATGTCGGTTATGTCAAGACCGTCTGTGTCATAATCGCAAGACGAATATGTCGCTATGCATAAAAGTGAAAAAAGACAATATTCAGATAAACGCTTTATCATATTCCTCTATGTAAATTTGTGTATGATTGTTATACGCGGCTGTGTGCCGAAACCAACTTGTCCTGCGCTTGGCAAGGACAAGCCGGTTTCGGCACACTTTCTATGCCGTAGCTAAGCTATTCTTATTTGGCAGGAACCGTACGTGCCTTTCCATCTTTGAAGACAAGGAATTCCAACGTGTGGAAACCGCGTACGTTCTGAGCTGATTCGACAGCGGCGTCATCGTCTCCGTCTTTCCAAATCAAAGAAGACCAAGATTCGGATTTCATGATCTGTACGATAGCCGGAGCATCCAAAGGCCAACTATCCATGTTGGGGTCTAAGCCAAATTCGTCTACCGGTCCGAACAAGAATGCTTCACTCTTTTCCCACGGTTCACGAGCTGCCAACCATGCGTTGCAAGTTGCAGTGAAACCTTCATTCGAAGGATTGGCTGCGAATGCATCGACTGCTGCCAACAGGGCTTTGTTCTTTTCTTGCAATTTCTTGTATGTCGGAACAACTACATTATCCACATAGTGGTTAACGATAGCCTGCAGTTCTGCTTCCGGAATGTTGTTGACCGCATCTTTCAGGTTGACATCATCAGCTCCGATTACACTTCCGTCTTCTGCTTCCACTTCGCTCAGCAGTTTCTGCAATTTGGAGCAAGCTGCCATGGCTGCTTCAGTCTGTGAACTGACAATATGGTTACGGAAAGGAGCTGGGATTGCCTGGATTGCTTTCCAAGCGTCGTTGATCGCTGCATCGACTGCTTTACCAATGGCTGTGTTTTCAAGCGCTTTTGCCAAAGAGTGTTCGGCAGGAACTGCTGATTCAATGGCATTGGCTGTCACAGCTTCGCCGTCAATATAGATACCGTAGTAGGAGTTTTTGATAGACACGATGTTGTTGCTATAGTCGTCGATGGAGTGCCAGCTATACCATGATTCAACGGCCAGAAGCGCTCCGTCTTCGTCACCGCCTACATACAGGTTGTAGGGATCTCCGATTTTGGCAGTACCTACTTCATTGGCGATTTCCGCACATTTTTCAACGATTTCCTGTGCACAGCTCTGAATACTGCTATATCCGGTTGAAGCATCGTGGCTCTTGAACAATTCGGCATACGTTTTTCCGGTATTGTTGTAGTTGACAGCCCATGCGTTGTATAGGTTTTCTGAATCTGTATTCAGCAGTCGACCTACATTTTTCATGTAGTTACCCCATGCAGAAGCATTTTCAGCAGTGTAATCGACATCTGTTGCCGGAACTTCAGGTGTAGGATCGTCGTTACTGTCGCAGGAAACGGCAGAGAAAGCCAGTCCTACTGACAACAAAGAAGCTAAGAATAAATTCTTTTTCATTTTTTTCTATTGTATAATTATTAGTGATTAATATTTATTTACTCAAAAACCAACCGACATAAGCGATACCGATTGAAAACTCGTTTTCGCTGTTGTAAGGGCCGGTGCCGAACATCTTGCCTGTTCCGATCTGCCGTGTCATATAGTCGGCTTTCACTACCAGGTTAGGCAGTGCGAACCAGTTCAGACCGACTGTCCACATGCTGACTTTGTTTCTCAACTCCATCACCTGCATGCCTTCTCCCTCTTCTTGCGGGTTGTAGTATTCATAGCGGGCGAACGGATAGATCACCGGAACTTTGGGGTTGTTGAAGAACGCGCTTACGTTCACTCCGATTTCGCCGGCATAGCTGACAGCTCTTTTGGCGACGGGAACGACACGGGTGTAAGGCGATTTATTGGACAATTTCGTGTTTACGGAACTGACATATTCTGCGTTGGACAAATTACCCCAGACGAAATTGGTACGGGCCGTTACGTATTTGTTCTTGTACTGCGCATCGGCTGTATATATACGTACGGGAATCTTGTGCAACGGATATTCCGTCAACTTGTCGGAATTGGCTCCTGTATTGGCGCAATAGTAGAAAGAGGCGCCTGCACGCAAACCGGGGACACCTTTGTAGTCCAACCGGAACGCATAGCCCGGAGAAGTGAAATTGTCTTCTTCGAAAATTCCCTGTTTGCCGCCTGCAATCCATGTGTTACGGTCGAAGCCGTTTGCATTCAAACCGGAAACGACCAAAGCCTGGTAACTGAAAGTCGTATAGCCGCGACCGAACGTACCGAAGATTTCAAGACCGTTGTCATGCCAGGTCGACGGTAAGATCGTCGTTTCCCCTTCCGGACGGTAGGTGCCGAAGAAGTTGATCGGTTCATGATGCGAGTTGGTCAGGCCGACCGGTACGATAATGTGGCCTGCACGGATGTTGAATGTCGGATGGATCAAACGAGTGATGTGGAACTGCTCCAAGGCGACTTCTCCGCCTTTCTCCACTTCCGTTTCATATTCTCCGTTTTCCGAATTCTCAATTTCGTATGCCGTGCCCACGCCGCCGGCTTCAAATTCGATCTCTGCTCCCAATATCCATTTGGAGTTGAATTTATAATCGAATGCTGCGACAAAGCGGGGAATGGAAATCGTGTTGCGATGATCTTTTTTATTGCCTAAATGACCTCCATAGAAACGGTTAATGCCATAATCCTTGAAACTTGCGACAGCTTCACCGTATCCGCCGAAACGGAACTTGTTGTATCCGGATGCGTAAATGGCTTCGGAGCGTTCTGCGGCAGATCCATCTGTCATTGTTTCTTCTTGCTCCTGTGCAAACGCTGTTGCGCAAGAGGTTAGTAGAGTGATTGCTAATAAATTAGTTAACCTTTTCATTGCGTTTTTAAATTTTGGGCAAAATTAGATGGGTTGCGGACAGTGCGCAATCGCAATTAGTAGGTAAAAAGGTCTTGATGTTACCTATTTGTAGGTATTGTGTGGTTTTTTGCAGGAGAAATGGTATGAAATCCCTATAATAGGGGAGGTTAAAGACAAATATACATATTTATAGGTATTGTCCTGCTGATCGTCCGGTCATACTTTTGCGTTTGTCAATTATGTATCATGATTAGGTATAATCGTCAACTGAAGCCTTATTGATAGAATGTCAATGTAATGTTTATTTAAAGTAAAAAGTAAATAACAACAGCGGGGATTTTTTATTGGTTTTCCTTGCGCAAAAGAAGAACTGTTTTGAGAAAAACGGTTCTTTTTGTTTAAATATCACCCTGATTAGGTAGCAAAAGGAATCTTTTTACTCATATATAGGTATTGCGGGACGCCGGAAGTGCCCGTATCTTTGCAATGTCATTAAGAAAGTAACACTATTAGTATAATCGCTATATCAAAACCTTTTGCTAATTATGTAAGCATATAAGATGATTAACTATATCGGAAAGTTTTTATTGGTTATTTTCGATATAAAAAAGAAGCCTCTCTGTGAAGAAAGGCTTCTTTTTTATATTCCCGTATCTCATCCATATCCGTCCGGAATCAATTCGACATCAATGATTTTCTTCGTTGATTGCTTTTCTCTTTTTACTGTAATTTCATGCATTGGCATAGTTGCGTTTCTCACCTTTCTTATTTTCCTCGGTTGAAACTAAAATGTCTGCGGTCGAAACAAAAATGCCTGCGGTCGAAACTAAAGTGTTCGCGGTCGAAACAAAAGTTTCTGCGGTCGAAACAAAAGTTTCAACCGATGAAACAAAAGTTTCGTCCGAGGAAACTTTAGTTTCAAAGGAGGGAACTGTTTGAAACTTTAGTTTCACGAAAAATAGGTACTGAAACTTTTTACCGCTCAATGCTTTCCCGTCACAAATTGAAAATGGATCCATCCTCAAAGCAATACCCTTGGCCTATCGGGTGATCCCAGGTTTCAGGCTGTTCTATTTTTTGTATATCCTTAACAAGGGAGAAAGGCTTTTTTTGATGGATTTTGCGGGGTTTGCTGTTTTTACTGCTTTTACGTTCCGATGCATAGATTGGGGTATAAGCTTGTATTGTATTGATTGTTTTGCAGTTATGGGTATTTGGAGGTGCCGGTCTATTATATGGGAAAGGGTTATATTTGGTAGTACTTAATGACTGTTTGGTAGTTTTAGATTGTTGTTTGTGAGGAAGTTATATCGGCTTGTCGGAATGACTAAAAAAAACGTAGGTTTAAATTAGTCATTTCTTCGAAGCCCTGGATCGTTTTGTATCGGAAAGTAGGTTTTTCGTCCTTGTTTAGCTATCTGATTGATAAGAAAGAATATAGAAATGGAAAAATAATTTGATGAAAGGATTGCAGGTTTAAAAAGTAGTTGTATTTTTGTAGCTGAAAATGGCGAATAAAAACGTACGTTTTATCTCGTCAAAATACAGGATTTTAGTAAAAACCTGTTAAGTAGAAAGTAAGAACGATATTCAATATACATATTATTATTAATTAAACATTTTAGATTATGAACAAGAAGTTTTCTACTCTCCTGATGGGTGGTTTGCTGATGGCAGGTGCAGTTTCTGCACAAACTCCGGCTTTGATTGAAAGAGGTTGGGGACAAGCTGAAACCGAACCCTCTGCTAAGTTTTATTACCAGATTGTAAACGGTAACGCAGGTACTGTTGGCTACGCTTTGCAAGCTGCTGTCCATACAAATGGTGCTGATAGCTTGAAAGCTGTTAGCGTTACTGCTTTGAATGATGCCTTGAATGGCCCTGATGTAGAAAAGGCCATCGAAGCTATGGCTACTTTAGACTCTACTTTGTGGGCTTTCGCTCCGAACGGAGATGAAAACCTGGGTTACTACTCAATTGTAAACAAAGCCACTGGTAAAAAATTACAGTTTGCAAAAGAAGGCAATGCTGTTATGGGGGCCGGTCTGAATGCTTGGTTTATCGAGGAATTCGGTTCTAATAAGGACGTTAAATTGAAAAGCTACGTTATCAATGCTGACGGAAGCAAAACAAGCTATTCTATTGAAAGCAATCGTACTGCTGGTGGTCCTGTAACAATAGCAAAAGGAAACGCTTCTGCCGGTTACAAGATCGTTCGTCCGGGACACATCTACATGAACGCAGCTCAGTTGAATGCTGAAGGTGATGGTAATTCTTTCAAAATGGCCATCGAAGATTTGGCCGATGCTGAAAATCCGTTTGTAAAGACAGCTTTGAAAGCTTATGATTTGAGCGAACAAAACGGACAGAAGAATGTTGGCCTGAAAGTTGTTGACGGCAAGATCCTGAGAGCAGATGCCAACAAATATACAGGTGATGCTAAATACAACACTAATGTATATGTTGTAGTTGATACTGCTATGTATACTTCTAAAGGTGGTGTAGACGTTAACGGTGTAGACGCTTTCGGTTTCAAATTTGCTGTTGACAGTGCAAAAGTAAACGCTGACGGCAAAATTGATGGTGCTGTACAGGCTCCGGGCCGTAACGTTGCAAACTATCGTTTTGCCATTTACAAAGACGTTACTTTGGTTGGTGAAGACGATCAGTTGCTGATCAAGCTGCTGGGTGTTCCGACATACAATGAAGCTGCTCAAGGATCAAAATTCACTGGTGCTCCTAAGGTCTCTTATGTAAGTTGGGCTGGCTTCGCTGAAAAGGGTGATGAACTGACAACTGCAAGAATTTCTCGCGACAATTCAAAATATGTATATGAACTGCCGGTTATCACTTTGGCTGCTGGTGCTAAGGCTGACATCGCTCCGGGTGTTTACTACATCAAGTATAAAGATGCTAAGTATGCTTATGCAAACATGAGTTTGTCATCTTCTAACGGTTGGACTCCTTCTTATGCAGAAGCAACTCCGGCTGCAAATATGAACAACGACTTGTTGGCAAGAACACAGTATGTTGTTACAGGTGCTAACGGTAAATATACGATTGTAAACCGTGAATCTGGTGAAACTAAGATCAGTGGCCGTATCTATGTAAAAGATGGCAAGTTCATTCAGGGTTCTAATACATTCGAATTGGAAGCCGTTCCTGCAGAAGTTGCAGCTGACAACCACGTAGGTTACAGATTCTTCTCTAATGAAGAAGTTGGTAATTTGGCTGTTGCCTTGAAGTTCAACTCGAAGATCGGTTCTGCTTTCATGGTTGACGCTAAAAAGAAAGTTTCAGTTGATGCAGAAACTCAATTAGAAGATGCTTCATTCTTCAAGATGTTGCCGGTATCTACAGTTAAGTTCGGTGTAGATATGGAATACGGTGTTTACAAACTGTACAAACAGTTTACAAAAGACTTCTTGGCTGCCGATGGTAGTGTAACAGTAAACAACGGCCTTTCAAATGTAACATTGGATACTGAAGCCAATGCTGCTTTGGTTGTATTCCGTTCTACAGGAAAAGCCGGTGAATATCAGATTATTTTTGCCGACAATGCTGAAAAACTGTATGATCAACTGAGTGTATTGGCAACAGAAGCTAAATTCAACAAACTTGCTGTTGACGATGCTAATGCGGCAGTTAACGGTTTCTGGACACTTGAAACTCCGGCTGCTCCTGACTATCTGACAATCGAAGATGCTCCGGCTCACAAACGTATCTTCTCTACAGAAAATACTTCTTTGGCCATCTCTATGCAAGCTAACAGAAACGGTATCTTGAAAGCAGTTGCAGACAAGGGTGACTATATCGAAGATCAGTTCAAGATCTGGGTAGACACTGCTTGTGTTGAAAACGCTGAAAAACCGTTGTATTACATCACAACTGGTGCTGGTTTGAGCGAAGAAGCTCGTGAAGAAGGCCACATGATGTACATGAAGCCGACTTCATTCACTACTGTAAACAATGTAGAAGTTGCAAAAGTAGAATTCGTTGAAGGTTATGCATTTGGTGCTGACTCTTTGGCTTACGCAATCTACAAAGATGATGCTACTGTCAAAGAATTCAAGGAATTCAAAGATATGGCTAAGAACGAGGCTGCATTCGCATTCCAGACTACTCCGGTAGAAGGCGAATATGTTGTAGAAAATGTTGCTACTCAGTCTTACCTGCGTCAGGTGAACGGTGTTCTGTATTTGACTAAAAAGTATGCAGACGCTCTGACATTCGGTATCGAAGCAACAGACACTCCGACAGCTAACGAAACTATCGCAACATCTGAAGTTAAGGTTATCGCTGGCGAAGGTAACGTAACAATCGCTGGTGCTGCAGGCAAGAAAGTTGTTATCAGCAACATCTTGGGTCAGACTGTAGCCAACACAGTTATCTCTTCTGACAATGCAACAATCGCTGCTCCTGCAGGTGTAGTTGTTGTAGCTGTTGAAGGTGAAGCTGCTGTTAAAGCTATTGTTAAGTAATAAGAAACAATACTGTAGTAGTCAGGGGCGCAAGTCGCCCCTGCAACGCATTATTTTATAATCAAATAATTCAAAACAACTTGCGTGAAACCGTATGAAGGGGAATTTCCTCTATTTATGATTTTAAGTACCCTGTGACAGGTGAACAAGCGGTTGGATTTAATATTAATAATACTAAAGTAATGAAATTAAAAATTCTTCTGCATCTCCCTCTGTGAAGATAAGGTGCAGGCAAAAACAAGCCCCGGTAGTATTTGTACTGCCGGGGTTTCGTTGTTTTATATGTTGCCTTGTGAATTCCTTTATCCCTATTTGTAGGTATTTTTCTTCAGTTTAACATTCCTCTTCTTTTACAATGGTTTTTGGATAGAAGAAAAGACTTATCTTTGCACGCCTAAACCGAATTAGACAAGATAAGCTTATGATGTTTGAAAATGAGAACTGGAAGCAGTTCAAAGGTGAAACCTGGAAAAAAGAGATCAATGTAAGAGATTTTATCCAGAACAATTACAAACCTTACGAAGGAGACGATGCTTTCCTCGTACCCTCTTCGGAGAAAACGAAGAAAGTGTGGAACAAACTGACCGAAATGTTTAAGGTGGAAAGGGAAAAAGGGGTATATGATGCCGAAACAAAACTTCCCCAAGGAATCGATACATACGGACCCGGTTATATCGATAAGGAAAACGAGGTGATCGTCGGATTGCAGACAGACGCCCCGTTGAAACGCGGTATCTTCCCGAAAGGTGGTATCCGCATGGTCGAAAACAGCCTGGAAGCCTATGGCTATCATTTGGACCCGATGACAAAGGAAATCTTCACCAAATACAGAAAGACGCACAACGAAGGTGTTTTCTCTGCTTATACGGACGAGATGGTGGCTGCACGCCGTTCTGCCATCATCACGGGGCTGCCTGATGCCTACGGCCGCGGACGTATCATCGGTGACTACCGCCGTGTGCCTCTGTACGGTACCCGGATCCTGATCGAAGAAAAGAAACATTTCCAGAAACGTCTCGATATCCAGGAGTTGACGGAAGAAATCATCCGGAGCCGTGAGGAGATAACGGAACAGATCAAGGCACTGAAAGCCTTCGAGAAAATGTGTGCCGGTTATGGTTTCGATGTGACTCGTCCGGCAAAAGATGCCCGCGAAGCCGTGCAGTTCCTGTATCTGGCTTACCTGGCTGCCGTAAAGGACCAGGATGGAGCGGCCATGTCTCTCGGACGTACTTCCACATTCCTCGATATTTACATTGAAAAGGATCTCCGCGAAGGCAAGCTGACGGAAGAGGAAGCACAGGAGCTGATCGACCAGTTTATCATCAAACTGCGTATTGTCCGTTTCCTGCGTACACCGGAATACAACGACCTGTTCTCCGGCGACCCTGTTTGGGTGACCGAATCGCTGGGCGGGCAAGGCGTCGACGGCCGCTCGTTGGTGACAAAGACTTCTTACCGCTATCTGCATACCTTGTATAACCTCGGCCCGGCACCCGAACCCAATCTGACGGTGCTTTGGTTCAACAATGCTCCGGACAACTGGAAAAACTTCTGTGCGAAAGTTTCGATCGACACCTCTGCCATCCAGTACGAGAACGACGACCTGATGCGTCCGGACTATGGCGACGATTACGGCATCGCCTGCTGTGTGTCTCCGATGAAGATCGGCAAGCAGATGCAGTATTTCGGAGCTCGTGCCAACCTGGCCAAGTGTTTGTTGTATGCGATCAATGGCGGACGCGACGAGAAATCGGGTGTGCAGGTGGCTCCCCGCTTCGAACCGATCACCAGCGAGTATCTGGATTACAACGAAGTGATGGAGAAATACGAGCAGATGATGCGCTGGTTGGCAAAAGTCTATGTCAATGCGCTGAAGATCATCCACTACATGCACGATAAATATGCGTATGAGGCATTCGAAATGGGGCTTCATGACGGAGACGTGGAACGTATCCGCGCAACCGGTATCGCCGGCCTTTCTATCGTTGCCGACTCGCTGGCTGCCATCCGTGACACGAAAGTGAAAGTGATCCGTGACGAACGCGGTTTGGCTGTCGACTTCGAACGCGAAGGCGAATATGTGCCTTTCGGAAACAATGACGACCGTACGGACAGTATTGCTGTCGACATTACCGAGAAGTTCATGGAATACCTGCGCCAGCATCAGACATACCGCAATGCTACGCCGACACAATCCATTCTGACGATCACATCAAACGTGGTTTACGGAAAGAAAACCGGAACGACTCCCGACGGCCGTCCGGGTGGTACGCCGTTCGCTCCGGGAGCCAACCCGATGAACGGACGCGATACGAAAGGGGCTGTCGCCGCTTTGGCTTCTGTAGCCAAACTGCCTTTCCAGCATGCGCATGACGGTATTTCCTATACATTTGCCGTTTCACCCGCTACGTTGGGTAAGGAACGCGATATCCAGGTGAACAACTTGGTGAGCCTGTTGGACGGCTATTTCACGCCCGATGGTGGCCAACACCTGAATGTGAACGTGTTCGATAAAGAACTGTTGGTCGATGCGATGGAGCATCCGGAGAAATACCCGCAACTTACGATCCGTGTTTCGGGCTATGCCGTCAACTTCGTCAAGCTGACACGCGAACAACAGCTCGACGTCATCTCGCGCACCATCAACAGCAGTTTATAATTGTCAATTCTCAATTGTCAATTGTTTAAAGTCCATTGATTAATATGTTGGGGCGCATTCATTCTTTAGAGAGTTTCGGGACCGTTGACGGTCCCGGAATTCGCTTTGTCATTTTTATGCAAGGTTGTCCGCTTCGTTGCCTCTATTGCCACAATCCGGATACTTGGGAGGTAAAGCGCGAGACGCCTTATCGGCTGGAACCCGAAGCGTTGCTTGCCGAAGTGCTGCGCTATAAGAATTTTATCGCTAAAGGCGGTGTTACCGTGACCGGTGGCGAACCTTTGCTGCAACCGGAATTCCTTAAAGAGTTTTTCCGCCTTTGCCGTGAGAACGGTATCCATACGGCGTTGGATACTTCCGGCTATATCTGCTCCGGCAAAGCATTGGAAGTTCTTGAATATGTCGATCTGGTCCTGTTGGACATCAAGACGATCGATGCCGGGCTTCATCCCCGCCTGACTGCTGTGAAGCTCGATAACACCTTGCGTTTTCTTGATGAGCTGGAGAAACGCGGCATTCCCGTGTGGATCCGCCATGTGGTTGTTCCCGGCCTGACGGATAATGATGAGGACCTGGAAAAATTGGCCGAATACATCAGCCGCTATAAAGTGGTTCGGAAAGCCGAACTCCTGCCTTACCACACGATGGGAACCTACAAGTATGAGGCACAAGGCTTGGACTATAAGCTGAAAGGTGTGGAACCACTTTCGGCAGAGCGCCTGGCCAATGCAAAAGCAATCTTCCGAAAACATGGGATAACCGTATAAACCGCATCGGATTCCTTTCATGATACTATTTGATTCTCAAAGAATATTCTTTTCTACCTTCCTGTAATTCCGGGGTTTTATGGATAGTTTTTCTTTTTGCTGCCTAAAACCCCTTTTGTCCCCTTTTTTTCTTCTTTTTTTCAAAAACAGTAATTTTTTACTTGTAGTATTACTTGAATAAAAACGTGCAAGTTCTTGTAACTTAGAAATATATTTCTTTGATGCAAAATAACGGAAAAGCCTGTTTCTGAGGGGTGAATTCGGCTCATTTCTTGTTTGTAAATTCTTGTGGATAAGAAAGATAGCGGAAGAAACCAAAATGACTAAAAAAACGTACATTTTTATTCGCCATTTTTCAGCTACAAAAATACAACTACTTTTTAAACCTGCAATCCTTTCATCAAATTATTTTCCCATTTCTATATTCTTTCTTATCAATCAGATAGCTAAACAGGGACGAAAAACCTGCTTTCCGATACAAAACGCTCCAAAGCATCGGAAAAATGACAAATTTAAACGTACGTTTTCATTGTCAACGTACATTTTTTAAGAGTTCATGAATAAGATGCGAATGTTGTAAGAAAAGAAATAGCATATGTTTGGACGTTTTACATCTTTATTGACTGTGGCTTCACTGGTTTGTTGGGGAATCGTGAGTCATGTTTCTGCGCAAATACCATCTTTGTCGGCCGACATCATGGCTTTGTACGGGTATCAGATGGACGGTCGTACCAGCCTCCCTCTCGGTACGAATGAAAACATATCTATATATAATGTATACGACGCTCCTGTCGATGGGTGTTATTTCGGTTTGAGCAATCCGAAAAACACCTATGATCCGATGGGAATTGATTGCGAAGCCTGTTTGGAGGCCGGAGGGCGGTTGAAGATAAATGGTTCTTATGTATGGGGCTTGACAAGCACAAGCGATAAGATATATTGGGGGACGACAAACAATTTGCTTTGCCTTGCATTTGCCATTGTTGGCGAAGCGGCTACTACAGCCTATGAAACATCCGACTGGACGTGCGATTGTCCCGAAGGTTCGAGCAATGAAGCTTTGCCTCCGAGGGTTTATGTCTATGAACCCAATAGCGGGGTTGTTAAGGATTTGACGCCTGACGACGAGGCGGTCAAAGGCACGGCTTGCACAGGGCTTCGTTCTGCCGGAAGTTTGAATGATGTGGTCTTTTTAGGTGGGCCGGATACCAAGCATGGGTTGACGGTTTACGCTTATTCTACCAAGGACGATACGTTCTTGGGGCTTAGCCATTTCGAAAATGTATCTAATATAGAAGGTTTTCAGGTGACGAATATCCGGAAATGGTTGGTTATCGATGGTGTGCTTTATTGTGGCGTACGCTATGTGCATGGCGAAAAATCAGGTGGTGCGATCCTTCGTTGGAGAGGAAATGCGGAAAATCCCTTCCAGTTTGAAGTGGTCGGCTATACTGCTGCAGAAGCGGCAGAATTGGCTTTCCATGACGGACGTATCTATGTAGGGGGATGGCCTGCAATGATTTTCCGCAGCCCGGAGCTTCCCGAAGGCGGGCTCACTGCCGATCATGCGGCAACTTGGGAAACTGTTTGGAGCATGTCCGACTACGAGATCGATCCTTTTGTCTTGAGACTGACGGGTATCGGCGGCTTTAAATCCTATAAAGGCCGTTTGTATTGGGGCTTCCTGCATATCCCTTGGGCTTATCTGTCTGTGCTTCCTGCTTATTACGGTCTTACTTCGCAAGAAGATATATTGGCTGCGGTCTTGGGCGCTTGGCGTTCGTCTGCGCTTTTCTCGGCTTCTGACTTTTCGAGCAAAGATGATGTGGTGATGCTCTATGGCGAAGAGAAGTTGCCTCAGTTTGACCGGGCGAAGAAGAAGTGGGAGATCAAACCCAATGCTTCCGGCTACAAACCGAAATGGGGGCGTAGCGGTGCCGGTAACCTTTTCCTCAACTACATCTGGTCGATGGAAGTGTATAACGACAAATTATATATCGGAACGATGGATATGTCAGACCTGATAGAGCCGGCGTTGAATTCTTCGGAATTTTCTTTGGGTGGCATGAGTTCTTCATTGGTGCTGAATATGCTCAAAGTCGATAAGAAACAATATGGCTATGACTGCCTGGTGATCGATGATCCGGAGAAGGAACCGTCTTTGGTGACGAATGATGGTTTTGGTAATCCGGCAGCCTACGGGATACGTAATATGTTGGTCCATGACGGGCAACTCTATATCGGGACGGCCAATCCGTTGAACCTGCATGAACAGGGCGGCTGGAGCCTTTTGACGTTGACTGAACGGTCAGCGCCTACAGCAAGTGCTAAACAACCGGAAGTGGCGGATCTGCTCTATCGTCAGACCGATAGTTATGTGGAGATTTCTTCATTGAAAGGTGAGTCGATTGAATCGGTTACACTGGTCGATATGGCCGGTCGGATCCTCCGGAAAGAAAAAGGAGATTCTCCTACAGCAGTCTTGGTTACGGACGGATTGCCGGGCGGAGTTTATGTGGTTATGGTTCAGACGAACGCTGTTACGAAAAGTTTCAAAATAAAAGTGAGATAATCAATATTTATTATTAATTAAATTGTTTAACACATGAAAAAAAGTACTCTTAGAAAAGGAGGCGTAGTCCTTCTTGGTGCTATGACCTTGTTCGGCACGGGTGTTCTTTCTTGGGCGAATATTACGGAAGCTGTGAATCCGCCTATTGAAAAAGCACAGCCGGGGTGGACAAAGGTGACAAATGGTAAATTCGGTACGGAGTCGACAGATTTGGACAAGAATCTTCGCGACTACGTGAAGATGGATCTGACTCAGGCAGCTAAACCGAGCCATGACAATGTTGCTCGTTACTGCTCAACGTTCGATTTCAGCAACCTGGGTGTCGATCTGCTTCCGGGTTTGGCAATTAGTTTTGCTAATACAGACGGGAATGAGGTTGTAAACGGTCTTTTCCAGGCTTGGTCTTATGATGAGGTTAAGAACCATGAACCGATCAAGAGTTCTTCTGTTTTCAAAGTTGCTTTGAATGAAGAAGGTACTGAATACGGTTTGGGTATTTATCCGAACTATTCGGCTAATGCTCGCGTTGAATTCGTTTACAGCACAAGAGGCCTTTCTGATGTCAACAGAATTCAAGTGAAATTGGATTCATACGGTGATAAAGCCGAAATCAATGTTTCTCGTACTTACAACGTACATGCTACTATTTACAATTTGGATGGAACTAAGGTTAAAGACCTGAATGAGTATACTTATGTAGCTGACAAGAATCATTTAGGAAAACCGGAAGAATGGGCCATCCAGACTTCTAATGTGAATGCAGGCGAAAATCTGAAAGTCGGAGATTTGGACAATAAGATCATTCGTGTGATCATCACTTCTGAAAACCCTGTTCAGGATGGTCAAACTGACGTTACTGAACCGTTGTTGGTAATCAGCGATGTTCATATCGATTTCTTGCGTCCGGAAGTTACTTTGGCTGTTGCAGATAATGAAGTTTTGGAAGCTGGTGCCGGCCGTACTACCGATTGCGATCTGAAGACATTGGAAACTACAGTTAAGTTCTGGAATACATTGGATATGACAGAACTGGGTGCAGCTGCTCGTGGTGATATCTATCCTAACGAAGGCAATGAGTTGTCAGAAGAATTGCGCTATGAAGGTGAAAGACCTGCTTTCTATGAAATCTCTGCTGCCCATCCGTTTAGACTGCATGGCATTAAGGTGTCAAACGTGAGTGATCCTACCAAGGAAGATAAATTCTTTGATTTTGCTGAAATAGCAAGCAAAAACGGTAAAATCGGTAAAGATGTAACGAAATTTACAACAGGCGCTTTGGTTGGTCAGGACTCTTTGATTACTTACCGTATTCCGAGAGAATTCTTCATTGAAGCAAATGGTGAAAAATTTGCCAACGAATATAAGGTTACGATGACCTATGCTTTCGAGCCGTTGACAGTTGGTACATTCGAAGATGAGTATATCAAGGCTACAACATCTGCTCGCAGCACAGATACAGCTAAGGTTGTTCTGAAAGGTAATTCTGTTCCTGTATACAAAGAAGCTGACGAACTGACATTTACAAAATATCGTGAAGTTCAGTACGCTAACGCTATTGAATTCAAGAACCTTCCGAATTTTGCTGATGTTGATGGCGGTTTCTATTTGAACAATGATACAAAAGCCGATGAAAATGCAACAGAACGTTATGACGATGATGCTGTTCAGATCGGTTGGAGAGTTGTTACAAAAGATAACGTATACTTTATCAGACAAGAAGGTGCAACTCATATTTTGCCTGCAAAAGCTGCTGCTCCTGAATATGAAATTTACGACTACGACAAGATCAATTGGAACCTGAATACATCTATTGTATTTGAAGATGCTATCTTCCCTGACGAACCGTTTGAAGGTCCGCTTTCGATTATCGACTGTACAGGTAAACTGGAAAAGAACGTTATTTCTGTTCACCCGGTATTCCGTTGCGTACGTAAGGATGTTAACATCAGCAATAGCGAATCTCTGAATCCGATCGAAAAATTCGCTTTGGCAGATGAATTGACTTATGAAGTTAGCAAGTACAAATATACAGGTGCAGATCTGAAGGCTGGTAAGGATGAAGCTGTATATGAAGGTCCGGTTGTCGCTAAATGTGCTCAGGCTTTCGTATGGTATCGTTTCGAAGGCGATTCAACTGCTCTGGGTGGAGCTATGTTGGCTAAAGCTATCGACGCTATGGATATCAACACTGGCCGTGTAGATGCTTACTTCTCTGGTTACAGAACTGGTGCATTGGACGAAACTGCCATGAGATCTCGTGAACATACAATCCGTATTTTTGCCGGTGAAAATGTTGAAAAAGATGCAAATGGTATCGCTACAATCAAAGTCTTCAAAGAGAAATTCAATATCGACTTGTGGGCAAATGATGTTACTGGAGATAAGAACTGGTTACCTGCAGAAGGTTATTCTTACAAAGATGACAGCTTCGAACAGACGACTAATGGCTTCTTCTTCACTTACAATGCTAAACAGCAGTATGTAAAAGCAAGCTGGAGCGCAACAAGCAATGCTAACGACGCTGCTTCTGCATGGCGTGGTCAGAATGTAACCGATACATTGTATATCAAAGTCGATCTGAGTACTCCAGCTATGCAGGCTGCTTTGAAAGAAGATGGTATCCCTGTACAGGTTGTTTATCGTCCGTACAACGAAAGATATACATTGTTGGAAGGTTTGAGAGATCTCTTCAGAGGTGATATTCCTCTGTGGGCTAACTCTTGGAACCATGTTGCTCAGTTCGGTATCGTTGTAGGCAATGCTTATAATGAGTTCTATACAACAGGTTCTACTTCTAAGGGCTTGATCACAACTATGACTACAGACCACTCGATTGCTTCTTATGCAAACTTCGCAGACTTTGTAAACAATCGTTTCGGTGATCTGCCTAACGGTCATATCCACGGAATCTACAAAGACTTCTATGCTAAAGATCATGGTTCTTACTATGTTGGTTCTGAATGTCTGAATGGCATCAAGAGAGATCATAACTTCATCGTTGCCGGTTTGAACTTGATCAACAATGTAGAGTTGTATGCTTACGAAGCTGCTCCGGGCGCATTCAAACGTACCGTTCTTCCTATCTTGGGTTCTGTTGCTGAAGACGGATCTTTGGTTCCGAATGAATATGGTGAAGCTTTGTTCATCGTTTCTACTGATTTCGCTCCGAAGGCTGCTGACAAGGCTAAAGCTGAGGTTGAAAACATCACTGTAAACGGTGATTTGGTTGCTATGAACTACTTGAAGGATGAAGTTGTCCTCAAACCGGTTCAGACTGCAGGACACGATTCTGTATTCGTTTATGACCTGGATAAGGAAAATCATGGTTACCTATTTGACGGCAAGTTGAATATCTTCAACCACTATGCTGCTTACGAAGCTGATTCTGTTTCTACAGTTATCAAGGGTGACGTTCGCGTTCCTGAATTGTGGCTGTCTTCTGACAGAGCTGGTAAGGACAAGATCGCAGCTTACTCGTTCGACGAAGTATTGGCCGGTGAATCGAAAGACGGCGTTATCTACGTACAGGGTCGTGACCTGCCGTTGAGCAAGGATGATCCAATGTTGGATGGCAATGTAATCGAAGCTGTTCTGCCGATCGTAGCCGATGGCGTTTATACAAGTGATGAAGAAATCGACATCTATGTTGCTGCTAAAGACACGCTGAACGAAGATGGTGCTATTACAGGTACTATCGCTTGGCCGGTAACTATCACTGCAACTCCGGATGTAGACGACTTGTGCAACACAGAAGGTGTATTCTCTGTAGACGGTCTGTGTGAAAACTTGAAACAGGAATTGTCTCTGACTCATGCTCCTGTTTTGGCAGGCGGTTTCGCTGTTGACGTTATCAAGACGAACGGTGGCCGTGCCGAAATCAACTGGGAATCTGTTCCTGGTGCTGACTACTATACAGTTCAGATTGGTAACACTGTTGTAGATCCGATTTCTGAAAATGTATTCATCTCTCAGGTTTTGGCTGAAAACAACTCTATCAAGGTTACTTTGAAGAACGGTACCGGTAAGGATATCAACAAAGATATCGCTATCAACTACTTCTTGGAACTGACAGGTTACGACAAGAACGGTAAAGTTGTTGTTGCTCCTGAAGTGATCAGCCGCGAAGAGATCAACCCGGATGTATGGGTATCTGAAGAACTTGTTGTTAAGTCATTCGATGCTGAATTGTCAGAAGATATCATCTACAAGATTCGTCTGTGCGAATACGACACGAACCGTCAGATCGACGTTTATGAATTCGACAACACTTATTCTCACCTGTATCGTAAGACTGTTGACGGCGGTGTAATCTTGATGAACCGCGGTAGCTTCAATACGGCTGACTGGTCAACTGTTAAGGTTGAATACCCGACTGCCGACTTCAAAGCTCTCGCTACATCTGAAAAGACAACCGATACTAAAGTCACTGTAGTCAATATGGCTGCAAGCACAAACTACGAAGTACGTGTAATTGCTCACAGCGATTGTGAAAAGGTTAACGCTTCTCGTTCTGCTTTGGCTGACATCCATACTTCAATCGACGAAGGTGGTTCTGGTAACGTAGCATTCGAAGGTATCGAAGCTCCGACAGCTAATGAAACTATCAACGCTGCAACTGTAAAGGTTGTTGCCGGTAAGGGTCAGGTTGTCGTTATGAACGCTGCCGGTAAGAAGGTTGTTGTAAACAACGTCTTAGGCCAGACAATCGCTAATACGGTTATGACATCTGACAACGTTACAATCGCTGCTCCTCAGGGTGTAGTTGTAGTAGCTGTTGAAGGTGAAAAGGCTGTAAAGGCAATCGTAAAATAAGAAGACGATTTATAATCAAATAATTCTAAAATGTAAGGCCGCGCAGAGTGGAATCCTATACGCCCTCTAAGTATCCTGAGAAGGTGAACAAGCGGTCAAATATTAATAATACTAAAGTATTGAAATAAAGTTCATGCTGTGAGTATTTCTGCGAAGAAAGAAAACGGAAAAAAACAAGCCCCGGAGGTGTCAGTCATCTCCGGGGCTTTGTCTGTTTGGTGATTATCGGTTTGCTTACCGGAGCTTGATCTCGTCTACAAACAAGAACGCCGAATTACCTGCGCCTCCGTGCCAGGCCGGAAGTTTGTCGCTCTTGATGATGATCTCGACGTAGCGGGCTTTTACCGGATCGAAAGATATTTCTTGCGGGTAAAGGCCGTCTGGGTCATTTTTGCCTAAAGACGGGATTGTTTTGGATGCTACTTCTTTGAAGTTCTGCCCGTCGTCCGAAATTTTTACGGTAACGCCTGCCGCGCCCATGATCCAATCTCCTTTCACGACATTCGTGTTGAAAGAAATGTGGCTGAATTCGGCCGGTTCTTTCAGGTCGATAACGGCATCGAGGTCCTTGCCTTGGAACCCCAACCAACGTCCGGTCTTGTAGTTATCGTTGCCGCTCAGGCCATCGGTCAGTTCCGGTCCACCGTTGAAGTCATATCCTCTGCTGGGGGCCACCTTCAAGGTGACCGGTTTGGCTGTTGCCTTGTTGAAATCGATCTTTTCAGAGAAGATGCGGCTGTTTCCGGTCGGGCGGACAGCAATGGCTTTCACCTCTGCATTTTGTTTGATGCGGAGAGGCGCTTCGTATTTCGGGGAGGCTGCCGTCGGTTCGCTGCCGTCGAGCGTGTAATGGATATCGGCGTTCCCTTCGGTTTCGAGCGTTACGACGATTTCCCCTTTGTCACCATCGGTAGCGAAGGAGGCGCGAACGTCGAAGATGTGTTTGGCGTAGTTGTAGCCCAAACGGTTGTAAAGCTCGGTCATGCGGACCAGGCGAGGCAGGAATGCCTTGAAGTCTTTCGGTGCGTTTGTCCATTGTATTTCGGCCAATGCGTCCATACGAGGCAATACCATGTATTCGACCTGGCTGAATGTCGGGATATATTCTGTCCAGAGGTTCGCTTGCACGCCGATCACATATTTCCGGTATTCTTCCGGTATTCCGGCAGTCGGTTCGAACGAATAGACGCGTTCCAACGGCAGATAACCGCCGATGGCAAGCGGGTCGTGTTCCGTGTCGGTAGACTGGTAATAGTCGAAATAGAGGTAAGAGTTGGGCGTCATGATCACATTATGTTTCTGTTTGGCAGCTTCGATACCGCCGTTTACGCCACGCCAGCTCATCACCGTTGCGTTCGGAGCCAGTCCGCCTTCCAGGATTTCGTCCCAACCGATGATATGCCGTCCTTTGCTTTCGACGAATTTCTCCATGCGTTCGATGACATAGCTTTGCAGGCGTTCTTCGGCCGTGTGCTTGTCGTTCCCTTTGAGACCTTCCGCCTTGATGCGGGCTTGGCACTTCGGGCAACTTTTCCAACGCACTTTCGGGCATTCGTCACCGCCTACATGTATATATTCGGACGGGAAGAGGTCGATCACCTCGCCGAGCACGTCTTCGAGGAAGATCATGGCTTTTTCGTTACCGGCACAGATCACCTCGTCAGAAACGCCCCACTGTGTCCACACTTCGTACGGTCCGCCCGTACAACCCAGTTCGGGGTAGGTCGTGATGGCTGCCAATTGGTGTCCCGGAAGGTCTATTTCGGGGATGATCGTAATGAAACGTTCTTGGGCATAAGCGATCACGTCGCGAATTTCGTCCTGCGTGTAGAACATGCCTTCGCCATACGGCTTGCCGTCATATTTGCCGGAGTTGCGGCCGATGACTGTCTCCCGGCGTTGTGTCCCTATCCGGGTCAGTTCCGGATATTTCTTGATCTCGATACGCCATCCCTGGTCGTCCGTCAGATGCCAATGGAAACGGTTCATGTTGTGCAGGGCAAGAATGTCGATAAACTTCTTGACCGAGTCGGTCGGGAAGAAATGGCGGGAAACATCGAGGTGCATGCCGCGATACGGGAAACGCGGATAGTCGTTGATGCTGACAGCCGGAAGTTCGATGGCCATACCTTCGGCCACGGCGGGGAGCGCTTTGCGCAAGGTTTGCACGCCATAGAAAATGCCGGCGTTGGATGCTCCGGCGATCTCGATGCCGTTCTCGCTGACCAGCAGGCGGTAGCCTTCCGGGTTCCGGATGTCGGAAGCGATCGACAGATGAATGCCTTTGTCTGCGTTTCCTGTGCCCACTTTCGGTTCATAGCCCGTGGCCTCTTTGATGTAGGAGGCGAGGAAACGGGCAGTCTGTTCCATCTCCGTATCACCTTCCTTATAAGAGATCGGGGTAGACGGTTTTAACAGGAACGGAGCGCTGCCTTGTGTCGCCACTTCTTGCGGAAGCGGGATTATGGCGTAGTCGCCTTGTGCTTTTTCCCCACCCGAACAAGCCATGCCGCCGGCTATGACTGTCAGGATACATGCATACTTTGTCAGTCTGTTCATGCGTTTAAGGATCGAAAATTCCGGGATTTTCAGTGAAAGGGAATTTGTCTTTTTCATGATGATCAAGATTTATTTATAATTATACTGTGGCAAAGGTACAGATAAATAGTTGGCTTCCTTGTTAGAAGGCCGCTTTTTCTTGGATAGGTGCTTACGTTATTTTTGTTCTTTTTGGTCTACCGTGAAAAAGTCGTTCACCTTTTTCACGGTGCTGCACCGGGTATAGGCGTCGTGGCAGTAGATGATCGCCTGTTTTTTAGAGGTTGCTTCTTCCAACATCCGTATTTTCTCGTTGTAGGAAACGACCGGACAGGTGTCGTAGGCCGAGATCCAGAGAGGCGAAACGCTTGCCGCCAACGGGATGACATCGCCCGCGAAGACATAGGTGCGTTCGGAAGTCGTGATGTAAGGAGCGATTTGCCCCGGCGTATGCCCGTCGAACAAACGCAGGTCGACGCCGGGACAGAGAGTCGTGTCGCTTTCGATGAGGCGGAGCTTGCCGCTGTCGCAAACGGCCTGCATGTTCTCGATGAAATAGGAATCGGCTTCGAGCGCGTTCGGGTGAAGGAAGTTTTCCCATTGTGCACGGCTTACCCAATGAGTGGCGTTCGGAAAGGTCATTTTAAGAAGATGTTTCCCGTCCGGTTGCACTTCTTTCTGTGTCGTATATCCGCAATGGTCGAAGTGGAGATGCGTGAGGACGACATCCGTCACATCTTCGCAGGCAACACCTCGGCTTTGAAGTTCATCCTTCAGGTCGACCAGGTCGAAGAATTTGTAATAGCTGAGCTGTTTCAGATGTTTGTTCCCTGCCCCGTTGTCGACGAGTATGATTCTCCCGTTCCCGTCGCGCACCAATACACTGCGCATGGCTAAGATACATCCGTTTTGTTCGTCGCTCGGGTAGCGGCGGCTCCAGGCGGTTTTAGGGATTGCACCGAACATGGCGCCTCCGTCTGCATGGAAAAAGCCTGTGTCTATAAGTTGAATATCCATAAATATACTTTTTTTGAACAAAGATAGGGAAGTTTTTTCTCTCGAACTCATACAAAGGGTGAATGAAATTGTGTACATTTGCAGGCAAAATCTGAGTGATGCGAAAAGTTCATTTAATCTCCGTAACCGAGCCTCTGTTGTTTGACTTGGCCTTGGCTATCCACCAAAAAGGATATGAGGTAAGCGTATCCGGTGTTGGACTGACTGATACGACCCTTGCCAGACTGAGGGAAGAAGGTTGTACCTGCCATGGAGACGGATGGTTTCCGGAGAGATTAACTAAGGATATACATTTTGTGGTATTAGGGGCCGCAGTCCGCCAGGACAACCCCGAATTGATACGCGCAAAGGAACTGGGATTATTAGTGCTTTCGATTCCTGAATTCATATTTCAGCGGACGAAAGAAAAGACGCGGGTCGTGGTTGCCGGCAGCCGGGGAAAGAAAACGATCATCTCGATGATTGTCTGCGCCCTGAAGCGGCAGAAATTTGCGTTCGACTATGCGTTGACCAGCGAAGTCCCCTTGTTGCCCGACCGTGTGCATCTGAGCTACGAAGCCCGGATTGCGATAATCGAAGGCGACGAGCATGTCACGTCGGCTTTGGAGAAACGCTTCCAGCTCGAGTTCTACCGTCCGCACATCGCCATTCTGACCAATCTGATGTGGACTTCCGCAACCGACCATGCCACGCCTGAAGCCTATCATACGACTTTCCGTACGTTCGCCGCTTCCATCGAGCGCGGGGGAAAATTGATCTATTTCGATGGCGACCCCGTTGTCAAGCAGCTTGCGCAGGAGGTGCGCGAGGACATAACAGCCATGCCCTACGACCAGCATGTCGTAATCGAAAAAGAAGAAAAGACCTATTTGCAGACTCGCTACGGGGACTTCCCCGTTTATATCCCGGACCGCTTTTTCCTGATCAATCTGAATGCCGCCCGCCTGGCCTGCCGCCAGTTAGGAATAAAAGATGCAGATTTCTATCAGGCATTATCCGAATACAGCATGTCTCTGGCCCACCCGAATCTGTGATCTCCGTGGGCATGCAAAATATGCTTGATCTTCCCATATAAATCAATATTTTTATCTAAGTTTGCAATCATGATTATTGCGAGACAAAAAAGAAAAGAAAATATAGCCGAATATCTGTTGTACATGTGGCAGGTGGAAGACCTGATACGTGCCAACAATTTCGATATGGATTCGATCCGTCGCACGGTTGTGGACCGTTACGACCAGCCGGATGAGGTGAAGGAAGAGATTGCCAAATGGTATGAGGATCTGATCGAGATGATGCGTAGCGAAGGGGTGAAGGAAAAGGGACATATACAGTTGAACAAGAATGTGATCATAGCCCTGACCGACCTGCATCTCCGTCTTCTGAAATCGCCGAAAGAAATGGTGTACGGGGCGGCTTATTACAAAACACTCCCTTTTATCGTTCAGCTCCGTGCCAAATCGGGCGGCGAGGATTTGCCTGAGTTGGAGACTTGTTTCAATGCTATTTACGGTTTCCTGATGCTGAAGATGCAAGGGAAGGAAATCAGCCCCGAAACGATGGAGGGGATCAAACAGATCAGCTCGTTCCTGGCGCTTCTGGCCGAGAAGTATCGTGAAGATATGAACGGAGAGCTGAAATTAGAAGAATAAGACAAGATGAAAACGATTTTAGTAACAGGGGCTAACGGGCAACTGGGTAATTCGGTCCGTCGGTTGGCTGTCGGGTATCCGCAATATGCGTTTGTGTTTACGGATGTGGATACGCTCGACATCTGCGATGCCGGGGCAGTGGATGCTTTTGTCAAGGAGAAGCAAGCCGATTATATCATAAACTGTGCCGCCTATACGGCAGTGGATAAGGCGGAGGATGACGAAGCGCTTTGCCTTCGTATCAACCGGGATGCCGTACGGAACTTAGGCGAGGCGGCGCGTGCGGCAGGGGCGAGGGTGATCCATGTTTCTACGGACTATGTGTTCGACGGGACGAACCATTTGCCTTATGTGGAAACGGACGAGACGTGTCCGGCTTCTGTCTACGGGCGCACGAAACTTGCCGGCGAACAGGCTCTGCTGGAAGTTTGCCCGGATGCGGTGATCATCCGCACGGCTTGGCTTTACTCCGAGTTCGGGAATAATTTTGTCAAGACGATGTTGCGTTTGGGAAATGAACGGGAGCAGTTGTCTGTCGTGTTCGACCAGGTCGGTTCGCCGACGTATGCCGGTGACTTGGCAGCCGCTATTTTAAATGTGTTGGAGCAGGCGGAGACGGGTGCTTTCGTCCCCGGTATCTATCATTTCTCCAACGAGGGGGTTTGCAGCTGGTATGATTTTGCCGTGAAGATTATGGAGTTAGGTAATGCGCCTTGCCGTGTTCTCCCGATCGAGTCCAAAGATTATCCGGCGAAAGCCGCCCGTCCGCATTTCAGTGTCCTGAACAAAGCCAAGATCAAAACAACATATAAAATCAGCATTTCCCATTGGGAAGCGAGCTTGCGGGAATGCATGAAAAGAATAACAAAATAAGATAAGATAACAATGAGTCAGTATTCAGAAGAGATTGAGAGAAGAAGAACGTTTGCTATTATCAGCCACCCGGATGCCGGTAAGACGACCCTTACCGAAAAACTGTTGCTTTTTGGTGGTGCCATTCATGTGGCAGGAGCCGTAAAATCCAACAAGATCAAGAAGACAGCTACTTCCGACTGGATGGAAATTGAAAAGCAACGTGGAATCTCCGTCGCAACCTCCGTGATGGCTTTCGACTATTCCGGCCATAAAATCAATATCCTCGATACGCCCGGCCACCAGGACTTCGCCGAAGATACGTTCCGTACGCTGACGGCTGTGGATAGCGTGATCATCGTGATCGATACCGCAAAAGGTGTGGAAGCCCAGACCCGTAAACTGATGGAAGTCTGCCGTATGCGTAAGACTCCCGTGATTGTGTTTGTCAATAAGATGGACCGCGACGGTAAGGACCCGTTCGACTTGCTGGACGAGATCGAAGAGGAACTGCATATCCATGTGCGACCGCTGAGCTGGCCGATCGACATGGGGCAGCGATTCCGTGGTGTCTATAATATATATGAACAGAAATTGAACCTTTATACTCCGAGCAAACAGTATGTGACGGAGAATGTCGAATTTAAGGATATCAACAGCCCGGAACTGGAAAACTATATCGAACCGGAACAGGCCGAAAAGCTCCGTTCCGATATCGAGCTGATAGAAGGCGTTTATCCCGAATTCGATGTCGATACTTACTTGAAAGGAGACATCGCTCCGGTGTTCTTTGGTTCTGCCTTGAACAACTTTGGGGTGAAAGAGTTGCTGGATTGCTTTATCAATATCGCTCCTTCTCCCCGTCCCGTATCGGCAGTCGAACGGGTGGTCGATCCGGAAGAGGATGCCTTCTCCGGCTTCGTTTTCAAGATACATGCCAATATGGACCCGAACCATCGCAGTTGTATCGCTTTCGTGAAGATTTGTTCCGGACGTTTCGAACGTAATGCCAACTACAAGCATGTCCGTTTCGGAAAGATGATGCGTTTCAGCAGTCCTACGGCTTTCATGGCACAGAAGAAGGAAGTGGTGGACGAGGCTTTTGCCGGTGATATCATTGGTTTGCCCGATACCGGCAACTTCAAGATCGGCGATACGCTGACATCCGGTGAAGAACTTCACTTCAAAGGATTGCCGAGTTTCTCTCCTGAAATGTTCAAGTATATCGAAAATGCTGATCCGATGAAGGCCAAGCAGTTGAACAAGGGTATCGAGCAGTTGATGGATGAAGGTGTCGCCCAGCTCTTCACGAACCAGTTCAACGGGCGCAAGATTATCGGTACGGTCGGACAGTTGCAGTTCGAAGTGATCCAGTACCGCCTGCTCCACGAATATGGCGCACAGTGCAAGTGGGAGCCGATCAGCCTTTACAAAGCATGTTGGATAGAGAGTGACAATGCCGCTGCGCTCGAAAACTTCAAGCGTCGTAAGGCACAGTATATGGCACTCGACAAAGAAGGACGTGATGTCTATCTGGCCGATTCCGGCTATGTCTTGATGATGGCACAACAGGATTTCCCCGATATCAAGTTCCACTTTACGTCGGAGTTCTGATAAGATTTATAATCATACAAGTTTATAATGTTTATAATGAAGTAAGATGAAGAAGTTATTTGTTTCATGCATGATTGCCTTTATGGCGATTTGCTCGGCCGGTGCACAGGAGGTGTATATCGGCGGCGGTTTTACAGTCGGTAGTATAGATGATAAGTTTGTCTTCCAGATTACACCGGAAGTAGGATGTCATTTGACTGACCAATGGGCTGTGGGTGGTGAAATCGGTTATACGCATTACGATGATTATAATCGTTTCCAGTTTGCTCCGTATGCTCGCTACACGTTTTATAAGAAGGGTATCGTAGGATTGTTTGTCGATGGGACGATTGGGATTGCCGCCGGTGACGGTGATACTGGTTTCCGGTTGGGATTGCGTCCGGGACTTTCTTTGAAAGCGACAGAACATATATCTTTTGTCACTAAAGTCGGATTTCTTGGTTATAGCGATTCGTATAACGGAACATCAGATTTTGCAGGTGTGAACTTCGACACGGAAAATATCAGCATCGGTTTCCATTATAATTTTTGACAGGAAACATCCAGATGGAGAAGGAAGGAATCGGAAAGGGCGGGAAGACGGCTTTTCCGGTTCCTTTTCTTTTCGGTGTAAGTCATAAGATATGTTTGATCTCCTCCAAGCTTCCGACCGTATAAGTCGGCGTAAATCCTTTTGCCGGCAATCCTTTCGGGTTCAGCCATAGTTGGTCGATTTTGGAATTGTGGGCCCCGATAATGTCAGCTTCCCAACTGTCGCCGATCATCAGGCTTTCGCTCCGGCGGGAGTTGGTGTTTTTAAGGGCAAAATCAAAAATTCCTTTATGAGGTTTGGGGATACAGGCATCTTCGGAAAGAATCATCCTTCCGAAATAGGGGGCGAGACCGGAATTGCAGAGTTTTTTGAATTGGACTTCCCGAAAACCGTTGGACAGGATATACATGCGATAGGAGGGACGCAGGTATTCCAATAGCTCGATTGCGCCCGGTACCAGGCGCGTCTTGTGGGTTGTCCGCTGGAGGAATTCGTTGTTGATCGCCAATACCGACTTCGTGTCTTCTATCCCCAACGGGCGGAGCATGTAGCGAAAACGTTCGATAATCAATGTCTGGCGGTCTATTTCATTGTTTCGGTATTGTTCCCACAGCCGGTTGTTATGAGGCCAGTAGATATCAAAGAAAGCCTCGAAGGAGGCATAATACCGGTCAAAGTGGTGAGCGGTATATACTTCTTCGAGGCATTCCTTATTATTATGGTACGTGTCCCAAAGGGTATCGTCCAAATCAATAAAAAGACTTTTGTATTTCATCATCCAACTTCAATCACCAGATATTTGCCAAGACTCCAGAAAGCCTTTTCGTCAGTGATCTTCAACGTCATGTTGCCGTCTTCGTCTTTTACAAATTCATAAGAACCTTCAGGATGGTTGGATTTCAGTTTCGCTTTACCGGCAAACAACGGGATTTCTTTCACTTCGCGGATATCGATAGAGATGAAATAATCTTTGTTGAAACCGTTCTGCAGCACTTTGGATTTGGCAAACAAACCGCCGCCTGAAAGGATTTTCTGGTCTTTCAGCTCCTTCGCCGTACCGAAACAATAATAGGCGGTATGGAGTTTCTTGTCCTGTTCACGCAATTTTTCGGACTGGGCTGCAGTTGTGGTGGACAAATCTTCCACGTCTTCGTTCAAAGAAGCAACCATTTCATCCAATTCCTGGATGCGTACATTCTTCTTTGCCAGGTCTTCCTGCAAGGCAACAATCATATTGGCTTTCTGGTCAAGTTCGGAAGAAAGGCGGCTGATCGTTTTTCTCAAAGCGGTAGATTGGATTCCGCTCTTTTTCAGCTTCTCTTCCAATTCGCTGATCTGCTGTTTGTTCTTTTTCAGCGTTTCGCTGATCAACTGCATGTTTTCTTTGATCTGTTCGCGATTGCTCTTGTTCAGGTCTCCTTTCTGTTGTTGTATGTTGAGATAGTTTTCTGCATCGCGGATGGACTGGATGTCGGCCTCTACCTCGTTCAGAGTGCTGAGGATTTCATCCATTTCGGCATTGCTTTTGGTGTTTTCGATTCTCAGAGAGTCGTTTTCTGCTTTCAGCTTCTTGTAATCTGCTGAATTCTGTCCGCAGGAGGCCAGCATGGCTGTGCAAATCGTTGTTGCAATTAATACTTTCTTCATGTTCTTTCTGTTGTTACGTTAAACTTCTGTCTCTGTTACTTTGTCTTTTTTATCTTTTAAGCCTGCTAATACGATAACAATTTCACCTTTCGGTTCGTTCACAGTGAAGTGAGCGATAACTTCTTCCAGTGTGCCGCGTACGGTTTCTTCGTGTATCTTCGATATTTCGCGCGATACGGAAACCGGGCGGTCATTTCCGAAAAACTCAGCCAGCTGCGTCAATGTTTTGACCAGCCGGAAAGGTGACTCGTAGAAAATGATGGTGCGATATTCCGTTGAGAGCTCTTTCAGGCGTGTCTGCCTTCCTTTCTTTTGGGGAAGAAAACCCTCGAAACAAAATTTCTCGTTGGGAAGTCCCGAAGCGACCAAGGCAGGAACGAAAGCCGTGGCTCCCGGCAGACATTCTACTTCTACACCCTGACGTACACATTCGCGCACTAACATAAATCCGGGATCGGATATCGCAGGCGTACCGGCATCCGACACCAAGGCGATGTTTTCGCCTACCTTGATACGGGCTGCCACCTGTTCCACCGTTTTATGTTCGTTGAATTTGTGATGTGACTGCATCTTATTCTGTATTTCGAAATGTTTGAGCAGGATGCCTGTAGTACGCGTGTCTTCCGCCAGAATAAGATCGGCCTCTTTCAACACGCGGATTGCCCGGAACGTCATGTCTTCCAGATTTCCGACGGGAGTGGGTACTACTGTTAATTTTGCCATAGCGCTTTTTCAATTGTCCATTGCTTAGAGGAAGCGTTTTTCAAGCAGCTTGATAAAGTCTGCTACCGCTTCATCTTCTATATTCCACTTTAATTCGTTATTCAAATATGTGACCGAGTCTTCATACGAGTGAAGATCGTTCAGGTCGTTGATTGCTTTGTTCATCCGTGCCTCGTCTCCTCCGAACAACTCGCGGCGGAAACGGAAACGATCGTTCAGGCTGAATGCCTTACGGAAGTCCGAAAGGTTTTTCTTTTCCAACAAATCGTTGAGGAATAATCCGGGACGTTCAGCGGAGATCACTTTTTCGGATGTTCCCACTACGGGAGCCTCTGATTCTTTAACGGGATTTGGCTCCGGTTTGGCCGGAGATTCCTTTTCTGTGGGAAGTTCTTGCCTGATTTCCTCTGCAGGAGTCATTATGGGGGTCGGTTGAGTAACTGCCGGTCCTTCTTCAGGTTTTTCCTCCGAAAGAGCCTTTTTTGCGGTTTCTTCCGTTACAGCCCGTTTGATTTCCGGTTCTTGGATGACCGGCTCTATTTCTGCCTGTACCTGTTCCGTTTGTACCGGGATGGTGGCCGATGTGGGAATAGATTGGATCAAAGCCTGATGCTCTTCCATCTGTTTGCGTAATGTTTCGATCTGAGCCGTTTCCAGAGCATGGAGATCTTTCAGAATCTTATGAGTGAGGTCGAAAGTCTGGCCGAAAAAAGACACCGGATACACTTCTGCATCCCGCATGCCGGCAACCAGCGTTTCAAGCTCCCGGATATCCAAGAGCAGATAATCTATTTTTTCCTTATTCGCCATTCCTTTATGCCATTCATGAAAATCAGCAAGCCGATTTTCGTTTATATTGCAACAAAAATAGGTATTTCTTATATATGTAACGAGTTTAAAATACAAAATATTGTTATTCATCCCTTACTCCTCGAACTCTTTCGGCAGATTGACCAGATAGAGCCGGTGGGTCGCACGTGTGAAGGCTGTGTAAAGCCAGCGGTAGAAATCTTCCCCCAGCATTTCTTCCGTGATATAGCCGATATCCAGAAAGACGTTCATCCATTGGCCGCCCTGTGCCTTGTGGCAGGTGACGGCATAGGCGAATTTGACTTGCAGGACGTTGTAGTGGGGATCGGCTTTCATCTTTTTCATCTTTCCCGCCTTTGTCGGGACATCTTCGTAATCTTCGAGGATGGTAAAGAAGAGTTTGTCGTTCAGCTCTTTCGGTAGTGCAGGCGCATCGGTCTGCAAGGTGTCGAGAAGGATCTTGACATCCATCTCGAGATCATAATCCTGAAAACGGACCGATACGTCGGCAAAACGAAAACCATAAAGCTCGTAAGTTCTTCGTACACGCAACACCTGTATGATTTCGCCGTTAGCGATGAAGTCCATCTCCTTATTGCCGGCAGTCCAGAAGTAGTTGTTCTTGGCAACCATCAGCCTGTCGCCGGACGAAAGTTCTTCTTCCCGATACAGGATGCGGTTACGGATACCATTATTATATATGGTAGCCCGCTTGTTGGAACGTGAAATGATCATGGTCTCTTCGATCCCATCCCGGCTGTAGGCCGAGGATATCTCTTCGATCAGTTCGTCTCCGTTTACCTTCCTGAAATCGGTGAAGCCTTTCAGCCTTAGTTTGGGGAAAATCTCGACCGTCTCGTTTCGCAAGGCATCCCGGAGACGGGTAGCGTTGAACAAAATGCCGGAGTTTTCGCTTTGACGGACAACCTGTGTGAGGGTGATTTCCTGTACCTTTAAATTATACTCGCGTAGTATTGCCGGGTTGAGAGCCGGACTTTCGGTTTGCATGACGGGAGGTAGCTGTGCCACATCGCCCATTAGGATCAGGCGGCAATTCTCGCCGGAATAGACATACTGGATCAAATCGTCCAGCAGGCGTCCGGTGCCGAAAACAAACGAGTCCAACCCCTCATTGGCTATCATGGAGGCTTCGTCTACAATAAATAGCGTGTCTTTATGCAGGTTGTCGGCCGGCTGAAAACCGGTCGGTTCGTTGGAAAAAGCTTTTTGGCGGTATATTTTTTTATGTATCGTAAAAGCCTTCTGTTCGGCATAGCCGGAAAATACTTTTGCTGCCCGTCCGGTCGGGGCGAGCAGGATGCTTTTCTGTTTTAGCTCCGCCATCGTCTTCACCAAGGCTCCGACCAGTGAAGTTTTACCGGTTCCTGCATATCCTTTCAGCAGTAAAAGCGAATCCGGCTCTTCCGAAAGCAGGAATTCGGATAGGACATTTAACGCTAAAACCTGGTCTTCGGTCGGATTATATGGGAAATTTTGCGTAATTTGGCGGCTTAAATAACTATTTATCATTTTGATCGTAATAATTTTCGCGATAAAGGTAGTGTATTAAATATTCTTTTTTAAATTTGCCGAACGAAATAAATTCAAAAAACAATATAAACCATGAAAGTTACATTAAAGATTTTATTGGCTGTGGCAGTAGTACTGCTTGCGTACATGTGTTACAGAAGTATTATGGGTCCGATCGAATTTAAAGATGAGAAGGATCGTCGTGAAAATTTGATCAAAGCTCGTTTGATCGATATTCGTAAAGCACAGATCGAGTATAAGAACATTCACAAGGTGCATGCAGCCAATTTTGATGAACTGAGTAAGTTTTTAAAAGATGAAAAATTGCCGTTCCTTATCAAGGAAGGTGTGCTGACTGACGAACAGCTCGAAAAAGGTATGACTGAAAAAGAAGCCGTTAAGAAAGGTCTGATCAGACGTGACACTGTTTGGGTAACAGCAGTGGACACATTGTTCGGTAGTGGTTATAATGTAGACGATATGCGCAATGTGCCGGGTGCAAACGTGCAGTTCTCTATGGATACGGCTACTCTTACTTCCGGTTCCGGTTATACAGTAAAAGTATTCCAGTGCGGTGTCCTGTATGACGATTATCTGGGCGACTTGGACAAACAGTTGGTTTACAACCTGAAGGATAAGGCTGAAAAGATGAACAAATATCCGGGTCTGCGCGTAGGTTCTGTTGAAGAAATCAATAACAACGCAGGTAACTGGGAAGATTAATGACAATTTATGTCTATTAACCTGTCTGATAAGTTAACAGCTGATCATTCGGAAAATTACATAATGTCCATCCGGCTTCGGTCGGGTGGACTTTCTTTTTCCGCATACAGTCCTTCGGTGAATGAGAGTTTCTTTTATAGAGACATCGAGTTCGACCGGACAAAACCTTATGTCTCTTCTCTGAAAGAATGTTTCTTTGAAAACGATTTCCTGACCTGGTTCTACAAACAGGTCAATGTGGTTTGTGCCACTTCCCGGTATACGATTGTGCCGGCAGCCGTTTTTCAGGAAAAACAGAAAGCGGAACTGCTTGCGTTCACATTTTCTTCTCCCGAAGGACGTTGTCTGAACAACGAACTGAAAGAAGAACAGGCGGAGTTGGTATTCGGAATGGACGAAGAGGTCTATGAGTTCTGTTCCCGTTCGTTGGTCAATCTTCATTTTGTCCATCATGTCAGCCCGCTGCTTTCGTTATGGAAGAAGCAGAGCCGTACGCGTTTGCACCGCCGGATGTATGTCGTGTTGCATCGGCGGGGAATGGATGTGGCATGCTATGCACAGGGGAACCTGCTTTTCGTAAACTCGTTCGAGTATGAACATACGGACGATATTTTGTATTATATATTATATGTATGGAAACAGGTTGGCATGGATCAACAGAAAGACCAGTTGTTTCTTTCCGGTGATGCAGGTTTACAGAATAGTATAACGAATACGTTGCGGAATTATTTACGAAACATCGATCCGCAGGAGATTCCTTCCGAGGCCTATTTGATGGGAACGGAGGTATTGCAGGCTCCATTGGATCTTATAGCTTTATCATTATGCGAATTATAAGCGGAATATACGGACGGCGCCGTTTTGACGTACCGTCTACTTTCAGTGCCCGTCCGACGACGGACTTTGCGAAAGAAAATATCTTCAATGTGATCTCCAACCATATCGACTTCGAAGGATTGGATGCGCTCGATCTGTTTGCCGGGACAGGGAGCATCTCTTTCGAACTGCTTTCACGCGAATGCCGGAGTGTGACGGCTGTCGAAAAGAATAATGCGCATGCTTCTTTTATCGCCAAAGTTGCCAAAGAGTTGAAAACGGATTCGCTGACGCTGATTCGCGGCGATGTTTTCCGTTATCTCCATTCGGCGCCGGCTCAACATTTCAATTTCATCTTTGCCGATCCTCCTTATGCCCTGAAAGAATTGCCCGAAGTGCCGGCACTTGTTTTTGAACGCGACCTGCTGCGCGATGGAGGAATCTTCGTGATGGAACATCCGAAGACAAATGATTTCTCCGGATTGCCTTATTTCTACCAGCACCGCGTCTACGGTTCGGTGAACTTTTCCATCTTTATAAAAGACAAAGCAGTTTCTAAAGGAGGGGAGAAAACAGACGCATAAACGATTCGGCTATGCGTTGTTTGATCGGTCGCTTCAGCCAGCGTGACGGCACTAACCTTTCGCAACTGTGCATGTCGTGCAGGAACACCTTCTTCATCTGTTGTGCAAACGAAGGCTGGTAAACAAAGGCGTTGATCTCAAAATTATGCTCGAAACTGCGGAAGTCCATATTGGCGGAACCGATGCAGGTCAGTTCGTCGTCCGTCACCATCAACTTCGAGTGTAGGAATCCCGGTTTATAGAAATAGACCTGGACACCCGCCTTTACCATTTCATCAATAAAAGAATGAGTCGCCATGTTCGCCGTGCGCGTGTCCGAACGCTTGGGGAGCATCAGTCGCACGTCGACACCTCCCAATGCTGCTATCTGCAAAGCTTGGTTCAGTCCTTCGGTCGGAAGGAAATAAGGAGTTTGGATAAATACATATTTCTTGGCGTTGACAACTGTGAAGATGGCCGCCTGCAAGAGCGTACGCCATTGTCCGACGGGACCGCTGGTACATATCTGCATGATGTTATCGTCCGAGTAGACCGGAAGCTGCGGATAATAAATCTTGTCGTTCAGAAGTTTTTTGCTGACCACGTACCAGTCGATCAGGAAAGCCGCCTGCAAACCATGTACTCCCTTTCCGATAATCTTAAAATGCGTGTCTCGCCATATTCCCCAACTGGTTCCTTTCGTATAGCGGTCTGCAATGTTCATGCCGCCCATAAAACCGACTTTGCCGTCTATGACAACGATTTTCCTGTGGTTTCGGTAGTTGACCTTGCTGGTGAAGACCGGAAACGCCACTTTCAGGAAAGCATTGACTTCGATACCTGCATCCGACATTTCTTTGAAGAACCTGTCTTTCACGTTCCAGCAGCCTACGTCATCGTAAAGGACACGGACTTCGACACCTTCTTTGGCCTTTTTGATCAACAGTTCTTTAATCTTGTTGCCGATTTCGTCATCGCAGAAGATGTAATATTGAATATGAATATGGTGGGTTGCCTTGGAAATCTCTTCCAGTAGGTCGTGAAACTTGTCTGCTCCGTTCGTATAGATCGTAATGTCGCTTCCGTAGAGTAGGGACGATTGGTTGCTGTTGGTCAGAAGTGTAACCAGAGGCTGGTAGTGGGAGGGAACGGAACATGTATCCTGCGGGAACTTCCCTGCTTGCGGACGTTTCATGATGCGCTTATAGGTGCGCCGGGAGATAATCCGTTGCTTTCGGTTGTCCTGCCCGAAGAAGAAATAGAACAGAAGCCCGATGCCGGGGGCAAGCAGCAACACGATTACCCAAGGAATGGTTTTCAACGGATTTCGATTTTCCGTGATGATGACCAGCACCAATCCCAAAATGGTGACGCAGTATAATATAATGAATATTATACCCACTACCCATTGTATATGTATGTGTACGAGTGCCAGCATTTCGGATGTTTTTATATCTGTCTGTATATCGTAATTTGTAAAGATAGAAAGCTAAAATGAAAATAGCAAATGCATTGCTTTGTTTTTATAAACTGTTTTTGTAAACCATATAGGGGTGACATTGTTCAATCTTTACTACATTTGATGCCAATAAATTAGAATAGACTATGATTACTTATGTTATTATCGGGGTCACGGTTATCGTGTCCTATATCTGTTTTGGCAACCATGAGTTGTTCAGGAAGTTGGCGTTCATACCGTATCGCACTGTCCATAATAATGAATGGTATCGGTTGATTACGCATGGTTTCGTGCATGCCGACATGACGCACTTGCTTGTGAATATGTTTACTTTCTGGTCGTTCGGGACATATATGGAGAGTGCTTTCGGTTATTTGGGGCTTGGTACGGGTAGCTATTTAGGCTTGTATTTCGGCGGGATGGTTATCGCTTCCCTTTATGATCTGGTCCGTCGGCGCAATGATCCTTATTATGTCTCGATAGGCGCTTCGGGAGCTGTATCGGCTGTTTTGTTTACTTCTATTTTACTGAACCCGTGGGGAAAGATTCTGTTTTTTGGCGTATTGCCGGTTCCTGGAATTATCTTTGGTGTGATTTATCTGGCCTATTGCCAGTATATGGCGAAAAAAGCGGGAGATAATGTCAATCATAACGCCCATTTCTACGGAGCGCTCTACGGTCTGATTTATCCGGCAATATTGGAGCCTTCGCTGATCAAGGGGTTTTATCTGTCACTTTTGGCTTGATCTAAAAGTAACCAAAAGATCAAGCCAAAAGTAACAGATAGATCATTAGAATCTTCCCCCCGGAGGCGGACCCATCGGGCCACCGTTTCTCGGTCCTCTTCCGCCCGGTCCGGGCACGTCGTTCATGCCGGCTCCTCCTTTAAAGATACTGAAACGGTAGATGAAATGTACCATGAAGTAGCTGCCCAGGGTGTTGTATTCGGAATCTTGTGTATAGCTGGCGGTTACGCTACGGGAGATGTTGCTGCGTTGTTTCAGTATGTCGTATATCTTGAAACGGAGTGTCGCCTGTTTCCCTTTCAGGAATGATTTGGAAGCGGAAGCGTTCCATAGCACTTCGTTTTGTTTGAAACCATCCGAATAACCGGAGTTTGTCGACCAGTTGATGTCGCTTTCCACCTTGAAGTCAAGTGGAAGATAGATCGTAGTCGTTCCGCCCACGCCGTAGTTGAAAGCATTCAGTTCGGTTTGTCCCTGGAGTGAGTTTTGTGTTCCGTTATAACGGATGTTGCCGTTCAACCCGAGGTCCAGGTAGTCGGAACGGAAATCGATGCCGGCGCGTTCCATCAGAACCATGTTCTTGTTCGTATTTTTCTCGTCGTTGATAAAACCGTTATTGTTGGCATATGAAGCCATTGTCATGGAGTTGATCGAAAATTTACGATTCTTGAGCGGAGTGTTGAACAGGACGCGGATGTTCCCGTTGTAGTTCCCGTTCACGTTGTCGTAGGTCGTCATCTTCTTACCGGTGTTACCGACATAGACGGACTTGTTGACAATATCGTTGATCACATAGTCGAAATTCAACATCACCATCAGAGCTGTTTGTTTTTCCGGCACAAATTTCTGGAAACGGACGAAGAGATCGTTCGTATAAGTCGGTTTCAAGTCCGGATTACCCATTGTCGTGTTCAGCGGGTCCGAGATGTCGGCCACAGGTTGCAGTTGTGTCATGCTGGGCTGGCTGGTACGTCCGCGATAGTTGATGCGGAGGTTCGTGCGTTTGTTGAATTTGTAGTTGAAACGGACCATTGGCGACAGGTTTACCACATTGCGTGACAGTTTGGAGAGAACCGTGTCACCCACGAAGTTCTCGCTCGTACTGTGAGACGGGTCTACCGTCAAACCGATCGTATAATCATATTTTGCCCGTACAGCTTTGAAGGCAAGGCTGACTTGTTGGTTGATGAAATTGTTCCGGTAGCTCTTGCTGTAAGCTGTGTCCAACAGGTTGTAATCTTCGCTTCCCTCTTCACGGGTGTATGAATTTTTCAGGGATTCTTGTCTGTTTTGCCGGATACTATAGGTCGCCTGGATGAAGTTGTTGTGCCCGATCGGTTCTACCCAAGATAAATAAGCCCGGTAGTTGAACCCTTTGTTGTCGTAACGGAAACGCTGATCCACCAGCTCGTTGTTCATCCCGTCCACCATCATCAGGTATTCGGTATTCGAATAGTTCAATCCTTTATTATAGGAATCGCTCAATCCTCCCGATAGAGAGCCGCTGAAAACACGCCCTTCGCTGTTCAGTCTACGGCTGAATTCCAGTTGGGCGTTGAGCTTGTATCCGCTTCCGTCAGAGAGGTAATCGGATTCGCCGATGTTGACCGTGTCGCGATTCCCGCTCAGTGTGTTGAAGGTACTTCCTTCGCGGCTGTGGCTGTCGCTATAGCTGAAACTCGGACGGAAGATGATCTGAGTGAGTGAGTCCGGTTTCCATTCCATACGAAGGTCGGCGGCCACATTGTCGCTACGTGTATTGCTGTTGTTGTTCTCGTTGTAGAAAGAGGTGCTGTCGCCCGGTAGGATATTCTGGCGGTTGCTCTTGCTGATCGCATCGTTGTCGGAATGAGAATAACGGAGGTTACCCCCGATCGTCAACTTCGGATTAAATTCCTTACTGAAGTTCAGCCCTATATTTCCGGATGTCGTGATCCCGTTGCCGGCTCCTCCGCTTCGGCGTCCACGCGGCCCGCCCATTCCGGAGAACATGCTGGAGGCAAGATCCGAGAATCCCATATTGTTTGTGTTGTTAATGCCTCCCATCAATGTCAACTGGTCGTTGTTGATGAAGCGGTTCACCATGAAATTCCCCTCATACCGGTCTTCACTGCCGTAACCGGCAAAAGCGTTACCGAACCAGCCTTGTTTCATTCCGGGCTTGACGGTCAGGTTGATGACGGTTTCCTCTTCCCCGTCGTCAAATCCGGTCATCTTGGCCATATCGCTCAGTTTATCCAATACTTGTACTTTGTCGATCATTTTCGATGGCAGGTTCTTGGAAGCGACTTTCGGGTCGTCGGAGAAGAACTCTTTTCCGTCGATCAGTACCTTTTTGATCTCTTTTCCGTTGACTGTGATTTTCCCTTCGCTGCTCACTTCCACTCCTGGCATTTTTTTCAGTAAGTCTTCCAGCATGGAACCTTCCGTGGTTTTATAGGAATCGGCATTGTACTCCATCGTATCGTTGCGCACTGTTACTTCCGGAGCTTTTCCGATCACGACAGCTTCGCCCAGTTGGATTGCCCCGTCGGCAAGCGTGAGTTTGCCTAACTTGACCGGATTGGTCTTCCCCGTAACACGCAAAGGTTGATAAAGCGGATCGAATCCGACAAACGACACGTGCAGTAAATAGCTGCCGTTCTTAATGTCTTTGAAAATGAAACCTCCATCGCGTGATGTGGCAACACCTCCGATCATGGAACTGTCTTTGACACTTAACAAACGGACCGTAGCCTGTTCGATTGGTTCATTAGTTCCCTCCTCAATCACCGTTCCGGTGATGTCTACGCCTTTTTGTGCATATGCAGGCATAGTCAACAGAATTAAAAACAGAATAAAAAAATACCTTCCCGATTTCATAACTTTTGTTTTATCTTATCTGATATTAAGTACGAAAAAGTAGACACGGAAGTTTTCTGTTAGTTTAATAGGACTTGGCTTGATTTTGATTTATTAACAAATATCCGGTGTTTGGCAGATTGACAATACGTCTTTAGCCCAAAATGTTTATTAGAAGAGGCAGGTAATCTTTCAATTTGATGCGGAGTATCTTAAGAGCCTGCGATATCCTGTATTCGACGGTTTTTACCGATATTCCGAGCTTTTCGGCAATCTGTACATTTGTTTTTTCTCCGAAACGGCTCAGTGTGAATGTTTCCCGGTAGGTTTCCGGCAGGTTTTCTATCGCTTTGTGTATATTGTCCGTCAGTTCGTTCACGAAATAGTAGTCCGGATCTTCAAACTGGTCTTTTATTTTTTCATATATCTGGTTATGAATACGTTCGTGATACTGGTTTTTCCTGATCGCATTGAGGCAACGATGCTTGGTGGAGATAAACAGGTAAGATTTCAAAGACGTCTCAATCACAAGATTTTCCCGTGCCTCCCAAAGTGAAAGCATCAATTCCTGCACAAGTTCTTCAGAATCATCATCGGAAATATACTGAGACGCATATTCGCAAAGGGGGGAATAATACTTGATAAACAGTTGTCTATAAGCATCCTTATCCCCTTGTTGTAGTAAGGTGATTAAGCTATTATCATCTACACACATTCCTTTTAGATTTTTTATCTCTTTGCGCAAAGATAGAAATAATAAAATCATTTTTTATGAAAAAAACTGTATTTTCTGTTTAGGGTATGGTCTATACAGTTGTGTCGTATATATAGAATGGAAATCGAAAAAGGACATATAAGCGGAATAAATCCGGATACGACTTTGCTCTTCAAATATTTTAGCGGTATGACGACTGAAGAGGAAGGAAAGCGTGTGGAGGATTGGATGCGGATTTCGGAAGAGAATGAAAAAACCGTATTGCAGACAGCTCGTATTTTTCATGCCTCTCAAACGAGTGAACGAATCCTTTCCAGAAATTCTGTTGAGGCTTACAAGAAGGTTCAGAAGCGTATAGATAAACGGAATAAAAGAATAAGGTTATACCGGATTTCTATAGCCGCGGCTTGCTTTGTCGGACTTTTGGTCATGTCGACTGCCATTTCATTTTTGTTGCGGAAGTCTTCCGTTTTGGCTCCGCAGCAAATAACGGTCTGTGCAAATAGAGGCGTGCGGACATGTCTTGATTTGCCGGATGGTTCGATAGCTTATTTGAATTCAGGCAGTACGTTATCTTATCCTTCCTCATATACTGAAAAAGAAAGGAAGGTGACGCTTGTCGGTGAGGCTTATTTTTCAGTGAAACATGATCCGGAACATCCGTTCATCGTGAGCGTGTCTGATGATCGTTTGAAAGTGAAGGTTCTCGGAACAGAATTTAATGTTCAGGCTTATGAGAAGGAGGAAGTCGTACAAACGACCTTGGTTTCCGGTGCTGTTAATATAATAATGAAAGAGGATGCCGGAAAAACAAGTGAAAGACATTTGTATCCGTCGGAAAAAGCGGTTTATGATTTAAATGATAAGACCTTGGAGGTCATGAATGTTGATGTTGAAGGAGAGATTGCCTGGAAAGATGGACGTTTGGTTTTTAAAGAAACTCCTTTGCCTGAAGTTTTGAGGCGTTTGGCTAATTTTTATAATGTCGATTTCAAAGTAACGGATCCGGTGCTTGACTCGTATCGTTTTACCGGGACTTTCAATAATCGGCAGTTACCGCAGATATTGGATTATCTCAGAATTTCTTCACGAATTGATTATTCGATAAAACGGATGGAAAAGGATGACAGTCAATCCGTGCAGCGGGAACAGGTTGTGCTTCGCAAGATGAAATGAAAATATGATGTTTAACTTAAATTTAATGCTTATGGAGTAAATGTATGAGTCATGAAAGAGAGAACGTAGGAAAAGTATAGTGGAACTTTTCCCGTCAAATTAATTAATAATCCGGGAATCCGGATTTAATTTAATCTTAAATCAATAATTACAAGTATGGCAAAAAATAATGATGGCCGATTGGATCACTATGATCCAGTGCCTGATTTTACAAAATCAGGTATTCATCGAGTATTTAATTCTATTTTCTTATCTCTGTTCTTATGCGTCGGAACAGTATTTGCATCAGATTCTTATGCCTCAAATACAATGCTGTCTATTAACGCAGAGAAGAAAAGCATAGCAGAGGTATTGAACGTTATAGAAAATAAGTCGGAGTATCACTTTTTCTATAACAGCAAATTGGTAAATGTCGATCGTAAAGTAACGCTTTCCGTAGATAACCAAGATATCTTTACGGTATTAGACATTCTGTTTAAAAACAGTAATATAGCTTATAGGGTTGTAGATAAGGATATTATTCTGACTGAATCCGCTATTCCTTCAAAAAATGAAAAATACCAAGCAAGCAAACGAATCAAAGGTATAATAAAAGATCAAACAGGCGAACCGGTCATTGGAGCGAATGTCGTGCTCAAGGACAATAATGGAGTCGGTACGATCACAGATATAAACGGGCAGTACAGCTTGGATGTTCCGGACAATGCCGTTTTAGTTATTTCTTATATTGGATATACTTCCATAGAAGTTCCGGTAAAGGGACAATCGGAAATTAATGTGACATTGAAAGAGGATTCCCAAGCAATCGAGGAAGTAGTCGTTGTTGGTTATGGAACTCAAAAAAAGGTGAATTTGGTTGGAGCGGTAGCAGCTGTCAATGTCGATGAAAAAATATCGAGCCGTTCAATCTCCAATGTGTCTTCCGGACTTTCCGGTTTGGTTCCCGGTTTGCAAGTATCCCAAACAACCAGTATGGCAGGTAAGGATGAAGCCTCTTTGATGATCCGTGGTATGGGTACGGTAAACAACACCAGTCCATTGGTCGTTGTCGATGGTATGCCGGATGTCGATATCAACCGTATCAACATGGCGGATGTAGAAAGCATTTCCGTGTTGAAAGATGCGGCTTCTGCTTCTATTTACGGATCTCGTGCTGCTAATGGGGTTATTCTGATAACGACACGTACAGGTAAAAAAGGAAAGACAAGCATCAATTTTACAGGATCTTATGCAATAGAAAAACCTTCTCGTTCTTATGATTTTATGGATGATTACCCACGTGCCCTGACATTGCAACAATTCAGAGCTGCATCGGGAACCAAACGGGAAAGTTACAACTTCAAAGACGGGACGATCGATCAATGGATGGCGTTAGGAATGATCGATCCGTTGCGTTATCCGAATACAGATTGGTTTGACACGTTCATGCGTACCGGAACTCTCCAAAACTATACGCTTTCAGCAACAGGTGGAAATGATAAGTCTAATTTTTACATTTCTATCGGTATGATGGACAAAGAGGGTATTCAGATGAAAAACGATTTTAAACGCTATAATACTCGTTTCAATTATGACTATAATATGTTCAATAATGTGAAAGTGGGTGCTCGTGTTGATGGTAACTGGTCCGAATTCACCTATAGCGGTTATGCCGATGGTATCACAAACAACGATACCAGTGATTCCGGTGGCGGCGATATGCAATATGCTATTGCCGGTGTGACTCCTTATGATCCTGTAACCGGCCGTTATGGTGGTGTTATGGCTTATGGCGAAGATATCCAGGCTTATAACCCGTATGCTTTTTTTGACAGCCGTAACCCGAAACAGACTCGTCAACAATTGAACGGAAGCGTTTATTTGGATTGGAATGTCTTTAAAGGCTTTACGGCTCATGTTGATTATGCTTTGAGCTTTAGCAACTATTTTCAGAAAAGAGCCGATACTCCGACAGGAGCCGCTTATGATTTTCAGACAGGAAAAGATATCGGGCGTTACTATGTGGCCAACAATGTGGGAGTCAGCGATAATAATACGACCAACTACAAGACACAGTTGAACGGTCGTTTACAATATGAGACGACTATTGCGAAAAATCACAATATCGGTGCCATGTTTGTCTATAGCGAAGAGTATTGGCATACTCGTTCGACGGGAGCTTCCCGTAACGACCGTATCCATCCGTCGACCAGTGAGATCAACGCTGCTTTGACAAATGTTCAAAGCAATTCGGGCAGTTCCGCCTCAGAAGGATTGAGATCCTATATCGGCCGTATGAATTACAGTGCATACGACAAATATTTGTTAGAATTCAGTTTTCGTGTCGATGGTTCTTCAAAGTTTGTTAAAGGACACCAGTACGGTTTCTTCCCGACTGTCGCTCTGGGTTGGCGTTTCACAGAAGAAGAGTTTCTGAAGAAATATTTATCCTCATGGTTGTCAAGCGGTAAACTCCGTGCCTCTTGGGGAAAGTTGGGTGACAATTCGGGTGTAGATCGTTTTGAACAATTGGAGACTTTGACAGCAATGAATTATATGTCGAGTGATGTTGTCAAGGGGTTCGTGAACAAGAAGATGATAAACAAAGATCTTTCTTGGGAAGTTTCAACTGATATCAACGTCGGTTTGGATTTGGGTTTCTTGAATAACCGTTTGCGTACGGAAATTGATTTTTACAACCGTTTACGTACCGGCATGAACCGTCCGTCCGAAATGTCCATACACCTGACAGGTGCCTATAGCGCTCCTCGTGCCAATATCGGCGATTTGCTGAATAGAGGTATAGAATTGAACTTGACATGGAAAGATAAAATCGGTAATGTGGAATATTCTGTCAATCTGAACGGGGCTTATAACCGGACTGTCTTGAAAGAGTGGAACGAGTTCCTCAGCCGGGGTTGGGTCTATTTGGATATGCCTTACCATTTCTTGTATATTTATGAAAACAATGGTATAGCACAGACATGGCAGGATATTTATAACAATACGCCTCAGGGATTATCGCCCGGCGATGTGATCCGTAAAGACTTGAACGGCGATGGTATAATCGATGGTAAAGATAAAAAGGCTTATCCGAATATCCAGCGCGACCGCCCGACAACCACTTACGGTATTACCCTGCAAGCTGCTTGGAAAGGATTTGATATATCGATGCTGTTTAACGGAGGTTTGGGACGTAAGGATTTCTGGATTACAGACTTCAATAACACGGCTTTTGCCGACAGACGTTATGCTTCCACTTGGGATCACTGGACCGAACCTTGGTCTTTGGAGAATAGAAGTGGAAAATGGCCGAGATTAGGAACAAGCACGGATAGAAGTGACAACAGTTATTGGCTCTATAACATGAATTATCTTAGAATGAAAAATATCATGTTAGGATATAATCTGCCGCAAAAACTTTTGTCCAAGATATCGATGGCGAATTTGAGGATTTATGCTTCTGCCGAAAATTTGTTTACCGTGACGCAATATCCGGGACTGGATCCTGAAAAGAAGAACAGTTCCCGTGACTTGTATCCGATCAACCGGTCTTTCTCAATCGGTCTTAATGTTAGTTTTTAAACATGAATGGTATGAAAAAAAATGGATTTAAAATATTAACGGTCGCATGTGTTGTCGGAGCAAATCTGACTTTCTCTTCATGCGTTGATAATTTATTGAACCAGACTCCGGCTGGAGAGCTGTCTTCTTCCTTGTATTGGAAGACGGAAAGTGATGCGGAATATGCTATCAATGGCGTTTACAGCCAGGCAAGGGCAATGTTCAACCGTGATTATGTTTTTGACGGAAATACGGAATACCTGAGATTCAGAGGAAATGTCAGTACTTCTCAAGCTACCGGAGACCGTAGTATTGCTTATCGTAGCGGTTCTTATAACAATCCTTCTTCAACGTACGGCAGTGCTTTTGATAATTATTATCGGTATGCTTATGCAACGGTCAACCGTGCCAACTATGCTATCCAGAATATAGAAAAGATGCTTCCCGAAGCAAAGACGGAAGAATCCAAAGCTAAGTTGGAAGCTTTTATTGGCGAAGCCAAGATGTTGAGAGGCATGGCCTACTTCCGCCTGATCTCCATGTGGGGGGATGTTCCCTATTTTGATAAGATAATAGAAAGTAATGATGAGGTCGCTAATATTTCACGTACTTCTATTACGGAAATCAAGCAGCATATTTATGATGATTTTACTTATGCATGGGAAAAACTGCCGGAAAAACCGGTGGCATTAGGACGTTTCACCAAATGGGGCGCTTTGGCATTCCGAGGAAAATTGCAACTTTTCTGGGCTTGTTGGAACCGCACCTCTTGGCCTTGGGACACTCCCGTTTCTCCTGATGGAGGATGGCCTGAACTGGATACGTTCACACCAAGCGCAGCCGAATCGGCACAGGCCTATAAAGATGCAGCTGCCGATTTCAGGAAAGTGATTGAAGAATCGGGCATAAACTTGTTCCGTAACGGTGAACCTGGCGATTGGGGAGAAATGGGAGGATGCGAAGTCTTGCCTAATTATTTCTATCTCTTTTTGCCGACGGCAAATGCAGATCCTGAACTGATGGTCGGCTTTACGCATGGTGGAACCGGAACCGGGCAGGGAGAAGAATTGATGAGAGATTTCGGTACACGTGCGACGGAAGGAAGTCAAGGCTGGGGGCAACCACGTGCTGAATTGGCTAACCGTTACCAATCGACAGTCACCGGTGATTTTTGCGAGAAACTGATCCCGAAGAACCCGACTGATGCGGATGCTCGTACTGCTGTTAATTCTACGTTGAATCCGGAGTCTTATAGAGATCGTGATTATCGAATGAAATCGACATTCTTGTGGGATGGCGAAACAATGGTGACTATGTTAAGCCTGTCATTCGATCAGATTCGAAAATATCAGTATAAGACATTGAAGGGAACAGTAGACGGATATGGCGCTATCAATGCCGATGGAGACCAGACCGGCTACATCATGAGAAAGTTTGTCCGCAATTATGCAGGCCAGGGACGTTCGGATGGAGATTACCATATGCCGGTAATGCGTTTGGCCGATGTCTATTTGATGTATGCGGAAGCTGCAAATGAGGCTTATGGGCCGACTGGTGACGGAGGTCTGGCGCTTGATGTGGTTAACCGGGTTCGACATCGTGGTAATTTGCCTGCTTTAAAGCCTGAGAAATACGCCGATAAATTGACGTTCTTTTATGCCATCGAGCAAGAGAGGATAGTCGAGCTGTTTGCAGAAGGACAGCGTTTCTTCGATCTTCGTCGTTGGCGTTCCATTGAACGGGTGTTCTTGCCGCCGCAGACATCTCCTGGAGTCAGAATGTATGATACACACGGAGCTTTGAGACAGACTGTTTTCAATAATACCTCCTTGTTGAGTTATCAACGAAACTATATCTTCCGGATTCCGCCTTCTGAAAGAAATAAGAATCCGAATTTGACACAGAATACACCATGGTTGTAATTAAAAAATTGGATGATATGAAAAAGATGATTAATAAAATTTGCTTGTTCTTGTTCATTGCCTTGCTTGGCGCTTCATGTGAAGATTTTCCGGTAGATGAAGACGGTTTGCTGATCACGACAAGAACGGAATGTTATGTAAGTAATTTCGATTTGTATGATACGGATCATCAAACGATTAAATTGGGAAATGCCTATGTCGATACGACGGCTCAGGTCGCTATCATGTATGTGAAATTTGGAACCCCTATTAATAATGTCTGGCCGCGTATATCTCTTTGTGAAGATGCGAAACTGGCTCCTAAAATTACGGATTGGATGGATTTCTCAGGTTCTAAAATGAATATGGAATTCATCGAAGGTGATTGGAAGTCCGGAAATCCTTCAACGCAATTAGGCGAGCGCATTGTTAGTAATCCGTCGGCATTTCCTTCAACGGCCAAACGGTTCACTGTTATCGCCGGCAATCGTGAAATCAAAAAGGAATACATATTCCTTATCGTAGAAAGACCATTACAATAATAAAAGAGGAAAAGTATGAAACTGAAATATTATTATTTTGTATTGTTGTCATTTGCTTTAACTTTGGTTGCATGTGATGATGATCCTGTATTATTAAAGGATCCGGTCTCTGCATTAAGCAATGATTGTATCAAACGCAGTCTGCCTATTGCACCCAATATCGTAGGTAATGAAATAGAATTTGCCTATGCGATGGCTATTCCTAACGAACTGGGAAAACTTTCGTCTGCTCAGGTTGTTAGCAGTATTGCCGGTGCTTCCGGTACTTACTTCGATCCAAATTCGTACTATACCAATTCGTCCGGCCAGGATGTCCCGGTAAAAGTATGTTCGGATTCGCAGACAAGCGGAGCGACAACTTCCATAAACTTTACCGTAGATACCTGTGCGGCAACTTTGCGTTACTATTATATTATTCCGGAGGAGGCTCGGGGCAAAGATGTACAGTTCTCATTTTCGGTTAAGGCCAGCAACGGCCAAGTTGCGGAGTACAAATTAGGTCCGTATAAGATTTCAAAAATGGATATGATCAAAAATTTGTCAGTAACTAATGACGAATGCTATCTTTCATTCTCGAATGAAGGAGAGGCCATGCATGTTTATTCAAAAGCTGATTTGCAAGCAGATCCTTCGTTGGCTGCGAAAATTGATATCATGTATGCATACAGTGAAAAATCAGATTTGTCATATGCATTCTACACTGCTTCTTCTCCAAAAGAATATATGGGGGAAGCGGAACTTCCTTCCGGCTTTGCCAATAATACCAAAATGATCAAAATCTATGGTTTGCAAGATCGCCAACTTTCTGATTTGCAATATAGCAAATTTGTTGATGATTTGGATTTTGAGGCGCTTGATATGGCTAAAGGCACAAACTATATTTTGGGATTAAAGGAAGAAGCCGGTGCATGGATTGAGACGGCCGATGGTAAATATAGGGCGTATATTTATATTAACAAGGCTTCTGCTGGAGGAATGACCGTCAGTGCCAAGAGATATAAAATGTAAGTTCTGTTGATTAATTGAGAGATTGTCAGAAGGGTGCGTTTGGCACACTCTTCTGACAACTGATTATTTCGTTCTATTATTAGTCTATTCTATTATATAAACCCCTATATCATGAAACACGACATACGATTTTTATTGATAGTGACTGCGCTTTTGCTGATGACCGGTGCTGGAGTTGCCCAAAAGTTTGTCCATCCCGGAATAGATATGAACCAAGCGGATTTGGAGTATATGCGTAAGCAAGTTCTGGCGGGAGAGCAACCATGGAAAGATGCTTATGAGTTGTTGAAGGAAAAAACGTCATTGGATTTTCAAGTAAAACCTTTTGCTCATGTGATCAGCGGGCCCTATTCCAAACCTGATATTGGGGGGAAGGATTTGTCGCGGTCTGCACGTATGGCGTATAGTTGTGCTGTTTTATGGTATATATCAAGAGAAGACCGTTATGCCGAAATGGTGATCGATATTATAGGGAAGTGGGCCAATACCTTGCGCAGTTTCGATGAAAACAACGCCAAATTGCTTGTAGCATTGACCGGCTATGAGTTTTGTAATGCAGCGGAGATTTTGCGCTATAATTATCCCGGGTGGAAAAAGAAAGATACGGAAAATATGACGCGATTGATGATGTCGGCATTCTATCCGACTGTTCGTTATTATTTCCCTGTTGCTAACGGCAATTGGGATGGAGCGATTATGCACACCTTGCTGGCCATTGCTGTATTTACTGATAATAGAGAATTATTCGATAATGCTGCCTATCATTACTTGCATGCCAATGCGAATGGCAGTCTGATCAAATATGTTTATCCTACCGGGCAATGCCAGGAGACTCGCCGGGATCAGGGACATGTCCAAATGGGGCTTTATGAATTTTCGGGAGCGGCACGTATTGCCTATACGCAGGGTGTAGACCTGTTCAGTGCTGCGGACAACAGGCTGGCATTAGGTTTGGAGTATTCTGCTCGTTTCATCTGTGGCGATTCCGTATATGCTTATGGCGTCCCTTCGCAGCGCGAACGGTTTAAGTATCGCGCCGGGTTTGAGTATTGCATCGATCATTTTACGGCAAAGGGTATCGACATGCCTTACCTGAGAGAATTATGTAGTCGTACCAAAATGGACAATCCGGCGAATGCCCTATGGAAGCTGACAGCATTCCGTGAAGAATTTCGGCAGAAACCATCCGTGCTTGTTGATATTCAGGAGAGCAAGATTGCTTATCATGCGGGTGCGACATTGGAACAGGTTTGTCCGACGGGACAATCTGTAATCGAAGTAAATAACCGCGAAGACCTTCAAGCCGTGTTGAATGCGAATGCAGGGTCGGGGAGAACGCTCTTTTTGCGTGCCGGTGAGTATAGATTGAAACAATCCTTGACCATTCCCTCTGATGTACATATTTGCGGGGAAGGACGGAACACAGTCCTGATTTGTGAACCGACAGTCCGGACTGCCGCTATTTTATTAGGCGATTTGGAGGCGAAAAACATTACGATAGAGAATCTGGTTGTAGATGGCTCCAAAGAACATCAGGAAGCTTATGATCCGAATACCGGACGTTTCTATAGGACCGGGCGTTATAGCAATGAATTGGCAGGGATTTCCATGAGAGGAGAAACGGGGCATGCTTTCGGCAATATTAAATTGAAAAACCTGACTGTGATCAACTTTTCCAGATCCGGCGTTTATATATCGGATGCAGAAGGTGTCGAGATCGACCATTGTGATTTTACGGAAAATGGCGCACATGTCGTTCCCGGGCCAAGACTGCAACATAACCTGATGATCCAACATTCCTCCGGCATTACGATAAAGGATTCGCGATTCGATACCTCCATACGTGGTTGCGGGTTGGTTCTTGATCATTGCAAGTCATTGAAGGTCGAGAACTGCGAAATTGCCAGAAATGGCTGGCATGGCTTGCTGATGGCCGAATGCCATAACGGCAAAATCGAAAATTGTCTGATTGAAGGTAATGACGGATGCGGCTTTATGGGTGAGTATCTGCATGATGGATCCAGCAAGATTCAGATTAAGCATAATACGATCCAGTACAATAATGATTATGGGATCCAAACTTTTGCCATGAAAGAGCCGGACGTGAAAGATAATCTTTATAGATGGAACGGTAAAGAAGAACGGCAGGAATGCATTTCCCCGGAGAAAAAATTGCAGCTGGAACAATTATAATGGACAAATGATGAAAACGATATATAGTATAATTTTAGTTTTGTTTGTCTGCTTGCCGGCTCTGGCGGAGAAACATCCGCATATCCTTGTCAAAGATGAAGACAAAGCGGCTGTGTTGGATAAAATAGAGAAACAGGCTTGGGCGAAACAAATTTTCAATCAGATGAAGGACCGGCTGGATGGCTATGTCGTAAGGCATCAGACTGAGCCGGATTGGATTTTGGACCGCTATTTGATGAACAGGATTCCGGGAAAGCGTTACACCCGTTTTATATCAGATAAGGAGGGTACGCAATTGATCGGTTACGAAGGCGACGCTCCGGTTCCGACAGTACGGGTTTCACCCCATAAACGTTCTCCGATCACACCGCAAGGTCGAGCTTATGTCGTGCCTGAGATAGAGGACGTTGTCCCGAAAGATACGTCTATGACGATGAATTTGTTGAATCCGGGCACTCAGGAATATGAACGGGTGGATCCGCAAGCATTTGTTGCTGCTATTAATGGTAAAATCAATACATTGGCTTATGAGGCTTCTGTCATTTATTGGTTGACAGGAGATGAAAAGTATGCAAAGTTTGCTGCCGATATTTTGAACCAGTGGGTAAGCGGAGTCGTCTATCAGGAACCGATCGATGGTCCGGGACGTACCGGCTTTTTAGATATCCAGACGTTGGGAGATGAAAAGGAGAAGCCGTTGATATTGGCTTATGATTTCTTGTATCCTTATCTGGTAAAATATAAGTATCCTTTAGAAAATTATGACAAGGCTTTTGAAAAGGTCGCTTGGACATTGTCGTTTAGAGGATATGCCGGAAATAACTGGTTTGCAGCAGAGAGTTCGACTCTGGTTGCTGCCGCATTATCATTGAAAGATGCACGGAAAAGAAATTATTATTTGGATTTTTACTTGAATCGGGACACGGTTGTTGAAGGTTGCGGACAACTGAGTTTGCCTTCCGCTGCCAAACTGTGGTTTACACCGGATGGGCATTGGAAAGAACCGGGAGGTTATCATAATTATCCGGTATTGAAGTTAATAGAAGCTGCACTTATGCTTGAAAATAATGGATATCAGATATTTAATCAATATCCGATCTTGTTGAAAGCCTCTTATGTTATGTTGAAATATTCGTTTCCCGACTTGACCGCTTCGGCTTTTGGCGATACGGGGAGGCCGCGTCAGAGCATGGAGTGTCTGGAGAGTGCTATTCTGATGGCTGATAAATATCAATTGCCGATTCTTCCTGATTTATTGAATGCGGCCATGATTTTGGAACAGGCCGGGCAGTATGACCGTTCAAAATCCGGACTGACCGGATTGTTGTGTTATCTGCCTGAATTGCCAAAGGCAAAGAGCATGGAAAATCATCTTTGGAATAGATCGGAAAAATTGGATTTCGCATCTTGCTATCTTCAACGAAATGGAATAGATCCGCAGTATGGGTTGATGTCTGTGGTGCAGGGAGCCACTTATAACCATAATCATTCCAACGGTATGAGCATGGAGTTGTATGGAGCCGGAGCTGTTCAAGGCATCGATCCGGGTAACGGGCCTACTTATGAACACCCGATGCATGTTAATTATTATACGCAATGGGCAGCTCACAACACAGTTGTAGCAGCAGGAGCCTCTACTTCGGTAACACCGTTCAATGGTGGGGGCGGAACGAAAAAAATAGGACAGGTAGAGTTGGTGTCGATGGAACCGTTGGCAGGTGAAAAAGCCATCTCGGACGAGTTTTCATATACATGGACGAAATATAAAGACGGTTCGACGGAAACAAATCAAGATCGGTTGTTATCGATTCTCCGAATTGATGAAAAGCATGGCTTTTATGTGGATTTTTATCGTTCCGATAATGCGGTCAGTAATGATTATCTGTATCATAATATAGGAGACAGTGTGATTCTTTATACACAAGAAGGAAAAATCTTGAAACAAGATGAGGTTCATTCTTATCCTTGTGTCGGGAAGGACCGTCCGGGACTCCGGTATTTCCGTTCGGTACGGACAACCGGGGTCAATGAGAGTGCGGTTGTCGCTTTGTTCTCTGCAAGACAATTAAACACGGGTGCTAGTTTCATGAAGATGTGGATGCCGGCATCGTCCGATGTCTCTTATTTTACGGCCTTGGCACCTGAAGCGAAAACCGCTTCATCTCCTTATCAAGGCAAACCTTCTCTTGTTGTCACGATGCGGAAAGAAAAGCCGGCGGTGAGAGAACCGTTTGTCGCTGTTTATGAACCGGTATCAAAAGACTTATCCGCAGGTTCGATAGTGTCTGTAGAGCGGATAAAATTGAATTCTAAAGGAAAAGAAGGTTGTGCCGTTAAAGTAAATACGAAAGATGGAGATACCTTTACGTTGGTTAATTCATTGAAAGATGGAGCTGTCGTGGTGGAGGATCAGAAATATAATGCTGATTTTGCTATTTTTGCAAAACGGAAAGGAAAAAATATCGTGTATGTAGGAAATGGAGCTTTTTTCGAGAATAAGGAATTCAAGATTGAGTCGGAGAAGCGAGGTGGCTTTTATATGGAATATGATCAAACCTCACTTCTTGTACGGTCTAACTGTCCAATCAAGATACAGGCGAAAAATGGGATGTTGAAAGAACCTTTCTATTTGGCAGGAGGCGAGAGAGTCTTTAAAAATCAATCGTTACGGGAGAGTCATAGTATGCATTCCGATATAGAAAAACTCCGCAAACGTTTTGCTATGCAATTATTGGATGCCCCGGTTTCTGACGAACGGATCAAGACGTTGGTGGAAACCCTTCAACCGGATGGCCGCTGGCCGGGGATAGACTATGTCGATACTACCCGCACGGCTTTCCAGCATGAACGGCATCTCAGCAATATGTTGGCATTAAGTATCGCTTATAAAAAGAAAGGATCTCCTTACAAAGGGAATAAACAGGTAAGAAAAGCCGTTCATCAGGCATTGGCTTTCTGGCTGGAAAATGATTTCATTTGTGAGAATTGGTGGTGGAACCAAATTGGTACGCCTAATACGATGGTGAGCATGCTATTGATACTCGACCGGGATTTGTCTCAGGAAGAATCGGACCGGATGTTGAAAATTGCGGAACGTGGCAATATGAATGCTTCAGGGGCGCGTCCGAGCGGTGATCGCATAAAGATCGCAGGATTGCAAGCGAAAGCGGCTCTTTTCAAAAGAGATGCTCAAGAGGTCGCCATGCTGATGAAAATTATAGAGGGAGAAATAAAATTCTCGACCGGAAGAGGCATGCAACATGATTTTAGCTTCCATCACCGGACGGATTGGGTTAATAACACGCTTTCTTATGGTTCCGGTTATGCCGGGGCTTTTATAGAGTGGGCTTCGAATGTGGCCGATACGGAATTCCGCTTTTCGGAACAGACTGTCCGGTTGCTGATAGACTATTATATAGACGGCATTTGCAAACAGATGGTTTACGGAAGGATTTCTGATCCGGGTATATTGAACCGGGATATTGCTCGGCCGGGTGAGGAAAAGGTTTGGAGTCCTTCCGCTCCGGAGAAATTGAGGACCCTGACCAATTACAGGCAGGCTGAATTGGATAATATCATTTGTTTAAGAAAAGGCGATTCATCTTGTGAGCCGGTTTCTTTTGCCAAGTTTTTTTGGAGAACAGATCATTTTGTATTCCAACGCCCGAATTTTTATACGTCTGTCAGAATGTATTCGACTCGCAATGCCAATATGGAAATGCCGTATAATGGAGAAGGGTTGATGAATCATTTTAGAGGCGACGGAACAAATTATCTTTCTATTCGGGGAGATGAATATAAAAGATTGACGCCTGTTTATGATTGGATGAAGATACCGGGGGCGACAATTGTACAATTGGATAAGATGCCGGGTGAGAGTGAAATACAAAAATGGGGATTGACAGATTATGTCGGAGCGGTTACAGATGGAATGTATGGAGCGGTTGGTTTCGATTTCAAAAGCCCGCACACTGGTTTAGCCGCCAAGAAAGCCTGGTTCTTCTTTGATAAAGCATACGTTTGTTTGGGAACGAACATATCGAGCCGGATGGAAAACCCGGTCCTGACAACTGTCAATCAATGTCTTTTGAACGGAGAGGTGACCGTGAGCGATGCTGATGGCATTCATCTGCAAGAACAGGGGACCCGTACGAAAAAAGAGGTGCGATGGGTGGTTCATGACAAAGTGGGGTATTATTTCCTACAAAAAGAGAATGTCGTCTTATCCAACCAACGTATGGAAGGAAGCTGGAAGATTGCGAACCGGCAGACAACCGTACCGGCTGATATTGTTAGGCAAGATGTCTTCACGCTATCCATCGATCATGGGCAGTCTCCGGATAATGGCGGGTATGCCTATATGGTCATTCCTTCCGTCGATTCGCGATCTGTCGAGAATCGGGTAGAAGAGGAAGGAGCTGTCGTTCTGGCAAATAGCTCGGAGTTGCAAGCAGTCAGACATGATGGATTAAATATGGCTTATGCTGTATTCTACAAAGGAGGAACGCTTCGGATCAACGATAAAATAGCAGTAGAGATAGAATCGCCTGGAATGTTGATGATGAAATATAATGATTCCGGTGAAATACAAATGTTGGCTGTCTCGGATCCGACTCATTTTATGAAGAAACTCCATCTGTCTGTTAATCAGAAAATAGATTGGGCTGCACAAGAAGGCATACAAACGGAGTGGGATAAAGAAAAAGCGTTTACTCGGATCGTTGTAGATTTGCCTCAAGATGAATATGCGGGAAAGAGTGTGATATATAATAAGTAACTTAAATTTGAGAAGTATGAAAACATGTATTTTGGTATGGTTTGTGGCCTTGTTTTGTTGTCATAATGTATCTTTTGCACAGAAAGAATTTGTGGATGCTTCTACGCGTTTATCCGGACATCCTCGGATTCTATTGCAGAAAGGCGAAGAAAAGGCTTTGAAAAAAGTGATAATGAAAGATGCGATATGGAAAGATATACATCAGTCATTATTGGCTGAGGCTGAAGATATTGTAAAATTGCCTGTGAATGAGCGGATAAAGACAGGCAGACGTCTGCTAAGCATATCGAGAGAAAACTTACGCCGTATTTTTATTCTGAGTTATGCGTATAGAATGAGTGGGAAGAGTGAGTTTTTGAAACGGGCGGAAAGCGAAATGTTGAAAGCTGCCTCTTTTTCTGATTGGAACCCTTCTCATTTTCTGGATGTCGGTGAAATGACAATGGCCTTGGCCATCGGATACGATTGGCTCTATCCTCAATTGTCCGTGAAGACAAGAAATGTAATAGAAGAAGCTATTGTTGAAAAAGGGTTGAAACCTTCTTTTGACGAACGATATAATTGGTTCGTCGATGCTGTTCATAATTGGAACCAGGTTTGCCATGCCGGTGTCGCTTATGGTGCATTGGCGGTATGGGAGAAAGAACCGGAGTTGTCCCGTACGGTAATAAATCGGGCAATAAATAAAATATCGATTCCTATGGGACACTATGCTCCTGATGGAGCTTACCCGGAAGGTGTCGGTTACTGGGATTATGGAACGTCTTTCAATGCAATGTTCCTTAGTGCAATAGAAAAAGTGTTTGGAACGGATTACGGCTTGAGCCAGTTGCCTGGCTTTTTGAAAACGGGCGAATATGTATTACATGCCGTAACTCCAAACTTGAAAAACTTCGCATATTCGGATAATGGTTCAATAGCTTTTTTTACACCGACTATGTTCTGGTTCTATGATAAGACAAAAGATGCTTCCATCCTTTATAACCAAGCGCAATTATACAAGAAAGACGGGCAAATGCGTATCAGAAAGGACAGGCTTGCTCCGGCAATGTTGATTTGGGGAGCTTCTGCTTCATTGGTTAATCCCCAAAAGCCATCGCAATTACAATGGCGGGCTCAGGGAGATAACCCCGTTTGCTTTATGCGTTCTTCCTGGGATGATTCGTCTGCCGTTTATGTCGGTGTGAAAATGGGATCTCCGTCTGTTAATCATGGCCATATGGATGTGGGTAGTTTTTGGTTCGAAGCCAATGGCGTCATCTGGGGAAGAGATATGGGGGGAGAGGATTATAACCGATTGGAAACAAGAGGCGTTGATTTGTGGAATATGCAACAGAATTCTCAGCGTTGGGATGTTTACCGCTATAATAATTTTGCGCATAATACATTGTCTTTTAATCGTAAACTCCAGAACGTAAAGGGTAAAGCCCAAATAGATGGATACTCGGACCAGGAAAATAACATGTATGTTATTTCAGATTTGACATCGGTCTATAAGGATCAGGTGAAGAGTGCAAAACGCGCTGTTTCTCTTGTTAATAAAGAATATGTGGTAGTCGAAGATTTGATTGAAGCAACCAAACGTTTTACGATGATGACATGGACGATGCTGACCCCGGCTTCTGCTAAAATCCTATCGGACAATGTAATGCTGCTGGAAAAAGACGGTAAGAAGTTGTATATAAAGGTGGAAGGACCTAAAAAAGTTCGCTGGCATATTTCTCCTGCCCAATCTGAATTTAGCTATGATTCACCTAATTCGGGTATTTCGATTATCGGATTTGATACGGATCTGGAATTGGATGCCAAACAAAGTATCAGAGTTTTCCTTTTACCGGAAGAAAATAAAAATGTCACATATAAATCAGTATTATGAAGATGAAAAAAGCATTCTCTTTTATATGCGTGGGTTTAATGGCTCTTTCTTGTACAGGAGAAAGAGCGAACGATTTGGTCAGCCAGGATTTTGCTTTTGCAGACAAACAACTGCGCTATGCTTTGACAGAAACGGATAGTGTCCGGAATTCTCTGGGTAAAACACCGGAAGAACTGCCATCTCCGCGTAATATACAGGCCGATGGCTCTTTGCGCCTGGTTCGTGCCAGGGATTGGTGTAGTGGTTTTTTTCCGGGTGAACTTTGGTATATGTATGAATATACCAAAGATGATTTTTGGAAAAAGAAGGCAGAGTTTCAAACTGAATTGTTGGAACCTTTAAAATCATATAAGGGTACTCATGATTTGGGCTTTATGCTATATTGCAGTTATGGCAATGGGTACCGTATGGAGCAATCGGATAAGTATAAACAAGTTTTATTGGAAGGGGCGAACTCTTTGGCTTCTCGTTTTAACCCGGTGGTCGGTTGTATTCGTTCTTGGGACCATAATGGGGACAAATGGCAATATCCGGTTATTATAGATAATATGATGAACCTTGAATATCTGTTTTGGGCAACCAAAGTATCAGGTGATTCGACATTCTATAAAATAGCGGTGACTCATGCCGATAATACCATGAAGAATCATTTTAGAAAAGATTACAGTTCTTATCATGTGATTGACTATGATACGATAACCGGTGATGTCCGAAACAAACATACCCATCAGGGATATGCCCATGAGTCTGCTTGGGCACGCGGGCAAGCGTGGGGTTTGTATGGCTATACGATGTGTTATCGGGAGACCGGAGACAAGCGATATTTGAATCAGGCAGAAGCGATCGCCTCTTTTATCTTTAATCATCCCAATCTCCCATCGGATTTAATTCCTTATTGGGACTATAATGATCCGGAGATTCCTGCTTCTCCCAGGGATGTATCGGCTGCTGCTATAGCTGCGTCTGCTTTGTATGAATTGTCGACTTATTCAGATAAGGGAACGCAATACAAAAAATGGGCTGATACCATTTTGAAAAACCTGACGGAATCATATAGGGTTCCCCTGAATCAGATGCATGGTTTTTTATTGCGCTCAAGTACCGGTCATAAACCAGCTGGAACAGAGATAGATGTCCCAATCGTTTATGCTGATTACTATTTTTTGGAAGCACTGATCCGGAAAAGAAATTTGGAAAACGATTGAGAAGAATGATTCCTAATATGCCAAAACGGTATGTTTTGTTATGCGATCAAGCTGCTTTTCTTGGATAAACAGCTTGATTAACTTCTCCAGATCCGGATGTAAGAACATGGGAGACCCGGGTGTAGGAAGCGTGTAGACCCGGGTCTTCGCAAAGTCCCGATGGGGGTGTGGGGGTGTTTATCTGCCATGTTCGGAGAGATTTATTGCTTGTTTCTGCGTCAAAAGAAGCTCATATCGGTAAATGCTTGTTTTTGTCTGAATAGATGTAAACTGTTTATTATCAATAATGTAAAAGAATTGGTGGGTTGTGAGTATGATAGTCGTATGATAGTTGAATGATAGTTGAAAACATGAACTATCATGCTTTAATGCGCTGAAATATAGTCTGTTAATGTTGGATATGATGGTATGATAGTTGTATTGCCAAACCTTTATGGAGAATGTGATATTTGATTGTTATTTGGGGTTTCTTTTTTATTATACAAGCATAAAAATCGGAAATTTTTGTTACATTTGTTCCCGTATAAGTCCATTTTATGGATGGTCTGTACGAATGTATAATCAATGATAAACTTGAATTATTAATAGGCGACAGCCTCTAACCCCTATTTTTGTATGAAAAGAATCCTTGTTACCCTAACTGTCTGCGCGACACTGGCAGCGGTTGTTTCGTGTGAGTATGACTCTCCCGAAATTAGATTCCAGCAGACGACCACCTTCACAAATGACTACAGTAAGGTTATTGACGCTCTTCGGGATCAGACTTTGACTATTTCCCAAAAGATGGATCTCCTTGCGGATGCCATGAAGAATCAGACGCTGACTCTTTCCGAGAAAATGTCTCTTTTGGAAGAGGCTCTTAAGAATCAAGCTTTGACTCTTTCTGAAAAGATGGATCTAATGGCAAAAGCTTATGAGAACGGAGTCCTCAAGTACGAGGAATTGACCGGTAAGCTCATCAGCGAAATCAAAGCTGCGAACACGGGCATGACAGAAAAACTCGATGCTATCAAAAGAGCTGTCGAGGCACAGACAACCGATCTCAATTCTAAAATGGACTTCATTGGAAAAGCTCTTGATCTCATTGCCGATACGGCCGAGAAAGGTTTCGACAAGAATGCCGAGGTTTCCGGATTGGTGAAGGCGGCGATCGAGTCTCTTAAAGGGTCGATGGAGAAGAAGCTTGATGCGATAAATGATGCGATTGCTTCACAGTCTGCAACACTTTCCGATAAACTAACCTTGATCAAAGGGGCGGTGGATGCCGGGCTCGTAGGGGAGAACAGTACGTTAGGCCTTGTTAAGAAGGCGATCGATGCTTTGAACTTTACTGCTGGAACGGCCAACGAGAAACTGGATGCCATCAAAGAAGCGATAAATTCTCCGAGTTCAGGCCTGAATGTGAAATTGGAAGCTATCAAGGAGGCTGTGGCACAAGGACTGGTTGACGTTACCACAAAGCAGGATTTGATTCTGGCTGCCATAAACAGTTCTTCGTCCTACTCTTTCACGAAAGACGAACTCCTGGAAGTGGGTGACGATTATTTGTTGGTCGATGATGCTTTCTGGAATGCCAATCATCAGAACTATGAAATGGTAAGGGCGCTTAAGGATTTGATTCCGCTCTCTTTGCCGACAAAGTGTAAATTCTACTTCAAACAGGATTCAGGTAAATATCCTTTGTCCGGTTACGAGGATACAAGTTTCTATGGGCCTCTTTATGAGGAAGGGAAAATCTTGCGTGTCATCCAAAGTTCGAGTGAATTGATTCTTGCGGTTAATCTTCAAACTGAAAGCAATAATCCTAACTTAATTAGCAAGAATGGCCATTCCTGTTATTTCTTAAAAAAAGTCTATAGAAGTTGTTACTATGTTTTCCATGTGGGAATAGGTGGATATGCTGCCGGTAAGAAGCTTAAAATGGAGAATATGGGTAGTAAAGACAATTTCGCTGTAAAATCAGAATATATTGAGTATGATTTTTGGTCTGAAGCAGTAGCAACTAAACTTGGAGTCTGGGGATTCCATGATTTGGCGTATGACCCGAAGGTTCACCCGAATCGTTCCAAAGAGTTTATAATAATCGAAGACAAATAACCCGTTTATTCGTTATGAAGAGATTTTTGACAATGATATTCCTAACGTTATCCTCCGTATTATTCACACGCATCGAGGCGCAGGAGCGGGTTTCCACCTGGAGCCTCTATGCAGAGGGAGGGGCAACGATGGTACATGGACTGGAAATGTTAAGCGTGGATGCCGCACCGGGTATGAATATCTTTCCTGAGATAGGAGCAGGCGTTTCGTTCGATGTCCGTCCGTGGTTCCGTTTGGGGCTGAACTATGATTTCTCCAAATATGCCCGTGAGCAGAGGTTCTCTGAGTTCCAGCCTTTGGAGATTCCCGATGGCGGGGAGGAACTTGCTGAACGGCATGGTGGTTTGGCTTATGCAAGGATGTGGACTCATTACCACGCTGCAGACCTGACTTTTGAGTTCAACATGATGGAACTGTGGAAGAACCGTAACGACAAGCGCTTCGACCTTTATGTGGGAACCGGTTTCGGATGGCTCTTCGCAAAAGGGAACACCTACGATATTTCGATGGGTCATGAACGTTGGAGTGAATCGTATAAAGAAACGATAAACACTTGGCTGAATGCCGTGAACACTCGTCATAAGTTTAATGCCGGCTATGTCCCGATACTGCTATCCGCTGAGTTTGACATCAGTCCGGTCATAACTGTTGGTCTTCAGGGAAACTATAAACATCTTCTCGACAGTGGCAGTGACTATGTCCCCAAGGGAATCGGTACGGCTTCTGCGGTCTTGAGGATAAATCTATAATCTCATACGTCGTTGCTTCGACAATCGGATAAAAAGATTAATTTTGTAGCTCAATGTGATACAGTTGTCGCATTGAGCTAACTTTAAATTCAGATATCTATGAAATCAAGTCTTTTTATTTCCCTTTGTTTGGTATTTCTTTGTTCTTGTCAGGAGTCTCCTGTGGAAGAATATGCCGTGATTCCCCAGCCGGCGGAAATTGCCTACACTTCCGGGTTTGCGAAATTGAAAAACCGGCCGGTTGTCGCTTATTCTCCGGGATTGGCAAATGAAGCGCAACTCCTTCAATCCTATCTGTCTTCCGACTTTTCTGCCGAAGTCGTGCTGAAAGAAAACGGTGGAAAGGCGGACATAACCTTGCTGTTGGACCCTGCTGTTTTGCCGGATAAAAAGGAAGGCTATGTTTTGGATGCCACATCCGGAAAGATACTGGTAAAAGCCAATTCGCCGGCCGGTATCTTGAATGGTGTCCGGACTTTACGGCAGGTGATCAAAGAAAAAGACGGTAAGTTGATGGTACAGAAGGCAACTGTTACGGACTATCCTGCTTTTTCGTGGCGTGCCTTTATGCTCGATGAAGGTCGTTATTTCAAGGGCAAAGAAGTGGTGAAGCAATTGCTGGATGAAATGGGCGACCTGAAAATGAATGTCTTCCATTGGCATTTGACTAACGATCAGGGATGGCGTATCGAAATAAAGAAGTACCCGAAGCTGACAGAAATAGGTGCTTTTAGAGACTCTTCTGAAATCAATCATTTCGGAAGTGACGTGTATGATGGTAAACGTCATGGTGGTTTTTATACGCAGGACGATTTAAAGGAAATTGTGGATTATGCGACGAAGCGTCACATTACGATAGTGCCGGAAGTAAGCATGCCGGGACATGCCAGTGCTGCAATCGCTTCTTATCCTTGGCTGGGTACAAGTGGTAAGCAGATCAAAGTACCGGGTAAATTCGGCGTGCATTATGAAGTTTTTAATGTGGCCGATCCTAAGGTGATGAAATTCTTGGATGAGGTGACGGATGAGGTGATTGCTATCTTCCCCGGTGCCGTGTTCCATATCGGGGGTGATGAGGTAAAATACGATCAGTGGAAAAATTCTCCTGCGATACGTGCCTATATGGCTGAACATAATCTGAAGACTCCGGCAGAACTTCAGGTGTATTTTACAAATGAAATTTCCAATATGTTGGCAGCCAAAGGTAAGAGAATGATGGGCTGGAATGAGATTACCGGAGATAAACTGCACGAATACCAGTCGGATGCAGACACAGAAGGTGTGAAGCAGGAGTTGGCTCCCGGTACGATCGTCCATTTTTGGAAAGGAGATACTGCTCTTGTCAGGAAAACAATAGAAAAAGGATATGATATCGTGAATTCTCACCATGTATATACTTATTTGGATTATTCATACGAGTCGATCCCTTTGGAAAAGGCTTACTCTTTCAATCCCGTGCCGGAAGGTTTGACGGAAGCTCAGGAGGGTAGAGTGTTGGGGTTGGGATGCCAGATGTGGGGAGAATTTATCCCGACAGTCGAGAGCATGAATCTGAAAGTCTATCCCCGTTTGGCCGCTTATGCGGAAACAGGGTGGACGGATGCTTCAAACAAGGATTATCAACGTTTTTTGAACAAGTTGGATTTCTTCCTGCAAAAGTGGAATGCGGAAGGAATTGTCTGCGGACCGGTTCAATAGTGAACCATTGTTAAATAACAAAATAACTTCGGCCCGGGTTAAACCATTCATCCGCCTCCAAGTCTATTATTCAGAAGCGCTTCTAAAACAAATAAGTTTAATATTAATAACAGGTAATTAGTTTATGAAGAAGGTAATAGGATTGTGTTTGGTTCTCTTGATCAGTTCGGTTTCTGTTTTTGCCCAAGGTGGCAAACGAAGTGCAAAAAAAGGAGGTGATCCGGCACAACGTTGTGAAAAGATGATTGCCGATCTGAAATTGGATGAGAAACAGGCAGCAGATTTCCGTAAAGTGGAAGCTGAGTTCAGAGACAAGATGGAAGCGGAAAGAAAACAGCTCGATTCGGATCGCCAGAAGATGCGTGAAAAGATGACAGCCATGCGAAATGACCGGGATGCAGAGATGAAAAAGATACTGACGGAAGATCAGTATAAACAATATCTTGAAAAACAGCGTCCTCAATCTCCTCGAAAAGGACATGGCCGTATGGAATAAAAGAAACTCCCGCCCCAAACAATATGGGACGGGAGTCGTTTTTTTACGAGGAAAACAAGAACTTATAATGTTTTTACTTTCAAGTTTCTCCACAGGACTTTGATACCTCCTCCATCATGGATTTGCAGAGCGATGCGTCCTTGTCCGGCTCCGATCTTTTCATCGTTGATATTGACCATCTCTTGTCCGTTCAACCAAGTCTGGACATTGTCTCCCTGTACTTTGATACGCATGGTATTCCAGTCACCCTCTTTCAGAATGTTTTCTTTTTCATCCGGGATTTGGATCAGCCAGCCGCGTCCGTATGATTCGTAGATGCCACCGGTGTCGTGACCTTTGGGTGCCACTTCTACCTGCCAGCCGTTAACTTTGACATCTTCTTCAATGAAGGAACGGATGAATACACCGGAATTTCCGTCTGCCTCCTGTTTGAATTCTACCGTCAGGTCGAAATCGTCATAGTAATCGCGTGTAGCCAGATAACCGTATTTCTTGTCCGGACCGCTTTCGCAGATCAGTAAACCATCTTTTACATACCACTTTTCCGTACCGTAGGCTTCCCATCCTTTCAGGTCGGTACCGTTAAATAGCGTCACCTCTTTTGTTTTGCGGGGAAGTTCTTTGATCTTGATATTACGGAAAGAAGCAGGGTATCCGTGGTCTTGCAGGCAAAGGACGCCTTTTTTAGCCAAACCGTATTCCGGAGCGTTTGCCCATTTACCACTGTTTTTCTTTGCATACCAGTCGTCGGTCCAAGCTTCGAATTCCAAGATTTTGACTCCGTTCAGCCAATGCTCTACATGCCCGTTGTCGAATACAATCTTTGAATTATTCCATTCTCCTTGCGGGTTTACTTTCATTTTAGCCTTGTCCGGAAGATGCATGGCGTAATCCACGCCCAACTTCTGCCATTCTTCCAGCGGTTCAGGGAAGTTCGGCTCGTCTATTAACTGATATTCCGGCCCTGTAACATATGGAACGGCGAACTGAGGGCGTTCGACTACGTGGTACAGCATACCGCTATTACCACCTTTGGATAATTTCCAGTCCCAAGACAATTCGAAGTTTTCATACTGCTTGTCGGTTACGATATAACCGCTCGCATCGCTACCGTCTCCTTTTGCCTGGATGCATCCGTTAACCACATGCCAGGGTTGCGTCAGAGTTGTTCCGTTGTAATCTTTCCAACCGTTCAATGTTTTTCCGTCGAAGAGGAGTTGCCAGCCGTCTGCGATTTCTTCGGGTGTAAGCGTATTGGGCTCTACACTGGTGCACGAAGAAAATAGGGCGAACGATATGGCGCAAGTTGCCAAAAGGCCGGAGGCTGTCGTTCTTTTCATTACTGATTCCATTTTAGAATTAAGTTTTTAAATGAATAATTGATATGGCGACAAAGATACATCATAGGAATGAGTTCCCCAATTCATAGCGATGATTTGAAAAACTCAAAACATACATATATTTTATCTGTAGTTATTCCTCTTGTACATTATTATACATATAAAAAGTCCGTTTGCATGAATTGAAAATAGCGGCCTGTATCATACAGAAAAAAGTTTGGGTTGTAACAGTCAGTGTTTCAGAAGTTATCGTAAAAACATCACAAGAGGGATAAAAAATAGTTGCAAAAATGTTTGGTGCGTATGTTGTAAAGCATTACTTTTGCATCCGCATTCGAGAGAGAACGCAGGTGTTTAAATGATGAAACAAAAAACTTTTGAAAAAAGTTCCGAAGAAATTTGGAAGTTAAAAATAAAAGTTGTTATCTTTGCACCCACGTTCGTTAAATGAACGCACAAGTTCTTTGAAAGATTTACATATCAACAAGTAGTACAAGAGACGTATTAATAATACGAAACATACCGTCAAGGACTACAATAAAGAGACGAGATTCTGAGCGAAGGTATAAAAAA
>NZ_LT700192.1 GCF_900155425.1 Parabacteroides massiliensis
TGCTGGCACGGAATGGCGATAACGGCAACGTGACGACCTTGGACTTGAGCTGGCAGGGACGGTTGAAGAAGCTGGACGTGAGAGGCACGGGGCTTACCCGCGTGAAACTTGCCACCGGTGCGCCTGTTGTGCAGTTATGCTTGCCGGAAACGATAGAGGAACTGTTTCTGGAATATCTTCCCAGGTTGGCAGAGAGCGGATTGGTACTGGATGGCATCGGTAACGTGCGAGGCTACCGGTTCATGGGTTGTCCGGGCATTGACGGGTTTGCCATGCTGGAACGTCTTCATCAGGCCAAGTTGAACGGTAGCGGTAAACTGGAGCGTTTTGTCCTTGACATCGATATGGAGGATGACGGCAGGCTGCTCGGAAAATACTACGATTATGGTACCTATACCTCCACCGGAGCGATAGACAACCGTCATTCCGGATTGCGTGGCAGGCTCCGCCTGACAAAGTACATGGAGGACGAAGAAGCGGACAGATACAGGGAGCGGTACCCTGAACTGGAGATTGTGCAACCGGCCTACAGTATCATCGAGTCGGACGAGAGCGTACCGGACGATGCCAATATCTCCAACCCGGACAACGAGACCGGCTATAAGTATGGAAATGCTTACGTCATGAATGCCCACGTGGCGGCGATCTTCAAGAAGCGCCACCGTGTGCTAGCCAAGGTGACGAAAAAGCCCACAAGCCGTAAAGAGGAGATGGCGGGCCAGACGGTTGACATCAACAATCCGGACGGTGAGATGACCTACTGTCCTTTGGATGATGCCGACAGCAACAAATATTACGACGGCAGTACGGCGAAACTTGACGGCAGCGAGGGTGATTGGATGATGTACGAGCCGTTCTTTTGGTCGAAGGGTATCAACGACTACCTGAACGGGAAGAACTACAGTTGTTACAGCTCCAACGGTCCCGATGATATGCCCCCCGTCCCTGACGTGACGGTGCTGACATTGGACGATATCAAGGGCACGCAGGGCGGTTACCTTGCGGAGCGCAAGCTGTTGAGCGGCAAGTCCACGCTGAAGGATTCCTACAGCACGGACAAGGCGTATTCAGTCTGCAAGGTGGATGTGCAAGGTTACAAGCGTGTACGTTTCCCGAGCGTACCGGGTACGGGTTTGGTAGGCAGCATATTTGTAGACAGCTCTGGAAATGTAGTCAAAACTATCGTGGTTCCAACAATCGGTCTGAAGTTCGAGGCCGGCATGTACTTGATATCGGATGTTCCGGAGGATGCCACGGCCTTGCACTTCTCGATCTTGAACACGGCCGAGTTCGACAAGGTCGTTCTTTCTAACTCCGACAAGATTGAGGATATGGAGCCCGATTGGGTAGCCAACGAGGAACATCTTTGTGCGATAGTAGGCAGCAGTGTGGTAGGTAGCAAGTTGCGTTCGTGCATAACAGGTAATTCCACGACGGCCAGTATGAACTGGATCGACTTTCATTATTACTCGGTTCAGCGCGGTATGCAACAGATAGACGCATTGATGCACTCTCGTATTGCGAACCTGTTTTATGCCCGTTATGGTCGTCGCGACAGCCAGGAACAGTGCGGAGGTGGTCAGCATACGAACAATCGTATCACGGGCGGTACAGCCGGTTATGGTATGCAGGATACGATCGGTTATGATGAAGCGTATAAAATAAACGACAAGATCACGAATTCCATCGTGGACGGTTCTATCCACCAATACGCTTGGTATCGTGGCCAGGACGAGTATGGTTCTCCGACCGTGACTCAGGTAAACAATATCTGCTGTTTGGGCTATGAGGACATTTACGGCAACAAGTATGACATGATGGACGGCGTGGATCTGCCGAACGATAGCGACAACGTGGGCAAATGGCGAATCTGGATGCCGGATGGCAGTACTCGTTTTGTCAAAGGTAAGACTACCAGCGACCAATGGATAGTAGGTGTCGCGCATGGCAAGTATATGGATATGGTGCCTGTTGGAAGCGCAAACGGCTCATCCAGTACATATTATTGCGATAAATACTGGATAAGTACCTCAACAGTCCGTGTGGTCTATCGCGGGTACCGCTATGCGAGTGCGTCTGGCGGCGTGTCGAATGCGAATGCGAATTCCGATGCATCGCACTCGAACACGTATGTCGGTTCCCGTCTGGCCTTCCGCGGCAAACTCGTTCGGGCGCAAAGCATCAAAGCGTATAAAGCGATTTGCGAAGTGTTGTAAGCGCAAAGCGCCAAAGCGTGGAGCGAAGCGACTAAAACGAACGAACGGTGTTCGGATGGTTTCCGAACGCCGTTCGTGTTATTATAAATACCGGCGTAAGCCGGTCGAAAATGGTTTAAGAAAATGAAATTTGATAGTGCTTTAGTATGTGTGAGAGAGTGCACAACACACCAATTTATACTATACAAATGTAGCGATTTTTGGCGAGACTACCAAATTTCTTAGTAATAATTAGAAGTGAGAAATTAAGCGGAAAAGGGCAGGGTAGAGGGTGTTTAGGGGTGCGAAAAAAAAGAACGTTTCGTTTTGGGAAAAAGAACGTTTCGTTCCCAAAAGTCGAAACATTTCGTTTTGCGGATTATATATAGAGAATGGCATTGAATATACCAACAATACCGGGGCTTCAATGACGATATTGAACAAGTCGTTAGCGGTTGGTGAAACAATGACTGTCAATAATATAAAAGAAATTGTTGATGACAGTTCGGCTCCTGAGGGGAAAAAACATATCATTCATGTTTTTTTATTAGACAAAGTTGAATATATAACGCCCAATAAAGGCCATTTGTTTGTTAAGACAGCATTCAATACTGAAAATGTGAAACCCTCTGCTTATTACGAAGAAGTGCAAGAAGGTATGTTTCGAAGTGTCATTATGCCGGTGAAAATAAATGAGATGGTCTTGGAATTCATCCTTGATGATCAGGGAGCATGTAGGGTAGATCCGGTTAATGGAGCTCCCAAGTTAGGTACGCCCGGCGATTTTTCACAGCCTTGTCAATATCTGGTGACAAATACGGCTCTTCGTCCTGATGGAGCTTCGGAATACAAGCGTTTGTATGAAATCCAAGTACATGTGTTACCTGTAACTTCGGAGGAAGCATATAAATGGAGTTCCGGTTCTATTTAAATCATTAGAAAAAGAAGAAAGGGGAAGAGAGGTAAAGCCAATCGCCTCTTTCTTCTTTCAACTATTTTATCATCTTCTTTATCCTAATAATATGAAATATCTCCTTTTTGTACTCTTTCTTTGTTGTAGTTCATTTGTTTGTTGGACTCAAGAAGATCGTTCCTTCTATCTGTTCTCTGATTTTGCCGATTCCTACATCCATTATAAAGATGGGAGAGTTTTTCAGGTACGATCCAATTACGATCTCCTGAGAAACAGGTTTAAATTTATTGATAAAGATAATGAAATAAAAGAATTTGCAGATCCCGATATGATTGTGTCCATAAAGGTGGGAGAACGGATATTCGTATTGGTGGATCGTGATGAAGCTGCAGAAGTCATACAAGCGAATCCACGTATTTTAGTTCAATATCTCGGTCAGAAAAGAATAAAAAAAGACTTGACGTTTGGAGGAAAAACAGAAACGGCTTCTGTTGATAGTTACTCCAATATGGTATATGGCTCAGGAGATAATGAAAAAAATGCCGTTCTTGCCAAAATAGTATGCCGGTTTTATATCGAAAAAAATAAACGGTTAAAACGATTCTCTACTGAAAAACAATTCCTGAAAATATTTCCTAAACATAAAGAATTGCTCAAACAATATATAGATGATCATAAGGTGACTTTTGAAACTGTTAGCGAAGTCAAAAATTTATGCAATTATGCCTTGTCTTTGAATTAAAAAAATTATGGCTTTATTTTTTGCAACGATATTGCGAAGGGGAACATCCTTTATATTTTTTGAATACTCGGTTAAAATATGGGATATCAGTAAAACCGACATGATAACATATTTCAGATATGGATATATATTCTTGTTCTAATAATTGGCATGCGAGTTCTATCCTGTACTCATTTAAATAAGTAGTGAAGGTTTTTCCTGTTGATTGTTTGAAAAATGAACAGAAAGCCGACTTGTTCATTCCAACATGGCGAACAACATCGTCAAGAGAAATATTCCGATATGCATTACAGATTACAAAAATGCGTATCATATCCAGCCGTTTCTGTTTCTTGTCTTTCTTCGTATATTTTCCTACAGTACGGGTTTTATCCGCCAACGGCAAAACGGCGAGTAATTTTATCATAGCCGAAAGGCGTTCCACTTCATTTTGTTTATGCATTGATTTTAAAATAGATGCAATGATTATAGATTGGGAATCATTGTATTTTAGGGCTTCTTGGATATTTTTGAATTTTTCAATATGTCGGTGGAGTTCAGGGAAATTTAATGAGCAATGATTGAGAAATTCATGAGTAAATGATAATGTAATGTTTACTATTTTGCCGTCTGTATCGGTCTTGTCACCATTAAAATACCAACAATGGGGAATTTCTGGTGGTATTATTACGACTTCACCGCTTTGAAACGGTTCTGTCGTATCTCCGATAAGTTTTATACCGGAACCGATAACAATAAGTGTCAATTCCCATGAGGGCTGTCTGTGTAACCCGATTTGCTCTTGGGGGAAAAGTCGAACGTAGTCATACGAAAATGATTGGTTTTCCAATAACATTACTCTATGGTTTATATTATTCTAAACAAAAATGAGAACATAACGAATCATACAAATATAAGACAATCTTTATGGAAAATGAAACAAATACATAGGTTTGCCATGAATTAACTTTGCCAACAAAAAATATAGCGATGATAAAATTGGATCACATGGCGATATATGTGCATGATTTGGAGAATATGAAAAACTTTTTTGTCCATTTCTTTTCTGCACAAGCCAATCAAATGTATCATAATCCCAAAACAGGATTAAGAACCTATTTTTTAACTTTTGCAGATGGTTCACGATTAGAAATCATGAATCGTCCTGAAATCCTCACTCGGGAGAAAGATCAGTTTCTAAGTGGATATATTCATATTGCTTTTTCTGTGGGTAGCAAAGAAGCCGTAGACAATCTTACCCGTGTGCTGGAGAATAACGGGTACGCAGTGATAAGCGGGCCAAGGAAAACGGGGGACGGATTTTATGAAAGTTGTATACAGGGTCCTGAAAATAATCTTATTGAAATAACGGAATAGATACAAATTATGGACAGGAAAACTTTTCTACAGATATCAGGGTTGCTATGCACAGGTTCTTTTTGGAATACAAATTTGGCGGCAGAAAAGGAGATTTCGACAGAGAAAGCAATGGGTGATTTTAAATTTCCCCTGATGGATTTACATGTTCACCGTTCCAAAGAGCTTACGATTGAAGATATTATCGCCAAATCCCGACAATTAAATATGAAAATTGGTGTCATGGAGAATGTCGCCCCGTGGGGCATTACCAATGATGCTCAATTAGAAGAATATATCAACACAATAAAACCATATCCTGTTTATATAGGTTTACAACCTATGAGCCCGGGATGGTCGGAAAAACTGTCACCCGAATTAATTGCACAGGCAGATTATATTGCGATGGATCCGCAGATTGTGGCAAAAGGAAACGGTTACGGAGAAACAATCTTGTTATGGGAATATAATGCATACATAGATGACCCGGATGAATTTATGAAACGCAACATGCAACATTACATGGATATTCTTATCGGAAGTGAGCCGTTGGATATATTTGCCTGTCCTCTTTTTCTTCCTTGTTGTATACAACGAAAATATGATATCCTTTGGACAAAGAATAGGTTGCAACAGATTGTTGATGCTGCTCGTTCAAGAAATATCGCAATAGAAATAAACGATACTGTACAAGTGCCACATGAAGATTTTATTTTAATGGCAAAAAAGGCCGGATTGAAATTCGTATTTGGTTCCGATTCGCGAAACCACACAGTAGGAAGACTCGATTATTGCAAACGGATTGCTCAAAGATGTAATCTTACGGAAAAAGATTTTTTTATCCCTAAAAGATATTGAAAATAGCATGCATGCTTTTGAAAAAGATTTTCGTCCTGACTTCATCAATGCACCACCCGTTTTTGGATGATGCAAATATATAAATTGCTATTTATCAAGAATATATAAAATGGAGAAATAATGAGTGACGAAGTCAAGAAAAACAGAGGCTACGCCGTAAAACTTAATTACGACACAGCCTCTTTGAAAGGGAGGGATGAATCAAATCAGATGAACAGATTTACATTCGCCTCTTCTGCCCGTTCGAGATAAGAAGCCACGCCACCCAGCGTGACATTGTCCATCAGTTCTTCTTTTTGCACGCCCATGACATCCATGCTCATGGTGCAGGCGATCATTTCCACGCCATTGTCTATGGCTTGTCGGATCAGGCTTTCCAGGCTGTCGATTCGCTTTTGCTTCATGATGAGACGCATCATCCAGCTACCGGCACCTCCCATATTCATTTTAGACAGTTTGAGTTTGCCGCTGTATGACGGAAGCATCCAGCCGAACATCTTACCGAAAATATCTTTGGAGACTACAGGTTTATGCTGTTTCTTGATCACATTCAACCCCCAAAACGTAAAGAACATGGTCACTTTCTTGCCGGTCGAAGCCGCTCCATTGGCAATGACAAAGGAGGCTAATGCCTTGTCCAGGTCATCGCTGAAGACGATCAGTGTCTTGTTGTCGGCATTATTCCGTGAAATCTCGCAGGAAGCTGTTTTATCCTGTTTACGAATGGTGGCGGCAACCACTCCGTTTTTGTTTTCCAATGCAACCAGTTCTGCGCCTGTCATCTTGCACCAGGAAGCGACATCCTTGCCAAAAGCCTGGTCGGTGGCAGTTATCTGAAGTTGTTCACCGGCCTTCAACGTCTCGTAGTTCTTTTTCAATTGCATCACAGGTCCGGGACACATCAGTCCGCATGCATCTACTTTCAACGGAGTGGCCTGGGGGGCGGAGTATCCGCAACTTGTGCCTCCCTGTGTTTCCGGCTTGTGGGAAACGACCTCTTTTATGGGTGCGGTCGCCACGCTCCACGTTTTGTATCCACCGGACAGGTTGCGCACATGCTTGAAGCCATTCTGCACCAAGATGCGATAGGCCAGGTAACCACGCAGTCCGACTGCACAGGTTACGACGATCGGTTTCTCTTTCGGCAGTTCGTCTAAATGTTCGCGTAATTCATCTACCGGTATGTTTATAAATCCGGGAATTGTACCTAATTTATATTCGTCGTGTGTACGGACATCGATTCGAATCGTGTCGGCCGGAAGTTCAGCGAGTTCGCGCCATTGGATGATCCGGGACTTTTCGCTTAAAATATTTTCAGCAACGAATCCGGCCATATTCACAGGATCTTTAGCTGACGAATAGGGCGGAGCATAGGCATGTTCCAATTCCGCCAGGTCGTAGACTGTCCCGCCTCGCTGTATCACTTGTGCCAGCATCTCGATGCGTTTGTCTACTCCGTCGAAACCGACAACTTGAGCTCCTAACAGTTTGCCGTTTTTCGGAGCGAACAATATCTTGATAGACAATGAAACGGCATTCGGATAATATCCGGCATGCGACACTCCGTGCGTATAGGATGATATGTATGCGATATTATTACGTTTCAACAATTTGGCATTGGCACCGGATGTGGCAACCGTCAGGTCGAATACTTTCGCGATGGAGGTTCCGATTGATCCCGGATATTTTTCTTTGTTGCCAAATACGATATTGTCTGCCACGATGCGTCCCTGTTTGTTTGCCGGTCCTGCCAGCGGAATAAGGGTCGGTTGTCCGGTTACGAGATGGCGTGTTTCGACAGCGTCGCCGAGAGCATATATATCGGCATCGGAAGTTTGCATGTAATCGTTTACGGCGATGCCACCCCGTTCTCCGATGGCGAGTCCTGCATCTTTGGCTAGTTTGGTTTCCGGGCGTACCCCGATGCTCAGCAAAACCATGTCGGTAGCGATCTGTTTGCCACTGCGGAGGTGTACGGTCACACCACCGTCTTTTTCTTCAAAACGGTTGACACCATCTTCCAAGTGCAGTCCGACTCCTTTCTCGGTCAGTTGCCGGTGTACGATTGCTGCCATTGAGAAGTCTAACGGAGCCATCACTTGGTCAGCCATTTCCACCACGTCGACCTGGATGCCTAAGTCATGCAGGTTTTCCGCCATTTCCAGTCCGATAAAGCCTCCACCTACAACGATAGCGTGTTTCGGGTTTTCGGTATTGACGTAATTCTTGATCGTATCGGTGTCCGGCACGTTGCGGAGCGTGAATATCTTCTTGCTTCCGATCCCTTCGATACCAGGCCGGAGCGGTTCGGCTCCCGGTGAAAGTACCAGTTTGTCGTATGTTTCGGTGTATGTTTCACCGGTGGACAGGTTCTTGACTTCTACTTCTTTTTTATCCGGACGGATGGCGGTTACTTCCTGTTTTGTACGGATATCAATCCGGAAACGGCCTGTGAAGCCTTTCACTGTCTGTACGAACAGCTTTTCCCGATTGTTGATCGTGCCACCTATATAATAAGGTAAGCCACAGTTGGCATACGATACATATTTTCCTCGTTCGAACAGGATGATATTGGCTTTTTCATCTATTCTGCGCAGACGTGCTGCGACGGTAGCTCCTCCGGCTACTCCTCCTATAATCAGGTAGTTCATGTTGTAAGTGTGTTTGTTTATCATTTTTTAAAGCAAAAGGATGCATGCTTTCTGAAAATAACATGCATCCTTTTGTAAAAAGATTTTCGTCGGACGACGGATAGATAGTTTGTTTAATCTCTATTGGAGAAATATTTCATGAATTGCGAGCGTTCATACATCGCCGGATTGGGAATGTTTGCATAGTTCAGTTTGCCTTTGAACTGGTCAAGCGACTGGTAATGTGCTTGGTGCATCCATTCTTCGATACAGGTGAGGACTTGTGAGATGATTTCCGCCCCGTGTGTATAAACGGCGCTGCACATCTGTACGGCATCGGCTCCTGCCAACAGGCATTTGATGACATCTTCCCAATCGTGTACGCCGGTAGAGGAAGCAATACTGATTCCGGGTATCTTGCCCGAAACGATTGCCGTCCAACGAAGCGTGTCACTCAAATCGGAATGGTTGCTGAAGACGTTGCCTGAGACGATTTGCATATTGTTGATGTCGATATCCGGTTGGTAAAAACGGTTGAAGAGGACGATTCCGTCCGCTCCGTTTACGGTCAGCGTATGGGCGACGGCCGGAATGTTACCGACCATTTTGCTCATCTTGATCATGACAGGGATCGAAACCGTTTCTTTCACTTTGCGGATAATGCTGACATACAAGTCGCGCATGTTTTCGCTGCTGTATGTGAGGTCTGTTTCCAGGAAGAACACGTTCAGTTCCAAGGCATCGGCTCCAGCCAATTCGATTTGGCGGGCAAATTCGACCCATGCATCCGATTTATAACAGTTGATGCTTGCGATAACCGGGATGGTGCATGATTCTTTTGTCTTCTGGATCAGTTCCAGATAACCGTTTATCTGATTTGCTTTTACATAGCTGCGTATGTAATCGGCTGCTTCGGGATAGTCCGAATCCTGCATCAATGCATTGCTTTGCATTTCAATCTGCTCTTCGAAGAGAGATTTCAGCACGATCGCTCCGGCACCGGCTTTTTCAAATTCCTTATTTCGTTCCGCATTGTTTGTCAGACCGGAACTTCCGACGATAAGCGGGTTACGGAGTGTTAGGCCCGCATATTGTGTTTTAATGTCAATCATGTCAGATTCAATTATGTTCAACGATTACAAAAATAGAGAATTATTTTCTACCTTATCTATTCTTGCCCTTTAAAATGGTTAAAACTCAATATTCCCGTTCTCCGAAAATACTGGTTCCTATACGTACCATTGTACTGCCTTCGCGGATGGCTACCGGGTAGTCATGGCTCATTCCCATCGATAATTCGCGGAAGTATTCGTCACCTTTGAATACCGAGTTTTTCAGTTCAGAGAAAAGTTCATGGAGTTTATGAAACTCATTCTGGATCTGAACTGTGTCGTCGGTGTTTGTAGCCATCCCCATCAGTCCGCATATCCGGATGTGGGGAAGGGTTTCGGGTGATAGACCGTGCAGCAGTTCGCGACATTCATCGGGACTGAAACCGTGTTTGGCTTCTTCCTGCGCGACATGTATCTCCAGCAGTACACGGATGATGCGGTTATGTTTGGCCGCCTGTTTGTCGACCTCCTGCAAAAGTTTCAGTGAGTCGATGCTGTGTATCATGTGGATGAACGGGGCGATGTCTTTCACCTTGTTACTTTGCAACGGGCCGATAAAATGCCACTCGATGTCACCGGGCAAAACTTTTTGCTTGGCCGTCAGTTCCTGGGCCCTGCTTTCACCAAATACACGTTGTCCGGCGTTGTAGGCTTCTTGCAAAGCCTCGGCCGGATGGAACTTGGAGACCGCTACCAGCGTGACACCTGCCGGCAGCGATGCTTTCAGTCTTGTTATATTCTCGGTGATGCTCATGCTTCTCTTGTTTCAGCCTGTTTTTTCTGTTCGGCAATCAGTTCTTCCTCGGATTTCTTTTCTGCAGGGATACTGTTGGCGTCAAAGGGGAAGACATCCATCAGCGGGGTTTCCGTGACGGATGCGATCGTATAGTCGGCAAGCGTACCCTTCATGCCGTCTTCCAGTACGGCGATGGCATCTTTCAGGTTCGACGCTTGTGCCAGCATCTGTGCTGCGGTTTTCTTTTCGGCTCCGCTCTTTTCGTCGAGGGTGATGAAGTAAACTTTGATCTTATAGAAGCGGTCGCCGTTTTCGTTGAAAAACAACTCTGACAAGCGGGCGCGTTTGATGTCTGTCACTGTAAATTCACCGGATACGAAGGGACGGATTTCTTCGATGATACGGGCTTCCGCTTCCGTGAATGACAGGGCGTCGACCAGATAAGGTTCCGTCACTTTCTTTTGTATTCCATTCTCCATGATTTTCTCGAAGGAGACTTTACATTCAAACCAGTTATGCATATATTTATACGTTTTATAATGTCTGTATTTCTATTTCAAACGAGGCACAAATATAACGGCAATTCGGGAATTAAACAACCGGAATGGATTTCTTTGTCAATTATTGGGATCACAGTGAACCTTTTACCGCGTACTCCGGTTATATAAGCGTAGTGTGTTTTTTCATGGTATTAGATTTTTAGATTAGTAATTAGGTTGTTTTGTCCGGTTCGAGAGGGATAGGGCAGAGGTTCTAAAATATCAGAGCCGGAAGTGTAGGAATTTCCCCTTGCTTTCCGGCTCTTTTATGTTTCAAAACTCGTCGTTGGCATAGATTGCTAACAGATTATTCGTTTTGTAGTCGAACAATTCATCGTCATTGAAAAAGCGTTTCAATTCGATGGCTGCTGTTTCAGGCGAATCGGAAGCATGTACGATGTTTTCTTGTACGCTCATACTGAAGTCGCCGCGGATCGTTCCCGGCTGTGCGTTTCTTCCGTTGGTGGCGCCTGTCAACTGGCGGACGACCTGTATGGCGTCCACCCCTTCCCAGCAACATACGATGACGGGACATACCGACATGGCGTCTTTGATGCGTTGGAAGAAAGGCTTTTCTTTCAGGTGTGCATAATGTTCACTGAGGATATTATCTGTCAGCCAGATCATTTTCATGCCTGCCAGTTGTAGGCCCTTTCTCTCGAAGCGGGAGATTATTTCCCCGATCAGTCCTCGCTGAATAGTACAGGGTTTCAGGATAACAAGTGTCTTTTCCATACTGTTTTTGTTTATAGGAGATTTGATGTATCTGTCAAAGATAAAGCAATTATTTCTAAAAAGTTGATTTATCGTATAATATTCAATAAAGATTTTGAAAAGTAGAAAAAACGGAAGGAGAATATGCAGGGTATGACTGTGTGAAAAGAGGTATTCCTATTCTGTCGGAGAAATACTAAATAATCCAAAACCAACCACATGCCGTTAGTACAGCGAGCGGCAGGTTTTGGATTATTTAGTATGTGGATCACTTTGCCTCATCGGACATGCCGTATTGACTGATAATAAATTACCTCAAAAACATTTTATCAAGGTTACATAGATTAACATTCAGACAATTAAAGCCATGCAGGCCCGATTACTTAATATATCTATATTTTCTCCAGTCCGGAAAAGTATCCCGGAGGAAATCGCGGAGAGTTTGACGGTTTACTCCGAATTTTTCGGCGATTTCGTTCATCGAGCATTTTTCATTGATCATTTTCTTGATGACATTTTCTTTTCCTGACAACCTGACCTGCATGGTCTTTTTACCTTTCGGACGACCGAGTATCGTGCCTTCTGCTTTTTTACGCGCAAGTGCCTCACGGGTACGTTGTGAGATCAGATTACGTTCGATTTCCGCGCTCAGGCTAAAGGCGAAGGCCAGGATTTTACTATTGATATTATTCCCTAATTCATAGCGCTCTTTGACTGTAAGGACGATGATATCCCGTTCCATGCACTGGTGAAGGAAGCTCATGACCTGCATCAAATTACGGCCAAGCCTTGATAATTCTGTTGTTACAAGTGTGTCACCTTTACGAATTTGCTTTAGTAATCTGCCGAGTTGGCGATCCGATACATTTGTTGTTCCGCTAATTGTTTCGTCTACCCAACGTTCGATACGGAAACCTTTCGCTTTTGAATAGTTTTCAATCTCGAAACGTTGATTCTCAGTACTCTGTTTATCCGTACTGACTCTTACATAACCGTATATCATACCATCTGAATATTAAATGAATAACTAAAGATACTTCAGAAATAGAAAAGAAAGGGTGGGATTAGTATTTACCAACTTTTTTTATTGTCATATGATTATAAGAGTGCATTCCCTCTACAAAGGTGGATATAATAATTTAAACGAAACAGCCTCTGAAAATAAAAATTAAATTAAATTTTACGCAGTGAAAGGGGAAAGGAGTATTTTTGCCGGAAAGAATAGTGGGATATGAAGAAATTATTGTCACTGCCGCCTAACCTGGTTGGCTGTTTTCATGAGATAGCGAATGCCGATCCGGCGGATTGGTTTTGTACGTCCGATCCGGTAGGTGCCCGTCTGGGATCAGGTGGAGGAACGACTTGGTTGCTTGAAGCTTGCCGTCGGGACGATGAAACTGCCGGAGCGTTGACTGCCGGAGAATGGCTGGCGCGTGAAAAGCGAATTTTACTGCATGCGGGAGGGCAGAGCCGACGTTTGCCCGGATATGCTCCTTCGGGCAAGATATTGACACCCATTCCGGTGTTCAGGTGGGCGAGGGGACAGAAATTGTCTCAAAACCTCCTTTCACTCCAACTACCGCTGTATGAGGAGATCATGCGCAAAGCACCGGATTCGTTGCATACGTTGATTGCCAGTGGCGATGTCTACCTGCGTAACAGCGAGCCGTTGCAGGAGATCCCTGAGGCCGATGTTGTTTGTTACGGCTTGTGGGTGGATCCTGTACTTGCCACTCGCCACGGAGTCTTTGTGTCGGACCGCAAATCTCCCGACCAGCTCGATTTCATGCTTCAGAAACCTACTCTCGACGAGTTGGGACGCTTGGCGGGCACGCATCTTTTCCTGATGGATATAGGAGTCTGGTTGCTCAGTGACCGGGCGGTGGAACTGTTGATGAAACATTCTTACTATCCGGACGGAAAACAGATGAAGGAATACGACCTGTATTCTGAGTTCGGTCTTGCTCTCGGAGTTCATCCGCGCATAACCGACGAAGAATTGAATGCGCTGACCGTTGCTATCTTGCCGTTGCCGGGAGGAGAGTTTTACCATTATGGTACGAGCCGCGAACTGATTTCCTCGACGCTGTCGGTGCAGAACCTTGTACGTGACCAACGGGCAATCATGCAACGTAAGGTAAAACCGCATCCGGCCATGTTTGTTCAGAATGCTGAAGTTTGTTGTTCACTGACCTCCGGCAATTCCGAACTGTGGATCGAAAACAGTTTTGTCGGGAAACGGTGGAGTCTTGCCGATCGGCATGTGATTACGGGTGTTCCGGTGAACGATTGGGAGTTGCACATTCCTTCCGGTGTGTGCATTGATGTCGTGCCTTTCGGAGACGAAGGTTGGGTGGCGCGTCCGTATGGTTTCAATGATACTTTCAAAGGAAATACGGCGGATGAATCAACGCTCTTTATGGGGCGTCCCATCGTGGAATGGGCTGCGGAGCGGGAGATCAGCCTGCCGGAGTGTACCGACATACAGAATGCAGCTTTGTTCCCTGTCTGTCGGAGTGTGGACGAACTGGAAGTCGCATTGCGCTGGATGGTCTCCGAACCCCATCTGGATGAAGGAGGCCGGGTATGGAAAACGGCTGAAAAAATGTCTGCAAACCGACTTTCCGACTGTGCGAATCTCCGTCGTTTGTTTGCCCAGCGCGAAGCGTTCAGAAAGAAAAACTGGCCGATGCTTGCAGCTAATCATGATAAAAGTATTTTCTATCAGTTGGATCTGGCTGATGCCGCTTCTGAATTTGTCTCCGGAGGAATTGCGCTACCAGAGGCCTTGCCGGCAGAAGCACCGTTGATGAAGCGTGTGCATGACCATATGTTCCGTGCCCGTGTTCTGCAACTTTCTGGTGATGAACGGGGGATGGTGGAACAGCAGCAGGCATTCTCACTGTTGCGTGAAGGCTTGATCGGTACGATTGCAGAGGAGAAACAGGCTCCTCGCCTTAATGTCTATCGCGATCAGATTGTCTGGGGGCGCAGTCCTGTGCGTATCGACTTGGCGGGAGGCTGGACGGATACGCCTCCTTACTGTATGTATGCCGGCGGCAATGTCGTGAACGTGGCGATCGAGTTGAACGGGCAGCCTCCCTTACAGGTTTATGTGAAGCCGGCTCGCGAGTATCGTATCATTCTTCGTTCTATCGACATCGGGGCGATGGAGAGTATCTCGACTTGGGACGAACTGCGTAACTTTAACAAGGTCGGTTCTCCTTTCTCTATCCCGAAAGCGGCGTTGGCTCTGGCCGGGTTTACACCCGAATTCTCTGCAGGTCGTTATGCTTCGCTGGAAGAGCAGTTGAAAGCATTCGGTTGTGGGTTGGAGGTGACCTTGCTGGCTGCAATCCCGGCCGGTTCCGGTTTGGGAACAAGTTCGATCCTCGCAGCTACGGTATTGGGTGCGTTGTCGGATTTTTGTGGTTTGGCGTGGGATAAGAACGAGATTGGTAACCGGACGCTGATCCTTGAGCAGTTGCTCACGACCGGAGGGGGCTGGCAAGACCAGTACGGTGGCGTGTTGCATGGATTGAAACTGTTGCAGACGGGTGAGGGCTTCCACCAGAACCCATCGGTACGTTGGTTGCCGGAATATCTTTTTACCGAACCCGAATATCGTGCTTGCCACCTGCTTTACTATACAGGGATTACCCGTACGGCGAAAGATATCCTTGCTGAAATTGTACGTGGAATGTTCTTAAACAGTGGTACGCATCTTCGTCTGCTTTCCGAAATGAAGGTGCATGCATTAGATATGTACGAGGCGATCCTTCGAGGTGATTTCGCTTCTTATGGACGGTTGGTCGGTAAAAGTTGGGAACAAAACAAGGCACTTGATGCCGGGACAAATCCGCCTGCCGTAGAACGGCTTATCTCTCGTATCAAAGAGTATGCTCTGGGCTATAAACTTCCCGGTGCCGGCGGAGGTGGTTACCTTTATATCGTAGCCAAAGACCCGGAAGCCTCTTTGCAGATCCGCCGGCTTCTCACGACTGACCCGCAAAATGGCAATGCCCGTTTTGTCGAAATGAGTTTGTCGGATAAAGGACTGCAGGTGAGCCGGTCATAAAGCCTTTTGCGGGTCTTGGACTTCGGATTCCGATGGTGAAAAGTTCGCATATTCCTTGATGAGCAAGTATCCGCATCCCCCGATGAAGGCAAGGAAGACGAATGCTGCCAGAATCAACAATTTTTGGGGAGAGGATGCTTTGAGAGGAACGGTTGCCGGTTCGATAATGGTGTAGACCGGCGTTTGTTCCTGTACCCGGAGTTTGTCCTGTTCGAGTTTTTGTGCCAGCGTGTTATATACATTGAATGTAAGAGTCATCTCATTGCGTAAACGTTCTTGCTCGGTACGGTAACTGGCGGAGATGATGTTTTTGTTGCTGTCTTCAAAAGCTGCATAGGCTTGCTGTGCTTTGTAATAGGCACTGCGGGACTCTTTTAGTACTTTTTCCGTAAATTCCATGTCTTTCTTTGCTTTCTGTGTACGGTAATGCGTGATGTAGGTTTGCAGTTTTATCACGATACTGTGTGCCACGTCGGCCGAGATTAGCGGGTCTTGCATGTCGACACCGAGAGTAACGACCTGTGTCTTCTTATCGACAAAGACCGTGATGCGTTGGCGTAGACTTTTCAGTACCTCTTCTTGTTTGTGGGTGAGCCGGAAGGGGTTGAGCCGGCCATCGTTCTCTTCATTGTCGGAGAGAAACGAACGAAAGGCCGCGATCCCTTTTAAAGGCGCTTTCACAAGAATGGTCCACCAGGCGGAACGCTGATGGTCGGCCATGTAATCGTATAAAGAAATCGTGTATTTCTTCTCTTTGTCGGTCACCTTTTCGGGGAAAAGCTCCAACAGGAAAGGTGTACTGTGCACAATGTCGGGATAGAGGTTCGGCGACAAAGCATCCTGGCCGGAGGCCGAGCCAATGTCTATCCCTGCCATTGCCGCCAGCCCGCCGAGGCTGCCCATCTTGCCTGTGGCATTGGTCGTTTCGGGAGCCAGTTTCACCGTTGTGGAAAATTCTTTGGGTATGCTGAATGCAATGATGAGCCCTACCACTGTTGCAATCCCGCAACATTTGCCGAAGAAACGCCGCTTTTTCCACAGGTAACCGGCGAGAGCGATCAAGTCGATCTCCGGTAGTGGAGACGACGGGGTATGATTGTTCTTATCCATCTGTTTACTTTAGGAGATTAACCATTGACGTTATCATTGCAGCCATTGAAGTGACGGAACTGCCGACACTCATGATCTCTGCCAGGCTTGTCCGGCGGTCACGTTGCGTCTTGGCAGGCACTACGATTTCGCAGCCCGGTTCGACCTTGGGGTAGCGTTTGAAAAAAATCATCTTACGCTGTGTAGTCGCCACTTTTCCATTCATATAGATGACGATCGGATACTTGCGGGCAATGTCGTTGTAGCCTCCGGCTTGCGAGAGGCAGTCGCGGACGTTCATCCCTTTCGTATAGGTCACGCTGTTGGGGTAGGTGACGGAACCGCTCACCTTCACCGTGCTTTGTTGTTGGGGGATATAGAGCACATCTCCGTCGCGCAACACCAGGTCGTCGGCACTTCCCGGATGGGCGAGTGCCTTTTGCAGATCGATGCCTACGGGGTATTCTTTCAGGTTGGCAAGTGAAACGGTGATCGAGTCACGACTCTGCTTGCTGTTGTTACTCAATTGCAGGAGAGTCTCGATCTGGCGCAACTCGTCCGTCGTCAGTTTCCGCTTCAGGCTGGCTCCCCGTACATAGGCATCCGGAGTGATGCCTCCCGACTGTACGATCAGTTCGCTTAAACGCGTGTTTTTTTTCTTTAAAGCATAGCTGCCTGTAAAAGTGATCTCGCCTCCGACCTTTACGACTTGTTGCTCCTGATAACCGGGAGAAAAACGGACGAACACTTCATCGAAAGGTTCGAGGGTGAAAAGCGTATCGCCGGAGGTGACTGCCAGCCCTTCATCGAGGGTAAAGCTAAAAGTCTCGGCCGTTTGGTTGCTGCTTCGGGTGGCGGACGGGTCTTTGATCCGTCGTGCCACTTCCACATTGATGATCGATGCCGCTTCACGCAGGCCGCCGGCGAGGACGATAACATCCTCAACCGTCAAGTTCTTACGGAAAGGTAGTACGGTGTCGGGAGCGTTGACTGCTCCGCTGACTTTGATCGTATAAGGTTCACGAAGGTCAAACAGAGAAGGTATATAGAGCCGGTCTTCTTTCTGCAATTCGATGTCAGGAGCTTTCCCGTTCAAAATGTCTACAATATTGATGGCGATCACCGAACTGGTGAAATCCGGGTTGAGCCTTGTGATCTGTGCGCGTCCGGCAAACTCATCTCCTTTAAGGCCCGATGCCTGTCCGATCAATTGCCTGACGGTGTGCACGTCCGGGCTCAGTTCGTATTCACCTGGACGCCAGACGGCACCGGAAATGATGATCCGGTTATCGTAGAAAGGAATGACTGAATCGACCATCAGCGAATCGCCGTCTTGCAGTACGAATGTCTGGAACTGTTCTTCATTGACAGAGGCAATCTTGTAGCGGTCTCCGGCTTTGCGTTTCACCCGTATGCTGCCGGTGTAGGCATCGCCCGTAAACCCGCCTGCCATGTCGAGCAGGTCGGCAAGCGTCTCTCCCCGCCGGAGTTCATAGGTGCGGTCTCTTTTTACTTTTCCGGCAGCGGTGACAAGCTGTTCGTAAGGTCCGATAATAATCATGTCGTTGTCTTCCAGGCGTATATTCGTGTCGTATTTGCCGTTCAGCAGATAGTCATACACATCGAGGTTGGCGATCTCTTTGCTGTTCCTGTATATCTTGATGTTTCGTAGCGAACCTATGTCGTTTACCCCTCCTGCCGCATAAAGGGCGTTGAAAAGCGTGGCGAGCGACGAGAGTGTATAAGTTCCGGGTGCAACAGCCTCACCGACAATATTGACTTTGATGCTGCGGATCTGTCCCAGTCCGACAGAAACAAACGTGTTGGGTTGGTTGCCATCGAGCGTTGCCATGATTTTCCCCAATTCTTGCCGGATACGGTTCTCTGCCGCTTCGATAGTCAGTCCGCTCAGGGATACCGGACCGACATTGGGGATCAGGATTGTCCCGTCGGGAGAAATACTGAGTTTCAGATTCAGCTCCGAATCTCCCCAGACATTGATCAGTAACTCGTCTCCTGCCGATAGAACATAATTTTTAGGCGTCGGTATGTTCAACTCCGGTTCGAATGTCAAATTCTTATCGGAAAAAATCTCGCGTCCGAAAACAATATTTTCCAAAGGTTGTTCCGGCTTATGCTCGTTGCGCTGTTCCGTTAGCGAAGGAAGCGTCTGTTGGGCAGAAAGGGAACGGTCGGATACGGTGTTTTCCGTAGGCGGATAAATGATTTGGTTGATTCCGTTTTGTTCTTTCCCCTGTTTGGTTATTTCTTTTTGTATCTGTTCCTCCGTTATCCCGGCGGCACGGGCTTTATCGATCAGTTCCTGTGGTATTTGTGCCTGTATGGTGGTCGATACCAGCAGAAGCAGGAATCCGAAGAAACATTGTACCGGGCGCCGTTGTCTCGTCCGTTGGCGGCCAGACGGTTTTAGCCGGCATAATACGGCTTGTTCTTTGTCAAGATTTTTCATATTACTTTTTCTATTGTTTGAACGATTCGTTGGCTGGCAGTCCCGTCTCCATAGGGATTTATTGCCTGGCTCATACGGTTATAATAAGTATTGTCGTCCAGCAAGCGGGATACCTCATTCACAATCCGGTCGTAATCCGTTCCAACCAACTTCACCGTTCCTGCGTCAAGCGCTTCCGGCCGTTCCGTGGTGTCACGCATAACAAGTACCGGTTTTCCTAAACCCGGAGCCTCTTCTTGTATACCACCACTGTCGGTCAGGACGAGTGTCGACTTCTCCATTAGATAGACGAAAGGCAGATATTCCAACGGCTCTATAAAAAACAGATTGGAAAGATGAGCATTCCTGAATACCTCGTGAATGGGTTTCCTGACATTTGGGTTCAAGTGCATGGGATAGACAAAGTCCACCTCTGTATACCGTTCAGCCAAAGTCTTGATTGCTTGGCATATCTGGATGAATCCGTCGCCGAAATTTTCCCGGCGGTGGCCTGTTATTAAAACCATTTTGCGACGGCTTTGTTCCGCAAAATACGCGGTTTTATAACCTGCGGATCTCAATTGGATGTTGAGTTGCTGGCGTAAGGTTGGATTCTCACGAATTGTTGAGACAACGTGATAAAGAGTATCGATCACAGTGTTTCCGGTAATATGGATATTGTCCGCATCGACACCTTCCTGTAGCAAATTGTTCCGGCTCAAGGCGGTAGGGGCGAAATGCCAGGTTGCAATCCTCCCCGTGATCTGTCTGTTCATTTCTTCGGGCCAGGGGCTGTAGATGTTATGCGTACGCAGTCCCGCTTCTACATGCCCTACCGGTATTTGCCCGTAGAAGGCGGCAAGTGCTGCAGCCGTTGAAGTTGTGGTGTCTCCATGAACCAGGACGATATCAGGCTTTGCTTCCTGCAGGACGTCTCGCATCCCTGTCAACACTCGGGCTGTTACGTCGTATAGATCCTGTCCCTGCCTCATGATGTTGAGATCGTAATCGGGCCGGATGTTGAAAAGTCTCAATACTTGGTCCAGCATCTCCCTGTGCTGTCCGGTAACGCAGACAATGGTCTCGAATTTATTTTTTTTCTGTTGGAACGCTTTTATCAATGGCGCCATTTTAATTGCTTCGGGGCGAGTGCCGAAGACAAGCATAATTTTCTTCATGATGTTTCTGTTTAGATTTTTCCTGTCTTGACCAGTATCAGGAATTTGATTAAATGTATCTGTCGTTTGATGCGTGAGGGCTGCTTCAATAGGCGGTATGCAAATTCGATATTGTGTTTCACCCACCATTCGGGTGCCCGTTTCACATTTCCGGTATAGACATCGAAACTCCCTCCCAACCCTTGGTAGATCGCAGGATGTGCCTGATGCATTTCTTCCATCAAGAGCTCTTGTTTGGGTGATCCCATTGCGACGAAGACAACATCCGGCCGTTTTCTCTTGATCTCTTCGATCAGTTCTTTTTGCTCTATCTCTGCCTGTATGTATCCATTCCGGTAGCCGGCTATCCTGATTCCAGGAAAATCTTCTTTCAATCGGGTGACGGTCTTCTCTATCACGGGTTGTTTACTCCCGATCAGGTAGAACGTCTTTCCTTTTGGGTACAAGTTTTTTATAATCTTCAGCCACAGTTCACATCCCGCGATCTTGACGGCATCTCCGGCTCCGTGCCGCCGTACCGCCATGACAGCTCCTATGCCATCGCAATACCCGATATTCCTGTTCACGATATCCCGCATCTGTTCGTTCGCATGCAGTATTTTCTCTGCATTTATCGCCACCAATATTCCTTTATGTTCCCCCACATACTCCAGCAAACTGGAATCCGAGGGAAAAGGGTGGACTTTTATTCCGTTTATTTTTATTCTGCTATCGTTCATTCTGATTTGAAAAAGATTGAATGATTGTTTTATATTCATTTATCATAGTGGAAGCCCTGAAGCGTTTTTCATAAAGAGCTCTCGAATGTTTGGATAAGGATTGATATTTTTCAGAGTTGGGCAAAGGCAGTGAGTTCAGGCAAATGACGAGTTTTTCCCACGTGTCTGCGACAAAACCATTATAACCGTTTATATTGACATCTTGTACACTTGCCAGATCATTCGATATTAATGGTTTTCCGAACATACACCCTTCAATCAAGGTCAGTCCTAACCCTTCATTCTTGGAAAACAGACAGACATAATCGTATTCGGGCATTTCCTTTCCGATATCTATTTGCCCTAATACAAAATACTGGTCTGATTTTCCGATCTCCTGTTTCAGCTCATCCATTTGTGCTCCGGTACCGGCAAAATAGAACTTGATATGAGACAATAGTTTTCCTTTGGTTTGTTTGACTAATTCTGTTTGTTGTTTTACAGGACAGATACGCCCGGCTAATAAGACTCTTATTTCGCTTCTGTCTTGTCTGTTATGAGTATTGCGGAAGATATCTTCTATCCCGTTGAAAATGACGGTTATCCTGTCGCTTTTTATATGAAAATAGTTAATGAGATTTTGTTTCACGCCATTGGAGATGGCTACGATTCTTTCCGGTAACCAGGTGAGTGGTTTTAAGTTTGTGAAAGTATTGTGAGCCACATGTATAATTTTTAATTTCCCGGCGAAGAAAAAGTTTAAAAACATCAAACGTGAAGTTTGAGAACGGTGATGGGATAGAAATACTGTGTCTGGGGCATTATATTTGAAAATCGAATAAATACTGAATTTTTCAAAATGTATATTCTCTTTTTTATAGTCCGGATGTATTTTATCCATAGGGGTGTCTGTCAATACGATTGGTATATTTCCATTCAGCTTTTTTGCTAATTGAATGGTGATATCCTGAGCTCCCCCCTTGTTCTTAAAATTGGGATAGTTTGAAATAATTTTCATATCGATTCTTTTTTGATAGAAGATGAAACAATCTTTAAAGCATATAGAAACCAAGCCTGAAATTCGATATAGGGGATTTTGTTCTTACCCCATATTAGAATCTCACTGGCAAAAGCGCCTGTCTTTTTGTTATGAAATTCTTTATACAGATAGGATAGCAACCCGTTTATCATTGTTTCGTCATAGCTATATTTGGAAAAAAAAATTAAAGCTTCGGCAATATCTCTTCCATCGACAAGTTGGAATAACCATGTGTTTCGGGGCGGATATCTTTTGTCATACCGAATCGGAATAACCAGATCGCCGTACTTTTTAAATAAGTTCTGCCGGTAATAGCGGATTCCTTTTTCTATACTTATGGAAATATCAAATGGCAGATAATCTTTTGCCATACAAAGAGCTTGTAAAATATAGGATTGGTGGAAACAATCGATCGATTTTATTTCGGGGGGAGAGGCATAAAACCAACTGCCGTCGTCATTTTGTTTATTCACGATATATTGGATACCTCGCTCACCGAGTGTTTTATAGAGTTGAATATCGTATAAATGACCGACACGTAGCAGGAAGGAGCTTATTAAAGAGCTGGCGTTATAGATCTCTTTTTTCAGTGTAGGTCCGTAATAAAAATAGACTCCTTCCGAATGGTGATCGTTATAGCCCGATTCTTCTATTAAATAATCCGATATGGATAGCAAAAGTTCTTTTTTATCTTGTTTACTGAATATCCCAGCTTGCTCTTCCAAAAGGAATTGTCCGAACCATACCGTATTTAATGGGGTGGGGTCTTCTTTATCATTTTCATATAAACTGATAGATATTTTTATACCTTGCTTTAATGCAAAATGTTTTGTCTTTGTTGAACGGAGCTTCCATATTCGTTTAAGAAGCATCTGGATGATCTCTTTGTCTTTTGATAAGTTATAGGCTTTCAATAATGCGACATTTGCTTGCGGTGTCAAAGGATAGGCATCTCCTTTTCTGTTTCCTCTGAGATTGATGGGAGAAAGACGGAAGAATGTTCTTAAAATCACATTTAAACGGTGATTATTCGTCAATAATTTTTCCGGAATGTAATTGCATTCCATATAACAGAAGCGGATGGATTGCAGCCATTTGTCCAGCCCGTCTATCATTTGATTGAGATAGGAAGTCTTTACCATATTGTTCTTAACGTTATTCTTTAAAGTCTAAAACAGCTTTGAGTTTGTTTTCCATGTCAAGTGCAATCCGGGATGCCAGAAAATGCTTTTGTGCATATTGATAATTGTATAAGGATATTTGTTTTACCAGATTGACATTCGTAAGAAGAGATTCTATTGCTTCAGTAAAATCGGAAGGTTTTATGCTATCGACCATTTTCCCCATCTTCTCATTCTCGAAAAAATCGACCAAGCCTCCTACCGGGCGTGTTATGACTGGAATTCCAAAAGCCATAGCTTCCAAAACAGAGGTTGGCATTCCTTCATGAAATGACGGGAATAAATATAAATCTCCTTTACGGAAGGCTTCTTTCAATTTCTCGCCTTGCAAAGGGCCAGTGAATATGACTTGTTGTAAATTGTTTTTTGCGCAGAAAACCTGTGCCTCTTTTAAGGCCTCTCCTTCCCCGACGATCGTAAGTTTCAGATGTGGGTGAAGTTTCTGTAATTTCCGGTAAGCCTGTATTGCTATAAATATTCCTTTTTCAATGGTGATACGTGATAAAAAAAGAATGTTCCGAATGTTCCCGCTACGGGAATGGATGTCAAAATTATCAACGAGCCTGTCATCAACTTTGGTTGTCATTATGTAAATAGGAACTTTTACTCCCCACATTTCTAATGTCTTTTTAAAGCTCCTTGCCAAAACGAATATGCATACATTCCGATTCAATGTTTTTGCTAATCTCTTTTTGTCGATGTTTGTAACTGTATTTTCGTTGAAACCGTGGAAAAACAAGGCCGTGTTTCTGCGGAATAACCTACTTAGTGTTAGGAATATGGTATCTCTTTTTAGTGCAGACACTCCCAGAGATGGGTTTAATATGACGATATCCGGAGAGAAGAATATTAAATTCAGAGTAAACTTGAGAATATCAAAAGGTAACCAATATATTCCTTTTATGTTATGCCTTTTTCCTATTATATTGTATTTGACATTTTCCGTCCAATAGCTTTTCAATCCGGAGTAATGATTGGCAACGCCACCGATCAAAGATAGTGAAGGCACTGTGAATAATACTTTTAGTTGTCTCATCTTTTTATGTTTTGGAATATGGATATTTACTTCATGAGCGATAAAGTTGTAGATATTTGTCGGTGCATTGTCCCATCGAATAATTATTTTTGAAATGCGTTTTCAATACCTTCTTGCTTATATATCCCGGACAATTCATGAATGCTTTTATTGCTGTAAGATATGAATCGACCGACAAATCTTTCGAGAGATAACCTTCTACCTTATCTTCGATCACATCGGTTATTCCTCCTACTGCCGTACAGATGGGAACACATCCGCATGACAAGGCTTCCAGCAAACTGATGGGCAATCCTTCGTAGTGTGATGTCAGGCAGAAAGCATCGGAGCAGAGCAGATAATCACTGACATTTGCTTTGAGCCCTAAAAAATGAATATTCCGACATGCTTTTTGTTGCAATTCTAATCCTTTCGGTGTGTCGAAGCCATTCCCGATAATAAGAAGTGTAAACCGGTTCTGTCCGGCAGCCAGTTTATTAAAAGCATCGACCAGCAGTTCTTGGTTCTTTTGCGGATGGAACCTGGCGACATGGATGAATAGCGGTTCGGCCGCATTTGTTTTATAGCTTGCTACCTCTTTTAGGGTTTCAGGGAACAGAGAGGTAGGATGTATTTCGGGACAACCATTGTTTATGTTCGGAACTCCCTGTAATTTGTAAAGCTTTTCAAATGAAAACTGACATTCCCTGGAAATCGTAACAGGCCTGATTAGCCGGTTGGCGTAAAAGAATTTGTTGATGTAAAACTGATACTTGCTTTCATACGTCTTTTCGGCAAGGTTATGCAGAGTATGGAATATCTTTGTTTTCCGATTGGTCATAGCCAATCGGTAGAAATAGGGGATTACATTCAAGTGGCAATGGATGATGTCCGGTCTTGTGTCTTTTACGAGATTCTCTATCCGGTTTATCTTTTCCAATGAAAAACCGGGCGAAATCTTCAGATTGACATAGCGGACTTTCTTATTCAGAAATTGCCGGTTGAATGACATCTTCGGGTCGGTTTCGTCATCCCGGAAAGTTCCTAATGTGACCCTATGTCCTTTTTCGGCCAACTCGTTGGACAGGTTGACGACAAAGCGTTCGGCTCCGCCTTGTGAGAGACTATATATAACTTGCAATATATTCATTTTTATTTTTTATCGGATGAGGTATTGTTTTATGTTCGTATGAATGAAAGAATGGTAAAGTCGCAATTATGAAAAAGAGAGGGAACTCGATTTCGTATGATAAAGAGATCAAGAGCAAAACGAAAAAAAGCAGGTATTTGCCACCTTTGACCTGGTAAAACGACCGGACAAATATTGAGAACCTGTAAAAACCATATATCCATATGATAGCCATCGATATGCCATAATAAACCAGCAGCATGGCGAATCCGCTTACCAGCATTACTTCTCCGCCATACAGGTCGGATAATGAGGAAACTTTTGTCCCTCCACCCCAAAACGGGTGATGCTGAAAGTCTATGAATGCCAAACGGAGCGAGATCAATCTTCCGGGGGTCTGTAGGGAATCGCTCTCTTTGGCCAACTGGAATACTTGTTCGTAGTTGATCATCTGTTCAAAATCATTTGTGATTTTCAGAATGAAAAAATCAGAATACAAAAAAGGTAGAAGGATCAGGGTGAGTAGGGGAAGAAACAGAAAGGAGTACTTTTTTGACCGGTTGTATCCCGCCACCATCAGAATGAATAGATAGATAATGAAACCTGTTGTTGAGAAAGTTGTCAGCAATACGCATGTGAGCAGGAAAAAACGTCTCTCGAATTTCAGATTGTTTCTCATGATGTTCAGGGCCAATGCCAAGCAGAGAATACAAGCATGTAATCCTGGTTCGAAAAATAATCCGCAGTTCCGGGTAAACGATCCGTCGAGCGGGGAATTGATCGAGTAGACAAGTATGTTGTAAGCAAACCGATATTCGGATGAGGCAAGGGCATCCGGGTATTGTGTGCCGATCAGTTTGGCGATATAGAACAGACTTGCTGGATTGACAAGTTGCCATAAAAAGAAAAACACGCTTATGTAGGCGAACATGGTTATGGCTGTCTCGAGGTAAAACAAAAGTTTGTCCGAAACAATCCGTATGGTGGCATATGCTGCATACGAATAAGTGAAATAGCAGATGAATTTGTAATACTCTAACTGGTGATGCAGGAAAGAGAGCAGTCCGAAATAAACCGATAATAAGCCGATGAAAAGCGCAAATTTACTGCTGATAAGAATTTTCCTTTCCTGGATGAACTGAAATGAAAGAGTACATGCAAATAGAAGGATGCACCCCGGGATACCTGATAAATATATATTGGCACTTGTCGAAAACAACAAGATGATACAGATGAATATATAATCTATATTATTCTTCGAAATTGTCAGCATTTCAGATTGCGAATGTGTTACCTGTTTTCTTCTTGAGACAGTCTATCGTTCCTTTGCGGACAGCTTTTCTCATTTTCTGCCGGAGCGGTTTTTCCAAATGAGAATACCTGTATGTATAAGATTTTAAAAGACCAAGGGCGAACCGGACTTTAGTCCAAAATGTGAATCCCTTGTCCCCGGACAGTCTCCGGCAATATTCGTTTCGGAGATGGAAATTCCGGATCACATAGTAAGTGTACATCGGGTTGTTTTTCGTTTCGTAAGAAAGAGCCTGCCGTTTCAGTTTGGCATCCCGCACAAGCGTGACATCCGTATGCAGGCTGGCGAGATATCCGTATATCCGGTCATCGCTGGTGATGAAAAATCGTTTGTCCGGAAAACCGATCTTGTCGATGATGGAACGATGGATGAGCATTCCTTCGAAACAACCGACGTTGACGGAAAAAATCTCTTTCCCGAAGTTCTCAGGAGAGATTTTTGTCTCTTTATCCTTCCGTATGTCATACTGATATCCCCACGGAACATAAACGTCATCGGAATAATACCGTGCCGGATGGAGGCAAAGCGAGCGGTTGCTATATTTCAGTAATGTTTCCAGACAATCAGGAGCCGGAAAAACATCGTCGTCCATCATCCAAATCCAATCGGCTCCCTCCATATATGCATGTTGGACCCCGGTAGAAAAACCACCGGCTCCACCGATATTTTGTTGGTGGATCACCTGTAAATCCGGTTGGGCGGATAACCATTCGGCCGTGCCATCAGTCGAACCGTTGTTCACGATAAACAATTTGTCGATAGGGTGAGACTGGTGCTGCAAGCAGGCAATCGTTTTTTTAAGCAGATCGAGCCTGTTGTAAGTCACGATGAATGCATATATGATCATATCAAAACTTTTTGAGAACTTCTTCGACAATCTGGTGCATATCGTAGTACTTGTATTCGGCGAGGCGTCCACCGAATATAATATTCTTCTCTTTGTCGGCCAGCTCCTTGTACCGCTTGTAAACATCATTGTTTTTCTGATCGTTTATGGGATAATAAGGTTCATCGTTGTCTTTCCATTCGGTGGAGTATTCGCGCGTGATAACAGTTTTATTTTGTGTACCGAATTCAAAATGCTTGTGTTCGATAATGCGGGTGAAAGGTACTTCTGCTTCTGTATAATTGACAACTGCATTCCCTTGGTAGTTAGGATAATCCAGTGTCTCTTGCTCGAATCGGAGGCTCCTGTATGCCAACTTCCCGAATCGATAACGATAAAATTCGTCTATTTTGCCGGTATAGACTAACGTTTCGGCAAGCGATTCGAAGTAGGAGCGGTCTGAGAAAAAATCGGTCCCTGTCCGGACTTCTGTCCCTTCGAGCAAACCATCTATCAGTTTGTTATAGCCGCCGACAGGTATACCTTGATATCGATCGTTGAAATAATTATTATCAAATGTGAAACGTACAGGTAACCTTTTGATGATAAATGCCGGAACTTCCGTCGCTTTCCTGCCCCACTGTTTTTCCGTATATCCTTTGATTAATATTTCATAGATATCTTTTCCGACCAGTGAGATCGCTTGCTCTTCCAGGTTCTGAGGATCGGTGATGCCGGATGCCTTTCGTTGTTCTTCAATCTTTTTCATTGCCTCTTCCGGAGTTTTTGTACCCCATAAGGTGTAGAATGTATTCATGTTGAAGGGCAGATTAAATAATTTCCCTTTGTAGTTGGCAATCGGTGAGTTCGTATACCGGTTGAATTCGACAATGGAGTTGACGAAATCCCATACTTCCTTGTTGGAGGTATGGAAAATATGAGCTCCATATTTATGGACATTGATCCCTTCTATATTTTCGCAATACAAATTCCCACCGAGGTGCGGACGTTTGTCTATGACGATTGTTTTCTTTCCGGCCTGTCTTGCTTTGTAGGCGAATACGGAGCCGTATAGTCCGCTCCCGACAATCAGATAATCATACTTTTTCATATATGTGATTTTAATTTTGATACGAGGATATTTTTGATCTGTAAGGCGAATGCATCTTTTCGCCCATAGAGATACAGACAATAAAAGACGACCGACACCGGTATCCCGATAAGCAGCTTCAGATAGTCGTCAAGTCTTAAATGATTGATAAGAAAGAGAAAAGCCGTTATCAGGAGGGTACCCAGGAAATATTGTAGGTTTTGCCTGCTTATGAACCGGATAGGGAGAAATTTCTTCCCGATCAGAATTATTACGACGAGAACGGACAATTCGGCAATCGAAGTGGAGATGGCCGCACCATACTGAAAGTACCGGGGAATCAGCAGATAATTCAGGGTGAAATTGATGACTGCACCTGTACCTGTTGCTATAATGACCAGCTTTTCCTTCCCTTGTGGATAGAGGATTTGCATACCCAAGATGCCCGATAGGCCGATGAAGAAAATGGTTGGGGCGATCAGTTGCAAAGTGAGTATGGAAGGGGTGAAATCTGGTCCGCAAAACAACTTGATGATTGGCTTCGACATGAAGATAATCCCTGTTGCCATCGGCAGGCATAAACAAAGAATAAGACTTATCGCCTTGTCTGCCAAAGTTCTGAAATCTTTTAGCTGCCTGTTGCTGATCATGTTGGAGAACCTGGGAAGAAGAACCATCCCTAATGATGAAACTAATCCTATGACCGCTTTCGTTACCCGTGTGGCTGCCGTATAGAACCCGACAGCCTGTTCGTTTTTGAGAAAACCCAGCATGATGGAATCGAGATTGACATAAATGCTGATCATCAGGTTCAGGACGAATATCCGTAAAGCCGGCTTCAAATGTTTCCACAGGTTTAACTCTTTCCAGGAAATGAACAGAAGGTATTTTCGTAAACGGAAGAAGTTGAATATATTTCCCCCTACATTTGCGATCACCAGAATAGCGGCGTAATAGAATAAGTCGTCCTTGTCTTTGACAAAAACGAAGAGAGCGACGAGAGACACGATGCGAACAATCAAACTCCGGATCGTAATATATTTAAAATCTTCTATTGCCTGATAGAACCAGGCAACTCCGATTGCATTGAAGAACAAAGTCGAACTGAGCAACAGGAATAAAGGCACATCTACCTCGATTTTCGCAACCGTGAAAGCGAGTAACAAGACGACGGCATAACCCGCTAACGTCAACAGGGCATGAAGCAGCAGGATTTCGGTTGTCGTCTTACTCCGTAGCACCGCATCATCCCGTACTCTTGCAATTTCCCGGACGGCATACAAAGGAATTCCTAATGCCGTACATAGGGCGATATAATCGATGATCGACAGAAAGAATTGCACTCGTCCGATGCCTTCTGCAAATAAGATCCGGGAAGCATAAGGAAACGTGACCAGGGGGAAAAGGAGCGCTGTTATCGTATTTGACAGGTTCAATACAAAATTTCTTTTGATTGAACCTGAGGTGATGGATTTGGACTTGTTCGCTATTTTCATCCCTATCTCTTAAACACTCCGCAAAAGTCCAGGATCACTTTTTCTTCATCGTATGGTAATTTTTTGAATTCTTTGTGGGAAACGAGGAAGGCGACGATATCGGCGCGGTCGTAAGCCTCTTTATAACCGGTCAGCTTGAATACAGTATGTTCATGAACATTGGGTTCGACAACCAGGATGTCTGTGTCGGCTGAACGTTGGAGGACTTTCGATGTGATGTACTTGGCTGGCGATTCGCGCAGGTCATCGATATTAGGCTTGAAAGCGAGGCCCATCAGAGCGACAACCGGTTTGCGGTGATGTTCGAGGAAGAAATGCAAGATGGCATTTTCGATCTTTTCGGCACACCAGAACGCTTTGTAGTTGTTGATTTCGCGTGCTTTCGAGATAAGTTGCGATTCATAGGGAAATTCGGAGGTCAGGAAATAGGGATCGACAGCGATACAATGCCCGCCCACGCCTGAACCCGGTTGCAGGATGTTGACACGCGGATGTTTGTTGGCAAGTTCGATCAGCTCCCATACGTTGATACCAGCCTTGTCGCAGATCAGCGACAGTTCGTTGGCGAAAGCAATTTGGACGTCACGTGACGAATTTTCCGTCAGTTTGCACATCTCCGCAGTCCGGGCATTTGTCCTGTGGAGTGTCCCTTTGACAAAACGGCTGTAGAATTGTATCGCCTTTTCGGTCGATTTGGGGTTGATTCCACCGATCACCCGGTCGTTTTGCATCAGCTCGTAGATGACGTTACCCGGCAAAACGCGCTCCGGGCAGTAAGCGATGTATATTTTCCCTTCCAGTTCCGGACGCAATGCGTAAAGCAGGTTTGCCATCTTTTCGGTGGTCCCGATTGGCGAGGTCGATTCGATAACGAAAAGATCTCCTTTCTTGAGGAAAGGTATGACCATGCGTGTCGCTGTTTCAACATATGAAATATCCGGTTCGTGATTACCTTTGAACGGAGTCGGAACGACAATCAGGTACACATCGCTCTCTTCCGGTACATTTGAAGCCTTCAGTTTGCCGGATTCCACGGCTTCCGCGCACAACTCTTGCAACCCCGGTTCCACAATATGGATAATCCCCCGGTTTGTCATTTCCACTACTTTAGGATCCACATCGACCCCGATAACTTGAATACCGCTTCCGGCAGCGATAGTTGCGGTAGGCAGGCCGATATAGCCCAGTCCCATAAAACATGCTTTCATTATTTGTCTTTTTCTAAATTCGTTTGACCAATTCTTTTCCTTTTAAAGATTCTTTTTTGTTTCCGCCCCTTTCGAACCAAATGCTTAATGCCACCCAGATCACGATGTCGCCGGCAAATACGATATTGATATTCACGAATGATACCAACAAGATATTGAGGCTGCTGAACAAGCAAGCGATTATGACGATACTGATCATCGCTTTATGTGCACTCATGCCCATATCGAGAAATTTGTGATGGATGTGGTTACGATCCGGTTTAAACACTGGTTGGTGGTTGCATATCCGTACGATTATCACGCGTACGACATCGAACATCGGTACGATCAGTGTCGAGAATGCGATCACGATAGCTCCGGCGGAATAGTGTACTACGTCCGGATTGTAGGATGCATAGCGGATGGCGAGGAATACCAGAATATAACCCAGAGTCAAGCTCCCTGTGTCACCCATGAATATTTTTCTTCCGTGATCTGCCTGTCCGAAGACGTTGTAGTAGAAGAAGGGGACCAGTACTCCCAGCGTAGCAAACGACAGCAGAGCGTATATCCACATCCCATTAATCAAAAAGAGGCTGCCAAGCACAAGTAATGCCGAACCGCTCAGGCCCGATGCCAACCCGTCTATCCCGTCGATCAGGTTGATGGCATTGGTAATAAATACGATCACGAGGATGGTGAGCGGAATACCGATCCAGGAAGCCAGTTCATGTATCCCGAACAGCCCGTAGAGATTGTTGATCCACAACCCCGACAACGGCAGGAGTAAGGCTGCCACAATCTGCACCATGAATTTCTTGGTGTAGCGCATCCCTACCAGGTCGTCTTTCAACCCGACGAGGTAGAGCAGGATCACCCCGCAAACCAACAGGTAGAATTCCGAAAGAGTATGTGTGAACAACCAGAACGGTATTTGCAGCCTGTACATGTATCCCGCACAATAGAGAGCGAAAACGAACGAGAGGGAAAACAGGATCGACGGAGCGAAAGACAGGCCACCCAGTCTCGGGATAGCCCCTTTATGTATTTTCCGGCTGTCCGGGATGTCAAAAAGCCGCTTTTTCAACGCAACGACCAAAATCCTCGGAATAATGATCATAGACATCAGGGATGAAATTGCGAAGGCTAATAAAATCAATAGGTATATCATATAATAACTCTCGGTTTATATGCGACAAAGTTCGTCAGTCACATAGAGATGTTCTGGCGATTGTCCACTATTCTCATAGTTTGAGAAGTAACAAGAGGCCGGAATAAAACGTTTTGGCTTTTGATTGTAATTGTGGTATTTTAGAAACCATTTCCTAAAAATCAGGGAGAAAATGTGGAAGATTGAGATTGGTATAAATGGTGAAAAATAAGAGGTATGGTTTACGATTCAACCTGTGGCTTGAGGTTGTTAATTAAATGGAACACATTATAGTATGTTAATAAAGGAAAGAATATTTAGCGAGTGCATGCCTTGTAATTGTAACCGGAGATATCGGTTGGAAACTTTGTGGCGGTGTGTCAAAATATGGAAGTGTGTCAAAAAGCATTTGTCCTCACGCTTGACATGGGGACAAATGCTTTTTGACACACTTCTAAAGGAATTTATTTTTTTCTCAGGAACTTTTGGCCTAACCACTTTCTTACCGGTTCGTCATAAAGCTTCAGGCAGAGGTAAGCCAAGGCGATGCTGCCGACATAAACTGCTATTGCCATAGGCCAGATTTCAGCGAAAGTATAAAGCTCGTTGTCGATCAGCCAAGCATAGAACAGATACATGATCGGGTAATGAACGGCATAGAGCGGATAGGATATGTCGCCTAAGAATTTACATATTTGTGTCGAACGTTTGTCTGTTGTCTTTCCGGAGGCTCCGAGCCAGACAAGGACAGGGAAAATGAGGATGATACAGACAGCTTCGAATAGTCCGTTGAGGCTGATAGAAGCATTGTCCACCTTTATGTAAGGTACACAGAAGAGGAGCAGCAGAATGATCGAACAAATCCAAAAGGCTCCTTTCATTTGGAACGGTTTGAAGTTGCGGGATAACAGCATCCCTAACGAGAAGGGGAAGAGCATACGCAAGGAACCTCCGAGGAAATTCACGCCGTCGAGCGTCCATCCCACACCGATCATGTCGTACCCCGAAACATCGAAGATCGTGAACCCGGCAAGCCCTATCCCCAAAAGAGCGACGAGCACGGTCAAGGCTTTGGTGGAAAGACGGTGAATGAATACAGCGTAAAGGATGTTTCCGATATATTCGAAAAAGAGCGACCAGCTTGGGCCGTTTAGGGGGAACATTTCGCCATTGCCGCGCACTTCATATCTCGCGCCGGGCAAGGCGGGGATGAAAAACATCGCACAGAGCATGGATAGCATCACTGCCGAGGTTGCCACATGTTTACCGTCCCATTGGGCGCTACCTTGTATGAAGAAAGCGATTGCTCCCAATACCACTCCCATGATGATCATCGGATGGAGGCGAATTAGACGACGTTTGAAAAAGTTACCGATCGTCATAGTCTTTCCCAAACGGTCGTCGTAGGCATAACCGATCACGAAACCGGAAAGGATAAAGAAGAAATCGACGGCCAGGTAGCCGTGGTTGATCGTTGTGATGGGCGTCCCTCCGGCTGCAAACGAAAGGCCTTCGAAGATATGATAAAAAACAACCAGTAAGGCTGCCACCCCTCGCAATCCGTCAAGAAGTTCGTAATGGGGTTTGGTATCCGCAAATGCGGCTGAAGAGATTGTTGTGTCTGACATTGAGATTGAATTAGATATTTGTAATATGTGGCAAATGTATTTGTTTTTGAGGATAAAAAATTTGTCCTATGTCAAATTCTGCTATCCGTTTGATCGGAGCCGGCTGAGTGTGGAGAGCCTGATGCCCAGATAAGAGGCGATGTATCCTAAGTTCACTCGGCGGTATGCGTCCGGAAACTGTTCTTTGAACGCTTCGTATCGTTCCTTTGCCGACAAGGTCAGATGGTCTTTGTGGCTGCGGTGTAAACGTCTGTATTCGTTTTGGTGAATGATTCTTCCCCAGTTGCACAGCTCGATGTTGGTTTCGAAAAGATGCGTCAATGTGGCCAGCGGTATCCGGTAGGCTTCCACCTCTTCCAGTGTTTCGACGAATTCTTCGCTTATCTTTCCGTAATACAGTTCATCCATGCTGAACACTATGCTGCCTTCTCCGGCAAACGATGTCGTAATCTCTTCGCCGTCTACCAGCCAAAAGGAACGCGTTATTCCTTTCTCGATGAAAAAGGCGGATTTGCAATAGGTGTCTGCTTTTATCAACTGATATTTTTTAGGAAAGCGGCAGTAGGTCACGTTCTCTTTCAATATTTGAACGGTATCGTCTGAGATAGGGAACAATGAGTTTATTTTATTTAATATATTTGTCATGATGTTGTTTTGACATTGTCTGTCAATCACAAAGATACGAAAAACCGGTAAAAAACAGTTGGCAACCGGGCAGTATTATTTTACTGCCAGATTGCCAACCGCCAATGGAGTTATAGTCTTGTTCCTACAGCCATTCGCTCATGAACGCATCCATCTCGTCTGCGTGCGCTTCGAGGCTTTGGAGCAGTTTGAATTGAGCCTTTGTGCGGATCAGGTTGTGCTTCGGGCTGTGTATCTTGTAGTACGTGTCGCCGTTGATGTAGTCGGTCAGGAAACGGACTGTCTGCATGTAGGTCAGCAAACGGCCACCGTATGGGAGAAGCTTGATCTCCAAAGGAGTCAGGAAAGACTTGGCTTTCTCCATGTAACCTCGTGTATAGGCTTTGAAGATGTCCATGTTGACGTTGACGTTGTCCAGGTTTTCGTCATCTTCAGCACCGGTGTTGGCTCCTGTACGGATGAAGTCGCCGATATCAGACAGGACGAAGCCCGGCATGACCGTGTCGAGGTCGATTACGCACAAAACCTTGTTGGTTTCGGCATCGAACATCATATTGTTGACTTTCGTATCGCAATGGTTCGTACGTTTTTTCAGTTTGCCTTCGCGGTAGAGGCGTTCCTGGATACACATGGCTTCGGCACGTTTTTCGATTTCATCGATCAAGTCTTTCACTTCATCCAGGCGGCCGGCGGCATTGGCCTTTATTGCATCGTGGAACTGCTCCAGGCGGAATTCCATGTTATGGAAGTTCGGTATGGTCTCGCCCAGCGTACCTTCCGGTATGTCGGCCAGCATGGACTGGAAGTCGCCGAAAGCCTTGCCGGCTTCGTAAGACAGCTCCGGGTTGACCTCTTCGTAGCTCTTGCTGTTCGGTATGAACAGGCAAACACGCCAATAGCTGTCTCCATCGAAATAATACAACTTATTGTCTTTTGTCGGAAGGAATGTCAATACTTTGCGATCGATGTCGCTTTCGCCTTTTTCTTCCAGTTTCTTACGGATATGCGAAGTAACGATCTGGATATTGTTCTGCAACATGTCCACGTTTGTGAAGATCAGATGGTTGATGCGTTGCAGCACGTATTTGATTTCGCCTTTTTCGTTTGTTACTTTCAGCGTATCGTTGATGTGTCCGTTTCCGAATGGTTCGGCGGAAACTACTTTCTCTGTGAGCTGGAACTGGTCCAGGATGTTTAGTAATTGTTCTTTCGTTTTTGCCATGGCATTATTTAATTGATAATTGATAACTGACAATTGAGAATGAAATAAGGGAATGGATTCATTTCGATCATCAATTACGTACAAAAGTAAGAATATCTTTGTAAATAAAAAATGGAAGTCGCTTTCTTTATGGATGTCTCCTGATAAAATAGGAAAAGGCCATCCTTTTCAGAACGGCCTTTCTCTATTTTTTTATCTAAACCAATTGTCTATTGTCGATTGGTCTTATTTTTTGTTACGGTTACCGTAGCGGCTCATGAACTTATCAACACGTCCGGCAGTATCGACCAATTTAGCCTTACCAGTGTAGAACGGGTGAGAAGTGCTTGAGATTTCGACCTTTACCAGCGGATAAGTAACACCATCGATTTCGATCGTTTCTTTTGCATTGATAGTAGAACGAGTGATAAATACGTCCTCGTTTGACATGTCCTTGAATACTACAGGACGATAGTTGTCAGGATGAATTCCTTTTTTCATTGCTTTGTTATCTTATTTTTTAATTTATATTCTTATACTTTAGTTTGGTAACCGGTATTTTGGGTTGCAAAGGTATGGATTTGAGTTGAACAAACAAAGATTTTTGAATTATTTTTTCTATTCGAGCCACTTTTGTGTTATTTTATATGCTCAAAAGCATAATGTTCTCGGATAGTTATTATCTTTGTGGGAGATTTTTAATCATTAACGTAATAACATATACAACAATGGTAAATTACAAAGATTTAGGTTTGGTGAACACAAGAGAAATGTTCGCAAAAGCCATCAAAGGCGGATACGCCATTCCGGCTTTCAACTTTAACAACATGGAACAGATGCAGGCTATTATCAAGGCTGCTGTTGAAACAAAGTCTCCGGTAATCCTGCAGGTATCTAAAGGTGCTCGCCAATATGCAAATGCTACTCTGTTGCGTTACATGGCTCAGGGAGCTGTTGAATATGCTAAGGAATTAGGTTGTCCGAATCCTCAGATCGTTCTGCACCTGGATCACGGCGATACGTTCGAAACTTGCAAAAGTTGTATCGACTCAGGTTTCTCTTCTGTCATGATCGACGGTTCTCATCTTCCTTATGAAGAAAACGTAGCTCTGACTAAGAAAGTTGTTGATTATGCTCATCAGTTCGATGTAACTGTAGAAGGTGAATTAGGAGTATTGGCAGGTGTTGAAGACGAAGTTTCTTCTGACCACCACACTTATACAGATCCTGAAGAAGTGATCGATTTCGCTCACCGTACAGGTTGCGATTCTTTGGCTATCTCTATCGGTACTTCTCACGGTGCATACAAGTTTACACCGGAACAGTGCCATATTGATCCGAAAACAGGAAGAATGGTTCCTCCTCCATTGGCATTCAATGTATTGGACGCTGTAATGAAAAAACTTCCGGGATTCCCTATCGTTCTTCACGGATCATCTTCTGTTCCTCAAGAAGAAGTTGATACAATCAACAAATACGGTGGTGCTCTGAAGGCTGCTATCGGTATTCCTGAAGAAGAATTGCGTAAGGCTGCCAAGTCTGCTGTTTGCAAAATCAACATCGACTCAGACTCTCGTCTGGCTATGACGGCTGCTATTCGTAAGGTATTCGCTGAAAAACCGGCTGAATTCGACCCGCGTAAATATCTGGGTCCGGCTCGTGATAATATGGAAAAGCTGTACAAGCACAAAATTATCAACGTACTTGGTTCTAACGATAAACTCTGATTTTTGTTCGTGGAGCGAATATATGAAAAGGGACACCGGCCGGTGTCCCTTTTTTATTTGTATATTTGCATGCTGTAAACATGAGTAAGAATAGATGAATATGAAAAAAAATTGGATTTTGGGGGTTGCCGTTTGTGGCATATTGTCCGTGTCGGATGCGGCGTACGGACAGTCGATTAAAGACATTTTGAATTCAGCAGCCGTGAAAGACGCCGTAACGGCTGTGACCGGAGGGAAAAAACTGACGGTGGAAAATCTGGCAGGTACGTGGACGTATGTGAATCCTGCCATCCAGCTGGAAGGTGACAATGCGTTGAAGAATGTGGCGGCAAGCGTGGCCTCTTCGGAGATGGAAAAGAAACTGAAAGACTATTGTGCGAAAGTCGGGATCATTGAAGGTGCATTCAATTATACTTTTAACACCGACAGTACATTCACCAGTGCCCTGAAAGGCCGTACATTGAAAGGTACTTATTCGTTTAATGCGGACGACAAGACGATGGAGCTGCACTATGGCAGGATCGGAAAGTCGAAATTGACGACGATGACGGCTCATGTCGTTGTCACCAATGACCAGCTCTCTTTACTTTTCGATGCAGATAAATTACTTGATTTCCTTACAAAACTGTCTGCTGTCTCTAAAAATACGACCTTGCAGGCTCTCAATAAGCTGGCAAGCCAATATGATGGGATGAAGATGGGCTTCGAGCTGAAAAAATAATGGGATAATGTGCCAATATCCCAATATCCCATTGGCACATTATTCACCCTTCCTGTATTCGTCTACTATTTCCAACAACTTTGCGCCATAATTTTCGACAATCTTTTTCCCGATACCTGGAATTTTGAGAAGATCGCGTCCGCTGACGGGTAAGGTGTTAACTACACCGATCAAGGCTTTTTGTTGCAGGATGGTGTAAGGGGGAAGGCCCTTTTCGGTAGCCAGTTCATAACGCCAGTGCTTTAATTTGGTGTATAGTTCCGGATGTTTGATGTCGGCCGATATTTCGAGTTTGGTTGTTTCCGATGATTTTTCGGAACGTTTGCGTGTAGCCGGGGCAGGTGGCTGTTCGATGCTCGCTTTGGCTTTGGCAGACAGATAGCCGGAAATTGTGAATCCCTCTTGGCAACCTTGCAGGGTCGATAGTTTGATACGAAGGTCTTCGTTCCATTTGTCCAGTGCACTCTTGACTGTTTGGCGTGTTTCTTTGTTGTCGATTTCCACGTTCGATACGTTCTGCAGCGGAGTGCAAAGGCGGTCTATCTGCTCCAGAAAATAAGCGACCCCTTTACGGACACGTTCCTGTATCATGTTGTCTTTCAGGTAATCGGTATTATCGGCTATCAGCCTTTTCAATTGCAGGATGAATCGTTCGCCGACATCTGTGACCGTGGAACGAAACGCATCGCGGGTGTTGGAATATTGCACGCTCAGTTCCGGATATAGTTTTTGCAGGTTCCCGTACACAATAAAGGCGGCATATTGTATGCGTTGCTGGAGGTTGTTGAAGTCGAACAGTTCGCAGATCAGTTTCGTGAAATAAAGTTGTTGTGCAGCCTGTATTTGCTCTTCGTGCGGTTGGCGGCTGTCGACCGTTGAAATGAATTCCTGTATCCGGGAATCGTTGATCATGGCGTTGCGGGTGATCCGGCTGCTCAGAACGAGTCCTTCCAGTGTCTTGCAACGGCTCAGTGCGACATACACCTGTCCGTGCGAAAATGCGGCTGAAGCGTCGATGATGGCATGCTCGAAAGTCAGCCCCTGGCTTTTGTGGATAGTGATCGCCCAAGCTGTTTTCAGCGGATATTGGCTGAATGTACCCGAAATCGTTTCGGTAATTTCCTGCGTTTCGGGATCGATCGTGTATTTCACGTTGTTCCAGGTTTCCTTTTCTACAACGATTTCGTTGCCTTCCCGGTCGACTACGGTTATCTTGTTGGTATTGATAAATACGATTTTCCCGATCTTCCCGTTGTAATATCGCTTTTCGGAAGAAGAATCGTTTTTGACGAACATGACTTGTGCACCGCATTTCAGAGTCAGCTTGTCGTCGGTCGGGTAAGAATATTCCGGAAACTCATGGTTGATCTCGGCCTGAAAAGTATAAGGCAGTCCGGGCAGTTCCGCCAATTTCCGGTTGTTGATCTGCTGTGCCTGGTAGTTATGTGTCGTGAGCGTGATGTAGCCCGATTCTTCGTCCGGCCGGAAGTCAGGAATGTACCGCCGGTTCAACTGCTGCAAGGTCTCGTCGTCGAAACGATTCTCGCGGATATTATTCAATAGGTTGATGAAGTTCGTGTCGCTTTGTCGATAGACATGTGTCAGTTCGATGCAGAAATAATTACTTTCCGACAACGCCTTGCTGTCGAAAAAGAAGGTAGACGGATAGTGTTCTTTCAGCAAATTCCATTCATCGTCTTTGGCAACAGGCGCTAATTGCTGCAAGTCTCCGATGAGCAACAGTTGGACTCCTCCGAACGGTTTGCTGTGGTCTTTGTAGCGGCGCAAGACATCGCTGATGGCATCCAGCAGGTCTGCACGTACCATACTGACTTCGTCGATCACCAACAGGTCCATGCTGCGGATGATGTTGATCTTATCCTTGCGGAACTGGTTCTTGAAATCTTTTTTACCTTCCGAAGATGAAGACGGAAGGTAAGGGCCGAACGGCAGTTGGAAAAAGGAGTGAATGGTGACGCCTCCGGCATTAATGGCCGCTACTCCGGTTGGCGCCACGACGATCATCCGCTTGGGTGAAACCTCTTTCAGCCTTTTTAAGAAGGTGGTTTTACCGGTTCCGGCTTTACCTGTCAGAAAAAGGTTGGTTCCGGTGTTCTGTAATAAGTTGAAGGCGAGGTCAAACTGTTGGTTTGTCTGCATGGTAATTTTGTAAAATTGTTAGTCCTTACAAAATTACACAAAATATTAGAATCGTCAAGACATTAACCAGAGGGGGAAACGAAATTAGGGAAAAAACGGATAGATAAATATTTTCAGCGTTTTCGTTTTGGTGAAAATAAATTTTCATCGGCGGGGAAAAAAAATTTTTTTATATTGAAAAATTTTTTTTTCTTTTTTGAAAAATTTTTTTTTTTTCCGGGTAATTCGTTTCTTTTGTCAACAATAAGGCGAAAAAATGGGTAAAAAAGATCAGGAAAAACAAAAAAAAAGGATAAAACGGGGCGGAGGGGATGCTGGGGGGGGGGGGCGGTTTTTTTCCCTATATGGAAAATTTATTTTCATGCCGAGGTAATCCGTCTCTTATGCCACCAATACGGCAATAAACTGGATAAAGAGGATCAGGAACACCATAGCAATCGGATAGACCGTGGCGTAGGCGATGCTGGGAGCGGAGCTGTCGCTCATCGAATCGGCAGCGGCAAGCCCCGGTGTGCTGGTCATTCCTCCGGCGATCGTCCCGATCAGGTCCAGAATGTGTATTTTGAAGACAAAATGCCCGAACAGGACGGCTATGATCATCGGTACTATTGTGATCGCCATCCCGACTCCGAACAATGTCCAGCCGCTCTCCTGGAAAGTCGACACCAGGTTGACACCGGCCGATGTCCCAACTTCGGAGAGGAACAGAAGCAGACCGATCTGGCGGAGCAGTTGGTTGGCGGAACCGGACATGGACCAAATGACCGGGCCTGTCTTGCCGATTGCGCTCAGGACAAGCGCGACAATCAGGATGCCGCCTGTCAGACCGGGCGAGAAAGAAAAAGAGTCCGAAAATGAAATATTCAGCTTTCCGAACAACACTCCGAGGACAATACCCGCCGCAATCGGGAAAAAGTCCGTATCGGAAAGTTTTTTCTCGTCATTCCCGAACACTTGCCCCAATTCCTTTATGTCTTCTTTTTCTCCGGCCACCATCAGCTTGTCGCCGAATTTCAGCAACAGGTCCGGTTCGGGCGAGAGGTCGATCCCGCTTCGGCGTACACGGGTGACGGTACAGTTGAACGTGCGTTGCAGATTCAGGTAGCCCAGGCTCTTGTTGATGACCTCCTTGTTTGTTACCAACAGCGATTGCAGTTCCTGCGTGCTGCCGAAAGGAAGGTCGTTCTCTACACGTTCGCCGACAAGAAGCGTTAGTTGTTCCAAAGAATTGTCGTTGCCGACAGCCTTGATCATGTCTCCTTCGTGCAGGATGGTTTGCGCGACCGGTATGCTTGTCCGGTCTTTATGTTTCACACGGGAAATGACAGCACCCGTCATGGAACGGAGTTGTAACTGGGCCAGTGTTTTCCCGAATATATTGGCGTGGGTGATGCGGAAAGTCGCCGTGTGCAACGGAGGATATTTCCCTTTCCGCTGTGTATCGAGCGCTTTGGCTTCGGCGACAAGATCCTTACGCAGCAACTTCGGCAGTAATTTTATGAAAAGTATCACACCGATCACCCCGAACGGATAGGCGATACCGTAGGCGATGGAAGCGGAAGAGGAATGCGTGCTGTCGATCGCAACGGCAAGTCCCGGTGTGCTGGTCAGCGCCCCGGCGATCAGGCCCACAAGGCTCGGCGTGTCGATCCCGACTGCATATTTAAGAGCCAAGCCCGTGAGACTGGCCGAACCGACGATCAGGAGTGTCAGTATGATCAGTGTTTTTCCTTTCGAACGGAAGGAGTCGAAGAAACCGGGGCCCGCTTGTATGCCGATGGTGAAAATGAACAGTACCAAGCCGAAATTTCCCAGTTCCTTAGGAATGATTACCCCGAAATGGCCGAACAGGAGAGCGATAAAGATAACGGCTGATACATCGAGGGAGAGACCTTTGAACTGTATTCTGCCCAACATGAACCCTAAGGCGATAATCAGGAACAAGGCAAAATAGGACGATTGAAGCAATGTTTCAAACATGTCGAATAGTTTTTTGTAAAGATTTATATTTGCAAATTTACACTTTTCTGTCAGTATAGGCAATCCTCTGGCGAGATTTCTGTTACCTTTGTACCCGAATTAAAAAACAGAAGCAGGATATTCCGACGTGAACAGATATTTTATATATTTAGGTTATAACGGCAAAAAGTTTTGTGGCTGGCAGATACAACCGAATGGAACCACTGTACAGCAATCCATCGAAGATGCATTGGCGACTTTATTGCGCCGGCCGGTCCCGATCGTGGGAGCCGGGCGGACGGATGCCGGAGTGCATGCCCGCCTGATGGTGGCTCATTTCGACTGGCAGGAACCGATTGCCGACCTCGCCTTTCTGGCGGAGAAGCTGAATCGTTTGCTGCCCAAGGATATCGCGATCTATCGTATCGTGCCTGTTCGTCCCGATGCGCATGCCCGGTTCGATGCCACTTCGCGTACATATAAGTATTATATCACGACACGGAAAGATCCGTTCAATTACGAACTGGTCTATAAAATTCCGGGAAAACTCGATTTCGAGGCGATGAACAAAGCTTGCTCGGTTTTGTTCGATTATATAGATTTCACCAGTTTCAGCAAGTTGCACACGGATGTGAAGACGAACAACTGTCGCATCTATGAGGCCGGTTGGGAGCAGGAAGGCGATGTTTGGGTTTTCACCATACAGGCAGACCGTTTCCTGCGCAATATGGTGCGTGCCATTGTCGGGACGCTTCTGGAAGTAGGGCGGGGCAAGCTTTCCATCGACGGTTTCCGCCAGGTGATCGAAGCCAAGGACCGCGGTCGTGCCGGAACCTCCGCTCCCGGACATGCGCTCTATCTGGTCGATGTCACCTACCCCGAAAATACGTTTGTAATTCTCAATTCTCAATTCTTATGTGGCTCGGATTAGCCTTCATCTCCGCCTTTCTTTTAGGTTGTTATGAAGTAAATAAAAAGATTTCGCTGGATGGCAATGCTGTTATTCCGGTTTTGTTTTTCAATACATTGATAAGCAGTCTTATCTTCGTCCCTTTCATTTTTCTGTCGTTCTTTACGGATGTGCTCGACGGGACGATGCTGTATGTGCCGCGTGTCTCCTTTGAGACACATGTAGCTGTGTTTATAAAAGCTGTGATCGTTTTGTCGTCGTGGATATTCGGCTATTTCGCCCTGAAGCATTTGCCGTTGACCATTACCGGGCCCATCAAGGCTACGCAACCAGTCGTGACGCTGGTTGGAGCCATGCTTGTCTTCGGTGAGCGACTGAACCTGTACCAATGGATCGGGGTGATTCTTTCCATTGCCTCTTTCTACCTCCTTTCCTCGTCCGGGAAAAAAGAGGGAATCCGTTTCACGCATAATAAATGGATTTTCTTTACCGTTTTGTCCATCCTTACCGGAGCGGCGAGCGGTTTGTATGACAAACATCTGATGGGAAGCTTGGATGTGATGACGGTGCAGGTATGGTTCAATGTCTACCAGTGTCTGATGATGCTGCCGATCCTCCTGTTCCTCTGGTATCCGCGACGGAAAAGCACGACGCCTTTTGTTTGGCACTGGAACATTGTCTTTATCTCCGTCTTCCTCTGCGTGGCGGATTGGATTTATTTTTATGCCCTTACTTTCCCCGGTTCGATGATCTCTATCGTCTCGATGGTCCGCCGCAGCAATGTCTTGGTGACCTTCCTTGCCGGCGCTTTGTTCTTCCATGAAAAGAACCTGAAAAGCAAGGCGATCGATCTGTTTTTAGTATTATTAGGAATGATATTCCTGTATCTCGGTACGCGCTAAAAATCTTTTACTATATCTGTAAAGTTTGACCAGTTTTCAACTTTATACCCTCTGATGTCACGGACTGATTCTCGGAACCAAGGAATTTTTTTTAGAGCTTCTATAGCTCTAAAAAGGTTTCCTAAATCATCACTTATACTTTTCTGTTTTGAGATTTGAATAGGTCTTCTTTTCCGAAGAAGATATTTCCGTCTTCGGTCTCAGCTGAGATGACAACACCCACAAATGGATTGTTTTCAATTTCTATAATTGTACCTTCTATCCAATTGGGCAAGTGGGTAAGGTCTGGAGAAATTAATATTTTATCTCCTACTGTTTTCATATACGTTACCTTTTATGATTACTTATGGCAAAGGTAGATATTTTATTTTTATCTTTGTCTCCCTATAAATTCAATTTAAGATATGAGACGATTATTTTTTTCTATATTGCTTTGTGTGTTTGTGTGGGGAATGAAGGCACAGGAGATGGATGCAGTCTTTGTTGTTATGCCCGACCAATATGTCCCCCAACTGGAAAATGCCTGGCGTAAGGATTTGATAGATTTGTATAATTCAGGAAAGGAAGCGAAGCTGAAAAACACCATGAACGGCTTTTCCACCTTGAAAAAGCTGACGGATGATTACCTGTTGTTGCAAGTGACGGACCGCAGCACGGTGGAGATGAAGCTGTTGCCACTGGTGAACGATACCTATGTTATTTGTATGATCACGACCGTATACGGTCCCGTCCCCGACAGCCAAATCGAGTTTTTTACGACAGATTGGAAACCGTTGAACGCGGAAGACCTGTATACTCCCGTTCCGGCAGAGTGGTTTATCAAAGACGATGCCGATAAAAACCGGGCTGCCTTTATCGAAGCAACTGCCCGTCTGGACATGGACTTGCGGAAATATTCGCTCAGCCCTGACAACCAGACGTTGACGGTCGAATATACGACTCCCCAATATCTGACAAAAGCCGAGCGCAAGCAGGTGGAACCTTTCCTGAAAAACACGCCAAAAGTCTATACCTGGGAAAAATTCCACTTCAAATAAGAGAGGCGGATATGAATCTACCAGTCGTATCCCGGAGCAAGGGTCGAACCTTGGGTTACGATCTGTGCTTCGGAGTCGAGTACGACATGTATCTCGTTGTTGTCTTGTTTCAGTTTGAAATCGTAGAACAGGCCGTCCGGTCGTTCGATCACCGTGATATCTTCTACTTTATATTGATTGTAGGCGGAGCTTTGCAACGCATCCATAATGGCGGCAGGCACGTTGCGGGCATTGATTTCCCAATGTGTGGAAACCCATTGGTCTTTCGTGTCGAACCATACTTCTTTGTGCAGATTCTTTTCTTGTATATCCACTTCCGTCCCGTTGTTCTCCTTTTCGGATTTCAGGATTGTTGCGGTCGGATACTTTTGCTTCAGAAAGTCCCGGATAGGGGCTGCGATATTTTCGGCAGGTGCTTTTTGTTTTTGCCGGTTGTTGCTGCATGCAGCGAGCAATGTGAGGCTGCATAAACACAATAGCAAGACGGATAATTTAGTTCTCATGACTTGTTTTTTTATTGTTACTATTCGTGATGAGTCCCCGATCGAACTCTGTCTCGAAAGAAACAATTCTTGTCTCGTCAAGGTTGTCTGCCTCGATGATAATATGCCTTTTTTTATTTTTTCCGGGTTTTCCATGTTATGTTTTCGTTTCTTTGTCGTCATAATAGCAGAAATGGAACTCGAAACGTTTAAAATAACCGTGCTGCCGCTCCGGGATAAGTTGATCAATATTTCGTGGCGGATGATGGAGGACAGGTCGGATGCAGAGGACATCGTGCAGGAGACTTTTCTGAAATTGTGGCAGATTCGCGAGAAGCTGGACGGCTATAACAGTGTCGAGGCACTGGCTGTACAAGTGGCCAAGAACCTGGCACTGGACAAACTGAAACAGCATCGGCCGGAAGGTATGGATATCACTTCGCTTTCGCTCGATTCGGGAACAAGAAATCCGGCGGAAGAACTGGAACAGCACGATACGGTAGACCGTATCCGTTGGCTGATAAGCAAGCTGCCTTCACTTCAGCAAACCATTATCCGGATGAAAGACGTCGAAGGGTATGAGTTGGCGGAGATAGCGGAGATAACAGGCACTCAGGTCGAAGCGGTTCGGGTGAATCTTTCGAGAGCCAGGAAAAAGATACGGGAACAGTTAATGAGAGATTTATAATTTATGGGAAAGAGGAATCTACATATGATAGAGGAGTTGCTGGAGCGGTATTTCGAAGGTGAGACTTCTGCCGCGGAAGAAAGGCTGATCCGTGCTTTTTTCGCTTCGGGGAAAGTGCCGGAACATCTGGCTGCTTATATTCCTCTCTTTGCTTATTTCGACGAAGAAATAGAGCGTGATGCGGAAGCGCAAGTTGGCGAACCGGATTCGGACCCCGAACCTGTATCCGTTCAGCTCCGTCCAAAGAACCGGAAGCGTGCAGTCCTTTATATCCTTTCCGGCGTGGCAGCCTGCGTGTTGGCTCTGTTGAGCCTCACCCGTCTGCTGTATCCTGCCGATCCCTGTTTCTGTTCCGATAACTATGTTGTGATAAACGGTCGTTGCTATACCGACATTCATAAAGTCCGTTCGCTGGCAGTCGAAGCGTTGCAGGAGGTGGCCACTCCTGCCGATGACTACTTCCCGGAGATGGATAAGGATGAGGCAGATCGTCAAATAATAGATAATCAGTTAAAAGAATTAGGTAGTCTTTTTAGTGAGGACGAATAAAAGAATATCAAGATGAAACAGTTGAAATATACATTATTAATAATGTTGGCAACCTTGATGTTGTTGCCGGCCGGTGGTGTGGAAGCTGCCGAAACGCAGAAAGACCTGAAGATACAGGATGTCTTTACCCGCTACGGAAAAAAGAAGAATGTCACGATGGTGGAGCTTTCCAATGAAATGCTGGAAACATACGGCATGACGCGCTACAAGAGCATCACGATCAAGAACGATCCGGAAGCTCTTCGCTTTACCCGGCAATGCCTCGAAGCCGATCAACAGGGAGCACGCAAGATCAAGGAGGTGACGGATGACGGGGGAGTGGTTTCCGCTTATTACCAACTTCCGGGCAAAGATCCGGACGTGAACCGTTTTGTCCTGTTCAAAGTCAATTCCAAAGGAACGATCACGCTGGTCTATATCGAAGGCGAACTGGACAGTGACGACCTGATCACTATTTTATTTACCAAAAAAGATTTATAAACTGATAAACAAGAAAAAATATGAAAAGATTTCTACTGATCATAGCCGCATGCTTTCCTGCCATCGGATTGCTGGCTGCAGATGTCGAACCGATGCCGGCTGATACGGTCATCCGGTTGGAAAACAAACGTATCGTCGTGAAAGACAATGGCGAACGGATGAAAGTGAAAGTGTATGAACTGACCGAAGAAGGCGATTCGATAGATAGTGAAATGGTCTTCGAGGGGCATTACCGTGACGGGCAGAGCTACGAACGGCGCAAGCATATCAAATCCATCAATATCCCGATCCCTTCCTGGGACAAGGATTTCGATCCGCACTGGGCCGGCTTCGGCATGGGCTTCGCCAACTTCTCCGGTAGCGACGGGATCAATGATGTGGACGGCGTTTCGCTTCGCAGCGGTAATTCGTTGGAGTATAATTTGAATTTTATGGAGTTCAGTTTCCCCTTCTCCCGTTACAGGTGGGCGGTTGTGACAGGAGCCGGTATGCGCTGGAGCCGTTATCGGCTGGATATGAACGCTCATTTTCAGGAAGTGGACGGTGTGACACAGTTGGTTCCCGCTCCCGAAGGAGTCGTTTACGATGCCAGCAAACTGAATATCACCAGCCTGACAATTCCGATCTTGCTTGAATGGCAGTCGCCGAAACATCGTCGCAAGTCTCCGCGTTTCTTTGTCTCCGGCGGTGTCGTTGGTGTGATCAAAACTATTTCTTCTTCCAAAATCGTCTATCATGATGCAGATGGTGACAAACATAAGAAAAAGATGGACCGGGGCATGAACCTTCGTCCGGTAACAATGGATTTCCTTTTTCAGGCAGGTGTCGGTTGCATCGGTTTCTATGCCAAATATTCTCCTTTCGGTCTGTTTGAAAAAGACAAAGGTCCGAAAGTCCACCCTGTTTCTTTGGGGGTGCAGTTGCATATTTAATCTTGTTTGGCCTTCCAAAGTAGACTGGCAAATCATGAGGATGGATGATAGTCGCATGAAAGACCGGGCGTGTTCGGATTCAACAATTTAGCCTTCCGGCTTGTTTTATCTCCGTATTAACGAATAAAACACAGATAATTATGGCTGGAATAATGAACACTTTGTGGGACGAAAGTTCCGAATTGGAGAATGAAACACTTACTCCGCGCCCGGTCTTGTCCGATGATTGCACGAGTCATGATGTGACCAAATTGGACGAAACGATAGAAGAGGCAGACGAAAATGAGGAGATTATTGAAGATTCATTGAAAACGTCTCAGGATAAGTAATTTGCTCCCGGCTGTTTCGCAAGTTTGCGGACGGCCGTTTTTTTCGCTTTATGTAGCACTCTTTAATAGTTGGTGTTAGGAAATTATTTTCATACCTTATATACATATTGAAAATAAATCTCTATTTTTGTGCTCTAAAACATTAAAATAAACCCAACGAAGATGGCTGCAACAAAACGTATTAAACGTGCATTGGTATCGGTATACCATAAAGATGGATTAGATGAAATTTTAAAAAAGCTCCACCGCGAAGGTGTTAGTTTCGTTTCAACGGGTGGTACTCAGAAGTTTATAGAAGAACTGGGACTTCCTTGCGATGCGGTAGAGGACCTGACCGGCTATCCCTCTATCTTGGGCGGACGTGTGAAGACACTTCACCCGAAAGTGTTTGGCGGCATTTTGAACCGTCGTGACAATGAAGGCGATCAGGCTCAGATCGCGCAATATGAAATTCCTGAAATAGACTTGGTGATTGTCGATCTGTATCCGTTCGAGGAAACAGTCGCTTCCGGTGCGGAAGAACAGGCAATTATCGAAAAGATAGATATAGGCGGCATTTCTCTTATCCGTGCCGCTGCAAAGAACTTCAACGATGTAGTGATCGTCGCATCCAAAGCTCAGTATCAGCCGTTGATGCAGTTGCTGAACGAGAAAGGAGCAGAGACGTCTATCGAAGACCGTAAATGGTTTGCCAAAGAAGCGTTTGCCGTTTCTTCAGGCTACGATTCCGCAATCTTCAATTATTTCGACGATCGCCAAGGCTCGCATTTCCGTGCTTCCGTAGACGATCCTATGCATCTGCGCTACGGTGAAAACCCGCATCAGGCTGCCAAGTTCTATGGCAAGTTCAACAATATGTTCGACCAGTTGCATGGAAAGGAGATTTCTTACAACAACTTGCTCGACATCGACTCTGCTGTAAATCTGATCGATGAATTCGACGAACTGACATTCGCCATCCTGAAGCATAACAATGCCTGCGGTATCGCTTCTCGCGGCAACGTGGTGGAAGCATGGAAAGATGCTTTGGCCGGTGATCCGGTGTCTGCTTTCGGAGGAATCCTGATCACGAATACGACCGTAAACAAGGAAGTGGCGGAAGAAATCAATAAGATATTCTTCGAAGTGATCATCGCTCCGGCTTATGATGCCGATGCTCTTGAAGTATTGAAACAAAAGAAAAACCGTATTATATTGATCCGTAAGGAATGCAAGACTTGTTCGATGCAGTTCCGTTCATTGCTGAACGGCGTGTTGATGCAGGAAAAAGACCTTAGCATTCAGGGTGAAGCCGATCTGGAACCGATGACGGAAAAGAAACCGACAGCTCCGGAAGTGGAAGACCTGTTGTTCGCCAACAAGATTGTGAAGAACAGCAAGTCTAACGCTATCACGCTGGTGAAGAACAAACAGCTTTGTGCAAGCGGTATCGGACAGACTTCACGTGTGGACTCGTTGAAACAAGCTATCGAGAAGGCTGTTTCATTCAATTTCGACTTGAATGGCGCCGTTATGGCTTCTGATGCGTTTTTCCCGTTTGCCGACTGTGTGGAAATAGCCGACAAAGCCGGTATCACAGCCGTTATCCAGCCGGGAGGTTCTATTAACGACAAGCTGTCTGTTGATTATTGCAACGAACATGGCTTGGCTATGGTTAAGACGGGTATTCGTCACTTTAAACACTAATTAAAATGGGATTATTTTCTTTCACACAAGAATTGGCAATGGACCTGGGGACTGCCAATACCATTATTACCTGTAATGATAAGATGGTAGTGGATGAGCCTTCCGTGATCGCTCTGGATGCTCGTTCGGAAAAGGTACTGGCGGTAGGACGCCAGGCACGAGAGATGTACGAAAAGACCAATCCGAATATTCGTACGATCCGTCCGCTCCGCGAAGGTGTCATAGCCGACTTCTACGCTGCCGAGCAGATGATGCGTGGATTGATCAAAATGGCCAGCGGACGTAAACGCTGGTTCGCTCCTTCGCTCCGTATGGTGATCGGTATCCCGTCGGGTAGTACGGAAGTTGAAATCCGTGCCGTACGCGACTCTGCCGAACATGCCGGTGGCCGTGAAGTATATATGGTTTTTGAACCGATGGCTGCCGCTATCGGGGTCGGTATGGATGTGCTTGCGCCCGAAGGAAACATGATTGTCGATATAGGTGGCGGTACGACCGAGATCGCGGTGATTTCGCTGGGGGGCATCGTTTCCAACAAGTCCATCAAAATGGCGGGTGACGACCTGACGAACGATATCGTGGAATATATGCGTCGCCAACATAATATACGTGTCAGCGAGCGTATGGCGGAACGTATCAAGATCAATGTCGGCTCCGCTTTGAGTATCCTCGAAGACGCTCCTGAAGATTTTGAAGTATGCGGTCCGAACCAGATGACAGCTCTGCCGATGAAAGTGCCTGTTTCCTATCAGGAGATTGCACATTGTCTCGATAAATCGATCTCAAAGATTGAAGCGGCTGTTCTGAGCGCGTTGGAACAGACACCTCCCGAATTGTATGCCGATATCGTGAAAAACGGCATCTATCTGGCCGGAGGCGGCGCTTTGCTGCGTGGCATCGACAAACGTTTGCGCGATAAGATGGGGATCGAATTCCATGTGGCAGACGATCCTTTGCATGCTGTTGCCAGAGGTACGGGGATTGCGTTGAAGAATATCGACAAATTTAATTTCCTTATCCGGTAAATATAAGTTGAAAGTTGAGAGTTGAAAGTTGAATGTAAACGGGTGGTACACTTGCTGAATATTCAACTTTCAACTTTCAATTTTCAATTTTCAACTGATTATGCGTAAACTCCTGGATTTTTTAGTCAGAAAGAGGCATTGGTTCTTGTTCATTTTGCTTGAGATCATATCGTTGATGCTGGTTTATCGCAATAATGCGTACCAACGGAACATTATGTTCAGTTCGGCAAATGTGATAACGGGACATATTGCTTCTGTCTCCGGCTTTGTGACTTCCTACCTGAACCTGCGCGACATAAACCGGGAGCTTCTGGAGCGTAACGGGCAGCTTGAAATGGAGTTGCTCGAATTACAGGATCAGTTGGAGATGATGCGAGCCGACACGGTCCTCTTTACCGGTTTTGCGTCTGACTCGACCGAACAGTTTCCGTATAGTTTTGTGTTGGCTGATGTCGTGAACAACAGTGTCACGCATTTGTCCAATTATATCACAGTGAACAAAGGCCGTAAGGATGGAGTGGAGCCTGACATGGGGGTTGTCTCCGAACGGGGTGTCGTGGGAATCGTGTCGACGGTTTCCGACCATTTTTCCGTTGTGATTCCTCTGTTGAACCCGAAGTTTAAGTTGAGTTGCAAAGTGCTGGGAAGCAGTTATTTCGGAACATTGAGTTGGAACGGGCGTAATGCGCGTTTTGCCAATCTGGACGAATTGCCGCGCCATGTGGAGTTTGAGCTTGGAGATACGATCGTGACGAGCGGTTATTCCGCTATTTTCCCATCCGGTATTATTGTGGGTAAAGTTGTGAATTTCGAGAAACAGCATGATGATAATTTCTATTCGCTTGAAGTGGAACTGGCTACTGATTTTCAGGCTTTGAACAATGTGCGTATCATAAAGAATTACCGTCAGGCGGAGCAAAAAAGAATAGAGCAGGGAGGCTAAAAAGAATGATTAACAATATACTGCGAGGCTTCATCTATTTTGTGGTGTTGGTGTTGGTTCAGGTTTTGATCCTGAACAATATCCATTTTCTGCGTGTGGCCACGCCGTTCTTGTATCTTTATTTCATACTGAAAATGCCGGTGGGGAGTTCACAGACGAATGTAGTGTTTTTCTCTTTTCTGATCGGGTTGGTGATCGATATCTTTTCAAATACGCCCGGAATGCATGCGTTTGCTTGTACGCTGGCCGGTTTTATTCGTCACCCGTTGATTCAGTTGTTGATGGGAAAAGAACTGCCGGAAGGAATTTATCCTTCTTACAAAACATTCGGATATGGCGGGTTCTTCCGCTACACATTGTTTTTTGTCGCGATTCATCATGTTACGCTGTTTTTGATCGAGTCGCTGACTCTTTTCGACCCGTTGTTCCTGGCGATCCGTATCGTGGCGAGTGTGGTGACTACGACCTTATTAATTTGTACAATAGAAGCATTCAATATAGAGTCCCAGAAAAGTGGAGATTAATACGAAGTATACTCTTGAGAACAGGCGTTTCGTGATTGGCGGCGCTGTTGTTCTGCTGGTTCTCATCTTTATCATTCGTCTGTTCTTCCTGCAAGTGGTGGACAACGATTATAAAGCGTGGGCTGACAGCAATGCATTTCAGAAAAAGACATTGATCCCCTCCAGGGGCATCATTTATGACCGTAATGGGAAATTGCTGGTCTATAACCAACCTTCTTATGAAGTCATGCTGATCATGCGTGAGATTCAACCGTTCGATACGCTCGACTTCTGCAATATCCTCGGTATTACAAAAGAACTGTTTGTGAAACGTATTGCCGAAATCAAGAACAGGCGGCTGAATCCGGGCTATTCTTCCTATGTCCCGCAGGTGTTTATGAATCACCTCTCTGCACAGGAATGCGGTGTCCTGCAGGAAAAGTTGTATAAATTCCCCGGCTTTTATATTCAGAACCGTACGATCCGGGAATACGAATATCCTTATGGTGCCAATCTGTTGGGCAATATTGGGGAGGTAAACCGGGGAGATATAGAGAAGGACCCTTATTATGTGCAGGGAGACAATGCCGGACGTTCAGGCGTGGAGTTGTCTTACGAAAAGGTTTTACGCGGAGTGAAAGGCGTGGAGATCCTGCTGCGCGATGCGCATGGGCGTATAAAAGGACGGTATGAAGAAGGCCGTCATGATATGGCTCCGGTGTCCGGTAAGAATCTGACGCTTTCGATCGATATGGATTTGCAGGCTTTGGGCGAAAAGCTGATGCAGAACAAGAGGGGCAGCATTGTCATGATCGAACCGGAAACGGGGGAAGTGCTGTGTCTGGTATCTTCGCCTTCTTATGACCCGAACTTGTTGGTCGGCCGCCAGAGGGGGAAAAATCACGTCATGCTGTCGAAAAACTCGGATAAACCTTTGCTGGACCGTTCCATCATGGGGCGTTATCCGCCGGGATCGACATTCAAGCCGACACAGGCGTTGACTTTCCTTCAGGAAGGGGTGATTACGACATCAACCATGTACACGTGTGCGCATGGATATACAGGAGCCCGGAACGGTAAACCGGCGTGCCACGGCCATGCTTCTCCTTTAAATGTGACCTATGCACTGGCTACCTCCTGCAACTCCTTTTTTTGTTGGGGATTGCGTGACATGATCGATAGCCGCCGGCGTTATCCGAGCGTGGGAGAGGCTTTTGAAGTTTGGAAGAACTATCAGGTTTCTATGGGATACGGCTATAAGTTGGGCATTGACTTGCCTGGGGAGAATAGAGGCTTTTTGCCGAACAGCGAGTATTATGATAAATATCATGGTAAACGCTGGAGTTCCAGTACCGTCATCTCCATTGCGATCGGGCAGGGTGAAGTGCTGGCTACGCCTTTGCAGATTTGTAATCTGGCGGCAACTATTGCCAACCGGGGGTATTTTATTACTCCGCATGTCGTGAAAGAGGTGCAGGACACGCCGTTGGATTCTCTTTATACGAATAAACGCTACACGATGGTGGAACGCAAAAATTATGAAATTGTAGCCGAAGGCATGAGAAATGCCGTTATAGGCGGGACTTGCCGGGGGGCGGCAATAACGGATATCGAAGTCTGCGGCAAGACAGGTACGGCCGAGAATCCGCATGGGAAAGACCATTCGGCTTTTATCGGTTTTGCCCCTTATCAGAATCCGAAGGTCGCCATCTGCGTGTATGTGGAGAATGGCGGTTTCGGTGCGACTTACGGCGTGCCGATCGGCAAGCTGATGATGGAGAAGTATCTGAAGGGCGAGCTGTCGGAAGAGAGCAAGTTGCTGGAAGAGACGATGTCGAATGCAGTTGTATCACCAAACGTTTTATCTTTACCGAATCGTGAGTTATAGGAAGACTGAAATATGGAAGACGGTTGACTGGTTGACGATCATCCTTTATGTGGTGTTGATCGTTGCCGGTTGGTTCAGCATTTGTGGCGCCAGTTATGAATTCGATAACGTGGGGCTGTTTGATTTGTCGGGGCGTCCCGGTTCGCAATTGATGTGGATGGGGCTGTCGGTCGGCTTGATTTTTGTGATCCTGATGCTGGAGAGTGAGTTTTTTGACGTCTTTGCCTATCTGATATATGCCGGTGTCATCGTGTTGCTGATTGCGACGATCTTTCTGGCTCCGAATATAAAAGGTTCCCATTCGTGGCTCGTTTTGGGGCCTGTCAGGTTGCAGCCGGCGGAGTTTGCCAAGTTCGCGACAGCGCTTGCTGTTGCGAAACTGATGAATACCTATGGTTTCAAGCTGACTACTCCAAAAAACTTCATGCTCGTTTTGTCGTTGATATTTCTGCCGATGGTTTGTATCCTGTTGCAACAGGAGACCGGCTCGGCATTGGTTTACCTGGCTTTCTTCCTGATGTTATACCGGGAGGGAATGTCAGGATATATCCTTTTGTCGGGGGTCTGTGCTGTTGTCATTTTTGTCGTCAGCATGAAGTTTTCGGATGTAACGGCGGGAGCTACAGCGATGGGAGAGTTGCTTGTCTCTTCTTTGATTCTGTTGATCACGGTTTTTCTGATACAAATAGAAAGGAAAGATACCCGTGCGATACTGGTGATATCGGGTACTGCCGGGGTTGCTTATTTAGGTGGGTATGCCGCTTCTTTCTTTATGCCGGTCGATTATTCCCTGATATCGATCGGGCTGGTCTTGCTAGTCGTCTGCTATCTGATTTTCCTTTCTGTCCGCTACTGGGTATGGCATTACGTGTTGATAGCTGTCTTTGCTTTGGGATCGCTGGCTTTTATGTATTCGGTGGATTATGTGTTTACCGATATTCTGGAACCGCACCAACAGAAACGCATCAAGGTTTCATTGGGTTTGGAAAATGATCCGAGCGGTGCCGGCTATAATGTGAACCAGTCGAAAATCGCGATCGGTTCGGGTGGGTTCACCGGAAAGGGTTTTCTGAATGGTACGCAGACCAAGCTGAAGTATGTACCTGAACAGGATACCGATTTTATCTTTTGTACGGTGGGTGAAGAGCAAGGGTTTGTCGGCGCCTCGGCTGTTCTATTGTTGTTCGGATTTCTGATCCTGCGCCTGATCGTGCTGGCAGAGCGGCAAAGTTCCACTTTCAATCGGGTATACGGCTATAGTGTCGCTTCTATCTTTTTCTTCCATTTGGCCATTAATATCGGGATGGTGACGGGGCTTACACCTGTGATCGGCATTCCGTTGCCTTTTTTTAGCTACGGCGGTTCTTCTCTTTGGGGATTCACGATCCTGCTCTTTATCTTCCTTCGTTTGGATGCTTCCAGAAGGGAGCGGTAGCAAGCGGGTGTTTGGGTTGTACGAGTAAGTCGTCAACGGGAAGGGCGGACCGAGAAACCGATTTCCTGTATTCCTTTCAGGGCATCGTCACGCATTCCTTGGCGGAAACTGAATGTATATTGCCCGGCATACGGGAATTTGTATCGCGAATGAATGGGAAAGCTGCTTTGATATAAAGAAATGCCATGTCCGTGCCATTTGCCGAATTCATCGGCAAGCATACATTCGATAGTGTCCCGACGAAGCGGGCCGATCGGCCGCTCTTCACTACAGAAAAGCCATAAGTTCTGATAAGGGTACAAATTATTGTTCCTTACTTCCAGTGTCAGGTCGTAAGGAACAGATATATCTTTCACCTCGAAAGTGAAATAGTATTCCTTGTCCTTTTCCCACGTAATGTCGTTGATCGCCTGATACTGGTCGTATAAGGCCGGGTTTTCGCAGGAAAAGAACAGGAAACAAGTCAGTGCGGTAATGATTCCTTTAAGCTTCCGGCTTTGTGTTCGGCTTGCTTTCCGGCTTGGAGTCCGGTTTGGCAGCGGGCTTAGCTTGTTGCTGAGGTTTGTCATTATTCGGTTGCTTATCGTTATTTACTCGGTTCGGACGCGGTCTGTTACGGTTACGGTTTCCGTTCTTGCTACCGTTTCCTTTTCCGTTTTTATTTTCGTTACCGTTGTTGACGTTCGCTTTTTCTCCGTTGGCGGGTTTGTTGTTCCCTTCGTTGCCATTGTTGGTTGCGGCTTCTTTCGGAAGGTTTTCCTTGTTGCCGTTATTTTCCTTGTTGCCGTTTCCACTGCGTCTCTTTTTCTTCTTTTTCAGGGAAGAATCGAAACGGGTAACACTGTCCTGTCCCAAGATATCCTGCGCATCGCGTTTAGGCGGTTGCGGTTTGGTATCGGCTTCGAGCGTGACGGGCTTCATGCCTTTCTTGTTCATGTTGATCACGTCGAAGGCACGGCTGGCCGGGATCGTAACCAAATTGGCTGCGAAAGATTTATCTGTAGAGTAGGTGATTTCCCGTTTGAAGATATCCGTTTTAAAGTGATAATAGGTATTGTCTTTTGTCTCCAGTACCACTTCGCGGGACGGTAAACGCTTTTGTGCTTCCACATAGGTGTCTACTTCGTAGTTGATGCAACATTTCAGCTTGGCGCATTGGCCGGCCAACTTTTGGGGATTCATGGAAATATCCTGATAGCGGGCGGCTCCGGTAGCAACCGACACGAAACTCGTCATCCAACTTGAGCAGCACAATTCGCGTCCGCAAGGACCGATACCGCCGATACGTCCGGCTTCCTGGCGGGCGCCGATCTGCTTCATTTCGATGCGGACCCGGAAGGCTTCGGCAAGTACTTTGATCAACTGGCGGAAGTCGACACGCTCGTCGGCAATATAATAAAAGATTGCCTTGTTGCCGTCACCCTGGTATTCAACGTCCCCGATCTTCATATTCAGTCCTAAGTCGGCCGCGATCTGTCGTGAACGGATCATCGTGGCATGTTCCTTAGCCTTCGCCTCTTCATATTTCTCGATATCGGTCGGTTTGGCTTTGCGATAAACTTTCTTAGGCTCATAACCTTCGCCGGTGCGGACATTGTTCTTTTTCATCTGAAGGAGGACGAGTTTGCCGGTCAGTGTCACGGTCCCGATGTCATGTCCGGGGCTGGCTTCCACTGCGACTAAATCTCCTTTTTCCAGAGGTATTTTGGAACTGTTGAGGTAATACCCTTTACGGGTGTTCTTAAACTGTACTTCCACGTAATCGGTTGCGTTTGCCGCATCGGGCACGTCGCAAAGCCAATCATAGGTATTCAGTTTATTATTTTGTATCTTGCTGCATCCCTTTTTACCCATGCAGCAACTTCCTGTATTTAATTTAAAATCCATTTGTCCGGTATATATATAATGTATGTATAGTGTGTACAATTACGCAAAAATACGTAAAATATTTGGTTCGTAGCAAATGTAGAATGAATTATAAAGAGAAAGGGCAAAACAGAAAACTCCGTTTTGCCCTTTTCTTTATCATGACCCGTACTGATTTATTTAACCAGCCCGTGGTTTTTGAATACTTTGTGAATTGCTTCCAATGCGTAGTTGAGCTGTTCGATCGTGTGAGTCGCCATCAGTGAGAAGCGGATCAGCGTATCTTCAGGCGCAACAGCCGGAGAAACTACCGGGTTTACGAAAATACCGGCTTCGAATAATTCTTTTACAATCAGGAATGTCAGATCGTTGTCGCGGATAAACAACGGGATGATCGGCGTTGAAGTATGACCGATTTCACAGCCCATGTTGCGGAATCCATCCAATGCATAGTGAGTCAGTTTCCACAGATGCTCGATGCGTTCAGGTTCGCTCAACATGATATCGAGTGCCGCACCGGCAGCAGCAGTAGCGGCAGGAGTGTTGCTTGCACTGAATATATAGGAGCGGGAATTGTGACGGAGATAATTGATTGTCTCTTTATCCGAGGCGATGAAACCGCCGATAGAAGCAAGTGACTTGCTGAATGTACCCATGATCAGGTCTACATCGTCAGTCACACCGAAGTGATTACAAGTTCCCCGGCCGTGATCGCCCAAAACACCCAGGCCGTGAGCTTCGTCAACCATTACGCTTGCATTATATTTCTTAGCCAACGCCACGATTTCCGGTAATTTGGCAATGTCGCCTTCCATACTGAACACACCGTCGATAACGATCAGCTTCACTTTGTCGGGTTCGCATTTCTGGAGCTGCTTTTCCAGAGACTCAATGTCGTTATGTTTGTATTTCAGTTTGGTGGAGAAAGAAAGACGGTGTCCTTCAATGATAGATGCATGATCCAACTCGTCCCAGATGATATAGTCTTCACGTCCTGTCAGGCAGGATACTACACCTAAGTTTACCTGAAATCCAGTAGAATAAACAATGGCATCTTCCTTACCGACAAATTCGGCCAGACGTTTTTCCAACTGAATGTGCAAATCCAGCGTTCCGTTCAGGAAACGCGAACCGGCACAACCCGTACCATATTTCTTAATGGCATCAATAGCTGCCTCTTTTACTTTCGGATGGTTTGTCAGGCCTAAATAGGCATTAGAACCAAACATCAGGACCTTTTTACCGCTGATCGTTACTTCTGTATCCTGATCACTTTCAATCATTCTGAAGTATGGATAAATTCCTGCGGCCATGGCCCGTTGAGGAGCATCGTACTTTGATAGTTTCTCTTGTAAAAGTTTCATATTATAATTAACAGAGAATGATTTTCTCGCTACGTTGTTATTCTAAAAGAATCCGGATTTGCTTACTACATAATATTTATGTTTCGGCAAATCCAGCTGCAAAAGTAGTAAAAAAATAACTTATAGTAGCCGAAATGCTTTAAAAGTTTTACAAAAGCATTATTTTTGTCCCTTCAAAGTAAGTAACAGTTAGAATGGAGGGACAAGCAATCAGCATACAGGCCATTATAAATCCGATATCGGGTGTCGGTTCGAAAAGGAAGATTCCGAAAATGATTGAGACTGCATTTGCGGGCGGAAATAGAAGTGTGGAAATTTCTTTTACGGAATATCCCGGGCATGCCAGCGAATTGACGCGGCAAGCACTTGAGAAAGGTGCTAATTGTGTGATTGCCGTCGGGGGAGACGGAACTGTGAACGAGATAGCCCGTGCCATGCTCCATTCGGATGCTGTGTTAGGAATTATCCCGAAAGGTTCCGGCAACGGCCTGGCACGTGAATTACATATTCCGATGGATGCACGCCGGGCGATCGACCTGATAGCAAAAGGGCACATTTCGACAATTGACTGTTGCAAGGCGAACGGACGTATTTTTTTCTGTACCTGCGGAGTCGGTTTTGATGCGGCGGTCAGTCAGAAGTTTGCCGGAGAGAAACGCCGCGGGTCACTCACTTATATAAAGAACACGGTGGAGGAATATCTGAGTTACCGGCCCGAACCTTATGAACTTTTGATCGATAACCAGACGGTCAAGGAAAAGGCGTTTCTGGTGGCTTGCGGAAATGCTTCCCAATATGGTAATAATGCGTTTATCGCCCCCCATGCCAATATTCAGGATGGTGAGATGGACATAACGATCCTTTCTCCTTTCGGGCCGTTGGACATAGCGCCCTTGGCGATCCAATTGTTTACGAAGCAGATCGACCGGAATAGCAAGATCAAGACATTCAAAGGAAAAGAGGTTACGATCATCCGCCAGAAGCCGGGAGTCATGCATCTGGACGGCGAACCAGTCATGGCAGACAGCCGGATCGAGATATCCGTTCTTCCTAAATCATTGAATGTATTGACTCCCGAAACTGTTTCCTTTACGGAAGAGGTGCAGAACCTGTTTGGCGAAGTAACCCGCTTCTTCGATAAGAAACTCCCTTACATCTTCAGATAAAAATCTTTGGTCAGGCTGATATACTCGTCGGTGTATTGATGCCTTGCAATCTCGATGGTCAGTTGGTCGGAGCATGTGAAAGGAGTGGTCGATTCTGCCGTCAGTTCGACTAACAACCGTTTCGGCTCGGCACCGGGCACGGGAATGACGGAGGTCTCTTTCGATAGAAACAGATGGTATGTCCGGATGCAATCCGCAAGACGTTCTTTTTGATCGTAGGGCAAGATGAGAGCGATGCGTCCCTGCGGGGCAAGCAGTTTTCGGCTGTCCTGCAACAAATCTTCCAATGTCAGCGTGTCGGTATGGCGGGCCGTGTTTCGCTTCCGGTCGGGACATTTCAACGAGTCGACGAAATAAGGGGGATTGGATACAATCAGGTCATATAGATTCGTGCCGGCTTGTGCGAAATCGGCCAAGGCGGAATGCCGGACATTTATCCGTCCGGCAAAGGAAGAAGATTCTGTGTTTTCCTGTGCCTGGAGGCAAGCATCGGCATCTATGTCGATGGCGTCGATAACAGCTTTGCTGCGTTGTGCCAACATCAGGGCGATCAGTCCGGTTCCTGTTCCGATGTCCAGTATGCGGTTGCATGATTCTATTCCGGCCCATGCTCCGAGCAGAACACCGTCGGTCCCTACTTTCATCGCACATTTATCATGGCGGATGGTAAACTGTTTGAATTGGAAAAAAGGATTTGACATAGCAATTGACAATTAGTAATTGACAATTGACAATTGGTGTGGACTGAGTAATTGTTCATAGTCACATGGTCCATTGTCAATTGTTTTGTGCAAAAGTAGTCGGATTTGAGTTAAAAACAGTAACTTTGGCACGTTTATTGTATAAAATAGAATTGCGGGTGATAAATGAATATTCCGCAACTATGACAAAGAATATATGAAGAAAGATAAAGTAACGATGTTTGCCGAGGAGTCGTACAACGACTTGGATGATAATATTGGTATCGTAATGCCTATCCTCACGGATTGTGATGTTGATGAAGACTTTACTGAAGGAATGGAAAAGGTGGGAGAGGAACTGCCTATTCTTCCGCTTCGGAATATGGTGTTGTTTCCGGGGGTAGCTATGCCGGTCATGATAGGGCGTCCTAAATCCATGCGCTTGATTAAGGAGGCAGCCCATAAGAAAAGCCTGATCGGAGTGGTTTGCCAGAAGGATATGGATACGGAAGACCCGAAGATAGAAGATCTGTATACGACAGGAGTAGTGGCAGACATTGTCCGTGTGCTCGAAATGCCGGACGGAACGACGACCGTGATCCTGCAAGGAAAGAAGCGTTTCCAACTGGAAGAACTTTCTACTTACGATCCCTACCTGACCGGAAAGATCAAACTGCTCGAAGACGTCATGCCGGACAAGTCCGATCGTGAATTCGAAGCACTTGTCTCGACTATCAAGGATTTGACAATCAAGATGCTCGGTGCTACATCCGAGCCGCCTCGCGACTTGATATTTTCAATACGGAATAACAAAAATATTCTTTACCTGATTAATTTCTCTTGTTGTAACGTTCCCAACGGATCGTCGGAAAAACAAGATCTGTTGTTGATCGGTAACCTGAAAGACCGTGCATACCGTCTTTTGTTCATCTTGAACCGGGAGTATCAGTTGGTGGAATTGAAAACATCCATCCAGATGAAGACGCACGAGGATATAAACCAGCAGCAGAAAGAATATTTCCTCCAACAGCAGATCAAGACAATCCAGGAAGAACTGGGCGGAAACATCAATGAGTTGGAGATAAAGGAACTGCGTGAGAAGGCAGCCCGGAAAAAATGGCCGCCTGCTGTGGCCGAAACATTTGAGAAAGAGGTTCGCAAGCTGGAACGCCTGCATCCGCAATCTCCTGATTTTTCCATCCAGACACAATATGTACAGACGATCGTCAATCTGCCATGGAACGAATACAGCAAAGATAATTTCAATCTTGCCCATGCGCAGAAAGTCTTGGATCGCGACCATTATGGGCTGGAAAAGGTGAAAGAACGTATCATCGAACATTTGGCCGTACTGAAGCTGAAGGGAGATATGAAGTCGCCCATAATCTGCCTGTTCGGACCTCCGGGAGTCGGCAAGACTTCGTTGGGAAAATCGATCGCAGAAGCCTTGCACCGTAAGTATGTCCGGGTCTCGTTGGGCGGCCTGCATGACGAAGCGGAGATACGCGGTCATCGTCGTACCTATATCGGCGCGATGTCCGGACGTATCATCCAGAATCTCCAGAAAGCCGGAACTTCAAACCCTGTGTTTATTCTTGACGAGATCGACAAGGTGACGAATGATTTCAAAGGCGATCCCGCTTCCGCTTTGCTTGAGGTGTTGGATCCGGAGCAGAACAACGCTTTCCATGACAATTATTTGGATATAGATTATGACCTGAGCAAAGTTATGTTTATCGCGACCGCCAATAACCTGAACACGATTTCCCAGCCGTTGCTGGACCGTATGGAGCTGATCGAGGTGAGTGGCTATATCATGGAGGAGAAAGTAGAAATCGCTGCCCGCCATTTGGTTCCGAAGCAGTTGGAGATCCACGGTCTGTCGAAAGGCAAAGTGAAGTTCCCGAAAAAGACATTGCAGGCGATCATCGAATCCTATACCCGCGAGAGCGGTGTGCGTGAATTGGACAAAAAGATTGCCAAGATCATGCGTAAGCTGGCCCGCAAACTGGCGTCAGGAGAAGAACTTCCGGCACAGATACGTCCCGAAGACTTGCATGATTATTTGGGAGCAGTCGAATATTCGCGTGATAAATACCAGGGAAATGACTATGCCGGTGTCGTAACCGGGCTTGCTTGGACGGCTGTCGGCGGTGAAATCCTGTTTGTGGAATCCAGTTTGAGCAAAGGAAAGGGGTCGAAGCTCACTTTGACAGGTAACTTAGGTGACGTGATGAAAGAATCTGCCATGTTGGCACTCGAATATATTCATTCGCATGCCGGATTGTTCGGTATCGACGAAGATATGTTTGAAAACTGGAATGTACATATCCATGTGCCGGAAGGAGCGATTCCGAAAGACGGTCCGAGTGCCGGTATCACGATGGTAACTTCATTGGTGTCTGCCTTTACGCAGCGTAAGGTGCGCAGTAACCTGGCTATGACCGGTGAGATCACGCTGCGCGGCAAAGTCCTTCCGGTAGGCGGCATCAAGGAAAAGATACTGGCTGCCAAACGTGCCGGCATCAAGGAACTGATCCTCTGTCAAGAGAATAGGAAAGATATCGAAGAGATCAAGCCCGACTATCTGAAAGGACTGACTTTCCATTATGTGGATGATATCCGCCAAGTAGTCGATTTGGCCTTGTTGAAGGAAAAAGTAGCTAATCCGTTGTTCTAAAGGTTATATATTTTTTACAATAACCCCTTTTCAGGCTATTTCCCTATTTCATCCGAAATCCGGGTATGTTTTGGATTGACTTTTTTCCGGGTTTCGGTTGCTTTTTTTGACTACAGGAAAAATGAGGCGCTGAGGTCGTTTAGGAAAGCTGGCGATTTGGTTACCGGAAGAGGAAAACGCGTGCAAAGTGATAAATCTTATCTTCCGGAGAATCGGATATTTTCAGATAAATCGGGTGGTGTCCCAAATATTCCAACGGTATTTTAGGGGCTTGTTGCCGTGAGGTGCGCGGTTTTTTACAATGACAAGGGACTTCATCGCCGTGAGGTCCGTTGTCGTTGTATATGACGACCGTTCTCGTGGCGATGAAGTCCCTTGTAAATGGAATGACGACCGTCTTCGTTGCGAAGAAGTGCCGGACAGTGGGTGAAAGTTCCTTTTTGACGTCGAAAAAGCAAATTAACATTTGTTTGATGCCAGTTCTCTTTTGAGCCTGAAAAATGCGTTTTCTACAATAAGTATCTTTACGTGCCGGCAGGTTGTGACTCTATTATGCTTCTTCTTTTGTTTCTTCAGCCGGAGCCTCTTCCGCTGCCGGTTCTTCCGGAGTGAATTCCGTGATGCCGGCACCGATCAAGATGTTATACCAGGAGATCAATTTCTTGATGTCGCTCGGATATACGCGTTCACGGTCAAAATTGGGAAGTATCTCTGCGAAATAAGCACGCAGTTCGTCCGGTTTGGCGGATGTGGAAATAGAAGCTTGCTGTCCGTTTTCTTTATTTTTGACGCTGGTCAGAACTTCATGCAAAGGGACTTCTGCTTCATCTGTGTAGATAGCGATGTCTCCCAGAGAAATTACTTTATCTTTTGCGTATGCAGGAACTCTTTTCTTGTCTGCTAACGACTCAACAATCAGCATATTTTTCCCATGGGAAACCAATTTAAACAATCCCGGTTTGCCCGAGATAGACAAAATCGTCTTCAACATAATACTTTGTTTTTCTAATAGTGTTTAACTTTTGAGTGTGCAAATGTAACATAACTACCGGGAATTTTCGGCAGTTTTGAATATATTTTCTTGTTTCTAATGATTATTCACTAAGCGTAAATCGATCCTTCAACTGATTCTATTATCTTATTACGTTTGTTATAAGATTGAAAGTCAGGTTTTTCTTGTTTTTAGTCCGGAAAGGAAAGTACTTATCTGCGGAAGTAAAGCCTGTTCTCCGTCATTGAAGATCACGTAGTCCGATTTCTCTTTCTTTACTTCATCCGGCAACTGGCTTTCGATACGGCGTATGACCTCTTCGCGGGAAACGGCATCGCGTTCGAGCGCCCGCCCGATGCGTATCTCCATCGGGGCATAGACCATCAGTGTCGTGTCGACAATCCGGTTAAAACCCGATTCGAAAAGGATAGCGGACTCGATGGCGCATACCGGGGTTTTCTGTCTCTCCGCCCAAGCGAGAAAGTGGCGGTTCACTTCCGGATGAATGATTGCATTCACCTGCTCAAGCCGTTCCGGGGTTCCGAAAATATGGGAGGCGAGTCGTTTTTTATCCAAACCGTCGGGCGTATAAAGTTCCTTTCCGAACAGGGCAATCAGTTTTTCCCTGATAACGGGCGAGGAGGCCGTCAGACGCTTACTTTCCGTATCTGCGATATACACAGGTATGCCTGATAACTCCAATAAGGCGGCTACCACTGATTTGCCGCTCCCGATTCCTCCGGTTATTCCTATCTTAATCATTTGATTTTGTTTGTTCCAATATAAATTCGATCCTGTCCGGTGAAATTGTGGCGACATCCACCCAACCCGGTTTTTTGTTCAGTTGCAAAGGTAATGTTCCCGAAGCGCTTTGCTCCAGGTCAGCAAAAGAGATCCGTATTTCGAAATCATCCGCCGAGACATCCTTGAAGCGTGAAAGAGGGACGCTACAACTTACTTTCACGACAGACGGGAATGTGCGCAGGGTATAATGGCGTGGCAGATTGGTGCAGATAACCGGTATCTCCAGCGTCTTTTCCGTATACTCTTCTATCGGGATCGTAACGGTCACACTTGTCGGTTCGAGAGTGGCTCCGTCTATTTTTTCCAGTTGGACGGTGCGTGTGACGGTTTTGTTTCCTTTTTTTATCTCGGTATAGACTGTTTTTATCTCTTTCAAAGTATCCAGAACGACATCACTGGCGTAAACGCTGATGTTATGGGGAGTAATGGATATGTCGCCTGAGACTTTGAAGCCGGCGTTCGTTTGGACAGTCCCTTCGAACACGGCCGGTATCTCCTTTTTCATGCGTTTACTGTAGGCTGCGTCGATATGTTGAGGATCGAAACCGAGCAGGGAAGTAGTCGCAATCAGTTGTTTCTTGATATCGCTTTCGATTTCTTTCCTGCTGATGGCCAGTTTACCTGCTTTTTCCGGTTTTGTTTTCATATTGGCCTCAATCGGGGCAAACGACCGGCCGAAGGAGTAGTTCAGCAACACGCTCCCTTTGTCTTTCACTTTGACCGTAATAGCTTCGGGAGGCGTTTCAGTGAAAGATATATCCGGTGGCACATTCTTGTATTTGACCGGAATCTTGATATCTATTTCATACTCCTGTTGCAGGCTCTGGAGGAGCCAGAAACCGAAAGCCAACAGTATAAAACAGAAAAAGATCAAGGCTTCTTTCCACTCTTGACGGCGAAGAAAAGCCTTAATCTCTATCCGGGCAGACTTGAATGTTTGTTTGATTAGTCCAAGTCGTGACATATGGTTCCGTTGTTTATTTTTGCTGTGCGTCCTCTGCAGATGCAAACACGGATGTTTTGTCTACACGGATGCGTACGCCATCAGAAATTTCAATCAACATATATGTATCACCGATCTCTTTGATTTTTCCGTAGATACCTCCGGCGGTGATCACTTTGTCTCCCGCTTTCAAGGCTTCACGGGCTTTCTGAATTTCTTTTTGTTTCTTTTGTTGCGGACGGATCATAAAGAAATAGAAGATCGCAACAATAACAACCATCATCAAAATACCGGACCATTGCTGGCTTCCACCGGCGGCCTGAAGTAAAATAGTAAGTAAGCTCATATAACTATAAACATTAATAAGTTAATATCAATTCGATACTGACACAAATGTAAGGATAATAATTAATCTTTGAGCAATAACTTTTCTTTTTTTAACTCGCTGACGACAGAATCTAAAATACCGTTGATAAACGTTCCGCTTTTCGGGGTACTGTAGTATTTGGCCGTGTCGATATATTCATTCAGCGTCACGTTAATAGGTATTGTCGGGAACGTCATGATTTCGGCCAACGCTACCTGCATGATGATAAGGTCCATATTGGCGATGCGTTCAGTTTCCCAGTTTTTCATATGCTTGTTGATGCGTTCGCGGAATTCGCTTCCTTTCATCAATGTTTGGCGGAATAATTTAATAGCGAAAGATTGGTCTTCGAGATCTTTAAACATCGGCAACAATTTTTGTTTGCTTCCGGCTGCTTCATCGAATTGTTTGATCGTTTTCAGCGTAAATGTTTCGATGATGGAGATGTCGTCGTTCCAGTAAATGCTTTTATCTTGCAGGTACTCATCGATCGCTTCATTGCCGCAGATCAGTTTTTTGAATACGACGCGCCAGAATTCCTTGTCTGTTTCGTACGAATCGTTTTCGTTGTCCAGGTATTCCTTGTATTGTTCGGACGATAAGATCAGGTCGAGCACCATCCTGATGAAGTCTTCGTCATTATCCCATGAAAGCCCCTGTTCGGCCACATATTTCTGAAGCATTTCGTTTTCTGCTAATTGTGCAGCAAAACGATTTTCTATCAAGCGGGTGTTGGGGTTCAGTTCTGCTGCTGTCGGCATATACTTGTTCTTACGGGCATCCAAGAGGCGTCTTTGTAAGTTTGTGACATCGACAATTAGGAGAAGAAAATAATGATATAAGTCATAAGACTTTCTGAGGCTGAAAAGCAATTCGTTTTCCGCTACTTTGAGGTCGTTGTTTCCGTTTTGATAGTAAGAATATACTATCTGTAAAACTTTAATGCGGATTAAAATTCTGTTGATCATCGTTTGAAGGAACTACTTGTTATAAATTTGGCTGCAAAGTTAGTTATTCTTTTTATAAAAGTTCACCGTCTTGCCTAATTTTCTGTGTGTTGTTTATTATTTCGTAATATTCTGATTATTTTAACGCATTTTTATGCGTTAAAATAGTTGTCGTTAAAAAAAAATGCACATATTTGAAGCAAGTTTATGATAAATGGGTGGGTGTTTAACGAATGTTTGCTATAATGGAAGACTCGGTGAAGAAAATACAAGTTGAAGGTGGTGATAAAGAGATTTTGTACTCTAAAACCATTAAAGCGGGAAAAAGAATTTATTATCTGGATGTAAAGAAGAATCTGAAGGACGATTTATTTTTGGCTGTAACGGAAAGTAAGAAGGTGCAGCCGAAGAATGGCACGCAGGTTTCTTTTGAAAAGCATAAGATTTTCCTGTATAAGGAGGACTTTGACAAGTTCATGGATGGAATGAATGATGTAATCAGTTACATTAAGCAATGTAGGGCAGCCGGTGAAGAGCCGGAGGAGACAATGCCCGGAGAAAATCGTCAGGAAGACGATTCGGATGAGATCAAACTGAATATTGAATTTTGACAAAGTCGGTAATGGATGAAAATAACAAGGGGCTGTTCCGAAAGGAAACAGCCCCTTGTCTTTATAGGCCCTGTTTGAAGGATACCTATTGGTGTTGCGGTTTATTCTGCCGGATGAATTGCTTCAGTAGGACAAGCATCTGCGCAAGTTCCACAATCTGCACACATTTCAGGGTCGATGCTGTATTTGTCGCCTTCTGAAATTGCTCCTACCGGACATTCGTCAATACAAGTACCGCAAGCGATACAATCGTCACTAATTACGTAAGCCATTTTTTTAAACGTTTAAATTGATAACTATTAGTTCGTGCAAAAATAGAGCTTTCTTTGAATTAAAAAAAGAACTCCTCCTTTTTTTTACAAATAAATGCTCTTTTGCAATAAGTCGGGCTCTTTCCCGTTATAAATTCAAAATTGCGAAAAGAATTGAGACGTCTACTATTTATCATATGTGTATTCTTTCTGTCTGTAACAGCTGTAATGGCTCAGAAAGAAAAGGTGAAGAATCAGCCCTATGCGGATTTGAAATGGTTTCACTTAGGATTTCATGTTGGCTTGCATGCGCAGGACTTGATATTGACTAATAGCGGTGTGGCGACAAACGGTGAAACCTGGTATGCCGAGATTCCGAACTATTCGCCCGGTTTTAGTGTCGGGGTTATCGGAGATATGTACTTGAACCCGTATTTCAACTTGCGTTTTACGCCGACTATCCATTTCGGGGATAAAAAAATCGTGTTCCGTCGTCCTGAAATGGAAGGAGTGGAGGGAACGGATGAAAATCCGGTGGTAAGCATGTATTCCTCTTCTGTCCGTTCCAATTACCTGACGTTTCCGCTTGATGTGAAGTACAGTGCTTTCCGTGTGAATAACTATCGTCCTTATCTGATTGGCGGTATTTACGGTGCTTTCGACCTGGGGCGTAAAAAAGGAAATCCGATCCTGTTGAAAGGAACGGATTTCGGTGTAGAATTCGGTATCGGATGTGATATTTATCTTCCGTTTTTTAAATTATGTCCGGAACTTAAATTCAGTTTCGGTTTGGTAGACCTGCTGGAGAAAGACCGGAGCGACTTGGCTGATCCGGATTTGATCAAATATCCGAACTCCCTGTCCAAAGCAACTTCCCGGATGGTGACACTCACCTTTAATTTCGAATAAATAATTCGATATAGATGTAACTGGCGGGAACAGCCAGCATGACGCTGTCGAAGCGATCCAGCATTCCACCGTGGCCCGGCAATATATTACCGGAGTCTTTTACTCCGAGCGTACGTTTCAGCAGGGATTCGACCAAATCTCCCCAGGTTCCGAACAGGACGACCGTTGTTGCCAGCCCCAGCCAATTGAGCCGGCTTATTTCCGGATCGAACCAAGCGAACGCCTGTGAGGAAGCCAAGACGAGGATCAACCCGCCAAAGAAACCTTCCCATGATTTCTTTGGAGAGATCCGTTCAAATAATTTTCTTTTCCCGATCAGCGAACCGACCAGATATGCCCCCGTATCGTCCAACCAGACAAAGATAAAAATGGCCATGATGAAGAGCGGTGTGTAGCTCATGACACCGGGGGTTCCCGGTTCCGCACCGATAAAGTTCAGCATGGAAAAGGAACCGGCACAATAAACCTGGGCAAAAAGTGTGAATGCCCAGTTGTTGATCGGATTCGGAGCCTTGTAATAGAGCTCGGCTATCATTGTCAATATGATAAAGAGCAGATAGGGTAGGAAGATCATACCGTCCGTCAGTCCGTTTGCATAAACGAAAGTGGCGATAAACAGATAGACTCCTCCGAGCACATTCACGGCTCGTTGCAGATTTGCATTTTCATAATGCTTGACCAGACCTCCGAATTCCCACAAAGTCAATCCTGTTATGAGACAGAAAAGAATAAGGAAGAAAATCGGATGGATACAAATGGCTCCCACCAGTACCACGACGAAAATAATGCCGGTTAACGCCCGTGTAATTAGATTTTTCAAGACGATAGTGTTTTTTTATTGGTTTTCGGCTTTTTTGCCGTTTGCTTTCTCTTGCAGTTCCAGTATCTCTTCCGAGCGGGAAACCCAAGCACGCTTACCGAAAATATGTTCGACATCTTCCGTGTAGATTACTTCCCGTTCCAGCAAAACTTGAGCCAACTTGTTGTGTCCTTCCGCGTGTTCTTTCAGGATGCTTTTGGCTCGTTCGTATTGCTCGTTGATAATGTTCTGTACTTCCTGGTCGATCATCCGGGCTGTTTCCTCGCTGTACGGTTTGGTGAAGCCCCAGTCTTGTCCGCTTGAATCGTAATAATTGATGTTGGGAAGTTTATCGCTCATCCCAAAATATACGACCATTGCGTAGGCCTGCTTAGTCACGCGCTCGAGGTCATTCGAGGCCCCGGTTGTTATTTTACCGAGGAAAAACTCGTCGGCAGCTCGTCCGCCTAATGTTGCGCACATTTCGTCAAGCATCTGTTCCCGGGTTGTGATCTGTCTCTCTTCAGGCATGTACCAAGCTGCCCCTAATGCTTTACCTCTCGGCACGATGGTTACTTTTACCAACGGATTGGCATGTTCCAGGAACCAGCTTAATGTGGCGTGACCGGCTTCGTGATAAGCAATGCTTTTCCGTTCGTCTGCAGTTGTTATCATCGTTCGTTTCTCCAAACCTCCGACGATACGGTCAACCGCATTCATGAAGTCATCTTTTTGGACAAACTTTTTACCGTTACGGGCGGCAATCAATGCGGCTTCATTGCAGACATTGGCAATGTCGGCTCCGGAGAAACCGGGAGTCTGGCGTGCCATGAATTCGGCATCGACGCTTTCGTCTATTTTGATCGGACGCAGATGCACTCCGAATATCTCCTTGCGCTCGTTCAGGTCAGGCAATTCCACGTGAATCTGACGGTCGAAACGTCCGGCACGAAGCAACGCCTTATCCAGAATGTCGGCACGGTTCGTGGCGGCCAGGATAATAACACCGCTGTTGGATCCGAAACCGTCCATTTCCGTAAGCAACTGGTTCAACGTGTTTTCGCGTTCATCGTTGCTGTTCATGTTTACATTTTTACCACGGGCGCGACCGACTGCATCGATTTCGTCGATAAACACGATACAAGGCGCTTTCTCCTTTGCTTGGCGGAACAGATCACGTACACGGGAAGCACCCACGCCGACGAACATTTCAACGAAGTCCGAACCTGACAGGGAGAAGAACGGAACGTCAGCTTCTCCAGCTACAGCCTTGGCCAATAATGTCTTACCGGTTCCGGGAGGGCCTACGAGCAAGGCTCCTTTGGGTATTTTACCTCCCAATTCCGTGTATTTTTCGGGGCTTTTCAAGAAAGAAACAATCTCTTCCACTTCCTGTTTCGCCTCTGCAAGGCCGGCAACATCCTTGAATGTTACTTTCCGGTCGTTGTCTTTGTCGAAAAGCTGGGCTTTTGCTTTGCCTACACTGAATACTCCGCCGGGACCACCGCTTGCGCCACCTGACATGCGTCGCATCAGGAAGATCCACACGACGATGATCAGCAAGATCGGACCGAATGAAACAAGGAAATTCCAGATAACATCATCGCCTTCCTCAAAACTGACCTGTGTAGTAATATGATTTTCAGCAACAGCCTTGTCATAGAAGTCTGAGAATTTATCGGCCGACGGTATTTTGACATATACTTTCGGGTTGGTCCCCAATACAGCACTGTCTTTTTTGAATACCAAACCTTTCTGTCCGTCTTTTACGGTTGCTTCAACCAAGTTCTTTTTGTTGTAGACAACCATCCGGTCGAATACGTTTTCCTGCGCTAACTTTTGGAACTCGGTCCAGCCTAATTCTTTAGATGCCGAAGAATCGTTTGTCAGGTACAACGCAAAAAGCATTATAAAAATGAGCCCGTACATCCAATAAAGATTAAACTTGAACATCTTTTGCTTATTGTTCTTCGGTGCTTTGTTAAACATGTCGTTTTTATTTTCCATATGTAATTATCTCTAAACAATGTAAGACCCGGTCGTCAGTCGAGGTCGGCGATCTGAGTCACTTTGGCATCCGACCAAAGGTTTTCCAGATTGTAAAACTCGCGAAGTCCCGGTAAAAATATATGTACAAGAACCGTGCCATAGTCCATTCCGATCCATTCGGAACGCTGTGCTCCATCTATTGAAAGCGGTTTTTCTCCCGCCTTGCGATGGGCAAAATCCCAAACCGAATCCGACAATGCGGAAACCTGTGTAGGAGTGTTACCTTCGCAGATTATCATATATTGGCAGATCGAGCCGGATAATTGGGTTAAGTCTACGGTTACAATATTTTTGCCTTTTTTTTCCTGTAGTCCTTCTACAATCGTTTTAACTAATTCTTCTGTTTGATCCATCTACTTTTTATTGAATAATATTCGAAGTCGCAAATATACTTCTTATATTTATTATGTGGGTGATTTCCCTCTATTAATATATGTATATACTTGCAAAATCAAAACAAGCAGCAAAAGAAAAAAGTTTATTAAGCAAAAAATTTCACCGTATCATTTGTTTATTTTGAAAAAGTATGTACTTTTGCACTCGCTAACAACAAGAGAGTTGACAAGCTTAATTAAAATTGTTCAATGGTGTAATGGTAGCACAACAGATTCTGGTCCTGTTAGTCCAGGTTCGAGCCCTGGTTGAACAACAAAAAAAATTAATTGTCATCTTTGTTGAACGGAAATTGTTCAATGGTGTAATGGTAGCACAACAGATTCTGGTCCTGTTAGTCCAGGTTCGAGCCCTGGTTGAACAACAAAAAAAGAGCTGTATCATATCTATGGTACGGCTCTTTTTTTTATACACAATGGCTGGTAGGATTCTTAATAATTGAATCCGAAATGCCAAAGCGGTATCGTGTGGGCAAAAGCAAACTCGATATTATCTTTTACAACAAACGCATCCGGGAGTCCTTCAATCTGCTTGTTTCCTTTTTTACGTCCTCCAATTTCAAACGTATAACCTTCTATGCAGAAATCAGAAGCGGAAGAGGTGATGACATCTTGGTTTACCCGCATCTGGTTAAAGAAAAAGGTTTCGCGGATATTCCCGATCTCGCTGTTTTCGCCTGCCAAGCTATAGATTAAATTTGTGTTGTCAAGATATATTTTTTCGACTTTCCCTAATCCGCGTATGCCCCCTGTGTCATCTCGTAGTTGTGCGATAAGTCCGGCTTCTTCCACATATAGGCAATAGTCTGCCACGCTGTTGCGGCTTACGTTCAGAGCCGTCGCTATATTGCTGATGTTCGGTTTGAAAGGTACACTTTTAGCGATAATGGCCAATAGTTGTTTCAGCTTGCGGCCTGTCGAAACATTCATACCGGCAAATTGTGGAATATCTGCTTCCAAGGTCAGATTTACAATCTGTTGGATATAGATATATGGGTCTTCGGAAGAAAAAGGATAATATCCTCGTTTCAGATAATCGGGAAAGAATTGATAGGGATGGAATTGGATTGGAATCTCTACTTTAAGTTGCAGTATCTCCGCTAAAGAATAGACCGGAAATGTCAGATTGTGAAAAAGTTGCAGATATTCCCGAAACGATAATCCTTGCATGTGATACATAGCTGCACGTCGGCTCAAGTCTGAGATTCCTTTGTTGATATCGAGTACGGACGATCCGGTAAATACAACCTGTAATTCGGGATGGTAATCATAGATGAGCTTCAACTCTCTTGACCAATCACTATAACGATGTATTTCATCGATGAAGAGGTGCTTTCCGCCACTTTTCACAAATGTGTCAGCCAAATCCAGTAGTCGATGGTCAGCAAAATAAAAATCTTCCGCAGTAACATATAACGAATCGTCGGTCGGTAAATTTTCCTTGATATATTGCAACACAAGTGTTGTTTTACCGATTCCACGAGGGCCGGTCAATCCGATCATCCGGTTGTTCCAATTGATCCGGTTATACATATATCTATGGAAACGAGTATCTGTTTCCAGTAATAATTTCTTATATCTGTTTTGCAAGCGTTCCATTACCTGTCTCTTTTGGACAAAGATAGGCAAATTGCTCAACAATTGAGCAAAAAACGTTCTCAAAATGCTCAACGATTGAGCATTTTGAGGACGGAATGAATATGACTTAATGTCTGTATCGCTCTAACATCTTCCGGAGAAGTTCTTGTATTTCTTGCCGAAAGGAGGCGGGACACAATACTTCCAGATTCTCCCTGTTCCATAGCAAATGTTGGATAAAGTCATACGACGGTCGCAGATAGTATCGGTAGATCGCGTAATCAAGCGTCGCTTCCAGTTCTTCTTGGGAAGAGTGGAGCGAAACCAACGGATAGAGACCATCTCCATACAATTGTTCTCGAAGAGGGCGAACTGATTGAATTAAAAGACAAAAGAACTATCAATCTTTATATAGTAATGTTTGGTATGCTTCTTTTTTCTTTTGATCTTTTATCTTTTTGAGATAAGATTGTTCCAAGAGAGTTTCAAAATCAAAATATTCTTCTTCCAATATAAGGAATTGTTTTATGACTCCTTTGATTTGGCGTTCTTGGTATAGAATAGTATTATCAGGATTTGATGTTGTGATATTGAGCATATCTTCGTTGTTTATTCTTCTATTAAGTTGATAAAATCTTCATCAGATAATTTGAATATGATATGATCCTCAGTGTAAAGATATTTGAGTTTACGAGTTTCGATTTTTTTTCCCTATTCCCCATTCTCTTTCATTATCTTTATCCAAATTTTGTTGATGAAGATTGTTGTATTTATTCAAATATGGTTGATAACGATATATACCTGCTTGGGATTGTTTCAATGTAAACCCAACTTCGCCTAAAAGGGATTCATTTTCAAAGATCAATAGATATTCATTATTCGTTTTATTAATCTCTATTTGAAGAGAGCCACAATTGAAAGATTCTGACAAATTAACTTCTTCTTCTTCTTTTTCAATGAAGAGGCCATAGCTGTATTTATTATTTGAAATATGATCTAGTAAATAGAGCTCGTATTCTCGATCCTTATTTATGTAGTCTCTTTTAAAAGTATAGTGTTTTAGAAGTATATATGTGGCGTTAATTCTCTGTAATTCATAAAATTCTTTTCCATTACCTTTTATGACTTCCCAAAGTCCATCTAATTTTATCCTTGAAAAATAGTCTTCATTGGTATTTCTAATTGCATTCACTGTTGCAATAATTCCTTTTGATTTTATGGAAGAACATATTTCAAGAGCTGTGTTTGCAAAAAGGTATAAAGTAAATCTATTTATTGGCGTGTTTTTTAAACGTCTTATTATCTCTTTTTTACAGATAGATGAAAGGCTTTTTATTATATATGAATTTACCTTGATTTTTATTTTTTTTGCCGATATATAAAGTAGGTAATCTGTGATTTCGTTTATTAGTATTTGAAAATCAGTGTTAATATTTTCAATATCATCTCCTCTTTTATCGAAAGCTGGAATCAATTCTAATATCAGTAATAAAAGAATAGCAGAACTATAGATTCTATTTTCTTTGTATTTCTCGCATAGATTTAAAATGTCTTTTGGTATAGTTTGGTCATTAATTATAGTATCTTCTAATATACAATCTAAAAAAAGTATCGTTTTTTTTGAATCAGAATCCCTAATCATGGAAATTTCTTTTTTATTTTCCATGTAAAAATTAGAAGTACTTTCGTATAGTTGAAGAAATGTGTTAATGTTTGTGCTTTCTAATACCAAATACGCAAAACGAGGATACTTTTTAGTGAATACACAAAGGTTTTCAATGTAGTCCTTAGTAAAACTCCTGTAAAGTTCTTCTTTTCTCTTCTCTGTGAGTTTATTAAACCCATTACTCTTTATTTGTTTTCCTGCAAAATTTATAAATTCCTCATCCGTTGAGTAAAATAGTCTAAGACGCTTTATAGCCTTAAGTTTATCCATTGTACTTAAACTTGATTCTTTGATGTTCTCTTCCATATCATTTTTTTATTAATGAACATCACAAAAATAGTAAAAATATCCAAAATGCTATAATAAGAGTATTTTTTTACTTGTAATTTGAATTTTGGAATAAACATCTGAGAATTATTTGCCAACTAATCTTGTATGGCATTCCTTTGTGGCATAATTAAATAAAAAAGGGTATGAAATATAAATTTTTATTCCGTAGATCCAAGCTTTTGCTTGGAAAAATGAAAGAAGATTCTGTCGAACTCCAAAAGTGGGCGGATGGAATATGGAGATTGATTGATGAAGAGCAGGGTAACAAAGCTTTGATGAATAAAGATGTATTCGAACTTATTTTTCATTATAAGTATTGTCGTCTGTCAGGGAAGAAAATAATTCGGCTTGATTTTGATCGGGGTGAAGCAGAGTATCTATTGAGAGAAGGTTGGGGTGTTGTGGATGATAGGTTTAATGAGTATAAATATGATTCTTATAGGGATCAATTTGTTTCATTGAAAGGTTTGCTTTATGACAGTTTACCTGAATTTCGTAGATATATAATAAATATGTTTCAAGAGCAAGAGAAGGTTGTTATTAATACTGCTTCTTTAGTGGAAGATACCTTTAAAAAGGAAACTCCAAAAGAGGAGGATAAGGAGATAAAGAAAGAAAAACAAAAGAAACAAGTCTACGTTCGACAATCCAAGAGTAAGTCTAAATCAGCATGGGACTGGCAAAACTATTTTGCAATGGGCGCAACTGTTGCTGCTGCATTAGGTACTATTACTTTGAGTGTTTGGCAATTGTGGAATAATAATAAATCACATAGATAAAATGAGTAGTAAGGAAGTCATTTTGTGTACTGTAAACTCCCAGCCATTAGAGCGGGAGTTTACTCGTAACGATCTTTTTCAGTTGGTTAGTGGGTTGGTAAAATCATCAACCTTTTCATTCTTTTTTAATAAGGTCTTAGTTGGAGAAAGGATTGAGGTTGTTGGTAAACAATCGGGTTCTAAAGCTCTATTGTATAAACGGAAATAATAGTTAACGGTTTGATTGTTATGAACATACAGACAATGAAAAAGTGGGTATCTGAAATTACCCAGATGGAAGAGGAGGTTTCGGGGAGTTTGAAAACGTTATCGAATTTGTTCCTTGTGACGTTGAAGCTTTTGCAAGGAAGATGTGCGTTTGAGTCTTTTCAGGAAATATTTGAAGATTCCTGCAAGTCTTTTCAAAAGGAAGATGTTGAGTTTTGTCGTGTAAGGTACGCTCTTGATTCATTGCTTACGGCGTTGTTTTACTATAAGCGAGCAATGGTTGGCCATTGGTGGCAACGGAAAAAGGCGGAGTTGTATTTTAATATTTCTTTGCTTGATTGCTATGAATCTTTGCTGAATCTGTTACTTGAAGAGACAGGTGAGGAAATTTTTTGTGAGGTAAAAGGTGAGCACTTGTTTGATGAGGTTTTCTTGTTAAGCCATCCAATGTCTTTTTCAAAGAAAAAGGTAAGTAAAGAGATGGAATGGATATACAAAGAGTTGAAAAATAACGAATTGCTTATGTACGATTCTCATTTCAAATATGCTATGATGCGTTGTAAACGGACTTTGTTTATGAGCTGTTTTTCATGGATGCAACTACTTCGTAATTGGGGAATTGGATTGAGCATTATTTTGGGAACCTTTCTTTTCATAGCGATTGGGCGTATCGCCTATAATATGTGTGTGGAGTTTCCCCTTTTACGTCTGTTATCGATGGAAAGAGCAGGAAAAGTTTATGATCATAAGTTGGTAGAGGTGGCGTTGCAATGTCGTTCGTTTATAGATAATGGCGTGGAAGTTTTTGGTAGCCGGATCTTGTTTTTCTGTTTGGCTGTTTTTTTAGTTATTGGAATTGAATACATTGTCGGGAAGTGGAGTGATCGGATGTATCGTTAATTAATCGGATTAAATATATACGGATTATGAATGTTTTAGCAAAGCAGGTAAATGATTACTTGAAGAAAGAGTTTGATTTGAACTTTGAGTATCATGATGAAGAAGGGGAATTTGTTTTTTCGATTGACATGGATTGTGTCTGTTTAAAGGTGAAGATTCTTTGCAGGGAAGAGGATAAGCAGGTTCTTTTATTTGCATATTTACCCGTTAAAATACAAAAGAGTCAATATGCATCGGTGTTGCGATTTATCAATAAGATTCATATGCTTAATTATGATCCGATTTGTCTGTTGATTAACGAAGATTGTGATAAATTGATGGCACAATCAGTATTAAATGTCGGAGATGATTTCAGTATAGATCGTGAAGTATTTCGATATGCTTTTTGTCCTTTGTTGAATGTGCTGGATAATAATTTTGTTGAGTTGATGAAAGTTCTTCCCCTTGAAAATAAAGAACAGAAGTCGGGTGACGAAATTTCAAAACTTATCTCTTTGTCAAAACAAAACGACTCGGAATCGCAATATCAATTGGCTCTTAAATATTACAAAGGTAAAGGCGTAGAGCAGGATTTTGAACAGGCGATAGAATTATTGAGAACTTCTCTATCCAGTGGACGGGAAGCAACGGCAGATACGCTACGAGAATGTGTGGAAGATTTGTCGCAAAGGATGAAAAAGGCTTCGGATGCACAAGATTATGAAAAGGCTGCTTATTTTCAATCGTTGATTGGAAAATGTGGTGATATATTGAAAGTGTTGTAGTAATCAAAACAATAGTTCTCCCTGCAAGGGAATCAAACTGAAACTTTTTACTCCTTTCTGAAAAAAAGTAGAAAAAAGGGCTGGAAATACCATTAGTTTATAAAAAAAGTATGTGAGAAGTGGTAGAAAAACATTATTTGCTACCACTTTTTATTTGCTGTTACTGTCTGTTAATTATTTTGTAGATCAACTGATAATAGAGGAGAGTGATAGTAGTGGCAGTAAACGTGAGAAAAACTTATAAGGGGAAGTAGACATGCTAATACTGACTATTATAAGCACCTCATAATGCCCATTATTAAGGTCTAATAACAGGCATTATGAGTATGGCTTCTTGTCTATTTATATTTCAACCATTTGAGCATCTCTTTGATACTTGGTTTCTTGCCATACATCAGGATGCCGACGCGGTAAATTTTGGCAGAGAACCAGACGATAAATATAGCTGTGGCAAACAACAGGGCAAACGAAAGCAGCAATTCCCATACCGGAATGTCGAACGGTAAACGGACCATCATCACGATGGGGGAGGTAAACGGAACCATCGAACACCAGAAGGCCAACGGGCCGTCGGGATTATTCATGCTGTAGATTCCGGCATACAAGCTGAATGCCATCAAAAGCATAATCGGAGTCATGAACTGCTGAGTGTCTTCCTGCTGTTCCAGAGCACTTCCGATAGCGGCAAATAGAGCCGCATACAATAGATAGCCTCCGATAAAATAAAGAACGAAGCAGATGCCGATCATCTTGAAGTTGATCGAATTGATGATTTCCTGCACCTGGATGCTGATCTCTGAAGAGCCGGCTGCCATATCGCCCATGCCTTGTGCCGCCATCTGTGCCGTCATCATGTCTTCAGGAGACGCGCTGCTACCGAAAAAGAAAAGGCTTCCCGACACCAGTACAGCTGTCAGGATTCCCCACAGGAATACCTGTGTCAGGCCGACGAAACCGATTCCGATGATTTTCCCCATCATCAGGTCGAACGGTTTGACCGACGAAATCATTACTTCGATGATACGGTTCGTCTTTTCTTCCATTACTCCCTGCATGACCATCGCACCGTATATGATGATAAACATATAGATGATGAAAGTCAATATCATTCCTAAGATAGAGGCGACTTCGGCCGAAGTGCTTTTCTCACTTCCGTCTTCATCCCATTTGATGGTCTTGATATTGAAATTGATCTTACTGTCCTCAATGATCTGTTTCAAGTTGTCGATGTTGTAAGAGGCGAGTTTCTCGTCTTTCAAATATTCGGACAGTGTTTTGTCGATCGTGGTTTTCAAGCCCATTGGTATTTGCTTCTGCGAATAGAGCGTTGCAGCGGTCGGATTTTGCAACAGATCGTCTGTGATATTCAGGAATGCGAATATTTCCTTATCCGGATTTTTGCGGTATTCTTCCAGGCTGGAGCCTTTTTCGGTGATGAAGGTGTATTCTTCCGTATCTTGGAACAGCGGAGCGTATTTGCCTGTCGTGTCGATAATCGCAATCTGCTTGGCATCGTCTCCTTTGATGGTCGACAGCCAGAGCGGGACGAATACGAGGGCGGCAAACAAGAACGGCGTAAGGAAAGTCAGCAACAGAAACGATTTTTTGCTGACACGGCGAAGGTATTCTCTTTTTATTATAAGTCCTATCTTATTCATGCTTGCGTAGTATTTGTACCGGAGACGGTGTTAATAAATATGTCGTTCATCGAAGGGATCTCTTCCGTGAAAGAGATGATTTCGGTCTGTCCGGCCAATGCGGAGAGGAGGGCGGAGTTGGTAATGCCCGGCTCTTTGTGGATGCGTACTTCACTTGTTCCGGCCAGATTTTTTTCTGTCAGCAGGCTGAACATTTCCGGGATGAGCTGCAGTTTCCCTGATTCGGAATGGAAGCGGATGGTGAAATTGTTTGTCCGGAAACGGTTTTTCACTTCTGTCACATTACCGGAAAGCACAACCTGCGAACGGTTGATCAAGGCTATATTGTCACAAATCTCTTCGACGGACGACATGTTGTGTGTTGAAAAGATGATCGTGTGTCCGGCATCTTTCAGTTCGAGGATTTCTTTTTTCAGCAGTTCGGCATTCACGGGGTCGAATCCGCTGAACGGTTCGTCGAAGATCAGAAGTTTCGGTTCGTGGATGATGGTGATGATGAACTGTACTTTCTGCTGCATTCCTTTGGACAACTCTTCCAGTTTCTTGTTCCACCAAGGCATGATGTCGAATTTTTCAAACCAGCGCATTAACCGTGTGCGGGCTTCCTGGTAGGAGAGCCCTTTGAGTTGCGCCAGGTAGATGGCCTGCTCGCCGACTTTCATTTTTTTATACAGGCCGCGTTCTTCCGGCAAGTAACCGATCTGGTAGATATCTTCCGGTTGAAACTCACGTCCGTTAAAACGGATAAGGCCGCTGTCGGGGGCTGTGATGCGGTTGATGATACGGATCAGTGTGGTTTTGCCGGCTCCGTTCGGTCCCAATAACCCGAAGACTTTCCCCTCGGGGACCTGGATGCTGACTTTGTTAAGGGCGAGGTGGTTGGCATATTGCTTTACCACGTCTTCCGTTTCTAAAAAATTCATAGGCATTACATTTTTAATATTATTCTTTCTCCCAATTCTTTACTCAATACATTCTTTATTTCGTTCAGGCGCGTGAGTTTTTTCATCAACTCGAAAACCTGATCCATGTCTTTGTTGTTTTGCAGGCTCTTGATCTGTGCCTGTATCTCTTTGATCTGCGAGAGAATATAGGCATCTTTGAATGCATACAGTTCTCGGATTATCAACTGGTCGAGTTTGTCTTCTTCTTGTTCCAGTTCCCGATATTTGGTGTGATACTTGCTAAGCTGATATTTTTCGCTGATCAGGTTGGCGGCAAGGCGGCTCACGTTCGGATCGGGATGGGCGAGGAAATAGCGGTTCGCGATGAATCCTTCGGACTGGCAACGGTCGGCCGCTTCGTCCATCATACTCTTGAAGAGCGGAGTATAGAAGGTCAGGTCATCGCGTTCCAGTTCGGAACGGATATATTCGGAAACGCGGATCACGACTTCCTCGTTTGTTTCTTCGTCCGTATATTGGAACAGGATGCGCTCGCCATAGCGCACGATATACCGCAACAGGGCAACTTCGTAGGCCTCATAGGGCGAACGCCTCGGCTCGACCGGGATGTTGGCCGGCGGTGTGAAAGGAGCGGGCGGCGGCATGCTTCCGTCTCCTGCTCCGGGTCCGTATTCTTCCGGTGGTGGAGGCGGAATCATATCGGCGGGAGGTAGAAGGCCTTCTTGCGGTTGTTCAGCCGGGATTTCTTCCGGATAAGGTTGATAGCCGGGGATATCCGGATATTCGGGAATACTTGACGGGACAGCCGGTGCGGAGGGTGGCGATACTTTGGCTTGCCTTTCTTCCTTGTTGAGACGGATTTTGTTTACTTCGTTCAACAGGATCATCTCGTCTATTTCCATCATCGCGCTGCATTCCCGGATATAAAGGGAACGGGCTATATTGTCGGGGATAATGGCCACCGTCCGGATAATATCGGAGATCAATGCCGACCGTTTGATCGGGTCCGTTCCTGCATCGTCCAATAGCAGGCGCGTTTTGAAACGGATGAAATCGGTCTCGTTCTGCCTGATAAACTCGGCAAACTGGCTTGCGTTGTGCTTGCGGGCAAAGGAGTCGGGGTCTTCTCCGTCCGGAAGAAGCACCACTTTCACGTTCATGCCGTCTTCCAGCAGCAGGTCGATACCGCGCAAGGCTGCTTTGATGCCGGCCGCATCGCCGTCGTACAAGACCGTGATATTATTGGTGAAACGGTGTATCAGGCGAATCTGTCCTTGCGTGAGGGCCGTACCCGACGAAGCGACTACGTTTTCGACTCCTGCCTGGTGCATGGAGATCACGTCCGTATAGCCTTCCACCAAGAAGCAGCGGTCTGCCTTTACGATCGCCTGTTTGGCGAAATAGATTCCGTAAAGCTCGTTGCTCTTATGATAAATCTCGCTTTCGGGCGAGTTGACATATTTGGCCGTCTTTTCGTCTTTCTTCAGTACGCGTCCTCCGAAAGCGACGACTTTCCCACTGAGTGAATGGACCGGAAAAATGACACGCCCGCGGAAACGGTCGTTTACTCCGCCGTTATCGTAGGCGATCACCAAACCTGTCTTTTCGAGAAATTCCTTTTTGTAACCGCTTTTTATTGCCGCTTTATACAGGGCGTCCCGTTGGTCGAGGCTGTAGCCTAACTGGAATTTGCGAATGGTATCTTCCCGGAAACCACGTTCGGCAAAGTAGCGTAGGCCGGCGGTCTTGCCTTCCTGATGTTCGTAGAGCTGGGTGGTGAAGTATTTTTGCGCCCAGCTATTGACGATCAGCATACTTTCGCGGTTGCTGCGTACTTGCTTTTCGCGTTCCGACAGTTCCCGTTCCTGTATTTCAATGTTGTATTTCTTGGCAAGATAGCGAAGAGCGTCATAATAAGAAAGCTGTTCGTGCTTCATGATGAAGTGAACAGCCGTACCTCCTTCGCCGCAGGCAAAGCATTTACAGATATTCTTTGCCGGCGACACGTAGAAAGAGGGCGACTTGTCGCTATGGAAAGGGCATAATCCTACATAGTTTATACCTCGTTTCCGGAGGGTGACGAATTCGGAAACAACGTCTACAATGTTTGCTGCATCCAGTATCCGGTCTATGGTAGGTTGATCGATCATTCAGTTATCTTCTTTATTACTTGCAAAGGTAAAAAGATTTATGATTTTTGACTTATACAATGGTCGTCTGTTTTCTACCGGTTATTCTTCAATCTCCATCTCATCCAACAAATATCCCGCTCCTGCATATTTGTCTATCAGGAAGAGGACGTAGCGGATGTCGACTATGATGCTGCGCTGGTAGTCGGGAAGATACTGGATGTCGCCGCCGACTCCTTCCCAGTTGCGGTCGAAATTGATGCCGATCAGTTCGCCGTTCGCGTTCATCACTGGGCTGCCGGAGTTTCCACCGGTCGAATGAGTGGTTGCACTGAAAGCAACCGGCATTTTTCCGTTGGAAGCCTTGTAGCGTCCGAAATCTTTGGCGGCATACAACTCTTTCAGGCGGGCGGGCACTACGAATTCCCAATTGGTGGAATCTTCTTTTTCCATCACACCGTCCAGTGTTGTCTGGTGGCCATAGTAGTCGCAATCGCGCGGACTGTACCCTTTTACTTGTCCGTAAGTGAGGCGCAGGGTAAAGTTTGCATCGGGGAAATTGGCACGGTCGCCGTACATGGCCAACAAGCCTTTTACATAGTTGCGGTGAGCCATTGCATATCCATCCTCAAATTCTTTTAACGCATTCTTCAAATTTGTCTCCTCCGTACGGACAGATTTGGCGAAAAGAATCATCGGGTCGTTTTCCAACGCTTTGACAGACGGGCGGGAAAGGAATTTGTTGAAATTATCTTCACTGCCGAAAATGGATTCCTCGAACAGATAGTCGACGAACCGGTCCGTGTCTCCCTTGAACTTCTTGTCGATCTGTGTGAAATAGGCCGGTTGCGCTTTCGGATCGACCTGGCTGCGGTATTCTTTCAGCATCACTTTGGCGATTTTCTTGTCTACGTCGGCCGAGTAATTGCTGTTGGCAAACCCATGATAAGCCCGTTCCAACAGCCGGAGCTGTTCCTGCTGCGCTTTTTTGTCTTTTCCTTTCAAGGCTTCTATGACTGCATCCGTTTGAGTCGGCACACTTGTGAACTCGATTCCTCGCAGGATCGCTTCGTCCAGCATCCAACTGCGGAAACGCAGGTCTTTGCGGTCTGATACGATCTGTTCGAGCGCCATCAGGGCGTCGGGATAGCTCGGTTCGCACATTTTGTTGGACCAGGCGATCAGTTTGTCCTGTTCTTCCTTTTTCACTTGTTCGAAATTGCGCTTTTTAATGGCCCAGTTGCTGCCGATCGCGTTTTTGTATGCATTTGTCGAGCCTGCATATTTGCTGGCGTACTGGATCCGGACAGCCGGGTCTTTCAACATCTCGTCCAGCATGACTTTCTGGCGCAAGTCGCGGATGTGGATGCGGACCGTGTTGTCGATGTCGCGGCGTTCCGCCACCTCCCAGGATGTGTAGTATTTATTGGTACGGCCGGGAAATCCCATCATCATGGCATAGTCGTTTTCCTGGACGCCTTTCAATGAAATCTTGAACCAGCGTTTCGGGCGAAGCGGAACATTCTTGTCAGAGTAGGGGGCCGGATTGCCGTTTGCATCGGCATAGACACGGAAGACGGAGAAGTCGCCCGTATGGCGCGGCCACATCCAGTTGTCGGTGTCTGCGCCGAACTTCCCGATCGACGAGGGAGGAGCTCCTACCAGGCGGACATCGGAATAGATTTTCTTTGTGAACATGAAATACTGGTTGCCACCGTAGAACGCCTTAATCTCGACTTCCGTGCCCGGATTGTCCTGCAGGAACTTTTCTCCGGCTTTTGCTTTAGCCAGCCCGTTCAGAAATTTAGGAGAGAGGAAGTTCATACTGTTGGGATCGGTGTCTTTTTCCAGTTCCTTTTTCACATAGTCGGTCACATCCTCTATTTTGTCGATGAAAGTGACGGTCATGCCGGGATTCGGAAGTTCCTGTTCGCGCGACATAGCCCAAAAGCCGTCTGTCAGGTAGTCATGTTCCAGCGTGCTGTGGCGTTGGATGCAACTGTAGCCGCAATGGTGGTTGGTCAGGAGCAGGCCTTCCGGCGAAACGATTTCGCCCGTACAGCCGCCTCCGAATATGACAACGGCATCTTTCAAGGAAGCCGAGTCGGGGCTGTAGATATCGTAATCCTGCAATTTGAGTCCTAAGGCTTGCATTTCCGGAAACTTTTGTCCTTTCAGCAAAGGCAGCAACCACATGCCTTCATCGGCTACTGCCGGTAGCGACAGGATGGCTGCCGCGAGGGAGATGATGAGTCTCTTCATTGATTTATTATTTATGAATTATGATTTATGATTTTTCAGATTTATGATTTCAGGTTTATGGCTTTATCTTCTTCATAAATCATAAATCTGAAATCATAAATCTCACCATTGTTTATACGGGCGTTTTGTCAACATCGAGTTGTAGTAACGACGATCTCCGCTGACCTCCTGTCCGATCCAGTCGGGTCGTTCAAAAGGTTCGTCCTCGGAAGCCAATTCGATTTCTGCTAAGACCAATCCTTCATTGTCGCCATGGAAGACGTCGACTTCCCAGGTGTGTTTCCCGACAGGAACCAGATTGCGCACTTTGTCGATGGCTCCGGGTTCGCACAGTTTCAGCAGCTCTTCCGCATCCGCCAATGGTATCTTTTGTTCGAACTCGTAGCGGCTCAACCCTTTTTCGTCCGATGCGCCCTTGATCGTGAGGAATCCTTCTTCGCCCCGGATACGTATCCGCACCGTCCGTCCGGGTTGTGAGCAGATATACCCTTGCACGATACGTTGTGCAGAGGTTACTTGCCGGCTGAAGTCGCCTTTCACAAGAAATTTTCTTTCTATTTCAGTTGCCATAAGGGATACTTGACAATTTATTTAATCGTTACCATCGTTGCCCCGAAGCCGTATTCGCGGAAGGAAGCATCTTGGTAATAATGTTGTTTGTATCTTGTTTTCAATTCTTTCTCGATCGCCTTGCGCAGTACTCCATCGCCTTTACCGTGGATAAAGACGATTTTTTGTCCTTTGTTGGCTGCATATTTGGCAAGTACTTCATGGAATTTTTCCAACTGATAGTTCAGCATGTCCGCATTGCTCAGCCCGTTGGTATTGTCCAACAACTCCGTGATATGCAGGTCCACTTCCAAAATCGAGCTGTCGGTCGCTTTCTTCTTGACGATCGTTTGGGGAACGCGACGGTCTTCGCGTACCTTCTGCTGCATGGCTTCCTGGAGTTCGGCAGCGGAAATCAGCAATTCTTTTTCGGGAATGTCCTGGCGCACGATCGGGTAGACCATTGCATCTTCATCGAAGAAATCGTTTTCCATGAAGCAGTGTTGCTTATAGAATTTGACCGTATCGAGATGGAGCTCTACCGAAATGGCGTTCTTCAATGAAAATGGTTTGTCTTTTTTGAAAGCGATCAGTTGCACGCAGATACGTTCCAGGTCGTTCAGCTCTTCTTTGCCGAATTCTTCCAGGAAAATCTGTGTATTCGGTTCCACAATGCCATTATAGCGGCTGATCCAGCTGTTGTTCTGGCGGTTCATGTAATTGAAGAACAGATAGTAATTGCTGTCGTTGATGAAATAGGTTTCGTAGCCGCTTCCCTGCATCACTTTGGCCGGTTCTATCGGGAGGTAAGCCAGGTATATGTTCAGTCGTTCGCCTTCTGCGGTCTCCGTAACCTTTTCCTCTTCGGGTTGAGGCTCCGGTTTCTTAGGTTGTGGGGCGGGCGCCTGTGTCGCGGAAGGGAGCGGTGAACGCCGGGAGCTGTGTACCTGCATCTCGCTGTCTCCTACGACTACACATTCGCGGATCAGCGCCGGCACTTCGAACCCGTCTTCATCTTCCACCAAAACCTGGTCTTTTCCTTTGAAACTGCGAACGACACCTCCACCGGTGCTGTTCAGGAAACGCACTTTGTCTCCTACTTTTATGTTACTCATAATTCGATTTACTTTTGTTATTTGCCACAAAAGTAGTAAAATTCAGTGACTAATCCAGTTTCGGCTGATTGATTTGCCTATCACGTTTCTTATAGGAAGCACCAGCATATCATATTGCCATATTTATTGGGTAAAACATGATAATATGAAATGTTAAAAAATATTACCCGCTATACTAATTCCAAATACATGCACTACTAATCCGATTTTGATGGGGTGGTAGTGACATTTTGATAAATCCGGAGGCCGGATTCTTGTTCGTGTTTTCTGATGCTTTTTACCTATAAATTTGTACTTTTGCAATCCGGTTCGGTAAAAAGAACCTGTAATAGCAAAAATCATGACAACAAAGACGCAACAGATACGTATTGAAGAATTTGATTATCCGCTTCCTGACGAGCGGATCGCCAAATTCCCGTTATCCAAACGGGATGAGTCGAAACTCTTATTATATAAGGATGGAAAAGTCAGCGAAAGCATTTTCAAGCATATTACGGATTACCTGCCGGAAGGTTCCCTGATGGTATTCAATAATACACGGGTGATCCAGGCGCGTCTTCTGTTTCAGAAAGAGACAGGTGCGAGGATCGAGATTTTCTGCCTGGAACCGGTCGAGCCACATGATTATGCTTTGGTTTTCCAGCAGACCGAGCGTTGCCGCTGGACTTGCCTGGTCGGTAACCTGAAGAAATGGAAAGAAGGAGTTTTGAAGAAGGAGGTGCAGCTCAACGGTGAGACTGTCATACTGAAGGCTGAAAAATTGCAGACTTGCGGGGACAGCCACCTCATCGAGTTCACATGGGATCATCCGACTTGCACGTTTGCCGATCTGCTGGATGCGGCGGGTGTATTGCCGATTCCGCCTTATTTGAACCGCGAGACAGAAAAAAGCGATTTGCAGACCTACCAGACGGTTTACTCCAAAGTAAAAGGTTCGGTTGCCGCGCCGACGGCAGGTTTGCATTTTACACCGGAAGTCCTGGCCGCTATCGATGCGCGGGGGATCGGACGGGAAGAATTGACGCTCCATGTCGGGGCCGGGACGTTCAAGCCAGTGAAAAGCGAGACGATCGAAGGACATGAGATGCATACAGAATTTATCTCCGTACGCAGGAGTTCGATCGAACGGATCAAGAATAACCTCGGTAAGATTATTGCAGTCGGCACGACTTCGGTCCGTACGCTCGAAAGCCTCTATTATATGGGTGTCACGTTGGCTTCGAACCCGGATGCCACAGCCGAGGAGCTGATCGTCAAGCAGTGGATGCCTTACGAAGAGGCGAATAACAGGTTGACGGCAGATGAAGCGTTGCAAAATATTCTGGATTATTTGGACCGGCACCAGGCGGACAAGTTGGTGACGGCTACCCGGATTATTATTGCTCCGGGCTATGAGTTTAAGATTGTACGTGGCATTGTTACCAATTTCCATCAGCCGAAAAGCACCTTGCTGTTGCTGATATCCGCTTTTGTGAAGGGAGACTGGAAAAATATTTATGATTATGCCTTGGAGCATGATTTCCGTTTTTTGAGTTATGGGGACAGCTCGCTATTGCTGTAATGCTCATACAATAAATCGTACATAATCCTGTTTATATAAAACATAGATTATAGCAAATGAGACAACTTACCCCATATTTGTTCCTGTTGTTGGTTGCGTCTTTTCTGTATTCCTGTAAATCAGCGAAGTTGAGCGATGCGGAAGAGAAACAGCGTATCGGTGAATATTTTGAAGCGGCGGCCATTTACAGGAAAGTCTATACGAAGACTCCTCCTGCCAAGCGCGATCTGCGTGGATATATCGCATTCCGGATGGCAGAATGCAACCGTTTGATCAACAATACGCCGCGTGCGACCAGCGCTTATATGAATGCGCTCAGGTATAAATATCCGGACAGTATCGTAAATCTCCGTCTGGGACAGATGTACCAGAAGAGCGGACGTTATGGGGAGGCAATCAAATATTACAATGACTACCTGTTGGCAGAGCCGGGCAGCGTGTTGGCTTTTAATGGAGTGGCCGGTTGTGAGGAGGCCGTAAAATGGAAACAGGCGCCGACCCGCTATACGGTGAGGCGGATGGAAAAGTTCAACTCCCGCCGTTCCGAGTTCAGCCCGATGTTGTATGGTGAGAAGTACGACCAGTTGTATTTCGCCTCCTCCCGTACGCCTAAAGGAGCCGGGAAAGATAAGGAAGAGACCAACAGTGCGATCACCGGACAGCGGAATAACGATTTCTTTCTGGTCAAACAGGATGAAACCGGTGCTTGGCAAGCGCCCGTAGAACTGGAAGACGAAGTGAATACCGAGTTCGACGAAGGGACACCTTCTTTCTCCAAAGACGGAAATACGATGTATTATACTTATTGTGCGCAGGACCCGGAAGGACCGCGTACTTCTGAAATCTATGTATCTTCCCGTAGCAGTGCCAAATGGGGAAAGGGAACCAGAGCGAATATCGTAAAAGATTCGGTGACGGCTCTCGGCCATCCTTCTATATCGCCGGACGGCAAGTATCTGTATTTTGTCTCGGATGCCGTAGGCGGTTATGGAGGCAAAGACCTGTTTCGGGCGCGTGTCATGGGGAACGACTTCGGTCCGATGGAGAATCTGGGACCGGACATCAATACGCCGGGCGACGAGATGTTCCCTTACGTGCGGGATTCCGTAACACTCTATTTTGCTTCCGACGGTCATCCGGGAATGGGAGGACTGGACCTTTTCAAAGCGACCTTGGACAGTACGGGCAAGTGGAACGTCGAGAATATGAAAGCGCCGATCAATTCTGCCGGTGATGATTTCGGCATCACGTTTGCCGGTGATAAGGAAAGGGGTTTTTTCAGTTCCAACCGCAATGATGCGCGTGGATATGACCATTTGTATTCTTTTGAACTGCCGGTTATCACCATCTTTATCGAAGGCATCGTCTCCGATGTAGACGAGAACCCGATAGAAGACGCAACGGTCCGCATTGTCGGTCGGGACGGTCTGAACGAAAAAGTGTTGGCAAAGAAAGACGGTAAGTACAAGGTTGAACTGGAACGTGATATCCGCTATGTGATGATGGCAAGCGCACGTGGATATTTGAATCAGAATTTTGAGCTGAAAACAGGGCCGGAGGAGAAGAACGAAACATATATAGTGGACTTTTTCCTTTCCCCGATCAGTAAACCTGTCGTGATCGAAAATATTTTCTATGATTTCGACAAGGCGACTTTGCGTCCGGAATCAAAGAAGGCGTTGGACGAAATGATCAAGATGCTGAACGACAATCCGAACGTGACGATCGAATTGGGAGCGCATACCGATCGCAAAGGTTCGGAACAGTATAACGAACGCTTGGCGCAACGACGGGCGCAATCGGTTGTCGACTATCTGATTGCCGGGGGAATCGCCCAAGACCGGCTTGAGGCTAAAGGGTATGGCGAAAGCGTCCCTAAAACAATCAATAAGAAGATGGCCAAGAATTATGATTTCCTGAACGAAGGAGATGTCCTGACCGAAGAATTCATTGAAAAACTGACACCTGAACAACAGGAGATAGCAGACCAGATAAACCGTCGGACTGAATTTAAAGTCTTGCGGACGAACTATAATTTATTTTGATTTATCGATAAGGTAAAAAATATAAGGACTTCGAATTTCAACCTGTAGCTTGTAAGAGGTTATCTATAGGACACCGGCATTTTTTTTCTGAATGAGCCCGCCGGTTTTCGGATAACCTCTTACTTTTATGGATCAGACCGTTAATTGTTTATTTCTCCGGCTTTTTAATTGCTGATAAATCATATCTTTGTATGGAATAAAAAACAAGATATGATGAGGATAAGAATACTTTGCCTATTATCTTTTACTTTCATCTTTGGCGCCTGTAACGGGCAGAAGGTGAAAAAAACAGAAACAGGAAACACTCATGAACGTACTTTTCAGATGGTTTCTATCCCCAGTGTCATTACTGAGCCGGAAGAACGTGCCGTTTACCTGGTAAAACATTATTGGGATAAGTTTGATTTTACGGATACCACCCTGATCCATCTTCCGGAAATTACGGAGCAGGCGACTTCCGATTATATCGATCTGATAAAATCTGTCCCGCCAAAAGCAGCCTCTTCTTCCGTCAAGGATATGATGAATAGGGCGTCTGCCGACAGTTCGATGTTTGTCTATTTTGCCGGTATATATGAGAAATATCTCTATGATCCGAATTCGCCTATGCGAGACGAGTCTTTGTTCATCTATGTGTTGGAAGCGATTTTGGAAGCTCCGGTCTTGGATGATGTAAACAAGATACGTCCGGCTCATTTGCTCGAATTGGCCTTTAAAAACAGGGTGGGAGAACCGGCGGCAGATTTCACGTACACGCTGGCGGACGGAAGAGAAGAAACTTTGTATCGCACGAAAGCCGATTATCTGCTCTTGTTTTTCTATAATCCGGATTGTCAAGCCTGTAAGGAAATCACGGACCGGCTGGCAGCTTCACCGCTTGTGGCGGAGTGGAGCAAGAATAACAAACTTAAAATCTTGGCCGTCTACCCGGATGAAGATATGGAGGCATGGAGAAACCATATTTCTTATATGCCTGCAGATTGGATCAATTCTTATGACAGTGCGGTGAGCCTGAAAAATGATGAAATATATGATCTGAAGGCAATACCTACCCTCTATCTGCTGGACAAGGATAAGAAAGTAGTCTTGAAAGATGTGACATTCGAGCAGGTGGAAAACTATTTAAAACGGCAACAAACTGTTAACCACCTTTAAACAGAATGTGCGCAGATTAAAATAATGCTAAAAACTTAAATATTCTGCTGTAAAACTATGCTGAATAACATAAAGTCTATATATTTGCACTGTGTTTTTCATGGTATTAGATTTAAGGTTAGCAATGAAGATTGGTTGTCGTGATGACAACCTTTTCTTTTTTCAAGCCGTTTGTACTTTTCTTTCCTTTCGAATGTTTTTAAGATTCCGAAATAATATTACTTTTGTGAACTGACTAAAAAACTAAATAGTGTGGATACAAGAATAAAACTACGGGTGCAAGGTTTAACGAACAGCCAGATACAATCAGGTGCTTATGCCTTGATTCTGGCAGAAGAAGAGGGCGTCCGCCGCATACCTATCATTGTCGGAACGTCGGAAGCCCAGTCTATCGCGATCGCTTTGGAGCGTATCACGCCTCCTCGCCCTTTGACGCATGATTTGTTTGCAACCTTTGCACAGGCATTTGGGGTTCGTTTGTGTGAGGTTTTCATTTATAAATTTGAAGATGGCGTGTTTTATTCCGAATTGCTTTTTGATGATGGAATCAAACAGATTCGCTTGGATTCACGTACTTCCGATGCTATCGGCATCGCTTTGCGCGTGAAATGCGATATCTATACGACTCCTGAGATCGTCCGCGAATGTGGAGTCGTGCTTGATGATGCGGCAGAAGAGAAAGACGATGATGATGATTCTTTTCTATATTTAGAGCCGGAGGAAATACATGATGAAGCCCAACTGAAAAAATGGCTTTCTCTTTTGGAGGCCGATGAATTGTTGGAGCGCCTGGACGATGCGATCGCTGATGAGAATTATGAATATGCAAAGATGTACAAGGATGAAATCCGGCGTCGTGAAGAGGAGGACGGAGCCAAATGATAGAACAACAATTCGGTTTGAGTATTGAATCTTTTCTGCGTGGTATCTTAGGAATTGCTACGGTTTTGGGAATTGCTTACTTGATGAGCTACGACCGGAAACGGATCGATTGGAAACTGGTGGGCGGGGGATTGTTTATGCAGCTCGTCTTTGCCCTTATCGTATTGTACGTCCCGGCAGCCGGGACTGTTCTGGAATGGATAGGGAAGGCATTCATCAAGTTGATGGATTTTACCCAGTCTGGAGTTGCTTTTCTTTTGGGACCGTTGGTGACCAAAAGTGAAGGATTTATCTTTTTGTTGAACTCGCTTCCAGTGGTGATTTTCTTCTCAGCCTTGGTTTCTCTGTTTTATTACTGGGGAATTATCCAACGTGTAGTGGGGGGCTTTTCCTGGGTATTGCGGCGTTTCATGAACATCTCCGGAGCCGAAGGATTGGTTACGTCGGGCAATGTGTTTTTAGGAATGACGGAATCGCCTGTTCTGATCAAAAATTATCTGCCGGCGATGAACCGGTCGGAAATATTCCTGGTAATGGTTTCCGGGATGGGGACAATAGCCGGAACGGTGATGGGAACCTATATCGGTATGTTGGCGGGAGGCGATCCCGTGTCGAGGGTTTTGTTTGCGAAACATTTGCTTTCGGCGTCGTTGATGGCGGCTCCGGGATCTATCGTCCTGGCTAAAATACTTTGTCCGCAAACGGAAAAAGTTGACGACCGCTTGGTGAAGATGGAAAAGATCGGGCAGCATTCCACTGCGTTGGATGCGTTGGCGGCAGGTGCGTCGACCGGCGTACGGCTGATGGTGAACATCGCGGCGATGTTGCTTGTGTTCATAGCGATGGTCGCTCTTGCCAATTATATTCTGGAGGGTGTGATCGGGCGCTATACCGGACTGAATGACTGGATCGTTTCTGTTACGGACGGGAAAGCCAAAGGGTTGACATTCCAATTTGTGTTGGGAGTGATCCTTTCTCCTTTTATGTGGCTGATCGGGGTCCCTTATCAGGATGTGATGCTGGTCGGTTCCTTGTTGGGGCAGAAAACCATTTTGAACGAATTTGTGGCTTATTTCCAGCTGCAGGAATGGAAAGATGCCGGTCTGTTTATGTATCAGAAATCCATATTGATGTCTACCTATATTTTATGTGGTTTTGCTAATATCTCGTCTATCGGCATCTTGCTGGGAGGAATGGGCGTGTTGGCTCCCGAAAAGAGAGAAATGATCACCCGTTTCGGTTTTCCGGCTATGATTGGCGGTGCGTTGGTATCGGTGCTATCGGCCACGATAATAGGAATGATGTTAATTGTCAATTGACAGTGGGAAATTTTTAGTTTTTAATTTTTTAATTTATCCAAGTGCAGATATTTTATACACCGGATATAGCTGTGAGTCCGGAGCTTCCGGAAGAAGAGGCCGGGCATTGCATTCGCGTACTCAGATTGGCTGAAGGCGACGAGATTTTATTGACGGATGGCAAAGGTTCCTTTTTTAAAGCGACGATCAGCCGTGCCCATCCTAAACATTGTGAAGTGAATATCCTGGAAAAGTGGGAACAGCCTGCTTTATGGAACTTCAATCTTCATATAGCAGTGGCTCCGACCAAGAATATGGACCGTATGGAATGGTTTGCAGAGAAAGCGACCGAGATCGGTATCGATGCTATCACTTGCTTGAACTGCCGCTTTTCCGAACGAAGAGAGATTAAGCCTGCCCGCCTGGAGAAAATTTTGGTCAGCGCAATGAAGCAATCGCAGAAAGCGACCTTGCCGGAACTGAGCGGAATGGTCGATTTCCGTACGTTCGTCAGTCAGCCTTTTGACGGCCGTAAGTTTATCGCCCATTGCGAAGAAGGCGTGAAACCTCTTTTGAAACAAACGTATCATCCGGGCGAAAACGCACTTGTCCTGATCGGTCCGGAGGGTGATTTCAGCCCCGAAGAAATAGCGCTTGCCCTAAAACAAGGATTTGAACCCATTTCATTAGGCGAAAGCCGTTTGCGTACGGAAACAGCGGCATTGGTCGCTTGCCACACGATACATGTGTTGAACCAGTAAAAAGGAGAGAAACAATGACCGAAAAAGAGAAATGCCGTCTCGGCCAATTATACGATGCTAATTATGATCCTGAAATATTGGCGGATCGCGAGCGTGCGAAAGAATTGCTTTATGATTATAATCGTTTGCGTCCTTCCGAGCAGGCCGGACGCAAGGCTCTTTTGAAAAAACTACTGGGAAAGACCGGGGAGAACCTGATCATCGAACCACCTTTTGCTTGCGACTACGGGTATAATATAGAAGTAGGGGAGAACTTTTATGCGAATGTCAATCTGGTTATACTTGACGGTGCAAAAGTCTGTATCGGCGACAATGCTTTCATCGCTCCCAATGTCGGCATTTATACGGCAGGGCATCCTTTGGACGCATCCGATCGTAACAAAGGCTTGGAGTATGCTTACCCGATCACGATCGGAAACAATGTATGGATCGGTGCCGGAGCGATCATCCTCCCCGGTGTCACAATCGGTGATAACGTCGTGATCGGAGCCGGTAGCATCGTAACAAAAAACATACCCGCCCATTCGCTCGCCGTAGGAAATCCTTGCCGGGTAATCAAGCGAATAAACGGGTAATACTTTTTTATGCTTCCTTTTTTTATTTTACTCCCATTCGATCGTTGCTGGCGGTTTTGAACTGATGTCGTAGACAACGCGGTTTACGCCTTTGACCTTGTTGATGATCTCGTTGGACACTTTCGCGAGAAATTCGTAAGGAAGTTGTGCCCAGTCGGCCGTCATGGCATCTGTCGAGGTTACGGCACGCAGGGCGACTGTGTTTTCGTATGTCCGTTCGTCACCCATGACACCTACGGACCGGATCGGAAGGAGGATCACTCCGGCTTGCCATATTTTGTCGTACAAGCCCCATTCGCGCATCAACGACATATAGATGTCGTCGGCATCTTGCAAGATACGCACTTTTTCCGGGGTGATATCGCCTAAAATACGGATACCCAAGCCGGGACCGGGGAACGGATGGCGTTTGATCAGATGCGGTTGCATACCTAACTCCATACCGACACGGCGTACTTCGTCTTTGAACAGAAGGCGTAACGGTTCGACTAGCTTCAGGTTCATTTTGGCGGGCAGGCCACCTACGTTATGATGGCTTTTGATGACGGTTCCGGTGATGGACAACGATTCGATTACATCCGGGTAAATAGTGCCTTGACCTAACCATTTTATGTCTTTCAGCTTACGGGCTTCTTCGTCGAACACGTCGATAAAACCTTTACCGATGATCTTGCGTTTCTTTTCAGGTTCGCTGACACCCGCCAGTTCCTTATAGAATTTCTCTTTGGCATCGACTCCGATTACGTTCAACCCTAAGTGTTCGTAATCTTTCAACACGTTTTCAAATTCATTCTTACGCAACAAGCCGTGGTCGACGAAGATACAGGTCAGGTTCTTTCCTATGGCCTTGTGTAGCAAAACGGCCGTAACCGAAGAGTCTACACCGCCGGAAAGCGCCAAGATTACTTTGTCGTCACCCAGCCGTTCTTTCAGTTCGGCAACGGTCGATTCGATGAAAGAGGCCGGTGTCCAGTCTTTGGCACATCCGCAAATATTCAGGAAGTTGTCCAATAACTTGGTACCGTCGGTCGAGTGGAATACTTCCGGGTGGAATTGTACGCCCCAGGTTTGTTCGCCTTCCACGTGATAGGCGGCAGCTTTTACATCGTCCGTACTGGCGATTACTTTGAAGTTCTCAGGGAGGACTGTGATGGTATCCCCATGGGACATCCAGATTTGTGAACCGACGTTGATGCCTTTCAGCAATTCGTCCGTATTGTCGATATACGACAGATTGGCACGTCCGTATTCGCGAGAGTTGGCCGGTTCAACATTTCCGCCGGATGTGTAAGCCAGGAATTGGGCTCCGTAGCAGATTCCCAATACGGGATATTTACCGCGTATTTCACTTAAATCTGCTTTAAACGCATTGGCGTCATATACGGAATAAGGACTTCCGGAAAGGATAACACCTTTTACATCTGTAGCATCATGGGGAAATTTGTTGTAGGGGACAATCTCGCAATACATATTCAACTCACGGACCCTGCGCCCGATTAATTGAGTTGTTTGCGAGCCGAAATCAAGAATAATAAGTTTCTCGTGCATGCAAATTATTATTTAATTGAGTGCCACAAAGGTAGGAATAATATTCGAAATTAAAATCATTTTTTGTACCTTTGCGTGTTCATTTTTAATCGTGACCGTATGGATGCTGAAAAGAAGGAGACAAAAGAAATAAATAAGATGTCACTGCTGATCATGGCAGTGGTTGTGTTATTGTTGATTATCGCCGGTGCGGCCTACTATATTTTCCATCAGAAACAACAGATGGAAGATTTGGAACAGGCTTATGTCCTGGATAAGGAATCATTGGAAGATGAGTTTAACGAATTGTCTCTCCAATATGAAGGATATAAATTTACTATAGGTAATGACTCGTTGCTAAACCTGTTGTCTACCGAGCAAGCCAAAGTACAACGCTTGCAGGAAGAACTCCGTACCGTAAAGGCGACAAATACGAAAGAAATTGCCCGCCTGAAGAAGGAATTGCAGACGTTGCGCAAGATCATGCGTAACTATGTAGTCCAGATCGACTCCCTGAACCGTGCCAACGAACAGTTGAAAGTGGAAAAGAACGAGGCGGTAAAGAAATACAAACAGGCTTCTTCTACGGCTACCACCTTGAAGAAGGAAAAAGAGAAACTGACGGAACGTGTTACGTTGGCAAGCCGCTTGGATGCGACGGGTATCAACGTGACTCCTGTCAATGGGCGCGGAAAGAAAGCGAAGGTGATCAAGAAGATGGAACAATTTGTCGTTGACTTCCGGATCGGCAAGAACATTACGGCTCCGGTCGGAGAGAAGACGATCTATGTGCGTATCATGAAACCGGACGACGATATCCTGTTGAAGAGCCGTGCCGACGTCTTTACCTTCGAGGGAAAAGAAATCAATTACTCCATGAAGAAACTGGTCGAATATGACGGAGAGGAGTTGCCGGTTACGATGTACTGGAATATCGAGGAGTTCCTTTCTCCTGGTACATACCGGGTCGATATATTTGCGGACGGCAATTTGATCGGTCGTAAAAGCTTCACACTCGAAAAATAGAAATGAAGACGGATGTTCATTTCGCGCGACTGCTTGCCGATCTTCCGGAAACCCTCGCCCGCGATGAAGCTTTTCTCGGCGAACTGGAAAAAAATGCAAAGGTAATCTCCGTGAAAAAAGGAGATTATCTGTTGCGTACAGGTGAATTGTGCCAGGATGCCTATTTCATCAACAAAGGCCTTTTCCTCAATCTCTATATAAACGAGAACGGCAATGAATGCGTCACCGGCTTTGCGGCCGATAATATGTTCCCGTTCCTTTCCGCCATCGGCTATTTTACCAAGCAGCCTTCCGAATTCGAGATCAAAGCACTTGAAGCCGGTGAGTTGCTTTGCTTCTCTCGCGACCATATCGAGAACCTTTCGTTCCGTTACCCCCTGTTTGCTTCCTATTATCAGAACATCATGTTGACGATCATTTATAAGTTGGATGTCCTGTTAGCCGTTCGTCTCTCTTCTACGGCGGAAGAGTTCATTCAGTTCCTTTATACGAACTATGCTTGGATGATCAACCGGGTTCCCGATAAGTATATCGCCCATTATATGGGTATCAGCAATGCCTGGTATTGCAAGTTGAAACGGAAAGTCCTCTCATTCACTTGAACCGGATGGAGGGCAGAGAAACCAGGTGAAACATTCGGCCTGCCTATATATATAAGAAAGCAATTATTGAATTAGTTCAATTTTATATTTGAAGTGAACCTGTACTTTTGCATCGTCTTAGAAAAGAATCGAATAAAACAAGATAAGGATGAAAGGATTTGTCGTATTAGTCGCACTACTGGTCTCGTCGGGCTATGCAAATGCCGGGCGTACGTTGACGCTGGATGAATGCCGTGGGCTGGCTATTCAGAACAACAAAGAGTTGAAGATTTCGGGGGAAAAGGTTAAAATGGCCGGCTATGAGAAAAACGCCGCTTTTACCAAATATTTTCCTCAGCTTTCGGCTACCGGTGCGTATATGTGGAACCAGAAAGATATCAACCTGCTGGATATGGGAGCACTCGGCTCTTCTATCGGAGGGGCTCTCGGATCGGTCGCCCAGTTGCCAGTGTTTGGGAAGTTGATGGAAGGAGTGGACGGTTTGCAACACCTCGATATCCAGAATATCTGGGTGGGAGGCGTTTCTCTCGTGCAACCTGTCTTTATGGGAGGTAAGATTGTCAATTATAATCAGATCACCAAGTACGCCCAACAATTGGCCGAGTCGATGAACGACCAGCAATTGCAGGATGTCATCTATAAAACCGATGAAACCTATTGGCAGGTGATCTCTTTAGTGAATAAAAAGAAGCTGGCCGATGCCTATGTCGATTTGCTCCGCAAGACCGATCACGATATAACGGCAATGATCAACGAGGGAGTGGCGACCGAAGCCGACGGGCTCTCGGTCAAAGTCAAACTGAACGAAGCCGAGATGGCACAGACGAAAGTCGATAACGGGTTGGCTCTTTCCCGTATGTTATTGGCACAAATATGCGGGTTGCCATTGGAAGACCCGCTGGTTTTGGCAGATGAGGACATCGAAGATTTTCCGGCGAACCCCACCATTACGGCTGCCGATGTGAATGAGGCCTTTATGAACCGTAACGAGTTGAAGAGCCTCGATCTGGCGACTAAGATTTATAAGCGCAAGGAGCGTATCGTTTTGTCGGATATGTTGCCGAATGTGGCGTTTATGGCTAATTATTTGGTTACGAATCCTAATTCGATGAACGGTTTCAAAAATGAATTTGCCGGGATGTTCAATGTCGGCGTAATGGTTAAAGTCCCGCTTTCCGGTTGGTGGGAGGGTAGTTATAAGCGTAATTCGGCCCGTGCCGAGACGCGTATCAAGTCGTTGGAATTGCTGGATGCCCGCGAGAAGGTGGAATTGCAGGTCAATCAATCTGTCTACAAGGTCAATGAAGCGAACAAGAAACTGATCGCCTCCACCCGTAATATGGAGAATGCGGAAGAGAACCTTCGCCATGCCAACCTCGGATTTGAAGAAGGCGTAATCCCGGCTCTTAACCTGATGCAGGCACAGACGGCCTGGGTGTCGGCGCGTTCCAGTCTGATAGATGCGCAGATAGAGGTAAAACTGACGGAAGTCTATTTGACAAAAGCAATGGGAAAGCTGGGTAATGAGCTTCCTGGAAGAACAAGGAACGCGGATTAAGCAAATGAACGCGAGCCTGATTCTTACTAAATCATAAATCATAAATTATAAATTTCAAACTCATGAACGAGAATAAAAAATACTCAATCAATAACATGCTATTGGCATTTATCACATTCTTAGGTGTGATCGGATTGGTCGCATTAACCGGTTTCTTTTTACTGACGCCTCCGGACGAGGTCATCATGGGACAGGCGGAAGCCACGCAAGTCCGTATTTCCGGCAAAGTGCCCGGACGAATCGAGGCGTATCGTTTCGGTGAAGGCGACAAGGTAAAGGCGGGCGACACGCTTGTCTTCTTGGATACCCCCGAAGTTCTGGCCAAACTCCAGCAGGCAGAAGCCGTACGCCGTGCCGCCGAAGCCCAGAACGCAAAGGCCATCAAGGGAGCTCGCTCGCAAGAGATTGCCGGAGCATATGAAATGTGGCAGAAGGCACAGGCCGGATTGGATATTGCTAAAAAATCATATACGCGCGTACAAAACTTGTTCGACAAAGGGGTAATGTCTGCCCAAAAACGCGACGAGGCGGAAGCCAATTACAAGGCGATGGTCGCTACCGAGAAAGCAGCCAAATCCCAGTATGATATGGCCGTAGACGGAGCCCGTGCGGAGGACAAAGCTGCTGCCGCTGCCCTTGTGCAACAGGCCGGTGGTGCGGTTGCCGAAGTGGAGTCTTATTTGAAGGAAGCGGCACTTGTCTCTCCGATCGACGGTGAAGTGTCCGAACGCTTCCCCGAAGTGGGCGAACTGGTCGGTACAGGTGCGCCGATCATGAATATCACCGATCTCAACGATATGTGGGTCACCTTCAGCATCCGCGAAGACCTTTTGAAAGATATCAAGATAGGTTCCGAATTAGACGCTTTTATTCCGGCGTTGGATAACCGGCCGGTCAAACTGAAAGTCTATTATATGAAGGACATGGGGACCTATGCTGCCTGGAAAGCGACGAAAACGAACGGGCAGTTCGACTCCAAGACATTCGAGGTGCGTGCCCGTCCGGTGGAGAAGGTGGCAGACTTGCGTCCGGGAATGTCGGTCGTTAAGAAATTGACAATTGATAAATGACAATTGACAATTAAAGAACAAAGTTAAATGAATAATGAAAAATTAAATAGCGGTCCAAAATTGTCAATTATCAATTGTCAATTGTCAATAGCAAAGCGTGAGGTACTCAGGATTTGTAAAACTCCGGTCTACATCTTCTGCATGTTGGTGGCGCCGACTATCTGTTTGGTCTTTTTCCTCTCGTTGATGAAGGAGGGCTTGCCGACCGATATGCCTGTTGCGGTTGTCGACATGGACGGTTCTTCCAACTCCCGCAACTTAGTCCGCCAGTTGGATGCTTTCGAGCAGACGAAGGTGGTGCTGAAGACCGTCTCGTTCGAAGAGGCCCGTCGGGCGATGCAGGAAGGAAGAGTTTACGGAATTTTCTATATCCCGAAGGATTTCGGTGTGGATGCGACGGCAGGTCGGCAACCCAAGCTGTCGTTCTATACGAACGGGACTTACCTTATTGCCGCATCCTTGCTGTTTCGGGATATGAAGACTATCTCTGTCTTGGCAGGGGCTTCGGTCGGTCTCCAGACAGGATTGGCACACGGTTATACCGAAGACCGGATCATGGCACAGCTCCAACCGATCGTGATCGACACGCATGCGATCGGGAACCCGTGGCTCAACTATTCGGTCTATCTGAATAACACGCTCTTGCCCGGTGTGCTGCAATTGATGATATTTTTGGTGACGGTGTTGAGCATCGGCTCCGAGATTAAATACTCGACAGCCCGCGAATGGTTGCAAATGGGTAGAAACTCGCTCACGGTGAGCCTTATAGGGAAGATGCTGCCTCATACGCTGATTTTCACGATCGTGTCGTTCCTGTATGCGGCAGCCTTGTATGGATTCAATTCGTTCCCGTTGAATTGTGGCTGGCTACCGATGCTGTCGGCTCTGTTCCTGTTGGTGGTCGCTTCGCAGGCGGTCGGGATCTTCATGATCGGAGTGTTGCCGACTTTTCGCTTGGGACTGAGTTCAGCCTGTCTGTTCGGAATGATCGCTTTCTCTATCGTCGGATTCTCTTTCCCTGTGTTGGGAATGGATCCTACTTTGCAGGCGCTCTCCAACCTGTTTCCGCTCCGGCACTATTTCCTGATCTATGTAGACCAGGCTTTGAATGGAAGGCCTTTCTTCTATAGTTGGGCTCAATATGCCTGGCTCTTGGGTTTTCTCGTTTTGCCTTTCCTGATCGGAAAGAACCTGAAGGACGCCTTGTTGTACTTTAAATATATTCCGTAAAACAGAAAGTTATGAAAAGAGAACATCGTTTACGATATATAATCAAGGAAGGCATCTTGGATACCTTTTACATCTGGAAGGACGAACTGAAAAATGTCTTTAAGGATGCAGGTGTGCTGATCTTCTTTTTCGTGGTGCCTTTTGCCTATCCGTTGCTCTATTCCTTTATTTATAATAACGAGATGATACGTGAGGCGAAGATGGTAGTCGTGGACCAGTCAGATTCCTATCTGAGCCGCGAGTTTACCCGTCGTGTGAATGCTACGCCCGATGTCAAGGTCGTCGCCGTCTTGGCGGATATGGAGGAGGCGAAGCGGATGCTGGACCGAAAGGAAGCCTACGGGATCCTCTATTTCCCGACCGAGTTCAGTAAGGATTTGCATACGGGCAAACGGACAACGGTCCCTCTGTATTGCGATATGAGCAGCCTGCTGTTCTACAAGGCGTTCCTGCTGGCGGCGACGGAAGTGTCGTTCGACCTGGGAAAAGAAATACGGATGCACAATGCTCCGGGCGCATCGGCGAAGCAGGAGGAAATAACGGTCAATCCGATCCCTTATGAATCAGTGACTCTTTTCAATACGCAGAACGGTTTTGCCAGTTTTCTGGTTCCGGCCATACTGATTCTGGTCATCCAGCAAACGTTGGTTTTAGGAATCGGCATGTTGGGAGGAACGGCGCGTGAGAAGAACCGCTTCCATTGCCTTGTCCCGATCAGCCGGCATTTTAACGGAACCTTGCGTATCGTGTTTGGCAAGTCTTTGACCTATATACTGATTTATGCGGTTGTCTGCGTTTGGGTATTGGCTATCGTGCCGAAACTCTTTTCCCTGCCTCAGGTTGGTGACCCGGTGACAATCTTGCTGTTCATCCTGCCGTATCTGTTTGCTTCGATCTTCTTTGCCATGACCTTATCCGGTTTTATGACGACTCGCGAGGCACCGATGCTGGTGTTTGTCTTTACATCTGTGATCTTGATATTCATCTCCGGAGTTTCTTGGCCGAAAGAAGCGATTCCTCCGTTTTGGCGGGTCGTAGGGTATCTGTTCCCTTCGACACCGGGTATCCAAGGATTCATCCGCATCAATACCTGTGGGGCGACATTGAACGAGGTCGTACATGAATATCATACGTTATGGATTCAGGCAGGAATCTATTTCGTACTGGCTCTCGTGATTTATCGTTTTCAAATTATCCGTAGCCGGAAGATGATAATAAAACAGCACCGGTATATGAAGATGAAGCAGGCTCTTTAAGAGGCGCTCCTTTGGCTGTTCTTGCCTCCTCTTAAGGAGCCGGTAAAAGAAGATAAGACTGTTTTATGACTCCGTTTTGATGATTTTAACGTTATTATGTTAGAATCCACCGAATATAGTTTTACTTTTGTAGAAATTCTCAAAGCAAACTTAATTTTTTTAGTACTATGCAGAACAGACGTGAGTTTTTAAAGCGGGCTTCGTTAATGCTCGCAGGGGGTATGGTGATGCCTCAGTTGTTGTCCTCTTGTGCCGGTAAAGCGTCAGCTTCCGAATCTTCCAAGTATATCGGGCTTCAGCTATATTCTTTAAGAGACCTTGTAAAAGAAGAAGGAATCCAGAAAGTATTGGAAACGGCTTCAAAGATGGGGTATAAGAATCTTGAAACAGCCAGCTATGATAATGGCAAAATCTATGGTTTGGCTCCGGCTGAGTTCAAGAAGATGGTGAATGACCTGGGCATGAAATGTACGAGTGCTCACTTGGGACAAGCTTTCACAAAGGAAAAAGAAGCCGAAGTGATGAGTTGGTGGGATCAGGCTATCGATGCTCACAATGAATTAGGTGTCAAATACATGGTTCAGCCGTGGATGCCGGTTAACGACCAGACGACTTTGGACGACCTGAAGATGTATTGCGACTATTTCAATACCGTCGGTTATAAGACGGCAGCTGCCAGCATCGCATTCGGTTACCATAACCATGCTTTTGAATTCCGCAAAATCGAAGACCAGTTGATCTACGACTTCTTGTTGGATAATGTAAGCCCGAACCATGTATTCTTCGAAATGGATGTATATTGGGTACAGGAAGGTGGCGCAGATCCTGTTGCTTACCTGAAAAACCGTCCGAGCCAGTTCAAGGCAGTCCATATCAAAGATGAAAAGGAAATCGGCGCCAGTGGCAAGATGGATTTCAAACCTATCTTTGACCAGATGTATGCCAACAATATCAAAGACTGGTATGTTGAAGTCGAACAATACACTCAGAATGATCCGGTAGCCAGCGTTCAGCAGAGCTATGATTACCTGAACAAGGCGGATTATGTGAAGTAAGAAGTTTTTAGGAGGTGTGTCAGTAAAATATAATCGGACACACCTCCTTTATTTATTTAGAGGCCTTGACTGCCTTCATGAGGTTGTTCCAATCCTCCGCCAAAGCCGTCATGTTCGGATAAAGCAGGTCGGCGCCGGCATCGAGTAAAACCCGGTCATCCAAAGGACCGGTATTGACCGCTATAGTGAAGATTCCGGCAGCAACTCCTGCTTGTACGCCCATCGGGGCGTTTTCTACGACAAAGGCTTCATGAGGATTGACGCCTGCTTTTTTCAACCCCATCAGGTAAGGTTCGGGATGTGGCTTACCCAACTTCACGTCAAAAGCCGTCACCATCTTTTCTCGTTTGAAATAGCCCGGATAGGTGTGTTCCAACTTGTTGATCAAACTGTGTTGTCCGGAGCCGGTTACGACGAGAGTTTGCAAGCCGGAGGCTTTAACCGCTTTCAGAACTTCGGCAGCTCCTTGCATCGCTTTCCCATCATTATATCGATTGAATAAGGTCGCTTTCTCTTCGTAGATGGACTTTTTTTCCTCATCCGTCGCATCTCGCTGGAAAGTCTTTTGATACAACTCGTTGATCGTGCTTTCACCCGTCCGCCCTTCATACAGGTAGAATAGTTCCGGGGTGGAGTTCAACTGGTGGCGGGTTGCCGTTTCGTACCAGGCACGGGCGTGAAAACGCATGGAATCGTACAGGATACCATCCATATCGAAAAGTACGGCCTTTGGAGAAAGGAAAGCCTGTTGCTGCTTTTGCAGATATCGGGCGATTGCTTCTTGAATCATCTTTTTTTATGCTTACTGGTAGATATAATTTAGGCACGGATTACACAATCTGTGGAAGTCCGTGCCCAAAATTTGTGTGATTGCTGATTACAACCGTGCGCGGATCGCTTCGCTTTCCTTTTCGTAACCCGGTTTGTTCAGCAGGGCGAACATATTCTTTTTGTAGGCTTCTACACCCGGTTGGTCGAACGGATTTACTCCTAACATGTAACCGCTGATACCGCATGCTCTTTCAAAGAAGTAGAACAACTGGCCGATGTAGTAGGGGCTTACTTCCGGCATCGTGATCTTCAGGTTGGGAACACCACCGTCTACGTGAGCCAACTGAGTGCCCAGTTCTGCCATCTTGTTCACCTCGTCCACACGTTTGCCGGCGAGGAAGTTCAAACCGTCCAGGTTCGCATCGTCTGTCGGGACGACTACTTTGTGGTTCGGTTCTTCAACAGAGATGACGGTTTCGAAGATCGTACGTTCGCCATCCTGGATCCACTGGCCCATAGAGTGCAGGTCGGTTGTCAGATCGACGGAAGCCGGGAAAATACCTTTACCGTTCTTGCCTTCGCTTTCACCGTACAGTTGTTTCCACCATTCGGCAATATAATGGAGTTTCGGGTGGAAGTTGGCGAGGATTTCAATCTTCTTGCCGCTCTTATATAATTCGTTGCGTGTAGCAGCGTAGATTTCTGCCATGTTTTCAGCAAAAGGAACGCTTACGTCTGTTGCTTTTTCCATCGAAACAGCTCCGGCTACCAAGTCGCGGATGCTGATGCCGGCAACGGCGATAGGCAGCAAACCAACCGGAGTCAGTACGGAGAAACGGCCGCCGACGTTGTCGGGGATAATGAATGTCTTGTAGCCTTCCTGATCAGCCAAGGTACGGAGAGCGCCTCTTTTGGCATCCGTGATGGCAACGATACGGTGTTTGGCTTCTTCTTTGCCGACTGCGTCTTCCAGTTGTTTTTTCAGCATACGGAAAGCCAATGCCGGTTCGGTCGTCGTACCGGATTTGGAGATATTGATCAGGCCGAACTGTTTGCCTTTCAGGATTTCGCAAAGTTCATACAGGTAGTCTTCGCCGATATTGTGTCCGGCATATACTAAAACCGGGTTCTTACGGTCCGTATGTAACCAGTCGAAGCTGTTGTTCAATGCTTCTACCACTGCTTTTGTTCCCAGATAGCTACCGCCGATACCGATGGCAACAACAACTTCACATTTGGAACGAAGTATGTTTGCCGTATTTTCGATGTCTGTCAATTCAGCTTCTGTAATAGAAGAGGGAAGGTGCAACCAACCTAAAAAGTCGTTACCTGCTCCATTACCATTTTGTAAAGTGGCATTACATTCGTTAGCCTTTGCAGCCTGAGCGTATACCTGTTCTTTCGTTACGGTACCCAGTGCTTTGTCGATGTTAAGACTGATGTTCTTCATATTTACATTATTATTTAAATGTTTCAGTCAACTGCCGTATTGCGGTAGTCGGCGATTTTTTTTCGTATAGAATACCATATAAAGTATCCAGGATCGGCATGTTTACTTTATATTTTTCATTTATTTCACGGATACATTTGGTTCCGTAATATCCTTCGGCGATCATCTCCATTTCGAGTTGGGCTATTTTGACCGAATAGCCTTTCCCGATCATGGTTCCGAACGTACGGTTACGGCTGAAACGGGAATAGGCGGTTACCAGGAGGTCACCGAGATATACCGAATCTGTCACGTCCCGTTCAAGGCCATGTACGGCATCGAGGAAGTTACGCATCTCTTCGATCGCATTGCAGATGAAAACAGCCAGGAAATTGTCTCCGTATTTCATGCCATGGCAGATACCTGCAACGATGGCATATACGTTTTTCAATACGGATGCATATTCGATACCTGTAACATCCTTGCAGCAGGAGTTGTTCAGGTATTGGTTCTTGAATACGGGAGAGAAAGCCCTAGCGTTCTCGATATTCGGACAAGCCAACGTGATGTAGGACAACCGTTCGAGTGCGATTTCTTCGGCATGGCACGGACCGCCGATAACGGCGATATTGTCGATCGGGACATTGTAGTATTCGGCAAAGTAATCGGCTACGAGCATGTTTTCGTCCGGTACGATTCCTTTGATGGCCGAAATGATGAATTTGTCCTGCATGGAAGTCGTCACCTTCATCAAATGTTGTTTTAAAAAAGGAGACGGGGTGGCGAAAATCAAAGTATCCGAATCTTTGATCACTTCGTTGATATCCGTGTAGAAATTGATTCTGTCTGTATCGAATTTGACGGCTGAAAGATAGCTGGGGTTATGCCCCAACAACAGAAATTCTTCCACCTGATCCGACCTGCGCATATACCAGTTAATACTATCTTGTGTAGAAAGTACAATCTTGGCCAAGGCGGTAGCCCAGCTACCACCTCCCATTATTGCAATTTTTCCGGGCAACTTCATAGTATTACTCTTATTTGGCTGCACCTGCAATCCACGTTTCTACTTCTTCGGCAGTGGGGTTTTGCAATTCCAGTTTATATTTCTTATTCATTTCGCAGAGCTCTTGTCTCAACTTGTTGGGGTTGACATCTGCCAACATATCGGTCGTGATATATCCGGCTTTATGCAAAGCAGGAACCCATGCTTCGTCGATTCCCAATGCGACATATTTTTCTGCGGCATCTTTCTTGACTGTCTTTTCCGGGCGCATCTGCGGGAAGAGCAATACTTCCTGGATGGTCGTCTGTCCTGTCATCAACATCACCAGGCGGTCGATGCCGATGCCGATACCGGATGTCGGAGGCATACCGAATTGCAGGGCACGCAAGAAATCCTGGTCGATGAACATCGCTTCGTCGTCTCCCTTTTCGCTCAGGCGCAATTGTTCTTTGAAACGTTCTTCTTGGTCGATCGGGTCGTTCAACTCGCTATAGGCATTCGCCAATTCTTTCCCGTTGACCATCAGCTCGAAGCGTTCGGTCAATCCCGGTTTGCTTCGGTGCATCTTGGTAAGCGGGCTCATCTCGACCGGATAGTCGATGATGAAGGTCGGCTGGATAAACGTGCCTTCACAGAATTCACCGAAAATTTCGTCGATCAGCTTGCCTTTACCCATCGTTTCGTCTATTTCGAGTTTCAGTTCCTTGCAGATCGCACGTATCTCGTCTTCGCTCTTGCCGTTCAGGTCGTAGCCTGTCTTTTCCTTGATGGCGTCCAGGATCGGCAGACGGCGGTAAGGTGCTTTGAAATTGATGGTTTTGCCGTCGACAACGCTTTCGCTTGTGCCGTTGACGGCGATACAGATACGTTCCAGTAACCGTTCGGTGAAGCTCATCATCCAATTGTAGTCCTTGTATTGAACGTAAAGCTCCATACAGGTGAACTCCGGATTGTGTGTACGGTCCATACCTTCGTTGCGGAAGTTCTTGCCGATTTCGTAAACGCCTTCGAAACCTCCGACGATCAATCGTTTCAGATACAGTTCGGTTGCGATGCGCAGATAGAGGTCGATATCCAGCGAGTTATGGTGTGTGATGAACGGACGTGCGCTTGCCCCTCCGGGAATGGATTGCAGGATCGGTGTTTCCACTTCCGTATATCCGGCTTCGTCCAAAGCCGTACGCATTGTTTTGATGACGGCAGCACGCTTCATGAAAATATCCTTTACACCGTCGTTTACCACCAGGTCGACATAACGTTGGCGGTAGCGCAATTCCGGATCGTTGAATCCATCGTATGCCACACCGTCTTTGTATTTGACGACCGGTAGCGGCTTGAGTGATTTGGATAATACCGTTATCTCTTGTGCATGGACGGAAATTTCACCCATCTGCGTACGGAATACGAAACCTTTGATCCCGACAAAATCACCGATATCGAGCAGTTTCTTAAAAACGATGTTATACAGATCTTTGTTTTCTTCCGGGCAAATGTCATCACGAGAGATGTAAACCTGTATTCTGCCTTCTGAATCCTGCAATTCCATGAAGGATGCCTTTCCCATGATACGGCGGCTCATGATACGGCCCGCAATGCTTACGGGACGGGGTTCTGCATCGTCTTTAAAATTCTCTTTTATCTCTTTGGAAAATGCGTTCGTTACATACTCGGCTGCGGGATAAGGTTCTATCCCCATCTGGCGTAACTGCTCCATGCTGTTACGTCTTATGATTTCCTGTTCACTCAGTTCTAATAGATTCATTACGCTATTATTTTGTATAATACGGGGCAAAAATACAAAACTTTTCTTACTTATTGCCTAAAAACGAATGTGACTTTATGCTTTATGTCCCTAAAAGGTCTTGTTTTGTAATGGGAAAGATTGGTCTCGTATGGCTTCGGGCAGAAAGAAACGGACATCTTTCCCGCTCTCGAATGCTGTACGTATAAAGGTTGAGGATATTTCGATCAAAGGGGCGTCAACCTTTTTTATGTGAGGATATCCGGCCGGTATTTCGATATCGAATCCTTTGCGCGGATAGATGAAGATCGGATAATTGGATATGATGGCCTCGTATTCTACCCAGCGGGTAATGGATTTCCAGTTGTCCGCACCCATGATGAAATAGAATTCACGGTCCGGAAAACTCGCCTCCAATGCACGGAGCGTACGGATGGTATAAGTGGGTCTCGGAAGGGAAAACTCGAAGTCGCTGGCGTGAAACTTGGGGTAGCCGGCGATGGATCTCTTTACCAGTTCGTAGCGGAGCCGGTCATCCATTAGCTCGTCCTTCTCTTTTAACGGGTTGTGGGGGGTGATCAGAAACCATAATTCGTCCAGTTCGGTAAATTCACATAGCCAGTTGGCTAATGCCAGGTGGCCGATGTGAACCGGATTGAATGATCCTGAATAAATACCGGTTTTCTTGCCGTTCATGCTTTCTCAAGAAACTCTTTTATCACTTTTAATGCTTCTTCTTGGGCTGCTTCCAGCTTGTCGTTCACTATGATTACGTCGAATTTGTCGGCAAATCCCAGTTCGAACTCAGCTTTTGCAATACGGCTTTCGATTACTTCCGGAGCATCCGTTCCGCGTCCTTCCAGGCGGCTGCGCAGGGCTTCGATCGAGGGGGGCTGGATAAAAACCGACAGGGCACGGTCGCCATAAAACTTCTTGATGTTGCAACCGCCTACGACATCGACATCGAATATGACGTTGTCACCTCCCGCCAATCTTCTTTCCACTTCGCTTTTCAGCGTGCCGTAGTATTTATCGGTATAGACCTCTTCGTATTCCAGAAAATCACCAGCCGCTATACGGGTGCGGAATTCATCCGGCGTAAGGAAATAATATTCCACTCCGTCCTTTTCCGTCCCGCGCGGAGCCCGGCTGGTAGCCGAGATGGAGAAATGCAGGTTCAGGTTCTGCTTCAGCAGAAAATTGATGATCGTGGATTTGCCCGATCCGGACGGTGCGGAGAATATGATCAGTTTGCCAGCCATATATCGTTTTTATAATACGTTTAACACCTGTTCTTTGATCTGTTCCAGTTCGTCTTTCATCTGGACGACGAGCTTTTGCATTTCGGCATGGTTGCTTTTCGAACCGAGGGTATTGATCTCTCGTCCCATTTCCTGAGCGATGAAACCGAGCTTTTTGCCTTGTCCGTGTCCGCTTTCCATCGTGCTGATGTAATATTTCAGATGATTGTCCAGGCGGTTCTTTTCCTCGTTTACGTCCAGTTTTTCGATATAATAGATCATCTCTTGTTCGAACCGGTTCTTGTCGTAGTCCTGTCCGGCAATCTTTTCGAGATTATCCATGATGCGGGCTTTGATCTTTTCGATCCGTTCTTTTTCGTACAGTTCCACTTCTGATAGCAGACGGGCTATGTTGGCAATTTTCTGTTCGAACAGTTTTTGCAACATGGCGCCTTCCTGGATACGGAAATCGCAGAGATGCTTGATGGCCTCTTTGATCGCTTTCTCAACCACGTCCCATTCCTCTTCGTTTACTTCCTGGGCCTCTGTCTTGATCACGTCCGGCATGCGGAGCAGTGTCTGGAACCAATCGGAGGGAAGCCCGATGTTCAGGTGGCCGGCGATATCTTTGATTTGATTGTAGTAGTTTTCCACCGCAGCCAGGTTGATTTGTGTGGGTGTGTCTTTGCCGATATACTCGATGAATATATTGAATTCGACTTTTCCACGTTCAAGCGATTGGAGTAACAAACTGCGTATTTGCATTTCTTTTTCTTTGTAGATGGAAGGAATGCGGGTGGACAAATCCAGTTGCTTGCTGTTCAGAGCCTTTATTTCTACGGTTACTTTTTTAGAAGGGAGTTCGGTTGTAACCTTACCGAATCCTGTCATTGATTGTATCATTGTTCTAAAAATTTGTGCAAAGATAACTAATCAATTGACAATTGACAATCGACAATTGACAATTATTTATACTTTTGCATCCATTATCAATCAATTGGCTTTTGATACATTATATAATGAATGTCAATTGCCAATTGCCAATTGTCAATTATTATGTCTTGTCTATTAAATATCGAAACATCGACATCTGTTTGTTCCGTAGCATTGTCTATGGATGGTGAAGTCCTTTTTGAGAAGGCCTCGTTTGACGGTCCTTCGCATGCAGCCCTGTTAGGCGTGTTTGTGGAAGAAGCTCTTTCTGTATTGAAAATGAAAGGCCGGAAAGCTCCGGATGCCATAGCGGTCAGCAGCGGTCCCGGTTCTTATACCGGTTTACGTATCGGCGTGTCTGTCGCAAAAGGCCTTTGTTTTGGCTTCGGTATTCCTCTGATCGGTATTCATACGTTGGATATCCTGGCTGCAACTGCTATTGAGAAGAACAAGCCTGCTGGCGATTGCCTGTATTGTGCCATGTTGGATGCCCGGCGTATGGAAGTCTATGCTGCTATTTACGATGCATTTTTGACGCCTGTCCGCCCGGTGTCGGCCGATATAGTCGAAGCCGGAACGTATGCTTCTTTCCTGGAAAAAGGGAAAGTTTGTTTCTTTGGTAACGGTGCCACCAAATGCAAACCGGTCATAACTTCTCCGAACGCACTCTTTATCGAGGACGTCCATCCGCTCGCCGTAAACATGATCCCGTTGGCAGAACAAGCCTTTGCCGCCGGCAAGTTTGAAGACACGGCCTATTTCGAGCCTTTCTACTTGAAAGAATTTCAGGCGACGGTTGCAAAGAATAAGGTGTTAAGGGGATTGGACTAAGTTCCCCTCTTAATCAATCGTCCCCTTGTGGTAACAATGATCGTTCCGATGTCGGCTACGATTCTGGCTCTGTCTTTCATTGGCGCCATAAATAATTGAAAAGAGATGAACGGAAAAGATTTAACTCAAGGGAGCATCCTCGGCAACATCATGACATTCTCTTTGCCATATATGCTCGCTTACTTCTTGCAAATCTTATATGGACTTGCCGACCTTTATGTCATCGGACAGTACTGCGATGTGGACAGTACCACTGCTGTGTCAAATGGTGCACAAGTGATGTATATGGTAACCGTGGTGCTCATCGGGCTTGCCATGGGGACGACTGTTCTCACCGCACGTGCCGTAGGCGCAAAGGACAGCCCGAGGGCACGTATCATTGTCGGCAACACGATAACCATGTTTGCTATCATTGCCATCGTGCTGATGGTTGTGCTGCTATGTTTGAGAGGATGGATCGTGGGCGTGATGGACACGCCGGCAGAGGCAGTTGATGGCATGAAGCATTATCTCACGGTGTGTTTTACCGGCATACCATTCATTATCGCCTATAACATCATCTCCTCGATATTTCGTGGATTGGGCGACTCGCGCAGTCCGATGTATTTCGTAGCTGTGGCATGTGTGATAAACATCGCTCTCGACTATCTTTTCATCGGTTTCTTCGAGCTTGGCGCAATGGGGGCTGCCCTTGGTACGACCTTGTCGCAAATGACAAGCGTGTTGTTTGCCTTTGTGACGATACGCCGCCATCGTGGAATACTGGACGTATCACGTTCCGACCTGTATCCACACCGTGACGTGATAAAAAATATTTTGAAGATAGGTGTGCCGATAGCCATGCAGGATGGATTCATACAAGTATCGTTCCTTGCCATTACAGTTATAGCCAACCAACGTGGACTCATTGATGCGGCAGCCGTAGGTATCGTGGAGAAATTCATCGGTCTTGTATTCATCGTCCCTTCAGCTATGCTCTCTACCGTGTCTGCCATTTCCGCGCAAAATATCGGAGCGGGAAATATGGAACGTGCCAAGCGAACCATGCGTACCGCTATGATGATAACCACTGGCTATGGTGTGGTGTGTGCGGTTGTGCTGCAATTTATTCCACAGTTGGCTGTCGGAATATTTACGGACAATGCACAAGTGTTGGCACAGGGTGCGGATTATCTTCGCGGCTACGTTTGGGATTGTATCTTCGCAGGCTTGCATTTCTGCTTCAGTGGTTTCTTCACGGCTTGTGGTTTCTCCGTCATATCTTTCATACACAACAGCGTTTCGATAGTCTGTGCTCGTATCCCTCTTGCCTGGCTCTCGTCAACCCTGTATCCGGAGACGCTCTATCCTATGGGGCTAAGTACATGTATAGGATCTATGCTTTCATGTTTGATATGTGTAGGAGTGTATTGGTGGATGAAGAAGAAAGCGTATTTTTGATTGTACCAAAACATTAGAAATTCAAATTGGCAAATGCAGCTTAGCATAACATGATTCGTGTACATGGCTTTTCTTTAGGTTGATGTTTTACACACTATAGAATCTATATGATATATACTATCATACTATCATGTTTTATCATAAAGATAATACATTCAACAAAATAGCATATGATAGTATGCTGTTTTATACTATCATATGAACTATCATACTATCATAAATCAATATGCCTTTGACGGTCTGTGATAATATTTGTCAATGTTTGCCATTTGTGTTTGAAAACACTTGATAATCCTTGGTTATTGTCTATATAATGTGTATATTTGTATATCCTTTTTAGCTGGACATCCGGGTCTGTCGGGTATCGAGATCCGGGTCTCGACATAGATGAGATGGGGGTCTGTAGACTGTTAAAATGGGGGTGTTAGTGAGTTTTTCATACATTGTTTAATGTTAAACGTAGTATATTATGGCACATTTTTATGTAGTCCGGCAAAAAGTGGATAAGACAAAAGATGCAAAAAAGTCCCTTTATTATGGAGTACCGGTCACTTGTGGCCGGATCACGACAAGAAAATTAGCCGAATTGGTAGCAGATCGCTGCTCGCTGAGTCCGGGAGATGTCCTTGCGGCCGTATGCGAGGTGGGAAATGTGATCTTGGAACGATTGGGAGAAGGTTACTCGGTCGAGTTGGACAGTTTTGGCGATTTCTATTTGTCGGCCGGTAGCGAAGGGTATGAGAACCCGAAGGATTGTACGCCTCATCGGGTGAAAGCCCGCCGTGTCTGTTTCCGGATGGCTTCGGATGTGCGTAAAGGAATGAAGTTTGTCAAATTTGAGAGGAGACTTAGGTGATGCAGGTGACACTTTACAGACATAAGAAAGGTGAGTTGCGGATGTGCTCGCGCGACATCGGCTATATCGCCGGGTTGCTGAAAGAGGAGAAAGGGGCGGAAGAAGCCTTGTTCGCCCGCCAGAAACTGAATATGGCGTTTTTGGCGCGGACGACAGATTTGACGGGAAAACTTCCGGTTTTAGTCTTTGCCGCAACTTACAAGAAGCATGACGGGAAGAGGATGTTGAGGCGTTATAACGGGTATGTCTTGTTGGAAGTGAACGCATTGGGGAGCTTGGCGGAGGCAGAGGCTGTCCGTGGCGAAGCTGCCGCATTGCCACAGACTTTATTGGCTTTTGTCGGGTTAAGCGGACGTTCGGTCAAGATCGTGATCCCTTTTACTCTTCCGGATGGAACTTTGCCTAAAAGGGAAGAACAGGCACGCTTGTTTCATGCAACGGCTTACCAGTTGGCGGTCCGTCATTTCCAACCGCAACTCAGAAGTATTATTTCTTTAAAAGAACCATTGGTATCGCGGGGATGCCGGTTCAGTTTCGATCCGGATGCATATTACAATCCTGATGCGGTGGCGATCAGGATCGAACAGCCTTTGCAGATGCCGGACGGGGGTGACTTGAAAATTGTGCAGGCGCCTCCGGCAGATCCGTTGGACAGGATGGTTCCCGGTGTGGAACGTAACGGACAGATCGCCACTTTGTTCAGCGTAACCCTGTTGGAGATGGTACGGCGGTTCGAGGAAAATCCCGAAGGCGACTTGCAGGCGTTGTTCATCGAACTGGGCCAGGCTTGTTGCCGACTGGGGATACCGGAGGAGGAGGCGGTGAGCTGGACGTTGCGCTACGAGGCTTTGAAGAAATACAAGGTGGATATCCGTGCGACATTCCGTTCGGCTTATACTTTGCAAAACCTATCGAGACCGATAGAGCCGTTTTCGGTTCTTCCACCGTCCATGTCATTGGTGTTGCAACTGGACGAATTCATGAACCGACGTTACTTTTTCCGGTTTAATGAGATGAGCGGGGAGGTGGAATATCTGGATCGTTCGGTGATTCAGTTTGTTTTTAAGCCTTACACGATGAAGGTGCGTAATTCCATTTGTTTGGAGGCGCAACAGGAGGGGCTGAATGTGTGGGACAAGGATATCGACCGGTATGTTAATTCCGATCGTATTCCGGTGTATCATCCGATCGACCATTTTCTTGAAAATCTTCCGGTTTGGGATGGAAAAGAACATATCGGGGCATTGGCCGGACGTGTTTCTTGTGATAGTCCGGTATGGGGCGATCTTTTTTATCGTTGGTTTCTGAGTATGGTCGCGCATTGGATGGAACTGGATTTGGTACATGGAAACAGCACGACACCCTTGTTGGTCGGCGATCAAGGTTGCGGAAAATCCACGTTTTGTTTGAATTTGTTGCCCCCTGTGTTACGGCCTTATTATACGGACAGTATTGATTTCGGTAATCGGCGTGAGGCAGAACTGGCCCTGCATCGGTATGCTTTGATTAATATTGATGAGTTTGATTCCGTAAAAAGCTCCCACCAAAGTTTTTTGAAACATATCCTGCAAAAAGCGGTTGTGAATACCCGCTTGCCTTATCAGAGCTCGAATCGCAACCTGCGCCGTTATGCAACCTTTATTGCGACCAGCAACAATTACGACTTGCTGACAGATCCGACCGGAAGTCGGCGTTTCATTTGCGTGGAGGTAAAAGGGCGGATCGATTATGCCCAGCCGGTCGATTATGAGCAGTTGTATGCAGAGGCGAAAGAATTGTTGAGGCGGGGAGAACGTTTTTGGTTTACTCCGGAGGAAGAAGCGCTGATCACCGAAAACAATAAGGATTTCCAGCAGCTGCCGGCCGAAGAGCAACTGTTCTTACGTTATTTTAAGATTGCAGAGGACCTTGAAGCGGTAAAACCGCTCTTGGCATCCGAGATATTGGACATGATTGCAGAAAAACATCCCGGTTTTAACATAACAAAAACGATGATCCTCAATTTTGGCAAGCTTTTAAAGCGGAATAACGTTCCAAATAAACGCATGGTGAAGGGAACTTGTTATTATGTGGAAGAATTAAACGATTGATTTTTATAGTATTGCCTATTGGCGATATGATGGTATGATAGTAGCCATGATAGTTGATAATTAGACTATCATGGCTGTTTTATGTTTATAATCAGTTAGTTCTGATTGATTATGATAGTATGATAGTATTTGAGGTGAAACATGTCTCTTGTTATAATGTCCGCTCTGTTAAATAAGGAGTAATAGTAAAGAACGGTTAAACCAAAAAAGGAATTGCCTTGTTTTATCTGCAAATCAATATTGAAGAATAGACATGAGACGAAAGAATACGAATGTACTGCTGATCTTCGGGGTGGTGATTGCGATTGTCCTGCTAATGATCTGGTTGTTTTTGGGAACGACATTGGAGCAGGAAGCTAATCCTGAAACAGACCCGATGACCATCGAACAAAATATCTGATAAGGCCGGTTGCAAAGAAAAGCCTCCGCATCAAACGATATGGAGGCTCTTCTATGTTGTATGAATTTGATTATGCTAAGAATCCCAGCAGGATACCGGCTGCTACGGCAGAACCGATTACACCTGCTACGTTCGGACCCATGGCGTGCATCAACAGGTAGTTGGTCGGATCGTATTCCAGACCTACGTTCTGAGAAATACGGGCAGAGTCGGGCACGGCAGACACACCGGAGTTACCGATAAGCGGATTGATCTTATTGCCTTCTTTCAAGAACAGGTTGAAGAACTTCACGAACAGGATACCTGCGCAAGTTGCGATCACGAAAGACAAAGCTCCCAAACCGAAAATCTTGATGGAGTTCAAAGTCAGGAACTGGGTTGCCTGCGTGGAAGCACCTACCGTGATACCTAACAAGATCGTGATCGTATCGATCAGCGGACCACGGGCTGTTTCAGCCAAACGACGTGTCACACCGCTTTCTTTCAACAAGTTTCCGAAGAACAGCATACCTAACAGAGGCAGGCCGGAAGGAACCAGGAAGCAAGTCAGCAACAGACCAACGATCGGGAATACGATCTTTTCCGTTGATGAAACGGCTCTCGGCGGTTTCATACGGATCAGACGTTCTTTCTTCGTGGTCAGCAAGCGCATGAACGGTGGCTGGATGATAGGAACCAATGCCATATAAGAGTAGGCTGATACCGCAATAGCACCCATCAGGTTCGGAGCTAACTTGGAGGAAAGGAAGATAGCTGTCGGGCCGTCAGCACCACCGATAATACCGATAGCACCGGCTTGGTTCGGCTCGAATCCCATCTGAAGGGCGATGATATATGCACCGAAGATACCGAATTGGGCTGCAGCACCGATCAACATCAACTTAGGATTGGAGATCAGGGCGGAGAAGTCGGTCATAGCCCCGATCCCGAGGAAGATCAGCGGCGGATACCATCCGGAGGTTACACCCTGGTAGAGGATGTTCAGCACAGAACCTTGTTCGTAAATACCTACTTGCAATCCTGCATCTTTGAACGGAATGTTACCGATCAGGATACCGAACCCGATAGGGATAAGGAGCATAGGCTCGAATTCATATTTAATAGCCAGGAAAATAAACAACAGACCGACGAGGATCATGATGATGTGACCCGGTGTCGCGTTGTAGACTCCTGTATAAGTGAGGAACAACTCCAAGTTTTCACCCAAGAACTGGAGAAAACTTTCATGAGCCGCACCTGCTGCCTGTAATAATACTGATCCTAACATAATATTATCCTATTACGACGAGGTCAGCACCTTCCAGTACGGAATCCCCTTTGTTTACTTTTATTTCAATGATCTTGCCGTCACGGTCGGCGTTGATGTTGTTTTCCATCTTCATGGCTTCGAGGACAAGCAGATTCTGGCCTCTCTTGACAGCATCACCGACTTTGCAGTTAACTTGTAGGATGACACCTGGCAGCGGAGATTTGACAGCTCCTTTGGTGGTTGAGGCTGCCGGGCGTGAAATAACCGGTTCGCCGCTTGCCGTGGTTGGAGCCTGAGCCGGACGTTTCAGCGTAACCATTTGTTTTTTCGCCGGTTTCTCCATTTTTACCTGGTAGGGCGTACCGTTTACTTCTACTTCTGCGATATCATCCACTACCGAGTTGATGTGTACTTTATATACGTTACCGTTAATAGTATATTTAAAACTTTTCATTCTTGTTTGTTTTTAGAGATAATTACTTTTTGGGAACTTCACGCAGACCATAAATCTTGGAGCTCCACGGAGAATAAGATCTTTGAACTTTACGGATCGTCAGAACCGTGTGTTCGATGTCGTGGTTGTCATCGCTCATTTCATACAAAGCTGCACCGATAGCCGCAAAGATTTCTCCGGATTCCTGGCCGGCATTGTCTGCAATGACGGCTTCCCCGGCTGCTTTCTGTGCATTGCGTTTGCTGGCAGCAATCGAGAGTTTGCCGATTTGTTTAAAGATGATGAACAACAGGAATAGTCCGGAAAACACAACTGCCATGGCAGTCAAGGTCATACCGATACCCCAAGAGTCATTTTCTTTAAAGTTCTCGATTTTCTCGTTAGAGTCCAATGTCACGTTGTTGGTGCTGGGAGTAACTTTTGATAAAGTTGCCCATTTGCCTTCTCCATCTAACGTTCTACCATAGCTGACATCCGCTTTCTGTGAAGCCGGAACAACGATCTCGTCGATCAAAGTCTTACCGTCTGCATCATATAAAGCAATGTAATTTTCTTTTGATGGGTCAAGAGTGAAATTAACATGGAATGTTCCTCGATTAGGCTCTCCATCCGCCCAGAACAAGGTGTGCTGGCGGGGAGGAATGACTGTCAGAACGTCGCCCTTAGGAATCGGATATTTTTTAGGGTTGCTCTTGTCGTCAGTCAAGTAACAACCGGCGATATTGACCGAACCGGCCGAATTGTTGAACAATTCGATCCAGGCATGGCGTTTGCCGTAATCATCAACGAAGTTATCTTCATTGATGACCAGCACTTCATTGATTCGCATGGAGGTTGCACGCTGTGCTTTTGCCCCGAATGAAACGAGCAAGGCAAACAGCAGCAATACCCCTATTTTCTTATTGATCATATTCATTTCCTGTTTTAAGAATTATAGAGGCAGATTGTCATGTTTCTTAGCAGGATTGCTTAACTTCTTAGTCTGCAATTGTTGTAAAGCGCGAATAATACGGAAACGAGTGTTACGAGGTTCGATAACATCATCGATATAACCATATTGAGCAGCATTGTACGGGTTCGCAAATGCTTTTTTGTATTCGGCTTCTTTTTCAGCAGCGCAAGCTTTCGGATCTTCCGAGGCAGCCACTTCTTTTGCGAAGATGACTTCTACGGCACCGCTCGGGCCCATAACAGCGATTTCGGCTGTCGGCCATGCGTAGTTCATATCACCGCGCAGATGTTTGGAACTCATCACACAGTAGGCACCACCGTAAGATTTACGCAATGTTACGGTTACTTTGGGCACTGTAGCTTCGCCGTAAGCGTAAAGCAATTTGGCTCCGTGCAGGATGACACCGTTATATTCCTGGCCTGTACCCGGCAAGAATCCCGGTACGTCGACCAATGTAACCAATGGAATGTTGAAAGCGTCGCAGAAGCGGACGAAACGGCCTGCCTTGCGGGAAGCGTTGCTATCCAGGCAGCCTGCCATTACTTTCGGCTGGTTGGCTACGACACCGACTGTCTGGCCGTTGAAACGGGCGAACCCTACGATGATGTTCTTTGCATAGTCGGCATGTACTTCCAGGAACTCGCCGTTATCGATGATGGTCCCGATAACTTCATACATGTCATAAGCCTGGTTAGGGTTGTCAGGGATGATGTCGTTCAGGTTGTCATCCAGGCGGTCGATCGGATCTTTACATTCGATCAGCGGAGTTTCTTCCAGGTTGTTTTGTGGCAGGAAGCTGATCAATTTGCGGATCAACTGCAAACCGTCTTCTTCCGTATCGACTGCGAAGTGAGCCACGCCGGATTTGGTCGTGTGTACGCTTGCACCGCCCAACTGTTCCTGTGTCACGTCTTCGCCTGTAACGGTTTTGACTACTTTCGGACCGGTCAGGAACATGTAGCTTGTTCCGCGGGTCATGATGTTGAAGTCTGTCAGGGCAGGAGAATAGACCGCACCACCGGCACACGGGCCGAAGATACCGGAAATCTGGGGGATAACACCGGATGCCAGGATATTGCGTTGGAAGATTTCAGCATAACCGGCCAAAGCATTAACACCTTCCTGGATACGTGCGCCACCCGAATCGTTCAAACCGATAACGGGAGCGCCCATCTTCATTGCCTGATCCATGACTTTGCATATCTTCATGGCCAATGATTCTGACAAAGCACCGCCGAATACGGTAAAATCTTGGGCATAAACATATACCAAACGTCCGTCGATCGTACCGTAGCCGGTTACGATACCGTCACCCAGATACTTGGTCTTTTCAATGCCGAAGTTTGTACAACGGTGTTGTACGAACATATCGAATTCTTCAAAACTCCCTTCATCCAGCAACATGGCAATACGCTCGCGTGCCGTGTATTTACCTTTTTTGTGCTGAGATTCAATTCTTTTCTCTCCACCACCTAAACGAGCTGTTTCGCGAAGGGCGATAAGCTCCTTTACTTTTTCAAGTTGGTTACTCATTGTATTATAGATTTGTTGTTAGAAATGAACTATTTAATTGCCAATTGTCAATTATCCATTGTCAATTGGTTTTTATTTCCCCGGCATGCAAAGTTCGGTCAGAACGCTACAAGTCGATTTCGGGTGAAGGAATGCGATGCTCAAGCCTTCTGCACCTCCGCGCGGAGCTTTGTCGATCAACCGGACGCCTTTTGATTCTGCTTCGTCCAATGCAGCCTGTACGTCGGGAACAGCAAATGCGATATGGTGGATGCCTTCACCTTTCTTTTCGATGAATTTCGCGATTGTGCTGTCTTCGCTTGTCGGTTCCAGCAACTCGATCTTGGTCTGACCGACTTTAAAGAATGCTGTTTTTACTTTCTGATCGGCAACTTCTTCGATGTTGTAGCATTTCAGTCCTAAAACTTCTTCATAATACGGCAGGCAAGCTTCGATGCTCTTTACTGCGATACCCAAATGTTCAATATGTGTAAGTTCCATGTCAATAATAATTTAATGATTAAATATTGTTTTTTGTTCTATGTGGACAAAGGTACACTCTTTTTATTAATAGAGAAATAATTCATTAATATTTATCAGCATGATTTGGATATGTTTAAAAAGCATATATTTGGGACTGTACGCTTAAAAATCAACAATAAGACGAACATTCAACTGTCGGCCTGTCAGGTAATTGGGGATCGCGTACTGGTGGTTGTCTATATTGGTGATCCAATAATAGGAACTTGTGTTCTTTATGTCGAACAGGTTGAAAATGTCGAGTCCGAGCCAAATGTTTTTGAGGTTGCGGAAAAATCCGCGATCCATAATCGCATCCGTTCCCCCGGCAAGCTGGTAAGAAAAACCGAGGTCCACACGTTTGTAGGTCGGAGTGCGGAAATAACCGTCCTCGTAGCCTGTACGTGGGGCTGTGACGGGAAGGCCGCCGGACAAGACGCCTTTCAGATTCAGTTTGACGCGTTTGTAACCGGGAAAATAATCCTGGAAAAAAAGCGATACATTGTAGCCTTGGCTGTTGGGCATCGGGACATACTCGCTACCTCGGATGCTTTGCTCCGCTTTCATCAGGGAGAAACTGATCCAGGAGTCCGTACCCGGAACAAATTCGCCGAAGAATTTGACATCGAGACCCATTGCGTGACCTTGGGCGCAGTTCTCGCCGTAGTACCGGATCTTGACATTATCTACCGTATAAGGGTTCAGGTTGTCCAATTTTTTGTAATACATATCGGCACTGACTTTAAAGTTCCGGCCGGAGGCCCGGAAGGTATAATCGCCTCCTGCAATGACATGGATGGAGCGTTGCGATTTCAGGTCGTTGTTCAGCTGTATGATGCTGTTGCCGTGTTCGTCCTGTACGGTCGTACGCAGTTCCTTGTAGAAAGGAGATTGGTAATACAGGCCGGAAGCCAGGCGGAATGTCAGGTTCTGGTCGAAATTAGGAATGAAACCGATTGATGCACGCGGGCTGAATATGAATTCCTTGTTATAGCTCCAGTAACTGCCGCGTATGCCGCCGACCAGCGTGAACAGGCCTTGTTTGGTGCGGAACTTGAACATGTCCTGCAAATAGCCGGAAATGCGTGTGCTTTCCAGTTTATTATCCGAAAACAGGTTTGCGATCACGTTGACGTTTCCGCCTCCTTGTGGCAACGAGTATCCGGCAGAGTCGCGTTTTTCCCATTCGCTGATCTTATCGTTGATCTTTTCCAACTGGACGGTGGCGCCCCATTTCAACGTGTTGTTTTTCACACGGGCGACACCATAGTGGCCGACGTTCATGATGTTGGAATGCAGGCGGTTGCGGGCGTGTTCGTTGTAGCGTGCGATGGATAAGTTCTGTATTTCACCTCCGCCTTCTTCGGCCGCATCTCCCAACCAGTAATCGCCGGCAATGTCATATCCTTCCTCTTCCTTGCTGGTGAAAGCAGAGGCCTGCAAGCCGAGCTCCGTATTGTCGTTCAGGTTGTGCTTTAAAGTGAGCGCTCCGAATAGCGTTTCGAATTTGTCCCGTTCTTGTCCACTCATAAACACCTTGAATTTTTTTGCGTTCGTTACCGTTCCGAAAGAAGTTTCGCGGGTGTGGGGAATGAACTTGTAATTGTTTATGGCCAGGTTTCCAAGGAAGTTGATCTCCCATTTCGGGGTGAACTTGTATGTCATGTACGTCTGCAAATCAATGAAATTCGGATCATATTCGGCATCCGTGTCGGTCGTTTTCAAAAGAGAACGTCCTGTTTTGTAGCGAAAACCGGTCACCTGCGTGAACTTGCCGGACGAGCTGCCCACATAGGCATTGGCTCCCAGCAGGCTGGCAGAGGCCGAACCTTCGAATCCTTTCGGCTTTTTGTAGGTGATATCCAGCACGGAGCTCATCTTGTCTCCGTAACGGGCTTCAAATCCTCCGGCAGAAAAATTGACGGATTCCGTCATGTCCGGGTTGATAAAACTCAGTCCTTCCTGTTGTCCTGAACGGATGAGCAGCGGGCGGAACACTTCCAGTCCGTTCACATATACGATGTTCTCGTCATAGCTGCCGCCACGTACGGAGTATTGTGAACTTAATTCGTTGTTGGAAGTAACGCCTGCAAATGTGACGACCAGGCTTTCAATGCTCCCTCCGGCAGGGTCGGGGAGCAGCTTGACGCGGTCGGCATCGAGGGTTTGAAGGGTGGATGTCTGTCTTCGGATAGCGGTCGCTGTCACTTCTCCCAATTCGATAGAGGTGTAGTTCATCTGCACGTTGAGCCGCATGTCGCCGGTTACCTGCGGAATGATCCTTTCGGCCTTGTTGTAACCCAGGCATGAATAGATGAGCGTCACCGAGTCGCCGGTAGCGACCGAAAGCGAGTAGTGCCCTTTTTCGTTACTCATCGCTCCGTTTAACGTATTCTTGACCCGAATATTGACCAAGTCCAACGGATTGCCGTCCGCATCGCGGATGTAACCGCTGATTTTGGCATGTCCTTGCCCGAAAGCATGTATCGAAAATAATATATATAGTAGTATTGCTATTGCACGAATCTTCATATTCCATCTAATTGTAAATCTACTAACGCGGGAAACAACGATTTATTTTCAAAGGAAGTCAATTTCTCACTATCTTTGTGCCATATATAAATAATTTCAAGGAAAGAAAATGCCTTTAAACCTACAGAAGAACTTACCAGCTGTTGAGCTGTTGAAGAAAGAGCACATCTTTGTGATGGACTCGTTACGTGCGTCTGAGCAGGACATTCGTCCGCTACGTGTGGTTGTGCTGAACCTGATGCCGCTGAAGATCACGACGGAGACAGACCTTGTCCGCCTCCTGAGTAATACTCCCCTGCAAGTGGAGCTTGACTTTATGAAGATAAAGGGCCATACTCCCAAGAACACACCGATCGAACACATGCGGGAATTTTATAAAGATTTCGACGAGATGCAGGATGATTTCTACGATGGCATGATCATCACAGGTGCTCCGGTAGAGCAGATGCCTTTCGAGGAAGTGAACTACTGGGAGGAAGTGACCGAAATATTCGACTGGGCGCGTACGCATGTGACGTCTACCTTATATATATGTTGGGCGGCACAGGCGGGGTTGTACCATTTCTACGGCATACCCAAATACGATCTGCCAGCCAAGATGTTCGGCGTGTTCCGCCATACGTTGCGCGAACCTTATGTACCGATCTTCCGTGGCTTCGACGACGAGTTCTACGTGCCGCACAGCCGGCATACGGAGATACGTCGTGAGGATGTGATGAAAGTTCCCGGATTGACGCTCTTGTCCGAAAGCGAAGAGTCCGGTGTCTATATGGCGATGGCGCGCGGAGGACGCGAGTTCTTTATCACCGGGCATTCCGAATATTCGCCCTACACGCTCAACGACGAATATATGCGCGACGTGAACAAAGGATTGCCTATTTCCATTCCTCGCAACTATTACCGTAATGACAATCCGGCTCTCGGACCGGTGGTCCGTTGGCGTGGCCATGCCAATCTGCTGTTCACCAACTGGCTGAATTATTACGTTTACCAGGAAACCCCGTTCCGCATCGAGGATATCAGCAAGTTGGGCGATTTATGAGACTTATAAGGCAATGAAGAACCTGGTTCTTCATTGCGGGAAATAAATAATGAGAAATAACATCATGCAAACAAAATCCCGTCCTATAGAACTTCTCTCTCCGGCTAAAGACCTCAATTGCGGGATTGAAGCGATTAATCACGGTGCCGATGCCGTATATATCGGTGCGCCCAAGTTCGGTGCGCGTGCTGCTGCGGGCAACTCTTTGGATGACATACGCGGACTTTGCGAGTATGCGCACCTGTATGGCGCCCGTATCTACGTTACGCTCAATACGATACTGAAAGAAGAGGAGCTGGATGAAGCCGAACGGATGATCTGGGATCTTTGGCGTGCCGGAACGGATGCCCTGATCGTTCAGGACATGGGAATTACCCGGCTGAACCTGCCGCCTATCCCGCTTCACGCCAGTACGCAGACGGATAACCGCATGCCGGAAAAGGTCCGTTTCCTTGAAGCTGCCGGTTTTACGCAGGTGGTGTTGGCACGTGAGTTGTCGCTGAACGAGATCCGCCGGATAGCGGAAGCGACTACCGTCCCGCTGGAAGTATTCGTGCATGGTGCTCTTTGTGTCAGTTATAGCGGGCAATGTTACCTGAGTGCCGCCCTGAGCGGACGCAGCGCCAACCGCGGGGAATGTGCCCAATATTGCCGCCTGCCCTATACGATGGTCGATGCGGCGGGGACGGAGATCGTCAGTAACAAACATCTGCTTTCGCTCAAAGACATGAACCGTTCGGACCAACTGGAAGCCCTGTTGGATGCAGGCGTCTCTTCCCTCAAGATCGAAGGACGGTTGAAAGATGTCGGCTATGTAAAGAATATCACGGCTTATTACCGGAAGAAGTTGGACGCAGTCTTGTCCCGTCGCCCGGAATATCGCCGTGCTTCTGCCGGGCGAAGCACCTATACGTTCGAGCCGGCAGCCGAAAAGAGTTTTAACCGCGGGTTTACCCCGTTTCTTCTGGAAGGGCGGACGGCGGACATTACCGCTTTCAATACGCCTAAATCGCTCGGTGAACCTGTCGGAACGGTCAAAGAGATCAAAGGTAATTCCTTTACCGTTGCCGGCCTGAAGCAGTTGAATAACGGAGACGGACTTGTCTTCTTCAATAAGAAAGGCGAATTGGAGGGTTTTCGTGTAAACCGGGTGGAGGCAAACCGGGTGTTCCCGTTGGATATGCCGCAACTTGCCCCCAAGACTCCGCTTTACCGCAATTTTGACCAGGCATTTGATAAATTGCTCGCCAAACCTTCAGCCGAACGCAAGTTGTCCGTGAAGATCGAGTTTCTGGATAATCCCTTCGGTTTCACGCTTTGCATGGAAGATGAGACGGGAGCGCGGATCATGCTGACCGAGCCGTTCGCGAAAGAGCCGGCTCGCCGTGAGCAGCAGGATAATATCCGGACACAGCTGTCCAAGTTGGGGAATACGCCTTTCGAGGTATCGGAGGTTATGGTCGGTTTGTCTGAAAACTGGTTCGTTCCCTCTTCTCTGCTCGCCGATATGCGCCGTAGAGGGGTGGAGAAGCTGTTGGAAGCACGCCGCGCCCGTTATCCCCGTGAGATGGCGAAACATGTGCTTCCGTCCGAATCGAGGCCTTTTCCCGAACGCAGCCTGACTTATTTGGGAAATGTCGCCAACGGGAAAGCCCGTTCGTTCTATCGGGATCACGGAGTGGAACAGATCGACCCGGCATTCGAACTGTCTCCCCGGAAAGATGTTCCGCTGATGTTTGCCAAACACTGCCTGCGCTACAGCATGGGATGGTGCCCTACTTATCAGAAGAACAAATCTCCCTATAAGGAACCGTATTATCTGCTTTATAAAGATACGCGCCTCCGGTTGCAGTTCGATTGCAAGCATTGTCAGATGTTGGTATTTGAAAATTGAAAATTATGAGAACACGATTATTATTGTTTTGTTTGTCTTTGTTGACTTTGGCTTCTTGTGCAGAGAAGCCGTTGGATCCGGATAAGCCGGTTTATGTAACGGTGAGTACTTCAATGGGGGATGTTACGGTCCTGCTTTATGACGATACGCCTTTGCATCGTGATAACTTCATCAAGCTTTGCCGGTCAGGCGAATATGAAGGAATGCTGTTTCACCGTATCATCAAGGACTTTGTCGTTCAGGGCGGCGATCCGGCCAGCAAAGCGCATGAACCTCATGTGCTTTATGGCGATGGTGACGGTGGTTATACCGTTCCCGCCGAGATATTGCCCCAGCATTTTAATAAACGCGGCGCTTTGATCGACGCGAAGGAAACCGACGATGTGAATATTGAACGAGCCTCTGCCGGCACGCAATTCTGTTTCGTGCAGGGGAAGAAGTTGACGGATGAAGAGCTGGCACAGAAAGAAGCCCGTATCAACGAGATACGCCGTAACTGGTTGTTCTATAAATTTCAGGATCGTTTGAAGAAACAGGAACCTTCCTTGGCTGCCGATTCGATGAAGACGGAGTTGGAGAACCGGGCGCTCGTCATGTTGGAAGATACGCTCGATGTACTGGGATATTATACGATTCCAGCCGACCGTCGCGAGATTTACAAAACTGTCGGTGGCGTTCCGCATCTGGACGGATCGGTGACGATCTTCGGGGAAGTGGTGGAAGGCTTTGATATTGTCGAGAAGATGTCGCTTGTCAAGACGGACAAGAACGACCGTCCGGTGAAAGACGTCGTGATCCGCTCGACAAAAGTATTCCAGAAGTAGAAGTATCGATGGAAAGTCGTGTTAAAACCGTACATTTGTAGAAACCTGTAAACAAAACAGAATGAAACCTGCTCTAACTTATTACGCTCTATTGGCCTTACTTTTAGTACTCTGTTTTTCCTGCAAAACAGATTCGGAGAAGAAAAAGTATGTTATTGGCGTCTCGCAGTGTACGCTTGAAGGTGTCTGGCGTAAGTCGATGCTGCTGGATATGAAGGTGCAGGCCTCCGAATATCCGGGTGTCTCCCTGTTGGTCGAGGATGCGGCGGACAGCAGTTTGTTGCAGGTGGAGCAGATACGCAGCCTGATAAAGCGAAAGGTCGATCTGCTGATTATCTCAGCCAACGAATCGGAACCTGTCACTCCCATTGCGATCGAGGCTTATCGTGCCGGTATCCCGACTATCCTGGTAGATCGGAAGATCAGTTCGGATGAATATACGACTTATATCGGCGGCAATAATTACGATATCGGCCGGCAGGCGGGCTTTTTCGTGAACCGCCAGGTGAAAGAGAAATATCCTACCGTGTTGGAAATATGGGGCTTGCCCGGCTCTTCTCCGGCACAGGATCGCCATCGCGGTTTTATGGATGTCTTGAACTCTCGCATTAAGGTGAGAGAGATATTCGGGAAATGGAAATCGGAAACGGTGGAGAAGGACATTGCGAGAATGGATTCGCTGGAGGAAGTGGATGTCGTGTTCGCTCATAACGATGTGATGGCGATGGCTGCCCGCAGGGCGATCGAAAAGAAGCATCCCGGATTGGCAGACCGGATTCGTTTTGTGGGGATCGATGCCGTATCGGGACATGGTTCGGGGTTGGAAGCCGTCATGCACGGAGAATTGGCCGCTTCGATCTTGTATCCGACGGGTGGAAGCCTGGCTATCCGTGTGGCTATGCAGATATTGAACGGAGAGGAGGTGCCACGGCAATATTTGCTCTCTTCGGCCTTGGTCGATAAGGACAATGCCGGGACGCTGTTCATCCAGTCCGAACAGGTGGTCGACTACCAGCAACAGATCGAGTTGCAACGAGAGAATTTAGAGAGCTTGCTTTCCAAATATACGTTCCTTCAAAACTCTGTCGGCATCATTCTTTTGTTGATGGGACTGTTGCTTTTGTCTGCCTTGTATGTGATTCATGTGAACTGGACGGTGAAACGGAAGAACCGTGAGTTGAAGCGCACGAATCTGCAGGTACAGCAGCAAAAAGAAGAATTGGCGGAGGCTAACCGCTATATCGAGAAGTCAACGACTCAGAAACTGCAATTCTTTACCAATATCACGCATGAGATAAAGACACCGCTGACGCTTATCCTCGGTCCGCTCGATAAGCTCTCGAAAGAGGCGCCCGAAGGTTCTTCGCTGGCAGACGATATCCGTATTATCCGAAAAAACGCGGAGAGGCTGAAGAGGGTGGTGGATCAGTTGCTCGATTTCCGGAAGGTGGAGAGCAATAAGATGAATATGCGGGTCAGTGAGGTGGATTTGGTCGCTTTTGTGGCGGAGGTGAAATCTTGTTTCGATACGATGGCTGCTTCCAAGCAGATTCATTTCACGTTTGAGCACGACTGCCCTTCTGTCAGTATATGGGTGGACCGGGACAAGATGGAGAAGATTCTGACCAACCTTTTGTCCAACGCTTTCAAGTTTACACTGGATGGAGGGACGATCACGGTCCGCCTGAAAGATAAAGACGGTCTGGTCGAGCTTTCTGTCGAAGATAACGGCAAAGGCATTCCGCCGGAGAACATAGCTTCCGTCTTCGACCGTTTTTTTACCGGTGACCAGAACTACGTGACAGGAACGGGGATCGGTCTGCATCTGACGCGCGAGTTCGTCCATATGCACAAGGGGACGATCCGGGTGACGAGTGTCCCGCATAAGAGTACCGTCTTCACGGTCGAACTGTTGAAAGGCAAATCTCATTTTGACGAATCCTGTACGTTCGACCTTCCCGTAAACGAACTTTCCAGTGGTGTCGCCAATCTGAACACGGACGAAATGCAGGCGGCTTTGAAACGTACCTATGATTATACGGTTCTGATCGTAGAAGACGATCCGGATATACGAGGTTACTTGCAGACGGAACTGAAACGAAACTTCCATGTGTTGGTAGCCGATAATGGCGTGAAGGCGTTGGAAGTGTTGATGAACGAAGAGGTCTCGATGGTTGTCAGCGATGTGATGATGCCGGAAATGAACGGTTTCGATCTTTGCCGCAAGATTAAGTCGGATATTGTCCTGAGCCATCTTCCGGTTATGTTGTTGACCGCCTTGTCTGACGACAAGCAGCAGATGTACGGTATCGCAGGCGGTGCGGATGCGTATATCCAGAAGCCGTTTAATATAGAAGTGGTGAAATTGCATATCATCAAATTGTTGGAAGACCGTGCCCGGTTGCGTGAGGCTTATGCCCGCGATGCTTCTTCGCCGGTCGTCTCCGTGAAAGAGGAGAAAGCGGAAAGCATGGACGATCTTTTTATGAATCGTTTCTTGAAACTGATAGAAGAGTCGTATGCCGATCCTGATTTCAGCATCGAGAAAGGAAGTGAGAAGTTGGGGTTGTCACGCGTGCATCTTTACCGGAAAGTGAAGGAACTTGCCGGAGTGACGCCGACTGACTTTCTGCGTAACTACCGTTTGAAGAAAGCCGCTGCCCTGCTCCGCCGGAAAGCCGGGAATGTGAACGAGGTAGCTTATGCGACGGGTTTCGGTTCGCCTGCTTATTTCTCGAAATGCTTTAAAGCCGTTTATAATATTACTCCGACGGAGTATCTGGAAAAAGAATGATATCTTCCCTTTGATAAAGCTCGTTACATTTATGTAACATCTGTATATGTTGCTTGAAAATAAGTGTATTATGTAACAAACGTTATCAATCCTGTAGCATTTGTTATCGTCGTGTCCGTCATCGGCTTCTATCTTTGCAGCGTGGAAAACAGAATTATCCTTGTCAAATAAACTATAATAAAACAAATGCAAGTCAACAATAAAAAACCGGTCGTAGTAGGCATAGGAGAACTCCTGTGGGACATGTTGCCGACAGGAAAGAAAGCAGGCGGTGCTCCTATCAACTTTGTCTACCATGCTTCAAGGCTGGGGGCGGAAGGATATGCAATCAGTGCCGTTGGAGATGACGAACTCGGAAATGAAATCCTTAAAGAACTGGATAATAATTCGATTCGATATCTGATCGAGAAAGTCCCTTATCCGACCGGGACGGTACAGGTTACTTTGCAGAATGGCGTTCCGGACTATATTATTAATGAACGTGTAGCTTGGGATCATCTTTCACCGACATCGAATGCGATTGATCTGGCTGAACGGGCAGATGCTATTTGTTTCGGTACGTTAGGACAGCGCTCCACACAGTCGAGAGAGACGATACAGGCAATTCTTTCTTTTGCCCCGGACGACGCTTACCGTTGTTTTGATATCAATTTGCGTCAGCATTATTATACGAAAGAGTTGATCGAAGAATCGCTCTACCTCGCAAATGTGCTGAAAGTGAATGACGGTGAGCTGCTTGTCCTGCGGGATATGTTTCATTTGGAAGGAACGGACAAGGAAGTGGCACATTGGTTTATAGAACGCTATAATCTCCGTTTGGTGGTTCTGACTGCCGGAGGTGCTTACAGTACGATATATGCCGCTAATGAAGAATCGACTTTGAAGACCCCGGAAGTGCAGGTGGCTGATACGGTCGGGGCAGGTGATGCTTTTTCCGGTGCGCTGATCATCTCGCTGCTGAAAGGGGCTTCGTTGAAAGAAGCGCATGAGTTTGCCGTTCGTACAGCTGCTTATGTTTGCATGAAAGAGGGGGCTTGGCCGGCATACGAGGAATAGGAAACTTGGGAAAAAAATATATATATACACGATTAATAGGTTGTTTTTTAGGTTAGAAAGATTGTTTAGTGATAGGAAACCTTAACGTAGAGTAGAACAAAAAGAAAAAGATGGTTGATGTTTAGGTTTTTAGTTTTTTTTGTTTTGGTTGATTGAATGGCTCGGAACTTCCGGGCCATTTTTATTGTTGAATAGCTATAGAAACATAAATAATGAATGATATGGACAATGATTTTACCAAAATTCCGGAGAATGCCGAATCGAAAGCGTCAGACAGGGAAAAAGAAGACTATCCCGTACAACAAGTAGCCGTGACTTACCCGATAGGTGAAAAAGAAGTGAAGGATGCCGTAAAGGAGCTCAATCCTGATACGGATAGCCTCGGAAGCAGAGGATAAAGGGGAGGGAGATTGTCAAATCTCCCCTTCCATTTTATATCTTAGCTGGTCCAGCATCAAAGCGACTTCGGCCTCTTCAATACCGGCAATCAGCAGATCGGCTACGTCTTGGTTGAACTGTTCCTGAAACTTAAGGAAGTTGCCGTTTTCCTTTTGCACCGCCTGCTGGTAAAAGGAAAGCGCTCCTTTGATGTTTTGCAAGGCCCATTCTGTATGACCGGCATTCAGCAGGTCTTGTGTGTTGGGTTGGTTATCCAGTATCTTTTTATAGTAATTTCGTGCCTGATCGTATTTTCCTGTCAGGAAAGAGCACCATGCGATAGGTCGCCATGCTTTATGGCTTTTGTTGTCCAGGTAATCGACTTTGAAGAAGCATTTCAAAGCCTCGTTATAATCCTTTAGTTCGAGATGGCAGTGCCCGATGCTGATTTGAACCGACAAATTGTCCGGATTTAAAGCTTCGTACCGATGGTAATATTTCAGGGCTTCTTTCGGTTGTTTGAGTGAACGGTAGCAACCGGCGATTCGCCGGATCACCCATTTGCTTTCGGAATTCAGTAAGTCTGCGTGCAGGTAAGCATCCAAAGCACCCTTCAAGTCCCCTTCCATTTGCTTGCAGTAGCCGATTTTCTGAAATAGGATGTCGCTATCCTGATCCGTTTCCGCCAATTGGCTGAATATCGTCAGTGCGTCACTGAAATAATTTTTACGGAGGTAATATTCGGCGATGGTCGTAAGGCTCTCTTTGTCCGATATGTAAGGGCGCAGGATGGCCAGGTTGTGAAAGTCTAACGACATTGTGAAAATATCCGTAAAATCCAAATGGCTTGGATATAATTTGAAGAAACGATATAAGTCTTGTATGTATTGTCCGATGATCGTATCCAGTTTTCCACGTTTGCTGATCAATTCCTCTTTATTCTGTCTGATCATTTCAGTGGCTTGGCTGTCGAACTGGTTCATCATCATCTTCCGGGCTTCTTTCGGCAGTTGCATCATGCTGAAATAAAGCGAGTATTTATCCGAATTGCACATAAAAGCCGCCAATGTCATGGAGTCGAACATCTGCTTTTCAGCTTCGTTATCCGGGGTGAACTGGTCGTCGAAATAAGAATGATCGATCGTGAACGGAAGCAGCCAGTTGCTTAACTCGCGGAAAAAAGGAAAGTTCTTCAAATGAACGAAAGTCGAGTGCATGACGTCAGCTCCTTCTTGCTGAAGTTCTCCGAACTCTTCCATCTTTTTGCCAAGATTGCTGTCTGAGAAAACGTTTTCCCATTCCGGGTTCATTTCTTCTCCCAACTGCTCAGAGGTGAGATCTTTCAAGTTGATTTTATTGCTGATCTTCGGACTTAGTTTCATCATCTCCGGGATGATTTCATCCTGTAGCTTGCGGGTGATCTTTTCTGTTTCGCGGGCTAAGATGAAGCGCAGGATGATTGTGCGGATCGTCTTGGTGAACCCCGGAACTTCGGCCAATGCGGACAACCGGTTGGCTATCTGTGGGTATAAGTCGGTCCGTTTTCGATATGTATATAAAGAGATCAGGAGTGAAATCAAAGCTCTGGCTTTGATCTCTTCGTCCGGATGGTTGGCGGCGTCGAACAGTAAAAGCATCTTCTCTTTGTCGAATGCCTCTTGCAATCCCAACATCAAGGCGGAAACGATCTGGCAACCGGTTATGAAAGGCAATGTATTGTCCAGAAGTATGCCGCGAATATCCTCCACCTCTTCTTTCTTCAGAAAAGATGATACCCATATTTTGTTAAAGAGGAGAATATTCGAAGTATCACACTCTTTGTGCTTTCCGGCTTCATGTTCCAACGCTAATTGGCCGTGCAGCTGTTTATAGGTGAGAGGTGGTTGTATGTTCAGACTTCTTCGGCGGCTGTAAAAGGATAGGGGAGATTCCACTGCCAAAGCCTTTTGCTTGACTAAATCGGCCAATTTATAGACAGAAGCCTGTAAGTTGTTGTATATCTGCTCTTCCATCGGGTCTTTTGCTCCTTCGATCCGGTAGCGCAACATATACTTGTAGGTGTCCTGCAATTCGTTCAGTTTATCCTGAAAAGAATATTCGCGACTACCTGCAATAAGAGCCTGTAAAGAATCGAAGGCATTCTTTAATTCTTTACTGTCCAATGAACCGATTATGCGGTTGTATGCTTTGTTTATTTCTTGTAGTGTCATATATTATTAACAACAAATGGTATGCCAAATGTATAACAATTTAGCCTAAAATTTCTATCTTTGCATACCTAAATAAAATTAGCAGATGAAGAATATCCGCAATTTCTGTATTATTGCCCATATTGACCATGGTAAAAGTACTTTGGCCGACCGTTTGCTTGAGTATACCAAGACAGTAGAAGGTAAAGATTTGCAGGCACAGGTTCTGGACGATATGGACCTGGAGCGTGAACGAGGCATTACGATCAAGAGTCATGCCATTCAGATGAAGTATAATTATAAAGGAGAAGAATATATCCTGAATCTGATCGATACTCCGGGGCATGTCGATTTTTCGTATGAAGTTTCCCGTTCGATTGCCGCTTGTGAAGGTGCTTTGCTGATTGTTGACGCAGCTCAGGGCATTCAGGCACAGACTATTTCCAATTTGTATATGGCAATCGAGAATGATCTGGAGATTATTCCGGTCTTGAATAAGATAGACCTTCCGAGCGCTATGCCGGATGAGGTGGAAGATCAGATTGTCGAACTGCTGGGATGCCCGCGGGAAGATATTCTCCGGGCGAGTGGTAAGACGGGCGAAGGGGTCTATGACATTTTGAATAAGATCGTCGAAAAAGTGCCGGCTCCGGAAGGTGATCCGGAAGCCCCGTTGCAGTGTTTGATTTTTGACTCTGTGTTTAATTCCTTCCGTGGCATCATTGCATACTTCAAAGTTGTAAACGGAGTGATCTATAAAGGAGACCATGTCAAGTTTATAGCAACCGGTAAGGAGTATGATGCCGATGAGGTCGGCGTTTTGAAACTTACGATGTCGCCTCGTGATGAGATCCGTACCGGAGATGTCGGTTATATTATTTCCGGTATTAAAACATCCCGTGAGGTTCGGGTAGGGGATACCATCACCCATGTGGCTCGTCCGGCAAAGGAAGCGATTGCCGGGTTCGAAGAAGTGAAACCGATGGTCTTTGCAGGTGTTTATCCGATCGATAGCGAAGATTTTGAGAATTTGCGTGCTTCTTTGGAGAAACTTCAATTGAACGATGCCTCTTTGACTTTCCAACCCGAAAGTTCGGCGGCATTGGGCTTTGGTTTCCGTTGTGGCTTCCTGGGATTGTTGCATATGGAGATCGTGCAGGAGCGTTTGGACCGCGAGTTCAATATGGATGTGATCACGACCGTTCCTAACGTGTCTTATAAGGTTTACGACAAGAAAGGCAATTGTACGGAAGTGCATAACCCGAGCGGTTTGCCCGATCCTACATTGATCGATCATATCGATGAGCCGTATATCCGTGCGTCAGTCATTACCAATACGACTTTCATCGGTCCGATCATGACACTTTGTCTGGGTAAGCGCGGCATATTGATCAAGCAGGAATACATATCCGGTGATCGTGTCGAGATTCATTATGATATGCCATTGGGTGAAATCGTAATCGATTTCTATGATAAGTTGAAAAGTATCTCTAAGGGATATGCCTCTTTTGACTATCATATCCATGATTTCCGTCCGAGCAAATTAGTTAAACTGGATATTCTTCTGAATGGAGAACCGGTAGACGCTCTTTCGACGTTGACTCATGTGGACAACAGCGTGACCTTTGGACGGCGTATGTGCGAAAAGCTGAAAGAACTGATTCCTCGTCAACAGTTCGATATCGCTATTCAGGCGGCTATCGGAGCGAAGATCATTGCTCGTGAAACGATAAAGGCGGTTCGTAAAGACGTGACGGCCAAATGTTATGGCGGCGATATCTCCCGTAAGCGTAAGTTGCTTGAAAAGCAGAAGGAAGGAAAGAAACGAATGAAACAGATCGGTACGGTCGAGGTTCCGCAGAAAGCATTCTTGGCTGTGTTGAAATTAGATTAATAGTTCGGATCAAATAAAAAAAGGATGAATCGGTTAAAGATTCATCCTTTTTTATTACCGTAGAGATTGGATTTTAATATTTTCTTTCCAGAATCCAAGCATCGTGAAAGTTAGGTGCATATTTTGCTTTGATTGCATCGCGGCTGTCTGCTGCATCGGCCTTGTCATTAAAGCTGGCAACGATCACACGAAGCATGCCTTGTTCGTTTTCTCCCAAAACAGCGTTATATCCGTCGTTCTGCATACGTTCTTTCAAAGCGTAAGCATTTGTTTTGTTCTTGAAACTGCCGATAACAACACTATAACGTTTCAGTCTGCTTGCGTCCTCACCCTGTGCAGCATTAATTCTTTCTGCGCGTGTGCTGACGTTGGATGTTCTCGGTTTAGAAACCGGAGTTACCTCTTCAACTACTTCCTCTTCTTCGACTACCTCAACCGGAGCTGTCGATTCTTTTTCTTTTGCTTGTTCGTAAGCAGCCTTATACGCACTCTGTTTAGGTTTACAAGAACCTAATGCTAAAACCATACACATGGAGGCTCCAAATAACCAAATCTTATTCATACTGTTCAGTTCTTAAATTAATGGGACAAAGATATAAATTATATTTTGTACTTTCGTGCCCAAAACACAATATATTATAAACTACATGAATAAATCTATCGGAACAATGGTTATGGCAACATCCTTATTATTTGGAGCTTGTAGTGGGGATGGAACTGAGACGGGCGGTCGTGCGTCTCAGCAGAAAGGAAACACCGAAAATGTGATCGGGCGTTCGGACATTAAAGTGAAAGACGGACGAATGACGCCGGAAGTGCTTTGGGCTATGGGACGTATCGGGGGAATGAAAGTATCTCCGGACGGACAGAAAATAGTGTACACTGTAGCCTACTACAGCGTACCGGAAAACAGAAGTAACCGCGAAGTGTTTGTCATGAACGCAGACGGAACGGATAATAAGCAGATTACGAAAACGGCTTACTCCGAAAACGAAGCAGTCTGGATCAAAGGTGGAAAGAAAATCGCTTTCCTTTGCAATGAAAGCGGCAGCAGCCAGCTTTGGGAAATGAATCCGGATGGAAGTGACCGCAGACAACTCTCTACATATGACGGGGATATCGAAGGTTTTGCCTTCTCTCCCGATGAAAAGAAAGTCCTGTTTATTTCACAGGTAAAGACGGTCAAGAGTACGGCAGATAAATATCCGGACTTGGATAAGGCTACCGGCATTATTGTTACGGACCTGATGTACAAGCATTGGGACGAATGGGTGACAACGGCTCCACATCCTTTTGTTGCCGATTTTGATGGCAAGGCTATCAGCAACCCTGTCGATATCATGGAAGGCGAACCGTTTGAAAGCCCGATGAAACCGTTCGGTGGAATCGAACAGCTGGCATGGAATACAACATCGGACAAGGTCGCTTACACGAGTCGTAAAAAGATAGGAAAGGAATATGCGTTGTCCACCAATTCGGATATTTATGTATATGACTTGAGTACGAAAAAAACGACCAATATAAGCGAAGGCATCATGGGGTATGACACGAACCCCCAATACTCTCCCGATGGCAAGTTCATCGCATGGCAGAGCATGGAGCGAGACGGCTATGAGTCTGACCAGAACCGTTTGATGGTCATGAATCTGGAAACTGGCGAAAAGATATTTGCCAGCAAAGATTTTGATTCCAACGTAGACGGGTTCGTCTGGAGTGCAGATGCGAAAGCCCTTTACTTTACGGGGGTATGGCATGGCGAATCTCAGGTTTATAAGATAGATTTGGCGGATGGCAATAAGATCACCCCGCTTACTTCCGGAATGTACGATTATGCCGGGGTAGCCCTGTTAGGTGAAAACAAACTGATCGTGCAGCGTCATTCTTTGAGCATGGGAGACGAAATTTATTCGATCGATTTGGCTGATAACAATAAAGTGGCTCAGTTGACAACGGAGAACAAACATATCTATGACCAGTTGGCAATCGGCAAGGTGGAAGGGCGTTGGATGAAAACGACGGATGGCAAGCAGATGCTTACCTGGGTGATTTATCCTCCCCATTTCGATCCGAATAAGAAATATCCTACCTTATTATTCTGTGAAGGTGGTCCTCAAAGTCCGGTAAGCCAATTCTGGTCTTATCGTTGGAATATGCAGATTATGGCCGCTAACGACTATATCGTGGTGGCTCCGAACCGCCGCGGCCTTCCCGGTTTCGGTATGGAATGGAATGAACAGATCAGCGGTGACTATGGTGGCCAGTGCATGAAAGACTATTTTACTGCTATCGACGAGATGTCGAAAGAGCCGTTTGTCGATAAGGATCGTCTGGGTTGCGTCGGTGCGAGCTTCGGAGGTTTCTCCGTTTATTGGTTGGCCGGTCATCACAACAAACGTTTCAAAGCCTTTATTGCACACGACGGTATTTTCAATATGGAAATGCAGTATCTCGAAACAGAAGAAATGTGGTTTGCCAACTGGGATATGGGTGGCGCTTACTGGGAAAAGCAGAATGCGACGGCACAACGTACGTTTGCCAATTCCCCGCACCTGTTTGTCGATAAATGGGATACCCCGATCCTTTGCATCCACGGTGAAAAGGATTATCGTATTCTGGCCAACCAAGGTATGGCAGCGTTTAATGCAGCTGTCCTTCGAGGTGTTCCGGCCGAGCTGTTGATCTATCCGGATGAAAACCATTGGGTGTTGAAACCTCAGAATGGCGTGCTTTGGCAGCGTACATTCTTTGAGTGGTTGGATATGTGGCTGAAGAAATAAGGATTTTGAGCAAATCATAGTTTTTATCAATTTGCCGATAGAATAAATTTATTGGTTTTGTAGGGCTTGTTATAGAATGTTTCCCTACATTTGTAAAAAAAACAAACAGCGAGTGTTACAACTGTTTTAGATTATACAACCAATAAAAAAAGACAAAGATGAAAAAGAAATGGATTTGCACAGTATGTGGTTATGTACACGAAGGTGATGAAGCTCCCGAATTCTGTCCTCAATGCAAGCAGCCGAAGAGCAAGTTTAAAGAATTGGTAGAAACAACCGGAGCACTGACTTTTGCCGATGAACACGTGATCGGTGTTGCTAAAGGTTGTGATGAAGAAATGATTAAAGACTTGAATGCGCACTTCATGGGCGAATGTACTGAAGTTGGAATGTATTTGGCTATGAGTCGCCAGGCTGATCGCGAAGGCTATCCCGAAGTAGCGGATGCTTTCAAACGCTATGCTTGGGAAGAGGCTGAACATGCTGCCAAGTTTGCCGAACTGTTAGGTGATGTTGTTTGGGATACAAAAACAAACTTGGAAAAACGTAAAGATGCCGAATGTGGTGCTTGCGAAGATAAGAAACGTATTGCCACTCGTGCAAAACAATTAAACCTGGATGCTATCCACGACACTGTTCACGAAATGTGCAAGGACGAAGCTCGCCACGGTAAAGGATTTGAAGGTCTATACAACCGTTATTTCAAATAATTCGCAAATTCGTTAACAAGGAAAAGGCGTTCTTTTAGGAGAATGCCTTTTTTTCTTGCAAAAAAATCCTCTTAAAAGGACAACGAATTTGAATTTTCCCTACATTTGCACTCGCAAACAACGACCTAAGGAAAGCTGCCAGAGTGGTCGAATGGGCCGCACTCGAAATGCGGTGTACGGGTAACTGTACCGGGGGTTCGAATCCCTCGCTTTCCGCTGAACTAACCAGATGGTAAACAGATAAGTCCCACAAATTCAACGATTTGTGGGACTTTTTTTTATCTCCTTATGTCTGCCCTATCGGACAGGCATTTAGATTCTTTCTTAGTGTAAACGACTTTGGGTGTGGGAATATGACTATTTGCGAATCAATGCCGTTTGCATTCTGTGCAGCGGTAATGGTAATGATCGGTTGCTTTATTGCAAATGGAACAATTGGTCCCGCCGGCATTATGATAGGGTGCCATGCTTGAACCGGCAGCATAAGTATATGATTCCGGCCTGTATCCCTTACCACCGCATTTGGGACATGTTCCTGAACTTGAAGATGACGACGAAAAACTACTTGACGATGAATAGCCGTCGGCCGCTACTTCTCTTTTGGCTGCTTGATAAGCTTCTGCTTCACCAGGAGCCCATAACTTGCTCATTGTTTGGTTTCCTGCACCTTGGCAATACTTGCATCTTCCGCTTCCTTGGCAGATGGTGCATTGTTGGTAGTTTTTGAAGTATGAATTATATATTTTGCCTTGTCCGTTGCAGAGGTAACATGTCTTTTTCCCGTAACAGCCCACACATGTTGTCACTGAATATACGAAACAATATCCATCTTCATACCATGTGTAGTGTGCTTGCCCGTAAACGCAAGGAGCCGTAAGTTCATTCCTGATGATACGTCCGTTGAAATCCTGCTGCCCTTTGCGTTGATCGCCACTATATTGGAACGACTGTGCCATTGCTGCATTGGCTGTATTACCAGATAGAGATTGGGACAATGCAGACATTACATTTTGTCCGCCGGCTACTGAACTCACAACATCAAGTGCGCGTCCAATTGCTGAAAGCCAGTTCCGTTTGCGTTTTTGAGTGCTTGTTTTCGTTTCTTGGTACGTTGCTGAAGGTATTGTACTGCTCGTAAACGATTCATTATCGGCAGGGGTTTCCGTAATGTGTTTGTGAGTACGACAAGCTATTCTAAAATCCTCTGCCCGTGTTTTTAATAAATCGACAGCAAAAATTACCACATCATTGATACTGTCTTCATTTTGCGTTAATATACGTGGAATAGGCAAATATGTAGGTTCAGCCAGGCATTTCCAATCAGCTTTTGAATAACCGGCTTCTGCAAGCTTCTTATAATCTAAATATTTTTCTACAGGCCATCCTTTTTCAGCAGCTTCTATACAAAAACGTGCATGCCATGCCAGAGCAAATACAGTATCTTTTTCCACCTCTTTCTCGTATGTATAGCAAAAAGCAACATTTGTTGCCGCACTTGGGTTTCCCGCTTCAAGCGAGCAAAGCGACCAATATAAGTTTTTTAGTCCGTCTCGATATTTATCTCCATTATAACCGGCATAATATTCCGATAGATTATCCATCGCATTTGCATCACCCCGGTCAGCATAGATTTTGAATTCTTTAAACGCCTTTTCATGCCACATTTCTGCAGTTTTTTTCGCATCAGCGTCTTTCAGCTTTCCTGCTTCATACATACGGGCGATCTCCCATGCCCCCCATGGATAACCATAGTCGGAACTTTTTTTGTAACACTCCAATGCCTTATTATAGTCAACAACCCCTGGATAAGTAGCATTAGACTGCCTTCCATAATTATAACAATCCCCCAAAGCCTTTATAGCCGAAACATTTCCTTTGGCAGCTTCGGCTTCTATCACATTAAAAGAATAATTGATGTTTTTATTTTCATACATTTGTTGTGCTTTTGCAGATAGTGCTATTGCACAGAGTAATAAAGTGGTAAATATATTTTTCATCGTAGATAAATTAAAAAAATACATAAAAACTGTTCAGTTTGGGTGCAAAGGTAATAAAAGAAATAGCACTGACTTTATTTTATAATCTTTTTATTTTAAGTATAAATAAGAGCTGTATTTTTACATTTGGTAAAAAGTTTCAGTGAATATTTTTTGTGAAACTTTAGTTTCAAATAGTTTCTTGCCTTGAAACTTTTGTTTCACTTGCTTGAAACTTTAGTTTCCTCGGTTGAAACTTTAGTTTCGACCGCAGACACAAAAGTTTCGACCGCAGGCACAGAAGTTTCGACCGCAGATACAAAAGTTTCGAACCTTGAAACAATTAGTGGAATAGCTTGTTTGTCGGGTTTTCAATATCCGCAGCACTTTACACGATTTTTCAAGCGGTTACATCTCATCACTTTCTTTTATATCCCAACCGTTAATCTTTATGCCGATCGGGCTATAACCCTTGAATGAGATTTCAATTGTGAAATCATGTTCGTTCTCTAAATTAATATCTGGATTTTTGTTCAGAAGTTCTCCGATAAGGTCTTCATCGTAGCAAACGGTGTTTGTTCCATCCACTATCTGTAAATGCGGTATCCGGTTTTTATCAAGTTTCATTACATTGAAATCTGCTGTTAACGTATCGCTCTCTTGTGCAGGTCTCATATAGACAGGCGTATAAAGAATCCGGTCGTCATTGGTAAACGAAGATGAATATCCGTATTTGCCATTATCATCTTCGATATAGATGTTATGAGATAAGGCTTTGTCCAAATTATAGGCAATGACACGGATATGGTTCGTAATCTGTTTTAGATTTATCCGGACAATCTTTTTTTCGTGTTCATCCAATGTTACCGTCTTATGTATCCCGTGATATAGCAACTTGGGTTGGACTGTAATCCGGTTGTCCGTATCCCGTTTCAGGAACAAGAAAAAATCTTCTATATGCGTTAGTCCCGGAATGCACGTTGTTGTTCCGTATGTTGCCTCGTCATACCCCGCCCATGTTACAAATTGGTAACTTCCTTGTGTATAAGGAAGTCCCAATTCATAATTATCATCGATCCATATCAGGGAATCATTTATTTGTGAAACGAAAAAACCTTTGTCGTCAAAAATGAATACAGATAACCGATCGACCCTATTTCCGTTATCGGGGGTATTTGTGCCGGCCGGATATTGAAATTTAAGAACGATACCTGTTTCGTCCGGAATACATTCCGGCAGGCCTTCTTGTATACAATCTGTCAGTGCGAATGACCAGGTAACTAATATGATCCATTTTAAACAAGCTTTCATTTCACAGATAAAATGATGGATTATAGATCATAGTCTTCTTCGTAAACCTCCCATGGATTGATTTCGATATCCGTACTTATCCATGTTTCAGGTTTTAGTATTTCTCCGGTATCGAAATTGTCTGAAGGATTACCAGGGGCTTGTATACTATGGATGTTTACCTTAAAATACTGATTCCGGTAAACATTGTAAGGCGCTTGAGGTGACGTGGCATTGGCATTGACGAAAATGTGGAAGTAACAGATTCCATCAGTAAAGGTATTCTCTTCCAATGCGTATGTTCCGTTATAAGAAGGCATTCCCGGAGTGTTATTGCTGCAAAGCTCGGCATATTGTTGTGCAATGGTTCCATTTACGAAATAGTTGGCAATGCCATCGGTTGTTCTGACAACATAGAAAGTTTTGCCGGAATTATTAGGATTGTCGATAATTGTAAAATCTGCCGGTTGGGTTGGCGTAGGATTGGTGGTCGATATTACTTTGTCTGGCGTAAACACTCCACTGACACTGATAAAAGTCACTCCGTTTATTTCTGTTTGCCCTAAGCTGTATTTGAATGAATTCTCCGGCGCATAGGAAAAAGAGGCCGGAACATCGGCTGAGAGATATGTGTTTATGGCGTCTGAACCTCTTTCGAAGTCCGATACGGAATAATTTTCCCAGTTATAATCCTTGATAATCCCGTCTCTTTTATCTTGTATGAAGTAGAACTTTTTATTCAAGTTTCTCCACCCGAATTTTATGTCTGTCATTTTTCCTCCTCCGTTTACAACGAAGTCATTCGCTTTAAATACGGCTGTTTTCGCCACAACGCGGGAAACCGGAATAGACATGCGGTTTGTTAGGGCAAGGCTTTCATCTTCATATAAGTTTGCGGCCGGAGTGCTTTCCGGATAACTTGTGTTGAACATGACAAAGCCGTTTGTCGGGTCTGCCAGTTGTGAGATTTCTTGAGCAAACTCGTTATAGCTGAATGCCCCGAGGCCATTGGTCGTGATGTAGTTGACCATGTCTGCGTTGAGGTTCACTGCTGCAAAAATATATTTGTCGTTTTTTTTGGTTTTGATAGGTTTGTTTGTCACCCAGGTGGAGCTACCGGAAGATTGAGGGGTAAGGGAATTGTCTTCTACCGTAAATTCGGCAACCGTCGGTGTATGTGGGGGATCGGTATCATAGATAAATACATGCAAGGTCTTGACCTTGTTTTCATCTGCTGTCCCCGAATCAATGGCACGGCCCGAAGGGGCTTTCGTCATAGTCGTATGAGGAATATTTATCGCGATAGAGGTATACGCGTCCGGGCGGTCGGCTTTCGGATCTTTTGCGGATTCTTGAGGGAACTCGTTCTCTTCGCTGCATGCCGTAATAGCTAATGCTGCAAATAACGTCATACACAAATTGCTTGTTTTCATATGCTTGCTTTTTTTAGTGAATACTTATATTGCTTTTTTATTTATCCGGTTTAATCCGATTGTCCTATGAAAACATCCGTTCGGTCCAAATGGTTACGTTTTTAAGGAAAATGGATATTCTTTAAAAAACAATGAGTTAGATTAATGAAACAAAAGGACGATGATTCATGTTTTATCGGAAAAACGCATCATGAGAAAATTTATATCCATCCTGGCCGTTATTCTCTTTTTTATATCCTGTAATGACGAGGTAGAGATACCTGCCGGAAATGATGCAGGTGATGGTATAAAAGTGAGAATGGTCATAACGATTCCCTTTTCTACAGGTTATTCTAAGACAAAAGCCGGGATTGGACAACCCATTCATGAGTCTTTGATTAGTGAAGTCCAGGTGTTGGTGTTTGAAGATCGGAAATACCGGTACCGGGTGCCAGGCATATCTATCAATAGCAATACGGAACAGACAACATTCACTGCTCTTTTGAAAGCGAGTCCTTTGCCTGTGGAATTGCTTATTTTGGCAAATACAGACGAAGCGGTTATATCCAATGAACCGTCGTCGGGTGATAGTAAAGATGTCGTGAAAAAGAAAATAAATCGGCAGTTTGATAATCTGGTATCCAATTTCCCGATGTATGGCGAATATGAGTTCCCTGCCGGACTGTCATCGACGGAAAAACAAGAAATCACAGGAATAAAGATGTTACGCTCCATAGCCCGTGTGGATGTTATCGCTACCGAAGCTATGAATTTCAGACTGGCGGGAGTAAAAGCATATCGTGCCAATAGTTCGTTGCAGGTGATTCCTGATGAAGCGGGCTCTGTGAAAGTGACAACTCCGAGTGTCCCTGACGAAAGTACGGCAAATGTGAACAGCCGTATGTTTTCTGTTGCCGAGGAGGATGGAAATGAATTTTCCGCACAACTTTATTTGCCGGAGGCGAGTTCTCCGGCCGAAAGCGACCGGGTAAGCAATGCCACGTGTGTCGTCGTCGGTGGCTACTATAATGGAAGCGACAAGATGAGTTATTATCGTATGGATTTTGACCCGGATAACAAGGAAAACTCTTTTGGGCAAATCCTGCGTAATCATAAATATATATTTAATGTAAAAAAGGTTTCCGCTCCCGGATGGGACAATCCTGACGATGCTGCGAATAACCGGTCTGCACATATTATGGTGGAAGTGCAACAATGGGATGATAATACGATAGATATGTCTTTTGACGGAGAACATCATTTCGGTGTTTCTTCCCGCGAAATCGTATTGAATAACAAGGCTGGTTCTAATGCAGTCATAGATGTGTTTACCGACTTGACCGACTATACGCTTCAGTGGGCGGATGCCAATGGCTTGCCGATAGGAAGTGAGGAACAATCATTATCAGATGATTATTTTACCGTAGAAAAGAATCCGGACGGCAGTCGGTTGATTGTAACGGCCTTACAGGATAATATGTCTGGTGATGCCGGTCCGGTCCGGCGTTTTGTCATTACTGCCCATCGGTGGAAAATCTTGGTGACGGTCCGGCAAAAATATAGTGTGGCAGCCAATACGGTAATCAATTTGTTGACATTTAATGCCGGCTTAGGTAATTTGGGCACTAATCTTGTCGCTTCGGTTTCTCCTGACGGACGTGCAGGAGGTATAAGAGGCATATTGGATAATCGGAATAATTTCGGTCCGGACGGGAATGTCATTTGTGGAGGGTATAATCTGATACGGTCCAATACAAATAATAATAGATTGACAGATGCCCTTTTTGCGGCTTTTGATGTCGTATATGTCCATTATATGGGTAATGCTTATTTCGGAAATGAAGATGCGAAGAAAGTACATGATTGGTTGAAGGCGAAGAAGAACCGTGTGCTGATTGCCTCTTATGATGCCACGGATGTAAGTAAATATCTGATCGATGAACTTTTAGGAGGAAATAGCGATATAAAATATTTGACCGCCAATAATGGTGAGTTTGCTGTCGCTCCGTCAAGCGTGGATAATAGCTACTTCACTTCTACCGGACCTTTTACAAGCGGATCTTATACTCCGGTCTCTCCGGGTTTCTCATTTCGTAACTACGATGCCTATCATGGTGAAATACTTTTGAACACCGAGTCGGCGAAAGGAATCACTCCGATTTTGACAGGGAAGGCTGGAGGGATCGTGTTAGGTGTAGACTATTCGAGACGGATCGTTTATATCGGAGATACGGATTTGGGTAACTCTTTGTCCGGAACAGGAGGTACAAGTGATAACCGGATAAATAACACTACAGGAGAGATAAATAATGATGCTTCTAAATTGATAGCCAATCTCTTTGCCTGGATAACCGATGTCGTGTTATATGGGGAATAAGTGGAAAGGCGGAAGATGGAAATGCGTTGTTTGTTCTGAAAAGATTTGCCGGTTGGGAAATAAACGGTATCTTTATCATGCTATATACTTAATCAATTCGATCTTTTAACTCTATAGTTGTTGTCTATATGTTTTTAACAACATCACAAATACAGTTTATTAAAGAACATGCAGCAGATGATTTGGCTCGTCTGTTACTTTCCGCCGCTAAGTACCCCGGAATGGATATCCCTTTTTTGGTCGATCAGATTGCGGCCCGGAGGCAGATTCGGGAGAAATTGCCTTCGTGGTATGAGAACGAGCGACTGGCCTTCCCCTCAAAGATTGCGGCAGAACAATGTTCTTCCGAACAAACGGCTGCCTATAAGCAAGAACTGGTTGGCGAAGACTGGACTGTCTGTGACTTGACGGGAGGCTTGGGAATCGATAGCTATTTTCTTTCCCGTAAGGCAAAACATTTGACTTACATAGAGCGTTTCCCTGCTTATTGTGAAGCTGCGGAATATAATTTTTCCGTCTTGGGAGCCGGTAATATAACGGTTGTAAATGGCGATATCACTCAATTTGTCGAAGCTCTTCCGGTGGTCGATGCCTTCTATATCGATCCTGCACGTCGAGGCGAATCCAACAAACGGGTTTTCGCCTTGCAGGATTGCGAACCTGACCTGCCCGGATTGTTGCCGGAACTTTTGAAACGTTCTCCGCGTGTCATTGCAAAACTCTCTCCGATGGCCGATATACAAATGACTTTGGAGCTGCTGCCGGGGACGACGTCCGTACATGTCCTTTCTGTGAAAAACGAATGCAAAGAACTGCTTTTCGTGACGGAACGCGGGGCGGAAGGCAGACAGCCGTCGATCCGGTGCATCAATTTCGGGACGAACGGGGTGCAATCTTTTCTTTTTACAATGGAGGAGGAGCGTAATGCCGGACTGATCTTGGCCGAACGGGTCGGTGCATATTTGTATGAACCGAATGTCTCGGTTTTAAAAGCCGGAGCATTTAAGCAGATAGCTGTCCGGATGGGAGTAAAGAAGTTGCAGGTGAGCAGCCATTTATATACTTCGGACCAGTTGGTTTCCGGATTCCCCGGTCGTAGATTCCGGGTAGACGAAATACTGCCTTTTACAGGGAAACTCTGTAAAGGGCTTTCGAAAACACTTCCTCAGGCAAATATAACCGTGCGCAATTTTCCCCTTTCAGTAGAAGAACTGCGCAAGCGGACGAAGATAGCCGACGGTGGTCCTGTCTTTCTTTTTGCAACCACTCTTTCGGATGGGAAAAAGGTTCTGGTCAGGTGCTCCAAAGCCTGATCAGGTAAATAACATCAGTACCAACTGCGCCGAGATTACACGGATAAACATTGAAAGCGGATAGACGGTGGCATAAGAAACGGAAGGCTCGTCGCCATCGACAGTCGTGTTGGCATAGCTTAAAGCCATCGGGTTTGCCATGCTTCCGCAAAGCATCCCTACATTATGCGCATAGTCGAGTTTGAAGAATTGCGAAGCCACAAAACCGATGATCAGTACCGGCACGATCGTCAGCAGGAATCCCAGCCCGACCCAAAGCAACCCTTCAGCCCGGAAAACCGTTTCGAAGAAATGTGCCCCCGAATCGATTCCTAATCCCGCCAAGTAAATAATGATTCCCAATTGACGGAGCATCAGGTTGGCGCTCATCGTCGTGTAGGTTGTCAGATGGAAACGTGGACCGAATGCTCCCATTAGGATCCCGACAATGATCGGGCCTCCGGCAATCCCCAATTTGACCGGCGTGCTCATCCCCGGCAGCGTGATCGGCAACGCCCCTAACAGCATGCCCAGTGAGATACCGATAAAGACAGCCAACAGGTTCGGGTTTTTTAACCGTTTGATCTCGTCACCTAAAATCTTTCCGACCGTGTTCACCGAGTTTGCTTCTCCGACGATTGTCAGCCGGTCGCCGATTTGCAGGCGCAGGTCGGGAGAGGCCAGCAGGTCTATACCGGCACGGTTCACACGCGTAATATTGATACCGTAGAGGTTGCGGAGGCGGAGGGAACCCAGTTTTACACCGTTCACTCGGTTACGGGTCACCGCGATGCGGCGGGAGATCAGTTGGCTGTCGATGGCATTCCAATCGATATCCGCCTTATTCCAGTCGACATTTTCCTGTTCGCCAAAGAGGACTTTAATATTTTCGACATCCGATTTGACGGAGATGATCAAAAGGTGGTCATGTTCGTGGAGCAAGGTGTCTGAAGTCGGAATGCTTACCTTCCCGTTTCTCCATACGCGGGAGATAACGAAATGTTTGTCTGTCAGCTTCATCACATCCTTGATGCTTTTCTCGTAGATGGCCGGATTACTAACCTGGAATTCGGCGACATAGGTAGTCGTATCGCGCTGTTCTCTCTGGTCTTTAGGTTTCTTGTCGGCAAACAAGGCTCTCAGGATGATAATCGCCAAGATCACGCCCACCACACCGAGCGGATAAGTGACGGCACACGCCAATGCCATGTCTGTCACCCCTTTGGTGTTGGATGGATCTATCTGCAACAAAGCTTGTTGGGCAGCTCCTAATGCAGGCGTGTTGGTGACGGCCCCACAAAGCAAACCGACCATATTGGAAAGGGAAACTCCTGTTGTCCAGTGCAGTCCGACCGTCATAGCCAGTCCGAGTACAATAACGCCCAGCCCCATCATGTTCATAGCTACGCCTCCCTTTTTCAGCGAAGAGAAAAAACCGGGTCCTACCTGTAATCCTAATGCGTAGACGAAAAGGATCAGACCGAAACTTTGTGCGAAATAAAGCATGTCTTTATTTACGACAATCCCTAAATGCCCTGCCAGGATACCTGCAAAGAATACGAATGTAATACCCAGTGATATACCGAATATCTTGATCCGCCCCAAATACAATCCGAGTGCAGAGACCAGTGAAATAATGATAACCGCCTGAACCATCGTAGGTTCTAAAAAGGCCTCTTGTAACCAATTCATAAGTTTCCCTCTGTTTATTGACGGCACAAAGATAGGCAATAATTTAGAAGAAGGCCGGTAACGACCCGATAAGTAGTTATATCCGGCGACAAAATCGTCTACATATCGTCGCCCTGTTTATGTTTACCGTGTCATAGGCCGTATAAGAATTAAATTTAACTTTATGAAGAAAATAAACGACTGTTTTGCTTATATTTTAGTTTCTCTTGAGTCCTTTTATAAAAAAAGCAAGAAATATGCGTCTGTTTTTGTGAATTATCAAATATAATTGTATTTTTGTGCAAATATTTTGATTAGGCTCTTACAGAGTTTGGATCAATTGTTAGTTTTCTGACAAAATTATTGTAAAAAGGAATGCAATTGTAATGCAGATATAAATCTAATAATTCAAATTTATGAACAGCGCTTTACTGAAAAACAATCTTGCTGCAATCGTAGCAGATTCTCAGACGCGGAAGGTATTGTCAAGATCCGGTCTTATAGCTGGATTATGTATATCTTCCATCGTTTCTTCGTACGCTATTCCAAGTGGAGTGGATGCGACGAAAGCAAATAATGAAAGTGTTATGATCACCCAGCAGTCTAAAAAGGTGTCGGGTGTAGTAACGGACAGTGCCGGTGAACCTATACCGGGTGCAAATGTCGTGCAGAAAGGAACGACGAATGGTACAAGTACCGATATGGACGGTAAGTATACCTTGGATGTTCCTAATAATGCAACACTGGTTGTTTCTTTTATCGGTTATACAACGAAAGAAATTAAGGTTGGTAGCCAGTCTGTGTTGAACATCAGCTTGGATGAAGAAGCAATCGGTCTGAATGAGGTTGTAGCGATCGGTTACGGTTATGTGAAGAAAAAAGATTTGACGGGTGCTATTTCTACTGTATCGGCTGACGATATGGTGTTGGGTGGTACGGTGAGCAACGCAGCTCAGGCGTTGCAAGGTAAAACAGCCGGTGTGCAGGTATCGCAAAGTTCAAAAGCGCCGGGTGGTACCATTTCGGTACGTGTCCGTGGTAACAACTCAATTTCGTCTACCAACGAACCTCTTTATGTGGTGGATGGTTTCCCTTCTTCCGAAGGTTTGAACTTGAACCCGAATGATATAGAATCCATGCAGATCCTGAAAGACGCATCGGCCACAGCTATTTATGGTGCACGTGGTGCGAATGGCGTTGTGTTGATTACAACAAAACGAGGAAAAGCAGGCGAAAATAAAATTTCTTACAGTGGCTACCTGGGAGCCCAGAAGGTGGATAATCCGTTTGAGTTCATCAATGCAAAGGATTATATGAATTTGCAAAATGCGTTGTATCAGGAGATCGCCGGTCAGGAAGGTAATCCGAACGGAGCTTATACGCCGTCTCAATTACAGTCTACGGTAGATACCGACTGGCTGGATGTTTGTACACGGCTCGCATTGGTGCAGGATCATAACATTCAGTTCCGTGGCGGTTCTGAAAAGACAAAAGTTTTGACCAGCTTGGGATATTATAAACAAGAAGGTGTTTTGAAGAATACGGATTTTAACCGTATTTCCGGACGTGTAAATGTCGATCAAACCATCAATGATTTCATTAAAGCCGGTGCAACGATGTATGCTCACCGTGAACGTTCGAACGCTCAATCTTATAGTGGTAATATTTTGGGCGAGAACGTAATGTTGAGTGTGATGGGCTACGATCCGACGGTAAAGCCTTACAATGATGACGGTTCATACGGACGTGTTCCTGGTGGACGTGGAGATAACCCGCTGGCCAATTTGCTGGAACGTAAGAAAGAAGTCGTGAATGACAAGTTCAACGGAACAGCTTTTCTCGAACTTCATCCGTTTGACGGATTTACAGCTAAAGCTACGGCTGGTGTCGAAATGTTACATAATTTCAAAGGCTCTTATTTGCCCCAATCTACTACTTATGCTGGGGAAATAGAAGGAGGTGTGGCTTCTACGTATGATTTCAGAGCAACCCGGCAGGTGTTTGAAGGCATATTGAATTATATGAAGACCTTTAACAGCGTACACGACTTGAATGTGATGTTGGGATATTCGTATGAAAAATACAGTGCTGAATCTCGTTCTGCAAGCGGAAAAGGTTTCTCGACAGACCTGTTCCAATGGAACAATTTGGGTGCCGCTTCTATTAAAGGAATCTCTTCGGCCAAGACCGAGAATCTTTTGGCTTCATTCTTCGGCCGTGTGAATTATACGTTCAATGATAAATATTTGGCAACGGTAACGGTTCGTCGTGATGGTTCTTCTCGATTTGGATCGAACAATCATTGGGGAACATTCCCATCAGGATCTTTGGCATGGCGTGCCAGTGAAGAAGAGTTTGTGAAGAACTGGGGCGTTTTCAGCAACTTGAAAGTACGTGCCGGTTATGGTGTCACGGGTAACGAACGTATCGGTGACTATGCTTCCTATGCATTGGTTTCCACCAACCATATCACACTGGACGGCTCAAGCAATACGCCGGGTACACACCTGAGCCAGAGTAGTCCGGAAAATGCCAGTTTGAAGTGGGAAACGACAACCCAGTATAATGTCGGTTTCGATATGGGCTTCTTCAATAACCGTTTGTCTGTTACGTTGGATGGTTACTGGAAGAAAACAAAAGATTTGTTGCTGAAAGTTTCCTTGCCTTATTATACTGGTTTTACTTCCGGACAGCAGAATATCGGTGAGATCTCGAACCGAGGTTTTGAATTGGATATCACTTCTCATAATCTGACGGGTGCTTTCACATGGGATACGAAGTTCAATTTGGCACTCAACCGGAACAAGGTGTTGGATTTGGGTAGTAGCGGCGATATACGTATCACTTCAGCTAAACCGGTCGGTACGGTATCGGAAAATGCTTATGCTATTGTGCGCGAGGGAGAACCTCTCGGATCTTTGTATGGATGGAAATATATCGGTGTTCTGCAGGAAGGAGAAACATACGCTCCACAGCCCAATTCAAAACCGGGTGATCCGAAATTCGAAGATATCAATAACGATGGTAAGATCGATGCTGATGACCGTACGATTATTGGTAATGCCAATCCTGATTTGATTTTTGGTTTGACCAACAATTTCGCATGGAAAGGATTTGACTTGTCTATTTTCTTCCAGGGATCTATTGGTAATGATTTGTTGAACATGACTCGTATGAACTTGGAATGGAAACGTACGACTGATGCATTGAACCGTTGGACACCTTCAAACACGAATACGGATATTCCGCGTAACGGTTTCTACTACTCACAGTACGGTGGATATGTGAACGATCATTTCGTTGAAGATGCTTCATTCCTCCGTCTGAAGAATTTGACATTGGGTTATACGATTCCGTTTAAAAAAGTGGTAAGTTCTTGCCGGGTATATTTCTCTGCCGAGAACTTGTTTACAATCACTGGTTATTCCGGTTGGGATCCGGAAGTGGATACGAAAGCTAACGAGGCTGCTCAATCAGGAGGAAGCCAACAAACGGCAAATGCTGGTGCTGGTATGGACTTCAATGCTTATCCGGCTATGCGTACTTATACGGTAGGTTTGAATATTACATTCTAATGAAAAGGAGAATTTGAAAATGAATTGTAAGAAATATTTATTAGGTCTGGTTACGATGGGATTGTTTTCGGCTTGTACCGATCTGGATCCTGAAATATATAGTAATTTGACGACGGCGAATGCTTATGGAACAGAGTCGGATATTGAAGCTGCCGTAGTGGGTTTATATTCGGATATGAATCCTTATCCGGGTGATTCTTGGTTGTATTATGGTGGTTATATGATTATGATTACCGATTATGCTACCGATATGGGTTATTCTACAGCAGCCGGCGACCCGACTAAACTGAGTAACATGACGTATGATGCCAGCAACCGTTATTTCAGCAACAACTGGCGGGATATGTACAATGTGATATCGAATGCCAATACGATTCTGGATAATGTAGATGCTGTCAACATGTCGGAAGAAAAGAAGAATCTGGTAAAAGGACAGGCCAAATTCTTGCGGGCAATGGCTTATCGTGATTTGACGGATGCATGGGGTCCGGTTCCTTTTATCACTTCATTGGTGAAGAATCCGTTTACCATGAATGATGCGGCATTGACTCCGGTAGCCGATATTGAAGCTGCTTTGATTTCTGATTTGAAAGAATGTATCAACCTTTTGCCGGCAAGTTGGAGTGGCCAGGACCTGGCTCGTGCCACGAGTGGTGCAGCTGCTACTTTGCTGGGAAAGATATACTTGCGTAACCATGATTATGCAAATGCAAAAACATATATCGACATGGTGTTGAACAGTGGCCAGTATGAATTGGAAAGCGATTTCAAATATGTATGGTCGGAAAACAACAAATATGGAAAGGAGATGATTTTTGCATTATTGCATGAAACGGGTCAGAATGCTGCCGAAATTGCCTGTCACTTTGGTCCGTCGGATCATCCGGATGTACCGGGACGTTGGCAGTATTATGGCGTATCTCTTCCGTTTTGGCGCAGTTATGACAAAGAAGACCCGCGTCGTGAATTCTTCTATTATGATTATACGGGAGATGCAAAACGCGATGACCAATCTAGCTACGGTTTTCATTACATGGTTCCGGAGGAGGGTGTGACGGTTGTTCCGAATGATACGACAAAGTATATGCAAAACGTGGCTACCATGAAATATACATACGATATGATTTCGGATGCTTATTATGATGGACGTACCATTTGTATATTCCGTTTGTCGGATGTTATCCTTTGCAAGGCTGAAATCGAGAATAATTTGAATGGTCCGGCTGCGGCTCTTCCTTACCTGAATCAGATTCGTGCTCGTGCCGGTGCACCGGAATATGGCAAACATGACCGTTTCCCGGCTCCTACGACGAAAGAAGCCATGAACGATGCTATTCTTAAAGAACGTGGTTATGAGCTTGTATTTGAATTCCAGCGTCGTGCGGACTTGATCCGTTTTGGAAAATATGAGGAAATCGTAAATGCACATTTAAAGAAACTGGGTATCTCCCAGCCGACAAATGTAACTTCTGCTTTGCGGTATTTCCCGTATCCGTTGAATGATGCCCAATTGAATCCGAATTTGGCAGCAGAAAATCCTTCACGGTTACCTAAATAAATAATTTTTTTAAGGAAAGAGGGTGTGTTTTGGCATGCCTTCTTTCCTTCTTTTATATTCAATTAATACATAAGATCGATATGAAGCGTTTGATAGGAATTGTTGTTGCCTGCTGCTGTCTGTTGTCAGCTATTTTTATATGGATTGAAAAAAATGCATTGAGATCGATAACCCTGACTTCACCCCGTAATACGGCCATGTATAACCGGGTGGATATTTCGATAGCCAAGCCTGCTCCTGTTTATATTGAATATACGGAAAAAGAGACCGGAAAGTCTTATCGGACCCGTACTTCTCCGGCAGATACGCTTCATCATCTGGATTTGTTACTTTTAAAGGCCAATACCGAATATACTTATCGTGTGGTTATCGATAATCTATTTAAACAAAAATCAAAAGAATTGACTTTTAAGACCCGTGAACAATCTCCTTGGCTGGTGAACCATTGGTTTAATGAAGGACATCCTCATGATACGGAGGCATTGGGAGATGGGATGATATTAGTCTGTTTCGGCCGTCTGCCGGGCTATATGATGTTGATCGACAACGAAGGAGAGGTTCGTTGGTACTGGCAGGTTGAAGATATTGGCGTACGTGCTGCTTCTCTGACTCCGCGGGGGACATTCTTGGCAATGCTTCGTCCGTTTGTGAAAGATGTTATAGATGATTATACTATGACCCCGGAACAAGTACGTAACGAAGAACATAAAAAACCGATGCGCCGCGGTTCAATCGGATTTGCCGGTGGGACCGGATTGGTTGAAGTGTCGTTGACAGGGGAAACGATGTGGCGCCTCGATTTGGATAAAGTAGAAAAGGAAAAAGATCTTCAGGTGATCCATCATGAAATATTGATGGATGAAGACCACAACATACATACACTGTTCCGTCCGAAAAAAGTGGCGGCAATTCCGGTCAATGGAAAAATGGAGACGGATACATTGGGCGGTGATGGCATTATGGTGATCGATACCTTAGGAAAAGTGTTGAAGACATGGTCTGTTTGGAATGTATGGGATATAGAGAAAGATCCGCATATCGGGGAATATCGGTACGACCGTTTCCATATCAACGGGCTTTGCTTTGATAAAGACGGTAATTATCTGTTGTCGGTTCCTATTGAAGACCAGATATGGAAGGTGGATGCCGAAAGTGGCAAACTGGTCTGGCGTTTTGGACGGGACGGAGATTTTAAAATGGACACAACGGCTTATTTCTCTTTCCAGCATTCGCCTTATATTATGGAAAACGGCGATTTGATGCTTTTCGATAATGGCTTGCATAACCAACGTTCCGGTGGCAAGGCTTTTCGGTTGGATGAAGAAAAACGTACGGCCGAGACAACGGTCAATGCTTTATTGCCTGCCGATAGATATACTTCCCGTATGGGAAATGCTTCTATGTTGCCGAATGGGAATTTGCTGCAATGCAGTTCGAAGACAGGTTCGGTGATGGTTACGGATAAGGATGGTAAGGTTCTTTGGGAGAGTGTTTTACATTTCGCTCCTTATCGGGCGGTATATGTTCCGAAGGAAACCTGGGATAAATACTTTAAAGAAATCAAATAATATGGGATCCACATCACTTTCCTATATTTTCTTTACATTCCTGAAACTGGGTGCTACCGCATTTGGCGGCTATATGTCACTGGTTGCTATTGTACAAAAGCAATTGGTGGAAGTTGACAAGAAACTGAAAGAAGAAGATCTGCTGGATGGAATTTCTCTGACTTCCGTTTTGCCCGGACCGGTAGCCGTCAATACGATTGCTTATGTAGGATACCATTTAAGGGGCATACCGGGGGCAATTGCCGCTTTTGCCGGAATCATCATTCCTGCATTCTTACTGGTCATATTCCTTTCGTGGTTGTATTTCTCTTACGGAAATATACCGGCGGTAAAGAATGTATTCAGCGGGATCACACCCGCTATAACAGCTTTGATCGTTACGGTCGCGATTGGGATGACACGGAAGACTATCAAATTGCCTGCCCAATGGGTCATTTGTTTGCTGGCGGCTTTGTCGTTGATTTTTATCGGGGGCTTTGCCGTTACTTTTCTGTTGATTTTCAGCAGTGGAATAGCCGGCTGTTTCCTGTTTCGCCAGCCTGTGGGGCAAGGTCTTGTTTCTGATGGAAAGATACAGACGGGACGCAGGCAGTTGATAACTTCCGGAATCGTTCTTTTACTATTACTCTGTATATTACTTTGGGGAGGACAATATCCGGGCGCTCCGGAAAGCATTCAGATTATATCGGCCTTTTCCGGTATCAGCCTGACTTTGTTTGGCGGGGGATATGTCGTTATCCCGGCTTTGCATGAGTTGTTCGTGGAGAATTTGAACTGGTTGACCTCGGCTGAGTTTGCCGATGGGATAGCGATCGGGCAGATAACTCCCGGGCCGATATTCATTACAGCAACTTTCATCGGGTATAAAGTGGCAGGTGTCACGGGGGCGTTGTTGGCAACTTTAGCAATGTTTACTCCGCCGGCTGTATTAACCGTGCTGCTATCCCGTTTTGTCAAGATACTGAATCAGTCATTGATCGTAAAAGCGGCCATGAAAGGCGTACGGGCTGCTGTTATCGGTATGATCTTTGCTTCGGCCGTTACGATCGGGCAAACGATTGCGCCGTCGATCGTTTCGGCTCTTATTTTCCTGGTTACATTTTTTATTTCACTAAAATACACAATCAGTCCGGTTTACCTGATCATCGGAGCAGGCGTGGCGGGCTTTATCATATTCTAATTCTATGAATACAATACAAGGTATACAAATGATAGGAACCCAACGATCCGGTTCCAATCTGTTGCGCGTAATGTTGGACGGAATCCGGGAGATTGTTGCTCCCCATCCTCCCCATATTCTCCAACGTTTCTTGCCGTTGCTTCCCAAGTATGGCGATTTGGCGGATCGGTCTAATTTTTATCGGTTGGCACAGGATGTATGCGAGTTGGTTACGGTGAATCCGGTGCCTTGGGAGGGCATTGCCATTCGTACGGACGAAGTGGTGGCTTCTTGCAGGCAACAGACGTTATATGAGTTGTTCAGGGTGATTTATGAATCGGCAGCCCGTCAGGCCGGAGCTTCTTTCTGGCTTTGTAAAAGCATGAAAAATATGCTATATGCAGAAGGTATCGAATCTACAGGAATCCGTCCTTATTATATCTATCTATACAGGGATGGCCGTGATGTGGCCCTTTCGTTCAAAAAGGCTATTGTCGGAGAGAAACATATTTATGCATTGGCTGAAAATTGGAAAAAGGACCAGGAGGCAGCCCTTCGTTTGAAAGACAGAACGGCAGCTGATCATTTCTTTATGCTGAATTACGAATCGCTTATTGCCGATCCGGAAAAAGTCATGCGGCGGCTTTGTGGTTTTCTACATCTTCCTTATTCTGACAAGGTGATGGATTATTATAAAAGCCGGGAGTCTGAAAATACAGCGGTAGCTGGCAAAATGTGGGCAAATGTAACCAAACCGATTCTGAAAGACAACACAAAAAAATTTCTGCGTGAATTATCTTCAGAAGATATTGCTATATTTGAATCCGTCGCAGGAGATATGTTGCAGCAACTGGGGTATTCTTTATGTACGCCGGCAGATTTACTCAGAGATAGCTTCTCCGATGAGGAAATCGCTTATTTTAATGAAGAGAATATTCGTCTGAAGAATGATTTTATTCGCGAGGCTGATCCCGCCGACTTGGCGAAAAGACGTCCGCAAGATGAATTAATCAATCGTATAAAGCATTATTAAAGATAAAAAATAGTCCACATGAAACAATTATTATTTACACTCTTCAGCCTGTTTGCTTTTACCGGCTTACAGGCACAGGATGTACCCACAGACGCTCTTTATGGGGTGGGTACATGGAATGCCGATTCGTTGGGAAACCATCGGGTTGTCGTCGCTGTTGATAAACCGGCCGATGCCGTATTGGCTACGATCGAATGGCGGCGCCGTGATCTGGATCCGGAAGCGAAGAATCTGATTGTTGTAGATGCTGCAACGGGTGAACGTGTCACGAATGTATGTCGTTTCGCTATCGACCGTGAACGGGGAGAGGTCGTTTTCCAACCTCAGACTGTCCCCGGAGAATATTATATCTATTATCTGAAGAATGTAATGAGCGGTAGTCCTTATTATCCGACCGTCAATTACCCTGCTTTTGAAAATACGGCTTCGGCTGACTGGATAAAGAAAAATAAACTGTCCGGAAAGAAAGCTCCCGCTCTTCCGGCCGCTAAAGTCGTACAGTTCCAGGCAATCAATGAGATGAACAGTTTCTATCCGATGGAGGTGATCGCGACATCGAAAGAGACAGCGCAATTATTGAAAGAACGTCCCGGAGAGAAATATATTCTCTTTACGGAAGACCGCAAATACCCCATCCGTATGACAACGGATATTCCTTATAAATGGATTGCCGACAACCGGCATGATTTCTTTGACGGACAAGCCGATAAGGGAGAATATTATGTTTTCCAGTTCGGTGTCTGGGCCGCTCGTTCGAATGTAGAGAAGCTGCATGTCGATTTTTCCGCCCTTACGAATAAAGCGACCGGAGAGCAGATACCTGCTTCTTCGTTTACCTGTTTCAATACGGAGGGAACGGATGTGACTGGCACTGTTTTTGAAAAGAACTGCTCTGTGGAAAAAGGGAAAGTGCAGGCTTTGTGGATCGGAACGCAATTGCCGGAACATCTCTCTGCCGGAACCTATCAGGGAACGGTCACTGTCTCAGCTGCCAACGCCGAAAGTAAGGCCGTACAGGTTTCTTTGACTGTCTCGGAAAATGTGATAGCTAATCATGGCGATAACGAACCTTGGCGCCATTCCCGCCTGCGCTGGCTGAACTCGCAGATCGGCTTTGACGATGAAGTGATTGCTCCTTATACACCGCTGGTGATGAAGGACAAAACGATCAGTTGTCTGGGACGTGAGGTCAAACTCTCTGACTTAGGTCTGCCGGAACATATTACCAGCTATTTCAAAGAAACGATGACCGGTATCGATACGAATGGGCGTAGTGTCTTGGCTGCCCCAATGGAGTTGGCTGCCGATGGCGGTGTGTGGGAAAACTTGAATTTTGAAATCACCAAACATAAACAAGGTGCAATAGCTTGGAAAGCTCTCAATCAGAACAGCCGTTTCCTGATGGACCTGGAAGGAGAGATGGAATCGGATGGAAATATAGAATATAAAGTGACACTGGTAGCCCGCGAAGATGCTTCCGTGGAAGATGTGGCGCTGCGGACACATTTAGCCTCCGGTGTCGGACATTATATGATGGGTTTGGGAGAAAAGGGTGGTTTCTGCCCGGATAATCTCCGTTGGAAATGGGATGTAGAGAAAAACCAGGATGCAGTTTGGGTGGGCGATGTCAATGCCGGTATCCAGATTCGTCTGTATGACAATAAGTACGAACGTCCGCTGAATACCAATTTCTATCATCAGAAACCGCTTCATATGCCGGAGTCTTGGTGTAATGCAGGAAATGGAGGTATTGATATCCGGAAAGCTGCTGACGGGACGCGTATCAACGCCTATTCCGGTAAGCGTACGGTGAAAAAGGGAGACCGCTTGTATTACTATTTCAATTTGGCTTTGACTCCGTTCCGCCCGATCGATACGGATAAACAATGGCGTGAACGTTATTATCATAGCTATGAGTTTCTCGATGGCATACAAAAGCGTGGAGCCAATGTCATCAATATCCATCATGCCAATGCTATCAATCCGTTTATCAACTACCCGTTCCTGCGGACGAAGGAGATGAAGGCTTATATTGATGGAGCTCATGCCCGCAACATGAAGGTGAAGATTTACAACACCGTTCGCGAACTGTCTAACAGTTGCGTGGAAATGTTCGCTTTGCGTAGCTTGGGTAATGAGATATTCTCGGAAGGTCCCGGTGGCGGCTTCTCCTGGCTGCAAGAGCATTTGGACCAGAATTATATCGGAGCTTGGTTTGTGCCCGGATTGAAAGATGCGGCGATTGTGAACAGCGGGGTTTCCCGTTGGCATAATTATTATCTGGAAGGGCTCGACTGGTTGGTGAAGAATGTCGGTATTGATGGGCTGTATATTGACGACTTGGCTTTCGACCGGATGACAATGAAGCGTATCCGCAAGGTGATGAACCGCACGAATCCGGGGGCGATGATTGACTTGCATTCAGCCAACCAGTATAATCCGAAAGATGGTTTTGCCAATAGCGCCAATTTGTATCTGGAACATTTCCCATATCTCGACCGTCTGTGGTTCGGTGAATATTTCAATTATGATTTCCCGCCCGAGTTCTGGTTGATTGAAGTTTCAGGTATTCCATATGGCCTTATGGGCGAGATGCTGGAAGGCGGAGGTAATCCGTGGCGCGGCATGCTGTATGGCATGACGGGACGAAGTCCTCGTGTGGACAACGGACCTCTGTGGAAACTGTGGGATTCTTTCGGTATGCAGAATAGTGAAATGATCGGTTATTGGGTGAAAGATAATCCGGTGAAGACAGGTAGCGAAAAGACGTTGGCGACTGTATACAGCCATAAGGGCGATAAGGCGTTGATCTCGTTGGCTACATGGGAAGATTCGGATGCCAAGGTGAAGCTTTCTGTAGACTGGGCCAAACTGGGTCTCGATCCATCAAAAGTGACATTGCATGCTCCGGCTATTGAGAATTTCCAACAAGAAGGCAACTGGAAACCCGGCGATGAGATTGTTGTCCCGAAAGGCAAAGGTTTGTTGATTATTGTCCAGATAAACGAACTGCCATGAAAAAGATTTTCATCCTTCTTTGTGCGACCTCGTTGTTGCAACCCTTGGTTGCGCAACAAGCGGTTGTGACCGAGACAGTAGAGACGGTTAAAACCTATCCGTTTTCTGATCCTGATCCGGTGGCGGACCCTTCCGATCTGTTCTATCCCTATTTTCGTTTCGATGGCTTTTCAGCTAAAGGGATCGACCGGCAATGGAAAGTTGTCTCTCTTGAAAACGATTATATAAAATTGACTCTCTTCCCCGAAATAGGCGGAAAGATATGGGGAGCGGTAGATAAAACCACCGGCAGGGAGTTTATCTACAACAACCATGTCGTGAAGTTCCGTGATATAGCCATGCGTGGTCCCTGGACATCGGGTGGTATAGAGTTTAACTTCGGCATTATCGGCCATGCGCCGACATCCAGTACGCCGGTCGACTACGTGACCCGGCAGAAACCGGACGGAAGCGTGAGTTGTTATGTCTCTTCCTATGAACTGGTTACCCGGACGCTGTGGACTGTAGAGGTGAATCTGCCCAAAGATAAGGCTTACTTTACGACGACAACGACCTGGCATAACAGTTCTTCCATCGACCAGCCTTACTACCAATGGATGAATGCCGGTTATCCGGCAGCCGGAAATGCTGAGTTTTGCTATCCGGGAACCAACTATATCGGACATGGCGGAGAACTCCATTCTTTCCCGTTGGATGAACAGGGGCGCGACATCTCTTGGTATGAAAAGAATGACTTTGGTAATTCTAAATCTTACCATATCGTAGGAAAGTATAACGATTTCTATGGCGCTTACTGGCATGATAAAGATTTCGGTTCTATCCATCATGCAGATTATGACGAAAAACTGGGGATGAAGATATTCCTGTGGGGACTTTCCCGCGAGGGTGGCATTTGGGAAGACCTGCTGACGGATACTGACGGCCAGTATATCGAACTGCAATCGGGACGTATGTACAACCAACCGGCTTCCAACAGCGCTTTTACTCCTTATAAACATACGGCATTCGGGCCGCAAGCAACCGATCAATGGACTGAGTACTGGTTTCCGGTAAAAGGAATAAAAGGCGTTTCAAAGGCGAGCCGTATCGGAGCGCTTAATGTGTTGAGGGAAGATGGCTTTTTAAAACTGTATTTTTCTCCTTTGCAGAAATTGTCTACGACATTAAAACTATATGAAGGAGGAAAGGAAGTACATTCCGTCCCATTGAATTGCGATGTCTTGGAAACATGGAAAGATTCTATCCCGTTAAACAAAGCCGTTGCAGCCGGTAAATTGAAAATTGTGATAGGAGAGGATTTGTTGGTCTATTCGGAAGTCCCTTCGGATAACATCACCAGTCGCCCGAAACAACTGCCTGCTGATTTTGATTGGAACTCGGCATATGGTCTTTATACGCAAGGAGAACAATGGATGAATCAAAAAATACTTGACAAGGCAGAGAAGTTTTTATTGGCCTCTCTCGAAAAAGATCCTTATTTCGTGCCGGCACTGACTAAATTGGCCTCTTTGTATTATCGCCAGGGACGCTATGATGAAGCGCTTGCCCGTTGTAAAACGGCGTTAAGCATCAACACGTACGAAGGAAATGTCAACTATTTGTATGGGTTGTGCAACAAGGCCTTAGGGAATTATACGGATGCCAAAGACGGCTTTTCGATTGCTTCCTATTCATTGGAAGTACGTAGCGCTGCATACGAAAAATTAGCCGAGATGTTCCTGCTCGAAAAGAACTGGGCAAAGGCTGAACATTATGCATTGAGGAGTAAAGAGTTCAACCGGATGAATCTGAGTGCCGACCATGTTTTAATGGTAGTCTATCGTAAGACAGGCCGGTTGAAAGAAGCCAAAGCGCTTATCAATCCGTTGTTGGAAGACCTTCCCTTGTATCATGCGGCGCGTTTTGAACAGCTCTACCAGGGTGAAGGTTCGGGACATCCTATCGATGATCTTCAATCTTTGATTCGCAACGAGCTGCCTTTTGAAACTTATATGGAACTGGCTGAATGGTATGAATCGGTCGGTTGCACGGAAGAGGCGCTGTCTCTTCTGTCATGTGCGGGAGACTATCCGATAGCCCTTTATAAGCAGGCTTATCTATTACATCAGACTGGCAACGAGGATGAAAGCCGCAGGATGTTGCAACGAGCCGAAACTCTTTCTCCGGCGATGGTCTTTCCTTTCCGTCCTTCTTCTTTGAATGCGCTGGCATGGGCGAAGACGGTGCAACCGGACTGGAAGATCGATTATTATGAAGCCTTGATCCGATGGGCAAACCAGGATAAATCAAAAGCATTGGAGTTATTGACAAATTGTGGCGAGACGGACTATGCACCGTTCTATTTAAGCCGGGCCTCTTTAAAAGAGGGCGAATCCCGGCTGGCTGACCTGTTAAAGGCGGAACAGATCGGGATGTCATGGCGTACAGGTTTTGCCTTGATTAATTATTATGTCGCCAATAGGCAGTGGCAGAAGGCGGCTGAGACAGGAAAGATATACATGAAGAAGTATCCGTCGAACTACTATATCGGTCTGAAATATGCGAAGGCACTATGTGAGACAGGTCAGTATCGTCCCTGTGTCTCTTTGTTAAGCCAGATGCAGGTCCTTCCGAATGAAGGTTCGTATGCGGGACGTGCGGTTTACCGCGAGGCTAATTTGTATCAGGCAATGGAACAGTTGAGCCACAAGAACTATAAGCAGGTAATGAAAAGCGTGGAGGCCTCTAAGGAGTGGCCGGAGAACTTAGGGGTTGGAAAACCTTATGACAATATGATCGATAGTCGTTTGGAAGATTATCTGGAAGCGAAAGCAGCAGCCGGGCTGGGAGATAGTCGGAAAGCATCCGCTTTGTTATCGGCTGTGGCCGGATATAAAACATCCCGTTCTCATTTCGGTTCCGGTAATTTGTTGAATGCATTGGCTCTGCGTGAGTCCGGGAAGGTACAGGAAGCGGATCGTATGGTTGCCGCTTGGAGTACAGATTTCCCTGAAAATCGTGTGGCACAATGGTGTACGGCTATCTATAGGGGAGAAAAAGAAAAGGCTGCAGGACTGCTTCAGTCGCGGAATGATCCGGCAGATACGACGCCTTGGGAGACTTCTTTCCGTGATTCTAATTTCGGTTTGATCGTTCGTTTGTTTCAATAGAAGGTGTCATCTGTGGTCGTTAATAACATTTGACGTGCCTTCATAAAAAGATTTGTTATGAATAAACTTATTAATAGTCTGTTGATTTTTTTGTTTGTGATGCCGGTGATAGGGCAGGCTCAGATAACTACCAATCGTAAAGACGGGCGTTTCCTGAGTTCCAGAGGTTCTGTTCAATACATGTTGGAGCAAGTAAAGCCGGCTTATGCCTTTGATCCGTCATTTACACCTGCCGAGTTTAAGGAGTGGCAATCCAACCTGCGTACAGCAATGAAAGAGTTGATGCATTTTCCTGAACAATCGGATGTACCGGCTCCGGTTTGTGTCAAAACGGTTCAGCGGGATGGCTATCGGGTTGAGAAATGGGAATCCTATCCGTTGCCGGGCAGTGTCGTCCCTTATCTGGTGTTGATCCCGGATGGTGTCGATGCCGCCCATAAAGCACCCGGCGTGCTTTGTATACCCGGATTTGGGGGAAGTAAAGAGGGACTGGCCGGTGAAACAGAAGGAGATTATGAGTTGACCTCGCAGCCTGTCGAACCAGTGAAGAAAGGGGCTATGGCATTGCATTATGTGAAGAAAGGATTGGTGGCGGTTGCGGTGGATAACACCTCCTGTGCCGAACTTTCGGACAATGGTTATTTCGACTATTTGAATACATCCCGTATCTTGCTCGAAATGGGATGGAGTTATTTGGGACTGACCGCTTATCAGGATTGGATTGTCTTGAACTGGATGAAAGGACAGGATTTTGTGAATAAAGAGCGGATCATCGTCAGCGGTTTCTCTTTAGGGACCGAACCGTTAATGGTGTTAGGCGCTTTGGATCCGTCCATATATGCATTTGTCTACAATGATTTCTTGTGCCGTACGCTTGAAAGAATTTTGGTAATGACAGAACCTGATTCGAAAGGGGCACGTCCTTTCCCGAACTCTATCGAGCATTTGATACCGGGCTTTTTGACGCAATTCGATTTCCCCGATCTGGTTGCTGCTTTGGCTCCCCGTCCCGTTATTTGTACGGAAGGCGGTCTTGACCGCGATTTCGACTTGATCGGCAAAGCCTATCGGATAGCCGGTAAACCGGAGAACTTCACGTTCTATCATTATAAGAAGTTTGCCGATCCTAAAGACCGGAAACAAATAGAGAAAGTTCCGGAGGGTATCAACCGGGATGTGTTTTTCGAAATAGTCAATGTCGATCCGAAGAATCATTATTTTAAAGGAGAATGGGTGCTGCCGTGGATCGACAAGGTGCTGAAATAGATTCATCGATATGAAGAGAGTGGTCTGTTGGGTGTTTCTGGTGGCCTTGTGGCTCGGAAATAGCATGTTTGGCTATGGTCTTGAAGGTGCAGGAAAAGAGTATGTCAAGATCGTTTGCCGGGGCGATGCGTGGTCTTTGTCGGTTGCCGGCAATCCCCTTTATATAAAAGGAGTGGGCGGTGCGAATCGGTTGGAGGTCGCGAGTGCTTGCGGTGCAAATGCTTTCAGGACTTGGGGAGGTGACGTGGAGTCGATTCGCCGGTCATTGGAAAAGGCCGGGGCCGCTCATATGTATCTGATGCAAGGCATCGCATTGCCGAAAGATCCGGATCGCTATGTCGATAATGATTTTAAAAGGAAAAAGTTAGAAGAAGTCCGTTTGTTGGCAGAGACGTTCAAGGATGATCCGGCTTTGTTTGCCTGGGGAATTGGCAATGAAATCGATTTGGACAAGGCGAATATACCGGAATCCTGGTCTTTTGTGGAGGAATTGGCGAAAGAAATAAAGAAAGTGGATCACAACCACTTGGTCGCTACTGTTATTTCACATAAGCCGAAGGCTTTGGAATTGATCGCCCGCTATGCTCCGTCTTTGGACTTTGTCGGGATAAACAGCTATGGCAACATCTTTGAGGTGGGGAAACTTTTCGAAGATTCTCCCTATCGTGGCCCTTTCATCATCACGGAATGGGGACCGACAGGCTGGTGGGAAACCCGGAAAACAGAATGGGGCGCACCGATCGAACAGACCAGTGAAGAGAAGCGGATCGTTTATGAAACACGCTATAAAAAAGCCATCGGTGGTAACCCTCGTTGCTTGGGATCTTTTGTGTTTCTTTGGGGGCAGAAGGAGGAACGTACCCCGACGTGGTTCAGTATGTTTGTGGAAAACAAGGTCGAAGGTTTACCGTTGAACGGAGAAAAAACGCCCATGGTGGAAGCGATGGAACGTGTCTGGACCGGAACAGAGCCGGAGCAGACGGCTCCGGTTGTCGGACAATTGACGATTAACGGCATTTCGTTTGGACCGAAAGTGAAAAGCAACACCGGCTTTGATGTGGAAGTGATTGCCGCCGACAAGGAAGGAGATCGGCTTACATACGTCTGGGAAGTATTGAAAGAAGCGACAGTCACGGCAACAGGTGGCGCCTATGAACCACGCCCGGATCGCGTTGGGAAGGTAAGGACTACGGAGACCGGCAATGTCCGGATTTCTATCGATACCCCCGGATATTATCGCCTGTATGTTTATGTACTCGATCATACGGGATATGTTTCCACAGCAAACATACCTTTTGCTGTCATCGAATGATTTTTTAGCGTTGCGGAATTATCGTCTCTTTCATGCTTTTTTATGCTATTGTTTGATAAATTTGCAAACAAAACAAAGAGACGATGTCATTGAAAATAATACATACTGCCGACTGGCACCTGGGGCAAACCTTTTTCGGTTATGACCGTGATGAGGAGCATGAGGCATTTCTTGCGTGGCTGACCGATACCTTGACGCAGCGACAGACCGATGTCTTGCTGATTGCGGGAGATGTCTTCGATGTAGCCAATCCGTCGGCAGCCGCCCAACGCCGTTTCTACCGGTTTTTGCGGGAAGCGAACCGGCGTAACCCGCATTTGCAGATTGTGATTGTCGCTGGCAATCATGATTCGGCTGCCCGTCTGGAGGCGCCGATACCTCTGTTGGAAGAACTGAACACGTCGATTGTCGGGGTTGTTCCGCGAACGGACTTGTGCAAGATTGATTTCGATTCGCTTTTGATTCCTTTATATAATAAGGAAGGAAAACGGGAAGCGCTCTGTCTGGCTGTCCCCTATCTCCGTCAGGGTGATTATCCCGCAGCTAAAGAAGGAAAAGATTCGTATGTGGAGGGCGTTACCCGGATGTATCACCAACTGTACGATTATGCCGACAGCCTAAGACGACCGGGCGAGGCGCTTCTTGCAATGGGACATCTGCATGCGACCGGAGCCGAACTGTCGGAAGACGACCGGAGCGAACGGACCATTATGGGGGGGCTTGAATCTGTGTCGGCCGATACTTTTAAAGAGGGATTGGCTTATACGGCTCTCGGTCATATCCACAAAGCGCAGCGGGTTGGAGGACGTGAACATGTACGCTATGCCGGTAGTCCGCTTCCGATGTCTTTCTCCGAACAGCATTACCGGCATCAGGTCGTTGCCTTTACCCTCGAAAACGGATGCCTGTCGGAGCTCGAAGCAGTGCCCGTCCCACTCAGAACCGCCTTGCAACGGGTCCCGGCAGAACCGGCATCGCCAGCCGAAGTCCTTTTACAGCTTTCCGCTCTGCCGTTGGCGGAAGAGGAGGCTGACCGCAGCCTGTGGCCTTATCTGGAAGTACAGGTGCTCCTGACGGAACCTGATCCGGGTTTCCGGCATCGGGTGGAGGAGGCGCTGGCGGATAAGGCCGTACGCCTGACTTCCATCATCCCTTCTTATCCTAAAAAAGAGGGAGAGGAAGAATCTCGTCCTTTGTCTTATACGGATTTGCAGAAGATAGATCCGCTGGATATGCTCCGGCATACCTTTACGAACCGTTTCGGGGGAGATTTACCGGAAGAGTTGGAGAAGATGTTTAACGATGTAATGCGAGAGGTTTCCCTATGAAGATATTAGCGATACGAGGTCGTAACTTGGCCTCGCTGGAAGGTGATTTTGAGATAGATTTTACGGTAGAACCATTGCTCTCGGCTGGGATCTTCGCTATTTCCGGACCGACGGGAGCGGGAAAATCCACACTTTTGGATGCCATGTGCCTGGCTTTGTTTGCCCGTACGCCCCGTACCGACCAGGCGAAAGAGAATAATGTCAAGCTACAGGATGTCAGCAATGAACAACTGTCTCAAAGTGACCCCCGTTTCTTGTTGCGAAGGGGAACGGCATCCGGTTTCGCAGAGGTGGATTTCATGGCTTTGAACGGACACCGCTATCGGGCACGCTGGTCGGTGGCACGGGCACGCGACAAGGAAAACGGACGGTTGCAGAATCCGCGTTTGGTTTTGTATAACCTCGACAAGGAGGAGGAAGAGCAGGGAACGCGTTCCGATCTGCAAGCCCGTATCATCGAGCTGATCGGCCTGACCTTCGAACAGTTCACGCGTTCCGTATTGTTGGCGCAAAACGATTTTTCCACTTTTCTGAAAGCCGAACAGGGAGAAAAAGCCTCCTTGTTGGAGAAACTGACCGGAACCGAACTCTATTCCGCCATTTCCCGCCAGATATTCGAAAGGAACGCGCGGGCGAAAGAAGCCTTCGAACAGATACAATCGCGCATACAAGGTATCGAACTATTGACGGATGAGGAAGAAAACGGTCTACGTACCCGTCTTGCCGAAGCGGAGAAGGATTTGCAGCGTGTCGAGAGTGCGAAAGCGGAGCGGCAAGCCCTTCAAGAGGCTGTCCGCTCTGTCGAACAGCAGATTTCTGTCCGCAGGAGACAGCAAAAAGAGGCTGTCGACAAACTGACACACGCGACGGAATTGTTGACGGTCGCCCGCCGCGAATACGAAAAGGGCGTGGAGGAGCAGCAACAGTCCGAGGCTCATTTCAAATCTCTTCAACAGGAGTTGTTGCAGGCGCGTAAACTGGATGTTCAGTTGGATACGGCTGTTCGCGACCTGTCCCATTCGGAGCTGCAGTTGAAGAATGTAACGCTTCGGAAAGGAGAAGCCGAAAAGAAATATCAGGCAGCTGTTCTTCGTCGTAAGCAGGGAGCAGAGGAGATTGCCCGTCTGACCGCCTGGCGCGAGCGTTATAAGAAGAAAGAAAGCATAGCGGAACAGCTTTCCGCCCTGTTGCTTCATCTGGATGCGGCCTCAGCTGCCCGTTCGGGGGTGGAAGTGGCAAACCGTTCGATCGAAACACTTCGGCAGGAGGCTGTAGCGTTGAATAAACAACTTGCCGGCCTGCAACAGACCAGCGCAAGTAAACAGCAGGCCTTGAAGCAGGCGGAAACGGACTATCGAAGCCTGGAAGAAGAACTGAAAGCGATCGATGCTCCGGCTTTGGACAAACAGATTGAGAAACTTCGTCAGGAACGGGAACGGTTGCTTATCGAACAGGCACGTTTGGAGGCTTCCGGCAATATAAAGGATTTGCGCGGTAGGTTGCAGGAAGGGCAACCCTGTCCGGTTTGCGGAAGCACGCATCATCCTTTTATCTCGTCCGTACATTCCCAAGAAGAAGGGCGTATCTCTTCTCCTGTAGAGAAAAGTCAGAGGGTGGGAGATAAAAGCCCGATTGCTGTCTTAACCCTTCAACTGCAGGATTTATCGAATAAAAAAGAAACCTACAGTGCCTATAACCGCCGTCTTGCCCGTCTGCAGCAACAGTTGCTTCAATTCCATAAGGAGTTGGCTGATAGCGAGGCTTCCTGTAAGGAGATGATCGGCCGGCTGCAACTCGTCGCCAGTCGTCAGGAGCGGGAAGAAACTGTTGTCAAGGAGCAGTCTGTCCAATTAGCCCAGTCTCTTTCGGCTGCCGATCGTCTGTTCGATAATAACGAATGGCAGAAAGCCTGGTTGCAGAATCCGGAAGTCTTCCGTAAAACGTTGACAGACTTCGCCCGCCAATGGCATGAGAATACCGAGAAACTCCATCAACAGGAACGGCAGGAAAGTGCCCGGAGAGCTGAGTGCGAATCTCTCGCCTCTTTCCTCCCTTCTCTCGAAAAGCAAGCTGAAGAAGCCGGGCTGCTTCACGAAAAGAACCGTTCCGCTTTTTCATCCTTGCAGGCGGAGCGGAAGAAGCTTTTGAACGGCCGCCCTGCAGACAGCGTGGAACGGGAATACACCCGGCGAATGGAAGAACTGAAAGAACGCTTGAAAAAGTTGTCGGCCACGCAGACCGAACAATCCGGTATAGCCGACCAGACGCGCGGCATAGCCGACCAGATCGCAAAAGACTTGGACGAAGCCTCGGCCGACCTGCTCCGGCGAAAGGCGGCTTTGGACAAATGGACTGCCGACTATTCGGCTTCTTCGGATGGACAGCCGCTCGAAGCGACCTTACTTCGATTTACGCAGGAAAAGACGGAACTCGCTTTTCGCCTTCGTACCCAGACGGAGAACAAGGCGAAAGTTTCCGGCTTGCAGGATGATTTGAATGTCCGGCGCACGGAGAGCGAACGTTGGGCGAAACTGAATGAACTGGCCGGTTCAGCCGATGGAGCCAAGTTCCGCCGCATAGCGCAGGGATATACACTCGATATATTGTTGAACTATGCCAATGTGCAACTGCGCGAATTGACGAGGCGCTATCGGTTGGAACGGGTTCCAGATACGCTTGCCTTACAGGTGATCGACCGGGATATGTGTGATGAGGTGCGTACCGTCCATAGCCTTTCGGGGGGTGAATCGTTCCTTGTTTCACTGGCGCTTGCACTCGGTTTGTCTTCTCTTTCATCCAACCGGATGAGGGTTGAAAGCCTTTTTATCGACGAAGGTTTCGGTTCCTTGGATGCCGATACGCTTCGTGTGGCGATGGATGCTTTGGAAAGTTTGCGGACGCAGGGACGCAAGATCGGCGTCATCTCGCATGTACAGGAAATGACAGAGCGCATCCCTGTCCGCGTACAGGTAAGCCGGGAGGGCAATGGGAAGAGCATTGTGAGAATTGTTAATTGACTTTAGAATCGTGATCAAGGACCACGATTCTAAAGCCGACATTCATCGGCCGTTGCCAAGGCCGGTAGGCTTTACGGACGGCAGATGTGGAGTATTTGGGACGTTCACGCCAGGAACCGCCTCGTACTACTTTCTTCTCGGCAGTCTTTTTATTTGCCTTTTCTTTTAAAGGATAAGGCATGTAATCGGAGGCTGTCCATTCCGCCACATTCCCGTTCATGTCGTACAATCCCCAGGGATTGGGGCGGTAAGAGGCGACGGGGCAACTGATCAGTTGGTGGTCGTTTACGTTCAGGACTTTCGGCAGGAAATCCCAGAACTTGCGCATGGGATCGTTTGCCCGCATCGGCTTCGGGTCTACTCCCGTTACTGCCAAGTCGACAGTCGTACTGTCTGCCAAGTTCTCGAAAGATCCGAAGTCGCTATTGACTGATCCGAACCAGAAATCATCGGCACTTCCCGCACGAGCCGCCCATTCCCACTGTGTTTCGGTTGGAAGGGAAACAGTATTGCCTGATATTTCGCTGATCTTTTGGCAGAAAGCGTTCGCTTCATCCCAACTGACGCGCACGACGGGTTGCTCGGGCCGGTTGGCTGCATAACCGGGAGTTGTATGATCTTTCCAGGTCTGTCCGATGTATCGGCTGTCGTGTTCCGGGAAAAGTACGCGGAATTGTTCGTTCGTGATTTCGGTCGTGCTCATCCAGAAGCCATCCTTCACGTTCGCTTTAAATGCAGGAGAAGCGGATGGTGTCCGGTTATTCCCCATCACAAAGCTGCCGGCGGGAATCCATACCAGGTCGATATGGACATCCGGAGTGATGGTGAGACGGCGGGTTGTTTTGCCTTTGGCGGCTTGCCGGGCTGTCGCTGTCTGCGTGTCGAACGGAAATCCTTTTACTTTGACCGGACGGACCGGTTTGGCCGGCTCTTTAATATTGACTGTCTCGCCGGTCGTCGCTCCGGTAATGGCGTCTGCCTTTTTGTTTTCTTTCAGCCAGTCTGCATAGTCGGCAATCTCTTTTTGCCAGTCTACCCGTACCCCGCTGTATTTCTCGGCCAACTCCATGCGACGTGCCACCTGGCCTTTGGGGGATTCGGGTTTCAGGTCGATTTGGGTAAAAGCCCCGTAGTAAGGCACGTTGAGATCGATCCAGGCATAAAGTGTCCGCATGTCCTCTTCCGGAACCTCTACACCGTGGTGTCCGGCTTGCAAGATGCGGATCAGTTCACTGTTACTTGCATGGAATTCGGCCGGTTTGAGGACGTAGATGTCCGATTCCGGACCTTGGCGGTACACGTATGGGTGCAGGTTCAGATAGCTCTGGTCATACTGTTTGTTGATTTTCGTCAATATACCTCTCTTATACGTGACCATCTGGTCCTTGCGGAAGTCCGGTTCGGCATTTTTCCCGTTGTGGCACGACACACAGTTACGATCCAGTACCGGTTGCACTTCCAGGCGGAACGTGAACGGACGTACACCTCCTTCCGGTGTTTCCAACCGGCGTGCCTGCTTGGCCGAAGCAATCGTGCGTTTGGGAATAGGTATGCTGTTCTGGTCCTCATGGCAACCGACGCAGGAGACGATCTCGCCCGGCATCCCTGCCAGCCAACTGCGCATCCACTGGATGGCAGCCCCGTCTTTATCCAACGGCTGGATGGAAACCGGCGTGTTGGCGGGAATGGTGAACAGTGCGGAACCGTCTTCCTCGACCGGGACCGTCCCGAGTATGCGCTTGATGTCCCATCCGCTTTGTATTCCCTGTGCATCGTGGTCGGATGGAGCTAAGATATAGGCATACTCATAAGCGAAGATGCGGAGAGCCTTGATCGTACCTCGCGGAACACCCTGCGTACCTTCTCCTTCGTAGATATCCTGGATAAAGACCGTGGCCTCTTTGCTGTCCGGCTTGATCTTCGAAGGAATGACGGGAGGTGTTTCGCGTTTTACCAGTGGGATGGGAGCGGTCAGGCCTTCCCCTTCCTGCTCGGCAATGAGTGTCAGGTTATCGAAAACGTCGACCAGGTAAATCCCCCAAAGTGCATCCTTGGCTGGTTTGCAGGCGACTAAAAAATACTTTTCGTTCAGTGGAAACGGCTTCATGAACTGAGGCCAGACACCTTCGACCAATTCGTCTTTGATGATCGGTACGATCGGGCGGTCTTTAAACGGCAGTTCCTGTATCATTCCCTTTTCCTCTTTCCGGCTTTTGGCCGGGTCGAAGATGACGAGCCGTCCCGAACGTGCCGTTCCGTGATGGCCGGAGATGATGCCGATGAAGCGGCTGCTGTGCTTGGAGAGCGGTTTCATGTCGAACGTGCTGTTCGGAAAGTAGGAGCCGCTGCCGTAGAGGGCTTTGTTTTCCGTCCCGTCGGGGTTCATGTGCATCACGATACGGGAGAAATAGTGTGTCAGATCCGTATATTCCCAACGGGTGTACATGATGCGTCCGTTCGGGATCACGATAGGCGACCAGTTCCCGTCCTGGTCGAAGGTGAGACGGCGCAAGGCGTGCGTCTGCGGATCAAAGGAAACAAGGTTGGCTACCACATCGTCGCCATGCACGCAAGGAACACCGTTGTAGCCGATGTTGGTCGTCGCCACAACTTTCCCGTCCGGCAGGTAATTGGCGTCGCAAAATTCCAGATCCGGTTCATCGGAAGTGATCTTCTGGTGGAAACCACTTCCGTCCGTGTTTATTTCGTATATCTGCCATTTCCGGTCTTTGTCGAGCGAAGAGAAGAGGAGGCGGTCGGCATCCCAGTGAAGCTGTATGTCCGAAACTGGGACATCGGCTTCAGGTTTGTATATCCGGCAGCTTTCGATTTGTCCGCGCAAACCCGTGAGCAGGTCGATCTCGGCATCGTAGCCTTTACGCGAGTTGGAAAAGAGCGAGTTGTAGTTGGCTGTCGAAGTACCCATAGACGGGCCCATTGCCTTACGGGCCTTGTCGCCCAAACGATAACGGGCCACTATGAGCTTGTCCATATCCAGCAACGGGTTGGCCAGGATGATCTCACGCTTCAACGTAAGTATTTCTTGCGCTTGGCCAATCACTTCGTCGACCACGTTACCGGAAACCCCGCCGGAGAAGGCCTGCTGCACACCGGGCAGAAGTGTTTCCAGGCGGGACAGTTTATTGTATAGCGCGGGAGCTTTCTCTCCCAATGCAGTTTTGGTGTCGTCCAGATAGGCTCGTATGGCGGTAGGATTTACCCATCGGATTTGCACTTCCAGATCTTTTAGCTGAATTTGGCGTAATGAATCCTGTCCGTTCGTTGCGGAAATACCGGATAAGGAAAGGGAGAAGAGCGCGAAGAGTAAACAAACTTTATAGTTCATATCATTATTATTTTTTCAAAATATCTGTCATACTATCATGATTTGCATGTAAACCGTTTATATACAGTTTGTTTATTGCATGATAGATGCCATTTTTATCTATCATTCTACTATCATTCCATCATTTCCCCATATAGCGGAAAAAGATATAAAGCATGTTGCTTATTTTCAGTAAGATAGTGAGGGTAGATGCTGCACACCCGGGTGTCTGTTTCCTGCACACCCGGGTGTCTGTTTCCTGCACACCCGGGTGTTTACCCTACCGACACCCGGATGTAAAAGGTGGGTTTACCCGGGTGTTAAAGAGCTTTTACAGGCACTTTTGTGAAAAGAAGAGCCTTGTTGTGACTTATTTGTCTGCTAATTTGTAAATTTCCGATGCAGCCATCAGGAATGCGCCTGTACCATAGAGCTCGGTCATGTCGCGTGTCACCTTTTTCGGATCGGCACCTACCGGCTGTACCCAGCCTAATTTCCCGTCTGTTTCAACAGCACGGGTCAATGCTTCCCATCCCTTTTTTACGACTGGCAGGTATTTGTCTGCCGGCAGATACCCCTGGTTGATTCCGTATGCCAGGCCGTAAACGATAAATCCGGTCGCACTTGTTTCGGGCGAAGGATAGCTGTCCGGATCCAACAGGCTGGCATGCCAGTAGCCGTCTTTCCCTTGCAGTCCGGCGAGGCGTTCGGACATCTCCTTATAAAGTTCGAGATAGAAAGGACGGAACTCGGTATCTTCCGCCGGCAGCGTCTTCAGTATTTCCGCCAATCCGCCGATTACCCAACCATTGCCGCGTCCCCAGAAAATCTTCTTGCCGTTGGCTTCTTTCTGTCCGATGTAACGGCTGTCGCGATAGAACAAGTCTTCGTCTTTATCGTACAGATGGTTGTAAGTGGCACGAAATTCGCTGTCAGCGAAATGCATGTATTTGCGGTTGCCGGTCAACGTATAGAGCCGCGTGTAGACTCCGGGTGCCATGAAGAGGGCGTCGCACCAGGTCCAGCGTTCGATTGTGCTGCCTTTGCCGTAATCGAGATCCATGCTTCCGTTGGAAGGGTTGTTCAAAACCCAGTCGGCGCGGGCAATAGTCGGTTTCAGCATATTCTCATTCTTTTCTTTATTGTAGAAATCTATATAGGTCTGTGCGATACAAACATCGTCGGCATGATACATCCGGTTGGCAACTTGCCAGTTCTGGCGGTTGAAGATTTTCCGGAGCCAGTCATAATAAGTATTGTCTCCGCTCAGTTCCGCCCAGTCGAACATCCCCATATAAAGCGCTCCGGCGATCCATCCGCGCGGTTCGCTCTTGGCATATTTGTTTTCCGGATAATCCTTGATCTGCCAGTCAGCCACCCGACGAGCGACATCCATGACGCTTTGCCGATTCCAACCCGTTCCCGTCGCACAGGCAACGGCTGTATTTGTCGTTTCAGCCTGTACCGGCAGGTTATTCACTAAACAGGTACAAGCGCAAAGTGAAAGGCTTGTACAGATGTACTTGATTGTAGTTTTCATGATACTTGTTCTATTAATCGATTGATTCTATTATATACCAATTGTAGCCTTTTGGCGGGATTTGTATTTTTAGGGAGATTGAATAATCGCGTGAGAGGGTGTATTCGCGATTGTTCGTTCCTTGCTCCTTTACAATGGCTTTACTGGATATTCCGGTATAGTATAACGGAATTTTGATCTCTTTTTCGATCTCCTTGTCCAGAGGATTGTAAATCGAGATGAATGCTTTTTCTTTCAAATTCGGGTTGACGTGCATGATCCCGTCCCAGTCTTGCCCGTCCGGACGTCTTAGGTGGATGATGTCCGAATCGAGGATTGCACGATGTTGTTTGTAAAAGCTGACCCATTGTTTCACTAATTCGCGAGTCTTGTCCGTGTCGTATAGACGCGGTCCGCGGTAACAGGCTTGCACGCCTGCCCCGAACAGATTGCGAAGCCGGGTCTCGTAATGGTCCAGATGTTCGTTTAACGGTTCGATGGTAGCTGCGGCTCCACCTCCATGATATTGGGTGAGAGGGACGAACATGAAACCCATGCTGGGAGTTTTCTGCCAGGTTCCATCGTAGATATTCTGCCGTTCGATAATTTCCTGATAGGCTCTTGGCAGAGACCAGTTGGTTTCGACATATCCCATCGGGGTTTTGTTGGAACCAGTCAAAAAGTACCAGTCCGGAACATTCAGATAGATACCGTTTGCCCGGCACCACTGATAGAACGAGCGGATCTTTTCCCATTGTTTCCATTGTGAATCCTCGTAACCTTTATGCCCGCTATGCAGGGTGGAGGCACATGGATCGCCGGGATAAGAGCCATCATTTTCGAACACATTCATTCCTGTCGTGTTAAAGAAATTTCGTAGACGTTTGAAATAGAGGTCTCCCCAATCGGATGCGATACAAGGGGAAATTCCGAAACGGCTTCCTTCAGCGCGTGTCTCTGCCGGACGGCCTGTATGGTGGCTGATCGCAGCATCTTCCGGTTTGGCTCCACGGCTTGCCAGTAGCGAATAGCCACCGATAGCGATGCCTTTGTCTGCAGCATAACTGTTCAACGCTTTCATGCGTTGGAGATAGGAGGCCGAATCGTTTTCGATCCGGAAACCGCTGCCGAAAGTCATGATCACCATTTCGAAGCCGACAGCCGCACATTGGTCGATTGCCTGTTTGACAGCCTGATCACTTGATTCTCTTACGTGCATAAAGATCGGATTTTCCTGTGTCCAAGGAGCCATCATGCGCCAGAATCGACACTCGGCAAGCCCCCGTCTTTCACGGTCTGTCGCGTCGCGAAGCATTTCGAAGGCACGGCAAGAGGTGAAACTTTCTCCCGGCGCGATCTTTTCGGCCGGTCCTAACAGCGGTGTCACTTCCAGGCGTGCCGGCTTGTATTGCCCGTAATAGCGGATACCGGTAAATTCATATTCCGGATGATCGAATACCCAACGGACGGCCGGATTGTCTTTCATCGCTTCCATGTCTCCGCCCATTGCATAGTCCGTAACGACGAATAGTTGGGTGAAGCGGTCGATATAGTCGCGCGGGGCATCTGTCTGTACTGGTTTCTTGCGGTAGTCTTTCGTATAATGTCCCGGTTCTTGCGCCATCATGCGCACTTCGTGAGGTTCACCATAGTGGACTTTCGGAGCGGTTTCAACCAGCGCAAGGACTTCTGATTTGAAGGAATCCAGCGTGACAGCCTTTTGTCCCTTGTTGTCGATCTCGATCCATTTGGACAGGATCGGAGCGCCGTCATACAGTTCGTAGACGATGCGGACGGTTAAGCCTTTACACTCGTCTGCTATTTTCCGGGGCGCCTTATAAGTGAAAGTAATGCGTTTTCCGGGTGCAGGCCACGGATATTTGTTACTGATCCAGGTCTCGTTCGGTTTCCAGGGAAAGCGTTCTTTTGTCTCGCCGACCGTATAATCGGCCAAGACAAAAGCCGAGTCGCAAAGCTGCATGTCGGACAGGAAATCTTTTGTCAGAAAATTATGGACAGGTTGTCCTTCCAAACCTCCGACCGGATACTCTTTTCCATTGATGACAAGCACGGCTTCCGGTCGTACGGCACGCAGTTCGTTTTGTCCCGTCATCAGGTTGTCCAGCGCGATTGTCGCACCGTTGGGAGTTAGCGAAAAGGTACGGCGAAGGAGGCCGTTTGTCAATTCGATTTGTTTCTTGTCCGACGATAGATTGGCTTCCGTCTTATACGGGCTTCCGTCGATCAGCCAGTCTTTCTTTTCGGCAAAAAGCGGTTGTATCAATGCGAAAAAGCAAAGTATTAAAAAAGTCTGTTTCATATACCGTTGAATTATTTAAATTTCAGTTGTGTCTTTTCTTCTGTTTGGTTACGGATGATCGTGACAAAAACCTTTCCTTTCCAGCGATTTTCTTCTGTCAAGGCAAAAACTTCTTCTATCGTCGAAATCTCCTTTCCAGCTATAGCCCGTATAACATCGTTTCTGCCGAGACCAGCTTTGTCTGCCAAGCTGCCTTTTTCAACAGCGATGATGACAATACCTCTTTCATCGGGCAGGCCAAAAGCCGAACGGTCTCCAAGACCGTTGACAATTCGAATCGTTGCTCCTAACCAGCTATAGGTTTTGTCCTGGTCATAAGCATCGATGATTTGGATAAGCGGAAACTCCGGAGTTTTGGCAAGAGCTTTCAGCCTTTGACTATAAACGCCGAAACGATCCATCGGGATGTTCTCGAATCCGATTTCAAAGACTTTACTGCCGGGGAGCAACGTATAGTTGCCTCGGGCGGCATCTTCAAAGTCGAAAGCCCCGGTGATGCTATGAGCGTCTGTTTGGTTTTTCCGAACATTATCTAATGCCATCTGAGACGTGAAGAAGTTGTAGTCAAGCTGTTCACCCCAGCCATTCAATGAGATAGGATAGTAGGGTTGCATAAATAAGTTGCGGCGGACTACATCGTGGCTATTCTTGAACCAAACGTGCGGATGCAGGGAGTTATTGACCAATATGTTGTTTTCAACTTTACGGAGAAAGCCTTCTCTTAGTTTGATACCTCCGCGCAGACAGATATTATTATAAATATGGTAATTCGAACTTCCGTCGTCAAGGTCGATGTCCCATCCGTGATCGCAGCGGAAACGGTTATACCGGAGGATGTTCGTGTAGAGTGCATCCGCTCCGGTCAATTCGGGATGTTCCTCTGCCAAACGTGCCATTTCGTTGTATTTCGGATGCCAGAAACGGTCCCGTCCCCATGAATTGAAAGCTCCATGATCGCTTGTTTCGAGAACTGTATCGAACACATCGTTATACTCGATCAAATGGCCGCCGAAAGCACCGTCGCCGACATTGATACCGGCACGTGGGACATCGTAAATCGTATTATACCGGATTGTAAGCATAGCGGCGATTTGTATCTCTACGCCTGCAACCTGTTTCTCTACCGTTCCGAGATCATGAATCAGATTGTCTTCAACCAGGCATTGGCGAGGATATAGCTTGTTTTTGGGACCAGGAGTTCGGTCCATTTGTTCGAATGGTATGAAATGACTGTATCCGTATGCTCCGGAACGTGTGGCGGATGTATCTCCGACTATGCAGATGGCGCTTCCACCCGTGTGATGGATATGGTTGCCGATGACCGTGTCTTGATAGGCATAACGACTCAGGAACACCGCATTTCCTCCGATTTCCTTAAACTCGCAATTGTTGATTTTACAATTTTCCGTGTTCTCGAATAATACGGCGGCACCGCGATAAATTCCCCAGTCGCTGCGCATCAGCATCTCGTAGGGTTCCATAACCGTACGCCGGGTATGAGTAAATGTAATGCCATTGATGTTAAGGCCACGGACAGGTTCGTTTTCCGTACCTCGGATGACAAACAGATGCGGAGTGACGGTGGCTTCGGCTTCGACGGCATCCATCGTTTCACCGGGCAATGGATAATAATAAAGAATATGTTTCTTTTTGTCTAAAAACCATTCACCCGGACTGTCCAGTTCTTCCCGTATGTTTTCTACATAACGGAGTGAAGGATGTATTTTAGATGGACGTGACACCTGATAACCGCCTTCATAGATCAAGGAGTCTTTCACCTTTCCGGTGATCAGGTAATGTTGGCTGCCCCACATTCCGGCATGCATGGAATGGATATATCCTCCTTCCGGTTTTTTCCATTTTTTGATCCGTTCAGGAGAGAGGGCGTCTTCGGCCGTGCCGTTAAACAGGGTGTCTTTTCGGTAGTTGGGATAGCGGGCGAGGATTCTTGGGCTTCCATTGATCCATAACTGGTCGAAAGAATCTTCCGTTTGGGCTTCCCATAGCCCGTGTTTTCCTTTTTTCCATTGCAGGGAAAGTCTTTTGTTTCCGGATATGATGACCGAGTCGGATTGTGTGGAAGTCGTGATCTGTAGTCTTTTTCCGGCCAATATCTCCGGTGAGAAGGTTAGAGGTTTTTCCAAATGGTAGGTTCCTTTTTGTAGAAAAAGGGTTATGTTTTGTTCTGTTGAAGTTTCTATGGTTTTTATCGCAGCCGGTAAAGAGGCCAAAGGAGCATCTTTGGTCCCGGCATTTCGGTCATTTCCTGTCGGGGCGACATATATGGACTGTTGAGCCTGCAGAGGAAAGATGGCTGCAAAAAAGGCACAGGCCAGAAGAATAGGAATGAAGTATGTTTTCATATATAATTATAGGTAATAGAATAAAAAACAAAGATAAGCTGCCCGGAGCAAATACCCAAGGCAGCTTATCTTTATTATTTAATTATATCCCGGATTTTGCGGGAAATCAGCGCCTGTATTGGAATCGATGATTGTTTGTGGTATAGGCCACAGCGTGTTGTGTTCATCGATTTCTTTACTGTAAGGATTATATTTCCTTGTGCGTTCCACTAATTTACCTGTACGAACCAGTGTCAAGCGGCGTAGTTCTTCACCAACTAATTCGCGGATGCGTTCATCCAGCAAGAAATCGAGGGTTGCTTGGCTTGCCGTGATTTCAGAAGCATTGGCGCGTCTGCGGACTACGTTGATGGCTTCGGCTGCACCTGCTGCATTGTTTTGCTGGATACGGGCTTCGGCCAGTAACAGGTAAGTTTCAGCCAAACGGAATTTCATACGGTCTTTGTTGTTGCCACCGTAAGAAGGATCGTCTTCTGTTTTCCCATAGAAAAACTTCGTGACAGCCGGATAAAGAGTACATTTGGATCTCGTGAGTTCTGTCATTTCAGCCGGTTTGCCCAATAGCTCCGGTGTTTCCGGATTGTTGTAGTACCAATGTCTCTTTATATTGGCTTCCGAGTTACGGATATCGGTAGCGTCAAAGAAATCCGTGCTTTCGATCCACCATTGGAACGGAACGATCTGTGCCAGTCCGCGACCACCTAAAGAATCGCAGAGGGTGAAACCTGTTTCATCCCAATATTTGGGAACCCATGCACGTTTGCTCCAATCTTCGTAAGCTCCGCCACCACCGGGGGTATTGTATTCTAACTGCATGACCCAAATCGATTCTTTATTGCCGGAAGGACGGTTCTGGTTGTATTCTTTGAACATGTCCGAGAAGGCGTCACCCGGCTGGTTGGTCGCTGAACCGAAACGTTCTGTCATCAACTGGAAATAGCCGGAATTGATAACTTGCAAAGCTGCATCTTCGGCATCTGCATATTTCCCTGCCATCAGATAGACTTCGGATAAGAGATGCAAAGCGGCCCATTTGGTCAATTTCCCTGTTTCTTCCACATTGTCCGGATTTTCCGGCAAGTTTTCAGCGGCAAACTTCAAGTCGTCGATCATGTGGTCCAGCACTTCTGCTTTCGGTGTACGAGTGAAGTCGATGCGGAATTGGCTTTCGATCTTATCGACGTAAGGAACATCTCCATACAGATAGACCAAATAACGATAGGCATACGCACGGAAGAAGCGGGCTTCTGCCTGGAAACCGATTTTATCGTTCGGCGTGTCCCAGTTTTCATTCTTATCGGCGTATGACAATATCTCGTTGACATTGGCGATTAGGCCGTATGACCATTTCCAGTAGTTTTGGACGAATGTACTGGAAGATGTGTAAGACAGGTTTTCGAAAGGAACGAGGTTACCATCTTTATGACCTGTGTAAACAATGTCCGTTGCCACTTGAAACGATTCGTACGGGCAAGCCTGTCCGAGCGTGGTGGGAGCTGTTCCCCATGTGTTGAACTCGGAACGTGCCCATGCATACAACCCCGTTATACCGACTTTAAAGCCATAGCTGCTGGTATATGTATTATCCGGAGCCAGTTCTTTTTTTAATTCTTCATCCAGGAACCCGGAACAGCTTGTTCCCGTGATTAATAAAACAGCTGCTGTTGCAGCGGCTAATATCTTTTTCATTTGTAATCTTTTTATTAATTATTAGAATGTAAGATTTAATCCCAACATATAAGAACGTGCGGTCGGGTAGCAGGAAATGATATCAGCATTCGTATCCGTACCGTCGAAGTTCATCGCATTTTTCACATTGCTGAATGTACATACGTTGTTAATACTTACATTAACGTTTAGTGCAGCTATGCCGATCGGGTTCAAGATATTTTTCGGCAAGTTGTAACCTAACGTGATGTTTTTCAGTTGTACGTAGTTCATCTTTTTGTAGAATTCATGCTTGTCGTACGGAATATAGCCTGCTGAAGTATATTCGGTGCTCGGATTTTCTGCAGTCCAGTAGCCCATGTTGGCAAGGTAGTTGTACTTTTGGCCCCAACGTTCGATGTTTTGGTCTCTCATGATTTTTGTAACACCGAATGTCCCGTTGAACAAGAATGAAAGAGTAAAATCTTTATATGTGATCGTGTTACCCAAAGACATGGTAAAGCTCGGCAGTTTGGATCCGATGATCTGTTTGTCCTTGGCTGTGATCGTGCCGTCGCCGTCAGTATCTTCCATCTTGGCATAGCCGGGTTTTGCTCCTTTCTGATATTCCTTGCCTTCTTCATTCAAGTATTTCTGGCTTGCCGGATCCCAGCTGATGGTATGTCCGTTCATTTCGAACGTTTCGTTTTCTTGGAAGATACCGGCGACTTTATAGTCGTAGTGGACACGTAACGGTTCGCCGATAAACCATTTGTTTGTTATATCGTCTTTACCGTCACCGCGCAATTCGATAATTTTGTCGCGGTTCAAGGCAAAGTTGAAGTTTGAGCTCCAACGGAAATCGTTGGTCGAGATGTTGATCGAATTCAAGTTCAGTTCCACACCTGTGTTACGCGTCTTGCCGACATTGTCCATAATAGAGCTGTATCCGTTCATGATAGGAACAGTACGGCTCATCAACAAATCGGAAGTGTTGGCCACATAGAAGTCGATGCTACCGGACAGGCGGCTGTTGAAAAAGCTGAAATCTACACCGGCATTGACCGTACGGGTGGTTTCCCACTTCAAGTTCGGATTTCCGACACCGTTGTTAGGCAGGAGTACGCCATTGACAGTCGTCCCTTTGTCTCCCCAAATATAGTTGGTTAACTGCAGGCGGTCGAGAGTCTGGTAAGCTTTGATAGCCTGGTTTCCGTTTGAACCCCATGAAAGGCGTATTTTCAGCATATCCAAGTAATTGGATGTATTTTCCATGAAATCTTCCGAAGAAATATTCCATGCGGCGGCAACAGAAGGGAAGAATGCATATTTATTGTTCGTTCCGAATGCGGAATAGCCGTCCGAGCGACCGGTTACGGTCAGCAAATATTTGTTCGCGTAGCTATAGTTTAAGCGTAACATATAGGATAACATAGCTGTTTCCGTCAGTTCGGAAGTCAGGACTTTGTTCTCTTCCGCGCCGGCCATGTTGTGGTATTCGGAATCATCGTTTACGAAGCTTGTTCCGGATTGTTTGGATTGTTCCAAAGAGGTCTGCTGCATACTGAACAGGGCAGTGGCGTCGATCTTATGTTTTCCGAATTCACCTGTGTACTTCAGTAAGTTCTCCCATGTGTAATCCCAATAATGTTCGTTCAGGATAGAAGCGCTACCGTTTTTGGCTTTACCGGACAAAGTGTTTCGTCCGTAATATTCGCCTTCGAATTTGCTGCGATAGTTATAACCGAAATTAGTGCGGAAAGACAAGCCTTTTATCGGCAACATGGCTTCTGCAAATGTCGAAATGAAAATGTTGCGGGCTGTTTTGTCGCTTGTCGCTTCCATGTCGGCTAACGGGTTGGGATGCAATGTTTCGTCCATCGGATAGTCGCGCAAGGAACCGTCTTTATTATATAAAACACCGTAAGGAGATTGCAACATGGCATCGCTGATACCGGCCTGTACTCCTCCGTATTCTTTTTGTGCGGCTTGCGTACCCATACCGATTGTCAACCAAGAACCTAACTTTTGCGTAATATTTAAAGCAATGTTGGTACGTTTGATACCCGTATCTTTAACAACCCCTTCTTGGTTCAGGCGGGAGATCGAAGCCATATAGGTTGTGTTTTCCGTTCCACCGGAGACACTGAGTTGGTGGCTGTTGGTCAACGCATTCCGGAAGATCAAATCTTGCCAGTCGGTTTCGATGCCATTCCGATAGTTTTCCAGTTCGATGGCGTGCAGGATGTTTTCCGGCAGCAATGCGTCGCCTGTCAAGTTGCTTAGTTCTTTTTTCTGTTGGGTAATGAATTCCAGATATTGGGATCCGTTCATCATGTCGATGTGGCGTTCCGGTTGTGAGAAACCTACCTGTCCTTTATAGGATACGGTGGCTGCGCCTTTTTTACCTTTCTTTGTCTGGATCAGGATTACACCGTTTGCACCACGTGAACCGTAGATGGCGGCAGACGAAGCGTCTTTCAGCACTGATAAGTTTTCGATGATGTCGGGATCGATGTCACCCAGTGAACCGCTGTAAGGAATACCGTCCAATACGATCAAAGGTGAGTTGTCTGCACTCAGCGAGTTTTCACCACGAACACGCAAGGTCTGGTCTTCCGCGGGGTTGGCTTTGCTTGTCGTAATGTTTAACCCCGGAACCTGTCCGGCTAATTTGTCGAGCAAGTTGTTTGTCGTAACCATCTGGAGCTTTTCTTCTCCCACGGCGACGATACCGCCCGTCATATCTGATTTACGTTGCGAACCGTAACCGATAACAACAACGTCGTCCAAACCGATCGCATTGTCTTTTAGGACGATGTCTAATGTTTTAGCACCCGTAATCTTGATTTCTTGCGTTTCGCAACCGATGTAAGAAACTGCGATTGTTGAGTTTTGAGGAACATCAAGGGTGAATTTCCCGTCAACATCGGTAACGGTACCGATCGTCGTGCCTTTTACGACAATGTTAGCTCCGATAATCGGAAATTTGTCAGCATCCGCGATTACCGTACCGGACACTTTGACGTTCTGCGCATATACCTGTACGGATATAAACGCCATAAAAAATAGTAATAAGGAAAGAAATCTGCTCTTTCCGTTTGCCTTTTCATTGGGTGGCAAATTCCCTCGTAGTTGTCTGTTCATGCCTTTCATAATTTATTAGCACATTAAACAATTAGTAATTAACCTGTCGGTCCTGTTTGTTTTTGTGTCAAAAGAATGAAAGATGCAAACCAAGCACGTGTAAATTTATTCCAAAAGGGGATAAATTTATTCCAACGTGCTAAAAAACATTTATTTTGATGAATATTGATAGAGGTACTACCCGTTTTGAGATCCAGCTTCCTGGTATTCTGTCGGAGACATTCCGTAGGCAGCCTTAAAACTGCGGGCAAAATACGAACGGCTGCTGAAACCGATATGTTGGGCTATTTCGGAAACATTCATGTCTGATTCCTTTAAGAGTTTCGCTCCTGCCTCCAAACGGATATTTTTGATCAGTTCGATGGGAGAAAGCCCGGTTACGGTTTTAACTTTCCTGTAGAAATTGGTCCGGCTCATACCCAATGCTTCATAAATGACCGACACGTCGAGTTCCGGATTCGAAATATTGGCTTTTACGATCTCGATATACCGGGCGAGGAAATCATCGTGCTCTTTCGGCTCTTCCACTCCGAGTTGTTTGAGAGAAAGCGTTTCCCCGTACATCGTTTTCATTTTTTTGCGCAGGGAAAGGATATTCCGTATGCGGGCTTTGAGCAAGGATATCTGGAACGGTTTGACGATATAGTCGTCTGCACCGGCATCCAGTCCTTCTTCTATCTGCGATATCATCGATTTGGCGGTGAGCAGGATAACCGGTATATGGCAATAGTTTTGGTTTTCCTTGATACGTTTGCAAAGTTCGAGCCCGTTCATTTCGGGCATCATGACGTCGCTGATGACGATATGAGGGTATGACTCCTCGATCATAGCCAAGGCCTCTTTGCCATTGAATGCTTTGACCACGATATAATCGAGGCTGAGCTGTTGTTCCAGATATTGAAGCACTTCCTGGTTATCATCGACCAGCAAGACTGTCTGCTTGTTTTTGTTTTCGGTCTCTTCGACCAGCAAATCGAATTTCTTGCTGATTTCGGCGGACTTGGACAGAACGGGAGATTCGTTTTGCCCTCCGTCCTGCTTTTCGGTGTCGGGAAGAAGGAACATAAAGCGGGTGCCTTCCGTTTCCGAACTTTCTGCCCAGATACAACCGTTATGCTGCAAAATGATGGAGCGTGTCAGGCTGAGTCCGATTCCTGTACCGGAAATCTGCTTGTGTATATCTTCTTGCGAACGATAGAAAGGTTCGAAAATCTTTTCCGCCTCTTGCTCGCTGAACCCTTTTCCGGTATCGATTACTTCGATGAACAGATATCCGCTTTCTATCAATATGGAGCTGTATTGAGCCGGGAAATGGGGGAGCAGTTCACATTCAGCTTGTGTGACCGTACTGACACGGATGGTTACTTCTCCTTCCGACGGAGTGAATTTGAAGGCATTGGAGAGCAGGTTGAAGAATATCTTTTCGATTTCCGCTTCGTCGAAACAAACCTGGTACGTCTCCGGCAGTTCATTCTCCAACGTGAAACGGATCTCCCGATTGTGTGCCACGCTCTCGAACGAGTGGTACATTTCGCGGATAAAGGCAGAGAAATTGAAACAGGTCTTTTGCAGGATTGTTTTACCGGCCTCGTATTTCTGTATGTCCATCAGGTTGTTGACCAGGAGCAACATCCGTCCGGTATTCTTTTTGATCAGCTGGAGCGTCTCCTTTATTTCGGGCGAGAACGAGACGTACTGCATCAGGTCGTTTAGCGGGTTGATGATGAGCGTCAGAGGAGTGCGCAGCTCGTGTGAGAAATTGGTGAACATGCGCATCCGTTCCTCATGCAGTTCGTTGACCTTGTCCTGCTCCATCTGTTTGTAGCGAAGTTCCCGTTCCCGTTCATGCTTGTTGTGCTGATGGCGGATGATTCTCGTGATGACGAATGTGATGATACTGAAATATAGAAGGTAAGCCCACCATGTCTTGTAGAAGGGCGGATCGATCGTGATGCGTAGTGTCGCTTCTTCGGGGTTCCAAACATTGTCGTTGTTGGAGGCTTTGATCCTGAACGTATAGGTGCCGGGTGCGAGGTTGCTGTAATAGGCCTCCCGCCGGTTGCCGACCGTATGCCACGTCGGGTCGGCCCCTTCCAGTTTGTAGGCATACTGGTTTCTTTCGGAATGGATAAAGTTTAGTGCCGTATACCTGAACGTGATGCTGTTTTGGTTGGAAGCGAGCGTAATGTTCCCGTTCTCGATGTCTCCGGTCACGTTGTCTTCGTTATTCACGATCAGGGAGGTAATATATACGGGTGGAATATTGGGATTGACCGTAATCTTGTCCGGGTTGAAGAAAAGGACTCCTTTGTCTCCGGGGAAATAGATATCGCCGTCGGTCGAAATGCTATTGCCTGAAAATCGTGTGAATTCCATTGCCGGGATGTCGGCTATCTTCATTTCGCTGAACGTATCGGTCGTACGGTCCAGTTTATACAGGGATTTACCCGTTGTCACCCAGATATTCTGATGCCGGTCGATCGTGAGCGAGTTGATGTAGCTATCGGACAGCCCGTCTTCTTTCTGATAATGTTTGGCCAGTTTCAGATTCCGGTTCAAGCGGTACAGCCCGTTTTTATTGGTTGCAATCCAGATATATCCTTCTTCGTCTTGCGTGACGACCGTGATATTTCCCAGCTTCTCGAACTGAGGATTCGGTTGCAGTTCGGAGGTCAGGTTACGGACGGTTTCTTTCTTTATGTCGTATAGGTAAAGGCTGTCGGACAATGTGCCGAATAAAAAACGGTCCGGTTCGAGTTCATGGATCACGGTGACTCCGTTGAAAGAACGGGAAGCGCCGTCTGCCATGAACCGGTTGATCTGTTTCCCTTTGTCGACCATGACTAAGTTCTGGTCGCTGTTTGTCGGTATCCAGAGCCGTTTGCTTTTGTCGATGTATAGGGTGAGAATGTCGTTGTGGTGGAAGTCGTATAGCATTTTATACTGTTTGTCCCGGATAGAAAACAGATAGACTGACCCGAAATGGGTGGAACACAAGATAGAATCCCCCTGTATCAGGAGCGATTTGATGATGTTGATCTCGTAATTTCCTTCGTGAAGAGGTTTGATGGGGTAAAGCTGTTGCCGTCCGTTTTTCGGGTTATAGTAAAACAATCCCGCGCCTTCAGTTGCAAACCACATGTCTCCGTTCTTGTCTTGTTCTCCTTTGCCGATGATACCGGCATATTCGTTTGGCGTGATATAGGAAAACGGACGGTAAAAAGGACTGTGATAATTGATTCCGGCCGAGTAGGTCCCGATCCAGAGCGTCTGGTCTTTGTCGATCAGCATGCTGTGGATGGAGTAGTGGCTCAAGCCTCCCTTTCCGGATATATTGATGTTTGCCGGAGTGATGGTGAACTTGTTTTTATCCAGGATATTCAAACCGCGAAACGTCCCGATCAGGATAGAGCTGTCGCCATAGGGTACGAACGCGCGTATCGAGTTGTTGCTGAGTTTTGTATTGTCTTTGTGCAGCCAGGTGAAGGTCTGTTTTTCTTTGTTGAAGAGGCAAATCCCGTTTTCGTCCGTTCCAAGCCATATATCCCCGTTTGTGCCGGGCAGTATGGTGGTGATGGTTTTATCGAACGGGATGTGCTGTTTCAACCTCCAGTTGTCGGAAAAGATATACAAGCCGCTGCTTTGTGTCCCTACGTAGATGTCCTTGTCCGGAGCTTGTGCTGCGGAATAGGTCGGGGATGAAAGAGCCGTGTCGGGAAAGGTTGCTTCGACTGTCTGGTTCATGCGGCATTTGAATATGAAGCGGCTGCAGAAAGCGTAGACGTTTCCGTCCGTATGTTTCAATAACCGGTTGACAATGTTGGTTGGACATTCCTCATTGATGCTTTTCGGGTAGAAACGGGTTATCTTTTTTGTTTTGTAGTCGATGCAATTGATTCCGTTCGATGTCGCGATCCAGATATTCTTCTTGTCGTCTTCGGCAAATCCCCGGATGTAGTTGTCTGTTAACGTTGCGTTGTTGTTGACTTCATTCTGGTAGACGACGAATTCGTAACCGTCATAGCGATTCGCACCGTTGCGCGTCCCGAACCAGATGTAGCCGTCCGAATCCTGGAAAATGTCAAGAACGGAGACTTGTGACAAGCCGTCTTCTACTCCCAAATGGGAGAAGAAGAAATTTATGCTATATGCGGGAGTTACATATAGCATGACTAAATATATGGCGAGTGTGATATGGAACCTTTTTATCATATGTTGCAAAGATAGCGATTTGGAGACGATCTTGAACAGGTTTGAGATGATTTTGCACGGTTCAATGAGCTGATAACCCTATTTTTGCAACTCAATCAATAAAAACATCATGAATAGACGAGTATTGAGTTTAACCTTATTGTTGGCCTGTTTCAGTTGGGTGGTGCAGGCCGAAGGCCGGATTGTCGAGTCGTTTAACTCCGGCTGGGTATTTAAGAAAGCGCCGGCAAGCAAGGAACTGGCCGTTAATGCGCCGAAATGGGAGAGTGGATGGACCGAAGTCGAGATTCCTCACACATGGAATGCAAAAGACATGCAGACGCAGTATGACCAGTTCTACGAGGGACCTGCCTACTACAAGAAACACTATTTCTTTCCCGCCGGACTGAAAGACAAACGCGTCTTCCTCCGCTTCGAAGGTGTGGGGGCCGTTGCGGAAGTGTATGTCAACGGTTCGCTTGTCACGACCCATAAAGGAGCCTATTCCGCTTTTTCATGCGAGATCGGCACGGTGCTGAAACCGGGAGCGGATAACGAGATCATTGTGAAAGCCGACAATGCGTCACGTCCGGACGTGATTCCCATCAACCATGTGCTTTTCGGCGTTTACGGCGGGATGTATCGCCCGGTTTGGCTGATCGTGACAGATCCTTATAATATATGTGTGACCGATTGCGCTTCTTCCGGTGTCTATATCACCCAGAAGAATGTCTCCAAAAAGCAAGCGGATGTAAAAGTGAAAGTGAAGTTGGACAACGGGACGTTGCAACCGGCTCCGCTCACTTTGCAGAACACGATTTACGACCGGGAAGGGAAGCAGATAGCAACCCAGAGCCGCTCGTTCGACCTGACACCGCAGGGCGTACAGTCGTTCGAAACCGATTTCAAGATCAAGAATCCCACCTTGTGGCAGGGCCGGAAGAACCCTTATCTGTATAAGGTCGTGAGCCGCCTGATCCGGGACGGGAAAGTGATCGACGAAGTGGTGCAACCGTTGGGCCTGCGCAAATACGAGATCGTTGCCGGCGAAGGATTCTATCTGAATGGAGAGAAATACCCGATGTACGGCGTTACCCGCCATCAGGACTGGTGGGGACTGGGCAGTGCGTTGAAGAACGAAAACCATGATTTTGACCTGGCTACGATCATGGATATCGGTGCGACAACCGTCCGTTTCGCCCACTACCAGCAATCGGACTACCTCTATTCGCGTTGCGACAGCTTAGGGTTGGTCATCTGGGCGGAGATTCCTTTTGTGAACCGTGTCTCCGGACAGGAAGCCGAGAACGCCCGTAACCAGCTCCGCGAACTGATCCGCCAGAGCTTCAACCACCCGTCCATCTATGTCTGGGGGTTGCATAACGAGGTCTACCATCCGCATGAATATACGAAAGAACTGACCCGCTCCTTGCATGACCTGGCGAAGACGGAAGATCCGGACCGTTACACCGTTTCGGTAAACGGATACGGACACATGGAGCATCCGGTCAACCTGAACGCCGACATACAGGGCATGAACCGCTATTTCGGCTGGTATGAAAAGAAATTGCAGGATATCGAACCGTGGGTGGAAGGTTTGGAGAAGAACTATCCGAACCAGAAACTGATGTTGACGGAGTACGGGGCCGACGCCAATCTGGCTCATCAGACCGAATATCTGGACAATTCGCTTAACTGGACGAAGCCCTTCTATCCGGAAACTTTTCAGACGAAGACGCACGAATACCAGTGGAGCGTGATCGCCAAGCATCCGTATATTGTCGCTTCTTATTTGTGGAACACCTTCGATTTCGCTACTCCTCTGGCCAACCGCGGCGACCTCCCTGCACGTAATATGAAAGGTATGGTGACTTTCGACCGCAAGACGAAGAAAGACTCCTATTTCTGGTACAAGGCGAACTGGAGCGAAGACCCCGTTCTGTACCTGACACAACGCCGGAATGTGGACCGCGAAAAGAAAGTCACTTCCATCACTGTCTATTCCAATATCGGCGAACCGAAGGTTTTCCTGAACGGCCGAGAGCTATCCGGCATTCACAAAGGTTATACAGACGTACATTATATTATAGACAATGTGACTCTGGCAGACGGGAAGAACATCGTGAAGACTGTCGTAAGCAAAGATGGCAAGACATACGAAGATACGATCGAATGGATGTATACCGGAGAGAAAAAACGGGAAGCGGATTCCTTTTCCATCAAAGGCGTACATGCCGGATTTGAATAGAAGGACGGCTACTAACGTATAAAAAAGACGTAAAAGCCACGGAAGCCTGCCTGAATCCGTTGAGGAAACCGGGCCGCTTCCGTGGCTTTTTTTATTTGTATACCGGTTTGTCTGACAGGGAAACAGACCGTTGGCTGTTGTTCTTCAGTTCGAAAAGGACGACTTCGTTTTTCCCTTGTTTCAGAACGCTTGCCGGAACTTCTACGGATTGCGTGGCATTCTCTTCCCAATAGGCCCCCAGATATTCGCCGTTTACCCAGAGTTCTCCCATTCCCCAGCCTTTAATACTGATGTGACAGTCTTTGGGGGTGTTCATCTCGAACGTCCCTTTGTGGAAACAGGGAGAGTCGCCTTCTTTTTTGTCTCCGAACGTGAGTTCGTTAACGGAAGTTTCGCGGACGAGAAGCGGAATCATTTTCCAGTTCTCGATAGCTGCACCGTTGAGCGAGATGGCTCCAAATAGTCCTTTTGAGTTGTCCAGTATTTCGGGACCATAGGTGATGCGTCCGATATTCTCGGCATAGATTTGTAACTGATATGTCCCCGGAGCAATATTCAGCAATAGGCTTTTATGGTCGTCTGTCAGGCAACCTTGTAGTTTCCCGTTTAGGTAAACGGTTGCATAATCCCTGATGTTTTCCACTTCCAGTGTCGGATTTTCTTCTTCCGTTTTGAGCTCTGTTTCATAAAGAGCATATCCGAAGTCGATACCCATATCGTTCATGGTCATAAGCTCCGGCGATTCGAATACTTCACCATATGTTTGCTCTAACGGAGCGAACACTGTTATCTGTATTTCTTGGCTGAAAGCAGAAGTAACAGAGAGGAGGTGGAACAAGTAAGCTGATAATAAAAATCGTTTCATGAGATTCTTTTGTTAAGAAAAATGAGAGAATCGGTTATTTTATTAGAAAAGAGCGAATAAAGGATTCGTCAACCTGTATTTGCGGATTGAACTTGTTGCTTTTTACGTAAGAATCAATGCTTTTCAGTAATTGGCGAGTGGCCGGGCGTTTGTCGATATTCTTTTTCGTGTCGACAGCCAATACCAGCAGTTGCCCGTTCTTCACTTTCGCTTCGAAGCCGATGCCTAATTTCTGATTGTTGTCATAGCTGTCGATTACTTGGATGAAAGGACGTAATTCCTGGGGAGCATCAGCCATTTCGATCACTTTCGCATTTTCCAGAATGTCCCACCATTGCCAGTCGGTGTGGTTGTCGGTGATAAAATCGGCAAAAACCGGCTGGGTGTTATGGATCAGGCAGCCGATGGTCATCGGTGGCCATTTGAACATGATCGGATTCCAGAAATGATTGTGAAAAGTGGACTTACGTCCTTTTACCCGGTTAGGCATCGGGCATAGTACGACTTTTTTACCTTGTTCCAGATATTGCTTTGCTTGATCATCGTATACGGTCGTATAGAGGACATCACCGGTCGATTGCATAAGTTTCGGCTGATGTGGATATACCCAGATATTCCAGTCGTTGCTCCACTTGTCGTTGATGGTGAAATGGACTTTCAGACGTTGAGGTCCGGTGAGCTTGCTGAAGTCGAAACTAAATTCGCCGACGGGGAAAACCCCGTAGTCTTGGATCGTCTGTGTTTTCAGTTTGCCTGAAGCGAGCGTACGGCCGGACATGTCTGTCACGAACCATTTCAGTTTGGCATTCTTGAGAGCCGCAGGGCCAAAGTTATAGACTTCGGCTTTTGCCCGGAATGTTTCGTCGGTATAGAATGCTCTTTTCTCGAAGCGCAGCAACGGGACTGTAGAAGAACAGGATTCCCTGAACTTTTCCGGGGTCACGAGTCCTTTGGAATTCCAAAACGGGTCCAGGATTCCGACCGGGGCATATCCCTGTCCGGTAAAGTCGTTGATGGATAACAGTTGGAACCCGGCAGCCCGGTCGGTGCGTAGCTGTGCTTCTATTACATCTTTATATTCGAGGACGGTCAGTGCCCCGGAGGCTTTGAAGAAATCGTCCGCCTGATCCAGCATGTGATTCTTGTCCAGCGATTCACGGAACACTTCGAAGTTGCGGGCGCGTACCGGGCCGGTATAATATTCGATCTCTTTGTAGTTCGGGTATACGCAACGCTGGCCGGACTCGTGTGAGATGACCGGGACGTCGATGCTTGCTTCCTTGTTTTTGTCCCAATCGGTGTATGGACGGCCTTCGTAGATTGCCACGTTCCCCTTGTTTGTCTGATGGGTGATATAGAACTGGTCGGAATTGACTCTTTTGCGGGCAGTCGAACCACTGAAGAGGCGGCGGCTGTCCTGCTCGCGGCCGGTATGCGTCAACTCTTCGATGAAATCGAAGTTGCCGGTTATTTCGTTTCCGTTGCAATAAAGGACAAAGGATGGATGGTTGCCATATTCCTTCAGGATAGCTTTCTGTTCGCGGCGGAAGAAACCATAGCGTTTTTCATCGGGTTCGGCATCTTTTCCCCACATCGGCAGTTCTACTTCCAGATAGACGCCCAATTTGTCGGCCGCGCGGAAAGCTGCTGCCGGAGGGCACCAGGAGTGGAAGCGCATGTGATTCATCCCGTACTCTTTCAGGATATTCAGAATGCGTTCCCAAGAGGCGTCGTCGACAGGCGCGTAGCCCGTTTGAGGGAATACGGCGTTTTCCACCGTCCCGCGCAGATGGACCGGATGCCCGTTTATCAGGACATGATCTTTGCTGGCCGTCACTTCACGCATGCCGAAGGTCGCTTCTTTGGCATGTTCGTAGTTGTGGCCGGCGACGGTCGTATGCAGCTTACAGCCCATGTTGTAGAGGTTCGGTTGGAATTCATCCCACAGTTTTATTTTTTTACCTAACCGGATCGTCTGTTCGATTACTTCGATCGTGTCGTTCCCGCTGACGGGAACATCTGTCGCCAGGTCATAATCCGTGCCGGAGATATGGAAGGAAAGAGTACCGTTGAAGGGCTTTTTTGTGCAGTTGTTGATCTGCATCTTTACCTTTACACTGTTGTCCGCAATGTTCGGGTAGATTTGCATGTCGTCGATGTAGACCGGGTCGACAGCCACCAGTTTGATTTCTCCCAAGACGCCGTTCCAGTTGATCTGTGTAAACTCGGAATGGGCGTGATCCCATTTATGCGTATCGTATTGGTAGCGGTTGTCGATACAGAAAGTGATCAGTTCGGTTTTTCCCGGTTTCACGAATTCGGTCAGTTCATGGTTGTGCGGGACACTGACATAATCGATCTTGCTTATTTCCTGCTTGCCTACATAGACGGAGCTGAGCCAGTGCGTGCGCTCGAAATACAGGAAGATGCGTTTGTTCTCCCATTCTTTCGGGATGGCGATTTCACGCTGGTACCAGGCCGGCCCCATGTATTCGTACAGGCGTGTCAGGCGGTCGAGGTGGCGGTAAGGAGATTTGTAACCGATCTGGTAGTCATCGGTAATGCCGGGAAGGGTGATGGTTTCCTGCAAGCGATGCATATAGCGGACATCGAGCGAGCCGCGTCTGAAATCCATAAAATCTGTCTGGAATCCCCATTCCCCGGAAAGGTCGATTTCCTGCGTTTGTCCTTTGGAGGTGATGCAGGTGAATAACATACAGATGATGCATGCCATTCGTTGGTAATTTGAAATGTTTCTCATATCTCTTTTTTTTGAATTAGATTATCCGTCTGATTATCTCTGATAGACAGTCCAAAAGTAGGGAAGAGAATGGAACAAGGTTGGTAAAATAATCTCATATATTAGTACAGGATTCTCATTCCGCCTGTTTTTTCTGGTATTCCGAGGGGGAGATACCATAGACGGCCTTGAAACTGCGGGCAAAATAAGAACTGCTGCTGAAACCTGTGTGTTCGGCAATCTCTGATATGTTCAGATTAGATTCTTTGAGTAGCCTTGCGCCTGCCTCAAGCCGGATGTTCTTGATCAGTTCGTTTGGTGAGAGCCCTGTCGCGGCTTTTACTTTCCGGTAAAAATTGGCCCGGCTCATCCCCAATGCTTCGTATATGACGGATATGTCCAGTTCCTGGTCCGATAGGTGGGCCTTTACGATATCGATGTATTGTGTCAGGAAGTCGTTCTCTTCTTCCGAAGCTCCCATTCCCAGATGTTTTAAGGAAAGGTCGCCTCCATATATCATTTTCATTTTTTCCCGTACCGACAGGATATTTTTGATGCGGGCTCGCAACAGGGACATCTGGAACGGTTTGACGATGTAGTCGTCCGCACCTGTTTCCAACCCTTCTTCTATCTGCGAAACCATTGATTTGGCTGTTAGCAGGATGACTGGTATATGGCAAAGAGCTTGGCTTTCCTTGATACGTCTGCACAGTTCCAACCCGTTCATCTCCGGCATCATGACATCGCTGATCACGATATTCGGGTTGATCTCTTCGAGCTGTTTCAACGCCTCTTTGCCATTGGTGGCTTTGGTTATGGTATACTCGTTGTTGAGTTGTTGTTCCAGATATTGAAGGATCTCGAGGTTGTCATCGACTAACAAGATAACCGGTTTTTTCCCGGATTCCACCTCTTCCAACAATAAGTTTACCTTTTTATGGCTGGTGGAGGGATGGAGAGTTGCTGTTTCTTCCATGCCGGGGAGGAGGAGCATGAAGGTCGTTCCTTCCTGTTCCGAACTTTTGACCCAGATGTATCCTTTGTGTTGCAAGACGATAGAGCGTGTGAGGGTCAACCCGATTCCCGTACCGGCTATTTGCCGGTGTATATCTTCTTGCGAACGGTAGAATGGTTCGAATATCTTTTCCGCTTTTTCACTGTCAAACCCTTTTCCGGTATCGTTGACTTCTATGTATAGATAGCGGGGTTCGGTCAGGAAAGAACTTTGCTGTACCGGAAAAAGAGGCAATTCTTTGCATTCTTGTTGGGAAAGAGCACGTGTCAGAATTGAAATTTCTCCTTCCGCCGGCGTGAACTTGAAGGCGTTGGAAAGCAGGTTGAAGAAGACTTTTTCTATTTCGGTTTGATCGAGAAATACAAAATAGGGGTGGGGCAGCTTGTCTATAAGCGTGAACTTGATATTCCGGTTGCCGGCGATGCTTTCGAAGGAATGATATATTTCCTTGATAAAAGGGACAAAGTCGAAACGGCTTTTCTGCAGGTCGGATTTTCCGGCTTCATATTTCTGTATGTCCATCAGGCTGTTTACCAGCAAGAGCATTCGTTGGGTGTTCTTTTTGATCAGCAGCAATATGTCTTTTACTTCCGGAGAGAAGGATACACGTTCCAAGAGGTCGTTTAGCGGGTTGATGATCAGAGTTAAAGGCGTGCGCAATTCGTGGGAGAAGTTGGTAAACATCTGAATCCGTTCCTTATGGAGTTCATCGGCTCGTTCTCTCTCCCGTTTCCGTTGCGCATGGCGGAATGTTGCAATGATGGCACAGACGGTCAAGGTTATGTATATCAGGTAAGCCCACCAGGTCTTATAGAGAGGTGGCGTGATCGTGACCTGCAGGCTGGCTGCTTGCGGGTTCCATAGATTGTCGTTGTTGGAGGCCATGACTTCGAAAGTGTATGTGCCGGGTTGGAGGTTGCTGTAATAGGCTTCGCGCCGGTCGCCTACATAATGCCAATCCATATCCGCGCCGGCCAACCTGTAGGCATACCGGTTCATGGTCGGATGAATCAGGTTGAGAGCTGTGTATCCGATTGTCAGGTTGTTATGCTTGTAATCGAGTTTCAGTCCGTGCTTGAAGTCCGGCGGTGATAGTGTTTCCTGTGTGTTGACCTGTACGGAGGTAATGAGGACAGGCGGCTTGTAGGGGTTGGTTCTCTTTTGTTCGAGAGACAGAGCGAGGACTCCTTTGTTGCCGGGAAAATAGAGTTGCCCGTTATGGGAGGCTGTACCGGCAAATTTGGTAAATTCCATCGTGTAGGGTTGCTCGACCGGCAGGAAAAGGTCTTTTTCTGCGTCCAACTTATAGATATGCTGGGTGGTCGTTACCCATAAATTCCCCTTTTTGTCTTCTATCAGTTGAGCAATATAGCTGTCGGAGATGCCGTCTTCCTTCTTATAGTGCTTCATGACATTCAGTGAATGGTCGAGGCGGAATAACCCGTTTTTGGTCGTGGATATCCAAATCCGGTTGTTTCTGTCTTGGAGTATTCCGGTGATCTCGCCTGATTGCGTTTGGGAATTCAGGGAGGACAGTTTGTAGCTCAGGTTTTCCCGTCTCGCCTTTGGCATATCGTAGAGGTAAAGGCTGTCCAGGCTGGTCCCGATCAGGAACACATCAGGCGATATCTCATCCATCACGGATACATGCTTGAAAAGTTGTGGCCCGTTTTGCGTGGGAAAGAGATTGATGCATCGATCCCTGTCAACCAGCACGAGTGCCTTATTGCTGTTTGCCGGAATCCATAACCGGTTCTTGCTGTCGATGAACAGCGAATTGATATCGTTGAATGTAAAATCATGCAAAAGGGTGAATTGCTTCCGGACCGTATCGAAGGAATATACTGTTCCGTAGTGGGTGGAACAGTATAGAATGTCTCCGTCTATTTTAATGGATTTGATGACATTGTCGTTTCCTTTGCCATGCGACTTTTTTATTGGATATAATGCTTGTTCTCTGGTGGCCGGGTTATAGAAGAACAATCCGGCTCCTTCTGTGGCAAACCATAGATTCCCGTTTTTATCCATTTCCCCTTTCCCGATGATCAGGTTAGGGAAATCTTTAGGGGAGATCATGGTTACATTATTCTGGAAAGGACTATGATAATAAACTCCGTTCGTATAAGTACCGATCCATAAAGTCTGGTTTCTGTCGACCAAAAGACTGTGGATGGAGGATATCTCGGACTCGTTGTTGGCATGGGTATGGATAGGGAACGGTTTTATCTCCATCGTGGTCAAATCCATGATGTTCAATCCTTCGAACGTGCCGATTAATAGCGTGCTGTCATTTAAATAAATAAATTTCCGGACGGCACGGTCGGACAGGTTGGAATTGGTATTGTCGAAATGGCTGATTTGCCGTGTACGGGAATTATACAGATAGATGCCGTGGGCGTATGTCCCTATCCATACCAGGCCGCCGGGACCTGCCAGTATCGTGTTGATAATGTCTTGTTGTGTATGGTCTTTGGCCAGTCGGGGAAGTTTGACCTGGGTGATAAATTTCCAGTCGGAAGTGTAGATAAACATCCCATGCTGGCCGGTTCCGATATAAATGGTCCCGTCTTCGGATTGCGAAACGGCGTTTATTCCTCCTTCTATTTCTTTTAATGTGTTTAAGTAGCTTAGCGTGTTGTCACGAAGGCAGGCATACACCTTGTTGTCGGAAAAGGTATATAGCGACGAGTCGTTCCTGTGAAGCAAAAAGCAGCGTATTTCCTGGTTGCGAGACGTTTCGTCGGGATAATAACGAAAGACTTTCTTGTCGGAATACCGGATCGAGTTGAGTCCGTTAGTCGTTCCGATCCAGATATTCTTTGCTTTATCTTCGGTGATTGCCAAGATATGGCTGTCGCTGAGTGTTGTCGAATCGCTTACTTCGTTTCGGTATACTTTGAATTCGTATCCGTTATATTGATTGATTCCGTTTCTTGTCCCCAACCAGAGATACCCGTCCGAATCCTGAAAAATGTCCAAGACCGACAATTGGGAGAGTCCGTCTTCTATCCCTAAATGGTTGAAGTAGTCGTATGTGAGATTTTCTCCTTGTATTGTGTATATGATGTTGGATAATACGAGGAAGAGGTATAGGAAGTATCGTCTCATTTCTGCTCATTCCGGTTCTTGTTTAAAATCAATGTCGACGGCATTTTTTGAAGAGCCTCTTTGCGGTGTTCGGATACGTCGTTCCAGGTGTCATAGCCGATCAGCATGAAGTTATAGCCGTTGAACAATCCCGGTGTAAGGTCTTTGTCCGGTAACAGATGAGTTTGCGGGATGGACGAGACGAAATCCCAAAGTTCTTTGACAATTTGATCATGTCCGGCCGTTGTGGAGGATATCTTGGCTACGATGCCGACAGAACCGTGCGTCGTTTTCAGCAATGTCCTTGTGTAGTCGAGCAGGAAGAGATCTTCTTCGGAACTGATGATGACCAATACGTTGGAGGCTTTCACGAAATTGCGATTGATAAACACGCCGACGTCGCAATTGCTGCGGGCGATAAACATCTTCGTCTTGTCTTTCAGCAAAGCGCCGGGATAAAACCAGGATTCGGGTGCTTTGAAGCGTTTGAAATAGCGGTTGTAAAAGGACGTGCGGTAGCGGTTGGCCTCGATATCGTCCGGCGAGTCGCTCATGGAGATGCCCGAACCGACCAGCAGGAAATCGAATCCTTCGTTATTGACGATGTCGCAGATATCTTGCCCGGCGTTGTTCGACACCTCGTAGCGGGTATGGATGTGCATACCCAGTTTTTTGGCTCCGTACAGGATAGGACCGAAGCTCACTTCCTCGAAATTATCCGTATGCAGCGGGTTGACATCGGAGCCGACCGTCAGGTGAAGCGCCGTCAGGTCCAGTTTGTTTTTCCCGCGGGCAAACATCTGATGGGCGACATCGAGCATGATCTGGCCGTTTCCGGCACGTCCGAACGAAAGCAAGACTTTGAATATGCCGTCGGTCGGTTCTGTATATATCCGTTGTTCCTTGATCTTGTCATGAGCCGTGAAGCAGAATTTGATGAACGAAACCAGAGGGATCGTCATAAAGGTCGTGACCAGTGTCATCAAAACCAACATCACGAAAATGGAAGGCGGCAATATCTTCATCTCATAGCCGATCGTCAGCACGACCAGTTCCATCAAACCGCGCGTGTTCATGAGTGCTCCGATATAGAGGCTGTTTTTCCAACTTTCACCGACAAAGCGGGCGGAGAACATGGCCCCTCCGAACTTCCCGATGATGGCTACTGCTGTAAAGATTCCGCACATGGTCCAAAGTTCCGGCGAGTTCAACAAACCGATCTCCGTGCGCAGTCCGGTCGAAACGAAGAAAAGCGGCAGGAAGAGCGCCAGCGATACGTCTTCCACCTTTTCTGTCATGATCTTGCGGAACTTGATGTTTCCCGGCATGACTACTCCTGCAATAAAGGCGCCGAAAAGAGCATGCAATCCTAATATCTCGGTAAAATAAGACGATACGATCAGCAACAGGAACATCAGGGCCACCAGCGCTTTATCGATCACCTCTTTGTTGTGGTATATATGCCCGATCATCCGTAAGAAAGGACGAACGGCAAAAAACATGAAGAGGATGTACAAGATGGAAAACAATATATTGTACACGGCGCTCAGCATACTGCCGGCCTGGGCGATGGCTATCACGACGGCCAGCAGGCACCAGGCTGTAATATCTCCATTGGCGGCGCTTGCCAGCGAAAGGGTTCCCAGATGTGTTTTGGTCAACCCTTTTTCCTGGATGATACGTGCCAGGACCGGAAAGGCCGTGATGCTCATGGCAATCCCGATGAACAGGGCGAACGAGAGGAACGGTGTCCCTTTATGGGCATAGGATTCATAAACATAATAGGCCGTCAGCATACCGAAGAAAAACGGAACGATCGTGCTGGTATGGCTGATCAGGATGGTCTCTTTCAGCTTTTTGCGGACTTCGCCGATGTCCAGTTCCATGCCGATGGCGAACATGAAAAGAATCAAGCCGAATTGGCTTAATATGGTGATATTGCCTAATGATTCGGAAGGAAAAAGAAACGCGGATACTCCCGGCAACAGATGCCCGAGTACGGACGGGCCGAGTACGATGCCGGCTACGATTTCACCGATGACGGTGGGCTGCCCGATCTTTTGGAACATCCAACCGAACAGACGGCAGACGATTAATATCGTAATGATTTGCAGAAGGAGGATTCCGATTGGAGATTGAATATGATGAGTGACCGAATCCCAGAACACAAAAAAGCCTTCGCCCATATCCCGGGGGGCGTTTTGCATCGTTTGGATAGCCGTATCGACTTGCCGACTTTCTCCTTCTTTGACTATGAAATACATGAGTGAGCCAAAGATCAGAATCATCATCAAATAAAAGGCTATGCTTTTAATTCCCTTACTCATCTGTTAGCATTAAACGGTTTCTTGCAAAAATAAGAAAAGGAATTAAATATAGCCCCTTTTGTCGGCGGATTTTTTTATTGGCGATTTTGTTTTTTTCTACCCTTATTGTGATTTTGTGAAAAAAGCCGTTGGTTCGAATCGAAACTACTACCGCATCTAATTAGGTTTTCTACCCCATATAAACCAAATTAGTAGCAAGGGTAATATTTTTTAAGAAACTGCTGTTTTGAGTATGATGTTAAGAACCAATGATTTATTGTGGATTTGGGTTTAAATGGGGGATATTGTCTGATTTTTGTGGAATTTTGGTTCGGTTTCCACAGAAAAAAAGAAGGTGAAAGCCTCTGTAAAGTAAACATAAGCCGAATCATGGAAGATAGTGGATGCGAGCAGAAGGTGGAACTCTGAGGATGGAGAGTTTATATCTTTTTGAAAAAGGGAAAGTATCCGGACTTTTTGTATATATGTAAGTTTTTTCTTCTATCTTTGTGCGAAACCAATCTCAATAAATCATGGAGTCGCTAAGTCTAATAAAGAATGACCCTTGGCTGGCCCCCTATAAGGAGGCAATAGAAGGACGGTATCAATACGTGGTAAACAAAGAAAAGAGCCTGACGGGTAACGGCAGACAGACGTTGTCGGAAATGGCTTCGGGATATCTTTACTTCGGATTGCATAAAACAAAGGATGGATGGGTGTTTCGTGAGTGGGCACCCAATGCAACCGCTGTGTACCTGATCGGAACTTTCAACGGATGGAAGAAAGACGACCGGTATAAGTTGCAACGGTTGGGCAATGGCATTTGGGAGATCATGCTTGCAGAAGATTTGTTGCACCATGAAGACCTGTTCAAACTTCTGGTTGAATGGGAAGGCGGCAGCGGAGAACGTATTCCAGCATGGATACGGCGTGTTGTTCAGGATGAAAACACCAAAATATTCAGTGCGCAAGTATGGAATCCGGATAAACCGTATGTGTTTAAACATAAGCGGTTCAAGCCCAATGTTTCTCCTTTGCTGATTTATGAATGCCATATCGGTATGGCTTCGAATGAAGAAAAAGTCGGCAGCTACGACGAATTTCGCCGCCTGGTGTTGCCCCGTATAGCAAAGGAAGGGTATAATGCCATTCAGATCATGGCTATCCAGGAGCATCCTTATTATGGTTCGTTCGGTTATCATGTCAGCAGTTTCTTTGCTGCATCTTCCCGTTTCGGTACGCCGGAAGAACTGAAGCAGTTGATAGACGAAGCTCATGGCATGGGGATTGCCGTGATTATGGATATTGTCCATAGCCATGCGGTCAAGAACGAAGTTGAAGGCCTCGGACGTTTTGACGGGTCCTACACGCAGTATTTCTTGGGCGGTGCCCGTCGCGAGCATCCTGCATGGGATTCCCTCTGTTTCGATTATGGAAAGAATGAAGTGCTTCATTTCCTGTTGTCGAACTGCAAGTTCTGGCTGGACGAATATAAATTCGACGGGTTTCGTTTCGATGGCGTGACCTCGATGCTCTATTACAGCCATGGGCTGGGTGAGGCATTCTGCAATTACAGTGATTATTTTAACGGCCACCAGGATGGTGATGCCATTGCATACCTGACGTTGGCTAATAAGCTTATCCACGAAGTCAATAAGAACGCGATTACGATTGCCGAGGAAGTAAGCGGAATGCCGGGGCTGGCTGTCAAATATGAAGATGGCGGCTATGGTTTCGACTACCGTATGGCAATGAATATCCCTGATTATTGGATCAAGACGATCAAGGAAAAGAAAGACGAAGACTGGCATCCCTCTTCCATCTGGTGGGAAACAACGAACCGCCGTGCCGATGAAAAGACAATCAGCTATGCCGAAAGTCATGACCAGGCATTGGTGGGCGACAAGACGATCATCTTCCGTCTGATCGATGCCGACATGTATTGGCATATGCAGAAAGACGATCATAGTTTGGTGGTGGAACGCGGTGTGGCTTTGCATAAAATGATCCGCCTGGTTACGGCCACCACTATCAATGGAGGTTATCTGAACTTTATGGGGAATGAATTCGGTCATCCGGAATGGATTGATTTCCCGCGTGAAGGAAATGGCTGGTCGCATAAGTATGCACGCCGTCAATGGAATTTGGTCGACAACCTGGATTTGAAATATCATTTCTTAGGCGATTTCGACCGCGAAATGTTGGAGTTGATCCGTAGCGTGAAAAACTTCCAGGCCACTCCGATACTGAAAGTCTGGGATAACGATGGAGACCAGATTCTGGCTTACATGCGAAAAAAACTGGTGTTCGTGTTCAATTTCAGCCCGACAAAATCGTTTACCGATTATGGCTTCCTTGTGCCTAAGGGCGAATATGAAGTGGTGTTGAATACCGATGCCACCCGCTTCGGAGGGTTCGGACTCGCGGACGATTCCATTCACCATTTCACCCAATTCGACCCGTTGTATAAAAAAGAGAAAAAAGAATGGCTCAAATTATACATCCCGGCACGTAGCGCTGTCGTTCTTCGGAAAGTGAAATAATTTATGATTTATAATTTGTGATTTGTGTGTTGATCATATCATAAATTATAAATCATAAACCTGATAAATCATAAATCAAAAATCATAAATCAATATGTTATATCCAATGACATTTAAGCCTATCCTCAAGAAGATTATCTGGGGAGGCTCTGCAATCTGCCCGTTTAAGGGTATCACTCCGGTGCAGGAAGGCATCGGCGAAAGTTGGGAACTTTCACATGTGGAGGGTAATTATTCCGTCGTCGATAATGGCGAACTCGAGGGTAAAACGCTGGATGAACTGATCCGTACATATGGCAAACAACTGCTGGGTGAAAAGGTAGCCGAACGGTTCGGTACCACATTCCCTTTGTTGATCAAGTTTATCGATGCACGTGATGATTTGTCTATCCAGGTTCATCCGAATGACGAACTGGCAAAGAAACGCCATAACTCTTTCGGTAAGACAGAAATGTGGTATGTGATCAATGCAACCAAAGGCGCCGGCTTATATTCCGGTTTTTCAAAGCAGATCGATGCGGACGAATATGTGAAACGTGTCAAGGACAATACGTTCATGGACGTGCTACAGCGTTACGAGGTGAATCCGGGCGATGTTTTCTTCCTGCCTGCAGGGCGCGTGCATGCGATCGGAGCCGGTTGTTTCATTGCTGAGATCCAGCAAACGAGCAATATCACCTATCGTATATATGATTACGACCGTAAAGGACCGGACGGTAAAGGGCGCGAACTGCATACCGAACTGGCAAAGGATGCGATCGACTACACCTTGTATCCGGACTACCGCACCCATTACAAAGCACATACGAATGCGACAGTGGAGCTTGCCGCCTGTAAGTATTTTACAACTAATCTGTTGGATATAGATACGATCATGGTCCGTGATTTCTCCGAACTGGATTCTTTTGTGGTTTATATCTGTATGGAAGGTAAAGCGTCTATCCGTGACAATAAAGGCAATGAAATTTATATTCACCAGGGACAAACGGTCCTGATTCCGGCTGATACGGATGTCGTGACGATTTCTCCGGTTCCGGGTGCCAAGTTTATGGAAACATATATTGGATAAATCATCATTTGCAAATAATAAAAAAAGGCGGTTTTTAACCGCCTTTTTTTATTCGATTTCCATCTCCAATGTCTGCAAATCCTTGTCGCTGGATGAGCCACCATATAAAATCTGATACTTTCCGGGGCGAACTTCCATCGTTTGCGTGTTGTCGTTAAAAGAGTAGAAGGCTTCGGGAGTCAGTTTGAGGTTGACTTCCTGGCTGTCGCCGGCTTTTACGTGTACACGCAAGAATGCTTTCAGCGCCTTGATCGGCCCTTCCGGATCGTTCGGGTTTTTGATGTAGACTTGTGCGACTTCATCACCATCCGTTTTGCCGGTGTTGGCAATGTCGAATGTCAGTGTGACGGGCTGGTCTTTGGCTATCTTGGTGGAAGACAACTTCGCATTCCGATAGGCAAAGTTCGTGTAGCTCAAACCGTATCCGAACGGATAAAGCGGTGTTTGGGTCATATAGCGATAAGTACGTCCTTTCATGCTGTAATCTTCGAAGTCAGGCAACTGGTCGATCGATTTATAGAATGTGACCGGCAGGCGTCCTGACGGGTTATAGTCGCCAAACAGGATGTCGGCAACCGCTGTTCCGGCTTCCTGTCCGCCATACCAGGCATTCAGAATGGCGTCGACGTTGGCATTTTCCCAGTTTAAAGCCAATGCGCTACCTGTGCAAAGCACGTAAACGACAGGTTTGCCCGTTGCTTTCAGTGCTTTTACCATTTCTTGCTGTACTTTCGGTATTTCAATATTGGTGCGGTCTCCCTTTTTGAATCCTTCCACGTAGACCGGCATTTCTTCACCTTCCAGGCGAGGAGAAATACCTCCGACATAGACAATCACATCCGCATCTTTGACTTTGGCGGCTGTGGCGGCATAATCGACAGGTCGCCGCGTACCGATCTGGAAATTGAGGTCGGCGCTACCCATGCGTTGCATATATTCGATCTTGACGGGATATTTTTTCCCTTTTTCCGCATTCAGCATATATGTTTTTTCTGCTCCATATTCGTTTTCCCATACTTCGGCGACTTTTTCATCTCCGATGAAGAGGCGGAAAGCGTCGTTTCCCGACAATTTGATCTCGACCTGTTCTGTCTCAGGCGCTTCAAACTCGCCGGTGAAACGAGCCGTGAAGTTTGTCAGGTTTACATTCGGTGCGAACTGCGTGTTTCCACCTGTCGTATAATGCAATTGGCTTGCCAGGCCTTTGTAAACGGCTTCGCCCTCGAATTCCGTATTGTTGAAGAATTCGGATGCGAATCCCTGTCCGGCAGGTGAGGTGATGTGGCTGCCCAGGTCCTGGATTACGAAATCGGCGGCATGATTACAGCCCAATTCGTAGATTATTTCAGCATCGGGAACTTTGTTGCGGAGTCCTTCCAGTATCGTTACGGTATGTGTCGGGAAACCGTTGTAGTTTGCCCAAAGCATCGTTGAGTCGGCGGCATTCGGCCCGACGACGGCGAGCTTCTTGATTGTCTTGCTCAGCGGCAACGTGTTGTTCTTGTTCTTCAGCAACACCATGCTCTTATGCGCCATATCGAGTGCTTGTGCCACATGTTCGGGGCTTTCCACCACACTATATGGGATTTGAGCGTATGGAACCCGTTCGTCCGGGTCGAACATACCCAATTCGAAACGCCCTTTCAACAGGCGGCGGAGGGAAACATCCAGGTCGTTTTCAGATATTTTCCCGTCTTTCAGAGCTTTGATCAAAGCCCGGTAACTGTTGCCGCATTCCAGGTCTGTGCCGTTCAGGACGGCGTCGGCAGAGGCGCTTTCCGCATCGGGATGTGTTTCGTGGCGAGGCGTGCGCTCGTCTTTTTGCCAAAAGTCGTTGATCGCACCGCAGTCGGAAAGAATGATGTTTTCATATCCCCAACTGTTCCGGAGGATGTCGATGAGCAGTTTGTCGCTGCTGCAACAAGGTTTGCCTTGATAGCGGTTGTAGGCACACATGACTTCCTGTACATTTCCTTCTTTTACCAAGGCTTCGAAAGCCGGCAGGTAGGTTTGCCATAAATCACGAGGTGTCACCGTGACGTCAAATTCGTGGCGATTCCATTCCGGTCCGCTATGGACTGCATAATGCTTGGCGCAAGCATGTGTCTTGAAGTATTTCGGATCGTCTCCTTGCAAGCCTTTCACTACGGCCACGCCCATTCGTTCCGTCAGGTACGGGTCTTCTCCATAAGTTTCCATGCCGCGGCCCCAGCGAGGATCACGGAAAATGTTGATGTTCGGTGTCCAAAAGGTCAGGCCTTTGTAGCGATCGTATTCTTTATCTTTTTGATACTGATGGTATTTGGCGCGGGCTTCATCGCTCACCATCGTGAATGTCTTGTACAGGGCTTCGTCATCGAAAGTCGCAGCCATTGCGATTGCCTGCGGAAAGACGGTCGCTTTTCCTGCACGTGCGACACCGTGCAAGGCTTCGTTCCACCAATCGTATTCGGGAATGCCGAGGCGTTCGATAGCCGGAGTCGTGTTCATCATTTGCCCGACTTTCTCTTCGGCCGTCAGACGTTTTAAGAGATCGTCTATACGTTCGTCGATGGGGAGATCGGGGTTGCGGAACGGATAGTCTTCTTGTTTTTGACTGCAGGAAACAGACAGTAATAATGTCAGTGCTGCCACTGTCAGATGTTTCATTCTCATGTTATTAAATTTTAGATATTGTATATTTTACGTTTTATCTTATTGTAATATGTTTGTTATTAGCTGTTTATTGTGAAAAATATGCCGCAAAACTAATGGTTTACTTGCATTTCTTCAAGTAGAATTACTTAAAATAGGTTACTTCGTCCGTTATTTTCGCAAATGTTCTACATTTGTAAGGTCGAATAATAATAAAGAGAAAATAAGATGAAGAAGCTTTTGAGTATGCTTTTAATAGTGGCAGGACTTGTGTCTTGCGGAGGTGATGATAAGCCGTATGTCCCGGAATTGAATAAACTGACGGGGGTGGCATGTACGAAAAACGGGAATGCTTTTTTTAATGCGGATATCACTTACGACCAGGACAAGCAAATCAATCGGATTGTATTGGATATGGATGGAAACCGGTTCACTGATAATTATATTATTGTAGACAAGACGATTTCCGTAAGCGGCGTGAAGATGGTCGACGGCTCTCCGACCAATCCGTTTATCCATACGGTTTATACGTTGAGTGGAAATATGATTGCGGGCAAGGAAGAAAAATCCGAAAACAAGTACATGAGCAATGCGGTGTATACGGCGGTAGAAAACAGATACACCTATAACTCCAATTGGCTGAAATCGGTTTCGCAAGTTATCCAGTGGCCGAATGAGAACGGTTCGGGCTATCAGACGAGAGAAATGGGGGAAGTGGACCGCTATTCGTGGGAGAATGGAAACGTGGTACGTTATGCCTATCTGCCACAGAAAGAGATTACGTATGAATATAACTCTCAATTGCGTCCGGAAAACTTCCCGTTCCGGGTTGTCAATTCGTTTCAACCGGTTGGTTTTGATATGATTTCTCCGCTTAACCTGCTGTATGGGAAGATGAATCAGAATTTGCCGGCCCGTGCCTATTGGTATAATGTTTCCGAAGCAACGGATATCTGTGCCGAATATACGTTCCGTTATACGTTAACCGGCGACTATATTACTGGCATGACGGTTGAAGAAAAGATCAATCCCGTAAATGGCGCTACTGCGGAAACAAACATGTATGAATATACGTTTATCTATAATTTTGTGGTGGAACAAAAGTGAAAAACAATTTACTTCAATAGATCGGGACGCAGTCGGGCAGTCCTTTCCTGGGCTTGTTGCAAGCGCCATTCTTCAATCTTGCGTTGATGTCCGGACAGGAGGACTTCGGGAACTTTCCATCCGTTGTAATCGGCCGGCCGTGTGTAGACGGGAGGAGCCAGTAAATCATCCTGGAACGAGTCGGAGAGTGCGCTTTGTTCATCGCCGATAGCTCCGGGGATGAGGCGTACGACGGCATCCGTGATGATGGCGGCTGCCAGTTCTCCACCGGTCAGGACATAATCACCGACGGATATTTCTTTTGTTATCAGATGTTCGCGGATGCGGTAGTCGATTCCTTTATAATGTCCGCAAAGGATAATCAGGTTGTCCAGCATCGACATGCTGTTAGCCATCGGCTGATTGAAGGTTTCCCCATCCGGCGATGTGTAGATCACTTCGTCATAATCCCTTTCGCTTTTCAAGGCCGAGATGGCTCGGTCGATGGGTTCGATCTGCATGACCATACCAGCCTCACCTCCAAAGGGATAATCATCCACACGGCGCCATTTGTTGGTCGTGTAATCCCGCAGGTTATGCAGGTGTATTTCAGCCAAACCTTTGTCTTGTGCCCGTTTCACAATGGAGCAGTTCACCATTCCTTCGATCATCTCGGGAAGTACGGTCAGTATATCTATGCGCATATAAATGTATATTTCAGATTTATGGTGCAAATGTAGGAGATTTCTAATAGTTTGCAAAATAAAGTTTCTTGGGCATGAATTTTTAGTTTTATAGGCATGGAGCAATCCTTTCATGGGTATGGAACTTATTTTCGTTTTGCTGTTGTTCTACATATTAAATAATTATTTGTACTTTTGTCCGTCAATTTGGCGTCGGCCGGACGGCCCCGTCTCTTTACTGAATAAATTTTAAAGCGATGAATATATCTTACAATTGGCTGAAAGATTATCTTGATTTTGATTTACAGCCTGATGAAGTAGCAGCAGCACTAACCTCTATCGGTTTGGAAACCGGCGGGGTAGAAGAAGTTCAAACCATTAAAGGCGGATTGGAAGGACTTGTCATCGGTGAAGTTCTTACTTGCGAAGAACATCCGAATTCCGATCACTTGCACATTACAACCGTGAATGTAGGCGGTGCGGAACCTTTGCAGATCGTTTGCGGTGCACCGAATGTGGCAGCCGGACAGAAAGTGGTCGTTGCTGTAAACGGTACTAAATTGTATGATGGTGACGAGTGCTTTACGATCAAACGTTCCAAAATCCGCGGCGTTGAATCGAACGGTATGATCTGTGCTGAAGATGAAATCGGTATCGGGACGGATCATGCAGGTATCATCGTACTGCCGGCCGATGTGGTAGTCGGTACTCCGGCCAAAGAATATTATAATGTAAAGAGCGACTACGTGCTGGAAGTCGATATCACGCCGAACCGCGTGGATGCCACTTCTCATTTCGGTGTGGCTCGCGACTTGGCCGCTTATCTGAAACAACACGGTAAGCCTGCCAACTTGAAACGTCCGGGTGTGGAGGCTTTCAAGATTGATGATGAAACTCCGGCTATCGAAGTAGTCGTTGAAAATAAAGAAGCGTGCCTGCGCTATTCAGGCATTACGATCAAGGGCGTGACCGTAAAGGAAAGTCCGGAATGGTTGCAGAACCGTTTGAAGGTGATCGGCTTGCGTCCTATTAATAACGTGGTGGATGTCACGAACTACATCCTGCATGGCGTAGGACAACCTTTACACTCTTTCGATGCCGATAAGATCAAAGGTAATAAAGTCGTGGTACGTTCGGCAACGGAAGGCTCCAAGTTTGTGACGCTCGATGGCGTGGAACGCACGTTGACCGACCGTGACCTGATGATTTGCAATGTGGAAGAACCGATGTGTATCGCCGGTGTATTCGGCGGCCTCGATTCCGGCGTGACGGAACAAACCAAGAATGTATTTCTGGAATCTGCCACTTTTCATCCTACTTGGATTCGTAAGACAGCCCGTCGTTTCGGTCTGAACACGGATGCATCTTTCCGCTATGAACGCGGCCTGGACCCGAATCAGACGGTCGAAGTGATGAAGCGTGCCGCCCTGTTGATTCAAGAGGTAGCAGGTGGAACGATTACGGGTGGCATTCAGGATGTTTATCCGGCTCCGGTTGCACCGTATCGTGTGGAACTGGCTTACAATAAGGTCAATACGCTGATCGGTAAGGTGATTCCGGTTGAAACGGTCAAGAGTATCTTGGATAGCCTGGAAATGAAGATTGTTTCCGAAACGACTGAAGGCCTGGTGATTGATGTGCCCGTATATCGTATCGATGTACAGCGTGATGTCGATGTGATCGAAGATATTCTTCGTATTTACGGATATAATAACGTGGAGTTCAGTGACAATGTGAAGTCAAACCTGAGCTATCAGACTCCGACCGATCGCAGTTATAAATTGCAGAACCTGATTTCCGAACAGCTTTGCGGTTGCGGTTTCAATGAGATTCTGAATAACTCGCTGACCCGTTCGGCTTACTATGACAACCTTTCCACTTATCCGGTTTCTCATTGTGTGATGCTGATGAATCCGCTTAGTGCCGATTTGAATTGCATGCGCCAGACGTTGCTGTTCGGTGGCTTGGAAAGTATCGAACATAATGCGAAACGCAAAAATGGTAATATCCGTTTCTTTGAATTTGGGAACTGCTACGATTACAATATCGACCATAAGAAAGAAGATGAAACATTGGCTGAGTTCTCGGAAGATTATCGTTTGGGTTTGTGGGTGAGCGGTAGCCGTGTGGATAACAACTGGGCGCATCCGAATGAAAAATCGTCTGTCTACGAACTGAAAGCCTATGTGGAAAATATCCTGCTTCGTCTCGGAGTGAACTTGCAGAAGGTTATTTTCGGCAATCTGGCGAACGATATCTATTCGGCAGGATTGAGTATCACGACTTCGTCCGGTCGCCAGTTGGGTACGATGGGTATTGTCAGCCCGAAAATATGCAAGGAAATGGATATTGATGCGGAAGTCTATTATGCGGAATTTTCTTGGACGCTGTTGATGAAGGAAATCAAGAAAAACAAGGTGGCTTTCTCTGAAATCTCCAAATTCCCGGCTGTAAAACGCGACCTTGCCTTGTTGTTGGATAAGAGCGTTCAATTTGCCGAAATAGAAAAGATAGCGACGGAGAGCGAACGTAAACTGTTGAAAGACGTTACTTTGTTTGATGTATACGAAGGAAAGAATCTGCCGGCAGGTAAGAAATCATATGCTGTCAGCTTCTATTTGCAGGATGAAGGAAAGACTTTGAATGATAAGCAGATTGACGCTATCATGAAAAAGATCCAGACGAACTTGGAACAGAAATTAGGAGCACAATTGAGATAAATTGAAAATTAAAAATTAAAAAATAGAGATCATAAATCATGGGAAGAGCGTTTGAGTTTCGCAAAGCGAGAAAGTTTAAGCGTTGGGGCAATATGGCCCGTGTATTTACTAAGTTGGGTAAAGAAATTACGATAGCAGCAAAACAAGGTGGACCGGAACCGGAGAACAATCCGCGTTTGCGTGTGTTGATGCAGACTGCTAAAAAAGAAAACATGCCGAAAGAAAATGTCGAACGTGCTATCAAACGGGCTGTTTCTAAGGATTTTACCGATTATAAGGAAATGAACTACGAAGGATATGGTCCTTTCGGTATTGCCATTTTTGTGGAAACGGCAACAGACAACACGACTCGTACTGTTGCGAATGTGCGCAGCTATTTCAACAAGAACGGCGGTTCTTTGGGTACATCCGGCAGTCTGGAGTTCTTGTTCGAGCATAAATGTGTTTTCCATATTGCGAAGAAAGAAGGCATGTCGTTGGAAGATCTTGAGTTGGAACTGATTGATTATGGTGTCGATGAAGTGGATGAAGATGAAGACGAAGTGGTTCTCTATGGTGAATTTGCCCAAAATTCAGCTATTCAGAAATATCTGGAAGAAAATGGATATGAAATCACCAGCAGCGAATTTGTCCGTATTCCGAACGATGTGAAAGAGGTGACTCCCGAACAGCGTGAATCGATTGAAAAATTGATTGAAAAGCTGGAAGAAGATGAGGATGTTCAGAATGTGTTCCACAATATGAAGGAAGACGAAAGTGAAGATTAATTCTGTAATTGTTATAGAATAAAAAAGAGAGAGTGTAAAAACTATAACCTTTACACTCTCTTTTTTATTCTATATCAGCAGTTATGTCGGAAATTCTTATTTCCTTTGTCATACTTTATTTTAATGCAAATACAATTTTAAGAAATCATGAAAGGAATTAGAACTCTACTTTGTGTTATCTCGTTGGCCTTTTCGAGTGTGGTTATGAGTGATGTTATGGCCCAAAAGGATTTGTTTAATTCTTTAGCAGTTGGTGTGGGTGTCGGTACTATCGGTGTCGATGTGAATGTGGCAACTCCCATCACTTCCCACTTTGCTTTGCGCGGTGGCCTTTCCTTTATGCCGAATTTTAGCATGAATACGGATGTGGATGTAGAAGTGGAAGCGGCAGAAGGCGTGAATGTCCCCTCTACGATCAATGTGGAAGGAAACATCAAGCGAGTTTCCGGAGAATTACTTGTGAACTATTATCCGTTTAAAAAAGGTTCTTTCTTTTTGACTGCCGGCGCTTATTTTGGCGGAGGAACTTTATTGAAGATAAACGGACATAGCGATGAATTGAAGGAACTGGTAGCCGAAGCCGATAAGGCCGGTGTCGTTATCGGCGATTATACGATTCCGGTAGACAAAAACGGTAATGTGTCAGGTGGCTTGAAAGTTTCGAGTTTCCGTCCGTATGTGGGTTTGGGGTTCGGCCGTGCCGTACCGAAGAAACGGCTTGGCGTGATGTTTGAACTGGGCGTCCAGTTTCAAGGCAAACCGGATGTCTATACGGACTATGGTAATATTGGCAATTTGTTGGCTGAAGCCGATCCGGACGATACGTTTTCTAAAATCGTGGATAAACTGACTGTTTATCCGGTCATGAAGATACGCCTTTGTGGACGGATTTTCTAATTTCTAAAAAATAAAAGCCTGGCAGTAAAGTCAGGCTTTCATTTTTACTATAAAGAGGACAGGATTGTCTTTGTTTGTCCGGCGGGGAAAAGAGTAGGCGAGTTCTTTGCCACTTTTGCAATAGCAGTAGGTATTGCTCTGAAGGTCGATGGATTGAAGTTCGGGGATCTTGCCTGTCTTGTAGAAATTGTCTTCCAGTCCACCTTGTACGTTATAGGCTTTTGTCTCTTGTTGGTCGTAACAAAATGTGTAGCTATGTTCCGGTAAGGTCGGATCGTAATGGGTAGAGACCAAAAAGCGTGTCCCGATCTGTAAAGGAAGGATCTGTGCATAGTCCTCCGTGATGTCCAACTGGTTGCTATAGATAAGATAGAGCGTGTCATTCAATATATGGGCCGGCTGTAAGGATGGAGACTGCACATAAACATGTCCGTCTTTGACGGCTATTTCGGGACCTGTCTTGTGGTTGATTTCCATCCGTCCTAAATCGGCTACATCCAATTTGCGTTTTCCTGCTTCTTTAAATTCGAGATCAAATTTGTAGAGCCATTGTTCGACTGTCGGTGCTTGTTCGTTTTCGGAGTTGATCAAGTCGATTGTCGCCCACAGATGGTTGTCGTAGTAAGCTATATGTCCGAAAGTTTTCCACGAAGCATCTTGAGGAAGGATGCTTTGAAAAAGGAGTTTTCCGTCGTAGTCGTAATAATATACCTCATGTCCGGTCCCGATAACGATCAGGCGGTCGTGGACGGGATCGACTGCATAGTCTGCCAATTCGACCGGCTGTCCTGTTTCTGACCGGTGTGTTGTTATTTGTCCGAGAAACTTGCCGGAACTGTTGAAATGGTAAAGTTGACGATCGCTGACGAGAAAGAGGTCTTCCCGGTCGCGCTTGATCATCCTGATCTTTTTCAAGGAACAATGTTTATTTGTTTCCAAAGGAATAGCGATCACCTCCTCGGCAACATCTGACAGGCTTCCTTCCGGTTGACATTGCGGTAAATCGGTGTTATGGATTATTTGATATCCAATCCGGCCGTATAAGGCGATCAGACATACAAATAAAAGATTAAAGGTTTTTCTCATCTCATCTCAAATAAAAAAATAACATCCAACCATTTCTTTGTATAAACGTACAAAAACAACGGTTTATTGCAAGAAATCCATTTTATCTTCATACTTGGCTATTCTTTTCGATTAAATCGGTACATTTACGGTGTATTAGAAAATGATGGACAGCTAATTATGTCTGGTGCATGATGAATACCCCTTGTTTAGGGAGAGTGGAAATTAATACAAACTTTATATTATATGAAAGTCGGAATCGGTATTTTACTATTATTCTTTGTTGCCTCCTTGCAGGCACAGAATATCACGGGGGTGATCACGAACAATAAAAAACAACCGATAGACGGTGCAACCATTGTTTTGCAGACAACAGATTCTACATATATAAACGCCTCAATTTCGAATGTAGACGGAACTTTTGTATTGGATAGCCAGCCGGAAGAATACCGATTGATCGTACAGCATCTCTTGTACAAAACTAAGGAAATCACGGGAAAGGGCAGAGATGTCGGTGTCATTCGACTTGATCCGCAGGATTATGCTTTGGATGAGATCGTGGTAAAAGCGGAGCGTCCTTTTGTGAAAGTGGAAGATGGGCGTTTGGGATACGATTTGTCCGTTCTTGCCGGTGATGGAGTGGTGAACAATGCATACGAGGCTCTGGCTAAACTCCCCGGTGTAAAGGAGAGTAAAGGTGTACTTACTTTGGCAGGCACGGGAAACTTGACTGTGGTCTTGAATGGAAAACCGACAACAATGGAGGCCGGACAACTTGAGACACTTTTGCGCAATACTCCGTTGGATAGGGTGGAAAAGGCGGAAGTCATGTATAGCGCGCCTCCTGAATATCATGTAAGAGGAGCTGTGATCAATATTGTCTTGAAACGATCTCATGATTATTCTTTTCAAGGAGAAGTCAATGCTGATTATACAAACCAATATTTCAATAGCGGTGGGGCGAACGGAAATTTCCGCTTATCGACGCCTAAGATGGCTTTTGATGTCATGTATGGGGCCAATGATGTAAAAAAGATGGAATATATGGATCTGTATTCCAGGCACACATTGAAAAATCAAGTATATGATATCAGGCAAAACGAGCAGTTGCGGATGAAGTATTGGAACCACAATTTTAGGACTGTATTCGAGTATAACCTGAATGATAAGGATAATCTCAATCTCGCTTATACCGGTAGTTTTACTCCTGACCAGCATAGCAATAGCCTGACCTCAGGCAATTACCAAGCAAGCAATGTAGACAAATATGTCGAAACCCGTATGCATAATGTTACTTTGCAATATCATTCCGGATCCGGATTTGATGTCGGCGGGGATTACACGCGTTATACATCCGATAATAATCAGACTTTGTCGGCTGACTATACGGAGGGTGGTCAAAGCTGTTTTTCTATCATCGGCGGTCAAAAAATAGACCGGTATTCTATTTATGCCGACCGGAAACGTTCTTTGGGCAAAGAATGGAATTTAAGTTACGGAATGTCTTACCGGTTTGCGAAAGACCGTGACTTTCAGACCTATGATAAGGTTGTAGGCGATATCCAGACCGAAAATACAGATTCCAGGCTTCACGAGCACACTGCCAATGTTTATGTATCCCTGAGCAAGAACTATGCGACCGGAACGTCGGTCTCTGTCTCTGCTACAGGTGAATATTATACCATCGGCAGTTATCGTAAATGGGCAGTCTATCCGCAAGCATCCCTGACGTATGTCAAATCTCCCGAACATTTATTCCAGTTTTCGTTATCGACGGATAAAACATATCCGGGCTATTGGGATATGCAGTCTTCCGTCAGCCATCTAAACGGATATACCGAACTTTGGGGAACGCCGGGATTGAAACCGTCGACAACCTATAATTTGAACGGTAATTATATATGGAAACAAAAGTATATTTTCGGTCTGTTCTTCATGCATACGTCTGACTTTTTCGTACAAACAGGCTACCAATCCACCGACCGCTTGGCATTAATCTATAAGAATACAAATTGGAATTATATGCAGATGTGGGGGGCAAACGTCATTTTACCTTTTAAAGTCGGGAATTGGCTGGATTCACGACTTACTTTGATCGGTATGCAGGTTCGCCAATGTTGCGACGACTTTTTCGATATCCCGTTTAACCGGAAGAAATGGATGTTCAACGGTTCGCTGGATAACACGTTTAAGGTTAGTAAGAATCTGGCTCTTGAATTAATAGGTAGCCTGCAAACCCCGATGATTCAGGGTACTTTTGACATAGAAACGGTCTATAACCTTACAGCCGGAATTAAATGGGGTTTTGCTAATGATAGGATAAGCTTGTCTGCCCGTTGTAGCGATCTTTTCAACTCAGGCATGCCTAACTTGAAAGTTCGTTTTAAAGGGCAACACTTGGATATGAACAACGGTTTTTATTCACGCGCTTTCACTTTACTTTTCAATTACCGCTTTGGTGGATATAAGAAGAAAGAAGTCCGGAAGATTGATACCTCAAGGTTCGGACATTAGCATGAGTCCTGCTTATCTTTTTAGGGCTGTGTGTTAAATGTACTTGAGATACCGGTTAAATGTTTGACTATCGGTCAAAGAATACGCCGTCCCAATTCGTCCAGCATATTCACGCGTTCCAAAGAGAACGTATTGTCATACTTTTGGATATATTCTAAAAGCATCTTGGCTTTTCGCAACATCGCTTGCTCTTCATCGGGGTAGAGGTAGCTTTCTTCTATCAAGGTTTTGACGGCTATCTCAAGACGAAGGATTCCGCCATTGTCATCACTGTCGAGGCGACGGATAAGCTCTTCGGGCGGAAGAGCCATTAGGGCAGGACGGTCCAGTTTGAGGGAATTGTACACGGTTTGGATCAACTCCGGGGTATGGCGAGTCGCATTAGTGTTGCGGTTCGTAATGATCTGAAGGACTACTTTGGCAAGTTCCTCGATCTGTATCATGATGAAATCTCGTTTGAGCATAGGGAAATCAATAATCAAAAATTAGTAATTAAGAAAAAGGCATTTACTTTTCACTTTTACTTTTCCACTGTCACCTTAATAATGCGGATATCCTTTTTGGGGCGGTCGTATTCGTCGCGGGGTTGTCCGGCGATGGCATCGAGCACGTCGAATCCATCGATGAGTTCGCCATATACGGTATAGTTGCCGTCCAGATGGTGGCAACCGCCTTCAGTAGTGTAGGCTTTTCGTTGCTCTTTGGTGAACAACAGGTGTCCGGGTGTGGCACGTACCATTGAATCAACCTGGGCGTTGATTTTGCGCAAACGTTTCTGATATTCGCGTTTATTGCTGGTTTTCTGCATGCGCAGTTCGGCACGGACAGGATAAAAGAATTTCTGCATAGCCTTCTCCTTGATATCCTGGTTAGCAATCATTTCCAGCGTGTCCAATTCTCCATTGGTGTAGACTTTCCCTTGTACTATATAGAACTGCGACATGTCTGATTTTTTTTGCGGGTTGATGTCGTCATTCTGACGGGGAGCAGCCAACGCACCTCGCTTGTTGAAGCGATGAGGACGCATCTCCGGCATGATCTCCGAATTTCGGTCTCCGAAACCGCAACGGGCACCGGCAGGTGCATTACGGGAATCGGGAGCTCCGCCTTGTATCATGAATTCGGGAAGTACACGGGTGAACAATGTTCCGTCATATTCACCTCGTTTGGCACGTTCGATAAAGGTACGGACATGGTTTGGAACATCGTCATACAGTTTCGCTTTCATGGTTCCGGCGCTTGTATTGATAGTGACTATTTTCGCGGGAACCTGTTCTGATGCAGATGTTACGGCGTCTGCATCGTTTTGGCCAAAAGCTGGCGAGAGGCAGGCCAGCAAACCTAATAAGATATAATAGCTCTTTTTCATCTTTTGAAATATTTGGAGGGTAAAGATAGTATTTATGTTGTTAAACACAAAGTAAATGGCTACCTTTGCAGCCTTTAAGGCAAATTTAAGATTATAACTACACGTATTATTATGAATTGGATTAATGATTTGTTATGGGGCGAGGGCATTGGCCACTCCATACTTCTGCTTTCCTTTGTGATCGCCGCCGGCATACAATTGGGTAAGGTTAAGGTCTTTGGCGTATCTTTAGGAATTACTCTTGTCTTGTTTGTGGGGATTATTTTAGGACATTTTGGTTTTACGATCAACCACAACGTGATTCACTTTTTTAAAGAGTTCGGATTGATACTTTTTGTCTACTCTGTAGGTATGCAGGTCGGACCAGGTTTCTTCTCTTCTTTCAAACAGGGAGGGATTACGTTGAATATGTTGGCTTGTGGCATTGTGTTCTTAGGAGTCCTGACGGCTGTCATTCTGCATTATGCCACCGGGATTCCGATGCCAACGATGGTTGGTATTTTGTCGGGTGCAGTAACGAATACACCGGGATTAGGAGCTGCACAGCAAGCGTTTACCGATATGCACGGAGTGTCAGACAATACGATCGCTTTGGGATATGCAGTCGCTTATCCATTGGGTGTGATCGGTATTATTTTGTCCATTATCTTGATTAAGTATATTTTCCGTATAAATTTCGATAAGGAGAACGAACAGTTGAACAGTGAAGATTCTTCGCATACCAATGAGGCAAAGCCGATTTCGCTGATCGTGAAGAATCCGGCTATTTTCAATAAGACGGTCGCTGAATTGTCAAACCTGCTTGAACATCGTGATTTCGTTATTTCCCGTGTCTGGCGTGACAGCAACAAGCAGATCGAAATCGCTTCGGCCAATACGGTATTACAGGAAAACGACAAGGTTTTTGTTATCACGACCGAGACGGATGCCGAGACGATCAAGACCTTTATCGGAGAAGAGATCGATATGGAGCGTAAACAGTGGATCCGTATGGAGAGCCAATTTATCAACCGCCGTATCCTGATCACGAAACCGGAACTGAACGGTAAGCGTCTGGGGCAGTTAAAACTGCGTAAATTGTATGGTATTAATATCACCCGTATCAATCGTGCCGGTGTCGATCTGGTTGCCAAACCGGGACTGACTTTGCAGGTCGGTGACCGTGTGAATGTTGTCGGTACTGAAACAGCTGTTTCCAATGTGGAAAAGGTTTTGGGCAATTCGATGAAGCGCCTGAACGAACCGAACCTGATCACGATCTTCGTTGGTATTGCATTGGGTATCGTGCTGGGTAGTATTCCTATTACCTTCCCCGGTATTCCTCAGCCGGTCAAATTAGGTCTGGCAGGTGGTCCGTTGGTTGTGGCTATTCTGATCAGCCGCTTCGGTTATCATTATAAGTTGATTACCTATACGACACAGAGCGCGAACCTGATGTTGCGTGAGATCGGTATTACACTTTTCCTTGCTTGTGTGGGTCTCAGTGCCGGTGACGGTTTTGTCGATACGATTGTGAATAATGGAGGTTTTGCTTGGATCGGTTACGGTTTCATCATTACGTTTGTGCCGTTGATGATCATCGGTTGTATCGGCCGTTATTTCTGTAAGGTCAACTATTTTACGCTTATGGGACTTATTGCCGGTAGTACGACTGACCCGCCAGCATTGGCTTATTCGAATGCGACAGCCGGAAATGATGCTCCATCGGTAGGCTATGCAACGGTCTATCCGTTGACTATGTTTCTCCGGGTATTGACGGCACAGCTGTTGATTCTGTTCTTCGCATAATCAGATAATTAATATCATGAAACGGGGGCCTGCATATATAGAAATGCAGGCCCCCGTTTCATGATAAGCCATCTTCTTTTATAAGAAATGCGGCCTCTTCTTTCATACATACGAAATCCTGATTACTTTTTTGTTTGTTCTGTTGCTGTCGGAACTTGCTCTGTGGCTACCGGTGTTTGCTGTGTACTGTCGAGGGGGGCTACTGGAGGAAGGGGGACTAACGGGTACTTCTTCCGGCGGCGGAAAATGTCGGAGAAGCGAGTAAAGTCTTTCTTGTACATGATGCCGACTCCTTGTGTCGTCAGAGCTTGCTTCAATATCATATACATGTCGTTGGCATGATTGTAGGCCCTCAGGCGAATATCGCCACTTGGCGTCAGCAGATATTCAAGGTCGAACTCGCCGATGAAAGCATTCTTCTGGTTGTTTATCGTACTGTTCTTATATCCGAAGTTACCGTTGAAGATAAGGCGGTTGTTCAGTAATTGGCTGGACAACAACATCTCAACTTCCGTATCTTCGATGCCATCTTGGCTGGTCCGGATATTTGTGCCGAGTTGCACTTTGTCGGTGAAGCTGTTCATGATACTGGATATCTGAGAAGAAAGGGCGGATGAGGCCACTGCGCTGAAATCGTTCGATTTATATTGCGCATTGTATTCCGGAGTATAGAATTTGTTCAAAACCAACAAATAGATGATTTGCCGGGTCATCATGTCTTCTGTATCGACCAGACTTTTGACCTGCCGTTGGAGTTCTTCGTTGGAACTCGGCAGTTCGAGGTCGAACGATATAGTCGGGTTTCGCAGCACACCGTCTAATTTCAATACGCAGTTGACCGGTGTATTGCGTCGGGAACTTTCGTATGTCAGGCTGGGATCCAAGTCCTGTATATTGGCTGTCACGTTATAAATGGCGTTTACATTCATCGTTGCTTCGAAGGGATCTCCCCTAAAATTGATAATACTGCCGTCTCGAATCTTAAAGTTTTTATGGATAAGTTGTTGCAGGCTGAAATTATAGTTTCCTTGTACGATCCCGATGTTTCCGTACATGCGCAAATCGGTTTTCGTTCCGTACTGTATCTGGAGGCTCCCATTGCAGTTCCCTGCAATTTTGTCGCCTGCAACCGGATCCATGATCAATTCGATGTTGGCATCCGGTGTGATATCGAGTAGGAAGTTCATACGCAATTCCGCTCCTTCATCTTCGTTTTTGAAGATAAGAGGTTTGATGGAATCGGCCGGTCGGGTAAGTGCCATTTCGCCCAATTCTTTTTTATTCACGAATGTGATGAAATCGTATTCTGCCGCAGAAGAATTGTTCATGAAGTCGAGTTTGACGGATGTCTTGGGATCGCTTCGCATGTTGATGTCGAAGTTGATCAGTTGTCCGTTCCCTTTTATGGATGCTGTCCCCGTTCCGAAGACAGTCCCGAATATCAGCGGATTCTGCTTTTGGGAAGTGTCGAATACCAGCATATTGTTTGTCTGGACTCCTACATTGAAACTGACATCCTTGAAATGTTTGTGGTTGACAGTCAGGTTAACCTTTGCCGGGTTGCCGAATTTGTCATACACCGTTACGTTACGTCCGATGATCGCTTCCGGTGTCAGGTGGATGGAATCGGAAAAAGTGTAATAGGTGTTCAGATATTCGATACCCAGGCCGCCATCGAGTACAAAAGCATCGCCCTCCACATTCAATTCCTTGAACGGTCCATGCAGATGGACATTTCCAAAACCTCTTCCTTGTATGTTTTTGGCGATATTCTCGACGAAAGGATGCAGAAAGGCGACATCCAAATCATTTGCCCCGAAAAAGAGAGAAAGGCCTGCGTTTTTACCGACCGGATAGACATAGCCGCTCACATCGGTCCAGGTCGTATCGTTTTTATAGATACTGCCTAACATCAAGATACCTTTTTGCTGGTCGTCCCATTCGCTGAAAAGGTTGAGGCGTCCTAACTGTACTTGGTTGAACGAGAAGTTTTGCACTTCGAGGTCGGTGTTCAGCATCCGGCTACCGTACAGGTCGGTGATATTGAAAGTGCCGGTAGCCTTGCCTGCAAATTGGAGTACCGGGATGTTCAGGATGTCGAAGATATAGCTCAGTTCGACCTGTTTCAGGTTCAGCAGCAGTGTGTCGGTCGGATCTTTTGAAACCACTCCTCCCATGTGGACATATTCGTTGCCGTTGGAAACGGAAAAGTCTTGTATCCTGATCTTGTCGTCAGCAAGGGTGATGGTGGATGGAGCGATGTACCAAGTGGAATCGTTCAGAATCAGCGGACTCTTGTCCAACGAGATTTCCGTACGCAGTTTGGCAGGCTCTTTTTCCTGCTCTTCTTCTATGAAAAGCGTGGAGGCGGAGATATCTGCTTTAAACAGTCGTTCTTTGTTGTTCGCCCAACCGATTTGTGTCTTGATCTGATTGTCTTTAGCATCTACTTTCAGATCCATGTAGTTGCGTAACCCTTTGGTATTGTAGTTGGTTGCCTTAAGTTTCAAATTTACTTTGTCTTCAGGGTTATCGCAGGTCAGGTAGCCGGATTCGAACATGGATTTGCCGATGTTGAATTTAGGCAAGTAGGCCTCGAAGCGGAAACGGTTGTACTGGTTGTTGTAATGTCCGGTGATGCGTCCTTGATTCAGCATCGTAAAAGGCAATTTCAAGGTGTTGGACATGGCTTCCGTATTTTCGATAGTCAGCAAAAAAGAGAAGTTGTTTTCCATCACCTTTTGCTTTTTTTGCGTGACGTTGATCAGAGCCGGGATATATCCCTTTAGTGTCTGCATAAGGCTGGGGACGATGGTCGTGAAAGAGTAAGCTCCCGTCACCTCGCCATTCAGGACATCGGAGGTGATGGTCAGATGGCGGTCCAGTGAATGACCAGTTGCTTCCACCTTGAACTTTTTCAGAAAAAAACTGTCCGGTTCGGTCTTGAAAGAGAGGCTGTCAAGCATAATGCTCCCTTCCAGGTTGTCTATGTTGTCTCCGGTGAAGTCAGCATTCAACGAACAGGAGATGTCCGGAGCCTCATATTTGTCTGTCAGATGGAGACTGTCCGGTCGAAAATGCTCCAGACGCGAGGTGAAGTTGAACATGGAATTCTTTCCTTCGTGCAGGAACAACCCTTCGGCATACAGTTTGCCGTTCGGATCGTCAATGTCCAGCACGCCGTTGAATCCGTTTTTCTTGAAATTACCGGAGATGAGAATATCCTCGTACTTGTAGCCCTTGTATTCGAACTCGTTTATATTCGCTTTGATATTGCCCGAAAACGATCCGTTGACAGGACGGTGCGTGTCCAGCGTAACGTCCAGTTTGGCTGTCCCATACGGGTTGCCCTCTGGAAAAAGTTCGTTCAGATGCAAAGTGGAGGTCGAGAGATGGCCTTTCAGGTAGGCGGCAATGTTCTTCTCTTTGTCGCTCCCGAATATCAGGTCTGTCTGGACGGATCCGATCGCTGACGAGAACTTACCGAAAGCGACCAGGTTGTCGAAGAAACCGGATATCTCGCCTGTGAAGTTGATCGTGCCCAACTTGACGATCGCATCCGGCAGGTTGACCGAGCTCTCGTTGAAGTTGTTGGCCAGACCCGAAAGACCTTCGGTTGTGATATACATTTTGTTGACTTGCCCGAAAATATAAGCATCTTCCGGGTGCGTGATTCCTTTCATCCCCATTTTTCCGACAAAAAGCATCTTATCGCTGTATTTCAGTGTCAGCCGTTTCAGGTCGATGTTGTTTATATAGCCCGAAGCCTCAGCCGAAAGTTCGATGGTTTCCGAAAAATTGCGAAATGCCGGGACGAAAGCGGAGAGGTCTTTCAGGCAGATTTGCGAAGGTGCGATATTCAGTTCTACGGGCGAATGATCCAGTAAATCTGCAGCACTTTCTGCATTCTTCGTATGGATATGGGTACGGTCTATTTTAAGGTCCGTTTCAGGCAACTTGATTTCAAAGTTGTTGATGATTGCACTGTCCTTGTTGGCAACTATATTGAGTGAAAGTTTGTTGAGCGAAAAGCCCGAAGCTTCGTCGAAACTCATCTTTTTGATGTTGGCATTGAGGCTATCCTTGTTGAATGCCTTCATCGATATCTTGGCGCTCATATTGCGGATGTCGATATGTTTGGCATTGAACTTTCCTGGGGTGGCGGCTGCGTTCTTCACATCGTAGCGGAAATTACCGCGGCGTATGAGGATCGAGTTGAAACGTAAGTCAATGTTGGGTTGCTTTTTAACCGTGTCTTTGCTGGCGAATGCATTGATGACAAATTGCAGGTTCAACTTGTCTGCCGGTGTTTCTTTGCTTAGGCTGACGGAGAACCCAAACAGGCGGATTGTCGAAAACACGATCTTGCCGTTCAGTAAAGGCAAGATTTCAAAACCAGCTGAAACATGGTTGGCATCGAACAGCACGGCTCCGCTTTCATCTTCGAGATATAGATCTTCCAACACCAGGCGGTTGAACCATTCGATGTCTACATTCCCGATTCGTACGGGCACACCTAAACGCTCGGATAATACTGTCGTTGCCGTATTGGCCACTTTTTGCTGTACATAGGGAATGCGTAACAGAATGGCCGGAGTCGCGTAGAATATCCAGAACAGGGTAAACAGGGCGATGATTATGTATTTTAATCCTTTGATATCTTTACTATATTTAAGCACAAAACTACAACAATATCCCGATAGATTTCGTTAATTTGCACAAAAATTAAAGCGAAGATATGAGTGTGACAATATTAGGAATCGAATCATCGTGTGATGATACTTCCTCCTCTGTAATACGCGAAGGCGTGATGTTGTCGAATGTAATTGCCAGTCAAGCTGTTCACGAAGCCTATGGTGGTGTCGTTCCCGAACTGGCTTCCCGCGCACATCAGCAGAATATTATCCCGGTGGTTGCCGAAGCGATCAAGCGTGCCGGTATCGATAAATCCGAACTAAGCGCCGTTGCTTTCACCAGAGGGCCGGGGTTGATGGGGTCGTTGCTGGTCGGAACTTCCTTTGCCAAAGGTTTGGCGGCTTCGTTGGACATCCCGATGATCGAGATCAACCACTTGCAGGCACACGTGCTGGCTCATTTCATCAAAGAGACGCCGGAAGACAATCATGCTCCTTCGTTCCCGTTCCTTTGCCTGTTGGTTTCGGGTGGAAACTCACAGATCATCAAGGTGAACGCTTACAATGATATGGAAGTGATCGGGCAGACGATCGACGATGCCGCCGGTGAAGCGTTTGATAAATGTGCAAAGGTGATGGGGTTAGGTTATCCCGGCGGTCCTGTCGTGAACCGCCTTGCCAATGAAGGGAATCCGAAGGCCTTTACCTTCAGTAAGCCGCATATCCCCGGTTACGACTATAGTTTCAGCGGATTGAAAACCTCTTTCCTTTATACCCTGCGTGACAAGCTGCAGGAAGACCCCGATTTTATCGAAAAAAACAAGCAGGACCTTTGCGCTTCTTTGCAAGCGACGGTGGTCGATATCCTGATGAACAAGTTGCGCCTGGCAGCGAAGAACCTGAACATTAAGGAGGTGGCTGTTGCTGGTGGCGTATCGGCCAATTCCGGCTTACGGGATGCTTTTCTCGATCATGCGAAGCGTTTCGGTTGGAAAGTGCATATTCCGAAGTTTTCTTTCACGACAGACAATGCGGCGATGGTTGCCATAACGGGATATTACAAATATCTCGACAAGCAGTTCTGCCCGATGGATGCCGCTCCCTTTGCAAGGGTAGAGGCGAAACTGAGGTAAAGAGGAAAAAGTAAAGAAGAGAAGAATGGTTATAGAAGAAGAAATAGGCGGGTTGCTTCGTTCTCGCCACCTGACGTTGGGAACGGCAGAAAGTTGCACCGGTGGATATATTGCACATCTGATTACACGTGTGGCCGGCAGTTCCGATTATTTTTGCGGAGGAGTCGTTTCCTATAGCAATGAAGTGAAACAGCATGTTTTAGGCGTTTCGGAAGAGAGCCTGGCGCAGTACGGGGCGGTCAGTCGTCCGGTCGTCGAACAGATGGCGTTAGGTGCGATCCGTGTGTTAGGTTGCGACTGTGCGGTTGCTACTTCCGGTATTGCCGGTCCTGGTGGCGGTACTCCCGAAAAACCTGTCGGAACCGTTTGGATTGCCGCTGCTCTGAAAGATAAGGTCGTATCCGAATGTTGCCATTTCGGGACGGAACGTGAAGAGAATATCCGGTTGGCGGCGGATATGGCGTTGAGGATGCTGAAGCAGTTGTTATAAAAGATATATCCCGTTATTTATTGGTCTTTGGAAGTGAAACATCCCGTGTAAAACACCCGGCTGTTTTCCCGTGTCGTTTGGTTGGACACTGTGAATTGCGGAAAGGCCTGTTCCAACCGCAGTGCCAATGTGTCGCCTAAAGAGGTATATAAGCTGTCGGCGGTCGAATTATAGGGAAGGTTGCCAAAATAGCAAAGATGATTTTCGTTCATGAAAAGATCGGCGCCTAACCATCCTTTCCGGACACGCCATTCGGCTGAATCGGGAAGGGAAACGTATAGGTCGAGGCTGTCTGCTTGCACCATCAGGTTCAGCGGGGCGTTTGGGTCGAATGACTTACGCAGGTGGTCCTGGTCGGGACGCAAATAACTTTTCCGGTTCCATTGGATTTGGGCTACTTCTTCGAGCAGCTTCTTACTGTAGCTCGCCACCCATATGCCTTCATGTTGATAATAACCGAAAAAACGGTTTCCGGCATCCGGATAATAGGTGAATGTGATGCCGTCCTTCTTCTGTTTCTGCGGCGCGAACGAACCGAATACCTTCTGCAACGTGTTTTTCTCTATCCGGCTGGCGTAGTTGTTTCCCACTTGTGCGTAAAAGATGACTCCCTGCGGATGGAAAGATAGAAGCAGCCACGGAAGATTCCGGTTGTTTTGAATGATGGAAAGATAGATATCCGGAATCTTTGAAGCGAAAGCATCCCGTTCCGGTTTTCGTGATAAGATATATTTGCTGAAAGCGGCAGGACGGTTTATGCTCAATATCGCATCCGGTGCCGGGGCTACTAATGTGTATAAATCAGTCCGCACCGTCTCTTTCTCTTTTTGCATTTTGCCTAAAAAGAACCAGACTGCCATCAACGTAGCGAGAGCAGCTATAACGAATGTTACTATTTCCCGCTTGTCAGCTTTCATTGTGTGTTATGTTTTCTTTGGACTCAGGAAATATTTACACCAAGGTTTGAGCCCACATTCTTCACATTTGGGCTTGCGGGCGATGCAAGTGTAGCGTCCATGCAGAATCAACCAATGGTGAGCGATCGGGATTTGCTCTTCCGGGATATGTTTCACCAGCTCTTTTTCCGTTTCTAACGGAGTTTTACTGTTGTTTGTCAGACCGATGCGGTTAGCTACGCGAAACACATGCGTGTCGACAGCCATTGCCGGTTTGTTGTAGACGACCGAAGCAATGACGTTTGCCGTCTTGCGGCCTACGCCGGGTAGCTTTTGCAACTCATCGATATCGGATGGCACGACACCGCCGAAATCCGACATCAGCATCTTCGCCATGCCGACCAAATGTTTCGATTTATTGTTAGGATAAGAGACACTCCTGATATATTCGAAGACCACTTCTGGGGTGGATGCGGCCATGACTTCCGGGGTAGGAAAGTCCCGGAAGAGGGCGGGAGTGATCATGTTCACCCGTTTGTCCGTACATTGGGCAGACAGGATCACGGCGATAAGCAATTGATACGGGTTGTCATAATGCAGTTCCGTTTCGGCAACCGGCACATTCTCGTTGAACCAGTTTAAAACCCCTTTATATCGCTCCTCCTTACGCATACCTTATTTTATTAGTGACATGAAATTTTTACCAAGAAGCAATCCTAAGAATACGGCTAACAATCCTAACACATTGCTGGCGACCAGATTCAAAAGTGCCAACTTATATTCGCCTGTTTTCATCAGCGACATCGTATCCAGTGCAAACGAAGAGAATGTAGTAAATCCGCCGAACAACCCGGTGAAGAGGAACGCTCTTGCGGTTGCAGAGAAATTACAAGTTTCGGCTACGCTCCAGCAAAAACCGATCAGAAAAGAACCGATCACATTGACCGAAAGTATCCCGAAAGGAAAGGAGTGTAGCATCGAGCGCTGTACCCACGTGGAAACTCCGAAGCGGAATACCGTGCCGATTGCCCCTCCTGTTATAAGCAGTAAAACCTTTATCATACCATTTTACTTTTTTAGTGTGTTTTTCCCCGGGCTGGTTAAGGACCCGGGGAAGATGGTAAATGATTTAGGTTCTCAACTTAATTGGCTGACTCAAACTGTCTCAGGAAACGAACATCGTTTTCAGAGAACATGCGTAAGTCTTTTACTTGGTATTTCAGGTTTGTTATACGCTCGATCCCCATTCCTAAAGCATAACCGGAATATACTTTGCTGTCGATACCGCAGTTTTCAAGTACATTCGGATCAACCATACCGCAACCGAGGATTTCAACCCAACCGGTTCCTTTACAGAACGGGCAACCTTTTCCTCCGCAGATATTACAGGAAATATCCATTTCGGCAGAAGGTTCGGTGAACGGGAAATAAGATGGACGCAAGCGGATTTTTGTATCAGCGCTGAACATTTCTTTGGCAAAAAACAGCAATGCTTGTTTCAAGTCGGCAAAAGAAACGTTTTTGTCCACATACAAGGCTTCTACCTGATGGAAGAAACAGTGGGCGCGATAGGAGATCGCTTCGTTACGATATACACGTCCCGGACAGATGATACGGATAGGAGGCTTTTGGTTCTCCATGACACGTGTCTGAACGGAAGAAGTATGTGTACGAAGCAATACGTCCGGATTATGTTGGATAAAGAAAGTATCCTGCATGTCACGGGCCGGGTGGTCTTCTGCAAAGTTCAGAGAAGAGAACACATGCCAGTCGTCTTCGATTTCCGGTCCTTCAGCAATGCTGAATCCTAAACGTCCGAAGATGTCGCAGATTTCTTTCTTTACGAGCGAAAGCGGGTGGCGGGTACCTAATTCGATAGGATAGGCTGTACGGGTGAGATCGATGTCATCGTTCGTCGTCTGTACATTTTCAAAGCTGGCTTTCAGCTCGTTTATCCTATTTTGGGCTGCCTCTTTCAGTTTGTTGAGGTGCTGGCCGACTTCACGCTTCTGATCTGCCGCCACATTGCGGAAATCGTTCATCAGCAAAGATATTTCACCTTTTTTGCTGAGGTATTTAATGCGTAATGCTTCCAGTTCTTCTGCGTTTGCCGCTTTCAGGTTCTCTACTTCCTTAAGCAGAGCGTTAATCTTATTGATCATTTCTAATCATTTTTATTTTCAACGTGCAAATTTACTCCTTTCTTTGAATACTGCAACCGATTATGGCGGTTTTTTTTCGAGGTTGTTCTTCTTACCGCTTCCTTCCGATCGGCAATCGGGGAAAGAGCTTCCTGAAACGGATCAAATGGCTCGTGATGTTGCTGCCGGCAATGATGATCGTCACGGCGAGAATGATCAATAGTATTCCGCAACCGATCCTCAGTGTCAAAGCTTCGCCAAAGACGGCAACTCCGATAAATACGGCCGTGGCCGGTTCGAGTGCTCCCAGTATGGCGGTCGGTGTCGAACCTATATATTGTACGGCACTGGTTGTACAGAGGAATGAAATGGCGGTAGGGAAGACAGCGAGCGCGATCAGATTTCCCCAAAGATACCATTTGTCCACAATATAAAGGTCTTTACCGAATCCGACACGGACAAAAAACAGAGATACGCCGAAAAGCAGTATATAAAAAGTCAGCGGGAGCGTAGCCACGTTTTTCAGTGTCGACTGGTTTACACCTATTATATATATGGCATAGGACAAGGCCGAGGCCATAACCAGCATAACGCCGGTAAGATTGAGCGTCGTGCCGTCGCTGCTTTTATAGAGCAGGCCGATACCTGCCAGTGCCAGTAAGATGCAAAAGATAGTTTGCCCGGTCAGTTTCTCCTTGAATACAAGTGCCATGATCAGTGCGACCATGATCGGGTAGACGAAAAGAAGTGTTGAGGCAATCCCGACTTCCATATAATTATAGCTTAGGAACAGGGACAGTGAAGAAATGGCGACCAGCAGCCCCATGATAATCAGTGGAATTATTGCTTTATGTTCTACTTTGAAACTTCTCCCTCTGCCTTTAATCATCATGCCGAGTATGGGAATAGCAAACAGATACCTGAAAAAAAGAACCGAATCAGGATCCATACCGTCTTTATACAGTGGAAGGGCAAACAACGGGTTCGTCCCGTAAGTCGCGGCGGCGATCGCTCCTAAAAAATATCCTTTTACTTTAGCATTCATCTCATGTAGAATTTGGGGTGCAAATGTAATATATATTGTGTTTTTTTGTCCTGTTGGAAACTATAAAAAAACACAACAATTTTACAATAACCCCTGTAAAAAAGCGTATATCCGTATTTGTTTGATATTTAATGTATTATGCAATATCATGTTTCTTAAAAAATATTACCCTATAGGGAATTTTGAAAAATATGGGGTAGAAAACTCAATTTCATGCCCTATTGTTTCGATTTGGACCAATGGGTATTGTGAGATAGATTACAATTAGGTACAACAAATAAAGTATCGGAAAAGATTTTACAAATAATTGAAAAATGTACTATCTTTACGCCCGAAAGTTCAATAAAAAAACTGTATATGTCTTTAAAGCGTTTTGGAGTCTCTTTAGAAGATAACCTGCTGGAATCTTTGGACCAATATGTGAACGAGAATGGTTTTGCCAATCGTTCGCAGGCTATCCGTTTTCTGGTGGAGAAAAATGTCGCTGAAAAGAAATGGCAGTGTAATCATATCGTGGCAGGTACGATTATCCTTATGTACGACCAGGTAAAAAAGGAAATTACTTCCCGGATTGCCGATATCCAACAAAATTATCAGGATGTAATCTTATCCTCTTCCCAATATTATGTGAACCGGAATTTTTGTCTGCACATCGCGACCGTGATGGGTACGGCTTACCGTTTGACTGAACTGTCGGACCGGTTGACTACGATAAAGGGACTTAAACATGGCAAGTTGGTTATGAGTCGGGCGGATTAGATATATTTTTTACCTGTATGGTAGCACGAATTATAAAAAGCGTAACACGATTAAGCGTCTAACAATAGTAATTTAAATATAGAAGAGAAATGAAAAAAGTAATTTTACTTGCCTCCGGGCTTTTGTGCAGTTCTCTGGTTTTTGCAAATGACCCGGCTGTGATCGATAGCCTGATTAACTTGCAAGGGGTTGTGATTTCGGCCAACAAAGTACAGGTGAACCGAAGCAGTGTGCCGCTTACTATCTCGGTGATCGACCGCGACCAGATCGAAGCGAGCAGCGAATCGGCATTGTTGCCGGTACTCTCTCAGCATGTTCCCGGATTGTTTGTGACACAAAAAGGGATTACCGGTTTTGGCGTTTCGGCAGGAGCGGCAGGAACGGTGAATATTCGCGGGGTAGGAAGCGGAAATAAGGTTTTGATGTTGTTCGACGGACAACCGCAATGGGCCGGAGTGTTCGGACATTCTCTGCCCGATACCTATGTGGCCTCGGATGTAGAGCGCGTGGAAGTGATCCGCGGCCCCGGATCTTTACTGTATGGTTCCAATGCGATGGGAGGGGTTGTCAATATCATTACCCGTCATCATAAACAGGAAGGGCGGCGTACGCAGGCGCGTGTGATGTATGGCTCTTACAATACGCAAAAATATATGGTGAATAACGGCTTTAACGTTGGCAAATTCAGTAGCTTTATCTCGATAAATCATGATCGAACCGACGGGCATCGGCCAAATTCGGATTTCAACATCACAAATGGTTTCGCTAACTTAGGATATGCTTTCAATGAGCATTATAAGGTGACAGGAGATGTCAGCCTTGCCAAGTCGAAGTTTCAAAATCCCGGTAAAACATATGAGCCTGTTATAGACAATAAAATGGATATTTTGCGTGGAACAGCCTCGATGGCTCTGGAAAACAATCATGCTAAGATGAGTGGAGCCTTGCGTCTGTTCTATAACTGGGGTAACCATAAAATCAATGATGGCTACAAGCCGGGAGGAAATCCATTGACTTATCTTTTCCGTTCCGACGACCACAACGTCGGAGTCCAATTGTATGAATCATTCCGTTTGTTCAAAGGTAATAACCTGACAGTCGGTGTGGATTATAAAAACTGGGGCGGACATGCTTGGAATGATAATAATGATGGTACAAAAAATGAGTTAGTGGATAAAACGGTGAATGAAACGGCCGGATACGCCATCATGCAGCAAGAGCTTTTTGACATATTGAGCCTGAATGCCGGTGTCCGCTATGAACACAGCAGCACTTATGGAGGTGAATGGGTTCCGCAAGGAGGTGTTACGATACGTCCGTTTGAAGGAAATACGATCCGTGCATCTGTCTCCAAAGGATTCCGTAGCCCGAATATCCGCGAGATGTATATGTGGGGAGCTGCCAATCCTGATTTGAAACCTGAGAGTATGGTGAATTATGAAATTGCTGTCGGACAGTCTTTTTTGGAAGGCGACTTGTACACTGAGTTGACGGCTTTCTTTATTGACGGGAAAGACATGATTTATTCCGAAAGCGTGAATGGGGACGGCAGACCTCCTTATAAGAATATGAATATAGGGACATTTACCAATAAGGGTATAGAGTTTGAAGCTCGCTATCAGATTTGCAAGAATTTGAATATGGACATGAACTATAGTTATTTGCACATGAGCAAACCCATTCCGGGAGCACCGGGACATAAGCTCTATGCAGGTGCCACCTACACGCCGGGGCGTTTCACCTTGAACGTGAATGTGCAGTCCGTCTTTGATTTGTATACAGATACGAGTTGTTCCAAGAAAGAGGATTTTACGACTTTGAATGCGAAGGCAGCTTATCGCTTCGGTACACGAGACAAAGGACTGAACCTCTTTGTGAAAGGCGAAAACCTGACGGCAACCCGCTATACGATTAATGATGGTTTCCCGATGCCGAAAGCGATCTTCATGGGAGGAATCGATGTCACTTTCTAAACATTTTGTATACCTTTGCGTCCTGTAACATTTAATAAAAATCATTATGTCAGTTGCAAAGAGGGATTTAGAGGATAATAGAAAGGTGACCACACGTCGTCTGATTGAAATGAAACAACGTGGTGAGAAAATCTCCATGTTGACTGCCTACGATTATTCGATGGCTCAACTGATCGATCAGGCCGGTATGGATGTCATATTGGTAGGCGATTCGGCTTCCAACGTAATGGCCGGTAATGTAACGACATTGCCGATCACGCTCGACCAGATGATCTATCATGGCAAATCGGTCATGAAAGCGGTAAAGCGAGCCTTGGTTGTAGTGGACCTGCCTTTTGGTAGCTATCAAGGTAACTCGAAGGAAGCGTTAGCTTCGGCTATCCGCGTGATGAAGGAAACGCATGCGGATTGCATCAAGCTTGAAGGCGGTTCTGAAATTCGGGAATCTATCGAACGTATTCTGTGTGCGGGTATTCCTGTCATGGGACATCTGGGATTGACGCCTCAGTCCATCAATAAATTCGGTACATACACGGTTCGTGCCCGTGAGGAAGCGGAAGCGAAGAAGTTGATTGCAGATGCTCATCTGTTGGAAGAGATCGGTTGTTTCGGCATCGTGTTGGAAAAAATTCCGGCAGCTTTGGCTGCACAGGTCGCTTCCGAGCTGACGATTCCGATTATCGGTATCGGTGCCGGCGGAGGTGTGGACGGGCAGGTGCTGGTTATGCATGACATGTTAGGAATCAATCAGGGATTTTCTCCCCGTTTCTTGCGCCGTTATGCGAATCTGGCAGAAGATATCACCCGTGCCGTACAGGCATATATTGAAGATGTGAAGACGCAAGATTTCCCGAACGAGAAAGAACAATATTAATAATGTGCCAGTCCCATCTGTTGATCGGTGCAGCTTCATCAGGAAGCGGGAAAACAACTTTTACGCTCGGTTTGCTTCGTGCCTTGAAGAACCGTTCGTTTAAGGTGCAGCCTTTCAAGTGCGGGCCGGACTATATCGACACGCGCCATCACAGGATGGCAGCCGGCAATCCGTCCGTGAACCTGGACCTCTTTATGATGTCAGAGGCACACGTGCGTGACTTGTATGCCAGCTACGCGGAAAAGGCGGATGTGGCGGTAGCCGAAGGCGTGATGGGACTGTTTGACGGGTATGACGGCATGAAAGGAAGCAGCGCGGAAATCGCCTGTATGCTGAAAATGCCGGTAGTCCTGATAGTAAATGCAAAAAGTACGGCCTATTCGGTGGCTCCTTTATTGTACGGGTTCAAACATTTCAACAAGCAAGTACAGGTCGTAGGCGCCGTCTTTAATTTTGTCGCTTCCGAAAGTCATTATTCTTTTTTGAAACAGGCTTGTGAAGATGCCGGAGTCGAGGCATTGGGATATCTTCCCAAGTGTGCGGATGTGGAGATCCCCAGCCGCCATTTAGGGTTGTCTCTCGATGAAGATTTCTGCTTTGAGGAGTTTGCCGACCGTGTGGCGGAACTTGTCGAAAAGCATGTAAACATCGACCGGCTGCTGGAACTGACGAAACCGGTTGCGACAACTGCCGTTCCTATGTCCGCAGGTTGCCATATCTGTAAACGTGAGCCTTCTTTCCCGATTGCGGTAGCCCGTGATCCGGCATTCAATTTCGTGTATGAAGCGAATATCCGCTATCTGCATCATTTAGGAAAAGTTACTTATTTCAGCCCCTTGGCAGATGCTTCTTTACCGGAAGCCGGTTTCGTGTACCTTCCCGGAGGTTATCCTGAGCTATATCTTGCTGCTTTATCGGCAAACAAGCAGATGCTTCAATCCATTCGCCGGTATGTCGAGAATGGGGGAAAGTTGTTGGCCGAATGTGGCGGTATGATGTATCTATGTGATGAGATACGGGATAAAAATGGAGACGTTTATCCGATGGCTGGCGTGTTGCATCAGTCTGCAACAATGGAGAACATGAAGTTGCGTCTGGGATATCGTACCTTATTATGTAACGGAACTCGTCTGAAAGGGCATGAGTTCCACTATTCCCGTTTGGTGGAACAACAGAATCCGCTTCCGTCCTGTGCTGTCGCTTATACTGCCAAAGGCGTGGAAACGGATACTCCGCTTTATCATTATAAGAATGTTTGGGCCGGATATACGCATTTGTATTGGGCGGATCCGGCCGAAAACGAATGGTTTGTCAAATTTGTCATCGGTTCCGATACTATATAAATAAGCGAGAAAGATGAAGATATACACGCGTGGAGGAGATAAAGGCCGCACCGGAATTCACGGAGGCGAGCGGGTGGATAAAGACGATATCCGGATTGAAGCAAACGGAACGTTGGACGAGGTGAATGCCGAGATAGGCATTATCCGTGCATTGCTCCCGGCAGAACATGAATGGCAGGAGTTGCTGGGTAAAATACAAATGGAGATGATGGCTGTGATGTCGCATGTGGCGACTCCGTCTGTTATTCGTGATAAAAATCCGAACAAAATATCCGAAGATATAGTCCTTGTTTGTGAGGAACAGATCGATGCCCTGTCGGCGAAGATGGAAGATAACGGTTACTTTATCCTGCCTGGCGGCTCTTTGGTCTCCGCTCACTTGCAGTTGGCCCGTACGATCGTACGCCGTGCCGAGCGCCGTCTGTGGACATTGAACCGGAAAGATCCGGTTTCGCCAAAGATCATGCAGTTCGTGAACCGCCTCTCCGATTTGTTTTTTACAATGGCGCGTTATGAAATGTTTAGCCAAGGGAATGCGGAGGAACGTTGGCAGTCGTTTTTGTACAAACGGAAAAAACAACACAATGCCTGAAGATGCCGAAAAAGAGATGTTCACATTTTTGTGAATACTGAAAGAATCTGTTATATTTGTATGCAAATGGCAAAATAGAAATATAATATGATATCAATAAAAGAATATATCGAGTCTAATAAAGACCGTTTCATCGAAGAGCTTTTCTCTTTGATCCGTATTCCATCAATAAGTGCCAAGCATGAACATAAGCCTGATATGGAGGCATGTGCCAAACGCTGGACAGAACTCCTGCTTGCCGCCGGGGCCGATAAGGCGGTTGTGATGCAGACCGAAGGCAACCCGGTCGTGTATGGGGAAAAGATGGTTTCTCCTGGGGCGCAGACCGTTTTGGTCTATTCGCACTATGACGTAATGCCCGCCGAACCACTTGACCTTTGGAAAAGCCGCCCGTTCGAACCCGAAATTCGGGACGGTCGTATCTGGGCGCGTGGTGCAGACGATGATAAAGGGCAGGGCATGATGCAGGTAAAAGGCTTCGAAACTGCCTTGAATCTGGATTTGCTGAAATGTAATGTGAAATTTATTTTCGAAGGAGAAGAAGAGATCGGTTCGCCGAGTCTCGAAGCCTTCTGCCGTACACATAAAGATTTGTTGAAAGCAGATGTTATTCTGGTTTCCGATACCAGCATGGTCAGTGCTGAAACGCCTTCGCTGACCACCGGCCTTCGCGGATTGGCCTATTGGGAAGTGGAAGTGGAAGGTCCCAACCGCGATTTGCATTCCGGGCATTTCGGTGGGGCAGTCGCTAATCCGATTAATGTGCTGTGTAAATTGATGGCCGACATAACCGATGCAGACGGACGGATCACGATCCCCGGTTTCTATGACGACGTGGAAGAAGTTTCCCCTGCCGAACGTGAGATGATTGCGCAAATCCCGTTTGACGAAGCCAAGTATAAGGCCGCTATCGGAGTAGATGAACTGTTCGGTGAAAAAGGCTATTCAACGCTGGAACGCAACAGTTGCCGTCCGTCTTTCGATATCTGCGGCATATGGGGCGGTTATACGGAAGAGGGCAGCAAGACGGTCCTTCCGTCCAAAGCCTATGCCAAAGTTTCTTGCCGCTTGGTTCCGCATCAGGATCATGAGAAGATATCAAAACTGTTTGAAGACTACATTATCCGTGTGGCTCCGGCTTATGTCAAGGTGAAAGTGACGCCTAAACACGGTGGACAGGGGTATGTCTGCCCGATCGACCTTCCTGCTTATAAGGCGGCTGAAGAAGCCGTTGCCGTAGCTTTTGGCAAACGTCCGTTGGCCGTGCGCCGTGGCGGAAGTATCCCTATTATCTCGACATTCGAACAGGTCTTGGGCATCAAGACCGTCCTGATGGGATTCGGCCTCGAACAGAATGCAATCCATTCGCCGAACGAAAGCTGTACGCTTGACTTCTTTTACAAGGGAATCGAGTCGGTAGCCGAATTTTATAAACGATTCAATTGATATGACGAATAACGAAATAGTCGCCCGTGCGCTTGCCAATACCGGCATTGCTGCATTGAACGAGATGCAGCAGGCAGTATTGGATGCCGGAACGACAAAAGATATGGTGTTGCTCAGTCCGACAGGATCGGGTAAGACATTGGCTTTCCTTTTGCCTCTGCTGACGACATTGACGGATGAGGACAAAAAGATACAAGCCGTGATCATCGCCCCTTCCCGTGAACTTGCCTTGCAGATCGAAACGGTATTCCGCTCGTTGGGAGCCGGATATAAGGTGAATTGTTGCTACGGAGGACATCCAATCCGCACGGAGAAGAAGAGCCTCGAACATCCGCCGACGGTCCTGATCGGGACGCCGGGACGTATCGTTGATCATCTGGAACGGGGGAATATCAACCTGGACAGTGTGCGTACGTTGATCTTGGATGAGTTTGACAAGTCGCTCGAGCTGGGTTTTCTTGCTGAAATGAAGGAGATATTGGCACATCTCCCCGGTGTGCGCCGCCGGGTGCTGACTTCGGCAACGGCAGCAGTCGATATTCCTGCTTTTACCGGGATCACGGCTCCGGTGCGGTTGTCGTACCTGAAGGATGTGAAGGAGTCGAAAGGGCTGACTTTACGTGTGGTCAAGTCGCCCGTTAAAGACAAGCTGGAAACCTTGTACAAACTTTTAGGCGAACTGAAAGGCGGTTCCGCCCTTATCTTCTGCAATTATCGCGAGACGGTGGAACGGGTGAGCAGCTATCTGACCGAAATGGGGGTGGATAACGAATACTTCCACGGAGGAATGGAACAGCCGGAACGCGAACGTGCCTTGTCGCATTTTCGTAACGGCAGTGCTACCGTATTTATTTCTACTGATTTAGCATCCCGTGGCCTCGATATCCCGGAAGTGAAGAATGTGATCCATTACCATCTTCCGGTGAGTGAAGAGGCATACGTGCATCGTAACGGGCGTACGGCGCGTATGAACGCGGAAGGAGTCGCATATCTGATTTTGAACGCGGAGGAGACGGTTCCCGAATATATCACCCGCGAGCCGGATGAGTTTTTCTTACCGGAAGTGGCAAAAAAGCCAGTGCGTTCCGAGTGGGTAACGCTGACGATCAACCGGGGAAAACGGGACAAATTGAGCAAAAAAGATGTGGTCGGTTTCCTCTTTCAGAAAGGCGGACTGGAAAAGGACGATTTAGGTATTGTCGAGATAAAGGAAAGCTGTGCTTTCGCTGCTGTCAAGCGGGACAAGCTTCCCGGATTGCTGGACCGCATCCGGAATGAAAAGATAAAGAATATGAAAGCCAAGTTTGTAGTATGAGTCTGTTGATAAAAGGCGTCTTATTGGATGACGCCGTGAGAGATGTTTATATCGAAGGAAACAAGATCAGACAAATCGGCACGGACTTGCAAGTACAAGCGGATCAGGTTATCGACGGAAAGCGTAAGGCTTTGATACCCGGCTTTGTGAATGCACATACACATGCAGCCATGACGCTTTTCCGTGGTTTCGGAGACGACATGCCGCTGATGCCCTGGTTGGAGCAGAAGATCTGGCCGAACGAAGCCAAATTGACATACGAAGATATGTATTGGGGCACGAAACTGGCCTGTCTTGAAATGATAAAAAGCGGAACGACAACTTTTTCCGACATGTATCATCAATACGAAGCGACTGCCGATGTGGTGGAAGAGATGGGAATGCGTGCGTTGGTGGCAGGCGCTTGCTTCGACGGCTTCAATCCGGAGCGGGCGGAACGGTGCAAACGCGAGAATGAAAGGCTGATGGCTGAAGTTGTCGGAAATTATAGTGATAGGATACGATATGCTGCCGGTCCTCATGCCATCTATACGGTCTCCGGCGAACTGCTGCAATGGATACATAGTTTTGCTGTTGAACATGATGTTCCCATCCACCTGCATTTGGCAGAGACGGAAGGGGAAGTCCGTGACTCGGTTAAGAAGTTCGGGCTGACGCCCGTACGTTACTTGAATAAGTTGGGTGTGCTGTCTCCTCGCCTGATCATCGCACACGGTATTTATGTCGATGACGATGAAATCCGTATGCTGGCCGATCATGATGTGAAGGTTGTGCATAATCCTGCATCCAACATGAAACTGGCTTCCGGCATCCAATTCAAGTTTTGTGAGATGCGAAAAGCCGGTGTGACCATTGCTTTAGGAACTGACGGCTGTTCTTCTTCCAATAATCTGGATATGGTCGAGGCAATGAAGCTCGCTTCGCTTTTAGGCAAGGCTTGGCGAAAAGATCCGGAAGCGATTCCTGCCGGTGAAATATTCAAGGCTGCGACAGAAGCCGGTGCTTTGGCTCTCGGTCTGAAGGCCGGACGGATTGCTGAAGGCTATCTGGCTGATCTCTGCCTGGTCGATTTGAATATCCCGGCTTTTATCCCGAATCATAACTTTATCTCCAACCTCGTGTATGCAGCAAACGGCAGTTGCATCGATACTGTTATCTGTGACGGTAAGATCCTGATGCGGGATAAAAAGGTTCCTGGTGAGGAAGAGATTATGGAGCGCACAGCCGAACTTGCTTATAAGTTGGTAAAGGTCTGAATAATAAATTTGAATGTATATGAATACAAATGACAATACAATTTATCGGGAAGCAGCCGATTTCCTGTCATCCCGTATTACCGGTAATCCGGAAACCGCTATTATCTTAGGCAGTGGCTTGGGTTCCCTTGCCGACCAGATAGAGGAGGCCGTGGTTATTCCTTATGCAGAGATCCCGCATTTTATGCATTCGACAGCCGCAGGACATAAAGGAAATTTCATCTGTGGCAGGTTAGGAGGAAAACAGGTGCTTGCCATGCAGGGCCGTTTCCATTATTATGAAGGTTATACGATGCAGCAAGTGACATTCCCGGTCCGGGTGATGAAGCTGTTGGGAGTGAAGAACTTGTTGGTTTCCAATGCGGCAGGTGGCATCAATACGAGTTTCAAAGTCGGTGACTTGATGATCATATGCGACCATATCAATATGATGCCAAATCCGCTGATCGGCCCTAATGACGAACAGTTCGGAACCCGCTTCCCGGATATGACGCGGGCGTATGACCGGGAGTTTATCCGCCTTGCCGAAGAATTTGCCGCATCTCGCGGCATCTCGTTGAAGAAAGGTGTCTATGTCGGACTGACAGGTCCCTCTTTCGAGACTCCGGCAGAGTATGCTTTCTACGGAAGGGTAGGAGGCGATGCAATCGGAATGAGTACGGTTCCGGAGGTGATCGTGGCCCGTCATGCCGGCCTGCGTGTATTCGGTATGTCTGTGATAACGAACGAAGGCTATCATTTTGCCGATGATTTCGTCAATGACGGAGCCGATGTGATTGTTGCTGCCAATAAGGCGGCTGCGGTTATGACCGTCCTCTTCCGTGAATTGGTCAGCAAGATATAAAAGAACATTCTTATTCTTTTTGAAAATATGAAGAAATAAAGGTACGTTTTTTTGTAAAGTTCCTATCTTTGTGTTCAATTCAATCAATGTAATAAAATAAACTTTTTTCTACCCATGAAGAATTCCAGAAGAGACTTCCTTAAAAAGGGAGCATTGGCAGGGTTCGGCGCCCTGATGATCCCGGAGATCGCAAAGGCCGCGGTAAAAGAAAATACATCTGTACATGCTCCGAAGATTAATCTGAAAAAAGATTGTGTGATCCTGTTCCAGGGAGATTCCATCACGGACTGCGGTCGCGACAAGAATAGTAACCGTTGCAATACGATGGAACAGTTCGGTAGTGGCTATGTGCTCTTTACCGCTACGCAGTTGTTAGAAAAGAAAGCGGCTTTACAGCCGAAGATTTACAATCGTGGCATCAGTGGCAATAAAGTCTATCAGCTTCGTGAACGCTGGGAAATCGACTGCCTTGCTTTTCAGCCCGACGTATTGAGTATCCTGATCGGGGTGAACGATTACTGGCATACGTTGACGCATGGTTATAAAGGAACGGTCGAGACATACGAAAACGATCTGCGTGCCTTGTTGAAGTATACGAAAGAGAAACTCCCGAATACACAGATAGTCCTTTGCGAACCTTTCACTTTGCGTGACGGGGCGGCTATAGAAGATTCCAAATGGTATCCGATGTTCGACGAATTCCGCAAGTCCGCCCGTAAACTGTCGGAAGAATTCAATACTGTGTTCGTGCCGTTCCAGTCAGGTTTCGATGCAGCGGTGAAACAGGCTCCGGCACGTTATTGGTCGAATGACGGCGTACATCCAGATTTGCCCGGTCGTCAGTTGATGGCTAACATGTGGATGGAAGCGACTGGATTAAAGTAAAATATGATTTTGAGCGGGTGTAGGCTGTAAAAATAGTACAAAAAAGTGCAGTCAGGTTTTGGAAAATAAAAAAATACCTCTATCTTTGCACCCGTTATCGCGGAAGTAGCTCAGTTGGTAGAGCATAACCTTGCCAAGGTTAGGGTCGCGGGTTCGAGTCCCGTCTTCCGCTCCAATCGGTAACAGAGGCGGTATGAGGCCGCTTTTTTAATGTACTGAAGAAAGGCCCAGGTGGCGGAATTGGTAGACGCGCACGTTTCAGGTGCGTGTGTCGAGAGGCATGCAGGTTCGAGTCCTGTTCTGGGCACCTTTTCTCGCGCAGGTGGTGGAATTGGTAGACACGCTACTTTGAGGGGGTAGTGCCGGTTACGGCGTGTGAGTTCAAGTCTCATCCTGCGTACATTGATTTTTTAATAGCTGGCAGTCAGTTTTTTTGTCCATGTAATTAGTTAAGAGTATATAACTTATAACTAATTATATGGACAATTTTGCATTTAACCCTTTCCGCATAATCCGAAACGAATCCCTAAAAAACTTTTGTCGTTTGCTTCCAGATCCGGACCATATAAAATGCCAAATGTGTAAAGGCAAAGACGAAAGAAATGATCAACAGGATTTTACTCTCTTCCCAACCGACGGTTTGCTGATGCCAAAGCCCTGTGATCACACAAAGGATGGCAAGGACGATACCGATCATATTCAGGGTCTGATGGCCGCGGCGATTGTCCTGATTGTACTCCAGCTTACTGTGTTTGATGCCGTAGCAAGCATAAATGTCCAATCCGATCAACATCCAGAGCACCAGTCGGATCCAAGTGTCGGCAGGTAGGAAAAGCATCATGCACAGGCAAGTGATGATCCCGGCTACCGGAACGAATGGAACCAGCGGAGTCTTGAAAGCACGATGTACGTCGGGCATTGTTTTCCGGACTACAAGTACGCCGGCACAAACCAGCGTAAAGGCAAAGAGAGTTCCGATACTGGTCATTTCACCAGCCAAGCGTGCCGGAACGAAAGCAGCCAGCAGACCGACGAGTACCATGAACAGCAGGTTACTGCGGGCAGGTGTCCTGAACTTTTCGTTGATGTGTGAAAAGAACGGTGGCAACAATCCGTCGTGGCTCATGCTGAGGAATACGCGGCTCTGTCCTAAAAGTGTCACCATGATGACCGAGCAATAGCCGAATAAGATGGCAAGGACAATGGCTTTATTCATCCAGGGGTAATCCGGGTGAAGCATGCCCGAAGCGTCGACTTCTCCCATATGTTCGATCGCAATTGCCACGGGAGCGATTCCCTGCTGGCCTCCAAATTCCGAATAATGGGCTACGCCTGTCATGACGTGGGCGAACAGCATATATAATATGGTACATACGAGCAACGAGACGAGGATTCCGATCGGCATGTCCCGTTTGGGATTTTTAGCTTCCTGGGCAGCCGTACTGACAGCATCGAAACCTAAGAACGCGAAGAATACGATGGCCGCTCCGCGGAGGACACCCGATAACCCGTATTCGCCCAGCGTGCCTGTGTTAGCTGGAATATAAGGTATGTAGTTGTCCGTATTGATATATTTCCATCCTAAAAAGACGAATATAAGGACGACCGACACTTTCAGAAAGACGATGATTCCGTTAAAAATAGAACTCCCTTCCGTCCCGCGGATCAGAAAGATACTCATCAGGACAACGATCAGAAATGCCGGAATATTGACAATCCCGCCGTCCCAAGGGCAGGCGGTGAAAGCTGTCGGCAGGTCGATTCCGAGCCCTTCCAAGAAGACGACGAGATAACGGCTCCAACTGATGCTGACCGTCGTCGCTGCAACCGTATATTCCAGGACCAAATCCCAACCGATAATCCAAGCGATCAATTCGCCCATCGTTGCGTATGAGTATGTATAGGCACTTCCTGCAACCGGAATCATCGAGGCAAACTCTGCATAACAAAGTCCGGCAAAGCAACATCCGATTGCCGCAATGGCGAATGAAAGCGTAATGGCCGGTCCTGTATATCCGGCGGCGACTGTTCCGGTTATTGAGAAAAGGCCGGCTCCTATGATGACTCCAACGCCGAGTGCGACCAGGCTCCAAGGGCCTAATACCCGTTTTAATGATTTGCTTCCCGATTGATTTGCTTCGGCCTGCAAGGCCTCCAAAGGTTTTTTTATGAATAATCCCATCGTCTATTTGCACATATATGATACCGGGCACAAAGGTAAGGATTGCCCGGATGATATACAAATGCTAATTGTGGATAGGTAACCTCCTCCATACAAAGCCGGGAATCAAATTCCAGAAGAATACTAAAATGGCATATTTCCAGTCGATTACGGCACGACGTTTCTTCCGTTCGATCGCTTTTACCGTTTTCCGGGCGACATATTGCGGAGACATCAGCATCGGGTATTTGTCGTTTTTCAACAGATCGGTCTTTACAAATCCGGGGCGGATGTCCGTGAATACGATCGGGAGTTTTTCCATCCGTGCCAACTGGTCGAGTGCCTCGATATAGGTATTCTGGTAGCGCTTGGTTGCGGAATAGGAAGGAGCAGCTCCCAACCCTTTTGTTCCGGCTATGGAACTGATCACGGCTAATTGGCCGTAGCCTTGTCCTTTGAAGTAGTCGTATGCAGCAACGACCATTCGTGTGAAGCCGACCGTGTTTGTCTGGACGGTTGACAATTCAATATCGGAATTCAGATTCCGGTTCTGACTGCCGATCCCGGAACTAAGCAAGAAGATATCCATTCCGCCGACTTTATCGATTAACTCCGTCAGCTTTTCCGGTGCATCCGGGCTGGTTACGTCAATTTGTGCCGTTTCGATCTGGTCAGGCGCTTCCGACCTGATTTCTGCGAGCAACTTCGTTCGCCGTCCGGCAATCCCGATCCTCCATCCCTGTTTGCGGTATAGTTGAGCGATCTCGTAGCCGATACCAGAGGTGGCTCCAATGATGATGATTCTTTTTACTGATGTCATATCGTTTTTTGTAAATTGAATATTAATTACTTGATTGTTTGGAGGAAATTATTCCGTTGTTATTATACAAGAGCTTTTTCTTTATAAGTATCCGGATTGCCTCTTCCATTATGGCATCCATATTGGCTCCTTTACGGCTGAATCCGAGAACTTGCGATGTGACCTTTTTCAAGTCCTCCAGCGGCATGGAAAACTGTTGTTCGATGACATAAAGAGTTGCATTCATGACTTCAATGATAGGGATGTCCTGAATATCACGATTGGAATTTATCCGGTACGAGGTGTAATTTTGGGCAGCCTTTTTATCTATCCAATAAGTCTTTGTTTCGTTCGACAAAGGGTCTTTATAAACATTTGTCAACTGTGAATCGACTATAGTCTGCAAGCGTGAAGTGATTCTTGGAATATTCCATATTTGCAAAATACGTTTGTATAACAGAGTGTTTGTCACTGGCTGTTCTACGGATATTATTTTTCTCAATTGTTTCTTGACTAATGCAGGTGAGGATATGATGAGATCTATATCCGTTTTTTTCTTGATTACCGGCAGATCGGCAAAGATATATTCCTTTTCTCTTTTGTTTACCAATTCCAAAACAGGTTCGTCTGCGATACTGAATGACTTATATGTATTTGTGGATACAGCCGGGCGCATCGAGCTGTTTTCTTGTTGCAACGTCTCCAATTTTTCAGTGATTCTATCCAATACTTGCTCTTTGTTCTCAAACCAGTCGATGGACCATATCCGTATAATATTCCAATGTAGCATGTTTAACACTCCTGGCTGAACTATTTCTCTGTCGCGAGTTGTTTTTGTCTCGTAGTAATTCTTTCCGTCGCACAAAATTCCCAGTAAATATTGATCTTTATTCCGAGGGTTGATAATTGCCAGATCAACCTTGAAATTCGAGCGTCCGACAAATGTGTTTACGGTGTATCCTCTGTTCTCCAGTTCTTGGGCGATCAGGTTCACTAAATCGTTTGTTGGAATACGTTTTGTTTGCATTGTGGAAATGAGCGTTGTCCCGCGTTCGGCAAAATCCAAGAATTTCTTCAAACCTTCAACACCTTTTGCTTTTGAGCGTTTCAGGTCGATTTGTTCGGGATGCAGAGTGGAGAAAATGATCATCTCATAGCGAGCACGTGAAACAGCGACATTCAAACGTCGTTCGCCTCCCTGGTTATTTAAAGGACCGAAATTCATTGATACATTCCCGTTTTTGTCGGGACCGTATCCGATAGAGAAAAGGATAACGTCGCGTTCGTCACCTTGTACATTTTCAAGATTCTTAATGAAGATGGGTTCATGGCATTGGAATGCTTTTTGTTCTAATTCCGGATATTTACTCATTTCTTCCAGTAGCAGGTCTTCGATCAGGTTTTGTTGAACCTGGCTGAAAGAAATGACACCGATGCTTTTTCCGGAAAGTTCCGGGTCTTGCAGACGGCGAATGATTTCTTTTACAATGGCATCAGCTTCCTCCCGGTTACAACGTGTATATCCTTTGTCGTAAATACCATCTACATAGATAAGTTTAATTTTTGAAATCCGGTCGTCAACAGATGGAAAAGTATGGAGTTTGCCTTCATAGTACTGAGAGTTGCTGAATGCAATCAGGCTTTCGTGCTTGCTACGGTAATGCCAGGTAAGATAGCGCGATGGCATGGACAACGAGATACAATCGTCCAAGATGCTTTCCATGTCATCAAATTCGGCCTCCTCATCGTCTACTTGTGAGGATGAAAAGAAGTTGGTGGGAGGCATTTGTTTTGGATCGCCCACAACTACGAGCGAGTTGCCTCTGGCTATGGCACCTACCGCTTCGCAAGTCGGCATTTGGGAAGCTTCATCAAAAATTACTAAATCAAATTTATCTTTGTCTAAATCAATATATTGGGCGACCGAAATCGGACTCATCAACATGCAAGGACATAGTTTGGAAAGTAAAGTAGGAATCTGATCGATAATTCTTCGAATGGATGTTCCTCGTCCTCCGTTAGAGATATTTCGTTTCAGAATGCCCATTTCAGAATTGGAAGCCACCTCCATGGTAAGAGAAGGCATACGAGCTGCCAGTCTGCAATAGAGCTCTTTTTTGCTTAACTCTTGGAAGTCGGAAGCCAGTGTTTTATATTTGTTTATCATCTCTTCGAACAACAGACCGTTGAACATTTGTAACGACTTGTTGGCATCTACGGTTTTTATAGCCATCAGGTGACTGACTCCTTTAAATAGTGCTGAAGACGCTTCTGCCCCGGTTTTGTGTTTACCTTCTATATAGTTGATGACGGCAGACAGATTTTGTATCTCTAATTCTTTTTTTCGGATACACCATTGGTACCAGTTCTTTATCAGGTCGAAATGGTTTGACCATCGGGCTAATAATGGCGGGACAGTCGTCTCGATGTTTGTGTCCGGGATGTCCGTCTCGCATAATTCCCTGAGTGAATTTTGTATATCAGTGTGTTTTTTGATAAAGTCGGATAACCGGCTCAAATTTTGACCGAAAGCATGCCTGAACAAATCCCAATCGTTTCCTATTTGAAGAATAAAACCGGAAAGAGTGTTTGTGAATGATATCTTGTTCATTTGGGCATGGTTTAGCAACATCTGGTAGAGCTTTGGCGCCAGATTTAATGTGTCAAGAATATCATCCCATTTCTCTTTGTCTTTTCTGCCTAAAAACGCAAATGTATCAGCTAACTCCAGAGAACGTTCGCATACGATCTTATTTTGTTTGTGGTAGGTAGCAAGTTTATTCAGGAAACCTTGGATTTGGTTTTCTTGCAAAGAAGCATTATAGAAACGGATTTTTTTGATGTATGAACGTTTGGCAAAGAATTTCGGCAGGAACCACATGGCCTCGACAGCATTCCATTTTTGTTGAAGCATATAGACGTTTTCGTCCAATATTTCAGGAGTAAAGTCTTTCAATAGCTCCGATTTGATTTCATCTCGTTTCCTGCCTGAGGCGATGTGTTCTTTCCATTCCTGCGTCAATTCTTTGTTGCCGGCAATCTCTATAATCGTTTTGTTCAATACCGGCAATTTCAGGAGAATGTCACACATCTCCTTCATCCAAACAAGCCCTTCGAACGTATCGGGCACAGCTAAAGATAAGTCTCTTTCAAAGAGTCTTCGGTCTTCCATGATCTGTTTGAATACGTTCCGGTAGTCTGTGAGCGATTGTTGTAGTTTTCGGATAGATTCGGATGAAACATCTTTTGGCATCAGCCCTTTTAGCGGATGGTCTTGTGGATGGCCTGTTATCTGGAAAACGATATCCAAGCTGATAAGTTCTTCTCGTATTTTGTCCAATTTCTCTTTATTCAGGAAGTCCGGGAGAGATTGCCCAAGTAGCAATTCGTCTCCAGGTATCGACAGATAGTTTGTGATACACTCGTACAATGAATACCCGTATGTTTGAGGAGAATGTAAAACTTCCATATATTCGATCAGTTTTTTACGGTGATCGAATAACCTTTTCGATAAATTCTTATATTCGGCGGGCGACTGGATGTGCGTTACCTCTATCGCTTTTTGCATTTGTTCGAGGAAATGCGATTTGGTTGCTTTGTTGGAATGCATTTCAAGGCAAAAAGGATCAAGCCCTATTTTGGCAAGGCGGTTTTGCACGACTGAAAGAGCCGCCATTTTTTCAGCGACGAATAAAACTCTTTTCCCTTTATACAAAGCATTGGCAATCATATTGGTAATAGTCTGGGATTTACCGGTTCCGGGAGGACCGTGCAGGATGAAACTTTTACCCTCGCCGGATTCGATAACTGCTTCCAACTGGGAAGAATCGACATCTACGGGAATTGAAAAATCAGAAGGAGCCATTCGCTTGTCGATCAGTCTGGCTTCAGCTTTCGGAACTGTGTCGGTCCATTGTATCCTGTTTTCCATAAGGCTTGCGATCACAGGATTCTTTTTTAGTTTGTCTGCATTACTGTGGATGTCATTCCACATGACAAATTTGTTGAAAGAAAATAATCCGAGTAAAGATTCTTCAATGACATCCCAGCGTTTCATGTTACGGATGCAAGTACGAATTGTCGCAAAAATACGTTTTACATCCACACCGCTTTCGTCTGTCGGTAGTTGATTCAGGTTGGATAAGTTAATGTCGTATTGCTGTTTTAATAATTCCACCAAAGTGATGTTTAATATAATATCCTCATCTCTCGTTCGGATTGTGTAGCCGGCGGTGCCTCTGCTACGGATGATATCGATAGGTAATAATAATATTGGGGCAAATCGGGGTTTTACACTCCGTTCCGTTTCAAACCATTTCATAATGCCCAATACGAGAAACAAAGAATTGGCGCCGTTTTCCTCTAAAGAAGTACGCGATGTCCTGTATATGAATTTTAGTGCATTTTGAAGTTCCGTCTCGGTCAGGTATGAATGGATTTTTTTGTTCTGCAGTCCGTTAACAACTAAATTTTTTAACCTGTCTTTCAAAAGAGACGAGTCATACATGCCGGATTCTTTCGGTTCTATTTTTTTCGTGGTCGGGCTTGATAATATCTGATAGTTCTCACCAGCTTGCAGATGATCCTCAAGGTGGTCGATGTCAAAAGAAATAAAAGGAATGACACGTCTTCCTAATCTGATATTTATGAGATTATTACGTAAAGAGAAATCCAATAATTTCCTTTCCCAAATGGTTTGTTTGGTTATCTTTTTTTGTGTGTCATCAATTTTGATTTCGAAACGATTCAGCTGGTTGACTTCTTTTGTTGCATTTTCGTGCTTGATTCCTGTATTTACAATTTCCCATGATCCGTTATTATTTATACGTTGGGGAAGGGGACGGATATTATTGAGCCGACAACGAAAGACATCGATAAACAACTCGAATTTGTTATCTTCCTTAAGTTCATTTTCAGCACGATGTACGGCTTCTTCGAAAGGAACATTTTGTGAAGAAGTCAAAGCTGTTGTTTCCACTAAAACAAGGTCATTGATTCCATCTGCACTTCCCTTTAGCAAGAATGAGGCATCGTCGCTGATCATTTGTGAATAACCGTCTGGCGTAAGCCAAGCACCGACAAAAATATGGCCTTTTAATAAAACCAATAGTGGATGAATGCCGTTGGCCTCCAGGCATGAAGCAAAAAGTAATGTCAGATCCAGGCAAGTACCTAACTTCTCAGTCAAAACCTTATCTGCTAAACGTACGCGTTGTCCATGTTTTTCGAAACTGGCCGGAGGAGAACAATAGACCAATGATTCGGAGCGGAGAGCTTCATAGATGGCTGCTACCTGTTTGCGAACCCGGTTGGGGTCTTGTGTCTGATATTCGTCAAGAGCAGAATCGCCTGTCCATGACTCGAGAAACCCGGAAGCGTTGATCCTGATTCTGGATAAGATGGGGTGATTGGGTGTTACAAAAGCCGCGAGCAATTCTGGCAAAATGCCGGAACCAGTCCATTGGTCGAAAGCCATTAAACTGATAGGATATTTCTGTTCGAAGGCGATATTGCCGTCAATAGCCAACAAAAGATGGAAGTCTGTTTCTATTCCTTCTGTAAATTCGATCAGTTTATTTGTTTGAGGAGTAATCTCAAGAGACTTTATTTGTAAGCGTTGTCCTGCGGGAATAATATCGATAACTACTTCTGAACGCTTGATCAGTTCTCCTTCGATTATCACTTTTACCAGATTCCAGTCTGAATTATCCGTGTTTATGATCTCACAGAAAATACAAGCCGGTATGTGGTTGTGTATCATGGCATAATTAATACATGGCAGGTATTCCAGCTGTACCTTGCCATTCTGTTGGGCGTTTATAGTCTGTTCGTCATCCATATTGTTTGGCTTATGATAAAGGATTTTTTACAAACTTACTAAAAATATTGATTGTAAGCGTGTTTAATGAAAGAAACAATGAATTTCTTTTTTAGATGATTGGATTGCAAAAGCGAAAATCCTATCTTCGTAGCGTTGTTAACAAACCGGTGTAGGAAATGAAGACGTGTTTTTATCTCTTGTTGACCTTATTGTGTATTAGCTATTCTGCCATAGCAGCACCAGGCTTCCGTATAAAAGGAAAAATAGTCGATGCCAATAACAACCAACCGATAGATTTTGCCGATGTGCTCCTTTTTCAAGAAGGAGACGTCAATCCTGTGTTTCATGTTTTGCCCGATCCCGACGGTATGTTTCGTATTGCCGATGTGAAAGATGGAAGGTATAACCTTTTGGTGCGTTTGGTCGGTTACGATTTGTATAATCGTCCCGGCATTGTTTTGGATGCCGCTTCGAAAGCGGTGGATTTGGGAACAATCGCCATGAAACCATTGGAAGTGGGGTTGGCGGAAGTCGAAGTAGTGGCTCAGAAAAAGCAAGTGATTTATAAATTGGACAAGAAGGTGATCGAAGCCTCTTCGAACCTGCTTGCCGGAGGCGGATCGGCTGTCGATATCTTGGAGAATACACCCTCCATACGCGTGGATGCGGAAGGAGAGGTCAGTTTCCGGGGAAGTACCGGTTTTACGGTCTATGTAGATGGCAAACCGAGCGTGTTCAGTGGTACGCAGGCTTTGGAGCAGATCCCCGCGGGACATATCGAGAATATAGAAATCATCACCACGCCTTCGGCCCGTCACGACACGGGAGGCGATGTAGGGATTATCAATATCGTGACAAAGAAACACGCCCGGCATGGTTTTAGCGGTATGGTGAACCTGACGGGAAGTACGGTCCTTTCGCGTGGGGTGGATTTCCTTGTGTCTCAGCAGAACAAAGCATCGCGCTGGTATTTGGGCGGTGTGTGGAGTGACCGCCTGCGCAAGAGTGATTTCGATCAGGAGAAGACGACTATTATCTCAGATACGGCAACAACATCCCATTCCAACGGACCGCGTAAAAGTAACAACTTCAACTATTCGCTGAAGGCGGGCTGGATGTACGCATTGCCCCATACCACGTTGAATGCCGACCTGGAAGGTGGTTATGGCGGGCGTACGCGCAACGGTGACCTTGATTATAAGGAAAAACGCCTGGCTGACGGAGGAACTTTCGGGGAAGGCGATTATTATAGTCGTGACGATTACGACCTGCATGAAACTTATTTCCAGGGAACGATCGGTTTCGATCATAAATTCGACGATAAGGGACATCAGTTGACGGGCAGTTTCTATTTGAAATACGGAGGTAATGCGATGGAATATTTTCAGAGTGACCTTTTTAATAAGAATAACGAGCGTGAAAAGGGACATCGCGCCTGGGAAGATGAACATCGCTGGACAGTACGGGGCAATCTGGACTATATTTATCCCTACAGCAAGACTGGACGGATCGAAGGCGGTTACCAATATTTCTCTTATTTGGAAGATGGCGACTACACGATGCATTTCTGGGATCCGGAGAAGAAAGAGTTTTATAACCGGGACGATATCTATAATACGTTCTATTTCCAACATGGCATCAATTCGGTCTATGCAATTGTTGCCGACAGCTATAAGTCGTTCGATTTTCAGGCCGGCGTACGGGGTGAGCATACGCATCGTGTCTTGCGCAGTTCCATTCCGGGCAAGGACCGTACATACAATAAGTTCGAGTTTTTCCCTTCCCTTCATTTAGGCTATACGTTCCCGAAGGAACATAAACTGTTGGCTTCTTATTCGCGCCGCATCACCCGTCCGGAACTCTTTTTCATGGAGCCGTATATCACTTATCGGGATTTTTATTCGGCCGAAATCGGTAATCCGGATATCCGTTCGGAATATATCAATTCTTTCGAGTTGAATTATAAGAAGAATATCGGCGAGCATACGGTTTCAGCGACCGTGTTCCACCGGAGCCGCAAGGATAAGATCGAACGTTTGCGCGTCCCCTACGAAGCCGGAGTGACGCTGGATTCGATGGCGAATGTCGGACACGACTATTCGACCGGTGTCGAATTGAGCGGGCAACTACAGCTTACCCGCTGGTGGAATGTGAACCTGAACGGCAGCCTGTATCATTATAAGGTAAAGAACCAGTATAAAACCGGCGGTGAAAATGAGACAAGTACGAACTACGATGTCATGTTGAACAACTCTTTCGATGTCTTTAAATATACCCGTATCCAGGTGGACGGCAACTTTGTCGGTCCGTCTGTCACGACTCAAGGACGTACGGATGCTTTCTGGTATGTGAATCTTGCCGTTCGTCAGCAGTTGATGAACCGTAAGCTGGCGGCAACGCTTTCGTTCCGGGATGTCTTCAATTCGGCCCGTTATGTAAGTAAGATCATCACATCCGACTTGCAGTCCATCACGCGAATTCGCCCCAGCTATCCGCTCATTACGCTTACGCTCAGTTATACGTTCAACAATTTCAAGGGCAAGAGCTCTCAGAAGAAGGAAGATCATGATTTGTTTGAAGGAACGAACCATTAAGTAATTGACAATTTTTCCTACATTTGTGCAGAATTTAAAGAAATATGGAGGAACGGGAACTGATATTATTATTGAAGCAGAGCAGTAAGGACGCATTTACTGCTCTGTATAAGCAATATTGGAAACAGGTCTATAATTTCAGTCGCCTCTATCTGACCAGAGCCGATGCAGCCGAAGAAGTAGTGCAGGAAGTATTTATCAAAATATGGGAAACGCGCGAGTTTCTTCGTGAAGACGATCATTTTAAAGGCTTGCTTTTCATCATCACCCGGAATTTGATCTTTAACCGGTACCGTAAAAACGTGAATGAAGAATTCTACAAGGTCACAGTTCTTGCCGCATTGGAAGAACCGTATGACGTAGAAGAAGAGATTGACGCCCACAATCTCCAGGAATACATAGACCGTCTGATCGACGAATTACCGCCACGCCGCCGTGAGATTTTTAACTTGAGCCGTAAGGGGCAAAAGAGCTACAAAGAAATAGCCCTTCTGTTGGATATTTCTGAGAAAACAGTCGAAAATCAAATCAGTGAAGCCCTCAAATATTTGAAGAAAAACATAACATTGCTTCTTCTTTTCATCTGATTCTAAGCGTTTCGTTTTTCGTTTTAAAGGAATCCGATTCATCGAAACAAATATGTTTTTAGTATTATCAGCAAAAGTGTAAAGAATGCGGGAGGATAAGCAAAGTTTGTAAAAATAGTATTATTTTTGTAGGCGAGTGTTGATTGAATGTACAGTTGAAAGTTTTAAAATCACTGGTATAATATGTTCGATATTTCTTTGTTGCATGAATTGAAGAAGGGAAATAGAGAAGCCTTTAATGGCGTTTTCCGTTACTTCTATCCCCGAATGATGGCTTACGTGGCTTCTATGGTAGAGCAGAAGGTGGCGGAAGATATTGTCCAGGATGTTTTCCTGTATGTTTGGGAAAACCGTGAGAAGATATATATCAGTGATGGTTTCTATTCTTATCTTTTTCAATCCGCTTATACGCGCTGCTTGGACTATATCAAGAAAAATCTCTCAGTTGAAAAATACCATTCTCAGACTTACGAGAAATATTTGGCAGATTATCAAAACCTGTTGAAAGACGACAACCCTGTTATAGAAGAGCTTTCCATAAAAGATTTCTATTACCGTTTGTATGAATTGCTGGAACACCTGCCCGCCCAACGCCGTGAAGTTTTCATTCTTACCTATATAAAAGGACTGACAGCTAAAGAAGTAGCAGAGCAAACCCAGATACCGCAGCGCACGGTAGAAAGCCATTTGTATTTAGCCCTCCAATACCTCAAAAAGCATATGTCCAAAAACGACTATTATATACTTTGTACCATTCTTCTTTCGCATGGCATACATGCTTGACATAAGAAAAATCATTTATTGGAAATTGAAATGTAATCTGAAGTAAACAGTTCTGTAATATCGGGGATATTCCTTTGCAGCGGTTAATTTACAAACGCTGTCCGATATGGGAAGTGTTATTGGCGGGTACGATTGTATCCGGTAAAAAGTTAACTGGTTTTTATAGTACTAACAAAAACGAATCACATGGTATGAACAAAAAAGTATCTATTGCGACATTATCAGCATTTTTAGTCGCAACATCGCCTGCAATGGCAGTTAATGAAGCGAATACTTTGTATGTGAATCTGGAATTGTCTTTGAACAGGACAACTGTAGGTATGGTCATACAAAGTATCAGCCGGCAAACCGGCTATGAATTCTCTTATGATGAATCCATCTTGAATAAAGAAATCTCAAAAGTATCTGTCCGTGTAAAAAATGAACACATCGAAAATGTTTTAAAGAAAGTCTTTAATAATACGGATATTTCTTATCGGATAGTCGATAACCGGATTTTCCTGCAAGATAACACAAAGACAGAAAATGTGTCTTTAGCAAGTGTTCAACAGGCCAAGAGAACAATCAGAGGTACGGTTGTCGATAATACCGGCCTTCCAGTTATCGGGGCGAATGTCATTGTGAAAGGGAGTGCCGGTGTCGGTACGGTGACAAATGTCGACGGAGATTTCACCTTAGAAGGTCTTGAAGACGGTGCGACATTGATGATTTCCTATATCGGTTATGTAGACCAGGAGGTTGCCGTAGCGAAAGGAATAAACGATTATAAAATTACAATTCACGAAGATACACAGAATCTTGACGAGATAGTTGTTGTCGGTTATGGCACACAAACCAAAGTAAACCTGACAGGAGCGGTGAGTACGATCAGTAAAGACGAATTGATCAACCGGCCGGTGACGAATGTCTCTTCCGCCCTCCAAGGATTGACTCCGGGAGTTACGATAACATCCGGAACTGGAAGACCCGGAGATGACGGTTCGACTATCCGGGTTCGTGGAGTGGGCACCTTGAACAACGCCAATCCGTATATTTTGGTGGATGGCATTGAAACCGGGACTTTCGATTCGATCGATCCTAACGACATCGAATCAATTTCTGTTTTGAAGGATGCTGCTTCTGCTGCCATCTATGGTTCCAAGGCAGCCAATGGTGTGATTTTGGTTACGACCAAACGAGGGAAAAGTGGTAAAGCGACAGTCTCTTACAATGGCAATGTGAGCTTTTCGAATGTGTCGACGTTGATCGACCGTCTGAGTTCTTATGATTATGCCCGCTTGTATAATCAATTGCTGACACAGGACGGTGCGTCTCCTCGTTTTTCGGAAGACGACCTTCGCCTCTTCCAAGATGGGACAGATCCTTATGGCCATCCGAATACGGTTTGGACGGACTATATTTTCAGGACCGGTTTTATGCATAAACACAATCTCAATGTCAGTGGCGGTTCCGAAGATGTGAAATATATGGCATCTGCCGGCTTTTTAGGACAGGAGGGAACGATGAAGAATTCCGACCGTTCCCAATTCAATCTGCGTACGAATTTGGATATTAAGTTATCTGATAAATTTACGATGCGAACGAATATGGCCTTTATCCATAATCAATATTCCGAACCAAATGCATCTTACGGCGGTGGTTCTAATCAGCTTATATGGCAAGCCAATCGTATAGCCCCTTGGATTCCGTATAAAAAAGAAGATGGCTCTTACGGTTCGATATCAGATGGAAACCCTGCTGCCTGGATCGATATCGATAGCCGGAAATACCACTTGCAACAGAACTTCTCCGGAGTGTTGGCTTTTGACTATCATATTATGGACGGACTGACATTTACGCTGCAGGGCGCTTATGTGACGAACATAAAGGAAACGAAGGATTACCGTAAGGAGTGCTGGTATGACGATGTCAACTACCACGGACCTGACCAGTTGACGGAGACGATTTCGAGATGGAGCCGTTATACATTGGATGCGTTGTTGAATTATGACAAGACTTTTAACCAGGATCATCATTTCAAAGCGATGGCAGGTTATAAAGTGGAAAAATATGATTTCCGGGAACTGACTGCCTTTCGGAAAAGTTTCCCGAACAGCGAAGTGACCGATTTGAACGGTGGCGATTCTTCGACACAAACGAACAGCGGTTATTCCCGTGAATTGGCTTTGTTGTCCTATTTCGGACGTCTCAACTATGATTACAAAGGTAAATATCTGTTGGAAGCCAATTTCCGAGCCGATGCTTCTTCTCGTTTTGCCAAAGGCTATCGTTGGGGATACTTCCCGTCTTTCTCTGCCGGATGGCGTGTTTCGGAAGAAGACTTTATGGAAAACACGAGGGGCTGGTTGCAGTCTTTGAAGTTCAGAGGTTCTTGGGGGTTGCTTGGAAACCAGGATGCGATGAAGGATGAGTATTATCCTTATTTGCCGACTTTATATATCGGTAAAAACTACCCGTTTGGAGGAACAGTTCATCAAGGGATCACGGTCGTAAGCCATAAAGTAACGACTATTTCTTGGGAAAAATCGACAAACTGGGGTGTTGGTTTTGATGCTAATTTCTTGAATGAATTTATGTTGAGTGCTGAATATTATAATCGTAAGACATCCGATATTATTATGGATATTCCCGTTTCTGACACATTTGGTATATCGGGAACATATCAGGATAACAAAGGTTCCTTACGAAACAGTGGCGTAGAGGCAAACTTAGCTTGGAACCATTCATTCAATAAGGACTGGAGAATGGGAATCAATGCCAATTTCTCCTATAACAAGAATAAGTTGTTGGATTTGGCCGGTGTCAATGAGATCATCAACGACTACTTGATTAACCGTGTCGGTGAACCCTATCAATCATTCTATGTATATGAAGTAGACGGATTATTCCAGAGTGATGAAGAGGCGGCTGCTTATGAGAAACAATATGGAAATCCGTGGTCGGCTCCTTTCAAAGCGGGTGATTTCCGAATTAAAGATACAGACGGAGATGGAAAACTATCCTCTAAAGATCGTGTGGTCAAAGGCACGCAACAGCCTAAAACGACTTATGGCCTGACATTGAGTGCAGGATGGAAAAATTTTGATTTGTCAGTGTTTATGCAAGGCGTGACAGGTACGAATCGCTATTTTACAAGAGATGTTGTCGGTTCCTTTATTGGCGACACTTCGCATCCGAGTACGAACTGGTTGGATGCTTGGACTCCTGAAAATACGAATACGGAATGGCCACGCATGTTCTTGGAAGAAAATTCTGTTAGCGCACCTAATAAATGCCGTTCTTCTTTCTGGGCTATGAATACGGATTATTTGCGCATTAAGAATATAAATTTCAGTTATACGCTTCCGAAGGCTGTTATAAATAAACTGGGAATCGCCAATGCGAAGATTTATTATACAGGCGAGAACCTCTTCACCTTCGACAGTCTGCCTTTCAATGCAGATCCTGAGTCTTCTTCCGGCAATTTGGATATTTATCCGATCAATAAAAGCCATTCTATCGGTGTTAATGTAACGTTTTAATGATTTTAAATGATTGTAATGATGAAACTAAAACAAATATTAGGTTTAGCTCTTTGCCTTTCCGGAGCGAGCGTATTTACATCTTGTGATGATTTTTTTGATTTGAATCCGAAAGATCAGTTGACGACAAACACATTCTGGAACACATCCGAGGATGTCGATGCTGCTGTAACTGCGGCTTACAATTGGTGGGTGAATAACTATATCGGATCGAAATTCATCTTCTATGAAGACAGCTATTCGGATATCGGTTTCAATTATACGAACGCTTCTAATATGAGAAACATGGGAAGAGGTAGCGTTTCTCCTACTGCGGCCCCGAACTATTGGAGGCAGTATGAAACGATACGCCGTTGTAATTTCGTAATTGAAAATATCGATTTGGTTCCGGCTTCTGCCATGACGGAAACACAGAAGAATGATTTTTTGGCACAAGTTCGGGCAATCCGGGGATATAGCCATGCTTACCTGGCTACTTGGTATGGGGATGCCGTTATTATGGATTTTGTACCCGCGACGGCCGACGATGCCAAACTCCCGCGTGAACCGGAAGCAAAAGTGAAGGAACATGCCATGAATGACCTGATGTGGAGTGCCGAACATATAGCGGAAAAGCCTGCAGAAAAAGGACGCATTGCCAAAGGCACGGTCCTTTCGATGATCGCCCGCTTTAATTTGTTGTGGGGCAACTATACGGAGGCGCTGGAGGCAGCCAATAAGGTAATCGCTTTAAATCAGTATGAATTAGATCCTGATTTCCTGAATATGTTTTCTATGGCCGGACAGAATTCAAAAGAAATTATTTGTACTTACGAACATGTCCAGACTACTTATAAATATGGCGACGTGATCCGTTTCTATAATAACTCGGATGGAGGTTGGGCCTCTTTTGTCCCGACTCAAAACATGGTCGACATGTTTGAAATGGCAGATGGAAAATTGATTGACGAACCTGGTTCCGGCTATGATCCGGTCCATCCGTTCTACAATCGTGATCCGCGATTGAAAAATACGGTTATTTATTCAGGATTGGATTGGATAGGCCGCAATGGTGTGCCACGAATTTTCAATACTCTTGACAAGACGTTGCCAAACGGTTCTTCGAACAAAGACTATTATACGGCGGCAGACAATGCGTCTCATACCGGTATGCTATGGGCTAAATATTTGTATCCAAACCAGGGACAATATTCTACATCCATGAACGACGATGCCTTGTGCCCGATCATCTTCCGGTATGCGGAAATATTGTTGACGAAAGCTGAATGTTTAGTCGAATTGAATCTGGATTTGCAAGAAGCAATGAATATCATCGATCGCTTGCGTTTACGCGGAGGCCATATCGCTGTCGATCGCTCCAAGTATGATACACAAGCCAAAGTCCGCGAACTGGTAAGAAGGGAGCGTACGATAGAATTGGCCGGTGAAGGCTTCCGGTTTGAAGATATCGTTCGTTGGGACGAATATGACAAGAGCGGAGCCAAAACCGGAAGGAAAGTGGTGGAGGCTGTTATGCCGGGCGACTTGTATCGTTTATGCGGAACCGTCGATTATGACGAGCCGGATCCGGACCGTCGTGCCGTGATTGATGTGAATGCTTCTCGTGAAGACCGCTTGGTCGAAGTGCGCTATTTCGACAAGAAGCAATTTCATTTGCCTATACTGCAAGCTGAAATGGATGCCAACCCTCAATTGGTTCAGAATGATGGTTATTAATCGATTAATAGAATATGTTTACAATGAGGTATATTAAAAAAATGATATATGCCCTTTTACTCGCAGTTGCCGCCCAGGTGGCAACTGCGCAGATAAAGATTCTTTACGGGCCTTATCTGCAGAATGTAAAAGAGAATGAGGCGACTATTGTCTGGGTCGCGGATAAGCCGTCTATCGGCTGGGTGGAATTGGCGCCGAATGACGGAACGCATTATTATGGAGAAGAACGGCCTAAATATTTCGATACGACCAATGGGGTTAAGAATACCTCCTTGTTGCATGCCGTGAAGGTAAAAGCGTTAACTCCTGGAACGACCTATCGTTACCGTATTTATTCCCAGGAAGTGTTGTCGCATGAAGGAATAAATGTCATATACGGGCGTGTGGCTGCATCAGATGTCTACAAAAAGAAAGCTTTGACGTTTACAACGTGCGATCCGAATAAAAAAGAAACCTCCTTTGTCATGATCAATGATATTCACGGACGTGAAAACATCATTACGAAACTGTTGAATAATGCGAACTACAAGGATAAAGACTTGATTATTTTCAACGGAGATATGGTTTCGGAGTTCAAAGACGAACAAACAATCTTCAATGGATTCATGAAAGAAAGCATCGATTTGTTCGCATCGGAGAAACCTATGTATTACGCTCGCGGAAATCATGAAACCCGTGGTGAGTTCGCCACTTCATTCCAGAAATATTTTTCACCTAAAGAACCTTTTCTGTATTATCTATTCAGACAGGGTCCTGTATGTTTCATTATGTTGGATACGGGAGAAGACAAACCGGATTCCGATATCGAGTACAGCGGCATTACCGATTATGACAGCTATCGCACGGACCAGGTGGAATGGATGAGAAAATTGTCTGGTAATGAAGATTTCAAGCAAGCAAAATATAAAGTTGTCATTGCACATATGCCACCATCTGCCGACCTCGATATTTGGCATGGACAGAAAGAGGTTTTGAAGAAATTCGTTCCTATCCTGAATGAACTCGGAGTGGATCTGATGTTATGCGGGCATCTTCATCGGAATAAATATGAGGAACCGAGTGCCGGCATCAAATTTCCAGTATTGGTAAATTCAAACAACAGTGTGGTTTCTGTGGAGACTGATGGTGACCGGATGAATTTGATGGTTCTTGATTTGGATGGTAAAGTCATTACCAAAAAATCATATACGGCAAAATAATCTCCATAATTCAATGTTACACATCGCATAAGTGCGATTACTCTGGTTGAAATCCGGGTAATCGCACTTTTTTTACTTGTAGATATCTTTTCATTGGCTTTTATTGGAAGAAAAGTAGCATTTAGCTCCGTATTTTTTCCGGGTTGTTCGTTTAGCTTATAAAAAGGTGAAAAATGAAAAAACAGAACAATATGGTTAACTTTAAATTCTTGTTGGGGTTCCTGCTCCTTTATGGATTGGTAGCGTTTTGCTATTCTCCTGTTTTCTCTAACGGTTTCCTGGATTCGTGGGATGACCAATGGATGGTGATGAACGTATTTACGGAGAGTGGTTTTCGGATGGAAAACCTGATAGCGGTGTTTACACAATCCTACAAAGGGCAATATAGCCCGTTGGTGGAGTTGAACTATATGGTGCTGTACGGCTTGTTCGGCTATGATCCGTTTTGGTTCCATCTGATGAGCGTTGTCTGGCATTGTGGATGTGCCACGTTACTCTTTTTCCTGATCTGTCGTTTGTTGGAGATGTTCGGTCTGTCAGAATCCCGTACAAGTTTGCGAGTGGCAGCCTTGTCCACCTTTCTTTTTGCCATTCATCCGGTGAATGTGGAATCCGTTGCTTGGGTTAGTGCGGTGAAGGTTCCGATGTATGTATTTTTTTATTTGTCAGCCTTGTTGTTGTATCTTCGTTATGTGCGGTCACAAAAACTCGGTTGTTATATAGCGGCTTTATGTTGTTTTGTCTGTTCGGGTTTGAGTAAGGAACAGGCGTTTGTCTTGCCATTGTCGTTGCTTTTGATTGATTGGTTTATTGGCCGTAATCTGAAATCATCGGATTTGTGGATGGAGAAATTGCCTTTTTTCATTTTGTCGGTAGGCTTTGCCTTGTTGACGTTGGACTTGCAGGGACCTCGTAGTGAGGCGGTGTCTTATACGGCAGTGCAACGTCTGTTGTTCGGCTGCTATTCTTTGTTCGAATATCTTACGAAGTCCTTGCTTCCGATCAATCTGAATTATTTATATCCTTTCCCCATTTTGCCTGGAGGTAGCGATATTCCGGTTCGTTTTTATGTTTATCCGGTGCTTGTGGCAGGCTTGTTCGGAGTTTTGTATAGTTTTCGTAAGAAGCGTCTTTTGATGTTCGGCAGCATGTTCTTTGTCCTTCATTTGTTGCTATCGCTACATGTCGTAGCCATGCCTCGTTTGGGAATAGTTGCTGATCGTTACCTTTATTTGTCCCTTTCGGGTATTTTGTTGTTAGTCTCATATAAAATCATAGGTTGGGTGGAAAAAGGGTATCGTGTGTTTCCAAAGCTCCTGTTGTTTTCATCAATACTTTTCTATAGCCTTTATTTTATGAGCTATACGTATAGCTACAGCAAACAGTGGGAGGATACGGACACCGTGAAGCATTATTTGCGTAGTTTTTATAAAGGGGAATACGAAGAAAAAGATATAAACGGTCGTGAAAATCACGATTGAAGTATTAACAAATTAAAAACTTAAAGACAATGGTACAATTAAAGAAAAAAGCCGTGTTGTTAATTGGAGCATTGATGTTACTCTTCGGTATGGGAATGAATCTCCAGTATGCGCTGGATGATTATGGGTTGGCAGATAATAATGCCGTGATTGCTGTTTGGGCTCAACAGACGAAAACAGGTGATGATCCTGCTGGTACAGGAGACATACAGAAAGGATGTAGGGATTGTAATCTTGCTGGGGGAGGAGGTGCTACTTCTTGTTCCTGTATATCAGGTTCAGTATCTGCATTTGGTGTAACTGCTACAGGTAAAGGATGTGAAGTCTCAACAGGAACTGGTTATTATTCATGCTGTAGGGTAACAAGCGACGGTTTATGCAGATGTCCATCTTGTAAAAATTAAAAATAGGGCTGTACCGAAATTATACATTTTTTCCATATTATGATTGATTTGGGGTTTAATGTTAACTTAGAAAAAATTAGATCGGAATTGTCATGACAAAAGTGTATTATAGGAACAGCCCGTTAAACTAAATAAGAATATGAAAAAGAATATTTGTTTGTTGCTAATAGCGGCTCTGATGTGTTCTTGTGCCGGACAAGATAATGGAAAAGATGATTTTATAACTATTTCGATTGATCCTGAAGACTCTCAAATTGTATCCATTGCGGATTTTTTCGAAAAGATTGCAATTGTCCCGTTGGAAACGAATGACACTATATTGATAAATGCAGTGTATAATATTATTCCATTGAATAAACGTTTATATATTTTGGACCGGAGAAGTTCTTCTGTTTTTATTTTTTCTGATCATGGAGAAGCCAAAGCGGTTATCCATGATCAAGGAGATGGTCCCAACAAATATACAAACGCATCAAGCATTGCGGTTAATGGAGAAAAGAAAGAACTGTATGTGATGGATAACCAATTGAAGAAAAAGTTTGTATATGATTTGAATGGCCGTCTATTACGTGTGGATACAATTCCTTATAAAATAAGCCAAATATTGTTTTTAGGGGAAGGAAGGGAAGTCTGGGCACGATCAAGCATTGACCCTGAAGATGGATATATCATGAATTGTTTTAAACAGGATGAGTTAGTGGCACAATATCATCCTCATCATTATGAAAATGGTGCAACCATTTCTTTTTGGGAGTCTCCGTTCGTTTTGTTTGAAGATGGCTTATATACCCATATTATGTATAATGATACGATTTATAAATATGATTTTAACTATCCCAAAGGAGGTTTAGTGATTAAATTAGGCCATGCCATTCCGAAAGAATTGATAGCTTTGCCGATGCAAAGTAGGGAAGATGAAATATTCAAATATCTCAGGAAAAATAAAAAGGTTGCTCATTCTCCTTATTTATATATTTCCGATGAGACTAAAGTCGGAGTCTCATATCAATATGATGGTTATAATTGCTTTTATATCTACGATAGGCTAAACGGGGAAAGTTGTTCTTTTAGAGGACCTCATATTGGGAAAGTTCATATTGTTGATATCTTATACGGTACAATTGCCTGTGGCGATTATTTCTATTATATACTTGATCCGTCTAAATACCAGGATCTGGAAACGAAAAAAAAATCAGAGATACAGTCGTTTTATCCTGAGTTGTTCAACACGCTGGAAAGAGCATCTATTGATGATAATCCGATTCTGATGGTGGCAAAATTAAACAAAAAAATATTTCGAAATGAATAAAACTATACATTTTACATATATGTCTTTGATATTGACTTTGTTCGTTTTATTTATTATAGGTTATATTCGGCAAGGTGATAACAAGTTGATTTATGAAAGTTTAAAGAAAGATTCGTATAATTATCATCAAATATATAGTATTAATTTAGAACAAATGAATACTGATAATATAACAGTTTCAGATACATTGTCTGTTTTGAAAGAAAATGGAGAAAACATATTAGTATCTGAAATCCTAAATACAGGTGATAAATTTGTAATTCGTTTTAATGATGCAGGATGCATATCATGTATGCAATATTTTAAAAAGCACATTGATTATATTAACATGTTTATATCGGAAGTAGGAGCTCAAAATGTAATTTGTTTGTTGAATTCCAATAATCCGAGGATTATACGGTCGTTTAAAAAACAGTATTGCATTTCTTGTGAAGTTTATGGGCTTTCAATAGGACTTTTATCTCCTATTATGGAAGTAAGTGATACTGTTGTTGCTTATTATTTTTGTGTTTTATCGAAGGAGTATTTAATGGAAAATTGTTTTATAAATATTCAAGAAATTTCAGAACGAACAGATGCTTATTTTGAATCGATAAAACGTAAATTCGCTGTTTTGGATGGTAAGGGGGATTAAAATAATCGTAATTGTTGTATTTACTTGTGTGTTGATTCGCCTCTTCCTTGGTGAACCTTGCTACATTCCATCCGAAAGCATGGAGCCGACTCTATGTACCGGTGATTGGGTTTGGGTGGACAAAGCTTCATGCGGCGCTTTGCTACCCGACCGTTTTGCTGATATTCCTTTGCTGAATGTTTTTACCTGGATTACGTTTTTGCGTGAGAAGGATTTGAAAAACAATTGGAATTTGGGACGTATGCCGGGATGGCGAGAACCGCAAGAAAATGATATCGTCGTTTTTCGTAGCCTGGAAAATCGGAATATGCTTTTGGTAAAGCGGGTAATCCGAATAGCAAGGCGAGATGGTGTAAATTGGTACTATATGATGGGAGACAACCGCAATAATTCGGTGGACANACACCTGTATACAAGGTGGAATTGCCGGACTCTTTACCGTTGGATGTTCTGATGGAAGTGACACCATCATTGAAGTTGATGCAAACCCGCTACTCATGGTTGTTGAGTAATGCTTATGAAGCGGATGGTTTTTTGAATTTATGGTTTCAGAAACAGGGAAGCTGTTATGCAGTATATTATGATTTGTTGAAAGATAAACTCATATATGCCGGTAAGCAGGTTAATAATCATCCTGTGAAAGATTTGTTATTTATATCTCAAATTCATGGAGTGTATAAAGATATGTTTTTTTCTGTGGTTCCTTCTTTTGTAATCCAGTACAAGATATCTGAAAATCCGGATGTTTTTCCGGATGATCTGAAAAATTTAACGGAAGAAAGTAATCCGATTATTGGCTTTTATCGGGTGAAAAGATGAAAAAGTAGTATTAAGCTCAGTATTTTTCCTTGGTTATTCGTTTAGTTTATAAAAAGGCGAAAAATGAAAAAACTGAACAATATCGTTAACTTTAAATTCTTGTTGGGGTTCCTGCTCCTTTATGGATTGGTAGCATTTTGCTATTCTCCTGTTTTCTCCAACGGTTTCCTGGATTCGTGGGATGACCAATGGATGGTGATGAACATATTTACGGAGAGTGGTTTTCGGATGGAAAACCTGATAGCGGTGTTTACACAATCCTATAAAGGTCAATATAGCCCGTTGGTGGAATTGAACTATATGGTGCTGTACGGCTTGTTCGGCTATGATCCGTTTTGGTTTCATTTGATGAGCATTGTCTGGCATTGTGGATGTATCACGTTACTTTTTTTCTTGATTCTCCGTTTGTTGGAGATGTCCGACCAATCCGGATCTCGTCAAAGTTTGCAGATGGCTGCATTGACAGCCTTCCTTTTTGCCATCCATCCGGTGAATGTAGAATCCATTGCTTGGATCAGTGCAGTAAAGGTTCCGATGTATGTATTTTTTTATTTGTCAGCCTTGTTGTTGTATCTTCGTTATGTCCGGTCACAAAAACTCGGTTGTTATATAGCGGCTTTATGTTGTTTTGTCTGTTCGTGTTTGAGTAAAGAACAAGCCTTTGTTTTGCCCCTGTCCTTGATTTTGATAGATTGGTTCATCAGTCGTAATCTGAAATCATCGGATTGGTGGATAGAGAAAATGCCATTCTTTATTTTATCGGTAGGCTTTGCCTTGTTGACGTTGGACTTACAGGGACCTCGTAGTGAGGCGGTGTCTTATACGGCAGTACAACGTCTGTTGTTCGGCTGCTATTCTTTGTTCGAATATCTTACGAAGTCCTTGCTTCCGATCAATCTGAATTATTTATATCCTTTCCCAATTTTGCCAGGAAATAGCGACATTCCGGTTCGTTTTTATATTTATCCGGTGCTTGTGACAGGCTTGTTCGGAGTTTTGTATAGTTTCCGTAAGAAGCGTCTTTTGATGTTCGGCAGCTTGTTCTTTGTCATTCATTTGTTGCTATCACTACATGTCGTAGCGATGCCTCGTTTGGGAATAGTTGCTGATCGTTACCTGTATTTGTCCTTGTCAGGTATTTTGTTGTTAGTGTCATATAAAATCATAGATTGGGTGGAAAAAGAGCAGCGTGTGTTTCCAAAGTTTCTGTTGTTTTTATCAATGCTTTTCTATATCCTTTATTTTATGGGCTATACCCATCACTATAGTCAACAGTGGGAGGATACAGACACCGTGAAGCGTTATTTGCGTAGTTTTTATAAGGGTGATTCCAGAGAAAAAGATATAAATGGTCGTGAAAATCACGATTGAAGTATTAGCAAATTAAAAACTTAAAGACAATGGTACAATTAAAGAAAAAAGCCGTGTTGTTAATAGGAGCATTGATGTTACTCTTCGGTATGGGAATGAATCTCCAGTATGCGCTGAATGATTATGGATTAGCTGAGAATAAAGCTGTTAATCAAGTTTTGGCTCAAATTACAGGTAGTACAGAAACAGGTAATCCTCCGGGAGAGGGATGGACTGGTATGTATATGAATTGCTATAATCAGTATGGAAATAAAACAGGACAGAGATATGTTTGTTATCAACCGGGATATAAAAGTTCGTGTGTAAGTCATGATTGTCAATAATTAAGAAAGGATGTGGTTTGCCACATCCTTTAGATTTAACAAATAGAATATGAAATATTATATATTAGTCATAGTGTTATTGCTTTGTTCCTGTTCTGATGTTGATAATTTGGGAGTTTATGAGGTAAAGGTTCCGGCTGAGACCAATCAAAAGGAAGTATTGCTTTCTGCATTCGTTGAAAATATTCGGATTGTCCCATTAGATATGGATGATGAATGTCTGATTTCTCAAATTGATAAGGTGAAAATTTTCAAAGATGAGATTTATATTTTGGACAAAACGAATAATGCAATCTATATTTATGGAATGGACGGTAAACATCTTCGAACTTTATTTAAGGTAGGGAATGGCCCTGGTGAATATTTACAGTTGATGGATTTTGATATATATGATAATCAGTTGTTTGTTTTGGATTATGGCAGATGCCATATTTTGAAATATGATTGTGATCTAAACTATATAAATCAAATTCAATATGATACCTATTCTACACAAATTGTAGTAAACAACGGTTTGATCTATTTATATAATTTGAAATCCCGAAAAGGAGAGGATTATAAATGTTCCATTTTGAATGATAGAGGTCGGAAAGTTGCGGATAAATTAATTAGAAGAGATCATGAAAACTTGTTTAATTATAATGAATGTAATGTTTTTGCTGTAAACAATGAAGAAGTCTATATTTCTCCCGTGTATGATAATCGGATTTATCACGGAGAAAACTTAGATCCTGTTTATTGGGTACGATTTGTAGGAAAAGAGTTTCCGAATGAACAGAATGTAGAAGAGCAAGATGTAAATAGTTCAGATTTCAATTATGTGGTCAAAAATAACTATTATGTTTCCAATCGCTATTTCATTTTTGATTATTTGATTCAAGATCAACGTGTTTTTTGTGTGGTGGATAAATCGAATGATAAAGTAGAAGTAGGAGTGGTGAAAAATGATTTGATACAAGGTTATCGCTTCTTTCCACGTTGGGGAGATGAGAAATATTTAGTAGAAGAGATAAATGCGGGAATATTGTACGAATATTTTCCAACACTTTTGGAATCAATGAAGTTACATGATTTGTCACCGGATGATAATCCTGTTATTTTGTTATATGAAATGAAAAAATAAAATGATTATCCGCATGATGTCCGTCTATAAGTTCTCAACCTAAACTCGTTGCGGTATGAAATGGCCGTCAGAACAACTCTATTGAAGAGTTTTGACACGCGAAAAAACCCTATAAAAGGATTTCTGCATTTCTATGAGATTTAGTTTTCGGAACAATTCAACAGGCACAACACTCATTGATCTTAAAAATAGTTGCTGATCGTTACCTTTATTTGTCCTTGTCAGGTATTTTGTTGTTAGTGTCATATAAAATCATAGATTGGATAGAAAAAGAGCATCATGTGTTTCCAAAGCTTCTGTTGTTTTTATCAATGCTTTTCTATATCCTTTATTTTATGAGCTATACGTATAGCTACAGCAAACAGTGGGAGGATACGGACACCGTGAAGCATTATTTGCGTAGTTTTTATAAAGGAGAATACGAAGAAAAAGATATAAACGGTCGTGAAAATCACGATTGAAGTATTAACAAATTAAAAACTTAAAGACAATGGTACAATTAAAGAAAAAAGCCGTGTTGTTAATTGGAGCATTGATGTGGCTCCTCGGTATGGGAATGAATCTCCAGTATGCGCTGGATGATTATGGGTTGGCAGATAATAATGCCGTGATTGCTGTTTGGGCTCAACAGACGAAAACAGGTGATGATCCTGCTGGTACAGGAGACATACAGAAAGGATGTAGGGATTGTAATCTTGCTGGGGGAGGAGGTGCTACTTCTTGTTCCTGTATATCANCAAAGGAGAATACGAAGAAAAAGATATAAACGGTCGTGAAAATCACGATTGAAGTATTAACAAATTAAAAACTTAAAGACAATGGTACAATTAAAGAAAAAAGCCGTGTTGTTAATTGGAGCATTGATGTTGCTCCTCGGTATGGGAATGAATCTCCAGTATGCGCTGGATGATTATGGGTTGGCAGATAATAATGCCGTGATTGCTGTTTGGGCTCAACAGACGAAAACAGGTGATGATCCTGCTGGTACAGGAGACATACAGAAAGGATGTAGGGATTGTAATCTTGCTGGGGGAGGAGGTGCTACTTCTTGTTCCTGTATATCAGGTTCAGTATCTGCATTTGGTGTAACTGCTACAGGTAAAGGATGTGAAGTCTCAACAGGAACTGGTTATTATTCATGCTGTAGGGTAACAAGCGACGGTTTATGCAGATGTCCATCTTGTAAAAATTAAAAATAGGGCTGTACCGAAATTATACATTTTTTCCATATTATGATTGATTTGGGGTTTAATGTTAACTTAGAAAAAATTAGATCGGAATTGTCATGACAAAAGTGTATTATAGGAACAGCCCGTTAAACTAAATAAGAATATGAAAAAGAATATTTGTTTGTTGCTAATAGCGGCTCTGATGTGTTCTTGTGCCGGACAAGATAATGGAAAAGATGATTTTATAACTATTTCGATTGATCCTGAAGACTCTCAAATTGTATCCATTGCGGATTTTTTCGAAAAGATTGCAATTGTCCCGTTGGAAACGAATGACACTATATTGATAAATGCAGTGTATAATATTATTCCATTGAATAAACGTTTATATATTTTGGACCGGAGAAGTTCTTCTGTTTTTATTTTTTCTGATCATGGAGAAGCCAAAGCGGTTATCCATGATCAAGGAGATGGTCCCAACAAATATACAAACGCATCAAGCATTGCGGTTAATGGAGAAAAGAAAGAACTGTATGTGATGGATAACCAATTGAAGAAAAAGTTTGTATATGATTTGAATGGCCGTCTATTACGTGTGGATACAATTCCTTATAAAATAAGCCAAATATTGTTTTTAGGGGAAGGAAGGGAAGTCTGGGCACGATCAAGCATTGACCCTGAAGATGGATATATCATGAATTGTTTTAAACAGGATGAGTTAGTGGCACAATATCATCCTTATCATTATGAAAATGGTGCAACCATTTCTTTTTGGGAGTCTCCGTTCGTTTTGTTTGAAGATGGCTTATATACCCATATTATGTATAATGATACGATTTATAAATATGATTTTAACTATCCCAAAGGAGGTTTAGTGATTAAATTAGGCCATGCCATTCCGAAAGAATTGATAGCTTTGCCGATGCAAAGTAGGGAAGATGAAATATTCAAATATCTCAGGAAAAATAAAAAGGTTGCTCATTCTCCTTATTTATATATTTCCGATGAGACTAAAGTCGGAGTCTCATATCAATATGATGGTTATAATTGCTTTTATATCTACGATAGGCTAAACGGGGAAAGTTGTTCTTTTAGAGGACCTCATATTGGGAAAGTTCATATTGTTGATATCTTATACGGTACAATTGCCTGTGGCGATTATTTCTATTATATACTTGATCCGTCTAAATACCAGGATCTGGAAACGAAAAAAAAATCAGAGATACAGTCGTTTTATCCTGAGTTGTTCAACACGCTGGAAAGAGCATCTATTGATGATAATCCGATTCTGATGGTGGCAAAATTAAACAAAAAAATATTTCGAAATGAATAAAACTATACATTTTACATATATGTCTTTGATATTGACTTTGTTCGTTTTATTTATTATAGGTTATATTCGGCAAGGTGATAACAAGTTGATTTATGAAAGTTTAAAGAAAGATTCGTATAATTATCATCAAATATATAGTATTAATTTAGAACAAATGAATACTGATAATATAACAGTTTCAGATACATTGTCTGTTTTGAAAGAAAATGGAGAAAACATATTAGTATCTGAAATCCTAAATACAGGTGATAAATTTGTAATTCGTTTTAATGATGCAGGATGCATATCATGTATGCAATATTTTAAAAAGCACATTGATTATATTAACATGTTTATATCGGAAGTAGGAGCTCAAAATGTAATTTGTTTGTTGAATTCCAATAATCCGAGGATTATACGGTCGTTTAAAAAACAGTATTGCATTTCTTGTGAAGTTTATGGGCTTTCAATAGGACTTTTATCTCCTATTATGGAAGTAAGTGATACTGTTGTTGCTTATTATTTTTGTGTTTTATCGAAGGAGTATTTAATGGAAAATTGTTTTATAAATATTCAAGAAATTTCAGAACGAACAGATGCTTATTTTGAATCGATAAAACGTAAATTCGCTGTTTTGGATGGTAAGGGGGATTAAAATAATCGTAATTGTTGTATTTACTTGTGTGTTGATTCGCCTCTTCCTTGGTGAACCTTGCTACATTCCATCCGAAAGCATGGAGCCGACTCTATGTACCGGTGATTGGGTTTGGGTGGACAAAGCTTCATGCGGCGCTTTGCTACCCGACCGTTTTGCTGATATTCCTTTGCTGAATGTTTTTACCTGGATTACGTTTTTGCGTGAGAAGGATTTGAAAAACAATTGGAATTTGGGACGTATGCCGGGATGGCGAGAACCGCAAGAAAATGATATCGTCGTTTTTCGTAGCCTGGAAAATCGGAATATGCTTTTGGTAAAGCGGGTAATCCGAATAGCAAGGCGAGATGGTGTAAATTGGTACTATATGATGGGAGACAACCGCAATAATTCGGTGGACAGTCGTTTTTTCGGGGAAATCCCGGAGAGTTCGATTGTCGGCAGGATCAGTCGGGTATTGTTTTCTGTAAAAAATAAAAAACGCATATTAAAAAGAATAGAATGATGGAAACGGACATAGATTTGATACTGCCTGTTTATAATCCGGATGAGGGTTGGGAGTTAACCGTTGTCTCGAAATATAAGGAACTGGAAGTCTTGTGGAAACATGCAGACATTCATTTATATGTGGTAAATGATGGTTCGGCAAGAGGCTTTGAGAAAGTTGTCACTGATTATATCCGGCAAAATATACCAGAAGTTCATATTTTGAGTTATTCGATCAATCATGGGAAAGGTTTTGCTTTGCGTAAAGCCGTGTCTGCGTGTAACTCTGATTATATCCTTTACACGGATCACGACTTTCCTTATACGCTTGATTCTATGTCAAGGGTATTGGAAATGTTACAGCGAGGAGTTGATGTGGTTGTATCGACTCGGGATAAGGCTTATTATGATTGTTTACCGTTTTCTCGTCGTTTAATCTCTCGATTTGTTCGTGGATGTAATCGTTATTTATTGAGAATGAACTATTCAGATACGCAAGCCGGTTTGAAAGGGTTTAATCGCAAAGGTCGTTTTGTTTTTCTTTCTACTTGTATAGATACATATTTGTTTGATTTGGAGTTCGTTTACAAAGCATGTCATCATCCAGCTTTGGTTATAGGGGAAATTCCGGTGAAGTTAAGAGAAGCTGTTTGTTTTCCGGTATTTGGAATTGAAACTTATTGGAAGGAACTTTTACAGGTTTGTATATCAAGTAGAGATGAAAAGTTTAAACAGAGAAGATAGTGTCAAAAACAATGTTTCATGGTATCTGTATTCTTCCACTGTTGACGGCTGCGCCTTTATTGTATAGACTATAAAGGAATAGTGTTATTTGTGTAATTTTAATAAAGATGAGTGCGAAAAAATAGAGATAAAAGGTCGTGAAAATCACAATTTGAATTAGTATTAGCAAATTAAAAACTTAAAGACGATGGTACAATTAAAGAAAAAAGCAGTGTTGTTAATAGGTGCATTGATGTTACTCCTCGGTATGGAAATGTGAATGGTTCGGTATCTTGTTCAGGAAAGGAAAATTGTGAAAGGAATACTTTTTCCGGCTATGTACAATGTGATGATAAAGAGTCTGTTCGTTGCGATTAGACTGTAGGAAATTTTGTTTTAACTTAGATCGTGGATGAATTTGTTTGCAATTTGTCCACGGTTTGTAAAATAAAAAATTATGAATTTAAAATTAAGTAATATCATATTAACTGTCATATCTATTTTGTTATTAATTTCTTGTCAAAAAGAAAGAAAATCGCAGTTGGAAACTGTAAAGTATAAACAACTTTCGTTTGTAGAAGGTTGGGGTGATTCAATATTTTTATCTCAAGTGCGAGATTTACAATTTTATGAGAATCGGCTTTATATTTCGGATCAATATTTGTCTCAAGTAATGGAAACGAATCAATATTTTATTCTTAATAGGTTTATAGGAAGGCAGGGACCAGGTCCTAGAGATTTTGTGAGTATAGAGTCTATTGCCTTAGAAGATAGTTTTTTGTATGTTTTTGACATGGGACATAGCGCTGTTTTGTGTTTTGATCAAAAAGGTGAATACCGTGGTAAGTATGCCTTGTTGAATGATCGTATTTATATGCCATATCGTTTTTTTGTGGATGATTAATGTTTATATGTTTCAACCGCAGAAAAGGAAGGTTTGTTTTTAGAGGTGAATATGCGGATAGGTACGGAATCACATTGGGGGAAGAGAAAGGATTTTGGAGAAGAGTTGCCTAACCGAATACGGAATAGTAGGCATCTTCTGAATTTTGAGGATAAATGTATAACTGTCTCAGATAATATTCCTATAGTGGAAATTTATGATTTGAAAAGTAAACAAATGGTTGATAGTTTGGACTTTTCAGATATAGATTATATAAAAAAAGATCTAATTAAGAATGAAAATATACGGAAGTTGAATAGTTACACAAAGATAGTATCAGATGCTTATGTGGATGGCAATTACTTATATGTGTTGTTGTTTGGAACAGGCTCTTCTGGAGAAGTTCTTTCGAATGAGATACTAAAAATAGAATTATCTCCGATATTGGAAAAAAAGGAAATTATCCAATTACCCGGAACGAATTATTTACATATCTGTGTCAATCAAGATAGTATTTATGCATACAATCGGAAGGAAGCACGGGTTGAATTATTAGTTAGAGAATGAATGCAACAAGAACAGTCGGCATGTTACTATTCTATAAAATAGATCAAATGCTGTTTTTAGGTGAAGGAAGAGAAATATGGGCACGATCTGTAATAGATCATGAAGACGGATATGTTATGAATTGTTTTGATCATAATAAATTAGTGGCACAATATCATCCGTATCATTATGAAAATGGTGCAACTGTTCATTTTTGGGAATCTCCATTTGTTTTGTTTAAAGTGTTTAAAGAAAATGTATATGCTCATATTATGTATAATGATACTATTTATGCGATAATATGTATACATATCCAGATGGCTCTTTTACATCAAGCGTTGCATGGGTTTGTGTTGACCAATATGTATGTCCTTCTTGTAATTGTACTCCGGTCCCATGTGGAGGAATACCTTGAAGGATAAAAGGGAATTGATTTTTATTTTTTAACAAACGAACAAATAAAATGCTTTATGAAATATATCACAATTATATTATTGTTTTTGTGCCTTATGTCATGTCATAATGGACGCCAATCGTCTTGTGAGAATGTCCCGGTAGAGAAAGACTCGGTACAATTACGCGTGATTCCTGTTTCTATTTCGGATACAGCCTATCGCAATGTAGACCAGACTTTCGAACAAATCTCGTATGTGGTATTGTCGGACAATGTTGTAATAGGAGAAATAGTCCGTACTCTTGTTTCTGATGAACGTATCTTTATATTGGATAACCAAAATAAGCTCTTTTGCTTCGATATGCAAGGAAAGGTCGAGTATGTGATTGATGAGCATGGTCCGGGTCCTAACGAATACGGGAATGTATTGGACTTTGCTTTGAACCCCCCGTTGAAGATGTTGTGGATGTACGATTCAACACGCAGGAAGTTGCATTGTTACGATATGTATACCGGCAAACGTCGTCAATCTATCTCTGCCACTTATATGGCACCGGAACGCATGGCGATTTGGAACGGCTCTTTTTTCTTTTTTATGGGAGATCATTATAATTATCCTGATAATCCGGAAATGCACTACTCGTTGTTCTGTTCCTTGTCCGGAACTAAAATCGATAAATCTTTTTTCCCCCATGATAGAACGTCAGAGTTTAGATTTTCCTATGGGAAGGAACATCCTTTTTATTATAATAACGATAAGTTGTATTTTATTAAGGATTATGAAACAGTCGTTTATCAGTTGACATCAGAATCTGTTACACCTGTATACAAGGTGGAATTGCCGGACTCTTTACCGTTGGATGTTCTGATGGAAGTGACACCATCATTGAAGTTGATGCAAACCCGCTACTCATGGTTGTTGAGTAATGCTTATGAAGCGGATGGTTTTTTGAATTTATGGTTTCAGAAACAGGGAAGCTGTTATGCAGTATATTATGATTTGTTGAAAGATAAACTCATATATGCCGGTAAGCAGGTTAATAATCATCCTGTGAAAGATTTGTTATTTATATCTCAAATTCATGGAGTGTATAAAGATATGTTTTTTTCTGTGGTTCCTTCTTTTGTAATCCAGTACAAGATATCTGAAAATCCGGATGTTTTTCCGGATGATCTGAAAAATTTAACGGAAGAAAGTAATCCGATTATTGGCTTTTATCGGGTGAAAAGATGAAAAAGTAGTATTAAGCTCAGTATTTTTCCTTGGTTATTCGTTTAGTTTATAAAAAGGCGAAAAATGAAAAAACTGAACAATATCGTTAACTTTAAATTCTTGTTGGGGTTCCTGCTCCTTTATGGATTGGTAGCGTTTTGCTATTCTCCTGTTTTCTCCAACGGTTTCCTGGATTCGTGGGATGACCAATGGATGGTGATGAACATATTTACGGAGAGTGGTTTTCGGATGGAAAACCTGATAGCGGTGTTTACACAATCCTATAAAGGTCAATATAGCCCGTTGGTGGAATTGAACTATATGGTGCTGTACGGCTTGTTCGGCTATGATCCGTTTTGGTTCCATTTGATGAGCTTTGTCTGGCATTGTGGATGTGCCACGTTGCTTTTTTTCTTGATTTTCCGTTTGTTGGAGATGTCCGGCCAATCCGGATCTCGTCGAAGTTTGTGGGTGGCTGCCTTGACTACCTTCCTTTTTGCCATTCATCCGGTGAATGTAGAATCTATTGCTTGGATCAGTGCGGTGAAGGTTCCGATGTATGTATTTTTTTATTTGTCAGCCTTGTTGTTGTATCTTCGTTATGTCCGGTCACAAAAACTCGGTTGTTATATAGCAGCTTTATGTTGTTTTGTCTGTTCGTGTTTGAGTAAAGAACAAGCCTTTGTTTTGCCCCTGTCCTTGCTTTTGGTAGATTGGTTTATCGGTCGTAATCTGAAATCATCGGATTTGTGGATAGAGAAAATGCCATTCTTTATTTTATCGGCAGGCTTTGCCTTGTTGACGTTGGACTTACAGGGACCTCGTAGTGAGGCGGTGTCTTATACGGCAGTACAACGTCTGTTGTTCGGCTGCTATTCTTTGTTCGAATATTTTACGAAGTCCTTGCTTCCGATCAATCTGAATTATTTATATCCTTTCCCAATTTTGCCAGGAAATAGCGATATTCCGGTTCGTTTTTATGTTTATCCGGTGCTTGTGGCAGGCTTGTTCGGAGTTTTGTATAGTTTCCGTAAGAAACGTCTTTTGATGTTCGGCAGCTTGTTCTTTGTCATTCATTTGTTGCTATCACTACATGTCGTAGCGATGCCTCGTTTGGGAATAGTTGCTGATCGTTACCTTTATTTGTCCCTTTCGGGTATTTTGTTGTTAGTCTCATATAAAATCATAGGTTGGGTGGAAAAAGGGTATCGTGTGTTTCCAAAGCTCCTGTTGTTTTCATCAATACTTTTCTATAGCCTTTATTTTATGAGCTATACGTATAGCTACAGCAAACAGTGGGAGGATACGGACACCGTGAAGCATTATTTGCGTAGTTTTTATAAAGGGGAATACGAAGAAAAAGATATAAACGGTCGTGAAAATCACGATTGAAGTATTAACAAATTAAAAACTTAAAGACAATGGTACAATTAAAGAAAAAAGCCGTGTTGTTAATTGGAGCATTGATGTTACTCTTCGGTATGGGAATGAATCTCCAGTATGCGCTGGATGATTATGGGTTGGCAGATAATAATGCCGTGATTGCTGTTTGGGCTCAACAGACAAAAACAGGTGATGATGGAAGTGGAACAGGAGGAGATGGGTATTCTTGTAAAGTAACTTTGATTTGTAAAGATCGGGATGGGAATGTGAATGGTTCCGTATCTTGTTCAGGGAAGGAAAATTGTGAAAGGAATACTTTTTCCGGCTATGTACAATGTGATGATAAAGAGTCTATTCGTTGCGATTAGACTGTAGGGCATTTTGTTTTAACTTAGATCGTGGATGAATTTGCTTGCAATTTGTCCACGGTTTATAAAATAAAAAATTATGAATCTAAAATTAAGTAATATCATATTAACTGTCATATTTTTTTTGTCATTAATTTCTTGTCAAAAAGAAAGACAATTGCAGTTGGAAACTGTAAAGTATAAACAACTTTCGTTTGTAGAAGGTTGGGGTGATTCAATATTTTTATCCAAAGTGCGAGATTTACAATTTTATGAGAATCGGCTTTATATTTCGGATCAATATTTGTCTCAAGTAATAGAAACGAATCAATATTTTATCCTTAATAGATTTATAGGAAGGCAGGGGCCAGGTCCTAGAGATTTTGTGAGTATAGAGTCTATTGCGTTAGAAGATAGTTTTTTGTATGTTTTTGACATGGGACATAGCGCTGCTTTGTGTTTTGATCAAAAAGGTGAATTTCGTGGTAAGTATGCCTTGTTGAATGATCGTATTTATATGCCATATCGTTTTTTTGTGGATGATTCATGTTTATATGTTTCAACCGCAGAAAAGGAAGGATTGTTTTTAGAGGTGAATATGCGGATAGGTACAGAATCACATTGTGGAAAGAGAAAGGATTTTGGAGAAGAGCTGCCTAACCGAATACGGAATAGTAGGCATCTTCTGAATTTTGAGGATAAATGTATAACTGTCTCAGATAATATTCCTATAGTGGAAATTTATGATTTGAAAAGTAAACAAATGGTTGATAGTTTGGACTTTTCAGATATAGATTATATAAAAAAAGATCTAATTAAGAATGAAAATATACGGAAGTTGAATAGTTACACAAAGATAGTATCAGATGCTTATGTGGATGGCAATTACTTATATGTGTTGTTGTTTGGAACAGGCTCTTCTGGAGAAGTTCTTTCGAATGAGATACTAAAAATAGAATTATCTCCGATATTGAAAAAAAAGGAAATCCTCCAATTACCCGGAACGAATTATTTACATATCTGTGTCAATCAAGATAGTATTTATGCATACAATCGGAAAGAAGCACGGGTTGAATTATTAGTTAGAGAATGAATGCAACAAGAACAGTCGGCATGTTACTATTACTTTTATTTTGTATGTCATGTGGAAGAAAAGAACATGATAAACAAAATAAACGTATTGTACACGACCATATTGGGAGAGAAATGCTGTTTCCGAAGGATATAGTATATACTCGTTTTTTGAAAGACACGATAGATTATCGGATGCCGGAAAATGTTGAATATAAAGTAGTAGTTTATGTGGATTCAACGGGATGTACAGAATGTAAATTGAAACTTCAGGAATGGAAAGATTTCATTTCTTATATAGATACGTTGTCAGGGGGAAAAGTGGCGTTTATGTTTTTTTATAATTTGAGCGATTATAAGAAAGTAGGGTTTCGCCTGAAACATGAAAATTTTGATTACCCAGTTTGTTTGAACAGAAGTGAAGAGTTGAGTCGATTGAATAATATTCGGGAAGGAGACCGAAATCATACGTTTTTGTTAGACAAGGAAAATCATATATTGGAAATCGGAAATCCAATGTTTGATTTGGAAATCCGTGATAAATATGTGGCGTATATGACGGATGACCGTGAATTGTTGTCTTTTATAGAAAATAAGACACAGGTAACAGTTGCGCGTCCTGTAATTGATTTGGGAAAGATCGATAAAGGAATGGAGAAAGAAGTCTCATTTCTGCTGAAGAACACGGGACGAAATCCATTGACCCTATTTGAGATGCAGACTTCTTGCGGATGTACTCGTGCAACATACGATCAACGGACTGCATTGACAAATGAAGAGATTCTTGTAACGGTTAAAGTTGTAAAGGAATATGCAGGCTCTTTTTCAGAAACGATTTCTATCCGTTGTAATACGGATGATCCGATCTTTTTGGAAATCAAAGGGAGTGTTCAGTAAAAAAATAAATATGTACCAAAGATGATAAAAACGTATACATGTCTTTGTCTATTTACTTGTGTGTTGATTCGCCTCTTCCTGGGTGAACCTTGCTACATCCCATCCGAAAGTATGGAGCCGACTCTATGTACCGGTGATTGGGTTTGGGTAGACAAAGCCTCATACGGGCCTGTGTTACCTGACCGTTTTGCCGATATTCCTTTGTTGAATGTTTTCACCTGGATTACGTTTTTGCGTGAGAAGGATTTGAAAAACAATTGGAATTTGGGACGTATGGTGGGATGGCGAGAACCGCAAGAAAATGATATCGTTGTTTTTCGTAGTCCTGAAAACCGGAATATGCTTTTGGTAAAGCGGGTAATCCGAATAACAAGGCGAGAAGGCATAAACTGGTACTATATGATGGGAGACAATAGCAGTAACTCAGTGGACAGTCGCTTTTTCGGGGAAATACCTGAGGGGTTGATTGTCGGCAGGATCAGTCGGGTATTGTTTTCTGTAAAAGATAAAAAGCGCATATTAAAAAGAATAGAATGATGAAAACGGACATAGATTTAATACTACCTGTTTATAACCCGGATAAAGGTTGGGAGTTAACCGTTGTCTCGAAATACAAGGAACTGAATGCATTGTGGAAACATGTTGATATTCATCTGTATTTAGTAAATGACGGTTCGACAAGAGGTGTTGAAGAAAATGTTATCAATTATATCCGGCAAAACATACCGGAAGTCCATATTTTAAGTTATTCGGTCAATCATGGAAAAGGTTTTGCCTTGCGTAAAGCCGTGTCTGCGTGTAATTCTGATTATATCCTTTATACGGATCACGACTTCCCTTATACGCTTGCTTCTATGTCAAGGGTATTGGAAATGTTACAGCGGGGAGTAGATGTGGTTGTATCGACTCGGGATAAGACCTATTATGATTGTTTGCCGTTTTCTCGTCGTTTAATCTCCCGATTTGTTCGTGGCTGCAATCGTTATTTATTGCAAATGAACTATTCGGATACGCAAGCCGGTTTGAAAGGGTTTAGCCGCAAAGGACGTACTGTTTTCCTTTCTACTTGTATAAATACATATCTGTTTGATTTGGAGTTCGTTTACAAGGCATGTCATCATCCGGATTTGATCATGCAGGAGGTTCCGGTGAAGCTTAGAGAGGCTGTCTGTTTTTCGGTATTTGGCTTTGAAATTTGTTGGAAGGAACTTTTACGGAGTTTATATATGAAAAGCAGTGAAAGATGGAAATATAAATTTGGCGTATTACCTAAAAAATAAGATTATAAGAGATTGTTTAATTTTTGTAATACTGTTTGTATGTTCTTGTTCAGCATCCCGAGTCATGAAACGGAATGTACAATTGAACGCTTTCCCGATGATCCATAAAAGCATTCCAAACCGTCTGTTTTATTCGTCGAACGGCTTGAATGAAACAGACGGAAGGGAACTGAAAATATTGGGAAATACAATAATTGAAAAAAGTTTCCTTTTAGCTCAGTAGTTTTCCCGAGTTGTTCGTTTAGTATAGGTAATAGGAAATAAAAATGGATTTTGATTATAGACTTTTAGCAAAATATTTGACAGGCATGCTTTCTCCTGAAGAAATGAAACAGGTGGAAGAATGGCGTGAATTATCAATTGATAATGAGGAAGCTTTCTCTAAATTGATGAAACTTCGCGTTTCGTGGAAGTTCACTCAATATAATACGCCTGAGCATATCGAAAAGGCATTGAATGGATTGAATGCCAGGATAAATAGTAGAAGGCAATTTCAAATATTTTGCTCTGTGATGAGATATGCAGCCGTAATCTTGTTACTTGTATCTTTTTCTTATGTGGGATGGGGCTATCTGAAGCCGGACAATTATGTAACGATTAGGGTGGAACAAGGGAAAGATGTGAAAAAAATCGTGCTTGCAGATGGTTCTACTATTTGGTTAAAGGCCGGTTCTTCATTGAAGATTCCGGAGACTTTTGCCGAAGGCGGTCGCAAACTCTCCTTGCAAGGAGAAGCATTCTTTGACGTTGCAAAGAATGCTTCTCCTTGCAAGGAGAAGCATTCTTTGACGTTGCAAAGAATGCCCAGTTCCCTCTATATGTTTCGACGAATTATGTGAATATTAGGGTTCTTGGAACCGCTTTCAATGTAAAAACAGACGAGAAACACCAAAACGTAGAAACCGTTTTAGCAAGAGGTAAAGTCGCTTTACTCGATAAGCAGTGGAACCCCATTTTAGATATGTCACCGGGAGAAAAGGTGACATATGACAACAATAAGAACGAATATGCCACAGAGGTTGTGGATGTGAATGTATGTACGGCGTGGCGACTGAACCAGTTTGTCTTCGAAAATGTCACGTTGAGGGAAATAGTTAACCAACTCTCCGTAAAATTTAATGTAAACATAAATTTAGAATCAACGAAGCTTGCCCAGCGTAAGTTCCGATGTGTGATCAATGAAGATGAAAGCTTGCCTGACATCTTGAAACTCTTGAAATATTTAGCTCCCATCCAATATCGGATAGAGGGGAAAGAAATCTTTATATATGAATAATAAAAAATGAATGCCTATGATGAAATGACAGATTAGAAAAGTAACACACACAACAAAAGAAAACTATAAACTTAAAAACTTAGTACTAACATTATTGAATCACATGTATGATTAAAAATGCATCAATTGCTACATTAGCAATGTTTTTGTCAGCTGCATCGCCCGCTATGGCGACAAGCGATGCGCATTCTTTGTATGTGAATCTGGAACTGGCCTTGAATCAAACGACAGTCGGTACCGTCATACGAAGTATTAGTGAACAAACTGGGTATGAATTTTCTTATGATGAGACTTTATTAAATAAGAAAATCTCCAAAGTCTCTGTTAATCTTAAAAATGAACATATAGAAAATGTTCTGAAAGAGGTATTTAAGAATACAGGGATCTCTTATAAAATAGTAAATAATCGTGTATTTCTGAAGGATGATAATTCTCAAAGGAGTGTTCATTCCGAACCTGTTGTGACAGCACTCCAACAGCAGAAGAAAAAAATATCAGGTGTTATTGTCGACGATACCGGTTTGCCGGTCATTGGTGCAAATATTGTCCTGAAAGGTGGGGCTGGAGTCGGTACGATAACGAATATTGACGGAGAATTTACATTGGAAGAGATTCCGGATGGAGCGACTTTGCTTATCTCTTATATCGGATATTTGGATCAAGAAATTTTAGTGACGAAAGATAAAAATACATACCAGATTACCTTGCATGAAGATACTCAGAAATTGGACGAGGTTGTTGTGGTTGGGTACGGTGTGCAGAAAAAAGTAAATATGACAGGATCCATTTCGAATGTGAAGTCGGAAGAACTGTCGGTGATTCCTAATACTAACTTGTCCAATTCATTGGCTGGACGTGCTCCTGGAGCAACTATTACCGGTAATTCTGGTCTGATGGGAGCTTCTTCTGAGATCCGTATGCGTGGTGGATTCGGCGATCCGTTGTTCGTTATCGATGGTGTTATCCGTGATAAAGAGGCTTTTGATAATTTGGAACCGTATGAAATAGATCAGATGAGCTTCCTGAAAGATGCCGCGTCCGCTTCTATTTATGGATCGGCAGCTGGTAATGGGGTTGTGTTGGTCACGACAAAAGGAGGTGTTAAGAATCAGAAACCTGTGTTTAATTATCAGGGATCCTATGCTTTTAGCAAACCTACCCAAGAACTGTTTGCGGATAGATGGACGGCTATTGATGATTTGGATTACCAAAATGCTGTAGCCCGTTTTCAAGGCACGAAAGAGCCGAACGGTGAGGCGGAATATGCTTACTTCCGTGACAACAACATCAATTATAATGTAAACGATTATATTTGGCAGAATCCTTGGAACACAAAACATTCTTTGAGTGTGACAGGCGGAAGCGAGAAAGTGCAATATTATGTAATGGGGTCTTTCTTGGCAGAAGAAGGCTCTTATGTATCGTTGGAAAATAAGAAATTTTCTTTGCGCTCGAATTTAACGGTAGAATTGAGCAAATATATCAAGATGAATGTCAATTTGGATGCAAATCAGTCTAATGACAAGCGTTTCTATTGGCCATTCTCGGATGACGACGATCAAGCTGTGTATGATTTATACCGTTGTACATTCAATGCTATGAAGACAACGCCGTTCTACTCTAATTTGGACGGGACACCTTCTGCTACAATTACAGATTATCCGATTTATCAGGATTATGGTTCATGGCAAGGGTGGAATCCTGTAGATCAGGTTGTCGGTAACCGTTATCTGAAAACTCGTCGGCGCAATATGAATGGGATCGTTTCGTTCGATTTTAACTTGGATTTCATTACGAAAGGATTGAGTACAAAGATCATGGGTAGCTATATTGGACATGACTACAATCGGAAACGTTTCATGACTTTCCAGAAGAACTACAAATTTCAGCAGGCAGATCCTGAAGGAAATCGTTTCTTGCCGGCTCCTTTAAATTTGAATGAGTTCAATACGTTCAACTTCTCTCAAAATTATGAAAACTTGGACTATCGTGCTAAACAATTGTGGACCGAGCAGTTCAATTGGTTTGTGAACTATGCCAATACATTTGGTAAACATGATGTTAACGCGATGGTTGTATTCGAACAGGCTTCTAACGGAGGGGAATGGATACAGGCTAAAGGGGAACAACCACTTTCCAACTTAGACCAGATGTTTAATTATTCGAGCGATGCCGAACGTCGTTGGGGTAACGCTGAAGAATATACCGGTGGACGTCTTTCATGGATTGGTCGTTTTAATTATACATTCGATCAAAAATATATAGCCGAGTTCTCTTTCCGTTATGATGGTAACACTTTGTTCCCCGATGGGCATCGTTGGGGCTTTTTCCCTTCTGTATCGGCTGCATGGCGTTTAAGTGAAGAATCTTTTATGGAAAATACGACCGATTGGTTGAGTAATTTAAAGCTGCGTGCATCGTATGGAACAACAGGTAATGACTTGGATGTGAATGATGAAGAAATAGCAGCATTCTCTTATCTACAGAAATATAATAAGGGGGGAAATTATGTGTTTGGTAACAATTTAGCTAATACGATTACGCCTGGTGCTACGCCGAACTTGGCTTTAACATGGGCTACATCTAAGACTGTTAATGGTGGTTTGGATTTCGGTTTCTTCAATAACCGACTATCTGGTACAGTCGATGCATTCTATCGTAAAGAAACCGATATTTTGGGAGCACGCACCGTGACAATCCCTAATACATATGGGCAAACATTAGCTCCAGAAAACTACGCTGAACGTTCTTGGCGAGGAGGTGAAATCGCTCTGACTTGGATGGATAAGGCTGCTAATGGTGAGATCGATTATTCTGCATACGTGAATTTAGGTTTTGCTCGCGACAAGTGGGATGTCTTGGATGTTTCAGCTACTTATCAGGAAGGTGGAGCGTTACATGCATTGTCACCGGTAGGAAAGGCTGACGGTATTTTGACCGGTTTGATTGCTGATCATTTGTTGACCGATCCAGCTGAAGTTGAAGCCTTGAAAGCGAAGGGGTTTAAACAGTATGGTCGTGATCCATATTTGGGTGGTATTTTGTATAAAGATACTCGTGGAGATGGTTATACGGAAGGTCCTGATGGACGTATTGATGGAAATGATGCGTATAACTTGTTGAGTGAAAATGGAACACCGCGTATTAATTATGGTTTTGGAGGTAATATTAAGTGGAAAGGTATCACGGTAGACGTGCATTTTCAGGGTGTTGGCAAATATGATCGTTTTGTCGGTGGAGTTGATGGTGGTTTCTATCAGCATGGTGGTGCCGTTCGTCCTTATTTCCCAATTTGGACAAGTGATAAAGTCTATGATCCAGATTTGAATCCGAATGGTGTTTATCCACGCATTGTAGGGAATGGTTGGTATGAATCAGGTGCAGGAAATACAAGTTACTGGATGCGTAATGGGGCATACTTGCGTTTGAAGAATTTGAATATCGGCTATGATTTGCCGAAAGCGATTCTTCGTCCGTTGGGACTTACGCACGCACAAGTATTTGCCAATGCAACAAACTTGTTCTGTATTTCGGATGTAACGGAATTTTTGGATCCGGAACAAAAATATTATGATTCCTATCCGTTGATGAGAACATTTTCTTTTGGTCTTAATTTCTCATTCTAATTTTAAATCAGAAAGAATATGAAAATGAATAAAATCAAATATGCCATAATAAGTGCAGCTTTCGTATTGGGAGGAATGGCAACCGGTTGTGATACATTAGATATTGACAACTTGAATAGTTACGATGAGTCGATGGTTTGGGATGACGTTAACTTGGCTACGGCGTATGTGAACAATCTTTATTCGGAGTGCTTTGGAAACTGGAGTGCTGGTGCAGACAATAACTCAGAACAAGTGACAGGTATGCCATGGTATTTGGGTACTATTACAGAAACAGGTAGTGCTTATAAAAAGTGGGATTACACGACGATTCGCCATATTAACGAGGCTATCAAACGTTTGGAAGAAGGTGCATTGGATAGCAAAACGGCTAATGGCTTGTTGGGCCAGGCTTATTTCATGCGTGCCTATATGTATTATTGGATGGTTTTGCATCATGGCGGTGTTCCTTATATAAAGGTTCCTCAAGACAAGGATATGGATGATTTATGTGTAAAACGTAACTCTACTCCAGAGTGTTTCCAGTTTATGGTTGAAGATTTGGATCATGCCATCACATTATTGCCTGAGAAGATTGCTGGAAGTTCTGCTGAGTACGGACGTATCGACCAGTGTTTTGCCAAAGCATGGAAAGCAAAAACTTTGTTGTTGAAAGCTTCTCCACAGTTCAATCCGAACAATCCATATGGTAATGTTTATTGGGAGGAAGCCTATGTGGCAGCAAAAGAAGCTTATGATTATTGTGTGGCTAAAGGTATCGCTTTAACTCCGAATTATTCAGATATTTGGATACAGGAACAAGGACCGGAGGTTGTTTTTCCGGTAGTGAATTCGAATCCGAATAAGACTTCAGCATGGGAGTACACGACCCGTCCTGCTTCTGTCAGCCGTGACAAATCTTATAGTAACCCGACTTGGGAGTTTGTAAAAAGCTTTCCTATGTTGGATGGAAAACAATATGATGATCCGAGTAGTAAATATTATGTTGGAGACGAACAGGCTTTACTGAAATCTTTCTGGCAGAATCGTGATCCGCGTTTCAATAATGTCTGTTTATATAATGGTCGGGAATATCCAGTAGCTGGAAAGTCTGCGAATTATAGGCAATATAATGCTTTGGGTATCAGTAGTCCTGATGATCAATATGGTGTAAATCCGAATGCACATACGAATGCCGTGAACAATGATATTTTCTCAGGTTTTTATATTTACAAAGCTGCAGATTTAACATTGACTCAGGATAAAGTGATGACGTATGATATTGATTATATCCTGATGCGTTTTGCTGAAGTGATGTTTATCTATGCCGAAGCTGCTAATGAAACCGGACATTCGGAAACTGCAGTTGAAATGTTAAAGCAGATTCGTAAACGTGCCGGAATCGAGGCTGGGAACGATGGACTTTATGGATTGAAAGTCGGTAATCGTGAAGAGATTCGTCAGGCTATTTTGGATGAACGTAATATTGAATTGTGTTTTGAAGGGCATCGTTTTTGGGACTTGCGTCGTACACGTAATATGATGAAATTGGCTGGCTGGACTAAACATGGACTTGAAGCGATTGCTATCAATCCGGATGGTACGGATATGGATCTGAATACTGCCAGAGCCAAAATTAATAATAATGAGTTGACTACCGGTGATTTTCGTTATGTGATTCGTCAAGTACCTTATACGGAAGCAGCTGAACGTGAGTTCGTGATTGAAGAGTCTTTCTATTTTTTCCCAATTCAGAAAAGTAACATCGACCAAAATCCGAATCTCGAACAGAACAATAATTGGGGCGGAACTTTTAATCCGACAATGGAATAAATTATTACTTTTATTTTTTCATAAATAAAGAGGGAGGCCAAAAAGACTTACAACCCTTTGGTTGTCCCTCTTTTTAGTTTTCTTTATTTATAACTTAATCTATATCAGATGATGAATACTAAATTATCTTTATTGATTTTGGCATTGCTGTTTGTGTGCTCCGAAATGATGGCTCAGGAAAAGATAACGATTGGGGTTATCCAATATGACTTGGGCGATGTAGATAAAAGCTTTAAGGATCTGCATGATCAGGGATTTGGTTCTTGTGAACTTAATTATCAGAAAAACAAGTTTACAAAAGATTTTGCTGAAAAAGTAAAGGCGGCCTCCAAGAAACATAATATAAAGGTAACAACGGTTGTCGGTGTGCCCGGAAGCCATTGTGTTTGGAATTTCCGCCAAGGGCCAGCTACGATTGGTCTGGTGCCAAAAGAAGAACGGGCAGAAAAAATTAAAGTATATCATGAAATGATTGATTTCTGTGCAATGGCGGAAATTCCCGCTATGCACTCTCATTTCGGTTTTATACCGGAAGATCCCTCTTCCGAACAATATAAAGATTTTATCAAGGTCATGCAGGATTTGGCGAATTATGCCAAGCAGCGCGGTGTGATGATCTATTTTGAAACCGGACAGGAAACGCCGACGACTTTGATTCGTGCCATTAAAGACATTGCTACAGGTAATGTGTTTATCAATTGCGACTTGGCTAATTTATTGATGTATGGAAAAGCGAATTCTCTGGATGCTGTGAAGCAGTTCGGCAGCCTCATTAAGGAATTCCATGCTAAAGATGGTAGATATCCGGACCCGAACAATCCGTATGAATTGGGAGCTGAAGTACCCATTCCTACCGGAGAGGTGAATTTTCCGGCTGTCATCGCAGAACTGAAGAAGCAAGGATTTCAGGGAGCATTGACTATTGAATGTGAATTGAATGGTGCAAGACATGATTATGTGATAAAAACACGTGAATATTTGCAAGGATTATTAGATAATTAATGTCTTTATCAGATGTTATTTATATTTTTAAACAATTAATAATCGGATGATAATCTGTAACTATCCAGTCAATCATTATCACTAGCTTATAAACTTTACTTCGGTACGATTTTTTTTAGTTAACTTATAGGCTAAAGTTTAGTTTTTCAATTATGTAATGTGTTGATTTTTTACAATTAGACTTCTTGATATTGACTAAATAGTTACGCTAATCTATATAAATTATTTTTTACTATGAGAACAAACAGAAGAGGTTTTCTGAAAACCCTTGGAGGGGTTGCGCTCTTTTCGATTGTGCCGCGTCACGTATTGGGAAATGGGTATATCGCTCCGAGTGATCAATTGACTAAAGGTATTATTGGTACCGGAGGGATGGGAAGAGGCCATGTCAATTATGCCGGTACACGTTTGGTTGCCGTTTGTGACGTTGATAAAAATCACCTTGAATTGGGAAAGAAACTGGTGAAGGAAAAAATAGCCGCTTATCATGATTTCCGCGATTTGATTCTGGACCCGAATGTCGATATTGTGCACATCGCCACTCCACCTCATTGGCATGGTATCATGTCTGTCGAGGCCGCTAAAGCCGGGAAAGACATCTGGTGTGAAAAGCCGATGACGCGTACGATCGGTGAAGGAAAGCGTGTGATGGAGGCCGTACAGCAATACGGACGTATGTTCCGCCTGAATACATGGTTCCGTTTTACAGACCAGTTCTATGGACTGGGCACTCCTGTCAAACCGTTGAAGAAGCTGGTGCAAAGCGGATTGTTGGGATGGCCGTTGAAGGTGACGATCAGTGCGCATACCGGTTTCAACTGGAAGTTTTTCTGGGTAGGAAAAGAATATCTCGAACCGCAACCGGTTCCGGCAGAGTTGGACTACGACATGTGGCTCGGCCCGGCTCCTTACAAGCCTTATAACCTGCATCGCGTACACCAGACTTTCCGCGGATACTGGGATTATGACGGTGGAGGGCTCGGAGACATGGGGCAGCATTACATCGACCCCGTACAATATATACTAGGTAAAGACGATACCAGTCCTATTAAAGTGGAGGTTGATGCCCCGCAACAGCATCCGGATGCTGTCGGTACTTGGCGTTCCATTACCTACACGTATGACGATGGTTGTCAGATTGTCCTTTGGGGGGGGGACTTCGGTGATCCGAATACGCCGTATATTGCCGGACCGAAGGGTAATGTATATAAAAATTTTGTATGCGATATTCCCGATTGGGAGAGGAAACTTGCCGATTTCCCCGAACCCGAACCTCAGGTTACGGACTTTATAGAATGTGTGAAGACACGCCAGCCTTTCGCCCTGAACGAAAAGAATGGTTTCCGTTCGGCTACTATTGTCAATATGGGAGCAGTGGCTCTGCGTTTGAACCGGACGCTGAATTTCGATCCTGTAAAACTTGAATTTATTGACGACGAGGCTGCAAATCGTTTGCTGGACCAGCCGATGAGAGCACCCTGGAATATATAACGAATTGACAATTGATAATTAACAATTGACAATTACATAAATAGATAATAATATGAGAAAAGCATATATTTCAATAGCTGCCCTGTTGCTTTGCGGAAGCATGCTGATGGCGCAGACTCCGGCCAACCGTACGGCCAAAACGACCGCAGCCGATGTGTTGGCTCAGATGCCTGCGGCGAAACAAGCGGCGTACAATAAATTGATTGGTGATTTGAGTTCTACCGGCGAAGAAGGTGTTCTGATGCTGGTAAACATGATAAATGCTCCGGGCAAAGGCAGTAACGCAAATGTCGACTATGCTTTGAGCGGTCTTACGCATTATGTCATGGCGAAAGGGGAGGAGAATGCCCGGTTAGTGACTGCGAAGGCTTATCTGAAAGCTTTGGAAATGGTAAACGAGCGAGAAACGAAAGCATTCATTATCCGCCAACTTCAGATGTTGGGAAAAGATGAATGCATAGAAGTATTGGCTTCTTACCTGAATGACGAGGCGTTGAGCGGTCCCGCTGCCCGGGCACTGGCTGCCAACGGTAGCGAAAAGGCAGGGCAGGCATTGGTTGCAGCCTTGAAGATGCGTTCCGGTTCTTCCAAAACACAAAAGGATGTGATTCGTGCGATTGCCGATGCCCGGGTGAAAGAGGCGGAAACGCTCCTGTTGACATTGCAGGGAGCAGCCGATCCGAATATGCAGAAAGAGGTTTTGTATGCCTTGAGTTGTGTCGGAGGTTCTACCTCTTTGCCGGTCTTGGCGCAAGCAGCCGAAAATGCCGGTTACACGATGGAAGTGACTGGTGCCAACGAAGCCTATATCGCTTTGCTGAAACGATTGGTCCAGAGTGATCGTGATGCGGTGATGAAAGCTGCAAAGAAATTGCAGAAAGCAGCGGCTAAAGCCGGACAGGAGCAGACGCGGGAAGCAGCCTTGCAGATACTGTTAGCAGCCGAGGAACCGGCCAAAGTATCCAAGATGATCATCGCAGCCATGAAAGATCCGAGCAAGAACTACCGGAACGCAGCTTTGAGCTACGCTTCTGATTTTGCAGATAAGGAGCTGTATATCGAATTGATGAAAATGGTTCCGAAAGTCAAACCGGAACTGAAAATAGATATCCTGAACTGGATCGGACGTGAGGCCAAGAAATCTGCCAAACACGACATTATCCAGAATCTGGAAATACGTTTCGATCTTCCTGCCAAGCAAATCCTGTTGGAGCAGCTCGGTGATGCGAACTTCGATGTGAAGCAGGCTGCTGCTTGGACATTGGTAAAGATCGGCGATAAGTCCTATATCCCTTCATTGGCCGAATTACTGAAGAGCGATGACAAGCAAGTTGTCTTGCTGGGACAGGATGCTTTGGCCGCCTTCCCGGGAGATATTGACGGGGCAGTGGCGAAAGCTGTCTCTTCTGCTGCCAATGCGGGAAAAATAGCAGGATTGGAATTGTTGGCCATGCGCAAGGCTACTGCCAATATCAATACCGTACTTGATCAGATACAGATAGGCTCTCCAGAAGTGAAAGCCGCGGCTTATGTGGCTTTGAAGGATGTGGTGGGAGAACGTGATATAACCAATATGTGTGGTATGCTGGAAACGGCAGACGCATTGGCTGTTCCTCCTATGCAACGGGCTGTTATTTCGGCATTGTCTTCTCTTTCGGCAGCCGACCGGGTCGAAACGGTGACACGTCGTATGTTGCAGGCCGGCAATAAAGATTATTTGTATTATCTGGTGTTGGCTTCTACCGGACAACCGGATGCGCTGGCGACGGTCGTAAAAGGTTTCCGTTCCAATACGGGTGTCAAAAGGGATGCAGCCTTCGAAGCCCTGCTGAACTGGAAAGGTATTGAGGTGGCAGACGAATTATACACGATCTGCAAGGAAAACCCATCCTCCAATTATTTCGACCCGGCTCTCACTACCTATGTGAAACTGGTGTCCAATCCTGCATTTACAGGTGAAAACCGTCTGTTAAGCTTACGTAAGGCAATGGAAATTGCCAAAACAGATGCACAAAAGATCGCAATCCTGCAACAGATAGAAAATACCGGAACGTTCTTGGGCATGTTGTATGCCGGCGAATTTCTGGATCAGAAACCTGTACAACAGGCTGCCGCCAATGCAGTCATGAATATTGCTTTGGGTAATAAGGAGTATATGGGGGCGAATGTCCGTACCCTGTTGAATAAGGTGATGGAAGTGCTCGACAATCCGGATGCCGGCTATCAAAGGGAAGCAATCAAGAAACATCTGGCAGAGATGCCGCAAGGCGAAGGATTCGTTTCTTTGTTCAATGGCAAGGATTTGACCGGCTGGAAAGGCCTGGTGCAAAACCCGATTGCCCGTGCGAAGATGAAGCCGGCACAGTTGGCCAAAGAGCAGGCAAAAGCCGATGAAGTCATGCGTAAAGGTTGGAGTGTGGAAGACGGTATGCTGATATTCAATGGCAAGGGCGACAATCTGTGCACGGAAAAGCAATACGGAGATTTCGAAATGTATGTAGACTGGATGCTTGATCCAGCCGGTCCTGAAGCGGATGCCGGTATTTACTTGCGTGGTACACCTCAGGTGCAGATCTGGGATACTTCGCGTGTCAACGTGGGAGCACAAGTCGGTTCCGGTGGATTATACAACAACCAGGTGAACGAAAGCAAGCCGTCGAAAGTGGCGGATAATAAGCTGGGTGAATGGAACAGTTTCTATATCAAGATGGTCGGTGACCGTGTGACGGTCGTGCTGAACGGAGAGAAAGTCGTGGATGATGTGATCCTGGAGAACTATTGGGATCGTAAACTTCCGATCTTCCCGATCGAGCAGATTGAATTGCAGGCTCATGGCAGCAAGGTCTATTACCGGAATATTTATGTAAAAGAACTGGAACGTAAGGAACCGTTCAAACTGTCGGCTGAAGAAGAGAAGGAAGGTTTCAAGGTTCTGTTCGACGGTACGAATATGCATGAATGGACAGGTAACACAGTCGATTATACTCTGGAAGACGGTTGCATTTCTATGATACCGAGCAAGAGCTACGGTGGAAACTTGTATACGAAAGACGAGTATGGCAACTTCGTATACCGTTTCGAATTCCAGTTGACGCCGGGTGCTAATAACGGTGTCGGTATCCGTACCCCGATGGAAGGGGATGCCGCTTATGTCGGTATGGAAATCCAGATTCTGGATTGTGAACATCCGATTTATAAGGATATTACTCCTTTGCAGCATCACGGTTCCGTTTATGGAATTATCCCGGCTAAGGCGGACCATCATAGCGCATTCAAACCTGCGGGTGAATGGAATTATGAAGAAATTGTGGCCGATGGCGATAACATCAAGGTAACGGTCAACGGGGTGGTCATCATGGAAGGTAATATCCGCGAGGCGACAAAGAACGGTACTGCCGACCATAAGGAACATCCGGGCCTGTTCAATAAGAAGGGACATATTGGTTTCTTGGGCCATGGTTCTCCTGTCAAGTTCCGCAATATTCGTATTAAAGAGTTGAAATAACGCTCCCTTTACTATGTAGTAGAGTGAAGGTGTGTCGTAATGAACGATGCACCTTCTTTGTTCATCATCGCCTATAAAAGTCAGTAAATTTTCTTCAAGCTGTGATCTTTTGAAGATTTCTTTGATTGCCACCGGAAGTTGCGTACCATCTCCTCCGTCGTTTCCAGCAGCACGCCTTCCAAGGCGATGATTTTCGAGTCGTCCTTCTGCGTCACGTAACGTATGCAGCCGCCGAACGAGTGGTCTTTTCTGATCTTTCCTATCATGACGCTATCCTCCTTCAGGTCTATAATCGTCTATGATCCGTTTCAGCTTTCCCAGCAACCCGTCTATCAGCAGCCTTGTCCTGTAAAAGCTTGTCTGATGCGAGAGCTTTGTCAGCTAGTCCAGGTTGTTCGCCATTCCCGCCAGGCTGCGCAGTAGCGCGTTCTCTTCAGGCGTATGCCTTGCAGTTACGGTGGCCGCTAGACTCCGGCTGGACTTTCTGGCCCTGAATCTGAGAGCCTCGTAGCTGACGGAGGAGAACTTCACTGTCACGCCTCTGGTCAATTTACGCGGCCTGCCCAATGTCAGACGGCCGCGTTTTTTCTTCATCTCATTCATATCCTTTGTCATATATTTTTCTTTTTCGTCCGTACTTCTTTCATTTCAAAATCTGCGACCGGCGGGAGTAGATTTACCCTCTCTGCAACCGCCGAGCGCGGGGAGCAAGAGTTTTCGAGAATCCGGAAACATAACCTTGCTATTACTTTGCAGTAATAATGACCGGTTTTCATTACATATCAACCGATCACGACACATAGCTGTGTCAAAGTCATGAGTTGATTCATTTTCTCCACCATTTCGTGCAAATACTCGTTTTTGTTGCAAAAAAATATTTATTCAGGTAATTAGCTATTAATGAAGTGTTTTTTTACTTGTTGTATTGTTGACACAGCTTTTCCCGTGAGCTTCGCCACGTTCCGAACCGAATAGCCTTTCTTTAACAAGGCGATCGCCTCCCGGTATTCCTCTTTCCTCTGCTCGTCCGTTTTCCGGCTTCCCGGCCTCCGTCCCAACCTGCCCCCTTTCTGGATATACAACTCCCGTCCGCTGTTTAGGCGGTCAATGATCCCCTGGCGTTCAATTGCGGCCAGTTCCCCCAATAGGGTAGTGATCAAAGAGGACAAGGGATTTACCGTCTTGTCCGGCCGTAATGTTTCCAGATTCAGATTTTGGATATACACACATATCTTATGCGTATGCAGCGTATCGAGTGCCTTTCGGATCTCCAGGGTGGAACGCCCCAGGCGTGAGATCTCGGTCAGCAACAACATATCCACCCGGTTCTGCGGATTTGTGCAGTATTCCAGGCAACGGCTTAACACTGGACGTTCGATATTGGCCTTTCGTCCGCTTATCTTTTCCTCAAAGACCGCTGTCACCTCGTACCCCCGTCCGGCTGCGAACCTTTCCAGATCAACGACCTGCCGTTCGGTCGATTGCCTGGCCGACTGCGAGCTTACACGTGAATAAATAACCACATTCATCCCTTTTTCTTTTATTATTCCTTATCTATTGTTTTAATCACTTATCCACCTCTTTCAAAGGCGGCATGATTTCCTGATCTATCCAAAAAAGAAATTCGCGAATCAATCTATAATTACTATCTTTGTATCGTAATGCTTGGTAAAGTCTCTGTTGTAAAAACACGTAACCAAGTTAATAGAAAGAAAAACGGCACAAAGTATATAATAATCATTTCTGGACATATGCCTCTTTAAAAACCGGAGCGCCAAATACAAATGACTTTCCACCGTACGTTGCGGCATTTGGATCTGCTCCGCAACTTCTTTAGCCGTCAGCCCTTTTATATAAGTAAGGATAAAAACTTCACGACGCTGCGCTGGCAGGTGTTCCAGTAATTCATACAAATGACGATAAAAATCCTTAACAGAAAGTTCCTTTATAACAGAATCATCACCTTTCAATAGATTCTGATAATCTTCCAAATATTTTTCGTAATTCTGGAAAACTTCTGTTAGTGCCTTATACAAAAGACTTTAGGAGAATTACCCGATTTTGAGGTAATGAATTAGCAACTGTGCCATATGCTATGTTCTGCCTTGAATTGCATTCAAGTAACTCTTTATTATTGCAAAGGTATAAAAATTATTTGGCAAGCAATAAAAATAGGATATATTTTGTCTCTTGTCAAATAATTCTATTGATGTATTTTTATAACTTTCCATTTACCCTGTCCAGCATATATAACATCGGCAGTAACATAGCAGTCTTTCGTGATATTATACTCACAAAGAACAGAATGATGAACGTAGTAATCACCAATAAATGCAAAATCAGGAGAATCATCCCAAGAACCATTTTTATATTTTAATTCTAAGTGACCTTGAATTGTCTTTATTGCACTTGTGTTTATTTCTGCAGTTTCTTCTACATTAAGTACAATAGGCCTTTTTTCACCTTTCCTGTCTTTTGTTACACAATAGAATATTTTCAAGCATTGTCCTACTTCGGGACGAAGATCCGTATCATTAAAGAATACGATACCTCCAATTTTTCCTTGACCGAAAGTGTAATGGAATAATTTTTTTTGTATGTTTATATCGTCAACGACCACAATACCAGAATTAAAATTCGGTAAAGCAGTTTCTTTATTTACTTTTTCTACATTAGCAATAACTACTTTGTTTTCATTCTTTTTTATAATAGTATATTCTCTGAAACTGACAAAATCCCCTTTTGAAATAGTGCCCCATTTTTCTTTAAAAGCTTGAAATATTTGCTGGGAATCTTGCGTTACAATATGTAGAATTTTCTTCTCTTCATTCAAATATTCTACATATCCAAACTTTTGGGGAAGTCCCATCCATAGCCTTGTTTCACTCTTATGCATGCAAAGAGGTATATATTTAGCTTCTGTCACTTTTGTTTTATTCCAAGAGAAGCAACTTGTCTGAATTTGCTTTTCCTCTTTATCTACATGACACTTTACTCTAAAAACAGAACCAAATATCGCATTCGTCAAAAAAGGAAACCGCTTTACATTCACTTGAAATATAACGTCTACCCCATTTGTGAGAGTGCAATAAGTTTTTCCGTCTTTTTCCCATCTATCCACCAGCGTAACCTCTTTTGCTTCAATTTCTGAAAAAGCGTACTCTTCAGCAATGGTGGCATATCTATTATACAATAGCTTATTATTATTGGGCGGAATAACTGATGTGTCGACTCGTTCAATATATTCTTGGTATTTCCGGGAAGTGTTTTCATGAAATTTCTTATATATATTCAATTCGCATAAGGCTTCAGATGTTAGCTCTTCCTTTATAAGCAGGTCGGCTAAAGTCAAATGAATAGAGCCGAGAAAATCTTCATTTCGTTCAACAAGTAAAGCCTTAGAAAGCAATGCTATCTTTAATTCATTACTATCTTGTATACAATCTGCCAATTCACTCCATACATAGTATTTTTCACTCATTTCAAGTAATAAAGATTTGTACACATTGATAGCAAGGTCATATTGCTGTTGCCATGTATATATTATTGCTCGTTGTCTTAATATCCATTCATCTTTTTTAGCACGTTCAATAAGAACATTATACAATGAATCTAACCAAGATACTAGTTCTGCATCTCTTGGGTGTGATTCTTTGAGATATTCATAACACTTCTTTGCTGCTTTAACAGCCAAAGGTTTATAAGTGTTACCATTATTATCTGTTTCTTCTTTCCAATCAGCATCCATGAGGTTTTCATATCTCCAATCTCTAAAAAAGTAAATAAATCTCCATGTTTCTTGACCATTCATGTGACGCTCTGCAATTTTCAACACTTCAGAATGCCAATGAGAAGCACCATAAACGGCGTTTCTTTTATTATAGACAGTAAAAGCTTCAAACATCTCACGCATTTTACCTTCTTTATGAAGATTCATAATTTCCCAAAACTGCGGTTCACGTAACAGGTCAAGTGTTTCTGTTTTTGGGAGATTTATCTTTTCACACAGCATCTCGACATCAATATCCTCGCCGCTATTTACAATTTGACGACATATACGAGAAATAAGCGAGGGAATTTCACTACCATTGTAATAGCCCTTGTTCAAATCTTCATAACGTAAATTTTCTGGTTCCCAGAGCATAAAGAAACGGTAAAAACTAAAATCAGAATGTTCTTTTGAGAAACTCAAAGCAAAGTTCAATATTTGAGAATGAAGCATTGAAGGACGTTCATTCCTAAGATACATATAGTCTTTTAGCAACGTTCTTATTTCCAACGATGTCAAATTTGAAATTTTAGCCTTGATATAACGATAAATTATCCAGCCTAACTCTTCATGCAAAGCTGAATCTACATCATTTGCAGAGTCAATATAATTCTTTACCTGAACATAAGCATTTGAAGGATCATTTTTTGATAGCTCGGATGCTTTTGAAATAGCATCAGCGTTAGGTTGCAATCGTTTATACAAATTAGTATAAGCTCTTTCTCCTGCGCCACTATCATCCACCATTGTAGGAAGTAATGAAGACATCTCTTTCAAGCAAATTTTAGCTTTATCTATGGCGTTTCTATTGCATAGTTGCTGACATATATCACGCAGAACCCAAAAGAGAGACATTTGTGCCCATGGGTTATTCCTATCTTCTTTCAGATCATCTATGGCCATCTTATATGCTTCTTTTAGATTACCACTTTTACGCAATAATGTTACTTCTTTTACAGACATTAGTATTCTTCTATTATGTTAATTTTTCTATGAGTTGTGACAGTTTAATATCAGCTTCTCCGATATCAGAAAGTGGAGCAGCATAGTTAATAAACCCTTTCCCATTAAAGAAAAAAGTTATAGCAGCATAATTACCAGAAGCTTTCATATAATATACGAGTTGGTAATGTTCTTCCACCACATTTGTTAATATGATACCACATTCATCACACAAAGAAATCATGCGACTATGTAGCATCTTTAATGACTCCAAAGATGGATGATAGTCTATTTTATATTTGATATTTTCATCATTCTGGAAGAAAAACAACAACTCAGTGTCATTGGCATCTGTTTCATATTTTGTAAACAGACCTGCTCCATTATATATTGCATCAATTCTTACTATACCGGTTGGTGTATTTACTTCATAAATATCTCTCCAAGGTTTACAGATAACGTTCTTTACTGAATATAGAGTTCCATTCATATTCTTTACAACAGACCAATATTTACATTTTACTGAAGGTAATATTGATGAAGGATGAAAAGGTGTATCCTCTATATTATCAAAAGATAAAGCATTAACAGCTGTTTTTGCAGTTTTATTGATAGGGGTTATTTTAAGAGATGTAATAGGTGTTACATCAGGAAGATTAATACACCATAACATCTTAGAAGCTCGAGTTATCGCTGTATATTTCCAACGAAGGCTATCCACATCAAGCCCTGTGCGTCTTGAAAAATCTACATAAACTGTATTCCATTCACCACCCTGTGATTTATGGCATGTAAAAGCATAACCGTACTTTACATGAAGAGCATTGTAGAAAGGGTCTCCCCACATTGCCTTAGTAAATTCTTCAGATTTAGGATTAGTCAATCCTTTCTCCGTACGCATACGCATTACCATATTGATATAAAGAGCCTTCATTTCGTCAATTGTCAGTGAAGGTCGCTTGTTTTGGAGTAATGTATCAATAATATAGCGTTTATAAATATTACCATCTTCTACTTGAAAACTTATTTCTCTGAAATCAAGCGTAATGATTTCTTTTACTTTTCTCCCATTTTTTTCAGTCCAAATAGGTGCAGACTGAGAGATAATATCATTTGATGTTTCTACTACAGTTATGATATCACCATTCAATAATTCACATTTATCATAATAGTAGCTATTGCATACTACCATCAATTTATCTCCTACCGCCACATGATTCGTTTCAGGAAATATTATATTACGAATAGCCGTATTATAATCAGCTGCTTGTTGATTTGAGAAACAAACTATAGCAGACGATTGTTCTGGATCTTCACAATATTTCTTAGCAACTTCCATTGCTCCAATATCCATTACTTCATGTTCCTTTTTCTTGAACACAAGGCGATTTCGTTCTTTTTTCCGAATCAACTCACGAAGTATTGTAGCATTAGCCAAAATACAACTATTCTTATCTTGACGAACAATGTCTGTGAGCTCATAAGAATATACATTCATTTCTAGTATATCAAAATAAGTTTCATCTAATGCAACAGAACAATCATCACCTACGGGAGGCAACTGCATAGGGTCACCAACAAAAATTACCTTTCCACCGAAGTTTAATCTTGCATAACTAAGTAAATCTTTTATTAATACTCCTGTACCAAATTGGAAAAGTTCATTCTTTGATTCACGAGAACTAATCATGGAGGCTTCGTCAATAATATAAATACACCTCTCGTGGTTATCTTTAAGTGGAAATATATATTTAAGTGTTCCTTCAGATTCTTCCACTATTAGATGAGAAAAATTATAGATTCCCCTATGAATAGTAGAAGCACCATAATTTGGTAATTTAGAACGTAATATTTTTGCAGCACGTCCGGTCGGAGCCATTAACTGAATATGTAAAGATTGAGTAGATAAATAATCTGCAATACTACGAATCAATGTCGTTTTACCTGTACCTGCATATCCTTTCAAAATAAATACTTGGCTATCTTTATCTGCAATGAACTTTTCAATCATTATCATTGCTTGCTTCTGTTGTGCAGTTAATATCATTTATATTCCATTTTATGTTATTCATATTTGTCACCATAAGGCTAAACTAAAAAGCGTGGAACTGTATGCCACACTCTTTACTTGAAGGTCGTAGGAAACCATAGATGCAGATGTAACAATAGCAGCCCACGCTATATGCGTGAGAACCACTATGCTATCCTTGCATCTAATTGAAAATTTCCTACGTTTTCAAGTACAAGATGAGCATAACGCTTCTTCTATTTTCATATGTCTTTGGACAGAGTTGTCTCAATCCATTTGCAAAAGTATAAAAAAGCCGTGATAATCCGCTCAATACAGGCAGATTATTACGGCCGTTCCTTTGATTTATAGTTTTATACCTCTATCTTGTTTCTGCTTAGGTATTCCCATGGCTTCCCTAAACTCATTCATCTTCTTTCTGAACCAGTTCACATGTGAAACCCCGTCTATCTTGAAATCGAATTTACCGCTTTCATCCTGTTTGATGGAGCAGACAGAATGTCGGGTATCAAAACTTCGGTTAAACTCGGAAGAATAGAGTTTACCTTTTATTCCGACCTCCTTGAACTCGCACAGTCTTCTGATTATTCCGTCATTGAAACCCAAACGTTCACGTAGGAAGTTTACCACAGGTATAAGCTTCTCCACATACGGAAAGTAGCGTCTGACAAAATCTGTAAACTCCGACAGCTTACGGTGCTGTTGCTCGTAAGCGTTTCTTATCTCCTGTATCTGTTCGGCTTGTTGCCGTTCCCGTTGTCGGGCTTCGTCTTCAAGTTCAAGGATGCGGTCTTGCAAGTCCTCGTTCCTACGTTCCAACGATTTCATCTTTCCACTTCCGAAAAGAGAACCCACACTGCTTGCAAGGGCGGTTGCCGTATCGGTGGCTGCGCTTTTGAACTTGTCGGTGCGGATTTCCGCTTTTACCTGTCTCAACTCCTCCTGCGCTTTGGTCTTCTTCTCCTGCAATAGTCTGGTTTCGGTTTCAAGGGTTTCATTCTTCTTTTTCAAGTCCCGATAATACTGCATGGTGGTAGTGTGCCGTGCTTCCGAGCCCCGTACCCCACGTTGCAATCCGTATTTCGTCATCACCCTTGCGTAATTGTCGTGGTAGGCAATCAAGGTCTGGCGGTTGAACAGGTCATCGGCACACAAACGGACGGAATTTGTTTTCTTGCGGTACTTGCGCTTGCCGTCCGTCTGTTCTTTCTTGGCTTTGCGCCTTTCACCTATTACGATGGGAACAACGGCTGCGTGGATGTGTGGAGTCTTCTCGTCCATGTGCAGATGGGCAGCAACCACATTGTCTTTGCCAAATGTGGCTTGAAGCCATTGGATGCTGTCGTTGCACCATTCATCAAGCTTTCCTTTTTCCTGTATGTTCATCATGTCCTCGTGCGTACCCGATAAAACCACCCGGACAACACGGACTTGGTCGTGTGTGATTTTCCGCTGATGCCTGCCGTGTTCAGCCTGTGGGCAATCGCTTCATCCCTGCCGTGAACGCCATCGGGGTATTCGACAAGCACCCTGTTCAGATGTGTTCTTGTCGGGTCTGCGTTTTTAGGTATTATCTTTCTCTCTATATGGTCGGACTGCGTGGTGTCCGATGTCCCCTTTGCTTTCTTTATGTCCAATGAAAAATATCCCATATTATTTCTATTTTTGCGGTTATCGTTATGTTTCTTCTCTCTGCCTGTGGCATCGGTTCACAGGGTTTATTATGCAAATGAGTCCTTGCTGCACTCGTTTGCACAGGGTTTCCAAAGGGATTTCCCTTTGGCTCGATAGGGTGTTTTTAGCGTTACGGAGTAATGCGTGAAGAAAACGCCCTATTAAGCTATGGTATTTCTGTCTAAATACCTTTGGGAAAGCGAACGTGCATATTACAGATGAAATCCCCCTTTCTTTTTCGGTGGCTGCATCATCCGCCTTGCGAATTGGACTTGCTTCTTCTCCTTTATCGGCTCTGCCGATTGGGACAAGGGCTTACCGCACAGGTAGTCGTTCAAGTCCTTATACTCACGATAGTACATTGACTTGTCAAGCAGGCGTTCCCCAAACTTCTCTTTCAGTTTCGTGCAGGTGTTCCGTCCTGCCGTGTCGTTGTCAAGGAAACAGCCGACTTGGGTGTAGGTCTCCAATATGCTTTCCGCTTTTGCAAGATTGGAAACGGAGTTCAATATGATATAGTCCTGTGTGTCCAATCGCGGGTGTTGCGGATTGTTTTCTACTCGGATGGTAAGGAATGAAAGGTAATCCATGAACCCCTCAAACAGGTAACACATACATCGTTGTCCGCCCTGCTGTCGGATATGGGTGATGTCTTTCGGGGCGACACATCCCTTGAAGTATCTGTTGCGCACTTCATATCCTCCTGCCATGTTCGGAAAGCCGATGGCAAAATAGGGTTTGTCGGCATTCATAAACCGAAGCTCCCTGCATTCTCTTTTGGCAAGTCCGATGTTTATTCCCCTTTCTTGCAGATAGGCGATAAGAGCAGGAGAGGACAACTCACCAACCCTTAATCCCTGATAAGGCTGATTGTCGGAATGCTGTCTGCCAAAAGAGAACGATGCAGGGCGGATGTATGCTGTCCGCTCCTCTATGCGTTTCAGCAGATAGGCTACATCTCCCGAATGGTAGAGTTCCGCTGCCAATGCAATGATATTACCGCCTTTGCCGATGCCGAAGTCGTACCATTTTTCAAGCTCGGTGTTTACCTTGAACGATGCGTCCGTTTCTTCCCGTAACGGTGATTTGTACCACAGGTTCCTGCCTTGTTGCTTTACAGGCGTATAGCCCAGACTTTGCAGATAGTCTGCCAGTTTGATTTGCTTTACATCTTGGATTGTCATATTACATACGGTTTTGAAGTTGATGAAAATTTGTTGATTTGATGAACTGTTGATGTAATATGTTTATATACAGCCTCGTAACCTCTCAACATCTTCTCAACAAACCGCTCACCAAAAGAGAAATCCACAAACGGGTGTCGGTGGTCTCTCAACTTCTCTTTTGGCTTGTTGAAATTTTGTTGAGAATGTATATCGTTTATTGTCAGTGTATTTATACCCATATTCAACAATTCAACAGAAAAATGATAGTATTACAGGGATTCGAGTTGCTCCCTTGTGACGGTGTAGAAGCGTCCCACCCTCTTTATCGGCTCATAGTGACAACTTCTGTTGTAATTGCCCTGATAAGTGGTGTAGGTAAGCCCGTTTGGTGCAGGTGTTAGTTTCCAGCACTCCTGCACCACCTTACGCACTTGGTGCTTTTCCGCCTTTACCTGCGAGTGCACCAGCAGTACGACAAGGTCGTTAAGGCAGAATGAAACGCTATCCACATCCATTGCAACCATAATGTCAAGCAGCAGTTCCGACATCTCTATCTCCAGCCGATTGCGGTTGCTACGGATAATCTTCTGCAAGGCTTCTGTATGCAGCAATGTGGGGTTGAACCACATCCGGCTTTCCTTTTCGGTGGACAGTTTTCTGTGTTGCAGGAAATGGAGAAAGGCGGGTATCTCCGCTTTCAGCTTTTGCAGGAAGTCGGTATCATCGGACTGCAAGCGGTTTATCTTGCGCACCCAATAGCGTGTTTCCCCTGCGTCTATGATTACGGGCAGATGCTCGTTGTTGGAACACAGCACGAATTTGGCGAAGAACGCAATCTCGTCACGGTCTTTGCCTTTGGCTTCCACCTTATAGGAAAGTGTGGTGCTGAGGTTCTTCAACCGCTCGCTATCCTCCCTGCGGTTGAGCAGCACCTCATCCACCACGATAAGCAACTTGCCAGCCCAGTCGGAATTGAACTGGCTGCGGAAATCCTCGTTGGTGTTGAAAGTCACATTGTTCTGAAAAAGGGCTTTCAGAAAGTTCAGGAAGGTGCTTTTGCCCGTGTTGCGTTCTTCCGACACCAACAGCAGGATAGGCAACTTCTGAATCGGTTGCAGGTAAAGCAGTTGTAGATAGTCCATCCCCAACTCGTATTGTTCCCCGAAGATGTGCTGTACCAAAGATTGGATATGCGATAAATCGCCCTCCTGCGGTCGGTGGTCTATCGGTTCGTAAAGGTTAAGGAACTTGCCGACCACGGAACGGTAGCCGATGTGTTCGGGTACGGTGCAGAAGCCGTCATACTTGGGAACGCTGCCGATGTAATCCTTGCCGTAATCCTGTCGCAGGGTCTCGTTGTTCCATGCGATGCGTTTCTTCACATACCCTCCGTTCAGTCTCGGTTGCTCCACAATCTTGTAGAGCGTTGTCTCGACACGGATAAATTCTTCCTTTGCCATGCCGCCATCCGATGGCGATCTGTGGCTGTCTTGTTGTTCGATAGCTGACATAATCAAATGGTTTTAAGTTTGAAAATTACCAGCTGCAAAAATATAATCAATTATCGGATAGGTTGTTATGCAAAACACGGCAGAATGGTGACAAATAGCCCCCGAAACAAAAACGTTCAATGGCTTGGGGCTGTGCAAACGGAAAAACTCCCGAAAAGCAAATGTCGGATTACGCTTTTCGGGAGAAAAAATCAGAGCGTCTGTCGTTCTGTCGTACTGACTTAATGAATTACTGACTTACCGAGTGAATAATGTCAGGCATTCAGCTACGAGAAGTATTCGGATTTGGATATACCGTTGGTATTCAGCGAGAAGAAGATGCTTGTTTTCTCTTTTCGCAGGTACAGTCTTTCAAGAACGGCATTGCGTACCCGTTCCGCTCCGAATGTGCCGATATGGAAAGCGAGGGTAACTATCGCTTCAAGGTTGTAAACCTCCATACAGCAATTATCGGATACCCGTATGCTTCGCCTTATCCCGTATTCCCTTAAAACTCCGCTCTTGCAAAGAGCCTTCAGCCCTGCACGGAATGTCGGGGCGGTTACTCCGAACAGGTCGCAAAGTTCCCATTCGCTCATGGCGGTTGCGCTAATGTCGGTCGGCAAGGTGATGTTGCCGTTGCCGTCCGTTGTGATGATGCTTCGTTTCATGGCTATGCTTGGTTATGGGGTTACACTTCCGAACGATGCGTTCAGCTTGTTGCCGAACATCGTCAGGTCATTGTCAAGTTTCTGCGTGGTTATCTTCGCATAGATTTGAGTCGTGACAATGTTCGTGTGTCCCAGAACACGGCTCACGCTTTCAATGGGCATCCCCTTGCTAAGAGCCAGTGTTCCAAACGTATGACGTCTTACGTGGTAGGAGATATGCTTCTCTATTCCGCATTCCGCCATTACCTTTTTCAGCTGTTTGCACATCGTCCAATAGTTGATTTTCCCGAAAACCAGCTTGTCTTCCGACAGATACTTGTACCGTTCGATTATCTGCAAGGGAATATCCAGCAACTTCACTTGGAACGGGACATTTGTCTTGTGCCGTTTCGACAATATCCATTTCTCACCGTTCACCTCCACTATTTCATCCGTTGTGAGTTCTTTCATATCCACGAAAGACAAGGCGGTGAAGCAGGCGAAAATGAACAGGTCTCGCACCAATGCGAGGGTGGGGTTGTCAAACTCGTGCGCCATGATTCTTTTGATTTCGTCCTCTGTCAGATACTCCCGTTCCTTAACATTCGGGCTGATATGGAACTGCGCAAACGGATTTCTCGGTATCAGTCCGTTATAGTGCGCACGCATGACCACGCCTTTCAGCCACATGCAGTTCAGCCAGATGGTGGCGTTTTTCAGTCCCCGTTCAGCCGTAAGATAAGCCGCAAACTCCTTGATGAAGTCGGGTGTAAGTTCCAGCATGGACATGTCTGTCCGTTTGTAGAATGACTTGATAAAGGCTGCGACATAGTTCCTTGCCCTTACCATGACCTTGTACGTGCCGATGCTGCGGTCTTTACCGACACGTTTCAGAAAGTTGGCGCAATCCTTGTCAAAAGCCTTTATCAGTGTCTCATACTCGCTTCCTACCCCTTGGTAGGCATTGCGCACCATTTCAGCCGTTACGTATGCCTCTCGGTCGGATATGCGCTGATAGTGCTTGATGATTTGCGCCTTGATGTTGTCCAATGCCAGATTGATGTTCCGTGCTTCGGCACTCTTGCCTTTGGCTCGGTTGCCTTTCGCATCCCAAAGGGTTTTCGGGATGGTCTGCTTGCAACTGAACTGCGCCACAGTACCGTTGATTGTCACTCGTCCCATGATGGGGACAATACCGTCTTTCTCCTTGCTGCCGTTCACGTAGAACAGCACTTTGAATGTACTTCTTGTCATACTCGTTTTTTGTTTGCAAAGTTAAATATCAACGAGTTAGACTTTGATACGCAAATCGGTGACAAACGGTGCAATAGCATCTCTCATATGTTAAATCTTACTCTTTCACGGGTAATGATTTGCAAACCATTCTTCTTCTTAAATCCGCTTTTCTTTGCGTTTCCCGATTTTTCGGCTTGTCATCATTTGACACCGTAACAACTCTGATATTAAGTCGTTTAGCGTCATTTCTCCCGTTTTTCGAGGTTATTCCAGAGATTTCTCGTAAGTATGAGAATGGTATTTTTCAATCGAGAGGTTTTTCTTGAAATAGTCCAGACAACGAGTATAAGCGGATTGAAAAAGATAAGAATGGAAACCATCACTGACATATAGCTTTTCACGGTTTTCCCAAACATACAGAAAAACATCCTGAACAATATCCTCCGCTGCTTTTTGCTCGACTATAGAAGCAACATAAGCCATTATCCGGGGATAATAGTAACGGAAAACACTATTAAAGGCTTCTCTATTCCCTTTCTTTAGTTTATACAATAAAGAAATATCGAACATATTACTAGCGATTTAAGACCATTCAATCAACATTTCATTTGCGAAAATAATGATATTTTCATAAACCTTATTATTTACAAGCATTTTTTTGCAACAGTCCACTCATAAGACAAAGGATATTATAACAGGTCAGTAATCACAGCCGCCGGAATATCCAGCTTTGAGAAAGCGAACATCTTTTTCCCCAGATCCTTTAACGAGGCTCCGATATGATACACGTCCGTTTCATCAACGATCAGGAAACGATCGTGACTGTCCCGGTACGTCCTGATGTCGATAGGCGGGTACTGGCTGTTATGCCTGTCAAGATCAAGTTGGAGTTGCTGCGTGATACGCTGGGTGTAAATGGTGGCCGAGACACCGACGCTGCGTTTACTCAACATGAGCAAGACCGTTTCGTCCACATAGTTGTCGATAAGCACGATCGAACGCCTGGCCGACTTTACCAGATCGGTGGCGAACTTGTACGCATCGAAAATCTGGCCGTTATAAAAAATGCCTTCGACCGGGGGCAAGGCAGTACGCACGAAAAAATCTATCTTCTCGGTATGTTGAGCGACAGTCCTTTCAAGTTCTGACAAACGTTTATTAATGGAATACCCTTTTAAAAGATAGTCCTTTAAAACCTTATTCGCCCATTGCCTAAATAAAATACCTCTTTTACTATTGACACGAAACCCAATGGATATGATCGCATCCAAATTGTAATAAGTCAGATTGCGCATCACTTGCCGTTTGCCTTCCTGTCGAACTGTTCGGAAATCCCGAACAGTTGAACTCTCCTCTAATTCTTTCTGATCATATATGTTTTTTATATGCTCGCTTATATTTGCTTTGCTGGATTGAAAAAGATCCACAATTTGTGCCTGTGTCAACCAAACGGTTTCATCTTCCAGCCTCACTTCCAACCTGACCGCTTCATCCGGCTGGTATAATATGATTTCTCCCTGTTCCATTACTTACCTTTTCTTAATTCATCAAGCCTCTGCATCGCACCGCTGAACTTCTCACTAAACATCATATCATCGGGCAAAACAAACCAGGTGGGAATACCTCTCGACTGTGGATTACCTATACATTCATCTTGCCCGTTCTGTTTGCGGTAATCGTCCCATTCACTATAAGCGATGTTCCAACGAATACCTAATTTATAGGTATTTTCCCATTTAATAATAGCCAGTGAATATGCTGGATCATCTTTGCCGTCATAAATCACTTCTACAACTTCAACCACCCCTTTAGGAGAATTTATAAACTTCGGGTTTTTGATTTAATTATGTCGCCTCGAAAGGTGTCATGGCTCTTTATGCAAGGTTTCATGATTAAATACTACCTATGCGAAGCGGAGGGTGGAGATTTTATCGTGAACCGTTGGGCTTTGACCTGGCATACAAGAAAGACATGACAAATACTTTTGCGGCACAATTCATATCAGGTAGCGAAAGCGGATGTGCTAATACAGGGAAGAGAAGATCTCGTATAAAAGGTTGATGGCTTATAAAAAAAGGGGGGGCAGCGAAAAGAAAAATATGCCGTAGAATATTTTCTTCTATGGAACACATGCATTGCCAATTTCTATATGTGTGCCTGTAATTCGTTCTAATTCACGTTTGTATCTTGTAATCCGTTTTTCGAGTAATACTTTCTCGTCTATACCTACTCTTTCCGGATTATAAGTTGTTTGGTTTGCAACCATGGCAAAGAATATCTCGGCTACCTTGTGGGCAGTGGCAATGACTGCGGCTTTACCTCCGGCCCGTGAACGTATTCTGCGGTAGAAGTTCCCCAATTGGTTCTTCGCATTGGCGAGCGAAGAAGCGATACTTCTAAAAATCAACCCGACATTGTTCCGACGGTGTGGCACGTGGCTTGATATTCTTTTTCCTCCTGATATCTTGGTGTTCGGTGAGATGTTGCACCAACAGCAGAACTGTTTGGAAGACGGGAACTTCCGGGTAAAGTCGTGCCCCAGTTCACTCATCAGTTCAAGTGCGGTCAGGTGGCTTATGCCCGGTATCTCAAAAACGTTCACTCCCCACATTTCGTATGCTTTCCTTTCCACGTCGAAGCTCACGGTATGCCTGGTCTTTTTATAATCGCGGCGTTTTTTTGCCGGGCTATATGAAGTATCTTCCACTTTGGCAACCTCCGCACGGTAGTTTTCCATGAGTTTCTCCAGTTCTGCATCGCACTCGCCAAGTTGGGTACAATAATGTTTGAAAGTATCATAGTTTTGTCTGAGGACAAACATGAGGTCTTCTTCCCAGTTGCCCTCAAGTGCCTTGGCTATTTCCTCTTTCGGGGTTTTGCACTGGATGTCAGCCAATTCCGCAAGTTTCTTGGGGTCACGTTCACCTGCAAGAATGGCCTCGATGATACGTATGCCGGATTTTCCCGTGATGTCAGACAGGACAAGCGTAAGTTTTATATTCATCTGCTGCATGGCTTTCTGCATACGCAGGACCATGCTTGAGGCTTCACGGGAGAGGGTGTCACGATGACGGGTAAGTGTCCTCATCCGTTTGGCGTCGTTGTGCGGTTGGAAACTTGCCTTGAGCAACCCGTACTGGTGCAGCAACATCAGCCATTCGGCATCCGACTCGTCGGTTTTCCTCTCCGTTATGTTCTTCACATCCCTTGCGTTGGTCAATACGACATCCAGCCCGTCCTCCTGAAGACGACAGAACAGCGGTATCCAGTACACCCCGGTGGATTCCATTGCGACTGTCTTTATGCCACATTCCCTAAGCCATGCCGAGATGGCATGCAGGTCGGATGTATATGCTCCGAACGCACGGTTGTTGTCCTTGGAGCGGTCAGCAGGGATGCAGACCTGCATGATACCGTCCGCGATGTCTATCCCAGCCGCATCGGGATTGACTATCCGAAGTTCCGCACCTTTGGCGCTCTTGACTTTTTTTGCTTTCTTTGCCATGGTAATATCGTTACTCTTGTTGATGGATAAATGGCATAAGCCATGTCCTGTCGATGAGCATTCTTCTATACGGCCTCTGACGACCAATCTTCGATTCGCAGGACAAGGAGCCATACTCTTTTGTGGGATTGAAAACCCAAGAAAAAAACGGCTTGCTTCTTATGCCTACAGCAAAGGTAACTAAAAACGTTTCTGCCGCCATAGGCGGCGGAAACGTTCTGTGTTCCACTCTGATTTCAATCAAGACAAAGGCTTGGCTTTACTCTTTTCGCTGTACAATAGGGATCGGACTATTTTATGAAGTCTGAGAGAAGGTTTAGTTTAGTCCATTAGCCTATATATATGCTAAATCAAAGTAAACTATGCGAATCAGCAGTTGGCTTTCTGATTCAAAAATTAAAAATTAACAAATGTAAGTAGAGCAATAGCCAACTTTCCAAAGGTATGTACCAACAGCCCTTTGGTAGCTCTTACTTTAGATGCTCTTTGAATTTCTGTTTTTTCATTCAGCCAGTTGAAAAAGGATTCGATAGGTTGTCTGACTTTAGAAACGGCTTGCGAGAAAAGGTCTCTTGCAGCTTTCTCCCTCTGTTTGAGAACTTCCGGTTCCCCTTTAATCTCTTTATGCGGAGTAAGCACTTTAACCGGATTGTTCTCATTAAAGAAAGAGAAATCGCTGTAAATCTTGTCTGCAAGCACCGTCTTTCCGGATAGGTATGGCACGCATTCGCTTTTGAATACGGTCAGGTCGTTGTCCGAAGCCGGTGTCAGAGTTATCATTTCCGGAAAAGGTAAGGTTCCCTCCCTACGCTGTCCTACCATATGCAGTTTCATGCCATAGTAGTACATGTTCTTAGTGGAGCAATACCCTTTTGATGTTATCTCCGTAGCTACTTTCCCCTCTCGGTTTTTCCCTTTACAGGTCACTATCGGCATAGAATCGACAATGGATATAATGGAGTCGCAATCCTTGGGCTTGAATGATTGTATCATGGTTTCCACCAGCACCTTAAATGTTTCTGAAAGCATATTTAGGCGTACGCAAAACGTTTGATAAGACGGCAATTTTGGAAACCATGATGACAGATACTCCTTAGCGAAGGTATGTATCTCCTTGATGTTGAAGTATCTCTGGCAGTACCCGCAGAACAGATAGATGGTAAGAACCTCCTCATCCGTAAACTCAGGATTGGAATTGTTACTGAATCTCTGGCAGTGGAAACGCAGAGAAGACTTATGGACATCACAGATATACATATACAAACCTATTAGTATTAACTTTTTCTCCTTGGGAATCATAATTAGAAAAATGAGTGGTTTTATTCTTCTAATTTACTGATTTTCAAGGAGATTACAAAATAAAATAATGAGATAATTAACTGAATTACAAACTTTTAAATCAAGAATCTGAAGATGTTTTCAACTGCTGATTCGCATAAACTATATTTAGGCAGACATATTTGCCTATCTATAAGTTTTTTCCTTATCATTTGTATAGACTAAAGAATGCTTGCTTTTCTTTTGGTTGTAATGGCTCTTGGAAGCTCAAATGTAATTGTAGGACGAGGAAAAAATTTTGGAAGGAAGCTGTTCAAGAAATCCCGATTATAAGCAAGTGCAAGGAAAGAAACAGAGTGAAAACAAAAAATCAGGAAATGCCTTTAATTGATGATTTTGTTTCTTGTTTGTTTCTCAATTAAAATCATAAATTTTACAATATATTGATTATTAAATTGTTATGTGTATTATTGGGGCGATTAAATTTAATTACCGAATTTAATACGCCTAATTGATTATAAATGTGAATTTATTCGTAAGTTTGTAACTGTTTTTAATAATACAATTGATATGAATGAAGAAATGATTGGTACGCTGGCCGGAAAAATCTGGGCAGTCTTATCTGAGCAACCAATGACCGTTAAGGAATTGAAAACTATAACCAAACTGAAAGAAGCAGAAATCTATGCAGCTATCGGCTGGTTGTCAAGAGAAGGAAAAATGACCGTTACCCCAAAGGGAAAAGATTTCGTTTACTCCTTGAACTAAAAATCCCAATTCGGAAAAAGATGTATTGATGTTTTGTTGTCGGTATTACCGCTCATTTCCTCATTGCGTCTTTTTTTTGTTGACACCATATTCTTTGCAGTTGCATCCGTTCCTTTTTAGCCACTCTCCCAATATCACCCTATGGTTCAATTCGTTGTAACCTCCTGAAGATACCAGGCAGATTTTGCCGCCATAGGATAGAAGTTTCAAAATCAGGTTTGACATATCGTTGCAGCGATCCAGCTGCTTGATATAAAGCATCCGGAACAGATTTTTGCTTATGGTCCCGTTCTGTAAACCTTTTATAAGGAAGGGTAGGGGAGCCAGTTCAGGCAATGTGACTCCCGTATATGATTTGGGAGGATTGGCCTCTATCGAGATAGGGACAAAACTGTATTTCTCCAGAATATTGATACTCTTGTAACTACATGTCTTGAATCGCATGGCTTATTGTTTTTTAGTTAGACATATTCCAGTTCAAATACACCTTCGACAATCAACTGTCTGTAGTAGTCCTGGGTATAATTTTCAGGTTTGCCGATTCCGTAGGCGTCAATAATCTCTTTTTTAATTTCATCGTCTAAGTCATTATAGTCGATTTCCTCGATACGAAAAAGGTCGAAATCCGCTTTTGTCTGGAGTCCCTTCTTCGCTCTTTGGATAATCGTGGCAGCGTTCGGATGTTGTGTGTCCGGAATCATGCATTTGGGTTCCAGGTAAATGAAGCGGTCCTTACCCAGATGGACACAAATCTGGCAGTTGCTTGCATCCGTGATTTCGGCTTCACCGTGTGTCAGAATCTTGTTCAGGTTGGTCATTGATATGTGATTGCTTTTCACCCCACGATAAATCTTACAAAATGCATCTTCAATCACGTCTCTGATTTCGTCATGTTTGCATTGGTTAATCTCCAGTTCCTTTGTCCAGAAGTCAAAAGAAAAGCTAGCCAACACGTCACCGCCATCGGCTGTGTTGCAAACCGTCACGTCCATAAAATCGACAGTGCCGCTCTGTACATGAACCAGATGGCCATAGTACACGAATGACTGGTTGTTGGATTCCTCTTTTCTGGTAATTTTATTGATAAGTCGGGTCAGCCAGTTATATTTATTCTTTTCCATTGTCTTTATTATTTTCAGTAGTGGTGAACTCTTTTATATAATCACGGATTGTTTGAATATCTCTAATTTCTATCTGTCCGGTGCAGACCTGTCCTTTTCGGTTAAGGTATTGGATGAATGCCCTTCCGTTTGCCGGATTCGGGAAAGAAAGAATGGCAAACTTCTTGCCGTTGGCCAGTAACCAGAATATTCTGGGAGAAACCCCCTTCCTGGCAGAAACATTAGCACCCGTTTCACTGGAAAGCATCTTGCAAAGAGGTGTGATTACCAACTTCTGAATCAACGAAGATTCGTTGACCTTTTCCGGCATCGGATTCAGACCCATCATGAATGTACGGGTGGCATTACGGGAACGTGATATTCTTTGGGCAAGTATTCCAAGGTTTTGCTTTATATTCATATCTATATAATCTATTGATTTTCTTAACTATACAAAGATAACTATATCTACTGAGGATCAGAAATTATCCGGTCTTAATATAATTCTAAACCTTCAAACCATACTATTCCATTATAGCGGCCACTATAAGAATGGTAATGATACCCAAAAAGAAGGGTATTACTAACAATTCAACCTGAAAAAATCAAATTTGAAAAATTGTTGACAATGATACAGTTGGTCATGACCTTCCACTTTTAACATTTAGCTTGAATGGGAATGTAATGAATTCGGAAATCACAAGTTTGCATAGATGGATATATATGCGGTATAAACATACAGATAAGGGAAAAGGGAACGTGGGTGCGTTCCCGGAAGTGGTGGAGGAGATTCTGTTTCTTGCTTGAGAGGAAGAAAGCGCTTAAATAGAATCAGAAGAGAGCAAAAAGAAATTAAATAAAGAAAAAGGGGAGAAGAGTAATCTATTAAAAAGGGTTCCAATCCATAAATCCAAATTTCAAGGGGGAAATCTAATTTGTGAACCGCAAAAATGGCAAAAGACAGCGTCCGGAATTTGCATCCAATCCCGTACACTGTCCTCTGTCCTATTCATTCAGCCTTTCCTGAACAGTTGGGATGTCCGGAAGATGGCCCTTACATTATTGGGAGGGAGAATCAGGTTGTTAAGCGGTAATCCTATAGTCTTGGCGAAAACTACACCTCTGACGGAACCGTATGCCAGTGAGGCGAACTGTGCAAGCAAATCAGCCGGGGCAATAAGGCCTTCGTGACTTTTCATCGCTTCTGCCGAGTCGGGCTCTATACCAAAATAAGATGCTAAATCCGCTTTCAGCAGGATACCGTTTTCTTTTGACAGAGTAACGGACACTGTGCAGCACATCACATTCTCCTCAAAATCATAAGAGAACCGGAATTTGTTTGCGACTTCAATGTCTTGTCCATCGTCCATATAGTTCTCAACAAATGTGGCAAACTGGATGAGATCCATGTTGATGAACTGGTATAATATCTCTTTGTGCATATCAGGAGAACATTGTATGTGCGACAATGGATGAATAGGGGACGGAACGTCTTCTTGCTGTGGTAGCGGCAGTGGCACCCTCGGCATATCGGTTCGTGGTGAATGGGCGGCAGACAGTCCTGCTCTCGTATTCCACAACCGGATGATTGTCTTCCATAGTAACTTCAATCAGACTATGACCAATGGCATTCTCTATCTTGCTGATTGTCTTCAATCCGAGGTTTTCCTTACCGCTGAGAATTTTGGTCACCTGGGCGGGTGTCACTCCCATCCGTTCGGCCAGTTCACTTTGGAGGATGCCTTCAGTCCGGAGAATACGGCGTAACTTCAATGCCAGTCTTTCGGAGACGGCAAGCCATTCACGGTTTTCCTTGCGGAATTCGATGTCCTTCTTTTCCTCGTCTGTCATCGGGCGGGACATCTGCTTGAGTTTCTCTACATTGAATTTCATATCTTCCATTTTTATATGTCTGCACTGTCTTCAATGCCGTTCGCTTTCAGATAGTTCAGTACGTTGTCTATTTTGTTGAACACCTTGTCTTTCAGTACCGGGGAATTCTGTATGGTATCTCCCAGCTTGATTCCTCCATATACTATCAGATAACAGTTTGGTCCCAGTTTTATCGCATACAAGCGGAGCAACGACGGGCGGTTTGTGCCATACGACTTCATGGGTTCCAAAGTCCACAGACATTTGTATTTGCCATCCAGGAAGTGGAAATATTCATCAAAACTAGGCTTTTCGCCCACTTTCATGTTGGAAACAAGTTCTTCAATATATTCTTCCAGCTCTTCCGCTTCATCAAGGATCTTTTGGGCGGATGCTTCAGGTTCATTGGGGTCTAATCCTGCATCTTTTCAGAAAGGGGTGTCTATATGGACTGCATTATCCGTGAAAAACTTCTCCAGATAATCGAGGTCGTGCCATTCCTTGAACACACGGACATATTCATTCAGGTCTTCTTCATCAAACTGTATGCTGTACAGCCAATTCTCATATATTTCAACAATCTCCAAGATTATTCTACTTTTAAGTTGATTGAATTTATGCAAAAGTAAATATTTTATCGGAATATACCAAATAAAGCCCGGAGCAATTTACCTGTGGGTAAAACATTGAAAAATGTTCCGACGGGAATGAATCTGTTACTGTAACTATTACAGCTTTATTCAAAGCTGTTTTATAACTAGGGCTATAGATGCAGTTCTGGTTTTATGGTATCGGATGATGAATGTCGGGAATATTCAAGGGATACACCTTATCGGTAGAATAATAGTACCATTTATTTTTTGTATTGTACTTCGCAAAATTGCCTCTTGAAATAAATTAGTCCGAAAAATGGAGAAATGCGAGCGAAAAAAAAGATACAAATCTATTTCCAGAAAAAAAAAATAATTATTTTGTTTCCTTTTCCTTTCGTTTCTTTCTTCTGATTTTAAAATAAACAGAACGCCTAGTAAACCGAAAGGAAGAACAATAACTAAATTTACTAGAAGTGCTATGGATACACATGTACCAACATGCATAAATGCTGTTGAAAAACTATCAAAGAATGAAAAAAGTATAGCTAAGAATGTTCCTATAATAGTTATTGCTATGCCTATGCAAATCAGATGTAATATATCTAAAATTAAATCTTTAATGCAGTATATATAATCTTCCTTGTCCATATCTAAGTTCTTAAGATACTAATTATTAATAAATTTTTAATGTTCAAATATAGTAATTTCGGTTAGTTGGTGTATTTATTAATTTTTAAAAATAACATAATTTATATATTAACGCAATTACTCTGTCAGTCTGCATATGATAATTAATAAAGGTTCTTACACCCAAAGGGACAGATTCAAAATATGAGGACAACACAAAGAGTCATATTTCTCTTAAGTCGAAAGTGAATATGACTCTTTATATTTGCAGTCATATTTTATAGAAATTTTATCATTTCTTTCCCTCATTTGGCTACGATATGAGCAACCATATTTCCGTCAAATGCTAACCTGTGAGTTTGATCAGAACAGATGCCATAGTCCTCACCGATTTCGTCGTTCCATCCATTTTCTTCGATGGCCTTGTTCGCTTCCAATTCCCAATCTTCATGAGAATTGATAAAATCTCTAAGTTTCTCTAATGTATTCATGATTTTAAACTATTTGTGTTTGCCGGGAACCCGCCTGGCACGGTTTTGGTTATTCACGCCATTGGCATAAGCAAGAAACTCATTTCAGTTTCCTGTTCTTGTTTTTCGGGAATAAGGATGAATGGTTTCGTAGGGTCGTTGAATCTTATCACAACGGTGTCGTCATTGATCGTTTTCAATATATTCAAAAGATTATTACCGTTGAGATATACTGTTGTTTCCGGACCGTCGTAATTAACGGGCATGTTTTCAGTTGAAGAACACTGGAAATCCATATTCTCGCCACACATGATCAGCTCGTTTTTGCGGATCGTAATTGCCATTCTACTATACACGTTGCTAAATATCAGACACCGTTTAAGTACCGAAATCATCCCCTGTCTGTCCACGGTCATCTCACATGATGTGGATGGCGGCCAAATGCCTCTATAATTGGGATATTTCCCATCAATCAATCTGGCAGTAATGGTGTATCCATTCGAATCAAATTGCACATTTCTGCTGTCGAATTTTATTGTACAGATGTCATCAGATCCTTTTTTGGACAAGTTGGCTATGATACCTGCTGTTTTGGAACTGATAATAAATCCATTATCTGCTAATTCCTCATTTAGCTGGTGGCTAAACTGACTCAACACATGACCGTCTGTAGACACCATATCCAATCCGGTGTTGTTATGAACATTGAAATGGATTCCTCCCAGTACAGGACGAAGTTCCGCAGCTTTCATATCAACGAACTGGGTAAGCAGTGAACAAGCATGGGTGATTACAGATGCGGATAATATGATTTCCTCTGTTTCTTCACTCAAGTTGGGTAGTGACGGATAATCACGCATTTCCGGATGCAGAGGAATAGAGAACTTGCCTTGTGGATAATATATCACGAATTCTGAATCCAACAGATCCAAAGTAAGCTGGCAATCCAGGAGTTCTTTCAACCCATTCAGAAGCTGCCATGATGAAAGGTAGAATATGTAGCAATTATCCTGAGGCTCATCTAAAGGGAGCGTTGTCTGGATGAATATCTCGGAATCCGATCCGGTTACTTCCAACTCGTCCTTTGACAATTTCAACATAAAATATCCCAATGCCGGAGACACGTTCCGGTTTGAGACCACTCTACCCACGGACTGTAGTCCGTCATAGAACCTTTTTGCGTTTATCTTTATTTTCATGCCTTAAATATTATCTAATGCAAAGATAATCAATTGTTTCCCGTTCTCACAAGTAATTAGCAAATATACAGATCCGGTCCATGGAATCTACATCTTCATTTAAGCGTGCCCCATATACGATAATCGCAATTAGCAGACCAGGGTGGGGCTGCGTATGCAATCAGTGGAGGGTAGGATAGGGCCGGGGACATGGCAGCCCCGGCATATCGTTTAGTCGCAAAATGTGTATTTCGCAATATAGCGTGGATATGCAAGAATATGCTTATTAGTCCCAATACCGAAATGACACTCTTCAAGCACCTCTATCAGTTCCAAAAGCCCCATGTGGCTCAATATTTTCTGTATTTTCTCTTTACTGACCTGTACACAGTTTGGTTCCACGAAGAATGTGTGATTGTGAGAGTCCTTTATCTTTGCCATATATTCAACTGACTCTGTCTCTTCCGGATTGTCGGGTAGTGCCACTATATTAATTAGAGTAGCATCCGTTGTCGCCTGTTCCCCTGTCACGTTACAGGGAACGGAAAGATTGAAATCCAGAGTCGAACCGATCCACTTGTCGGGAGTATAGATTTCACCGGATTCATCTAACATGCTGATGACGGCATCCCGTACCTTATCTTTCAGCTCGGATGGCATATCAATTAGTGTCAACATATTACGGCTGGTCAGTTGACCTTCTGCATAGTCACGGCTACAGAATTGGATGCCTTTCTCTAAGGAAAAGTCAATGTAGTTTTCCCAGTACCGGTTTTCTTTGCGATTGCCGGTCGTGGAAATGTTGAATTCTGTACTGTACGTGAATGAAGTATTACTATTTTTCATAATGTTTTGGTTAAGAGTGATTTATATTTACTTGCAAAGGTAACTATTAAAAATCGAGTAACCAACCAATTATCCGAATTTTGAATGCCAAAATAGAAATATAAGTTGGGGCTATGCTGCTTCCTGCTCTTTCTCCTGTTCGACCTGCCATCCCCATTTGTACTCTTTCAGGTCGATTTTCTCGTTGCCTCTGGTATATTTGGCAATTAGTTCGATAAAATGAAACAAATGGCGGTTGTATGGCGCATAATTCCAGTGTCCGAAGTGGCTTTCATCAAGAATATCCACTAGTTCTTTAAGCGTCATCCGGTTCAGAAGGGCTGATATTGTGTCTTTGTCTACCTGCACGCAGTTAGGTGACACATAATATTTCAGACCGTCTGAGCCTACAATGAATGCTTTATAAATCTCTCTGTTGTATCTGTCATGCTTGGATGCGATATTGATAAGGGTGGCATCGCCTCTGAATTTACGGCTCCGTACAATCTTGCATGGCAGACCTAAGTTGTAGCATGTAGATGATCCGATCCACATGGATGCTTCGAACACCTTTCCGATTTGCATCAGGATTGTGATAACAGATGCACGGATATGATCAACCATATCAGCCGGAATATCTTTGAACGGTCGGATGTCAGCACGATTAACCGGAACACCATAGGTGTAGTCATGGCTGTCATACACAACTCCTTTCTCGGTAGAGTAGTCGATGTAGTCATCCCAGTCATGATCATGGTCGCCGTGACCTACAGTTGAAAGATTATATACCATGTCGTTCGGAAGAGAAGTAGCTGCTGCCATATCTAAAAGGATTAAGGGTTAAATACTTGATTTCGATACACAAAAATACCCATTATCAACGAGATAGAAAAGATACTTAATCAGTATATATCCGGCAGGGTGGGTCCCGACTTTGCCAATGAAGCGGATAAGACTAGCTGTTGGTATAAAGGAGGAAGCCGTGTATCGGTTTCCGTGGGAAAAGATAATAAAAAAACGCCACGTCAGGCGGTTCCCTCAATCTTAGTCGCAATCAATATATGCATGAAACGGTACCATTTATAATAGTGCAGTATGGCGACCGTAATCACCAAGTGCACTTCAATCTATGGTTATGCAAACTTATATAAGAATTGGAATTTATAAGCGTATCTAATAAAAAATAAACTCACGTCATTTTATATATAGAGGAAATATACTCATTTCCCTTATAACTGTCAAAAGATGATTTGATTATTTTTCTTGTATTTCAAATAAATACGGAAAGCTCATATTTTTTGATGTGTTTTTCATTATATTCCTTGCTATTTTAAAAATATAAAATTACAATAATCTAATAATACAGGTAACTAATTGTCCAAACATATAATTACCTAAAACTATAAAATATCAAAACTCTGAATTCATGGAACTGATTATTCATTTAGAGTAAAAAAGGATAGATGATCCGGAACCCCAATCGATTCATCTATCCTCTTAGAAAATGCATATGTGAGAGAGGGTTGTTATTGTACCTTACTATGCTTCTATTTGTTCTATGATTGGAGTTTGTTGTATTCATCCATGTTTCTTTGGTTGCTCTCGACAAGCAACCTTGCCTGTTCATCCCGTTCTTCCAGTAGCAATGACAATAGCTCCATTCCTCTATCAGAACTGTTGGCATAGTCTTGTTGTCTGGACGGTTCATGCAAGAGTGAACCATAGCACAACTGTTCCTTTGGGTCAATCATGATTATTATGACCTCTTTTGAACTTTTCTCATATAATATGGATGTAATCATGGAATCAACCAGTATCGTTTCCCCTGTGTTTGCCTTTCCATAGATTATCTTTACAGGTCGTTTGTGGAGCTCAAACAGGCAGACGCTGTCATCATCACCCTTCCCCAGAACAATTGGCAAATCATAGTGTGATAGCTGAAACTCTTCAGGGGAAAGAAGTGATCTCAGAGAGATAAACTTTCTTTTTTATGTCTTTGAGAGTGTCCAAAGAGAAATTTGGCTCAAGTCCTGCGTACTCCGTTTCCGATACTTGTCCGTCATGATTAGGGGAGTCTTTCCCTAAGCTTTCATCACTTGTGTCTACTATATCACCGCTTAAACCCGTTATGAATCTCTTGAATAAATCATTTATAATCTTTATCATATGCCGTTTACTTGTTGTGTTACTTTAATTCAATTGGTTTTCAGACTCAGCCCACGTGCAATAGCAGTTCTTCCGGCTTGATGTCTGCTTCTACTATTGGTTTGGGATTATTGCCGAGGTGTTGGTGTCCGATATGATATTTCCCGCATTTGGGACAGACGTAGATTCCCCAATTGACTTTATCCCATGGTTGGTCCTTTTTTACTTTTTTGACGGCCATAACCGCTTCGTTGTATGAGTCATAACCAACCTTCTTTTTGAACACTATTTTTCCGGTAACCGGATCATACTTTTTTTTCCAGTGGCTTGAGTGTTCCCTTTTCTGGTATTTGATATCGTCTATTTGGCCGATATTGAACAGTTGGAATGAAGTGGCGCGGGACATCAGATGACGGTCCATGTTCCCGTTCTGCCGGAAGTCCTCTCTGTGCTGACGGAAATATGCCTGACACATCCGCTTCTCGACGATCCGGCGTATCTTGCGTGCGCTTTGGCTGTCCTCGATGGTTACGTCCAGATTCCGTAACGGAGTGCCGTTTTTAAACTTTATCCGTTCGTTGAACAGGACTCTTGTCTCTTACTTGAAACGTTTGTGCTGTCCTATGTCGTTTCTCTTCTTCCATTTATCCGCTATCTTGTTCAGCAGTGAGTTGATGGTAGAACGGAAGTGTGCGTTCTTGGAAGGATCATTCCCAAGGGCCAAACTTCTGCAGACGGACAGCCGGCTAGTTAGTTCAGTCTTGCGTGTTCAGTTCTTCCTGATGTATCTGTCTATGATATCCATTTCGGTCTCCAGGTTATACCGGTCCAGTTTTCCGTACTTTGACAAAGAGTGTTCCCAACGTTTCAATACAATAATGACTTCTGATTTCATGATTCCTGATTTTACAGTTCGACAATTCTGTTTTACTCTCTATACCAGATCACCGAAAAAGTAAACAGTAATGGGGATCTTTTTTTGTGTGTTTACCTTTTTGGCAATCCGGTATATAGATCCGAAATCAATTTTAATCAGTAGTTATATGAGTTTGTTTAAAAAGTTATTTACAGAAAAGATGTTCTTCATTGTTGTAGGAACCTGTGTTTGTGTGTTGGTTGTCTTTTTTACTCTGGGTATCATAGAGGGAGTTGTCATTGAATCCAATGGCGAGACAAGGTGGGCAGCCTGGAGAAACCGGTTAGAGGAAGTCAACCAAGTCTTGAATAAAGAGAAAGTTGTGTTGTATACCGATACTGTCCAAGGCGAGATGTTTGGATTCAAGGATTTGATGGTCATCCCTGTTTTGGAGCTGACGAGAGACTCAACGGGTGAGCACCGCAAGATGCTTAACTTCCAAATGTATGATGCTGCCCGTGGCATTCAATGCTTGCTGTTCCAGGAACATAGGCATATCTTTGACTCTAGGATGGTGAAAGTGAAGGATGCCGTTTTATGGATTATGGAATCAGACACGGTTGTCTATCTTTATGACAGCAGAGAGTCACATTACATCGCCTCCAATAAGAATCCAAGATACAGGTTGCTTTATCCTTTTTCTAAAAGTGATCTTCTCAAGGATGACGTCGCTGATCCGGATGAAGTTACACCTAAAGAGCAAAAATCTCCTGTGACTTTGCCTGACGTATATTGTGATGACAATGTGTACCCGTCCTTTTCTGTTGTCAATGGCCATTTGATCATCTCGGCAGAGTATGTCCGTTATCAAGGCAGAATGCATTGGGCTTATGACCTGCAATCCAGAAGAATCATAGCTTTTCCATTGCAGCAAAACACCGGGAACTGAGTTAGTGGATATCTGATGTAAATAATCTTGGGGCTGTGTCAAAACTAAAATGACTACTCCTCAAAGTTACAGATTATAACTATAATATTTAAAAGGGTCGTATCAAACTCTGTATTGAGTAATGATACGGCCCTTTCTTTAGTCTTTCAAGATGCTCAAATTTCAAATTATAAGTTCATATTTTCAAAAAATGAGTTTTGACACACCTTCGTGAAATATGGTATGTCATTGGGAATGCTATTTGAAAGCTGATGCTCTGGCTTTGATAAATAGTCTGCCGTATAGATATCTCATTTTTACTCGCATGTTGTCGATGACCTCCGGATCCGTTATTTGTTCATTTAAGTCGGATGCGTTGAGTACTGCCATCAGCCTGGACAGCTCAATATAGTCCGGATCCGTCTCATAATGATTAATATACTCATAGACGAACTGGATGACGGGATCTGGCATGTATGCTTGTTCCTCCGGCTTCAGTGTCCATTCAGTGTGTGAGACTCTATCAGATACGATAACCGGTGATACAGAGATACAGGTGAACAGCTTGCCGAAGCGCTCTTCACCCAGGTAAACTTTGTCGCCTATACGTAAATCGGATGCCGGTACGGGAATAAGGAAATCTGTATTTATCATAATCTTTCGGTTTTTCAGTTTTTGTATAAAAGTACTAAATACTTTGCAATCATGGCCATAACCTCTTCATAGAAGCCGAATAATTACAAATAAATAACATTCATGAAAACAATTGTATGTTTCTCGAATCTCGTTATTCGTGAATAGGCACCGCCTATCGGCATCAAGCCAAACTACACAGTCCCCTTCAATCAGAAAAGACCTGTCACAGAAAAATGACTAGATGTAACAACAATAACAACAGCAGCAGGAACATGTGTCTGATCTATTTCACGGGTATCGTGAATTGATTGCAAATCAATTGGCTTGCCAAATATCTCTGAATAATGATGATGTGTTATGAAACACTATAAACAGCCAGAGTGTAAACGCAACCCATTTCTCGGTGACGTGAATTGATTGTAAAATCAATTGGCCCAGCCAAATACCCCAAAAATACCTGCCAAATCCACAAACCGATAGCAATACCAACCAACATACAGCCAGCTGGACATGCCCAGATAAACGCAAACCCAACCAAAATCATGCTCAACCTCACAAAAAACGCGCATCCACAATCCCAAGCCGCCCCAATGTCATATTCTCTAACACATCCAACCATCCCAACGGTTCGGCAATCCTTGACTCATGATCCCCCTTCAATTCCATTCCGATGTCCTGATGCAATGTGATTTCCTTATGATATGGCTTCCGGTCCTATTCAAAGGCATATATTTATTCCATTATAAAGAAATGGCTGTATGTTCCGACCCTATACTTTGGGTAAAGTAGGAGGAGATTGTTTTCGACGGTGTCAGTCGGAGGTAGATGATATGTCGGGATACAAGTGAACTACCGTTAAACTAACTATTTAGCGGCTTCGGAGAAACCAATACCTCCTTTCTTTTCCTGCTTCTTCCTGCCATTGCTTTTTAGGACACGAGGTCGGTCATCCACAAGAGGACAGTCCACAGGCTTGACTTTCCCACGCTCCGTGGGTAGGGCTTTCAAGCCAAATTCCTTTATGTTGCAAGCTGCATTGAAGTCCCGGTCGTGGTGTGTACCACATTTGGGGCAAGTCCAACTGCGCTCGCTTAATTTCAATCCTTTATACACATGGCCGCATTTGCCACAGGTCTTTGAGCTTGGGGCAAAGCGGCCTGTCTTAATGAGGTTTACGCCATACCAGCTGCATTTGTATTCAAGCAGCGTGAGGAACATCCCGAAAGACGCATCACCTACGGCTTGTGCCAAGTGATGGTTACGCTGCATTCCTTTCACATTCAAATCCTCCATGCAGATGGTACGCACTTGGCTGTCGTGCGTAAGCGCATGGGTAATTTTGTGAAGGTTGTCCTTACGGCTGTTGGCTATGTATTCCTGCAACCTGGCCACTCTAATGCGAGCCTTGTTTCGGTTTGAAGAACCTTTCTGTTTGCGGCTCAACCGCTTTTGCAACAGTTTCAGGCGGCCAAGGCTTTTCTGCAAGTTCTTCGGGTTGTCAAACGTGCGTCCGTCAGAACATACGGCGAGCGATTTGATACCCAGATCAATCCCCAAAGCCGTATCAACCTGTACGCGGATTGGCGGGAGTACCTGAATGGCCGTATCAACCAATACAGATGCAAAGTATTTGCCTGAAGGTGTCATACTGACGGTAACGGTCTTTACCGTCCCTTTGAAGTTACGATGCAGTACGGCAGGAATATCTTTCGCCTTTGGGATTGTGATTGTTTCTTTCTTAAAATCCACACGGCAATGCTGTGGACAAAGGAAGCTCTGCCTATCCTTACGGGATTTGAAGCGTGGAAAGCCGACCGCCTTGGTATTACGGAAAAAGTTGGTGTAGGCGGTATCGAGATTGCGCAAAGCACTCTGCAAGGATTGTGAGTTTACTTCCGAGAGCCATTCATGCTCCGCTTTCAGCTCACTCTTCATCAGATTGGTCAGATATACGTTGCCGAGCGTTTCCTTCCGCTCCTTGTATGCCGTTATTTTCATATTCAACGCCCAATTATAGACAAAACGACAACAGCCAAAAGTCTTTGCAAACAAAACCTTTTGCTCATCTGTCGGATAGATTCTATACTTGTAGGCTCGTAACATACTGCAAATCTAACGATTTCAAACGAAACAATGATACAGAAAGAATACATTTCAAAGGACCACTCGAAATTTCTCATCAAGTACCACATGATACCGGTATGCAAATACAGAAAGAAGTTACTAATTGGAGCAGTGGAATATGACATGAAGCAAATCATGCAGAAGATATCAAACTTTTCCTATTTTGATATTGAGGTCATGGAAACAGACAAAGACCATATACACATGATGATATGCGGTGAACCAAAACTATCTCCGCTGCAAATTGTAAGAAGACTCAAGTAGATGTCAACAACCGCCATTTGTAAGAAGCATGAAAATTACCTTAGACATATATTTTACAGGGAAAACACATTTTGGACAGATGGTTACTTTGTGTCATCAGTCCAAAATGTCAGTCAGAAAACTATCAAGAAGTACATTGAAAACCAAGGATAGCTGCGCTATACCGCATTTTTCATCCCCTAAACTGAAGATTTAGGAGTTTTAAAATGCGAAGTTCTATAAGGGAAGAATGAATCCCCCTTTCTTATTTGTAACCTTAATGTTGTAGTCTTAGTCGAGTTCGAGTTTCGAAATAGTCTTGACAAATTCCTTGGCCGGTTTGAAAGCCGGTATTTTGTGTGCGGGAATGATAATGGTTGTGTTCTTGGATATATTGCGTGCTGTTTTGGTTTTTCTCTCCTTACAGATGAATGAACCGAAGCCGCGCAGATAAACATTTTCATCCTTTGCTAGTGATTCTTTGACGATTTCCATGAATGATTCAACCACGGCCATTGAGGCTTGTTTGTCAACTCCAGTGCTTTCGCTGATAGACTTTACAATTTCTGCTTTTGTCATATAAAATATAATTTATCGTTATTCTATAACAAAGTTACGTTCAATGTGTTAAATGAGCAAATTATCTTTTGGATAATTCTTGTTTTTAGATTTATTTTGCATGAGAGAATAAAACCAAAGGACATAGCTATGAAAATGAATATCAAACAGCAATATTTATTGAGGTTGTTGGGTTTGGAGAAAAAAGGCGCCTTGACAGACTTTGAGGCATTTGCCTTGAAGGGGAATCTTGATTTCAGGAAAGCTTCAGCCGTGGCAGATATGCTTGTCTGGTATAGCAAGGAAGCCGGAATCCCCAAGCTGGCGAAAGTGACCCGGAAGAGAGTGATGGATGCTGCGGAAGATGTCAAGACTGCATTTGATATGCTGGATATGTTGGAGTGCGGTTGTGTGAGTCCTTTTGACAAGGTGTATCCAAATGGTTTCTTTTCGCTTTTGGATATCAAGCATCATGTTATCCATCCCCCGTATCTGTTTTGTAAGGGTAATGTGGATTTGCTGCTAAAGATCCGCCTCTCTATGGTAGTCTCTCAGGCATTCTCTGAAAATGACGAAAGTCTGACAGAAGGTATTATACAGGGGCTGAAAGATATCGGAGCGTTACCTCTGATACCTGTAACTAACTTTATGTGCAGGAAGCTGGTACGGCATTGTATGAACTGTGGTATCATTCCTGTATTGTTGTTGCCAGGCGGTCTGGACGGATTTCTGCTGGATGCCGACAATCCCTATGCGGACATACTATGTGATGTCATGGAAGCGGACGGGTTGCTTGTGACAGTCAATCCTCCCGGTGTCAAGCAGTCCAAGCCAGTCGTGATTAAGACATTGCTTCATGTTGCCGGGTTTTCCCCGAATGTGATTACCTATTATACGTTGTCTGAAGGTCAGTCCGACACGATGTTTGAGTCCGCTATTGCCAACAAGATGCAGGTATTTGTGCCGGACAATTTGGTTAGCTCCGGAACATGTCTGAGTCAAAATCCTGTAAGTAAGAGGAAAGATGTCGTTTATTTAAAGCAAGGGTTTAAGATATGTGGATTGTTGCGATAACAGGATTCTGCTTCGGAATTGCGTTCGCCGGAGTTGTGTACCGTTTGCGGATGTGGAATAATGCGGGCAAGGAACTTCGTGCCCGGAAGGCTCTTGAGAAGGCTGTGCGTTGGATTTTTGAGCGTCGAACGCTCAAAAATGAGTCGCTTGACGCCTTGTTGCTGGAGTCGGTCGCTTGTGGTTGTCATTTGGATGACCTTCTTGAGCGTCGTATTGCGTTGTTCACTACCGAGTGCTGTTATCCTCCGGGAAAACCCTTTCATCTGTTTGGCATTACGATGGCTTATTTGTATCCCTATCTGCCCAAGGATCGTCAGCTGTTGGAGGAAGATCGAATGATAGGAGAGAAGCTGTATAATTTTAAAAGAGGTGAGTATGTGCCCGGTTTGGAAAATGAAATTTGTGCGTTGTTTGAGCGGCTCGGCCTTGAAAAGGGTGGTTACACGCTGTTGTGTATGCCGGCGAGTAATTGGGAACGGACAGAGATCCGTTACCGGCGATTGAGCAGTGATTTGAGCACACGTATGAACTGGACCGATGGGTTTGGTACGTTGATCCCAGTCTCGCGGGAACCCGTTCATCTCACCGGCAGACGCCGTCCCATGGGAACGGAAGACTTTATGCTTGACAAACGTATGCTGAAGGGGAAAAAGATTGTCCTGTTGGATGACCTGCTTACTACCGGAATGACCGTTCTGAGTGTTGCCTCCCTGCTTCGTGATGCCGGCCTGACACCGGTAGCCGCCGTCTTTGTCGGAAGGACAATTGAAAAGGCCGTCAGATGGCAAGATCTGGCGGCCCGGTGAACAAAAGAAAGATTTTAGAATGAAATATGTCTGCTGATTTCCAAACAGATAGAATCTGTTATTTAACGTATGGCTTTAGCTGCTTTTCCGCATAGTTCTTGAGCCATTGTGTGTAGGTGTTGTCCTCCATGGGGAGCCATTCACCTTCGATTCTATGCAGTGTCCCGTCCGGGGCAAAGGAATCCTTTCCTGAATACACCACCTTGTGTAAGGTCATGTTGTCCGGATTGTAAATGGCGTAAACCCGTTCGACGCAATCCCGGCATTCAGCACCGTAAGAGAAATTCCGGTAGCAGAGGATGATATACGTTGTCTCTCCGATTCGTTGTTTGTCCACGACGTCTATGGAATGCGAACGCAGATTAGTGTTGCCGTCGCAGGTAAATGTCAGGTATTTCATCGCGTTGATGTCCTTCAGGTGCATCAGTACCATAAATGTGCCGTTTGCGTCCACCTGTTGATCGTCATTCATACAGTTCGCCACGCAGATAATTTGGTCGTTTCCCCTTGCTGAATTCGAGAAAGGGAAAACCTCCAGTATCTTCTTGCCAGGTAGCTGTGCACTTGCAATCTGTTTGGCTTGTGATACTGTGAATACGGGTAGGTTGAACTGCTCGATCCGCACCTTCGCATCCGGAACATATTTGGAGTTCGGGTATTTCTTCACATACTCCTGCAGCTGGACGATGTTTTCGCCAATTGATTCATATGCCAGCCTGTCGCGGATGTCCTTTACCTCATTGGTGTATTTCCCGGTCGGGTACCGTTCGAGGAACTTCTCACAGTTATACACGTCTAGCTCGTCCTGCAGGGCAGTGTATGCGGCTTCGCGTCGTAGGGTCTCTGCTTTCTGCCGGAGGTTGTCATTCTTTATTTCCCGGATAAAGCTGTCAAGAGACTGCAGGGTGTTCTCTTTGGCAGCATCATCATACATGCAGTGCTCGATACGTTCCAGTATTTTGCTGATAGACAATCCAAAATCAAACAGATAAGCATCGGCTTCTGTCAGTCTTTCTCCTCTGGAGGTAATCTTCAGAAGGTTACGGTATGCAGTGGTAGGGCTGTATTCACCGGTTGATGTTTGTGTACGCAGATAGCAGTCGGCAAGTTCATACACTGGATATAATTCCCAGTGATCCTTTTGGCTTATTTCCTTCATTAGGTTTTTTGCCTTAAGGAAATCTCCATCTTCCACCGCTTTGTATACCTTGTTTATCTTACCTTTGAACGGAGTAGAATCATGCACTTTATCGGCTATGTCTATCATTCCCATATGAGCGTTTGAAATATTGCTGTGGGCGAATAAGGAATCGGATAGCAAAAGTGCCATGCTAAGGATTTGGTATTTCTTTTTCATACATGTCCATTTTAAAAAACCATATAGCCACTATGAATGCAGCTATATGGTTACAAAATTAAAAATCTACTATTATGAAATGGATGGGTTTCCACAGTCGGTTTCAGCTTAAGCTGATGAACATTGAAAGTCATCCTTCCGGAAAAAGGCGAAGCCAGTTCTTAGAACCAAGCGTCTTTGCTTGCTTTGAACTTAACAACTTTGCATTCCGGGATTTCAACCTTTTCTTTTGTTGCAAGGTTAATACCTGTACGGGCTTTACGCACGCTCGGAGCGAATGTTCCGAATCCATGCAATGTGATTCTGTCTTCTTGCTCCACTACAGATTGTTTGATAAGATCAAGTGTTGCTTCCAAGGCATTTTGTGCCTGTTCGTTTGTAATACCAGCTTTTTGGGCGATGCCCTTAATTAAATCCGCTTTTTTCATATTTTATATTTGGTTAATGATTATGTACTTGCAAAAATAGGTTATTATTTTTAAAATCAAAACATAACAGTCTAAAATCTACTGGATTAGAACGTACTTTAACATTCGTGATAACAAATGGTTGCCATATAGTAACAGGTTCAATTATTTCAGGTAATGAATGTCATGCACACTTGCCTTGGTAAGGTCAAAGGAATGGATGACTCCACTTAATCCGCGGACCGCGTGGAGTTTATATCCGTAATAATATACTCCTTGTGATGCGCAGTATCCGATTGACGGTGCTTTCTCAAAATTCTTCTTCCCCATACTACAATGCTTGGAACGGGAAAAACGGCATACTTCTATCGGCTTAGAGTCAATGCAGAAACAATCTTCGTCTCCGTCGATTTCTTTGGCCATTCTTTCACGGATTGTATTGCATAGGGATGAAGTGATTTTACGCCTGTCATTGTATAGTCTGCGGGATATAAGATTGGGAATCTCAAACTTATGTTCCTGCAACTTTGCAAACAACAATGACTCACTGTCAATGCCAACAGCTTCCGATGTCATATTCAATGCCACCATTTCAGGTCTGAGAATCTTGGAACCACCCCTCTTCTTGGCACATTACCTAATTCATTGACTAAATTACCGGCTACTTGCTTGCATATGTTTAGAAATTTTGCGAATATTGCGTATAATATTTGTCTATTAAAAGTTTGGTAACCTTTAATTTTCTAAATACCAGAAGTATGCACAACTTTTTATACATGAATATTTTATCAATTTAATTCCGCCAACGGGTTAGTGTTAGCATTCCGATAGCGGATATGAGTATTGTTCGGTTCATAATAATTGTTGTTCTTAGTTCGACAAAGCCATAAAAAATACGTGTATTATGAAAAATATGATGTTTTTATTATGTTGCTGTTCTTACTTTAAGTTGTCATTTGCATAAATTTTAATACTAAAAAGAGATGAGTAAATTAAAAAAGTTATCTAAATCAGAGATGAATGTCATAATTGGTGGCGAAAGTAATCACAGTAGAAGCGGTGGTAAATGGGTGTATGATTCAAATACAGGTAAATGGTATTGGGGCGAGGTTTGTGATTCGATTGAATCTAAATGATATAATGACAAAGAGAGTGTTAATATTAATTAGGAAAGTTATGAAGGCAATAAAAATTTTTTCGTGTTTGATTTTAGCAAGTTTATTTACCAATGTTAATGCCCAGTTACGGGTTCTGTCGGATGGACGTGTGCAGGCGGGGACATTTATGCCGAATCAAGATTATGACAATATTATGACTTTTCAAGTGTTGGGAAAATATGGGGATATGCATGCTGGTGCAAAAATGCCTTTTGGTGATTTCGGAAGATATCAGAATCAGTCTTTAAATGTTTTTCTTGGCGAGTATGGAACGACAGATAGCGATCAGCTTTGGTTACATGGGAAATTAGGTGTTTTTCTGACAGCTACCGGTTATGCCAATAAGGTGATAGCTTATTACAATCCTGCTTCAAATAGTAATTTCGTTTTTAATACAAACCTTGTGGTGAACGGTGTCAACATCACTTCGGATGTCCGGTTAAAGGATAATATTCAATCGATAGAAGATCCATTGGGAACACTTTCTCAAATAGATGGGGTATCTTATACTTATCGTTTGTCTGAAATTCAGGAAGCCCGTGAACCCGAAGAGGCTGTATTTTCAGGAACGTCAAACTCTGAGATATCAATATCTGGTGCTACTTCTTCAACTGATAATACTGCTGTGACAGCAAAGGATGTAGAATATCAGCGTCTCCAACAAGAAATAGATCAACGGGAAGCTGCGGAAGCCAACCGTAGGCGGATCGGTTTTCTTGCTCAGGATATCCAAAAGGTTTTACCTGAACTGGTTCAAACAAACGAAAAAGGAATCATGTCGATTGACTATACCGGCTTTATTCCCCTGATAGTGGAAAGCTTAAAGCAAATGCAACAAACTATTCAAGATCAGCAGAAAGAGATCGAAACACTGCAAAGTCTTTTACCGGCTGAAACAAAATCCATGTTTCGGTCCACATCCAATGAAGAGGTGAGCGTGGTCGAGGGAGCGAAACTATTTAACAGGGCAGGTGCTTCCGTTTCTTATACATTGCCGTCAACTTATAATACCGCCGATCTGAAAATCTTTGATATTTCTGGGAAATTGTTGAAAAAAGTCGTCTTGACTGGCAACAACAGCATTGTTGAAATCAATCCGTCGGAGATAGGGCTTGGGACATTCGTCTATACGCTTTTTGTTGACAATAAGAAAGCTGATATATTGAAAAAGTTTATTAATTAGAACGATTGACTTTGAATAATAATGTAAGATCGGTATGAAGAAAAATATATTTATCAATGCCTGTTTTTTATTGTTTTTACTGTTTTGTTTTTCAAATTCGATAGAGGCAGTGGAACCGGAAGATACCACACGAGTTTATTCTGCTCGTTCATGCGTGAGTGTTTTTGAAAATCAAACAGTCTCATCTTCGCGTACCATAGCAGGTTGTGATTCTCTTATCGTGCGTGGTGTGACGGTTTCTGATGTGGGAAATTTAACGCTTACGGCTCCAGACTATGTGGTTCTTTATGGAGCGTTTGAAGTGGTTCAAGGGGGAATTCTTAGTATTAATGAGAAAGAAGAACCTTTGATCTTTAAATTTTCTTATGATGCGGCAGGAAATAGAATTTTGAGGCAGACACAGGCTGTTCAATAAAAGATTGATATAAATTATGAATAAACATATAATATGCATACTGTTATTTTGGGTCGTTTCTGTATGTGGGATGTCTCAGAATACATCGAATATCTCCGGTTCTTTCGATATTGGTCCTGTCGGCAATGCTACCTACAATATTCCGGTTGATTTACCTTCTGGTACGGCAGGAGTTAAACCTGATGTATCTATTGTCTATAATAGTTTTTCCGGAGATGGAGTTATGGGAAAGGGTTTTTCTCTTTCGGCTATCTCTTCCATCACAAGGGTTAATTCGACTGTATTTCATAGTGGATATATTAGCGATATAGAGTTTGATGATACGGACAAATATATGCTCGATGGAAATCGTTTGATATATGACGGGATGACACAGCAATACAGGACAGAGATAAATCCTTATTCACAAATAAAGATATTTTCACCGAATACATCTTCTGCTCATTTTGAAGTGCGGACAAAAGATGGTTTGATTATGGAATATGGGAATACTACGGATTCCCGATTATGTGCACAATCTCCTCACACGGATCAGGTTGCGTTCTGGATGTTAAGCAAGGTGAGGGATCGTGTCGGTAATTACTACACATATACTTACGATAAAGATGAAACGAATGGAGAAATTCGTTTGAAACAGATTGATTATACCGGAAATGCAGGCAGTATGCCTTATTGTACAGTTAAATTTGTTTATACAAGCCGGAACTATGATGTTAATTTGAATTATATTCAGGGTAGCAAATTTAAAGAAAGCAAACTGTTAAGTGAAATCGGTGTTTATTATGGTGCATCGTTATATCGTAAATACTCCATGACTTATAATTATGATGGAAATGATTTCACCTATCTTTTATCTAAAATAACAGTGACTGGCCTTAATAATGAAGTCCTGAAACCGATTGTGTTCGATTGGTATAAGAATACGGATTATACACATGAAGAGGTTATTCATGATCAATCGACTAATGCTCAGAACTATATAAACAAAGCTTATATCTCTTTAGGGGATTACAATGGCGATGGGAGGACAGATCTTTTGGCTACGCCTATGGAGGATGCCGATTGGACTGGTTGGAAATTGTTTTGTGCAGATACGGATGGAAATAAATTATCTTATTTCGGAAGCGGGACTCTTCCGGAAAGATATAAAGAACCGGTAGCAGGTGATTTTAATGGAGATGGAATTACTGATTTTTTGGCTTGCCGGGAGACCGTTTCTAAAAGTTTTGCTGATGAAGAAGAAATACCTGCTGTTTCAGGAGATTCATTATCGAGTGACTCTGAAGTAAGTCTTGCTTCTGTCACTTACTATAATTATTTTATTTATTATGGAACGGGAAGTGGTTTTAAGGCAGGTCCTGCCATTACTACCGAATCTCGTCCTCATAGTGTCCGGGTTGCAGATTTTAATGGTGACGGAGCAATGGACTTGTTCATCTATTATACAAGTAAAAACGGATCTGAAGATTATAAAATATATATGTCAGGCTATTCTTCCGGAACTATGACTGCATTTAAAACAACTTCGACCGGGCGAATCCTGTCGGAGATGAATTGGGATCAAGTCGAGGTTTGGGATTTTGATGGTGACGGACTGGCCGAGATTATGAATTTGCGGGATGATGGCTATGATTACTTGGATAATAGCGGGAATGGTTCTATGTATCGAACCCGTACCGGAAGCTTGCCAACGAAAAAACACAAGATCTGCTTCGGAGATTTCAATGGTGACCGGAAAATCGATTTGTTGTTGACTGGTTGGAATAATACGGAATGGAGTGAATGGTTGACTCTGTTGTCGACCGGGGCTGAATTTGAGAGATATTATTTCCCTAAAAAATTCGCGGCATATTCTAAGGATATATATGTGTGTGATCTGAATGGCGATGGTTGCGATGATTTTTTTGCGGTTGATAAAACATCAAATCAATTAAGCGCTCTCAAATGCTTTATCGGATATGATAATGGCCGTAACTTTAAGGAATATGCGAGTGTTACCACGTATGGATCCGACAAATGGAATTTTTATCCTATAGACACGAGAGGAGATGGCAAATTGGGATTTTTAGTCGTTTCAGCACCTTTTACCTGGAAAGGATACCAATTGTATATGCCGAAGGCCGATTTATCCAATTTGTTGAAAACTGTAACGGATTCACATGGTAATGTGACTACTGTCTCTTATAAAAAAATGGCCGATTCTTCCGTCTATGCGAAAACATTGCCAGTTGGAGGCTCGGCCGATGTTTCTGATTATGACTGTATGTCTTTTACTGCACCATTTAAGCTGGTTTCAAGTGTAAGTGTCAGTAACGGTATCGGAGGAATGAACACGATTTCATACAATTATGAAAATGCAAAAGTCTTTAAACGAGGACGTGGCTTTTTAGGCTTTACGAAGACGATCATGAACGATCAAAGTACTTCGGTAAAAACAACTATTACACAAGAATTTTCTGATACCTATTGTCAGGCTGCTATAAAAAATGTGGAAAAGGTGCATGTCCCGACAAATCGGAAATTGATGCAATCTGATTATACGAATACATTGGTGAAATTGGAGGATGTATTTGGAACTTTTGCTTATCAGGCCACATCATCCAAAGAGCAAATCTATGAGCCGACCGCAAACAAACTGATTCAGTCGGTTTCAATGGATTATGCCTATGATAAATATGGTAATGTATTGATGCAGACGGTTACTTATGGGAATGGAGATGTGCAGAAAGTTACGAATACTTATAGTAATAATACGACGGACTGGATGATTGGTTTGTTGACCAGAAGTGTGAGTGCTAGCACGGTGGGAGGAAATTCGTTAACAAATACAGTCGATTATGTGTATAATAATACAAACGGGTTGTTGCAAACGCAAACAGTCGAACCGAATCAGGCTGCTTATAAATCGGTAACTACTTATGCTTATGATACATTTGGGAATGTATTAACTAAAACTGTGACAGTAGGAAATGTATCTCGATCTGAATCTTATACGTATGAAAACGGACGGTTCGTAAAAACGCACAAGGATGTGTTAGGGCAGGTTACGACTTCTGTTTATGATCCTGTCTCGGGGTTACTGTCTTCCAAGACAGATATAAACGGGGATGTAACCTCTTATACCTATGACGGGTTTGGAAAAATAAAAACGATGTCTCAAAGTTCGGCTTCCGATAATTCCATATCTACCGGTTGGACTTGGAGCAATGGCAGCCCTGCAAACTCGATGGTTTTGCGTACTGAAACAACGGGAGACGGTCAGGTTGTGAAGACTTGGTATGACGCTATGGGACGGGAAATCCAAACGAGTCATAAAAACTTTTCCGGTAAAGAGGTGTACACGACAACATCGTATGATGCGCAAGGGCGTGCCATCAAAGTGTCTGAACCGTATTTTTCCGGTGGAGCATCATCTTCTGTCCAATACCACACAAGCCAATATGACGACTATGGCCGGATCAGCAAACAGATAACACCATTAGGTACGATCTCATATAATTATTCAGGAAACCAGACGACTATTGTTGATGGAACAAAAGGATATACGACTGTTCGGGAAACGGATGCCGGTGGTAAATTGAAGACTGTAACCGATCCGGGTGGTAAAATAACCTATACTTATGGACCTACGGGTGATGTCGCCAAGGTCGTTTGCGGCTCGGCCGTTTATTCAATGGAATATGATTTGTTAGGCAGGCGTACGAAGTTGGTAGACCCCAATGCCGGAACTATCTTGTATGAATATGACGGTTGGGGGAATCTGAAGAAGCAAACGGATGCTCGCGGAGAGGTTGAAGAGTATACTTATGAAAATAGTGGTCGGCTCCAGTCGTATAAAAGAGGGACGGAAACTTTTTCTTATGCATATGACCCTACTTATAAGGGACAGGTCGGTTCGATCACTTATGGTGGTGCCAAAACAGAGTTCCGCTATGGTACTTACGGACGGTTAACTTCTAAAATAGAGACTGTCGATAATCGTTCTTTCCAGTTTTCATACGTTTACAATAGTAAAGGACAATTGGAAACAACGACCTACCCGAATTCGAAGTCGATAAAATACGAATATGTCAATGGCGATTTGTATAAAATAATCTGGCAGCCGAGCCAAACAACGGTTTGGCAAAAAAATGACGAAAATGCCAAAGGTCAGGTTCTGACAACTGCCCTGGGAAATGGTATGCAAGGGATTTATGCTTATAATACGATAGGGGTTCCTACATCAATAAAGGCTACAAAGGAGACGACATCTTTATTGAATATCGGCTATCAAAATATAGATGCTCGTGGTAATATAATGAATCGCAACGAGCAAAGCACTTCCCAAAGCGAGAATTTTACTTACGACAGTATGAACCGTTTAACAACAGGGGTTGAGTATGATGAGAATGGCAATATCCTGTTCAAGGCAGATGCCGGAACCTATCAGTATGAGGCTTCCCATCCGCATGCGATCAGCAGCCTTTCTCCCACTTCCAATGAAGTGTTACCGAAATTGGATTTATCCGTGACTTATAACAGTGTCCGCTTGCCGGTACGACTTTCCGAAGGGGATAAGACTTATACGCTGACCTATAATGGTGAGAATAGTCGTGTGAAAAGCCAATTTGTACAGAATGGTTCGACCGTATTTACCAAATATTACTGTGGACCCTATGAAGAAATCCAAAAAGGCGGGACGACCCGTAAAAATTACTATATTTACGGCGATGGACAGATTGTGGCTGTTTATACGGAAGGAACGTCCGATGCCGGAATGTATTATTTCCATAACGACCACCTGGGATCTCCCTGGTTGATAACCAATGCTTCCGGAAACGAAGTGCAGCGACTGAATTTTAATGCTTGGGGGCTTAGGCGCGATGCTACGAATTGGGATAATTATTCCGATTTACCGGAGATGAAGTTCGATCGTGGTTTCACAGGACATGAACATCTGGAAATGTTCGGCTTGATCAACATGAATGCGCGTTTGTATGATCCTGTGTTAGGACGTTTTCTAAGTCCGGATCCAGTTATCCAGATTCCGGAGTTTACACAGTCTTATAATGGATATTCGTATGCGTTGAATAATCCGTTGTCGTATAAAGATCCTAATGGGGAAAGCTTTATACTTGTAGCAGCTATTATTGGTGGTTGGATCGGTATGGGTACAGCAATGGTTTCCAGTGACAAGGGTGGCTGGGGATTGGCTGGTGATATGTTGAAGGGACTGTTTGTCGGTGCTGCATCGGGTGCTGCTGGTGCTTGGGCCGGAGGTGCTGTGGCCGGATCGATAACAGCTGGAGGTTTTATCAATGGTAGCCTTTCTGGTTTGGCTGGTGGTTTCAGTGGAGGTTTTGTCGGTTGTTCTGGAAATGCCTGGTTGTCTGGTGCTGGTTTTGGTGCAGGCTTGAAGGCGGGACTGATAGGAGGAGGTCTTGCTGCTGCTTTTGGTGGTGTTTCTGGAGGGTTGATCCGTGGTTTTTCGGATATGGCGAAAGGATATAGTTTTTGGGATGGGCGTAATACCTCTGGATTTGTTATTGGCACATCGGCAGATGGAAATGTTATGAAGCAAGCGGAAAATTATAATTCAAGTATCTCTGCTGATGTAAATGATGATATATTAAAAAGTCGATATTTGGAGGAATTTAATATAAAGGAAGGAGATCTTGGTATAAAAGAGATTACAACGAAAGCGGGGAGAAATATAGGCATGTCTCAGAATGGAGAATTTGTAGATGTAAGGGGGGTGAAAATGTCTGGTTATATAGATCGATATACAACAGGGAAGAGTACTATCCATATCTCTCATAAATATGTGATGGGAGATATTGTTGACTTTAGAGCTGTTGCTGGACATGAATTAACTCATTCTTATCATGCTCATTTTTTTAAGAGTAAGTATGTTAAATCTTTTTCAGAAAGTGTCGCTTATAGATATACGGCACAAGTTTATATGAATGCAGGTCGATATCAAATGGCGAATAGTGTGATGAATATAGCAAAACAATATGGATATTATCCCCAGTCATATAGTTTGCAAGGAAAAATTAAATCAATGTGGTTTTATTAAATTGAATTTTAAGTTTTGAAGAATGGATCGTTATCTTGTTAGTCAATTTGAATTAGAAAATCCTTTTCCGAAAATCGACATATCTTGTTATTTGGAGATATTTGATAAGAAAAATGAATATTATATTACAATTGTTGAAAATGGGGATTGTGATAGGTATATCTTGTTTTTGTCTTTTGGAGTCATTGAATTTGAGGAAGACAAGATCATATTTAAAGATATTCGGACTGGATGTGATTTGGTGATGACTAAAGTGGGCAAGGAACTTTTTGTTAATAAAGGATATTACTTTATGAAGAATAAATGTTTTATTGACCGGGGAAAGTCTAACTATTCTGAAAATTATTCAATGTTGGATATGAAAAAAGAATGTCAGAGAAAAATAAGGAAAAATAATTCTTATTTGAATGCCCTGAATTTAAATCAAATACCATTGCAGTTGGGAGATTATAAGAATGGATGTGTTCATATTGATTTGGATATAGCTTTTTCTTATCGGATTTATTATTTGGTTGGTAAAACTAAGATTCATTTGTCTTTAGGGAAATGGGCAAAACAAGGAAATAAGTTGTTATTACAAGATTTGTCTTTAGATTGTAATTTCGTATATTTAATCAAGAATAATTATTTGTATTCTATTTATTCTCCCAATGAAATAAATGATACGGATCGTTATTCATTGGATCGACTGTTCCCTTTTATTATGCGATAGTGTATTGAGCGGATGACATGAGCCTGTATGGAATGGAACTGGTTGTGGCATTGGTAAAACAGAAGACGGTGAAGGATGGCGGAAATGCTTTGGCGTTAACGGATCACCGGAAGCCGTCATTACTTGGTAGCAGTTGCCATCATATCGCCGGCGATATGCTTTGGATCGGTGACACAGCAAATAGGGAAACGGGGACGGTTGCTTATTTGTCTGCTCCAGTCGGTGATAAAATACCACCGGTGTGGTTGAGGGCACTGAAAAAGTCATCACTATTCAGTCCCCGACAGAGTACCTAAAAAATAGAGTTCGCCAATTCCTTATCCGAGGTTTTGACGAACTCTAATTTTTATTGATTGGTCGGTCGGTTATATGGTCCTGTATTGACTCTAAACAACTGTGACAGTCTTATTTTGGGATAATAAAGGGCTGTCCTCAACTCAATCGGAGGATTCTTTTTATATTTGCGGCAAAAATCACCATTGCCCCTTGCATACGCATACAATCAAGTCCATACGGGTCTGCGCGGTCGTATCCAAATACATTCTTCAATTCTGCGTTTTTTGCCTCTATCTTGTATCTGACTTTTGCCTTTGCTTTAAACTCCTCCGTCTTTTCAAAGTCAGCTTGCCGCTGATGCTCCTCTGATTTAATCTGCACGGCATAAGACTTGCTTTTGGCACCTTCTTTATAACACCCGTTTCGCTTGGAACAGGTTCTGCATTTCTCAATATCAAAAAAGAAAACCAGAGCCTGGTTCTTTCCCTGCCGGGCTTTTCTTATTGCCATATGCCCTACCGGACATACGAACATTCCGGCATCCTTGTTATAGTCAAACCGGCCTTCTTCCTTACGTGTGCCATTGCTGATTGTCGGATTTAACTTGGCAACCAGATCAAAACCATTTTCTTTGTCATTTGAAAGTATGATGTTGTCTTTGCCCGAATATGCAGTATCGCCGACTATGGTGTCAACGGCCATGCCGTTAGCGTGGCTTTGTTCTACAAGTTCCTGAAGCTGCGGACCGTCTCCTTTCTCCCCGGAGGTGACTGTTGCTGCCGTTATAATACGTTCATCGCTCATTGCGATATGGGTCTTGTATCTGAAGAATGAGGATTCCTTGCTTTTATGGCCGACTCTGGCATCCTTATCTTTGGACGTTACATAATGATCCTCAATATCCGAAAGTACTTCCTTAAGCATGTTGAGACGCTCTTTGATTTTAGGAACTTCTGCAAGCATCTGATTGGAAGATACGACATTCAGCAAATCTTTGGTGTAGTCTAATTCGTGTTCCAAATCATCATCGGGGTTCTTTTCAGGGAGTGTATTCTTGATTGCCTCGTCCGATTCATACAGGCATTTGCGCAATTGCTTCGAGCGAAGCCGCAATATATCAACCGGGGAATAAGGATTGCTTCTCGAACCTGTATGGGTGGCGTCAACGATTATAGTACGGGATTTGATTATTCCTTTCTCAATCGCAATTTCAACAGTTTTGCCAATCAGCAGATTCAGCAGATTCTTGTCTTTTAGTCTAAGTTTACGGAACTTGCACAGTGAACTGGGATTTATCAAATCCGTGTTTTCAGGACTCATCCCAAGAAAATACTTGAATGACATATCATAACGGGATCTCTCTACAACGTCAACATCGGATATATCATAAATAGTCTTCAACAGGAGATATTTGAACATCATTACAGGACTTTCAGCCATACGGCCATTGTCATGGCTGTATTTATCCATAAGTTCTTTTTGAATGAAAGAGAAGTCCACAAGGTCATTAATCCTGCGCAGAATATTTTCGTGAGGGACTATCAAATCATATAAATCACTGTAATTGCTGAACTGTATCGTCTGTTGAGTTGGTAGCATATGTATGTGTTTTATACTGGAAAGTGATAGGCTACGCAAGGAAAAGCAGACAGAAGAAGATTAAACGTAAACCGTTTGAAATGAGCATTGTTTCAGTATTTTGCCAAATTGAGAAAATGCAAATGACAACGTAATATTGAGGTTGTTCAGTTACCAGACCGTTAGCCGGGCAGTTACCGGAACAAGAACAGGTAACGGAAAGCAATGAAAAGAAATCCTCACCGTTTTGTTTGCGCTCATACACAATGTTTTGCATATCAAGGAACGCTTATACGGCAAGTAATTTTGCACTAAAAAATATAAGCGTATGAAAGTAGAAAAATTCAAGGTGTTGCTCTACCTCAAAAAGAGCGGACTGGGCAAGTCGGGCAAAGCCCCGATAATGGGAAGAATTACAGTGAACCGCACGATGGCACAGTTCGGATGCAAGTTGTCCTGCACTCCCGAATTGTGGAATCCCCGTGAAAGCCGTCTGAACGGAAAGAGCCGCGAGGCGGTGGAGACTAATGCCAAGATTGACAAGTTGCTACTGGCGGTAAACATGGCATTCGACAATCTTGTGGAACGCAAAATTGATTTCGATGCCACCGACGTGAAAGACCTTTTTCAAGGTAGCATGGAAACGCAGATGACCCTTATGAAAATGACCGATGTTGTCTGTGATGACATCAAGGCACGTATCGGTATTGACCGTGCCAAAAGTACTTATCCCGGCTATCACTATATGCGGCTGGCTCTCGGAGAGTTCATCAAGCATCAGTACAAGGTCAAGGATTTGGCTTTCGGGCAACTGACGGAACAGTTCATCCACGACTATCAGACATTTGTCACGGAAGATAAAGGACAGGCAATCGATACTGCCAGACATTATCTTGCCATACTTAAGAAGATTTGCCGTATAGCTTATAAAGAGGGACATGCCGATAAAATCCACTTCCAACATTTCACCCTGCCGAGGAAAACGGAAACGACTCCACGGGCATTGAGCCGTGAATCGTTTGAGAAAATCCGTGACGTGGAAATACCTGCATACCGCAAATCCCATATGCTGGCAAGGGATATGTTTCTCTTCGGATGTTACACAGGTGTATCTTATGCGGATGTCGTTTCGATTACCCATGCTAATTTGCAGACAGACGGGGACGGGGCATTATGGTTGAAATACCGCAGAAAGAAAAACGAACTCCGTGCCAGTGTAAAACTATTGCCCGAAGCAATTGCGCTTATCAATAAGTATAGCAGTGAGGACAGAGAAACTTTGTTCCCTTTACTTCGCTGGCCCAATCTTAGAAGGCACATGAAAGCGTTGGCGGCACTGGCAGGCATCAAGGATGACCTGTGCTACCACCAGGCGAGGCATAGTTTCGCCTCGCTGATTACGCTCGAAGCTGGTGTGCCGATTGAGACCATCAGTAGGATGTTGGGGCATTCCGATATTTCCACCACTCAGGTGTACGCCCGTGTCAGTCAGAAAAAACTCTTTGAGGACATGGACAGGTTCATCAAAGCTACCGAGGATTTCAAACTTACCCTTTAATACAGCAAACGATATGCGAAGTACATTTTCACTGTTACCCTATATCAACCGCAGCAAGGTAAAGGCTGACGGTACGACCGCCGTTCTCTGCCGCATAACCATTGACGGGAAACAGACTGTCATAAGCACAAGTATCTATTGCCGTCCCGAAGATTGGAATGGCAAGAAGAACGAGATAAAGTCCACAAGGGAAAACAACCGCTTGCAGGAATATCTCCGGATCATTTCAGAAGCATACGAGGAAATACTGAAATCGCAAGGTGTAGTCAGTGCAGAGATGTTGAAGAGCCACATCATCCAAAACAACATTCATCCGACTACCCTCCTGCAAATGGGAGAATGGGAACGGGAGCGGTTAAAGAAACACTCCGAGGAAATAGATTCAACCTCCTCCTATCGAAGTTCAATGTATTACCAGAAGTACCTGACAGACTATATTGTGTCATCGGGTAAAAAGGACATCTGTTTTGAAGAAGTTACAGAGGACTTCGGCAAATCTTATAAGGCATATCTGAAAAGATGCAAGAACTTCGGGGCATCTCAGACCAACCATTGTCTGCGATGGTTGAACCGCCTGTTGTATCTGGCGGTCGATAAGGAGATAATCCGAGTGAATCCCTGCGAGGAGTTGGAATATGAAACCAAACCGGAGGCAAAGCACAGATACATCAGCCGCGATGAGTTCAAGAAGATACTTTCCACCCCGATGTATGACAACAGGCTGGAGTTGGCGAGACGGGCTTTCATATTCTCCTGTCTGACGGGATTGGCGTATGTGGATATACAGTTGTTGCATCCCCACCACATCGGGATGAATGCGGAGGGCAGACGGTATATCCGTATCAACCGCAAGAAGACAAAGGTGGAAGCGTTCATACCCCTGCATCCCATAGCGGAACAGATATTGTCGCTGTACAACACGGCCGATGACGAACAGCCCGTATTTCCGCTTCCTAACCGTGACGCCTTGTGGTTTGAAATTCATGAGTTAGGTGTAATCATAGGCAAAGAGGATAACTTGTCCTACCACCAAAGCCGACATAGTTTCGGAACTTTCCTTATTTCAGCGGATATACCGATAGAGAGTATCGCCAAGATGATGGGGCACTCCAATATTCGGACGACACAGGGATATGCACGTATAACCGATGACAAAATCTCAAAGGATATGGACAAACTGATGGAACGCCGGAAGAAACAATCTACCGGCGAAAAGACAAACAAAAGTAACTAAACAATGTCAATGCAATATATTATGGATAGAGGTATAATCACAATCAGTGAAGCGGGTATGGTCACTATTCCGACCGCACCCGTATGGATGACACAATTCGAAATCGCCGACCTGTTTGGAGTATTCTCTTGTGACATTCGTAAAGCGATTCATGCTATATATAGGAATAAGGAGTTAAACGAATGTGATACGATGAAATATATCAAGCAACCAGATGGTATCAGTTATGATGTTTATAATCTTGAAATGGTTATAGCCATTGCATTCAGGATATGCAGTAGAGAAAGTATCTTGTTCAGACGGTTTGTGATAAATGAAATCTACGCCACCAAGAAAGAGAACTCAATAACATTGTTTGTATCTTGTGGCAGAGGAAGCAACCTATGGTATAGTTGAGGTTCATCCCATCAGTCACCTGTTCCCGATGCTCGGATGCAAAGGTAGCGCATGGCACTGATGGCAGTGGCAAGGTCAGGCGGCAAAGCCGTTTCGGGCAGAATCTTCCTCCTGCGGAGCGTATTCAGCCCGAAAACCTTGCCTCTGCCGACCATACGCTCGAAAGGCATCCGGCAACGGAAACAAGCGACTGACGGGAAATCAGAAGACAAAGAAAAGGAACGGCTAACAGACGAAGCGGAATCTTGATGCTTCATCCGTAAACCGTTCCTTTTTCTTTTTGCTGTCAAGTCCATTACTACCGCAAATTATAGGGCAGACGGCAAACTGCACTCTTTCAAGAAAATCAGATTGCCTTCTGTCGGTAGGCGGAGCGGTAGCCGTCAGTTAGCATCTTCTCTATGTCCGATTCACGGTAAAGGATTTTACCGCCCAATTGGATATAGGCTATCCGTCCTTCATTGCGGTAATCTTGAAGTGTTCTTCGGCTCACTTTCAACCGTGCCGATACCTCTTTGTCTGTGAAGAAACGTTCTCCGCCCAATGTCGGGCGGTAGTTGGCGGTCAGGCGCTCGTAGTTGTCCAGCAGACGGTCAAGGCTGCCCATGAAGTGGATTATCCACTCGTTGTCTTTGTTAATCAATTCGTTCATGTTACTTTGTATTTAGTGGGTATTGTTATTATACTTTATTTATTGCACTGAGATTATATCGTCCGTCCTTTGAATCTCGCTTCTTTTCGTCTATCCTCCACAACGGAAACGATACGTTGCACATCTTCGGGACGGTAATACGTCTTATGGTTTATTTGTGAGTAGGCAAGCGTACCGTTGTCCCGCAGAGTCTGCAACGTGCGGGGACTGATGTTCAGCATCCGGCACACGTCCTGATTGTCCATCCACTCACTTATTCTTCTATGGAACACATGCATTGCCAATTTCTATATGTGTGCCTGTAATTCGTTCTAATTCACGTTTGTATCTTGTAATCCGTTTTTCGAGTAATACTTTCTCGTCTATACCTACTCTTTCCGGATTATAAGTTGTTTGGTTTGCAACCATGGCAAAGAATATCTCGGCTACCTTGTGGGCAGTGGCAATGACTGCGGCTTTACCTCCGGCCCGTGAACGTATTCTGCGGTAGAAGTTCCCCAATTGGTTCTTCGCATTGGCGAGCGAAGAAGCGATACTTCTAAAAATCAACCCGACATTGTTCCGACGGTGTGGCACGTGGCTTGATATTCTTTTTCCTCCTGATATCTTGGTGTTCGGTGAGATGTTGCACCAACAGCAGAACTGTTTGGAAGACGGGAACTTCCGGGTAAAGTCGTGCCCCAGTTCACTCATCAGTTCAAGTGCGGTCAGGTGGCTTATGCCCGGTATCTCAAAAACGTTCACTCCCCACATTTCGTATGCTTTCCTTTCCACGTCGAAGCTCACGGTATGCCTGGTCTTTTTATAATCGCGGCGTTTTTTTGCCGGGCTATATGAAGTATCTTCCACTTTGGCAACCTCCGCACGGTAGTTTTCCATGAGTTTCTCCAGTTCTGCATCGCACTCGCCAAGTTGGGTACAATAATGTTTGAAAGTATCATAGTTTTGTCTGAGGACAAACATGAGGTCTTCTTCCCAGTTGCCCTCAAGTGCCTTGGCTATTTCCTCTTTCGGGGTTTTGCACTGGATGTCAGCCAATTCCGCAAGTTTCTTGGGGTCACGTTCACCTGCAAGAATGGCCTCGATGATACGTATGCCGGATTTTCCCGTGATGTCAGACAGGACAAGCGTAAGTTTTATATTCATCTGCTGCATGGCTTTCTGCATACGCAGGACCATGCTTGAGGCTTCACGGGAGAGGGTGTCACGATGACGGGTAAGTGTCCTCATCCGTTTGGCGTCGTTGTGCGGTTGGAAACTTGCCTTGAGCAACCCGTACTGGTGCAGCAACATCAGCCATTCGGCATCCGACTCGTCGGTTTTCCTCTCCGTTATGTTCTTCACATCCCTTGCGTTGGTCAATACGACATCCAGCCCGTCCTCCTGAAGACGACAGAACAGCGGTATCCAGTACACCCCGGTGGATTCCATTGCGACTGTCTTTATGCCACATTCCCTAAGCCATGCCGAGATGGCATGCAGGTCGGATGTATATGCTCCGAACGCACGGTTGTTGTCCTTGGAGCGGTCAGCAGGGATGCAGACCTGCATGATACCGTCCGCGATGTCTATCCCAGCCGCATCGGGATTGACTATCCGAAGTTCCGCACCTTTGGCGCTCTTGACTTTTTTTGCTTTCTTTGCCATGGTAATATCGTTACTCTTGTTGATGGATAAATGGCATAAGCCATGTCCTGTCGATGAGCATTCTTCTATACGGCCTCTGACGACCAATCTTCGATTCGCAGGACAAGGAGCCATACTCTTTTGTGGGATTGAAAACCCAAGAAAAAAACGGCTTGCTTCTTATGCCTACAGCAAAGGTAACTAAAAACGTTTCTGCCGCCATAGGCGGCGGAAACGTTCTGTGTTCCACTCTGATTTCAATCAAGACAAAGGCTTGGCTTTACTCTTTTCGCCGTGCCGCTGGCAGATTGCTTCCATACGGTGAACGAAGCGGTCGAACTTGGCGACCATCGCCTCAAAGGTTTGTCTTTCGATAGATACGATTTCCATATACGTTATTCTTTGATGTTATTGTTTCTTTTGCCGCAAAGGAATATATAATCAGTTATCCGACAATGGATTTTCTAAAAGTGGAAGCATGTGGCACCGGTATGGCATAGGTTGTCCGGGGTGCTGTTTATCGTTATCATCTTAATTGGGGATTTTAGCAAGAATGCCAAGAACAAAATAAGGACTTAATTCAAATTTACCCGTAAATACATCTTTGTTCTTCCTGTGATCCATATCCGGCAAATCGAAGAAGTCTGCACCATTGTTCATACCGCCATAAGGCAAAACTACACAAAATTGCCTAACAGAATCCAAGTACTTGACTGACTGAACTAAAGCCTCTTACTTTGCTCCCGACAAACGGTCAACTATGCGCATACAGACCAACAAGTATTCACTTAAAAAAGAAACAACAATGAGCAAGAAATTCAAAAACATTGAGAACGATGAAGCGTTCAAAAACTTCAAGTTGGAAGACTATATGCCTTCCATGCCCAAACACGAACCGGAAGAGAGTTCTTCCGTAGCAGAACAAGAACCTGTTGTGGAAGCAGGCAATCTCTTTCCTATATTGGATGAGCCGGACACATCCGCAGAACAGGTAACTGAGTCGGAAACAAGCGCAGGGTCAGACAATGAGGCAAGAGAAACAGAGGCGGATAACGTTACCGTGGAACGAACTGTCGCCAGACGTATCAGCAGCAAACAGCGCAGGCTGTCATTGGACGAATACCGTGCCACCTATCTGCGAGTGCCCAAGATTGCCGACCGCAAGCCCGTGTTCGTCAGTGGGGAGGTACGTGACAGGCTGGACGAGATTGTGCGCCGCCTCGGTGGACGTGGCATGAGTGTATCGGGGCTTATTGAGAACCTCGCACGGCAACACACATTGACCAATGGCGTAAATTGTAGGAATTAAGACAAAACCAACCGAGTGTCTTTAGGGCATCTTTCAGAGTTGCTCTAAATCACTTGTAACGAAGTTTGGAGGGGCAAGTTTATGTTTCGGGCAGACCGAAACCACTTGCCCCGCTCCAAACATCGCAGGGAAGGCACATCCCGTTGGTCTATCTTATGTACAATTATTACAATCAGTGATTAAACTAAAGAATAGGAAATCATGGACAACGAAAAAAGGAAGAATAATGTAAAAGGCAACAGACGGGAGCGAGCCAACAAGGGAGGCCGTCCCGTTAAGGGAATCACCGAGAAACTGAAATACCGTGTTACGGTGAAAATGGCAACAGAGGACTACTACCTATTGAAATCCAAAGCAAAGTCAGCAGGTGTTTCTGCCAGCGAGTTCATTCGGGGTTGCATCACAGAGGGCGGTGTGAAAGAACGGCTCTCGAAAGAGCATGGCGACCTTATCCGCAAACTCTGCGGTATGGCGAACAACTTGAACCAACTGGCACGGAAAGCGAATGCGGAAGGGTACGCCTCCGTGTTTATTCCCTGCCGCACACTGATGATTGAGATAGACAATCTTGTAAATCGGATACGCCTATGATAGCAAAAATTATGAAAGGCTCGGACTTCAAGGGTGTAGTTTATTACATTCTGAACGATGAGAAAGGTACTCAAATCATAGATTCAGACGGCTTATTTCTGGAAAATAATGACACGATAGCACAAGGATTTATCGGGCAGGCACAAATGAATCCGAGAGTGACAAAGGCTGTCGGGCATATCGCTTTGAGCTTCTCAAAGGAAGATGCGCCACGACTGAACAATGTGGTCATGACGCAGATTGCCCGGGAATATATGGAACGCATGGGTATCAAGGATACGCAGTACATCATCGGGCGGCACTTTGACAAAGAGCATCCGCACGTGCATATCGCTTTCAACCGCATCGACAATAACGGTAAGACCATATCCGACAGGAACGACCGCTTCCGCAGCGAGCGTATCTGTAAGGAACTTACCAAGATGTACGGGCTTCATTTTGCCAATGACAAGGAGCAAGTGAAGACAGACCGATTGCGTGAGCCGGATAAGACGAGGTATGAGTTGTACCAAATCTTGAAGACGGAGGTCAGCAGATGCAAGGTTTGGAATACCCTGCTTGAAAGATTAGAACGGCAAGGCGTAGATGTGCAGTTCAAATATAAGGGACAGACGACTGAAATTCAAGGTGTCATCTTTACGATGAACGGCTATCGTTTCAATGGTTCAAAGGTGGACAGGCAATTCAGCTACTCCAAGATTGATGCGGCATTGAACCGCAACAATTACGGGGAGTGGAAGATGCAAACTCAATCGCAGACTAATCGGGAAGAAATAAGCCCGACTTCAAGTGTCGGCGGCGAACTTATCAATGGCTCATTAGGCTTGTTCACACCAACCAATATGCCGGAGGAGCAACAACCTTACGACCCGTATCTGAAAAACAAGAAAAAGAAGAAACAACGTAAAATCAACTGGTAATCATGGCAGACAACAATGTATTCATCCTCTTTGAGGAAATCAAGACCGCCTTAAAAGGCATAAATGGCAAGCTGGAAGCATTGCCCAAGGTGGCAGGACAACAACCACAAATAGAAAATAATGAACCGGATTTATCTCCAATTAAGGAGGCTATTGTGGAAACGGCAAAAGCTCAGTCTGGAGAAATTAAGGGCTTGTTGGATAAGCACTGGAAGGCTTACGCACAGATTTCCACCCTGATACTGCATCACCTTGATACAATCAAGAAGTCGCAGGATGAACAAGGTGTGCAACAAGAGCCACAACCGCAGGAGCATATCCACCGGCATAGTTTTGACATCAAGTCAAGCAAGGTTTTTTCTTTCGTTGTGGGATTGGGTGTGGCATGTGTCTTATCCCTGTGGGGCAATATCTCGCAATGGCAGTCCAATAGGAAGTATTCCGATGATGCGTTGAGGTTCCGTGCTATCCGCTCTTGGGGTGGATGTGATGCCAATGATTTGCTTTGGTTGAACAAGGTGTTTGACATCCACCGAGACGAGAAGGCCATTGAGTGGATACGGAAGCAGGCTGATGGGTATGAAACATCCCTGAAAGCGGTTTCCGACAGCCTGATGCAGGAGAGTATCAAATCAAAATCCGATTGATATGGCATCGGTAAAGGTCAAGTTTCGTCCCTCCACCGTGAACGGCAGGGAGGGTACACTCTACTATCAGGTCATCCACAACCGTGTGGTCAGACAGATAAACACCGAGTATAAACTTTTCGTTTCGGAATGGGACCGCCATTCCGAAACGGTTGTCTTACATCATATATCAACAGGACAAGAGCGGAACAACTATCTACTTTCAATCGGTTCACGCATCAAGTGGGACAAGGACATGCTGAACAAGATTATACATGCGTTATCCCAGTCCGGCACATTTGTGACGGATGATATAGTCATGCGCTTTCACGACAACAGGCAAGAATTATCGTTCAACGCTTACATCAGCCAGCAAATAGCAAGGCTGAAACGCTTGGGGAAGATACGTACTTCGGAAACCTACACTGCCGCTCTCAGGCGTTTCAGCGGTTTTATGAATGACAAGGAGGTCTTGTTTGACCAGCTTAATGCAGATTTGTTTGCTGAGTACGAGGCTTATTTGAAAGGCAGGGGAAATACGTCCAATACCATATCCTTTTATATGCGTATCCTGAAAGCGGTTTATAACCGTGCGGTGGAAGACGGATTGACCGAGCAACGGCATCCGTTCAAGTCCGTTTATACAGGAGTGGAGAAAACCATGAAGCGAGCCTTGTCGCTCAATGACATTAAACGCATCAAAGGATTGGACTTGTCATTGAAACCCAACCTAGATTTTGCCCGTGATATGTTCCTGCTCTGTTTCTACACAAGGGGGATGTCGTTCATTGATATGGCTTATCTGAGAAAGAAAGACTTGGAGAATGGCACTCTTTCTTATCGCAGACGTAAAACGGGGCAACAGTTATTCATCAAATGGGAAAAGTGTATGCAAGAGATTCTTGACAAATATCCGATAAACGAAACAGAGTATCTTTTACCCATTATTACACAACGGGACACAGATTATCGGAAACAATATACCAACGAACTTCATCTGGTGAACCATTTGCTGAAGAAAATCGGGAAGCAGCTGGATTTGCCGATACCCTTGACAATGTATGTCGGACGACATTCATGGGCAAGTGTTGCCAAGAGCCGTAATGTGCCTATCTCTGTCATCAGTGAAGGAATGGGGCATGATTCCGAGAATACCACGCAGATTTATCTTGCATCATTAGATACTACAGTGGTGGATAAAGCCAATAAGAAGATACTGGATTTGCTGTAAAGTCGTGAATGTTTTACGAATCAGTCCAACGCTTACCAAGAGACGGATATTACAATGCAAAATTACGCAAAATAATGATTTTTAGGATATAAAATGCTAAAAATCTTACTTATTGCCATGCTTTTGTTTTGCGAGGAATATCGGATGTTTTGCGAAATTATCCATAAAGAGGAAAAAATACAACTCAATATCAATGGAATAAGGCAACTCATCCGTCTCTTGGTAAGAGAAGAACCTTTTTCCCTTATTTCTATAAGAGACGGGCGTAAACTTGAAATAAAATGCCCGTTGAAGTTGACATATTGGAAGATAGTATCTTTCGGCTTTCGCCCGAACTGTTGAATATCCTGCTCAAAGACCATACCACGAGCAGGGAGGACGTTCAGCGCAATATCTTTTGGGCTACTTCCGATTATGAAAGTCTTGGCGAAGGGTATCAATATGACGCTCCCATCCTTCCACATCTGATTACCGGGGACAACGGCCATGTCATTATGCCCCGTGTACTTAAAAGCCGTGATACCCAGACTGCACGTTCCCGTGACATGGCGGAGGTCTTCACGCCTTCATGGATATGCAATGCACAGAACAACCTTATTGATGAAGCATGGTTTGGAAGAAAGAATGTGTTCAACACAGAATACACAGATGAACAGGGATGCCATCGCTGGAAATCCACTGATGACAACATAGTATTCCCCGAAAACAAGACTTGGAAAGACTATGTACGTGACAATCGTTTGGAGATAACCTGCGGGGAAGCCCCTTACATCATCAGCCGATATGATACCACAACCGGAGAGGCTATTCCCTTAGAGCAACGTATAGGTTTGCTTGACCGCAAACTGCGGGTCGTAAGTGAGAATACGGAGACCTCTGGCGAATGGCTGGAGTGGGCACAGGAAGCGTACAAGAGTACATACGCATACGAATGGCAGGGCGACAATCTACTGATTGCCCGTGAAGCCATGCTTATCTCCTTTATCGAATACTACCAACAGAAGTTTGGCAAGCGTCCGTTGTTGAAATCCATCAACTATATCGCCTACATCATTTCATGGAATGTGTGGCAGATGGACGGGCTAAAGGGTGTTGTACCGAACAGTTGCGGTGAACGGCGTACTACCGTGTACGACTTATTTGAAACGAGAGAGGAAGTTAGCCAATGCGAGGGTTGTGCGAAAGACGACATCCGCAGGCATAATGGCACGTATTGCCTCATTAAGGACTGGCGGGCAAAAGACCCGGAAACGGGAAAGATGGGAAAACGAATCCGATTTATCGACCTCATAAAATAGTGGAGTATGAAATTCACATCTTCACTAAAACTGAAACTGATATATGTGTTCCGCATCAACGATGCTGCACACAAAGGCTGTCTGAAGGTGGGCGAGGCCACTTGTGACAATGATAGTGTCTCCGGACTTGGCCCCAATAGCAAGGCACTCAACGAATCCGCGAAGAAGCGCATCAATCAATATACGCAAACGGCGGGTATCGCATACGACCTGCTCTATACGGAACTGACGATATACAACAGCAAGAAGGGCTTATGCTCTTTCAATGACAAGGAGGTGCATAGCGTTCTGGAGCGTTCCGGCATCAGGAAAAAGGTCTTTGATACCGAAAACAAGGCCAACGAATGGTTCATCACTGACCTTGAAACGGTCAAGCGGGCGATAGCGGCGGTAAAGGAAGGTCGGAAGTCATTATCCTCCGCAGAAGTTTCGCACGACAAAAGCCCGATTGTATTCCGTCCCGAACAGCGTGAGGCCATAGAGAAGACCAAAAAGCAGTTCAAGAAAGGCAATCAGATGCTGTGGAATGCCAAGATGCGTTTCGGAAAAACCTTATCGGCTTTGCAAGTGGTGAAGGATATGGATTTCAGCCGTACTTTGATTCTTACTCATCGCCCTGTGGTGGATAGCGGCTGGTTCGAGGATTTCGGCAAGATATTCTATGACTGTCCCTGTTTTGCATACGGCTCAAAGAACAATGGTGACAGCCATGCTTCACTTGAAACGAGAGCGAAGCAGGGTAAATGCCAATATGTGTATTTTGCTTCCATGCAGGATTTGCGTGGTTCGGAGCTGGTAGGCGGCAACTTCGGCAAGAACAATGAGGTGTTTGCCACCGCATGGGATTGCATCATCGTGGACGAGGCGCACGAAGGTACGCAGACGGAATTGGGCAAGGCGGTGATGCAGGAACTGACCAAGGACAATACCAAGATTCTGCGTCTTTCAGGTACGCCCTTCAACCTGTTGGACGATTTCAAGGATGAGGAAATCTATACCTGGGACTATGTGATGGAGCAGAGGGCAAAGGCTTCATGGGATTTGACACATTTCGGTGATCCGAATCCCTACGCCTCACTGCCAACGATGAACATCTATACCTACGACCTCGGACGGTTGCTTCATGAGTTCGTGGATGAAGATATGGCCTTCAACTTCCGCGAGTTCTTCCGTGTAAACGAAAACGGGACCTTTGTTCATGAAAAGGATGTCCGTGCTTTCCTGAATCTCCTGACCGAAGAAGACAAGGAGAGTTGCTATCCGTTTGCAAACGAAGAGTACCGCAACATCTTCCGCCACACGCTGTGGATGCTGCCTGGCGTAAAGGAGGCCCGTGTCATGAGTACCTTGCTACAATCGCACCCCGTGTTCCAACACTTCAAGGTGGTGAATGTGGCAGGAGAAGGTGACGAGGACGAAGAGAGCAAGGATGCACTGAAGGCGGTAGAGGAAGCGATTGGCAAAGACCCGGATGCCACACGTACCATCACCTTGTCATGCGGACGTTTGACTACGGGCGTGAGTGTCAAGGCGTGGACGGGTGTGTTCATGTTGTCCGGCTCGTACAATACTGCGGCATCAAGTTATATGCAGACCATCTTCCGTGTGCAGACTCCTGCGACCATCAACGGACGTGTCAAGGAGCAATGTTATGTGTTTGACTTTGCTCCCGATCGCACGTTGAAAGTCATTGCAGAAACGGCAAAGATTTCGGCAAAGGCCGGAAAGACCAGCGGTAACGACCGCAAGATTATGGGCGAGTTTCTGAACTTCTGCCCGATTATCTCCATCGAAGGTTCAAAGATGAAGCAGTTCGATGTACCGCGGATGCTGGAGCAGCTCAAAAAGGTGTATGTGGAGCGGGTGGTCCGCAATGGATTCGAGGACAAAAGCCTCTATAATGACGAGTTGATGAAACTCAACGACTTGGAATTGCAGGAGTTTGACGACCTCAAGAAGATTATCGGTCAGACGAAAGCCATGCCCAAAACCAATCAGGTGGACATCAACAATCAGGGACTGACGGACGAGCAATACGAGGAACTGGAAGACCTTGAAAAGAAGTCTAAGAAACGAGGCAAGGACAAGCAGCCATTGACAGAGGAAGAGAAACTGCGATTGGCAGAACTGAAGAAGAAAAAGGAAAACCGTGAGGCTGCCATTTCCATCCTTCGTGGCATCTCTATCCGTATGCCCTTGCTCATCTATGGTGCGGAACTGCAAGACGAGAACCAAGAGATAACGATTGACAACTTCGCCTCGCTCATCGACCCACAGTCATGGGAAGAGTTTATGCCCAAGGGCGTGACCAAGCAGAAGTTCAACAGTTTCAAGCGGTACTACGACCCGGAGATATTCTGTGCAGCAGGTAAGCGCATCCGTGCCATGACCCGTGCTGCGGACAAATTGAGCGTGGAGGAACGCATCGAACGCATCACCGATATATTCAGCACGTTCCGCAATCCGGACAAGGAAACCGTCCTCACCCCGTGGCGTGTGGTGAATATGCACCTTGGCGATTGTTTGGGCGGATATAACTTCTTTGAGAAGGACTACGAAACCACATTGTCCGAGCCTCGCTTCATTGACCACGGCGAGGTGAGCGCCAATGTGTTTGCAGAGGATTCCCGCATCCTTGAAATCAACTCTAAGTCCGGCTTGTACCCTCTCTACATGGCATACAGCATTTACCGCACACGAGTAAAGAACTCTTTGTTTTCGGTGTCAAGCATTGAGGACGAGCAGCGCATTTGGGATAAGGTCGTGGCAGAAAATATCTTCGTTATCTGCAAGACTCCGATGGCAAAGAGCATTACTAAACGCACTCTCATCGGTTTCCGCGATGCGAAAGTAAACACCAGATACTTCGAGGACTTAATCAATCAAATCAAGAATAAGCCGGAAAACTTTGTGGCTAAAGTAGCCAAAGGAAAATCTTATTGGAAGGCAATAGACAACGATAATATGAAATTCAGCGCAATAGTAGGAAATCCACCGTATCAAATTATGGATGGCGGAACTGACAGAGGAGCTATTCCTGTATATCATCATTTTATGAACATTTCCAAACGAGTCCGTCCAAATTATATAAGTATGATTATGCCTGCTCGTTGGTACGCAGGTGGCCGAGGTTTAGATGAGTTTCGTTCAGACATGATTTCTGATACTCATTTGTTCCGATTGCATGATTATGAACTGAGTAAAGACCTGTTTCCAACAGTTGATATAGCAGGAGGATTGTGTACTTTTCTTTGGGATAACAACTATAATGGCCCATGTATGGTTACAAATTACAATGCGATAAAGGATATTAACATCAAACGATATTTGAATCAGTTTGATACCTTAATTCGCTTAAATGCTGCGGTTTCTATCCTTGAAAAAGTCATTTCTATATCTACATCATACCTCAAAGATTCTGTTCTTTCTATAAATCCATTTGGCTTTAGAACTTATTTTAGAGGGAAAGACAATGGTGATATAAAGATACTTACGAGCAAGGGATGGTCCAAAGTTAATAGAACGGAGATAACTAAAGGAATTGAATATATTGACCAATATAAGATAATTGTTGGTCGTTTTGTTCCGAGCAATGGAGAAATGAGTGTCAAACCTGGGGAAGGGTACAGGGTATTGACAGAACCTCAGATACTATCACCAGCAGAAATCAATACAGAAACGTATATTGATACTGCTGTCTTTAGCACTCCAGAAGAGGCTACAAATTACAAGAAATATCTTCTATCTAAATTTGCTCGTTTCCTTCTTCGTCAGGGAATCACTTCTGTGAATGTGACAAGAGAATGCTTTGCTTTTGTCCCACAGCAGGATTTCACCTCTTCGAGTGATATTGATTGGTATAAATCTGTCTCTGAAATAGATAAACAACTCTACATGAAATATCATCTGACCAACGAAGAAATCTCATTTATAGAATCAATGATAAAGCCGATGTAGTACATAGGAGGATGTGTCAAAATGATGCATCCTCTTTTTCGTTATAGAACCATGGGGTTCTCATTTTTCATAGAGTATGATTTATTTTCCCCTGTGTCCATGCTTTTTAGTGGTATAATATGCCATAGATGGCTTATGCCACCCTGATATTTTGATAATTTTTGTCTGTCATCTTCTCATTCTTGATTTTAGCACACATTTTCTTTATATTAAAAGCAATGGCAAAGAAGGCAAAGTCCATTGTGACCTTGTCTTTTCCAAAATGCCTGAACCTTTTGTATCCCATGTTGTATTTGATTTGTCCAAAGACAGCTTCAGGCTCTATGCATCTTTGCCCTCTATGTCTGATACCTTTCTCTGAGGTAAGCCTTTCACACGCTTTTTGTTTATATTCTTTCAGCCTGTGATTGACTTCTATGGTACGTCCTGGTGATTTTGAGCTGAAGCACATACATCTGAGAGGACATCCCTCACATCTTGCAGCCCTATAGGCGGCGCTTTCTGCAATATATCCACTTTCCGTTTTATAATGCCGTACACCTGTCCGGTTCATATGTTGCCCCATGGGACAAACATAATAATCTTTCTCCTTGTTATAATACAGGTTTTCCTGTTTGAAAGGATTTGTCACATATTTGTCTGCTCTTTGCTCCTTATGAAAGAAATTGTACTTGACATATGCTTCTATTCCGTTTTCTTCCATAAAACTATAGTTCTCCTCCGAGCCATAACCGGAATCGGCAACCCCTTCCAATGGGAAACGGTTATAACGTTCATGAAACGAATTTTCAAAAGGAATCAATGTAAGAGTGTCTGTAGGATTAGGGTAGAGTCCGAAGTCGAGCATGAACTGGTTTTCGGTTCCGATTTGCAGATTATATCCCGGTTTTAACTGCCCGTTTCCCATAGGGTCTTCCTTCATATGCATAAATGTAGCATCAGGATCTGTTTTGGAATAAGAATTTCGTTTGCCGAGTATTCTCATGTGACTGTTATATTCGGCAAGTTTCTCACAGTGCGATTCCAATTGCTTGATTTGCTTCATCTTTTGTTTCTCAGCTTTCTTTTCTTCCTTATCCGATGCGGCTGGTGCATTTTCAATGGAGGCTTTTAACTCTGATATCATATCCGCCAGCATGGAAGGGGTAAACTCGGTAGCGGTATTTTCAATGCAGGCATTCTCCTGTGCCACGACCTCATCAATCTGCTGTAGAAGAATACGTATCTTCTCAAGAAGCCTGGCACGGTTACGTTCTACGTTCTTACGCCATACGAATGTGTATCTGTTGGCTTTTGATTCAATCTTTGTGCCGTCAACATATTCAACGTCAAGGCTTATGAATCCTTTTGATGCCAGAATGAGGACTATTTGTGTGAATATTCCGTTTATCTCATCCTTGACACGGTTACGGAAACGGTTTATAGTCCGGTAATCCGGCTTCTCATAACCGGCAAGCCAGATGAAATGGATATCCCGCAGCAAGGACTTTTCTATCTTACGGCAGGAATAGATATTGTTCATATAGGCATACAAAACAGCCTTGAGCATCATTCGTGGGTCATAGGGAGAACGCCCCTGTTCTTTATACAACTTGTGAAATGAACTGAGGTTAAGGGTGTCTACCATAGCATTCAGGATGCGTACAGGATCGTCCGAGGGAATATTTTCATCTATTCTTTGTGGGAAAAGGACGATTTGATTGGGATTGTAAGAACGAAAATGTATCTTTGCCATATTACTTTGCTTATGCTTAAAGATACAAAATCTTTAGGTAATAACAAAGCCTCGGCTTGGGAAAGTCGGGGCTTTGTCATAAAAAAAGAGGGTATGCATTTTGACACACCCTCACATATTTTCTTAAACGTAATGTTATCATGTGGAAGTTCATGAAATGAATTTAGTAGATGCTTTGTTATAGGTTATAGAAATTTTGCAAGAGGAAATACTCCAGCACTCTTAAATAATATAATCTCCTGATTTTTATCTACTCGTGTGCCTTGTGTTCCTGACTTATTTGATTTAACCTCCTTGACAATGATTTTCCTTAATACGATATTCTTTCTATTAAAACTAAAATCACCAAAATCTTGGTGCAATCTTTCTGCTGTTTTGTGAAGGAACTCTATAAATACTTCAGATGCTCTTAGTTGCTTATCTGCACCTGAAATATCTCCTCTTTTCAATTCTATAAGTAAAATAAACGTTTTCCCATCATGCTTCACTAGTAATACATAGTCACAAAATTTACGTAATCCCTCTGGTGAGTTATCTGTTTTGTTGAAGAAACACAAGAACTCTTTTTCATCTAAATCAAATCGATATAAATTTCTTATCAATCCTCTTTTCCCATCATCAATATGGACACGTTGCGCCACCTTCTGAGTTGCTTCCTTTGTTTCAGTCATTATATCTTGAGAAACAGCAAGAAACTCATCACTTATAATACTGCATAACTGTTCGTATTCCGTCATATTATATCTCCTGCAAGCGGTCGAAAAGAGTTTCTGTTATTCTGTTTTGCTCATTAATTGTATTATCAATGCTTTCTATTGCAAACCCGTCATCTTCAACTTTGACATCAACCACATCAAGCAAACGCTTTAACCTCCCATAATTAAAATACTTAACAGCAATATCATTTTTATTCAAAAGCATACTTTCTTCATAACCTAACTCTTTTACCAGTTGTGCATCCTTTTTATAAATAGTTCCTGCCATAATGAGATTGTTTAACTCACGAATCATGTAATCGCTATGGGTACTAATAATAATTCGCAAATCAAGCTTGGTCAGGATCGTAAATATCCGCAGTAATGAAATTTGAACATTGGGATGAAAATTCATCTCTGGTTCATCAATAATAAGCAAATCACCCTTACGAGCAATATGCTTTAGATAGATGACAAGGCTAGACATCGTTTTTACAATAGATGATGTCAGATGTATTGGTAAATGTTTCGTCTTGCCTACTTTATCTGAAATAAATTCCACATCGCCAGTTCTAGTTATTTTAACCTCTCCCTGTAAAATACCCTTTTCTATTAGTTCTGCTATATTATAGTAAGGACTATTAAATTTTTGAACATTATCCAAATCGTTGGCTATACGAAGACTACTTCTGACAGCCAAAGGGTATCTACGTGAACTGCTATTAACTATATCCAGAATATCCAATTCAGAACGACCACTCTTTTGTTGTATGCGATCAATCAACTCATTTCGTCCAAGAGACAATTCTGTCTTAAATGTATATATAGAGTTTCGTTCTACGGTTAGCATTCTCACACCGCCAGAATTACGAAAACACAATAGACGGAAAAAATGATTAATCATCAATCTCAACTCCACTAAGCTATCACGTTCAATGCCGGAAGTCTCACCATTAATCTGGTAAATTACTTTATCAGACGAAGCATCCTTTACTATACCTATTTCTTTTTCACCATTTTTTGATATAAGACGACAAGGGAATTCTATTATTCGTTCATAATCGCCCTCTGACAAAATCAAAGACAGTTCAAACTGTGAAAAGAGTTTATCTACAGCGGTATCACCGATACCAAAAATGCTACCTAGATTTGATTTCATACTGGTAGCAACATCTTGAATAAAGCCTTCTACCAATTCTTTGCTTATGGTAAATTCTTTATGCTCAGAGAAATACTTAACTATTTTATCTAACCCCTTTGATTCTACATAATCACCATTTTCCAAGATTGCATACAAAAGGTAAGAGAGGTAGGTTTTCCCCGTACTATTAGGTCCGCAAAATAATGTTAGAGGCTTTTGTAAATCTACAACAGCCTTCCGTATAGCCCCCAAGTAAGATATTTCAGCAATCATACAAAAAACACATTATTATGTTTGTAAAGAACAAGAAAAGCAAATAACATTTAGTAGTCTAAAAACATCATTTGGGACTTTCCTTTTTCTGTTTTCATTTTTTTATTTATTATAGAGTTATCTATCTTGCAAAGATAATACTTTTCTTGCAGATATAGCATTTTTAACCAGAATCTTTTCTTTTAGGGATTCAACTAATGAATTTAATTTTGTACTTTTGCATTCAGAAGAAGCGTTCTTTTAATGTAATGCAAGACAATGCAGAATACAGAACCTCGCTCGTTTCTAAATCGTTACCTGTCAAGAAATAGTTTTCTGCAATCTATTCATTTTCAAAGGTAAAGACAATTCGTTGTGTCTCTTATACTGAAAAAGGTACAAAAAATCGGCATATAACCAAAATATTTGTTGGGTATATGCCGATTATATTAGTCTGTTATCCTTTGAAAGGACTTTTTCAGTGCCCTCCGTATTTTAGGGGGCTTTTTTAAGGTTGACTGCCTCTGCTTTCTGAGAACATAAATAACGAATAAAGACTCCACCATCCTTAGCAAGATAATTAAAATGGCCGATAAGGATATCTTTACCGGCCATTTTAATTATACTTTAATACTCATTATCAGGACTGTCATTTTCCTCTAATACCTTTTTGAGCCTATACAGGCTACGAATATCAGGTTCAAATGTAGGGTTACTCCAATTCCTTTTAACTGAATTTACCTGTACTTCAATAAATTTACGCAAGTCAAATATATATTCGTAATTGCTTAATCTTATTTCGTTAAATCTTAATTCATATGCCTGAAACCAGGCTTTTAGTTGTTTAATTTCTTCAGGCATATTTTAATCTCCTTCCTAGGGACAAAGATAAGGAGAAATGGTTCACATATTTCACAAAATGAACCTAACCGACTACAAATCAGGCGAAAGATTTAGAAGTATTAACTACTGTTGCATGAAACAGCTTGATTCAATCCATGAACAGTTCAGGATTCTTGCGTTTGAAGAATCTCCGTCGGTAGTACAATCGACGTACAGCAGACCGGTTGTAGGAACGGTATCTGCCCTCGTTGTAGGGATCCCTTTCGGCTTTGCTGCCTTTAACAGTTGGAAGTATCATGTCCAGGAACAGGATAATCCATGTGATAGCCAACCAGCACAACAGTAATACCCTGAACGGGAAATACAGTATTTCCAGAATGATAGTTTTAGTTTTTGGGCTCATAAGTCAATTTCTTTTGGAAAGGCAATGTCCTTCCGTATTTGGTTAATTTCTTGTTTATGTATGACAAAATACGTGCCTTTGTTTCCGCATCCGCATCCTGATACCAGCAGATAGGGTATAGGGTGAACCCGTTGCCGCTCAGAACGACCTGCACATCCGCATAAGGGGGAGCAAGGTACTTGCAAATGAGTTTGCTGTTATCCATTTTCAGGGACATTTTCACTGCATTGCATTTGAACCGCTCTATCAATTGGTCGGCTTGTTTGGTGGCCTTGTACTCTGTCAGTCCTTCAAAACAGCGGGAACATCCATTGTCGAACTGTTGGCTGACCATGTTTGTCTCACAGAACCGGTATACGCTGGAATGCGTTCGGTATTCCACCAGGTCCACAGTCCCGACACCGGCAGACTTGACCACGTTGCAAAACCGGTTGTCCGGCAGAAGCCGTGTATGGTGCTGTACGGTCGCTCCGATATAGTCCCTTATTTCCGGAACAGGCATATAGAACCAGTCAGACCGATAGATTCCCACCTTGTCCCTTTTCTGGGAGATATAGAATCCCGCATTCCCTTTCTTCTTGTGTCCTGACTCAATGTTGATCTGTACTTCAAAAGGGAAAAAACAACGCAAGTACGCAGCAACGGCCTCCATTATCGCCTTGCGTACGAACGGGTGGCTCGCAAGATATTGTAGGGAATTATGCTCGTAGCGTACGCTGTCGAAATAGACATCATTCATGAACTGTCCGGCAAGCGGTTGTATGTATTCGTTCAGTCTGCTGATAGACTGGATATACCCGTCAGATTGTCTTTCTGTCAACGGGCATTCGAAAGCGTTGGAAAGGAATAGCTCTGTGTCCGATTCAGCCACCTTTTCAATAAAACCGTTCGGGATGCAAACCACGTCCGTAAATAGGCAATGAAAAGACTCTGCAACAGCATCCTGCTTGAATATGGCATTAATGGCCTGTCCAAAAGGACTCCCTTTTGTTAGGACGATATCTGGCCGTTCGTTTAGGAATTGGCTGTTTGGTTTGAGCCTGGACATAATTTCTATAATTTTACTCTTTTTGCAAAATTATAAATTCCTGATAAATATTCCAATCATTTCTTGGTATTTACGCAAAAGTATATCCTTTTTGCAGGCAAAAGAGACCTTGTTGCCAAAATCTCACAGCCAGACTACATGTGCGGTGTGTTTGGAGAAATATAACCAGCTGTGGGGATTTTGCCCAAACTCCTTATTCGCACAGAATGAATCAGATGCCTTTCATTGAAAGGACAGGCTATTCCTATACAAGCCTGCCTCAGACAGTGTAGTTGCATATCAGCAGTTCGTCTATACCGCTACGACCGGAGCCTTTACTGTTGATGGATCGTGTCGCTTTGACCACATGGACGGTGAAATCCTGATAAATTTCCTTGATAAACTGTGCCGAAGAGTTGGACATCAGAAAACGGATACCTCTTTTATCCAAAGACCTGCAAGCGTCCCTAAGACGAAGCTGGTCTTCCTCGTTCCATCCTTTAGGGGTATAGGAGGTGAACGATGAACTTGCCGTGATGGGATGGAGGATCCAGATAGACAAACGCATCTGAAGGCAGCTGCTTCAGGACGATGGAATAATCTCCGCAGACAATCTTCACGTTTGCAGTGTTGAGATATTCGCTGACAGCCATTATCACCGGCTTGTTGGCGATAACCGGATGTTTGTACTGTCCGAACGGTGTGTTGAAATATCCCTGACTGTTTACTCTGTACAAACCGTTGAAACAGGTTCGGTTCAGGTAGATGATGCGTGCCGCCCGTTGGATGTCGGTAAGCGCATGAAGTCCCGGTTGCTGGTCCAGTGAGCGAATTGAGTAAAAGAACTCCGGGGTGTTTTCGTATGTCTCTAACTCCTTAACCAGCTTTTCCGGACTCTGTTTCACCATCTGGAAACAGTTGATCAACTCACAGTTGCAGTCATTGATAATGGCCCTTTTCGGTTGCAGATCCAACAATACCGCACCGCCGCCGATAAATGGCTCACAGTACAAGCAGTCCTTTATGTCTTCCGGCAATCTCTTGCGGATTTCAGGAAGAAGCCGGCGTTTCCCGCCAGCCCATTTTAAAAATGGTTTGATATAACTTTCGTCGTTCATAGGATATGGTTTTGGTTTCATATATTTATTCCATTAACGCACGTCATTTACCTGTCCGGTTAAATGTTCTGGAGTGGTCGTACCCTCCAGCCAAGGCGTGTGCGCCCACCCGTATTCATTTGCTACACTGTATCTGTCAGACTTCCGTGACCTTCAATCCGTTTATGGATGCCTTGTATTTTATCAGCCGGGTCAGTTCTCCGGGAGACCAATACCGGTACTGAGCCGTTATCTCTTCACTGTCTGTATCATCTTTGGACGCTTCACCCTTTGTCTTGGTCAGTACGATAGTGCCGTATCCCTTACGAATGCAGTTACCCACCAGTGCTGCGCTGTACTTGTGCAGCTTGTCCTGCACATAATTGCTTTCTTTCTCGTTGAACCGGTCGATAGCCTGTAGCTTTTGTCCCCGTCCGTGGCCGCCCCGTGAGAATCGGGAGTCCATCTGGAGCCTTCGCAGCTTCTCGCTCAGCTGCTGTCTCCGGTACTCAAACTCTTCCGCATTGCCAATTCCTATATTCTCATTGCCAAAGGTGGCCATGATAGGGATGTCCGGATTCAGTTCTGCATAACATATCAAGTCGGGATCAACTGTCGGTCTTGCCTCCTGAACAGGGATAGGCAGCAGCAGGAACCATTTCCGGTTATGCTTATTGAAGTACAACGAGGCGTTGCAGTGGGATATATTACCTTCGATAATCTTGTCCAGTCTGTAACTGTAACCGGCCTTGTCTTTGCCTAAGATGCAGATGAACCTATGCTTGAAAAGTCGGAACTTATAGATTCTCCGGCTTCCTTTCTCCGCATAGAATGAGATGCTTTGCTTGGAGAACGGGATGGGAGTGTTGTTCTTGTAGTAGGGGATACGCATCTGGCCCTTGAATATCTCCTTTTTGTTCTTGTTGAAGAACGTTACCGTCCGGGTGTTGATGTTTGCGATGATGTCCGACGGGAGATCGTGCTTGGCCATAATCCTGTATGTCGCATTCTGGCGTGATGTGTTGAATATGGAGTTCTCCCCTTGGTTGCCGAGCTTGACTTTTGTCCCTTCGGTCAGGTAGAACATATTAGCGATGTTCTCCTGTGTCAGCAGGTGCATCATGATCAGGTTGCTCATAGACATGCATGCTTGTCTCCATCCGTCAAGAACTTGATAGACGGAATCCCTGGTCTCTTTGTCTCCTTCGGGCGCAATTTGTATCGTTAGTGTGATATCCATGTTCCAGAATCTTAGTGAGACCATTTATACCAAGCCAAGTTCTGATAGTATTCGTCCAGCCCGGAAACAATGCTGGGTCCTGGAACATAGACAGACAGGCCGCATGCCCCTCTCAAATTGATGCTCATAAATCTGTCTGTATGTCTGGTGTAGACCTTGCAAGCGTTGTAAGCCTTCAGAAAGTTGTCATGCAGGTTTTCGGCTTTCTGTTCGTCATCAGCCGCAATCTTGTCGTGACACATCCGGGCGAACTGTTTGAGGTCGAAAAACAGGTGAACATTTTCGCGGTCATATGTCATTGCTGTGATGGAAGGCAAATGGGCGTCGCTATAGGATGCAGCCTTCAGCCGTCCGAATTCCTCTGCCAGCTTGTTTATGCCTGAGAGTTCAACTGCCGTCAATATGCCCGATTTGTATTGTTCGGAGAGTGAGTTATAGTATGCGTAATACAGGTCCACAATCTTGTGCATATCCGGATTGGGAGTACAGAGTGCCGGAATGATTGTGTGATAAGGGAAACTGGTGGTCAGTATCTCTGCAGGAGAAGCCACCAGAACATCCGCAATCCCGGCGAACTCTGCCGCCACTTCGACGCTGCCCATCAGACATGCGTCAAACATCAGGTTGTTTATGGACAGACCTTTCAAGGCCGCCGCCATCTCGGGGATGTTGATTTCGTCGGCATTGTCTTTGCCGAAGGAGCGACTGCCTTTGTTGTCCGGTGCCGGGAACCAGTTCGTTCCATGCGACCAGAATATGACGGAGTTTACAGAGTTCGTGCGTCTGCCGCTGTTGAATGCCTGTGTGCATACATGCCTGATAACGGAAGGGGAAACAGAGTTCTGTTCCTGATAGTTGCTGATTTGGGTAATCCCATATTCCGGGTCAAGCCAGTATAAGGCCGGCAGTTCGTCGTGATTGTCCAAGTAAACGAATATGTTCCCGTCCTTTTTATTTGGGGCATTGTAATAAGCCTTCTGTATCCGTTCGAAGCTGTCCTTGCCGTAGTCGGACAGGTTGTTGTCCGCTACAATATAAATCAAGGTGGAGTGATCGGCAAGTGCTCTGTTGTTAATTGCCCGGTCATCTTCATCAGAATCTCTGCAGCTGTTCAAGCAGAGAGTAAACATGATGGCAAAAGCTATTCTTGAGAGAATCCCCCATGCCCTTTTGCCTTTTCTGATAATGTTTTTGGTAGTCATAAACGTTTCGGTTTTGATTAAGTATATAGTTTTCGTTATGGTAGATCCGGTATTTCAGGGTCCCTAAGAAGTTCGCGCAATTCTTTCGATTCACGGTTTTCGCGCCTCAGACTGTCTATTGTCCTTTCCTTCTCCAGTCCTTTTTGTGCGATTCGGTCGAGATATTCGGTGACATCCTCGATTAGTCTCTGTTCATCGGCGTTCAATATGGAATCCTGTACCTCGTTGAACAGGGAGTCATTTTCCCATACAAGCGTATCCTGCTGTGCAATCTGGTCCTGTTGCCTGGAATAGTCCAACAGTACAGTGTCCCCATTGTTGTTCAGGTAGTATTGGTAGGAGCATATTGAGTCGTTGGCATATCTGACTTCTATCTGGTCAGGAATGGTGTCACCGTGAATGTCTATCCGGCAGACAAAGTACATGGTGTCAAGTGTTATCGTGTCAATGTACCGGATGAAGAACTTACTGTTTCCACCAGTATCCATGTTCTCAGAATCCTTTGGGAATTTAAGAGTGTGGGCCTGTTTATCTGTCCCTCCTTCTTTGGTTTGGACGGACCGGTAAATAACGCAGGCGAAAGCGACCACTGTCAGCACAAGTGACACTACCCAAAGTGATATCTGATGATTTTTTCTCATGAATGTTTTGGTTATAATATCTGCAAAAATAGGAATAATCTCTGTGAATACCAAATATTTGTATTTTTTGTAATTGTTGCAATTCTATGTTTTTTAGTAGGTAAATTTAGATTATGTGCATATATATTGGATTAAAATGAATGCGAATTGTGGAATAACATCAATTTTTTGTTTCCATTCACGTTTGGTATCATCCATGGTGTTCTCTCTTTCCTCCGTCAGAGGCAGGCGGGACACATTATTATATTCATCGGCGGCATACGAAGTACGGTCGGGTACTTGTGTCTCGCCGATGTGTGTGTTGACTGATTGCGAAGTTTTCGCGGTAAAAAGATAGATGATGAAGCGTATGAATAGAATACAGAATACCCTGCTGGCTTTTGCCTGTTGTGCCTGAGCCTTGTTGCAGCTGTGCGGCTGCAACAAGGACGTCGGAGCCGTATTCAGGCTGATGGGCGAGGAGTGTGCCATGGCTCCGGCATCGCGTGCGGCCTGTTTCGAGGCCGGCACCTGCTATGCGCTGTGGGCCATCTCCGATGACAAATGGGCCGATCCGGTGCTGAACTATGTCCTTACCCAGAGTGATCAATATCCGTTTGGTGAAGAACGGAGACTGTTCTATGTGTCAGTGAACTACCGCAAAACTAACGATTTAGCGGCTTCGGAGATACCAATACCTCCTCTCTTTTCCTGCTTCTTCCTGCCATTGCTTTTTAGGACACGAGGTCGATCATCCACCCATTTAGTATCAGGAGGGAACATTGTTCTCAGATATGATGCAAAGTTTTCTCTTACCCTTGCTTCAATAGCCCCACTATCAATGAGTGATTTTGCTTGGGCTATAAATTCTTTAGTTTGAGAGATGTAACTCATTGTCTTGCTTCTTTATAATGTTGAAGTTTTTGCTTTAATTCGGCTAAAAGCTGTCTTGCCCGTTCTTTGTCATCTATAAATGACATGAGCAAGCATAAGTTAATTTTATTAATTATTTCCGAACTCTCAGAAATCTTTGAACGACACAATTCTTCTCCATATCTATTTAGTTTTGTTAATGTCGGTTCTGCAAAATTCGGTATTTTTACCTTTCTCAATTGGACAGCTTCCAATTTTAAGGCACCTCCACCCATGACTGTTCCTAATTGCTCATATTGAATCTGACACCAAGTCGAATTCAAAATAGCGATAAGAACATTGTTTGTCCAAGATTCGATATTTGAATTATCAATTGTTGAGAAATTTGCATCTATTGCAGCATTATTTACCTCACTTTTGTAAGCACATACTGAATAACTATTAACGCGAGGAATAAATACCTTTGCCACATGCCGACTTCTCAGTTTAGGAATCATGTACCAGAATCTGTGCAAGCCTTTTGAGGGTTTGCTAACATTCGTTTTTACAGAAGATAGTTGCGGAACTAAAGTTCCTTTTATCTTTAGATAATTAGCTTCTGATATATAATCTTGTATATCCTGAGGAAGAAGATCATAGCCATTTCTATGTTCCTCTATTGTGTTATCAAAATCTTGTTGTGTCAAACAATTTTGAATATACAATAATACAGTCGGAGGTGTTCCTTTAACTGTATAACTATTCGTCAAATCTGATTGCCCTTGGATAACTGGTAAAAACATACCATCCATGTGACGAATAAATGCAGCTGAAATATCCGATTGGTAAACATCTCCACTTACGTGCTTCAAATAGAAAAAACCATTTGCACCTGTTCTTAAGCCTTGTGAAATCTTTAATCCAACATCTTCCAGTGTAGTCATAGATTCGTATTCTTCGTTTTCAGAAGAAACAGATTTCAGACACTCTTTGAATTTTTCTGTCTGCACACCAAAAATGGTGTTTGTAGAAAGTTGTTTGATTTCGCATACATTTGGTATTGAGTCACCTTTTGATATGAAGTTGGCGAAATTTGCATTGCTTGTGACATTACCAAATAATGATTCCTCATTCATTGCGCTTTCATATAAATCCACAATAATAGTATTTGTTTCGCTTGCAAATCGACGTGAGGCAATTATGATGGAAGTTCTCACCAAAGCATTCCCTTTGAACCATACTCCACTTACATCATTTAGGATATATTTGACTTCAAACAGTTCATCAATCAACCTTAATACTGGTTGCGAATATTCGCGTGAAAGCCATGAATTAGGCAGTACAATTGCAAACTGTCCTGTCTTATTAACTAGCATCATACATAGAAGCCATGATGGAATCGATAAATCTGCCAATCCAGATATTTCATCTATAGCTCTATGTACTCTTTCTTTTTCATTCGCAGTTAATGTGTTAAACTCATCTGCGAAGAAATGTAAGTTGCATGTTATGTCAGCAAGAGAAAATTTGGTCTCTTCCGCTTTGCCAATAAGTTCTTTACGGACATACGGAGGATTGGCTACAACTAAATCATAGCCTTCGTAATTTAAACATGAAAGGGTCTGCGCAGCAAAAGCATTGGCACATATACAGTTAATAGACGGAATTCTTTCGGAAATTGTGTCAAACAATTGTGTATCAATCTCAATTCCAGTAACACTATGGACGTTACAATATGGTTGTAGTAAATCGCCAATGCCACACATTGGGTCTATTACACTGTTAACACTTTGTGAAGGAACCAGTGTTTCAATCATATCGGCAATCTTACTTCCTGAGAAAAATTGACCAAGTAGTTTTTTCTTATCAACTTGCATATTCAAAGAAATATTTAGCATCAAGTGTAATAACAAAATTATGCTCTATACACATCATTATATACTTAGAGAATGTTTTGACAGCCACATCTTTGTTATATGGCATTGGAGCTTGTTCTACTAAATACTTAGCTAATTCCTTATCATCTTGAAATGACTCATTATATTGAACATTTTCGTTCTCTTTTTTGAGAAGAATCAAAGGGTCACCTTTAACCGTAACACTTGAATTCGTCTGCTTAAACGAAGGTTGCACTTTGTCTAAAATGCTAGCCTTGATAGAAGACAGCCCAGCCTCCTTATAGGCATCGACAAGTGCCCTCCAAATTACAGATTTTGCGGAATGAAAGACCAGCGTACAAGAAGCTGCCGGTTTCATGATTCTGCTAATCTGTCCAAACACAGCGGTCATTAAATTTGAATATTCTTCAATTGCTTTACCTTGAGCTGGATTGATTATTGCTTCCTCTGCATCGTCAGTAACAATGCCCATCCATGCTTCATTCAATTGGTTGATTTCAGAATATGGAATAAAGTCTCCAAAGGGAGGATCTGTAAATACGTAATCAACTGAGTTATCCTCCAAAAGAACATTTGTGCTACTACCATTGACAAATTGCACTTCACCTTTTGAAGATTCGATTTTTTCAAAGGCTTCAACAAAAGTCTTTAGTTTCCTTTGTAATCCAAACAAAATATTCTTCTCGACAGGAAGTCCACTGATATATAAAACCCCAGGTTGTGCACCAGTGATAACAAAGTCTGGATTGTTTTTCTTTGCCACAACTCGTGTCATTAATGTAGAATGAGCAGAATTATAGCTAAGAAGAAAAATCTTGAGTGCATCACGGATATCTTCTGGATATTGGGATATTTGACTCCATAGTGTGTTAAAAACAAACCAATTCCTAGATGTGTAAAAGTGATGCAGATGAGTTATGCCATAATGATAACCCTGTCGATACAGTTCACCCCATTTAATTGGGTAAATAGGCGAAGAAGTTATATCGCGGTTTGCCATTGTAGAGTTATAGCTCGTTTGGTCATTCTCTGTTGCATAACGAGACCATCTCTTTTTCCCTGTTATTCCATAAAGCTTATACAATCTGCGTTTTTTTACTGAAATCTCTCTATGCAGTAATGGATCATTAACAGTTTCTTTTACTCGCTCTGCATCTGCAAGATGAACACTTTCCCCACAATGAGGACATAGTGAATCTTCTTTGAATGTCAAAGGGTTATCTTGGACAGCTAATTGTGCATAAGGAATTTCCATACCACAATGTGGACAAACAACAATATCGCTCCATATTGCATGACGCAACAATCCGATGTTTCCTTCTGGATCTACAATTGAATAGACTTCATTGCATATGTCAGATGTTACTTTCAAAAGAGTTTCAGTATACTTTTTGAAAATAACAGATTTAGTCGAGCACATGGCTCTACCAAGCAAACATCCCACTGGACTAAGCTCATATACAACAGCCTTTCTTGGTCCCCAAATAGGTTCCAGTCCAAGTTCTTTTACTTTCTTAAGCATTGATTCTGTTGGACTATCGGTCAACATTGTTGCAATTCCTGTTGTTCCGCTTCCTCCGAATGGATCAAATATTGTATCACCAATATTTGAATGGCATGCAATAAAAATCGCTTCTGCCTCAGGAGAGATTTTTGTAGGATACGAAAAGGCATTAAACAATGCACCTGTTCTCGTTGAAGGGAACGGTGAACTATATAATATATCAATCGATTTGCTCATAACTATTGTAACTTAAGTGAATCTCTTTCGCTTCTATCAATTACAAGCTCCTTTATATCCACATGCAATCATTATGATAAAGAATAGGTGTCCCAACGAGAGTGGCTAAAAATAGTAGAGAGATGATCTTGTACAGCCCTATTTTCTATGCTGTCTTCACTGTTTGTATATAAATACGCTGTGAATCTTATAACGGCTCTTTCCAAACATGGTTAATCTTTACTATATGCCTGAATGTCAGGTTCAACATCAACTTTACAATTTGATATTCTATTGCAAGAACATATAATTTGCGAGAGGATGATGGTAACTATTAGGCGCAAATAATTTATGGTTATTCTTTTGGTGATTGTTCTGTAGAATCATTGTAATTCTTATTATTCTAAGAAAGGTTCTTTTTGTTGTTAGTTGAACACAATGGACTATGCTGAAAAACAGGACTGTTATTGCAATTATTTCAAGAATAAACAACATTCCTTGTATAATTTCATTCATTGGAAGTTCAGTAAATATATTCATAGTTATTCTTTTGGATATTTTTGAATAATAAAAATACTAAATCATTCACAATTAACCAAATATATCGTCCATAATAATTTCTGTTCCTCTAATTATTACCGAATTTAGTGGTTGTATTCACCAAATTCCACCGAAATTGGCGGTCGTCCACCAGAATCATGTTTCAAGCCGCGATATACCTTCATTATTCGGGGCAGAAACCTGTATGCCTCAATTTGGATTTGTGAATGTACGGGACCCCAATTTTATCAATGCACAAGCTACGATCGGCTGATCGCCCGTTTGGTTCGTTTTGTGGTATTTTGGGGCTAAAATCAGTATTCGTCCAGGGAGGACGTTTTTCATTTGTAAAGAATTATATATTTGCATAAAAAATTCGATGAAAATGAGAATGATAACAAGCATTTTAGTAGCACTGACCTTCATGTGGGTGGGTGTGAATGATACCTTGGCCCAAGGCCTTCATTTTGGAGTGAAGGGTGGTGTTTTAGGCAATAAGGCATCAGTTAGTGGGGTGCGTGACAACATTAGGGAAGAAAGCCTGACGGGATTCCAGGTGGGCCCCATGTTGCAGTACCAGACCGGTTTTTATGGTTTTGCCTTTGACTTTTCACTCTTGTATGCCCAGAGAGGTGTTAAGTTGACAAATACCAGCAACAGCCGGAGTACGGATATACGAACACAGAGTATAGACATACCGATTGAGGTGAAGTGGGAGATGTGTATATCTCCGATGTTTGATCTGTTTCTAGGGCTGGGCCCGTCTTTCTCGTTTTTAATAGACAAAGACAACTGGGGACGCGAACTTGCTCATATAGCAGTAGATGTACTGGACAAAGACTTGCCGTCTATGGGATGGAGATCCACTGAAGTCGGGTTGAATTTGGGCGGTGGTGTCAAACTGTTGAACCATCTTATTCTTAGCTGCTATTACAATATCGGTCTTACTGAATCATCACGTTACAGATTCGGGAACAAGCATGATGCTATTGACCAGATATTTGACGGGAATGTCTTCAAGTCCCGCAACAAGTATTGGCAATTGTCTTTAGCCTATGTATTTTGAACCCAGTTCATGTTCTGAACATTTGACATACTCCCGCTCCTAAAGAAGCGGGATTCGGTCGTCACCGACAACTGCTTGCCGTGGCAAGACTCACATTGTCTCTTACCGGAGTAGATGTCCCTACTCGCAAAATATTCTTCGCCGCATTTACATTACGGTCGTGGAGTGTACCACACTCAGGACACGTCCACTTCCGTATGTCCAGCGGCATTTCATGCGTAAAATTCCAATTTTTTCATAAGTTTGTCATATTACTAATTCATAGCATCATGGACAAACATTTCAATCCCAATACTTACGGTGTTTATGCCGCACCTACTGCTTACCAGATTTGGCGTAATGCCCTAGCTGCGCTTGAAAAAGACAAACACTTTGCCGCTGCCGCTTTAATGAGGCTTCAATGGGAGACTGAAACAGAATTTCTTTCTGTGGAGGAAACTGCCACCTGTTTATTATTTCTTGCGGAGAGTGACAGGAGTTTCTTTCATTATCAGCAAGCCCGTTTGTCATTAGCAAAAGGGGATGTACATGAGTTCTTCAGTGAAGTTTACAGCCGTCAGGAAGACCCTGCTGTATGCTATGCCTTACAGTATGCTGCTGAAGTGCTTCTTTACGAATATGTGGATGACGTTTATTTCTTCTGCATAGTGGAAGCCCTTGAAGAAATGGCGCCTACTGATGCTAGATTGTATTACTGGTTGGGTCGGTTGTATTTTTCTGAGAAGAATCCAGGTCGTGACATCCGTTTAGGAATGATGGCTTACTCAAAGGGAGCGATGGAAGGATCCGAACGTTGCTGTCAAGCGTTGTATTATGTGCGCAACTATGCAGCTGGTGTGGCATGTGATGCAAAATTGGCTATGGAAATGTTGCAGTCTTATGTAGAAGACGGTAATGGACGTGCCATGGTGACTTTTGCCTGGCATCTGTTAAAGAACCCGCATCGATCTGAAGAGGATGTCAACCGTGCGCTCCGGTTCTTGGAAAAGGCACTTGACTATCCCAATCCTGTCAAGGCATTGTTGTTGCTAGTTTGCCACTATCTTGACTGTGGTGATACGGAGAAGGCATTGTCTTATTGTATGAGGGTGGAGGAATGTACGGAGGCCTGCCCTTGGTATTCTAACTTGTGGATTTTATCAGATATGTTGCGTCGAGAAGTCGATCCGTCCCTTCCCATACCACCGGACAGCGCTCTTCCCTGTGATGTCCAGCGAGCCTATGTGATGTGGTTAAAAATAGGAATGCCTGAGTACAGAGCTGACAGGTTTCAACTTATTTGCCGACTTCAGGGGTTGGCTAAAATAGATTCTAGTTCCGCTTATTACTGGGGGTTGCTGTTAGAGGACGGCAGAGTTCTTTCTTTTGGGGAAAATCCCAGCCAAGCGGCAGAAGCTATGAGGCAAGCGGATTTAGTCGGTTTCATTCCTGCCGTCATCAGATTAGGCGAGTATTTCGAAAAAGGATACGGAGTAAAGAAAGATTTGACAAAAGCCGTTGAACAATATGATTTGGCAACTGAACTGGGTAACTACCGTCTGTCCTATCTTAGCAAGAAGATTAAAGAGCTTGAAAACCATTAATATCTTATACCTTTTCGAACGTCATTTAAACGGCGTTCGAACGGTGTTCAAACGGTATTAAAATGGATATGGCCTCTCCAACAAATAAGGACTCCCGTTGGAGAAGCCATGTGCTTAGATTTCTTTCAAGTCTTTTTCTCTTTTACCTTCCTTACTCTTAGCGTCCTCATAGACAATCTTCACAACGCCTTTTAAGCTCTGATGGAAGCTTTCGATGGAAAGTCTTATTGTGCCTCCTGTTGCAGCCCATGTACAGTCGTATTCAATCTGGCCGTCTCTGAGTTGATACATTATTGTATTGCTGTTGTTTTCCGATTTATGTTTTTTCTCAGTGTTAACTTTTGGAGTACCATACTTTTCTGTGTACAGGTCCTTGTAATAATTGTAAGTGTCAATCAGAGGTTCCCAGAATCCGAGCGGTTTGAATCTTACAATAACACCCAATACCTCCTTGTTGTCATCCGTGGCCATTACACCTAATCTGACTTGTTTGCCTGTAAAGGTACCTGAGAACATAGAGATATTGTTTTCCTGGCCAACCCAAATAAAATCGTTCGTTTTCAGTTTCTTTTTGAACTCAGCCAAACTTCCCTCGATGGGGATTCCTTTGAATGTCAAAAGGTCTTGTGCCATGATGTTCAGTGTCGTAAGAAATGCGACAAACGTAATCAATACTTTCTTCATAATCATTTTTTCATTAGTTGTGCCAATATGGTGTAGGTTTTATCATAGTCCTGCAAGAACTGCGGCTCAAATATAGGCAAATATCCACAACTTTCTATAAAAAAACACACAATAATTTAATCAATTCGATAAAAAGTATATTAGATTCTTTGTATCATACAGATATAACCAAGATTCTACAACTTATATATTAAATAATCACTCCAAATCACCGCAGTTCTTGCAGAACTTAATGTAAATATAAAGAATGTATAATCGTGTAAAATTATAAGTCTTTGTGTTTTAGGATCTTTAGGCTATTTTTTTTATTATAAAATAAAAATGTTAACTTATGAATTGAGCATCTAAAGTAAGAGCTACCAAAGGGCTGTTGGTACATACCTTTGGAAAGTTGGCTATTGCTCTACTTACATTTGTTAATTTTTAATTTTTGAATCAGAAAGCCAACTGCTGATTCGCATTATTAATAAATTGTTAGTTATAGTTTCTATTTTAGAATGTTACATTCGGTCATGAATCGTAAATTCATTTCCATTCTGCTTCCATTCATATTTACCATCGATATTAATTTCATGCAAGATATCATATATCGTATGTTCTGATGTAAAACTTCCTGTGTACTGCTCCTGTAATAAAGCAGAAGTCTCGACTTTCAGTTTTACATTATACTTCCGTTCAAGCTCTTTTATCAATGAAGAGAACGGTGCTTTCGTAAATTTCATTTCACCTGTTACCCAAGCACATATATCGGCTGCTTCAACTTCTCTTTTGAACACTTTCTCACTACCCTTTTCATACGTCAATTGCTCATTTGGATTCAGATGGACAGGATGTTTCAAGACAACCGGACGATTCATATAGACATCAACTTTACCGGATAATAACACGACATCAACCTCTTCCTCATCCTCGTAAGTCCTAATATTGAAGCTCGTCCCCAATACCTTTACGGCCAATTCTTCCGATTTCACCACAAACGGCTTCAAGGAATCAGGAGTCACTTCAAAAAAAGCCTCTCCTTTCAAATATACTTCACGTTTCTCTTTAAGGAAATTTTTGTCATACCGCAAGGAAGAACCAGCATTCACCCAAACAACAGACTGGTCAGGTAAAACAACCTTAGAACGAGCCCCCAACGGAACGACCGTCTCAAAGCAAACAACCTCATCTGTCCAATCTTGAGAAGAATATCCCGAATAATAAGACAAACCACTAACAACCAGTAACACCAATATTGCCACTGCCAACCGTTTCCAATGCAGAAACAGACTAAAACGCTTCTGCGAAAGCTCCTGTCTTTGATTAAGGGACATACCAAAGTTTTCATGCAAATCTGCATCAATGTGCGAAGCAAAATAGGGTAAATGAGCTATACCCCAATAATCGGCCATTTCAGCAAACACTTTTCGGTTTTCATCTGAAGCCTTTAACCATTGAACCAATTCCCGCTTTTCAACTCCGGTCAAATTACCTTCAAAATGCCCTATGATTAGTTCTTTTATTTTCTCTATATCCATAAAACTTCTTCAATCAAACAATCGTATACATTGATTACATACACACATTTGAATGAAACCGTTTAAGGAAAACTTGTTTTTTCATAAAAAGTCAAATAAAAAACAGACAAGCGGATACAAATCGCTCAGCATATCTTTCAATTTAGCCAGACCTAATCGAATCTGCCCCCTTACCGTACTGGAACTGATATTTTTGATTTTCGCTATTTCCTCGGAATTCAGTCCCTGATAGATATGCAACATGAAAATCTCCCGGCATTTCTCCGGTAAACGGCCTATAGCCTCACGTACTTTTTCCTCAATTTCCTTATTCTCCAAACAAGCAAGCGGATCCGCATCTGTAAAAACCAGACTTTCTTGATATAGACTCAAATGTTCTTCCCCCTCAGTAAGTGGCATTTCCTGGATCCGCTTCTTACGCAAATAGTTCAGGCTACGGTTTTGCACGGCACGCACCAAATAACCATCAACAGGGAAAGTCAGAGAAAAGCGGTTATTCCATACATTCAAAAAAACATCATTCACAATTTCCCTGGTCACCTCCGGATCATAGACATATTTTACAGCAATACTACAAAGAAGAGCATAACGAGCTCTATATAGATGCTCGAATGCATCTGATTCTCCTTGCCGGACATGATTTATTATATTATCATTAATTATAGGTATCACTATAAATCCAAAAGGTCAAGATCAATTTTCTCAAACCGTAACTCATATTAACATACAATATTCGTAAATAATTTTAATATCTGCAAGTAAACAACAGGAAACTATTTATTCAAGCCATAAACCCCAAAAGCAAACCTATTCCTCTCCCAAGAAAGAAATATCATTTTGTCACCTTCAAACCAATAAAGCAATGCACTTTGGAAGATTAAAAAATATTACCCGCTATACTAATTCCCAATACATGAGGTACTAATTCCATTTTTATGGGGGAGGCAGTTACATTTCAACTCTGTTTAAACACCGTTTAATCAGCACTTAAAGAATAAAAAATCCTTTTGACAAGGTTACTCCCCATCAAAAGGACTCTATCTAATATACTTTTCTTCCACGATTCCGAATCCTCATCTCCCCAAATTGAAGATCAGGGATTCCGTGCGGGCATTGTCCATGACCGTGACCAACTCTGCCACTTTCTCCAAATTGTTTTTCCAGACTACAAGGTGTTAATAATCAGTCTTCTTTCCGGTCTCCCGTTTCAATGCTTCAAAACGCATCATCATCTGGCGAAGGCGGCGCGGTTCCTTGGTTGCCAGGTTGTTCTGCTGGCCGACATCTTCCTTTACGTTATAGAGCTGGTAGCAATTGCTCATGCCGGAGAAAGAAGGGCCGTCCGGATCCTTGTAGTAACTTGGATAAGGTGGAATCATAACCCAATCGCCTTGGCGGAAAGCGTAGTTGAACATACCTTCTATGACCAATTCTTCGCGTCCTTGGTTGCTTTGCCCCAAGAAGGCGGGTAACGTGTTCTGGCTATCCGTCTTATCGGCGTATGTTTGTCCGGCCAATGCCGCCAACGAGGCCAACAAGTCCATCTGGCAGACAAAAGCATCTGACACGGCCGGTTTCACCACCTTCGGCCAACGGAGCATGAAGGGAATGCAAGTTCCGCCGTTATACATACTGGTCTTCCCGCCTCTGAGCGGCCCGGCCACCTTGTGGTTGCCGACCATCTCTACAGCCTGGTCTTGATAGCCGTCGTCCAGCACCGGCCCGTTGTCGCTGGTCAGGATAACCAACGTGTTCTCGGTCAATCCCAAGCGGTCCATCTCTTTCAAAAATTCTTCCACACACCAATCGGCTTCCAGGATGACATCGCCACGCGGCCCCATGCCAGACTTGCCGACAAACCGTTCGTTCGGTACACGTGGCACATGCGGCTGGTGCAGGCCGTAATACAAGAAGAAAGGCTTGTCTTTATTTTCGCGCATGAATCCTTTTGCCTTTTCCAAGAACAACTCTGCCATATCTTCATCTCTCCATTGTGCGGCCTTTCCCCCTTTTTGGAAACCGATACGTGGCACACCATTCACGATCGAACCGGCATGTCCCACGCTGGGGTGCATACGCAACATTTCCGGGTTATCCTTACCGGTAGGCTCGCCCTCGAAGTTTTTCCTGTAGCTGACGTACAAAGGATCTGCCGGATCCAACCCGACACCTTTTCCGTTTTCAATGTAGATACAGGGGACACGGTCATTGGTTGCCGCCTGGATAAAGGAGTAGTCATAACCGACCTCCTTAGCTCCCGGATAAACCTTGTCGTTCCAATCCACGCCACCATCGCCCAAGCCCAAATGCCATTTGCCAACCGACCCGGTCACATAGCCGGCTTTCTTCATCACCTTAGGCAAGGTGACTTGCTGCTGGTCAATGATCAAAGCGGCATTTCCAGGAAGGATCTTCGCGCCTTTATTCGTCCACGGATACATACCGGTCAAAAGAGAATAACGGCTCGGCGTCGATGTAGCGGCGGTGCAATAGCCCTGCGTAAAACGAATCCCCTCGTTTGCCACCCGGTCCATACCCGGTGTCTTGATGGCAGTAGCGCCATAGCAACTCAGATCACCATAGCCCAAATCATCGGCCACGATAATCACCACGTTCGGCTGCTTCACCTCTGTCTGTGCAAAAGCCATTGCCGGCAATGCACCGACAAAGACTCCAAAAGTCTTAATTAATTGTTCCATGTATTTATATGATAGGTTTCAACATATTTCCATCCTTGTCTTCCGGATAAAGTGCCCCCTCGGCTTCCAGTTGTTTCACCATCGCTTTCATCATCTCGACAACACGTCTCGTATCGGTGGTTGCCAAATTATGGATTTCGATTGGGTCTTTCTTCAGATTATACAACTCGTAGGCAGGTCTATCCGGACGTTCCGGGTTGTAATAATAGATCAGTTTGTAATCACCCTCCCGATAGATAGTGAAATAGCTACCCCGGTGTTCATGCGGAAAGTGCATCAGGAACTTTTCCGGACGTGCCTCATTTCGCTCTCCGACCAGCTGTGTCGCCAAGTCGAAACCATCAAGCACATAATTCTTCGGACGTTCCACTCCGGTAACCGCCAATACCGTAGGATAAATGTCCATCACCGTCCCCATCTGCTGTTGGACAACTCCTGCCTGGATCGGCAATTTCTTCTGCTGCGGGTATCGGGCATCCTGTTTTGCCCAACAAGCGATAAACGGTACACGCATTCCGCCCTCATATTCACTACCCTTCTTCCCTCTCAACGGTGCTGAAGAGGTATGTCCCTTTTCATCTCCTAACGGAGCGTCCGATCCATTGTCACCTAAGAAAAGGATCAAAGTATTTTCAGCTATCCCCAATTCTTGGAGATGATCCATGATATCGCCCAATGACTTGTCCATCCCTTCAATCAATGTGGCAAAAGCCTTTTCCTTATTGGACATATTAGAATCTGTATAGTTCCCGATAAACCGCTTGTCTGTCTCAAATGGGGCATGAACAGCATAATGGGCCATATATAAGAAGAAAGGTTTTCTTTCAGCGACAGCCTTGTCTATTTGGTCATTCGCTTCAAGCGTCAAAGCATCGCTCAGAAAGGTATTCGTTCGATGATATTTTTTCAAACCGGGTACCGCACGTGCTTTTTGCCCTTTGATGTGCCCATAGCCGTGCTCACCGTAATAACTTCCCGCATGCCCAATAGAAGAACCGGCAATGTTCACATCGAACCCGACATTCAGCGGGTCCTCACCTTCGCTCCCAATGCGCCCGAAATGTGCCTTCCCCACATGGATCGTCTTATATCCTGCCTGTTGCAAAACACGCGGTAAAGTCGGTGTCTTCTTCGAAATACCGTCCCAGTTCCAGCCTCTTGGCCCGAAAGGCGTACGGTTGTTGTTTTCTGGATTGATCCAATTGGTTGTGCGATGACGTGCGGCATTCTGCCCCGTTATAATGGATGCACGCGAAGGCGAGCTTACACTTTGCGCATAAAAAGTGGAGAAACGGATTCCCTGCCGTGCCATCCGTTCCATATTGGGTGTTCGATACCATTCGTTCAATGAATGACGAACTTCATTTCCATTCTTGTCTGTCAAAAAAGGTAATGAAGTGTCCATCAACCCCATGTCGTCCACCAAAAACACAACCACATTCGGCCGATCGGTCTGCGCAGCCAACGATGGCCCTACCAAAAATAACATCGGTACATATCCTATATGCTTCATATTTTTTTCATTGTTTCGTTTCTTTATTATTCATGTTTATACTTTGGATTCGGTTGCGTCGGTTCAGGCGCACCTACTTTCTTCTTCCAATTCTCCAAAAGTTCATGAAGAGTTTTTGTTTTCCGGGGATTGTCAGCTGACAAATTTCTCTTTTCCGAAACGTCCTGACGGATATTATACAGTTCAAGTTTACCTGTTTCATAATGTTCGATCAGTTTCCAGGCTCCTTGCCGGACCACCGAAACCGGACGAGTCCGAAAATGCGGTGTTCCCGATTCACGCGTATCCACCTTATCTCCTTCAAGGTAAGCCGGGAAATGCCAAAATAAAGGACGTTTGTCATACCCTTTCGTCTGTCCCCGTAACAACGGAAGCAAGCTCCTGCCATCCATTTGCAAGCTGCGAGAATCAACACCGGCCAACTCCACGAATGTCGGGAAGAGATCGAATTGTAAAACCGGAATATCCCTTATCTCTCTCTTCTCAAAACGTCCCTTCTGATAAATGACCAGCGGTACGCGGATTCCCCCTTCAAAGAAAGAGCCCTTCCCAGCACGAAGTGGCCATTGGCGGGAGATCTTATATACACCTCCATTGTCCGAAGTGAAAACAATCAACGTGTTTTCCTCGATACCCATCTCACGGACGGCGACCAATACCTTGCCCACATTGCGGTCCATCGCTTCGACCATAGCTGCATAAACCGGATTATCATGCGCTTCCGTCACCGGTTTCTTTTTGTATTTGTCTATCAGTTCAACTTCAGCCTGCAAAGGAGTATGCACCTCGTAGGTCGCATAATACAAGAAGAACGGACGTGTCTTGTCCACCTGCTTCAAGTAGTTTACCGCCTCATTGCCTAATCGATCCATCAGGAATTCCCCTTCTTCCCCATCCTTCAAGCCTGGGTTTTTATAGGGAGAGAAATAACTCTTCGGATGTCCGGCATGATTACCACCGATATTCCGATCCATACCATTTTGAAGCGGATCATCCGTCACGTGCCACTTCCCAATATGACAAGTCTGGTAACCCGCATCCTTTAGGACTTGCGGAAGCATCTGGATGCCAGATTCGAGTACCTCTCGGTTTGGAATGGCAATCAACTTGCGCTCGGAAGCCTTCCCCCGATTCGGCTCCCCGACAGTATAGATGCCATGCCGCGGAGTATATTGCCCTGTCAACAGACAAGCTCGACTCGGGGCACTGTTTGCCGCGCCTGCATACGCTTCATTGAACCAAACGCCTTGCTGCCTAAGCCGATCAATATTGGGAGTCTCATAATAAGAACTTCCATTGGAGCTCATATCCGTCCATCCATAATCATCAATATTGATCAATATGATATTGGGACATTCTTGCTGCGCCATACCCTTCAAAGGAAACAAAAACAAATATCCGGTTGTTAAAATGCCCAAATTCGTATTCATGGTATATTGTTACTCTTACAAGTGATAAATGTAAATAAAAAAGTATTCTCAATCATCACAAAATATAATCATCCAAATATTACAAGCCTTAAATTTAATGCAATTAACAAGTTTATATTAGGGAAGACGATAGAATATTTCATTCGTACCGAAGAAAAACCATGTTATGCAACATATAACATCCTTAAAACGATATTTTAAACCGATCAAAAGAGGCTGTAAGTAAGTTTCTTCAATACTCTGTTTCAAGAACTTGCAGGAGCTGACACAAAAATCACTTGCCCCTTCTTTTCATACTTGAAACCATAACTCTTATGAAGTATCTCGAGAATTTCACCAAGATCACGAGCCGGAAGCGTACCTGTGAAGCAATCTTTACCAATCGTATCACATCCAACAAAATGGAAAGTAACATCAAAATTTGTTTCAACGGCCCTGATCACTTCTTTCAACGGCCTATTTCGGAAAACAAGCTTTTCTGACAACCAAGGAATCTCCATCTTCTCCAACTCGTCCATAACTGTAAACATCCCCGTCTCTTTACACAATCTTGCACACTGATTTTCGAAAAGTTCCAACTTATTGTGAGACGAGCAGGATTCTAAAAGAACATGACCTTCGAGTAGAAGGACCTCTATGTCATCTTCATACGTACGGGCTTTCAAATTGAACACAGTTCCCAACACTTCCAAATCCATATCTTCGGTAGAAATTAGAAATGGCAACTCTTCATTATGGGCAACCTCGAAAAAAGCCTCTCCTTCGAACTTGATCTGACGGCTTTCTTTATTAAATGTCACCGGATTATATCGAAGCATAGACAACGCGTTGATACGGACTTTTGATCCGTCAGGCAAGACAATACTTACCCGTTCTCCTTTACCTACTGAAATAATCATGTCGTGCGAAGCGGCAACAAACGAATGACGATAAAAATAGAACATACTAAGTACCAACAAAGGGATGAGCAAAACCGCCGCAATACGCAATAACGAAAGCACGAAACTCATTTTAGATTGAGGCTTCAATTTAACAGTAATCCTTTCACCGATCTCCCGGAGTTTGACAACTGGAACTTCATCGACTTCCATCTCATTGGAAAGCCACTCCTGTTCCATCCGATGACCGATCTCTTCATCAGACAGACAATTTATTTCTTCACGAAGACGACACAATTCCTCTTGTGTCAAGCTGTTTTTCAAATATTTAGTGTGTAAATCTTCCATGTTCAATATATACTTTATCATATTTAAGACACGATTTTTGCTTATAAATGCCATGAATCTTACATTTTTTACATCTAAAAAAGTCCAATTAACAAAGTTAATGCTTTATACCTTTCAAGTCTTTTGCGGAAAACCTTCAAGGCAAGTGATAATTGATTTTTAACAGTTTGCTCACTGATGCCAAGCAGTCCAGCTGTTTCATGAGAAGAAAGTCCTTGCTCCTTGCAGCATTCATATACGTTCCGTTGCGTAACTGGCAAACAGCCTTTTATTTGTTCCAACAGTTGACAAAAATCATCAAATTCTACCTTTCGACTTGTATCGTCAACTGACAAAGCCGAATCATTACAAAAGATCACATATTCTTCATAAACAGGAGAGTTGACCTGAGTGCGAAATTTATTTATAAGTCGGTTCTTTGCAATTTGAAACAGGAAATGAGCTACTGTATTCTCATCACGGATCATGCTACGATTTATCCAAAGAGAGGTAAAAACTTCCTGCACGATATCTTGTGCATCCTCATGCGATTTTGTATAACGATAACAGTAACCGTTTGTACGGTTACTGTATATGCCATATATGGCATTGAAGGCCTGATACGAACCAACTTTTAGATTTCGAATATAAATACCCTCTGCAACCTTCTGCATACAGAATTATTATAAAAATCAACTATTTAAACAATTGATGCAAAAATAGTTGATTTTTCATTATCATCGCTCATTATGCCTAGCAAAAACAGAAAATCATAATCACTTCAAATAATATACTCTCCCAAGCTAATGCTCAATGTCATTAAGTTATTAAGCAATAAGCCCCTGATAGCCTAGTGGTCTGATAACAATGATGACAAGCTTTATAAGGGAGTGAAAATGCTTATTGCCAGTATTTTGCGGCACATTGACCTCCCCCTTCCTATCCCTGCAATGCGAGCTAGTGCATTGCCCTGACAAATATCTGTGACAGGTTCCTTTCAAATTGAGCATTAGATACACCCTCTTCCTTATCCCAACAAATGCACCTCCTGTAACCTCACCAATCCCAAATACATCTTCAAAAACACCTCCTGATACACCTTCAGATCCGGGAAATAGACGAAAGACTTCCGGGCAAAAGAGAGGCACGTGAATGGCCGTTCATTCTGAACCTCCATTTCCGGATAGTGTTTCTTCGCCTGGTCAACCGCCATCTTGTTCAGTGAAGCCACGAAGTTGGCCTGGCGTATCGGATTCCATTTCGGGGTTTCAAGAATCACCATCCCATCTTTCCGCTCAGGAATAACCAAATATTCATCCTGCACGTTACGGGCGTAATAGCACAAAAAAGACAAAGCTTCATAGACATTATCCCCTACATGAATGCCGATAACCCGTTCTTCAGCCGGCGTACCGGCAAAGCATTCTGCAATCTGCTTCATGGCATACCCATGCAACAAGGCTGCATCAGAAGCCAACAGATAAGCCGGTGCGGTACGCTCTCCTCCCTTATCGATGGCAGCAAAGAGAAAAGGACTCCAACAGAGATGGATGAGCTTTCCTTTCTCTTTCTCACGAAAAAAAGCGACACATAACCGGTTGTCAAAGACCAAACGGGCTTCTTTCGTTTCCGGATGAAACTGGAACACGTTCCGTACTCTGTCCGGCTTATGGATATCCACCATCAGATAACCTTGCCACCCGGACACATGTTTTATCTTTAAAGCAGTGTTGCTTTCCTCCACATCGAAGAGATAAGACAAGAGCTTTTCTTTATTACAGCATACGGAAAACGCAAACTCATCCTGTTCTCTCATCTGTTGCATATCCAATGAAAGAACAAAAGCCAATTGCCAAGGAGTAAGTTCGAAAAAATCATGCAATTCAATACAAGACAACACATCCTTCTCCGGTGAGTAAATGACATATCCTCGGCCACCTACCTCATATCTCAACATGAAATCCCCCTGTTCAGTGGGATGATAATTCTGTAAAACGGTCTGATAATTCATAAAGCAATGTATTAAGTTAATATTCATCATAAAGAGAAATCGGGGCCACTCTTGCGTTTCCGTTTCTTCTTGGACGGTATGAGATCATCCTCTTGCGACCTCTTGCCGCTGCCGGTGATGTCAATATCCGGAATGGACATAACTCCCCCACCCTGCATATAGAAAGCCTCACGATCCACCCGTTCACGGAACTCCCCTACCCTATCGATATGCGGTGAGAGAACGACTGCCATGCCATCGAAATGCTTCTGGATATTCTGATAAGTGAGCTGGCGGGAAAGTTCCGCCCCCTTGAAGATATGAGGATCTTCCACGTTTTCCATATAGAAAGAAATCCCGTATGCGCCTTTGCTGTTTACATGTTCCGTCACCCGGATCGATTCTTCCGCCAAGTTCTTCTTGAAATCCCCATATCCGGAAGAAGCGTTCAAAGCCTTGAACACATGGTCATAGAGATAATGCTTCTGTTCATCGGCGCTCATGCTCCTGCCATCAAAACGGATATCGCCAAAACGATATTTCTGAGGAAGCGAAATGTCCTTCAAGTAAAAGCCAGAATCCTTGATGCCATAGACATAATAGGATTTGTCTTTCTTGGTGACCAGACGCATATACAATCCTTCTTGCTCCAGGTTTCTTCGGAAATCGGATGTACTTTCGGAAAAAGAGTAGATACGGTCAAGCTGTTGTAACAGTTCATCCTTGAACAAGGGTTTGAAAAAGCCTCCTTTTTCCAGCAATGTGAAAAGGTTGTCATAGCTTTCATCACCCAGCAGGACACGCCACTCTTCATTGGCCAGTTTTATTTCTTGCAAGGGTTTATCCAAAGACCGGTATGTATCGGATTGTTCCAAGATAGCCGATACCTTATCCTTGTAATTATAACTACGCATGGCTTTTTTCAAAGCAGAATCAAAATAATAGTTACGGTACAGCGATTCCCCCAATGTGGTTTTCCGACTGTTTCCCTTTACCAAAGGCAACAATCCATACTTCTGCTCCAGTGCCCTTGATATCTTTTCGGAACGGCTGTAATTATTCCTAGAAGGAATGCTTTTGCCTTCTTCATCAATCGTAGTCAGCAGCACATGCACATGGCTGTGCGCCTTGTCGGTATTCAGGACAACGGCATAACAGGACTTTCCGTACCCCATCCCCTCAATGTATTCCCCGGCAAGAGAAAGCCACTGTTCATTGGAAAGGCTTTCTCCCGGATAGAGACTCAGAATAAATTCCGTATAAGGTAGTTTTACCCGGTCGTTCAACTGGGATATGAGTTTCATATAGGTAGGCATAGCGGCCAGTTCGTCATCGGTGGAGGTGCAAAGCACTTTGCCGTTTCCTTCCTTGACTTTGGAAAGCTGATATTCAATTTTTCGGCTCATGGAAAGGTGGGACGAAAAAGAAGGCTGTATCTCGGCTATCATAACAATTTCCGGTTAATGGTTTCGACTTCCAAAAGATATTGGTTAATCCGATCCAATGAATACAAGATATTTTCATCGGATGGAAGCATATTGATATGTTTGGCAAGCTGGTTGATATTGGCTCCTATTTTACGAAGTTCATATATCATTTGCACATCGGTTTTCGATATACTTCTACCTTTCAAGGCAGACTCTCTGATAAAGGAAGAAAGGGATTTTCCCTCTTCCTTTGAACGCTGGAGGAGTTGTTCTTTCTCGGCTTCCGTCAAGCGAATCTTTATACTTATATTTCGGTTCTCTTTCATATATACAGAGTATGTGAGTGTAACGAACATCGGTCGGCAGCTCGGCTACCGCAAGGTTTTTTGTACCTACAAAAACATACCTTGCATTAGCAAATATATGCAATAATACTCAGCTGTGAAACAAAACCGGATAAAAGTCTTGATTTCTTAATCCAGATTAATCACGCACTTTGTAACAAAGTAACAATGTACATTGCAACACAAAAACAGAATACCAATGGCTACAAAATACATAGTTACTAATTACATTATTACAAAGTACGAACATACATACTTAATTATAAATTAAAGTGCTTTCGTTATTACATGCGAAAGTATGTATATGTATGATTACTTATTTATATAACAAAGAAAATAAGTGCATAACAAATTAATTATAAAAGTATGCGATTATTTAATTTATTATTTATATATTTGCGAACATACTTAAAAACGTACATTATGGGACAAATATTACCAGGAGTAGTCGTAGCTTTTGAGAATCCCAAGGGCGGGGTAGGGAAGTCCACGCTGACAGCTTTGTTTGCAGGTTATATTCATTCGCAGTCAAACGAAGAGGGTGGCTTATCCATTGCCGTTGTGGACATCGATGACATGCAGAACACTATCGGAAAATTACGTGAGGACGAAGCCGAGGACGGAATCATGAAAAAGGAAGAAGAATATGAGGTTATCAATATCTCTTCCTCTGAGTTCATTAACCAACTGGATTTCCTTCAGGACAATTACGACATTATACTTGTCGATTTTCCGGGTAACCTGAAACAAAACGGTGTGATTGAAACGTTACACTTCGTTGATGTGACCATCATACCCTTCGAACCGAACCAGACCGATTTAAGACCTACATTAGTCTTTTACAATAACATTTATGAAGGGATTATTGAAAGCCGTCAAAAGATTGGCAAAAAGACTACCGTGCGTGGTGTTATGAACCGTGTTCTTCCGAATGTGCTGGAGTTCAAGGAAATTCTGAAAAATAAAGAATCCCTGCCTTTTGAGTTGATGCAAAACTACATCAAGGATTCAAGGGTTGACTATCAACGCAATTTAAGCACGCTGAGTAAAGCGTACCATCATCCCTGTGATGCGTTCTGTGAAGAAGTATTGGAATTAATCTGTAACCATATAGGAGAATAAAGCTATGGCAACTCAAAAAGAAAAGACATCATCAGCCGCCATGAAAAAGCTATTGCTTCAAAGTGCCAGTAAAAAAGAGCAGGAAATCCAGCAAATCGGAAGCGTTGCGGAAAATACCGTTTCTCAGCCTGCGGTTGGGCAGCTTGTTTATGAAGAAGTGAAAGAATCGGTTCCGGTCACAGAAACCGTCCAAGAAGTTCAGTCTGAACCCAAACCCTCTGTACAGTCTTCTTCAAAAACAGAAGAAAAAAAAGTCGGCCAAAAAAAATTCTCGGAATATCTGGAAGAGCGAAAAATAAAAAATACTGAAGTAATCCGGATATCCAGCGAAACCCACAGAAAACTGAAACAGATCGCTATTGCCACGGGATTAGGAATGCACAATATCGCCAACAACATTCTTGAAGATGTATTGACCTGCCATAACAAGGAGATTCAAGCGATACTGAAGAAGTACATGAGCCTCTGATTCTACTTTCGGAAAAATATAATATACGCCTGTTCGACTGCATCTGTCGGGCAGGCGTTATTTTTGCACGCCATTTTAGTGAAGACCGGCATTGAACCGGGACACTTTTACACAACTGCGGAAAAATCCCTTTCCCTATTATCCTATACTATATGTTAAAAAACTAAAACTCCCACCTGCTTCCACCTCAAAATTTTTTCCGAAAGTAAGAATACCGTGATAAAATCATTTCTTTGTTCTATTTAGGTTTTTTATGAGTTTATGTATTTGTGGGACACTTTTACACAACTAACAAGGTAGATTTCCTACATAATCAACTATACTATTGTAAATTAACACTTGATACCATCTTCTCGCGACCGGGACACTTCTGCACAACTAACCGACTATTCAGGATACTTCTGCACAACTAAACAGGAAAGCCGGGACATTTTTACACAACTAGAATCTGCATTCAGGACACTTTTATACAACTAAATCAGTGACCCGGGACACTTCTGCACAACTAAACCTGCCATTCGGGACACTTTTACACAACTAAATCAAGAAACAGCACGAAAAAAACGCTTTGGGATCTTCATTTATAGGGAGTTAGATTCACTATCTCCGTAAAAAAACGTATCTTTGCATCAGTAAACAACAAGTGTCCGCCTATGAAGGAAAGTAATACACAAAAAGAGTTGAGCAGAGTCCCCAGGACTCTTAGCGAGTCTTCCAACACGAAAGTATTGGAAGTTCTATTTGACGCAGGCGGCACTGTCATGTCTGACATTATCATTTACGTGGCATCTTCACAAATGAAAGACCTGTTCGGTGACTGCTGGTTCTCCATCAACGATTTTTGCGAGGTCATGGGGTATGAACGAACCAGGCTGCAACGGAAACTGACCGAGAAACAGCTTGATTTCCTGTTCAGCAACCAACGGCCGGTATATATCACCGAACAGAACGGGCAAAAGATAGAGCATCCGATAGAGAACACCTTTGAAGCGGCGTTATACCGTTTAGGGACATCCAACCTCAGTGTAGCATACGCCATGAATGGCAAGACGCAATATAAGTTCATTCAAATACTGGACCGCTTTGAGATAAAGGATGACTTCGGCACGAAAAAGCGCACCAAGCGGAATTATAATGTGCATCTGAGCAAAGATTTGATGAATACTTTGCTTACTGAATACAATCTGCTGGAACTGAAAGACTACCGTAACCTACCCAACCGCAAAGGCTACCGCAAGTTTTATCTGAACCTGGCAAAAATGATTTACCTGATCAAATATAAGATTGACCAAGGACAAGCACCTTATTTCACCATTACGGTAGATCAGCTTGCCAAGGAATTTGATGTAATGGTGAAGAACAACCATGATCGGAAGAAAAAAGTGACAAGCATCTTAAACGGTATCAACAAAAAACTGGAGAGAACCAAATTCCAATACCAGTACATCAAAGGGAAAGGGGAGAAGTGGCCCTACACCGTGCAATTCTTCTTTGACCAAGAGACATTGGAATATTTCGATGAAAAGATAAAGGCGATACTAACCTCGCAATATCACGATGCGCTCAAATCATCCTTCTTGTTAAACAAGAAAGGTATTCCCGTGAACAGACATTATCAATATAAGGATTTCTTCAAATTCGGCATTGGTGAATACTACCATGAATTTACCTCATGGCTCTACTCAGAAGAGGACAAGGAGGTTAAGGAAAGAATCTACCGGGATACCTATATAAAGGTGGCAGGTATTCGTCCGGAAGATCTCGCCGTTAATTTGAATCCTCAATAGTTGGAAGAAAGATCATAAAATAGTACCTTTGCAGCGGATTGTCAGGCAACTGACAGTCCGTTTTTTACATACGTCCGCCTGTCTAACAAAAGAGTGGCATCTATACGTTAAGGAATTAACAACATCAGGCGCGTACCTGTACCAGTATGAAACTGGTGCGGGGCGTGCCTTTGTTGTTGGAACGCCACGTCCATGTTAGAGGGTACGCTTCCGTACCCTTTATATAACATAAAACAAATCCAATGATTCAAAAAATTGCCTCCCTGATCAATGAGACACTGACGGCCATGAACGCCCACCATCACGTGCGGATGACAGATGAAGAATGGGCGTATCTTGATGCACATTTCGAGTTTATCCATATCAAGAAAGGAGAACACCTCATCACCAGGGGCGAGGAAGTATGCTACCTCTATTATCTGGAATCCGGCATCGTCCGGTTATGGTTTCCGAATAAAGAGAACAGAGAGATTTCAGCACGGTTTATCCAAGCCAAAGAGTTTATCAATTTTTTCCTTTCACATGAAGAGCACTATGCCCACTACAATGTCAAGGCATTGGAAGAGTGTAAGGTATGGAGATTGTCTAAAAAAGACCTCCACCAATTATACGAGTTATCCATCAATTTCAACAAATTGGCCAGGATGCATCTGGAAAAGTCTATCAACTGTAAAATCAAGCGGGAAGAGGACTTTCACACATTGGATGCCGAAGCACGTTACAAAACGCTTTTGGCTAATGAAAAATGGCTGTTGCGATCAATTCCATTGAAAGACATAGCCAGTTATATCGGAATCACTCCCCAAGCATTGAGTAATATCCGAAAGCGTATCTGATTCATCTCAACACAGCCGGATCGGACAGTTTTACACAACTAATCCATCCGGCTATTTTTGTGGAATAATTCTACATCGCAGTTTTTACAGCATGGCTATTTTTAATGCAAATTAAATAAACGCTATCTTCTCTATAAAAGCGTTTTATAAAATTTGTCTGTCCGTATATAATCTATATGTTTGAAGCGAAAACGACGCAATGAACGTCATGATTCAAGTCTGATTGCCATGAGCGTAATTTTTAGAAAGTATTGGATAAAAAAATAAATAAAGAACATAAGAACATTAATAACCTAAAGACAGATTCTCATGGAACATCTCAGACTTATCGTCATCAGCGTTACTCTGCTACTATGTGCTGCAGGCGCCTTTGCGCAACGCCACTATGAAAACATCTCTGCCCTTGATGTAAATTACGGAACCAGCATATTCGGTGATGCGGATAATTATTGCGGCTTCTCTTTCTCAAAGTACATCAACCGGAAAAGCTATTGGAAGGCCGGACTTGGATATTTTGAGAAATCATACGAATACATCCTTGCCACAGCCGAACCCTCCGGCCTGTATGAGCCGGGAACAGCTATCGGAAAAGGACACGACAAGGGCAAGGACTTTTATGTGGACGGCGGTTATTACAGAACCCTTGCCAGCAATCTGAAATCCGTCTATTGGGGCATCGGTCTGGGAGGATTCATCGGTACAGAATATGTCCGCCACCCCGATAAGGAATACAGCTTCATCATCGGCCCGAAACTGGAAACGGAACTGGAAGTATTCATCCTGCCCCAAGCAGCATTGCTTGCCCGCATACAACAACATTGGAATCCCCTATCCATTGACAAGTGGAACACTGTCTGGAACGTAGGAATAAAGTTACTACTCTACTAACCGACAAATCACATCACCATGCTTATTATCATATTGTTAGCCGATACAAATGTATCCGGCCTGATCTCCTTATACCGTGAAATAGGTGCCATGCTGATAGGAGTAGGCTTTCTATGTGCCGGACTAGCGGTACTTAAAAAGCTAATAAACAACCACGAGCGCACCAAAGAGGCCATCATCACCTATATCATGGCATTGGTCACTTGGCTCATTATCTGGCAACTCTTATGAACGTAATGGATTTGATACTGCTTGCCATACTCGCCTGTGTCACGCTTCACTTTTACTTCCGGAAAAAGAAGAAAGCCCTTTCTTCCGGAAAGCCTGTAAAGGAGGCGGTGCGCAAGGAAGGGCTGGAGAGAGCCTGTCCGGTCATCTGCGTGGTATTTCAGCCTGAACTGGAAGAAGAGGAACTGGCCGCCGAGATAGCAGATATGTATCTGCATGGAAGAGCCTACTACTACTCTGGCAAACCCCTGCCGGAACAACCGAAAGAAGAACCCATATCCATCAAGTATAAGGATGTGCAATGGGAGAAACTGAAAACGATTCATGTTTAATTAAAAAAATAAGAACAAAATGAAAGCAATCGAAAATGTAAGAGAAAAAGCGAACCAAGTCATTAACCGCTACGGAAAGGTTATCTTCACCTTTCTCATATTCTTCATGCTGTTGGGAACGACACAAGTGGCGGAGGCACAAAGCGGGCTGAAGATCAACAGCCTATCCGAAGTGACGGACAAAGCCAAAGAGGGTGCGGATACCATTCTGGACGTAGCCAAATACATTTTGGCGGCGGTACTCGGCATCGCCCTGGTCTTTGTCATCTATTCGCTTGCCACGAACAACCCCCATGCCAAGGAATACCTGCTCGGCTGGATCATCGCCGTGGTAGTCATCATGGTGGCCTTCCTGATTATCTAAAAACGAAGAGCCATGAGAACCATGCGTAAAATCAACAAGCCGATCAAGTTCTTCGGTCTGTCATCGGGACAGTTCGCCATCTTCATGCTGCTGACTGCCATCATCATCATCGTGAGCATATTCAAGCAGCTGCACCCGATACTGATCATCGGAATCATTTCCGCCATTCTGTTTCTATCCGGTCTGCTGTTCCAAACTTTGAAAAAGGAACACAAGGCCGGCAACCCGGACTACCTGACCGGCCTCCGGATCAGGAACGCCACCCCCCCGCAGATAACGGACAAACGGCAGATTTTCAAATTCATTCTAAAACAGCGACCATGACAGGAATTATCATACTCATATCACTGCTAATCTGTGCGCTGTGCCTGCTGATTGCCCTGCTGTATATCCGGCAGACAGAGATAGAGGTGAAGGACAAATCCGTGGATCTGGAAAGTGTCTTGCCTATCCAGACCATCACGGAGAATGCCGTCATCAACGGGAACGGTGACATCACCGTCGGCTACCGGCTGTTTCTGCCCGAAGTGTTCACCTTGTCGGAAAGCGAGGCGCAATACATCCACGAGCGATTGGAGGCTCTTTTGAAGATGCTTCCGGCAGGTACGGTCATCCACCAGCAAAACTTCTACTATACGGGGCGGTTCCATCATGCGGAATACTCTTCCAATGCCCTGATAGCGGAGAACAACCGTCATTTCAACGGCAAGGAGATACTGAATAGCTACACCAACCTGTATGTGACGTTCACGAACGGCAGCCGAAACGGCAAGATACGCAAAAGCGCATCGGGCACCTCGCTGATGCGAAGGCTGCACTACCCGTTCAAGCAACCTTATAAGGAATATCAGCAACGGCTGACAGAAATGGAAGCCTTTCTGATGAACTTTGAGAACGGCTTGTCATCCATCCAGCAGTTTGAGATACGCAAGATGGATAATACGGAACTGAATAACGCCATCTACGACTACATCAACCTCTCTTACGAGACACCGGAAAACGATGCCACACAGAAGAGCGTCAACCCCATTGCCGTCAGTGAAAGCGGAAGCATGAAAATAGGGCAGCAGCACGTTTCCATCCTTTCGCTGACCAACGAAGGCGAGCACCTTCAGGAACTTGCCGTGCCGCACACCGGCAAGTCGAAGGCATACGGGGGAAACATAGAGATACCGGACAGCATACGGAGCAAATGCTCGATGCTGTACCCCGTAGGACTTGGCCTGCCGTTCAACCACATCGTAAACATCGTGATAGAGATAACCGATCCCGATGCCACCGTAACTGCCATCGGCGCGGAGAAAGACGCGCTGAATTACATCACCAACTTCTACCCGCCAGCGGCAGAGAAGCAACGCGAACAGGCAGCCTTCTGCGATGAGATTACCCAGTTCGACTACCAGACCGCCTACACCGCCTTCAATGTCGTGCTGAACGACACAGACCGCACCTCGCTCATGCGGAAAACCGCACTGGTACAGCAAGGCTTCAGCTTTATGAACCAAAGTTCGTGCTATGTGGAGAACGCCGAGCTGTGCAACCTGTTCTTCTGCAACATACCCGGCAATGCCAGGGCCAATTACCGGGGTTTCGTCAACACGACCAAGCAAGCCATCTGCTATCTGCAAAAGGAAGGAATGTACCTTTCGGACGAGAAAGGGCATATCTACCATGACCGTTTTGGTACTCCCGCCAAGATAAATCTCTGGGATTATCCGGCACTGAACAACAAGAACCGCATCGTTATCGGCCCGTCCGGTTCCGGTAAATCTTTCTGGCTGAACAATTACATCCTGCAAAGCTATGAGCTGGGCCGGGATGTGATGATCATCGACATCGGCGGCTCTTACCGCTCGATGATCGCCTTGAACCGTGGCAAATACTTCGACTCTACCGAGCAGAAGAAATTTGCGTTCAACCCCTTCTTGTGTGACCGTGACAAGAACGGCAAATACCTGTACATCGACACCACGGATGCCGAGTCTGCCGATGACCAGATAAAGACCATCGTCGCCATCATCAGCTACATTTGGAAGGTGCGTGAACCCATGCTTCCTGCCGAGAACGCCATTCTCAGGAAATCCGTCATCGGATTTTACGACTATGTGAACAACTCTTCAATAGGAGAGAAGCATGAGCGCATCTTCCCGACGCTAACAACTTACCGGGCTTATCTGAAGGAAGTGTTCAGCAAACGGATGACCGAGTTTGAGAAACAGAAATTCGAGATAGAGGAACTGTTGCTTTTGCTGGAGCCCTATACGGACGGAGAGCTGTCATTCCTGCTGAACGCCACCGAGAATGTGGATATCGTGCATGACCGGCTGATAGCCTTCGATATGGAAGATGCCTCTAAGAAAGAGTACTTTCCACTCGTTGCCATCATCACCCTGCAAATGATCGTGGATAAAATCAAGAAACGCCAGGGATTTGCCAAAGAGCTGATCATCGACGAAGCACTCGACTTCCTGCAAGACGAGAAATTCGGAGACTTCATCGCCTATCTGTACCGTACTTTCCGTAAAAAAGAGGGAAGTATCACGCTTGCCGCACAGAACATCCTGTTTTTGAAAAACATGCCATCCAGTATCAAGGACTCCATCATCATCAACTGCGCGACCAAGATTATCCTCGACCATTCGGAACACCGGCAGAACCTGCCGGAAGTGAAAGCCGTGCTTTCCATCACGGACGAAGAGATCCATATGATCGAGTCGTTGCAACGCACGGAACGCTGGAGAGAGTTTTTCATCAAGATGTCGAACGATGCCTTCATCTTCCGCAACGAGGTGTCCGACTTCGCCGCCGTAGCCTTCGATTCGCACCAAGCGACAGTAGTACGGCTGAAGCAACTGTTCAACGAAAGCAGCTCGACCTATACCGCCATCAACCGCTATCTGGAGGAAAGGAGGAAAAAGTATGGATGATGCCACCCAAGGGTTGACCGCCCTTCTAAGCTGGTCAACCGACTTCAACGGCAGCGCATACGATCTTGCCGGAAGCATTGCCGCCACACTTTTGGGTGTTGCGCTCATTTTCGTGGTATGGGCACTCGCCACGAAAAAAGAGAATGCCAAGAGCTATCTGATAGCCTGGCTGGTATGTGTCATATTCACCCTATTATTCATCATCAACAAATAACCGCCATGAAAAGAATCATTCTCATACTCGGACTTGCCGTCTCGATGGCGCTGACGGGAACCGGCAGTGTTCATGCTCAATTCGTCGTGCATGATCCCGGCCACACCCTGCTGAACTCAACGGAATGGATTGCCAATGTCAAGAAATGGGTTACACAAATCAATGAAATGATCGATGCCCAGAAACTGCGGCTCGGCCTTCAAAAAATCGACCAGTTGAAGGAACTCAAATCACTGAAAGAGCTTGCCGACCTGCTGGACGATGTAGCCTGCCTGAGCAGCGACTACAGCTTTTACCTGAACGTAGGATCGAATTACCACTGCCTGAAATTTCTCAACTTTCAGCGTGTGACCGTCAATCTGAACCTGAGTACCGACCTGCTGTTCAAGGTGGCCACCGTGACTAGTTACTTCTCGATGAACTCGGAAGGGCGCATGTCCTTTATCGAGCAGGTGAAGGAATCGGTGGAAAAAGCCGCCGAAGAGATGCGTGAGTTTAACGAATCCGTGCGTTCCACGGTCATTTACAAATCCATGAAGGGGCATAACCGGAAGACCTATTACCAGGGACGGTTGGCCGCTTTCACACGACACACCAATTAAAGCGTTATGAATCAAGATAATTTTCTCTGGGGACTTCAGATCACGGACGGTCTGACGATGGAACTCGTTTCACAAATGACGGTCATCGCCTTCGGTGTTGGTGTCATCTGCTTTATCTGCAACCTGGCATACAACTATCTCTATCACGGAGCCAGCCAGCTGTTAAGCCCGAATGAGGACAAATTCCCCGACATGATGGAAATCGCCCGTTGCCTGGTACTGTTCTTCTGCCTGAGCATGTACACCCCCATCGCCCAAACCATCGTAGGCACGATGGAAGTAATCAACGAAGCCACCTCGCTGACCTCCGAGCGTGCGCAGGAATTTGCCCAGTTCATGGCACAATCAGCCACCGAACAAGGAGAGATGATTACCGAATACGACAAACACAGCCTCCAGTCGGAGGTAGCAGCCGGAGAAGACAGCACCGGCGCCATGCAGCACGAACTGGATAAAAAGATGGAAGAGGACGAAATGACCGGTGTACGCTCCAGCGTGGAGAAGATTGTGCAACTGCTCAATCCCGCCAACCTCGCCACCCTTGTGCTTCATGGTATTTCCGCCCTACTGGTAGGAATCATACAAGTAGTCATCTTAGGTATCGGCGTGGTCATTGTCAAGCTACTGGTCATTCTCGGCCCGTTTGTCTTTGCCGTAAGCATGCTGCCGGTCTTTCAGAAACAACTGAGTATCTGGTTCGGTACGCTCTGCTCCGCCTGTATGGTATTCACCGTCATCAATATCCTGAACCAAATTATGTGGCAGACCTTCAAGGCCATCTATACACCGGGAGCAGATCCGATTGATTCAGCCACCTGGCAACTACAATATTTAGGAATGAACCTCGCCCTGATCGGTGCTTATTGCAGCTGTTTCTGGCTATCCTCCAAAATCGTAGGACACAGCGATGCCGGGAAAATCATTTCGAAAACCGTGTCAATCGTCACCACGGCGGCCACCATCGCCCTGATGGGAGGCGCAGCGGCAGGCGGCAAGCTGACCAATGTAGGCGGTGCCGCCTCCATCGGGGCAAGTTTCATAAACGACAACAATAAAAAATAGAACCATGAATCTGATGAAATTCAAAGGAGCAGATGATGCGGTCAAGCTGACTATCCGGCTTTCAGCCGGGTACTGCATCATCCTGACTATCGCTTTTGTCAGCAGTATCATCTGCCTTATCAACAAAATAGAAAAAGCATACGGCCAGGCTCTCGTCATCGACAGACAGGGAGAAGTCTATGAGGCAAGCAGCCTGTCTGCCAGCGATATGCGGCAATACGAATACATGAACCATGTAAAGACCTTCGTAACCCACTGGTATGCCTTTGACGAGAGCAGCTACGAGAAGAACATTTCGCTTGCGCTCAACCTCATAGGCAACAAAGGGAAGGAGCTGTTGAACGAGTACAACGACGTGAATATGCTGAACTCACTCATACAAAAGAATATCCGTTACGGAGTACGCATCAAGGATGTAGAGATTAACACCCAAACGATACCCGTTTCCGGAAAGATAATCTTCACGCAGACCGGGTACCGGGCACGGGGAAGCATCTCACGTAATATCGAAGCGGAGTTCACCATCTATGATATGCTGTCCCGCAGCGAGGAAAATGCGCACGGAGCCAAGATAGAAGATTGGATTGTCCGCTATTCCGAACCCGTGGAAAACAACGGTGCCAACACACCGCAGGCAGCTTCTCCAAGCAAGAATGAAAACCAGTCAGAAACCTCTAAACCAACCGACCATGGAACCGAATAAACTTATCAAAGACAAGAACAAGCTGTTGATGGCCATCCCGGTAATCCTGGGCATCCTCTTCCTTTATGTATTCTTCATCCGTGAGGACGGGAACGTGCCGTCAGGGAGTGACAGACAGGCCGCCTCGCAAGCCTTTCTGGAACCACAGTCGGAAATGGCCGACAAGGTGAACGATAAGATGGAAGCCTATAAGCAGGACAAACTGGAAGAGCAGGAGAAGGCACGCATCTTGAAAGAGTCTCAGGTCAAAGGATCTGATTTTTACTTCGAACTGCAAAACCAGCAGGAACGGTATGACCGTGCCACATTGGAGCGCATCCGCCGTATGCAGAACGATCCATACAGCGAAGTCATGGCAGAATACGGAGGTGGCCGGAACGGACGCTTCTCTCATCAGCTGGAAAGCCAGCTGGACGGACTGGAGGACGAGCAGGCGCTCAACGAGATTATCCGGGAAGCCAAGAAGAACTCACGCATCCGCAAAGAGCTGGAAGAATCCGACAAATACCGCAAGCGCATGTATGAACGGATTGTCAATTATGACCAAGAGGGAAAAACGGATAAAGCCGCCTCCAACCCTTCCGGCCATCCATCCACCGACAGCCTGATGCAAAAAGGCCCGATCTACCGTGCCGAAAACGGCAAGCGGGTACGCCGCCAACCGACCTCCGCACCGGGAAACAGCAACCTCTTTAGGGCTTGCATCCACGGCGACCAGACCGTAGTCACGGGCAGTACGGTACGGATGCGGTTGCTTCAGGACGTAACCCTGTCCGGCATGAAGATACCGGCCAACACGCTGTTTTACGGTGTCGCCACTTTGGGAGCCAACCGTCTCGATGTGATGGTCAGCAACCTGAAGGTAGGAGACAACCTCAATCCCGTATCGGTGGTTGTCTTCGACAATGATGCCATGGAAGGTTTGAACCTGCCCAATAACCTGAAAGCCAGTGCAGCCAAGCGTATGGAACAAGGTCTTGTACAGAACATCGACATGCCGCTCTCTTCCATCGGCACGATGGCCAGCGAAGTGACCAGCGTAGTCAACGCCACCACCCAGGTAGCCAAGCAAATCCTGAACATGAGCCTCTCACAAGTGAAGGTACATCTCAAGTCCAACTACGAAATGTATATCCAGGAAGAGAGTCAGGAATCGAAGTTGCGCAGGCAAGCCGTGCAAGCGGAGTTACAGAAGCTCTATGAGCAAATGGAACAAGAGAAAACGAACAAGAAAAATCATCCCCTCCAAACATTGATAGACAAATTATGATAGACATTCTCAATTACCTGCTTGCCTTGTCAGCGGTCTTTTTCGGCTATCGCATCTATGTATCGCGCCGTAGCGGGAAATCCTTCAAGGAGATACGTCCGTTGACCGTTTCTTTCGGTATCACCCTGCTTCTGTTATGGTGCATCACCGTATTCACAGCCTTTTTTTCAAGAACCGTTTAACATATCGACAACATGAAGAAATACATTCGCCTATTGTTCTGCTGCCTTGCGTGCAGCCTGTCGCTCTCCGCTCAGGAAAGCGTCAAACCCCGGCAACAAGCCATCAGCCAGAAAGAGATACACATCACTTTCGATTGCGTGAAGCACCTGGTCTTTCCCGCACAGGTCTCGGACATCGCCATCGGCGAGCAGGAGCTTGTCATGGCCAGCCGGGTAGAAGAGGCGCCCCATATCGTCAGGCTCTCGGCGCAAGCGGAAGGATTCACCGAAGAGACCAACCTGACCGTAGTCTGCATCGACGGAAGCGTTTACACCTATCACATCCGCTACCTTCCCGAAGGCGGCACGGATTCGTACCCGAACATTTACGAGGACAACGGGAAATGGCAGCACCATGACTATCAGGCAGAAGTCAGCGACCTCCATCTGGCCGAGTTCTTCTTTCCGGAGGACATCGCTTACGGAACGCCCGGCAACGAGGTGTCCTTCACTCTGACCGCCTACAACAACCAGTTGAAAGTATCAACCGCCAAAGATGCCGTGGCATATTCCAACCTGTTTGTGGTGGATAAGGTCATGAACACTTACCACATCACCATCAAACGGGGCAACACCTCCGTATTCACCTACAATTTCGATGACCAGCGCAAATATACCGCCCATGTGGATGTGAACAGCAAGAAAATGGAAAGATGCATCCAGGAGCTGCGCACCAAGAAACGCAACATCTACAGTCTGGGGGTCATCGAGAACAAGTTTGAGTTATCAATGGCCAATCTGTATGTGCATGAGGGTTTCATGTTTTTCATCTTTGACCTGAAAAACAAATCATACATCGACTACGACATCGAGTTTGTCAAATGTTTCCAGCGTGACCAGAAGAAGAGCAAGAATGCCATCCAGCAAGAAACGACCATCGAACCTATCTATCAGAAAGATTTTGACACGAAAATCAAGGGCAAGAGCCGGAACCGGCTGATACTTGGTTTCGACAAATTCACGATACCCGATGATAAGGTATTCGAGATCGAGATTTACGAGCGAAACGGCGGGCGGCACATCAAACTGGCCGTGTTGAACGAATACATCCTTTCCGCAGAACCCTTATACAAGCCACAGCCATGAAACTGAGAGAAGTATTAGACACCTATATGTTCGACAACGTGGGACAGTTCGGTGGCATCGCCGAATCACTGGGCTATCAGACCGAATACCGGGACGGATATTTCCGGTTCCGCAAAGACGGGGAAGAGCTGAGCATGAGCGTAAGCGAAATCAGGGAAAAAGCCGGAGCAAAGTACGATGAAAGCCTTCGTGACCAATCAAAAGAACGTGTATCCGCCCTTTTTGACAAGGAACGTGCCAATGATCCTAAATATGTTGCCGAGCTGGAGAAGGAGGGCATCAGCATCAAGCGGTGGGAGAACCTGAAGGGACATGACAGGGACGGCTTTACCGTCATCGACCATCGCCTGAAGGTATGCTACACCGGACAGTCGCTCTATGAATACGCCTACAAGCAAGGGAACATCCTCGACGGGAAAGGCACCAAGCTGGAAAAGGGTGTCATGTCTGATTTGATGGAGATACACGGCAAACCGGGGAAGCTCCGTTTCAACGATGACGGAATCTCCGTATTCTACCGCAAAGAGGCGTTGGTTATCCCGGACAAGGTGCTGGGAAAGAAGTTGGGCAAGAAAGAGAAAGAACAGCTGCTTGCCGGTGACATCGTACCCATCACCGTAAATAAAAAGGACATCCTGCTGCAAGTTGACCGGGATCTGAACTCCGTCATCCTGCGCACCAACCAGGAAATCAAGATTCCCGACATCATCGGGCAGACCAGCGAATATGGCGGCTACAAGTTAACCAAAGCCGACAAATACCTGCTCGCCAACGGCCATGCACTGGAGAATAAGCTGCTGCACAGTCCGGAAGGCTACTTCATTGCCGACATCCAACTGACGGATGACAGGAAAGGAGTCATGATACAGAACATACAGAGTATCACTCCCGGCAAGGCACAAGAGCTGATCAAGGCCATGACCCCCAAACTGGAAGCCCATGCGGCCAACATAGAGGCTGCAAAAGAGCAAAAACACGAAGAGGGGCGCAATATGGAAGCCGAGTTTAAGGAAGCGGTGGGCAAACATGACTTTGAAAAAATCGGGAAGCTCAAAAAGGAAGGATATAAACCCAGTGAAGAGTTTATCAAAGGAATCGGTAAGGAACACGGTCTGGATGAAAGGCAAACCCATGAAGTCATTCAACTGTTCGGCACCAAACCGGAAGAACAGGGCGAACATGAAAGGCAGGCGGCACGTCTGTTGGACGCCGCACAGACCGACAACTTTCATGTCATCCAAGAGATACAGAAAGAAGGGTACCGGCTCACCCAACAAGACCTTACCCGGATGCGTGAAACGGGTGTGCAAACCAACACGCTGATAGCCGTACAAAAGATTTTCGGGATGGAAGGCAACACAAAGACACTGGGAGATGTCAAACTGGCCAGCACACCCAAACCCGACAACAGCAAGGAAATGGCCCGTCCGATAGCCAGCACCATCAACCGGGCTTTCAATGACTTATAACCTAAAAATTCAGGAAGTATGGATTACGATGAATTAGTACAGAAAAACATTGCAGGAGAAATCAGTGACTTAGAGTTTCTACTTGCACAGGAAGAGCTTGCACAAGCCTATCAAGAAGAGATGGCTGCCAAGCATCAAGAGACAAACAACCAAACGGCCAGACAATGGCTGCTTGATTACGAAAACAGAAATCTATACCAATAAATCATGGATACAGCAAGTGACAAAGCATTACAGCGTTTCGCCGAACTGATGATCGAGAAGATAAAGCAGGTGGAAGACAACTGGCAGAAGCCTTGGTTCGGGATAAAGGGTGGGGGACTTCCGCAAAATATCGAGGGAAGAACCTACAATGGAGTAAATTCCTTCATGCTGTTTCTACTTTCGGAAAAAGAACAGTACAGCCTACCGGTCTATATGACATTCATGCAAGCCAAGGACAGCGGCCTTAACATACTGAAAGGAGAAAAGTCATTCCCGGGTGCGCCCATAATGGCTGCATGTTAAATATCTCTTTGGCAAGAGATTAGACTAGGTTCCAATGGTCTACTTCCAACCGACTTACCTTGAGAGGAAACTCGTATGGGGAGTGTAGCATGTCGGTAACGTAGATAAGCAACTAACTGCTATGTTGTATTAGGTCTGCAAGGAAGAAGGATAGTCATGAGGATAAAGCCTGATTGGTTGAATGATAGTTCAGTGACCCACGATTCGGTGGTGACGGAAAGCAGTTACAAACGTCACTCCGAGATACTCGACCTTACACTGGGAGAGGAAGAGCAGGAACATATCTCGGCACAATCGCAGTATGCGAGCAAAAGGACGTAAGTCATATCCGACAATCTATCGAGCCAAATAGTTAATATGCATCTAAATGGGGATTGCCTAAGTTAGAAAGCCCTTAAAAGGCTATGAGTTTCAGACTCTGAAAATCTAATATGGCAACGGAGCCTCCGTAGTACTCTGAGCAAGATAACGACTTGTACATGGGGAAGGGAGGCAGTTAATAACTTTAGTACAAACAAAGGAAAATGTGAGAGACATTATGAGAAATCCCGAGCTAGTATTAAATAATCTAGCGGCACATAGCAAACTTTCGGACTACAATTACGAAAGGCTGTACCGTCTACTATTCAATGAAGAGATGTTCTTTGTCGCCTATCAACGCATTTATGCGAAACAAGGCAACATGACAGCTGGAACTGATGGCAAAACCATTGACGGCATGAGTCTTCAAAGAATTGAAAGCCTAATAATGAGTCTCAAAAGTGAGGCTTACAAACCAAATCCGGCACGACGTGTCTACATACCCAAGAAGAACGGAGGCAAAAGACCTCTGGGTATTCCATCGGTAGAAGACAAGCTGGTGCAAGAGGTAATCAGAATGATTCTTGAAGCCATATATGAAGGTGCATTCCAAAGCACATCTCATGGCTTCAGACCCCATAAGAGTTGCCACACTGCACTTAAGGATATTCAAATAAACTTCAAAGGAGCGAAGTGGTTCATCGAAGGAGACATCAAAGGCTTCTTCGATAATATAGACCACGAGATTTTGATTGCAATCCTAAGGGAACGCATATCAGACGAACGATTCCTAAGACTGATAAGAAAATTCCTTAAGGCTGGATATATGGAGGATTGGACATATAATAAAACCTTCTCTGGAACTCCTCAAGGAGGTATTATAAGCCCAATTCTGGCAAACATCTATCTTGACAAATTCGACAAGTATATGAAACAATATGCCCAAGAATTTGACAAGGGTGTTAAAAGGCGGACTAACCCAGAATACAATGTATACCGAAATCGGATGACCGCAATCCAACGCAAACTTAAAGTCGCACAGAGTGATACGGAGAGGCAATCGCTTCTTCGTAAGCTCAAAGCCACACGTGCAATCATGGTGACCATCCCATTCGGAATGAGCATGGATGAAAAATACAGAAGATTGAAATATGTGAGATATGCAGACGATTTTCTTATCGGAGTAATCGGCACCAAAGCCGAGTGTGTCAACATCAAAGAGGACATAACCAAATTCATGAGGGAAATCCTTCATTTGGAAATGTCCCAAGAAAAGACACTAATCACACACTCCGAAGAGAACGCGCACTTTCTCGGATACGATATCCATGTACAGAAATCAGACTTACTCAAACGAAACGGAAACGGAGACAAAGCAAGAATCCATACGGGAGCCGTTGTATTGAAAGTCCCCGTAGAGGCTATAAAATCCAAACTAAAAGCCTACAAGGCAGTCGAATTCGAGACTGTAAATGGCAGAGAAGTCTGGTGGCCGATACGAAGGAACAATCTGATCGGAAAACCCGAAGAAGAAATCATTGCCCAAGTCAACTCCGAGATAAGAGGTCTCTACAACTACTATGCGTTTGCACACAACGTGTCACAAGTAATAGGCTCGTTCGGCTATGTCATGACATTCAGTTTCTTCAAAACCCTTGCAGCGAAACACCGCAGTTCCATACGAAAGATAAACAAACGCTATCGCAAAGGTAGCGACTTTGTAGTCAAGTATAAGGATAAGAAGGGTAATGAAAAGTGTATTGTCCTGTACAATGGCGGCTACAAGCGTAAAGCAGTGGCGAACAGATTTGCGAATGTTGATGAACTCAATCACCGCATATACACGCCCCTCCCAACTATGGTTGACAGACTGAAACTGGGTAAATGCGAATTATGTGGCTCTAGCTCAGATTTGGTCATGTACCAAGTTAGAAATCTCAAGCTATTGAAGCCAGACACGAATTGGCATAAACTGATGATTGAGAAGAACCGCAAAACGCTTGCAGTATGTGAAAATTGCTATCAAATGATTCACAGCTATGGCAAATAGATTAATGTTATTAATGGAGAGCCGTATACATGGGAACATGTACGTACGGTTCGGAGGCAGGTCTGCGGAAACCTGCTGCCGAAAGGCAGTAAGGCGCCGCAAACCGAGCCTACTCATTTACTGGAACTTTTCAGTAAGAGACAAGAATGGAAAGAAAATACCTTTCGACGTATATAAGAACCTGGACAAAAACGAGCAGCAGGAATATAAGGTCACGCCATTTTTGAAGACATACAATGTATTCAACGTACAGCAGACCAATCTTCAAGAAACGAAACCGGAGAAATGGGAAGCATTGAAGGAGCAATTCAAGATACCGGCCATCAAGGATGAGCAAGGGATGCTCACCGTGCCCCTGATCGATGCGATGGTACGGGAGCAGAAATGGATCTGCCCCATTTATTCCAAGGAAGGAAATAGTGCTTACCATGCAAGGGGAGAAGAAAACCATATCGTCGTACCCCTGAAGGGACAGTTTAAGGACGGAGAGAATTTCTACTCCACACTACTGCATGAGATGGCGCACTCGACTGGAGAGCTTGAGCATCTGAACCGGGAAAAAGGCGTGATTTTCGGAGACAAGCAATATGCCAAAGAGGAACTGGTTGCCGAACTCACCTCCGCTACTGTCGGGCAAAGCCTGGGAATATCCACCCATATCCGGGAAGAGAATGCCATGTATCTAAAAAACTGGCTGGGAGCCTTGAAAGAAGATCCCAAATTCATCTACAACATCCTTGCCGATGTAGGAAAAGCCAGCAATATGATTCAGGAACATACCGCACGGATGGAACAGTACCTCACACCGGAGGAACGATTCACGCAGGCCGTCCTGCAAGACTACCGTCCGGTATTGGAGCAGATGAAAGACGAAGGTTTTACTCCTTCAGCCCGGTTATTGGAAAGTGTTGCGGCAAACCATCCTACAGCCGACAACCTTGAAACGCTACACAGCACTTTCGGCATTTCGCTGCCTTCCATGGAAGCGGAGCCAGCCATGAAAAATATGAATGAGCCACAGCTCGGATTATAAACTTTTAAAAACTATCATTATGTTTACAGGACAAATTATCGGTTATGTCGGTGCGGATGCCCGGCAGAACAAAAATGGAAAAGGATTCAACTTCCATGTATCCACCAAGTACAAGAACGTGAACAACGAGGAACAGACCCTATGGGTATGCTGCTTCGTGAATTACGAGAGTAAGGTCTTTGAGTATCTGAAAAAAGGGACACAGGTATATGTCTGCGGAGATGTGTATGCCGATGTATTCCAGAAAGATGACGGTAGCCACATCCCATCCGTCAGCCTGACCGTCTCACGCATTGAGTTACTGGGAAAGGCAGAGAAAAAAGAGAACGGTGACGGAACGGTATCCGGACAACCCCAATAACAGCAACGGGTATGGAAAGAGAAAAGAAAGACCTGTCATTCATCCTGATCCTGCTATCTACGCTCATCGGGACAGCCGTACTATTCCAGTGGGCTATCGTTACGGGATTATACACCCCACTACGTAATCCGGCCATGTGGGAAAGGCTGATGGAAAAGGATGCCCTATTCCGGTTTCTCTACGTTATCCTGATCGGAGGCCTCGCTTTTCTCTTTCCGGTTGGCAAAGTGAAAGACGAAAACAAGAAATGGGTTTACACCAGTATGACATTGGTTTCGGCATCCATGCTGGTTATCGGATTCAGCCGGTTATCAGCGTGGTATAACCTATTTGTGTTTCCTACTGTGTTTGTGGCGTACACGCTGCTTGTCATCAAGGCTCTGCCTTATTTCATCCGGCGCCATGCCCAATCCGATGACAGCATTTTCGGGTTAAGCCGGGAAGAATCAGCTTTCTACTTCCGCTTTGAGACCGCCTCCGGGTCGTTGGTCATCCATAAGCCGCAGCAGAATGTCTATATTGACGGCGGTCCGGGAAGCGGTAAATCGGAAAGCTGGATCAAGGGAATCATCTACCAATGCGCCGAGCGCAACTATGCCGGATTCGTGTACGACTGGGAGGGTGATCCCACCAAGGACAAGTCACCCATCCTCTCACGTATAGCCTACGGAAGCATTGAATACTTCCGGGCTAAAGGAGTGGAGACACCCCGTTTCGCCTATATCAATTTCGTGGATATGTCACGCACGGTCAGGGTAAACGTACTATCTCCGAAATATATGTCAAAGGGCAACGAATCGCTGTTCATCCGTAACATCATCATCACGCTGATGAAGAATCTGGAAGCAAGCTGGAAGGAAAAGACCGACTTTTGGGCCAACAATGCCATTAACTACGTCTATTCAATCGCCTACAAATGTTTCAAGGAGAGGGAGCTTGGCATCTGTACGTTGCCCCATGTGATAGCCCTTGCCCTTTCGGACAGCAACCTGGTATTCCATTGGCTGTCGGAAGACCCTGAAATCGCATTGAACATGTCCTCGATGCTGACCGCCTGGAAGTTGGGCGCACAACAGCAGACAGCTGGAGCCGTATCATCCGCACAGACTCCGCTGGTACTCTTGAACAACAAATACATCTTCTGGGTGTTGTCGCCACTTCCCGAAGAAGAGTTCTCTTTGGATATAACCAACAAGGAACACCCAACGCTGTTATGCGTAGGCAATGTGCCCACCATCAAGGAAGCCATATCTCCCGCCATTTCCTGCATCGGCAGCGTACTGATGTCGCAGATGAACAATCCCGGCAAAGCAACCAGCGTATTCATGGTAGATGAATTTCCAACCATCCTGTTACAAGGCATCGACACCTTCATCGGTACAGCCCGGAAACACAATGTCGCCACCATCCTTGCCGTCCAGGACTTCAACCAAGCGGTCAGGGACTATGGAGAGAAGAGTGCCAACATCCTGAAAGCCTCTTGCGGAACACAAGCCTACGGCATGACCGGAAACGAGAAGACGGCCAAGGACATCGAGAACCTGCTTGGCGAGAAGAAAGAGGCACAGGAATCCTATTCCCACCAGACAAGTGGAAGCGGCAGCGTAACGGAAAGCCTACAAAAAGAAAAAGTCTTAAAGGCAAGGGACATTGCCGGGCAAGCAGCCGGGCACTTCATCGGTAAGATTGCCGGAGGCAAGCCGCCATTCTTCAACGTGCAGATGGATATGTGCCGTTTTGAAGAGAAGGAGATACCCCGTTTCTCCTTGCCGGTCAAACTGGGCAACGGCAAAGAAGAGATGGAACTGGAAATCCTGGAAGAGATTATCCAGCAGAACTACATTAAAATCATTGAAGATGTCAACGCTATCCTTAAAAAGATAGAGGACAAATTAAAAGAAAAGTCAGCAGTTCCGGCAGCCGGGACACATAAGACAGAACAAAAAATCATCCGATAACATTCAACAAAAGAATCCTACCATGAGAAAAATCCATTCATTATTAGTGGCAGCCTGCTTATTGGCCGCTTCATGCAACAGAGAGGAAATCCAACCGGAAACAGACAAAGCCGGTATGTATCACATCACCGTAGCCGTAACCGGCACCTCACCCAAAGGCAGTGTACATATATATAATCTTGACGGCGTGAAATTCAGGAACGAACGCACCGGCACCTCCGCATTTTCCGTAGATAAGACCTTCACCGATAAAGTGGAATACAGTACGGAAAAGCCGGTCAGCCAAATTACCGTGCAAGGCATCCTCTATTCCAAAGAGAACGCAACCATCACCCTGCAAGTAAAGAAAGACGGTGAAAGCGTATTCAACCAGAGTAAACAGTTAGAGGCTGTTCCCGGTATAGACAACACGGTAGATTTGGTTTACAGTACCGTGAAATAAAATAAAAAACATATACTTTCTCTTTCGTATTTAGATGATATTTATTATCTTTATGAAAGATAATCGTTCTCATTTATAATCTAAACTCAGATAAAATGAGATTCAACTAATCCAGTCAATCGTATGAAAGTCGATTTCAATCAGATAAAAACAACCATTTCTCTACCCGATTTCCTGCTGGAGCTGGGATGGAAAATCGTGGAAGGCTCTTCCAACTCCTGTCCCAAAATGAGCAACGGAACGCATACCATCGTCATCAAGCGGAACTCGCAGAACCAATATACTTATTGGGACGTGCATAGCGACAGCGTGCGTGGCCGAAGCATCATGGATCTGATGCAGGAACATCTATTTGAAACAACCGGAAAAATGCCGACCTTGCGCGAGGTGGGAGAGATCCTTCAGAACTACATCAACACCAACCGCATCACGACACCCGAAAAAAGCCGGTATGAAGTCGGTAACACAAGCATGGGAACGGACGAACTACATTTCTACCTACGCCAACTGCAAACCTACAAAGGAAACTATCTCTCAAAAAGAGGTATCTTGAAAGAAAGCATCGAAAGCCGGTTCTTCAAAGACACTTTCTTTATCCGTGAAGTAAAGAACAAAGGGAGTGTTTACCGAAACGTGTGTATCAAGATGTACAATGAAAACGGTGTACAAGCCATTTCACAGCGGAATGAGGCGTTCAAGGGTATTCTCGGTGGCAAGTTCGACTGTCTGGCGACCAGCAACCATGACAAAAGCCGCCCGATAGACATTCTATACATCGGGGAGTCATTTATCGACTGTATCTCCCACTATCAGCTATGCCATTCCGGAAGCGACCTCAATCTCGTATATGTATCTACGGAAGGGACATTCACGGAAGGACAAATGAGGCTATTACGCCTGATTCTTGACAAGAACCAGGTAAAGGATCTTCGGAGCATCTTTGACAACGACAAGCAAGGACACAAATACACCCTATGGCTGCATCGTTACTTTCATGGCGATACGACTGATGTCGAAAGCCTGAGCAACGATGAACTCCGCAACAAGGTACAGGAACTGAAGAACGTCGAACTCTCGGAAAACAAGGATTGGAACGATGATTTGAAAGTCTCGTGTGGTATCTATACCTCCACGGATGGCGACCAGTAACCTCATAGATTTGCTCAATCACATAAATACGACAACCAATAAAATCAGGTCAATATGAATATCAAGCACTTATTTTTTATATGCTGCTCATTGCCTTTTCCTCATGCAGCAAACCCGGCTATGAGAAAGCCATTGCAGAATGGGTTCAGACAGATTCCCACGGCACCTGGACGGATTTAAAGTTTGAACTACTGGAAGTGTTGGAAACAGAAGATGTCACCGTATCGGACAGCCTGCGCCACTTGAACAACAAAAGCGCACAATTATCCGCTGTCATACAAAAAGCGGAAAGTCCCCGTGCCTTATTCAAACCCTCCTTTTCCGCCTATATGGAAGCTAAGAAAAGCATGAAAGAAACGGAGGCCATGAAAGCCATGTACCTGAACCGTGACAGTGCGGAAGTTATCGGCAAGATATTGAAATGCAGGTATGCCATCGTCCAGCCACATTCAGGGGTGCAGCAGAAAAAAACGGGTTCTTTCCTATTGTCCCCCGACATGGGGAAATGTATCGGAAAACTAAAACCTGCAAGCAAATAATCCGAGCGTAACGGTGTGTAGCGATAACGTTTTTTGGGTTCTTTTTTGGGCGTGTTCCAAAAAAGAACTGGGGGTGTCATAATTCCTGATTATGTGCAGCCTCTTTTTGTGTCTATACAGCCATAAATTTGATTATGCCGTCATTTTTTCAAACTTATCCTGGCATATCTCCAGTTTATGCATGTAACAAATAAAAATAATCACGAATTTTCCATAAGAAGACGTTTTTCTTCCCTTTTTGTCTATTTTTCTCATCATTGAACATAGTTTCTTTATATTGAAGGCTATGGCAAAGAAGGTAAAATCCATCAGGACCTTGTCTTTTCCCATATGCCTGAAACGGCGGTAAGCCATATTGGACTTCATCTGTCCGAAGACTGCCTCCGGTTCAATGCACCGCCTCCCCCTTTCCTTGATCCCTTCTTCTGAAGTCAATAATTCACAGGCCTTTCGTTTATAGGCATTAAGCCGGTGATTGACCCTGATCGTCCTCTGGTTGGCCTTGGCCTTGTAACAGAGGCAGCGCAAGGGACACCCCTTGCATCGTATGGCGCGATAACAGGCGCTCTCGGAGATATAACCGCCCTCCGTCCGGGTTTGTACCGTACCGCTCCGGGACATGCGCTGCCCCATCGGTCATATGTAATAATCTTCTTCCTCATTATAATAGAGGCTGTCGGGATGAAAGGTGTCAGGTTTATAGCGGGGACGGTGTTCCAAATGGAAACGATTGTATTTGACGAACCCCTCAATGCCGGCTTCGTCCATGAAACGGTAGTTCTCTTCCGAGCCGTATCCGGAGTCGGCGACAACCCTTTTTGGGAAACGACCGTAACGGCCCGGGAAAGAGCCAAGGAATGGTATGAAGGTCAGCGTGTCGGTCGGGTTCGGAAAGAGGGCGAAGTCTGTGATGAATTGGTTCTCGGAGGATATCTGCAAATTGTAGCCGGGCTTGGTTTGTCCATTACACATGGCGTCTTCCTTCATGCGCATGAAGGTGGCCGAGGGATCGGTCTTGGAGATGGAATTGCGGCCTTCCATCTGTTCCAGGCGGCTGTTATATTCCGCTAGCTTCTCGCCATGCCTCTCCAATTCTTTGAACATCTTGTTCTTTCCTCTTTGCGCGGCCTTCTCTTCCTTTGTCTTTGCCTCAGGTGCCGAACCGAGTGCCTCCTTGAATTCCTTGGAGATCTCGCACAATGTCTGGGGGGTAAGCTCCAAGGTGTCAACATCGGCCGCCTTGTCTTGTGCCATCTGCTCGTTGATCTGCTGGAGTAACACACGGATTTTCTCCAACAGCTTCTCACGGTTCCTTTCCACGCTCTTGCGCCATACGAAGGTATACTTGTTCGCCTTGGATTCTATCTTCGTCCCGTCAAGGTACTCGACCTCAAGCGTGACAAAACCTTTCTCTACCAATATCAACACTAAGAGGGTGAATATATGTCCGATCTCATTCTTGACACGGTTGCGGAAACGGTTGATGGTAGCGAAGTCAGGCTTCTGGTATCCCGACAGCCAGATATAATAGATGTCCCGGTATAGGAGTTTCTCTATTTTTCGGCATGAGTATACGTTATTCATGTAACTATAAAGGATTACCATGAGCATCATTTTGGGATGATAAGGGCTGCGGCCACGCTCATGGTATAGTTTCTTGAAACCTGACAGGTCCAGGCTCTCGATAACCGACTTGAGGATACGTACAGGATCATCCTTAGGGATATCCCGGTCGATCCTCTGGGGAAAAAGTAGCGTTTGATCGGGATCATAACTTCTGAAGTGTAAATTTTCTGGCATCTTGTAAGCGTTTATTTGTCACTAAATTACAAAAATATCAGAACTTGGGCAAGTTCTTGCAATAGAAAATCAAGTTATTTATCTTGATTTTCATATCTTATAAAAAGAATAAGACTGCTGTGTGAATACCGGCTTTTACAAAAGGAGCGCGCCCAAAATATGGGACACGCTCCTCGTCATAATTAAAGTTTTGGCTGTCATTATTATATTATTATTTATCCTTGTCAATCCCATATTACAAAAAAAGCCTGACACGATAAGTTGTCAAGCTACACATCCCGTATAGTCAAGGCTTCTTTTGCTTGGTTACTCTCTACTTATAATATCTCTTAAAACGAGTGACTTTGCAAAGGAACAATTTTATTTTATACAAAACAATTTTTTTAGACTTTACTTTATATGTTGGCCAACATAAAAAAGAAAGGGGGAATTTTGACACATTTACATTTGCAGTATTAAATATCACAACAAAATATAAGTGTATATTTGAAAAGTAGAGTTGCAGTGAACTAACTTTGACACTAGTCTTAAATGACTATAGGCTGAATCAGACTGCAACTCTCTTAATAGGAGAACCTAGCCAGTTAGAATTGTAGGCTCACGACCTAATAAATGTATTAGCTGTTTCTCCTTCATGTTTAATACTGTAAATACAAAGTTATGAATTATTCTCATTTTGTAGGTCTTGATGTAGGGAAAAAAACTTTCGATGCACACGGCTCTTTCATTTAAAAATGCTTTGAAATTTCAATGTTTGTGGCTGATAGGCATTTAGGAGCATCCAAACGTCGCTATTGACACAACATAGACTAAATGCCATCTGTCTCTGTTGATGTAAAATCAACATAATCAGTGGTTGTCTGTTTGTTCCGAGTTTAAATGAAAGAGCCGTGTTCGATGCATCATTAATGTCCGCAGACGAAAAAGAGTTGTCTCACAAGTCTTTTGATAACACTCCAACTGGGATCCAATCTTTATTGGATTGGATAGCTGGTTATCATCTCTCTTTATCCAAACTCTTGTTCTGTGCTGAAAACATGGGAAGTTATGTCACAGAGTTATCTGTTTCCAGTGTCTCCATGGGATTTTCCCTGGCTTTGGTTTGCCCGTTGACCATCAAGAAGTCCATAGGCTTGCAACGAGGCAAAAATGACCGCATTGACGCCAAAAGAATAGCGAACTATGCGGTATTACACTATCGAAAACTGGAGTTATACAAATTGCCTGACAAAGACTTGGTGAGACTGCGGGGATGGATTATTATACGTGACAATTTGGTCAAGCAAAAAGTATCAATCATAAAGTTATTGGAAACATTCTCCTGGATGGCTAAGTTGGCTGATGTGACAGAATCCATTTCTTTTTTGGAAGAGCAGCTCAAGTCGATAAAAGAAAGAATCCTGGAGGTGGAAGAGGATATGGAGCAACTAATAGCCGCCAGTACATCGCTTTACACAAACTACTTGCTATTAAGAAGTATAAAAGGAATAGGAATTATCAATGCCATTGTATTACTGTGTGTTACTGACAATTTTCAAAGATTTGACAACCCGAGGAAATTTGCCTGCTATTGTGGGGTCGCCCCATTTGAACATACTTCAGGTATTTCCATACGGGGAAAAACGCAGACTTCTTCATTGGCTAACAAAGAAGTAAAAGTATACCTTACCCGGGCAGCTATTACTGCCATCTCTTGGGATCCGCAGATGAAAGCATACTATAAAAGGAAAATAGCAGAGGGGAAACATAAAGCATCTGTAATCAATGCTGTAAGAGCCAAAATCATAGCAAGGTCTTTTGCTGTGATACGAAGGCAGACTCCATTTGTAACATTAGCCGTATAATAAAAAGGTCCTTAACTTCGAAAATATCTTAGGTTTAGGAAGTAGCTATACACTTCTGAAGAGTAGTTATGTCTATATACAAACTTACCCAAGGATACGTTAATGTTCGTAAACTTGGGTAAGATTTTATAGATATTGTTTGGAGAGGACTTAGAATTCACCCCCCTATTCACTATACTATACATGTAGGTAATGCAATTATCTATATTCTTTGCAGTTTTTTGATAGACTGGAGCAAACAGACTATCCACCTCTGCCATATTATCAAGGTATGCCTTGATGGTACTTTTAAATTGTTCTGACACTTTCATAGTATATCATTTTTAGATTTCATTTCACAATAAGCCAATTTCACGAGGAACAAGGAGAATAGGCAGATGAGAGCCAATAACGTAACTGACACAACCTTTATCGGGCTTGGCGTTATTACCGCTCCGACAAACATAGCCACTGCACAAAGAGCGATGATGACCGAAAAAACAAATTGAATGATTTGCATATACTTCTGTTAATTAGTTTATTAAACTTCTAATTTTATGCTTCAGCTAGATTTAAAGACCTTTTTTTAAACCCTTTCCGGGATGACCTTTTCTTTCTGCCGACTTTTTTTTTAAGCTTTCATGCCCCATCTGAGTTTATGAGCCTTTTTTTTACGGCACGCATCAATAAGGAAGGAGGGATTAAGAAAAGTTTTGGACGACAAAAAATGTCGGAGACAGCGAAGCCGTCCGGCGTTATTTTTTTCGGGACAAAGGGCGAAGACCGGAACTCTTTCGTATCCATCCACCGAAATAAATTTGCCGTTCAAAAACAAAGGGTCTCAGATGGAGCTATGAAAAGCGCACATTAGGGAGGCAGAAAACAAGGAAAAGGGCAGTACGGAAAGTAAAACAAACCATACGGTTTTGCCTGCAAAGCCGTATTCCTATCTCCGTGCCACTTGTGGCAGGGGGGAACAGGTTAGCAACGGACTGCCGGGACAAACGGTAAAAGGAAGGGGCTACAATACGGAAGAAGGAGGTCGTTTCGGCAATGCCGAAGCTCCACATGATGACGGTTGCAATCCCGCCCACGTTTGGAACTTCTCTTTTCAGCTTTATCCGAAATCAACCGCAAAGCAACTGACTGAGGGTAAACTTGGAATGAGAACAGTCATTCCGCTGAAGGGGAGGGTAGGGAAGAAGACTGCGTGAACGCAAAGACACTCTCGGATATGTAGTAAAAAAAGCGGCACCAGGCCGCTTCAATCATTTGCTTGCTTTTTTCTTTTTAGAGACAGCCTTCTGTTTAGGCTGATCCGGTTTTTCTTCTTCTTTTTCCGGAGCCGGATAAAACTTGGTGGCTACCATAACGATGCGGTTACGCTTCTCCCCACTTTTAGAATCCGTCCATTCTTCCGGCTTAAAGTAGCCTTCAACGATAATCAGCTCACCTTTTTTCAATACATCAAAGGAATCCAGCGCTTCATTCTTTCTCCAGGCTTCAATCCCCATGAAAGCGGAAACATAAGAGGTTTCTTCACCTGTCTTGTCTGCACGGCTGACTGCGATAGAAAAGCGTGCTACGCTTGCTGTTTCAAAACTACGGATTTCTGCATCCTTACCGATAAAACCTGTTACTGCGAATGAATTTTCAATCTTTTTCATATCTCTGATTTTTTTAGAAGTTAATTAATCAATTTTACAGTGCAATAACTGATTGTTGGCTTTGGGGTACACCATGAAAAAAGATATAAATACTCTTTTTATGCTTGCCGAAAAAAGGAAAATTTGTAACTTTTTTATTGGTGAAGATGGCAGCAAATAATTCGGGTTAAATACGCTTTTTATGCAAGGCAAAAAAAGGAAGATTTCAGACGAATAACAACGTGGTGTTTGTGAATCGTCCCCTTATCCCCGTAAAAGGGGTTAGCAACAATCTATATTTGCAACGGAAAATGATTTGACTTCACTAAAAAATGATATGAAAAAGACAAAACTTGAAAATCAGCAACAGGTTTGGAAAGGATGCAAAAAACAACCGGTCAGACAGCAAGCATGGCACATTCTGAGAATATGGTCAGCCGCCTATCAACATACCGGAAGAAACATCTGCAATTCCTTTAAAAAAATGAAGCCGAAGAATGAAGCATACAATATTCCACGTATCGAAAAAGTGACTGCACGATAAAATGAAAGGCTGCAACGGAAGAACAGACTTGCGGATTCTGCGGGGAGAACATAACCATACAGGCACACAGCCACTACAACTGTTTCCGGAAAAAGAAGATTATACAACCGGAAAAACAGAAAGGCATCCACTCGGAGAAAAGCAAGCAAACGATTGAAGCGGACTGCCGATTTGGCGGCGAAATATCCGACTACCTATCTACGACCCTAAAAGGCTGGGATATATGGGTAAGAAACAGACTGCCGGGCAAATAAAAGGAGAGTGGCATAGCTGCCGGAAAGAGGTTGTTTCGGCGTGGCCGAAGATCCGAAAGCAGACCGGATATGCCTCTCTCATTTGCCTTCCCCATTCCTGGATTTCACACAATCACAGAGCGTACGAGTGACTATGAGAAATCTTGAAATGGGGACAGTCATTCCACTGAAAGGGTGGGTGGGAAACCTATGACTTCCTCCACGATAACGAATAGGGGTAGATTTCTAAAGAGAAGAGATCCGTTTCATATTTTTTATTTTCTGAGAAATTAGGACAGAACATAAATTTGTTCTTTTCATACCTTTGAAAGTTCGTAAGCATTCGGTAAACCACGTTGCAAATTTTGTGAATTAGTTCCGAATCGGTGCTATTCGTAGTCGTTTCGGAACTAATAGTATCTATTCGGAACAAGTTTGATGGGATTTTGTCCAATTACGTGGTAGAAGTTCTTCCATATTCTTCTTATCCCTCTCATAATATGGGATTTTGCTCAGGACATCTTCCATCCAAATTCTAGGGTCTACTTCTGCTGATTTGCAGGTGGCAATCAGTGAGTACACGATGGCAGCCCTGTATGCGGATGCATCGTTGCCACAGAACAGATAGTTCTTTCTTCCCAAAGCCAAAGATCTTATGGCATTTTCTATGCGGTTGTCATCAATTTCTATTCTTCCGTCGTTTACGTATCTGGAAAGTCTTGGAAGGAGCGTGTACGTATATTCGATGGCTTTACCCATACGGCTTTTAGGAAGCACTCTAAGATAGGTGTCCTGTAGCCATTTTTCAAATTCAAGTATCAGCGGATAGGACTCATGGATACGTTTTTCCTTACGCTCTTCAGTAATGAGTCCTGCATGATTGGCATCAGATTCTATCTTGTACAACTTTCCGATGTAGTGTATTGCCTGTGTGGCCAGGGTCCTGTTCTCTTCCAGGGCATCCACGTATTTTCTTCTGACATGTGCCCAGCAGCCGACCAGAGTGATTCCTTTCATCTGCTCAAACTGTTCGTAAGCTGCGTAGCCGTCACATTGCACAATGCCACGGTAGCATCCCAGCAGTTCACGGGCTACCATGCCTGAACGGCTGCCACGGTCATAATGGAACATGACGTCCCCCGTGATGCCGTCGCGTACGCACCACTCATACCCCTTTTTCGCTTTATGTTTCTCATTGTCCATAACAGGAATGACACTCTCGTCCACTTGTATATACTCACTGGAGAGTATCTTCTGTTTGAGCAGGTTGTATAGCAGCTTGAGTTTCTCCACCGCCATTTCATACCATCCGCACATGGTAGATTCGCTTATGCTGATTCCTGATTCGCGATACTGCTGTATCAGCCGGTAGAACGGGAGATGATACATGAACTTGCCGATGATAATGTCTGTCAGGACCGAGGAGCCTGCCATACATTTGCTGACCGGAACAAGAGGTAGAGGGTGAATCAGAATCTGCCTTTCCTCGGGGTATTTCTCCATATCGGATTTACTTATCACTTTGTGACGGACGGTCTTCAGGATATATAATTTTGCCGGGACACGTTCCAGGCGTGAACTCTCTTCCTTTCCGATTTCAATGAAATCATCCTTAAGCCTGCCTTCCTCGTCCGTTGTCCCTTCGGGGTAAAGATCAACAACTTCTACCGCAAGAGAAGATGTATCCAATGGCTTGCGGGCCGGCTTCTCCTTGACTTTTATGGTTCTAGTGATTTCTTCATCGCTCTTGCGGACTTCCTCCTCCATCCGGGATATTTCCATGGAGGACATTTCTTCTTTTGAGAACAGAAGAAGCTGGTTGGGATCAAGCGGAAGATTTTTTTCGCTCATCCGTCCGAAGACTTTTTTCCGGAGCCAGTACAGCGACTGCTCCAGCGAAGCAACCCTGCTGATAAGCATCGCTTTATCCTGGCGAAGCATTTCAATCTCTTCCAATAAGGCTTTTTCCTGTTCTTCCGTAAGCATCTATATCTCATTGTTTCACAATGTAAATATACTAAAATCCAATGACATACAAAATCAAACAGAGTAAGAAAACGGCACTATTTTCGAAGTTTCTGCAGGTTTTCAAGTCTCGTGCGACGGGAGTCGCGGGCTTCCATGATACCCTCCACAATCATGACAAGTTCCCGCCATTCTATATTTGTACAGACCTCATTCTCGTTGGCAGAATGAGGTTTACCTAAGGTACCGGCTTCCAGAAGTTTGGAATACAACACCATGCCGCCCGGCTCCCAATGCAGGAGCTTTATGCGATCACGGGCACGGTTTATGAAGATATACACATTGCCGTTGCAGGGATCCTGACCCATGGCGTCGGTGATGATACCGCTGAGAGTATGAAAGCTTTTGCGCATATCAGTCGGGCGATTATACAACAGATAGCGCATACTGTCATTAAGGCTGAACATGGCTGCAGGCCCGGATGATTGAAAACAGTTCCTTTTCATTTAGCTCACCGCAAATGCGTATGGCACCACCGGCCGGTGTACGTATTTCTATCTCTTTCAATCCGCTTGGCGTGCCCGGTGTACTTTTCTGTTTCCGTCCGCTTGTTCCGGCAAATGAAGGAACCGGAACAAAAGATCCCCTGTGGGGAAGCTCGATAAACTCACCTTGGGGGGGAGTAAATTAAACTGTGTCATTGTTTTGTTTTTTCTTTTGGCCAGTAAAATATCATTTCATATCGAATTTATATTCAGATATTTATCCGAAAGTAAAATTATGGTTTATCTGATAGATTAGAAACTGACACAGTTCAAATTACGACCTCCACCTTGGACCGATTTACCCGATGATTGCTCGGCGGCATAACGGGATTTGCTGTCATAAAACCGCCATACAGGGATATTGAGTTCCTCTAATCTTGACTTATAAGTCACTTTGTGCTCTTTGCAGTAGTTCATTATCTCTACTACTTCTTCTCGTGTCATCATAACTTTGCTTTTTGGACGTAAAGTTTATGACGGAAGTTTGAGACAAAAATACGTGGTTTACCGAATGCTTACGAAAGTTCTCAAAACCTATCAATGAATTAGTTTGTGCAAATTCACGTCTAATTTTACTCTTTATCAGCAAATACAAGAATACATACGGAGCATAAACTCGTTCATCTCCTTCATCTAAGAATCTCCGGTAAAAGTGATATAATATTTTTCGTTCTCCTTGATGTATAGCATACGGACTCTGCATTTCCTCATTCGGCATTCCCATAATCTCCAAATCCTTATTTCTAATCGCATAATCCGGCTTGTATCCATTCACAGAAGGAGCTGCATCCACACGAAGTATATTGATTCGATGTTTTGTTTCATTGAACTGTTCTTCCAAAAATTCCTTCTCATAAAACAGCTTTCCTAAAGAACAGATTCGACTATCAATCCCTTCCTCCGAATCATAACACAAATCATACAAGCAGACACGAATGAATGCTGCTATTTTCACCTACTCGTTCAAAGACAGGTTTATCTCGGAAAACAGACTAATCGAATCATACTCTTGTTTGAACCCAGTAGAAAGAAATTCATTTCCTTTGGGTAAGTTCACCAGTTCCGGATAATTCATTAATCCCAACCAATTGAACTCAAAAACATCCAATGCCGCATTGATATGCGTATGTGTATCCGAAAGTTCTTGGTCCAATATCGCATTAATCCGAAAATTATCATGGTCTATAATCGTTGGCCATATAAAAGAAGAACGTACATACCCTCGATTTAAATCCTGCTCAGCCAAATAGGGAATTATCAAATTATCTTCCCCTATATAGAGAGACAATTCACGCCACCGAAGCAAATACTTGAATTGAACCAATGGAGACACACCTTTCATTGTTAGCATATCCTTGGAAAAATGGTTCAATATCAACAGACAACGATTTAAGAAAGGAAAAATCTGAGGTTTATCTTTTCCTCCATCGTGAAGCCAAACATCTTTAAGCACATTTTTCAATAGACAGATTTCAGTATGCGAAAATGCCTGTTCCTCGCGTTTTACAATCTCCACCACATAATCCAATAATTCGCCCTCGCTTTCCGGATTACTAATCTTTTCGGCCACAAGGTTCAGTGGAAAATCATAGAATATACTCTTTATCGTCGCTCTTAATAAATCCATGATTGTTTAGATACAATTTACCAATCAAACATATTACTTATTCTTGATTTTCAACTCTATTTTCGGCAGGTTCAGGATTATTCACAACCTCTCCCTCCGGCATCGCATCAACCGCTACTACTGGTTCATTTTCCTGTTGTTCTTCCTGTGGCTGCTGTGACTGCTCCGCATGTTGCGATTTTGCCATATGTCTTTCTTTCCACTGATTATACAAAGTTTCCTTTTCTTTCATAGTTTTTATATTTTCCCCGTCTGGGTAAATACCTTTCAAATCTTTATCTGCCCATGAAGCAAAATAAGGATGCTCTCGTAGGTTTTCTCTTATTTTATCTCTTTTTTTTACTTTACTCAACAACTTTGACAATTCATTCCATTCTGGAATTCGGTTTTCATTAGTAGGCTCCTTTTTATCTATAGTAAACACAGCCTCAAACACATCTTTCTGTCTTGAATTCTCAACCTTCTCTAAAAATGTCTCCAATGGTTTAATGAAATTAAACTTTATCTTGTAACGTTCGTTTTCATCATCTATTCCATAAATTGCCTTCCCACTGTTTTGAATAGTCTTGTAGAATTTGCCCATTACTTCATAAGAGACCTTCTGCTTGCTTACATTCCTATAACTTCTTGCATTCTCAAAAAGCGAAGAGATGATTTCCACATTCCGAAGTACTCCATCAGAAAGAAATTTGTGGAAATTTTGTTCTCTTTTTTCCAAAAACTTATAATCCGACCTATTATTACACTCTTTTAGCATTCGGTTCAACATGGATTCTGACAATTTTTGAGCGACCTCATAAACACCATCAAAAATACCATTAAACCTTTTGTATGCAAACTCAGGATTTACTACATTATAAAACGGTGCAAGTATATCAAATAGGAAAAAGCCTGTCTTGTCGGTAAATTGTGACAAATAAGCAGGAACCACATTTTTTCGTACTAAGTCTCCAGCTTTTAATATATCCATCTTCTCCTTTGAACGTACCGGATAACGTATCGTCCAAATAAAAAATTCAATAAGATTAAAATCTTTCGCAAATTCCTTTTCTTTATCCCCCTTCTCTTTTTTCTTTTCTTTGTCATTATCTTCTAAAGAACTGATTTCATCCCATTCCTCCTTCAATTTTCTCATTTGCGCTATAAGCGACTTGCCATCAATCACTCGAAGATCAAAAGTCTGCTTATTACTCTTTGGCAACAATTCTCCAGGAATATACGTAAAATAGCTTCCTCCCACCAATCTTTGCAACGCATTGGTATGTATAAAACGGCTATCAATTCTACTGATTTCTTTCTCGTCTTCTCTATTTTTCGGAAAAATATTTCCTGGTGTTTCAGTGATAGATTCATAAGCCTCATAAAGCCTCATTGAAAGCAAACTCTCCAAATAGAACAATAAAGCAGAGTCCTCTTCCGATAGGTATTCTTTCTCTAACAGAGAAATGATATAAAGCACATCACCACAAGAAAGATTATAACCAAAATTCAATGAACTAATAATACTTTTCACCAAAAACTGTGTGTCCGTATCAGTTTTACTTTCCGAATTACTCTTTCCTTCCCCTTCTATTTCATCGAAATCTATTTGCTCATAATCCCTATCATTCAATCCCTTAAGGATTTTTTGTCCCAAAACCTCCACTATTTCCTTATTTAAATAAGTTCCATTTTCATTGAAAACTATCCTTGATAGTTTTTCCTGTATTTCTTTAGAGAATCGGGCATTCCATATCGTATGGAAATAGGTCTTGAACCATTGTTTGTTATTACGTAAATCTTTTTCCTCTTCCGGATTAGTGGAATCTTTGATTGGCTTCATCGAAACCAGCAACCCTATTAGGTTCATCAACTCCCTCAGATTATTGGGAATAATAGGAGACACAAGTCCACGACTATTATAGAACAAATAGCGGGTGCGTGAAAATATCAGTTCCATGACACGCTGTTTAAGCGGGATATACGTACCAGCCTCCACTACACTTAGCCATTCTTCTTGATTATCATTCCCTTCTATGAAAAGAGGTCCCTCTGCAATGGAATAAGTTTTAGGCATATTTACACGACTGGCTACCGGCATCAGTTTGGATATATATTTCTTAGCCATTTCATATATCTCATTATCATCCACCAATCCTTCTACAACCTTTCCATCCACATGAGAAAGACCGCTTTTTTTTGCCAATGCCACCGCATCTCTCAATTGCGACACCTTTACCGAAACAAATACAATGCAGTTAGGTATGGTTAAGAACTTCCTTATTTGTTCGCACATCTCATAAGCATGTTCCATATTCAAGTCTACATCGTCTATTGGAATAATAACCACCTCTTTTTCACTGAATCGCAAATATAAATTTACAGCCTCTTCTATGTGTTTCCTAAGCTCCAGCCCAGCGGCCAATACATCCAAACTCTCCAGATTGTCTATACCCTTTTCCCTTTCGCGTAGCAATATACCCAAACATTGTCTAACTTTTTGAAATTGTTCTATCAATTTTCGATTCAAATCCCTATCTAAACTTCCGCTATCCTTCTTCGCTTGAATGTATTTCAGATATAACTTGCCTATAACCAGTTCCAACACATTGTGACATTTATCAAAGAATGAAGGATCTATGATATCTAAGATTTCAATTTTTCTCTTTTTCAGACTGTTGACTCCGATATTCTCTAAATATTGTGAACATGTATCAGAACACCTATTTTTCAATATATCCAAAACCGTTTGCATACAAGAAGTTTTTCCTTCCCCTCTTTCCCCACAAAACCAAACACATTTCAATGTTCGATTTTCTTTATCGCCCCAATACCTATCAACCAACGATAATGCTTGCTCATATTGATCGGAGAATATAGAATCTTCAAATCTAGAATCCTCACGAACGACATCATATTCCTGACCTATTTTATATTTTATATCATTGCTGTCCCATTAAAATCTAAAATTGCTCTTTGAAATATTTGAAATATAGTTAGTTACGGAGATTTTTCGATTAAACGGATTTCAATTCTCATCTTTGCGGCCTAAAATAGGCTGGCATATGCATAAGGATAAATTCGTCTTCTCTCAACTGATAGTCTTCTTAAATAGAAATAAGTTCAACTACATCGTTCGTAAGCATGATGGAGACAAGTATGTGAAGCATTTCACTTGCTGGAATCAACTGCTTTCTTTGATGTTTGGCCAGCTCTCCAATCGTGAGAGTCTGCGAGACTTGATTGTCGCTCTTGATGCTCACCATTCGAAATGCTATCATTTAGGGATGGGTCGGAATGTCTCAAGATCATCCTTGGCGAGAGCCAATCAAGACAGGGACTATCACATTTTTGAGGAATATGCCTACTACTTGGTAAATGAAGCAAGGCAGAAGCGTGTTACCGATATATTCAAACTCGGAGGAAACGTTTATGCCTTTGATTCAACAACAATTGATTTATGCCTTTCCGTGTTTTGGTGGGCAAAGTTTCGTAAGAAGAAAGGTGGCATCAAAGTACATACATTGTACGATGTGGAAACGCAGATACCGGCATTCTTCCATATCACCGAAGCTTCCGTACATGATTCAAAGGTTATGAATGAAATTCCCTATGAGTCTGGTTCCTACTATATCTTTGACCGTGCTTACAACAACTTCAAGATGTTGTATAGAATTATCAGATAGGTGCCTATTTGTTGTCAGAGCCAAGAAGAATCTTCAATACAAGCCTATCAAGTGGAAGCGAAGGATGCCCAAAAATGTACTATCGGATATGGCTATCGGGGTGACTGGATTTTATCCGAAGCAATACTATCCTGAGCCGCTTCGTTTGGTCAGATATTGGGATGAAGAACAGAACCGTGAGTTTGTTTTCTTAACGAATGCAACACACATTTCCCCTCTTCAAGTTGCCGAACTTTACAAGAATCGCTGGCAAGTGGAGCTGTTTTTCAAATGGCTAAAGCAGCACCTCAAAATTAAAAAGTTCTGGGGAACTACCGAAAATGCCGTTCGAATACAAATCTATGCTGCTATATGTACCTACTGTCTGGTGGCAATCGTTCAACACGACATGCAATTGGATAGAAGTACATATGAAGTTCTTCAGATATTGAGCATCTCGCTGACCGATAAAACGCCTCTTCGAGACCTCTTTGACAAAACTAAATTTCAAAATGACAAAGAACGATTTGGACCTGATGGACCAAGTTTATTTGATTTTTAATAACGTCCCAATTTTAATGGGACACTAGTGATTTTATATATTTCATATGTACAATTTCTGAAACTTATTAAAAAATCAAACGAATGTTCCCCAAACTCATACAAACACTTTTTCACAAATCCCTGCTCATATCTCGAAGCAATCAATATGTAATCGTTTGTAGAATCAACAAACAAGTGCAATTATAAAAAAAAATTAACCTGTAGTGTATGTTGCGCAAAAATATTTCAATGGGGCACAAAATCAGTTTAATATTTTTCAAAAGATAATTTTTTCGGAAGATATTACCAGAATGGATAAAAAAGTCTATCTAAATCAATCCGAAAATAAATAACCAAATTTGGTTATTATCGCAAAAGAATGTATATTTGCACTTGAAAATCTAAACGATAAAGCAGTATGTACGAGGAATATATCAAATCAGAAAGGACACCTGCCGGAAAAGTTTTGGAGCATATTTTGAGAAAAGCCAAAATGACCAGAAAGCAACTGTCCATTGAGGCAGGCATATATCCACAAAGAATCAGTGAACTAATCAAAGGTACAAGGGATTTCACGGTTCAGCAGTCCATTTCCATAGAAAAAGCATTGAAAATAGGTATTGAAGGCTATTTCTATAAGATACAAGCCAATTATGAAGTTTATGCTTATCTGACAAAAAGAGAACAGGAAAAACACCCTGACTTGTCGAAATTCAGCAAGGCATTATTTTGGGACACGAGAATTGAAAGGATTAACTGGACGAAAAATAAGGAATGGGTCATTCAGCGCATATTTGAATACGGCAATAATCAGGAAATAGAGGAAGCCATCCGGTTTTACGGCAAAGAAACTATACAGGCTGTATTGCAGAGAATAAGCAGTAAATGGAAGGAAGAGGCAAGAGAAAGAAACTTTAAAAAATTTGTACAATGAAACTTCATTATGAAACTGTATCTCCCCAGTTAGTCCACTGCTTGAAAACAATTCTGCAATCTGATGTTTTCAAGGATTTCAACTTGGTTGGTGGAACATGCCTAAGCCTTCAAATAGGACACAGACGTTCCATAGATATAGACTTATTTACAGCAATAGACTATGGAAGTATGGATACCACCGCTATAAAAGTTTTCTTACAAGAAAATTTCCCATATTCAGAAAATTTGAACAGTTTAGACCAACCAGCTTTGGGATATTCTGTCCGTATCGGTGAATCTCCAGCTGATTGCATAAAGGTAGACCTCTTCTACACGGAAAACTTTATCTTCCCCATCAAATATACAGACGGCATCAGGCTTGCGGATATAAGAGAGATTGCAGCGATGAAAATTAAAGCAATTACTCAAGACGAACCCAGACAAAAAGACTTTTGGGACATTTACGAACTTTGCAACATGTACAGCCTGAAAGAAATGACAGAATGGGCAATGATGCGTGATGAATGGAGCTTTACGAAAAAAGACATAGAAACCGGATTTGAAAGAATTTTCGATGTCAAAGAGTGCCCTGAAGGGATAGATTGTTATAGAGGATATGCGTGGGAACTTATCAGCATGGATCTAAAAACAGCCGCAGAGGAATATTTTAATCAGGAAAAAGAATCATCCAATCCAGAATGACAACAACCACGGCAACAAAATAAATAGGAAAAAGGAGGGAGAAGAGGCATAATTCACCAGCTTTAACTTAATTGCAACAAGTTCAAATCATCAGTGACGAGGTCGTAATTTGAACTGTGTCAGTTTCTAATCTATCAGATAAACCATAATTTTACTTTCGGATAAATATCTGAATATAAATTCGATATGAAATGATATTTTACTGGCCAAAAGAAAAAACAAAACAATGACACAGTTTAATTTACTCCCCCTCAGTGCCAATCCATCCAATACATGTTGGATTTTATCAGATATGGCTTTATCTATGCCATACGTGACGCACAATGATTGAAATTTGCTTACAGCATCGAACACCTGTAATATCTTCTTTTTAGGATTTTCCACAAAATCCTCGGCGAAATTGACAAAATCACTTGTGGCCAAGGCCGATCTCTTGCCCATCACACCCATAGAATGAATATGTGCAGAAGAATTTTCCCATGTATTTGCCGTGAACATTACATCATATGCAGGTGATAAACGCCACCTCCCTGTCTTATCCATGATAAACGATATGTTCTTATTATGGTCATCAGATATACCTGCGACATAATTAAATACCATTCTGATAAATATCTGGTCTTTGTCTTCCTGGGGAAGTTTCAGAGTCTCTGCCAGCCAACATAGCTTCATATAATCATCTGCACCTGGCATAATGGCCGCAAGGGTCTGGCTAAGAATCTTGTCTCCATCCTTGCTATCAAATCTTTCCGTTACGAAATGATTTCTTCCATCAATCTCTTTCAGAAAGCATGGCATCATGTTGATTCCTGCCACCTTTGCCATTTCGCTATATACCATTTCTATCTCTGTGGTAGGAGAGTCATCTGCTTCTTTAAATTTTATGATATACTGCTTAAAATTTTCAGGCAAATCCACCTGGCCGGAACGGAACTCTTCCGTTTCGAGGTTATAGGCAATCACCGCCTTCGGGCGCATGCCACCGGCAGAAGTTCCGAGATATATTAACTTCTTCATCGTGAGGCTATCCTCCGGTGATATGACAGCAGCATCTCGATCATTATATATTTTAGAAGCCAAAGTTGCCAATGATGACATGTTTACTGACTCATGGATGGCATCATCATTAAATTCCGGTTCAAATTCCAATGCTCCCATAGCCCTCTTGCCAATATAAGAGAGCTTCAATAGAGGCAATGATTCCGTAACCTTTATATTGTTATCCGTGAGCCATTGGTCAAATAGGGAAGCCCCCCATTTGTCAGGAAGCGCATCTGCAAGAAATTCCGGAAGCCCTTGATATAATTTATCTTTATTCCCATAGAAAGACGCAAACAAAGGGATTCTCTTAGGATGTGTGGAAGGACATATATCATAATCTTGTTTCCTATACTCATCCGTAAATTGGAATACAGAACAATGCTTTTCAAAGTCCCAATTCAATTTGCCAATACAAGTTCCCCACAGATATACATTCACTATAATTGGCTCTTTCTTCATACCATCTTACGTTTACTGTTAATTCTTTGTATTTTCTTACCTGTTTCTTCATTGATAAGGAAAGGGGAGTCTGGAAGTTCCGGTACCAAATCGACAACGCCTTCAAGAGTTCCACTTATACGCAAAATCTTAAGCAATGTACTTAGGGCAATATCACTTACTTTGCAAGATTCTATTCTCTTAATAGTAACGATAGATACTCCTGCCTTATCCGCAAATTCTTGCTGAGAAAAACAACAACTAAGTCTTATAGCCTTAACTCTCTTGCAGATTTCCTTAACAATACATTCATCTGAAAATTCGTATATTGTATATGTATCATATAACCTTTTCATAGAGAAAAAACATATTTAGGTATCATTTTTGATATAAAGGTAACACAATTATCTTACATGTGGAATCAAAGATAATATTTTTTTGCGGTTGTATTCTATAATTTCGGCTGAATTTTGCGGTTGTATTCTATAATTTCGGCTGAATTTTGCGGTTACAAATCCTTTTTTCGTATCTTTGCAAGAAAACAGGTATGATAAACCGTATAATAAAGGATTCTATTTTAAGCGATTACAAACGTAGAAAGGTAATCGTTTTACTTGGTGCGAGGCAGGTAGGTAAGACTACGCTTCTTTCTGAACTTTGCAAGGGGAAAGACAGGGTGCTTTCATTGAATTGTGACAATGTGGATGATGTGTTGGCTTTGGAGGGAAAGACTACCACCGAGCTAAAGCAGCTTTTATCGTCTTATGAGTTGGTTTTCATAGATGAAGCGCAACGGGTGAAGAATGTCGGGCTGACATTGAAAATGATTGGGGATTTGAAGTTGGAAACACAAGTGGTTGTTACAGGTTCTTCATCGCTCGATATGGCAGACGAGATAAACGAGCCAGCGACTGGGCGACTTATCGAGTACAACCTATTCCCGTTCTCGCTGCCGGAACTCGCTTTGTATAGTTCGGAAAGGGAGGAAAACAGATTGTTGGAAAACCGGATGATTTATGGGCTTTATCCGGAGGTCGTAACGGAGCCGGGTGATGCGAAACGCACGTTGATGACACTTACCAATAATTACCTTTACAAAGATTTGTTTGCTTACAAGGGTATAAAGAAACCGGAACTGATCCAAAAGCTGGTAAGGGCATTGGCTTTACAGTTGAGCAGCGAAGTTTCTTATAATGAGCTAAGCAACCTGTTGGGGGTTGATCGGGGTACGGTTGAAACGTATATAAATCTGTTGGAGAAGTGCTTCGTTGTTTTCCGTTTGGATTCTTTCAGCCGGAATCTTAGGAATGAGATAAAGAAGGGCAAGAAGGTCTATTTCTATGATAATGGGGTGAGAAATGCCGTCCTTTCCAATTTCGCTCCGTTGGAGCTAAGGAATGATGTTGGTGCGTTATGGGAGAACCTCATGGTGAGCGAACGTGTGAAACGAAACGCCTATTCCGGCAACTATGCGCAACTGTTCTTTTGGCGTACCCATGAGCAGCAGGAAATCGACTTGATTGAGGAACAGGACGGTATGTTGCATACATTCGAGTTCAAATGGAACGGAAAGGCAAGGAGCAGCCAGCCGAAAGTATTTGCCAGTTCTTACCCAAGTTCGACTTATGAAGTCATTACACCGGAAAATTATTGGGCGTTCTTGAGATAGGAAGAATAACCAGCCGTTGGGAAATCCCGGCGGCTTTTTTTGTTTGTGGAATAGGTTCTTTCTGGTTCATCCGACATTTCGCGTGATCGTGTCCTAAAAAGGGAAACCGCTGAACAAATTGTATATTTGAATAACCACAAACAAATGTACAATAATGAACAGCAGTTTTCTATATCATGCGTGGGGTCTGTATAACCACAAATGTACTCGTGAGGAATACAAAGGTAACACAATTATCTAACATGTGGAATCAAAAGAGCGACAGAAAGTATGCCCCCAATGCGGCCATAGTCATTTGGTGAAAAATGGTTTTCGCATCCGCACCTTTATAGGTCTTCCTATTGGTGGCAAGAAGTTGATAATCCATCATTCACAAAACATTTGTCGGAACACTTCTTTCAGTTCCTCTATTTCCCTGTTGTTAAGTTCTCCAATTTTTCGTTTTATACGGCTTTTATCCACCGTGCGAATTTGATCAGTGGCTATCTCTCCTTCACGCCCAGCTATAGAACACAGAACCCGGTAAGGATAGTTCCTTATCGTAGAGGTTATCGGAACAATGACTACTGTTGTAAGGTACATATTCAAATCTGAAGGAGTAACAACAACACATGGCCGTGTCTTTGCCATTTCCCCCCCACGGGTAGGGTCTAACTCTACCCAATATACTCCATACTGTTCTACCATGTCCAATCCTCAAACTTTTCATCCTCAAACACATCAGGGATAAGCAACTCATCATCCCTATTCTCATGGGCACGTTTGGCAGCTTCCGCCCATCCCTGCCGTGGTTGTGCCTTTATCACAATATTGTTCCCGTCCAAAGAAACGCTCACAGCCGATTTCAAGGACAAACGCAACTGTTTCAATATTTCGGAAGGAAGTATTATCCCCTTGCTGTTTCCAATCTGAATAATATTCGTTACCATAATGTTATAACTTTAAAATTGATTATCACGATACAAATATAGATAAAGTTATAACAGCGCCAAAAGAAAAACTAACTTTTTCCCATTTTCACCGATAATCCGGCCAACGGCTGCACTCGTCGGGAGTGCTGGTGTATCCCCTTGCCGTGCGGCGCTCCCCGACATATGATTCTTATCATGCCTTGTGTCCTTTTCTCCGGCTTCTAACAAACAAACATGCATTAAAATATAGAGTAGTGTTTCCATTTGAATTTTAGTTATTTGATACCCCAACTATGAACAACAAACAGACAACTGTTTTCTTTGAGACAGCAGAATGTTTCTGTTTTATTAAAATAAAAGAGAAACGAGAAAATTAGAAGAATACTTTCGAAAAAAATGCTTTTAGATGTTTCTTTTATCTATCTTTGCCAAAAGACAATAAAAAGGAAACATCAGATGGAGAAGCAAGGAGAAATCATACTATACCAACCAGATGAAGTCGTAAAACTGGAAGTACGCTTAGAGGACGAAACAGTTTGGCTAAACCGCCAACAGTTATCAGAGTTATTCGACAGAGATATAAAAACAATAGGCAAACACATAAGCAATGCTTTAAAAGAGGAATTAATAGATATTCCAACTGTCGCAAAATTTGCGACAGTTCAAAAAGAGGGTGAACGATTCGTCACTAGACAGGTTGAGTTCTACAACCTTGATATGATTCTTTCTGTTGGTTACAAAGTTAAAAGTCAAAGAGGAATACAGTTTCGCCAGTGGGCGAATAAGATTTTAAAAGATTATCTATTAAAAGGATATTCTATTAATCAACGGTTGAATGAGATTGAGCAGAAAATGGATAACAAGTTTTTCCGGATAGAGAAAACCATTGCGGAACATGACAAGAAAATCGACTTTTTCGTGCGCACCTCATTGCCTCCGGTAGAAGGTATCTTCTTTGACGGCCAGATATTCGATGCGTATAAGTTTGCCACAGATTTAATAAAGTCAGCCAAATGCTCACTTATACTTATCGACAATTATGTAGATGAATCCGTGTTACTCATGTTGAGCAAACGAAACAGTGGAGTATCAGTTACTATTTATACACACAAAATAAACGCACAGCTCCAACTTGATTTAAATAAACACAACGACCAATATCCTCCCATTGAAGCTAGAACCTACAAAAGCAGTCATGACCGCTTCTTAATCATTGATAATACGGAAGTATATCATATTGGGGCATCGCTAAAGGATTTGGGCAAGAAAATGTTTGCTTTCTCTAAGTTGGATCTTCCTGCTCATACGATCATAAATCGTACTGTAAACATTAATATCCATACAAGAAACAGAAGAAATTTCTTTTGATATACATCTGTTATTCTGTTGTTTTTCACTATATTTGTTAAAGAAATAAAGAATCGCTTATGATAATAGAATCAATAAAAATAGAAAATTTCAGGGGTATAGAATATTTAGAAATACCTGCACTGGACGAACATATAAATCTTTTCGTCGGTGTCAACGGAGCTGGTAAAACAAGCGTATTGGACTCCTTTTCACTTGTGCTTTCTTGGCTTTTGGCCAGAATCAGAAATCCGAGATCATCCGGTACACCCATCGCTGAATCGGATATAAAAAACTATTCGAAAAGTGTATGTTCAATCTCTATCAAAGTAAAAAATTCCGGTGAATGGATTTTATACCGTTCTAAATCTTATGCTAAAAATAAAGCAGATAACGGAAAAACTGAACTCCAGGATATGATGGAATATATCAATGAGATACATCATAGCGCAACTCAGGGAGGAAATATACCAGTAATTATGTATTATCCGGTAAACCAGGCCATCAACAATGCACCGGCTCATCTGAAAAGAGGAGGAAAAGAACCTGAAATTTGGGACACCTATGAAAATGCACTAAAAGGAAATACTGAATTCCGTTCTTTTTTTGAATGGTATAGAAAACAAGAAGATAACGAGAATGAACACATATGTGACAACAGAAATTATCAGGATAAAAAACTTTCTACAATCAGAGAAGCCATAAAAAGATTCTTCCCTGATTTCAGTGATTTTCGTGTTCGTCGTAATCCTCAAAGATATGTTATTCAAAAAGATTCTGAAATCATTGAATTCAACCAATTATCACAAGGAGAAAAATGTTACTTGGCTTTAGTATGTGATCTTGCACGAAGGTTCGCTATGGCCAATCCAAACAGTGACTACCCACTACAAGGAGAAGGTATTGTGTTCATCGATGAAGTTGATTTGCATTTACACCCTAAATGGCAAATGGAAATTGTTGATAAATTGCGTACGATTTTTCCTAATTGTCAATTCTTCTTGTCAAGCCATTCACCTCATGTACTTTCTGATCTTACTTCCCACCAGATTTTTTTATTGGATAATGGCAATCTGAATCATACATCATTCAATCCCTATGGAAAACTAGTATTAACCAATTACTTTTCCATTTCAATGGCAAGAAACTTGAAAGTAAAAGAACGAATAAATGATGCATATAAGGCATTAAAAGAAAACGATTCCACTACTTTTCAAAAAATCTTCGAAGAATTATCCAAGCAATTAGGTAAATTAGATCCGGATATGGTTAATCTAAAATTGGAATCTGTAAGAAAAGAGAACGATGAAAAAAATAAATAAATCAGAGGAGCCTTCCTCCTTAACTAAATTCAGGCGTAAAAATTCTTCCAATAAATGGGAGGACATTCATACAGAACAAAATCTGTCTATATATGAAGATTGCCTGCTTCAATGCATGGATGACCCAAATTACTTATGTGGCTATACAGAGATAAAACTTGAGGCCAACTACCACATTGATCACTTCATAAAAAGAGATATTTCCCCACGCCAAACATTTGATTGGCAAAATATGATTGCAGCAGTCCACGATTCCAAATTTGGAGCCGATTTTAAGGATAAGACTGTCAAAAAGAACGATTATAACAAACAGTTGAAAAAATACAACCACATTCTTAATCCAGTGACAGACAATATAGAAGGTCGTTTTATTTTTTCAACAAATGGCGTTATCGAACCTGCAAATAGAAATGATACAGCTGCAGCAGAAACCATCCGTGTCTTTAATTTACAGGAGGATTCCCTGAACAGCAGACGAAAACAGGCAATGGAAAATACAAGAAGATTATTGGAACAAATGGATAAGGAAGCAGTAATTGGATATTTACAAGGAGAAGAATTTCCGAGTGCTATTGCTTATGAAATTTCCAGAAATCAACAAATTCACTAATTCTGAAATACCCCTAAAGTAAACCTTGCCATGCGAGAAGCGGAAGAGAATATAAAATTCAAGATGGAAATTGACGTATTGGTTCCCATTCCACGTACTGTCACCCGTGATTTCACCAGTTTGAAGCACCTGCGTCAATGGCAGAAACGGAATGACATTGACGTTTCTCTTTACTGTTTTGCACACCGGGAATACCTGCTCAACGAAAAGGGAGAATGGGAACAATTTACCGTTATCGGCAAACAGGTAGTGACTATCGGAGAATTGGAAAGGCTTCTTTTGGCTATGAAGCAAAAGGGGTTCCACCAATACAGCCGTGAGGAATATGAAGAATTAAAACCTTCATCAACCAACTAAAACGATACAAAATGAAAATTGGATATGCACGTGTTTCCACTAAGGAACAACATTTGGATATGCAACTGGAAGCGTTGAAGGCTGCCGGATGCGAGAAGATCTTCTCTGAGAAAATGACCGGACGTCAACAAAACCGCCCGGAGCTGGATGCCTGCCTGAACTTTCTCCGGGAAGGCGACACGCTTGTCGTATATAAGCTGGACCGGCTTGGCCGTTCTCTGAAGAATATCCTTACGCTATTGGAAGATTTCAAGAATAGGGGCATCCAATTCACCTCACTGCAAGACAACATCAGTACGGAAGGCGCAATCGGCCAACTGATGAACAACATTCTCGGTGCTTTCGCCCAATTTGAGCGTGACCTTATCTATGAGAGAACCCAAGAAGGCAGAAGAATCGCCAAGGAAAAAGGTGTCAAATTCGGCAGAAAGACACTTATCAACAAAAACAACATCGCCAAGCAGAAAAGCTGCATCCAGCTCTATGAATCCGGAACGCCGGTAAGGGAGATACAGAAGATATTAAACATAGGCAGTAGCGGAACAGTATATCGTCTATTGAGAAGGAATGGAATTGCGCTGAAATCCGAGAACAAAAATAACGAATAAACCTCTTCCTATCCTTCAAAGATGATTCTCAAAGATCGTCTGCAATTTCACCTCTTAGCAAGATTATAGAAAAGTCTCTGAAAAGCCATGTCTTTGCGTATTTTACGATGTCGTATCCGATAGTCAGGGAAGCATTTTTTTGGTTCTTTTTTGGGGTGTCTGCCAAAAAAGAACCCCGAAGCCGAAATCCCGGGCAGACGGGATTTCTCCCGTCCCCTCTACATTTCTTATAAATTTCCCTCGTCCGCATAACTATAATAGCTATCGCCTGCTACAATCACATGGTCTAACAGACGGATGTCTAATGTTTCAGCGACTTTTTTAACCACTTTCGTCAAACTGTTATCCACACAGCTGGGCTTGCGTGACCCTGACGGATGGTTATGCACCATGATAAAAGATACGGCATTATAATACAATGCCTGCTTCATGATAACCCGTATATCCACAGGGGCGGTATTTATCCCACCGCATGAGATACGAACTTTGCGGATGAGTTTGGACGAACTGTTCAGCAACAGCACCCACATCTCTTCAGTAGCAATATCGCACAAAACAGGATGCATCATTTTATAAACATTATTGCTGGATAAAAGCGCAGGACTTTCAACTTGTCCTTCTTTCAGCCGTTTATATAACTCAATCGCCGCATAAGCGACTTTTTTACGGCTGGGTGTCAGTGTTTCCAGTACATCAGACAAACACAACCCGTCCATTTCCATCTGTTCATACTTATATTCTTCACGTTTCAGTTTCTCACTGTTCGTCAAGGTATAAATCAACTCGCTGTTTTCCATCACCCGATAAATGTCATTCACTTCAAATACGGTTCTTTTCGTTTTCATACTGCCAAAAATTAAAAGATTAATACTCGCAAACATCGCTTGTCGCCTCAACCATAAATTTTTCCTCAACTGATTGGGAACAGTGCATTGAAGAGAAAGCGGGAAAGACGGATCAGAACGGGATTGAACTGGTAAATACTACCTCCCGGAATGGGAGGATGGAGATTTGGCTTTTCAATATCGGGCGTTCCGGCCACGCCTACCTTCGCAATGTTCCTATCAGTTCAGGAAAAAATCATCATACCTCTCTTCCGGCATAGCCGGAGCGTAGAGCGTTAGGGATAGTAGGGAAAAGCCCGGAGGGTAACGAGGACTTGCAACGAATAGCCCGGCCAGAAGGGAACGCCCAAAGAAACCAATTCGGGTACAGAAAAACAGAACCGCCTTCCAACTATATAAAAAAACGTGAAAATCCACACATACTTCTGAAAAATCTTTTTCCGAAAGTATGTATAGGGTATGTGAAGGGAAAATAAATTTTCCCGGTCATTTCTGTGTTACTGCTTTGGGGATATTTAAAGGGGTTAGGAGTTTAGGTTTTTATTATGTATTTTGGTGGATGATTTTACACAGCCAATGCCTTTTATTTAAAAGACTTCTTTCTTTTATTTTACTGATATATTGACATATAAAAGAACAGGGATTACCTATTCCCTTCATCAACGGGTAGACAGTTTTACACAGCTGACAAATGGAACCGGACATTTATACACAACTAAAGCAAAAGTTGTGGACGGTTCTACACAACTATAAGCAACAGACGGGACACTTGTACACAACTAAAACAGGCAAAGCGGACGGCTCCACACATCTAATAGTCCCAATAGGGACACTTGTGCACAACTAATTCTGTAAAAAATCGTGAAATGGGGACGGTTCTACACAGCTGGGACATCCATGTTCACCGCCCCGTCCGTTTCCGGGGATATGAACTCTTCTGGAGTAGGAGTAACTTCCGTTCTATTGGCACTCTCTAACTCTTCCTGTGCCCATCCTTCCGGAAACCTGCCGAATACAGCCACGAAATCACTGATATATATCTGTTTTTTCTTTTCTACGCTTTCCGGAGAGTTTGCCCATAAAAGGAACTCTTTATACAGTCCGGCATCTTCCTCCACCTCTTTTGCCTTCTTCCTCCTGACATCCATATCCGTGTCTGGGTAGGCAATCTCGACATACAGCCCAAGCAGGTTCTTATAGAATTTCTTCACCACGACAGCATATTGTCCTTCATCAAAATAGTGCAGCGTATGCCTGGGAAACGAGAACAACACGGTATATGCCCATCTCTCATGATCGCCTTTCACAAAAGAGAAATTGAAATTGGTATATTTCAGGTAAGTATTCATCTTTTTCAGTATCGAGGCAACCTTCTTTTTCCGGTCTTTGGGTTCGGCAATCTCTATGCCGAGCTTTTTAGCCAGTTGATCGACTGTCAGCACATAAAAAGGAGCCTCATTCTTGGCGGTCTTATACTTGATCAAGTAAATCATCTTGGAAAGCTCCAGATAGAAATAGCGGTAACGGCTGGGCAGGCTACGGTAATCCTGAAGTTCCAAAAGGTTATAGAGCGAGAACATGAAATTTTTTATCTCCGGGCTTACCACTGCCGAATACAGCCTTTTCGTTGACTTCTTCGTCTTGAAATCGGTCATTATGTCGAAACGTTTCAGGATCTGCACGAAATTATAGGATGTACGGCCATCCTCGCCAATGGTCGGATAACAGAGGTTCTCCAATCCCAGTTTATAGAGAGCCGCCTCAAAAACCGTCTCGATAGGATGGCTGATTCTCTGTCCTGCCATGTCGGTACATATATATTCCGGCTGCATATTCTTTCCGAACATTGCCGCAAGTTGCCGGTTATCCAGCTTGCGCTGCAAGTTGGTACGGTCATACCCCATCTTACGGCAAAAATCTTCTACGGAGAACCAGGAAGTCCCGAACAAGTCTTTGAGGTGATAGCTGCCCAGGTATATGATCAGATCGAGCATGACGTTTCCACCTGCCTTATACAACCGTTCAATCAGCACGGAATTATAGCTTTCCCCAAGCACCCTGGGGACACGGATCAGTTCTTTTGCCATGATAATACTTACAAAATCAATCCTCTCACTGTTTTCATTGCCACAAAGATAGGCATACCGGCCAACATACGCATCATACTTATCAATCAGTTTTAACGGTATGACCGGCATGGGGAAAGGATACACCTATATCGCATATAGCGGAAAATTTGTAAGATTACCCTGTACTTTATAAGGCAACATAGAAAATCTCTCCGCATGCAATTCAGGTCTTTTGCCCAGTAATGCTGTCAACGAATTGGCCCGGACATTTCCTTCTGCCTTCACTTCTATCGGCACCATTTGGGCATTACGTTGAATAACAAAATCCAACTCAAGACGCGAATTGTCTGTGTTATGGTAATAAATCGGCGATACGCCCTTACTTTTCATCTGCTGCAATACATACTGTTCAGTCATTCCTCCCTTGTATTCCTTAAATATGTCGTTTTTAATCAGGACTTGTGCCGGATCTGTCTTGACCATAGCACCCATAAGCCCCAAATCAACCATATAGAGTTTGAAAGCCGACAGGTCTTCATAAATATCAAGCGGAAGCTCCGGTTTGGTGCATCGAGGCACTTTATACAACAACCCGGCATTTAGAAGCCATTGAATTGCCATCTCAAAATCATTGGCTCTGGCACCTTTTCGCAAAACTCCGTAAATGAATTTCTTGTTTTCTTTAAATAATTGGGAAGGAATGCTGTTCCATACCATTCGGATACGCGGGACCTGTTCTTTGGGCGCATGTTTTGAGAAGTCAAGATCATAGCCTTGCAAAATCTCCGACTGGATCCTTCTGACTTCCAGCAAGGAATCCGTTTCTACATATTTGAGTACAACTTCCGGCATACCACCTACATAATAATATTGCCGAAGGAGATCCGTATATTTGTCATGCAGGAGGCTTATCGTTTCAAAATCCCCACTCATAAGCAATTTACAAGCTTCTTCTTCTCCCTTGGCGACAAGAAACTCTTCAAAAGTCATAGGGAATATATTGATGACATTTACCTTCCCTACGGGATAAGACACATCCTGATGAAGGGATATCCCCAAAAGTGAACCCGCCACAGCTATATGATACTTCGGAACCTCCTCTTTAAAATACTTCAAAGATTCCAGTGCTTCCGGGATATCTTGTATCTCATCAAGGACAATAAGCGTATCACCCGGAGTAATGTCAACGGAAGTCATCGCACGCAGACCTCGTAAAATTCTGTCAACATTGAAATCTTGAGAAAAAAGCTGGTGTGCAAGGTTATTCTTACGGCATACCACATAAGCCTCTTTTTTGTATTCAAGTTTGGCAAACTCATGGAGCAGCCATGTTTTCCCAACTTGTCGGGCACCATTTAAAATCAGAGGTTTTCTATCCTCACGGTTTTTCCATTCTATAAGTTGTTGCAAAACAAATCTTTTCATCTACAAACAGCATTTTATACATATAAAAACAGCGTACAATACATTTATCTGCACTTATTTAAAGCACAAATATACAAAAATAAGCAGATAACAGAAGCAATCTTATACATTTTTCCGCATTTTAACTCTTTAATCCGATAGTTATTTGAAGCCCAAGCGTGTCAAGAATGGAAAGCAATGTTGCCAATTTAGGATTGCCTTCTCCACGCTCGATAGCCACCAGCGTATTGATGCCCACGCCTGCCAGTTCGGAGAGTTCCAGCAGATTGACCTTCAAACTCTTCCTGCGCTCTTTAATAATCTTTCCTATCTCTTTCGTATTCACAGTACATTGTGATTTTTCGGCAAAAATGCCAATTTAAAACATTAAAGGGGGAATTTTGACACACCCCCATTCCTTTGTCTGATTGTCAGCAACATAATACCATCCGTTTTTATTTTTAATCTTGTTGCATCCTAAAATACTTAAAGTAGCAACAAGCAAGACTACCATACTTAAATGAAAAATATATCTTTTCTTCATAAATAATCTGTTTGATGATAAATTACAAAATACATTGCTGGATATCATTGCTGTCCCATTAAAATCTAAAATTGCTCTTTGAAATATTTGAAATATAGTTAGTTACGGAGATTTTTCGATTAAACGGATTTCAATTCTCATCTTTGCGGCCTAAAATAGGCTGGCATATGCATAAGGATAAATTCGTCTTCTCTCAACTGATAGTCTTCTTAAATAGAAATAAGTTCAACTACATCGTTCGTAAGCATGATGGAGACAAGTATGTGAAGCATTTCACTTGCTGGAATCAACTGCTTTCTTTGATGTTTGGCCAGCTCTCCAATCGTGAGAGTCTGCGAGACTTGATTGTCGCTCTTGATGCTCACCATTCGAAATGCTATCATTTAGGGATGGGTCGGAATGTCTCAAGATCATCCTTGGCGAGAGCCAATCAAGACAGGGACTATCACATTTTTGAGGAATATGCCTACTACTTGGTAAATGAAGCAAGGCAGAAGCGTGTTACCGATATATTCAAACTCGGAGGAAACGTTTATGCCTTTGATTCAACAACAATTGATTTATGCCTTTCCGTGTTTTGGTGGGCAAAGTTTCGTAAGAAGAAAGGTGGCATCAAAGTACATACATTGTACGATGTGGAAACGCAGATACCGGCATTCTTCCATATCACCGAAGCTTCCGTACATGATTCAAAGGTTATGAATGAAATTCCCTATGAGTCTGGTTCCTACTATATCTTTGACCGTGCTTACAACAACTTCAAGATGTTGTATAGAATTATCAGATAGGTGCCTATTTGTTGTCAGAGCCAAGAAGAATCTTCAATACAAGCCTATCAAGTGGAAGCGAAGGATGCCCAAAAATGTACTATCGGATATGGCTATCGGGGTGACTGGATTTTATCCGAAGCAATACTATCCTGAGCCGCTTCGTTTGGTCAGATATTGGGATGAAGAACAGAACCGTGAGTTTGTTTTCTTAACGAATGCAACACACATTTCCCCTCTTCAAGTTGCCGAACTTTACAAGAATCGCTGTAATAATTAAATCTAAAATTACATGAAAGCGGTAAAGCTGAGGAAAACAGGAAGATGGATGGCTGTTGCTTGTGCAATGGTAGCGGCTTCATTTTCTGCCGGAACGGTATTTGCATCGGACTTGCAGAATTGTTATTTGTCTTCCGTACAAGTGCAAAGCACAACTCTTAGGGAATTGTTCGGTTTAATCGAGCAGCGGTTTAACTATTCATTTTTGATACGCAGTAATGATATCAATTTGGAAGAGCGTGTGGTGGTCGATTTTGAACGGAAATCAGTGGAAGAGATTTTAAAAAGTGTATTGCGGAATCAGCAAGCTGATTTTATTGTAAATAATAAGCGGATCATTATTTACAATATCGGTTCTAAGCCTAATCATGGAAAGGCTTCCAAAGAGGTAGGCGTGAGGGAAAGCCAGCAGGTGAGCCACGTCAGCGGTACGGTGATCGATGCTGTGACCGGTGATCCGGTTATCGGTGCCAGTGTCGTGGAGAAAGGGACGACAAATGGAGGAATTACAGATATTGACGGGAAGTTCAGCATCGAATTAAAAGGTACACAAAAAATATTGGAAATCTCTTATATTGGTTATGTCAAGCAAAGTATCAAAGTTACATCGGCCGTGTTGGATATCCGGTTGAAAGAAGACACGCAGACCTTAAGTGAAGTCGTCGTGGTTGGATATGGTGTCCAGAAGAAGGAGAACCTGACGGGAGCCGTCTCTTCTGTCAAAATGGAGGATGCTCTCGGAGATAGACCGGTTACGAATGTCGGGACGGCTTTGCAAGGAACGATTCCGGGATTGGTCATTTCGGGAGGTGCTGTCCCTGGACAATCCAAAACATTTAATATCAGAGGTACGACCTCTATTAATGGGGGTGGTCCGTTGGTATTGGTAGATAATGTTCCTGCGGATATAGATCTTGTCAATCCGGAAGATATCGAATCTGTTTCTGTGTTGAAAGATGCGGCTTCGGCTGCTATTTATGGGGCAAGAGGTGCCTTTGGCGTTATTTTGATTACGACGAAAAAAGCAAAGAAAAACAGTCGTTTACAATTGAACTATAACAATAATTTTGGTTTCATTAAAAGTATCAATCGTCCGGAACAGGCTTCTATTATCGATATTTTGGAAACGCATAAAGCGTATGACAATGATGGGAAGTATTTCTCGGAAGGACAAGATTTGGCAAGCTGGATTGGTTATGTGAAGGAGTATAATGCTAACCCATCTGCTTTTCCTGCTAATGGAATTTATGTTCCGGAAGGAGAGAATATCTATTATTATTTGAAGGATAATGATCCGCAAGGAGCTGTTTTGGACAAATTCGGTTTTCAGCAGACGCATAATGTCTCGGCTAGCGGGGGTGGTGAAAAAATTACCTATCGTATTTCTTTAGGATATACAGACAACCAAGGTCCACTGATTACGGACAAGGATAGTTATGACAGAATCAATATGTCGTCATACGTCAGTGCGGATATTACATCTTGGTTGAACCAGTCTTTGGATGTCCGTTATGCCAACAGCCATCGTTCTTATGTAGAAGCCGATGCCGGTGTCTATAAAACCAACTTGCCTCGTTTCTATCCACGTGGAGAAATGGTAAGAAGTAATGATCCGGATGGTCCGGCTTATCCGGTCAATACGCCGGAAAATTATGTCTTGCTAAAAGACCCGGTGAAATATAGAAATGAAAATCCTCGTGTGTTTTCACGTACGTTGCTGAGGCCGCTCAAAGGATTCGAAGGAGTTTTTGAATATACGTTTGACAAGGCGAGCAAGGATAAGAAAAATTATAGCAGTCCTTTCCAGATGACCAATGACCAGATGGGGGTCTTGTGGTCCAATACTCCGTCTGGGGGACGTTATCGTCAGGATAAGACGTCCATCGATTATAATGCGATCAACACGTATGCAACTTATTCGTTTGATTTGAAAGAGCAACATAATTTCAAGGTAATGGCCGGTTATTCTCAGGAATCCCGTAATTATGAATTGGTCTGGGTGCAAAGAGATGAGATGATTAATCCGAATATGCCATCGTTGAGTGGTGCAACCGGTGAAATTCAAACGAAAGACCAGTTTAAACAATATGCAATCCGGAGTGGTTTTTTCCGGGTGAATTATGACTATTTGGGGCGTTACTTGGTAGAAGTAAATGGTCGTTATGACGGGTCGTCAAAATTTCCGAAAAATTCTCGTTTTGGATTTTTCCCTTCTTTTTCATTAGGATGGCAGATGGGACAGGAAAAATGGATGAAATGGAGCGAAGACTGGTTGAACGAATTGAAAGTACGTGGTTCATGGGGACAGGTAGGTAATCAGGCCATTGAAGAATATGCTTATACGCCTTTGATGACATCGAAACAAGCATCTTGGGTGGTTGATGGGAAACGCCCGATTACGCTTAATTCTCCGGGATTGGTCAGAAATGATTTTACCTGGGAAGTTGTTGAAACATTGGATGTCGGATTGGATTTTAAAGCCTTGAATAACCGTTTGGTTGGTACATTTGACTGGTATCAGCGTGACACGAAAGGAATGCTTATGCCGGGAGCCGAATTTCCGAGCGTAGTCGGAACAGATGCACCGAAACAGAATGCTGCCGATTTGCGTACGAAAGGTTGGGAAATAGCAATCAACTGGAGAGACCATATTGGAGACTGGGGTTATAATGTCGGTTTTAATATTTATGATTCTCATTCCGTCATTACAAAATATGAAAATGCGGCTGGACTTTTTTATGACCGGAACAGTGCGCAAGATGCAAAGCGCTATCGCGAGGGTATGGATTTAGGTGAAATCTGGGGATATGTTACGGAACGTTATTATACAATCGATGATTTTCAAGATGGATGGCAAAACGGGATATGGAAATTGAAAGAGGGAGTGACGACTATTAAAGGGAACAACAATATCCGACCGGGCGACATCATGTTCAAAAACTTGAGAGATGATCCGGAAAACGAGAGTATCAACCAGATTGATAACGGACGTAATAATATAAACGATCCGGGCGATCGTACCATTATCGGAAATGAAACTCCCCGTTATCAGTTTGGGGCAACAGCCGGTGTCAATTATAAAGGATTTGACCTTTCCATCTTTTTGCAAGGTACAGGTAAAAGAGATGCTTGGTTGGGGGGTGATTTGCGCTTTCCGCTTTCACAGGGAACTTTTGGGACGGTTTATTCGCACCAACTCGATTTTTGGAAACCTGTGGATCCTGAAAATGGGAATTGGAATCCGGTGAACCCGAATGCGGAATTTCCGCGTTTATATGATGAAGGCAAAAATGCAGGTTCCAACAACCGTATACAGACTAAATATTTGGCTAATGCCTCATACGTTCGTCTGAAAAATGTGACGTTGGGATATACGCTGCCTAAAAATTGGATAAATAAGATAAGCTTGGCAAATGTGAAACTTTTCATTTCTGCTGAAAATATTTATACTTGGGACAAACTTCCGAAAGGATATGACCCGGAACGTCTGAGTTGGGGATACCCGTTCTATGCAACTTATTCGTTTGGACTTAATGTAACATTATAATTTGGAGAAATAATGAAAAAGATATATATAACAACACTGATTGCAGCTTTGTCGTTAGGGGCTTGCAATGATGATTTCTTGGAAAAATATCCGATAGAATCTCAAACCGAAGCTACGGCTTTTATAACGTATGACAATTTCAAAACGTATGCTTGGTCTTTATATTCGATATTTGACAATGCAGAGAAAATAAACGGCGTGGATAATAAAAATAACTTTGTACAGTCTTTAATTACGAATTATGGGCGTTACGAGGGAGACTTCATGGCTGGTTATTTGTCGACTTATTCGACGACGGAGAACAATCCGTACCGGAACCAAACGGCGACTGCTCCTTCGAGTGGTGGTGGTTGGGATTTTCAGTATTTGCGGAAGATAAATTTGATGATTGATAATGTTGACAAGTCGGAAATGTCGGAAGCTGATAAAGGACATTGGCGTTCAGTCGGTTATTTTTTCCATTCTTACAATTATCTGGAACTGGTTTCCCGCTTTGGGGATGTCCCCTGGATTGACAAGGTCTTAGGTGAATCGGATGTTGATTTGATCTATGGGCCGCGTTCTTCCCGAAAGGAGGTGACGGATAAAATGCTTGAACGTCTTCAATATGCCGAAAAGCATATTAAAGTAGATGGAGATGGAGCCAATACGATTAATGTCCATGTCGTACGGACTTTGATGTCTCGTTTTTGTTTGTTTGAAGGAACTTGGAGAAAGTATCATGGTTTGGGAGATGAAGGAAAATATTTTTCGGAAGCTATACGGGTGTCAGAAGAGTTGATGAAGAACTTTCCGGCGGTGAATGAAAACTATGATGCCTTGATGTGTAGTGAAGATTTAAGTAAATATGAGGGGATCATTTTATATAAGGAGTATGTTAAGGATATTCTGTTGAATTCGGTCGGACATACGGAAAGGACTTCAAGCGGTAAATATGAAATGCACAAAGCAACGGTGGAAATGTACCTTTGTACAGATGGGAAGACTATCTCCAACAGTGGTTTGTATGAAGGTGATAAGTCTATGTATGACGAATTTCGAAACCGCGACCGTCGTCTGTTGTTCCAGGTTGTTCCTCCTTATTTTATGAAAGATGGTGTTAGCCATGATTTTACGCTTAATGGGGCAAAGAACTCGACTGTGTATGATGGAGATGAAGATGTCAATGAATATGCGGAGTTGCTGAAAGAACTGTTGCCGGCGAATGGTTCCAAGCGTTTGCCTGTTTTCAACTGGTCGGGTACGATGAACTGGATGTCTCCTAATGTGAATGGGCCGGGGCAGGCTCCGCTGGGTTCTCGTTCGGGCTATTATATGTGGAGGCATTATAATTTGTGGGATGCAAATAGTAATATGGCTGCGGTGAATGTTTGTGACAAACCAATTTTTTACATCGAAGAAGTGTTGCTTAATTATGCTGAAGCAATGTTTGAAGCAGGGCTGTTTACTCAGTCCGTAGCTGATGCAACCATTAATAAGTTGCGTAAGCGGGCAGGAGTAGCAGATATGAAGGTTGCAGATATTGATGCCGGCTTCGACCCGAAACGGGATCCGGAAGTTGATCCGGTCTTGTGGGAAATCCGTCGTGAACGTATGGTTGAATTGATGGGAGAAGGTTTTGGTTTCCAAGATATTCGTAGATGGAAAAGAGGAGCATGGTTTATAAACCGTACACAAATGGGGGTTTATGTGAATAAGGCCAATTATCGGAATGCAAAGGGAGAGATTGTTCCGGCTTGGCAAAAATTGAAATTGGTAGATCGGGATGGAAACGAGGTAGAGGGAAATGAAGGCTATTTGCAGCGTTTTGATAATCCGGTCAAATTGGGAAAAGGTTGGAAAGATCAGTATTATTTGTTTCCTATTCCGTTAAATGACTTATCTTTGAATGACAATTTGAATCAAAATCCGGGTTGGAATTAATGCAAGAAAATGAAATAAGATGCAATAGTTCGTTAAAAATTCGCCACGCCTAAGCGGCTCTGGCAGTAAATAAAAGAGTTCTTTGAAAAGTTTGTCAATAACTTGCGGGTCTGGGCTAATCCCAAACACGCAAATAAATCGTTCAAGCATATAAGCATTGTGTATGAAAGACTTGCAGGAGGATATGGAATAGGTTATTCCGAGCCTCTTACATGCCGCTTTGGTCAAGTTGACAGCAGCAAGCGATGCATTGAAGTGAAAATCCAACTTTCTGAAGTCGGTTGACTGACAGTTGGTGATTCCTGCATGCTGCTTGCCATCTCTAAAGCAAAATTCCAATTGGAACCTGGTTTTGTAATAATCCAGAACCTCCCGCCCATCCATCGAATCGTCTGTAGAGAAGTAAAGCTGCCACTTGTCTGTCCTCCCGTCCATCGGATACCAGATGGCTAAGGAAACATACCTTTTGAGAGCTTTTGCATATACCCTCAATCCGTATAGCTTTCCTTTGTTGACCTCGTATTCCTTGCACCGGGTCAGATCCAGATTGGCAAAGTCGATTCTTCCGTCAAACCACTTTGGATGGCCACGTTTTCCTGTTTTCTGCTCCAATGTCGGATAGTATAGGATTACGTCATTCCGAAAGCGGCTGATGACATGGAAATCGTTCTCACACATAGGCGTTATGAAAGTTTCCTTGGAAAAGAATGCGTCTGCAACCACCGTTCTTGATATGTTCTGTATCTTGTCTTTTCTACTGATAAGATAGCTGCTGTACCAGTCAACGAGGTTCTTGTCCATATTATCCAAGGTTTTACAATCCGGCGTCTGAATGGAACCTAAAGTCATGCATTCATGGTTGTCGATGTCAATGACACCGATGCCCATGATTTCCAATCCACGCTTGTACTCTCCTGCACAACCAGACCAGAAGTAACCTATCCAAGGTGTCTTCTTGCCTGATTTGGGGATATAGGAAGGATCAATGGCGATGGCTTTTCTTTTGCCTGTGAGATGCTTGCTGATGATAGATCCGTTGAACGCAAACCAGTCGAAAGTTTCATGCTTAAAAAGGTTACGATAAGTCTGTTCTGAGAAACAGCCATATCTGCCCAATTGAAGGAAATTTATACGATTTGGGATGGCCATGAATAATTTCATGGTGTCCATGAACGCTTTTTCAAAAGGTTTGTGTATATTCGCTACTGATTTGAGAGCCGACAGGCACTCAGATTGGTATTGCATAAGGAGTGTTTCTTTAGTCATAATCAGAAGAGTTCAGAGACTTCTAATTTACTAAAAAACAACGAATTATGCAATACTTTTTCATCTTTATTATCAGCAGGTTAGCTCTCTTTTTTTAGCACATTTCTTCATGCTTAAACATTCGTTTTTGACAACATTTCAATGACCTCTTTAGTGTTTTCGAACCAGCTTTTGCCGGTTCTATTGTTTAACATTTAATTTTTCGGTAAAAATTTACCGAAGTATTGATTTAATGTAACTAATAATTTATATATAGAAAGACAATAGAATTTTTTCTTCATACCGAAGAAAAAATATGTTATACAACATGATTGCATCTCTGAAACTATATTTTAGACCGATCCCCAAAATGAAAAGAGACAGGATGTAAGTTTCTGTGATACTTTATCTCAAATTTCCATTCTCCGATCAAGGATATGCGGGGGAAGTTGTTCCCTTGAATAACACCATTCTTGTACTACCCTCGATTCCGTCCTACTATCGTACAAACAATTCTTTTCGGCAACTGGCTACTAAAGATTCTAAAGGATGACCCTCATTTCCTATCTAACTGCACAATTCTGTCCTTCCCAAACCAATACATGATTCGGTACTATGACGTCTGCTGACTTCTCATGGTTCGTTGTTACTGCTTAACGATTTTAGTCTCGCCCATGAGACATCCCCAGTTAAGAACATATGCTTTCCATCTTATGTCAGGGCGTATTAGGGACTTGCACCCGTTAGAATATGACCATGCTGGGCGAACTAAAAAAAGCCGCGACTTTACAACTTTTTTATCAAAGATCCTGTGCCGTCCTTATCTCGTTTTTCATCAAACGTTCATGCAGGCCGTTTGTGATTCCGGCCCAGCCCTCTTTTATCCAAAGGGGATCTTTGCAACAGGTCTGCTCCCATTCGTTCAACTGCTTCATGAGTTCCCGTGCTTTTTCTGGCTCGGAAGATAAAAGGTCGTGCATCTCTTCCACGTCCTGGTCCATATTATACAGGACGGTATCAACACCGAGAGTAACGATCAACTTGTATGAACCGGAACGGACGGCCCGCGTATCCATCTTACGCCAGAACAACGCTTCATGCGGATTACCGTTTTTGTCCCCTGAAAGATACGGCAGCAGGGAGACACCGTCAATCGGTTTATGCAACCCTTCTTCCGGAATGTCCAACGCATCCACCACCGTGGCAAAAATGTCCAACGAAGAGGCCAGTCCGGTGAAACGCTGATCCCGTTTGAAACGATCGCCCCAAACGACAAAGAACGGAACCCGTTGTCCGCCTTCGAACTTATTTCCTTTGAAGCCTTTCAGCGGAAGGTTGGAGGACTGGTTGGTCGTGGAACCGCCATTGTCGCTCAAAAAGAATATAATCGTATTGTCGAACTTGCCCGCCGCTTTCAGTTCGTCCACAATCTTGCCGACACCACGATCCAGCGCATACATCATAGCCGCATACTTCTGGCGGGGCTGTCCTTCGAAACGCGCCAAATCTTCTTCCGTCGCTTCATTGGGAGAATGGGGAGCGGTAAAAGACATATACAGCATAAAAGGCTGTTCGCTTTCCGTAACAAATTGCTGTGCCTTAGAAGTCAGTTCATCGGTGAAGTAACCGTCAAAAGACAGCTTCCGCCCATTGTGCTGGTATTGTTGCAGGCTGCCATCCTTGTCACTGGTTTCAGGATTATAAAAATAAGAACGATGGCCGGCCAAAAGCCCGTAGAACGTATCGAAGCCTTTTGCATTCGGACGCTGGGAAGGTTCGGAACCCAAATGCCATTTCCCGATGCAACCCGTACGGTAGTCATACCGTTTCAACAAGGCCGGAAGCAATTCTTCATCGTCAGGAAGGCCATCTCCCGGCTTATCCAGATTACATTCATATCCGTAACGTTGTCCGTAGCGGCCCGTCAGCATCATGGATCGCGAAGGGCTGCTCACCGTCGCCGCCACATGAGCATCCGTAAAGATACACCCTTCGGCAGCCAGGCGGTCGATGTTAGGGGTCTGGATATCCGTTGCCCCCATAAATCCGAAATCCGCATATCCGGCATCATCCGCAAGCAGGATCAGGATATTCGGTCTTTGCGCCTCTTCCTTCTGGCCGGACGAGCAAGAAACCAATCCGGTGATTGCCCCCAAAGAGGCAACAAACATACAATCGATCTTCATTTTAGACATCATCTATTATTAAACTTATTACACCTTTTTCTACACGGCTCTTTCATTTAAACTCGGAACAAACAGACAACCACTGATTATGTTGATTTTACATCAACAGAGACAGATGGCATTTAGTCTATGTTGTGTCAATAGCGACGTTTGGATGCTCCTAAATGCCTATCAGCCACAAACATTGAAATTTCAAAGCATTTTTAAATGAAAGAGCCGTGCCTTTTTCTATTTTAACGTGAGTTTGACGAATTATAAATATCTGTAAATTTGGTGATTAGCAAAAAATGTTGTAACTTTATAGTGTTAAATTACAAAGTATTACAAACAATAATCGCTATGATCACCAAAAACAAAGTTACGGAATTATTTTGTAGGGGGAAATTAAACTGTGTCATTGTTTTGTTTTTTCTTTTGGCCAGTAAAATATCATTTCATATCGAATTTATATTCAGATATTTATCCGAAAGTAAAATTATGGTTTATCTGATAGATTAGAAACTGACACAGTTCAAATTACGACCTCATTTTGTATGGCAGATGATTTCTGCAAGTTTTTTGATGCTATGACGGAAAGATATACATTAAAATCAGACAAAAAACGGCGTTATCACCGTGAGTCGACCATGTCAAAGGCGGAAATTATGCTGATATTGATACTCTTTCATGATTCAGGCTATCGCTGTTTAAAGCATTTCAATTTGGATAAAGTTTGCAAACACCTCCGCCATCTTTTCCCCAATGTTGTCTCCTGCAACCGTTTCGTGGAACTTGAAAGAGAGGTTGCCGTTCCATTGGCCCTGTTCATCAAGAAGGTACTGTTGGGTAAATGTACCGGAATAAGTTTCGTAGACAGTACTCCTTTGAGAGTGTGTCGAAATCAGCGCATACATATTCACAAAGTATTCAAGGGTATAGCTCAAAGAGGAAAATGTTCTATGGGATGGTTCTTTGGATTCAAGCTACACCTGATTTGCAATGAAAAAGGAGAACTTCTGAATTTCATGATTACACCCGGAGACGTAGACGACAGGAAACCTCTGGAATACAAAGCATTCATGGATTTCTTTCTAAGCAATAGGCCTAACGAGTAAGGAGAAAACAGCCTTTTTCGTTGCAAATATACAGCATTTGCACGAATTACGGTAATGTCCCCCTCACTTTACAGGGCAACCGCACCAAATTTACCATATTCCATAAATTCTTTACGTTATGAATCCATCCGTTTATTTTTCAGAAGTTACCGACCCTCGTGTAACCGGTCGTTATCTACATCTGTTGTCAGACATATTAATGATAGGTCTGTGTACTTACTTGACAGGTGGCACAGATTATGAGGGTATGCGCCAGATTTAGGTGTAATTATCGGAAACGGAATCAGTCCGTTCAAAGAGTATTTACATGAAGGTAACGGGAAACCAAATCGTACATTGTGAAATGTGTGATTCACCGAGTATGGCAATCCTGATGCATGAAAATAACCATTTGATTGAAAATAAATACATTCACGATGTTTGTCTAGAAGTAGAAGATCAAGGTGCTTTTTATTATGGCCGCAATCCTTCCGAATGCGGAACAATAATACGAAACAACCTGTTTACCAATATCCCCGACACTTATAGTACCTGTGCTGTCTATCACGATGACGGAGCCGGTGGATTAACTGTGGAAAATAATACAATAAAAAAGGATACTCTCTAAATAAACTCCTATTCAATGGAGATACTTTTAAAAGAATTATCGGATAAAAATTATTGGACAACCATTAGCTCCGCACCAATAGGCATACTTTAATTCTCAAGCATTACAAAATCAAATATTAACCAATGCAAAAAATACAAGGTAGATTATTCTATTCTCCCCTGTATTTTTTTGCTTCTTATTTTAACTTTTGATAAATAGCATCTGCAAACCGTTCACCCAATATCAGAATACCATAGGTTCCTAAATATACATCATCTTTGGGCATCGGTGTTTTATAATCGTTACACCTCATTTGTAAGTCATCAGCAGGAATTAGCAAGGCATTCTTTACCGACAGTTCAGAGCTGGGACCTTCGTCTATTGCAGCCTGGGCCTCTTTCACTAACTCACGACCGGTAAAACGCGGAGCAGCCAAAGGCATAACCGTCCCATAAACAAACAACATATCCTCACAGCCAAACTCTTTCCGCACTTGTTCTATAAAATTCTTCAGATTCGGACCATACCGGCGGGATTGATCCATACCGGCGATATCACGGGCATCCGCTTCTCCCTGTTGCCAGACCATCGCCCTGATAATGGGACGATATCCCTGCTTCTTCAGATCAACAAGTGCATTCTTTACCGTCTCGACAAACTTTACATATTCTTCTCCTCGAATATCCCCCGGACGGTTACCCGGATTCCATTGTTTATACAGATTAGAACCGGACAAAGCATGTTTTATCAATGCGATACGATGTTCGGGATATAATGATTACAACTTTGTATCCAGACTCAGCTCCACACCGAACTTGTCTTTTGTTTCGGAAGCCTGGCACAAAGCCGTCCACTGTCCACCGCCTTCCCCCTGATTGAGAAAACGGGAATAATAGAACCGAACCGTTGTATCCACCTTAAAAGTAGCCGGAATATTCCTGACGTATCCTTGCCCCGTTGCATTCGATTGCCCTCCGATTAAAAAAACATCTACCTCTTGGGCGGAAAGAGACAAGACCACTGCCCAAACAGACAAAAAGAATAAAACGAACCTTCTCATAACTCTCGTCTTAATCGATTACTTTACTATCCCACCACGTCTTATTCGGTTCAAAGCCCGGAGAAAGTTGCTGCTTGCGTTCTTTTTCCAACCTCAACAAGTTATCGGTCTGCACTCTCTTTTTATAAGCGGCTTCTTTGACCGGATCATATTGAGAGTCAGGTGTCGGATATTTGGCTCCGGCTTCTGTCAGCCATACGGATAACTTCTGACTCAAAAACTCCACTTTATCCGGATATTGGGCATTCAACGGTTCCGATTCCGTTTCATCTATCTTCAGATTATACAATTCGTTTCTCCCGTCTTCATAATAATGAATCAGTTTCCAATCACCGTCACGAATTACGGAAGAGGGCTCACCACCTTGGTTCCCGTAATGAGGATAATGCCAATACAGTGCCCTTGACGGAAGTTCTGAACCTTCCAATACTGGTATCAGACTCCGGCCATCGACATGTTGCTCCGGCAATAACGGCACTCCGGCATACTCAAGGATAGTCGGATAAAAGTCTGTACCGATAGCAGGAACATCGGTCGTCGTTCCGTGAAGCGGACAGTCCGGATCTTGGATAATAAACGGAACACGCAAGCCCCCTTCCCATTGACGGCCTTTTCCACCACGCAACGGCAAACACGATGTCGAATAATTATCGCCGGAAGACACGCCTCCATTATCACCGGTGAAAATAATCAATGTATTTTCCATCAGTCCCAATTCTTCCAGTTTGTCCAATACCACACCGACCGCATCGTCCATCTGTCTGATCAGACCTGCATAGATTGGATTATCCTGCCTCTGCCGAACCGGCAATGTGCGGTCTACCTTAAAACCTTCCGGAGCTATCCCCATCAAGTCGGCTTTATTCCGAAAGTAATTCCAGTTTTCTTCCGTGGTCTGGATAGGACCGTGCACGGCATAAAAAGACAAATAAGCGAAGAAAGGCTGCTTTTTGTTTTTCTTCGTTTGTTCTCCTATAAATTTAGATGTTTCTTGTGCCAACCGCATGGAAAGATTTTCACCTTTCGGACCATCCGGCAATTTAGGATTCTTATAAGGAGAGAAGTAACCGCCGACAGGACTACCGGCTTCAAAACCACCTATATTGATTTCAAAGCCATGATCTTCCGGAGTAGATCCTTCCCCTCCGATATGCCACTTGCCTGCCATAAAGGTTTTATAACCATGTTGTTTTAATGTTTCCGGCAATGTCTGTTCTTCCTGGGACATTTTCCAGGCATACTCAGCCGGAAGTAGTTTGGAATGACGCCCCATTTTACGCCATGCCTCCCCCGAAGCTTCTCCGATCCAGTTGGTGATACCGTGGCGGGCAGGCGATTTACCGGTCATAATACTGGCACGCGATGGACTGGATACCTGGCAAGCGGCATAGCCCTGCGTAAACATCACTCCCTGTCGGGCAATCCGGTCGATATTCGGGGTTTCGTAAAACCGACTGCCCCCACAGGAGGTATCATTCCAACCGTAATCGTCTACAAGAATAAACAAGACATTACGAGGTTTCTCTTTGGCTTGCATAACAGATGCCGACAGAAGCCCGGCACCTGTACAACATAAAACGAATAAATTGTTTTTCATGACATTTATTATATTTTTCAAAATAAGACGTTAGTATGAATAAATGGAAAAATCGGCAATGACAGGAAGAGCCAACGACTCTCCGATTTGTAACCTGAGAGCAGAAACCTCTACGGGCTCTATCTCTTCGATCCGTTTATGTCCGATACAACTTCCCGTAGCCAATGTTTTCCATTTCCCGTTCACTTTCCCTTCCACCTTATAGCTGCGGACACGTTCGCCTTGGCGGATGTCTTCTGCAATGACAATGGCATTAATCTTTGTCGTCGCAGGCAATTTCAACTGTAAACGCTTTCCTTCTCCTTGGGTTGTGGCTATCGGGTTCCCAAAACGACGTTGTATTTCTTCACCAAACTCTTTCAGGCGAGCGACATCCACATCTGGAAGCAATCCTCTGTCATCCGGCGTTACTCCTAAAATCAATGTCGAATTACGGCCCACCGAACCATGATACATTTTCATCAGATGTTCCAATGGAAAGACATGCGTATCGTCTCCCGGCTCCCAGAACCACTCATGACGGCCGTTATAACCCCTCAACGGGGCATCCGACATGGCAGGCATATAGTATTTACCCTCTGGATCACCTGTTTTCAACAACTTAAAATTATCCTTGAAGATTATATCCTGGCTTTTGGAATGGGAATAAGGAAATGGAAATGTTCCCCAGCAAGGATAAGAAACCATTCCCGACTCGGAACCTCCCCAGCGGATATCGGCACGTTGGCTATTGTGATAGAAGATTATATTCTTTTGGTATTTCTCTACAATCGGAAGGATATCTGCTCCTCCCAACTCCGGACCATGACCTCCACCATCATACCAAACGATAGCCAAGTCACCATAACGGGACATCAACTCTTCCGTCATACCTTCACACATTTTATTATAGAAGGCCTGTCGGTTTTCCTGAAATTTAGTGCCGTCTTTAGGCATCATGAAATCATATACTCCCAGAAAAGAGTTCCAACGGATACCGATATAGATACCCGGCCGAACGCCATATTTCCGGCAAGAATTGACGAAATCACGGACAATATCCCCCTTGCCGTCTTTCCACTTCAAGGCTTTCATGCAATACGGGTTCACATCCGACTGGTAAAGGGCAAAACCGGTTTCATGGGTTGCCGTAAGAATGGCTATTCCGGCCCCCATTGCTTTTACCGAACGAATCCACTGATCCGTATCCAACTGTTCCGGGTTGAATATATTTATATCTGGCATCGGGGTGATACGGTTATAAGCCTGGTTATATTTGACTCCGTCGAACACATGCAAGTCGTAATGGAAAACAGCCACAAGTTCTGCATCTTGCCATACCAACTGAGCCGGGGTCGGCAACGGGAGAACTGTTTTCTCTTTCTTTGCCTGCCCGTCCACCGGTATTAACAAGGCAAACAGCAGGAATAATAATCCGATTTTTTTCATTTCTTTGATCAATCTATTTTAGTAACACAAATCCAATAAAAATCAAGGCAACCCTAAGGGTTCATTTGTTGACTTCGATAAGGGGATAGAGGCATTCACCGATTGCAAGTATTCGCACAACTCTTTCCGCAAAACCTCCGCTTTCGCCGGTTCTTTTTCTATCAGATCGGTCGTTTCACCTATATCCTCTTTCAGGTTAAATAACTCTGCTCGTTGGTCGGCATAATGCCAGATCAGTTTCCAATCCCCTTTACGGATGACACTGTACGGGTCGTTTATATCATAAATATGCGGATAATGCCAAAAGAAAGATCGGTTCTTGTCCATAGACTTCTTCCCTCTTAATAAAGGAGAGAAATCACGACCGTCTACCGTTTCCATATTTTTTGCAAATTCCGTAGCCGAAGCCAAAGATAAAATAGTGGGATAAATATCTTCTATGATAACCGGAGCGTCACAAACCGACCCCGCCTTCGTCATTCCCGGCACCTTTACTAACATCGGCACACGGATACCGCCTTCGTAAGGCGTTATCTTATGTCCCCTGAGAGGGGGATATTTTTGGGCTTGACGCGGCTGGCCGTTGTCCGACATAAATATGATTATCGTATTGTCTTCAATCCCCAAACGACGGACATGTTGCATCAGGTCGCCCAAAGACTTATCCATGCTTTCCAACATAGAGGCATAAATAGCTTCGAAATCCGTCAGTCCCATCTGCTTGTATTTATCCAGAAAACGGCTGTCTTCTTCCCACGGGGCATGGATAGCATAGTGGGACATATAAAGATAAAACGGCTTTTTTTCATCTACTGCCTTTTCCATTTCACGGGTAGCCTCCAATGTCAGTGCTTCGGTGAGATTAATATCTTTGCCATGATACTTTTCCAACCCCGGAACATCCCATTCGGCACCTCCTTTTCGAAAAGTGGCACTGAAATTACGTGTCCCATGATAACTACCCGGACCTCCGGCTGCATGCCCTGCAATATTGACATCGAATCCCAGGTTCAACGGTTCTTCGCCCGGTGTCCCGATAGCCCCCCAATGGGCTTTCCCGACATGTATCGTTTTATAACCTGCCTTTTTTAAGACGGAAGGCAGTGTTTCACGCACATATAAAGTATGTTGAACGCCGGGTTCCATAGACATGCCGTTTACGTTCCATTCCGAGACGGTCACCTCTTCATTCTTTGTATGCCGGTCGGGAGATTTATCCTTAAACAATGTCCAGTTCGTCACTTTATGCCGGGCAGCATTCTGCCCGGTCATCAAACTTATGCGGCTAGGTGAAGACAGAGGACAAGCATACGCTTGGGTAAACTTTACTCCCTGCAACTCCAGACGCTCCATATTGGGCGTATTGTAATGGTTGTTCAACCAAGTTCTTTCCGTGTGGAAGGCGACAGAGGTTTCCTGCCATCCCATATCATCTACCAGAAAGAAGATAATGTTAGGTTTTTCTTTGGCGGCCAGGGAGAGTGTTCCCATGGCGGAGGCTAGCAAGCCGATACCGATTTTCTTCATTTCTTTACTTATTTATGAAATCCAACTGTTTCCATGGATATTTTCCGTCATTTTTCTGTGGTTTACCGGGAGTACTTCGGCCTTCTTCCACATACTTCACCAATAAGGAACGCAGTTCGGCCACTTTGTCCGGATACTGCGCTTCAAGATTTTTCCGCTCGGACGGATCAGTCTTCATATTATATAACTGTACTGGCGGCAACGTTGCCAATGCCGTCGAATCATTCGGCTTCGGTGCACTCCAACCTCCCGAACTCGGAGATAGCAGTAACTTCCAGTCTCCCCAGCGAATGGTGAACTGACCCGCAATTGAATGATGTATCGTAGCTTCCCGGATGGGAGACACATCTGAACCTGAAACGATTGCCGGCATCAAATTATAACTGTCTTCTCCTTCGGAATCCATCAGAGTATATCCGTTCAGAGCAGCAAAAGTCGCATAAAAATCAGTGAGGCAAACCGTTTGATCTACATGATGAGGTTTGGTACCGCCCGGCCATCGAAGAATACACGGTACGCGATGACCGCCATCAAACAAATCTGCCTTATGCCCCCGATAAATCGAGTTCGGATAATGCCCCTGAGCAATCAGTTCTTCGATTCCGGCAGCCGGACTGCATCCATTGTCGGTTGTGAATACAACAATCGTATTTTCATCTTCCCCCGATTCTTTCACAGCCTGTAAAACACGTCCGACCATCGCATCGACCATCAATACAAAATCGCCATAATCACCCAAGCCGGATTTACCTTGAAACTCTTTTACCGGCAAGATGGGTGTATGCGGAGCCGGAAGTGGCAAATAAAGGAAATAAGGTTGGTCGGAAGGAGCTTTTTCTTTCACATAACGGCAAGCTCTGTCTATCAGGTTGGGTAATACCTCTTCATGGACAAAGTCTGCCCCCGTCGGTTCTTTTCGCCACCAACTGTATTTTCCTTTATTGACAGTTTCCCTATCAGGCAGCGAAGTCGGCATATCATTCTCGATATAAACATAGGGTGACATATCCAAAGAACCACAAAAACCATAATAATAATCAAATCCCCGGGTGGTAGGTCCGTTAGCTACCGGCTTGCTGAAATCAACACTATCTGCTCCAGCTTCAATATTATTCCAATCCCATCCCAAATGCCATTTGCCTATACCGGCTGTCGTATAACCTTGTTTATGTAACATAGAAGCCATTGTCTCCCTGCCCGGGGCAATTAGGGCTTTCGAATAACCGTTCAAAACTCCCTGTTTCATCGTCGAACGCCAGTTGTAACGTCCTGTCAGAATACCATAGCGAGTAGGGGTACTTACCGATGAACTTGAATGGGCATCTGTAAAAACGACCCCTTCACGGGCCATTCTATCCAGATTTTCCGTCTTAATTTTAGATTTGGCATCTAAATAAGACACATCTCCGTATCCCATGTCGTCGGCAAGAATAAAAATAATGTTAGGTTGCTTAGGCTTGCCATTGCCACATGAATTCATGGACAATCCCAAAAGCAACGTACTTCCGAATAATACAGTTTTTGCCATACTAAAATTATTATGTTATCTTTTCTCATTGTCACCTTTGAACTTAACATCAGAAAGCAAATTGATGCACCGGAGTAAACTCTATATTCTCCATATTGACAACAGAACTGTTATCAACCGCACTAAGTGCTATAAATCTTACAAAGCGACCGGTCGGGAAATGGGAAATGCCCGGAGCCACATTACTATGACCAACGATATACACGTCAAATCCATAATATTACAGCCAAAATCATTCTTTTTTCCCCATAAAGCCGTTACGTATCGAACTAAAGGACTATTTACCGATGATACTTTCCCTTTTGGTGTATTAATATCGGGAGCAACTCCTCCACTATATCTGGTCTCTCCGCCAGAATATTCTTGCGCTCGAAGATATCCTTATCGTATTCATATAGTTCCATGATTGTATCCTTTTTGTTGATATAACGACTTAAGCGAAAGCGAGGAGTCCTTACGCTAATGCCATTCCCGAAATAACTGTAAGCAATATCTTCCCAGTCCGCATCTTCAGGCGATGTCAGCAGTTTTACGAAGCTACAACCATCCAGCCCCTCCGGACAATCCACACCACAAAGTTCCATCAATGTAGGATAGATGTCCACTGAACTGACAACCCTCCTGTTTTTAATACCTTGTTTCGTCCCCGGGGCTTTAACGATAAGCGTACTGCTCAGCGAAACATCATGTAGCGTATGTTTACCCCATACCCGGTAGTCTCCCAGTTGCCAGCCATGATCGCCCCACAAGATAACGACCGTATTATCGGCCAGTCCTGACTCTTCCAATGCTTCCAGCACTTTGCCGATCTGGGCATCTACATAACTGACACAAGCAAAATAAGCGTGGCGGACTTTACGGGCATACGGAGCGGAAAGTTTCTCCTTCAGCGATGCTTTCTCTTCTCCCAGCTCATACCCGTTGAACTCTCCGCTATTCAGTAACGTAGACAAATGACACCCTTCCGGGATATCTGGTGTTGGAGATAAAGGGATAGCCTCCTCGTCATACATATCCCAATATTTCTTCGGAGCCGTGAACGGCAAGTGTGGTTTAAAGAATCCTACCGCCAGACAGAAAGGCTCTCCTTTCCCCGCCAGTTCCTTCAGTTTGCCGACAGCCAGATTGGCCGTCAATCCGTCGGGCAAGCCTTCGTCTGGGATGTCGGCACATTCGTAAGGTTTCACCTGCCTTTTCTCGCTTTGCCTATTCGTTCCGTTCGAATAGCCGAAAAAGGCATTCCATCCAGTCTTCCATTGTCCGGCATCGAAAATCATCTCATCCCAACTGTAAGGTAGTTCTCGTTTTGTACCCACCGGATCGTTGTAGGCATACAACTTCCCATCCGCAGCATGGCTGATCTTGCCTATACCTACCGTATAATAGCCGTTACGTTTTAGATGATGAAACATCGTCTCAGGATGTTCACCTTCCAGCTTGTCCGACAGGCGGATATGGCAAGCTTCGTTTGTAAGATCCGATTTGTCCCGTGGCAACATGCCGGTCAGCATACTCGCCCTTGATGCTCCACTGGTCGGAATCTGAGTATAATGATTGAAGAAAAGACTTCCTTCGGATGCCAACTTATCCATGTGTGGAGTCTTGACGATGGAGCCGTAGCTTCCCAGTTCGTGCCGCAAGTCGTCCACGCAGATAAATAGAACGTTTGGACGTGAAGCTTCTTTCTTTTCAGCAGTACAAGCCCCAAAGAGAAACGGAATACCTGCCAGAATCCCCCAGTTTGTTATTTTGTACTTCATAATATATAGCATAATGTTAGATTACTAATAAGGGATATAGTTACTTAATATTTTTTCTTTATACCAGAGGTCGTCCGCTTGTTTCAGCAAGCGGGCCATTTGAGAGCAGAGTATATTAAAAATCTCCGGCATGTCTTCCACTCTAAGCGGGTTCATCTGGTACGGGTCGTTTTTGTCGTCATACAAAAGAGCCTCTTTCAATTTCCGGCTTTTCCTGTCCAGTGTAAGCGCCAGGGTATAACGTTCTGTCTTGATACCTCTTGACAGAGGAAAATACGAAATCACTTTTCCTTTGGCATCCTTCTCTCCATCTATGTTTTTGATATAGAGTGCCCCTTCCGGACGTTTCATTTGAGAAGTCTGTCTGGTAAACAGATCAGCATAACTAGTTCCCTGTACTGTTTGCGGAATCTCCAGACCACATAGCCCCAGCAGCGTTGGCATGATATCGGGCGTAGACAACAGCAGGTTATCAATGCGCGGATCAATATGTCCTGGATAGCGGATCAGGAAAGGGACATTCATACTTTCGGCATAAGGCGAATTTTTCGCATCATCCACCCCCTGGCACCGTGGTCGGATGAGAAAACTACAATCGTATTTTTATCCAATCCCTGCCGTTTCAGTTCGGCAAGGATCCGTCCGAATTCGCGATCGATACCCGTTATCGAAGCGAAATAATAAGGAGTACACGACGCCTTTTTCATCTTCCGGTCAGCATTGGGACGTACCAGTAGGCTGTCTATCGGTTTGTCTTTATATAGGTTGTAATCCTCCTCCATGCAACATTCCTGTGAGTTATACGGACTGTGTGGTGGGTTAAAGCTGACCATCATAAAGAAAGGATTCTTCGTATCCCTAACCTTTCCGACGTTACGCAGATAGTCGATTACCTTGTCCGTCTCGTGTTTGGGCGACCATTCTTTCACCTCGTGGCGTTTTCCTTGCGTATCCCAGTAATGGGGCGACTTATGCGTATCGAAGGTTCCGTACGAATACCAGTAGTCGAACCGGTGCCTCCTTTCAGGTGGCGTATAAGTATCCCAAGCCGGGACACGTGCTTCGACATAATGGCCTGGATTCTCCGGATCGTTGGGAGTCGGATGATCGACATGCAATTTCCCGAAATAGGCACAGTTGTATCCCGCCAAGCTGAATACATCACTGATGCAATCCACATCCCGGCGCAGAGAACTGAACGGACGGTCGGCATTACAGTTGACCGGCACTCCGCTCCTGTTAGGATACATCCCTGTCAACAGTGCTCCACGATGCGGACTGCTGAGTGGGCAGTTACTCACCGCCGAGGTCAGCACCAGTGCCTCCCTTGCAAATGCGTTCAGGTTCGGCGTATAGACCGGGTCGGCTTTAAAGGCTACCTTCTCTCTGAATCCGGGCTCGTCCCAGAACCCCATCGCATGGTTGCGCATCTGGTCGGGAAAAACATAAATCACATTCGGGTGTTCGGGTACAGGTTGCGAAGAAACTCCGCAACCCGTCAATAAACCACTTAAACAAACACTTAACAAATTGATATTATCTTGCCTCATCCTGTATGTAAATCTATTAAAACCTTTAACTATAGCAGAAACGGGGCATGTGGCAGCCAAGATGTACGAGATATGTGCTATGCTCATCTGATTTTAATTTCATTTAATTTCATTACATTTGCGGGCGGACGTTGAGCCAATAATTCTTTTTTCATAAAATCCATATAGGGCGCTACGTGTTTGAAATATTTTTTGTAGCCCTTGCACAGATAGTTTAATCCCGGTTCGCCACTGGCTGTATGTAAAAAGCGGTTTTTAGGACATTCTCCGTTGCAGGCGAAAAGAAATTCGCATTCTTTGCATTGTACCGGCAACTTATCGTATTTATCAGCTCCGAACTTTAACTGGCTCTGGCTGTACATCATTTCTGTTAATGTCTGCGTGTAGATATTGCCCAGTTTGTACTTGGGGAATACAAAATGGTCACACGCATAAATGTCGCCATTGAATTCCATCACACCGGCATGTCCGCACGTCCGGGCCAGAGTGCATACGCCCGGCTGTTCTCCGACCCAGTTTGCCAGTGTGGCATCGAATAACTGGATATAATAATTTCCCACATCTTCTTTCACCCATTTATCGAAAATGGCACAAAGGAAATCTCCCCATTTTTCGGAATCGACGGAGAAAGGTGCCAGCTTTATATGGGCATCTTGTCGTTCCGGCGAAGTCAGCATTGTTCCGTCCGCGTGTTGTCCCAATCGTTCCACGATAGGGGCGAATTGGATATAATGGCAATCTATTTCTTTGAAAAAGTTATAAAAATCAAGTGGGTAATCGACATTGTAATCGTTTACGACTGCCATCGCATTGTATTCTACCTGATGTTTTTTCAGCAATTCGATTCCCTTCATCACTTTGTAGAAGGAGGGAAGTCCCTGGCGATTCCGGCGGTATTCGTCGTGGAATTCCTGTGGACCGTCTATTGAGATTCCAACCAGAAAGTTGTTTTCTTTAAAGAAACGGCACCAATCATCTGTCAGCAACGTCCCGTTTGTTTGGATGCAGTTGTCTATCTGCCTTCCACAGCCGTATTTCTGTTGAAGTTCGAGTGCTTTTTTGTAAAAACTTATCGGACGCATCAGTGTTTCGCCGCCGTGCCAGGTGAAGAGTACCTGAGGCATTGTCTGGCATTCCAAATAGTCTTTGATGAATTTCTCCAGTAATTGCTCACTCATGATATGATTTTTCACATCCGGATATAGCTTCCCCTTTTCCAGATAATAACAATAATCACATGCCAAGTTACAGACTGAACCAATAGGTTTCAGCATAACATAAACAGGTTTGGCAAATGGAGATATATAAGAATTAGCCATAATTTATATAGTTGCTGATCAGTAGTTAAACTACCGATTGATTAAATTGTTATTTTTTGTTAGTTATCTTGTTTGTTTTTTTACTTCTCCAAAGATAAGCATATTACATATTAAAAGAATAATACTCTTCTTTTTTAGTTCTATATTTTAATTATTCATCCACGATAATTGCTTCCAGGGATATGGACCGTCGTTCTTTTGCGGCAGTCCCGGGGTACTTCTTCCTTCTTCCACATAGCGAACGAGCAGATCACGCAAGCGACTAGCTATTTCAGGGTTTGCCTCATAGACGTTGCAAATCTCTTCGGGGTCTTTCTCCAGGTCGTAGAGTTGGTATTCGGGAGTACCCTCCTGCGGTTTGCGCGGCTCGCTCCAACCTCCTGAATAGGAAGAAAGAAGAAGTTTCCATTTACCCTGGCGGATGGCGAAGGAGCCGTCGATGGAATGATGGACGGTGGCTTCGCGGATCTTCTCTCTCGTTTCGGGAGTGGTCAGGAGGGGAAGGATATTATAACTGTCTTCCGCCTCGTTGTCAGCCAACGAATAACCGGTGAGGGCAGCAAAGGTCGTCACGAAGTCGGTTAGGCAAACGGTTTGCTCCACACGCCGGGGTTCAGATTGTGCCGGCCAGCGGACGATGCAGGGGACATGGTGGCCGCCTTCGAAGAGGTCGGATTTCATGCCGCGGAAAATGTAACTAGGGTCGTGGCCTTTCTGTCCCAGCAATTCGAAGTCGGCACGTGGCGAGCAACCGTTGTCAGAGGTGAAGACGACGATGGTGTTGTCGGCAATCCGGTTCTTTTCCAATGCTTCGAGGATGCTTCCAACCACGGCATCCGACTGCATGACGAAGTCGGCATACTCGTTGAGCTTCGACTGGTCGCGAAACTCGTCGGTCGGCACGATCGGTGTATGGGGCGACGTGAGGGGGAAATAGAGGAAGAAAGGCTTGTCGCCGGCAGCCGACCGGTCGATGTAGTCGACGGCCTTCTTTTTCAGTTCGGGCAATATCTCTTTCATCTCCCATCCGGGAAGACCTCTACCTGCACGGCTGTCCATTGCCTGGCTGACGGGGTAATACGTATCGGGCAGTCCCACTGTGCGGCGGTTTTCGATAAAGCAGTACGGGGGATAATTGGGGGCATCCACACCGAAGAAATAGTCGAACCCCACGTCACGGGGGCCTCCGGTAATTTCTTTCGTGAAGTCGAGGTTGTATTCGTCCGGTTTGTCCACCGGTTTCTTTCCGTCTTTTGTGGGGAAGTGGAAGCCCAAATGCCATTTGCCTATGCAGGCGGTGTTGTATCCCTGGTTGCGGAGCATGCTTGCCATCGTAGTGCGTCCGGTGGGGATGAGCGGGGTGTCGTACCAATGGAGGACGCCGTTTTTCAACGTCGACCGCCAGTTGTAACGTCCGGTCAGTACGCCGTAGCGTGTCGGGGTACTGACAGCCGAACTCGAATGGGCATCACCGAAGACGACACCTTCGGCCGCCATCTTGTCGAGGTGGGGCGTTTGGATCTTCCCCTTTTCGTTCAGGTAAGAGAGGTCGCCGTAACCCAGATCGTCGGCCAGAATGAAGATGATATTCGGTTGTTTCTTGTCACGTGCAGCCATGTTCAGGGACATGCCGGCTGCGAGGCATGAGAGTAGAATCGTTTGTGCTTTCATGATGTGTGAATGTCTTAAAATCAAATGGTGTAAAGGTAGTGTTTGCAGGAGACATTACCTTTACACTATCCGTGCTTTATTTTGCATAATCCGTTATCGGAGTGGTGTGTTACGGAGTTTTCCGCGCTGCATCGTAACGGTCTATGATTGATTTTAATGTCTGGTATATGTTGCGCTGTTTCTTGGTGAGAGCCGTTAGTGACAGGGGGGCTTTCTCTTCGAAATCTAGAGACACGTCATAGAACTCGCCTGAGCGGTATAGCTTGTATTGCTTGTCGCGGGCGAAGACTTTCGCCTTCCTGTCGTCTACTTCCCGGGGGGCATACCAGCAATAGACCCATTCTCTTGCTTTATGCTTTTTCCCCAGCAGCTGGGGATAGAAGCTTTTGCCGTCTGACTGAATCGAATCGGGGACGGAAACAGAAGCAGCCTCACACAGTGTCGGCAAAAAATCGGTAAAGTCGATCAGGTTGTCGTTCACTTCTCCTTTAAGACCACCCGGGCATGAGACTATAAGGGGAACGTGCACGCCCGCGTCGGTGGTCAGTCCTTTACCGCCGGGATACGGTTTACCGTTCAGCCGAGAGGAGACGACCGTACGATCGGTACCGTTGTCGCCCGTAAAGACGATCAGGGTGTTGTCTGTCAGCCCCAGGCGATCCAGTTCGTCCAATAGTTTGCCGATCAATTTATCCGTATAGCTCACCATGTCGGGGAAGTGGATCGGATTGCCTGCATACGTCTTCGATCGTTCGACCTTCCAATCCTTCGAATCGGGCGTGGAAACAAAAGGGCAATGTGTCAGAATCATTGGGTAATAGGCAAAGAAGGGCTGTTCCTTGTTTTTCCGCATAAAGTCTATGATGAAGTCGCAAGCCACATCGGGACCGAATTCACCTTGCGTATACTCTACCGAACGGCCGTTGTACTCCATCACCGGGTTGGCATACCTGGAGTCGCCTCCTCCGGGTGCATAAGCACCTGCTGCATGTTGCCACAAGCAAGACTGTTCGAAACCGAAATGCAGTGGAGAGTCGAGCTCTTTACCCAGTTGCCATTTACCGGCGATGCAGGTGGCATATCCTTTCTCCTGCAACAAGTTGCCGAAGGTCACCTCTTTACGATCCAGTTGCCCGAAGGCGACATAGTTACGCACATTATACTTGCCGGTCATCAGTTGTACCCGGCTGGGGGTACTCAACGGGTTGGAATAGCAACGGTTGAAGCGGATACCCCGGTTGGCCAGCCGGTCGATGTTGGGAGTCGAATAGGTGTCCGAACCGTTGGCACTGAGACATTCGTACCCGAAGTCGTCGGCCATGATCAGAAGGATATTCATCGGACGTTGGCCAGCATCTTCCGCATACAAGGTAGCAGAGCCAAAGGCAAGAAGCCCGATAAGCGTTGTTTTATTATTCGTGCCAATATGGTGTAGGTTTTATCATAGTCCTGCAAGAACTGCGG
>NZ_LT700193.1 GCF_900155425.1 Parabacteroides massiliensis
CCCGGAACTTTCGGCCTTGGCTTTCGTATAGCTTTTCAATTCCCCTATACTGTCGTTTACCCTGTCAAATTTCGATACCTGCAGGGCGTCGCTGATCTCCAGGTCCATCTCCCCGGGAAGGTTTACCTTACGGGTGATCTTCGTAATGCGGCTCCTGCGGTAGCCGTCCTTTGGGAAATACTCGGCACTCTCCAAACGCACACGCCGGCCGACAAACAAATCGACTTCCTGCTGCTCGATCCACACATGATCGGTCGGAGCCTTGTAAGCGGCGATATCCAGCCAGTGGTCCTTGTTGTATTCGTCCACCGCAGTCGCAAATTCCTCCTCTGCCAGCCGGTAATACTTATCCGGCATCCGGATGTTCCAAAGGACATAGGTGTCCCCGGCCTTCGGGACGAGCTTGCCGCCCGGAAGCTGCGTATCATCACCGTAAGGCCAGATCGTGATGATCTCAAACTCACGGGTGGCGCTATCGAAATTCACCTCGAAATAATGGTCGTCCCCCTCTCCCAGCCCGGAAAGGTCACCGCTTTGGAAGGAGACGCGTTTCGTCTCACCGGCCAACTCATAATCGTTAGGATCGAAATCCATCCCGCCGTCCTTGAAGTAATAGACGGTAAAGGCCTTGCCCTCTTCATCCGTCACCTCCTCACTGCGGACACTGCTTACCGTGCCCACCCGCCGGGGATAGATATCGCTGAAGGCGGCCTGTTCGTAGTGGTCATAGATACCGTACTCGTCCACGCCCACCTCCACGTACTTCTTTTTTCCGGGGAGCATCAGACGGGGGCTGCCGTACT
>NZ_LT700194.1 GCF_900155425.1 Parabacteroides massiliensis
CCCGCCGTAACCGCCCTTGCCCGTGTCCTGTATCTGTGTCCACATGTCCACGTTGCTTCTGAGGGCCTTCATCTCCTCCGGACTCAGGCTCCACAGACTGCCGTCCCACTGGCGGCCGATCTGTCCGCTCAGCTTGTCTATCTGTGCCTGGGAAAAACCATCCCAATAATAATTCCAGGAGCGGTGGCTGCCGTGGTAACCGGCCTGCGCCATCGCCATCTGAAGGTAGTTCGAATCCGTCTCTTGCTGCATCCGGTAAGCATCGCGGTAAGCGGCTACGGATTTGGTACCCTTGCTCTGTTTGATAGTGTCGGTCAAGTCCTCAATAGAAGTCTGAAGCATTTCGTTCCGGCTGGTCAGCCGGTCCATCGTGGCCTGCACCTCTTTCGCGTTACTTCCATTCCAGTTGATGGTGCCGCCTAAACTGAACAATGTCTTCACCGCGCCGCCTACCGCCTTGATACCGCCGGTAATGACACTCATCGGTTTGGTCAGGTCGATGCTTTCCAGGCCGTCCAACGTCTGCCCCAAACCTTCCAGGTATTCGCCCATCCATTCCGGCGGATCGATACCGAACTGTTCCACCAGTCCCAGCAGGTCTTCTGCCGCTTCCACGTATTCCTTCACCTGCCCTACGCTGCCATGCAGGGCATCCGTAGCCTCGGCCAGTGCCCTCTGCTTCGCGTTCCGAGCGGCATCCAGTGCGGCCCGGGCATTCTTCTGCTCGGTTTCAGTTCCTTCTTTCACGGCCTTGTTATAGGCTTCCTGAGCCTCCTTGACGGATAAGGTCGTGGATTTTACCCGCGACAAGGATGATTCCAATGCCGCAAAGGGATTGCGCTCGCTAAGTTTCCTGTCGATGGCGTCAATGGCACGCACCAGGTCTTTCAGGCTGTCCGGCTGCAAGTCCTTCTGGGTATCGATATATTCCTTCAGACGGGTACGGAGGGATTGGAGGCTTTCGGAGGATACCTTGTCGAGGTCCCCGAATACGGCTTCCCAATTCAATCCGTCCTTCAATTCCTTCAGATCAAGACCGGCCATTTTTTCCTTCAGTTCTTCCTGAAGTGTTTTCCGACCGCCTTCCGTGGTAGCTTCCGCGATACGTTTTTCATACTCCTTGGTAATGGCCAGTTTCTTTTCTTCATAGCTCCCATATTCCGCCAGGTAATCACGCATGGCCTGGGCTTCTTTTCCCCTCTCATCTTCAAAAATGGCAGCAAGAGCCGCGCTCCGGTTCTTATCGTTGGAGTCGCGTGCGCCGGCAAGGGCATCCCTCTGACCGGGAGTCAGGCCATTGCCACCGGTGGAAACACCGGCTTCCTTGTTTTCACGTTTCCATTCGGCTTCCTGACGGGCTATTTCTTCTTTTCTCTTGTTATAGTCGTATTCGATCTGTGCCAGTTTCTTTTCAGTGCCGTCTTTCATCCGGTCTATCTCCTCTTTCCGATTCTCGGCCTGGAGTGCGGCAAGTTCCTGCGCCAGCCTACGCTCTGTAGCCATACGCTGCCTGGCTTCCGTTTCCGTTTTTTTACCGGACTGTTTAGGATCGGAGTGTCCGCCTATATTTCCCTTCCTGGCGGCTTCGGCAGCTTTCCTCGTTTCCTCCTCCGCCTTCTTCAGATAACCGTCACGCTTGTTCTCCGCATTTTTCAGCAGGATATCATAAGCCTCCTGATCATGTTTTCGGATAGCCTCCTGCGCATCATACACCTGGCCGACTTCCGCCATATTGCTTTGTATCAAATACTGCCCTATCTTTCCGAAGAATCCCATAGCACTTTCAGCCTCTTCCGGTTTCTGGGCCTTGATCTTGTTTACTTCTTCGTCAGCTTCGGCCGCCTTGCTGACCAGATTCTGAACGTTGGCCTGATGAAGCAAGACCTGCACGTAGTCCTCGCTCTTTTGGGTAAGGGTATCGTACCACTCGGAAAGGGTTTTATAATAACCGAAACTTTCCCCGTATTTGCGGTTCAGTTCCTCCACCTTCGCCTTTTCCTGCTCCTTGCTGCCGGTGAAGTCCTTTATTTCACCGATAACCGATTTCAGTTCAAAGCGGGTACGCACCATCTGGGCGCGGCCGTCCTTCTCGATCTCGGTCATTTCCTTCAACGAGATGTTGAATTCGTCCACGCCTTTCTTGGCGCTGAACAAATCCTTCGTCCACTCCACGATCTCGTCACCGTACATCACAAGCAGCATGATGCCGGTCGTAAGTGCCGTCTGCCAGGAAAAAAGAGAAGAGAGTACCTGCTTCCATACCGGCGTGCCTTTCTGCCCCGACTTCCGCAGCTCGTCGTATTCCTTACGGGCACGGGCCAGCTCATCGGTGAATATCGGCAGGTTGTTACTGATGGCCAGAAAGAACATCTGCGGTCCCATAGCCAACGAGGGCATTTCACGGGCGATCTGCTGGATACTGTTGTGCAAGCCGTTAAACTGGCGCTGCGCGTTAGGCATGTCTGAAGGCGTGACCTGTACGGTTTCCGATTCCGCCTGAAGCTGTCTCAACTTGCCACGCAATTCCTCAAGCTGCTTTTCCAGCGCGTGGATCTGGGCGATGTTGGCGCTCTGGTCCAGATTGGGGGCGGCCGTCTCACCGGCAAGACGCAGTCTTTCCAGTTCCGCCTCCAACACCCTGACGGTGTTACGAAGCTCCAGCGCCTCACGCTCGGCCTTGTCCATGCCGGGCGTAAGGCCGTCCTTCATCAAAAATTCAACTTCTACAGGTTTCATTCCAGTCTGCTTTGAAAAAATCCTACAATATCGTCCGCCTCGTCCTCCGCGCTACGGTCCGTTCTCCGGCTACCTTCACCGCCGCCTTTCTTCCGCCTCACATACCGGGGCGCGTCACTCAGCATCATGATCAGCATCTGGTAATTCACCCCGTCAAGGATGTAATCCACGCTCCAGCCGGTCGCCGATGCAATCTGCCATACAAATCCAAAGGGGCTATGGGAACCTTCATACTCTGTCCTTAACTCCCCTTCCTTTTCTGGCTCAGTCTCGGCTTCATCGGGTTCGCCCGATCCACCGATCTGATAATACGCATAAAATCCTTCGTGCCCATCAGACGCTCGAACGTCCGGAACACGGTCACCAGGAATCTCCAATCGACAAGCTCCCGGAGTATCCATGCCGTCAGTCCTATGCCTACACGCCGGGCCACGCAGCCCCGGCATACCGTATAAGCCAACATCCGGCTGATACCTTTTCCATGTTTGGCTACAAAGGCCATTTCCTCCGCTTTGTCCTTCGGTTTCCAGCCGGGTGCCACACCCAGTTTCAGATACTCCCTGGCCAGCAGCATCTGACCCCGAAGCCGGGGACGCTTCATTATCACACGCAGTTCCAAGGGACGCTTCTTAAAGGGGACGCTCCACCTTTTAAGAGGAACGGACACGCCACCGTCCAGCAATGCGTCCGCACACTCCATTTCTATCAGTTGCTCCAACCGGTCGTCCATACGCTAACCCTCCCCGTCCGAGGTCTGTACTTCCGCCGCCGGTAGCTTGTACTGTTTCCACTCATCGGGAAGGGATTCAGTGTCAAACACACCGTAAGGCTGCGAACCGTCTTCCGGCATCGCCACCTCCAATGTACACTCGATCTTCGCCGTTTCTGTCAGGGTCAGCTTGCCGCCCAAATTGGAGAGCAGTGTCGCGTTGGGCATCAGGATGCTCTTCCCGGACACAAGGGCAAGTTCCCAGGGACCCTGCATCACCATCGCGGTCGAGGGAGCCGTCCAGCCCACCGGGGTTTTCTTTTCCGTGTCCTCTTTTTTGTAATGAAGAGAACCGCCCAGCAGTTTGTGCAGGTTATCAAAGTCCATCTGGATCACATTGAACGTCGGCGCTATGCTACCGTTCGACTGGGCTATGACCAGTACCGGGGCACCGGGCACCTGTTCCGCCTCGATTTTCGCCGCCTCAGGTTTCTGGCCGCCCAAGTCAAAGGAGCCTTTCTCGATATAGCCCACGACAAAATCCTTATATTTCACGGCACCGATGCCGTACATGAAATTCTTATCCGCCATCTTTCTTTTGTTTTTGAATTAATATTACCGCTAAAACGCA
>NZ_LT700195.1 GCF_900155425.1 Parabacteroides massiliensis
ATTGGGAAGCCGTATTCGGGGACCTCGACAAGGTATCCTCCGAAAGCCTCCAATCCCTCCGTACCCGTCTGAAGGAATATAGCGATACCCAGAAGGACTTGCAGCCGGACAGCCTGAAAGACCTGGTACGTGCCATCGATTCCATCGACAAGAAACTTAGCGAGCGCAATCCCTTTGCGGCATTAGAATCATCCATGTCGCGGGTAAAATCCACGACCTTATCCGTCAAGGAGGCCCAGGAAGCCTATAACAAGGCCGTGGAAGAAGGGACTGAAGCCGAGCAGAAGAACGCCCGGGCCGCACTGGATGCCGCCCGAAACGCGAAGCAGAGGGCACTGGCCGAGGCTACGGATGCCCTGCACGGCAGCGTGGGGCAGGTGAAGGAATACGTGGGAGCGGCAGAAGACCTGCTGGGACTGGTGGAACAGTTCGGTATCGATCCGCCGGAATGGATGGGTGAATACCTGGAAGGTTTGGGGCAGACGCTGGACGGCTTGGAAAGCATCGACCTGACCAAACCGATGAGCGTCATTACCGGCGGTGTCAAGGCGGTAAGCGGCGCGGTGAAGACTTTGTTCAGTCTGGGCGGCACCATCAACTGGAACGGAAGCAACGCGAAAGAGGTGCAGGCCACGATAGACCGGCTGACCAGCCGGAACGAAATGCTTCAGACTTCCATCGAGGACTTGACCGACACTATCAAACAGAGCAAGGGCACCAAATCTGTAGCCGCTTACCGCGACGCTTACCGGATGCAGAAAGAGACGGATTCCAACTACCTGCAGATGGCGATGGCGCAGGCCGGTTACCACGGCAGCCACCGCTCTTGGAATTATTATTGGGATGGTTTTTCCCAGGCACAGATAGACAAGCTGAGCGGGCAGATCGGCCGCCAGTGGGACGGCAGTCTGTGGAGCCTGAGTCCGGAGGAGATGAAGGCCCTCAGAAGCAACGTGGACATGTGGACACAGATACAGGACACGGGCAAGGGCGGTTACGGCGGGCGGCTTACCGAGAAACTGGATGACTACATAGAACAGGCCGGTAAGCTGGAGGAACTGACCGACCAGCTGTATGAAGGGCTTACCGGCATTTCGTTTGATGGAATGTATGGCAGCTTTATCGATAACCTGATGAACATGAAGTATGGCGCGAAGGAGGCGGCGGAGGATATATCCGAGTACTTCATGCGGGCGATGCTGAGCAACAAGATCGGTGAGATGTACAGCGAGAAGTTGAAGGGCTGGTGGAAACGGTTCGGCAAGGCGATGGAAGACAACGACCTGACGGAAGCGGAACGGAAGGCTTTGGCCGATGAATACTTGCAGTATGTGGAAGAGGCGGTGGACCTGCGTGACAACCTGGCGGCAGCCACCGGTTATGACAAGACGCAGCAGGGCGGCACCAGTCAAAGCGCGAAAGCGGGCGGCTATACGGCCATGACGTATGACCAGGGCACGAAGCTGGAGGGCATGTTCACCGGCGGGTTGCAGCACTGGAGCAGCATGGACGACCGGCTGGAAAGCGTGGTGGAGAAGATGGACACGGCCGAGGGCCACCTGGCCCGCATCGCTGAGAACACGGGTGTAAGTGCCGGCCACCTGGGCGA
>NZ_LT700196.1 GCF_900155425.1 Parabacteroides massiliensis
TGCCGTTATCGCCATTCCGTGCCAGCAGGTTGTTGCGCATATTAAGCTCTTCCAGAAGAAGCATGCCGTTCGTCGAGGCCATGAATGAACCGTTACGATAACCGCTGGCTTTCTCCACGCTCATGTCAAGTTTAACCAATGAGGTAAGCAAGCCGAAATTGAATCCGATGGCGAACGCGTCCTCATGCCACACCAGCTCCTTGATTTTGGCCGCGCCGATAATCTTCAGCGGGTCGTTCTCACCGAAGGCACGGGCCAGCTGCAGGGAGTGGAGCACGTCCGCATCCACCACGCCGCTGTCGGCCTGCACGCCGTTGCTGGTGGAAAGCTGCACACGGTACGGGATGGTCAGCCGGTACTGCATCGGCTTCAATTTGTATGCCTTGTCCAGCGATGCCGTACTCTGGTAGAACTGGGCGCCCAGCGTAGAGACATAACCGTACTCCACCTGCTTCAGGTCATACCTGCGCTGGATGAAGTAGTTCCGGTGCGCCTTTAACGAACCCTTCAGACCGTAGATCTGCGGGTAGGTCTGTTTCGCGCCGTCCGCACCCACCGGCATCTCGTTCAGGAACGGATACACATACTTGAAGATGCCTGATTTGTTGTACAGCCGGCTGCACCACCTCTTCATCTGCTCGGTGTCGAAATGGTCAACGGCCTTCTGGATGCTGAAGGCACTCATGAAGCTGGTACCGCCGTTCACACCCCTGGTCATCACTTCCTCCAGCAGATTGCCCATATTGCCCAATATCAGGTTCCACAGCCAGCTGTTGTGTCCCTGCATCACATAGGCACCGTCCCGCTTGGTCTGCCGGTTGTCATCATACTTCCCGGTCAGGAACGACTTGTTGTCCGAACCCAGCTGGCAGTCTCCGTCGTAATAGGTTATCCACCACATCACGCCGTCCCACGTCCGCACAAGCATGTTTTTCGCCAGCTGGTCCACACCCAGGTTGAACTGTACATACAGGTAGTAGGCGGCCAGGTTGGGAAGGTTGAAATACTTCCCGGCTTCCGCCTTGAAGGTCGGGCTCACCCATTTGGCCGTCGGGAACTTGTTGACGTCATCCTCATAGTCCACCCCGTCAAACGTGTGCGTCTCCTTGTTATAGGTCATGCCCTTGCCGGCAGGCGTTTCCTTCACGCATTTATAGAGGAAACTCATCATGCGGTCAAGCGCCTTGTACATCTTGTCGTACTTGTCACCGGTGCCCAGGTGTTCCTTGATGTTCGGTTCTTCTTCGGCATCGCCTCCGCCATCGTTCCAGAACACGTCTTTCGGATGGTTGAACTCGAAACCGCCGTCAAAGTTGAAATCCATGAAGTCCGTATGGTCGGGCTCCGTGGACGGAAGCCAACGGAACAGGCACAGGTCGTTCGAGTTGTTCAACGTCTCGATGCAGATGGGCA
>NZ_LT700197.1 GCF_900155425.1 Parabacteroides massiliensis
CTGGAATGAAACCTGTAGAAGTTGAATTTTTGATGAAGGACGGCCTTACGCCCGGCATGGACAAGGCCGAGCGTGAGGCGCTGGAGCTTCGTAACACCGTCAGGGTGTTGGAGGCGGAACTGGAAAGGCTGCGCCTTGCCGGTGAGACGGCCGCCCCCAATTTGGATCAGAGCGCCAACATCGCCCAGATCCACGCGCTGGAAAAGCAGCTTGAGGAATTACGCGGCAAGTTGAGACAACTTCAGGCGGAATCGGAATCCGTACAGGTCACCCCGCCGGACGTGCCCAATGCACAGCGCCAGTTTAACGGCTTGCACAACAGCATCCAGCAGATTGCCCGTGAGATGCCCTCGTTGGCTATGGGACCGCAGATGTTCTTTCTGGCCATCAGTAACAACCTGCCGGTATTCACCGATGAGCTGGCCCGTGCCCGTAAGGAATACGACGAGCTGCGGAAGTCGGGACAGAAAGGCACGCCGGTATGGAAGCAGGTGCTCTCTTCCCTCTTTTCCTGGCAGACGGCACTTACGACTGGCATCATGCTGCTTGTGATGTACGGTGACGAGATCGTGGAGTGGACGAAAGATTTGTTCAGTGCGAAGAAAGGCGTGGACGAGTTCTCGATCTCGTTGAAGGAAATGACCGAGATCGAGAAGGACGGCCGCGCCCAGATGGTGCGTACCCGCTTTGAGTTGAAATCGGTCACCGATGAGATAAAGAACTTTACCGGCAGCAAGGAACAGGAAAAGGCGAAAGTGGAGGAACTGAACCGCAAATACGGGGAAAGTTTCGGTTATTATAAAACCCTTTCCGAGTGGTACGATACCCTTATCCAAAAGAGCGAGGACTACGTGCAGGTATTGCTTCACCAGGCCAACGTCCAGAACCTCGTCAGCAAGGCAGCCGAAGCTGACGAAGAAGTAAACAAGATCAAGGCCCAGAAACCGGAAGAGGCTGAAAGTGCTATGGGATTCTTTGGAAAAATAGGGCAGTATTTGATGCAAAGCAATATGGCGGAAGTCGGCCAGGTGTATGACGCGCAGGAGGCTATCCGAAAACATGATCAGGAGGCTTATGATATCCTGCTGAAAAATGCGGAGAACAAGCGTGACGGTTATCTGAGGAAGGCGGAGGAGGAAACGAGGAAAGCCGCCGAAGCTGCCAAGAAAGGAAATATCGGCGGACACTCCGATCCTAAACAGTCCGATAAAAAATCGGAAACGGAAGCCAAGCAGCGTATGGCTACAGAGCGCAGGCTGGCGCAGGAACTTGCTGCGTTGCAGGCGGAAAACGCCCAGGAATACATAGACCGGATGAAAGACGGCACTGAAAAGAAACTGGCACAGATCGAATACGACTATAACAGAAGAAAAGAAGAAATAGCCCGTCAGGAGGCTGAATGGAAACGTGAAAACAAGGAAGCCGGTGTTTCCACCGGTGGCAATGGTCTGACTCCCGGCCAGACGGATGCCCTTGCCGGCGCACGCGACTCGAACGATAAGAACCGGAACGCGGCCATTACGGCCACCTTGGAGGAAGAGATGGAAAAAGAAGCCCAGGCCATGCGTGATTACCTGGCGGAATATGGCAGCTATGAAAAAAAGAAGTGGGCCATTACCGAGGAATACGAGAAACGTATCAGGGAAGCCGCCACGGACGGTGAGAAAGACAGCCTGCGGGGAGAGTTGAAAAAGAAACTGTCTGACCTTGATCTGAAGGAATTGAAGGACGGATTGAATTGGGAAGCCGTATTCGGGGACCTCGACAAGGTATCCTCCGAAAGCCTCCAATCCCTCCGTACCCGTCTGAAGGAATATATCGATACCCAGAAGG
>NZ_LT700198.1 GCF_900155425.1 Parabacteroides massiliensis
GGTAAACCTTCCCGGGGAGATGGACCTGGAGATCAGCGACGCCCTGCAGGTATCGAAATTTGACAGGGTAAACGACAGTATAGGGGAATTGAAAAGCTATACGAAAGCCAAGGCCGAAAGTTCCGGGCTTCCCGATATTATCCGGAGCTTCGATAATACGCTGCCGACCGACAACAACCTTTTCTCGGCAAAAAGAAGCCAAAGGGAGTTCCTGAGCAAACACCGTCGGGATACCGCTGCCGAGGTGATCGGTTTTTTGAAAGGGGCTTATTTTGGGGATTACAAAGCCGGGGAATCCGGAGGCAATGTTGACGGCGACGGGAACGCCGAGTTTCTGACGGCTGTTATCCGGGAATTGCTCCGCAGTACCCGTTTCGTGGACGGCATGTTCGGCGAGGGTTGGCAGCTATGGATAGATAAAATAACGGGGCTGAGTAATCTCACGATAGACAAGGCGACCATCCGGCAGACGTTGGTAGCCTTGGAACTGCTCATAGAAACGGTTCGCAGCGTAAGGGGGCAGCTGGTTGTATCCGCAGCCAACGGTAAGATCAAGACCGTGACCAAGGAGGGCAACAATTACCGCATCACCTTTGAGCAGGAGAACACGTTCGTGGCGCACGACCTGATGCGCTGTGCCGTTTTTACGGGGGCGGAGATTCTGGGTTACTGGGTGGAAGTGTCGGAAGGCGACACGGAAGGGATAACGGTACCCCAGAGGGAGTTTGGCGGGACGGAACCGAAGGCGGGTGATGAGTGCGTGTTGATGGGTAACACGGAAAACCCGCTCCGGCAGAACCTGATCAGCATATCGGCTACCGAGGACGGCCAGCCACGTGTTGACGTACTGGACGGCGTGAATGCGAAAAACTTCAACGGCTGTTTGCGTTGCCGGGTGGGTAATCTCGACGGTATCAAGGACAGCGCTTTCCCTACGAATAACCAGCCGCACGGGAACGGTCTTTATGGCGACAACGTGTACCTCAAGGGTACGTTTATCCTTATGACCGGCGAGGATATCCTGACGAAATTTGAAATTACGGAGGGTAAGATACAGTCCGCCGTAGAAGGTCTGCGTGACGAGGTGAGGGAGGAGCAGAGCTTTTTCGATAACACCACGTTTACCGAGGGGATGAGTAAATGGATAAGCGGGTACAAGGCCGCGTTCCTGACTTTCGGCGGCAAGTGGATTCTTGCCGGTAATAAACTGTTGTCATCGAGCGAGAACGGCAACGTGGAGGTCGTAAAGACCGGCAAGGTTCCTTACGTCAGGATAACGAACAGCTACATCATGCAGAAGAACGGAGATTTCCGCACGATCCCCGATTTCAAGGAGTTGAACGGGGACGGGCTTCGCATTCCGGGCTATGTCTACCTGTCCTTCCATTACAAGGTGATCGAAGCCGGCCATCTTCGTATCGAGTTCGTGAACGGGAATAAGGCGGGATTCGAGAACTTCAATATGTTCGCTTACGACGGTGATTTGCCGGTCGGCGGGGAAAAGGTACTCAACCATTCCGGATTGTGGAACGGGACGGGTGACTTCAAGCTGTCGTTCACGGGTGTCATCCAAGTGTCCCTGTTGGT
>NZ_LT700199.1 GCF_900155425.1 Parabacteroides massiliensis
CATGCTTGACAACTTCGTAAGACTCATGCCGCAAGGAATCAGCATCGGGCTGAGGTCGTCGCAAGGGTTGGGCAACCTGCTCCTGTCTGTTTTTTTAGACCATTATTTGAAGGACAAGTACGGCGTCTGCCATTTCTACCGCTATTGCGATGACGGCGTGGTACTCGGTGACGCAAAATCAGAATTGTGGAAGATTCGTGATGCCGTCCACTTCCAGGTCGCACAAATCGGGCTTACTGTAAAGCCTGACGAACGTGTATTCCCGGTGGACGAGGGCATAGACTTCTTGGGATATGTCATATACCCCGACCATGTGCGCCTACGCAAGCGCATCAAACAGAAGTTCGCCCGAAAAATGCACGAGGTAAAATCGAGGAAAAGAAGGCGTGAACTGGTGGCCAGTTTTTATGGCATGGCCAAACACGCAGATTGTAATATGTTGTTTAAAAAATTAACAGGCAAAAAAATGAGATCTTTTAAGGATTTGAACGTTTCCTACAAGCCGGAAGACGGCAAGAAACGTTTTCCCGGCTCCGTGGTAAGCATCCGGGAATTAGTGAACTTACCCATCATCGTGAAGGACTTCGAAACCGGCATCCGCACCGAACAGGGCGAAGACCGCTGTATCGTAGCCATCGAGATGAATGGCGAGGCCAAGAAGTTCTTCACCAACTCGGAAGAGATGAAGAACATCCTCGCACAAGTGAGTGAAATGCCGGACGGATTTCCGTTTGAGACCATCATTCGGACGGAAACTTTCGGCAAAGGTAGAACCAAGTATGTATTCAGCTGATGAAAAAAGTGGAAGGAAACATCGGGGTACGGTT
>NZ_LT700200.1 GCF_900155425.1 Parabacteroides massiliensis
TGCGTTTTAGCGGTAATATTAATTCAAAAACAAAAGAAAGATGGCGGATAAGAATTTCATGTACGGCATCGGTGCCGTGAAATATAAGGATTTTGTCGTGGGCTATATCGAGAAAGGCTCCTTTGACCTGGGCGGCCAGAAACCTGAGGCGGCGAAAATCGAGGCGGAACAGGTGCCCGGTGCCCCGGTGCTGGTCATAGCCCAGTCGAACGGCAGCATAGCGCCGACGTTCAATGTGATCCAGATGGACTTTGATAACCTGCACAAACTGCTTGGTGGCAGCCTGCATTATAAGAAAGAAGATTCGGAAAAGAAAACTCCGATCGGCTGGACGGCCCCCTCGACCGCGATGGTGATGCAGGGCCCCTGGGAACTTGCCCTTGTGTCCGGGAAGAGCATCCTGATGCCCAATGCGACACTGCTCTCCAATTTGGGCGGCAAGCTGACCCTGACAGAAACGGCGAAGATCGAGTGTACGTTGGAGGTGGCAATGCCGGAGGACGGTTCACAGCCTTACGGTGTGTTCGATACGGAATCCATTCCCAGTGAGTGGGAACAGTACAAGCTGCCGGCAGCGGAAGAGGCGACGGCACAAATCCAGACTGGGGAGGGTTAGCGTATGGATGACCGGTTGGAGCAGCTGGTGGAAATGGAATGTGCGGACGCGTTGCTGGACGGTGGCGTGTCCGTTCCTCTTAAAAGGTGTCGCATTCCTTTTAAGAAGTGTCCCTTGGAACTGCGTGTGACGATGAAGCGTCCCCGGCTTCGGGGCCAGATACTGCTGGCAAGAGAGTATCTGAAACTGGGTGTGTCACCCGGCTGGAAGGTGAAGAACAAGGCGGAGGAGATGGCCTTTATTGCAAAGCACGGGAAAGGTATAAGCCGGATGCTGGCCTATACGGTGTGCCGGGGCTACGTGGCGCGGCACATGGGCATCGGGCTGACGGCCTGGGTGCTGCGGAGCTTTGTGGAGTGGCGTTACCTGATGGCTATGTTTCGGATGTTTGAGCGACTGATGGGTACGAAGGATTTTATGCGTATTATCAGGTCGGTGGATCGGGCGAACCCGATGAAGCCGAGGCTGAGCCAGGTGGGGAGGGGGAGTTAAGGACCCGTTATGAGGGTTCCCATAGCCCCTTCGGATTTATATGGCAGATTGCATCGGCGACCGGCTGGAGCGTGGATTACATCCTTGACGGGGTGAATTACCAGACGCTGATCATGATGCTGAGTGACGCGCCCCGGTATGTGAGGCGGAAGAAAGGCGGCGGTGAAGGCAGCCGGAGAACGGACCGTAGCGCGGAGGACGAGGCGGACGATATTGTAGGATTTTTTCAAAGCAGACTGGAATGAAACCTGTAGAAGTTGAATTTTTGATGAAGGACGGCCTTACGCCCGGCATGGA
>NZ_LT700201.1 GCF_900155425.1 Parabacteroides massiliensis
ATTGGGAAGCCGTATTCGGGGACCTCGACAAGGTATCCTCCGAAAGCCTCCAATCCCTCCGTACCCGTCTGAAGGAATATATCGATACCCAGAAGGACTTGCAGCCGGACAGCCTGAAAGACCTGGTACGTGCCATCGATTCCATCGACAAGAAACTTAGCGAGCGCAATCCCTTTGCGGCATTAGAATCATCCATGTCGCGGGTAAAATCCACGACCTTATCCGTCAAGGAGGCCCAGGAAGCCTATAACAAGGCCGTGGAAGAAGGGACTGAAGCCGAGCAGAAGAACGCCCGGGCCGCACTGGATGCCGCCCGAAACGCGAAGCAGAGGGCACTGGCCGAGGCTACGGATGCCCTGCACGGCAGCGTGGGGCAGGTGAAGGAATACGTGGGAGCGGCAGAAGACCTGCTGGGACTGGTGGAACAGTTCGGTATCGATCCGCCGGAATGGATGGGTGAATACCTGGAAGGTTTGGGGCAGACGCTGGACGGCTTGGAAAGCATCGACCTGACCAAACCGATGAGCGTCATTACCGGCGGTGTCAAGGCGGTAAGCGGCGCGGTGAAGACTTTGTTCAGTCTGGGCGGCACCATCAACTGGAACGGAAGCAACGCGAAAGAGGTGCAGGCCACGATAGACCGGCTGACCAGCCGGAACGAAATGCTTCAGACTTCCATCGAGGACTTGACCGACACTATCAAACAGAGCAAGGGCACCAAATCTGTAGCCGCTTACCGCGACGCTTACCGGATGCAGAAAGAGACGGATTCCAACTACCTGCAGATGGCGATGGCGCAGGCCGGTTACCACGGCAGCCACCGCTCTTGGAATTATTATTGGGATGGTTTTTCCCAGGCACAGATAGACAAGCTGAGCGGGCAGATCGGCCGCCAGTGGGACGGCAGTCTGTGGAGCCTGAGTCCGGAGGAGATGAAGGCCCTCAGAAGCAACGTGGACATGTGGACACAGATACAGGACACGGGCAAGGGCGGTTACGGCGGGGGGGGGGCCGAGGGAAAGGTGGAATAACTCTGTCTCTTATACACACACTTATGTATCGTAGAATAACAGTGAAGACTGGATCCATTCTTGTTTTTTTCTGTGGTGGGGGGGAGAGGGGGG
>NZ_LT700202.1 GCF_900155425.1 Parabacteroides massiliensis
CCAATGCAGAAGCGGAAGCCCGGGAAGAAATTGCCGGTTATCTACGGCCGAAATACGACTGTACGGCCATTTTCTCTGCACAGGATGAACACCGGAACCGGCTCATTGTCATGTACACCTGCGACATCGCACTCTATCACATGAGCGCATCAATGCCGCAGAAAATGGGAAGCGAGGTACGAAAGGAACGCTACGAACGTGCCGTCAAATGGCTTGAAGGCGTACAGGCCGGCAAAATTGTCCCCGACTTGCCACCGGCTGTCGGAGAGGATGGGCTGCCGTCCGGTAATTCATTTGTTTACAGCTGCCAGAAGCAGCTTCATCATAACTGGTAGGACTATGGATATTAAAGATTTTTTCAGCGGTATGTTTTCTGGTAAACCGAAAAACGTACTGCAAACACCATACGGCAATTTCAATCTGGCCAAGGGGAAAGACATCAAGCAGGTGCAGAAAATGGTCATCGACCTGCAACGCACCACCGATGCACTCACCCGGAAGGACATCAAGAACTGGCGCGATGCCTGGCAGTATGCCATCAATGTAGACAACCCCAGCCGCCAGCGCCTGTACGACATCTACCGGGACGCGGAAATAGACCTTCACCTCTCCGGATGCGTGGAGCAGCGCAGAGGTTTTGTCATGGCACGTTCGTTCAAAATCGTGGATATGAAAGGGGATGAGAACGAGGAAGCGGTTCATTTCTTTGACCAGTCCTGGTTCAAGCAGCTCATGCGCTATGCCCTTGATTCAATCTACTGGGGACATTCGCTCATCGAACTAGGCGACCTATGCACCGATGGGGACGGCTGTATCTGCTATTCGGATGTAAAACTTATTCCGCGCAAGCATGTCATCCCTGAGTACGGGCGTGTAATCACCGACCTCGGGCAGGACTGGACTACAGGTATAGACTACCGCCAGCCGCCTTTTTCTGACTGGCTCATTGAGGCCGGCAGATTGGACGACCTCGGGCTGTATCTCAAGGCTGCCTCACAAACTATCCCCAAAAAGAATATGCTGGCCTTTTGGGACACCTTCGGGGAAATATTCGGGATGCCCATGCGTATCGCACGTACCACCTCGCGCGACCAGAAAGAAATCGACCGCCTTGACAAGATGCTGCGTGAAGCCGGAACCGCCCTCTCCATGGTGGCAGGCATGGAAACCGAAATCGAATTTGTGGAAAGCGGCAAGGGGGACGCGTTCAATGTCTATGACAAGCGCATCGACCGTGCCAATTCCGAACTGTCAAAACTCATCATCGGCCAGACCATGACCATCGAGGACGGAAGCAGCCTATCACAGTCGGAAACGCACCTTGAAGTGTTCCAGAACCTCGTGGAAAGCGACTGTGATATGCTGCGGGATATAGTGAACAACCAGCTCATTCCGCGCATGGTGCGCCACGGGTTCCCTGTTAAAGGGCTGCGCTTCGATTGGGACTACTCCATTGACTACACGCCCGAACAACAGAAGGCCTACGAGGAAATGGTGCTGCAGCACTACAAGGTAAAGCCCCAGTACTTCGAGGAAAAATACGGCATCCCGTGCGAGGAGAAGGAAACACCGGAACCCTCCGTTCCGGCAGATCCGAGAAAGAATGGTAAAAAAACGGCAGAAACCCTATCCCGTTTTTTCGACTGGAGGGTGTGTCAAAACAGAAATGACAACTTCTAAAAGTTACAGATTGTAACGTATAACACTTAAAAGGGTCGTATCAAGCTCTGTATGGAGTAATGATACGACCCTTTTGGGGATCTTTTAGGATG
>NZ_LT700203.1 GCF_900155425.1 Parabacteroides massiliensis
ATATGTTCGCTTACGACGGTGATTTGCCGGTCGGCGGGGAAAAGGTACTCAACCATTCCGGATTGTGGAACGGGACGGGTGACTTCAAGCTGTCGTTCACGGGTGTCATCCAAGTGTCCCTGTTGGTATTCTCGACAGACCGGACGGATGCCCTGGCGTACAAGTACGCGACTTTCTTTGACCAGTCGGACAAGATGATCCGGATTGCGGCGGCGAATTTCGACAAGGACGGCAACGTGCTGGAGCGATCCTCGATCATCACGACCGCAAAATACAACAGACTCATATCCGAGCGTTTCAACGATGACGGGTCGCTGAAGAACAGGTCCGGCCTGGTGACGACCGCCGATTTTTCCAGGCTGTTCGCCGAGGGTGTCACGAGTAGCGGCCTTGTCAAGAGTGCGGACCTGAAGGTCTATGTCAAGCATGACGAGTTCGGCAAGCTCGTTTCCGGTGTGACCATCACGGCCGACCAGATCGAACTGGAGGGGCTTGTGACGGCGAACGGCTATTTCAAGGTATTTACGGACGGCAGCATCGCTGCGAGGAACGCAGACATTAGCGGGACCATCACGGCCGACAGCGGCAAGATAGGCGGCTTCACCATCGAGTCCGGCCGTTTGCATTGGAAGAGCCGCGATTATTTCGGAGGCGACTCGAGGAGCCTGAAACTGGGTGTATCCCAGACCTCGACGGAGGGGGTCGTGGACGTTGCCTTCAACGCCGCGACGGAAGGGCGGTTCGGCGTGAAGGCGGTGGGCTCCAACATGGGCGGCGCCGCCATATACGCCTCCACCGGCACGCTTACCTATCCCGGAAGCGGCATGACATATGCGGGCTTTTTCGTGGGCCCGACAAGTGTCAGGGGGGAGCTGGACAGTGATTATTGTGCGTCGGCAGGATTCCGGTATATAACCGGCCGGAACGCAAACGGCACTTACACTTACAACGCCGGTGTCAACTGGGGCGGCGGCATGTCGGAAAACCCCGACCTTGACAAGATACGCTTGATCGTGAGGGGTGGCATTATCGTGGGATACAACAAGGAATGAACATTTAAAACCAGGAGATATGAAAGTTGACTTAAACAGGAGATTCAAGGACTTCAACGGGAACGAGCTCGGCGGTGACACCATCGCCACAGCCGTTGCGGAAGCCCTGTTCAATTACGGCAAGGAGAAGCCCGTGGGCCGGGACGAGAAGTTCAAAGCTTACGTCCTTTGCCAGCGTATCATTCAGAACGGGGGCGTATTGGAGATCACCACCGAGGAAGGCACGCTCATCAAGGAGGTGTGCGGCGAATGCCTGACGGCCGGTGGTTACGGACAAGTGTATAAATTAATAGAGGGAGGGGAATGAGATGGCGTTGACAGAATCGGATATCAACCAGGTACTGGAGGCGATTAAGGCGGAATCGAAGAGCGTCGAGTCGCTCGAGACGGTCGGTTCGTTGAGCGGCGTGAGCTCCCTTCCCGCCCAGAAAGGGGACAAACTGGTGAGCGTCCCCATCTCCTTGCTCAGTAAACCGGCCGATGACGCGGCGGCGAGGGCGAACAAGGCCGCCGAGGCGGTCGAGGGGATCGCCGTCGACATGAACGAGGCGGTCGGCAAGGCGGAGGAAGCCACCAAAAAAATGTTGGAGGCGGTCCAGACCGCCGATGAGTCCGCCAAGGTCGCGCGAGATGCCGCGCAGGAGGCGAGGGATGCGATAGCCGGCGGTTACAAACATATACCGATGAGCGAGGAGGACTTCGAGGCGCTCCCTGAGAAAGACGACATGGGTATCTACCTGATTTACGAGGAGGAATAGCCATGATCCATGCGGGTGATAAGGAAATAACGGCCGTTTATGCCGGCAAGCGGGCGGTCACTGCAATCTACGTCGGCGCGAGACTTGTCTGGCAGTCGATAAGGAGCTGCTTTGGCGCGGGCTATTGGCGTGGTGACAAACCCTGGAGCCGTACGGACGGATGGAAACGGATAAAATGACATTTAAAGAATAACGATATGGCGAAGAAAGTGTATGATACGGACGGTCTTGACATGCAGAAGACCGATTGGTCCGGTGACGAATCCACGGGTAATCTTCCGGTGAGCGGCCGGTTGGTGGAGAACTATATCAAAAGTATTGATGACAAGGCCACCCCTACGGAGGAGCTGGTCGCCGGTG
>NZ_LT700204.1 GCF_900155425.1 Parabacteroides massiliensis
AGATTACTCAGCCCCGTTATTTTATCTATCCATAGCTGCCAACCCTCGCCGAACATGCCGTCCACGAAACGGGTACTGCGGAGCAATTCCCGGATAACAGCCGTCAGAAACTCGGCGTTCCCGTCGCCGTCAACATTGCCTCCGGATTCCCCGGCTTTGTAATCCCCAAAATAAGCCCCTTTCAAAAAACCGATCACCTCGGCAGCGGTATCCCGACGGTGTTTGCTCAGGAACTCCCTTTGGCTTCTTTTTGCCGAGAAAAGGTTGTTGTCGGTCGGCAGCGTATTATCGAAGCTCCGGATAATATCGGGAAGCCCGGAACTTTCGGCCTTGGCTTTCGTATAGCTTTTCAATTCCCCTATACTGTCGTTTACCCTGTCAAATTTCGATACCTGCAGGGCGTCGCTGATCTCCAGGTCCATCTCCCCGGGAAGGTTTACCCTGCGGGTGATCTTCGTAATGCGGCTCCTGCGGTAACCGTCTTTCGGGAAATACTCCGAGCTCTCCAATTTTACGCGCCGGCCGACAAACAGATCGGCCTCCTGCTGCTCGATCCACACATGATCGGTCGGAGCCTTGTAAGCGGCAATATCCAGCCAGTGGTCCTTATTATATTCGTCCACCGCGGCCGCAAATTCCTCCTCTGCCAACCGGTAATATTTATCCGGCATCCGGATATTCCAAAGGACATAGGTGTCCCCGGCCTTCGGGACGAGCTTGCCGCCCGGAAGCTGCGTGTCATTGCCGTAAGGCCAGATCGTGACGATCTCGAACTCACGGGTGGCACTATCGAAGTTCACCTCGAAATAATGGTCGTCCCCCTCTCCCAGCCCGGAAAGGTCACCGCTCTGGAAGGAGACGCGTTTCGTCTCACCGGCCAACTCATAATCGTTAGGATCGAAATCCATCCCGCCGTCCTTGAAGTAATAGACGGTAAAGGCCTTACCTTCCTCGTCCGTCACCTCCTCGCTCCGGACACTGCTTACCGTTCCCACCCGCCGGGGATAGATATCGCTGAAGGCGGCCTGTTCGTAGTGGTCATAGATACCGTACTCGTCCACGCCCACCTCCACGTACTTCTTTTTTCCGGGGAGCATCAGACGGGGGCTGCCGTACTTCTCGGCGTCGATGTTCCTGCTGCTGCCGATCGGGAAAAGGCGTGTGTAGAACTTCGCCGTATTGCTCGTATCCCGCTCCAGGGAGGTCAGCCCCTTGCCGTATCCCAACGTGATCTCCTCACCGTGTTCGCAACGGCACACGTTTACCGTCTGCCCCTCGACCCACCACTCGGCCTTGCCTCCCACCTTGCCGGCGATCTCCTTCAAAGCCTGGTCGCAGTACATGCCCTCATAGTCGATCACGATAAGATCGGTACCGTCCACCTGCCCCACCTTCCAGTCGGTAATGTTACCCA
>NZ_LT700205.1 GCF_900155425.1 Parabacteroides massiliensis
CTTCTTTTCCTGGCTGATCCAGATGAAGCACTTTTTCGGGAAACGCTTCATCAAGGCTACCGCATCCGGATACTCCCATTCCGACACCTGATACGAATCCACGATGATAAACTTCGGGGACTTCGGCTTCTTCAATCGGTCTATCAGTTCCTCATAGGTCTCGTCCACAACCACACGGAACTTGCCTTGCACCTCGTTCATCTTCAAATATTCCATACGGCGTTGGAATGTCTGGTTCACGCCCTCCTCATAGCTCAAGTACAACACAAGGCCGTACTTGCACAGTTCCTTGCCAAGCTGCATCACAAAGCTGCTCTTCCCGCTGGCACTGGCACCGCTGATGAACCAGGAGGCGTTCTCCGCTGGGAACCCGAAAGGCTTGTTCCATTTCTCGCCCCATGGCAACGTCACCCATTTCTTGGCGGCTATGTCTTTCGGACTATATGCTCGTTTCATGACTCTTTTTCTATTGATTCAATCCTATATTTCAGAAACCCTTTGATGATATGCGGAGGATGGTGTATCGGGCAGAATTGCCCTATGTGAAGCCCCCAATACGGGACATAAGCATCTTTCCATATTTCATTTTGAAATGGTCCGGCTTCCTCCACAAGACCACCTTCATTTACTTTGAGCCATAACAGGTCTTGACCTTTGTCCTCTAAAACTATCTTAACCATCGCCTATGCCATTTTAAGTTTCTCTATCTCGGTATATACTCGCCTCAGACCTCCACGTGTCTTGCGTACAATCTGCGCTATATCCGCACCTGCCGGGGCATTTACTTTAGCCACCGTCCGAGCTTGGGCATTCAAAAACGCCTCACGCTCCTTGCCGTCATCAGGTGTCACCTTGCTGTAACGATCTCCATAACGGCTCAACATCTCGGTATAGCCCACTTTCTTACATTCTATCGAACGGTTGATCTTTTCTTTCAAACCATCCGCACCCATCATATACCAAGCACAACTGCGTTCGGTGGCATTCCACAAAGCCTTCAGCTCAAGGAACGCCTCATACTGCAAATCCCCGGCCTCGTCCAAAATAATAAGCGGATTCTCAATGGAACGGAGGTAATAAGTCAAATCCTCGTATACATCGCTATATTTACCTTTGGCATCCACTCCGAACTCCGCAGCTATCTTACGCACCAGCTTCAGCTTGGTCTTCACCTGCGAGCAGTCGATATACACGGCATTCTTGTGGTTCTGCACATAATACCTTGCAGTAAAAGTCTTTCCGATGTTTGGAATGTCGCATAGGATAGCCGACAGGCTCGACTGCTGGGAGAACTCAAGCTGGGCGGTTATATACTCGAACGTGGCGGTCTTGGCAACCTTCCACTCCATATCGGCACGGAGGCCCACACCCAAACGACGGGCTATACTTATCCAGTTGGCATCACTAAGGGCTTTATCCGTCTGTCCGTTCTTAATGGCACTGTACACCGATGTGCTGATGCCAAGGGAGGCGGCATGTTTCGCGTCACTCGGATAGTTCGCACGGTTGGCAGCTATCGCTCCCAAAATCTTCTGTTTTTGCGCTTCTGTAATCATAATTCAAACGCTGTTATAATGTTATTCTAATCGTATTCTTACATATCTCCAATAGCCATTGCCGCCATATTGGTCGGCTGCCATTCGTAAGCTTCATCGAGTTCTTCAGGAACAGGTGCCGTAGATAATACAAGGCTTTCCGTTTCCTCATCTTCTTCCTCACGTTGGACCGGTGCCACACCTACCTGACCGATAGCGTTATCACGTACCCATTTGTCAAAGTGACTCATTATCTTTGCCTGTTCCGTATAAGCTGCCTTATCTTCTTCGGTCTGTTCCGCCATTACACGGCTATAAGTCACAACCGGGCGCACCTTGTCGATATAGCGGTCATTCTGATACAGGAACACATCGGTCGGTTTGCCTTCCTCATCCGGCAAATAGAAAGCCGTCACCTTGCGGTTATTAGGCTCCAACTTCTCAAGAACCTCCGGACCGCTCAGCCACCAGTCAGCGTACGCCACACGTACCGTACTGTTCCGTCTTACGCTTGTTTCCACCCTCTCGCCAATATAACGGCTCAGGGTCAGTTTATCAAGCGGGCGCAGAGTCGGGTTGATTCTCGACACAAGCACATCCCAGCGGGTCATGCCCGGATATTTCTTCTGGTTGGGGTGCAGCGTGTTGTTCCATTCAGCACAATCCCTGCGGTCATCTGCCACAAGTTCCTCAAACGTATAATATTTCCTATCCTCGTAGGTATGGTTCCCACTGTCGCTGATTTTCTTCTGATCCACACGCCGTGCCCCTTTACCGTACCAACGACCCACTCCTTCATGGTTCTTATGGGCGATGGTAGTCTTGAACGCGCCGTTCAACGGTTCAGCATATTTGTCCTGAGAGTTCAACGGTGCACAAAAGTGCACAAACTTGAACACCTCACCGGCTTTCAGGAAGCCCTCCTTGTACTTGCTCATCAAATGCTGCTCCACCTCGATACCGGCAGGCATCCCCCACCCGTTACGCTCAATCAGGCGGAACATATCCCGGAAACAGGCAACCACAAGGGCTTCGTCTTTATCACGGCCGTAAGCAAGCCCCACACGGCACTGGCTCACCATATCGTAGGCATAATAAGCATGTACGTATTCACCACCCTTCATGCGACGCGGAAGATCCACGTCATCCATCGTAATCTGGGACAAGGAGAACTCTCCACTGTGGCGGTGCATGTGTGGCATTTGCTCGTGGTAGAATTCCGACCACCCACGACGCTTTTTCTCTATGAGTACCTGGTTGGCCGGCTTGTTCAAGATGTTGCGAATGGTACTTTCGCTCAGTTCTTTCGGATCACCGTTCTTATCCGTAAAATCGTTATGGTTGAATATTTCCCCGGTTTCCAAATCCCATACCTCCAACTCACCACACACAAAGGAGATATACATCTCGTGTACGTCACTGCCATAAGGCTGGTTCGGCAGCACCGTGATGCTCAGCACGAGACGCTCGGTCTTGTAATCCACTTTCCTCGCACACTGGTTACCGAACTTTCCACTGATAAGGCACTCATAACCGTACTGCTTGTACTCGTTCACCTTCTTTCGGAAACGCAAGGTACTCGCCGGCAAATCATGCCCGAACTCTTCGCGCAGCGTCTCAATGGTAGTAGCCATCATGCTCCAATCATACTTCTCTCCCATTAACTTTCGATAATCACGACTACGATTGTACAACTTGATACAAGTATTCAGTACTGAAGCATTTATCGCATACTTTCTGGCAAGCTCGTCAGAAGCCTTATCGCTGGACTGCCGGGCAGCCCAATCCATAAAGAAAGCGACGGCAGCCTGATCAAGCTCGTAATTCGATATTATCCAGCCACGCAAAAGCACGGCATTGCCACCAGGATATTTCTCCTCGACTTTTTCTTTGTAAGAGGTAGGCAGACTATCAATAACAATCAAAGCTCCATTTCCTTTCGCTCCACCACCACGACGTGCTACCTTTATCCGGCCACTGGATGCCATATACTTGTAATTCGGAACAGTCATTATTCCGCCATCAACAAGTTCACGAAACGATATGCAAAGTTTGTTATCGAAAAATTCCATACTCACACCTCCTTATTTCAATGCGGCCGCAAAATTTTGGATGCTGTCTATATTGGAAAATGTCACATTATCATAATGTCTCACCTCTTCCCCTTTATAAATCACCACACCCGTGCTGTCGTTTTTACTGATCTCTAACAATGCGCCGTTCGGAAAATATTGGCGTATCACGTTATCATGGTCGTGTAGTGTCTCCATAACCGGAGC
>NZ_LT700206.1 GCF_900155425.1 Parabacteroides massiliensis
CGTGGTTGTGGTTCGTCTGGCTCTCCACAAGGTCAAATGCCATGAAAGTATCGCCATCCATGCACGAGAGCCGCTCATGTATCAGTTCCGGCAGGTCAAACACCTCCAACGCCTCTTCCTTGAACGGACTGCCCTCGTTGGCTGCACCGGCCCAGTCCGTCACGATATGCAGTTTCACTTCCGGTTCGGCCCGATATTCCACCCCGTCCACAATCGCGTTCCAGCGTATCGGGCAGAACTCCACGAACACGGCAGGGCGTTCCCAATTCTCCTCCTGCTCGATAAACTCCACATTGTGGTTCCACAGGTCGATGTGTTTTATCAAGCCTCCGCCCACCTCCTTCAGCTCCTTGCAGAGCATATTATAAAGTTCCTTTCTCATTTCCGTCTTATGTCAAATTCAACATTGAAATATTCCGTTATATTTTCCTCTATGATTTCACGGACAGCCTTCTCCACTTCGGGAGAAACCCCCAAGAAACGCCTTCGGGGAATCTTGATCATGCTGCCCTCCTTTTTCAAGGCCATGAACTTCCAGAACTCCGCCTCGCCGGTCAGCTGCACGGTACGTTTGTCCTTGCGTTTCTCTCCATTCTTCCTGCGTCCGAAAGAACCGGTCGCCTCGTAGTATTTATGCCAAAAGTAACGCTTCATCTTTTTTGTCACCCTTATCTCCCCGCCGTCATTGTGAATGGCCGCATACGAAAGGTCGGTGTAAAACGTGATGCTGTTCTCCGTGGTCCGGCTGGAAACGCTCCGCCTGAGCCGGCCGGTATCTATCAAAATAGAACCTCCGGGACGTGTCGGGCTTTTACGCCGCTGCCATGCCTCGGAGAAAAAAGCCTGACGCTCAAAATTACGGTCGAACTCATCTGTCATCTCCACCCGGATATCCTGCAGGATCCGGGCGATTATCTTCTGCACGTCCTTGTTCATAGTCATCGTCATTAAAGAGTAAAAGCTGGCGGGTCTCCTCGTCAGCTATCTTCTTGCTCGCATCCGCGCTCGCGTTGAGTATATTGTAGAATGTACGTTCGGTAACGGCATATACAGGATATACGTACCGCCGCCAGATCTC
>NZ_LT700207.1 GCF_900155425.1 Parabacteroides massiliensis
ATTGGGAAGCCGTATTCGGGGACCTCGACAAGGTATCCTCCGAAAGCCTCCAATCCCTCCGTACCCGTCTGAAGGAATATATCGATACCCAGAAGGACTTGCAGCCGGACAGCCTGAAAGACCTGGTACGTGCCATCGATTCCATCGACAAGAAACTTAGCGAGCGCAATCCCTTTGCGGCATTAGAATCATCCATGTCGCGGGTAAAATCCACGACCTTATCCGTCAAGGAGGCCCAGGAAGCCTATAACAAGGCCGTGGAAGAAGGGACTGAAGCCGAGCAGAAGAACGCCCGGGCCGCACTGGATGCCGCCCGAAACGCGAAGCAGAGGGCACTGGCCGAGGCTACGGATGCCCTGCACGGCAGCGTGGGGCAGGTGAAGGAATACGTGGGAGCGGCAGAAGACCTGCTGGGACTGGTGGAACAGTTCGGTATCGATCCGCCGGAATGGATGGGTGAATACCTGGAAGGTTTGGGGCAGACGCTGGACGGCTTGGAAAGCATCGACCTGACCAAACCGATGAGCGTCATTACCGGCGGTGTCAAGGCGGTAAGCGGCGCGGTGAAGACTTTGTTCAGTCTGGGCGGCACCATCAACTGGAACGGAAGCAACGCGAAAGAGGTGCAGGCCACGATAGACCGGCTGACCAGCCGGAACGAAATGCTTCAGACTTCCATCGAGGACTTGACCGACACTATCAAACAGAGCAAGGGCACCAAATCTGTAGCCGCTTACCGCGACGCTTACCGGATGCAGAAAGAGACGGATTCCAACTACCTGCAGATGGCGATGGCGCAGGCCGGTTACCACGGCAGCCACCGCTCTTGGAATTATTATTGGGATGGTTTTTCCCAGGCACAGATAGACAAGCTGAGCGGGCAGATCGGCCGCCAGTGGGACGGCAGTCTGTGGAGCCTGAGTCCGGAGGAGATGAAGGCCCTCAGAAGCAACGTGGACATGTGGACACAGATACAGGACACGGGCAAGGGCGGTTACGGCGGG
>NZ_LT700208.1 GCF_900155425.1 Parabacteroides massiliensis
TAGGGGTGGCCTTGTCATCAATACTTTTGATATAGTTCTCCACCAACCGGCCGCTCACCGGAAGATTACCCGTGGATTCGTCACCGGACCAATCGGTCTTCTGCATATCCAGACCGTCCTCGTCATATACTTTCTTTGCCATATCGTTATTCTTTAAAAGTTATTTCATCCGTTTCCATCCATCCGTTCGGCTCCAAGGTTTGTCACCGCGCCAAAAGCCCGCGCCGAAACAACTCCTTATCGCCTGCCAAACCAGCTTGGCTCCTATATAGACCGCCGCCACCACCCGTTCACCTACGCGGATGGCCGTCACCTCTTTATCTCCAACATGGATCATCCCTGTTCCTCCTCGTAAATCAAGTAAATGGTCTTGCCGTCCTTTTCCGGGAGACTTTCAAACTCCTCCTCACTCATCTCCTCATGTTTGTAACCTTGGGCTATCGCGTCCTCGGCCTTCTTCGCGGCCGCCTCCGCCTTTGCCGCCGATTCACCCGCAGTTTGAATAGCTTTCTTTGTCTCCTGGGTGGCCGCTTCCATTTTCGGGGCCAGTTCCTCCACCCTTTCGGCAGCCTTGATCGCCCTTGCCGCCGCGTCATCGGCCGGCTTGCCCAGTAAGGTGATCGGGACGTTCACCAGCTTGTCACCTTTCTGCGCAGGCAGGGATTTGACCCCGCTCAGCGAGCCGACCGTCTCAAGGGATTCGACACTCTTGGACTCCGCCTTGACGACTTCCAGAATTTCCTGTTTTTCTTCTTCTGTAAATGCCATACCGCTACTCCTTTCTTTCTACAAGTTCATACACTTGCCCATAGCCTCCGGCTGTCAGACTCTCACCGCACACCTCCTTAATCAGGGTGACGTCTTCACTCTCCAAATCCAGCACGCCCCCGCCCTGGATGATACGCTGGCACAGGACATAAGCCTTGAACTTCTCGTCACGTCCCACGGGCTTGTCCTTCCCGTAATTGAACAGGGCCTCCGCCACGGCGGTGGCGACGTTGTCACCGTCAAGCTCGTTCCCTTTGAACCCCCTGAATCTCCTGTTTAAGTCAACTTTCATATTCTTTGGTTTTAAATGTTTATTCTCCTGTATAGCCGACAATGATGCCCCCCCTCACGATAAGTCTTATTTTGTCAAGGTCTGGATTCTGGGCGGCACCATCCCCCCAGTTCACACCCTCGTTATACACGTATGTACCGTCGGAATTACGACTCTTGATGTACCGGAACCCTTTCGACGCGCAAACATCACTTATCAATCCGTTACCGGTGTCCCTTACATCTACCGGACCGACAAAGAACCCGGCATAGGTCATACCGCTGGCCGGATAGGTCAAGGGGCCTGTCGACGCGTATATGGCGGCCCCACCGGAGGTCGCCCCGACCGACTTCACGCCGAACCGCCCGTCGGTGGCGCCATTGAAGGCCACGTCCACGATCCCCTCCGTCGAGGAGCTCGAGACCCCCAGTTTCAAACTCCGGGAATCGTTACCGAAATAATCGCGGCTCTTCCAATACAAGCGGCCGGACTCGATGGTGAAGCCGCCTATCTTGCCTTTATCGGCCTTGACGATCCCGCTGACGTTCGCGTTCCGGGTCTCGATGCTCCCGTCCGTGAGGACCTTGAAATAGCCGTTCGCCGTAACAAGCCCCTCCAGCTCGATCTGGTCGGCCCGGATGGTGACACCGGAAACAAGGTCCCCGAACTCGTCACGCTTGACATAGACCTTCAAATCCGCGCTCTTGACAAGACCGTTGTCGCTCACCCCTTGGGCGAACAGCTTGGAAAAATCAGCGGTCGTCACCAGGCCGGACTTGTTCTTCAGGCTTCCGTCAGCGTTGAAACGCTCGGATATGAGCCTGTTGTACTTCGATGTCGTAATGATGGATGACTCCTCCAGCACGTTACCGTCCTTGTCGAAATTCGCCGCCGCGATCTTGATCATCTTGTCCGACTGCTCGAAGAACGTGGCGTACTTATATGCCAGGGCATCCGTCCGGTCTGTCGAGAACACCAACAGGGACACTTGGATGACACCCGTGAACGACAGCTTGAAGTCACCCGTCCCGTTCCACAATCCGGAATGGTTGAGTACCTTTTCCCCGCCGACCGGCAAATCACCGTCGTAAGCGAACATAT
>NZ_LT700209.1 GCF_900155425.1 Parabacteroides massiliensis
ATCATGACTAATGATTTTCCTCCTACAGTTTTAAATCTGACTATTTTCATAAATATTAGCTTCGTTAAATAGAACAAGCTTAAGGACAAAGTTATTATACTTTCAAATGAATAAAAATAGACTCCAGAGGTTGTGTCAAAATGCTGACACAGCCTTTTTTTATGCGCAAAGCCCAGACTTTCTCAAGCCCGGGCTTTGTTATTACCCAAAGTTTTCGTATCTTTAGGCATAAAGTTTTTCGTTATGGCAAAGTTACATTTTCGTCCTTACATTCCCAACCAAACCGTTCTTTTTCCACAAAGAATTGATGAAAACATAGCTGCGAACGACCCGGTTCGCATCGTGAATGCTGTTATTGACAACCTCAATCTTGAGAGTTTCAAGAAGCTTTATAAGGAAACGGGCCGTTGTCCTTATCATCCTAAAATGATGCTTAAGGTGATAATCTACGCCTACATGAATAATATCTATTCTTGCCGTAAAATAGAGAAGCACCTTCTTCGTGACATTCATTATATTTGGCTTGCCGGTAATGAGCATCCGGATTTTATCACGATCAACCGTTTTCGTAACCGTGTAAAGGAGGAAATAAATAATGTATTTACCCAGTTGGTTCTTGTCCTTGCCGATAAAGGCTTCATCAGCCTTGATGTGGAGTATATCGACGGTACTAAGATTGAATCCAAAGCCAACAAATATACTTTTGTCTGGCGCAAGACAGTCGAACGGAACCGTACGAGACTAATGGATAAAATCCGTATTCTCTTGGAGCAGGTGGATGAAACCATTGCACAGGAGAACTCTATAAAAGACACATCCGTGGAGTTTACTTCCTGCAAGCTCTCTGACATAGTGGATGAACTTAAAGAAGCCCTGGAACGCCAGCCTGCAACAAAGGATAAGGAAGAAAAGAAAGCCCTGCGCAAAAAGAAGAAGCAGGTCAGGGAACTTGAAGGGTATCGTGACAAGCTGATAGAATATGACAATCACCTTGATACCCTTGGAGAACGTAATTCCTATTCCAAGACCGATCCTGGTGCCACATTCATGCGCATGAAAGAAGATGCCATGAAGAACGGGCAGACCAAACCCGGATATAATCTGCAAATAGGTACTGAAAACCAATTTATCACAGACTTCCGTCTGTTTCCCAACCCTACCGATACACTGACCCTCATACCTTTTTTCCACTCTTTCCAGTACCGCTATAACCGTTTACCGAATATCTGCGTGGCAGACTCCGGTTACGGTTCGGAAGAAAATTACCGGTTCATGCAGGAGAATGGGATAGAAGCCTTCATCAAGTACAATTACTTCCATAAAGAACAGCGTCCCCGTTATACTCCCAACCCGTTCCATGCCGAAAGTCTCCATTACAATGAGGGGGAGGATTATTACGTTTGTCCTATGGGACAGCACATGAACCGTATAGGAACCAAACGTGACAAGACAGCGAGTGGATACATCACCGAAAGTGCCCGGTATAAAGCAAAAAGATGCGAAGGTTGCCCTTTGCGTGGCAGTTGTTTTAAAGCTCGGGGGAACCGTATTATAGAAGTCAACCACCGATTAAATCAATACAAACGGCAGGCACGGGAAAGATTGCTCTCAGAAGAAGGTATCAAGCATAGAGGCAGGAGGTGTATAGAACCAGAAGCGGTGTTTGGACAAATGAAATACAACATGGCATACAGAAGATTCCGGCATGTGGGAGAAGACAAGGTTACAATGGACTTTGCTTTCTTTGCTATAGCCTTTAATATCAAAAAAATGTGTGCTAAACTGATAAAAGAAGGAAAGGGGCTCATTACAGTTGCCAAATATATGTTTATGGGACTATTTATAACCCGATATAATTGGAATATAGCAACTTGTTGCCAAATGCATGAGGAAAAAGTAGCATAGCCAAAAGAAAATATAGCAGAACTTAAAATATAAATGAGGTTGTGCCAACGTTTTGACACAACCTCTTCTAAGGAACTTACAACCATTTATTTCTCACATAAATAAATTGAATCACAAATTTCAATAATTGCCTCAAATTAATACCATTAACATCTCTAAATTAGACATTATTATTAAGTAGAATAGGAGAT
>NZ_LT700210.1 GCF_900155425.1 Parabacteroides massiliensis
AACACTTAAAAGGGTCGTATCAAGCTCTGTATGGAGTAATGATACGACCCTTTTGGGGATCTTTTAGGATGCTCAAATTTCAAATTATAAGTTCATCTTTTTAATAATTGAGTTTTGACACACCCTCTGCATCTACGCTACAGTTCATTGCTAGGCAATCATACCCTCCAACTCTCAAAAGAGGACGAGGCAAAATTGATGCGAGACAAGCTTACGGAGATGTTCGACCGCATGATGAAAGCACTGTTCCGGGAGCAGGGGGCAAACCTTGAAATCAACATACTGGCTTCAGAAGAGGCGCAGGACTTTATAGAGACGCACGCCTCCGTCCTGGATTCTTCATTCCGGCAGGTGAAGATGTCCGAGGCCATGCGCCGCCGCCTCCAGAGGTCGGATTATATATTCTCAGGCCTGAAGACGTTCCATGAACTGAACGAAGCCTTCCCCTCTCTGCTGGATGAGAACGGCAATCGAAAAACGTTCGAACGCTTTTTGAACGATGTCCGGAAGATAGACGAAACCTATAACCGGGGCTACCTCCGGGCAGAGTACAACTTCGTACAGGCTTCGGCGACTATGGCCGCCAAGTGGGAACGGTTCGCAGAAGACGGGGACCGCTACAACCTCCAGTACCGGACGGCGCATGATGACAAGGTACGTCCCACGCACGCCGCACTGCATGGGGTGACGCTGCCCATGAGTGATCCGTTTTGGGAGGAGTACTATCCGCCGAACGGATGGAACTGCCGCTGCACCGTCGTACAGGTGCGCAAGTCGAAGTATCCGGACACACCGCACGACGAGGCTATGGCATTGGGCGAAGAAGCGTTACAGCGTGATTCAAAGGGCATCTTCCACTTCAATGCCGGAAAGGAGCAGAAGACCGTGCCGGACTACAATCCGTACACCATACGGCGGTGCCGGGACTGCGATGTAGCGAAAGGCAAGCTGAAACTGGCTTTCGTGCCGGACAACGAACTTTGTGCCGCCTGCAAGCTGCTGAACAAATGCGCCGGGGATAGGACAAAAACGCAACGGGCCATCGAGCGCACCCATTACCTGCATGAAATGGAGCCGCTTCTGCAAAAGAAAGTGGAAAAGACCGTAAACGGAAGGAACATGAATATCGGATTTACCAAAGACGGCAACAAGCATTTGTTCTCCGATACATTCGGACGGACACACATCGTTTCCAAGGAGGACTTGAAGAATCTGGATTCATATCTTGAACGTGCCGAATATGTGGATGATTCCGCATTGACACACCCAAGGACGGATAACGTGGAACACTATTATTATTTCAAAGTCAGAATCAACGGAAAATGGGCGAGACTGAATATAGCCAAGGAAGTGCACAGGCAGCCGAATGGTAAAGTCCAGATAAAATACTTCCTGTATTCCATAAATGACATAAAAGAATAAAAAAGACAAAAGCACCAAGGGCGGAGCTTAGGGCTAAAATGCCAGATTACCATTCCCTCAATGCTTCTGTGTTTGCAAATATACAAAACATTTTTTAATCCAATTGCTTATGAACAAGATTCTTTCATTTTTGAAACAAAGTAACCGCTACAAACACCTAATAGGCGGTTTTATCGTGGGGCTGCCAGCCCTGACACCGTATGCGGCCTTATACGCAGCCGCCATCGCAGCCTCCTCGCTGGAGCTCAAAGACAAGCTCCGGGACGGTCGTTGGGACTGGACGGACTGGACACTCACCGTGACCGGAGGAGCAATCGCCGCATTGATTTTCCTCGTTATCTAACAAGGGGGCTGGCTTTTATCCGTACCTTTGCACCCCGGTGGAGCTTCCCAATAGGCCGTGTGGTCTATCGCGGGTACAACAATGCGAATGCGAATGGCGGCGTGTCGAATGCGAATGCGAACAACGATGCATCGAACTCGAACACGAATGTCGGTTCCCGTCTGGAAATCTAACAATCGGCGTACAACACCGGGGACGTGTCTCCTACCGTGGTGCCGAGGGAAGCAAGCCACAGCAAAAGCGCACAGGTGCGGAAAGCTGAAAAATCACGCGTCGGGTGGAGTTTGGTAGGCTCAAGTCAGCTCGAAGAAGTCAGACCCGGGGAAAGGA
>NZ_LT700211.1 GCF_900155425.1 Parabacteroides massiliensis
ATATCGCTGAAGGCGGCCTGTTCGTAGTGGTCATAGATACCGTACTCGTCCACGCCCACCTCCACGTACTTCTTTTTTCCGGGGAGCATCAGACGGGGGCTGCCGTACTTCTCGGCGTCGATGTTCCGGCTGCTCCCGATCGGAAAAAGGCGCGTGTAGAACTTCGCCGTATTGCTCGTATCCCGCTCCAGGGAGGTCAGCCCCTTGCCGTATCCCAACGTGATCTCCTCGCCGTGTTCGCAACGGCACACGTTCACCGTCTGCCCCTCGACCCACCACTCGGCCTTGCCTCCCACCTTGCCGGCGATCTCCTTCAACGCCTGGTCGCAGTACATACCTTCGTAGTCGATCACGATAAGATCGGTACCATCCACCTGCCCCACCTTCCAGTCGGTAATGTTACCCATGCCGTCGTTGATGGCCTTCACTACCATCGCGACATGGTCACGGGGCGTGGCCGTCAATGTAAACAGGGGATTGGTGTCGCCGTCCGTTGTCTCCAGCACAAGAAAACGCCTGATCAGGCTCTCGATACCGTACAGCTTCAGGTTATACTCCCACTCGCTACCGCTTTTCTCTTTCGGGGTGTACCGCTCCGTCAGCCAGTACCGCTCGCCCATGTAGTCCGTGAAGTCGCCTACATCAAGAGGGATATGGGCATAATGCGTGAAGGAGAGCGCCAGCACGTTGTCGCCCTGCACCTCCTTGCTCTGCGTCGAACTGTCACTTGCAGCCACATCCGCACGCTTGGTCCCGGCTTTATCGTATATCGTTAAAAGCATATTCGAATCGTCTTTGAATGGTTATATAATCGGTACCGGCTCGCGGAACTTCACCTTGAATTTCCCAGCGTGAACCCCTTCCTGCCACAAATAGGTCAGCGGGGTGAACTTCGGACTGTCCGTGTATCTCACACGCAATGTCAGATCAAGTTGGGGAAACGCGATGTCGAGCCACCCGTCCTTCCCTTTCTTCAGGAAATTGATGAACGCGAAATATTTCCGCAGCCATCCCTCCTTTGTCTTATTATACAGGGCAAAGTGCAGCGTCACGTCACGCGCCTCGTTCCTCGGGGTAAGGACCGCGCTGTATTTCTCCCCGTCCTCCTCCCGTATGTCCACGGCCGTCTCCTTCTTCGTCTTGCTCGGGGTCA